>NZ_CP125958.1:0-4569620 GCF_046529425.1 Pantoea allii | reverse complement strand
TCATTTTTGACACAGACGAAAGAAAGCGCCTGCGACCGCTATCAGCGGTTTTCCATCCTGCAATCATTGGAGGATCGTCAGAGGAAGGGCGGATCATAGCGCAAAGCGCGACAGAGATCTTCCCTTTCTACACAGTTTTTATCCTTTTTATCCACAGGACATGAACGCGGAAGAAAGTTTACGCTTGTGGTAGAAAAAACCACCTGGGATCGCGCTGAATGATTCAATTTTTCGGACGAGCTCTCGTTTTTGCTTACTAACGCGCCCATTTGATCGCAATAAGATCCTGCGCGATCCTTGCGCTTTAACACAGACCCCGTATAATTCTTCCCCCGGCGTTGTCGCGTCATGCTCAATGCCCGGACTCAGCGGGCTGTAATCCGGGTTTCTGGTACCGCGACAAGCGAAGTAAATTGACTCGGGACTGTACAATTATTACAATCCCGCCTCTTTATTAAAGACACATTGAGGCGTCGGTCTGTTTTTTGGTCCGGAAACGCGTCACCCAGTGAAAATTTTCAAGTTTAGGTAGAAATCGCCATGAAACGCACTTTTCAACCGTCCGTACTGAAGCGCAACCGTTCACACGGCTTCCGTGCTCGTATGGCAACTAAAAATGGTCGTCAGGTTCTGGCACGTCGTCGTGCTAAAGGCCGCTCTCGTCTGACCGTTTCTAAGTAATAAAGCTAACCCTGGTGGGTAAGCTCGCATTTCCCAGGGAGTTACGTTTGTTAACTCCCACTCATTTCACTTTCGTCTTTCAGCAGCCACAACGGGCTGGCACGCCGCAAATTACTATTCTCGGCCGCCTCAACGCGCTGGGGTATCCCCGCATCGGTCTTACTGTCGCGAAAAAACATGTGAAACGCGCCCACGAACGCAACCGGATCAAGCGATTGACCCGCGAAAGCTTTCGTCTGCGTCAGCATGAATTACCGTCGATGGACTTTGTGGTGGTTGCGAAGAAGGGTGTTGCCGATCTCGATAACCGTATGTTGGCGGAAGCGTTGGAGAAATTATGGCGTCGTCACTGTCGCCTGGCGCGCGGTTCCTGATCGTCCTGATACGCGTTTATCAACGCGGCATCAGTCCATTACTGGGGCCACACTGTCGGTTTCATCCGACCTGCTCTCAATACGGAATTGAGGCCTTACGCAGGTTTGGCGTGATAAAAGGCAGTTGGTTGACTTTAAAACGCGTATTAAAATGCCACCCTTTGAACCCGGGTGGTGACGATCCTGTGCCGCCAAAAACCTTTGATACCAGAGAACATTAACGATGGATTCGCAACGCAATCTCTTTCTCATCGCTTTTCTGTTCGTGTCTTTCATGATCTGGCAAGCCTGGCAGACGGACCATGCTCCGAAGCCTTTGCAGACCCAGACCACGCAGAACACAAACAGTGCAGCCGGTGATGCTGCAGGCCAGGGTGTACCGGCCAGCGGCCAGGGTAAAACGATCACCGTTAAGACTGATGTCCTGTCATTAACTATCAACACCCGCGGTGGCGATGTTGACCAGGCACAACTGCTGACTTACCCAGATAAGCTGGGTTCTGATAAGCCGTTCGAGCTGCTGGAAACCACACCGTCGTTTGTTTACCAGGCGCAAAGTGGCTTAACGGGTCGTAATGGTCCGGATAATCCTAATAATGGTGCGCGTCCGCTGTATAACACCGCCCAGGACCATTTCGAACTGGCTGACGGTCAGAGCGAACTGCGTGTGCCGATGACGTTCACCGCTGAAAACGGCGTTGTCTATACCAAGACATTCGTGTTCAAGCGTGGCGACTATGCGGTTAATGTTGACTACAACATCAACAATACCAGCCAGCAACCGCTGGAGTTGTCGATGTTTGGCCAGTTAAAGCAAACCATCGATTTGCCTAAACACCGTGATACCGGCAGCAACAACTTTGCGTTGCACACCTTCCGCGGTACGGCTTACTCCACCAGCGAATCGAAATACGAAAAGATTAAGTTCGATACCATCGCGGATAACGAAAACCTCAATACCAATACCAGCAATGGTTGGGTAGCGATGTTGCAGCAGTATTTTGCCACCGCATGGGTGCCGCGCACCCAGGGCGCGAATACGCTTTACACCAGTAATCTGGGTAATGGCGTTGCCGCCATCGGCTATAAATCCGCGCCGGTAACCGTTGCGCCGGGTGCACAACAGACGCTGGATGCCACGCTGTGGGTTGGCCCGGAAATTCAGGACAAGATGGCTGCCATTGCGCCTCACCTTGACCTGACGGTTGACTACGGTTGGTTATGGTTTATCTCTCAGCCGCTGTTTAAACTGTTGAAGTTCATTCACAGCTTTATCGGTAACTGGGGCTTCTCCATCATCATCATCACGTTCATCGTGCGTGGCATCATGTACCCGCTGACCAAAGCGCAGTACACCTCGATGGCGAAAATGCGCATGCTGCAGCCGAAGATTCAGGCGATGCGTGAGCGTTTAGGTGACGATAAGCAGAAGCAGAGCCAGGAAATGATGGCGCTGTATAAAGCAGAAAAAGTGAATCCGCTGGGTGGCTGTTTGCCGTTGGTGATTCAGATGCCTATCTTCCTTGCCTTGTACTACATGCTGTCCGGCTCGGTAGAACTGCGTCATGCGCCGTTCATTTTATGGATCCACGATCTGTCAGCACAGGATCCGTACTATATTCTGCCGATTCTGATGGGCATCACCATGTTCTTCATTCAGAAGATGTCACCGACCACCGTGACCGATCCGATGCAGCAGAAGATCATGACGTATATGCCTGTGATTTTCACCGTGTTCTTCCTGTGGTTCCCGTCAGGTCTGGTGCTGTACTACATCGTCAGTAACCTGGTGACCATCCTCCAGCAGCAGCTGATTTATCGCGGGCTGGAAAAACGTGGCTTACACAGCCGCGACAAGAAGAAAGCGTAAAGCCGTCGCGGGAGGTCTCCCGCGATAAAAACGGTTATGCTCAGGCGGTCAAAGCGACCGCCTTTGTTTTTTGTAGTGAGAGAGAATTTATGAGCCATAGCGATACCATTGTTGCTCAGGCAACCCCGCCCGGACGCGGCGGCGTTGGCATTTTGCGTATTTCCGGTCCGCGAGCCGCCGAGGTTGCGCAGCAGATATTGGGTAAACTGCCCAAACCGCGTTATGCCGACTATTTATCGTTTAACGATAGTGACGGCAGCGTGCTGGATCAGGGGATCGCGCTATGGTTTCCCGGCCCCCACTCATTCACCGGGGAAGACGTACTGGAATTGCAGGGGCACGGCGGCCCGGTGATTCTGGATCTGCTGCTGAAACGGATTGTGGCGCTGCCGGGTCTGCGCATTGCCCAACCGGGTGAATTCTCTGAGCGTGCCTTTCTGAACGACAAACTCGATTTAGCGCAGGCAGAAGCCATTGCCGATCTGATTGATGCCAGCTCAGAACAGGCGGCACGATCGGCGGTCAACTCACTGCAGGGCGCATTCTCTGTCCGTATTAATCATCTGGTGGAAGCACTGACTCATCTGCGTATCTATGTTGAGGCGGCGATTGATTTCCCCGATGAGGAGATCGATTTTCTGTCTGACGGTAAAATCGAAGGGCAGTTGAATACGGTCATCAGCGATCTTGATGCTGTGCGTGCCGAAGCCAAACAGGGCAGCCTGTTGCGCGAAGGCATGAAGGTTGTCATTGCCGGTCGGCCGAATGCCGGAAAATCCAGCCTGCTGAATGCGCTTGCCGGACGTGAGGCGGCCATCGTGACCGATATCGCCGGTACAACGCGCGATGTACTGCGTGAGCACATTCATATTGACGGTATGCCGTTGCATATCATTGATACCGCCGGGTTACGTGAAGCCAGCGATGAAGTGGAGCGTATTGGTATTGAACGCGCCTGGCACGAAATCGAACAGGCCGACAGAGTGCTGTTTATGGTCGATGGCACCACCACTCACGCGACCGAGCCGGCTGAGATCTGGCCAGATTTTGTCGCACGCTTGCCGCCCCAGTTGCCGATTACCGTGGTGCGTAATAAAGCCGACATCACCGGTGAAACACTGGGCCTGACAGAAGTCGATGGTCATTCGCTTATCAGGCTTTCTGCCAGAACCAGCGAAGGCCTGGACACATTGCGCGACCATCTCAAACAGACCATGGGCTTTGCCGATAATATGGAAGGTGGCTTCCTGGCACGCCGTCGTCATCTGCAGGCACTGGAGCGTGCTGCGACGCATCTGGAACAGGGCAAATCTCAGCTCTTAGGTGCCTGGGCAGGCGAGTTGCTGGCAGAGGAGTTGCGCCTTGCGCAGCAGGCGCTCAGCGAAATTACCGGTGAATTTACCTCGGACGATTTGCTGGGACGCATTTTCTCGAGCTTCTGTATCGGCAAATGATGTACAGCACGTAACCCGTAAGCGGCATGGCAAAAACAGAACGCCGCCGCTCAGGGGATAAATCGTAATGTGTTGCTTATTCGTTATTGTGGCGTAGGTTATTATTGTTAAGGATGCTCTGCCCCGCGTTTTTTGCTGTGCATTGACGGTCAAAAAACGCGATAAGACGGGCCGCAATGCATCCAAAAACCTGAACTCACCGTATAGGTTGAATACTGGATGTCTTCCCTGGAGAGTTATAATGACTACATCGCTTGATGATAACGCGCTGAATACCCTTTTTTACCATGCCCGCACTCACAACCACTGGCAGCAAAAACCCGTGGCCCCGGCCCTGCTGGAGCAACTCTATCAGCTCGTTGCCCTGGCCCCAACTTCTGCAAACTGCTCGCCGGGACGCTTCGTTTTTGTCACCTCCGCGGAGGGGAAAGAAAAGCTGAAACCGGCGCTGGCGTCAGGCAACCTTGAGAAAACCATGAACGCCCCGGTCACCGTTATTATTGCCTGGGACAGCGAGTTTTATCAGCACCTGACGATGCTGTTTCAACATGCCGATGCGCGTAACTGGTTTACCAACACACCGGATTTGGTCAAAGAGACGGCCTTTCGTAACAGTAGCCTGCAGGCAGGATATTTTATTCTGGCAGCGCGCGCGTTGGGGCTGGATGCCGGGCCGATGTCGGGTTTTGATCCGTTAAAAGTGAACGAGGCCTTTTTTGCCGATACCACCTGGCAGGCCAATCTGTTAATTAATTTGGGTTATGGCATCCCGGATAAGCTTCATCCCCGTTTACCCCGTCTGAGCCTTGAGCAGGCGTGCCAGTTCGTCTGATATCCACGAGCGTTACGGTCGTTTCGTAGCGCCCATCCCTGACGGTTTATGCTGCCTGCCGTGCGGGTGTCAGCCTGATGCTTTTCTGAAAAGCGAAGGGTTTACGGCATGCCGAATGCGGCAGCCAGAGAAAGCGCTTATAATCCTGCTGATGATTATCTGACCATTCTCATGGAGCGACAGATGGCTGGTCATTTTGTTCGTTGGGCAGGCAACCCCGGCCAACGGCTCGTTGACATGACAATGACGCAGGACGTTATCGACAGCGTGCGACACGTGGCGGATAAACGTCGCGAGCGCTTTCTGGCGGCGCGCATTATATTGAAGCAGCTCATGCAACGCGTTTATGGCCTTCATCATCTTCCTCCGATAGTTAACTGCCATAACGGCCGCCCGGCCTTCGTGGACCCCGATCTCCCGGACTTTAATATTGCCTACGCAGGGAATACCGTTGGCGTACTGCTGGCTGAAGAGCGCAGTCAGGTTGGGCTGGAGATTGATATCGTGCGGGCGCACAGTCGTCAGACGCAGGAGCAGATGATGCAGGGCTTAAGTTCGGGAGAAATCACCTGGATTAATGCCCAGCAAGACGTGCCTGAGGCGGTGACGCAGATTTGGACGCTACGTCGCAGCGTGATGAAACTCCAGGGGGGAGATGAAACAGGACTGACGTCGCTCCAGCTGTTACCCGGCGCCGGACGCCTGCGTTCAACGCTTCATACCGATCTGCAAATTCTGTGTGATGCCGAGCCCACGCTGGTGTGGTCCTGTGCTTTATCACCTCAGGTACGGCACTTGCACTTATGGGAAATAACCGGCGACGGCCAGTGGTCTGAACTGCGTGATATCACCCTGGACAAGCCGGATGCCGGTACGCAGATGATACGTCTGACGACGCTGAATGGACGCGCGCTGGCCTTATCCTGACCGCTGAGACCAGTCGCCAGCACGCGCAAAGTCGTTTATCGCCGCTTAGTGTCCGTCGATAAACGCGATTTTAAGCACAAACAGTAATGCGACGATCACCACGCAGGGACTGATTTCACGCCAGCGCCCCGTGCCCAGCTTCATCACACAGTAAGCAATAAAGCCCAGCGCGATGCCTTCGGTGATTGAGAAGCTAAAGGGCATCATTGCTGCCGTAACGAACGCGGGGACGGCTTCCGTCAGATCGTCCCATTTCACCCGCGACAGGCTGGCCGTCATCAGTACGCCAACGTAGATCAGCGCGCCTGCTGCGGCATAAGCCGGAACCATGGCCGCCAGCGGCGACAAAAACGTCACCAGCAGGAACAGAAGACCGGTAACCACTGCCATCAGGCCGGTACGACCGCCTACGGCGACGCCAGAGGTACTTTCAATATAGGCCGTAACGGACGAGGTGCCCGCCAGTGCGCCGGTCACAGAACTTATACTGTCGACATACAGCGCCTGCTTCATCCGCGGAAAAGTACCCTTTTCATCGGCGAGTCCGGCTTTATCGGTAACACCAATGAGCGTACCGGACGAGTCAAACAGATTGACCAGCATAAAAGAGAAGATAATGCCGGCCATGCCAACATTAAATGCACCTGTAATATCGACCTGACCGACCACTGAGGTGATGGAAGGGGGCGCAGAGAATACGCCAACAAACTTAACGTCGCCCAGCATCCAGCCAATCGCCGTGGTGACGATCATCGAAATCAGCACGGCGGCGTGAATATTGCGTGACGCCAGAATAGCGATAATAAAGAAACCCAATGCGCCCAGCAGGACATGATGTGAGCTGAGATTACCCACAGTGACCAGCGTATCCGGGTTCGCCACAATGATGCCGGCGTTTTTTAGCCCCATCATCGCAATAAATAACCCAATGCCAGCGGTGATGCCGACGCGCAGGCTGAGCGGAATGTTGGCGATCATCCAGTAGCGGACGCGCAGCAGCGTCAGGATCAACAGTCCCAGCGCCCCCCAAAAGATTGCGCCCATTCCTACCTGCCATGAGTAGCCCATGGCCCCCACGACGACGAAAGCAAAAAAGGCATTGAGGCCCATCGCGGGTGCCAGCGCCACCGGCAGGTTAGCGAACAGGCCCATCAGAATGCTACCGAACGCGGCAATCAGACAGGTGGTCACAAACACCGCCTGGGTATTCATGCCTGCGACACCCAAAATCTGTGGGTTAACAAAGACGATGTAGACCATGGTCAAAAACGTGGTAATGCCTGCGATGACCTCGGTACGAACCGTTGTACCATGTTCCTGCAACTTAAATACGCGCTGAAAAAGGCCGTGTTTGTTCATGCCATTTATCCAGAAGAAAATTTCACCGGCGCGTATCCTGGCGATTTTGCCCCTGCAATACAATGATTTTTCGCAACCGATTGCCATTATCGCAATTCGACAGGGTTACGTTAAAGTGTAAGGGCACCCACATAAAAGGATTGAGTCAGATGTCAGCAGAATGCGTCTTTTTCGATTGCGATGGTACCCTGGTCGACAGTGAAGTACTGTGCACCCGCGCTTATGTCACCACGTTTGCCCGTTACGGTATTACGCTCTCCCTGCAGGAGATGTTTGAAAAGTATAAAGGGGTAAAACTGTATGACATTATCCGCGATGTCGCGGAATCGCACCGGATAACCTTACCGCTGGAGGAGGTTGAACCTGCCTACCGCAGCGAAGTGGCGCGATTATTTGATCTTGAACTGAAGCCGATCGCCGGGGCGAAGGCGCTGGTGGAGCAGATGAAGGTGCCGGTGTGTGTGGTATCCAACGGCACGGTCAAGAAGATGCAGCACTCGCTGGGCTTGACCGGCATGCTGCACTATTTTGCCGATCATCTTTACAGCGGTTACGACATTGGCCACTGGAAACCCGAGCCAGAACTCATGTTTCACGCCGCCCGGCACATGCAGGTCCCTGTTGAACGCTGTATTTTGGTGGATGACTCTGAAGCGGGCGCGCAGGCCGGTATCGCCGCCGGCATGCCGGTGTTCTATTACTGTGCCGATGCACATAACCCGGCGCTTGATCATCCACTGGTCACGGTGTTTACGGATATGGCCGCGTTGCCCGGGCTATGGCGCGCCCGGGGTTGGAATCTGACAACATAGCCCTCAGGTCACCCAGTGCCGTCTGTCTATCCGACTGAGTATCATCGCCAGGAGTAAACTGCCTGCCAGGGTGACTGTGAACACGGCAGGCAGATCCAGCCAGGGCCGCGTCATATCGTCATAGTGATTGGTGCGGATGAAATGAATAAACAGCGCGTGAAAACCGTAAATGGGCAGCGAGTAACGTGAAATCGTCGCTAAACCGGGCAAGGTTCGTTGATTAAAGGCATTTTTGAACACCAGCAGGGCGCTGATAGCCGCAATAAAAACCAGCGGTCCGCAGTAGAGATACCAGGTGTCGTTAAACGCGCCGTTGACGATTAGCGCCCGTTTGGTGCCAAGCATAATGCCGGTCACGCAGGCCAGGAAAGCCACCGCCGCGAGCGCAGTCACGCCGTGCCTGTCTGTTTCCATGGTTCCGATAGCCCGGCCTAACAGCGCGTAGAGCAGGTAGTAAATACTGTCTCCGCTCATATACAGGTTAATCGGCAACCAGTGGAATCGTCCCCATGACTGATCCATGGTATTGGGATTCGCCAGCACCACCAAAACCAACACCAGCAACGCGACGTAGCGCGGTCGTACGCTTTTTACCTGAATCAGTGGCGACAGCAGGTAAATGCCGATCAGCGCGAAGAAAAACCACAGATGGTAAAACACCGGCTTCTGCAGCATTTTTAAAATCGAGCGTCCTTCACCGATGGGCGTCAGCAGGCTGATATAGACCAGCGAGACGGCACTGTAAAACAGCAGGCACCCCACAAGCCGCCATAAATGACGTGGCTGCGCACTGCGCTCCCCAAAGAACAGGTAGCCGGAAATCATAAAAAACAGCGGCACACAGATGCGCGACGTCGAGTTGAACAGGTTGGCAACGTCCCACCAGTGACCTTTTATCGCCATCGGCCCGGCCAGATACCAGGTGGTAGTGTGGATGACGATGACCATCAGGCAGGCAATCGCCCGCAAATTATCTATCCAGTAAATCTTTTGCGACATGGTTTCCTCTGGCGCAGTGCGTCCCGGTGCAAAGCGTAGCCAGTCGCGTCGCAGTCAACAAGCGCGTTGACAGGGATTCAGAACCCTCTGTGCGCAAGATCGCATGAAAAAAGCCAAACGGCACAGGTTAATTTCGCCGTTCAGCGGCGCTTTGGTGCCGAACGGCGTCCTAAAATCTACGTTCGGGGCTGCACGGCAGGATTTCCGGCTGCACATCGCGCGGTCAAAGGGTATACTGTCGCACTCTTTTTTTATCTAGCCGAACCGCGTGCGAACTCATCATGCAAAAGTTTGATACCAAGACCTTTCAGGGCCTGATCCTGACATTGCAAGATTACTGGGCGCGCCAGGGCTGCACCATTGTTCAGCCACTGGACATGGAAGTGGGCGCTGGTACTTCACACCCAATGACCTGCCTGCGTGCACTTGGCCCGGAGCCGATTGCCGCTGCCTATGTGCAGCCGTCCCGCCGTCCTACCGACGGTCGCTACGGCGAAAACCCGAATCGCTTACAGCACTATTACCAGTTTCAGGTGATCATCAAGCCCTCGCCAGACAACATTCAGGAGCTGTACCTTGGGTCGCTGAAAGAGTTGGGTATGGATCCGACTGTGCACGATATTCGCTTTGTCGAAGACAACTGGGAAAACCCGACACTGGGCGCCTGGGGACTCGGCTGGGAAGTGTGGCTGAACGGCATGGAAGTGACGCAGTTTACCTATTTCCAGCAGGTCGGCGGCCTGGAGTGCAAACCGGTGACCGGCGAGATCACATATGGTCTCGAGCGCCTTGCCATGTACATTCAAGGCGTTGACAGCGTTTATGATCTGGTCTGGAGCGACGGTCCGCTAGGCAAAACGACCTACGGCGACGTGTTCCACCAGAACGAAGTCGAGCAGTCTACTTACAACTTCGAATACGCCGATGTGGATTTTCTCTTCACCTGTTTTGAACAGTATGAGAAAGAAGCGCAGCATTTGCTGGCGCTGGAAAAACCGCTGCCACTGCCTGCTTACGAGCGCATCCTGAAAGCCGCGCACAGCTTTAACCTGCTGGACGCGCGTAAAGCGATCTCGGTGACTGAACGTCAGCGCTACATTCTGCGTATTCGCACCCTGACCAAAGCCGTGGCTGAAGCCTATTACGCTTCTCGTGAAGCGCTGGGCTTCCCGATGTGCAATAACAAAAAGTAAGAGGCAGCCATGACTGAGAAAACGTTCCTGGTGGAAATCGGCACCGAAGAGCTGCCACCGAAAGCATTACGTAGCCTGGCGGAAGCCTTTGCGGCGCAGGTTACGGCCGAGCTGGATGCGGCCAATCTGAACCATGGCGAGGTGCTCTGGTTCGCCGCGCCGCGCCGCCTGGCGCTGAAAATCGCGAATCTGAGTGCCGCCCAACCTGACCGTGAAGTTGAAAAGCGCGGGCCTGCAGTAGCCGCAGCGTTTGATGCAGACGGCAACGCGACGAAAGCCGCAGAAGGCTGGGCGCGCGGTAATGGCATTACGGTTGATCAGGCTGAACGCCTGAGCACCGATAAAGGCGAATGGCTGGTTTATCGTGCCCAGGTTAAAGGTGAGGCCGCTCAGGCATTACTGCCGGGAATGATTGCCACGGCCCTGAGCAAACTGCCTGTGCCTAAACTGATGCGCTGGGGTAACAGCGACGTGCAGTTTGTGCGTCCGGTGCACACCGTTACCATGCTGCTCGGTGATGAACTGATCCCCGGTACGATTCTGGGCATTCAGTCAGACCGCGTTATTCGTGGTCATCGCTTTATGGGCGAAAGTGAAATCACGCTCGAGAACGCCGATCAGTATCCGGATGTGCTTGAAAAGCGCGGCCAGGTGATTGCCGACTATCAGGTCCGCAAAGCCATGATCAAAGCCGATGCGGAAGCCGCGGCACGTCGTTTAGGCGGCGTAGCCGACCTGAGTGACAGCCTGCTGGAAGAGGTAACGTCGCTGGTGGAATGGCCGGTTGTATTAACTGCCACCTTTGAGGAAAAATTCCTCAAAGTGCCTTCTGAAGCGCTGGTTTACACCATGAAGGGCGATCAGAAATACTTCCCGGTTTATGACGCCGCTGGCAACCTGCTGCCGAACTTCATTTTTGTGACCAACATTGAGTCCAGCGATCCGCAGCAGATCATTTCAGGTAATGAAAAGGTTGTTCGCCCGCGTCTGGCGGATGCCGAATTTTTCTTTAATACCGACCGCAAAAAACGCCTTGAAGATCATCTGCCACGCCTCGACACCGTGCTGTTCCAGAAAGAGCTGGGTTCGCTGCGTGACAAAACTGACCGCATTCAGGCTCTGGCAGGCTGGGTTGCGGCGCAGATGGGGGCGGATGTGAACCACGCGACGCGCGCAGGCTTGCTGTCGAAGTGTGACCTGATGACCAACATGGTGTTTGAGTTTACCGACACGCAAGGCGTGATGGGCATGCACTATGCGCGTCATGACGGCGAAGCCGAAGATGTTGCCGTGGCGCTGAACGAGCAGTATCAGCCGCGATTTGCGGGGGATGATTTGCCCTCCAGCCCGGTAGCCTGCGCTCTGGCGATCGCCGATAAGATGGACACCCTGGCCGGTATTTTCGGCATTGGTCAACATCCTAAAGGCGATAAAGATCCCTTTGCACTGCGTCGTGCCGCCCTTGGCGTACTGCGCATTATTGTAGAGAAAAATCTGCCGCTCGATCTGCAAACGCTGACGGAAGAAGCCGTACGCCTGTATGGCAGCAAGCTGAGCAATGCCAATGCGGTTAATGACGTCATCGACTTCATGCTGGGGCGCTTCCGCACCTGGTATCAGGAAGAAGGTCACAGCATTGATACATTGCAGGCGGTACTGGCACGTCGTCCGACCCGTCCGGCAGACTTTGATGCACGCATGAAGGCGGTATCACACTTCCGTACGCTGGATGAGGCTGCCGCACTGGCCGCTGCCAACAAGCGCGTCTCTAATATTCTGGCGAAATCGACCGAACCGCTGAATGACAGCGTGCAGGCGTCATTGTTGAAAGAGAACGAAGAAATCCAGCTGGCCACCTTTGTTACCGCCCTGAGCAGCAAACTGCAGCCTTACTTTGCAGAAGGTCGCTATCAGGATGCGTTAATTGAGCTGGCCCAACTGCGTGAAGCGGTAGATAACTTCTTTGACAAAGTCATGGTGAATGCAGAAGACCAGGCGGTGCGGATTAATCGTCTGACGCTGCTGTCGAAACTGCGCGAACTGTTCCTGCAGGTCGCCGATATTTCACTGCTGCAGTAACCCATGCAGAAGCGCTAAAAAAGGGACGAGAAATCGTCCCTTTTTTATTCAGTGTGTCCCGTCCTGAATAGCGTTGACACATTTTCCACTGGTTTTGAGGAGAATGTGATGAAACAGTATGTTAAACGCACTCAGCGGGATTACTCTCTGTCCTTTAAGCTGGCAGTCGTGGAGCAGGTTGAAAAAGGCGAGATGACTTACCGCCAGGCTCAGGAACGCTACGGCATCCAGGGATGTTCCACCGTGCTCATGTGGTTACGTAAATACGGTCATCTGGACTGGCAGTCATCCCGGCAGCGCACCACCCGTGGAGGAAACATGACAAAATCTCTTCCCCTCACACCTGAACAACGAATCAAAGAACTTGAGCAGCAACTGGCTGAATCCGAAGTTAAAGCGCAGTTTTTTGAAGCTGTCGTGAAGGTGATGAACACCGAATTCGGTGCCACACTCACAAAGAAGCAGTTAGCGTCCTTATCGCGAAAGCACAGACACAATCCCTGAAGCTGACTGTCGTCAGGGTCTGCCGGTATTTAAAGATAAGCCGTCAGGCCTGGTATCAGGGATGCCGGCGTGAAATGCTCAGGTCTGAAAAGGCACATCGCATTACTGAGGAAGTCAGACTTATCAGGTTACAGCAGCCCCGACTGGGTACCCGGAAACTGCAGCATATTCTTAACGAGCGGGAAGATGCCGCATTGCATATCGGGCGGGACAGTCTGTTCGCTGTGCTGCGGGAAGCCCGGTTACTGGTTCATCCGGCAAGGGCTTATCATAAAACAACGAACAGCCGTCATCATTTTTACAGGCATCCGAATCTGCTGAAAGCGGGGCCGGAGCAGACGGTTATCTCCGGTCCGGAGCAGGTATGGGTTGCCGACATCACCTGGCTTCCGGTAAGGACAGGTATGGCCTACATCAGTCTGGTAACGGACGCTTTCTCACGATGTCCCGTCCTGAATAGCGTTGAGATATTTTAGATTTTAAAAACAGTCAGTCAGGCCTGAATAGCACCGCTGCTGCGGCAGGTGATTTTATGCCGTCCGTCTTTTGAACGGGCATCCTTTTCACAACAGAGTGCAATAGCAGCGCATTTTTTCTTTCGTCAGCGTCAAGACGGCCATTTTTATCCGCAACCCGTTTCAGCACGCGTTGCGGAGATCACTGCTTGATGAATCAACCTCGCCCGGCGTTATCGGCCAGATAGCTCGCCTTAAAAGGTCCAGGTCACACCGGAAGAGAGCGTCCAGTAATACTGTTGATCCGTCATCGGACTGTCGCGAAGTGCGCCAGTGAGGAAGGTCACTTTGGGTTGCAGATAAATATGCAAAGGCGTAACAGGATGCCAGTCAAATGCCAAAGCAAGCCACGGCGTAACGCCCTGATGGTTCCAGGAAGATAATCCGCTGCGGGCAGATTCCTGTGCGTTCACACCATAGTAATAGCTTGCCTGTTGCTTATTAAGCCAGTCAACGCCGACCTGTGGATAAACATCTAGCTGCATGAAAGAGACCTGTCCCGCCCATGCGACCGTCCCCAGCACTCCCCGGCTTTCATTCAGCGTATCGGCAGACAGTTCGGTTCTGAAGGCACCCACAGGCGTTATTTTCTGGTAGCTAATGCCGCCCATCATGGTGCTGTGGCGAATACGTAACTGCCGCAGCGCCGAATCAGATGACTGACCGGGATCGAATTCGTTATCCAGATACCACCAGCGCGCTTTGAATTGCGTGGTGTCATCCTTGATGAAATACGCACCAACTTCGGTGCCATCAATGTAGACATGATTGTTGTCATAGCCCACATAAGGCAGGCCTGAATATTGGGTTTTGTACTGGTGATAAGGCGTAAAGTTCGCTTCGCCCTGTGCACCCAGGGTCAGCCCCTCAGCCCAGGCGTGCGTGATATTACCGACCAGGAGGCAACACAATGCCGTTCTGAAGAGTGATTGCATGATAGATATTTATCCGGTTTTCGTCTGCCTGAGGCGATGGACTGTCAGGTCTCACAGCCCGTAAAAGGAATGCGCGTAAATAACAACATTCAGCCTGCTTGATGTCGCCTTTTCCCCTGGTTTGCGGCCTGCGCGTGCCGTTCAGGCTCAGGAAAAGGCGATGGCAAAAGATATATCGGACTCGATGCCGCAATGCAAGATATGGCGATACTTATTGTCACGGGGTCATCGTCCGCTTATTTTCGCCATTACGGGTCATTCACGGGCTGCGGTGACTCAACATCAACCTGTTCTCAATCAGTTCTGATTTAAGCGGTCATTACCCTTTCGTTTATTGTGGGAATGTCGTGTTTTTTGTTAAGGTCCCGCTCCGCCAGATAGCCGTTAATTACCGTTACTTTGCCGTGAGTTAATCACGCCTTTTGTTATCTGTAGTAAAGCTGAATAAACGGTGTCTGGCGTAAATAGCCTGTTTTATTTCGAATGAAGAAGGGCTGAATACTATCGGGCTCACAGCATTTTTCTTGAAAGGATCACGCTGTCAGTCGCAGAGAATGAACAGGACGCGCGCGTCTGTATAGAGACTACACGCAGCCTGCCTTGTTATATCAGGACAGTTTTATGAAGAAGATTATTATTTCCACTCTTTTCCTCGCCTTACTGAGTGATGCGGTGCCAGCACTGGCGACGCAAACCCTGTCAGTAGGCTATGCGCAGAGTAAAGTGGAAGATTTTAAAAATATGCCCGGTGTAAATCTGCAATATCGCTATGAGTGGGATTCACCGGTTAGCGTGCTTGCTTCTTTCACCACACTGGAGAACAGTGAAGACAGCAACCGTTCTTTTTTCTCGCTAAATACGTCCGATCATGTCAGCGCAGAATATTATTCTTTGCTGGCGGGCCCGGCATATCGTCTGAATAACATGGTGAGTCTTTACGCGCTTGCGGGTTTTTCCCATACCGCCATGCGCCGTCATTATAACGGTTATGATAATCAGGGAATGCCTCAGCATATTGATTTTTCAGACAGCACTACTGCGTTTGCTTACGGTGCCGGCATTATCATTAATCCGGTTGATTATCTGTCTGTTACGCTAGGTTATGAAGGTTCCCGAACCCGGGTTGAAGATGAGCCGCGCGCAGTTAATGGTATTAACATCGGTGTGGGTTACCGTTTCTGATTACACCTTTAGTTCGACCGCCAGCACTGCAAACCAGCTGTGCATCGCATCATGCGCGAACTGCACCTTATGGTATTCAGAAGACAGGTAATGCAGAAAATGCGCACTGTGTAATCCTTTCGAACAGCCTGTCAGCCCTGCTACCGTCATCAGGGCTGATCATCTGCTTCGCCCATCAGGATGCGGGTGGCGCAGTACGGGCGAAACTTTCGCGCTGAAACAGATTTTCTGCCAGTTTGACTAAGGCCGGGCGTTCAACACACCAGTTTGGCACGACGCGACGAAAATTCAGATAGCCAATCATGCAGCCCGTGGCAATATCTGCCAGGTTAAGCGTGCCATTGTTAATCCATTTTCCTTCCGTCACGTAGCCTTCCAGGCTGTCCAGCCCACGCTGAATCTTCTCGCGATGGCGCAGCAAAACCTCTTCAGACTGCATATCGCCAGGCCGCAACTGCTCACGCACAATCACCAGCGCTGCATCACTGATGCCATCAGCCAGCTTCTCTAACTGACGAACCTTCAGTGACTCAAGTGGGTCACCCGGCAGCAGAGCAGGAACCTGACTGCGCTGTTCCAGGTACTCAGCAATGATGCTGGAATCAAACCAGGTCTGCTGATCCTCAGTGACCAGCGCAGGGACTTTCCCTAACGGATTGTATTGCGGAACATGGCTGTCGTCGCTGTAGGGCGAAGCATTGACGAATTCAAACATCATGCCTTTTTCCAGCATAATGATGGAGATCTTTCGTACAAAAGGGCTGGTATAGCTGCCAATCAGTTTCATTGCGTGACTCCGGTTGAGCGGGGTTTCTTCAGCAAAAAACTATTCACCGGGAAACATAAAGGGATTCAGACTGCTTCGTGCAAAGCCTTCCTGCTCCATGCGGGCATCCAGCACCAATGAGGCGAGATCGTCCGCAACGGGTTCCATTGCCGGGTTCTTCTCCTGATACAACATTTTCAGGTAGCTACCGCAATCACCACAGCTTTCAGCTTTAACCGCCGCATGTTCACTGTCCAGCGACCAGTAGTGAAGATCGCGGGATTGCTCACAGTTGGTGCATTTGCTCCGCACCACGTACCACTCACTTTCGCACAGGTTGCAATGCAGGTAACGCGCCCCTTCATGTGAGCCCATGTGCACCATGCTGGCAACCGGCATGCTGTTGCACACCGGGCAGAACTGGCGCTGGTTGCCCATCTCCCCCTGAGCTTTGCCGGGAATTAAGGCCGCCATTTGCGCCCAGTAGATCGACAGTGCAGCCCAGATAAAAGGTGCTTTGTCACTGCTGACCTGAGCATATTCGCCCGCAAAGAGCGCGCTGGCCATCGTTTCCAGCTCAGTGGCAGAGGCTTTTTCCAGGTTCTCCAGTACCGCCAGTGCCTGGCCGCTCATCTCGGGCTTGAGCTCGGCAATCAGCGAATGCAGCAGGCGGTGCCAGTGTGTGTCCCGCGGTAAGGTATGAATATCCAGTGGCGGCTTAGCTGCCTGATTGCTTTGCACCAGACGCGCGTGCAGATTCATCTGCAGGGGATGGTCGTACAGGACAATTTCCTGTGCCTGTGCTATCACCGCGGCAAAGCGTAAATAATCCCCAAGGGGATTTTTAGCAGCCAGGTCGCGCAGTCGCGCAGCACGACGGCTATATAAATTTTTCAGCCGGGGAAAAAGTAACGGCGGAATCGTCTCCGCTGGGTTTTTTTCGCTCTTCTCCAACTGATCTTGCGGGATAATGCGGATGCTCATAGAAGGCATTTTCCTGTTTTGTTGGCTGATTACGCTACTCACGACACCAGCAAGGATAGGGTTCTCGGTACTCACGCGCGCCATATTGACGTGCGCGCTCTTGCCCGTTTGCTCTTTCTGTTCTCGCAGCTTGTCACGCCAGCTGCTGACATCAAAGCAATCATATTTGTGAGTCAGGAGACCGCGGCACGGCTGGATGCCACGATCCGACCCGACAGGCTGATCATAGCAGCCCAAATCCTGTCCTTCTGTGTGAAATGCATTTTTTCCCTGACTGACTGCGCGTGAACCGGATGATTGAACATCGACTTGCATAACGGATGCCATGCCATCAGGGAGCAATTTCACGCTTTATGCTCTCGGGGTGACATGCGCTTGTTGCCGCCTTTGACCCGGTTCAGAATAGGCACTATTCAGGATAGCGGAATACTATTACCTTTTAATCCATGCGGAATTAGCCAGGATCAGAACAAAGTGAATAAAAACAAAGCGAGATGTGATGCTGGTGTAAGCGAGCTGGATGGTCTGCGTGAAACTCAGGTGTGGCAACGTGACGATTTACACCATTCCCAGGCTGACTGGTTAGCAGAAGAGGTGCCGGTGGCGCTGGTTTACAATGGCATTTCTCACGTCGTGATGATGACGACGCCCAAAGACCTGGAGGCTTTTGCCATCGGTTTTTCTCTCTCAGAGGGCATTATTGACGCCCCGACAGATATTTTTGGTATGGATGTCGTCGCGGGTTGCAGTGGTATTGAGGTGCAGATTGAGCTATCCAGCCGCCGTTTTATGGCGTTGAAGGCGCATCGGCGCGCTCTGGCAGGGCGAACGGGCTGCGGCGTTTGTGGCGTGGAGCAACTGGACCAGATTGGTAAGCCGCTTACGCCGCTGCCATTCACTCAGCGCTTCACGTTAGCGCACCTTGACCGCGCGCTGGGGCAACTGAAGCATTTTCAGCCCGTGGGGCAAAAAACGGGCTGCACTCATGCTGCCGCCTGGATACAGCCTGAAGGTGAGCTTATTCACGGCTGCGAGGATGTGGGCCGTCATGTCGCGCTCGACAAGCTGTTGGGCTATCGCAGTCAGGCCACGTGGGGCGACGGTGCTCTGCTGGTTTCCAGCCGCGCCAGCTATGAAATGGTGCAGAAATCAGCAATGTGTGGCGTTGAAATTCTGTTTGCCGTTTCCGCAGCAACCCGACTGGCCGTAGAGGTTGCAGAACGCTGTAACCTTACCCTGGTGGGGTTCAGTAAGCCGGGCCGTGCAACCATTTACAGCCATCCACAGCGGCTCATATAAATCCTGTTCTGTGCAGATGCGTTGCGCGCAGAACCAATGAGTGCGGCGACACGCGCCTGCTGATCAGCCGCCGCATCGGCCATTTTGCGGGCAGCATAAAACTTAAAATTGCGCAGTCTTTGCATGTTTTTTCAAAACCTTATGTTTAATAGGGCATTGATTACGCTTTTACCGATCATGAATTTAACTATAATGATACGACTGCTTACGCGGCACGTGCCGACATTGTCGTGCTGCTCAAACACTAAATGGAGAGGAAGAACATGAGTTATTCACTGCCATCCCTGCCTTACGCTTACGACGCACTGGAACCGCACTTTGACAAGCAGACGATGGAAATCCATCACACCAAACATCATCAGACCTATGTCAACAACGCCAATGCGGCGCTGGAAGGCACTGAATTTGCTGATCTGCCTGTTGATGAACTGATCACGAAACTGGATCAGCTGCCAGCAGACAAAAAAGGCCCGCTGCGTAATAACGCAGGTGGTCATGCTAACCACAGTCTGTTCTGGAAAGGCCTGAAAACGGGCACAACGCTTCAGGGTGAGCTGAAGGCGGCGATTGAGAAAGATTTTGGTAGCGTTGAAAAATTCCAGGAAGAGTTTGAGAAAGCGGCGGCAACCCGTTTCGGTTCTGGTTGGGCCTGGCTGGTTAAAAAAGGTGACAAACTGGCCGTGGTTTCGACCGCTAACCAGGACAACCCACTGATGGGTGAGGCTATCGCTGGCGTTTCAGGTTATCCGATCATCGGTCTGGATGTGTGGGAACACGCATACTACCTGAAGTACCAAAACAAGCGTCCAGATTACATTAAAGCATTCTGGAACGTGGTTAACTGGGACGAAGCGGCAGCCCGCTTTGCCTCCGCTAAGTAAGCGATAACCACACGAGTCTCAACCGGCAGAATCTGTTCTGCCGGTTTTTTTTCGCCTGAACGTCACGTTTTCTCTCTTCGCCGTTGGCATGATGCCACTACGATTGCCGATTGCCGATTGCCGATTGCCGATTGCCGATTGCCGGTGCAGTTTTCCGTTGCAGGCGGGCTGCCTGCAAATCGCCGCAATAGAAAAGTCCCTTGCGATAAATCAGTTAAACCATTTTTAAACGAAGCGTAAGTTGACCCCGTTAAGTTTTTAACAATTTGAGTCATTAACCTGTCGTTGATGCCGGTCGTTTTATCATCAATGCCACGATCAGACTAATAAGAACTTACACCATGTCCATTTACACTACACACGATCCGGTTGCCGATTCGTATGCCTCTTTATTTTTTCAATTAATCAGCGGAAAGTACGTACCCAATAAAATCTGGCTGAGTCGTCGTTTTCGTCTCAAATTTGCCTTAAGGACGCTGATTGCACCCATTACCACGTTGCGCTATTTACAGCAGCTCTCTGAGTTACCCAGAATTTCGCAATTAATGCGCGTACAGGGTTTATTACCCGCTAAGTTACATCGCCCTTATCTGCACGCCGGAATGCGCGTAGCAGCACGTGCGCAGGCTATTCTTGATCACTACCATTTGCTGAGTAATCTGGAAAACATGTCACTCCGTCAGATCCTGCAAAGCGGTGAAGAGAATGTTCTGGCCAGACTGTCGGGCAAAAATAACGAAGAATTCGTCATTGCCTGTAGTGCGGGCTATTACGATCGCGAGGGGGAAGTCACCTTAGTGCTGCGTTATCAGGATGAAGGCATCGCGTCTCTGACATTTACGATCTTAAATGAGGAAAACGCACGGACTTTATTAATCGGTGGTTTACAGGGGCCGCGTAAAAGCATCAGTAATGATGTTATTCGCGATGCAACCAAAGCGGCGCATGGCTTATTTCCTAAACGCTTACTGATGGAAGTCGTGTTTATTTTAGCGCAGCAATGCGGCGTCCGAAAAATAGCTGCGGTAGGAGATAAGACGCATGTTTTTCGTAGCCTGCGTTATCGCCAGAGTAAAGGGGATAAATTCCATGCCAGCTACAGTGAATTTTGGCTGACGGTTAACGGGCAAGAACGTGCAGATGGCCTCTTTATCCTGCCGCTGACGTTGCCGCGTAAAACACTGGAGGACATTGCCAGCAAGAAGCGTGCAGAGTACCGTCGTCGTTATACGCTGCTGGATTCGCTGGCAGAGCAGGTAGGAACTGCTACTGGCCAGCAAAATAGCGAACAGGCCGCCGCCTGACCCCGATATTAAAAGGCGCTTTTCGCAAATCCGGTCATGACGTCAAGACCCATTTCTCGTCCCAGCGCGGTCATTGGATGTACTACCACCAGGCCGCGCACGCTTTTCTTCAATGCGCCTAAATTTGCCTGCTCTTTTTTGGTAATCGCCCGGCTAAACGGTAGCTTTTGCAGTTTCTGCGCTTCCAGACTCAGTTTAACCTCGCGCTGACTGCGAAGACGCTCGATTTCAGTCACCAGCGTTTCTTTCTCTTTCAGTAGCGCACCCAGCTTTTCAGCATCACCGGATTCAAGCAACTGAGGTTCTTTACGATTCAGGGCGTCCAGTTGATCGCTGAGGCGTTTAATTTCGTTCTTTTCTTGCTCTTTCATGACAACAACTCGTTGAGGAAAACAGGCTAAGGATACACCAAATTTAACGTAGATTCTCGGTGGTTAGCGCGAAAAGGGGAGCCGTCAGGCTCCCGGCAGGATTTAGCTGGCTGACTTCTTAAAAGCCTGTTTCAGGCTGATGCGGGAAATCAGTTCGGTGAGTGACAGGACCATGGTGGAGCGCACCATTTGCAGATAACGCTGCTGCTGCATAGCCTGCAGTGCAGCATCCTCAGCATGTAACGCGGGCACCGGCGGCCAGGCCGCTACGCAGTGTAACTCACCAAACGGCCCCAGGATTTCATCGTCGGTAAAGCGGTAATCGCCTGCATCGTGATTGAGTTCTTCGCGCAGGGCCAGAAGTAACTCGCAGTCTTCATATTCATGCCGGCTAATAACGCCAAGACCATAAATCAGCTTGAGCCGGACAGAGAGTTCCCCTAACGGGCCATCGCCCAGCAACAGGGGCTCCACGGCGTATTTCACCGCGTAGTCATCTTTGCGGAATACTTGCAGTACCAACAAATTGACAGCTTCAGCTAACAGCTCGACGGCGGCGAACAAAAAGCTTCTCACCGAGCGTCCAGCGTTCAGGCGTTCAAGCACCCGGTTTTCAAAAGCCTGCTTCTCTTCCATTATCGCCTGCGTCAATGTAGTGCTGCTGTCGAGGGCCCGTTCATCGCCCCCGATCTGGGTCGCTAACATGGGCCTGTTATGCCATGGCGTGCCAGGCACTCACGGCCTCTTTGATAATTTCACTCTCAGGATCGAGTCCTGAAACCTGCGCCAGGGTCGCCTGTGGGCCTTTTTCTGCCAGTAGCGTAGCCAGCTCCTGCGCCTGGGGATCCTGATCGCTGCGGTAATGCATGGCAGCCGCAATCCCCTGCACCAGGTTCGCGTGTGGCAGACCGTATTCCAGCGTGCCCAGGGTCGGTTTAATCAGGCGATCGCCCGCGCTCAGCTTGCGAAGTGGCTGGCGGCCTACGCGCTCAACGTCGTCTTTCAGATACGGATTTTCAAAGCGACCAAGAATTTTTTGAATATAGGCAGCATGTTTATCCGCTTCAAAACCATAACGCCTGATGAGCACCGCGCCGCTTTCTTCCATCGCACCCTGAACGACAGCACGAATTTTACCATCGAGGATCGCATCGCGAATAGTCTGGTGACCCGCCAACTGCCCCAGGTAGGCCGTAATAGCATGACCGGTATTCAGTGTGAAAAGTTTACGTTCCACAAATGCCATCAGGTTATCTGTCAGTTCCATGCCCGGAATAGTAGGCAGCTCGCCTTTAAACTGGGTTTTATCCACAATCCATTCGCTGAAGGTTTCGACCGTGACTTCCAGCAGATCCTGGCTGCCTGCTTCAGAAGGCGGAACGATACGGTCTACCGCTGAATCCACAAAGCCGACATGTTGTTCAAGCCAGACATGATACTCAAAGGGCAGCGCTTGCAGTACATGTTGTTTTAACTGACTGGTGCCGCGCACCATGTTTTCACAGGCGATAATATTTAACGGCCGAACATTGCCGTTATCACTGCGTTTGGCCAGACCTTTTGCCACGCTGGCAGCAATGCGCTCAAGGATTTGCGGACCAACGGCAGTGGTAACGAGATCGACGTCAGCGACCAGTTCGATAATCTCGTCGCTGGTACTGTTAACGGCGCTAACGCCCTTAACCACTTCAACTTTGGCCTGTTCACCCACGACGTGGACGGGATATTCATGACGTGCATTAAGGGCATCCAGCACTGCCTGATTGACATCTGCAAAAATCAGTTCAATACCGGCATCTGCCAGGAGTTTGCCAATAAAACCGCGACCAATGTTGCCTGCTCCGAAATGTAACGCTTTCATAAAATTGACCCATATCAAATGACGATGGGGCGGGCATGTCCGCCCCAAAAAAGTGGGACGGGCACAACCGCCCCAGGGAAAATGTCGAACCGGATTATGCTACAGCGGGCTTGCCTGATAACAGATCCAGAACATCCTGTACGCTCTCAGTGTGCGCCAGTTTTTCAATGACCTGATCATCATCCAGCGCGTTCGTCAGGCTGGTGATCACCTGAATATGTTCGTTATTGCGGGCAGCAATACCAATCACCAGACGCGCCACTTCATCAGGTTCCTCGCCAAACTGTACGCCGGCAGGATACTGACAGAAAACCACGCCCGTTTTCAGTACACGATCTTTCGCTTCAACGGTACCGTGTGGCACGGCAATCGACTCGCCAAGATAAGTCGGGGTCAGCTTTTCGCGCTCCAGCATGGCATCAATGTATTCAGGTTCTACGTAGCCGCCTTTGACCAACTGCTCACCGGCGAAGCGAATCGCCTGCTCTTTATTGCTGGCACTTAGTCCCAGGAAAACGTTGCTGTGACCGAGCTTAAACAGGTTGGCATGGCTGTTATCGTAGCTGTCACCCAGCGTCTTCTGTACGGCTTCACGGTTGGCTTCACTGCGATTAGCCGCGACCAGGCGCTCTGTCAGCGTGCTGTAGAGCGCACTGTCCAGGAAGTTGTTTAAGGAAATATGCTGAGCATGGGGTGCCTGACGGATAGCCCGCTCAGTTAAATCGCGATGGGTAATCACCAAATCAACATCGCCCGGTAACGCATTAATGGCGCTGTTGGTCACCGAGATATTACTCAGCCCGGCATCATGGACTTTCTTACGCAGCACACCTGCGCCCATTGCACTCGACCCCATGCCCGCATCGCAGGCAACAATGATTTTGCGCACATGGTCCAGGTCAACGCTCATCGCATCACTGGCAACCGGGGCACCTGCCAGACTCTGTCCTTTCGACTGCGCTTTCATGTCGTGCATACGTTGCGTCGCGGCTTCGATATCGTCATCTTCTTTCACTTTGCTCGTTTTCAACAAAATGGCAGAAATAACAAAAGACACGGCAAAAGCAGCAAAGATGGCAGCAATATTGGCGAAGTAAGCGCCTTTTGGCGTCATCGCTAATACCGCTAAAATTGAACCGGGTGAAGCAGGCGAGACCAGGCCACCGTGCAGCACGGTCAAGGTGAATACGCCGGTCATACCGCCCAGGATCACCGCCAGCAGCAGACGCGGTGCCATCAGCACATAAGGGAAGTAGATTTCGTGGATACCGCCAAGGAAGTGGATAATCGCTGCACCGCCAGCAGACTGCTTAGCACTGCCCCGACCAAAGAACATATAGGCCATCAGTACGCCCATACCCGGACCTGGGTTTGCTTCGATCAGGAAGAAAATCGATTTGCCTGCTTCGCTCGCCTGCTGAATACCCAGCGGCGAGAAAATGCCGTGGTTAATCGCATTGTTGAGGAACAGGATTTTTGCGGGTTCAACAAAGATCGACGTCAATGGCAGCAGGTTGTTCTGCACCATCAGGTTAACGCCCGTGGCAAGAATGTGTGACAGGCCTTCAACCAGTGGACCAATCGCCATAAATGCCAGGATGGCTAACAACATACCGATGATACCGGCAGAGAAGTTGTTCACCAGCATTTCAAAGCCGCTTTTGATTTTACCGTCAACCATACGGTCAAAGGATTTAATCGCCCAGCCGCCAAGCGGACCCGCAATCATTGAGCCGAGGAACATTGGCATATCGGCACCGACAATCACGCCCATGGTTGTGATTGCGCCTACGACACCACCGCGATCGCCACCGACTAAACGTCCGCCGGTAAAGCCGATCAGTAATGGCAGCAGGTAGGTGATCATCGGGGCGACCAGCTTCGCCAGCGTTGCGTTAGGAATCCAGCCTGTTGGAATAAACAGCGCGGTGATAATACCCCAGGCGATAAATGCGCCAATATTAGGCATCACCATATTACTCAAAAAGCGACCAAAGCTTTGTACTTTGACCTTTACTGATGAGGACATAAGCCCACCCCTTGTTGAGACGCGCTGCAACAGGAGCGCGCGTTTGTTTTTGTTTAGCCACTACGGCGATAAACCGTCAGTATTACTGTATGCAGGCGGACTTTATCACGCGAATATGGGGCTGCGTAGTACAGGCAGTTTGATGTGATCTTAATCACGTTTATGGTGGGGTGGTAGGGGGATGTTTAGTGATACATATCACAAAAACAGGCTATTTCCGGCCTGGACTGAACAAATTTACACCGCTAACAATGGATTTTAGTGATGCTAATCACATTTATAGCCCGTGGCTTTGTTTGATAAATGAGATATAGATCACAAAGTAATTTGATGAAAAACGGCCCTGATCACACTTTGATCAGGGCCGTTTAAATAAATGATCTTTATTAAATGATGTTCAGATCAGCCAGGCAGAACAGGGGTTACCGAAGCGATGTTTATTGCACATTCCCCTGAACGGCATTTTTAGCCTGCGTCAGCGCCTGCACATTGGCAGATAAGCTGTTCATCAGGTCATTATATTGTGTTGCCTGTTCCTGAGTCGGGAACTGAACGCCACCGTTATTGAAACTGACTCGGGTGCCCTGAGCCTGTAAAAACTCACCGGTTTGCACCGCATCCTGGCTGAGTGCCTGAAGTTTGGGTAACAGCGGGATAAGCTGACTGGCGGGCTGCGAGACGACTTTATCGTAAGCGGTGTCGAAGACTTTCTTCAGATCGTCCGTTTGTTTAAGCGCGGCTTTGCTTTTATCTGCCTGCATTTTGGCGCTTTCCAGCTGCTGCGTGGCTACCGTTAATGCGCTGTTAGCCTGAGCAAGAGAGTCGCGGCGGCTCAGATAGTCTTGCGGCACGTGGATTGCTGAAAGTTCATCCACTACCGGGCGCATGCCCTGATCTACCGCTTTGTTAGCCTGCTGCGAGAAGCCATACAGAATGGCGTAATCCCCTGCGAAAGGACCAAAACTTTGTTTCTGGTTTTCGCTCAGGCTGGGCAGATGCTCGCCGCTACGCATAACGGTATTTTGCAGGAAATCGATAAACGCTTTGCGCTGGTCGCCCTCTTTGTCACCACATGCGGTGAGCTGCAATACGAGAAGCACGCCAGTCAGCAAAATGCCGCCGCGTGCCAGAATACGGGAAATTCCTGAAGCCATGATGTCAACTCCTGTCGGTAAAGCTGGCTGATGTCCGGAAAAGCAGTGGCCTAAAGAATAGAACAAACGTGAACTGCCACACAATGTGAAAGCGCTGTGTAAGGCCATTACCTGCAAGAAAGTTTGCTTGCAGCGGGTTTATAAGGCCATTTGAGACTTCAGTTACCCGAGGCCGGGAGCTGAATGAGGATAACAGCGCCATTACGCCGCGACGAAGACGGGCTGCTGTATGGACTGGCGCGCCAGCATTGACGTGGAGCACCTGCAAACTGAGCCGGAATGGGCCATAAATACATGGTCTGAATAATTAACACCAGCTTAAGTTTTAAAGCGAAGCACGTGCGCGGTGTGGTGCATTACCGTTAAATCTTCATTAACGAGTTGCCCTAAAATTGTTCACTTGCATTAAAGTGGTGCGGGCGGTGCCATGTGCTTGCGTCTGGCATGAACGGCACAAATTATCTTAGCCGCTATAATCGTAACGTCACATTGCCCTCCGAAGATAGTGTTGATCACCCATTCAGCGCGGCTCTTGCTCGCACTATCAGGCCCGGTAAGCGTTTGCTCAGTATCAGTGGGCGGGATCGAAGATGGCTGGCAGTGAACTGCCGCATTTCTTTGTATAAAAAATGAAAGCCTGGCGCATATTTTGCAATCATTATGAGTGACAGGCACGGTTTTCGGTGTGCGTTGAGGCGGAAAAGGTTAGCAAGGACAAAAAAGCGATCTGTACTTTTCATGTACCGCGTGGCAACAAAATCAATGGCTTCAACTGGTTAGGTTGTGTAACCATTTTTCAGAATTGTAAAGTTAAAAAAAATGTTTAATTTGCACTGCAAATTGTCAGGTATCTATCCATAATTAGTCTCCCGGCATTTGTTGCATTGTTTTGACATGTTTAACAGCGATGCAGGTCAGGCTGTGTCCCATAAGGGTTTTCTTACAATAAAAACAAACTCTTAAGGGATGCAGCTTGCTTAATCCGGTTTCTGAGCCTGATTTCAGGTTCTTGTACCTTCTTTCACGTGATTCATAGTGAGTTTTTAAGGAGTTCTCTATGGAATTAAAAGACCCAATGTTTGAATTGCTCAGCAGCCTTGAGCAGATTGTTTTGACACGTGATAACAGCCCTGTGGCGCTGCAAGCTCAGCGTCAACCCGCGATGCCAGAGCCGCAGCGTTTACGCGAAATGGCAGGAATGCAGGTTGACGAGTTTGCCAGGATCATGGGCGTTAGCGTTTCTTCGGTTAAAAGTTGGGAAGCACAGCGTACGCGCCCTTCCGCAACGGCACGGAAATTGATGAAATTACTTCACGCCAATCCTTACCTTGGGCGTCAGTTACTCGATTAAGTCATTAAGTATTAAAGCGTTATCCCGGCTATTGTTGAAGCCGGTCACATGAGTGACCGGCTGTTTAACACCTCTTCCCGCTAACGCTTCCCTTCAAAATAACGCTCAGGCCTGTCGGACAATCAGCTCAACTTGGGTAAAACGTTGAGAACATTGCCAAACCAGCAAACAATAACCACGACACCAAATAAAATAACAAACACAGGAATTACCTTGCCGCCCCAGACGGTGAACGTTTTGTCGGGAAAGCGTTTTCTGGCTTTCAATGCCAGCAGCGCAGGGACAATCACTGCCCATATGGTTGCGCATAATCCCGCACCACCGATGCCGTAGAGAAAGCCGTCAGGGTAGAACACATACAGGATGCTGGGAGGAAGAAAGGTCAGCAGCACCGTTTTAAAGCGTCCTGCATGGGAATTGTCAATGTTGAACAGGTCAGCCAGATAATCGAATAACCCCAGGGTCACGCCAAAGAAAGAGCTTGCTACCGCAAGGTTAGAAAAAACCAACAGGAAGAATTCTATCAGGCTACCGGGATGGGTTCCCATAAAGGATTTCACCAGCACGTCAACATTTCCGCCCGAGGCAATAATCCCCTTAAAGTTTTCACGCGGGATATTTCCCATTGTGCAATACAGCCAGAAAAGGTAAATAAGCAGCGCCAGCAATGAACCCAAAACAATACTTTTAACCAGTTTATCTTTTTTCTTTCCATAACAAATAATCAGGCTGGGAATATTTCCATGGAAACCAAATGAAGCCAGGCAGACAGGTATTGCCATAAATATATAAGGGAAGTAACGGTTGTTTTCACTGATGCCGCGCACATCCCGCAGAAGGGACATATCGACTTTAAAAAATAGTGAACCAAAGACAATCACAAAGGCTAAAATTTTAATACCTAAAAATAGCGAAGTGATTCTGCTGGCGGCCAGTGAACTTATCCATAATACACAGGCAACGAAAACCGCTGTTCCTAAACCAATCAATTCTGACTTTATATTGATACTGGAATGCATCGAAAGCGTTTCGCTGATAATTGCACCGTTAGCGGAGATATAAGCATATGTCAGTATATACAGCACAAAGGCAACGGTAATGCCGCTGATGATATTCCACGTTTTACCCAATAGATCTTTGGTTAACGTGTTGAAACTCGAACCTACGGGATAGTTTAAGTTAGCTTCCAGTAACAATAAACCGGAATGAAGCATTGAAAACCAGGCGATGATTAAGATAAATGCGCCCCAGAAGAACCAGGCACCTGCGAGATCGACAGGGAGTGCAAACATCCCACCCCCGATTACCGTTCCTGCTATAACCATTACGCCCCAGAAGGAGGAATGTTTCTGATCTGTATTGTCTTCCATGGTGTCCTCTCAATACGCTTTTTTACTTTTATCATTTTTATAATTTTTCAGGTTGACCAGCAGAGTGACGGAGCAGCTGTTGCCAGACAGCTGCTCACTGTACAGGTATGACTATTAGATCTCTTTAAGTTTTGCGGTGAAGTGGCGCAAAACTTTAGGCTCATAGGTAAACGCTAAGCCTTTTATGTTCGCTGCATTCTCTTTCACATGCTCAAACGCTTCAATAATGAAGTCCATATGCGTTTGTGTGTAGGTGGCTCGGGGAATGGTTAAACGCAGCAGTTCTGCCGGGCAGGGCAACTGTTCACCGGTTTTCGGATCACGGCCGAGTAAAAACGATCCGATCTCTACTGCCCTGATACCGGCCACTTTATACAGTTCGCAGGCAAGAGCCTGAGCGGGGAAGTGATCCGCCGGTATGTGCGGCAATAATTTTCCAGCATCGACAAAGGCGGCATGACCACCGGCTTGTTGGCAGGTCACGCCAATTGATTCAAGACCATCGACCAGATACTGAATCTGACTGATGCGATAAGCCAGCCAGTCCTGATTCATGCCGTCATACAGGCCAACCGCCAGGCGTTCCATCGCCCCACCTTCTAAGCCACCATAGGTGGGGAAGCCTTCCTGAACCACGCAAAGCGTTCTGCAATCGGTGTACACGTCAAAGAAGCTGTCGTCTTTAAATGAGAGTAAGCCGCCCATCGGTACCATGGCATCTTTTTTGGCCGACATGGCCAGCATGTCAGCATATTTATAGGTTTCTCGGGTGATCGCTTCAATTGTCCAGTTTTTATAGGGTTTTTCCCGTTGCTGGATAAAATAGGCGTTTTCAGCAAAGCGTGCTGAATCCATGACAACGGGAATGTCATATTTTTGTGCAATCTGGTACATGGCTTTTAAATTTGCCAGCGATACAGGCTGTCCACCCGCGGAATTACAGGTAATCGTGGCAACAATGTAGGGCACATTACTCGCCCCCACGTCCTGTATACCCTTTTCCAGACTTTCAAGGTCAAAGTCGCCTTTGAAGTCATGGCGAACCGCCGTATCGAAAGCTTCTTTGATATAAACATTCCTTACGGTACAACCATTTATCTGGCTGTGGCCTTGGGTGGTATCGAAAAAGTAGTTAGAAAAGGCCACCATTTTGTTTCGGTCCAGGCCTTTTTCTTGTTCGCGTTTCTTTATTAAAACCGGGATATAAATTTGTTCTGCACCGCGCCCCTGATGCGTAGGAATCGTATAGGCATAGCCAAAAATCGCTTTTACTGCTTCAGCCAGGGCGTAATAACTGCGGCTGCCACTATAGGATTCATCGCCCCGCATCATCGCAGCCTGCATATTTTGCGTTACGGCACCGGTGCCGCTATCGGTGAGCAAATCGATAAAAACGTCTTCGCTGTCCAGCAGAAATGGATTCATTCCGGCTTTGATAATTGCTGTGTCCCGGTGTTCACGCGTGGTACGTTTGACAGGCTCAATCACCCGAATGCGAAATGGCTCAGGTAAATGTCTAAAATTATTCATAATGATGTCCTTTGATGCAGACATGTCGAAGCCGTGGTTTTTTAACCAAATTAATAAAAACCAGGTCGAATGCTGTTATTACTGTATTTCAGCCGATAAAAGATTGTGACTGCATTACGTGCAACGCTGCGTTTTCAATGCCCTGATCGGCAAATAAACGGACGTCATCGACGAGGCAGTTTTTTTAATGACTGAATGATTGAAAATACACCCGATAAATCACGGCCATATCAGCCGGAACAGAAGGGTGAAGAAAGCAAGGGGACGTTAAGGCAGGTGGTTGACAATGATATTATCAATGTTAAACCATTTTGAAATTACACAGGTGCTGTTTAAGATGATCATAATATTTCAACTCTCATTAAACATAGCGCTACCCTATTATATTTATTGGGTATGTCCAGGGTTACTTTAAATTATCGTGAGTGATATCACAGTAAAATCTCTTTTCGCCATGACGATTATTTATTTATGATATTAAAAATACTGTTTTTTGACAGTTTTCCAGCCAATAAATTACATTTTTTTGGATTCTATCCTTCTTAACATTTCTGTTTTACAGAGACATACTGAGGCAGCGCGAAAGCCTCATGGTTTGCCCTTAGGCGCGAAAGCCGTACCGCGCCCGCCGGCGCGCTTTAAGCCGTATAACCGGCTCCACATTTCCAGGCTAAGGTACGCCGTTGGCATCAATGAATCAGCGCATGGCGAGGATGGCGTTAGCTTAATCCACCGTATTTGGCCGCTTGTTTAACAAACCATTTTTCAGGCACGTTATAGGGCGCATCGGCCAGCTGAGCAATACCACTTTCAATGTTGGCGGAAGCCTGGCGCCAGAGTTCTGCGTTGCCCTGCTTAAGCAATTCAATTTGCACCTTTTTTTCAATCAGATAAACGCGGGCAAAATGGGGATCGAAGCGAACAATAGAGCGCGTATTGTCAATGATGTCAGCCAGCTTGATGGTTTGTGCGTCAGGGCTGGCCTGCGCAGTATGGCGAAAATGGGCCATTTTGCGTTCTGTACGATTCCCTGCACTTTGCGGTGCGGTATTGGTCAGCATTTCAACCAGCATTGCGACATCATTACCGAAGTGATTTTCGATATCGCTAAGTGTCGTCGTCGTATCTTCCACGGTATCGTGTAGCCAGGCCGCAGCCAGCAAGACGGGATTATCCGTAATGCTTCTGACCAGTTCCACAACGGCTGCAGGATGGACGATATAAGGTTCGTCGGTGTATTTACGGCGTTGGCCCGCTGCTGCATGGGCTTGCGTGGCATAGCGTCGCGCCTGTTCTTCCAGAGAATCCTGCATGCACTACCTCGTTTTCATAAATTGCTTGCAATTAACTAGTGCGCTATTTATATTGCGTCCATGAACAGTAATAAAGATGACAAAAAAGTGAAAGCTGCGCCACTGTTGCTCGATCAGCAACTTTGCTTTGCACTGTATTCCGCCAATCTGGCGATGCATAAAGTGTATCGTAAGTTACTTACGCAGATGGATATTACCTATCCGCAATATCTGGTGATGCTGGTATTGTGGCAACAGGATTCACTTACCGTTTCTGAGATTGGTGAACGCCTCTTTCTGGATTCAGCGACATTAACGCCGCTGTTAAAACGTCTGGAAAATGCGGGCTTACTGAATCGCCAGCGCTCCCGTCAGGATGAGCGTCAGGTGGTCGTCAGCTTAACGGATACCGGACGTCTTTTGCGTCAGCAGGCTGAGAGGATTCCCGATGAAATCCAGTGTGCCTCTGATTGCAGTGAGGATGAGATGGCGGCGCTTAAACTGCAGTTGAACCAGTTACGTGACAAACTGATGGTGCCGCGCTAAATTTTTATCTGGATGTATGAAATAAGTCAGACTTCGCAGCTCGACTGCTGACCAATAAGTAGCGAGCGATTAAATAGTACAATGGAGATAAGATATGTCTTTAGAACAAGTGGTTTACCGTGCAAAAGCTAAAGCTACCGGTGGTCGTGATGGTCGTGCAACCTCATCTGACGGCGTTCTGGATGTCAAACTGGGCGTACCAAAAGAGATGGGCGGTGCAGGTGGTGAAGTCACTAACCCAGAGCAGCTTTTTGCAGCGGGCTACTCAGCTTGCTTCCTGGGCGCAATGAAGTTTGTTGCTGGCCGCGACAAAATCGCGATGCCAAAAGACGCATGGATTGAAGGCGAAGTCGGTATTGGTCCAATCCCTAATGGTTTTGGCATTGAGGCGACGCTGAATATTCACCTGCCTGAGATGGACGAAGCAGAAGCACAGAAACTGGTTGATGCTGCTCATATCGTTTGCCCATACTCAAATGCGACACGTAACAACATCGACGTAACGCTGAATATCCTCCGCTAAATGATTAAGGGCCTGAACACCGGCCCTTTTTTCTTTTCACCCACGCTGTTAATTGCCCCTTCTCCAGACTATTTTCTGGCCTAAATGGATGTCACATGCTTAACTGTGCCACTTCGCGTGATGACGTGTAAAAACGTTCAGAATATTCTTCTTTATTTAACCGGCCCGCTTAATTCGCGAACTCTGCCGAAATATGGCAGTCAGATTAACGTTTAGTTAAGCGCTTCGTTCCGGGGAAACACCATTTTTCATGAATTATATAAAATCATTAACACAGCAAAAGCTGTCGCTGTTGCTGGCTCTGTATCTCGGTATCCTGCTGAATTTGCCGATCTTTTACCGCCGTTTTGATGGCTTTCTGACGAAATCAACCGTGACAAACTGGCTGACCGCCTTTACCGAGGTCGTAGCAATTGTGTTACTGACGTTTTTCCTGATGCGACTGTTATCATTGGGCGGAAAGTGGCTGTACCGTGTTCTTGCGACCTTAATTGTATTGATTTCCGTCGCTGCCGGTTATTACATGGCCTTTTTCAATGTGGTCATTGGCTACGGCATTGTGGCATCAGTCATGACGACGGATACCGATCTGTCTAAAGAAGTCGTGGGTTATCACTTTATCCTGTGGATGGTGCTGGTCAGCGCGCTGCCGCTGTTTATGATTTGGCGTAACAACCTCAGCATGACGCTGAATGAGCAACTGCGCACGCCTGGGCAGCGACTAAAACCCGTTTTACTTTTGCTGGCCTGCGTCGCGTTGGTGTGGTTACCCATCCGTTACTTCGACAAGTTGCAAAAAACCAACGAGGAAGTGACCAATATCGACCTGCCGAGCTATGGCGGTATTGTGGCGCACTCTTATTTGCCGTCTAACTGGCTGGCCGCACTGGGTCTGTTTACCTGGACGAAGGTTGACGAGACGCTGGAAAATCACGAACTGTTGGACCCTGCGCAGAAATTTACCTACGTTGCACCGCCGGGGTTAGATGATACCTATGTGGTGTTTGTCATTGGTGAAACCACGCGCTGGGATCACATGGGCATGTTGGGCTATGAGCGCAATACCACACCTAAGCTGTCGAAAGAGAAAAACCTGGTCGCGTTTCGTGGTGAATCTTGTGATACCGCGACCAAACTGTCTTTGCGTTGTATGTTCGTGCGTGAAGGCGGCACCATGGACAACCCTGGCCGTACCCTGAAAGAGCAAAATGTTTTCGCGGTGATGAAAGAGCTGGGCTTTACCTCTGAGCTGTTCGCGATGCAAAGTGAGGTTTGGTTCTACGATAATATCAATGCGAATAACTTCTCCTTCCGCGAGCAAATTGGTTCAGAGCCACGCAATCAGGGTAAATCAGTGGATGATATGCTGCTGGTCCCGGAGTTGCAGGCATCACTCCAGCGCTATCCCAAGGGTAAACACCTGGTGGTTTTGCACACCAAAGGCTCACATTACCTTTACTCGCAACGCTATCCGCGCAGTTTTGCGCGTTATCAGCCTGAATGTATGGGCGTCGATGAAACCTGTAGCAAAGCACAGCTGATTAACGCCTACGATAATTCGGTTCTCTATGTCGACAGTATGCTGGACAGTGTGTTGGATCAGCTGCGTGATAAGAAAGCGATCGTGTTCTATGCGTCTGACCATGGTGAGTCGATCAGCGATAATATGCATCTGCATGGTACACCGCGTGAAATGGCACCGCCGGAGCAGTTCCGTGTTCCCATGATGGTGTGGGCATCGGATAAATATCTGGCTGACCCGACCAACCGCGACAACTTCGAGCGTCTGCAGGCGCAACAGCGCACGGGTAAAACCCATCGTCATGTCGAGTTGTTTGATACGATCATGGGCTGCCTGGGTTATACCTCTCCAGATGGTGGTATTAAGGCGGCCAATAACTGGTGCCAGGCACCCGCCGGGACAACCGCTAAACCGCTGTAGTGGCGTAGCGATGCAGCACGGAACGGGGAAAAATCGCTGACCGCCTGCTTTCCAGGCGATCAGGCGCGAAAGCGCAAAAAGCGGTTGACGCTTCCCAGGGGTAGCAGTAACATGCGCCCCCATCGGCGAGTAGCGCAGCTTGGTAGCGCAACTGGTTTGGGACCAGTGGGTCGGAGGTTCGAATCCTCTCTCGCCGACCACTTTTAAGAAACCTGTCTGAAAAGACAGGTTTTTTTTCGCCTGAATAAAATGAGGATGAGAACCTCCGAAGGAGGTTTGCGCCGAGCGAAGCGAGACAACGTTGCGAATGCAACGGCCCGAAGGGCGCGTCCCGCAGGGGCGCGTAATCCTCTCTCGCCGACCATATTTAAGAAACCTGTCTGAAAAGACAGGTTTTTTTTCGCCTGAATAAAATGAGGATGAGAACCTCCGAAGGCCGTTTGCGCCGGGCGAAGCGAGACAACGTTGCGAATGCAACGGCCCGAAGGGCGCGTCCCGCAGGGGCGCGTAATCCTCTCTCGCCGACCATTTTTAAGAAACCTGTCTGAAAAGACAGGTTTTTTTTCGCCTGAGCAAAATGAGGATGAGAACCTCCGAAGGCCGTTTGCGCCAGGCGAAGCGAGACAACGTTGCGAATGCAACGGCCCGATAGCATGGTTTTTGCCTGCGCGAGCAGCTAATCGGCCTGGCAAACGGCGTTCATCTCAACACAGGCAGGGTGAAAAACGCTTTTCAGGCTTTATTGCCCCGCTCTGCTATTAGAATATCTCATGCCAGATTTTTCCAAAAAACCACTAATTCCTCCTTGAAATCAATTTCACCGACAGACAGCCGTTTTTCGGCTTCATCCCGACACAGGCCTTCTCGCCTGAGGGATGTCAGCGGATCAAAGATAAGTTTTGGTTATGCCCCAAAAAGAATAATTGTTAATTTTTCACTCAAAAATGACAGCATTTTTCGCTAGATGAACGTCATAACGCACGGGTAATCGTTCAGATATCCAACATTTGGCGCTAAATGATGCACGATTTTTTTTAGCGCGAATCACTACTGTCTGCCGCCTCTCACAGCAGAATAGATGGCGAATAAACCCGTCCCGCTATGCAATGTATGGCATAACGTCAGTAAGGGTTTTTTTTATCGTTGCTTGCTATTCCTCACACTCTGTGTAAATAACTAACCGTTGTATTGACGTTCTTTGCAACTGTTGACAAATTGATGCGTCAATAACAGTGCAGATACAGATTTTTCTGATGGGTACTTATCAATCAGCATTATCAAAAGAAAACTATCTCACTCTTATCACACCCGCTGGGTGGACCGCCTGAACCGCATAAAAAAACCAGAGGTCAGGCAATGCACACAACAACACATCACAATGGAGCAAAAGCATGATCAACTCCCTGGCTAAATCCAGGATGCTGAAGGTCGGTCTGAGCCTGATAGCCATGACCATAGCCGCAAGTGTTCAAGCGAAAACCCTGGTTTATTGTTCTGAAGGTTCTCCGGAAGGGTTCAACCCGCAGCTCTTTACCTCTGGTACGACATACGATGCCAGCTCTGTGCCTATCTATAACCGTCTGGTTGAATTCAAAACCGGTACCACCGAACTGGTGCCGGGCCTGGCAGAAAAGTGGGACGTCAGCGCTGACGGCAAAACCTACACCTTCCATTTACGCAATGGCGTGAAATGGCAAACTACTAAAGATTTTAAGCCTACGCGTGAATTCAATGCTGATGACGTGGTGTTCTCTTTCGAGCGCCAGTTAGATAAAAGCAACAAGTACCACAATGTCTCTGGCGGCAGCTATGAGTACTTTGAAGGTATGGATATGCCGAAGCTGATCAGCAAAATCGAAAAAGTGGACGATCACACGGTACGCTTTGTGCTGACGCGCCCTGAAGCGCCTTTCCTGGCCGATCTGGGTATGGATTTCGCTTCCATCCTGTCCAAAGAATATGCCGACAACATGCTGAAGGCCGGTACGCCAGAGAAAGTTGACCTGAACCCTGTCGGTACCGGGCCATTTGTGCTCCAGCAGTACCAGAAAGACTCGCGTATTCTGTATAAAGCTAACCCGGATTTCTGGGGAACCAAGCCAAAAATTGATCGCCTGGTCTTCTCTATCACGCCAGATGCGTCAGTTCGCTATGCCAAGTTGCAGAAAGGCGAATGTCAGATCATGCCGTATCCAAATCCGGCCGATATCGCCAGCATGAAAAAAGACAGCAAAATTAACCTGATGGAACAGCCTGGTCTGAACGTCGGTTACCTGTCATTTAATACCGAGAAAAAACCGCTGGATAACGTGAAAGTGCGTCAGGCGCTGACCATGGCGGTTAACAAGCAAGCCATTATCGATGCGGTATATCAGGGCGCTGGCCAGCCAGCGAAAAACCTGATCCCACCAACAATGTGGGGCTATAACAAGGACGTTAAAGACTATGCTTACGATCCTGAAAAAGCCAAAGCCCTGCTGAAAGAAGCGGGTATGGCGGACGGTTTCTCTATCGATCTGTGGGCAATGCCGGTTCAGCGTCCTTACAACCCGAACGCGCGCCGTATGGCGGAGATGATTCAGTCTGACTGGGCAAAAATTGGCGTGAAAGCCAAAATCGTGACCTATGAGTGGGGCGAGTACCTGAAACGCGCCAAAGCGGGCGAACATCAAACTGTGATGATGGGCTGGACCGGTGATAACGGGGACCCAGATAACTTCTTCGCAACGCTGTTCAGCTGTGCGGCGGCCAAAGATGGTTCGAACTATTCCCGCTGGTGCTATAAGCCGTTTGAAGATTTGATTCAGCCAGCACGTGCAGAATCCGATCACAACAAACGTATTGAGTATTACAAGCAAGCTCAGGTAGTGATGCATGACCAGGCGCCTGCGCTGATCATTGCTCACTCAACCGTTTACGAGCCTGTCAGTAAGAAAGTCACTGGCTATGTCGTCGATCCATTAGGTAAACATCACTTCGATACCGTCGATATTCAGGAATAACCTTTCGGATTATTGCAGTAAGGGCCGGTTTTGCCGGCCCTCAGGCGATCTCCTCCGATCGCCTGTTATCTGCTCTTTTTTTCCGGCTATTTACTTTTACCTAAGAAGCGCTTCTTGCGTCGCGTCCGGCTTTCGTTGGATGCGGTTAATGAGCAATGTTATCTCTGGCCAGGGCCAGGGGAAAACGACTGAGAATTACGCCTATGCTGCAGTTCATACTCCGGCGTCTGGGGCTTGTCATCCCAACGTTCATCGGTATTACATTATTGACCTTCGCGTTTGTTCATATGATTCCGGGCGATCCGGTGCTTATCATGGCGGGCGAGCGCGGTATTTCCCCTGAGCGTCATGCTGAATTGATGGCGATGATGGGGCTCGATCAGCCGCTGTGGAAACAGTATCTGCACTATATCTATGGCGTGCTGCATGGTGATTTAGGCATTTCACTGAAAAGCCGCATTCCCGTCTGGACCGAATTCGTCCCGCGCTTTAAAGCCACGCTTGAGCTGGGGATGTGCGCAATGCTGTTTGCGGTATGCGTCGGGATTCCGGTCGGCGTTATGGCTGCGGTGAAACGTGGCTCGGTGTTTGATCACACCGCCGTCGGTATTTCCCTCACCGGCTACTCCATGCCGATTTTCTGGTGGGGCATCATGCTGATTATGCTGGTTTCGGTGCAGCTCAACCTTACCCCGGTTTCTGGCCGTGTTGCGGATACCGTGTTCCTGGACGACAGCCATCCACTGACCGGTTTCATGCTGATTGATACATTGATCTGGGGTGAGCCTGGCGACTTCAAAGATGCGGTCATGCACATGATTTTACCCGCTATCGTGCTGGGTACGATTCCGCTGGCGGTCATCGTGCGTATGACGCGTTCCTCCATGCTGGAAGTGCTGGGTGAAGATTATATCCGCACGGCGCGTGCGAAAGGCCTGACGCGTATGCGCGTCATTGTCATTCACGCTCTGCGTAATGCGATGTTGCCGGTTGTCACCGTGATTGGCCTGCAGGTCGGCACCTTGCTGGCAGGCGCTATCCTGACCGAAACCATCTTTTCCTGGCCGGGCCTGGGGCGCTGGTTAATCGAAGCGCTGCAACGCCGTGATTATCCGGTCGTGCAGGGCGGTGTGCTGCTGACGGCAATACTGATTATCCTGGTCAATCTGCTGGTTGATCTGCTGTATGGCGTGGTGAATCCGCGCATACGTCATAAGAAATAAGGGGGCATCATGTCTGTTGTTGATCCCGCAAGCGTAAATATTGCACCCAAGCCGATGACCCCGATTCAGGAATTCTGGCACTACTTCAAACGTAATAAAGGTGCGGTAACCGGCCTGGTTTACATCGTGTTAATGCTGTTGATCGCCATCTTTGCGGATGTACTGGCACCGCACGGCCCAGCCGAACAGTTTCGTGATGCTCTGCTGCATCCTCCTGTCTGGCAGGAAGGCGGAAACTGGAGCTACATCCTGGGCACCGACGATGTCGGCCGCGATATTTTATCGCGCCTGATGTATGGCGCGCGCCTGTCGTTACTGGTGGGCTGCATGGTGGTGGTGTTGTCGCTGATTTTTGGCGTCATTTTTGGTTTGCTGGCCGGTTATATCGGCGGGGCGGTTGATGCCACGATTATGCGCCTGGTGGATATTATGCTGGCGTTGCCAAGCCTGCTGTTAGCGCTGGTGCTGGTAGCCATTTTTGGCCCGTCGATCGTCAACGCTTCTATCGCGCTGACGTTTGTCGCGCTGCCCCACTATATCCGTCTGACGCGCGCGGCGGTGCTGGTTGAAGTCAACCGGGACTACGTGACCGCTTCTGGTGTGGCGGGGGCCGGTATGCTGCGCCAGATGTTCGTGAATATTTTACCTAACTGTCTGGCACCGCTGATCGTTCAGGCTTCGTTAGGCTTTTCCAACGCCATTCTCGACATGGCGGCGTTGGGCTTTCTCGGTATGGGTGCGCAGCCGCCAACGCCGGAGTGGGGCACCATGCTCTCCGACGTATTGCAGTATGCGCAAAGTGCCTGGTGGGTGGTGACTTTCCCTGGGTTAGTCATTCTGCTTACCGTGCTGGCATTTAACCTGATGGGCGATGGTTTGCGTGATGCACTCGACCCGAAACTCAAGCAGTAAAGAGGCACCGAGATGGCGTTATTAAATATAGACAAATTGTCGGTGCATTTCGGCGACGAGAAGGCACCGTTCCGGGCAGTCGATCGCATCAGTTATCAGGTTGAGCAGGGCCAGGTCGTGGGCATTGTCGGCGAGTCTGGCTCGGGTAAATCCGTCAGTTCTCTGGCTATCATGGGATTGATTGATTTTCCCGGCAAAGTGATGGCAGAAAAACTCGAATTCAATCAACGGGATTTGCAGCGTATTTCTGAAAAAGAGCGTCGCCAGTTAGTGGGCGCTGAAGTCGCGATGATTTTTCAGGACCCGATGACCAGCCTGAACCCGTGCTACACCGTGGGCTATCAGATTATGGAAGCCATTAAGGTGCATCAGGGCGGTAATAAAAGTACCCGCCGTCAGCGGGCAATCGACTTACTGGATCAAGTGGGCATTCCCGATCCTGCCTCGCGTCTGGATGTTTATCCTCACCAGCTCTCAGGCGGGATGAGCCAGCGCGTAATGATTGCGATGGCGATTGCCTGTCGTCCAAAGCTGCTGATTGCTGATGAACCCACCACCGCGCTGGACGTAACGATTCAGGCGCAGATCATTGAGCTGTTGCTGGATCTGCAACAGCAGGAAAACATGGCGCTGATCCTGATCACGCACGATCTGGCGCTGGTGGCAGAAGCCGCACATCACATTATTGTGATGTACGCCGGGCAGGTTGTGGAGAGCGGCAAAGCGACCGACATTTTTAAAGCACCACGTCATCCTTATACGCAGGCTCTGCTCCGGGCGTTGCCGGAATTCGCGGCGGATAAAGCGCGGCTGGCCTCCTTACCCGGTGTTGTGCCTGGAAAATACGATCGTCCGTTAGGCTGCCTGCTTAATCCACGCTGTCCTTATGCCAACGATCGTTGCCGTAAAGAAGAACCTGAACTGCGGACGATTCCGGGACGTCAGTCCAAATGTCACTATCCGCTGGACGATGCCGGGAGACCAACTTATGAGTCCTGATAATACTAAGCACGAGTATCTGCTACAGGCCATCGACCTGAAAAAACACTATCCGGTGAAGAAAGGATTGTTTGGTCAGGAGCGGCTGGTAAAAGCGCTGGATGGCGTCTCTTTTAATCTGGAACGTGGTAAAACCCTGGCAGTTGTCGGTGAGTCGGGTTGTGGCAAGTCTACGCTGGGCCGTTTACTGACCATGATAGAAACACCGACAGAAGGGCAGCTCTATTGGCACGGCCAGGATTTGTTAAAACACGATCCTCAGGCGCAGAAGCTGCGTCGGCAGAAAATTCAGATCGTGTTTCAGAATCCGTACGGCTCGCTGAATCCGCGCAAAAAAGTCAGTCAGATCCTGGAAGAACCTCTGGTGATTAATACCTCACTCAGCAAAGCGGAACGTCGCGAAAAAACGCTGGAGATGATGGCCAAAGTGGGGCTGAAAACCGAGCATTACGATCGTTATCCGCATATGTTTTCGGGTGGTCAACGTCAGCGTATTGCGATTGCCCGTGGCCTGATGCTTGAGCCAGACGTGCTGATTGCCGATGAGCCGGTTTCAGCACTGGACGTGTCGGTACGTGCACAAGTGCTTAACCTGATGATGGATCTACAGCAAGAGATGGGGCTGTCCTATGTTTTCATCTCTCATGATCTTTCCGTGGTAGAGCATATTGCCGATGAAGTGATGGTGATGTATCTGGGTCGTTGTGTTGAAAAGGGCAGCAAAGAGGCGATTTTTGCCAATCCGCGCCATCCTTACACACAAGCGCTTCTCTCTGCCACGCCGCGACTCAATCCTGACGAGCGCCGCGAACGTATCAAGCTGACCGGCGAACTGCCCAGCCCGCTCAATCCGCCTCCGGGCTGCGCATTTAACGCGCGCTGCCGGCGTCGCTTTGGCACCTGCGTTCAGCTGCAGCCTAAGCTCAAGCAGTACGGTGATCAGCAGATCGCCTGCTTCGCTGTTGATCAGGATGAAAACCAGCTGATTGAATCAGGTGAAACTGCCAGTCAGCCTTAATATACTGGCGGGCGGAATCCTTACGGGTAGAAACGGCCAGGATTCCGCCATCAAGATGCAACGCTTTCATCGTATTACCCGGCCCGATAACATTACGGGCCTTCCCCTTCTGCCCTGTCTGTAAGCGCCCCGATAATGCCTGGTGTTTTGTTCAATGCGACAGCTCATCCAGTGAAAAACACCCTGTGACGTATTCGAATGGGGTCATGCCTGGCGCGCTGCGTTAACGCAACCTTTGCGACAAGCCGAATCATTAGCCTCACTGTCCAGAATAGAGATGCAGCGGGTTGGATTAAATGGTCAAACAAACAGCGTTTTTCTCTGTGCTTTTTCAGACTTTGAGTTCCATTCATTTACGAGAGAATAACCTCTCAATTTTTTTAATTTTCTGATGGAAGAAAAAAAGTCACTGTTCCGAAAAGGCGTAAAAGGCAACGTTTTCAACATTGAACGGTTTTTATCCGGTGATAATTAGCACAGTAATACTTTACCAACCATAATTCGATAACGTAAAAGTCTCTCCAGACGGGCACAAAAAGGCCTGTAAAACCCGAAAGCGAATGAGGTTTTTTTTTACCAGTAAATACAAAAGGTTGTAACAGCAGCTATCCTGATGTTAGCGATCGCTAAGATGTTAATCATTTGTGATGATATTTAACTTAAAGTTGTCTCAACAATTTTTAGTGATATATGTGAAAAGGTACTCATTTATTGCTAAAGAATGGCTATTAGCATTAAGCTTTCTTATTGAATATGTCGGTTTTGTAATCAGAATTATCTCACTGTGTTTAAATTATTATGATATATTCCTGGAAAAATCCTCCCTCTGTTGTAGGCCATGGTCTATGAAAAATTACGACGACTTACAGCGTTTTAAGGAAAAGACAAAAACGCTCGACATCGCCTTTCAGGATATGTCAGGCCAATCGCAGGAAGCGGCGGATAAAAGTAAATGGTCTCTCATTCGTCAACTGGCGTGCGAAGAGACGCAAATGCCTTTCAGTGGTGGCCAACGCATTGATCTGCCACAGCCACAACCGATTCAGGGTGATGAATTCAGCACGACTGCTGTGGCCGCGTTATCTCCGAATGTGACCAAGCCCGCAGCGGCGTCTTCCAGCTCCATCATGAGCAGCCTGAACGGCAATGAACCTCATGTTGAAGTGGTGGTGCCCGTTTCAACCTCCTCCGCTTCATCTCTGTTCCCGGCACCCACAGCGCAATCCGTCTCTGCAGAGGTGCAGAAAACAGCAGAGGCTTCTCCCGTACAGGAGAACGCAATACCGACACCGCCTGTCACGGCGCAGCCGAATCGTGACGCGCCTGCCGAAACGGACAATGGCCGCTTTAGCGGACTGTTCCGCGCGCGCAACAGTGGATCAGAAAATTTACCGAAAGAAACGTTATTAAAACCGCTACTGGAGAAGATTGCCTTATGCCGTTAGTTTGTGTGTGCTCGCCCAAAGGTGGGGTGGGGAAAACTACGTTGGCAGCCAATCTGGCCTGGAGTCTGGCCCGCTCGGGTAGCAAAGTGTTGGCAATCGATTTTGATGTACAGAATGCATTGCGCCTCCATTTTGGCGTGCCGCTGCATGACGGGCGGGGCTTTGTTGCACGTTCTGAGGAACAGGCGGACTGGAGCCAGTCTATTCTGACCACCGGCGGGAATATTTTTGTTCTCCCCTATGGCAATGTCACTGAATCCCAGCGTGAACGGTTTGAAGAGAACCTGGCGAAAGATCCTCACTTTATCAAGCGAGGTCTCGACACCTTACTGAACTATCCGGGTCTGGTCATGGTTGCGGATTTTCCTCCGGGCCCCGGGCCAGCGCTTAAAGCAATCAAGGCATTAGCCGATATGCATTTGGTGGTGATGTTAGCCGATACCGCTTCAGTGTCGTTATTACCCCATATTGAGGAAAATCGCCTGATTGGCCAGCCGCTGAATAGTAAACATGGGCATTATTTTGTTCTGAATCAGTGTGACAATCGTCGAAATATTAATCGTGATGTGACCGCTTTTATTCAGCAACGTCTCGGCGATAATCTTTTGGGCCAGATTCATCGCGATGAAAGCGTGGGCGAAGCCAATGCATCACAGCAGTCTGTTTATGATTTTAGCCCTTCATCCGCCGCTGCCTTTGATATTGAACTGATCGCCAAACGTGTCGCCAGTACGCTGAATATCACTGTAGGTAATGGCGAAGTTCAGGCTCAGATTCACACCAGCAACTACTAAATGTAATGACCTGGCTTGCCAGGTTTAAAAAAACAGCTCTTTTCAGGGTGGGACATGAGTAAAATCGGGTTTTACCTGCTGCTGCTGGTGCTTGCACCTGTTGCCGCGGTGATCATTATCACGCCGATGGATAGCCAAAAGCAGTATATTTTTGGCTTGATCAGCATTGGTATGGTGTTTTTGTTAGGGGTAAGCAAAAGCCGTAAAATAACGGTGGTAATGGTTATTCTGTCCGCCCTGATGTCATCCCGGTATATATGGTGGCGAACGACTGAAACCCTGTATTTTAATTCGGAAATCGAAGCTATTCTTGGCATCGGCTTATATATTGCCGAGCTGTACGTCTGGCTGATTTTAATCCTGGGTTTCCTGCAAACCACATGGCCCTTAAAACGTACTATTGAACCCTTGCCGGAAGACACCAGCTTATGGCCGACGGTTGATGTCTATGTCCCGACCTATAACGAAAGCCTCGACGTCGTGCGTGATACGGTGCTGGCGGCTCAGTGCATCGACTATCCACGCGATAAAATAAAGGTTTACCTGCTTGATGACGGTAAACGCAGAGAATTTGCCGTTTTCGCTGCCGATGTCGGCGTGGGTTATATCACGCGTGACGATAACAGCCATGCTAAAGCCGGTAATCTGAATCACGCGATGAAGATCACCAAAGGTGAGCTGATCTGCGTGTTTGACTGTGACCACGTCGCGACCCGCACTTTCCTGCAGGCCACGGTTGGCCCGTTTCTGACCGATCCTAAGCTGGCTCTGTTGCAGACGCCGCACTACTTTTATTCTCCCGACCCTTTTGAGCGCAATCTGCGTGCGGCTCGCAGTATCCCGAATGAGGGATCGCTGTTTTATGGCCCGGTTCAGCAGGGCAACGACAACTGGAATGCGACTTTCTTCTGTGGTTCCTGTGCTGTGATTCGTCGTTCAGCGCTGGAAGAGATCGGTGGTTTCGCTGTAGAAACGGTCACCGAAGATGCACACACTGCGCTGAAAATGCAGCGTCTGGGCTGGGGCTCGGCGTTTCTGGCGATTCCGCTGGCTGCGGGGCTGGCCACAGAGCGCCTTGGGCTGCATGTGATTCAACGCACCCGCTGGGCACGCGGTATGACGCAGATTTTTCGCGTGGATAACCCATTGTTTGGACGAGGCTTAAAATGGCAGCAGCGGCTGTGTTACCTGAATGCCATGTTGCATTTCCAGTTCGGTCTGCCACGTGTGGCCTTCCTGACCGCACCGCTGGCCTATCTGTTGTTTAATCTGAATATCATCCATTCGTCGGCGTCGCTGATTTTCGCCTACGTTTTGCCGCATCTGATGCTGTCTCTGTACGTTAACTCACGCATGAATGGCCGTTTCCGCTACACCTTCTGGGGCGAAATTTATGAAACGGTGATGTGCTTCCATCTGGTCATCCCGACGCTTATCACGCTGCTTTCACCCAAACATGGGAAATTTAACGTGACGGATAAGGGCGGGGTGCTGGATCAGGGCTTCTTCGATTTCCATATTGTACGTCCACACGTGATTGTCGCCATTCTGCTTAGCATTGGCATTGTCGCGGGTGTTGTACGCGCCACAATGCATGACTATTTTGGCGTTGACCCCTACGTGATTGCGCTCAATGTAGGCTGGGCTGTCTTCAGCTTAATCATTTTAATGGCGGCGATTGCCGTGGCACGCGAAACCAAGCAGGTACGAAAAACGATTCGTATTGAAGTGCAGATTCCGGCCATTATCCATTACGCCAGCGGTATCTCATCCCGCACCATGACCAGCGACCTGTCGATGGGCGGTGCGAATCTGGATGCACCGGATAACCGTCATGAGCAGGATACGATTGAAGAGATCGATCTGTTACTGAAGTCAGGCACCATTACTATCCCGGCGACTAAAATCTCGGGCGATGAAGAAAGCATTCGTCTGAGCTTTGGCGCGATGCCGCTGGCTCGTCGCCGTGAGCTGGTCCGTGTGGTGCTGGCACGTGCTGATGCGTGGATCCAGCCTGAATATAAGCAAGACAACCCGTTAACCTCTCTGGGAACCATCATTCGTACGGTTTTCGAACTGTTTTGGCTGACCTGGATAGATCGTCGTGAGAAACGTAAGAGCGGCCCGGACGTTGCGGCGAAAGAGGACAGCGCAGTATGAGGATCTTGATACAGTCGATGCTGGCGGGTTCTCTGTCGGCAGTGCTGTGGGTCATGCCGGCCTCGGCTGAAACGCCTCTTTCAGAGAGCAGCGTAGTGCCGAATAACAGCGCGGCACCGAATAGCAGTGCTGCGCCGAATAACAGTGCCGCACCGAATAGCAGTGATGCGCCGATTAACAGTGCTGCGCCGAATAACAGTGCCGCACCGAATAGCAGTGATGCGCCGATTAACAGTGCCGCACCGAATAGCAGTGATGCGCCGATTAACAGTGCCGCACCGAATAGCAGTGCTGCACCGATTAACAGTGCCGTACCGAATAACAGTGCTGCACCGAACAACAGTGCCGCCCCGAACAGCAGTGCTGCGCCGAATAACAGCGCGGCACCGGGCAGCGATCCTGCTCTGACTCGCCACACTGACGGTACGACAGGTAACCCGGCGGCACCGGTTGGCAGTACGGGTTTGCCTGAGAACAGTACGGCACCCGCCAGTAGCACCGCGCCCGTTAATGAAGTGACTTCGGGCGCAACCGCCTCGGATACGCCAAAACCGAACGGCGAAGGGGCACCCGCCTCCGTAGAGACATCGTCCGACAGTAGCCGTTCGCCCGTTACCCAGGACAGCAGCGCGTTATCACATGTTCCACCGCCAGCCGGTCTCGATAATGCGGAACCGGGTCTGGAGGCCGCCGCTGGCGCCACGCCTTACAGGCCTGGCGAGGCCGTTACCGCTGTCGGCACGACATCCCTGGCCAGCAGCATGCTCAACCAACCGGTGAGCAGCACGCTGAACGTGGCACAGATGGGACAGCGCCAGGGCATTACGCTGACCGGCGGTCAGCTACAGTCAGGCATTATTTTTACGCTGCCAGGCGATGAGGTGGTGACTAACGCCCGTCTTAATCTGTCACTGCGCGTCTCTCAGGCGCTGGCTGCGCGCAATACCTCACTGCAGTTGATGTTAAACGGACAACCGCTTGGCACGCTGCCGCTGGGGTCGGGTGACAGCGATGAAAGCGATTATCAGCTGGACATTCCGGCGGCGATGATTGTGTCTAACAACAATTTGAGCTTCAAAATTAACGACGCCGATAAGCTGCTGTGTGAAAAAGACAGTGCAGAGCAGTATCAGGTAACCATTCTGCCTAAAACAATGTTGAGCCTTGAGGGCCAGCAGTTAAACATTGGTACCAGCCTGCGTAATTTCCCACGGCCATTTGTCGATCCGCAGCGTATGACCGCAGCGGAGGTGACGTTTGGCTTTACCAGCAATGTCGCGCCAGATGCGGTGACGGCGGCGGTGCTGGTGGCCTCCTGGCTGGGCATCCAGAGTGATTACCGTGGCATTAATTTCCCTGTGGTGCGCGGTAATCTGCCGGAAAAAAACGGCATTCTGTTTGGTCACCCTGGTGACAAGATTGGCACGTTAACCTTTCCTGCCAGCAGTGGCCCATCTTTGCAAATGGTCGATAACCCGGGTAATCCGGTTTATAAGCTCTTGCTGGTCAGTGGTGAGGATGAAAGTCAGCTGCGCCAGGCCGCCAATCGTCTGACCATCCAGCCTCTTACCACTGACGGCAACAGCTTGCAGGTCAAACCGCAATCCATAGCCAGCCGTACGCCTTACGATGCACCGCACTGGATCAACACGGCGCATCCGGTACGACTGAGTGAGCTGTTGCGGAAAGATCAAAGCCTTACGGCGACCGGTATCTGGCACGATGCGATGCGGGTGAATTTCCGGGCAGCACCCGACCTGTTCCTGTGGGATGGCGATTCGGTTCCGCTGTATCTGCACTACCGTTTTCCATCAGAAAACTGGATTGACGAGAAAAACTCGCTGCTTAACGTTACGTTAAACGGCACTTTCCTGCGTAATCTGACGGTCAATAAAGTGGGGTTGCTGGAGAGTGCGTGGCACCGCTTAGGCGGTGATGCGCGTCAGGAGCACTATCAAATCAACCTTGATCCCTATCTGATTTATGGCGACAACCAGCTGGCGCTCTACTTCAATATCAAGCCAAAAGCCGATGCGCCCTGCGGTGTATTGTTGAACAACAACATCAAAAGCCGTATTGAAGACGACTCATGGATTGATTTAAGCCATACGCGGCACTTCAGTATGTTGCCGAATCTCTCATACTTTGTCGGTGCCTCCTTTCCGTTTTCCCGACTTGCTGACTTTTCACAGACCACGCTGCTCCTGCCTGCGAATCCCAGTGATGCGGAGATATCAACACTATTAAATCTGTCCGCCAGAGCCGGCAATGCCACGGGCGTGGCGCTGGCACAAAACCAGGTACTCTTTGGCTTGCCAAATGGGGGCAATAATCTGGCCCGCGTTCAGCAAAGCGACTTACTGGCAGTGAGTACCACAGGCAACAGCGCGTTTAACCAGGCAATGCTGGCAAACTCACCGTATGACGCCAGCGGCAGTGCGATAGGGGTTAAAGAACCCACGACGCTCGAAAAGTTACGCAGCTGGCTGATGGGTGACTGGAATCGTCAACCGCTGGATGCCGATCGCTATTTCTCTTCGAATGAGTCCTGGCGTGGCTTTTTAAGCTATCGCTCAATGTGGAATCCGGATCGCCTGGTGGTGATGGCAGTGGCGACTAGCGATGATCAACTGCTGCGCCTGCATGATGATTTGGGCTCCGCCCGCATTAACGCCGCGGTGCGGGGTGATACCGCGATTATGACTGATGAGAACGGTATCCGGAGCTTCCGGGTAGGTCCGCAGTTCCCCAGCGGTGAAATGCCGTGGTACATGATGGTGGTGTGGTATGCCAACCAGCACTCGGTATTGATGGCGCTGACGGCGCTGTTGCTTTCCGCCGTCGTAGGGAGTGCTGCGTGGGTTATGCTGAAACGACATGCTTCGCGGCGACTACAGCCAAAACACGATCGCGATGCCGGTAAGAAGTAAGGGCCATAATAATGAATAAAAACCAAATCAGTGCCGGTATCTGTCGTGCGTTGTTACTGGGTAGCGCGCTCTCACTGTCTCTGCCGCTGCAGGCGGCGGAGAGCAGCAATCCAGCGTTACAGGCGCTCTTTGATCAGGCGGCTTACTGGCATCAAAAAGCCCATGACGATCTGGCAAAAGCGTCGCTGCAAAAAGTGTTAATGGTTGAGCCGAACAATAGCCAGGCGCTTTATCTGCTGGCGCTCTATTCACAGCAAAGCGGTGACAACGCAGGGGCGATGCAGTATCGCACGCGTCTTAGTCAGGTTTCGCCTGACGATCCGCACCTGTCTGAACTGGATAATGCCCGTCAGTTGCAAACCATTCCTCAGGCGCAGCTCTCTTTGGCTCGCCAGCAGGCAAGAAGCGGGAATATCGCGGCTGCCTTGCAGACCTGGCGTAATACGTTCAGCGGCAATGAACCGCCACCCAGTGTTGCCGCCGAATATTACCTCACCATGGCCGGTGACCGCACGCTGCTGCCGCAGGCTATTGAAGCGTTACGTGCTTTTTCAGCGCAGCATCCGCAGGATACGGGTGCCAAACTGGCGTTGGGTAAGGCGCTGACTTATCAGGACGCTACCCGGCGTGAAGGCATTGACTTGCTAAGTACGCTGGCAAGTGGCAATCAGGATGCCGATCGTTCTCTTCGGCAGGCGCTGTTGTGGCTCGGCCCGCAGACGTCGGACGCGCCGCTCTATCAGACCTGGCAGCAGCGGCACCCCCAGGATAATGCGGTAATGGACTATTACCGTAAAAACGTGGGAGGGGCAGAAAAAGGTGCAGGTTTTAGCGCGCTAAACAGCGGCGACGTGAACAGCGCGCAAAGCAATTTCGGAAAGGTGTTACAGGCCAACCCCCAGGACGCGGATGCGCTTGCCGGAATGGGATATGTGGCACAACGAGAAGGCCGTTACCAGGACGCAGCGGATTATCTGGAGCGTGCGGCGCAACTGGGCGGCGATCAAAGCGCCGATCGCCAGAAGCAGGCAGCCGATGCCCGTTTTTATGCACAGTTAGCCAGCGCCCAGCAAGCATTGAAAAATGGCGACAGTGCACAGGCACTGGCGATCAGCGAACCGCTTACGCATGCAGAAGGCGAGAAGGGCGTGGCGGCGGGCTTATTCCGCGCCGACATTTTGCGCCGCAGTAATCAACCCGACCAGGCGGAGCAGGCTTACCGCGCGATACTGAAAAACGATCCCGATAACCGCAGCGCGCGCGAAGGGTTGTTCTATGTACTGCGCCAGCAGAACCGCAGCGCTGAAGCCAATACGTTACTGGCTTCGCTGCCCGAAAGCGTCAGGCAAAGTGTGGCACCGCGAGGCAGCAGCGTTGACCCGATTCGCCAGCAGGCGAAACGTCAGGTTGCGGCAGGTAATATCAGTGCCGCTATTGCAACACTGCAGCAGGGCATTCAACGTTATCCGCAGGACGGCTGGTTGCGTCTCGACCTGGCGCGTCTTTACCGCCAGCAGGGGAATACCATGCTGGCCGCGGGCGTCATGCAGCCGGTCATGCGCAGTGGTGCCAGCATCACAGAACGCTATGCGGGTGCGATTAACGCCAGTGAAAGCGGTGCCTGGCAGCAGGCAAGTTCGCTGCTGGCGCAGATCCCTTCCAGTGCCCAAACCCGTGATATGCGGGAGCTGGCCCAACGTGTGAATTTCAATCTGCAGATGGCGACGGCCGATCAGTATCTGGCACAAGGATCGAATGCGGCGGCGGCAAACACGTTAAAAGCGCTGGCGGTGAATCCGCCAGATAACCCGGTTGATGCCGGAAACCTGGCGCAGAAGCTGGCGAAAGCGGGCGATATCACCACGGCGGTGGCCGTGGTGCGCGGTAATATGCAGCGCGGTGTTCAGGGTAATGTTGGTGATTATGCTACTCAGGTAGCCGTACTGAATCAGGCCGGCCTGGACAATGAGGCGCAGCGTTTTCTCAGCTTGCCAGAACTGCAGGCACGCAGCACACCAAAACAGCTGGCAGATATACGCGAAGGTTATCTGATTAACGATGTTGATCGGCTACGACAGCAGAAACAGTATGCCGCTGCCTACGATAAACTGGTTGGTGCACTGCAGCGCGATCCGCAAAACCGTGATTTGATGTTTGCCATGGCCCGTCTCTACCAGGACGGCAAAATGAACAAAGACGCGGGCGTGGTTTACGATTACCTGATGACGCAGGATACGCCCTCCCAGGACGCGCGCGTTGGGGCCATCAATGTCGCCCTGGCACAAAACAACGTGCAGCGTGCCAATGAACTGACCCGTGGCCTTACACAGAGCCAGACACCGCAACGTCAGTTGCTGCTGGCTCAGGTCGCCGAGGCCAATGGCGAACATACGCAAGCCATGCGTTATTTGCGCGCTGCACGCGGGCAGATTATTGGTCTGCAAGGCGCACAGGCTGGCGCAACGCCTACCATTGGTGGACTGGCGCTGGCCGACAATCCCTTTATTGACCGCAACACCTCCCCTGTTGGACACACGTCGTCCAGTTATGGCACCGTGCTGCCGTGGCAGGTTGCCCCGGCCTCGGCAGAGGGATCGCAGGATGTCGCCGTTGCCCGTGCCAACACGGTTCCTTCGCAGCAGGCACAGACGTTGCACGACATTGACACCATGATGGAGACCCTGCAGGAGAAAACCGGCACCTGGGCGCAGGGCGCGGTACAGGTCCGCGGGCGTGACGGTGAGTCAGGGCTGAGTCAATTGACGGAAGCGAAAGCACCGTTGACCTTCTCCACCGTGCCGTTTGGCGATGCGCGGTTCAACTTTACGATGACGCCGGTTTCACTCACCGCCGGAAGCGGTGCAGGCGATGCCTGGCGTCGTTTTGGTACGAATGCGTTGGAGCAGGGCAAAGTGGTGGCTGCCGGTATCGCCAAAATTGATGATGTTCCCAATGCCACGACCGATTCGCAAAGCGCATCCGGCGTCGAGCTGAATCTGGCACTCCAGGGCGATAGCTATAAAATCGATCTCGGCAGCACGCCGCTGGGCCAGGATCTCAATACGCTGGTGGGTGGTGTGCAATGGTCGCCGAAACTCACGGATTTCCTGACGCTGATTCTGACCAGTGAGCGCCGTGCGATTACCGACAGTCTGCTGTCTTATGTCGGCACGGAAGATAAATCCAGCGGTAAACGTTGGGGTAACGTCACCAAAAACGGTGGCAATGCATTACTGAGTTATGACAATGGCGATGCCGGTCTGTTTGTCGGGGCAGGGGCTTACAGCTACGTGGGGAATAACGTGGCCAGTAACAACAACCTGCAGGCTAATGCCGGTGTTTATGTCCGTCCCTTCTATGCTGACGATCGTGAACTCAAGGTGGGCATGAGTTTGTCGTGGATGAACTTCTCGAAAAACCTCAGCTACTTTAGCTATGGTCAGGGCGGCTATTTCAGTCCGCAGGATTACGCCTCGATTTCCTTCCCGATCGACTTCTCGCGCACGTTTGACGATCTTAAAGTCAATATTGGCGGTGCCGTGGGCTACCAGAGCTACAGCCAGGATAAGAGTGCGTATTTCCCGGGCGATGCGGGCCGCCAGGCACAGCTGGAAAGGCTGGCCGCCAGGGGCGATGTGAAAAGTGCCTTCTATGACGGCAACAGCAAAAACGGTGTAGGTTATAACCTGCATGCGGGCGCGGATTATAAAATTGATAAAGATGTCACGATTGGCGGGCAGCTGGGTTATGACACCTTTGGTGATTATAACGAGAGCACCGCACAGCTCTATTTCCGTTATCTGTTCGGAGAGAAGTAATGAGTGAAGCATTTGGCGGGGGAACCCACCCGCATCAGCCCGGCTGGTTTGATCTGGTCAGCGTACTGGTCGAAGGGATGATTGCCAACGCCGGTCAGGAGCAGGCAGAGGCTTTTCTGTACAGCATGGGTGAATCGCTGGCGGCGCGCTATCCTTTACCTGAATCGCGTACCGTGCAGGATCTTGAACGCGAGTTTAACCTGCAACTGGCCCGGTTTAACTGGGGATTTGTTCAGTTACAGCCGCAGGAAAATGCCGTGTTAATTAAGCATTATGCATTACCTGCAGGCGACAGCAATCAGCCAGCCGCACACTGGCAGTCGGCATTGGGTGCCATACTGGCGGGATTGTTTTCCGGCTGGTTTCAGGGGCAGGGCGGCAGCAAAGCAGTGCCGGTTGTGCTGGAACTGAACGATGGCAATACCATGCATTTTCGATATCAATAAGGTGCTCTGATGAGAGTTAAGCCAGTGTGGTCAGGTGTTCTGGTTTGTTTTATGGTGATGTTTTTCAATGCCCAGGCAATGGCAAATGGCTGGGATACGTATAAGAGCCGTTTTCTCCAGTCAGACGGACGCATTATTGATACGGCGAATAATAATGTCAGTCATACAGAAGGCCAGGGTTATGGCATGTTGCTGGCGGTAGCTTACAACGACCGTGCAACCTTCGATCGGCTCTGGACATGGACGCGTACCACCCTGCGCAATCCGCAAAACGATCTGTTTTACTGGCGCTATGTCCCCACCGCTCAGGACCCCATCGCGGATAAAAATAATGCTTCCGATGGCGATGTGTTGATTGCATGGGCATTACAACGTGCGGCGCAAAAATGGAATGTGGCCGACTACCAGCAGGCATCAGATCGTATTCAACGTGCGATAGTCAAACTTGATGTGGCGGACTTTGGTGGTTACACCGTGCTGATGCCTGGCGCGCAGGGATTCAATAAAAACAGTTATGTTGTTTTAAATCCCTCTTATTTCTTGTTTGTCGCCTGGCAGGAGTTTGGTCAGCGCAGCCATTTACAGGTCTGGAACAAGCTGATTGACGGTGGGATGACGCTGCTGGGTAAGATGCATTTTGGCAACAGCGATCTTCCACTGGATTGGGTTGCGCTGAATGCGGACGGTTCAGTGGCCCCCGCGGTCGGTTATTCGAACCGCTTTAGTTATGATGCCATCCGCGTACCGCTGAATATCTGGTGGTACGATCCACAAAGTCTGGCGCTGGGCCCTTTCCAGCGTCTCTGGCAGGGTTACGGTCGTATGAATACGCCGGCCTGGTTCGATGTCCTGGCCAATACGGCAGCACCTTACCATCTGGAAGGCGGCTTGCTGGCGGTGCGCGATCTGGTGCTCAATGAAACGGGCTACCTGAGTGACAAACTGGCGCCTGAGCAGAACTACTTTTCTGCCAGCCTGCAGCTACTGACCTGGATGGCTTATCAGGAAAAGCATTGATAACTGTCTGAATCGCAACGGCGGCATCCTTTCGTTATTCGCCACTGAAAGGATGCGGCTGTGGCAAATTTCGCTTTTGCTGTCTCCGCCTTTCTGAATCCTCTGCTTCCGCCGCCTTAAGCCACAAAAAAACGCTGCGATAGGATATACTTGACGCGCTTTTCTTGACGGATATCTACGCTCTTAGCGAGCCGGGAGTAAATTTTTGCGCGTAAGCCGATCACTTACGATAAAACAGATGGCGACGGTTTCTCTCATTGCGACGGTGACCATCAGCATTTTTATCGTTATTCAACTGTTCCATTTTGTGCAGCAGCGCAGGATTGAATACGCCCAGCAAATGGAAAATATCGCGCACACCGTGCGTCAGCCCCTGTCTGATGCCGTATTAAAAGCTGATATCCCTCAGGCCGAACGCATCCTTAACTCACTTAAACCGGCAGGCATTTTGTCGCGTGCGGATGTGGTGTTGCCCAATGCTTTTCAGGCGCTACACGCGAATTTTGAAAACGAAAAACCGGTGCCCAGGCTGGTGGCCCGCCTGTTTGAGCTGCCGGTACAAATCACGCTGCCGCTCTATTCGGTGGAGCATACGGGCTTACCCAAGCCGCTGGCTTATCTGGTGCTGCAGGCCAACTCATCGCGTGTTTATCAGTTTATCCTGAGTACGCTCTCTACGATGATTGTCACCTATCTGCTGCTGGCGCTGATCCTCTCCGTCTCCATTAGCTGGTGCATCAACCGGTTGGTTGTACATCCACTGCGGCGTATTTCACGTGAAATACAGGAATTGCCGCCCCAGTCGATTCTTACGCATAAACTGACGCTGCCGGCGGATCACCGCGACGACGAAATCGGTATGTTGATTCGCAGTTACAACCGCAATCAACATGTACTGGAGTCCATTCATGACGAGATGAGTCGGTTAACAACGCATTTTGACGTCACCGACCTGCCTAACCGGGCGCTGTTTGTGGCGTTGCTGGAACAGTTCATCGGTTATCGACGGCAGGCCTTTAGTGTCATGGTCATCCGTATTGAGACCTTACAGGAAGCGAATGGCGTACTAAGCGATGAGCAGCGCGATACGCTGATGTTGACGCTGGTCGAGAAAATTCGCAGCACCCTTGATGACCACACCGTATTAGCGCAGATCACCACCAGTGATTTTGTCTTGCTGATGAAATCGGCCAACACGCCGTTCCGCGCCCTGCGTCTGGCCCGCAATCTGATGATTCGCCTGAATCAACCTGTAAACCTGCATCAGCTACAGCTGCGGCCTAACGCCAGTATCGGTCTGGCATTAAGCGAAGAGCGCGATACGACGGGCGCCGTTGAGATGCTGGACAGAGCGACCTCGGCAATGATGTCCGCGCGCCGGCTGGGGAAAAATCAGATCCTGTTTTTTGACGCTGCATTGACCGAACGCGCGCAAAAACGGTTGACCCAGGAACACGATATTTTACAAGGCCTGCACGACGACCAGTTTGCCCTCTACCTGCAACCACAGATCGATATGAGGACCGGTAACTTAGCCGGGGCGGAAGCGCTGTTGCGGATGCGTCAGGCTGACGGGAGTTACGGTTTACCCGAGGAGTTTATTGCCAGTGCCGAAGAAATCGGGGTGATTTCTGCTATTGGGCGCTGGGTATTTGAAGAAGCCTGTCGCATTCTGGCGGGCTGGCAGCGCCATGGCATGACGGTGCCGCTAAGCATCAACATTTCAGCCGTACAGTTACGTGATGCCAGCATCGTCAGCCATTTGCAATCGCTGTTGGCGCGCCATTCTATCGCGCCAGGCTCGCTGGTGCTGGAGATGACCGAAACGGCGGAGATCGGCGATGCTGAACAGGCTATTTCCCTGCTACGGATGCTGCAAAAAACCGGTGTTGCTGTCGCGCTTGATGACTTTGGCATGGGGTATTCCAATCTCAACTACCTTCATCAGTTCAAGTCATTACCTGTTAACAAGCTGAAAATGGATCGCAGCTTTGTCGCCGCCTTACCCGAGGATGACACCATGGTTCGCATCGTTGCTGCCATCGCGGATATTATCGACCTGGATGTGATTGCCGAAGGCGTGGAAACCTGCGAGCAACGCGACTGGCTGCTTGCGCGTGGTATCACGATTGGTCAGGGCTATCTCTATTCTGAGGCCGTCCCGCTGGCGCAGTTTAACGAACAATGGATTGGCAAGCCGCCACTGCACGAATAACCCTCTGATTCCTTGATTTTGCAAGAATTTTAGTTACAAAACCCCTTGCTGAAGCGTTTCAGTTCAGAATTACGCTTGTATCATTTCCCCTGACTTTGCAGCCCTGTATTAATCACGTAAACAGAGTGTTATTTTCTGTCAACTGTCTGGTCCGGCCTGCCTTGCCAGCCAGTCACAATAAAAAATCCGACAACATTACCCTATTCGTTAGTGGATACCTGTTTATGAAACTATTTAAAAGCCTTTATTTCCAGGTTCTGGTCGCCATTGCCATTGGTGTACTCATGGGCCATTTCTATCCAGAATTAGGTACCCAAATGAAGCCGTTAGGGGATGGCTTCGTTAAATTGATCAAGATGATCATCGCACCCGTTATTTTCTGTACGGTTGTGACCGGTATCGCCGGAATGGAAAGCATGAAAGCCGTGGGCCGCACGGGTGCGGTTGCGCTGCTCTACTTTGAAATCGTCAGTACCATCGCGCTGATGATTGGTCTGATCGTGGTTAACGTCGTTCAGCCTGGTGTGGGCATGAACGTCGACCCCGCGACGCTGGATGCGAAAGCCGTGGCCATTTATGCCCAGCAGGCCGAGCAGCAGGGCATCGTTGCCTTCTTACTGGATGTGATTCCGGGCAGCGTGATTGGTGCCTTCGCCAGCGGTAATATCCTGCAAGTATTGCTGTTTGCCGTTCTGTTCGGTTTTGCGCTGCATCGTCTGGGCAACACCGGCACCTTAATTTTCAACGTGATCGAAAGCTTCTCCAAAGTTATTTTTGGCATCATCAATATGATCATGCGCCTTGCACCTATTGGGGCATTTGGTGCCATGGCCTTTACCATCGGTAAATATGGCGTCGGTTCACTGGTACAGCTTGGGCAGCTCATTATCTGCTTCTATATCACCTGTATTCTGTTTGTGGTGGTGGTACTGGGGCTGATTGCGCGCGTGTTCGGTGGCTTCAGCATCTTTAAATTCATTGCCTACATTAAAGAAGAGCTGCTGATTGTGCTGGGAACCTCCTCATCAGAATCCGCACTGCCACGTATGCTGGATAAAATGGAACGGCTGGGTTGTAAGAAGTCCGTTGTCGGATTGGTGATTCCAACCGGTTATTCCTTTAACCTGGATGGCACCTCAATCTATCTGACGATGGCGGCCGTCTTTATCGCCCAGGCAACCAATGCCCACATGGATATCTTCCATCAAATCACGCTGTTGGTCGTATTGCTGCTCTCTTCGAAAGGCGCAGCCGGGGTAACGGGCAGTGGCTTTATTGTCCTGGCGGCGACGCTTTCGGCAGTGGGACATTTACCGGTTGCAGGTCTGGCACTGATTTTAGGCATTGACCGCTTTATGTCCGAAGCACGTGCGCTGACCAATCTGGTGGGTAACGGTGTTGCAACGGTGGTCGTGGCAAAATGGGTCGATCAGTTGGATAAAAAACAGCTGGGCGACACGCTGGCGGGCAAAAATAAGGCAAAAAACCCGTCAGAATCGGCGATTTAACGCTTGAATGTGATTTAATCCTCTCAAATGCCCGCTGTCACTTGCCCTGACAGCGGGCATTTGGATAATAAACCCCACTTGTTTTTTTCAACGTTTTTCACTTCGTTGCGTGACATCCCGGTCTTCCTGTGGTCAAACCTGTTGTTAATGATCGGCAGCGCGAATCGGCAATGATCGGTCCGCTTATAAACGCGGCTAAACGTGCCAGTGATAACGATTTTTGAATTGTTTGAGTAGGGGTTCACATGCAGGGCACCAGAATTCGGCTTTTGGTTGGTGGATTAGTGCTGGCAGCGACCAGTTACGGTGTGCCAGCAGAAACGCTGCAACCTGATCCAGCCTGGCAACAGGGAAGACTGGATAACGGATTTAACTGGCAACTGTTGGCAACACCGCAACGGCCAAGCGATCGCATTGAATTGCGTATGGTGGTAAACACCGGCTCACTGGTAGAAAGTGCGCAGCAAACCGGTTTCAGCCATCTTCTGTCACGTCTGGCGATGGTGCATAACACGGCGCTGGATACTAACCAGCAGCGCGCTTTGTGGCAGCAGAGTATCGATCCACAGCGACCTTTACCGCCCGTTATTTCTTCGTATGATTACACGCAATACAACTTAAGCCTGCCTAACAACCGTCCTGAGCTATTGAAAGAAGCCTTGAACTGGCTGGCGGCCACGGCAGGGGATATGGCCATTACCAATCAGGTGGTGGACACAGCCTTGTCCGCTTCTGACCCGGTAAGAACCTGGCCGGCGGATACCCAGGATGTCTGGTGGCGCTATCGGCTGAAAGGGTCGGCATTGTTAGCGCATGACCCGGCTGAAAAACCGCGCGCGCCGGTGGACACCGCGCAGCTGAAAAGTTTTTACCAGCAGTGGTATACGCCAGATGCGATGACACTGTATGTCGTCGGTAACGTAGACAGCCGCAGCCTTTCCGAGCAGATCAACAAAGCGTTCTCACCGCTGGAAGGTAAGCGCAGCACGCCAGCGGCGATGCCTACGCTGTCGCCTTTACCGCACGATCCCGTCAATCTGGTCAGCGGGGGATTAACGCAGGACAGGTTGTCGCTTGTCTGGGATACACCATGGCAGCCCATCCGGGATTCGCAGAACTTACAGCGTTACTGGCGAGGCGATCTGGCGCGTGAAGCCCTGTTCTGGCACGTTCAGCGGGCCATGAGCAACAGGAAAGCACAAGGTGTGCAGGTCGGCTTTGACTGTCGGGTGCTGTACCAGCGCGCGCAGTGTTCCATCAATATGGACACGCGCAATGACAGTCTTGAACAGAACATGAATCTGGTCGCTCGTGAGCTGGCTGCCGTTCGCGATAACGGTTTGCCTCAGGACGAGTTTGATGCCCTGATGGCGCAAAAGCTGCTGGAACTGAATAAGCTTTTCACGACCTATGCCCGCACAGACACTGACGTATTGATCAGCCAGCGCTTACGTTCTCAGCGCAATTCAGTGGTGGATATTGCCCCAGAGCAGTATCAAAAGCTGCGTCAGGATTTCCTTGCTGGCTTAACGCGCGATCAGCTGAATCAGGAGCTGCGTCAGCAACTCAGCCAGGAATTAATGATGGTGTTGATTCAGCCGGAAGGCGAAACCGAAACCAATGTGAAAAGCCTCAAGTCGGGCTGGGATAAGCTCATGACGCCGCCCGCGACAGCGTCTGCACCGGCGACCGGCAGTGATGCCAGCCAGCCGGAGAGCAGCGCCGCAGGTGACGCAGCGCCTCCGGCTTCCTGATCCTTCAGGTTTTTGCCCTGAGCCATTCGGTCACTAACATCGGCCAACTGGCGAGGGGCAAATCCGCTACGCCACGGATACCAAAACCGTGCCCGCCCTTCTGGTAGAAATGCACTTCAACTGGCACATTGTGTTCCCGTAATGCGCTAAAAAATACCATGCTGTTGTTAACGGGGACGGCATCATCATCGGCGGCATGGATCAGCAAGGTCGGCGGTACCTGATTGTGCACCCGCGTTTCAAGAGAGTAAGCATCAATGGCTTTCTGATCGGGCCATGCTCCTAATAAGCGGGTGCGTGCACCTTCATGGGCCAGACCGTCACGCATACTGATGACCGGATAAACCAGCACCATAGCGTCCGGGCGGGGTGAAAAGTTTTCAGCACTGTCCTGAACCGGATAGAGTTTCTCGGCGAAACGCGTACCCAGACTCGCGGTAACGTGACCGCCAGCCGAAAAGCCCATCATGACGATGTACTTACCGTTCAGCCCACGCTGTGCACGTTCACGCAGTACGCGAACGGCGCGCTGTGCATCTGCCAGCGGTGCATCTGGCCCTTCATGATGTCCGTCGTAGGGCAGGCGATAGGTCATCACGGCCAGCGTATAACCCATTGAAGTAAAAAAGGTGGCGAGCGCGCTGCCTTCACGATCGATCATGATGCGTTGATAGCCGCCGCCTGGCGCGACCAGTAACGTAATCCCATTAGATTCCACAGGGTGCCAGATAGCCATTTCCGGGCAGCGCACGCCGGTTGCCACGCGATCGTAGGGTTCGTACTCTTTTGCTGTATCCACTATCTGGGGCTGAGCACGAGAATCGCTGGCACCGGGCGCATCACCATTTGGCCAGATATTAATAATTTCTGTATTCATAGCTGTGTCCTGATGCGAAAGATGTTGTCGTTGTTTTGTTCGCGGCCGTGAAAACAGCATCCTGCTGTCGCTGTTTAAAAGATGGCTTCTTTTAGCCTAATCGTCCAACTTAAAACCGCGCAAACGCCGAGATTCAGACTATACCTGGCATCAGTGATATTGCGCTAACCTGATAATTTTAAAGGAATAAAAAATAATTAAGATTAGCGGTTATTAACGGACGAGAGCGGGATGGCGCAAGAATAAAACGGGATGACTGACTTAAGCTAAATGCAGGGGGTTTCATATTGCCCTGACGGAAACGGCAGACATATTTCCCCCGTTTTTCTTTAAAGAAAGTGATGTGTTCCTGCGCGGCTCGCGTTGTGCAACTGACAAGCCCGGCGCCGCTGAGCCAGAACTGCGGTGCTATAGGCTTGCATCGATCACCAGCCTGTCCCGATCGCCAGATTGCCAGAAGGATGACCAGCCAGTCTCCCAGTCATCGCCCCCAGGATCGCGGAAGTATGTTCCCTGGCCACTTCATGAGGCTTTTAAGGTCTTCCCCCCCTGGGCGATGCGCGGCGATTACGTGGGCATCGCTTCCCGCGGGATAATTGCCCCACGAAACTGAATAACCGTGCTGGCCGTAAGATGACCGCGCAGCGCGGCATCTTTAACAGAAGCACCCACAAGACGTTGTGCCAGATAGCCCGCACTGAACGAATCGCCGGCTGCAGTAGTATCGATTATCTTATCTTTCGCCAGCGTGATTGACGGAACCTCCGTTACTGGCTGGCCTTCAACGGCAATCAGGCAGGATTCTGCTCCGCGCTTGATAACAATCTCGCTCACGCCCGCCTGGCGCGCCCGTGCAATGACATCCTCCACAGGCTGATTGCCCCATAACAGATGCTCATCATCCAACGTCAGGAAAGCAATATCCGTATTTTCAAGCATTTGTTGGTAGGCCTGGCGGGTACTGGCGTTATCTTTCCACAAGCGAGGCCGGTAATTATTGTCAAATATCACCTTGCCCCCGTTCCTGCGGCAGTTTGCAAGCAACTGCATGAGTGCTGCACGGCTCTGATCAGGCAGAATCGCAAGGCTGATACCGCTGAGATACAGATAGTCGTAATGCTCAAGCTGCTGACAAATCGCTTTTGCCTCAGGGCCATCAAGCCAGTATCGTGCCGCCGCATCGCTGCGCCAGTACCAGAACGAGCGTTCGCCTTCTTCATCGGTTTGGATCATGTACAGGCCTGGCATTTTGTTTTCAAGCCGTTGAATCAGTCCGGTATTGACGTTTTCCTGCTGCCAGCTGGCGATCATTTGTGCGCTAAAGGGATCGTTCCCCAGCGCCGTAACGTAATCCACCTTGATAGTGTGTTGATCGACCTGCCGGGCAAGGTAAACAGCGGTATTGAGCGTGTCACCGCCAAAGCCGCGTTTGATGTTGTCACCTTTCTCGGATAGCTCAATCATGCATTCACCCATAATGGCGATGTTTATGTGCGTCATGGTTTCAGGCCTGTCGTTAACGTTTGCTTCAGTCTCGCGTTTGTCAGCGTTGTCGTCAACGTTTTAAAACGCCGTTTTAATTTAATTTATGGTGATGTAAAGCGATAATTAACCCGATAAAGCGGCTTGTTTCGGCGATTGTCGCAATAAAAGAGGCGTAGACTCGTTGCTTCAACGTGGCCCGGTTTTCACTATGTTATCGAAACTTAAGCGATAATTACCGCTGAGCCGCCAGATGAAGGCGCTTACTATCAACCAGGAAAAGACCATGGTTATGGAGAATATTAGTCAATGGCTACCTTCTTCAACTGACATCAATCCCCAGCAGAAAAAACGTCTCTTCTGGCAGCAGTGTCAACGCCGCTATACCTTTCAGCCTATCTATAAAGTCTCAGGGCGACTATTGGCGGTTGAACTGCTGACGGCGGTTACACATCCGTCTGAACCGACGAAAAATCTGTCTCCTGAAGCCTATTTTTCTGCGCTGGAAATCGCGCAACGCCTTGATATTGTGCAGGAGCAGTTAGAGCTGCTCGCCCAGTGGGAATCTTTTTTTGCCTGCAATAACGTCATGGCTTCAGTGAATATTGACGGCCCTTCATTGTCATTAATACAACATCATTTGCCGATTCGTAGTCTGATTACCCGTTTACCCTGGGTGCGCTTTGAACTGACCGAGCATCATGTCTTGCCTCAGGAAGAGATGGTGGCGCAAATGCCCGAGCTGGGACCCTTGTGGCTGGATGATTTTGGCTCAGGTATGGCGAACTTCTCTGCATTAACTGAGCTTAAATACGACTACATCAAGCTGTCACGTGAACTTTTTATTCTGTTACGCGCGTCAGATGAAGGCCAGGTGTTGTTTCCCATGCTGTTGTCGTTGATCAATCGCTATTGCAACGGCGTGATCGTTGAAGGCGTCGAAACGCAACATGAGTGGGAGCAGGTTAAGTCGTCACCCGCGATGGCAGCGCAGGGATACTTTTTTTCACGCCCGGCGCCTTTTTCCGAACTGGAGCATCTGCCTGTACAACTTGATTGATCCCTTCCCGCGCGCTCTCGACTATCTTTAACGGAGACCGTGAAAGAGCAGGGAGGAAGCCTAATGTCACGCGCCGGAAAAACTGTAAGCTGGATTGGCGGGATTTTAGTCGTGCTGATCGTCGTGGTGGTAGTGGTCATTGCAACATTCGACTGGAATCGCCTGAAACCAACAATTAACCAGAAAGTGTCTGCGGAACTTAACCGACCCTTTGCCATTCGTGGTGATTTGGGAATCGCATGGCAGCGTAACCGTGAAGAACCCGGATGGCGTGCCTGGATACCCTGGCCTCATCTGCACGCCGAAGACATTATGCTGGGTAATCCCCCTGATATTCCCGATGTCACTATGGTGCATTTGCAACGTGTCGACGCCACACTTGCGCCGCTGGCATTACTGCATAAAGAGGTTTTTATCCCCTGGATAAAGCTGCAGCAGCCGGACGCACGTCTGATCCAAACCGCGGATAAGAAAAACAACTGGACCTTTACCCTCGCGAACAGCGACAGCAAAGACGACAAGGCGCCGCCATCGGCCTGGTCATTCCGTTTGGATAATATCCTGTTTGATCAGGGGAAAATCCTTTATCGCGATGCCGTTAACAAGGCGGATGTGACGCTTAACGTCAACCCACTGGGTAAGCCTGTGCCTTATTCGCAAATCGCGGGCGGTGACGACAGACAAAAAGGGGCGGGTGATTTTGTCTTTGGCTGGCAGGCAACGGGTAGCTACAACAATGAAAAACTCACGGGTGAGGGCAAGATCGGCGGCATGTTATCCCTGCGTAGCCAGACAACGCCTTTCCCGGTACAGGCAGACGTGCATAATGGCAGTACGCGCGTTCAGTTGACTGGCGGTGTGCAGGACCCACTGAATCTGGGTGGACTGGATGTGCGCCTGCGTTTTTCGGGTGATACGTTGGCGAATCTGTATGGCCTGACCGGCGTTTTATTACCTGATACGCCGCCTTATGAAACCGATGGTCGCCTTATCGCTAAATTTACGGGGAAAGAGGGCGGGGTTTTCCGTTACCAGGGGTTTAATGGTCATATTGGCGACAGCGATATCCACGGTTCCCTGACCTACAGCCAGGGCAAGCCGCGACCAAAACTGGTGGGTGAACTCCGCTCGGATCAATTACGCATGGCGGATTTAGGCCCGCTAATCGGGGTTGATTCTGGTAAGGGCAGCGAGAAAACCGAACTGGCCAAGGCGAAACGCGGTGAAAAAACCACGCAGCCTGCCGATCGTGTCCTGCCTCACGACAAGTTTGATACTAAAAACTGGAACGTCATGGATGCGGATGTGAAGTTTAGCGGCAAACGTATCGAACACAGCAATTCGCTGCCATTAAGCGATCTTTATACCCATTTACAGCTGGATAACGGTAATTTGCTGCTTGATCCGCTACGTTTCGGCATGGCTGGCGGTAACCTCAACAGTACGATTCGGCTGGAAGGCGATCGCTCGCCCATGCGGGGCCGGGCTGATATTCATGCCCGCAAACTTCGTCTGCGCCAGCTGTTTCCCAATGTGCAGGCAATGCAGAACAGCCAGGGACAACTGAACGGTGATGCCAGCTTAACCGGCACCGGTAATTCCGTTGCTGACCTGCTGGCAACCAGTAATGGTCAGTTAAAACTGCTGATGAACGACGGGCTGATCAGCCGCAATCTGATGGAAATCGCGGGATTAAACGTTGGTAATTATCTGGTCGGCAAGCTGTTTGGTGACGATGAGGTCCGTATTAACTGCGCGGCAACCGATCTTAAGCTGCAAAATGGCCTGGCCACCCCAGGACTGTTTGTGTTTGATACGGAAAATGCCGTTATCAACGTGACAGGAACTGCAAACTTTGCCAATGAACGCCTGGATCTTTCTGTTAATCCAGAGAGTAAAGGTATTCGCGTCGTGACCCTACGCTCTCCTTTGTACGTTCGCGGCACGTTCAAAAATCCGGATGCCGGCGTGAAGACCGGTCCCTTACTGGCACGCGGTGCGGCGGCGGTAGCGCTGGGTGCCGTCGTCGGGCCCGCAGCGGCGCTCCTGGCGCTGATTTCGCCCAGTGATACGGACGATAACCAGTGCAGCCGGGTACTGCAGCAAATGAAGAAGAAGTGATCAGTTACGATAGAGCACTTTTATAATGTGGTAACCAAAAGCGGTTTTCACCGGCCCAAAAGGTTGTAACAACGGGCAGGTGAACGCCGCTTTATCAAAGGCCGCGACCATTTTTCCCCGACGGAACTCTCCCAAATCTCCCCCGTTCCGGCCAGAGGGACAGAGAGAATGTTTGCGGGCAAGTTGCTGGAAGTTTTCGCCTTTTTGCAGTTTTTCCAGCAGGGCAGTCGCCTGCGCCTCGTGTTTCACCAGAATATGTAAAGCCGCGGCAGTTTTCGCCATGATGATGTCTCTGTTGTGTATAATCGTCCCCCATTATAAACCTGTCTTTTCAAATCGCAGATGCGTTAACGGCGCATATTCATTGAGTCAGTGCTGACGGGCTACCGCCCTCACTGCGGTTCGAAATCGGTCTTCTATTTCAACAGAGCGATTCCCTATGCGTTTAAACTCCAGCCAACAACGAGCCGTCGAATTTGTTACCGGTCCCTGTCTGGTTCTGGCGGGTGCAGGCTCGGGGAAAACCCGCGTGATCACCAATAAAATCGCGCATCTGATTCGTGAATGTGGCTATCAGGCTCGCCATATTGCTGCCGTCACTTTCACCAATAAAGCCTCGCGCGAAATGAAAGAGCGCGTGGCGCAAACGCTGGGACGCAAAGAGGCACGCGGCCTGATGATCTCCACGTTTCACACGCTGGGGCTGGAGATTATCAAGCGCGAATATGTGGCGCTGGGGATGAAATCCAACTTTTCCCTGTTCGACGATCAGGATCAACTGGCGTTGCTCAAAGATCTGACCAGCGAATGGCTGCAAGAGGATAAGACATTACTGCAGCAGCTGATTTCCACCATTTCTAACTGGAAAAACGATCTGGTCGATCCGCCGAAAGCGGCAGCATTAGCCCGCTCAGAGCGCGATAACCTCTTTGCCCACTGCTATGCACTTTACGATCGGCATCTTAAATCCTGTAACGTGCTGGATTTTGACGACTTAATTCTGTTACCGACGCTTCTGCTACAGCGTAATCAGGACGTCCGCGAGCGCTGGCAACAACGAATTCGTTACCTGTTGGTGGATGAGTACCAGGATACGAACACCAGTCAGTATGAACTGGTCAAGCTGCTGGTCGGTGCCCGGGCGCGTTTCACCGTCGTAGGGGATGACGATCAGTCTATTTACTCCTGGCGCGGTGCGCGCCCGCAAAATCTGGTCCTGCTTAATGAGGATTTCCCGGCGCTGGAAGTGGTTAAGCTTGAGCAAAACTACCGTTCTTCACAACGTATCCTTAAAGCGGCGAATATCCTGATCGCCAATAATCCGCATGTGTTTGAGAAACGTCTGTTTTCTGAACTGGGTCTGGGCAGTGAACTCAAGGTCCTCAGCGCGAACAGCGAAGAGCACGAAGCAGAACGGGTGACGGGCGAACTGATCGCCCATCACTTTATCAATAAAACCCAGTATAAAGATTACGCCATCCTGTACCGCGGTAACCATCAATCCCGCGTGTTTGAAAAATTCTTGATGCAGAACCGCATCCCTTACCGCATTTCCGGCGGGACCTCCTTTTTCTCGCGTCCCGAGATCAAGGACCTGCTGGCATACCTGCGAGTGCTGACGAATCCCGATGATGACAGTGCTTTTTTGCGCATTGTGAATACACCACGGCGCGAAATTGGTCCGGCAACGCTGCAAAAGCTGGGCGAGTGGGCCAATGTACGTAACAAAAGTCTGTTTAATGCCAGTTTTGATGTCGGTCTGGGACAAACGCTGACCGGGCGTGGGCTTGAACATTTACAGCGTTTTACCCATTGGCTCAATGACATTATCCAGCTCAGCGAACGTGAGCCGGTTAATGCCGTGCGTGATTTAATACGCGGCATCGATTACGAAAGCTGGCTGTTTGAAACGTCGGGCAGCCCTAAAGCTGCCGAAATGCGCATGAAAAACGTCAATACCCTGTTTCAGTGGATGACGGAAATGCTGGAAGGTAGCGATCTGGATGAGCCCATGACGCTGGCCCAGGTTGTCACGCGCTTCACGCTGCGCGACATGATGGAACGCGGTGAGAGCGACGAAGAGCTCGATCAGGTGCAGCTCATGACGCTTCACGCCTCTAAAGGGCTGGAGTTTCCCTACGTTTTCCTGGTTGGCATGGAAGAAGGGCTGCTACCGCACCAGAGCAGCATCGATGAAAATAACATTGAGGAAGAACGCCGTCTGGCGTATGTCGGCATCACCCGCGCGCAGAAAGAGCTGACGTTTACCTTATGCCGGGAGCGCCGTCAGTATGGCGAACTGGTTCGTCCCGAGCCCAGCCGCTTTTTGTTGGAACTGCCGCAGGACGATGTGATCTGGGAAACCGAGCGGAAAGTGGTGAGTGCAGAAGAGCGCATGAAAACCGGCCAGAGTCGCGTGGCCGGATTGCGTGCAATGCTGGAAAAGGCGAAAAAGAGCTAATCAGTCGCTGAGCGGATGAGGTAAGCGGGATCAGGAAAGCGTCAAAGACCAGTGGACATAGGACTGATAATGGCTTTCCTGTTCAAGCAGCTCGGCCCGCAGCGGATGGACGTCCAGCCAGCCTGCCGGTAGCGTGACATGCAAGGCTTCATCATCTGCCTGCATACGAACGGCGGGTAAGGTGTCATCACGACGGCGAGTGGAGAAGATAATGGACAGTCGCAGCAGACGACACAAACGCTCGGCCAGACGCGGTGGCAGGGCATTTTGTTGCGTCAGTAGAGCAAGGTCGATGCTGCCACTTTGATTTTGCAGTAAGCAGGCAAGCAGCTTTTTCTGCGCCGGTGTAAAACCCGGAAGGTCGAGATGGCGAACCAGATAGGCCGCGTGCTGCGGGGCCTGACGAAAATCGACACTCAGCCCGATTTCGTGAATCATACAGGCACTAAGCAGTAGCTCCCGACAGCGCTGGTCTAGCTTCCAGCTAACACTCACCTGACGAAAAAAGCTTTCCGCCAGCTGGCGTACCCGGTCGGCCTGACAGACATCAATATTGAAACGGCGCTGCACATTTTGCAGCGTACGGCTGCGAATGTCGCGATCGACAGGCAGATGCAGCATACCGTACACCAGACCTTCGCGAAGCGCGCCACCGGCCAGGGTCATGCTGTCAATGTTGAGTTCCTGGAAGATGGCAATAAGAATGGAAAGCCCACTGGGGAACACTAACGCGCGTTCCAGCGTCAGGCCTTCAATTTCAAGCTCTTCGAGTTTGCCACACTGAATAGCGCGCTGCTTTAACTGTTGCAGCTTGCTCAGGGTGATGCGCTCATCCATGCCCTGGGCCACCATGATTTCCTGGAGGGCCTGAACCGTTCCAGAAGCACCAACGCAAACCTCCCAACTCTGTTTACGCAGTTCTGCTGTAACAGGTTTTAGCATCGCTTTGGCTGCTTCTTCTGCCTGGTCAAAATTTTCTTTAGCCAGGTGGCGATCGCCAAAGAAACGCTCCAGCCAGGTGACACAGCCCATTTGCAGGCTATACAGCACATTGGCATGCGAACCATCGCCAGTGGCTAACTCTGTGCTGCCACCGCCAATGTCTACCACCAGGCGTTGATCAGAACCCCCGGTGGTATGCGCTACGCCCTGATAAATCAGACGCGCTTCTTCTTCGCCACTAATCACATTGATGGCGCAACCCAGAATCTGCTGTGCCTTATCAAGGAATTCCTGCGCATTCGCCGCGATACGCAGCGTGGCGGTTGCGACCACCCGAATCTGATCGGGGGGAATATCCTGAAGCTGTTCAGAGAAAAGCCGCAGACATTGCCAGCCGCGAGCCATGGCGTCGGCGGACAGACAATTCGATTTATCCAGGCCAGCGGCCAGGCGCACCTTGCGTTTGATTTTAGCGATGGTCTGAATACTTCCCGACACTTCGCTGACTACCAGCATGTGAAAGCTGTTAGAACCTAAATCAATGGCAGCATAGAGAGTCGATGCGCTTAGCATGGTCAACTTAACCCGAACGTTTACGGTTGTTATGACGTGGTGCACCGCGGCGGCCGGTGTTGTTGCCTCCACGACGCTGACCGTTGCCTGAACGACTACGCGTCAGACGTTTCGGTGGCGGTAATTCACTTAACAGCGCATCGCTGTTGTACTTGCTCACCGGGATACTGTGACCAATGTACTCTTCAATGCCGGGCAGATTTAACGCGTACTCTTCGCACGCCAGGCTGATAGAGTGACCGCTTGCGCCCGCACGGCCAGTACGGCCAATGCGATGAACATAGTCTTCGCGGTCGTCAGGCAGATCGTAGTTAAACACGTGGGTAACGGCGGGAATATGCAGGCCGCGTGCTGCCACATCAGTTGCCACCAGGATATCAATATCACCTTTCGTGAAGTCATCCAGGATACGTAAACGTTTCTTCTGCGCCACGTCGCCGGTCAGCAACCCGACCCGATGGCCGTCTGCAGCCAGATGGCCCCAGATGTCTTCGCAACGGTGCTTGGTGTTAGCGAAAATGATTGCCCTGTCGGGCCACTCTTCTTCCACCAGCGTCTGCAGCAAGCGCATTTTCTCTTCGTTTGACGGATAGAAAAGCTCTTCTTTGATGCGATGACCGGTTTTTTGTTCAGGCTCAACTTCAACGTATTCGGCACTGTTCATGTGCTCGAATGCCAGTTCACGCACGCGGTAAGAAAGCGTGGCAGAGAAAAGCATGCTCAGGCGTTGGGTCGCGGCAGGCATGCGGCGGAACAACCAACGAATATCTTTTATAAAGCCGAGATCGAACATGCGATCGGCTTCGTCCAGCACCATGACCTGAATGGCACCAAGGTTGACGTGATTCTGCTTGGCATAGTCAATTAAACGGCCGGTGGTGCCCACCAGAATGTCGACACCTTGTTCCAGCACTTTTAACTGTTTGTCGTAGCCATCGCCACCGTAAGCCAGACCTAATTTAAGGCCGGTCGATGCCGCCAGAGGTTCCGCATCGGCGTGAATTTGCACTGCAAGTTCACGTGTCGGTGCCAGAATTAAGGCGCGCGGTTGGTTAACCTGGCGGCCCTCTGGAGCAGGGTGAGAGAGAAGATGATGAAACGTTGACGTTAAAAACGCCATCGTTTTGCCGGTACCGGTTTGCGCCTGACCTGCGACATCACGCCCTGAAAGCGTAAATGGCAGTGCTAACGCCTGGATAGGCGTGCAGTTATAAAACCCTTTAGTATCAAGGGCTTCCACCACCAGAGGGTGCAGGGCGAAGTCGGAAAACTTCTGTTCAGTTAAGTGTGTTTTGCTCATAGTGTGGTAGAATATCAGCTTACTATCGCTTTACGAAAGCGTATCCGATGAAATAAAGTCAACCAACATTGGTTTATATTACGCCAATTCGCCAGGCACAATCTTGTGGAGTAAAACATGAGCAGCGATAAAATCGTTCATCTGACCGATGACAGTTTCGACACCGACGTGCTAAAAGCCGACGGCGTTACACTGGTAGATTTCTGGGCTGAATGGTGTGGTCCTTGTAAAATGATCGCGCCCATCCTTGATGAAGTTGCAGAAGAGTATGATGGCAAACTGACCATCGCTAAGCTGAATATTGACGATAACCCAGGTACTGCGCCGAAATACGGCATCCGCGGTATTCCTACACTGCTGCTGTTTAAAAACGGTGAAGTCGCTGCAACGAAAGTGGGCGCATTGTCCAAAGGTCAATTAAAAGAGTTCCTGAACGCCAACCTGGCGTAATCAGGCAGAACGTCCGGCAGTGGTTAAATTTTTGCCTGCTGCTGGACGTTCGCTTTCAAGCGTGCTAACTTATTTTCACTGCACTATGAACATACCTTGTAGTTAGCATTCAAAGTTTTCTCTTGTTAGACCCTGTCATACTGTACCTACCAGCGGTTTAGCAATCTAACGACTAGCTCTACTCTGACTAAGTCGACCGTCTCCTCGCTCCCAGTCATTATTCAAGACGATGATCGTTGAGAAGAGTTGAAAAAAGTCATTAACAGAACAGGCATGGATTAACTGCCATACCATTCACGACAAACATTTCGAGTATTACCCCGAGTTTAAGAACCCATCAATATGAATCTTACCGAATTAAAGAATACGCCGGTTTCTGAGCTGATTACCCTCGGCGAGAATATGGGGCTGGAAAATCAGGCTCGTATGCGCAAGCAGGACATTATTTTCTCAATCCTGAAGCAGCACGCGAAAAGCGGCGAGGACATCTTCGGTGATGGTGTGCTGGAGATATTGCAGGATGGATTTGGATTCCTCCGCTCTGGAGACAGCTCCTACCTCGCCGGTCCTGATGATATCTACGTTTCTCCCAGCCAAATTCGCCGCTTTAACCTCCGCACTGGTGACACCATCGCCGGCAAAATCCGTCCACCTAAAGAAGGTGAGCGCTACTTTGCCCTGCTGAAAGTTAACGAAGTTAACTACGACAAACCAGAAAACTCGCGTAACAAGATTCTGTTCGAAAACCTCACGCCGCTGCACGCTAACAGTCGTCTGCGTATGGAGCGGGGTAATGGCTCTACTGAAGACTTAACCGCTCGCGTACTGGATCTGGCGTCACCGATTGGTCGTGGCCAGCGTGGTTTGATTGTGGCACCGCCAAAAGCCGGTAAAACGATGCTGCTGCAGAACATCGCGCAAAGCATTGCCTACAACCATCCCGACTGCGTGCTGATGGTACTGCTGATCGATGAACGTCCGGAAGAAGTCACCGAGATGCAACGCCTGGTTAAAGGTGAAGTTATTGCTTCTACCTTCGACGAACCGGCTTCGCGTCACGTTCAGGTGGCCGAGATGGTGATCGAAAAGGCCAAGCGCCTGGTTGAACATAAAAAAGACGTCATCATTTTACTCGACTCCATCACGCGTCTGGCCCGTGCCTACAACACCGTTGTCCCGGCTTCCGGTAAAGTCTTAACCGGTGGTGTGGATGCCAACGCCCTGCATCGTCCTAAGCGTTTCTTCGGTGCGGCACGTAATGTGGAAGAGGGCGGAAGCCTGACCATCATTGCGACGGCCCTGGTGGATACGGGTTCGAAGATGGATGAAGTGATTTACGAAGAGTTTAAAGGTACCGGTAACATGGAACTGCATCTCGCGCGTAAAATTGCTGAAAAACGTGTCTTCCCGGCGATTGATTACAACCGCTCCGGTACACGTAAAGAAGAGCTGTTAACCTCTCAGGAAGAACTGCAGAAAATGTGGATCCTGCGTAAGATCATTCATCCAATGGGTGAAATCGACGCGATGGAGTTCCTGATTAACAAGTTGGCCATGACCAAAACCAACGATGAATTCTTCGACATGATGAAGCGTTCTTGATCCTTTAAGGCGTCATCCAACCATGATGGCGTTTTTTTGCTTTAAATGATCATAAAATAGCCCTGACGCCACGTTCTGACGTGGCGTTTTTCATTTCCGGGCTATAGGATTGAATCCTGGCAAGCGTAATAATAATGACGGTGGAAGTGGTGGACGTTTAACCGTTCGTGCACCTCTTCATGCCGAATTCGGAATCTGGAACAGTGATATGCGCGATCTTTAGCGTATTGTGAGTTCCAGGATGATAGCTGAGAGCGTTTAACGTGAATTTACTCACTATGAGTACTGAGCTTGGTTTAGTTTTTATCTTTTCCTTGGTGTTTCTTTTCCTTGCTCGCAAAGTGGCCGAAAAAATTGGATTGGTAGACAAGCCAAATCTTCGAAAGCGTCACCATGGCGTCATTCCACTCGTTGGCGGAATCTCTGTTTATGCAGGAATCTGTTTCGCCTTCTTCATTACAGATTATTACTTGCCGCACGCTAAGCTTTACCTGGCTTGTGCGGGGGTACTGGTATTCGTTGGTGCGCTTGACGACCGATTCGATATCAGTGTGAAAATTCGGGCGACAGTGCAAGGTATTGTGGCTTTGGTGATGATGTTTTGCGCCAAGCTCTATTTGCTGAGTCTGGGATTTATTATCGGTCCGGTCGAGTTAACAGTTGGTCCCTTTGGTTATGTCTTGACACTTTTTGCAGTCTGGGCAGCTATTAACGCTTTCAATATGGTCGACGGTATTGACGGGCTCCTGGGCGGCCTTTCAACGGTGACGTTTGCAGCAATGGGGATCATCCTTTATCTGGATGGGCAGCACAGCCTCGCAATGTGGTGCTTTGCTATGATAGCTGCCACGATGCCCTATATTTTACTGAACCTTGGTTTCCTGGGGCGGCGTTTCAAAGTGTTTATGGGCGATGCCGGCAGCACGATGATTGGTTTTACGATCATCTGGATTTTGCTGGAAACCACCCAGGGGTTGAGCCATCCCATCACACCGGTCACAGCATTATGGCTGATTGCCATTCCTCTGATGGACATGGTCGCGATTATGTACCGCCGATTGCGTAAAGGAATGAGTCCTTTCTCCGCTGATCGCCAGCATATTCATCATTTGATAATGCGCGCGGGTTTTACTCCTCGTCAGGCTTTCGTATTGATTACCGCTGCTGCTGCTTTGCTTGCAGGAATCGGTGTTTTAGGTGAATACCTTGCCTTTATTCCTGAATGGGTGATGTTGATACTGTTCCTGATAGCCTTCATGGGGTACGGCTATTGTTTGAAACATGCGTGGCGTGTCGCGAGAAAGGTCAGGCGATTTAAACGCCGCCTAAATAATTTTAGTAATACTAAGAAAAATGAACCCTGATAAGACTTAACAAAGGATGACGCTCTGATGCGCGCTAACGTTGTGGAGAACGAACTGGATATTCGCGGCCTGGGCTGTCGCTTATGGCGTGGAAAACGCTGGATAGTCGGCTGTGCGGTGCTGTTTGCATTGATAGCCTGGATAGCGACGTTACTGATGAAACAGGTCTGGAGCACCACCGCGATAACGGGGCGGCCAACGGTGAATATGCTGGGTTCCTACTATTCCCAGCAACAGTTTCTCAATAATCTGGATATGCGCAGTAACGCGCTGACGTTAAATAGCCCGTTACCTACCGTCATGGACGACGTGTATCGGGAGTTCCTGATGCAGCTCTCATCCTGGGATACCCGCCGGGAGTTCTGGCAGCAAACCGATTATTATAAAAGCCGTAAAAGCGGCAACGCCCATAACGATGCTGCCTTGCTGGACGATATGATTGATAACATCCAGTTTACGCCCGCGGATACCGCACGTAATACCTTCGACAGCGTCAAGTTAAAAGCAGAAACTGCCAGTGATGCCAACAATCTACTGCGCCAGTATATTGCCTATGCCAGTGAGCGCGCCGCGCGCCATCTTAATGCTGAGTTAAAAGGCGCGTGGCAAGCGCGTGAGGGTCAACTTAAAGCGCAGGTTAAACGTCAGGAAGATGTCGCTAATGCCGTGTTTCAACGTCGGCAACATCGCCTGGAACAGGCGCTGAAAATTGCCAGCGAACAGGGCATTAACGAAAAGCAGACGCGCGAAGTGAGTGAGAATCTTGCTGACAGCGATCTGTTTTTAATCGGCCAACCGTTATTGCAGGGACAGTTAGAAACCCTGCGCGCCACGGGGCCGAGCTTTGACATAAGTTACGATCAAAATAAAGCGATGCTGACGACACTGGATGCCGGACCCACACTAAACAACAAATTCCAGACTTACCGTTATTTGCGTACGCCGGAAGAGCCGGTTTCACGCGACAGCCCCCGCCGGGTATTTATGATGGTGATGTGGGGCGCGGTAGGTGCACTGGTTGGTGCGGGCGTGGCGCTGGCGCGTCGTCAGCGCCCGATGTCAGATACACAAGATTGAGAGAAACAGTGTGAAAGTTCTGACAGTTTTTGGCACCCGACCTGAAGCCATTAAGATGGCGCCACTCGTGCAAGCGCTGGCGCAGGACCCTGCTTTTGAATCCCGGCTGTGTGTTACCGCTCAGCACCGTGAAATGCTCGATCAGGTACTGAGCTTATTTCAGCTGCAGCCTGACTACGATCTCAATGTTATGCGACCCGAGCAGGGGTTAACGGAAATAACCTGCCGTATTTTGCAAGGGATGCACACCGTTCTACTCGACTTCAAGCCCGACATTGTGCTGGTCCATGGTGATACCACCACCACGCTCGCGGCCAGTCTGGCGGCGTTCTATCAGCAAATTCCCGTGGGTCACGTTGAAGCCGGTTTACGCACGGGCGATCTGGCATCGCCATGGCCGGAAGAAGGTAATCGTAAGCTGACAGGTCATCTGGCCCGTTTGCATTTTACGCCCACACTGCGTTCCCGACAGAACCTGCTTGATGAAAACCTGGCCGACGACAGCATTGTGGTAACCGGCAATACGGTTATTGATGCCCTGCTGTGGGTGCGTGATCGAGTACTGGACGATAACGAGATTAATGCGCAACTGACGGCACGTTATCCGTTTCTTGATGAAAGCAAAAAGCTGGTTCTGGTCACAGGTCATCGCCGTGAAAGTTTTGGTGAGGGTTTTGAACGCATCTGCAGCGCGCTGGCCCAGATTGCGCGCCAGCATCCTCATGCACAAATCGTTTATCCGGTGCATCTCAATCCCAATGTGCATGAACCTGTTAACCGCATTCTGCGCGGTATTGACAATATCGTGCTGATTGAACCGCAGGAGTATTTGCCGTTTGTCTGGTTAATGAACCGCGCCTGGCTGATCCTCACCGATTCTGGCGGTATTCAGGAAGAGGCCCCCTCGCTGGGTAAACCCGTTTTGGTGATGCGCGAAACCACCGAGCGTCCAGAAGCTGTCGACGCGGGAACGGTAAAGCTGGTGGGCACGGATACGGCAAAAATTGTTTCTGAAGTCAGTGCATTACTTAATGATGACGAGGCCTGGCAGACCATGAGCCGCGCCCATAATCCCTATGGGGATGGCAATGCCTGCGGGCGAATTTTACAAGCTTTAAAAGATAACAGAGCCAACTTATGAGTTTTGAAACCATTTCCGTTATTGGACTGGGTTACATTGGGCTGCCAACTGCAGCCGTTTTTGCCTCAAAGGGAAAGAAAGTCGTGGGCGTCGATATTAATGCTCACGCCGTTGATACCATCAACCGGGGTGCTATTCATATTGTCGAACCCGACTTAGATCTGGTGGTTCAGGCTGCGGTCGCGCGTGGTGATTTACGCGCAACGACGCAACCAGAAGCGGCAGATGCCTTTCTGATCGCCGTGCCCACGCCGTTTATGGCGGAACGTCAACCCGACTTACGTTTCGTTCGCGCTGCCGCCGCATCTGTTGCGCCGGTACTGAAAAAAGGCGATCTGGTTATTCTGGAATCGACCTCGCCAGTGGGTAGTACAGAGCAGATGGCCGACTGGCTGGCGGCAGCACGTCCTGATTTGCGTTTTCCACAGCACGGCGATGATCCGGATATTTTCATTGCCTACTGTCCCGAGCGCGTTTTGCCCGGCCAGATCATGGTGGAGTTGATCAGTAACGATCGCGTGATTGGCGGCATGACGCCGGCCTGTTCTGCCCGCGCAAGTGCGTTGTATCGTATTTTTTTACAGGGCGAATGCGTCGAGACAAATGCCCGTACCGCTGAAATGTGCAAGCTGACAGAAAACAGCTTCCGCGATGTGAACATCGCCTTTGCCAATGAGCTGTCACTGATTTGCGCTGCGCAGCAGATTAACGTCTGGGAGCTTATTGCCCTGGCGAACCGCCATCCACGCGTCAATATCCTGCAGCCAGGCCCCGGCGTCGGCGGGCACTGCATCGCCGTTGATCCCTGGTTTATTGTGGCGCAAAACCCTGACTTAGCGCGCCTGATCCGTACCGCCCGCGAAGTGAATGATGCCAAGCCGCACTGGGTACTGGATCAGGTAAAAAAGGCGCTGGCAGATTGCCTGATGCAGACCGGAAAACGTGCCAGCGATCTGACTATTGCCTGCTTCGGGCTGGCGTTTAAACCGAATATTGATGACCTGCGTGAAAGCCCGGCCATGGAAGTGGTGCATCTGATTGCCGACTGGCATCAGGGCCGTACGTGGGTCACTGAGCCGCATATTCAGCAGATCCCCGAGAGTTTAGCGACGCAGGCTACCTTGGTTTCAACGGCGCAGGCGCTGCAAGAGGCTGATATCCTGGTGATGCTGGTTGATCATCATGCGTTCCGCCGTGTTGAAGCTGCGCATATTACTCAGCAATGGGTTGTTGATACGAAAGGTGTCTGGCGCTAAAAGAAGCCTCTGGTCAACAAAGGGTCCGGTTAACTTATGTCTGTCCACGTGAAGGTTAATCCACTTGTATGGGAGAGCCAGTTCTTCGGCATCGACGCCGTAAGGCTGGAAACAGGGGGCGATCTGCCGCTTGAACGCGCACTTCAGCATCCCTGTGCGTTGTTTCAAATTAAAGTGCCTGCCGAACAAACCGAGATCATCGATGCCTTAAATCAGCATCAGTTTCATCTGGTGGAAGGTGAAGTGGATGTGTCGTTGACGATCAAGCGCACCGAACGGCAGACAGGTATTCGCATTGCACGGGAAACACAAATTGCCGCACTACGTGAAGCGGCCTCTGTGGCCTTTCGTCAAAGTCGTTTTCGCACGCCGTGGTTTGCGCCAGAAGACAGCGCGCGTTTCTATGCTCAATGGATCGAAAATGCGGTACGTGGCACCTTCGATCACCAGTGCCTGGTGGCCAGCGACGAGAGCGGCGCGCTGCAGGGCTTTGTCTCGTTGCGTGAAGTAGAAGGCGATGCGCGCATTGGCCTGCTGGCCGTGGTGCCTGAGGCGCAGGGGCAAAGTATCGGTCAGCGCCTGATGCTGGCTGCGGCTGACTGGGGCCGGGCACGCCAGCTAGAGCGCCTGCGGGTTGCGACGCAAATCAGTAATCTTACGGCGATGCGTCTTTATTTACGCAGTGGCGCGCGGCTGGAAAGCACAGCGTACTGGTTTTACAGGAGAGGTCATGATTCCCTTTAATGCGCCCCCGGTCGTGGGAAGCGAAATCGACTATATGCAGTCTGCAATGAGCAGCGGCAAGCTGTGTGGCGATGGCGGTTATACTCGCCGTTGTCAGCAGTGGATGGAGCAGCGCTTCGGTAGTGCGAAAGTATTACTCACGCCTTCCTGTACCGCATCGCTGGAAATGGCGGCACTGTTGATCGACATCCAGCCCGGTGATGAAGTCATCATGCCGAGTTACACCTTTGTTTCGACCGCCAACGCCTTTGTATTGCGTGGCGCGAAAATTGTGTTTGTGGATGTGCGTCCCGATACCATGAACATGGATGAAACCCTGATCGAAGCGGCCATTACGGATAAGACCCGTGCTATCGTGCCGGTCCACTATGCGGGCGTTGCCTGCGAAATGGACGTCATTATGGCACTGGCGGCGCAGTATAAGCTGTTTGTTGTTGAGGATGCTGCCCAGGGGGTGATGTCGCGTTACAAAGGGCGGGCATTGGGCACGATTGGCCATATCGGCTGTTTTAGCTTTCACGAAACCAAGAATTACACCGCCGGCGGCGAAGGTGGCGCGACGCTGATTAATGATGCCAGCCTGGTGGAGCGTGCGGAAATTATTCGCGAAAAAGGCACCAATCGCAGTCAGTTCTTCCGGGGGCAGGTGGATAAATATACCTGGCGCGATATGGGTTCCAGCTATCTGATGGCTGACCTACAGGCGGCTTATCTCTGGGCGCAGCTGGAGTCCTCTGAACGTATTAACCAGCAGCGTTTACGCCTGTGGCAGCGTTACTACGATGCCTTAAAGCCGCTGGCGGAAAAAGGCGAGCTCACGCTGCCGTCGATTCCGGCCGAATGCCAGCATAACGCGCATATGTTCTATATCAAACTGCGCGATCAGCAACATCGTCAGGCGTTGATCAACTGGCTTAAAGAAGCCGAAATCCTGGCCGTATTTCATTATATCCCCTTACACAGCTCACCTGCGGGCCTGCGTTTTTCCCGTTTTGCCGGTGACGACCGTTTTACCACCGCCGAGAGTGAGCGTTTATTACGTTTGCCGCTGTTTTATAACCTGTCGGATAACAATCAGAGTACCGTGATCGGTTCGTTGCTGAGCTTTTTTTCCTGATGTCATTAGCCAAAGCATCGGTATGGACCGCCTCATCAACGCTGGTAAAAATTGTGGCTGGCTTGTTGGTGGTCAAGTTACTGGCCGTCAGTTTTGGCCCGGAAGGCGTGGGCCAGGCGGGTAACTTTCGCCAGTTAATCACCGTACTGGGCGTTCTGGCCGGTGCTGGTATCTTTAACGGCGTCACCACGTATGTTGCGCAATATCAACAGCAACCTCAGCAGCTACGGGCACTCGTCGGAACCGCCTCAACAATGGTGACGGGCTTCTCCACGCTGTTGGCGCTGGTGTTTTTGCTGGCTGCTGCACCTGTCAGCACCGCGCTGTTTGGTCACGATCGCTATCAAAACGTGATACGTATTGTTGCCTTTCTCCAGTTCGGTATCGCGTGGGCAAACCTGCTGCTGGCCTTGATAAAAGGCTACCGTGATGCACGCGGTAATGCGTTGGCCCTGATTTCAGGCAGCCTGACGGGCGTGCTGGGTTACGTGCTGTGTTGGTGGCTGGGAGGCTATGCGGGCGCATTAACCGGTCTGGCGCTGGTGCCGGCACTACTGGTTTTTCCTGCGCTGGTGATAATGAAACGCCGTGTACCGCTTCCGTTACGTTGGCTGCGGCCAACATGGCAGCCGGAAATGGCGCGTCATCTGGCAAAATATACCCTCATGGCGTTGATCACCGCGGTCACACTGCCGGTGGCCTGGGTGATGATGCGAAATCAACTGGCGGCCAGTAATGGCTGGGCTCAGGTTGGTTTGTGGCAGGGCGTAACCAGTATCTCCGACGCTTATCTGCAGTTTATCACCGCAACGTTTAGCGTCTGGCTCTTACCAACGCTTGCCAGGCTAGACAACAAACAGGCTATTGCACGCGAGATCGGGCGGGCGTTACGCTTTGTGTTACCGGCCGTCGCGGTAGCCAGCCTGAGCGTCTGGATTATGCGCGATATTGCTATCAGCCTGCTGTTTTCGGCGGCGTTTCACGACATGCGCGATCTGTTTGTCTGGCAACTGTGCGGCGATGTGTTCAAAGTGGGTGCCTACGTTTTCGGCTATTTGGTCATCGCGAAAGCCTCGTTACGCTTTTACGTGCTGACCGAAATCAGCCAGTTTATTTTGCTGACGCTGTTCTCACGCTGGCTTATTCCGTTACACGGGGCAAGTGGCGCAGCGCAAGCCTATATGTTCACTTACGTTACTTATTTCGCGCTCTGCTGTGGCGCATTTATTGTTTATTGTCGAAAAAAATGACTTTACTTCATGTCCTGGGATCCAACATTCCCCATCACAATCTCACGGTATTACGTTTTTTTAATGACGTGATGAGCACCGAACTGCCTGCTGCAGCGCCGCGTCACTTTATGGTGGTGACGCAGCAGCCTGAAAGCCTGAAAGGTTTTGACGCACTGCACATTGAAACGTTTAGCAGTAAGAAAGCCCTGTCTGACGCAGTGTTACTGCGAGCGAAAAACCGCGAGCAGCGTTTCTTTTGCCATGGACAGTTTAATCCCTGGCTGTGGCTGGCATTGCTGAGTGGCAGGTTACGCCGTTCTCAGCTTTACTGGCATGTCTGGGGCGCGGACCTGTATGAAGATTCGCGTAGCCTGCGGTTTCGTCTGTTCTATTTTCTGCGTCGTATCGCGCAGGGGCGCGTTGCGCACCTGTTTGCCACCCAGGGCGACCTGCACCATTACCAGCAACGCCACAAGTCTGTACCGCATTCTTTGCTTTATTTCCCCACCAAGTTACCCGCTGCAGCGGTCACGCCCCATCCTGACAAGACTTTTACCGTGCTGCTGGGCAATTCTGGTGATGCCAGTAACCGCCATATCGAGGGGCTGAAAGCGATTAAGGCCCAGTTTGGTGAAGATGTTCGCATTGAGGTGCCGCTGGGTTATCCCCCCGGTAACGATGAGTATATCGGGCAGATTCAGCGCGCGGCTGACAGGCTTTATCCTCAGGGGCAGGTAAGGTTATTACGTGACAACCTTGCTTTTGATGACTATCTGGCGCTGTTGGGGCGTTGTCATGTAGGCTATTTTATGTTCGAACGGCAACAGGGCGTGGGAACGTTGTGTTTGTTGATTCAGGCTAATGTGCCTTTTGTCCTGACGCGTAAAAATCCGTTCTGGCGGGATGTTACCGCACAGCAACTTCCTGTCTTGTTCAGTGATGACGTGCTGACGCCGGATCTTGTTGCAGAGGCGCGTCGACAATTATCAGGATGTGATAAACAGAGCATTGCTTTTCTGGCCCCAGGCTATCTGGCAGGCTGGCGAACGGCGTTGCGCCTTTGCGAAGGAGAGCCCTCATGAGTCTTATGGCGTTTAGTGGTCTGTTGATAGTCTATGTACTGTCACTGGTGACCATTGTGACCCTGAATTTACGCGAGCTAAAGCAGGCGCGATTTAACTTTCACCTGTTTTTTACTTTATTGTTTCTGCTGACCTTTTACTTCGGTTTCCCGCTAACCTCTGTTCTGGTGTTTCGGTTTGATACGCAGGTGGTTTCGGCTGATTTTTTACTGCAGGCGCTGCTTTCCGCCACGGCGTTTTATGCTATCTACTTTGTGAGTTACAAAGTGCGCCTCAGGCCGATAGCGGCACCGCCCGCCAGGCCCTGGCTGCGGATGAACCGGGTAGAGACGCATCTGACCTGTGGCTTACTGGCGCTGGTCGCGATTTCTACGGTTACGGTGTTCTTTGCCCATAACGGATTTTTGTTGTTCCGCCTCACGGCCTATAACCAGATTTTTTCCAGCGAAGTGTCTGGCGTGGCGCTGAAGCGATTCTTCTATTTCTTCATCCCGGCGATGTTGATTCCCTATTTCTTACATCCCACACGACGTAACTGGCTGTTGTTTCTTATTGTCACGGTAAGCTTTGGCTTGCTGACGTATGCCCTGGTCGGTGGCACGCGCGCCAATATCATTATCGCCTTTGCGCTGTTTCTGTTTATTGGCATTACGCGTGGCTGGATAACATTGTGGATGTTGGCCGCGGCGGGCGTCATGGCGATTGCCGGGATGTTCTGGCTGGCGTTGCGTCGCTACAACCTGGATGTCATGGGTGATGAGGCTTTTTACACCTTCCTCTACCTGACGCGCGATACGTTTTCGCCATGGGAAAATCTGGCTCTGCTGCTGGAGAATTACCATAAAATAGATTTTCAGGGCTTAGCGCCTATGTGGCGTGATTTCTACGTATTTATCCCATCATGGCTGTGGCCCGATCGTCCCATGGCGGTCCTGAACAGCGCCAACTACTTTACCTGGGATGTGTTGAATAACCATTCCGGTTTGGCCATTTCACCCACCTTAATCGGTTCGTTACTGGTTATGGGCGGCGTCTGGGCGATTGTGCCAGGTGCCGTGGCTGTCGGGTTAATCATCAAGGCCTTTGATACCTTATATCAGCGTGGCCGCGAGGAATCGAATCGTTACACCGGTGCGATTCTGCAGAGTTTTTGTTTTGGTGCGGTGTTCAACATGATTGTGCTGGCGCGAGAAGGGCTGGATGCGTTTGGATCGCGTGTGGTGTTTTTCTGTATTATTTTTGCCGCCTGTTTGGGAATGGCGAAATTGCTTTTCTGGTTACTGGATCATGTCGGCCTGATTCGCAGCCGTAGTGAACGGGCGCTTCATAGCCCATCCTGATTAACCTCTGGTCTTTAAGGGAAGAATTAAAAAGAGATGAGCACGGTTTCCGATACGCCACGCTATGTGATTCGCGGTATTACGCTTTACGCTTTTAACAGCATGACTGCTTTTGTGGATTTCCTGATGCCGCTGTCAGGTATTCGGACAGGAACGCTGGTGGCTATCAATGCGGAAAAGGTACTGAATGCCGAGCAGGATGAGGCGCTGCGCGCTCAAATTGAGCAGGCTGAATTCAAATACCCCGACGGCATCAGCATCGTGCGCTCTGTTCGCAAGAAATATCCTCACGCCTCAGTGCAGCGCATTGCTGGCGCAGACCTGTGGGAAGCCTTGATGGAGCGCGCGGGCCGCAATGGAACGCCGGTGTTCCTGATTGGGGGCCGGCAGGCGGTACTGGATGAAACCTGCGATAAATTACGTCGTCAGTGGAATGTGAATATTGTCGGTGCTCAGGATGGCTATTTTTCGCCTGACGAACGGGACGCCCTGTTTGCCCGCGTTGCGGCGAGTGGAGCCAGGCTGGTGACGGTGGCGCTGGGTTCGCCACGGCAGGAGCGTTTAATGGCCGAGTGTCGGCATCACTGGCCCGATGCGTTATATATGGGCGTAGGCGGCACTTACGACGTGTTTACGGGGCATGTAAAGCGTGCGCCCTTAATCTGGCAGAAGCTTGGACTGGAGTGGCTCTATCGCTTGATTAAGCAACCCAGCCGCATACATAGACAGTTAAAGCTGGTGAAATATTTGCGTTATCACTGGCGTGGTGATCTCTGAGATCGCTGATTAATGCCAGGTTTTTAGCACTTGTGCTGGTGTAAATGCGTTAATTGTCGACGAAATGCACAAAGCGTAATCAAACGCGCTATTTTCTTTAAAAAGCACTAGACAGGATGGGCGCTTATCTCTAGTATGCACATCCGCAACGGCGCTACGCGCCCGTAGCTCAGCTGGATAGAGCGCTGCCCTCCGGAGGCAGAGGTCTCAGGTTCGAATCCTGTCGGGCGCGCCATTTAGTTTGTGCGTAAGAGCTTCGGTGGTTTGAGTACCGCGTTAGTAACAAAGTTTTAAATGCTGTGGGTTTGACTTGCAACATTCAGTACAGTGGTGGCTATAGCTCAGTTGGTAGAGCCCTGGATTGTGATTCCAGTTGTCGTGGGTTCGAGTCCCATTAGCCACCCCAGATTTTGCTGGGATACGCGAAGGTGGCGGAATTGGTAGACGCGCTAGCTTCAGGTGTTAGTGTCTTAACGGACGTGAGGGTTCAAGTCCCTCTCTTCGCACCAGGCAAAACAAAATAAAAAATCGGCGAGTAGCGCAGCTTGGTAGCGCAACTGGTTTGGGACCAGTGGGTCGGAGGTTCGAATCCTCTCTCGCCGACCATTTTAGAAACCTGTCTGAAAAGACAGGTTTTTTTTCGCCTGAATAAAATGAGGATGAGAACCTCCGAAGGAGGTTTGTGCCGAGCGTCAGCGAGACAACGTTGCGAAGGCAACGGCCCGAAGGGCGCGTCCCGCAGGGGCGCGTAATCCTCTCTCGCCGACCATTTTAGAAACCTGTCTGAAAAGACAGGTTTTTTTTCGTCTGTGTAAAATGAGGATGAGAACCTCCGAAGGAGGTTTGCGCCGGGCGAAGCGAGACAACGTTGCGAAGGCAACGGCCCGAAGGGCGCGTCCCGCAGGGGCGCGTAATCCTCTCTCGCCGACCATTTTAGAAACCTGTCTGAAAAGACAGGTTTTTTTTCGTCTGTGTAAAATGAGGATGAGAACCTCCGAAGGAGGTTTGTGCCGAGCGTCTGCGAGACAACGTTGCGAAGGCAACGGCCCGAAGGGCGCGTCCCGCAGGGGCGCGTAATCCTCTCTCGCCGACCATTTTAGAAACCTGTCTGAAAAGACAGGTTTTTTTTCGTCTGAATAAAATGAGGATGGGCACCTCCGAAGGCCGTTTGCGCCGGGCGAAGCGAGACAACGTTGCGAGTGCAACGGCCCAGGGGCGATTGATATCTTATTAATCAGCCCGCCCAGCCCGCTCAGCGACAGGCCTCTCAATGAATCAACCCCCGGATCATGCCATAACACAAACTGTCGCAAAACCGAGACGCTTAACGGGTTGTTTTATAAGTAATTGACAGGTCTTTACTTTGTATGTCGCTTATTTGCGACATCCCTGCCGGGTTTTGTCGTTATAACCCGACGGATATCACAAATCTCAATCAGCCTGATCATTTTTTGATTTTTAAGATTATGATTTTTAAGACAAGATAAAATAAAATCTGCAACTGGCATGAATTATGCAATAATCAGAGTGTAGATGCTCATTCCACCTCTTATGTCTGCTTAGGCTACATAAACCTGGGAATGACGCAGAGCCAATTTTGGGTACCTGTTGTCTGCCTGCCTGTATCGCGAAAGTCTTACAGGGTTATCAGACACCACGTTGAGTCGGGTACCTTTCGGTTGTCAAACCGACCTGATCTTACACCTGCTTATGGCAGGTGTTTTTTTTTGCCTGAAATAACGGATGTAAAAAAACCGGGCTAACCCGGTTTTTTTATGTGATGCGCTAAGGTGCTATCAATCAGGCATCGGGATTGTTTTTCAACGTCAGCAACAGGCCTTCACGGCGCATCTTTGCCGCGTCTTCCGGGCGACGCAGGCGATCGTAAACATCCGCCAGCCAGGCGTAGTCAAATGCGTCAGGGCGCTGAGCCAGCGCCTGCTGAAGTGATTCTGCTGCCTGCTCCCACTCGCCGTGACGCATCAGCAACTGCCCCAGGGTGCTGTGCAGTAAAGGCGTGGCACCATGTTGTTTGATTTGCTGGCGTAAGGCTTTTTCCAGTGCTTCTGGATTGCCGCTCTTGATACGAGGCATCAGCAGTACAAGGCGGTCGTCGTAATGACGCTTCAGCCCATCCAGCAAAATCTCCTGCGCGGTGTCGTGATCGTCACACTCAATCAAATGGTCAATCATCGCCACCTGCAATGCTGTCTCATGACGTGTTTTACGGCTCAGATTGCCCCACCAGCGTTTCAACCCTTCGCTGCCCTGATCGGCCATCGCCTGGTTCATCAGGCCCAGCCAGGCTTGCTGCTGTAGCAGGGTGCGCTGCTCTTCGGTTCCAACCTGTGATTTTTCCATGGCGGGAATAATGTCCAGCAGTGCGCTCCAGGCGTTGGTGCGAACATAAGCCTGCTCAGCCAGACGAAGCACTTCCGGGTGACGTGGCGCCACCTCAAGCAGGCGGTCGATACTATGGCGCGCGGCATGATCTTCATGACGAGCCAACTGAATGCGGGTTCGGGTAATCTCAACCGGAATCACGTCATTGCCTGCCAGTTCAGCCGCGCGTTCAAGATGTTGGTTGGCCCGCATCTCATCGCCACGCTGCTGTGCGGCTTCCGCCGCTAACAGATAGTTAGCCACGGGGACATCAGCATGCTCGGCGTCTTTAGACAGGAGTTTTTCAACCTGCCTGAAATCGCCTTCTGCCAGCTTAAGCAGGGCATTTTGCGTATGGCGCTGGGCACGACGGCGCTTACGACCGGTGAACCAGCCGCGGGTACGCGCCCCGGTACGGAAAAGACGGCGCAGTATCCATTCAACCGCCAGAATCACTAACAGGCTGATAATCAGGATAATGGCCAGGCCCGTTACGCTGGTTTCGACGTTCCAGTTGTCGGTCTGAATCAGCACGTAGCCCTGATGGCCCGCGATCATCGGCCCCAGTACAATGCCGGCAATCAGCAGGACAAAGAGGATAAATACCTTAAGCATGATTAGCCTCCCTGCTGGTTAGCGGCGGCAGAGGGTTGTGCCATCAGGTTACGAACGCGGGTTTGCATCAGCTTATCAAGCAACGGCTGGCTTTCCAGGCTGTCCGGCAGGTCCATATTAATGTTCTGCTGGCTTAATTCATCCAACTGAGCCAGAAACGCTTTCGTCGAGGCATCATTGGTGTCATACCATGCACGTACCCATGCAGAGACGGTTTCGAGCGATTGCTTGTAAATCTCTTCCTGATGGCGCGGCACGGCCTGAGCCGCGATCAGCAGGCGAGAGCGGATGTTCTCGCGCAGGTAAACATCCTGATTCGGTGCCAACAGCGGCTGCGCCGTATTATCGCGGCGGCGGATGGTAATAAAGTCATCCATAAAATTATGCCAGCTTTTCACCAGGTTCTGACGCCATTCACGGATGGAACTGGATAGTTCACCGCTGTCGCTGTCCATGGGCGCTTCATCGCTATCGTTATCCGCCAGACGCAGGTTATCCACACCGTTTGATAACTGGTTAAGTTTCAGAATGATGCCGTCATAATCCACCTGAGAGAGGGAGGAAAGCGTACTGATATCCTGGGTCAATGCACGACGAACGTTCATGACGCTGGGATCGTTCATGTCTGCCAGGCTGGCATCGGCACTTTTCAGCAGCGCCGCAGCGGTAGTCACATCCTGGTCGCTCCACAATTTACGACCGGCCAGCTTCACCAGGTAATCCGCCTGGGCCACTAACCAACTGCGTACGTCGTTACCTGAAATGGACGCCATCTTTTCACGCAACGTTTCCAGCTCTTTCGCCGAAGCAGCCTGCTGCGACTGGGCGGTCTCCAGCGTTTTCTCTGCGGCATTCAACTGCTGAGTGAGTTGCTGTTTGTCGCTGTTCGCCTGTTGCTGCAGCTTTGCCAGCTGGTCGCTCAGATCCTGGTTGGTTTGCGCCTGCCGTTCGGCCTGGTGTTTATCGTTCAGGTATAACCCTGCGCCAATCGCCAGTGCGATGACGATCGCGACTGCACCCAGCACCATGCCGCCGTTATGACGCTTACGCGGTGATTTTTCCTGGGTAGAAGAGGGGCGATCAACCGCTGGAGTGGTTTCTTCAACCACGGCGGAGGTGTCTTTTTGTTCCGTCATATCTGGCACATCCCATTGTTAAGTTCAACATAACGCGCGCAGCAGCGCATCGTTATCGGCACCATCGGCTACCTGAATCGTCTGCCAACCAAGATTGGCGGCCAGGGAAGCCAAACGTTCGCTGACGACAAGCAGTCGGCAGCGGAGCAGCCATTCCTCACGATCGACCTCGGGGAACAGCGAATACAGCTGATGCAACATCTCACCGCTGGTCACAACCAGCGTGTCAATATTACGATCGCGCCAGCGACGGCCTTCAATGGCACCGTCATAGTGTTTTTGGCAACGTTGATAGCACTCCGCATAGGTGACCTGTGCGCCGCGTGCTATTAGTGTTTCTGCCAGCAGCTCGCGCCCCTGGTTTCCTCGCAGGATAAGCGCGTGCTTACCCGCCATTTGCTGCAGTGTCGCCAGTTTTATTAACTCTTCACTGGTTTCGTGCGCATGAGGGTAGGTCACCTGCAAACCACTGATCGTATGAAAAGCCAAAGCGGTACTGCGACCAATTGCATAATAGTCTACGTCGGCGGGCCATGCGTTGATGGCGTGCTGTGCAAAGTGAATAACCTGCTGCGAAAGCAGGAAGACCAGGTCGCCGCGTTTCAGTGTGGCAAGGGCTGCCGGTAACTGCTGCAGATCGTTACCCGGGGCGAATTCAATCAGCGGCAGGCTCCACGCCTGTTTACCCTGAGCGTGCAGGCGTGAGGCCAGCTCAGCCGCTGCGGGTTCCGGGCGTGTCACCAGAATGGTCATACGGGAGGTTGTCCCTGGTAAACGTCGCGCAGAATTTCACGCGCGCCGCTGTTGAGCAACTCGTCTGCCAGCGAAATACCCATCTGTTCTGCCTGATCGCGTGGTCCACGGCGCTCACCGCTCACCACGACGCTACCATCAGGAGCGCCCACCAGGCCGCGAAGCCAGAGTTCGTTACCTTCAAGCACGGCAAAGCTGCCGATGGGAACCTGACAGCCGCCTTCAAGTCGGGTATTCATGGCGCGTTCGGCTTTCACACAGACCGCCGTATCGTCGTGATTCAATGCCTGTAACAATCCAATTAAGGTGCTGTCGTCTAGCCGACATTCAATCCCTACTGCGCCCTGGCCCACGGCCGGCAGAGAAACATCCGCAGGCAGCGGCTGGCGAATGCGATCGGCAAGGCCCAGACGATTCAGCCCGGCGGCGGCAAGAATAATGGCGTCATATTCGCCGGCATCAAGCTTGCTCAAGCGTGTTCCCACATTACCGCGCAGAGAGCGTATCACCAGGTCTGGACGACGAGCGCTAATCTGGCACTGACGCCGTAAGCTGGACGTACCAATAACGGCACCCTGTGGCAGCGCATCTATCGACGCGTAGTGATTGGAGACAAACGCATCGCGCGGGTCATCACGCTGGCAAATGGTGACCAGGCCCAGCCCATCCGGGAACGCCACGGGCACATCTTTCATCGAATGCACGGCCAGATCGGCCCGGTTTTCTAACATCGCCTGCTCAAGCTCTTTAACGAAGAGCCCTTTACCGCCCACTTTTGCCAGCGGTGTATCAAGAATGATGTCGCCCTTTGTCACCATGGGCACCAACTCCACGCGCAGGCCGGGATGGGCACTGAGCAAACGCTGCTGTACATATTGTGCTTGCCACATGGCAAGGGGACTTTGTCGTGTAGCAATTCTGAAAATTTTGTTTAACATGCCGTTAACCATTTAGATCGTTCATCGAATATCCTATCATCGTTGAGGGAATGCTGTCAGTTTCAACGGATTGAAAAGAACCGCCCGTAGATTAAACCTGACATATCAGGCAGTAATCTCAGGCTATGAGCAGAGTGAGCGAAAAGTAGACGAAACCGTGCTAAAATGTCGGTAGCGTAACTTTCTTTACGGTCAATCCGACGAGTGATAGATTGATCACGTTTCCAGCAATTATCTGCACGACACTCAATTAATAAGTAGCAGATAGCGGGAACAGGGTTTTTAACTCCAGGACAACCAGGCGAAACGTCTTGTACCTCTACATTGAGACACTAAAACAGAGACTGGATGCAATTAACCAGCTACGCGTTGACCGCGCTCTGGCTGCCATGGGACCCGCTTTTCAGCGCGTCTACAGTCTGCTTCCGATCTTACTACATTATCAACATCCGCTGATGCCGGGTTACCTTGAAGGTAGCGTTCCCCACGGCATCAACGTCTTCACGCCTGATGAAAACCAGCTGCAACTGCTCGCAGAGTTAACGGGCGAACAGGAACTTTCCCTGGTCGAAGCGCCGAAAGGCGAGTTGCCCATCACCGGTATCTATTCGATGGGGAGCACCTCCTCCGTCGGGCAAAACAGCGTGTCCGATCTGGATATCTGGGTTTGCCATCAATCCTGGCTGGATAACGAAGAACGCCTGAATCTGCAGCGTAAATGTGCGCTGCTGCAAAAATGGTGTGCCTCGCAAGCCATCGAAGTCAGCTTTTTCCTGATTGATGAAAACCGCTTCCGCCACAATGAAAGCGGCAATCTTGGTGGCGAAGATTGCGGTTCTACCCAGCATATTTTGCTGCTGGATGAGTTCTATCGCACGGCGGTGAGAATGGCCGGTAAACGTATTCTGTGGAATATGGTGCCTGGTGAAGAAGAGCATCATTACGATGACTATGTGATGTCGCTCTATGCGAAAGGCGTACTCACCCCGAACGAGTGGCTGGATTTGGGCGGGCTCAGCACGCTGTCAGCCGAAGAGTATTTCGGTGCCAGCCTGTGGCAGCTGTATAAAAGTATCGATTCGCCCTATAAAGCAGTGCTGAAAACGCTGTTGCTGGAAGCCTATAGCTGGGAATACCCGGACACCAAACTGCTGGCAATGGATATCAAACAGCGTTTGCACGACGGGGAGATCGTCTGCTTCGGTCTTGATCCCTACTGTATGATGCTGGAGCGCGTGACGCACTACCTCACCAGCATTGACGATCAGCCCCGCCTCGATTTGGTCCGCCGTTGCTTCTACCTGAAAGTTTGCGAAAAACTGACGACCGAGGAGCACCAGCAGCGCAGTGGCTGGCGCCGTGAGATTCTGTCGCAACTGGTTAAAGCCTGGGGATGGGATGAGGAAAAACTCGCCATTCTGGACAACCGCGCAGAATGGAAAATCGAGCGTGTGCGTGAAGCACACAATGAATTGCTGGATGCGATGATGCAAAGCTATCGCAACCTTATTCGTTTTGCCCGTCGCAACAATTTAAGCGTCAGCGCCAGCCCGCAGGATATCGGCGTGCTGACCCGTAAATTGTACGCCGCTTTTGAAGCGCTGCCCGGCAAGGTGACGCTGGTCAATCCGCAAATTTCTCCCGATCTTTCGGAACCTAACCTGACCTTTATTCATGTGCCACCCGGCCGTGCTAATCGCCCGGGTTGGTATCTGTACAACCAGTCGCCGGATATGAATTCGATCATCAGTCACCAGCCGCTGGAATATAACCGCTATCTTAACAAGCTGGTGGCCTGGGCCTGGTTCAATGGGTTACTGACCAGCAAAACGCGCCTGCACATTAAGGGCAATGAGCTATGCGATTTGGCGCGTCTGCAGGAACTGGTGGACGATGTTTCCAGCCATTTCCCGCTGCGTCTGCCTGCGCCAACGCCTAAGGCGCTTTACAGCCCGTGTGAAATTCGCCATCTGGCCATCATCGTTAACCTTGAGCACGATCCGACCTCGGCGTTTCGTAACCAGGTGGTGCACTTCGATTTCCGCAAGCTTGATGTGTTCAGCTTTGGCCAGCAGCAGCAGTGTTTGATTGGCAGTATCGATCTGCTGTATCGCAACTCATGGAATGAAGTTCGTACACTGCACTTCAGCGGCGAACAGGCGATGATTGAAGGGCTGAAAACGATTCTTGGCAAAATGCATCAGGATGCTTCACCGCCTGACACCGTGGAGGTGTTCTGTTACAGCCAGCATCTCCGTGGATTAATCCGTACCCGCGTGCAGCAGCTGGTGTCAGAATGTATTGAACTGCGTCTTTCCAGTACGCGTCAGGAACCTGGGCGCTTCAAAGCACTGCGCATGGCCGGCCAGACCTGGGGACTGTTCTTTGAACGCATGGGTGTGTCGGTTCAGAAGCTGGAAAATGCCGTTGAGTTTTATGGTGCCATCTCCAACAACAAGCTCCACGGCCTGTCGATTAAGGTTGAGTCGAATCAGACGCCACTGCCGCCTGTGGTCAATGGTTACGCCAGCGAAGGCATCATCCAGTTCTTTTTTGAGGACACCACCGACGATCGGGGTTTCAACATTTATATTCTGGATGAAAGCAACCGTGTTGAGGTGTATCACCACTGCGAAGGCAGTAAAGAAGAGCTGGTGCGTGACGTTAGCCGTTTTTACTCCTCGTCACACGATCGCTTCACTTACGGCTCAAGTTTTATCAATTTTAACCTGCCGCAGTTCTACCAGATCGTGAACACCGGCGAACGTTATCAGGTCATTCCATTCAGAAATCAGGCACTCACCGAACTCTGTGCCTCGCAGCCTGATAACGACAACAACGATTATCAGCCGCGCTATCAGGTGCATTGAGTTCTACAGGCCCGCTGTGACGCTATCTTTAGGGCTTGCCACAACGCTCACGTGATTTGCTGGCATTTCCTGTTGCTTTTCCACCTTCAACTGCGATGATAAGCATCCAGGTCACAGGATATGAAGAGCATAAAGAATGAAGAAAGTGATAAGCCTGTTAGCGATGACAATGGCACTGACAAGCCTTGCAGGCTGTGGATTGAAAGGACCGCTCTACTTCCCACCGCAGGACACGCCAAAACAAACTGCGCCGACGCCAGCATCAACGCAAAAACAGAAAACCGACGCGTCTAAAGCGGATGTGGGTGGTCTGGTGACGGGTGATTCAAGCTCACAAATGAAATAACACTTATGGCGCATCCGGCGGAGCAAAAAATGCAGTTCTCCAAAATGCACGGTCTCGGCAATGATTTTATGGTTGTGGACGCCGTGACGCAAAACGTCTTTTTTTCGCCGGAATTGATCCGCCGGCTGTCCGATCGCCATTTGGGGATTGGTTTCGATCAGTTACTGATTGTTGAACCGCCTTACGATCCCGATCTCGACTTTCACTATCGCATTTTTAACGCTGATGGCAGCGAAGTCGCGCAGTGTGGTAATGGCGCACGCTGCTTTGCCCGTTTTGTTCAGTTAAAAGGGCTAACCAATAAAAGCGATATTCGCGTGAGCACCCAGGCGGGGCGCATGGTGTTAAGCGTTACGCCAGACGATCTGGTGCGCGTGAATATGGGCGAGCCCAATTTCGAACCCCAGCAGGTGCCTTTTCGCGCCAATAAAGCCGAGAATCTTTATCTGCTGCGCGTCGCGGAGCAAACGGTGATGTTCGGTGCCGTCTCTATGGGCAATCCACACTGCGTGATCCAGGTGGAAAGCACGACCACTGCCCAGGTTGAGCTTTTAGGCCCGGTTCTGGAAAGCCATGAACGATTCCCGGAGCGCGTCAACGTTGGCTTTATGGAAATCATTAATCCGGAGCACATCCGGCTGCGCGTCTATGAGCGCGGTGCAGGCGAAACGCAGGCATGCGGCAGTGGTGCCTGCGCAGCGGTGGCCTGTGGTATCCAGCAGGGTATTTTAAGCCAGAAAGTACGCGTTGATTTGCCAGGCGGCTCGTTACATATCGCCTGGAAAGGCGTCGGACAGCCGCTCTATATGACCGGCCCGGCCACACATGTTTACGATGGGTTTATTCACTTATGAAAAATATCGAAGAGCAGGCGGAAAATGCTGTCCTGCTGGACGATCAGGCCGTCAGTGACTATCTGCGACAGCATCCTGACTTCTTTATGCGCAACGCGCGTCAGGTCGAACAGATGGCGGTGCCGCATCCGGTTCGCGGAAGCGTATCGCTGGTGGAATGGCACATGGCGCGCCAGCGCAACCACATTCAGCGGCTGGAAGAAGAGATCACGCTGCTGATGGAGCAGGCCACCGCGAACCAGCAGTTATTCGCGCGACTGCTCTCGCTGCAAAGTCACCTGGCCGCCGCCAGCTCATTGCAGGATATGCTTAATCGCCTGCACCGCTGGGCGCGCGATCTTGGCCTTGCGGGCGCTAATATCCGCCTGTTTAATGACCGGTGGCGGCTGGGCGCGCCGTCTGACTTTGTGCAGCTTGGCCTGGCGCGTCAGGCTTTCGAACCTCTTCGCATTCAGCGCTTCGGTAATGAACAGCACTATCTGGGCAGTATTAATGGCCCGGAGCTGTTGCTGTTGCTGCCGCAGGCAAAAGCCATTGGTTCAGTGGCCATGTCGTTGATGGGTGACGACGGTGAGCTTGGCATCATTATCTTCAGTAGCCGTGACAGCCTGCACTATCAGTCGGGTATGGGAACTCTACTGCTGCAACACCTTTCACAGATGATGCCTGCGTTGCTGGAACGCTGGGTGGAGCGCGCATGAGCAGCGTGTTGCAGGAAACCGTTGACGGCTTTCTGCGCCACCTGAAGGTTGAACGCCAGCTCAGCCCTCTTACCCTGAGCAGCTACGCGCGTCAGCTTGCCGCACTGGTGACGATTGCCGACGAGATGAAAATCAGCGCATGGTCACAGCTCGATCCGGCTATGGTCCGCAGCATGGCCGCCCGCAGCCGGCGCGCAGGTCTGGCCGCCAGTAGTCTGGCGCTGCGTCTGTCCGCATTGCGCAGTTTTCTTGACTGGCAGGTGAGCCAGGACATGCTGCCTGCCAATCCGGCGAAAGGGATCGCCACACCGCGCAATGGCCGCCACCTGCCAAAAAATATCGACGTTGATGATGTCAGCCAGTTGCTGGATATTGACCTTGATGATCCGCTGGCAATACGCGATCGCACCATGCTGGAAGTCATGTATGGCGGGGGATTACGTCTTTCCGAGCTGGTCAATATGGATTGTCGCCATGTCGATCTTGAGGCGGGCGAAGTCTGGGTGACAGGAAAAGGCAGCAAGGAGCGACGCGTGCCGATTGGCCGCACCGCCGTTAGCTGGATTCAGCAGTGGTTGCCGCTGCGTATCGCGTTTAATCCCGCAGATGATGCGCTGTTTCTCTCCAGTCGCGGCTCTCGTATCTCGGCGCGTAATGTGCAAAAGCGTTTTGCAGAGTGGGGGATTAAGCAGGGCCTGACCAGCCACATTCATCCCCATAAGCTGCGTCACTCTTTTGCCACCCACTTGCTGGAGTCGAGCGGCGATCTGCGTGGCGTGCAGGAATTACTGGGCCATGCGAATCTCTCGACCACACAAATTTACACCCATCTTGATTTTCAGCACCTGGCCTCGGTGTATGATGCCGCCCATCCCCGCGCCAAACGAGGAAAGAGTGAATGAAGTTTTATCGCCCTCTGCGTGACATTAAAGCAATCACTTTCGATTTAGATGACACGCTTTATGACAACTATCCTGTGATTCGCAAAACCACAGAAGCATCCCATGCGGCCCTGCAGGCTTTCCATCCGGCACTGCGTCACGTTACGCCTGAAGACGTGGCCGAATCACGTAATCAGCTATGTTTACGTGAACCCGATATCTACCATGATGTGTCTGAATGGCGTCGCCGTTCGGTAGAACATGTTATGTGTCATGCCGGTTTAACGGCAACCGAAGCCGCCAGGGGCGCGGCGCAGGTAATGGATGTGTTTCATCAGTGGCGCAGCCAGGTGGATATGCCGGCTGAAACGCATCACACGCTGAAAGCCCTGGCGAAAAAAGTGCCGCTGGTGGCCATCACCAACGGCAATGCCCAGCCTGAAAAACTCGGTCTGGCAAACTACTTCCAGTTTTCACTGCGGGCAGGACCGGATGGACGCGCCAAGCCGTGGCAGGATATGTATCAGTTGGCTGCGCAACGCCTTGATATCGGCCCAGAATATATTTTGCACGTCGGCGACGATCTCACTACCGATGTGGCTGGCGCGATTCGTTTTGGCATGCAAGCTTGCTGGATTAATCTGCGTAAGGGCAACCTGATGCACATTGATGATGCCCGCCTGCTGCCACACGTTGAAATTTCACAGTTGGCATCACTGACCTCGCTGTTATAATGGCTGTAAATTTATCCAGTCTTATGCTTCGCATTTTCTGACTTATTGGTGCTTATGGACGTTTCTGAACTGCTCGACGGTTTGAATGACAAACAGCGCGATGCCGTTGCGGCCCCGCGCAGTAACCTGCTGGTGCTGGCGGGCGCGGGCAGCGGAAAAACACGCGTTCTGGTGCACCGTATCGCCTGGCTATTGTCGGTAGAAAACTGTTCGCCGTACTCCATTATGGCGGTGACCTTTACCAACAAGGCGGCGGCAGAGATGCGCCACCGTATCGAGCAGCTCATTGGCACCAGCCAGGGCGGAATGTGGATAGGGACGTTTCATGGCCTGGCACACCGTCTGCTGCGTGCTCACCATCTTGACGCGGGTCTGCCGCAGGATTTCCAGATCCTCGACAGTGAAGACCAACTGCGGTTGCTGAAGCGCCTGATCAAAGCGATGAACCTGGATGAGAAGCAGTGGCCTGCGCGCCAGGGCATGTGGTACATCAACGGCAAGAAAGATGAAGGTTTGCGGCCAAAGCATATTGAGAGCTACGGCAATCCGGTAGAACAAACCTGGCTACGGATTTATCAGGCCTATCAGGAAGCCTGCGATCGCGCCGGGCTGGTCGACTTTGCAGAACTGCTGCTGCGGGCGCATGAGCTGTGGCTAAACAAACCCCACATCCTGAATCACTACCGCGAGCGTTTCACTAACATTCTGGTGGATGAGTTTCAGGATACCAACAATATTCAGTATGCCTGGATTCGCATGCTGGCGGGCGACAGCAGCAAAGTGATCATCGTCGGTGATGACGATCAGTCCATTTACGGCTGGCGCGGTGCGCAGGTGGAAAATATCCAGCGCTTTTTGAAGGATTTCCCCGGCGCGGATACCATTCGTCTGGAACAAAACTACCGCTCGACCAACAACATCCTGAAGTCTGCGAATGCCCTGATCGCCAACAACAGCGGTCGACTGGGTAAAGAGCTGTGGACCGACGGCAGCGATGGTGAACCCATTTCTGTCTACTGTGCCTTTAATGAGCTGGATGAATCACGCTTTGTCGTCAACCGCATCAAAGCCTGGATGGAAAACGGCAATGCGCTGGCGGATTGCGCCATCCTGTATCGTAGCAATGCCCAGTCGCGCGTGCTGGAGGAGGCCCTGTTGCAGGCCAGTATGCCGTACCGTATTTATGGCGGTATGCGCTTTTTCGAGCGTCAGGAAATCAAAGATGCGTTGGCCTATCTGCGACTGATGGCTAACCGCAACGACGACGCGGCCTTTGAGCGTGTCGTGAATACGCCAACGCGTGGTGTGGGCGACCGCACGCTGGATGTGGTACGTCAGACGGCACGCGAAAAACAGATGACCTTATGGCAGGCAACGCGTGAGCTGCTCCAGTCGCGCGCCCTTGCCGGCCGCGCGGCCTCAGCGCTGCAGCGCTTTTGTGAGCTGGTGGATTCACTGGCGAGCGAAACCGCGGAGATGCCGCTGCACGTGCAGACCGACAGAGTTATCAAGGACTCTGGCCTGTGGATCATGTACGAGCAGGAAAAGGGTGAAAAGGGCCAGGCCCGTATCGAAAACCTTGAGGAACTGGTGACGGCCACGCGCCAGTTCAGCTACCAGGATGAAGATGAAGATCTGATGCCGCTCCAGGCATTCCTGTCCCATGCGGCCCTCGAAGCCGGGGAAGGGCAGGCGGACAAATGGCAGGACGCGGTCCAACTGATGACGCTGCACTCTGCGAAAGGGCTGGAGTTCAGCCAGGTGTTTATCGTCGGCATGGAAGAGGGCATGTTCCCGAGCCAGATGGCGCTGGATGAAGGGGGTCGACTGGAAGAAGAGCGTCGCCTGGCTTACGTCGGCGTCACGCGCGCGATGATGAAGCTCACGCTGACTTACGCCGAAACCCGCCGTCTCTACGGTAAAGAAGTCTACCATCGGCCCTCGCGTTTTATTGGCGAGCTGCCCGAAGCCTGTATCGAAGAAGTGCGTTTACGCGCCAGTGTAACGCGCCCGGTCAGTCATCAACGCATGGGCACGCCGATGACCAAAAGCGACACGGGATTCTCTCTGGGGCAACGGGTTCGTCACGCCAAGTTTGGTGAAGGCACTATCGTTAATCTGGAGGGCAGCGGTGAACACAGCCGTCTGCAGGTGGCGTTTCAGGGGCAAGGGATCAAGTGGCTGGTGGCAGCCTACGCCAAACTGGAAACCGTCTAGTCGCGTGTTGACGACTTTTTCGTCTCAGCGTAACATGCGCGCACTATTATCATGAGAGGACAATGCCTTGGACACGCCCAGTCGATGCTGGCTCATTAACCTGGTTTTCAGGAATAACATCTAAGGCTATCTCATTACGCTGGTAGCCTTAGCGGTTATCAGCGACCTCCCTTTTTAATCCGTCGCACGAGTCAGCACTGATTTATCCTTTATCCGTGTTCAGGTTCGCGGGTCTGAATTCAGACCGGCCGACAGCGTTGTCCCATAAAGTCTGCAATGGGGAGTCTTGCTATGCTGAGCGCATTTAAACTTGATAACAGCCGCCTGACGCGTCTGGAACTGGAAGATGAAAGCGATAAACTGACCACGTCAGTTTGGGTTGACCTGGTCGAGCCTGAAGAAGGCGAGCGCGATCGCGTGCAATCCGAACTGGGCCAGAGCCTGGCAACGCGCCCTGAACTGGAAGACATTGAAGCCTCGGCGCGTTTCTTCGAAGATGAAGACGGCCTGCACATTCACTCCTTCTTCTTCTTTGAGGATGCCGAAGATCACGCTGGCAACTCAACCGTTGCGTTTACCATCCGTGAAGGGCGTTTATATACGCTGCGCGAACGTGAACTCCCCGCCTTTCGCCTTTACCGTATGCGCGCCCGTAACCAGACACTGATTGATGGCAACGCTTATGAGCTGCTGCTTGATCTGTTCGAGACGAAAATCGAACAGCTGGCAGACGAGATTGAAAACATCTACAGCGCTCTGGAAAAGCTCAGCCGCGTCATCATGGAAGGCCAGCAGGGTGAGGAATACGACCAGGCGTTATCACGATTAGCCGAGCTGGAAGATATCGGCTGGAAGGTGCGTTTGTGTCTGATGGATACGCAGCGTGCACTTAACTTTTTGGTCCGTAAGGCACGTTTACCAGGCAACCAACTTGAGCAGGCGCGTGAAATTCTGCGGGATATCGAGTCGCTGTTGCCACACAATGAGTCGCTGTTCCAGAAGGTAAACTTCCTGATGCAGGCAGCGATGGGCTTTATCAACATTGAGCAGAACCGCATCATCAAGATCTTCTCGGTGGTATCCGTGGTTTTCCTGCCGCCAACGCTGGTGGCATCCAGCTACGGCATGAACTTTGAATTTATGCCTGAACTGAAGTGGAGCTTTGGCTATCCTGGCGCCATTTGCCTGATGATGCTTGCAGGCCTTGCGCCTTATCTCTATTTCAAGCGTAAAAACTGGCTTTAATCATCGGCACGGGCTGTTAATTCGGCCCATTTAGCTGGCCTGTCGCCTTAATTCTGCTAATCTACCCGCTCAATTTTCATAATTGATTGATTTTTTTATGGACTCTCTTTCGTTGCGCTGGCAGTGGCTGCTGCTGTTAGTGTCATCTGTATTACTCGGTGCGATCTTCCAGTATTTTCACGTGCCTGCCGCCCTGCTGCTGGGGCCGATGATCGTTGGCGTGGTCATGGGCCTGTCAGGTGCCACACTGCGTATTAATAAGCGGTTATTCCTGCTGTCGCAGGCGGTACTGGGCTGCATGATTGCGCAGAGCCTCTCACCTTCTATCCTGACGCCGCTGTTACAGGACTGGCCTGTTGTGTTAGCGGTACTGCTGCTGACGCTGGCGGCCAGTGGCCTGTCGGGCTTTTTGCTGGTGCGTTTCAGCCCGCTTCCTGGTCCCACGGGCGCGTGGGGGTCTTCACCGGGCGGTGCCTCAGCGATGGTGGCGATGGCAGGCGAATTCGGTGCCGACGTGCGTTTGGTTGCTTTTATGCAGTATCTGCGTGTGCTGTTTGTCGCGGGCGCGGCGGCCATGGTGGCGCGTATCGGACTGGGCGACGGCGGTCATGCGGGTTCACTGATATGGTTTCCCGCGCTTAACGGCGGTTTTCTGGTAACGATGTGCCTGGTCATCTGCAGCGCCTGGCTGGGGCCATGGCTGCGTATTCCGTCCGGGGCATTACTGATACCGGCACTGATTGGCGCGACGCTGCATTCAACCGGCACGGCAGTGCTGCAGATGCCTGAATGGCTGCTTGCGCTGGCGTACGCCATGATTGGCTGGAGCGTGGGGTTACGCTTTACCCGACCGATTTTCAAACTGGCGTTAAGTACGTTGCCGCAGATGCTGTTGTCAATTTTTGGCCTGATGTTGCTGTGCGGTGGACTGGCCTGGATGTTAACCCGCGTTTTGCATATCGATCTGATGACCGCCTATCTCGCCACCAGTCCGGGTGGACTGGACACGGTGGCGATTATTGCTGCCGGAAGCCGGGTAGATATGGCATTTGTGATGGCGATGCAGACTCTGCGCTTGTTCACCATTCTTCTGACCGGCCCGGCAATGGCGCGCTTTATATCACGCTTTGCGCACACGGCTCCGCGCTGAAAATGCCACGGCATCCAGAATAAAGACCAGCAGCGCCAGCCAGATAAACCCAAAGGTCACCATTTTATCTGGCGTAACCGTTTCGCCATAAAACAGCACCGCCAGCAGGAACATCAGCGTCGGGCCAAGATACTGAAAGAAGCCCACCGTGGACAGGCGCAGTCGGGTGCAGGCAGCCGCGAAGAACATCAGCGGAATGGTGGTGACGATGCCTGCGGCGATCAGCAGCAGGTTCAGGCTCATGGGATTGGCGCTAAGGTGGCTGGTGCTGCTGTCGGCAAAGCCAAACAGGTAGAGTGCGGCCAGCGGAAACAGCCACAGCGTTTCTATCAGCATGCCGCTCTGGGCATCGACCTGAATTTTCTTTCTCATTAAGCCGTAGAACGCAAAGCTGAACGCCAGGCCTAAAGCAATCACCGGCACAGAGCCAAATTGCCACAGTTGCAAAAGCACGCCGAAGGCCGCCAGGGCCACCGCCAGCCACTGCAGACGACGAAAGCGTTCACGCAGAAAAATCATGCCAAACACAACGTTAATCAATGGGTTGATAAAATAGCCCAGGCTCGCCTCCAGCATGTGCTGGTTGTTCACCGCCCAGATAAACAGCAGCCAGTTCCCCCCCACCGTGACCGCCGTGAGTGCCAGTAGCCACACTTTTTTGGGCTGGCGCAGCACGCTCCTGACCTGTCCCCAACTGCGACTCAGTGTGATCAATAACAGCATGAACAGGGCTGACCAGATCACCCTGTGGGTCATGATTTCGGTGGCAGGAACGGCCTTGACTACTTTGAAGTAGGCGGGCGCAATGCCCCAAATGAAATACGCGCCAAGCGCAAAACCTATTCCCTGACGGGTTTGCTGGGTATCCATAACATATCCTGAAAATTCGTCCTGTACCGGAGGGCACTAAGGTGAAGTGGCGTGACAGAGGGCCGCAATATTACCGCAGTCTTCGTTATCTCTGTAGCCAGATAGGGTGATAAAACAGGGTCAGTCTTTATCCGGCTCAAGGGCGCGCTGGCGAGCAAGACAAATGGCCTGATGATTGCTGTCTGCCCACTCAATCAGTTGCTGCATGGGTTTGAGAAATGAACGGCCTAAATCCGTCAGGCTGTACTCAACCCGTGGCGGCACTTCCGGATAGAGCGTCCGCAGGATATAACCGTCCATTTCCAGCCGTTTCAGACTGCGCGACAGGACCTGGCGGGCAACATCCCCGATATGACGGTGAAGCTCATTGAACCGCAGCGTCTGTTCGGCCAGCGCCTCAAGAATCAATAAACTCCATTTATCACCTATCCGGTCAAGTACGTCACGGATGGGACAAGGTTGCTCGTAAGTAAAGGTTGCGGGTAAAGATTTTGGCATCGGTGAGTTCCTGCGCAGCGTCAATAGTCACGTTCACGTGACTGGGTCATCACAACGTGACTTCTTGTTAACCATTTTTGGCGAATGTAACATCCACAACGTGACCAGTCTATTTTTGTGACCTGGTGTGATATCAAAACCTGATGGCGAGTCCGGCTCATCTTTGGCGGCCTGTCAGGACTGACTTTCGGGCGCGTAGCGGTTAGCGCCATAACAAATGCGCAAGGAGAAGAATGATGACCACCTTTCTGAAAAACCTGTTGCTGGCGGTAGGTATCCTGACAGCGGGTGCGGTTTACGCCGCGCAACCCGGCGACAGCCGCGATCTCAAGACGGAAGAGGCTAATCGTGCATTGGTGCTCAACTTCTATGATCAATTTTTTAATCACCATAATGTCGCAGAAGCGGCCCGGGTTGTGGCGGACGATTACCGCCAGCACAATCCCGGATTGCCCAATGGTAAGGCACCGCTTGTTAACTTTTTTTCCGATTTTTTCAGGAAAAACCCGCAGTCAAAAGCGCGCATCGTACGCAGTGCAACGGATGGCGATCTGGTGTGGCTACATGTGCACTCAACCAACGGTAAAAACGATCGTGGCCGGGCCGTGACGGATATTTTCCGGGTTAAAAAAGGAAAAATTGTTGAGCACTGGGATGTGGTTCAGGAGGTGCCTGAAAAATCGGCTAATGCGAATACCCTGTTCTGATGCCCATCTGACGTAGACGTGGGATGCCAGCGCGGCAGCCCCACGTTCCTTTTCCCTGTCAGCCTGTCAGATAAGTTGCCGTGGCGGTCGCCAGGTAGTCACCCTGCTGATTGTGTAATTCAACCCGTGCGACAGAGACTTTATTCCCGGCGCGCAGCAAACGGCTGGTGGCAATAAAACGCTCGCCCCGACCGGGACGCAGATAGTCAACCCGCATATCAATCGTTCCCATACGAGACAGCCGCTGGCGCAGCACCTCCTCGCTAATACTTTCATCACGCGTCAACGCATGACTGACGCACACCATACCTGCTGCCACATCCAGTACGGCGGCGGTCACGCCACCGTGCAGGATCTGCTGAGCGGCATTGCCGACCAGCATGGTTTTGTTCGCAAAACTAATTTCAGCGTAGTCGGCGTCAAGGCGATCCAGTTCCAGGCCGAGAGCCTGATTAAACGGCATGTGATAAATAAAAATTTCACCGACCAGGCGGCGAGCTTCCTGCTGAGTCAATAGCACGGATGACATGGTGTTTAGTCCTGAATAGCTGGCAAATAAACTGTAGATGTTAACAAGTTGTTTATTCTATGCTTCGCTCGACAGGCTTTCCAGTTTAGGAAATCAGCGCTGATGTTCGCTCACATTTGTGTGTAGAATGTCCTGCTTTTTAAGACACCCATTCGCTTTTATGAATACGCAGTTTTCACCGGAGAATCCTATGCGTAAGCATCGCGCCTTGCTGGCGGCAATGTTACTTCCTGCTTTGGCGCAGGCGGACGAAGCCACGATCAAACACGTTCACGACGCACCGCAGGTGAGGGGCAGCATTATTGCCAATCTGCTGGAGCAGCACGACAATCCGTTTGTGCTTTATCCTTACGAAAATAACTATCTGCTGTACACGTACACCAGCGACATCAATAAAGAGGCGATTTCCTCTTATAACTGGGCAAAAAACGCACGCAAAGACGAAGTGAAATTCCAGCTCAGCCTGGCATTTCCGCTATGGCGCGGCATCGTGGGTGATAACTCCGTGTTAGCGGCGTCTTACACGCAGCGCTCATGGTGGCAGGTATCGAATAAAAAAGAGTCGTCACCTTTCCGGGAGACGAACTACGAGCCACAGATTTTCCTAGGCTGGGCGACAGATTACTCTCTCGCTGGCTGGACGCTGCGTGATGTTGAAGTGGGCGTTAATCATCAGTCCAATGGTCGCAGCGATCCGACTTCCCGCAGCTGGAACCGCGTTTATACCCGCCTGATGGCGCAAAACGGTAATTTCCTGGTGGAGGTCAAACCCTGGTTCCGTATTTCTGAAAGCGCCAGTACGGATGATAACCCCGATATTACGAAATACATGGGCTACTATCGTGCCAAAGTGGGTTACGCGATGGGTGACAGCATTTTCAGCGTGGAAGGCAACTATAACTGGAATAGCGGCTATGGCGGCGCTACGCTGGGCTGGAGTTACCCGATTACTACGCACGTGCGTTTCTACACTCAGCTGTTCAGCGGCTATGGCGAATCCCTTATTGACTATAACCACCGTCAGACACGTTTGGGCGTAGGTGTAACGCTTAACGATTTGTTCTAATTAACCATTAAGTCAGGAATACAGTGGCAACCTCGGCAGTTCTTAATCAGGAAGCGTTGGCTAAGCAGGTATTGCAGGATACTTTTGGCTACCAGCAGTTTCGTCCCGGTCAGCAGGCCATTATCAATGAAGCGCTGAGTGGGCGGGATTGTCTGGTGGTGATGCCAACCGGCGGCGGTAAATCACTCTGCTATCAGATCCCGGCGCTGGTGCTCGAGGGGCTGACGCTGGTGGTGTCACCATTAATCTCTCTGATGAAAGATCAGGTAGATCAACTGCTGGCGAACGGCGTGGCCGCAGCCTGTCTGAATTCGACCATGACACGCGAGCAGCAGCAGGCCGTGATGGCGGATTGCCGCAATGGGCGCGTTAAGCTGCTTTATATTGCGCCAGAACGTCTGATGATGGACAACTTCCTTGAAAGCCTGGCGCACTGGCAGCCCTGTATGCTTGCCGTGGATGAGGCGCACTGTATTTCGCAGTGGGGGCACGATTTCCGTCCGGAATATGGCGCGCTGGGTAAGATGCGCCAGCGTTTCCCCGATCTGCCGGTGATGGCCCTGACGGCGACCGCTGACGAAACGACCCGACTTGATATCGTTAACCTGCTTCATATGCAGGACCCACTGATTCAAATCAGTAGCTTTGACCGTCCGAACATTCGTTACACCCTGGTGGAAAAGTTTAAGCCGACCGATCAGTTGCTGCGCTACGTGCAGGATCAGCGGGGTAAGTGCGGCATTATCTACTGTAACAGCCGGGCAAAAGTCGAAGATACGGCAGCGCGTCTGCAAAGCCGTGGCCTGAGCGTCGGGGCATATCATGCCGGTATTGATAGCGCGCAGCGCGCCAGCGTACAGGAAGCATTCCAGCGCGACGATCTGCAAATCGTGGTGGCGACCGTGGCATTTGGGATGGGCATCAACAAGCCGAATGTGCGTTTTGTGGTGCACTTCGATATTCCGCGCAATATAGAATCTTATTATCAGGAAACAGGACGCGCCGGACGTGATGGCCTGCCTGCGGAAGCCATGATGCTCTACGATCCTGCTGATATGGCCTGGCTACGTAAATGCCTTGAAGAGAAGCAGCCCGGCCCGTTACAGGATATTGAACGTCATAAACTGAATGCGATGAATGCGTTTGCCGAAGCGCAGACCTGTCGTCGTTTGGTGCTGCTGAACTACTTTGGTGAAGGACGACAGCAACCCTGCGGAAACTGTGATATTTGCCTCGATCCACCTAAACGCTATGACGGCCTGGTGGAGGCCCAGAAGGCGCTTTCCAGTATTTATCGTGTCGGCCAGCGTTTTGGTATGGGCTACATTGTTGAAGTATTACGCGGTGCCAATAATCACCGCATCCGTGAGCAGGGACACGACAAGCTGCCCGTGTATGGGCTGGGTAAAGAAAACAGCCATGAGCATTGGGTCAGTGTTTTGCGTCAGTTAATTCATCTGGGACTGGTTACGCAAAACATTGCTATGCACTCCGCGCTGCAGCTGACGGAAGCCGCCCGACCGGTATTACGCGGTGAAGTCCCGCTGATGCTGGCGGTGCCAAGACTGATAACCGCCAGACCGAAAAGCAGCGGGTCGGCAAAAGTCTATGGTGGCAACTATGACCGCAAGCTGTTTGCTAAACTGCGCAAGCTGCGTAAAGCGATTGCGGATGAAGAGAATATTCCTCCCTATGTAGTATTCAACGATGCTACGTTGCTGGAGATGGCTGAGCAGATGCCGGTCAGTGCGTCTGAAATGTTGAGCGTGAATGGGGTAGGTCATCGCAAACTGGAACGTTTTGGTAAGCCCTTTTTGCTGATGATTAAAGAACATCTCGATGAAGAGTAAAGAGGCGTTATCATGTTGATCTTGTTCAGTACCATTGCCCTGGTCCATCTTGTTGCGCTGATGAGCCCCGGCCCCGATTTCTTTTTTGTCTCGCAAACCGCCGCCAGTCGTTCGCGCAAAGAAGCCATGTTGGGTGTTTTGGGCATTACGCTGGCCGTTATGGTCTGGGCTGGGGTGGCATTAATGGGCCTGCATCTGATTCTGCAAAAGATGGCCTGGTTACACCAAATCATCATGGTCGGAGGCGGACTTTATCTGTTATGGATGGGATGGCAGTTAATCAGCTCAGCGCGCCAGCGTCATAAGCAGCCCGTCCAGCAGGAACCTGTCGCCGAGCTGCCAAAGAAAGGCAGAAGCTTTATTAAAGGCCTGCTGACCAACTTGTCTAACCCGAAAGCGGTGATCTACTTTGGTAGCGTCTTCTCATTGTTTATCGGTAACGACATGGGCGAGCTGGAACGCTGGGGGCTGTTCGTGCTGATAAGTGTCGAGACTTTTGCGTGGTTTTCTCTGGTCGCCGCTATTTTTTCCCTGCCGTGGATGCGGGATAAATATCAACGTGCTGCCAAGTGGGTGGATGGCGTGGCGGGCGTGCTGTTCGCTGGTTTTGGCATTCACCTGATCCTGTCGCGCTGATAGCCGATTATCGGTCACTTCAGCGCTAATGCAGCCGCCGACAGGGTCACTGTCAGCGGCAGCCTCGGCCCGCTCAGGCGATACGCCTGGCGCTGGCGAGCAGTCCCCCAATCGCGATGAATAAGCCGCCGAAAATGCGGTTCATCAGCTTCATCTGCTTAGGTCCTTTAATCCATCCTGCAATGCGTGTGGCTAACGTGGCATAGCCAATCATAACCACGATATCCACCAGGACGGTTGTTACGCCCAGTACCAGATACTGCAGCATGAGTGGCTGGTGAGGCAGGATAAACTGGGGAAACAGCGCCGCCAGAAACACAATGCTTTTCGGATTGGTCAGGTTCACCATCACCGCCCGTTTGAACAGACGACGACGCGGCATGGCTTTCGACATGGCGTTAAGGTCAATGGCACCCGCAGTGCGCCACTGTTGGATGCCCAGCCAGACCAGATAACCTGCACCAGCCCACTTTAAAATCTCAAACGCCAGCAGCGACTGGGAAAAGAGCGCCCCAAGACCGATCCCCACCAGGGCGATATGCAGTGCAAGACCGACCTGCAAGCCAGAAATAGACGCGACCGCGCCACGATAACCGTGACTGATGCCGGTGCTCATGGTGTTAATGGCACCAGAGCCGGGCGAAAGGCTAAGAATTGTGGTGGTAAGAAGATAGGTCAGCCACCATTCGATGGTCATGGGTTGTACTCCCTGTCGCGTCTGAAGTGTGACACAATACGCCAGAATGATGCGCAGGGCTACGGACATCATGCGGCCGTTCAGACTCTTTTTTTTCGGCAACCAGGAGGGCGGATGAAGCAACACAGAGCAAGCTGGCTGCAACGTGAACAGGCGTTTGCCGCCTTTGCTACCGGCCCATTGCTTGATTTCTGGCACAGCCGTGAAGAGTGTGAATTTACCGGCGTTGAAAATCTGACATTACGTTATGTCCGGTTCATTTCACCGAAACACAAGCGCGTTATTTTGATCGTACCCGGGCGCATTGAGAGCTACGTTAAATACCCCGAGCTGGCTTACGATCTGTTCCACTGCGGATTTGACGTGATCGTGCTCGATCATCGGGGACAGGGACGATCGGATCGCCTGCTGGACGACTCTCATCGTGGACATGTCGTGGAGTTTTCCCACTATGTTGATGATCTCGAAACGCTTTATCTCAAAGAGATTGTAAGCCGTCATTATCAGCAGCGTTATGCGTTAGCCCATTCGATGGGCGGGGCGATTCTGGCCCTGTTTCTGGCGCGTCAGCCTGGTGCGTTCCATGCTGCGGCACTGGTCGCGCCGATGTTTGGCATTGCTTTGCCGTTACCCTCTTTTCTGGCGCATAAAATACTCGACTGGGCGGAAAAAAGGCCTGCCGTGCGCGATGGCTATGCGTTAGGCACGGGGCGCTGGCGGGCGCATCCTTTTGGCATTAATCGCCTGACACACAGCCATGAGCGTTATCGGCGCAGCCTGCGTTTTTATGCGGACGATCCGGCCATTCGTGTTGGCGGGCCCACTTATCACTGGGTTCGGGAAGGCATTTATGCCGGACGTAACATCTTCAGTCAGGTGGATAAAATGACGACCCCGCTGCTGCTGCTGCAGGCCAGCGAAGACAGCGTGGTAGATAACCGCTCACAAGATCTTTTTTGTACCGCCATGGCGGCGGCGGGTCATCCCTGTGAGGGACGCAAACCCCAGATCATTAAAGGTGCGCGCCACGAGATCCTGTTTGAAAAAGACAGCATGCGTGCTGAAGCACTCAATGCGATCGTCGATTTCTTTTTGTCGCATCATTAGTACTCCGTTTACATTACCGGCTACGGCCAACCGACACAGATACCCGAGGTTTTCATGTACCACATTGTTGTGTCCGACCTGGACGGCACACTGCTTTCCCCCGAACATCGCCTCACGCCTGATGCCCGCGAAACTTTGCAACAGCTGGTTGCACAAGGCATTCACTTTATTTTCGCCACGGGCCGCCATCATATTGATGTTGGGCAAATGCGCGACAAGCTGGGTATTCCGGCGTATATGATTACGTCAAACGGCGCGCGCGTGCACAATCCCGCAGGAGAGCTGATTTTTAGCCACAATCTGGATATGGATATTGCCCAGGATCTGTTTGGGCTGCAGTACCATCATCCGGAAGTGCTGACGCACGTTTATCGCGATGATGAGTGGTTTGTCAGCCGTTGCAGCCCGGCAGAGAAAGACTATTTTCGCGAATCCGATTTTCATTATCAGGTTTATGAACCGGGTATATTGCCGACTGACGGCATCAGCAAAGTCTTTTTCACCTGTGAAGAGCCTGAGCATCTGATTCCCATGGAGCTGGCGATTGAAGCGCGCTGGGGCGATCGCGTTAACGTCAGCTTTTCACTGCCGACCTGTCTGGAGGTGATGGCGGGCGGTGTTTCTAAAGGTCATGCACTTGAATCCGTAGCGAAACAGTTAGGCTTTACGCTGAAAGACTGTATTGCCTTTGGTGATGGTATGAACGACGTAGAAATGCTGAGTATGGCAGGCAAGGGCTGCATTATGGCTAACGCGCACCAGCGTCTGAAAGATACCCTGCCGGAGCTGGAAGTGATTGGCAGCAACGCCGAGGATGCGGTGCCGGCAACGCTAAGAAAGTTGTATTTATCGTAGCGCGCCTGCGCAGAAGGCCGGCGAACCGGCCTTCTGACGGTTACGCCAGTTTTTGTTTGTGTTTATGCTCGCTGACCATGGTGAGCAGTAACAAAATCACCGCCAGCACACAGCCCACAATCATCACCAGGAAGCCGCCATCCCAGCCAAAATAGTCCACCGTGTAACCCACAATGGCGCTGGCTGCGACCGAACCGCCCAGATAACCGAACAATCCGGTAAAACCGGCTGCCGTCCCGGCGGCTTTTTTCGGTGCGAGTTCCAGCGCATGTAGCCCTATCAGCATCACCGGACCATAGATCAAAAAGCCAATGATTATCATGCAGGCCATATCTACACCGGGATTTCCTGGCGGATTAAGCCAGTAAACCACCGTCGCGATGGTGACCAGCGTCATAAAGAACACGCCCGTCGCTCCACGGTTTCCGCGAAAGACTTTATCTGACATCCAGCCGCACAACAGCGTGCCGGGAATTCCTGCATATTCATAGAAGAAGTAAGCCCACGATGACTTATCCAGGGTGAAGTGTTTCACCTCTTTGAGATACGTCGGCGACCAGTCCAGAATGCCGTAACGCAGCAGATAAACAAACACGTTCGCCAGGGCGATATACCACAGTAATTTGTTTGGCAGGACATACTTCATGAAGATTTGTTTTGCGGTGAACTCTTCTTCATGGCTCGCGTTGTAATCCGCCGGATAATCGTCTTTATAAGCCTCAATAGGCGGCAGGCCACAGGACTGTGGTGTATCTCGCATCAGCGCAAAGGCCAGGATTGCAATGGCAATCGCGCCGAAGGCGGGCATATAAAGGGCCGCTTTCCAGTCGTTAAACCACGCCATTCCCAGCAAAAACAGCAGGGGCGGAATTCCCCCGCCGACGTTATGCGCACAGTTCCACACCGACACAATACCGCCACGTTCTTTTTGCGACCACCAGTGCACCATGGTGCGTCCGCAGGGCGGCCAGCCCATCCCCTGGAACCAGCCACAGATAAACAGCAAGACAAACATCACCATAATGCTGGAGGTCGCCCAGGGAACAAACCCCATGAACAGCATCACGACAGCGGCCAGAATCAATCCGGCAGGTAAAAAAACGCGGGGATTAGAGCGGTCCGATACCGAACCCATAATGAACTTGGAAAAGCCGTAAGCGATAGAGATGCCCGAAAGCGCAAACCCCAGATCGCCGCGCGAGAAGCCCTGTTCAACCAGATAAGGCATGGCCAGAGCAAAGTTTTTCCTGACCAGATAGTAAGCCGCATAGCCAAAGAAAATACCGATGAAGATCTGCCAACGCAGGCGGCGATAGAGGGGATCGACACGATCCTCTGCCACCTGGGGCTGGTGTGGTGCAGGTTTAAAAATACTTAACATTATGGTGGCCCTCCGGGCGCATTATGGTTTTGATTCCCCAGCAGGTTGGGTCGAAACATAAAAAATGGTGCTCGCGATGCACCATTTCGCGCAGAGAATAGACAGAGACAGTGCCGTTTACTGTGATGAATGACAAATTTGTTACAGTTTTATTACAGTAAAGCGCGAAAATGCCAGGCAGATGCGCTTTTTCACACATTTTTGGCGGCAACAGGCGTGGTGTGGGAAGGATAAAACAGGCAGAGAGAAAAGATAACGCCTGAATGCCTGGTAAGTAACCAGATGTAAACCAGATAAATCAGCTCTGATTCAGGACTTTGTTTACACTGACGCTCTGTTTATTTCGGGGTTGTTACCGTGCTTTTATTGATCGTTACTACCATTCTGTGGGCATTTTCTTTTAGCCTGATCGGTGAGTACCTTGCCGGGCAGGTCGACAGCTGGTTTTCCGTATTGATGCGCCTGGCGCTGGCCGCCATTGTCTTTCTGCCGTTCCTGCGCTGGCGTGGCTACCGGCCTTCAACGCTCTTGCTCTATATGCTGGTCGGGATGCTGCAACTGGGCATTATGTATTTACTGAGTTTTGAAGCCTATTTGTATTTGAGCGTGTCAGAATTCCTGCTGTTTACCGTGATGACGCCGCTCTATGTCACCTTGATCTACGACCTGATAAGTCGAAGGCCTCTGCGCGTCGGATACATTTTCAGTGCCTTGCTGGCCGTTGCGGGCGCGGCGATTATTCGCTACGACAAAGTCAGCGAAAACTTCTGGTTTGGTCTGCTGTTAGTGCAGTTAGCCAATATCTGCTTCGCGGCCGGGATGGTGGGCTATAAGCGTTTGCAGGAAACCCGGCCGATGCCGCAGCACACGGCGTTTTCGTGGTTTTATCTGGGCGCGGTGCTGATAGCTATTATTGCCTGGGCAGCCTGGGGCAATCCCAACAAATTACCCACGACGACGCTGCAGTGGGGAATCCTTGTATGGTTGGGCGTTGCGGCGTCGGGACTGGGTTATTTTATGTGGAACTATGGGGCAACGCAGGTCGATGCCGGCACGTTGGGCATTATGAATAACATGCACGTTCCGGCCGGATTGCTGGTTAACCTTGCGATATGGCAGCAAAAACCGCACTGGCCAAGCTTTATCGCAGGTGCCCTCGTGATTATGGCGTCGCTGTGGGTACATAAGCGCTGGGTAGTCGGTAACAGCGCGAAATAGCCGGGCTGACCTTAGCGGGAAAAAAGATCAGTGGGGGATGAGAAGGCGCGCCGGGCGCCTCGTCAGGCGAGTGATGCCTGATGCGCTAAAGGCTGAACGGCTTATGCTTACTCGTGATGACATATTTCGCGAGCGAGCGAGCGACAGGACACAGCCTCTGCGCCTCAGGCAGGAAAGCAAACGGGCACGGATGTCTGCTTTCCCGACCGGGTGAAATACCATCGAGCTGCGTTTTAAGCGGGTTTGCCTGTGGCGGGCCGATGAATCATCGTCAGCCCTTTAAGGAAATTACGCAGAATCTGGTCACCGCATTCACGGTAATTTTTATGATCCGGTTTGCGGAAGATCGCGCCAATCTCTGCCTGAGAAACCGTAAAATTGGCCTTTTTTAGCACATCAGGAATATCCGTCGTTTTTAAATCAAACGCGATGCGCAGCTTTTTCATGAAGATGTTGTTGTTCATCTTGCGCTCAATGGACGGCGCGGGCGCGTCGTCACTTTTGCCACGGCGATGAAAAATTAAACCGTTAAGGAAATATCCCATCACAACATCGGGGCAGGGACGGAATGCCGCATCCTCATCTTTCTTCAGCCAGCTGGTGATATCAGCCTGAGCAACCTCACATTCAGCCAGCGCAAAAATCGCCACCATTTTGGCATCGTTCAGATCGAGCATATAGCGCACGCTGCGCAGAATATCGTTGTTAGTCATGGTGAGATCTTCTCATGGTAAATCGACAGGCTGCGCATTATAGGGGATTTTGCCTGCTACCGTGCAGCTTTGTCACTCACGCGATAAAACCTTAGCAGGATGCGCGGCGTCCCTGACGAACGGCAGATGCTCGCAGGCATGCTGACGGGCAAAACGCATAAAGGCTTCCAGTACCGGCTGACGCTGTTCCCCGTCGCGCACGGCGGCATAAAGGCGGCTCCATAAGCCGTCACCCAGCGTTTTGGTGATCACCAGTCCCTGTTTTTCAAAGCTTTCTACCACCCAGTGCGGCAGTGCCGCAATTCCCATGCGCGCCGATACCATCTGAATCATTAACAGGGTGTTATCGACGTTCTTAAGTGCAGGGCTGATGCCAGCGGGTTGCAGAAAGTGACGCCAGATATCCAGCCGCTGGCGTTGTACCGGATAAATCATCAGGACTTCATCCGCCAGATCGTCAGGGGAAATATGTTCAACCTGTGCCAGAGGATGATCCGGTGCCAGCACCAGTCGGACTTCGAAATCGAACATCGGAGAATAGAACAAGCCTGAGCGCGGCAGGATATCCGAGGTTAATACAATATCCAGTTCCCCCTGCTGCAGGGCGGGCTGCGGATCAAAGGTCACGCCGGATTTAAAATCCATCACCACCTGGGGCCAGCTCTGGCGAAACTTATCTAATGCCGGCGTAAGCCACTGGATACAGCTGTGACACTCAATCGCCACGCGCAGGGTTGTCTGATGCGGCTCGTGGCAGGCCTGAAGTGCCTGCTGAATCTGCGGCAGTATCTGCTCTGCCAACTGCAATAAAATTTCGCCCTGCGGCGTAAAACGCAATGGCTGACTTTTACGGACAAACAGACGGAATCCCAGCCGCTGTTCCAGATCGCTGAACTGATGTGATAACGCCGACTGTGTCTGATGAAGCTGAGCCGCTGCCGCTGCCAGCGAGCCCGTATTCTGCAGAGCCTGAAGCGTCCGGAGGTGTTTGAATTCGATCATGAGAGTCCTTCACATCGAAACTGAATAATTTGCGCTTGAGGAACATACAGTACCCGCAGAATATAGCGGTGTAAACATCTGGACGGCTAAACATCTTTAGCGACCCGCTAAAGCCGAAGAATTTCTGGAGAATAGTGAATGACTATCCTGAATCATACTCTCGGTTTTCCACGTATTGGCCTGCGTCGTGAGCTGAAAAAAGCACAAGAAAGTTATTGGGCTGGCAACATCACGCAGGAAGAACTTCTGGCGGTGGGTCGCGAACTGCGCGCCCGCCACTGGCAACAACAGAAAGAGGCCGGCGTCGATGTGCTGCCGGTCGGTGATTTTGCCTGGTACGATCACGTTCTGACGACCAGCCTGATGCTGGGCAATGTGCCTGCTCGCCATCAAAACAACGATGGCTCCGTTGATCTGGATACGCTGTTCCGCCTGGGCCGTGGTCGTGCACCGACGGGTGAGCCGGCGGCAGCGGCGGAAATGACCAAATGGTTTAACACCAACTATCACTACATCGTGCCAGAATTCACTCAAGGGCAGTCGTTTTCATTAACCTGGACTCAACTGCTGGATGACGTGGACGAGGCGCTTGCGCTGGGTCATCACATCAAGCCCGTATTGTTAGGCCCGGTAACCTACCTCTGGCTGGGGAAAGTAAAAGGCGTGCCGTTTGATCGTCTGTCACTGCTGAACGACATTCTGCCCGTTTATCAGCAGATCCTGGCCGAACTGAAAAAGCGCAACATAGAGTGGGTACAGATTGATGAGCCCGCCCTGGCGCTGGAACTGCCGCAGGCATGGCGTGATGCGTTTAAACCGACTTACGCTGCATTACAGGGGCATAGCAAACTGCTGCTCACCACCTATTTTGACAGCATCGGTCAGAACCTGGATGTCATCAGGTCACTGCCCGTGCAAGGCCTGCATGTGGATCTGGTGCAGGGCAAAGATGACATTCAGCGGTTGAACCAACAACTGCCCGCAGAGTGGCTGCTGTCTGTCGGTGTCATCAATGGTCGTAACGTCTGGCGTGCCGATCTCAGCCACTGGTTTGAACGCCTGCAGCCGCTGGTGGGCTCACGCAAGCACCTGTGGATTGGTACCTCATGCTCACTGCTGCACAGCCCCATCGATCTCAGCGTAGAAACCCGTCTGGACGATGAAGTGAAAAGCTGGTTTGCCTTTGCGTTGCAAAAATGTCGTGAGCTGTCGCTACTGAGCACGGCGCTTAATCACAACGATCCCGGCTCCCTGGTGGAGTGGAGCGCGCCGGTTCAGGCGCGCGCTCACTCAAGCCGCGTTCACAATGCGGCTGTTGCGCAGCGTCTGGCAAACGTTCAGGCCAAAGATACCGCGCGCGCCAGTGCTTACCCCGAGCGGGCCAGAGCACAGCGCCAGCGTTTCAATCTGCCCGCGTGGCCGACCACTACCATCGGCTCCTTTCCACAAACCCCCGAAATTCGTGGCCTGCGTCTCGACTTCAAAAAAGGCGCAATAGATAGCGCGCATTACCGTACCGGTATTGCCGGGCACATCAAGCAGGCGATTGTTGAACAGGAGCGTCTGGGGCTGGACGTGCTGGTTCATGGCGAGGCCGAACGCAACGATATGGTGGAATACTTCGGCGAGAATCTGGATGGCTTCGTGTTTGCGCAAAATGGTTGGGTACAAAGCTACGGTTCACGTTGTGTTAAACCGCCGGTGATCATTGGTGATGTCAGCCGTCCGGAAGCCATTACCGTCGAGTGGGCGAGGTATGCTCAGTCCCTCACCGATAAGCCGGTAAAAGGCATGTTGACGGGTCCGGTAACGATTCTTTGTTGGTCATTCCCGCGTGAGGATGTGTCACGTGAAACGATCGCCAAACAGATTGCGCTGGCGCTGCGTGATGAAGTTGCCGATCTGGAAACCGCCGGTATTGGCATCATTCAGATTGATGAGCCTGCGCTGCGTGAAGGCTTACCGCTGCATCAGTCAGACTGGGCCGACTATCTGCGCTGGGCAGTAGAAGCGTTTCGGTTAAACGCCGCCGTCGCCAAAGACGACACTCAGATTCACACGCACATGTGTTATTGCGAGTTTAACGACATCATGGCATCCATTGCGGCACTGGATGCAGACGTGATTACCATCGAAACGTCGCGTTCTGATATGGATTTGCTGGATGCATTTAACGCGTTCGAATATCCAAACGAAATCGGGCCCGGTGTTTACGATATTCACTCGCCCAACGTACCCGATGTCGAGTGGATAGAAAATTTGTTACGTAAGGCGGCACAAAGTATTCCAGAAGAACGTCTGTGGGTGAATCCGGACTGCGGCCTGAAAACCCGTGGCTGGCGCGAAACCCGACAGGCACTGGCTAACATGGTTAAAGCGGCAAAAAACCTGCGGGGCGAAACCGCCTGATTTCCTGGTGTTGTGTCAATACGTTGTCAGTATGTTGGGGCGCTTGCGCGCCCCCTTTTTTTGATCACGTCGTGGGTGCAACGCCGTATTGCGTAAACCAGGCTAACATGCGCGCCCAGCCATCGGTTGCCGATTCTGCGTGATAGCTCGGACGATAGTCAGCGTTGAAAGCATGTCCGGCATCGGGATAAACAATAATCTCAGCGTTGGCATTGGCCGCATGCAATGCCTGACGCATCTGCTCGACGCTTTCCAGCGGAATGCCGTCATCCTGACCACCGTATAATCCCAGAACCGGTGCGTTCAGATCGACGGCGATATCGATAGGGTGCTTTTGCTGCTTCATGGTTTTTTCGCCAACCAGACGGCCATACCAGGCCACGGCGGCGCGCAGCTGCGGGTTGTGCGCGGCATAAAGCCAGCTGATGCGTCCGCCCCAGCAGAAGCCGGTAATCCCCATGCGGCGAATATCCCCACCGTTACGGGCAGCCCAGTTCGCTGCGTGATCGAGATCCGCCAGCACCTGACTGTCAGGCACTTTGCTGACCAGCTCTTTAAACAGCGTCGGAATGTCATGGTAGTCATTCGGATCGCCTTCACGGAAGTACAGTTCTGGCGCGACCGCCAGGTAGCCTTCCAGCGCCAGCCGACGACAGATATCGCGGATGTGTTCGTGAACGCCAAAAATTTCCTGTACCACCAGCACCACCGGCAAAGGACCGTCTGCTGACTGCGGTTTCGCATAAAAAGCCGGCAGGTTTTCGCCCTGACTCGGAATAGAGGTTTCCCCCGAATGGATGGTGGGGCTGTCGGTAATAATCGTGGTTGATGCTGTGGGCTGAACTGCCGGAGCAAACGCGCCTGCAGCTGATTTTTGTGTCATATTATCGTCGGTCTTCATCATTCTCTCCGTGCAAGCATAGGCGCAATCACGTAACTATAGCCTGGCCACCTGTGACAGGTTCCAGACAGGGAGTAACAGAGTGGTTAACCAATAAAATTACACTTCTCTTTAACATTCCCGCGATAGCTTCCACATCACCATATGTAGCAATACACAAGGCGATGGATGGATGTGTGATATTGATCACCCTATTTTTCTTAGAAAATGTAACTTTCATTTTCTTAAGTGAATTTAGTCACATATTTACCTCGCCCGGTGACGTAAAGTGGCGTGAAAATTTTCCTTAACCCGGAGTCTGATATGACACAGTCTGACGTTTTCCATCTTGGCCTGACCAAAGCTGATCTGCAGGGGGCGACGCTGGCCATTGTTCCCGGCGATCCTGAGCGCGTAAAAAAGATTGCCGGGCTGATGGAAGATGCACAGCACCTGGCTTCTCATCGTGAATTCACCACCTGGCTGGCTAAGCTGGATGGCAAGCCGGTTGTCGTGTGTTCCACAGGGATTGGCGGGCCTTCGACATCAATTGCCGTCGAGGAGCTGGCGCAGCTTGGCGTGCGTACCTTCCTGCGCGTGGGCACCACGGGGGCGATTCAGCCGCATATCAACGTCGGGGATGTTCTGGTCACAACGGCATCAGTACGCCTGGACGGGGCAAGCCTGCATTTCGCCCCCATGGAATTCCCGGCGGTGGCGGATTTCACCTGTACTACAGCATTGGTGGCGGCCGCAGAAGCCTGTGGTGCCAAAACGCATATCGGTATTACGGCCTCCTCTGACACCTTCTATCCCGGTCAGGAACGTTACGATACCTTTTCCGGTCGCGTCGTTAATCGTTTCCAGGGATCGATGCAGGAGTGGCAGCAGATGGGCGTGCTGAACTACGAGATGGAGTCGGCGACCCTGTTAACCATGTGTGCCAGCCAGGGGCTGAGAGCGGGAATGGTGGCGGGCGTGATCGTCAACCGTACGCAGAAAGAAATTCCGGATGCCGTGACGATGAAGCAGACGGAAAGCGATGCGGTGAAAATCGTGGTAGAAGCCGCGCGCCGTTTACTGTAATCCCCTGTTTTAACAGGCAGGCGAGTGATCAGGCCTGCCTGTCTCATCCCAGACAGATTGTTGCGTCACCGCTTCCAACGCCAGTAAATATATCTGGACATTCATACAGTGCGAATTTACCTTTTCCCTCATTAGTCTGACCAGCGGGGAAAATATGGATCAGCACATCATTATCAGCATCTGCCTGGCGCTTGTCGGCCTTGGTGTGGGCTGGATACTGGCGCAAATGCGCGTCGGCCATCAGTTAGCCAGCTTTTCCACGGAACGCCGCTTGCTCAACGAGGCACAGCAGCGTCAGCAACAGCAAATCGAACAGCTTCAGCAACAGGTGCAGCAGCGCGAGCAGGAGTTGAGGCAGCTTCATGGTTCATTAAGTGGGGCCAGTGAGCGCCTGCAACAGCTTGATTACTGGCGCAACGAGAGTGAACAGCTCACACGTGAACTGCGGAACCAGCTGGAAGTGAACAGCGCCCAGGAAGCGGAACTGCGTGAGGTCACGATTCGCCTGGAAGAAACCCGCTTCGCAGCGGAAGAAAAACAGCGCCTGCTGACAAACAGTGAGCAGCGGCTCAGCGCGCAGTTTGAAAACCTTGCCAACCGAATTTTTGAAAACAGTGGACGTCGGGTCGATGAACAGAATCGACAAAGCCTGAACAGCCTGATAGGGCCGCTCCGGGAACAGCTTGATGGTTTTCGTCGCCAGGTGAATGAAAGCTTTGGCGCGGAAGCCCGTGAGCGGCACACGCTGACCCATGAAATTCGTCAGTTACAGCAGTTAAATGCCCAGATGGCTCAGGAGGCGCTTAACCTCACTAAGGCGCTGAAAGGCGACAACAAAATTCAGGGCAACTGGGGCGAAGTGGTACTGAGTCGGGTACTGGAAGCCTCAGGGCTGCGTGAAGGCTATGAGTATGATATTCAGGTCAGCATGCAGAACGAACAGCAAAGTCGTATGCAGCCTGATGTGATTGTCCGCCTGCCGCAGGGAAAAGATGTGGTTATCGACGCCAAAATGACGCTGGTGGCCTACGAGCGTTATTTTAATGCCGATGATGACGTTGAGCGTGAACAGGCCATTCAGGAGCATGTCAGCGCCCTGCGTGGGCACATTCGTCTACTGGGCCGCAAAGATTATCAACAATTACCCGGTTTACGCTCGCTGGATTATGTGTTGATGTTTATTCCGGTTGAACCGGCCTTCCTGCTGGCTATCGATCGTCAGCCAGAATTAATCAGTGAAGCCCTTCAGCAGAACATCATGCTGGTCAGCCCGACTACGCTGCTGGTGGCCCTGCGGACGATTAACAATCTCTGGCGCTATGAGCATCAGAGTCGTAATGCACAGCGCATTGCAGAGCGGGCCTCCCGGCTGTATGACAAAATGCGGCTGTTTGTTGATGATATGAGCGGGATTGGTCATAGCCTTGATAAGGCGCAGAACAGCTATCGCGAGGCAATGAAAAAGCTGGCAGAAGGGCGAGGCAACCTTATCGCACAGGCGGAAGGCTTTCGCGATCTGGGCGTAGAAGTCAAACGCGCCATTAACCCGCACCTGGTCGAGCAAGCTATGCCTGAAAATGAGCACGACAGCGCGCCAGATGACGAGAACCATCCAGACGAACATCATGAGCAGGTCCGGCACCTCCGCGAATAAGCAGGTCGCCAACGTGCCTGACCTCCATGACTCTGATACACTTCGGTAAGTATTGTTTGTGGAGCAGGTAAAACCGATGGCAGATGAATCACAGCAGGAAACCACCCATTTTGGCTTTCAGACGGTCGCCAAAAGCGAGAAAGCCGACAAAGTCGCGGACGTGTTTCACTCCGTAGCGGCAAAATATGACCTGATGAACGATTTGATGTCGTTTGGCGTCCATCGAGTCTGGAAGCGTTTTACCATTGACAGCAGCGGCGTGCGCCGCGGCCAGCGTGTGCTGGACCTGGCGGGCGGGACAGGCGATTTAACCGCAAAATTCTCGCGCCTGGTGGGCGAAACCGGTCAGGTCGTTTTGGCTGACATTAACAGCTCAATGCTGAAGATGGGCCGGGAAAAGCTGCGCAATCTGGGCGTGGTAGGTAACGTCAGCTATGTGCAGGCTAACGCCGAGGCACTGCCGTTCCCTGATAACTATTTTGACTGCATCACTATCTCTTTCGGCCTGCGTAACGTGACTGAAAAAGAGAAAGCGCTGGCGTCGATGTTCCGCGTGCTGAAGCCGGGTGGACGTTTGCTGGTGCTGGAGTTCTCCAAACCGGTTATCGAACCGCTGAGCAAAGCTTACGATGCCTATTCCTTCCACGTTCTGCCACGTATCGGGCAACTGGTCGCTCAGGACGCGGAAAGCTATCGTTACCTTGCTGAATCCATTCGCATGCATCCCGATCAGGAAACCCTGAAAGCGATGATGAATGACGTAGGATTTGAAAACACCACCTATTTCAATATGACAGGTGGCATCGTGGCGCTTCATCGTGGGTTCAAATTTTAACCATTATGGCGATGACCTTAACACCCGTAATCACTGCCGGTATTGAGACGGCGTTAAACCGCATACTGTATCGTGACCGTGGCCTGAAAAGCGCACGCCAGCGCCTTGTCGGTAAGGTACTGACGTTACGTTTAACTGAGCTATCCTGGCCGCTGGTGCTGGTATTTAGCGAACAGCAGCTGGACGTGCTCAGCGACTGGCAGGACAAGAGTGACTGCACGGTCATTACACAGCTCAAATCCTTGCCAAAATTACGCGATCGCCAGCAGCTTACGACGCTGATTCGCAGCGGTGAGTTACAGGTTGAAGGTGACTTGCAGGTGGTTCAGCACTTTTCTGCGCTAATGGATCTGGCCGAGCTGGACCCCGCTGAATACCTTGCCCCCTGGGTCGGTGACATCGCCGCTCAGGGGATGAGTCAGGGTGCACAGCGTGCATTGCGCTTTTTCAAAGCAGAAACACAACGGCGTCAGGACTACCTTGGTCAGGCATTAACAGAAGAGTGGCGGGTGGCGCCTGGTGCGCTGGAGTTTGCCTGGTTCTCTGAGGAGGTTAGCGCGATGGAACGTTCGCTTGAGGCGCTTGATGCGCGTCTGGCACAGCTGGAGGCGAAATGAGTTTTGGAGAGATCCGCCGGTTATATTTTATTATTAAGGTGTTTTTGACGTACGGCCTTGATGAACTGATTCCACAGATGCGTCTGACGCTTCCACTGCGACTGTGGCGCCGCTGTATTTTCTGGATCCCCAACCAGCACAAGCAAGAACTCCTTGGCGTACGTTTACGTATGGCCATGGAGCAGTTAGGTCCGGTCTGGATCAAGTTTGGGCAGATGCTGTCAACGCGTCGTGATCTGTTTCCGCCGCTGATTGCCGATGAACTTGCGGTCCTGCAGGACCGCGTTGCCCCCTTTGATGGGGTCAAGGCTAAAGCGCAGATCGAAGCCTCAATGGGCGCACCGATTGAATCCTGGTTTGATGATTTCGAGATTATCCCACTGGCTTCGGCCTCTATCGCTCAGGTTCATACGGCAACGCTAAAATCCACAGGTAAAAAAGTCGTCATCAAGGTCATCCGTCCGGATATCCTGCCGGTCATTAAAGCGGACATGAAGCTCATTTACCGCATTGCCCGCTGGGTGCCCCGTCTGCTGCCCGATGGCCGCCGTCTGCGCCCGGTTGAGGTGGTTCGGGATTACGAGAAAACCCTGATTGATGAGTTAAACCTGTTACGCGAAGCGGCCAATGCGATTCAACTGCGACGGAACTTTGAAAACAGCCGCATGCTGTATGTGCCGGAGGTTTACTCAGACTATTGCAGTGAAACCATGATGGTGATGGAACGCATTTATGGCATTCCTATCTCTGATGTGGCAACGCTGGAGCAGCACGGCGTTAACATGAAGCTGTTAGCGGAGCGCGGCGTTCAGGTGTTCTTTACGCAGGTTTTCCGCGACAGTTTCTTCCATGCCGACATGCACCCCGGCAATATCTTTGTCAGCTACGATCATCCTGAAGACCCGCAGTATATTGGTATCGACTGCGGCATTGTCGGATCGCTCAATAAAGAAGATAAGCGCTATCTGGCAGAGAATTTTATTGCCTTCTTCAACCGTGATTACCGCAAAGTCGCGGAGCTGCATGTCGACTCGGGCTGGGTGCCAGCCGACACCAACGTTGAAGATTTCGAGTTTGCCATCCGTACCGTGTGCGAGCCTATTTTTGAGAAACCGCTAGCGGAAATCTCGTTTGGTCACGTGCTGCTGAACCTGTTTAACACAGCGCGTCGCTTTAATATGGAAGTGCAGCCCCAGTTGGTGCTGCTGCAAAAAACCTTACTGTATGTCGAAGGGATTGGTCGCCAGCTCTATCCGCAACTGGACTTATGGAAAACGGCAAAACCGTTCCTGGAGGACTGGATTAAGGATCAGATCGGTATTCCGGCGATTATCCGTGCCGTGAAAGAAAAAGCCCCTTACTGGGCAGAAAAATTGCCAGAGCTGCCAGAGCTGTTTTACGACAGTTTGCGTCAGCATAAGCAGCTACGCCTCAGCGTGGATAAACTCGCGAACGATATAAGTGTCCAACGTACACGTCAGCATCAGGCTCGTTACCTGTTTGGCGTAGGTGCGACACTGCTGATTAGCGGAACAGCGGTGCTCCTCAGCAGGCCTGTATGGGACCTGTTCCCGGCGGCATTAATGGCGGCGGGCTTTGTCAGCTGGTTAATTGGCTGGCGTAAGACAAACTGATTGTCACTTGCGCCAGAAACACGGTAATGTCGCTGATTCGGGCCCGAATAAATACGGGTTTCTGTAGGGCATTACGCCACAGCGTTTAACAAAAAAATCGAGGCTATCTCATGGGCGGTATTAGTATTTGGCAGCTGTTAATTATTGCCGTGATTGTGGTTCTTCTGTTCGGTACCAACAAATTACGTAATCTGGGTTCGGATTTAGGTTCTTCTATCCGTGGTTTTAAGAAAGCCATGGGCGATGAAGACGATAAAAAGGATCAACCGAAAGAGCAGGACGCTGATTTCCATGCCAAAACGCTGGCGGATAAACAGCCAACGTCGGCTCAAAAAGACGAAGTCAAGAACGACAAGCAGGTGTAAACCGTGTTCGATATTGGTTTTGGTGAATTGGTATTGGTATTCGTGATCGGGCTGATCGTTCTTGGCCCGCAACGGCTCCCGCTTGCGGTTAAAACGGTCATGGGCTGGATCAGAGCGATTCGCTCGCTGGCCGCCAACGTTCAAAGTGAGCTGGCGCAAGAGCTGAAGCTGCAGGAGTTGCAGGACAGCCTGAAAAAGGTGGAGGAAGCTGGTCGGGGCACGCTGTCGCCCGAGCTTAAAGAATCCATGGAAGAGCTGCGTAAAACGGCTGACTCAATGAAGCGCTCGGTAAAGCAGAGCATTGATATTGAAAGAGACGAAGACGAAGCCAATACCATTCATTCTCCACAACAGACATCGACCGCTGATACGCTGCACCCGGTTACCCCCGCGACCAGTGAGCATCAGGCGCAGGCACCTGTACAGGCACCACCGGCGACACCTGAACCTGTTGCCTCTCAACCGACTGACAGCCGTGCTGAGCCCGCGCCGGTTCAGTCGTACCCTGCACCTGTACAGTCACCGCCGACGACACCTGAACCTGTTGCTTCTCAACCGACTGCCAGCCGTGCTGAGCCCGCGCCGGTTCAGTCGTATCCTGCGCCTGGGCTCGCCAGTGCACCGGCACAGTCGCCAGCGCGTGTCGATGCACAACCTGCGGTTAAGCCCGAAAGCGCTGCGCCGTCAGCAAGTTCAGTTTCTACTCCTTCTGCAAGTGATGAACGATAATGGCCGTTGAAGATACCCAACCACTTATCAGCCATCTGATTGAGCTGCGTAAGCGTCTGTTGAACTGTATTGGTGCTGTGCTGGTCATCTTTCTGGCCCTGATCTACTTTGCTAACGACATCTACCACGCGGTGGCATCGCCTTTGATTAATCAGATGCCTGCGGGTGCCAGCATGATCGCGACTGATGTCGCGTCACCCTTTTTTACCCCGATTAAGCTGACGATGATCGTGTCGGTGTTTCTTGCCGTGCCGGTTATCCTGTATCAGGTCTGGGCCTTTGTCGCGCCAGCCCTTTATCGTCATGAACGCAAGTTGGTCATGCCGTTACTGTTCTCCAGCACCCTGCTGTTTTACGTTGGCGTGGCGTTTGCCTACTTCATCGTCTTTCCGCTGGCTTTTGGCTTCTTCGCCAAAACGGCTCCGCAGGGCGTGACCATCGCAACAGACATCACCAACTATCTCGATTTCGTGATGACATTGTTTATGGCATTTGGTGTGGCGTTTGAAGTGCCGGTTGCGATTGTGCTGCTCTGCTGGACGGGCATCACTAACCCCGACGATTTAAAAAAGAAACGCCCCTATATTTTGGTTGGTGCGTTTGTTGTTGGGATGTTGCTCACACCGCCAGATGTTTTTTCCCAAACTTTGCTCGCTATTCCGATGTACTGCCTGTTTGAAGTCGGCGTATTCTTCTCACGTTACTATGTGGGGAAAGGCCGTCAGGCAGAGGATGAGGAAGATAACGCCGACTCCTGATGTCAGATCCAGCATCCCGCACAGGCGGGAGAGTCAAGTCAAAAACCGCCGCCAGGCGGTTTTTGTTTATGGTGTTAATGATAAAGAGTGAAAAAAATATGTTTGATATCGGTGTAAACCTGACCAGCACGCAGTTCGCCTCCGATCGGAAAAAGGTGATCTCACGCGCGCGCGAAGCGGGCGTCACCGGCATGTTGATTACCGGCACCAACGCGCTTGAAAGTCAGCAGGCGCAAAAACTGGCAGAGGCCCATCAGGATTATTGCTGGTCAACTGCTGGCGTGCATCCACATCATGCCAGTGAATGGTCAGCGGAGATTGCGAGCACGTTGCGCCGCCTGGCTGAGAAAAAAGAGGTGGTGGCAATAGGTGAATGCGGACTGGATTTCAATCGTAACCTGGCCGCTCACCAGCAGCAGGAGTATGCGTTTGATGCGCAGCTGGCGCTGGCCGCTGAGCTGAATATGCCCGTGTTTCTTCACTGTCGGGAAGCGCATGCGCGTTTTGCCGCCGTGCTTGAACCCTGGTTGCCTAAACTGCCTGCCGCCGTCATTCACTGCTTTACCGGCACGCGTGAAGAGTTAGCGGCCTGCCTGGAAATGGGGCTGTCAGTAGGCATTACGGGTTGGGTATGCGATGAGCGCCGTGGTATCGCGCTGCGTGAGATGTTGCCGCTGATTCCCGCCGATCGATTATTACTGGAAACGGATGCGCCCTATCTGCTGCCACGTGATATGCGCCCCCGTCCTACATCAAGACGGAATGAACCCTGCTTTTTGCCGCATATCCTGCAGCAGGTCGCAATCTGGCGCGGCGAAGATGCCGGGACGCTGGCAAAACAGGTGGATCACAATGCGCGTAAGCTGTTTAGGCTGATCTAAGCTTTGCGGAACTGCCGGTTGTCCACGCTGCGTACGACCTGTTTGTTCAGCAGATTCAACAACAGGATTGAGCGCGCTTCGCCATCCGGCTCTGAAAAAATCGCCCGCAAGCCTTCAAACGTTCCCTCGGTGATGATCACTTCATCACCGTTTTGCGGTGTTTCGGGATCGAGCAGCGTTTGAGGTACGTCGGTTTGTAACGCATCAATAACCACGGCAGGCACGGTAGCCGGCGTCGTACCAAAGCGGACAAAATGGCTGACGCCACGCGTGCTGCTTATGGTTGTGGTATGAATGGCTTCCGGATCAAACTCAATAAACAGATAGTTTGGAAACAGCGGTTCACTGACGGTAGTTCGCTTACCACGCACGATTTTCTCCAGCGCGATCATCGGACTCAGGCAATTTACGTCTTGCCGCTCAAGATGCTCTTTCGCACGCAATAGCTGCCCACGTTTGCAATAGAGTAAATACCAGGATTCCATAACTGCTCCCAATGAATGGACGCTAAGAATAGCAAACCTCCAGCCAGAGTTATAGCGCATTGGGGGTTGGAAAGCGGCGTTGCATGGAAAATAAACTAAGATTGTTCTGAATGGTGAGTACCACCGCATAAAGTGAATAACTGTGAATTATTCGCAACCAACGGGGCAAAAATTATTGCCGCAAGCCGCCTGATTGCCGTCAGTGACAGGTAAGGGAGAGGATGCGGTGCATAAAGCTCAACACATCCCCCACAATCAGCCCTATAATGACCCATTCACTCTGGCCGGAAAGTTGAAGCCGCATGAAATATCAGGATTTAAGAGACTTTATTGCGCTGCTTGAACAGCGTGGTGAACTGAAGCGTATATCGCACGAGATCGACCCCGAACTGGAAATGACGGAAATTGCGGACCGCACCTTACGAGCAGGTGGCCCGGCACTGTTGTTTGAAAACCCAAAGGGTTACGACATGCCCGTCCTGTGCAACCTGTTCGGTACGCCAAAGCGCGTTGCCATGGGAATGGGACAGGAAGAGGTCAGTGCACTGCGTGAGGTGGGTGAACTGCTGGCATTCTTAAAAGAGCCTGAGCCGCCGAAAGGCTTCCGTGACCTGTTCAGCAAAATTCCGCAGTTTAAGCAGGTGCTGAATATGCCCACCAAAAGGTTGCGCAATGCACCCTGCCAGGAAGAGGTTTTCAGCGGCGATGACGTCGATCTGACGCGGATTCCCGTCATGAAATGCTGGCCCGGCGATGCGGCTCCGCTGATTACCTGGGGGCTCACCGTAACCCGCGGTCCGCACAAAGAGCGGCAGAACCTGGGCATCTATCGCCAGCAGGTTATTGGTAAAAACCGCCTTATCATGCGCTGGCTTTCTCATCGCGGCGGCGCCCTTGATTATCTGGAGTGGACCAAAGCCCACCCAGGCGAGCGTTTTCCGGTCTCCGTTGCGCTGGGCGCCGATCCGGCAACCATTCTTGGCGCGGTGACGCCCGTCCCGGACACCTTGTCAGAATATGCCTTTGCGGGTCTGCTGCGGGGTAACAAAACCGAAGTGGTTAAATGCATTTCCAACGATCTGGAAGTGCCTGCCAGCGCGGAAATCGTGCTGGAGGGTTATATTGAACCCGGCGATATGGCCCCAGAAGGTCCTTATGGCGACCACACCGGTTACTATAATGAAGTCGACAGCTTCCCGGTTTTTACCGTTACGCATATTACGCAGCGGCATCAGCCTATTTATCATTCAACCTACACAGGACGTCCGCCAGATGAACCTGCCGTTCTGGGCGTGGCGTTAAATGAAGTGCTGGTGCCTATTCTGGTTAAACAGTTTCCGGAAATCGTCGACTTCTATTTGCCACCGGAAGGATGCTCCTACCGTCTGGCGGTCGTCACGATTAAAAAACAGTATGCCGGTCATGCCAAGCGCGTGATGTTTGGCGTTTGGTCATTTCTTAGGCAGTTCATGTACACCAAATTTGTTATTGTGTGTGACGACGATGTTAATGCCCGGGACTGGAACGACGTTATCTGGGCAATTACTACGCGAATGGACCCGGCGCGCGATACCGTATTGGTGGAAAACACGCCAATCGATTATCTTGATTTTGCGTCACCGGTTTCAGGACTGGGTTCCAAGATGGGCCTGGATGCGACAAATAAATGGCCGGGCGAGACAGAACGAGAGTGGGGCACGCCGATTGTTAAAGATCCGGCAGTCACTGCGCGTATCGACGCTATCTGGGATGACCTCGGTATTTTTGAACAGCCATCACAGCGTTGATGGCGCGCAATAACCATAAAGACGACCCGACAGAGGGAACGCATGACAACGTTAAGCTGTAAAGTAACTTCAGTTGAAGCGATTACCGACACGGTGTATCGCGTTCGTCTGATTCCGGAGGCGTATTTTAGCTTTCGTGCAGGACAGTATCTTATGGTAGTGATGGATGAGCGTGATAAGCGCCCGTTTTCTGTAGCCTCTACGCCAATGGAAACCGAAATCATTGAGCTGCACATCGGGGCGTCGGAGCTCAACCTCTATGCGATGGCCGTGATGGACCGCATCCAGCAAGACGGGCAAATCGTTGTTGATATTCCTCACGGCGATGCATGGTTACGTGAAGAGAGTGACAAGCCCTTGATTTTAATTGCGGGTGGCACGGGCTTTTCCTATGCGCGCTCCATTTTGTTGACGGCACTTTCACAGAAGCCCGACCGTGATATTGCGATCTACTGGGGCGGCCGTGAACTGAAACACCTGTACGATATGGATGAGCTAGACGCGCTGGCTATCAAGCATCCTAATCTCAAGGTGATTCCGGTGGTGGAACAGCCTGAAGCTGGCTGGCAGGGGCGTTCAGGTACCGTATTAACGGCAGTGATGCAGGACTTTACCACCCTGAGTGAGCATGAGATCTATATCGCCGGGCGCTTTGAAATGGCTAAAATTGCCCGCGATCGCTTCTGTTCAGAGCGTGGCGCAGTCGAATCACAGATGTATGGCGATGCTTTTGCCTTTATCTGATCGCACGCAGAAAGAAAAAACCCGCCCCTGACAGGCGGGTCAATCCCATAATAACGTCCCAACGTATCAAACGCGCTCAATCACGGTGGCGATGCCCTGACCCAGGCCAATGCACATTGATGCCAGGCCAAACTGCGCATCGCGGCGTTCCATAATGTTCAGCAACGTCGTACTGATACGTGCGCCTGAGCAGCCCAGCGGATGGCCCAACGCGATAGCACCGCCATTTAAGTTGACCTTCTCATCCAGTTTGTCTGACAGGCCCAAATCCTTAATGCAGGGCAGAACCTGTGCGGCAAAGGCTTCGTTAAGCTCGAAGATGTCAATGTCGTTCACGCTCAGCCCCGCGCGCTTCAAAGCCAGCTTGCTGGCGGGTACCGGACCGTAACCCATGATCGAGGGATCGCAGCCCACCACCGCCATACTTTTAATACGGGCGCGTGGTTTCAGGCCCAGTTCCCGTGCGCGGCTTTCACTCATAATCAGCATGGCGGCTGCCCCATCCGACAGGGCTGAGGATGTGCCTGCAGTGACCGTCCCGGTCACGGGATCAAATGCAGGTCGCAGTGCCGCAAGCCCTTCCAGGCTGGTATCTTCACGGATCACTTCGTCGAAGTCGTAGCGTTTCAGCACGCCGTCGGCGTCGTGGCCGTGTATCGCAACAATTTCATTTGCGAAATCGCCGCGCTGTGTCGCCTGCCAGGCACGTTGATGGGAGCGCAAAGCGAATGCATCCTGCTGCTCGCGACTAATGTGGTGCATGCGCGCCAGCATCTCTGCGGTTAATCCCATCATCCCTGCCGCTTTCGCAACAGTGCGCCCTAAGCCGGGATGAAAATCAACGCCGTGGCTCATGGGGACATGTCCCATGTGTTCGACACCGCCGATCAGACAGGCATGAGCATCACCGACCATAATGGCGCGGGCGGCATCGTGTAACGCCTGCATTGACGAGCCACACAGGCGATTGACTGTCGTAGCCGGGACGACATGCGGGATTTCTGCCAACAGCGCGGCGTTGCGGGCAATATTGAAACCTTGCTCCAGCGTTTGCTGTACGCAGCCCCAGACAACGTCATCCAGCGTTGCTGCATTGACCGCCGGCTGGCGGTTTAGCAGCGCCCGCATAACATGCGCAGACAGGTCTTCAGCACGCACGTGGCGGAAAGCGCCGCCTTTGGAACGACCCATTGGTGTACGCACCGCGTCAATAATGACTACATTTTCCATTTTTATTCCCTCAGGCGCTTCTGAACGCGGCTTCATCAATCGGTTTGACGGCGGGATACCAGCTTTCATGGTGGCGCGCTTTTTCGGACAAAAGGGCCGGTAGCGCATACAGACCGCCCAGTGCCGTATAGCGTTTCGCCTGGTCCACGACGTTACTGTTACCCAGCGTATCGAGATAACGGAAAGCCCCTCCACGGAATGGTGGGAATCCCAGACCATATACCAGCGCCATGTCCGCCTCGGCAGGGGAGGCAATGATTTTCTCTTCAAGGCAGCGGACAACTTCATTCAGCATCGGCAGCATCATGCGGTTCATAATCTCTTCGTCACTAAATATCCGCTTCGGCTGACAGGCAGGTTCAAGCAAGGCATCTACCTCAGCATCAGGCACTTTTTTGGGCTTTCCTTTTTTGTCTTCTTCCCAACGCCAGAAGCCTTTACCGTTTTTCTGACCAAAGCGTTTTGCTTCAAACAGAATATCGATAGCATCGCGATAATCCTTTTTCATTCGCTGTGGGAAACCATCCGCCATCACGCTTTGCGCATGATGTGCTGTATCAATCCCCACCACGTCCAGCAGCCAGGAAGGCCCCATCGGCCAGCCAAACTGCTTTTCCATCACTTTATCGATCTGACGGAAATCCGCGCCGTCTCGTAGCAACATGCCGAAGGCAGCAAAATAAGGGAACAGGACACGGTTAACGAAGAAGCCCGGACAGTCATTGACCACGATGGGGGTTTTGCCCATTTTACTGGCCCATGCCACAACTTTCCCCAGGGTGGCTTCGCTGGTTTTCTCTCCGCGAACCACTTCTACCAGCGGCATACGAGGGACCGGATTAAAGAAGTGCATCCCACAAAAGTTTTCAGGACGTTGCAGCGCCTGGGCCAGCTGGCTGATGGGAATTGTAGAGGTATTCGACGCCAGGATAGCATCGGCACGCATGTGTTTCTCAGTCTCCGCTAACACACTGGCTTTGATCTGCGGGTTTTCCACCACGGCTTCAACCACAACATCGGCCTGATCAAACCCGGAATAATCCAGCGTGGGCTGGATGGTCGCAATGACGGCGGCCAGCTTATTCCCGTCTATCTTGCCTCGTTCCAGTTGTTTGTTCAGAAGCTTACTGGCTTCATTCATGCCCAGGGTAAGCGCCTGCGGATTAATATCCTTCATCTTGACCGGCACGCCTTTCCACGCCGACTGATAGCTGATGCCGCCACCCATAATACCGGCGCCCAGCACGGCTGCCTGTTTGGGCGCCCCGCTTTCACTGCTGCGTTTTTTGGCCAGGCCCTTGATGTACTGATCGTTGAGGAAAATGCCCACGAGCGCGCGGGCCACGTCAGACTGTGCCAGAGGAACAAACGCTGCCGTTTCGAGTTTTAACGCATCGTCACGGCCTAATGCGGCTGCGGCTTCAATCGTCTTAACGGCAGTGATCGGCGCGGGATAATGTTTTCCGGCCGTTTGCATGACCATGCCTTTAGCGATTGTAAAGCTCATTGCGGCCTCGACAGGGCTCAGCTTTAACGGGGCTAATTTAGGGGCGCGACGTGCCCGCCAGCTGCCATCACTGGCTGCCGCTTTAAGCATCGTCAGCGCGGCATCGCGCAGTTTATCAGGGCTGACAACCGCATCCACCAGGCCAAGCTTCAGTGCGGCTAAACCGTCAATGTCTTTACCTGCCGCAATGATTTCCAGCGCGCTGTCAGCGCCTAACAGGCGAGGTAAGCGAACACTGCCGCCAAAGCCTGGCATAATACCCAACCTGGTTTCGGGTAAGCCTAAGCGGGCGGTTGGTGTGGCAACCCGCAAATCGGTTGCTAAAACGCATTCACAGCCACCGCCCAGCGCGTAGCCATCGATCGCGGCGATGGTGGGGACCGGCAAATCTTCCAGGCGATTAAAAATGCTGTTGGCGAAGGTCAGCCATTGGCTCAGCTTTTCCGTTGGCGCATCAAAAAGCGCCAGAAATTCGGTAATGTCAGCACCCACGATAAAGGCGGGTTTGGCTGAACTTAGCAGCACGCCGCGCAGATCGGCATGTTGCTCCAGCACGGCAATCGCTTCACCGAGGCTGGCGACGGTTTGTGTATCCAGCTTATTAACGGAGCCGGGGGCATCAAACACCAGCTCGACGATGCCATCATCCAACTGGTTAAGAGTGAGGTTAGCGCCTTGGTAGAGCATGTACGTCTCCTGAAACCGCGAAAGGTGATCTGGTCATACCAGATGATCGTGAGTTTGGGAGTGATGTTAATATTTTGCAAACAAGTCTTTGTTTATTTGCTAACAAGATCACAGCTGCGCTGAACCCGGCATCCGCATTTCGGCTGTGATAAACTGCGGCTTTTCTGGATACTGGAGAGGCGGCAATGGATTCATTGAAAAGCTTGTATCACGCGCATATCACTACTTTGCAACAACGTGCTCAGCAGGTATTAGCACGTCATAAACTGGATGCAATGCTGATCCATTCTGGCGAGTTGCTCACCGTGTTTCTGGATGATCATACCTATCCGTTTAAGGTTAACCCGCAATTTAAGTCCTGGGTGCCCGTGACACAGGTACCAAACTGTTGGTTGTGGATTGATGGCGTGAACAAACCGAGATTGTGGTTTTATTCGCCCGTGGACTACTGGCACAACGTTGAACCTCTCCCGCACAGTTTCTGGACCGATGACATTGAGATTGTCGGCCTGGCAAACGCGAATGCCATTGGCGATCTCCTTCCTGCCCAGCGTGAAAACGTGGCCTATATTGGCCCGGTGCCCGAACGCGCGGCACAGCTGGGTATCAACGCGGGGAATATCAATCCAAAAGGGGTGATCGATTTCCTGCATTATCACCGCAGTATTAAAACCGACTACGAACTCAGCTGTATGCGTCAGGCGCAAAAAATTGCCGTGGCCGGGCATCGTGCAGCGAAAGAGGCCTTTTCAGCGGGTCTGAGTGAATTCGATATCAATCAGGCTTACCTGACGGCAACCGGGCATCGGGATACCGATGTGCCCTATGGCAATATCATCGCTCTGAATGAACATGCCGCCGTGCTCCACTACACCAAACTGGATCATCAACCGCCAGCTAAACGCTACAGTTTCCTGATTGATGCCGGCGCGGAATATCAAGGTTATGCCGCCGACCTGACGCGCAGTTATGCCGCACAAAGCGGAACGCTGTATGCCAAAATGGTTGAGGCGATGAACGCGGAAGAGCTGGCTTTGATTGCCACGCTGAAAGCGGGCGTGCGCTACACCGATTATCATCTGCAAATGCATCAGCGTATTGCGAAATTGCTGACGACGTTTGATTTGGTCCACGGTATAAGTGAAGAGGCATTGGTCGCCGACGATCTGACGGGCCCTTTTATGCCGCACGGTTTAGGTCATCCGCTGGGTTTGCAGGTGCATGACGTCGCCGGCTTTATGCAGGATGAAAGCGGTACGCACCTTGCTGCACCTGCGCAATATCCTTACCTACGCTGTACCCGGGTGATCCAGCCGGGAATGGTGTTAACCATTGAACCCGGCTTCTATATTATTGATTCGCTGCTGGACCCGTTGCGTGCAGGTAAATTCAGTTCGCATTTTAACTGGCAGGCACTGGATGCGCTTAAGCCTTATGGCGGTATCCGCATTGAGGACAACGTGATTATCCATGCGAACCGCGTCGAAAACATGACGCGCGACCTGCACCTTGCCTGATGGAGGCTTTTGATATTCCTGCTCAGGCGCTGAGCGTCAGTGAAGAGACGATCAAGAAGAGCCGGTTTATTACGCTGCTGGCTCACACCTGTGGCGTGGAAGCGGCGCGTGCTTTTGTCCAGCAGGTAAAGCAGGATCATCCCACTGCCCGTCATCATTGTTGGGCCTGGGTCGCGGGTGCGCCCAACGACTCACAGCAGTTGGGCTTTTCCGATGATGGTGAGCCTTCCGGTACGGCAGGTAAACCCATGCTGGCGCAGTTAATGGGTGCCGATATCGGAGAAATTACCGCAGTGGTTGTGCGTTACTACGGCGGCATCATGTTAGGCACGGGCGGCCTGGTGAAAGCGTATGGCGGCGGCGTTCAGCAAGGATTAAAACAACTGTCGCGTCAGCGGAAAGTGCCGGTAAAGCAGTTTACCCTGCAATGTGATTACGGCCAGTTGAGTGATATTGAGCGTTTGGTGCAACGCTTTGAAGGCAGCATCACAGAAAGTGAGTATCTTGAGCGTATCTTTCTGACACTGGCGCTGCCTTATGGACAAATTGATGGATTCAAGCAAAATCTGTCAGACTTCAGCCGGGGTGCGTTAACGCTTCTTCCGCTTACACCATGATGTTCTTCTCTTTGATTAAAGGAACGGCTTAATGCACTTTCGCGCCATTACCCGCATTGTCGGTCTGTTGGTGATCCTCTTCTCGGTAACGATGATTTTACCCGGCCTGGTTGCGCTGATTTATCGTGACGGTGCCGGACGAGCCTTCAGCCAGACTTTTATGATGGCGTTGGTGATCGGTTCGTTACTGTGGTGGCCGAATCGTAAGAAGAAAACGGAGTTGAAACCCCGGGAAGGCTTCCTGATTGTTGTGCTGTTCTGGACCGTGCTGGGCAGCGTCGGTGCCATGCCGTTTATCTTCGCCGAGCAGCCGCATCTTTCCGTTACGGACGCCTTTTTTGAATCCTTTTCCGGCCTGACCACCACGGGCGCGACCACGCTGGTGGGGCTGGACTCCTTGCCCAAGGCCATCTTGTTTTATCGCCAGATGTTGCAGTGGCTTGGCGGCATGGGGATCATTGTGCTGGCCGTGGCTATCCTGCCGATTCTGGGCGTCGGTGGCATGCAGTTGTATCGTGCTGAAATGCCTGGCCCGTTGAAAGACAACAAAATGCGCCCGCGCATTGCGGAAACGGCCAAGACGCTCTGGCTCATCTATGTGTTACTGACAGTCGCCTGCGCGCTGGCCCTGTGGTTTGCCGGGATGCCTGCCTTTGATGCAATTGGCCACAGTTTTTCTACTATCGCCATTGGCGGTTTTTCAACGCACGATGCCAGTATCGGCTATTTCCAGAGTGGAACGATCAACACCATTGTGGCGGTGTTCCTGCTGATCTCCGGTTGTAACTACGGCCTACACTTCTCATTACTCAGTAACCGCAGCCTGCGGGCTTACTGGCGCGATCCTGAGTTCCGTATGTTTATCGGGGTGCAACTGACGCTGGTGCTGATTTGCACCATCGTCTTGTGGCTCCACAATGTGTATGACAGTGGCTGGCAAACGCTGAACCAGGCCTTTTTCCAGGTCGTATCCATGGCAACCACTGCGGGATTCACCACAGACAGTATTGCGCGCTGGCCGCTGTTTCTACCGGTGTTGCTGTTATGTTCTGCATTTATTGGTGGCTGTGCGGGTTCTACGGGCGGCGGTTTAAAAGTGATTCGTATTCTGCTGCTGTGCAAACAGGGTAATCGTGAACTTAAGCGCCTTGTCCATCCCAATGCGGTCTACACCATTAAACTGGGCAATCGCGCACTGCCGGAACGTATCCTTGAAGCCGTATGGGGATTCTTTTCGGCATACGCGTTGGTGTTCCTGATTAGCATGCTGGCGATTATTGCCACCGGCGTTGATGATTTTTCTGCGTTTGCTGCGGTCGCCGCGACATTAAACAATCTTGGCCCGGGTCTGGGCGTGGTCGCTGATAACTTCACCTCTATGAACGATGTAGCAAAGTGGATTTTGATTTCTACTATGCTGTTTGGTCGCCTTGAGGTATTCACATTGCTGGTGTTATTCACGCCGACCTTCTGGCGAGAATAACTAATAAGGATGCAGATGATGAAAGCGTTAATTCTCTTTTCGACCCGTGATGGTCAAACGCAAAAAATAGCTTCTGCTATCGCAGATGAGATCAAGGGGCAGCAATCTTGCGATGTCATCAATATCCAGGATGCAAAGGCCATTGACTGGCAACAGTACGATCGGGTGTTGATTGGTGCTTCAATCCGCTATGGCCATTTCCAGCCAGTGGTAAGTGAATTTGTGAAGCATAATCTGGCTGCGTTGCAGCAGCGCGTAAGCGGTTTCTTCTCCGTTAACCTGACGGCGCGCAAGCCAGAGAAGCGTACGCCCGAAACGAATGGTTATACCGTCAAGTTCTTAACGCAGTCGCCCTGGCAGCCTGATTGCTGTGCTGTTTTCGCTGGTGCGCTCTATTATCCCCGCTATCGCTGGTTTGACCGGGTCATGATTCAGTTAATAATGCGCATGACCGGGGGGGAAACTGATGCGACGAAAGAAGTGGAATATACCGACTGGCAGCAGGTACAGCGTTTTGCCAGGGATTTTGCACAGTTACCAGGCAAATCGTACTGAAATAACGCGATCTGGCGAAATTTGAGACGAACAGTAATATTTTTGCAATTAACCCTTGTCAGGCCGCGCGAACGCCCTATAATGCGCCTCCATCGACACGGCACAACGGCTTACGGAATGCGGTGTCGGGAGGTTCAGGAAACTGAGCCGCCGGAGAAAAACTTCTGAAAAAGAGGTTGACTCTGAAGGAGGAAAGCGTAATATACGCCACCTCGCGACAGACGGTTAACCCGCTGTTCGCACTGCTCTTTAACAATTTATCAGACAATCTGTGTGGGCACTCGCAGGATTGATATCAGCGTCTCCGGACGTAAAAAATATCAAGTCTCACGAGTGAACACATAATGAAATTCATTATGACGTTTTACAGATGAGCACCGCTGAACTGGTTTCAGCAAATCAAACTTAAATTGAAGAGTTTGATCATGGCTCAGATTGAACGCTGGCGGCAGGCCTAACACATGCAAGTCGGACGGTAGCACAGAGAGCTTGCTCTCGGGTGACGAGTGGCGGACGGGTGAGTAATGTCTGGGGATCTGCCCGATAGAGGGGGATAACCACTGGAAACGGTGGCTAATACCGCATAACGTCGCAAGACCAAAGAGGGGGACCTTCGGGCCTCTCACTATCGGATGAACCCAGATGGGATTAGCTAGTAGGCGGGGTAACGGCCCACCTAGGCGACGATCCCTAGCTGGTCTGAGAGGATGACCAGCCACACTGGAACTGAGACACGGTCCAGACTCCTACGGGAGGCAGCAGTGGGGAATATTGCACAATGGGCGCAAGCCTGATGCAGCCATGCCGCGTGTATGAAGAAGGCCTTCGGGTTGTAAAGTACTTTCAGCGGGGAGGAAGGCATTGTGGTTAATAACCGCAGTGATTGACGTTACCCGCAGAAGAAGCACCGGCTAACTCCGTGCCAGCAGCCGCGGTAATACGGAGGGTGCAAGCGTTAATCGGAATTACTGGGCGTAAAGCGCACGCAGGCGGTCTGTTAAGTCAGATGTGAAATCCCCGGGCTTAACCTGGGAACTGCATTTGAAACTGGCAGGCTTGAGTCTCGTAGAGGGGGGTAGAATTCCAGGTGTAGCGGTGAAATGCGTAGAGATCTGGAGGAATACCGGTGGCGAAGGCGGCCCCCTGGACGAAGACTGACGCTCAGGTGCGAAAGCGTGGGGAGCAAACAGGATTAGATACCCTGGTAGTCCACGCCGTAAACGATGTCGACTTGGAGGTTGTTCCCTTGAGGAGTGGCTTCCGGAGCTAACGCGTTAAGTCGACCGCCTGGGGAGTACGGCCGCAAGGTTAAAACTCAAATGAATTGACGGGGGCCCGCACAAGCGGTGGAGCATGTGGTTTAATTCGATGCAACGCGAAGAACCTTACCTACTCTTGACATCCACGGAATTCGGCAGAGATGCCTTAGTGCCTTCGGGAACCGTGAGACAGGTGCTGCATGGCTGTCGTCAGCTCGTGTTGTGAAATGTTGGGTTAAGTCCCGCAACGAGCGCAACCCTTATCCTTTGTTGCCAGCGATTCGGTCGGGAACTCAAAGGAGACTGCCGGTGATAAACCGGAGGAAGGTGGGGATGACGTCAAGTCATCATGGCCCTTACGAGTAGGGCTACACACGTGCTACAATGGCGCATACAAAGAGAAGCGACCTCGCGAGAGCAAGCGGACCTCATAAAGTGCGTCGTAGTCCGGATCGGAGTCTGCAACTCGACTCCGTGAAGTCGGAATCGCTAGTAATCGTGGATCAGAATGCCACGGTGAATACGTTCCCGGGCCTTGTACACACCGCCCGTCACACCATGGGAGTGGGTTGCAAAAGAAGTAGGTAGCTTAACCTCCGGGAGGGCGCTTACCACTTTGTGATTCATGACTGGGGTGAAGTCGTAACAAGGTAACCGTAGGGGAACCTGCGGTTGGATCACCTCCTTACCTGAAGATACCTTCCCGCGAAGTGCTCACACAGATTGTCTGATAGAAAGTAACGAGCAGAAAAAACCTCTACAGGCTTGTAGCTCAGGTGGTTAGAGCGCACCCCTGATAAGGGTGAGGTCGGTGGTTCAAGTCCACTCAGGCCTACCAAATTCGTCTCATGCTGCGTTATGTTTCCGGCTCGCATAGTTCACTATGCTTCGCGAAAACATGCCTTGCCTGAGCACGAATTACATTTCTCATGAAGTGTACTCGGTTGAGTGGTAGTAGTGGTCTCTGCAGTAACTGTATGGGGCTATAGCTCAGCTGGGAGAGCGCCTGCCTTGCACGCAGGAGGTCAGCGGTTCGATCCCGCTTAGCTCCACCATACTGATATTACTGTATTTCTGAAAAATACTTCAGAGCGTACCGGCAACGGTGTGCTGCGAAGTATTATGCTCTTTAACAATCCGGAACAAGCTGAAAATTTGAAACGACACATGGTCGCATTCTTCCGTAATAAAGAATGATGACGTGTGTTCGAGTCTCTCAAAAGCTTACAGCTTACAAGCTAACTGTTATGCAGTAGCGCGCGAGCAGTGAAGAAAGCAAGGCGCGTCGGCGCGCAGCCAGCGGAACGTACTGAAGTACGTGAGCATGGCGAGCACCGCGCAACGACGCATTCTTTACGCGCAGCCGTTACGGTAATACAGATAAACGCCTGTGGGTTGTGAGGTTAAGCGACTAAGCGTACACGGTGGATGCCCTGGCAGTCAGAGGCGATGAAGGGCGTGCTAATCTGCGAAAAGCGCCGGTAAGGTGATATGAACCGCAACAACCGGCGATACCCGAATGGGGAAACCCAGTGTGATTCGTCACACTATCATGCAGTGAATACATAGCTGTATGAGGCGAACCGGGGGAACTGAAACATCTAAGTACCCCGAGGAAAAGAAATCAACCGAGATTCCCCCAGTAGCGGCGAGCGAACGGGGAGGAGCCCAGAACCATCATCAGCTTGTGCATCAGTGGAAGCGTCTGGAAAGTCGCAGGGTACAGGGTGATACTCCCGTACACAAAGGTGCACAGGTTGTGAGTTCGATGAGTAAGGCGGGACACGTGGTATCCTGTCTGAATATGGGGGGACCATCCTCCAAGGCTAAATACTCCTGACTGACCGATAGTGAACCAGTACCGTGAGGGAAAGGCGAAAAGAACCCCGGCGAGGGGAGTGAAACAGAACCTGAAACCGTGTACGTACAAGCAGTGGGAGCCTTCTTAACGGGGGTGACTGCGTACCTTTTGTATAATGGGTCAGCGACTTATATTCTGTAGCAAGGTTAACCGTATAGGGGAGCCGCAGGGAAACCGAGTCTTAACTGGGCGTTAAGTTGCAGGGTATAGACCCGAAACCCGGTGATCTAGCCATGGGCAGGTTGAAGGTTGGGTAACACTAACTGGAGGACCGAACCGACTAATGTTGAAAAATTAGCGGATGACCTGTGGCTGGGGGTGAAAGGCCAATCAAACCGGGAGATAGCTGGTTCTCCCCGAAAGCTATTTAGGTAGCGCCTCGTGAACTCATCTCCGGGGGTAGAGCACTGTTTCGGCTAGGGGGCCATCCCGGCTTACCAACCCGATGCAAACTGCGAATACCGGAGAATGTTATCACGGGAGACACACGGCGGGTGCTAACGTCCGTCGTGAAGAGGGAAACAACCCAGACCGCCAGCTAAGGTCCCAAAGTCATGGTTAAGTGGGAAACGATGTGGGAAGGCACAGACAGCCAGGATGTTGGCTTAGAAGCAGCCATCATTTAAAGAAAGCGTAATAGCTCACTGGTCGAGTCGGCCTGCGCGGAAGATGTAACGGGGCTAAACCATGCACCGAAGCTGCGGCAGCGACACTATGTGTTGTTGGGTAGGGGAGCGTTCTGTAAGCCGTTGAAGGTGTGCTGTGAGGCATGCTGGAGGTATCAGAAGTGCGAATGCTGACATAAGTAACGATAAACAAGGTGAAAAACCTTGTCGCCGGAAGACCAAGGGTTCCTGTTCAACGTTAATCGGAGCAGGGTGAGTCGACCCCTAAGGCGAGGCCGAAAGGCGTAGTCGATGGGAAACAGGTTAATATTCCTGTACTTGGTGTTACTGCGAAGGGGGGACGGAGAAGGCTATATCAGCCGGGCGACGGTTGTCCCGGTTTAAGCGTGTAGGTGTGTGTTCCAGGCAAATCCGGTTCACTTTACACTGAGGCGTGACGACGAGGCACTACGGTGCTGAAGTGATAAATGCCCTGCTTCCAGGAAAAGTCTCTAAGCATCAGGTAACACAAAATCGTACCCCAAACCGACACAGGTGGTCAGGTAGAGAATACCAAGGCGCTTGAGAGAACTCGGGTGAAGGAACTAGGCAAAATGGTGCCGTAACTTCGGGAGAAGGCACGCTGCCACCAGGTGAAGTCACTTGCTGACGGAGCCGAAGGCAGTCGAAGATACCAGCTGGCTGCAACTGTTTATTAAAAACACAGCACTGTGCAAACACGAAAGTGGACGTATACGGTGTGACGCCTGCCCGGTGCCGGAAGGTTAATTGATGGGGTTAAGCGCAAGCTGAAGCTCTTGATCGAAGCCCCGGTAAACGGCGGCCGTAACTATAACGGTCCTAAGGTAGCGAAATTCCTTGTCGGGTAAGTTCCGACCTGCACGAATGGCGTAATGATGGCCAGGCTGTCTCCACCCGAGACTCAGTGAAATTGAAATCGCTGTGAAGATGCAGTGTACCCGCGGCAAGACGGAAAGACCCCGTGAACCTTTACTACAGCTTGACACTGAACACTGAGCCTTGATGTGTAGGATAGGTGGGAGGCTTTGAAGCGTGGACGCCAGTCTGCGTGGAGCCATCCTTGAAATACCACCCTTTAATGTTTGGTGTTCTAACGTAGGCCCGTAATCCGGGCTGCGGACAGTGTCTGGTGGGTAGTTTGACTGGGGCGGTCTCCTCCTAAAGAGTAACGGAGGAGCACGAAGGTTGGCTAATCCTGGTCGGACATCAGGAGGTTAGTGCAATGGCATAAGCCAGCTTGACTGCGAGAGTGACGGCTCGAGCAGGTGCGAAAGCAGGTCATAGTGATCCGGTGGTTCTGAATGGAAGGGCCATCGCTCAACGGATAAAAGGTACTCCGGGGATAACAGGCTGATACCGCCCAAGAGTTCATATCGACGGCGGTGTTTGGCACCTCGATGTCGGCTCATCACATCCTGGGGCTGAAGTAGGTCCCAAGGGTACGGCTGTTCGCCGTTTAAAGTGGTACGCGAGCTGGGTTTAGAACGTCGTGAGACAGTTCGGTCCCTATCTGCCGTGGGCGCTGGAGAATTGAGGGGGGTTGCTCCTAGTACGAGAGGACCGGAGTGAACGCACCGCTGGTGTCCGGGTTGTCACGCCAGTGGCACTGCCCGGTAGCTAAGTGCGGAAAAGATAAGTGCTGAAAGCATCTAAGCACGAAACTTGCCCCGAGATGAGTTCTCCCTGACCCTTTAAGGGTCCTGAAGGGACGTTGAAGACGACGACGTTGATAGGCCGGGTGTGTAAGCGCAGCGATGCGTTGAGCTTACCGGTACTAATGACCCGTGAGGCTTAACCTTACAACGCCAGAGGCGTTTTGGTTGAGAGACGAATTAAATTTTCAGCATTGTTTACCGGAAAAGCATTTAGTTCTGTTCTGCGGACGAGAGTCCGAAGGATTTTGCGCTGAAGCAAGGCGGCGTGTAAGACGATGTGAAGGAGCATACTGAAGTATGTGACTGAGCAGCGCGCGCACAGCCAACGCAGCAGCAGCGTAAAAGACACAGGACAGAGCACAAAGAATTTGCCTGGCGGCTGTAGCGCGGTGGTCCCACCTGACCCCATGCCGAACTCAGAAGTGAAACGCCGTAGCGCCGATGGTAGTGTGGGGTCTCCCCATGCGAGAGTAGGGAACTGCCAGGCATCAAACAAGTGAAGAAGCCCTGAACGAAAGTTCAGGGCTTTTTTACGTGCGTAACCGGTGAAAAGCGGGTCTTCAAGATCGCTCCTCCTGCTTTATTGCCTTCTGCACATAGCCATTCTTATCCTCATATGTAACACAACCGCAAAATCATCCTGTATTACCCTGCTTGTACCTGCTCAATTCGCTCTGTTCCCGCTGCTATTGAGATTATTCAAGAGCAACAGCATCCCAGAAAGCCATTCACCGCACGCAATTTCCCCCGCATTATCGTTGTGATGCGGTAAACTACGGCCAGATTAACCAGTTAAGGCCGTCTCATGTCCAGTTCGAACACCTCATTAAAAGCCGACAATACGCTGGGGCTTGATGTCAGCGCAAAAACACGCATTGTCGCCGAAACGCCTGAAGCGATACTTTCAGCCTGGCAAATGAGCCAGCACAATCAGCAACCTTTTTTGGTCCTTGGGGAAGGCAGCAACGTGCTGTTCCTTGAAGACTTCGCGGGCATTGTCGTGATCAACCGTATCAAAGGGGTTGAGATCCGCGATGAGAATGAGAGCTGGAAACTGCATGTTGGGGCGGGTGAGAACTGGCATCAACTGGTGAAAACTACGCTGGAGAAAGGGATTTCTGGCCTGGAAAACCTTGCGCTCATTCCTGGAATGGTGGGATCAGCACCTATCCAGAATATTGGCGCTTATGGGGTAGAGTTAAAAGATGTATGTGAGTACGTCGACGTGCTGAATTTGCATACCGGCATCACGCAACGCCTGAGCCGGGAGGCGTGCCAGTTTGGTTACCGTGACAGTATTTTCAAACACCAGTACCAGTCAGGCTATACGATTATTGCCGTCGGTTTCTCATTAAAAAAACACTGGCAGCCCGTCCTCACCTATGGTGATTTAAAAACGCTGAATCCTGCGACGGCAAATGCCTGGGATGTCTTCCATGCGGTCTGCCATATGCGACAGAGTAAATTACCGGATCCGAAAATAACCGGTAACGTGGGCAGTTTTTTTAAAAACCCGGTGATAACAGGCCCCCAGGCCGCTGCGTTGCTGAATGAGTACCCAACGATGCCACATTACCCTCAGCCTACAGGTGATATTAAACTTGCAGCAGGCTGGCTTATCGATCAATGCCAGCTCAAAGGCTACCGGATTGGCGGTGCGGAAGTTCACCAGCAGCAGGCTTTAGTGCTAATCAATGCTGGAAATGCCACACCTGATGACATTGTCGCTCTGGCAAAAAGCGTGCGCGCACACGTAGGTGAAAAATTTAATGTCTGGCTGGAGCCAGAAGTCCGTTTCATTAAGGCACAAGGTGAATGCAACGCTGTAGAGGTAATCTCATGAAGGATCACAGCGTACCATTGAAATTAATCGATATCCTGGCAGATGGCGAATTTCACTCTGGTGAGCAGCTAGGAGAAACGCTTGGCATGAGCCGTGCGGCGATTAATAAGCATATTCAAACGCTGAAAAGTTGGGGCCTTGACGTGTATACCGTGACGGGTAAAGGCTACAGTTTCCCTGCACCGCTTCAGTTACTGAATGAACAAGAGATTCTTGCTCAGCTGTCCCAGCCTGATATTGCAGTCATACCAGTGATTGATTCAACGAATCAGTATTTACTCGAACGCATGAATTCACTGCCCTCAGGATCGGTCTGTGTTGCTGAATATCAGCAAGCAGGGCGAGGACGACGTGGGCGGCACTGGTTTTCGCCTTTTGGTGCCAACCTCTATATGTCTATGTACTGGCGTCTGGAACAGGGACCGGCTGCTGCAATGGGGCTCAGTCTGGTGATTGGTATCATTATGGCAGAGACCCTGCAGTCGCTGGGTGCCCAAGACGTACGGGTGAAATGGCCCAACGATATTTACCTTAATGACAGAAAGTTAGCAGGTATTTTAGTCGAATTAACCGGTAAAACCGGCGATGCCGCTCATATTGTCATTGGTGCCGGAATAAATCTGGCGATGAGAAATGCCGAAGCAGCCCAGATTAATCAGGGCTGGATTAATTTGCAGGAAGCTGGCGTAACCATTAATCGTAACGAGCTTGCGGCAAAACTGATCAATCGCCTGCGTGAAGCATTACCCGTATTTGAGCAGGAGGGCTTAGTCCCCTTTGTCGCGCGCTGGGCTGAACTGGATAACTTCATTAATCGCCCGGTGAAATTACTGATTGGCGAACGAGAAGTGCACGGCATCGCTCGCGGTATTGATAACCAGGGTGGTTTGCGGCTTGAACAAGACGGGATAATTAAATCGTGGGTCGGGGGAGAAATATCGCTTCGACCGCTTTGAGGAATATATAAAGCCTGCTTTTTAGCAGGCTTTATATACCGTTGACTATTTTCTGAGACGCAGCTTTTCTACCGCATGGTTCCCGCTTTTAGTCATAATCAAACTGGCCCTTTCACGTGTAGGAAGAATATTTTCCTTAAGGTTCAACCAGTTAATTTCTTTCCACAACGCGCCGGCAATGTTCACAGCCTCGTCCTCAGGCAACTGAGCATAGTGGTGAAAATAAGAGTTGGGATCGGTAAAAGCGCCCTGACGAAATTTCAGAAAACGATTCACATACCAGCGCTGTAATAGATCTTCTTCCGCATCTACGTAGATTGAAAAATCCACAAAATCAGAGACAAAAACATGATGCGGATCGTGAGGATAATCCATGCCACTCTGCAGCACATTTAATCCTTCCAGAATCAGAATGTCAGGTTGCTTAACCACCTTGTCACCATCCGGAATCACATCATAAATTAAATGGGAATAGACGGGAGCCGTGACCTGGCTGGCCCCTGACTTAAGGTCAGAAACAAATTTAACCAGCCGATGCATATCATAGGATTGAGGAAAGCCTTTTTTCTTCATTAAGCCGCGTTCTTTAAGCACAGCGTTGGGATGAAGAAAACCATCTGTCGTAATGAGCTCAACCTTACGGTGTCCGGGCCAGCGGCTCAGAAGCGCCTGTAAAACACGGGCGGTAGTACTTTTGCCAACCGCGACGCTGCCTGCAATGCTGATGATATAGGGAATTTTTTGCCCATTCGTTCCCAGAAACTGTTCCAGCACGGCCTGGCGGCGGACATTTGAACTGATATAGAAATTAAGTAAACGTGAGAGTGGCAGATAGATTTCTGCCACTTCTTCAATTGAAAGATCTTCATTGATCCCTTTCAATTGGGCGATCTCATCCTCTGACAGCGTCATGGGAACCGAGTCGCGTAATGCCGCCCACTGTTCACGTGTGAACTGTAAATAAGGCGTGGTGAGTGATGTCGTTTTATCCATAAGTATACATTTGACTGCAGATTCAAACCGATCTGTACATTTTGCCGATCACTATCCGGGTAGTGTAGAGAAATGAATTGCCGGTCACAGGGTTATTAACGAGAACAATGGGCTGGAGGGTATCACCAGTATAGCTTTTAAAAGAAGTAAAAAATAAACAGTAAACTGCTTTCGCAAGGCTCACCGCAGATTTTGATAAATCTTCAATGTAGGGGCTTGAAATCTTTAATCGTTATGCTTTTTTATCCTCGTTGAGGCATCAGCCACTTCTTAAGTAAAAATGGCAGTAACCGTCATTACGTCTGGATAGCCATATATTGAGGATATGCCGCACATTGACATCGGGTCTTGTTGACATAATTAGCACCTATGTTGATACCACAGTGCAGTAGTCGTACTCAGCATGCTGTCTGAAAGCTGCACCAGGCACATAAACCATGTGCTGCCACGTCTTCTCTGGCGATAAGACTTCCCCGCTGGAGGTGGTCCCCGCTTCCCCTGTCGCCTGTGAAGCCCTTACAGGCTATCAGAACGCTGCACCGGGCACGTACGCTATGGACTGCCACGTTTTCTCTGGCGTTAAGCGCATTGACGCTGTATATGGTCTCTGCTTCCCCTGTCGCGCTGTACACGCCCCATCAGGCTGTCAGAAAGCTGCACCAGGTACATAAACGATGTGCTGCCACGTCTTACTCTGGCGTCAAGCGCATTCCCGCTGCCTGTGGTCTCTGCTTCCCCTGTCGCGCTGTGCACCCTCATCAGGCTGTATGAAAGCGACACCAGACACATACATCATGGGCTTACAGTTTAAGCCTATCCCCGCTGGGTTGTTGTCTCAGCGGCTCCTGTCACGCCAGTTTGTCCACACAGGCTCTCTGTCAGCTGCCATGATGCGTCAGGCACATGCACAGGAGCTTTCTCTATAACGTTAAGCACATCCTCGCGACTTGTGTCTTGGCATCTCCTGTCGCGCTAAGCATGTTCACACAGGCTTATTATCTGTCACTGTAGGATTACGGGTTGTCTCCCACCTTCCTCTGTCACATCACACTTCCCCGAAGGAGCGGTCTGCATCTCTCCATCTAAGGCGGATCATCATGACAAGCAGTGATCGGTAAGGTTTTTTAGGGGTGCAGCTCGTGCTGAGGCTTGTGTGACCGTACGATTTAAATTGAAGCGCGGTTTAGTCGGTTGAAAACTGAGCAGTTAATACACTTTTTTGCTGAGTAAGCCAAAAAACGTGATGCAGCCGGACAAATAAAGGGGCAATACCCTGCAGGGCGCAAAAAGGCCAGGGCGAGAGTGAAGAGAAATTTTGACCAGTAATTGGGTGTTATTTCTGCAGATCGGGGATAAATTGCGATGCTTTGCACAAATAGTAAGCGATAGAACAAAAACAGTGATTTTTTTGTTGCATCCTTCTGCCGACCTTCCTAGAATGCGCGTCACTTGATGCCGGCTTAGCTCAGTTGGTAGAGCAACTGACTTGTAATCAGTAGGTCACCAGTTCGATTCCGGTAGCCGGCACCATCAAGTAGGTGGGATTCCCGAGCGGCCAAAGGGAGCAGACTGTAAATCTGCCGTCACAGACTTCGAAGGTTCGAATCCTTCTCCCACCACCATCTCAACCCCCGGGTTGAGAAACAGATAAACAACCTGTTTGTCTGGCAGGTGAGTCACTTCTTCTCACCCTGAATTCAGATTGGGTGTAAGCTCAGTCAAAGCCAGTCAGCTCCGCTGACAGGCGAAGAATAATAGGGGACTTCCCCTGTTATTCACAAGCTACAGAAAGAACAGGTAGCCGAGTTCCAGGATGCGGGCATCGTATAATGGCTATTACCTCAGCCTTCCAAGCTGATGATGCGGGTTCGATTCCCGCTGCCCGCTCCAGATGTGCTGATATGGCTCAGTTGGTAGAGCGCACCCTTGGTAAGGGTGAGGTCCCCAGTTCGACTCTGGGTATCAGCACCACTTCCTTTATCTCCCTCCTGATTTTTCTCTGTAACTCCTTGCAGTCAGGCAATGCCTGGTTAATGTGACTATATCTTTGATATATCCGTGTCTTAGAGGGACTAGCGATGGCTAAAGAGCAATTTCAACGTAACAAACTGCACGTAAACGTGGGAACCATCGGTCACGTTGACCACGGTAAAACCACCCTGACTGCAGCTATCACCACCGTTCTGGCTAAAACCAACGGTGGTCAGGCGCGTGCGTTCGACCAGATCGACAGCACCCCGGAAGAAAAAGCACGTGGTATCACCATCAACACTGCACACGTTGAGTATGAAACCCCGTCTCGCCACTATGCGCACGTTGACTGCCCAGGCCACGCCGACTATGTGAAAAACATGATCACCGGTGCTGCGCAGATGGACGGCGCGATCCTGGTTGTTGCTGCGACTGACGGCCCAATGCCGCAGACCCGTGAGCACATCCTGCTGGGTCGTCAGGTAGGCGTTCCTTACATCATCGTGTTCCTGAACAAGTGTGACATGGTTGATGACGAAGAGCTGCTGGAACTGGTTGAAATGGAAGTCCGTGACCTGCTGTCACAGTACGACTTCCCGGGCGACGATACTCCAATCGTTCGCGGTTCAGCTCTGAAAGCGCTGGAAGGCAACCCAGAGTGGGAAGAGAAAATCGTTGAGCTGGCTGGTCACCTGGATAACTACATCCCGGACCCGGTACGTGCAATCGATATGCCATTCCTGCTGCCAATCGAAGACGTATTCTCAATCTCTGGTCGTGGTACCGTTGTGACCGGTCGTGTAGAGCGCGGCATCGTTAAAGTCGGCGACGAAGTTGAAATCGTGGGTATCAAAGATACAGCGAAATCAACCTGTACCGGCGTTGAAATGTTCCGCAAACTGCTGGACCAGGGTCAGGCAGGCGAAAACTGTGGTGTTCTGCTGCGCGGTATCAAGCGTGAAGACATCCAGCGTGGTCAGGTACTGGCTAAGCCGGGCTCAATCAAGCCACACACCAAGTTTGAGTCAGAAGTCTACGTTCTGTCTAAAGACGAAGGTGGCCGCCATACTCCGTTCTTCAAGGGCTACCGTCCACAGTTCTACTTCCGTACCACAGACGTGACCGGTTCAGTAGAGCTGCCAGAAGGCGTTGAGATGGTCATGCCGGGCGACAACATCAAAATGGTTGTTACCCTGATTCACCCAATCGCAATGGACGAAGGTCTGCGCTTCGCAATCCGCGAAGGTGGCCGTACCGTTGGCGCGGGCGTTGTTGCCAAAGTTATCGCTTAATTACCGATAATATTTGACGCAATGCACGTGGAAAGGGCATCATTTGATGCCCTTTTTGTACGCTGTTACATAGAACCTGACTCATCAGTGATTGTGAACCATAATCATTGCTGAGACAGGCTCTGTTATGTGGCGCTGGATACCGAGTTACGCCCCAAAAGCTCATTCGGTTTGGATGCCTCGCAATGCGGGGCAGAATAGTTTCTGAATTATTGTGGCAGGTTGGTTTATGAGTGCGAATACCGAAGCTCAAGGGAGCGGGCGCGGCCTCGAAGCGCTGAAGTGGGTAGTGGTAGTCTTATTACTGCTTGCGGCGATCGTAGGTAACTACCTCTATCGCGATGTGACGCTGCCTTTGCGCGCGTTGGCTGTAGTAGTACTGATTGCGGCAGCAGGCGGCATTGCGCTTTTGACGACGAAAGGCAAAGCAACCGTGGCCTTTGCACGTGAAGCAAGAACCGAAATGCGTAAAGTTATCTGGCCAACCCGCCAGGAAACACTGCATACCACGTTAATCGTTGCCGCGGTTACTGCCGTGATGTCACTGATTTTGTGGGGGCTGGATGGTATTCTGGTCCGTCTGGTATCGTTTATCACTGGCCTGAGGTTCTGAGATGTCTGAAGCTCCAAAGAAACGCTGGTACGTCGTGCAGGCGTTTTCCGGTTTTGAAGGCCGCGTAGCACAGTCGCTGCGTGAGCACATCAAATTGCACAACATGGAAGAGCTGTTTGGCGACGTCATGGTTCCTACAGAAGAAGTTGTTGAGATCCGTGGTGGTCAACGCCGTAAAAGCGAGCGCAAATTCTTCCCCGGCTACGTATTGGTACAGATGGTAATGAATGACGCCAGCTGGCACCTGGTACGCAGCGTTCCGCGCGTTATGGGCTTTATTGGCGGTACATCCGATCGCCCGGCGCCTATTAGCGATAAAGAAGTTGATGCGATTATGAACCGCCTGCAGCAGGTGGGTGATAAGCCGCGTCCAAAAACACTGTTCGAGCCAGGCGAAATGGTACGTGTCAACGATGGTCCATTTGCCGACTTTAACGGTGTGGTAGAAGATGTGGATTATGAGAAGAGTCGTTTGACCGTTTCTGTGTCCATCTTCGGACGTGCAACACCAGTAGAACTCGACTTCGGTCAGGTAGAGAAAGGCTAACCTTTCCCGACTTACAATTTGGCTGTTGCAGCAGGCGCGAAATTTAACTATAATTTCGCGCCTTTTGTTTTTATGCGCTGGCAACAGCGTATAAATCGTTACCACGGGGAGCCTTCTACAGGCGCTATAACCCAATTGAGGAATTATCATGGCTAAGAAAGTACAAGCCTACGTCAAGCTGCAGGTTGCAGCTGGTATGGCGAACCCAAGTCCACCGGTTGGTCCAGCTCTGGGTCAGCAGGGTGTTAACATCATGGAATTCTGTAAAGCGTTTAACGCGAAGACCGAATCTCTGGAAAAAGGTCTGCCAACACCTGTTGTTATCACCGTATACAGCGACCGTTCTTTTACCTTTATTACCAAAACGCCTCCGGCTGCCGTTCTGCTGAAAAAAGCAGCAGGCATCAAGTCAGGTTCTGGTAAGCCGAATAAAGATAAAGTCGGTAAAGTGACTCGTGCTCAGGTACGTGAAATCGCAGAAACTAAAGCTGCGGACATGACGGGTTCCGACGTTGAAGCGATGACTCGCTCAATCGAAGGTACTGCTCGTTCCATGGGCCTGGTTGTAGAGGACTAAGAAATGGCAAAGCTGACCAAGCGCATGAGCGTAATTCGCGACAAAGTTGACGCGACCAAGCAGTACGATATTGCTGAAGCAATCGCTTTACTGAAAGAACTGGCTACCGCTAAGTTCGTAGAAAGCGTTGACGTTGCCGTTAACCTCGGCATCGATGCACGTAAATCTGATCAGAACGTGCGCGGCGCGACTGTTCTGCCACACGGTACTGGTCGTTCAGTACGTGTAGCTGTCTTCACCCAAGGCGCAAACGCTGAAGCTGCTAAAGCAGCTGGCGCTGAGCTGGTAGGTATGGAAGACCTGGCCGATCAGATCAAGAAAGGCGAAATGAATTTTGACGTTGTGATTGCATCTCCAGATGCAATGCGCGTTGTTGGCCAGTTAGGCCAGATTCTGGGTCCACGTGGCCTGATGCCAAACCCGAAAGTGGGTACTGTAACGCCTAACGTTGCTGAAGCGGTTAAGAACGCTAAAGCAGGTCAGGTTCGTTATCGTAACGACAAAAACGGCATCATCCACACTACCATCGGTAAAGTGGACTTCGATGCTGACAAATTGAAAGAAAACCTGGAATCTCTGCTGGTTGCGCTGAAAAAAGCCAAACCTGCTCAGGCGAAAGGCGTGTACATCAAGAAAGTTAGCATCTCTACCACCATGGGCGCGGGCGTTTCCGTTGACCAGGCTGGTCTGACTGCCGTAGCAAACTAATTGCTACTTGAAACGGGCGAAAAATTCACCTAGAATCTTACGCCCGTTGTTCTGCATTCGTGCAGACGTCGAAGTGCGTGATTCAGATTGCGGTAAGACGGTGGCTGAGTCGGCTACCCGGAGCATGGTCAACTGTGCAACGGAAGCGGATAAAGACAGTCGGCGCAATAGCAATTTGAGTGGCGGCACGCGACCCAAATTTTAGGTTGGAGCCAGGCCTTATCCTGGCCTCCGTCCAAGACCGCAGGAGCGGCACATCCTCGGATGTAATGCTTAATACCCTGCGTAGACGGTGACAGAACCAAAAGATATTTTTCTTAACTGGATTCTGCTCACCGTGTAATAGCGCTTATTTTCCTCCGGGCGAGTAAGTGAAGTGAGTTCCGGGGAAATCCTTCCCCGGTCAAATCCAGGAGCTAAAGCTAATGGCATTAAATCTTCAAGACAAACAAGCGATTGTTGCTGAAGTCAGCGAAGTAGCCAAAGGTGCGCTTTCAGCGGTTGTTGCGGATTCTCGTGGCGTTACCGTTGATAAAATGACCGAACTGCGTAAAGCAGGTCGTGAAGCTGGCGTTTACATGCGTGTTGTTCGTAACACCCTGCTGCGCCGCGTCGTTGAAGGTACTCAGTTCGAGTGCCTGAAAGACACGTTTGTTGGTCCGACCCTGATTGCATATTCTATGGAACACCCGGGCGCTGCTGCTCGTCTGTTCAAAGATTTCGCGAAAGCGAATGCAAAATTCGAGGTCAAAGCTGCAGCCTTTGAAGGTGAGCTGATCACGGCGGCCAATATTGACCGTCTGGCAACTCTGCCGACCTACGAAGAAGCACTGGCACGTCTGATGTCGACCATGAAAGAAGCCGCTGCCGGCAAACTGGTTCGCACTCTGGCTGCTGTTCGCGATGCAAAAGAAGCGGCTTAAGGCCTCTCTTTTCTTCGTACTTGCTAACGTATAAACTTTTTCTGATTCTTAGGAACAATTGTTATGTCTATTACTAAAGACCAAATTCTGGAAGCCGTTGCCGCTATGTCCGTAATGGAAGTAGTTGAGCTGGTTTCTGCTATGGAAGAAAAATTCGGCGTTTCTGCTGCTGCTGCTGTAGCTGTTGCTGCTGGCCCAGCTGAAGCTGTTGAAGAGAAAACTGAATTCGACGTCGTTCTGAAAGCTGTTGGCGCGAACAAAGTTGCAGTTATCAAAGCCGTACGTACCGCAACTGGTCTGGGCCTGAAAGAAGCCAAAGATCTGGTTGAAGCAACTGGCGTGATCAAAGAAGGCATCAGCAAAGATGACGCAGCTGCACTTGAAGCTGCTCTGAAAGAAGCTGGCGCTGAAGTTGAAGTTAAGTAAGACAACCCTCGGGTTGCAGTCTGAGTAGTTTCAGACTGATGGCTGGTGGCTTTTTGGTCACCAGCCTTTTTGCGCTCCAGGGCCTCAATGGGGTTTCACACTGTTTGTCCATTGTTGCTCTTCAATATCTTTCTCTATCGACGACTTAATATACTGCTTTCCCGTGCGGGTTCCCTGCCCACGCTGAAGCAATGAAATGATTTAAGCGTGATAGAAAGAGGTATTGCACACACTGCAAAGCAGTAGGTGAATCAAACAAAATCGTGTTGCATGAACTGTCCTGTCAGGACGGACAGCGTGGGTCGACTTGTCAGCTAGCTGAGGAACCCTATGGTTTACTCCTATACCGAGAAAAAACGTATTCGTAAGGATTTTGGTAAACGTCCACAAGTTTTGGACATACCTTATCTCCTTTCCATCCAGCTTGATTCGTTTCAGAAGTTTATCGAGCAAGATCCAGAAGGTCAGTACGGACTGGAAGCTGCATTCCGCTCTGTATTCCCTATCGCGAGCTACAGCGGCAATTCTGAGTTGCAGTATGTCAGCTATCGCTTAGGTGAACCTGTCTTTGACGTGAAAGAGTGTCAGATCCGTGGCGTGACCTACTCGGCACCGCTGCGCGTGAAACTGCGTCTGGTGATCTATGAGCGCGAAGCGCCAGAAGGCACTGTAAAAGACATTAAAGAACAAGAAGTCTACATGGGTGAAATTCCGCTCATGACTGACAACGGTACCTTTGTTATCAACGGTACTGAACGTGTTATCGTTTCTCAGCTGCATCGTAGTCCTGGCGTGTTCTTTGACAGCGATAAGGGTAAAACCCACTCATCGGGTAAAGTGCTGTATAACGCACGTATCATCCCTTACCGTGGTTCATGGCTCGACTTCGAGTTTGACCCGAAAGACAACCTCTTCGTCCGTATTGACCGTCGTCGTAAGCTGCCGGCCAGTATCATTCTGCGCGCACTGCATTACACCACTGCTCAAATCCTCGACGTCTTCTTCGAGAAAGTGGTGTACGAAATCCGTGACAACAAGCTGCAGATGGAACTGGTGCCAGAGCGCCTGCGCGGTGAAACCGCGACTTTCGATATTGAATCGAATGGCACGGTCTACGTTGAGAAAGGGCGTCGCATCACTGCGCGTCATATTCGTCAGCTGGAAAAAGACGCTATCCAACACATCGAAGTGCCTGTTGAATACATCGCGGGCAAAGTGGTTGCTAAAGACTACATCGATGAGAACACCGGTGAGCTGATCGTCGCGGCGAATATGGAACTGTCGCTGGATCTGCTGGCGAAGCTGAGCCAGTCTGGTCACAAGCGCATTGAAACGCTGTTCACCAACGATCTGGATCACGGCCCTTACATCTCCGAGACGCTGCGCGTTGACCCAACCAATGACCGCCTGAGCGCGCTGGTTGAGATCTACCGCATGATGCGTCCTGGTGAGCCGCCAACGCGTGAAGCTGCAGAGAACCTGTTTGAGAACCTGTTCTTCTCTGAAGATCGTTACGATCTTTCTGCAGTCGGCCGCATGAAGTTTAACCGTTCGTTGCTGCGTGATGAAATCGAAGGTTCAGGTATCCTGAGCAAAGAAGACATCATTGAAGTGATGAAAAAACTGATCGACATCCGTAACGGTAAAGGCGAAGTGGACGATATCGACCACCTCGGTAACCGTCGTATTCGTTCAGTCGGTGAAATGGCTGAGAACCAGTTCCGTGTCGGTCTGGTACGTGTTGAGCGTGCAGTGAAAGAGCGTCTTTCTCTGGGCGATCTCGATACGCTGATGCCACAGGACATGATCAACGCCAAGCCAATTTCGGCGGCGGTGAAAGAGTTCTTTGGTTCCAGCCAGCTGTCTCAGTTTATGGATCAGAACAACCCGTTGTCAGAGATTACGCACAAGCGTCGTATCTCTGCTCTCGGCCCGGGTGGTTTAACCCGTGAGCGTGCCGGCTTCGAAGTGCGTGACGTACACCCAACGCACTACGGTCGTGTCTGCCCAATCGAAACCCCTGAAGGTCCGAACATCGGTCTGATCAACTCCTTGTCTGTGTACGCGCAGACGAACGAGTACGGTTTCCTGGAAACGCCTTATCGTCGCGTTATTGACGGTGTGGTTTCCGATGAAATTCATTACCTTTCTGCAATCGAAGAAGGTAACTACGTTATCGCTCAGGCGAACACCAATCTGTCAGAAGAAGGTGCGTTCGTTGATGACCTGGTCACCTGCCGTAGCAAAGGCGAATCAAGTCTGTTCAGCCGCGATCAGGTTGACTACATGGACGTTTCCACCCAGCAGGTGGTTTCTGTCGGTGCGTCACTGATCCCGTTCCTGGAACACGATGACGCCAACCGCGCCCTGATGGGTGCGAACATGCAACGTCAGGCCGTTCCTACTCTGCGTGCTGATAAGCCGCTGGTAGGTACCGGTATGGAGCGTGCTGTAGCCGTTGACTCAGGTGTTACCGCGGTTGCGAAACGTGGCGGTACCGTTCAGTACGTTGATGCATCTCGTATCGTTATCAAAGTAAACGAAGACGAAATGTATCCGGGCGAAGCGGGTATCGACATCTACAACCTGACCAAATACACCCGTTCTAACCAGAACACCTGTATCAACCAGATGCCATGTGTGTCTCTGGGTGAGCCAGTTGAACGTGGTGATGTGCTGGCTGACGGCCCATCCACCGATCTCGGTGAGCTGGCGCTCGGTCAGAACATGCGCGTCGCGTTCATGCCGTGGAATGGTTACAACTTCGAAGACTCCATCTTAGTCTCCGAACGCGTGGTTCAGGAAGATCGCTTCACTACCATCCACATTCAGGAACTGGCATGTGTGTCTCGTGACACCAAGCTGGGGCCAGAAGAGATTACCGCTGATATCCCGAACGTGGGCGAAGCTGCACTCTCTAAACTGGATGAGTCCGGTATTGTTTACATCGGTGCTGAAGTGACCGGCGGTGACATTCTGGTGGGCAAAGTGACGCCGAAAGGCGAAACCCAGCTGACACCAGAAGAAAAACTGTTGCGTGCGATCTTCGGTGAAAAAGCGTCTGACGTTAAAGATTCTTCTCTGCGTGTACCTAACGGTGTTTCCGGTACGGTTATCGACGTTCAGGTCTTCACCCGCGATGGCGTGGAAAAAGACAAACGTGCGCTGGAAATCGAAGAGATGCAGCTGAAGCAGGCTAAGAAAGACCTGTCTGAAGAGCTGCAGATCCTGGAAGCGGGCCTGTTTAGCCGTATCCAGTCTGTTCTGATTTCGGGTGGCGTTGAAGCAGACAAACTGGACAAGCTGCCGCGTGAGCGTTGGCTGGAACTGGGTCTGACTGACGAAGCCAAGCAAAACCAGCTGGAACAGCTGGCCGAGCAGTACGACGAACTGAAGCATGAGTTTGAGAAAAAACTCGAAGGCAAGCGTCGTAAAATCACACAAGGCGATGATCTGGCACCTGGCGTGCTGAAAATCGTTAAGGTTTATCTGGCCGTTAAACGTCAGATCCAGCCTGGTGATAAAATGGCGGGTCGTCACGGTAACAAAGGTGTTATCTCTAAGATCAACCCAATCGAAGACATGCCTTACGATGAGAACGGTACGCCGGTCGATATCGTACTGAACCCGCTGGGCGTACCATCGCGTATGAACATCGGTCAGATCCTTGAGACTCACCTGGGGATGGCAGCGAAAGGTATCGGCGAGAAAATCAACGCGATGCTGAAGAAGCAGGAAGAAGTCGCCAAACTGCGCGAATTCATCCAGCGTGCTTACGATCTGGGCACTGATGTGCGTCAGAAAGTTGACCTGAATACCTTTACTGATGACGAAGTCCTGCGCCTGGCTGAGAACCTGAAAAAAGGTATGCCAATTGCCACGCCGGTGTTTGATGGTGCGAAAGAGAGCGAAATCAAAGAGCTGTTAGAGCTTGGCGGTCTGCCTTCTTCCGGTCAGATTACTCTGTTTGATGGCCGTACGGGCGAGCAGTTCGAACGTCAGGTAACCGTGGGTTATATGTACATGCTGAAACTCAACCACCTGGTTGATGACAAGATGCACGCACGTTCTACCGGTTCCTATAGCCTCGTTACTCAGCAGCCGCTGGGTGGTAAGGCACAGTTCGGTGGTCAGCGCTTCGGTGAGATGGAAGTATGGGCGCTGGAAGCTTATGGTGCTGCGTATACCCTCCAGGAAATGCTTACCGTTAAGTCTGATGACGTTAATGGCCGTACCAAGATGTATAAGAACATCGTGGATGGCAACCATCAGATGGAACCTGGCATGCCTGAATCGTTCAACGTACTGTTGAAAGAGATTCGTTCGCTGGGTATCAACATCGAGCTGGAAGACGAGTAACCCTCAGTAACAGGCCTGGCCTGGAAGCGCAGGGTTAACGCGCTCGCATTTGTACTGGTTATGGGGCGTTCAATTTCGGTTGGACGCCCCTGAGTCTCACTCCGACGGGAGCAAATCCGTGAAAGACTTACTTAAGTTTCTGAAAGCGCAAACTAAAACCGAAGAGTTTGATGCGATCAAAATTGCGCTGGCATCGCCAGACATGATCCGTTCCTGGTCTTTCGGTGAAGTGAAAAAGCCGGAAACCATTAACTATCGTACCTTCAAGCCAGAGCGCGATGGTCTGTTCTGTGCCCGTATCTTTGGGCCGGTAAAAGATTACGAATGCCTGTGCGGTAAGTACAAGCGTCTGAAACACCGTGGTGTGATCTGCGAGAAGTGCGGCGTTGAAGTGACCCAGACTAAAGTGCGTCGTGAGCGCATGGGCCACATTGAGCTGGCTTCACCTACCGCACACATCTGGTTCCTGAAGTCACTGCCTTCGCGTATCGGCCTGCTGCTGGATATGCCACTGCGTGACATCGAACGCGTGCTGTATTTTGAATCTTATGTCGTTATCGAAGGTGGCATGACCAACCTTGAGAAGCGTCAGATTCTGACTGAAGAGCAGTACCTGGATGCGCTGGAAGAATTCGGTGACGAATTTGACGCGAAGATGGGTGCAGAAGCGATTCAGGCACTGCTGAAAAATATGGATCTGGAGCAAGAGTGCGAACAGCTGCGCGAAGAGCTGAACGAAACGAACTCCGAGACCAAACGCAAAAAGCTGACCAAGCGTATTAAGCTGCTGGAAGCGTTCGTTCAGTCTGGTAACAAGCCAGAGTGGATGATCCTGACCGTGCTGCCAGTCCTGCCACCGGATCTGCGTCCGCTGGTACCGCTGGACGGCGGCCGCTTTGCGACATCAGATCTGAACGATCTGTATCGCCGCGTGATCAACCGTAACAACCGTCTGAAACGCCTGCTGGATCTGGCCGCGCCAGATATCATCGTGCGCAACGAAAAACGTATGCTGCAGGAAGCGGTAGATGCCCTGCTGGATAACGGTCGTCGCGGTCGTGCGATCACGGGTTCTAACAAGCGTCCTCTGAAATCTTTGGCTGACATGATCAAAGGTAAGCAGGGTCGTTTCCGTCAGAACCTGCTCGGTAAGCGTGTTGACTACTCTGGTCGTTCTGTTATCACCGTAGGTCCTTACCTGCGTCTGCATCAGTGCGGTCTGCCGAAGAAAATGGCACTGGAGCTGTTCAAACCGTTCATCTACGGCAAGTTGGAACTGCGTGGCCTGGCCACCACCATCAAAGCCGCTAAGAAGATGGTTGAGCGTGAAGAAGCTGTCGTTTGGGATATCCTGGACGAAGTGATCCGCGAACACCCGGTACTGCTGAACCGTGCACCAACCCTGCACCGTTTGGGTATCCAGGCATTTGAGCCCGTCCTGATCGAAGGTAAAGCTATCCAGCTGCACCCGCTGGTTTGTGCGGCTTATAACGCCGACTTCGATGGTGACCAGATGGCTGTTCACGTACCGCTGACGCTGGAAGCCCAGCTGGAAGCGCGTGCGCTGATGATGTCTACCAACAACATCCTGTCACCTGCGAACGGCGAGCCAATCATCGTTCCTTCACAGGACGTTGTACTGGGTCTGTATTACATGACCCGCGACTGTGTTAACGCCAAAGGCGAAGGCATGGTGCTGACCGGTCCGAAAGAAGCTGAACGCGTTTACCGCGCTGGCCTCGCTTCGCTGCACGCTCGCGTTAAAGTGCGTATCACTGAGCACGAGAAAAACGAGCAGGATGAGTGGGTTTCTAAAACCAGCATCATCGACACAACTATTGGTCGCGCCATCCTGTGGATGATCGTGCCAAAAGGTCTGCCTTTCTCCATCGTCAACCAGGCGCTGGGCAAGAAAGCGATCTCCAAGATGCTGAACACCTGTTACCGCATCCTGGGACTGAAACCAACGGTTATCTTTGCTGACCAGACCATGTACACCGGCTTTGCCTATGCGGCACGTTCAGGTGCGTCTGTGGGTATCGACGACATGGTTATCCCAGAGAAGAAAGTGGAAATCATCACCGAAGCGGAAGCAGAAGTGGCTGAAATCCAGGAACAGTTCCAGTCTGGTCTGGTGACCGCGGGTGAACGCTATAACAAAGTGATCGATATCTGGGCTGCGGCCAACGAACGCGTTGCTAAAGCGATGATGGAAAACCTCTCTACCGAACTCGTGATCAACCGCGATGGCGTGGAAGAGCGTCAGGTTTCCTTCAACAGTATCTTTATGATGGCCGACTCCGGTGCGCGTGGTTCTGCTGCACAGATTCGTCAGCTGGCCGGTATGCGTGGTCTGATGGCTAAGCCAGATGGCTCAATCATCGAGACGCCAATTACCGCGAACTTCCGCGAAGGTCTGAACGTACTCCAGTACTTCATCTCGACGCACGGTGCACGTAAAGGTCTGGCGGATACCGCACTCAAAACGGCTAACTCCGGTTATCTGACGCGTCGTCTGGTTGACGTTGCGCAGGATCTGGTTGTCACCGAAGACGACTGTGGTACGCACGAAGGCATCATGATGACGCCAGTCATCGAAGGTGGCGACGTGAAAGAGCCACTGCGTGAGCGTGTTCTGGGTCGTGTGACAGCAGAAGACGTCCTGAAGCCGGGTACTGCTGACATTCTGGTTCCACGTAACACGCTGCTTGATGAGCACTGGTGTGACGTGTTGGAACTGAACTCAGTAGACAGCGTGAAGGTACGTTCGGTTGTAGGTTGTGAAACCGATTTTGGTGTGTGTGCTCATTGCTATGGTCGCGACCTGGCACGTGGTCACATCATCAACAAAGGTGAAGCAATCGGTGTTATCGCGGCACAGTCTATCGGTGAGCCGGGTACACAGCTGACGATGCGTACGTTCCACATCGGTGGTGCGGCATCACGTGCGGCTGCTGAATCCAGCATTCAGGTGAAGAACAAAGGTACGATCAAGCTGACCAATGCCAAGTCGGTAACCAACTCGGCAGGTAAGCTGGTTATCACCTCGCGTAACGTTGAACTGAAAATGATCGACGAATTTGGCCGTACGAAAGAGAGCTATAAAGTTCCTTACGGTGCTGCCATGGCGAAAGGTGATGGTGAGCAGGTTGCAGCGGGCGAAACCGTTGCAAACTGGGACCCGCATACCATGCCGGTTATCACTGAAGTGGGCGGTTTCATTCGCTTCACGGATATGATCGACGGTCAGACCATTACCCGTCAGACTGACGACCTTACCGGTCTGTCATCGCTGGTGGTGCTGGATTCTGCCGAGCGTACCGCGGGTGGTAAAGACCTGCGTCCAGCCCTGAAAATCGTTGATGCTAACGGCAACGATGTCCTGATCCCTGGTACCGATATGCCAGCTCAGTACTTCCTGCCAGGTAAAGCGATTGTACAGTTAGAAGATGGCGTGAAGATTAGCTCGGGTGATACCCTGGCGCGTGTTCCGCAGGAATCTGGCGGTACCAAGGATATTACCGGTGGTCTGCCACGCGTTGCTGACCTGTTCGAAGCGCGTCGTCCGAAAGAGCCAGCTATTCTGGCGGAGATCAGCGGCATCATCTCCTTCGGTAAAGAGACGAAAGGCAAGCGTCGTCTGGTCATTACTCCGCTGGATGGTAGCGATCCGTACGAAGAGATGATTCCGAAATGGCGTCAGCTGAACGTGTTCGAAGGTGAACGTGTTGAGCGCGGTGACGTAGTTTCCGATGGCCCAGAGTCACCACATGACATCCTGCGCTTGCGTGGCGTGCATGCGGTTACCCGTTACATCACTAACGAAGTGCAGGAAGTTTACCGTCTGCAAGGCGTTAAGATTAACGATAAGCACATCGAAGTTATCGTTCGTCAGATGCTGCGTAAAGCGACCATCATGAGCGCGGGCAGTACCGAGTTCCTGGAAGGTGAGCAGGCTGAATTCTCTCGTATCAAGATCTCTAACCGTGAACTTGAAGCGAACGGAAAAGTTGGCGCAACCTTCATGCGTGATCTGCTGGGTATTACCAAAGCGTCACTGGCAACCGAATCGTTCATCTCTGCTGCATCGTTCCAGGAAACCACGCGTGTCCTGACCGAAGCGGCAGTGGCAGGCAAGCGCGACGAACTGCGCGGTCTGAAAGAGAACGTTATCGTGGGACGTCTGATCCCAGCCGGTACGGGTTATGCTTACCATCAGGATCGTATGCGCCGCAAAGCGGCAGGCGAAGTACCGGTAGCACCGCAGGTTACTGCGGATGAAGCCTCTGCAAGCCTGGCTGAATTGCTGAACGCTGGTCTGGGCGGTAAAAACGACGAGTAATCGTCAAACCCCCGATAAAAAACCCTGCTCAGGCAGGGTTTTTTTTATCTTAAATATCATCAGCGGATATCGTTTCGGTCTAGCCCAATGTCTTTTAATTGACAGTCACTGAGCCGGGATAAAATAGCCCGGGTTTCACGCTGACATTGCCAGCGTCTGATGCTGCCCCAGACGAGGCGTAAGAAACGAAACGGTCTTATCGTAAATGGCCTGGCCGCGCGGTTTTCTTCATATCCCATGATCCTGCCCTCAGTTGTTTATCTGAGAAACATTTTCACGCAGAGCGTATTTTCAATACAGATGCACGATAAGCAAATATTTAACATACAGATTGCGCTGCAGGCGAACTGAATGGTAGAAATAATCCCTATCTGTACTGCTTTACGGGGCGGTCAATTTTCACAGGGCATACAATGACGCGATATCAACATTTGGCCATGCTGCTGGAAAAGCGCATTGAGCAGGGGCTGTATCGGAGCGGCGAACGTTTACCTTCAGTGCGGAGTCTGAGTGCTGAGCACGGCGTCAGTATCAGCACGGTGCAGCAGGCGTATTATTTGCTGGAGCAGAAACAGTTAATCGTTCCACAGTCGCGTTCAGGCTACTTTGTTGCGCCCCATAAGGCGATGCCGCCCATCCCGGCACTGACCCGACCGGTGCAACGACCCGTAGAAATAACCCAGTGGGATGCGGTATTTGAACTCCTAAACAGCCGGCTGGAAGACGATATATTGCAGTTGGGCAGCGGCATGCCGGATTTAACACAATCCACCCTGAAACCCCTCTGGAAAGCCTTTAGCCGACAGGCTCAGAAGCAGGAAAGTCACCTGCTGAATTACGATAATCTGTATGGTGTAGCCTGCCTACGGGAGCAGATCGCCCGACTGATGATTGACAGCGGTTGCCAGCTTACCCTTGAAGACATTGTAATAACAACCGGCTGCCATGAAGCACTGTCCGTGTCCGTTCGTGCTGTCTGCCAGCCGGGCGATATCATCGCCGTGGAATCTCCATCCTTTCACGGCATTATGCAGACGCTGCGTGGTTTTGGCATTCGCGCCATTGAGATCCCCACGGATTCGGTGACGGGCATCAGTCTTGAGGCGCTGGAGCTGGCGTTTGATCAGTGGCCAATTAAAGCTGTCGTAGTGGTGCCAAACTGTAATAACCCGCTTGGCTTTATTATGCCCGAGAAGCGCAAGCGCGCCTTGCTGGCCTTAGCGCAACGTTTTGACGCCGCGATTATTGAAGACGATGTGTATGGTGAACTGGCCTGGGAGTACCCGCGACCGTCATCCATTAAATCTTTGGATGAAGATGGGCGCGTGTTGCTGTGCAGTTCATTTTCCAAAACGCTGGCACCGGGTTTACGCGTCGGTTGGGTTGCGCCGGGACGCTACCGCGATCGGGTACTGCATATGAAATATATCGGCACCGGCTCCACCGCGACCCAGCCGCAGCATGCGGTAGCAGAGTTTATTCGTCAGGGGCACTACCAGACCCATTTACGGCGGATGCGTCAGGTTTATCAGCACAACTACGAAACCTTTATTTGCTGGGTCAGGCACTATTTTCCTTGTGGGATCTGCGTTACGCGGCCTCAGGGCGGTTTTCTGATGTGGATTGAACTGCCAGAAGCCTTTGATGCGGTGCAGCTTAATAACACGCTGCGCCAGTCGGGTATTCAGATTGCCGTCGGCTCGCTGTTTTCCGCCTCGGGCAAATATCGTAACTGCCTGCGTCTGAATTACGCGCTGCCCGCCAGTGATAACATCGAACGGGCACTGGCGATAACCGGCAAGGCCGTGGAGCAGGCAATCATAGCCTGCACCCATGATAAATTGATGGAGTCAGTCCCTTATCTCTCTGAACCTGAAGTTGAGAAGCAGGGCCAGAAAGAGGAGGAGGCTGGCCCTGGTCCGGCAATCCCTGCTGGACGCCTGTGACTTTAAAGGGCATTAAAAAACCGCGCCAGCAGCAAGATGAATTGCCGTGCGCGGCTTTCCAGTTTTTATCTACCGATTGCACTGACTACGCGTATTTTTGCGCGATAACGCCAGTTAATGCGCGGTTTCAGGCTCGGCAAGCTGCAGCAGAATACGCGTGGCTTCCTGCCAGTCTTCTGCCTGGGTAATCGCGCTCACCACCGCAATGCTGCCGACGCCGGTGGCTAAGACCTCAGGTGCACGGGCAATGCTGATGCCACCGATCGCGACAGTAGAGATGCCCGCCAGCCGACCCAAATGGCGTTTAAGTTCAGCCAGCCCTTGCGGAGAAGAAGGCATCGCTTTCGTCTGCGTGGGGAAGATGTGCCCCAGTGCAATGTAAGAAGGGCGCAGCGCCAGCGCCCGATCCAGCTCCGCATCGTCATGGGTTGACAGCCCCAGTCGCAAGCCAGCATGCAAAATCTGCTGAAGATTCGCGACGTCTAAATCCTCCTGGCCCAGATGAACGCCATAAGCCTGATGTTTAATCGCCAACTGCCAGTAATCATTGATAAACAGACGTGCCTGATAGCGCTTACCTGCGGCGATAGCCCGAATAATAAAGGGTTCAACCACCTCATCGGGCTGATCCTTGATCCGAAGCTGAAGGGTTCGCACACCGGCGTCTAACAGACGTTCAATCCATTCAACGCTGTCGACAACCGGATACAGCCCTAAGCGTGGTGCGGTGGCGGGAAAGGCGTCCATTTATTCCTCCTTAAGGGCGGTTGCGGGATGATAGATCTCACCGCCGCGCTCACGGAAATTATCTGACATCTTTGCCATCCCCACTTCAATCGCCTGGGCTTCCGCTTCCTGCTTCGCGGCATAGTCGCGTACTTCCTGGGTAATTTTCATTGAGCAAAATTTGGGGCCACACATGGAACAGAAGTGCGCAACCTTGCCTGATTCCTGCGGCAGGGTTTCGTCGTGATAAGCGCGTGCCGTATGGGGGTCCAGCGCAAGATTAAACTGATCTTCCCAGCGAAACTCAAAACGCGCTTTCGACATGGCGTTGTCGCGGATCTGCGCCCCCGGATGGCCTTTTGCCAGATCGGCGGCGTGCGCGGCGATCTTGTAGGTAATCAAACCCTGTTTCACATCGTCTTTATTCGGCAGACCCAGGTGCTCTTTCGGCGTGACATAGCAGAGCATGGCGCAACCGAACCAGCCAATCATTGCCGCACCAATGCCAGAGGTAAAATGATCGTAACCCGGAGCAATATCGGTGGTCAGTGGACCCAGGGTGTAAAACGGCGCTTCATGGCAGTGTTCCAGCTGTTCAGTCATGTTGCGACGGATCATTTGCATGGGAATATGACCGGGGCCTTCAATCATGACCTGTACATCGTATTCCCAGGCGATTTTTGTCAGCTCACCTAAGGTGTGCAGTTCTGCAAACTGCGCGTCGTCATTAGCATCCTGAATTGATCCCGGACGCAGTCCGTCCCCCAGCGACAGCGAAATATCATAAGCAGCACAAATTTCACAGATGTCGCGGAAGTGCTCATAGAGAAAGCTCTCTTTGTGATGCGACAGGCACCACTTCGCCATAATGGACCCACCACGAGAGACGATGCCGGTCAGGCGTTTCGCGGTCATGGGGACATAGCGCAACAGCACGCCAGCATGGATAGTAAAATAATCCACGCCCTGTTCAGCCTGTTCCAGCAAGGTATCGCGGAAGATGTCCCAGTTCAGGTCTTCTGCTACACCGTTAACTTTCTCAAGCGCCTGATAGATCGGGACTGTACCGATCGGCACCGGGCTGTTACGCAAAATCCATTCGCGGGTTTCATGGATGTAGCGCCCTGTAGAGAGATCCATAACGGTATCCGCGCCCCAACGGGTTGACCACACCAGTTTTTCCACCTCTTCCTCAATGGAGGAGGTCACGGCGGAGTTGCCAATATTCGCATTTACCTTCACCAGAAAGTTACGCCCAATGATCATGGGTTCGGATTCAGGATGATTGATATTCGCCGGGATGATGGCGCGTCCGGCTGCCACTTCCTGACGCACAAACTCAGGTGTAATATTTTCCGGCAAATGCGCGCCAAAGCTGTGCCCCGGATGCTGTTGTAACAGCACCTCACCGCGGATGCGTTCCCGGCCCATATTTTCCCGCAGCGCGATAAATTCCATCTCCGGCGTGATAATGCCCTGGCGTGCATAGTGCAACTGGGTCACGCAGCGTCCGACTTTAGCGCGACGCGGCGTTGGCAGGTGTTCAAAACGGAGATGATCCAGCCCGTCATCGGCCAGCCGCTGCTGCGTGTAGGCTGAGCTGATTTGCATCAGATTCTCGCTGTCATTACGTTCTTCAATCCAGCGCGCGCGCAGTTTATCCAGCCCGCGATGAACATCGATGTGTGCAGCCGGATCGCCATAGGCGCCCGCCGTATCATAAATCGGTACGGGCTCATTCTCCTCATAAACAGGCGCGTCTTTACTGCCGCTGATCAGGGTAGGGCTGAGTTGAATTTCCCGCATCGGGACACGAATATCGTCGCGACTGCCGGTGAGCCAGATACGTTTTGAGTTGGGGAAGGCGCTGCCGCCCTGAAGAGAATCAATAAATTCCTGTGCCTGAGCACGTTGTTCGCGACGGGTCGTTTTAGCAGTAGACATAGCAATATTCCAGTAAGTGGGAAGGTTGCTTGTCCGGAGTTCGGAAGGAGTAACGGCACTGCTGGCACCATCCGGTGGCGTACCGTATAAATTTACTCTTGTTCCCTTCGCAGGTTCTAACCTGATCAGGTTCCGCGGATCCCGAATTAACGGTCTCAGCCCAGAGGGCACTCCGACAAGATGTGGTTTTAACGCTTTACGCGACGACGCCTGCGCTGCCTTACCTGTAAAGAACCGATAACGAGAGCAGGACGTGTAGGTAACGTTTCAACCGTAAAACACCGACTACATTAGGCATTACGTTTAAAGCCCACTCAGCATAAGGGGGCTTTTTACTAATCACAAGTCTTTTACAATCGATGAGGTTTTAGGCAGGGCGGGCAATTTCGCTGTCGTTAGCCACGGGCGGGGTAAGGTGGTTATCCCATGCCATCTGAATTAACTTGTCCTCAAGGGTAAAGCGTCCTTCAAGGGCTTCACCCACCTCTGAGAGGGCATTCTGAAAGGTGACATAGTTATCGTCATCAATCGCCTGCTGAAGATGCCCGTCATACAATTGCATCAGTTTTTCGGTGTTGGCTTCCAGCGAGGGATAAATCTGCGTGGCGGCCAGCAACGGGCTGGTGCCGTCCATTTCACCGATCAGGCGTTGGTAAAGACTAAAGTGGCCTGATGACAGGTAATCGACCAGATTATGGCAAAAGTTATCAAGCGCCTGTTCATCCAGACGAGTCAGTGCCTCTTTCTTTGGCTTAATACCGACCAAATGATAATAAGAAACCAATAGCTGGCGGCGAGCGGCCAGCCATGAATCTACCAGTTCATTACTGCCACCTACGCGTTTGGTCAGAACGTCTAACTGGTTGAGCATAGTTAACTCCGTATGAGTTATGCACCTTCATATTTCAGATTAGCGATGCGTCAATTGCGCTTGTTCTCCACGAGCCAGTCGGGGATAAATAAGCGTGCTGTCGTCTTGCAACCAGAATTATTTGGGTATAGTTGTTCATCTACACACTTAACATCGGGACTTCAGCGTGCGGGTTGACGCTAAGGATGACGAAATAAATGCAATGCGAAATTTCAAGCGTAGACGCTGGATGGTGGATTGTCAGCAGTGAACAGAAAATTTGGTTACCGCAAGGGGATCTCCCCCACGGTAATGCGCAACAGTTTGGCCTGACAGGCCATCAGGGACGCGTTATCGGCGAATGGCAGAGTGAGAAAGTCTGGCTGGTTTGCGAAGCACGTTCAGAGGATATGCTGTCGCTGCGGCAGTTGCTTAACGAAGATCCGGCGCTATTTCAGCTGGCGGGGCGCGGTGTACAACTGGCCGAGTTTTATCGCTCTCATCGCTGGTGTGGCTACTGTGGTCATGAGATGCACCCCAGCAAGCGTGAGTTTGCCTGTCTGTGCAGTCACTGTCGTGAACGTTACTATCCACAAATTGCGCCCTGCATTATCGTTGCGATTCGCCGGGGGGACGAGATCCTGCTGGCTAATCATGCGCGCCATCGTAATAACATTTACACTGTGCTGGCCGGGTTTGTTGAGGTCGGTGAAACCATTGAACAGGCTGTCGCGCGTGAGGTGATGGAAGAAAGCAATGTGCGTGTCAGGAATGTTCGCTATGTTACATCGCAACCCTGGCCCTTTCCGCAATCCCTGATGATGGCCTTTATGGCGGAATATGATGGCGGTGAGTTACAGCATGACGGTAAAGAGCTGCTGGATGCCGGATGGTTCCGCTTTGATGCGCTGCCGTTACTTCCTCCGCCCGGTACCGTTGCCCGCCGATTAATTGAAGATACCGTGGCCCTCTGCCGCGCTGAGGCGTGAGAGTGCTACACTACTCGCTTGATACCGAGAGAGTCCTGACATGAGTGAACTGAAGAACGACCGTTATTTGCGCGCCCTGTTACGCCAGCCTGTAGATGTCACCCCAGTATGGATGATGCGGCAAGCCGGGCGTTATTTGCCGGAATATAAAGCGACGCGCGCCCAGGCGGGTGATTTTATGTCGCTATGCAAGAATGCCGAACTGGCCTGCGAAGTCACCCTCCAACCCCTGCGTCGCTTCAAGCTGGATGCGGCAATCCTCTTCAGTGATATTCTCACCATTCCTGATGCCATGGGGTTAGGGCTGTACTTCGAAACGGGTGAAGGCCCGTGTTTCTCTAATCCAGTAACGTGCCGTGCCGATGTCGATCGCCTGCCCGTGCCCGATCCTGAACAGGAACTGGGTTACGTGATGAACGCGGTGCGCACCATCCGTAAAAACCTCAATGGCGAGGTGCCTTTAATTGGCTTCTCAGGTAGCCCGTGGACACTGGCGACCTACATGGTTGAAGGGGGAAGTAGCAAAGCCTTCACCAAAATTAAAAAAATGATGTACGCCGAGCCGTCCACGCTGCACGCCATGCTGGATAAGCTGGCTGACAGCGTCATTCTCTATCTCAATGCCCAGATTCGCGCCGGTGCGCAGTCGGTGATGGTATTTGACACCTGGGGCGGCGTGTTAACCGGGAACGACTATCGTGAGTTCTCGCTTTACTACATGCATAAAATTGTCGACAGCGTGCTACATGAAAACGAAGGTCGTCGCGTGCCGATCACCTTGTTTACCAAAAATGGCGGGCAGTGGCTGGAAGCGATTGCCGAGACGGGCTGTGACGCACTTGGTCTTGACTGGACGATCGATATCAGCGAGGCCCGTCGTCGCGTTGGCCACAAAGTCGCTTTGCAGGGCAACATGGACCCATCCATGCTCTACGCACCGCCCGCGCGAATTGAGCAGGAAGTCGCTACGATCCTGGACGGGTTCGGCAAGGGCGAAGGCCACGTCTTCAATCTTGGGCACGGCATCCATCAGGATGTGCCGCCAGAGCACGCAGGTGTATTTGTTGAGGCGGTGCACCGGCTCTCTCGCCCGTATCATCAGGAGTCTTAATGGATATCGCTGCACTCCGCGCGGAGCAATTACAGCGTGCCGCAGAGGTCGTGCGGCAGGATGATTTTGACGTACTGCCGCCACGCTTTATCGGTGGCGCAGACGTCGGTTTTGAGCAGGAAGGTGCAGTCACGCGTGCTGCGCTGGTCATTCTTGAATACCCGTCCCTGAAGCTGGTGGAGCATCGCATCGCGCGCATTGACACCACCATGCCTTACATTCCCGGTTTCCTTTCTTTCCGTGAGTATCCGGCTCTGTTGGCGGCATGGAACATGCTGGAGCAGAAGCCCGACCTGTTATTTGTCGATGGTCATGGTATTTCACATCCGCGCCGGCTCGGTGTGGCTTCGCATTTTGGGTTGATGGTCGATGTCCCCACTATCGGCGTCGCGAAAAAACGTCTGTGCGGGCGCTTTGAGCCGTTGGATGAAACCCCCGGCAGTCGCCAGCCGTTAGTGGACAAAGGTGAGCAAATTGGCTGGGTATGGCGCAGCAAGGCGCGCTGTAATCCGCTGTTTGTGGCCACCGGGCACCGCGTCAGTCTGGACAGCGCCCTGCAGTGGGTCGAAAAGTGTACACAGGGATACCGTTTACCGGAACCTACCCGCTGGGCGGATGCTGTGGCATCCCAACGCCCCGCATTTCTGCGCTGGCAAAGCGCGCTTTAACACTGTTTGTATGGCGCTTTTGCGTTACACTGCCGCCAGCGAAATGAATAAGAGCTCTGTGTATGTTACAAAACCCTGTGCATCTGCGTCTGACCAAGCTGGAAAGCTGGCAACATCTGACGTTTATGGCTTGCCTGTGCGAGCGCATGTATCCCAACTACGTGGCTTTTTGCCAGCAAACCGAGTTTGCCGATCCTGCCCTTTACCGCCGTATCCTGGACCTGATTTGGGAAACGCTGACGGTAAAAGACGCAAAGATCAATTTTGACAGCCAACTGGAAAAGCTTGAAGCAGCGATTCCCGATGGTGATGCGTTTGAGGTATACGGTGTGTATCCGGCAATTGATGCCTGCGTTGCATTGAGTGAAGTCCTGCACTCGCAGTTAAGCGGTGAAACGCTTGAGCATGCGATTGAAGTCAGTAAGACTTCGATCACCACCGTTGCCATTCTGGAAATGACTCACGAAGGTCGCGAAATGACCGATGAAGAGCTGCGAGAAAATCCGGCTGTCATCGACGAATGGGACCTGCAATGGGAGATTTTTCGCCTGCTCGCGGATTGTGAAGAGCGAGACCTTGAATTGATAAAAGGTCTGCGATCCGACCTGCGTGAGGCGGGAATTAGTAACATCGGTATAAAAATTCAGCAATAAGGCGAGAAAACGTGACTTCAGGCCTTAATTAGCGCGCCTGGAGGCTTCACATCAGCCCCCTGTCTGGTCTACATTTGGGGGGCTGAAAATTGTGGCTATCGGTGCGTGCAGGCTGAAGAGTGCCCGAAGCTGGCTTTTCCCTCGCACTCGTTGCTTAGCAAGCGATAAATACACTTTAAGGATAACTTATGAACAAGACTCAACTGATTGATGTGATCGCAGAAAAAGCTGACCTGTCTAAAACCCAGGCTAAGGCAGCGCTGGAATCTACTCTGGCTGCAATCACCGAGTCTCTGAAAGAGGGTGATGCTGTACAACTGGTTGGTTTTGGTACTTTTAAAGTGAACCACCGCGCTGAGCGTACCGGTCGTAACCCACAGACTGGCAAAGAAATCAAAATCGCTGCGGCAAACGTACCTGCATTCGTGTCTGGTAAAGCTCTGAAAGACGCCGTTAAGTAAGACGTCGCATTGCGGTAACGTTTTAAACAGGGGCGATTTCGCCCCTTTTGTTTAAGGGCCAGCCACCATGACTACGCTGTTCCAGCGATTATCTGCCCTGTTCCTTTCCTCACTGATTATCGGGTGCAGCTCAACCCCCGACATCCCGGCTTTCTCGGCCAGCGGTTACCTTGCCGATCGCGGCAGTGTACGTATCTGGCGCAAAAATACCGATCATCATTCGGTACATATTCGTACGCTGTACAATCCGTTCAACAGTGAAAAAAGTGAAATTACTGATTATCGCTGGCTTGGGGATGACTTAATCAGCGTAGAGCGTCAGGTCAAAGGCGATAAGCCAGACGACGTCACCTTACGCTTTGATCAAAATGGCAGCCTTAATTTCATGCAGCGCCAGCTCGCGACGCGCCGTGAGGCAGTCAGTCCAGATGCAGTGGAGCTTTACAAGTTCGATGCACAACGTATGCGCGAAGTCAGCGATGCGCTGTTAAGTGGTCGTGTGTTCTTGAAACAGGGGCACTGGTCAGGCGGAAGGGCTGTGGAAACCTGTGAGGGCCAGCAGGTGACGCCTGCTTTTGACAGTTATGCCCTGCAGACGCTAACACATTACCGCAGCAATAAGACGGGACCGTTGATGATTTCGTGGCTGGAAGCCCCTGAAGGCGTGCAGCTACTGCGTGTCAGTCAAAAAGATGAGTGTGCAGATGCGCCTGAAGAGGCAGACTTCTGAGACAGTAAAAAGGGGCACTGGGTGCCCCTTCGTTCTTTATTTACGGTCAATTGCACGATAGCCGATATCGCGTCGGCAGAAGCTGCCTTGCCAGGAAATCGGTTTAGCCAGTTCGTAAGCCCGTTTCTGTGCCGCAGCGACATCGTCGCCTAAGGCGGTGACGCACAAAACGCGTCCGCCGTTGGTCAGCACCCGATCGTCTTCAAGGCGAGTCCCAGCGTGGAAAACTTTGCCGTCGGCAACCTCTTCCAGCGGCAGACCGTGAATGTGATCGCCGTTATTGTAGTGACCGGGATAGCCGCCAGCGGCCAGCACCACACCAAGCGATGGACGCGGGTCCCATTGGGAATCCTTCTGGTCTAGCTTTCCGTCGCAGGCCGCCAGACAGAGATCCACCAGATCCGACTGCAGGCGCAGCATGATAGGCTGCGTTTCTGGATCGCCGAAGCGGCAGTTGAATTCGATCACTTTCGGCTGACCCGCCTGATCTATCATCAGCCCGGCATATAAGAAACCAGTATAAACGTTGCCTTCTGCCGCCATGCCGCGCACGGTTGGCCAGATAACCTGATCCATTACGCGCTGGTGGATCGCATCGGTTACAACCGGGGCAGGGGAATACGCGCCCATTCCCCCGGTGTTCGGTCCGGTATCGCCGTCACCCACACGTTTATGATCCTGGCTGGTGGCCATCGGCAACACGTTCTCGCCATCAACCATCACAATAAAGCTGGCTTCTTCGCCGTCCAGGAACTCTTCAATAACAATACGGTGTCCCGCGTCACCAAACGCATTGCCTGCCAGCATATCGTGCACGGCGTCTTCTGCTTCCTGCAGCGTCATTGCCACAATGACACCTTTACCGGCTGCCAGTCCGTCGGCTTTGATGACAATCGGCGCGCCCTTTTCACGAAGATAAGCCAGCGCAGGGGCGACCTCTGTAAAATTCTGGTACTCCGCACTCGGGATGTTATGACGTGCCAGGAAGTCCTTGGTAAAGGCTTTAGATCCTTCCAGTTGCGCGGCGGCCCGGGTCGGGCCAAAGATTTTTAAGCCCACCGCACGGAACGCATCAACGACACCTGACACCAGCGGCGCTTCAGGGCCAACGATGGTGAGATCGATCTGTTCACGCTGGGCGAAGGCCAGTAAGGCAGGAATATCGGTTGGTGCAATGTCGACGTTCTGCAACGCGGGTTCCAGTGCGGTGCCTGCATTGCCCGGTGCAACAAAAACGGTTTCCGCCAGCGGCGACTGTGCAGCCTTCCAGGCCAGTGCGTGTTCACGTCCGCCGTTACCAATGATTAAAATTTTCATAAAACGCTCCACAGAATTAATGGCGGAAGTGACGCATATCGGTAAAGATCATGGCAATGCCATGCTCATCGGCTGCTGCAATGACTTCATCGTCGCGAATAGAACCGCCCGGCTGAATCACACAGCTGACGCCCACGGCAGCAGCGGCATCAATGCCGTCGCGGAACGGGAAGAAAGCATCGGAAGCCATCGCGGACCCTTTCACTTCCAGACCTTCATCACCGGCTTTAATGCCTGCAATTTTGGCTGAGTAGACGCGGCTCATCTGTCCGGCACCAATGCCGATGGTCATGTTGTCTCGTGCATAGACAATCGCGTTAGACTTAACGAATTTGGCTACTTTCCAGCAGAACAGCGCGTCACGCAACTCCTGCTCTGAAGGCTGGCGCTGACTTACCACGCGTAGCTGGCTGGCATCGACCATACCGAGATCGCGATCCTGAACCAGCAAACCTCCGTTCACACGTTTGAAATCAAGGGCGGCGACCCGACCTTGCCATTTACCGCATACCAGAACGCGGACGTTCTGTTTAGCCGCCGTAATTTTCAGCGCAGCTTCCGTTGCCGCAGGGGCGATGATGACTTCAACAAACTGCCGACTGATGATGGCCTTTGCGGTAGCCTCATCCAGCTCGCGGTTAAAGGCAATAATGCCGCCGAAGGCAGAAGTGGGGTCAGTCTGATAAGCGCGCTCGTAAGCCGCCAGAATGGACTCGCCCACAGCGACACCACAAGGGTTAGCATGTTTGACAATAACGCAGGCGGGCTCAACAAACTCTTTCACGCACTCAAGCGCGGCATCGGTATCCGCGATGTTGTTATAAGACAGCGCTTTGCCCTGCACCTGCCTGGCGGTAGCGACTGATGCTTCCTGCACATCTTCTTCTATATAGAAGGCCGCGTCCTGATGGCTGTTCTCTCCATAGCGCATATCCTGCTTTTTAATGAAGTTAAGATTGAGAGTCCGCGGGAAGCGGCCTGCAGGTTGGCTGGTTTCGCCATGATAAGCCGGGACCAGGCTGCCAAAATAGTTGGCGATCATGCTGTCGTACGCGGCGGTATGTTCAAAAGCTTTAATCGCCAGATCGAAACGGGTTTCGAGCGTGAGCGAGTTCTGGTTGGCGTCCAGCTCGGCGATAATGGCCTGGTAGTCGCTGCTCTTAACCACAATCGCTACGTCTTTGTGGTTTTTGGCTGCCGAACGCACCATCGTTGGGCCGCCAATATCAATATTTTCGACAGCGTCTTCCAGTGAACAATCCGGCTTTGCGACGGTTTGGGCAAAGGGATAAAGGTTTACGACCACCATATCGATAGGGCTGATAGCGTGCTGCGCCATTACGGCATCATCTTGCCCACGACGTCCTAAAATACCGCCGTGTACTTTTGGGTGCAGTGTTTTAACGCGTCCATCCATCATTTCCGGGAAACCGGTGTAGTCAGACACTTCGGTGACGGGCAGTCCCGCCTCTGCCAGCAGGCGAGCGGTACCACCTGTGGAGAGCAGCTCAACACCGCGCTGGGAGAGTGCCTGAGCAAATTCGAGGATGCCGGCTTTATCAGAAACACTGAGCAGGGCGCGGCGTAAAGGACGAGGTTGTGGCATGGTGGTTTTATCCCTTGGCTTTGATTCGCGTAAATAAGAGCGTTACATCAAGCTTGCGTGCTCACTTCTCTATATAGAGAAGCAAAAGCGTAAAAACTTCAGGTAACGCCCCGAAAAGGGGCATCCATTGCGTTGCGGGGCATTGTAGCGAAAACGTTTGCGTGATGCTCGTCTAAATTTAACGCTTCCAGGAATGTGGATAACTTTGTGTGTAACTGCGTATAAAGTGGGGCTTTGCTGTGGAATGCAGCGAACGGTCATTTTTATTGAATTTAGCCCTTGTCAGCCTGAGAGAACTCCCTATAATGCGCCTCCATCGACACGGCACAACGGCTTACGGAATGCGGTGTTGAGAGGTTCAGGAAACTGAGCCGCCGGAGAAAAACTTCTGAAAAAGAAGTTGACTCTGAAGGAGGAAAGCGTAATATACGCCACCTCGCGACAGACGGTTAACCCGCTGTTCGCACTGCTCTTTAACAATTTATCAGACAATCTGTGTGGGCACTCGCAGGATTGATATCAGCGTCTCCGGACGCAAAAAATATCAAGTCTCACGAGTGAACACATAATGAAATTCATTATGACGTTTTACAGATGAGCACCGCTGAACTGGTTTCAGCAAATCAAACTTAAATTGAAGAGTTTGATCATGGCTCAGATTGAACGCTGGCGGCAGGCCTAACACATGCAAGTCGGACGGTAGCACAGAGAGCTTGCTCTCGGGTGACGAGTGGCGGACGGGTGAGTAATGTCTGGGGATCTGCCCGATAGAGGGGGATAACCACTGGAAACGGTGGCTAATACCGCATAACGTCGCAAGACCAAAGAGGGGGACCTTCGGGCCTCTCACTATCGGATGAACCCAGATGGGATTAGCTAGTAGGCGGGGTAACGGCCCACCTAGGCGACGATCCCTAGCTGGTCTGAGAGGATGACCAGCCACACTGGAACTGAGACACGGTCCAGACTCCTACGGGAGGCAGCAGTGGGGAATATTGCACAATGGGCGCAAGCCTGATGCAGCCATGCCGCGTGTATGAAGAAGGCCTTCGGGTTGTAAAGTACTTTCAGCGGGGAGGAAGGCATTGTGGTTAATAACCGCAGTGATTGACGTTACCCGCAGAAGAAGCACCGGCTAACTCCGTGCCAGCAGCCGCGGTAATACGGAGGGTGCAAGCGTTAATCGGAATTACTGGGCGTAAAGCGCACGCAGGCGGTCTGTTAAGTCAGATGTGAAATCCCCGGGCTTAACCTGGGAACTGCATTTGAAACTGGCAGGCTTGAGTCTCGTAGAGGGGGGTAGAATTCCAGGTGTAGCGGTGAAATGCGTAGAGATCTGGAGGAATACCGGTGGCGAAGGCGGCCCCCTGGACGAAGACTGACGCTCAGGTGCGAAAGCGTGGGGAGCAAACAGGATTAGATACCCTGGTAGTCCACGCCGTAAACGATGTCGACTTGGAGGTTGTTCCCTTGAGGAGTGGCTTCCGGAGCTAACGCGTTAAGTCGACCGCCTGGGGAGTACGGCCGCAAGGTTAAAACTCAAATGAATTGACGGGGGCCCGCACAAGCGGTGGAGCATGTGGTTTAATTCGATGCAACGCGAAGAACCTTACCTACTCTTGACATCCACGGAATTCGGCAGAGATGCCTTAGTGCCTTCGGGAACCGTGAGACAGGTGCTGCATGGCTGTCGTCAGCTCGTGTTGTGAAATGTTGGGTTAAGTCCCGCAACGAGCGCAACCCTTATCCTTTGTTGCCAGCGATTCGGTCGGGAACTCAAAGGAGACTGCCGGTGATAAACCGGAGGAAGGTGGGGATGACGTCAAGTCATCATGGCCCTTACGAGTAGGGCTACACACGTGCTACAATGGCGCATACAAAGAGAAGCGACCTCGCGAGAGCAAGCGGACCTCATAAAGTGCGTCGTAGTCCGGATCGGAGTCTGCAACTCGACTCCGTGAAGTCGGAATCGCTAGTAATCGTGGATCAGAATGCCACGGTGAATACGTTCCCGGGCCTTGTACACACCGCCCGTCACACCATGGGAGTGGGTTGCAAAAGAAGTAGGTAGCTTAACCTCCGGGAGGGCGCTTACCACTTTGTGATTCATGACTGGGGTGAAGTCGTAACAAGGTAACCGTAGGGGAACCTGCGGTTGGATCACCTCCTTACCTGAAGATACCTTCCCGCGAAGTGCTCACACAGATTGTCTGATAGAAAGATAAAGAAGCAAGACGGCTGCGAAGTCGAGACACGTCCGTGTCCCCTTCGTCTAGCGGTTAGGACTCCGCCCTTTCACGGCGGCAACAGGGGTTCGAATCCCCTAGGGGACGCCACTTGCTTGGTGACAGGTGAAAGGTGTTGCCCACATATCTTAAAGATGACTTACGAGTCGTGTTTAAGATATTGCTCTTTAACAATCCGGAACAAGCTGAAAATTTGAAACGACGCATTGTCGTGTTCCTCCGTAATAAGGAACACAGCACAACGCGTTCGGGTCTCTCAAAAGCTTACAGCTTACAAGCTAACTGTGAAGCCGTTACGGTATTACAGATAAAACGCCTGTGGGTTGTGAGGTTAAGCGACTAAGCGTACACGGTGGATGCCCTGGCAGTCAGAGGCGATGAAGGGCGTGCTAATCTGCGATAAGCGCCGGTAAGGTGATATGAACCGCAATAACCGGCGATACCCGAATGGGGAAACCCAGTGTGACTCGTCACACTATCATGCAGTGAATACATAGCTGCATGAGGCGAACCGGGGGAACTGAAACATCTAAGTACCCCGAGGAAAAGAAATCAACCGAGATTCCCCCAGTAGCGGCGAGCGAACGGGGAGGAGCCCAGAACCATCATCAGCTTGTGCATCAGTGGAAGCGTCTGGAAAGTCGCAGGGTACAGGGTGATACTCCCGTACACAAAGGTGCACAGGTTGTGAGTTCGATGAGTAAGGCGGGACACGTGGTATCCTGTCTGAATATGGGGGGACCATCCTCCAAGGCTAAATACTCCTGACTGACCGATAGTGAACCAGTACCGTGAGGGAAAGGCGAAAAGAACCCCGGCGAGGGGAGTGAAACAGAACCTGAAACCGTGTACGTACAAGCAGTGGGAGCCTTCTTAACGGGGGTGACTGCGTACCTTTTGTATAATGGGTCAGCGACTTATATTCTGTAGCAAGGTTAACCGTATAGGGGAGCCGCAGGGAAACCGAGTCTTAACTGGGCGTTAAGTTGCAGGGTATAGACCCGAAACCCGGTGATCTAGCCATGGGCAGGTTGAAGGTTGGGTAACACTAACTGGAGGACCGAACCGACTAATGTTGAAAAATTAGCGGATGACCTGTGGCTGGGGGTGAAAGGCCAATCAAACCGGGAGATAGCTGGTTCTCCCCGAAAGCTATTTAGGTAGCGCCTCGTGAACTCATCTCCGGGGGTAGAGCACTGTTTCGGCTAGGGGGCCATCCCGGCTTACCAACCCGATGCAAACTGCGAATACCGGAGAATGTTATCACGGGAGACACACGGCGGGTGCTAACGTCCGTCGTGAAGAGGGAAACAACCCAGACCGCCAGCTAAGGTCCCAAAGTCATGGTTAAGTGGGAAACGATGTGGGAAGGCACAGACAGCCAGGATGTTGGCTTAGAAGCAGCCATCATTTAAAGAAAGCGTAATAGCTCACTGGTCGAGTCGGCCTGCGCGGAAGATGTAACGGGGCTAAACCATGCACCGAAGCTGCGGCAGCGACACTATGTGTTGTTGGGTAGGGGAGCGTTCTGTAAGCCGTTGAAGGTGTGCTGTGAGGCATGCTGGAGGTATCAGAAGTGCGAATGCTGACATAAGTAACGATAAACAAGGTGAAAAACCTTGTCGCCGGAAGACCAAGGGTTCCTGTTCAACGTTAATCGGAGCAGGGTGAGTCGACCCCTAAGGCGAGGCCGAAAGGCGTAGTCGATGGGAAACAGGTTAATATTCCTGTACTTGGTGTTACTGCGAAGGGGGGACGGAGAAGGCTATATCAGCCGGGCGACGGTTGTCCCGGTTTAAGCGTGTAGGTGTGTGTTCCAGGCAAATCCGGTTCACTTTACACTGAGGCGTGACGACGAGGCACTACGGTGCTGAAGTGATAAATGCCCTGCTTCCAGGAAAAGCCTCTAAGCATCAGGTAACACAAAATCGTACCCCAAACCGACACAGGTGGTCAGGTAGAGAATACCAAGGCGCTTGAGAGAACTCGGGTGAAGGAACTAGGCAAAATGGTGCCGTAACTTCGGGAGAAGGCACGCTGCCACCAGGTGAAGTCACTTGCTGACGGAGCCGAAGGCAGTCGAAGATACCAGCTGGCTGCAACTGTTTATTAAAAACACAGCACTGTGCAAACACGAAAGTGGACGTATACGGTGTGACGCCTGCCCGGTGCCGGAAGGTTAATTGATGGGGTTAAGCGCAAGCTGAAGCTCTTGATCGAAGCCCCGGTAAACGGCGGCCGTAACTATAACGGTCCTAAGGTAGCGAAATTCCTTGTCGGGTAAGTTCCGACCTGCACGAATGGCGTAATGATGGCCAGGCTGTCTCCACCCGAGACTCAGTGAAATTGAAATCGCTGTGAAGATGCAGTGTACCCGCGGCAAGACGGAAAGACCCCGTGAACCTTTACTACAGCTTGACACTGAACACTGAGCCTTGATGTGTAGGATAGGTGGGAGGCTTTGAAGCGTGGACGCCAGTCTGCGTGGAGCCATCCTTGAAATACCACCCTTTAATGTTTGGTGTTCTAACGTAGGCCCGTTACCCGGGCTGCGGACAGTGTCTGGTGGGTAGTTTGACTGGGGCGGTCTCCTCCTAAAGAGTAACGGAGGAGCACGAAGGTTGGCTAATCCTGGTCGGACATCAGGAGGTTAGTGCAATGGCATAAGCCAGCTTGACTGCGAGAGTGACGGCTCGAGCAGGTGCGAAAGCAGGTCATAGTGATCCGGTGGTTCTGAATGGAAGGGCCATCGCTCAACGGATAAAAGGTACTCCGGGGATAACAGGCTGATACCGCCCAAGAGTTCATATCGACGGCGGTGTTTGGCACCTCGATGTCGGCTCATCACATCCTGGGGCTGAAGTAGGTCCCAAGGGTACGGCTGTTCGCCGTTTAAAGTGGTACGCGAGCTGGGTTTAGAACGTCGTGAGACAGTTCGGTCCCTATCTGCCGTGGGCGCTGGAGAATTGAGGGGGGTTGCTCCTAGTACGAGAGGACCGGAGTGAACGCACCGCTGGTGTCCGGGTTGTCACGCCAGTGGCACTGCCCGGTAGCTAAGTGCGGAAAAGATAAGTGCTGAAAGCATCTAAGCACGAAACTTGCCCCGAGATGAGTTCTCCCTGACCCTTTAAGGGTCCTGAAGGGACGTTGAAGACGACGACGTTGATAGGCCGGGTGTGTAAGCGCAGCGATGCGTTGAGCTTACCGGTACTAATGACCCGTGAGGCTTAACCTTACAACGCCAGAGGCGTTTTGGTTGAGAGACGAATTAAATTTTCAGCATTGTTTACCGGAAAAGCATTTAGTTCTGTTCTGCGGACGAGAGTCCGAAGGATTTTGCGCTGAAGCAAGGCGGCGTGTAAGACGATGTGAAGGAGCATACTGAAGTATGTGACTGAGCAGCGCGCGCACAGCCAACGCAGCAGCAGCGTAAAAGACACAGGACAGAGCACAAAGAATTTGCCTGGCGGCTGTAGCGCGGTGGTCCCACCTGACCCCATGCCGAACTCAGAAGTGAAACGCCGTAGCGCCGATGGTAGTGTGGGGTCTCCCCATGCGAGAGTAGGGAACTGCCAGGCATCAAACAAGTGAAGAAGCCCTGAACGAAAGTTCAGGGCTTTTTTACGTCCGTAACCTGCGGAAAGCGGGGCGTCAGGCCGGTTATGCTGCGCAGCCGGGACTGCGCGAGCGCCGTCCGCGTCATTCAAACCGCCGGGCCGGGATGAAACGGCGAGTGAGAAAGCCGGATGGAATGCCGCACCTGGCGTCATGTACCTGCGGCCCTGACCGAAGACGGCGAACCGCCTGATCATCCGGATACAACAAACGCCGCGAATGCCTGCCCGTACCCTCCAAATTCCCTCTGTGTTTTAGATCCAGCACAGCGCCGCCCTGCATTAACTCGCAACAGCAATAAAGGTCGTGAATGGTTGTCGACTAAACGGCAGGATGAGTAAAGGTCGCCAGCGCTATCCGGCTCAAGCCAGACAGGCTCCAGCTATATTTGCGTTTATTGGCAGATGGGGCTTTTGGAAAGACGCGCTTCAGAACCCTTTCCGATGTTGAAATCTGTGCGGCGGTATTACTGGCAGACTTAATGATAAAATACCTAAAAAAGGCCAGCTGCTTTATAAAACGGATATCCGTTATATAAAAACAGCCGGCCCTTTTGCTTTTTAAGCGCTGGCATTATTTATATAATTCAGCCGTTACATGGGCGTAATTATTCGTGTCTGCACTGATAACTTTAAAATGGTCACCTTGTTGTTTAGCCTGTCGGGCGATTTTAGAAACCGCGCCATCCAGCGTTAATGAGGTGGCAGAGACAGTTTGTGCGAAACAACCAAAAGACATCAGTGAAAAGGCTACAGCAGCCGCAGTTGACGTTACTTTATTGATTTTCATAACATTACCCCTTGATTCCGGTTGATGAAGGAGTCTGTATGGCTCCGTTAAAATCAAGTTAGCAAAATGTATGCAGTCTAAAATTAACGCCGTGTGCTCTAATTAATATCAAGCTGATAGCATTATTGTCAGAGTGTAAAAGAGAATATCAGTGAGTTAAATGTGTAGGGATTTAATACTGAAATAATAGAATTACACAGATGAGGCGTAATTTCCGCCTGACTTTTTTAGTTAATAGGGCGAATAATAAGTAATAGCCCTCCGACGCCAGGCAGATAAAGGCGTTGGCTAAAAACCTCAAAACTCTCCTGCCAGTTTTATGCAACTCACACAACGATTCTGTCTGGCCTTCAATCGTACCGGGTCAAACTGTTATCTGAATTGGATACGAGAATGCCGTTCATCATGATCCTTCCAAGGGCATAAGTATGTCTCAATGTCCGCCGCCAGTATGATCCAGGCAAAAGGCTCAGCCTGGCCCGTAAAATCACTTAGGCTGAACAGGCTTGCTCCTCTCCTACTCTTGCCTCAATCCTCAATCCTCAATCCTCAATCCTCAATCCTCAATCCTCAATCCGCTAATTCCCGATGAGCTTAATGGCCGCAGGCTGAGCCGTTCGCTACTGTTCTATTGCGACACGTGCCAGGCGTTGAGCATCAACAGGCTACCTTGCCGCAGATAAGCGCTATATAATCCATTGCATTACGCTTTGGAGACGCTTCATTGAAAACAATACTGACTCGCCTGGTCCTTGCTGGCCTGCTGACGTTGACCGCCTCAAACAGCTACGCCAGTCGTGTTGTGACCGATCAAATTGGCCGTACCGTCACGATTCCAGACCAGGTTAATCGCGTGGTCGTGCTTCAGCATCAAACGCTCAATCTCCTCGTGCAGTTAAATGCGACAGATAAAATCGTGGGAATTCTCGCTAACTGGAAACAGCAGCTCGGGGACGATTACGCAACCCTGGTGCCTGAACTGACGCATAAAGCGCTGCTAGGTGATTTGACCCACGTGGATTTGGAAAAACTGGTCGCGCTGCATCCACAGGTGGTGTTTGTTACCAACTATGCGCCGAAAGAGATGATTGACCAAATCTCTGCGCTGGGCATTCCGGTGTTGGCAATATCGTTGCGTCACGATGATGCCGGGCAGCAGGGTGAGATTAACCCCAATATGCAAAACGAAGATCAGGCGTACGATCTGGGTATCAAAGAAGGCATTACGCTGATTGGTGAGGTGGTGAACAGGCAGCAACAGGCCAGAGCATTACTTTCAGCGGCATTTGCCGGTCGAAAGATAGTGACTGACCGTCTCAAAAACAGACCTGAACAGCAGCGTGTCCGCGCTTATATGGCCAATCCCGACCTCACTACCTATGGCGCAGGGAAATATACCGGCCTGATGATGGCTCATGCAGGTGCTCTCAACGTTGCAGCCTCGACCATTCAGGGCTTCAGGCAGGTCAGTATGGAACAGGTGGTAGTATGGAACCCGCAGGTGATTTTCGTTCAGCATCGTTATCCACAGGTGGTACAGGAGATTCAGCAAAATCCGCTTTGGCGAACCATTGATGCAGTGAAACATCATCAGGTATGGCTAATGCCTGAGTATGCCAAGGCATGGGGTTATCCGATGCCGGAGGCGATAGGTTTAGGCGAACTGTGGATGGCGAAGAAGCTCTATCCTGATAAATTTCGCGACATTGATATGCAGCAGCAGGCTGATCGCTGGTATCACCGTTTTTACCGGACCTCGTACCATGAAAACGCTACACGTTCTGGCAGCAGGTAGCCTGCGTGATGTGTGGAAGGCGCTAATCGCAGCCTTTAACATCCAGTCCGGCTCAATGGCAGACACGCAGTATGGCCCTGCCGGTTTACTGCGCCAGCGTATTGAGCAGGGTGACGTGTGTGACCTGTTTGTTTCGGCCAATCTGCAGCATCCTGCCAGGTTGCTGTTGCAAGGCCTTGCACAAGATACCGGTCATTTTACAAATAATACGCTCTGCCTGACGGTGAAACGTGATTGTGTCCGAGCCGGGGACGACTGGCTGTCGCTGCTGCTGCGTAATGATTTACGGCTGGCGATCTCAACCCCACATTGTGACCCCTCCGGTGATTATGCCTGGCAGCTGTTCGACAATATTGAACAGCGCCATACCGGTTGCGGCGATTTTCTCAAGCGCAGAGCAATCGCGATGGTGGGGGGCCCGGACAGCTTGCCGGTTCCAGATGGCGAACTGGCGGCAAAGTGGTTAATCGATACAGGACGTGCTGACCTTTTTATCGGCTACGCCAGCTATGCGTCCCGCCTGAACCCTCATTCACAATGCCTTGTCCTGACTATCCCTCCCGATTACAACGTGCAGGCGAAGTATGGCTGGGCCACGCTGTCAGCTGCCGCCAAGCCGCTTGCCGCCTTCCTGCGCTCCGACGAGGCGCAACGTATTTTGCGGCAGCACGGTTTTCTTCCCCTCGGTTTTAAAATGCCTCTTTAATTTCTGTTCGCCTCAAACCCTGTGCTGAAGGGAAGGCCTCCCCGCGCCTTGAAACTTTTTCACCTGTCGATATGCAGGCTCGACATTTAGCGTTTAACTGGTTATCTTTGGCTGTCTGGATGTCTAAACGTATATATGGTTATGAGAGGTGATTAAGCCATGCCAATCAGGGTCCCCGATGAATTACCGGCAGTAAATTTTTTACGTAACGAAAACGTCTTCGTGATGACGTCGTCACGTGCCAGTGTTCAGGAGATCCGTCCGCTTAAAGTGCTGGTTCTTAATCTGATGCCGAAAAAAATTGAGACTGAAAATCAGTTTCTGCGGTTGCTCTCAAACTCTCCGTTACAGATTGATATTCAACTGCTGCGTATCGACAGCCGGGAATCGCGCAATACACCCAGCAATCATCTCAACAATTTCTACTGTAACTTTAACGATATTCAGCACGATAACTACGACGGCTTAATCGTTACAGGTGCGCCGCTCGGGCTGGTCGAATTTAACGATGTCGCGTACTGGCCGCAGATAAAACAGGTTCTGGAATGGGCTAAAAACCATGTCACCTCAACCCTGTTTGTCTGTTGGGCGGTGCAGGCGGCATTAAACATTTTATACGGCATTCCTAAACAAACCCGGCAGACTAAACTGGCAGGCGTCTTTGAACATCAGATACTGCATCCCCACTCGTTACTGACCCGGGGTTTTGATGATAATTTTCTGGCGCCTCATTCCCGTTATGCCGATTTCCCTACCCAGTTAATCACGGATTACACTGACCTCGAATTATTTGCTGAATCGGAACAAACCGGTGCCTACCTTATGGCGAGCAAAGACAAAAGGCTGGCGTTTGTGACCGGGCACCCGGAGTACGATGCACTGACGCTGGCGGGAGAGTTTCAACGCGACTATGAAGCCGGGCTGAATCCTGAAGTACCCTATAACTATTTCCCACAGGATAATCCCCAGCTTACACCGCGCGCCACCTGGCGTAGCCATGGAAACCTGCTGTTTTCAAACTGGCTGAATTATTACGTCTACCAGATTACGCCGTTTGATCTGCGCCATATGAATCCCACGCTGGAATAATTCTTTTTTAGCTACAACTGAACCGTGTTAGCCGCTGGCAGCACGGTTTTTTTTCGTCTGTAAAACGTGAGTGAAAAGTATTACCTGTTAAAAAATAAAATAAATCATTTATTAATCATGATGATAAGTTGTTTATTTATTAAAAATGGAAATAGTTTTTGATTTTAAAATTAAAATGAATATGCTCTGATCCTGTAGCTCAATAATTACCCTATATGCGGATCACCCGTTTTGATCCGCCTGAAAACAGGAGAGAGCAAACATGACAGACTCCGTTATCAACAGTGAATTACTGTTCAGCAAGCCCTTTAATGATGCTGAAAAACAGCTGCTTACCGCAGATGCCATCGCTTTCTTACAGGCGCTGGTGACGCGTTTTGCGCCACAGCGTGAGGCGCTGTTAACCGCACGTCAGGTAAGGCAGAAGCAGTATGATTCCGGCCAGCTACCGAGTTTCGATATGGAAACTGTTTCCATAAGGGATCGTGAATGGGCCATCCGCGGCATCCCGACCGATTTACAGGATCGTCGAGTGGAGATCACCGGCCCGCCCGATCGCAAAATGGTGATTAACGCCCTGAATGCCAACGTAAACGTGTTTATGGCAGATTTTGAGGACTCTCTGGCACCCACCTGGGAAAAACTGATTGATGGGCAGCAAACCCTACGCGAAGCCGTTGCCGGCACGCTGCGTTATACCAGCGATAACGGCAAAATCTATCAGCTACGAGCCGATCCTGCGGTATTGATGTGTCGGGTTCGTGGCCTGCATCTGTCTGAAAAACATGTTAGCTGGCAGGGCAATGCGATTCCCGGCGGTCTGTTTGACTTCGCACTCTACTTTTTTCATAACGTCAAAGCCTTACTGGCAAAAGGCAGTGGCCCCTATTTTTACCTGCCAAAAACCGAGAGCTGGCAGGAGGTAGCGTGGTGGCGGGACATTTTCAGCTTTGCCGAGGATCGTTTTGATCTGGCGCGCGGTACCATCAAAGCCACCGTGTTGATCGAAACGCTACCGGCTGTTTTCCAGATGGATGAGATCCTGTGGAATCTGCGGGATCATATCGTGGGACTGAACTGCGGCCGCTGGGATTATATTTTTAGCTATATCAAAACGCTGCGCGAACATGCGGATCGGGTTCTGCCCGATCGCCAGTCTGTAACCATGGCTCAGCCATTTCTGGATGCTTACTCACGATTACTGATCCGAACCTGTCATCGACGTGGCGCTTTCGCCATGGGCGGCATGTCAGCGCTCATTCCCAGCAAAGACAGCGCGCGAAATGAATGGGTACTGCAGCGCGTTACAGAAGATAAACAGCGTGAAGCCAACAACGGACATGACGGCACCTGGATTGCGCATCCCGGCCTGGCAGACACGGCGATGTCAGTGTTCAACGATGTGCTGGGTGAACGCCCCAATCAGCTCAACATTCTGCGGCAGGATGACCGCCCGATAACGGCTGAACAACTTCTGGCACCCTGTGAAGGCGATCGAACGGAAACGGGCATGCGCGCCAATATTCGGGTGGCGTTGCAGTATCTGGAAGCCTGGATTAGCGGCAATGGTTGTGTCCCCATTGATGGCCTGATGGAAGATGCCGCAACCGCAGAAATTGCCCGTACCTCTATCTGGCAATGGATACGCCACCATAAATCCCTGCAGGATGGACAGCCAGTGACGGCGGAACTGTTTCAGCAGCTACTGAATGATGAGTTGCAAACGTTACAGATGCATCTGGGTGATAAGTCTTTCAGTTCAGGTCGTTATGAGGAAGCGGCGCGCTTGATGGCGCAGATCACAACCCAGGACGAACTGGTTTCTTTTCTTACTCTGCCAGGCTACCGCCTGCTTCCCTGACTCAAGGAGCCGTTGCCATGACACGTACTCAACACATCCAGCAACTCGAAAAATACTGGCAGGACGCGCGCTGGCAGGACATTACCCGCCCCTACAGCGCAGAAGAAGTCGTTAATCTACGCGGTTCGGTTCTGCCAGCCTGCACTCTGGCAGAGCGCGGGGCGGTGAAACTCTGGTCGCTGCTCAACGGTGATGCCAGAAAAGGCTATATCAACAGTCTGGGGGCACTCACAGGCGGTCAGGCGTTGCAACAGGCAAAAGCCGGTATAGAAGCGATATACCTCTCTGGCTGGCAGGTCGCTGCCGATGCCAACGTGGCAGGGCAGATGTATCCCGATCAGTCGCTCTATCCGGTTAACTCTGTGCCTGAGGTGGTCACCCGCATTAACCAGACGTTCCAGCGCGCCGACCAGATTCAGTGGGCCAACGGTATCGAACCGGGGGACAGCCGCTTTGTCGACTATTTCCTGCCCATCGTGGCCGATGCAGAAGCCGGTTTTGGTGGCGTGCTGAATGCGTTTGAGTTGATGAAGTCAATGATCAGCGCAGGCGCGGCGGCCGTGCACTTTGAGGACCAACTGGCGGCCGTGAAGAAATGCGGCCATATGGGCGGAAAGGTGTTGGTGCCAACCCAGGAAGCCGTGCAGAAACTGGTGGCGGCGCGCCTGGCCGCCGATGTGATGGGCGTGCCCACTATTCTGCTGGCGCGCACCGATGCGGATGCCGCCGATCTGATTACCTCTGACTGTGATGAATACGATCGGCCGTTTATCCGCGGCGACCGCACGGCGGAAGGCTTTTTCCGTACCAACGCTGGTATTGAGCAGGCCATCAGCCGGGGGCTGGCTTATGCCCCTTATGCCGATGTCTTGTGGTGCGAAACCGCCACGCCAGATTTGGCAATGGCCCAGCGTTTTGCCGATGCCATCCACGCCCGCTATCCAGGCAAGCTACTGGCTTACAACTGTTCGCCCTCGTTTAACTGGAAAAAGAATCTCGATGATAAAACCATCGCAGCCTTTCAGCAGGCGCTCAGTGACATGGGTTATCGCTTCCAGTTCATTACGCTGGCCGGTATTCACAGCATGTGGTTCAACATGTTCGACCTTGCGCACGCTTACGCCCAGGGCGAAGGCATGCGTCACTATGTGGAAAAAGTACAGCAGCCGGAGTTTGCTGCCCGCGAACGGGGTTACAGCTTCTCCTCGCATCAGCAAGAGGTTGGTACCGGCTATTTCGATCGGGTGACCACTACGATTCAGGGCGGTAAGTCGTCGGTGACGGCCCTGACAGGCTCCACCGAGGAGCACCAGTTTTGAGTTGAGTCTGTGTCTTTCCCGCCCGGTATTAACGGGCGGGCTTTTTCAGGAGGGAATCATGCCGCCACGCGAATCACTGATTGCGCATACCATTCTGCAGGGGTTCGACGCGCAGTATGGCCGTTTTCTCGACATTACTGCGGGCGCACAACAGCGTTTTGAACAGGCCGAATGGCAAGCGGTACAGCAGGCGATGAAGGCGCGTATTCATCTTTATGATCATCACGTAGCTCTGGTCGCCGATCAGCTACGGGCACTGAACGGGGCGGCACACTGGGACGATACATTTTGGCTGGCGATCAAAAGCCATTATGAAACCTTGTTACCCGACTATCCGCGCTATGAAATTGCCGAGAGCTTTTTTAATTCGGTTTACTGCCGGTTGCATGGACATCACGCGCTGCAGCCGGAACGTCTGTTCATTTTCAGCTCACAGCCGGCCTCGGCACCCACGCACTCTGCGCGCCCGCTGGCGCGAACCTATCTGCCACATCAGGGCTGGCAAGTGCTGCTCGATCAGGTACTGCGCGACGTGCCGTTAACGTTGCCATGGCAGGATCGGGAGCGCGATGAAGCGTGGATTTTACGGCATTTGCATGAGCAATTTTCCGCATCACAGTTGGATAATGGCTGGCTGGACGTTTGCAGTGAACTGTTTTTTCGTAATAAAACGGCCTGGATTGTTGCCCGGCTGCATCTGCCAAACGGTATTTTCCCCTGTCTGTTACCGATTCAACGTAGCGATAAGGGCGAGCTGTGGATTGATACTTGCCTGACGGACGTGAACGATGCCAGCATCGTATTTGGCTTTGCCCGCGCCTATTTTATGGTTTACGCCCCGCTACCTGCGGCGCTGGTGGCCTGGCTCAAGCCCATATTGCCAGGGAAAACGCTGGCAGAACGTTATATGGCCATCGGTTGTCAGAAACATGGCAAGACGGAAAGCTACCGGGAATATCTGCAGGCGCTGGCGCAATCCGACGCCGCGTTTGAGATTGCACCGGGCATACGTGGCATGGTGATGCTGGTCTTCACATTACCGGGCTTTGACCGGGTATTTAAAGTCATCAAAGATCGGTTTGCCCCGCAAAAAGAGGTCACCGAAATGCAGGTGAGGGCCTGCTATCAACAGGTCAAAGAGCATGACCGTGTGGGACGCATGGCCGATACACAGGCTTTCGAACAGTTTGCGCTGCCGCTCGCGCGCATTGCGCCGGCGCTGCTGCTGGAGTTCCAACAGACGATTTCCGGGAAACTACGCATCGAAGGCGATCGCCTGATCATCAGTCATCTCTGGCTGGAGCGCCGTATGCAGCCGCTTAATCTCTATCTGGCACAGGCCAGTGAAAGCCAGCGCCAGCATGCCATTGAAGAGTACGGCAATGCGATCAAGCAGCTGGCTGCCGCCAACATTTTCCCCGGCGATATGCTGTTTAAAAACTTTGGTATCACCCGGCATGGGCGCGTCGTGTTTTATGATTATGATGAAATCCGGCCTATGCACGAACTCACTTTTCGCGATGTGCCACAGGCGCGTTATGAAGAAGATGAACTCTGTGCAGAACCCTGGTACAGCGTGGGGCCGGATGACGTTTTCCCTGAAACCTTCCGTTATGCATTATGCAGCGAGCCAGCGACAGGTGCGCTGCTACAAAAGCGGCATCCGGAAATTTTTGAGGCGGGCTGGTGGCGGGCGCAACAGCAGCGTATCGCCCAGGGACATATTGAGGATGTGATGGCCTGGCAACATGCTCAGCGTTTCAGCATCCGTTACGGCAGCGCGTTGCCGCCCGGTGTGCCTGCCGTGACAGGCGTTCAGGCGTCAGTATTTGCCAGCGGCCATGAGTCAAACAGGTAACCATCAAAGTCGAGGTCATCCACATTGGAAAACTCCAGCAGGCGCTGTTTAACATTTTCCAGATGTTGCCACATTGCCCGCTTGGCAGCGCGAGCATCTTTTTTGATGAGTGCAGCAAGAATTTGCCGGTGATCCCCTAACCATGCTTTGCGATAAAGCGTATCACCAAGGTGGCTATGCAATTGAATCCACATGGGATTATTTTCACGCCACTGCCATGACTGACGAAACAGTTCGACCAGCATGCTGTTATGCGTCGCTTCGGCGATGGCAAGATGGAAATGCATGTCACCGCTCTCTGAGTTTTCCAGCGAGCAGGACACCAGTTCGCGCTCTTCTAACAGCAGGGCCTGGCGCATCTTGATGATATCCTGGCGGGTGGCTTGAAGTGCAGCAAACTCGGCGATATTACTTTCCAGCAGCTGCCGTGCCTGGAGCTGCTCAAACGGGCCCGCATCATTGCAAAAGCCGGTGTTCACATTGTTCATGTGCAGCGGCGTTTGAGACTCAACGACATAAATACCCGCACCGCGTCTGACTTCAATCAACCCCTCTATTTCCAGCATAATTAAGGCTTCGCGCACCACGGTCCGGCTGACGTCAAGCCTCTCAGCCATTTCGCGCTCTGGCGGCAAACGCTGACCACAGCGGTAAGGGGTTTCCAGAACAAGCTGCCGAATTTTAGCAGCCACCTGCTGATAGGGCCTCTGTTGAGAGGCAGATTTCATGATGATGCTCCTGTCGGACACGCGCTACCGGCAAAAACTATACCACCTAAATCCTGCGGCAACAGGGTTCTACGCACGACAGGATAAACAGGTCAACCAGATGGGTAGGGGATTTATTCTTTGCGTAACAAGTATTTAAATAATCATTAAAAAGCGGCGCTAACAAGTGCCGCTTTTGAAACATCTTTGTGACGTGCAAGGGGAAACGGTCACTTAAGCATAAAGTCGTATTGTATGCCGGCTTTCACATCCCAGTAATAGAGTGTGTCACCCAGTGCGCTGCCAGGCCGTTTCTCTCTGGCGCGGTCAGCCGCCACATACATGTTGAGTCCTTTGAACGATCCCTCTGTGACGTTGTACATCACGCCGCCCATCAGCCCCAGCCCTTTGATCCTGGTATTGCGCTGCTTGTCTTCATAACCTCGGGTGATCACCGGCCCCAGCATCACACCGAGGTTCTGGTTAAAGAAATATTGCCCGCCAAGCTGAACCGACAGCATGTTTTCTTTATTGCGATCGATACTCAGTGAATCGGGATAACCGATGTCGGTATAAATAATGCGACCATCAATGTCATGTGTCAGTTTACCGATAGCGCCAAACAGGCGCGCATTGTCAAACGAGTAGGTTAAACGACCCGAAACCAGCGCGGTGTCATGATGGTAGCTGAGGGGTTTACTCATTCCCTCAACCTGACCGTAAAACCCCATCAACTCCCATTTCAGCGAGCGATTATCATCAAAGGTGTGGGTTTTTTCGAAAATGCTTTGGATCTGCGTTGAAACATCTGGCTGGTAAGAGGCACCAACCGAATAGCGTGAAGAGGCATCGTGCCAGGAACCGGCCAGATAAGTGCGCGCCCGACGGGGATAATAGTTGCCCGTTGCGGTGTCAATCACCCCTTCATCACGTATACCGGTAGCCGAATCAACATAGTAAAAGGCGCGCTTACGCCACATTGACCACAACGTCAGGTTTTCTGTTGCCTCAAAGCGGGCCAGCACACCTTCAGAAAGGGTCTGTATCGTGCGCGACGAATTATCGGCAATCAATGGGATGCGGTACGGCAAACTACCGTAACCATAGTCAGTCCCAAATCGGCCCAGGGTTAAGTAAAGATTATCAGCCGGTTTAAGTTTGAGTGCGCCGATAGCCACACCAAAACTGTCGTGCCCGTCCAGATAGTAGCGCGTGCTCCAGCCGTCTTTGGCGCCCAGCTTGTAAACATAGTACGCACCTGCGCTAACGCCGATAAAGTCAGCGTAGTAGCGGGTATTCACGTCAATAAGTCCGCCTTGCACCCAGGCGTAAATATCACGCCCCGTGCCAGCACTGGGCTTATCTGCCCGTCTAAAATCATTTTTTAAACGAATTCTTAAACTGTCTTCATTGTCATTAATGGCGGCGGCGTACGGCAGCGCGGGGCAAAGCAGCAACGCGATAGCCATGTAGCGAAAAAAGTGTGTTTTCATAAAGGAACCCATAGCGTATTTATTATTTTTTTCATGACATTCAGGCGAAAGCAGAGTGGGCTGCTATCCGGTTGGATAAGCCATGCGTAACGGGCAACCCACTGCAAAACAGGCCTGGCTGAATTAAGGACGCGCGTTATTCTCCTGCTGCCACACCTGCTCATAGTCATAGCCGGTCAGGGCCTTCACCACGACTTTAGTCTCGGGTGTACAGTCGGCTTTATTCCCGCCCGCCTTCAGACGATCAATTTCTTTCACCAGAACCCGATGTGTTTCGCGGGTGAGCTTAAATTTGAAGGTCATATATAAGCTGATGAGTAATAAACCGCCGGTGCCAAAGACCAGCAGGCCGGTAATCGCATTCAGAGCACTTTCAGGCTGGATTAGCTGGCCTTTAACGAAATTACTGTGTTCCAGTACGGTACCGACCGCCATAATGGCGATGGCGACGGTACTTTTACGCATCAGCGTCATGACACCGGCAAAAACACCTTCACGCCGCTGACGCGTGACCATTTCATCCACATCAGGAATAAAGCTGTAAATATTCCAGGGGATAAAATAAAGTCCCGCGCGACCAAAGCCCAACAGAACAAAGACCAGTGTGGTCAGCCACCATGAAGAAACCGCGCTATGGCCGATATACATCAAAATGAGGTAGCCCAGTACAACAAAAACACACAGATAAGAAATACGCATAGCAAGCGCGGGCCGGATATTCAGCTTGTCCAGCATAAACATAAAAAGCAGCGTTGCGGGAATGGAAACGGAGGTGGCAATCGAAAGGTAGGCGGATGCGTTTGCCGCATCCAGGTTCAGACCATAAACCACGAAATAAACAAAAACCGCAATGAAAATATCCAGTGCCGTGAATGATGAAATATAGATAATCAGGTGCTGTCTGAATATTTTTATCTTGAACGTCGTGGCCAGCTCGATGAACATATTTTTCAGGTGAGCTAAAAGCCCAATACCCGGCCCAGAATTGAGCCGCTCAAACGCTTCGGGATTCATATCTTTTGATTCCCAGGTACAGTACCAGGTGATCAGCACCACAATAAAAAACAGACCTGAAAACAGGATGCCGGTATAGGTAAAGGTCAGCGCTGAATCCTGGCCCAAATACTGGATCATAATGCCCGGTACTGAGGCGGTGAGAAACACACCCACCTGCGAAAACGTCAGACGGACTGCCGCCATCCGGGTTCGCTCACCAAAATCATTGGTCATCTCTGCCGCCAGGGTTTCCCAGGGCACCAGCACCATAGCCACCAGTAACTCGACGGCGAGATAGGTGCCAAGATAGTACCAGTAGCCCATATCACTGACCCAGACCAGCGCATAGATAAACATCATCGGGGCGCTGATCAGCAGAAAGAAGCGGCGTCGACCAAAACGTTTACCCAATCGGGTGCTGCCAAATTTATCGGTGATATAGCCCATTATTGGGCTGAGAATGGCGTCAATGATGCGGGCAATAGCAAAAATCGAGCTCGCCTCCAGCATGGAAAGTCCACAAAACGTCGTATAGAAAAACAGTAGCCATGTACCGATTAGCGCCATGGAACCGCCGCCAAAAATATCGGTAATGCCATAGCCTATTGCGGTGCCCGTCCCCACCTTCCTGCGTGGCGGTATTGTTGTTGTCATCATGGTTTTCCCTTGATTAAATCAGTGTGACAGTCATAAAACATCTTCCGGTGGTTATGCGTTCGTGAAGATGAAGAAATATTTTCTGTTTGGTTTTTAATTAGATAAATAGTTATGTTTAATCGGAGTTTTGTTTAAATGATGATCCTCCTTTGTTGTTTTTATTATTTTCTGATCTGGCTATTTTAAATAAGTAAAGCAAGCTGTGTATTAATGTTTGGTTTATTTTGGTTGACCAGTATTAAGCGCGGTAGAGATAAGAAGTCAGTTTTTTTTTATTGTTTTTCAGTCTGTTTTTATAAAAGTGGTGCGAGGGCATAGTAATCACTCTGCTCTTTTAAAAAAAAGAGGTTGATCACAAATCCCCTGGATGTCCATCAGTTAGACTTAAATTCAATTTTTGGTTGACCAATTAAATAAGTGAGGTGTTTTTTGCGACAGGCGGATGTTATTTAGTGTGTTTATTATTTGGAGTGATTGTTAAGTAGGATGGTTAATAAAATATATATAAAGTGAATTTAATGCGTAATGCAAAGAATGCATAACGATAATGCCTTTCATTTTTCCAATTTATTCAAGGAATCGATAATGCTTTATTTTACATCAGGACTGGTTAAATACTCTGCGAAGCTTGAAGCCGCAATAGATGCGGCTATTGATTATGCAATAGATATACAGCGTGTTGTTGGGTGCACGGTGATGGTGGCAAAAGCGGGCGAATTAATTTATCAGCGGGCGGCAGGGCTGGCTGACCGAGAGCAAAAGAAAAGCATGACGCCGGACGCCATTTTCCGCCTTGCCTCACTGACTAAGCCCATAGTGAGCCTGACGGCAATGCGCCTGATTGAACAAGGCGACATGCGTCTTGATGACGATATTACCCGCTGGCTTCCCGATTTTCGTCCCTGTCTGGAAGACGGTCAGCCTGCGACCATCCTGGTGCGGCACCTTCTGAGCCACACCTCCGGTTTACGCTACCGCTATTCCGCTCCGGCGGATTCTCTTTACCACACGCTGAATGTGTCTGACGGGATCGATTACCAACCGGGATTGACCCTCGAGGAGAATCTGCAGCGCCTTGCAGGCACCCGGTTACAGTTCAGGCCCGGAACCGGCTGGCGTTATTCTTTGGGCATTGATGTCCTGGGCGAAATCATGGTGCGGGCGACGGGAAAAAGCTTACCGGAGCTGGTGAGTCATCACGTAACAACCCCACTCGGGATGAAAGATACGCTGTTTAGCGTCAGGGACAGGGAGCGTTTAACCACGGTGTATACCGACGACAGTCCGGCGCCCACGGCGATGAGTGATAACCAGCGGATACCTTTCGGTGAAGGTGCCGCTATTTTCTGCCCTGATCGTATTCTTAAACCCGACGCCTGGCCCTGCGGTGGGGGTGGCATGGCAGGGACGGCACCAGACTTTATGCAATTGCTGGAAACCCTCCGGCGGCAGGGATCGCCTCTCATCTCACAAGACAGTTTTGACTATATGACGCAGGAACAGGTGGCGGCGAAATATGCGACCCAGGGGCCAGGATGGGGATTTGGCGTGGGATGGGCATTGCTGGTGGACCCTGATGCGGCCAGATCGCCTCAGTCAGCAGGTACGCTCTCGTGGAGTGGTGCTTACGGCCACACCTGGTTCGTCGATCGCAAAAACGAATTGTGCGTGGTCGCCATGACAAACACGACACCGGAAGGGGTCAATGGTCAGTTCCCCATCATGCTGCGCGATGCCGTGTATAAAGGGTTACAGGCGCGGTGACGGGAAGGCGCTGACGGCTGGCGCCTCTTTTTGAGGCGCTGGCCAGCCCGCAGGTTGGCTCGGGTACAGGCTGTTGCTGATAAAGACCGTGGTTTATAACGTATGAGGGCGGCTGCGCCAGTGTTATCGGGCGGTCAGCCGTGACTTAGCGACCACTGTAGGCCAGCGTCACCTGACGCGCTTCACGGATGACCAGCGCACCCAGTTCGGTAATGCGATTGTCAGTCATGCGGGCGATAGGGCCTGAAATCGAAAGTGCAGCGAAAGGTTCGCCATGTTCGTCATAAAGGGGGGCCGCCACACAACGCAAACCGAGGGCATGTTCTTCATCATCGAAAGAAAACCCTCGCGTGCGAATCTGGGCCAGGTTCGTTTTCAGGCTTTGTGGCGACATCAGTGTCTTTGGCGTGTAGTAATGTAAGCCTTTCTGATGCAGCAGCGCGGTGACCTGTTCGTCGCTGAGATGGGCCAGAAAAGCTTTACCGGCTCCCGATGCATGCATCGGCAGTTTACCGCCGATCGGCGCGGACATGCGCATCAGTTGCGTGCACTGCACCTGATCGATAATAACGGCCTGAAAATCGCTAAGATCCAGCACCGCCAGGTTGACTGTTTCACCGGAATGCTCCATCAGCGTGCGTAGCACCGGGTGGACCAAGGCCAGCAGATTCCGGCTCTGCAAAAAACTGCTGCCGATGACAAATGCCTGTGCGCCAATGGTCCAGTAACCCAAATCACCTTCCTGCCGCACGAAACCCTGCTGTTGCATCGTGGTCAGCAAGCGGTGGGTGGTGGAATTAGGCAGGCCCGCCTGCTGTGCCAGTTCAGTCAGGGCTACGCTGCCATGTGAATTGGCGATTAACGCCAACAGCGTTAATCCCCGGGTCAGTGACTGAACCTGACCGCCCACGGGCGCTGATGGGGCAGGGGTGCCACGGGGTTTTTTACCGCGTTTTGCGGGGACAGGCGTTGCCATATTGTCTCTCCTTTTCACATAGTGGAAACCATTTTCGTTTTAATCTCGTCAATTGCAAACGCTGACGCGCTGGTCAGACCTGATAGCGGCTTCTGCTGAAAATCTCAACTAAGGTTACTTTGAGCCATAACGACCTTATGCAAGAATGACTGGCTGGTATTTCACCAGCGGATTGACGTGGATGAGACAACAGTGAGCAATCTAACCGACGCGCTGCATCAGCAACTTGCCCAACGCATTATGCTATTAGACGGTGGCATGGGCACCATGATCCAGAGCTATAAACTGGACGAGCACGATTTTCGTGGCAGCCGTTTTGCTGACTGGCCCTGCGATCTCAAAGGCAATAACGATCTGCTGGTGTTAACGAAGCCAGAGGTGATCCGCGAGATCCATGAAGCGTATCTGGCCGCCGGTGCTGACATTGTGGAAACCAATACCTTTAACGCCACCCCCATTGCGATGGCGGACTACCAGATGGAAGCCCTGTCGGCGGAAATCAACTTCGCGGCCGCGAAGCTGGCACGCGCCAGTGCCGATGCGTGGACGGCGAAAACGCCAGATAAACCGCGCTACGTGGCAGGTGTACTCGGCCCAACTAACCGCACCTGTTCGATCTCACCTGATGTTAACGATCCTGCTTTCCGTAATGTCACCTTTAATCAGTTGGTGGACGCCTACCGTGAATCCACTCGGGCGCTGGTGGAAGGCGGTTGTCACATCATTATGATTGAAACGGTGTTCGATACGCTCAACGCCAAAGCGGCCATCTTTGCGGTCAAAACGGAAATGGAAGCCCTGGGCGTGGCGCTGCCGTTGATGATCTCCGGAACCATCACCGATGCTTCAGGCCGCACGCTTTCCGGACAAACTACCGAAGCCTTTTATAATGCGTTGCGCCACGCTGAGCCCTTATCCTTTGGCCTGAACTGCGCGCTGGGCCCGGATGAATTACGCCAGTATGTCGCCGAACTGTCGCGCATCGCGGAAGGCTATGTCACGGCTCATCCCAATGCCGGTTTGCCCAACGCCTTTGGTGAATACGATCTCGACGCAGACGTAATGGCACAGCAGATTGGCGAATGGGCCAACGCTGGCTTTCTGAATATTATTGGCGGCTGCTGCGGCACGACGCCACAGCACATCGCCGCGATGGCGGCGGCGGTAGAAGGCGTTGCGCCGCGTAAGCGTCCCACGTTGCCGGTTGCCTGCCGACTCTCGGGTCTTGAACCACTGAATATCAGCGCCGGGTCGCTGTTTGTGAACGTGGGCGAACGTACCAACGTTACCGGCTCCGCCAGGTTTAAACGCCTGATAAAAGAAGATAAATACAACGAGGCGCTGGAAGTCGCGTTACAGCAGGTTGAGAGCGGTGCCCAGATTATTGATATCAACATGGATGAGGGAATGCTGGACGCAGAAGTGGCGATGGTGCGTTTCCTCAATCTGATTGCCGGTGAACCCGATATTGCCCGCGTGCCCATTATGATCGACTCCTCAAAATGGGCGGTCATCGAAAAGGGGCTGCAGTGCATACAGGGAAAAGGCATCGTTAACTCTGTCTCAATGAAAGAGGGCGAAGCCGCATTTATCCATCATGCCCGGCTTGTCCGCCGCTACGGGGCTGCCATGGTGGTGATGGCATTTGATGAAGTGGGACAGGCCGATACCCGTGAGCGGAAGATTGAGATCTGCCGTCGCGCCTACCAGATCCTGACGCAACAGGTGGGTTTCCCGCCGGAAGACATCATTTTCGATCCCAATATTTTTGCCGTTGCGACCGGTATTGAAGAGCATAACAACTACGCGATGGATTTTATCGGGGCGTGCGAAGACATCAAGCGCGAGCTGCCTCATGCCATGATCTCGGGCGGTGTGTCTAACGTCTCGTTCTCTTTCCGGGGTAACGATCCGGTACGTGAGGCGATTCACGCGGTATTTCTCTACTACGCCATTCGTAACGGTATGGACATGGGGATCGTTAACGCCGGACAGCTAGCCATTTATGACGACCTGTCCGACGAACTGCGTGAGGCGGTTGAGGACGTGGTGCTTAACCGACGTGCCGACGGCACCGAACGGTTACTGGCGCTGGCGGAAAAATATCGCAGCAGTAAAAGTGACGGTGCGGATGAAAAACAGCAAGCCGAATGGCGTGGCTGGGACGTGGTGAAACGGCTGGAATACTCGCTGGTAAAAGGCATCACGGAATTTATTGAGCTGGACACGGAAGAAGCCCGTCAGCTGGCCGCACGTCCGATTGACGTGATTGAAGGGCCGCTGATGGCCGGTATGAATGTGGTCGGCGATCTGTTTGGTGAAGGCAAAATGTTCCTGCCGCAGGTCGTCAAATCTGCCCGCGTGATGAAGCAGGCCGTCGCCTGGCTGGAACCCTATATTCAGGCCAGTAAAGAAGCCGGGCGCAGTAACGGCAAGATTGTGCTGGCGACGGTAAAAGGTGACGTCCACGACATCGGCAAAAACATCGTTGGCGTGGTGTTACAGTGCAATAACTATGAAATTATCGATCTCGGCGTGATGGTGCCAGGCGAGAAAATCCTGAAAACCGCGCGTGAAGTGAATGCTGACATCATTGGTCTTTCTGGCTTAATTACGCCCTCGCTGGATGAAATGGTCAACATGGCGAAAGAGATGGAGCGTCAGGGCTTCACGCTGCCGTTGTTAATTGGTGGCGCAACCACCTCTAAAGCCCATACGGCGGTGAAAATCGAACAGAACTACAGTGGGCCCACCGTGTATGTGCAAAACGCTTCGCGCACGGTCGGTGTTGTGTCATCCCTGCTCTCCGACACGCTCAGGGATGACTTTGTCGCCCGTACGCGAAAAGAATATGAAACCGTGCGAATTCAACATGCGCGTAAAAAACCCCGCACACCGCCGGTGTCACTCAGCGTGGCGCGCGATAATGCCACGAAAATTGACTGGGAGAGTTATACACCACCGGTGGCGAAGCACAGGGGCGTGAGGCGCGTGGAAGCCGACATTGATGTGCTGCGCAATTACATTGACTGGACGCCGTTCTTTATGACCTGGTCGCTGGCAGGTAAATACCCGCGCATCCTTGAAGATGAGGTAGTGGGCGATGAAGCGAAACGGCTGTTTGCCGATGCCAACGCCATGCTGGATAAGCTGAGTGCAGAAAAGGCGCTGACGCCACGCGGCGTGGTGGGCATATTCCCGGCTAACCGCGTGGGCGACGATATCCATATCTTCACCGATGAGCAGCGCGATACTGTACTGAATGTCAGCCATCATCTGCGGCAGCAAACGGAAAAAACAGATTTTGCCAATTACTGCCTGGCCGATTTCGTGGCACCGAAAACCAGCGGTAAAGCAGATTACCTGGGTGCCTTTGCGGTTACGGGCGGCCTGGAGGAGGATGTGCTGGCCGAGGCTTACGATAAGCAACACGACGACTATAACAAGATTATGGTCAAAGCCATTGCTGACCGCTTAGCCGAAGCCTTCGCAGAATATCTGCACGAACAGGTGCGTAAAACGATTTGGGGGTTTGCCCCCGACGAAAACCTGAGCAATGAGGCACTGATCCGCGAGAATTATCAGGGGATTCGTCCGGCTCCGGGTTATCCCGCCTGCCCGGAACATACCGAGAAAGCGGCTATTTGGGCGCTGCTGGATGTGGAAACCCATACCGGCATGAAACTCACGGAGTCTTTTGCCATGTGGCCCGGTGCTTCGGTGTCAGGCTGGTATTTCAGTCATCCTGACAGCCGCTACTTCGCCGTGGCGCAAATTCAGCGCGATCAGGTTGAAGACTACGCGGCACGCAAAGGCATGTCCGTCAGCGAAGTGGAACGCTGGCTGGCGCCCAACCTGGGTTACGACGCAGACTAAAAAAGCAAGGCAGCCAGAAGGCTGCCTTTTTGTTAGTTAAACCGGGCGTCACGGTCCGAGGTCATATCGTACAACTGGTACTTACGTCCCAGCATCTGACCACCGTCACGTGTGAGCGGCACCCAGTTAATCTGCGCACGGCCACGGGTTGGCGTAACGGTAAACAGATCCATTGGAACAGAGATGTAGAAGCCTTTGGTAAAGTCGCCTTCACCATACTGCTGCGATGACACATTGGTTTTAGTGGCATAAACGCCCACCATTACGCCACTGTCGAAGCGTTTGGACACATCAATGGTGACGCCTTTATCCTTCGCCAGATACTGCCCGACGCTGGCTTTGACCAGGACATCCTGCATAAACCAGGGACGCCAGTAGCCCGTGAGGTTGCCGGTAGGTGCCTCGTAACGGGTGAATCTCATCATGTCATCCCAGTCACGCTGACGCACATAGTTGGCGTCCACCCCAACGGCCCAGTTGCTGTCAACCGGACGATAGAGCACTTCCCCACCTACGCCGCCATACATGGTTTCCAGATAGCCGCCATAAACCTGACCATAGAAGCCATTGCCCAGATAATCCATGTAGTTGGCTTGCAGATCGTTGACGTAAACATTGTTCTCAACGTAGTCGCGAATGTGCGTACGCACACGCGGCAGCGTTGAATCTGCAGGCGCGCCGTTGTAGTTAAACTTGTTGTAGTTATTCGCCACGTTAGCAAACAGGCTACCGCCGACCAGAAAATGATCGGTAAGCCAGTAATCGACATTGCCCATCACGCCGACCTGGTACAGATAGAAACTTTCCGGGCCGCCCACCGACTGGTTCAGTACCGGCGACAGGCTGTAACTCAGGCGCTCTTTACGAATAAACATGCCCTGCTCAGTAGGGGCCGGATCAACAGGATTTTTGCGGACCTGTTGTAACGGCTGCTCATGGCCTAACGGATAACCACCCAGTTCATTGCGCAGGCTGGCAACAGAGGTTTCCGTGGTGACCTGCGGCATATTGTAACGCGACTCCGTCACGTTAATGGTTTCAATACCGTCCGGCAGATTATTCATGATGATACGATTTGCGCGATCCACGCCTTCGCGCGTATCGCGGTATTTGGTTTGCTCGCCCGAGACGTATAACGTGCTGCCCTTGGTCTGAATTTTTGGCCCTGCCAGGCCAGCGTTAGACTTCAGTTCAGACAGCTGGCTACCGGTGACCGTGGTCTCCAGCAGTTTAGGCTGCGGATTCGGCTGGTAAGCAGGCTTCGGACTGTCGATATGATCCTGATGCATATCGTTGAAATTAGTGCGGATGGTAAAGCCGAACATAAAGGTGTTGCCGCGTTCATAGCTGGCATTGATATCTGCCCAGTCCGTCAGGCGATAGATCGCGCCCACGTTGACCTTGCTGCGTTGTGGCAGGCGTCCGGCAAAATCATCCTTGTAATCGTTACCTTCGTATTCCACCTTCAGGCGCAGCGGCTGCCACGGCGTCTGGTATTCGATCCCGCCGAACACGGCGGAAGGGCCATGGAACATCTGCGAGCCGTTGATCGATCCCGCCTGACCGACGCCAGGACGCTGACAGTAGCTGTCGCTGTAGGAACAGAAGGGGTTTTTGACGGTGCCGCTGTTGCCCAGATAGCCCCAGCCCATCCCCAACGTAAAGTCGAAGGGGCCCCAGGCTTTGGTGGCGACCAGATATTCACTGTCAAACAAACCGGTACCGCCCAGATCGCGGGTACCAAATGACACCTCCGGCAGCCAGTAACCTTCCTGCCACAGTCGCAGTTTCAGGTCGAAGGCCTTATCTTTATAGCTTTGATTGCCGCTGAAGCTTTCCACCGCACTGTAACGCCGGGTCCGCACGTCGGTATAACGCACGGTGGTTTCCAGCCAGGGGAACAGCTGTAACGAAGCAGAATAGTAGCGGTACTGGTCATTATCACGGAAATTCAGGCTGAATTCGCCCTCTTTCGCCATACGTGCGGTAGGCACCTGCATCAGGCCCACACCGCCAAAATCAGACTGCGAAGGCGTTACCGGGGCCGCATACATTTCCGCATGGGCCTGGCAGGCGCTTGCCACAGAAACAGCCAACAGGCTGAGAAGATAACGTTTTTTCATCAGTCTGGTATCCGGTGAGTCAGAACAGAAACGAGGCGGCTATTCAGGTCTTCATACGCGCCAGGCAGGCTCCATGACGAAAAGCCCGTCATAATGATGCTGCCGGGTTCGGGTTCGACGTGGCGGTGATTCCAGTAAGCCACGGGCGCTTCCTGCGTCGTACCATCCGGCGCAATCACAATCGCGATGTTGCGTTCTGCACCAGACAGGAGCGGGTGATCGCTCAGGTAATCCCGCACTGATTTACCCGGTTGCCAGCTCACAGCACCGGCCCCCGCGATGGGGCCAAACAGCAGGACGCTGGTGCTGGGCTGGGTCAGATAGAGATCGTAACGGCCTTCCAGGCGGCGGTTATCCATTGGGTGCAGGCGAATCCAGTCGGGGTCCAGTGACGTGAACTGCCGCCCGGTCACCTTGATGCTGCTTAACTGACGTATCACAGCATCAATGGCGGCGGCTTGTCCTCCGCTGCTGTCAGCACGCCAGGCACGTAGCTGCGCCAGTGTCTGCTGATACTGTTGTTGTGCTATTGCCGTCGCGCCGTATTCGGCAATGACGGCGCGACGCCAGTCTGTTTGTGCCATCAGTGCGGGCTGAGTCACCAACTGGGCCAGGTTCTCTACCTGATTGACCTGGACGCTGTTCGTATCATGGGGCGCATGCACGGTGACCTGGCCTGCGGCCTGCGCACCCAGACTGGTGAGCAGGCTCACTCCTGCCAACAATAGTGTTATTTTTTTCATGATTTTGCCGGCTTCAGAATGGTGATATCAACAGGGAAAGTATCGGCAGCCAGCATCTGTCGGGATTGCACCACCTGACCACTGCTGTTGTCGATCCAGAACGTGTTTTGCCACTCGCGGTTAAGGCTGTCGATATGCAGCTGCTCATGCCAGACGCGACAGGCAATGCGGTTTCCCGCAATATTCAGCACCTCATCGTCGCCACGCTCAAAGGTTGAGCTCAGGGTACCGCTATGAACGTTGCCCTGAACGGTCCACTGAACAATCCGCGTCCAGCGCTGGCCATTGCTAATGTGCAGGCCTTTTGCCAGCGGGTCTTGCTGGAGATTGCTGACGCTTGTCAGGTTATCAGGCAAGCCCAGGGTTTTGATCAGTCTGCCGTGTGCGGTGACCAGCATGGACTGATCGCGCGTCACCCACTTTTGCTGACCGTTTTCGTTATAACCCAACACGACAAAAATGCGTGGACCGTCATTGATTCGGGCATACAGGCTGGCATAGGGCAGATTATCAATCTGCTGAGGCGTAACGGTGACGTCATCTGGCCCTTCAATGGCCATCATCACGGTTTGTTCGAGTCCTTTTTGCGTTTGTGTACAGGCCTGCAGCAGCAGGCAAACGAGCAGCAGAGGAAGTTGGCGCACAGTGTGTCCCTGATAAATGATGCCAAAGTAAAAATAACCACACGAAAGTGTGGTTATGTTTAAAGCTCCCGTACCCTTACTCTTTCAGGCCGCCGACGCAGTGGCGTCCTGATGGCGACTCATTAACTTGCGCAAATGAATCGTGATATGCGCGTTCGCAGCCTTGCTACAGCCCGAAGGAGCAGGGTACCCATCAACGTGTGGTGCCCGTTGTGGTTGTGGTTGTTGTACCAGTATTTGCCCCGTCACCACCGCCAGAAGCGGCAACACCGAGTCCTACTAACGCGCCAAGCACGCCGATACCCACAGCGGTAGTCGTACCTGCGGACATAGTGCCCGCTTGTGCGCCCGCTGCAGCACCTGCTTCTTCCGGCGCGGCAAACGCACTGGAAGAGACGGCTACGATGAGTAATGCCAGACCGGCAATCATGCGTTTTTTCATAACAACACCTACATTGAGTGAATGAAGGATTGCTATCCGACAATTCTGCACAACAGAATGAACCGTTGCCGCAAAGTCGAAGGACAGACCCATTACGGGCGCGTCCAGTATAGGGCAACAAAATACCAGAGTTCAGTAACGTAAAAACCTGTCGAAATGCAGGGCAAAAAACGGGCTAAATTAAGTAAATTTAGCGTTAACTTATTTTAAAGCCGTGAGTTTGTCTTAAAAGGCCGAATATTTGTCTGCGAACAGGGAGAAAGCAAAGCGGTTTCTACTTATTTAGTATTGTTTGGTACGGAATAAGAATAATCGGAATTTCCTCACGCATGAATAAATTAAATAGCATTATAAAACAACAGGTAAGAATGTTCTGTGTGCTGATTTAGGTCCATTTTTAATAAGATTGTCATATTCAAACACCAGTCATCTTCAGATTTGCCTCAGCCTATTTTAAGAATTATCCAATCCGTTTGCGGGCTTTTCAGATTAAAAGCGGGTTGCACTCAGCGCCATGCAATGAAAAAGGCGACTAAATAGCCGCCTTTTTGTGCTTGTGGAAATTTAACGCCAGCTCTTGTAGCAATTAATTAAGGCATTAGTGGAGCTGTCATGACTGGTAATATTACTGTCATTTTCCAGCTCTGGCAGAATACGGTTCGCCAGCTGTTTACCCAGTTCAACGCCCCACTGGTCAAAGGTAAAGATATTCAGGATGGCACCCTGGGTGAAGATTTTATGCTCATACAGGGCAATCAGGGCACCCAGGCTAAATGGGGTGATTTCGCGTAACAAAATGGAGTTAGTCGGCCGGTTACCTTCAAAAACCTTAAACGGCACGATGTGCGCCACCGATTCCGCAGATTTGCCGGCATCGGTAAATTCTTTCTGCACCACGTCACGCGATTTACCAAAAGCCAGCGCTTCGGTCTGGGCAAAGAAGTTAGAGAGCAGTTTAGGGTGATGATCGGCAAGCGCATTGTGACTCACTGCCGGTGCGATAAAGTCGCACGGCACCAGTTTGGTTCCCTGATGAATCAACTGGTAGAACGCGTGCTGGCCGTTCGTGCCCGGTTCGCCCCAGATAATCGGGCCTGTCTGGTAGGTGACAGGCTGACCTGCACGGTCAACGTATTTACCGTTCGACTCCATATTTCCCTGCTGGAAATAGGCCGCAAAGCGATGCATATATTGGTCATACGGCAGGATGGCTTCTGTTTCAGCCCCGAAGAAGTTGTTGTACCAGATTCCGATCAACGCCAGCAGTACCGGAATATTCTGTTCTGCGGGCGTCGTTGAGAAGTGCTTGTCCATGGCGTGGGCGCCACTCAGCAACTGCTCAAAATTATCGAAGCCAATGGAGAGGATAATCGACAGGCCGATTGCTGACCACAGTGAATAGCGACCGCCAACCCAGTCCCAGAATTCGAACATGTTGTCCGTATCAATACCAAATTCACCTACCGCTTTGGCGTTGGTGGAAAGCGCTGCGAAGTGCTTGGCAACGTGCTGTTGATCGCCGGCGGTTTTCAGGAACCAGTCACGTGCGCTGTGCGCGTTAGTCATGGTTTCCTGCGTGGTAAAGGTCTTAGAGGCGACCAGGAACAGCGTGGTTTCAGGGCTGAGATCTTTCAGCGTTTCCGCGATGTGCGTGCCGTCAACGTTGGACACAAAATGCATGTTCAGGTGGTTTTTATACGGACGCAGCGCTTCAGTGACCATAAACGGGCCGAGGTCGGAGCCACCGATACCGATGTTAACGACATCCGTGATGGGCTTTCCGGTATAGCCTTTCCAGTCACCGCCGATAATGCGTTCTGAAAAGCCTTTCATTTTTTCCAGCACGGCGTTGACTTCAGGCATCACATCTTTGCCATCAACAATAATCGGCGTATTACTGCGGTTGCGCAGCGCGACGTGCAACACGGCGCGATCCTCAGTGCGGTTAATCTTCTCACCGGAGAACATGGATTTAATCGCACCACTTAAATCGGTTTCTTTTGCCAGTGCCTGAAGCTTATCGAGGGTTTCCTGGGTAATGCGGTTTTTGGAAAAATCCACCAGCATCTGGTCGTCAAAGGTGGCTGAGAATTTAGCAAAACGATCGGCATCCTGGGCAAACAGGTCGGCAATTTTCGCCGTTTTCATCTGTTCATAGTGCTCTTGCAGCGCTTTCCAGGCTGCGGTTTGGGTCGGATTGATATTTTTCATGGCAACACTCTTGTTGATATTAAGAACCGTCATTCCATCGGGGTCGCATCGTACCCGGTTAGCATTTCAGTATGACCACAGTTGCAACTGAAAGGAAAATTTTGTCTGCGCCATAATGGCACGGTAATGAAAACCGTCTGTTTCACGGTGGATAATGCCGCTAAATTTCAGTCTGATCCCATGGGAGAAGGGCTGAAAAGTATGGCGCATTGGCGGCCCGCATACTTTGTGCCGCATCAGAAAGTGGTGGCCTTGCTGAAGCCATTAAGCACTGTAGTCGCTGCGATAAGGCGAAATTTGTTATCCGGTGCGCTCTGCATGAAAAATTGTCCCACGACGGTGATTGACAGCAGGGGCAGAAATCGATAAATCTATGCGCGCTACTTGCGCACCTGTGCGCAAGCCAGAAGAGGCGCGTCGCCCAGGCAGTGTGTTGGAGGAACCGTATCCGGAGATAACACATCAGGGGGAGCGACGCCGAGGTGGTCAACACACGGTGTGTTGCCTGTCGGCTACAGGGGCTGAATCCTCTGGGTTGTCACCAGAAACGTCCACAGTCGGACGTTTTGCAAGGTGGAGCGCTTCTGGGTGACTCGTCTATTCGATCTTGTCTGCCCGTTTCTGCTCTTTCCTTGTGCTTAGGCTGAATTACTGTTTCTCATCCGTCAACGGGTGAGGGCAACGTACCCTGACACGAGGTCATACAATGTCTCTGAATCTGAATGTAGCGAAATTTGGCGGTACCAGCGTTGCCGATTTCGATGCCATGAACCGTAGCGCCGATGTGGTATTGCAGGACAGCAATACCCGGCTGGTGGTGCTCTCTGCCTCTGCGGGCATCACGAATCTGCTGGTCTCCCTTGCAGAAGGTCAGGAGACATCGCAGCGTGCGGCTCAACTTGATGACATCCGCCGCATTCAATATGCCATCATCGATCGCCTGCAACATCCTGACGTTATTCGCGACGAAATCGACCGAATGATCGACAACATCGGCATGCTGTCAGACGCGGCCGCGCTGGCCACCTCTAACGCCTTAACCGACGAACTGGTCAGCCATGGCGAACTGATGTCGACCCTACTGTTCGTCGAGATCCTGCGTGAACGCCAGGTGAATGCTGAATGGTTCGATGTTCGCAAAGTGATGCGCACGAATGACCGTTTTGGCCGTGCTGAGCCGGATGTGGCCGTTCTGGCGGAACAGGTCAGCGCGCAGTTGCAGCCGCGTATTGCGGCGTCATTGGTGGTGACTCAGGGCTTTATCGGCAGCGAAGAAAAAGGGCGCACCACTACGCTCGGTCGCGGCGGCAGTGATTACACGGCGGCCCTGCTGGGTGAGGCGTTAAAAGCGTCGCGCGTGGATATCTGGACTGACGTACCGGGCATCTATACCACTGACCCGCGCGTGGTGCCTGCGGCTAAACGTATTGATGAAATTACCTTTGAGGAAGCGGCAGAAATGGCCACCTTTGGGGCCAAAGTGCTGCATCCTGCAACTCTGCTGCCTGCCGTTCGTAGCGACATCCCGGTGTTTGTCGGCTCCAGCAAAGATCCGGCAGCGGGCGGCACGCGCGTCTGCAATGAGACAGCCAATCCCCCGCTGTTCCGTGCATTGGCCCTGCGTCGCAAGCAAACCCTGGTGACGCTGCACAGCCTGAATATGTTACACACGCCAGGCTTCCTGTCTGAAGTGTTCAATATTCTGGTGCGTCACAACGTGTCAGTGGATCTCATCACCACGTCTGAAGTCAGCGTTGCGTTAACGCTGGATACCACCGGTTCAACCTCAACGGGCGACAATCTGCTGAGCCAGGCGCTGCTGACGGAACTGTCGTCACTGTGTCGCGTCGAGGTGGAAGAAAACCTGGCGCTGGTGGCGATTATCGGCAACGAGCTGTCAAAAGCCTGCGGGGTTGGGAAAGAGGTCTTCGGCGTGCTCGAACCTTTCAACCTGCGGATGATCTGTTACGGTGCCAGCAGCTATAACCTCTGCTTCCTGGTGCCGGGCAATGATGCTGAAAGCGTGGTGCGCACGTTGCATCACAATCTGTTTGAATAAGCGCATCGCCAGGATAAGTTTGAAGCCGGACATTGTCCGGCTTTTTAATGATCAGCTGCTGAACGGCAACGCGTTCTTTCACAGTAATCCCTCACTTGCTTATAAGGATGTCTGTTCATGCTCGCCACCTTAACTCGCTTGTTCCCTCTGTGGGCCGTCCTGTTATCTGCGGCTGCCTACTACTCACCCACGACCTTTCTTGGCATCGGTCCGTGGGTGGTGTATCTGCTGATGCTGATTATGTTTGGCATGGGCGTGACGCTGAATATTGACGATTTTAAACGCGTACTGACGCGCCCGGCGCCGGTAATCGCCGGGACCTTTTTACACTATCTGGTGATGCCACTGGCGGCCTGGGCACTGGCTAAGCTGTTTCATATGCCGCCCGATCTCTCTGCAGGCATGATTCTGGTTGGCAGCGTTGCCAGCGGCACCGCCTCTAACGTGATGATTTATCTGGCTAAGGGCGATGTGGCGCTTTCCGTCACGATCTCTTCCGTGTCGGCGCTGGTAGGCGTGTTTGCCACGCCGTTACTGACGCGCCTTTATGTGGATACGCACATTCAGGTTGATGTCGCGGGGATGTTACTGAGCATCGTGAAGATCGTCGTGATCCCTATCGGGTTAGGCTTGATCATCCATCACACCATGAACAGCGTGGTACGCCGGATCGAGCCTTATCTTCCGGCCTTTTCCATGATCTGTATTCTGTTGATCATCAGCGCCGTGGTGGCGGGCAGCCAGAGCTTTATTGGATCAGTCGGGGCGATGGTGATTGCCGCGGTCATCTTGCACAATGCCATTGGTCTGCTGGGAGGTTACTGGGGCGGGAAACTGTTTGGCTTCGATGAGTCCACCTGCCGCACGCTGGCGCTGGAAGTCGGCATGCAAAACTCCGGACTGGCTGCAACGCTGGGCAAACTCTACTTTTCCCCACTGGCTGCGCTGCCGGGTGCCCTGTTCTCCGTCTGGCATAACCTGTCCGGTTCGCTGCTTGCGGGTTACTGGTCGGGCAAACCGGTCGAGAAAAAAAAGTAACGCTGTGCGGGCGAAACTGACCTCGCGGGGGCCAAACGGCCCCCGCATGTTAATCGTCGTCCCGCTCATCATCAGGCTGCTCCAGCACCGTGTAGGCTACCGCGCTAAACAGCGAGTTCAGCCGCTTCATATCACCCAGCAACCCCAGATGCAGCGAACTGGTTTCAATGCTCTGCACGTTCTGCTGATGCAGGCGGTTAACATGGGAGTGGGAATTGCGGCGTATTTTCAGGCGGAAACGGTGCTTGGCGCGGCGCAGCCGCTTCGCGCTGGTGACGTCGTGTGAGAGAAAAACCGACAGGCTTAGCCGCAGGCTATCAATCAGCTGTTCATGTAGTGCTTCCAGCTCTTTCAGTCCCTCGGGCGAAAAGGTGCGTCGCGCGGCAAGAGACTTGTCAGCCACATCGCCGCTCATGCGCTCGATGATATCGCCTGCCTGTTCCAGGTTCAGCGACATTTCAATGATTTCCCCCCAGCGGCGGGAATCCTGCTCGGATAAGTCCTCTTTGGGCATGCGCGCCAGATAAAGCTTGATGGCGGTATACAGCACATCCACGTCATCATCCAGCCGCCGTACCCTGCGTTCCGCCCGGGCTTCTCCACGCACCACTTGCAGAAACGTATCCAGCATCTGCTCCAGCACATCCCCCATGCGCAACACCTCACGCGCAGCATTGACCAGCGCCAGTGCTGGCGTATCCAGCGCGCTGCTGTCGAGATGCCGGGGCTTCAGCGTCGTCTCGCTTTCGGCATCGTCAGCGATCAGTCGGCAACACAGCCGCGCCATGGCGTCGGCAAACGGCACCATCACCACACAGCGAATCAGGTTGTAGAAGACATGAAAGAAGATCACCAGCTCTTCGTCATTTACCGGCAGCTTATCCAGCCACACTGCCAGCGGATCGACAAAGGGCAGAATAATCACGCAGCCAATCAACTTGAACAGCAGGCTGCCCATCGCCACGCGTTTACCGGCTGCGTTGGAACCACTGCCATTGATGACGGCCAGTAGACCGCTGCCAAGGTTGGCGCCAATCACCAGACACAGCGCTACCTTAAAGGCGATTACGCCGGTTGCGGTGAGCGTGGCCGTAATCAGCACCGCCGCCAGGCTTGAGTAGCTGATAATGGCAAAGACGGCCCCGAGCAGGGCGTCCAGCATCACGTCACCGGTTAAGCTGGAGAACAGTACCTGTACGCCGGATGCCTGAGTGATAGGTTTGGCGGCTTCGACAATCAGTTGCAGTGCCAGCAGGATGAGTCCCAGACCAATGCTGGTGCGGCCGAGCTGTCCGGCCCGGGTTTGCTTGCGGCTGATGAAAAAGACCACGCCGAAAAAGATAAATAGCGGTGAAAGCCAGGAGAGATCAAACGTCAGGATGCGCGCCATAATGGCCGTGCCGACATCCGCCCCCAATATCACCACCAGCGCAGGCGTCAGGCTCACCAGGTTTTGAGCAACGAATGACGTCACCAGTAGCGTGGTGGCATTGCTGCTTTGCACCAGCATGGTGACGCCAACGCCGGCAAGAAACGCCATGGGTTTCTTTTCCACGCTACGGCTGAGTACCCGGCGCAAATCGGCACCATACACGCGCATAATCCCGGAGCGGGTAATATGTGTGCCCCATACCAGAAGCGCAACGGCAGAGAGTAAGTTAAGCAGGGTTAACACGTATAGTCGCTCCTCAACCATCAGGCTTCAGGCGGTGCAGATTGCCAGCCTGATGGAAAGCGCAATCTGAGAACGTGGCTACCGGACGCTGCGCAATTTTTTTCAGTGTTTTAAGCAACCTGCGCAATGTCGACATCGTTAAATGTAGACTACTCTACTGATCTGCATGGACAAATCCAACCCGGCGCACGTCGCTCACCTTCCTGATTGTGCACGCCTGAAACAGGACTGAACGAATATCTACGGCGGAAAGACTGGCTACAGACAAGACGAGGCCGCCCGTTTTGACAGCGCTGAAGGGGAAGACGGTCGCCGTCAGTCCAGGGTGAGGTGCCGCTGCGGCTCATGATGATCCCGCGCGGCGGGAATGTGGAAATCTGTACGTTCTCTGCCCGGTCTTCAGCGCGTTAACGTCAGGACGCTGAACCCGCCAGCAAGGCGCGATGGACCGGCTTATCATGTGTGACGCCGAGCAGCGAACACAGGGTGCCGCAGAGTTCGGTTTGTTGCGGGGCCAGCCCGGCCTTTCGCGAGAAGCCTTCACCAAATACAAACAGGGGAACGGTCGTTTCTTCTGGCAACATGCCACCATGCGAACGGTCATCGTTCATGCCGTGGTCGGCGGTAACCATGACCTGATAGCCTTCCGCCAGCCAGCCTGGCATCCACTGTGACAGATAACCATCTGCCATGCGCGCCCTGTTGCGGTACGCGGTAGAAGAGAGGCCATGCTGATGACCGGCATGATCGATATTCATCGGATGAATCAGCAGGAAGTCCGGGTTGTAACGTAACCGCAGGCTTTCGGCATCTTCAAACAGGTGGGAATCGGGATAGCCGTCGTCGGAGTAAAAGTGCCCAAACTGAACAGGCAGCGTCGGGGCGTCCGTGTGACGATCGCGGGCTGGTTCGAAGGGCGTGCGGTTATACAGTTCGCTTATCCAGTGGTAAGCGGCGGCGGCGGTGGTCAGCCCGGCGTCACGCGCATAGTGAAACACACTGCGTTCGTGGCTCATGCGGTTGACATCGTTATGAATAATCCCGCTTTCCACCGGTGCGACGCCGGTCAGAATGCACTCATATAGCGGACGTGACAACGAAGGCAGCGCACAGGTCAGGCTGTAGTAATGGCCTTTGCCATGGGCACATTCTGCATGCAGGTAGCCCATAGCGTGTTGTGCCACGTGATGACTCAGGCCGTCCAGAATCACCAGAATCGTTTTCATGCTGTTCTCCTTACTGTGGCTTAGGTTGTGCGCGTCGGTACTCTTAACAGGGCACTATTGGGTTGTCTGATGCAGCGTTATTGTTTCGATCATCGTTAAATATTGTTTTTTATCAATAGCTTTTTTGATTGTAAGTACACACAAACTTTTCTGCGAAAACGGAGTGGGTTAAATGCCTTTTCCCGGCCGCATCGCGTCTTATGCGCTGGCGCTTCGGCTGATTAGCTGCCAGTCGATACAGGCAATACCGCTACATAAGGCAGTGAATGCGTAGAGCTGAACGGTGTCGGGCTAAAACCGGGTCTGGATCATTCGGTCGCCAAAACCGAGTCAATGTAGCCCTCACATGTGAAAAAGGGATGACAGGCTTTACCAACAGGTGGATTCAACCAGGTAGTCATAAAGGGATAATCGGCGTCAGGCGTAGCAACAGCCGCAGTTGGCGCGCGATGTGCGTGAAAACATCCATCCTCACCCGCGCTGTTCTTGCTTTATGATTCTGATCTTTCAGGGGTTATGGCGTTCATTAATAAGCATTCCTCATGTCACATTGGGGGGAGGAATGGCAGCGGGTGCGGTAAGCCTGACAGCTATATTGTGATTTAGGTCACACTCACGCATGATAGCGCCAATAAAACCCCATTTAATTTTTGAGGCGTGAGATGAGTGACAAAAACCCGGTAGCACAGAAGATTGCGCGCCTGATGCAGTGGGTACTGAACGCGGGACTGCTGATCCTGGCGGTGATTTTGATGGTGTTTTTGGGCAAAGAGACAGTCCATTTAGCCAATGTCCTGTTTAGCACCGGTGAGCAGGCGTCGTCCTACCTGCTGATTGACGGCATTGTGATTTATTTTCTCTACTTCGAATTTATTGCACTCATCGTGAAGTACTTCCAGTCGGGCTACCATTTCCCTTTACGCTACTTTGTGTACATCGGGATTACCGCCATCATCAGGCTGATCATCGTCGACCATAAAAATCCCATTGATACGTTATGTTATTCCGCGGCTATCCTGTTGCTGGTTATCACCCTGTGGCTGGCAAACAGTAACCGGCTTAAACGCGAGTAACGAAGCCGTCAGCATTCAGGACGGTGTTCCTCGTATCGCTCTGCGCTAAACTACCTCTCTGAAAATTTTTGGGGGAAAGTGCCATGACGCAAGACCCGCTCCGTTTATTACGTTCACTCACTTGGCTGGCGCTGGACGATGCCGCATTTACGCAACCGCTTCGTGACTGGCTGATGGAGGAGGACTCCATGACGCGACGTTTCGAACAGCATTGCCAGAAGGTCAGGGTCGAACCTGTACGCGAAGGCTTTATCGATGCTGACGAATTAGGCGACGAAGGCGCGTTATTACCTGCAGACCAGCGTTTCTGGCTGCGTGAAGTGATTCTCTACGGAGATGAGCAGCCGTGGCTGGCGGGACGCACGCTGGTGCCTGAAAGTACCCTCAACGGCCCGGAAACCATGTTACAGCAACTCGGTACGCGGCCTCTGGGACGTTACCTGTTCTCCTCATCAACGCTTACCCGCGATTTTATTGAGCCTGGCAGCGTCGAAACGCTCTGGGGACGCCGGTCCCGGCTGCGGCTGTCGGGTAAGCCGCTACTGTTAACGGAACTGTTTTTACCGGCATCGCCGGTCTATCGTGATCAAGGTTAAGGGTTTGACCTGTGCAAAACACACAAAAAATGACGAAATGGCAGGCTTACAGCCGCCTGATGCGAATCGATAAACCGATCGGCGCTTTACTGCTGTTGTGGCCAACGCTGTGGGCGCTCTGGCTGGCAAAGATGACCGTCCCACCGCTGCCGACACTGGCGGTGTTTGTCGCGGGTGTCTTTGTGATGCGCGCTGCGGGCTGTGTGATCAATGATTATGCCGACCGTAAGGTAGACGGGCACGTTGAGCGCACCAGGCACCGGCCGCTGGCAAGCGGTGCCGTGACGGCGAAAGAAGCCAAAATGCTGTTTGTGGTGTTGGGGCTGATTGCGTTTGCCCTGGTACTGAGCATGAACCTGATGACCATTATGCTCTCGGTCGTGGGCCTGGCGCTGGCCTGGGTCTATCCGTTTATGAAGCGATATACGCATCTGCCTCAGGTGGTGTTAGGCGCAGCCTTTGGCTGGGCGATCCCCATGGCGTGGGCGGCAGTTAGTGAGTCCTTACCTCTGGTCTGTTGGCTGGTATTCCTGGCAAACATTTGCTGGACGGTGGCCTACGATACGCAATATGCCATGGTTGATCGCGAGGATGACCTGAAGATAGGCGTTAAGTCCACGGCGATACTGTTTGGTCGCTACGACAAATTGATTATTGGTCTGCTGCAGCTGTCTACGTTGGTGTTGATGGCGCTGGTGGGGACGATGCTGGATCTGAACGGCGCGTTTTACTGGACGCTATTACTGGCTGGTGGGTTATTTGTTTATCAGCAAAAGCTGATTGCGCAGCGCGATCGTCAGGCCTGTTTCCGCGCCTTCCTGAATAACAACTATGTGGGACTGGTTCTGTTTCTGGGCGTGCTGATGAATACGCCGCCGTTTTCACAGCTCCTTTAACCGCCCCGACGAGAATCGCGGTCAGTTCGCGAATGTGCGTCAACGCTGCTGAGTGCCTCAGTACCAGCGTGCGAATAAAAAAGGCGACCTTCAGGGTCGCCTTTCTCGTCATCGCGAATCCGCTAATCGTGCGCTACGGCGCTTTCGATGGTCATGCGTACATCGCTGGTGACCAGGTCAGCCAGGATGTGCCAGGTCGCCAGCGTCTGCGCCACGTCGGCATCACCGCTGTCGCTGATATAACCTTCATCACGCAGCGTGAGCACCAGTGAGGAGAACACCGCTTTATCAAAGAACTCCGGCGCATTGATCCCGTGCAACACGCTCAGGCGCTGCGCCAGGGTACGGCTCTCTTTTTCCAGCGTGCCCCGGTTAATGGTGGGCTTGGCGCTAAGAATCGAGAAGGTGATGGCGTAACGCTGCAGCGTCTCACGCACACCGGCGGCCAGCAGTTGAAGCGTACGGTAACGCGCGGTGTTAAACGACAGCAGACCTGCCTCAACGGTAATCAGCCCCTGACGCGTCAGTTCCTGACATAAGTTAGTCAGTAACTGCGGCAGTTGATCATGGCTCCAGCGCAGGAACAGCTCGCTCTTCAGCATGGGATAGATCAGGCTGACCTGACGCAGCAGTTCGGCTTCGCTCAGGTTGCGATGCTGCTGCACAATCGCCGCAATCAGCGACGGCATGACCAGCATATGATGAATGTTATTACGGTAGTAGGTCATCAGTACCGCCTGCTCGCGCGGCAGAATAATGATGTCACCAATACTGTCTTTTTCACTCTCGAATTTGTTCATGCTGAGCGCATGATCCAGCAGGGCTTCGGCAGACATGTCGGGCAAGGTGGCATCCGGCGAGTAGGGCACGTTGCGCAGTAACTGGGTATAGCACTCCAGTTGCTCAACCAACTGCTCGCGGGTCAAAGAGCGCTGACGCGAAGCAAGCAGAGCGGTAACGCACAGGTTCATGGCATTCGCCGCGCCGGCTTCGTTAATACGCACCATGATGGTGGCCGCGATATCGTTCGCCGCCGGGGTCAACCAGCCGGGACGCTGTGCTTCAATGGGATCGATAGCATCGCGCCATTCAGGAACGTGCTTATTCAAATAATTTATCAGCGGTAGCGGCTCGCCAAAGTTCACGTAACCCTGACCGAGATTGCGCAGCTTACGTAAGCCGCGCACCATCTGCATGAAGCCTTCTTTCTCTTTCGTGGCACCGCGAAGCTCTTTCGCATAGGTGCCCACTTCCATGACATGTTCGTAACCGATGTATATAGGCACTAACGTGATAGGGCGCGTGCCGCCGCGTAGCATGGCCTGCAGCGTCATGGACAGCGTGCCGGTTTTCGGATCTAACAGCCGGCCGGTACGTGAACGGCCCCCTTCCACGAAGTACTCCACGGAATAGCCACGGGTAAAGAGTTCACCCAGGTATTCACGGAAGACGGTGGCATAGAGCTTGTTGCCTTTAAAGGTCCGGCGAATAAAGAAGGCACCCAGACGGCGGAAAATCGGCCCGGCAGGCCAGAAGTTCAGGTTAATACCGGCGGCGATGTGCGGCGGGACCAGCCCCTGGTGATACAGCACGTAAGACAGCAACAGGTAATCCATATGGCTGCGGTGGCAGGGCACATAAACAATTTCATGACCGTCCTGAGCCAGCTGGCGAACGCGCTCACCGCCGTTGACGTTGATGCCCTGATAAAGTCGACTCCAGAGCCAACCCATCACGCGATCCGTGACGCGAATCGCTTCGTAGGAGAAGTTGGCGGCAATCTCCTCCATCATTTCAACGGCGTTTTGCTGGGCTTTTTCATGCGAAACCTTCTTGCTGCGGGCTTCGTCTTCTACCGCTTTTTCTATCGCTTTCGATTGCAGCAGGCGATTGAACAAATCCTGACGCGCGGGCAGGCGCGGACCGACCGCTGCCAGACGCTGACGGGCAAAGTGGATACGAGCGACCCGGGCCAGTTTTTGCGCAATTGATTTATCCGTACCGTGTTCAGTCGCCATACGACGCAGGGAAACGGTTGGCGAGAAGCGCACAAAACTGTCGCGACCATGCCAGAGCACAGCAAAGAATTTTTGTACCCCATTTAACAAACGTAAATGAGGCGGATTATCTTCTCCCTGCACTTCCCGGCCGGGTGCGCGGCCGAACATGACGGAAACCGGTAACATCTGGATATCAAGCTCAGGGTTACTGCGGTGCAGATCGAGATACTCGTGGAAGATTTTTACCGACTCGACGCTGGGCACGAAATAGGGAAACACGCGTGGGCCATCGTGGATAAAGACATGACGCGGCAGCAAGGCCCCGTCAATCTCCAGCGGCGAAAGCGGATCGGGCAGCTCGTGCCTGATGCACTGCGCGCGCAAAGTCAGGAGATCGGCCTTTGAATCATAAGGCAGGACATACATAATAGGCCGGGTTGGGTCCAGCCCATGTTCGGATACGGGATCGGCCGGAATGGCCTTACTCTTTACCAGAAACGACAGGGGTAAATTCAGTAATTTATAAAAAAGTATACGCCAACCTGACATAGACAACATGAAGCCTCTTGTTAGCAAAGCGGCGCAAGCTTATCAGAAAGCGCAGCAAAAATCTGTGACAGCGACAATTGTGCGCTGCCCAATATTGACGTCAATCCTTTGAAAAGAGTTCCTTTATTATGACAAATAATGTCACCGGCCTTAACCGAATTGTGAAAGCTGCGGGCTATTCATGGCAAGGTCTTCGTGCTGCCTGGCAGCATGAAGCTGCTTTCCGTCAGGAAGCGGTTACCGCACTGGTAGCGATTATCCTGGCCTGCTGGCTGGATGTCGATAGCGTTTCGCGCATCCTGATGATTGGCTCTGTCGTACTGGTGATTATTGTTGAAGTCCTGAACAGTGCCATAGAAGCGGTGGTAGACCGCACCGGTCAGGAGCGGCATCCTCTTGCTGGACGAGCAAAAGACATGGGCTCCGCCGCCGTTTTCATCGCAATATTACTGGCCCTTTTTGTCTGGGGAACGCTGCTTTGGTCGCATTTGCGATAAGCGTTCCATCTCGCGTCAAATAACTGATTTTGGCCTGAGTTTTGGTTTCCATTTCACCAATACCTGTATATACTCACAGCGACTGTATAAACAACCAGGGGGCGGGATGAAAGCATTAACCAGCAGGCAGCAACAGGTCTACGACTTGATTCGCGACCACATTAATCAAACAGGCATGCCGCCAACGCGTGCAGAAATCGCCGCGCAGCTTGGTTTTCGTTCGCCAAATGCAGCCGAAGAACACCTGAAAGCACTGGCGCGTAAAGGCGTGATTGAAATCGTCTCTGGTGCGTCCCGCGGTATCCGTTTGTTAATGGAAGAAGAGCCATCAGACGGCCTGCCGTTGATTGGTCGCGTCGCCGCCGGTGAGCCATTACTGGCCCAGGAACACATTGAAACGCATTACAAAGTAGATCCTGACATGTTCAAGCCTGCAGCGGATTTCCTGTTGCGCGTGAGCGGAATGTCGATGAAAGATATCGGCATTATGGATGGTGATTTGCTGGCGGTTCACAAAACGCAGGAAGTGCGTAATGGTCAGGTTGTGGTTGCGCGTATTGATGATGAAGTCACGGTAAAACGCTGGAAGAAACAGGGTTCTGTGGTGCATCTCTTACCTGAAAACAACGATTTCGAGCCTATCATTGTTGACACACGTGCCCAGTCTCTCACCGTTGAAGGTCTGGCTGTCGGCATTGTCCGTAACGGTGAGTGGTTGTAAAACCCGTTAAGGTTATTGGCATGCGTCAATCTTAACGTTCTCCAGTCTGCCCTTACTTTGCCGCTGTGGGTTTATCTCTGGCCCCGGCGGTTTATCGCACGGATTCAAGAATGCGCTTTCTGACAGCTACCGATAAAAACCTGTGGCGGTTAGCGCTGCCCATGATCCTGTCAAATATCACGGTTCCTCTGCTCGGTCTGGTCGACACGGCCGTGATCGGCCATCTTGACAGCCCGGTTTATCTGGGTGGTGTGGCTGTCGGTACGACCATCACCAGCTTCATCTTCATGTTGCTGCTTTTTCTGCGTATGAGTACCACGGGCTTAACGGCTCAGGCATTGGGTGCGGGTGATAAGACCGCTCTGGCGCGAGCGCTGACTCAGCCACTGCTCATCGCGCTGGTCGCGGGCCTCTTATTTATCTTCCTTCGCTATCCCGTTACGACGTTAGCCACCCGCTTTATTGGTGGGGACCCCGCGGTATTGGAGCAGGCAGCCCTGTTTATCCATATTCGCTGGCTCAGTGCGCCCGCAACGCTGGCTAATTTAGTCATCCTGGGCTGGCTGCTGGGCGTTCAGTATGCCAGGGCACCGGTCATCTTGCTGGTGGTAGGTAACGTCATTAATATCCTGTTGGATCTCTGGCTCGTGCTGGGTTTGCACTGGGGCGTGGCGGGTGCCGCTAGCGCCACCGCGCTGGCAGAATACGCAACGTTACTGGTCGGTGCGGTGATGGTGTGGCGCGTACTAACGCTGCGGGGTATCACCTTGGAGATGCTCACTCACAGCTGGCGCGGCGACATCCACCGCCTTCTTCGCCTTAATCGCGATATTTTACTGCGCACCTTGCTGTTGCAGCTCTGCTTTGCCTCTCTTACCGTGCTCGGCGCCCGCATTGGCCCTGACGTCGTCGCGGTCAATGCCATCCTGTTAATGTTCATTACGTTCACCGCCTACGCGCTGGATGGGTTTGCCTACGCCGTAGAAGCCTTTGCCGGTGAAGCGCACGGGGCAAAAAACGGCACCCGGCTGCAGCAGGTATGGCTATCTGCCTGTCGTCAGGCGCTGGTGGTGGCGCTGTTTTTCTCACTCGTCTATGCCCTGTTTGGCTATCAGATAGTGGCATTCCTCACCTCTATCCATGCGCTGCAACAGGCCGCTGACCGCTTTTTGATCTGGCAGATTGTCATGCCGCTAATCGGCGTCTGGTGCTATCTGTTGGATGGCATGTTTATTGGTGCGACAAAGGGAAGAGAAATGCGTAACAGCATGGCGGTGGCTGCCTTGGGCTATTTCCTGACGCTCGCTACGGTGCCCCTGCTCGGCAACCATGGTTTGTGGCTGGCGATAGCGGTCTTCCTTGCCCTGCGTGGCTTATCCTTGTGGCTGGTCTGGCGTAAACACTGGCGCAATGGCACCTGGTTCACTGCCTGATCGCTGAACCGGAATTATGACGCAGGATACATATTATTTTCATTTTTTCCGGCAAACCTGAAATTACCTACTACAATTAACTTTGAATGGCGCTGTTAAGTAGCGCTTTATATCGTGATTTTGTTTAACTGCAAAATAAAACGAAACCGAAGGATGACGTGGAGGTCTGCAATGAATAAAGACGAAGCGAGTGGTAACTGGAAACAGTTCAAAGGAAAGATGAAAGAGAAATGGGGCAAGCTGACCGACGATGATATGCAAGTCATTGAAGGTAAACGCGATCAGCTGGTCGGAAAAATTCAGGAACGTTACGGCTACGCGAAAGAAGAAGCGGAGAAAGAAGTAACGGCCTGGGAAGGTTCCAACAAAGATTACCGCTGGTAATCACGCTTTCAGGGACGCTCCTACCCGGGTCGGTACGCTCATGCCGGCCACCGCACAAGGATGTGCACATTAACCCTGTAACCCCAACCCTGTAACCCCAACCCTGTAACCTCAACCCTGTTAACCCCGTTTACCGCGCTTTTTCCCTTCAGTCTGATGGTCGTGATCACAATGTTCATGATGTTCACAGGCCTCAACTTCAGCACAGTTCTCACATAAACCATGAGCTTCAATCACGCTATGGCGTAGCACAAAGTGTGCCTCCTGAGCTAAAGACGCGATGATCTGCTCTGCGCCTTGAGCCTGCTTCTCTGTCACCCCAGCACAGCGATCGCAAACCAGCATAACCGACGTATGCGCAGGCGCTTCGAAGTGATGACACATGACATAACTGTTATTCGATTCAACCCGATGAATAAAACCCTGTTCGAGCAAGAAATCCAGCGCACGATAAACGGTAGGCGGCTTAGCCTGCGGCTCGCTAACCCGCAACTGATCAAGCAGGTCATAAGCACTGATAGAGCCTGGCTGTCCGGCCATCAACCGTAGCACTTCTGCTCGCTGGGTCGTCAGGCGAACACCGCGCTGTAAACACAGCTTCTCAGCCTGGGTCATAATTTGCTCTGGCGTCATGGTTGACATGGCGTTTCTCCGCTAGACAGGTGATGTTATCTTATCACAATAATCGTTATGACGTTGAACCTTGCCGCCAGCCAGACAGCGCCCGCCTACACGCTTCTGTTTCTTCCCTTCCGTTCGCTTATCCTTTGCTGAAAGCTGGCTTCGTACCAGTCTGTTTCAGAATGTTTATAGATATTTTTTACTTTTACTTTACATCTCACTGAGTTAAGAACTAATGTTTAAATGTTCTTAATAAAGTGCTGGCCCAGACTGGATTTGCCTGAAGCATTTTCGGCGGGAACCTCACATATCGGATCGAAAAATAATCAATCCACGGAATTGCGCCACTATTTACTCTGAATTCACAGCAATAAAGCGTTAGCAATCCTCCACAATGGAGCTAACAAACTATTCAGTCGTTAATGTATTAACGGCAATATTTCAGGTGATGATAAGCAAATGGCAAAATTAACCGTTCCACGTTCCGTTCTGGTTTTTCCTGCAGTATTCAATGCCCTGGTTTTTTCATCTTCCGCACTGGCCGCCGGAACCTGGTATGATGCCCGCAACGACGCCATGGGCGGAACGGGCGTGGCGTCCTCAAACTACGGTTCGGCTGTGTTGGCTAACCCGGCGTTAATGACCAAAGCCAGGCCCGACGATAACGTCAGCATTATTATTCCCAGTGCCGGTGTGCAAATCACGGACAAAGACAAGATGGTCGATAAGATCGATACCATCACGGATACGGTAAATCGCTATCAGGATCTGTTCGGCAACGCCACAGGATTTGAGCTGTTACGCCGTATCCCGCAAATCCAGGCTGCCTCCGGCGACTTAGCCAATACGCTCAGGGATTTACGCGGTAATAAAGCCAATGCCACAGCGGGTGCGGCAATCGCCGTAACCATTCCCAATGAAACACTGCCTTTTGCCTTTATCACCAAGGCTTACGGTACGGCGCACGTTCGCGCGAATGTGAAAGAAGGTGACATCGTTATTCTGCAGGGCGTTGCTGATGGCACCTTTGCAGGTATTCCTGGCGGTGCCTTTGGCCTGGCGAACGTTCAAAACCTGCTGGGCTCCAGCGCGAATGGCCTGGCGGCGTTGAATACGGATTACGGTATTTCCGTTGCCCATGAGTTCACGATTGCCGGACAACCTGTCTCAATCGGTATTACGCCAAAACTGCAAAAAACCTGGCTGTATAATTACTCCGCCAGCGTCTATAACTACGACAAAAACGATTTGCGCGACGGTCGTTACCGCAGCACCGAAAGCGGTTTTAACATCGATGCCGGTGTGGCGACGGTCTTCGCCGAAAACTGGACGCTGGGCGTGACCGGACAAAACCTGGTTTCCCGCGATCTGCAAACGAAAGAAGTGAACGGCTATCGCGATACTTACGAAATCCGCCCATTAGTGACGGCGGGCTTAGCATGGGATAAAGGCCCCGTTACCCTGACCGGTGATGTTGATCTGACCGAAACCCACCGCTTTAAATCGCAGGAAAACAGCCAGTACGCTGGCGTAGGTGCGGAATACCGCGTGCTGGAGTGGTTGCAGTTACGTGCCGGTTACCGCGCGGACATGCGTTCTACTGATGAAAACGTGGCCACAGCCGGTTTCGGTGTGTCACCGTTCAACAACTCTGTGCATCTGGATCTGGCTGGCTCAGTGGGCCAAAACAATACCTGGGGTGCAATGGCACAGCTTGGATTTAATTTCTAATCCCTTGCCATTAACGGGCGGGCGATACCTTGTCGTCCGCCCTTATGCTATCCTTGCGCAGAATATCATCACTGTTAACTACCGGATCGACTGCGCTTCATGACCGATACTTTTTCATCCCAACGCTTTTCTGTTGCCCCCATGCTCGACTGGACCGATCGTCACTGTCGCTACTTTCATCGTCAGCTCACTGCGGACACGCTGCTGTATACCGAAATGGTAACGACGGGCGCAATCATTCACGGCAAAGGCGATTATCTGGCATACAGCGAACAGGAGCATCCGGTCGCGTTGCAACTGGGCGGAAGCGATCCCGCAGCCCTGGCACAGTGTGCGGCGCTGGCGGAACAGCGCGGCTACGATGAAGTGAACCTCAATGTGGGTTGCCCGTCAGATCGGGTACAGAATGGTCGCTTTGGTGCCTGCCTGATGGCGGAAGCCGGCCTGGTCGCAGACGGTATCAACGCGATGCGCGATGTGGTGGATATCCCGGTAACGGTTAAAACCCGTATCGGCATTGACGATCAGGACAGCTATGCTTTCCTTACCGACTTTATCGGCACCGTGGCAGAGCGCGGTGGCTGTGACACCTTTATTATCCATGCCCGTAAAGCCTGGCTTTCTGGCCTCAGCCCGAAAGAGAACCGTGAGATCCCGCCGCTGGATTATCCGCGGGTTTACCAGTTAAAGCGCGATTTCCCGCAGTTGACGATTGCGATCAACGGTGGCGTGAAAACGCTGGAAGAGGCAAAAACGCACCTTCAGCATCTGGACGGCGTGATGATGGGCCGTGAAGCCTATCAAAACCCCGGTATCCTGGCGCAGGTGGATCGTGAGTTATTTGGCCGCGATCGTCCTGCGGTCGATCCGGTCGCGGTGGTGCGGGCTATGTATCCTTATATTGAAGCGGAACTCACCAAAGGGACTTACCTTGGCCATGTTACGCGCCATATGTTGGGCCTGTTCCAGGGGATTCCTGGCGCGCGTCAGTGGCGACGTCACCTCAGTGAAAACGCCCACAAGCCCGGTGCCGATGTCCGTGTACTGGAGGCGGCGCTAGCCCTGGTCGCCGACAAAATTCCTCAGGAAGCATAATCCTGCAAAACCAGCCACCCGGCTGGTTTTTTTAACACCAACAGTTGGTTAATTTCATCAATTGTGGGTTTCGTTTTTTCTGCTATTTCTATTAAAATCAAAAAGTTAACCTTTGGCACGTTTCTTGTAATAGTCAGTGTATTGATAACGAGGAGCTCCAAAATGGATATTCTTTTTGTGTTGGGTTTTTTCCTGATGCTGTTACTGACCGGCGTGTCCCTGTTAGGCGTGATTGCTGCCCTGATCGTCGCAACGGTGGTAATGTTTGTAGGTGGCATGCTGGCACTGATTGTGAAGGTTTTGCCCTGGTTAATCCTGGCGGTGGCAGCGGTATGGCTTTATCGCCGCTTTTTTACAGACGAAGAGACGCGCCGACGCAACAGGCTTAAACGCCGCTTTAGCCGGCTGGAAAAAGACGGCTGGTACTAAATGTGTCCGGGATCACAGGGTGTGACATTGCCGGTAAGATAATGGCCGGTGGCCATACTTTTTACTTATGTTTTCTGTCAGGATAAGTCGCGTTGTTTCATAACATATTCATCGCTTCTGACCCTACATCAGTGCGAATGAAAAATAAAAAAAAGGGCTTCCTGCGGGAAGCCCTTTTTATTTCAGGGAATTAACAGGCTGGAGCCATGCGTGGCCCGGCTCTCCAGAGCCTGATGCGCTTTACTGGCCTCTTTAAGGGCAAATTTTTGCTGCTCAGGCACATCGACCTTAATCGCGCCACTGGCCAGCAATGAAAACAGCTCGGCACTGGCCGTTTCCAGTTCCTGACGATTGGTGATGTATCCGAACAGGGAAGGTCGGGTAACGAATAGCGATCCTTTCTTGTTCAAAATACTGAGATCGATATTGGTCACCGGCCCCGAAGCATTACCAAAACTCACCATCAGCCCCTGACGACGCAGACAGTCCAGCGAGGCTTCCCAGGTGGCTTTACCTACCGAGTCATAGACCACGCCAACCTTTTCGCCCCCGGTCAGTTCCATGACGCGCTGAGCAATATCGTCTTGCTGATAATTAATCGTGGCCCAGGCGCCGGCATTTTTTGCCAGCGTTGCTTTTTCGGGGGAGCCGACGGTGCCAATCAGGTGCGCACCCAGCGCTTTCGCCCACTGACAGGCAATCAACCCGACGCCACCGGCAGCCGCATGAAACAGGAAGATTTCATCTGGTTTCACCTTGTAGGTCTGACGTAGCAGATACTGAGTAGTCAGCCCTTTCAGGAAACTGGCGGCCGCCTGCTCAAAGCTAATGGCATCCGGTAACAGCATCAGGCGCTCTTCCGCCACATTATGCTGTTCACTGTAAGCACCCAGTGCCGCCTGGCAATACACCACGCGATCGCCGGGCTTAAACCGTGTCACAGCCGAGCCGACACGCGTCACCACGCCAGCGGCCTCGGTGCCCAGGCCTGACGGGAAGTGACTGGCTGGATAAAGCCCGCTGCGAATGTAGGTATCAATATAGTTGATGCCAATCGCACGATTTTCTACCTGGATTTCATGCTCAGTGGGATCGGCAAGCTCAAAATCGACCCAGCTTAAAACCTCGGGACCGCCGTGTGCGTTGAACTGAATACGCTTTGCCATTCTTACTCCTGTGATTGTTTCATCATGAGGGTGAGGCGCGCCCCTTAACTGAGGTATACTTGCGCGTCCCCACAGAAGATCGGTAATGCATTCACTATGGCAGGAAATAAACCCACCAACAAATCGAACGAAACGCAGGATCGCCAGTTGGAAGGCGTGAAAATGCCCCCGCATTCGCTGGAAGCGGAACAGTCGGTGCTGGGTGGGTTAATGCTGGATAACGAGCGCTGGGACAACGTGTCCGAACGCGTCGTGGCTAATGATTTTTTCAATCGCTCGCACCGTCTGATCTTTTCCGAGATGCAGCGCCTGCTGGAAAACAGCAAGCCGATAGACCTGATCACCCTGTCTGAATCGCTCGAAACGCGCGGCGAACTGGACATGGCAGGTGGCTTCGCTTACCTGGCAGAACTGGCAAAAAATACGCCCAGTGCTGCGAACATCGGTGCCTATGCGGATATCGTGCGCGAACGCGCGGTAGTGCGTGAAATGATCGCCGTGGCAAATCAAATTGCCGATGCCGGTTACGATCCCCAGGGACGCAGCAGTGAAGATCTGCTGGATTTTGCCGAGTCGAACGTATTCAAGATTGCTGAGGCGCGGGCGAATAAAGATGATGGTCCAAAGAATATTGAGCAGATTCTTGAAGCCACCGTTTCACGCATCGAATCGCTGTATCAGACGCCGCATGATGGTGTTACCGGGGTGGATACCGGTTACCAGGACCTGAATAAGAAAACGGCGGGTCTGCAGCGATCAGACCTGATTATTGTGGCCGCCCGTCCGTCGATGGGTAAAACCACCTTTGCCATGAACCTGTGCGAAAACGCCGCCATGCTACAGGACAAACCAGTGCTGATTTTCAGCCTGGAGATGCCCAGCGAACAGATCATGATGCGTATGCTGGCCTCGTTGTCGCGGGTCGATCAGACGCGCATTCGTACCGGTCAGCTCGACGATGAAGACTGGGCGCGCATTTCGGGAACGATGGGGATCTTGCTGGAAAAGAAGAATATGTATATCGATGATTCTTCTGGCCTGACGCCGACCGAAGTGCGTTCTCGCGCGCGGCGTATCTACCGTGAAAACGGTGGACTGAGCATGATCATGATCGACTACCTGCAGTTGATGCGCGTACCTGCCTTGTCGGATAACCGTACCCTGGAGATCGCGGAGATTTCCCGTTCGTTAAAAGCGCTGGCAAAAGAGCTGAATGTGCCCGTGGTGGCCCTGTCCCAGTTGAACCGCTCTCTGGAACAACGTGCCGATAAACGCCCGGTGAACTCGGATCTGCGTGAATCCGGCTCGATCGAGCAGGATGCTGACTTGATCATGTTTATTTATCGCGATGAGGTTTATCACGAAAACAGCGATCTTAAAGGGATTGCCGAGATCATTCTGGGCAAGCAGCGTAACGGCCCCATCGGAACCGTGCGCCTCACCTTTAACGGTCAGTGGTCACGTTTCGATAACTACGCCGGACCGCAATACGACGACGAGTAATCCTGTTATGCGCCGACATGCACGATCTGTGCATGTCGCTTACCACCGTACGAAATAGTGTTGGACAATCCCGCAGATAATCGGGTTATCTGTAGCAAAGCGACACTCCTACGCGATGGAAACAGCATGACTCATGTAGACGATTACGATCTGAAAATCCTCACTCTGTTACAATCCAATGGCCGCCTTACCAATCAGGAACTCAGTGATTTAGTGGGTCTTTCTGCGTCGCAATGCTCACGTCGTCGTATCAATCTTGAACAGGCAAACCTGATTCTTGGCTATCACGCCCGCCTGTCGCCGGACGCGGTAGGTCTTGGCATGGTCGGGTTGATCGAAGTGCGTCTTATCAACCACACCGCTGAGTATGTCGAGAGTTTTCATCAGATGGTGGCGCAGGAAGAGGCCATTGTAGATGCTTATAAAACCACCGGGGATGCCGACTACCTGCTAAAAGTGGCGGTGGCCGATTTAGCCTCACTCAGTGCGTTAATCAGCCAGTTGTTAGCCGGGCACCAAAGCGTTTCCCATGTCAAAACGTCGGTTGTGCTGGGCAGGCTTAAAGAGAATGGTCTGATGATGAGTGCTGAGCCCGCTGTGCGCCAAAAAAGCGCATAATGTGCAAATGTGGTGCGATGAATCGTCAATTTATGCGTTTTTTGTGCGCCACATAAATCGACTATGCACGATTCGCCCTGTCAGAGCCGATGACACAGGCGGACGAAGACAACCGCGTTATCCGCACACGCAGGCTGGCGTAGTTATTGCATCAGTGCGTCATTCCTTCGCACTGAGACAGTATTATGGATAACCTTGTACAACCCGTTGATATTCCCCATTCTCGCCTTGAAGACGCGCTGGCTATTCTGCTCGGCACCTTAATGGTCTCGTTTGGCGTGATCATGCTGAAGCAGGCGGGTGCCCTGACCGGCAGTACGGCAGGCATCGCATTTTTAATCAGCTACCTGTCGCCCGTCTCTTTTGGCAGTGCCTTCTTTCTGATTAACATCCCGTTTTACTGGCTGGCCGTAAAGCGTATGGGCTGGGAATTTACCCTGAAAACCTTCAGTGCCGTGGGCCTGGTGTCACTTTTTACCCACCTGCACCCGTTATTTATGCATTTTTCCACGCTGAATCCTTTTTATGCGGCATTGTTCGGTAACGTCATCATGGGCATTGGGTTTATAGTGTTGTTTCGTCACAAAGCCAGCCTGGGTGGAAGCAATATTCTGGCGCTCTGGTTACAGGACCGTTTCGGCATTCGCGCCGGTAAACTGCAAATGGCAGTGGATACCTGTGTGGTGTTGGCGTCGCTGTTTGTCGTCAGCCTGCCGATGTTGCTTGCGTCTGTCGCCGGCGCAGTGGTGCTTAATTTGATTATCGCAATGAACCATCGTCCCGGGCGTTACAGGGTTTAGTGGCCCTTTTTATTTCAAGACCAACCATGGAGATCTGCACCGTGTTCCAAAACGTTGATGCCTATGCTGGCGACCCTATTTTGTCGCTGATGGAAGCCTTTAAACAGGACCCGCGCGAGCATAAAGTGAACCTGAGTATTGGGCTTTATTACAATGAGCAAGGCATCATTCCTCAGCTACAGGCCGTTGCCGATGCTGAAGAACAGTTGCGTGCCGAGCCGCAGCAGGCTTCTCTCTATCTTCCGATGGAAGGGTTAAGCAGCTACCGCAACGCGATTGCGCCCTTGTTGTTTGGGGCCGGGCATCCGGTACTGAAAGCGGGCCATGTTGCATCCATCCAGACATTAGGCGGTTCGGGTGCGCTCAAAGTGGGTGCGGATTTCCTCAAGCGCTATTTTCCACAGTCAAACGTATGGGTCAGCGATCCGACCTGGGAAAACCATGTCGCCATTTTTAGCGGGGCAGGTTTCGAGGTTAATACCTATCCCTGGTATGACCCGGAAAGCAACGGCGTGCGGTTTGACGCTTTCCTCAGCAAGCTGAAAACATTGCCCAGCCAGAGCATCGTGCTGCTGCATCCGTGCTGTCATAACCCGACCGGTGCTGACCTGACGAATGCCCAGTGGGACGAAACCGTCGCGGTGCTGAAAGCACAGGAACTGATTCCGTTTCTCGACATCGCCTATCAGGGCTTTGGTGCTGGTATGGAAGAAGATGCTTACGCGATGCGTGCGGTTGCCGCGTCGGGCTTGCCTGCGCTGGTCAGCAATTCATTCTCAAAAATTTTCTCGCTCTATGGCGAGCGCGTCGGTGGACTTTCCATCGTGTGCGACAGCGCTGAAGAGTCCAGCCGTGTTCTGGGCCAGTTAAAAGCGACCGTGCGTCGTAACTATTCCAGCCCGCCGAATTTCGGCGCGCAGGTGGTGGCACGCGTGTTAAACGATCCTGCCTTAAAGGCGAACTGGCTGGCAGAAGTGGAAGCGATGCGCCTGCGTATTATCGACATGCGTCAGGCGCTGGTGCAGGTGATGAGTACGGCGTTGCCGGGTAAAAGCGTTGACTACCTGTTAAAGCAGCGCGGGATGTTCAGCTATACCGGCCTGAGCGCGCAGCAGGTGGATCGCCTGCGAGAAGAGTTTGGCGTTTATCTGGTTGGCAGCGGTCGTATGTGCGTGGCGGGCCTCAACAGTAAAAATGTCCATCAGGTAGCAGAAGCCTTTGCTGCGGTAATGTAATTCTCAGCCGTCGCAGGTTCTGGCCGCCAGCATTGTCTGGCGGCTTTTTTATTTTTACGGTTCGGGTTTACCTTTGCGCCACATTCTGCACACTTAAATGGTCTGACAGATTCAGGAAAAAAATGTATGTGGCATCAACAAACCTTGACCTTAAGCGCGAAATCACGCGGTTTTCATCTGGTCACTGACGAAATCGTGCAACAGCTGACAGGTTTACGTGATATCAGGATCGGACTGGTGCATTTGCTGTTGCAACACACTTCAGCCTCACTGACGCTGAATGAAAACTGCGATCCGACGGTACGACGTGATATGGAACAGCACTTTATGCGTCATGTCCCGGAAGACGCACCTTATCAACATGATTATGAAGGCCGTGACGATATGCCCGCGCACATTAAGTCGTCCAGTCTTGGCGTATCGTTGACGTTGCCTGTGCAGCGTGGCCAGCTGGTATTGGGAACCTGGCAGGGTATTTGGTTGGGTGAGCATCGCATTCACGGTGGTGCCCGACGTATCGTTGCCACCCTACAAGGGGAATGATGATGAATAACTCAGAGTTACTGACCTATTGCATGAGCAAACCTGGCGCTGAACAAAGCGTTCACAGCGACTGGAAGGCTACACAGATTAAGAGCAACGGCGTGCTGTTTGCCATGGTTCATGAAGTGAAAGGTCGACCGGCGGTGTCGTTAAAATCCACGCCTGCGCTGGCTGAACTGATGCGGGATGAGCACAGCGATGTGTTCCCCAGTGAACACCTGAATAAATCCCACTGGAACACGCTGTTTCTGGATGGCACGCTAAAAGATTCGCAAATCTACTATCTGGTGGATGCCTCTTTTCAGCAGGCTGACGCCGGACGATAAGGTCCCTCCCCCGAGGCGGGAGAGGGCGAACGGCAGCGTTATGCCGCAGATTCGTTACGCAGCGTATTGATATCAATAACAAAGCGGTATTTTACATCGCTTTTCAGCATACGTTCGTAGGCGTCGTTAATCTGATCCATAGCAATCAGCTCGATATCTGAGGTAATGCCATGCTCGCCACAGAAATCCAGCATTTCCTGGGTTTCAGCGATGCCGCCGATCAGCGAACCGGCAACACTGCGACGTTTAAAGATCAGGTTAAACACCTGCGGTGCCGGGTGATCATGCTCAGGCGCGCCCACCAGGGTCATATTGCCGTCACGCTTCAGCAGGGTGATAAAAGGGTTAAGATCGTGCTGGGCTGCGACGGTGTTCAGGATGAAGTCAAAGCTGTTGGTATGCTGGGCCATCTGGTCGGCATCTTTAGAGATTACGACTTCGTCCGCACCCAGGCGTTTGCCATCTTCGATTTTTGACGGTGAGGTGGTAAACAACACCACATGCGCGCCCATCGCATGTGCAATTTTCACGCCCATGTGACCCAGACCGCCCAGGCCGACGATACCGACTTTTTTACCCGGACCGACGTTCCAGTGACGCAGCGGTGAATAGGTAGTGATACCGGCACACAGCAGCGGTGCAACGCCTGCCAGCTCAAGGTTTTCGGGAATACGCAGCACAAAGCTTTCATCCACAACCATCGAGGTCGAGTAGCCGCCATAGGTAATAGCACCTGTTACGCGATCTTCACCGTTGTAGGTGCCGACAAAACCGTTTTCACAGTACTGCTCCAGCCCTTCCTGGCAGCTTGGACAGCTACGGCAGGAATCCACCATACAGCCGACGCCGACCAGATCGCCCACTTTGTATTTTTGCGTATCCGGGCCAACAGCGGTAACGCGACCGACAATTTCGTGCCCAGGTACCACAGGGAAAATCGTATTTTTCCACTCATTGCGCGCCTGATGTAAGTCAGAGTGACAAACGCCACAGAACAGCACTTCAAGCTGTACGTCATGAGCACGAAGCTCACGCGGTTTGAAATCAAACGGTGCCAGTTTGGATTTTGCATCCTGAGCAGCATACGCATGGGTAATGTTCATGGAGTCTCCAGTTAAGGTGTGTCGTGATTTTTGAATCAACGCCGCAGCATAAAGCGCGCAGCAAGAAGGTGACGCCAGGGGCGTACCAAAGAGGAACGGATTAAGGATAGTCAGGGGATCGAAAAGCGTATATGCCTATACGTGTCTGAATCTTGCCTGATTCTGCATTTATCCGGTTAAACAGAGCAGTTCTGAAAAAAAGCCCGCCAGAGGCGGGCATGACAATTTATTTTTTCAACAAGGGTTTGAGGAAACGCGCGGTATGGGATTTCTCGCACTCCGCCACCGTTTCCGGCGTACCCGACACCAGGATTTCACCGCCGCCGCTGCCGCCTTCTGGCCCCAGGTCGACAATCCAGTCCGCCGTTTTAATCACGTCCAGATTGTGCTCAATCACTACAATGGTGTTGCCTTGATCGCGCAGCTGATGCAGCACTTCCAGCAACTGCTGGATATCAGCAAAGTGTAACCCGGTGGTCGGCTCATCCAGAATATACAGGGTTTGACCGGTACCGCGTTTTGACAGCTCACGCGCCAGTTTCACACGCTGGGCTTCACCGCCGGAGAGTGTCGTTGCCGACTGACCCAGGCGGATATAGGACAAACCCACGTCCATCAGCGTTTGCAGCTTACGCGCCAGCGCCGGTACGGCATCAAAGAACTCGCGTGCCTCTTCGATGGTCATTTCCAGCACTTCGTGAATGCTTTTGCCTTTGTATTTAATCTCCAGCGTTTCACGGTTATAGCGTTTGCCTTTGCACTGATCGCACGGCACATAGATGTCCGGCAAAAAGTGCATCTCAACTTTCAGTACGCCATCACCCTGACAGGCTTCACAGCGTCCGCCACGGACGTTAAAGCTGAACCGGCCAGGATTGTAACCGCGTGAACGGGACTCCGGGACGCCGGCAAACAGCTCACGTACCGGCGTAAAAATACCGGTATAGGTTGCCGGGTTTGAGCGCGGCGTCCGGCCAATAGGGCTCTGATCGATATCGATAACTTTATCGAAATGCTCCAGTCCGACTACCTCACGGTAGGGGGCCGGTTCGGCAATCGTCGCGCCATTCAGGGCGCGCTGTGCAATCGGGAACAGCGTATCGTTGATGAGCGTCGACTTCCCTGAACCGGAGACACCGGTGATGCAGGTAAACAGGCCAACAGGCAGCGTTAACGTCACATCCTTAAGGTTGTTGCCCCGTGCGCCGGTGATTTTCAGCACCTTAGACGGATCGCCTTTCACCCGCGCTTTAGGCAAGGCGATTTCGCGTTTTCCGCTGAGGAACTGACCGGTCAGGGAGGCTTCTTCGGCCATGATCTGGTCGACGGTCCCTTCCGCGACAATCGATCCACCGTGTACCCCTGCGCCGGGACCGATATCAATCACGTGGTCGGCGGCACGAATCGCATCCTCATCATGCTCCACCACAATTACCGTGTTGCCCAGATCGCGCAGGTGAATCAGCGTGCCAAGCAGGCGCTCGTTATCACGCTGATGCAGGCCGATGGAAGGCTCATCCAGCACATACATGACACCGACCAGGCCAGCACCGATCTGACTGGCCAGGCGAATACGTTGTGCTTCACCGCCCGAGAGGGTTTCAGCGGAGCGCGACATCGACAGGTAATTCAGGCCAACGTTGACCAGAAAGCTCAGGCGATCGCCAATCTCTTTCAGCACTTTCTCGGCGATTTTAGCCCGCTGACCACTCAGCTTCAGGTTTTCAAAAAACGACATGGCGTGCCCAATACTCATTTCTGAGATGGTGGGCAGCGTGGTATTTTCCACGTAGACGTGGCGCGCTTCACGCCGCAGACGCGTTCCTTCACAGCTGGTGCAGGCACGATTGCTGATGAACTTCGCCAGCTCTTCACGCACCGCCGATGACTCCGTCTCTTTATAGCGGCGTTCCATATTGTTCAGCACGCCCTCGAACGGATGACGGCGCACCGAGGTATCACCACGGTCATTGATATATTTAAACTCAATGCTCTCTTTACCTGAACCATACAGGATGACGTTACGCACGTTGTCCGGCAGGCTGCTAAAGGGCGCTTCGATATCAAACTTGAGGTGCTCAGCCAGCGAGCGCAGCATCTGGAAGTAATAAAAGTTGCGGCGATCCCAGCCGCGGATTGCGCCACCGGCCAGCGACAACTCCACGTTTTGCACCACGCGATCGGGATCGAAATACTGCTGCACGCCCAGACCATCACAGGTTGGGCAGGCACCGGCAGGGTTGTTGAACGAGAACAGGCGCGGTTCCAGCTCACTCATGCTGTATCCGCAGATCGGGCAGGCAAAGTTAGCGGAGAACAGCAGTTCTTCGGCGGCATCATCGTCCATATCGGCGACAATCGCCGTACCACCAGACAGTTCCAGCGTGGTTTCGAACGACTCGGCAAGGCGCGTCGCTAAGTCATCGCGCACTTTGAAGCGATCGATAACCACTTCAATGGTGTGTTTTTTCTGCAGTTCCAGCTTAGGTGGATCGGAAAGATCGCACACCTCGCCATCGATCCTGGCGCGGATATAGCCCTGCGTAGCCAGGTTCTCCAGCGTTTTGGTATGTTCACCTTTACGATCTTTCACCACCGGTGCCAGCAGCATCAGACGACGGCCTTCAGGCTGCTCAAGAACCTGGTCAACCATCTGGCTGACCGTTTGTGCCGCCAGCGGCACGTCGTGATCCGGGCAGCGAGGTTCACCCACGCGGGCAAACAGCAGGCGCAGGTAATCGTGGATCTCAGTGATCGTTCCCACTGTAGAGCGTGGGTTATGCGAGGTGGACTTTTGCTCAATGGAGATAGCCGGCGACAAACCCTCGATATGATCGACGTCCGGTTTCTCCATCAATGAAAGAAACTGGCGCGCATAAGCAGAGAGCGACTCCACATAGCGGCGCTGACCTTCCGCATACAGCGTATCAAACGCCAGAGATGACTTACCGGACCCTGACAGGCCAGTAACCACAATGAGTTTGTCGCGAGGAATCGTCAGGTTGATGTTTTTCAAATTATGGGTGCGGGCACCACGAACTTCGATCTTATCCATTCACCTTTCCCGGATTAGCAGCACTCACCGCGCCATACGACACGGCCAGAATAAACGCATCATTATGGCACAAAAAATAGACTGAACAAATATCCAGTAGTTTTTTGCTTTTTTAAGGCGGATGATTAAAAATGGAACACCTCTCTAAACTGGGAAACCAGGCGCGGGACGTGTTAGAATTGATCGTTTAGAGTTTACGTAAAAATTCATCGGGAGACAGCAACATGGCCAGTCGTGGCGTTAACAAAGTGATTCTTGTCGGGAATCTGGGTCAGGATCCGGAAGTACGTTACATGCCAAATGGTGGCGCTGTCGCCAACATTACGCTGGCTACCTCGGAAAGCTGGCGTGATAAACAGACCGGTGAAAACAAAGAAATCACCGAATGGCACCGTGTCGTGCTGTTTGGCAAGCTGGCTGAAGTTGCCGGCGAATATCTGCGTAAAGGTTCTCAGGTCTATATTGAAGGCCAGTTGCGCACCCGTAAGTGGCAGGACCAGGGTGGCCAGGAACGTTACACCACGGAAGTGGTGGTGAACGTTGGCGGCACCATGCAAATGTTGGGTGGACGTCAGCAGGGCGGTAACGCGCCAGCAGCAGGCGGCGGTCAGGGCAGTAACAACGGTTGGGGCCAGCCTCAGCAGCCACAGCCGCAGCAGGCGAACAATAACCAGTTCAGTGGCGGCGCGCAGTCTCGTCCTCAGCAGCAGCCAGGCGCACCGGCCAGCAACAACAATGAACCACCAATGGATTTCGACGACGACATTCCGTTCTGATTAAGACATTGCGTCGTTCTTCCGTATTGCAAAAGCCCCTACAGGGGCTTTTTGTTTTTCTGCATGTGTTCTGGCGTGACGCGATTCCCTTCAGCTCAGGTCATGCAGGGCCTTATCCAGCGGCGGGGTCAAAGACAGGTCCTGAAATGCCACGCTCAGGCCAGCGCGTTCTGGTGTGCAGCACATGACACCGACGTTAACGCTGCCTGCCGGGAAAGGGCACAAACGCAGTAACGGCCAGCATTGACCATCGGTTGAATACTGCAGTCTCAGGCTGTCCCCTTTGCGCGTCAACCTGAGCCAGAATGCCCGCGCATCGCCGGGAAAGATGCCCGTGGCCCAGTCAGACTGGCCAAGCGTCAATACGCTGCCGATGGCGGGCGCACCATCATTATATTCAATGCCCGCTTTCAACCAGTGCTGCGCATCGCGCATCAGCATCAGTCCGGCCTGATCGTACAGCGTGGTAAAATCCGCACAAATTTTGACCTGGAAAGTAAAATCCTCCTGCACTTCCGTGGCAAAGATATGCCCGGAAAAACGTTCAAATCCATACCAGGTCTTATGCCAGAAATCCGTTTTTTCATCGGTGACGACCTGCAACGTGCCGTCATGATACCGCCACTGTGCAGGTTCATTGATCCAGGAAAAGGATTCGAACACGGCGCCTCCAAAATGCGTCATAAGTCATAGCCTTACCGTTAAGAGTAGTCAGAGCATAAAGTATAGGCTCAGGTGCCTTTTGGTTGGTCGCCGCTACCGCCATTCAGCCAGCAGGGTTTCGGTATTGACGACGCGCGGCACGTTACCCGGCAGACCAAACCCTGCCCACACTTCATTATGCTGACCAATTAATTGCTCCGCGCTGACGTAAGTGCGGTCGGCGGTGGTGTGCGCATCGGCTGCCACGGTGATGCGATAACCTAAACTCGCGCCCACTTTAATGGTGGTATCAACACAGTAGTCGGTGGCACAGCCACAAATCACGAAGTCGGTAACCGATAAAGTGGTCAGCAGCGACGCCAGGGGCGTTTGCCAGAAGCTGTCGCACGCGGTTTTGGTGATGTAATGCGCATTCTGGGGTTGTTCAATATCAGGTAACAGGGCAAACACATGGCTGCCTTCCGTCATGTTTCCTTCGCGATGCTGAATAAACAGGGTAATGTCAGCCTGTCTGATCAGCCGGTTGATCTGGGCGACTCGCCCTGCGCGATCGAAACGCGGCGATGCAAACACACCATTTTGCATATCAACTACCATTACTACACGCTGCATGATCGTTCCTTGTCAGGATGCCTGTTAGCAGTGTTGCGTATTCAAACGGGGATGACAATCTTTGCCTGTCGTCGTGCTTTGCGGGCAATATAAAAGACGGTGTCGCATATAAAAGGAGAGGTGACGTGGAGGGCATTCCTGCGGTTTTCCCCTGTGAAAAAGATCGCGCGCAGTTTAAGCAATCGCCTGAACTGCCCGGTGTGGAGCTTTATCAGGCACATATCTCTCGTTACGCATTTGAACCACATACGCATGAAGCGTTTGGCATTGGGACGATTGAGGCGGGCGCGCAACGTTTTCGCTATCGCGGTACGCAGTACACCGCACCGGCGCATTCGCTGGTGATGATGAATCCAGATGAGCTGCACACCGGCGAATCGGCCTGCGAAGAGGGCTGGCGTTATCAAATGATTTACATCCAGCCGCAGCTGATGGATGAACTCAGCGGTGACCGCGGCTGGTGGTTTAACGACGCGCTCAGGACGGATATCCGTCTGGCACAACCGCTATCGCAGGTTCTCTCGACGTTGTGGCACGCCGAAACGGCGCTGGCACGTTACAGTTTGTTATCAGAACTGCTGCTTCAATTGCGCCCGCTGGCGCGCATGGCCTCTCCCCGCAAAGCGGAAGCCAGGCATCGCTTCGACAAGGTGCGCGACTACCTGCGTGCGAATCTGGCTGAACCGGTCAGGCTGGAGACGCTGGCAGCCTTAGTCTCATTATCGCCCTGGCATTTTTTACGGGCTTTCCGCGATCGTTTCCACGTGACACCTCAGCAAATGTTAATGGCGTACCGACTGTATGAGGCCAAAGAGAGGCTGGCGCAGGGCGAAGCGATCGCCAGCGTGGCCGCTGCGGTGGGCTTGACCGACCAGGCGCATCTCACGCGCGCCTTTGCTAACCGTTATGGCATTACCCCAGGGCGTTATCAAAAACAGATAATCTCGCGATAGCCTGAGCGCAATTTGCTACAAGCTTTTCTTGCCTGATTTGGTCACACTGATGTTAAAACTCAGACAGGAAAAAACGATGTTGATGGGGATACTGTTTGCCCTTGCCGCGGGCATGATGTGGGGGCTGATTTTTGTCGGACCGATCCTGGTCCCGGATTACCCGGGCACCTTACAGTCGGCGGGACGTTATGTGGCCTTTGGGCTGATAGCCCTGCCGCTGGCCTGGCACGATCGTCATCGACTGCGTCAGCTTACGTCCGCTCACTGGCGGGAAGCCTTGAAGCTGTCGCTGATCGGCAACCTGTTTTATTACGCGTTTCTCGCCAATGCTATCCAGCGAACGGGCGCGCCGGTTTCCACCATGATTATTGGCACCTTACCCATCGTTATCGCCGTCACCGCTAACCTGTGTTACGGCCATCTTGAAGGACGGCTGTCCTGGCGGCGGCTGATCCCGGCATTGATGGTAACAGGAGCCGGCCTCGTCTGTGTCAATGCAGCAGAGTTGCAGTCGCAAGGCGCGTCGCTTGATGGCCGCCGTTATCTGACGGGGATTGGCCTGGCGGTGATGGCAGTCATCTGCTGGACCTGGTATCCGCTGCGTAATGCGCGCTGGTTACGAACCCATCCCCAACTTAAACCCGCCACATGGGCGACAGCCCAGGGATTAGTGACTCTGCCGCTGGCCCTGGTAATGTACGCGTTGGTGAGCGCGCAACTGGCGTGGCAACGGCCCGACTTTGCCCTGCCATTTGGCCCCCGACCGCAGGTGTTCGTCTCATTAATGTTGATCATCGGGCTGCTCTGCTCATGGGTGGGGACCTTATGCTGGAACGCGGCCAGCCAACGCCTACCCACGGTTTTAATGGGGCCGCTCATCGTGTTTGAAATTTTGTTTGGGCTGTTATGGACTTTTGTCTGGTATCAAAGCTGGCCACCGGCCTTAACTTCCGCTGGTATTACTTGTCTGATCCTGGGCGTGATAGGGGCCATGCGGATTAAACCTCAACCCCGGGTGACCGCCATCGATCCCTGATAATAATTACCGCTTGTGATTGATTATTACCAGGGGTGATATTCACGCTTTTTCAGATTATGCCTCACTCAGGATCGGCAAAATAATGCCGAAATCGACCGCTGGCACGGCGGAAATCGGCGGCCAACAGTTAAATGCCACGCACTGTTCCCGGCAAAATGCGATCTCACCCGGCCATTTACCGCCGTGCAAAGCCTTATTTTGAGCAAAAAATAGACAGTTATGTCCGGATTGCGACCACGATTAACCTTCAAAAGGCACTTATCGGGGGGCGATGTGTATCCTGGAGGCGAATTTAACGCCCGAAAACCGGGCTGCCAGGCCGTTTGGTTAAGATAATTCCTTATAAAAAACCCCCTTTTACTCCAGCTATCCCTTATTAAATCGGGATTTCACCACGCTTCGCTTTTATTTAATGTTTAACAATGGGCATCAATAGCACCCCACAAGCGGTATTTGCTGAAGAAAGTGATAAGTAGCAATAAACTATTTTTCTGGGATTATTCTGGGCTTTTTTTACCTTTTTATGCTGTTGGAAATCATTCCGCGATCGGCAAAAAATTTCTCAGGGCCAGCCTGGGCTGAAAAAAACAGCATGTTGGCCTGGATATCATTACCAGCACTGAACATAAAAGCACAGGGGATATAGGTTCTTTTAGGGATGCTAATGAAAAAAAAGAGAGACGCCAATCTCACCGAAATGAGATTGGGCGGATAAAAGTGGCGTAGATAGCGAGACTTTTGCTGTTGTGAATCAATTTTACCGCAAAAAAAGAAGCGTAACCGCCAATCCATTCATTAATTACGGACTGGGCGAAGCGCACCACCATAAATGTCCTGTTAAATGCTCTTCATCTCTTCTGGTAAGAACAAATCGCAGCGATGTGGCCATTAAAAGCCGTCATCTCACTATTAGCGGTTATCAGAACCGGCTGGGTAATGATAAACGCTACGGCTTATATCCAGTAAACGGCAGCTGCGCCGGGTTCCAACATCAAAAGTGCTCTGTAAGAAGTTGACCGCCTGACGTTTGTCATTCGTGGTGAAGAAGTTCTTCAGGACGCTTTGTAGCATTTCCTTATCCGAGTTGAGCGCATGCAGTTCGCGCGTCAGAGACTGAACTTGTTCTTCCAGTTCTTTGATTTTTCTGCCTTCTTCTGAAGATAACCCAGAGAACTTCTTCTTCCAGCTGTAGAAGGTTGCCTCAGAGATGCCAAGCTCCTCACAAATCTCTTTAACTTTAACGCCCGATTCAGAAGCTTTAATGGCATTTGTGATTTGATCTTCGCTATATCGTGACTTTCTCATAAATGCTCTTACCTTTCTTATCAATTAATGGATGAGAATTACTTTATTAACCTTTGGTACTGTATGATTTCATTGAGTGCCGTATTTAAATACGTACGTTAAATTGCGAGGGTTAAATTAAGATATTTAGAATAAATATCATCATGGGATAAATCTTATTTTATTCTGATCGGGATGCCGCGCCTTCCTGGCATGCGGTTTTTGATATAAATTCATCGCATCCCAAAGATAAAAAACGACTGTAAATTTGATATTCAACATTCCTTGACCTGTTTTATTATGGAAGGGTGGTTTTTGGAAACATTATTGATTTCACTTTGAAATCGTTTCCAATTGGCGGTATTCGGGCCAGGTATAATCAGAATTCTCCTGAATTCACTCGATAAAATAAGACCCGATTCTCATTTCCGAGCCGGACTGGCTTGATGTTTATAATTTCGCTTTGAAATTTAAGCGCTTATTACTTCGCCCCAGGGATGGGGATGCGGTAGAGGTAGAGTAATACTAAGGAATAGTTGATGAAATTGAGCGTAATGGCTAATGCCGCCTGGATGATGTCTGAAAAGATTATCTCCGTTTTTGGCGTCATTTTCGTGACGTCTTATGTGGCCAAATCCTTTGGTCCGACCCTATTTGGTCAGATGGCGTTTTCAACGTCATTATTTGCCATGGTGCAAACCATAGCCATATTTGGCACTGAAACTATTTTGTTTAAACGTGTCAGTAAAAATGCGACAAAAGCTTTACGTTTAATGCGCATTGCACGCACGTTGCGTATGGGTTTATTACTTCTTACCTCGGTGCCGGTATTAATTTGGGTTTGGTACAACATGCAGGAAAATTTCCTGGCATTTGCGCTGGCCTCATTTGTGGCGTCTGTTTTTGTCACGCAGGACACCTTTAGCGTCTACAACAACGCGCGTTTAGCTTCAAAGCTCAACGCCGTTGCGAATGCGGCTGGCATGCTGATGAGCTTTGCCCTGAGCTTTATCATTGCCTGGTTACGCCTTAACCCACTGTGGCTAACGCTGTCAGTGGTCACGGTGACGTTAGTGCCCTACGCCATCAAACGCTACGCCTTTTACCAGGCGCATCAGGATCGGCTCCCGCCGCCGGCGACGCGCACGCTGTATTTGCGTTACCTGATGTATGCCGGATTGCCGCTGGCGATTTCCAGCATCTTTATTTCTATACAGGTAAAAGCCGCGCAGATGTTTTTGGCAGGCATCGCGTCTGCACAAGAGCTGGGCTTGTTTGCCGCAGCCAATACCATCGCCGCTTCATGGATTTTTATCCCGGTCGCGCTGATTACCTCGTGCTTCAGCGAAATTTTTCGGGCGCGCGGTGATGAAGCGATCAGGCTGACGGCGCGGCTCAATGGCTACGTGATGGCCGTGTCCCTGCTGATGCTGCTTATCGTTGCGCTGTTTGGCGAACAGATCATCACGGCGTTGTATGGCCCGGCGTTCAGGCAGTCGGGCCAGCTCATCACCCTGCTGTCGATAGCAACCAGCTTTTCGGCACTGGGAACCGTCGCGTATCGCTACATGGTGAAAGAAGGGGGCTTTGATTATTTACTGAAGAAAATCATTTGTCTGGTGATCATCAGCATGCCGCTTTCCTGGTGGCTAATTCAGGACTACGGCATTACGGGAGCCGCATGGAGCGTTTTTCTTTCAGAGCTCCTGTCCCTGACCGTCATGAATTATTTTTTTAAACACGGCGTTATTCAAAAAATCCAGGTTTCCTCACTCAACTACAAAACCTACAAATGAGGTCAAATATGCTCAAGTTAAAACAAGAGCTTAGAAGAAGTTTGCAGTACTTTATCAAGAAGATGCCCTGGACTTATCAGGATCGGATTTATTACTTCCGCAAGTTCAGAAGGCTTCCTAACCTGCATGAGCCAAAGGTCTTCAATGAAAAAGTGCTGTATCGCAAGTTCATCCATGGCGATTATCAGCTGTATGCACGCCTGTCCGACAAGTTTTCGGTGCGTGAATTTATTGCTGAGAAAATCGGTAGTGCGTACCTGATTCCCTTGCTGCACGACACCACCGATCCCACCACGCTCAACAACCTGACGCGCTGGAAGGGAACGGTGATTAAACCAAACCATGCTTCAAACATGGTAGAGATCGTGCTGGAGGAACCGAGTGCCCTTCGCAAGCAGCAAATCATTCATAACTGCTACACGTGGTTAAAAACGGATTTTGCCAGCGAAGCACGCGAGATCCACTATCGCTACATCAAGCCACGCATTTTGGTGGAGCAGTACATTGGTGATGGCAAACAGGCACCGGTTGATTACAAGTTTCACATGTTCAACAAGCGTGATGGCAACTTTGAGTATGTGCTTCAGGTCATTTACAACCGCGGCCAGCCTCAGCTTTCGATGAACTTTTATGTGAACAACCTGAGCGAGGTGTTTCATAAAATTCGTGATACCGGGCTCGACGTCTCAACGGTCATGCCTTCGTTAGAGCAGGCACTGGCGTTAAGCAAAACGCTGGCCAGCGACTTCGACTATGTGCGCGTGGACTGGTATATCCATGACCAACACATTTACTTCGGCGAGCTTACGTTTACGCCAGGCGCAGGCATGGTGACGGGACTGGATAGCGGATTAGATCAGATGATGGGTGACATGTGGATTCAGGATCGTCGCGGAACGCAGAGGCCGGACGTAGAAGTGCAGGATATTGCGATTCCTGTCATGTTGAAGAAAATTTGACGTTACACAGCAATATAAAAAACCCCGCGTTGCGGGGTTTTTTATTGGTCAATCAGGGCATTTGCCAGTTAGCTGGCGCATGACTCATTACGTCAATAAAGACGTCTTTAGAGACGCTGAAAAAATGGTGTACGTTTTCCATACTCAGCGTGATGCCCATCAAGCCCGTCACAAACCAGCACGACATTCCCACGCCAACGCTGCCACAGATAAATGCCATCACGTGATGGCTATCCTGGCGAAGTCGGGTTTTTAACGTGCTGGCAAAGAACATCATTACAGCGCTCAACAATTCCCAGCGCATAACAAGAAAACTGGTGGTTAAGGTAGCCATCAATTTTGACCTCAAAATCGGAGTTTACGCCTGACTGTCTGCGAGCATCACGTCGGCGGAAAAGTCTGTCAGGTCGGGCTCTTTCGTCGGCAACAAATGTCATAATGTGATGTGGATCACACTATAGCATTCGATTTTCCAATTTTGTACAAAATTTGTCTGGTTTTTCAGCAGAAGTGGGTGGCGGGTGCAGGGGAAGGAAACCTGAGAAAAGCGGTGTGCGCCCAGCCAGGCGCACGGTGATATTCAGCTAACCGGACAGCACTCGCCCATGGTGCGCTGGGTAAAGCTGGTCATATTGTCGCTGCAGTCAAAACTCATCAGGCGCGGACGCTGAATCGTCTGGCGGCGCATAGCATGGCGATAAGCCGTGGGCGTTTGGGAAAACTGGCGGCGAAACACCCTGGAGAAGGTCTGCTGCGAGTCATAACCATATTGCATCGCAATATCGAATACCGGGCGCTGAGTTTGCCGCAGCGCTTCTGCGGCCAGAGTCAGACGGCGTTCACGAATATAACCACCCAACGTTTGTTTCGTCACGCTACGGAACATACGTTGCAGATGCCATTTCGAATAGCCTGATTTCGCGGCCACTTCATCAATTGACAGGCTCTTATCCAGGTTTTGGTCAATCCAGTGTGTCAGTGAATGAATGATCTCTTCTTGTATCATGGCCTCATCCTTCTGGTGAATTTCCCCGTGCGTTCATGCTGCCTTTGCGCGCGAGTCGCGATGAAAATCGCGCCCGTTTGCTGGCGAATGACGTCGTGAGGGAGCGTGTCGTTCTGATGGGAAAAGAGTATAATTCCTCAAGTTAACTTGAGGTAAAGTGCCAAATGAAAAAAGATCGCAATTACCCAAAACCGGTGCTGACACCGGGTGAAGTGGCGCGCCGCAGCGGCGTGGCCGTCTCTGCGCTGCATTTTTATGAAAGCAAAGGGCTCATCTTTAGCACCCGCAATAACGGAAATCAGCGACGCTACAGCCGTGATGTTCTGCGACGGGTCGCCATTATTAAAATTGCACAGCGCATTGGGATTCCGCTTGCCAGCGTCAGCGACAGCCTTGAAAACATGCCGGCGGATAAACGTATGTCGGCTCAGGACTGGGGCAATCTGACCCAGCACTGGCGCGACGAACTGGATAAGCGCATCGAAACGCTAACGCGCCTGCGTAACGATTTGGATGGTTGCATTGGCTGTGGATGTTTATCGATGCGTGACTGTCCGCTGCGCAATCCCGGCGATCGGCTGGGGCAGCAGGGTTCGGGCGCGGTACTGCTTGATCCTGAACAGGATGGTGCACTGCATAAGACAAGGTGACGTCTATACTTGCTGCATATTCACTGACAGGGAATCATGATGATCACCGTTCACCATCTTGAACAATCGCGCTCTCACCGGGTGCTGTGGATGCTGGAAGAGCTGGAAGTGCCTTACCAGGTCAAACGCTATCAGCGTGAACCCACGATGCTGGCGCCGGACGCGTTAAAAAAAGTGCATCCGTTAGGAAAGTCGCCGGTTATCACCGATGACAATCGCGTGGTGGCCGAGTCCGGGGCGATCCTTGAGTATCTGGAAGAGAAGTACGACAGCGAAAGGCGGCTGCAGATCACCGACGAAGAGGCACGGCTGCAGGCGCGTTACTGGCTACATTACGCCGAAGGTTCACTGATGCCGCTGCTGGTCATGAAGTTGGTTTTTGGCCGCCTTGGCAGCGCGCCTGTGCCGTGGTTGCTGCGTCCCATCGGTGCGGCGCTCGGCAAAGGCGTTCAGAAAGCCTGGCTGGATAAACAACTTACCTTGCATAAGCAGGTGATTGAAGATCACCTCTCGGTGCATCCGTGGTTTGCCGGTCAGCGTTTCAGCATTGCTGATGTGCAGATGAGCTTTCCGATTCTGGCGCTGAGCCAGCGCGCCGGACTGAAGGATGCCCCCGCCACACAAAAATGGTTAACGACCGTGCAACAGCGTGCGGCCTGGCAACGGGCCATTCAGCAAGGCGGTGAAATTCATCTTTCGGGCTGATCGCGCATTATCCTGTCCTATCGGATGACGCCGCCCGGCGTCATCTTCGTCTGCTTTCTCGATAATGCGGCGTAATCATCACCGCATCCTGACGCACTGAATGTTACACGATAGTATCAAGAGCATCCCCGATGTTATCGACCTGATCTTTATAGCCAGGAATCCTCACAGAGCGGTTGAAAAGCGGCGGGAAAACGCCGGATAATCGGCCCCCTTTAAACGGGGACGTACGACGCCCCGTTCTGTGCGGCTAAGTAAACGTTTGCCTTTTTGTCGGCAGCCTGTTGGCGATGACAGCTTTCAGGGAAGTCAGGGCGGTTACCGCGCGATCCAACAACAAAAATTTTTGAGGCTCAACTATGTCAATTGAATCACGCCCCGCCAGTGGAAAACTGGATGCCTGGTTCGCCATTTCGGCCCGAGGCAGTAGCGTGCGGCAGGAAATTGTCGCCGGGCTGACCACCTTTCTCGCCATGGTTTATTCGGTGATCGTGGTGCCTGGCATGCTCGGTAAAGCGGGGTTTTCACCTTCGGCGGTGTTTGTGGCTACCTGCCTGGTGGCGAGCGTTGGATCGATCATCATGGGGCTGTGGGCCAATTTACCCCTGGCCATTGGCTGTGCCATTTCACTGACGGCTTTTACGGCCTTTAGCCTCGTCCTGGGTCAACACATTAGCGTTCCGGTCGCGCTGGGGGCCGTGTTCCTGATGGGCCTGCTTTTTACCCTGATCTCCACCACCGGGATTCGCGCCTGGATCTTACGTAATCTGCCGATGGGCGTCGCCCACGGCACCGGCATTGGGATTGGCCTGTTTCTGCTGCTGATTGCGGCAGACAACGTTGGGCTGGTCGTCAGAAACCCGGCCTCAGGTTTACCCGTTGCGCTGGGCCATTTTACGTCGTTCCCCGTCATGATGTCTTTGCTGGGGCTGGCTGCGATTTTCGGCCTGGAAAAACGCCGTGTCCCGGGCGGCATTTTACTCACCGTTATTGCGATTTCTGCGCTGGGGCTGGCGTTCGATCCGTCCGTGCGCTGGCTGGGACTGTTTGCCTTGCCCAGCCTGCGTGATGCGCAGGGCGAGTCACTGTTATTCAGTCTCGACATCATGGGCGCTTTGCAGCCTGCGGTCTTGCCCAGCGTGCTGGCGTTAGTGATGACGGCGGTCTTTGATGCCACCGGTACGATCCGCGCGGTGGCGGGCCAGGCTAACCTGCTGGATAAAGACGGGCAAATCATTAACGGCGGCCGGGCGCTGACCACGGATTCCGTCAGTAGCCTGTTTGCCGGCCTTGTGGGTGCCTCACCGGCGGCCGTGTACATCGAGTCTGCCGCCGGGACGGCGGCAGGGGGCAAAACCGGCCTGACGGCCATTGTTGTTGGCCTCCTGTTTTTACTCATTCTGTTTATGTCTCCGCTGGCTTATCTGGTGCCGGCGTACGCTACCGCGCCTGCGTTGATGTACGTTGGCCTGCTGATGCTGAGTAACGTGGCAAAGATCGACTTCGGTGACTTCGTTGATGCCATGTCCGGTCTGCTCACGGCGGTGATCATCGTGCTGACCTGTAACATCGTTACCGGCATCATGATCGGTTTCGCGACCCTGGTGGTGGGCCGTCTGTTTGCGGGTGAGTGGCGCAGGCTAAACGTGGGCACGGTGGTGATCGCCGTCGCGTTAGTCGCTTTTTATGCCGGAGGCTGGGCGATCTGACTGTTCAACCGGACGTGCCGCGGCATGTCCGGAATTATCCGCTTTTTGCTCGTTGAAGCACGCGTAGCTTTTCCCGCCCTCGCCAGTTTGTTTTACACTTTTAACCTAATGTTGATTCGAAGATAACTACCGCCTAAGGAAAGCATGGAAATCTTTTTTACTATTTTGATTATGACGCTGGTGGTCTCGCTCTCCGGGGTGGCTGCCCGTATTCTGCCTTTTCAGATTCCCCTTCCTCTGGTGCAGATCGCCGTCGGTGCGCTGCTGGCCTGGCCGACCTTCGGGCTGCACGTGGATTTCGACCCGGAGCTCTTCCTCGTCTTATTCATTCCGCCGCTGTTATTTGCTGACGGCTGGAAAACACCGGTCAGCGAGTTCCTGCATTACGGGCGGGAAATTCTTGGCCTGGCGCTGGTGCTGGTGCTGATTACCGTTGTCGGTATTGGCTATCTGATTTACTGGACGGTGCCCGGGATTCCCCTGATCCCCGCTTTCGCCCTGGCGGCCGTGCTATCACCTACCGATGCCGTGGCGCTGTCAGGCATTGTCGGCGAAGGCCGTATTCCGAAGAAAATTATGGGAATACTGCAAGGCGAAGCCTTGATGAACGATGCTTCTGGCCTGGTTTCACTGAAATTTGCGGTCGCAGTGGCGATGGGCACCATGGTGTTTAGTTGGGGCGGAGCCAGCGTCGAGTTCCTGAAAGTGGCCGTGGGCGGCCTGATCGCCGGTGTCGCGGTATGCTGGCTCTACGGTAAATCGCTGCGCGTCCTGAACCGCTGGAGCGGCGGGGACGATGCTGCCACACAGATTGTCCTGCTGCTGCTGCTGCCTTTTGCCTCTTATCTGATTGCTGAACACCTGGGCGTTTCCGGGATTTTAGCCGCCGTCGCGGCCGGGATGACCATCACGCGCTCCGGCATTATCCGCCAGGCGCCGCTGACCATGCGACTGCGCGCCAACAGCGTCTGGCACATGCTGGAGTTTGTGTTTAACGGCATGGTGTTCCTGATGCTGGGCCTGCAGTTGCCCTCTATTCTGCAAAACTCGATCGACCAGGCAACAGCCGATCCCAATGTGGATATCTGGATGATTTTCGCGGACATCGTCCTGGTCTACGCGGCGTTAATGGTGGTGCGTTTCGGCTGGTTGTGGATCATGCAGCGTTTCAGCAAACGCTGGTTAAAAAAGAAACCGTTAGTGTTCTCCAGCTACTCGTTGCGTGAACTGCTGATTGCCTCTTTTGCGGGCGTACGCGGTGCCATTACCCTGGCGGGTGTGCTGTCGATTCCCCTGTTCCTGACCAACGGCCATCCTTTCCCGGCGCGTTATGAGCTGGTGTTTATCGCAACCGGCGTGATTCTGTTCTCGCTGCTGGTTGGCGTCATCGTTCTGCCGATGCTGCTGCGCGGTGTAGAGACGATCGACAAAAGCGCCCATCGGCACGAACTGCAGCATGCAAGAGCGGTGATGGCCGGCGTCGCTATCGAGAGTCTGCATAAGATGGAGGCGCGGCTTGAAAAGGAAACCGAAGAAAACATCGACCCTGAGTTACTGAAAGAGGTCAGCCTGCGGGTGATTGGTAATCTGCGGCGTCGCGCGGAAGGGAAAAACGATCTTGAGCATGCGCTGTTTGCCGAAAACCTGGAACGTCGTTTTCGTCTGAACGCGTTACGTGCCGAGCGTGCAGAGGTCTATCACCTGCGTGCGACTCAGCAGATATCAAACGAGACGATGCAAAAACTGTTGCACGATCTGGACCTGCTGGAAGCGCTGCTGATTGAGAAAGAAGAGTAATCTTCTTGTTATGCGCTCCCGTTCGCCCGATAACCTGCGCTCTGCGATTATCGGGCGACCTGGGGCGCTAGACGGAAAGACGCGGCGCATTATCAGGCCAGTGTTCCCGGCAACACGCTATCCAGGCCCGCGCGCTGCGTGACAGGTAGCTGCCTTCACGCCAGATCAGCCCCAGATGCCACTGCAGCTCGGACTCCAGCGGAAGCCACAATAACGACTGCTTATCTAACCGCTGGCAAATGGGCTCCGGCAGTATCGCCAGGCCCATCTCCGCCTGCACCATGGCCGCCAGAAAATCCCATTGCCCGCTGCGTACTGCAATCTCAGGCGTGATCCCCTGACGCTGAAACGCTTTCATCAACTGGCGGTTCAGCGAAAACTCTTCATTAAAGATCAGCAAAGGATGGGAGGCCAAATCGCTCAGGCCAAGCTGCGTGCGCTGCAGCCAGGGTGCCTGACGTGGCAGTAGCACACACAGCGGATGCTGCATAAGCGATAAGGTTTCGAGGGGCAACTCGGCATCAACGGGGAGCGCCGTCAGGGCAATATCCAGCGTGCCCGCCAGCACCGCTTCCTGAACCGTTAAGCCGCCAAACTCAGCAATACTGAGTTCCACACCCGGATAGCGACGGCGAAACGCCGAAACCGATCCGGCGATCTGCATGCCCACCATCGGGGGAATGCCCAGCCGCAGCTTGCCGGTTTTCAGCTGATTGATATCGCCTATCTCGGCCTCAAGCTGATGAAACTCTTGCAGAATAGCCAGCCCGCGCTGATAGACCGCTTGCCCGCTATCCGTCAGGTGCAGACGTCGCCCATCACGAATGAGCAGTGCGCAGTCCAGCTCCTCTTCCAGCTGGCGCACCATTTTGCTGATCGTAGGCTGTGTCACGAACAGCTTCTGTGCAGCACGGGTAAAACTTTGCTGACGTACCACTTCGGTAAAGTAACGCAACGCGCGAACGTCCATAACTATTCCTTTCTGGCATGATTTGAATAATTTTAATTCATTTTTTTCACAGTACCTCGTGATTCTATACTGAGCGCATTAACTTGATGGGAGAAAAATGATGGCACTGGCATTGCGCCGCCTGAACGTCGGCAGGCTGCAACGGCTCAGCTTACCTTTACAGCTGGTGCTGTTTATCTCGTTTTTTATCGCCAGCGAGCAACTGGTGAACTGGCTGCACCTGCCACTGCCTGCCAACATTGTCGGCATGCTGCTGATGTTGATGTTGATTGCGTTACGCATTTTACCGCTGCGCTGGGTGAAAGCCGGTGCAAGCTGGTTGCTGGCAGAGATGCTGCTGTTTTTTATCCCGGCGGTGGTGGCGGTGGTGAATTACGCTGACCTGCTGCAGATGGAAGGCTGGCGGATTTTGGTGGTGATTGCGGTCAGTACGCTACTGGTGCTGGCGGCGACGGCCCTGGTGGTCGATCGCCTGTACCGTTTTGAAGTCACGCGCGCGGCGCGTAAGCAGGGCAATAATGCATAATCTGCTCATCAGTCTGTTATGTGCCGCCGTCACGCTGGTAATTTATTACCTGAATAAACGGCTGTATCGTCGCTGGACAACGCTGTTACTGATGCCGCTGGTCATGACGCCGCTCATTCTGGTGACGCTGCTGTTGCTGACCCATATCAGCTGGCAAAACTATATTGCGGAAAGCCACTGGCTGCTCTGGTTACTCGGCCCCGCGACGTTAGCCTTTGCGGTGCCGGTCTACGAAAATCTGAATGTGATTAAACGCCACTGGTTATCGTTGAGTGCGGGCGTGTTAACCGCCACAACGGTGTCGATATGCAGTTCCGTATGGCTGGCGCGTTTACTGAATTTACCGGAAACCATTCAGCGCAGTCTCGCCGTGCGATCCATTACCACGCCTTTTGCGCTGGCGGCGGCGAAGCCTATGGGCGCGCAGCCCGATCTGGTGGCGCTGTTTGTGGTTGTGACAGGCGTATTTGGCATGGCGGTAGGGGATGTACTGTTCCTGCGCATCGCGATCAAACAGGGCGTGGCGAAAGGCGCTGGGCTGGGTGCCGCCTCGCACGGTGCCGGTACGGCACGCGCCTACCAGTTGGGGCCGCAGGAAGGCGTGGTTTCAAGCCTGGTGATGATGTTGTCTGGCGTCGTCACCGTCATACTGGCTCCGTTTATCGGGCACCTGATGTGGGCGCACTAAGGCAAGCCTGCGCCGGATACGGTTAACCCGGATAACGACTGTTCTTCGCGTAATTCACAGCGACTTGTCCTTTTTGGCACAAAATGACATCTCTTTTTACGTAAAGCTTTCCAAATTTAGTTGTCACCTCATTTCAGACTGCTACCCTTGATGCGGAATTATTTGACCCTTCATGGAGTAGAATCATGTTTAAGCAACTTGTCACTGGAAGCGCTCTGAGCTTCATTATGCTGAGCGGCGCCGCGCAGGCCATCGAAGGCAGCGTTGATGTTGGCGAGCACAGCACCAACCTTAATCTCGGTTTGGGCACGACGTCGCCGGGCCTGTTCCTGAACGGCAACTGGTTGCGTAGCGATCATGACGGCAGCACCTATGGTGCGGGTCTGGGTTACAACGTTGATGTCGGCGATCTGCGACTGGCGCCAACCGCAAAGGCGATTTTTACCCATCCTGAAGACGGGAAAGACGGATTTGCGGTGGCGCTGGGCGGTAGCGCACAGTACAGCTTCAACAGCATGTGGGGTCTGTACGGTCAGTACTATTATGCGCCGGAAGGCCTTACCGATCATCTCGACAGCTACCAGGAAGCGAGCGGTGGTGTGAGCTTCACGCCGATCTCTCTACTGAACCTGCGCGTGGGTTATCAGTATATTGAGCTGAATAACAAAGGCGGCCGTAAAGATAACGTACTCGTTGATGGTCCGTACGTAGGCGCGTCACTGCGCTTCTGATCTCGGCTTGAGAAAAAGGGCAGTGACCTTGCGGTCGCTGCCCTTTTTTATGCTCAGTCAACGCGGTTAGTGCGCTTTGCCTTTCTCAATACCGGCACCGGTCTGGGAGCGAATAAACTGCGCCCGGAAGCGTGATCGCTCTTCTGCACCCTGTTGCGAATGGTCAGTAACAGAAAACAGCCAGGTGCCCACAAAGGCGATGGTGATAGAGAACAGGGCCGGATACTCATAAGGATAAATGGGCGACGCATGTCCCAGCACCTGCACCCAGACGGTTGGGCCAAGAATCATCAGCACTACGGCGGTGATCAGCCCTAACCAGCCACCGACCATTGCGCCGCGCGTGGTCAGTTTTGACCAGTACATGGACAGCAGGATGATCGGGAAGTTACAGCTGGCCGCAATCGAGAATGCCAGCCCGACCATAAAGGCGATGTTCTGCTTTTCGAACAAAATGCCAAGGGCGATAGCCACAACCCCCAACACCAGCACCGTAATTTTTGAAACCCGCAGCTCGTCGCGCTCGCTGGCCTGTCCTTTACGGTAGACGCTGGCGTACAAATCATGAGAAACCGCCGAGGCACCCGCCAGCGTCAGACCGGCAACCACCGCCAGAATGGTGGCGAATGCCACTGCTGAAATAAAGCCCAGGAAGGTGCTGCCACCGACTGCATCCGCCAGGTGCACCGCCGCCATATTGGTACCGCCGATCAGTGCGCCGGAGGCATCTTTGAAGGCCGGATTAGCCCCTACCAGCAGAATGGCACCGAAACCGATAATAAAGGTCAGGAAGTAGAAGTAACCCATAAAACCGGTGGCCCAAAACACGCTTTTACGCGCCTCTTTGGCGTCGGCAACGGTAAAGAAGCGCATCAGGATATGCGGCAATCCCGCTGTGCCGAACATCAGTCCCAGCCCCAGCGACAGGGCGGAAATCGGATCTTTCACCAACCCGCCAGGCTGCATAATGGCTGCGCCTTTCGGATGTACCGCCATCGCCTCGGTAAACAAGGTATTGAAGCTAAACCCGGCGCTTTTCATGACCATAATGGCCATAAACGTGGCACCAAACAGCAGCAGAACGGCTTTGATGATCTGTACCCAGGTGGTCGCCAGCATGCCGCCAAACAGCACGTACATCACCATCAGAATGCCCACCAGGATAACGGCAACGTGATAATTCAGGCCAAACAGGAGCTGGATCAGCTTACCTGCACCGACCATCTGCGCAATCAGGTACAGCGCGACGACGACCAGTGAGCCGCAAGCCGACAAGGTACGAATCGGTTTTTGCTTCAGGCGATAAGAGGCGACATCGGCAAAAGTATAGCGACCCAGATTACGCAAGCGCTCGGCAATCAGGAACAGAATCATCGGCCAGCCTACCAGGAAGCCCAGCGAATAGATTAAGCCATCATAACCCGAGGTATACACCAGGGCCGAAATACCCAGAAAGGAGGCTGCGGACATGAAGTCACCCGCCATGGCCAGGCCATTCTGAAAGCCGGTGATGTTGCCGCCAGCGGTATAGTAATCGCTACGTGAGCGGGTTCGCTTCGACGCCCAGTACGTAATACTTAACGTGGCACCGACGAAAATCACAAACATGACAATCGCCTGATAATTGACGGGCTGTTTCTGCACCGCACCCGTGATGGCATCGGCAGCCAGAGCAGAAAAGGGCAGCAGCGCTGCCAGCATCCACAGCATAAGACGAATCATAGTTTCACCTCGCTGAGGATGGCTTTAGTCAGGCGATCAAACTCGCCATTTGCGCGCCAGACGTAAACGCCTGTGAGTAAAAAAGAGATGACGATCAACCCCACCCCGAGCGGGATGCCGCGCGTCACATTGGTACCGGCATACAGGGGCGTACCCAGCCAGCCAGGGGCAAAAGCAATAAGCAGAATAAAGCCGATATACAGCACCAGCATGATTATCGACAGCAGCAGGGCAAAGGACTGGCGCTTGTGTACCAATTCCTGAAAGCGAGGATTACTTTCAATTTGTTGGTAGATCCTTTCCTGTTCGGGCAGGGCATCATTCATCACATTATCTCCAGAAGCATGCAGGCGTGGACCTCACGCAAGGGCGTGAATTAGTTATATTTTTGTGACTACAGAAACACACTACGTAGGGAAGTGGTGGCGGAAAGCCTGATGCTTTCCGCCGGATGATTACGGCATGGTGATGGACTGTTTCTCTTCAAGTAATTTCTCGACGACGCCAGGATCGGCAAGCGTCGAGGTATCGCCTAAATTACTGGTATCGCCTGCGGCGATTTTGCGCAGGATACGGCGCATAATTTTGCCGGAGCGGGTTTTCGGCAGAGAGTCGGTCCAGTGCAGCACATCGGGTGTGGCAATCGGGCCAATTTCCTTGCGTACCCAGTTACGTACCTCGGTATAAAGCTCAGGTGACGGCTCCTCGCCGTGATTCAGGGTGATATAGGCGTAAATGGCCTGGCCCTTGATGCTGTGCGGGAACCCGACGACAGCCGCTTCGGCGATTTTAGGATGGGAAACCAGCGCTGACTCGATTTCGGCTGTGCCCAGGCGGTGGCCTGACACATTCAGCACATCGTCCACGCGGCCAGTAATCCAGTAATAACCGTCCTCATCCCGTCGCGCACCGTCGCCGCTGAAGTAGGCATTTTTGAAGGTAGAGAAGTAAGTTTGTTCGAAACGATCGTGGTCACCGAACAGCGTGCGGGCCTGACCAGGCCAGGAGTCTGTGATCACCAGGTTACCTTCGCAGGCACCTTCCTGAGGATGGCCTTCGTTATCCACCAGCGCGGGCTGTACGCCGAAGAAAGGCGTGGTCGCGGAACCGGCCTTGAGCAGAGTCGCGCCGGGCAGCGGGGCGATCATAAAGCCCCCGGTTTCGGTCTGCCACCAGGTATCGACTATCGGACATTTGCCGTTGCCAATCTTCTTGTGGTACCACTCCCAGGCTTCCGGGTTAATCGGCTCTCCCACCGATCCCATAATGCGCAGGCTGCTACGATCCGTTCCTTCAATCGCTCTATCGCCTTCTGCCATCAGCGCACGAATAGCCGTGGGGGCAGTATAGAGCAGGGTGACTTTATGCTTATCCACCACCTGCGCCATACGGGCCGGGGTTGGCCAGTTAGGCACGCCTTCAAACATCAGCGTCGTGGCCCCGCAGGCCAGTGGGCCATATAACAGATAACTGTGGCCAGTTACCCAGCCCACATCAGCCGTACACCAGTAAATGTCGTCCTGATGGTAGTCAAAAACAAATTTAAAGGTGGTGGCGGCGTAAACCAGATAGCCGCCGGTGGTGTGCAGCACGCCTTTAGGCTTGCCGGTTGAACCTGAGGTATACAGGATAAACAGCGGATCTTCTGCCTGCATCTCAGCCGCAGAGTGGTTAGTGCTGGCGTTCTGCATCAGCTCATGCCAGTGCTGGTCGCGGCCTTCCACCCAGCCGACATCTTTGCCGGTACGCTGAAAGACCACGACGTTTTTCACGCTGTTTACATTGGGATTTTTTAACGCATCATCCACGTTTTTCTTCAGTGGGATGGAACGGCCAGCACGCACGCCTTCATCGGCCGTCACAATTAATGCGGCACTGGAGTCGATAACACGACCGGCCACGGCTTCGGGTGAAAAGCCGCCAAAGATCACCGAATGTACGGCCCCAATTCGTGCGCAGGCCAGCATAGCGACTGCCGCTTCCGGCACCATGGGCATATAAATCGCGACGACGTCGCCTTTTTTAACGCCGAGCAGTTCCAGCACGTTGGCAAAGCGACAGACATCAGCATGAAGCTGACGAAAGGTAAGGGTTTTGCTTTCGTTGGCATCATCGCCTTCCCAGATGATGGCAGGATGATCGCCTCGGGTGGCCAGATGACGATCCAGACAGTTCGCTGCCAGATTGAGCGTGCCGTCCTCGTACCAACGAATAGAAATATTGCCTGGCGCAAAAGAGGTGTTTTTAACTTTGCTGTAAGGCTTTATCCAGTCAAGGATTTTACCTTGCTCTCCCCAGAACGTTTCTGGGTCGGTAACGGATTGTTGGTACATCGCCTGATACTGTTCGGCAGTAATCAGCGCGTTTGCTGCAATATTTTCTGGAACAGGATAGTTATGATTTTGGCTCATGGCGAATCTCCTTGAAGATGTTAATCATATGTCAATCAATGGTTAAGTGAAGCCCGACAGCCGGTTTTGTTTCTTTTTTGCGCCATAGATCACGCGTTAACCTTGCTGACATAAAAACGTCGTAAACAGAGGAAATAAACGCTAACTCCCTGCGGAGAATGGGGATTTAAGTTGCAACATTTTGTGTATGTTGCTGTTTAAAAAATCAGCAAACGAACCGCACACACATTGAGCATAGTCTGAATAGCTATGCGAAAACTTATCGAAGTATTACTTTTCATAACAGCAAGTTAGGGATTAACGTCTGCGCCAGCATTTTATGCTGACCAGATGGTGAAGTTTTAATCGAAGCCACCAAGGGTTGCATTTACTGCAGTGAAAATGGTACTTATCCGCCCCTGATAATCAGGTATCAACTCAGACCGCGTCTGAAAATGGGTATGGAAATCATCGCATTTAAATGCGGGACGCCGTCTACAAACACCCTCTAATTTACCGGGCTTTTTGCTCACTTCCCTGTGTGTATTGTCTTCTGCACCTTCGCAGTAGAGAGAAACGGGTTTTGACTGAGGAAATTACGCGTTATGAAAGGTTTTAAAATCAGCCTTGCCTGGCAGATTCTGATCGCACTTGTACTTGGCATCATCGTCGGTGCCGTGTTGCATAATCAGCCAGAAGATCGTGAATGGTTAGTCAATAATATTCTCAGCCCGGCGGGCGATATCTTTATTCATCTGATAAAGATGATTGTCGTGCCCATCGTGATTTCATCCCTGATTGTCGGCATTGCAGGTGTCGGGGATGCGAAAAAGCTGGGCCGTATTGGTTTCAAAACGATTTTGTACTTTGAAGTGATTACCACCGTTGCCATTGTTGTCGGTATTACCCTGGCCAACGTGTTTCAGCCCGGCACCGGCATTGATATGTCTACGCTGGCAACGGTGGACATCTCTAAATATGAAGCCACGACCGCCCAGGTGCAGGAAGGCACCCACAGCCTGGTGGCAACCATCCTGTCGCTGATCCCGCAGAACATCTTTGCCTCGATGGCGAAAGGTGAAATGCTGCCGATTATCTTTTTCTCGGTACTGTTTGGCCTGGGCCTTTCCGCTCTGCCGTCAGAACAGCGTGATCCGCTGGTAAACCTGTTCCGTGGCGTGTCAGAAACCATGTTCAAGGTAACGCATATGATCATGCGCTACGCGCCAGTGGGCGTGTTTGCCTTGATTGCCGTCACCATCGCTAACTTTGGTTTCGCCTCACTCTGGCCGCTCGCTAAGCTGGTGCTGCTGGTGTATGTCGCGATCCTGTTCTTCGCCTTTGTGGTGCTGGGGGCGGTGGCGCGTTTCTGTAAGCTACGCATTACGACGCTGATGCGCATTTTAAAAGATGAGCTCATCCTGTCTTACTCGACCTCCAGTTCAGAAACCGTGCTGCCGCGCATCATGGAGAAGATGGAAGCCTATGGCGCGCCCAAAGCGATAACCAGCTTTGTGGTCCCGACCGGTTATTCATTTAACCTCGATGGATCAACGCTGTACCAGAGTATCGCCGCTATTTTTATTGCCCAGCTGTACGGCATTGATCTGTCGCTGACGGACGAAATTATTCTGGTCCTGACGCTGATGGTGACCTCTAAAGGCATCGCGGGTGTGCCCGGCGTATCCTTTGTGGTGCTGTTAGCCACCCTGGGCAGCGTCGGTATCCCGCTGGAAGGGCTGGCGTTTATTGCGGGCGTGGACCGCATTATGGATATGGCCCGTACCGCGCTGAACGTGGTCGGGAACGCGCTGGCCGTGCTGGTGATTGCCCGTTGGGAAAACCAGTTCGATGTAGAACAGGCCAGGGCGTACGAATTACAATTACGGACGCAAACCGCCAGTTAATCGCGGTTTATCACACAAAGGCTCAACGGTGGTTGGGCCTTTTTTTTGCCCCTGTTTTCATTCCCGCTAACGATGAAAGAAAAAAACGTCTGCAAAGGATGAATTATTCATTCGTTGTGTTAAAAATATTCAGAATAAATTATTCCTGTGGAGGACGATCGTGAAAATCGATCTCAGTCAGATGATTACTGAAGGGCGTAATCCAGCCAGCCAGCATATTGATGAAATGAGCACCGAGGCGATGCTGCGGGTGATCAACGATGAAGATAAAAAAGTCGCCCTGGCCGTGGAGGCCATTGTGCCGGCGATTGCGCGCGCGGTGGATGTTATCTGCGCCGCATTCAGCGCGGGTGGCCGTCTGATTTACTGTGGTGCCGGGACCTCCGGGCGGCTGGGAATTCTTGATGCAAGTGAATGCCCACCAACATTCGGAACCCCGCGCGAGCAGGTTATTGGTCTGATTGCCGGGGGACATCAGGCCATTCTACAGGCGGTGGAAAACGCGGAAGACAATGTGGAACAAGGCGCTCAGGATCTAAAAGATATCCAGTTCAGCCGCGACGATGTGCTGGTTGGCATCGCCGCCAGCGGACGGACGCCCTACGTGTTAGGCGCACTGGACTATGCCCGGCAATGCGCTGCTCCCACGGTGGCGCTGACCTGCAATCCCCACAGCAAGATAGCGCAGGTCGCCGATATTGCGCTGACGCCAGTGGTGGGGCCAGAAGTGGTCACGGGTTCATCACGCATGAAGGCCGGGACCGCACAGAAGCTGGTGCTGAATATGCTCACCACAGGGGCGATGATTCGCAGCGGCAAGGTTTACGGCAATTTGATGGTCGATGTTGAGGCCACCAATCAGAAGCTGGTACAGCGTCAGGTGAACATTGTTATGCAGGCCACCGACTGCGATGAAGCCAGCGCCCGCTCGGCGCTGTCGGCCTGTGGCGGGCACTGTAAAACCGCCATTCTGATGGTGCTGGCAGGATTAACTGCCGACGAGGCGATCGCGCTGCTTGCTCAGCACAAAGGCTTTATCCGCCAGGCTTTACAGGATGCGGGAGCACGCTGATGGCAAAAATGACCGATGCACTTCTGCACGCTATCGTGCAGGCGGTTGGCGGGGCGGAAAATATCGCCGTATGCGGCAACTGCATGACCCGTTTACGACTGACGCTGAAACACAACCAGGCCGATATTGCCCGGCTGAAAAGCCTGCCTGGTGTGCTGGGCGTCATCGACAGCGATAATCAGTTACAGATAGTGCTCGGTCCCGGTAAAGCGCAGACGGCGGCAGAACGAATGCGGACAATACTGGCGCAGGCGCCGGGCGAGTCACCGGTTTTGCAGCAGGTCGCCGCGCAACAAAAACAGCAAATAAAAGCCAGACAGACCGGCGCGCTGCAGCAGTTTCTGGCGCGCTTCGCCACCATTTTTACCCCGCTCATCCCAGGGTTTATCGCCGCAGGTTTGCTGCTGGGGTTTGCCACGCTGATTGAGCAAAGTCTTCACCTCAGCACGCCTGGCGATCATCCTGCCTGGTTAATTCAGGGCGTGGCCTATATGAAAGTGTTTGGCAAAGGGCTGTTCACCTTTCTCAGCATTCTGATTGGCTACAACGCGCAAAAAGCCTTTGGCGGCACGGGCGTAAACGGGGCCATCATCGCGTCACTGTTTATTCTGGGCTACGTCCCCGATGCAAAAGTCGGCTACTACAGCGGCATGGACAGCTTTTTTGGCGTGGCGATCGATCCGCGCGGCAATATTATCGGCGTCCTGCTGGCGGCCATGTTTGGCGGCTGGCTGGAAAGACAACTGCGCAAGGTCATCCCGGACAATCTGGATATGATTCTTACGTCGCTGTTGACCTTATTGATCACCGGCGCGCTGACATACTTGCTGATCATGCCGTTAGGCGGCGAGTTGTTTAAGGGCATGTCGTGGCTGTTTATCCATCTCAATAACAATCCGTTTGGTTGCGCACTGCTGGCCGGACTGTTTTTAATTGCCGTGATGTTTGGCATCCATCAGGGCTTTATTCCGGTCTATTTTGCCCTGATGGAAACCCAGGGCTTTAATTCACTGTTCCCGATTCTGGCCATGGCTGGTGCAGGTCAGGTCGGGGCCTCGCTGGCGCTCTGGTGCAAAGCAGAAAAAGGTGCACTGCTGCGTGCCCAGATAAAAGGTGCCATCGTACCGGGCTTACTCGGCGTCGGTGAACCGCTCATATATGGTGTGACGCTGCCGCGCCTTAAACCCTTTATCACGGCCTGCGGCGGTGGGGCCATCGGCGGATTTTTCATTGGCACAGTGGCGTGGCTGGGATTGCCGGTGGGCATGAATACGGTATTTGGCCCCTCTGGGTTGGTCACGCTGCCGTTGATGACCTCCCATCAGGGTATTTTTGCCGGCATGGCGGTTTATCTGGGAGGATTGATCGTCGCCTGGATAAGCGGCTTTTTACTGACGTGGTGGTTCGGTATGCGCAATATCGATCTGAGCTGAACTCATAAGCAGTAAATGATGAAAACCGCATTGGCACGCCTGAAAGTGAATGGATTCGGCGTGCCTTTTAGCGCAAAACCCCAGTAAACCTGTTGTGTGCTAACCAGTAGCGGCAAAGTAAGCTCAGCCGACGTGATGTATCCGATCCCCTAAAAACAGAGAAAGCCGCGATAAAGCGGCTTTTTTAATGCAACAAATTTACGTGTAGCACTAAAGAGTCATTACGCAAGTGCCGAAAACATAAAAAAAGGTAATCTTTACCTTTTAACATTCACTCATTAATGCTTCTGGTGCAAGTCTGACTGGTACTAACAAGGACGCCTATGCGTAACAACCAACCTGTTTCTCAGCGTGAATATGTCTATGACGATCATGCAACGCTGATGTCTACCACCGACCTCAACAGTTATATCACCTATGCCAATGACGCTTTTATTGAGGCCAGTGGATTTTCATCTGATGAGGTAAAAGGGCAGCCGCACAATATGGTGCGCCACCCGGATATGCCGCCAGAGGCGTTTGCAGACATGTGGGCAACCTTAAAACAGGGCGAGCCCTGGACGGCGCTGGTGAAAAACAGACGTAAAAACGGTGACCATTACTGGGTACGGGCGAATGCCATTCCGGTCGTGCGTGATGGCAACGTTCAGGGATATATGTCGGTGCGCACCAAGCCTTCAGCGCAGGAAGTGAAGCAGTGTGAAGCGCTTTATCGCGATTTCCGCGAAGGACGCGCGAAAGGCCGCCAGTTTCATAAAGGGCTGATTGTCCGCAGCGGCTGGCGTCGTCTGGGGTCGATATTGAAAACGCTGCCGCTGCGCTGGCGCATCCGTACCGCCTTACTGGCTGTATTGCCGCTGTCCGTGGCCGGTGTGTGGGCAATGGGCGTCTCGCCGCTGGCGCTGAGCGGATTTGCTGGTGGGATGGCCTGCCTGCTGTTGCTGGTCAGCCTGTGGCTTGAACAGCAGATTTCCCGTCCCATTGAGCGCATGTGTAAGCAGGCGCTGCGGGTGGCAACCGGTGCCAGTCACCAGGTTGAGCAGATGGATCGCATCGACGAAGTGGGCATGACGCTCCGTGCCATTGGACAGCTGGGTTTGATGTTTCGCTGGTTAGTGGATGATGTCAGCGGCCAGGCCATTAATGTGCTGAGTGCCAGTGATGCCATTGCCCGCAGTAATAACGAACTGAGCCGGCGTACCGAACAGGCGGCAGCCAACGTGCAGCAAACGGCCGCGACCATGAACGAAATGACCGCCACGGTGAAAAGCAATACGCAGACCGCCCAGGAAGTGAATTCGCTCTCGGTTAACACCAGCGAAGCTGCCATTAAAGGCGGCGACGTAATGAAAGAAATGATGGGGATGATGGCGGAAATTGCTGACAGCTCACAGCGCATTGCCAGTATTACCAGCGTGATCGACAGCATTGCCTTTCAGACCAATATTCTGGCACTGAACGCCGCAGTCGAAGCTGCCAGAGCGGGCGAGCAGGGTAAAGGATTCGCCGTCGTCGCCGGTGAGGTGCGCAGCCTGGCGCAGCGCAGTGCAAAAGCCGCCAGCGAGATCAAAGCGCTGGTTGAAACCAGTGCCAGCCGGGTCAGTTCAGGCAATGAGCATGCGGGCGCAGCAGGCCATACCATGCAGGACATTGTGCAGCAGGTCCAGAATGTCACTTCCCTGATTGCGCAAATCAGTGCCGCGACCGCCGAACAATCCACCGCGCTGAGTGAAGTGAGCACGGCGGTGGAAGATCTGGATGATATCACCCATCAAAATGCGGCCCGTGTACAGGAAAGCGCGGAAGCCTCGGGTCGCATGACTCACCAGGCTAACCGGCTGGTGGAAGCGATAAGCGTGTTTCGCTAAGAAACGGCTGCCTGCGTGCTCACATACTCGGCACGCAGTGCACCCGGCGACCGTCCGATAATCCGTTTGAACGCGCGGCTAAAAGCGGCCAGCGAACCGTACCCCAAATCGAAGGCTACCGTTTCCAGCGCTTCGCCATGATTGACGATGCGCTTGACGGCCAGTCGCATACGTAATTCGGTCAGGTAGCGCAGCGGCGTCATACCGGTGGCATGAAGAAAGCGTTCGGCAAACACCGAGCGTGAACTTCCGGCTTCGCGCGCCAGACGTTCTACCGTCCAGTTCTCGCCTGGCGAACGGTGCATGGCCGCAATGGCCTGACTCAGGCGCGGATCGCGCATCGCCTGCACCAGCCCGCTACTTTGCCCGCAGCCATTCTCCACCCAGCCACGCACCACCAGCGCAGCGACCACATCCGCCAGACGCGAAAGGATGCCCGCATGGCCCGCATGTCGGGTGCGGGACTCACGTTCCATCGCTTCCAGCATCGGGCGAATCTCCGGATATTGCGACAGCAGCGTACTGACCAGCATGACGTCCGGCATGGTGTTGATTAAAGGCTGCATACCGCCCAGTTCAAACGCCATGCTGGCGCTGAATAACAAGACGCTGTGGTCATCTTCACAGGCATCCGCGGGCGCGGTAATGGCGCAGATGCTGTCGCAGATCGGCTTGCTTGCCAGGGAGTCAATACATTGACAGTCCGCTTCCTCACTGGAAAGCAGGCTGTGCGGTTTACCGTGTGGGATGAGCAGGGCATCGCCACTGTTGAGCGTGAAAAGTGCGCCGGATGCGCCCCGCACCAACAGCGTACCGCGGCCCACGAAATGAAACTGGGCACGTCCCGGCGAGGCGTTAAAGCGCAAGCCAAACGGGGCGCTGACGGCAATACGTTGGTAGTTAACGCCGTACAGGCGCATGCCCATTAGCAACTCACTGGTTAACTCATCGTAACGGCTCATGGCAGAATCCAGACGAATTATCAAAAATAACGGTGTAACCATCATAGATCGTCTTGCTCTTCCCCTCTATGCTCAGCACTACTTTTTTTATCCGGAGAAGCAACATGAGTCTGAACACCGACGTGGCTGATGAAGTTTCCTTATCCACGCGTCCTGCGTGGGGGGCCGTCTTTGCGATGGCGTTTGGCGTGTTTAGCCTGATCACCGCAGAGTTTTTACCGATCAGCCTGCTGACGCCGATAGCGCACAGCCTTAATGTCTCAGAAGGGCTGGCAGGGCAAACCGTTACCGTCACGGCCCTGATTGCACTCTTTACCAGCCTGACCGTAGGCAGCGTGGCAGGACGTATCGATCGCCGGGTGATGATGCTGGCATTCTCACTACTCCTCATCGTCTCGGCATTGATGGTGGCCTTTGCCGCCAATCTGACCGTCATTTTGCTGGCGCGCGTCCTGCTTGGCGTGGCAATCGGCGGTTTTTGGACGCTGTCGACCGCCATTACCATGCGGCTGGTGCCCGCCGATCAGGTGCCGCGCGCCCTCTCCATCGTCTTTAGTGGTATTTCACTGGCGACCATCATAGCGACGCCACTGGGCAGTTATCTGGGTGGGCTGGTCGGCTGGCGCGCTATCTTTCTGTTTACGGCGGGCCTGGGGGCGACTTCTCTGCTGTGGCAGTTTTTCACGCTTCCCGCCATGCCGGTGGAAGGCAACACGCGCAGCGGCGGCGTGCTGTCATTGCTACGGATTAATGTCATGCGCTGGGGAATGCTGGCGGTGATCATCATGTTTACCGCGCACTTTGCTTTTTTCACCTATCTGCGTCCGTTCCTGGAAAGCGTGGCACGCTTGAACCTTAGCCAGCTCTCTCTGGTGCTGCTGGCATTCGGCATCGCCAACTTTTTGGGCACCTATCTGGCTGGTTATCTGGTGACACGCAGTGTGTCACTGACGCTGAGCGGAATGGCCTTGCTGATGGGCATCACAGCCTCACTGTTGGTAGGGTTTGGTCATGTGGGTGGGCTGGTCGCCGTGGGCGTTGCGCTCTGGGGCCTGGCCTTTGGTTCGATGCCGACGGGCTGGTCGACATGGATTTCACGAGCGGTGCCTGACGATGCCGAATCCGGCGGCGGTTTACTGGTGGCGACCATACAGCTGGCCATTACGGTGGGCGCGGCTGCAGGAGGCTGGATGTTCGATTTGCGCGGCGCGGGCGGTGTGTTTCTTGCCAGCAGCGCGCTGATGCTGGTGGCGGCGCTCACGATATATACGCGTGTCAGGCATCACGGTTGAGTAAACCTATGGCAGCAATATATGCTGCCTTTTTATTTTATCCTGGTTTTTTAACCTTTTGTGTTTTAACCAAGCTAAACGTGCTCTTTACTTTCAGTTTTATTGAACAACTTAAGCAAAACCCTCTGCTTTTTTCTGATCAAGATTCGGCCTATTATGTTTTCACACAAGGAAGAACGCCTTAATTAAACTGAAAAAGACCGAGGAATTAATCATGAAAGCTATCAAAACTTTTGCTGCTGTTATCGCCCTTGCCGTACTTCCTGTTGCAGGCTTCGCGCAAACTGTGACCGCGACCGGTTCTACTCTGGACAGCACCGAAGCGAAAATTGCTGCGCAGGCGCAAGAAGCTGGTGCTTCCTATAAAATCACCGAAGCCAACACCAACAACGGCGTACATATGACGGCTGAACTGCTGAAATAATGCTGGAAGTTGTGTGCTGACAGGACGCCTTTGGGCGTCCTGGCGGCGTTTGTGGGTGCATATCCGTCTCCGTCTTATCCTTTCTCATCCTTGTTTCCCTGCCAGACGTTCATCTTTTTAATCACGCAATAATCATTTCAGCCTGCATCAGGCGCTTGCCTGATTTTCAAACACACTAACGCGCTTGCTGCACCGGTAACGGCGGCGACGTCATGCGGGAAACGTTTTGCTGCCAGCAGCAGCAAGGTGATAAACACGCTTACCCCGAACGGTCGCCAACGCGTGAAACGGTAAGGCTGCCGTAGCCCTGTCAGGCGCCAGGGGATGTGAGAGGACATCACCGATTTAGGTGAGGAGAGCGTGACTCAGGTCAGGGGGGAGAAAGGCGAAAACGCATCAGCATCACCCGGAAGGCCGCTAAGACGGCTCCCAGTCTGGCGATCGCTGTCAACGGAAAAGCACGGTTTGTCAGCGTCAAACCGCCGGAATGGTGCACAGGATGCTGAACGCATGATGATTCGCCTGCTGCGCTAATCCGCCGCAAGCGAAGATCTCAGGTTATGACACGTCTTCAGAGGCGTCACGCATCATCTCACCGTGCGGAACGTCATCCAGAATCTGCTCAAAGCTGCGCAGACGTTTATAGATAGACATCAGCTCAACCAATGTTGACCACGAGGTGATGAGGTACTGGAACGAGCTGCGCACCTGATCGAAAACGTTGCTGATTTGGTTTAGCAGACCCAGCGTTATGGTTCCGGCGGCGATTGAGGGAAACAACATAATCAGGCCAAAGACATTGTCTATCTGCAAATAGAACATCCTGGCGATATTGAAATACAGATAATGAAAGTAGAGTCGGAAGTAATTCAACCTGACATTGTCGAAAAGCACTTTTACCGTCGGCGGCGTGGCGCGATCGGCATGGTCTTCACCGTAAACCAGTTCTTTACGATAAGCGGCTTCTACCCGCTGATTACGAAACTCCAGGCCTGGTAACTTTAATCCGACTAATGCTAATAGTCCTGTTCCCAGTACAGACCAGACAACGGCGGCAATGACCAATGCATAAGGTATGGAACCAAGAATCGGTACGCTTTTTACATGATGCGACAGCTGAACCAGTATGGGTAAAAAGGCGATGAGCGTCATGATAGCCTGAATAAAACTGACGCCCCAGCCCTCGAGAGTACCCGCAAAGCGCATGGTATCTTCCTGCACACGCTGGGCTGCGCCTTCAATATGACGTAAGCGCTGCCAGTGATGCATATAGTAATTGTTCATGGCAGTACGCCAGCGAAATACCCAGTGGCTGATGAAGAAGGCATTAATTACGCCAATTGCCACAGCCACCATAACAATGCCTGCTACGCCCACAACTTCAGAATAGAGCTGGCTAATCGGTACTGCGCCTGGTTTTGTTAATGCCTTTTGGATCAGGTCGTAAAAGGGCTGATACCAGGCGTTAATTGCAACACCGACCTGCACCCCAAACCAGGTAACAAAAATAATCAGTGCCGAACCCCATACCGACCAGCGCTGCCAGGGATGGTTATCAACCAGCCGCCAGGCGACCGCGAAGATCGCGACCATCAGCCAGTAATAGGCATAAAACCACAATTCACTCGGTGCAATAAAACGCATCACCGTCGTGGGCAATGGCTGCTTAATTGCCGCCTGAAAAGCAGGCCAAAAATGCCCTGGTAACTCGCTGGCGAAGCCAAACCAGGCAAAAATGGCCAGCAAACTCCAAATGGCGGCCGTGCTGAAAAACAGCCCCGGTCGCGGGAAGAAAGACTTAAACATAGGTACTCCGCTGTTGTGTAATCGCTTTTATAACGTTTAAACGGCTATCTGTCTGTAGCCTGTTGTTTCTGAACATGACATCGACAAAATATATGTTAATGGAATTGTGCTTTTTTGTTTCCTTAAACTAAATGTTTATTGGTAATGGTGTTACACTTGCGCCAACTGTTACCGGTAACAGTTGGTTGTACCCGAAATCCGCAGATAAAAACCACTACAACGCACTCACTTCTCTTTTTCGTACCGCAGTTGATGCGGTGATGAGGCAATGTCATGTCAGACCAGAAAAAGGGTCATTCACGCAGGGATTTTTTGCTGAAGACCATCACCCTGGCGCCCGCAGTGGCGGTAGGCAGTAGCGCATTCGGTGCATTTTCTGCACCCGCTCAGGCGGCCGCACCCGCCGAAACCCCGTCTGCTCGCGATTATCAGCCCACCTGGTTTACCGCCGAAGAATTTGCCTTTATTAAGGCTGCGGTTGCGCGTCTGATTCCTGCCGATGAACGAGGCCCCGGCGCGCTGGAAGCTGGCGTGCCTGAGTTTATCGATCGCCAGATGAATACACCTTATGCCACCGGCGCGAACTGGTATATGCAGGGCCCGTTTAATCCCGACTTACCCAAAGAAATGGGTTATCAACTGCCGCTGGTGCCGCAACAGATTTACCGTCTTGGCCTGGCGGATGCGGACCAGTACAGCAAGCAGCAGCACGCTAAGGTGTTTGCCCAACTCGATGCCGGGCAGCAGGACGCGTTGTTACAAAACATGGAGAGCGGTAAAGCCAACTTCAGTCAGCTGCCCGCCAACGTGTTTTTTTCTTATTTACTTCAGAACACCCGCGAAGGTTTCTTTAGCGATCCCATCCACGGCGGTAATCAGGGCATGGTGGGCTGGAAGCTGATCAACTTCCCTGGCGCACGCGCCGACTTTATGGACTGGGTAGAGCGCGGTGAACGTTATCCGTTCCCGTCGGTGTCAATTCGTGGGGAGAGAAGCTGAGCATGGCGAATGCATTAAACAAAGTCGATGCCGTGATTGTGGGTTTTGGCTGGGCGGGCGCCATTATGGCTAAAGAGCTGACCGAGGCGGGCCTGAACGTGCTGGCGCTGGAGCGCGGCCCGCATCGTGACACCTATCCCGATGGTTCTTACCCACAGTCTATTGATGAACTGACCTACAACGTTCGCAAAAAGCTGTTCCAGGATCTGTCTAAAAGCACCGTTACGATTCGTCACGATGCCTCGCAGACCGCAGTACCTTATCGCCAGCTGGCGGCCTTTTTGCCCGGCACCGGAACCGGTGGCGCAGGCCTGCACTGGTCAGGTGTCCATTTCCGGGTTGATCCCGTAGAGCTGAAGCTGCGTAGCCACTATGAGGCGCGCTACGGCAAAAACTTTATTCCTGAAGGCATGACGATTCAGGACTTTGGCGTCGACTACCAGGAGCTGGAGCCGTTTTTTGATAAAGCTGAAAAAGTGTTTGGCACCTCCGGTAGTGCCTGGAGTATTCAGGGCAAGGTCGTCGGCAAAGACAAAGGCGGTAACCCGTTTGCTCCCGACCGCTCTGACAACTTTCCGCTGCCCGCGCAAAAGCGCACCTGGTCGGCTCAGCTGTTTGCACAGGCCGCCGAGTCCGTAGGTTATCACCCTTACGATCTGCCGTCGGCGAACACCTCTGGCCCCTATACCAACACGTACGGCGCTCAGATGGGGCCATGCAATTTCTGTGGCTACTGCAGCGGTTACGCCTGTTATATGTATTCCAAGGCATCGCCCAATGTGAATATTTTGCCTGCACTGCGTCAGGAGCCAAAGTTTGAGCTGCGCAACAATTCTTACGTGCTGCGCGTCAACCTTACGGAAGATAAGCAGCGCGCGACTGGCGTTACCTATGTGGACGCGCAGGGGCGCGAGCAGGTGCAACCGGCGGATCTGGTCATCCTGTCTGCTTTCCAGTTCCATAACGTCCATTTGATGCTGTTGTCCGGCATCGGCAAACCTTACAACCCGATCACCAACGAAGGCACGGTAGGGCGCAACTTCGCCTATCAGAACCTCTCGACGCTGAAAGCGCTGTTCGATAAAAACACCACCACCAATCCCTTTATTGGGGCGGGCGGGGCCGGTGTCGCCGTGGATGATTTCAATGCCGATAATTTTGATCACGGTCCACACGGGTTTGTCGGCGGGTCGCCGTTCTGGGTGAACCAGGCGGGCACTAAACCGATATCGGGTCTGCCCACGCCAACCGGCACGCCAAACTGGGGCAGTCAGTGGAAAGCCGCCGTTGCTGATACCTACACGCACCATCTTTCGATGGATGCACATGGTGCGCACCAGTCTTACCGCGCGAACTATCTGGACCTGGACCCTAATTACAAAGATGCCTACGGCCAGCCGCTGCTTCGTATGACGTTCGACTGGCAGGACAACGACATCAAGATGGCGCAGTTTATGGTGGGGAAAATGCATAAGATCGCCGAAGCCATGAACCCCAAAATGATCATTGGCGGGGCCAAAAAACCCGGCACGCATTTCGACACCACCGTGTATCAGACCACGCATATCAGCGGCGGGGCGATTATGGGCGAGTCTCCTGAGACCAGCGCGGTCAACCGCTATCTACAAAGCTGGGATGTGCCGAATGTCTTTGTGCCTGGCGCGTCGGCGTTTCCGCAGGGGCTGGGATATAACCCCACCGGTATGGTGGCGGCATTGACCTACTGGTCAGCGAAAGCGATTCGCGAACAGTACCTGAAAAACCCAGGCCCACTGGTGCAGGCATAAGGAATATGGCGATGAAAAACGGCATTTTAGCCCTGATTCTGGGCAGTATTACCTTTGTTGCCCTGGCCGATGAGCCTACTGGCGATCTGATAAAACGCGGCGAGTATCTTGCCCGCGCGGGTGACTGCGTTGCCTGCCACAGCCGTGACGGCGGCAAGCCCTTTGCGGGTGGATTGCCGATGGCGACGCCGATTGGCACTATCTACTCCACCAATATTACGCCGGATAAAGCGACCGGAATTGGTGACTACAGCTACGACGACTTTCAGAAAGCGGTGCGGCACGGCGTGGCAAAAAACGGCGATACGCTTTATCCCGCCATGCCTTATCCCTCTTATGCGGTGGTCAGCGATGAGGACATGAAGGCGCTGTATGCGTACTTCATGCACGGCGTCGCACCTGTCAGTCAGGCCAACAAAGAGAGTGATATTCCCTGGCCGTTGTCCATGCGCTGGCCGCTGGCAATCTGGCGCAGCCTGTTTGCACCGGACGTGAAGGCGTTCCAGCCAGCCGCGCAGGAGGACCCGACGCTGGCGCGTGGCCGTTATCTGGTGGAAGGTCTGGGCCACTGCGGTGCCTGCCATACGCCGCGTAGCGTCACCATGCAGGAAAAAGCATTAAATAACACCGAGGGCACCGATTATCTGGCGGGCAGCAGTGCGCCGGTTGACGGCTGGACGGCGAGCAATCTGCGCGGGGATAACCGCGATGGCCTGGGCCGCTGGAGTGAAGAGGATTTACGCCAGTTCCTGCGCTATGGCCGTAACGATCATACCGCGGCATTTGGCGGCATGGTGGACGTTGTCGATCACAGCCTGCAGCACCTGACGGAGGAAGACATCACGGCGATTGCCCGTTATCTGAAGTCGCTGGGCGCGAAAGATCCGCATCAGGTCACGTTTAGCGCGGATGACGCCGCCGCCAAAGCCCTGTGGAAGGGCGATGACAGCCAGACGGGTGCCGCGACGTATGTGGACAGCTGTGCAGCCTGCCATAAAACCGATGGCAGCGGCTACAAACGGTTTTATCCTGCGCTGCGGGGCAATCCTGTGGTGATGGCGGACGATCCCACCTCGCTGATTCACATCGTGCTGGTCGGGGGGGAATTACGTGGCGTCAACGGCGCGCCTTCGACCATTACCATGCCGGCATTTGGCTGGCGTCTGAACGATCAGCAGGTCGCGGACGTGGTGAACTTTATTCGCCGCAGCTGGGGCAATAATGCCACGGATAACGTGACGGCGAAGCAGGTGGCCGAACTGCGTGAAGACGTCAAAGATCGTCAGGGTAATGCGGACATCAAGGTGTTAGAAGGGAAGTAAGCCGCAGTGTTTCAGCCTTCCCCGCAGGGGGAAGGCTGAATGTTCAGATGTTTTCCAGCCTGATACCGCGCGTCTTCGGACCGAAAAGGCCCACCGACAGCATAACCATCAGCATACTCAGGACGATAAACACGATAACCCCATGTGTTCCCGCATACTGCAAAATCACACCGATTAAAATACTGCTGAACGCGGTCGACAACCGGCTGAATGAGTAGCAGAACCCCACCGCCCGGGCGCGGATGTGCGTGGGGAAAATCTCAGTCTGATAGGCATGATAGCTGCAGGTCAGCCAGGCATTCGAGAAGGTGATCAGGAAACCGCAAATAATCAGCAAGACCGGGTTGGTTTGCAGGGCAAACAGCGTCCCAAACACCACCGTCATCAGCGAAGAGAGAACGATTTGCCATTTGTTTTCAAGCTGGCTGGTAAAGCTGCCACAAATCAGCGATCCAATCGGATAGGCCAGCGTAATAAAAAACGCATACAGCAGGCTGTGGGTGATGGATGTCCCCTGGCCTGACAGCAGCGCCGGCAGCCAGTTACCAAAACCATAAAAACCAATCGCCTGAAAGAAGTTCATCACCACCAGCATGAGCGTGCGCTTACGATAGCGGGATGACCAAATCTCACGAAAACGACTCTTTTCCTGTCGGCTTGCCGCGCCCGTTAACGTCGTCAGCGGCAGGCCTGGGGCGATGCCGCAACGTTTTTCCATTTTTGACATCACCTGATGAGCGTCATCAAGGCGTCCCTGCTGCACCAGCCAGCGCGCGGATTCCGGCAGATTTTTGCGGACAAGCCAGATAACCAGTGAGCAGACCGCACCGGCAATCACCACCCAGCGCCAGCCTTCCAGCCCAAGAATGTTTTGCGGCACCAGCCACCATGACATTAACGCCACGGCGGGCACCGATAAAAACTGAATAAAGAACGAAAAGGCAAACGCCCGGTTACGCAAGTGAGTGGGCACCCATTCACTCAGATAGGTATCGATGGTCACCAGCTCTACGCCCAACCCAATCCCCACTAAAAAGCGGCACAGGATCACCATCTCAGCGCTGTGTTGAAAAGCCATGATCAGTGAGAACACACCGTACCAGGCCAGGGCGCAGATAAAGGTCAGCCGACGGCCAAAGCGATCGGCAAACGGCGTGAGCAGGCTGGCACCGACAAACAGCCCAAGAAAGGTAGCCGAGGCAAATGCCGCCTGATCGGTGATGCCCAGTATTCCGGCGCTGCCCGCATGGAAAATACCGGCTGCCAGCAAGCCCGTACTGATATAACCGGTTTCAAACAGATCGTAGAGTTCAAAGAAGCCTCCCAGCGCCAGGAGCGAGATAAAGCGCCATAAGCCGGCAGAGGAAGGTAGCGCATCAATGCGCTCAGCTAAGCTGGTGTTGGCGGTCGACGATGCCGGCGACGGTGCCATCCCTGTGATGAAGGCGGATGTCATGTAAGGTGAACCTCATATCAGGATGATTGCCATTCCCACTACAGGCCGTGATGTGTTTTGAAATAATTGCCCATTAGCGAGCCGTGAAGCAGCAGAATAATCAATTACCTGATTCTTGCCGACAGGAATAGTGATGAATTTTTAGCAACGCATATTGCAAGGTTGACTGGCACGGCTTTTCAGGCAGACGGCAAGACTGCAGATATCAACGGCGCACGAGCCGGTGAGGGCAAAAAGCGCAGTCAGCAGGTATCTTGACGGGCACAGCGGTAAAGGCAGACGTCAGCCGGGTCATTCAGTGCCTTACCCCGCCCGGCAACACATCTGTTTCCCGCCCTGGCATTATCACCAGAGCGGGAGCCCGTTTTACGCGCCCGACAGGCGGAAAGCAGAAACGGCGTGGGTAAGATGCTGCGCCTGCTCTTCCAGCGAGGCGGCAGCGGCAGCCGATTCCTGGACCAGCGCGGCGTTTTGCTGAGTGACGCCATCCATCTCGGTTACCGCCTTTTCAATCTGGCTGATACCGTGATGCTGCTCATCGGACGCGGTGGATATGTGGTCCATCAGTTCGTTAACCCGGCTGACCGAGGCGATAATGGCATTCATCGCTTCGCCGGTGCGGCTGACCTGATCAGACCCGACGCGTATCGTTGCGACCGATTCGGCAATAAGGCCTTCAATTTCTTTGGCGGCCACGGCGCTGCGCTGCGCGAGATTGCGTACTTCCCCGGCGACCACCGCAAACCCTCGGCCTTGCTCACCGGCGCGCGCCGCTTCGACTGCCGCGTTCAGCGCCAGGATATTGGTCTGAAAGGCAATGCTGTTAATGACGCTGGTAATGTCCTCGATCTTTTTCGAGCTTTCGTTGATTTTTGCCATGGACACGATCACCTGCTGAGAAACGTTCTCGCCGGTTTCCGCATTCTGTACCGCTTCATTGGCCAGACGGCAGGCTTCAAACACGTTGTCCGTGTTCTGTTTAACCGTTGCCCCCAACTGCTCCATACTGGCCGCCGTTTCGGTAAGCGCTGCGGCCTGCTGTTCAGTACGGGACGCCAGATCGATATTTCCGCTGGCAATTTCCTGGGAAGCACAGGACACCGCGTGGGTAGAGTGACGTACCCGGATAATGATGTCCGTCAGGGACGTCCGCATCTGCTCCATTGAACCCATCAGTTGCTGAATCTCGCTCCGTGAGCCGACATTGACCGGCACCGGATGGTCGAGCACGCCTGCCGCAATCTCGCTGCAGTGCGCTTTTGCGTTATTCAGCGGCGATAAGATATAGCGTCTGACAAAGATCAGTATCGCAATGATGATGGCAAGGAATAACAGGCCAAATACCATGAGCAGTGTGATCCCGGATGAAAAGTTGCTTTGGGCATCCGTGTTCAGTTTCTTCGCGTAAGCCTCATGCTGGGCCAGCACCTGGTCCAGGACAATTTCATACTGCCGGTCAAGGCGCACTACGTTGGCGATCTGGTTTTTAAAGCGCGTCTGATCGCGGGCTTCGGCGGCTTCAATTAAAGGCTGAATTCCCTGATTGCGGTAAGCCAAATAGGCCTGGCGATAGCGGTCGGCGTCGGCCTTTTCACCGGGAATACGCGGCGCACTCAGATAAGCCTGGAAGGCCGCATCGGCTTTTGCGGCCACGCTTTTCACGCTGTCCAGCGACGAGGTGGCCTGAGGGCCGTCACTCTCAATCTCCTTCATGTACTCCATCAGGCGTACGCGTAACGTGCGGCTGTGATTGATGGGATCGATAACCGATAGCACCACACGGATTTCTTTATTCACGGCATTCAACGATGCGTTACTGCGAGCCAGTAACCAGATGCTGACCGATATACTGATAAGGAAAAGAATCAACAGGAACGAGAGAACCAGGAGTGAAGATTTTTTTAACGACATTACACAGTCCCGAATAATGAATTAAGAACACAGTTATCGGCATTTGGGTGGTAAATATTTAGCAGGAAGGTACTGAAAGGAATAAAGAATAATGTGTATAAAACATGAGCAAAATAATGAACCAGCTGATTCAATATAATTAAGCGGCGGTCTTTCTTACCGCTTCGCTTATTTAGCGTATGACGTTATTGAATCTGAAAATTTCAGGACCAGCCATGCTGGTGCCTGAAGTAAGAAAAACGGTTTAAGCGGAACAGCTCTGGCGAAGCTCGTTATTCTGGCGAACGGTTTTTTCTTTAACTGACTATAAATAAAGGCTTTATCAGAAGTAATTAATAGTGATTATTGCGAATAAAACAATACCTAAAGGTTATTCAGGACAAACTATTCTTTTTTTCTGGCCCTGTTTTGGTTGTAAAGATATCAGCGAAACACGCTTTTATCTGCCAGGTAAATAATCCGAATGATGAAGATTTTCCTGGTTATCATCGTTATCCCCGACCTGTCGTCTACACTTATCATCTCTGTATAAGAAAGACTTTACTCACCGGTATCGAGGTAATAATGCAAGTATGTCCCTATTTGTTTCTCTATGGTCGCTGTGAAGAAGCGATGGAATTCTATTTGCAGGCAACGGGTGGACAACTGCTGCAAAAAATGACCTTTGGCGATAACCCGGAGCAGGGCGAACAGGTCGGTGATCGGTCCGCACCGCCGCTGCCACCTGAAAAGATTATGCATGCCCATCTGCGTATTGGTCAGGGCGAGCTGATGATGAGTGACGGTAATCCGTACCAGCCACCGGCCTCAGAACATGCGGGCTATGCCGTGAGTCTGGCAACGGACGATGCAGAGCAGGGTAAAGCCTGGTTTGAGAAGCTGTCTGCGGGCGGGAAAGTCACCACGCCGTGGCAGGAAACCTTCTGGTCAAACGGCTTTGCTATGTTTATTGATAAATTCAATATTCCATGGCGCATCAACGTGGTGAAATCCGACGCGTAATGCACGTCAGGAACCCTGAAAAGACGAGAGGCCTTCTTCAGGAAGGCCTCAACGTTTTTTTAGGGTCGTGCCAGCAATCAGAAGTTATAGCCAGCAACCAGGTAGTAACCCCAGCCCGTAGACTTGATTTCAGACGCGCTGTCACCAAATCCTAACTCCTGACCGGCTCCCCACTGACCGCCGTTATGGAAATAACGTGCAACGGCTGAGAAGTGCCAGTGAGCGTAACCCAGCGACAAGATATGGCTGGAGGCGATTGCGTTGCTGGTGCGAATCGGGCCCGACTTATCGCGTAAGTCTGAACCCCAGTCGAAGTTGGTAAAGCCAACATAGCCAAGATTACCGCCCCACAGGGTCGTGATCGGCACAAAGTATTTCACTTTGAAGCGATAGCCATCCCAGCTGTTTTCATTCGCCGCACCGTAGTTTTCCCACTGGTATTTGGCATAGACGTTAAGTGACAGGCCGATATCGCTGTGCGTATCGATGTCTGTGCCCAAACCCATATACCAGGTATTTTGACGGTTAGCGCTGTTACGGCCCATATCGTAGATATAGTTGTTCGCAAAATACCACTCTTTAAACGGACCAAAGGCCAGGCTGGTGCCGGTCAGTTTATCAATCGAGAAACGTGGCTCAATTTCCATGAACAGCGGGGAACCGTGGTCGAAAATGCCGTTAGCATTGCTGTTGCCCGCGCCAAAGAAGTTTGGCAGATCAACGTAGCCGTAAAAATCAAACCAGTCTTTTTTCGCGAAAGCTTCGTATTCCAGATACACATCGTTATTGAACTGTGGTCCGAAACGGGTGTGGTAGCTGCCCACCACGTTGACGCTTTGATGCCACCAGTCGGAAACGTACTGGGGATCGTTTTCTGCAGCCTGCACTGCACCGTTTAAGGAGCCTGCCAGCAGGGCGCCTGCCATTAACGTTTTAAATTTCATTATATTTTGACCACTGGTTTCTTATGCGCAAGACAATCGTTTGCGCGCTGTTTGGAAATCAATCCCAAAGGTTGGGCGGTGAAGTATCTGGGCCGCATTTTTTTAGTTAGCATAGCGTGCCTTTTACAGGGAGATAGAAAATAGCTTTTGATCACATTTGTCAAAATGTGTTGCATAACAATTCATCAATATTGTGACTTGAATCACAATATTGCTGGAGGCGAACGGAACCGGGCAACCGTTTACGTTGTCGGGTTCCGGTTCGAACGACGGGGATTAAGGAAAGGTGACGCGCACCTGAAAACCGCAGCGGTCACCTTGCGGAGTCAGGCAGTTGGACAGGGCAACGTGGATCTGATGTTTCTGCGCAACACTGCGCACAATCGACAAACCTAAACCGCTCCCCTGCGCTTTTACATCGGGTGAGCGGGCAAAACGGTCAAACGCGCGTTCGATAAAGGACTCAGGCATACCTGGGCCGTTATCAACGATATCCACCACGGTTTGCCCCGCCACCCGATGCAGCAGGACATCCACCAGGCTGCCTTCGGGCGTGTGCAACATGGCGTTGCCGATCAGGTTGTCAAACAGGCTCCGCAGCTCTGAACGTCCGGCCTGCAAATGGTAGTGCGTGGTTCCGCTAAAGCCGATATCGATACCGCGCTTATCGGCCACTACCATGAGCTGCTCAATGCTCTCTTTCAGCACATCTTCCAGCGCGATATTTTCCACGCTGGCAACGACGGACTGATCTTCCCAGCGCGACATATTCAGCAACTGGGTGACCAGGTGACGTGTACGGGTGACGCCGGATTCCAGTTGCGCAAACTGGCGGCTGGCCTCGCCAGGCTGAATGTGCTGACGCAGGTTTTCCAGCTGCAGCGTGACCGCCGTGACCGGCGTCCGCAGTTCGTGAGCAGCATCTTCCATAAACTGACGCTGTGAAGACCAGGCGGCACGTAGCTTATCCAGCAGAGAGTTATAGGCGGCGACCAGCGGCTGAATTTCGTCCGGGAGGCTTTCAGGGGAAACGCTGTGTGGGTGATGGGCGTCCTGCGCGGCAATTTCACGCGAGGCAACACGCAAATCCCGGGTGATTTTTCGCACCACCAGCCAGATCACCAGCAACGACAGCGGCATCATTAAAATCAGCGGAATAATGGCTGACAGCGCCCGTCTCACCATCATTTCTTTCATGTAGCTGAGATTGAGCATCACCTGAATGGTTTTTATCTCGCTGCCCGGCTGGCCGGCGCGGGTGTAAATGCGCCATTCGCAGTCGTGGCAACCGCCAATCTGCACATCTTTATAGCCGTTTTCAGCCTGCAGCGGCGCATGCAGTTCAGGCCAGGAGCTGGAGCGTAACTGGCCTTTGGCGTCCCATAACTGAATCACGAAGGCGCTTTTAATCTTGTGTGCGGGCGCAATAAGCGGCATCAGCGGGGGGATTTCGCGGTTCACTGACCAGGCATCGGCCAGCTTGGCTAACTGCTCATCCTTGATGACGCCAACCATCTCACCGTAGCAGCTGAAAAAGTACCAGGCCACGCCGCCAATCATCAGCAAATGAATCACCAGTAACGTACTCAGTAATTTATTACGTAACGATCGCATAAAAATTTTCATATTGCCGGTACCCGCCAACCCAGTCCGCGTACATTGCGGATCACATCATTATCCAGCTTGCGCCGCATCCCGTGGATTAAGACATCCACAGCATTACTGCTGACTTCTTCACCCCAGCCATAAATACGGTTTTCCAACTGCTCGCGTGACAGGATGGCACCGGGCCGTTCCAGCAGCGCATAGAGCAGGGCATATTCACGCGCGGTTAACTGCTCACGTTGCCCTTTGTACAGCACTTCGCGTGTCAGCATATCCAGTTGAACATCACCGCTGCCCAGCAGCGAATCGGCAGAGCCATGATGGCGGCGGGTAATTGCCCGCATTCGGGCCATCACTTCCTGCAGATCAAAAGGCTTCAGCAGATAGTCATCCGCACCGTAATCCAGTCCCTGTACCCGCTGGGCGACCGTATCACGGGCGGTAAGAATTAAAACCGGCGTGGCATCGCCGCGCGCCCGCGCGCGCCGCAGCACCTGCAAACCGTCGTCGCGGGGTAAGCCGAGATCGAGCAGTACGCAGCTGTAGCCGCCTTCGCTCCAGGCGTTTTGCGCGTAAACGCCATCGCGCACCCAGTCGACTGACCAGCCTGCCGCTTCCAGCGCCTGCTGCAGATTTGCGCCGATCATTTCATCATCTTCGACCAACAACACGCGCATGGATGACGTCCCCCGAAAAATGGCAACAGTGTAGCGCTGGATTATTAGCGCAGAATTATTGGCATGGCGAGTGCAGCAAAATGCCGTTACGCGCCCGGTCAGAGGGTGATAATGCACCCTGAAACGGACGATTTTACCGCTTTGCTAATTCTGCGCTAAGTTTTCGCTAATTAAGGGATAAATTTAGCGCGCTAAAGTGTGTTCCCTGCACATCTGCTTTAACCAGGAGAACACCATGAATCAGCGCGAGTTTATTCGTAGTTTGCTGGAATGGATAGAAAGCAATTTAGGACACGATCTGCATCTGGACGAAGTGGCGCGCCGGGCGGGCTATTCCCGTTGGCATCTGCAGCGTTTATTTCGCCAGCACACCGGCTTCTCACTGGCCGAGTATATTCGTCAGCGTCGTTTGACCGAGTCGGCCTTAACGCTGCTCAACAGTAACGAGGCGATTTTACAGGTGGCGATGAGCTATGGGTTTGATACCCAGCAGGCCTATACGCGGACGTTTAAAAACTATTTTATGGTGACGCCAGGCCAGCTGCGCCGCCAGCGCCGGGTGGAGCCCGATCGTTTATTGTTTCCCTATGCCATGGCAAGTTAGTCACTGTATGGACATTCCCATCCGCTAGCCTGTGGGAATGTCCATGCATCGCCAGGGCCCCGCACGCCTTTTCCGCCACTGACGCTGTTAGCCTTCCCGCCGTTGCTTTATTCTTACTGCCAGATGCATGGCGTCATCGCTGTGCCATAACCCGCAGCCGCCGTTCTGGCCCGTAGGAAACCGATGAATAACAGCGATAACCTGATCGCCATGATGTTGTTTGCGCGCGTGGTCGAGCTTAAAAGCTTTACGGAAGCCGCGCGCGTGCTCGGCGTATCGAAGTCCCATATCAGTCGGGAAATCGCCGGGCTGGAACAGCGGTTGGGCATTCGGCTGCTGCAGCGTACCACCCGCAGAATGACGCTGACGGAGCTGGGCCAGGCTTACTATCCGTTTTGTGTACGTATGCTGGATGAACTGCATCAGGCCGAGGATTTTGTGCAACAGGCGCACCAAAATCCCGTCGGGAATGTGCGTTTACAGGCGCCCGTCACCTTTGGCTGCCAGTGTATTGTGCCGCTGCTTAATCGCTTTCTGCGCCGTCATCTGCACATCAATGTCGATCTCAGCCTGACGGATAATAACGACGAGACGATTGGCGACGGGGTGGATGTGGCGATTGTTATTCGCGCCCATGCGCCCCGCCAGGGCAACTTTCGGCTATTAAGCGATATCCACTGGGGGCTGTATGCCGCACCGGTTTATCTGGCTCAGCATCCTGCCATCTCGCATCCCCGTCTGTTACCTCGTCATGATTTATTGATGTTTCACGGCCCGGCGCATACTGCCGCGCTGCCGTTTCGTCGCGACAAGCTGCGCCTGGCGGTGGACGTGCGTAGCCGTTTTCGGGCCAATAACAGCATGGCGCTGCTGAATGCGGCGCTGGCGGGCAACGGGATTGCTTATCTGCCCTCCTACATGGTGCAGGAGGCGCTTACCCAGGGGCAGATTGTTCAGGTTCTGCCTGAGTGGCAGATGGATCGCTTACAAAGTTATCTGCTGATGCATCAGGACATCGCGCCTGCCTCGCCCGTTAGCCTGCTGTGCGACATCCTGATCGACCAACTGGGCGGACGCTGATTGTTGCAGTACAGCAACAAACTATGCCAGTCAGCAAATATCACGCGCCGACTGTTGTTGCCTCGTCACCATTGTTAGCCTGAGTCCCTGAACTCGATGGGGATATCGCATGGAAATGACGTCTGAGGCAACTGCCTTTCGCCACTGGAAACGTAACGTATGGGTTTGCGTCTTTGGCTCTTTTACGACCCTTGTCGCCATGACCTTACTATTACCTTTTTTACCTTTGTATGTGCAACAACTGGGTGTACAGGAACCGGCGGCCATGGCGCGCTGGTCCGGCGTTGCTTATGGTGCCACTTTTCTCAGCGCGGCGTTGACCGCCCCGCTGTGGGGCAGGTTGGGCGATCGCTATGGGCGCAAGCTGATGCTGATCCGGGCGAGCCTGGGAATGGCAGTTGCGATGGCACTGATTGGTATGGTAACCACCGTATGGCAGCTGGTGGCGTTACGTTTACTGGCGGGATTACTCGGCGGCTACTCATCCGGTTCCACCATTCTGATTGCCGCGCAAACGCCTAAATCTCATACCGGATGGGCGTTGGGCATGCTGGCATCCGGCATGATGGCCGGTAACGTGATTGGCCCGTTGCTGGGGGGCGTACTGCCGCCGCTGATCGGTATTCGGGCCACGTTCTGGCTTACCGGTGCGGTCATTTTCGTGGCTTTTCTCGCCACCACGTTTTTACTTAAAGAACCGGCACCGACGCGCAAAGTAGACAGCGCCCGTTCCCAACCGGTCGTAGCCCTTGCCCCCTTTAACCGGACGGTGGTCAGGCTGATGTGGCTCACCGCCATGCTGCTGGTGTTTGCCAACATGTCGATCGAGCCGGTGATTACCTTATATATCGGTCAGTTTTTACATCAGGATCATGCCATCACGCTGATGTCGGGCCTGGTGATGGCTGCGGCGGCACTGGGCAGCATTATTTCGGCGCCTTATACCGGTAAGCTGGCTGACCGCATTGGGCACTGGCGGGTATTACGCGCGGGTCTGCTTGGCTGCGCGCTGTTACTGATCCCTCAGGCTTTTATTACCGATGCCTGGCAACTCCTGCCGCTGCGCTTCCTGATGGGGATCGCGTTAGGCGGTCTGATGCCCTGCATTACCGCTATTATCCGCCACCATGTTCCCGCCACCCAGGTGGGGCGCATGCTCGGCTATTCGACATCGGCGCAGTATATCGGGCAGGTGAGTGGTCCGCTGTTTGGTGGGATCATCGGCGGGGCATGGGGAATGCGGCCCGTGTTTCTGGCGACCTGCGTGGTGATGGGGTTATGCGCCTGGCTGAACCAGCGACAGGCAAAAGGAAAAGGGGCAGGTGGATAGCAGGCATAAAAAAAGGCGGACCGGAGTCCGCCTCTGTTCAGGGGTTAGTTACTTCTGGTCGGGCAGCGCATAGGCAATCACGTAATCGCCCAGCTTGGTACCAAATGAACCATGACCACCGGCAGCAATCACCACGTATTGCTTGCCGTTGACTTCATACGTCATCGGTGTTGCCTGACCACCGGCTGGCAGGCGCGCCTGCCACAGAAGCTCACCGGTATCAGTGCTGTAGGCACGCAGGTAGTTATCCGCGGTTGCGCCAATAAAGAACACTTTACCCGCCGTGGCGACCGGGCCGCCCAGCATTGGCATGCCCATTTTAAATGGCAGCGGCAGCGGCGAGCTGTCACGAACGGTACCAATACGTTGCTTCCAGACCACTTCGTTCGTTTTCAGGTCAACCGCCGAAACATAACCCCAGGCAGGCTGTTTACACGGCAGACCGAACGGTGACAGGAACGGATTCAGTTCAACGCCATAGGGCACGCCGTACTGCGGTTGAATACCGGTTTCAGTACCTGAACCGCCAGAAGCGCCTTCTTGTGGCTCTTCTGGATTACCCGGACCGCGTGGAATCAGCTTCGACACGAACGGCAGCGCCATTGGGTTTGCAATCGCAATCTGACGATGTGGATCAACCGAAATGCCGCCCCACTCAAACATGCCCAGGTTGCCTGGGAAAACCAGGGTGCCCTGTTCAGACGGTGGGGTGAACGGACCTTCATAGCGCAGACGCTTAAAGATCACGCGGCACACCAGCTGGTCATACATTGTCGCGCCCCACATGTCCTTGTCCGTCAGGTTTTGCTTCGGACGGAAGGTCAGTTCAGAGTAAGGCTGAGTCGCGGCTACATGGTCGCCTTTAGCGGCACCCTGGGGTACAGGGGTTTCCGGGGCGGGCACCACGGTTTTACCCGTACGGCGATCCAGAACAAAAATGTTCCCTGTTTTGGCGGGAGCATAGATAACCGGAACCGTTTTACCGTCTTTATCGGTAATGTCGGCCAGCGTCGGCTGCGAGGGCAGATCCATATCCCACAGGTCGTGGTGGACGGTCTGATACGACCAGACCAGCTTACCGGTGGTCGCGTTCAGCGCCAGCACGCTGCTGGCATAACGTTCCTGCTCTGGGGTGCGGTTGCCGCCCCAGATATCGGGCGTAGTCACACCCATTGGCAGGTAAACAATATCCAGCTTCGGATCGTAGACCGCAGGTGCCCATGAGTTAGGTGAATTCATGGTGAACGTATGCTCATCCGCCGGAATCGCATTAGGATCTTTCGCGCCCGGATCGAACACCCACAGCAGCTTACCGGTGTTCACATCAAAGCCACGGATAGCGCCTGAGGGTTCACGGGTCGAGTAGTTGTCGGTGACGGCACCGGCCATCACAATGGTGGTGTCGGTGATAACCGGCGGCGAGGTTGGCTCATACTGGCCTGGCGTAGTGACCGGCTGCTGATGCTGAAGATCCAGCTCACCGTTATTGCCAAAGGCCGGGCAGCGTTCACCGGTGTTCGCGTCCAGCGCAAACAGACGACCATCATTGACAGGCAAATAGATGCGACGTGAACACAGCGCTGGCTGAGTATTGGACGCATCCTTCGCTGCCGGGAACTCGTGATAGGACACACCACGACAGGTCACATGCTGGAAGGTAGGATTGGTTTTCAGGCCGGGATCAAACTTCCATTTTTGCTTACCGGTTGCCGCATCCAGCGCGAACAAAATCTGGTGCGGTGAGCAAAGATAAAGCGTGTCGCGAATCTTGATTGGCGTCACTTCATCGGTGATTTCACCCGGATCGCTAGGTTTTTTCAGATCGCCGGTCTGGAACTGCCAGGCCACCTGCAATTCTTTCACATTGTCATGATTGATCTGCTTGAGCGGCGAGTAGCGCGTACCTTGCTGATCGCGCGCATAAGCCGGCCAGTCAGCATCGGCAATGTTGCTCAGCGGCTGGGCCTGAGGGGCATTATCGGCCGTCGAAGGCACTGCACCATTCACCACTTGCGGGTCATTAAAGACGGCATAGGTGAGCACGGCTGCACTGGCAATCAGGGCGATGCCCATGGCACCCAACGCACCTTTACCTGGGCTATATAAGCTCCGATAGACAAAGGGCAAGACTAACCAGACACCAAAGATCACCAGGACATCGGTACGCGGTGCCAGCGCCCAGAAATCGGTACCGACTTCCCACACGCTCCACACCAGCGTTGCCAGCAGTAAAAGTGCATACACCAGCAGGGCAGCACTGTTACGCCGCCAGAGCAGAAAAGCGGTAAGCAGCATGGCTGCACCGCCAATGATGTAGTACCAGGAACCACCGATCGTGGCTAACCAGATACCACCAATTAACATGAACGCACCCGTTAGCACGGCGAACAGCACCGTTAAAAAACGGACCACGCTAAAGGATGAGGAGTTTTTCCCCATAATGTTGACCTCATTTCGTTGCCATAAAACACAAGAAAACAATCAGATAGATTGTTATCAGTCATAAAGTACAAAAGATGAAAGGTATGCTTATTTCGCTCTTCCGTGACGCTTGATGATCCATATCTGTTAAATGTTATAGCAAAACTGGTATGAGTTTTGATTTTTTTGGCTTAAAGCTCTTAACAAGAGACCTCAGGCAACACTTTAGACGGAGTTAATGGTTCTTGCCGATATGATTCAATAGTACCAGGGGATAAGAAAGGTTAAAGCGTAAAAGGAATGAGATCGCCTGATGCGCGTTGTAATTGCCAGCCACAAATGTTTAATGCCGCGAGTTGTTCTGCTGTTAACGTCGGTTCATATCCCCGCACGATTATCCTGGCACCTTTTCCACGTAGTGATTCAATAAAAAAAGGAAAGGTGAATTTCCGATAGTTGTCATTAAAGAATGTATGACTTAAGACAATTGCAGAAAAAGGAAAGGATTCCACCAAATGACAGTCTGCGCCAGGTGGTGCAAAATCAAAAAGCCAGAAACGATAAGCGTTAGTTAATTCCAGTAATTTTTCCTGATGGGTCTTCAGGTTGCGATAATTAATACCGATACGCACCCGCGCATCCTGCAAATGTAAATAACGCTCGGGGTGATAAATCCATTCTTCTAACTGTGAATCCCAAAGGGGAATAATGATTAATGCTGCTTCAGTCGCAAGGTGGTTGTGTAATGAAATAATGTTGTCATCGTTAAGTATCCATTGCGCAGGCTGCGGGTAGTCAGAATTAGGAAGATGGTAGCAAATACCGGCCACCTGACTCGTGACGTGGTGAATAGGCTCAGTAATATAGGGGTTATATAAGCTATTTTTCATTATCTCATCGAAACTATTTAACGTTTGCTGTGATTTATATTTTTTGCATAACCAGAGGAAAGTCCGGCGATTAATATACGCGATTCTCCTGGCAATACACGTTTTTTATATATTAATCAGCGCTTTTTTCTCACTCGTTATTTAAATTTATATGCACTCTAATGATAACGTTGAATGGTCTTTTCTAACGTGATTACCCGATGGAACTGTTAATTAATCACACAGGATGTTTCTGCTAAAAACCTGTAATAAACGCGACAAGATGACCAGCAGAAACGGCCATTTTTCTGCTTCATTTACCGTTTCGTTTACGGCTTTATCTTATCCTGAGTAAACTTATCAGCAGAGCTGACGGTTTTTTTAATACGCCCCCACGCCGTCATCATCATGAAAAGAAGCCGGTGTAGCGCACCTGATGCAGGGGGAACGGCGGTCATCAAGGTGGAAGGTGGTGTAAAAAGAAGGAATAAAAAAACCGGCCTGAGGCCGGTTTAAGTAAGGTGCCAGTCAGTCGAGCTATGAATAACCTGATGGTCTCGGGGGAGTGAGATATCAGGAGGGAACTAGTGCGTTCCCGTTTTTCCCAGGTTGGCGTCAAAACGTTTCCAGCTTTCGGTCAGATCAACGACGCTGCGGGTTTTACGCGCTTCATCAATCTTAATGGCCGTCAGGCCGGCTTCCAGTGCGTCAACGACGGAGACTTTTAGCGGCGTTCCCTGCTTGATGTGCTTAACGATCTCTTCTGCCATCAAGGCATCGGCACCGTAATGGCCGTCGTAGGCATTGCCGCTGTAGGCGGTTTCCACCTCTTTTTCACCGGTGCGTGCGTTGTGCACGCGAAAATAGTTACGTACAAAATCACCTTCCGCCATGCCGTCAGTGCCTATCACACAGAACCGGCGGAATTCGTCCGGTACGTTAAGGTTGGCGTGAAAAGAGAGCGTTGCGCCACTGGCATATTCAATCAGGGCGGTCTGGTAATCGACAATATCTGCATCGCTGCTAAATACCGCGTCGGTACTCGACCAGCCGCTGGGCTTAGTGTGGTAAATCTCAGACTGCTCGGTTATTGCCCCTTGCGGTGCATGCTGAGGCGTAAAGGATTTGCGTCCGCCAAAGCTGGCCACCCGAACGGGGCGCTCCTGCATTAATCCCTGGTAGAGATCGATGTCGTGACAGCATTTTTCCAGAATATAAGGACCGGCATATTTTTCGAGTCTGCGCCAGTCGCGCTGGAAGAACGCGCCATGATAAGGCTTGATATGTTCTGTCGCTTCAATCGAGGTGATTTCACCCAGGCGACGATCGTCACGTGCAGCCAGCAGGTCGTGATAGAGCGGTGAGTAACGCAGCACCAGTCCAACCAGAATACGGTCTTCACCATATTGCTGAACCAGTTTTGCCATCGCCATCGTTTGTTCTTCGTTAATCACGACAGGCTTTTCAGTAAACACAGTATAGCCTGCTGCCAGCGCCTGTGTGACATGCTCAAGATGCATAAAGTTAGGCGAGCCAACCAGCAGCAAATCAAAGCCACCGTGTTGCAGCAGCGCCTCAACGGAATCGAATGCGTTGCCGGGATCGATACCGAAACTGTGCAGATTCGGCAAACCGGCCGGTGCTGGATCGTAATACCCTACCAGCGAAAATTCGGTATCAGCTTTGTGAAACTCTTTAACAACGTGAGAAAGACGAAAGCCGAGACCAATAATGCCTACTTTCATGGTAAACCCCTGATCCTGAATTCTGACAACGGTGAGTACGCCGCTGACGGGACGTAATGATTGAAAGACTGGCTACCAACTTATTACGACGGAAAAACTAATGTCAATAACGGGTTGTGTGATTTGCGTACGTCTTTTTGTTTATTTCATTGATTTTAAATAATAAATAGTTATTGTTTTTTCCCTATATTTATTTGTTATTGCGATTTAAGTTTTTTTCACCTATCGTTCGCAGATTACAGAATCGAGATGAGTTACGGCGGGAGGAAGCGCGTGCAATCACACTATCTCCTTGGCATTGATGGCGGCGGCACGCAGTGTCGCGCCCGCTTGACCGACAGTCATGGCAACGTGCTGGCGCAGGCCGTTGGCGGCCCCGCCAACGTCTGGTCACAGTTTGATGCTGCTCTGAATTGCGTTGAACAGCTCATTGCCGCAGTGCTGTCTCAGGCGGGGCTGGCTTCACAGGCGCTGACGCAGACCTCGCTGGTGGCAGGGTTAGCGGGAGCGAATGTGGCCTCGGTTAAGGCGCGCCTGACGCAATGGCAGCCCGCCTGCGCGGCATGTCAGGTGGTCAGCGATGTCGAGATCGCCTGTGCCGGTGCGCATGCGGCGGCCCCCGGCGCGGTCTTTATTATCGGCACCGGTAGCCAGGGCGCTGCGTGGGACGGCGAGCACTTCACGCTGCTGGGTGGCTGGGGATTCGCACTGTCCGATCAAGGCTCAGGGGCAGAACTGGGGCGACGGGCGCTACGGCTGGCATTGCTGGCTCATGAAGCGATTATCGACAGCACGGACTTCACCCATAGCCTGATGGCGCAGTTTAACCATAGCCCGGAAACCATGTTGTTGTGGACGCGAGATGCCATGCCTGCCGACTGGGCGCGCGTGGTGCCTGAGATTTTTGCCGCCGCGCAGGCGGACGATCGGCATGCTATTGATTTACTGCGTCAAACGGCCAACGATATTGGCTTAATGGTGAGTCGCCTCTCCGCGATTAGCCAGGGCCGGGTGGCCCTCATGGGTGGCCTGGCGGCACCGATTCAGCCCTGGCTGGCAAGGGATATTCATGCCCGGCTGGTCGCCGCGCAATACGATGCCCTGGACGGGGCATTAATGATGGCACGGTCAAATCTGAGGACTTTATGATCGCTCCAAACGTCACCGCGCGCATTCTGAGACTGATTGTGGAACATGCGCCTGTTAGCCAGTCCGACCTGAAGGTCCGGAGCGGGCTAAGCATGTCGACCGTTTCTCAGGCGACTAATCGCCTGCTGGCGCAGGGAATCGTGCAGGAACTGGGATTGCGCCGGGTGTCGATGGGGCGGCCTAAAACCCTGCTGGGGCTCAATCCTGACCGCGCCAGCGTCATTGGTATTCAGCTTAACGCCGAACGTAACCTGATTGTGATGACAGACCTCAGCGGCAATTTGCTGGGTGAACAGCAGATGCCTTCGGGCGCGATCACGCCACGTCAGTTGGGCGATGCGCTGGCCAAATTTTTACGCGGCGTTGAAGAGAAGCATGTGGGGGCGATCGGCCTGGCCTTATCCGGTTTAGTCGATGCCGAAAACGGCTACTGTATTCGTTCCAAGGTGCTGGACTGGGAGAATGTCCCTATCGCGCAGATGCTGGAAACGCGCTTTTCCCTGCCGGTGTTTATCGAAAATGATGCCAACGCCATGGCGATGGCGACGCTGGTGTTTGGCCAGTTGGGCAACGCACAGTCGGCGGTCATCGCCACCTACGGTAAAGGCATCGGCGCAGGCATTATTCTTAACCGTCGGCTCTATCGCGGGCGGCACGGCAAAGCCGGTGAGATCGGTAACGGTCTGGTCGGTGATGGGTCGCTGCGGCTGCTTGAAGATGTGGCATCGTCCCAGGCTATCTTGCAGCGTGTCTCCCAGGATGACGCGGACGGCCCGTTAACCTTGCGGGCGCTGGATCAGCGGCCAACAGCCGAGGTGCTGACCGCCCTGGAGGAGGCCGGACGTGAACTGGGTATTTCGCTGGCCAACCTGTCGGTGGCGTACGATCCCGATGTGGTGTATCTGGCGATGGAGCCGCATATGGCTTCGCGTATTCTGCTGGACCACATCACCCAGAGTTTTCAGGCTTACCGCCTGAAGCTCACTCCCCATATGACACCGCTACAGTTTCTGACGGAATCAAACCGTATGTGGGCGCTGGGTGCGGCAGGCTTTGCCGTCAATATGCTGCTCGATCTGCTGGCGGCTCAGGCAGACGAAGAACCCGTGACCTGAAGGCGCCGAAGCGCCATCCGGTTTAACGCAGACGCTGTCCCTGCTCATCAAACAGCAGGCAGTGGTCTGCCGACAGTCCCAGCCTGACCTCCACGCCTAAATCCCGCCGTTGTGCCTCGCGCGCCTCGACAACCAACATCTGCTCAATGCCCACATCCAGATAAAGATAATTGGTATGCCCCAGCATTTCGGCAAAGGACAGCGTGCCGCTAAACTGCAGCGCTGGCGGCGTATTAGCGGCAGGCTGCATGTGCTCCGGGCGAATGCCCAGGGTTACGCGCTGGCCTTCACGGCAGGGCGCAGCAATCTTCAGCACCAGTTGCGACATCTTCAGGTCCGGCACACGTAGCTGGACTTCTCCCTGACCGGTGGCGGTGACCTCGGCATGGAGGAAATTCATCTTCGGCGAGCCAATAAAACCGGCCACAAACAGGTTGTCAGGATCGCTGTAGAGGTCTAACGGCGCGCCAACCTGTTCGATTCGCCCTTTACGCAGGACCACGATCCGATCGGCAAGCGTCATCGCCTCTGACTGGTCATGGGTAACATAAATCATGGTGTTGCCCAGCGAGGCGTGCAGGCGGGCAATCTCGATGCGCATTTGCAGACGAAGCTCGGCATCCAGGTTGGAGAGCGGCTCATCAAACAGAAAGATGCGCGGATGGCGGATAATGGCCCGACCAATCGCCACGCGCTGGCGTTGACCACCGGAAAGCGCACGCGGCAGGCGATCCAACAGTTCGGTCAGATGTAACCGCGCCGCGGTGTGTTCGATGGCCTGAGCAATCTCTGCTTTAGACTTTTTCATGACTTCAAGCGGGTAAGCCAGATTGCCACGCACCGTCATATTGGGATAAAGCGCATAAGACTGAAAGACCATGGCGATGCCGCGTTCGGTCGCGGGCTGCTGGGTCATGTCTTTGTCTTCTATCAACAATTTTCCGTCAGTGATTTCTTCCAGCCCGGCGATCATCCGCAGCAGGGTCGATTTACCGCAGCCGGATGGCCCCACGAACACCACAAATTCGCCGCTGTTTATCGTCAGATCGACGCCGTGAATCACATCGATATGGTCATAGGACTTCTTAACATTCTGCAAGCGCAGGCTGGTCATAAACTCCCTCACTCAAAGTAACTGGCCCATATAAATGGCGTTGCTGCGCAGGATGTGGCTGAATCCCATGCGTTGATAAAAAGCGCAAACCTGTTCATTTTGCAGGCTGACGCCAAGATGGACGCCTTTTACGCCGGCTTGCCGCAGCGCAGCCAGTTCATGCGCGATCATCTTGCGGCCCCAGCCGCCCTGTTGTACCGGCGGCAGCAGATTGATATGCAAATGGGCGGGCCACTGCGCCACTAACTGCGCATCGGCACGATCGGGTTGACGAATGCTGTCGAGAATTTTGCTGTCATAAGGGGCGCTGGCTGTGCGATCGCGGTATTTATCCTGAAGCTGAGGCCACCAGTGGTGCTCAAGCTGCGCTTCAAAGGCGCGGGTATCTGGCGCGGCGACGACATAGCCCATCACCTCACCCTCTACCTCCAGCACAAAAGCAAAATCCGGCGCAAAACGGGCATAGGGCACCGCAAAACGCTGCCCGGGATACTCGGGATCGGAATAGTGGTTACGGGCATCCTTACCGGCATTGGCGGTTTCCAGACAGATGCGGTAAAGCGCTGGATAGTCCGACTCGGTGGCCGGACGAATGACACCTTGATTCGCCATCGTCATCTCTCACAGGTCAGTAGTTGAACAACCTCACGGTAATGAAAGCTGACTTAGTTTTCAAGATGGAATAATTACCCTGTTATCCCAAACCGGCATCGGCGTTGGTATTAATGGCTGACCAGACCAGTCTCTGTGGGCTTCTGTGGCGGGCAGTAGCCTGCCTGTCAGGAATTGGCAGGGTAAATAAAAAGTTAAAAATGTGAGCGTCATAGGATTTTCATATTTTTTATCAGCAAGTTATTACGCCACTTTAGGCGTGGTTTATCCTGCTGTCTGGAGGTGAGCGGGCACGGATAATGCGCTAAATCCGCCTTGATTAGCCCGTGCTTATGCTGACTGCAGGCCTTCCATTGTGTTTTTTTGCGCAGGCTCACAACCTGGTAATTCACTCCGTGGGATGTTTGACTTTATTTTTTTATTAAAGTAACTATGAGTGAGAAGGTGATTTATGCGGCTACAGTCTGCAGGATTGCAGACCCTGTGAAGAAAGGATGTCCATCCTGTATTGGAGAAAGTGAGCATGATGTCTGATTCCTCAGTTCGTTCGTTCCGTTTTCGCACCTCGGTTCGTAGCCTGTTGGCGGCGGGCTTGCTGATGGGCAGCGTTGCTCATGCCGACAGCACCGTCACTCTGAATGAGTGGGATATCTACAGTTATCCTCAGCAAACGGCGGCCGTTGACGAAGGCATTAAAGCCTTTTCCCAGCAAAACCCCGGCATCGTCATCAACCGGTCCGTGCACTCCTTTGAAGACACGCGCATTCCGTTGAAGCTGGCCCTGACCGCCGGTGAAGGTCCGCAGATTGCCCAGGTGAATCAGGGCGGCGGCGATATGGGTTCGCTGGTCAAAGACAAACTGCTGTTGCCGCTGGACAGCTATGCAGCCGAATATGGCTGGACCCAAAAATTCCCGGACTCGATTCTCAAACGCAACCGCTGGTCTGACAGTGGCCAGTTTGGTAGTGGCAAGCTGTACGGTGTGGCCAGTCTTGGTGAGATGGTCGGCCTGTACTACAACAAGGCGCTGCTGGATAAAGCCGGTATTGCAGTACCGAAAACCCTGAGCGAACTGGACGCCGCGATGGCAAAACTCAAACAGCAAGGCACTGCGCCGATGATGCTGGGTTTGTTAGACGGCAATATGGGACAGCAGCTGCTCAGTACACTGTGGGAAGCACAAATTGAAAGCAGTGACCGCAAAAAACTGGATGATTTGATTTACGACGTAGGCGGCACTTTCAAAGATGAAAAACTGACGAAAGCCGCCACGATGATGAAAAGCTGGGCTGACAAAGGTTATCTGTTCCCGGGCTATCAGGGCATTGGCCATGATGATGCCGCGACGCTGTTCCAGAACGGCCAGTCTGCGTTCCTGGTCAGTGGAACCTGGTATCTGGGTCAGTTTAAAGACAACAAAGATATCCATTTTGCCGCGATGCCAGCCGGTGACGGCGTTAAACAGCCGTTAATGGTCGGCGGTACCGATTTGGCCTTCTCGATGACCAGCATGGCGAAAAGCAAAGCGCAGCAGGATGCCGCCGCCAAATTTATCAACTATATGGTGTCAGACAGCATGGCAAACCGGTGGCTGAACGTCGGTTTCCTGCCAGCCAGCACCAATAAAAACGCAAAAATTCCGGCGGATAACCCACTGTTGGGCGAAGCCTGGCAAGTGTGGCTGGCGCTCAATGCCTATGATGGCCTGGGCCACTACGTCGACTGGGCAACCCCGACCATGAACGCCGAACTGAATCAAAACGTTCAGCTGTTACTGGCGGGCCGACAGACGGCAGAGCAGATGGTTATTAACTTCGATAACAACTACCAGCGTTATATGAAAACCCTGAAACACTAAGCCGGTCGCCCGGCAGCGAACCTGCCGGGCCTGAATGTCGATCTCACTACGACGAGTACGGTTATGTTGAATCAAAGCAGTTGGCGTAATTTTCTCTATCTTCTTCCCGCAGTGCTGGTTTATGGGCTGTTTCTGCTGTTGCCGCTGCTGGCTTCACTGGGGATCAGCTTTACCGAGTGGGATGGAACCTCCCTGCCGGTTTTCGCGGGCGTCAGTAACTACCTGCGCATGTTCAGCGATCCGGTCTTCTGGATTGCCCTTGGTAATAACGCCATCCTGATGCTGTTTTATACGCTGCTGCCCATCAGCGTGGGGCTGCTGCTGTGCAGCTTTCTGTATGACACGCGTAACAATACCGAACGCAGCGTACTGCGCATCCTGTTCTTCCTGCCCTATATCATGCCGATGGCGGTTCTGGGCGTGGTCTGGCGCTGGCTGTATAACCCGGCCTTTGGCCCCATCGATCAGTTCCTGCGTGCCGTTGGATTGCCGCAGCTGGCGATGTCCTGGCTCGGTGATTTTACCTGGGCACTGCCGGCCGTCGGCATGGTCGCCACCTGGTACTTTTTTGGTTTCTGTCTGGTGCTGTTTATGGCGGGCCTGCAACGCATGGACCCGTCCCTGCTTGAAGCGGCCGATCTGGATGGTTCCTCGCGTCGTCAGAAGTTTATGCGCATTACGCTGCCGGGGCTGCGTCCTGAGTTGCGCATCGCGCTGTTGCTGACGGTGATCGCCAGTCTGAAGGCCTTCGATCTGGTGTATGTCATGACGCAGGGCGGGCCCGGCACATCCACCATGGTGACCAACATCTTTATGTACAAGCAGGGTTTTGATCTGCACTACTTCGGCTATGCCTCATCGGTTGCCGTGTTCAGTATGGTGATTGTGTTAGGGATTAACTACCTGATTCACCTGGCATTGAAGGAACGTTACTGATGAAAAGCACCCCGATCCTTTCCCGTGCGCTGCTCTGGATAGTGGCGCTGATGACCATCATGCCGTTTTTGATGGCGTTTATGACCTCGTTTAAAACCCAGATGGAGCTGTTTCAGGGCGTCTTTCATTTGCCCGCCTCACTGAATGTGAAAAACTACATCACCGCCTGGCAGCAGGGGCACTTTAACGTTTACTTCATGAACTCGGTGCTGGTGGTGTTCCCGGTGGTGCTGTGCAGTATTTTGCTGGGTATTCTGGCCGGATTTGGCTTTGCCCTACTGAAGATTCCCGGCAAAAAAGTGGTGGCGGGTATGCTGGCGCTGGGCATGGTGCTGCCGAGTGAAGCCTTTATTATTCCGCTCTATCATGAACTGCACTGGATGGGGCTGACCAATACCTATCTGGCCCTGATTCTGCCGCAAATCGCACTGTCGCTGCCGTTTACCACGTTGATGATTGCCAGCGCTTTTCAGCAGGTCCCCAAAGAGCTGGTGGAAGCCGCGGTGATGGATGGCGCGCCGCGTGTCAAAATCCTCTGGGGTATTTTAGTCCCGGCGATTTGGCCTACGATCTCGACGCTGGCGCTGCTGCTGTTTATCTGGACGTGGAACGAATTCCTGATTCCGCTGATTCTGGTTAACAAAGATGAGCTGAGAACCCTGCCCATTGGCATGATGTTTTTTCAGAACAAAAACACCATTGATATACCGGTACTGATGGCAGGCGCGATGATCGTCATTATGCCGCTTATCGTGGTCTTCCTGTTTTTCCAGCGTAAGTTTATCAGTGGCGTAACGGAAGGTGCGGTGAAGTAAACCCACCCGGTAATTCCTCTTTAACTAAGGCTGGATGATGCATCTTTCCCTTGCCGACTTTCACCCCGTAGCGGACGGTGAAACCCCGGATACGCGTGTTCTGCAACGGGCGATTGATCAGATTGCTGCGGCTGGCGGTGGGCGACTTACGCTGCCGCCTGGCCGTTATCGCAGCGGCAGTCTGCACCTTCCTTCTGATTTCGACCTGCACCTTGAAGCCGGTGCGGTCCTGATTGCCAGCCGTCATCTGGCTGACTATCAACAGTGCAAAACGCTCAGCTGTGCAGAGAAATCCCACAATGTCCTGCTGTATGCCCTGGGGCAGCGTAACCTGACGGTGAGTGGTAAAGGCCGTATTGAAGGGGACGCCGAAGCGTGGTTTGCGGTGGACCCTGACGAACAGGGCTACCGGGTGCCAAAACCCGACAGGCCGCGCATGATTGTGTTTGAAGATTGCGAGCAGGTTACGCTGAAGGACATCAGCGTTATCCATGCGCCGATGTGGACGGTGCATCTTGTCAGTTGCCGCCATGTGCACATTGACCATTTGACCATCGATAACGCCATGACGCTGCCCAACACCGACGCACTGGATATCGACAGCTGCGAGGCGGTTTTTATCAGCAACAGCTACTTCAGTGCCGCCGATGACGCGATTTGCATCAAAACCACCTTTAAGCCTGCAGGCCTGCGCCGACCGGCCCGACGGATAGCGGTCAGCAACTGTCTGCTACGCAGCGACAGTTGTGCCTTTAAGATTGGTACGGAAACCTGGGACGATATTGAAGACATCACCGTTTCAGGCTGTACCCTGTTTGATTCCAACCGCGGTATCGGCATTGTGTCACGCGATGGTGGGGCGATTCGGCGCGTGCTGTTCAGCGCTATCACGTTTAACTGTCACCATGTTGCCGCCTGCCACTGGGGCAAAGCCGATCCGCTGTTTATCTCGGTGCGCACCCGTGATCCGCTGGTGCCGCCGGGGATCGTTGAACAGGTCCAGTTTACTCATCTCAGCGGTGTGGCAGAGGGGGCGATCAACCTGCATGCGGCGCAGCCCGGCTGGATACGGGATATCACTATCAACCATTTACAGCTGCGACAGGGTGTCGCGCAGGGCGTGCAGGGACAGTACGATGTGCGTCCGCCCTGTAACCCGGATTCCCCGACGGGGATGGGGCTGGATAACGCTTACCGGCTGGATAAAACCACCGGCGACGCTTACGGTGTTGAGCGCTATCCCGGCGGCCTGCCGGGACTGTTTGCACGAGGCGTAGAGAACCTGCAACTGAACAACCTGACGATTCAGCGGCCTGAGCCGCTGCCGTCAGGCTGGCATCCGGACAGCGTTGTGCTGCTGGCAGAATAAGTTACAGCGCAGCCGCGATCGCGGCACCCAACTGCTGCGTGTCGGCGCTGCCACCGAGGTCGCGGGTTAAATGCTCACCGGCGGCCAGGGTACGCTCAATGGCATTCAGCACAGCATCACCGGCCTCTTTGTAGCCGAGATGCTCCAGCATCATGGCACCACACCAAATCTGTCCAATCGGGTTGGCGATATTTTTACCGGCGATATCGGGCGCGGAGCCGTGTACGGGTTCAAACAGGCTGGGGAATTTGCCTTCCGGATTGATATTGGCGGAAGGGGCGATGCCGATGGTGCCGGTACAGGCCGGGCCTAAATCCGACAGGATATCGCCGAACAAATTGCTGGCGACCACCACATCAAACCAGTCGGGATGCAGGACAAAATTGGCGGTAAGAATATCAATATGATACTTATCGACCCGGATGTCGGGATAATGCTCACCCATCGCCTGAACGCGGTTGTCCCAGTACGGCATGGTAATCGCGATACCGTTCGACTTGGTGGCAGACGTCAGGTGTTTTTTGGGCCGCCGCTGGGCAAGCTCGAAGGCAAACTTCAAAATACGATCGACGCCCACGCGGGTCATGACGGTTTCCTGAATGACCACTTCCCGCTCTGTGCCAGGGAACATGGTGCCGCCGACGCTGGAGTACTCACCTTCGGTGTTTTCGCGCACCACATAGAAGTCGATATCGCCCGGTTTACGGTTAGCTAACGGCGCTTTAACGCCGGGCATCAGGCGCACCGGACGCAGGTTAACGTACTGATCAAACTCACGACGGAACTGCAATAGCGATCCCCACAGCGAAACATGATCCGGCACCACATCAGGCCAGCCTACCGCGCCAAAATAGATCGCATCGAACGTTTTCAGCTCAGCAAACCAGTCATCCGGCAACATTTTGCCATGCTGCTGCCAGTAATCGGCGCTGGCATAATCAAACCACTCCCAGCGCAGCGGAATGTTGAATTTTTCGGCCGCCGCGTTCATCACGCGCACGCCTTCTGGCATCACTTCTTTGCCAATACCGTCACCGGGGATCACGGCAATACGATGGATCTTCTCTGTCACAGGGCACCTCTAAGGTTGGTAGGGTTGGCCCGCCGGGTGTCAGTATGCTGTCTTTATGCAGCTTGATTTATAGCCGGGCGTTAGCGCAGTATAACTCTCCACCTGAGGTAAACAATTGGCCTGAAAGTTAATCCCATGTTAAATCAAAGTAGAGAATCACGAACCTCAAGCGACGATTTAGCGTTTTTTCTGCGCGTGGCATCTTTGGACAGTTTAACGGCGGCGGCGCGGGAGCTGGGGCTTTCTCTGGCGGCCGTCAGCAAACGCCTGAGCCTGCTGGAACAGCGGCTCGGTGTCCAGTTGCTGCGCCGCACCACGCGCAAGCTGGAACTGACGCCGGAAGGCCGCCGTTACCTGGAAGGCGCCCGTCCGCTGCTGGAGCAACTGGTGGCGCTGGAAGACGCGGTCAGTGGTGAAACGGCCCAGCTACGCGGCACGCTGAATATCAATGCCTCTTTCGGCTTTGGTCGCCGTCATATCGCGCCCTGCGTTTCTGCCTTTGCTGCCCTGCATCCTCATCTGGCGCTTTCCCTGCAGCTGAGCAGTCAGCCGCTGAATTTTCTTGATGCCCATGTGGATATCGATATTCGCGTCGGCGAACCGCCGGATTCGCGGCTGGTCGCGCGCAAGCTGGTGCAGAACCCACGTGTACTTTGCTGCTCGCCAGCTTACGCAGCAAAACACGGGCTGCCGGACAGCATCCGGGCGCTGGCGCAGCATAACTGCATTTTGCTGAGACAGCATGACAGCGACTTCGCCCTGTGGCGCTTTGTCAGCAATGCAGAGAGCCTGAGCCAGAAAGTGCGCGGAAACCTGGTGACGAACGATGGCGAAGTGGCGATGCGCATGGCGCTGGATGGCCATGGCATTTTGCTGCGCTCGTGGTGGGATGCGAAACACAGCATCGGCGCAGGGGCGTTACTGCACGTGCTGCCGGAATGGCGCTCGCCGGACGGCGATATTTATGCGGTCTGGCAGGCGCAGCGTCAGCAACCGGCCCGCATGATGGCGTTTGTCACCTTTCTGCAGGAAAACCTGCAGCTTGATACCGCATCAACCAACCTGTGATGGTTCGCACAAATCCTCCACGTAAAGCATCATCATTAGTAAAGTATTTTGACGCTTTGTCGATAGCAATCTGAGGTGTCTGCGCCCGTTGCGCCGATCATAATTGCCCGCGTTTCCGTCCGGAGGCGCGGTTTAACCTCTGGTGGAAGCGTAGCATGGATAAAAACCGATCACGCGCGGGGGAGGGCGTTTCGCTCCAGCGTATTGCACAGCAGGCCGATCGGCTGATGGTGGTGCTGTGTTGGATATTGTTGGTGATTTCAGTCATTGTGGGCAGCCTTTATCAGGCAACTCTGCTGGCGGTCATCGTGGGGGCTGGCCTGGCCCTGGTCGCCACGCTGGTGGGATGGCTGGCAAATGGCACGCTGTTTTCACGATTATGGCTGGCCTTCACGCTCATCGGTTTCGCGGGCTTACTGATTCAGCTGGGCCAGGGGGAAACTGAATTTCACTTCTCGGTGTTTGTCTTGTTGTCAGTGCTGCTGGTTTATCGCGACAGCAGACCGCTACTGATGGCCGCCGCGACAGGTGCAGTGCATCATCTGCTGTTCAACTATCTGCAGGAAAACGATCTATTTGGCATCGTGGTCTTTCATCATCCCGGCCTGAATATGGTGTTATTTCACGGGTTGTTCGTGGTGGTACAAACCGCGATGCTGGTGGTGATTGCGCGTCAGATGGCGGCAGACATGCGTTCGGCGAGCGAGGTCGCCCAACTGGCCGCCTGGATCAACCGTGAACCGGGTTGCCTGACGCTGTCGGCGGATACGCAACAGAGTCAAACGCCGTTCGCCAAAACCTTCAGCCAGACGCTGGGCACCATGCGCGGTACGCTAAATCAGGTCAGCCACGGCGTCTCCGCACTGCTGCAGGAATCCGACAGCATGCTGTCGCGCAACGCCGCCCTGTCGCAGCGCACCGACGAGCAGGCGCAGGCGCTGGGCGTTGCCACTGCGGCAATGTCGCAAATCAGCGTCGCCGCCAGTCATACGCGGGATAAAGCGCAAACGGCCTGCGACCTGGCCCGTGAAACCTGTCAGGTTACCCGCCAGGGACAACACAATATTCAGCAGGCAATGGCCTCCATGGCGCAAATTAACGTGGAGTCGGGGCGGGTCAAAACCATCCTTGAGCTGATCGACGGCATCGCGTTCCAGACCAATATCCTGTCCCTGAATGCCTCGGTGGAAGCCGCCCGCGCCGGGCAGGAAGGCCGTGGCTTTGCCGTGGTCGCCAACGAAGTACGCACCCTGGCGCAACGGTGTGAAAATGCCGCCCGTGATATTCGCCAGCTCATGGATATGTCCAGTTCCAGTGCCGAGCAGGGCACCGTACAGGTTGATCAGGCCGCCCAGACCATGCAGGCCATTCTCGTCAGTATCGACAGCCTTTCCCGGCTTGTGAACGAGCTGTCGGAGATGAGCGTGCAGCAGAATCAGAGTATCGAACAGATTCAGCACAGCATTAACAGCATTGACGACAGCGTACATCACAACGTTAAACACGTGACGGAAACGCTTCAGGTGGCACAGCAACAGCGTCAGCAGGCCAGCGCATTACAGCAGGCTATCTCACTGTTCCGTTTTAGTTAAGCGGGGCAGGCAGAAACGCGGTCGTGGGGGCGCGCGGCTGAGGGCACAGGTGCAAACCCGGCCATTGCCGCGCAGAGTGGCGCGGGCGCGTCACTGACGTCGTATTAAGCCGCCGTAAATCAGCAGGCCAGCCAGCTTCACGGGCTGGCCTGCTGGACGACGGCTGTTTTCAGGGCAAACGGTTATTCGACGCCTTTCACCAGCAGAACACGGTAATTAGCGCCTTTCAGGCGGTGCTGTTTCGCCTCCTGATATTCTGGACTGTCATACCAGGCGTGGGCGGCGTCGGTGCTTGGGAATTCAATAATCACCATACCTTCCGCTTCAGGCCCTTCCAGGGTTTCCAGCTCGCCATAAAAGGCTAAAGGCTTGATGGGATGGTTGCCATGGGCCTTACCCGCTTTCTCAGCGTAGATGGCCATTTCATCCTGATTCAGGGTATTGTCACGAATAAATACAACGTAAGCGCTCAACGTGTTTCTCCTCAGGCTTTTTTATCTTGGGTTTGTGTATCAAAGTCCGATGCGTCATGACGCTCGCGCAGCTGATCGGCTGGCTCGCCCATCACACGGTTTACTTTGCGGCCGCGTACAACGGCCGGACGCTGGGCGATCTCTTTGGCCCAGCGCACCACATTTTTGTAGGACTGCAGGTCAAGGAACTCTGCCGCATTGTACTGGTTGTAGAGCACCATGCTGCCGTACCACGGCCAGGTCGCGATATCCGCGATAGTGTAATCATCACCTGCCAGATAACGGTTGTCAGCGAGCTGACGATCCAGCACGTCAAACTGACGCTTCGCTTCCAGCGAGAAGCGGTTGATCGCGTATTCAATCTTTTCCGGTGCGTAGTGATAGAAGTGGCCAAAGCCGCCGCCAAGGTAAGGGGCAGAGCCTTGCAGCCAGAACAGCCAGTTCAGCGTTTCGGTACGTTGAGCCGGATCTCGCGGCAGGAAATAACCATATTTTTCCGCCAGATAGAGCAGGATGTTGCCGGATTCAAATACGCGAATGGGCGGGGTAGCGGAATGATCGCACAGTGCCGGGATTTTGGAGTTGGGGTTGATCTCAACAAAACCGCTGGTGAACTGGTCACCTTCACCAATATTGATTAACCAGGCATCGTACTCTGCATCGTTCACGTTCAGCGCCAGCAACTCTTCCAGCAGAATCGTCACTTTCTGGCCGTTAGGCGTGCCAAGAGAGTAGAGCTGCAACGGATGCTTACCCACTGGCAGGGCTTTTTCATGGGTAGGGCCCGCGGTAGGACGGTTTGTGCTGGCACCATTACCTTTCGCTTCCGGGTCCCACTTCCAGACTTTAGCGGGCTGATAGTGTTGTTCAGACATGATGAGGTTCGCCTTTTTTGTGTTTGGAGTTTTCACGAGTGTAGCAGTTGCCAGCGCGCCGGTTTAACCCTGATGGCGGTGACTTTGTATCGCTTTACTACCGTGCTACAGACAGCTTTACCGCGTTTTGGCGTGCATTTTCCTGGCGCAAATCACATTCATTACGCCCGAGCGTTGCTATGCTAAAACGGTTTAGTAAACTTTTAGCTGCATCTGAGTAGGGAGAATAATATGTCAGCGCGAGTCTGGTGTCTGGGTGACGCCGTGGTGGATCTGCTTCCGGACGGGCCGGGGCATTTAATACAGTGTGCCGGTGGGGCGCCGGCGAATGTGGCGGTCGGGATTGCCCGTTTGCAGGGCAGCAGCGGCTTTATTGGCCGGGTCGGGGACGATCCTTTTGGTCACTTTATGCAACATACGCTGGCGACTGAGCAGGTTGATACCCGCTATATGACGCTCGACAGCGCCCAGCGTACCTCAACGGTGGTGGTGGCGCTGGATCATGAAGGTGAGCGGACTTTTACCTTTATGGTACGGCCCAGCGCAGATCTGTTTCTGGAAGACGGCGATCTCCCCACCTTTCAGCCGGGTGAATGGCTTCACTGCTGCTCGATTGCCCTGGCGGCGGAACCCTCGCGTTCCACCACTTTTTCTGCCATGCAGCAGATAAGTGATGCCGGCGGTTTTGTCAGCTTTGATCCCAATATTCGTCACGATCTGTGGCGTGACGACGTCCAGTTACGGGACTGTGTGAACCGGGCGTTGCAGCTGGCTGATGTGGTCAAGCTGTCTGAGGAAGAGCTGGTGTTTCTGACCCAGGATGCGCCAGGCGATGACAGTATGCAGGCGCTGGCTGAACGCTTTGCGATTCCGCTACTGATGGTTACCCAGGGCAAAGCCGGGGTAAAAGTCTGGCATCAAGGGCAGCATTATCACTATCCCACGCTGCCTGTAGTCAGCGTAGATACCACCGGCGCAGGGGATGCGTTTGTCGCCGGGCTGCTGTGGGGCCTGGCGGAAAAAGGGATGCCGGCCAATGAAGCTGAGCTGGCGGCACGGCTCAGCAGCGCCCAGCAGTGCGGCGCGCTGGCGACCACGGCGAAAGGGGCCATGACTGCGCTGCCTTATCGTCATCAAATTGAAGGATAATTAGTCGATAACACCGCGATTTATGGACGAACCGCCATCGCCCGCATCAGGTCAGCCTGCGGGCGGTGTCCCGGTCAGCGTTAACCGGTCGCGCGACGAGTACATTAACGGGCCAACCATTCCAGGTGGCTATGCAGCCTGTCGCGTCAGGTTGCGGTTAACCAAGCGGCCCTTGCCTGTGCTGAATCACTGGCCGTTGGCGATAGGCAGCGTTAAGGCCGGGATTGCCAGCGCCAGGGTTCGCCCCTTTGCCTGTTGCAGGTCGCCAGGCGCCAACGGCGCAGCGCGACCGGTTTTAACCGCTGTCAGTCTGTTTCCCCGCCCATTTTTGACCGCCCCCGCTTGTGGACGGCCCGTGCAGTCCGGTTCCGCAAGGACAGCGACACGGATCATAAACTTTATCGCCAGTCGCGCTTTGCTGTGAGGCAGTTCACTCATTCGCCCTTCCTTGCTTTACATCCCCATCCCGGCCTCGTAATGTCAGCTTAATGTGAGCGGATAACAATTTTACGCAGGAGACTGCCATGACCCTGGATACACATTCACTAGCGGCCGTACTGGCCCGACGCGACTGGGAAAACCCCGGCGTCACCGAACTGAACCGACTGGACGCCCATCCCCCATTTTACAGCTGGCGCAGCGCGGAAGCGGCGCACGAGAATGCACAATCTGCACAGCGAAAAAGCCTGAGCGGCGAATGGAAATTTGCCTTTTTTCCTGCACCCGAGGCGGTGCCGGACAGCTGGCGCACCCACGACCTGAGCGATGCGGTTACTCTCGCCGTGCCGTCAGTCTGGCAGATGCAGGGCTACGATGTGCCGGTTTATACCAATGTGACCTATCCCATTCCGGTTGATCCGCCGCGCGTTCCGGCTGAAAATCCCACAGGATGTTATTCGCTCACATTTAATGTCGATGCTGACTGGCTGCAAAGCGGGCAAACCCGAATCGTGTTTGACGGCGTGAATTCCGCCTTCTATCTCTGGTGCAACGGACGCTGGGTGGGATACGGCCAGGACAGCCGCTTGCCATCTGAGTTCGATCTGAGCGAGTTTCTGATCGGCGGTGAAAACCGACTGGCCGTTATGGTGTTGCGCTGGAGTGATGGCAGCTACCTGGAAGATCAGGATATGTGGCGCATGAGTGGCATTTTTCGCGATGTCTCCCTGCTGCATAAGCCCGCCAGCCATATCCGCGACCTGCGCATTCGTACCCACTTTAACGACGATTTCAGTCGTGCCCGGCTGGAAGCCGAGGTGCGCGTAGCCGGGGCGCTGGATGACGACTTACGGGTTAGCGTGCAGCTCTTCGCGGCTGACCAACTGACCGGCGAAGCGACCTCGCCACTGGGCAGTGCAATTATTGACGAACGCGGCGCGTGGAACGACCGGGCAACGCTGTGTATCAAGGTCGATAACCCCGCGCTGTGGAGCGCCGAAACCCCGCATCTCTATCGGGCTGTCGTGCAGTTACATCGGGCAGACGGCACGCTGATTGAGGCGGAAGCCTGCGATGTAGGATTCCGTCACGTCAGCATTGAAAACGGCCTGCTGTTGCTGAACGGTCAGCCATTGTTAATCCGCGGCACCAACCGGCATGAACACCATCCTGAACGCGGTCAGGTGATGGATCGCGACACCATGGTGCAGGACATTTTGCTGATGAAGCAAAACAACTTCAACGCGGTGCGTTGCTCCCATTATCCTAACGATCCCTTGTGGTATCGCCTGTGTGACTATTATGGCTTGTACGTAGTCGATGAAGCCAACATCGAAACCCACGGCATGGTGCCGATGAATCGCCTGAGCGACGATCCCACCTGGCTGCCTGCGATGAGCCAGCGCGTCACGCGTATGGTGCAGCGCGATCGTAATCATCCCTGCATTATTATCTGGTCACTGGGCAACGAATCGGGCCACGGCGCGAACCACGATGCGCTGTACCGCTGGCTGAAAAGCGAAGATCCGTCCCGTCCGGTACAGTACGAAGGCGGCGGCGCGAATACGGCGGCCACCGATATTATCTGTCCGATGTATGCGCGGGTCGATCAGGATCAACCTTTCCCGGCCGTGCCGAAATGGTCCATTAAAAAATGGCTGTCTATGCCGGGCGAACAGCGTCCGCTTATTCTCTGCGAATACGCCCATGCTATGGGGAACAGCCTTGGCGGCTATGCAAAATACTGGCAGGCATTTCGTCAGTATCCGCGTCTGCAGGGCGGTTTTGTCTGGGACTGGGTCGATCAGTCATTGATTAAACATGACGATAACGGCGAACCCTGGTCCGCTTACGGCGGCGATTTTGGCGATACGCCCAACGATCGTCAGTTCTGTATGAACGGACTGGTTTTTGCCGATCGTACGCCCCATCCTTCGCTTTATGAAGCCCGTCACGCACAGCAGTTTTTCCAGTTCAGACTGCTACCGGGCAGCGAACGCACGCTGGAAGTGACCAGTGAATACCTGTTCCGTCACAGCGATAATGAAATCCTGCACTGGTCGGTTGCCCAGGACGGCAATCTGCTTGCCTCCGGTGACGTCACGCTGGATATCGCCCCGCAGGGCAGCCAGCAGATCAGGCTACCTGACGTGCCGCTGCCTGCATCCGCAGGCCAGCTCTGGCTGACGGTGCGGGTGGCGCAGCCTCAGCCGACCGCCTGGTCAGAAGCCGGTCATATCAGCGCCTGGCAACAGTGGCCGCTGGACGAAATTCTGAGCATCGCCGTACCCTCTCCGGCGGCGAACGCGCCTCAACTCAGCAGCAGCGAAGCCAGCTACAGCATTGCGGTCAACAACCAGCGCTGGGAATTTTGCCGTCATCAGGGCGCACTGATGCAGTACTGGATTGACGATAAGCCGCAGTTACTGACACCGCTGCTCGACCAGTTCACCCGCGCGCCGCTGGATAACGATATCGGTGTCAGCGAAGTCACCCGCATCGATCCCAATGCCTGGGTAGAGCGCTGGAAAGCGGCGGGCCACTATCAGGCAGAGGTGATGAACCTGCAGTGCAGTGCTGAAACGCTCTCCAGTGCGGTCGTGATCACCACCGCCCATGCCTGGCAGTTCCAGGGCAAAACCCTGTTTATCAGCCGTAAAACCTACCGCATTGATGGATTTGGCGAGATGGCGGTAACGGTCAACGTGGAGGTGGCAAGCGGCACGCCTTATCCGGCCCGCATCGGTATGAGTTGTCAGCTGACCGAGATTGCCGACCGGGTGAACTGGTTAGGCCTGGGGCCGCATGAAAACTACCCGGATCGCCTCACCTCGGCCTGCTTTGATCGTTGGGATTTACCGCTGAGTGAGATGTACACCCCGTATGTCTTCCCCACCGAGAACGGGCTGCGCTGTGGCACGCGAGAACTCAGCTATGGCGCGCATCAGTGGCGCGGCAACTTCCAGTTCAACATCAGTCGCTACAGTCAGAAACAGCTGATGGAAACCAGCCATCGCCACCTGTTACAGCCTGAAGCGGGCACGTGGCTCAACCTTGATGGCTTCCATATGGGCGTCGGCGGAGATGATTCCTGGAGCCCGTCGGTATCACCAGAATTCCTGCTCAGCGCAGGACGTTATAGCTACCAGTTTATCTGGGGGCAGCAAAAATAATGCGCGGGCAGGCTCGCGCCTGCCTGATGCTTGCTTGAGGACGTCCGTTATGTACTATTTAAAAAATTCGAATTTTTGGCTGTTTGGTTTTTTCTTCTTCTTTTACTTTTTCATCATGGGTGCCTATTTCCCGTTCTTCCCTATCTGGTTGCATGATATCAACCACATCAGCAAAGGGGATACCGGCATTATTTTTGCCAGTATTTCGCTGTTTTCTCTGCTGTTTCAGCCGCTGTTTGGCCTGTTGTCCGATAAGCTTGGCCTGCGCAAACACCTGCTGTGGGTGATCACCGGCATGCTGGTGATGTTCGCCCCTTTCTTTATTTACGTTTTTGGCCCGCTGTTGCAGGTGAATATTCTCGCAGGTTCGATTGTTGGCGGTATTTACCTGGGCTTTATCTACAACGCCGGGGCACCGGCAATTGAAGCCTATATTGAGAAAGTCAGTCGCCGCAGCAACTTTGAATTTGGTCGGGCACGTATGTTTGGCTGCGTAGGTTGGGCCTTGTGCGCCTCTATCGTCGGTATCATGTTCACCATCAACAACCAGTTCGTGTTCTGGTTGGGCTCAGGCTGTGCCGTGATTCTGGCGCTGCTGCTGTTCTTCTCCCGTACCAGCACCTCGTCGTCAGCCACGGTGGCCCAGGCGGTTGGCGCGAATCAGTCAGGCTTCAGCCTGAAGCTGGCTCTGGAGCTGTTTAAGCAGCCAAAGCTGTGGTTTTTGTCGCTGTATGTGGTGGGCGTGTCCTGTACATATGATGTGTTTGACCAACAGTTTGCTAACTTCTTCACCTCTTTCTTTGCCTCCGGCGAGCAGGGCACGCGGGTATTTGGCTATGTGACCACCTTAGGCGAATTACTGAATGCCTCGATCATGTTTTTTGCCCCGTTGATCGTCAACCGTATCGGCGGCAAGAACGCCCTGTTACTGGCCGGAACCATTATGTCAGTGCGCATTATTGGTTCCTCCTTTGCCACTAGCGCCGTGGAAGTGGTGATCCTCAAAACGTTGCATATGTTTGAGATTCCCTTCCTGATTGTTGGCTGCTTTAAGTACATCACCAGTCAGTTTGAGGTGCGCTTCTCTGCCACGATTTATCTGGTGTGCTTCTGTTTCTTCAAGCAGTTAGCCATGATTTTCATGTCGGTTCTGGCAGGTAACATGTACGAAAGTATTGGCTTCCACGGTGCCTATCTGGTGCTGGGCTGTATTGCGATGGCCTTTACGTTGATCTCGGTTTTCACCCTCAGTGGGCCGGGGCCCTTGACGCTTTTACGCCGTCAGGCTGCCTGACCTCACTGTCTTAACCTGACCGGATGGGCTCGATGGCGCATCCGGTTGTCTGCTTTCTCACCGCTTTCCCGCCTTCTTTTTCTGCCGCATCGCTTCATTTTGCGAACTGTCTCACATTCATAAAATCGGTTTAGCAAATTACTTTGCCTGAAAATACATCGATGAATATCATCCGCAAACTAAACCGGTTTAGCAAAAAAAACGACATCATTACCGTTACCTTTTCTGGGATGTAAAACGATGAGAAAAAAGGCACTTGCCGTCACCGTTGGTCTGCTATTGAGTTCGGGGCCGGTTCTGGCAGCAGAACCAAGCATGAGCAGTATTGAAGCACGGCTGGCAGCACTGGAGCAGCGGTTACAGGCGGCAGAACAGCGGGCGAATGCGGCAGAAAATCGCGCGGAAGCGGCAGAAAAACAGGCTCAGCAGCTTGCCAGCGCACAGCAAAAGAGCCAGGCCACCGCGACACAGGTTGAACAGCGTACGGCGAAGCTTGAACAGAAAGCGAGTAGTGAAGAGGTTTTTGAATTTCACGGCTATGCCCGCTCTGGGTTGCTGATGAACAGTTCGGCGACGAAAACCCAGGGTGGCCCCACCGTGACGCCTGCGGGGGAAACCGGCGGGCACGTGGGACGTCTGGGTAACGAACCTGATACTTACGTAGAGCTGAATCTGGAACATAAACAAACGCTGGAAAACGGCGCGACCACCCGCTTCAAGGCGATGCTGGCCGACGGTCAGCGTACCTATAACGACTGGACGGCTTCCAGCAGCGACCTCAATCTGCGTCAGGCGTTTGTCGAACTGGGCCAGCTCCCGACCTTCACGGGGGCGTTCAAAGACACAACCGTCTGGGCAGGTAAACGCTTTGACCGGGATAATTTCGATATCCACTGGATCGACTCCGATGTGGTGTTTCTCGCCGGTACCGGGGCGGGTATTTACGACATGAAGTGGAGCGATCAGGCTCACAGTAACCTGTCGCTGTATGGACGTACGTTCGGTGATATTGAGAATAACGATAACACCGCGCAGAACTACATCCTGACCGCCAACAACTTTTACGGCCCGTTCCAGCTGATGCTGAGCGGCATGCGCGCGAAAGACAACGATGACCGACTGGATGTGAACGGCCTTAAAGTCAAAGGCGACGCCGCAAATAGCGGTGTCCATGCGCTGCTGGGGCTGCACAACGACAGCTTCTATGGCCTGCGTGAAGGGTCTGCGAAAACCGCGCTGCTCTACGGTCACGGTTTAGGCGCAGAGGTGAAAGCCATTGGGTCAGACGGGGCGCTGTTACCGGATGCCGATACCTGGCGACTGGCCAGCTACGGCATAACGCCACTGGGCGGCGACTGGCATATCGCGCCAGCGGTGCTGGCACAAAGCAGCAAGGATCGTTACGTCAAGGGCGACAGTTATCAGTGGGCCACCGCCAATATGCGTCTGATTCAGGGGATAACGGAGAACTTTGAAATGCAGTATGAAGCCACCTATCAGTATATGGATTTACGTCCAGAGGGCTTCAACCAGCGCAGTGCGGTCAGTGGTAACTTCTACAAACTGACCGTCGCGCCTACGCTGAAAGCCAGCAACGTAGGGGAATTCCTTAAGCGACCGGAAATTCGCCTCTTTGCCACCTGGATGGACTGGGACCACCGACTGGATAACTATGCGCGCGGCGATGCCTTTGGTAGCAGCGGTTTTGAAGCCGGCGGTGAATGGAACTTTGGCGTACAAATGGAAACCTGGTTCTGACGATCCGGCCCTGCGGGGCCGTTTCTGGCGGGTTGACACCATCACACGATAACACAGAGGTTTTTTATGGATTTTGTACACATCTCCCGTGCATTACTGCCGTTGCTGGGTGGCAAAGAAAATATTGCCAGCGCGGCGCACTGCGCGACCCGGCTCCGGCTGGTGCTGGTCGATGACGCCAAAGCGGACACCAGCGCAATTGGTAAGATCGACGGGGTAAAAGGCTGTTTCCGTAATGCCGGACAGCTACAGGTGATTTTTGGCACCGGGGTGGTCAACAAAGTCTACGCAGCCTTTGTCGCGGAAGCCGGTATCAGCGAATCGAGTAAATCTGAAGCGGCCGACATTGCCGCCCGCAAACTCAACCCGTTCCAGCGGATTGCCCGGTTACTGTCGAATATTTTTGTTCCGATTATTCCGGCGATTGTTGCATCCGGCCTGTTAATGGGCCTGCTGGGGATGGTCAAAACCTATGGTTGGGTTAACCCGGAAAATGCCCTGTATATCATGCTGGATATGTGCAGCTCGGCGGCATTTATTATTCTGCCGATCCTGATTGGCTTTACGGCGGCGCGTGAGTTTGGCGGTAACCCATTTTTGGGGGCCACGCTGGGCGGGATTCTGACCCATCCGGCCTTAACCAATGCCTGGGGCGTGGCGTCCGGTTTCCACACCATGAACTTCTTTGGGATTGAAGTGGCGATGATCGGCTACCAGGGCACGGTGTTTCCGGTGCTGCTGGCCGTGTGGTTTATGAGCCTGCTGGAAAAACAACTGCGGCGCATTATCCCTGACGCGCTCGACCTGATTCTGACCCCGTTCCTGACCGTCATTATTTCTGGCTTTGTGGCGTTGCTGATTATCGGTCCGGCGGGACGCGCGCTGGGTGACGGCATCTCTTTTATACTCAGCACGTTAATTGCCCATGCTGGCTGGCTGGCCGGCTTACTGTTTGGTGGGCTTTACTCAGTGATTGTGATTACCGGCGTGCACCACAGCTTCCATGCCATTGAAGCCGGACTGCTCGGTAATCCCGCTATCGGCGTCAATTTTCTGTTACCCATTTGGGCAATGGCGAACGTTGCCCAGGGTGGCGCGTGTCTGGCGGTGTGGTTTAAAACCAACGATCCTAAGATCAAAGCCATTACCTTACCTTCGGCGTTTTCGGCCTTACTGGGGATCACCGAAGCCGCCATCTTTGGTATCAATCTGCGCTTTATGAAGCCGTTTATCGCCGGATTGATCGGGGGAGCCATCGGCGGTGCCTGGGTGGTGTCCGTTAAGGTCTATATGACCGCGGTCGGGCTGACCGGCTTACCCGGTATGGCGATTGTTCAGGCCAGTTCGCTGCTGAACTACGTTATTGGTATGGTTATCGCCTTTAGTGTCGCCTTTGTGATCGCTTTCCTGCTGAAGTACAAAACGGATTCTGAATAATGGCCCTGAAAAACCTGCTGCCCGCCATGCTTAAGGCGGTAATGAAAGGCCAGCCCAACGCGCGTGAGGACAGCCACTATCCCGGCTGGCACCTGGCACCGGTGACGGGGCTGCTGAACGATCCCAATGGATTTATCCACTTCAACGGACAGTATCATCTGTTCTATCAGTGGAATGCACTGGGCTGCGAGCATAAGCACAAATGTTGGGGCCACTGGCGTTCAGCCGACTTACTGCACTGGGAACACGAGCCGGTCGCGCTGTTGCCCGATGAAGAGTATGACCGCAGTGGATGCTATTCCGGCAGCGCGGTGGACAACAACGGCGAGCTGACCCTGTGTTACACCGGTAACGTCAAATTCGAGGACGGCTCGCGCACCGCCTGGCAATGCCTGGCCGTGCAGAACAGCGAGGGCGGATTCGACAAGCTGGGGCCGGTCATTCCGCTGCCCGAAGGCTACACCGGCCATGTCCGCGATCCTAAAGTCTGGCGGCATGGTGCGCACTGGTACATGGTGCTGGGCGCGCAGGACAGGCAGTTACAGGGCAAAGTCCTGCTGCTGCGTTCCAGCGACCTGCACCACTGGGAAAACCTGGGCGAAATTGCCGGTAGCGGCCTGGGAGGACTCGGCGCGGCAGGCTATATGTGGGAATGTCCCGACCTGTTTACCCTGGGAGCCTCGACGTTTCTGATCTGCTGCCCGCAGGGCATTGCCCGGGAAGAGAAGCGCTACCTGAACACCCATCCCTGCGCATGGCTCAGCGGCACGCTCGACTATGAGCAGGCGCATTACCAGCACGGCGCCTTTAATGAACTGGATGCCGGCTTTGAATTTTATGCCCCGCAGACCACGCTGACCCAGGACGGACGCAGGCTGCTGGTGGGGTGGATGGGCGTACCGGACGGTGAAGAGATGCGCCAGCCGACCGTGGCGTTTGGCTGGATTCATCAGATGACCTGCCTGCGTGAGCTGACGGAGCGGGAAGGCCGACTGTACCAACAGCCGGTCGCGGAGCTGCAGGCGCTGCGGCTGGACGAGCAGCGCTATCACGGCAGTGCGGACTGGGCACCCGAGATAGAGGCCCGGCGTCTTGAGCTGGTGCTGACGTCTGACGGCGATATCATGCTGGACTTTGCCGATACGCTGCGGCTGAGCTGGCATCAGGATGCGCTTTGTCTGGCACGCCGCAGTCTGGAAAACGGCGAATGGCTTTATCGTCACTGGTGCGGCCGCGCACGCAAACTGCATATTCTGTGCGACCACTCCAGCGTAGAGATTTTTATCAACGACGGAGAAGGTGTGATGAGCAGCCGCTACTTCCCGCAGCATCCTGCCCGTTTACACCTGAGCGGCAGCGCAGAAGTCACTGCCTGCTACTGGTCGTTACGATCCTGCATGGTAGAATAAGCCCTTGTTTCCTTAAACGAAGCACCGACGTGAAAAAAACAAAGCGCGTTACCATTAGTGATATCGCTGCGCTGGCCGGGGTGTCAAAAGCCACGGCCAGCCTGGTGCTCAACGGGCGCGGTAAAGAGCTGCGCGTGGCAGAAGAGACGCGCGATCGCGTCATGTCCCTTGCACAACAGCACCATTATTTGCCAAGTATCCACGCCCGACTGCTGCGCGAAAACCGCAGCCATACGTTAGGGCTGGTGGTACCGGAGATCACTAACTACGGTTTCGCCGTTTTTTCTCACGCTCTGGAAAACCTCTGTCGTGAGGCCGGGCTGCAACTGCTGATCTCCTGTACCGATGAAAATGCCAGCCAGGAAACGTTGGTGGTGAACAACCTTGTCTCACGTCAGGTGGATGGGCTGATCGTCGCGTCAAGTCAGCAAAGCGACAGCGATTACCTGAAGCTGAGTGAACAACTGCCGGTGGTGCTGTTTGACCGTCATGTGAATAACAGCAGTTTGCCGCTGGTGATCACCGATTCCATTACGCCGACCGCCGAGCTGGTAGAGCGCCTGGCGCGTGCGCATCCCGATGAGGTGTATTTCCTGGGCGGTCAGCCACGACTTTCGCCGACCAAAGATCGTCTGGCCGGTTTTATGCAGGGGCTGGAGCGCGCCGGTGTGAGTCCACGTCCGGAATGGATTATTCAGGGCAACTATCATCCCAGCAGCGGCTATGAAATGTTTGCCGCCCTGTGTGCCCGTCTTGGCAGACCACCCAAAGCGCTGTTTACCGCCGCCTGTGGCCTGTTGGAAGGGGTACTGCGCTACATGAGTCAGCACCGTCTGCTGGAGAGTGATATTCACATCGCCAGTTTCGACGATCACTACCTGTATGATTCGCTGTCACTGCATATCGATACCGTGGAGCAGAACGTCCCTCGCCTGGCGCAGGAGTGTTTTTCCGTCATTACCCAGATGATTCAGGGGCAGGAACCGGCGGACAAGCAAATTATTTTGCCCGCCAGGCTGCGTTACCGGTCATCTCTGGCGCGTTAACGCCGCTTAGCGACAGGCAGCCAGGTCCGTCATCTGCTGCTTATCAGGCAGGCCAACTATCTGTTGGAGTTTTTGGTCATGATTCAGGTAGTAGATAGCGGGCGTGCCGTTGGCACCCAGCTCCTGCATCAGTGCCTGATTATGCTGAATCTGATCGAACAGCGCCCGTGGGGTGCTGTCCGGGAAGACCGGTTTGGTTTGCCCCTGCGAGCGTTCAAAATCCTGCCAGGCTTTGGCGGGATCGGCTGCCGCCAGAATGGCAGAAGCATAGCGCCCACTTTCAGGTTTAAGAATACCGACGAGCTGCGTTTTGATGCTGAGCGTGTTGTTCTGCACCCACGGCTGCACCTGCTGCCAGAACGTTCGGCAGTAGGGGCAAAACGGATCGGCAAACACCACCACCTGACAGCGGGCTGTGGTGCTGCCTTCATTGATGCCCGGCATGGCCTGAAGCCGCTTCCACATTGCACGCCCGGCGGGCAGGTAAATTTCATCGTTGATGATTTTTTCGCTGAGGTTATTGCCCTGAGCATCGTACATATAGCCCGAAATCGCATGCTGACCGTCTGGCGTCAGGTAAACGGTGACGCCGGTGCCTTGATATTTACCTAACCAGCCCTGAACCCCGCCGGGGGCCGTAAAGGGTTTGATTATTTCCACGCCCTGTTTTTCAATTTGCTGGACGGGCGCTGGCAGCGTAGCCGCCTGGGTCGTGCTGCTAAACAGCACGGCGGAGATCGCTATCCTGAAGGTTTTCATTAATCCCTGTCTTGTGTGAATTCACGTTATGTTGGTGGATGAGCGGTGGTCGAACCACGCAAAAAACAGCATACCTGCCAGCATAGCCATCATGAAGACTGCGCCTTTAAGTACACCGCCGCCGATCAGTACCAGCGCCGGGCCGGGACAGATGCCCGCCAGTCCCCAGCCGATCCCGAACAGGATAGCGCCGATGATAAGCCTTTTATCCAGTGCCCTGTTGGCGGGAAGATGGAAAGTTTCGCCCCATACCGGGCGCTTCCGGCGGGAAGCCAGCCAGAACGTCAGCCGCCCGACGATAATCGCGCCGCACATCACCAGGGCCAGAGACGGGTCCCAGGTGCGGAAAATGTCCAGAAAAGCCAGAACCTTAGCCGGATTCGCCATGCCGCTGACGAGTAAGCCCGTGCCAAATAACAGTCCACTCAGCAGAGAAAATAAAACGGCCATCGTGCCTCCTGGGTTTTACCCGTGACCCATCACGCCAACGGTCAGCATGGCGGTTAACATAAAGACCAGTGTCGCAACCAGTGAGCGCGGCGACAGCCGGGATAATCCACACACGCCGTGACCGCTGGTGCAGCCCGAACCCAGACGCGTTCCCAGCCCTACCAGTAAGCCAGCAAGCACCAGCTGCCCCCACGAGGCGTCAATCTCGATTGACGGCAGGGCGCTGAAACGTTGATACACCAGCGGCGACAGGACCAGCCCCGCGATGAAGGCCAGCCGCCAGGGCTTATCGGATGACCGGCGTTTAAGCAGACCGCCCAGAATGCCGCTGATACCGGCTATGCGGCCACAACATAGCACTAACATGCCCGCCGCCGCGCCAATCAGCAGCCCGCCCGCCAGGCTTTGCCACGGAGTAAAATGGATCAGGTCAATATGCATGACGCTCGACTCCTTATGCCCTGCTTACGTCTTAAGTGAAAAGCGGTTTAACGGGATTTTCAGATAGCGCTCGCCGTCGCTCTCCGGTTCAGGTAACCGTCCGCCGTTGATATTGACCTGCAGCGCCATCAGCATCAGTTCAGGAAGCGGGAGCGTGGCATCACGCTGCTGTCGCCGGGCAATAAACGTGTGTTGATGCTGATTCACAACCCAGGGATTGTTTTCCCGCTGCTGGCGTACCGTGCTTTCAAACTGCACGTCGCGCCCGTCAGGACGATAATCATGCCCGGTAAATAAACGGGTGTCGTCAGGTAACTGCAGGATGCGCTGCAGGCTGTCCCATAATACGGCAGCGCTGCCGCCGGGGAAATCAGCCCGTGCCGTGCCGCTGTCGGGCATAAAGAACGTGTCATGGATAAAGGCACAGTCAGCGATGTGGTAGGTTACCGACGCCAGCGTATGACCGGGAGACAAGATGACCTCGCCACGCAGGTTACCCACATAAAACACATCGCCGTCCTTGAACAAGGTGTCCCAGATTTTATCCGCTGGATTAAGGTCGGGCAGGTGATAGAGTTTTTGCCACAGCCGTTGTACCTCGGCGACCTTTTCGCCAATGCCCGTGGGCGCAGCGGTTTGCTCAGCCAGCCAGGCTGCGGCAGAGAAGTGATCGGCATGAGGATGGGTATCCAGAATCCACGCAACCTGCCAGTTTTTTTGCTGAATGAAATCGAGTAGGCGTTGAGCCTGCTGGGTGGATACCGCGCCTGAGCGGCGATCAAAGTCCAGCACCGGATCGATAATGGCACAGCGTTTGGCCTGCCCGTCAGCGATGACATATTGCAGGCTTCCGCTCTCGGGTTCATAAAAATGATGGACTTCTGCCTGCGGCGGTTTGCGTACTCTGTTGGCATACCAGGTCAGGGCTTTGTCGGCGTCGGCACCGAACTGCTGGCATTGAGCGCGGAATTCGGCCTCATCAATCAGCCCTTCGCGTAAATCGTGCAGCAAAAACAGGCTTACGGAGCGCGCGCCGCTTCGACAGTGGGCAAGGATTTTCCCACCGCGTTCCACCCGGCGATGAAAAGCATCCACATATTCCCAGCTCAGCGTGTCAAACGTGAACGGCATATAGACATAGTCCATGCCCAGTTGCTCAGCCAGCGCTTTCTCCTGTTGATGGTGAAGAAAGGGGCCGTCTTCCTCATCAGGACGATTATTCACCACGAGCTGATAGCCCAACTGATGCAACTGCCGGAAATCCTCTGCAAGCGGGGCATCGGCAAAGGCGATTTGCGCATTAAAATGGCGAATATTCATCAGGTTTTTCCGTTTTTTCAGAGATTTTTAAGCAACATGTAACTGGCCATCACCATGAGCATGGTCGAAAAGACCGCGTTAATCGCGCGCTCATTCTTCTTCAGACGGTTGGCCACCGCCACACCCAGTAAGCCGCCCAGCAGGCCGCCCGCAATCAGATAAGCGGTCATGACCAGCGACACTTTTCCGGCCAGGGCGTAGCTTGCGCTGGTTGAGATCCCCATGGCGAATACCACCATCAGCGACGTCGCTATCGCCTCCACCACGGGAAAACGAAACAACCAGACAAGCACCGGCACCACTAAAAATCCGCCACCGATGCCCATAAATCCGGCCAAGCTGCCCAGCAGCAGCACGCTTCCCCAGACGAGGATGGGGGAAATGTGTTTCTCATGTGCAGGCGCGTCGGGCGAATGACGGTGTTTCCTCAGCATCATCAGCGCCACGGTAAACATCAAAAGCGAAAACGGCAGTAACAGGTATTGCCCACTGACGATTTTCCCCAGTTCGGCGCCGAGCAGCGCGCCGCACACCGCCACGAGCGATATCGTCGTGCCCGTCGCCCATCTGACATTTCCCTTTCGGCCGTGGGCAAAAAGATTGATCAGGGCACTGATTGCCACGGCGATAGCGCTGGTGCCGATGACCCGATGTGTATCGGGGACTTTCACCAGGTACAGCAGCAGCGGCACGCACACGACCGATCCACCCCCGCCGGTCAGCGCCAGAAAAAAGCCCACGGCGATACCTGTTGCGATTAGCAGGCACATCGTGAGGGCAGAAAGATGGGTAAATTCCTGAATGACCATTTTCATTCCTGACGCTATTTTTAAGGTATTAAAGAGGGGCGACAAATAACTGTCAATCTATTATTTCTTTTTGCTATATCATATAGCTAAATATTATAAATGATTTTTTTTATAACTTTAAAGTCTATTGATTCGCTTTATCTCTGTGCCGCAATCCACTACGGTTAAACGAAAGGGAGGCCTGCATGAACGATAAAAATAATCCCCATCATCCTCATCTTGTTGTTATTGGTGGTGGATCAGCTGGAATTGGCGTCATCGCAAGTATTAAGAAACGCATTAAGAACATCAAAATAACCCTCATTGAGCCTAAAAAAGAGCACTATTATCAACCCGCCTGGACGCTGGTCGGCGCAGGATTATTTTCCGCTGAAAAAACCCGCAGACAGATGGATGCGGTTATTCCGGCAGGCGTGAACTGGATTAAGGATGCGGTAACCCAGATATCACCTGAACAGAAATATATTGAAACTGCCTCTGCCCAAAAAATAGATTATGACTACCTGATTATCGCCAGCGGTCTGGTCCTGCGCTGGGACAAAATCAGTGGTCTGAATGAAACCCTGGGCCGCAATGGCGTAACGTCAAACTATCGATACGATCTGGCGAGCTACACCTGGGAACTGGTGCAAAATCTGAAGCAGGGGAAGGCTATTTTTACCCAGCCGGGGATGCCGATAAAATGCGCGGGTGCGCCGCAGAAAGCGCTCTATCTCTCTGCCGATCGCTGGCAGCGTCAGGGTTGTCTGGCGCAGATTGATATTCAATTTTGTCTGGCGGGTCAGGTGGTCTTCGGCGTGCCCGAATTTGTCCCACCGTTAACGGCTTACCTGGAGAAATACCGGGCGCAGGTGAATTTCGGCCATGTCCTTACCGGCGTCGATGGTATGAATAAGCAGGCGATATTTACCGTCACCGATGCTGACGGCAGCACGCGTGACGTTACCCTACCGTTCGATATGCTCCATGTTGTCCCGCCTCAGGCCGCGCCTGAGTTTATCGCCGAAAGCGGTCTGGCGGATGCTGCTGGCTGGTGTGATGTCGATAAAGAGACGCTGCAGCACAGCCGCTGGCCAGATATTTTTGCTTTGGGCGATTGCTGTTCAACACCGAATGCCAAGACGGCCGCCGCCGCCCGTAAACAGATCGTGGTGGTGGCGGAAAACCTGAGACAGGTCATTGACGGAGGTGTGCCTGAAACGCGTTACGATGGCTACGGCTCCTGCCCGCTCACCGTGGAGAAAGGGAAAGTCGTGCTGGCGGAGTTTGGCTATGGCAACCGCCTGCTTCCGACTTTTCCGCTCCATTCAGCCCGACCCAGTCGCGCCGCATGGTGGTTAAAAGCCTGGTTTTTGCCGCGTTTCTATTGGGCTGGCATGTTGCGCGGAATTGAGTGGTTTGCTAAAAGTAAGCCGCTGTAGAGCAAGCCGATCAAGGGCGAATGTATAATGCGCCCTGCGACTGCTGGTCGATAATATAGGTAATCGCTGCCGGAACCACGTGAAAGGTTACTGGCAGCGTGCTGACGTCAATATGTTGCGCATTAAGGCTATTCTGACAGAGTAATAATGTGACGGTCGGTGCCTGCTTAAGGGCGTCAGAAATAATCCTGCCAATAACATCGCTAACCGCGTCGCCATTAAAGACAATGGCAATGTCGCCGTTAAAACCCGCTTCTTTAAGCAGGTTGCCTGCATTAGCAAAAGCATTGTCAATACGGTTTTTATCGGGGACGTGCAAAATTATCTTCATTCTGTGCCTCGGCGGTATTTACCGCAACGGAAAAAGACGTCGATGGCACAGGATAAAACATCAACAGGGACAGATGAATTTGACGATTGAAAGCAAATATGTCGTCGGCGATTCGCGTTAAATAAAAACAGAAACGCTTGTTGTATTATCGCGGTAATAACCGGGGGATTGCTGTATGCGTCTTTCCAACAGGAAAAGGGGCATTGCCCCTTTGTTCAGATTAATTTTTCAGATTTTCAGGGAAATTTGCGGGTAATTCACTTGCGGCACAGGCAATCACGTCTTCGTTATTTTTTCCCGCATCACGCACAAAGGTGATGGTGGCAAACTCATCAATCACTTCTATTGGATAGGTTGGGCCGGCATCGCGGTACTTCGCCATTTCTTCCAGGTGGTCGTTCTGGAAACACACGGTACGCTCAGGATTGTTGATGACCCAGCGCGGGAAGAAGATGGTGCCGTGGAACAGTTTATCGCCCAGGTTAGCAATCAGGCTGACGTTGGTGCCGGTCGGCTCAGTCCAGGAGACTTTATAGATATCTTCACCGACTCTGACAACGTAAACATGCTGATTTTTGACCCAGCGGTTGCCCACCATGCCGCTGTGAATGCGGTAATCGATGGTGTCTTCATTTTTAATATACAGCTCGTAGTTCCAGCCGTTGTCATAGGTATAAACCAGATGTTTACCGATAAAGCCGTCAAGATTGTGTTTGTCAAAGCTGCTCATAATTTGTTCTCCTCTTTGGTTGAACCCAGCTTAACCATTCACTTTATGAATTAAAAACGCTAATTTACGATGAAATTGATTCAGAAATTGGATGTGTTATGCACAAGACGACGCTGGAGCAGTGGAGTTTGCTGGACAAGGTGGTGCGCGAGGGCAGCTTTGCCAGGGCCGCGATGCTCACCAATCGCAGCCAGTCCTCCGTGAGCTATAACCTTGCCATGTTGCAGCAGCGCATTGGCATTACGCTTTTGCATACCGAAGGACGCAAGGCCGTGCTGACGCCCGCAGGGGAATTGCTGCTGGCGCAGGTGCGGCCGTTACTTAAAGCCTTCCATTCGCTGGAGGCGTTTGCAGGCTCAATACGCAGCGGCGTCAGGACAAAGCTGGAACTGGTGGTCGACAGCATCTTTCCGCGTCGTCGCCTGTTTTCCGTCCTTAAGGCGTTTCAGCAATGCCATCCTCACACCCAGATCAACCTTACCGAAGTGCTGGAAACCGACACCGACTACGCCGAGGCCGACGTGATGGTGGTGACCCAGCGCCAGGATATGGCCGGGCGGGGTGAGTGGTTAATGAACGTGGATTTCGTTGCCGTGGCTCACCGTGACCATCCGTTGCACCATCGCAGGGTGACGCTCGACGAAGAACAGCTGGCGCTGTATCCGTTGATTCGTATCGCCGACCGGGAACATTTCACCGTGCAGGATGAGAGCAGTAATGGCGACTACTGGTCGTTTTCGACTATCGAGGCGGCGGTAGAGGCGGTGATGCATCAGGTGGGCTATGGCTGGATTCCGCATGAGCGCATCGAGCAGGAACTGGCGCAGGGAACACTAAAAATATTGCCCTTACAGCATGGCGTCCGTCGCGCCACCACGCTGCATTTACTGATTAAGAAAGACATCCTGAGGCTGGACCCACAAATCGTCACTCTGCTCGATCTGCTGAAAAAGGCTACCCTGACCTGACCGGCCAGCTAAACGGGTCTGCGTTAACGAGCGTGGCCAGATTATGGCCCGTGCCGGTCTGACGGCGACACAGCAAACTGTGACAGCGGTCGAAATGGCTGGGTTTGTGGGCCAGCCTGAACACCACCGCTGCGCATAAACAGCGTCCAGAAATCCCCCAACGCGCCACTCTCGACAGGGCGTTTACTGGGCCCGTTTTTTGGCCCAGTAAGCCATAAAGTTGATCGCTTCACGATCGACGCCGCGTTCACCAATCAGGTGACGGCGTAATAACTTCACCACGGTCGACTCGGCGGCGACCCAGCCGTAAAACTCGCTGTTGCGGGCCTGAGCGCGATCCCACAGTAATTCGCCTTCTGCCTCTTCCTGTACGTCCTGCTGATGACCGCCATCAGGCACCTTAACCCGGGATTTTATCGCCTCGACCAGGCATTCGCCGTGTGAGGCAAAAGCGGGTTTGCGCGGCAACCAGGTGATGTCGGCAAATGCATAAGCCTGTAAACCGACGCAATCCTCCGCATCCGGGACTTCAAAAAACGCCTGCACTCGCGGCGGATTTTTCTGCCGGGACAGTTTTTCCAGGATGCCTTTCGCCGCGGGTAACGCGGTTTCATCGGCAATCAGTAACGCGTTGCGCAGCGCGTCCGGCGGCGTCCATTCATATCCGCCGCTGTCAGATGCATAGGCCGCATTAGGCGCAACGATCACCAGGCTGTCACCCGGCTGGGCGTTGATCGCCCAGGCTGATGCCGGGCCTTCGGTTCCGTGGCTGACAAACTCGATGGTGAGTTCCTGCTGGTCAGGATCGAGATGGCGCAGCGTATAGGTGCGCAACAGGGGACGCTGCTCTTTTGGCAGCGACAGAATGGTCTGATACCACTCACCGTTGTCAGGGAGCGTGGGCATGCTGCCATCTTCGGCAGGCAGCAAAATTTTAATTCGCTGGTCAGGCGCATCAGATTTCATCTGTGCGATGTCGGGGCCGTTAAACACCAGGCTCAGCATAGAGGGAGAAAGATGACGCTTGCGTGCCAGTTTTACGTCAAACAGGCGGTAGCTATGGACTTCAGCCATCGTCGTTCCTTTTAGTTAATAAGCCGATAAGGTGGAGCGGCGGCGTGCGCGCCAGATCAACGCTGACATCGCCATAAACAGCAGGGCAGCAGCGAAGGCGGCACCGATCAGCGCCGTTTCGCCATGCGACTGCGACACCAGTGGCACCAGCAGCGCGCATAATCCGTAGCCTAAGGTATGGCTGGTGGCTATCCAGCCTGCCCCCGCGCCGTCTGCCAGCTTGTCATTTAACAGCAGCTGATAGGCTGGCGTGCCCAGTGCAGCACCAAACGAAAGCAAGGCGCAGCCGGTATAAAACAGCCAGAGCGGCGTGCTCAGCATCATCCCCAGCCCCAGAGACATCAACAGCCCTGCGCTCAGCAACAGCGCAAGCGGCGTCAGTAACTGAGGGCGTAATACCGTGAACTGTGCGCCGAGTGAGGCGATCGCCGCCACGCTCAGAAGCCAGGCTACCTGATGGCTAATCGCGCCGGTATCACCAACAAACTGTCTTGCCAGCGCCGGGGACAGGCCCAACTGCATCAGGCTCACCGTTGCCGCCAGCAGCAGAGCGCACAGCAGATAGGGCAGACACTCGATGCGTAGCCGGGCATTGTTACGCGCCACGGCCGGTTGCGGCGCGTTACCGCGCAAAGGCAGTAACATCATCAGCGCCAGCAACGGCGCAACCACTAACAGTACCAAAGGTGCAAGGGGATGAATCACTAACATTCCGGCGGCACACAGCGGGCCAAACAGCCTGCCACAGCTCAGGCCGGAACTGATGGTGGCCAGGGCCGTCATGCGCTTACCTTCACCGGCCCGGTGCAGCGCCCATACCTGGCACGCCGGCACCATTGCCGACACCATCAGGCCATAAATGACCCGGGCAATAATTAGTATGCCTAATCCAATCGAGGGGCTAATGGACTGCGTGGAAAGAAGCGTACAGCCGATGCCCAGCAGTAAAAAACTGGCGCCATAACCGGCCAGCGACCACAGCACGACCGGTTTACTTCCCACGCGCGCGATCTGTTTTCCCCACCATGGCGAAGAGGGCAAAAACAGCATTGAGCCAAGCGTTAACAGTCCTGCCCAGACCGACAGGCTCAGACTGGTCTGCGCAACCAGCATCGGGATAGCCACCAGCAAACCATTCTGGCCGATGCCCAGCAATCCGGCGCTTATCGCTAAGGGCCAGTTAGATAAGGCTTTTTGCGGCGTCGCGGTCAGTTCAAGAGATGTCACGATGTTGCTAACCCGTATCTTTGTTGTATGTATTTGTAAAATTTATTCCGCCAATTCTAACAATTGTCGTTGATAATGAGAACTGTTATCGGCAGAATTCGCATTATCATAACGCCTGGAAATTGTTTGATAATGATTCAATCAACACACGAGGGAGCCTGGGATGTGGCAGCACAGTGCTTCCTGAATTCCCTGATCCGTGAAACCAAGGACTGGCAACTCAGCCAGGGTGAACCCGCAGAATTAGTGATTCCGTTGGACGATGAGAAGGCCCTACACTTTAAGGTGGCTTACTTTTCTCCCACGCAGCACCACCGTTTTGCTTTCCCGGCCCGACTGGTCACGCATCGCGACAGCCAGCCAGTGGCGTTCGCGACCGTTGCCAGACTGATTGTCGATAAGCTGCAAAACCAGCAACAGCTGCCCGCCGCTGGCTGTGAGGCGTTTTACCAGCGTGTTATGGAAAGTCACGCCCATACCGGTGAGGCAATCGCTGCCCGTCATGACTGGAACGGCCTACGTGAGCAAGCCCTGAACTTTGCCGAGGCCGAGCAGGCACTGCTGGTCGGGCACGCCTTCCATCCGGCACCCAAGTCACACGAACCCTTTACGCAACCGCAGGCCGAACGCTACCTGCCTGATTTTGCGCCACATTTCCCGTTACGCTGGTTCGCGGTGGATAAAGACCACCTGGCGGGCGACAGTCTGCAGCTGACTTTACAGCAGCGCCTGACGCGCTTCGCGGCTGAAAACGCGCCGCAGTTACTGCATGCGCTGACCGATCGGCAGTGGCTGTTCCCGCTCCATCCCTGGCAGGCGGACTATCTGCTCCAGCAGACCTGGTGTCAGCAACTGGTGGAGAAAGGCCTGGTGACTGACCTGGGGGAAGCCGGTGCGCCCTGGCTGCCCACCACGTCATCGCGTTCGCTGTACTGTGCGACCAGCCGGGACATGATCAAGTTTTCCCTGAGCGTGCGGCTGACTAACTCCGTCCGCACCCTGTCGGTGAAAGAGGTCAAACGCGGCATGCGGCTGGCGCGTCTGGCGCAGACCGAACGCTGGCAGGACATGCAGGCGCGTTTCCCGACGTTTCGTGTCATGCAGGAAGATGGTTGGGCCGGACTGCGCGATGCGCAGGGCAGGATCATGGAAGATAGCCTGTTCGCGCTGCGTGAAAACCTGATTGTCGACAGGCCGCAGAGCCAGACCAACGTGCTGGTTTCCCTGACGCAGTCCGCGCCGGACGGCGGCGACTCACTGCTGTCTGCGGCGGTGAAACGCCTGAGCCAGCGTCTGAACATCAGCGAAAAACAGGCCGCCCATGCCTGGGTCGACGCCTACTGTCAGCAGGTGCTGAAACCGCTGTTCACTGCGGAAGCTGATTACGGTCTGGTGCTGTTAGCCCATCAGCAAAATATCCTGGTGGAGATGGCGCAGGATCTGCCGGTTGGCCTGATCTATCGCGACTGCCAGGGCAGCGCCTTTATGCCACATGCCGCAGGCTGGCTGGACGTGATTGGCGAAGTGCAGGCGGAAAACGTCTTTAGCCGCGAACAGCTGCTGCGCTATTTCCCCTACTACCTGTTAGTGAACTCCACCTTTGCCGTGACGGCCGCACTGGGTGCGGCAGGTATGGACAGCGAAGCCCATCTGATGGCACGGGTACGTGACGCGTTAAGCGCGCTACGAAACGAGGTGACGCACACGGACTGTCTTGACTACGTGCTGACAAGCCCGCACTGGAACGTCAAAGGCAATTTCTTCTGCTACCTGCACGATCACAATGAAAACACCATCGTCGATCCCTCGGTGATCTACTTTGACTTCATCAACCCACTGCTGTCTCAGGAGCGCTAAATGTCTCAGGCAAAGATTGTTCATAGTGGCCACGGCCTGCGCTGCGAAAAGTCAGGCAACACGCTGAATCTCGGCTGGGGACAGGACAACAGTGCGGTGCTGCATTTTTCCGGTCCGCTTGCCGAAGGCTGGCTGCGTGACGCGCTGGACCAGATGTTTATCGCGGCCCCGCAGCTTTCCGCCGTGGTGCTGCCCTACGCAGAATGGCGCGAAGAGCCACAGGCGCTGGCGCTGTTTGACGCACTAAAGAGCGATATCGTGCATCGCGATATGTTCTGGCAACTGCCGCTGTGGCTGTCTGCCCCGCGTCAGCAGGCCTCCGGGGAGATGGTGTTTGATGCCGAGCGTGAGATCTATTTTCCCCAGCGCCCGCCGCGCCCCAACGGCGAAGTTTATCGCCGTTACGATCCGCGCGTGCGCCGTACGCTGAGTTTTCGCGTAGCCGATCCTGCCCGGGACGCAGAGGCGTTCACCCGCTGGATGAACGATCCGCGCGTAGATTACTTCTGGGAGCTGAGCGGATCGCTGGCGGTGCAGACCGCCTACCTTGAACGCCAGCTGACCAGCAGTTATGCCTTTCCGCTGATTGGCTGCTTTGATGATGAGCCTTTTAGCTACTTTGAAATCTACTGGGCGGCAGAAGACCGCATCGGACGGCACTACAGCTGGCAGCCGTACGATCGCGGTTTGCATCTGCTGGTGGGTGAGCCGCAGTGGCGCGGCCCGCACTTTGTGCAGAGTTGGCTGCGCGGCATCAGTCACTATCTGCTGCTGGACAACCCACAAACCCAGCGCCTGGTGCTGGAACCCCGTGCCGATAATCAGCGCCTGTTCCGCCATCTGGCACCGGCGGGCTACAGCACCGTGAAAGAGTTTGATTTTCCGCACAAGCGCTCCCGGCTGGTCATGACCCAGCGCGCGCGTTTCTTCGGCGAGGTGGGCCTGTGATGAATCTGCACGCATGGGACGCCGTTAACCGTCAACTGGTCGCGAAAATGCTGGCTGAGCTGGAGTACGAGCAGGTCTTTCAGGCGCAGCCTCAGGGCGAGAACCGTTACTGCATCAGCCTGCCGGGAGCCGAGTGGCACTTCACCGCCGAACGGGGCATCTGGGGCTGGTTGTGGATCGATGCGCAGAGCCTGCGCTGTGCGGAGGAGCCGATACTGGCTCAGACGCTGCTGTATCAGCTGAAGCCGGTGCTGTCGATGAGCGATGCAACGGTGGCGGAACATATGCAGGATCTCTATGCCACATTGCGCGGCGATCTTCAGCTTATGCAGGCACGTCAGGGCCTGGATGCGAACGCGCTCATTGATATGGATGCCGACCGCCTGCAGTGCCTGCTAAGCGGTCATCCTAAGTTTGCCTTCAATAAAGGCCGTCGGGGATGGGGACAAGAGGCGCTGGAGCGCTATGCACCCGAATACCTGAATACCTTCCGCCTGCACTGGCTGGCGGTGAAGCGTGACCATATGGTCTGGCGCTGCGACAGCGCGCTGGATCTCCAGCAGTTGCTACATGCCGCGATGGACAGCGGTGAATATGCGCGTTTCACTCAGGCCTGGCAGGACCAGGGGCTGGACGACAGCTGGCTGCCGTTACCGGTTCATCCCTGGCAGTGGCAGCAAAAAATTGCCCTCGATTTTGTGGCGGATCTGGCGACAGGCAAGATGGTCTCGCTGGGAGAATTTGGCGATCGCTGGCTGGCGCAGCAGTCACTGCGCACGCTGACCAACGCCAGTCGTCAGGGCGGGCTGGATATTAAACTGCCGCTCACCATTTACAACACCTCCTGCTATCGCGGTATTCCGGGCAAATACATCGCCGCAGGCCCGCTGGCATCCCGCTGGCTACAAAACGTCTTTGCCACGGACACGACGCTGCAGCAAAGCGGGGCGGTGATCCTGGGTGAACCTGCCGCCGGTTATGTTTCCCATCAGGCTTACGGCGCGTTGGCCGAAGCACCGTATCGCTACCAGGAAATGCTGGGCGTGATCTGGCGCGAAAACCCCTCACGCTGGCTGCACCCGGACGAAACGCCAATCCTGATGGCAACGCTGATGGAGTGCGATGAGAACCATCAGCCGCTCATCGGGGCTTACATTGCCCGCTCTGGCCTGAGCGCAGAAGCCTGGTTACGCCAGATGTTTCGCGTCTCTGTGGTGCCGCTTTATCACCTGTTGTGCCGTTATGGCGTAGCGCTGATCGCACACGGGCAAAATATTACGCTGGCGATGAAGGACGGTGTGCCTCAGCGCGTGTTGCTGAAAGATTTTCAGGGCGATATGCGGCTGGTGAAGGACGATTTTCCAGAGATGGATTCTCTGCCTCAGGACGTCCGCGATGTGACGGCACGCCTGAGCGCTGACTATTTGATTCATGACTTGCAGACCGGCCATTTTGTCACGGTCCTGCGGTTTATTTCGCCGTTAATGGCGCGCCTTGGCGTACCAGAACGACGCTTTTACCAACTGCTTGCCGCAGTGTTGAGCGACTATATGCAGGACCATCCGCAACTGTCGGCGCGTTTTGCGCTTTTCTCACTCTTCAAGCCACAAATCATTCGTGTAGTGCTGAATCCGGTAAAACTCACCTGGCCCGATCAGGACGGCGGAAGCCGTATGTTGCCCAATTACCTGGAAAATCTGCAAAACCCGCTGTGGCTGGTCACCAAGGACTGAATCATGACAAACACTGTTGATTTTATTGGCGTTGGCATTGGCCCGTTCAACCTGAGTATCGCGGCGCTGGCTCACGAGGCACAAGGGTTCACCAGCCAGTTTTTAGACAGTCGCCCCGATTTTGCCTGGCACCCCGGCATGCTGGTCCCGGACTGCCATATGCAGACCTCGTTCTTAAAAGATCTGGTGTCGGCGGTCGCGCCCACCAGCCCATTCAGCTTTGTGAACTACCTGGTCAAGCGTAAAAAGTTTTACCGCTTTATGACCACCGAATTGCGCACCGTTTCAAGGGATGAGTTTTCCGACTATCTGCGCTGGGCCGCCGAAGGCATGGATAATCTGCGCTTTAATCAGACGGTAGAACGCATCGATTTTGACGACGCGAATAAACGTTTTGTGATTCACAGCAACGGCGGCGAAAGCTATGCCCGCAACATCTGCCTGGGCATTGGCAAGCAGCCCTACCTGCCGCCCTGCGTGAACCGCATCAGCGCCACCTGCTTCCATGCCAGCGAAATGAGCCTGCGCAAGCCCGACCTGCGCGGCAAGCGTGTGGCGGTAATCGGCGGCGGTCAGAGCGGTGCCGATCTGTTCCTCAACGCCTTCCGGGGCGAGTGGGGCGAACCGGCTGAGGTCAGCTGGGTATCACGCCGCAACAATTTCAATGCCCTGGATGAAGCCGCTTTCGCCAACGAATACTTCACCCCAGAGTACGTTTCCAGCTTTGTCGGCCTGAACGAGCCTGCCCGGCAGAAAATGCTGGCTGAACAAAAGATGACCTCGGATGGCATTACGGCTGAGTCTCTGCTGACGATTTATCGCGAGCTGTATCACCGCTTTGAAGTGCAGCGACTGCCGCGCAATGCCCATTTGCTGCCGAGCCGTTCGGTGATTGAACTCAACAGCCATCATCAGGGCTGGCAGCTCCAGTTACAGCATCAGCTCGACCAGGGTTACGACCTGATCGACTGTGATGTCGTGATTTTTGCCACCGGCTATCGCCCGGCGCTGCCGGAACTGCTCTCTCCGCTGATGAGCCGCCTGACCATGAAAGACGAGTGCACGTTCAGCGTGCGTGAGGACTTCACGCTTGAGTGGAACGGGCCAAAAGACAATAACATCTTTGCGGTGAACGCCAGTATGCAGACTCACGGTATTGCTGAACCACAGCTCAGCCTGATGGCCTGGCGCTCCGCCCGTATTCTGAATCGCGCACTGGGACGTGATTTGTTCGATCTCAGCACGCCGCCCGCTCTGATCCAGTGGCGCAGCGTCAGCCGGGAAAAACCGCAGCATGGCGCTGCTTCCACCAAAAACTATACCGAGTCCTTGGGGTAAGTCTTAACCTCGCACGCAGGAACGATGATGAAAGCTAAAAACAAGAATATCTGGCTGCTCAATCCGCTGCTGTTAGCCATGATGGCACCGGCGGTTGCACAGCAAACCAGCGAAAATGAAATGGTCGTTTCGGCCAGTCGTACGCACCGTACGGTGGCTGACATGGCCCAAACCACCTGGGTAATTGAGGGGGCCGAACTGGAGCAGCAAGTCCAGGGCGGCAAAGAGTTTAAAGATGCGCTGGCGCAGCTGGTGCCGGGTCTGGACGTCAGTAGCCAGGGCCGAACCAACTACGGCATGAACATGCGTGGCCGCGCGATTGTGGTGCTGGTGGACGGCGTTCGCCTCAACTCTTCACGCACAGACAGTCGCCAGCTGGATTCGATCGATCCCTTCAACATCGATCACATTGAGGTGATCTCGGGGTCGACTTCCCTGTACGGCGGTGGCAGTACCGGTGGCCTGATCAACATCGTGACCAAGAAAGGCCAGCCGGGCACGCAGTTTGAGTTTGAAACCGGCACCAAAACCGGCTTTAACAGCAGTAAAGATCACGACGAACGCGTGGCGGGCGCTATCTCTGGCGGTAATGACCGCGCCTCAGGACGGCTGTCTGTCGCTTATCAGAAGTTTGGTGGCTGGTATGACGGCAACGGCGATTCGGTTCTGCTGGATAATACCCAGACGGGACTGCAATATTCCGACCGTCTGGATGTGATGGGCACCGGGACGCTGGAAATTGATGACCACCAGCAACTGCAACTGGTAACGCAATACTACAAGAGCCAGGGTGACGATGATTATGGTCTGAATCTGGGCAGAAACTTTTCGGCAGTAACCGGTAACGGTAACGCCTACACCAGTAAAGGGCTGGACTCGGACCGTATTCCCGGCACCGAGCGCCACCTTGTCAGCCTGCAGTACTCCAATACCGATTTCCTCGGTCAGGAGCTGGTGGGGCAGGTTTATTACCGGGACGAGTCACTGACGTTTTATCCGTTCCCAACCGTTTCTGGCGGACGCGTGACCAGTTTCTCCTCCTCAGAGCAGAACACCGATCAATATGGTGGCAAGCTGGCGATAACCAGTAAGCCCGTCGATGGGCTGGCGTTGACCTACGGTGTGGACGCCGATCATGAGCGTTTCAACGCTAACCAGATGTTCTTTGATTTGGGCCAGTCGGCAGCCTCGGGCGGGCTGAACAATCAGAGCATCTACACGACCGGTCGCTATCCGGGTTATGACATTACCAACCTGGCGACCTTCCTGCAGTCCAGCTACGACATTAATGATACCTTCACGCTGAGTGGCGGCGTGCGCTATCAGTACACCGAAAACAAGGTGGATGACTTTGTCGGTTATGCGCAGCAGCAGGCGATTGCCAACGGCACTGCCCGCTCAGCCGATGCGATCCCGGGTGGCTCAACCGATTACGATAATTTCCTGTATAACGCCGGTATCCTGATGCATATCACGGAGCGGCAGCAGGCCTGGTTTAACTTCTCGCAAGGCGTTGAACTGCCGGACCCGGGTAAATATTACGGACGCGGCACCTATGGTCGGGCGGTTAACGGCAATCTTCCGCTGATCAACAGCGTCAACGTGGATGCCAGCAAATTGCAGGGCATCAAAGTCGATTCGTGGGAGCTGGGCTGGCGCTATACCGGTGACAATCTGCGCACGCAGCTCAGCGCCTATTATTCGCTCTCAGACAAGAGTGTTCAGCAGAATCAGGATCTGACCATCAGCGTCGTTGACGATAAGCGTCGGATTTATGGTGTTGAAGGTGCCGTGGATTACTTTATCCCGGATACCAACTGGAGCACCGGTGCGAACTTCAATGTGCTGAAGACCGAGTCGAAAGTGGATGGCAGCTGGCAAAAATATGACGTGAAAGTCGCCAGTCCGTCGAAAGCAACCGCCTATGTTGGCTGGTCGCCCGATCCCTGGAGCCTGAAAGTCCAGAGCACCACCTCGTTTAATCTGAGCGATGATGCGGGCTATAACATTAACGGCTACACCACCGTTGATTTGATTGGCAGCTATGAGTTGCCCGTCGGCAAGCTGAGCTTTAGCGTTGAGAACCTGCTGGATCGCGACTACACCACGGTGTGGGGACAGCGCGCACCGCTGTTTTACAGCCCTACCTATGGTTCACCGTCTCAGTACCAGTACAAAGGCCGCGGTCGCACCTTTGGTCTGAACTACTCCGTGCTGTTCTGATTCCTGCTTCTGTGCCCGGCACCATCCGGGCCTGTTTTTTACATTCTTTCCCCTTTATCACAACAGGTTGCGACACAATAAAGTTAGCTACCTAATGAATTGTGTAATATTTCATCGTCAGATGCCGATAGTAGAAACATCCTCTACACAATGTTTCCTCTACATCAGGTGAATAAAGCTATGACCATTACCCAGAGACTGTTTCTGACCTTCTCGTTGCTTGCTGCCTCACTGGCTGCCTTAGCCGTGGTCGCTATCCTGGTCGTGACCGGCTTTCAGTCACGCTTTGACTATGTTCAGCAAAATACCATTCCGTCGATTATCGACCTGAACAAGCTGGTGGACAGCAGTAACGCCCTGACGGTTATGCTCTACCGCCACCAGAGTGCCACCGATCCCCGTAAGCAGGCACAGTTCGAAAAAGATATTGACTCGACGATCAACGACTTAAAGAAACTTAACCAGTATTACCTGGAACACGATATCTCCAGTACTGAAGATAAGTCGTTAACTGAACAGGCCTTTGGCACGATTAAAATCATCGAAACCAGACTGCCGGCGTTTTTAGCCGGTTCCCGTGCACAAAACGATGCCGTTTCTCTCGGCGCTATTCAGAGCGACAGCGGGGTTGGACAGGGAATACGCGATCTGCTGAAGGGATACCAGAAGCAGCTGGCGCTGAATGTGGCTATCGGTGAGGTGTACAGTAAGGAAAACGGCAAGGTGTATCAGAAAACCCTGTGGGGCATGTCAGGGGGATCGATAGCGATTATCCTGCTGCTCGGCGCGTTTTCGGTTAAGACGATTTTCAGCATCCGTCGTCAGCTTAACGCCATTCGCGCCACCATGGAACACGCCAGTGAGCGGCTTGATCTGACGCTGCGCGCAGACGATGCACGTGGTGACGAGATTGGCTTAACCGCCAGGGCTTACAACCTCCTGGTGAACAATGTGGCGCAGTCGCTGTCATCGGTTGAGCAGGCGTCCCACTCGGTCAGTTCTGCCTCGTCCCAGATTTCAGCCGGTAACGACGATCTCTCTTCCCGCACGGAACAGCAGGCGGCGTCGCTGGAGGAAACGGCGGCCAGCATGTCTGAACTGAGTGAAACCGTACGCCAGACCGCCGAAAACACCCGACTCGCCAGCCAGCTATCCAAAAACGCGCGTGAAATCTCGGAGGACAGCTCAGGCAAAGTCAAAACGATGCTGGGCACCATGACCGATATCAGAAGCAGCTCGGCGAAAATCAACGACATCATTGCATTGATTGAAGGTGTGGCCTTCCAGACGAATATTCTGGCGCTGAATGCGGCGGTTGAAGCGGCCCGGGCGGGTGAGCAGGGGCGCGGTTTTGCCGTAGTAGCCGGTGAGGTGCGTAATCTGGCACAGCGTTCATCTTCTTCTGCCCGTGAGATCAAAGCGTTAATCGAGTCATCGATGCGCTACGTAGCAACCGGTGCCGCGCAGGCTGAAGAAGTCGGACAGAATATGGATCGGATGAACGATGCCGTGCGCCAGGTCAACGATCTGGTGGATGAAATTGCGGTAGCGGCCCAGGAGCAGTCGCAGGGCATTGGTCAGGTGCATGAAGCCGTCAACCAGATGGACAGCGTGACCCAGCAAAACGCCGCACTGGTGGAACAGGCTTCTGCCGCCGCGCGTTCGTTAACCGAACAATCCACTTCGCTGCAACAGCTGGTGGCTGCCTTTACTATCCATTCTGCCCAGGTTGTGATGGATAAGCGTCCACCTGTCGCCGTGACGGCTGCGCCCGTGCTTAAGCGCCCACAGCTTGCGGCAGCCGGTGCCGGTGCGCAGGAAGACAACTGGCAGAGCTTCTGATAGCGAAAAAAACAGTGGCCCGTTAAAAGGCCACTGTTTGCCACAGGCTATGAACTTTTGTGCAGCGTCAGCGGCGTCGATAACCAGCGTGCGACGTGCTTACCTGCCTTAATGGCGGGCTTTTCAATCCAGAAAAACATCACTGACGCCAGCGCCACGCTGATGCTGATGGACAACACAAAGATCATAAAATTATCCGTCCAGGCTTTATCGGCCAGGCTGTTCATCAGCAATATCATGAGCGGGTAATGGATGAGATAGAGCGAATAAGAGATATCACCAAAGAAGATCAGCGCACGGTTATGACCCCTTTCGCTACGGTAACCCAGCATCACCGTGATGCTCATGATCGCCGCGGCCAGCCAGAAACCCCCGTGCAGGCCAAACGGCTGCGGCCCAATCATCAGCGCCGTCGCGAATGCCAGCACCAGCCCGACCTGCAGTATTCTGCGCCCCTGAGGCGTCAGCTCAGGCAGCTTCTGCTTCACGATTAACTCCGCCAGCATCATGCCTAAGATAAACTCCATGCAGATGGTATTGCTGATGAGTTTGATCCACGCCTGCCACCAGTGCGTCACCGCCATATGGGGCGATACCTGGGATGAAAAAGCAAAACTGCCGTTGTAATACAGCTGAAAACCCACGCTGGAGGCGAGAAAAATCAGCGCGCACAAATAGCTACGATAGCGGTAGTTGATGCACATCGCGACGGTGAACACGGCGTAAAACAGGATTTCATAGGACAGCGTCCAGGGCGGACCCAATGCGCTAAACCCAAAGGTCGGGCCGGGACTGCTGTAATCCTGCAGACAGAAATAGAGCGCACAGGACATGTCCTGAAGTGAACGATCGTGATAAACCACCACGAACGAGAGCAGCCAGACCACGAAGAATACCGGCCAGATGCGGAAAAAGCGTTTCACCATGAACGAGGTCGGGGCTTCGTTAAACTGGTGGGTAATAAAGGTCATGATGAAGCCGCTGATAATAAAGAACACGTCCACGCCCAGCGCGCCGGGAATGTGTCGGGTCCAGTGGCCTTCTAACAGCGATGAGTTGTGTGCCAGCACCACGAGTAACGCAGCGAGACCGCGCAGATACTGGATTGAGACGATTTTCATGAGCGTTACAGGCCTGTCGGTTTACTCAATAACGGCGATCGCCTAAGCGAGCCGATTAGGGTTAAGCGTAGGCCGTATTGTAAAAACGACTTAACGATTATCAACCCTCATTTCCAGACGGGATAAAATAATTCACGCGGGTTTCGGTTATTTTGCGGAAGATGTGGCTGATATCGCAGTAGTTTGGCGCACAGGATAAAATGTGCGCCGCAGGGATTTCAGAGGGTTCTTAACTAAAGGTTATGTCTGGCGCCCCGGTCTTGCGCTCAAAAGGGCTGGCGTCGCCGGGCCTGTTCACAGAAGGCGCGTCTGAATATCTCTATCGTCCACATCCAGAGAATATGTCCGAGGGTTTCCGACGCGATTTCCGCGAGCGGCAGGTGCCATAACGCCGGTGCCCAGCCGTTCATCGGCAGTATTACGCCGTGAAACGCCAGCGTGATGACGATGGCGAAAGCGACACCCTGGCCCAGGGTGATCGCCGGGACGATCTCCGCGAGTGCGCAGTAGAGCAGAGCAAAGAAAATCGAGAACAGGTGGTGTACACCGGCAATGCCCCAGTTCACCACGTGATCGGAATAGTGATACACCAGGCTGCTGACGTTGATCCCCATATCATGCAGCATCTCAGCAGGCGGAATCGCCCTGTCAGGCGTTCTGGGTGGAAAGGGATTTTCGGTTCCCCATTTTACAAAACTGGCGACATTGCCGCCGCAAAACCCCGCCCACAGCGCCAGACCATAATGCCGGTCGGCAGGGGATGTCAGATGAAACAACCTGTTCATAGTCAACCGCTCCTGCTGAGTGTGATAAAAAAACGTGAATTACTGACCGTAATAGGCATTCGCCCCATGCTTTCGGAGAAAGTGCTTGTCCAGCAGGGGCTGCTGCATGTGCGTGATACCGGGCGTCAGCTGGCGGGAGAAAATGCCCATATAGGCGATCTCTTCCAGCACCACCGCGTTGTGTACCGCGTTGTCGGCGTCTTTCCCCCAGGCGAATGGCCCGTGAGCGTTAACCAACACGGCGGGGATCGCGACCGGACTGATACCACGCGTGCGGAAGGCTTCGATGATCACTTCACCGGTATTGTGTTCGTAATCGTGGGCGATTTCGGCCTCCGTCATCAGTCGGGTGCAGGGAATCGCGCCGTAGAAATAGTCAGCATGGGTGGTGCCCCAGGCGGGCAGATCCTGACCGGCCTGTGCCCAGATGGTGGCGTGGCGCGAATGGGTGTGCACAATGCCACCAATATCGTCAAAGGCCCGGTAGAGCGCCAGGTGCGTCGCGGTATCCGATGAGGGCTTTTTGCTGCCCTCCACCACCCGTCCGCTCTCCAGTTCCACCACGACGATGTCGTCCACTGTCATACCGTCATAGTCCACGCCGGACGGCTTGATCGCTACCAGGCCCTGGGCGCGATCGACAGCGCTAACGTTGCCCCAGGTAAAGGTCACCAGTTGATGGCGCGGCAGCGCCAGGTTGGCGGCCAGCACCTGCTCTTTCATTGCGGCTATGCTCATACTAAACCTCCTTCCTGCATTTTCTGTTCAATCCAGCGCCGGGCCTGGACGATTTCGGCAACCGGTTCTTCGGCTTTTTCTGTCCACATTTCAATCAGGAACGAGCCGCGATAATTCAGTGCTTTGAGCGTGCGGAACACGCCGACAAAGTCGACGCAGCCTTGACCAAAGGGCACGTCACGAAACTGTCCTGGTGAGCTTGCGGTCACGGGTTGAGTATCTTTCAAATGAATGGCGGCGATGCGGTCAATGCCCAGGGTCAGCTCGGCGGTCACATCGTTGCCCCAGGCGCTGAGATTGCCCACATCCGGATACACGGAAAACCACGGTGAAGCCTGCTGCTGCTCCCAGACTTTCCACTTGCTGATGGCGTTCATAAACTCGGTGTCCATGATCTCAACCGCCAGCATCACCTGGGCCGCGGCGGCGCGCTGCACCGCGCGTGACAGCCCTTCGGCAAAGCGCGCCACGGTGCTTTCATCGTGGGGTTCGTAATACACGTCGTAACCCGCCAGCTGAATCGTGCGGATACCGACGTCCTTTGCCAGCTGGATAGCCCGATCGATCAGATCGTCCGCGCGCTGGCGGATCGCCGGATCGTGACTGCCAAAGGGAAAGCGGCGGTGTCCCGACAGGCACATGGAGGGAATGGTGACGCCGGTTTCAATCGTGGCATTCACCAGCGACAGCCGCTGCTCTTTGCTCCAGTTCAGGCGCGCCAGCCGCGCGTCGGTTTCGTCCACCGACATTTCCACAAAATCAAAACCACAGGCTTTTGCCAGCGCCAGGCGTTCAGGCCAGGTGAGGTTCGCGGGCAGGGCTTTCTCGTAAATACCTAACGGATGCTGGTGTTTCATACGGTTCCCCAAATGCTGGCAATGGCCTGATGGAATTCTGCGGCGCGCTGGATGCCGCTGGCGGGATCGCTGAGGGCGCGTCCGGCGATAAACGCCTTAACGTCAACCTCTTTAAATTGTGAAAGATCCTGAGGCGTAATCCCGCCGGTGATGGAGAGGGCGAAACCCAAATCGGATAAGGCTTTCATGGTATCCAGGTCGTGCTGATTCCACTGCTGACCGCTGGCCTGCGCATCCCGGCCACGGTGATAAATGGCCTGTTTTAGCCCCAGTTGCCGCCATTTTCGCGCATCATCCAGCGTCCAGTTGCCAAACAGTTCAATCTGAATATCGCCCTGGTGCTGCTGTGCCACCTCCAGCGCGCTGGCAAAGGTCGCCAGCGGGGCGGCACAGATGACCGTCATCCAGCTTGCGCCCGCCGTAAAGGCCATGTCTGCAAGCGTGCCGCCGGCATCCGCCACTTTATAGTCAGCCACCAGGGTTTTCTCCGGGTGCTGCTGGCGCAGACGGCGCACGGCTTCGACCCCGCAGCTCAGGCACAGCAGCGTACCAGCCTCAATGATATCCACATGTGGGTGCAGCTGTTGTGCGGTACTCAGCGCCGCCTCCAGCTCGGTATGATCCAGCGCCAGCTGGAGTAAGGGCAGGCTCATAAGGTGGCTCCTTGTGCATCACTCAGGACGCGGATCAGATGCTGATAACGCTGATACTTCTGCTGATAACGGGCATGTCTTGTGCTGTCTGGCTGCCAGGTCACGATATCCGGCGCTAAGGCCTGCTGCGCCTGTTGCAGCGAGGCGTAAGCGCCCGTCCCGGTTAGCGCGACCAGGGCCGCACCCAGACAGCCGCTTTCGCTGATCTGCGGCACTTCTACCGTCAGGCCGCTGGCATCGGCAAACATCTGCATCCAGGGGGCGGATCGCGTGGGACCGCCGCTCAGACGCAGGGCGGTAACCTGAGGAAAGCGTTGCAGAATGCGGTTCAGATGCGTCAGGTGGGAAAACACCACACCTTCGTAGATGGCCTGCACCAGATGGGCGCGGGTGTGACCCGCCTGCAGGCCAAAGAAGCTGCCGTGCAGATCGGCCCCGGCGTTGGTGCCGTACAAAAAAGGCAGAAACAGCAGCGCGTTGCTGGCGGGTTCCAGCGCGGTAACCCACTGGTTTAGCTGGTCGTAATCGCTGATGCCCCACTGTTCACAGAACCATTCCAGGTTGGCCGCCGAGGTCGGGCTGGCTTCATGGATCAGGTACTGGCCCTCAATGGCATAGCGGCCATAAACGTAGGGATAGTCTGTTTCATCACGGATGCAGTCGGTAATGCCGCTGGTTACCGACCAGGTGCCCATCACCGCGTTCAGGCGCGTTGCGTCATTCAGCCCCGCACACAGGGCAGTGGACATCACGTCAAACAGACCGCCGACCACGGGCGTACCGGGCAGCAAACCGCATGCGGCGGCAGCCTGCGAGGTGACATAGCCGGCAATCTGCGTTGACCCAATAATCGGAGGCAGCGCGGGAACGATTTCGCTGATATCCAGCATCTCAGCCAACGCCGGCGACCAGTCGGCGGCCTGCATGTCGTACAGATTGGATTCCGAGATATTGGTTTCTTCACAGGCTAGCTCACCGGTCAGACAGAAACGCAGATAGTCGTGGGCCATCAGCACGCTACCAATCGCGGCATAGCGCTGCGGCTGATGCTGCTTTAGCCAGCGCAGGAGTGAAACCGGATGGCCGGTCCACAGCGTCTGTCGCGTGAGCGGGTAGAGCTGCTGCGGCAGGCCTTCGCGCTGCCACTGCTGGACGAGGCTCAGGGCGCGACGATCGGAGGATAAGATGCCATTCCCCAGCGGATTGCGATCTTTATCCAGCAGAAACAGCCCTTTACCCTGAGCAGAGATGCCTAATCCAGCAACGTCGGCGGCATCCTGACCGCTACTGGTCAGGACCTCGCGAATCACCGCTGCCGCTTGCTGCCAGAGCAGCGTCATATCGCGTTCAGCATAACCCGGCTCTGGCACCAGTATCGGCAGGTTTTGCCGTGCAACGGCCAGCTCGCGGCCCTGCATATCGTACAGCCCGGCTTTAATAAAGGTGCCGCCACAGTCCAGTCCCAGCCAGCGTTTCATACCGCCTCCCGTTTCACAGAATCACAGCGGGCAGGCAGCGTCATGGCCAGCAGCGCCGCCAGCGCCAGCGAAATGGCAAGGCTGTAAACCCCGGCATCTTTGCTGTAGAACGCAATCAGCATGCCGACCATATAAGGCCCGCAGAAGCCGCCAAGGTTGCCCAGCGCGTTGATCAGGCCGCGCGCTCCGCCCGCGACCTCGGCATTGAACAGACGCGGCGGAATACTCCAGAACACGCCCGCCGCAGACTGAATAAAGACGCCACAGCCCACCAGCGCCGCGTAGGACCACCAGATGTGTGCTTTAAGCAATACCGACAGCGCCATGCACAGCGCAAAGCCGGCCAGTGGCAGCGCGACAAACAGCTTGCGCCGGCCGGTTGCATCCGACAGAACAGAGAACAGAAACATGCCGAAGATCGCCCCGACATAGGGCAGGATGGCCAGCATACCGACCTGTTCGACGTTGCCGTGGGTCAGCTCTTTCAGAATGGTGGGCAACCACAGGGTGTAACCGTAAATGCCGGTCTGATAGAAAAAATTGACCAGAATCAGCCGCCACATCACGGGCTCGCGCATGACCCGCAGCAGAGAGGCATTACGCACGTTCTGCCCTTTGATCATCAGCTGCTCGTTGTGCAGGGTGGTGATCAGATACTGCTTTTCAGCCGGAGAAATCCACGTCGCTTCCTGCGGCCGGTTGCTGATGGTAAAATGCCACAGGGCCATGACCACCAGCGATAATGCGCCTTCCACGTAAAACAGCATGCGCCAGTCCCAGGCGGTAATGATCCAGCCGGAGAGCGGGGCGGTAATGATCCCGGCGATCGGCACAAACATGATCACAATGGCATTGGCGCGACCGCGCTCGGCATCCGGGAACCAGTTGCCGATCATCGTCAGCACCACCGGCAACATACCGCCTTCGGCGATCCCTAACGCGAAGCGCAGCGCCAGCAGTTGATACTGACTGGTTGCCATACCGGTCAGCATCGAGATGATCGCCCAGGCCAGCAGTGACCAGCCGATAAAGCGTTTGCCATTGCCATACACGGCCAGCTTGCCGCCCGGCACCTGTAAAAAAAGATAACCAATAAAGAAAATGCCGCCCGCCAGTCCAGCCATCGACGCGCTGATGCCCAGTTCGGCGTCCATGCCGCCCGGCATGGCAAAGGCAATATTGACCCGATCCATATAAGAAATGATGCAGGTGATCAGGATGGGTGGAATGATCCTTAGCCAGCGCAGGGCGGGGATCTTCTCACGATTAACGGCGGTCGATGTCAGACTCATGGCATTCCTCCTTGCCTAAACCAGATCGCGGGTGGGGATCTTGACCACCACTTTGCGAATCGGTCCGGGCTTGCCCACCGCGCAATTTGGGCGGTGAATATCCTGCGGGAAAAACACGGCGAAGGTGCCTGGCAGCATGCGCACCAGGGTTTCTTCCGGCACGTGCTGGTAAAAGATGATGTCGCGCTCGCTGTCGTAAGGCTGATGCACCGTTAAATCCACGGGCTGCGTGGCGACGCCGATGACTTCTTCACCTGCCACCAGATACTGCACATCAATATGCAGGCGATGCGCTTCCGGGTAGTTCTCTTCAGGCGCGGCGGTGTGCAGATCCAGTACCTGCATGGTCCAGCCCGTTTCGCTGTCCTGATAACGTCCCGCAGCCATAATGGTCAGGTCGTGGCGGGCGAGACAGGCGATCGCTTTGGCAATCGCCGGGGGATAGTGACGCGGGTCGGTATTCGCAATATGTCCGGTGATCATGGTTTCCCCCTTACAGCGCCTGAATACGCGCCCAGATGCGATCGTCCACTGGAATACCAAGACGCTGGTTTTCAGCCCGCAACGGCGGAAACTTATCGCCGGGCAGGCGAATGGCCTGCTCGCTGTCGGCGCGTTCAGCGTTGATAATCGATGCCCGGATACGGTCGAGCTTGTGCTGACGGGTTTCACCATCAATGAGCCGGTCGACATCAATCGCGATAAAGACCTGCGAGATGCCGAATTCATCGCCGTTGTCATGTGTCACTTCGGTGACGGAGGCACCGTTGGAGAGCAGGGTGGCCAGCATGTCCAGCACGACCGACAGCGCGGAGCCTTTCCAGTAACCCATAGGTAAGATGCGGCGGTTTTGCTCAAGGGTGGCCGGATCGCGGGTGTAATTGCCTTCATCATCAAATCCGCCATCGACCGGCAGGCTTTTACCGGCCAGACGGTTCACTTCCAGCATGCCGTAGGAGAACATCGACATCGACATATCCACCATGGTGATCGGCTCGCCCGGCACGGCGATGATCAGCGGGTTAGTCCCGATCGCCCCGCTTTTCGCGCCCCAGGGCGGCATCACGGCAATAGAGTTCGTCCAGCAAATGCCCACAAAGCCCTTTTCCGCCGCCTGCCAGCCGTAACTGCCGCCGCGCATCCAGTGATTGGCATTACGCAGCGCCACCAGCCCAATCCCGTGGTCGGATGCCACGGCCATGGCGCGTTCCATCATACTGTGCGCGGTGATGTTGCCGATGGCACGCTGGGCATCCCATTGCTCGATCGCGCCCAGCGACAGGACTTTTTGCGGCTCGGCGTCGGGAACGATATGGCCCGCGTCCAGTTGCTGAATAAAACGTGGGAAGCGGTTTACGCCGTGGGAATACACGCCGTTGAGGCTGGTTTCGGTAAACATATGCGCACAGGCTTCGGCTTTATCCTGGGGCACGTTACGACTCGTGAGTACGCGGAGAAACTCCTCATACAACTGCTGATAGCTGATTCTCATACGACTGATACTCCCAGCGTTGCCGCTTGTTTCATAATGTGGAATGTCATTTCAACTAAATGCTATGGGGAAAAGACAGGGCAGTCAAAGAAATGACTGAAAAATTAATCATTAAAAATCATGTAGTTATATTTATTGCTGGCTTTTGTGATCTCAGGCTTATTTGCCAGATTTTGCCCACAGAGGGGCCGGTCAGCCACAGACGCGCTGACCTGACAGGTCCTTCTTGCCGTTCTGCCTGCGCAGCCGGTTTAGCGCAACGTTACCCGGTAGAGCGAGGTGTTGGCTGTGATATAAAGTTCATGATTATCCGGTCCACCAAGCGTGCAGTTGGATACCGTCTCAGGGATCGGGATTTTGCCTTTACGCGCCCCCTGAGCGTCAAAAATAATCACGCCGTCCGCGCAGCTACAGTAAATGTCCCCGTTGGCATCGACACAAAAGCCGTCGGGAAAGCCCGGCGTGACATCGGCAAAAAATTTCCCCGGCGACAGTTCCCGTCCTTCAACCTGGTAAACCCGGAGCTGATGGCGTCCCAGCGTCGGGAAGTCCACCACCGACATATCGGCCACATAAAGCAGGCTTTCATCGGGTGAGAATGCCAGCCCGTTAGGGCGCTGCAGATCGCTGGCCGCAATACTGAGCTGCCCGCTGACGGGATCAAAACAGTAGAGATAGCAGCCGATGACCTGGCTGGGGGCCAGATAGCCTTCGTGATCGTTAACGATCCCGTAAGGCGGATCGGTAAACCAGATGGTGCCGTCAGAACGGATCGCCAGATCGTTGGGCGAGTTAAAGCGTTTGCCCTCGACTTTGTCGATCAACACGTTGACCGTGCCGTCTGATTCGGTCCGGCTGATAGCCCGGCGGCCATGTTCGCAACTGACGACGCGTCCCTGACTGTCCCGGGCATTGCCGTTGGCATAGTTAGCATGATGACGCCAGATGCTGAGCTCACCGTTGCGCTGCCAGCAGTACATGCGGTTGCCTTTCACATCGCTGAACACCACCGCATCGAGCTGCGGCAGCCATACCGGGCCTTCGGCCCAGATGGCAGGGGAACACAGTTTTTCTACCTGCATGCTGCTGGCCTCCGTTACTTCACGCCCCAGATGGTTTTGTAATGCGCCTGATAACCGTTTTCGGGATCGTAATTGTTCTGCGGCCCGCCATCCCGGCTAATGTTTTCCTGGGTAATTAAGTGCGCGGGCGTCACATAGCCCGAAGGCGGTTGACCGGCGAACGCGCGGTTAAACTCATCCAGCAACTGCCAGCCGTGCAGTTTTAACGGTTCAGCCACGGTGGCGACCTGGCTTTCCCCATTGCGAATGCGCTGGAAGGCCGAGATGGACCCATCACCTGCGGAGATGTTGTAAGGCGCGTTTTTACCGCCTTTGCCTGCGGTTTTCAGCGCCGGTGCCATAAAGTCGAAATAGAGATCGTTGATCGCCAGCGAATACTGCCAACGGTCGCCGTACTTCTGTAACAGGCTGAAGGTCAGCGACGGCATACGATTAGAGGTATCGGCCAGTGGCGTATCAATAAAGTCGATGACCTTACACTCGCTGCATTTTTCAATTTCCTGCTTCATCGCATTGGCCTTATCCAGCGCGATTTTATACAGCGAGTCGGTAAAGATAATGACCTGAGCTTTGCCGCCCGATTTCACCACGGCGTACTGTGCCGCCAGGCGGGCCACCTCGTTTGAGTCCGAGGTAATATTATCCGTAATGCCGTACTGCTTAATCGGCCCCGGGGCGGGTTCCGCATGCCACGCCATCAGCACAATCTTTTGCTGCACGGCTTTTTTGAGCGGCATTTTGGCGACGTTGGGGTTCCAGCCGCCAATAATGATGCCGTCAGGCCGTTGGGCGATAGCCTGATTCAGGGCAGCGAGCTGATCTTTCACCGATCCCGCGCCGTCCAGCGTATCCAGCTTCCATCCGGCGACTTTCGCCGCCTCGCTCAGCCCCTGTTGCACGCCCTGTACGCCGCCGTTTTTCATATCAGAGGCAATAAAAATCAGTTTCTTATTCGCCTGGAGCTTAGGACCTGTGGTGGGGCCGTCCCAGGTGGTGGCGCTGGACGTGGCTTTGGCGACGGCCGCGGTGGCTTGTTCCAGATAGCTGTCTGCATGTGCGGGCAGAGAAGCTACCAGCATGGCAACGAGAGAAAGACCAAATACCGGATTTTTCATAATGAGTTCCCTGGTGTGATGGTTTTTTGCTGTGGGTCAGGTGTGGTCGCTGGCGTGCCCTGACTGCGCACGACGGCTTTTTGGTTCAACATACGGCGACGCTGGGCGTAACCGGCAAGCGTAATCGACAGCAGCAGCGTGGCGCCGTTAAACAAAGGCTCAACCCAGAAGGCCCCGCCAAATTGCTGGATACCGGCGATACCGATAGCCAGAATGGCAATCCCCACCACGGTGCCCCAGACGTTAACCCGTCCCGGACGAATGGTGGTGCTGCCCAGAAAGGCGCCCACTAAGGCAGGCAGCAGGTAATCCATGCCGACGCTGGCCTGGCCGACGCCCTGTTCGGCGGCGATCAGCACGCCGCTAAAGCCGGTAATGACGCTGGAGGCAATAAAGGAGCCAATTACGTATTTATTAACGGCAATCCCGTTGAGTCGGGCCGCTACGGGATTACCGCCCACGGCATACATGCATCTGCCCAACGGCGTATGCTCGGTGACCAGCCATAACACCAGCGCCAGGCCCAGCACATAAAATGCGCCAATCGGGATGCCAACAATTTCCGTGCTGTGCAGGGCACTGAAGGCGTCCGGCAAGTCGCCCACAATTTGTCGTCCGCCGGAGTGCCACAGCGCAATGGCATACAGCACCGTGCCGGAGCCGAGCGTGGCGACAAAGCTGTCAATGTCTGCCAGCGCCACCAGAATACCGTTTAGCAGGCCATACAGCGCTGACAATACCAGCACCGTCAGCACCGCCATCTGCCAGGAAAAACCGTATTCCACCTGCAGCGTAATGGCCAGAATGTGCCACAGTACGATGCCAAAGCCGACGTTCAGGTCGATTTTGCCAACGATCATCGGCAACGTGGCCGCCAGCGCCAGCAGTGCAATTTTTGCCTTACTGGACAGAATCGCCTGCACGGTTAACATCGAGGCAAAAGTGGGGGACAGGACTGAAAACATTAACGCTAACAGCACGCACAACAGCAGTAACCCGTAGCGGGTGAGGATCTGCATCGACCACGGCGCAAAGCCATGCTGGGCAAGGCTGACCCGTTGTTCGAGTGCGGTAGATTTCACCGAGGTTTTAGACATATCGTTTCTCCTGACTGCCTGTTCAGACGGTAGCTAATGGGGCAGCAGAACTGGCTGAGGCCAGCTCCAGTAAACCTGCAAAGGTAACCTGTTCATTTCTCAGTTCACCGACCACCTGGCCCCGGTTAAACACCAGAGCGCGGTTGCAGATATGAGCAATTTCTTCAAGGTCATTGGAAATCACCAGCACCGCCACGCCTTCAGCGAGGGCTTTATTGAGCAGGTGATAAATCTCTTCACGTGCGCCGACGTCCACACCGGCAGTGGGATCTTCAAGAATCAGCAGCGGCGCATTCAGGTGCATCCAGCGTGCCATCACCACTTTCTGTTGGTTGCCGCCGGACAGGGCGCTGATATCCAGGTTCACGTCTTTGGGACGCACATCGAACAGCTGGACTTTCCACCAACTGGCTCCGACCTCAGCGCGGCGACCGTAATGGGACATCAGCCGATGACCGCTGGCGCAAGGATTAATAAACAGGTTCTCGCGCACGCTCATCGACATCACCAGGCTTTCGCCGGTGCGATCGCCCGCCACAAACGAGATGCCTGCGGCCATCGCCTCACGCGGGGAGCGCGGGTGGCAGGGTTGGTCGCGGAAGATAACCTCCCCGCTGGTGGACTGCTTCAGACCAAACAGCATCCGACCAATCTCTTCCTGACCGGCTCCGCGCAGGCCTGCCAGCGCCAGCATCTCGCCGGGTTGCAGGCTGAAAGAGACCGGGCCGACTTCATCGATGCACAGCTTGTCCAGCGACAGCACAGGCGGACGCGCTTCGGGCAGGGCAAGGCGCTGATTGCTTTCCAGCGCCTCGCCCACAATCATTTCGACCAGATCGTGAAGCTGGTAATCTGCCGTTACGCCCTCTGCCACCCGTTTACCGTCACGCATCACGCAAATACGGTCGGCAATCTCAATCACCTCATCCAGGCGATGTGTCACATAAATCATGCCGACGTTGCGGCTTTTCAGGCGTTCGATTACGCCAAACAGATGACGCACGTCATTGGCGGGCAGCGAGGCGGTCGGCTCATCCAGCACCAGCACTTCGGCGTTGACCGCCACGGCACGGGCAATGGCCAGCAGCGATTTCTCGGTGCGCGACAGTTCAAAGACGCGGGCATCGGGGTCCAGCTGAATGCCCACTTCTTCCAGGGCCAAACGCGCTCGCTCACGCACCGCCCGCCAGTTAACCAGACCAAAACGGCGGCTGAATCCCATGACCAGCGCCATATTTTCGGCCACGGTCATCCACTCAATCAGTCCCAGGTCCTGATGAATAAACGCAATGGGTTGGGTGGTGGCGGTTTTTAACGCGGCGGCGGATGCCGTGACGTTGCCCTGAAAGGTAATTTGCCCTTCATCACTGGTGTACACGCCAGCCAGCACTTTGATCAGCGTGGATTTACCTGCGCCGTTTTCCCCCAATAGCGCCACGACTTCGCCGGGGAAAACGTCCAGGCTCACATCGTTAACCGCAGCGTTACCGCCGAAGCGTTTAGTGATATGGCTGAGTGTAAGAACCGGTTTATCCGGATGAGGTTGCATTCCTGCCTCCCGTGACGCCTGGTGAGTATCAGCAGCAAGAGCGGCGACCGCTCGTTGCTAATTTCAATATGTGAAATACTATTCCAAAAAATAGTATTCCTGCCGCCGGGGAAAAGCAAAGAAGCAGGGCGGATATTTATTCATAAGAAACAGTAAGTTAAAATATTGTTTTGAATTTGTGATGAACAACGCACTTCTGCCAGGACGGAACAGACCTGTCCGGCCACACTAAAAAAGCGAAAGATTCCCAGCCGCTATACCATGAGTTAACATCATGCGTTAGCGCGTTCAGGAAGTGAGAAACGGAGAGGATCGGTGGATGGCGGTGAAAGTGGATAAAGCAAAGGAAACGAAGGGCGATAAGCCATTAGGGACACAGAGCCTGTTTCGTGGCCTGCAGTTAATTGAGTTATTGAGTAATTATCCCAACGGTTGCCCGCTGGCCCATCTTGCTGAACTGTCTGGAATGAACAAAAGCACCGTACACCGCCTGCTACAGGGATTGCACAGCAGTGGTTACGTGACGCAGGCACCTTCGCCTGGTAGCTATCGCTTAACCACCAAGTTTATTTCGGTCGGGCAGAAGGCGCTGTCGTCGCTCAATATTATTCACGTCGCCGGGCCACATCTGGAAAAACTGAATCTGGACGTGGGCGAAACCGTGAACTTCTCCAGCCGTGAAGATGACCACGTAGTCCTGATCAACAAGTTAGAACCCACGACCGGCATGATGCGTACCCGTGCCTATATCGGTCAGCATATGCCGCTTTACTGTTCGGCCATGGGAAAAATCTTTCTGGCCTGGGGCAGCGAAGAGTACCTGCTGCAATACTGGCAAAATCATCAGGACAGCATTGAGCAACTGACGAAAAATACCATTACCACGCTGCCTGAGATGCAGCGGGAACTTAACGATATTCTTCAGCAGCGCACCGCGATGGATCGTGAAGAAAATGAACTGGGCGTCACCTGTATTGCCGCGCCGGTGTTTGATATCCAGCAGCGTGTCCCTTATGCGGTATCGGTCTCGCTGCCGACGGCGAAGCTGCAACAGATTGGTGCGAAAAACCTGATGGCGAAGGTGGTTGCCACGGCGCAGGCCATTTCAGAGGAGCTGGGTTGCACCGCCTGAGGACGGCCTTTTCAGGCTGTCGCCAGCCGCAGGTTGTCACCACGGCGTTATGCTTCGTTTTCGGGCAGCGAGCCGTCCCCGGCACCGAGCGCGCGTTGCATCAGCACCGTATCCAGCCAGCGGCCGTGCTTGAACCCCACTGACGTCAACGTACCGATCACGCTGAAACCGGCGGCGCGGTGCAGGGCGATGGAGGCTGCGTTGGCGCTGTCACCCACATTCCCCACCATCTGGCGAAAACCGCGCGTTTCAGCCCAGTCGATAGCATGGGCCAGCAGGCGTTTACCGATGCCTTTTCCCTGAAATGCCGGATCGATATACAGAGAGTCTTCAAGGGTAAACCGGTAGGCATAACGGGGCCGGTAAAAGCCCAGATAGCAGTAACCACAAACCTGTCCTTCACTCACCGCGACGAACCAGGGCAGCCCGGCGGCGCGAAGTTTTTCCAGTCGGCTGGCTATCTCTGCCTCGTCGGGCGGAACGATTTCAAAGCTGCCTGTACCCTGTAAGACGTGGTAGGCGTAAATCTGGTGTATTGCCGGAACATGGCTGTCTTCTGCCAGTATGATTTTTATTTCCCTGTTTCCCTGTCTGTTGCGTCGCAAAAGCGCAGCGGCAGCAGAATAGACATGGCCGCACGCCGCGATCACTAACCGAATCTCTCCCCGGCTTGCTGCACGCAAGCGGTGGGCGCGTCACGCTGCGCACCTCCCCCGGACCCATGGCTCGGTGTGGCAGTGAATATCAAGAAGAATACGCAGGTCAGGCTGACAAATTCCAGCGTCTGTAGGCATCATCAATGGCCTTTTGGCCCTGCAAAAAGCATTTTGGCAGATCGAGGCCCGAGTACAGTGTCTGGTAGCGCCTGCGGTTTGCGGGGGTAATCAACGCGATGTGCTTTATCATTGCCCCTTTCACGCTATCCACCCCGCCCTCAAGCCCGCCCTGGCGGGGGGAACTGGCGTAGCAACGTCTGAAATAACGCAGCAAACTGACGAGCGTGGATACATCAAGAAGAATGTAGCCGGTTGCCCGCGCCAGCCTTGCGTTAAGACATTTGGTGTAGTTGCCGTCCATCACCCAGCAATCCTGATGGATGGCCTGATCATGTAAATGCAAAAACTCAGCCTCATCTCTTGGCTGCCAGTCGGTATGGGGCAGGTGATAAAGTTGATCAAGATGAATGGCAGGCAGGGCGGTTTTACGTGCGAGCGCGCTCGCAAGCGTTGATTTCCCGCTGTTAGACGGCCCCATAATACAGATGCGCGGCCCCAGATTCTCAAGCGTTATTAATGCGCTCATGGCGGCGACCTTCTTTCTGCTGGCCCTGCGGCGGGCGGCTGTGGCGGATTGCACACCGCCAGGCGCGCGGGGCAAAATTCAGGAAGATTATACTGACCCTTCTTTTTCAATCACCAGCACTCTTGCTTCACCCTGCGGATGGGCTACGTGCTCGGTTCCTGTGCTGGCATAAAAAATATCGCCCGTTTCTAAGCGGATTTTCTTTGTTTCTCCCGCTTCCCGATAATGCATGTCTACGCAGCCATCCATGACGGCAAACACTTCCTGACCATCATTGATATGCCATTTATAAGGCTTATCCGTCCAGTGAAGCCGCACGGTGGTGCCCTCAAAATTGGCAATGTCGACGGCACCCCAGGCCTTTTCGGCGGTGAAAGTTTTGCTGATAAACGTTTTCATCTGTTCCCTGCTGGTCTGAACGCATGTGAGGCGAGTTATAGCGCATCAGCCAGGGCGTGACTTGCAAAAAATTGCGGCTATTACGGGCTGGTGTGGTGGGGAAGGCCGAAACGCCCGCACGGGCGAATCTCAGCAAACGCGGCATGCATGAGGTTCATAGCAGGGCTCGCCTGTCGCCGAATGCAGTAAAACATGCCTGTCGGCTGACGTGAATGAGCCGACAGGCATGAGGCGCAAATCAGAAGTTCACGTTAGCGCTGATGCCGCCGACAAAGGCATCTTTCACCTCACTGACGGCGCCCGGCGCAACCACATATTGCAGGTTGGGACGCAGCTGCAACCATTTGGTCAACTGGGCGTTATAGTAAATTTCATAGTTGTACTCCGCACCCTCCTGAACCGGCAGGTAGGTGGGACTGTTGAAGTCGGTCTGACCGCTGGCGTCATTCTGTTGACGCAGCGCACGGGAATAGGCGCTGTTAACATGAATGCGCGCCGCACCGACACCTATTTCATCCCGCGGACGCGCATCAAACGGCCCTTTCCAGGTGAAGCTAATGGACTGGTAGTTATCGGTTTTAGCGGTTTTGTGATCGTTCATGACCGCCTGAACGCTGACGCCCAGGCCGCGGCTGGCATCGCCACCCTGTGCAGTAAGCTGCTGCTGTAACAGCACATAGCCGCCATAAGCATGATCCTTGCTCTGGTAAGCGCCATCTTGCCAGCTACCGTAGTTATCGCCATTCGCGGACGAATAGTAGTAGCCGATGCGATAATTACCCGGCAGATTCTCTGGCCCGAAAGTCGGTTTCCAGCCCAGTTCGACCGGCACCAGATTGCCTTCTGAGTTGTTGGTATCAAGGCGGAAACCGTCGCCGCGATCGTAGTTAGCGCGGTTCTGATTGTAGAAACCGACCTGGAAAAATACCTCAGGGGTAAAGTTAACTTTTACCCGTCCGCCCCACTGGGATACCGGCCAGTTAAACCAGCGATCGCCGCGCCAGTTACCGGCCTGACCGCTGCCGAATGCCAGGTTCTGAAACTTGCTGTCAAAGTTATCGAAGTCTTCCCCGACGGTAACCCGGCCGGCTTTAACATTGACTGTGTTATCGAACAGGCCTTTGCTTAACCAGAACTGCGTCAGTCGCCAGGTCTGACCGCGGCCGTAAACTTCCTGCGTGGAGGAGAGCATCCCGGTGCGGCGATCGGCAACCTGATCGGAGATGTTACGGCCATTACGATCGGTGATGGTCACCTGGAACTGCGTATCCTGCCAGTCGAGGAGCTTTTGCAGATCGAAATTGGCACCGAATGCCCACTGATCGCTGTAACGCATCGACGTATTGGTATCGGCTCCGCCGCCAAGATTCGCCGCGCTTTCCATGGTGTAGTTAACGTCGAATTTGATGCCGTCTTGTTCCAGTTGTGTCCGCGAGCCGTTCCAGTCACCGAACATATAGGGGGAATCATAGCTAAAGGCATCGGCGGCCAGCGCGGAGGCGCTCAGCATCGCAAACATCAGGCTGCCCGCGGCCAGACGAGGCATAAACTGCACTGCTTTTTGAGTATTCATGATCGTTATTCTTGTGTGAATGACAGTAATTGACCGGGCAGAGGATAGTGCTGGTGAAATGTCAGTTTTTGCAAATCCGTGCGTATATAACCTCAAAACAATAAACGATTAACGCAATTGTGACAGGTCTCTCTGAACGAATATGTTTTTAACAGAAAAGGCATTTAATGCGAGGAAGCATAAAAAAAGGGATGCCGTAGCATCCCCTTTGACTCAGGCCTTGCTGGCGCGGGAAAGCTCTTCGATTTCTTGCTTACTTAGCATCAGTTCCGTGGCCTTGACCAGTTCATCGAGCTGTTGCAGTGAGGTGGCGCTGACAATCGGTGCCGTAATGCCTGGACGCGCAATCAGCCAGGCCAGAGCGACCTGCGTGGCTGAAGCATCATGTGAGGCGGCCACGTCTTCTAACGCCTCAACGATGCGCAGGCCGCGTTCATTCAGGTATTTATCTACAATTCCCTGACCGCGCTGACTCTTGGCGGCATCCTGCGGTTTCTTGTATTTACCGCTCAGAAAGCCGCTGGCGAGGGCGTAGTAGTTGATGACGCCAAGATGATTGTCGCGGGCGACCTGCTCCAGCTCACTTTCATAGCCTTCACGATCATAAAGGTTGTATTCCGGTTGCAGGGTTTCATAGCGCGCCAGCCCCTGCTGTTTGCTGATGTCCAGCGCCTCCTGTAACCGCGTTGCGCTGTAATTGGAGGCACCGATGGCCCGCACTTTGCCGGCTTTAATCAGCGCATCGAAGGCATTAAGCGTATCGGCCAGTGGGGTGGAGTCGTCGTCACGGTGTGCCTGGTACAGATCGATCACATCCGTTTGCAGGCGGCGCAGTGAATCCTCCACAGCCTGATGGATATAGTCAGGTTTCAGCCCCTTTTTCTCCGGTGACATTTCGATACCGACTTTGGTTGCCAGGACGATCTTGTCGCGCTTACCGCTTTTTTTCAGCCACTTGCCGATAATGGTTTCTGACTCACCGCCTTGATTGCCGGGCGCCCAGCGCGAATACACGTCTGCGGTATCGATAAAGAACAGACCTTTTTCTACCAGCGCGTCGAGCAGGGAAAACGAGGTTTTCTCGTCAACCGTCCAGCCAAAGACGTTGCCGCCAAAAGTCAGAAGCGGCACGTTAATACCACTGTTGCCGAGCTGGCGGGTTTTAAGCTGCGTCATAGCATTCTCCTTGGTTAAACGAATCAGGTATGCCTTTCAGCTTAGCAAAGGAAAATCCCCGTTATTTAATTCTGGTTATCAACCTGTGCGGCAGGCTAATGCAATGCGCGCGTGAGGCAGTTGATGACACCGCCTTTTTTGCCTGTTTCAGGCAGAGATGATGACGTGTATTCCTGTCACTTTTTTCTTGATGGAACTGAAGACAGGTAACGCGATGACGACCGGTTGGGTGGGCCGCATTGTTATCAGACGGGATCTCAGGCTCATGGCTTTTTTACAGTCTGAAACGCATCTTAACCTCAATGCAAACAATCCCGGCAGACGGCAAGGTGGGTTAAGGCTATAAAAAGTGAGGGCAGGACAACCGTGCCCTTAATGTGATGCATTGGGCATCTGGAGGCGTCGTCGTGCTGCGTAAAACTGCTTTCATGTCGTCAAACCGACGTGGGTTTCTAAAAAACAGCGCCGCGCTCATGCTGGGTGCCGCGCTGCCGCTACCTGTTTTGGCGTCTTCTGCGCCTTTTCCCGCCTTAAAAACCGTTGCCGCCCGCCGTCATCTGCTGTTTGGCTTTGCCGTCAGGCCCGACAGTCTGCAATCCGATGCGCGCTATCGGCAGTTTGTCGCGAGTCAGGCGAGCATTATCGTCCCGGAAAACGCACTAAAATGGATTGCCGTCCATCCCGCGCGCGATCGCTACGATTTCACCGGCCCTGATGCTATCGCCGCCTTTGCCCGCGAGCAGGGGATATTGCTTCGCGGGCACACGTTCTGCTGGCATCGCGCCCTTCCTGGCTGGGTTCAGGATATTGCCGATCCGACCGAACTGGAAAAGGTGCTGAGGCAGCATATTTCCACCGTTGCGGGCCGCTATCGTGGGCAGATACAAAGTTGGGACGTGGCTAACGAAATCATCAATCCCTCCGATGGACAACCCGGCGGATGGCGCAACAGTTTCTGGTATCAGCGGCTTGGTACGCGTTATATGGATATTGCCTGCGAGGCGCTGCATCAGGCCGATCCCCATGCGGTAATCTGCTACAACGATTACGGGCTTGAAAGCGACGATGCCAATGGGCAGCGAAAACGGGCGGCGGTACTGGCGATGCTGCGCGACTTACAGTCCAGACATATTCCGATTGGCGCGCTCGGCATCCAGTCTCATCTCAAAGCCGGTCCCCATCCCGCTTTTGGGCCGGGGCTGGCGGCATTTATTCGCGACGTGAAATCGCTTGGCCTGAAGGTGTACATCACCGAACTGGACGTGGATGACAGCAGCGTGCCGATGGAGCGCCGACCGATGGCGGTTGCCGGTCTGTATAAACGCTATCTTTCGCTGGTTCTGGAGGCGGGCGTTGCCGCTATTTTAACCTGGGGCGTTTGGGACACGCCGCACCGCACGGCTGCGACACCGAAGGCGGGGGACGCGCTGGCGACCGGGCCACTGCTGTTTGGTAAAGACGGCAGCATTAAAGAGGCCAGTTGGGCGGCGCTTCATGTGCTGCGCGAATCACTTCAACACGAGTGACGCGCGTGCGGCTATCCACTGGCGATAACGCAGCGGCGTCATCTCCATCATCTTATGAGAGGCTTAACCGCAGAGCGGAACCTTGCTCTGCGGTTAAGCAATCAGAAGGACTGCCAGTTTTCTGCTGACAGGCCAGCGCTAGTGCTCTCCGCTAAAGGCTTCTTCAGCGATGGCTTACGCAGCACATTCTGACCTGCGGCCGGGGTTCTGCCTGTGTTAAACACCGCTACCGACTGGCGTAACTGCGTTGCCTGATCCTCTAGCGAGGCAGCGGCACTGGCCGACTCTTCAACCAGCGCGGCGTTTTGCTGCGTGACGCCATCCATTTCAGACACCGCTTTACTCACCTGCTCAATGCCGCGCGTTTGCTCGGCCGAGGCGGAGGCAATCTCTGCCATGAGCTGCGTAACGCTGTTAACGGAATTCACAATACTGCCCATCACATCGCCTGCTTCTGAGGCGTGCGTCGAACCACTGTTTACGCGCTGCGTGGACTGGTCAATCAGCGTGCGTATTTCCTGGGCCGCACTGGCGCTGCGACCGGCCAGAGAACGCACTTCACCGGCCACCACAGCAAAACCTCGTCCCTGTTCGCCGGCACGCGCGGCTTCCACTGCGGCGTTAAGCGCCAGGATATTGGTCTGGAAGGCGATGCTGTCAATAATGCCAATAATACTGGCGATCTGTTTTGAGCTTTCACTTATCTGTTCAATGTTGGCAATCACCTTCGCGACGATTTGCCCACCCTGCGAGGCCATTACGGAGGCATCTTTCGCCATGGTGGTTGCCTGCTGAGCATTTTCCGCGTTCAGTTTTACCGTTGAGGTGAGCTGCTCCATGCTGGCTGCGGTTTCCTCAAGGGCTGCCGCCTGTTGTTCGGTACGCGAGGAGAGATCGGTACTGCCGGCAGAAACTTCTGCCGCGCCGGTAAAAATGGACTGCGTGGCATCATCCACAGAGCGGATGGTGACAACCAGCGCACTGCGCATCTCTTCAAGCTGGCGAAGCAGTCTGCCGGTTTCATTTTGACTCTCACAGGCGATTTCCTGGGTCAGGTCACCGGCAGAGATAGCACGCATGTAATCAGTGGCCATGCTCAGCGGTTTCAGCAGCAGGGTTCTCAGACCGCCCCAAACAGTGGCAACGGTGACAAGGGCAATGATCGCGATAATCAGCAACGTCCACAGCATATTGCTGTAGTTGCTATCGTTTTCAGCGGCGATCTGCTTCATTAACTGGTAGTTGGCACTGCGCCATGTCTGATAAGCCTTATCCAGATTATCCTGAGCTTCCTGCGCATCAAGATTCCCGTAACCCTGATAATTATTATTTTTCAGAAAGTCTACTGAGGCGAGCATTGTCTCGTGCATCTTGGTGTAAGCCGCCTCAACATTTTTTGTCACCTCAGCATGCTGACCCGGTAATGCGGGTGCAGTCTTATAAGCCTGGAAATACTCATCAGCTTTATCGGCGGACTGCTTCGCCACCTCCAGCAGTTTGGCAATAGACGCCAGTGATGCGGGATCTTTCTGGTTTTTAAGAAAGCGGATCGCCACGCGACTGATCGTCACGCGCGTCTTGATCAGCGTCTGCACGCTGTCGCTGAGTTGTTGTTGTTGCAGCGTAAGTTGTTCCGTGTGCGAAAAATTGCGACCAGCCTGGCTGACAGAGGAATAGAAAAGAAAGCCCGTAATGGTCAATAGCGCACTAAATAGAAATAACACGGCAACAATACCCGTCGTGATTTTAAGGTTTTTAAGCATTGCAGTAATCCCGGTAAAAGGTGATACAGGTTTATCGGTATTAAAATGATTAGCTTAATAGTGACGCGGTAAATAATGTGATCTATGACAGTAACTAAGAAATAAAAGCGGCTTTTCTGAAAAGAGAAGATGTTCGCGAGCCCTTGGGGGACATCGCCTCAATGATAAAAGGCAGCGTGGCTAAAATGTACCATCAGATACATTATTGTGATCTGACAATAATAAAAAGGTCCACGGGTTGTGCCCATGCGTCGTTATTTTGCACAACAGATGCCTGTATTTTCACGTGAATATAATAACGCTTTGAAATAATAAGAATGAAAACGTGATGGTCGGCGCTTTTCTCTCACTGGCGTTATTCGTGCAAGCGATGCAGAGGTTAGCGGATGTCAGACTTTATGGCGCAGTGGAGGGCGAAAAATATTCTGCAAGGCTGCCGCGAGGGCGAATGCAGTTTATGACAGGCATTAAAAAACCCGCACAAGGCGGGTTTTTTTCACAACGACTTAACTGCTCAGGCTGTTGCCATCATCGCTATCGTAAGCGGTCGTGAGGGCGTCAGTTGTTACAGTGCAACAACATTGCCAGCTGAAGGACCTTTAGGGCCGTTCTCGATTGAGAACTCCACTTTCTGGCCTTCATCTAAAGTTTTAAAATCGCTGCTCTGGATAGCAGAGAAATGTACGAATACATCTTTGCTTCCGTCCTGAGGAGAAATAAAGCCGAAGCCTTTATCAGCGTTAAACCATTTTACTAAACCAGTCATTTTAGTCGACATAGAGGTGTCCTTTTCATTTTTGAGCCACACAAGGTGACGAAGATGGCCTGTTTTGCAGATTTTACTTATTGGGCACTTAGGAGGAGGCTCATGAAGAAGGGCATCTGGGAATGACGCTTGAACTGAGGACTGCTTTACTAAAACTGCTTTCATAAGGTCTGTATTCCAAACCGATGTCGCTACACTATAGCGGTTGAACTTATTAAGCAAGGTTTAATTTTATTTAAGTCATAAAGGCCAGACAGCCGGTTCGAAACCCCGGACAGCTGTTTATCCCGGCCGCCGCCGGTCTGGGGTTTTCGCCTTGCGGTAAGTCGTTACAACCCTTTCTGCGTTTCCTTGCGTTTCTCCCCATCCAGATCAAGAAACAAGAATAGTTATCATTTGTATAATTTGCGTTCTGTTGTTACTGGATCGAATAAGGCTATGCAAATAAAACCACGCACGACCTATCGTATTGGGGGATACCAACATTCCATTCATCCCGCCTGGCGGCAAAAGCTGCTAACCATGGGAATGCTGCCCGGCACGTTGATTGAGGTGGTTCGCGTAGCGCCGTTGGGCGATCCGGTGCAAATCCGTACGCGCCGCGTCAACCTTGCGGTAAGGCAGCGGGATCTGGCTGCCGTGATGCTTGAAGAAATAGACTGATGAAAACCTTGACCCTTGGCCTGATTGGTAATCCCAATACGGGCAAAACCACCTTGTTTAACCAGCTTACCGGCGCGCGGCAGCGAGTAGGGAACTGGGCTGGCGTCACTGTCGAACGTAAAGAAGGGCAGTTTTTTACGGCAACGGCGGATGTGCGGCTGGTTGATCTGCCCGGCACCCGTTCGCTCACCACGCTGTCGGCGGATGGCTCTATTGATGAGAGCATTGCCTGTCGCTACCTGTTCGACGATCGTGCCGACCTGATTGTGAATGTGGTCGACAGCTCGAACCTGGAGAGCCATCTTTTCCTGACGTTTCAACTGCTGGAGCTGGGTGTTCCCTGCATTGTGGCGCTGAATATGCAGGATATTGCGGCCAGCAGACATATCCACATCGATGTCGCCGCGCTCTCAGCCCGGCTGGGCTGCCCGGTCGTTACGCTGACGTCCACGCGTGCCGAAGGACTCGCTCATCTCAAAGCCGCCATTGATGGCTGGCACAAAGCGATAGCGCCACTGCCGGTGGTTTATCCGCCCGCTATTGAGGCAGCGATTTTACGTCTGCGCGCCATGATGCCTGATGATATCCATGTGCAAAAACAGCGCTGGCTGGCGTTACAGCTGCTGGAAGGCGATATCAACAGCCGCCAGGTTTGTCCCGCAGTCGTGCCACATTTGGCCGAGATTGCCCAGGAAGCCGGTGGTGATCCAGCAATGGTCATCGCCGATTGCCGTTATCAGGCTATCAGCGCCCTCTGTGCCGCCGTCAGTAATATTCAGCAGTCAATGCCCGGCGCACTGACCGAAAGGCTGGACAACATCGTGCTCAACCGATGGTCAGGTGTGCCGGTTTTCCTGGGCGTGATGTACCTGATGTTCGTACTGTCGATTAATATCGGTGCCGCACTACAACCGATATTTGACGGCGGCTCGGTGGCGCTGTTTATCCATGGAACGCAATGGCTCGGCTATACCTTTCATTTTCCCGACTGGCTGACCGTGTTTCTGGCGCAGGGAATCGGTGCTGGCATCAATACGGTGCTGCCGATTCTGCCTCAGATAGGGCTGATGTATCTGTTCCTGTCGTTTCTGGAGGACTCCGGTTATATGGCGCGTGCGGCGTTTGTTATCGATCGCCTGATGCAGTCGCTGGGCTTACCCGGTAAATCCTTTGTTCCCTTAATCGTCGGCTTTGGCTGCAATGTCCCCTCTGTGATGGGCGCCCGCACCCTGGATACACCCCGTGAGCGCTTACTCACCGTGCTGATTGCGCCCTTTATGTCCTGCGGCGCTCGCCTGGCGATTTTCGCCGTGTTCGCGGCGACGTTCTTTGGGGCTTACAGCGCCAGCCTGGTCTTTTCCCTGTATGTACTGGGCATTGTTGTTGCCATTGTCACCGGGCTCATCCTGAAAAACACGCTGCTACGCGGCGAGGCTTCTCCGTTTATTATGGAGCTGCCCGTCTACCACCGGCCTCATCTGAAAAGCCTGCTGATCCAGACCTGGCAGCGGCTGAAAATGTTTATCATACGGGCCGGGCGGGTCATTATTCTGGTCAGCATGGTTATCGGGCTGCTGAGCAGCTTTTCGTTTAACGGCTCGACGGTGGACAATATCAACGCGTCTGCGTTGGCTTCTGCCAGCAAGATCGTGACGCCTGCGCTGCGGCCAATCGGTGTCACCCCGGACAACTGGCAGGCTACCGTGGGGCTGGTCACCGGCATTATGGCAAAGGAAGTGGTGGTCGGAACCCTGAACAGTCTCTATGTCGGTGAAGATGTGCAAAGCGGTGACTTCGACCCGCAGCACTTTGATCTGCTGGGCGAACTGGGTGATGCGCTGACCGCAACCGGCGACAGCCTGAAAGCGGCATTTAGCCTCACCGCGCTGGCAAACCCCATTGAAGCCAGCAAAGGAGACAGCGAGATCAGCGCCAGCCAGATGGGCGTGATGAGTGCGAAGTTTGGCAATGGCTTTGCCGCTTACAGCTACCTCATCTTTGTGCTGCTCTATGTCCCTTGCGTGTCGGTTATGGGTGCGATTGCCCGCGAGGCAGGAAGAAACTGGATGCTCTTTTCGTTTTTCTGGGGCTTAAACGTGGCGTATTCCGTTGCCACGCTGTTTTATCAGAGCGTCAGTTTCCACCATCATCCGGGGTTGAGTTCGCTTTGTCTTATCAGCGTGGTGATGGTGAACAGCGTGGTGTTTGTTCTGCTGCGACGGTTTAGCGGGCGCGTAAAGACGGTGCCTTTTACTGGCACGACAACGGCGCGGGGATGTGGCGGCTGCCACACCTGCACCGGGCAACGGCATCGCCGCTAGATTCTTTATATTTGATACCGCCGGATGCCTTGAACCCGCATCGCTGGCGGTTGACCTTATTGACAGGATGACGCGAGGCGATGCGCGCGGGCAAACGCCGGGCGAATATCGCTGTGAACTAAAAACACGCTGAGCGCTTACCGGCCAGCAAAGCCAGGTGGTGTCGGCAATCAGCCTGTATTCACCACAGAGGTAAAATCCGCATTGTTCCCTGGCGTGGTTTTGGGCACCCAGGGCACTGAGCCAGATGCGCGTGGCGAGAAAAATGCTTTCATCATTGTGCGGCTTATGCAGAAAAGCGTATTCCTTATATCAATATCAGGAATCGTTAACACGGAAAGATATCCATAAACTTCGACGCAATAAACTTAAACGTAAATTAAACACAATGGCTTCTTCTGGTTTATATATTTCTTTTTAGTAGACTTTGCGTGTTTTTAGGTAAAGGTATTTTGCAGCCATGAAATCCTTATTATAAGGATATTCTTATTAATGGGCCTGCACTGCGGCATTCCCGCCTTGTGATGATGATAAATACTGCCTGGCGTTCGCGTTTCAACGCTGTTTGCAGAGCCTGCTTATTGCGAAAGCGATCCGCATCTGAGTAGAGTATTCCCCCCTGTTTTCTGTTTATTTTTAAAGGCCATTTTAGCGGCGATGTAAATTACAGAATACTCTTAGTTTATCTGTTAATTTATTGTTTTTATTTAATTTTTACTCGCGATAAAACAGGGTAAACATTTTGATACAAAAATTGACGATGTGCATACATACGACTGATTTAGAGTAGCGAAAAATTTGTACAAATAAAAATTTTTGGGACTAACTGGCACTCTCTTTTGTATTTCACTTTAATAAATATGTCACACCAGAGGTTATATGAATAACGATCAACAAGTCCCTTTAGTGTCATTTATTGTGCCTGTTTATAACGGTGCGGCATTTATTGAACGTTGTGTTGAGAGTATTCTTAAGCAGCCTCAGGCTGAGCGCTGCCAGGTGATTCTGGTGAATGATGGGTCCAGCGATAATTCACTTGAGCTGATGAATAAATACCAGAATTATCCTGGGGTATTGATTATCAATAAGCCCAATGGCGGTGTTTCTTCGGCGCGTAACTGCGGACTGGACGCCGCACGCGGTACATTTATTTCTTTCGTTGACGCTGACGACTTCCTGCCTCCTGCGGTTCTTGATACCTGGCTTACGCTTATGAAGGATGATGTGGTTCTGGCTGTAGGCGAATCACGTACCTTTTCTCATGACGGAAAGCCGCTTTCTGAGGTAACAGAAGCCGATTCTCAGCGCAGTATGTCTGCCGATAAGGCGATAAGTGAACTGTTGTATCACACGCCGAAGCACGGTATCTGTGACAAATTTTTCCGCCGGGAAATCGTGCAACAGCAGCAATTGCACTTTCGTGAAGATATCTTTAACTTTGAAGACCTGCTGTTTGTGATCGGCTATCTGTCCGCCGCGAACCCCGGGCAGGTGGTGTTTAGTCGCCGTGTGGTTTACCACTATGTCGAGTCCAGAAATTCCGCCACACGTTCCGAGCTTAAAGAAAAACACTTTACCTATGTACGTGCTTTTGCCGGGATAAAAATGTTGCTGCTGCGGCCACAGGAACGCTTTTACTACTTTTTATTCCTCAAAGTGACCGCTTCGCATATCTACAAGGCGTTGCACAGTGAGGAGTTCAGCGCTGCGTTTGTTAAACAGTACATCGATCTCTATCGTCAGAACTATCGTGCTTATTGCGCTGCCGGCATCATTCCAAATGCATGGAGCCTGTATTTCACCTTCTTCTTTCTGTCGCCGCGGCTGGTATCCGGGTTGCGCCACGTCGCACAGAATGTGTTGAGGGGCCGGTCGTGAAACAGAAGCTGCAAAACTCGTTGTGGATGATCATTGAGAAACTGGTTGCAGTCTTTGGGCTGATGTTCGTCACGTCCTTCGTGGCGAAATACGTGGGGCCTGTCACCTTTGGCGTCATCGCGATTTCAATGCTGATCTTTCAGTTTATCCAGTCGGTTGCCATGATGGGCTGCGATGTGATTTTGCTGAAGCGTATCGCCCAGAATCACCGCTCGGGCATCCGGCTTATGGTGCCTGCAGTCATATTAGTCTTTGCCATTTACTGTGTGCTGTCGGCGATAGGCATCATCGTGATGCGCGAGGAGATGAATGCGCAGGCCTTTATCTTTATCTGTGCTGCTGCCTTAGCTTGCCTGTTTTCAGCTATCGATCTGATTAACATTTATAACGAGGCGGTTTTAAATGCGAAGCTGAACGTGATCGCTAACCTGACCGGGCTGCTCATCAGTTTAGGCATTCGCTATGGGATTTCTTATTACCAGCTAGCTCCAGAGTTGCTGGCGATTCCCATTGTGCTGGCCACCTTTATTCCTTTCCTGATTAAGATCTGCGTGTTTGGCTGGTATCACCGACGATCTCAGGTGCGGCCGCCGCTTCCTAAGCTGAGCCATATCCGGCGTTACAGCCGCTATATTCTTCAGGCCGGACGGTCACTGGTGCTGTCGGTGATTGCGATTACCATCTATACCCGACTCAACCAGCTCAGCGTCTCATGGTTTTTAGGCCTCAAAGAGGCGGGCATTTTTTCGGTGGCGATGACGCTGTCGGTTGCCTGGGTATTTTTACCCAATGCGCTGTTGGCGTCTTTCTATCCGGCCCTGTTTGCCGAGCGCGATCCTGAGGTGGCTGTGATACGCGCTCAGAAACTGCAGTTACTGGTCATTGCCGTATCCTTAGGAGTTATCCTTGGCATCGCACTGGTGGGGCCCTGGTTTATTGAGCATTTCTACGGTGCCGCTTACACCGAAGCGATAGCCCCGATGGTGTTGTTGAGTATCGGTGCCATGTTTGGTGTGTTAAGCAGCGTGATGGATCGCTTTATCATCAAATACAACGGCTACCGTTATCTGATCAAAAAAACGTTCTGCGTATTGGCGGTTTGCCTGGTAACGACGGTGACATTGGTGCCCATGTTCGGCATCACTGGCGGGGCAATAAGCGTGGTGATCACGGAGTTTATGGCTTTTACCGTCCTTAATTACTTTTTCCGCGGTCAGCCAATGATGAAGATTCATAAAATCTTCATCCAGCCGGGGAAATTATGGTTTCTGATTAACCGCACCCTGTTTTCTGGCCGGTAAGTTAAGTTTTTATGAAAGGTATTATTATTTTTGAGAAATAATACCTTTCATCATATTGAAATATATTCATTGAGATTTACTTTCCCCGTCGATTATCTATAGGCTTCAGATAAATATTATTTTTTATAATCCTGCAAACCTGCGGGAGGCGGACGCATGCCTTTATTATTTAAATCATTATTTTATCTACAGTATTTAATTAAGGATAATGACTGATCTTCGTTGCCGGAATTATACCTGTTTACAGTCAGTTTAATTTAGCGCTTTTATACTGTGATCGTGGATTTATAAATAATTAAAAAGCTCATTTTCTCCGGGGTGAAAAGGAATGAAGGCGACTTTATAACGCCGATTTTCCTCTGCCTGATGATGCCATGATGTATGTTGGTTACGAGGTTTTGAAATGAATGATAAATATTTATTCAGTATAATAATACCGGTTTATAATGCCGAGAAGACGATTATGCGTACCCTGCAGAGCCTTCTCCTTCAGACATTTAAAAATTATGAAATTATTGCAGTTAATGATGGCAGTAAAGATAACTGCGCTGCGATCCTTGATGAGTTCAAACAGTACAATAATTTTAAAGTAATCACACAGAATAATGCAGGCGTCAGCGTCGCGCGTAATAGCGGACTGGAAGCGGCATCGGGCGACTATGTCATTTTTATTGATGCCGATGACTGGGTTGACGATGATTTTCTTGCCATATTTCATCAGCATCTTTCCTCCGGCATTCCACAACCTCTTGATTTGATGGTAGGGAACCTCAAGTGCGATCGCGTGGGCGATCTGTCGACCTACGGCTATTTTGATCAGCAGGGTATTCCCGACGTTCTGGGTGAAATCGAGTTGAGTGATAATATTGGTTATCTTCATAACAAGTGTTACAGAAGAAAAATTATCGATGATTGTGGTATTCGCTTCACGAAAGGCATTTCGATGAGTGAAGATCTCCTGTTTAATCTTAACTATTTCTACTATATCGATAACCTGTTTGTTTTTGACAGTGCCTCCTATCACTATGATGATGTAGAGAACTCGCTTTCAAAGAAACGCGTACTTTATGAAGAGCTGCTGGACCGTAAACGCTACCTTACCGACCTCTATGAAAGGCTGCTGGTGAAGTATAAAAACGGCGATATGACCCGTTTTTCTACAGGAGTAACCAAACGCAAGCTGACGCTGGATATGCAAATCGTGACCGCAATGTACTACACCACGCTGAATATTAATGAGGTTCGTAATAGCATCAAACGTATCAAAGAGAAGCGTTATCCTGAGAATGTCCTGGGGCTGTTAAACAGGAGCGAGAAAGTGAAATATCATGTGATGAACGTGAATGCCAGAGCGGCCTATCTGGTGCTGTATATGCTTTTCAGATTGCGCTTCTTCTGAGGTTTTCACAGACTGAGCCTGGCAGCGTTGACTCACATTTCCGCTTAACGTTTTGACGGGAACCACAGGTATCTGATGAGGGCAGGGATACCTGATGTCGTTTAACCCCGCAGCCTTAATCCCGAACACGTTATGTCCCCGTGCTGCCCGCTGCAGTTTCAGTCGTTGTTATGCCGGTATGCCTGAAAGTCACGCCCCACGTCGCGGCCCGCATTGCGCCAAACAGGGGCGCTTCACTCTTACGGTTAGCCCGTGCTGATTATGCTCGTTACACAAAGCGTTCTTCATGTCAGAGTAACCATAACTCACCAGCCGGGCCCCTTTTTAGCGGGTTAAACGTCAAATATTCCATACCCGGTATATAAAGGGTGACCTGCTGAGTCCTGCTCGTAATTCCCTGCTTACCGACGCTTTTTCGAAATTGTGGAAAATTTTAGAACCGCGACATCTTAGTTGCCATCCATTTAGGCTCAAACGTAAAGGTGATCTGTAGGGAAAGAACAGAAGTCGATATCATTTTGATGATCTTAACTATTTGTATTTTATGATAGTAAATTGCATTGTATCGCCGCACGTTAATTGCCGTACCGCTCTTTTGTTATCGACACAAAGCTTCTACATAGTAAAAGCGTGGGACTTCTGAATTCGTAGTCACAGTTTACAGGGCGAAAATACCCGTAGCTAACGCTGTAGCCATGCCTGTTCGTGTGGTCATCACAGAATAAAAGACGGCCGACAGTGCCTGATATTTAAATGAAATTAAATATCGATTTTGCGATGAGTTCAGAAATAAAAAACCAAGAAATGGAGATTGTCTGGCTTTACTGCGATGTGTTTTATTTATTTTAATGCTTAAAATTAATTTCTAAGATGATAAGTTTATGTCAGTTTTATGTAAATAAATGTTGTTTACATATTTTTAACTCCATGTTAATAAATAGAGTCGAGTTTGGATAAACTTCATGGAGAAGCAGAATGAAAGCTATTTTAGTTGCTGTAACAATGATGTTGTTGCTTGCAGGATGTAGTTCTATGGGGGGCGAAGATAAATTTAGCCGAAGTTATGTAAGCTCACATATCATTCCTAATAAAACTACTGAGGCTGAGGTGCAGGCTCTGTATGGAACGCCAGATAATCAATTTTCTTCATCGAGTGGCGGTTATAGTTGGAGCTTCAATAAAGGTGGTAATCTGAGTACGGCATCCAGTGTCATGGGATATGTTCCAGGCGCAAGTGCGATTTCAGGCGCACTTGGAATGGCCACCTCTGCCAGTAACGCCTCCGATACGATGACAAGAGCATCCGGCAAAATGACTGGCGATACCAGCCATCATGGTTCGAATCTTGAGATTAACTTTAATAAAAACAAAGTAGTAACATCCTGGTATTTGTAATTTTTAAATGAGGTGGTGCATATATATTTGCACCACCTGATGCTTTTTATTTGCATAATCAATACATCATGGTGACTTCGTAAATATTAATTCTGTGGTGGTTATTGTTTTCAACGATATGAAAGAAGGGTGATATTCAATCCTGTTTGGCGACAGATAATTTTTAAATCTATATGGTTGTTTTATCTCCCCTGTCTATGTGATGTTCAGATGGCTATTTCCCGTTATATTCCTGTGATTTTTCATGTTTGTCGTCTCCGGTCTTGAGATGTCCTTGCATCGGGATATACACGAAGCCTGGTGATGGTCACGCCGGTGGAAACCCTCACCCGCTGGGTACAGGCCGCGTGACACAGGCTGTTTGTAGACAGTGGATTCAGTCACTGGCTGGCCTCTTCCAGGGAAACGAGTCGAAAAGGAAGCGGCCTCATTCCTGCTGTAAACGGTTTTGGCGCAAACCTATTAACCTTTGGGAGAGTATCTGCAGGCCACACGCTCTGGGTGACGCTGATTTTCTTTATTCGCGTGATGATCCTGTTTCTCAGTATGCCGCTATTCGGCCTGGTGATTATCACCGGCATGGTTGAGGGGCTGGTCAGGCGCGATCTGCGTCGCTACGGGGCGGGTTACGAATCGAGTTTTGTCTGTCACCACGCCAAACGCTTTATCAAACCGGCGCAGTACGGACCCTGCATGCTGTATCAGGCCTGGCTAACAGCAGTCTGGTCAAATCTGTTTTTGCTGCTCTCTGCGCTGCTGCAGGCTTTTTTTTTATGGCTCAAAAGGGGATTTGTAAGCGTAATATGCAAACCGTGTTTACAGAATCCGGGTTTTAAACACGAGACAAGAGAACTAGTATAAAGCGAAATAATGTTGAAACACCTTAACAGGAGATTTGACTACCAGAGGCTGCAGTGGAAAACACGTTGAGATCTCACTTAATGAAGGTTTTCGACTAAGTTTTTCATAAAATAAATCAGCCTTGTCAGTTCTTATCTCCCCATTTCTACGCAAAAACTGTCCCCAAAGGGGCATGTTCCGGTACTTACCGGTAACAGGCTTCGAAGAAGCTATATATTGCGGAGGAAAAAGTCTCTGGTATGCACTTATATTGTATAACCATGAAAGCCCGCAAACATTTTCAATTTCAGGATGGGATGTCAGTACAAACCGAAACAGTTCCCGCAATTCTGTATATCTCATTTCCCGCTGGCTATAGCTCAATGGTGACTCTTTTTCACCTTCTCGATTTTCGAAATGCATCCTTGCAGTGTTTCCGGACTCATATCCGCATGAAAAACAACCCGAAATAGCTATTACATCTGGTGGCTGCACTTCGGCTCTCGACTTCCAGACTTCATAGGTATATATCGCATTACTAACTGGGGTGCTTTTTAGGCCACCAACGTATTCTAACCACTCCGGGTTATTGGTATCGAAATCCCGTCCAAATCCCAGCCGGATATAAATATTTGTATAATCCATGATTGCAGCACCCAGCGACACGTCTGTGACAGAAGTTACATAAGCAGCAAATTCAAGCTGAATTTTGAAAAAATCCCGTGTGATCAGCATTTAACTGACGACCTCATTTTCTGTCCATTAGCGATTAGATGGAGCTAAAGTTAATTATTGCATGTACATATTACAAGATTATCAAGAATTTAAACTCACTCGCCAAGGCAACAGATCCTTAACACGGTTCCAGCACTGCTCAAAATGTTGGGTATATGTTCTGACACCCAGCTCGTTCAGGAGCGAAGCATCAGAATGTCTTGCTTCTCGCAGTATTAATGTCATTCATTTATCCCAGACTTAACTTTATAGGTCATCGTATCGTTTAGGGGAAAAGCCAGCGTCCGGCTTCAGCCGACTCAATCAGCATTCTGACGGTAAGAGCGGCAGGTTCATGATGGTCGGTACGCATGAATTTAGGCAGTATGGCATTAGGCAGGAAGCGTATGCCCTCGTTAGGAAAGTATTTCCTGAACTCAAAATGGGTCATGTCGACGCCAAACTTCTCTGCGTACTCTTCAATAAAATCAGCGGCCTCTTCAGGCAGCACCATCTGATTCCCTGTACTCAGTGAGACATCATCTGCCATTTCCCAGAAGTATTTTTTAAGCAGGTTTCTGACCTGAACTGAAGTTTCCATGAGCTTAATCCTTTTCACCCGTTATCAGTCGGTAGCGATGTATGACGTTATTCGTAATGATGTAGATGTCACGGGCAGTAATAACGGCACCTACCCAAGGTACCCAGCGACCAACGTAAGCGCCAACGCTCGTCGTGTAGGCCCATCTCCCCCGAATCATGCTACCGATAGTCAGCGTCCTGCGCTTTTTCGCAAATCGTTTTCTGATTAGTTTGCGCATTGATATTGAGAGAGGGCTGGTACCAGTCGTGGACGTCTTCGCATCCAGTTTTCCTGAGACAGGAATAAATGGCAGGCTGGCAAGCATTGAGGCCACGGCGAGAAGATCCGTGATGTTGCTGAAGGTTTTAGTGAACTCGTCAAGAATAAGCCACATCAGCAACTCTTCTTTATCCACACTCATACCATCAAAGTAATACTTCCCGCCCAGCTGTTCGGTCGTGTCCATGCGACATCAGCTCCACCTGTAAGTGCATTGTGTAGTTAATCATCGCCCAGCCGACGCGCTTTTCGCCAGAAACAATCTGCTTTTATTTTCAGAAATTCATCAAGATTTTACTGCTGCCAGGCGTGCGCGGTTGCGTCATTCTCACCCTGATCTGTTACCTGTGAGAGCCGTACATGTGCCGTTGACCTCCTTTCATTACGATGCCTAACAATGCATGTCTCATTATGTCGTTCTCTCTTACAGCGATCCCCATTAATGCATTTCTGGAATTTAGTACGAGTTTACCTACCCCGAACCTGCTTGTTGCTCCTGGCGATCGGGGCATTGCTCATCAGTGCTATCACCGCTCGCCTGCTCCGTGCACCCTTTCGTAGAAATCTCGACAATCACTCCAAACCTGGAAATCAAAACCTTACCATCACCTAAATCGAGTTTACTCACCCACTGAGGCGCAGCTTTAAAAGCCCCAAAACGCAAAAACCCCCGCCGAAGCGAGGGTTTCAAATTTGTGGTGCCCGAACCCGGAATCGAACCAGGGACACGGGGATTTTCAATCCCCTGCTCTACCGACTGAGCTATTCGGGCAACGGGGCGCATTAAACCGTAAAGGCCGCAGGCCGTCAACGGCTTTGATCAAAAAACCACGTAAAACGTGACTGATTGCCTGAATTTCAGTCAAAGACGCAAAAACTCAGGCCAGCGCGCCGTTTTTACGGCAGAGAGCGATGCTCAATACGTCTTCCGCCAGGCGTTTAGCCACATCAACGTCCTGCACATTACGTTTAACCAGCAGTTTGCTCAGGCAGCCTTCGAGGATCAGCTCCATCTGATCGGCAACCATACTGGGATTATCCAGGCCAAGCGAGGTTAAGATGCTATGCGTAAATTGCCATGAGGCGCGCTTCTGCTTTTCTGCCAGCTGATGGATGGGCTGGTCAGGCTGAGGATAAAAACTGCAGGCGGCGATAAACAGGCAGCCTGGAAAGCGGCCCTTGCTGACCTGCTCGTTTAATCCTTCATAGCGAGCCATCAGCTTCTGGTCCGGGCGCAGGGCGTCATTCTGCAAAATGTCATGACGCCACTGTGCAATCTGCTGGGCGTGAAACTGCAATGCATCGTAGAGCAGCGCGTCACGATCGGGCCAGAATTGCTCAAGCTGCGTCAGGCTGAGCTGCATATCATCGGCCAGGATTTTCAGCGATGACGTGGCCGCCAGACCATTTTGCTCAAGTACGTTTAATGCATGGTCGAGTATCTGTTCACGTTGCAAATCGTTTTCCTCTGGTATTCAGGCCTGTTTTGATCAACAGACTGGGTCCTGGTTCCAGTTTTGTTTACTCGCGCAATTTCTGCAAATGCGCACGAAAATCATCTGCCTTCAGGAAGCCGGTGATACGCGATCCCGGAATCTCTTTTCCTTGCGCATCAAAGAACAGAATCGTGGGTAACCCTAGCACGTTCAGGTGCTGCAACAGCGCATTATCGGTGGTTGTGTTCGCCGTGACGTTAGCCTGCAACAGCTGCACATTGTTCAGACTGTCACGAACCGCGCTGTCGCTAAAGGTGTATTTCTCAAACTCTTTACAGGCCACGCACCAGTCCGCATAGAGATCCACCATGGTGATGCGCCCCTGTGCTTGCTGCAGGGCCTGGTCTAGCTGTTCTACGGTTTGAACAGACTGAAAGGGAAGGTGTGCGATGTTTTGCTGCGGTGCGCCGCTGCCGAAAGCCCAGTCCTGCAACGGGCGGGCGCTGATCAGCGCGGCGGCCAGCATAATAATTTGTACCACGTGCCATTTACCGCCGCTGGCGCGTAAGCTGGCACTAAATGCCCACGCAAAGAACGCCACGCCCAGCAGGCTCCACAAACGCATGCCCCACAGATCGCCGAGTATCCGCTCCAACAGGAAGATCGGCAGCGCGAGAATGACAAAGCCAAACCCTTCTTTGATGGTCTGCATCCAGGGGCCGCTTTTGGGGAGGAAGCGATTACCAAACAGCGTCACGGCGATCAGCGGTAATCCCATACCGACAGCATACAGCCACAGGGTGCCAGCGCCGGCCAGTAGATTACCGCTCTGGGCGATATACAGCAGAATGGCGCTGAGTGGCGCGGTGGTGCAGGGCGAACAGATTAAGCCTGCCAGCGCGCCCATCAGGAAAACGCCCGGCAGTGAGCCGCCCTGCTGACGGTTGCTCCACAGTGTCAGGCGGGTTTGTACGCTGGCGGGGAGCTGAAGCGAGAAAAGGCCAAACATCGACAGGGCTAACAGAATAAACAGCACCGATAAGCTGATAAGCACATAAGGATGCTGTAAGGCCGCCTGAAAACGCAGGCCAGCCGCCGCCACGATCACACCCAGCACGGTATAAGTGAGCGCCATCCCCTGCACATAGACCATGGCCAGTGCAAACAGCCTGCCCAGCGAATAGTGACGCTTACCGCCAAGGATGATGCCAGAGATCAGTGGATACATCGGCAATACGCACGGCGTAAAGGCAACGCCGATACCAATCAGAAGCGCCCACAGGGGTGAAAAGGGCAAAGGACTACTGGTGCTTACAGACTTAACGGCTGGCGCACTGGCGGTGGCAGCTACCGGCGAAAGGGGAATGCTGCGGGTTTCGGGTGGATAACAGAAGCCTGCGGCGGCACAGCCTTGATAAGTCACGCTGAGGGTCGCCCCTTGCGCCGCCTGCTGCAGCATGACGGGCACGCTCAGATCCTGGGGATAAATCTCGCTTTTGCCAAAAAATTCGTCTTCATGCGGCTGGCCCGCGGGCAGGGCTAAGGGCGCAATGCGGGCATCATGGGGGACGACCTTGATTTGCTGGCGATAAAGGTAATAGCCGTCTTTGACTTTCCAGTGCAGATTAAGCTGCGAGTCGTGCTGATCGAAATCAAAGGCAAAAGCCTGATCAACGGGCAGAAAGCGGCTGGTGGTATTTGGGGCAAACAGGTCAGCCTGCGCCTGCAGGCAGATAAACAGCGCCAGAACCAGGGTGATTAAGCGAGAGATGCGTGCAGCCATGACAAGTATTCACTGTCTCCATGTTGAACCGGCAGTACCAGCAGCTCTGGTACATCGTAAGGATGCGCGTGCTTGAGCAGGTCGATCAGGGCCTGCTGATGCGCAGTGTCGCATTTGAGTAACATCTGAACTTCGCTGGTCTGCTCCAGTTGGCCCTGCCAGATGTAACAGGAGGTCGCTCCGGGTAAGAGGGTGACGCAGGCGGCTAACCTGGCCTGAAGCGCCTGGGTTGCCAACTGTTGCGCACAGGCCTGATCCGGGGCAGTACAGAGGATGACTACGGCGTTCATCATGAGGAATCTCCTGGAAATAACGCCGATAGTAGCACGTTCACCGCGCCGCTGTGATTACAGCAATAGTCCACCAAAGATAAAGCCACACATGACGGACAAGGTGATAGCCAGCACGCCCGGAATAATAAAGGCATGATTGAACACAAACTTACCGATTCGGGTCGAACCGGTATCATCCATCTCGACAGCGGCCAACAGCGTGGGATAGGTGGGTAAGACAAACAGCGCAGAAACGGCGGCAAAAGAGGCGATAGCCGTCAGCGGTGTCACGCCAAGCGCTAACGCGGCGGGCAGCAGGGCCTTTGCGGTGGCCGCCTGCGAATAGAGCAGCATGGAAGAGAAGAACAGCACCAGCGCCAGCATCCATGGGTAGGTTTTTAGCGTGTCGCCCGCCAGCATTTGAATGTCTGTCAGATGGGCTTTCACAAAGGTATCGCCCAGCCAGGCCACGCCCATCACACAGATACAGGCACTCATGCCGGACTTGAAGGTGCTGGCGCTGAGGATAGCACCGGTATCAATTTTGCAGGTCAGACTGATCAGCGTAGCAATGGTGAGCATAAACACGACGATCGCCTCATTGCGCGGCAGCGGCGGGTTAGCGATCAGGTGGACGCTTTCGCTGGTGACTGTGGCGTAAATCACCACGGCGGCAATACCGACCAGAAAGAGCAGGACCGATTTTTTGGCCCCGGGCTTCGCCTGGTAAACCGTGGCACCGCGCAGCGTCACTTCGCCTTTAGCCAGTCGCGCCTGATAGACCTCATCATCTTTCAGCTCTTTACCCAGGAAGTTGGTCACCAGGGCGGCAAGAAACAGCCCAACCATGGTGGCCGGAATGGCAATCGCCAGCAGCATGATATAGCTCACCCCACGCGGTTCCAGCAGCGTGGCAAAGAACACCACTGCAGCGGAAATGGGGGAGGCGGTAATCGCGACCTGAGAGGCGACAACCGCAATTGATAAAGGCCGGGAAGGGCGGACGCCTTGTTCCTTCGCCACTTCGGCAATGACGGGTAAGGTGGAGAATGCAGTGTGACCGGTGCCAGCCAGCAGAGTCATCATATAGGTCACCAGTGGCGCAAGAAAAGTGACATAACGGGGATGACGGCGCAGTAACCGCTCGGCAAGGCTGACCAGATAATCCATCCCGCCCGCCACCTGCATGGCTGCAATCGCGGCGATGACGGCCATGATAATTTCGATCACATCAAAGGGGATAACCCCCGGCTTCATACCAAAACCCAGCGTCAGGATCAGCACGCCCATGCCGCCGGCAAACCCAATGCCGATACCGCCAAGGCGCGCGCCCAGCCAAATCGCCAGCAAGACGATAAACAGCTCAATCAAGAACATGTGCCACTCCCGAAATTGTGATGAGTCGACGAGCAAACTCATCCTTTTAACAAACAAAAAGGCACATCGTTTTGATTACGATGTGCCTTTTACATCAGTAAGTGCAATTAAGCCTTATTGTTCGTTTTCATCGGTATAACGTTTGGCTTTGTAAACCGGATACATCAGGTTCTGCACGGAGAAAATATCGTCCAGCTCGCTTTCGGTAAGCAAGCCGCGCTCCAGAACCACCTCGCGCACGCTTTTACCGGTTTCGGCGCAAATTTTGCCGACGATGTCGCCATTATGGTGACCAATGTACGGGTTCAGGTAGGTGACAATACCAATGGAGTTAAACACGTAGGCTTCACAGACCGCTTTGTTGGCCGTGATGCCGTTGATGCATTTTTCCAGCAGGTTGTAACAGGCGTTGGTCAGGATGCTGACCGATTCAAACAGCGCCTGGCCAATCACCGGCTCCATCACGTTAAGCTGCAGCTGGCCGGCTTCGGAGGCCATCGTGACCGTTGTATCGTTGCCGATCACCTTAAAGCACACCTGGTTCACCACCTCAGGCACGACCGGATTCACTTTGGCAGGCATGATAGAGGAACCGGCCTGCAGCTCCGGGAGGTTGATTTCATTGAGTCCGGCGCGCGGGCCAGAAGAGAGCAGGCGCAGGTCATTACAGATTTTAGAGAGTTTCACCGCCAGGCGCTTCAGGGACGAGTGCACCATAACGTAGGCACCGCAGTCGGAGGTGGCCTCTATCAGATCTTCCGCTGGCACCACCGCCAGGTTACTGACCTCGGCCAGTTTCTGCACGGCTAACTGTTGGTAGCCATCTGGCGTATTCAGGCGTGTACCGATGGCGGTCGCCCCCAGGTTAACCTCCAGAAGCAGTTCGCCGGTACGCAAAATGCTCTTGGTCTCTTCATTTAGCAGCACGCTAAATGCGTGGAATTCCTGGCCGAGCGTCATAGGAACGGCATCCTGTAACTGCGTTCGGCCCATTTTTAAGATGGTCTGGAATTCGTCAGCTTTACGCTGGAAGCCCTCGGCTAACTGACTGATGCCGTCGAGCAATTTCAACAGGGAGCTGTAAACCGCGATGCGAAAGCCGGTCGGGTAAGCATCATTGGTAGACTGACATTTATTAACGTGATCGTTTGGATTCAGGTACTGGTATTCGCCTTTCTGATGCCCCATCAGCTCCAGGCCAATATTCGCCAGCACCTCATTGGTATTCATATTCACCGAGGTGCCCGCACCGCCCTGATACACATCGACCGGGAACTGGTCCATGCAGCGACCTTTGTCCAGCACTTCATCGCAGGCCTGAATAATGATGTTGGCGATATCCCGCGGCAGGGTTTGTAGCTCTTTGTTAGCCATTGCCGCCGCTTTTTTCACCATCACCATGCCGCGAACAAACTCAGGAATATCGCTGATTTTGCTGTTGCTGATGTAAAAGTTCTCAATCGCACGCAAAGTATGAACGCCATAATAAGCATCCGCCGGAACTTCGCGCATGCCTAACAGGTCTTCTTCGATACGAATGTTGTTCGCCATGATAACCTTCTTGTTGTCACTGCTAACCATCGCAGATGATGTGTTTGTTTTGTGGGGAAGCGCCAGAACCGCTATTTTATCCGTATTCAGGCGGGGGAGCACGATCCTATTCTGACCCAGCCCAAAAGCGCGAACAGAGATCACCTTACTGGCATCGTTACGTTAACAATATGTGAAATCGCTCACAAATTTAACCCTGAAGCAAAAATTTGCCTGATGTGGTTGAAATGGGCGGCCTTAATGACCATCTCTGTATCTTGTCATCATGAATTTACACGCTGCCGGGCGATCAACCGGGCAGCCTGACTCACAGGAGAATCCGGTGCGCTGGTTACCGTTAGTGATCTTTTTCGTACTGGCCTGGATTGAGATCTCGCTTTTCATTCAGGTTGCACACGTCCTCGGCGTGCTGCTCACTATGCTGCTGGTGGTTTTCACCTCATGCATTGGCGTGTCTTTGGTTAAAAACCAGGGCATGAAAAACTTTATGCTGATGCAGGAGAAGCTGGCGCGTAACGAAAGCCCGGCGCAGGAAATGGTGAAAAGCGTTTCGCTGATCATTGCCGGTTTCCTGCTGCTGCTGCCCGGTTTCTTTACCGACCTGCTGGGCTTGCTGCTGTTACTGCCGCCGGTGCAGAAACACCTGACGTTAAAATTGATGCCGCATCTGCGCGTCTGGCGTGGACCCGGCGCAGGCCCGGACAGTGGTTACACGATGGACGGCGAGTTCGAACGCAAAGACAGCGATCGTCTTGAACATCATGATGATCCTAAAGATCGTTAATCTCTGCCTCTCAGGCGCGACCTCAGGTCGCGCTTTTTGTTTGTCTTTTAGCCAGTTCGCCTGGTTTGTCTAAAAAGTCGCCAGTTGTGCCATCAGACTAAAAAAATTTGTGGGTTGCCCCCTTGAAAGTGTCAGGTCGCGGCCCTATCTCTCTGGTCACGAGGCCGGAAGCCACACAGCCCGGTATTCAACCCAAAAATGAATGATTGGACTTCTCAAAGGAGAGCTATCAAATGAAAATTCGTCCATTACACGATCGTGTCATCGTGAAGCGTAAAGAAGTTGAAGCTAAGTCAGCGGGTGGCATTGTGCTGACCGGTTCTGCAGCAGGCAAATCCACTCGTGGTGAAGTTCTGGCTGTGGGCAAAGGCCGTATCCTTGAAAGTGGCGAAGTGAAGCCGCTGGACGTACAAGTTGGTGACGTAGTGATCTTCAGCGAAGGCTACGGTGCCAAAACTGAAAAAATCGACAACGAAGAAGTCCTGATCATCTCTGAAAGCGACATTCTGGCGATTGTTGAAGCGTAAGTTTTACGCGTAATTCACTGAACGAAACGAATTTAAGGGAAATTTGAAATGGCAGCTAAAGACGTAAAATTCGGTAATGACGCACGCGTAAAAATGTTGCGTGGCGTGAACGTACTGGCAGATGCAGTAAAAGTTACCCTGGGCCCGAAAGGCCGTAACGTGGTTCTGGATAAATCTTTTGGTGCACCGACCATCACTAAAGATGGTGTCTCTGTTGCGCGTGAAATCGAGCTGGAAGACAAGTTCGAAAACATGGGCGCACAGATGGTGAAAGAAGTGGCCTCTAAAGCGAACGACGCTGCGGGCGACGGTACCACCACTGCAACCGTTCTGGCGCAGTCCATCATCACCGAAGGCCTGAAAGCCGTTGCGGCGGGCATGAACCCGATGGATCTGAAGCGCGGTATCGACCAGGCGGTTATCGCTGCGGTTGAAGAACTGAAAAAACTGTCTGTGCCTTGCTCAGACTCTAAAGCCATTGCTCAGGTTGGTACCATCTCTGCGAACTCCGATGAAACCGTGGGTACACTGATTGCTCAGGCAATGGAAAAAGTGGGCAAAGAAGGCGTTATCACCGTTGAAGAAGGCACCGGTCTGCAGGACGAGCTGGACGTGGTTGAAGGTATGCAGTTCGATCGCGGCTACCTGTCTCCTTACTTCATCAACAAGCCAGAGACGGGCGCAATTGAGCTGGAATCACCGTTCATCCTGCTGGCTGACAAGAAAATTTCTAACATCCGTGAAATGCTGCCAGTGCTGGAAGCCGTTGCGAAAGCCGGCAAACCTCTGCTGATCATCGCGGAAGACGTCGAAGGCGAAGCGCTGGCGACCCTGGTGGTTAACACCATGCGCGGTATCGTGAAAGTGGCTGCGGTTAAAGCGCCTGGCTTCGGCGACCGTCGTAAAGCCATGCTGCAGGATATCGCTATCCTGACCGGTGGTACCGTTATCTCTGAAGAGATCGGTATGGAACTGGAGAAAGCAGCCCTGGAAGATCTGGGTCAGGCGAAGCGTGTGGTGATCAACAAAGACACCACCACCATCATTGATGGCGTAGGTGAAGAGGCTACTATTCAGGGCCGCGTAACCCAGATTCGTCAGCAGATCGAAGAAGCCACGTCTGACTACGACAAAGAAAAACTGCAGGAGCGCGTCGCGAAACTGGCAGGCGGTGTTGCCGTACTGAAAGTGGGCGCAGCAACTGAAGTTGAAATGAAAGAGAAAAAAGCCCGCGTTGAAGATGCCCTGCACGCAACCCGTGCTGCGGTAGAAGAAGGTGTGGTTGCGGGTGGTGGTGTGGCGCTGGTTCGCGTTGCAGCCCTGCTGACCGAGCTGCGTGGTCAGAACGAAGACCAGAACGTGGGTATCAAAGTTGCGCTGCGCGCAATGGAGTCACCACTGCGTCAAATCGTATCTAACGCCGGCGAAGAGCCTTCTGTTGTAGCAAACAACGTGAAAGCAGGCGACGGTAACTACGGTTATAACGCGCAGACTGAAGAATACGGCAACATGATCGACTTCGGTATTCTGGACCCAACCAAAGTGACTCGCTCTGCTCTGCAGTACGCGGCGTCGGTTGCTGGCCTGATGATCACCACCGAATGTATGGTCACTGACCTGCCGAAAGGCGATGCACCAGACTTAGGTGCAGGCGCTGGCGGTATGGGTGGCATGGGCGGTATGGGCGGCATGATGTAATTGCCCTGACGCTTGCGTCATAAGAACCCCCGATCGGAAACGGTCGGGGGTTTTTCTTTTGCTGAGGAAAAGGTATAAGTAGTGGCGCAACGGTGACGTTGGCACGGATTAGGGCAATGAATGTTCAGAAAAAATGCGTGTTTTTCTGCTACGCTGCCATCCGACACTGATGATAATAAATGGGGATTATAATGCGTATTAACCTCTTGCTCGGTCTTACGGCTGGTGCGTTATTGCTTACAGGCTGCAGCAGCTCTACCGACCTGACTTCTGCTGGTCAGCGCGTCACCTTTACCGACCAGCAACCTGGCAAACAATGTCAGCTTCTGGGTAGCCTGACCGGCTCGCAAAGTAACTGGTTAAGCGGAGCCGGTGGTGAAACCAGCGCACTGCGTGGTGCAGCTAACGACCTGCGTAACCGTGCAGCAGAGATGGGCGGCAATGTCATTTATGGTGCGACCAGCCCGACACAAAATCTGCTGTCAGCCTTTGCGCCACTCGACAGCAAAATGACTGGCCAGGTTTATAAGTGCCCTAACTGATTGTCCGCTGAAATAAGCAGAGTTTTTGAGACGACCGGCCTGCGAGCCGGTCGTTTTTTTATGGCTGATGTGTTGTCGCCGTATTCACGGCCTGTGAGCGCCGGACGCGTGGTCTGTCCGGGCGGCCATGAGCATGGGTGATTGACCGCCCAGGCGACTGCGTTTTTATTCCTGACGAAGCTGTAAATCCAGCGGCGTTTTGCTCGGCTCGCCGCCGATTTCTCGTGCCAGCTTAGGCACCAGATAACCGGAGACTAAGGGCAACAGGCCGCGCATCAGCGCGCGGGCTTCCTCATCGGAAACATAGAAATGCGCCGCGCCCTGCACCTTGTCCAGCACATGCAGGTAGTAGGGCAGAATGCCGGCATTGAACAGCGCATTGCTCAGCGCCGCCAGGGTTTGCGCCTCATCATTCACGCCGCGCAGCAGCACGCTCTGATTAAGCAGCGTAACGCCAGCACGTTTCAGGCGCAGCATGGCATCGCAGAGTGCCTCATCAATCTCACGGGCGTGGTTGATATGGGTTACCATCAATACCTGAAGCCGCGTCTCAGCCAGCATCTGACACAGCGTTGCCGTGATGCGATCCGGGATCACCACCGGCAGTCGGCTGTGAATACGTAGCCGTTTCAGATGCGGGATAGCGGCCAGCGCGTCAATGAGCCAGGCCAGCTCATGATCTTTTGCCATTAAGGGATCGCCGCCGGAAAAGATAATCTCATCCAGTTCCGGATGAGCGGCAATATAATCCAGCGCGGCCTGCCAGTTACGCTTGTTGCCCTGATTATCCTGGTAAGGAAAATGACGGCGAAAGCAGTAACGGCAGTTCACGGCGCAGCCGCCTTTGACCAACAGCAAGGCACGATTGTTATATTTGTGCAGTAATCCCGGCACCACGCTATTTTGTTCATCGAGTGGATCGGTGCTATAACCTGGCGCGTCGATAAACTCCTGACGGCTGGTCAGTACCTGTAGCAGGAGCGGGTCCCGTGCATCGCCTTTTTTCATCCGCTGGATAAAGGCGCGCGGCACGCGCAGCGCAAAAAGTCGGCGTGCGTCACTGCCAGCAGCCAGATCCGGATGATGGTCGAGCGCTAAAAGTTGCAGTAATTCATGAGGATCAGTGACAACATCAGCAAGTTGCTGCAACCAATCTTCTCTGGAAGGGGAATTTAGGGTTACAATGTGTGCCATTTTTTTGGCTATTACCAGTTAATATCTACAGAGGGCCTTTATGGCGACTTATCTTAGCAACGATTTCCGTCCCGGTCTTAAAATCATGTTCGAAGGCGAACCTTATGCCATCGAATCAAGCGAGTTCGTTAAGCCGGGTAAAGGTCAGGCGTTTGCACGTGTAAAAATGCGTCGTCTGCTGACCGGTTCACGCGTTGAAAAAACCTTCAAATCAACGGATTCTGCCGAAGGCGCAGACGTGAAGGATATGACGCTGCAGTATTCTTACAACGACGGTGATTTCTACTACTTCATGCACCCTGAAAGCTTTGAGCAGTATCAGGTTGAAGCAAAAGTGCTGGACGAAGTACAGAAGTGGTTGCAGGACAACGCGGAGTGTATCGTAACCTTATGGAACGATAAACCGATTGCGGTTCAGCCACCAAACTTTGTTGAGGCAGAAGTCATTGAAACCGACCCAGGCCTGAAAGGTGATACCGCAGGTACAGGCGGCAAGCCAGCGACACTGTCAACGGGTGCAGTCATTAAAGTGCCATTGTTCGTGCAGATTGGTGAGGTGGTGAAAGTTGACACCCGCTCTGGCGAATACGTGTCACGCGTAAAATAAACATGAAAGGCGCATTCTCTGATGCGCCTTTTTCTTGAGTGAGTTCACCATGAAAAAACGGGCAAAACTTATCGCGTTGGCGTTGCTTGTCACTTCTGGACTAAGCGCCTGTAACACCTTCCACGGTTTTGGCGAAGATGTTTCTCACTTGGGCGGCGCTATCTCTCGCGCGGCTAAATAACTTATCCACGTTTCCTTTTTCCGCAGCTCAGGCTCGCGGCGTTGCGTAATCAGTCTATGCTTTAAAAGCTGTACTTATAATGCAATCAAAAAGGATATGGATATGTTAAAGAAAAGTATTGTTGCGATTTTCTCTGTGATGATGTTCTCTGCACTGCTTTCTGGCTGCAACACCACGCGCGGCGTTGGCGAAGACGTTGAAGCGGGCGGCCACGCGATTCAGCGCAGTGCGCAGTAAATGAAAAAACCGGTACGAACCTTTTCGTACCGGCTTTCTTTTATCCCTGCTTAACCCAAATCAGCTCATCAACCGGGAAACCGGCCTGGCGTGCCTGCTGCACCAGCTTTTGTTTCACGCCGTCATCCAACTGCGGCGTCCGTGAAAGAATCCACAGGTAGTGGCGGTTAGGGCCGCATACCAGCGCATATCGGTAGTCGGAATCCAGCGCTATCACGTTGTAGCCACCGTAAAATGGACCAAAGAACGAGACCTTCAGCGCCGCACGCTGCTTGTCGCCAGTAAAGTAAGCTTTGCCTACGCTTTCCTGCCAACGCTGTTTTTTGACGTTATAGCCGCGATTAACAACTTTCAGACCGCCATCCTCACGCGGGCTGTAATTTGCCGTGACCTGTTCCAGGCCGCGTTCAAAGCCATGATCCAGCCGGGCGATCTCGTACCACTGACCGAGGTAACGCTGGCTGTCGAAGTTTTCAATGACGGTAACGTTTTTCGGCGGGGTAGTTGAGCAGGCAACAGACAGAAATGCACTTACGCTGGCGACCAATGTTTTCCATGGAGACATAAAAAGATTCCTTTGTGATTTAGCCTGTTAATTATAGAACCCCCGCCGTTTCCTGGACAGGTTTGCGCCACGATTGTTTGCCACCCACATTGCGAGTAGACTTCCCTCCCTTATTTGTATCTGGAGTCATCACCATGAGTGAAACGGCAAGCTGGCAACCTGGCGCTTCCATTGCCAATTTAATTAAACGCGCAGCCATCATTGCTGAAGTACGTCGTTTCTTCGCCGATCGTGGCGTACTGGAAGTCGACACGCCAGCGATGAGTCAGGCCACAATCACTGACATCCATCTGGTGCCCTTCCAGACGCGCTTTGTCGGGCCTGGCATGTCCGAAGGCCGCGACCTCTGGCTGATGACCAGCCCGGAATACCACATGAAACGCCTGCTGGCTGCCGGAAGTGGCCCCATCTATCAAATGGGCCGCAGTTTCCGCAATGAAGAGGCCGGCCGGTATCACAACCCTGAGTTCACCATGCTGGAGTGGTATCGCCCCCACTATGATATGTACCGGTTGATGAATGAAGTTGATGATCTGCTGCAGCAGGTACTGGAGTGTGACAGCGCAGAGTCGCTCTCTTATCAGCAGGCCTTTATTCGCCATCTTGAGCTGGACCCGCTTTCCGCTGACAAAGCGCAGCTGCGCGAAGCGGCGGAAAAACTGGGTGAGGGCGAGCTGGCGAGCCGGGAAGACGATCGCGATACCTTGCTGATGCTGCTGTTTATGCTGGGCGTTGAACCCAAAATTGGCCAGGACAAGCCGTGCTTTATCTATCACTTTCCGGCCAGCCAGGCGGCATTAGCGGAGATCAGCACCGAAGACCATCGGGTGGCTGAACGCTTTGAGGTTTACTACAAAGGTATTGAGCTGGCGAATGGTTTCCGTGAACTCACCGACAGCCGTGAACAGCGTCAGCGCTTTGAACAGGATAACCGTCGGCGTGCGGCGCGCGGTCTGCCGCAACATCCCATTGATACCTACCTGCTGGCCGCGCTGGAACACGGTATGCCGGCCAGTTCTGGCGTCGCTCTGGGTGTGGATCGTTTGATCATGCTGGCACTGAACGCAGAATCGCTGTCTGAGGTGATCGCGTTTCCGGTGGACCGCTGCTAAGTCTTGCCGCCCCAGCCCTGAAAACCGGCGCAGCTGAAAAGCCGCGCCGCGCAGGCAGAACATCTGGAGGGCCAGGATTGCCCTTCACCGCATTGCGCCGGGCGCCGGCTTACCTGACCTACTGACTGTTATCGGGAAACTCCAGAATCGTTACCGGTAGCGTCAGCTTCTTGTCATTGCGCAGCACCTGGACATCAACTACCGATCCGGGGCGAATTTCAGCAACCTGGTCCATGGTTTCCTGTGCCGATATAGCCGGTTTACCGTCTACGCTCAGCAGCACATCATTTGCCTGAATACCGGCTTTCTCAGCAGGCCCGCCGGGGGTAACCACGCTGACGATAATGCCCTGAACCCGATCAAGACTGTTGCCCTGACCGTGTAACGGCGGCACCTCTCGGGCGGTGATCCCGATATAGCCGCGTATCACCCGACCATCGCGGATCAGCTTATCCATGATTTTGGACGCCAGCGGCGTGGGAATAGCAAAACCGATCCCCTCTGGCGTTTCGCCATCGCTGCTTTTATCGAACGTCAGGGTGTTAATGCCCATGAGTTCGCCCAGTGAGTTGATCAGCGCACCGCCTGAATTCCCCTGATTGATGGAGGCATCGGTTTGCAGGAAGTTCTGGCGGCCTGAAGAGCTAAGCCCCACACGGCCTGTCGCACTGATAATGCCTTGGGTAACCGTTTGTCCCAGGTTGTAGGGGTTGCCGATAGCCATCACCACATCGCCAATATGCGCGACGCGTTTGGGATTAATGGGGATAACCGGCAGATTAGAGGCGGTAATTTTCAACACGGCCAAATCGGTCATGGCATCTGAACCGACCAGAGTGGCTTCAAAAAAACGGCCATCCTGCAGGGCGACGATAATCTGATCGGCATTGTTGATGACGTGCTTGTTGGTCAGGATGTAGCCCTTGGTATTCATAATCACGCCCGAACCCAGCGTGGTGATACCGCGGTTGTTGTTCCCATGTGCGCTGCGGTTGTAAACGTTCACAACGGCAGGCACGGCACGCCTCACCCCTTGATTGAAGCCAAAGGGCGTTTCGTCGTTACTGTCATTTTGACTATACAGGGCAGCACTGCCCAAACGCAGTGCGGGCAGCGCCACGAGCAAGATGCCCGCAACAATCAGTCCCAACACCACTGAACGCAAGAGTTTAAGAAACATGGTGTTAAATCACGTCAGGGGAGAACGCTGGGGAGAATAACATGAGAGCGGCGGACACACACGCGCTTGTGTCCGCCGTAATGCGTGGTTTATCTCAATAACAGATAGATACTTTCTTCACCGCGTACCACATTCAGTGCCATCACCGGTGGTTTGGCTTCCAGCACCTTGCGCATTTCGGCAATGTTCTGAACCCGCGTGCGGTTGACACCAATGATAACGTCATCTTTTTGCAGACCAACCTGCTCGGCAGGCGTCCCTTTTTCGATGGCATCAATTTTCACGCCTTTATCGCCGGTCTTGGTCTGACCGTCGCTCAGCGTTGCGCCTTGCAGTGCCGGAGAAAGCAGCTGTGCGCTGGCTGTCGTCTGGGCACTTTGTTCAAGGGTGACATCGACGCTCACCGGTTTCCCTTCACGCAACAGGCCAAGCTTAACTTTCTCGCCCGGTGCCGTTGTGCCGATTTTCACCCGCAGTTCTGCGAAGCTGGTGATCGGTTTGTCGTTGACCGAAACGATGATATCGCCTGACTTGATACCGGCTTTTTGAGCAGCAGACTGCGGCAGCACTTCAGAGACGAATGCGCCACGCTGAGCGTCCACGTTAAACGCCTTGGCGATATCTGCGGTCATCTCAGTGCCTTTAATCCCCAACTGACCCCGTTTCACTTCGCCGTACTTAATCAGCTGCTGTGCCAGGTTCATTGCCATATCGCTGGGAATAGCAAAGCCAATGCCGATATTGCCGCCGCTGGAGGCCAGAATGGCGGTATTAATGCCGATCAGCTCGCCGTTCAGGTTAACCAGTGCGCCACCCGAGTTACCCCGGTTAATGGCGGCGTCGGTCTGAATAAAGTTTTCCAACCCTTCGAGATTCAGGCCACTGCGGCCCAGCGCTGAGATAATCCCTGAGGTTGCCGTCTGACCCAGGCCAAAGGGATTACCAATGGCAACGGCAAAGTCGCCGACTTTGAGTTGATCAGAATCGGCCACTTTTATCTGTGTCAGGTTTTTCGCGCCCTGAATCTGAATCAGGGCAATATCGGTCTGCTCATCGTGACCAATGAGTTTGGCATCATATTCACTGCCGTCGCCGAGCTGAACGTTGATTTTGTCAGCACCATTGACCACGTGATTGTTGGTCAGAACGTAGCCCTTGGCGGCATCGATGATGACACCGGAACCCAGTCCCTCAAAGGGTTGAGGCTGGCCTGGCCCGCCGCCAGGCAACTGGCCGAAGAAGCGTTTCAGCGGCTCGGGGATATCCTGAGCCTGGGCCTGGGAATCAGACTGCGTGCCTTCAACATGCACACTGACCACCGCAGGTAACACTTTTTCCAGCATTGGGGCCAGGCTCGGCAGGGGCTGGCTCTGAATCTGTGCGGGCAGCGTCGCCATCGCGCCGGGCGCAGCGGCAAGACTCATTCCAATACTCAAGGCTAATGCGCTTAACAGTCGTGCTTGTTTTTTCATTGCTACAACGCTCTCGCTGCAAAAAGTGGGGGGAATAAATCAATGAGACAGCCGTTTGTGGCCGGGGTTCGCAAAAACAGCGGGCACAGCGTGGCTGTGCCCGATAAGCTTAGTCGCGGACGGCGCGTTCACCACGCAGTAAACCGGAGGCACCTTCAGAATAATCACGCGGCATCTGCACCGGTGCCTGATCGTTATCGGCTTCTGCTTCGGTCAGTTGCCATGCAAAGGGATTTTTATCCCCAGGCATATTGGGCAGCAGATCGTTGGAACCTTTCGCCATATGCTGATAGAGCTGACGATAATCGCGCGCCATGTTATCCAGCAGCTCTGCGCTTTGCGCAAAGTGATTGGTCAGCTCCTGGCGATAATCTGCCAGCTCGGCCTTGGTCTTATCCAGTTCATACTGCATGCTGCGCTGCTCACGCAGCTTCCGGTTGCCAAAACGCATTGCCACTGCGCCGACAATAATACCTACCACTAAACCAATTAGCCCGTATTCCCAGGTCATAATGACTCCCGTGTTATTTCCGTTGTTCCGTAGGGCGTTGCACCACTTAATATTAATCACTATACCCGTTAATCTTATGGATGTGGAACTCTGGAGCGCCATGCCTTAGTGTAGAGCGGCCTTTTTTTCGACAAACGACGTTTGAATAAGACAAAATTCAGGGACACTGAGAGAACCATGCAAACCTCATCTCCGCTTGCCCGCTACGAGCAGGCGCTATCACAGGGCGATTTCAAGCCCGACGATGTACAACGTGAAGCGATTACCCGCTTAGATGCTATCCAGCAAGGGCTGATCGCGCGTCAGCATAACACCGAACCCGCCTCATCAGGGTTGTTAGGTCGTCTGTCGAAGCTGGTACGAAAAGAGACGTCACACGCCAAAGCGCCCGTTCGTGGCTTGTATATGTGGGGCGGCGTTGGCCGCGGGAAAACCTGGGTAATGGATCTGTTTTTTCAGTCTATTCCTGGTGACCGCAAACTGCGTTTGCACTTCCACCGCTTCATGCTGCGTGTGCATGAAGAACTAACAGAACTGCAGGGGCACAGCGATCCGTTACTCATCATCGCCGACCGCTTCAAGGCTGAAACCGATATTCTCTGTTTTGACGAGTTTTTTGTTTCTGACATCACTGACGCCATGCTGCTGGGTACGCTGATGGAAGCGCTGTTTGCGCGCGGCATCAGTCTGGTCGCAACCTCGAACATCCCGCCTGATAACCTGTATAAAAACGGCTTGCAGCGCGCACGCTTCCTGCCTGCCATTGAGCAGATTAAGCAACACTGTGAGGTGATGAACGTCGATGCGGGTATTGATTACCGTCTGCGTACGCTGACGTCAGCACATTTATGGAAGTTCCCCCTGGCACCTGACACGTACGCTGAGATGGATCGCCTGTTTCAGGCGCTGTCAGGCGAAAAACGCGGTGAAGCGCCGGTGCTGGAAATCAACCATCGTAAAATGGCAACGATGGGCGTAGCGGAAGGGGTGATTGCCATTGATTTCAAAACGCTGTGCGGAGAAGGGCGCAGCCAGCATGATTACATTGAGCTGTCGCGCCGCTTTCACAGCGTCCTGCTGTTTGATGTGCCGGTGATGATCTACAAAACGGAAGATCAGGCGCGGCGTTTTCTGGCGCTGGTCGACGAGTTCTATGAGCGCCATGTCAAACTGGTCGTGGCGGCAGAAACCTCGCTGTTTGAAATTTATCAGGGCTCGCGCCTGAAATTTGAATATCAGCGCTGTTTGTCGCGTCTGCAGGAAATGCAGAGCGAGGAGTACCTGCGGCTGGCGCATTTACCCTGAGATTACGCGTAATAAATGAAAATAGGGTTCGATTTTTGTAATCGACTTCTCTATAATCTTGCGACCCCACGTTACAGCACAGGATTTTTTTCCCAAATCCTCTGCGTTCCGGTAACGCTATCCGAAGGGGTGGCTTGCTGGTCAAAATGGTCGTGTGAGCCTCATTCGTTTACTTAAGCGTTTGGGATTTCACCAACGTGTAACTTAATTTGGGTAAGCTTTTCGATGAAAACTTTTACAGCTAAACCAGAAACCGTCCAACGTGACTGGTATGTTGTTGACGCAACTGGCAAAACCTTGGGTCGCCTGGCGACTGAACTGGCGCGCCGTCTGCGTGGTAAACATAAAGCGGAATACACTCCGCACGTTGATACTGGTGATTACATCATCGTTCTGAACGCTGAAAAAGTTGCTGTCACCGGCAACAAGCGTACTGACAAGATCTACTATCACCACACCGGCCACATCGGTGGTATCAAACAGGCGACCTTTGAAGAGATGATTGCTCGCCGTCCTGAGCGTGTGATTGAGATCGCGGTTAAAGGCATGCTGCCGAAGGGCCCGCTGGGTCGTGCTATGTATCGTAAACTGAAAGTTTACGCAGGCAACGAGCACACCCATGCGGCACAGCAACCGCAAGTTCTTGACATTTAATCGGGATTAAAGGCAATGGCTGAAACTCAAAACTACGGCACTGGTCGCCGCAAAAGCTCTACCGCTCGCGTATTTATTAAGCCGGGTAGCGGTAACATCGTTATTAACCAACGTTCTCTGGAACAGTACTTCGGTCGCGAAACTGCCCGCATGGTAGTTCGTCAGCCGCTTGAGCTGCTGGACCTGGTTGGTAAATTCGATCTGTTCGTCACCGTTAAAGGTGGCGGTATCTCTGGTCAGGCAGGTGCGATCCGTCATGGTATCACCCGCGCTCTGATGGAGTATGATGAGTCACTGCGTGGCGAACTGCGTAAAGCAGGCTTCGTTACCCGTGATGCTCGTCAGGTTGAACGTAAGAAAGTCGGTCTGCGTAAAGCACGTCGTCGTCCTCAGTTCTCCAAACGTTAATTGTTGCTGCTTCGGCAGACACAGTTGGCAAAAAACCCGCTTCGGCGGGTTTTTTATTTTATGCATCAGGTCGCCCTGTCGCATAAAACCACAATACTGTTCGCATTTTGCCCGCAAAAATGCATTCCCCCACCCACAAGCTGCCTAAAATCTGGTAAACTCTGTGTCACTTTGCGCCCGCAAGCTGGCGCGTTATGCGCCTGGCATTTGTCGGGGGTGGTTAGCGCGAATTGCGAGCGAGTTCTATGAGCAGGTGAGTCGCCGTGTGGTTGGCTATTCGCAGTAACTTTTTGTGAACAAACTGGGAGGTTTTCATGGCTGTCGCTGCCAACAAACGTTCGGTAATGACGCTGTTTTCTGGTCCTACTGACATTTTTAGCCATCAGGTACGTATTGTGCTTGCCGAGAAAGGTGTCAGCGTAGAGATCGAGCAGGTCGAAATGGATAACCTGCCGCAGGATCTGATTGACCTCAATCCGTACCGCACCGTGCCGACGCTGGTAGATCGCGAACTGACGCTGTACGAATCACGCATCATCATGGAATATCTGGATGAGCGTTTTCCACACCCACCGTTGATGCCTGTTTACCCCGTCGCGCGTGGCGAAAGCCGTTTGATGATGCACCGTATCGAACAAGACTGGTACAGCCTGATGAGAAAGGTTGAGAACAGCAGTGGTCAGGAAGCTGAAGCGGCGCGTAAGCAGCTGCGTGAAGAGTTACTGGCGATTGCCCCTCTGTTTGGACGGACGCCATTCTTTATGAGCGACGAGTTCAGCCTGGTTGACTGCTATCTGGCACCGCTGCTGTGGCGTTTACCGTCAATGGGTATCGATCTGCTCGGTTCAGGCTCCAAAGAGCTGAAAGGCTATATGAACCGCGTATTTGAGCGTGACTCCTTCCTTGCTTCACTGACTGAAGCTGAACGTGAAATGCGCCTGCAAGCCCGGGGCTGATTTATGGAAATGTCACAACTCACAGCCCGTCGGCCTTATTTACTGCGTGCTTTCTATGACTGGTTACTGGATAACCAGCTCACACCGCATTTGGTCGTCGACATCAATCTGCCTGGTGTTCAGGTGCCACTGGAATATGCACGTGATGGTCAGATTGTATTGAACATTGCGCCGCGTGCCGTCGGTAATCTTGACCTGGGTAACGATGAGGTTTCGTTTAACGCACGTTTTGGTGGCGTTCCGCGTCAGGTAAACGTCCCGATGGCGGCTATACTCGCTATCTACGCGCGTGAAAACGGTGCAGGCACGATGTTTGAACCTGAACCGGCCTATGAAGGCGGGACGCAGGAATTCCCAGAGAATCAGGAAGAAACGGTGATGTCAGTCATTGACGGTGACCGCCCTGATGATGCCAGCGATGATGATCATTCACCCGATGACGATCCGCCGCCACGTGGTGGCCGTCCCGCACTGCGTGTGGTGAAATAACACAGCATGCCCGTCACCTCGACGGGTATTTTTTTGCCTGCCAGATAGCGCGTTTTTGCCTGCCAGAGAGCAGGCATAAAAAAATCCGGGAACACAGGTTACCCGGATTTTTGCTTTCTGCGGCAGGGATTAATAAACGTCGCGCAGGTAGCGTTTCTCTTTCTTCAGCTGATCGATGTAGTCGGCCGCTCGCTCGCTGGACAGCCCGCCAAACTGGCGCACGATTTCATACAGCGCGCTATCGACATCTTTCGCCATGCGTGATGCATCGCCACAGACGTAGAAGTAGCCCCCTTCCTGTAGCCAGGCATAGAGCTCTGCGCCCTGTTCCAGCATCCGGTTCTGCACGTAGATTTTCTTGTCCTGATCGCGCGAGAAGGCCAGATCAAGACGCGTGAGCAAACCGCTCTCCTGCCAGGCTGTGAGCTCTTCGCGATAAATGAAGTCGTGCTCCTGATGCTGATCGCCAAAGAACAGCCAGTTTTTGCCCTGGGCACCTGTCACCTGACGCTCCTGCAAAAACGCACGGAACGGCGCGATGCCCGTACCCGGTCCCACCATAATCAGCGGGGCATTGCCGTTGGCGGGCACACGGAAGGCTTTGTTAGGCGAAATAAAGATCGCGGGCTTTTCACCACGGCGCACGCGCTCTGCCAGGTAGGTTGAGCACACACCGCTACGGTTACGGCCACCGCTGTGATAGCGCACAGAGGCAATGGTCAGGTGCACCTGATTAGGATGCGCTTTTGAGCTGGATGAAATGGAGTAGGCACGGTGCTGCAACGGGCGCAGCAGGGCAACAAACTCTGTCACGCTCAGGCTACGCGTTAGCTCAAGCTGCAGCAGATCCAGCGTATCTTTGCCCCACAGCCAGACGCCCAGGGCATCTTTATCATCATGCTGAAGGACATGGCGCAGCTCCTGGTTGGTGGTATTTTGTCCTACCCACTCAATCAGCTTGCGTGATGGCTCAGAAATTTCAAACTGGTAGGTCAGCAGGTCGCCCAGACTTCGGTCGAAACCCGGCACCGGCGTCTGATAATCGGCGTTTAACTGCGTAAGCAGCAGGTTAACCAGCGACGGTTCGTTGACCGGAATCACGCCAAGCGCGTCACCGGCTTCATACTTGAGACCGCTGTCGCTAAGATCAAACTCGAAGTGGCGAATGTCCTTGGCTGACTGTTCGCTCGACAGGCGCTTGTTGGTGATCAGGGCAGCCGCATAGGGGTTGGATTTGTTGCTGCCAGGAATGACTGGCGCTTCCGGGGCGCTCTCCAGCACCGTGCCGCTGCTGCCTGCGCTGCTGGCAAACTGTGGCATCGTGCTGTTCAGCCATTCATTCGACGGCTCTTCGTAATCAATATCGCAGTCGATACGGTCGACAACGCGTTTTGCACCAAGCTGTTCCAGACGCATATCCAGGAACTTACCTGCCTGGCAGAATCCGTCATAACCGGTATCGCCAATGGCCAGCACGGCGAAGTGCATCTGCTCCAGGCGCGGCGCAGTGCTGGCTGAAATCGCGTCCCAAAACAGCTGGGCGTTGTCGGGCATTTCACCTTCGCCATAGGTTGAGGTGACAATCAGCACGTGGCGCATGGTGGCGAACACGTCGAGATCTACATCGCCTAATGCCTGAACGACGGGCACCAGACCTTTGGCTCGGGCTGATTTCGCCGCTGACTGGGCCAGCGCCTCAGCATTGCCGGTCTGAGAACCATAAAGGATGTGCAGTTGGGTGGTGGCGGCAGCACTGCTGCCCGCCGCTGGCTGCTGTTTATCTTCCAGCACCAACAAACGGGAGTGCAGGCCAGCCAGAAAGCCCGCCAGCCAGTATTTCTGGTCACCATTAAAAGGTGCATCTTCAGGAATATATGGAATTTTCATGGATACCTTTACTCAATCCCGCTCTTGACCGTCATACGTCGCCGTGTCGATGGCAGTCGGTTCCTGCGCGCTCAGCAGCTTGCTGCTGAGCGGATAAGGTTGCCGCTGCGCCCGGTACGACGAATAAATCCGGGTAATCATGATTAAACACAGTTCTGTTCACTGACTCTGCTGTCAGGCCAGTTTACCCACCGCTGCTGCAATTTCAGGTAACGCCGCACGTGCAAACAACTCTTCAAAATCAGGCAGGCGACCGAGGATTTCACGGTTGCAGGCATCCTGATACATGATCCAGCCATAGGTGGCCAGGCTGTCCATCGAGCGGATGTTACGTTGTGTCAGTGCCGCTTTATAATCGGACATGCGTTTTGAACCGATCAGGCTGGCCAACTCGCTGTCACTGTAGTTTTCAATCGCTGCTCGCGCATGGCGTTGCAGTTTACTGATCAGAGAAAAGTCTTCTGTCATCAGCAAATTGCGGACGGCTTTCTCCACGGCAGGGGCCTCAACTGAGGTGCCTTTCGGTAACTTACCTAATGCCAGCTGCTGCGCAAAGCTCAGTACGGTGTAGTTGTTGAGCAAAACAAACATTTCCTGCGTATCGGTCGCTCCGTAGGCCGGCACCGCACCGTCAGCAATGGTTTTGCCTTCACGCCAGGCGGCTTTGAATTTGGCTACCTGATGGGCAGCCAGCGCCGTCGACAGTTCTTCCAGCAAATCCTTACGGGATTTCGCCTTCAGAATTTCACCGCCGTCCTGATAAAGCAGCAGAGAACGTGGCATCACGTAAACAAAGTGCTGACACTCGGTTTCCCAGTGTTCCAGCAGCCAGGCGGCACGCGGAGACTGCGTGGCCGCTAGGTGCCAGTTCAGCATGGTCCAGACCGCCTGCTTATGGATCTGCGCCAGCTCATCCTGGTCAGCAATGGAGCCAAACAGGACCGAATCGCCTGCCGCATGGTTGGCCAGTGAGCCATAGGGATCGTACTGGTAAGCAAAACCGCCGCTCATGCCGTTACCGAAGCCTTTACCAAAAGTGCCCAGGTTTAACACTGCGCCGTTGGTCATATATTCGCAGCAGAAGTCACCAACGCCTTCCACCACGGCAGTCGCACCGGAGTTACGTACCGCGAAGCGGTCGCCCGCCTGGCCCTGAACGAACAGACGGCCGCCGGTTGCGCCAAACAGGGCGAAGTTACCGATCAGAACGTTGCCATCGCTGTCCTGTGCGCCGCCACCGGGTGATAACACCACCAGTTCGCCGCCGCACTGGCCTTTACCGACGCCATCGTTACAGGTGCCACGATGTTTCATCAGCATACCGTCATTGCAGAATGCACCAAAGGACTGACCTGCTGAGCCTGTTGTGGTGATGTTTACCGTTTCAGGTGCCAGGTAGCGACGACCGCGATCGTCCTGCAGCACGGCCGGCATCGCCTGGATCTGTGCCGCCGTCAGGGTGTGATTCAGCATGCGCTCAATATCGATAGCTAACTGACCGCCCACGCTTTTATTGCGGTTGTTAAGCACGACCTCGTGGCCCAACTGCAGCGTTGTTTTGCCCTGTTCCACCAGCTGCTGGCTGAGCTCTTCAACCCAGATGTCATCCAGCTCAAAATCTTTTTCCAGGTAAACCGGCTTGTCGATTTTCAGTTCTGGCACCACGGTGAGCATTGCGCGCAGATCCAGCTTGCCTACTTCCAGCGGGTGATCCATCAGGTGGAGCAGATCGGCGCGACCACGCGCTTCACGCAGGGAGCGCAGGCCCATCCGCGCCAGAATTTCACGCACTTCGTGTGCGACGTTCAGGAAGTACTGTGCGAGCTGACGTGGATCGCCATCAAACGCTTCGGCGTTCGTGGTTAACCCTGCCGGGCATTTGACGTTACAGTTTTTCGCCATCACGCATTTCAGCATCATCAGCGCGGTGGTACCAAACTCAAAGCTGTCGCCGCCCAGCAGCGCGGATTTCACTACATCGCTGCCGGTTTGCTGTGCGCCGGAGCAGCGCAGCAGCACTTTGTCGCGCAGACCGTTTGCACACAGCGCCTGATGGACTTCGGCGATGCCGATTTCCGCTACGCGCCCGGTATATTTCAGGCTGGTCACCGAGGCCGCGCCTGTGCCGCCGGTGTTACCGGCAACATTAATCACGTCAGCACCGGCTTTTGCCACGCCGACGGCAATGGTGCCAATTCCCTCGGAGGACACCAGCTTCACAATGACGCGTACGCGGGCCGCTTTACAGTCGTGAATCAGCTGCGCCAGATCTTCAATTGAGTAAGTATCGTGGTGCGGCGGGGGAGAAACCAGCTCAACGCCCGGCGTGCCGCCACGCGCTGCTGCGATCTCCACGGTCACTTTGGCCGCTGGAAGCTGGCCGCCTTCGCCGGGCTTCGCACCCTGGCCGATTTTGATCTCCAGCTCTTCCAGCATCGGATCGGCAAGGTAAGCCGCCCAGACACCGAAGCGGCCAGAGGCCAGCTGTTTGATGCGTGAGGCACGAATGGTGCCGTGACGCGAGTAGTGTTCGCCGCCTTCACCGCAGTTGCTCATGCCGCCAACCATATTGGTGCCGTGCGCGACCGCTTCATGCGCCGGAGCCACCAGCGCGCCGTGGCTCATTGCGCCAGAGGCGAATGTGCGGGTGATTTCGCATGCGGGTTGAATATCGCTCAGCGGCAGCGACGGCAGCGCGGTAAAGATACGTGACAGATAGTCTGCCGCTTTGCCGCTGGCGGTCACTTTCAGGCCACCGGCGACCACCTCAGCCGTTTCAATTTCGTCATTAAAGCGGGCTTTCAGCGCACGAGACAGGTTAAGCAGGCGCTCGCTCTCCGGCTTCAGCCCGACAATCGCATCGGTCAGACGCAACATAAAGGCGTTCTGGCTGCCTTCAATGGCATCACATACCAGACCGCGCGTGGCAAAGCCGTTGTTGGTCAGCGAGTAGCGACCCAGCTTACGCCGGAATTCGGCTTCACTGTCGATGTGGGTCAGGTCCGCCGGGAAGGCCAAAATATCGCGCAGTGCAGCGGGACGGCGCTTACGCTCTTCATACATCAGGCTGGAGAACTGACGATAATCGGCCGTAATGGCAAAATTATTCATCACGTCATCCGGGATGCGCTCAAAGCTGCTGTCTTTGAATGTCTCTGGCTTGATGCCAAAGGCATTGTCCAGACGGGCCAGCGTCATCAGCCGAATAAAGTTATCCTCTTCACGCACTTTGTCCGCGAAGCGAATCGGTTCTTCAGTCATATCAATAAAGGTGCGAACGGCAATGGTGCCGTAAGAGTGGCCTGCGCCTTCTGCACGCTCTTTAAACAGCCCCAGCAGTGGCACTTCGGATTCGCCCTGAATTTTCAGCGCGCTTTGATGCCAGTCCACCGCCATCTGCGCGATAGTGGCAAAGCCTGCGCCGCCGACGGGCGTTTTGATATTGGGGTAATACTTTCTCAGGACCGGATCGTCCGTATTCAGGAAGTTAGGCTCAAAGAATTCCCCGCTACTGTAGCTCTCTACGGTACACAGGCCGACTTTGCCCATGGTTTTCATCAGAGCTTTTTCAGCGGCTTTGGCGTAGCGTTTAAAGGCTTTATTGCCTTCCTCGCCTTCACCAAATTTTTCCTCAGCGCGCATTTGCACACCAAGCGGATAAACGGCCGATGCGCCAAAGCCCAGCGTGGCAGCAATATGATGGGAAGAGATAATCTGCCCACTCTCTACCACCAGTGAAACGTCAAGACGTAAGCCTTCCTGCACCAGACGCTGGTTAACCGCAGAGATAACCAACAGCATTGGCAGGGCCGCTTGCGTGGAGGAGATATGGCGATCGGTCAGTACCGCGATGCCGCCCTGTGAACGGGCAAAATCCACCACCTGCTGGGCCAGATCGTCAATCGCTTTTTCCAGCGCACTGGCGTTGGCCGTGCGGCTGAGCAGGTCTTTGCCGATTACCGGTTCGTACAGCATGTCAAAGCGGGCATAAGGCGCGACGTTCTGTTCACGCAGCTGTAGCATGTCCAGATGGGTCAGAATCGGCGTAGGCACGATGATCTGGCGGCCTTTACTGCGTCCCAGATGCGGTTTCGCCCCCAGGGCTACGCGCAGCGTCATGCCGTCCGCTTCACGAATGGAGTCCAGCGGCGGGTTAGTCACCTGGGCAAAGCGCTGTGAGAAATAGTGCGCCATGCCGCCTTCATGATCGGACAGGCCGTTGATGGCGTTGCCGTAACCCATCGCCGAGATTTTCTCTGCGCCGGTGTTCAGCATGGGGTCCATCATGAACTTGAAGCTTTCCTGGTTGTAGTAGTAAGCCACGAAGCGCTGATAGGTTTTCAGATCGCCGCGATAGCGCAGGGGAGAGCCCTGTTGTTCCGCGGGAATGACCGGCAACTCTTGCAAATCGACACGCGATTTGCTGACCAATGCGGCATAGTCTTTTTCTGCAGCCAGTTTTTCCAGCGCTTCATGCGTGGTGTAACTGCGCTTTTCGCGATGATCAAAATAGAGCATCCCGCCAGCTTCGATACGACCGCGGCGCAGCACGCTTTCAGGTGGAAACGCGATCTGGCCCGCTTCAGACATGGCGCCAATATACTCTGCCGTTTCAACCGAACGCAGTGGACGCAGCCCCAGGCGATCAAGACGTGCACCAATCACTTCGCCGTTACCAAAGATGAGCGCGGCAGGGCCATCGTTTTTCTCTTCGTACAGCGAAAAATACTCCAGCATGTCGCGGACGGCAGGGGAGAGCGCGGTATCGTTTTCCCAGGCCGGGGGCATCATGGAAACCACGGCGGTGATCAGATCCAGATCGTCTTCCATCAACCGGCTGTGAATACTCTGGTCCAGGCGCGAACTGTCAGACTGACCTTTTGGCCGTACAATCGTTTTGCCACGGGCAGAGGCCAGCGCGGATTCGGCGATACGGTTTTTACGGTCGGTATTCAGCTCACCGTTATGGGCCATCAACCGGAAAGGTTGCGCCATGGTGGTGTGCGGATCGGTATTGGTTGAGAAGCGAGTGTGGAAAAACAGTCCGCGTACCTGATGATCGGGATCGGTCAGATCCTTGAAGTAAGGAATCACTTCATTCGAGTTCAGGCGGGCTTTAAAGACTTGTGTGCGGGATGACAGCGACAGCGGATATAACCCGCCGAACTCGCTTTGGGTAAAGGCCTGCGCCTCAATGGTCAACAGTGCGCGATAGATCTGTTTTTCAAAATCACTTTGGTCACTGATGTCCTGAGGTGCGGCAAAAATCCACTGCACAATAGGAAGCTGAAACTGCACGGCAGCCGGACGTGTCACACTGTTATCCAGCGGCATTTCACGTTTCATGATAACCGGCAGGTTAAAACGGCTTAACGTCTCTTCTACCAAACGTTCGGCATTGGCGCGCAGTTCAACGTCTTTAGGAACGAAAAAGTTACCGACGCCAAAGCGACCGGCTTCCAGCGCCTGACCGGTAATTTTACGGAAGAAATGCAGTGAAAGATCGACGTTAACGCCTGCGCCATCGCCAACGCCCTCAGCAGACATGCCACCGCGGTGCGGCACCGTGCAGAGCGCGCTATGCGCCATACGCAGAATTTCATGGGTCTGCTCGCCGTCCTTACGGGTAATGAAACCTACACCACAGCTGTCACTTCCTGCTGCTGGGTTATATAAGCCATAGGAATCAGGTTTTTTACTGGACATTGAGGGTCTCCTTAAACTGCTCTAGACATTACCTGCATTGTTTCAGGCACTGAGTTCAACTACACAATCTTCCCAGCGCAAATTCTTTCATTTCCGCGCCTGACAGCCTGCGCGGTTGGGTTTTGCGCACTTTTCAGCGTCAGGAGGAGATGCCCCTTGATGCGTAGTGCGTGTTTTTTCCGTTCTCGAAAGGAGATGACTCAAACCATGTGGACGTCATGTTGCATAGATATGCCGTGACGCGTGCCCATCATGAAAGCTTTCAGCGGAATTCCAACTTATCGGGAAAGCGAATCGAGGTCAAATAGCGAGTCTGACACAGTTTAATCTCGCTTTTATGTCGTTAACCGAATGAAATTATTATGTTTTTATGTCTGAAATGTGTCAGTTTTTCACTAAGGTGCAGGGGATGAAATGTGAACTGTATCACTGTGCTGTAGGCGTGAAATCACTTAAGTATGCTGGAGACGAGGTGCTAAACAGCATCAAATGCTGCTGCAGGCAGTGGAAGCGCAGGATGTATCTGTTTTTCTTATAGCAGCAAATTTGAATGAATAAGGGCGGCATGATTAGCAAAATTAATTACGGTAGGTTGCTTAAAACTACGATTTATATGAATGAGTATGCATAAAAAGCAGGAAATCGCGGCAAAGGGACGTTGCCAGGCGAAAAAAGACGAGCAGATAAGGCGCGCCTTTTTGACAGGCGGCCGTACAGATTCATTGAGTTAGCACAATTAGTCAAGGGTTTTAGCGGTAAGGTCATGAACGTCGGCGAAGCAACCGCCTTTTGCACCATTAAAGTGCGTTAGCGCTGCGATCTCACCGGATGCATTGCGACGACCACGACGTAAATACGCTATCATGTGCCTGTTCTCATCCAGGGAGTGTTTATGAAACAGATTCGCCTGCTGGCGCAATATTATGTTGATTTGATGGTTAAGCTTGGCCTGGTACGTTTCTCGCTGTTACTGGCGTCGGCGCTGGTCGTGCTGGCCATGATTGTTCAGATGGCCGTAACCATGGTGCTGCGTGGTCATGTTGAAAGTATCGATATGGTCCGATCGGTCTTTTTTGGTCTGCTCATCACCCCTTGGGCGGTCTACTTTCTTTCTGTCGTCGTGGATCAACTGGAAGAGTCACGCCAGCGCCTGGCACGGCTGGTGGATAAGCTGGAAGAGATGCGTACGCGCGATCTTGAACTGAACCAGCAGATGAAAGAGACCATTTCCCAGCTCAATCAGGAAATCACCGACCGTAAAAAAGCCGAAGAGGCACGTGAGCAGGTGATGGCGAAGCTGCGCGAAGAGGTCGCTCGTCGCGAACAGGCGCAAATCGAACTGGAGCAACAGTCCTCCTTTCTGCGCTCTTTCCTGGATGCGTCACCGGACCTGGTCTTTTATCGCAACATCGACAAACAGTTCTCAGGCTGTAACCGCGCCATGGAACTGTTAACCGGCAAAAGCGAAAAACAGCTGATTGGGCTTACGCCACGCGACATCTATGACAATGACACGGCCACCAAAGTCCTTGAAACCGATGAAAAGGTCTTCCGGCATAACGTGTCACTCACCTATGAACAGTGGTTGCAGTATCCCGATGGGCGTAAAGCCTGTTTTGAGATCCGTAAAGTACCTTATTACGATCGGGTAGGTAAGCGGAGTGGGCTGATGGGCTTCGGACGCGATATAACCGAGCGTAAACGCTACCAGGACGCGTTGGAGAGCGCCAGCAGGGAGAAGACCACCTTTATCTCAACGATCAGCCACGAGCTTCGTACGCCGCTTAACGGCATTGTCGGCCTGAGTCGTATTTTGCTGGATACCGATCTGAATCAGGAGCAGCTCAAGTACCTTAAAACCATTCACGTCTCTGCGATTACCCTGGGCAATATTTTCAATGACGTGATTGAAGTCGATAAGATCGAACGTCGTAAGGTCCAGCTGGATAACCAGCCGGTCGATTTCACCAGTTTCCTTGCCGATCTGGAAAACCTCTCAGGCTTACTGGCCCAGCCGAAAGGGCTGAAGTTTGTGATGGCACCGCAGTTACCGCTGCCGCATAAAATCTCTACCGATGGCACGCGCCTGCGACAGATTCTGTGGAACCTGATTGGCAACGCCGTGAAATTCACCCAGCAGGGAGAGATTGTCGTGCGTGTGGCCTACGAGCAGGATGAAACGCTGCGCTTTGAGGTACAGGATTCCGGGCAGGGGATTCGTCAGGAAGAGCAGGATAAAATTTTTGCTATGTACTATCAGGTCACCGACCAGCATGGCGGCAAGCCGGCGACCGGAACCGGCATCGGTCTGGCGGTTTCACGCCGTCTGGCGCAGGCCATGGGCGGGGATATCAGCGTAAGCAGCGCACCGGGGCAGGGCTCCTGCTTTACGGTGGTGATAAAAGCTCCGCGCATCGCAGAGGAAGTGGAAGATGAGGGCGTGGACGACACGCTGCCGCTGCCGGCCTTACATGTGCTGCTGGTGGAAGATATCGAGCTGAATGTGATTGTGGCCCGCTCGGTGCTGGAAAAACTTGGGTGCAGCGTAGAGGTGGCCATGACCGGGAAGGCGGCGCTGGAGATGTTCGATCCGCTGGAGTTCGATCTGGTGCTGTTAGATATCCAACTGCCGGACATGACCGGAATGGACGTTTCACGCGCCCTGCGCCAGCAACATCCTGATGCAAACCTGCCACCGTTAGTCGCCTTAACGGCCAACGTGCTGAAAGATAAAAAAGAGTATTTTGATGCGGGCATGGACGATGTGCTCAGTAAACCGCTTGCCGTACCGGCGTTAACGGCCATTATCAAAAAGTTTTGGGACTTTCAGCCTGAAAGTGATGGCCTGCCCGTTACGGCGGCGAGCGCCAGTCAATCCGATGCATTACTGGATATCCCGATGCTTGAGCAATACCTTGAGCTGGTGGGGCCGAATCTGATCACGCAAAGTCTGACCATGTTTGAACAGATGATGCCGGGTTACTTGGATGTACTGGATTCTAATCTGATGGCGCGCGACCAAAAAGGCATTGCTGAAGAGGGGCACAAGATCAAAGGCGCAGCGGGATCGGTGGGTCTGCAGCACCTTCAGCAGGTGGCAAAGCAAATTCAAAGCCCTGAGTTACCGGCCTGGTGGGACAATGTGGGCGAATGGGTTGAAGAGCTTAAGCGTGAATGGCGACACGATGTGCAAGTACTGCGCGAGTGGGTGGCTGAAAAACAGCGGTAGTACAAAAAAATGACCCCAGCCGAGGCCGGGGTGCGCTAATACTGCGCCAACACCAGGGAAAAAGACGCTGCTGCTATGCTTAATGTTTTCAATGCAACAGCGGGGTATTGGTTAACACTTGCAACACCTTAGCAAATTCAAATTACCTTGTGACAAGATTCATTAAAATTTGTGATGTTGAACCGCGTTTAAATACAGGAAACATTAATTCGACAACATAGTCAAGCAAGGAATCAATTAAACAGTCACATTGGTTATTTTTTAATCAAAACTTCTGTTTTTTGTACGGGCTTAACCCAAATTTGTTAACAAAACCTGTGTTGCGCGCTGTAACCAAAATTTTTCATCGCTGTTCTGGATTAAAATAGATATAAACTTATGATAATAAAGAATAATGAAGAAATTCGTTCCCGCGGACCCAAAACGTTTCGGAAAACCTGATCTTCCCGCACCATTAAAAGGTTTTACCGATAGAAAACGCTTTATAGTTCGGCGAAAACATAGGGTTAAAACACCGTCTTGTAACAATTAAAACACGAAACATGACGACTGAAAGAACATTTTGTCTCCAGCTAATGGAAACAGTTTGCTGCTCCAACAGAATTATACATAAGTTATATGAAACATTGAGGCGAGGTATTGTCACAAAATGGTATCATCTTTCTGAAAAAGTAGAGCGCACGACAGAGAGGATGGAACCGATTCCTTCTCTGCGGAAGTAATTGAACTCATTCAAACTATTGTTGCATTCTCAATGCATTTTCATTCTCTTGTTATAAACATTGCACATTGTCACCCCGTCTTTTTCGGTAAAGATTTTTATTGCGGGTGGTGATTACGCCTGAAATTAATTAACACAAAAAAAATTTGAGACGATCGTATGAGTAAGCATAAAGGGAATCTGTGGCGGCGTATTAAGCCGCTGGTGATGCGCATTGTATTGATTTGGGTGGGACTGTGGCTGGCGGGCATTTTACTCTTTTCGTTTGCACCGGTGCCATTTTCTGCGGTGATGGCGGAGCGCCAGATAGGTGCCTGGTTTAGGGGCGATTTTGGCTACGTATCCCATTCCGACTGGGTAGGCCGAGAGGAAATCTCGCCCTGGATGAAACTGGCCGTTATTGCTTCAGAAGATCAAAACTTCCCCAACCATTGGGGCTTTGACGTGGCAGCCATCCAGTCCGTTCTGGACGACAGTGACAGCCGGATGCGCGGTGCATCAACCCTGTCGCAGCAAACGGCAAAAAACCTGTTTTTATGGGATGGACGTAGTTGGATTCGTAAAGGGCTGGAAGCGGGATTAACCGTTGGGCTGGAAACGGTGTGGACCAAACGCCGGATCTTAACGGTCTACCTGAATATCGCGGAGTTTGGCAAAGGCACTTTTGGGGTAGAGGCTGCGTCACGCCGCTTCTTTAATAAGCCCGCCAGCCGTTTAACCATGTCAGAAGCGGCATTGCTGGCTGCGGTCTTACCCAATCCACTGCGCTTTCGCGCAGACGCGCCGTCAGGCTATGTTCGTCAACGCCAGCAGTGGATTTTGCGTCAGATGCGTCAGTTGGGTGGAGAAGGCTTTCTGCAGCGCAATCATCTGAACTGACGTTAGTCTTCGTCGAATCCGGCTTCAAACAGCTCAATGACAGCGGCCAGCGCTTCGGTTTCCTGCGGGCCGCTGGCCTCTATCTCAATATGACCGCCTTTGGCGGAGTCCAGCATCAGTAACGCAATAACGCTGCTGGCTTCCGCCTCGGTACCGGTCTCATTGCGTAACAGCACTTCTGCATCGAAACTCTGTACCAGTTCAAACAGCTTCATGGCGGGGCGCGCGTGCATGCCCAGCTTATTTCTGATTTCAACAGTTTGCTTAACGGTCATGATTTACGTTTTTCCAGCGTGCGATGACGAGACTGTACATTTTTACCGCGTGAGCGAAAATAGTCAGCCAGCTGCTCTGCGATATAAACCGAACGGTGCTTACCGCCGGTACAACCGATCGCCACGGTGAGGTAGCTGCGGTTATTGGTCTCCAGCATGGGAAGCCAGAGTTCCAGATAGCTACGCGTCTGATAAATGAAGTTATGGACTTCGGTGTGACGATCGAGGAACGCGGCGACAGGCCGATCCAGGCCCGTCATCGGACGTAGCTTGGGGTCCCAGTGTGGGTTAGGCAAAAAGCGCACGTCAAAGACGTAATCGGCATCGATGGGAATACCATGTTTGAAGCCAAACGACTCAAACACCATCGTCAGCTCACGCTCGCGTTTACCCAGCAAGCGGGTACGCAGCATTTCAGCCAGCTCATGTACCGACATTTCTGAGGTATCAATAATCAGATCGGCACGCGAACGCAGAGGCTCAAGCAGGTCACTTTCTTCATCAATCGCGCTTTCCAGCGACAGATTCTTGCTGGATAACGGATGCAGGCGGCGCGTATCACTGTAACGACGGATCAGCGTGTTGCGATCGGCATCAAGAAACAGCAGCTGCGGTGAAAATGCCGAAGGCAGATTGTTGAGCGCTGTTTCAAAAATCTCAGGAGATTCAGGCATATTACGCACATCAATACTGACCGCCGCAGAGATATTGCGCTCGACCAGTGACTCTGCTAACTGTGGCAACAGTACCACTGGCAGGTTATCAACGCAGTAAAAACCCATGTCTTCCAGCGCGCGGAGCGCCACTGACTTTCCTGAGCCTGACCGACCGCTGACGATCATCAGCACCATGACCTTCTCTCCCGTTTTAAATCCGGTTCAAACCGGTAAATCACGCGCTTTATTGCTCTGTTGGTTCTTCGGTAATAATCGCATACAGCTCTTCATCGCTCTGCGCGGCACGCAGGCGGCGGCAAACCGTTTTATCCGCCAGCCGTTTTGCCACTAACGACAGCGTATGTAGATGGGTTTTACACTGGTCAGCCGGAACCAGCAGCGCAAAAAGGAGATCGACGGGCTGGTTATCCACGGCATCGAAAGCAATGGGTTGCTCCAGGCTGATAAAAACGCCTACGGCCCGTAAGGTATCCTCCTCCAGCTTGCCATGCGGAATGGCAATACCGTTACCGATACCGGTGCTCCCCATACGCTCACGCGTAAGAATCGCTTCAAACAACGTTTGATGCGGCAGGTTGAGCTGCTTAGCGGCCAGTTCGCTGATAATCTCAAGCGCCCGTTTTTTGCTTTGGCAGTGTACGCTACTGCGGGTGCAGTCTGGCGAAAGCACTGTGCTCAATTCCAGTGTTAAATCATTGTTCATTATCGTTTCACTTGCGAGTTCACATAGCCATCGAATCAATACGCAGACATCACGTAGCGACTGAATGGCGCTAGCATAGATGACAAAACGGGGCGGTTAATCCGCCCCATCCTTTCAGCTCTGCGCGCCGGGCGCGCCTGCCAGCGTGAAGGTTAGTGTTTTTTTAGCTTGTCTTTATATTTGGTCAGTTGACGGGCCAACTTGTCAATCAATCCGTCAATCGCCGCATACATATCTTCCGCTTCAGAGGTCGCGTGCAGCTCGCCACCATTGACGTGCAGGGTCGCATCGGCGATTTGCGTCACCTTTTCCACTTTCAGGACAACATACACCTGATTGATATGATCAAAGTAATGTTCCAGTTTGGCAAATTTTGTCGTCAGGAATGCCCGCAAGGGGTCGGTGATTTCAACGTTTTGCCCGGTAAGGTTCAGCTGCATAGGTCTTCCTTCTCATTTCTGTCAAACCAGTTGTTTACGCTGATTTGAAGGCGGTATGGACAAAGACTCGCGATATTTAGCGACGGTTCGACGTGCCACTATTATCCCTTGATCAGATAACATGGAGGTCAGTTTACTGTCACTCAAGGGCTTGGCGGGGTTTTCCGCCGAGATTAATTTTTTCACCAACGCACGAATAGCGGTAGATGACGCTTCTCCGCCACCTTCAGTATTAACATGGCTGGAGAAAAAATACTTCAGTTCAAAAATGCCACGCGGGCTGTGAAGGTATTTTTGCGTGGTAACGCGGGAAATGGTCGATTCATGCATATCCACAGCCTGGGCAATATCGGCCAGCACCATGGGACGCATAAATTCCTCTCCCTGCTCAAAAAAGGCCTGCTGCTGCTCAACGATACAGCGGGAGACTTTTAATAATGTCTCGTTGCGGCTTTCAAGGCTTTTAATCAGCCAGCGGGCTTCCTGCAAGTTGCTGCGGATAAACTGACTGTCGCTGTCGTTACGTCCTGCACCGCCCATGGCGGCGTACTGCTGGTTAATCTTCAGTCGCGGGAGACTGTCGGTGTTGAGCTCAACCGTCCAGCGCGTCGCGACTTTGCGTACCAGCACATCAGGAATAACGTATTCCGGTTCGCCGGTGTTAATCGACTGCCCCGGACGTGGATCGAGCGACTGAATCAGCAGCATCGCCTCTTTCAGCACGTCTTCTTTCAGACGCGTCACGCGCATCAGGCTGCGGAAGTCATGATTAGCAAGAAGATCAAGATGGCTGCTGACGATCAACCGTGCTTCCGCCAGCATAGGCGTTTCGGGCGCATATTGCGACAGCTGCACCAGCAGGCAGTCACGTAAATCGCGCGCGCCAACGCCGACCGGATCAAAACGCTGAATGCGCTTCAACACGGCTTCAACCTCATCCATTTCCAGCTCATCGTTACCGATGCTGTCAAGAATGTCTTCAAGCGAAACGGTAAGGTAACCCGTGTCATCGATGGCATCGACGATGGATGTGGCAATGGCACGATCGTTATCGCTAAAAGGCGTTAACTCCACCTGCCACATCAGGTAGTCCTGAAGAGACTGCGTGGTTTCACCCTGGTAAATCGGCAGTTCATCATCCTGATAATCGGTACCGGTTCCTGAGGGCGTGCCTGCGGTGTAAATCTCATCCCAGGTCGCGTCAAGCGGCAACTCTTCGGGCATATCCTTCTGTTCCAGCGCTTCACGGGTGTCCAGTCCCGCTTCGCCTTCCTGATACTCTTTTGCGTCTATTTCTTCGTGCTGTTCGGTTTGCTCAAGCAGGGGATTACTTTCCAACGCCAGCTGTAACTCTTGCTGAAGTTCAAGCGTAGAAAGCTGCAGCAGACGAATCGCCTGCTGCAGCTGTGGGGTCATTGCCAGTTGTTGGCTGAGCCTGAGTTGCAAACCTTGCTTCATAGACAGGATGGATATTCCCGGGTAAACATCAGTATTAACGACACCTTATCAGAGTCTGAACTCTTCACCCAAATAAACCCGTTTAACTTGCTCATCTGCAAGGACTTCGCTCGGCGTACCGTGTGCAATCAGGTTGCCCTGACTGACGATATAAGCGCGTTCACACACCGCCAGCGTTTCACGCACGTTATGGTCAGTAATCAGCACGCCAAGGCCACTGTCACGCAGGTGTTCAATGATCTTTTTAATGTCGATAACGGAAATGGGATCAACCCCGGCAAACGGCTCATCCAGCAGGATAAATTTCGGATTAGCCGCCAGCGCACGCGCGATCTCAACACGACGGCGTTCACCGCCCGACAGCGATTGCCCCATATTGTCGCGCAGATGCGCAATATGAAACTCTTCCATTAGCTCGTTAGCCCGGTCCTGTCGCTGCTCTTCGGTTAAGTCGTCGCGGATTTGCAGCACCGCCATCAGGTTGTCGTACACGCTCAGGCGACGGAAGATAGAGGCTTCCTGCGGCAGATAGCCGATGCCGCGACGTGCACGCGCATGGAGCGGCAGAATACTGATGTCTTCGTCATCGATGATGATGCGTCCCGCATCACGCGGAACAATGCCTACCACCATGTAAAAGGTGGTGGTTTTACCGGCGCCGTTGGGGCCCAGCAGACCGACGATTTCACCGGATTTTACCTGCAGACTCACGTCTTCAACCACGCGACGGCCTTTATATGCCTTCGCCAGGTTTTCTGCGATTAATGTGGCCATAGTGATCAGTTACTCTTTTTTTCGCTGTTGGTTGACGCGGGCTTATCCTGCAACTGCGAAGGCACCAGCACGGTCGTCACGCGATTGCTCTGGCCCTGGCTGTAAGCCTGCATTTTTTGCTCTTTGACCAGATAGGTGATGCGGTCGCCTTTGATGTTGCTGTCCAGCTGTTGAATATACGCATTGCCGGTCAGCTCAACAAAGTCATTGGCCAGCTCATAATGCAGCTTGGACGCGTGCCCCTGAACCGGTTTGCCATTGTCCTGCATCTGGTAAAAGGTCGCAGGGTTACCGTAAGCATCAACAATAGTTTTCTTACTGTCGCCGCCCGGACGCGTCACCACGACTTTATCAGCGGTAATTTTGATCGAGCCCTGAGTGACAATGACGTTACCGGTGAAGGTCGCCACGTTGCCTTGCAGATCCAGAGCCTGGTTTGCAGAGTCGATATTGACGGGTTTGTCCGAGTCACCGGTCAGCGCCAGAGCAGGCAAGCTGGTTGCAAGCAGCAGGCTGGCCAGTAAAAACTTAATGCTGTTTTTGTTCATTTTGAATTTCATAAGAAGTTTTGACCTTTTCGATTAACTCGGCGTTCTTTGTCCGTAAATTACCGCGCATTCTCATACCGGTAGAGTTAAAACTGCGACCATATAACGTCACCTGATCGTCAGACGCGACGTCCTGAGTGACAAGATTGACCTGAGCATTGTCCGTTTTAATGCGCTCAAGCTCAGAATCCGGAGCCAGAGCATTCAACTCGACATGGCCATAAAGATACAGCATACGGTCTTTGGTAAGCTTTGCTTTATCTGCGCGTATCGTCCAGGTAGGCATTTTATTTTCGTCATAGGTGGTCATGACGGGATTATCGAACCAGCTTATTCCGCTGTCTTCAAAATAGGTCACTTTGTCCGATATCAGTTTATAAGCCAGGCCGCCCTGCGGGTTATAAACCACAGAGTGCGAATTGGCACTGGTGTAGGTTGGCGTTTGATTATTATTCGCTACCGGCGCGCTGCTGTCGCTATCCCGGTTAGTGAAATTCCAGCCAATAAGCACCAGCGCAATCAAGGCCAGACCTAACGTTATCCAACGCCTGCTTTTACTCATACTGATTGCCCTTTGGCATCCTCGAATTTATTTTGCGCCATTAAGATGAGGTCGCACAGTTCCCGAACCGCACCGCGCCCACCGGCTATCCGCGTGACGTAACGCGCGCGCGCCAGCAGTAGCGGATGTGCATCCGCGACTGCCACGCTCAACCCAACTTTTGCCATCACTGGCCAGTCAATCAGATCGTCGCCAATATAGGCCACCTGATCGTCAGAGAGCGACAGTGTATCCAGAAGTTCGCCGTAGGCCAAAAGCTTATCGGATTGCCCCTGATAAAGGTGGCGAATGCCGAGCGTTTTGCAGCGATCTTCCAGCAGTTTGGCCGTGCGGCCGGTAATAATAGCCACTTCGACGTCCGAGGTCAGCAGGCAACGCACGCCATAACCGTCGCGCACGTTAAAGGTTTTAAACTCTTCACCGCTGTTCCCCATGTAAATCAGGCCATCCGACATGACGCCATCGACGTCGCAAATCAGCAGGCGAATTTTACTGGCGCGCGCTATGACATCGCTACTGACCGGGCCGTAACACGTTTCTAAAGTGGCATTTTCCGACTGCATTGTTTCTTCCTGTTTATACGACGCCAGCGCGCAGCATGTCATGCATATGTACCACACCCAGCAAACGGTCGTCATCGGCCACCAGCAGCGAGGTAATGTTTTTGGTTTGCATCAAATTCAGTGCATCCACCGCCAGTACATTGGGCCGTACGCGGATCCCGCCACGGGTCATCACTTCAGCGATGGTGGCGTTTTGAAAATCAATGCCCATATCGAAGATGCGGCGCAGGTCACCATCGGTAAAGATGCCTTCTATCTTCATCAGATCATCCACAATCACCGTCAGGCCGAGATTCTTACGGGTGATTTCCAGCAGGGCATCCCGCAGTGATGCATCGCGTGTGACGTGAGGTAATTCATCCCCGCTGTGCATAATATCGCTAACGTGTAGCAGCAGCTTACGGCCCAGTGCACCACCCGGATGGGACAGCGCAAAGTCCTCTGGCGTGAAGCCACGCGCCTCCAGCAGGGAAACGGCCAGGGCATCGCCCATCACTAAGGTTGCCGTCGTGCTGGTGGTCGGTGCCAGGCCCAGCGGGCAGGCTTCCTGTGGCACTTTGACACACAGGTGAATATCCGCAGCACGGGCCATCGCGCTTTCAGGGCGGCTTGTCATACAGATTAACTTTATTTTCTGGCGTTTCATCACCGGAATCAACGCCAGAATCTCACTGGATTCACCACTGTTAGAAATCGCGATGACAATGTCGTCTTTACCGACCATGCCAAGGTCGCCGTGGCTGGCTTCCGCGGGATGCACAAAGAACGCCGGCGTGCCGGTGCTGGCAAAGGTTGCCGCCATTTTTTTACCGATATGGCCCGATTTGCCCATGCCCATGACCACGACTTTTCCCCGACAGGCATAAATCAGTCTGCAGGCGTCCGTGAATGCCTCGTTGATATATTGATCAAGCTGTTCAAGGCCCTCGCGCTCGATGCGCAATACCGTTTTACCGGCTTTCTGGAAATCAAAATCTACCGTTGGTTGCTGATATGACATGGTGAATCTGTCCTTTTTAGCCGTCTATAAACGCAGGCTGTAGCCACAGCAGCGTTACCCAGACGAAGAAACCACAGAGTAAAAGCGTGCCTGCCGTACGGCCAACCCGGCGGCGACGCAGCAAACAAAGCATGGCGAACAGCACGCTTACACCAAGCATTATCCAGTAATCGCGTGCAAAAGCGTGATAGTCTACGCTGCCGGGATGAATCAGTGCCGGCAGACCCAAAACGATGGCCAGATTATAAATGTTGGCGCCAATCAGGTTGCCGATAGCAATATCATCTTCACCTTTCAGCGCGCCTGCGATAACCGTTGCCAGCTCCGGCAAACTGGTACCTACGGCGATAAGCGTCAGCCCCATCACCAGCTCGCTGACGCCAAAGTAATCGGCAAATACGGTCGCGTTATCGATCACCATGTGCGTCGACATGGGCAGAATAATCAGCGCCACGGCCAGCCAGAGAAAAGCGACGGTATTTCCGCTCTCTTCACGCGGCAGTTCAGCTAATTGTTCACGCGTTAACGTATCGTTATTATCCTTTTCTGCTTTCCGCGCGATGCGGATCGTCACTATCAGATAAATCGCGGCAATAGCGATCAGTGCAATACCGTCCAGACGACTAAGATAGTTATCGAATAACATGATGCCGCTCAGTAATGAGACCAACACCATCAGCGGCAGTTCACGACGTATTAAATTGGAATGGATGCTCAGGGGATGCAACAACGCTGCACCGCCGAGAATCAAAAGAATATTGGTGATGTTCGAGCCAAGCGCGGTGCCCACCGCCAGATCCATCTGTCCCAACTGCGCAGCAGAGAAGGAGAGAATGATCTCCGGGAGTGAGGTGCCGATACTGACGACGGTCATGCCGATGATCAACGGCGGGATGCCAAAGGATCGACAAAGTATTGCAGCACTAAACACCAGACGATCGGCACCATAAGCCAGTAAAAGCAGACCGATAATCAGCAGTGCGGTAGCGACGAACATGAAAAATCCTTGCTTAAAACCCCTGTTGGCTTGCCTTCAGGTTCTTTGTGACAAAACAGGCGCTGATTTTGACCGTCTGATCGACAAAAGTAAATTTTATGACCGTTTTCGCCAAATCTTTGCATTAAGTTTCTGTAAAGCTATCGTGCGTTTAACCTTAACAGGCTACCATCGTACCCTATTGTTTACGCCCGATCCGTAATAGAGGTGATAATGATCCAACAAAAAACGAACCTGGTTGAGGTTCGTGGCGTGAGTTTTTCACGTGGCGATCGCAAAATTTTCGACGATATTTCGCTGACGGTACCAAAAGGTAAAGTGACGGCGATTATGGGACCGTCGGGGATCGGGAAAACGACGTTGCTACGCTTAATTGGCGGGCAACTGCAGCCTGACAGTGGTGAGATCTGGTTTCGGGATGAGAACATTCCGACATTGTCGCGCACAAAGTTGTACGAAGCGCGTAAAAAGATGAGCATGCTGTTTCAGTCAGGTGCGCTGTTTACCGACCTGACAGTGTACGAAAATGTGGCCTGGCCGCTACGCGAACATACCCGGTTACCCGCACCGATCTTACACAGCACCGTGCTGATGAAGCTCGAAGCGGTGGGGCTGCGTGGCGCAGCACAGCTAAAACCGGCGGAGCTGTCTGGCGGAATGGCGCGACGTGTCGCGCTGGCACGCGCGATTGCGCTTGAGCCAGAGCTGATCATGTTTGATGAGCCGTTTGTCGGGCAGGACCCTATTACCATGGGGGTGCTGGTTAAGCTGATTGATGAACTGAATCATGCGCTGGGCCTCACCTGTATTGTGGTATCACATGATGTGCCTGAAGTATTAAGTATTGCCGATTACGCTTACATCGTGGCGGGACAAAAAATTATTGCACAGGGTACGACGCCAGACTTGCGTGCTGACAACGATCCCCGCGTGCGTCAGTTTATCGATGGCATCGCGGATGGACCCGTCCCGTTTCGTTTTCCGGCGGGTGACTATTTGGCCGACTTAACCGGTTCAGGGAGAATCTAAGCTGATGTTGTTAAAAGCACTGGCGTCGTTGGGACGCCGGGGAATAGGAACCTGTGCCAGCTTTGGGCGCGCCGGTTTAATGCTTTTTCATGCGCTGGTGGGTAAGCCTGCGTTCCGCAAACATTTTCCGCTGCTGATCAAACAGCTTTACAGCATCGGCGTACTGTCTCTGGTGATCATTGTGGTCTCCGGCCTGTTTATTGGCATGGTGCTGGGGTTGCAGGGCTATCTGGTGTTAACCACCTATGGCGCAGAAACCAGTCTGGGCATGTTGGTGGCGCTGTCGCTGCTGCGTGAACTGGGGCCGGTTGTGACGGCGCTGCTGTTTGCGGGACGGGCAGGATCGGCATTAACGGCAGAGATTGGACTGATGAAAGCGACCGAACAGCTTTCCAGTATGGAAATGATGGCGGTCGATCCGCTGCGCCGTGTCGTCTCGCCACGCTTTTGGGCGGGCTTTATCAGTATGCCGCTGCTGGCGTTAATTTTTACCGCCGTAGGGATTACCGGCGGTGCGCTGGTTGGCGTGAGCTGGAAAGGCATTGATCCCGGCTTCTTCTGGTCGGCCATGCAAAACGCCGTCGATTTTCGTAGCGACGTAGTCAACTGCATTATTAAAAGCGCTGTGTTTGCCGTTACTGTCACCTGGATTGCGTTGTTTAATGGTTATGATGCGATCCCGACCTCTGAAGGTATTAGCCGCGCCACGACGCGCACCGTGGTGCATGCATCACTGGCGGTGCTCGGATTAGATTTTGTGCTGACAGCACTGATGTTTGGGAATTGATGCGATGCAAAGCAAAAAAAGCGAAATTTGGGTTGGCGTGTTTATGATCATGGCACTGATTGCCGTGCTGTTTCTCTGCCTGCGCGTGGCAGATCTCAAATCTCTGGGGACGGAACCAACCTGGAAACTGTATGCCACCTTCGATAATATCGGCGGCCTGAAAGCCAGTTCGCCGGTGAAAATCGGTGGTGTGGTGATTGGCCGTGTAACGGATATTGATCTTGAACCTAAAACGTTACTGCCGCGCGTTACGATGGCGATCAGTGACAAATACGCCAACCAGATCCCGGATACCAGCTCGCTGGCGATCCGTACTCAGGGTTTACTGGGCGAGCAATTCCTGTCGTTAAATATCGGCTTTGACGATCCCGAACTGGGGTCGTCAATGTTGAACGATGGCGGCACGATACGTGATACCAAGTCGGCGATGGTGCTGGAGGATTTGATTGGCCAGTTCCTGTATAAAAGCGGCGACAACAAAGGCAACAAGCAAACCAGTGACAGTAAGGATGCGCAGGGCGGCGACGTGGCCGCACCGGCAGCAGCAGCTCAACCTTAAATAGAGGGATAACATGATGTTTAAACGTTTTCTGATGATTGCCATGCTGGTGGTCGCGCCCCTGGCTGCGACTGCGGCCGATCAAAGTAATCCTTATAAACTGATGAATGAAGCGGCAAACAAGACGTTTACCCGCCTGAAGAATGAGCAGCCGAAAATCAAGCAGGACCCTAACTATCTGCGTGAGATCGTCCGTCAGGAGCTGCTGCCTTATGTGCAAATCAAGTATGCCGGCGCGTTAGTGCTGGGCCGTTTCTACCGAGATGCCACACCGGCGCAGCGTGAAGCCTACTTTAAGGCGTTTGGTGACTATCTGGCGCAGGCTTATGGCCAGGCGCTGGCGCTTTATCACGGCCAGACTTATCAGATTGAACCTGAGAAGCCGATTGGCAATACGAATATCCTCGCTATCCGCGTAACCATTATCGATCCTCAGGGCCGTCCGCCTGTGCGTCTGGATTTCCAGTGGCGTAAAAACAGCCAGACCGGCAACTGGCAGGCTTTTGATATGATCGCGGAAGGCGTGAGCATGATCACCACCAAACAGAATGAGTGGGGCGATCTGTTACGTACGAAAGGCATTGATGCGCTGACTGCCCAGTTGGAATCTTCAGCGAAACAGCCTATCACCCTGGATCAAAACAAATAATGCAGGCATCACTGCACTGGTCCCGCGAGGCAAATACGCTGCGGCTGGAAGGCGAGCTGGACCATGACACGCTGCTGAGCCTGTGGGAGCAGCGTGAAACGCTGGTTAAGGCGGTCGAATTGATCGATGTCTCCGCCCTGGAAAGGGTGGATTCATCGGGGCTTGCGTTGCTGGTGCATCTGCGGGAGATTGCCTCGCAACAGGGAGGCACGCTGCGCTTTGTTGGCATTGGCGACAAACTGCAGTCATTGATCACCCTTTACAACCTGCAACAAATTATTGTTTCTGCGGATTAAAGCGCCTGAATTCGCCTTTCGCGCAAAAGCCCCGGTCCTGTACAGGGGCTTTTGCGTATTTAAGAATCAGGCACTTTCCTCTACTATGTCAGCCTTATTATTATTAAGTGAAGTTAAGAGCGATGGAAAACAGTGAGATTCAGGCCGTGCTGATGGCAGCGCTGCCCTTAGAAGAAGTTCATGTCATCAGCAATGATGGCAGCCATTTTCAGGTGATCGCCGTGGGCGAGTTGTTTGGTGAGTTAAGCCGCGTTAAGAAGCAGCAGGCTGTGTATGCGCCGCTGATGGAATTTATTGCGGACAACCGCATTCACGCGGTCTCCATCAAAACTTACACGCCTGCTGAGTGGGCACGTGACCGTAAACTTAACGGTTTTTGATTCCCTCCGGGGCCGCTCGATCTGAGCGTGACCGTTTACTAGCCAGTTAATTGAGAACCGTGTTAATGGATAAATTTCGTGTACAAGGCCCCACCCGCTTAAGTGGTGAAGTGACCATTTCCGGCGCGAAGAACGCCGCTCTGCCCATTCTGTTTGCTGCTTTACTGGCTGAAGAGCCGGTCGAGATCACGAATGTGCCAAAGCTGCGTGATATCGACACGACCATGAAGCTGTTGACACAGCTGGGTGCCAAAGTTGAGCGCAACGGTTCTGTACACGTCGATGCCAGCGGCGTAGACGTTTTTTGCGCGCCTTATGAACTGGTAAGAACCATGCGCGCTTCAATCTGGGCGCTGGGTCCGCTGGTGGCGCGTTTTGGTCAGGGCGAAGTGTCACTGCCTGGCGGCTGCGCCATCGGCGCGCGTCCGGTTGACCTGCACATTACGGGCCTGGAGCAGTTAGGTGCAGAGATTAAGCTGGAAGAAGGTTATGTCAAAGCCTCAGTCAATGGCCGCCTGAAAGGCGCGCTGATCGTGATGGATAAAGTCAGCGTGGGCGCGACCGTTACCATCATGAGCGCAGCGACGCTGGCGACCGGCACCACCGTGATTGAGAATGCGGCACGTGAACCTGAAATTGTGGATACGGCTAACTTCCTGAACACGCTGGGTGCAAAAATCAGTGGCGCAGGTACCGATAAAATTACCATCGAGGGCGTTGAGCGCCTGGGTGGCGGCGTTTATCGCGTGCTGCCAGACCGTATTGAAACCGGCACCTTCCTGGTCGCGGCAGCGATTTCCGGTGGCAAGGTTATGTGTCGTAACGCCCAGCCCGATACGCTGGATGCGGTACTCGCTAAGCTGCGCGATGCCGGTGCAGACATTGAAACCGGTGAAGACTGGATCAGCCTGGATATGCACGGCAAACGCCCTAAAGCGGTCAACGTGCGTACGGCTCCCCATCCGGGTTTCCCGACCGATATGCAGGCACAGTTTACGTTGCTGAATCTGGTGGCCGAAGGGACGGGACTTATCACCGAAACCATTTTCGAAAACCGCTTTATGCACATTCCTGAGCTGATTCGTATGGGCGGGCACGCAGAAATTGAGAGCAATACCGCAATCTGTCATGGTGTGGAAACCTTATCAGGGGCACAAGTCATGGCTACGGATCTTCGCGCCTCAGCCAGCCTGGTGCTGGCAGGTTGTATTGCGGAAGGCACTACGCTGGTCGATCGCATTTACCACATTGACCGCGGCTATGAGCACATTGAAGATAAGCTGAAAGCGATGGGCGCGAATATCGAGCGCATCAGCGGCGAATAAGAATAAGTTCGCTGCTTCACGCGGATAAAACCAGCCTTGAAACACGGCTGGTTTTTTTTCATCCTCAGATCGCGTTACGTTAGTTATTGGCTTCGTTATCTGTCGATCGCACACGTTTTTTGCGATCCAGCAAACAATGGGTTTCAGGATCGTAATAACGGCTTGGCCATATCTCGGACGGATGGACATTGATCGCATCGGCAATCAGCCATTCGCCTTTAGGCCAGGGGCGCGAAAGCGCGTTGGCCAGGGTTGATGAGCTTAGTCCTGACTGACGTGAAAGCGCCGCAAGTGTGGTACCGCGTTTACGAAGCGCGGCAATAATATCGGCAGGATGCCAGTCCTCGGTCCTGTTCTGCATAACCTTTTTCTCCTTGTCCTTGTCAGTAAGTCACACGCGAGTGGTGATAACTTATTTAAATACTATCTGGAAATTTATGGGTTTTTATATCAGAGAATTTCCATAAGATTCCAGTAATATTTAGGCAAGCAGACAGAACTGAGCGGCCTGACGCAAAAGGCGCGTAACTCATGCAAGGGCGGAGAAAGGGGGAGAACAACGGAGCCAGGGCGGCTCCGTCAGGGATCAGAAATCGCGTTGTACCGACATGTGCGCCAGTGACTCCAGGGCCGAGCGCCACGGCGTTTCTGGCAGAATCTGCAAGGCTTCAATGGCTTTATCGGCCTCCTGTTCAGCACGCTTACGCGTCCATTCCAGTGAGCCACACTGATTCATGGCTTCCAGAACCGGTGCCAGTAAATGGCGGCCATTACCCTGTTCAATAGCATCACGGATCATTTTCGACTGCTCAGGCGATCCATTGTTCATCGCATGAAGCAGGGGCAGGGTGGGTTTACCTTCGCTGAGATCGTCGCCGGTATTTTTCCCCAGGGTTTCCCCGTCCGCGCTGTAATCCAGTAAATCATCAATTAACTGGAAAGCTGTTCCCAGATAGCGCCCATAATCCTGCAGCGCCTTTTCCTGCGCCGGCGTTGCCTCCGCTAAAATTGCCGATGCCTGAGAGGCCGCTTCAAATAAGCGCGCGGTTTTACTGTAGATCACCCGCATATAGCTCTCTTCCGTGATGTCAGGATCGTTGACGTTCATCAGCTGGAGCACTTCACCTTCAGCGATGACGTTCACCGCTTCAGACATCAGCGCCAGGATGCGCAGCGAACCCATGCTGGTCATCATCTGAAAGGCGCGAGTATAGATAAAATCACCAACCAGCACGCTGGCTGCATTGCCAAATGCAGCGTTCGCGGTGGCCTTACCACGGCGCATATCGGATTCATCCACGACATCGTCATGCAGAAGCGTGGCGGTGTGGATAAATTCGATCAGCGCCGCATTGGTGACGTGTAGATCGCCCTGATAGCCCATGGCGCGCGCTGACAGCACGGCAATCATGGGACGGATGCGTTTACCGCCACCACTGATGATGTAATAGCCCAGCTGGTTGATGAGCGAGACATCTGAATTCAGCTGGTCGAGTATGGTCTGGTTAACGGCAGCCATGTCCTGTGCGGTTAATTCGTTAATCTGTTCTAAGTTCATTCGTCTTTTCAGCTATGACTCGTTTCTCTGCCATGGTAAGCGGTTTTACCCAGCCAGCGTTCAGTAATCTGTTACTGATTGTACTTGAATTTTCAGGTTGAGAAACGTTTGCATTGAGCCTGTGTTTTTTTTCTGCAAGAGTGTGCAAAGTGCTCTTGTCTTCTGTTGGAGTTTTGCGTAGAATTCGCGCCCTATTGTGAATATTTAGCGCGCCGCCTGATGAACTGAAAGGCAAGCGCAGAAGCGGAGTTTTATATGTACGCGGTTTTCCAAAGTGGTGGTAAACAACACCGAGTAAGCGAAGGTCAGACCGTTCGCCTGGAAAAGCTGGACATCGCAACCGGTGAAACCATCGAGTTTGACCAGGTTCTGATGATTGCAAATGGCGAAGACGTGAAAATCGGCGCGCCACTGGTTTCAGGCGGTGTGATCAAGGCAGAAGTTGTTGCTCATGGTCGTGGCGAGAAAATTAAGATTGTTAAGTTTCGTCGTCGTAAGCACTACCGTAAGCAAGCAGGCCATCGCCAGTGGTTCACTGATGTGAAAATCACTGGTATCACGGCGTAAGAGGAGATCTGACAAATGGCACATAAAAAGGCTGGTGGTTCGACTCGAAATGGTCGTGACTCCAATGCAAAACGTCTGGGTGTAAAACGTTTCGGTGGCGAATCTGTCCTGGCAGGTAGCATCATCGTTCGTCAGCGCGGAACCAAATTCCACGCGGGTAACAATGTAGGCTGTGGTCGTGACCACACTCTGTTTGCTACTACAGACGGCAAAGTAAAATTCGAAGTTAAAGGTCCGAACAACCGTAAATATATCAGCATCGTTGCTGAGTAAGGTTGTCGTGACGCAGACGTTTTACGTCTGAACGCACGAATTGAAGGCCCCGCAACTCTTGCGGGGCTTTTTACATTCTGCGACCCATTGCCCGACAGGCGACATCGCCTGAAAGATTGCTGTACACTTTATGTACACGCTGGCGTAAGCCAGTTTTGATTTATCCGCCGCTGGTCACGCAGAAGACCCTGGCGGACCCGTCTGCAGCGTATTGCAGGCGATTGTGTGACGGAGAAAGAAAATGAAGTTTGTTGATGAAGCGACAATTTTGGTCGTCGCAGGTGATGGCGGTAATGGTTGTGTCAGTTTCCGCCGCGAAAAATATATCCCGAGGGGCGGCCCGGACGGTGGTGATGGTGGTGATGGCGGCGACGTATTTTTGGTTGCTGACGAAAACCTCAACACGCTGATCGATTATCGTTTCGAAAAATCTTTCCGCGCTGAGCGTGGGCAGAATGGTCAGAGTCGTGACTGTACCGGTAAGCGTGGTAAAGATATCACCGTTAAAGTACCGGTAGGCACCCGCGTTATCGACCAGGGAACTGGCGAAACACTGGGCGATATGACGCGTCACCAGCAGACGTTGATGGTAGCCAAAGGTGGCTGGCATGGCCTGGGAAATACCCGTTTTAAATCCTCGGTTAACCGCAGTCCGCGTCAAAAAACTATGGGCACGCCCGGTGAGAAACGCGATCTGCAGCTGGAGCTGATGCTGCTGGCTGATGTGGGCATGTTGGGTTTACCTAATGCCGGTAAATCGACCTTTATTCGTGCCGTTTCTGCGGCCAAGCCAAAAGTGGCGGACTATCCCTTTACCACCCTGGTGCCAAGCCTTGGCGTCGTGCGTATGGATAGCGAGCAGAGCTTTGTTATCGCAGATATCCCCGGCCTGATTGAAGGCGCGGCCGAAGGCGCAGGTTTAGGCATTCGCTTCCTGAAGCACCTCGAACGCTGCCGCGTCCTGCTGCACCTGATCGATATTGCTCCCATCGACGAGAGCGATCCGGTTGAAAACGCCCGTATTATTCTGGGTGAGCTGGAAAAATACAGCGATAAGCTGTTTAACAAACCGCGCTGGCTGGTGTTTAACAAAGTCGATCTGATCGACGACGAAGAAGCCCAGGCACGCGCAAAAGCCATTGCCGAGGCGCTGGGCTGGGAAGATAAATACTATCTTATCTCTGCCGCCAGCCGTCAGGGCGTCACTGACCTGTGCTGGGATGTGATGAGCTTTATCAACGCCAACCCGAAAGAAGCTGACGTTGAAGAAAAACAGCCGGAGAAAGTGGAGTTCATGTGGGATGATTACCACAAAGAAGCCATTGAAACGGCAACGGTTGAAGAAGACGAAGAGTGGGATGATGACTGGGATGAGGATGACGACGAAGGCGTCGAAATCATCTACCAGCGCTAAACCTCTTATAACTGCCCCCTTTCCGCCGGAACGGGGGCAGATTTATTTCATCACTCCGCCAGCACCGCCCGCGTAAACCTTGCGCTACAGCCTAATCTATCCTGTTTGTTATGAATCCCAATCTGCCACGGCGGACTGCGTTTACCCACATGCAAATGACGCGCAGCCGGCCGCCTGAAACGGCGCGCTGATGGCTGGTATTCACTTCCCACGCCCGCCACGCGGCTGCTCCTCTGCTGCCAGATAACCTGCCACAGAAGCCCGGGTTGCGGCTAACCTCATCGAGGCTCCGCCATGCAGTTGGTCAACGGGTTGCCGTGTCCGGCAGCGAAAAAAGCCTGTCTTTACTCACTTATTAACTTAAACAAGATTAATGATTTTTCGGCGCGCGTCTGGCGCGGATTGGCGACTGGACGAGTGTTACTTCCGTGAAGATAAAACAGAGTGAAGGGATAATGCGACCACAGCGCCACCTGGAGATAGCAGGGCTACCAATAGCCCGAACGCGTCGGGATGCACCAGGCATGTACGCGTAAACACCCAGTGTCAATCGACAATAAAAAACGCAGCGGATGAATTACCCGCTGCGTTTTATCAGTATGAATCAGTAATTCTTATTAATATCGCGATAAAGTCGGCTTTCAAAACGCACCAGTGGAATACGGCGCGTGCGCTGATCTTCAGGCGGAACCGCGTATCCCGACAGGAACTGCACGAACGCCACACGCGCCCCGCTGGAGGTGGTGATAAAGCCTGCAAGGTTGTAAACACCTTGCAGCGAACCGGTTTTTGCCGACACTTTGCCATCCAGTCCTGCTTCATGCAGGCCGCCACGGTACTGCAGCGTGCCATCGTGTCCGGCCAGCGGCAGCATCGAAATATAGTCCAGTTTGCTGTCGTTCTGTGCAATATATTGCAGGACCTGCATCATGGTGGCGGGGGAGATCAGATCGTGGCGTGACAGGCCCGAACCATCCACCTGGATGCTGTTACCTAAATCAATATTGGCCTTTTCACGCAGGACGCGACGAACCGCGTCTGATCCCGCACGGAAGGTGCCGGGCACGTTGAAGTAATGGTGGCCGATAGTACGAAAAACCGTGTCGGCAATCATATTATCGGACTTCTTCAACATGGTGTGCAGCAGCGTATGCAGCGGGGCCGACTGCGTAGAAGCCAGCACCGTACCCGGCTCGGTCACCTGCGTCTGGCGCAACAGATGGCCGCTGTAATCAATACCAGCAGAACGCAATTCAGCTTTCAGGATCTCGCCTGCCCAGGCTGCGCCATCCTGAACCGCAAAGGCCAAAGGAAGCGGATCGCTGCGCTGACGCATACAGCCGGTTAAGGTGTAGCGGTTCAACTCTCCCGGCACGACGTCCAGCTCGCAGTATTGCCCTTCGCCACTGTTGCGCCCAATCGTGCGTACCTGGCTCAGCATGTGCGCTGGGTAATAGGACGCAATGCGGATAAAGGCATTTTCGCCTGCCTTCTCAGCACTGTAGAGCGAAACCGAGAAGCAGTTTTTATCCACAATGGCTGCGGCAGGCGGTGCACTAAAGCACTGGGTCATGTCGTTCCACGGCCAGCCCGGTGCGGCGTCATGGCTGGCAAACACCGAGGTATCAATGACCAGATTACCTTTGATGTGCGTGATGCCTTGTTTTTTTAACGCCGCGACCATATTACGCAGATCCTGGCGGCCCAGCGTCGGGTCGCCAGCAAACCGGGCAACTAAATCACCATTAAGCGTGCCATCGACCAGCGCGCCTTTGGTTTCAAAGGTCGTTTGAAAACGGTAATCACCGCCCAGTTCCAGTAAAGCCGCCAGGGCGGTAATCACTTTCATGGTACTGGCGGGAAGTGCCATCTGTTTCCCGTGGTAATCAATAATTGGCGTTGATGCGCCCACTTTTTGCACCAGCAAAGCCAGATTGGCACCATCTGGCAGATACTGCATGTATTCATCAACTGGCGCTGCTTGTGCCTGCAGCATAAAAGCACAGGTTAATCCGGTAACAAGTCGTGAAAATCGCATAATCTCGCGGTAACTGACAGGTGAAGGCGACAATACTACGTCCCAGGACGGTGGAAAGTAAACGATGACCCGCAGGGAACTCTGGGTTAAAATACGTATCAAATTGCAAAACCTTTTCTGGCCTGGAACACTTTCCGGGTCAGTATTCTTTTATTTGCAAAACGAGGTCTTGCGCCGCAGAACGCTTTTTTCTGCAGTCACCGGTCAGGATGCACCGTGAAACAGGAATGATGACGAGGAGCTAAAATGAACCAGATTCCGATGACGTTAAGAGGCGCTGAAAGGCTGCGCGAAGAGCTGCATGAGCTGAAAACGGTGAAGCGCCCGCGCATTATTGCCTCCATCGCGGAGGCCCGCGAGCACGGCGATTTGAAAGAGAACGCCGAATACCATGCTGCGCGTGAAGAACAGGGGTTCTGTGAGGGACGCATTCAGGAGATTGAAGCCAAACTCTCCAATGCACAGGTGATTGATGTGACTCAGATGCCGAAAACCGGCCGCGTGATTTTTGGCGCAACGGTCAGCATCCTGAATGTGGACACCGATGAAGCCTTTACTTATCGCATCGTGGGTGATGATGAGGCAGACTTTAAACAAAATCTGATTTCTGTTAACTCGCCGATGGCACGTGGTCTGGTGGGTAAAGAAGCCGATGACGTTGTGATTATCAAAACGCCAGGCGGTGATGTTGAGTACGAAATCCTGAAGGTGGAATACATCTGACAGGGTGCAACTGTCTGAAAAGGGTTGCCGTACAATGTAAAGAAAGGAAAAAGGCCGCGCTGCGGCCTTTTATCCCATGTAAGAGCATGGCACTTTCTTTGCCCACTTAACGTGGCAGAGAAATCTTGCTCTCTTTAGCGGGGCGATACAGCACCAGCATTTTGCCAATAACCTGAACGTTGCTGGCACGGGTCTCACGTACAATGGCTTCAACGATCAACTGCCTGGTTTCACGTTCTTCAGCGGCAATTTTCACCTTGATCAATTCGTGATGTTCCAGCGCTTGTTCAATCTCAGCCAGTACACCTTCGGTCAGGCCATTGCCTCCGAGCATGACAACTGGCTTGAGCGGATGGGCGAGGCCTTTGAGGTGCTGTTTTTGTTTGGTACTTAGATTCATCGTATTATTTACTTACTCGGGGATTGAAAACGGTTCATTCTACCGCCATCTCGGGTATATCGCCAAATCGACGCAGCCTATCGCGTGCAGATTTATCGCTACGATGACGATTTAGTTGGAAATTTTATGACCGGTAAAAAGCGTTCAGCCAGCTCCAGCCGCTGGCTACAGGAACACTTTAGCGATAAATACGTGCTCCAGGCACAGAAAAAAGGGTTGCGTTCGCGCGCCTGGTTTAAACTTGATGAAATACAGCAGGGTGACAAGCTTTTCAAACCCGGTATGACCGTGGTAGATCTGGGTGCTGCACCCGGTGGCTGGTCACAATATGTGGTACAGCAAATAGGGACCAAAGGCCGCGTTATTGCTTGTGATATTCTGCCGATGGACCCTATTGTTGGTGTCGATTTCCTTCAAGGTGATTTTCGTGAAGAATCGGTGATCAAAGCGTTACTTGAACGTGTGGGCGATCAAAAAGTCCAGGTCGTCATGTCTGATATGGCACCGAATATGAGTGGTACACCTGCCGTAGATATTCCCCGGTCGATGTATTTGGTGGAGCTGGCGTTGGAGATGTGTCGTGACATTTTGGCTCCCGGCGGTAGTTTTGTAGTGAAAGTGTTCCAGGGAGATGGCTTTGATGAATACCTGCGGGAAATTCGCTCCCTGTTTACGAAAGTGAAAATACGTAAGCCTGACGCTTCACGTTCACGTTCACGTGAAGTTTATATTGTGGCGACTGGGCTTAAACTGTAACCAACGTAATGGATAACCCGGCATTCCTGCTGCGATTCCATGTGCGAAGGATCTATAGTACCCTACGCTATCTGTTAACACCGTTGTAATATGAGGTTAATCCCTTGAGTGACATGGCGAAAAACCTGATTCTCTGGCTAGTCATCGCGGTCGTGCTGATGTCGGTCTTCCAGAGCTTTGGGCCCAGCGAGTCGAATGGCCGTAGGGTTGATTATTCAACCTTCCTGTCGGAAGTGAACCAGGATCAGGTCCGCGAGGCACGTATTAACGGGCGTGAAATTAACGTTATCAAAAAAGACAGCAATAAATACACCACTTACATTCCTGTCAATGACCCCAAGTTACTCGATAACCTGTTGACCAAGAACGTGAAAGTGGTTGGTGAACCACCGGAAGAACCCAGTCTGCTGGCGTCTATCTTCATCTCATGGTTCCCAATGTTACTGCTGATTGGTGTATGGATTTTCTTCATGCGTCAAATGCAGGGCGGCGGTGGCAAAGGCGCAATGTCCTTTGGTAAAAGCAAAGCCCGCATGCTGACGGAAGATCAGATTAAAACCACTTTTGCTGACGTTGCAGGCTGTGACGAAGCGAAAGAGGAAGTCAGCGAGCTGGTTGAATACCTGCGTGAGCCGAGCCGTTTCCAGAAGCTGGGTGGTAAAATCCCTAAAGGCGTGCTGATGGTTGGCCCGCCGGGTACCGGTAAAACCTTGCTGGCGAAAGCCATTGCGGGTGAAGCGAAAGTGCCCTTCTTTACCATTTCGGGCTCTGACTTTGTTGAAATGTTCGTCGGTGTGGGTGCATCTCGTGTGCGCGACATGTTTGAACAAGCGAAGAAAGCGGCACCCTGCATTATCTTTATCGATGAAATCGATGCTGTCGGTCGTCAGCGTGGCGCCGGTTTAGGTGGCGGTCACGATGAACGTGAGCAGACCCTGAACCAGATGCTGGTTGAGATGGATGGTTTTGAAGGTAACGAAGGCATCATTGTTATTGCCGCAACCAACCGTCCAGACGTTCTCGACCCTGCGCTGCTGCGTCCGGGCCGCTTTGACCGTCAGGTTGTGGTTGGCTTGCCAGACGTTCGTGGTCGTGAGCAGATTTTGAAAGTGCACATGCGCCGTGTGCCGTTAGCAACTGATATCGACGCGGCAATCATCGCTCGCGGTACGCCGGGCTTCTCAGGTGCCGATCTGGCTAACCTGGTAAACGAAGCGGCGCTGTTCGCTGCGCGCAGCAATAAACGTGTAGTGTCGATGGTTGAGTTTGAAAAAGCCAAAGACAAGATCATGATGGGTGCAGAGCGTCGTTCCATGGTGATGACGGAAGCGCAGAAAGAGTCCACGGCTTATCACGAAGCCGGTCACGCCATTATTGGTCGCCTGGTGCCGGAACACGATCCGGTGCACAAAGTGACGATTATCCCGCGTGGTCGTGCATTAGGTGTGACCTTCTTCCTGCCTGAAGGCGACGCAATTAGCGCCAGCCGTCAGAAACTGGAAAGCCAGATTTCAACGCTGTATGGCGGTCGTCTGGCTGAAGAGATTATCTACGGTGTAGAGCATGTCTCAACGGGCGCATCGAACGACATCAAAGTGGCGACCAATCTGGCACGTAACATGGTGACCCAGTGGGGCTTCTCTGAAAAACTGGGTCCATTGCTGTACGCAGAAGAAGAGGGTGAGGTTTTCCTTGGTCGCTCCGTGGCGAAAGCCAAGCATATGTCCGATGAAACCGCCCGTATTATCGACCAGGAAGTGAAACATCTGATCGATACTAACTATCAGCGTGCGCGTCATATCCTGGGTGAAAATCTGGACATCCTTCATGCGATGAAAGACGCGCTGATGAAGTATGAAACCATTGATGCACCGCAGATCGACGACCTGATGGCACGCCGGGAAGTGCGTCCGCCAGCGGGCTGGGAAGATCCCGGCAGCAGCAATTCTGACAGTAATGGCACGCCAAAGGCACCGCGTCCGGTCGATGAACCGCGTACGCCAAACCCAGGCAATACCATGTCAGAACAGTTAGACAAATAAGACGCCACGTCTTTTAATAAAACCCCGGCTGGTCCGGGGTTTTTTACATCTATACATTGCGCCACAAGGAGTTTTTCACCATGAAATTGTTCGCCCGTGATTCCCATCTCGATTTGTCATTTCCACATGTGATGGGCATTCTGAATGTCACGCCGGACTCTTTTTCCGATGGTGGTAAACATAACGCGCTGGTCGACGCGCTCACGCATACCAATGAAATGGTCAATGCCGGCGCAACCATTATTGACGTCGGTGGCGAATCCACGCGTCCCGGCGCGGATGAGGTCAGTGTTGACGAGGAGCTTGAGCGGGTGATCCCGGTGGTCGAAGCGATCGCTCAACGTTTTGAAGTGTGGATTTCGGTCGACACGTCTAAGGCTGAGGTCATCACGGAAGCCGCCAGAGTGGGCGCTCACATTATCAATGATGTTCGCTCTTTATCCGAGCCGGGGGCGCTGGCCGCCGCTGCCGCGACAGGCTTGCCTGTGTGCCTGATGCACATGAAGGGCGAGCCACGAACCATGCAGCAGGCACCGGCTTATCAGAATATCGTCAACGACGTGGATGCGTTCTTCGTCGAGCAACTGGCCCGCTGCGAGGCGGCCGGAATAAAAAAAGAGAATCTGCTGCTCGACCCGGGCTTCGGATTCGGTAAGAATCTCAGCCACAATTATGAGCTGTTGGCCCGCCTCAGCGATTTCCACCATTTTGGTCGGCCATTGCTGGTTGGTATGTCGCGTAAGTCGATGATTGGTCAACTGCTGAACGTGGGGCCAGGTCAGCGTCTGACCGGCAGCCTGGCCTGTGCAGTTATTGCCGCCATGCAGGGGGCACACATTATTCGCGTTCACGATGTGAAAGAAACGGTCGAAGCGATGCGCGTGGTCGAAGCGACACAAAGAGCTAAAGGATGACAGAGCATGAGTAATCGTAAATATTTTGGTACAGATGGGATTCGCGGCAAAGTGGGTGAGTCACCTATCACCCCTGATTTTGTTCTGAAACTTGGCTGGGCCGCAGGGAAAGTTCTGGCACGCCACGGTTCGAAAAAAATTATTATAGGTAAAGACACGCGTATTTCTGGCTATATGCTGGAATCTGCGCTGGAAGCTGGCCTGGCTGCGGCAGGCTTATCTGCTGCGTTTACCGGCCCGATGCCGACGCCTGCCATTGCCTATCTGACCCGAACGTTCCGTGCCGAAGCCGGTATCGTGATTTCAGCGTCCCATAATCCGTTTGATGATAACGGCATTAAGTTCTTCTCTGCCGAAGGCACCAAGTTGCCTGACGATGTGGAAGAAGCGATTGAGCTGGAAATGGAAAAGCCGCTGACCTGTGTTGAATCAGCCCTGCTGGGCCGCGCCAGTCGTATCGTGGATGCCGCCGGACGTTACATTGAATTTTGTAAAGGCACCTTCCCCAGCGAGCTCAGTCTGAATGGCCTGAAAATTGTGGTGGACTGCGCTAACGGCGCAACCTATCACATCGCACCTAACGTACTGCGTGAACTTGGCGCAACGGTGATTGCGATCGGTGTGCAGCCTGACGGCATGAACATCAATAAAGCGTGTGGCGCAACCGATCTGAAAATGCTGCAACAGCGTGTACTGGCTGAGAAAGCAGACATTGGTCTGGCTTACGATGGTGACGGCGATCGCATTATGATGGTTGACCATCTCGGCGAGAAAGTAGATGGCGATCAGATTCTGTATATCATTGCCCGCGAAGGTCTGCGCCAGGGGCAGTTGCGCGGCGGTGTCGTGGGAACGCTGATGAGCAACATGGGGCTGGAACTGGCCCTGAAGCAGCTGGGCATTCCCTTTGTGCGTGCCAAAGTGGGCGACCGCTATGTGCTCGAAAAACTCCAGGAAAAAGGCTGGCGGCTGGGCGCTGAAAACTCAGGCCACGTGATTCTGCTGGATAAAATCGCCACCGGCGACGGCATTGTGGCAAGTTTGCAAGTGCTCACTGCTATGGTACGTAATCATATGAGCCTGCATGACCTGTGCACCGGAATGAAGATGCTGCCTCAGGTACTGGTCAATGTGCGCTTTGCCGGTGAGCACGATCCCCTGGAAAGCGATGCCGTAAAAGCGGTAGCGCAGGACGTAGAAAAAGCGCTGGCTGGAAAAGGGCGCGTGCTGCTGCGTAAATCCGGTACCGAACCCTTAATCCGCGTGATGGTCGAAGGTGAGGATGCCGCCCAGGTGACGGCACTGGCTAACCAGATTGCCGATGCGGTCAAAGCCGTCTGACGCGCGTGACAGGCAGGCGCAGCAGCCTGTTCCTGCCTGTAAAATCATCGCACTGGCGCTTTTTTCTGCAATCAGCCTGTGACAGCTAAATTGCACTTGCAGAGGTATGCGCCATTGGTTAGTATTCACACCCGCTTCTGATGGGTGATGAACACACTCCCCGTCATATTGGTTGAAGCTTTAACTGTGCGGATTACGCGCAAGGAAACAGGTTGATTATGTACGAAGCTCTGTTAGTTGTTTTCCTTATTGTAGCAATTGGCCTTGTGGGTCTTATTATGCTGCAGCAAGGCAAAGGCGCTGATATGGGAGCATCATTTGGTGCAGGCGCGTCTGGCACGCTGTTTGGTTCAAACGGGTCGGGTAACTTTATGACTCGCATGACTGCAGTTCTGGCTACGCTGTTTTTCGTGATCAGCTTGATTCTGGGTAATCTGAACAGCAATAAGATCTCCAAAGGAAGCGAGTGGGAAAACCTCACTGCGCCAGCTCAGTCTCAACAGCAGACTCAGCCAGCTAAACCGGCTACGCCGGGCAATGATATCCCGCACTAATAGCAGTAAAATAGCGTCAAACTAAAGCGGCAGAACAGCGTCGCAGTCAGTGCAGTACCGAGGTGGTGAAATTGGTAGACACGCTACCTTGAGGTGGTAGTGCTCGAAAGGGCTTACGGGTTCAAGTCCCGTCCTCGGTACCAAATCTTAGTATTACTTGCATTTTATGCATGTTCGGCGTAATATTCGCCACGTTTTCGGACGCGGGGTGGAGCAGCCTGGTAGCTCGTCGGGCTCATAACCCGAAGGTCGTCGGTTCAAATCCGGCCCCCGCAACCACTTTCCCTTAGAGTTCTTTTTCAAATATACTGTGTGCATCGACGGGCGCATAAGCAGCGAATTTTGAAAAAAATTCTTTTGGATGGGCGTCCGGGCCGCAATGCGGCATACAGGGTCCAGTGATAAAAAGCCCCGAATATTCGGGGTTTTTTGTTATTAGCGAATCGTAATACTGGGCTATAGGCCCTTTTTTTATGTCTTGGGGGTGGGCTTGTCCACATTAGAGCAAAAATTGACAGAGTTGGTATCTGCTCCGGTAGAAGCGCTCGGCTACGAACTGGTCGGAATTGAATTCGTTCGTGGTCGCACATCAACCCTGCGCATCTATATTGATAGTGAAGATGGCATCAATGTTGACGATTGCGCGGACGTCAGCCACCAGGTGAGTGCGGTGATGGATGTGGAAGATCCCATCACGGTGCCTTACCACCTTGAAGTGTCCTCACCGGGGCTCGATCGTCCTCTGTTCACTGCAGAACATTATGCACGCTTTACCGGCGATGAGGTGAGCCTGGTGCTGCGTATGGCCGTTCAAAACCGCCGTAAATGGCAGGGAATCATCAAGTCTGTTGAGGGTGAGATGATAACGGTAAACGTTGAGGGTAACGACGAGGTGTTCGCGCTGAGTAATATTCAGAAAGCGAACCTGGTCCCCCACTTTTAAAAGTCCGGATTGAGGCCAACCAGGATGAACAAAGAGATCTTAGCTGTTGTAGAAGCCGTTTCTAACGAAAAAGCCCTGCCGCGTGAGAAAATCTTCGAAGCGCTGGAGAGCGCGCTGGCGACTGCGACCAAGAAAAAGTACGAGCAGGAAATTGACGTACGCGTCAGCATCGACCGTAAAAGCGGCGACTTCGATACCTTCCGCCGTTGGGAGATCGTCGATCAGGTTACGCAGCCAACGCGCGAGATCACGCTGGATGCGGCTCGCTACGAAGACGAGTCTCTCAATCTGGGCGAATACGTAGAAGACCAGATTGAATCCGTTACGTTTGACCGTATCACGACCCAGACGGCGAAGCAGGTTATCGTACAAAAAGTACGTGAAGCCGAGCGTGCAATGGTGGTGGATCAGTTCCGCGAGCAGGAAGGCGAAATCATCACCGGTGTGGTGAAGAAAGTGAACCGTGACAACATCTCGCTGGATCTGGGCAACAATGCTGAAGCCGTGATCCTGCGTGAAGACATGCTGCCACGCGAAAACTTTCGCCCAGGCGACCGTATTCGCGGTGTACTGTATGCAGTACGTCCTGAAGCCCGTGGCGCGCAGCTGTTTGTGACGCGTTCTAAACCTGAAATGCTGATCGAACTGTTCCGCATTGAGGTGCCAGAAATTGGCGAAGAAGTGCTTGAAATTAAAGCCGCGGCCCGCGATCCGGGTTCACGTGCAAAAATTGCAGTAAAAACCAACGATAAACGTATCGATCCGGTCGGTGCCTGCGTCGGCATGCGCGGTGCGCGTGTTCAGGCTGTGTCCAGTGAACTGGGCGGCGAGCGTATCGATATCGTGCTGTGGGACGATAACCCAGCACAGTTTGTTATTAACGCCATGGCCCCGGCTGATGTGGCGTCAATCGTGGTTGATGAAGATAACCACACGATGGATATCGCTGTTGAGGCTGGCAATCTGGCCCAGGCGATCGGCCGTAATGGCCAAAACGTGCGTCTGGCTTCACAGCTGAGTGGCTGGGAGCTGAACGTGATGACCGTCGATGATCTGCAGGCTAAGCATCAGGCTGAAGCCCATGCAGCAATCGATATGTTCACGAAGCATCTCGACATCGACGAAGAGTTCGCCACCATTCTGGTGGAAGAGGGCTTCTCAACGTTGGAAGAAATGGCCTATGTGCCTATCAACGAGCTGTTGGAAATTGACGGCCTCGACGAAGAGACCATTGAAGCCCTACGTGAACGAGCAAAAAATGCGTTAACCACCCTGGCACTGGCAAAAGAAGAGAGCCTTGGTAATCAGGAACCCGCTGAAGACCTCTTGAATCTTGAGGGTCTGGATCGTGCACTGGCTTTCCGCCTGGCATCCAAAGGCGTTTGCACGCTGGAAGATCTCGCAGAGCAAGGTGTTGACGATCTGACGGATATTGAAGGGCTGACTGATGAGCAAGCTGGCGCGCTGATTATGGCCGCACGCAATATCTGCTGGTTCGGCGATGACGCGTAATAACAGGAAGGAACAGCATGACAGATGTAACCGTAAAATCGCTGGCAGCAGAAATTCAGACCTCGGTCGATCGCCTGGTACAGCAGTTTGCTGATGCGGGGATCCCAAAGTCTGAAAATGATGCGGTGACCCAGCACGAGAAAGAAACCTTACTGTCTCACCTGAAGCATGGTCAGGCCGGTTCAGGCAAACTGACATTGCAGCGCAAAACGCGTAGCACCTTGAATATTCCTGGCACCGGGGGTAAAAGTAAGTCGGTGCAAATCGAAGTCCGCAAAAAGCGTACGTACGTAAAAGGCGATGCAGAGTCTGAGCAAGCTCAGGCAGAAGCAGAAGCCGAGGCGCAGCGTGAAGCGGAAGAGCAGGCGCAACGCGAGGCCGCTGAACAAGCGCGTCGTGAAGCGGAACAGAAAGCGCAACGTGAAGCCGAAGAGAAAGCCAAGCGCGAAGCCGCTGAAAAGGCTAAGCGTGCAGCAGCGGAAAATGAGAAAGTGACTAATCAACCTACCGACGAAGTGACCAAGGCCGCGCAGTCCGATAAAGCACGTCGTGAAGCCGAAGCCGCCGAACTGAAGCGTAAAGCGGAAGAAGAAGCGCGCCGTAAGCTGGAAGAGGCTGCCCGCCTCGCTGCGGAAGAAGCCCGCCGTTTAGCCGTAGAAAAAGCGGCTGAATGGGAAAAGCCTGAAGAAGAGGACAAGGGCGACTATCACGTCACCACCTCTACGCATGCCCGCCAGGCCGAAGACGAGAACGATCGTCAGGTGGAAGCCGGCCGTGCCCGCACGCGCAGTGCAAAAGCCGCGCGTCCGGTTAAAAAAGGCAACAAACATTCAGAAGCCAAAACTGACCGTGAAGAAGCGCGTGCGCAGGTTCGCGGCGGTAAAGGCGGCAAGCATCGCAAACCAAGCGCACTGCAGCAGGGCTTTAACAAGCCAGCGCAGGCGGTTAACCGTGATGTCATCATTGGCGAAACCATCACCGTTGCCGAACTGGCTAACAAAATGGCCGTCAAAGGTTCACTGGTCATCAAAGCGATGATGAAGATGGGCGCTATGGCGACCATCAATCAGGTTATCGACCAGGAAACCGCCCAGCTGGTTGCCGAAGAAATGGGCCACAAAGTGACCCTTCGTCGTGAAAACGAGCTGGAAGAAGCGGTAATGGACGATCGTGATACCGATGCCGCACAGGAATCTCGTGCGCCGGTCGTGACCATCATGGGCCACGTTGACCACGGTAAAACCTCGCTGCTGGATTATATCCGCTCCACCAAAATCGCCTCTGGCGAAGCGGGCGGTATCACGCAGCACATCGGTGCCTATCACGTCGAAACTGATAACGGCATGGTGACCTTCCTGGATACGCCGGGCCACGCCGCGTTTACCGCAATGCGTGCTCGTGGTGCGCAGGCAACGGATATCGTTATCCTGGTCGTGGCTGCGGACGATGGCGTTATGCCACAGACCGTTGAAGCTATCCAGCACGCCAAAGCGGCGAAAGTGCCGGTGGTGGTTGCAGTCAACAAGTGCGATAAGCCAGAAGCCGATCCAGATCGTGTTAAAAACGAGCTGACTCAGTACGGGATCATCCCGGAAGAGTGGGGCGGCGAAAACATGTTCGTTAACGTCTCTGCGAAAGCCGGTACCGGTATTGACGATCTGTTGAACGCTATCCTGCTGCAGGCAGAAGTACTTGAGCTGACCGCTATCCGTGAAGGTATGGCGAGCGGTGTGGTCATTGAATCGTTCCTCGACAAAGGTCGTGGTCCGGTTGCTACCGTGCTGGTACGCGAAGGTACGTTGAACAAAGGCGACATCGTTCTGTGCGGCTTCGAATACGGCCGTGTCCGTGCGATGCGTGACGAACTGGGTCGTGAAGTAATGGAAGCGGGTCCGTCTATCCCGGTTGAGATCCTTGGCCTGTCAGGTGTACCGGCAGCGGGTGATGAAGCGACCGTGGTTCGTGACGAGAAGAAAGCACGTGAAGTGGCTTTGTATCGTCAGGGCAAATTCCGTGAAGTTAAGCTGGCTCGTCAGCAGAAATCTAAGCTGGAAAACATGTTTGCGAACATGACCGAAGGCGAAGTATCCGAACTGAACATCGTGCTCAAAGCGGACGTTCAGGGTTCTGTGGAAGCGATCTCCGACTCCCTGCTGAAACTCTCCACCGACGAAGTGAAGGTGAAGATTGTGGGTTCAGGCGTAGGTGGAATCACCGAAACCGACGCCACGCTGGCAGCAGCATCCAACGCCATCCTGCTGGGCTTCAACGTCCGTGCTGACGCCTCTGCGCGCCGCGTAGTTGATGCGGAAAGCCTGGATCTGCGTTACTACTCCGTCATCTATAACCTGATTGACGAAGTGAAAGCGGCGATGAGCGGTATGCTGGCACCAGAGTACAAACAGCAGATCATCGGTCTGGCTGAAGTGCGCGACGTGTTCAAATCACCGAAATTTGGTGCCGTGGCAGGTTGTATGGTGACGGAAGGTAACATCAAACGTCACAACCCAATCCGTGTACTGCGCGATAACGTGGTGATTTACGAAGGCGAACTGGAATCACTGCGTCGCTTTAAAGATGACGTCAACGAAGTGCGTAACGGCATGGAGTGTGGTATCGGCGTGAAGAACTATAATGACGTTCGTGTCGGCGATATGATCGAAGTCTTCGAAGTGATTGAAGTTAAACGCACCATCGCTTAAGTCCTGGCGTTGATGATGCAATTTGGGAGGCCGCTGGCCTCCCGAATTATTTGGGAGAAATAAAAAATGGCGAAAGAATTTGGCCGTCCGCAGCGTGTCTCGCAAGAGCTGCAAAAAGAGGTTGCCATGATCCTGCAGCGTGAGATTAAAGATCCACGTCTTGGCATGATGGTCACCGTTTCTGGCGTTGAGGTATCACGTGACCTCGCATACGCCAAAGTGTTTGTCACCTTCCTCAATGATAAAGATGAAGAAGCCGTACAAAATGGCCTGAAAGCGTTAAAAGAAGCCTCGGGTTATATCCGCACGCTGTTGGGTAAAGCCATGCGCCTGCGTATCGTGCCGGAGCTGACCTTCTTCTACGACAACTCGCTGGTTGAAGGCATGCGCATGTCAAACCTCGTCACCAACGTGGTGAAAAAAGACGTTGAGCGTCGTGGTCCTGAGTCCACGGACGATAACGAGGAGGCGTAATGAGTCGTCCTCGTCGTCGCGGTCGCGACGTCCATGGCGTGTTATTGCTGGATAAGCCACAAGGGATGTCATCCAATGATGTCCTGCAAAAGGTAAAGCGTATTTTTAACGCTAACCGTGCAGGACATACCGGGGCGCTTGATCCGCTGGCAACCGGCATGTTGCCTATCTGCCTGGGCGAAGCCACCAAGTTTTCTCAGTATCTGCTGGACTCCGATAAGCGTTATCGCGTGATTGCCCGTCTGGGTGAGCGCACCGATACCTCGGATGCTGACGGTAACTTGGTGCAAACCCGTCCGGTGGACTTTACCCAGGCTGCGCTGGACACGGCGCTGGAGGGTTTTCGCGGTGATATCATGCAGGTGCCTTCGATGTTTTCTGCATTGAAACATCAGGGCAGAAAACTGTATGAATACGCGCGCGAAGGCATCACCATTGAACGTGAGCCGCGTCCGATTACCGTTTATGACCTGCAGTTTATTCGCTGGCAGGGCAATGAGCTGGAACTGGAAATCCACTGTTCCAAAGGCACCTACATCCGTACCATTATTGACGATTTGGGCGAGAAGCTGGGCTGCGGTGCGCACGTCATCATGCTGCGCCGTATGCAGGTGGCACGCTATCCGTTTGAGAGAATGGTGACGCTGGAACAGTTGCAGGCGCTCCAGCACAACGCTAACGAGACGGGTGAGGATCTGGCGCAGCATCTTGATCCGCTGCTTTTGCCAATGGACAGCCCCGCGTCAGATTTCCCGGCGGTAAACGTGTCCTCTGATGTGGCCGCATACTTTAAACAGGGCCAACCGGTTCACGCCAGTCAGGCACCGGCTCAGGGCCTCGTGCGCGTCACCGAAGGTGAAGAGGGCAAATTTATCGGCATGGCAGAAATTGCCGAGGATGGCCGCATTGCTCCCCGACGTTTAGTGGTTGAGTATCAGAATTAAGTTGTGCGCTTTCCGCGTTGGGCATTTGCGTTGCCCTGAAGCGAAGAGTAGAATGGCGCGGCTTTAAAGCGGGATGCTGAATTAGAGATCGGCGCCCATACATTCATTTAACTGGAGTTTATTATGTCTCTAAGCGTAGAAGCTAAAGCAGAGATCGTTGCTAAATATGGTCGTGGTGCTAACGACAGCGGTTCAACCGAAGTTCAGGTTGCCCTGTTGACCGCGCAGATCAGCCATCTGCAGGGTCACTTCTCTGAGCACAAGAAAGACCACCACAGCCGCCGCGGTCTGCTGCGTATGGTATCTCAGCGTCGTAAGCTGCTGGACTACCTGAAGCGTAAAGACGTTGCACGCTACAGCAGCCTGATCGAAAGTCTCGGTCTGCGTCGCTAGTCTTAAAATCGGGTCGTCAGGGATGCCACTCACGTGTGCTAAAAACCCGACTGGCGATCAGATTTGTGCGAGTTTCATGAAAAGGGGGCCTTTATGGCCCCTTTTTTCGAGCAATGCGCAGCAATCCTGAGCAAACTCATGTATTGTTGTTGGGTGTGATCTTTGTTTGCAGAGGTTCGCGCGGCTAATGAGAGGCTTTTACCGCAGGGGCGGTTAAGGGTTGTCATTAGTCGCGAGGATGCAACGAGGATCGGTAATCAATGGCAGGCTCAATATAGCACTGCCCCGATGTTAAGGACTTTGATTTTGCTTAATCCGATCGTACGCAAATTCCAATATGGTCAACATACCGTCACGCTGGAAACCGGCATGATGGCTCGCCAGGCGACTGCCGCTGTTATGGTGAGCATGGACGATACCGCAGTATTTGTCACCGTGGTTGGTCAGAAAAAAGCCAAACCAGGCCAGGACTTTTTCCCACTGACCGTGAACTATCAGGAGCGTACTTACGCTGCTGGTCGTATCCCAGGCAGCTTCTTCCGTCGTGAAGGTCGTCCAAGCGAAGGCGAAACCCTGATTTCACGTCTGATCGACCGTCCTGTGCGTCCACTGTTCCCGGAAGGTTTCGTTAACGAAGTGCAGGTTATCGCCACGGTTGTGTCGGTAAACCCACAGGTTCACCCAGACATCGTTGCCATGATCGGTGCCTCTGCAGCGCTGGCGCTGTCAGGCCTTCCGTTCAACGGCCCAATCGGTGCAGCGCGCGTTGGTTATATCAATGACCAGTACGTACTGAACCCAACCGCGGATGAGCTGAAAACCTCACGCCTGGATCTGGTCGTTGCCGGTACGCAGAATGCCGTTCTGATGGTGGAATCTGAAGCAGAAATCCTGTCTGAAGAACAAATGTTGGGCGCAGTGGTGTTCGGCCACGATCAACAGCAGATTGTGATTGAAAACATCAATTCACTGGTCGCCGAAGCGGGCAAGCCGCGTTGGGACTGGCAGCCAGAGCAGGCGAATACTGCACTGATTTCACGCGTTGCGGCGCTTGCCGAAACACGTATCAGCGATGCGTACCGTATCACTGACAAGCAAGAACGTTATGCTCAGGTTGGCGTCATTAAAGACGAAACCATTGCTGCGTTGCTGGCGGAAGATGAATCACTGGATGCGGCCGAAATCGGCGACATCGTTCACAGCCTGGAAAAGACGGTTGTCCGTACCCGCATTCTGAACGGCGAGCCACGTATCGATGGTCGTGAGAAAGACATGATCCGTGGTCTGGACGTGCGCACCGGCGTGCTGCCGCGTACTCACGGTTCAGCCCTGTTCACCCGTGGTGAAACGCAGGCGCTGGTTACTGCTACCCTGGGTACGACCCGCGATGCGCAGAACCTGGATGAGCTGATGGGCGAACGTACCGACAGCTTCCTGTTCCACTACAACTTCCCTCCGTACTCTGTCGGTGAGACCGGTATGGTAGGTTCGCCTAAGCGTCGTGAAATTGGTCACGGTCGTCTGGCGAAACGCGGCGTGCTGGCTGTGATGCCAAAAGCCGAAGATTTCCCGTATACCGTTCGCGTGGTTTCTGAAATCACCGAATCTAACGGTTCTTCTTCTATGGCCTCGGTCTGTGGTGCCTCTCTGGCGCTGATGGATGCAGGTGTGCCAATCAAGGCATCTGTTGCGGGTATCGCGATGGGCCTGGTAAAAGAAGACGACAAGTTTGTTGTCCTGTCCGACATCCTGGGTGACGAAGACCACCTGGGCGATATGGACTTTAAAGTCGCCGGTAGCCGTGAAGGTATCACCGCGCTGCAGATGGACATTAAAATCGAAGGCATCACCCGCGAAATCATGCAGGTTGCGCTGAACCAGGCCAAAGGTGCACGTCTGCACATTCTGGGCGTCATGGAGCAGGCTATCAGCACCCCGCGTCAGGAAATTTCTGAGTTCGCGCCACGTATTTACACCATCAAGATCAGCTCAGACAAGATCAAAGATGTGATTGGTAAAGGCGGTTCCGTGATCCGTGCGCTGACCGAAGAAACCGGTACAACCATCGAAATCGAAGATGACGGTACCGTGAAAATCGCAGCGACCGACGGTCTGAAAGCGAAAGAAGCTATTCGCCGTATCGAAGAAATCACCGCAGAAATCGAAGTGGGCCGTGTCTATAGCGGTAAAGTCACCCGCATCGTAGACTTCGGTGCCTTCGTCGCTATCGGCGGCGGTAAAGAAGGTCTGGTGCATATTTCTCAAATCGCAGACAAGCGTGTTGAGAAAGTGACTGACTATCTGCAGATGGGTCAGGAAGTGCCGGTTAAGGTGATGGAAGTTGATCGCCAGGGCCGTGTGCGTCTGAGCATCAAAGAAGCGACAGAAACCAAGCCTGAAGCTGTTGCAGCTGAGAGCACACCTGACGCTGAATAAGTCTTTCCTGATTTGCCTCTCCTTGCCTGGCAGGGAGAGGCTTTTGTGTCATCGCGAGGGCGGGAATCCTTGTGCACAGCAGGCGGATAACAGGATGGTTGTCCCAATGTTTGTATTCGGGAGTGGGAAATGAAGCCTTTTTTGCGCTGGTGTTTTGTTGCGACAGCTTTGACGCTGGCAGGATGCAGCAACTCCAATTGGCGTAAGAACGAAGTTCTTGCAGTACCTTTACAGCCCACACTGCAACAGGAAGTGATTCTGGCTCGCATGGAACAAATTCTTGCCAGTCGAGCCCTTACCGATGATGAACGCGCACAGCTGTTATATGAGCGCGGAGTGTTGTATGATAGTTTGGGTCTTAGGGCATTAGCGCGGAACGATTTTTCGCAAGCGCTGTCTATAAGACCAGATATGCCAGAGGTGTTTAACTATCTTGGTATATACTTAACGCAGGCGGGCAACTTTGATGCCGCCTATGAAGCGTTTGATTCTGTACTTGAGCTTGATCCAACTTACAACTATGCGCATTTAAATCGTGGTATCGCCCTCTATTACGGTGGTCGATACAAGTTAGCGCAAGATGATCTGCTGGCGTTTTATCAAGACGATCCTAACGATCCTTTCCGCAGCTTGTGGCTCTACCTTGTCGAAAGCAAGATGGATGCAGACAAAGCGAAAGTGGCGCTCAAGCAGCGTTACGACAAAGCGGTCAAGGACCAATGGGGATGGAATATTGTTGAGTTCTACCTTGGCGACATCAGCGAAGCAACACTGATGGAACGTCTCAAGGCGGACGCAACGGATAACACCTCGCTCGCTGAACATCTCAGTGAAACCAACTTCTATTTAGGTAAGTATTACCTAAGTCTGGGGGAGAAGGACAACGCAGAAGCGTTGTTCAAACTGGCGGTCGCCAACAACGTTAATAACTTTGTTGAACACCGATACGCATTGTTGGAACTGGCGCAACTCGGCCAGGCACAAGACGATTTATCAGAATCTGACCAGCAATAGCTGACGAACTTTTTTGCCTGTAAAACCTGTCAAGTCATCATCTTCAGGGATGAAGGCTTTTCTGTTCGTCAAAACTTCTAATTTGAGCCGGTTCACACTTTTTGATGAAAATGACTGAAAGTTTTCACGACGAGTTATGTAGACTGGCCGCCGCAATCAACGAGGCACGTGTACTACATGACTGATATTCAAACCACTTTTGCTGACCTTGGCCTGAACGCCGAACTCCTTGAATCACTGAATGGCATGGGCTATGTAAAGCCATCCCCAATCCAGGCTGAGTGTATTCCTCACCTGCTGGCGGGCCGTGACGTGTTAGGTATGGCGCAGACCGGGAGTGGTAAAACCGCAGCGTTCTCGCTGCCGCTGTTACATAACATCGACCCAACTGTTAAAGCACCGCAAATTTTGGTGCTGGCACCGACCCGCGAACTGGCGGTGCAGGTTGCTGAAGCTGTTACCGAATTCTCTAAACATATGCGCGGTCTGAACGTGGTTGCCCTTTACGGCGGCCAGCGTTATGACGTGCAGCTGCGCGCACTGCGCCAGGGACCACAGGTTGTCGTGGGTACGCCAGGCCGCCTGCTGGACCACCTGAAACGTGGCACCTTAGATTTGTCTAACCTGCGTGGTCTGGTTCTGGACGAAGCAGATGAAATGTTACGCATGGGCTTCATCGAAGACGTTGAAACTATCATGGCGCAGATCCCAGAAGGTCATCAGACCGCACTGTTCTCTGCCACTATGCCAGAAGCGATTCGTCGTATTACCAAGCGTTTCATGAAAGATCCGCAGGAAGTTCGCATCCAGTCAAGCCTGACAACGCGCCCGGATATCAGCCAGAGCTACTGGACTGCCCACGGCCGTAAAACTGATGCGCTGGTTCGCTTCCTTGAAGCAGAAGACTTTGATGCGGCGATCATTTTCGTGCGTACTAAAAATGCAACGCTGGAAGTCGCTGAAGCGCTGGAGCGTAGCGGTTACAACAGTGCGGCACTGAATGGCGATATGAACCAGGCACTGCGTGAGCAGACGCTGGAGCGCCTGAAAGATGGTCGTCTGGATATCCTGATTGCTACCGACGTTGCGGCCCGTGGCCTGGACGTTGAGCGTATCAGCCTGGTTGTTAACTACGATATTCCGATGGACTCAGAATCATACGTTCACCGTATCGGCCGTACCGGTCGTGCAGGTCGTGCCGGTCGCGCACTGCTCTTCGTAGAGAACCGCGAGCGTCGTCTGCTGCGTAATATCGAACGCACCATGAAGCTGACTATTCCAGAAGTTGAGCTGCCAAATGCAGAACTGCTGGGTCAGCGTCGTCTGGCTAAGTTTGCTGCGAAAGTTCAACAGCAACTGGAAAGCAGCGATCTGGAGCAGTACCGTGCGCTGCTGGCTAAGATGCAGCCTGAAGAAGAGCTGGATATCGAAACCCTGGCTGCGGCTCTGCTGAAAATGGCACAGGGTGAGCGTCCGCTGATCGTTCCTGCTGATGCACCACGTCCAGCGCGTCGTGAATTCCGTGAGCGTGACGATCGTCGTGAGAGCCGTGATTCACGTGAAGCACGTGGCCCACGCGAAAACCGTGAGGGCGGCGACCGTCCACGTCGCGAGCGTCGTGACGTTGGCGATATGCAGCTGTACCGTATTGAAGTGGGCCGTGATGATGGTGTTGAAGTTCGTCATATCGTGGGCGCTATTGCTAACGAAGGCGATATCAGCAGCCGTTACATCGGTAACATCAAACTGTTCGGTACGCACTCTACCATCGAGCTGCCGAAAGGCATGCCTGGCGATGTGCTGCAGCACTTTACCCGTACACGTATTCTGAACAAGCCGATGAATATGCAGTTACTGGGTGATGCTCAGCCGCATGAAGGTGGCCGTGGCGAACGTCGTCCGGGTGCCGGTGCTGGCGAGCGTCGTGGCGGTGCTGCGCGTCCTGAAGGTCAGGGCCCGCGTCGCTTCTCTTCTGAGCGCCGTGAAGGCGGTCGTGATGGTGCACGCCCTTTCAATCGTGAAGGCGGTCGTGGTCCACGTCGTGAAGACAGTGCTGCTGCACCACGTCGTCGTGACGCGTAAGCGAGCTTATTCGGTGTAATAAAAAGGGAAGCCTACGGGCTTCCCTTTTTTTGTCTTGTCGTTGACCCATCACAGGATCACCGCCGCTGGCTACAGGTTGCTGGCAGCTTCCATGGCCAGCTTAAACGAATGCAGGCGCGCTTCGGTGTCGTAAATTTGCCCGTTAACCATCACCTCATTTGCCTGAGTTTCACGCAGCAGTGAAGCCAGACCATGCCGTACCTTATCCACATCGCCAACCAGAGACATGCTCAGCGCCTGCTGCACGCCATACTGTTCTGACGGCGACCACAGGCTGTCCATATTCTGTACCGGTGCAGGCAGCGGACCCGGTTTACCACGACGCAGGTTGATAAATTGCTGCTGCATGGAGGTAAACAGAAAACGCGCTTCACTTTCGGTGTCAGCGGCAACAATGTTTATGCACACCGTGGCGTACGGCTCGGCAAGGCGCGCGGAAGGCTTGAAGTTCTCACGATAGACGTGCAGGGCCTGGAACAGCTGGTCCGGCGCAAAGTGTGAGGCAAAGGCAAACGGCAGTCCCATTTTGGCCGAGAGTTGAGCGCTATAAAGGCTGGAACCTAACAGCCACACCGGAATTTTCATTCCTAAGCCGGGAACCGGCTGCACCGGCGGCTGCGCGCCCGCTTCAGCATCAAACCAGTCGATCAGCTCGGCAACATCGTCCGGGAAGGTATCGGCATGAATGCCCGACAGATGACGACGCAGTGCCAGCATCGTGCGCTGGTCCGAACCCGGTGCACGGCCTAATCCCAGATCGATACGATCGGGATACAGCGAAGCCAGGGTACCAAACTGCTCTGCAATCATCAGCGGTGAGTGATTAGGCAACATAATGCCACCAGAACCCAGACGCAGCGTGGTGGTGTTGGCGGCCAGATAGCCAATCAGCACGGCGGTGGCCGCACTGGCAATGCCAGTCATATTGTGGTGCTCGGCGAGCCAGTAACGTTCAAACCCCAGTTTTTCTGCCTGACGCGCCAACGCGAGTGAATTATGGAAAGCATCACGTGGCGTCGCGCCCTGCGGAACAGGGGCAAGATCCAGAACGGAAAGGCGAACGTTTTTTTTATCAGACATGGGTACTCCAGAGTGTATAGCGCAGGTGTCAGACCCTGCACCATCAAGTATTGCGTAACATCCGCCATATTAAAACTTTTTACACTCTCAGTATGTTGCCTGTATGTGCCTTTCAGTCGGTGGTCAGTAAAACCATCCCCGCCAGCTTGCGCCAGTAGCCGTTACAATCCCGATTTTTCTCCAGATCCAGCGGGGCCTGGCCTTCCTCGTTTTGGCGAAACCGGTCAATAAGACTTAAGGTTTGCGTGTCCTGAGGCGACAGCCGCACGATATCCACCCAGTTGCGCATGCCAACCAGATCGTTCCCCAGGTTATAGCAGTAACCGCTCATGGTCTGGATACCGTTTAAGACGAAGACCTGCTGTTGCTCCTGCGACAGGACCTTGCGTCCGTTAGGGTAATGAATGCAGCAGGTTTCGCAGTCATCTTTGGCGCGATTCTCCGAGCGAGCCGTAAAGCAGCGAGCCGACAGCGCCAGCGGCAGATGGCCATAGCCCAGCACTTCCACCTCGAACTGCTGGCGTATGCCTTTGGTTTCGCACTGCTGTAGCAGTTGCACCAGCCAGTCGCGTGGCATTTCAACCGGCAAACACCAGCGCGTCATTCCCTCTTTCACCAGAAGCTGCAGCGTATCAGCGTTATACACATTCAGCGTGGGGCCAGCGACAAAGGGCAGCTTGCGTTCGGCTGCCATGTTGACGGTGCCAACGTCGTTGGCCTCAATAATAAACTCGCCATTTTCAACATAGCGCTGCAGCTCTTTGAGCTCAGAAGGAGATTGCAGCAAAGCCAGGGTGCTGATAACCACCTGCTTACCACTGGCTGACAGCTCACGCGCCAGGCTCATCCAGGCAGCAAAGGGTGTCGCACGCCGCTTGCTGCAGACCGTTTCCCCAAGATAGATGATATCGGCGCTGCTGCTGGCGGCGAGTTGATAAAAGTGTTCCAGCGTGGCGGTTGGCCAGTACCACAGCACTGGCCCAAGGGCGTATTTCATGGTTTTTCCTTACTGCCAGTCACGATGATAAGCGCCTAACGTGGTTTGCGAGCCCTCAGACAGCGCGCCCAGCGTCTGCATCCACTGCTGCGCCACCTCAAAGTTATCCGGCTCGGCTTTACAACGATCGATCGCCTGACGCCAGACGCGGGCCACATCGGAAACATAGGCAGGGCTGCGCTGGCGCCCCTCGATTTTCACCGAGGCAATGCCTGCCCGTAGCAACTCTGGCAACAGTTCAAGCGTATTCAGACTGGTGGGTTCTTCCAGCACATGGTAGCGCTGGTCGTCGACCTGGTAGCGGCCTTTGCACAGCGTGGGATAGCCCGCGCTTTCCTCCGCGTCATAGCGATCGATCAGCACCTCATTGAGACGTGCCTCCATGCCGGCTGGCGTCTGTTGCCAGCGCACAAACTTCGCGGGTGAGCAGGCACCTTTACTGTTCGGGGATTCACCCGTTAGCCAGGAGGAGAGATAGCAGCGGCCCTCCGCCATGATACACAGGCTGCCAAAGGCAAAGACCTCCAGCGGAACAGGAGTACTGCGCGCCAGCTGTTTTACCTGATGAATCGACAGAACGCGCGGCAGCACCACACGGTGCAAATGAAAATGGCGATGGTAAAAACGAATGGCTTCAAGGTTAGTGGCGGAAGCCTGTACTGACAGATGGCGTTCAACATGTGGATAGCGTGCGGTGGCATATTCCAGCGTCGCCATATCGGCCAGAATCAGCGCGTCCGCGCCGCTGTCAGCCGCCACGTCAATGGCCCGCTGCCAGCGATGCATGCCATCGGGATGTGCAAAGGTATTGATCGCCACGTGCAGCTTACGACGATGCTGATGGAGATAATGTGCCGCCTCAAGCAGCTTCTTATCAGTAAAGTTTAACCCGGCAAAGTGACGCGCATTGGTGTCATCTTTCAGCCCGACATAAACCGCATCGGCACCATTCTCAACGGCGGTTCGTATTGCAGGCAGATTCCCGGCCGGACACAGCAACTCCATACTCAATCCTCTCGACATGCAGATGGAGCACGAGTCTAGTCATGGCGCTTCGGGGAAATGTTGATTTGGGGCAGTGAAACCGTCATTGATGAGATAGCCTGGCATTTTTTTAATCCTTCAGCGGCGGGTTTTATTGATCTCACCAGCGGCGAGAACCGCTGTCTGTGGCAATATAGCTAAAATTTTTTTGACGGGAGTGCAAAGCGTGTTCCAGCGGTTATCTGCCAGTTTAGTGAAAAATGGCCCTAAAATCCTCAGCTTACCTGTAACATTCGCCCCGTTCACGTTGAAGCAGCGGCTCTTGCAACAACTCTTAAACTGGCAATTTCGTCATGTTTTAGCCGAAGGTGAGTTAGACTTCCTTCAGGGACGCTTTTTGGGTATTGAGATTAGCGATGTTAATCTCACGTGGATCACCACGCTGGAAGGCGGTCGACTGAGGGTGTTGCAGAATGCCGAAGCAGATGTCTGGTTCCGGGGCAACGCCAATGATTTGTTGCTGGTAGCAGCACGCAAAGCGGATCCAGATATGCTTTTCTTTCAGCGACGACTGCTGATTGAAGGGGATACGGAACTGGGACTGGAGGTTAAGAACGTAATGGATGCAATTGAACTCGACACCATGCCCAAGGGGTTACGTACCGCCATTCAGCAGATGGCTGCAATCGTGGAGACAACAATGCAACAGGACGCGAAAGCCGCACAGGCACGCGCGGGTGGCTCATGTTAATACGCACAGAAATTGGCGTGGATGCCGCCGGTATCGATGCATTACTGCGACGTTGCTTTCCCACTTCAGCTGAAGCTGAGCTCACTCAGGCCCTGCGCGAAGACGGCCTGTTAACGTTGGGCGTGGTCGCGACTGACGATGAAGGTCAGGTGCTGGGTTATGCCGCGTTTAGCCCGGTCACCATGCAGGGCGAAGATCGCAATTGGGTCGGGCTGGCCCCGCTGGCCGTGGATGAAAGCCTGCGTGGACAGGGCATTGCGAAACAACTGGTTTATGAAGGCCTGGATACGCTGAATGAGTTTGGCTACAGTGCGGTTGTGGTGCTGGGCGACCCCGCACTGTATCACCATCTGGGCTTCGAATCTGCGGCCCGGCACGGTTTGCACTGCCGCTGGCCGGGCAGCGAAGCGGCCTTCCAGGTTTATCGTCTGGCGGACAACGCGTTTGACGGCGCTGAAGGACGTATTGAGTATTCCGCGCCCTTTAATCAGCTGAGCTAAGCCACGCTTCAAGGCGAGTGGGTTGCTCGGCAACCAGCTGCAGTTTTCGTTGACGGGTCAGTTGCTTAACCTGATATTCCAGCACGGAAGCCTGCGCGCGGTCACCCGCTGCGCAGGCATAAACCAGCGTTAACGGGCCTTTACCGCGCAAGGCTCGGGCACCGCGACCCTGCTCATGCTGCCCAAGGCGGCGCGTGACGTCAGTCGTGATGCCGGTATACAGGCTGCCTGCGGCCGTTTGTATCAGGTAAAGTTGCCAGTGCTGACTCATAATCTGTCCCAGAAATGCCTGCCCGGCAGTGTATCGTGCTTCCTTGCGGTGCGCTATCCATCGCCCTTACCGGAGTTGATTGTGTCTGATCTTTCCCATCTTGTTCGTTACCTGAAAAAGCAGCATGTGCTTTCATTATGCTGCTGTGCCGACAACGATTTGTGGTGTGCAAACTGCTACTACGTGTTTGATGAGTCACGCATGGCATTCTGGCTGATGACCGAGCCAGATACACGTCACGGCCTGCTGGCGATAAAACACCACAGCGTAGCGGGCACCATCAATGGACAACCGAAGACGGTATTGCTGATAAAGGGCGTGCAGTATCGTGGTCAGATCAGGCAGCTCAGCGACGAAGAAGCAACGGAAGCGCGCACCGCCTATCAACGGCGTTTTCCGGTTTCGCGCAAGGTCGCCGCGCCCTTATGGGAAATTACGCTGGATGAGCTGAAAATGACGGACAATGCATTGGGATTTGGTAAAAAAATTGTCTGGCAACGTGGGGCGTAAATAAAGCGCCCCCTTCCTGGCGGAAAAGGGCGTAAGGCCGTTACAGCGCCTGCAGAATACGCAGGGATTCACGGTTAAACGCGGGCAGGTCCGCAGGCGTGCGGCTGGTGACCAGTTTGTCACTGTCAACCACCACTTCCTCGTCGCGGAAGTCGGCACCGGCATTGATCAGGTCAATGGCAATGGCTTTTACGCTGGTCATTTTACGACCGCGCACACCATTCGCACTAATCAACAGTTGTGGCCCGTGGCAAATAGCAAAAATGGGTTTGCCGCTGGCCACAAATTCTTTGGTAAAGGCAACAAAGCGATCGTCACCGCGCAATGCATCCGGTGAGTGTCCGCCTGGCAACAGCAGGGCATCAAATTCTGCCGGACTCACTTCGTCGATACTGCGATCGATAGTGACTTCAGCCTCACCCTGTTTGCCTTTCACGGTTTTGCCCGCTTGCTCCTCAATCGTTACCACTTCATAGCCTGCGCGTTTGTAGATCTCGGCTGGCGAGGTAAACTCAGAGTCTTCAAATTCATCGGTGATCAGAACCGCAATTTTGGTGCTCATCTTTACCCTCCTTTAGGCATGTTAGGCGCATACTGCGCTATCCTGATTACCTGTTAAGTCTGGTTGTCGATTCTGAGAACGCAAGCCAGGCGGCTCACATTGGCCAGATTTTGCACGGCTGGCGGCGAAACAGGGAATATTCCGAGATGAATCGTATATTACTGACGGGCGCAACCGGGTTAGTGGGATCGCACCTGCTGCGTTTACTGATCAATGACCCGCGCGTTGATGAAATTATTGCGCCGACTCGCCGTGCGCTGCCGGCAATGGATAAGGTGATCAATCCGGTTGAAGCCGATCTAACCGATGTCCTGCGCCCGCTGGACACACCCTTGACGACGGTATTTTGCTGCCTGGGCACGACCCGCAAACAGGCGGGCAGTAAACAGGCATTTATTCACGTAGATTACACGCTGGTGGTGGATACTGCGTTGAACGGTTTACGTCTGGGCGCCAGACAGATGCTGGTGGTCAGCGCGCACGGCGCAAATCGTCATTCCCCTTTTTTATACAATCGCGTTAAGGGTGAGATGGAAAATGCGTTGCGCCATCAGGACTGGCCGCACCTGACGGTGGTCCGGCCTTCACTGTTGCTGGGTGAGCGAAAAGATAAACGCCGTGGGGAAAGCCTGATGGGCCCGCTGTTCGCCTGCCTGCCAGGCAACTGGCGCGCCGTCTCGGCCCAGGATGTAGCGCGCTGCCTGCATCACCAGGCGTTTGCTGAGGAAAAATCCGGGTTCACGCTGATCGCGTCGGGTGATATCCCGCGTGCGTCAGCGTAAGTACCAGATTTGCTGATTGCGGCTGCCACGCCACAGAAGCGTGGCATCTTTCTCTGCCGCTTCAAACCGCCCGTCAATCATGACGTCTATCCAGGGCAGGATTGCCCGCTGCGCCGGGCTGAGCGTCTGCATCTCATAGCCGGTCCACAACCAGATGTCTTTGCCGGCGCACTCCTGTTTAACCCGTTTCACCAGGCGACGGATATGCGGCACATTGTGGGGATGCAGCGGATCGCCGCCGCTCAGCGATAAACCCTGACGCGGGATGCGCGTATCTTTCAAGTCAGCCAGTAGCTGCTCTTCCATCGCCAGTGTAAAAGGCACGCCAGAATCCAGCCGCCAGGTGCTCTGATTGTAACAGCCACGGCACTGGTGCTCGCAGCCCGAAACAAACAGCGTACAGCGTGTGCCGGGACCGTTAACAATATCGACATCGTAGTAGCGATGGATGCGCATCATCCCAGCTGTCCGCTATCAAGGTGTTTCACCCGACGCTGAACCTCCTGCTGTTTACCGGCGTTGAACGGACGGGCATCCGGGCTTCCCAGGTAACCACACACGCGCCGCGTAACCGAAACCCGCGCAGGATCATGATTGCCACAGTTGGGACAGGTAAAGCCACGGCTGGTGCAGGTAAACTCACCGTTAAAACCGCAGTCGTAGCACTCGTCAATGGGCGTATTAGTGCCGTAGTAAGGCACCCGGTCGTAGCTGTAATCCCAAACGTCTTCCAGCGCTTTCAGGTTGTGCTGCACATTGGGATATTCGCCGTAACAGATAAACCCGCCGTTAGCCAACGAAGGATAGGGCGCTTCAAAATCGATCTTATCGTAAGGATTCACCTTCTTCTCGACGTCCAGATGAAAGCTGTTGGTGTAGTAACCTTTATCGGTAACGCCGTTTACCACCCCGAACTGTGCGGCATCCAGACGGCAGAAACGGTCACACAGGTTTTCACTGGGCGTGCTGTAAAGGCTGAAGCCATAGCCGGTTTCGTCTTTCCAGGCGTCGGTCGCGGCGCGCATCCGTGCCACGATGGCAACGCCTTTGGCACGCAGTGTCGCATCATCGAAAGGATGCTGTTTTGCGCCACTCAGGGCGTTCAGGGTTTCATGCAAACCGATGTAGCCCAGCGACAGCGAGGCGCGACCGTTACGAAAAATCGGGCCAATCTCATCATCGGCATTGAGCCGGACGCCGCAGGCCCCTTCCATATAGAGGATCGGCGCAACGCGGGCTTTGGTTTTTTCCAGCCGGGCGACGCGCGTCATGAGTGCCCGCTTTGCCAGCGCCAGCCGCTCATCCAGCAACGCCCAGAAACGGGTTTCGTCGCCAGCGGCTTCCAGTGCAATGCGCGGTAAATTCAGGCTGATGACACCGATGTTGTTGCGGCCTTCATGAATCTGCTTGCCATTTTCTTCATAAACGCCCAGGAAGCTGCGGCAGCCCATCGGGGTTTTAAAGGAGCCGGTGACCTTAACGACCTGATCGTAATTAAGAATATCGGGATACATGCGCTTGCTGGCACAGGTCAGCGCCAGTTGCTTGATATCATAGTTAATATCGTCCGCACGGCGGTTAATGCCTTCACGAATCGTAAACACCAGTTTAGGAAACACAGCGGTTTTGTGGTTTTTACCCAGCCCAGCCAGGCGGTTACGCAGAATGGCGGTCTGAACCAGCCGTGCTGCCCAACTGGTGCCCAGGCCAAAACCAAAGGTTACAAACGGCGTTTGGCCATTTGCCGTATGTAACGTGTTTACTTCGTATTCCAGCGACTGAAAGGCGTCATAGCACTCTTTTTCAGTGCGCTCGCGGGCATAGGCTTCCGCCTGAGGAATGTGCCAGCTCTGAGCCACGGCAAGGTGCTTAGCGAAGCTCTTTTCCACATAGGGTGCCAACACTTCATCAATGCGATTCAGGGTGGTACCGCCATAAATATGGCTGGCGACCTGAGCAATAATCTGCGCCGTAACGGCCGTTGCGGTGGCAATGGATTTCGGCGGCTCGATCTCGGCATTCCCCATTTTAAAGCCGTTGGTCAGCATGCCTTGCAGATCGATCAGCATGCAGTTAAACATGGGAAAGAAGGGCGAATAGTCGAGATCGTGATAGTGGATCTCGCCGCGCTCATGCGCCTGCACGACATCTCGCGGCAGGATCTGCTGCTGGGCGTAGTGTTTTGCCACGATCCCGGCCAGCAGATCGCGCTGCGTCGGGATCACTTTGCTGTCTTTATTGGCATTTTCATGCAGCAGGGCGGCGTTGGTCTGATCCACCAGACCGCGAATGGCGTGATGCAGCTGGCTGCGGCGTTCGCGCTCTACGTCGCGATCGTGACGATACTCAATATAGGCGCGTGCCAGCTGAGGATAAGGCCCCGCCATCAACGTTTCTTCCACCGCATACTGGATATCACCAATATCCACTTCCTCGCGATCGGCCAGTTGGGTACTGACCCGATCGGCTACTGTGTCGCACCAGGGTGCATCTTCCACATTTGCTGCCCGTGCCGCGGCCGCCACCGCTGCAGCGATACGCTGTGCGTCAAAGCCTACGCGGCATCCGTCGCGCTTCACCACCACCGTTGCCATTTTCTCTCCATTAACTACATATAGGTGTGTTTTTGGATTCTAGGCTCAACATGTAGTAATTGCAGCGAATTAATTGGCTTGTTTTTGACCTGAAGCAAAGAAGCCGTGAACAAGGAGATAAAACCAGCGCCGGAAAAAAAACGGCCCAGGATCGCCTTTCTCTGCGCGCTAATTTGCTTACGCCACAAAATGGCTTAACTCTGTTTATCGTTCTTTTTTGCCATTGACTCGCAGGGAACCGTGCCAGTGTCGTCACGCCGAAAGATGCTGTGCATTGACCTTTTCGTCGCCGCCTTGCGGCAACACCAATGCCCTGACTGAGTCCACAGAACGCAACGGCTGAAAGAGGGTGACGGGAAAAGCACTCTGAGCACGGGGGTGGCGCGCTCCATGTGGGTTGAATGCCGCGCTGAGCGCGCGGCATGGTAAAGGTGAAATCAGGATGAGGTAATCGGGCCACCAACCGAATGGCGACGTACCAGCGTAGGGCTGAACATATTGGTCACTTCGGGCAGCGGCTGTTGATGCGCGAGAGCCAGGGCCAGTTCGGCGGCCTGCTGGGCCATCGTGACAATCGGGTAACGCACGGTGGTTAAACGCGGGCGAACGTAGCGGGAAACCAGCACGTCATCAAAGCCGATCAGTGACATCTCTTCCGGCACCTGCACGCCGTTATCACTCAGCACCGCCAGCGCACCGGCTGCCATGGAGTCGTTGTAGCAGGCCACGGCGGTGAAGTTTTTACCCCGTCCCAACAGTTCGGTCATGGCCTGTTCACCGCCGACTTCGTCCGGTTCGCCCCAGGCGACCAGCCTGTCATTGCAGGGCAGACCATGCTCCTGCAGCGCATCGTAATAACCCTGCAGGCGATCTTCGGCATCGGAAATGGTGTGGGTGGAGCAGATAAAGGCAATATTCTGGTGGCCCAGTTGAATCAGATGGCGCGTGGCGAGCCAGGCACCGTAGCGGTCATCGAGCGCGATACAGCGCTTTTCAAACCCTTTCAGCAGCCGGTTCAGCAACACCATGCCCGGCATTTGCTTCATCAACACTTCCAGCTCGCTGTCGGGGATTTTCTTGGCGTGAACCACCAGCGCAGCGCAGCGATGCCGCATCAGTTGTTCAATCGCCTGGCGCTCTTTTTGCTCATTATGGTAACCGTTACCAATCAGCAAAAAGTTGCCCGTCTGGCCTGCCACCTCATCAACGGCTTTAACCATCGCGCCGAAAAAAGGATCGGAAACATCGCCAACCACCAGCCCCAGGGTTTCGGTTGACTGCTGGGCCAGCGCCCGTGCATTGGCGTTTGGATGATACTGCAGCGATTCCATGGCCTGACTGACAGCCTGACGTGAACTGTCGCTGGCTTTAGGTGAATTATTGATCACGCGGGAAACCGTGGCGACAGAAACACCCGCCAACCGGGCAACATCCTTAATGGTAGCCATGCGTTTACCTGATTTTGGGGAAACGTTTACACATCGCACCAGTGTTACGGAAAAGCGGGCGCACATCAAGACAACAGAATGCCAGCGCTGTCGCAAACAGGGTAAAATCAGACGGTTGGTGATGCCTTCTGCCAGGGGCCTGGCCCATGCTATGCTGCTTATCCCAACACCTGCCAAAGCGATGACCATGAAAATAAAAGTGCCACATCTGGCGCACTGGGGCGCCTTCACTGCGGTAAGCGAAAATGACCGTCTTATCGGCTGTGAACCTTTTTTTGCTGACGCCGATCCCTCGCCGATGCTCAACACCATTCCTGAACTGGTTTATTCAGACAAGCGCATTCGCCAGCCGATGGTGCGTCGCTCATGGCTGAAATCCCGCGAAAACAGCGACCGCACATTGCGCGGACGCGAAGATTTTGTTGCCGTTGACTGGGATACCGCACTGGATCTGGTGGCAGAGGAAAATCGCCGCATTCGCGAACGCTACGGTGCGTCGGGCATTTTTAACGGCTCTTACGGCTGGTCATCGGCAGGACGGGTTAATCATGCGCGTACGCTGGTGCGCCGCTTTTATTTTCAGGGCGGCGGCGGGGTCGATCAGCAAGGCAACTACAGCTGGGGCGCCGCGCAGTTTTTCCTGCCCTACGTGATGGGCACCTACATGCCGCTGACCGGGCGCGTCACCGACTGGCCGCAGGTGGTGGAACATGCGGAAGTGTTTGTCGCCTTTGGTGGGCTGGCGCTGAAAAACGCGCAAATCGCATCCGGCGGCGCAGGCCAGCACAGCCTGAAACCGGCGCTGGAGCAGCTGGCGGCGAAAGGCACGCCGGTGATTAACATCAGCCCGATGCGCGATGACTGTCCTGCGTTCGTCAATGCAGAGTGGATTCCGATCCGGCCCAATACCGATGTGGCGTTGATGCTGGCCCTGGGCTATGAAATTTATCAGCGTGGCGCGACCGACGAGGCGTTTCTTTCCCGTCACTGCACTGGCTGGCCGCAACTGCGTGCCTACCTGCTGGGTGAAAGCGACGGCATCGCCAAAACTGCCGGCTGGGCGAGTAAGATCACCGATATCCCGGCGGATCGCATTGTGCAACTGGCCCAGCAGCTGATCGGCAAACGCAGTTTTATCACCTGCTCCTATTCCGTCCAGCGCGCCCACCGTGGCGAACAGCCTTACTGGATGATGATCGCGCTCTCTTCCATGCTCGGGCAGCCGGGCTTGCCGGGCGCGGGCTTCTCGTTTGGGCACGGCTCAATGAACAGCGTAGGCAATCCGCGTCAGGAAGGCCCCGCGCCGATGATGAGTACCGGGCCGAATCCATCGGGTCTGTCCATTCCGGTGGCGCGCATCAGCGACATGCTGCTTAACCCCGGCCAGCCTTACGGTTTCCAGGGCGACACTCTGCACTATCCGGACATTCATATGGTGCACTGGGCGGGCGGTAATCCGTTCCATCATCATCAACAGCTTAACCGGCTGGTGGAAGGCTGGCAGAAGCCCGATACCGTGGTGGTTCAGGATATTGTCTGGACGGCTGCTGCACAGATGGCCGATATCGTACTGCCCGCGACCACCACGCTGGAGCGCAATGATATCGGCGGTTCATCGCGTGACCGTTTTGTGCTGGCGATGCATCAGGCGATTAAGCCGCAGCATCAGGCGCGCAATGACTTTGATATTTTTGCCGATCTGGCGGAGCGCTTAGGCTATCGCGATACCTTCACCGAAGGGCGCAACGAGATGCAGTGGATAGAACATCTCTACCAGCAATGTGCGGTGGCGCACGGCCGTCGTGGCATTCCTTTCCCTGAGTTCGCTGAGTTCTGGCAGCGTGGCTTTGTGGAGATTCCCGAAGGCGGCAAGCCCTACATCTTTATGGAAGATTTCCGCGGCGATCCCGAGGCCAACCCAATTCAGACCGCGAGCGGTAAAATTGAGCTGTTCTGTCAGACCATCGCGGATTACCAGCTGGAAGATATGGCCGGGCATCCGGAATGGCGTGAGCCTCAGGAATGGCTGGGCGCGGCAGCCAGCCGTGATTATCCGCTTCACATGATCTCCATCCAGCCATCAGACCGGCTACACAGCCAGTTAGACGCGACGGCCAGCGTTCAGGGCAACAAAACCGCCGGGCATGAAACCCTGTATATGCATCCGGCGGATGCGGCGGCGCGTGATATCGAGGACGGCGATGCGATCGAGGTCAGTAATGCGCGCGGTAAAATACTGGCTGGCGTGCGGTTAACGGAAGGGCTGAAGCAGGGCGTGGTGATCATTGCCACCGGCGCGTGGTTTGATCCCGGCTTTGGCAAAGCGTGGCAGCCCTTTGACCGTGCAGGTAACCCGAACGTGTTAACCCTGGATATCGGCACATCATCCCTGACGCAGGGGCCCAATGCCATGAGTTGCCTGGTTGACATTAAAAAACATGCCGTTTGCACAAAAGCGTAAGGATCTCATGGCTGGTTACATTTTGCAGGCATCTGTTGCGTTTCAGTCGTGGCAAAAAAGCCGCACCGCTTGCTACAGTCAGGGTCCCAGAGGTATTGATGGGTGAACATCAATTGATTTTTTCTTGATTACACCGACCTGCGTAGATACGCAGGTTTTTTTTGCCCTGAACAAAATGAACGATAACGAACTGATACACAGTTTTCCTGTGTTTTTGCCAGCGCTTTGATTATAACTGCTGGATTGACCTCTTTTTTTTAAGCGCAGCGGATTGCCATGCCCCGGATTAAAAAATTACTGGGTAAAGACCAGATAAAAGCCCCGTTTAACCCTTTCCGTTTTCGTCTGATCTGCCTCGGCGTATTTACCTGCCTGGCGGTTCTGCTGGCGCGCGTGGCCGATTTGCAGTTTCTTAACCAGCCGATGCTTGAGCATGAGGCCGATCAGCGCTCGCTGCGCACCGTCACCTTGCCCACCAGCCGCGGCACGTTGCTGGATCGCAATGGCGAAGCGCTGGCGCTCAGCGTGCCGTCGCGGGACGTGATCGCCGACCCGCAGCGCGTGCTGGAGAGCAATCCTGATTTTACCAGCGCCAAATGGGCCTATCTGGCGGCGGCGTTGAGTATGCGACCCGAAGAGGTGGCGGCGCAAATCACCGCGAACCCAAAACGTCGTTTCCTCTACCTTGGTCGCAAAGTCGAGCTGGGGATCGCCAAAGACATCAAAGATCTGAAGCTTAAGGGCATCAGTGAAGTTTACGATGACAGCCGTTTTTATCCGATGAGTGAAGCCTCCGCACCGCTGATAGGGATTGTCGGGGCCGATAACACGGGCCTGAACGGGCTGGAAAAAGGCTTCGATAAAGTCCTGCAGGGCCAGCCGGGTAAAGAAGTCTATCGCCAGGATGCGGCGGGCAATATCATCTCGATGATCAGCTATCAGCCGCCCACGCAGCCGCCCACGGTCCAGCTCAGCATCGATAAATTCAGCCAGTACACGCTGTACAGTAAGCTGCGCGATGGCGTGCTGTTAAACAAGGCCGATTCGGGCGCGGCGGTGTTGGTCAAAATTGATACCGGCGAGATTCTGGCAATGGCCTCTTATCCGTCGTTCAATCCCAACAACTATCAGGGGGCAACCCCGGCGCAGATGCGCAATACCGCCATTAACGACAGCTACGAGCCGGGTTCGACGGTAAAACCGCTGGTAGTGATGGAAGGGCTGGAGCGCCACCTGGTGCGGCCGGATTCTGTGCTGGATACCACGCCTTATCGGGTTAACGGCCACCTGATTCGCGACGTCGGCCACTGGCCGCGCCTGACCATGACCGGTATCTTGCAAAAATCGAGCGACATCGGCGTGTCGCATATTGCCCTGGCGATGCCGGCAGAGGCGCTGGTAAACACCTTCTATGCGTTTGGTCTCGGCAAACCGACCGGGTTAGGCTTAACCGGTGAAAGCGTGGGCTACTTCCCGTTGCACCGCACGCGCTGGGCGGATATCGAACGCGCGACCTTCTCCTTTGGCTATGGTTTGCGCGTTACGCCGCTGCAAATTGCCCGGGAATACGCCACGCTGGGCTCCTATGGCGTTTATCGTCCGCTGTCGATCACCAAAGTCACGCCGCCGGTGCTGGGCAAGCAGGTCGCGAACCCGGAAACGGTGAAGGAAGTCGTGCACATGCTGGAAAGTGACGTCTTACCGGGCGGGACCGGCGTTAAGGCGGCAGTGCCGGGCTACCGTCTGGCCACCAAAACCGGTACGGCGGAAAAAATGGGCACCAGCGGGAAGTATGACGGTGGCTATGTCAACTACACCGCCGGGATTGCCCCGGCCAGTCATCCCGAGGTGGCGCTGGTGGTCATGATTAACCATCCGACCGCAGGCGATCACTTCGGCGGCTCCGTTGCTGCGCCGGTGTTCGGTAACATCATGGGGCCGGTGCTCAAGCACATGAATATTGCCCCGGATGCTATCTACAGCAAGCCTGTGGATAGTGGTTCAGATAAATCTTAACCAAATCAAACTGTAAGCGAGGTGTGGATGTTTTTACACCTCGTTTCATTTCGCCGAATTCATTTTCCTTTTTCATCTGTCCCTGTCCCTCACAGAGTGAGAGGATGGAAATCCCAGAGGTATTGATGGGTGTGAAAACGGGCACTGCTCCGGCAAGGCCAATCGTTATTACACCAACCCACGCAGATGCGTGGGTTTTTTTTGCCTGAAGCACAGGCCTGCCTTCGTCTCCGGCATGGTCAGCCATCGTATCCACGCGGCCTTTCTCTGCGCGCTCGCCTTGCTGACAGCAGACTGGTAAGGTTTCTTAACGCAAACCTTACGGTTTGGCGATGGAAAGTCGTAACACAAGTAGCTGATAATCTTTGCTGATGCCGTTTCGATGAATCCTCCTCCTGATGAGGATTCCCTTTTTCCTCAATATCTGAAGAGATCGATGACTACTTACGTCTCCCGTTCCCGTGGTTCCCGCTGGCTGAAATGGCTGCTTCTGCTCATTGTGCTGCTCATTGTCGCCGGCGTGGCCTGGCGTCTGCTGGGCCATAGAGGCGCAGGGGGCAATATGCCCGCCGGTGGTCATGCGCGCCACGCGGGCCCCGGTATGCTGAAGGGCGGTACGACGCTGGTGCACAGCGGCACCGCCAGCACGGCCGATGTGCCGGTCTATCTCAACGCGCCCGGCACGGTTATTCCTAACGCCAGCGTGACGGTCACCAGCCGGGTGGACGGTCAACTGGAAAAGGTTTACTTCACCGAAGGGCAGAAAGTTGAAGCGGGCCAGCTGCTGGCGCAGATCGATCCCCGCAGCTACGAGGCAACGCTGAACCAGTATCAGGGCGAGCTCAGCGAAAACGCGGCATTGCTGAAAAGCGCCGAACTGACGCTGGCGCGCTACCGCAAGCTGGCGGCTCAGGACTCCCTGTCCCGACAGGATTTGGATACGCAAATCGCGACCGTGGGGCAGTATCGTGGTGCGGTTGCCGCCGATCAGGCCCAGATCGCCAGCGCCAGGCTTAACATCGGCTACGCGCGCATCACCGCGCCCGTCAGCGGTCGGGTAGGGCTACGTCAGGTCGATCCGGGCAATATGATTCAGAGCAGCTCAACCACCGGGCTGGTAACCATTACCCAGATGCAGCCTGCCGCCGTCACTTTCAGCGTGCCACAAAGCCATATCCCGACGCTGGTGAAAGCCCTTCATCACGATCAGACGCTGCCCGCCACCGCCTTCGATCAGGATAACCAGCATGTGCTGAGTCAGGGACAGGTGAAATTTATCAGTAATGAGATCGACACGGCGACCGGCACCATTGCACTGAAAGCGATGTTTGCTAACGACGACGAGGCGCTGTACGCCAACCAGTTTGTGAACGTTCGCCTGCAAACCAGCGTGCTGAAAAACGCCACCATCATTCCGGCGCAGGCGTTGCAGCTGAGCAGCGACGGCAGCTTTGTCTTTATCATCAATAAAGACAACACTGTCACCCGGCAGCCGGTCACCGCAGGCCCGGCGTATGGCGAAGCGTGGCAGGCTGTTCTGCAGGGCGTGAAGCCCGGCGACCGCCTGGTTACAGAAGGGATCGATCGCCTGACCAACGGCAGTAAAGTCGCGGTCGCAGACAGCACTCAACCGACCGCACCTGCCGAGGCCCAATGAATCCGTCACGCCTCTTTATCCTGCGACCGGTCGCTACCATCCTGCTGATGGCCGGCGTGCTGATCGCCGGTATTTTTGCCTACCGGTTTCTCTCCACCTCGGCGCTGCCGCAGGTCGATTACCCGACCATCCAGGTGACAACGCTCTATCCCGGCGCGAGTCCGGATGTCATGGCCTCGACGGTGACCTCGCCGCTGGAGCGCCAGCTGGGGCAGATGTCGGGACTCAGCCAGATGACCTCGACCAGCTCCAGCGGATCGTCCATCATCACGCTGAAGTTCAGCCTGGATCTGTCGCTGGACGTGGCCGAACAGGAGGTGCAGGCCGCCATTAACGCAGCCAGTAATCTGCTACCGACCGATCTGCCGAATCCGCCCACCTATAAGAAAGTCAATCCGGCCGACAGCGCGGTGATCACCTTAGCCGCCAGCTCGAACACGCTGCCACTGACGCAGGTTCAGGATCTGGTGAATACGCGCGTGGCACTGAAGCTGTCGCAAATTTCCGGTGTGGGCATGGTGACGCTTGCGGGCGGCCATCAACCGGCGATTCGCGTACAGATGAACCCTCAGGCGCTGGCGGCCCATGGCCTGACGCTGGCAGACGTGAATACGTTAATCAGCAACAGCAATGTCAAAGGTTCCAAAGGCGGATTTGACGGTCGCTATCACTCGGTGACGATCGATGCCAATGACCAGTTGCGCACCGCTGCCGAATACGGCAACCTGATCCTGACCTACCAGAACGGGGCGGCGCTGAGGCTGAAGGATATCGCGCATATAGAACAGGGGCCGGAGAACAGCTTTCAGTCTGCCTGGGCCAACGGCAGCCCGGCTATCGTGATCGGCTTGCAGCGTCAGCCCGGGGCCAACGTTATCCAGGTGGTCGACAGCATCAAGGCGCAGTTGCCGACGCTGCAGGCCGCGCTGCCTGACGGCGTGAAAATGACGGTCCTGTCTGATCGTACCCAGACCATTCGTGCTTCCATCAGCGACGTGCAGTTTGAGCTAATGCTCTCGATTGCGCTGGTGGTGATGGTGACGTTTCTGTTCCTGCGCAACGTGGCAGCGACGCTGATTCCCAGCGTGGCGGTGCCGCTCTCGCTGGTGGGAACCTTTGGCGTCATGTATCTCGCGGGTTTCAGCCTCAATAACCTGTCGCTGATGGCGCTGACCATTGCCACCGGCTTTGTTATCGATGACGCGATTGTGGTGGTCGAGAACATTTCCCGACGGCTGGAAGCGGGCGAGCCACCGATGGAAGCGGCGTTAAAAGGATCGCAGCAGATTGGCTTTACCATTATCTCGCTGACCTTTTCCCTGATTGCGGTGCTGATTCCGCTGCTGTTTATGGGCGATGTCGTAGGACGCCTGTTTCGCGAGTTTGCCATCACGCTGGCGGTGTCCATTCTGGTCTCGATGCTGGTCTCGCTGACCTTAACGCCAATGCTGTGTGCCTACCTGCTGCGCCATATTCCGCCAGAGAAACAGTCCCGCTTTGCGCGCAAAGGTGGCGAGATTTTCGATCGGCTCATTCGCGGCTATGATCGCCTGCTGACCCTGGTGCTGGATCATCAGAAACTGACGCTGCTGGTGGCGCTGGCGACCTTTGCCCTGACCGCGCTGCTGTATATGATTGTCCCGAAGGGCTTTTTTCCGATCCAGGATACCGGGTTGATTCAGGGCGTAACGGTGGCTTCTCAGGACGTTTCCTTTACGGAGATGGCGAAGCGTCAGCAGGCGCTGTCTGCGGTGATCATGCAGAACCCGGCGGTCGAGAGCGTCTCTTCGACAATTGGTATTGATGGCAATAACACCAGCCTGAACAGTGGTCGGTTACAGATCAACCTGAAGCCCTTTGGTCAGCGCGATGACAAAGCCGGTGCGATCATCAAACAGCTCCAGCAGGCAGCAACAGGCGTGGTCGGCATTCAGCTCTACCTGCAACCGGCACAGGATCTGACCGTCAACGATCAGGTCACGCCGAGCCAGTATCAGTTCACCCTTGATGATGCCAACAGCGAAGACCTGGTGACCTGGTCGCCGAAACTGGTGGCGGCCTTGCAGAAACGGCCAGAGTTCAACGGCGTGGTCAGCAACCTGCAGGATCAGGGCCGGGTCGCTTATGTCGAACTGAACCGGGACAAAGCCGCGCGCGTTGGTGTCACCGCCGCGGACGTGGATACCGCGCTCTACAGCGCGTTTGGGCAGCGTCTGGTCTCGACGATCTTTACCCAGTCGAATCAGTATCGCGTGGTGCTGGAAGTCGCACCGCAGTACCAGCAAAGCCCGGCCTCATTTGATGATGTGTTTCTGAAACCCTCTGCCAGCACGAGCAGCAGCGCATCAGGCAGTACGTCCACCAGCACCAGCAGCACGGAGACCACGTCAACTTCGACCGCCAGCAGTCCCACGGCAACAACGACCAGCAGCAGCGGCATGGTCAAACTCACCTCCATCGCCACGATCCACCAGCGGACCGGTTCGCTGATGCATATGCGGCTGAATCAGTTCCCGGCGGTGATGATCTCCTTCAACCTGAGTGACGGCTATTCGCTGGAAGATGCGCAGAACGCCATTAGCGAGGTGACTGCACAGCTGCATCTGCCGTCGGCAGTGACGCTGCGTTATCAAGGGGAAACCTCGGCGTTTCAGAGTGCCACCAGTAACACGTTGTGGCTGATCCTGGCGGCGCTGCTCACGATGTATGTGGTGCTGGGCATTCTGTACGAAAGTTTTATTCATCCGGTGACCATTCTCTCGACGCTGCCCTCGGCGGCGGTCGGCGCGCTGTTAACCCTGCTGCTGGCCAATACGGCGTTCAGCCTGATTGCGCTGATTGGGGTCATTCTGCTGATCGGTATCGTCAAGAAGAACGCCATTATGATGATCGACTTTGCGCTGGAGGCCGAAAATAAGCAGCATCTTTCGCCCCGGGACGCGATTCACCAGGCCTGTTTGTTGCGTTTCCGGCCCATCCTGATGACCACCATGGCGGCGCTGCTGGGCGCGCTGCCGCTGATGCTGGCCTCCGGATCGGGCGCAGAACTGCGCCAACCGTTGGGGCTGGTGATTGTCGGCGGATTGATCGTCAGTCAGGTGCTGACCCTGTTTTCTACCCCGGTCATCTATCTGTGGTTTGACGGCATCGCCCAGCGCGGCAATGCCTGGGTGAAACGCCGACAGCAACAGGCGCGGAGCGGGCAATGAACCTGACCCGGCTGTTTATCTTCCGCCCGGTCACCACGCTGTTGCTGACGATGGCGATCCTGCTGCTCGGCGTGCTGGGCTACCGCCTGTTGCCGGTGGCCCCGCTGCCGCAGGTGGATTTCCCCACCATTATGGTTAACGCCAGCCTGGCCGGTGCCAGCCCGGAAACGATGGCGGCAACCGTTGCCACCCCGCTGGAACGGTCGCTGGGACAGATTGCCGGTATTACCGAGATGACCTCGAACAGTTCACAGGGCACCAGCACCATCATTTTGCAGTTTGAACTTAATCGCGATATCAACGGCGCGGCGCGTGACGTACAGGCGGCGATCAACGCCGCACGCAGCCTGCTGCCGAGCGCGATGGCATCGCTGCCGACCTACCACAAAGCCAACCCGTCGGATGCGCCGATTGTGATGCTGGCGCTGACCTCCGCCACCCGCACGCCGGGGGAACTCTACGATCTGGCCGAAAGCAAAATCGAACAGGCGATGGGGCAGGTCAAAGGCGTGGGTGATGTGTCGCTGATGGGGAGCGCACTGCCCGCGGTGCGCATCGATCTGCAGCCGCGTAAACTCATCCATGCGGGTATTTCGCTTGATACGGTGCGCAGCGCAGTGGCCAACAGCACCAGTAATCTGCCTAAAGGCTCGCTACAGGGCAGCAACCAGTCGTGGATGGTGGACGGCAATGGACAGCTGGACAAGGCAGCCAGCTACCGCAACCTGATTATCAGCAACAAAGACGGCAATGTCGTGCGCCTGGGCGACGTCGCCAGCGTGTACGATTCAGTGGAGGACCGCTATCAGGCGGGCTTCCTCAATGCTCAACCGGCGGTCATGGTGGGCATCAAGCGCCAGGCGGGCGCCAATATGCTGGACACCATTGACGCCATCAAAGCCCAACTGCCAGCCCTGGAAAAAGATCTGCCTGCCGATACCCAGCTTAAGGTGGTGGTGGACCGTTCACCGGGCGTGCGCGCCTCGCTTTACGATACCGAAGAAACGCTGCTGATTGCCGTGCTGTTGGTTATTGCGGTTGTGTTTGTCTTTTTACGCAACCTGCAGGCCGTCATGATTCCGGCCCTGGCGTTGCCGGTCTCGCTGATCGGAACCTGTGCGGTGATGTACCTGCTGGGCTACAGCCTGGATAACCTCTCCCTGATGGCGCTCATCATCTCGACCGGCTTTGTGGTCGATGACGCCATCGTGGTGCTGGAAAACATCACCCGCCATATTGAAGCCGGACATCGCCCGCTGCGAGCGGCACTGCGCGGTGCGCGCGAGGTCAGCTTTACCGTACTGTCGATGACGGTATCGCTGATCGCCGTGTTTATTCCCATCCTGCTGATGGGCAGCCTGCTGGGTCGGCTGTTTCGGGAGTTTGCCATCACCTTGACCGTGTCTCTGCTGATTTCGATGTTTGTTTCGCTGAGCCTGACGCCAATGCTCTGCGCACGGCTGCTGAAGCCGAAACCCAGCGTATATAAGCGCCCACATCCGTTCTATCAGTTGATTGAAAATCAGTTAAACCATGCACTTGCGGCTTACTCACGTGGCCTGAACTGGGTGATGCGCCATCAGAAACTGACCCTGTTCAGCCTGCTGCTTACCGTGCTGCTTAATCTGTTTCTTTATACAGTGGTGCAAAAAGGCTTCTTCCCGGAACAGGATACCGGCCTGCTGATGGGAGCCTTACGGGCGGATCAGAATATTTCGTTTCAGGCGATGAAGCCCAAGATGCTGCAGTTCACCAACATTATTCGGTCCGATCCGGCGGTTGAAAGCGTGATGTCGTCCATGGGCAGCGGGATGTTTGGCTCGCGCAACAACGCCGACTTTTTTGTCCGGCTAAAAGATTTTGATCAGCGTGATGCCACGGCCAGCGAAGTGGCCAACCGGTTAAGTCAGAAAACCAGTAAGATCCCTGGTGCGCAGCTGTTTCTGATGGCGGCGCAGGACCTGCACATCGGCGGACGCAGCGCCAATGCCAGCTACCAGTACAGCCTGCAGGCGGACGACCTTGCGCTGCTGCGCGAATGGACGCCCAAAGTCCAGGCGGCGCTGGCGGCGATTCCGCAGCTCAACAGCGTCGATTCCGACGCGCAAACCGGCGGTCAGGAAGTGATGCTGACTATCGACCGCGACCGGGCGACCCAACTGGGCGTGAATGTGAAGATGCTGGACACCATGCTGAATAACGCCTTCAGCCAGCGCCAGATTGCCACGCTGTACCACACGCTGAATCAGTATCATGTGGTGATGTCGCTGCAGGACAGCGATACCCGCGATCCGGCGATTCTGCAGCAGCTTTACGTGATTAACGATAACGGCGATCGCATTCCGCTGTCGGCCTTTGTCAGCTTCGCGGGCGGCAATGCCCCGCTGACGGTGACACATCAGGGACAGTCTGCTACCAGCACCATCGCCTTTAACCTGAATGACGGCGTGTCGCTGGAGCAGGCGGAGGCGCTGATCAAGCAGGCGATGGCCCGGCTTGGCTTGCCCTCAACGATTCAGGCGGGCTATGCCGGGACGGCGGCCGAGTTTAACCAGTTAACCGCCACAATGCCGTGGCTGATTGTGGCGGCACTGGTGGCGGTCTATATCGTCCTCGGCGTGCTGTATGAGAGCTACATTCACCCGCTGACCATTCTGTCGACCTTGCCCTCGGCGGGCGTCGGCGCGCTGCTGTTACTGTTACTGACGAACACCCAGCTCACGATAATCGCGCTTATCGGCATTATCCTGTTGATTGGTATCGTGAAAAAGAACGCGATTATGATGATCGACTTTGCCATCGATGCCGAGCGGCGGCTGGGCATGTCGCCACAGCAGGCGATTACCCAGGCCTGCCTGATGCGCTTCCGTCCCATAATGATGACCACGCTGGCCGCCTTCTTCGGGGCGCTGCCGCTGGCGTTGGGCAGCGGCGGCGATGCCGACCTACGCAGCCCGCTCGGCATTGCCATCGCAGGGGGATTAGCGCTGAGCCAGCTGCTGACGCTGTTTACCACGCCGGTCATTTATCTGTGGCTCGATCGCCTGAGCCGTGCCACTCAACGTCAATGGCGTCGTCTGCGCCATGCGGAATCCTGAATCATGAAATCACTTATTCCCGCCGTGCTGGTGGTGCTGTTGAGCGGTTGTACTGTCGGCCCTGATTATCAACGCCCGACGATGGCTATGCCGGTTCACTACAAAGAAGCGAAAGGCTGGCAGCAGGCCACGCCGCAGGACGACCAGCACAAAGGCGCATGGTGGACGGTGTATCAGGATGCCACGCTAAGCAGCCTGCTCAGCCAGGTCAGCATCTCTAATCAGAATGTGGCGGAATATGCGGCGCAGTATCGTCAGGCGCAGGCGCTGGCGGCACAGTCTCGTGCAGCGCTGTTTCCCACCTTAGGCTATGACGCCAGCACGACGCGGAGCGGCAGCCACGGCGCTACCGACAGTACGCGCACCACCAGCAGCAGCCATCAGGCGGCACTGAATGCCAGCTGGGAGCTGGATTTATGGGGCAAACTGCGTCGAACGCGGGAAGAAAATCAGGCCAGCGCGCAGGCCAGCGCCGCCGAGCTGGCCAATATTACCCTGAGCGCCCAGGCCGAGTTGGCGGAGGACTACTTCCAGTTGCGCATCATGGACGAAAAAATTGCGCTGTATCAGCAGAGCATTGCCGCTTATCAACGCTATCTGAGGGTGATACAGAACCAGTATCAGGCGGGGACAGAATCGCGCGCCACGGTGGCTCAGGCGCAGCAACAGTTGGAGAGCGCCAGCGCCTCGGCGCAGGATTATCAGTGGCAGCGCGCTCAAATGGAACATGCTATCGCCCTGCTGGTGGGCAAAGCGCCTGCGGATTTCAGCCTGCCTGTGGCAACGCTGATGGCGACGCTGCCCGCGGTTCCCGGCGGCTTACCGTCCGAACTGCTACAGCGTCGCCCGGATATCGCCTACGCCGAGCGTAAAATGGCGGCATCCAATGCGGCGATCGGTGTGGCGGTTGCGGGTTATTACCCCGATCTCACCCTCAGCGCCAGCGGCGGCGTGAGTGCCTCTGCGCTGCATAACCTGTTCGCCTTACCTAACCGCGTCTGGTCGTTGGGGCCAGAGCTAAGCGGCACACTGCTGGACTTCGGCGCGACCTCGGCCAGCGTTGAGCAGGCCCGCGCCGCCTATGATGCCAGCGTAGCGAACTATCGGCAGACGGTGCTGACGGCGATGCAGGACGTTGAAGACCGGCTGGTGGAGCTGAATACCCTGCAGGGCGAAATCGCCGCGCAGCAGCGCGCCACCGCCGCCGCGCAGACCTCGGCCCAGGTCACGCGTAATCAGTATGAGGCCGGGATGATTGACTATCTGGATGTGGCGACAACGGAAAACAGCAGCCTGAGCGCACAACAAAGTTTACTGACGCTAAAAAGCACCCAGTGGGTGAGCAGCGTGGCACTTATCGCAGCGCTGGGCGGCGGCTGGCATACCGCACCCTGAAGGCGGACATCGCGCTGAATTCTGCCAATAATCAGTTGTCGATTCCGCCTAAATCCTGCATCGTGAGTGGCTGTTTTTCATGATGCTAAGGAGCCGGCATGTTATTCACTTTTTTCCGCCTGGTATTTCGCCTGCTGTGGCGGGTGGAATTACGGGGCGATACCGCTGAACTGCATAAGCAGAAAGTGCTGATTACGCCCAATCACACCTCGTTTCTGGATGGGGCGCTGCTGGCGCTGTTTCTGCCCATCAAACCGGTTTTTGCGATCTATTCGTCGATCAGCGATCACTGGTTTTTACGTCTGATCAAACCCTATGCGGATTTCGTCCCGCTTGACCCCATGAAGCCGATGGCGCTGAAGCAGCTGGTGCGGCTCATCGACAGCGGTCGCCCGGTGGTGATTTTCCCCGAGGGCCGCATTACCGTCACCGGATCGCTGATGAAGATCTACAGCGGGGCAGGCTTTGTGGCGGCAAAATCTGGTGCAACCGTGGTGCCGATGCGCATTGAAGGCGCAGAATTTACCCCCTTTGGTCGCCTGGCGGGCGTCTTTAAGCGCCGTTTGTTCCCCCGCATTACCCTGAACATTTTACCCGGCACCCATATTCCAATGCCTGAGGCGAAGCGCGCCCGTGATCGCCGCGTGCTGGCCGGTGAGCACCTGCACCATATTATGATGGAAGCGCGCATGGCCGTGCGCCCGCGGGAAACCCTGTTCGAGGCCTTTCTCAATGCCCGCCAGCGCTACGGCGCCTTTAAACGCTGCATTGAAGACGTAAATTTCAAACCCGACAGCTACACAGGCTTACTGAAAAAAGCCCTGGGCGTTGGCCGTATTCTGGAACGTTACAGCCAGCCCAAAGAATATGTCGGACTGCTGCTGCCCAACGCGACGGTCACGGCGGCGGCAATCCTGGGCGCGTCCCTGCGCGGGCGCGTGCCCGCGATGCTGAATTACACCGCAGGCGTCAGCGGCATGCGCGCGGCGCTCACCGCCTCCCAGGTGAAAACGGTGTTTACATCCCGCCAGTTTCTGGACAAAGGTAACCTGTGGCACCTGCCGCAGGGCCTGACAGAGGTGCAGTGGATCTACCTGGAAGATCTGAAAGAGACCGTGACGCTCAAGGACAAGCTCTGGATACTGGCGCACCTGATTGTGCCGCGCCAGGCCCAGGTGGCGCAGCAGCCTGAAGAGGCGGCGATGGTGCTGTTTACCTCAGGATCGGAAGGCCATCCCAAAGGTGTGGTGCACTCCCACAAAAGCCTGCTGGCCAACGTTGAGCAGATCCGTACCGTGGCGGACTTTACGCCGCGCGACCGCTTTATGTCGGCCTTGCCGCTGTTTCATGCTTTCGGCCTGACCGTGGGGCTGTTCACACCGCTGATGACCGGCGCCCAGGTGTTTCTTTATCCAAGCCCGCTGCACTACCGGATTGTGCCGGAGCTGGTTTACGACCGTAACTGCACTGTGCTGTTTGGCACCTCTACGTTTCTGGGCAACTATGCCCGCTTTGCTCAGCCCTATGACTTTGCGCGCCTGCGCTACGTGGTGGCCGGGGCGGAGAAGCTGCAGGAGAACACGCGCCAGCTGTATATGGACAAGTACGGTATCCGCATTCTGGAAGGTTATGGCGTGACCGAATGCGCACCGGTGGTGGCGATCAACGTACCAATGGCCGCCAAAGCGCATACCGTTGGCCGCATCCTGCCCGGGATGGATTCTCGTCTGATGTCGGTGCCGGGCATTGAAAACGGCGGTCGCCTGCAACTGCGTGGCCCCAATATCATGAAGGGCTATCTGCGGGTCGAAAACCCCGGCGTGCTGGAAACCCCGGCGGCCGATAACGGCGAAGGGCAGATGGAAGCAGGCTGGTACGATACCGGCGATATCGTCAGCTTCGATGATGGCGGCTTCTGCCAGATTCAGGGGCGCGCCAAACGCTTTGCGAAAATAGCTGGCGAGATGGTGTCGCTGGAGGTGGTGGAGCAAATCGCCCTGAAAGCCTCACCGGATAAACAGCATGCTGCCTCGCTACGCCCTGACGGTAATCGTGGTGAAGCATTAGTGCTGTTTACTACCGACAGCGCACTGGCGCGTGACGGCCTGCAAAAAGCCGCCCGCGAGCTGGGAGCCGCCGATCTGGCCGTGCCGCGCGATATCCGCGTCGTAAAAACGTTGCCCTTACTCGGCAGTGGTAAACCTGACTATGTCACCCTGAAAAAAATGGCGGAAGAGGAACAGGCATGATGGTAGAACGTGATGCGCCGTTATTGTCGCGCGGCATGATAGCGGTAATGGTGGCGCAGTTTTTCTCGGCGTTTGGCGATAATGCCCTGCTTTTTGCTACTCTGGCGCTGTTGAAAAACCAGTTCTACCCCGACTGGAGCCAACCGGTCCTGCAGATGCTGTTTGTCGCGACCTATATCCTGCTGGCCCCCTTTGTGGGGCAGATGGCTGACAGTTTTGCCAAAGGCCGGGTGATGATGTTTGCCAACAGCCTGAAGCTGCTGGGCGCGATGATCATCTGCTTTGGTTTTAATCCTTTCCTGGGTTACACCCTGGTGGGGATCGGCGCGGCGGCGTATTCGCCCGCCAAATACGGCATCCTCGTGGAAATTGCCCATGACGAGAAGCTGGTTAAAGCCAACGGACTGATGGAAGCCTCGACCATTGCGGCCATACTGCTGGGTTCTGTGGCGGGCGGCATTCTGGCGGACTGGAATCTGGTTGCCGCGCTGGCGGTCTGCGCCCTGACCTATGCCGTGGCGGTCACTGCAAACCTGTTTATTCCCAAACTGCAGGCTGCACGTCCCGGCCAGAGCTGGAACTTTGCCGCGATGCTGCGCAGTTTTAGCCGCGCGACGCGCGTGCTGTGGAATAACCCCGAAACGCGCTTTTCCCTGCTCGGCACCAGCATGTTCTGGGGCGCTGGCGTCACGCTGCGTTTTCTGCTGGTGCTGTGGGTGCCGGTGGCGCTGGGTATCCAGGATAACAAAACCCCAACCACGCTGAATGCCATGGTGGCGATAGGGATCGTGGTCGGCGCGGCGCTGGCGGCCAGGCTGGTGACGCTGGAAACCGTGCGCCGCTGTATGCCTGCCGGTGTGCTGATTGGGGTGATGGTAGTGATTTTCTCGCTGCAACATACCATGCTGAATGCTTACCTGCTGCTGCTGGTGATTGGCGTACTGGGCGGTTTCTTTGTGGTGCCGCTTAACGCGCTGTTGCAGGAGCGAGGCAAACAGAGCGTCGGCGCTGGCAATGCGATTGCGGTGCAGAACCTGGTTGAAAACACCGCCATGTTGGTGATGCTTGGGCTGTATACCTTAGCCATTCGGACCGGTGCGCCTGCGGTGGCGACCGGCATCGGCTTCGGCGCGCTGTTTGCGCTGGCGATTACCGTACTGTGGCTGTGGCGTCCGTCCTCCCGCTCCTGATGTAACAACGGCAGGGCGCGCTGGCCCTGCCGTTATCTCCCTCTCTTCTTCTTCCTCTTCCTGACGCTGTCGCCAGTGAAACGGTGTCTCTTTTTTAGCGACGTTTTATATTTACTATTCAAAATAATATAGTTTATTTGGTTATTGTTTTTGCTGTTATTTTATTTTAATTACCATAACTTTTTGCAATGAATAATTAATTTAAACTTGAAATCGAATTCAAGGTTAAAAAATTTGAAATAAATATTTATTTATTATTGCCGATTAATTTCTGGCTTCCTTTGAGAATTCACTCGGGGAAAGAAAGGAGCTTGGTTTAATGAATATGACGCAAAGACTCTCTCTGGCTTTTTCACTTCTGGCAGGTTCGTTAATTATTCTAGGGATCGTAACCATTTCACTTCTCTCAGGTTTTCAGGCGAGATTTGAATATGTGCAGGTAAACACGATTGATTCGCTCAAAGTGCTGAATCGGTTGGTAGATGAAAGTAATCGCCTCTCTGTGGCGTTATATCGACATCAGACTGAAGATGAGAGCGGTAAACTGGCCAGCCTTGAAACGGTGATTCAAAAACGCATCGAGGATATTTCGACATTAACGAAATATTATTTCGATAATGATATTACCAATGACGAAGATCGGGCGATGACGGATAAGTCACTCCGGCTGATCGATGCCGTTAAACAAAGTCTGCCAGCGTTTCTCACAGCCTCCCGGTCGCATCAGAATGCACTCAGCCTGGCGTTGTTAAGTGATGGTGAAGGCATTGGCGGCGCTATCAGCCAGCTCAAAAGTAGTTATCGCAATCAGTTCGAGTTCAACAGCAAAATTGGTGAAGCGTTACGTCTGCAAAACCAACATATTTATCAGTTGACCAAATGGGGCATGGTGGCCGGTATCGCACTGGCGATTATCGGCCTGGGCATGTTGACGATTTTAACCATCATGCGCGTCCGTCACAGCCTGAACGCCATTGGCGAGCTGATGGAGCGTGCCAGCACCCATCTTGATCTTTCCCTGAAGGCCGATGACAGCCGACGTGATGAAGTTGGCATCATGGCGCGGTCTTATAATCGTCTGATGGAAAGCATCTCCGCCGCCTTGCATGCGGTCAGCAGCGCTTCACAGTCGGTCAGCAGTGCGTCGGGCCAGATTGCGGCGGGCAATGAGGACCTGTCTGCCCGCACCGAAGAGCAGGCTGCCTCGCTGGAGCAAACCGCGGCCAGCATGACCCAAATCAGCGAAACCGTCAGGCAGACCGCAGACAACACGCGCCAGGCAAGTCACCTTGCAGAAAACACGCGCAACCTCTCCGACACCAGTTCAGCCGCGCTCAATACGATGCTGGAGACAATGCAGGCGATTCGTGACAGCTCGGGTAAGGTGGGGGAGATTATTACCCTGATTGAAGGCATTGCGTTTCAGACCAATATTCTGGCGCTGAACGCGGCGGTCGAAGCGGCCCGCGCAGGGGAACATGGGCGCGGCTTTGCGGTTGTGGCGGGCGAAGTGCGCAATCTGTCGCAGCGGTCCACCACCGCCGCCCGTGAAATCAAAGCGCTGATTCAGACGTCCAATGGGTTGATCGCATCGGGAACGTCCCAGGCGGATAACGTGAATAACAATATGGAGACGATGCGCAGTGCAGTCAGTCAGGTCACCGATCTGGTTAACGAAATCGCCGCCGCGGCCACCGAGCAGAGTCAGGGGATTTCTCAGGTGCATCAGGCGGTTAATCAGATGGACGATGTGACTCAACAGAATGCGGCCCTGGTCGAAGAAGCCTCGGCCGCGTCGCTCTCTTTACAGGAGCAGGCCGATACGCTTGCTGCGCTGGTGCGGAAATTCACGCTCGCAGGTCCGCAGGCGGCGGTAGCTACGCCTCAGCGTAAATCTGCAGCGGTTGCGGCACCCAGACCGGTGCTGGCCCTGGCGACAGGCGGGCAGGATAACTGGGAACGTTTTTAAGAGAACAGGTCTGAAAGCACCGTGAACGGTCGGCGGTGAGAAGGGCAAGTCCTTCGTTTTACGCCAGCCCGGAAGTCGCGTGCGCACCCGGTGCGCACGCTTTTTTATCAACGACGCAGCGCGATCGCTTCAATCTCAATCTTCACGTCTTTTGGCAGACGGGCCACTTCCACGCAGGAACGCGCCGGGAAGGGCGCATTATGCTCGGTAAAAAAGGCTTCGTAGGTGGCGTTTACGGTCGCAAAGTCATTCAGATCTTTCACGAAGACCGTGGTCTTCACGATATCGGCAACCTTCAGGCCCGCCGCTTCCACGATCGCCTTCACGTTTTCCAGCGACTGACGCGCCTGTGCTGAGACGTCTTCGGCGACGTCGCCCGTGGCCGGGTTCACCGGAATCTGACCCGAGGTGATGATCATGCTGCCGAGATCAACGCCCTGCACGTATGGGCCGATAGCCGCTGGGGCTTTTTCCGTACTGATTTCACGAGACATCATTTCTCCTTAGATAAAGGCCGTGGCAGCAAAGGCGCTGCCCGCCATAAAACGCGGTTCATTATAAGCGCGGCAGGGCCGATTAAAAGTGACCCAATACCACATGACGGGCGAACTCTTTCTCACAGTATTTACATTTCAGGTGCACCTCATCGGCGCGATGCTTCACGGCAAAGCTGGAGCACACCGGTTCGCTGCGGCTGATGCAGTTGCTGTTCGGACAGGTCAGCACCCGGTCTATCCGGTCCGGCAACGTGGGCGCGATCTTGGCGACCACTTCATAATCATCAATGCGGTTGACGGTGGCGTGCGGCGCATAAAACGCCAACTGATTGATCTGATCTTCCGTAAGGTAAGTGTTTTCGATCTTAATCAGATCTTTGCGGCCCATCTCACCGGATGGCAGGTTCAGGCCGATGGTGATGCGCTGGTCGGTTTCGGTCAGACGAAACAGCGACAGGAGCTTAAAGCCCACCTGCGCAGGGATATGATCGATAACCGTGCCATTTTTGATGGCTTCGACCTGCAGTTTGTTATCCTGGCTCATACTGTCACTCCTTACAGGGCGGTGTCGCGGTTTAAGACCAGTGCCAGCAAAGCCTGGCGTGCGTAGATGCCGTTACCGGCCTGCTGGAAGTACCAGGCGTACGGCGTGCTGTCCACGTCGGTAGTGATTTCATCAATGCGCGGCAGCGGATGCAGCACCTTCATGTTATCGCGGGCACCGTTCAGGTCTGCCGCGCGTAAAATAAACTGCGCTTTGACGTTGGCATATTCGGATGGATCGAGCCGCTCTTTCTGCACCCGCGTCATGTAGAGAATATCCAGCTCTGGCATCACCTCTTCGAAACTGTCGTGGCGTGACCAGGCAATATTCTGCTCATCCAGCATATCCGTAATATAGGCCGGCATCGCCAGCGCATCCGGGGCGATAAAGAAGAAGCGGTTGCCGTCAAACTTGGCCAGCGCCTGGGTCAGTGAGTGCACGGTGCGACCATATTTCAGATCACCGACCATCGCCACGTTCAGGTTGCTGAGTCGGCCCTGGGTTTCATGGATGGTAAACAGGTCCAGCAGGGTTTGCGTAGGATGCTGGTTTGCCCCGTCTCCGGCATTCAGAATCGGAATGCCATTGGAAAACTCCGTAGCCAGTCGCGCAGCGCCCTCCTGCGGGTGACGCATTACAATGGCATCCACGTAAGTGCTGATCACGGAAATGGTATCGGCCAGGGTTTCCCCTTTTTTGCCCAACGAGGTATTGCTGCCGTCGGCAAAGCCCACTGCGGACGCGCCCAGGCGATGTATCGCGGTTTCAAATGACAGTCGGGTGCGGGTCGAGGCTTCGAAGAAGCAACTGGCTATCACGTTATGCTTCAGCAGTTCCGGCTGAGGGTGGTTTTTTAGCTGCGCAGCGGTGTGCAGCACCAGCTCCAGCTCGTCGCGGCTGAGATCGTTAATTGAAATGATATGCTTGCGATATAGCGGGTTAGCCATAGCTCTCTCCTCTGCGCGGCCGGATAACGGACAAAAAAAAGCCCCTTATACAGGGGCTTTTTTAAGATCGGTTCGATGACGGAAAGAAACAGCGGTGCCGCCTGCATTGAGGCGAGGTAGCGCGTCACATTGTCCACGATGCTGTTGCATGTTTCCTCCGGCAAATTGTGGCGCATTATACGCCATCAGGAATGCGCATCAAGGAAAAATCGCGCAGCAGGTAAACGTTTGCGGTTGCCCGATCAGCGCTGTCCCAGGGTGGCTATCATTACCGCTTTAATGGTGTGCATACGGTTTTCCGCCTGGTCAAAGACGATGCTGTGTGCCGATTCGAAGACGTCATTGCTGACTTCCATTCCATCCTGCAGGCCATACTGTTCCGCCATCTGACGACCCAGCGTGGTCTGATCGTCATGGAATGCCGGTAAGCAGTGCAGGAATTTCACCTGCGGGTTGCCGGTCAGCGCCAGCATTGCACTGTTCACCTGGTAGTTGCGCAGCAGGGCAATGCGTTCTTCCCACACTGCTTTCGCTTCACCCATGGAAACCCAGACATCTGTATAGATGAAATCGGCACCTTTAACGCCTTCGGCGATATCGTCTGTCAGCGTGATTTTGCCGCCGGTCTTCTCTGCAACCTGACGGCATTGTGCCACCAGTCCGGCTTCCGGCCAGCAGCTTTGTGGCGCGACCATACGCAGATCTAAGCCAACCTGCGCGGCGGCTTCCAGCATGCTGTTGCCCATGTTGTTGCGCGCATCACCCACGTACACCAGCGTCATCTCGCTGAGCGGCTTGCCTGGCAGGTGTTCCTGCATGGTCAGCAGATCGGCCAGCAGCTGCGTTGGGTGGAACTCGGTGGTCAGGCCGTTCCAGACCGGTACACCGGCATGTTCAGCCAGGGTTTCGACCAGCGCCTGGCCGTAGCCACGGTACTGAATGCCGTCATACATGCGGCCCAGCACGCGCGCGGTATCTTTCATCGACTCTTTATGGCCAATCTGGCTACCGTTTGGGCCGAGGTAAGTCACGTTTGCACCCTGATCGTATGCGGCAACTTCGAAAGAGCATCGGGTACGGGTCGAGTCTTTTTCGAAGATGAGCGCGATGTTTTTGCCTTTCAGGTATTGGGTTTCACTGGCGGTTTTTTTTGCGCGTTTTAATTCGGCGGACAGGCTCAGCAAATAGTCAATTTCCGCCGGGGTAAAATCCAGCAGCCTGAGGAAATGACGTTGATACAACTGACTCATACAGCACTCCGGTACGGGTTTCATAATGAATTAAAATTCAATCTAACCGTATGAATATGCATTTTCAACCCTGGCGAGAATAATCTTTTATGTTTTGTGTAGTGGCGCGACAGGCAGTATGGGAAAATAATCACTTATTGCCGAACTCAGAGAGGATATCGCCATGGCATTTGAAGCATTGTTGGAAGAGCAGCGTGAAGAGACGCGGCTGATCATCGAAGAACTGTTAGAGGATGGCAGCGATCCCGATGCGCTCTATACCATTGAGCACCATCTCTCCTGTAACAACTTCGACTCACTCGAAAAAGCGGCGGTGGATGCCTTTAAACTGGGCTATGAAGTCACCGAGCCAGAAGAGCTGGAGCTGGAAGACGGCACGACCGTGATGTGCGTGGACATTCTCAGCGAAGGCGCGCTGAAAGCGGAAATCATCGATGCCCAGGTAGAGCAACTGGTAAACCTGGTGGCGAAATACAACGTTGACTACGACGGCTGGGGCACCTATTTCGAAGATCCGAATGCCCCGGATGACGATGAAGACGACGGCGAGGCTATCGACGAAGACGACAACGGCATTCGTCATTAATTAACGCCGGGCGGAGCCTGCTCCGCCTTTTCTGTTCCCCTGTGTTGTCTGACCGTCATGAATTACGCACCCTTACTTGAACCCATACATCAGTTTTTACGCTGCCGCACACCTCAGGCCTGGATTGATGAGGCGCGCAAACCAGAAAACCTGACTCTGCTGCTCACCGATCATCTGGTGTGCGAACTCAAAGCGGCCCAGACCGCGGTGTGGCTGATCCGCAAATACGTTGCTGACAAGCCCAGCGGTGACCAGATTCTGGCCTGGCTGAAGCCTTACGAGAATTTTATCTTTCGTGAGGACGGCGACAGCGATTTTATCAATGCGCATAAAACGCTGACCAAAGCCATTATCGTGCGCAACGAACTGCCGTGGGCTGACGATCTGGTTGAGAAGATGGTGCTGCTGATCAAAGAAGAGCTGCACCACTTTTATCAGGTGTGGGAAATTATGCAGTCGCGTGGGCTGGTTTATCAGAAAATCACCTCAAGCCGTTATGCGAAAGGTCTGCTGCGTGAAGTGACCACCCACGAACCCGATACGCTGGTGGATAAGCTGATTTGCGGTGCCTATATTGAGGCGCGCTCCTGCGAGCGTTTCGCCAGCCTGGCACCTTACCTGGACAGCGAATTAGAGAAGTTCTATATCTCGTTGTTGCGCTCAGAAGCCCGTCATTATCAGGACTATCTGACGCTGGCGGCGCAGATTTCGCCAAAAGATATTACGGCGCGCGTGCGGGCGATTGGTGAGGCAGAGGCGAAGCTCATTGCTGAGCCGGACACGGAACTGCGCTTTCACAGCGGTGTGCCGGCGTTCTGATGAGAGTAAACGGTCTCTATCTATGACCGTTTACTGTTTGTAAATGTAATCAGATAGAATTTATTTATAATAAAAAGATAAATATTAAGTGTTAGTTTAATGCGAATGCGTTACCTCAGATAAATATAATTTGCGTCACTCATCACAGAATGTTTTTTCTGCTCTGATTTTTATTTGCGGAATAAGTATATTGCCCTTGCCGAATTAGGGTTGTTATTTTTCAAGCAAAACCTGATTCATAATTCTTCTCTGCCAGAGAGGATTATGAATCGGGTTTTTTTTCGTCGGGTATAACCCGGAAACAGAATTAGCGACTTTCTTTGAGGCCACTTTTCCTGAAAAGCGTTTAATGGAAGGATTCATAAAATGAGGAGAAAGACCTGTATTTCGCTATTTATCTTGCCCTTTTTGCAGCCACCTGTTGCATGGGCTGAGTCTTCGCAAGCGTTAGCGCTCTCTGACTCCGCTTTCCTGCGCGATTCTCAGTTCAATCTCAGGCTGCGTAATCACTGGAAGTATCTCAAGGAAAATGAAGCACAGCCTGTCACTGTTCATAATGCCTGGGGACAGGCGGCCAGTCTGAATTTTCGTTCCGGCTATCTGTGGGACTGGCTGGGATTTGATGCAACCTATACCCGAGCGATCAGGCTGGCAGCCAGCGACAACTTTGCTACGCGCGGCCTGCTTTACGACAGCGGCGGTAATCAGCGAAAAGCTGATGCGCATGGCTTTAGCAAGTTTGGTCAGCGCTATCTGAAAGTGAAGCTGGGCGACGGGCACGCAGGATTGGAAGGGAAAGCGGGCTGGCAGGCATTAAAAAATACCGGCGTGCTGACCACCACTGACCGCTTATCACGCAATAGTTACTTAGGCTATAGCGGCATGCTGAGCGGACAGAAGGTGCGGCTGGATTTGGCTTACGTGACGAAAACGATCCGACACGACTCGCCAGACAGTCTTGCCCTACAAACGCAGGACAAACGGAAAATTGCTGCGATCTATACGGGCGGCCTGAGCTATAACGGTGAACGCGGACGGTTCACTTATGCATTTGGCGAAGCGGACGCCTACCAGCGTCGCCATGTTATCGAAGCGAGTTACTCCCTTTCTCCGCACTGGCGTTTGTCCTCTCAAGTTTATGGCAGTCAGGGGCTGGAAAATTATAAAAGGATGTCCGCCAGCACAAGATCGTTCGATGATAACGCGTGGCATTATGTTGGTGAAGCTGAATGGATTAACACTGGATGGACACATAAATTCGCTGCCGCCTGGAGCGCCGCGCCCAAACATAATGCGGTGGGATATTATGCGCGCCCGCTGACCAAAAATACCCGTGGTCGTTTTAACTCGCTGACTTCTGCCGGAAAAGATTACACCCGCGATAAAGAACTTGCGCTGGTGTCGCAGACGATGTTTGAAATCTCAAAAGGCGTGTTTAGTGGCATTCAGATTAATTATGGACAGTTTACTTATCGTCATCAGCGTATACGTTCGGGGGAATTTGCGCTCATCAATCGTTTCACTGAACCTCATCCCGCCCTGAAGAATTTATCGATTTTTACATTGTTCGGCTATGGCTGGTCCTACAAAAATAATAAAGAAACACCCGTTTTTAATGCGCAAGGAAGGTATATGCGTTCTCCCAACCTGTCTGCGGAGATTGCGGTTGAGTATAAATTAAACCTGTTTAAATAAGGAAAATACGATGAAAAGAATAGTTAAAGCATTGCTGGTTTTTATGATGGTGGGGACTCTCGCAGGCGAAGCCATCGCCGCCGATGTGACCCTGTTTGTTACGCGGCATGGCAAAACAATGTTTAACACGGTGCAGCGCGCACAGGGCTGGTCCGATACGCCGCTAACCGCTTCTGGGGCGGCGGTAGCGGAGCAGTTAGGGCGAGGACTTCAGCCTCTTACTTTCATCGCAGCCTGGTCCAGTGATGCTGGCAGGGCCAGAGAAACCGCGCAACGTGCTATGAAGTCATGGAAGCGGATTCCCACGCTTAATGAACATAAAGGATTGCGCGAAGTCTGTTTTGGACTTTATGAAGGTGATCTGGATAAGAATATGATTACTGCTGCGGCGCTTCAGGCGGGCTATACCTCTGATGCGGCGATGATGAACGCATTCAGCGCAGGTAAGATTCACATTGACGGGATTATTGATGCTATTCATCGGGCCGAAGCGTCGGGTACAGCCTCACTGCCGGGCATCAACTCCACCGGACAGGCTGAAAGCTATCAGCAGGTGGCAAAACGCATGCTCGAAAGCATGACAGAAATTGCACAGCAGGCTCAGCAGCAGGGCGGTGGTAATGTGCTGGTCGTCAGCCATGGCATGGCGATTACCGCGCTATTGCAAGCCCTTGGCGATACGTCGTTAAAGCAGTCGCTCGAAAATGCGAGCGTTACACGGCTGCGCTACACAGATAGCGGAGAGTTCGTTATTGAATCCGTTAACGACATGCGCTACGTCGAGCGCGGCTTATAGTGCCTTTAGCATTCGCACTTCGCAGTCGACATGGCCGGTGCAGCCCATCGCGCTGTCGATATGCTCAAAGCCCAGTGACTCATAGAGTTTAATCGCCCGTGTCAGGCTGGCGGTGGTTTCGAGATAGCAGCGGCGAAAGCCGTGGCGGCGTGCATGATCCATCGCCCGCAGCGCCAGCTCGCGCGCCAGACCCTGACCGCGCACCGTCGGCAGAAAATACATCTTCTGCAGTTCACAAATGTCAGGTGCGCTGCAGGCGAGAGGCGCAACACCGCCGCCGCCAGCCACCTTGCCCTGATATTCAATAATCCAGTAGGCGCTCTGTTCGGCACTGTACAACTCAAACAGGTGGTCAAGCTGGGGATCGGATACGGTATAGCCCTTGTCTGCCGTAAGGCCGAACTCGGCCGATACGTCGCGAATCACCTGGGCGATGTGCGGATTGTCGGCCGCCGTAATCGGCCGCACCAGGAGGTCAAAACGCGGGTTGGCACTGGTCGTCATCATCTCTTCCGGATTTGTACGAGGTCAAAAAAAAGCCGGGCAAGCCCGGCTTTATGAATAAGCTGTCAGCTACGATGCTTACAATGCCGCAATGACCGCCTGCTGTTCAATCAGTTTTGCTTTTGACTGTTCCATCTCAGCAACGCGCTCGCGCTCTTTGGCGACGACCGCTTCTGGTGCGCGCGAGACAAAGCCTTCGTTCGCCAGCTTGGTCTGGATTTTTTCGATTTCCACATCCAGCTTCAGCAGCTCTTTGGCCAGGCGCTCCAGCTCGGCGGTTTTATCCACCAGATCCGCCATCGGGATCAGCAGCTCTGCGCCTTCGACGATTTTGGTCACCGAAACCGGACCTTTCTCGCCCGCAGGCAGAATGGTCAGGCTTTCCAGCCGCGCCAGGCGTGACAGGAAGTTACGGTTCGCCTCAACGCGGCGCTGGGCAGCAGGGGAGCAGTCACGCAGCAGCACATCCAGCAGCTTGCTGGGCGCGATGTTCATCTCTGCACGAATGTTACGGACGGCGATGATTGCCTGCTTCATCCACTCGATATCGGCCTTAGCTTCAGCATCTTCTTTCGCCGCGTCGTACTGCGGGAACGGCTGCAGCATGATGGTGTCATCGCTGATGTTTTTCAGGCCCTTCACGCGCTGCCAGATGGTTTCCGTGATAAACGGAATAATCGGGTGCGCCAGGCGCAGCAGCGCTTCCAGCACATGGACCAGCGTATGGCGAGTGCCACGCAGTTCTGCTTCGCTGCCGCTGTTCATCACCGGCTTGGTCAGCTCCAGATACCAGTCACAGAACTGGTTCCAGGTGAAGTCATACAGGATGTTCGCCGCAATATCGAAACGATAGCTGTCCAGCGCCTCACGGTAGGCTTTTACCGTATGGTTGAATTCCGTCAGAATCCAACGATCCGCCAGCGACAGCGTCATGTCGCCGCCGTTCTGACCGCAGTCCTGGTCTTCGGTATTCATCAGCACAAAACGGCTGGCATTCCACAGCTTGTTACAGAAGTTGCGATAACCTTCCAGGCGCTTCATGTCCCAGTTGATATCACGCCCGGTCGAGGCCAGCGCCGCCAGCGTAAAGCGCAGGGCATCTGTACCCGATGGCTCGATGCCGTTCGGGAACTGCTTCTCGGTGCGCTTGCGGATTTTTTCCGCCAGCTGAGGCTGCATCATGTTACCGGTGCGTTTTTCCAGCAGTTCTTCCAGTGAAATACCGTCAACCATATCCAGCGGGTCAATCACGTTGCCCTTGGATTTCGACATTTTCTGGCCTTCTTCGTCGCGGATCAAACCGGTCATATACACGGTTTTAAACGGCACCTGCGGCTTGCCGTTTTCATCTTTGATGAAGTGCATGGTCAGCATGATCATGCGGGCAATCCAGAAGAAGATGATGTCGAAGCCACTCACCAGCACGCTGGTCGGGTGGAAGGTGCGCAGGGCTTCGGTGTTTTCCGGCCAGCCCAGCGTTGAGAAAGTCCACAGGCCCGATGAGAACCAGGTGTCCAGCACGTCATCGTCCTGACGCAGCGCGACATCGGCTGCCAGGTTGTTTTCGCTGCGCACCTCGTCTTCTGTGCGGCCCACATAGACGTTGCCGTTATTGTCGTACCAGGCCGGAATACGGTGGCCCCACCACAGCTGACGGGAAATACACCAGTCCTGAATATCACGCATCCAGGAGAAGTACATGTTCTCGTACTGCTTCGGCACGAACTGAATGTCGCCGTTCTCAACGGCTTCCACCGCCACTTTGGCCAGCGGTGCCGTGCGCACGTACCACTGATCGGTCAGCATCGGCTCGATAACAACGCCACCACGGTCACCGTAAGGCACGGTTAAATCGTGAGGTTTGATCTCTTCCAGCAGACTAAGCGCGTCTACCGCCGCCACGATGGCTTTACGTGCGGCAAAGCGCTCCATGTTCTGGAACGCGGCAGGAATCGCGTCGCTGTAAGCGGTGCTGGCTTCGCCGTTGGTATCGTAAACCTGCGCGCTGTCGCGGATATCGCCGTCGAAGGTCAGGATGTTGATCATCGGCAGCTTATGACGACGGCCCACTTCGTAGTCATTGAAGTCGTGCGCCGGGGTGATTTTCACACAGCCGGTGCCTTTTTCCATGTCCGCGTGCTCGTCACCGACGATCGGGATCAGACGATCAACCAGCGGCAGCATCACAAACTTGCCGATCAGATCTTTATAACGTGGATCTTCCGGGTTAACGGCCACGCCGGTATCGCCCAGCAGGGTTTCCGGACGGGTGGTCGCAACGACCAGATAATCTTTACCGTCGGCGGTTTTCACGCCCTCTGCCAGCGGATAGCGGATATGCCACATAGAGCCTTTGCTCTCGCGGTTTTCCACTTCCAGGTCAGAGATGGCGGTACGCAGTTTCGGGTCCCAGTTCACCAGGCGCTTGCCACGGTAAATCAGGTTCTCTTTATACAGGCGCACAAAGACTTCTTTCACCGCATTGGACAGACCGTCGTCCATGGTGAAACGCTCGCGCTCCCAGTCAACCGAGTTGCCCAGACGGCGCATCTGACGGGTAATCGTTCCGCCAGATTCGGCTTTCCACTGCCAGATTTTGTCGATGAACGCATCACGACCGTAATCCTGACGGGTTTTGCCTTCTTCTGCCGCGATCTTGCGCTCAACCACCATTTGGGTGGCGATGCCTGCGTGGTCAGTACCAGCCTGCCACAGGGTATTTTTGCCCTGCATGCGCTGGTAGCGAATCATGGTGTCCATGATCGTTTGCTGGAAGGCGTGACCCATGTGCAAGCTACCGGTGACGTTCGGCGGCGGGATCATGATGCAAAAGCTTTCCTGGCTGGTGTCGCCATTCGGTTTGAAGTAGCCCTGCTTTTCCCAATGCTCGTAAAGCGGCTGCTCAATATCTTGCGGGTTATATGTCTTATCCATTTCTGCTATGTCGTTTGCGGCTGTGGCGGCGTTGCCGTATTCAATTGGAAGCCAACGCTGCGATAGGCTTTATAGCGATCGCGCGCCAGCTGTTTGAGAGCGTCTTCGTAAGGAACGAAGTCTATCACTTCATGGAAAGCAGTAGCAAAATCTGCGAACTGCGGCAGCAGGCTAATCAGCAGGTCGCGTGGCGAATTCCCCCGACGCTGCGGCCATGCCAGCTCTACCGGTGCGCCGTAGCGCGGACCTTCCCCGGCGAGATTGTGGGGCACAAAGGCGTTGGCGGGGCGCTGCCACAGCGCCTCATCAAGGCGAATGGCTTGCTGCTCATCTTCACAGGCGATGAGCACCCGCTTACCGGCCCGCCAGCGTGTTTCCGCCAGATCGCACACCAGCGCTTCAACGGCGGTTAAGCCCTCGCTGGATGCATCGGTTTCCAACACGTAGAAGGTTGCGTTTTTCATCGAATTGCCTGTTTAACGAAAAGAAGGGCGGAGTAAACTCCGCCCCGATGGGGTCGGTTATCCGTACGATTAATCGTCGCCGTTCAGACCGGCACGATTTAACAGGAACTGAGACAGCATCGGTACAGGACGACCGGTGGCACCTTTGGCCTTACCTGACCGCCAGGCGGTACCGGCGATGTCCAGATGTGCCCAGTTATATTTGCGCGCAAAACGGGCCAGGAAGCAAGCTGCGGTAATGGCACCACCCGGACGGCCCCCAATGTTCGCCATATCGGCAAAATTGGATTCCAGCTGTTCCTGATACTCATCGGCCATCGGTAAACGCCAGGCGCGATCGCCGGACTGCTCGGAGGCACCAATCAGCTCATGCGCCAGCGGGTTGTGGTTCGACAGCAGTCCGCTGACGTGATGACCCAGCGCAATAACGCAGGCACCGGTCAGGGTTGCTACATCGATGACGACTTCCGGATCGAAGCGTTCCACGTAGGTCAGCGCATCGCACAGCACCAGGCGGCCTTCAGCATCGGTGTTTAACACTTCAACCGTTTGGCCTGACATGGTGGTCAGCACGTCGCCCGGCCGCATGGATTTACCGTCCGGCATGTTTTCACAGCCCACCAGCACGCCCACCACGTTCAGCGGCAGATTCAGCTCGGCGACCATGCGCATCACGCCATAAACCGAGGCCGCGCCGCACATGTCGTACTTCATCTCATCCATGCTGTCCGCAGGCTTGATGGAGATACCGCCGGAGTCAAACGTCAGCCCTTTGCCGACCAGCACAATCGGACGCGCATCGGTATCCGGGTTGCCTTTGTACTCAATCACCGACATCAGGGATTCATTATGCGATCCGGCACCCACGGCGAGATAGGCGTTCATGCCCAGCTCTTTCATCTGCTGCTCGCCAATCACGCGCGTCGTGATGTTTTTGCTGTAGGCATCAGCCAGCTGACGTGCCTGAGAAGCCAGGTAAGCCGGATTGCAAATATTGGGCGGCATATTGCCAAGATCTTTGGCTGCTTTCACCCCGGCGGCGACCGCCAGCCCGTGTTGAATCGCACGTTCACCGCTGGTTAACTCACGGCGCGTGGGCACGTTAAACACCAGCTTACGCAGTGGACGACGCGGCTCCGCTTTGTTGCTCTTCAACTGGTCGAAGTTATACAGCGCCTCTTTCGAGGTCTCGACGGCCTGGCGCACTTTCCAGTAGGTATTGCGCCCTTTGACGTGCAGTTCGGTCAGGAAGCACACGGCTTCCATCGAGCCGGTGTCATTCAGCGTATTGATGGTTTTCTGAATCACCTGCTTGTACTGGCGCTCATCAAGCTCACGCTCTTTACCGCAGCCAATCAGCAAAATACGCTCTGACAGGATATTCGGCACATGATGCAGCAGCAGCGTCTGACCCACTTTGCCTTCCAGTTCACCGCGGCGCAGCAGGGCGCTGATATAGCCGTCGCTGATTTTATCCAGTTGCTCGGCAATCGGTGACAGACGACGCGGTTCGAAAACACCAACTACAATGCATGCACTGCGCTGTTTTTCCGGACTACCGCTTTTTACACTGAACTCCATGCACTCTCCTGAATCTTAAAGACAACGGCCGCGGCTGCCGCTAGAATGTAGCGCGTTCGTGACCCATTTATTAAGCTAAGCAACATGACAGCGTGCTGCTGGAGGTCATAATGAATCAGGGTGACAAGATGTTGTTTTTTCATCACCCAAACGCGATTACCATACATTTCTAGCGTCGACGACGGCCATTTATGAAGAAAAATGGCTAATAAGCGTTGAAATTAGCGATTTTCCTGCAAAAAGACAAGTTTTCACAGGCGTATTAAGCGTGATCATTATTAGATATCTGGTTCGGGAAACGCTCAAAAGCCAGCTGGCTATCCTGTTTATCCTGTTGTTGATCTTCTTCTGTCAGAAGTTGGTAAGGATTTTAGGGGCCGCGGTGGATGGCGAAGTGCCGACAAACCTTGTTCTGACGCTGTTAGGACTTGGCGTGCCTGAAATGGCGCAACTTATTTTACCCCTAAGCCTGTTTCTGGCGATTTTGATGACGCTCGGGCGGCTGTATACGGAAAGTGAAATTACCGTAATGCACGCCTGCGGCCTGAGCAAGGCGGTGCTGGTCAAGGCGGCGATGGTGCTGATGCTGTTCACCTCGGTGGTGGCAGCGGTGAACGTCATCTGGCTGGGCCCGTGGTCGTCGCGCTATCAGGAACAGGTTACACAAAATGCCAAGGCCAATCCTGGTACTGCGGCACTGGCTGCGGGACAGTTCCAGACGTCCAGCGATGGCAGCGCCGTGCTGTTCCTTGAGAACGTTAAGGGCAATCAGTTTGGTCACGTCTTCCTGGCGCAGCTACGGCCGAAAGGCAATGCCCGACCTTCTGTGGTGCTGGCGGACAGCGGGCACATGGAACAAAAGAAAGACGGTTCACAGGTTGTGACCCTGGACAAAGGGACGCGCTTTGAGGGAACGGCGCTGCTGCGCGATTTCCGTATCACCGATTTCACCAACTACCAGGCCTACGTGGGCTATAAGCAGGCAATACTCGATCCTAACGATGTGGATCAGGCCACCTTCGGCACGCTGTTAGCCAACAAAACGCCAGAGTTTAAAGCCGAGCTCAACTGGCGCCTCACGTTGGTCTTTTCCGTGCTGGTGATGGCGTTGATGGTGGTGCCGCTCAGCGTGGTCAACCCGCGTCAGGGCCGCGTGCTCTCAATGTTGCCTGCGATGCTGCTGTATCTGATTTTCTTCCTGCTGCAGAGTTCGTTGCGCTCAAGCGGTGCCAAAGGCCGCCTTGATCCGGCCATCTGGATGTGGGTGGTGAATCTCAGTTATCTGACGCTGGCGATCTTGCTTAACCTGTGGGATACCGTGCCAATGCGTCGAATTCGTGCGCGCTTTACACGCGGAGGATCGGTCTGATGTTTCGCGTTCTCGATCGCTATATCGGTAAAACGATATTTAATACCATCCTGATGACGCTGTTTATGCTGGTTTCGCTGTCCGGCATTATCAAATTTGTCGATCAGCTGCGTAAAACCGGACAGGGTGCGTACAGCGCTCTGGATGCGGGCTATTACACCTTGCTGAGCGTGCCGAAAGATATTGAAATCTTCTTTCCGATGGCGGCCTTACTGGGGGCGCTGTTAGGTCTGGGTACGCTGGCGCAGCGGAGTGAACTGGTCGTCATGCAGGCAGCGGGCTTTACCCGTATGCAGGTCGCCCTGTCGGTCATGAAGACGGCAATTCCGCTGGTGCTGCTGACCATGGCTATCGGTGAGTTTGTTGCCCCACAGGGCGAGCAGATGGCGCGTAACTTCCGCGCTCAGCAGCTCTACGGTGGTGCGCTGGTGTCAACCCAGAGCGGCCTGTGGGCCAAAGATGGCAACAACTTTATCTATATTGAGCGCGTGAAAGGCGACAATGAAATCGACGGCGTCAGCATTTACAGCTTCAATGATGATCGCCGTTTACAGAGCGTCCGCTATGCTGCGACGGCCAAATGGGATAAAGACAAGAAGCTGTGGGTTCTGTCCCAGGTGGATGAGTCGAATCTGACCGATCCGAAGCAAATTACCGGCTCACAGAGTCTGGGCGGGGAATGGAAAACGAATCTGACGCCAGACAAACTGGGCGTGGTGGCGCTGGACCCGGATGCGCTGTCGATTACCGGCCTCTATGATTACAGTAAATACCTGAAGCAAAGTGGGCAGGAAGCTGGCCGTTATCAGCTCAACATGTGGAGCAAAATCTTCCAGCCGCTGTCCGTGGCGGTCATGATGCTGATGGCGCTGTCGTTTATCTTTGGTCCGCTGCGAAGCGTTTCGATGGGCGTCCGCGTGGTCACCGGTATCAGCTTCGGCTTTCTGTTTTACGTGCTGGATCAGATTTTTGGTCCACTCAGCCTGGTCTACGGCCTGCCGCCCATTTTTGGCGCGATCCTGCCAAGCTTTGCCTTCTTTGCCATCAGTCTGTTTATGCTGATAAAACGGCGCTAAACGCTGAATATCAGAAAGGCCGCGCGATGCGGCCTTTTTTATGGGCGGGCAGACAATAAAACGTTATTTCAGGCTAAGAATGTCTGTCACAGACATAAGGTGCGATGCCCTGTCGCCCTGAACCTGTTTTAGCGACGGGAAGTGCCTGCCAGCGCGGCCTTCAGTTGAGCGCGTGTCATGCGTACGCAATATACTGGCGTCCCGCGTTCGAAACGCCAGCCTTCAGCTAACGGCCCCACATCGACCGGATCGAAGCCAAACGTGTCGTATAACGTAGCGACACGCTTTTTAGCCTGCTCATCATCCCCTGCCAACGGCAGTGCACGTCGGTTCGCATCGCCTGCAGGCAGCCCCTGAACCTCCAGGTCGGTCATCTGAATGGCATTAAACGCTTTTACGACGGTCGCGTCAGGGAACTGCTGGGCCAGTCTTCCGCTAGTGGTTAGCGTACCGTTATCCAGTTCTGCAATCTGTCCATCGCGCTCGGGATAGTAGTTTACCGCATCAATTATTAGCTTATTTTTTAGTCGTGATGATGGAAGCTGTGCCACAGCGTTAAGTGGCACGGCAATCACCACTATGTCGCTAAAGTCCGCCGCTTCCTCTACGGTGCCAGCTTCGCAGCCAATCATAGGTTTCAGGCTAAATAGCGTCTGCGGTCCGCGAGAGTTACTTAACATCACCTGATGGCCTGCCTGGGTTGCCAGTCTGGCGATCGCTCGTCCAACAAACCCTGCACCAATAATGCCGATTTTCATTATGTCGTCCTCCAGTATTGTCGATAGCACTCACGTTAATTAAAAATATTTGGTTGATAAATACGCAGTTAAGAGCAAGATAAACAACAAAAAGGAGGGAATGATGGACAGGCTTACCAGCATGAATGTTTTTGTCAAAGCCGCAGAGACCGGCTCCTTTGCTGCGGCAGCCGAGCAGCTTCGACTCTCACCTCAAATGGTGGCAAAACATATCGCCAGCCTGGAAACGCGACTGGGCACGGTGCTGCTGAACCGCACGACGCGGCGGCAAAGTCTGACGGATGTTGGCCGTAATTATTACGAACGCTGCAAGGTTGTTCTGGCAGAGGCGGAAGAGGCCGACGCGATTGCCATGGAGATGAAAAGCACACCTTCAGGCACACTAAAGGTGAGCGCGCCCCTGACTTTCGGGGCGTTCACTCTGGCACCTTTTATTACCCGTTATCTGGCACGCTATACGGAAATTCAGGTTGACCTGGAACTTAGCGACCGCTTAGTTGAGCCGTTCGAAGAAGGGTACGAAGTAGTGATTCGTATTGGTGAATTAACGGACAGTTCATTAGTTGCATATCCGCTTAAGCCTTATCGGTTGATTGCCTGCGCTTCGCCCACCTATCTGGCACGAATGGGCATGCCCGCAACGCCCGCAGACCTGATGGATCACGTGTGTTTGGTGTATGGCATCTGGTCACCGTCCATGCCTTGTCGTTGGCATTTTCAACGCGCTGGCAGGGTTGAGGAAGTAAAACCACAGGGTCGCTTCCGTTCTAATGACTGGAAGGCGCTGTTGCACGCAGCACTGGAAGGACATGGTGTGACGCTCGGCCCGGCCGATGTGCTGAATGAAGAGATCGAAAAAGGCCGACTTATACAGATTTTGCCTGAATACGATGGACCTGCGCGGCCAATGAATATGTTAATCCCCGCAGGTCGACGTCAGACGGTGAAAATTCGCAGTTTTGTTGATGCCATTAATCAGACATTTGGTCTGCACCGCAGCACAACGGACTGATTCCCGAGGCTATTTTTGGCACGCCAGCAGCGCCTCCACATCTCCCGACACAATCTGCTCAAGGTGCGCAGTAATCCATGCCGGTGATTGGTCCCACCACGCCAGCGACTCCAGTTGGACCACGACCTCTGGCACAAAGCGGGCGCGGACGGGCTTCGCGGGATTACCGCCGACGACCGTGTAGGCTGGCACGTCCGAGGTGACGACGGAACGGGAAGCGATAATCGCGCCGTTACCTACCTTAACGCCGGGCATGATCAGCGCCTCATAGCCTATCCACACATCGTTACCGATCACCGTGTCGCCTTTGTAGGGCAGATCGCCTTCGCCCGGCATCACCTTTTCCCAGCCGTTGCCAAAGATCTGAAACGGGTACGTCGAGATGCCGGACACTTTGTGATTGGCCCCGTTCATTATGAATTGCGCACCTTTGGCAATGGCGCAAAACTTGCCAATAATCAGCTTGTCGCCAATGAAGGGGTAATGGTAAAGCACGTTACGCTCGAAGTTTTCCGCGTCCAGCGGATCGTCATAATAGGTGTAATCACCCACGATGATATTGGGATTGCGAAGGGTGTTCTTGATAAAACACACTTGTGGAAAGCCTGGCAATGGATGAGGATTTGCGGGGGTGGGTCCGTTCATAAAGGCTCCTTTTAGCTGACCTCAGGGTAGCGCTAGCGCGCGACGTTAAGGTGATGCGCTCACGTCTGCGGCGGCGACTTCATCAGCATAACACCCTTTCAGAAGAGTACCTGGTGGTCAGCTTATCCCGTCACAAATCAACGCACCATACAGCGTCTTCGCCTCGGCTAACCGGCTCAGCAGGCAATATTCATCGGTCTGATGCGCCATCGACGGCTCGCCAGGGCCCAGAATTATGCAGGGCGGATTGCCCAGCGCGGGCAACAGCAGAGAAGCATCGGTAAAGTAGGGCACAATCCGCGGCACCAGCGGTGCATCATGCAGTGGCTGGCATCGTTGATAAACCGCCTGAATCCATGCCTGATCGCCTTCACTCAGCACGGCAGGCAGATCCACCAGCGTGGAAACCGTCACACTTTCACCCAGTAAGGTGGTGAGCTGCTGGCGAATGGTGGCGTGCTCAAGATTGGGGGCGCTACGAATATCCACGTCGAACTGCGTGCGGTCAGGCACGGAGTTGATGTTGAGGCCGCCAGAGATGCGCCCGACGTTGATCGTCGGCTGCTTCATTAGTGGATGCGGCGCGCCGGGTGAGAAATGTTGAATTTTACCCAGCGCATCAGCCGCCAGGTAAATGGCATTAATGCCCAGCTCCGGCATCGCGCCGTGGGCGGTTTTCCCCCGGGTTTCACAGCGCAGCCACAGTGCGCCTTTGTGGCCGATAACCGGATAATTCGCGGTAGGTTCGCCCACGATAAGCGCCCCGACCTCGGGCAGCGTGACGTTTTCGATGAGCGCCCGCGCGCCGTCGCAGCCGGTTTCTTCACCGCCGGTGATCAGCAGGACAACGCCCGTACCCTGCCGAATCGCCTGCTGGTGCGTAACGCAGGCCACAGCAAAGGCGGCGACGGCCGCCTTCATATCGCTCGATCCCCGACCGTAGAGCCGATCGCCCGCGATCTCACCAAAAGCATCGTGTTGCCAGTCGGCATTGCCAAGCGGCACCGTATCCAGATGTCCGGTAAACGCCAGTGCAGGTCCGTCTTGCTCGCCGGACATCCGGGCTATCAGGTTACGGCGGCCTTCACCAAAAGTGGACAGCGTGACCTCAAAGCCGTTTTCACCCAGCCAGTCGGCAAAAAACTGCATACAGGCGGCTTCGTTACCCGGCGGATTGATGGTATCAAAGCGAATCAGCTGTAACGCCAGATCCGCCGTGCGGCTGAGGGCCATCAGTGGCGTACCGTTAACCAGTCGAGGCAGTTGATCCACAGCTGGCGATAGCCCTGCCACTGGGAAAACTCCTGCGGCAGCCAGTGGGCCGACATATCGCTGGTCCACACCAGTGAGCGGCCCTGCTGATATTCGCGCACCGCCAGCAGTGGATGATCTGTGCCGGCGACGGTGGCCAGCAGCTTGCCTTCGGGATGCATTTCCACCTCGTTATAGCCAAGCAGCCACGGCCACTCGCCCGGCAAATCGGCAAACACCGCGTGGGATTCCGTCACGCAGGGATAGCAGCCTTCGGGCGTTTCAATCCGGTCGTCCCAGGCCAGGCAGCGCACCGGCAGCACTTTCTCGACCGCCGTATTGCGATAGCGCGCGCCGCCATTGATGCCCTGAAAACTGAAGTAACCGCCAATCATCATCAGGGCACCGCCCGCCGCCACATAATCGTGGATCAGCGTCAGGCGATTCGCCGTGCGTTGGCTCTTCAGCCAGGTATCCGGGTGCAGGAGCAACGTGTTTGCACCGATATCCGACAGAATGATGGCGTCCCACTGTTGCAGCCCCGCCAGGGTCAGCGGAAACGCCGTCGCCGCTGCATGGGCGGGCATATAGGTGATGGCATAATCACTGTCTGCCAGCGCCGCCATAAAGTCGGTCGCGCCGTTGTGCCAGGTGGCAGTCGCAAACTGATCGAAGCCTTTAACGTGTACGGATGTGCTGGTCCAGGATTCGCCGACCAGTAAAATGTTCTTCTGCATTACGCTTCTCCCTTACCCACCAAATACGCGCTGTGGGTTAGCAATCATTAAGGTTTCAAGTTGTTCGCCGCTGACGCCGTGGCGTTTCAGGCGCGGAACAAAATGTTTAAGGATGTAGCCATAGCCGTGGCCGCCGTAGCGGGTGAGCATGGTTTTCAGGAATACGTCCTGGGACAGCAAAATCTGCTCGATAAAGCCGTCATCAATCAGTTCGCGGATAGCGCGGGCGTTCTCTTCGTCGGACGGTGACTGAGCGGACTCATCGGCGTAGTAATAGCTCATGCCGATCATGTCGTATTCCAGAAACGCGCCGCGCTGGGCCAGTTCACGCTGATAGCGCTTGTCGGCAAAGCTGGGGTTCATATGGCACAGCACCACATGACGCAGATCGGCTCCTTCGTGTTCCAGGATATCCAGCACCTTGTGGCCCAGCCGTTCCCAGCCGGGCAGGTGAACTTCAATCGGCACCCGGGTTGCTGCACTGGCGCGGCCTGCTGCCCGCAGGGATTTCTCCTCGCTGGGGGTAAAGCGGCTGGACACGCCGATCTCGCCGATCAACCCGGCGAGTACGTCGGGTTTGTCTTCCCGGCCACCAAGGTCGTAAATCAGCTTGTCAGCCAGCTCCTCGATGCTGAGGGTTTTCACCCACTCCGGGTGCGAAGGTTCCAGGTACAGGCCGGTACTCATGATGATATTCAACCCGGTCAGACGCGCGATGCGCTGCAGGGCTTTCGGGTCGCGTCCGATGCCGATATTGGTCGGATCGACCACCGTTTCACCGCCGAGCGCACGGAATTTCATCAGCTCCTCAATCGCCAAATCCACATCAAACAGCTGACAGTTGTCGCGGCTGATTAACGGGTTGAGTGAGAGCTCGCCCAGGTTTTCCATGCTCACCGGCATGTCAGCCAGGTGGCGATCGCCACAGCAGCAGGGCGGCACCCACTTGCCGGACGCATCCAGCAGAATGTGTTCATGCATCAGCGTGACGCCCATCTCGCTGAGCGGCAGCGGCCCCAGTACCGTCATGACATAACCGCTGTGGATACCAAGCGGCAGAGGGTCCGGATGCCGAAAAATGGAGTGTTTCATCGGCTATCCTTTCGCCGCAGCGCGGGTCGGGTTAAGAATCCGGGTGTTCAGCCAGATCGCCAGCAGAATGATGGTGCCGGTGGCGATCTGGGTATAGAACGGCGAGATATGAGACAGGATCAGGCCATTCTGAATAATGGCGATCGACAGCGCGCCCAGCAGCGTACCAATCACGGTGCCGAAGCCGCCGAACAGGCTGGTACTGCCCAGCACCACGGCCGCAATCACCTGTAACTCGAACCCTTCGCCCTGGTTAGACGAACCGCTGCCCAGACGTGCGGTAATAATCATGCCCGCCAGCGCGGCGGCCATCCCGCTGATGATATACACCTTCATGGTCACGGCTTTGGTGTTAATCCCACTGCGGCGCGCGCCTTCGGCATTTGCCCCAATCGCCGTGACATAACGACCAAAACGCATATGGTTCAGCACGATATGGCCGACAATCAGCACCACAATGCCAATCAGCGCGGGCATCGGCACGCCCAGCACCTTAGCGCGGCCCATCAAGGCAAACAGGCTGTCGGCAGGGATAGGAATGGAGTAACCCTGGGTAATCAGCAGCGCCACGCCGCGCACCACGGCTAAGGTCGCCAGCGTGACGATAAAGGCGGGAATGCCTTCATAGGCGATAAAGAACCCGTTGATGGCACCGACCAGCGCGCCCAGCAGCAGGCCACCCAGCAACACGACCGGCCAGGGCAGTCCCCAGCTATTCAGTGCGATAGCCGACAGTGCACCGACCAGCGCCAGCGTCGATCCCACGGAAAGATCGATCCCGCCGGTGGTGATCACCAGCGTCATGGCCGTGGCCACGATCAGCAAAGGCGCACTCTGGCGAATAATATTGAGCCAGTTGGCACTGCTGAGAAAGTTGCCGGTGATCAGGGAAAACACCACGCAACAGAACACAAAAAACAGCGCGATGCTGACCACGCCAGAGTGGTTGTGCAGCAGGCGACGCGGCAACGAGTGTTGGGCCATACGGGAACCGCTCAGATTCATGATAGTCATCCTGTTACCTCGCTCAGTGCGTCGCCGCAGAGCGGGCGACAAATTTTTCGCCCACGATCAGATTGACGATCTCGCTCAGGTCGGTGTCCGCCACCCGGCGATCTGCCACGTTCGTGCCTTCGTACATCACCATGATCCGGTCGCAGACCAGGAACAGATCCTGTAAGCGATGGGTAATCAGGATCACGCTGACGCCGCGCGCCGACACCCGACGAATCAGTTCCAGCACCGCTTCGACTTCGGCCACGGCCAGCGCCGCAGTGGGTTCATCCATGATCAAGACTTTGGGATCAAAGGCGGCCGCGCGGGCGATGGCGATAGCCTGGCGTTGTCCGCCAGACAGATTGCGCACCAGCAAACGCGTGTCGGGAATGGAGATGCCCAGACCTTTCAGCATTTCCCGCGCATCGGTATGCATTTTTTCCTGATCGAGAAAGGGGATGCCGAGGATCGATTTCATCGGCTCGCGTCCCATAAACAGGTTGCCTGCCACATCGACCGTGTCGCACAGCGACAGATCCTGATAAACCATTTCGATATGGCAACGGCGTGAATCCGCAGGATTACTGAAATGCTGCGGTTCTCCATCAATACGAATCGTGCCGCTGGTGGGCACCACCGCGCCAGACAGCACCTTGGTCAGCGTGGACTTGCCCGCGCCGTTATCGCCCACCAGGCCCAGCACTTCGCCAGGCGCCAGCTGTAAATTGACGCCGCGCAGGGAACGTATCGCGCCGTAGGTTTTGGTGATTTTCACCATCTCTACCCGTGCCGGGGCAGTATGTAATTGCTGCATTCGATAACTCCCATCATCACTCACGGGAAAAGCTGAACGGAGGTAAAAAAGCGTTATCCTGCACGGTTTACGCCCTTGTAAACCGGTTTACCTGCCAGATAAAGCCTTTATGCATAACCTCTGAACAACCGCTGTAACGATATTTGCTTGCCAGATACGCTATTGCAGCATCCGTGCCAGCCTGCAACACAGGCATTACACACGCGGTTTAACCATTTGTTTTTAAACACATTTAAATGTTAATTTCTGGTAAACCGGTTTACTAACTATAACGCTGAGAAATTAAAAAGCTCGTTATTTGCGCTAAAATTGTGCGCTTTTGCGCCATTTTGGGACGCAGTTAGCAAATTTGTATGGAATCACGCGCCACCCATTCCACCGCAAGACGGGTTTCGGCGGGGATATCGGCTTCGTCATTCAGGATGCGCAGCATGATGTTAACCGCGGTCTGGCCCAGTTCCCGGGCGGGCTGGCGAATGGTGGAAATGCGGGGTTGGGTAAAATCTGCATAGGTGGCGTCGTCGAATCCCACCAGCGACAGCGCCTCGGGAGCCCGCAGCCCGCGCGCGCGCAGGCCATCCAGCAAGCCCAGCACCAGATAATCACTGGCGGCAAACACGGCGGTCGGGCGGTGCGTCCGGCTGAACAGATGCTGAAGCGCCTGTTCTCCAAAGGTGCGCTGGTATTCGCCGTACATCACCCACTCGGGGGGAACGTCCAGGCCTGCCTGCTTCATGGCGGTGCAGAAACCCTGATAGCGTTCGCGCACGCTCATCAGTTCATCCGGCCCGCCCACAAACGCGATGTGACGATGACCGGCAGCGATCAGTTTTTCGGTGGCAATACGACCGCCCTGCACGTTATCGGCAAAGACTTTTGGCACCAGGCTGCCGGGAATATCTTCATCCAGCAGCACGATGCGCTGATGGCGGTTAATTTCCTTACGCAGCAGGCCGTTATCCGGGTGGTTGGTGGTAAACAGCAGGCCATCCACCTGGCAGGTATCCAGCCAGCGAATAAACTGGCTTTCTTTGCCGGGATGGTTACGGGTGATACACAGCACCAGGCTGTAGCCGTGGGCCGAGGCGGCTTCTTCGGCGGCATCGGCCAGTTCGGCAAAGAAGGGGTTGGTAATATCGGGCAAGACCAGCCCTAAGGTTTCGCTGCCGCCCTTGCTCAGACGGCGCGCCAGGCTGTTGCCGCGATAATCCAGTTGGCGAATGGCGGCTTCGATACGGTCGATGGTGTCCTGCGGCAGCATAATGCTTTGATTCATATAGCGGGATACGGTCGCTTTCGACAGCCCGGCCAGCGTCGCTACATCGGATAACAGCACCCGTTTTTTACTCATATCCACAGCCATGTTGCCCAGAATCGGCTATCTGTAACACAGTTACGCGCAACGGATACAGTATTTTTGAGCCAGACCCGGCGATAAAATAATCGCTTGACAAAATCTGAGCGGAAGAGAATGGTAGAGTCAGTTTACCGCATTACCCGGGAGTCACTCCCAAACCGGCTTAACCCGTTTCAGGTGTTCACCATAATGGACAGTGAACAGAAATGACGTTATTCAGGTTCAGGCTGAATAAGCCATTCCTACGATATTTGCCCGCCAACAATAATCCCTCTGCATTTCGATGCGGAGATCGACTGGTTATCGCGTATTCCCGACGAGGAATTTTATGATGATGTCATTTAACACCAGAAAATTGCGTTCTGTTGCGCTGGCAACGGGCTTACTGGCAGCGGGTTCTGTTTTTTCTTTGGCTCACGCAGCACCGACTTATGCGCTGGTACAGATTAACCAGCAGGCCCTGTTTTTTAATCAGATGAATAAGGGCGCACAGGAGGCGGCAAAAGCCAGCGGTAAAGAAGTAGTGATTTTTAACGCCAACGATAATCCCGTATCGCAAAACGACGCCATTGAAAATTATATTCAGCAGGGCGTAAAGGGCATTATGGTGGACGCGATTGATGTGAACGGCATCATGCCTGCCATTAAAGAAGCGGCTGCCGCAAAAATTCCGGTGATTGCGATTGATGCGGTATTACCGGCTGGTCCACAGGCGGCACAGGTGGGCGTGGATAATCTGGAAGGCGGTAAGATTATCGGTAAATATTTTGTCGACTATGTGGCAAAAAATATGGGCGGCAAAGCACGGCTGGGGATTGTGGGGGCACTGAATTCTGCGGTCCAAAACCAGCGTCAAAAAGGCTTTGAAGACACCATCAAGAGCAATCCTGGCATCACCGTTGCCGATGTGGTTGACGGTCAGAACGTGCAGGATAACGCGATGACGGCGGCTGAGAACCTGATCACCGGGAACCCGGACTTAACGGCCATTTATGCCACCGGCGAACCGGCCTTACTGGGGGCGATTGCGGCCGTGGAGAACCAGGGACGCCAGAAAGACATCAAGGTGTTCGGCTGGGATCTGACCTCAAAGGCTATCACCGGCATTGATAACGGTTACGTCACGGCGGTGTTGCAGCAGGACCCGAAAAAAATGGGGGAAGAAGCCGTGAAGGCGCTGAACCAGATTACCGCAGGCAAAAGCGTACCCAAAACCATACTGGTACCGGCCACGGTCGTGACCAAAGCTAACGTCGACAGCTACCGCGCGATGTTTAAGTAACCGATGCCTCGCCGCCTGCACGCAGCAGCGCGGCGAGTTCGTTGACGGAGGGGAAGGCGCTTAGCGTGCCACGGCGACTCACCGTTATGGCGGCGGCCTGGCTGGCATGAGTAAGTGCTAACTTATCTGTCTGAACCTGACGGATGAGCGCCGACGCCAGCATCACCGCAAGAAAGGTATCGCCTGCGCCGGTGGTATCCAGCGCCTGAACGTGCTGGGCCGGGCAAAACGTACGCTGGGTGCCCTGAATCAGCCAGGCACCGGCGCTACCGTGAGTAACCACTAACGTTTTTACCGCTTCAGGCTGCAACTGCCGGGCTTCGTGCTGATTCACCACGGCAATATCCACCAGCGGCCAGCAGGCACTAAATCCGGCATGGACTGGCGAAGGATTAAATACGGTGATCAGGCCACGCGATTTCGCCAGCCGGAACAGCGCATGGGTTTTCTCTGGCGAGAAATTGCCCTGTTGTAGCAGCATATCGCCCGGACGAGCCGCCGCCAGATGGCTGACGATCGTGTCGAGGCTCAGCGCCTCGGCGGCCCCGGTACTGGTAATAATGGCGTTGTCACCGTCCGCGCTGTTTAAAATAAGCGAGGTATCGCTAAAGGGGTGAACAGGTTCAGCCGGCAGCAAATAAAGCGGCTCCTGCGTGAGCTGCTGGCGAATCCATATTCCATTACTGTCTTGTCCCGTTGCGGCAATTAAATGGGTTTCAATGCCGCAGCGGGATAACAGAATGGCCTGATTCGCGCCTTTGCCGCCGATATCCTGCGACATTTTATTTCCATGAATGGATGCGCCCTTTAGCGGAATATCGGCAATGGACCAGGTTTCATCGACAGTGATATTTCCGGCCACATACACACGCATAGTGTTTCCCTGAACAGGATGAAGAAAAGATGGTTGCTATATCAGCAGGAAAAAATGATGCAATACAAGCGATATTTTCCCGCCCAAAAGCGGTGATTGGCGTTATTCACTGTGACCCGTTTCCCGGTGCGCCACAATATCGGGGGAAACCGGTCAAGGCGATAATTGAGCGCGCCCTGCGCGATGCGGAAAATTATATTTGCGGCGGCGTTCATGGCCTGATCATTGAAAACCACGGCGATATTCCGTTTTCAAAACCCGAGGATATTGGCCCGGAAACGTCCGCCCTGATGGCGGTCATCACGGAAAAAGTGCGTGAACGTTTCGGTGTGCCATTGGGGATTAACGTATTAGCCAATGCGGCACTGCCGGCCTTTGCCACCGCGCTGGCGGGTGGAGCCGATTTTATCCGCGTTAATCAGTGGGCCAACGCCTACATCGCCAACGAAGGCTTTATAGAAGGCGCTGCCGCCAAAGCCCTGCGCTATCGCAGCCAACTGCGCGCCGAGCATATCCGGGTGTTTGCCGACAGCCATGTCAAACACGGCAGCCATGCAATTGTGGCCGACCGCTCTATCCAGGAGCTGACGCGCGATGTCGACTTCTTTGACGCGGACGCGGTGATCGCCACCGGACAGCGCACCGGCGACAGCGCCACCCTGGACGAGATCGACGACATTCGTGCCGCCACCGCCTTGCCGCTGCTGGTGGGCTCGGGCGTGACGCCAGCCAATGTCTGCCAGATTCTGGGCCGCACCCAGGGCGTGATTGTCGCCAGCGCGCTCAAGGTGGATGGCGTGTGGTGGAACGATGTGGATCTGGAAAGGGTGAAACACTTTATGGCCGTGGCACAGGCGGCGCTGGATAAGGCGTAGTGGCCGTTTAGCGCAACAAAAAACCCCGCTGGTGAGGCGAGGTTTTTTGTTTACATCAGCACGGTTAAGTGCGGTGCACACCATGCAGTATCAACGTTTTGAAATATACGAACAAATCCGCTATAGCGCAAGTGGGTGAGGTTTTATTGTTCGTTCTTCCTTAGCCGTTATGCGGCAGCGCTCGTAATAACGGGTCTTAACGCTTTGTCTATAAAGTTATTTTGTTATGGTTTTCCACGTTGATAGTGATGTGCTCTGAGGCCGCACCGGGTTGTGAAAGCGGCATTCCATGACAGACAAGTCCTGGCTGAAACGGGTGGTGCCGTCAGTGCCTTAACCTCTTGGGGCACATCATGCAGTATCAACCTGATCAGCCTGTCACAGGCAGCGGAAAGGTACGCAGGCTGAAAGTGCTCCTGACCACAGGAGTCAGCGTATGAGATGGATAGAAATCGCACGCGTATTTCTGAAGCTCATGGTTGCGCTACTGCAACTGCTTGAAATTATCGTGAAGACCTTCAGGTAAATCACGTTCAGGCCGCACCTAAGGGAGGTGATATTCACCTCCCTTTAACAATGCGGTTGAAAAGAGGAACAGCGCCGTTGTAACTCAGGCCAGCCAGCCTTTTACCACCGGCAGTACCGCCGGAATCTGCGACAGCAGGTAGAGAATCAGGCCGATGGTGCCACCCACCAGCGTCCCGTTGATGCGGATAAACTGCAGGTCTTTACCGATGTTGAGTTCGATCTGCCGGGACATATCACGGGCATCCCAGCTTTTCACGGTGTCGCTGATATGGCGCGTCAGAAAGCCAGCAAACTCAGGCGCGACGCTGCGGGCGGCGTCTTCCAGATGCTGATTCATGGAGCTGCGCAGCCCTTCATCGGCGGCCAGGGTTTCACCCAGCCACAGCGCCGCCAGACGGACTTTGTCCTGCACTTTTGAATCGTCGCTGCTCAGATCGGCTTTCAGCCAGTTACGCAGATCGCCCCAGAGTTCACCGATATAGCGGTTGAGCGTAGGATCGTCTTTTAACCAGCCTTTGATCACCTCTGCGCGCTCGGCCATCTCGGGATCGTTTTTCAGTTTCTCAATCAAACGATCCACCGCACGGTTAAAACCCAGACGCAGCTCATGGCCCTGATCCAGCGCCACATCGTCCAGCAGGGAATCCACCGCATTGGCCACCAGCTCTGCGCTGTGCTCACCCAGCCATTCGGTCGGCAGCATTTTGGCTTTGATAGGATGTTCACGCTTCAACCAGCGCACCAGCTGGCTGGCGATAAACTCCCGGGTGCTGGGTTTATGCAGCAGACGCAGCAGCTGATCCACCGCCGCATCCAGCAGTTCCTGATGACGGTTGTTTTTCGTCAGGCTTTCCAGCATCAGCGCGCCGCTCTGACTGAGATCGACTTTATCGATCGCCTTGTGCACTGCCCGGCGGATAAAGTGCTGAATCCGGGCGTCATCTGTCAGATCAAGAAAGCCACGCATCACCTGTAACAGATGGCGGCCGATCCGATCCGCATTGCCGGGGGCGCTCAGCCACGAAGCTAACATCTGAGAAGGATCGTGACGGCGGATCAGGTTCAGCAGCGAATCGGTATCCAGAAACTTTTCCTGCACGAAGCGACCAAGATTTTCCCCGATACGATCTTTATTCCGCGGGATGATCGCCGTATGACGGGCGATAAAGGGTACCGGCACGCGCCGAAACAGCGCGACCACCGCAAACCAGTCGGCCAGCGCACCGACCATCGCGGCTTCGGCAATGGCTTTGATGCCGCTAACGTAAAAGTTGGGCGGCAGAAACAGGGTGACCACAAAGGTGGCGGCGGCCAGCAGCAGCAGCGACAGCGCCAGACGTTTCGTCCGTTTTAGTTCGAGTTGTTTATCCATATCCTGATCTTAGCAGCTTGCCTGATAAGTAAGTGAAAAATGCCCGACTGCGCCCGTGCGCCACAGGTCAGAATGGTACTGAATCCTACCCTGTTATTCGGCGAACGCTCCCCGAATCGGACTGTTCCTAAAACTAATCACCGTGAAAATTACCACTCTGATAAACAGTTACGCCAGGGTACATTTCGGGTGCAGTCTCAATACGTTGACGCATCTTATCCATGGAACCAGACCAGGAGAATCACGTGAAAGCAATCGCAACGGCAACCGCAAGTCTGTTGATGTTAATGAGTGGCGTGACCGCGCAGGCGGAAGGGCTCACCACCTCGGCGGATGGTAAAAACCTGACCGTCAGCTTCGGCCAGCCCACCATCAAGCAGGTGCTGCACTACCGTAAAATGTACGACAAAAAACCCTTCCCCGATGCCGAGATTTATTACTACGACAACGGCACCTATAAAATCATCTCGCAGGGCGAAAACCACTACGGCGTTTACGTGATGCAGGGTAAGTTCGATGATGAGACCTTCACCGTGCGCTTTATCTCGCTGCCGTCCACTGACTGGGGCAATAAAACCGCCTTCCACCAGTTAACCTTTGTGCGCGGCGACAAGCAGAACGTGTTTATCCAGAACGCGATTGTGGATACCGGCGAGGCGATCGCCCAGCAGAACGGCACTTACACGCAGGAAAAGAACACCGTGACCAATCCGGTGTCCACCAGCTGGAAACACAAGTAATCGCATGGTGGCGGCCTGGCTGCCACCGACTTTTACCGATGGCGACCGCCTGAGAAGGGCACCGCACAGGGCGCGGCCAGCGTCAGTAACAGGCGCTGGACCATGCTTACCCAGGCGCACAACGAATGCCGCTGGCAGGGTTGCCGACAGACTGGTCCAAAGCGCGCAGATATTTAAAGCCCGCCGCCGTCAGCTCTGAGAATGGGCAAGGCGTCAGGCAGAATTGCCCGCCGCCCTCAGATTGACGTCTGCTCCTTTACTGCTGAACCCCGACTTCTGCACCTCTACTTATCCACCTCTTCAAAATTCAGCAGCGTGACGCCAATACCCTGTTGCGCGTGCGTCACGTTTTTGCGCAGTGCCACCTGCACCTTGCCCTGCAACATCACCACGTAAGGCGAGTTTTGCTGTAACTGCTGTTGCAGGGACACATAATCGGCCCGACGCTGCGCGGCATCGCTTTCTCCGGCGGCTTTGCGGGTCAGGGCGCTCAGTTCGGGAATATCCCAGCCCACGCGCCAGGCCAGGGTTTTGCTGCCGTTGGGTACGTTATAGGCGAAGGTGCTGGCGTTGGTGTTCGGATCGATGTAGTCCGCGCCCCAGTAGGTAAAGATGGATTCGAAGTTGCGGCTGCGCATTTTGCTCCACAGCTCCGATTCCGCCACCGGCTGGATATCCAGATTCACATCGGCTTTGGCAAAGCTCGACTGCAGCGCCTGGGCGATATCGATATAAGGCGGCTGATTCACCACCGACAGCGCGATATGCGCGCCGGGCTTAATGCCGCCTTTGGCTAAGATCGCTTTGGCTTTTTCGACATCGTAGTGGAACGGTGTGGTCTCCAGCGCGCCGTCAAAACCCTGCGGCAGGAAGCTCTGGTGCACGCGGTATTGCCCTTTCAGCAACTGATTCGCCAGGCTGTCGTAGTCCACCAGCCAGCGCGCTGCCTGCCATAAGGCCGGATTGCCCAGCGCAGGCTGCTGCGGGCTTTTGGTATTAAAACCCAGGTAGTAGATCAGACTGGAGGGAAAGGCGGCGATGTGCACGTTGGGATCGCTTTTCAGCGAGGCAAGCTGATCCGGCCCCAACTGGTAAGCCGCATCCACATCGCCCTGCTGGATCAACAGCCGACGGGTGCCCGGATCGGCCACGCCTTTCAGCAGCACCCGTTTCAGGTGCGATTTCTGCGTGCTGTTGGGGTTTGCCTCCAGCACCAGCGCCTGCAGGGGCACAAACTGTTTGATCGCATAGGCCGCGCTGCCCGCCGAGTGGGTTTTCAGCCAGCCATTGCCGAAGTCGTTGTTGGCGGCATGCGACTGCGCCAGCTTGCTGTCAACGATGGAGGAGACGGACGCGGTCAGCAGGTGCAGGGCCAGATCCTGACCGATCTCTGCCGGCCAGCGCAGCTCCACCTGATGGTCGTTGATGACGGTGAACTGCTGGTCGATATTCTCCGGCGTCCAGCCAAATTCCCCTAGGATAAACGAGGGCGCTTTGTTCAGCTTCACCGCGCGGGTTAAGGAGAACACCACATCCTGCGCCGTTAACGGATTACCGCTGGTAAAACGCGCCTGCGGGTTCAGGTCAAACACCAGGCTGTGCGGCGTTTTACCCGGCTGCCAGCGCAGCGCCGCCAGTGGGGACAGTTTTTGCGGGTCCTGATTGTCCGGCTGCAGTAAGGTCTGATAGATATTGCGCAGGCTGCCGGTGCTGACGGTTTCAAAGCTTTCCGCCGGATCGAAACTGATAATGCCGTCCAGCGGCACGGCGACCACGAAGGTATCTTTCGGCGTCGCCGCGTGGGCGGCAGAGGAGAGAGCAAGGGCGGTAAGCAGGAGCAGCGGTTTGCGCATAGCGGTTATCCTTAATGATTGATAACCCTACTTTAACCCGCGCCAGAGCAGGTCAAAATGCCGGTTTGTTCTGAGCTATGCCAGTTTCGTCTTAGCCGATTTGTCTTAGGTGATAAGCCGCCCAACAGCGGGCGGCTCTGGCCGTCAGTGGAAGGTGTGAATGACTTCCAGCACGCCGTTGATGATGAACTGCACGCCCATGCACACCAGCAGAAAGCCCATCAGGCGCGAGATCGCCTCAATGCCGCCTTTGCCCACCAGGCGCATGATCGCCCCCGAACTGCGCAGGGAAATCCATAAAATCACGCTCACCACCAGGAAGGTCAGCACCGGTGCCACGTTGAGTACCCAGGCGGGAAAATCTACCCCGCTACGCACCGTGGAGGCCGATGAGATGATCATCGCGATCGTCCCCGGTCCGGCGGTGCTGGGCATCGCCAGCGGCACAAAGGCGATGTTCACCGGTTCCTGCGCGGTTTCCAGCTCATCGTGCTTGTGTTTGGCTTCAACCGAGTGGCCCACCGGCTTCGCCGGAAACAGCATGCGAAAACCAATAAAGGCCACGATCAGCCCACCCGCGATGCGCAGCCCCGGAATGGAGATGCCGAAGGTGTGCAACACCGCGCTGCCCGCGTACCAGGCCACCATCATGATGGCGAACACATAAATGCTCGCCTGCAGCGCCTGACGGTTGCGCTCCTGAAAACTCATCTCACCGGCCAGGCCCAAAAACAGCGCCACGGTGGTAAGCGGGTTGGCGAGCGGCAGTATCACCACTAAGCCCAACCCGATCGCTTTGATTAACTCCAGCATACCTTAACCCGCTTAATGTTTCGGACGTTCCAGCGCTTCCAGCAGTTCCGGGAAGAAGTCTTGCAGGATCTCCGGCGTCATCAGCTCCGGGTACTGCATCAGGTGCTCGCGGATACGTTCATTCACATCCGGGATCAGGCGCTGTGCAGCATCGCTGGCGCTGATCTTGTGCTTTTTCATGCTGCGAAGCAGGTCGGCGGGCAGGTTGTCTTCGTCTTCGCTGTCTTCCACCATCTCCAACGCATCCAACTCGTCGAACATCTCCATCAGGGCTTCGGTCTGCGGCGTGCGGGATTCATATTCGCGCGGATGTTCCTGCTCCAGATAACGCAGCATGGCGCGCATCGGCGTGCCGTCGGGCGAAGAGGGCGGTTCGGTTGCGAACCAGGTCAGCATTTGGTGGCTGGTAATCTGGTGGACGTGATAGCCCTGATCCACCAGTTCGTCGGCCAGCAGTTCGGCGCTTTCGTTTTCGATCAAACAGATATGCGTGCGGTTAGGATCGTACTCTTCGAGCCACTGGTAGATCTCTTCGATCACGCCGTCGTCGTACTCGAACTTTTTATTGACGAAGCTTCCTTCTGACGCATTAACGCAGGCTGTGATCAGGTCTGGATCGAAGTAAATGGCGATGTTGATACCTTTCATGCGTGCTGTCCTGTTCAAATCAAAACATCACTATAACGCTCAACGCATTAAGAAGGGAAACTTATGGCTAAAGGTGTTGGGATTCAGGGTGATGCATGCGGTAAACAGGGCGGGAATGCGCGGGGAGAATGCCGTGCGGGAAGAGGCGATTGACCTGCCAGCACGTGGCTGGCAGGTGGCGGTCAGGAGATAAAGTTTTTACCCTGTTTCAGCACCACGTCACAGGCTTTGGTTTTCAGCTTCTCGCCCATCGGGGAGTTGCTGAGGCTTTGCAGGTTTAGCTGTTGGCCATTGCCGGTGTTCAGCAGTCCGGCCACGCCCTGGGTGTAATCCGGTTTCTGCTGCTGTGCGGCGGTGGTATCCAGGCCAAGCTTGCTCAGCACCTGGTCCTTCACCGACTGCACGTTGTTTTTCACCACGTTGTGCTCCACGCAGTACTGCATGACGCCGGCGGCGTTGGTCATGCTGTTGGCGCTCATGGCTTTGTCGTTGCTGTTCAGCAGGCTGGTAATGGAGGACATCGACAGCCCGCCGTTCTGCTGACCGGATGCACCGTTATTTTGCTGGCTAAGCTGGTTGGCGGCACTGCTGAGTTGATCCTGCCAGCTTGCGGCTGACGCATTGCCCGCCAGCAGCAGGGCTGCCATGGCGCAGAGGATATGGCGCTTTTTCATTTCGACCTCGGTTTGGTTTTATGCTTCATGCTGTTAAGAGGCGGTGCGGATGAGAAAGTTCCGACGGTATGATGAGGGGAAGGCGGTTTGGGAGGATTCTGGCAGCCCGGAAGGGCGGGTTTGCCGGGTTCCGTGTGTTTTTTCGCCGCTTAGCGCACAACACAGCGGAATTGGGTTGCGTGCTGGGCACGTAACGGTATAATCCCCAACGTTTTCCGCATCCTCTTCAGTGCCGAAGTGGCGAAATCGGTAGACGCAGTTGATTCAAAATCAACCATCGAAAGATGTGCCGGTTCGAGTCCGGCCTTCGGCACCAGTATCCTTTCCATCCCCGTCCGGGGAAGTCCAAAAAACCTTTAAAATCAATATTCGGACTTATTATTTCATCCTGCGTCGTCCGAGCGCATCCGTTGCAATCCAGACATCTGCGGGGGCATAATTGGGGGCATCTCCACTTCGATAAGAAATGTGCCCCCAAAATGAAGCTAAATGCCCGCCAGGTCGACACTGCAAAGCCTAAAGAAAAAAACTATAAAATGGCTGATGGTGGCGGTTTGTACCTTGAGGTCACGGCCAAAGGAGCAAAGTACTGGCGTATGAAGTACCGACGTCCAGCCGATAAAAAAGAGGACCGGCTTGCCTTTGGCGTCTGGCCTACAGTGACGCTTGCTGAGGCACGAGCTAAACGTGATGAAGCTAAAAAGATGTTAAGGCAGGGGATTGACCCCAAAGCTGAGCAGAAAGAAGCCCAGGCTGAGAACGCCGGGGCTTATAATTTCGAAACGATCGCCCGTGAATGGCATGCTAGTAACAAGCGCTGGAGTGATGACCATCGTTCACGGATCCTGCGCTATCTTGAACTGTATATTTTCCCTCATATCGGTTTGGCAGATATTCGTAAACTAAAAACCAGCCAGCTCTTAGCTCCTATTAAGGCCGTCGATGCCAGTGGTAAGCACGACGTCGCTCAGCGTCTTCAGCAGCGTGTTACGGCGATAATGCGCTATGCCGTGCAGAACGATTACATTGAATCGAATCCAGCTGTTGATATGGCCGGAGCACTTTCTACGGTCAAGGCTCGCCATTACCCCGCATTACCCTTCAGCCGTTTCCCTGAATTTCTTGAACGCCTAGGCACATACCGTGGGCGTATCATGACCCGTATTGCTGTAGAGCTTTCATTACTGACTTTCGTCCGTTCCAGTGAGCTGCGTTTTGCCCGTTGGGATGAGTTCGATTTCAAAAGAGCTTTATGGAGAATTCCTGCTCAGCGTAAAGAGATTGAAGGAGTTCGCTACTCCCATCGTGGCATGAAGATGAAAGAGGAGCATCTCGTACCGCTAAGTCGTCAGGTTTTAGCCCTGCTGGAAAAGTTGAAGCAGTTAAGCGGTGACAACGAGAGGCTCTTTCCTGGCGATCACGATCCGAAAAAAGTCATGAGCGAAAACACGGTTAACAATGCTCTGCGCGCTATGGGGTATGACACAAAAACCGAAGTTTGCGGGCATGGCTTCAGGACAATGGCGCGAGGTGCGCTGGGTGAGTCGGGGTTATGGAGTGATGATGCGATAGAGCGGCAGTTGAGCCACTCCGAGCGTAACAATGTTCGTGCCGCCTACATTCATACATCAGAGCACTTAGAAGAGCGGTTGCTTATGGTTCAGTGGTGGGCTGACTTTTTAGATGCCAATAAAACCAAATTCATAATGCCTTATGATTTTGCAAAGGCCATTTAGTTTTTGATTTTTATGCAATTTATTTTGATTTTTTTTTTGAATAAGATTAATCTTGAATACCAGGTGGTAAAATGATAATGATTAGAAAAATTTATTAATTTTTAGCTTTTGAACTGGCGAAATTATGGAAATTTCAAGAAATAAAGTCTGGGAAAGTAAGGAATGGGAGTCTCATGTTAATGATTTGTTGAGAAATAGATATGGCGAAGATAATTATATCCCTATTCCTGACATGCACAACGGTGATGCAGGTATTGAAGGTTATTGCACTATAGGGAACGCATTTCAGTCTTATTGTCCAGATGAAGCCTGCCCTACAGATAAGCTCTATGAAAAGCAAAGAGATAAAATGACTACCGACATTGCAAAATTCATAGAAGATAAGAACGGGTATTTAAGGAAGATTTTACAAAATACAAAAATCAGACGATGGGTGCTAGTTGTTCCAAGGCACATCTCTAAGCATCTCGTTGTTCACGCTGCTAATAAAGAAAGCGAAGTTATAGCCGCACGGTTACCATATGTAGATAATCAAGACTTTAAAGTCTTAATATGGGATCGTGAAACATTAAAAAATGAAGAGAGCGACTTAATAAATCGCGGGATGAGAATTTTGAAGATTGACATACCTGAAGTGTCTTCAGAAGAAATTCAGTTGTTGAAAGAAAGTGATAGCGAATATGTTAATAATATTTCTCGTAAGCTTAGAAAGCTAAAAGATAGTGACACATTAGTTACTAACGCTTCAAATCAGCTGCTTAATAATATTGTTAGTTATAAAAATACCATGACGGATTTAAAAGAAAATTATCCTTCACTACATGAGGAAATTACTAAGGGTATTTTTAATCGAGAGCAAGTGACCTGCTCCCTGTTAATTCATACAGAACGCTGTTAGCAAGGTCTGCAGATCGCTCATACGGGACACTCATAATCACATCTCCTAACCCGATGGAGATTGAACATGACAACATCCCCCCTGGAACAAAAGCCGCATTATCGGCCAGAAACAGCCTCTTCAGATCTCTCATATCTGGGGAATTCTTATCCGTCTTGAGCTGAAAGGAAAAGTTCGTGATCTGGCTCTTTTTAACATGGCTCTGGACCAGGTAAGAAATGAAGAGTGTTCAGTGCATATAGTGGAGGGGATCAGCTATTTTCCGAAGAAAGACTTCCGCGCCGGCTGATTTTACCGCCTTTTCTCCCGGCTTCAACAGCACGCTTCGGGTCATTTTTGAAATTCCCACCACTGTTTTGCCCCCCCTTCCTGCCGGCTTCAGCTGCTCTGGTACTGTCAGCAGCAAAATTACCTGCTCCGCCTCGATTGTCAGCCATGTTTATCACCTTATCTCGCTTCATTATTTATATGAAATAATTTTAAAATGCTAAATTCAATGTTTTAATTTTTAACTTTGGTATTTAACGACGCATAGTCAAATAATAACATCATTTACTATAAGTTATTGTTTTTACATTATGGTTAATTCAAGGGGTAAAGCGCTTCGCTTAAAATAAGGTAGGGGTTATAACCTTATAAATACACTGAAATTAAAATTTTTTCCGATTTTTCATTGAGGATTTATTTGAAAAGAAATTGAATGTAATTTCTTTTTCTAATAGCACTTTGAGATTAATCTTACTAAATTCAATCCGAAAAATAAAAGGAAATACTCAATATTTAAGGGTTGCAATTAAATTTATTATGTGGATTATTTTCAATTTTAGGGGGTGAAATCAGCAGGGTAGGCTTTATGTCGGATTAAATATGCATCTTCAGTAAAGCACTTTTAAGGCTAATTAATGAAACGATTATATTCATTACACTCATTACTTTAAGATGTATAGTATGAGTGTAGTGAGTGACTCTACCGAACTGCAGGGGAGCTGCTTATTCAGCACGTAAATCAGACTCCGGCATATTCCCGCAAGCACACATATCAAAGATATTTCTTAACCTCGCAGTCAGATAGCCAGTACGCCACCACCCAGCAGAGCGGTTCAATAGGTGTGTTGCATGCATTGATTGAGCTCACTGCCAGAAGCGGACGTTGATAATTTCATATTAAGTTGAATTAGCGGGCCGCAGGTCATGCTCTTCTGGCATATGACAGCATGAGCTCGCTCAGTGCTGCCGTGAAATATTGTCAATTTATGATACTAGGGGATGTGGCCTGCTCAACGTTGATTATTACTCTGTGGTTTGCGTAGGCCTGACTACTATTTCGTTCACATCCACATTATCCGGCTGCTCAATAATGTAACTTCCCGCGCGACCAGTATCGTCTGGTTGCAGTGCAATGGCACGGTAGCTTTTCATCACTTCAGCAGCGGTCGGATCGGTGATGTTGTCGGCTGGTTCACTCTTGACAACCCCAGGATGTACACAGTTTACCCGAAGCTGGCTGTTTTACTGACGTAAGCCATCGGAAATAGCACGTACTGCAAACTTCGTAGCGCAATACACTGCTGTGGTTGGTGAAACCGTCAGGGCACTGACAGAGGCAATGTTAATGATATGTCCCTGTGGCGCTCCAGCATCGACGGTAATACCACGGCAACACTATTTTTTTCATGGATGAATAGCAAAGCTTGTTCTCAAAAATGCTGTATAGCATCTATTCCATGAGAAGAAAAAAACCATCTGATCTACAAAAAAGTCAAGGGCCTTCGGGTTATCCAACCTTTGCGGTGCCATAAAAACCAGAAAGTAAGGTTCGTTATCTGGTTATTGAAGCTGATGATGCATTAAAGATATCTGAGTCTAATGTGATTTAAGTTTGGCAGGGCTGCAGCAGCAAACCTGCGCCAAAAGCGGATTCCCAGGTATTAAACCTGATTAATCAATAAGTAGTTGGATCAGATAGTGTGTCAAAACAGAAAAACTCTCTCTTCATTACAAAATGTAATGATTTATTTTTCTTATCAGAATATGCTGCAGTACTGAAATAAGTCAGAAAGGAAGCGATGCTCAAATGAAAATTGTTGGTATTGATAAGGTTCAAAGTATTGGGTTTCCAGGCATTACCTCGAGATTTCTTGAACTTGATAGCGAGCCTAAAGATGAATGGAAACAATACTTTATAAATGTTTGCAATCAAAATAAATCTTCCCGGAAGCGTCCTATCAGGATTGTAGACAACTGGGTTGTAGTGGAATGCGAACTCAGTGAACTTCAAACCCAGATATATGAGATTAACGCTTTGCTTAAGCGGGCTGACGAAGCATATTCTGCATGGCAGAAGCAAATAGCCTCTGAAATCACTGAAAGAGAGCGCAAAGAAGAAGAACGCAAGAAAAATGCCGAGGAAGTGTTCAACAGTCTTAACTTCGATTGAATAGTTATCCTTATAAAAAATATAAGAAAATATATTGCTTCTTCTGAAAATGCAGCATGCTATGCCCATTCACAAATTTAATGCGCGAAATATTTTAGCGGAGTAAGCCTTTTATCTTTATGTAATTTAAAAGATATCCTTCAGTTCTTAAAGAAGTCTCACCCCTGATTGTTTAGAGCGTAGATACTCTCGGAAGCTCTTAAAAACAAGGCATAAATAACCGTCGCGAGCACTTTTTCTTTGACTGTCAGTAAAAAACTGAGGTTTTAAGCAATAATATTTTTCAGAAAAATTATGAAAATGACGCCTTTTTCCTGGAGAAAAATTAAATAATCCTCCCAATTTATCTAACTGCTCACTTGCAGGCAGGTAACAACGAAACAAATCGATTGGAAATTAATCAACTGTGATAGTATGAGTTTCATTCCTCTAGAGGGTAACACCATGTCTCTTCTCGATTACGCAAGGAAGTTCATGAGTGCTCCGTCCACGGTAGTCTGTCCTGCCTGCGGTTTAAGTTCCTCCCAGCCTGCCTCAAAAATTCGCCTGAAACAGGCTATGCTTTGTCCGGGATGTAAATCTCTCTTTGTCTCTCTACCTTAGCACCTGACTTTCAGATCCGCCGATCTTCCCTGTTATGCCGTAAAGACCTCGACCCGCAGCTGATAAATCCCTGATGCCTTACGCCCATCCTGAGAGAACGTTTCTGAACTGATTTCTCAACTGCTCCTGCGCGTTAATGTCGCATGAGAGCAAGACCATGAAAATAAATCCTGGGGCATGGTTTCGCCGCGCCCGTATCATGACAAAAGCGCCTGGGCGCGCATCGTTTTCTTTCAATGACCCTATGGGGGAAAACACCCCGCGCCCTGAGCTCTTCTCAACGCCTCAGCTTGAGCGTTATGGACAAAAGCTGGCGCATACGCATAAATTGTCACCGGACAAGATGCCGTACTACCTGCTCAAACGATTAAGTGATAACGAAGCCGTTATTACACAAAACTGTTACACGCTTAACGCCGGTAAAAAAACCAGCATTATGCCCGCTGGGGAGTGGTTGCTGGACAACTACTACCTGATTGAGGAGCAAATTCGCAACGTCCGCCAGCACTTGCCGACCAGCTTTGGCAAAGGTCTTCCTTCACTCGCGTCTTCGCACCCTTGTCCGCGTATCTATGATATTGCTACCGAGGCGGTTGCGCATGGTGACGGGCGCTGGGACACCGCCAGTCTGACCAGCTACATCGGCGCCTACCAACAGGTCACGCCGCTGACGTTAGGGGAAGTCTGGGCGTTGCCCGGTATGTTGCGTCTGGCGCTGATTGAAAATCTGCGTCGGGTCAGTATTGAGGTGGTTCAGGCTCAGCAGGAACGCAGCCTTGCTGACAGCTGGATAACGCGGATGACTGAATGCGCCGAACATGCGCCAGCTGACCTCATTCTGGTAATCGCCGACATGGCGCGTTCCCGGCCGCCACTGAGCAGTGCCTTTGTCGCAGAAATGGTTCGTCGTCTGCACGGGCAGGGGAATGCGCTGGCATTACCCCTGGGCTGGGTAGAACAACGCCTTGCCGAGCAAGGCCTCACAACCGAGTTGCTGATCCATCGCTTCAACCAACAGCTTGCGGCCAGTCAACTTTCCGTCAGCAACAGTATTGCCGGGTTACGCCTGCTCAATGAAACCAACTGGGCTGATTTCGCCGAGAATATTAGTGTGGTTGAGCAGACGTTACGTCGCGATCCGGCGGGCATATATTCCTGTATGCATTTTGATACCCGCGATCATTATCGCCATGTGATTGAGATTCTGGCCCGGGAAAGTCAGCTCAGTGAGCCCGACGTGGCAAGCCGCATACTGGCGTTGTCAGCAACAACCCAACCGGGCATGCCCTCTCATCACATTGGATATTATCTGATGGGAGAAGGGCGGCGTCAGTTAGATCACCATTTGTCAGTGGCGAGCTCTGGCCTCAAACGCTTACGGCACAGTCTCAACAGATATCCTCTGTTATCCTGGCTTGGGAGCATGAGCCTGTTAACCACGGCGGCCACAGCCGCAATATTGTATGACACAGCGAGTCTGGGCATGGCCTGGTGGTTGTTACTGCTGGCTTTACCTTTGATTGTGGCGTTGAGTCAGCTGGTCAGCGATATACTCAGTGAAGCGACGACCCGCTTTCGGACTCCCCGACCGCTGCCACGAATGGACTTTTCTGACGGGATTCCGGTGACATCCTCCACGCTGGTGGCGATCCCCTGCATGCTGACGAGTCACGCAGGCTTCAGCACACTTCTAACAAGCCTTGAAGTGTGCTGGCTTGGCAACCAGGATGATAACCTCTGTTTCGCGCTTCTTACCGATTTTGCTGACGCTGCGACTGAAAGTACGGATGAACAACGCGCACTGTTCAGTCAGGCGATGTCAGAAATGCACCGGCTTAACCTGCGCTATCCTTGCCGCCTTCAGCGCTTTTATTTGCTCCACCGCTCGCCTGAATGGAATGCATCGCAGGGGATCTGGATGGGTTATGAACGCAAACGGGGCAAGCTGGCGTTGCTGAACAGTTGGTTACGTCATCCAGACACGCAATTTTCCAGCGTTGCGGGCATGCCCGCGAACCGCTTACCCGGACAGATTAAGTATGTCATCACGCTGGACAGTGACACGCTCCTGCCACGTGATACCGCGCATAAGCTGGTCGCAACGATGGCGCATCCGTTGAACAAGCCGGAATACGATCCGCGATGTCAGCGGGTCGTCAAAGGATACGGTATTTTACAACCGGGGCTGGCAGAAGAGATGCCGCGTAACGGTCAGGGGCGCTATGCCGCGATGCGCAGCAGCGTACCGGGTAATAACCCTTATTCCATGATGTCTTCAGATATATATCAGGATCTGTTTGAAGAAGGCTCGTTCGTCGGCAAGGGAATTTACGACGTGGATATTTTTGTCCAGGCCACGGCCAACACCTGCCCGGAAAATCTGGTGCTCAGTCACGATCTTCTGGAAGGATGCTATGCCCGCGCCGGGCTGCTGAGTGAGGTCTTACTCTACGAGCAGTACCCGAACAACTATCTGTCCGACGTCGCACGCCGTACGCGCTGGATCCGTGGCGACTGGCAACTGCTTAACTGGCTTAAGCTGCGGGTCCGAAAAGCAGATGGGACGCGGGATAAAAACCCATTGTCGGCGCTCTCTCGCTGGAAGCTGTTTGATAACCTGCGCCGCAGCCTGGTCGCCCCCGCATTACTGGTGCTGCAGTTCAGCGCGCTGCTGTGGGTGCCGAATCCGGGATACTGGCTGGGCGTTCTGGCCCTGGTCTGGCTGCTGCCTGCTGCGCTCTGTATCCTTATCGATCTTGCCAACAAGCCGCATCGTCGTACTCTGAGGCAACATCTTGTGTTGGTTACGGCGGGGGTACTGAAGCGACTTTCCCGGATCGGACTCAATTTTATTTTATTGCCCCATGAGGCGGGCTATTCGCTGTATGCGATCGCCGTGACGCTCTGGCGCCTTGGCATCAGCCAGCGCAACCTGACGCAATGGTCCAGCCACAGTCCGGACAGCCTTCAGCCCCAACTTTCTGCCTTTCGTTTTTATCGGGTAATGTGGCTGAATGTGGCTTGTGGTGCGGCACTCACGCTCCTGACGCTGTTACTGGCGCCACAATGGCTGACCATAGCCCTGATCATCAGCCTGTCATGGTGCCTGGCACCGCTATTATTGAGTGGACTGAGCCGCCCGCCAGCGCGTAAGGCGTTTCTGCCTGACCCGCAACAGAAACGACTTCTGCGTCAGACCAGCAGAGAAATCTGGGCGTTTTTCGAGACCTTCGCGACGGCACAGGAAAACTGGCTTCCCCCTGACAATTATCAGGAGATCCCTGAGCCAAAAATCGCGCATCGCACGTCACCCACCAATATCGGACTGTCCTTGCTGGCGAACCTCACGGCCTGGGATTTCGGTTATCTCTCTGGCGGGGACCTCCTGCAGCGCATCACGCAGACGCTCGACGCGCTGGATAAGATGGAGCACTACCGGGGACATTTGTATAACTGGTATGACACCCGCACGCTTGCGCCACTCAGCCCGCGTTATGTTTCCAGCGTTGACAGCGGCAACATGGCCGGCCACTTACTGACTTTGCGCGAAGGGCTGTCAGCCATGCGTCATCAGCCCGTTGTCAACGGCGTACGCCTACTGGAGGGGCTGAATGATACTCTGCATGTGCTGGAAAAATACTGGGGCCATAACGCGCCAGCCAGCCTGGGCGTGCTGCGCACGCAGTGCCTTAATGCTGCATCGTTACCTTCAGGGCAGTTGTTAAGCGAACTCGAAAAAATGCAAGTGCACGGCAACGAACTGGCCCGGCTGTCTCAGGAGGAAAGCCGCGTGGTGGTGCGCTGGACGGCGCATCTGGTCAGTCAACTGCAGCAGCTCTGTGATGAATGGACGACGCTGCTTGGCTGGCTACCGGTGACATATCATGCACAGGCCCTGCCTACGCTGAGTGAGCTGGCTGGTGGAATCACCCTTGAGGCTGTTATCGCGCCGACAGCCGTTATGACCCAGGCCCGGCGGCGACTGGCGATTATCAGCGAACTTGAACAACGTCTCTCTGACCATGCGCGAATGGATTTTACGTTTCTGTATAACACGGCGACCAGCATGCTGAGTGTGGGCTACAACTGCGATACCAACACTCTGGATAAAAGCCACTACGATCTTTTGCCTTCAGAAATCCGCCTGACCAGTTTTGTCGCTATTGCGACGAATCAGCTGCCGCTTAAAAGCTGGTATGCACTTGGCCGACTGTTTACCACCATCGATCGTGAAACTGCCCTGATGTCCTGGAGCGGTTCAATGTTTGAATATCTGATGCCGAATCTGGTGATGCCAATCTGGCACGGCAGTCTGCTGGATGAGATGAGCAAATCTGCGGTAATCAGGCAGATAAACTGGGGCAAAGAGCGTGGCGTGCCGTGGGGCGTCTCTGAGTCCGGCTACCATGCGTTTGATGTTCAACATAATTATCAGTATCAGGCATTTGGCGTACCCGGCCTTGGTCTCCGGCGCGGACTTGCCGATGATATGGTGGTAGCCCCTTATGCCACGCTGCTTGCGCTGTTGGTTTCACCGCAAAAGGCCTGCGAAAATCTGCTCAGGCTGCAGGAAAACGGCGCGCGCGGCGAATATGGTTTTTATGAAGCGCTGGACTATACGCCATCGCGGCTGGCAACCGGGCAGCTTTTTTTGGTTGTTCAATCCTGGATGGCGCACCATCAGGGCATGGCTTTCCAGGCGCTGGGGCATCTGCTGCTTGATGCACCTATGGCCGGGCGATTCATGTCGAGTCCCGCGTTCAGATCGGCCAGCCTGCTGTTACAGGAGCGCGTACCTGATGAGGTCGAACTCTACAGCCCGCGTCGTCATTTTGAATCCCATGAGGGAAGAGTTAAGCCTGTGCGCTATGAACCACGAATCTTCACGCATCCGGATACGCCGACCCCCGAAATACAATTATTGTCCAACGGGCATTACCATCTGATGATAACGCCAGGCGGTGGGGGATACAGTCGCTGGAACAACATCGCATTGTCACGCTGGCGCAGCGACAGCACCCGTGATAACTGGGGAACGTTCTGCTATATCCGGGATCCGCTCACTGACGAGGTGTGGAGCAATACCTGTCACCCTCTGGGGGCCAGTGCGGACATCAGCGATGAAATCATCTTTACCGATGCGGGGGCCGAGTTCAGGCGCGTGCTCGGCTCGCTCAGCGTAAAAACCCGGGTTGTGGTCTCACCGGAAGATGACATCGAACTGCGTCGTGTCACCCTGATGCATCGAGGCCGAAGCCCACGGACACTCGAGCTGACGACCTATGCTGAAGTGGTGCTTGCCTCGGACATCAGTGACCAGGCGCACCCGGCGTTCAGCAACCTGTTTATTCAGACTGAAGCCGATCCCAGGCATGATGCCATTTTGTGCCACCGGCGTGCACGCTCGCCGGATGAACAGAGCCCTTACCTGTTTCATATGATGGTGGTGCATGGCGATTGTTCAGAGAACGTTTCATTCGACACCGACAGATCGGGATTCATCGGCCGGGGAAAAAGCCCGGCCAATGCCCAGGCGGTCTGCATGAATGGACCGCTCAGCAACACGTCCGGCGCCGTGCTGGATCCGATACTGTCGATACGCCACGCGATTACGCTCCAGCCCGGACAGCCGGTTACCATTGATATCGTTTTTGGCGTCAGCGAAAACCGTCAGCAAAGCCTCGCGCTGATGGAAAAATACCGCGATCATCCTATCGCCGATCGCGTGTTTGAACTGGCCTGGTCCCACAGTCTGGTTGTGTTACGGCAGATGAATGCCAGCGAAGATGACGCAACTTTGTTCAACCGCCTCGCCAGCGCGGTACTTTATCCCTGTCAGGAACTGCGCGGTGACGAACAGGCCATCAGCCGAAACCGACGTGGTCAGTCGGGCCTGTGGGGTTGGGGGATCTCAGGTGATTTGCCGATTGTGCTGATCAGCCTGACCAGCGAGGAAAAAATTGCTTCTGTCACCACGCTGATTCAGGCACATCGCTACTGGCGACTGAAAGGGCTGGAGGTGGATCTGGTGATTCTTAATAACAGTCCTGGTGGCTACCAGCAGGCGCTGCAGACGCAGATTATGGATTTAATCTATGCCGGTTCTGAAGCCAGCCTGTTAGATAAACCCGGGGGGATTTTTGTCCGTAACGGTGAGCATTTGTCTGCCGAAGACAAGCAGTTGCTGATGAGCGTGGCCTGTCTGAGTCTGGACGATCGCGCTGACGGCATCAATGAACAACTTAACCAGCGTATTCACGCGACAAAAAAACGCGTCAGGCCTTTTGTGCCCTCGGTGACGTCAGAGAGCAATCATCACGCCGACTGGATACCGGAAACTCACCTGTTGCGCCATTTCAACGGATACGGTGGCTTTTCTCAGGATGGTCGCGAGTATCAGATCCTGCTGAGAGAAAACCAACCGACGCCAGCGCCCTGGTCAAACGTGCTGGCAAACGATAACTTTGGCAGCGTGATTTCTGAAGCAGGCCAGGCCTACAGCTGGTTCGAAAATGCGCACGAATACCGCTTAACGCCGTGGGAAAACGATCCGGTGAGTGATCGCAGCGGGGAGGCATTCTATCTGCGTGATGAAGAAAGCGGCGCATGCTGGTCACCCATGACCCTGCCCGTGCGCGGTCAGGGCGATTATCTTACCCGCCACGGTTTTGGTTACAGCGTGTTCGCCCACCGTGAAAATGGGCTGGACAGCGAACTGACAGTCCTGGTGGACGAACAGGCGCCGGTTAAGCTTGCAATACTGAAGCTCAGCAACCATTCGGGCCGTACACGCAAATTGTCTGTCACCGGCTACGTTGAATGGACACTTGGGGCAACGCGCAACCACTCTGCTGCGCATATCATCACGCATTCGCCCGGCCTCGCGGGGGGGAGTGCGGTCATGGCCAATAACTTTTACGGTACTAATGGCGGGGAACGCACCGCCTTTTTCGCCGTTAACGATCCTCAGAGTACGGTCACGGGCGACCGCCGCGAGTTTATCGGGCGTAATGGCTCACTGCGCGCCCCGGCCGCCATGACGCTTCGCAGACTCTCGGGTAAAACGGGAGCCGGGCTTGATCCCTGTGCCGCGCTACAGTCGACAGCCTCCCTTATTGACGGTGACCAGAAAACCTATGTTTTTGTCCTCGGCGTGGCCGATAACCCGGCACAGGCACAGGAAACGCTTGCCCGTTTTCTGCATGAGGATAACGCGCGTCAGGCGCTGAATCAGGTTCACCATTTCTGGCACAACGTGCTCGATAAGGTCGTTGTGCAGACGCCCGACAGCAGCGTTGATTTGCTGGTAAACGGCTGGCTGCTGTACCAGACATTAGCCTGCCGCATCATGGCGCGCAGCGGCTACTATCAGTCCGGTGGGGCATTTGGTTTCCGCGATCAGTTGCAGGATACGCTGGCGCTGAGCCACGTTGCACCAGAGCGACTGCGCAGCCAGATCCTTCTGTGTGCCTCACGGCAGTTTATTGAGGGGGATGTGCAACACTGGTGGCATCCTCCGCAGGGTAATGGCGTGCGAACGCGCTGTTCGGATGACTACCTGTGGCTTCCGCTTGCGGTTTGTCACTATGTGGATACAACGGGAGATACTGGCGTGCTGGCGCAGCAGATTCCCTATCTTGAAGGGCGTCCGCTCAAGCCCGGCGAAGAATCTGTTTATGATACGCCGGTTATCAGCCACCTCGAAGAGACGTTGTGGCAGCACTGCGTAAAAGCGATTGAGCGGGGGCTAAACTTCGGCCAGCACGGCCTGCCGCTAATGGGTGCAGGTGACTGGAATGACGGGATGAATCTGGTCGGTATTGAAGGCAAAGGTGAAAGCGTCTGGCTCGGCTTTTTCCTCTACGATATTTTGCAACGCTTTGCGGCGCTGGCTGAACAGCGCCAGGATGAACGCGTGGCAGCATTGTGCTATTCAGAAGCGCTGAGCCTGCAAAAAAATCTCGAATCTTACGCCTGGGATGGTGCGTGGTATCTTCGCGGCTACTTTGACGATGGTACGCCGCTGGGGACAAGAGCATCGCAGGCGTGCTGGATCGATGCGATTGCACAAAGCTGGTCCGTTTTGTCCGGCGCAGCTGATCCTGTGCGCAGTGCGCAGGCTATGCAGTCACTCGACAGCTATCTGGTGGATAACGATGCTGGATTGATCAAGTTGCTAACGCCACCGTTTGATGGTCATGGTCCTAATCCCGGTTACATACAGGGTTATCTTCCGGGTGTGAGGGAAAACGGCGGGCAGTACACGCATGGCGCCATCTGGGCGGTCATGGCGTTTGCCCGGATGGGACAAAAAGCGCGAGCGTGGCAACTATGGTCAATGATCAATCCGGTAAACCACACGCTGCAGACTGAAGGCGTTAACATCTACAAGGCGGAACCCTATGTGATGAGTGCAGATGTGTACAGCGTTGCACCTCATACCGGCCGAGCCGGGTGGAGCTGGTACACCGGTTCCGCAGGCTGGGCCTACCGTCTGGTGACTGAAGAGTTACTCGGAATAAAACGGCACGGAGAGACGCTGGTTATTCGCACTCACTTACCTAGTGACTGGCCTTCGATCAGCCTGACCTATCAACACGGGGGCAGTCAGTATTACATTAGGATTTTTCGTCACGACGGTGAACCTCGAGTGACTATGGATGGCACGCTCCTGCCGGATGACAGCATTCCTTTGCGGGATGATGGACAAAATCACAGGGTCGATATTTTTCAGCGCTGACCGTCCGCTCTGTGCCAGAAGCGAACCTTGTATCTTTGAACACTGCGATAACTTTTTGAGAATTTTGCAAACGCATTAAAAAGACAATTATCAGAGTGGCCTTTTAACTGTTCTTATTCAGATTACGGTAGCCTCCTGGCGTTCTCCCAGTGTAACGTTTGAATGCCAGAGAAAAAGAGGGAACAGATTTATATCCGATTAATCTTTCTATCTAATTAATACTTAAGTAATTTTTCCTTGTTTAAGCGCATGCCACCTCCATTCGGCATGACGTCAGATAATTCCCGGGCGTTGAACCGGTAAGCTGGTGAAACCGACTGGCCAACGCACTGAGGGACATAGCCGATTTTGCAGAAAGACTTGCCAGCGTCCAGTCTGCAGATGGAGAAGAATGTATCAGTGACAGTGCGGCCCCTATTTTCCTGTCACCGAGCGCATTCAGCTAGGATGCCGGCCCTCAACTTCATCAGGAGCAACGGCATGACAGACTTTAAAGACAGCGGCGAAAATAAACGCGCTCAGCCCCAGAACCTTGAGCAGTTTCTCTGCTTTGCGCTGTACTCGGCTTCGCTGGCCATGACAAAGCTTTACCAGCCGCATCTGAAACCGCTGGGGCTGACCTATCCGCAATATCTGACACTACTGGCACTTTGGGAAAAAGACGGTGTGACGGTGTCCGAGGTAGGGCAGCGCGTGCACCTGGAATCCGGTACGCTCAGCCACCTGCTTAAGCGACTTGAACAGGCCGGTTTCATCAGCCGCACGCGCGACACCGACCATGATGAAAGAAGGGTCATCATCCGTCTGACCGAAGCAGGCCGTGAACTGGAAAGCCGGGCAGCTGGAGTGCCGGCAGCGATGATTTGTGAAATGGGTATTCCCTTTGAGACGCTGGCCAGCCTGCGCGACGGGGTAAAGCAGGTTCAGGAAAAAATCATTCAGGCTCTGGCTTCTCAGTAAAGCCAAAAAGCCTGATGCACTGTCACTGCATCAGGATGTTTAAAGAGTCGTTTTTTTGCATATGCGTCCACCTGACGCGGTGAATTTCAAGGGGTACTTGCCAGGATTGACTTGAAACAGCCGTCTCGCTTTGATAGCAATGTCCTAAAGAAGAGATTTTAAAAATTTAGTCTTCATTTTTAGAGGGAAGATAATGAAAAACGTTGTACTCAACATGCTGGCAAAGATATCTCACATCGATGCCGGCATGAAGCAGTTAACGGCCCGTGTTGAGGCTCAGTCTCTGCTTATAAGTGCGCTTGTTCTGGCTGTGAGTAAAGAGGGGGGTGTAACTGAAATGATCGAAAGCGCGAACAAGGCGATCAACACTGTCATAGACTCTGCTGAATGCGATGACCTGCTGAAGTCTGACGCCGCGCTCCTGCTGAGCGAACTTCAGAGTCTGCTTACCATTTCCAAGGCTGTCGACGAGGCGGATGAAGAAATTAATCATGAAGGTATTGCAGAACTCAAAGGATTATCTAAATCCGTTGATTGAGCATACTTATTCGCTGTTCAGATTGCTGCTATCGCAATTGTTAAGCTGCTGTCAGCAAGCTGGGAATAAATGAGAATCGCATTTCACCGTATAAATCCTTTTTAAAGGATTTATACGGGAAGGTACCTGTCCAAATCAGTCATAGTGGCTTCAGGGACAAGATGCTTAGAACCCGCTCGCAGGATGACAGGTGTTACATCAGAAATGTGTCCAGCCGTCATCCGTTGTTTCAGGTTTATTAATGACAGCCGCCGGAAGGCGTGCCGGAGCGGCAGGGGACACAACTGCAGGTCCGCTCTGACCGCCCAAGCTGAATACCGATACGGCCTGACCTGCCCCCAGGATTAGATACAAAGCTCAGTTAGTAATGTCGGATCCTTCACTCTCAGAATTACCCTTTCTCCAGCTCGCTGCAAATTCAGACGGCGTCTGATAATTCAGCGTGGAGTGCGGGCGACATTCGTTATAATCCTGACGCCATTCGCTGATGGTTTTCCTGGCATGATTGACGTCGCTGAACCAGTGTTCATTCAGGCATTCATCGCGAAAGCGTCCGTTAAAACTCTCAATAAATCCGTTCTGCGTCGGCTTGCCGGGCTGGATAAGTCGCAGCTCCACTCCATGCTCAAAGGCCCACTGATCGAGCGCGCGGCAGGTAAACTCCGGGCCCTGATCGGTTCTTATCGTAGCCGGATAGCCGCGAAACAGCGCAATGCTGTCCAGAATACGCGTGACCTGCACGCCTGAAATCCCGAAGGCAACAGTGACCGTCAGGCATTCCTTTGTGAAGTCATCGACGCAGGTAAGGCACTTGATCCTGCGACCAGTAGCCAGCGCATCCATGACGAAATCCATCGACCAGGTCATGTTGGGCGCCGCCGGGCGGAGCAGCGGCAGACGTTCTGTTGCAAGCCCTTTACGACGACGTCTGCGTTTAACGCCCAGCCCGTTCAGATGATAAAGGCGGTACACGCGCTTGTGATTAACCAGAAGCCCTTCACGGCGCAGTAACTGCCATATGCGGCGGTAGCCAAAACGCCTGCGCTCCAGTGCCAGTTCAGTAATGCGCCCTGATAAATGGGCATCAGCCGCCGGACGCTGAGCGTCATAGCGGCAGGTCGACAGGGACAAACCTGTGAGTCTGCAGGCACGACGTTGCGACAGACCGGTCGCATCACACATCAACACCACGACTTCGCGCTTCTGGTCTGTCGTCAGTACTTTCGCCCAAGAGCCACCTGAAGCGCCTCCTTATCCAGCATGGCCTCGGCGAGCAGCTTCTTGAGTCTGGCGTTCTCTTCCTCAAGCGACTTCAGGCGCTTAACCTCAGGCACCTCCATGCCGCCATACTTCTTACGCCAGGTATAAAACGTGGCGTCGGAAATGGCGTGCTTACGGCAGAGTTCACGGGCAGAAACTCCGGCTTCAGCCTCGCGGAGAATACTGATGATCTGTTCGTCGGAAAAACGCTTCTTCATGGGGATGTCCTCATGTGGCTTATGAAGACATTACTAACATCGCGGTGTATTAATCAACGGGGAGCAGGTCAGACATGTGAAATAGAATTAATACAAAATCCCCTGTGACGTTAAGCCGCACGTACAATGCCCACTCTTGCATTGCCAGAAAATGCCGTTCTGCCTCAGCAGGTAGGCAGGCGGAGCAGCTTCAGGCATTCTTTAAGCGCTGCTTCGATCCACTGATGTTTGCTAAACATCCTTGAAGAATAAGATGGGACAGAATGTAATCGCGCCAGAATGGGCAGGAATGCATCTTTTACTTCTTTCTTCTTGACCGGAGAATCAGTTCTAAAACAGCTGCAATTATGATTGTCAACACGCTGCATAAAAACCAATAATCAGGGACAGCAAAGTAGTAAAAGAAGAAGAGAAACAGAACAGCTAAACATATTCCTAAATAGGTAGCTGTATCTTTAAATAATGTTGCAATGGCCTTTTTCATTTCTTTATCTTGTTGCGTTTTGTTATTGTTAGGAATAAATAGATTAGCGATGAAATTATAAGGGATATAATTAGTAGAAGTATGAATAATGAATCAAAAGACTGTTGGAATCCTAAAAATGAAAGATTTCCTAAAAGTGATATAAATGAGTCGGCATCTCCGAACCTGAAGGTTATCTCAAAAGTTACTGAGGCGATTAAAACAAATAAAACAATAAATAAAAGTGTTTTGATGATATTTTTCTTCAAAAGTTATCACCTCATGATATTATAGATTGCTTGTTTTATTTGGGTTCAGGATACTCGTTAGTTTGCATATCATCAATAATAAAATTCTGAACTATGTCTGAAAAAGATGCAGCAACAGCAGTTGATAAAGCTGTAAACGGGGTTGGTAAGAACGTATTCTGTGTAAATCTATATGCTACGTATCTCATTTTGATCAGAAAACCATCACGGGAAAAGGACGATAATCATGAAGGGTAAAATTTTGTTGGCTTCAGTATCTCTTTTAACCGGATGCCCTGGGCCGGGTGACAGGATGACTGAGCGGGAATCAACGACTGCGATGATCAAAGATAACCAGGTTTGTGTCGTGTCGCCGCTGAAATCAGGAGAACGGATTACCGCTATTCAAATCAACGGCGATAAAAACGATACGCTTCATAAAATCTTTGATGATAAACCTGTTTATGTTGCTAAAGGAGAATGTCTGCCTCTGTTCGGATTTACCTTTACACCGGGTGAACGCTATTCAGTTGCTTATGACGTCATCGATACGAAATCACAATCGCACCTGGTAACAGCTGAATTTTCCACTCAAACTGAAAAAGGCGTCATTAAAATCCTATAACACAATGGTTTAATTATGAAAAACATTAATGTACATGTTCTGGACAGCCTGGTTGCAGTCTATTTTGGGCAAGATTATGATTTGTTTGGAAGTGGTGAGAGCGTTGATGCGCAAATAGACGCATGGATTGCAGATACACCGCCCGCTACACGACATGGCTTGATAGAGGATATTGATCAATTTATCCAGGAATGTGAAAACCTCGAAAAGGATTTTGAAAGCCGTTATGGCAATGAATTTTCGGCCCAATTATGGGATACCACGCCAGCCAATTTCCTGAGCTTATTAAGAGAAAAAGTATATGATTCACTGTCTTGACGGGAACGCCAGGCAATGCTTATCCGGTGCCCATACGATTCTCATTGTTACGTGAGCAAACTTTATTAGTTTTTATATGAATTTTTCCTGGAATAACAAAAAATTATCGTTTAAGTAAAAGGGAAAGAGATTAACTATTCCAGTTAACAGCACTATCACGGCAGGGGGCAGGCTATGTTTTTCAAAAGCTTAATCTTAATGTTTGTGGAGGAAACTATTTTAATAACCTTATATTCATCTTTGATTTTAAACTCCCCCCAGTTACTGAGAGAAAACCTTCCTGTACCAATCTAAATAATGCCTGATTTCCGGCTGTATTTACTCTTTAAAAATTAGTGCCGTTGAAATGCCCCCAGTATTCGATACAACCATCAGTTCGTCATATCAATTTTGTTACTGCCAGATTTCCCGTTTTAACACTGTGTTGGATACTCTGATTGCATCTGATAATTCAGCGTTGAATGTGGGTGATACTTACAATACCAGGCAGGGAATACAAACCAACCTGGTGATAAGTGAGGAATGTGAGGAAGACTGGCTATGCTGTGTGACGATGAGCGAGTCAATCGCTCGGACCGACTAATACGACGTTACTGACCTGTAGAACTCAATGGACGTCCAATCGCCACGCCGCCTATAGTGGCAGCATATTGCACGCAGCAACACCAGGGCATTCTGGCGGCGGTTGAACGATCAACTCATAACTCTCAATTAATCATTAGAACGCCTGACTTTCGTCTGAGAGGATATGACGGAAAAATTATGAGTGCCTTTACTGATGATCTTATAAACATCATCGTCCTGACCATACCGGCTCCCTTTTTTCCAAGAAAGCATTCACACCTTCAACAAGGTCCTTGCTCTCTAGTCGCAATTTTTCTGCAGGATATTGCGCTTGAAAAGCATCTTGTATGTTTTTATCTGCGCTGTCATAGGCAATATTTTTGATTGCTCGTGTAGCAGCAGGTGAACAACGCAATATATCTTCAACTAAATCATTGACGACTTGAGATAATTTTTCCTTGCAAACAACGCGATTGACAATACCGAAGTCAGCTGCTTGTTGAGCATCAATTTTTCTTCCGGTGAGAAGCATCTCCATAGCTAACTTATAAGGCATTTGTCTGGTAAGGCGAAAAATCCCTCCGGCCCCTTGGATTAAACCGAGTTTAGCTTCAGGCAATGCAAAAATCGATTCTTCACTGGCGACAATTAAATCACAGGCAAGTGCCAGTTCAAATCCTCCACCAAAAGCATAGCCATCTACCATGGCAATTATCGGTTTATAAATGTCTGTCCGTTCAGTCAATCGCGGCCAGCCCGCCCGTCCTTTGCTACCCAAACTAGAAAATGGCTCGTCAGTGTCATAACGTGCCTTCAGTTCTTTAAGGTCCTGGCCAACAGAGAAGGACTTGCCGCCAGCCCCTGACAGCACAGCAAGCCATAAATCATCGTCATGGTTAAAATCATCCCATACTTGCCGCAACTGTTGGTGCATTTCAAGATTCATCGCGTTGAGAACTTCAGGGCGGTTGAGTGTGATGTAAGCGACATGCCCTCTTTTTTCATATAAAACTACTGGGTCAACTCTGCTTTTCCCTGTCATTTTTACCTCGTGATGTTGTTATTAACAGCACCAACCGGGCAGCCATGGCCATCCGATTGGTGCTCATAACCTTAACTAATTATGGCACTGGGTGTCTTATGGGAAAATTTTCCGGTTTTTTCTTTCACATCCAGGGCATACATTCTAATGACCTGTTCTCTACAAAATGCTTGCATATAGGTGCGAAATTCACTTAACGGTTCTTTAGCTAACACCAACATGCGTTTATTGGCTGGTACCGCCGGAGCCGTCATCAGCGAGATTGCTTCATCCAGGACCTGATCAAGCTCCTCCGAAGGAACCACCCGATCAAAAATGAATCCAGCATCAGCATCGTTGGCCATAACCTTACGTCCATGCAAGATCACCTGTTTGGCGAAACGTTCACTTGTGGCGGTGGTAAGTCGAAGGTTAGATACACCAGGAATAATACCCTCTTTAGCCGCCGGCAGTGAGACATAGCATCCTTGCTCACCAATCACGTAATCGCAGGCCAGCACCATTTGCATACCTCCTCCGATAGCAAAGGTATCCACGACAGCAATCCATGGTTTAGTAATTCTGGCATTTGACTCATTAGGTGAATTCGTCACACCATGGACCAATTTATTAATACAGCCCATTTCCCTTCCAATTAAAAAATCCGGGTAAGAAATGCCAGAATTATGAAGTTTTTTCAAATTGATACCGGAGCAGAAAACTCTGCGACCAGCATATTTAGGATGATTGACAACCCCGCCACGTAGTACGCCAGTTTTAATTTGTCTGGAGAGGTACACGATGTCTATCGCCGTTTCCAAGTCACGGACAAGATCACCGTCTTCTGCATGCAGCGTATCTCCGTCGATGAAATCTATAACCGCAGCTTCACCTTTCTTTCGTATCTCCAATGCAGTCAGGCGGAGATATCCAATCCGATTAAAATCATCGACCAGGGGCAAAGAAGAAGCTTTTGGTTGCAACATGGTATTTAATAAATACATGCCAGCCTGACTGTCTTGTAACAACTGTGCTAAGAAAAGCGAGAAACAGTAGTCCACAGCAACTTGTTCCGGCGTGCCTGCCGTTAGCGTTCCTACCAGTAACGATGCGGTCAAGTGATAAAGCACCTCAACCCGTTTAGGACGACAGTACTCTTCTGTCCAAAACTGGTACAGCTCAAGAGTATGATGTTTAAAGAAATACGAAACTTCGTCGTTAGCCGCACATTGGGCAATAATTACATCGTCTCTGAGGTCCGCATTGCTAATGCTTTGTAGTATATTTCTTAACGCCACCACCCGCGGCTGTAACGTATTGGGTAATCCATTCATAGTCTGTCCTTAATCGAATCCACATTAAATGCCACGCTGCAGATAAGTTATCCTCGACGCAATGTACGATCGCTGGCCGAAAGAGACAGCCCAATAGTGTCTTCATGTGAGGTATGGCTAGCCTCCAACATCAGTTTGCGGCGTACCCGTATGTCATTAAAAGCATGTGGATTCATACCAGCGACGAAATCTTCGGCAAGCGCTTTTGGCTGTGTACTCGTTCGGTCAAGGAGTCCGCATGCCAATGCCTCTTCGGCGCAAAGCGTATTCCCTAACACAAGCAGTGAACGCACCCAATTAGCAGTCATTTGGTTGGTGAGGCGATGAATCAGCATGCCGGGTAAGGTGATGTCTTTTCCGTTCAAAGCGAAAGTACTGGTGGGTGTCCCTAAACGGAGATCGGCGATAGCAATAAGAGATAGCGCCGCAAGCCCACTCTGGCCATTACAAATGGCGATAATTAGGGCGTTCAGATTTTCAACGCGGCGTAACACTTTTTCCCATTTGTGTAATACATCCACATTTTCCACGCTGGAGCAGAGTCCTTTCGTCGAATCGGCATCAAAGTTGAATAACACCATATTAATTGTAGTATTGCTCTCAACCTCAGCGCACAGCTGGTTAATCTCTTCAATGAGCACACCAGAAATAGCCGAAGACCCAGAAATATTAACAGTTAAATTTTCCATAAATCACCTCAATAATGTTAGATTAGCTTTACCACTGAACCAAGGCCGTCTCAATCGCCGCCCCAGGTCCCATAGTCATAAATACACCGATATCACCGGCAGATGTTATTTTTTCATTTTGGAGTCTTTCCAGGGAGAACAGGAAAGAACCACTGGACAAGTTTCCGAAATCATTTAATACACTACGCGTGTGACGCAGATCGTTTTTAGTCAGGCCTAGATTAATGCAGATCGAATCCAGAACCTTTTTTCCGCCGGAGTGAACTATCCAGTGATCTATTTCGCTGATAGCGAGTTGCCTGTCTGACAGCAATTTATTCACTACTTTTTCAACTTTAGAACCAACGACATAAGGCACATCTTTCGATAGATAGAAACTATTCCGATGTTGTTCATCATTCCAGTCAAATTTCATCATTCCTATAGCAGACGGCTCAGTCAGGCTGCATTTTGCAAGTATTTTTATTGATCCAGAGGGCATAGATGTTTCAGCATTTTCACTGATAACCGCTACTGCGCTAGCACCATCGCCGAATAAACTATTAACCACTGCTGTGGATGTTGTACCATCCTCAATATAGGCTGCAGAACAGATTTCTGTACAAACTACCACCGCCAATTTTCCAGGATTAGCAATTGACCAATTTTTAGCTGCATCTAAGCCATTTAGGCCTGCAGAACATCCCATGCCGACGATATCTATACGATTGCAAAAATCTGAAAGTTCTAATGATTCGCAAAAACGTGCACTTAACGTTGGTACCAGAAATCCGGTCGAGGTAACACAACAAATACATTCAATATCTTCAATGCGCCTGTCAATTTTTTCTAAACACTTGTGGATTGCATTAGCACCAAGTTTTAGTGAATACTCCTCATGACGAGCCAATAGTTCAGCATGAGTTTCCGATTTGGCTGAATTTTCCGGAAAGTGGCCTATAGAGAGGTGTCTTTTACTGATGCCATTATTAAGAAATATAGAGCGAATGCGTCTATCCATAATATTAAGGTTGTCACAAACCTCGCTCTGGGAGTAAAAAAACTCCGGGACATCATGTGCACAGGATAGAATATAGGAATCTACACTATTATTATTAACTATGTCTTTCATTGAAATATCACCATCGTCATACTTTGAATTCTCCATTAAACCCTGTAATGCAAGTTAAAAAACGTGTGCCCATATCAATGGAACACTTAAAATTTAATGTGCAAACTTTTTTAATTTAACAATCTATCTTTCAAAAATTGGCAGATTCTTTTAGTGCCTTCTGCGATCGCTGAGGGAGAGTAATAGCTGAAAGCAAGGCGCATGCCATATATCCTTTGCTTGTTTCCACGTACGTAATAGTTCACAGGCAAAAATGTTACTTGATAAATTTCAGCACATGTAATTAGTGCCGTGATATCGATATGTTGTGGCAAGCGAATATAAACGAAGAAGCCACCGGCCGGGGTTATCCAGGATACCGACGTTGTGTTTAACTCTTGTTCCAAAACATGCAACATCGCATCACGGCGTTTGCGGTATTCATCGCGGATTGGGCGAACCCACTTTTCCAGAGAGTATTGATGCTCTATTAAGAAACCTGCCACTACATGTTGACTCAAAGCACTGCTGCTCAAGCTGGTGTGATCTTTAATATGAAGTAGATTATCAAAAGTGGTACGGCTATGTGAGCTTATAACAAGGTAACCCAGGCGCAGTGATGGACATAATGTTTTTGAAAATGAACCGATGTAATAAACTAATCCTTTATCATCTAGTGTCTTAATAGACTTAGGTTTGATTTCATTGTAATAAAAGCAGGAGTATGTACTATCCTCAATTATTTTAATGCCCCAATGATGACAAACGGAAAGCAGAGATGCTTTCTCATCATTTGACAGATGATAAGTCATTGGATTATTAAAGTCTGGGTTTATATAAATAATCTTTATCTTCTTACCCTGTTCTTGAAATTCCTTTATTAATCCATGTAGTAATTCAAAATTAAATTTGCCATCAGAATCCCTGACATCATCAACGGAAACTTTTATGCAGGGCTTATCAAGGACAGCTACGCAGTCGGTAAAACCAAAGTAGCTAGGTTCAATGATAAGAACATGTTCTTCGTGCTGACGTAACTCATGCAACAAAACTAAATTGTATGCTTCCTGACAGCCATTAGTGATAATAATGTCTTTCTCAGTAGCACTGATACTTTCGTCATTTTTCAGCCATTTGGCTACGTGTGTATTAATCACTCCCTGACTTGGTCCGTAGGTGTAAATATGTTCTAAAATATTCTCATCATCATATTTTAGTTCATTACGTAAAAAATTTTTGTAAACTGACAAATAATGCTCAAGGTCAAGTCTGGCATAAATTTCAGGGTTGGGTCTCCCCAGTGAAAAAGAGTAAGCCTCAGGATATTTCCGGCTAAGTGCACTCACTACAGACAAAATACTCTCTTGGGTTTGCATCAAAAATACATCCATTAGTAAAAAAATGATTGGAATAAACTTTCCACATCATTAAAAATTTTGACACTACAGATAATAAAAACTCTATTGTCTCTCAATTATTTGATAGATTATATCCTGCCGCTGCCAATTCAAAATCTGGTTAAAATCCTTTACCACTTGTTCTTTTTCTTTATGCAATAAATAAACAAACCCTGGCAACCCCTTTGTATCCATCGTCTTTTTAACGTAATTTTTAAAATCCGGTAATCCAAAGAAATTTGAAAAAGAGCTAAGTTTCTCAATCTCATCCTTTCCTGGCATTTCCACTAAGACACCATTTTTTTTGAATAATAGAGAAATTTCAGATACGTATGAATCCATTTTGTACAACTTCCCTACGTATTCATTTATAAATTTTTGAGGTGCAAGATACATATCCGCACACAAGCTGGCCTGAGTGTAGCCAAGGCATGCATTAAATGTCGGTTCATTAATTGAAGCCCCCATTAAACGAGCATTACACTCGATAAGCACAGGCCCATTAGAGGTTAAAATAACTTCATTGTGCGCAGCCCCATAGGCGACACCCAGAGCAGATAAGGTCTCAAAAGTATAATCAATCAGTGAATGTGCATGCTCTTCCTGTGCATCAATCAGGTGCATTCCTTCAAAATTATAAGCACCTTCACGCACACGGCTACGAACTTGCTCCCAAATATCCGTCACATAATGTTGTCCGTTCCAACTTAATGTGTTAACAAAGTATTGGGTTCCCTCAATAAGCTCTTGAATTAATAGCTCTTCATTAACATACCCAAGTAGATTTTCTTTGCCCAGAAGTTTTTCTGCTGCACGTTTCACTTCCTTCTTATCTTCGCATAAGATAACCCCATCGCTGGCCCCGCTGTTTAAGGGTTTAACGATCACAGGGTAACCCTGCTGTTCGGCCCAGTCGATTAGCTCAGATATTGAAGAAGATTTACCCTGCTTGATTGAACGAATATTTTTCTCAGCTAGTTTTTGATGAGTGATATACTTATTTCTACGCCAGTTCGTCGTTTCGGAACTATTTGCTGATTTGATTTTCATGTATGATGCCAGCATATCGGCTAAGGCAATGCCACTATCTGATCCCGCTATAACGTAATCAATATTATAAGGCCGCAGTCGCTCAATAACAGACTCTAATGAACCTGAGTAATTTATTGTTTTGATAAACCCTTCAGTCCGGGTTTTTCGCGAGAAGTCTTGCCAGATATGTATTACATCACAATCACGAGCCATAAATGCATCAGCTAATTCATTACCTGTTGATAAGGCATCAACAATAACAATAGTACTCTTCATCACTCTTTCCTGTCCGAAGTGTTATAATTTCAAGTTAAATCTTCAAGAGATATAACATTATAAAAGTCACATGCCATTTATAAGCCAGGTGATTGCATCATTAGCAATAGCAATAGCAATAGCAATAGCAATAGCAGCGCTTCATTACTTTTTTTATCTTTCATTTTAATAATGCTAAGCTTCTTTGACTTTAAGTAGTAATAATAATGCCAGACACGAAAGTGCCATGGCAGAATAATAGACCTCTTGATGTCCCCAATGCTGGCTAATTAACCCTTGCAGCAATCCAGCAATAACCGCGCCGGTTGCAATACTATTCGTATAAAGTGTGCTGGCGGTACCTGGATTATTGGGCATTAAATCTTGTAAGTAAAGCATGCCCAACGCACCAACAATTCCGATAAATATGGCATTAAGTATTTGAATTGCTATTAATGCCACCTGTGAACTTACACTGGCCATTCCTAAGTAAAACAACGCAGCACACATTGCTGCTAATATCATCATTGGTCTTTTTCCAAATTTTCTAATCACAGGAGAGCAGAACAACATGATCAGAATCTCCAGCCCTGCGGCTCCACCTAATAGCCACCCCGCAAATTCGCTGCTCATGCCGGGTATTTCACTAATATAGACAGGCATGTCAATTAGATACATCGTATCTCCGGCCCACAACATAGCTATGGCAATGAATAATAGCCATGCTTCGATTGAATAAGCGGCTACGGGTTTAGATGAAGAATTATCTTTGCCGGGTGCTTTATGCTGATTTTTATCAATTGGTAATGATGAAAAAACAACGGCTATACCAAGAGAAAAAAGAAATGCGACGAGTAGGTATAAGCTAATAAAACCTGAATGATTGATAATAAAGAAGGCTAAAGGAGGAGCTATAACCCAAGAGATGGAAATCTGAGCACGCATTCTTGTTGTGAATTTGATAACGTCAAAGTTCGCCCCTTCGGAATACTGACGTGCTAATGCGAACAATTGTGGCATGGCCGTTGTAGCCAATGCTGACATCACCACGCCTAATGAGATCAGAATGATATAATCCCGGTTAAATGCGAAAAGCAATGCATTAACAACAGCGATGGAGCAACAAATTAGTATCAAACTACGGCGGTTTCCCCTAGTGTCTGACTTACGGGCAAGAGTCTGGCTGATTCCTATCCCAGCCAGAGCGTTAATTGTATAAAATAATCCCACCATAAATGGAGTTGCGCCTGTTTCACGCGTAAGGAAAAGGCTCACTACAGGCATTTGTAATGCACCAGCCATGCCCAAAACCAAAGCCACTACCATGAATGAAAATCTAACGTACTGATTAACAATCCCTTTTTCCTCACCCAACTCCATTAAATTATCCCTGCGTCTAAAATGGTAAATAGTACTTAACATTAGCAATAACATACGAAACATTTGCGTATCAATAATAACATTAGGTTATCTTATCTGTTTGGTTAATAATTAATCTTTTTGATTGATTTTAATCTGTTTTGCGCGGATTTAATGGTCAGCTCTTCTGTGATAAGCACATGACAGTATTAGCAGTATCCTTATCGCCAACATTTGATCAGCATAGGGAGAAGCATTTTCTGGCGAGCATTCATAATGAATTTTTCATGTTAGAAGCAAGGGGCTTTAAATCTGTGCTCTGAACCTTCCGCTACTTTGATGGTGGCCTGAATTAATTGACGACTACGCTAATGAGTAAAAATTAATGTAATAAAAAATGCTTTTAAGGTTTTATATCTCAAGGGAATCGGTGTTGTTCGCAACAACATGAAAGAAGTGCGGAGGGAAAGAATGCGTCGTAAAATGGCACTTCCAGGGATGTATTACTGGTTTTATTAAAAGGTCCGTAACAAAGGACCATGGGATTACAAACAAGCCGATCCTTATTGGGCAGAGTTTGGTAATTTTAATTTTGGTGCTACTGGTTATGCTGCGGGTATTCCTGAAGAAATCCTTCTCATGGGAGCTGGTTGGGCACAAAGCCGGGCAGGAACGTCAAGAGCTGAATGGGGTAAATGGTACAAAGACACGCCTTACGGAGAGGATCCCAACGATCAATTTTGGATAAGCGAGGGCGTAAAATATGCCATTGAAAACGGCTATTGCATTCTTTGCCTTAAATTCCGCTGAGAATGATCACTCCAAAGATAAACTCATCTCTTCCCAACAGCTTAACGAGCATACATGGCTTTATGTCACGGGTGGTGGAGCAACCGTTGCAGACAGCTATCGGTATTATTTAGCCGGTAAAATCCAGAGTGATATCAGTGCGAATCTGGCGAAACAGGTTCCGTTTCTGGTCGCGACAGGCAGTTCGGCTGCTGTAAGCGTAGAGGGCGATACCATCAGTATCCAATACAGCGGTCGCGTGTATTCATTCAGTAATTCTGTTGTGTATGAATATCAGGGGAAAACGTTCAGGCCGCATCTCGATTTTCAGGCCACTTACTGACCCGTTCTGTTTCCCTTGAGGCTGTCTTCAGGTGTGCCAGAAAAAGTCTGGCACGTTACAGGGCACAAGTTATTCGCCAGACATGCACAAGCCGTTATTGACGGGCGCGCTCAATTATCTGGCTACCCAAATCCACTCGCCCCCACTTCCGCAGGGGCAAGCCCATCAACCCTTACCAGTCAGTCAACCCAATCGCCTTCATCACCCGTTTTCTCATATGCACAGGCAGTGACGCCAGTTCCTCAATCGATCTCACCCGCGTCCCGTTGATCACGTCCCTGGGCTTAAAGCTGATAATGATCCGCCCCCAGGTCACTTTCACATCCAGTTGCACCCCAATGGGAAAACCCGCTGTTTTCAACCAGCAGCCTTTAAGCGTAATCGCCGGAATGCGGCGGTAATCTGGAGTGCGGGTCACATAACCCACGGTCGCATAGCGCTGGGTGTAGTTTGTCTCTTTAGCTTCGTGGTGGCCTGAAATACAATCGCTGGCAGTCATGATTACTATTCTCCTTTAATAGTGATTGTGATCAGCGATGCGGATGTGTTGCCCCACATTCGTATCGCGCTAAATTACCTGATGATTTAATCAGGGAGGCGGAAACGCATCGAGTGTGAAAAGAGAAAACTGCGAAAAGGCACGCAGAAAGATCTCGCTGATTTCAGAGAAGTTCATCGATTTTCGACCTGTATCCAGCTTCCCTCTTCGCCATCTCACAGGCATATGAAAATCCAGGTAGTTCAAGGCAGTTTCATGCGTGGTTGAGGTAGGGCAGGCTGTTAAAACACGCGATTTGAGCCGGTGTCAGGGAAGGGGGCGTTTTCTGTCGCGTAACCAGAACCTACACATTTCCCTGTCATAAAGACGCGTCATTGAAGGATGTGTGCTGCGTTTACAGAAATAGCTGTCTGTGAAGCTGGCACATATAAGCCAGGTTGTAGGGTGGCTGGCTGAACACGATCTCATCCACTGTTATCGCAGTGATCTCTCTTTCAGTCTTTTCAAGCACATCGGTCTCTTCGATATTGAGCTTGTTTTTTAATACAGCGCTACCCGGATAGCAGTAATGGTCATTAGCGGCATCATACTTATCCATAAGCATTACCTCCTGTATTTTTTCAGGACACTTTCCAGCGATGGTTTTTCATTTGAAATATCAATGTCGATACCTTCCAGCTTTGAGCTACCTTTGAATTTTTTTAATTTCGTTTGCTCGTAATGCGCGTAAGGATCAAAAACGCCTGAACAAAAAACAAAAATGAATGAATCAACTTTCTGCTTCAGTTCCGTCCAGCTTTTGGCTTTGACATTGATTGTCAGAATGTCCGACACTTCTTGTTTTGATTGCTTAAAGTCTTCTTTATTACAGGCAGACTCTAATGCCTCTTTGTTTGAAGAGACAATGTTCTTAAGCTTTTTAATTTTAATGAAGAAGGAATCCCAGCCATTAACCTCAAGCTTATTATTCAGTTCTTGTTCAAAGCTGTTCTTAAGCTCGAAGTAAGAGCCAAATTTTCTGAGATCATCTGTTGTCGATGCTTTCAATACTTCGCTTACTTTCATATCGATTAACACCTTCATCACCAATAGGCGGCCTATTATACAATTAGAGCGAGAAGGATGCGCAGAGATTTTGTGAGGCATGGCCCGATACCTGCGCAGCAGAGCATCCACAGGCCCAGCTAACGTAAAGTTTGGCACACGCTCCTCAGCATAAGCCAGTTAACCAGCCTGTCCTGTGTTCAGACATGGCTGCCAGCCACAGGTTTACTGAAAATAAACGCCGTGCCTCAACGTAACGCTTGCAGCCTGTCCACCCTGAGCGGATCACCCAGGTCCGCGCAGAACCAAGGCCCTGAGACAGGGAGGGTTTTGCTCGTGAACACAGCCCTGAGCGTTAACGCCTCATCTCCTTCACGCGACCAGCGCTTTTCTCAGGCTTTTCGTTCTGTGCGACATGCCCAGTGCGCCCCTCACTCACCCAAAACCCACTCCATCCCCACCCACATCAAAAAATTTTAAAAAAAATTATTTTTTACGATCCATTCAGCCTGTTTTTTTCTCAGAAAAATCCCGCGAAGATAAAAATAAAATCGGTGTCAGAAAGGGAAATAAAGTCTGACTTCGGAATAAGGCAGTATCTTATATAAGAAAGATCTGATGGCCTTAATAACATAATAACTCTTTTTAATTAACATGCGGCGTTTTAAGTGTATTGCCTAATTAAAAAACCGCCACTAGAATGCGCCGTGTCCGATAATGACGTTCTGTAACATGTTTATGTAAGACGATCATTACGGTATGCCAGGGTGGCAATTCCCTCGATCACCCTGGCATGGCATAGCATGAAATATGCCATCTGATATCATGCTCATATTACTTAATCGTAATAATAAAATAAGGAAATCACAGATGAAAAAAATCAATATGTCTGAAGCAAGCGCAGTTGTCGGTGGAACAACAACGTGTGTAAACAGCTTTGAGCTGAACCTGGTGGGCGACGCCACGGTATGTAACGCAGTAAAAACCTGTACCGATAAAAATGGTGTGGTGACGAAAACTTTCACCCCAGCCGCTATCATCAACTGCGGAAACGCAGGCTAAGATATCGCTCTTTATCACTAAATAAGAGTAAATTTCAGTAATATTTATTCTTAAAGGCGTTGTGTATTATATACAACGCCTTCCTGATAAATACTGAATGTGCCTTATTGTTGTATTCAGGATCGAAGCCCGCCATGAAAAACAGAATTTCTTACGTGCTGGCCTATACCGTCTTTGTTGCGGTTATTTCAGCAGTGATTACCACCGCCTGGTTCCATATCTTCGTGTTAAATCAAACCAGCAGTGCAGAGCAGCAGGTGCTGACCTCGCTTTCTAGTGAAAAACTGGATAAAAGCCCGATTGCCGACGGCGACGATATTATCGAGATCTTCTCTTACGGCTGCCATTATTGTGAGATCAACGAAAAGAACGTAGACGAGCTGGAAAAACGGATGCCGCCAGGTAAAAAGCTGGTGCGTTTACACCTCAGCCTGGACAGTCAGGCCGGGCTGGCGCGCTATGCCCCGGTGTTCGCCACGCTGGAAGTCATGGGGATTGAAGAAGCCCATCGCCAGAGCGCCTATGATGCGGTGATGAAAGACAAGATTGATTTAAGCGATGCGACTCAGCGTGACGCGTGGCTGGAAAAAAATAAGATTAACGTCGCGGAATATCACAAAGTCAGTCAGTCCGCCGACGTGAAAGCGCGTCTGGATTATATGACGCGCGTTTCGCAGTATTACGATATCAACGCCACGCCGACCTTTATTGTCGCGAAAAAATGGATGGCGATTCAGGATCGTGATTTCCCGGCCTTCTCTGACAAACTGCTCTCTATTTTAGAAACAGGTAAGGCACCGGAGTAATAATGAAATTTTATGCCCTGTGGTGCGCGCTGTTCTGGCGGAACCTCACCGCCAGATGTCAGTGGCTGGCGTATAAGTTCCAGCTGGCTGGCTACAGGGCGCATTGTTTATTATTTCGGTGTTTTCATTACCGTATTATTTTTGCGTTTGCCCACGTCAGGCGTTTTTTAAAATTAATCCCGCGTGATGTGAAATGGCGCGCAGCGGTGGCGGAAGCTAACCGTCAGTGTCTGCTGCAGGATAATAAAAAATTTGATTATATCTGGCTGACCCAGCGGCGAAAGTTGCTGATTGAGGCAGTGACCTACGGGCAGAATCGCCGGTTGTTGCGCGAGCTGGCGGCCTGTTCGGCACAGCTTAACGATGTGGTGGAGCCGCTCCAGCGCGCAGGGCAGCCGGTGCTTCTGGCGCCGCTGCACATGGTCTCGGACGTTCTGACTACGATGGTGGGCGCGGCGGCCTATCCGGGGAAAGCCACGGTGATCACCTCCCGCAGTGCGGATGCGCATTCCGAAGCCGAGCGGCGGCTGGGTGGGTTAGATCTCACCTATTGTTCGATTCATGAAGATAATAAAAATATTGCCGGAAACTTAATGACCTCGGTGATGGCGGCGGCGGAGAATAAACGCAATATTATTTTATTCCCCGACATTACGCCGGACTTCACCCAGTTTGCCAGTAAAGACAAAGCCCAGAAATTACCTTGTCGCTTATTTGATCGTCCGGCCAGTTTACACAGCGGAATTATCCGGTTGGCCAGAATGATGTCCGCGCAGGTGGTGTTTTATCATCTTTATTTTGATAACGGATTAAAAATAAAGGTGCACGATCCGTTAGCAGCCAGAAAACTCAAGGATGATATGCCGCGCATTATCGAGCAAAGCATTCGGGATTATTCGACTGACTGGATGCTGTGGCATTCCCACTCACTGTTTTTTATTAATGACTAAACAGCCATCACAAGAGAAAAGAACAGGGCGTTTTAGGGGTTAAATTATGGAAAATAGTATTCCAAAAATCGTTTATCAGGCGGAAACCAATGAATGTGCGTTGGCCTGTATTGCTATGCTGGCGGAAACCCAGGGAATGGATGTGCCGCTGGACGTGCTGCGCGAACAGTATCCGGCGTCGGCCCACGGCACCGCACTGTCAACCCTGTGCGCCATCCTGTCCGACCTGGGGATTCCGGCGTATCCGGTGGCTTTCGACCTGGATGAGCTGGCAGAACTGCCGTTACCGGCCATTTTGCACTACGGCGCCAGCCATTATGTCCTGCTGGCCTACCGTCAGGGCAGCTATGTGTGCGTGATGAACCCGGCGATTGGCGAGCAACTGTTACCCATCGCCGCTCTGCGATCCGAAATCAGCGGCTATGCGCTGGTGCTGGATAAAGACGCCATCGGCGAAAAGCCCGCCGTGGCAGCCCACAAGCGCACGCGGCGCTTCCGCGCGCTGGACTGCATGAGCCTGAAACAGACGGCAGGGATTCCGGGCATTTACCGCCTGATGCTGCTGGCGTTTCTGGTGTCGCTGACCCTGTTTATCATGCCGGTGATGGTCAGTTCGGCCATCAACAATGTCTTCTCCTCCGGCGGTGAACGCGATTTCCCGTACTTCTACTACCTGCTGGCGTTTGTGGTATCAACCCTGCTGGCCTTTGTCGTGCGCAGCGTCACCGAACGTTTTATCAAACGGTTTGTGGTGATGCAAAGCGTCAGAGGGTTCGCCAGCCTGCTGACCAATACGCTCGCGTACTTTGAAAAACGCAGTCCGGGTGAGATCTACAGTCGCTTCGCCAACTGGCAGATAGCGGCGGCCCAGAAAATCGAGCTGGATAACAGTCTGCGCACAGACTGGATCGTGGGCGTGATTGCGCTGGCGGTGATGTGTTACATCAGCCCGCTGCTTGCCACCATCTCCGCCGTGGGCGTGACCTTAATGGGCCTGGTCAGCGTCTGGGCGATTTTTCGCGATCGCTATTACACCCAGCAGGTGCAGGTGAAAAGCGCGGAGCAAAATGACTTCCTGCTGGAATCGATCCAGGGTTTCGCCACGCTGAAATCGGCGGGCCTGAGCGCCCAGCGTCAGACGGCGTTTGCTGGCTTTGCCGCGTCCCTGTTTGACGTCAGGCAGAAGCAGAAGGTGTACGAACAGGTCAAGAGCAGCCTGTATCAGCTGATTGGCAGCCTGGAGATGGTGTTTTTCATGCTGCTGGCCTTACCGCTGCTGAAAGACAACCACATCTCGCTGGGGGAGTTCTTCGCCTACAGCTTTGTGCGCCAGATTTTTACCGCCTACATCACCCAGATTTTCTTCTCGGTGTTGCAGAAGAACCAGCTGCACGTCATTGATACGCGCGCTGCCGATCTGTTTCCGCAGGCAGAAAAAGACGAGGGCGCCGGGGCGCTCGTACCGCCCGTCCATTTTACCCAGCGGCTCAATTACCGTGCGCTGCAGTTTGCCTACGAGCCGGGCAAGCCGGTGCTCAGCAACGTGTCTCTGGCGTTATGCCGGGGGGAAACACTGGCGATTGTCGGCGAGTCCGGGGCCGGTAAAAGTACGCTGCTGAAAGTGATCACCGGGCTTATCGCGCCCCAGTCCGGCGAAATCCTGGTGGATGGCGAGCCGGTAAGCGCCCGTCAGGCGCAGAAGCTGTTCTTCCTGCAAAGCCAGGGGGACATCCTGTTCAACACCAGCGTCCTGCAAAATATCACGCTGTTCGATCGTCATCACGATGCGCAAAAACAGCTGCGCATTGATGCGTCCCTGCGGGGGCTGAAGCTCACCGGGGTGATTGACAGCCTGCCGGGAAAACAAAACGCGCTGATCCGCGAAAGCCATCCCGCCCTGTCGCTGGGGCAGCGTCAGCGGCTGATGCTGGCGCGTGCCATGTACAGCGACTGTCCGGTGATGGTGCTGGACGAACCCACCGCCAACCTTGACGAACAGACCGCGCTGCAGGTGATGCAAACCCTGATCGACCACTGCCGCGAATACGGCAAAACGCTGATCGCCGTGACGCACAGTGAAACGGCGCTGCCGCTGTTTGACCGCATCTGCGTGCTGAGAAATGAACAGATGCAAGAAGTTCAGGACGCGGCGGAGACAGGCAGGCTGCCTCAGGGGGAACCGGCGTGAGTGCCGTCATAAAAAACCGTCCCGTGCTGAGCGCAACGTTCTCTAAACCCGTTTATCTGCTGGTCGCGCTGCTGCTTATTCTGCTGGCGGGCGGCGCATGGGTGCTGCACAGCATGTTGTCTGACCGCGTTGTGCCGCAGGTCTCGCAGATTATCGATCGCGGTGATATTGAAAAAACCGTGCTGGCCACCGGCATTCTTAAACCCTCTGTGCAGGTGAACGTGGGCGCACAGGTCAACGGCCAGTTAAAAAAGCTCTATGTGCGTGCCGGCGATCGGGTCACCAAAGGGCAGTTGCTGGCGGAAATAGATCCAACACTGCAACAGAGCGAACTGCGAAAATCCGAGGCCGAGCTGGACAGTGCGATGGCGCAGAAACAGGCATCGTTATTCACCTTAACCCAGTACCAGCAGGAGCTGAAACGCCAGCGGCAGATGGATCGTGAAGGATCAGGCACTAAAAGCAACCTGGAGCAGGCGCAGGCCAGAGTGGATACCCAGAAGGCACAGGTCAAAGTGAATGAAGCGCAGATCGTGCAGGCGCAGATGGCGCTGGAAACGGCGAAAGCCAATCTGGGCTATACGCGCATTCTGGCACCGATGGACGGTCAGGTGCTGGGGATCGTCACCAAAGAGGGCCAGACCGTTGTCTCCTCGCAAACCGCGCCGACGATCCTGGTGCTGGCGAACGTGGACACCATGACGGTGCAAACCCGTATTTCAGAAACCGACATCCTGAAAGTCCATCCTGGCCAGCCGCTGTCGTTCTACGTGGTCGCGGACCCGCATCATCGCTATCACAGCGTGATGGGCGCGTTGCAGGACGCGCCTGACGAGGCCTTACAGGATAACAGCCTGCGCGGTCAGCCTCAGCAGTCTTCCGCCGTGTATTACAACGGCGTGTTTAGCGTGCCGAATCCCGACCACCGGCTGCGCACTTCCATGACGGCACAGGTCTTTATCGTCACCGAACAAGCCAAAAACGCATTACGCCTGCCGGTGATGGCGCTGGGTCAGCCGCAGGGTGATGGCCGCTACGCTGTGCAGGTCGTGAAAGGGGAGACAACCGAACAGCGGCTGGTGCGCGTGGGGATCAACGACCGGCAGTTTATTGAAGTGAAAGAGGGCCTGCGTGAAGGCGAACGTGTGGTCACGCAAAACACCGCAGGGGCCGCCAATGGCTAGCGCGCCGGTGATTGAACTCTCTCATATCTCCCGTCGTTTTGGGACGGGCAACGCTGCGGTGACGGTGCTGAAGGACATTTCCCTGCGTGTGCACGCTGGCGAAATGCTGGCGATTGTCGGCGCATCCGGCTCCGGTAAGTCCACGTTGATGAATATTCTGGGGTGCCTGGATAAACCCTCGGAAGGCGAGATGCGCATTATGAATGTGTCCACTCAGGTCGCCACGAGTGACGAGCTGGCACAACTGCGCAGTCAGTATCTGGGGTTTATTTTTCAGCGCTATCACCTGATGCCTTATCTGACCGCCATCGAGAACGTCACGATCCCGGCGCTGTATACCGACATGCCTGTTTCGGCGCGTCAGTCGCGTGCCGAATATCTGCTGGAGCGCCTGGGGCTGGGGCAGCGCATGCACTACCGGCCAGCGCAGCTTTCCGGTGGTCAGCAGCAGCGCGTCAGTATCGCGCGCGCCCTGATGAACGGCGCGCCGGTGATTCTGGCGGATGAACCCACCGGCGCACTCGACAGCGCCAGCGGGCAGGCGCTGATGGGCATTCTGCATGGTCTGCACCAGGCCGGTCATACGCTCATTATCGTGACGCACGACCGCAGCATCGCCGCGCAGTGTCAGCGCATTGTGGAAATCCACGACGGCCAGATCGTCGCCGACCATGCCAACCCGGCGAGCCAACAGGACCAGCCGCAGGGATTACCCACGGTTGCCGCGACCGGACGCACCACCGTCTGGCAAAGCATCAAAGAAGCGGTGCGCATGGCGTGGCGTTCGCTGCTGGGGCATCGCATCCGCGCGTTTCTTTCCATGCTCGGCATCATTATCGGCATCGCCTCTGTGGTGTCCTCGATGGCGGTGGGCGAGGGCGCGCGGCAAAACATTCTGAGCCAGATAAGCCAGTTGGGCACCAGTACCATCGAAATCCAGCCCGGTCTGGGCTGGGATCAGCCGCGCCCGGATTTTGAGCGGTCGCTGACGCTGGAAGACGTGGCGCTGCTGGGCAAACAGCCCTTTACCGACAGCCTGTCGCCGGTGGTGAGCAAAACCGTGCGGGCGATCCGTGGGGGGAAACAGGTGCTGGTATCGCTGCTGGGCGTGAGCAACGGTTTCTTCCGCGTGCAGGGCCTGCATTTTGTTGCCGGCAACCGTTTTACGCCCCGTGACCTCGACGATCGTGAGCCGGTGATCATCATCGATCCCAACGTGCGCAGCACGCTGTTTGCCGACGGGCAGGAACCGCTGGGCGAGATTATCCAGCTTGGCGGGGTGCCGTTCCGGGTCATTGGCGTGGCGGACAAACACGGGCCGAAGTCTGTCGGTGAGCAGCCGGGTGCCTGGATACCTTATACCTCGCTGCTTGAACGCATGTCGGGTGATACGCCGCTGCAGTCCATTACCCTGCGCATTGCTGACGGTTATCCGATTGAAACGGCGCAGCAGCAGATTGAGCAACGGCTGGACTCGGCGCATGGCAAACGCGATTTCTTCACCCTGACCAACGATCAACTGACGAAGACGATCCGCAAAACCTCCGAATCCATGACGCTGCTGATCACGGCGATCGCCGGGATCTCGCTGCTGGTGGGCGGCGTGGGCGTGATGAACATCATGCTGGTATCCGTGACGGAGCGCACCCATGAAATCGGCATTCGTCTCTCTGTCGGAGCGCGTCCGGTGGACATCATGCGCCAGTTCCTGATTGAAGCGATGGTGATTTGTACGCTTGGCGGCCTGACAGGCATTGTCGGATCGGGCATCGCGGGGCTGATTTTTTCTCAGGTTACCCAGGAGTTCCGCATGATTTTCACCTGGCCGCCCATCCTTCTGGCCTGTGGGTTTTCCGCGCTGATCGGGCTGGGCTTTGGCTTTTTCCCGGCGCGTAACGCCGCCCGGCTGCACCCGACCGAGGCGCTGGCACGCGAATGAACAGGCTGACGCGATTCTCCACGGCGCTGATGGCGCTGATGCTGACCGGCTGCGGCCAGGCACTGAAAAGCGACTATCAGCGGCCCCTGCTCTCGGTGCCTGACGCCTGGCGCGTACAGGATACCGGCGAAGGCGTGGCGACATTCACCCCGCACTGGTGGGACAACTTTGGCGATCCGCAGCTGTCGCGGCTTATCGTCGCCGCGCTGCAAAGTAATCACGATTTAGCCCTGGCGGGCATCAAGCTTAAGCAGGCACGGCTGGCGGCGGGCCTGTCCGATCTCACGTTGACGCCTGATTTTTCGGTCAACGCCAGCGCCAGTAACAGTAAGAATTTACGGCGTGATACGGCGTCCGTGGAAAATTACAGCAACACGCTGACGGCGGCGTATGAACTGGATCTGTGGGGAAAACTGGCGCGCACGCGTGAGCAGTCGGACTGGCAGGCCAAAGCCTCAGAACAGGATTTGCGAGCCACCGCCCTGACGTTGATCGGCACGGTGTCCCAGCTCTACTGGCAGATAGCCAGTCTGAATCAGCAAATCGGGAACCTGCAGCGCAGTCTGGACATTGCCCGGGATACGCTGCTGCGGGTGACGTCGCGCTGGAAAGCCGGGGATCTCGGCCAGCTTGATTATCTGCAGGCGCAACAAACGGTGCTGAACCGGGAAAACAGCCTGCACGATCTCAGTCAGCAGCGCGAGGAAAGCCGTAACGCCCTTGCGATTTTACTGAGCCGTCCGCCGGGGCAATATCCGGCAGAGCGCCGTTCGCTGGACAGCGAACAGTCTGTGCCGGTGGCGCAGCGCCTGCCGCTGGAGACGATAGCCAAACGGCCGGATGTGCGGGCCGCCGAGCTGAACCTGCGCGCGGCGCTGGCGGGTTCGGACGTGGCACGGCTGAATTTTTATCCCACGCTGACGCTCAATGCCTCCCTGAATGCCGGGGCGTCGGTGTTCCGGCAGTGGTTCAGCAATCCCGCCAGAACGCTCGGATCGGCGCTCGATCTGCCCTTTATCCAGTGGAATAAGGTGCGACTGACGATTGCACAGTCCGATCTGGAGGTGCAAAGCGCGGCCATTCAGTTCCAGAAAACTGCCTACAGCGCGTTGCAGGACATCGACAACGCGATGTCACAGCGCCTGACCTGGCAGCAGGAAAAACAGCGGCAGCGGGATAACCTCGCACTGAGCCAGCAAAGGCTGACGCTGGTGGAAAGCCAGTATCGTCACGGTGCCGTGGCCTATCAAACGCTGCTGGATGCGCAGAATACGCTGCTGGACAGCGAAAACGCGCTGCTGAACACGCAATACAACTACCTCTATTCCACGATGAAGCTCTGGCTGGCGCTGGGCGGCGGGGAAGACGACACAGTGAATCACTAAGGATGAATCATGCAAATGGACAGTTTACAGGCGGCGAACGCGCCACGTCGGGTGGTGGTCACCGGTTATGGTGCGGTCACGCCATTGGGGATGAATGCCGCTGAAAGCTGGGCGGCCATCATGGACTACAAACCCGGCTATCGCTATTGCGACAAGTCTGCCGCAGGGATCAAATCCCGTTTTTACGGGCTGATCGATGAAGAACCTTCACTCAACGGCGTTCCTGCCGCGATCCGCCGCCGCCTGCCGCGTTTCGCGCGGCTTACCCTGGCCGCCGCGCGGGAAGCCATGCAGATGGCCTTTGGTGATGAAAAGCCCGGGCAGCACTACGATCTGCGCGATTGCGGCGTCATCATGGGCACCGGCTGGGCGGGGCAGGACGAAACCCAGTTGCATTATGAGGACTTCCTGCGCACCGGCGTAGGATCGCCGTTTGGCTGTTTCTTCTCCATGCCCAACGCCGCCACGGCGGCCGTCAGTCTGTTGTGGGCGCTTCGGGGATACCAGAACACGCCGGTGGCCGCCTGTGCGACCGGCACCATCGCCGTGGGCGATGCCTTTGAGCTGATCCGCCAGGGGCGCGCCAACATGATGCTGGCAGGCGCAGGCGAGTCGCTGCGCTCGGATTCGGCGGTATGGAATATTGATGTGCTGGGCGCGCTGGCCAGTGAGCAAACGGCGTTAACCCGCGCCTGCTGCCCGTTTAGCCAGCATCGCAACGGCTTTGTCCTGAGCGAAGGGGCGGCGGTGCTGTGCCTGGAAGCGCGGGAATCCGCCATAGCGCGCGGTGCGACAATACTGGGCGAAATTCTCGGCTACGGCAATTACTCGGACGCCTTCGATTTTACCGCACCGGCTGACGACAAAATTGCCCGGGTTCAGACCATTCGCGGCGCGCTGAACCAGGCCGGTATTGACGCCAGTGCACTGGATTACATCAATGCGCACGGCACCTCGACGCCGCTTAACGATCTCAACGAAACCGAGGCGCTCAAAATGGCGCTGGGTGAGGCGGCGGCTTATGCCACGCCCTGTTCCAGTACCAAATCCTATAGCGGTCATCTGATCGCGGCCGCAGGCAGCTTTGAATCCATTATCTGCCTGCAGGCCTTACAGCATCAGATTATCCCCGCCACCTGCCATCTCGATGCGCCCGATCCGCAGTGCGATCTGGACTATGTGCCCAATAAGCACCGTCCGGCGGCGTTGAACACAACGCTCAACCTGAGTTTTGGCTTCGGCGGCGCGAACGCGGCGCTGGTTATCGGTCGGGGGGAATAAAGCATGTCGGTGCGTTATACGCTGCGTGACGCGGAGCGCTGGGCCGCGTTTTCCGGAGACCGCAATCCGATTCATTTTGATGCCGCCGAGGCGAGACGTCTCGGCCTGGACGGATTATGCGTCCACGGTATGCGCGCGCTGCTGGATGTGAAGGCCGGACTCAGCCAGGCGCTGGAAAAACACACATTGTGGTCGGACGGTCTGCTGTTCACCAGCCGGCTGCGCGATCCCGTGCTGTGTGCCATTCCCTATCAGCTGGCGTTAAACGAAACGCACACCGGTGACCGGGTACAGATCAGCGGCAACCTGGTTAACAGCTATACCCTGCAGAGCAGCATCAGCAGCAAGCTGACCGAGGCGAAACCGCTGGCGTTATCGCCGGTCAGCCAGGCGAAGACCCTGCGTGGGGCGGCGCTGGCGGCACTGTATCGCCAGTTTCAGGCGGTGGAAAATCTCCCTGTCCCGTTATGGAGCTTTTTCGATGCGGTGCTGTTTCGTCAACTGGTGAACGCCCCGGAAACGCTCGACACCGTACACCGTCTTCTGCCCGATCATCACGCGACCTGCCTGGGGGACATATTCAGCCGGGTACAGGTGGTGCAGACCCATCATCAGACCCATTTTTCGCCGTGGCTGCTCCAGACGGCGGGAAACGCGCTGCAATGTGAACCCTTGCATTATGCCATCCAGCCGACGCTGGTCATGGGCGAAAAAGCGGCCGGTCTGGTGTTAGTGACGGGCATTCAGGCATGGCGCATCAATGAGCCGCTGATGACCGTCACAGTGACGTTGAAAACCGGGCCGCTGGCTGAATAACAACACCTCTGAACACTAACTAAAAATTCGACCTGAACATAAGTAAATCATTGAACTAAAGGAATAAAAAATGGCTCAATTTGATGAAGTTTACACCAAGGTATGCGAGATGCTGTGTGATGCAAAAGATCTGGAGATGACCAGTCTCCGGCCGGACATGCCGCTGTATCTGCTGAAACTCGACAGTCTGGATTATGTGGAACTGATGGTGCTGGCGAAGCGAGAGTTTGGCGTCACGATTGAGGCCGAAATGTTCGCCAGTAACGTCAACATGACGCTGAGCGAGTTGTGCGAGTACCTCAGCGAAAAAAGCCAGTAAGCCATGCGTAATCAATGGATCTTAGTCACCGGTGGAAGCCGTGGGATTGGCCGTGCGACGGTATTGCGGCTGGCAAAACAGTGGAATGTGGTGTTCACCTGGTGCAAGGATGAAAGCGCAGCGCGCGAGGTGGAGCTTGCCTGTAAGGCGTTGCCCGGCAGGGTGGAAGGTTATCAATGTGACGGCGGGGATGAGCAGGCGGTGACCCGGCTGGCGACCGATCTGCTGGCGCGCTACGGCGCGCCCTATGCGTTGGTCCACAATGCCGGCATTACCCTTGATGCCCTGCACATTCATCAAACCCCGGCGAACTGGCGTAAGGTGATGGACACCAACCTGAATACTCTTTTCTACTGGAATCATCATCTGCTCGAACCCATGATGATGCAGGGGACAGGCTCGGTGGTGCTGATGTCGTCGGTGACCGGCGTGAAAGGCAACAGCGGGCAAAGCGCCTATGCGGCAAGCAAAGCCGCGATGATTGGGCTGGCGCGCACCTTAGCGGTGGAACTAGGTCGCTTTGGGGTGCGGGTCAACAGTCTGTTGCCTGGCTATATTGACACCCAGATTATGGCCACCATCCCCAACGCCAAACGGGCGGAACTGCGAAAAACTATTCCGCTGAAACGCTTTGGCAAAGTGGATGAAGTGGCGGGTGCCGTCGCCTGGCTGGTCAGTGACGACAGCACCTATATGACCGGTCAAACCCTCATTCTGGATGGCGGTCTTTCTGCCTGATCCCCGGCCTGCTCTCTGCTCTGCTTAAACAGGACGTGACCCGTCCTGTTTTTTTTACTGACGACCACCTGTCAGGCGCGTTCTGCCTCTTTCCTGCTGGCTATCCTTAACCTGTCCCTTCTGCGGCTGATTGCACTCAACGGCACTCAATGCGGCGGGCAAAAGGGGCCTTTCGCCGGGTCAGTCAGCCTTGTCTAAAAAACGTTGCACGGCTCTTATCGAATCCGGCGCGGGATCTGAGATAAATCCTTGTAAATACGTGCGCCTAAATTAAGTCATCCCGGCCAGAAAAGCACAGAAAGGGTGGGCATAAGCCGTTAGTCAGGCGTTTTAGGTCGTGCGGTAACGGCGTTGATGTTAAATAAAACCATTAATCCATAGATTAAATGCTGTGCGAAATTTAAAATGTTAATGTAATTAAATCCCTCGGTTATATCCTCACAGTTTCACGGGGATTAATCCCGCCGTTTTTTTCATTGCCTTCTGTTTGATGTATTGTCTGTTAAGACGTATATTAAAAATACATCCGTAAGTTATTCACGTGTTACGTAAAGGAGGTTTTATAAACAGCCGGGAAAACTGATCGCTATTATTGTACAAAACATCCTTCGCACGCGCTGTATTAAAGCGCGCGTATTGACCCTGTCAGAAAAGCATTTCTGAGTGAATGCCACCGAACGGAATGTTTATCTGAGACCACATGAATATGAAGAGACACTATGAAAAATCGTAAATACCTGACGCCGTCTGAAGTCGAGAAGCTGCTTGAAGCGACCCTGCACGGCAAGCACCCAGAGCGGGATTACTGCCTGATCTGGATGTGTTTCATCCACGGCTGTAGAGTCAGTGAAATCAGCAGCTGGCGACTGTCCGATATCGATATAGAGGGGAATAATATTTATATTCATCGATTAAAAAACGGCTTTTCTACCGTTCATCCGCTTTACCGACGTGAACGTAAATCATTATCGCTGTGGATGAATAAAAGAAATCATTATCGTGGTGCGGAAACAGACTGGTTATTTCTTTCTAACCGAGGCACAAAATTATCCCGGCAACGCATTTACTGGTTAATCCGAAATTATAGTCAGGCGGCAAATCTGACAATTAATGCGCATCCTCATATGTTAAGACATGGCTGTGGTTTTGCGCTGGCTGACCGGGGAATAGATACCCGTTTGATTCAGGATTATTTAGGTCATCGTAATATACAGAACACCGTTATCTATACGGCAAGTAACGCGCAGCGATTCAAAGAAGTGTGGTAAATAAGCTGTAACGAGTTATTACAATGGAGTCATTTTGAACTAAATTGGAGCTTACTTTAGTGAGCTGTTATATTCCTGTCAATACTGTTTGTATTATCGAGTAACATTTTATTTTAATTATTTAAATTTCAAAGTGTTATGTGAAGATTTTCTGTTTAATTACCTCCCTGCACCCCTCGGTTTTTTCTTATCTCTGTGTCACCCCTTTATATTCCGCATTACGTTAGCTTAAAAAATACTATATCTATATCTTTTTAAATCGTTGTTTTTAAGTGTTTTATCCTGAGTTATTCCTGTTTTAAGGTGTAAAAAACCAAAGGAGTCACTTTAGTTCAAAATGAATCGTTTGTCTTTCGGGTAAAACCGTTCGGCGGTTTATTAATTTGAGACGGAGTCTCATGAACTAAATAAAGGAATGACAGATGGTTTTGTCATAACGAATTCGATCGCCGCGTTAAAGGCATATCGATTTTAATTGTTTACAGGATAATTCTCGTGAAAAAAACGCTTATTGCTATTGCTCTGATGGCGACTTCCGCTATTTCTTCTTCTGCTTTCGCTTCTGATGGCGCCGTGAACTTCACCGGAACCATTACCGATGCAGCCTGTACGATTGACACCGCGTCTCAGAACCAGGACGTGTTCCTGGGCAACATCGCACGTACCGCTTTCGCGGGTGCTGGTTCTCTGGCTGCGCCGAAGAAATTCACTCTGGTCCTGACTAACTGCCCTGACACCGTAACGGGTGCAACCGTGCGTTTTGACGGTACCCAGGTTTCTGGCGACAACAGCATTCTGGCCCTGACCGCTGGCGACAGCACAGCAACAGGTGTGGGTGTGCAGATTTCTGACAGCCAGAACCGGGTCGTCCCGCTGTATGAAGACTCTTCGGTTTACCCTCTGGTCAGCACCGGTCCTAACAACCTGGACTTCAGTGCGCGCTACATCTCCGTGGCGGATTCCGTCACCGTGGGTGATGCAAACGCGGTAACCCAGTTCACCGTCGTTTATCAGTAATTTCGCGTTCGTAGTAGCAGATCAGAGGCCGCTGTTGCCTCTGATCTTTTTGAATGTTTCAGGGCAGGTAGGGACACCATGAAGAATTGGCGCAAAACAGCGTTGGCAGTGGTATTAACGACTTTTTGCACGATCGCGCAGGCTGGCGTCGTCGTCGGCGGCACGCGTCTGATCTATGACGGTGCAAACAAAGAGTCATCCATCAATATCAGTAATCCCGACAAAAACGTGTACTTGATCCAGTCATGGGTGGACAGCGGGGATACCGCGCCGGGCGCACAGGCGAATAAAGCCCCGTTTATCGTGACGCCGCCGTTATTCCGTCTGGACGGGAATCAGCAAAACATTTTGCGCGTGGTACGGGCGGGTGGCGATCTGCCAGAGAACAAAGAGTCGCTGTTCTGGCTCAATATCAAATCCATTCCTTCTGTAGAGAAGCGGCAAAACACCCTGCAAATTGCGGTGAAAACGCGTATCAAACTGATTTTCCGTCCGGCTGGTCTGAAAAGCACGCTGGAAGAGGCGGCCAAAACGCTGACCTGGAAACGAGTGGGTAACCAGCTTCAGGTGACGAATCCCTCTCCGCATTACATCACCTTTTTCAACGTCAGGATCAACGGCACTGACGTCAAAAATGCCACCCTGGTCGCCCCTGAGTCCGATGCCATGTTCGATTTGCCGGCCAGCGTCGCCGGCGGATCGCTGACCTGGCAGTTTATCAATGACTATGGCGGTACCAGCAAGGTTCTGACGGGCAGTCTCTGATCTCGTCGTCGGGGGGCGCATTACGCCTGTCGCCTATAAGGAAGTGATGCACGCAGGCGCCAAACTGCGTGATGAGTTGGAACAAACACAATGAAAAAAATAACAAATATTCCTGCGTCAGCCGGTTTCAAACTGTCCTGCCTTGCACAGCTCGTGGCCTGTCAGGTTGCGCTGTTCATCGGCGGAACGGGCGTGGTCAGTGCAGCGGAATACTTCAACCCGGCCTTATTAGAAATCGATAACCCTGTTCAGGGAAAAGCGGATTTATCCATTTTCGAAGACGGCGAATTGCAGCCACCCGGCACCTATCGTGTGGATATTTATCTTAATGGTTCCGAGGTCGATACACAGGATGTCACCTTTACCCTTGCAACGGATGCGTCCGGTAAGCAACGCCTTCAGCCCTGTCTGAGTGGCGAGCAGTTGCGGGAGATGGGCGTAAGAATTGGCATGTTCCCGGATATTCAGGCCACCGATGCCTGCGCCAATTTTACCGAGGCAATAGCGCAATCCTCCGCAATATTCCGTTTTGATCAGCAGCGGCTGGAACTGAGCATTCCGCAGGCGGCGTTAAATTCGCAAGCGCGCGGTTATGTCTCGCCAGCGCTGTGGGACCCGGGCATTCCGGCATTGCTGCTCAATTACAGCTTCAGCGGTGCCAACACCGAAGCGCGGGAAAATGATGCCCGAAACACGAATACCTATTATCTGAACCTGCGTTCCGGCGCAAACCTTGGTGCCTGGCGTCTGCGCAACTATTCAACGTGGAACCGGGACAGCAAAGGTCAAGACAGCTGGAACTCCATCAATACTTACCTGCAACGCGATATCCAGATACTGCGGAGTCAGCTGACGCTGGGCGACAGTAACTCGCCAACGGAAGTGTTTGATACCGTGCCTTTCCGTGGCATTCAACTCGCGTCTGACGACGATATGTTACCAGACAGCAAGAAGGGCTATTCGCCTGTCGTACGCGGCATCGCGCAGAGTAATGCCCAGGTCACCATCCGCCAGAACGGCTATGTGATCTATCAGAGCTATGTTCCTGCCGGGCCGTTTGCCATTTCTGACCTTTATCCAACGGCGGGCAGTGGCGATCTGAATGTGACCATCAAAGAAGCGGACGGCACCGAACGCACCCTGATCGTTCCTTTTGCTTCCGTACCGGTTCTTCAGCGTGAAGGGCACCTGAAATACAGCTTCACCAGCGGTCAGTACCGGTCGTACAACGATGAGGTCGAAAAAACGCCCTTTACGCAGGGCACCGCCATCTATGGTTTGCCGCATGGCGCGACCGTCTACGGCGGGCTGCAGGCTGCGAGTAAATACCAGTCGCTGGCCCTCGGTCTGGGGCAAAATATGGGGCGCATCGGGGCACTCTCTGCTGACGTGACCCAGGCGTGGAGCCGCCAGGAGAATGCCGCGAAAGAAAACGGGCAGTCCTATCGCCTGCGCTACGGTAAGAGCTTCGTTGAAACCGGAACCAACTTCAGCCTTGCCAGTTACCGTTATTCGACGGCGGGATTTTATACCCTGCAGGAAGCGCTCGAAAGTTACGGCAGAGGCAATGACGATAACCGCGATCACAAGAAGAGCCGTGCCGAACTCACGCTCAGCCAGAACTTATGGCAGCAGGGGGGCGCACTCTCGCTGAGCCTGGTGAAAGAAGCCTACTGGAATAACAACCGCTCCAGTGAATCGGCCAGCATCGGCTACAACAACACCTGGAAAGGGATCTCATACGGTGTGAACTACAGCTATAACCGCAACGGCATGGACGGCAATGGCAACCGCACCTATTACACCGACCAGATTATCGCCCTGAACCTCAGTGTGCCATTGAGCAAATGGCTGCCGGGAAGTTATGCCACCTATAACCTGAACAGCAGCAAAAATGGCAATACCTCGCATAACGTGGGCCTCAGCGGGACGGCGTTACGTGACGACAACCTGAATTACAGCCTCAGTCAGGGTTACACCACTCAGGGGCAAGGCGCGAACGGTTACGCCAGTGCCGACTATAAAGGCACTTACGGCGAAATGAACGCCGGTTACGGCTATGACCACAGCCAGCGCCGCATGGATTATGGCCTGCAGGGCGGCATTGTGGTCCATGAAAATGGGGTCACGCTTTCACAGCCCCTGAGCGAAACGCTGGTGTTGGTGAAAGCCCCGGGCGCGAACGATGTGAGCATCGCCAGCAATACCGGGGTAAGAACCGACTGGCGCGGTTATGCCGTCGTACCTTACGCCACCGCCTATCGCCGTAACCAGATTTCGCTTGATACCGCGACCTTGCCGGACAACGTGGATATGACGCTGACCAGTGCGTCGGTCATCCCCACGCGGGGGGCCGTGGTGCGTGCAGACTTCAAGCCAAACGTGGGCCAACGCGTGCTGATGACGCTCACCCGCGCTAACGGCGAGCCGGTGCCGTTTGGCGCAACCGCGGGCATTGATGATGACAAAAAGAGCACTGGCAGCATTGTCGGCGACGGTGGGCAGGTTTATCTGTCGGGCATGCCGGATAGCGGAACGCTGACGGTGAAATGGGGGACTGCGGCGGCACAGACCTGCCGGGTGAGTTATCGCCTGAATGAACAGTCGGCCACCTCGGGGATTCAACTTATTAATGGAGCCTGCCGGTAAGGCGGAACAGGGATATGAACGAACGCATGCAGACCTTTATTCTGGACACGACCTCACACCGCAATTCGTTGCGCCGTTCTTACGGGGGCAAACGCGCAGCCTGGCTTTGCCTGGCGCTGGCGGGCGGCATGTTAAGTGCCCAGGCGCAGGCAAGTGATTGCGCCCCGACAGACGGGACAAAATCGTACAACTTCAATATGTCTTACCTGCTGGCGGACCCGTCACAGAACACCACGGGCAGGGTGATTAACAATGCCTATCAGTGGAATCTCAGCGGGAACTACAACGTGACCTGCTCATGTACCGGCAGCTATACCGGGGCCTACGTCACGGCAAAAGTGCCGGATACCGGGCTGGTCTACAGCGACGGTAATCTCAACTATTACAGCATCAATGAATATCTGGCGGTGGCCAGCGAGGTTTACATCGCCGGCGGTTATGGTGCAAACAGGGCAACACCGTTCACCAGCGTCAGCAACCTGAACAGCGCCACCAACTGCGGCAGGTATCCTTACGCCACCGGCTCACGCGGTTCGATCTCACTGTATTTTCAGCGGCCCTTTGTCGGCGAACAAACCATTCCTCTGACGAAGGTGGTTGATGTTTATCTCGCTTCAGATCCGACAACGCAGTCTGGCGTACCGGTTTCAACCGTCTGGATGAGCGGCACGGTAACCGTGCCGCAATCCTGCGAGATCAATGGCGGGGGCGTGATCACCGTTCCTTTCGGCGACATCATGTCAGGGGATATCGCCACCAAAGGGGAAATGGCGAAAAACTTTACGCCGAAGAACGTCAATTTCAACGTCGCCTGCACCAATATTTCCGAGGGCGTGAAGGTCAGCCTCTCTTTCCAGGGAACGCCAGATGCAAACGATCCGACGCTGCTGTCCACCACCAACCGCGACGTAGGCGTCAGGATTCAGGATACCGCTGGCACAACCATCGTGCCGCTGAGTGGACGCTTGCCGCTGAGGATGGATTACGCCTCGCAGGTCGGCACCTCGGGGATTAACTTATTTCCCGTTAACAGCACAGGTCAGGCACCTGAGACCGGGGATTTTTCGGCGACAGCGACGATTCGCGCCGAAATAGAGTAATTCCGTGATGCAACGCGTAAGGGAAACGAAAATGGTTAAGGAAGCAGCGTTCAGTTTGAGCAACAAAGCAAAAACGCCGGCGTTGATACTGTGGCTGACGGCCGTCATGTTGGCCTCGCCGGTGAGGGCGAATACCCAGCTTAATATTACTGGCAACATCAAAGCCTCGCCTTGTCACATTGACCTGCCAGCCAGCGGATTGAATGTGGATTTAGGCCAGAACATTTTAGCGACATCCCTGGCTGAGGCGGGCGCGTCAACCGACTGGCGACCCTTTTCGATTGTCCTGAGCGAATGCCCGGCATCGACGCGGGAGGCGACGATGACGCTGAACGGCGTGGCGGATGAGGTCGAAAGCACGATGTACGCGAATACAGGCACCGCCTCTCAGGTACAAATCGAGGTGCAAAGCCGTGACGGTGTGCCGCTCGGCAACGCCACGCAAAGGGTACAGCGCGTGGATAACGCCGGTCGTGGCACCACCTTCGAGATGCAGGCGCGCGCCTACAGTGCGCAGGGCAATGCCACGCCAGGAACCATTGTTGGAACCATGCAGGTCACCTTTACTTATCAGTAGTTGAAAGGGCACGAACAGAGAGAGGAAAACCCACACAGCACGTCCATCTTCTGGTCGAGAGGAGGCTGCCGTCAGGGCGCGTTACGAAGAAAACAAGGAGGTAAGATGAACGTCGTCACTCATTTAACACCAGACCCTACTCCATCAGGCACGTCGCCTGCCGGATCAGGGGTACTGATTATGGATGCCTGCCCGGCGACCGCGCTGGGCATAAAGCAGATCCTGGTCGGGTCATGCGGAATAACCGATGCCATCAGCTATGTGCAAAGCCTGGCGGGCATCTCATCGCGCGTGGCCAGCGCGCCGCCAGCGCTACTGATTATGGATATCTGCGGCGAAAAAGAGCGCATGCTGGATGGACTGCGCCTCTTGGGGCAACTGCATGAAACCTGCCCGGCCCTGAAGATCATTATCTGCACGGATTTCAGCGACTACCGGATACTTGAGATGCTTGTCTCCTCGAAAGCGCACGGCATTTTGTTAAAACACGAACCGGCACTCGCGCTGGCGCAGGGTGTCACCCGATGTCTCGCTGGCGAGCGGCAGTGGCTAAGCCCCAAAGTGCAGCAGTTGCTGGCAAAGACCACCCCGAAAAATACCGCGCTGACGGCCAGAGAGCTGGATGTTCTCGCTTACCTGTTTTCCGGCCTGAGCGTTTCCCGGGTGGCGCAGGCGCTTCATCGCGATATCCGAACCATCAGTACCCATAAGCGCAATGCCATGGTGAAGCTGGGTTTTCACAATGACAGTGAACTCTTTGCGCAGGGCACCTGGATGGCGCAAATCGGTCCCGCTACCGGACTTTAAGCGTTCCCTCTGGATGTGTTTCTTAATGGATAAACGGCCGGCAGCCCCGGCCTGCAAGGAGCAACCGCCTGATGAATCAGACCTGCACATCGCCCCGCACCGTGGCGCTAATGGACAGCCATCCTTTAACGCTCGCTGGCCTCTCGACGCTCATTGAGTCTGTCGATACAGACTGTGACATCATCATTCGGGAACCGAGCCTGGGCAAAATGTTCGATGCCCTGATGTACCAGTCCGTGGATATCCTTATCACCGACTTGCAGAGCGCGGAGGAGACGCTCCAGGAAGGCATTGATCTCTTACTGCGCCTGAACGCGCAATTCCCCGACATGAATATCGTGGTGTATACCTCATGCCATGACAGTAACGGACTGCGGACCTTACTGAATCACTACAATATCAGCGTGATCGCACGCGGGGAATCCCTGGTCAATACACAGGAATTCTTCAAACAGGCGTTTGAGCAGAAGCGTGTACTCAGCCCCAAAATCTGCTGTGACCTTGCGCGAATCAATGAAACCCATCACTGCACGCCGTCGAAATTAACGCGCAGCGAACGTGATGTTTTAAGGCACCTTTTTAATGGCATGGATTTGCAACAGATTGCGCGGATGAAGCAGTTAAGTATCAAGACGATTAGCGCCCATAAATGCAATGCGATGCGAAAACTCGATGTCAGGACCGACGCAGAGTTGTTTCTACAGTTAAATACTATGTTTAATCAAGGATTCGATTTCTCATGATCCAACACGCGCATTTGAGCAGCCTGTGTCAATGTGTTCGTAATAAGGCACCGATTATCGTCCTTTCTGATAATTACTGGTTGTATTTCGGTGTCTCACAACTGTACCCGCATTCGAAGGTTATCCACGTCAGGTTTCTTGATGAAGCGCTTTATCGCAAGTTATGGGGTAATGCTGATTCAGTCATATTAATTATTGATAACGATATCTTTATTCAGGGTGAGTGGTTATCGATGCTGGGGATGTTTGAGGTCTGTACGTTCCTGAAAATCATCTGGCTAAAAGGGGATAAAACCGGCGCATTTATTCCCGTCGATCATGCCAAAAGTTTTCTGGTCGAGAAGAAAAAAGCCCTTTTCGAATTTGAGCGTGATTTGAATGACATTTTTTGCGGTCAGGAATTACGGATCGCGAAAAGTCCATGCACAAGTTTAACCAAAAAAGAGCGCTATATGATTAAATACCTGGCCGCCGACCAGGATATTCAGACCATCTCTGAGCGTGCCTGCTTATCCCTGAAGTCAGTCTACCATGTCCGATCAACACTGATGAGCAAGCTTGGCTTCGACAATGCGTATTTCTTTCAGCTTATCCTTTTCAAAAATATCGACATACTCTTTCCCTTTTTTACCAACAGAACGCACGCATTTCATGTCCAGCAGCGTCAGTGAGCCATGAGGCAGGTTGAACCTGTTGAGCCAGAAAAACAGGGTGCTTATTATTCCATGAGGTGACAACCGCACAGAATGGATAAGCGTTTTTCTACTAAAAAGGGAACGCTGAATGTCAGGCTGTCATTTAGCGACTGATCATTTTCCTCATCCTGTGGAACATCAGGTTTAAGATAAATACCAGCATAGATAAATGTATCTGATTGAATGCAGGGCTCAACGAATGCGCCCTTGCACAAGCAAAATGTTCTGGACAAAGTACCCTAGATTAAGTTGCTGTTTTCATGGGTTTTATTTGTCTTAAAATAATGCCGGTTTGATATGAATTATAAATAATCCTAAAAGCGGACGTTATGTTTTAATTTATTATTTTCAGTCTGTTATTGTTAACGTTGTTGGGGTAAATCATTCTTTTATTTTGTCTGTTTTATCATTTTTGCAGTTTAATATTCTGGTTGCTCCGTTTTTTATGGGGTTAAGTTCTTTAATATTCATATTTACGACAACTCCGCTGATTAAATATTACGTTTTTATAAAAACACACTTCCAAATATATTCATCTGTGTGATTTAATCTTTGGCCCATAAGCTTATGACAATACCCGAATTCGGATTCGCTACATCACAACCGATGATGCTTGTATGAATTTACATTGAAATAATTAACGGATGTAACAATTTGCTATGTGTTTTTTATGCGTTTATATCACCTTAAATAGGTAGGTGGATTGAAGGGAAGAAGGCTGTAATTATGTTGGTTATATTCTTATCTACAGTTTTTGTTTGAAATCTTATGGAAGAGTAAAAATAAAAAATGAAAAGAAGAAAATACCTGACGGTGAACGAGGTCGAAAGGTTGATCTCTGCCGTGGGCACCTCAAAAAACAGTGAAAGAAACCAATGCATGTTGCTGATGTGCTTTATACACGGACTCAGAGTCAGTGAGTTGTCGCAACTGAAACTGAGAGATGTGGAGATTTCCAATAAAATCATCTATATATCGAGGTTGAAGAATGGATTTTCAGTCCAGCATCCTTTGCAGCATCGCGAACTGTTAGCGTTAGAGGCCTGGATGCAGAAGCGTTCAAGCTATTTGGGTTCGGATTCTGAATATCTGTTTTTATCGCGACACGGTAAAAAAGTATCCAGGCAGCAGTTATACCGTATTTTCAAGGTGGCCGGTAAAGCCGCAAATATCAACATTGATGTGCATCCGCATATGTTCAGGCATGCATGCGGCTATGCCCTGGCGGATAAGGGATGTGATACGCGACTGATACAGGATTATTTAGGCCACAGGAATATTCAAAACACCGTCATTTACACGGCATCGAATGCTGCCCGTTTTAAATCTGTCGTGTTTTAGCCTGCGGGGGAATGTCTCTTTTAACGACCAGACCTGCGATGAGGAAAAAGACTCACGCCACCTGAGAGGTGGCGTGAGTCCTGATCGCTGGCGTGTTATTGCACCAGCAAAACCTGTCGGCAAGATGCTCCTGTGTCGGCTGGCAGGGGCGAAGTTATCGTGGCTGGTGTCTTCACTCTCCTTTACGCGAAAGTGATGGAGAGAACCTGAGTGCACTGGACTCCAGCGGAGAACGCCAACCCTTTCCTTGCCCCAACGATTTCTTTGCTGCTAAAGGTGAATTAAAGAAAATCTCCCTTGATACACCTTTGCTTAAACGTCTTGGGATGAACATGGCGGATTACTATTACGACGCAGAGTTTCTCTATCAAAAGCGTAAGGAAGACATTCTTAATACAATCTCGCTGGGCCAAATTATTCAGGTCAGATCGACCGGAACGATGATCGGCAATCGCCGCGTCTGGCAGGTTCGTTACCTTACCGGGGCATCCCGGACAGAAAAAACAGTCAGCATTCTGCATAACTACTCAGTATTTAATCAGGATTTCGCCGGTTTTCTTTCAGCCGTTCGGGCAGCCAATCCTGAAGCAGAAGTTGAAAAAATGACACGCTTGCGCCTGTAAACGTTGGAGGCTGCTATTTTCCAGTGAAAACCAAACGAGCCGCACGGGCTGCCTTGGGCGATATTTTTTGTGAGTATTACGGCTGTACGGAGACGGGAGTGAATGTTCTGTCAGATCCTGCTGACATGCTGGACTGCCCTGCGAGCGTGGGACGTCCTTATGACGGTAACCAGGTAAGGATTCTTGATGGCAACAATAACCCGCTCAATGCAGGAGAAAAAGGAAGAGTGGCTATCTCCAGTTATATGCTCATGGATGAGTACCATGACGGAAGTAAACCGTTCATGGTGCTTGAGGGGGAGCGCTACTTTCTGATGGCTGATTACGGCTATCTGGATGATAGCGGCAGGCTGTTTCTTATGAACCGTAACGGTGAAATCCATAGTCAACATGATGTTTACCGCATTGAGGAAAAAATTCGCGCGCTGTCATGTATTAGAGATGTAGCCCTGATCACGATCCAGCTTGAAGGTGTGAATCACATCAAGTGTATTTTCAGCACTGACCAGAATAATAAAGAGAAATTTATCCGCCTGTTTGAAAAAATCCATGAGGAGGCCGTCAAAACGGGAGTCATTAATTTTTCAGCCCACTGTGTTGACGACATCCCTTACAGCCCCAGCGGAAAAGTTCGGTTCAGTGAAATCATACGTATTCTTGATGCGGCATAAACAACCACTATCAGAATTTCTGATACCAGAATAAAAACTCGCGAATAGTTAATACATCGCAAATATGAAAATATAAAAACACTTCCTGCCTAATTTATTCTTAATACATGATGAAGGTGAATAAATGAATGTTTATATTAAAGGGCTGCTCTGCTGCTTCTTAGCCACGGTTTCATGGGGCGCGATGTTTCCTGTTATGACACAAGCGCTAACCAGAATCGATCCGTTTAATTTCACCACGCTCCGTTATGGCATCGCAGGTATTGCTTTCGCGCTCATGCTGATTTTTCGGGAAGGGCGTTCTGCTTTCAGGCTGAAGGGCGAAAAATGGGGACTGGCCTGGCTGTATGGAACGTTGGGATTTGCTGGATTTGGTTTTCTGGTGTTTTTGGGCCAGCATCTTGCAGGGCCAACTGGCGCACTGACCGCATCTATTATGATGGCAACGATGCCAATGTTGGGGCTACTTACTATCTGGGCACTGAAAAAGGTACGTCCACAAGCAAGTACCTTTGGATTTATTCTGCTGTCTTTTAGCGGCGTTGTGCTGGTCATCACCAACGGTAATGTGTCAGCAGTCCTGGACTCCCCAATGAGCGTAACGGCGAATCTGTTACTGATTGGTGGGGCACTCTGCTGGGTTTTGTATACCATCGGTGGAAGCTATTTTCCGGGCTGGAGTCCGCTGCGTTATACCACGCTAACGACGCTGCTGGGCATGACAAGCGTCATCAGCATTGATGTGCTGCTAATGGCTACAGGTAAGATTGCTGTGCCAGATACCGCTGCAATCATCTTTGTGATTCCGCACCTGCTTTACATGGCACTCGTCGCTGGTCTGATGGCTGTTTTGTGCTGGAACATAGGTAACCGGATTATCACCCCTACTAACGGCGTACTCTTTATGGATGTTGTTCCCGTCACCGCCTTTCTTGTGTCAGCACTGAACGGCGTGTTGCCAACGAATATGCAGATGATTGGTGCAGCAATCACCGCCACTGCATTGGTGCTCAACAACCTTAACCAGCGCAAAATGGCACGGCAGGCCGTAAACAACACCATCATGAAAACGTCTGTCGCCCGCCGCTGAGGCTCTTTATGCTCCTCTCCCAGCAAGAGGGGAGCTTTAAGGCCTCACGTTGTTACATGCCAAATATCTCTTACCGTCTCGATCAGCGCAGCCACCACGGGGGAGGTTTCTTTTTCACGGTCCCAGACAAAACAAAGCTGACTCACCGTTTTTTCGCCGGGCCAGATATACAACTCACCACTATCCTGAAGCGTAAGCGCAATATCCTCCCGCATAAGGGTGATACCGACTTCCATACCGACCAACTCAGCGAGCGTTTTTTCCTGATCAGCGATAATAGCAGGCCTTATCTCTATGCCGTGCCTTTGGAGAAAATCCCTGGCTATTGAACTGAAAGAACATTTTTCAGGCGTGGCAATCCATGGAAATTCTCGCAGATCATCCCAGCCAGCCGTCTCAAGTTGTGTTTTCCAGGCGCGGGGGCCAACAATACATAGCGTAATGGGTGAAACCACAATCATGCCTAATCGCTCTTCATGCACGTTGCCAATGATGAAACCCGCGTCCAGTTCACCGGCGAGCAAACTATCAATGATAAGGCCGGAGATATTCTGGCGGATTGTCAGACTGACGTTTTGATGCCGCTGACGCAGTTGGGTCAGAACCTGTGGCAGATTAAGGATCACTGGAACTGAAATCGTTCCGAGCGCACAAGTACCAATCGCATTAAGCGAGCGGGCCTTATTGACAAATTTACTGGCGGCCTCAAGCGCGAGGCGGGCTTCATCCCGCATGATTAAACCAGGTGCGGTTAGCGCCATACCTCGAGGGGTGCGCGTGAACAGTCGAACATTAAATTCTGTTTCGAGTGATTTTATATGGGCGCTTACCGCGGGCTGGCTGAGAAAAAGTAGACTGGCTGCTCTTGTAAGGCTTGCTGTTTCTGCGACGGTCACAAAGGTTCTGAGTTGGTTTAAATCCATTACGCTTCCCGCCTGTTGTCGTTAGATGATGCGTCAGTGTCTGTGACTGACTTAATTTACATTAGAAATTGTTACTTTACGTTAAAATACGAACGGCTATGCATCACTTTCCTGATGATGAAGTGATGGTCTGCTACCCTTTTTGTTCGGCAATAAAATGAACAACGTGCCAGGATTGAACCTGGTGGTGAAAAAGACTTTTTTTTGGGATTAGTAAGAAACAGTTGTCTGGTTTTTCTGTGAAAAATAAATGTAATCCATAGCGTAAAATTGCCAGCGGAAATCTGGGTATTGAAAATGGCAGGGAAAAATTCGTTATTACTTATCGTCTAAAAACTTCTCGTGAATGCCACTCCACGAATTTATCTGATGGATAATGCTGACTGACCTGCGGCAATTTAATCGGTTTACCTGAAAAGTCCCAGAACAGGCGGTCGACAATGCCACCGCCGTTTACGCCCGCGGAAACTACAACGCGCATATTCTCATCCAGCCCAATCGATCCTTTATCAAAGGCTTTATGATGAATGGCGCAGAGTGCCAGCCCGTTAACGACTTCGCAGGGGCCGCCGTACTGTTTCCATTTAATATGCGCGGCTTCTACCGCCACCAGCGCATTATCGTGGCGCATATTGAAGCCACATACCGCACACTGATAGTGATAAGCGCGCAGCACCTGCTGCCGGAAGTGAGGATCGCGCTGTTTCCGCATCTCACTGATGCCAAAACCCAGTTCATCCGCCAGCGCTTCCTGAATGCTTTCGGGAAAATGCGCTTCAAGGATTTGCTGTGCCAGGCTATCGATTAGCCTGCTGTCACTTTTAACCCGTTCATAATGCTCAGCATCAAAGCCACCGGCGACCTGATACCGTTTCAGTTCCCCAGCCGGAGGTTGCTTACTTCCTGTCGATGAGCAGTGCTCTGCATTAACCAGCTCCCAAAAACCGTCACCCTGTAAGCGCCAGAAGGGCATATCAGGACGATACTGACGGCGTTGCGGGCCATAACGTTCTAACAGTGCATGAAGCACAGGCTGAACTTCAGATGCGTAGTCAAAAAACCGGCCATGGCCATGGCGATATTGAGACAGCGCATAGAGCACGAGTAGTGGTTTATGGGGCGCGCGTTGTTCGCCTTTACGCCAGACGGTGATTTGAGAAAGTAATTTTTGCAGGTTGTTGGCTGATGTCATGACGCAGTTTGATAAGGAAATAATTGCGATAATGCTCGCAAATTATCGCTTGATCAATCGATTAGCGACGGGGAAATACAGGGAAAGAAGGCGATGCTAAATAGCGAAACGAAAACCGGCTCCAAGAATCCTCTTCCACCCACATCAACAGGTTATGACAGATGAGGCTGTGCGAAGCCGAATAAAAGCCCCTTAACAGGGCTTCGTTTATCCCAGCGAAATCAAAAAACCACCGCCACCAACCCATAAACCCCCGTACAGATCAGATCACAACGCCGTGCCCGATTGAGGTTTTTCTCTGCGGTTTACGAAGCCAAAATCAGCGTAGACAGGCTAAATATCATCACGCCGGTCAGTGCGCAGGCTGCCATCAGAACATCGCACTGCCACTGCGCTGCGGGTCAGTCCATTCAGGGGAGGGAGCCTTTACCGCTGACCATGCCGTCAGCGGGTTGCAGAATAACGGTGATCACTGCCGAGCGCGAATACGCCTGTAATCGGCAGTGTTTTTACATTCAGACTTTGAATGTCTCTACGGCGAGACGCAGCGTCTGAGCCTGTTCAGAAAGCGACTGTGAGGCGGCTGAAGACTCTTCAACCAACGCAGAGTTGTTCTGCGTTACACCATCCATCTGGCTTACCGCCACGCTCACCTGAGAGATCCCCTGCATCTGCTGATTAAGGTGTGCTATTTTATGCCGTGAGTCTCTCATTCCATGCATCAGTAAACTGAATATTGCCATCAACAATCCGCCAGGTGATTTTTTCATACTGCAAACTGATACTTTCAACGTGGTTCATTTTATCATTACCCGCTAAGCGGACATTAGGCACGCCGCAGTTGACGCCAGTCACTTTTACATTTTCCATAAGGACTGTGTAATAACAAACTTCTTGTCCTGCATCGTTTATGTGATAGAACTTAATTTCTGCGCTTTTTAACGTTTGACCAGTAGCCGCAGCCTTATAAAAGTAAGGTGTAGAACTATCAACATCTTTTTCAATCATCATGGATGAATGCTGACGCGTACCAGTAATTTTCCCGTTAGTGCTATCGACAGGGAGGTTAACGCCATGACCCAGTCCGATGATCTCTATGCTCCCTTCCCGATCCTGAACGTCAACCGATCCTTTAATATCTGCGCCGCCGTCGTCTTTAAGCCACATATAGGGAGGAATTGGCATACTATTTTCTCCTTGTTTTTCTGATTAACATCATTGTTATTAAATAAAAAGCAATACTGATCGTTACGACAGTGAAAAAGTCTATGTAGAAATATGCATCGTAGATTGATTCTGCATTAACATCACCCGTTAAAAATAGGGCTAACTGACTGACAAATTTATGGTCTGCATAGTTCTCGGGATGACCGAGTGAGCGAGCAACAGCGAACGTTATAATCAAAAAAAAGAGGATCTTAACCGCGTTACGGGCAAGCGCTGTAACCATTCGTTACCACCTCAATCCAGCCACGAGCCATGAGATCCCGCATGCAAGGCACCTGAACAGGATCTGTTTTGAGGAGTGCATCTCTTATGCGCGAGTAGTCCGAATTATGTGGAATGGTTAAACATCCCTCTGAGACTTGCCCCGGATGCAGTCTGAATAATCCGCGGTAAACGCCTTCTGTCCATGTTCCGTCATCAATACTCAGGTCATCTTTGTACAAAGCAAACCACTCGTCGCGTCCAAAGGCCGTCCCATGGTAAAATTTATTCCATGTATCCTGAATTTGCGTCTTTATTTTAGAAAATACGCCACCAGAGCCACGTTCTACAATCCAGTATTTACCCAGTGGTAACGGACCATTACTTTTAATGGCTCCACATGCACCGTGATTACGGTAGATACCATTGCCTGAAAAGGCCATGAAAACACCCACCCCATATAAATTAAAAGGCGCATAATCTGCACCATCAAGCGTCAACTTTCCCTGTAATGCCATGATATACCATTCCCTGATGAGGTTTGTGGCTTATCATATAAATGAAAAAATAAGTCATCAACTTTAGCCTTACGATTTTGAATTTATATTCAATTAATGTGGTGTGCATTTTATTTTTCGATTTGCTTTGTTAAGGACTGTCTTTACTGATGAGTTTTATGTGATTTTTATTTTAAATGGATTGGTTTTGTGTTTCTTGGTTTTCATTAATGAATAGTGTGAGTTGTATATCAGGTCAGTGGTTTATAAGAATTGTTTCAGTAAATCATATAATGAGGAGTGAAAACTATTTTTTCAGTAACAAGAGTGTAAATTGAAATTCACTGGCCTTCTGTAAAGGGCGGGTTAATAAGCCAACGGCGATCTTCTTATACAATAAACCGGTGATGGATGAAGGATAGCGCGGATTACGTTTCCGCGAATATAACGAAGGCCTCTGAATGACGTTACCCCACCGCCACCAATGCATAAACCCCCGCACAGATCAGATCACAACGCCGTGCCCGATTGAGGTCTTTCTCTGCGGTTTACGAAGCCAAAATCAGCGCGTACAGGCTACATATCATCACGCCGGTCAGTGCACAGGTTGCCACCACAACATCGCACTGCCACTGCGCTGCGGATCAGTCCATTCAGGGCAGGGAGCCGTTACCGCTGACCATGCCGTCAGCGGGTTGCAGAATAACGGTGATCACTGCCGATCGCGAATACGTCTGTAATCGGCAGTGTTTTTACATTCAGACTTTGAATGTCTCTACGGCGAGACGCAGCGTCTGAGCCTGTTCAGAAAGCGACTGTGAGGCGGCTGAAGACTCTTCAACCAACGCAGAGTTGTTCTGCGTTACACCATCCATCTGGCTTACCGCCACGCTCACCTGAGAGATCCCCTGCATCTGCTCAGCGGACGACAGGGCGATGGTATCCATTGATGTGGCCAGCTCGTCAACCAGATCGATCACTTTAAGAATATTTTGGCCTGTTTCATTCGCCACCGTGACGCCAGATTCCACCTGACTCACTGCCTGCTCAATGAGTGATTTAATGTCTTTTGCCGCCGTGGCACTTCGCTGTGCCAACGTCCTGACTTCCGCTGCCACCACGGCAAATCCACGTCCGCTTTCACCCGCGCGTGCCGCTTCTACTGCCGCGTTAAGCGCCAGAATATTCGTCTGAAATGCAATACTTTCGATGACAGAGGTAATGTCTCTGACCTTAGACGCGCTTTGTGAAATTTCGCCCATGGTGCCTGACATACGGCGGACATCGTTTTCACCATTTTTTACGTGTAAAGCCGTATCCCTCGCGGCGTTGGCCGTCTGTCTGGCCATGGCGCTGTTACTCTGCACGGTGGCCGTCAGCTGTTCCATACTTGCCGCTGTCTGCTGGAGTGCAGCGGCCTGCTCTTCAGTGCGGGAAGCCAGTTCGTTGTTACCCTGTGAGATTTCGTTTGCTGAAAGCGCAACGGAAGCAGAGCCAGACTTAATGTCGGATACCACCCCGCGGAGTCGCGACTGCATACTGGACAAAGAGGCCATCAGGCTCCGGGTGTCATTTTTGCGTAGCTGAACGGCTGAGGTCAAATCCCCCTGAGAAATCGCATAGGCAAGGCGCTGTGCGGTCACAGGCTCACCACCCAGTTCACTCATCAGCTTGCGAATCAAATAGATGCCCGTGGACAGGCCAAAAATGACCGCGACAGCTAACAGTACCAGTAAGATCACGTAAGCCTGTTCCGTCGTTTTACGGTTGGCACTGACGGCGTCATCAGATCGCTGCGTGAGCACCTGACCCATGGCCGTCAGTCCGTCAATCAGGGGATTCTGCGCGGGTCTGACGGTATCCAGAAGAAACTTCACTGTTGCGGCGTTATTTTTGCCCAGCGCCAGTGGAACCGTATTACTGAATGATTCCAGTGCATCTTTTTCACTGCTTTTTATCGCTTCAAACGCTTTTATTTCTTCATTGTTGCCCGACTGGTCAATCATCTGCCCCAGTTGAGTGCTGCTGTCGACAAAGCGGGTCTTTAATTTTCCGAGCCGCGCAGATTGCTCCGCGATGCCTTTTTCATCGGTAAATAACGACAGATTCCTTACTGTAATGGCCATGTCGCGCTGGATAAGCGTCAGGTCTGTGATCAGTTTTGTTTTTTTCATATCTCCCTGAACGATGGATTCAAGGGCATTTTTGGACTGATACAAAGAATGAATGGCAACGACTATGCACAGGGAAAAGAAGACGATTAACGTACCAAAACCCGAGCCGAGCCGTGTTGAGATTTTCATAAATCTTTCCTGAAGAAGGGTGGGGGAGACGACGATCTTTCGGCGCAGACTCGGCAATCTTTATCCCGGCCGTGATAATTAAAATGTAAGCAATCACGACATAAACTTTTACAGGAAAAACCCCTCTCGCGGGTCTGTTAATATTTCTTATTTATAGGTTTATTTATGGCTCGGCCGCGGCAGAAAATGGCAGATTGCGAGTGGAAACCGCGTCGCGCCGGCATCTTGCTGAGCATTCTTTGGGGACAGGCCCAGCGCCGGTCATGAGGTGAGCCAGTTGCGGTAAGGGCTGTCAGGACATAAGCCATGGGTGGCAATGAAACTATGCGGTCAGCGGGCATCGCGTTAATAGTTGCGATAACCTGCTGGCAGAACGCGTTTTCCAACGGCTGAACCGCGAGCGGTGCTCAATCAGAGATCGTCATCTTTTCTGCGGTTTAGGATGAGTGCAGCCTGCGTCATGTCAGCTTCAAGTCGTATCATCAGGTTGTTATCTGCGAAGCTGACGCGCCAGGCAGATCGAATAACCGCCTGTGACAGGGACTTTTTTTAACCCAGCGAAACCAAAAACCCCACCGCCACCAATGCATAAAACCCCGCACAGACCAGATCAAAACCGCGCCGTGCGCGGTTGAGGTACTTCTCTGCCGTACGTGAGGCGAAAATCAGCGCATACAGGCTAAATATCATCACCCCGGTCAGTGCGCAGGTGGCGACCAGAACATAGCTCTGCCACTGTGGCGCGTTGCGCGTCAGTCCTACACTGGTCACGGTGAACCAGGTTAACGCGGCTTTGGGATTGGTCAGGTGCAATCCCAGCCCTTGCAGGTAATAGCCGCGTAAACGCGCGTGGGCCTGGGCAGGACGGGCCGAAAGTTCACCGGGTCGTAAGGCACTGCGCAGCGCTTTTGAGGCCAGCCAGAGCAGATAAGCCGCGCCGAGCAGTTTTAACCAGATGATAAAACCGTGGGAAGAAACCAAAATCGCGGACACGCCAAAGGCGGTTAACAAGCCCCAGCACAGGGAGCCGGATATGACGCCGGTGGCCAGCACCAGACCGGCTGTACGGCCATAGTTCATCGCCGCATTCGCAATGGACAGGTTTCCCGGTCCGGGCGAGGCGGTGCCAATGGTGTAAATCAGTAACGCCGCAAAAAATGAAGACATATCCCACATCCATTCGTCCGACCCGTAACCGTAAGAATGTATTAACATAATTCTGTGAAAAAACACATTACAGCCTGTGTGAGATGGGCTTTTGACGCCAGGCTCAAGCATTAGGTTAATGCATCAGCGTCAGACGCCGGCGGATATCATCCCGCGCTTCCTTATCGGACTCTCACGCCGCCAGCGCTTCTCTTGGATGAGAAAAAAGAGGCATGCCCCGCAGCGCACCTCCACGTCATATCACGCCACAACACTACGGCGATACGGCTAATCCTGCATCCGACGTTCCGGCATCCTTTGGCGCTTTGATCAAGATCCACAGCGCCGCCGCGCCAATCAAATCAAACACCGCCAGCGCAATGAAGAACGGGCCAAAGCCAATTATGCTGACGAACGCGCCGATAAACAGGTTAAAGATCAACTGACCCGACCAGGCACAGGCACCTGCCATCCCCACGGCGGTCGCCACCTCATCCTTTCTGAACAGATCCGCACCCAGCGTCGCGGCCACGGTAGAGAGCAACTGATGCGAGAAACCCCCAATGCTGATCAGCAACACGGCGATATAGGGGTTGTCAACAATGCTGACCAGGCCGATGGTGGTCATCAGCACCGCCCCGAGAGTAAAGGTAATGCGGCGAGAATTAATCAGGCCAATGCCATGGTCGTTCAGAAACTTCGCCACGAACCCGCTGGCAAGGCAGCCCAGATCGGCCATCAGGAAGGGCAGCCAGACGAACATAGCAATCTCCTTCAGGCTGAAGTTCAGGGTTTCCACAAAGAAAATCGGTACCCAGAAGTTGATGGTTCCCCATGCCGGATCGGCCAGAAACCGCGAGATGCCAATGCCCCAGAAATTACGCTGTTTCAGTATGCGTAATGCAGAGGTCTTTTCATTCTTCCCGGTGTGAAGGTGTTTTTCCTGACCGCTTTCAATGTAGGCGCGCTCTTCCGCCGACAGCCGTTTGGCCTCTTTAGGATCGTGATAAAAGATAAACCAGACAAAGGCCGCTACGATAGCCAGGCCGCCGGCAACGACAAATGCAAACTGCCAGCTGTGGAACATAATGCACCAGGCAATCAGCGGCGGGGCCAGCATCGCCCCAAAGGAGGTGCCCATGTTAAATACCCCGGTGGCAATGCCTCGCTCCCTGGCGGGAAACCAGGTGGCCGCGGTTTTCACCCCGGCCGGAATCGCCGAGGCTTCACTAAAGCCCATAATGGCGCGCATACACGCCAGCCCCTGCCAGGAACCGATCAGAGAGTGAGCTAAGGTGGCCAGCCCCCAGACGATGGCGCAGAGAAAGAAGCCCAGCTTCAGGCCGATAGTATCAATTAACCATCCCATCACCGGCTGGCCGACGGTATAAGCCAGCTGAAAGGCGCTCACCACCCAGGAATACTGCTCCTTGGTCATGTCCAGTTCTTTCATCATCGTCGGCGCGGCCACGCCCAACGCCGTGCGGTCGAGGTAATTAATGATCGTAATAAAGCACACCAGTAATATCATGTGCCATCTGTAATAGCGGATTGTTTTCATGATTGTTCCTTTATTGTTACCTTTTCCTCATGCTTTCGCTAAACAGGTAACATGATTGCTTAAATTAGATGTAGGTTAATTAATAGAGTGTTAGTTAATCTCATGATTGCATCTTGTTATTATTGGGTAAGCGATTTTGCAATAAACGCATAATCGAGTGGTGTGATTACGCGCATTGTTTAATATCGTGAAAATAACTTTCGGTAAATAATGTGATCGGCGTAACCGACATGGCTACAGCGACTAAATAGCGAGATGCGAGTTTGGCATCATGTTAACGCTAAGCTGTTCAGCCATAACGCCATGACGAAAGCCTTTTACTGGCGGGCAGAAGGGAAGGTTCCTTACAGGTTGATGGGCTGTTTACATTTTTTTATTTCGCCGGGGTTTAGGCGTTACGTTAATTATCACGATGGGTTTTAAGTCTGATGGTTAATAAAGCCGTCTGTAGTTGTTAACGCGAATAAGGCCGGGGCGTTATATACACATTCAAATGTTATTCTCTTTTGGTAACTTAACCTGCCAGCGCAGGTGTTTTTATGCTTTGCAGAAAATAAAAATTAAGGGCAACGTTCAGCGTTGGTGAACATAATAACCTGCAGGAAGGCGCTTCAACGTTATAAGAGGAATCTTAAAAGGTAGTCGTTTGATGTTGAACAGGGTTTCAGTATTATTTTCAGCTTGTGCCACCTCTAAAGGAAGTGAGATGCAAATCTGTACGATGGACTACGATCGTCTCTCGCCAGACGGAAAAAGGGTTAAGCTTGACTGCTATGGCATCGGTTCATTTGATGTTTTGTCAGGCATCGACCGCTATATCAATAACCCTGACTGTTCAGATATCGAAAAGGCCGCGATCCCGCCGGGCACATACTGGATAGTCGATCGTCCGAAAGGGAGCGTGCTAAACCAACTGCGTGCAGAAGTGATTGATGCTTATCATTTGTACAAAAATCATCATTCCGAATGGTTTGGTTTATACAACACAGAAACCATGAGTGATCATGTTTACGTCAATGGCACACGGCGGGGCAGCTTTCGTCTCCATCCTTTGAACAGCGACGGCACCGGTGTTTCATGGGGCTGCGTAACGCTGTACAGCTCATCGGAGTTTCAAACCCTCAGAAATGCGTTGCTGCGGATACCCAAGATAAAAGTGCCGGGCGGGAAAGACCTGATGGCTTATGGCCGCCTTGATGTGCGCGGCATTCCAGATTTTAGTCAGTGTGGTGTGAGATGAAAATTGCGGTATTCATTATTGTGTTGCTGGCGGCTTTTGTGCTGATCCCGGATAGCTGGATCAACACGTTATTTATGAGCCATATCACCATCGAAGGCGATGGCGAAGAGGCGATGAACAGTTATTCGTTTACGTTCATCGTGGTTAAGTTCGTACTGTCGCTCGTGCTGGCTGTCCTGGCCTCGTGGGGATACCGAAAGCTAAAACGTTAGCCCGCCGCACATGCCTGGCGGGACGCACTTACAGAGGCTTACCGCGGCCAGGCGTTTCCTGAACAGGATGATCTCCATTCAACGCGCGTTTGCGGGTATTTCCCGCCGTTACCGCCCGAAGACAGTTTGTGGCGAATCACACCTGCCGCTTTTCAGCCCTCACACTGCCCGTCTTGATAATGTCGTAGCGGCTTACTCGTTGACTTCCGTTTGCTTCCGTTTTTCCCCGGGTGCTGAGATCTGCATCACTTTCATGCCGCGTGCGCTCCCTTACGCTTAACGGCCAGGCTGGAGGGGCGGAAATGTTTCTGGAAGAACGACGCAATCAGATTTTGCAATGGCTGGACGAACATGAACGCGTCACCGTTAACGGGCTGGCGAGTCAGTGGCGTGTCACGCGGAAAACCAGGCGCAGACAGGGCAAGGTCTGCATTCCGGGTGCATGCCATGTGGACAGCGTCGCCAGGATGGCGCGATTTCCTAAAAGTGGTGAATCGCCGATGGCGCACAGCAGCACCTCTGGGCCAGGCGGCAAGGGGGCCAGGCAGGCGATGGCCGCCAGCCGCGCCGGATCGCGCGTTCATTTGGTTGCCAAAGTCGGCACCGAAGGGTTCAGCCAGTTCGCGTTTGATCACCTTTCGTCATCAGACATTCACTCTTTCCGTTTATACCAGACCGATACCGAACCCACGGGCAGCGCCATCCTCGATGTCTCGCAGGAAAACGGCGAGAACATGATTGCTGCCTGTTCCGGGGCCAGTAAAACCCTGACGGATGCCGGGATTGCCGGGCTAACCCACGCATTCACCGAAGCGGATGTCCTGCTGCTGCCCGATGATCCGCATTTTTACGCTATTCCCGCTTTTCCGGCGCTCAGTGTGGACACCACCGGCGGGGGGGGATGCCTTTACGGCGCGCAGGCCGCCACCTGGGTATCGGCCTTTGCGTCCCAGGCCGTCGCGCGGGAAGGCGCAAGCACTATGCCCAAACGGCATCGGGCTGTCACCCGACTTAATCAACGATAACCCGACGTAACGCAACCGCCGCGCGCTGGCGCTGGCAGGAGAAACCATGAAAAAGATTGAAGGTATTGTCCCGGTCATGCTGACCCCGTTCACCCCGGATGATCAGATCGATTATCCCGGCCTGTCACGCCTGATCGACTGGTATCTGGCGCAGGGCGTGGACGCGCTGTTTGCGGTGTGCCAGTCGAGTGAAATGCAGTTTCTCAGCCTGGAGGAGCGCGTTGCGCTGGCGCGTTTTGTGGTGGAGAAAGTGCAGGGCCGCGTGCCGGTGATTGCCTCCGGCCACATCAGCGATGGGTTAACTGAACAGACTCAGGAGCTGCAGGCGATGGCCGGAACGGGCATTGATGCCCTGGTGCTGGTCACCAATCACCTTGATCCGCAGCATCAGGGAAGTGAGACGTTTTATGCTCACCTCAATCATCTCCTGGCGGCGCTACCGACCGATCTTCCGTTAGGACTCTACGAGTGCCCGGCACCGTATCGTCGCCTGCTCAGCGATGAAGAGTTCAGCTTCTGCGCCAACAGCAATCGCTTTGTGGTGCTGAAAGACGTGAGCTGCGATCTGCCCACGGTACAGCGTCGCGTCAGGCTGGCCGAAGGCACGCCATTGGCGGTAATCAACGCCAACGCGGCCATTGCGTGGCCCGCTATCCAGGCCGGTTCGCGCGGTTTCAGCGGCGTGTTCACTAACTTTCATCCAAACCTGTATGTCTGGCTTTATCACCAGAGCGCACAGCAGCCTGAAAAAGCCCATGAGCTGTCGCTGTTCCTGTCGCTGAGCGCCGTCACCGAAACCCTGGGCTATCCCAAAAACGCCAAAATTTATCATCAGCGCCTGGGCACCTTTACCAGCGAGCACTGCCGCGTCAACCGGGACAACGTGCTGGAGAAATGCTGGGGACTGAGCGTATTGCTTGACCAGATTCGCGAGGGCAGTGCGCTGTGGCAGTCACGCCTTTCATAAAAATCGCTTTACGCTGCTTATGCATCGGTTTACCACAGGGGAAAACACCATGATTGTATGCGATCAACTTGACTGGGCGCGCGAGCGCCATGCGTTTCATCCCATCGTTGACCAGGCGATTCGCTGGATTGCGGCCAACGATTTCAGCCAGATGGAAACGGGAAAATACGATTTGCTGCCTGACAACCAAATGTTCTGCCTGCTGCAGGAAATGGAGACCGAGCCTGCCAGCGCCCGCCGGGCCGAATCCCATTTTCGCTATGTCGATATCCAGTACCTGCTGGCCGGACGTGAAACGATCGGCGTGACGCGTGCCCAGCCGCAGCATGTGATAGCGGAAGACCGTCGGATTGAAAACGATGTCGTGTTTTATCAGGACATCACGGATGAATACAGCATCGCGCTGACGCCAGGGCAGTTTGCGCTGTTCTTTCCCCACGATATTCATCGCCCTGGCTGCGCGTCTCCGCTGGCCCAGCCTGTCCGCAAGGCGGTGATTAAAATTCATCTCGATCTGTTTGCCGTGCAGGCGTTGCCATGAAGCCTTCTGCACCGATGTCAGAGACGACGGTAAGCGAGCAGGGCACGCTGAAAGGGGGACTGCGCTGGGGCATCGTTACGCTGTTACTGCTGGCGGCGATAGTGAATTACCTGGACCGCGCCAACCTCAGCATTGCCAACACCACCATTGCGGCGGAATTTGGCTTTTCCCAGACCGAAATGGGCTTACTGTTGTCGGCGTTTCTCTGGCCCTATGCACTGGCGAACCTGCCTGCGGGCTGGCTGGTGGACAAACTCGGCCCCAAAAAGATGTTCTCCTGGGCGCTGGGGCTGTGGTCGGGTTTTACCGTGCTGACGGCGTTTGCCAACAGCTACAGCTATTTCTATGGTCTGCGTATGCTGCTGGGCGTGTCTGAATCCCCGTTCTTTACCTCGGGGATAAAAATCACCCACCGCTGGTTTGGTGACAGTGAACGCGGGTTGCCCACCGCGATTATCAATACGGGTTCACAAATTGCCAACGCCATTGCGCCGCCCATCCTCACCGTGCTGTTACTGACGTTGGGCTGGCGCGGCATGTTCGTTGCGATCGGTGTGATGGGGCTTCCCCTGCTGCTGGCGTGGTGGAAATTCTATCGCGATCCCGATGCCCGTGAGGATGCGCTGCTGCATGCCGGACAATACAGCGCGGCCACACCGCAAGAGAAAACCGCGGTTCGCTGGCGGTCGCTGTTCCGACACAGCACCACCTGGTTTATGGTGATCGGCAATTTCTCTATTATGTTCACGATTTGGGTTTATCTGACCTGGCTGCCGGGCTATCTGGAAAAATCGCTGGGCTTCAGCCTGAAAGCCACGGGCTGGATTGCCTCTATTCCGTTTCTGGCCGGTATTCTGGGCGTGCTGGTTGGCGGCATGCTCTCGGACAATCTGGTGCGTCGGGGCGTCAAAGCCATCACCGCGCGCAAAGTCCCTGTCGTTTCAGGGGCTGCTCTGGCCGCCTGCTTCGTGGCACCGATTCCGTTCGTCGACAGTACGCCGCTGGCAATTAGTTTGCTGTCCCTCGGCTACTTTTTCTCGCAAATGCCGCAGGGCGCGCTCTGGACGCTGGCCAGCGATATTGCGCCGAAGTCACAGGTTGCCTCGCTGGGGGCGATTCAGAACTTTGGCGGCTTCCTGGGGGCGGCGATGGCGCCCATCGTGACCGGCATTATTCTGGATACCACGGGGAAATTCACCAATGTGTTTCTGCTCGGTGCCGCGCTGCTGATGCTGGGCGCGCTGAGCTATGGCCTGTTTGTGCGTAAGCCGCTGCAGGCAAGCTAACAAGCCCAACCCTGGCGGCCAGCCAGGGTTGCACCAGGTGGCAGCCCACGCTGACGGTTATCGCTGACAGAGTTTACCTACTGTTAACGAGGGCTGACGTGAGATGTACCAGTACGAAACCGTTTAACGCGGTAATCGGCAGAGCAGGGTGCAGATAACGCCGGTTCAGGATGATCGGCGCATCGATTGCCCTTAAAGAAAATGATTCATCCAGACGGGGGCGTTTTCTCCGTCTGTCATCGTTTTTTCTATTCGGGTTAACCTCTTTGCCCGGCGCGTAATTATCGTTTTTCCTCTTTCCGTCAATAAATCGGTTTAATTAAATTCTGTTGAACTAAAAGAGAAAATATAACAACATTGCGGCCGTTTATCATGGCATCAGGCGGTGCACTGCAGGTGGGCGGCCTGAGTCTGGCGGTGTGCACGCCGAAGCCGTTTGCGTTGACGGTTGCAGCGATACAAATACAGGGGAACTGAGCGGTCGCTTTGGCAAAGACGGCGAGCAGTGATCACGCTCTACTCAACGCCAGGTCATCTGACAGGGTTTTGACTTAACGAGAGGGGCGGTGCCTGTGAAAAATAAGCCGCGTTGCCTTAAGCAGAAGCAAGGCGTCAAAGGGCATATTCCGTCTGTTGCCAGAACGCTATAACGCACTGTTGTGTTTTGAAGGCGCGTCAGTCCACTTTGGCAAGGTAACGATCAAGTGTGTCGATCACGCCTTGCTGCTCTTCTGGAATAAGACAAAAGCGAATTTGCCATTCGTGTTGGTCATCAACACTCACAAACAACGAAAGGCCGTCGTGATAAGGCACATAATTGTATCCGAGAAAACGCCATTGCTCGCCTGTGGGGTGGGTGACGCCGTCATAATCCGTAAAAGGGCGGGATACGATGTACCGTTCTCCTTGTTTTAGATGACGATAATTGGGTTTTAAACCATGCGCGGTCCAGTGTCCCTGTTCATAAGGTCCCGTCATCCGCCTGTCTCCTTTTGCCGTTTGAGCGTCAGTAGCCTGGCTGGCGTTATTCATCCTGAATCAATATCGCCAGCCTGTTAATAATGGCGTCGAGCGTCCCATCCGATGCGGATGTATGGAGCAATCCCTCAATATAGCGATCGCCGCGAGTATAAACGGTCACCAGACTCAGGCACTCAGCGACAGACGCGTGCGAAATCCTTTCTTTTTCTCTCAGCGACATATTGTGGGTTATCCACTGGTTCCAGCCAAAACCCGTCAGCATAAGTTGATTTTTTTCGGCGGATAGCGGCATGTTGTTTTCAATATCGTCCTGGCAGTCAGCGATGAAGCGTTTTAGTACGGTATTGTCTTGTCTGATAACCAGGAGATTAGCCCGTTGCACGATGTCATCGTGCCAGGCCAGCCGTGAAAGCCAGGATTTTGGCAGGGCATGGTAACCGTAATACGCACCCGCAAGCTGACCATAAATAGCGGCGACACTGTCCGCGTCATCGCCAAGATTTGCCGCCAGTAACGCCCCTTCCTCAAATGTCTCGCTGTGCCAGAAACACCAGAGAGCGGCTTCCAGTGAGTGAATCACATAGCCAGAACTGCTGATTTCATCACGGGATTTAAGACGGTAGCGACCTTGAATAATGGCTAAGGAGTCCGGATGCAGTGTTTTTATCCATGCGTACTGCGCAGAATGAAACGCGTTGAATAGCCTTGCTTTGGTCGGCGTGTTATCGCTGTTGAGCAGCATGTGGATCAGGCCCGTGATGTACTGGCAGGCCTCAATACATCGCTGTTCTGCATGAGTGGTGGCACTGGCCAGTTTCGTCGCTTCAAAGACCGCAGTGAGAGGGGCGTGATGCATGAATAATGCCACAGGCGCGGTGCGCATCAGGCTGCCGTTGCCCGCACTTCTGGGGTCGGTGCTGCCCGCCAGCGCAATGCCTTCCGCGCTGAATTTTTTTAACGCGAGGGCGACGGTCGTGCCAATATCGAAACAGGTTCCGGTGCAGGAGTTATAACCATAATCGCGCCAGTTGATATAGCGTCGCATTTGATCGGCAGGTACATTTTCGGCCCGTTCGATCAGGCTGTCAGCCAGACACAGCATCATAGACGTGTCATCCGTCCATTGACCGGGTTCAAGCATAAAGGGGCCACCGCCAACCAGGTCGGTTACCACCGGTTTTGCCGGTCTGGGCTGAAATTCAAGGGTGGTACCTAACGCATCGCCCAGCGCCAACCCAACTAATGCGCCTATAGCCCGATTGATTTTATCAGCATTCATCCCTTTGTCCTGATTTACCTCAGCGTCAGCCAGACAGGGCGGCACGCTTCGCGGCTTTTCAAACACGATTTGGCACATTAACGCGAGTTGAAAGCAATGTCGATCAAAGGCTATTGGCGGGCAGGGGGGAGGAAAGCAGGACGGGAAAGGCAGGCGTGGATTTCATTGCCACGCCGAAGCCTGACCTTTAGCGGGGCGGCCCACTGGCAACCCCAACTGAACCGCTAGTGACTTTGCTTACTGTCTTCTTCTTTATGCTTTTTCGCCAGGTAATGCCCCGCCGCGCAGCCCGCCATGGCACCGGCAACCGCATGATGTTTAAGATGGCCCGCCACGCCGCCCACCAGCGCGCCTTTCAGGCAGCCTTCGGCCTGTGCCTGAGAGGCGACCGACATCAAAAGGCCCAGGGTGACCAGCAGAAAGGGAAGTTTACGCATCGATACTCAGTCCTTATAAAGGGGAAGGTGTTAATGCTGCGACGATAACCCTAATGCGAGGCTGGCGGGTGAGAAAATGCGAGTCGTTGCACGATGGTTGCAGAAAAAAGGGCGGGTTTTGCATGCCAGAGCGTGGCGGAATTTTTTGAACCGCATCACACCCTGCATTTTTTGCGAATCCATTTTCTCTCTTCCGGGACAGAAAGATGTAATAACTACCTCGCCATACACAAAACGGAACCCACGATGAAAAAAAACTTAGCCTGTTTTGCATTCCTGGCAGGAAGCCTGCTGACGGGATATGTCCCAGTACTGATTGCCGCACCTATACCGCAAACCCCGGATACAAGTATCCCGGTGAGCCGCTACATTACGGCGCTCAATCCGGATCACTCCATTACCTTCCGTCTCTTTGCGCCTGCCGCGAAGCAGGTTGCCGTGGTGACCGGCGCCACGCCGCTGAGCCAGCAATCGCATGACATGAAAAAGGACAGTGCCGGCATCTGGTCGTGGACCAGCGCGCCGATGAAGCCCAACTTGTATGAATACTATTTCGACGTAGACGGTTTCCGCACGCCGGATACCGGCAGCCGTTTCCCTAAACCGCAGCGCCAGGTGAACACCAGTATGATTCTGGTGCCGGGCAGTATTCTGGATGAGCGCAACGTGCCGCACGGCGATGTGCTGACCCTGACCTATCATTCCACCGCCCTGAAGTCGGAACGTCAGGTGTTTGTCTGGGCGCCGCCGGGTTACAAGGCCGATGATAAACCGCTGCCGGTGCTCTACTTCTATCACGGTTTTGGCGATACCGGGCTGTCCGCCATTTCGCAACTGCGCCTGCCGCAGATCATGGACAACCTGCTGGCAGAGGGCAAAATCAAGCCGATGCTGGTGGTGGTGCCCGATACCGAAACCGACATCGTGCAGGCTATTCCTGAAAACTTCCCGCCTGCGGATCGTCGCAAAGACTTTTATCCCCTCAATGCCGCTGCTGCGGATAAAGAGTTAATGCAGGACATTATCCCGCTGGTGGAAAAACGCTTTACCGTGAGTCGCAAACCGGCTGACCGGGCGATTGCCGGGCTGTCCCAGGGCGGCTATCAGGCGCTGGTGTCAGGCATGACGCACCTGAGCGACTTTGGCTGGCTGGCCAGTTTTAGCGGCGTGACCACCAGTACCGTGCCTAATGAGGTCGTGACGCGTCAGCTGAGCCAGCCGCAGACCGTGAATAAACAGCTGAAAAACTTTACGCTGGTGGTGGGCGATAAAGATATCGTGACAGGCAAAGACATTGCCGGACTCAAAACCGAGCTTGAAAAGCAGGGCGTAACCTTCCATTACACCCAGTATCCGGGCTTAGGGCATGAGATGGATGTCTGGCGACCGGCGTATGTGGAGTTTGTGCAGCAGCTGTTTAAACCCCAGTCGCACTAATCCCGGCTTCAACGCGGACCGCGCACAGGATGAGCAGGACATCCTGTGCGCATTCTCCCCAACGCGGCGGGAACGCTGCGGTTTCGTTGGCGGCGGATGGCGTCATGTCAGTCACGGGGTAAGCGCTTACGCATCACCCGCTGCCCAAACGCATCACTGCCTTCTGCGACCCAACCATTTGCCTGATAAAACCCTTCCGCGTTCGAGCCGGGATCGGTGGTCAGTACGATGGCCTCCGCGCCCTGATCGATAAACCACTGTGTGATAGTGTTCAACAATTGTGTCCCGATGCCCTGTTTTTGATATTCAGGTTTAACAAACAGCCCGCCAATAAGCGGTTCGGGCGCATTGATCCCTAATCCGTAACCGGCATACTCACCGTCCACCTGGCAAATCCAGCTGCCGCCCTGACGAATATCGTCGAGCGCTTGTTCGCGCTGTAAATAGTGGATTTGATGCGCGTGCAGGCGATTTTCCGTTACGGAAAAGCGTATTTCATATATTTCTTTAAGATGATGAGGTTCAAGTTTAGAAAATGAGAGGCGCATGGCAGCTCTGAATGAAAATGACGATGTCAGGTGGTCAAACAGTATCGCCTGAATAACGGCGTTTCAAGGCGTAAAACGTCATGGGGTGTCTCTTTTCTACAAATACCGTTTTTAATCTTGTTTTGTCATTTCGCTGGCATCCTGGCGTCATCGGCCTGCCAGTTTCATCTGTTTTACGCTGGACTTAATGCGGCGATGACCGGCGGCCTGAGCCGTATTACCCCTTTCCCTTGTACTCTGAAAGGAATTAATAAAGGTATCCTGGCTGAGCCTGCATAACCTGACCCCAATACGATCCAGACGTAACTGGAGTTTTTCAGTTTTCGAGTCTTCATTAAATAACAAGGGTTTAACGATCGATTTTTAAAGTTTGATAGGTTTAATCATAGACCAATCCGTTAAAATTCATTTGATTGATAGCTGGCGACGATCAATAATCGATCTACTTTAATGCCGTTAATCAGAGCATGGGAATGGAAATCCAGAATCTTGATAATAACAACCGTGCCTGGCGGTTCATTGCTGAGCCTATTGTAAACCTGAAATCTGAACGTATTGCCGTTGAAGTCTTAACCCGATTTGCCGCACCAGGGACGCCTTTTTTCCATATAAATAACATGCATAAAGAACAGAAAATAAGTCTCTTAAGAGACCAGTTGTTCTTGATTGATAAAAAAAGACATTTCTTTGAAAGTCACCAGTTGCTGTGTTCTGTAAATGTCGATGTAGAGATGGCTTTTGCGCTGCTGGAAGAACGGGATATTTACGAACTCGCCACAGCGCATTCTTTTCTGCGCATTGAAGTATCAGAAGACTTCCCCAATCTGGCGGAGGGGCTGAATAATCCCTTACTGCGAAAGTTATATAATCATTACACCTTATGGCTGGATGATTTTGGCAGTGCCTCTTCCCATTTCCCCTGTTTGCAAAAGGGATTATATGAGGCCGTTAAAATCGATAAGTTTTTTTTCTGGAAGCACCATAACAGCCCGCTCTGGAAAGATACCCTGATGCAAATTAAAGACTATTGTCAGTTTATTATTGTAGAAGGCGTTGAACAGGAAACTTACTTTCAGTTTGCTAAACCCTATGCCGCGGCATTCCAGGGGTACCTGTTTGACGCCATCAATTTTGAGGCATTGGGCTGAACAGCGCGTTTAGCCGTTAACCAGAAACGGCCGCTTCAGCCACATCCAGCGCAATCCCACGCTTCACTACCCGGGCCGCCCGCACGCTGATAGCCTCTCTCGATGCATCCCGGCCCTGCCAAAGTAGGGTGACGTTCCCTCTCTGTCCTCACCCCTTTTTACCGACTTTTCATACCGCTTTCCTGCCCCCCGCTTTGCTGACGCAATATTGCAGCCGCCAACCGGAGGCCAACAGGCTATTCCATTAACGTGTTCAGCTAAATAAAAGGGAAGGGCGGGTAAAAACAGAAAGGATAAATTCGAGCGAACCTTACCGAATGATCCTCTTTTTTTATTACGGGTTTAATTAATTAAAACGAAGTTTATGCGAGAAGTCTCGCAGCGATTTGTTTAATTACACAGGAAGTATGATAATTATTGCGCACTATTATGTTTTTTTGCATATAGCCTGATGAATGTCTGTGTGGATAATGGCTGAATATCAAGACATTCAAAGGATGCTCATGCAATGGACAATAAAAATATCGTTTTTCTTGATTACGCTACCTTTCCCGGGAGTGTGAAGTTAAAAACGATTCATGGCGCGCATAATTTAATCTTGCACGCACGAACCTCACCGGAGCAATGCGCTGAACGCATTGCAAAGGCGGATGTGGTCATTACTAATAAAGTCAAGTTAACGTCAGAGCTGATCGCTCAGGCACCGGATCTTAAATTTATTGCGGTGGCTGCCACAGGTTTTGATGCGATTGATATCGACGCCTGCAAAGCCAGAAATATCCCCGTCGCGAATATTCGGGATTATGCGGTGGATACCGTACCTGAGCACACCTTTGCCTTGCTGTTCGCCCTGCGCCGCAGCATTACGGCCTATCATCAGGCCGTGCAGAAAGGACGCTGGCAGCAGGCAGGCCAGTTCTGTTTTTTCGACTACAGCATTAAAAATCTGGCCGGTTCGACACTGGGCATTATTGGCGATGGCGTACTCGGTAAGCGAGTGGCTGAAATAGCGAAAAGTCTGGGAATGAAGGTGCTTTTTGCTGCGTATAAAGGGGTCAGTAATATGGGGCCGCTTTATACCGATTTTGACGAAGTGTTGAAAACCAGCGACGTCTTATCACTTCATTGTCCGTTATTACCCTCAACGGAAAATATGATTACCGAAAATGAGTTTGCACTCATGAAGCCAGAGGTCCTGCTTATTAATACGGCACGCGGTGGCATCGTCAATGAAGAGGATTTATATCGTGCATTAATGACGCGGCGTATTGCCGGGGCCGCTTTTGATGTGGCAAAACATGAGCCGCCAGATAATGACGCGCCGATCATGAAACTCACGCAACTTCCGAATTTTATCTTAACGCCACATATTTCATGGGCCAGCCAGGAAGCGATTCAGTTATTAGCCGACAAACTCATCGACAATATTAATGCCTGGCTGAGTGGCAAACCAATAAATATCGTTAACCCGTAGTACATAAAACACCAGGAGAATAATTATGTTTTTGGGAAAAGAAATCCGCTTAAAACGACTGCTAAATAAAAAATCAGGACGTCTGCTGGCCATCACCATGGACCATCCTATTACACGCGGGGTTTTACCCGGCATTGGCCCGATAAACGAGGTCATGGGCAAGGTTGTCGCCGGTAAACCCGATGCCATTACGATGCACAAAGGCATCATTGAAAAATCCTTTGCGCCTTATGCCGATTCCGATGTCTCCATCATCATGAAAGCCACCAGTTACTCCATTCCTTATCACGAGGCGTTTGATACGCCCGTTGCGGATGTAGACGAAGCGATTCGCTTTGGGGCAGACGCCATCTCGGTGGGTTGCATTCTGGGTGGGCCGGAACAGGCGAAGCAACTGACCTTTCTGGGGCAGATCACCAAAGCAGCAGGCTCGGCAGGGCTGCCGGTTGTCGCACACATCTATCCCAAAGGGCCAATGGTAGACAACCCCTTCGATGCCAAAAATCTGGCCTACTGCGTCCGCGCCGGTGCTGAACTGGGGGTGGATATCATTAAAACCCTGTGGTCCGGTTCTGCTGACACCTTTAAAGAGGTCGTGGCGTGCTGTCCGGCAATGGTGGCGTTGGCCGGTGGGGACATGGGTAAAGATCTGGTGAGCTTTTTGACCAACACCCGGAAAGCACTGGATATCGGCGTGGGCGGTGTCACCTATGGCCGCTTTGTCTGGCAGCACGACAACCCCACCGCCGTCGTTCGCGCACTGGACGCCATGATTAATGACGATTGCAGCGTAGACGAGGCGATCGCGGTTTACAAACAAGCCGGCGGCAACTAAGTCCGCGACAGCATAAATGAGGAAATCAGTATGAAAGCAGCAGTGCTATTCGAGGCCAATAAACTTGAAGTGATTCACGTTGATGCACCTAAAGCGGCGCAAGGTGAGTTGGTCATGCGTGTTAAATCAGCGGCTATCTGCGGTACAGACAGCCGCATCATAACCGGCAGAAAAACAAAAGGGGTACGTTTTCCTTCGGTTATCGGTCATGAGTTTGCCGGTGAAGTGGTTGATGTCGGGCAGGATGTCACTCACTTTGCGCTCTCGGATCGCATTGCTGTTGATCCTGTTATTCCTTGCCGTTCCTGTCTGTATTGTCGCAGTGGAAAAGAAAACGTCTGTCAGCACCGTCAGGCTATAGGTTACGAGTTTGATGGGGCTTTCGCTGAGTACGTCAAAATACCGGCCATTGCCCTTGAGGCCGGCAATGTTTTCAAACTACCCGACACCGTCTCTTATGATGCCGCCGCGCTGGCAGAGCCTTTAGCCTGCTGTATTAACGGGCAGAAAAACGTGGGTATCCATCTGGGTGATGTGGTGGTCATTATGGGCGCAGGCCCAATAGGGCTGATGCACGTCGCGCTGGCGAAGCTGTCAGGCGCATCGAAAATCATCGTCAGCGATCTCAATGAAAAAAGACGTCAGGTCGCCCTGCAATGCGGGGCCACCCAGGCCGTTGACGCCAGTCAGCAGGACCTGAAGGCCATTGTACTGTCTGAGACGGCCGGGCTGGGGGCAGATGTGGTGATCATGGCTATCGGCATTCCCGCGCTGGTTAATCCGTCGCTGGCATTACTGAGAAAAGGCGGTCGAGCCAATCTGTTTGCCGGTTTCTCAAAAGATGATACGGCCGATATTGATGTCAATCTGATCCACTACAACGAACTGGTGATTACCGGTGCCAGTGCGCTCAGCCGCGAAGGCTATGAAAAGGCCCTTGCGCTTATTTCATCGGGGCAAATAAACGTCGAAGCCTTAATTACGCACCGTTTTAGCTTATCGGAAATAAACGAAGCGCTCCGCCATGCGCAAAATGGCGATGCGGTGAAGATCATTATTCATAACGATTAACGTCAGCCAATGGAGGTCATAGCGATGGAAAAAGCCTTTCTTGGTATTGATGCGGGAAGCAGTGGCGTTAAAGTTTGCGCTTTTAATTTTCACGGAGAGTTGCTGGCTAAGGCCGCACGTGATGTCACCATTATATCGAAAACCGCCTTGAGCCATGAAATAGCCGTTGAGGAATACGGGTTACAGGTTGAAGACGCGATTAGAGAGGTAACGGCGCAAGTAAAGCATATTGTCTCGATTGGCTTCTCCGTCGCTTGTCCAACACTAGTCTTGCTGGATAAACAAGGTAAGCCCGTATGTAACGCGATCACTTATCTGGATGGGCGTTCAGAGGCGTTTATTAACCAAACGCTGGGAGACAAGAAAGAGTATGTCCGTTCATTAACGCATAACAGCCCCGGACCGTCTGCCTGTTGGGTGGGGACGCTGGGCTGGTTGCAGAAAGAGCAGCCGGAGTTAATGAAAAAAGTCCACAACGTCGTGCTGTTAAACGGCTATCTTGCGCTGCAACTCGGTGCGAAGAAAACGGGTATCGATCCCACGCAGGCGGCCTATTCTGGCGCGGTGGTGTTGTCTTCTGCACCAAAATGGTCGAGCGATCTTCTCAGGTTTTGGAAGTTTGACCATAACATCCTGCCGCCAATCTACCAGTGCACGTCAGTCGTGGGGCATATCACTGCAGCCGTCAGTCACAGAACCGGCTTAATGGAAGGCGTGCCTGTTATTCTTGGTTCTGCTGATACCGCGGCGGCGGCCTTTTCTGTAGGGCTTATCGATGGCGGGACGGCCTTTGAGTCGACCGGCACCTCGGGCGTCATCACGTTTTGCCTTGAAACGCCGAACTTCGACAGCCGTTTCATGAATCGTTACCACGTTGTGCCTAATCAGTGGCTGGCCCATGGCGCAATGTCCACCACCGGCGGCACCTTTGGCTGGCTCAATCAGGCCTTGTGGCCAGAAATGCAGGATATCGGCGAACTGGAAAAACTGGCTGCGATGTCTGCGCCTGGCGCTAACGGGTTGATTTATCTTCCTTACCTGGCGGGCGAGCGCAGCCCTTTATGGGACACGCGGGCTTCTGGCGCCTGGGTGGGGTTAAGACTGTCGCACAAACGAAACGATTTAATCCGCGCAGCAATGGAGGGAACCGCTTATGGCATGAAACAGATCCTGGAAATCGCTTATGAAAAGTGGGGCGTCAGGCTTGATGAAATTTTAAGTGTAGGGGGCGGTTCTCGTAATGCGTTATGGACGCAGATAAAGGCAGATATCCTCCATATTGAATATAACCTTGCCCAAACCAGTGATGCAGCAGCATTTGGTGCGGCAATGACAGGCGCAACCGGGGCCGGCTTTTTTTGCGGCATTAACGATCCCGACTTGCCGATATTAAAAACGGAAGAAGCCAGTTTTAAACCCAGTAATGATAAAAAACTGATCGACCTTTATCACAACCATTACCGTATTTACGATTCACTTTACCCGATACTTAAATCAACCATGCATTCATTAGCGAGCAATAAAAACACACTGTAATTTTTTTAAAAATAATAACCAAACAGGAATCGTTATTTATAACGTCTCTTTATTTTTTCTTTTGCAAAAGGGAAAATTATGAAAACCTCTTCTCTGTCACAGGTAAAACCCGCCACGAATTTTCGCTGGGTGGTGCTGGCATTAATCTTTGCTGTTTATGCCGTGAATTATGCAGATCGTTCAAATATAGGTTCGGTATTACCCTTTATTACTGAAGAATTTAATATGACCAATTTCGAAGCAGGTCAAATTGCGAGTATGTTCTTCCTGGGTTATGCCATTTGCCAGATTCCCGCCGGTTTCCTGCTGGCTAAACGCGGTGTGCGTGGGATTGTCACGCTTTCCATCCTCGGTTTCTCGGCCTTTACCTGGTTAATCGGTACAGCGTCTTCGGCGCTTTCTATCAAATGGTTACGGCTCGGTCTGGGGGTTACCGAATCCCCAACGCCGGTCGGGTTAACATCAACCATTAACAACTGGTTTCCACCAAAAGAAAAGGCGACTGCAACAGGGATCTACATCGCATCCACCATGTTTGCGCCTATCCTTGTACCGCCTTTAGTGGTGTGGATCTCTTTAACCTTTGGCTGGCGTTGGGTGTTTTTCCTGTTTGCCATTCCCGGGCTATTACTGGCCGTCATATGGTATTTCCTGGTCAAATCCAGGCCGGAAGAGAGTAAATTTGTTTCTCCCAGTGAGCTGAAATATATCCGTGCGTCTGAAACAGAGTCCGGTGATGAGGTCACTATTGAGAATATTGTGCAACATAGCCGGTTTGCAACGCTGGATAAAATCATCAGGGTAAGGGAAATCAAGCCGCTTGATTCCGCCGCCAGGATTTTCCGGTCGCGCAATGTCTGGGGAAACACCATCGCCTATTTTATGATGGTCAGTATCATGTACGGTATTTTGACCTGGATTCCCTCTTATCTGGTGAATGAGAAAGGCTTCTCATTTGTCAAAATGGGCTTCGTCGCGGCCATGCCGTTCATCGGCGGATTTATTGGCTCTATTTTTGGTGGCTGGATCTCTGACAACATTTTTGGCCGACGTCGTAAGCCCACGATGATTTTCACTGCACTGGCGACCATTCTTATGATGGTGGTGATGATTCACGTGCCGCAGAGTACCGCTATGGTCGCGGGAGCCTTGTTTATGGTGGGGCTGTTACTCAACATTGGCTGGCCTTCATTTACCGCTTATCCAATGGGCGTTGTAGACCGGAAAAACTATCCTATCGCCATTTCACTGGTGAACAGCGGCGGTAATCTGGGCGGCTTTGTATCACCTATGGCAGCGGGTTATTTACTGGATAAAACCGGGCAATTTAGTTCAGTGTTTACGTATTTCGGTATCTGCGCGGTGATTGGTCTGGTGTTGCTGCTGATTATTGATGAGCCGAAGTAAGACTCACCGCCTGATAATGAGAGGCACAGTGACGTCTTTGCACGTCAGCAAAGCAGAACATAACGTTGTGTCAGTCTCTGGCGCGCTGACCGGTTTACCGAATAGCCGGTGTGCGGTATGACAAGGCGGTTATGATGGCGCCGACGGTGTACGGACGCTGGCAAACCGCTTAATTCAGAAAGGCAGCATCGGGCACCGATCGGACACGCGCTGGTCGGTGCGCTTTTCATTTTGCCATTGATAAAAAGCAGCGCGGAGATTTTACCCTTTTCTGGCGCATCTGCGCCGGTGGTCGCCCGGGCAGGGAAAGCGTCTGTGCTGCCACGCACCGCCCTCATTTAATGACTACAAGAACAGCCCCTCTTGTGATTTACGGCAATCGCGCGGGCTGCAACCGAACCAGCGGCGGAAGGCGCGCGAAAAGGCGCTCACTTCAGAGTAACCCAGCAGCAGCGCCATCTCGGAAACAGAAAGATGATGCTGTTTCAGATAATGGGTAGCCATCTCTTTGCGAACGCTGTCGACCAGTGCTGAAAAGCAGGTGCGCTCATCGCGCAAGCGCCGCTGCAACGACCAGGCGGATAAGCCCTGTTTTTCCGCAATGATTTCTAACGACGGCTCTCCGTTCAGCAACTGAAGGTGGATGTCGGTTCGGGTCTGATTCACGGTGTCCTGACGGACGACGGGCGGGCTAAGCCGGCGGATGGCATCCTGCATGACCAGTAGCAGCATAGGATCATGATCCGGCATTTTTCGGTTCAGATCCGCTTTCGCGATGATCATCGAGTTAAAGGGTTGATCGAAGTAAACCGGTGCATCAAACACTTTGCAGTGTTCATGCCAGTGCTCCGGACGCGGATGCTCAAAATGCACTTCGCGCGGTGCCCAGTGGCGACCGGCGGCATGGCGGATCAGGTTGAGGAACATGCCCAGTGTCAGCTCGGCGTCCTGTCGGCGCATCAGGATCACACCATGGCGTACCTGATAGTCCAGTTGCCAGCAGTCGCTGCGTTCTGTCAGCCGGATGCAGGTGTTGTGTTGGTGAAAGGGAAAAGCATTCACCACATTATGCAGGGCCTGTTCCAGCGTGGCGGAACACAATCCGATATAGCCAATCAGCCCCAGGGACTGTGGCCGGAACTGGTGACCGTACTGCAGACCAAAGTTGTCCACGCCAGCCTGGCTTGCGGCTTCCTCCAGCACCCGGCAGTAGCTGACCAAATCCAGACTCAGCGTGGGGCAGGCGAGCGTATCGGGATCGATCCCGCTGATCCCGAAAATGCGATCGACATCGCCGCCCTGTGCATTGATAAATTCGCCTAAGCCCGTTGCGGCGGCGGATAACACACCGCGATGGCCACTGCCTGCACCGGAGATGGCCGTTAAAGCGGCTTCTGGAACTCTGATGGTCATCTTGTTTTCCGCAAAAAGTGAACGTCTTGTTATTCTGCAAAAAACATACCAGCTGGAATATCCGTGATAACAACCGCTTACCCGGTGCGCTTTTATTTTTGCACCGCAATCAGGCACTGCGGCGGTGCGTTAAACGCCAATCGGCAGCGCAGCGCCCTCAAGATACCGATGACACAGCCGCACGGTGTGGCTGGCCCATTGGTGACCCAGGCTGCGCGCCATCTCGGTTTCACGGTGGGAAGCCACCCAGGCGGTAAGCTGGATGCGCCGCTGGATCAGCATGGCCGGGATCATCGCCAGTTCCTGATCGCTGATATGCGCGACCTGTTCATATCCCTTTAACCAGTTTTCTACCCACTGCGGCGCGCTCGGATGATGTTCAACAAAACTGATCGCGGCGGCAAGGTCGTGTAAGTACCAGCCCATGCCGCAATCATCAAAATCGATCACCCGGGTTTCACCTTTATCTACCAGCAGGTTTGTCAGACGCAGGTCGGCATGAATCAGCCCATAGCGCGCGGGTGACTGGCCAAAGTCCATCATCTGGCGGCGCACATGTTCCAGTGTTTCTTCCACTACCGCGTGCTCGGCGGCGGGTAAGCCTGCTACGTCACGCCAGTCTCCCCAATGGCCGGACGGAGAAACCATCGTATGGTGATCCCAGATAATGCGGCGAAATCCCTGCGGCTTTTGCCATTGCCGACTGTGCTGGTGCAGACGGGCAGTGATGGCACCTAACTGGCGAAACGCTGCCGGATCGACGCTGTCGGTCAGCATATCGCCCTCTATCCAGTGGAACAGCACCGCATAGCGTTCGCCACCGTCGGGCAGCGGCAGGATCTGAATGCGTTCACCTTGCCGATCTTCTACAGCGACGGGCACCATAATGTCTGCCGCCTGAAGTGCGTCCAGCCAGAGCAGCTCACTTTCAATATCCTGCTTCGCGTGATAATCGCCGCGGTGAATCCGTAACGCATAGCGGCCCTGTGGCGTGCTGACAGAAAGCGTGGCGTTTTCTGAGCGGCACAGCAGCCTGACCTCTGCCTGCGAACAGGCGGGATAGTTTATTAATGCCCGGTGGGCAAGCTGAAGGATGGTGTCGTTACTCAGCGTGTCATACTGTTTAATGCTCATGTCCGGCTCCCAGGTTTCTGCGTGTGGAGTCAGCATGGCGCTGAACCCTGTCTGCACGCTTGACCTGAAAGCAGAGGAAAATTGACTTTGGCAGGCACCTGGCGGCCTGGCCTGGGGCAAGTTGACCTTAAATCACGGCGTTCTGTTTTCTGCGGTCAAGTTTTTCCCTCCTCACTGTGTCCATCATCTACCCGACAGCTTTTGTGCAGCCTATTTTCCATTAACACAGACGGGGAACGCAGTGATGAAAGAGAAACTGAAACCCACCCTGGGCACCCTGCGACTCTGGGGCATCGCCGTGGGGCTGGTGATATCGGGTGAGTATTTCGGCTGGAGCTACGGCTGGGGCGCAGCAGGCACCCTGGGCTTTCTGGTTACGACATTTTTTGTTGCCGTCATGTATACCTGCTTTATCTTCAGCTTTACTGAACTGACAACGGCCATTCCTCAGGCAGGTGGCCCGTTTGCCTACAGCCGCCGGGCGTTCGGTGACACCGGCGGGCTGATTGCCGGTATCGCTACGCTGATCGAGTTTGTGTTTGCGCCTCCTGCTATTGCGATGGCGATCGGTGCCTATCTCAATGTGCAGTTTCCGGAGATCAATCCAAAGCTTATCGCCGTGTGCGCCTATCTGGTGTTTATGGGGCTGAATATCGTCGGCGTCAGCATCGCTGCCACCTTTGAGTTACTGGTCACGCTGCTTGCCGTGATTGAGCTGCTGGTCTTTATGGGCGTTGTGGCACCCGGCTTTAGTCTGGCGAATTTTGTCGCCCACGGCTGGGCAGGACAAGAAACCTTCTCAGGGGCTTCTGTGTCCGGCATGTTTGCCGCGATTCCCTTTGCCATTTGGTTCTTTCTGGCGATTGAAGGCGTTGCGATGGCGGCAGAAGAGGCAAAAGACCCGCGCCGCACTATTCCTCGCGCCTATATCAGCGGCATTTTAACGCTGGTGGTTTTAGCGATTGGCGTGATGGTGTTTGCGGGCGGTGCAGGCGACTGGCGTACTTTATCGGGCATCAACGATCCGCTGCCGCAGGCGATGAAAATGCTGGTCGGTAATGATTCACGCTGGATGCACATGCTGGTCTGGATTGGCTTATTCGGTCTGATTGCCAGTTTTCACGGCATCATCATGGGCTATTCGCGCCAGTTCTTTGCGCTGGCCCGTGAAGGCTATCTGCCGCCCGCTCTGGCGAAGCTGTCACGGTTTAACACACCGCACCGTGCGATTCTGGCCGGTGGCGTGGTAGGGATTCTGGCCATTTTTTCTGACGGTATCAGCTTTCAGGGGATGAGCCTGACCGCTGCCATGATCACCATGTCGGTGTTTGGTGCGATTGTGATGTACATCATGAGCATGCTGAGCCTGTTTAAGTTGCGTCGCACGGCCCCTGGGCTGGAACGCAGCTACCGCGCGCCGGGTTATCCGGTTATCCCCGCGATCGCCCTGTGCGGCTCGCTGATCTGCCTGGCGGCGATGTTGTGGTTTAACCCAGAGATTGGCGCGCTGTTCCTGGCCTTTATGGTCGTGGGTTACCTCTATTTTCTGACCACCCACTCCCGGCGCGGCACGATCGCGCAAACCTCTGTCGCGGCGGAGATCGACTAACGCAGACAGGCGCTGCCGCGCACTGATGTGCGCCAGCGTCTGCATTGAACCTGAGGAGCAATGATGACGGTACGTTCAACCATTATGGATACCAACAGCTTTCGTGCAGAGAACGCGGAAGCGCTGGCCCCGGCGATTCGCCAGTTAACCGATAAACGCAGTAAGGTGCTGGGTGAGTCGTATCGGCTGTTTTATCGTAATCCTGTGCATCTGGTGCGGGGACAGGGTCAGTATCTCTGGGACCAGGCGGGTAACCAGTACCTGGATATGTATAACAACGTCGCCAGCATCGGCCACTGCCATCCGGCGGTTGTGGAGGCCGTGCATCAGCAGATGATGCGGCTGAATACGCACACGCGCTATCTGCATGAGTCTATCCTGGAATATAGCGAACGAATTCTGGCAACGATGCCAGCGGCCATCGATCGGGCTATGTACATGTGTACGGGTTCCGAGGCGAACGATCTGGCAATACGCATGGCGCACGCCTGGAGCGGCGGCACGGGCATTATCGTTTCGAAAGAGGCCTATCACGGTACCAGTGCGCTGACGTCCGGCGTATCACCGGCACTGGGCAGCGGTCAGCCGCTGTCATCGCATACCCGACTGGTGGCATCGCCCGATTTTTATCGCATTCAGCCCGCCGATCAGGGGGCCTGGTTTGCCCACGAAATTCAGAAACAGATCGATGATATGGCCGCGCACGGTATCAAGTTTGCGGGGTTCCTGGCCGATTCGATTTTCTCTTCTGACGGGGTATTACCCGGCGAGCCTGGCTTTTTAAAGCAGGCGATTGAAGTGGTTCATCAAAACGGCGGGATTTTTATTGCCGATGAGGTTCAACCCGGTTTTGCCCGCACGGGGGAAGCATTCTGGGGATTTGCGCGCCACGGTGTGGTGCCTGATGTGGTAACGACCGGCAAGCCGATGGGTAACGGTATTCCCGTATCCGGTTTGATGGCGAAAGCGCCGGTTATGGCGGCCTTCAGTGATTCGCTGCCGTATTTCAATACGTTTGGCGGCAATCCGGTTTCGATGGCGGCGGCGCATGCGGTGATGGATGTGATTGAGCAGGAGGCACTTCAGGCACACAGCCTGAAAACCGGGCAAGCCTTGTTATCGGCCTTGCAGTCGCTTCAGGATAGTTATGCCTGCATAGGCGACGTGCGCGGCGCAGGCCTGTTTATCGGCTTTGAGCTGGTCACGGACAGAGAAACTAAGCAGCCAGACAAAAGGCTGGCGCTCGATCTGGTTGAGGCGCTGCGCGAGGAATGTGTGCTGACGTCTGTCGCCGGGCCTTACGGCAACGTGCTGAAGATCAGACCGCCGCTCTGTTTCCAGACGGGCGATATCGACTGGGTGGTCAGTGCGATGGATCGCTGCCTGAGAAAACTGCAGGGATAAACCGTCGCCGGGCACAGGATAACAATGTTATTAACTGCCCGGCGTATGGCCCGGCTGGCGGTGATTGATGCACGAAGAAAGCCCGACGCATGCCGGGCTCAGTCAGGTCAGCAAAACGGAATATTGTGTGTTAAATATTGAGGCTTTCAGTCTTATTTTAATTTAACTTAAAGGATTTATGATGAGGTTAATTTAACAGGTGTGTATCTTGTTACGGGTTGAATATTATAATTTTTTGTACTCAGCGTTTGCTAAGGTTTTTTAATCAGGCCCTGGGAAAAGGCCTGAGATCGTTTAATCTGATTAATGTAAACTTCCTGCTTACGACGCGTGCTTGCATTCTGATTCAATTTGCTTGCGCCAGGCACGGTTGTGCAAGCAGTAAGCAATCATGCGATAAAAAATCATGCTGTTAAGACATCTTAAACTCAATGCAATTAAAATGGTTCCAATGATTGAGGCTACCAAATGAGTGGTTTTTATCTCTGCACCGAGTAACATGCCAAATGTGGTATATATAAAAAATAGCACGACTAACACGGTAGTGCTAAAGGCTAAGTAAACATAGCTTTTAAGTGCCCAGTAATGCCCTCTTGCTATCAGAATCATTAAAGGGTTTATGATGATGCAATATATAAAATCTGTGATTATTGTTCCTGTCAAAAAAGCATGTTCTGACCAGTTCATCCAATTTGAAATGCCATGCCAGAGAGAGATTTGAGGAAGAGAAAAACTTATCAATGTCAGCATGACACTTGCTATCAGTGGAAGACCCATAGTATGCCATCCAATCGGCACGTCCATCTCATCTGTCATATCTTCTTTAACTTCTTCTAACTTATTAATATCACCATTTTTTATTTTATTATCAATGGTAAGGCTGACGTTTAATGTCTTTTTTAACTGGCGTAGCATTTTTTATACCTGTAAAGAGAAGTGCTTCGACATTAAGAGTATATTGCTTAAAATTAATCGATTGTAGCATTTAAACAGCCATTATCATTCCCTGTACTAAAGGCATTTTTTTACTTAAAGATTATGGTTTATAAAAAAATAAAGTTGCTTTTTTTATAACTTTGTCTTTAAATTTATAATAAAAACTAATGGGCGATTTTTTATTTTTTGAGATTGCTTGTGCTTTTCCTCTGAATTTCAAGCTGTTTTCGCCATATGCGATTGTGCAAATAGAAGGCATTACTTTTATAAAACATTAGGCTATTTATGCATTTAAATGCAATAAGCATAAAGATAACGCCCAGGCAGGATGATAGAAAAGTTAAAGTCGAGGTGTTTTCACCAAACATGAGCGCCCATAGTGAATGACCAAGATATAAGAGTGCGACTGCGCTGGTGAAATACATAAGAGAGATATAAACTTTAAGCGCCGTGTAATTACCTCTCGCTATCAATGATAAAGATGGAAACATAATTAGACAATAAGGTAGTCCCGTGAGAATAATTCCTCCTAGTAAAGCATAATCAGGCCACCCCATAAAGGAAAATACAGCCTCCCAAATTAACGCCTGAGGCATTGCAAAACTAAGCAGAGTAAGAATGAAACTCACCACTAAAGGTAAACCCATAGTATGAAAACCTATGGGCTTTTCCATTAATTCTTTCATATCGTCTTTAATGTGTTCGAGCTCATCAAGATCGTTTGTTACCATTCTTTTAGTTGTACTTTTGCTAAGTTCTAAATTTTTTTTCAGTTGTATCAGCATAATATACACAATTAATTTGTAGAAAAAGATTGAATCATCCCAATCAAATATTTCCCAGATTGGGAAATAATCTGGGGGTTTTTTATTGTGCCGGTAAGGGCACTGCCAACGAATGCTGAAGAGTTGACGAATGCTGAAGAAAGTTCCCGTTGCAAAGATTTTTGCAATGCTTCTGCAGGGTAACGCTTAGGATATATACCCGCTTTCATTACAGCTTTTATGCCTGCATTAGAGATGCCGGGATTTTGCGAGCGTATTATTTCCTCAGTAATGCGCCGGCGTTCAGACCTGCTTAGTGATTTAAGCCAGTTAATTAAATTTCCTGAAGACGTGGTTGCTTTCATTAACTTATAAGTTTCTATGGTACTTTTTAATCCTGCACCCGCTCCGGCAAGAGAAATAATATCAAGTGCAGTAATCGTTGCCGTATACCATTCCTGAGAGTCAAACCATGTCAACGTTTCTTCTTTATCATTTGCAATTAAAAAAAGCCTTGCTGCGCCTACGAAGCATTGCAAGCCAGTGGCTACTCCGCCTGCTGTAATAACACCGGCAACAATACCAGATGCGCCTGCCGTGATGGGCACCGCTGCCGCTGCTCCTAATGCTAAGACAACTGTAGCAACGGCCGCACCGCATGAAAATGCCGTCGACGTAATTTCAGTTGCAAGCGAGGGCTTACTTAACGTATCTGTTAAGGTCTTCGCCGCCGTTTGCGGAATGACGGTTGGGACCTTAGTAATCACCACATGACTCACACTACTTCGGTTTGGCGAAGCGTAGCGGCGAGAAGGGCGAACAAGCCATTGTTCGCGGCCATCGGAATAGATGATGCCCACCTGACTAAAATCGCGCGTGCAATCCAGACGATTGGCCAGGGCGGTGAAATCAATGTCATCTGCGGACACCAGGCCCATCCGTCGGCCAAGGCCGTAATCCGGAAGGTTATTTGAATAGGATTCTGATAAGGCCATTAGCTCACTCCTTGCTGATGATGACCGGGTTATGAAGCGTCAAGGGTAAAGCGCAGCGGAAACGAATTAATTAGGAATAGTCTTAATGATCCATTAGAGCCATCAATGTGTCGATGTCGCCATCCATGCCAGCCATCCCTCTGTAAGAAGTTTGTGGCTTATCAAGTGATTAACCCTGCTTTACATTTCATGACAATGCAACCTTTTCATGCCGCGACTTATGCGCTGTCAGCCAGGTTATATCCGTTTTATCAACAAAACGTGTAGCACCAAAGCGACATAATTTGTTGCTTTAATGTGGCGGAAAGGTTTAAAACTATCGTGCAGGAATTAATCAAATGCTTGAGTTTTTTTAACCTCTCCTTTTACATTTATTTGGGATAAATAAAATCATGAAAAACAGGGTACTTGTTGCTTTTGCTCTCCTTGCGCTGAGTGGCTGTAGCACGATGTCTTCTAATGACGCCATTCCTCCCCTTCAGACCGAGACAGCAAAAATGCTGGGTCTGAGTTCTTCTGATGAGCTGACCGTAACCAACGTGTCCGCGACAAAACCAGATACGCTGGGATCTCAAATGCTGTCTTATCGTGCAACCACAGATAAAGGCCGTATTTTTGACTGTCAGTCTCAGATGATCCCCGGCATTCTGGGCCAGGAACCGGTCGTCACCGTGCCAAAATGTACGCCAGTTAAAGTACATAACTAAAAACCGTTTCCCTGCCTGTATTTCGGGCAGGGAATCTCCGTTTACCGGTTCGCCTTTCGCAATAAATCAAAGAAACACCCATTCCGTGGTTTCCTGTCTTGAACGCGCGTTTCTTTCAACGGTTGTACCCATTTTAGTGGCACGAACCCGATCTGAATATTTACATTGCAATCGCTCAGCATCAGCGCGTGAGATGTTTTCCCCTTCCCGAGCCGTCTTGCTGCCGCAAAGCACAGACGTTGCGTGAGTGACCAGGCATCCGTTTTGAGATCAACCGTATTGATCCTGATTCAGCGCCTCCGTTAGGCCACCTGCACGAAATCATCATCTTGTTTAACTTTTCTAATGCTTTTATGTCACTCTCTTCCTGATTGTCATCTCACAAGCAGGGCGCTCACCTGCCAGAAACTTATGTGACAGGGGATGATAAATTCGCCATCGCCGTTAGTAGCGCCGTCGCGTGTTTTATTTATAGCAATAAATCTACTCTATGCTTCAGTAGGCATTGGATGTTTGAAGGCGTCCTGACGATATTGCCGGGCCGGTTTTTGATGGGAAACTAATGCATTTGGGGATGAGCGATCAGATCGGGGTTTTGCCTTCATAAAAAATTAACAAAAACCCCGTCATCAGGTGAGCATACGTTTAATAATCCTGCCTGATAATCCCTCACCTGAAATAATTCAGTCGCTCCCGTGATGAAAAGAAGAGAGGGTTCATGAACTTCCGATTCACCATGCTGGCGGCCAACAGACGGTTATTGCCTAACGTCTGGGATGCCGTGGCTTTTCCCCTGATTATCTGCCTGATTGCGATGGTGGCGGTGGGCTTTCATCAAACGCTGATGCCGATAGACAGTTTAAAAACGCAGGCGATCTCGCTCGATCCTTCTAATCTGCCAGAATATGCCATGCGCACCACCTTGCGCATGCTGGTGGCGATGCTGGCTTCACTGGTCTTCAGCCTGATTTACGGCACGCTGGCCGCCAAAAGCCGTCGCGCTGAAAAAGTGTTGGTGCCCATTCTGGATATCCTGCAGTCCGTGCCGGTGCTGGGCTACATCTCCTTTACTGTCACCTTCTTTATTGCGCTCTTTCCGGGGCAGGTGCTGGGCGTTGAGCTGGCGGCCATCTTTGCCCTGTTCACCAGTCAGGCCTGGAATATGACCTTTAGCTTTTATCAGTCGCTACGCACGGTGCCAGCCGACCTGGTTGAAGTGTCGCGCGGCTTCCATCTGACCGGATGGCAGCGTTTCTGGAAGCTGGATGCGCCTTTTGCCGTGCCAGGGCTGGTCTGGAACATGATGATGTCGATGTCAGGCGGCTGGTTCTTTATTGTCGCCTCTGAAGCGATCACTGTGGGCAATAACACCTTTACCTTGCCCGGCGTGGGTGGCTACCTGGCGCAGGCTATTCTGCATAAAGACATTCACGCGGTGGGCTGGGTATTACTGACCATGGTGATTGTGATTCTGGCTTATGATCAGCTGCTGTTCAGGCCGCTGGTCGCCTGGGCGGATAAATTCCGTATGGAAAACACGCGTTCAGGCAATGCACCCACATCATGGGTGCGTGACCTGATGCGCAGGACGCGTCTGATTCACCAAATCTTTACGCCATTACGGCTGCTGCTGTCAGCGCTGGCGCGTATCTCGTGGCGCTGGCCAGCAAGGGGACCGGTACGTGCTGAGAGCCGTACGCAACGCGCCTCGCGGTTGGGTGATATTGTCTGGGGTGCCTTTGTGATCTTACTGACCCTGTATGTGGTTTACCGGGTCATCACTTATGTTCAACTCGGCGTCACGCTCGATGAGGTGAAACACGTCTTTACGCTGGGGCTGATTACCTTATTACGTGTAACGATACTGATCCTGATTTCGTCGCTGGTATGGGTGCCGCTGGGCGTCATGATCGGCCTGCGGCCTGCCCTGGCGGGGAAAATCCAGCCGGTCGCCCAGTTCCTCGCGGCCTTCCCGGCAAACCTGATGTTTCCCGTATTCGTGATTATGATTGTGCATTTCCATCTTAATCCGGACATCTGGCTGTCACCGCTCATCGTGCTGGGCACCCAGTGGTACATTCTGTTCAACGTCGTGGCGGGGACCACGGCGTTTCCCAACGACTATAAAGAGGCCGCAGCGAACTTTCACATCCGCGGCTGGCAATGGTGGCGTCAGGTGATGTTACCCGGCATTTTTCCTTACTACATTACAGGGGCGATTACCGCCTCCGGAGGCGCGTGGAATGCCAGCATCGTGTCTGAATTTGTGCAGTGGGGAAATACTCAGGTCACGGCGCACGGTTTAGGTGCTTATATTGCACAAACAACCGCCGCCGGCGACTTTCCCAAAATCATTCTGGGGATCGCGGTGATGTCGCTGTTTGTCACCCTGTTCAACCGTCTGCTGTGGCGACCACTGTACGTGTACGCCGAATCAAAATTCCGTGCTAATTAAGGGACACCTGATGTTAAACAACCCATCCACACTGAACGCAGACGTGTCGAACAGAAAACCAGAAGGGCGCAAAGCGGTCCTGTCGGTAAAAGGCATTAAGCACGGTTACGATAAAACGCATGGCGAAGTGCTGATCCTCGATGACGTCAATCTCACCCTGCAGGAAGGGGAGATTGTCGCTCTGCTGGGCCGCTCCGGTTCAGGAAAATCGACACTGCTGCGCATCATTTCTGGCCTGATTACGCCGGGTTCCGGTTCAGTCGAGTATCTGGGCAAGCCGCTCAACGGGCCCGCCAAAGGCGTCGCAATGGTGTTTCAGACCTTTGCGCTGTTTCCCTGGTTGACGGTGCTGCAAAACGTGGAAGCTGGCCTTGAGGCGCTGGGCGTGGAAAAAGCGGAACGCAGGAAACGCGCGCTGGCGGCCATCGACCTGATCGGTCTGGACGGTTTTGAAAACGCCTATCCGCGCGAGCTGTCCGGCGGGATGCGCCAGCGTGTCGGCTTTGCGCGCGCGCTGGTGGTCGATCCCACCCTGTTATTGATGGATGAGCCTTTCTCCGCGCTGGACGTATTAACCGCCGAAACGTTACGTACCGATTTACTCGATTTGTGGAACGAAGGCCAGATGCCGATGAAGTCGGTGCTTATCGTCACCCACAACATCGAAGAAGCTGTTTTTATGTGCGACCGTATTCTGGTGCTGTCGTCTAACCCCGGACGTGTGGTCGCGGAAATCAAGGTTCCTTTTGGTCATCCCCGCAATCGCCTGGACCCTGCGTTCCGTCGTCTGGTCGATGATGTGTACACCCAGATGACGGCCAGACCAACCAGCGATAACGTGAAAAAGAGCCTCAGGCTGGGCACACGTCTGCCTCACGTATCGACTAACCTGATGGCCGGCCTGATTGAAACCCTGGCGGCCGCACCTTATCACGGTCGTGCAGACATGCCAGATGTGGCCCGTTCGCTGCATCTGGAGGTGGATGAGCTGTTCCCGATAGCCGAGGTACTGCAGTCGCTGGGCTTTGCCGACGTGCGGGAAGGGGACATTTTTCTGACACCGCCCGCCCGGGTTTTTGCCGAGTCGGATACGCAGCAGCGCAAAATCATGTTTGCCGATCATCTGCTGCGTTATGTACCGCTGGCGGCCTTGATTAAAACCGTACTGGATGAGCGCCCGGGCCATCGTGCGCCGCGCGTGCGCTTTGAGCAGGAGCTGGAAGACTCGCTGGCTGACAGCGCCGCCAAAGAGACCCTGGACAGCGTGATCAACTGGGGCCGCTATGCGGAGATCTTCTCTTATAATGATCAGACCGAATTCTTCAGTCTGGAAGACGTTGAGTTCTGATCCCGTTCGTTCAGTGAAACGTGGCTATTCACGGTTTACACCATCCCGATTTTCAGCGCGGGATGGTGCCTGAAAGATTCTCAAGGTTAATATCCTTCCTGAAGGATGAATAAACGCATTTTAAACTGATCTTATCGCGCAGACATAAATAGTTTATCACTGAATTTAATAATCATAATTAATTACCTGCACGCTAAAAACCAGTCTTTTAACTGGTTGATTGGTATGTTCTTTCTGTCATTGTTTTTCAATTAAATAATTATTGATCAGCATTTAATTCCATTAATACTTATTTTTCCTCTTCCTGCCAATTAAGTGTTGGTAATATATTATTTATTAATATTTTGTGATTTATTTAATATTTGTGAGTTAGGTCGATATTTAAATGATTATAATTAGGTCCTTTTTTAACTACAGGAGTAAGACTATTTTGATGCCCTAATGAAATGAAGGTTTAGACATGAAAGATGACAAGATTTTAATATTGCGTACCTGTGCTAATAATATGGCCGATCACGGCGGAATCATCTGGCCCTTGAGTGGTATCGTGGAGTGTAAATACTGGAAGCCTGTTAAAGGCTTTGAGAACGGGCTGACGGGACTGGCCTGGGGAAAAGGATCGGATTCCCCGTTAAGCCTGCATGCCGATGCCCGGTGGGTTGTCGCTGAAGTCCCTGTCGATGAATGTATCGCGATAGAAACCCATGGCTGGGTTAAATTTCCCCGTGCTGAGGTTCTTCACGTCGGAACGAAAACCAGTGCAATGCAATTTATCCTGCACCATCACGCTGATTATATTGCCAGTACGGAAACGCAGGCCGGATCGGTTATTCCTGATGTCGCTTCAGAAATAAAGGCAGGGGAGCGATCGCTGCCCGTAGTCGATGACATTGATGCAACCATCGAATCAGGCAGCACTCAGCCGACGCAAACAATTGAAATCGGAACCTATGGCAGTACGCTCAGCGGCACGCATCAGAGTCAGCTGATCGCCGGGTATGGCAGTACCGAGACGGCGGGCGATAACAGCACATTAATTGCCGGTTATGGCAGCACCGGTACGGCGGGGGCAGACAGCGCATTAGTCGCAGGCTACGGCAGCACCCAGACCGCCGGGGAAGAGAGTAGTCAGATGGCGGGTTACGGCAGTACGCAGACCGGCCTGAAAGGCAGCGATCTCACCGCCGGTTACGGCAGCACCGGCACGGCGGGGGACGACAGCTCGCTGATCGCCGGTTACGGCAGTACCCAGACGGCAGGGGAAGACAGCTCGCTGACGGCGGGTTACGGCAGCACCCAGACCGCGCAGAAGGGCAGCGATCTCACCGCCGGTTACGGCAGTACCGGTACGGCGGGGTCCGACAGTTCATTGATTGCGGGCTACGGAAGTACCCAGACGGCCGGGGAAGAGAGCAGCCAGACGGCGGGTTACGGCAGCACGCAGACCGCGCAGAAGGGCAGCGATCTCACCGCCGGTTACGGCAGCACCGGTACGGCGGGGGATGACAGCTCATTGATCGCCGGTTACGGCAGTACCCAGACGGCGGGCGAAGACAGCTCGCTGACGGCGGGTTACGGCAGTACGCAGACCGCGCAGAAGGGCAGCGATCTCACCGCCGGTTACGGCAGTACCGGTACGGCGGGGTCCGACAGCTCATTAATCGCGGGCTATGGCAGTACCCAGACGGCCGGGGAAGAGAGCAGCCAGACGGCGGGTTACGGCAGTACGCAGACCGCGCAGAAGGGCAGCGATCTCACCGCCGGTTATGGCAGTACCTCGACTGCCGGTTATGAAAGTTCATTGATCGCGGGCTATGGCAGTACCCAGACTGCGGGTTACAGCAGCACGCTGACGGCGGGTTACGGCAGTACGCAGACCGCGCAGAAAGAAAGCGATCTCATCACCGGTTATGGCAGTACGTCTACAGCCGGGTCCGACAGCTCATTAATCGCGGGCTATGGCAGTACCCAGACCGCCAGCTACAACAGTGTGTTGACGGCGGGCTACGGCAGTACCCAGACGGCACGAGAAGGCAGCGACCTTACCGCCGGTTATGGCAGTACCGGCACGGCGGGGTCAGACAGTTCAATCATTGCGGGCTACGGCAGCACCCAGACAGCCAGCTATAACAGCAGCCTGACGGCGGGATACGGCAGTACGCAGACGGCGCGTGAGCAGAGTGTGCTGACGACGGGCTACGGCAGCACCTCTACGGCAGGTGCCGACAGCTCGCTGATTGCAGGTTATGGCAGCACCCAGACCGCCGGGTACAACAGTATCCTGACAGCCGGTTACGGCAGTACCCAGACGGCGCGAGAAGGCAGCGACCTTACCGCCGGTTATGGCAGTACCGGCACGGCGGGGTCAGACAGTTCAATCATTGCAGGCTACGGCAGTACTCAGACAGCCAGCTATAACAGCAGCCTGACAGCGGGGTACGGCAGTACGCAGACGGCGCGTGAGCAGAGTGTGCTGACGACGGGCTACGGCAGTACTTCTACGGCAGGTGCCGACAGCTCGCTGATTGCAGGCTATGGCAGCACCCAGACCGCCGGGTACAACAGTATCCTGACAGCCGGTTACGGCAGTACCCAGACGGCGCAGGAGGGCAGCGATCTCACCGCCGGTTACGGCAGCACCTCAACCGCCGGGTCCGACAGCTCGCTGATTGCGGGATACGGCAGTACCCAGACCGCCAGCTACAACAGTGTGTTGACGGCGGGCTATGGCAGTACCCAGACGGCGCGAGAAGGCAGTGACCTCACCGCGGGTTATGGCAGTACCGGCACGGCGGGTGCCGACAGTTCAATCATTGCAGGCTACGGCAGCACCCAGACCGCCAGCTATCACAGCAGCCTGACGGCGGGCTATGGCAGTACCCAGACGGCGCGCGAGCAGAGTGTGCTGACGACGGGCTACGGCAGTACCTCAACCGCCGGGGCCGACAGCTCATTAATTGCGGGCTATGGCAGCACCCAGACCGCCGGGTACAACAGCATTCTGACAGCCGGTTACGGCAGTACCCAGACGGCGCAGGAGCGCAGCGATCTGACGACCGGCTACGGCAGCACCTCAACCGCCGGTGCCGACAGCTCATTAATCGCGGGCTACGGCAGCACCCAGACTGCCGGGTACAACAGCATCCTGACCGCCGGTTACGGCAGCACCCAGACGGCGCAGGAGCAGAGCGATCTCACGACCGGCTACGGCAGCACTTCGACGGCGGGTTACGACAGTTCGCTGATTGCGGGCTACGGCAGCACCCAGACCGCGGGCTATCACAGCATTCTGACAGCCGGTTACGGCAGTACCCAGACGGCGCAGGAGCGCAGCGATCTGACGACCGGCTACGGCAGCACCTCAACCGCCGGGGCCGACAGCTCGCTGATTGCGGGCTACGGCAGCACCCAGACTGCCGGGTACAACAGCATCCTGACCGCCGGTTACGGCAGTACCCAGACGGCGCAGGAGCAGAGCGATCTCACGACCGGCTACGGCAGCACCTCGACGGCGGGTTACGACAGCTCGTTAATCGCGGGCTACGGCAGCACCCAGACCGCGGGCTATCACAGCATTCTGACCGCCGGGTACGGCAGCACCCAGACGGCGCAGGAGCGCAGCGATCTGACGACCGGCTACGGCAGCACCTCGACGGCGGGTTACGACAGCTCGCTGATTGCGGGCTACGGCAGCACCCAGACCGCGGGCTACAACAGCATTCTGACGGCGGGCTACGGCAGTACCCAGACGGCGCAGGAGAATAGCGATCTCACGACCGGCTACGGCAGTACCTCGACGGCAGGCTATGAGAGTTCGCTGATTGCCGGTTATGGCAGCACCCAGACAGCCAGTTTTAAAAGTACGCTGATGGCCGGTTACGGGAGTTCGCAGACTGCCCGGGAAGAGAGTTCGTTGACTGCCGGATATGGTAGTACCTCGATGGCCGGTTATGACAGCTCATTGATTGCCGGTTACGGCAGCACCCAGACTGCCGGTTATCAAAGCACGCTGACAGCCGGTTATGGCAGCACGCAAACGGCAGAACACAGCAGCACGCTGACGGCAGGTTACGGCAGTACCTCAACGGCGGGCGCAGACAGCTCCCTGATTGCAGGCTACGGCAGTACGCTGACCAGCGGTATTCGTAGCTTCCTGACGGCGGGCTATGGCAGTACGTTAATCAGCGGGCTTCGCAGCGTACTTACCGCCGGTTACGGAAGCAGCCTGATTTCCGGCAGACGCAGTAGCTTAACGGCGGGATATGGCAGTAATCAGATCGCCAGCCATCGAAGCTCGTTGATTGCTGGCCCGGAAAGTACACAGATCACGGGCAACCGCAGCATGCTGATTGCCGGAAAAGGCAGCTCACAAACGGCGGGTTATCGCAGCACATTAATCTCCGGGGCAGACAGTGTGCAAATGGCTGGAGAGCGCGGCAAGCTGATCGCGGGTGCAGACAGCACCCAAACCGCCGGGGATCGCAGCAAGCTTCTGGCAGGCAACAACAGTTATCTCACCGCAGGCGATCGCAGCAAACTGACCGCAGGCAATGAATGCATACTCATGGCGGGAGATCGAAGCAAGTTGACGGCGGGCATCAACAGCATTCTTACCGCGGGCTGCCGCAGCAAACTGATAGGGAGCAATGGCTCTACGCTGACGGCCGGGGAGAATTCAACCCTGATTTTTCGCTGCTGGGATGGAAAGCGTTACACCAGTGTGGTTGCCAAAACCGGAAAGGGGGGAATAGAAGCGGATATGCCTTACCAGATGGATGAAGACAATAATATCGTGAATAAACCCGAAGAATAATCGTCTTAGCCTGGAGGGATTATTGTGGTGCATAGGGGAAAAGCATGTCAGCGTATTTTACCCAGCACGCAGAATAACCTGAAAAAACAGAGCATCGTTATCCGGCCTGTTATTTATCTTTTTCTGAACACGATAAACCTTCATTGGCCGGCCTGTTTCGGTGGTGCCTGACCCGGCCATTAACAGGAGTGATAAGCAAAAGGCTCAATGCTGAGCCTCTGCAAAAACACATGATTATTCAGGGACGCCAGACGGTGCCGTCCGGGGTGCGGGCCATCGTCCAGCCAGGATTGCCGCCCTCACAGGGGAATTTCGCCGCCAGCGCCTCATTAATATCTATACCCAAACCTGGCTTATCATTAACATAAGCATAGCCCTGCTCAACCTCAGGGCAGCCCGGAAATACCTCACGCAGCGCATCATTCATTGGCGTGTATTCCTGAATGCCGAAGTTGGGTGAGCTCAGATCCAGATGCATATTGGCGCAAACCCCAACCGGTGAAATATCGCCGGGGCTGTGCCAGGCGGTGCGAACCCCATTTAATTCACTGTAAATGGCGATTTTTTTCGCCGGTGTGATACCGCCAATCGAGCTAATGTGGCAGCGGATGTAATCAATCAGTTTATTGTCGATCAACGGCTTCCACTCATTCACATTGACGAACAGCTCGCCCATTGAAATCGGCGTGGAAGATTGCTGGCGCAACATTTTCAGCCACTCGGTATTCTCGGGTGCCACCGGATCTTCAAGGAAGAAAAGCTGATAAGGCTCCAGCGCTTTGGCCATATGAATCGCGTTAATTGGGGTAATACGTTCATGAGCATCATGGAGTAGCTCCACGCTGAAACCCAGCTTATTGCGCAGATGATCAAACAGGCGCGGAATGCTTTTCGCGTAGGCTTCTGGATCAAAATAGATCCCCGGCGCTTTGTTACGTGGCGAGCGCTTGGGTTGAATATTTTTCGCTTTCACCATGCGGGTGGCAATCAGCCTCAGGTCGTCGGTACCTGCACCGCCATACATGCCCATCTGGCAGCGAATATACTGATAACCTTCCTCCATTTTGGCGCGTGCGCTGTCCTCCACTTCGGCTTCATCTGCGCCATCAGTGTGCACATAGAGCGCGATACCGTCGCGACATTTCCCGCCCAGCAGCTCATAAACCGGCAGGCCGGCCTGCTTACCTTTGATATCCCATAGCGCCATATCAATGCCGGAAAGGGCGTTATTCATTACCGGACCGTTACGCCAGTAGCCACTCACGGCGGCGGACTGCCAGATATCTTCGATCCTGGCGGGATCTTTACCAATCAGAAACGGGGCAAGGTACTCGTCAATGGCACTTTGCACGGCATAGATGCGTTGCGTGAAGGTGGCGCAGCCCAAACCATATAACCCTGGCTCATTGGTTTCGATTTTAACCACTACCAGATCGATTCCGCCCGGCGCAGTCAAAATTGTTTTCACGTTGGTGATAAACAGATTACTCACAATAGCTCCTTAATTTTCAGAACATTAGCTGCCACCGTACTCATCGCTGCTGCTCACGGCTCAAAGGTATGTTGTCATACAACATGTTCTTTCTACCACAAAGCTTGCCGATTTCATTTTTGTCCTGCCGTTTTTGTGACAGCGATCGACTGAATCACCTTTCTGTAAATAATCTGTGTTTATATTAATATTATACAATGACTTAGATGGGTTTTTTGTTAAGGCTTTGTGATGCGCGCCTCATAAATACGCATTGTGTATTGATTTAATCTGCTCGTAAATTCACCTTAATAAGATAGTTGTCATACATATTTAAAGGTGAAACATGACTGCAATGTTCGACCTGACCGGTAAAACGGCCTTAATAACCGGTTCCTCCCGGGGGCTGGGTTTTGCCTACGCGGAAGCGCTGGCCGCTGCCGGCGCGCAGGTTATTTTGAACGGTACGCGAGAGGCCGTTCTGACTGACGCCGTGGCACAGCTCGCCGATAAAGGCTTTGGCGTAACCGGAATGGTATTTGATGTCACGAGTGAAAGTGCCATAGAAGAGGCGTTTTCCCGTCTGGACGAGCAGGGGATCGCGGTCGATATCTTAATTAATAACGCCGGGATTCAGTACCGCAAACCCATGCTGGAGCTGGAACTGGAAAACTGGCAAAAGGTGATTGATACCAACCTGACCAGCGCCTTTCTGGTGTCTCGCGCGGCGGCAAAACGCATGATCGCCCGTAATCGTGGCGGAAAAATCATTAATGTCGGCTCGCTGACCAGCCAGGCGGCTCGACCAACCGTCGCACCTTATACCGCCGCCAAGGGCGGCATTAAGATGCTGACCTGCTCAATGGCAGCCGAATGGGCGCAGTTTAATATCCAGACCAATGCGATTGGGCCGGGCTACATCTTAACGGATATGAACAGTGCGCTGGTCAATGATGTCCAGTTCGACAGTTGGGTGAAAAGTAGCAACCCTTCGCAGCGTTGGGGACGACCCGAAGAAGTGGCCGGTACGGCCGTTTTTCTTTCATCGCCTGCCTCAGATTATATCAATGGTCAGATTATTTACGTGGATGGCGGCTGGCTGGCTGTGCTGTAAGCCTCATTGACCCGAGAAGAGGAAAAAGATGTGCATAGCGTAATAACTCATGCCTGTGTGGCAAAGGGCAAAAAAGAGATAGTGGTTGAACAGCGCGAGCTGAAATATTCGGATGATGATGTCGTTGTGAAAGTGGAATGCGGCGGTATCTGCGGCTCTGATATTCACTATTACCACGAAGGGCGCGCTGGATTATCGGTGATCACACAACCGCTGGTGATTGGTCATGAATTTGTAGGGCGCATTTTTCATGCCCCGGCCGCTTCGTCGCTACAGCCGGGGCAAAAAGTCGCGATTAATCCCTCTCAGCCTTGTGGGCGGTGTGAGTATTGTCGGGCAGGTAAGCAGAATGCCTGTGCCACCATGCGGTTTATGGGGAGCGCCCAGTTTACCCCGCACGTGAACGGTGGATTTGCACAGTATGTCGTGGTGCCTGCGCAACAGTGCGTGGCTTACGATGAGCAGGTTCCGTCCAGCGTCATGGCCGTTGCCGAGCCTACTGCGGTAGTGATCCATGCGCTCAATGTGGCAGGCAGCATCGTGGGTAAAAAGGTGCTGGTGATGGGCGCGGGCCCCATAGGCGCATTAGCGATTGCGGCGGCAAGAGCTTCCGGCGCGGCAGAGATTGTGGCGTTTGATCTGAGCGAGCGTTGCCGCCGAATTGCGGTGGAAATGGGGGCTGACGCGGCGGTGGATGCAAGCGATCAGGCCGCCGTTGCCCGCTATGGTGAAAACCGGGGATATTTTGACGTCACGCTGGAAGCCAGCGGCGCAGAAGCGGCGATTGAATCCAGTATTCTGGTGACGCGACCAGGCGGCGTTGTGGTTCAAATAGGCATGGGAAAAAGTCCACTTAATTTTCCTGTGGCACAGATGCTGGTAAAAGAAATAAGTTGGAAAGGCTCCTTCCGCTTTATTGATGAATTTGACGTTGCGGTTAAATGGCTGGAAAAAGGCATTATCGATCCGCGTCCAATTCTCTCCGGTCATTATGACTATCACGATATTGAGGCAGCATTAAATGCGGCCAGTGATAAAACGCAACATTCAAAAGTATTAGTTCAGTTTTCATAAAAGACACTAAAACAAGTCGTCATGACTGTGGCTAAAAAACAGCAGTAATTATCGCGGGTGAAAATAAGCTCACGCTCGCGTGAGCGGCGCTCGCCTGTCATTTAATGGTCTGTTAACGCATCGTCGACCTCAGGGTGAAAGCATGAGTCATTCAAATACCAACACCACCAAACGTAATACGTCTGATCTTGTCAGGGCCTCCGTGTCAGGATGGCTGGGTACAACGTTAGAGTTTATGGATTTCCAGCTCTATTCTCTTGGTGCGGCATTAGTTTTTCATGAAGTGTTTTTTCCCGAACAGTCCGGTGCAATGGCGCTGATTCTGGCAATGGGAACCTACGGTGCCGGTTATATTGCACGAATCGTCGGGGCCGTTTTTTTTGGTAAAATGGGCGACCGCGTTGGCCGTAAAAAAGTCCTGTTTATTACTATCGCCTTAATGGGCGTGAGTACCACCTTAATTGGCGTATTACCGACCTATCAGCAGGTGGGCATTTTAGCGCCCTTACTGCTGGTCGCACTGCGTATTATTCAGGGTTTAGGCGCCGGTGCAGAAATATCAGGTGCCAGCACGATGCTGGCTGAATATGCACCTAAAGGTAAAAAGGGCATTATCGCCTCGCTGGTTGCGATGGGAACCAACTGCGGTACCTTGAGTGCAACGGCAATCTGGGCGGCCATGTTTTTCTTCTTCACCAATGACGACGTGATTGCCTGGGCATGGCGCATTCCTTTCCTGGCCAGTTTCGTGGTGATGGGCTTTGCTATCTGGCTGCGCTTTAACCTGAAAGAAAGCCCGGTGTTTGAAAATGTCGCCCAATCCGCCACCGTTAAGCCCCACGAACAGCCAAGCCAGTCCGTTTTCCCGTTAATGAAGGGCAAAGCCTTCTGGATTGCTACCGGGTTGCGATTTGGTCAGGCGGGTAACTCAGGCATCATTCAGACCTTTCTGGCGGGTTATATGGTCCAGACGCTGTTGTTCAACAAGGCGGTTCCCACTGATGCCATCATGGTGAGTTCGGTCATTGGTTTTCTGTCCATTCCCCTTATCGGCTGGCTGTCAGACCGGATAGGGCGTCGAATTCCCTACCGCATACTGACGCTGGGCTCGATTATTCTGGCTTACCCGATGATTTCGCTGATCGTCGATAAAGCGCAGTCCGTCAGTACCATCATGGTTTGCCTGATCGTGATCCACAACATCGCCGTATTAGGCCAGGCTGCGATTGAAGGGATCACCATGGCGGAGATGTTTGGTTCCAGAAACCGTTTTGCTCAGATGGCTATCTCGAAGGAAATCGGAGGGCTGTTTGCCACCGGATTAGGGCCGCTGCTGGCTGGCATTTTCTGCCAGCTCACGGGCTCATGGTATCCGATTGCGGTCATGTTGATCTGCTATTCCTGTATTGGTCTGGTGGCATCACTGGTTATGCCTGAGGTGGCCGATCGGGATCTTACCGTGGAGGCTGATGCGTCAGGCGGCGTACCTGCGGGTCGTCAGCACATTGCCCCCACGCTCCGGGCAGGAAGCGGCGAGTGATGTCTGGGGCTGGGTGTTAGCGCAGGACTTTGTTGTAACGCATGAGATAGAATGGCGTCATGTAGGACATCATATGAGACAGTGTTGTGAGCATAAAATCCATTCAGAAACAGAACGTCGTTAACGAAGTGTTCGAGCAAATTAAGGCCAGGCTACTGGACGGTAGCTGGTCTGCAGGCACGCGTTTGCCTTCTGAAGCGGAGCTGACGCACTCTTTTAATGTAAGCCGCGTCAGTATCAGGAGTGCGGTCCAACGCCTGCGCGATCTCGGCATTGTGATTACGCGTCAGGGCAGCGGCAGCTATGTGTGTGAAGACTTTTCGCCGCACATGCTCAACAATAACGCCAGACCGTTAATGCATCTGAGCCGGGAAGCGTTTAACGACATGATGGTCTTTCGCCAGACCGTTGAGTTTAAATGTGTTGAGCTGGCCGTGGAACACGCGACGGAAGAGGATATCGGCCTGTTGGAGCACGCGCTCAATAATATGCTCATCAACAAAGGCGATTATAAGAAGTACTCGGAAGCGGATTACGACTTTCATCTGGCGATTATCCGTGCCTCTCATAACAGTGTGTTTTACAACGTGATGAAGTCCATTAAAGATATTTATTACTATTATCTTGAGGAGCTGAATCGCTCACTGGGCATCACGCTTGAAAGCGTTGAAGCACATATCAAAGTGTTTATGGCGATTAAAAACCGTGACGCCTCCTCGGCGGTACAAGTGCTTAACGAGGCGATGAAACATAACGTGGTCGCGATAGAGATGATTAAAAAAGAGGAAGGTCATTAGGACGCACGTTTTTGTGCGGCTAAGGCTATCTCGCTGTCCGTCGGGTGAGGACAGGAAAACAAGATTCACCGGCTGCTTTGTGCTTTTATCTTGTGCTCTGCCTGTCCGTTTATCACCGGCCACGCCACGGTCATTGCGTGACGCGTTCAGGGATGAAGGCGTGCCGATCAGGATGGCAAGGTGTTATTCAGCACGGATCAGCAGAATAAAAAAGGGAGCCAACAGGCTCCCTCGTCGATCAATGCAGACAGCACTGCTTGTATTTTTTACCGCTGCCACAGGGGCAGGGATCGTTCCTGCCCGGCTGTTTTTCCGCCGTTATCGGCTGCTGTATCTGTGGAATGGCTTCTGGCTGTGAGATCCAGTAATCATGAAGCGCCAGCGCGGCAGGGCAAATCGCATCAATGCTGCTTTCCATTTCTTCTGGCGTGAGTGCATCCACCTTTTCCAGGTTCTCTTCGAGACCATGTAAGGCGATAGCGTCCAGTGACGTCTGAAGCGCCGCGGGAAGCGCAGACCAGTCCGTTAATGCCACGCCACGCATGTAGCCGTAGCACCACTCTTCAACCACGGTAAATTCCAGCCCTTCCATTTCGCGTACGCCAAACAGCGGTTCAAACTGTTCCGGAAACTCAGATAAGCGGTCAGCAATGTCATTCATATGCTGAAAGCTGAGTTCCATAAAGCGCGTCATTTCACGCTCATTACTCCATTTAGGAATATGTTTTTCGCCGCCCCAGAGCGCAATTAACCACCGGCTGGGTTCTACCATTGTTGGGCCTGAAAGCACGGCGGTAAGCAGGCCGTCCAGTTCGGAGACGTCAAGAATCGACGCTTCACTGCCGTATTTTTCCAGCATATCTTCGAGCCATTGCAGCTCTTTTTCGCTTAACGGGCCTTCTTTCATGGGTATCTCCGGGCGTATCTGGTGCAGCAGAAAATTTACTGCGTGTAAAAACGCGCAGTGTACACGCTTATTGCGCTAATGGCAGCGTCGTCAGATTGCCCTGAGCGGCAACAGACTCGGCAGAGGCATTACCTCACCCGCTATGTTACTCTCCGCGACCTGCAACGCGCTTTGCTGCACGATCGGGGTTATCTGGCGCTAGCCTGCTTCGTTTCTCTGACGGAGGTTTGTATCAGGCGACAACCTGTTGCCTGAAAAGCATCATCAGAGGCATAAAGATTCGGCTACGTCGTGCCGATATAAGCACCGCGGTATACGCCGGCATGATGCTGATATGAACGTTCGTCAGTGCCTGATAACAACAATAAGATGGGCGCGAGTGAGTGACCAGAAAAGAGTATAAAACCCGGAGGTTATCCGGCCTGTTGAGCGGATGCAGCCGTCTGTTTAAGCGCAGCACTATGCTGATAATCTGTACGCTGTTGTTAGCCGCCTGCGGAACGCTGTCGCAAACCTCTGCGCCGACAGGCGACAGGCTTTATCTGACGCACAGCGACTTCCATGACAACCTGGACGATCTGGTGCGCCATTATATGCAGCGCAAACAGGTGTCCGGCATCAGCATCGCCATTATCCACCATCACAATCCGACCCTGTTTTACAGCGCTGGCGTCACCGATGACGTACATCGCTATCCGATTACGCCTGATACCTTATTTGCGCTCGGCTCACTAAGTAAAGGCGTGACCGCAGAAGTCATTATCGAACAGGTTAACGAAGGCCAACTGCACTGGAGTGACACACTGGCCGATTTACTGCCCTCTGACGTCAGGTTAAGTCAGGATGCACGCCATATCACGTTGTTACAGTTGGTGACCCATACGTCCGGTCTGCCGCGTCAGGATATGGATTTGCCGATGTTTATGCAGTTTATTGGCTATCTGCGTAGCGGTCAGAATTTTTATGGCAACCTGGATAGTGATGCGGTGCTGGAATACCTGGCCGATTTTTCTGCCCCGCGTCAGCGGGTGCCGCAATACTCTAACCTTGGCTATGCGCTGCTGGGCTATATTTTGCGAGAACGGTGCCACAATGATATTGAAACGCTGGCCCACCAACGAATTTTCCGACCCCTGGGAATGAATAACACCGGCTTTGTGCCTGAACGGTTAAGCGGTTTTGCCATGCGCGCGTTAGGTCATGCTGGCGATCAGCCAAAGTTTATCCCGCGCGGTGACCTTACCCCGGACTGGCGTTTCCATCGTAATATGGTCGCGGCTGGCAGCCTTTACAGTAGCGCACGGGACCTGAGCGTCTATCTGCGCGCACATCTCAACGCCGTCGCCGATCCTGCGCTCAACCGGGCTTTTGCAGAGGTCAATAAAGGCGTGTATCAGCAGGGCTCGCAAACGCAGAACATCGCCTGGGTAACAGACAGGCTGGCAGGAAGAAATGTGACTTATCAGGTCGGTTATATTGGTGGTTATTCTGCCTTTATTGGCTTTGACAGGCAGGCTGGCAATGCCATCGTGGTCCTGCAAAACGCGTTTAACTGGAGTAACTATCTTGGTATCACATTGCTGCTTAACCTGGCAGAGAAAGACAGGTAAGGTATAGGTTGGGTCCGGAATGAGTCGTGATTCCTTACACTTACCTTTATGAGTGACGGAACCGCAACCCTGTTTAGATTGTCTTCAGAGTAGTCTACTGTTATTAAAATCAATTCAATGTGGAAATTATTATGCGCAGGACTCAAATTGCTTTTATTTCAGCTGGTTTACTGTTCGGCTCGCTGAGCCTGATTCCCGCGGCCCAGGCTGCGGGTGAAACCACCGATAACGTGCCACCGCCACCGCAGGTTCAGCCAGCCGATCCCGCTGCTCAGCCTGGCGATAACAACGCGCAACCTGGTGCGGGCACCGCCCAGCCTGGCAACGCACCTGCCCAGCCGCAGGCACCGATGAGTTCTGACTCCAATGACGGTATTACCCCAACAACGCCTTCGCAGTCAGCTGGCAATCCGGGTAAGCCGAATTACGATCTCAGCACCATTATCATCGATTATAAAGAGCACAAAATCGGTGATACCGTGCCAGACAAGTATCGGAGCAAGACTTACACCATCACTGAGTGGCAGAAACGCAACTTGCCTGCGCCTCAGCCAGATACGCACTGGGCTTATATCAATGCCAATTACATCCTGATCACCAACGACACCGGTAAGATCGTTATGGGTAAATCTGGCGATATCTTCTTCCGCGGATAATCCTGCGGCGTTATGTCAGCAGGAATCGCTTCAACGGCCTCATTAAGAGGCCGTTTTCTTTTTTCTGTCTGTTTTTTATCTGTGGTGACTTCTCAACCTTTCTGCAACATGGCAACGTATTTTTACTAACCGCACAGAAGGAGGCCAAATGTCACAGCACGTCAATCAGTATGGTCAACCGGTAGGGCAATCGCTGCCTGACTGGCAGCCACGTCCTTTACCTCAGCGTGAGGTGTTTCAGGGGCAGGTTTGCCGTCTGGAACCTTTTAGTGTCGCGGCGCATGCGAATGCGCTCTGGCAGGCCTGGTCGTTAGCCGAAGATGGCCGTGACTGGACCTACCTTTCTGAGGGACCGTTTAATGATGAAGCCGCCTGGTTAGCCCATGCCAGTACAATGGAGGAGAGCCGGGACCCGTTGCATTTCAGCGTCATTGATGTTGAAACCGGTCAGGCCGTCGGTACGTTGTCGCTGATGCGTATCGATGCGGCAAATGGGGCGATGGAAGTAGGATATGTCACCTTTTCCCGCTTGCTAAAGCAGACAAGAATGGCGACCGAAGCGCATTTTCTGTTGATGCGTTACGCCTTTGAGCAACTTGGCTACCGGCGCTATGAGTGGAAATGTGACAGTTGCAATCTGCCCTCACGCCGGGCCGCGCTTCGTTTAGGGTTTCGTTATGAAGGTGAATTTCGTCAGGCGCGGGTTTATAAAGGTCGCACGCGCAATACCTGTTGGTTTTCTGTCATCGACAGTGAATGGCCACACGTCAAAAACGGCCTGACGCGCTGGCTGGCAGAAGCTAACTTTACTCCCGATGGACAGCAGCGTGAAAAGCTGGAAACCTTACGCGGCTAAGGCCTGAGTCGCGGGAAACGTTCAGACAAGCATATATTTCATGGTCGCCATGAGCAGCGTGGTGGTCATGACCATCATCAGGCGCTTGACCCAGCACATATCGTTTTTTAGATTGCCTACGTCCGTTTTGAGTTCAGCGACGTCCGTTTTGAGCTCAGCCACGTCTGTCTTAAGTTCAGCGACGTCCGTCTTGAGCTCAGCCACGTCTGTCTTGAGCTCAGCCACGTCTGTCTTAAGTTCAGCGACGTCTGTCTTGAGTTCAGCCACGTCCTTTTTGAGCTCAGCCACGTCTGTCTTGAGTATAGCAACGTCTGTCTTGAGCTCAGCAACATCCGTCTTGAGTTCAGCCACGTCCTTCTTAAGTTCAGCAACGTCTGTCTTTAGCTCAGCAACGTCTGTCTTGAGTTCATCCACATCTGTCTTGAGTTTAGCAACGTCTGTCTTGAGCTCAGCCACGTCCGTCTTAAGTTCAGCCACGTCTGTCTTAAGTTCAGCAACATCCGTCTTGAGTTCAGCGACGTCGGTTTTGAGTTCAACAATATCCGCCCTGAATACATCGTTATCCGTCTGAAGGACTTCTACACCTTTCGCAACATCGCCTGTTTCGGTTCTGAGGTCGGACTCCGCTTTCTTCAACTGCGTGCTTAACATCATAATATGCTGATTTTGAAACTGAAAAGCCCGCATGACATCGGCTCGCGAAAGGGCATTGTCCTGCTGTAGTTCAGAAAAAATAGCCACCATCGCTTCTGCCTGGCGATCGTTGATGCCTGCTCGTTGTAAACGTTTAAATGCTTTGTGTGTATTCATCATTGCGAGTGTCATTCATGCGTTTTCCCGTTTCATCACACCATGAGCACATCATGTCAGGAGAAGCGGTGTAGTCACAGAAGGGAAAGACTATATTGCGTATTAAATCTTAATATATCAATTAGTTAAACGAGTAGTTTGCATCATTTTGCGGGGCGGTACGCAAAAAATGCGTCATCAGTCTGCCTCTCTTACACAGCCTGTTTAATTGGCTGTGTAAGAGGCTGGCGCTCACTGCTGTGGTTAACGGCGGAGGTGGAGAAGCATCAGGGAACGGGCACAACCTTTAACTCGACCAGACCGATGCCAAGTTTGCGCGGGTCCTGACCGGGGATGTTGTTAAGATTGCTGAGCTGCGGTTCCGGCGGAATAAGGGTTAACCGAGAGCTGCCGTGGGCATTATCAAAACGCAGCGTCTGGGTTGACGTCTGCTCACCCAGCGTTAACCGCTGCTGCGTATCACCCACGCGAACGGTTGTTGGCCTGTGCGCATTCGGACCATAGGCGCGAGCGGTTATCACCAGATCGAATTTAGCGGGCAAGGGGTTAACGAACTCAATCGTCACCGCCGGGGCGAGGTTGGCATTTGACCAGCGTCCCCAGGACTCTGGACGGGAAATGCCGCTGAACTGCTTCACGCTTTCCGGTGCGCCGGGAAGCGCGAACAGAAAGCTGTCGGCGTGATAACGAATCGCATTGTCTTCGAGGCGAAGCTGCGCCACAGCATGCTGATAACTGGCATCGTTCAGTCTATCTGCCGGGAACTGCACCTTGCCTTTCCACTGGGGTTTATCGATGCGCGTGACGGAAGGATGCCCCGCGAGCTGGCCCATCGCCAGGCACCAGTCGCCCGACAGAGCAAGCGCCGGTTGCCAGATACGCGCAATTTTAAAACAGCGATCGACCCAGACAAACTTTTCTGCCGCCGCAAAGTCGGCCAACTGGTAGCGTAAAGGCGCTGAATATTCGCCTTCCGGCAGTGGCTCCACATGCTTATCCGTGACGCGCAACAGGATGGGTAACGTAAAGCTGGTGCCGGAAAAGCTGAACATATTGTTGGTCTGGTCAAGGGTAACGCTGTCGATCATTTTGGGGAAATTCCACAGCTGAATGATATTGGCTTTCCAGCTCAGCACTTTGGTTTTCATATCCTCAAACTGGCTCGATAGCGACACCGCTGACAGGCTGCTGCGTCCCAAACCTATCGCATTATCGCCGCCCAGGATATCCAGCAGCGTCGCGCCGTTATCCAGCGTACTACGCTTCATATCAATCACCTCTGCCTGTGGCTGGTCACCGCGAATCACCATAAAGAGATCGTGACGGGGATGCGTGATCAGGAACGGATGCGCCGTGTTATTCATGGCCAGATGATCCGACGCCACCACAATCACGGTGTGCTTAAACCAGGGTGACGCTTTAATGCGGGCGATTAATCGGGCGATATGTTCCTGCGAGCAGGACACCGCACTGAACGACTGATTTGGCTTGCCCGCATAGCTGTAACTTTTGCGCTGGCAACTCCGGGAAATAAATCCATCGGGATGATGGGTATCCACCGTGAGCGTAAACAGGGCAAAACGTGTCTGCTGACGTGAAAGTGCCTCATAGGTTTCAAACACCTCATCCAGCACGGTATCGTCGTAATAACCCCAGTTATTTCGATAAGCCGGATCGTTGACCTTGTCTTTGAGCTCCTGCGATCCATACATGTGTGCGGGGTCAAAACCGTGAGAGCGCAAAAAGACATCTTTACCCGCAAAGCGCAGGTCCGCGCCCTGGATAAACCAGTTTTCATAACCGGAGTTTTTTAAAATATCCCCCAGGCAAACGTTTTGTGGATAGAAGCTGGAAAGGGAGGCGGAAGCGTTGCCGTCGAAAGGGGCAAAAAGAGGAATACCGCACATTGATGCCACCATGCCCGCAATCGTGTAATCGGTTCCGGGAAGTTGCTCAGTCTGGCTGAAATCGATGCTTTGCTCTTTCTCCCGGCTCAGCTCGGGGGCCAGCCCGGGAAAGGCAATCTGGTCGAAGTAGGTCCGCTCCAGGCTTTCAGCGTAAATATAAACGACGTTTAGCGCAGGCTGTTCAATGCGTTTTTTGGGCACCTTATAAAGGGTGCCAAAGTCAGAGTTTTCGCGCAGTGAGTGCGAGGTAATGAGTGAGCTGACCTGCTGAAAAGCCGGCGTTGTTTGTATCGCGCCGGCGGCACAGGCGAAAGCCAGCAGGCTCCAGCCAAAATGAAAGGGCCGCTCGCGGCGGCGCAGCAGCCATGATAAGGCGCAAAACAGCAAAAACAGGACGGTGATAAGACCAAGAGCAGGCACGACGTATTTACTCAGGCCGGCACCGGTCAGGCTGTTAGTTAAGGTATAAACCACGGCGTCGGTAATGCCATCGCCGGTAAAATAATTGCTGGCAAACAGCGTGGCATTGAGCACCACAAACAGCATCAGTAAGAATAATGTGAGGTAAAACCAGATTCTGTTTCGGCCTGCTTTACAGGAATAAACAGCAATCGCGGTCAGAAAAAGTATAACTGACACGAATTCGGACAACGTCAAATCCTCTTATGAAATGAACATGTCTCTTCTCAAAGGGGACATTTTCATGGATTTTTGGCTCAATCTATAGTGGCTGTCATCTGGCTGCAACCTCTCTGCGCGGATTTGGTAGCGGATTCACATTGCAGGCAAGCAGGCTGTCCCGAAGAGCTGGCGAGCCTGGCGATTTCGGATGAAACTGGCCAGGCTCTGGACGGATCAGGCGCGTTGTTCCAGTGGGGCAGAGAGCCTGGCCGGTGAGGACAGGCTGCTGTGCAGGGCTTCCCCGACCAGGCTGGCCCGATTGTAAAACCGGAGCCGCAGGTTGAAATCGAGGTGCGCGCGATCGCTGTCGCTCAGCCTGATGACCGGTGGTGGCGTAAGCGGGCGCTGCTGGAATAAGACGCAACGCACACATGCCGTGCTGTTGCCGGCGTGCACGCTTTGGTAATACCCGGCGCTGGCTTCCGCTTTACGTAGCAGCGTATTCACACGGCGATGCTCATCCATTGCTAACTGATGGGCCAGCGCCAGCAGTTCTTCACCCGGCTGACGTAAATTTTGTCGTACAGCAGGGAAGTCACTGCGCTTCATCAGCTCCAGCAGGTAGTTTTGTCTTCCGACATATTTTACCGGCGCCAGCTGTTTCAACCATTCCCGGATAAAGGGATTTTGGGCGGGAGCCGCAATAAAACCGGTTTCAATCACCGGCCTGAGCGGATTATCGGTGCACTGCTGACGATAATAACCGACCACATCCATCGGGCGGTCACTTTGCGCCTGATGGACCCAGGTGAGAGCGTCAAACAGCAGAGTATTACAATCGATGCTGATGCCGCCGTAGCGTAACAACAGCTCCAGCCGGATGATGTCGCTTTTCAGGTCCTGCGTGAGATCGGAAGAAACGAACTGCAGATCCGGCAGCCATTGTCCCAGACTCTGAGGCGTGAGCAGATGGATTTCATGATCCGGATTATTGCGGCGAATGTTACTGACGTTAAGCGCCACGGAGGCAGGCACGCGGTCGCCGGGCCAGTACATCCACACTTGTTTGGCAATGGCAGGCAGCGCCTTTGGCACGGACATCAGCACCACGTCCTGTTCCAGTGCCGGATCGTATTCGGGCGCACTCACGGCACGATGTTGTCTCATCGTCCATAGCATGCGACTGGTGAAAGCAAGTTTTTCCCATTGACGCCAGAGGTGATGCAAGGAACGGCGGTGTGAATTCATGTTTCACCTGTTATTTTGATTATTGTGTTTTCGCCAGTCGGCAAATAAAGGGTTAGCTGCTAACCCGTATATAAACTGAGATCAACACAGACATCACACTGTGCTGCACGGTTTTTATTGTCTTTTCCTGGTGGTACTACGGTGGCGGGCCGCGAGGGGTGACACGCACGGACGTGAGCGGCCGCGACCTCTTTATTTAATAGAACATAATTCAACAATCCGCTATTCCTGATAAGAACTTTAGGATAAAACGGAAATAAGCGTCAGCCTGACATAAAAATAAATATTTATTCACGCTAATGTTTTATTCCGCTATGGCAAAATCGACGGAGAACATCGTCCTTAATTTTTTTGTCATAAAACGGATAAACAGTGGACGGATAAGAAACAGAATGCTGAATCGAGATGAAAACAACCATTCAGCACAGTTAACCAATTTGCCGATGCGCACAGCCTGACAGTCATTGTCTACGCTTTAGCTATACAGATAAAAAGGAGATGACATGCCGTTTGAATCTCGAGGATTACTGGCGATTGACAGACAAACCAGACGTGCGCTGTTTCTTGATCCCGATACCTTTGCGGTGAGTCAGGCCGTGGAGGTTGTTCCCACGCGCCTGCACGAGCTGCTGATGCTGGCTCCGTGGGAGAAAGCTTTTCTTCCCCTGTACGGCGACGATATGGGCGGAGAATTGCCGCATCCGGGCCATAAAGTGGCGGTGATTGATTTACGGCAGCGGGCGATCAACGCGTATATCGACCTGTCGCCGTCAAAAGCGCCGCACAGTGGTCAGTTGGGGCGCGACGGCAAAGTGTACCTTTGTTGTGAAAATCCTACGGCGGTGGTGGTGATCGATCCGCAAACGCATCGTGTTGAAAAGACCATTCCTGTTCCGCTTGATAATACTCACCGCCTGACGCTTTCTCCCAGCGGGCGCAAACTGTTTACCGACAATGAGCAGGACGCCACCATAACCGTGGTGGACTTATGTGAGGCGGAAGGACGGGTAATTGATACCATCCTGATGCCCGGCCCGGTTTCGGGTCTTACTGCATCCCCCAAACATCCTTATCTCATCGCCAGCGCAGCCGATGTGCCGCTGCTTTACGTGGTCGATCGTCAAAGCCATCGCATCCGCCAACGGCTGGCGCTTCCCGGCCATCAGCAGCCCTGCCAGAAGGTTCGCTTTAGCCCGGATGGTGACTATTTGATGGCAATCGGGCATCAGGAGCCGATCGTGACGCTTTTTGATGAGTTGCTGAATCCTGTGGGGCAGGTAGCCCTGACTCGTCAGCCGCTGGATGGCTGTTTCAGCCCGGATAAGAAACGGTTACTGATTACCCATGCTGATAACCAGACACTGAGTGTCATTGACCTGGCGCAGAAGACGGTCATAGCGACCACTGATGTGGGCGCGGGCTATGAAACGCTGAGTTACTTTCAAATCGGCTAGATAAAAGGGCGATGGTAAATGGCCGAGCTCCAGTGTCGGCTGCTGGCGTGTTTCTCTGCCTGCCAGCCGCGTTTGCGCAGTTCGCGGGCAATCATTTTGTTCATAATGCCGTGGCCCAGCAGCAGAACGGTGCCCTGCTGCGACAGGACGATCAACCTGTCTGCGGCACGTGAGGCGCGGGCGCGCGCATGCTGTAGCGACTCGGTTTCACCCGCATAGCCACAAAACCACATGGCGCGCAGGATGGCCTGCCAGACAAAGGTCGGCAACTGGAGGCGGTCCGCCCGCAGTAAAGGAATGCCGACTTCACTGAACAGCGCATCAACGTGATGAGGGCGCAGTCCCAGGCGCTCCAGCGAAGAGTGGGCGCGAGGTAAAGGACTGCAGACGACAACCGCCGCTTTGCTGGCGATGTTGATGCTGCGATCCGGCGGCCCGTCGCTGACCAGCGAAAGATCATAGGCTTCGCACCAGTCCGCCAGCCCCTGTGCGCTTAAGCGTCGGGCAAAAGGGTGGTCAGGTTTACCGTGCCGCATCAGGATAATGGTCATAATGGTTTAACGGCTTTCTCCAGTTTACGCGCCAGTCAGGTATAGCTGAGGTTGGATTCTGTGGCAATCGTTGTGTCTGTTGTCATCTGCCAGTCATACCGATGTGCGACAACAGCAGGCGATGAAAGATTCTGACAGCCAGTTTGGCTTAATGTTAAAAGAAAAGTGAACCTGGTACCTGTTTATGCTGTTTTTCTGTGCGTCAGGTCGTGATTAACCAACTGATTTTGCGTTGAAAACGGTATATTAGCGAAACTTGATACTAAAGAAAATCTAACAAATTTTCCGAATAGCTATTGATTTATCTACGCGCGTAGATACACTAGCTTCCAGTGATTGCTCTCGGTGCTCGATGCACGGTAGGCCGATCGAGGAACAAGTTACATTCGCCAGATTTATACGACCGCTGAAATATACAGCGGCGAAGCTCGCGATACTGCGGATTCCAACACCAGGGAATCTTTAACTTTCCTTTCATCATGGTTAGCCAACTGAATATCGCCACCGGGGCGTTCTGCTTGTAGTCAGGGAACCGTCTCTCGGAATGGCATTTATCGAATTGCATATTTTCAAGGGACAGCGTTTATGACGGCACAGCATTCCGTTACGCAGCAGGCATCACAGCCTTCTACCTCCGCCGCAGATGAGCGGTTTAACACCTCAGCCGGCCGCAAAGACTTCTGGCGCGCGACGGTTTCTTGCTGGTTAGGAACGGCAATGGAGTATGCGGATTTCGCACTCTATGGCCTGGCCGCTGGCATTATCTTTGGTGACGTTTTCTTTCCTGAACAAACGCCGACTATGGCGCTGCTGGCCAGTTTTGCGACCTGGTCAGTTGGCTTTATTGCCCGCCCCATTGGTGCCTTATTTTTTGGCTGGCTCGGCGATCGTAAAGGCCGCAAAGTCGTCATGGTGACCACCATTATTCTGATGGGGGCGTCCACAACCTTGATCGGCTTGATTCCCAGCTATGCTTCCATTGGTATCTGGGCGCCTGCCTGTCTGGTTTTGCTACGCTTCAGTCAGGGGTTTGGCGCAGGCGCAGAACTCTCCGGCGGTACTGTTATGCTGGGGGAATATGCCCCGGTTAAGCGTCGTGGTCTGGTGTCTTCGGTGATTGCACTCGGCTCTAACAGCGGTACGCTGCTGGCTTCGCTGGTGTGGTTGCTGGTGGTGCAGATGGACAAACAAAGCCTGCTGGAATGGGGATGGCGTATTCCGTTCCTGAGCAGCGCCGTGATCGCCCTGGTGGCGCTGTGGATTCGCCGTAACCTGCGTGAAACTCCCGTGTTCGAGCGCAAGAAAGCGCAATGGGCTGTTGAGCGCGCTGAGGTTATCGCCGCACAGCAGCCAGGCGTGGATACACGGCCTTTCTTTCAGCGTACCCGCGCGTTCTGGACTATGGTCGGCTTGCGTATTGGCGAAAACGGCCCCTCTTATCTGGCGCAGGGTTTTATCGTCGGGTATGTCGCTAAGGTCTTGATGGTCGATAAATCCGTGCCCACGACGGCGGTGTTTATTGCCTCACTGCTCGGCTTCCTGATTATTCCGCTGGCCGGCTGGCTGTCAGATCGCTTTGGTCGCCGGATCGTTTATCGGGTATTTTGCCTGCTACTGATGATCTATGCCTGGCCTGCCTTTACGCTGCTGGACACCCGAGAGCCGGCGATTGTGATCCCGGTTATCGTGGTGGGCATGGCGCTGGCTTCACTGGGCATCTTTGGCGTACAGGCGGCCTGGGGCGTAGAGCTGTTCGGGGTGAATCACCGTTATACCAAGATGGCCGTCGCGAAAGAGCTGGGCTCAATTATTTCTGGCGGCACCGCACCCCTGGTGGCGGCAGCGATGCTTTCGTACACCGGGCACTGGTGGTCTATCGCGATCTATTTCTCAGTGATGGCTTCCATTGGTTTCCTGACCACCTTTGTGGCACCGGAAACGCGCGGGCGCGATCTGAATCTGCCAGAGGACGCCATCTGAAAAAAATGATGTTACACAGCAGGCGGCAATAGATGAGGAGGGCGAAGTGGCGAAACAGATAAAAACCACTGTGACGCGCAGCGACGTTGCAAAAGCCGCCGGGACATCGGTCGCGGTAGTGAGCTACGTCATTAATAACGGGCCGCGCCCTGTGGCGGACGCAACCCGACAGCGCGTGCTGGCCGCGATTGAACAGACCGGCTATCGTCCCAATGCCGCCGCCCGTGCCCTGGCGTCAGGCAACACCAAAACCTTTGGTCTGGTGGTGCCGAACATCAGTAACCCCTTTGTCGCGTCCATGGCGCATATGTTGCTGCAGGAGTCGCTGAATCACGGTCACGTGATGTTGCTTGGCGATGCAGGCGACGATCGCAAGCGGGAACTGGAGCTGATTCAGGGGCTGCTGAACCGCCAGGTTGACGGCCTGTTTTATAACAGCGTCGATCGCCATCCTTTCATCGATATCATCAAAGCCAGCGGGACACCGCTGGTAATGCTCGATCGGGTTGAAGCCCAGCCGGGCGTCAGCATGCTGCGGGTTGATGAGCGACAAGCGGCTTTTCAGGTGTGCTCACATTTACTGAGCCATGGTTATCAGCAGGTCGGCATGATTAGCGGACCGCTGGATATGCTTAATGCTCAGGATCGTATTCAGGGCTGGCGTGACGCGATGCAGGCACACGATCTGCCGGTTGATGAGTCACGGATTTTCCCTGCGACTTATACCCGTGAGGGCGGTTATCAGGCCGCGCTACGCATGATCCATCACCAACAGGTTCCCCGCGCGCTGTTTGCCAGCAATGAAGGCCAGGCTATTGGCTGTATCCGTGCTTTTAGTCAGCATGGCATTCGCGTGCCGGAGGACGTGGCGCTGGTCTGTTTTAACGGCACAGAACAGTCTGCCTACCATGTCCCGGCCTTAACGACGGTGCGCCAGCCGGTAAAAGATATGGCCCGCTGCGCTATCCATATGTTGAAAGAGTGGAATGGCGAGGCGCGCATCGAAGCGTTTCCGCACCATCTTGAAATTGGTGAATCTTGTGGCTGTCGGCCATCAGGCCAGAGTTTATAAACCAAATAATGAAAAGACTGATTATTGATTGTGATCCGGGGAATGGGATTGCCGGGGCGAATACGGATGACGGCCTGGCACTTTCTCTGGCATTAGCCTCACCAGGGCTGTCGTTAGAGTTAATCACCACCGTTGCAGGGAATACACCGAGCGAAGTGGGTGCTCGCGTCGCCAAAGATTTGGTCGCGCGGTTGGGATCGGCGATTCCTGTGGTGCAGGGTGCCCGTCAGGCATTGCATGAAGATCCTGCTCCCTGGCGTGAGGTGCTGGACAAACGGGTTGAACAGCTTGGCCTGATGTCATTATGGCAGGACGTACCTCAGCCTGCGGCGCTACAGGCGGATGCAATGGATGCCGCGCAGGCGATGGGGCAACTCATCTGTGATAACCCCGGCGAGTTTACCCTGATTGCGATTGGTCCCCTGACCAATGTGGCGTTGGCGATGCAGCGTTTTCCCGCCATGGCGGAATCCGTGGCAGAGATCGTGATTATGGGCGGTGTTTTTGCCCTGGAAGATTACATCAAAGACACTAATTTTGGCATCGATCCTGACGCTGCACATCAGGTATTGCACAGTGGTGCAGCCATTACTCTGGTGCCGATGGATGTCACCACGCAAACCCTGCTGACGCAGGACGATCTGACACGCATCACCCGTCGGGATCATCCGCTGCCGCGCTTTGTGCATGATACCTTGCAGCCCTGGATCGCATATTCGATGCAGACTCGCCACCTGGCCGGATGCTGGATTCATGATGCGCTGGTTGTCGCCTGGCTGCTTAACCAGCGCGTGGCATGGGGAACGGATTACCGCGTCGACATTGAGCTTCGTCCGGGCGCCACGCGCGGTAAAACCTGGCGCTACCGTCAGCCTCTGCGGCTGGACGTTGGGATTCCACCTGACAGCGGCGCGCGGGTGCACGTTCTGCACAGCGTTGACAATGCGCTCCTGCTGTTAATCATTGAGCACGCCTTTAACCAACTCCCCGGCTAACCCACAGGCGATACGTCGCCTGTCCTCTTTCTGTTCCTGTTCTCTCCCTCGTCAGACATGCTTTCTTACAGCCTGATCCACTGCCTGACAATTGCGCGGTACGCTCTCCCCATAAACATGATGTATACATTTGATTAACAATCACATCACTCTCCGACAGCGACCAGGAACGTTATGGACGATGCGCCAGAGTGTCTCAGAGAGGAGACTTCTATGCTTGACTGGACATCGACCCAGCGCAATGTGGCTTTCGCCTGTTTTGCCAGTTGGACGCTGGACGCTTTCGATTTTTTTATTCTGGTGTTTGTACTGAGTAATCTGGCTCAGTACTTCCATAATTCCGTCACCGATGTGTCTGTCGCCATTATGCTGACGCTGGCGGTACGCCCAATTGGCGCGCTGCTGTTTGGGCGGATGGCGGAGAAATATGGTCGCAAGCCCATTTTGATGCTGAATATTGTCTTTTTCTCCCTGTTCGAACTGCTGTCCGCCTGGTCACCCACCTTCGGCGCGTTTCTGGCGTTTCGCATTTTCTATGGTATTGCCATGGGGGGGATTTGGGGCGTGGCGTCATCGCTGGCGATGGAAACCATTCCCGACCGTTCTCGCGGCCTGATGTCGGGCCTTTTCCAGGCGGGTTATCCCTGTGGTTATCTGCTGGCGTCTGTCGTCTTTGGCTTATTCTTTAATGCGGTGGGCTGGCGCGGCATGTTTCTCATCGGTGCCATTCCCATTCTGCTGTTACCTTTTATCTATTTCAAAGTGCCTGAATCGCCCGTCTGGCTGGCGGCGCGTGAGCGCAAAGAGAGCAGTGCGTTGATGCCGATACTGCGTCAGCACTGGAAAATATGCATCTACATGGTGCTGTTGATGGCCTGTTTTAACTTCTTCAGCCACGGCACGCAGGACCTTTATCCGACCTTCCTGAAAGTACAGCACCAGTTTGATGCCCACACCGTGAGTATCATCGCGATCAGCTATAACATCGCAGCCATGCTGGGCGGCATCTTCTTTGGCACGCTGTCAGAACGCATTGGTCGCAAAAAAGCCATTATTATTGCGGCGTTGCTGACGCTGCCGGTGCTGCCGCTGTGGGCATTCTCCACTGGCTCCTGGACCATCGGGCTTGGCGCGTTTTTGATGCAGTTTATGGTACAGGGCGCATGGGGCGTGATACCGACTTACCTGAACGAACTGGTGCCGGGGAATGCAAGAGCGGTATTGCCCGGCTTTGTATATCAGTTGGGCAATCTTATTGCATCAGTCAACGCCACGCTGCAGTCGCGTATTGCTGAAGCCCACGGCGGCAATTATGGGCTTGGCATGGCGATTGTGGCGGGAACCGTGGCGGTGCTGATTTGCGTGTTTGTCGCCTTTGGTCGCGAAACGCGTGGAATAAAAATTTCCGGCGTTACGGCAAAGCAGCCGCATTAATGCGTTTCACAGACGTCCACCCATTTTGCCGCAGTGAGTTCAGCCATCAGTTGCGGCGAAATGCGTACGGCACTGTGAACCGCGCCTGCTGCGGGCAAGACTTCATCAAAGCTTTTTAACGAGATATCACAATAAACGGTCACCGGGTTTTCCAGGCCAAAGGGACAAACCCCGCCCACGGGATGCCCGGTCCAGTTAATCACTTCGTCCACACTTAACATCCGCGCTTTGGCACCCAGAACCGCTTTTAGTTTGCGGTTATCTAACCGCGCATCGCCACGGGTTACCACCAGAATCACCTCATTCTTCACCTTAAGTGACAGGGTTTTGGCAATTTGTCCCGGTGTTACACCGTGAACGCGAGCCGCCATTTCTACCGTTGCCGTACTGTAGGGCATCTCAATGATGTCGATTTCCGGCGCACGCTCGGCAAAAAACTGGCGTACAGACTCCAGGCTCATTTTTATCTCCATGCTAATTGAAGGCGTAAAAATTGCCACAAGCCTGCAAAGGTGTAAACGAGATAGCGAAATAATAGGTAACAGAATGCATAGCGGCGATGAAAGCCAGAAGAACGCAGGGGAAAAAACAGGGTGAGGGGAAAAGGCGGGTGCGTTTTTTTTCAGCGTATTATCGGGAGCGGACGCCGGATAACATCGCTATCCGGCGCGCGTTTTATATGACTTCAGTTGCCGTGGTGCTGGCGATGCCGGGAAGATCTTCCCAGGCCAGAATGGTATTTCGTCCCTGATTTTTCGCCACGTATAATGCACGGTCCGCATTCGCTACCGCCTGGTCAAATTCATTATCGTAAATGGGCGCAATACCGGCACTAATGGTGACGTGGGTAGAAACACGTTCATTAAACAAATGCGGTATTTCCAGGTTCACCACATATTGGCGGATGCGTTCAGCCAGCTTCATGGCGATGGAGGCGTTAACATTGGTCATTAATACTAAAAACTCCTCACCGCCGTAGCGTGTTACCACATCGCGTGAGCGTACGGCATCACGAATGGCAACGGAAACCCGAGCCAGCGCCTGGTCACCCATGGCATGACCATAATTATCGTTGTAAGCCTTAAAATGGTCGATATCCAGCAGCAAGACATAATGACTGCCGGCATGATTATCCAGAATGTTATCAAGGCGATTCTTTAGCCCGCGCCGGTTATATAAGCCGGTTAAAGGATCGAGCATACTGAGATCGCTAAACGACTCTTTTTCTTCATACAGTTGATACATTAAGCGCAGCGTAAAATCTTCCGAGCGGCGGCGCATCAAATGCTGCAGGGAAAAGCCAATCAACGGCAGGGCAATAGTCAATAAAATCAATGGCAAATGCTGTCCATGGTCCAGCAACAGCACGGTTAGCATTGACGGCGTAATGTGCAGGCAGAACGCCACTAAATAATCACTGAGTGCAATGGCGCTGATAAAGAAAACGCACAGCAAACTGACAATCAAAAAAAATCCATCATTAAATAAAACAGAATGATAGCGATCCTGAATATGCCATGCCCACAACCCTCCTAAGATGAGCGCAACGGGATTTAGCAGGGGTAATTTTAGTTTAGTTTTTATTAAACAGGTGCTCAGCATCGTCATGCTAAAGAACGCCACTATCATCACCGGTAACGTGGCCTGTGATTCACTGTTTTCCGCCAAAGGGAGCAGACAAAATAGCGAAACGGATGCGTTTAAAAACAAAAAGAGCATCAGCGACAGGCGGTATTTGCTGTGTTTCAATTCATCATAAGATTCTATTTTCATTATTCATACTCGTGACAGCCCTGAAATAACAAAGCAAAAACCGGCGCATGATTTCGGCCGGTCGACAGACGTTATATTGATGTTATAAAGAATGTAGTCGGTCGCAATTTAGCATTTTCTTGTTTAACTGTCATCTTCCTGCCTGCCTGTAAAAAAACAAGCTGAAAGTTGAGAATGATTATCATATGCTAATGGGAATGGTTATCATATCAACCACTGGCAGAACGGTTCACTGACGGGCAAGGGGGGAAGGCGATGGGCGGTTTAAAACTGGATAGTGCATGGGGAAGCATGCTGGCATGTGCAGCAATACCGGCAATAACATTCTGGCAGCCCAGCTTTGAGCAGTGGCGGGGCGTGATGCTGCTCGCATTGCTGCTGACATTGTTCATGCTGTTTAATCAGCGCATGCGGCACTATGTCTTGCTGCCTTCCTGTCTGGCGCTGGCAGGCGGACTCGCGGCGATAGGCGTAAAATTTACCGGTCTGTAGTTGGGATTTTAAAACGATGATGCAGGGGGGAGAAACAAGGTGGAAACAGCGGTGGAGAGGACAACGTTGGTGCGAAGAGAGGGACTTGAACCCTCACGTCCGTTAAGACACTAACACCTGAAGCTAGCACGTCTACCAATTCCGCCACCTTCGCATCGCGTTGTCTTTTCATATCACCGCAATGGTGCGAAGAGAGGGACTTGAACCCTCACGTCCGTTAAGACACTAACACCTGAAGCTAGCGCGTCTACCAATTCCGCCACCTTCGCGCAGTGCTCGCGATATGAAATTTGTGATTTTGGTGCGAAGAGAGGGACTTGAACCCTCACGTCCGTTAGGACACTAACACCTGAAGCTAGCGCGTCTACCAATTCCGCCACCTTCGCATACCCGCAACACGTTACCGTATTACAACCACGGAGGCGCATTTTAGAGATTTTACTCAATGCGTCAACACATATTTCGCCAGACGGAAACGATCGCTGCAAAAAGCAACGTTTTCAGCCTGGCGAGAGGCAAAAAGGGCGAAAAAGGCAGAAAAAAGGGATTAACGGGTTTTGGCACCGCGTCCGTAAACCGCACGATAAACTTTGAAGCGGCCGGTTTGCGCCAGCACTTCATGATTGCCAAAGGCTTCATCCAGCACCTGGGGATAAGGCAGGAAGGCGTTAGCGACAATGCGCAATTCACCTCCGCTGTTCAGGTGCTTAACGGCGCCACGGATCAGGGTTTGTGCGGCATCCAGGCTGGTCTGTGTGCCTTCATGGAACGGCGGGTTGGAGATAATCATGTCAAAACGCCCGGTGACGTCGGAAAAAACGTTACTGGCAAACACGTCACCTTCCAGACCATTGGCAGCCAGCGTGGCTTTACTCGCTTCGATGGCGGCGGCATGAACATCACACAACCACAAACGCACTTTGGGTGAACGGGCCGGTAATGAGGCGGCCAGCACGCCAGCACCGCAGCCGATATCCAACACTTTGCCTTTGGTATGCGGCGTGAATGTCGAAAGCAGTAAGGCGCTGCCGGCATCCAGGCCATCGCGACTGAAAACGCCGGGTAAGGTATGCACCGTCAGGCCATCCAACTGATAGCTGTTACCAAAGGCCATGGCATCAAAGGCAGGTTGCTTATCCAGGCGGCCATGGTAAAGACCACAGCGGCGTGCGCTGTCGATTTTCTCCAGGGTAGCCCACGTCTCCAGCATGCCTTCCGCACTGCGTACGCCGCTGCGGTTTTCACCGACAACAAAGATATCGCAGCCAACCGGCAGCAACGACAACAGGTTTTGTAACTGAAACTGCACTTCCGGTTTATTCTTGGTCCAGAAGTACACCAGCGTATCGCAGCCCTGAACATCTTCTGCCTGAGCGACCAGTCCATAACGCGCCTGTTCCCCCATGCGGCGGCTCAGGTTTTGCCAGTGATGATATTGCTGAGTGTGCACGCGTGAAGAGGCTGTCTCCAGCTGTGCGGGCAGGTCATCCTGCAGATCGCCAGCAAATAAAACGTGGCGGGCGGTAAATTCATCACTGTGGCGCAGAATGACTTCGCTGGCCGGGGTAAAAGCAGACATGTAGGGCTCCTGTAAGATCTGAGCGGAGATTATAGTGGTTTGTTGGCGCATGTTCGATGGGTTTGCTAGCATAGCGTCGCATTCAGCGAGCAGAGCAGGTATATCATGACGTCCAGGCGCGACTGGCTTTTACAGCAAATGGGGATTACGCAGTATCAACTGCGCCGCCCGCGCGTGCTCCAGGGCGAGATCGCCGTAAGGCTTTTACCCGATACGCAGCTGATTATCGTGGCGGAGAATCCACCAGGTTTGCAGGAGCCTTTCCTGCGCGATGTCCTGCACACGCTCAGTCTGAAACCGACTCAGGTGATGACCGTCACGCCCGACCAGCTGCAAATGCTACCAGAAACCCTGAGCTGTGCGGGCTGGTTACTGGGCGTGGAAAGCGAACAACCCTTTAATGGCGTGGCGTTATCCAGCGCTTCTTTTAATGAACTTCTCAGCAGCGGTGCCGCCCGGCGCGCGCTCTGGCAACAAATGTGTGATCATGACAGCCATTTCTTTCCTCACGCCTGACGCTATTCCCGACGCTTTTGCTATCGAATGCCGTAGCCACGCCTTTCCCTGGCGCGAAGAGACCTTTGCCAGTAACCAGGGCGAACGTTTCCTGAACCTACGGTTAGATGTCGATAACCAGATGGCCGCCTTCGCCATCACCCAGGTGGTGCTGGACGAAGCCTCGCTGTTTAATATTGCGGTCGACCCAGCGTATCAACGGCGTGGCTTCGGTCGGGCGCTGCTGGAGCATGTAATCGAGCAACTGATTGCACGCGATGTGATGACGTTGTGGCTGGAAGTCCGTGCCTCAAACGCCCCTGCGATTGCGCTGTATGAACAGCTGGATTTCAATCAGGTCAGCCGCCGTCCCAACTATTATCCCACCGCCGGTGGCCGTGAAGATGCACTGATCATGGCGCTGACGCTGTAGTCGTTTCTGAGGAGTTTTGATGTTAGATCACTGGGATTGCATTCTGTTTGATGCGGATGACACACTGTTCCACTTTGACGCTTATGCTGGCTTACAACGGCTGTTTGCCGGGTACGATGTGCCGTTTACCGACCAGGATTACCTCGATTACCAGGCGGTAAATAAGCCGTTATGGGTCGATTATCAGAATGGTCAGTTATCGGCGCAGGAGCTGCAAACCCGCCGCTTTGTGAGCTGGGGGCAAAAGCTCAGCGTGGCGCCTGACATCCTGAATAACGGTTTTCTGTCGGCGATGGCTGAAATCTGTATGCCGCTTGAGGGCGCAGTCAGCCTGATGAAGCTGCTACACGGCCGGGTCAACATGGGCATCATCACCAATGGCTTTACCGCGCTTCAGCAGCGTCGCCTGGAACGCACCGGTTTTCTCGACTACTTTTCCGCTTTGGTGGTTTCAGAAGAGGTGGGCGTGCCTAAGCCCGATGCCAGAATCTTTGATTATGCGCTCACGCAGATGGGAAATCCCCAGCGCAATCGGGTATTGATGGTCGGCGATACGCCAGAATCCGATATCCTGGGCGGTATGAATGCGGGACTGAAAACCTGTTGGATCGATCACGGTACGCGCCCACTGCCGGAACCGATTAAACCTGACTGGCGGGTAAACTCATTAACAGAGCTGGAAGCCCTGTTAAAAGCCTGAATGTCACCCGTCACACCCAGCGAATGTCGTCTGCGAAAGGCCCGTAATACGGGCCTTTCGTTTATATTCACGCGCTGCAGGAATCGGTTCACGGCGCAGGGCGTGATGCCCGCCGGGCGTTGACACAGTCGGCTGTGCGACGCGCGCTATCAGGCAGATGGCTTAGCCGCGTCGTCCTTTTTCTCGTCCTCTTCATCATCCTCTTTCACGGGCGTACTGGCCGTGAGCAGGAACGGGGACTGCTGCCAGCGCGTGCGGCGATCGCGCAGCAAGGTACGGCTCAGGATAATGCCAATCGCCAGCGCCAGTAGCATCATCAGGCGCAGAATATTGGTGGTGTTATCCACCTGGCGGGATTCAGTGACCAACACGTGGGTATCCAGGGTGATACGCAGAAAGCCCGTCGGGCCGCTGCCGCCGCTCAGGGGTTGAACGATCTGATGATTGAAGTAGCTTCCCGCCCGTTTGCCATCCAGCGCCAGCCGATCGCGCACATTGATGTTTTCACCGCTGTGCGCCACCAGGCTGCCGTCACCGGCATAGACTGAGGCATCAAGAATACGGCTATTCGCGGTCATCTGATTAAGAATGGCCTCAATCTGACCACGATTATCTTCGCTGTTATCCATGAGCGGTTTCAGGCTGAATGCCACCTGGCGGGTAAGCGTTTGTGCCAGCTCCTCGGCCTGTTCAGAACGGGCCATTTGATGCCCAAGGCTAAACCAGGATGCGCCTTGCATAAGCACCACCAACAGCGCCAGCGAAATCAAAACGATCACCGTGCGATGTAGGCGAAATTTCAGTGCGGTTTTAGCCATTAATTATCCGAGTCACGTCACAACAGAAAGCCTGGATATTATGTTGCCAGAAGCAGCGCAGACAAGGTAGCCTCTTGCGTGGTTTTGTTGTTCCTACAGGAGCCCTGATGTCAAATCATCTTACCTGGTGCGATCTGCCTGCTGATGTCTCTCTCTGGCCGGGGTTGCCCCTTTCATTAAGCGGTGACGAAGTCATGCCGCTGGACTACCGCGCGGGTCGTACCGGCTGGTTACTCTATGGCCGTGGTCTGGATAAACAGCGTCTGACCGACTACCAGCACCGGCTGGGAGCGGCGATGGTTATCGTCAGCGCCTGGAACGTGGACGACTACCAGGTGATTCGCCTGGCGGGTTCCCTGACGCCGTTTGCCAGCAAACTGGCACACGAACTGACGCTGGATGTCGCCCCGCTGGGGAAAATCCCGCATCTGAAAACGCCTGGCCTGCTGGTCATGGACATGGATTCCACCGCGATTCAAATCGAATGTATCGACGAGATTGCCAGGCTGGCCGGCTGCGGCGAGCAGGTGGCTGAAGTCACCGAACGGGCGATGCGCGGCGAGCTGGATTTTACCGCCAGCCTGCGTCAGCGCGTGGCGGCGCTTAAAGATGCCGATGCCAATATTCTGAAGCAGGTGCGCGATGCACTGCCGTTAATGCCAGGCTTAACCACGCTGACTAAAAAATTGCAGGCGCTGGGCTGGCAGGTGGCGATTGCCTCCGGCGGGTTTACCTATTTTGCGGAGTTCCTGCGCGATAAGCTGCACCTGTCGGCTGTTGCGGCTAACGAACTGGAAATCCGTGACGGCAAACTCACCGGTGAAGTGCTGGGCCAGATCGTGGACGCGCAGTACAAAGCCGAGACGTTAAAAAAGCTGGCAAAGCGGTTCGACATTGCGCCAGAACAAACCGTCGCCGTGGGTGACGGGGCGAATGATTTGCCGATGATTAAAGCCTCTGCGCTGGGCATTGCTTACCATGCCAAACCAAAGGTCAATGAGCAAACGGCCGTCACGATTCGTCATGCCGATTTGATGGGGGTGTTTTGCATCCTGACCGGCAGCCTGATTCACGAAGAGCGTTAACTGAGGAGTTGATTTGGCCAAAGCGGCAAAACGCGCATTTGTTTGTAACGAGTGCGGCGCAGATTATCCGCGTTGGCAGGGGCAATGTAGCGCCTGTCACGCCTGGAACACCATCACCGAGGTGCGGATTGCCGCCTCGCCAGCGGCTGCGCGTAATGAGCGGCTCAGCGGCTATGCGGGCCATGCCGGAACCAGCCGGGTGCAAAAGCTGTCGGAAATCAGTCTGGAAGCCTTGCCCCGTTTCTCAACCAGCTTCAAAGAATTTGACCGCGTACTGGGCGGCGGCGTGGTGCCGGGCAGCGCTATTCTGATTGGCGGTAACCCCGGAGCCGGTAAATCCACCCTGTTGCTGCAGGTCATGTGCCGCTTAGCGCAGAGTATGAAAACCCTGTACGTCACCGGTGAAGAGTCATTACAGCAGGTGGCGATGCGCGCCCATCGTCTGGGGTTGCCCACTGACAATCTGAATATGCTGTCGGAAACCAGCATTGAGCAGATCTGCCTGATCGCTGAGCAGGAAGAGCCGCAAATCATGGTCATCGACTCCATCCAGGTGATGCACATGGCGGATATCCAGTCTTCACCCGGCAGTGTGGCACAGGTACGCGAAACCGCTGCTTATCTGACGCGTTTTGCGAAAACCCGCGGCGTGGCGATTATCATGGTGGGCCATGTGACCAAAGATGGTTCGCTGGCCGGGCCGAAGGTGCTTGAGCACTGTATCGACTGTTCGGTACTGCTGGATGGCGATGCCGATTCCCGTTTTCGTACCCTGCGCAGCCACAAGAACCGCTTTGGCGCGGTGAATGAACTGGGTGTTTTTGCCATGACAGAGCAGGGCATGCGTGAGGTGAGTAATCCCTCCGCCATTTTCCTGTCGCGCGGCGAAGAAGTCACCTCTGGCAGTTCGGTCATGGTGTTGTGGGAAGGCACGCGTCCTTTGCTGGTCGAGATTCAGGCGCTGGTGGATCATTCGATGATGGGCAATCCACGCCGGGTTGCCGTCGGGCTTGAGCAGAACCGCCTGGCGATTCTGCTGGCGGTATTGCACCGCCATGGCGGATTGCAAATGGCGGATCAGGATGTGTTCGTTAACGTGGTCGGCGGCGTGAAAGTCACGGAAACCAGTGCCGACCTGGCGCTGATGCTGTCGATGGTCTCCAGCCTGCGCGATCGTCCATTGCCCCAGGATTTGGTTATTTTTGGCGAAGTCGGACTGGCGGGGGAGATTCGCCCGGTGCCCAGCGGTCAGGAACGTATTTCAGAAGCGGCCAAACATGGCTTCAAGCGGGCGATCGTCCCTGCGGGTAACGCACCGAAAAAGCCGATTGAAGGAATGCGCGTCTATAGCGCGAAAAAGCTGGCGGATGCCTTGGCTATTCTTGATGATCTCTAAGCTTTTCCGTATGCCCTTTTGTCGTTATACAAAAGGGCAGGTGAGGGACAAACGTCCTCACGTCTTTGATCATTTCTTGCAGGAGGCACCACATGTCGGCGTTTGATTATTTAAAAACGGCCATTCGCCAGCAGGGCCACACGCTACAACAGGTGGCCGATGCCAGTGGCATGACCAAAGGATATTTAAGCCAACTGCTTAACGCGAAAATTAAAAGCCCCAGCGCCCAAAAGCTGGAAGCCTTGCACCGCTTTCTCGGCCTGGAATTTCCCCGCCGGGATAAAAAAATCGGCGTGATATTTGGTAAGTTTTATCCGCTGCACACTGGCCATATTTATCTGATTCAGCGCGCCTGTAGCCAGGTGGATGAGCTGCATATCATCATGGGCTATGACGAACCGCGCGATCGTGACCTGTTTGAAAACAGCGCCATGTCGCAACAGCCCACGGTCAGCGATCGCCTGCGTTGGTTACTGCAAACCTTCAAATATCAGAAAAACATTCGTATCCATGCTTTCGATGAAGAGGGGATTGAACCCTATCCGCATGGCTGGGATGTGTGGAGCGCGGGGGTGAAAACCTTCCTGGATGAGCAGGGGATTGCGGCTGACTGTATCTATACCAGTGAAGCGCCGGACGCCGAGATGTATCAGCAACATCTGGGCATTCAGACGGTGCTGATCGATCCGAACCGATCCTTTATGAATATCAGCGGCACGCAGATTCGTCAGGACCCCTTCCGTTTTTGGGATTACATCCCCACTGAAGTGAAACCGTTTTTTGTGCGTACCGTGGCCATTCTGGGCGGCGAGTCGAGCGGCAAATCCATGCTGGTGAACAAGCTCGCGAACATCTTCAACACCTCCAGCGCATGGGAATATGGGCGGGATTACGTCTTTTCTCACCTGGGCGGCGATGAGATGGCGCTGCAATATTCTGACTACGATAAAATCGCGCTCGGTCATGCGCAGTACATTGATTTTGCGGTGAAATATGCCAATAAAGTGGCGTTTATCGATACCGATTTCGTCACCACGCAGGCCTTTTGTAAAAAGTATGAAGGGCGCGAGCATCCGTTTGTTCAGGCGATGATTGATGAATACCGTTTCGACCTGGTGATTCTGCTGGAGAATAACGTGCCCTGGGTGGCCGATGGCTTGCGCAGCCTGGGCAGCTCTGTGGATCGCCGTGAGTTCCAGACCATGTTGATATCCATGCTGCGTGAAAACAACATCGACTTCGTCCATGTGCAGGAAGAAGATTATGACACGCGCTTCCTGCGCTGTATTGAGCTGGTGAAAGGTATGCTGGGCGAGCAAAGCGCGCTCTGAGACAATCTGTTTACCGACATAAAGGGCCGGAGGATAGCCGTATCTCTGACCCTTTCTCCTTGTTTTATCTTTATAATAATGGCGATTTTTCCGGCCTGTTGCTGGGAAATAAGGCCTTTCACATCGTCGTGCGCAACCGAATATCGTCCGTAACAAAGTCAAACAAAAAAATTTTTTTTGAATTCTGCGGCAACATTATTACGTATTTAAATACTGATGTTATTTCATTTCTTCTGTGTGTTTATGTTAAATGTAAGTTCAATATTTTTAACTGGTTTATATTAAGGGAATATTCATAAGATATAAATAATGATATACCCGGATGTAACGACATGAAAAAGATAAGTATTGGTAGTGATGCGGTATTTTATCCTGGGAAAAGGGAAATAATCAGTCATAATCAGACGTTGAAGTTGCATTCTTCTGCCTCTTATTGTTTTGAATTACTGATCGCACGTCAGGGTGAAATTGTCGATCATGAGTCCTTTTACCAGTATGCCTGGCGTAGATTTGGCATGGAGGTCAGTGCGAATGCCTTATATCAAAGTATTTCTTTGGTCAGAAAAGCGCTACTGGCATCTGGTATTCGGCAGGATGTGATCAGAACCATTCCGCGCCGCGGCTTTATGCTGTCAAATGCCATTCTGATTGAAGAATCGACAAGCGTGCCTGTAGCGGCTATTCCGGATAATACGCCATTATCAGCAGAGGGACTGGAAACCGTATCTACAGAAGACGCTGGCACGCCAGATTTAAGCCAGGCCAGTGGGCAGGACGTTCCCCAACATATTCCTGAGCCTGCTCTTCAGGTCGATGAGAATATGTCAGAAAAGCCGGTTACCGATGCGCTGCATAATGCATCCGGGGCAGCTTATAATACCGGCTATCCAGAGTCTGCCGCGTTAGCCGTCGGAGAGTTGCCTGCTCAACAGGCCATCTACACACGCAACCTGCTTATGGTTGTGCTGACGGTTATGACGATTGTGATGTGTGGTATGGCCATTGTGACCTTTTCCCTTTACCGGAAGGAGATGGATTTCGTAAAGCGGTTTGATATGAATGGATGCGAAATATACGGTAATGAAAAAGCAGATAACAGTTTAGTGGCCCGCATCGCTATTGATATTCATTCGGGATGCACGGAAAGAAGGAAGATTTATATCACCGCCTTTACCAACGGTGAACGAATCTCCGTATTGCAATGTAAAAACGCAATTTCACTATTCGGTTCGCCTGACTGTGTGTCGTATTATTATATAAGGAGAAAGTGGTGAAGTTGACGTTTTGGATGGCTGTGCTGACGATGGCCGTAGCCGGTGTTGTGATGCTTTTTTTTCGCCAGGATTATATTCATTGCATTGCAAACATCAATTACATAAGAAGCGGTGAAAGATTTTCACTGATCGTTTCTCACGATATGCGCAACGGGCACGGCGTTTTATCCTTAGCGGGACGATTGACCGGCGATAATCAAAAAGTCATCAGCCTGAGTAAAATTATCCGGTTTAATTATCATCGTGATGGCGATCTTTATCTCGCGCAGTCGACATTGATTGAGCCATCCCCGGATAATCAAATGAGTATTGAGCAACAAGAAAAATGGCTTCCGGCGTTTTTTATCACCGTGGGGGCGACATTCCCTTTCGTCATTAAACGGACGGGCATCGATACATGGGTATTTTATTCTGGTCCTGTTCCGCTCTTCATTTGTGAAAAATAAAACGACCAAAAAATAGCCGATAAGCCGTGCAGAGCATAAACGTTGGACCTGTAGTTATCTTATGAAATGTATCTTTTCTGTAACGCAGGGATAACTTTATGCTTTTGATTTTAATAAAATTATATCTTCTTAAGGTCTTGTTCACATAAGGTCAGAACACTTCACATACAGCTTCGCTATTTCGCCCCTTATGATTCACCTGCCAATGAGCATGTTATCAACCTAAATAATAAGAGGGAATCAATGAAAGCCAGGTCTTTATCACGCTGTATGTATATTGCTTTGTGCGGTGTAAGTTTACTTTCTTTTAACACCTTTGCCGCATCGCAAAATACGATTCGCTTTCAGGGTGAAGTCAACGCGCAAACCTGTAACGTTAATATAAACGATGCAACCGGTAGCCCGATTATTCTGCTGCCTACGGTATCGACAGCCTCGTTGAACGCGGCGAAATCCACCGCCGGTAAAACACCCTTTACGATCAATTTAACGGGCTGTGTTGCGCCGGCGGCGGGTACAACCCAGGCAATTAATATCAATCTGGCGGGAAATAATATTTCCTCCACGGGGGATTTATTAAATACCGGCACAGCGACGAACGTCGCACTGCGTTTGCTGGATAGTAGTGACAAAACGATCAATCTGTCAGGTGGCACGGCGACCGTAAACGGCATGTCGCTGGCCAGTGGTAGCACCAGTGCATCACAAAATTTTTCAGTCGAATATTACAGCGACTCTGGAAGCGCTGGAGCGGGTACGGTTTTGAGTAGCGTTCAATATTCTGTTAGCTATCCATAACTATCAGGCCCCCTTTAGCCGAGGGGGCAGGAGAAACCTGTGTTCAAGTCTCTTGTTATTCTGTTTCTGGCTTTATCCGCTCCCCTTTGTCAGGCAAGCGTCGTGCTGAATGGCACCCGGATAATTATTGATGGTGCGAAAAATGAAAAAACCATTCAGTTTACCAATGCGGGCGATCAGCCTGCGCTTATTCAAATTCAGGCGATTAATCCTGACGCGGCGTCCACACTGCCCTTTGTGGCGCTGCCGCAAATTTTCCGCATAGCGCCAGCCGCCGGTCAAACGGTGAAAGTCAAAGTCACCGAGAATAATTTACCGCAGGACAGAGAGTCGCTGTTCTACATGGACTATACAGAAATCCCCTCTGTGAAAAAGGGCGATGAAGATAAAAATAAACTCTATCTGATTATCAAGAACAGGGTAAAAGTCATCGTTCGTCCCAGGCAACTCGATTTCTCTGTGGATAACGTCAGGCAGGCGCTTTCTTATCGTATTCAGGGGCGAGATATTCTCTTCAAAAATGCCTCTCCTTTTTACGCCAATATTCGCTCGTTTTCACTGATTAAGGGAAATAAGACGATTGCCTGGGACGATGCCGTAACGCTCGCGCCGTTTAGTGAAAGCAAGGTCACGCTGCACAGTTCGTCATCCCTGGTGGGATACACCCTTACCGCCCTCCTGATCAACGATTTTGGTGCTGACGAAAAAATAAACCTGAACGAAAAATAGCTGAAATGAATAAAGCCTCCTTATTCTTATTGTTCGCGTTCAGTCTGATCCCTGCCAGGGAAAGTCAGGCAACTGATGCGCAGGATGACTATACGTTTGATCCTTCATTAGTGCGCGAAATGATGCCGGGACAGGTTGCGATGCCGGATGATGCGCAGGATGCCTGGTTTCAGCCGGGTCGTTATGATGTGGAACTTTACCTCAATGGTAAGTTTCAACAATCCACAACCTTGCAGATCGTGCGGGCAGGCGGACCGCTCTCCGTGTGTCTTCCGTCGCCGTTTTATCACGCGTTTGGTGTCAAAGCGCATTATTTGTCTGCCCTGAAGGCGACAGGCTGCGTCCGGCCAGACGCGCTTTTACCCGGCGCCGCCGTTAACGTCAATACCGCCAGCTTACGCGTCGACGTATCCATCCCCCAGGCGATGCTGGTTCAGCGGCCTGTGGGCTATATCGCGCCGGAAAACCTGACGGCTGGCTCGACCATGGCGTTCGTGAATTACAACCTTAACCAGTTCTATTCAGATTACAAAAATGCGCAGCGTTTTGAATCCACCTATCTGGGCATCAACAGTGGTATGAACGTGGGAATGTGGCGTTTTCGTCAGCAGGGAAACCTGACCCATGATGAATGGGGTAATCGCTGGCAAAGTGCCAGAGCCTGGGTGCAGCGGGCGTTGCCTTCGTTGCAAAGTGAGGTTGGGCTGGGGGAGCTTTTTAGTCAGGGCGACTTGTTTAATGCCGTCAGTTTCAACGGCGTGAGTCTGGACTCGGACGACCGTATGCTGCCCGATTCTGTTCGGGGGTACGCCCCGGTCGTGCGTGGCGTAGCAAACAGCAATGCACGCGTGACCGTCTGGCAGGGCAAACAGCGGATCTACCAAACCACCGTGCCGCCGGGGCCGTTTATCATCAACGATCTCAGCCCGGTCAGCTATGGCGGCGATCTCAAGGTTGAGGTTCAGGAGTCTGACGGCAGCCTCCATCAGTTTAGCGTGCCCTATGCGGTGTTACCGCAGTCGCTGCGTCCAGGCCGAACCGACTACAACTTTGCGGCCGGTAAAGTCAGGGATTATAGCCAATACAATACCTTTACAGAGTTAACCGTTAAGCATGGCCTGACAAACGCCATTACCCTTAACGGTGGCGCGCGTCTGGGTGAGCACTATCATGCGGTGCTGGCCGGTGGCGTTTGGGCGTCCGATTTCGGTGCCGTTGGCTTCAACAGCGCCTACTCTGAAGCCGACCTGAACGGCGGCGAGACGACCGAGGGATGGCGCTACGAACTCAGCTACAGTCGTACCTTCCAGCCTACCCAGACCACGCTGACGTTTGCCGGCTATCAGTATTCCACCCAGGGCTATCGGGATCTCAATGATGTTATTGCATTAAATAATGCAGAAACGCCGGGCCGCAACAATATCAGTAGCGAATATATGCAGCGTAATCGCCTGCAGATGACGGTTAACCAGACGCTGGGTGAGTGGGGAAATATCTATATTTCCGGCTCGAAGCAAAATTACTACGACGGTCGTTCACGCAATACGCAGTTTCAGATTGGCTATGGCACCGTGCTGCCAAAAAATATCGCGCTGAATATTTCCCTGTCCCGCCAGTATTCGCGCAGAGCTTACTCAAACGATCCGCGTATGGCCGTGATGTCGCAACATTCAGACGACACTTTTTATAAAGATACCCAGTTTCAGGTCAGCATCTCGGTTCCGTTAGGTTCAGAAGCCACGTCGCCTTATTTAGCGCTGGGGGGAACCCGTGGAAGCCAAAATGGCAGTAACTATAACGCCTCACTCAGCGGAATAAGCGGCGAGAGTGGCACCAGCTACAGCCTGAATATCAATCGTGATCAGCAACAGCGCGATACAACGTTAAGTGGCAGTCTGGGCAAAAAACTCTCAGAAGCCAGTCTGACCGGTACGGCATCCACATCCTCACGGTTTAAGCAGATGTCCGTCAATGCGATGGGCGCGGCGGTGATCCACAGCGGTGGTGTAACGCTGGGCAATTATCTGGGTGACACCTTTGCCCTGGTCGAAGCGAAAGGGGCCAGGAATGCTCGCATTTTGAATAGCCAGGGCACCGAAATCGATCGCTTTGGTTATGCCCTGGTGCCATCGCTCAACCCTTATCACTACAACAGTATTTCGTTGGGGGCCAGCGGCAGCGATAGCCATGTCGAGATTCAGGACAGTGAAAAAATCGTCGCGCCTTATGCCGGTGCGATGGTGAAGGTGACGTTCAGGACCTTACGCGGTTATCCGGTCATGTTAAAGACCCGCACCAATCGCGAGACGACGGTGCCGGTGGGGGCGGATCTGCTCGACGATGCAGGCAACCGGGTGGGGACGTTTGGTCAGGGCGGCAATGCCTGGTTACGCGTCGCGAAAACCCAGGGACAGCTGAAAGCCGTATGGGGAGAGGACGCGAAAGCATCCTGTTTGATTAACTACCACATCCCAAAACCTAAACCCGATGCGGTGATTACCTACGCGGATGCTGTATGTCGTTTTTAAAATGTAAGGTGTTAACGATGAAGTACGTTTTAGCTGTGATGGCATGCTTTCTTTTGGCGGCATGGCTACCCGCTCATGCCACCTGCACGCGGGTGAATCCGGTCGATCAGGGATGTGATGCCTGCGGAGCGTCCCTGAATTTCGGCAATATCGGCTTGATGAATCTACGTTATCAGCCCGCAGGCACCGTGCTGGCCCGCTCGGTATTTCGTGTGGTACCGGCCATCAACAATGCCAATCCGGATCGCGTGTTATATCAATGCGATCTGGCAGATAAAGACCAGCTGTTTGAAGTCTTCGCCACCAATGGCGACAGTAACGTTGGCGGAGCCTGGGACATGGGCGGCGGTTATTTTCAGACTTATTTTCCCTTCACCGCGTTAAAGCTGATTCATGTGCGAAGCGGTAAGCCTTTTACCCGTATCTGGCAAAAAGTGCCGCTGACGCAGTATGACATTCAGGGGAATAAAATCCTGATCCGCGGGCGGGATTTCAGTCCCATCAGCGCCGAATTGATCCGTACCTCTGAAAACAATCGCACGCCGGGTTATTCGTCGTGGGGATGCCCGGCGGCGGCGGCGGACAATTATACCGGCTCGTACAACTGCAATCAGCCGAACGGCTATGTGGTGTTTATGGGGCCGGGGATGGATGTGCCCGAAGCGGGCCAGGACAGCTGGAATCATTTTGAAACCTGGGGGTCCGGACGCTATATGGCTTTCGGTATGAATACCGCGCCGGTGGCCACCCTGACGCAAAACCTCACCCAGGGCTGCCGGGTTGAAAATTACACCGCGAACGTGATTTTCCCCAGTATCAGTATTAATGCCCTCAATGAAGGGCAAACCGCGACGGCCCCGCTCAGCATTACGCTGGCCTGCGCGGCGGGGACAGATAAGATTTCCGGGATAAACTCAGGCCAACTGTCACTGGGATTTCAACCCAGCTACGCCGCGTGGTTGCAGGCACAGCAGTTAGGTCTGACGTCTGGAAGTGGGATTTCCAGCTACCTGGTGTCCGATCACTATGACAGTTTGCCTTCACTGGCGAAAGGCGTGGGGATTCAGCTGAAAACCTCCGGGGGAAGTGCGGTATCGTTTCTGAGCTGGAGCAGTTTTAGCAGCAATGTAGGATGGCGGCCGGTGCTGGAGGACGCGCAGGTTATTAGCAGCGGTCAGCCGAGTGACGAAACGCTGTATCAGCGTAATTTCACAGCCAGTCTTGCAAAGCTTCCTGGACAAACGGTCACGGCGGGCAGTGTTGATGCGACGGCCTCGATCCTCATTCGGCTGCAATAATATGAAAAAGATCCTGCTGCTCGTCATGTGCATCATTACTCACTCCCAGGCCGCGGTTATTCCGCAGCAAAGCCGAATCATCTTTCATCCCGGCGAGGTGCAAGTCCCGCTGTTGTTGGTCAACAGCGGTGAATCTCCTGTCCTGATCCAGACCTGGGTCGACGGCGGCTCACCGGAAACATCGCCCGGCAGTAAAGCCTTTCCTTTTGTCGCGCTCCCCGGGGTTTTTACGCTGAACAAGGATGAAAAAAAACAGATCGCGGTTTTGCGCACCGAGCTGGCCGCACAGCTTCCCACCGATCGGGAATCCCTTTACTGGCTCAATCTTTACGAAATCAGTTCAGTGAAAAAAAGCAGTCTGCGTGCGGGCAACGATAAGATCAGTGTGGCGCTGAACACCCAGCTTAAAGTGATTAATCGCCCGTTTACGGATTCGATGCCTTTTGCGGCACGCGTTAAGGCGGTTACGTTTCAGATCAGGAAAACACAAGGGCAGTTTTTTATTCAGGCCAGCAATCAGAGCCGTTACTTTTTTACCCCAGGGAAGATGACGGCGACGGCGGGCGGAAAAAATTATCCTGTTTACCTGGACGGGGATAAAACGCTGGCACCTTTCGCCAGTAAACGTTATCCCCTGCCTGGTGACTCGCCGCTTTTAGCGACAGGCAACGCTGTGCTTAACTTCACCGCGCTGGACGACCAAGGGAATCCCCAGGCGTTCACGGCCAACCTGAACCTGGCTTCTGGCTCACCGTGAACCCGCCGCGCGCGGGTGGTCGCATTGGCTGCCACCCGTCTGCGTCATCAGTAAACCATGACGACCTTGCCGCGCATATGGCCTTCCAGCACGCGCTGGTGGGCAGCCTCAAGCGTTTCCACACTCAGGCCGTGAAGCGTTTCGTTCAGCGTGCTTTGCAGCTTGCCGTCGTCCAGCAGGTCGGCGACGGCATTCAGGATTTCCCCCTGCTGCGCCATGTCCGGCGTGTTGTACATGCTGCGTGTGTACATAAACTCAAAGTGCAGCGCGGCGCTTTTTAGCTTCAGTTGATCCATCGACAGCGGATGTTCGTTCTCAACAATGGTGCAGATGTGGCCCTGAGGAGCAATAAGCTGGCTCATGGTGTCCCAGTGACCATCGGTATCGTTGAGACAAAAAATATAATCAACCTGCTTAATGCCGTGCTTTTCCAGCTCAGCAGCCATGTCTTTGTAGTTGATCACCAGATCGGCTCCACGATCGCGGCACCACTGGGCGGAATCGTCCCGTGACGCGGTGGCGATCACTTTGGCTTTACTGCGCATTTTCGCCAGAGGAATCGCCAGTGAACCCACGCCGCCTGCACCGCCCACGATCAACAGCGTTTGATCCTCACGCGCCGCAGCCATATCCAGCCGTTCAAACAGGCCTTCCCATGCGGTCAGCGCCGTCAACGGGATAGCCGCAGAAGCAGCCCAGTCGAGTTTTTTCGGTTTATGACCGGTGATACGTGAATCGACCAACTGCTCCGTGCTGTTACTGCCCGGACGAGTAATATCGCCCGCATAGTACACTTCATCGCCCGGCTTAAAGCCGCTGACTTTACTGCCGGTTTCCAGCACGACGCCGCTGGCATCCCAGCCGAGAATACGTGGTACCTGCAAACCATTTTTGATCGCCCCTTTGTGAACTTTGGTATCGACCGGATTGACCGAGGCGGCTTTCACCTGAACGCGCAGGTCATACTCGCCTGGCGTGAGGGTTTCCGGGAAAATTTCAACGAAGTTTTTTGGGTTTTCTGGATCAACAGCAATTGCGCGAACAGACATAATTTCTCTCCTGTAGTGTTCTCTAAAGTGTAGAACCCCGAGGCGATGCTGATAAGATGGACAATAGTTATTACAGTGTTCGTCTGAGGTGAACAATGGCGTTTCGTCAGTGGCAGGATATGGCGCTGTTTGCGTTAGTGGCGGAGTGCGGCAGTTTTACCGCCGCAGCAGAACGGGCAGGCTTACCGAAATCCAGCGTCAGCCAGCGGATTAGCCAGCTTGAACAGCGGCTGGGCATCCGGTTGTTAAACCGCACCACGCGCCAGCTCAACCTGACCTTTGCAGGGGAACGCTATCTGCTGCACTGTCAGGAGATGATGCAGGCCAGCGAGCGCGCCGAACAGGCCATTGCCAGTCTACGGGAAAATCCCAGCGGTCGCCTGCGCATCACCAGTCCGGCGGGCATTGGCGCAACCTTGCTGGCCCGCTGCAACGCTGCGTTTTTACGCCATTATCCTGACGTCACGCTGGATATCTCTGTCTCGGATGATATTCGCGATCTGGTGCAGGACGGCTTTGATCTGGCCTTACGTACTGGTCAGCCGCAGGAGTCGTCCCTGATTGGTCGCCGCGTGGGCTACTGCCAGCGCTCGCTGGTGGCCGCACAAGCTTATCTGGACCAGCATCCGCCGATTACCCATCCCCAACAGTTGGCCGCGCATCGCTGTATTGCGCACCGGGCCTGGAACGAGTGGGTGCTGAAACGCGACGATCAATATCATCGTTGGCTGCTTCCGCCTGCGCACCTTACCGATAATTTACTCTATGCCCGCGAGTCGGCGTTGGGATGTGCCGGCATCACACTGCTACCCCGCTTTTTAACGGACGGCGACAGGGGCGATGCGCGTCTGGTAACGGTGCTGCCGGAATGGGAAATGGAGGGGAATGAACTGTGGCTGGTGTATCCCAGTCGTAAACTGAACTCGCCTGCGCTGATGAAATATATTGAATTTGCTTTGCAGTCGCCGGTGTTCCGCGAATTTTACCGCTGAAGAAAAGAGAAGGGCGGCATCGCTGCCGCCCCACAATTACTTAGTAATACGTTTGTACTTGATACGTTTCGGCTCCAGCGCATCTGCGCCCAGCGTGCGTTTCTTGTACTCTTCGTATTCGGTAAAGTTACCTTCGAAGAATTCGATCTTGCCCTCATCCTGATAATCCAGAATGTGGGTCGCGATACGGTCAAGGAACCAACGGTCATGCGAGATCACCATGGCGCAGCCAGGGAACTCAAGCAGGGCGTTTTCCAGCGCGCGCAGGGTTTCAATGTCCAGGTCGTTGGTGGGCTCATCGAGCAGCAGCATGTTGCCGCCCACCTGCAGCAGTTTTGCCAGATGCAGACGACCACGCTCACCACCGGACAACTCGCCCACGCGTTTGCCCTGATCCACGCCTTTAAAGTTAAAGCGTCCTACATAGGCGCGGCTTGGCATTTCGGTGTTGCCGATACGCATAATGTCCTGACCGCCAGAGACTTCTTCCCATACGGTTTTGGCATTATCCATGCTGTCGCGGAACTGATCGACAGAGGCCAGCTTCACGGTTTCACCCAGCACAATCTCGCCGGAATCCGGTTGTTCCTGACCGGACATCATGCGGAACAGAGTCGACTTACCGGCGCCGTTCGGGCCGATGATGCCGACGATGGCCCCTTTCGGTACAGAGAACGACAGGCCGTCGATCAGTACGCGATCGCCGTAAGATTTACGCAGGTTGCTGACTTCCAGCACCTTGTCACCCAGACGGGCACCCGGCGGAATAAACAGTTCGTTGGTTTCGTTACGTTTCTGGTAGTCGGTGTTGTTCAGTTCTTCAAAGCGAGCCAGACGGGCTTTACCTTTAGACTGCTGGCCTTTTGGCCCTTTGCGCACCCACTCCAGCTCTTTCTCGATAGATTTGCGACGTGCGGCTTCGGAAGAGGCTTCCTGCGCCAGACGGGCATCTTTCTGCTCCAGCCATGAGGAGTAGTTCCCTTCCCACGGAATGCCTTCGCCGCGGTCCAGCTCCAGAATCCAGCCTGCAACGTTATCAAGGAAGTAACGGTCGTGGGTAATCGCCACCACGGTGCCTTCGAAGTCGTGCAGGAAACGCTCCAGCCAGGCGACAGATTCTGCATCCAGGTGGTTCGTCGGTTCGTCCAGCAGCAGCATGTCTGGTTTTTCCAGCAACAGGCGGCACAGGGCGACACGGCGGCGTTCACCACCGGACAGGTTCGCAATTTTTGCGTCCCAGTCTGGCAGTCGCAGGGCGTCGGCGGCGCGTTCCAACTGGGTGTTCAGATTATGGCCGTCATGCGCCTGAATGATCTCTTCCAGCCGTCCCTGCTCGGCAGCCAGCTTATCGAAATCTGCATCTTCTTCGGCGTATAAGGCATACACCTCGTCGAGACGTTTCAGCGCCCCGACCACTTCGGCCAGCGCTTCTTCCACGGACTCGCGCACGGTGTGCTCAAGGTTAAGCTGCGGTTCCTGCGGCAGATAGCCGATTTTAAGACCGGGCTGCGGGCGGGCTTCCCCTTCGATATCTTTATCGATACCGGCCATGATGCGCAGCAGCGTAGATTTACCCGCACCGTTCAGGCCGAGCACGCCAATTTTTGCGCCGGGGAAAAAGCTAAGGGAGATGTTCTTCAGAATATGTCGCTTTGGCGGAACTACTTTGCCGACGCGATGCATGCTATAGACGAATTGAGCCACGTTGTATTGAGCCTCTGGGTCTGTTTGTCGTTTGGATGATGTCGAAGTTTAGCCTTTTTCGCTGCCTATTCACAGCCGATGCGCCGGGATAATTCCGTGCCGGGGCGCAGTTTGGCATAACTGTTTGATTTGTGTCCGCTGTCCGAGCGGGCGGCAAAAGGCCGCTTCCGGTGACGTGCGTATCATGACGAGCATATATAGCGCAGGTGACATGAATCCACCTGAGCGTAGCAGCAGGTCATTGCCAGCGCGCGACAAAACGACGTCAGGGAAGGCGGACGGGAATATGCTGTTGCGTTAACCACTGACTCAGTGCCGGTTCAGGCGCGCTGTCGCTGACCAGTAAATCAAAGCGGGACAGCTCGCCAATGCGCGCAGGCAGGACTTTGCCATATTTGCTGCTGTCGGCGACCAGAATACGCTGGCGGGCGCGCAACATGGCATGGTGCTTCATCGGCAGTTCGTTGAGGTTATAGCAGGTCGCTCCCTGATCTTTATCCACGCCCGCCGCAGAGATAAACGCCAGGGTGGGACAGAGGTCATCCAGAATGGAATGCCCGCCCACGGGCGTGAACAGGGCATTGTCGGCATGAAATTCACCGCCACTCAGGATCACATTGCAGGCCGGTTTCTCTTTTAGCGCCAGAAAGGTATTCATGGCACAGCAGATAGCGGTAAAGGGCAGGGCATCCGGAATCGCATCCACGACATAGGGCAGGGTGGTACCGCAGTCAAAAAACACCGTGTCGTTTTCACTAATCAGGCTGGCAGCAGCCTGAGCGAGTCGCTGCTTTCTGGCTGCATTTTGTCCGTGTTGGTCGGAGATGAAATAGTGCCCGGGATGGTTGCGCGGATCGCTGACGATATAACCGCCCAGCAATACCACGCTTGAGGTCGGTTCACTTAAGTCCCGACGCACGGTCATTTCCGATACGTCCAGCAGCTGTGCCGCATCTTTCAGATGTAATTTATCGGTGCGCTTAAGTGCCAGAGCCAGTTTACGAATGCGTTCGTCGCGGCGGGTTTCCATTGTCATCTCTAAACCTGTATTCCTTGAAGAAGACGTCATACGTCCTGGCCTGTCACATCGCTGGCGCGCCGTTAACCTTACCTGCAACCGCCGCGTTTTTACTCAGCCCATAACAAATTTCAAAAAATTTAAGGCGTTGCAGGCTTTTCAGGCAAGATTTTTATCTTACCCGCAATGCCTTCACCCCGCAAACCCGGGCTGTGGCCACTGAATGCCCGCCTTCGCGCTACAGGTGTTTGTTATAATATTAACATTAAACCCGGGCGAATTCCGGCTTTATCGATCAGTTATGTCACAATATATGTGAAATTTATCACATAATTAACCTCTGTGAATTGTTAGTGTTATTTTTATAACATTTTAGCGGTCTTTTACCGGGGGAAGAATGGACATTGCGGTTATCGGTTCAAACATGGTGGATTTAATCACCTATACCAACAGTTTTCCCAAGCCAGGGGAAACGCTGGAAGCGCCCGATTTTGCAATGGGTTGTGGCGGTAAAGGGGCCAATCAGGCCGTGGCGGCAGCAAAGCTGGGTGGCAAGGTAATGATGGTCAGCAAAGTGGGCGACGACCTGTTTGCGCCCACCACGTTAGCCAATCTGCAACAGCAGGGCGTGGATACACGTTTCGTCACCACCGAGGCCGGTGTCTCCAGCGGTGTGGCCCCCATTTTTGTTGATGACCAATCGCAAAACCGCATCTTGATTATTAAAGGCGCGAATCAACATCTTAAGCCTGCGGACATCGATGCTGCGGCTGAGGCGCTGAAGGGCTGCCGGTTAATCATTCTGCAGCTGGAAATTCCGCTGGAAACCGTTTACTACGCGATCGATTTTGCCCGCCAAAATGCTATCCGCGTCATCCTCAATCCTGCCCCCGCCCTGGCTGAGCTGGATATCGCGTATGCCTGCCAGTGTGACTTTTTTATGCCCAATGAAACAGAGCTGGAAATCCTGACTGGAATGCCGGTGGGGACGGAGGATGAAGTGAGGCGGGCAGGCGCGTCCTTACTAAAACGTGGCCTAAAGAATCTGATCGTGACTCTGGGCAGCCGCGGATCGCTGTGGATGACCGGCGATGACTGTCATCAGGTTGACCCTGTGCCGGTTAAAGCACTGGATACCAGCGGTGCCGGTGATGCGTTTATTGGCTGTTTTGCCTACGAACTGGTGAAAACCGGTGATATCCCTGCCGCCATGGCGAAAGCCTCTGCCTACGCGGCCTGTAGCGTCACGGCACGCGGTACGCAGCGTTCTTATCCTGACTCAACCGCTTTTCAGCGCTTTCTCGACCTTCAATGAGGTACGGCCATGCACCAGAACATTGTTCAGCAAGATGACGGTTATCTAAATAAGACCCCGCTGTTCCAGTTTATTCTGCTTTCCTGTCTGTTCCCGTTGTGGGGCTGTGCGGCAAGCCTGAATGACATTCTGATTACGCAATTTAAAAGTGTGTTCGCCCTGAGCGATTTTGCCAGTGCTCTGGTGCAGAGCGCCTTTTACGGCGGCTATTTTTTGATTGCGATTCCGGCCTCGCTGGTGATCCGCAAAACCAGTTACAAGCTGGCGATTTTAACCGGACTGGCGCTGTATATCGTCGGCTGTATGCTGTTTTACCCCGCCTCGCACATGGCAACCTATACCATGTTTCTGGCAGCGATTTTTGCTATTGCCATTGGGTTAAGCTTCCTGGAAACGGCGGCGAATACCTACAGCTCAATGATTGGTCATCGCCAACATGCCACGCTGCGTCTTAATATCAGCCAGACCTTCTATCCGCTAGGTGCTCTGATGGGCATTGTGTTGGGGAAATATCTGGTATTTCAGGATGGGGAAAGCCTGCAAACACAGATGGCAAACATGACGGCGGAGCAGGCCCACGCGTTCCGCTTATCGATGCTGGAACACACTCTGGAGCCGTATAAATATCTGGTGATGGTACTGGTGGTCGTCATGCTGCTGTTTATGTTCACCCGTTATCCGCGCTGCAAGCCGCAAAGTAACGAAAAAACGTTGCCGACGCTGGGCGAAACCTTCCGCTATCTGGCAAAAAATCGCCATTTTAAACGCGGTATTCTGGCGCAATTTCTGTACGTCGGCATGCAGGTTGCAGTGTGGTCCTTTACCATTCGTCTGGCCCTGACGCTGGGGGCGACCAATGAGCGTGAAGCGTCCAGCTTTATGATTTACAGCTTTATCTGTTTCTTTATTGGCAAGTTTGTCGCCAACATTTTGATGACACGTTTCCGGCCAGAGAAAGTCCTTATCGTCTTTTCTGTTTTAGGCATGATAACGCTGGCCTACGTCATGCTGGTGCCCAATTTCACCGCTGTTTATGCCGCCGTGTTTGTTAGCGTGCTGTTTGGTCCCTGCTGGGCCACGATCTATGCCGGTACGCTCGCAACGGTAGACAGTAAATACACCGAAGTCGCCGGCGCGTTTATTGTGATGTCTATCGTCGGGGCGGCATTTGTGCCCGCCTTGCAGGGCTTTGTTTCCGACCATCTGGGATCGATGCAGCTGGCATTTGGCGTGTCGCTGCTGTGTTTTGCCTGGGTTGGCTTCTATTTTTGGGGCGAACTGCGCCACAAAAAGCAGCCGCGTCATCGCGCAAACCTGGCGGAGGAGGGACTATGAAAACCCGTTTACCGCTGCACCGTGAACAGTTTTCCGCCACGCCCACGTTGCTGCTGGAGAGCGAGGATTTCAGGGTCGAGCTGTTTCGCTATCCTGCGGGCATTGAGGCCATTCGTATTCAAAACCGGCGGGGCACGGTGATTGTGTTGCCCTTTCTGGGCCAGATGGTATGGGATGTGAATTTTGACGGCCGTTCGCTGACCATGGGGCACCGGTTTAAACAGCCGCTGCCGGGCGACACTATCATCGATACGTACGGCTGTTTTGCCTTTCATTCTGGTCTGCTGGCGAATGGCTGCCCTGGCGCGGAAGACTCGCATCCGCTTCACGGCGAAATGGCCTGCGCACGCATGGATTCCGCATGGATAGTGCTGGAGGATGAGCGTCTTTCTGTCGAAGGCGAAACCGAATACATCAAGGGGTTTGGTCACCATTATCTGGCGGCACCGGCGGTACGGCTAAGGGCCGATCAGGCGCGGCTGATGCTGGAGATGACCGTGACAAATCTGGCTGGCGCACCGATGCCGTTGCAATACATGTGTCACATCAACAGCGCGTGGGTTGAGCAAGGGCAGTTTAAGCAGACGATTCCTGACGAGGCGTTTCAGTTGCGCCGTTCTGTTCCGGCACATGTGCGGCCCACTCCTCAGTGGACCGCCTTTACCGACTCCCTGGCCCGCGATCCCACCGCGTTCCGGCAGTTGGATCAACCTGCAATGTACGATCCGGAGATTGTCTTCTTCGCCGATCATCTGGCGCAATACGGTGAGAACGTTCAGTTTGAACTCCATTCCCCGGCCGGTTATGCCCTAATGACCCGCTTTTCCACCGCGCAGTTTCCGCATGCGACGCGCTGGATACTGCATAATGCGGATCAGCAGGTTGCTGCCTACGTACTGCCCGCCACCTGCCGTCCAGAAGGCTTTGCAGCGGCACAACGCGCCGGTACGCTGATGGCGTTGATGCCCGGTGAGCACCGTCATTTCCAGGTTGAAACCGGCGTGCTGTAAATCGCCCAGGCCGACGCGTTATGTGACGAAACGTCAGGTGCTTTTGACGCTTCTGCTGCCACGACAGCGTCGGCGTGAGTCTCTTCTGCATCAGAACGCGTGGGGCAGGCAGGATGATCATCCATGTGGCGAAAGCCCGTGGATAGCGCGTCTTATACCCATCTGCCTGTTCACGTCTTCTACCTGCTCGCCTGTAAGCCATTTAAGCCACCGCAGCCTGTTCTGGCTGGACACACAGCAGATCGCTATCGCCGTTTTATCGTTGAGCATCCCGCTGTTAACCCTGCGTCGGCCTGGTGGAAAACGCGATCCACCTGGCGTTCTAAGGCGGCAGGAAAGTGCGATTCTGCCTAATGCAACCAACATCCCTTATCTTCCTCAGGTCAATTTATGTGACAAAGATCACATAAATTGACATTAGTCATCCTTATGAGAAAACTCGCCATTCCAAATATTGAATGATAATGATTATTATTTATATTGTTATTGTCATTAACAATTGCTCATTTAATACAAATAAACCACATAAAATGTAGTTTTTTAGCTTTTTTGTGAACATAAATTCTCAAAAATTTTGACCTCATGGGTGAGCCGTCTCGGCTAAAGGTTACTGAATCTGAATTGACTCGCGTGGTCTGGCGCAGGCTGCTGCCCTTTTTAAACGGTGGCTGGGCGGCTTACGCCTTTAATAAAGGAACGGGATATGGTGGTACGTAAGCAAAACCCGTCGGTGCCTCACCGACAGCTGTCTGATGCGGTCCTTACTGCTCAGGACTTTATTTTCAATGATGCGCAAATTTCGGCCTGGCATCAGCAAACGCAGGAGGCGCTGACGCTGATCACCCACACCGTTCAGCGCGTTGAGAAACCCTTCAGCGGTATCCTGCCTCACGAGCTGGCGCCGGCTTTTAGCGCCGTCGATCTTGACCAGCCGCTGGGAAATAATGAGGCTGCGCTGGAAGAGTTAGGGTCACTGTATCTGCGTGATGCCGTCTGGTTCCATCACCCCAAATACGTGGCGCACCTTAACTGCCCGGTGGTACTGCCATCGTTGCTGGCGGAGCAAATCATGGCCGCGGTCAACAGCTCCGTGGATACCTGGGATCAGAGCGCGGGCGGAACGCTGATTGAACAGAAGGTTATTGACTGGACGCTGAGCCGCATCGGTCTGCCGGCGAGCGCAGACGGCATCTTTACCAGCGGTGGGACGCAGTCAAACCTGATGGCGATGCTGCTGGCACGCGACAGCTGGTGCGCCGCACATCATCCGGGCCATCTGATCAAACATCAGGGCCTGCCGGCCGATGCCGCCAAATGGCGCGTCCTGACCTCCAGACTGAGCCACTTCAGCATTCAGAAATCGATGGCCATTCTCGGCCTGGGCTACGATGCGGTCATTCCGGTGGATTACGACGACGATTACCGCATGGACAGCGTGCAGCTTGCGCACGAGATTGCGCGTTGCCACGAGCAGGGCCTGATCCCGATTGCCGTCGTCGCCACCAGCGGCACCACCGATTTCGGCAGCATCGATCCGCTGGAAACCATCGCGACACTGTGTCAGCAGCACGGCATCTGGATGCACGTCGACGCGGCGTACGGTTGCGGTCTGTTGGTTTCGGAAGCGCATCGCCAGCGCCTCAACGGCATTGAAAAAGCCGACTCGGTGACGGTGGATTATCACAAGTCGTTCTTCCAGACCGTGAGTTGCGGCGCGTTCTTCGTGCGCGATAAACAGCACCTCAGCCACGTGACGCACCATGCTGATTACCTTAATCCGCTCAGCGCTCAGCAGGAAGGGACGCCAAACCTGGTGAATAAAAGTATTCAGACCACGCGCCGGTTTGACGCGCTGAAAATGTGGCTGACCTTGCGCATCATGGGGCCGGCGAAGCTGGGTGAGGCGTTTGACAGCCTTATTACGCTAACCCAGGCAACCCATCAGTTGCTGAAAGCCCATCCGGTGATTGAGGTCCTGCACGCGCCTGAACTGACCACCCAAATCTTCCGCTTCGTGCCGCGCCCCGGCATGAATCCGGTACAGCTGGACGCCATCAATGCCGGTATCCGCAAGGCCCTGTTCCGTTCCGGTAATGCGGTGATTGCCGGTACCAAAGTGGATGGCCGCCAGTACCTGAAATTTACGCTGCTTAATCCCACCACCTCGCTAGCTGACATGGAAGATGTGATTGCCTTGATCGCCCATTACGGTCGCGAACAGGCACGTGACATGACATTACAGGTGGCTAACCAGTGAGAACGGTGCGATGAACAACAGAATTTATGACTTTATCGGTATTGGTATTGGGCCTTTTAATCTCAGCCTGGCCTGTCTGAGCGAGCCGGTTGAGGGGCTGAACGGCCTCTTTCTGGATCAAAATCCGGGGTTCGACTGGCATACCGGCATGATGCTGGAAAGTGCGCACCTGCAAACGCCGTTTATGGCCGATCTGGTGACGCTGGCCGATCCCACCAATCCTTACAGCCTGCTGAATTACATGAAACAGAAGGGGAAAATTTATTCGTTCTATATCCGCGAAGACTTTTTCCTGATGCGTAAAGAGTACAACCAGTACTGTCAGTGGGCGTGCTCACAGCTGAGTAATTTGCGCTGGAATACGCGGGTAGATTACGTGAGCTACGACGATGCCCAGCAGTGCTACCGTATTCGCGCGGTAGATACGCTCAGCGGGCAACAGCAGGAGTGGCTGACGCGCAAACTGGTACTGGGCACCGGGCCTGCCGCGTGGCTGCCGGAGTGCAGCCGATCGCATCAGTCGCGCTTTACCCATTCCAGCCAGTATCTGGCGGACAAGGCGGAGCTGCAGAAAAAGAGCACCATCACCGTGCTGGGAAGCGGTCAGAGTGCCGCAGAGATCTATTACGACCTGCTGACGGACATCGATCGGTTTGGCTACCAGCTTAACTGGATAACCCGCGCACCGCGCTTCTATCCCCTGGAATACACCAAGCTGACGCTGGAGATGACCTCGCCAGAATGGGTCGACTACTTCCACGCGCTGCCGGGGGAAAAACGTGATGCGCTGAACGCGCGCCACAAAAACCTCTACAAAGGCATCAACAGCACCTTAATCAATGACATCTACGACCTGATGTACGTCAAGCAACTGGATGGCGCGCTGAACGTTAACCTGTTCACCCATTCGGAGCTCACCGGCATGCGCTGGTTGCCGAGCGGGGAGTTTGAACTCGCCCTGCATCAGCAGGAGCAGGATTGTACGTATACGCGCCGCACCCAGGGGCTGGTGATGGCAACGGGTTATCAGTATCGCCCGCCGATGTTTATCGAAGGCATCAGCCAGCGTCTGCGCTGGGACGAGAAGGGCCGTTACGACGTCCAGCGCAACTACAGTATTGACCAGCATAACCAGATCTTCGTGCAGAACGCAGAGCTGCATACGCACGGCTTTGTCACGCCGGATCTCGGCATGGCCTGCTATCGCAACTCGGTGCTCCTGCGTGAACTCACCGGGCGGGAAATTTATCCCGTCGAGCGGCAGATCGCCTTCCAGACCTTCCCGGCCCAATCGGAACATTGATATGTCACAGTCAACGCTTTTCACTGCGGCCCGACCTGCGGGCCAGTTTACCCTCCGTGCCATGCAGCCCGACGACGTGATGCTTATTCACCGCTGGGTCACGCGCGACTACGCCCGTTTCTGGGGCATGCAGGATCACTCGCCTGAACAGGTCGCCGAATTCTATCAACAGCTGACGGCAAAAGATCCCCATGCGGCCTTAATCGGCTGTTGCGATGGCGAACCGGCGTTTCTGATCGAATGCTATCGCGCCAGCGAGGATGAGGTCGGCAGGCATTATCCTGCACAGCCAGACGACTACGGCATGCATATTCTGATCGCGCCCGCCGTTAACCCGGTCAGCCAGTTTAGCTGGCAGGTGTTCAGTACGGTCATGGACTACCTGTTCAGCCGCCCCGAGGTCAACCGCGTGGTGGTCGAGCCGGACGTGCGCAATGACAAAATCCATCGCCTGAATAAACGTGCCGGTTTTCGCTATCAGCACCAGATTGATATGGAACATAAAACCGCCTGGCTGGCCTTCTGCCAGCGCGAAGATTATCAACAGGCTCTACTGCAGGATTCACTGATGAATAACACCACACCGCTGTTGAACGGTTCACACCTTACCGGCAATGACTGGCTGCAAGCCAACCGTTTACTGATTCGCAAAGCGATTGCCGAATTCGCGCACGAAAAATTGATCACGCCTGTCGACATGGGCGCTGGCCGTTATCAACTGGCCGTACCGGGGGGCGAGTCGGCATACGTTTTTTCCGCACAACGCCGGGCGCTTGACCACTGGGAAATCGATCTGGCGTCGCTGGAAAAACAGGAAAACGGCCGCCGTTTACCCTTGGATGCGCTGCAGTTTATTGAGGAGTTTAATGCGCAAATCGGCATTTCTCAGGCGCTGCTGGCGACCTATATGGAGGAGATCAGCAGCACCTTGTGCAGCAGCGTGTTTAAACTGCAGAAGAACAATCCAGACAGCCAGGCGCTGGTAAAGGCGGACTTTCAGACCGTCGAATCCGCGATGACGGAAGGCCATCCCTGCTTTGTCGCCAATAACGGCCGTATCGGTTTTGATGCGCGCGATTATCTGGCTTATGCCCCCGAAGCCGCCACGCCGGTAAATCTGATCTGGGTGGCTGTGCATCGCCGTAATGCCCACTTCTCCAGCATCAGCGAGCTGAGCTATGAGCGCCTGCTGCAGGAAGAGTTAGGACAGTCTGTGCTTGACCAGTTCGCCGCTCAGCTGGCGAGCCAGGGTGTCGTCACGGACGACTATATCCTGATGCCGGTCCATCCCTGGCAGTGGCAGAATAAACTGTTGACGGTGTTTGCCGCGGATATTGCCAGCCAGGACATTATTTATCTGGGGATCGGGGACGATGGCTATCAGGCGCAGCAGTCGATTCGCACCTTTTTCAACCGCAGTCAGCCGGGTAAACGCTATGTGAAAACGGCGCTGTCGGTGCTGAACATGGGCTTTATGCGCGGCCTTTCTCCTTACTATATGGCGACCACGCCCGCGATTAATGAATGGCTGGAAAGGCTGGTGGCAAAGGATGACTGGCTCCGGCGCTGTGATTTCCGCATCCTGCGCGAAGTGGCCGCTGTGGGCTATCACAACCGACACTACGAACGCGCCATTCAAGGCGACTCCGCTTACAAGAAAATGTTTGCGGCCCTGTGGCGCGATAATCCGGTCACTGATCTGCAGCCCAACCAGCGTTTAATGACCATGGCCGCGTTGCTGCATGTCGATCACCATCAGCAGCCGTTACTGCCCGCGCTGATCGCTGATTCCGGCCTGCCTGCGGAACAGTGGATTGGTCGTTACCTGAACTGTTACCTCAGCCCGCTGCTGCACTGCTTCTATCAACACGATCTGGTGTTTATGCCTCATGGCGAAAACCTGATCCTGCTGCTGGAAAACAATGTGCCGGTCAGCGCCTATATGAAGGACATTGGGGAGGAGATCGCGGTGATGAATCCGGATGCCGTTCTGCCTGAAAAGGTGCAGCGACTGGCGGTGGACGTGCCTGAGCACCTTAAACTGCTGTCGATCTTTACCGACGTCTTCGACTGCATCTTCCGCTTTATCAGCGCGATTTTGCATCAGTCGAATACGCTGTCGGAAAGCCAGTTCTGGCAGTTGGTGGCGCAGTGCGTGAAGGACTATCAGCAGGCGCATCCGCAGCTTGCCAGCAAGTTCGCCCGTTACGACATGTTTGCGCCCGAATTTACCCGCTCCTGCCTGAATCGCCTGCAGCTGGCGAATAACCAGCAGATGATTAACCTGTCCGATCCCGCAGAAAACCTCAAGTTTGCCGGCACGCTGGTTAACCCTATTGCCACGTGGCGCTAACTCGTTAGCGGTGTCAGCACGTCGGACAGTATCAGCGCGGTCGCTCAGGCGGCCGCGTTTTTTTATCTTGTTTTGGAAAGTATTCACGATGGCTCTTTTTCAACCTGTCTCGCGCCTCACGCGTCGACATTTACTGTTTCCCTTATCGCTGGTGTTATTTGAATTTGCCACCTATCTGGCGCACGACATGATTCAGCCGGGCATGTTGCGGGTGACGCAGGCGTTTCATGTCGGCCCGGAGTGGGTGTCCACGTCACTGACCGCTTACCTGATGGGCGGCATGGTGTTGCAGTGGCTGTTGGGGCCGCTGTCGGACAAGCTGGGACGCCGCCCGGTCTTGCTGGCGGGCGTCGCGTTTTTCATGCTGACCTGTCTGGCGACCCACTGGGTACAGAGCATGGGGCAGTTTATCTTGCTGCGCTTTCTTCAGGGCATCAGCCTGTGTTTCATCGGCGCGGTCGGTTATGCCGCTATTCAGGAAGCGTTTGACGACGCACTCAGCGTAAAGATGATGGCACTGATGGCTAACGTGGCCCTGCTGGCACCGCTGGCCGGGCCGCTGGCGGGCACGGCGTTTCTTGCCGTCGCAGACTGGCGCACGCTGTTTCTGTTTTTTGCTGCGCTGTCTGCCCTGGCGCTGACGGGGTTGTGGTTGTCGATGCCGGAAACGGCGGGCGACAGAAACACCTCTGTGTCGCTGACGTCGCTGGCAGCGGGCTATTACGCGTTGTTAAAAGAGCGGCAGGTGATAAGCGGTTCGCTGGCCATTGGCCTGGTCACCATTCCCTGTCTGGGCTGGGTCGCCCTTTCTCCGGTGATCCTGATTCACGATCTGGGGCTGAGCCGAATGGAATATGCGCTGCTCCAGTTGCCGGTCTTTGTGGCGATGATTGCCGGAAATCTGACGCTGGGTCGGCTTGCCAGCCGTCTGCCGGTTGAGCAGCCGCTGCGGCTGGGTGCCTGGCCGATTATTACCGGTCTGGCGATAGCCGCTGTCGGCACGCTTATGGATGCGGGCAGCTATGTATGGCTGACGGCGGGCCTGAGCCTTTACGGCTTCGGCACCGGAATGGTGAATGCCGGGCTGTACCGACTGACGCTCTTTTCCAGTCGGGCAGGGAAGGGCAGCGTGGCGGCGATGTTGGGCATGATCAGTATGGTGGTGTTTGCGCTGGGCATTGAGGCGGTCAAAGTGGCGTATTTCAGTGGCGGGATGGCCTGGTTCAGCCTGCTGAATCTGCTGTGCGGCTTGCTGTGGTTGGGACTGGTGCGGTCGTTTCTGCGCGAAAATCTGCGACGACATCGCGTCGTCGCAGTATAGGGTGAGACAGGCGGCAGGGTTTGCCGCCTGTTCGGTAGCGATCAGAAATCGTAGCCGACAGTGGCAACGACGGTCCGTTCTGCGCCCCAGTAGCAGAAACCGGTGCCGTAGCAGGCGGACACATAGTCGCGGTCGGTCAGGTTATTGGCGTTAACCTGCACAAAAGCCCCTTTCAGGCTGCTGTTCCAGGCGCCTAAATCGGCACGTACCGAGGCATCAAACAGCGTGGCAGACGGCAGACGGGTAGTATTTTCATTGTCTGCCCACTGCCGACCAATGTAACGCACGCCTGCACCGATGCTGATCCCGGCGTCGAACTGGTATTTCGCCCACGCGGAAGCCATCGAATCAGGCGTGACGTAAGGCGTATGACCGTTATTACCGTCGATGGAATCTTTAAAGCGCACGTGGTTGAGCGTAAAGCTCGCCAGCGTGCTCAGTCGCGGGGTTAACTGATTATGTGCTTCCAGCTCAAGCCCCTGCGAGTGCACTTTCCCGGCCGGTTCATAATAGGACCCTACCACCACACGATTGCCGACGTCATTTTGGGTCAGATCGTAGATCGCCGCCGAGTAGAGATCGGACGTGCCCACCGGCTGGTATTTAATGCCGGTCTCGTACTGTTCCGAGGTCGTGGGTTTCAGCAGATTGCCATCCTGTCCGGAAAGGGACTGCGGCGTAATGGCCTGGCTGTAGCTGACGTACGGAGAGATACCGTTATCGAATGCATACAGCAGCGCCGCGCGACCGCTCACGTGATCGTCCTGACGACGATACTGCGTATCGCTGCTGTACTGTCTGTTTTCAGAGACGATCCGATCGTAGCGGCCGGAAAGATCCAGATGCCACTTGTCCCATTTCATCTCATCCTGCAGGTACATACCGGTTTGATAGTAGCGGCGCTGCGAGTTCTGGAACACGTAAGCCGGATTCGGTCCCACGGCCTGGCCTGTCAGCGCATTGAGCTGGCTGGCTAAACCACTGGCATCGCGCAAATCGTTGGTGTACTGATGATATTCCGCGCCCAGCACCACCTTATGATCCACCGGGCCCGTATCAAAATCGGCTTCCAGTTGATTATCGATCGCGTACGCCTGCAGTGAGGAACGTGAACCGGAGTAGTAGCGGTTGAGCAGTTCAGACTGAGGGGAATCCCAGCCAGCCTGATAAACCTGATCCAAATCCACATTGGAATGGGAGTAGCTGGCGTTGGAACGGAAGGCCCAGGTTTCGTTAAAGCGGTGAGCGAACTCCGCGCTGTAAATTTGCTCACGACGTTTGAACTGATCCAGCGTGCTGTCGCCGTCATAAAAACCGGTACTGAGCTTACGTCCGTTATGCTCGGTGATGCTGCCGTCACCCGGCACGGCGCTGTGGTAGCCACCGGAAGGATCTTTTTGCAGATAGGCGCGTAACAGCAGTGAGGTATCCTCATCCGGCTGCCACAGCAGCGAGGGTGAAATCGCATATTTTTCTTCGCGGGTATGATCGTACTGCGTATCACTGTTGCGCGTGATGCCGGTCAGACGAAAAGCCCACTGATCGTTAATCGCATTGGTGTAATCAAATGCGGCGCTGTTGGTGTTGTGAGTGCCGGTGGACAGGCGGAAGTGACCAGCGGGGGCATACTGTGGACGCTTAGACGTCTCCATGACTAAGCCACCCGGTACGGTTTGCCCGTACAGGGCGGAAGAAGGCCCTTTGATCACATCAATGCGTTCGAGGAACCAGGGATCAACCTGCAGCACGTTGTAGCTGCCGGGATCGCTCATCAGGCGCAGGCCGTCGAGGAAAATATTATCCACATCGCCGCCGTGGAAACCGCGCAGCGACATCGTATCGTAGCGGGTGGCCGCGCCGGCGAAGTTCGTAAAGGCGCCCGCGGTATAGTTCAGCGCCTGATTCACATCCATTGCGCCCTGATCGTCCATCTGCTGGCGCGTCACCACCGACACCGACTGACCGGTGGTGATCAGCGGGCGATCGGTCTTGGTCGCGCCTTTGCTGACGGTCGCCGTATAGCCTTCTGTTGGGGTTGTCGACGTTTCTTCAGGCTTTGCCGTCACCACCAGCGTGTTGGCGGCAAACGTGACTGCCGGTGTGGCAATGGCGATGGAACACAGCAACGCTAACCGTTTCGGGCCGAAAGGCATTCTCATTGTTTATCCCTTACAAAAGGTAAATACCCTGCTCCTGTCAGAGGAAAGGAGCGTAAATTTTGATTACGATCAGATAATGCGCATTGAATGCAAATGAGAATTATTGCCTTTACTGTTAATGATTACAAGACGTGTTCACCGTTATGGCTGAAGAAATTGCAGGCAGAAGGAAAACGGCGTGGATGGCGGGTGGGCTCAGGTCGATTTCAGCGGGGGGAAATGGCGGCTCGTGCGGCACTCGCCAGGTAAACAAGATGGGCAGGTCAGCAAGCATTTCTGACCTGCTACGTGGCTGTTATCTCAGATCGCGACCAGGCTCCGCACGTTATCCGTTTCCATATCGTCACCCCGACCGCGCTGAATAATTTCGCCGCGTGACATGACCAGGTAGCTGTCGGCTAACTCAGCGGCAAAATCATAGAATTGTTCGACCAGCAGAATCGCCATATCGCCGCGTTGCGCCAACTGACGGATCACCATGCCAATCTCTTTGATCACCGATGGCTGTATCCCTTCGGTGGGCTCGTCGAGGATCAGCAACTGCGGACGGCTTGCCAGCGCGCGTCCAATCGCCAGCTGTTGCTGTTGTCCCCCCGACAGGTCGCCGCCACGACGTGACTTCATGTCGAACAGCACGGGGAAAAGCTGATAAATCTCATCAGGAACCTGTTTCGCCCTGGCAGCGGGAAAGCGTGACAGCCCCATCAGCAGATTCTCCTCGACCGTCAGACGCGGAAAAATTTCGCGTCCCTGTGGGACGTAAGCGATGCCGGACTGCACGCGCTGATGAGGCTTTCGCGCGCCAATCGACTTGTCCTGCCAGCGTACCTCACCCGATTTGGCCGGAATCAACCCCATCAGGCATTTCAGCAGGGTGGTTTTTCCCACGCCGTTGCGGCCCAGCAGGCAGGTGATCTCACCGGTCTTAACCTCAAAGGACAGGCCACGTAGAATATGGCTGCCGCCGTAATATTGATGCAGTTCCGATACCTGTAACATTTAGCGCCCCAAATAAACGTCGATGACCTGCTCATTGGCCTGAACGTCGCGCAGCGACCCTTCCGCCAGCACCTTACCTTGATGCAAAACCGTCACGTGGTCGGCAATGGTTTCCACAAAGCCCATATCGTGCTCAACCACCATCAGTGAGTGTTTCCCTGCCAGACCACGGAACAGCTCGGCGGTATAGTCGGTTTCCGCATCGGTCATGCCCGCGGCGGGCTCATCCAGCAGAAGCAGGTGCGGTTCCTGTACCAGTAGCATGCCGATCTCCAGAAACTGTTTTTGCCCGTGTGACAACAAGCCCGCCTGGCGCTGGCGCGAATCGGTGAGCCGCAGCAGGAGCAGGACCTCGTCAATGCGATCCCGCTGTTCGCTGTTAAGCCGTGCACGCAGGCTGGCCCAGACAGTTTTGCTGGTTTTCAGGGCAAGTTCCAGATTTTCAAACACCGTCAGGGCTTCAAACACCGTGGGCTTCTGAAACTTGCGTCCGATACCACAGCGGGCAATTTCCACAGGTGACTGTGCCGTGAGATCGTGATCCTGATCGTAAATGACCCGGCCTTTATCTGGCCGTGTTTTGCCAGTAATCACGTCCATCAGCGTGGTTTTCCCTGCCCCGTTGGGGCCAATCACGCAGCGCAGTTCACCAACGCCGATCGCTAAGGAAAGATCGGTCAGCGCGCGAAAGCCATCAAAGGAGACGGTGACCTGTTCCAGTTGCAACACCGGATCGCGCTGAACACGATGGCGATCCGAAGGAAACGATTGGGTAAACGGGTGCTCAGTCATGTTTTCTCCGACGCAGCAGGCCAATCACACCACGCGGCAGAAACAGCGTGACCAGGATAAACATCATTCCCAGGAAGAACAGCCAGTATTCTGGAAAGGCGACGGTGAAAACGCTTTTCGCGCCGTTAACAATCGCGGCGCCAAGCAGTGGGCCAATTAAGGTGCCACGCCCGCCCAGTGCGACCCAGATGGCGGCTTCGATGGAGTTGGTCGGGGACATTTCACCGGGGTTGATAATGCCGACCTGCGGCACATAGAGCGCGCCCGCCACACCGCACAACACGGCGGACAGCGTCCAGACAAACAGCTTAAAGCCGCGGGGATCGTAACCGCAGAACATCAGACGGTTTTCCGCGTCGCGAACCGCAGTCAGCACCCGACCAAATTTACTGCGAGCCAGGGCAAAACCCAGGCCCAAACTGACCAACAGCAGCATAACGGTGGCGATAAACAGCCCGATGCGCGTGCCGGTGGCGGTGACGTTAAAGCCGAGCAGGGTGGTGAAACCGGTAAAGCCGTTGTTGCCCCCAAAGCCGGTCTCGTTGCGGAAAAACAGCAGCATACCGGCATAGGTCAGCGCCTGGGTCATGATCGAGAAATAAACCCCTTTGATTTTCGAACGGAAGGCGAAAAAACCAAACACCAGCGCCAGCAGGCCGGGCACCAGCACAATCAGGCACAGCGCCCAGGCAAAATGCTGGGTGCCCGCCCAAAACCACGGCAGGCGATCCCAGGAGAGAAAAGCCATAAAGGCCGGTACGCCGTCGCCCGCCGCCTGACGCATCAGGTACATGCCCATCGCATAACCGCCCAGCGCAAAAAACAGACCGTGCCCCAGAGAGAGTAAACCGGCATAGCCCCAGACCAGATCCAGCGCCACCGCGATGACGGCATAGCACAGGATTTTCCCCACCAGCGTTAAGGTATAGGTCGATATCGCCAACGGATGGGCGGCAGGCAGCAGCGCCAGAAACGGCATCATCAGTAGCATCAGCGTAACCAGTGCGCCAATACACAGCGTCAGGCGCGGGGCCTGGCGAGTCAGACGTAAGGTGATCGGTTGCGTCATTAGTCAGTCACCCTTCCTTTCACCGCAAACAGCCCCTGCGGACGTTTTTGAATAAACAGCACGATCATGACCAGAATCAGGATCTTCCCCAGCACCGCGCCGATTTGCGGCTCCAGCACTTTATTGAGAATGCCCAGCCCCAGCGCCGCCACGACGGTTCCGGCCAGTTGACCGACCCCGCCGAGCACCACCACCAGGAAGGAGTCAATAATGTAGCCCTGACCGAGTTCCGGGCCGACATTACCCAACTGGGACAGGGCCACGCCGCCCAGCCCGGCAATGCCGGAGCCCAGGCCAAAAGCCAGCATGTCCACGCGTCCCGTCGGTACGCCGCAGCAGTCGGCCATGGCCCGATTTTGTGTTACCGCGCGCACGTTCATTCCCAGGCGCGTGCGGTTCAGCAGCAGCCAGGTCAGCATCAGCACAAACACCACGAACAGAATGACCGCGATGCGGTTCCAGGGCAGGACCAGGTTAGGCAGCACTTGCAAACCGCCAGACAGCCAGGTGGGGTTAGCGACCTCGAGGTTCTGCGCGCCAAACAGCATTCGCACCAGCTGAATCAGCATCAGGCTGATGCCCCAGGTGGCGAGCAGCGTTTCCAGCGGGCGGCCATAAAGATGGCGGATAATGGTGCGTTCCAGCGCCATACCGATAGCGGCGGTCATCAAAAAGGCCACCGGCAGCGCCAGCAGCGGATACCAGTCGATGTAGTGCGGCGCGAACTGCTGAAACAGGTTTTGCACCATCCAGGTGGCGTAGGCACCCAGCATCAACATTTCCCCGTGCGCCATATTGATCACCCCCAGCAGACCGTAGGTGATTGCCAGACCCAGCGCGGCAAGCAGCAGTATCGAACCCAGCGATAAGCCGCTAAACGCCTGACCCAGCAGATCGCCCCACATCAGGCGACTTTTGATCTGTTTCAGGCTGTCTGCCGCCGCTTCACGGACGGTTTCATCGGGTTCCGCTGTGGGCTGCGTCAGCCGTTGCAGGCTGGCCTGGGTATTGGGATCGCTGGACTCGCCCAACAGTTTTACCGCCCGCAGCCGAACCATGGGCTGAGAGCTGGTCAGTTGCAGGTTGGCTGCTGCCATTGCCAGCGCGGCGTGCACTTGCGCATCCTTTTCGACGCTCAGGCGCTGCGTAATCAGCGGAAGCAGATCGCTGGCCGCATCATTTTGTAACTGCTGAGCCGCGCTCAGGCGCACGCTGGCATCATTGCTCACCAGTTGATGTGCGGCGAGGGCACTGGCAACCAGCACGCGCAGCCGGTTGTTCATAAACAGTTTTTTCACTTCACCCGTCGGCTGCAGGGCGGCATCCAGCGGCAGCAACCTGCTATCGGTTTTACTGAAGGGATGGCGATCCTGATCCGTGACCACGGTTTCGGCTTTCAGCGCCTGAAGCAGCGGTAGGCGACTGGCATCCGGCGCAGCCGCCCACTGTTGCAGCAATGCCGCCTGCTGGGTTCGGCTGGCCGCAGCGAAGTCGGCTGCCGGTCCGGCGCTGGCAAACAGCGGCAGGAGCAGCAAAAAACTAAAGAAACACAGGCGAAGCGTCATGAGTGAGCCTCATTGAATAAGCGAGCATGGAAAGTCCTTTTTGCCGCCCTTATTCCGGGACAAGGGCGGCACCTGTTTTACTGGGATGTTTTCACAGGGTGGTCGGGTTTTTTGTCATTACCGGGGATATACGGGCTCCAGGGTTGGGCGCGTACCGGTTTGTCGGTCTGCCAGACCACGTTGAACTGACCGTTCTCTTCCACTTCGCCAATCATCACGGGTTTATGCAGATGGTGGTTGGTCTGGTCCATCGTCAGGGTAAAGCCATCCGGCGCTTTAAAGGTCTGACCGGCCATGGCGGCACGCACCTTATCCACATCGGTGGTGCCCGCTTTTTCTACCGCCTGCGCCCACATGTGAATGCCAACGTAGGTGGCTTCCATCGGATCGTTGGTGACAACGCTGTTGGCGTTGGGCAGGTTATGGGCTTTGGCATAAGCACGATAATCGGCGACGAATTTGGCGTTGGTGGGGTTATCCAGCGACTCAAAGTAGTTCCATGCGGCGAGCTGACCGACTAAAGGTTTAGTATCAATCCCCCGGAGTTCTTCTTCGCCCACAGAGAACGCCACTACCGGAATATCGGTGGCTTTGATGCCCTGATTAGCCAGCTCTTTGTAGAACGGCACGTTGGAGTCGCCATTGATGGTGGAGACCACCGCCGTTTTCCCGCCGGCGGCAAACTTTTTGATATTCGACACGATGGTCTGGTAATCGCTGTAGCCAAACGGCGTGTAGACCTCTTCGATGTCTTTATCCTGTACGCCCTTGGCATGCAGGAAGGCGCGCAAAATCTTATTGGTGGTGCGGGGATAAACATAATCTGTTCCCAGCAGGAAGAAGCGTTTGGCACTGCCGCCATCTTCGCTCATCAGGTATTCCACTGCAGGAATGGCCTGCTGGTTAGGCGCTGCCCCGGTATAGAAAACGTTGGGGGACATCTCTTCGCCTTCATATTGCACCGGGTAGAAGAGCAGGCCGTTGAGTTCTTCAAAGACGGGCAGCACGGATTTTCGCGATACTGATGTCCAGCAGCCGAAAACGACGGCCGCTTTATCCTGGGTCAGTAGCTGACGCGCTTTTTCTGCAAACAGCGGCCAGTTTGATGCCGGGTCCACCACCACCGGTTCGAGCTTTTTACCCAGCACGCCGCCTTTTGCATTGATTTCATCAATGGTCATCAGGGCCACATCTTTCAGCGGCGTTTCGGAAATCGCCATGGTGCCGGAAAGCGAGTGCATAATGCCCACTTTAATCGTGTCAGCCGCCTGAGCACTCCATGAGAATCCCATACCTGCGACGGTAGCGGAGAGCGCAAAAGCCTTAAGCAATGAACGTCTTTTCATCAATGTTAAACCCCTGGTTAGATGGATACGTTATTCGATGGGTTGGAGCCTGGCCTGCTGTAACATATGGATTGTGATTTTTCTGACCTCTGCCTTACTGGCGGCAATGTGCCCACTCAGCATCTGCTGGGCTTCACCGGTTTGCTGCAATAAAATGGCCTGTAAAATTTGCGCGTGCTCGCGATACGTCGCCGCGATCCGGTCTTCGCGGGTAAAATCGAGACGTCGGATAATGCGGATCTTCTCGGTCAGTTCGGCGTGGATACGCGCGATTTCACTGTTGCCAGCGGCGGCAACCAGCGTCATATGAAAGGCTTCATCGTGCTGGGACACCTTCTTGCCCTCATCCAGACGGGCGGCCTCACACCAGAACTGATAAAGCTCGCGCAGCCGGGCGGCGCACTGCGCCGAGGGCAGCTCACACAGGCGCTTCACGGCTTCGCACTCCAGCACCGTTCGCAGGTCGTACAGCTCCTCGAAATAGGCGAAATCAAAGGTTTTTACCTGCCATCCGCTGCGAAACCAGACGTCGACATAGCCTTCACGCTCCAGCCAGAACAGCGCCTGGCGCACCGGCGTGCGGCTGACCGCCATACGTTCAGCGATTTCACTTTCGCTGAAGCGGTCACCGGGCATCAGGCGAAATTCAAAAATGTCGTTTTTCAGTGTCTGATAAACGCGTTCCGCCAGCGCTTCCGGGCGACCTTTATGACGAGGGGATCGGGTTGTCATCGGCTCTCCTTATTCCAGCCACAGCAGCGAATCGCCGGGATTGACGGCGCGGCCTGCCTGGCAGTCGACGCGTTTCACCCGACCCGCCGTCGGGGCGACAATCGCCAGCTCCATTTTCATCGCTTCAACAATCACCAGCGTTTGACCGGCGCTGACGTCGTCACCGGGCTGTACCAGGACTTTCCAGATGTTGCCGTTCATATCCGCCTGTACGGACAGGGCACTGTCGTCCTCCACGGCGGCATCCGGTGCAGTATCAGAAGGGGACGCGACCTCCTGTTCCTCCTGCGACCACAGCGTGACCTCCTGGTCGAAAGCCGCTGCCTGGCGTTGGCGGAAATCCGCGATATCTTCAGCGTTATCTGTCAGAAACTGCTGGTGGGCGGCAAAATCAAATTCAGTTTCTTCAATACGAAGCGTGGCGCGACCTTCGCGGAAATCGTCACGCATCTGCGTTAACGCCTCTTCCGTCACCGGATAGAAGCGCACCTGATCGAAGAAGCGCAGCAGCCACGGCTCACCGGCGCTGAACTGCGGGTTTTTCAGGAAGGTGTTCCAGATGGGTAAGGTGCGACCGACCAGTTGGTAGCCGCCGGGCGAATCCATGCCGTAAATGCACATATACATACCGCCGATGCCGACGGTGCCTTCTGCCGTAAATGTACGGGCTGGGCTGTATTTGGAACTCAGCAGGCGATGGCGCGGATCGACAGGCACGGCGCAGGGCGCGCCGAGGTACACATCGCCCAGCCCCAGAATCAGGTAACTGGCGTCAAAAAGCGTTTCACGCACCTGTTCGCGGTGGGGTAATCCATTGATACGTTGAATAAAGTCGACGTTGTTTGGCAGCCAGGGCGCACTGGCCCGCACGGTTTCTTTATAGCGCTCAACGGCCCCGAGCGTGGCGCTGTCTTCAAATGCCATCGGCAGCCAGACGATGCGTGACGGGACTTTCAGTTGGCTCACATCCCCAAGGAGGGCTTCACGTTCCAGTAACTCGGCCATCAACTGCGACTGGCTCAAGACCAGGCTGTCATAGCGAATTTGTAGCGAGCGCACGCCGGGAGAGAGCTCTTCAATACCGGCAACGGGCCGGTCACGTAGCGCTTCCATTAACAAATGCACGCGCAGGCGCAACGCCAGATCGAGGACGTTATCGCCATATTCGATCAGGATGTACTTATCGCCAGCCTGGCGATAGACCGCCTGTGGAGAGGTCTCCGTGGCCGCAACGGCGGCAAGCAGCGTGCCGGAACCAAAGCGGTTTTCGGCCAGTGAGGGCACGGGAAAGGCTGGCGCAGGCTGGGGGCGCAGTGTGGCAATTGCCTGCCTCTGGACGTTTTCCAGCGCGGTGGCTTCTTCAACGCTGATGGGGTGAAAACGAATACTGTCGCCGGGTTTGACCTGACCCACTTTCCACAGCTCGGCTTTCGCTATCGTCACCGGGCAGACAAAGCCGCCAAGGCTTGGGCCGTCATGGGTCAGAATCACCGGAAAGTCGCCGGTAAAGTTGATCGCGCCAATGGCGTACTCACAGTCATGCACGTTAGACGGATGCAGGCCGGCCTCACCACCGTTGGCGCGTGCCCAACTGGGTTTTGGCCCGACCAGGCGTACGCCAAGACGGTTGGAGTTGTAGTGAACCTGCCAGTCGCTGGCAAAGAAGTCATCGATGGCCGCCTGAGTAAAGAAGTCAGGTGCGCCGTGCGGCCCGTACAGCACGCCAATGCGCCATTCGTTGGTATAATCCGGTATCAGCGCCGGGCTGAGTGCCTGAGGTGCGCTGACTGGCGCTGGCGTGGTACAGGCCGCCAGCAATGGCTGGGAAACCGGTAGCATATCGGCGACCCGCAGCGTCCGCCCCGCGTGCCCGCCAAACTGCCCGAGCGAGAAGGTGGCGCGGCTGCCAAGGTATTCCGGCACATCAAAACCGTTACGAATGGCCAGATAACAGCGACAGCCGCGCTGAGCGCGTCCCAGCGTGAGCGTTTGTCCTGCCCTGACCGTAACAGGCTGCCAGTTAGCGACGGGTTCACCGTCCAGCGTGGCGGCACAGTCAGCACCGGCTAGGGCAATCGTCGCCGCGCAATGGAAACGCAGCGTCGGGCCTTGTAAGGTAAATTCCAGCCCGGCAGCGGCCTCGTGATTGCCGACGATGCGGTTGGCCAGGCGAAAAGCATAGTCATCCATCGGGCCTGACGGCGGCACACCGATATCCCAGTAGCCAAGGCGGCCTGGTACATCCTGCACGGAGCTAAAGGTGCCGGGCTGCAGGACTTCAACCACAGCTGCCGACGGCGTGAAATTATCCAGAAAACGTGTCCAGACCTTGCCAGTGCGAAACGCGTCGGTGGCGACAATCTGTCGCAGGTAGTCAAGATTGGTGGCGATGCCGTGCAACTGGGTGGCATCCAGTGCGGCTTGCAGTTTGGCCAGCGCGGCGTCACGGGTTTCGGCGTGTACGATCAGTTTGGCAATCATCGGATCGTAGTAGCTTGAAACCTCGCTACCGGTGCCGATCCCGCTATCGACGCGCACATCGTCGGGAAAGCTGACCTGGGTTAACACGCCAGGGCTGGGCTGAAAGTTTTTGAGCGGATCTTCGGCGTATAACCGAACTTCAATCGAGGCACCCTGAGGTGCCTGCTGCAGGCGTGGCCAGTCGATCGCGTCATCGGCCGCGACGCGCAACATGCACTCCACCAGGTCAAGACCGGTGACGCATTCGGTGACCGGATGCTCAACCTGCAGGCGAGTGTTCACTTCCAGGAAATAGAAGGCGTCCTGTTGTGCATCGTAAATGTACTCGACGGTTCCCGCGCTGCGGTAATTGACCACCTCGCCCAGCCGCACCGCTGAGGCCAGCAGCGCATCACGGGTTGCGGCGGGTAAACAGGGCGCGGGCGTTTCTTCTACCACTTTTTGGTTGCGACGTTGCAGTGAGCAGTCGCGCTCACCCAGGGCGACCACGGTACCCTTGCCATCACCGAAGATCTGCACTTCAACGTGACGGGCATGATCGATGCAGCGTTCAAGAAATACGCCTGCATCGCTGAAGAACTGTTCGCCAAGCCGACGGACGCTTTCCCAGGCCTGACGCAGCGCATCGGCGTCGGCACAGCGTGTCAGCCCAATCCCACCGCCACCGGCAGTGCTTTTTAACATCACCGGATAACCGATGTTATCTGCGGCGGCCAGGGCGTCATCCAGTGAGTCGAGCAGCGCCGTACCCGGCGTCATAGGCACTCCGGCGCGCGCTGCCAGCTCACGCGCGCGATGTTTTAGGCCAAACTCACCAATTTGCTGCGCGGTCGGTCCAACAAACACGATACCGGCCTGCTCACAGGCGGCCGCAAACGGCAGACTTTCAGAGAGAAAGCCGTAACCCGGCCAGACAGCCTGCGCCCCGCTTTCCTGCGCGGCGGCCAGAATCTTATCAATGCGCAGATAGCTGTCGCTGGCTTTGTCACCGCCCAGACCGATGGCGATATCGGCATCTTTAACATGTTGCGCGTTGCGGTCGGCATCGGAAAAGACCGCGACGCTTGTGATGCCCAGACGTTTCAGGGTACGGATAGCGCGGCAGGCAATTTCGCCACGGTTGGCAATCAGGACGGTGCTGAACATGATTTATTGACTCTCCAGAGAGGCGAGCCAGTGACGCCAGCCGCCGAATTCGGTGATCTCCAGCGCGTGTGTGAGCGCGGAACCTTCACAAATAAAGCCTTTCACCACGCGACCATCGGCGAGCGTCAGGCTGCCAATGCCTAATGGCGCTGGGATCTCGGCCACGAACTCGCCAAAGCGCGCCAGTGGGATATCCCACAACTCGACGGTGATGGCTGCGCCTTGTTCCGCTCGCATCAGACCGGGTTTTTTGATAGGGCCATCCAACAGGGCAAACAGGCGATACTGCGTAGCGGTCTGCGTCTCTTCTACCCAGACTGCCTGGCGTTGCGTGAGCTGAAAGTTAAGTGGCATGCCGGTCAGGTGCGCGCCCACCACCGCAATGCGAACGTGGTCGCTGGAAAGGGGAAGTGGTGCAGGCGCAGCAGGTTGGGCTCTGCCTGTCGCCCCCAGCGGCAGGGCGATAGCCTGCTGCCAGCGCAGGCCAAACTGCGCCAGGGCGCGGTCATGCCAGGCGGGAGCAATGAGGGTAATACCTGCTGGCAGGTCATCGTTTCTGAAAGGGGCGGGCAGTGACAGCGCCGCGAGATCGGCCAGATTAGTGAAGTTGGTGTACGTCCCAAAATGCGAGTTATAAAGCACCGGCTCTTGCTGCATCTCCTCCAGGGTGTAAATCGTGGGGGAGGTGGGCACAACCAGCGCATCAAACTGCGCCAGAACCTGCTGGATATGGCGGGTCAAATCGGCGCGCAGGTATTCGGCCTGATAGGCGTCGACCGCGCTGTATTTCAGGCCATTGGAGACAATGCCGTGCACCACAGGGTCCATCTTCTCGGGCCGGGCAAGCATCTCACCCACGGCGGCGGTACGCTCGGCCACCCAGGGGCCATGGTAAAGCTGTTCAGCAAGTCGGCTGAAAGGCGTGAAATCAATGGGATGCAGCGTTGCGCCGCTCTCCTGTAGTGCGGCCAGCGCCGCATCCCATGCCGCTTCGGCAGCCGCATCATCAAAAAACGGCGGTGAAGCAGGAATGGCGAAATCAGGATGGGTTTTCATGCCGGCGGGGGCCGTGCGTGGGCTAACGCGGGAGTAAGCGTCCTGCGCATCGTATCCACCTGCCAGGCTGGCCACGGTAAAGGCTTCTTCTACCCTCAGTGCAAACACCGAGATCGTGTCATTCAGGCGGCAGGCAGGGACGACGCCGCGAGCGGACAGCCAGCCTTTGGTGGGTTTCAGGCCGACAATGTTGTTGAATCCTGCCGGTACCCGGCCTGAACCCGCGGTATCGGTACCCAGTGAGAATGCCACCAGGCCCCGTGCCAGCACCGAGGCAGAGCCGGAACTCGAACCGCCACTGACAAAATCCGGGTCAAAGGTATTACATACCGCGCCGTAGGGTGAACGTGTGCCGACCAGGCCGGTAGCAAACTGGTCGAGGTTGGTTTTTCCCATCACCACCGCGCCCGCCGCTTTGAGTCGCGCCACCACAAATGCATCATCAACAGCGGTATAGCTGAAAGCAGGGCAGGCGGCGGTTGTCGGCCAGCCAGCCACGTCAATGTTGTCTTTCACTGCAAAGGGCACACCAAACAGTGGGAGCGAGTCCGGGTCCTGCTGGTAGCGCGCCAGGAGCGGCTCAGTTTGTGCTATTAACTGGGACGGCGTGGCAAGGTAGATCCAGGCATTATCTTTCGGGTCCAGCTCAGAAAGGTGGGCCGCCAGCAGCGTGTGGATCTGCTCAGGGTGCTGCTGAGCGCGTTGCTGCCACTCTTTTAGGGTTAAGCCAAATGTCGAAGCCATGCAATGAATTCCAACAGGTATACAAGATGGGATTCAACAAAGCAAAGCCTGTGCCAGAATTTTAATTATATGAATCAATAAGATAATTCAGCCATCCATAAGTATATGTGATGATAAAATGCACAGTTGTCGCGCAGGCATTGTGACATCGTGGTGCGTTGAACGTCTGCTAAGGTAAATTTTGTGAAGAACATGGCAAGAGTGGCTTCCCCTGGTTAGCATGAATAACGTCTGGCACGTAGCCAGCGCCCAGCAACAGAGGAGATTTACGTGGAGAAGTGGCGTAACTGGATGATAGGGATCTGCCTGGTCAGCACGGCAGGCAGCGCATGGGCTGATTCGCTTGATCAACAACGGCAACGATATCAACAGATTAAGCAGGCGTGGGACAGCAATCAAATGGCGACAGTCGAACAGCTGTTACCGACGCTGCAGGATTATCCGCTTTACCCGTATTTAGAATATCGTCTGCTGGCGCAGGATCTCGATCAGGAAACCAGCCTGGCGGTACAGAATTTCATTCAAAAGTATCCCACGTTACCGCCCGCCCGCTCGCTGAAAACGCGTTTTGTTAACGTACTGGCACATCGTCAGGACTGGCAAGGCGTGCTCAACTTCAGCCCCGATGAACCCACGCCGGTTCAGGCGCGCTGTAACTGGTACTATGCCAAATGGTCAACCGGTCAGCAGCAGGTCGCCTTTGACGGTGCAAAAGCGATTTGGCTGCGTGGTACGGCCCTGCCGAATGACTGTGACAAGTTATTTTCTGTCTGGCAGGCCAGCGGTCAGCTTTCTCCCATCACCATTCTTGAACGTATCCGTCTGGCGATGAAAGCGGGCAATGACAGCCTGGTCAGCTACCTGGCGAAAACGCTGCCCGCCGATTATAAGACGATATCGGATGCGTTGCTGGCGCTGCAAAAAGATCCCCAATCCGTTACAACCTTTGCCAACAGCGTCGGTGCGACCGATTTCACACGGCAGGCCACGATTTTTGCGTTCACCCGCGTCGCGCGTGCCGATATGGAAAATGCCCGTAGCATGATTCCGCAACTGGTGCGGGCGCAAAAAATGGGCCCCGAAGATGAGCAGGCGCTGAAAGAAATTGTGGTCTGGCGCATGATGGGGAGCGATTTGACGTCCGAGCAGGCGCGCTGGCGCGATGCGGTGGTGATGGACAGTGAGTCTACCGCGTTAATAGAGCGGCGGGTGCGCCTGGCGCTCACTGAAAACGATCGTCGTGGTCTGAACACCTGGATTGCTCGTCTGCCGGTTGAGGCAAAAGAGAAAGATGAGTGGCAATACTGGCAGGCCGATCTGCTTTATTCAAAAGATCGAAAAGAAGAAGCGGATGAAATACTGCATAAGCTGATGAAGTCACGCGGTTTTTATCCCATGGTCGCCGCGCAACGTTTGGGCGTGGAATATCCACTCCAGGTGGATGCCGCTCCAAAACCGGACAGTGCAACAATCCAGGGGCCGGAGTTGGCACGTGTGCGTGAGCTGATGTACTGGGGGATGGACAACCTGGCACGCAGCGAATGGGCTAACCTGATTGGCAGCAAAACCCATGTGCAGCAGCAGATGCTGGCGCGTTATGCCAGCGAGCAGGACTGGTGGGATCTGAGTGTACAGGCGACGATTACCGCGAAAATGTGGGACAGCCTGAAAGAACGTTTCCCGCTGGCATGGCAGGAGCTGTATAAGCAGAACACCCAGGGGAAAACCATTCCGCAAAGTTATGCCATGGCCATTTCCCGTCAGGAAAGTGCGTGGAACCCCAAAGCGCGTTCACCGGTGGGGGCCAGTGGGCTGATGCAGATTATGCCCGCGACAGCGACGCACACCGTGAAGATGTTCAACATACCCGGCTATGTCAATCCGTCTCAGCTGCTTGATCCGCAAACCAATATCCAGATCGGGACGCAGTATCTGGAGTATGTTTACCAGCAGTTTGATAAGAACCGGATTTTCTCGTCCGCGGCTTACAACGCCGGGCCGGGCCGGGTACGGACGTGGCAGGGCAGTACCGCAGGGAATCTGAGCGCGGTCGCCTTTATCGAAACCATTCCGTTTTCCGAAACCCGGGGTTACGTGAAGAACGTCCTGGCTTATGATGCCTACTACCGGTATTTCATGGGCCAGCCTGACAAGATCCTGTCAGATGCTGAGTGGAATCGCCGCTACTAGCTGTGTTAAGCTTCCGTACTCTTTAGCGAGTACGGAAGCCTTTCATGAATCAACCCTCTGTGCCATCCAACACTGAACCGGCTGCGGACGCTGACTGGCTGCGTTTTGTTGACCTGATGCATCAGGCTTTTGCGGACCATCACGCGCTGCCGCTGTTGCAACTGATGATGACGCCTGATGAGCGAGAGGCTTTTGGTACACGCTTGCGTATCATTGAATCCTTGCTGAATGGCGATATCAGCCAGCGTGAGTTGAAAAATGAACTGGGCGTGGGAATTGCCACGATAACCCGTGGTTCAAACAGCCTGAAAGAAGCCCCTCCAGAGCTGAAGCGCTGGCTGGAAGCGCAACTTCATCGCCGCTGATTATTGCTGATAGAACGGATGTGTGAGCGGGCAGAGCGCCAGAATCAAGGCCTGGTGGTAGACGCTGGTGCGGCTAAGCAGGCCATTGGTCAAGGTACCGATCGCGCCACCTTTGTGTTTAATGTTTTCGACCCCGGTCAGACGTGCCATTTCTTCGCCCAGTTCGCGACCTTCACGTAATCCGGCCATCACAACCGGCGGCAGGGTAAAACTGGCCGAACGCGACTCGCCACGCTGTTTCTGGTTTTCCACTACCATCCAGGCAAAGGCAGACTCTTCTTCAATACCGGCTTCAATCGCCACCCAGAAGTCGGCTTCCGGGCGAACCTGACGGGCATTCATGACACGCTGACGTGCGCCAGTTCGCGTTTCGTGATTGGTTAATGGCTGTGCGGCAACGCCGCTCTCGACCTCGACCCCTTCAATATGGCAGGATCCCTCGCCGAAAACGTCGTTGAATGCCTGAGCAATTGCACGAATCTTTGCTGGATTAATGGTAGCTGCGACAACATGGTACATAATCAATTGAACCCTCAGGTAATAAAGGCGATTTTGGTCGCAGTATAACGGAAACTAAGCATGCTACAGGTCTATCTTGTTCGTCACGGTGAAACGGTATGGAATGCAGAGCGTCGCATTCAAGGGCACTCCGACAGTCCGCTGACGGAAAAAGGTGAGCAACAAGCCCGTCAGGTCGGTGAACGTATCAAAAATGCAGGTATCACACATATCATTTCCAGCGATTTAGGGCGCACCCGGCGCACCGCTGAAATCATTGCTGATGCCTGTGGATGTGACATTACCTTCGACCCGCGTTTGCGGGAGCTGAATATGGGCGTACTGGAAAAGCGTCTGCTTGACGAACTGAGCGCGGAAGAAGAGCGCTGGCGCGCTTCGCTGGTTAACGGAACCGAGGGTGGCCGTATTCCTCAGGGCGAGTCAATGACGGAGCTGGCGCAACGTATGCAGGCTGCTCTGGATGCCTGTCTTGCGCTGCCAGCAGGTAGCCGTCCATTATTGGTCAGCCACGGTATGGCGCTGGGGGTTCTGGTCAGCACGATTCTGGGGCTGCCGGCTTATGCCGAGCGTCGTCTTCGCCTGCGCAACTGTTCGATCTCACGCGTCGATCATCAGCAGAGCGCGTGGCTGGCGCAGGGTTGGGTCGTGGAGACCGCGGGTGATATCACCCACCTCGACGCGCCTGCGATGGACGAGCTTCAGCGTTAATCGATTATGCCGTCATGATGACGGCATAACCGCAAGCGTTTAACGGCGAATCGGAATCAGATATTCACAGTGAATCTCTGTTGGCGGCTCGCTGCGCTTTTTGCCGCCATGGGTAATAAAGCGTTCAATATCCTGCCCCATACGGCGCGTCAGGCCCAGCGTTGGCATACAGGTTCCGTACAGCAACAGAATAAATTCCTGCAGTTCCACGCGCGGGCCGTTGTAGTTGAACTGAACGTAATCCCCCGCTTCAAGAATCACCTTCTGCCCTGAATACATCGTGGTTGCGCTGTCGGCAGGAACGGCCGTGGTGTACAGAATCTCCTGCTCATCATCCTTTTCATGACTGGCACGGACCTGGTGCAACCCATAAAGCACGGGCGGAACCGTATCCGTTTCCAGCAGAAACTGTTTCCAGAAATGAACACGCATCTCATCACGGTAGCTGGAGATTTGTTCCAGGGTACAGGTATAACTCTGTGTCTGTCCCACCAGCACGGTTTCCGGAAGCGTCACGAACTGCGATTCTGGCTGCTGTTCATTCCCTAACCGAATCGGGGGGCGGATACCAAAGGAGTTCCATTCTGACGAACGGCGATACCATGCAGGTGTTTGATTAAACTGCTTTTTAAAGGCTCGCGTAAAGGTCTGTTGTGAATCAAAACGATACTGCAGAGCAATATCGAGAATCGGGCGGCTGGTCAGGCGAAGTGCTACCGCTGCTTTGGAAAGACGTCGTGCCCGGATGTATGCGCCAATGGCGTGTCCGGTAACGTCTTTAAACATCCGTTGTAGATGCCATTTAGAATAACCCGCTTTAATGGAAACATTATCCAGTGAAAGTGGTTGATCCAAATGGCTCTCCAGCCAGGCAAGCAAATCGCGAATGATACCGGCTTGGTCCATAAAACATCCTCATACTCTGGTGGCGCAGCTAAATGAAGTCGACGAATAATAGCACTTATTGCTTAAAAGACATGTTCGGTTTTGACAGGGATTGTTGTGCTATCTACGCGGGAATTTCTACCCTTTTTACGTTGGTGATTGCATCAATTAACAGTACATTACATGCTCATCTATTACATTTGCAATGGTAACTCAATGACAACACTTCGTCTTGTAATCCTCACCTTCGCAGGTTTACTGTTTTCCGGTCCGCTGCTGGCTGAAGAGATTGGCTCCGTCAACACCGTGTTTAAGATATTTGGACCTGATCATAAAATTGTGGTGGAGGCGTTTGACGATCCTGACGTAAAAAATGTCACTTGCTACATTAGCCGGGCTAAAACAGGCGGCATTAAGGGCGGGCTGGGATTAGCGGAGGATACATCTGACGCGGCCATTTCGTGCCAGCAAATTGGGCCGATTGAACTGAGTGAAAAAATTGCCAAAGGTAAAGCAGAAGGGGACGTGGTGTTCCGCCAGCGGACGTCGCTGATCTTTAAGAAACTGCAGGTTGTGCGTTTCTTTGACAGCAAGCGTAACGCATTAGTCTATCTGGCGTACTCAGACAAAGTGGTGGATGGCTCACCCAAAAATGCGTTGAGCGCCGTACCGATTATGCCGTGGCATTAAGGCCAGGACATAAAAAACGCCCGTGAGGGCGTTTAAAAAAAGACAGATTAATCCTGCAGGTCGCCGCAGAAACGATAGCCTTCACCATGAATGGTGGCGATGATTTCCGGGGTATCTGGCGTGGATTCAAAATGTTTGCGGATACGACGGATCGTCACGTCAACGGTACGATCGTGTGGCTTGAGGTCGCGTCCGGTCATCTTCTTCAGCAAATCAGCACGTGTCTGAATCTTGCCCGGATTTTCGCAGAAGTGCAGCATGGCACGGAACTCACTGCGCGGCAGTTTGTACTGCTCACCGTTGGGATTGATCAGCGATCGGCTGTTGATGTCCAGCTCCCAGCCGTTGAACTTGTAGCTTTCAACCTGGCGGCGCTCTTCATTAGGCAAAGGCAAATTCATGGTGCGCAACAGCAGGTTACGGGCACGAATAGTTAATTCACGTGGGTTGAACGGTTTGGTGATGTAGTCATCTGCACCAATTTCCAGCCCAAGGATCTTATCGACTTCATTATCGCGTCCGGTCAGGAACATCAATGCCACATTAGCTTGCTCACGCAGTTCACGCGCCAGTAACAGGCCATTTTTGCCTGGCAGGTTGATGTCCATGATAACCAGATTGACATCATTGTCGGTCAACACCTGATGCATTTCTGCACCGTCGGTGGCTTCATATACGACATAACCTTCCGCCTCAAAAATACTTTTGAGGGTATTACGCGTGACCAGTTCGTCTTCAACGATGAGAATGTGCGGGGTCTGCATGTTTAGCTACCTAATTTTGCCAACTAAATTGAAAACAGGGCGTACAGCGGTTAGGTGCTCTCCAGTGCGGAGAACGGCAAGCTTTGCTGAACCGTTGTACGAAAGTAAATTTTGATAAGCTTTTATCAAGGTCAACAACAGTGTTAGCTCAGCCAGCCGGGATAAAGATTCCATGCCCTGCGGAATAAATAATTTGAAACATATACTAACTGTATTAACAGCAACCTAACAGCAATAACAACAACTGGTAAGCATAAAAACAACGCTTCGTTGACTTATATCAAATGCAATTGTAGCACGTTAACATTTCTGTGAAAAACATCTCAAAAAATAGCGTGCTGGCTGACATAAAGCATCATCTTTGTGCCGGTGAGACGGGGTTGTCACAAAATATGATGTTAGGAACTTACTATTACAGTGGACTGAAATGAAAGGCTTTTATTTGGACTATTCTGATAATGTGCACTTTATGATAAAAACACACTCTCCGGCCTTTTTTAACGTGTTTTAACATGTATTTCAGGGTTTTAACCTGACTGCCTATATCCCTTAATAATAAGGGGCCATGTTACACTACTGGCGTACACATTAACTGATGGAACAATCATGCTTTTTCCTCTTATCCTCGTTTCACCTGCCCGGGCCGAAAATATCGGTGCGGCTGCCCGCGCCATGAAAACCATGGGATTCAGCGAATTGCGGATTGTTGCCAGCGATGCATGGCAGGACCCGGCAGCACGGCGCGTTGCACATGGTGCGGGAGACATTCTGGATAGGGTAAAAACCTTTGAGACACTGACCGACGCGCTGGCGGATATCGATTTTTCCGTCGCCACCACTGCGCGAAGCCGGGCCCGGTTCCGCTATTATGCGACGCCACAACAGGTTGAGGCCCAGTTGCTTGAGAAACGGCAGTGGGTGAACAGCATGGCGTTGGTGTTTGGCCGCGAAGACAGCGGCCTGACCAACGAAGAGCTTGAACAGGTCGACCTGCTTACCGGTATTCCGATGGCAAATGACTATCCCTCACTGAACCTGGGGCAGGCGGTCATGGTTTACTGCTACCAGCTGTCGGCGCTCAACCAGGTGGCCGCGCCGGTGGCACCGTCTGCCGATGCACAACAGCTCCATGCGCTGCGCCAGCGGTTTGAACAGCTGCTGTTGCAGTTAGAGGTCAGTGACGACAGCAAAATGTCAGACTGGATTAACCAGCGCATTGGCCTGCTGGAGCAGCGCGACAGTGCCATGCTGCATCGTTTACTGCATGACGTGGAAAAAAAGCTGGCAGATAAATCCTCGGGTTAAACCTGACTATCTAGTGACAGATGTTAATGAAGCGCGGTATGCCAAACGATTCGCCAGGTTTTTTTTGTTTAACAGGATGCTAAACATTGTGGTTTATATTTGCGCAAAGGATAAAACCGTTGACTTGATGTGCGCTTTGCTTTACTTCTTGACGCAGACGGACAATCAATGACAGACAGAAAAAAATAAATCTGAATGCGTAATCACAGCCTGAACACCACAATTATTACCACCACCATTACCATTACCATCGGTAAAGGGGCGGGCTGACGCATCCAGGAAAAACAGAAAAGAAGCCCGCACCTCACGAGTGCGGGTTTTTTTTTGACTCAAAATCAGGAGAGTTGACATCATGCGAGTGCTGAAATTCGGTGGGACCTCGGTTGCGAATGCAGAACGTTTTCTGCGCGTGGCCGATATTCTGGAAAGTAATGCGCAACAAGGACAGGTTGCCACCGTGCTTTCTGCGCCTGCTAAGATCACCAACCATCTGGTCGCGATGATTGAAAAAACCATCAGCGGCCAGGATGCGCTGCCGAATATCAGTGATGCTACGCGCATCTTTGCTGAACTGTTGCAGGGCCTGGCCGAGGCCCAACCCGGTTTTGACTATGACGGCCTCAAAAGCCGCGTGGACAGCGAGTTTGCCCAACTCAAGCAGGTGCTGCACGGTATCAGCCTGTTGGGACAGTGCCCGGACAGCGTCAATGCCGCCATTATTTGTCGTGGTGAGAAGCTCTCTATCGCCATTATGGAAAAGCTGCTTGAGGCGCGAGGCTATGGCGTCAGCGTTATCGATCCGGTCGAGAAACTCTTAGCCATTGGCCACTATCTTGAGTCGACTGTCGATATCGCCGAATCAACCCGCCGCATTGAAGCCAGTAAAATTCCCGCAGAAAATATGATCCTGATGGCCGGTTTTACCGCCGGGAATGAGCGGGGTGAGCTGGTCGTGCTGGGACGTAACGGTTCTGACTACTCGGCGGCGGTGCTGGCTGCCTGCCTGCGCGCCGATTGCTGTGAGATCTGGACCGATGTGGACGGGGTTTATACTTGCGATCCGCGCCAGGTGCCGGATGCTCGTCTGCTTAAATCCATGTCTTATCAGGAAGCCATGGAGCTGTCCTATTTCGGGGCTAAAGTCCTGCATCCACGCACTATCGCGCCTATCGCACAGTTTCAAATCCCTTGCCTGATCAAAAACACCGCTAACCCGCAAGCCCCCGGCACGCTGATTAGCGGTCATGGCGAACAGGACGACTTCCCGGTTAAGGGCATCACTAACCTGAATAATATGGCGATGTTTAACGTCTCCGGCCCGGGAATGAAAGGTATGGTCGGCATGGCGGCCCGCGTGTTCGCCACCATGTCGCGCACCGGCATTTCGGTGGTGTTAATCACGCAGTCGTCCTCTGAATACAGCATCAGCTTCTGCGTGCCGCAGAGCGAGCAGGCGCGTGCGCGCCGCGTGCTGGAAGAGGAATTCTACCTTGAGTTGAAAGATGGCCTACTGGATGCGCTGGACGTTATCGAAAACCTGGCGGTTATCTCGGTCGTGGGTGACGGGATGCGCACCCTGCGCGGAATTTCAGCGAAGTTCTTCTCTGCGCTGGCGCGCGCCAACATTAATATTATCGCCATTGCTCAGGGATCGTCTGAACGCTCCATTTCGGTCGTGGTCAATAATGATGACGTCACCACGGGCGTGCGCGTCGTGCACCAGATGTTGTTTGCCACCGACCAGGTGATTGAAGTCTTTGTGGTAGGCGTCGGCGGTGTCGGCGGTGCATTGCTGGATCAGTTGCATCGTCAACAGGCGTGGCTCAAGCAAAAGCATATTGATCTGCGTGTTTGCGGCATCGCCAATTCCCGTGCGCTGTTAACCAACGTCCACGGTATCGATCTCAGCAACTGGAAAGGCGAAATGGCACAGGCCAAAGAGCCGTTTAATCTGGGGCGCTTAATCCGCCTGGTCAAAGAGTACCATCTACTGAATCCGGTGATTGTGGATTGTACATCGAGTCAGGCGGTTGCCGACCAGTACGCGGACTTTCTGGCCGAAGGTTTTCACGTGGTCACGCCAAATAAAAAGGCCAATACTTCGTCGTGGGAATACTATCAGAAGATGCGTGTTGCCGCGGCTGGCTCGCGTCGTAAGTTCCTGTATGACACGAACGTCGGCGCGGGATTACCGGTGATCGAGAACCTGCAGAACCTGCTGAATGCAGGCGATGAGTTGATTAAGTTCTCCGGTATTCTGTCGGGTTCACTGTCTTATATTTTTGGTAAGCTGGACGAAGGTGTATCGTTGTCAGAAGCGACCCGCATGGCACGCGAGATGGGCTTTACTGAGCCCGATCCACGTGACGATCTTTCTGGTACGGACGTAGCGCGTAAGCTACTGATTCTGGCACGTGAATCCGGCCATTCGCTGGAGATGAGCGATGTTGATATCGAACCGCTGCTGCCCGCGCACCTGAACGCGATTGCCGATGTTGAACAGTTTATGCAGCAGTTACCCGACGCCGATGCGGCGATTGCAGCCAGAGTGGAACAGGCGCGTGCTGAAGGGAAAGTGTTACGTCTGGTTGGCGTGATCGAAGAGGGCGGAGCCTGCAAAGTGAAGATCGATGCGGTTGACGGTAACGATCCGCTTTTCAAAGTCAAAAATGGCGAAAACGCGCTGGCTTTTTACAGCCGCTATTATCAGCCGATTCCGTTAGTATTACGCGGATACGGTGCAGGAAATGATGTGACAGCCGCAGGCGTTTTCGCCGATCTGCTGCGCACACTGTCATGGAAGTTGGGAGTGTAATGATGGTAAAAATTTATGCGCCAGCCTCAATCGGTAACGTCAGCGTGGGGTTTGACGTGTTGGGCGCGACGGTATCGCCAGCCGATGGTTCGTTGCTGGGGGATTGCGTGTCCGTTGAGGCCGCTGACAGCTTTAGCCTGATCAATTCGGGCCGGTTTGTCAGTAAACTGCCCAGCGACCCCAAAGAGAATATCGTTTATCAGTGCTGGCAGCGCTTCTGTGAAGCGATTGGCAAAACGGTGCCGGTGACGATGACGCTGGAAAAAAATATGCCGATTGGCTCGGGCCTTGGCTCCAGCGCCTGCTCTGTAGTGGCAGGACTGATGGCAATGAACGAGTTTTGCGGTAAACCCCTGGATGATACCCGGCTTCTGGACCTGATGGGCGAACTGGAAGGGCGCGTCTCCGGTGGCGTCCATTACGATAATGTTGCGCCCTGTTTCCTTGGCGGCATTCAGCTGATTCTGCAAGAAAACGGTATTATCAGTCAGCCAGTACCGGGATTTGACGACTGGCTGTGGGTGATGGCCTATCCGGGCATTAAAGTCTCGACCGCTGAAGCGCGGGCGATTTTACCGGCGCAGTATGCTAAACAGGACTGCATCAAACACGGTCGTCTGCTGGCAGGTTTTGTTCACGCCTGTCATACGCGCCAACCTGCGCTGGCCGCTAAACTGATGCAGGATGTCATTGCTGAGCCTTATCGTACTCAACTGTTACCGGGCTTTGCCCAGGCTCGCCAGGCCGCTCTGGACATTGGGGCGCTGGCCTGCGGGATTTCGGGCTCAGGCCCCACGCTATTCGCCATTTGCAACCAAATGGAAACGGCACAGCAGGTGGCCGACTGGCTGAGCCAGCACTATCTGCAGAACGATGAAGGCTTCGTCCATATCTGCCGTCTTGATACGGCTGGCGCACGTAAACTGGGATAACGCATGAAACTCTACAATCTTAAGGATCACAACGAGCAGGTCAGCTTCGCCCAGGCGGTGAAACAGGGTCTGGGTTCACAGCAAGGGCTGTTTTTCCCGCTCGAACTGCCGGAATTTGAACTGACCGACATCGATGCCATGCTGGAAATGGATTTTGTTACGCGCAGTAGTAAAATCCTGTCGGCCTATATTGGTGATGAAATCCCGGCGCAGCATCTGACCGAACGTCTTAAAACCGCCTTTACCTTCCCGGCCCCGCTGAAAGAAGTGAGCGACGATATCGCCTGTCTTGAGCTGTTTCACGGTCCGACGCTGGCGTTCAAAGACTTTGGCGGTCGTTTTATGGCGCAAATGCTGGCCTACGTCAGCGGTTCAGATGAGCAGATCACCATTCTGACAGCGACCTCCGGGGATACCGGTGCCGCCGTGGCCCACGCGTTTTACGGTATGGAGAACGTGCGTGTCGTTATTCTCTATCCGCAGGGAAAAATTAGCCCGTTACAGGAAAAATTGTTCTGTACCCTTGGCGGCAACATCGAAACCATCGCCATTGAGGGTGATTTTGATGCCTGTCAGTCGCTGGTTAAGCAGGCGTTTGACGATCAGGAACTAAAGAAGGCCATCGGCCTGAACTCCGCCAACTCAATTAATATCAGCCGCCTGCTGGCGCAGATTTGTTACTATTTCGAAGCGGTTGCCCAACTGCCGCAGGAGAAACGTAATCAACTGGTCGTGTCAGTGCCAAGCGGAAACTTTGGTGATTTAACGGCCGGTCTGCTGGCGAAGTCACTGGGCCTGCCGATTAAGCGTTTTATCGCCGCGACCAATGCCAACGACACCGTGCCACGTTTCCTTGGCAACGGCGAATGGCAGCCTAACGCCACCGTCGCTACGCTGTCGAATGCGATGGACGTCAGCCAGCCAAACAACTGGCCGCGTGTGGAAGAGTTGTTCCGCCGCAAAACCTGGCGTTTGGGCGATCTGGCTTACGGCGCGGTAACGGACGATGTGACGCGGGAAGCCATGCGCGAACTGGCTAAACTGGGTTACGTATCTGAGCCACATGCGGCAATTGCCTGGCGTTTGTTACGTGATCAACTGCAGGACGGGGAGTTTGGTTTATTCCTTGGCACGGCGCATCCGGCTAAGTTCCTGGAGAGCGTGGAAAGCATCCTGGATCAGAAACTGGCCTTGCCTGCAGAACTGGCTGAGCGTGCGGATTTGCCCTTGCTGTCGCACAAGATGAACGCGGACTTTGCTCAACTGCGGGCATTTTTGCTTAAGTAGTGTTCAGGTCATCACGCAGAGGGGGCACTCACCCCCTCTGCGTCTTGAAAGACCGATACGTCGGCAGTTTTACTGTTCGGCGCGTTTGAACACCAGTTCGTTCTCACGGCTTTCATCAGCGGCAAACGCATAGCCATCAACGTCAAACCGCGTTAACTGTTCTGGCTTCGTCAGGCGGTGCTGAATGATATAGCGACTCATCAATCCCCGGGCCTTTTTCGCGTAGAAACTGATCACTTTGAACTTGCCGTTTTTCTCGTCCAGAAAGACCGGTTTAATCAGGCGCGCCTGTAGCTTCTTCGGCTTAATCGCTTTGAAGTATTCATCGGAAGCCAGATTAATCAACACGTCATCCCCCTGGCTTGCCAGCGCGTCGTTAAGTTTTTCCGTTAACAGATCGCCCCAGAAACTGTAGAGATCCTGACCTGCCGGGTTAGCCAGTTTGATGCCCATCTCCAGCCGATAAGGCTGCATTAAATCCAGCGGACGCAGCAGGCCATACAGGCCAGACAGCATGCGCAGATGATCCTGAGCAAAGTCGAAGTCTTTTTCACTAAAGGTTTCGGCCTGCAAACCGGTATAGACGTCGCCTTTAAACGCCAGAATGGCCTGACGGGCATTCTCCAGGCTGAAATCGGGCTGCCAGCTGTTAAAACGCTCAGCATTTAAATGCGCCAGCTTGTCGCTAATACTCATCAATGACGCGACCTGCGCAGGCGACAGCTTGCGCGCAATTTTAATCAGCTGTTGTGACTTTTCTAACAGCGCGGGCTGGGTAAAGCGCTGTGTCGCCAGGGGGCTTTCATAATCCAGCGTCTTGGCGGGAGAGATCACCATCAACATCGTCGCGTCCTCAATGAGTCCCTTTTTTTAAGGGGTTAGCCTGTAATTGTCGCCCGCAGTGTAGCAAAAAAGCCGCAAGGATCGGCAAATCACTCCTATTTGTTCGCGCTATCGTAAACGGCATTCCCTGACCTTGCACCACCGTTACCGCGTGATATTATCCCTACAGCCTTTTATCACCCTGACAGTTAACTAAGAGAAAAAACATGACGGACAAACTGACCTCCCTGCGTCAACTGACCACCGTAGTGGCCGACACCGGTGATATCGCAGCGATGAAGCTGTATCAGCCCCAGGACGCGACCACCAACCCTTCTCTGATTCTCAACGCTGCTCAAATCCCTGAATACCGCAAACTGATTGATGAAGCGATCGCCTGGGCGCGCCAGCAGAGCAGCGACAAAGAACAGCAGCTGCAGCTGGTATCCGACAAGCTGGCCGTTAACATTGGTCTGGAAATCCTTAAGCTGGTGCCGGGCCGTGTTTCCACCGAAGTGGATGCTCGCCTTTCTTATGACACCGACGCCAGCATCGCGAAAGCACGCAGCCTGATCAAATTGTATAACGACGCCGGTATCAGCAACGATCGTATCCTGATCAAGCTGGCGTCAACCTGGCAGGGCATTCGCGCGGCAGAACAGCTGGAAAAAGAAGGCATCAACTGTAACCTGACTCTGCTGTTCTCTTTCGCTCAGGCGCGTGCCTGTGCTGAAGCGGGCGTGTATCTGATTTCACCCTTTGTGGGCCGTATCCTCGACTGGTACAAAGCGAACACGGACAAGAAAGAGTACGCGCCACACGAAGATCCAGGCGTGGTTTCCGTGTCTGAAATCTATGACTACTACAAGCAGCATGGTTATGAAACCGTGGTGATGGGCGCAAGCTTCCGTAACGTCGGCGAAATCATTGAACTGGCTGGCTGTGACCGTTTGACCATTTCCCCTGCGCTGCTGAAAGAGCTGGCGGAAAGTGAAGGGACCCTGGAGCGTAAGCTGAGCTATAGCGGCGAAGTCAAAGCGCGTCCGGCCAGGATGACCGAATCTGAGTTCCTGTGGCAGCACAACCAGGACCCAATGGCCGTCAGCAAGCTGGCCGAAGGCATTCGTAATTTTGCCATCGACCAGGGCAAACTCGAGAAGATGCTGGCAGAAATGCTGTAATCTTTTCTACCGTGGCGGCACTGTCGCCACGGTTTTCCCTTTCCGCCACCGTTTGTTATTCTTCTTAGTACGTCCTTTCTCATCCACCGCCCTGCGGTAAATCACAGCGAATATCATCATGAACACATTACGTATCGGATTGATCTCGGTTTCCGATCGCGCCGCGAACGGGATTTATCAGGATCAGGGGATTCCTGCCCTGGAAGCCTGGCTCAACAGCGCGATCGGCACCCCTTTTGAAGTGGAAACGCGCCTGGTCCCTGATGAACAGCCCATGATCGAACAGGCGATTTGTGAACTGGTCGATGAACGCTTTTGCCATCTGGTCTTGACCACCGGCGGGACCGGCCCGGCGCGACGAGATGTCACGCCCGATGCCACGCTCGCCGTGGCCGATCGTGAGATGCCGGGTTTTGGTGAGCAGATGCGGCAAATCAGCCTGCAGTTTGTGCCTACCGCCATTCTGTCGCGTCAGGTGGGGGTGATCCGTAAGCAGTCACTTATTCTTAATCTGCCAGGCCAGCCGAAGTCGATCAAGGAAACCCTGGAAGGGCTTAAAGACGCGCAGGGCAAGGTGAAGGTGCCGGGTATCTTTGCCGCCGTACCTTATTGTTTACAGTTGCTTGAAGGTCCCTATGTTGAAACGAACGCCGATGTGGTAGCAGCTTTTCGCCCCAAAAGCGCGATACGTGAGATAAATAACTAAATATTCTGCTTTTCAGGAATAAGCTACAGGCTCGCTGGTGTGGTGATCAATTGACGGTATAGTAAGCGCAGCTTTACAACTGCTTTCACTTTCTCTGGACGCTTATGACCACACTTGAGACACCGCGCCTGAAACCCCAGGATTATAAAACGCTGGCCCTCGCGGCGCTGGGTGGCGCGCTGGAATTTTACGACTTCATCATCTTCGTTTTTTTTGCCGCCGTGATTGGCGAGATCTTCTTCCCCAGCGACATTCCTGAATGGCTCCGCCAGCTACAGACGTTTGCCATTTTCGCTGCGGGTTATCTGGCACGTCCGCTGGGCGGGATTATCATGGCCCACTTTGGCGACAAAGTCGGGCGCAAAAAAATGTTTAGCCTGAGCATTTTGTTAATGGCGCTGCCAACGCTTGCCATGGGCGCGCTGCCAGGCTGGGACACGATTGGCCTGGCTGCACCTTTGTTGATGTTGCTGATGCGCATGTTGCAGGGCGCGGCCATTGGCGGCGAAGTCCCTGGAGCATGGGTTTTTGTGGCGGAGCATGTGCCTTACAAACGGATTGGCATCGCCTGCGGTACGCTGACCGCCGGACTCACTATCGGCATCCTGTTGGGCTCGGTGGTGGCGACCTTAATGAATACCTCTATGACCCAGCAGGCCATTCATGATGGTGGCTGGCGCATTCCGTTCTTCCTGGGCGGATTGTTTGGCCTCGGCGCAATGTATTTACGCCGCTGGCTGCATGAAACCCCGGTTTTTGTCGAAATGCAGCAGCGTAAAACCCTGGCACAGGAGCTACCGCTGAAAACCGTGGTGATGAAGCATCAAAAATCGGTGGTGATTTCGATTCTGCTGACCTGGATGCTGTCGGCCTGCATCGTGGTGGTGATTTTAATGGCGCCGGTCTGGCTGCAGAAACAGCATGGTATGGCCCCCGCACTCACCTTAAAGGCGAACAGCCTGGCGATTATCATGTTGTGTGTGGGCTGCATCGTTGCCGGGCTGCTGGTGGACCGTTTCGGGGCCAGCCGGACGCTAAGCATCGGAAGCCTGCTGCTGGCGCTGTGTAGCTGGATGTTCTATTCCCTGGCTCCCCAGTATCCCGACTATCTGTTTCCGCTATATGGGCTGGTGGGTTTTAGCGTTGGCGTGGTCGGGATTGTGCCCTTTATCATGGTTCGCGCGTTCCCGGCAGAGGTCCGTTTCACCGGATTATCCTTCTCTTACAACCTTTCTTATGCGGTATTTGGCGGCCTGACGCCGATTTGCGTGACGCTGCTGACCGCTGTCTCCCCTATGGCGCCTGGCTGGTATGTCATGGCGCTTGCGCTGGTGGGATTGCTGACCGGTCTCTGGCTCAGACAAGATATCAGTCATGAGCCGGACCTGTACGACGGGATAAAACAGGCATAAATCACACGCGGAGCCTGGCTTCGCGTGTTGCTTTAACCTGGCGGCGTGCGCGCCAGTCGGCAGAAGGGCACGCTTGCGCCCTGTGCCCTGTAGCGTGGCAAACAACAGCCCATGCCACATCCCATTAACTCTCCGGGGCAGGGTAGCCATTGTTGTTGTCAGCGTTACTCAGCGCAATTCTCCTCGATAATCGGGTGGGCGGCTTAACGCAGAATGAGCGCGGCGAGCCGCATAATCTTCAGCGTAATCATCACCGTCTTTGATCCTGGTCTGACAGGTACTGAAAATTTTTTTTCATTTAACCCTTGATGCGCTTCTAAGCGACCCCATTTACTTGTCATCGAGCGTTGTGAACGTTGTAAAAAAAAGCATGTGAGGATGGGTTGAATGTAAGCAACCCGCCCACATAAAAGGTTCACAACCCAAACTGGCAACGAATTTAAGTGGGAGATGTTTAGATGGGTAAGATTATTGGTATTGACCTGGGTACAACCAACTCTTGTGTTGCGGTCATGGACGGCACGAAAGCGCGCGTGCTTGAAAACGCGGAAGGCGATCGCACCACGCCTTCGATCATCGCTTACACCCAGGACGGGGAAACTCTTGTCGGACAACCGGCTAAACGTCAGGCTGTCACCAACCCGCAGAATACCCTGTTTGCGATCAAGCGCCTGATTGGCCGTCGCTTCCAGGACGAAGAAGTACAGCGTGATATCAAAATCATGCCATACAAAATTGTGGGTGCCGATAACGGCGACGCATGGCTGGAAGTCAAAGGCCAGAAAATGGCACCACCGCAGATTTCTGCGGAAGTCCTGAAAAAGATGAAGAAAACGGCTGAAGATTTTCTGGGTGAGCCCGTTACTGAAGCGGTTATCACTGTTCCAGCCTACTTTAACGATGCGCAGCGTCAGGCGACCAAAGACGCCGGCCGTATCGCAGGTCTGGAAGTAAAACGTATCATCAACGAACCTACCGCCGCGGCGCTGGCCTACGGTCTGGATAAAGGCCAGGGCAACCGCACTATCGCGGTGTATGACCTGGGTGGTGGTACGTTTGATATCTCTATCATCGAAATCGATGAAGTTGATGGCGAAAAAACCTTTGAAGTTCTGGCGACCAACGGTGATACCCACCTGGGTGGTGAAGACTTCGACAGCCGTCTGATTAACTACCTGGTTGCGGAATTCAAGAAAGATCAGGGCATTGACCTGCACAACGATCCGCTGGCGATGCAGCGTCTGAAAGAAGCCGCAGAGAAGGCCAAGATCGAGCTGTCTTCTGCGCAGCAGACTGACGTTAACCTGCCGTACATCACGGCGGATGCAACCGGTCCTAAGCACCTGAACATTAAAGTAACGCGTTCGAAACTGGAATCACTGGTTGAAGATCTGGTTGCACGCTCTATCGAGCCGCTGAAAGTCGCTCTGCAGGATGCCGGTCTGTCCGTTTCTGACATCAACGACGTCATCCTGGTGGGTGGTCAGACGCGTATGCCACTGGTTCAGGCAAAAGTAACGGAATTCTTTGGTAAAGAACCACGTAAAGACGTTAACCCGGACGAAGCGGTTGCCGTGGGTGCTGCGGTACAGGGCGGTGTGTTAGGTGGTGATGTTAAAGACGTTCTGCTGCTGGACGTAACCCCGCTGTCGCTGGGTATCGAAACCATGGGCGGCGTGATGACCTCGCTGATCAGCAAGAACACCACCATCCCGACCAAGCACAGCCAGGTGTTCTCAACGGCAGAAGACAACCAGTCTGCGGTAACGATTCACGTGCTGCAGGGTGAGCGTAAGCGTGCCAATGACAACAAGTCACTGGGCCAGTTTAACCTGGACGGCATCCAGCCTGCGCCACGCGGTATGCCGCAGGTTGAAGTAACCTTTGACATCGATGCGGATGGTATCCTGCACGTATCGGCGAAAGACAAAAACAGCGGTAAAGAGCAGAAGATCACCATTAAAGCCTCTTCAGGTCTGAATGAAGATGAAATTGCGAAAATGGTACGTGATGCGGAAGCTAACGCTGAATCTGACCGTAAGTTCGAAGAGCTGGTGCAGACCCGTAACCAGGGCGACCAGATTGCTCACAGCACACGTAAGCAACTGGACGAAGTGGGCGATAAACTGTCAGCCGACGACAAAGCGCCTATCGAAGCTGCACTGAGTGCGCTGGAAACTGCGCTGAAAGGCGAAGATAAAGCAGAAATCGACGCGAAAATGCAGGCGCTGATGGAAGTCTCCAGCAAACTGATGGAAGCAGCACAGCAGTCTCAGGCGGGTGCAGCGGAAGCCGGCGAAGCGTCAGCGAAAAAAGATGACGACGTTGTCGATGCTGAATTCGAAGAAGTGAAAGACAATAAGAAATAATTGCCCCTGACCGGGCGCGACGGTTGCCCTGACAGCCGTTGAAACCAGCACGGGCGTAGGAGTTTTCTCCACGCCCGTGCGATCATGTTAAGGGCTAAATAAATGGCGAAGAGTGATTACTACGAGATTTTAGGCGTCGCCAAATCTGCAGACGAGCGTGAAATCAAAAAGGCTTACAAACGCCTGGCGATGAAACATCACCCGGACCGCAATCCCGGTGATAAAGAATCGGAAACCAAATTTAAAGAAGCGAAAGAAGCCTACGAAATTCTGACCGACCCGCAGAAGCGTGCGGCCTACGATCAGTACGGTCATGCTGCCTTTGAACAAGGTGGTATGGGCGGTGGCGGATACGGCGGTGGCGGCTTTGGCGGCGGCGGTGCAGATTTCAGCGATATCTTTGGCGACGTTTTCGGTGACATCTTTGGTGGTGGCCGCCGTCAGCGTGCATCCCGTGGTGCAGATTTGCGCTACAACATGGAGCTGACGCTGGAAGAAGCGGTTCGCGGCGTGACCAAAGAGATCCGTATTCCGACGCTGGAAGAGTGCGACGTGTGCCATGGCAGCGGCGCAAAAGCGGGCACCAAACCGCAAACCTGTTCAACCTGTCATGGTGCAGGTCAGGTACAGATGCGTCAGGGCTTCTTCACCGTCCAGCAGGCTTGTCCGACCTGTCACGGTCGCGGCTCGGTGATTAAAGATCCCTGCAATGCCTGTCACGGCCACGGTCGCGTAGAGAAATCGAAAACCCTGTCGGTGAAAATTCCTGCTGGTGTGGATACGGGTGACCGTATTCGTCTGAGCGGTGAAGGCGAAGCCGGTGAGCAGGGCGCGCCAGCGGGCGATCTCTACGTTCAGGTGTCGGTGAAAAAACACCCGATCTTTGAGCGTGAAGAGAATAACCTGTACTGCGAAGTACCGATTAACTTTGCGATGGCTGCCCTGGGCGGTGAGATTGAAGTGCCCACGCTGGATGGTCGGGTGAAGCTGAAAGTGCCAGCAGAAACCCAAACCGGCAAGCTGTTCCGCATGCGTGGACGCGGTGTGAAATCGGTGCGCGGCGGTGCGGTAGGCGATCTGCTGTGTCGTGTGGTGGTGGAAACCCCTGTCAGCCTCAACGACAAGCAAAAAGCGTTACTGCGTGAGCTGGAAGAGAGCTTTGGTGGACCCAGCGGCGAACATAACAGCCCGCGCTCCAAAAGCTTCTTCGACGGCGTGAAGAAATTCTTCGACGACTTAACCCGTTAATTCAGCGGTCTGGCGTGATAAAAAACGGAGAGGAGACTCTCCGTTTTTTTATGCGCTCTGCAAAGCTGACACGGTTTCTCGCGCACTTTATGCTGCCCCTTTCACCGATATCGTCCTCTTTTCGGCCTGCTCTGGCTCACCCTTTGATGTAACAAAACGTCGGACTTAATGTAAAAGCGGATAAATAAGCTTTTTCTCGGGTTCAGTGAATCGTTACACTGCTCGGCATTGTGTTTTCCGCTCAGGAGGAGTGTGTTTTGTCAAAACCTCGTCGTATCAAGCATTTACTGAAAAGTTTTATTGAGAGTGATGCCAGTAACGGCATGGTGCTCATTCTGGCTGCGGTCGTCGCTATGATCCTCGCCAATGGCGCTTCCACCGCTCAGGGCTACCAGGCTTTGTTGGACACACCGGTACAGATTCGCTTCGGCGAACTGGATATCAGTAAAAATCTGCTTCTGTGGATAAACGATGCGCTCATGGCGCTCTTTTTCCTGCTGATTGGTCTGGAAGTGAAGCGCGAATTGATCTCTGGTGAACTCGCCAGCCGCGATCGGGCCATCTTTCCGGTTATCGCCGCAGTCGGTGGCATGGCAGCACCTGCCATTGTGTTTTTGCTGTTTAACCATGGTGATGAGATAGCCCGAAATGGCTGGGCGATTCCTACTGCTACTGATATCGCGTTTGCGCTCGGCGTGCTTGCCCTGCTTGGCAGTCGTGTTCCCCCCGCCCTGAAGGTGTTCCTGATGGCGCTGGCGATTATCGACGACCTGGGTGCCATCGTCATCATCGCGCTGTTTTACACCAGCGACCTGTCTGTGATGTCCCTGAGCGTGGCGGCAGGCGCTATCGTGGTGCTGGCCGTGCTGAACCGCTGTAACGTGCGGAACATCGCGGTATACATGCTGATTGGGATGGTGTTGTGGACCGCAGTTCTGAAGTCTGGCGTGCATGCCACGCTGGCGGGCGTCATTGTGGGCTTCTTCGTGCCGTTGGAAGAGAAAAACGGTCATTCGCCAGCGGAACACCTTGCGCACGGTTTAATGCCGTGGGTGAACTGGTTGATTCTGCCGCTGTTTGCCTTTGCTAACGCTGGCATTTCGCTGACGGGCATCACCTTTGGTGACGTGCTGTCGCCGGAGCCGCTGGGTATCATCCTGGGCCTGTTAATCGGTAAGCCACTGGGGATTACGCTGTTTTGCTGGCTGGCGGTGAAGCTGAGGCTGGCAGCCTTGCCTGGCGGTACGACTATTCGCGATATCATGGCGATTGGCGTGCTGTGCGGCATTGGCTTTACCATGTCGATATTTATCAGTTCGCTAGCCTTTGATGCTGCCCACGAGCAGTTAGTGACGTTCTCTAAGCTGGGTATCCTTAGCGGTTCACTACTCTCCGCCGTGCTGGGCTACACCTTATTGCGCATCAAGCTGCGATAAAAAAGCCATTGCTGCAACACATTCATCCGGTGTTGCAGCAATGCTGGTTCCTGTCTCAACATCTCAACATCTCAACATCTCAACATCTCAACATCTCAACATCTCAACATCTCAATATGGCCTGTGATCCACGATGACATTGCGCATTGACTGGCTGTTATCGCGTTGCTCTGCGGCCGGTCTGAACTCGCAAGCACGCCGTGATTGACCTTCTCTGTTAACCCTGGGCCAGATAACCCGACAGAGGGCTCGTGAGAGAGGCTGTCCGGGGCGCTACGGGCCTGAACCTGGGGCAGCATGGTTCGGCAGGTTGAGAGCAGTGCAGAGGTGGTGGGTTGTCTGGCAGGGCAGGAAGATAAAGTCAGGAAGAGACAGTCGCCTGGCGGCGCTAAACAGCAGGCATAAAAAAACCGGCGTAGCGCCGGTTCTTTCAACAAAGCGATGAACAAATGGCGATTAAGCCAGTTTGTTGATCTGTGCAGTCAGGTTTGCTTTATAACGTGCAGCTTTGTTTTTGTGGATCAGACCTTTAGCAGCCTGACGGTCCACGATTGGTTGCATTTCATTAAATGCGTTCTGCGCAGCAGCTTTGTCGCCTGAAGCGATCGCCGCGTATACTTTCTTAACGAAGGTACGCATCATAGAGCGACGGCTTGCATTATGCTTGCGACGTTTCTCAGATGTTACGGCACGTTTCTTAGCTGATTTGATATTAGCCAAGGTCCAACTCCCAAATATGTTCGATAGAGACAAATCAAAGGCCGAGGACTATGCCTTTTGGACCTTCTGTTGTCAATGGATTTGTGCAAATAAGCGTCGTTACTCGTGATAACCTGTACGACACTCGGTTACGTATTTGATGGCGCAAGATTCTACCAGCTTCCGCTCCCTGAATACAGTATTTCGCAACAAAATTCTCTCAACGGCTCTGCATGTCAGTAAATACGGCCTGTTACGCATGAAAGGCGTGTTCACGGGTTAACCTTGACGGCTTTCGAGGGTATAATCCGCCGATTTCCACAGGTTTGAGTCAGCCATGAAGTTTATCCGCGGTATTCATAATCTTAATGCGCAGCATCACGGCTGCGTTTTGACCATCGGTAATTTCGATGGTGTGCACCGCGGTCATCAGGCGCTGATGGGGCGGTTGCTGGAAGAAGGACGGAAACGTAATTTGCCGGTGATGGTGATGGTGTTTGAACCGCAGCCGCTAGAACTCTTTGCGGGCGAAAGCGCACCCGCCAGGCTCACCCGCTTGCGGGAAAAGCTAAAATACCTGGCAGAAATTGGCGTGGATTACGTGCTCTGTGTGCGTTTTGACCATCGCTTTGCCGCGTTATCGGCGCAGAGTTTTATCAGCGAACTGCTGGTGAACAAACTGGGCGTCAACTATCTGGCTGTCGGGGATGATTTCCGCTTTGGCGCTGGTCGCCAGGGGGATTTCCTGCTATTACAGAAAGCCGGTGCCCAGTATGGTTTTGATGTGGTCAGCACAGAAACGTTTTGTGATGGCGGTAAGCGCATCAGCAGCACAGCGGTGCGTCAGGCACTGGCTGAGGACAACTTAGCGCTGGCGCAGTCGCTATTGGGCCATCCTTTCAGTATCTCAGGGCGCGTCGTGCACGGTGATGCACTGGGACGGACACTGGGGTTCCCTACGGCCAATATCCCGTTACGGCGCTGCGTATCGCCGGTCAAAGGCGTTTATGCGGTTGAAGTCGAGGGCCTGGGGCCAACGCCGCTGCCCGGCGTGGCCAATATTGGTACGCGCCCAACGGTAAAAGGTTTACGCCAACAGCTTGAAGTTCACCTGTTGGACATCAATATGGATCTCTATGGTCGCCACATTGATGTGGTGTTGAAGCAGAAAATACGAAACGAGCAGCGCTTTGCTTCACTGGATGCGTTGAAAGAGCAAATAGCGAAAGATACGGTAACGGCCCGACAATTTTTTGGTCTGTAACCTGAGCGAAAAACGGAATCGAGAATCTGATGAGTGACTATAAATCAACCCTGAATTTGCCGGAAACGGGGTTCCCCATGCGTGGCGATCTGGCCAAGCGCGAACCGGGAATGCTGCAACGTTGGTATGATGACAATCTGTACGGCATCATCCGCGAAGCCAAGAAAGGGAAAAAAACCTTTATCCTGCATGATGGCCCTCCTTATGCGAACGGCAGCATTCATATTGGTCACTCCGTTAACAAGATTCTGAAAGACATTATTGTGAAGTCTAAAGGCATGGCAGGTTACGACTCGCCTTATGTGCCGGGCTGGGACTGTCACGGTTTGCCTATCGAGCATAAAGTTGAGCAGATGATCGGCAAGCCGGGCGAAAAAGTCAGCGCCGCCGAATTCCGCGCCGCCTGCCGTCAGTATGCCGCCGAACAGGTTGAGGGGCAAAAAGCCGACTTTATTCGCCTGGGCGTGCTGGGTGACTGGGATCGTCCTTACCTCACCATGGACTTCACCACCGAAGCCAATATCATTCGTGCGCTGGGTAAAATTATCGGCAATGGCCATCTGCATAAAGGCGCGAAGCCGGTGCACTGGTGCATGGATTGCCGTTCTGCGCTGGCCGAAGCCGAAGTGGAATACTACGACAAAACCTCGCCGTCCATCGACGTGATGTTCAATGCCCTTGATGCCGATGCGGTGCGTGCAGCCTTTGGCGTCACCGCCTCAGAAGGCCCGGTTTCGCTGGTGATCTGGACCACAACGCCATGGACCATGCCGGCTAACCGCGGCATTTCACTGCACCCTGAGTTCGAATACCAGCTACTGCAGATTGATGGCCGCAGCCTGATCCTGGCAAAAGATCTGGTTGAGAGCGTGATGAAACGCGCAGGCATCAGCGACTGGACCGTGCTGGGTGAGTGCCAGGGCGCGGCACTGGAATTGCAACTGTTCCAGCATCCGTTGCTTGAGCAGATTCAGTCCAAAGTCGTCTTAGGCGAACACGTCACGCTGGATGCCGGTACGGGTGCCGTTCACACTGCCCCCGGTCATGGCCCGGATGACTACGTGATTGGTCAGAAATATGGTCTGGAGACGGCGAATCCGGTCGGCCCCGATGGCGCCTACCTGCCAGGGACTTATCCCGGTCTTGACGGCATCAACGTCTTTAAAGCCAACGACATGATCGTTGAACTGCTGAAAGAGAAGGGTGCCCTGCTGCATGTTGAAAAACTGCTGCACAGCTACCCGCACTGCTGGCGTCATAAAACCCCGATTATTTTCCGTGCCACGCCGCAGTGGTTTATCAGCATGGATCAGAAAGACCTGCGTGCTCAGTCACTGCAGGAGATCAAAGGCGTTCAGTGGATTCCGGACTGGGGCCAGGCGCGTATTGAATCCATGGTTGCCAACCGCCCTGACTGGTGTATTTCCCGTCAGCGTACCTGGGGCGTGCCCATGGCGCTGTTCGTGCATAAAGAGACCGAAGCGCTGCATCCTGAAACCCTGGCGCTGATGGAAAAAGTGGCCCAGCGTGTTGAGCAAGAGGGCATTCAGGCCTGGTGGGATCTCGATCCGCGCGATCTGATGGGCAACGATGCCGATCACTACGTTAAAGTGCCGGACACCCTGGACGTCTGGTTTGATTCCGGTTCAACCAGCTATTCGGTTGTCGATGCCCGTCCGGAGTTTGGCGGCAATACACCGGATATGTATCTGGAAGGTTCGGATCAGCATCGTGGCTGGTTTATGTCTTCGCTGATGATTTCCACGGCGATGAAAGGCAAAGCGCCTTATCGTCAGGTGCTGACGCACGGTTTCACCGTCGATGGTCAGGGCCGCAAGATGTCGAAATCCATTGGCAACACCGTTGCACCGCAGGATGTGATGGACAAACTGGGTGCAGACATTTTACGCCTGTGGGTCGCCTCTACCGATTACTCGGGTGAGATGGCGGTATCGGACGAAATCCTGAAACGTTCTGCGGATGCCTACCGTCGCATCCGTAATACGGCGCGCTTCCTGTTAGCCAACCTGAGCGGCTTTAATCCGCTAACCGATCTGGTTAAGCCAGAAGAGATGGTGGTGGTTGATCGCTGGGCAGTCGGACGTGCGCAGGCTGCGCAGGCTGATATCGTTGCCTCCTACGAGAACTACGATTTCCACGAGGTGATTCAGCGCCTGATGCAGTTCTGCTCTGTGGAAATGGGGTCGTTCTACCTCGATATCATCAAAGACCGTCAGTACACCGCGAAAGGCGACAGCCTGGCGCGTCGCAGCTGCCAGTCGGCACTGTGGCACATTGTTGAGGCGCTGGTGCGCTGGATGGCACCGATCATGTCTTTCACGGCCGACGAAATCTGGGGCTATCTGCCAGGCGATCGGGCGAAGTACGTGTTCACAGAAGAGTGGTATACCGGCCTGTTTGGTCTGCCAGAAAACGAAGCGCTGAACGATGCGTACTGGGCAGAACTGCTTAAAGTACGTGGTGAAGTGAACAAGGTGATCGAGCAGGCGCGTAGCGACAAACGTATCGGCGGCGCGCTGGAAGCGTCCGTGACGCTGTATGCCGATGCGGACCTGGCGACGAAACTGCAGGCGTTAGGTAACGAACTGCGTTTTGTGCTGCTGACCTCTGGCGCACAGGTTGCTGATTACGCCCAGGCAGGCGGTGACGCGCAGCAGAGCGAACTGTTAAAAGGTCTGAAAATCGGCCTGAATAAAGCAGAAGGCGAGAAATGCCCTCGCTGCTGGCACTACACTACTGACGTCGGTCAGAATCCCGAGCACGCTGCGGTGTGCGGTCGCTGTTACACCAACGTAGCCGGAAACGGCGAAGAGCGTAAGTTTGCCTGATGAGTAAACCTGTTTTCTCCACCGGATTGCGCTGGCTGTGGCTGGTGCTGTTAGTTATCGTTGTTGATTTCGTCAGCAAGCAGTGGGTAATGAACAACATGATGCTGCATGAAACGCAGCCGCTAATGCCGTTCCTTAACCTGTTCTATGCGCACAACTACGGCGCAGCGTTCAGTTTCCTTGCTGATAAAGGCGGCTGGCAGCGCTGGTTCTTTGCCGGTATTGCGCTGGCAATTGTGATCTCGTTGCTGGTGATGATGTACCGCAACAGCGCCAGTCAGAAGATAGCCAATATCGCCTATGCATTGATCATTGGCGGCGCAGTGGGCAATCTGTTTGATCGTTCGTATCATGGCTTCGTGGTGGATTTTATCGATTTCTATGTCGGTAACTGGCACTTTGCTACATTTAATATCGCTGACTGCGGCATCTGTATCGGTGCCGCGTTAGTGGTGCTGGAGGGCTTTTTCAACCCTTCCAGCAAGCAGGTTAAAAAAGGGTAAAGCATGACTGAGTCTGTACAGGGCGACAGCGCGGTGTTGTTGCATTTCGTCATGAAGCTGGAAGACGGCTCTGTGGCAGAATCCACCCGCGCCAACGGTAAACCTGCGCTGTTTCGGCTCGGCGACGGTAGCCTGTCTGGCCCGCTGGAGCAGGCACTGTTGGGATTAAAAGCGGGTGAAAAACATCATTTCACGCTGGCGCCAGAAGATGCCTTTGGCAGCGTCAGTCCCGATCTTATCCAGTACTTTTCCCGTCGTGACTTTATCGATACGGGCGAGCCGGAGATCGGTGCCATCATGCTGTTTACCGGAATGGGCGGTAGTGAAATGCCAGGTGTGATTCGGGAGATTTCCGGTGATTCAATCACTGTGGATTTCAATCATCCGCTGGCAGGCCACCGCGTTCAGTTTGATATTGAGGTGCTGGATATCGATCCGGCACTGGAGGCGAACAATGCAAATTCTGCTGGCTAATCCACGTGGTTTTTGTGCGGGTGTCGATCGTGCCATCAGCATTGTTGAAAACGCACTCACCCTGTTTGGTGCGCCGGTTTATGTGCGTCATGAAGTGGTACATAACCGCTACGTGGTGGACAGCCTGCGTCAGCGCGGGGCCATTTTTATTGAGCAGATCGCGGAAGTGCCCGATGGCGCTATCCTGATCTTCTCTGCCCACGGCGTGTCTCAGGCGGTGCGCAATGAGGCGAAGGGGCGTGAGCTCACCGTCTTCGATGCCACCTGTCCCTTAGTTACTAAAGTTCATATGGAAGTCGCCCGTGCCAGCCGTCGGGGTGAAGAGTCGGTGTTGATTGGTCACGCAGGCCATCCGGAAGTGGAAGGCACCATGGGGCAGTACAATAACCCCAAGGGCGGGATGTATCTGGTGGAGTCGCCGGACGACGTCTGGAAACTGGACGTTAAAGATGACAACCGCCTGTCCTTTATGACCCAAACCACGTTGTCGGTGGATGATACGTCAGACGTGATTGATGCGCTGCGCGCCCGTTTCCCGAAAATCGTGGGGCCACGCAAAGACGATATTTGCTATGCCACCACCAACCGTCAGGAAGCCGTAAGGGCAATGTCGCAACAGGCCGATGTGGTGCTGGTGGTCGGATCGAAAAACTCGTCCAACTCCAATCGACTGGCCGAGCTGGCACAGCGCATGGGTAAAGCTGCCTATCTGATTGATGATGCGGCGGACATTCAGCCTGAGTGGGTAGTCTCTGTAGGTTGTGTTGGCGTTACGGCCGGTGCGTCAGCGCCCGATATTCTGGTTCAGAACGTGATTGCTCGCCTGCAGGAACTGGGCGGTGGCGAAGCGAGAGTGCTGGAAGGGCGGGAAGAAAACATTGTGTTTGAAGTCCCCAAAGAGTTGCGGGTTGACGTCCGCAATGTGCAATAACCGCACACTCGCAGTTATTAAAAGGCCGACTCTGTTCGGCCTTTTTGCTTTTCAGACCAGGCCTGCTGCAGCTGAAATTGCTTTTACTGATAATCCGCCTTGCCTGGCATAAAAATTCTTATTATCCCTGATAAAGAGTGGCGCAGTTGTTATCTCATCGTTAACCTGATTGCGCTTGCATGCATAGTTTTGTTTTAGGAATGAATAAATATGAAGAATATCCGCATTGCCATCGTGGGCGCACCGGGGCGCATGGGGCGCAATCTCATCCAAGCGGTTGCGCAGATGGAAGGCGTTGAACTGGGCGCTGCATTAGCCCGTCCCGGATCGTCGTTGATCGGCAGCGACGCAGGCGAACTGGCCGGTACCGGCAACGCGGGTGTTATCCTGGGCGATGACTTACGCGCCGTGATCGATGATTTTGACGTCTTGATCGATTTTACCCGCCCCGAAGGAACGCTGGAGTACATGGCCATCTGTCGTGAGCACCGTAAGGCCATGATCATTGGTACCACAGGATTTGACGAAGCAGGCAAGGCAGCGATTCGTGATGCTGCGGCAGAGATTGGCATTGTGTTTGCCGCCAACTTCAGCATTGGCGTTAACCTGGTACTCAAGCTGCTGGAGAAAGCGGCCAAAGTCATGGGCGATTATGCGGATATTGAGATTATCGAAGCCCACCATCGCCACAAAGTCGATGCGCCTTCAGGGACCGCCCTGGCGATGGGCGAGGCGATTGCAGAGGCAATGGACTGGAAACTGGATGAACATGCCGTTTACAGCCGAGAAGGCCATACCGGCGAGCGTCATGCGAACACTATTGGTTTTGCCACCGTGCGAGCAGGCGACATTGTCGGGGAACATACGGCAATGTTTGCCGATGACGGTGAGCGCGTTGAGATAACCCACAAGGCTTCCAGCCGCATGACCTTTGCAAAGGGCGCGATAAAAGCAGCGTTATGGGTGAGTGAGAAGAAAACAGGGCTTTATGACATGCGCGACGTGCTGGATTTATCGAGTTTGTAATGGGTTTACCTGTGTGATGTGGTGATTTCAATCGCTAATGAATTGATTGAAAAGGGCAATTTTTTAATTGCCCTTAATTTTATTTAAAATAAGGACTTTGCCTAATTTTTTCAGCGAGTGGCTTAAAATAAAGGTTATTACGTCCCTGTTTTTGTCATAAACCTGTTAATTTTGACCATTTGGTCAAAATTAATCATGTGCACTATCAGAATAAACGTTGATTGCGATTGGCAAACGATTATTCGGCTGTGTTTACCCCTGTTTTTGCCGCTTATCCTCTGCATTTTCGTTCTGAGCCCGAAAAGATGTTAAAAATGTTGCTTCAGGGTGGACAAGTATCAGGACGATCATTAGAATGCGCGCAATTTGCCAAAAATTGACCACTCAGGCAGTTTTTGCATTGATTCAGATCACTATTATGAATTAATATGCAGATATTGTGACTGTTTATTCCCTGGAGGATGTTTTGATTAAGTCAGCGCTCTTGGTTCTGGAAGACGGAACCCAATTCCACGGTCGGGCCATCGGGGCTACAGGGTCGGCAGTGGGGGAAGTCGTTTTCAATACGTCAATGACCGGTTATCAAGAAATCCTCACTGATCCCTCCTATTCTCGCCAAATCGTTACTCTTACTTATCCCCATATCGGCAATGTTGGTGCAAACGCCGCCGACGAAGAATCCAGTCAAATTCATGCGCAGGGCCTGGTGATTCGTGACCTGCCGCTGATTGCCAGTAACTATCGCAGCGAAGAGAGCTTATCGGCTTATCTGCAGCGCAATAACATCGTCGCGATTGCCGATATTGATACCCGCAAGCTGACGCGTCTGCTGCGGGAAAAAGGGGCGCAGAACGGCTGTATCATCGCGGGCGACAACCTGGATGCCGCACTGGCCTTACAAAAAGCGCAGGCTTTCCCCGGCCTGAAAGGTATGGATCTGGCGAAAGAAGTGACAACGGCGGAAACCTACGCCTGGCAGCAGGGGAGCTGGACACTGGAAGGGGATTTACCGGAACAGACACCGGCGGAAGCCCTGCCCTACCATGTCGTGGCTTACGATTACGGTGCGAAGCGCAATATCCTGCGTATGCTGGTAGACCGTGGCTGCCGCCTGACGGTTGTGCCGGCCAAAACACCAGCCGAAACGGTACTGGCGATGAATCCGGATGGCATCTTCCTGTCTAACGGCCCAGGCGATCCTGAGCCCTGTGATTATGCGATTGAAGCCATTCAGGCCTTTCTGAAAACGGATATTCCGGTATTCGGTATTTGCCTTGGCCATCAGTTGCTGGCTCTGGCCAGCGGTGCGAAAACCGTCAAGATGAAGCTGGGCCACCATGGTGGTAACCACCCGGTGAAAGATCTGGATAACAACCGCGTAATGATTACCGCGCAGAACCACGGTTTTGCCGTTGATGAAACCGATCTGCCCGCGAACCTGCGTGTTACCCATATCTCCCTGTTTGATAAGACCGTGCAGGGCATTCACCGCACCGATAAGCCAGCGTTTAGCTTCCAGGGTCACCCGGAAGCCAGCCCGGGACCGGGTGATGCCGCACCGCTGTTTGACCACTTTATTGAGTTGATTAACGCATTCCGTTCGAAAGCAAAGTAATCAGGAGCTAATCATGCCAAAACGTACAGACATAAAATCCATCCTGATTCTTGGTGCCGGTCCGATTGTGATCGGTCAGGCCTGCGAATTCGACTATTCCGGTGCCCAGGCTTGTAAAGCCCTGCGTGAAGAGGGTTACCGGGTTATTCTGGTAAACTCAAACCCGGCAACCATTATGACCGACCCGGAAATGGCCGATGCGACCTACATCGAGCCGATTCACTGGGAAGTGGTGCGTAAAATCATTGAAAAAGAGCGCCCGGATGCGGTGCTGCCCACCATGGGCGGCCAGACAGCGCTGAACTGTGCGCTGGAACTGGAACGTCAGGGCGTACTGGAAGAGTTCGGCGTCACCATGATAGGTGCGACCGCCGATGCCATTGATAAAGCAGAAGACCGTCGTCGCTTCGATGTGGCGATGAAAAGCATTGGCCTGGATACGGCGCGCTCCGGTATTGCGCACACCATGGATGAAGCGCTGGCGGTGGCTGCAGACGTCGGCTTTCCCTGCATTATCCGTCCGTCTTTCACCATGGGTGGCACCGGCGGCGGTATCGCCTATAACCGCGAAGAGTTTGAAGAGATCTGCGAACGCGGCCTCGACCTTTCTCCTACCAACGAGTTGTTAATTGACGAATCGCTGATTGGCTGGAAAGAGTACGAGATGGAAGTGGTTCGTGACAAAAACGACAACTGCATTATCGTCTGCTCCATTGAAAACTTTGACGCCATGGGCATTCACACCGGTGATTCCATTACGGTTGCGCCAGCACAGACGCTGACCGATAAGGAATACCAGATTATGCGTAACGCCTCGCTGGCGGTACTGCGTGAGATTGGTGTCGAAACCGGCGGTTCCAACGTACAGTTTGCGGTGAACCCAAAAAATGGTCGCCTGATCGTTATCGAGATGAACCCCCGTGTGTCGCGCTCCTCGGCACTGGCCTCTAAAGCGACCGGCTTCCCGATTGCGAAAGTGGCAGCGAAACTGGCGGTTGGCTATACGCTGGATGAACTGATGAACGACATTACCGGTGGACGCACGCCGGCCTCGTTTGAGCCTTCAATCGATTACGTCGTCACGAAGATCCCTCGCTTCAACTTTGAAAAATTTGCCGGTGCGAATGACCGCCTGACCACGCAGATGAAATCCGTGGGTGAAGTCATGGCGATCGGTCGTACCTTCCAGGAGTCGATGCAGAAAGCGCTGCGCGGCCTGGAAGTCGGGGCGAATGGCTTCGACCCGAAAGTTCACCTGGACGACGCAGAGGCGTTAACCCGTATCCGCCGTGAGCTGAAAGATGCCGGTTCGGATCGTATCTGGTATATCGCCGATGCCTTCCGCGCGGGGATGTCGGTAGACGGCGTATTTAACCTCACCAACATTGACCGCTGGTTCCTGGTGCAGATTGAAGAGCTGGTGCGCCTGGAAGAGCAGGTTGCGCGTGAAGGCATGAACGGCCTCAACGTGGATTTCCTGCGTGCACTGAAGCGTAAAGGTTTTGCGGATGCGCGTCTGGCTTCGCTGGCGGGCGTAGCGGAAGGTGAAATTCGTAAATTGCGTCAGCAACATAATCTGCACCCGGTTTATAAGCGTGTCGATACCTGTGCGGCAGAATTCTCTACCGATACGGCTTACATGTACTCCACCTATGAAGAAGAGTGCGAAGCGAATCCTAATCAGGATCGTGACAAAATCATGGTGCTGGGTGGCGGACCAAACCGTATTGGCCAGGGCATTGAGTTTGACTATTGCTGCGTTCATGCGGCGCTGGCGCTGCGTGAAGATGGTTTTGAAACCATCATGGTGAACTGTAACCCGGAAACCGTCTCGACGGATTATGACACCTCTGACCGTCTCTACTTTGAGCCGGTTACGCTTGAGGACGTGCTGGAAATCGTACGCATCGAAAAACCGAAAGGGGTGATCGTGCAGTACGGCGGTCAGACGCCGCTGAAACTGGCTCGCGCACTGGAAGCGGCAGGCGTACCGGTGATCGGTACCAGCCCGGACGCTATCGACCGGGCAGAAGATCGCGAACGCTTCCAGCAGGCCGTTGACCGTCTGAACCTGAAGCAGCCGGCTAACGCCACTGTTGCCACGCTGGAGCAGGCCGTGGAGAAAGCCGCCGGCATTGGTTATCCGCTGGTGGTGCGTCCTTCCTACGTGCTGGGCGGACGTGCAATGGAAATCGTCTATGACGAAATCGATCTGAAACGTTACTTCCAGACGGCGGTGTCGGTTTCCAACGATGCACCCGTCTTGCTGGATCGTTTCCTTGATGACGCCGTAGAAGTTGATGTCGATGCCATTTGCGACGGCGAACGCGTACTGATTGGCGGCATCATGGAGCATATCGAGCAGGCAGGCGTCCACTCGGGTGACTCCGCGTGTTCTCTGCCAGCCTATACGCTGAGCGAAGAGATTCAAAACGTGATGCGTCAGCAGGTCGAAAAACTGGCGTTTGAGCTGAGCGTGCGCGGTTTGATGAACGTGCAGTTCGCGGTAAAAGACAACGAAGTCTACCTGATCGAAGTGAACCCACGTGCCGCGCGTACCGTGCCTTTCGTGTCAAAAGCGACAGGCGTCCCGCTGGCGAAGGTTGCCGCGCGCGTGATGGCAGGCAAAACGCTGGCAGAGCAGGGCGTAACCAAAGAGGTGATCCCACCTTATTACTCTGTTAAAGAAGTCGTGCTGCCCTTTAACAAGTTCCAGGGTGTTGACCCGATTCTCGGTCCGGAAATGCGTTCAACCGGTGAAGTCATGGGCGTGGGCCGGACCTTCGCTGAAGCCTTTGCCAAAGCGATGCTGGGCGCGCAGAGCAACATGAAGAAAACCGGACGTGCCCTGTTGTCCGTGCGTGAGGGCGATAAGAAACGTATCGTCGATTTGGCCGCGAAGCTGCAGAAGTTTGGCTTCGAGCTGGATGCTACCCACGGTACGGCTGTGGTGCTGGGCGAGGCGGGCATTAATCCTCGTCTGGTTAACAAGGTTCATGAAGGTCGTCCACATATTCAGGACCGCCTGAAGAACGGCGAATATGCCTACATCGTGAATACCACAGCAGGTCGCCAGGCGATTGAAGACTCCAAGCTGATTCGCCGCAGCGCGCTGCAATATAAAGTGCATTACGACACCACGTTGAACGGGGGTTTTGCAACGGCAATGGCACTTAATGCGGACCCAACGGAAAAAGTGATTTCAGTCCAGGAGATGCACGCACAAATCCTTGCGCAGAAATAGCGCAGGCTGATCGCGCGTCATCGCCCCTGTGGGGGATCGTCTGTCAGTAGGCTGACAGACCGTCCTGCCTGCAGGGGCTTTTTTGTGTTTAATCCCAGGAAGCCTGTCGGGACAACATCGGCCAGCAGGCCGTTGCATTGCGCGCAAAGAGCGGCGTCAGCGACTGTTTTACAGATGGCGGAAATACGGTTCCTGCTATCGGCGGTCAGTGGCAAGCGAAGACTTCATCAAGGCAGGCATTATTGCTGGGGCTGGGTTTTATCAGACCGCTGTTCATAGCCGATCAGACCAACTCTGTTAAACCCTATTTAAATTCAGCGCAATACAGGCTGTTAATCATGATGGCTGGTGCTGAATAACACGCTGTTCTGTATTTGGTTTTACCTGTTCTTTTCAAAATTATGACAAATTACGAATAAAAAGATGTTTAATCCTGCTTTGCGAAACGTGGCGTACTAAATAGGGATATGTTGTCATTTAAATACTTGTTAATAATATCAACTCATTCCCTGTTCATTCCTCTTTCTCTGCCTTCTCCTGGCCATTTGACTGTTATTAAACAGATTTTAAACGAACCTGCATTGCTGTCGATCACGCCTGATAATCAACTGTTCAGTTGTTCCGCTTAACTTTAAGATGCCCTGTGTTTTGCAAGGTTTTACGTTTTCAGAGAACAACCTCGTTTTTCTGAAGTTTAAAGACTTAATTAAGAGCTCGTGTTTAATATGTTTATTCCCAAATTTTTCAGGTGGGGACAGTGCTCTTTTGACGATTATCAAATAGCCTGTAATAGTTTTGGTTACAACTGCGAGTCAGCGCCGGGATTTATTGCATTTAAAATGCGACATGAGCAGTCCTTTGAGTTTTATGCTTATAAACGTAAAGGCAAAATAGTGGGGAGCGTTTGCGTCGAAAATGGCTGGCTTGCCAACGACGGCAGACACCGGCAACGTTCTCTTCCCGCACTGCTTACACCGTCAACATCCGTCTATGTGCCTTTTTGCAACGAGGTTCCGCAAAAGGTGCTTTTACCTTTCCGTTGTAAGTCGCTGCATCACTTGCAGAGTCAGCGGTTTCTTAATACGTCTTATGGCCTGTTGAGTAAAAGCCATGCTGCTTTTACCAAGAACCCTGCTGCCGACTTTTCCCGGAAAACCGTCTCCACGCGGGAACGTGAGTTACGAAAGTTTCTTAATGACGGGGGCAGTTTTCTCAACGTCAGCCAGCTTGATGGCGAACACATTTTTGACGTATTTGAGACCCTTTACCAGGCGAGACGAAATCAGGCTATCGCTGACAGGGAAATCAATAAAGCGTTCTTCCGGGAATTTCAGCCTTGTTTCAAAGGCTACATCATGTTCCTGAATAATGAACCTGTTGCGCTGCAGCTGTTGTTATCTGTATCCAGCTGCGCCGGGATGTTCGTTGATTTTATTAATATCGGCTACCGGATGGACAGCAACGCAGGCGCTGTGGGTACGATGTTGATGTGGAAGAACCTGACGTCTGTGTATCAGGACGCTGCCGATACGCAGCTCCCGCTCTATTACTCCTATGGATCGATGTCCGGGGACTATAAAAACCGGTGGTGCCATTCGGTCAATAATGGTCGTGTCATTATCTGATTGCTCAGATCGGCAAGGCCGCATTGTTGCCCGTCTGAGTCAGTCGATGATATTGGGAATGCGACTGCGCGAGGCGAAACGCCCTTTATTCATGCCCGCGCCATCGGGCGTTGCCCGCCAAACAGGCCTTTTTCGCATTATTCTGCACACTTTCCCCTGCCAGCGCGGTGGCAGCGGAAACGTGCCTGCTACATCTGTCAGGGGATAATCTTCGCCGTTCTGAACTGAGTAAAGAGACGGATAAACATCTCATCGGTCGCACGAAAACCCGTAAACCCCGCCCGCCGCAGTTTGCTGCCATCACCAAACATGTCGTAATCCCAGCTAAACACAAAGTCTGCGAACTGACCGTTACTCAACTTCATGATATCAGGCTCGACCAACAGCGTTTTTTCAGCCAGAGCCTGCCAGGTCTTGCGGTAATCGCTAAAGAGTTGCTGAAACGACAGCTGGACCGGCGGGGCCATCTCCAGTTCAAACCAGCCCGCAATGACCGGCCAGAGTTCACTCCACCGCCAGATGTCACCGTTGTTAACATTGAATGCCTGATTTCTGGCTGCAGGGGCGGTCGAGGCCCATAGCGTGGCGGCAGAAAGTAAGCCGTCATCCGTATGATCGACAATGCTATGCCAGGCTGTTTGTGACCCGGGAAAGCGTAGGGGCAGGCTCTGCGCTTTGCACAGTGAGGCATATATCGCGATACTCAGCGCAAGATTCATGGTATTGCCGGGTAATGCGCTGCCAACCACGCCGGGGCGAAGCGCATGCCAGTTCCAGGTTTTATTGCGCTGAAAGTCGCTTAGCCAGGCCTGTTGCGCCGTATTGAATTCCGCGCCGGGAATGGCAGCATCATTTTCTCTGGCGGGCGTTTTAAAGGGGCCAAGGTGAGCGCCGTAAATTTTGTAGCCCTGCATCAGGCTCACCGTTTCCAGCGGGGCAACTTTCTCAACCTGGGTGACCAGATTACGCAGCAGGGTCACGTTGGGTTCAACCATCTCCTGCCAGTTGGCGGCATTAAGCCAGGCGCTATAGAAAATATGTGTCACGTTACTCAGTGGCGTAAGGGCACGCGCGCTGTCTTTCTCATCCAGCAGATCGACTTTTATAAACGGGACCGCGCCGTGCCGATCGGTGCCTGAACGTGACAGTCCGATAACCTGCCACGCATTCTGCAACAACGTTTTGACCAACTGGCTGCCGACAATACCGCTTGCGCCAGCCACCAGTGCAACTTTAGATTGAGGCTTCTGTGACATTTTCTTTCCTCCGGTTAGGTTGCAGACAGCGTGATATAAATTTCTTTTCGCCGATATCCCCGCAAGCTGATGTCACTTATAAGAGAAATGCGTAAATGAATAACAAGCTCAATGCCATTCGCACCTTTTTACGTGTAGCCGAGGCCGGTTCCTTCTCTGCCGCCGCGCGCCAGTTGGGTATCAAGCAGTCAGCGGTCAGTCAGCAGATCGTCGCACTTGAGGCCGGGCTGGGCGTCGTCTTGCTGCACCGAACGACGCGCGTGATGGTACTGACGGCGCAAGGGGAATATTACCGTGGCCAGATGCGGCCGATACTTGAGGCGATGCAGGCAGTCGAGAGCCAGTTGTCTTCTGCCACGCAGCAGTGGCAAGGCAAGGTAAACATCCAGTTGCCCGGCGGGTTAGGGCGGCTTTTTCTTCCCCACCTGCTCGCGCTGCAAAAGGCGAATCCGGGGTTGAATCTGACGCTGTCGCTCGACGATCGGATATCTGACCTGGCCAGAGAAGGCGTGGATATTGCCTTCCGACTGACCCATGACGCACCGGATGTGTTTCCGGCACGGAAGATCGCCCGAATTGAAACGCCGCTTTTCGCGTCACCGCGTTTTCCGCCAATCGCTTCGCTGGATGCGCTGGCGCTTCACCCGCATGTTCGCTTTAGCAGCATCGACGAGTCTGCGCCATTACGGCTTGTCAGAGATGATGAAACCGTGGAGCTGGCGGTGAATACGGTCTTCAGGGCCAACAGCAGTGAGGGATTATTGCAGGCATTGCAGGCGGACATCGGTGTCGGTGGTATGCAGCTACCGCTTGCAATGGAGGCACTGAAATCCGGCTCGCTTGTCAGGATTTTACCCGCTTATCGCCATCCTGACCGCTTTCTGTATGCCGTTTTTCCGGATGCACGCTTTATTCCTGTCAGGGTAAGAGGCATCGCCACGTTAATCGAAAAGGTGCTGGCCGACCTGCCCGGGGTAAACTGAACGCCTCTGTGCGGACGGCATGAAGCGGCGGGAGATAAGAGCGGCCTGAGGGGGAAATCGCACAGGATAAACCCGGTATGCGTGGCGTCCTGTTAGCTTGACGTTAATATGCTTAAGTTAATTTGATTTAATTTTTAGCCAATCATGCCTAATCCGCTGATTCGCACAAATCTATAATATAAAAAACTACCAGGCTGACATTCACCGTTGTAATATCCGGCTCGCTCATTAATAGAGCCTAAACAGGATATTAATAACAATGAAAGCGCGTTTTTTTTCACTGAGTGCAGTGGCTGCACTGTTGGCCCTGGTGTCTTTTTCCAGCCAGGCTGAAATCACTCTTCTTAAACAAGACCCACAAGCAGGCGATCCCCTTAGCCGTCTCGATTTTAAATTCGGTGGCAGCATTCGTCCCCAGTTCAACCATCAAACCGGCGGGAAGGATCAGTCCTACAAGCGTAACGGCTTTGACGGTGGTTCCCGTTTCCGCTTTAGCGCGGATTACTACCTGTTCGACGATATCAGCTGGACCAGCTACTACGAGCTGGGCGTTAACATTCCGGCCGTATTCAACTGGGATAATCACTACGCTGAAGGGGCGCATGAAACCACGCGTCGCCAGCTCTATACGGGCCTGAAAAGTAAAACCTGGGGCCAGTTGACCTTCGGTCAGCAGAACAGCGTGTATTACGACGTTGTGGGTGCCAAGACGGATATCTGGGATTACGACATGCTGGCCCAGGCACCGGGTAACGGCATTAACGGTGATTACGACGGTTCATACCGTTCTCGCAAGCAACTGAAATACAAAAACAGTTATGGTGCATTTGATGTTTATGCCTCTTACCTGTTTAGCGATAACGAATATTTGCCGGGCAACGGACTGCGCTATAAGCGTCAGGGCGGCGGCTCGCTGGGTGTGAATTACAACATCACGAACAATCTGGCCTGGGGCACCGCGTGGAACTACACCCGCGCCACCATGCGTAATCCTGTCACCGGCGACAATAAAGATTACGACCAGAACATCTTTGGTACCGCATTAAGCTGGACGCCAGGCAACTGGACCCTGTCAGCAGGGGGCGGCTGGTACCAGAATTTCCTGACGACCAGACAGCGCGATGTGAATAACTATTTTGCTGATGATGCCTGGGGCATTGAATATTATGCCGGTTATAAAATTCCGGTTGCGCAGTATGGCGTCAAAGCCGTTCAGCCTTATGTCATGGGTGACCGCTTAGAATATGTGAATGGCCGCAATTATCAGCGCATTGATAACGGTCTGGGCGTAACCCTGTTCCTGGACTACGGTTTCCGTGTTGATTACGAACATGTCTTCACGTCGAGCACGGACAATCAGGGCGATATGAATCTGGTTCGTTTCCGCTACGATTTCTGATGACCTGCCACGGCTCCCACGGGAGCCGTTTTATTCTCTCTGTTTATCGCGACATGGCACCATTATCTGGCGACTTTTGGGGCGCGTGGCCCGTCTTACGGAGTAAAACCCTGCACAAAGTCTGAAATACGGTGGCAATGCCGCTTTATGCAATAACCCCCTTTCGCCTATCGACGAAGGTTTAACCTTTACGTATCATGGCGCCTGTTTTTTTCAGCGAGCCTTTTAACATGATTAGTCTTATCGCGGCATTAGCAGCAGATCGCATTATTGGAATGGAAAACGCCATGCCGTGGGACCTGCCTGCAGATCTGGCGTGGTTTAAGCGTAACACCCTGAAAAAACCTGTGATTATGGGCCGACTGACCTTTGAATCGATTGGTCGTCCATTGCCTGGCAGGCTGAATATTGTGGTCAGCAGCAAGCCGGGTAAAGCGGAAGGCGTCACCTGGGTGACATCGCTGGATGATGCGATCAACGCGGCGGGTGACGCTGAAGAGATCATGGTAATTGGCGGTGGTCGTATCTATGCGCAAATGCTGGCGCGTGCCGACCGTCTTTATCTGACGCACATTGATGCGGAAGTCGAAGGTGATACGCAATTCCCGGATTACGAACCGGATGAGTGGCACTCGACGTTCAGTGAGTTTCATGATGCGGATGCGCAGAACTCCCACAGTTACTGCTTCGAGATTCTTGAACGCCGCCGTTAATGAATACGCAGTAAAAAAAAACGCCTTGTCATAACAAGGCGTTTTTTTACTGCGGGTTAGCGGGCTGACTGCTGCGGAGCAAGGTCGTCCGGTAAGGATAACTGGCGGTTCGATGGCTGAACGTAATAGCGTTGCGTTTCCCAGTGCAGGAGCGTCAGGTTACCGCCCCAGCAGCAACCGGTATCCAGACCGATAATACCTGCCGGCGTGCCTTTACCCTCAAGTGACGCCCAGTGACCAAAGACAATCGTGTGATCGCGTGCGACCGGGCCTTCAATCATAAACCAGGGCTTTAAAGGCGGCGGCGCGGATTCCGGCTCATCCTTACAGATCATATCCAACTGACCATTGGGAAAGCAGAAGCGCATCCGGGTCAGGGCGTTGGTGGAGAAACGCAGGCGTGCCAGACCGGTCAGGGAGTCGTTCCAGTTGTTAGGCATGTCACCATACATCGCATCAAGAAACAGCGGATAGCTGTCGCTGGACAGCACGGCTTCCACTTCGCGTGCACAGCGTTGCGCTGTATCCAAATCCCACTGCGGGGTAATCCCGGCATGGCCCATCACCAGCTTTTTCTCTTCGTCCACCTGAAGCAGCGGCTGACGGCGCAGCCAGTTGATCAGCTCATCAGCATCTTCCGCTTCCAGCAGCGGCGTCAGGCGATCTTTTGGCTTATTACGGCTGATACCGGCATAGACAGCCAGCAGATGCAGATCGTGATTACCCAGCACCAGACGAACACTGTCACCCAGTGACTTGACGTAGCGCAGAACGTCCAGCGAGCCAGGGCCCCGCGCGACCAGATCACCCGTCAGCCATAATGTATCCTGACTGGGATCATAGTTAACCTGGTTTAGCAGAGCACGTAATTCATCGTAACAACCGTGAACGTCGCCAATCAGGTAAGTATTCATAGAGGATTATCCAACTAAAACAGTCGCCCGAGACACGGGCGAGAGACATCAAAATCAATGAATATGGGTTTGAATCGCGAGGCGGAATACCGGAATTTCAACGTGGAATTCGTCGCCTTGCTCATCGACCATCACATAGTGACCTTGCATGGTGCCCATTGGGGTTTCAAGAACAGCACCACTGGTGTACTGATATTCATTTCCCGGCGCAATATGCGGCTGTTCGCCGATCACGCCTTCACCCTGAACTTCTGTTTCACGGCCGTTACCGTTCGTAATTAGCCAGTAACGCCTGAGCAGTTGCACAGAAGACCGGCCTACGTTGCGAATCGTGACGGTATAAGCAAAGACATAGCGCTCTTCGTCCGGTGAGGACTGAGAGGCAACATACAGACTTTGTACGTGTAGCGATACGCGGGCCGGTTCACTCATGGGTTACTCCTGGGTTTTATCCAGATGGTCTGCCAGCCAGTTTGCTAACTGGCAATACTGTGCAACCGAAACATTCTCGGCACGTAAGCCGGTATCGATCGCCAGCGCGTCCAGCGCGCCTGCTTCCACCATATGGCTCAGGCTGTTGCGCAGTGTTTTACGGCGTTTACCGAATGCTTCAGTGGTTATACGGCTCAGAATACGCACGTCTTTAACCGGATGAGGCGGTGCCATATAAGGCACTAACCGCACGACCGCCGAGTCCACTTTCGGTGGTGGGGTAAAGGAGTGCGGCGGAACTTCCAGCACCGGAATGATCTGACAATAGTACTGAGCCATGACGCTCAGACGACCATAGGCTTTACTGCCAGGACCGGCAACCAGACGATTAACCACCTCTTTCTGCAGCATAAAGTGCATATCTTTAATCGAACCAGTATAGCTGAACAGATGGAACATCAGCGGGGTCGAGATATTGTAGGGCAGGTTACCAAAGACACGCAGCGGCTGGGCTTTCTCTTTGGCCAGCGCGGCGAAATCAAACGTCATGGCATCCTGCTGAAAAATCGTCAGCTTGGGGCCCAAAAACGGGTGGGTTTGCAGGCGTGCAGCAAGATCGCGATCTAACTCCACCACAGTTAAACTGTCGAGGCGTTCGCCTACCGGTTCAGTGAGTGCACCAAGGCCGGGGCCGATTTCCACTATCGCCTGATCGCGTTGTGGGTGAATGGCGGAGACGATACTGTCGATAATATATTGATCGTTCAGGAAGTTCTGCCCGAAACGTTTACGGGCGTAGTGCCCCTGATGGACGCGATTATTCATTACTGCTCTTGATCATAGTGATGGCGAGGTTAAGCGCCGTGATAAAGCTGCCCGCGTCAGCCTGACCCAGGCCGGCTAATTCAAGCGCGGTGCCGTGGTCAACTGAGGTGCGGATAAACGGCAGGCCGAGGGTAATATTGACCGCCCGACCAAATCCCTGAAACTTGAGTACCGGTAAACCCTGATCGTGGTACATCGCCAGCACTGCATCGGCATGTTGCAGATATTTCGGCTGGAACAGGGTATCCGCAGGCAGCGGACCGGTCAGTTGTATGCCTTGCTGACGAAGTTCATTCAATGCCGGGATGATCGTATCTATCTCTTCCCGCCCCATGTGGCCGCCTTCTCCCGCATGAGGATTCAGTCCGCAGACAAAAATATGCGGCTGGGCAATGGCAAACTTATTTCTGAGATCCTGATGCAGGATCGTGATCACTTCATGCAGACAATCACGGGTAACGGCGGCGGCAACATCTTTTAACGGCAGATGGGTGGTGGCCAGAGCCACACGGAGCTGCTCAGTCGCCAACATCATCACCACGCGCTGAGCACCTGCACGATCGGCAAAAAATTCGGTATGGCCGGTAAACGGAATGCCCGCGTCGTTAATCACGCCTTTGTGCACGGGGCCGGTAATTAAGGCCGAAAACTCCCCGGATAAGCACCCGTCACAGGCGCGGGCCAGGGTTTCCAGCACGTAGTTGCTGTTGGCGACGCATAGCGTGCCTGGCGTGACCGGCTGCGGTAGCTCAACGGGAAGGACGGTAAGCGTGCCGGCCTGTTGCGGTTCGGCTGTGCGGGCGGGATCGTAAACGCGCAACGTCAACGGCAACCCCAGCTGTGCGGCACGTTGCAGCAACAGATGAGGGGACGCACAGACAACCAGTTCAACGGGCCAGGCCTGCTGGGCCAGTTGAACGGCAAGATCGGGACCAATCCCGGCGGGTTCGCCGGGCGTGATCACCACACGAAAATCACTGCGCATTGTTATCCAGGATTTTCACGTAAGCCCCGGCGCGCTGTTCCTGCATCCAGGTCTGCGCTTCTTCCGCAAACTTACGGTTAAACAGCATGCGATAGGCGCGCTCTTTCTGGGCCGCATCGGTTTTATCAACCTGGCGAGTATCCAGCAGTTGAATCAGGTGCCAACCAAAAGAGGAGTGAACCGGCTGGCTGGTTTCGCCTTTTTTCAGACGTAGCAACGCATCGCGGAAAGCCGGATCGTACGCTTCTGGTGAGGTCCAGCCCAGATCGCCACCCTGATTCGCGGAACCTGGATCGTCAGAGAATTGCTTGGCTGCCGCGGCAAAGGTGGTTTTACCACTGCGAATATCGGCAGCAATCTGCTCCAGCCTGGCGCGAGCCTGATCGTCGGTCATGATCGGAGAAGGCTTCAACAGAATGTGACGCGCATGTACTTCGGTCACAGAGACGTTTTTGCTCTCGCCGCGCAGGTCGTTCACTTTCAAAATATGGAAACCTACACCTGAGCGGATAGGGCCAACAATATCGCCTTTCTTCGCCGTGGTCAGCGCCTGAGCAAACAGGGTAGGCAGCTCTTCGATTTTCGCCCAGCCCATATTACCGCCTTTCAGCGCCTGAGAGTCGGCGGAGTAGGTTACGGCCAGCTTGCCAAAGTCCGCACCACCTTTCAGTTCAGTCATCAGCTGTTTTGCCAGCTTTTCCTGATCGTCAACCTGCTGCTGCGTCGGGTTTTCCGGCAGTGGCAGCAGAATGTGACTGATGTTCATTTCCGTGCCCTGGGTGTTCTGCGCGCCAACCTGCTGCGCCAGCGTATCCACTTCCTGCGGCAGGATCGTGACCCGACGGCGTACTTCATTATTCCGCACTTCCGAGATCAGCATCTCTTTACGAATCTGAGCCCGATAGGTGTTGTAGTTCATTCCATCATAAGCCAGGCGGCTACGCAGTTGATCAACGCTCATGCGGTTTTGCGCGGCAATATTCTGGATAGCCTGATCCAGTTGCTGATCGCTGATTTGCAAACCGGCTTTATCGCCCAACTGCATAATAATCGCGTCCATGATCTCACGTTCGAGGATCTGATGGCGCAACGTTTTGTCATCGGGCAACTGCTGACCTGCTTGCTTCGCCTGAGATTTAACGGTGCTCATCATGCTGTCCACATCACTCTCCAGGACCACACCGTTATTCACTACAGCTGCAACTTTATCAACCACTTGTGGTGCTGCGAACACGGTGTTGGCACTTATCGCCACACCAAGAATCAGCATTCTCCAGTTCTTCATACTTTATCCATTATTGGTTCCGCACTGCGGGATTGCCTGTCAAACATCACAACATCAGAATGCATGCTGATAAGGGATGATTCCCTGAGCCAGCATCTGGCCGGTGCCCAGCCCATAATTTGAACTCAGGCCACGTAACTCAATGTTGAATGAGATTTGGTTGTCATACTTACTGTCGTTGTTTTGCCAACCGTTGATTTTGCGTTCATAGCCCAGACGAACCGCGTAACAACAAGAGCTGTACTGCAGGCCAACCAACTGTGATGCAGGACGATTATTACGCGTATCATAGTAATACGCGCCAACCACCGACCAGGCGTCATGGATCGGCCAGCTCGCCGTCGTACCAACCTGCGAAATCCCGTTTTTATAAATCGGGTTATTCACCAGTGAGCTGTCATTAAGCGCAGAAGCAACATACTCCGGGCTACTGTAACGGTAGCTCAACTGCACCATACGGTCAGCGTCACGACGGTATTCCAGCACGGTATTACCCTGCGCGACGTTATTCAGGCGGGTATCGTATTGCAGCCCGCCACGCACGCCCCAACGATCGCTTATCTTCCAGTAGCTGTCACCTGCCCACAGGAGACTGCCGGTATCATCTTCTTTGTTGACCTGGTTAACGCCCGTACGAGAAGGCGTAAACGAATAGATTTGACCCACAGAAACGTTAAAACGTTCAACCAGATCGGTATCATAAATTCGTGTCGTCACACCGGTTGCAACCTGGTTGGCCGATGCGATGCGATCCAGACCGCTGTATGAGCGATCGCGGAACAGGCCGGTATAGTCGGTTTGCAACAGGGTGGAGTCGTAAGGATAGATATCACTCTGGTCACGATACGGGATATAGAGGTACTGAACCCGGGGTTCCAGCGTCTGGGTATAACCCTGCGCCCAGTCCATATCACGGTCAAACACCATGCGACCGTCGACCTTAAACTGGGGCAAGGTGCGGTTGACGGAGTCTTTCAGCACACCACTCGTGGTGCTGCTCGGTGCAAAGTTAGTGTTGTAGTAATCAACATCTTTTTGCTGGTAGTGCGTCGCCAGAAACTTGGCTTCGGTATCCAGGCTGGCCCAGCCGTTTGATAACGGCAGATTGATGGTGGGCTCAACATGTAAACGTGTGGTTTCAGGGAAACTACTGTTTACGTTGGTGAACTTCACAGCCTGAGCATAAATGTGGGTGTCAAACGGGCCGACATCGTTCTGATACCAGTTCACATCCAGTTGCGGGAAGGCGCGATAGACGTTGCTGTTGCTGGTATTACCAAAAATCTGGAAGTCTTTGGTCGACAGGGTCGCGTCCCAGTTGGTATCCGCGTAGCCCACGCTAAATTTCTGCGAGGCGTAACCGTCAGTCGAGCTGTAATAAGGTGAGGTCAGATCGTTGAAATAATACTGATCGCTGACTTTGGTGTAGTCAGCGCTAAAACGCCAGTGCTGGTCATAAACACCTGAATGGCGCCAGTAAAATAACCAGCGGTCGGAACTGTCGTCTTGGGCGATGCCGCGCGCGGCTTTATCGTTGTCGTACTGCTTATCCGATGCCAGATAGTCGAACTCAACGATGCCTGCACCCGCCTGGGTCAGGTAGCGGAATTCATTCTGCAATTGCAGCCCGCGCTTACTCATGTAATGCGGCGTAATGGTGGCATCCGCCTGCGGCGCGATGTTCCAGTAATAAGGCAGAATGAATTCAAAACCGTTGCTGCTGCCGTATTTGGCGTTGGGGATCAGGAAGCCTGAACGGCGGCGGTCGCCCAGCGGCAGCTGCATATAAGGACTGTAGAATACGGGAACCGAACCGAGCTTAAAGCGCGCATTCCAGATTTCAGCAACCTCTTCCTGACGATCCTGAATAATCTCAGAACCGGCAACGCTCCAGCTGTTACTGCCAGGCAGACAGGAGGTGAAGGTGCCGTTTTCCATAATGGTGTAACGGTTTTCTCCGCGCAGCTTCATTTGATCGCCAGTGCCTCGCCCCTGGCGGTCTACCATCTGATAATCGCCGTTCCAGACGTTCGTATCTTTGGTATTAAGATTTGACCAGGCTTTCGGACCTTTCAGGATGACCTGATTGTCATCGTAGTGCACATTACCTAGCGCATCCACAGTACGGACGGGAACCGTCTGCCCTTCGGGCTGGCGTTGATGAAGCTGGACTTCGTCTGCCAGCATGCGGCTGTTGCCTTGCTTAACATCCACATCACCTGTGAATACCGCATCGTCAGGGTAGTTGCCTTTCAGTGAATCCGAGTGAATAGTAACGGGCAGCTGATTAGGATCGCCGTTAACCAGGGGACGATTGTAACTGGGTACGCCCAACATACACTGCGACATTAAATCGTCGGCGAAGGCTTGCTGGCTAATGGCTGCGCCGATCATGGTGGCCAGCAGAGTAGGTATATGTTTTTTCATACGCGGTATCGAAAATTCCATGAAAACTGGCATCATGCCGACAATCGGGTCAGAGACTAACGCACTGCCTGGCGTTGTGCCAGTGTTAATCCTTTTCTGTCCGCGCTGCCGTTAGGCGCTGAGATAAATGACAGGTATGATAATGCAATTTTCAGCCGTAAGCATGGCGAATTGAGGAGTTTATGCGCTACTGGGGAAAAGTTATAGGTTTAGTGCTTGGATTGCTGTCCGGCGCAGGCTTTTGGGGAATTGTAATTGGTCTGATCGTTGGGCATGGATTTGATAAGGTTCGCGGTGCGCAGAGCAAGGCTTACTTCTCAAATAATCAGACCCGGCAGTCACTGTTTTTCAGTACGACTTTTCAGGTCATGGGGCACTTAACCAAGTCCAAAGGGCGCGTAACCGAAGCGGATATCCAGATTGCCTCGCTGTTTATGGATCGCATGCAGTTGCACGGAGAGGCCCGAACGGCTGCTCAGCGTGCTTTTCGTGAAGGCAAACAGGGCGAGTATCCGTTACGTAATAAATTGCGTGAATTACGCAGCGCCTGCTTCGGCCGTTTTGATCTGATTAGGATGTTTCTGGAAATTCAGATTCAGGCGGCCTTTGCCGATGGCTCACTGCATCCCAATGAACGTCAGGTGCTGTATGTGATTGGTGAAGAACTGGGGATTTCACGCAGCCAGTTCGACCAGTTTCTGCGCATGATGGAAGGGGGCCAGCAGTTCGGTGGCGGCCGCAGCTACTCGCAACAGGGTGGCTTTCAACAGGCGCAACGTGGCCCGACGCTCTCGGATGCCTGCAATGTGTTGGGCGTGAAAACGACGGATGATGCCACCACCATTAAACGCGCCTATCGCAAGCTGATGAGTGAACATCACCCGGATAAGCTGGTGGCGAAAGGCCTGCCGCCAGAAATGATGGAAATGGCCAAACAGAAAGCGCAGGACATTCAGTCAGCTTACGATCTGATTCGCAAAGAAAAAGGGTTTAAGTAAGCGGTTGATGCGCGCCCGGGCGAATGGCCAGGGCGCGCGAATACCCGGCATGGCGCGCGGGTTAAAAATCGGCAGGCTGCCTGAAGGTCATGGCATTACCAAACGCTGGGTGCGTAATGGTTAATGATTCGGCATGCAGCAGAAGGCGCTCTGCCATGGCTTTTGCTTCCGGATGGGCATAAAAACCGTCCCCCAGAATCGGATGGCCCAGCGCCAGCATATGCACGCGCAGCTGGTGCGACCGCCCGGTAATCGGCTTCAGTACAACGCGGGCGCTGTTATCTTCGCGATATTCAATCACCTGATAGTCGGTTTGTGCCGACTTGCCGGTCTCGAAACACACTTTTTGTTTCGGGCGATTTGGCCAGTCGCAAATCAGCGGTAAATCCACCACGCCTTTCTCGTGGGCCGGATGGCCCCAGATCCGGGCCACATAGGTCTTCGCGGGTTCGCGCTCGCGAAACTGGCGTTTAAGCTCGCGTTCGGCGGCTTTCGTCAGGGCAACCACTATCACGCCACTGGTCGCCATATCCAGCCGGTGCACGGACTCAGCCTCGGGATAATCGCGTTGAATCCGCGTCATCACGCTGTCTTTGTGCTCTTCAAGCCGGCCGGGTACCGAAAGCAGGCCGCTGGGCTTATTCACCACCATGATGTGGGCATCCTGATACAGGATGTGCAGCCAGGGCTCCTGCGGCGGATTATAGGGTTCCATAGGTTATTCCAAAAAAGAGGGCCTTGCGGCCCTGAACTTATTGATGCGTAACCACAATCAGACGCAGCGCGTCCAGTCGCCAGTTGGCCTCATCCAGACTCTCCAGCACCTGCTGGCGATTGCTTTCTAACGCCTCGACTTCATCGTCACGGATGTTGGGGTTCACGGCTCTCAGGGCTTCAAGACGGGATAACTCGGCCCCCAGCTTTTCGCCGGCCTCACGCCGTGCCGCGTCAATGACGGCGCGCGCTTCACTGACGACTTCTTTTTCGGCCAGCGTAAGAATCGCGTGAACATCCTGCTGTACGGCATTCACCAGCTTACTGCCAGTATGGCGGTTAACCGCATTCAACTGACGGTTGAAACTCTCGAACTCCACTTTACCGGCCAGATTCGTACCGTTGCGATCTAACAGCAGACGCACGGGCGTTGGCGGCAGAAAACGGGTGAGTTGCAGATGTTTCGGCGCCTGCGCTTCCACCACATAGATCATTTCGACCAACAGCGTTCCCACGGGTAAGGCCTTATTCTTCAGCAATGACAGCGCACAGCTCCCGGTGTCACCTGACAGGATCAGATCCAACCCATTACGGATTAACGGATGTTCCCAGGTGATAAACTGCGTATCTTCACGCGAAAGGGCCTGATCGCGATTGAAGGTAATCGTGCAGCCATCTTCTGGCAGGCCCGGGAAATCCGGCACCAGCATATGATCCGATGGCGTCAGCACTATCAGGTTATCGCTGCGGTCTTCCTGATTGATTCCCACGATGTCGAACAGGTTGAGGGCAAAGTTAACCAGCTCGGTATCATTGTCCTGCTCGGCGATGGTATTCGCCAGCGCCTGAGCGGCGTCGCCACCGTTAGAGTTCAGTTCCAGCAGGCGATCGCGACCCTGTTCCAACTGGGATTTCAGCGCGTCATGCTGCTTGCGGCATTCAATGATGAAATCATCAAAACCGTCGCTGTTTTCCGGCGCAGCCAGATAGTTGATCAGCTCTGCGTGAACGCTGTCATAGATTGCTCTGCCGGTCGGACAGGTGTGCTCAAACGCATCCAGCCCTTCGTGATACCAGCGCAGCAGCACGGCCTGCGCCGTTTTCTCCAGCCACGGCACCAGAATCTGGATATCGTGTGCCTGACCAATACGGTCCAGACGACCAATACGCTGTTCCAGCAGATCCGGGTTAAACGGCAGATCGAACATGACCAGACGGCTGGCGAACTGGAAGTTACGGCCTTCGGAGCCAATTTCGGAACACAGCAGCACTTGCGCACCGTTCTCGTCTGAAGCAAACCAGGCGGCGGCCCGATCGCGTTCAATAATCGACAAGCCTTCGTGGAACACCGCAGCGCGAATCCCTTCCCGTTCACGCAAGACCTGTTCCAACTGCAGCGCCGTCGCGGCCTGAGCGCAGATCACCAGCACCTTCTCTTTACGGTTACTGGTGAGATAACCCATAAGCCATTCAACGCGTGGATCGAAGTTCCACCAGGTGCCGGTATCGCCTTCGAATTCCTGATAGATCTGCTCCGGGTAGAGCAGGTCGCGCGCACGCGCCTCTGCGCTTTTGCGCGTTCCCATAATACCGGACACTTTAATGGCGGTTTGATACTGCGCAGGCAGCGGCAGACGGATCTGGTGCAGCTCACGTTTAGGGAAGCCTTTCACACCGTTACGCGTATTACGGAACAGAACGCGGCTGGTGCCGTGGCGATCCATCAGCATAGAAATGAGTTCTTTGCGCGCGTCCTGCTTGCCTTCACGGTCGCTGTTTGCCACCTGCAGCAGCGGTTCAATGTCCTGCTCGCCGACCAGCTCATTGATCATATTCATCTCGCTTTGTGAGATGGCATGATCGGCCAGCAGCGAGGTGACCGCGTCCGCAATCGGACGGAAGTGCTGCTGCTCTTCAACGAAGGCGGCAAAATCATGAAAACGATTAGGATCGAGCAGGCGCAGACGCGCAAAGTGGCTCTCCATGCCCAACTGTTCTGGCGTTGCCGTCAGTAACAGGACGCCCGGCGTTTTTTCGGCCAGTTTTTCGATAACCTGATATTCACGGCTGGGTTCGCCTTCGGACCAGGCCAGGTGATGAGCTTCATCGACCACCATTAAATCCCAGTCAGCCTCCGCCAGCTTATCCAGACGCTGCTTATTACGACGGAAAAAGTCCAGCGAGCAGATGATCAACTGCTCGGTGTCAAAGGCATTATCACTGTCATGCTGTGCTTCGGCATAGCGATCGTCATCGAACAGGGCAAAGCGCAGGTTGAAGCGGCGCAGCATTTCTACCAGCCATTGATGTTGCAGGGTTTCCGGCACCACAATAAGCACGCGCTCAGCCCGGCCCGCTAACAGCTGCTGCTGGATAATCATGCCGGCTTCAATGGTTTTACCTAAGCCCACTTCATCCGCCAGCAGAACGCGCGGCGCATGGCGACGACCCACATCGTGAGCAATGTGCAACTGATGTGGAATCAGGTTGGTGCGCATGCCGCGCAGGCCGCTGACAGGCAGACGATACTGCTCACTTTGGTATTTACGTGCACGAAAACGCAGGGCGAAGCGATCCATACGATCAAGCTGGCCTGCGAATAACCGGTCCTGAGGCTTACTGAACACCAGTTTGCTGTCGAGCATCACTTCGCGCAGCATAACGTCGGTTTCCTGGGTATCAAGGCGCGTGCCGATATAGGTTATCAGGTCATTGTCATTGCGGACTTCATCGACCTGCATCTGCCAGCCTTCGTGGCTGGTAACGGTATCACCCGGATTAAAAATCACGCGAGTGACCGGCGAGTCGTTGCGAGCGTAGAGGCGATTTTCCCCTGTGGCCGGAAAAATCAACGTGATCATGCGAGTATCAATCGCCACCACGGTGCCTAATCCCAGTTCACTTTCTGTATCACTGATCCAACGCTGACCTAATGTAAAAACCATATAATTTTTGCTCGAATTTTTAACGTTTTTGAAGGTGTTCCCCATTCTCAGGCAATAGCATGTCAACCAGGCAAAAGGGCCTGGTACGTCATGTCAGAGCAGTGAGTTTTGAGGAAGGGCATTATGGTACTGGATGGCAGGGCATTCGTCACCTGTCAAAAAAGCCCTAACTGCCCGGTAATGAGTGTAGCAAAGTCACCCTCGACGAAGGGCAGAATGCCTTCGGCTACGGGTTGCAGCTGTTTTGTGACGTAATGATCGTAGTCCAGCGGCGTGGTTCGGGCCTCCACTGGCTCAGGGCCGCTGGTGGCAATCACATAGCGAATGCGGCCGCCGGTCTGGTATTGCAGCGGCCTGCCCAGTTTACGGTTTTGTTCATCAGCCAGGCGGGCGGCGCGAACGTGCGGCGGCACGTTTCGTTCATACTCGTTCAGCGGGCGGCGCAGGCGCTTTTTGTAAATCAGCTGATCGTCCAGCTCGCCCGCCAGTAATTGCGCCACGGTGGTACGGACATACTCCTCCCACGGCTGGCGATGAAATATCCGGCTGTAAAGCGCCTGCTGAAACTGCTGCGCCAGCGGCGTCCAGTCGGTACGCACCGATTCCAGCCCTTTAAACACCATACGTTCACCTTCGGCCTCCCGAATTAAGCCGGCATAACGTTTCTTACTGCCCTGTTCGGCACCGCGAATGGTGGGCATCAGGAAGCGGCAAAAGTGATTTTCATACTCCAGCTCCAGTGCGCTGGTCAGGCCGTATTGCTGTTGCAGATGCGTGCGCCACCAGTGATTAACCTTCAGCGCCAGCGAGCGGCCAATGGCTTCTGCATCGGCTTCACTGTGGGCGGATTTGAGCCAGACAAAAGTTGAGTCGGTATCGCCATAAATCACATCATAGCCTTCGGCTTCAATGAGCTCGCGGGTTTGCTGCATGATGGCGTGACCGCGCAGGGTGATGGAGGAAGCCAGCCGTGGGTCAAAAAAGCGACAGGCGCTGGTGCCCAGCACGCCGTAAAACGCATTCATGATGATTTTCAGCGCTTGCGACAGCGGTTTATTACCCTGCTGTTTTGCGGTTTCACGTCCCTGCCAAATCTGTTCAACGATAGCCGGCAGGCAGTGCGTTGTGCGGGAGAAACGTGCCTCGCGGAAACCGGTGACGGAGTCAGCGTCAGCAGGGTGCGCCAGGCCGTCAATCAGGCCGACGGGATCGATCAGGAAAGTGCGGATAATCGACGGGTACAGGCTTTTATAATCCAGCACCAGCACCGAATCATACAGGCCGGGACGGGAATCCATTACGTAACCACCGGGGCTGGCCTCTGGTGCAACATCGCCAGGATTAGGCGCAACAAAACCGACCCGATGCATGCGGGGGATATACAGATGACTGAAGGCGGCGACGGAGCCGCCGTGGCGATCGACTGCCAGCCCGTTGACGGCTGCGCGCTCCAGCAAAAACGGCATAATCTCGGTTTTGTGGAAGATGCGCGTCACCAGCTCACAGTCTTTCAGGTTATAGCGCGCCAGCGCCGGTTTATCGTTGGCAAAACGCCAGTTGATCTCTTCCATGCGCTGCCACGGATTATCAATGGCTTTGCCTTCACCAAGCAGCTGCTGCGAGACGGCCTCCAGACTAAAGGAGGGAAAGTCCCAGAAGGCGGATTTCAGCGCATCAATGCCATCGATAATCAGGCGTCCGCTGGCCTGGGCAAAAAAAACGCCGGGTTTAAAACCGTGCTCTCGCCACTCCAGCACGGCCTGCTGTCGGCCAAGACGCAACGGAATGCCGTAGCGGTCGGCGTGTTTTTGCAGCACACGCAGGTCAAACTGCACCACGTTCCAGCCGATGATCACATCTGGGTCGTTGTCGGCAAACCAGCGATTAAGCGCGTCCAGCAACTGCGGGCGGCTTTCAAGGTAGATGAGTTCGAAATCCAGTGCGCTGGCATCACCGTTAGGCGGCCCCAGCATGTAAACCTGGCGCTGACCGCAGCCCTCCAGGCCGATGCAGTAAAGCTCCCCGTGCTGAGTGGTTTCGATATCCAGCGATACCCACTTTAGTGGCGGGCGGTAATCAGGATGAGGTTTAAGACGAGCGTTAACCACCGAATCGCCCTGAATATCTCCATCGAACCACACGGGCGCGGTAATAAACCGTTCCATCAGATAGCGCTCGGGGGGACGGATATCGGATTCATAGAGAGGAATACCGTTTTCACGCAGTTTTTTTTCAATCCACTGCAACTGACGGTGCTGGCGGCAGTAAAGGCCAAATACCGGACGGCGGCGAAAATCTTTTAACTGCAAAGGTTGGATGCGCAGCTGACGCTCGTCCTGCAACAGCGATTCCGCCTGGGCCTGATATTCAACGGGAATAAAGGCCACCGATTCCTGCGCGGGCAGCACGACGCGCTGAGCACCTGAATCGGTGGCCAGCCAGAGCGTAATTTCAGTGCCTTGCGGCGTATCGCGCCAGTGACGGCTGAGCAGAAACCCTGCGCGGGGCTTATTCACGTATTCTCCAGGCAGACAGCGAGTCGGAAGTGTAGGTTAAAAAGTATAACATGGATATTTATACAGTGTCTGCCGGTGCGTTTTGTCAATATTGACCTACAATTCTTGCCTTGACGCTGTGATGTCTGCTCTGGACAATCCAGCCTTCTGCTTTTTCTGAGGATTGATATGGAAGCCTGGGTTGAACACCTGATTACACAGTCGCTGGAGTGGGCGCTGTTTGCCGTGGCGCTGGTGACATTTCTGGAGTCATTAGCGTTCGTGGGGCTGTTACTCCCCGGAACCGTGATGATGGCAAGCCTGGGCGCGCTGGTCGGTAGTGGGCAGATAGGATTGTATCCGGCCTGGGCGGCGGGCTTCGTCGGCTGCCTGTTGGGCGACTGGGTATCTTATGGCATTGGCTGGAAGTTTCAGGGGCCGCTCCATCGCTGGAAATACCTGCAAAAGTACAAAGGGTTACTGGATAAGACCGAACATGCGCTGTATCAGCACAGCATGTTTACCATTCTGGTCGGGCGCTTTGTGGGACCAACCCGACCGTTAATCCCGCTGGTGGCGGGCATGCTGGAACTGCCGGTGCGTAAGTTTCTGCCCCCCAACCTGATCGGCTGCATTTTATGGCCACCGCTCTATTTATTGCCGGGTATTCTGGCAGGCGTCGCGATTGATGTACCGAAAGAAGCCAGGGGCGGTCATTTCATCTGGCTGTTATTGGGCGTTGCTATTCTGGTGTGGCTGGGATGCTGGCTGTGCTGGCGCTGGTGGCGCAGCGGTAAAACCCGCGACTGGGCGACGGCGTATTTGCCGCCGCAACGCCTGCGCTGGCTGGCACCGCTGAGCTTTGTCGTCGCCGTTGCAGCCTTTGTCGGCATCCAGTTTCACCCGATGATGCCGATTTTCCGCCACCTTTTGTGGCAGGTCTTTATTGGCTAACGAAGCGGGATGCCGAGCACATCGGCTTCCCGTATTTCGCCTGATAACAGTCTGTCCGTCGCGCCATCCCAGTAAACCCGTCCGTCCACCACGACAACACTGCGTGGTGCAATCTGCTGCGCATCTTCAAGGCTGTGCGACACCATCAGCAACGTAATCGCGCGGGTTTCGCAGACGGTACGCACCAGATGAAGCATCTCACCGCGCAGGGCCGGGTCAAGCGCCGAAAAAGGTTCATCCAGCAGCAGCAGCGGGCGATCGCGGAGTAAACAGCGCGCCAGCGCAACGCGCTGGCGTTGTCCACCCGAGAGCTGACCCGGCAGGCGCGTCAGCATATCGCTTAACCCCACCTGGTGGGCGATAGCCGCGACCTGCTGACGTTGCACTGAATTAAGCTTCAATCCTGGATGTAAGCCCAGCCCCAGATTTTGTTCAACGTTAAGATGTGGAAACAGGTTGTTTTCCTGAAACAGCATCGACACCGGTCGCTGAGCGGGTACGCTGTGGGTGTGATCGACACCGTCAATCGTCAGGCTGCCCTGGCTAACAGGCAGAAAGCCGGCTATCAGATTTAACAGCGTGCTTTTACCCGCGCCGCTGGGACCGAGAATAGCCAGCCGTTCGCCGCGAATGGCGTTCAGAGAAAAACGCATCGGCAAATGCTGATACAGGTAAGTCAGATTATTCAGTGTCAGCATGGCGACCCGGTAATTTTTCCATCAGAGTGAACAGAGACAGGCAGAGTAACAGCAGTATCAGCGCAGTCACGGCCCCATCTGCGCCGCGATAGGAACCTATCTGCTGATAAAGGTAGAACGGCAGCGTGCGGAAATCCGCGTTGCCAAACAGCGCGACAATGCCGAAGTCACCAATTGACAGGATGCAGGCAAATGCCAGCGCCTGCGTCAGTGGACGCTTTAGCGCTCGCCGTTCAATCAGCCACAGACGGTTCCAGCCGCTGATGCCCAGTGCGCCGCACAGGCGGGTGTAACGTTCAGCGATATCTCGCATGGGGTTTTCCAGCACTTTCAGCGCGTAGGGAATGGCGATTAACGCATTGGCAAAAATGATCACGCCATCCGGGGCGTCGGGCAAACCGACCGTCGCGTTCAGCAGCAGGAAAAAGCCGGTTGCCAGCACAATACCGGGCATCGCCAGAATCAACATACCGCTGCTGTCCATGGCTTGTGCGGCGACATTACGCTGCCGCAGGCGCAGCTCCCGGCTGCTCCACAGCAACATCGTGGTCAGCGCCACACATAACAGCCCGGCACCGAGCGCGATCCGCAACGAGGTCAGGGTGGCTTGCCACAGCGCCGGTTGCTGTAACGCGCCCTGAATCCCGCCCTCCAGACCATTCACAATCACCGCCAGCAGCGGAGGCAGCAGCAGCAGCAGCGCGAAAACAATCATCACGGCGTCACTGACGCGTGACAGCGTGGAGTCCTGAGGATCGCGCCAGCCCTGCAGCTGTGGACTGCCAGCCGGAATGGCTTTACTGAAGCGTTGGCTGAGGATCACCAGCATCAGGCAACAGCAGAGCTGAATAAGCGCCAGCAACGCAGCCCGGCCAGGATCGTAGTCATAACTTAACGCCTGGAAGATGGCCAGTTCGACAGTGGTTGCCTGGGGGCCACCGCCCAACGAGAGTACGGTGGCAAAACTGGCAAAGCAGAGCATGAAGATCAGTGCGCCCGTGGGCAGCAGCTGGCGGCGCAGCCAGGGCCACTCAAGCAGCCGGAACTGATGCCAGCCACGTATGTTCAACTGGGCAGCCAGCTGCCGCTGTTCGGCAGGAATGCTTTCCAGTGACTGAAGCATCAGGCGCGTAGCCAACGGCAGATTAAAAAATACGTGCGCCAGTAAAATGCCCTGCAGCCCGTAAGGTGAGAAGTGATAGTCCACACCAAGCCATGCGCAAAGCTGTGCCAGCCAGCCCACCCGACCATAAACGGTGAGCAGGCCAAACACCGCGACCAGGACGGGCAGTACCAGGGTCATAGCGCACAGGCGCAGCAACCACTGGCGGCCAGGAAAGCGGCGTCGATAAAGGGCTCGGGATAGCGGAATGGCCGGAAGCAGAGAGAGCAGGGCAGAGAGCAGGGCCTGACCCAATGAAAAGACCATCACATGGTGCAGATAATCATCCTGCAGTACCTTCAGCCAGTCGGTCGCCGGTGCCGCCATCCACAATGACGCAAATGCCAACAGCGCCACGCTGCAAAGCAGTAGCGTGGCGAGGGAACCCGGAATCAGCCAGCACGGAATTAACGGCTGACGGCGCGTTGCCATTGGCTAACCCATTGCGAACGGTGGCTGGCGACCTCTTCGGGCGAGAACTGTAATGCGGTTTTTGGCACGCTGAGTGAGGCAAAGCCAGCAGGCAGGTCGGTTTTGATCACGGGATACATCCAGTTGCCGGTCGGAATGGTGTTCTGGAAAGCTGGCGTCACCATAAATTGCATAAACTGCTGTGCCAGTTTTGGCTGTTTACTGTTGGCCAGTCTGGCCGCCACTTCTACCTGCAGATAATGGCCTTCGGCAAACGGCGCAGCGGCATAGTTATCTTTTTTCTCTTCGATGATGTGGTAAGCCGGCGATGTGGTATAGCTCAGCACCAGATCGCTTTCGCCTTTCAGGAACAGACCATAGGCTTCACTCCAGCCCTTGGTAACCGTGACGGTTTTTTTCGCCAGCTTTTGCCAGGCTTCAGGGGCCTTATCGCCATAGACTTTTTGCATCCAGAGTAACAAGCCAAGGCCCGGCGTGCTGGTGCGCGGATCTTCATAAATCACGCGCCACTTCTCCGGGCTTTCCACCAGTTCTTTCAGGCTTGTAGGGGGGTTCTTCAGGGTGTTTTTGTTGTAGACGAACGCAAAGTAACCGTAATCGAAGGGCACAAAAGTGGTGTCTTTCCAGCCGTCCGGCAACTGCAGTTTGCTGGTATCCACGTCGCTTTTGGCGAAAAGGCCGGTTTGTGCCGCCGCCTGCACGAGATTGTTGTCCAGGCCTAATACCACATCGGCCTTGCTGTTTTTGCCTTCCATGCGCACGCGGTTCAGCAGAGATACCCCGTCTTCCAGGGCAACAAATTTCAGTTCGCAATCGCACTGGGCTTCAAACGCTTTTTTTACGGCCGGGCCGGGGCCCCAGTCAGCGGAAAAGGAGTCGTAGGTGTAAACCGTCAGGACAGGTTTGGCGGCGAATACCGGGGTAGAAAGTAACAGCAGCACGGGCAGGACGTTTTTTAACACTTTGCGCTCCTAATGGCGGCAGGGTTGAGTCGCAAAGGATCTGAGCAAAGTAGCCTCTCAAATCCCTACGTCGGTATTAACCGATTCAGGTTCGACGGGTATTTCTCAGCGCTCTGACACTGTGGAAAGAGGCACCCCGTTGAGAACGTGACATTCTAGTCATTTAACGGTCAGGGGGGAAGGCTCACAGCGTGGGCGGGGCAAACCAGGCGGATTTAAAATCAAACCAGCCCAGCGTATTCATTCGGACGCCGCGCATGCTTCGCTGGCCCTCCAGCAGTAGCCAGTGGTGAAACAACGGATGGAGCCAGTTATTCTCAACCAGGTGTTTACCCCATTCGGCAAGGGGAAGCGTTTTTTCCCGCCAGCGCGCGGCATCCTGCTGCCAGTTAACCGGCAGGCAGTGCTGCATCAACGGCGTTTCGTATAACAACGCAAACAGTGAATACTCAAGTGGCAGAGTAAAATTGACGCTGCCCAGCCAGATATCGCTTTCACCCTCGCCCTGATGCCAGCTCTCGTAACTGACCTCTCGGGTTTCCAAAGCAACGCCATGTTCTGCCAGCAGTGGACGTAGGGCATCCGTAATGCTGACATGCTCAATATGCTGATTATACCAGGTCAGCGTCAGCGTCGTGAGACCGGCAGGTTTTTCCACCGGGGTCAGATCGCGGCGATGGTGCCAGCGGGGCAGCAGGCCGTAAGCCGGGAACCAGTAGCGCTGATAACCCATGCCCGCCTTATTGAGGAGTGCAATCGGATTAAGCAGGTAGCTTACCCAGCGCCGGATGTCCCGATCGGCGGCTTTTTCTGAACGCTGATCGAACAGTAAATAGTAGCAACCCTCTTCAAGGCGGCTCTCTTCCTGTTTCTCATCGGCATTTTCGCCCTGCAGACGAACGCCGGCATACACCAGCTCGTCGCTGATCTCGGGCAGGACCCAAACCGACACGTCATCGATCAACGCGCGATAGCCAAAATAATCATCAAACGCTTCGATCTTCAGCTGGCTTTGCTGATTGCGTATCACCCGATAGGGGCCGGTTCCCACAGGCTGGCGGGCAAAATCGCGGATTTCAGGCCATTCACGCGGCAGAATCATGGCGCTGACGCTGCCCAGTAGCCAGGGCAGCCAGCTGTCGGGCTGGTCTAAATAAATATCCAGCGTCCAGGGGGCAGGAGAATCGATCCGGTGGATATGGGAAAACAGAGGATGCTGGCGCTGACGTTCAAGACTGGCGATAACGTCGGCCATCTCCAGTTCCCGGCCATGGTGAAAACGGATGGCCGGCCGTATATAGAAGCGCCAGTGACGATCCGAGGTCTGCTGCCAGTGATGGGCGATATCGGCTTCGATTTCCCCCTTTTCCTCATTTATACGGGTCAGGCCGCTAAAGATCTGGCGGGCAATATGGGTTTCGGAACGGCGCAGTGGCGATCCGGGCAACAGATTGAGCAGAGGACGGTAGTAAAGGACGCGCAAAATATGTTTGCCCTGGCGAAAACTGCGCCCCAGGTGCGCGCTAATCATCTGCCTGACCTGGTTTTTATCCCCCACCAGTTGGACTAACTGATCGATACGATCCTGCTCCAGCAGGTCTTCGGCTCGCTGCTGCTGCAGTGCCAGCCCGGTATAGCAGAAGGTGAGCAGGGAGCGTTTTCCCCGTCCGGCTTCGGCCTGCCAGGTCAGCCAGCCAGCCTCCTGCATTCTGTTTAGCAGGTTTCGCATATGGCGACGCGAACAGTGCAGCAAATCAGCCAGCTCGCCCAGGGTTGTTTCCTGCGATTGCCCCTGGCAACTTTGCCACAGACGAATGAACTGCTGCTTCAGACGTGATGAAGACATAAAAGAGGAACTCCCTGAGAAACGTGCTCTGTTTTTCTTACCTCATTTTAGAGGCAAGCTTTCCTGTAATGGAAGAGCGGGAGGCATTCAGTCATGAATGGCGCTCTGACATGGACTGGCAGCGATGTCTGTCCCTTCTGAGTCGTGTGTTACCATTTCGCCAGCAGCGTTTATTCTGCTGGCTTTTTTCGCTTAGGGTAACGGTTCTTTGCCGGAGACGGGCGTCAGCACCTTATTCATATTGATGCCCGTCACCTGAAAACCGGCGGTGTCGTAAAGCTGACGTGCAGAGGGGTTATCTGCCGCGACGCGCAGCCTGATTTGCGTGAAACCCTGCTCAATGAGCCGCTTTTCTAGCGCCGCCATGGACGCCCGGCCGAGGCCTTGTCTGCGGAAGGCCGGGAACAGGTAAAAGTCATTGATAAAGACGGATCTAAACGCCAGGTCCGGTTTGTACCACAGGTAACCGACAGGTTGTGCGTTATCCTTACTGGTGTCAGTGATAGACAAAATAACGTGCCCGGTCGTTTTTTCGCCGTCAGGGAAGCTGGACAGGATAGTCTGACGAGCCTGTCGCAGCGCATCCTCTTGTGAAATGCGGTCATTGCTGACTATCTCTGCGGCATAGTCAGCAATGAAATAATCTGTAAACGCAGCGAATTCGTCAGCGGTTAGCGGCCTGAAAGTAATCATGTCTCGTTCTCGTCGTGAAGGTGGCAGTCATAAAACAGTGTACTGGCGATGAAACGCGAGGCAATTTTGTTGATGATTACCTACTAAAAACCTTATCCGGGCAGCCTGAGCCGCGCCACCAGGTACGAAAGGTTTCGCAGGCAGAAGGCCATAAGAAAGCGGCAACACGCGCGGTATAACCTGACATGCAGTAGGCTATGAGCATCATCCGTTTGTTATTTTACGTTGAGTATAATCAGGCAAAATGAAGGGCTGACGCCCATCAGTCATGCAACCTGTTTATCACTTTCATCCTGTAAGGGACCTGGCATGAAATCGTTGTTCTCGCTCTTCAAGCGCTTTAATCCTGTCTTTTTTGCCTTTATGGTAACCGCATTTATCCTCGGTATTGCCGGTGCTTTGCAGGCACCCACGCTAAGCCTGTTTTTATCACGGGAAGTGCAGGTGCCGCCGCTGTGGGTAGGACTGTTTTTTACCATCAATGCCATTGCAGGCATTGTGGTGAGCATGATGATCGCAAAGCGCTCCGACAGCGTCGGCGATCGACGTAATATCATCTTACTGTGCTGCATCCTTGCCCTGGCAAACGCCATACTGTTCGCGTTTACCCGCCATTATCTGACGCTGATAACCTTAGGTGTGCTGCTCTCATCGCTGGCGAATGTCGCCATGCCACAGCTCTTTGCGCTGGCGCGAGAATATGCCGACAGTGCTTCGCGCGAAGTGGTGATGTTCAGCTCCATTATGCGTGCGCAGGTGTCGCTGGCATGGGTGATTGGGCCACCTTTGTCGTTTGCGCTGGCGCTGAATTTTGGTTTCGTGACGCTGTTCAGCGTGGCGGCCGGGCTGTTTTTTATCTGTTTTCTGCTAGTCTGGTTCACGGTGCCCTCGGTGCCGCGCACCGCTTCCCTGATGCAGTCGGGCGGTATTCCTCTGAGCGGCTGGCGTATTCGTGACGTGCGCGTCCTGTTTGCTGCATCGACCCTGATGTGGACCTGCAACACCATGTACATCATCGACATGCCGCTGTGGATCAGCAATGATTTGGGCTTGCCCGAAAACCTTGCCGGTCTTTTAATGGGCACGGCCGCCGGGCTGGAAATCCCGGTCATGATCCTGGCGGGCTTCTATGCCAAACGCTGGGGCAAACGCAATATGATGGTGGCAGCGGTTGCCTCAGCCGTGGTGTTTTACAGCGGACTGATTCTGTTTCACAGCCATCTGGCATTGCTGATCCTGCAGGTGTTTAACGCCCTGTTTATCGGCGTAGTCGCGGGCATTGGGATGTTGTGGTTTCAGGATCTGATGCCCGGACGGGCTGGGGCGGCCACAACCCTGTTTACCAACAGCATTTCGACCGGCATTATCCTGGCGGGGTTATTTCAGGGCATGCTGGTTGAACATTTTGGTCACGGCAGCGTGTACTGGGTAATTGCCGCGATTGCTGTGCTGACGCTGGTGATGATACGCAAAGTTAAAGACGTTTAATACGCGCGTTCCCCCGGAATAACAGTGCCGGGGGAACGGTACTTTAAAGAACAATCCGCTTAATATCGCCTATGATAAAGGTATAGGCGACTAAGCCAATAACCGCCGTGATGCCGATATACACTAACGCATAAAAAAAGCTGCTCGTCATTGAAATAATAATGCCAATAATCAGGGGTGCCAAAATCGAGGCCATATTGGCGCAAAAATTAAATATACCGCCAGTGAGACCTGCCATTGAAGCAGGAGCAATATCCGCGATAATTGTCCAGCCCAATCCGACCATGCCTTGACCAAAAAAGGCAATGGACATAATAATGATCACGGCGCTATCTGAACTCATCCAGTTAGCAGCAATGATCATGCCGGAAATAATTAAGCCGCTAATGACTGGGAGTTTTCGGCTCAGATTAATAGAGCCCGTTTTACTTAATAATTTATCAGACAGCCAACCGCCAAAGAAAACGCCTACTGCGGCAGCCATAAACGGCCACACTGAGAAAAAACCCACCTGAAGCCATTCAAGTTGCCGTTCTTTCGCTAAATAGGTGGGGAACCATGTCAGGAAAAAGACCAGTGTCGTATTTCCAGCGAATTGTCCGAGGCTGGCACCGATGATTTGCCGACAGCATATTAAACGTTTAGCATCGGGCCAGTTAAAAGGCGTGTTTTTGATTTTTTCGATAGGTTCATTGTTGAGAATATATTCAATTTCTTCCTTGTTGGCTTTTTTTGATACTTCAGGTTCATGATAAAAACGCCACCAAATAAACGTGAAAATAATACCGGCCCCGCCGGTGATCAAAAAAAGGCTGCGCCAGCTATGATGCTCCAGAATGATATAGAGTAAGGGCGAAAATGCCGCCAGGCCAATATATTCCCCGACAGAATAGGTTGCGGTGGCGCGAGCACGTTCATGACGAGGAAACCATTTTGCTACTACGCGGCTATTGACCGGAAAACACGGAGCTTCGCTTAGCCCCAGTCCCAGCCTCAGTAAGATCAATGATTTGAGTCCAAAAGTAAAGGTTTGCAGTAGGGTGAAAATCGACCAAAACATAATAGAAAGCGCATAGGTCAGTTTGTTACCAAAGCGATCTAAAAACATCCCACCGGGGATTTGTGCCAACGTATACGTCCAGGCGAAAGCAGAAAAGGCAACGCCCATCATAGCAGGATCGATGTCAAGTTCACTGGTGATTTTTGGCGCAACGATGCCCAGGATTGTGCGATCAAGATAGTTAATCATTGTACCAATGGATATTAATAGCAGAATAACCATTCTGACTTTCGTGGGTTTCTTTTTCTGCATGTACCTGCCAGTCTGTTCCTCTTGGTATGACTTTTTCATGGTGTATTCCTGAAGTTTAAACTATTTTTTGATGTTTTTTTTACATTAAAAAATAGTCTGACATTGCTAATCTTTTTTGCTTGTTTATAGCATTTTTTTAGTGCCATTAATTTTGACCTGAGTACATAATTAGTTCTTTTGACGATGATAAAGTAGGGATAGATGATTTACTTTTTATTTAAAGGCAAATGCCATGAACCTGAAGCAACTTTATTATTTTAAACGCCTGTCAGAAACTGAGCATTACACAGAAGCAGCATCCAGCCTTTTTATCACCCAGCCATCGTTGAGTCATGCTATCGCAGAGTTAGAAAAGGAGTTAGGCGTATCACTCTTTTCCCGTCAGGGCAGAAATGTGAGGATTAGCGAAAGTGGTAAATGCTTTTTACCCTATGTTGAGACGGCACTTTCAGCATTGGAAAATGGCAAGGAGGTGCTAAAAAATAATCAATTTCTGTGCCGGGAAAATATCCGGATTGCGTTTATCTATACTATGGGGGAATATGTTGTTCCGCAAATTATCAACAAGTATTCCCAACACTTGTGTCATAACGATGTGACATTCTCTTTTAAACAGGGAACGTCAGTTGTGTTGTTGCAGTCACTAAAAGCGGATAGGGTTGATATGGTCATTTGTTCTCGCATTGGCGACGATCCTGATATTGAATTTATCCCGGTGATTGAACAAGAATTAGTGGTGGTGGCGGCGAAAGATCATCCGTTAGCGCGTTTATACGACAGTGAAGTTGATTTAGCGGAGACCATTCGTTATCCCTATGTCTATTTTTCAGAAAGTAGTGGGCTACGTCCATTTATTGACGGAATCTTTCAACAGCAAAAGCTGTCACCGGACATTGCCTGCTATGTGGAAGAGGATTTGGCAATGGCCGGATTGGTCAGTATCGGTTATGGTATCGCCATCATGCCAAGGATTGCGGCACTCGCGTACTACAATATTCATATCCTGACGATCAAAAATTCGCTCCCACCCCGTTATATTTGTCTGGCGACGATTAAAACCAAAAAGCTTTCACCCGCTGTGCTTAGGCTAAAAAACTTTATTATCGCGAACAGCCAGGTCGCCCAGAAACATGCCCAAAGCACGGCTTTGGGCATGTCAGCATCTAGGAAAGCGTCTCCATCATCTCCCGCAACTGTGTAACAGCGATTTGCCCTGGTGCTGAGGACTGGCCCAGGGTGCCAAAAGTCATTGCTGAACCGAACAGGCGTCCGGTTACCCGACTGACACCGCCCATTTTTCCCATCGACATAGTGATAAGCGGCCGCGTTGCGTAGCACTCTTTCATTAACAGGGTGGCAGACAGCAGCGTCAGCACATCCTGTGGTGTCTGAGGCATTACGGCGATCTTCGGCAGGTCTGCACCTAAATCCTGCATGCGGCGCAGCCGGTAAATGATCTCTTCCTTCGCCGGTGTTTGGTGGAAATCATGATTACTCATAATGACCTTAACACCGACGTTATGGGCCTCGCTTACCAGCGAACGGATGCGTGACTCATCATTAAACAACTCAATATCAATTACATCAGCCAGTCCGCTTAAGGCGGCCGCACGGTTGAGCGCGAAGTATTCGTCATCACTGATTTCCGCCTCGCCGCCTTCTTTTTTACTGCGGAAGGTGAAGATCAGCGGTGTTTCTCCCAGTTGCTGACGAATGTCGGCCAGCGCCAGTAAGACTTCACTCACGTCTTTCCCATCGATGAAGTGGTCGACGCGCCATTCAATAATGTCTGCCTTTGCTGTGGCCAGTAACTGCGCTCCGGCCTGAAGGTCAGCGCGAGTACGGCCTGTCAAGGGCACACATAGCAGCGTTTGTCCCTGTTGGAATATGATGTTTTTAACCCTAACCGTTTGAGTCATAGTCATTCCTGTTTTAACTGTTCAACGGGTTGCTGAGGCAGTTTGGCTGCGTTTTTCCGCACAATGAAATTGAAGCTGGCGGGAACCGATATAAAGCGCAAGGATAAAACCTGCCACCGCAATAATCAGATCAAACCACATGATGCTGGCGATACTGATTCGTGAAAGATGTGCTGTAAATAAAGGGATGGTAAAACTGGCCAGACTGCCGGCGGTGTAAAAGACCCCTGTCGCAAAGCCTTTCGCATGGGGAAAACTCATCGCCATGATCGTTGCCCCCAGTTGCATAACGCCGCCTGCGGCCGCAAACCCAAAGACGAACGCAAAACCAGTAACCATTTGTGGCGTCGGATAGAGGCAGACGATCAGCACTGAGAGGGCCGACAAGAAAGTGTAAATGATCATCGCAATGGCTGAGCTCAACACTTTTTTCACCATGACCGCCGTGACGAATACGCAGGTCAGCGATCCTGCCGTGTAGATACTGAGTAATTTCACCGATGCGGTATAGGACATACCAGCGACAAACTGCCCATACTGTGCCAACCATTGGCTCACCAGATAAAAGGTCGCCATACTGATATAGCCGTATAAGGTGAACACAACCATATCCAGCTGATAAAGACGACTACGCGGTGGGGTTGCCACCGTGGCTGATCCTTCCGCGACGTTCTGTACCCGATGATCGGGAAACGGCATCTTGATCAGGTAGATTCCGCTCATCATCATTAAGGCTGCTGCCAGCACGAATGACCAACCAAACCACAAATCCGCCCAGATAAGCAGGCTAATGATAAACGGCAATAAAAATTGCCCGGCGGAGACAAACGCTTTAATCAGCACGTTAGCGCGGCTGGCCGAGTCCGGGAAAGCCTCCATCAGCGTCGGATAGGTGGCTGAATCAAGGAAACTGTTTGCCATACCTGCCAGCACGCCAAAGATATAAGCCGTATAAATATCTCGGGTAAACAGAATACCGATGAAAAACGCCACGTAACTCATGATGCCCAAATAGACAAAAGGCTTGCGGCCAAAACGATCCGACAGAAAACCGGTAATGATGGTAATCAGTTTGCCAATGCCCAGTGAGGAAATCACAATCGATACGCCCGCCGCATCGGTGTTCCATTGCACCTGCAGGTTAGCCATATTGAGAGTGATGACCAGCACGCCCATGCCATGAATGAGATAATTGAGATACAGCCCAGCGGCGGTGGGAATATATTTGTTTTTCATCTCTGTCATCCTCAAAAAAGGATTTTTTTGAGGTGATCAACAGGCATCGGTTTTCCTGTCCAGATTTCAAACGCGCTTGCGCCTTGCCACAGCATCATGCCGAGACCATTAATAATACGGCAGCCTTTTTTCTCTGCGATCTCAAGCAGATGTGTTTTACGTGGGATATATACAACATCCGAGACAATGAGCTCAGGACGCAGGAAGCTGTCGTCGGGGAGCAACATCTGACCTTCAAACGGTTTCATGCCCACGCCGGTCGCATTGGTGAGAATAACGCTGTCGTTAATTTCAGCGCGTAAACGGTCATGGTCGTCGAGATCAAAAAGCTGAATCTCACAGTCAGTATGGGCACGAATTTTCGCCACGGTTTCCTGCGCATTGGCAAAGAACTTATCGCGTTGGTTAAATACCGAGATCGCCTTTACCCCATCCAGCGCGGCCTGAACGCAAATGGCCGTTGCCGCACCGCCAGCGCCCAGAACAGTCATTTTTTTGCCCAGGATATCTATGCGCTCTTCAGCGAGGGCGCGCATGTAACCTGTACCATCAGTGATGTGCCCGGTTAGCACGCCATTATCATTCACGACGGTGTTCACCGCGCCAACAAGCTGCGCAGCGGGAGACAGCTTATCCAGATAACGACAAACCTCCGTTTTATTGGGCATGGAAACATTGCATCCGCGCAGCTTCAGTGCACGAAAACCTTGCACCACCTCCTTCAGTTCCTCAGTGCCGACCTCAAAAGCCAGGTAAGCATAGTCCAGCCCAAGATGCGCGAAGGCTTCGTTGTGCATGGTTGGCGACATACTGTGGCGAATAGGGGTGGCTATTAGCCCAATCAGCTCGGTATGCCCGGTAATACGTTCTGCCATGATAGTGTCCTCAGTAAGTTAAAAGTGGAATGCTTGTCGCTTCGCGGTTACCCAGTGCGCCAATCTCTTCGAGGGCATCCAGTACGTTGCGTCCTTCGCGTACACCATCAATAATTCGCCGCGCTTTCAGGCTGTCGCCGATGTTCATTATTTTGATCTGGTTGGCGGTGGCCCAGTGCTCTATGGCCTCGAAACCGGTGCGGTTAGGACGCATCCCCAGACAGATAAAGCCGTAGTCAAAGGTGATGTCGAAGGTGCGGTGAGGGTTTTTAACGCGGAAGCGATCGGGTTGGACTTCAACGAGTTGCGTGTCCATATGTTGTTCTACCTGATGTTGTTCAAGCAGAGCTAACATGGCTCTCTTTGTGATGATGTCGAGGTCGCGTCCTGGTGAATGCTGCATTTCAATCAGTACAGCTTCAGCGCCTCGGCTGGCAAAATACTCAACAACATCGAGTCCAACGGCACCGCCGCCGACCACGGCGATACGCTTGCCTTGCAGATCGCTAAAGCTATTCAGGTGTTGAATCATGCCAGTAATCGTGAACACCCCGCTGCCGGGGCGGTCGATCGTCTCATGTAACCCTGCAATTGGCGGCAGCAGGGGGACAGAGCCCGTGGCATTCACAATTAAGTCGGGACGCAGCACTTCGAGGGAGTCGGGCTGAATGTGTTGCCCCAGCTGCAATTGCAAATTCTCCAGCCGGGCCATACGGTTGTTCAGGAATTGCGGAAAATCGGCAATACGTTTTTTTTCGGGCAACCGTGCAATCTCGACAGCCAGGCCCCCGATATGGTCTTTGGCTTCAAGCAGCCATGTCTTGCATCCCACCTCGGCGGCCGTGCAGGCGGCTTCGATACCTGCGGTCCCAGCCCCGATGACGACGACACGCGTTGGACGATTTACCCGCCGCTTTTTATAAGCATCGCCATGGATAATATCGGGGTTAATTGAGCAGCGAAGGGGAAGCGAGCGGGCAATGCGATGGTCGGCGCACCCGATGTTGCAGGAGATGCACTTACGCATCATCTCTTCATGCCCACTCTGTACCTTTTGCACCCAGTCTGGTTCGGCAATCAGCCCGCGACCAATGGCAATGAGGTCGGCGTCACCCTGGGCAAGAATGTCTTCAGCAAGCTGAGGCGTGCGAATATTGCCAGCGACAACGGTGGGTTTATTAAATTTGTCGCGCACGGCACGTGACAGATAGCGTTTCCAGCCATCCTCTTGAGACATTTGGTCTATTTGTAAAAACAGGTTGTCATTCTGCGCCGCCGACACATTGATGATGTCGACTTTTTCCTGACAGTATTCAAGGATGCGCAGCGAATCCGCGAGCGTGTTACCGCCCTGTAAAAAATCATCCGCGCTGATACGCAGACTGATGGGAAACGTCGGTCCAACGCAGGCCCGAACTTTGTCGACAATCAGGGTTAAAAAGCGTGACCGGTTCTCGATACTTCCGCCAAATTCGTCATTGCGCTGATTGAACAGTGGCGATAAAAACTGACTAATTAAATAAGAGTGCCCGGCATGAATCTCTACGCAGTCAAAATTGGCGCGTCTGACGCGTTCTGCAGCGTCACCAAATTTGTCAACCGCCCGATATATTTCCTCATGCGTCATCGGACGTGGAATAGTCCCCTTCTTTTTTGACGGTACCGCGGAGGCTGAAATGGGCATCTCCCCATTGAGGCGATAGGTATAAGCTGATGCACCTGCATGATTTAACTGGATGGCGACACAGGCTCCGTGTTTATGCAACGTCTCGGTGAGTTTGTATAAACCGGGAATATACTGGTCATTATCGATGCGTAGTTGTGTGGTGCCGTTCGACGCGAATGGGAAATCCACGCAAATATTCTCAATCGTAATGAGCCCGGTGCCACCCTTTGCTCTAAGTGAATAGTAATCAAGCTGTTCCTGAGAGACTTCGCCATTCAGACTGGCCAGATTGGTGCCCATTGGCGGCATGATGATACGGTTTTTTAATGTCATCCCGTTGATTGTTAACGGGGTAAACAGGTGAGGGTAAGCGTGCATACATTGTCTCCACAAAAGATCTGACAGGCAGGCTGAGACGATCCCGATGTGCTTTGCGTTGAATTTTCTCTGCGGCGATGATAGCGAGGGGGAATTTACGGAAATAATGGTTTTTTTTTCAGAAGCTATAGGCAGGTTCTATGGGATTAACTATCAAATAACAAAAGAAGGGCATTGATGTTAATTAAAATAGCAAACGATTTACTTCTTGTGATAACAGAGAGGAAAAAGTGAGGAGAAGATGATGCGAGTCAAAATATAAACGTCATCGGTGAATAAATAACGCGCTTTCTGCAAGAAAATAAATTGCGATTAATTGTTTTAGCGCAGTTTTCGTTAAAAAAAAGCCCGGACTGCAGAGCAGAGCGGGCTGATTAAGAGGTGTACCAGTTAACGCATAAAGGCCGGCTGGTTGTTTTCGTAAGCCGAGATCGCGCTTTCGTGCTGCAGCGTCAGGCCGATACTGTCCAGCCCGTTCAGCATGCAATGGCGACGGAAGTCATCAATCTTAAAGCTGTAAGACTGGTCGCCAGCTTTCACGACCTGGGATTCCAGGTCCACTTCAAACCTGATCCCCGGATTGGCTTTCACCAGCGTGAATAACGCTTCCACCTGCTCGTCGCTCAATGTCACCGGCAGCAGCTGGTTGTTGAAGCTGTTACCATAAAAAATATCGGCAAAGCTGGGGGCAATCACGACTTTGAAACCGTAATCGGTCAGCGCCCAGGGGGCATGTTCACGAGATGAACCGCAACCAAAGTTCTCGCGCGTAAGCAGAATCGAGGCACCTTTATACTCAGGAAAGTTGAGTACGAAGTCCGGATTGGGCTCTAAACCGTGATCGTCCAGAAATCGCCAGTCATTGAACAGATGGGCACCGAAGCCCACGCGGGTCACTTTCTGCAGAAACTGCTTCGGAATGATGGCATCGGTGTCGACGTTAGCGGCATCCAAAGGAACCACCAGACCAGTATGTTGAGTGAATTTTTCTGCCATGATGGTTTCCTTATGTCAGGCTGCGAATGTCGGCAAAATGGCCATTAATGGCGGCAGCGGCGGCCATTGCCGGGCTGACTAAATGCGTGCGTCCGCCACGGCCCTGGCGACCTTCGAAGTTACGGTTACTGGTGGATGCACAGCGCTCGCCGGGGTTCAGGCGGTCATTGTTCATTGCCAGACACATGGAGCAGCCAGGCAGGCGCCACTCAAAACCGGCCTCAATAAAAATTTTATCCAGTCCTTCTGCTTCAGCCTGAGCCTTAACCGGGCCAGAGCCGGGTACCACAAGTGCCTGCACACCTGGCGCGACTTTACGCCCTTTGGCAATCGCGGCGGCGGCGCGCAGATCTTCAATGCGCGAGTTAGTGCAGGAGCCAATAAAGACTTTATCAATGCTGACGTCGGTCAGTTTGATGCCGGGTTGCAGGTTCATGTAAGCCAGTGCTTTTTCAGCGGAGGCTCGCTCTACCGGATCGGCAAATGACGCGGGATCAGGGATGTTGGCATCAACCGCGATCACCTGGCCGGGGTTGGTTCCCCATGTCACCTGCGGTGCAATCTCTTCCGCATGCAGCGTAACGACGCGATCAAATTTAGCCTCGGGATCGCTCTTCAGCGTGCGCCAGTATGCAACGGCCTGCTCCCACTTTTCGCCTTCAGGGGAGAACTGGCGGCCTTTCAGATAACTGAATGTCGTGTCATCCGGCGCAACCAGACCGGCTTTCGCACCCATTTCAATGGCCATATTACACAGTGTCATGCGGCCTTCCATGCTCAGCGCTTCAATCGCGGAACCACAGAATTCAACCACGTGACCGGTACCGCCGGCGCTGCCAGTTTTACCAATAATCGCCAGCACAATATCTTTTGCCGTAATGCCCGGCGCGATGGTGCCTGTCACCTCAATCTTCATGGTTTTGGCACGGCCCTGCTTCAGGGTTTGCGTGGCAAAAACATGTTCCACCTCGGACGTACCGATACCGAATGCCAGTGAACCAAAGGCACCGTGGGTCGCTGTGTGCGAGTCGCCGCAGACAATCGTCATGCCGGGTAATGTCATGCCTTGCTCTGGGCCAATAACATGCACGATGCCCTGGAACGGGTGATCCAGGTCATACAGCTGCACGCCAAATTCGGCACAGTTCTTCATCAGTTCCTGCATCTGGATGCGCGCCATCTCACCCGAAGCATTGATGTCCTTGGTCTGGGTGGACACGTTGTGATCCATGGTGGCAAACGTCTTCGACGGCTGACGAACTTTACGCCCGTGTGCTCGCAAGCCATCAAAGGCCTGTGGTGAGGTCACCTCATGAATCAGGTGGCGGTCAATATAGAGCAAGGGTGTTTCATTCGGCGCTTCGTGAACGACATGTGCATCAAATAACTTCTGGTATAAGGTTTTCATTTTATTATTTTTCCTCGGCGATAAAGCGGGCAATGATGCTGCCCATCTCATCTGTGCTGATCGCATGGCCGTCACCCGCTAAATCTTTAGTGCGATAGCCTTCCGCTAAGGCCCGGCTAATGGCGCGCTCGATGCAGGCAGCGGCGTCATCGGCATTCAGGCTGTAGCGCAGCAGTAGCGACAGAGACAGGATCTGGGCAATGGGATTCGCAATGTTCTGACCTGCGATATCGGGCGCTGAGCCGCCAGCCGGTTCATACAGGCCAAAACCGTCTTCGCTCAGGCTGGCTGAAGGCAACATGCCCATCGAGCCGGTGATCATCGCGCACTCGTCTGACAAAATGTCGCCAAACAGGTTAGAACACAGCAGCACGTCGAACTGAGAGGGATCTTTAATTAACTGCATGGTGGCGTTATCAATGTACATGTGGCTCAGCTGTACATCTGGGTAATCTTTTGCGATTTCGTTCACGATTTCGCGCCACATCACGGACGTTTGCAGTACGTTAGCTTTATCGACCGAGGTGACTTTGTTGCGACGCTTACGAGCCGATTCAAAAGCCTGGCGCGCAATGCGTTCGATTTCAAAGCGATGATAAACTTCAGTATCAAAAGCCCGCTCGTGTGGGCCGCTGCCTTCGCGTCCTTTCGGCTGACCAAAATAAATTCCACCGGTCAGCTCACGTACGCAGAGAATATCGAAACCGCGGGCAGCGATATCGCTGCGCAGTGGGCAAAAGGCTTCCAGACCACTGTACAGCGCCGCAGGACGCAGGTTGCTGAACAGCTTAAAGTGTTTGCGTAACGGCAGCAGCGCGCCGCGCTCAGGCTGAGAGGCTGGCGGTAAGTGCTCCCACTTAGGGCCGCCTACCGATCCAAACAGAATCGCGTTAGCCTGCTCACAACCTGCAACGGTAGCCGGTGGCAAAGGTTCGCCATGACGATCGATGGCGATACCGCCGACATCGTATTCACTGGTGGTAATTCGCAAATTAAAACGCTGACGAACTGCATCCAATACTTTGATAGCCTGGGCCATCACTTCCGGGCCAATTCCGTCGCCCGCCAGTACTGCGATATGTAAAGAGTTTGACATGATTACACCGTTTCCTTCTGATCTTTAGACTTGCGCTGTAACTCTTTCTCGACCTGTTTGGCTCGCCAGATGTTGTTTAGTGCGTTCACCATCGCTTTTGCAGAAGATTCGACAATATCTGTCGCCAGACCGACGCCGTGGAACTTACGATTGTTGTAGCTCACCACGATATCAACCTGACCCAGCGCATTCTCGCCATGACCTTTTGCCGTCAGCTTGTAATTAACCAGTTCTGCATTGAACTGGGTAATACGGTTAATCGCCTGATAAACCGCATCAACCGGACCGTTACCGGTCGCCGCTTCTGATTTCGTTTGTTCGCCGCAGCCCAGATTCACCGACGCGGTGGCCGTAATGCTGGAGCCTGACTGCACATTGAAATCATTCAGTTGGAAAAATTCAGGCTCTTCGTTTTGTTTATTAATGAAAGCCAGCGCTTCCAGATCGTAATCAAATACCTGACCTTTCTTGTCCGCCAGTTTCAGGAAAGCGTCATACAGGGAATCCAGGTTGTATTCGCTTTCTGTGTAGCCCATCTCTTCCATACGATGTTTTACCGCTGCGCGGCCGGAGCGGGATGTCAGATTAAGCTGAATTTTGTGCAGGCCGATGGACTCAGGTGTCAGGATTTCATAGTTTTCACGATTTTTGATGACACCGTCCTGATGAATACCGGAAGAGTGGGCAAAGGCGTTAGAACCGACCACCGCTTTGTTGGCCGGAATCGGCATATTGCAGATCTGGCTAATCATCTGGCTGGTACGGTAAATTTCCTGATGATGAATATTGGTATGAACATTCATGATCTGCTGGCGGGTTTTGATCGCCATGATCACTTCTTCCAGCGCACAGTTACCGGCGCGTTCACCTAATCCGTTCAACGTGCCTTCGACCTGACGGGCTCCAGCCTGAACCGCAGCGATCGCATTGCCCGTTGCCATGCCCAAATCATCATGCGTATGGACAGACAGGATCGCTTTATCAATGTTTGGCACGCGTTGAATCAACTGGCTAATGATGTTGGCGTATTCGTTCGGCAAGGTGTAGCCGACGGTGTCCGGGATGTTAATGGTGGTCGCACCGGCGTTAATCGCGGCTTCAACCATACGGCACAGGTCGTCAATTGGAGTACGGCCACCATCTTCACAGGAAAACTCGACATCATCCGTATAGTTACGGGCGCGCTTCACCATACGGACGGCGCGTTCGATCACTTCAGGCAGGGTACTGCGCAGCTTCGTGGCAATATGCATCGGTGACGTCGCGATAAAGGTATGGATACGGAACGCTTCAGCGACGCGCAACGACTCGTAAGCGGCATCAATATCCTGTTCAACACAGCGAGCCAGACCGCAAACCCGGCTGTTTTTGATGGTGCGCGCAATGGTTTGCACGGATTCAAAATCACCTGGTGAAGACACAGGGAAACCGACTTCCATCACATCAACGCCCATACGTTCCAGCGCTAATGCAATTTGCAGTTTTTCTTTCACACTCAGGCTGGCCTGTAATGCCTGTTCACCATCGCGCAGAGTGGTATCGAAAATAATAACTTGCTGGCTCATCGTGTTCATCCTTTTGCGTTTCTTGCCTTGCAACGAGCATAAAAAAACCCGCGACAGGCGCGGGTTTTTAACTTTTAGCAGGTTCGAATCAGTGTTTGATTTCGCCCACAAGTCTACCGCGCACATAAGTTGCGTTTAGTAGTAGACCTGATAGACGAAAAGAACGTGACATGTTTCAAACCTCGTGAATTTTTTGCTGCATCTATTGGTACTGGAATCACCCATGGATGTCAACCATAAGCAAAGGGTTATTTTTTGCAGCGGCAAAGAAAAATGTTCTGCCATTTTCGGCCCTCGCAGAGTATTAAACGAGAGAGACACTTCGCGTCACGCTTATTGCCGCTGACGTTAGCCTGCTGGTCGATGGTTATGTGCTAATTCAATGAATTATAATGATAAATTAAAGGCGTTATATCATTTTATCCACGAAGGTGTGATGAAAGGCAGCATAATCCATCGCGCCTGAAGACTTTATAAGAGCGTTACGCCGTAAAAAGGCGCGGCTGAAAGACGGCTGGCTGAACCGGTCTGTCATCTGTTTTTTTTATTTCTTAGATACGACTGCAAAAAATACCATTACCAGCATTTTCCTCTGCTATTAACTGGCGTATTTAGTTTAATAATCGTAAGCCAAAGTTGGCGAGCAGAGGCTTTGTATCCTGCCTCCTTTAATAAAAGGCGTTTGGCGTTTGCCAGCCCGTTTTTCTGCGGTTATGGTAATCGACCTACTCTTAGAAAAAATAACCCAGCAGAATTCTCTGTATCTGGACAGCAGAAATGAGTTCTGCTGTCTTAGCAAAAACATAAGGTTTTGATCTTAATTGGCGAAAACAGGGCTGGATGCATGTGGCTAGCGGGAAAGCAGTCGTCAGTAGATTCAGTTCCTCAAGCCGGGAGGCAGAAAATGGAGATGTTGTCAGGAGCCGAAATGGTCGTCCGGTCGTTAATCGATCAGGGCGTTAAGCAGGTATTCGGCTATCCGGGTGGCGCAGTGCTGGATATTTATGATGCGCTGCAAACCGTAGGTGGGATAGATCACGTTCTGGTTCGTCACGAGCAGGGCGCGGTGCATATGGCAGATGGTCTGGCGCGCGCAACCGGCGAAGTGGGCGTGGTGCTGGTAACGTCGGGGCCGGGCGCAACCAATGCGATTACCGGCATAGCGACGGCCTATATGGATTCTATTCCGTTGGTCATTCTGTCAGGTCAGGTTCCTTCGTCTCTGATTGGCTATGATGCCTTCCAGGAATGTGACATGGTCGGTATTTCTCGTCCGGTGGTGAAACACAGTTTCCTGGTGAAAAATACCGAAGAGATCCCGATGGTGCTGAAAAAAGCCTTCTGGCTGGCCTCTACGGGTCGTCCTGGGCCGGTGGTCATCGATCTGCCAAAAGATATTCTTAATCCTGCGAATAAGCTGCCTTACCATTATCCGCAGGACGTGAGCATGCGCTCTTATAACCCCACGATTCAGGGGCACAAAGGCCAGATTAAACGCGCCTTGCAAACCTTGCTGGCGGCGCATAAGCCCGTTATCTATGCCGGCGGCGGTGCCATCACGTCCTCTTGCGAAGCGGAACTGCTGCAGTTGGCCGAACGTCTGAATATTCCGGTCACCACCTCACTGATGGGGCTGGGCGCGTTTCCTGGCAGTCATCGTCAGTGTGTCGGCATGCTGGGCATGCATGGAACCTACGAAGCGAACATGACCATGCATAACGCCGATTTGATCTTCGGGGTTGGCGTACGTTTTGATGACCGCACCACCAACAATCTGGCTAAATATTGTCCCAATGCCACCGTGATGCATATTGATATCGACCCGACCTCCATTTCAAAAACGGTGGCGGCAGATATCCCAATTGTCGGAGATGCCAAACAGACCTTACAGCAAATGCTGGAACTGTTGGATCAGAGTGAGGCAAAGCAGCCATTCGACAGCCTGCGTGACTGGTGGCAGTCGATTGAAACCTGGCGCAGTCGCCAGTGCCTGGCGTTCGATCGCACCAGTGACAAAATCAAACCACAGGCGGTTATCGAAACCATTTGTCGCCTGACGAACGGGGATGCCTACGTCACTTCGGACGTGGGACAGCATCAGATGTTCGCCGCCCTTTATTACACCTTCGATAAACCGCGTCGCTGGATTAACTCCGGTGGCCTCGGCACCATGGGCTTTGGCCTGCCTGCCGCGCTGGGCGTTAAAATGGCCCTGCCTGACGAGACGGTTATCTGTGTAACCGGTGATGGCAGTATTCAGATGAATATTCAGGAGCTCTCGACCGCGCTGCAGTACGATTTGCCGGTGTTGGTGCTGAATCTGAACAACCGTTTCCTGGGCATGGTGAAACAGTGGCAGGACATGATTTATTCCGGTCGCCATTCTCAGTCTTATATGGAATCGCTGCCTGATTTTGTTCGCCTGGCTGAAGCCTATGGTCACGTGGGTATTGCCATTGATCATCCTGCAGAGCTGGAAGAAAAGCTGGCGCTGGCGCTGGAAACCCTGGCCACAGGGCGGCTGGTCTTTGTAGACGTCAACGTTGACGGCAGTGAGCATGTTTACCCGATGCAGATTCGCGGTGGCAGCATGGACGAGATGTGGTTGAGCAAAACGGAGAGGACTTAATTATGCGTCGCATTTTATCAGTTTTGCTGGAAAACGAATCCGGCGCATTGTCTCGCGTAGTGGGCCTGTTTTCACAACGCGGCTATAACATTGAGAGCCTGACCGTCGCACCGACGGATGATCCCACGCTGTCACGCATGACCATTCAGACCGTCGGCGACCAGAAAGTGCTGGAGCAGATCGAGAAGCAGCTCCACAAACTGGTCGACGTACTGCGCGTGACCGAGTTAGGGCAGGGCGCGTATGTTGAACGTGAAATTATGCTGGTGAAAATTCAGGCGACGGGTTATGGCCGCGAAGAGGTGAAGCGTAGCGCTGAAATCTTCCGTGGGCAGATTATTGACGTCACGCCATCGCTTTACACGGTTCAGCTGGCAGGTACCAGCGACAAGCTGGATGCCTTTTTAAGCACCGTTCGTGAAGTCGCTGAAATTGTCGAAGTGGCTCGCTCAGGAATCGTGGGCGTGTCTCGTGGTGAGCGCATTATGCGTTAATCACGCTCCGTTACCATCAGCAATGTTTGTAACCCGGCGAAATGCCGGGTTTTTTCTTTTTAATGCGCAAGATTGACGACCATCAGAAAAGCGGTTGCTACGCGCACTTTTCTGCTGTTAGATGTGCTAAAAAGGATGTCCATAGCTTATCTGCGGGTTAACAATCAGCTTAAGCCTGTTTAATGGTGGGGTTACAGTGAAACTGGATGAAATTGCGCGTCTGGCGGGTGTATCGCGCACCACGGCCAGTTACGTTATAAATGGGAAAGCACGGCAGTATCGTGTCAGCGACAAAACCGTTGAGAAAGTCATGGCGGTGGTGCGCGAGCATAATTACCATCCCAATGCGGTAGCGGCAGGGCTGCGCGCCGGACGCACGCGATCGATTGGATTGGTCATCCCCGATTTAGAAAATACCAGTTACACGCGCATTGCTAACTACCTTGAACGTCAGGCTCGCCAGCGTGGCTACCAGTTGCTGATCGCCTGTTCTGAAGATCAGCCTGATAACGAGATGCGCTGTATCGAGCATCTGCTGCAACGCCAGGTCGATGCGATTATCGTATCGACGTCGCTTCCACCCGAGCATCCTTTTTATCAACGCTGGATCAATAACCCATTACCGATCATCGCGCTGGACCGTGCGCTGGATCGTGAGCACTTCACCAGCGTTGTCGGCGCCGACCAGGATGATGCCTTTGCGCTGGCGGCTGAATTGCGTCAGCTCAAAATTAGTAACGTGCTGTTTATGGGCGCGTTACCTGAACTCTCCGTCAGTTTCCTGCGTGAATTGGGCTTCAGAGAGGCCTGGAAAGATGATGAGCGCCCGATTGATTACATTTACTGTAATAGTTTTGAACGCACGGCTTCTGCTGCGTTGTTTGAAACTTATCTGGAGAATCACCCCATGCCAGATGCGCTTTTCACGACCTCTTTTGGTCTGCTGCAGGGCGTCATGGATGTCACGCTGAAACGTAACGGGCGCTTGCCAGCCGATCTCGCCATTGCCACCTTTGGCGATCACGAGCTGTTGGACTTTCTTGAGTGTCCGGTATTGTCTGTTGGCCAACGTCATCGTGACGTCGCCGAACGGGTGCTGGAATTAGTTTTAGCCTCTTTGGATGAACCCAGAAAACCCAAACCCGGTTTAACCCGAATTCGTCGTAATTTATTGCGTCGTGGACAATTAAGCAGAATTTCTAATTAAATTAAGGGCAGCAATAAGTCTGCCCTGTCTATTACATGCTGTTTTTAAACTCTTTCTTCTTAAAGTAAAAAAGCGTAAGCGTTATTCATTCATGCTCACAAATTAAGTTAACGGACTATTCTTGTTTACTTACAACTTAGCGCCTGTTTTAAACGCTGTTTGTCGCTATGTAGCTGTGCATCCCTTAAGAAATCCCCTAAAATGCGTCCCCTGTCTCAAAACGGCTCAACGCTATTCAACCTGAATAAACGTGTAATTTTAAGCCACTCTTTTTTGCGTCAGATTTTTTTATTCAGTTATTCATTAGTTTAATTTTGATTAATCATCTTTTGGCGTTTTGAAACCCTCTCAGTGTTAATTCCCGCCTTGGTAAATAGTCATATTCAACTGCCGCTCCGGCTTGACAATGATTTCCTACGATCCTTAAACTCGTTTTGTGGTAAAAAGTGGGATAAAGTGGTGCAAATGGGTAATTGAGGGGTGAGGCTGGCATGTTCCGTGGAGCAACGTTAGTCAATCTCGACAGCAAAGGACGCCTGGCGGTACCAACGCGCTATCGCAATTTGCTGAGCGAGGAATCACAGGGGCAGATGGTTTGTACCATCGACCTCCACCAGCCATGCCTGTTGCTCTACACCTTGCCCGCATGGGAAATCATTGAGAAGAAGCTGGCGAGTCTTTCCAGCATGAATCCTCTGGAGCGCCGGGTACAGCGCTTGCTGCTGGGACATGCCAGTGAATGTCAGATGGACAATGCAGGCCGCTTGTTGTTGGCGAATACGCTTCGTCAGCATGCAAATTTAAGCAAAGAAGTGATGCTGGTTGGGCAGTTCAATAAGTTTGAACTGTGGGATGAACAGACCTGGTATCAACAAGTCAGGGAAGATATTGACGCAGAACAGTCAGCTCAGGAGCCTTTATCTGAGCGGTTGCAGGATTTATCGCTATAGCTATGCAGGAAAATTACAAACACACCACCGTGCTGTTGGATGAGGCGGTTAATGGCCTCAACATCAAGGAAGACGGTATCTACATCGACGGCACCTTCGGTCGTGGCGGCCACTCGCGCTTAATTCTGGCGCAGCTTGGCGCTGGTGGAAAGCTCATCGCCATTGACCGTGACCCGCAAGCTATCGCCGCAGCGGCTGAGATAAAGGATCCACGTTTTTCGATTGTTCATGGTCCCTTTTCCGCACTGGCAGAGTACATGGCCGAGCGGGAACTGGTTGGCCGTATCGACGGCATATTGCTGGACCTGGGGGTTTCATCCCCCCAACTGGATGATGCCGAACGAGGCTTTTCATTCATGCGTGACGGACCACTGGATATGCGTATGGACCCCACGCGAGGTCACTCTGCCGCCGAATGGTTATTGCAGGCAGACGAAGCGGATATTGCGTTTGTGCTGAAAACTTACGGCGAAGAGCGTTTTGCGAAACGCATTGCCCGCGCCATCGTCGAGCGTAATCGTGAAGAACCGATGACGCGCACGAAAGAGCTGGCTGCGGTAATTGCCGCTGCCACACCGATAAAAGATAAGTTTAAACATCCGGCTACGCGCAGCTTCCAGGCGATCAGGATCTGGATTAACAGCGAACTGGAAGAGATTGATATCGCGTTGAAAGGTGCGGTTGAGGTACTTGCCCCACAAGGGCGTTTATCCGTTATCAGCTTCCATTCGCTGGAAGACCGACTGGTAAAACGTTTTATGCGCGATCAGAGTCGGGGTCCGCAGGTGCCACATGGACTCCCTATGACCGAACAGCAGCTCAATGCGCTGGGCGGCCGTCAGTTAAAGCTACTGGGAAAAATGGTACCGGGCGACGTTGAGGTGAAAGAGAACCCTCGTGCACGCAGTTCCGTTTTACGCATCGCTGAGAGAACTGACGCATGATCGGCAACGAACGGCACAGCTTACCCGGCGTTATCGCCGGGGACATTTTGCGCAAAGGCAAAATTCCCCTGCTGTTGCTGATAGCCGTACTGGTTTCTGCCGTATTGGTGGTGACCACTACGCACAAAACGCGCCTGTTAACCGCCCAGCGAGAGCAACTGGTGCTGGAGCGTGATGCGCTGGACATTGAATGGCGCAATTTAATTCTGGAAGAGAACGCCCTTGGCGATCACAGCCGCGTTGAGCGGATCGCCACCGAAAAGCTGCAGATGCAGCACGTTGATCCTTCGCAGGAAAACATCGTGGTGCAAAAATAAGGATCTGTTACTGCTAATGAACGGCGTAAAAAGAACGCTGAAGTTAAAAAAACCGGAAGATAAAGCCAGCTTTGTAAGCTGGCGTTTTGCGTTGTTATGCGGTTGCATTTTGCTGGCGTTAGGTGGGCTGTTGTCTCGGGTTGCGTGGCTGCAGGTGATCAACCCAGACAAGCTGGTTAAAGAAGGCGATTTACGCTCATTACGCGTTCAGGCGGTGCCGACCGCGCGCGGCATGATCAGCGATCGTGGCGGACGCCCGCTGGCGGTCAGCGTGCCGGTAAATGCGATCTGGGCCGATCCTAAAGAGCTACATGATGCTGGCGGGGTCACGCTTGACAGCCGCTGGAAAGCCTTATCCGATGCCCTTTCTATCCCCATTGATCAACTGGCCGCACGCGTGAATGCGAATCCCAAAGGGCGCTTTATTTACCTGGCGCGTCAGGTCAATCCCGCCATCGGTGAATACGTTAAAAAACTCAAGCTGCCAGGCATTCATTTGCGTGAAGAGTCTCGACGCTACTATCCGGCTGGTCAGGTGACGTCACATCTCATCGGCTTTACCAATATCGACGGCCAGGGCATTGAAGGCATCGAAAAGAGCTTCGATAAATGGCTGACCGGTGAACCAGGCGAGCGAACCGTGCGTAAAGATCGCTACGGACGTGTGATTGAAGATATCTCTTCGGTTGACAGCCGTGCCGCGCACAACCTGACGCTGAGCATCGACGAACGCCTGCAGGCGCTGGTCTACCGCGAACTCAACAACGCAGTGGCCTTTAACAAAGCGGAATCGGGCACGGCGGTGCTGGTGGACGTGAACACCGGCGAAGTACTGGCAATGGCCAACAGCCCGGCCTACAACCCGAATAACCTGAGCAACACGGCAAAAGACCTGATGCGTAACCGCGCCATCACCGATATTTTCGAGCCTGGCTCAACGGTGAAGCCGATGGTGGTGATGACGGCCCTGCAACGCGGTGTGGTGAAAGAGAACAGCGTACTGAATACCGTTCCCTATCGCGTCAACGGCCATGAAATCAAAGATGTGGCGCGCTACAGCGAACTGACTTTGACAGGTGTTTTACAGAAATCGAGTAACGTCGGTGTTTCACGACTGGCGTTAGCGATGCCCTCCTCAGCGCTTGTAGATACTTACGCGCGCTTTGGACTGGGTAAACCGACCAATTTGGGGCTGGTCGGGGAAAGTAGTGGCTTATACCCTAAAAAACAACGGTGGTCTGACATAGAGAGGGCCACCTTCTCTTTCGGCTACGGGCTAATGGTAACGCCGTTACAGTTAGCGCGAGTCTACGCAACGATTGGCAGCTTCGGCATTGCACGTCCGCTGTCGATAACCAAAGTTGATCCGCCGGTTGGTGGTGAGCGCGTGTTTCCTGAAGCCTTGGTGAAAACCGTGGTGCACATGATGGAAAGCGTGGCGTTACCGGGCGGAGGCGGCGTGAAAGCCGCCATCAAAGGCTATCGCGTGGCGATCAAAACCGGTACCGCGAAAAAGGTCGGGCCGGATGGTCGTTACGTGAATAAATACATTGCCTATACCGCAGGCGTTGCGCCTGCCAGTCGCCCTCGTTTTGCACTGGTGGTGGTCATTAACGATCCCCAGGCCGGTAAATATTATGGTGGTGCGGTTTCTGCACCGGTGTTCGGTGCCATCATGGGCGGCGTTCTGCGTACCATGAATATCGAACCGGATGCCCTGCCGACCAATGACAAAAACGAGTTGGTGACAAACAGAAGTGAGGAATCAAGTGACAGATCGTAACCTGCGCGACTTACTCGGACCGTGGGTGCCTGACGCACCTGCGCGCCCGTTGCGTGACATGACTCTGGACAGCCGCAGTGCGGCGGCGGGCGATCTGTTTGTGGCCATTGCCGGCCATCAGGTTGATGGTCGACGGTTTATTCCTCAGGCGATTGCGCAAGGCGTGGCTGCCGTTATCGCGGAAGCAGAAGGGGAAGCGACCGACGGCGAAATTCGTGAGATGCACGGCGTGCCGGTCATTTATCTGGCGCAGCTGCATCAACGTCTTTCTGCTCTGGCAGGCCGTTTTTACCAGCAGCCTGGCGAAAAGCAAAAGCTGATTGGCGTAACCGGTACCAATGGTAAAACGACCACCACGCAGTTACTGGCGCAGTGGGCCAGCCTGCTGGGCGAAACCAGTGCCGTGATGGGCACGGTAGGCAATGGGCTGGTCGGGCAACTGGTGCCAGCGGAAAATACCACGGGTTCAGCCGTAGACGTGCAGCACAACCTGGATGAACTGGTCCGGAAAGGCGCATCGCTGACGGCAATGGAAATTTCGTCACACGGGCTGGTGCAGCATCGTGTTTCAGCACTGCCCTTTGCCGCTGCGGTGTTTACCAACCTCAGCCGTGACCATCTCGATTACCACGGTGATATGCAGCAGTATGCGTCGGCAAAATGGTTGTTATTTTCCGAGCATCAGGTCGGGGTGGCCGTGCTTAATGCTGACGATGACGTCGGTCGCCGCTGGCTGGCAAATCTGCCTGACGCCGTGGCAGTCACGATGGAAAATAACCTGCAGCCCGGTAATCATGGCCGCTGGCTTCGTGCGACCGACGTGAACTATCACGATAATGGTGCCCACATTCGCTTCGACTCAAGCTGGGGCGAGGGCGAGATAAACAGCCGCCTGATGGGGGCCTTCAACGTCAGTAACTTACTGTTGGCTCTGGCAACGCTGCTGGCGCTGGGTTATGCGCTGGATGATCTACTGCGGGTTGCGGCAAGACTGCAGCCGGTGAACGGGCGAATGGAAGTCTTCAGCGCCCCGGGTAAGCCTACTGTCGTGGTGGATTATGCCCACACGCCGGATGCCTTAGAGAAAGCATTGGAAGCCGCGCGTCTGCATTGCAAAGGCAAACTGTGGTGCCTGTTCGGATGTGGCGGCGATCGCGACAAAGGTAAGCGCCCACTAATGGGAGCAATTGCTGAGCAGTTTGCCGACGTGGTGGTGGTGACGGATGATAATCCGCGCAGTGAAGATCCTCAGGCGATTGTGCAGGACATTCTGAGTGGGCTGCTCGATCCTGGTCGTGCCCGTGTCGTTTCCGGACGCGCGCAGGCCGTGACCAGCACCATCATGCAGGCTCATCCCGATGACATCGTATTGGTGGCCGGGAAAGGCCATGAAGACTATCAAATTGTTGGCAATCAACGTCTGGATTACTCCGATCGTGCGACGGTCGCCACATTGCTAGGAGGCGTAGCATGATTCCGGTTTCATTGAGCACGTTAGCACAGATCACCAGCGGCACCCTGCACGGCGACGACCTGACATTAAATGATGTCACTACGGATACCCGCAAGGTCACCGCAGGTAGCCTGTTTGTGGCCATCGTGGGCGAGCGTTTTGATGCCCATGACTTTGCAGAAGATGCCATTGCCAAGGGGGCCAAAGCCTTGCTGGTAAGTAAGCGTTTACCTGTATCTGTGCCTCAGGTCGTGGTTAAGGATACGCGTCTGGCGTTTGGCAAGCTGGGCGCATGGGTGCGTCAACAGGCCAGCGCTCGGGTCGTTGCCCTGACCGGCTCTTCCGGTAAGACCTCGGTGAAAGAGATGACGGCTGCGATTTTACGTCAATGCGGTGAAACGCTTCATACCGCAGGCAACCTGAACAACGATTTTGGCGTGCCGATGACCTTATTGCGCCTCACGCCTGAACATCAGTTCGCGGTCATTGAGCTGGGTGCAAATCATCAGGGCGAAATCGCCTACACCACCGATCTGGTCCGTCCGGAAAGCGCGCTGGTCAATAACCTTGCCGCGGCTCATCTTGAAGGGTTTGGTTCGCTGGCTGGCGTGGCAAAAGCCAAAGGTGAAATTTTTAACGGTTTGCCCGCGAAGGGAACGGCGATTTTAAACGCTGACAGCAATGACTGGCCGCACTGGCAGGAGAACCTGCACGGTAAAACGGTATGGCGTTTCTCCCCCCAGGATGCTGACTGCGATTTTCACGCGCGCGACATTCGCATCAGTCAGGATGGCACGCACTTTGTTATGCACACGCCGCATGGCGAAGCAGACATTACCTTACCGGTGCCGGGACGGCATAATATTGCGAATGCGCTCGCCGCTGCCGCGCTCGCGCTGTCGGTGGATGCCCCGCTCAGCGCAGTACAGAGTGGCCTGAAAAACCTTCAGTCCGTGCCCGGTCGCCTGTTCCCCATTCGCCTCTCCGCGCAGCAACTGCTGCTCGATGACAGCTACAACGCAAACGTCGGCTCAATGATCGCAGCAGCCCAGGTGCTGTCTGAGATGCCGGGTTACCGCGTCATGGCGGTGGGCGATATGGCTGAATTAGGCGACGAAAGCGAACAGTGCCATCGTGAAGTGGGCCTGGCCGCCAAAGCCGCAGGCATTGATAGTGTGTTAAGCACCGGTCAGATAAGCCATTTAATTAGCGAAAACAGTGGCGTTGGCGAACATTTCAGCGATAAAACCGCGCTGACTGAACGTTTACGCCAGTTACTGTCCGAACACAAAGAAATGACCGTATTGATTAAGGGTTCACGTAGTGCCGCCATGGAGCAGGTAGTACAGAGCTTACAGGAGAAAGGAACATGTTAGTTTGGCTGGCCGAACATCTGGTCGCATTTTATTCCGGCTTCAACGTCTTTTCGTATCTGACGTTTCGCGCCATTGTCAGCCTGCTGACCGCGTTATTTATCTCCCTGTGGATGGGGCCACGCCTGATTGCGTGGCTGCAGAAACTGCAAATCGGTCAGGTGGTGCGTAACGACGGCCCGGAGTCGCACTTTAGCAAGCGTGGGACGCCGACCATGGGCGGCATCATGATTCTGACTTCGATCACCCTGTCGGTATTGATGTGGGCTTACCCATCCAACCCCTATGTCTGGTGTGTGCTGGTGGTGCTGGTGGGCTTTGGCGTGATTGGCTTTGTCGATGATTACCGCAAAGTAGTACGCAAAGATACGAAAGGGTTGATCGCGCGCTGGAAATACTTCTGGATGTCGGTGATTTCCCTGGGCGTTGCCTTTGCGCTTTATCTGGCCGGTAAAGATACGCCAGCCACAGAGCTGGTTGTGCCTTTCTTCAAAGACGTGATGCCACAGCTGGGTCTGTTTTACATCGTGCTGGCTTACTTTGTCATTGTGGGTACCGGTAATGCCGTCAACCTGACCGACGGTCTGGATGGTCTGGCCATTATGCCAACCGTCTTTGTGGCGGCAGGTTTTGCACTGGTCGCCTGGGCAACAGGTAACGTGAAATTCGCTGAGTATCTGCATATTCCTTATTTACGGCATGCCGGTGAACTGGTGATCGTCTGTACCGCCATCGTGGGGGCAGGATTAGGGTTCCTCTGGTTCAATACCTATCCGGCCCAGGTTTTCATGGGCGATGTCGGATCGCTGGCGCTGGGCGGCGCATTAGGGACCATCGCCGTGCTGCTGCGTCAGGAATTTTTATTAGTGATCATGGGCGGCGTGTTTGTTGTTGAAACGCTGTCGGTGATTCTGCAGGTGGGGTCATTCAAGCTACGCGGGCAACGTATTTTCCGTATGGCACCAATTCACCATCACTACGAACTGAAAGGCTGGCCAGAGCCGCGCGTCATTGTGCGCTTCTGGATTATTTCGCTCATGCTGGTGCTGATTGGCCTGGCGACGCTGAAGGTACGGTAATCATGGCTGACTATCGCGGGAGAAAAGTCGTCATCATCGGATTAGGCCTGACCGGGCTGTCCTGTGTTGATTTCTTTGTAGCGCAGGGCGTAACGCCACGCGTGATGGATACCCGTATGTCCCCGCCAGGGCTGGATAAGTTGCCTGAGCAGGTAGAGCGTTACGTGGGCGGTATCAACAGTGACTGGCTGTTAGCGGCAGACCTTATCATTGCCAGCCCCGGTATTGCGCTGGCGCATCCGGCGCTGTGTGAAGCTGCGGACGCGGGCATCGAAATCGTCGGTGACATTGAGCTGTTTTGTCGTGAAGCACAGGCACCGATTGTGGCGATTACCGGCTCGAACGGAAAAAGTACGGTCACCACCCTGGTCGGCGAAATGGCGAAGGCGGCAGGCTGGCAGGTAGGCGTGGGTGGCAATATTGGTTTGCCCGCGCTCAGCCTGCTGAAAGCGCCTGCGCAGCTGTATGTGCTGGAGCTCTCCAGCTTTCAGTTGGAAACCACGCACAGCCTGAAAGCCGCCGCCGCCACCATTCTTAACGTGACGGAAGATCATATGGATCGCTATCCGTTAGGTATGCAGCAGTATCGGGCAGCCAAACTGCGTATTTATGAGAACGCCCAGGTTTGTGTGGTGAACGCTGATGATGGCATGACGATGCCGGTGCGCGGCGCTGACGCGCGCTGTGTGAGTTTTGGCATCGATATCGGGGATTATCATCTCAATAAGCAGCAGGGCAGTATCTGGCTCCGGGCCAAAGGGGAGAAGGTGCTAAACACCGATGAAATGACGCTGGTGGGGCAACATAATTACACCAATGCGCTGGCGGCATTAGCGTTGGCAGATGCGGTGGGGTTACCACGATCCACCAGCCTGTCTGCGCTTGCAGCCTATTCCGGCCTGCCACACCGTTTTCAACTGGTTCATGAGAGTCGCGGCGTACGCTGGATTAATGATTCAAAAGCGACCAACGTCGGCAGTACAGAAGCCGCATTAAAAGGCTTGCAGGTTAACGGCACGCTCTGGCTGCTGCTTGGTGGGGATGGCAAATCAGCAGACTTCTCGCCGTTGGCGTCTTATGTTCAGGGCGATCGTATCCGGTTGTTCTGCTTTGGTCGCGATGGTGATGCGCTGGCCGCGCTGCGGCCCGACGTCGCGGTACGCACTGAAACGCTGCAGCAGGCTATGGAACAGATTGCCAGGCAGGTCCAGCCGGGCGATATGGTACTGCTTTCGCCAGCCTGTGCCAGCCTCGATCAGTTTCGCAGTTTTGAGCAGCGCGGTGACGTCTTCGCGCAACTGGCCAGGGAGCTAAGCTGATGCGTATTCCTGGTTCGGGCATTGCGAGTTACCTGTCCAGTCGGTTGAGTAACTGGGTAATGGGGTCGCGCGAAAGCGATGATACCTCGCTGGTGCTCTATGACCGTACGTTGCTCTGGTTAACGCTGGGGTTAGCCGCCATCGGCTTTGTGATGGTGACCTCGGCATCGATGCCGGTAGGTCAGCGTCTGAATGACGATCCGTTCTATTTTGCCAAGCGTGATGCGTTTTATATCGCCCTGGCATTCGGTATGGCGCTGGTTACCCTGCGTGTCCCGATGGATTTCTGGCAGCGTTACAGCAACGTGATGCTGATGGTGTCTGTCGCCATGCTGTTGATTGTTTTAGTCGTGGGTAGCTCGGTCAATGGTGCTTCACGCTGGATTGCGTTAGGCCCGCTACGTATCCAGCCAGCCGAATTATCTAAACTCACGCTCTTCTGCTATCTCGCCAGTTACCTGGTGCGTAAAGTCGAAGAGGTGCGAAATAACTTCTGGGGCTTCTGTAAGCCGATGGGCGTGATGGTCGTGCTGGCTGTACTGCTGCTGGCTCAACCGGACCTCGGGACGGTGGTGGTGCTGTTTGTTACCACGCTGGCGATGCTGTTTCTGGCGGGGGCCAAGCTGTGGCAGTTTCTGGCCATCATCGGCTCCGGCATCTTTGCCGTGGTGCTGTTGATTATCGCCGAGCCATACCGTATGCGCCGCGTCACGTCATTCTGGGACCCATGGGAAGATCCTTTCGGCAGCGGCTACCAGCTTACACAATCGCTGATGGCATTTGGCCGCGGTGAATTCTGGGGCCAGGGGCTGGGGAATTCGGTTCAGAAACTGGAATATCTGCCCGAAGCGCATACCGACTTTATTTTCTCCATTATCGGAGAAGAACTGGGTTACATCGGTGTGGTTTTAGCGCTGTTAATGGTATTCTTCGTCGCTTTTCGCGCAATGTCGATCGGTCGACGCGCGCTTGAACTTGACCAACGTTTTTCGGGCTTCTTAGCCTGTTCAATCGGCGTATGGTTTAGCTTTCAGGCACTGGTCAACGTGGGCGCCGCGGCGGGTATGTTACCGACCAAAGGGCTGACGTTACCGTTAATTAGTTACGGTGGTTCGAGTCTCATCATTATGTCTACAGCCATCGTATTTTTGTTACGTATTGATTATGAAACGCGTCTGGCTAAAGCGCAGGCGTTTACCCGAGGTGGTCGATGAGTGGTAAACGATTGATGGTCATGGCAGGTGGCACCGGTGGACATGTGTTCCCGGGGCTGGCCGTGGCCCATCATCTGAAAGCGCAGGGCTGGGAAGTTCGCTGGTTAGGCACCGCAGATCGTATGGAAGCCGACCTGGTACCCAAGCACGGTATCGACATCGACTTTATCCGTATCAGCGGATTACGCGGCAAGGGCATCAAAGCCCTGTTGCTAGCGCCGGTGCGTATTTTTAACGCCTGGCGTCAGGCTCGCAAGATTATTAAAGCCTGGAAGCCGGACGTCGTGCTGGGCATGGGGGGCTATGTATCGGGCCCGGGTGGCCTGGCTGCCTGGAGTTGTGGTGTCCCTGTCGTGCTGCATGAGCAAAACGGTATTGCCGGACTCACCAACAAGTGGCTGGCAAAAATTGCCACCAAAGTTATGCAGGCATTTCCCGGTGCGTTTCCCCACGCAGAGGTGGTAGGAAACCCGGTGCGTACGGACGTGCTGGCCCTGCCATCACCGACTCAGCGCCTGGCCGGGCGCAGTGGTGCCATCCGTATTCTGGTGGTGGGCGGCAGTCAGGGCGCGCGCGTTCTTAACCAGACGGTGCCCTTGGTTGCGGCAAAACTGGGTGAGCAGATCACCGTCTGGCATCAGACCGGTAAAGGTGCATTGCAGGACGTAGAGCATGCCTATCAGCAGGCAGGTCAGCAGCACAAGGTGACCGAATTTATTGATGATATGGCGGCGGCGTATGCCTGGGCTGATGTAGTGATTTGTCGCTCAGGTGCACTGACGGTGAGTGAAATCGCTGCCGCGGGATTACCGGCCATCTTCGTGCCGTTTCAGCACAAAGATCGTCAGCAGTACTGGAATGCCTTGCCGCTTGAGGGCGCAGGTGCAGCCAAAATTTTTGAGCAGCCGCAGTTTACAGCGGAGGCGGTAGCGGAAACGTTGCGTCACTGGGATCGCCCGACATTACTCGCGATGGCTGAAAAAGCCCATGAGGTGGCGGTACCCGATGCGACCGAACGGGTCGCGCAGGCAGTGGCTCACGCCGCACATTAACGCATCAGGTCAGCCTGGCTGACCCGTGCTCAAACTGAGCACAAACTGAATGAGTAGGTAGGTAATAAAGCGTAATGAATACACAACAACTGGCGAAACTGCGTTCAATCGTGCCCGAGATGCGTCGCGTCCGGCACATTCACTTTGTCGGCATCGGCGGTGCTGGCATGGGCGGTATTGCCGAAGTGTTAGCAAATGAAGGCTACCATATCAGCGGTTCTGATCTGGCGCCGAATCCGGTAACACAAAATCTGATCAAACTGGGCGCAACGATTTACTTTAACCATCGCCCGGAAAACGTAACGGATGCCAGCGTAGTCGTGGTGTCCAGCGCCGTTGCGCAGGACAATCCTGAACTGGTGGCGGCACGCGAGCAACGTATCCCGGTGATTCGTCGCGCGGAGATGCTGGCAGAACTGATGCGCTTTCGTCACGGTATTGCGATTGCCGGCACGCACGGCAAAACCACGACAACAGCCATGGTGTCGAGCATTTACGCAGAAGGTGGCCTGGACCCGACTTTCGTTAACGGGGGGCTGGTTAAAGCGGCAGGCACGCATGCGCGTTTAGGCAGCAGCCGCTATCTGATCGCCGAAGCGGATGAGAGCGATGCGTCATTCCTCCATCTGCAGCCAATGGTCGCTGTCGTCACCAATATCGAAGCGGATCATATGGACACCTATCAGGGAGATTTTGAAAACCTGAAGCAGACGTTCATTAATTTCCTGCACAATTTGCCGTTCTACGGCCGCGCAGTCATGTGCGTCGATGATGCCGTGATTCGTGACCTGCTTCCTCGCGTAGGCCGCCAGATTACGACCTATGGCTTCAGTGACGATGCTGACTTCCGCATCGAAGACTTTGAACAGCGTGGTGCACAGGTGCACTTTAGCCTGATTCGTCAGGACAAGGCGCCGTTACAGATCACCCTGAACGCGCCGGGTCGGCACAATGCATTAAACGCAGCAGCGGCCGTAGCCGTTGCCAGCGAAGAAGGGATTGAAGACAGCGCCATTCTGGCGGCGCTGGAAAGCTTTCAGGGAACCGGCCGTCGTTTCGACCAGTTGGGCGAGTTTTCTACCGAACCGGTCAACGGTCAGCCTGGCACCGCCATGCTGGTGGATGATTATGGTCATCATCCCACGGAAGTGGACGCTACCATCAAAGCGGCGCGCGCGGGTTGGCCTGATAAAAAACTGGCGATGGTGTTTCAGCCGCACCGTTACACGCGAACCCGTGACCTGTTTGATGATTTTGCCAACGTGCTGTCTCAGGTTGACGTTTTGCTGATGCTGGATGTGTACGCGGCAGGTGAAACGCCCATTCCTGGCGCGGACAGCCGTGCACTGTGCCGTGCCATTCGTAACCGTGGCAAGGTCGATCCTATTCTGGTGCCGGAGCATGATTCGCTCGTTGAAATGCTGGCACCTTTGCTGTCAGGTAACGATCTGATTCTGGTTCAGGGTGCAGGAAACGTAGGTAAAGTGGCGCGTAAACTGGCCGACTGCAAATTGCAGCCAGAGCGCAAAGTGGAGGGCCGTCATGCCTAAAGTTGCCGTTTTAATGGGCGGCACGTCAGCCGAGCGCGACGTGTCCCTGATGTCCGGCGGTGCCGTGCTGGCCGGCTTACGCGAAGCAGGTATTGACGCACAGGGTATTGATACCCGCGACGTTTCAGTGCTGGATTTAACTGCACAAGGTTTTGAAAGGGTGTTTATCGCCCTGCACGGTCGTGGCGGTGAAGACGGCACGCTTCAGGCGGTGCTGGAGTTCCTGCAGTTGCCCTATACCGGCAGCGGCGTGATGGCCTCGGCCGTGACCATGGACAAACTGCGCACCAAGCTGCTGTGGCAGGGCAGGGGACTGCCGGCAGGTAAATTTGTCTGGATCACGCGTGAACAGATGCAGGCCGGTCTGGATACGGCCACCAAGACGGCGATTAGCGCGCTAGGTTTACCGCTGTTCGTTAAACCGAGCAGCGAAGGGTCCAGTGTTGGGATCAGCCGCGTGAATCAGCAGAGCGATCTGACCGCAGCACTGGAAGAAGCATTTCGCCACGACGATAACGTGCTGGTTGAGGCGTTTCTGAGCGGTGAGGAATATACCGTTGGCATTCTGGGCGAGCAGATTCTGCCAGCCATAAAAATAAAGACCGCCAGCGAGTTCTATGACTATGAAGCTAAATACATTTCTGACGATACTCAGTACTTCTGTCCAGCCGGACTGAGTGCAGAGCGTGAGGCAGAATTACAACAGCTGGTTTGGTCTGCCTGGCGTGCACTGGGGTGCAGTGGCTGGGGACGCGTTGATGTCATGACCGATGGTGAAGGACACTTCCAGCTGTTGGAAGCGAACACGTCACCCGGTATGACCAGCCACAGCTTAGTGCCGATGGCAGCAAAGCAGGCTGGCCTGACGTTTTCTCAGTTAGTCGTACGCATTCTGGAACTGGCCGACTGATATGTCACAGGCGGCGATGAACGTACGTAACCGTGAGGCGCAGGAGCGGGCACGCAACGGTCGCAGTAACGGTGCCCGGCTCTTCGGCATCGTGTTTCTGCTGATGGTGATGGGCGTAATGATTGCGGGTGGCTTAGTGGTGCTGAAGTGGATGAACGATGCCTCTCGGTTGCCGCTGTCAAAGCTGGTGGTGACGGGACAACTGCATTACACCACTCACGACGATATTCGCCAGGCGATTTTGTCGTTAGGTTCACCCGGTACCTTTATGTCGCAGGATGTGAACATCATCCAGCAGCAGATAGAACGATTGCCATGGATAAAGCAGGTCAGCGTGCGTAAGCAGTGGCCGGATGAACTGAAAATCCATCTGGTGGAATATACGCCGGTGGCGCGCTGGAACGACTCTCACATGGTTGACAGCGACGGCGTGTCATTCAGCGTACCGGCTAACCATATGGGTAAAGAAACGCTGCCGATGTTATACGGTCCAGAAGGCAGTGAAAAAGAGGTGCTGGCGGGTTATCACAGTATGGATGACGTGCTGAAAGCCAGGAAGTTTACCCTGAAGGTGGCGTCGATGACGGCGCGGCGTTCATGGCAGTTAGTGACCAGCGATGATGTACGTATTGAGCTGGGTCGTACCGATACCATGAAGCGTCTGAATCGTTTTATTGAGCTCTATCCGGTGCTGCTGCAGCAAGGTCAGAATGAACACAAGCGCATCAACTCGGTTGATTTACGCTATGACTCTGGCGCTTCTGTTGGCTGGACACCGATAGTGATGGAGCCACAGGACAGTAATCAGCAACAAAACCAGGCACAGGCTAAACAACAATGATCAAGGCAACGGACAGAAAACTGGTAGTTGGACTCGAAATCGGCACTGCGAAGGTCGCCGCCCTGGTTGGGGAAATTCTGCCTGATGGTATGGTCAATATTATTGGGGTCGGCAGTTGCCCGTCCCGCGGTATGGATAAAGGCGGCGTAAACGATCTTGAGTCGGTGGTGAAATGCGTACAGCGCGCCATCGATCAGGCTGAGTTGATGGCGGATTGTCAGATCTCCTCCGTTTACCTTGCATTATCGGGCAAACATATCAGTTGTCAGAACGAAATCGGGATGGTTCCGATTTCCGAAGAGGAAGTGACTCAGGATGATGTAGAGAACGTGGTGCATACGGCCAAGTCAGTGCGCGTTCGTGACGAGCATCGCATTCTGCACGTTATTCCTCAGGAATATGCCATCGACTATCAGGAAGGCATTAAAAATCCGGTTGGTCTGTCAGGTGTGCGCATGCAGGCAAAGGTGCATTTGATCACCTGTCACAACGACATGGCAAAAAATATTGTCAAAGCCGTTGAACGTTGTGGCCTCAAAGTTGACCAACTGATTTTTGCCGGTCTGGCATCCAGCTTTGCGGTCCTGACCGAAGACGAACGCGAACTGGGCGTTTGTGTGGTGGATATTGGTGGCGGCACAATGGATATCGCCGTCTATACGGGCGGCGCATTACGTCATACTAAGGTTATTCCTTATGCTGGCAATGTGGTCACCAGTGATATTGCCTACGCATTTGGTACGCCGCCCACCGATGCGGAAGCCATCAAAGTGCGACACGGCTGTGCACTCGGGTCGATCGTCGGAAAAGACGAAAACGTTGAAGTGCCAAGCGTGGGCGGACGTCCGCCACGTAGCCTGCAACGTCAGACGCTGGCCGAGGTGATCGAGCCACGTTACACAGAGCTTTTAAATCTGGTCAATGACGAGATTTTGCAGTTACAAGAGCAGCTTCGCCAGCAGGGCGTTAAACACCATCTTGCAGCAGGGATTGTGTTAACCGGCGGCGCGGCGCAGATTGAAGGATTGGCCGCCTGTGCGCAGCGCGTATTTCATACGCAGGTGCGCATTGGACAGCCGCTAAACATCACGGGTCTGACGGACTACGCGCAGGAGTCTTACTATTCCACTGCGGTGGGGCTGTTGCACTACGGTAAAGAGTCACACCTGAACGGTGACGCAGAGGCTGAAAAGCGCGTTTCCGTGGGTAACTGGTTTAAACGTATTAATAGTTGGTTAAAAAAAGAGTTTTAATTTTTGTAAAAGGGGATCATGCTGTTTTCTTTAGTGATCTCCAGGCGACAGGCACATAACGGAGAGAAATCATGTTTGAACCTATGGAATTAACCAATGACGCGGTGATTAAAGTCATCGGCGTCGGCGGTGGCGGTGGCAACGCCGTAGAGCACATGGTACGCGAGCGTATCGAAGGTGTGGAATTCTTCGCTGTGAATACCGACGCTCAGGCGTTGCGTAAGACAGCGGTCGGCCAGACCATCCAGATTGGTAATAACATTACCAAGGGGCTGGGAGCGGGTGCTAACCCGGAAGTAGGCCGTAACTCTGCAGAAGAAGATCGCGAAGCACTGCGTTCTGCGCTGGAAGGGGCAGACATGGTGTTCATCGCAGCAGGTATGGGTGGCGGTACTGGTACCGGCGCAGCGCCTGTTGTGGCTGAAGTGGCCAAAGATTTAGGTATTTTGACCGTCGCGGTTGTGACCAAGCCTTTTAATTTTGAAGGTAAGAAGCGCATGGCGTTTGCTGAGCAGGGTATCGCTGAGCTGTCCAAGCACGTGGATTCACTGATTACCATTCCTAACGACAAGCTGTTAAAAGTCCTTGGACGTGGTATTTCCCTGCTCGATGCTTTTGGCGCGGCTAACGACGTGCTGAAAGGCGCCGTACAGGGTATCGCCGAGCTGATTACTCGTCCTGGCCTGATGAACGTGGACTTCGCTGACGTGCGTACCGTAATGTCAGAAATGGGTTACGCAATGATGGGTTCTGGCGTGGCCTGTGGTGAAGACCGTGCAGAAGAAGCCGCTGAGATGGCGATCTCCAGCCCACTGCTGGAAGATATCGATCTCTCTGGTGCGCGCGGCGTGCTGGTCAACATTACTGCGGGCTTTGACCTGCGTCTGGATGAGTTTGAAACCGTGGGTAACACTATCCGCGCCTTCGCCTCAGACAACGCAACCGTCGTGATTGGTACCTCGCTGGACCCAGAAATGAATGACGAACTGCGCGTCACTGTGGTGGCAACCGGTATTGGCATGGATAAGCGTCCAGAGATCACCCTGGTCACTAACAAACCAGCCAGTCAGCCTGTGATGGATCATCGTTACCAGCAGCACGGTATGTCTCCGCTGCCGCAGGAGCAAAAACCTGCCGCTAAAGTGGTGAACGATCAGAGTGCACAGTCTAACAAAGAGCCAGATTACCTTGATATTCCGGCATTTTTGCGTAAGCAGGCCGACTAGGAATAACCCTATAATTGGGATTTCCCGCTCTTTGTGCTAAAGTGTTCGCCCGCTGGTAACGTATACTGGCGGTCGGAAAGCGATATTGCGAGATAATAACGATGATCAAACAAAGGACATTAAAACGTATTGTTCAGGCGACAGGTGTCGGTTTACATACCGGCAAGAAAGTCAGTCTGACCCTGCGCCCTGCGCCGGCTAATACCGGGGTCATCTATCGTCGCACTGACTTGAATCCACCGGTTGATTTTCCGGCTGATGCAAAATACGTGCGCGACACCATGCTGAGCACCTGCCTGGTGAACGATGAAGGCGTGCGTATTTCGACAGTTGAACACTTAAATGCCGCACTGGCAGGTCTTGGCATCGATAACATCATTGTCGAAGTTGATGCGCCAGAAATCCCGATTATGGACGGCAGTGCAGCGCCTTTCATCTATCTGCTGATGGATGCAGGTATCGAGCAGCTCAGCAGCGCCAAGAAATTTGTGCGTGTTAAGCAGACTGTGCGTGTTGAAGACGGTGACAAATGGGCAGAGATCAAACCTTATAACGGTTTCTCGCTTGATTTCACTATCGATTTCAAACACCCGGCTATCGATTCCAGCTCTCAGCGCTACCAGATGAAATTCTCTGCCGAAGCGTTTGTTCGTCAGATTAGCCGTGCACGTACTTTTGGCTTCATGCGTGAAATCGAATATCTGCAGTCTAAAGGCCTGTGCCTGGGCGGTAGTTTAGATTGTGCGATTGGCCTTGATGATTTCCGCGTGCTTAATGAAGAAGGCCTGCGTTTTGAAGACGAGTTCGTGCGTCACAAAATGCTGGATGCTATCGGCGATCTGTTTATGTGTGGCCACAATATTATTGGCGCGTTCACCGCGTTCAAATCAGGCCATGCGCTGAACAACAAACTGCTGCAGGCCGTTTTGGCTAAGCAGGAAGCCTGGGAATGGGCAACCTTCGAAGACGAAGCTGAATTGCCACTGGCGTTCAAAGCACCAAATTTGGTTCTGGCTTAAATCCGTTCAGAACGTAAAACGGCTGGCTATGCTGACACTCTCTCCGGTCAGTGGCACCAGCCGTTTTTTATTGCCTCGCTGTTAATCTCCGCCTGTTGCGATAGCATTCCCACGTCAAAGCAAACAATTGCTGAATTGCTGCACAATCGCGCGCGATTTCTCCCGTTGTTGCGCTAATCCCAGGTGTCGCCGCGCCACATTAGTGTTACTATCTCTGGCGCTTTTACAGGCTGCATGCTGCTGAAAACCGCGGTGAATAATTAAAATGTTATGCGCAATGGAACAATTGTGATCGGAATCCTTCTACGCTGGCGACAATTAGGTAGACGCTATTTCTGGCCTCATTTCCTTCTCGGAATGGTGGCGGCCAGTCTTGGCTTGCCAGCGTGTGCGCAAACGGCTGAACTTAATACCGCATCAGAATCTTCCGCCAGTAGCCTGTTTATCGGCAATGCCGTTCGTTTTGACCATTTGATTCGTCTTCAGGAAGCCTCGCGACGTCCCAGTTTCTCGGTTGACTACTGGCACCAGCACGCCATCCGCACGGTTATCCGCCATCTCTCTTTCACGTTAACGCCGCAGGCGCAGGCGGAAGAGCAGGTGCATCCGCTGGCCGCACAAAAGCTGGCGTTGATTGATTCACTTCATGCATTATTAACCTCCCAGGCGGCACAACCCAGCATCCCGGTTCGTGTCTCCTCGCAACCCCTTCCTGCCGCTCCGACACAGACGCGTTCTGACGGACATGGCAAAGTGCACGGTATCCGTGCCGGACCCGCTTTATTGTTCTGCTAATCTCTTTGTTTTTAATCCCATTTAGATTTCGCAGTCCGGACTCTCCGGCTGAATTGAGAATATATTTATTATGTTAATCAAAATGTTGACCAAGGTTTTTGGTAGCAGCAACGATCGTACTTTGCGCCGCATGCGTAAAAACGTTGATATCATCAACAAGATGGAGCCCGAGTTCGAGGTGCTCTCCGATGACGAGCTGAAAGCCAAAACGGTACTCTTCCGTGAGCGCCTGAAAAAAGGTGAATCACTGGAAAGCCTTATCCCCGAAGCCTTTGCAACCGTGCGTGAAGCCAGTAAACGTGTGTTTGGCATGCGTCACTTTGACGTGCAGCTGATTGGCGGCATGGTGCTGAATAACCGCTGTATCGCAGAGATGCGTACCGGTGAAGGTAAAACCCTGACGGCAACCCTGCCAGCCTATTTGAATGCCTTAACCGGCCAGGGCGTACACGTTGTCACCGTCAACGACTATCTGGCCCAGCGTGATGCGGAAAATAACCGTCCGTTGTTTGAGTTTCTTGGCCTGAGCGTCGGGATCAACATGTCTGGCCTGCCTTCTGTCGCCAAACGCGAAGCCTATGCAGCAGACATCACCTACGGTACCAACAACGAGTACGGCTTTGACTATCTGCGTGACAACATGGCGTTCAGTCCAGAAGAGCGCGTACAGCGTAAGCTGCACTATGCGCTGGTGGATGAAGTTGACTCCATCCTGATTGATGAAGCGCGTACGCCGCTGATCATTTCTGGTCCGGCCGAAGACAGCTCAGAACTTTACACCAAAGTGAATAAAATCATTCCTCATTTGATTCGCCAGGAAAAGGAAGATTCAGACAACTTCCAGGGCGAAGGCGACTATTGGGTCGATGAGAAGGCGCGTCAGGCGCACATGAGCGAGCGCGGACTGGTAAAAGTAGAAGAACTGCTGGTAAGTCAGGGCATTATGGTGGAAGGGGAATCACTTTATTCACCGACCAATATTATGCTGATGCACCATGTTACTGCGGCACTTCGCGCCCATGCGCTGTTCACGCGCGATGTCGACTACATTGTAAAAGATGATGAAGTCGTCATTGTCGACGAACATACAGGTCGTACGATGCAGGGTCGTCGCTGGTCTGACGGTCTGCATCAGGCGATTGAAGCCAAAGAAGGCGTTGAGATTCAGAACGAAAACCAGACCCTGGCTTCTATCACCTTCCAGAACTACTTCCGCCTTTATGACAAGCTGGCGGGGATGACCGGTACAGCTGATACCGAAGCGTTTGAGTTCAGCTCCATCTACAAACTCGATACCATTGTTGTGCCGACCAACCGTCCTATGGTGCGTAAAGATCTTGCCGATCTGGTTTATATGACCGAGAAAGAGAAGATCGATGCCATCATTGAAGACATCCGCGAGCGTACGGCCAACGGACAGCCTGTGTTGGTCGGTACGATTTCGATTGAAAAATCAGAAGTGGTATCAAACGAACTGACGCGCGCCGGCATTAAACACAATGTCTTGAATGCGAAGTTCCATGCCCGTGAAGCGGATATCGTGGCGCAGGCCGGTCAACCGGGTGCTGTCACTATCGCCACTAACATGGCGGGCCGTGGTACGGATATCATGCTGGGCGGTAGCTGGCACGCAGAAGTTGCCGAGCTTGAAAACCCATCAGATGCGCAAATCGAAGAGATTAAAGCCGCCTGGCAGATTCGCCATGATGCGGTGCTGGCTTCGGGCGGTCTGCATATCGTGGGTACTGAACGTCACGAATCGCGTCGTATTGATAACCAGCTACGTGGTCGTGCGGGTCGTCAGGGTGACGCCGGTTCTTCACGCTTCTACCTGTCCATGGAAGATGCGCTGATGCGTATCTTTGCCTCGGATCGTGTTTCCAACATGATGCGCAAACTGGGAATGAAACCTGGCGAGGCCATTGAGCATCCGTGGGTGACCAAAGCCATTGCCAACGCGCAGCGTAAAGTGGAAAGCCGTAACTTCGATATTCGTAAGCAACTGCTGGAATATGATGACGTGGCCAACGATCAGCGTCGTGCTATCTATAGCCAGCGTAATGAACTCCTTGATGTGTCTGATGTGTCAGAAACCATCAACAGTATTCGCGAAGACGTCTATAAATCCATTATCGACAGCTATATTCCGCCTCAGTCGCTGGAAGAAATGTGGGATGTGCCGGGCCTTGAAGAGCGCCTGCGTAACGATTTCGATCTGGATCTGCCGATTAGCGAATGGCTGGACAAAGAACCGGATCTGCATGAAGAGACGCTGCGTGAACGTATCATGACGCACGCCGCCGAGAGTTATGCGGAAAAAGAAGAGATCGTCGGCGCGGAAATGATGCGCAACTTTGAGAAAGGCGTCATGCTGCAAACGCTGGACTCGTTGTGGAAAGAGCACCTGGCCGCAATGGATTATCTGCGTCAGGGCATCCACTTACGTGGATATGCACAAAAAGATCCTAAGCAGGAATATAAGCGTGAATCGTTCGCCATGTTTGCCGCGATGCTGGAAACGCTTAAGTACGAAGTGATCAGTACCCTGAGCAAAGTACAGGTTCGTATGCCGGAAGAAGTCGAAGCGATGGAGCAACAACGTCGTGAAGAGGCCGAGCGCCTGGCACAACAACAGCAGTTGAGCCATGCCAGCGAAGAAATCCTGGCGGCGGAGTCCGTTGCGCAGCAGGGCGGCGAGCGTAAAGTGGGCCGTAACGATCCTTGCCCGTGCGGTTCAGGTAAAAAATACAAACAGTGTCACGGTCGTCTGGCCTGATCACGTTGTTGACTAGTCCTGGCATAGGTTGACACTTTTTTATCTTTTAAAACGCCTGATGTACCTCATCAGGCGTTTTGTATTTTAATGACAGATGAGGACGCTGGCTGTTATAGATCCTGACTGACTCACTGACCATCCTGCCTGCCTGCACCACGTCTGCCGGACGCGTAATCAGTAATTCATTTTTCAGTATGCCGTTAACCCTTTCTGCCAGCGTATTCTGATAGCAGTCGTAGCCGTCCGTCATTGAACAGACAAGACCGTGTTTTTTATGCACTGACTGATACATTGCCGAACAGTACTGAAGTCCGCGATCTGAGTGGTGGATCAGGCGGCCCTTTCCCTGCCGCTCCCTCAGTGCCATTTGCAGCGCCTTAATAACGTGTTCCGTATGCAGACTTTCATGAACATGATACCCCACGATTTTTCGTGAGAAAGCGTCCGTTACCAGACTGATGTAGGCCATACCTGTCCTTACCGGAAGCCAGGTGATGTCGGCAACCCATACCTGCTCCGGACCGGAGATAACCGTCTGCTCCGGCCCCGCTTTCAGCAGATTCGGATGCCTGTAAAAATGATGACGGCTGTTCGTTGTTTTATGATAAGCCCTTGCCGGATGAACCAGTAACCGGGCTTCCCGCAGCACAGCGAACAGACTGTCCCGCCCGATATGCAATGCGGCATCTTCCCGCTCGTTAAGAATATGCTGCAGTTTCCGGGTACCCAGTCGGGGCTGCTGTAACCTGATAAGTCTGACTTCCTCAGTAATGCGATGTGCCTTTTCAGACCTGCGCATTTCACGCCGGCATCCCTGATACCAGGCCTGACGGCTTATCTTTAAATACCGGCAGACCCTGACGACAGTCAGCTTCAGGGATTGTGTCTGTGCTTTCGCGATAAGGACGCTAACTGCTTCTTTGTGAGTGTGGCACCGAATTCGGTGTTCATCACCTTCACGACAGCTTCAAAAAACTGCGCTTTAACTTCGGATTCAGCCAGTTGCTGCTCAAGTTCTTTGATTCGTTGTTCAGGTGTGAGGGGGAGAGATTTTGTCATGTTTCCTCCACGGGTGGTGCGCTGCCGGGATGACTGCCAGTCCAGATGACCGTATTTACGTAACCACATGAGCACGGTGGAACATCCCTGGATGCCGTAGCGTTCCTGAGCCTGGCGGTAAGTCATCTCGCCTTTTTCAACCTGCTCCACGACTGCCAGCTTAAAGGACAGAGAGTAATCCCGCTGAGTGCGTTTAACATACTGTTTCATCACATTCTCCTCAAAACCAGTGGAAAATGTGTCAACGCTATTCAGGACGGGACATGTGGAACTAAAAAGGAGCCAATGGCTCCTTTTTTTGCCTTTCAGTTTGCTATTCGAACGCCTGAGCGGTTAACAACCTGCTTAACATGTTTTAGAATCAGCCCTCTTTCACTCACTCTCCGGGATATTTTCATGAAGCACCTGCAGGTTGCGGTCGGCATCATTCGCAATGCCAGTAAACAGATTTTTCTTGCCCAGCGTGCGGCGTCCTCGTATATGGCCAATAAGTGGGAATTCCCCGGCGGGAAAATTGAAGCAGGTGAGAGCGCCGAGCAAGGATTAGTGCGCGAACTGTTAGAAGAAACCGGTATTGAAGTGACGCAGGCGCGCGCTATTGGCACGAAAGATCATACCTACGACGATCTGCGCGTAACGCTGCATTTTTTCCTGGTGGAAGGCTGGAAAGGTGAGCCCTGGGGCAAAGAGGGACAACCGCAACGTTGGGTCGAACAACATGCGCTGGTCGCCGAAGAGTTTCCGGCAGCGAATCATGAGCTGATAGCTCGTCTGGTGGCGGACGAACTGTAATACGGTGGGGCAATCACGCCCCACGGTTTCACTCAGCGGTCTTCTTCGCTCCAGTTATCACTGTCATTCAAATCATCGCTGCTGGGAATGCGCTTTTCTTCTGCTGCCCACTCGCCCAGATCGATTAACTGACAGCGTTTACTACAAAATGGCCGCCACGGGCTGAGTTCATCCCAGATCACTGTTTTACCGCACTGCGGGCATTCCACCGTCATTATCTCTTCCTGCATTTTCACCTTTAACAACAGGCCAGTTGGAAGTTAAGGCGCGCTGGCACTTCGCCATGCTCGCTGTCCAATGGCATAAAACGTATCGCAAAACGGCTTTTATGGCCCGAAACCTGGGGATACAGAGCATCCTCCATTTCCAGCTGCAGTCGCAATAAATCCGCGCCTTCAGCATTATCCTGATAAAACCCATTCAAACTGGTTTGTAAACGGTAGGTTCCCGACTGGCGAATCAAATCAAGCAGCATCGCCAGGGTACTGTGCAACGGGATAAGGGTTTCCATCCAGCGTGTCACCTGCGCGTCGCGCGTCGCCCGGGGCAAATGCAGCCAGATATGCAGGCCGGGTAAATCAAAGCTACAGCATCCGCCGGGAATGCTGAGTCGTTGGCGAACCAGGGCGATAAGACGATCTTCTCGCAATGGCTGTCCCATACGAGGCGCGCTGTTAAGCAGAACAGATTGCGCTTTCAGCTTGTCACGTAATGCATCCACCACGGACATATCTACGCCGGGCACATCGGCCCATGCACGCAGTTTCGCTTGCTGGCGTTCAAGCTCTTTCAGCAATTCGGTGCGCATATCGCCACGCTCGAAGATATCCAGCAGTTCTCCAATCAGGCGGAAAAAAGTCAGTGCCGTAGCGGTGTTTTCCAACGGCATAATGTCATGCAACTGGTCGATCAAAAATTCCACGCGCAGCCAGGTACGCATTTTTTCATTCAGTGGATGTTCAAACAGAACGACTGTACTCATGGGTTAATCCTGTTTCGCTGCCGCAAGCTTCAGATAAAGCTGATGGAGTTGGGCAACCTGGGGCAGCGCATTTTCAGGTGCGCCACTGTTATCAATAATATCGTCCGCACAGGCGAGACGCTGTTGACGCGTGGCCTGTGCCGCAAGAATACGTTTAGCCTGATCGGGAGAGACATTGTCGCGCTGCAGCGTGCGTTTAAGCTGCGTCTCTTCATCGGTATCGACGACCAGCACGCGATCGGCCTGCCGCTGCAGCTGATTTTCAACCAGCAAAGGCACCACCCACAAAACATAGGGCGAAACGGCCTGCGCTTTAAGCTGCTGGGTGCGTGCATTGATCAGAGGGTGAAGCAGCGCGTCTAACCAGCGTTTTTCATCGGGCGTGGCAAAAATGATCTCTCTTAAACGTGAGCGATGTAGTGCGCCCTGTTCGTTCACAATAGCGTCGCCATAGCGAGCGATAATAGCCTGAAGAGCGGGCGTGCCTGGCTCGACGACTTCACGAGCAATGACATCCGCATCAATGATATCGACACCTGACGCAGCAAAATACTCGGCAATGGTACTTTTGCCGCTGCCAATTCCGCCAGTCAGCGCCACAGTGTAGGGGGAATCTCTCACACAAACTCTCTTAGTCGCTCAGTATCACGCCGGTCACGCGTCATCACAGGATAAATATGCGCGCTGGGTCACAACAAAAATACGCAGTTGAATTTAATGGATTGTAGCGTAAATAAAGTGAAATTCGCAGTCTTGTTGCGGCTGGAATGGCGCGTATCATGAGATCGCGGGAACCGTGATGGCTTCATGCACGACAGTTTATAACCTCTTACCAGGACAGGATGTATGCGCATTGAAGAAGATTTGAAACTGGGATTTAAAGATGTATTGATTCGCCCCAAGCGCTCAACGCTGAAAAGCCGTTCTCAGGTTGAGCTGGATCGCAGCTTTACCTTTAAGCATTCCGGTCTTAGCTGGAGCGGTGTGCCGGTTATCGCCGCCAATATGGATACCGTTGGCACCTTTCTGATGGCGGAGGCGCTGGCCGGTTTTAATATTCTGACGGCTGTGCATAAGCATTACAGCGTAGAGGAATGGCGGACATTCGTGCAACGCGTACCGAGTGCAGTGCTGAAGTATGTGATGGTTTCTACCGGGACCTCGGATGCCGATCTCAATAAACTGATCGCGATTATGGCGATCTCCGACGAGTTGCAGTTCATCTGCATCGACGTCGCCAATGGCTATTCTGAACACTTTGTCGATTTCCTGAAGCGCGCCCGGGAAACCTTCCCTGGTAAAACGATCTGTGCAGGGAACGTCGTGACCGGCGAGATGGTGGAAGAGTTAATCCTGTCTGGTGCAGACATCGTTAAGGTCGGCATTGGGCCCGGCTCGGTGTGCACCACGCGCGTCAAAACCGGCGTAGGCTATCCACAGCTCTCTGCGGTCATTGAGTGCGCCGATGCGGCCCATGGCCTGAGCGGGCAAATTGTCAGCGACGGGGGGTGTAGCGTACCGGGCGATATCGCGAAAGCCTTTGGCGGCGGAGCAGATTTCGTCATGCTGGGGGGTATGCTGGCCGCGCATGATGAGTGTGAGGGCCGGATCGTCGAAGAAAATGGCGAGCGTTTCATGCTGTTTTACGGCATGAGTTCAGAGTCGGCAATGAAACGTCATGCCGGTAGCGTCGCAGAATACCGTGCGGCAGAGGGAAAAACGGTGAAGCTGCCGTTACGCGGGCCGGTGGAGGAAACCCTTCGTGACATTCTCGGCGGTCTCCGTTCTGCCTGTACGTATGTTGGCGCTGAGCGTCTGAAAGAGTTAACCAAACGCACGACCTTTATCCGGGTAGCCGAGCAGGAGAACCGAACCTTTACCCGTTAAGGCAACCTGTTGTGCATGCAGTAAGGGTGAGGCTGCGCCTTTACTGCATCGCTTCTCCTAATCCAAACACGGGTAAGTACATGGCAATCACCAATGTGCCCACAATGCCGCCAATTACTACCATCATGATGGGTTCCAGCGAGGCTGCAAGATTATCAGCACGCGTCAGCGTCTGTCCTTCATGCCATTCAGCCAGACGTACCAGCATCACATCCAGTGCGCCTGCTTCTTCACCTACGCGAATCAACTGACTGCAGAGCGGGCTAAATAAGGGATGATTATTCAGCGCCTGGTGCAGAGGATTGCCCTGAGCAATATGATGCTGAAGTGCCTCGATAGCTTCCCGCCACAGCAGCGAGGAGAGCGTGACCTTCGCCGCCTCAAGCCCTTGCAGCAGCGTCAGTCCTGCCTGCTGCGTCAACTGCAAAACACTGTAGATTTGTGTCAGTTGACTTCCCCGCCATAGTCCGGCGATCACGGGAATGCGCAGCAAAGCTCGCTGCTCGCGACGCTGCCAGTTTTCAGCGTGCCGACGCCACTGTTGCCCTCCCATGGCCAGCAGAATAACCAACCCGGTTAACGGTAATCCCCATGCCTGCAATATCTCAGAGAGCGTAATAACAGCAGCGGTGAAAGCAGGTAAGGGGGCGTCAAAGGAGGCATACACCGAAACAAACTCCGGCAAGACAAACAGCAGCATGCCGCAGGTGACAGCCAGCGCGACAGCCAGGATAAACAGCGGATAACGCAGCGCTTTAATCACCTTGTCCCGTAAATGTTGCTGGCGTGTTTGCTGCTGTGCCAGTTGTTCGCAGCAGATGTCCAACTGGCCGGTCAGCTCACCGACCTCCATCAGGGCGGGATAAAGTGGCGGAAATATTTGCGGCCACTGACGCAAGGCGTGGGAAAAGGGCTCGCCTGCTAACACGTGATGTTGCAAAGCCAGCATCAGGGCACGCCAGGCTGCCTGAGGATGCCCTTCAGCAAGGAGGCTCAGGCTCTGTGACAGAGGAAGGCCCGCCTTAAGCAGCGTGGCGAGCTGGCGAATCAAATCGATTTTATGCTGCCACTTCCAGTCACTTCGGCGTATCACTTTTTCCCGTTTCCAGCTCACGGGCAGTAAATGACGTTGCGCCAGATCAGAAAACAGCCTGTCGCAGTCAGGTGCAAGGTGGTGGCCTGTTTGCAACCTTCCGCTGCTGTCTACCGCATGCCAGCGATACAAACAGAGGCTAGTCATTATCCAGTCCGATCACGCGCTGCATCTCTTCCAGCGAGGTTTCACCGCGGCTGACGGCTTCCAGACCGGATGTCATCAGGGTGCGCATGCCCTGCTGTTTGGCCAGGTCCAGTAAGCCCTCGACCGGCATTTCGGCGGCGATGGCGTTTTGTAACTTTGCCGTAACGGGCAGTAATTCAAATAAGGCCAGCCGACCAAAATAACCCGAAAAGCAGTGATCGCAACCCGGTGCTCGCCAGGTTTGTAAGGTACCAGGCCAGAGTGACGCAGGAAAGTGGGCCACCGCCTGCGCCGGTTCGCGGCAGCGAGGGCACAAGCGTCTTACCAGCCGTTGTGCAACGATCAGGCGGAGTGCCGAACCCAGCAGATAGCCCGGAATGCCCATTTGACGTAAGCGAGTCAACGTTTCCGCCGTCGAGTTGGTGTGCAGGGTCGAGAGAACCAGATGACCGGTTTGCGCTGCCTTAACGGCAATTTCCGCCGTCTCACCATCACGTATTTCACCCACCATGATGACGTCAGGATCCTGGCGAAGCAGAGCGCGTAACACGCGGTTGAAATCAAGGCCATACTTTGGATTAATCTGGGTCTGGTTGATACCCGGAAGCGGGATCTCAACAGGATCTTCCACGCTGCAAAGGTTCTTATCCGGCTGGTTGATGGCGCTCAGCCCGCTATAAAGCGTAAAGGTTTTGCCGCTACCGGTTGGGCCTGTTACCAGAATCAACCCTTGCGGCTGCATCAGTGATGAGGTCAGCAGGCGTAGCTGCGCGGCAGGCAGTCCCAGCTTATCCAGTGACAACGCGGCGCCTTCACTCTGCAGCAGGCGTACCACGGCTTTTTCGCCGCCCTGAATGGGCAAGGTTGAGAGCCGAAAAGAGGCCGACCTGCCGTCAATATCACAACTAAATTGCCCATCCTGAGGCAGGCGCCGTTCGGCAATATCCAGACCGGCCAGAATTTTCAGCCGCGCCAGCAGTGCAGCCGGTTGCGTATCACACTGCGGGGGCAGGGGATGCAGGACCCCGTCAATGCGCAGGCGAATACGCAAGCCGTTCTGGTAAGGTTCGATATGAATATCCGACGCACGACGCAGTGTAGCCTGGCGCAAAAGCTGACTGGCGGCATCAATCGTCGATTCCCCTGGCGCTTTTTCTTTTGCCATTAGCGGTTTATTCGTCGATTCAAACTGTTCCAGTCGGGCCTGTGGCCAGCATTCCACTTCGGTTTTACACGGGCTGGCAAACTGTAAGGCTTCAAGCAGGCCCGCCGGAATGCTTTCGGCAACGGCAAGGCGTAAGTGGGTCGTATTGTGATCGAGGACAATCGCTCGGTAGCGCTGGCAGATCAGCCTAATCGCATCATCAGGTTTTTGCATATGCGCCTCCCCGATCGGCAAAGCGGAATTGTTCCTGACAGTTATCACGCAGAGTCGTGTTATTGCTGGTACAGGTGCGCTGCCACACGATGGTGCCTTGGGTGCTGTCCCATACGGGGAGCATCTCAACGCTTAATCCGTTAAGGCTTTCCTGCCCGGTCAGGGTAATCATGCCGTTGACCACGGTGATGGCCGACACATAACGCGATGTGGTTCCCTGCGGAATACCGCGTTGCCCGGCCTGGCACTGATCAGGACCGCCGCGCTCAATGGCACACAGTTCAACGGCTGTCTTAAAGGGCACCATCGTTTGCAACATGTCGGTTAGCGCGGCGCGCTGCAGATAGTTTTGATAAGCAGGCAGCCCAATAGCGCTGAGAATTGCCACGATGCCAACCACAATCATTAATTCAACCAGCGTGAAACCACGTTGATAGATCATTCCATTGCCTCCTGTGTAAGAAGGCCGCAGTGTAAAAAGCCTGTGGCGGCGATAACAGCAGCAGATCAGGAGAGTGGAAAAGCGCAGGCAGGAAAGAAAGCGGATTACAGCAATACAGCTTAAACAGTGGAAGAAACTGCACAAAACAGGCCGTGCCAGTGGCACGGCGAAAACGATTAGCTCGCTTGAAAGCGCATGGAAAGATCGAGGGCACGCACATGTTTAGTCAGTGCACCGACGGAAATATAGTCCACACCGGTCTGGGCGATTTGGCGGAGTGTCGTATCAGTGACATTGCCGGAGACCTCCAGCAGCGCGCGACCTGCCGTTACCGTCACCGCTTCGCGCATCTCATCCAGCGTAAAGTTGTCCAGCATGATGATATCGGCTGCCGCCTCAAGGGCTTCCTGTAGCTCCTTTAACGACTCGACTTCCACTTCCACCGGGACATCCGGATAGAGCCAAAAGGCTTTTTCCACCGCCTGGCGAATCGATCCACTGGCAATAATATGGTTCTCTTTAATTAAAAAAGCATCAGACAGCCCAAGGCGGTGATTGCTGCCCCCGCCGCACAGTACGGCATACTTTAAGGCCGTACGCAGCCCCGGTACGGTTTTACGCGTATCCAGAAGCTGTGTCTGTGTGCCTTCCAGCAGCGCGACATAGCGGCTGACTTCAGTGGCCACGCCCGACAGCGTTTGCACAAAGTTTAGGGCAGTACGCTCGGCAGTGAGCAGCAGGCGAGCGGGGCCCTCAATGTCAAACAACCGCTGATCCGCGATAAGGGGTTGTCCATCTTCAACATGCCAGGTCAGTGCGTCATAGGTACCCAACTGGTTAAAGACCTCTTCCACCCAGCGTTTACCACAAAAAACACCGGCTTCGCGGGTAATGACCTGGGCATGGGCCCGGCTTTCGGCAGGCAACAGCTGCGCGGTAATATCCCGATCGCTGTCTATCTCACCGCCAAGATCTTCCTGTAATGCGCGTGCAACCGTTTCAGGAATATCATTTTCAATACGTTCAAGCAGCGCCTTGTGGCGACTGTCAGGATCATAGCGACGCACAGACATAGCGTTCAGCTCCAGCAAAAGTCAGATAACAGTGTGATTACCATATCCTGAATAATACAGCGGTGCCAGTCCTGGACGGTGTTTTGTTTAGTATACTTAACAAAACAGTGTCGGCGCCTGGGTCGCGGCGCATTTTGGCGCAATAATTCCTTAGAATTCATGTTATTCTCAAACCGATTCCGCGATGAGAAACCAGTATGAAATTAGAAAAAGGATGGCTGACCGGTGTGCGACAGGTGCCGTCACCGCACTATAATGCGCGGCCGCATAACGAAGCACCTTCTCTTCTGGTTATTCATAATATTAGCCTGCCGCCGGGTGAATATGGCGGCCCGTGGATTGATAAACTGTTCACGGGCACACTGCCTTCAGACGCCCATCCTTACTTTGCTGATATCGCCCATTTACGCGTCGCAGCACACTGCTTAATTCGGCGTGATGGCGAGATTGTGCAGTATGTGCCCTTTGACCAGCGCGCCTGGCACGCGGGGATATCGCAGTTTGAAGGACGGGAAAACTGCAACGATTTTTCCATTGGCATTGAGCTGGAAGGAACGGATGTTGAGCCCTATACCGAAGCGCAATACCAGGCTCTGCATCAGATCACGCAAATCTTGATGCAGCACTATCCGATAACGCCTGCCCGCATTACCGGACACAGTGATATCGCACCGGAGCGTAAAACCGATCCCGGCCCGGCGTTTGACTGGACCTATTATCAGCAGCGGTTACAGCAACGAAAATCATGATTTATCTGGAGTAACTATGACGTTATTTACCTTGTTACTGGTTTTAGGTTGGGAGCGGCTGTTTAAGCTGGGGGAGCACTGGCAACTGGATCATCGACTTGAGCCCTTTTTCCGTGGTCGTCGGCACTTTTCTGTTATGCGCACCCTGTTGATGCTGTTTGTGGTGATGGTGCTGACCGCGCTGGTGGTATGGAGCCTGAAAGGCATTCTGTTTGGTATCCCTCAACTCGTGTTCTGGATTGTCGTGGGATTATTGTGCATCGGTGCCGGTGTGGTGCGTCAGCATTATCATGCCTATCTGCAGGCCGCGAGCCGTGATGAAGCCGCAGCGCATCAGGCAATGGCAGCAGAATTAACCCTGATCCACGGCGTGCCAGTTGAATGCAGTGAACGCGAATTTTTACGTGAGTTACAAAACGCCCTCATCTGGATTAACTTCCGTTTTTATCTGGCACCGATGTTCTGGTTTGTGGTGGGAGGCGCGTGGGGCCCGGTTTTGCTGGTGGGTTACGCTTTTTTACGGGCCTGGCAAAGCTGGCTGGCAAAACACTGTACGCCGATGGCGCGTGCGCAATCCGGCGTGGACAGCATTTTGCATCTGGTTGACTGGATTCCGGTGCGGCTGGCGGGCGTAGCCTATGCGCTGCTCGGCCACGGAGAGAAAGCATTACCTGCCTGGTTTGCATCATTAACCGACAGGCACCGCTCTCAGTACCATGTGCTAACCACGCTGGCGCAGTTTTCCCTGGCCCGCGATCCACACAGCGATAAGGTCGCTACGCCACGTGTTGCGGTGGCGCTGGCGAAGCGTATTTCGCTGGTGTTAGTCGTGGTGGTTGCGCTCCTGACCATCTACGGCACGCTGGTGTGATCGGCAGGTGGCACGCCAAAATCCGGTGTGCCATCTTCTCGCCAGTGTATATATTTCAGGCGCGTGTGACGATTACCATCCCACAGAGGGTCCCCTTCAATTTCCGTATAGTTGCGCGCATGGTAGACCAGCAGATCGCGTCCGCTTTCATCCTGTGTAAAGCAACTGTGCCCTGGCCCGTACTGGCGATTTTCCCAACTGGTCGAGAATACCGGCCGCGCTGACTTTTGCCAGGCTAGCGCGTTCAACGGATCGGCGTCACGCTGAATAGACAGCAGGCCCATACAGTAATTTTCATCCGTTGCGCTGGCCGAATACGTAATGAAAAGCCGATCGCCATGCACAATCGCTGCCGCCCCTTCATTAACACTAAAGCCCGCGCACTCCCATTCGTATTCCGGGCGGCTCAGCATCACCGGTTTACCTTTTAGCGTCCACGGATTGCGCAACTCCGCAAGGTAGAGGTTGGAATTACCCGGAATGCTGGGATCTTTCTGCGCCCATAAATACCAGTTTTTGCCCTGATGAACGAAGTGAGTGGCGTCCAGCGAGAAACTGTCGATGTGGCTTAAGACCTGGCGTGCAGGCTGCCAGCTGCCGCTGAGCGGATCCGCATCGTCGCAGACCAGTGCGTACATGCGGTGCTGAAACAGCCCGTCTTTGATGTCGCGTGAAGGGGCTGCGGCAAAATAGATGACCCACTGACCGTCAATATGGTGCAGCTCCGGTGCCCAAATCAACTCGCTAAAGGGGCCGATATCAGGCTTTTGCCATACCACAACCGGCTCTGCGTTGCGTAAGCCCATCAACGTGCTGGCACGACGGATTTCCAGACGATCGTATTCCGGTACGGAAGCAATGAAGTAATAGTGCTCTCCATGGCGCAGGATAAAAGGATCGGCACGTCGTTCGATAAAAGGGTTAGGCCAGTTCTCGCTCATTTCACTGCTCCCGTCTGGATCTCGCTGGTGTGTTGATCGTGTCCCGTCTGTACCGCTGTACGGCGCAGGGCAAGATCGCGTTGGATGGTTTGCATTAAGCTGCGATCCACTTTCATCAGCCGCACTACGCCGGCGGTAATCAAATAACCGATGCCCGGAATAACGGTAAACAGCAGCACGATCCCACTGATGGCATGCGCGGATTGCTGTTTCGCTCCGGCATCGTAGCCGTAAGCCGAGAGCAGAAAACCAACCATTGCACCTGCGACCGCCAGGCCCACCTTGAGGAAGAACAGGTTGCCGGAAAAGCTGATGCCGGTAATGCGCTTGCCGGTTTTCCACTCACCGTAGTCATCCACATCGGCCATAAGGGACCAATGCAAAGGCGAAGGAATCTGATGGAGGATATTCAGCAGGAAGTAGGCGATGACCACCGTGACGGTGGCGTGCGGATCGAGCCAGTAAAAACCACTGGAGAATAACGCGAGGGCAATATTGGTCCAGAAAAAGACTTTCAGCTTACACCAACGATCGGTCAGCACTTTTGCCAGCGTACTGCCCAGCATCATGCCCACCACACCAAGGCTGATAAACAGCGTAGCAAAGTGAGGGGTTTGGCCCATCACCCATGTGACGTAGTACATGGTTGCCGCCATACGAATAAACCCAGGGCAGACGTTGCAGAACGTCAGCAGCAGGATGCGCACCCACTGATCATTCTTCCACACGTCACGCAAATCGTGTTTCAGGTCATCATTTGTCGGCACGGCAGGGTGAATACGTTCACGGACGTTGGCGAAACAGAACAGGAACATCGCTAATCCCACCAGCGCCAGTACGCCCATCGCCATTTGGTAGCCGCGCGCTTTATTCTCGCCACCAAACCACTCAGCCATGGGCAGCAGCGACAGCGAGAGGATCAACGTGGCAATGCCCACCATCACAAAGCGATAGGACTGACAGGACACGCGCTCACCGGGATCGTTGGTAATCACGCCGCCCAGCGAGCAATAGGGGATATTAATCGCAGTGTAGGTCAGGGACATGAAAAAATAGGTGACAAACGCCCAAATAACCTTGCTGTGGTAGCTCCAGTCAGGTGTGGTAAACATCAGCACACTGAATATGACATAGGGCACCGATACCCAGAGCAGCCAGGGGCGAAAGCGTCCCCAGCGACTTTTGGTGCGGTCGGCAATAGCGCCCATTATCGGATCGGTGATGGCATCAAGAATCCGGACAGAGAGTAACAGTACACCGACCAATGCCGGGGCTAAGCCAAACACATCAGTATAGAAATAGCTGAGAAACAACATGACGGCACCGCCAATCATATTGCATCCGGCATCACCCATGCCGTAGCCCAGCTTTTCTCTGAACGAGAGCGTTTTACCTGTCATTATTGTTTCCTGCAGAAGGATTAAACAGAAAAGGATTATTAATGTTTAATCAGCAGGATGAGTGGCAATAAATCGTTGCGATGATGGACAAAACAGCCATGGAGAGAGAAGTGTGAACAGCGTCGGGTTTAACGACTGCCCACCCGCTTAAACATGCGCGCGGGTGGGCAGCGCTATCAGGCTTTTTGCGTTTTATTTTTAACTACATAACCAACAGCAAGGATGACCAGCCAGACAGGGATTAACCATACGGAAATGGCCATGCCGGGTGTCATCGCCATCAGGACCAGAATTCCGCCCAGGAAAACCAGGCAAATCCAGTTACCCAGTGGATACAGAACGGCCTTAAAGCGGGTCGTCACGCCCTGCTGATTTTTCTTTTTACGGAATTTCAGGTGCGCCAGGCTAATCATCGCCCAGTTGATAACCAGCGCAGAAACGACCAGCGACATCAACAGACCAAACGCTTCACCCGGCATCAGGAAGTTGAGCAGCACACACAGGGCAGTCGCAACGGCTGACACCAGAATACTCATCACCGGTACGCCGCGACGGTCAACGTTCAGCAGTGCTTTAGGCGCATTTCCCTGCTGTGCCAGACCAAACAGCATACGACTGTTACAGTAAACGCAGCTGTTATAGACCGACAGGGCGGCCGTCAGGATGACCACGTTCAGGGCATTCGCAACCATCGCATCGCCCAGTTCATGGAAAATAAACACGAAAGGGCTGGTGTCTTCGGTTACGCGCGTCCACGGCATCAAAGAAAGCAGTACCGCCAGCGAGCCGATATAGAAAATCAGGATACGCCACAGCACCTGATTGGTCGCCTTAGGGATCGTGGTTTCCGGGTTATCCGCTTCCGCCGCCGTAATTCCCACCAGTTCCAGCCCACCAAACGAAAACATGATAATCGCCATGACCATCACCAGTCCGCCCAGGCCATTAGGCAGAAAGCCGCCGTGCTCCCACAGGTTGCGCACGGTTGCCTGTGGACCGCCCGTACCGCTAAACAGCAGCCAGCCGCCGAACAGGATCATCGCAATAACCGCAATCACCTTGATAATGGCGAACCAAAATTCCATCTCACCAAACACTTTTACGTTGGTCAGGTTAACGGCATTGATCAGCACAAAGAAGATCGCGGCTGAGGCCCAGGTAGGAAAATCAGGCCACCAGAACTGAATATATTTACCGACGGCACTCAACTCGGCCATCGCCACCAGCACATACAGAACCCAGTAGTTCCAGCCCGATGCAAAACCAGCAAAGTTACCCCAGTATTTATAGGCGAAATGACTGAAGCTACCGGCTACCGGCTCTTCAACCACCATTTCACCAAGTTGGCGCATAATTAAAAAAGCGATAAATCCGGCAATGGCATAGCCTAAAATAACGGCTGGCCCTGCCGATTTGATGACCGACGCGCTGCCCAGAAACAGGCCGGTTCCCACTGCACCACCCAGGGCAATCAACTGAATATGGCGGTTTTTTAAACCGCGCTTCAGCGATTCGCCGTGCTGTTGTTCCATACACACCTCGTGATGTTGTTATTCTTCGCTGCAGTGCAAGCTGACTGTAAAGAATTGATTACATTAACGACTGATATTTTTAGGGTATCTGACTTGCGTAATGAAGCCAGTTGTAACCTGGGGACCAGAATAGTGATAAGCGCAGGGCTTTGCACCTGCTTTCGCTTTAGCGGTCACGAGTTGCCTGAAAAAGAAGCAACCGGGTGGAATCCATAGCGATTGGCGATAAAGAAAAAGGCTCCGGCGCGGTCAAAAACCGCACAGCCAGCTAAATCGGTTTAACTGCCGACGTTATGTAATTTTTAGTAAAAGTTAAAAAAATTAACATTCCGCTAACGCCCGGCTTTCCACTTTTTAACTCTACAGTTATGGCAGCCACGCCGCATTCCTTCACTTTAATGTCACAGATGCCGTATAGACACAAGGTGAATACTTTGTTACTTTACGGGCACCTTTTTTGAATTGGTATTACCAATTTACTTTGTCAGACAGGCACATTTAAGAAGGGAAGATGGCTTACAGTAAGATTCGTCAACCCAAACTCTGCGATGCAATTGAGCAGCAACTTGAATCCCTGATCATGGAAGGGACGCTTCAGCCGGGAGAGAAGTTGCTTCCCGAGCGCGAACTCGCCAAACAATTCGATGTTTCACGTCCGTCTCTCCGCGAGGCAATCCAGCGTTTAGAAGCGAAAGGATTGTTACTTCGCCGTCAGGGCGGCGGAACATTCGTACAGAAGCATCTCTGGCAGAGCATGAGCGATCCTCTCGTTGAGCTTCTCGCAGAACATCCGGAATCTCAGTTTGACCTGTTGGAAACGCGCCATGCTTTAGAAGGTATCGCGGCTTACTATGCCGCACTGCGTGGCACAGAAGAAGATTTACAGCGTATTCGCGACTGTCATCTTCATATACAGCAGGCGCAGGACAGCGGCGATCTCGACGCTGAAGCAGACGCAGTGATGAAGTATCAGATCGCTGTCACAGAAGCCGCCCATAATGTCGTGCTTTTGCATTTGCTACGATCAATGGGCCCTATGCTGGAACAGAACGTTCGACAGAATTTTGAATTGCTCTACTCGCGCCGGGAAATGCTGGCGAAAGTGAGCGGTCACCGCGCCAGAATTTTTGAGGCGATTGTGGCTCGTGAGCCAGAACAAGCACGCGAGGCTTCACACCGTCACCTGGCGTTCATTGAGGAAATCTTGCTGGACAGAAGTCGGGAGCAGAGCCGTCGAGAACGCTCCCTGCGTCGTTTACAGCAACGTAAGGAATAACGTGCGGCAAAGATCGTGCGGACATGTGCGACGAGCCTGTCTCCCTGACGTTAACAGGCTCCCGATTTTTCAACGTATTAGACACAGATAAGGAATACCCCCCATGTCAGAACGTTTACACAATGACGTGGATCCGATTGAAACTCGTGACTGGCTACAGGCGATCGAATCGGTCATCCGTGAAGAAGGTGTTGAACGTGCACAGTATCTGATTGATCAGGTACTGAGTGCAGCCCGCAAAGGCGGTGTGAAAGTTGCTGGCGGTGCTGCCGCAATCAGTAACTACATCAACTCTATTGCCGTTGAAGATGAACCGGACTATCCGGGCAACACCTCACTTGAACGTCGTATCCGTTCCGCCATCCGCTGGAACGCCATCGTGTCAGTGCTGCGTGCATCGAAAAAAGATTTGGAACTGGGTGGTCACCTCTCCTCCTTCCAGTCTTCCGCCACCATTTATGAAGTGTGCTTTAACCACTTCTTCCGGGCGCGCAGCGAAAAAGATGGCGGTGATCTGGTTTACTTCCAGGGCCACATTTCGCCAGGCATTTACTCACGTGCCTTCCTTGAAGGTCGTCTGACTGAAGAGCAGATGGATAACTTCCGTCAGGAAGTTGACGGTAAAGGTCTGTCTTCTTATCCGCATCCAAAACTGATGCCGGAATTCTGGCAGTTCCCGACCGTCTCAATGGGCCTGGGTCCACTGAATGCAATTTATCAGGCTAAATTCCTGAAATATCTGGAACACCGTGGCCTGAAAGAGACGTCGGGCCAGACCGTTTATGCCTTCCTGGGCGACGGCGAGATGGATGAGCCAGAATCGAAAGGTGCGATTACCATCGCCACCCGTGAAAAACTGGATAACCTGGTCTTCATCATCAACTGTAACCTGCAGCGCCTGGATGGACCGGTAACCGGTAACGGTAAGATCATCAATGAGCTGGAAGGCATTTTTGCCGGTGCTGGCTGGGAAGTGATCAAGGTTATCTGGGGCGGTCGTTGGGATGAACTGCTGCGCAATGACACCAGCGGTAAGCTGATCCAGCTGATGAACGAAACCGTTGATGGCGACTACCAGACCTTTAAATCCCGCGACGGCGCTTATGTGCGTGAGCACTTCTTCGGCAAATATCCGGAAACCGCAGCCCTGGTGAAAGACTGGTCAGACGATGAAATCTGGTCACTGAACCGCGGCGGTCACGATCCGAAGAAAATCTATGCGGCCCTGAAAAAAGCGCAAGACACCAAGGGCAAGCCGGTGCTGATTCTGGCACATACCATTAAAGGTTATGGTATGGGCGACACGGCCGAAGGTAAAAACATCGCGCATCAGGTGAAGAAGATGAACATGGATGGCGTTCGCTACATCCGCGATCGCTTCAACGTGCCGGTAGAAGACGACAAGATCGAATCTCTGCCTTACATCACCTTCGATAAAGGCTCTGAAGAGTACAACTACCTGCACGGCCAGCGTGAGAAGTTAGGCGGTTACCTGCCATCACGCCAGCCGAAGTTCACTGAAAAGCTGGAAATGCCAGCGCTGGAAGAGTTCGGTGCGCTGCTTGAAGAGCAGAACAAAGAGATCTCGACCACTATCGCATTTGTGCGTGCCCTGAATGTGATGCTGAAGAACAAGTCGATCAAAGATCGCCTGGTACCGATTCTTGCTGATGAAGCACGGACTTTCGGTATGGAAGGTCTGTTCCGTCAGATTGGTATCTACAGCCCGAACGGTCAGCAGTACACGCCGCAGGACCGCGAGCAGGTGGCTTACTATAAAGAAGACGAGAAAGGTCAGATTTTGCAGGAAGGGATCAACGAGCTGGGCGCAGGTTCATCCTGGCTGGCGGCGGCGACCTCTTACAGCACCAACAACCTGCCGATGATTCCGTTCTACATCTATTATTCGATGTTCGGCTTCCAGCGTATTGGCGATCTGATGTGGCTGGCGGGCGACCAACAGGCACGTGGCTTCCTGGTCGGCGGTACATCAGGCCGTACCACATTGAACGGTGAAGGTTTGCAGCATGAAGATGGTCACAGCCATATTCAGTCTCTGACGATTCCAAACTGTATCTCCTACGATCCGTCATATGCCTACGAAGTAGCCGTCATCATGCATGATGGCCTGGTCCGTATGTACGGCGAAGCGCAGGAAAATATCTATTACTACATCACCACGCTGAACGAAAACTACCACATGCCAGCGATGCCGAAAGGTGCCGAGGAAGGTATCCGTAAAGGTATCTATAAGCTGGAAACCGTGGACGGTAGCAAAGGTAAAGTTCAGCTGTTGGGCTCAGGCTCTATTCTGCGCCATGTACGTGAAGCCGCCCAGATCCTGGCGACCGATTACGGCATCGGTTCAGACGTTTACAGCGTTACCTCGTTCACCGAACTGGCCCGCGATGGTCAGGATTGTGAGCGCTGGAACATGCTGCATCCAACGGAAGCACCTCGCGTGCCTTACATCGCTCAGGTGATGAACGAAGCACCTGCCGTGGCGTCAACCGACTACATGAAGCTGTTTGCTGAGCAGGTTCGCAGCTATGTGCCGTCAAGCGATTACCGCGTGCTGGGTACGGATGGTTTTGGCCGCTCTGACAGCCGTGAAAATCTGCGTCACCACTTTGAAGTGGATGCATCTTACGTTGTGGTTGCCGCGCTGGGTGAACTGGCTAAACGTGGCGAAATCGATAAGAAAGTCGTGGCGGATGCGATCGTGAAGTTCAAGATCGATGCCGATAAAGTTAACCCGCGTCTGGCTTAAGAGGTAACAGAGTAATGGCTATTGAAATCAAGGTACCAGATATCGGGTCAGACGAAGTTGAAGTCACCGAAATTCTGGTCAAGGTTGGCGACAAGGTGGAAGCCGAGCAGTCGCTGATCACCGTGGAAGGCGATAAAGCCTCGATGGAAGTTCCCTCGCCGCAGGCCGGTGTGGTGAAAGAGATCAAAATCGCGACCGGCGACAAAGTAGAAACCGGCTCGCTGATCATGATGTTTGACGCAGACGATGCTGCAGAAGCCGCACCCGCGCCAGCGCAGGAGAAAAAAGCAGACGCAGCGCCAGCCGCTGCACCTGCCAGCGCCAGCAAAGACGTTAACGTACCGGATATCGGCGGCGACGAAGTTGAAGTCACCGAGATCCTGGTAAAAGTGGGCGACAAGGTAGAAGCTGAGCAATCGCTGATTGTGGTTGAAGGCGACAAAGCATCGATGGAAGTTCCGGCGCCGTTCGCGGGCGTGGTGAAAGAGATCATTATTACCACCGGCGATAAAGTGAATACCGGTTCTCACATCATGGTATTTGAAGCAGAAGGCGCTGCGCCTGCTGCTGATGCTAAGCCAGAAGTAAAAGAAGACGCGGCGGCTGCGCCAGCGTCAGCGGCTGGCGCAAAAGACGTCAATGTACCGGATATCGGTGGCGATGAAGTCGAAGTCACTGAAGTGCTGGTGAAGGTGGGCGATAAAGTCGAGGCTGAGCAGTCACTGATTGTGGTGGAAGGCGATAAAGCATCGATGGAAGTTCCTGCACCTTTCGCCGGTACGGTCAAAGCGCTGAAAGTCGCTACTGGCGATAAAGTCAGCACCGGTTCGCTGATTATGGTGTTTGAAGTGGAAGGCGCAGCGCCAGCCGCTGCACCTGCTGCCAAAAAAGAGGCCGCACCTGCGCCAGCGGCGGCGGCGGAATCTAAGCCTGCGGCTCCTGCTGCTGCGAAAGCAGACAGCAAAGGTGAGTTTGCCGAGAACGATGCCTATGTACATGCCACGCCGGTCATTCGTCGTCTGGCACGTGAATTTGGCGTGAATCTGGCGAAAGTGAAAGGCACGGGCCGTAAGGGCCGTATCCTGAAAGAAGACGTTCAGGCTTACGTGAAAGATGCGGTGAAACGTGCAGAAGCCGCGCCAGCCGCTGCCAGCGGTGGTGGCCTGCCCGGCATGCTGCCATGGCCGAAGGTTGACTTCAGCAAGTTTGGTGAAATCGAAGAAGTGGAACTGGGCCGTATCCAGAAAATCTCGGGTGCGAACCTGAGCCGTAACTGGGTGATGATCCCGCACGTTACGCACTTCGATAAAACCGATATCACCGAGCTGGAAGCCTTCCGTAAACAACAGAACGCCGAAGCTGAGAAGCGTAAACTGGATGTGAAATACACACCTGTTGTCTTCATCATGAAAGCGGTCGCTGCGGCGCTTGAGCAGATGCCACGCTTCAACAGTTCACTGTCTGAAGATGCGCAGAAGCTGACGTTGAAAAAGTACATCAACATCGGTGTGGCAGTTGATACGCCAAATGGCCTGGTTGTTCCGGTGTTTAAAGACGTGAACAAAAAGGGCATCACCGAGCTGTCTCGTGAGCTGATGGCGATCTCTAAAAAGGCGCGCGATGGCAAACTGACCGCTGGCGATATGCAGGGCGGCTGTTTCACCATCTCCAGCCTTGGCGGCCTGGGAACCACCCACTTTGCGCCGATCGTTAACGCGCCAGAAGTGGCCATCCTTGGCGTGTCGAAGTCAGCGATGGAGCCAGTATGGAACGGTAAAGAGTTTGCACCGCGTCTGATGATGCCAATCTCTCTGTCCTTCGATCACCGGGTTATTGACGGTGCAGATGGGGCACGTTTCATTACCATTGTTGGCAATATGCTGTCAGATATTCGTCGTCTGGTTATGTAAAACGCGCAAAAGGCCGGCAAATGCCGGCCTTTTTGTAACATTCAGGGCACCGCGGTTGGCAGTTTATTAACAATTCTGTAAACTCTTGCGGTGAACATGTCCCGGTGGAATAAGGACATTATGAGCCTATTCCATTAGGCATAATTGGCGTAGTCAGATTGAGTCACTGCCGCGCAAACCCGATAGCCGTGGGTTTGCAGCAGCATACACAATATGGCCAGTTAACTAGCCTAATGGGATAGGCTCAGCGTCTGACCCGCCGGAAATCCAATAAGAGGTCATGATGAGTACAGAGATTAAAACTCAGGTCGTGGTACTTGGGGCAGGTCCTGCAGGTTACTCTGCAGCCTTTCGTTGCGCTGACTTAGGTCTGGAAACCGTACTGGTTGAGCGCTACAGCACCCTCGGCGGTGTCTGTCTGAACGTAGGCTGTATCCCGTCTAAAGCGCTGCTGCACGTTGCTAAAGTGATTGAAGAAGCGAAAGCGCTGGAAGAACACGGCATTGTGTTTGGTCAGCCGCAAACGGATATCAACAAAATCCGCAGCTGGAAAGAGAAAGTCATTAACCAGCTGACTGGCGGCCTGTCAGGCATGGCCAAAGGTCGTAAAGTTACTGTGGTTAACGGCCTGGGTAAATTTACCGGTGCGAATACGCTGGTCGTCGAAGGTGACGGTGGGGCAACCACGATTAACTTCGATAACGCCATCATCGCTGCAGGTTCACGTCCAATCGAACTGCCATTCATTCCTCATGAAGATCCACGCGTGTGGGATTCTACCGATGCGCTGGAACTGAAAGAAGTGCCTAAGCGTCTTCTGGTCATGGGCGGCGGCATTATCGGTCTGGAAATGGCCACCGTTTACCATGCGCTGGGTTCAGAGATCGACGTGGTTGAAATGTTTGACCAGGTTATCCCGGCTGCGGATAAAGACGTGGTTAAAGTCTTTACCAAGCGTATCAGCAAGAAATTCAACCTGATGCTGGAAACCAAGGTCACCGCCGTTGAAGCTAAAGACGACGGAATCTACGTTTCAATGGAAGGCAAAAAAGCGCCAGGCGAAGCCCAGCGTTATGATGCCGTTCTGGTGGCAATTGGTCGTGTGCCAAACGGTAAAGGCATGGACGCTGACAAAGCCGGCGTTGAAGTCGACGACCGTGGCTTTATCCGCGTTGACAAGCAAATGCGTACCAACGTGCCGCACATCTACGCGATCGGCGATATCGTCGGTCAGCCGATGCTGGCGCACAAAGGCGTGCATGAAGGCCACGTGGCTGCAGAAGTCATTTCAGGTCTGAAGCACTACTTCGATCCGAAAGTGATTCCATCCATTGCCTATACTGAGCCAGAAGTTGCCTGGGTCGGTCTGACCGAGAAAGAAGCGAAAGAGAAAGGCATCAGCTATGAAACCGCCACGTTCCAGTGGGCGGCATCAGGCCGTGCGATTGCTTCTGACTGCGCAGACGGCATCACCAAACTGATTTTCGACAAAGAAACCCACCGCGTTATCGGTGGTGCCATTGTCGGCACCAACGGCGGTGAGCTGCTGGGTGAAATTGGTCTGGCTATTGAAATGGGCTGTGATGCAGAAGACATCGCACTGACCATTCATGCCCACCCAACCCTGCATGAGTCAGTAGGACTGGCGGCTGAGATCTTTGAAGGCAGCATCACTGATTTGCCTAACGCGAAAGCGAAAAAGAAATAAGTCTCAGGACAGAAATAGCGGCCCCTTATGGGGCCGTTTTTTTATGGTTTCTTTTAATTCGGATAAGTAAACGAATAAAGGAAAGGGCGCCTGCGCTAACACATTCACACTGGCAAAAATGGCGGAGCTACCCCCGCCATTAACGAAGTTTTTACTGCCTGGTTTCGTAATTCAAGACAGCCGAAAGTTCAGCGCTCATTATTCTGAGGCGAAGTTCACATAATGAACTTCGGTTCGATAAGCTCAAACCTAAAAGAATTAACCCGCTAATAACAAGTAAACCGTATTTCGACTTCATGGTGGCACCTCTCTTGATTTTTATCGAGTGAGGGACTACCCTGACAGTGTTCAGGTGTTAGGGTGGTTCCCCCGCTCGCATTCGTTGAATAGTGAATGTGAGCGGTTCCTTCCTCTTTCCACCTCAGGTTCTCACCCAAAGCAAAAAGCCTCAGGCGCCCAACCGCAGTCTACGCATTGATTATTTTATTGTCTCTGGGCTTTTAACTAATTTATGGTTCTTATTTTCTACTTTAATGATTAATGAAAGTCTCTACGTTTAATTGATTATGCCTGATGTGATTCTTAACATTAATTTCCTGGTGAGTGGTTTAAAATAATCTCGTCACTGTTATCACCTTGTCATGAAATTGGGTTAATTACTCACTTCATTATTATTAAAACGTAGCCAGTCAATAAAATGACGTAAAGGTGCTGAGACATAGCGCCTGCCGGGATAGTAAAGCCAGAATCCTTCCGCATTGCCTGTAAAGTCACTTAATAGCTCAACGAGTTCGCCACGTTGCAGGCTGGGATTCACGGCTGCCTGTTGCAGAAATGCGATGCCTGCACCCGCGACAGTGGCCTGCAAAATCCGCGCGTTGTTGTCCAGTACCAATGGGCCACGCACGGCGATCTCCTGTTTTTTTCCTGCGTTCCAGAATTCCCAGCGATAGCGTCGGCCACTGGGAAAACGCCGTTCGATACAGGGAAACTGAAGCAGTTCATCCGGTGTTTGCGGTGTACCATGACGTTCGATAAACGCCGGGCTTGCGACCACCAGGGTGCGCATTGCCGGACCAAAGGGCAGGGCGATCATGTCCTGTGCCAGCACATCGCCGTAGCGAATACCTGCATCAAAACCCGCTTCCAGGATATCGACCAGCGCATCGTTACTGTCAATTTCCAGCGTGATGTCCGGGTACTGCTGGATAAACGGCAGAATCAAGCTATCAAAAAACAGCGCTTCTGCAGAACGCGGCATATTGAGCTTTAGCGTGCCGTGCGGACGGGCACGCCAGTCATTAAGCTCATCTACCGCCTGCGACAGATCGACCAGCGCGGGTTGAATACGCTGCAGAAAATATTCGCCCGCTTCGGTCAGTGAGACACTGCGTGTGGTGCGGTTAAGCAGCCTTACGCCGAGCCGTTGCTCAAAATGGCGCATGGCGTGGCTCAGCGCCGACGGCGTAACGTTACGCGCCTGTGCAGCCTTACGAAAGCTACGGTGGTGCGCGATGGCGCTGAACATTTCCAGTTCCTGCAGGGTTGCCCGCGAGAATGTCATTGATGAGTTTTCCTCACTGAATCGGCAAAAATAGCGCAATTGTTGTTGTGATTGTTGAGGATTATAACAATAACACCGCAACAATAATGAGGAAGATGTCATGCAACAACGTCAATTAGGCAATCAGGGTTTACGGGTATCGGCGCTCGGACTGGGCTGTATGGGAATGACCTTTGCCTACGGCAACACCGATGAGCAGCAGGCATTGAATACGTTGTCCCGCGCGTTTGAACTGGGCGTCAACTTTCTGGATACCGCCGAGATCTATGGTCCCTTTACCAACGAAGCGCTGATTGCCAAAGCCATTAAAGGCCGCCGTGATAACGTGACGATTGCGACGAAATTTGGTTTCAATATTACCGGTGCAGGTCAGGGCTGGGAGAACATGACCGGCGTGAACAGCCAGCCGCAGCATATTCGCGAAGCCGTCGAGGGATCGTTAACGCGTCTGGGCACCGATCATATTGATCTGCTTTATCAACATCGTTTTGATCCTGCCGTGCCGATTGAGGATGTTGTGGGCACCATGGCGGAGTTGATTCAAGAAGGTAAAGTGCGTTACCTCGGACTGTCAGAGGTGTCCGCAGCAACGCTTCGCCGTGCCTGTGCGGTACATCCCATATCGGCTTTACAAAGCGAGTACTCACTTTGGACTCGCGATCCCGAGCAGGGCATTCTTGCCACCTGTCGCGAACTGAATGTGGGTTTTGTACCTTACAGTCCACTAGGGCGGGGTTTCCTGACCGGCAAGCTGGCATCCGTGGCGGATCTTGACCAAAGTGATTTCCGCCGCAGTTTGCCGCGCTTTCAACAGCAGGCACAGGAACATAACCAAAAGTTAGTTGATCAATTGACAGAGGTCGCACGGGGTTATGGTATTTCTGCGGCGCAGCTGGCGCTGGCGTGGGTTTTAGGCAAGGGCGAGGATATCGTGCCGATTCCGGGAGCGAGTAAGGTCCACCATCTTGAAGAAAACTGCGCGGCTGCGGCAGTCGTCGTGAAAGACACCGATAGTGATTATCTGGATCAGTTGTTTGCGCCGGAAAACGTTAGCGGTGCGCGCTATGCCAGCGCTGAATTTGGCATGATCGATCGCTAATCCGGGCGCGGCATTCCATTGTTAACAGGCAGGGCTTTACGCCCTGCTTTTTTTCGTTTACACCGCATTAGGCAGCTCATTCTGCTGAAGAAAACACTAATGTTGCTTTTTTGTAAACAGATTAACAAGGCGGCTAAATCCTGCTATGCTGCCCCACGCGGAACCGGGCACCTTACCCTACTCATGGAATGCGTTGTCATCAGGGTGCACCGGAAACCCATACAATGAGAGCGAGGAGAACGTCGTGCTAGAAGAATACCGTAAGCACGTTGCCGAGCGTGCTGCCCTGGGGATTGTACCTAAGCCATTAGATGCTTCCCAGATGGCCGCGCTGGTTGAACTGCTAAAAAATCCACCTGCGGGTGAAGAAGAATTTTTGACCGATTTGTTGGTCAACCGCGTACCACCCGGCGTCGATGAAGCGGCGTATGTTAAAGCAGGTTTCCTGGCTGCTGTCGCCAAAGGCGAAACAACCTCTCCTCTGGTATCTCCTGAAAAAGCCATCGAACTGCTCGGTACCATGCAGGGCGGCTATAACATCCATCCTCTGATTGAAGCACTGGATGATGCCAGACTGGCACCGATCGCAGCAAAAGCGCTTTCTCATACGTTACTGATGTTTGACAGCTTTTACGACGTTGAAGAAAAAGCGAAAGCGGGCAATGCCCATGCGAAGCAGGTGATGCAGTCCTGGGCTAATGCCGAATGGTATCTGTCACGTCCTGAGTTGGCTGAAAAAATCACCGTTACGGTTTTCAAAGTCACTGGCGAAACCAATACCGACGACCTGTCTCCGGCACCTGATGCCTGGTCACGTCCGGATATCCCTCTTCATGCCCTGGCGATGCTAAAAAATGCCCGTGAAGGTATTGAGCCGGATGAAGCGGGTAATATCGGACCGATTAAACAGATCGAAGCGCTGCAGGCCAAAGGTTTTCCTCTGGCTTATGTAGGTGACGTTGTGGGTACGGGTTCATCACGTAAATCTGCCACCAACTCGGTGCTGTGGTTTATGGGTGATGACATCCCTAACGTGCCTAACAAAAAAGGCGGTGGTGTTGTCTTAGGCGGCAAAATTGCCCCTATCTTCTTCAACACGATGGAAGACGCCGGCGCGCTGCCAATTGAAGTGGACGTTAACGACCTGAATATGGGTGATGTCATTGATATCTATCCGTTTAAAGGCGAAGTCCGTCATCATGAAACCGGCGATCTGCTGGCAAGCTTTGAACTGAAAACAGATGTTCTGATTGATGAAGTGCGTGCCGGCGGCCGTATTCCACTGATCATCGGTCGTGGCCTGACCAGCAAAGCGCGTGAATCGCTTGGCCTGCCTGTCAGCGATGTGTTCCGCGTAGCGAAAGACGTCGCGGAAAGCTCACGTGGCTACTCACTTGCACAGAAAATGGTTGGCCGTGCTTGTGGCGTGGATGGCGTGCGTCCGGGTGCCTATTGCGAACCGAAAATGACGTCGGTGGGTTCTCAGGATACCACCGGTCCAATGACGCGCGATGAGCTCAAAGACCTGGCGTGCCTGGGCTTCTCTGCTGACCTGGTGATGCAGTCCTTCTGTCACACAGCGGCTTATCCTAAGCCTGTGGATGTAAGCACTCACCATACGCTGCCAGACTTCATCATGAACCGTGGTGGTGTTTCACTGCGTCCGGGTGATGGCGTTATTCACTCCTGGTTAAACCGCATGCTGCTGCCAGATACCGTGGGCACCGGTGGGGATTCCCACACGCGCTTCCCTATCGGTATTTCGTTCCCGGCAGGTTCTGGCCTGGTTGCCTTCGCGGCGGCTACCGGCGTTATGCCACTGGATATGCCTGAATCTGTGCTGGTCCGCTTCAAAGGTAAAATGGAGCCAGGCATTACGCTGCGCGATTTGGTTCACGCCATTCCGCTGTATGCCATCAAGCAGGGCCTGTTGACCGTTGAGAAGAAAGGTAAGAAAAACATCTTCTCCGGCCGCATCCTTGAAATCGAAGGTCTGCCGGATCTCAAAGTCGAGCAGGCATTTGAACTGACGGATGCCTCTGCTGAGCGCTCCGCTGCAGGCTGTACTATCAAGCTGGATCAGGCGCCGATCAAAGAGTATCTGACGTCCAACATTGTTCTGCTGAAATGGATGATCTCAGAAGGCTACGGCGATCGTCGTACGCTTGAGCGTCGTATTGATGGCATGGAAAAATGGCTGGCCGATCCACAGTTGCTCGAAGCCGACGCCGATGCAGAATATGCTGCGGTGATTGACATCGATCTGGCTGAGATCAAAGAGCCGATTCTGTGTGCGCCAAACGATCCTGATGACGCGCGTCTGCTGTCTGAAGTTCAGGGCGAAAAGATTGATGAAGTCTTTATCGGTTCGTGCATGACCAACATTGGTCACTTCCGTGCGGCAGGTAAGTTGCTGGACAGCCATAAAGGCCAGCTGCCAACCCGTCTGTGGGTCGCTCCACCGACCAAAATGGATGCGGCACAGCTGACGGAAGAAGGCTACTACAGCGTATTCGGTAAGAGTGGCGCGCGTATCGAGATCCCCGGCTGTTCACTGTGCATGGGTAACCAGGCACGCGTCGCCGATGGCGCAACGGTGGTATCGACCTCAACCCGTAACTTCCCGAACCGTCTGGGAACAGGAGCAAACGTCTACCTGGCGTCTGCCGAGCTGGCTGCGGTCTCATCGCTGTTAGGTAAGCTACCCACGCCGGACGAGTATCAGCAGTTTATGGCGCAGGTGGATAAAACAGCCAGTGATACCTATCGCTATCTCAACTTTGACCAGTTGAGCCAGTACACTGACAAAGCAGATGGCGTGATTTTCCAGACTGCCGTCTGATAGCTGACATTTATTGATCCATCGAAGAGGGACGCCCTGGCGTTCCTCTTTTTTTATGTTTCAAAAGACGATTATCAGGAATCAGGATGTGTGCGCTAAGCAGGTGCACAGCAATCAAAATAGCGGTATAACAGCGCGAGTTACTGACAAAGAGATAAGATCATGGAGTATGAATTTCTACGGGACGTTACGGGTAAGGTAAAAGTCCGGATGTCGATGGGGCATGAAGCACTGGGCCACTGGTTCAATGAAGAAGTTGAGCATGACGCCAGCGTGCTTGATGAGGTGGAAGCAGAAGCCCTGAAGCTTAAAGGCAGCCAGCGCCAGTGGCAGCGTACCGGGCGTGAATATACGCTCTGGATGGACGACGAAGAGGTCATCGTCCGTGCGAATACGTTGAATTTTGAAGGTGATGAAATGGAAGAGGGCATGAATTACTACGACGAGGAAAGCCTGTGCTTCTGCGGTATGGAAGATTTCCTGGCGGTCATTGCCGCCTGGCGACGGTTTATGCAAAACACATGATCGCTGAGTCCATCTTATTACCCGCACTCCTCCTGCTATATTGATTGATTATGCTCAAATAACTGCATTTTATTCTGCGACTCACGCCACATCTTTTCATTAAATGATTTAATATCATCATCGTGATTATAATTAATCAGCCTGGTGATGATATGGATATTAAAGCAACCATTGAAAAAATCCCCGGCGGTATGATGGTTGTGCCCCTGGTCCTGGGGGCGGTGGTTAACACGCTGGCCCCAGAAGCCTTACAGGTGGGGGGGGTTACCAGTGCCCTTTTTAAAGACGGTGCGCCCGCCCTGATTGGCGCATTTTTGTTTTGCATGGGCGCAGGAATCTCTCTCAACGCTGCGCCAAAAGCCCTGCTGACAGGTGTCGGTGTCACGGCAAGTAAGTTTCTTGTCGCTGTGGCGATGGGCTTTGCTGTCGATAAGTGTTTTGGTGCTGATGGGTTGTGGGGACTGACCTCGGTCGCTGTTATTGCGGCGATGAGCAACAGCAATGGCGGCCTTTATGCCGCGCTGGCGGGTGAGTTTGGTCGCGACAATGAAGTCGGGGCGACGCCCGTGATCGCCCTTAATGACGGTCCGATATTAACCATGATTGCCCTGGGCGCGGCAGGCATGGCAAACATACCGGTGATGTCGGTGGTGGTGGTGATCATCCCTATGCTGCTGGGCATGTTGCTCGGTAATCTCGACCCGCAAATGCGTGATTTCCTGTCTAAGGGCGGCCCGCTGTTAATTCCTTTCTTTGCCTTTGCTTTAGGTGCCAGTATTGATTTTGCCATGTTGCTCAAAGGTGGCCTGGCAGGCATTTTACTGGGTGGGTTAACCACGCTCGTCGGCGGTTTCTTTAATATTAAGATTGATCGTTTGTTAGGTGGCAGCGGCATTGCCGGCGCAGCGGCGTCGAGCACGGCTGGCAATGCTGTTGCCACGCCCATCGCCATCGCCCAGGCCGATCCCGCTTTGGCACATGTGGTCGCCACAGCGACGCCGCTGGTCGCCACCTCTGTCATTGTTACCGCAATTTTAACGCCCATGCTGACCTCATGGGTGGCCAAGGGCAATCAGCAACGATCACTGTCTTCCACGGAGAAACCATTATGAAAATGATCGTCATCGCCGACGATTTTACTGGCGCAAACGACACGGGCGTCCAACTGGCAAAAAAAGGGGCGCGCACGGAAGTGATGCTGACGCCACAACAGAAACCGTCGCGCCGGACTGACGTACTCGTCATCAATACAGATAGTCGGGCGCTCAGCGCTGAGCAGGCGACGATGGCCGTTACCCAGGCGCTTTCTGCCAGGCAGGACCAGACGCAAAATGACGTGCTGATCTATAAAAAAATCGACTCAACCTTTCGGGGGAATCCGGGGGCAGAGATTGCAGCGGTCATGGCGGCAAGTGGTGCTACGCTGGCGATAGTTGCCGCTGCGATACCTTCGGCAGGCCGGACAACGCGCAATGGCGAATGTCTGGTGCACCAGCGTCCGTTACTGGAGACGGAGTTTGCCAGCGATCCGCGCACGCCGATTATCTCATCGCGCATTCGTACGCTTATCAGCTTACAGACCTGCCTGCCGGTGAATGAAATATCGCTGGATGAGGTACGAAGCGGCAACCTGAACGTTCTGCTTGAACGTGTGGCCCGGCAGGAATACAGCATAGTGGTCATGGATGCCGAAAGTGATAACGATCTGAATCTGATTGCCCAGGCGGCCTTAGCGCTGAAAAAACGTCCCCTGTTAGTGGGGGCGGCGGGACTGGCAAATGCGCTTCCGGCGGAAAGTTACATGAATATGCATCAAAGCTTGCCGGTGCTGGTGGTGGCGGGGTCGATGAGTGAAATGACCCGACGTCAGGTGGAGCAGGCACAGCGTCAGGGACGTGTTGAGGTTGTCAGGATTGATGTAAAAACGCTTCTGGCACCTGAAGACGAGAGTCATGACATTGTGACGCAGGCCTGCCAGATACTGATGCAGAACAGGCATTGTGTTTTGCAGACCAGCAGTAACGTTGACGATCGCAACCAGATAGACGCGCTGACCGCGCAATACGATATGAGCCGGGAAGTGTTAGGTGAAACGCTGAGCCGACGTATCGGCGAAATCACCTTAGCTATCCTTGACCGTGCCCGCACAGGCGGCCTTTTCCTCACCGGCGGCGATATCGCTATTGCCGTGGCTAACGCCCTGGGTGCAGAAGGTTATCGTATTCAGAGCGAGGTTGCCCCCTGTATTCCTTGCGGCACCTTTGTTAACAGTGACATTGATGATTTGCCGGTCATTACCAAGGCGGGCGGATTTGGCACCGACAACACCCTTTGCGAAGCACTCCACTATATTGAGGAGTTGTATCGCAGACAGTGAGTATCAACCTGCACCTCGGCGACTTTACAGTCGATGTGCAGGCTAAAATCGGTTTTAGAGAGCAGAAGGTAGGGCTTATTTGTATTAACGTCAGGGTGACAGACAATATTAAATGCCTTCCACAATGCTGTGTTTTATTAAAAATAACGGTTTATAAAAATATGTCTGGTGTGCTGATGCGCCACTGTCAGGTTGTAACAAAAAATTGATTAATAATGCGCCTCCTTTAAGCCAAATTAAATTCGACGATTCCCGGCAAGACCTGATCCGAAAAGATTTTCATTATCGTTTCGATTTTATCTTTTTGATTGTATGGTTTTTTTATTTTGTTTGCCTGCTTATTTATTTACTGCCCTACAGCCCGGATAGATAAGTTTTCTTGTGATTTTTACTGTTGTTGAAAATTAAATTTGTAACGCAGTGGCAATTTCCGAAACAGCGTTAATAATCAACTGAACATTAATGCGCGTCTGTTAGCGTCACTCTGCCTCCGGTTGAGTGGGCAGGCTTTTCATTAAATTTATACGTCTGCTTTATTAATGTGTTTTGCCATTAGTCTCAGTTAATTAATGGAATTTAATTGTTTTTTTCCACTCGCGGAGAAATTATGCTCAGCAATACATCTATCAGAACACGACTCTATATTGCGTTTGGCACCATTACGCTCGTCATGATTGTTGTTTGCAGCCTGTTTTATGCCGGTTTTGGTCGGGTGACGCAGGCCAGTCAGCTCAATATTCATACTTATCAAGTCGTTGAGGGATTGAGCAAAACGACCGAAAATCTGCTTAATATGGAAACCGGTGTGCGCGGATTTTCGCTCAGTGGGAAAACACCGATGCTGGCACCGTTTAATGAAGGGAAACAGGCCTTCAGACAATATATCGAGAGTATTCATCAACTGGTTCAGGATAATCCTGAACAGCAGAAGCGCTTAGCGGATTTGGAAAGCAGACAACGAAACTGGCTGGAGACGTATGCGCAAAAGGTGATTGATGCGCGTGAACGCCTTAACCAGGGCAGCATGAGTCAGCAGAGCTTTTTCGACATCTTTGCCAGCGGTGAAGGAAAAATCCAAATGGATGCGATGCGCGCGGTGATTGCGTCAATGATTGTCACCGAAAAATCCCTACTGCAATCACGTGAAGATGAATTGATGAATGAGCGCACAAAGACAAGAATGACCTTGATTGGCGGGTTAATTCTTTCGGCGGGCATTTCATTGATTCTGGGCTTGCTTATTTCACGCAGCATTTCCCGCCCTCTGACGCTGGCGGTGAATACAGCCGATACGATTGCCCGAGGTGACCTGACCTCCGTTATCACCGTTGATCGCAACGATGAAACCGGCAAGCTGCTGGCGGCGTTGGCAAATATGCAAAATCATCTGCGTACGCTGGTTTCCCAGATCAAGGACTCCGCCGCGTCGGTTGAGCTTGCGGCCAGCGAAATCGCCCAGGGAAATACCGAGCTGTCTTCCCGCACCGAAGAGCAGGCGGCGGCATTACAACAGACGGCAGCAAGTATGGAGCAAATCACCGCCACCGTTCGTAATAACACCTCTGTGGCTGAATCCACGGCCTCTTCGGCTCGTGAGACAGAATCGCTGACCCGCGCCAGTGAGAAAGCGGTCAATGAAATGAGTCAGACAATGCACAGCATTTCGGTCAGCGCCGCGAAAGTCAAAGAGATTACCGCGGTGATTCAGAGCATTGCGTTTCAGACCAATATTCTGGCGCTGAATGCGGCCGTTGAAGCAGCAAGGGCAGGCGAGCATGGTCGCGGTTTTGCCGTCGTGGCTACCGAAGTGCGCACGCTGGCACAACGCAGTGCGTCATCCTCACGTGAAATCGGTAACCTGATTGAAGAAGCGGTCAATGGTGTAGAGAAAGGCGTTAAGGCTGCGGATAATACCGCACACAGTATTCTGAAAGCTGCAAGTGAGGTCGCGTCGCTGGCCCAATATATGGATGGCCTGGCGCTGGCATCGGTAGAGCAGATGCAAGGCGTTTCCCAGGTCAGCGTAGCGGTCACCCAGATGGACAGCGTCACGCAAAGTAACGCTGCGTTGGTCGAGCAGTCGGCTTCTGCCTCACAGTCTTTAACAGAACAGGCCAGAAGCCTGCGGGTGTTAACGGCGGCTTTTCAGGTCTGATTCCCGCTTGCCAGACATCGAAGCGGATGTCTGGCAAGTTGGCGGCAATGGCCAGATAGCTTAACGGGTCAGAAAGCGTTCCAGTTCCTGGCCTTTATTGTTTTGTTGAACAAGTTGCGCGGCATAAAAGTCGCAGTTGTGTTTCTTTTGACGTGAAAGCGCCGCCATTTTTCTGATTTCCCCGATCCCTTTTCCTTTCAGTCCACAGGCCAACCGCTCCAGGGCACGGGCGTTTTCAAACTGATCGAACGCGCGGGGATAGATGAGTTGGGGCACGCCATTTTTGAGTAACTGCGCGGTCGTACCAATACCGCCATGATGAATGGCAAATAAGCACGTTTCTGCCAGCGCAATATTCAACTGAGGCACGGTCATAACGTCATCTTTTACCGATAAAGATTTTGCCGTTGGCGTAACAAGAACGCACTTCAGTCCCTCATCCTTTAAATCCTGCAATATCGGGGCAACCGATTTTTTCTCCGCCAGCGCCCAACTGGTAAAAAAGACCACCGTGCGCGAGTCGATAAAAGCAGTAATGCGATCGTCATCCGAGGATGCGCGACTTTTGTTAAGCAGAAAGCCCGCATAAAATCCGTCGCGCGCCTTTTTTTGATAGAACCAGGATTCATATAACACGATTGTATGCTGTTCGCTGCTTACCCAATCGGCATAAATATTACGACAAGCGGGCAGGTTATTGTCGCGGCGTAATTTGTCTATCGTGTCCTGAAGCGTGGGTGAAACCAGCGCTCGTTGAAATAAGGCCAGCTTCCAGTTCAAATTTACCTTAAAGCTTTTTTCCAGCGAGTTGATGAGTCGTCCGGGCTGCAATTTTAAATTTGAATTGGTCAGGCTGATTGCGTATTTCTTTATCTGATATTTATCGCTTACGGCTTTCGCCGCAAAGCACCATAAAGAATGAATGATGATGCAGCCATCGTCGGCAAGGGCGCTCATGGCATCGAACATGGCTTCCTGCTGTTCCGCCATATAGTACGAAATCCGTTTTAGAGAATGCTTCTTTTCCCATAAGGATCGATCCTGTACTGCGTTCACGTAGGTTTCTTTATCGCCGACGGCAACAAAGGAAAGTCCGCGAGACACCGCTTCTGACCTGAAATAGTCGTTAGCGAGCAGGTAAACATCGTGATGTTTCTCTTTCAGGAGCGAACCCACTTCAATACAGGGAAAAACATCACCTGCCGAGCCCAGAGCGCCAATAATCACTTTCATTTCAGACACCAATTTGACTAAAAATGGTATTAAAGGCGGCGGCGGTTCGCTCCCGGCTGACCTTTCCTTCCAGGTCTAAAAAGTGTCCCGCATCTCTGATTTGATAAAAGCGTGTTTTATCTGATTCCCCGCATATCTCTTCAATGTTTTTCTGTGGAGTATGAATATCCAGATCGCCATTGATGAAGTGAAACTGACATGCCGAATTATCGATAATGCGCTTGTAGTCATGATTGCGAATGTTAGAGATTTGCTCCAGGTGGAAACGCCCCTGCCGGTACTCAATCTCATCCAGCGTGGTCAGGTGCCTGAAGTTGCAGAATTTCATTTTATTCGGCAAATACGCACCCACTTCCTCATTCATCAAATGGGCAAGATCGACAAACTTTTTCTCTTTCGAGTACAGGTTTGCCTGCTTAACGTAGGTGCGCATACGATCGTTAAATTCGAAAGAGTAAGACGCAATAATGGCGTGTTCCAGGCCCTCTTCGCCGTTATGTAACAGCTTCAGCGTGGATGCGCCGCCCCATGAGGCGGAAGCGATAATGTTCGGCTTATAGATTGAAATAATTTCCCGGATGATGGCCACTTCATCATCCAGCGTGACGATATTACAGTCCTGCTCGTTGAAAGGCTTCGATTTGCCGGAAAACGGTAAATCGAAGGTAATCACATCGGATTTGTCTGCCAGGAACCGTTTCCAGTTGCGAAATGAAGAAGACGTTGCCAGCGCACCATTGATCAGGATGGTCCTGTTACGCGTAGGAACGCTGCATTTTGTTAACTCCACATAAACGTTAAGTTCATTTATGTTTAGGACGGAACATTCGTGACTCATATCACTCTCCTCACCAACAAGTACCTGCAAATCGTAAAATTTTCTAATGTATAGCACAGGGTGTTGTGATCATTAAGTGATTTTTATGTTTTATTTGAGTTTTTAAAAGGCTATTTTTTATATTGATGATAATTAAGGTTTTTTATCATAATTTTTGTAATCCTACTGATGTTGCTTAGTTTTAATGACAAATTAAGCTTATGTTTTACGCGTCCTTACTGTGACGAAGTTCAAGGAATTTCAGGCGGGACTGGGATCGAAGCACATGCGTAAGGCTTCAGTTTAACGATTGGCATGATAGTTTTTAAGGTTAAATAAATTAATGTTTCCTGGCGGAGATAACGATGAGATTTGGTGTTTAGTCCTGTCTGTTTGTATTAATTCATTCGTTATCGCTGGAAAAGGTAAGCGATGCCGGAGAGTGGCAGGGTTCACCGCGATAAAACAGAGGAAAAGATAAGACAGGTTCTGCGACAGGAAGCGGTACACACCGCAGCAGATAGCCCGATGAAAGCAGTGAAATGACGAAAAATCCGTCACAACAGCGCTATCCTGGTTTTCGGCGAGAAATAAGTCGTGTTTGAGTCGAATGGCAGGAGGCATTACGGTCAGGCAAGAGGGGAGAAAATGGCCCCCAATCACGGGGGCGTTGCAGCGGTATGTTGATTAGTACGTTTTTAATCCCACTGACGGAATATTTCTGCCGTAATAAATCTCGCGCATTTCTTTCCACAGCAGGTCGGTAATACGCTTGTGTTCCTGAGGCGTAAGATCTTCAGGACGGGTATTGAAAAGATAGTGTTTTAAATCGAACTCTTTTAATAACATCTTGGTGTGAAAGATATTTTCCTGGTAAACGTTAACATCAACCATGTCGTACATGCCCTTCATGTCCTCAGACATAAAGTTCTGGATAGAATTAATCTCATGGTCGATAAAATGTTTCACGCCGTTCACGTCACGTGTAAAACCCCGTACGCGATAATCCACAGTGACGATATCTGACTCCAACTGGTGAATCAGATAATTGAGTGCCTTAAGGGGGGAAATCACGCCGCAGGTCGACACTTCAATGTCAGCACGGAAGGTGCAAAGGCCGCCTTCAGGGTGGCTCTCTGGGTAGGTATGGACACAAATATGGCTTTTATCCAGATGCGCGACCACAGAATTTGGCAGCGGCCCCGGATGCTCAGAGGTATCAATATCTTTGGGATCGATGGGCTCTTCACTCACCAGAATGGTTACGCTGGCACCCTGTGGCTCATAATCCTGACGCGCGATATTGAGAACATTCGCGCCAATGATCGAACAGGTTTCGGTCAGAATTTCTGTCAGGCGATTGGCATTGTATTGCTCGTCAATGTAAGCAATATAACCATCACGTTCAGCTTCAGTATTTGCATAGCAAATATCGTAGATACAAAAACTCAGGCTTTTGGTCAGGTTATTGAAGCCATGTAGTTTTAGCTTTTGCAATTTTACTCACCCCCTTATAAATGCCCAGTCAGCGCGGGTCTTCCAGTGCATTCAACAGATATTGTGGCAGGGCAAAGCTGCCAGTGTGGATTGCCGGTGTATAGTAACGGCAGTTCAGGCCAGAGGCCTCAAAACGCGCTTGCAGTATGGCAGGATCGGGCTGGCGTAACGCCGGATTGTCGCTTGCCCAGGCAAAGGTCATGATGCCGCCGTAGTAAGTCGGGATAGCGGCCTGATAAAAGCTGACGTCCTGAAAATAGTGACTGAGTTTGCGATGGCTGTTAACCGCCTCATCCTGCTGCAGGAAGCACACGCCGTTTTGGGCAACGAAAATACCGTTTTCATTCAGGGCGTTTTTACAGCCCGCATAAAATTCAGAGGTAAACAGACTTTCGCCAGGACCAATAGGATCGGTGCAGTCAGAGATAATAACGTCGAACTTTTCAGTCGTGTGATTAACGAAATTAACACCGTCATCAATCACCAGATTCAGCCGCGGGTCGTCATAAGCCCCGGCACTGTGGTTGGGCAAATACTGGCGGCAAAAGGTGACCACGCCAGCATCAATCTCGACCATGGTGATTTTTTTGATAGCAGAGTGTCGGGACACTTCGCGCAACATGGCACCGTCGCCGCCGCCAATGATCAGCACGCTTTTTGCCGAACCGTGAGCCAGCAACGGCACGTGCGTCATCATTTCGTGATAGATAAACTCATCACGTTCAGTGGTTTGCACCACGCCATCCAGCGCCATGACGCGACCCATTGCCGCGTTTTCAAAGATGATTAAATCCTGGTGGGCCGTTTTATCACGATAAAGCTGCTTATCGACGGTAAAATACTGGCCAAAGCCGGTATGAAGTGTTTCATACCACATCTCATTTTGGGCCATGATGGGGCTCTCCTTTCGTGACATCACCCTGAAAATCGGCGGGACATCATAGCTAACTATGATAGTCGTTGCACGGGCAAATGTCTGGCGGGAGAGCGGGCTGGCGCGCTACTTTACATAGGCAAGCAGGCTGAGAGAGTCTCGGGCCAACGACTTACATTTTTTGTCGTTAGCAATAGCGATACCGCTTAAATCACGATAGCTGGCTTCGCCGAGTGCCTTCATGTTGTAGTTGTTGTAATTGCTTAAATCCCAGCGGTTCTGCTGGGCAAAAAACACCAACGCCTTACGAATCTGCGCATCGGGCAAATCCTGGTAGCCACAATCATTTTTTAAATAAACGAATACGGCAGTGAGATCGGCAAGATCTTCTGCTTCGGATTCGCTCAGGGCAAAGCTGGTGGAGGAGAAGCCGAAGAGTCCCGCCAGCAGCAGGATCTTGATGCTTTTCTTCATAGTTATTCTCATCTGATAGGAGTCTTAGAGACGTTAGCACAGTTATGTAAAGATTTTCGATCAATTTACGTTTTTCGGGGCATTCTGTGTGGCAGGGCTTGACCTTGCCATAAGTGCAGGGTTTAGGCTTGAGGTCATTTCGTTACAAGGATGCTGATTATGCAACGTCGCCACTTTTTGAAACTCAGCGCGGCACTGGGCGCTGCGGGTGCGCTACCGCTCTGGAGCCGCTCGCTCATGGCAGCCAGCCGACCGCCGCTTCCCATCCCCGCGTTGCTGGAGGCGGATGCCAAAGGCCAGTACAGCCTGACGGCGATGGAGGGCACCACGCAATGGCAGGGTAAAGCGGTGCCCACCTGGGGCTACAACGGCAGCCTGCTGGGGCCGGCTATTCGCCTGAAAAGGGGACGACGGCCACCATTAACATCCATAACCGGCTCAGGGAGGCGACGACGCTGCACTGGCACGGCCTGGAAATCCCCGGCGAGGTCGACGGCGGCCCACAGGGCATTATTGCGCCGGGCGCGATGCGTCAGGTTACGTTCACCCCGGATCAGCCAGCGGCAACCTGCTGGTATCATCCCCATCTGCATGGCAAAACCGGTCATCAGGTCGCACAAGGGCTGGCGGGGTTAATCGTGCTGGACGATCAGGCGTCAGGCACGCTCCGTCTGCCCAGCCAGTGGGGCACGGACGATGTGCCGCTTATTTTTCAGGACAAGCAACTGACGCCGTCGGGCGAGCGTATCGATTACCAACTGGATGTCATGCGCGCGGCGGTAGGCTGGTTTGGCGACATGATGCTCACCAATGGCGTGCAGTATCCCCAGCATGCCGTCCCGCGTGGCTGGCTCCGTCTGAGGCTGCTTAACGGCTGTAATGCCCGTTCTCTGCATATTGCTGCCAGCGACAAGCGCCCTTTGTATGTTATCGCCAGCGACGGCGGACTGCTGTCTGAGCCGGTCAAACTAGACTCGCTCCCGCTGCTGCCGGGTGAACGCTTTGAGATCATGATCGATACCTCAGACGGCAACGCCTTTGATATCGTTACGCTGCCCGTCACGCAAATGGGCATGACGCTGGCACCTTTCGATCACCCCTTACCATTGGTGAATATCTTGCCGCTGCGGATCATGGCCAGCGCAACCTTACCTGACCAGTTAGCGACGCTGCCGGCCGTGCCGAAAACAGAAAACCTGACAACGCGCTGGCTGCAGCTCAGTATGGATCCGCAGTTGGATCAACAGGGGATGCAGGCGCTGATGGCGCGCTATGGTGAGAAAGCCATGGGGAAAGGGGCGGACCATGATATGGCGATGGGCAACGATGCGAGTGGGATGAAACATGATGGCGATGCGCAGACGATGGATCACCAGAATATGGACCAGGGTGAGAAGGCTGCGGCGACCTATGATTTTCACAACGGAAATAAAATCAACGGCCTGCCGTTTGATATGACCCGGCCAGCCTTTGACGTGAAGCAGGGCACCCTCGAAAAATGGACCATTTCCGGCGAAGGCGACAGCATGCTGCATCCTTTCCATATTCACGGTACACAGTTCCGCATTCTTTCAGAAAACGGTAAACCGCCCGCCGCTCATCGTCAGGGTTGGAAAGACATGGTGAATGTCGACGGCTGGCGCAGCGAAGTGCTGGTCCGTTTCAACCACCTTGCCGCCGCCGATCATGCGTATATGGCCCATTGTCATTTGCTGGAGCATGAAGATACCGGAATGATGCTGGGTTTTACCGTGACCTGACCTCAGGCACGGTCAAGGGCCAGCCGGATATCCTCTACCAGGTCGCCGGCGTTTTCGATGCCGATAGATAATCGTATCGTCGCGTCGGTGATGCCAATCCGCTGACGCACTGCATCAGGCACGCCAGAATGGGTGGTGGTGCCGGGATGGCTGGCAAGCGATTCGGTGCCGCCCAGGCTGACGGCCTGTTTAAACAGTGAAAGCGCATTGAGAAAGCGAAACGCCGCGGGCTGTCCGCCAACAATGTCAAAAGAGAACGTTGATCCGGCGCCGCTGCACTGTTCACGATACGTTCTGCCTGCAGGGCTTTCTGCATCCAGGTAGGGTAACCAGTGCAGCGCTGCGACTTTGGGATGAGGGCGCAAAAAGGCGGCGACGGCTTCGGCATTGTGAAACGCTTTCTCCATGCGCAACGACAGCGTTTCCAGCGAACGGCCAATCATCCAGCTTGAGTGCGGGTCCAACTGTGTGCCAATCGCGCTACGCAGGGCACGAATTTGCGTCATCAGTGTTTTGTTACCCATCACCGCGCCAGCGATGAGATCGGAGTGCCCGCCCACGTATTTGGTCAGAGAATAAAGCGAGAGGTCTGCACCCAGCGTCAAAGGCTGCTGAAAAATCGGGCCCAGCAGCGTGTTATCACAGGCGACCACCGGACGTGAACCCTGTTGCCGCGCAATGTCGTCGGCGATGCGTGCCATCAGGGCAATATTGACCAGGCTGTTAGTCGGGTTAGCCGGTGTTTCCACCAGAATCAGCGCAACACGTCCCAGCGCCATCGCGCTATGTGCCGCATCGCGCACTTTGGCCTCATCGTGCCCGTCACTAAAGCCAACCGCGTTGATGTTCAGATTTTGCAGTGTCTTACTCAGCAGCGTTTCCGTACCACCATACAGCGGCTGAGAATGCAAAATGACGTCACCGGGCCTTGCAAAGGTTAACAGCGTTGTCGAAATGGCTGCCATACCGGAGGCGAACAAGGCACAGCTTTCTGCCTGTTCATAGATTGCCAGCCTGTCTTCAACGATCTCACTGTTAGGATGATTAAAGCGGGAATAGACCAGTCCGCCGCTTTTGCCTTCTGGCGGCTGACGGCGGCCTGAAACGTAATCGAAAAAGTCGCGGCCTTCTTCTGCGCTGTCAAAAACAAAGGTTGAGGTAAGAAACACCGGCGGCTTAACCGCCCCCTCAGACAGGCGAGGATCGTAGCCATAATTCAGCATCTGCGTTTCAGGATGCAGTTGACGATCGCCAACGTGCGTTTTCTTACTTGAGGGTAAGGCCATGGAGATCTCCCAATAAGGTCGCTAACCGCATAACGATATGTTGTTAAAATCGTATCATGCAGTAATTAATGCTGCTAAATGCCGTATTGTTCTAAGGTAATGCTGATGATGCAACAGCCTGAACGCAGGTGAAGAATTTTACCGCACGTAAACGTTTGCTATTTCCGTGCGGCGTCAGTACTCAGTTCTACTATGATAAACTGCGTGGCTTTGTGAGCTACCAGGCAGAAGGCAATGAAACATACTGTTGACGTAATGATCCCTGAAGAGGCAATCGCCGCGCGCATTGCTGAACTGGGCAAAGAGATTACCGCCCATTACCGCGACAGCGGCAGTGATATGGTGCTGGTGGGGCTACTTCGTGGCTCGTTCATGTTTATGGCTGATTTATGCCGCGTCATTGACGTGCCACACGAAGTGGATTTTATGACCGCATCCAGTTACGGCAGCGGTATGTCCACGACCCGGGATGTTAAAATCCTCAAAGATCTGGATGAAGATATTCGGGGTAAAGACGTATTAATCGTCGAAGACATCATCGACTCCGGTAACACGCTTTCCAAAGTGCGCGAGATCCTGCGCCTGCGTGAGCCAAAATCACTGGCGATTTGTACCCTGCTGGACAAGCCTGAACGCCGTGAAGTCGACGTCAAGGTTGAATACGTGGGCTTTTCCATTCCTGACGAGTTTGTCGTGGGCTTTGGCATTGACTATGCGCAGCATTATCGCCATCTGCCTTACATTGGCAAAGTGGTGCCGCTCGAAGACTGAATGCCGTTTACCGCACATTCTTCCAAGGCCCGCGCCCTTCATTTCGTGTAGGCTTGTCGCGCACAGCGGTTACTGGCGCTAAAAATCGCCCTTAACCAACAGATTGGCCATGCCGTGACGATAGCGTTGCTCAAGGTTTTCCCGGCTGCTTGCCGTAACATCAAGGTTACGCAGGCAGCCATCCTGGATACCGTAAACCCAGCCATGCAGCGAAACTTTGCGTCCGCGCTTCCAGGCGGATTGCAGAATAGTGGAATGCCCCAGATTATAAACCTGCTCAACGACGTTGATTTCGCAGAGTTTATCCAGGCGTTTATCCGGCGGGAGTTCTCCCAGCAACACGCTATGCTTGTACCAGAGATCGCGAATGTGCAGCAGCCAGTTATCAATAAGACCGAGCTCTGGATTATCCATTGCGGCCTGCACACCGCCGCAACCATAGTGGCCGCACACGATGATGTGTTCAACTTCCAGCACTTCAACGGCGTATTGCACGACAGAAAGGCAGTTAAGGTCGGTATGAACCACCAGGTTGGCAACGTTGCGATGAACAAACAGTTCGCCGGGTTCAAGGCCGGTGAGACGTTCGGCGGGTACGCGGCTGTCTGAACAGCCAATCCAAAGGAAACGCGGTTTTTGCGCCTGAGCCAGTCGCTCAAAAAAGCCGGGATCTTCTTTGACCAGTAATGTGGACCATTCGCGGTTATTACTGATCAGGGTATCAATATCTGTCATGGCGTTAAGCAACCTGTTACTGCGCATTTGCGTGCGCGTACTATAGGCGAAGGCTTCCTAAATTCAAACGGCATTACAATGCCACAAAACAGGGTATGTATTCAGAATGACCTATGCACTGGAACTTTCCCGGCTGACCAAGACCTATCCCGGCGGCGTACAGGCGCTCAAGGGCATCGATCTCAACGTCGAAGCCGGTGATTTTTATGCACTACTGGGACCTAACGGCGCGGGTAAATCAACCACTATCGGCATTATCAGTTCGCTGGTGAATAAGTCTGAGGGAAGCGTACGCGTCTTCGGCTACGATCTGGAAAAAGACGTGGTCAATGCCAAACGCCAGTTGGGCCTTGTCCCACAGGAGTTTAACTTCAACCCGTTTGAGACGGTCATGCAGATCGTGGTGAATCAGGCCGGTTACTATGGCGTTGAGCGCCGTGAAGCGCTTCAGCGTGCGGAAAAGCATCTGAAACAGCTCGACCTGTGGGAAAAACGCAATGAGCGGGCGCGGATGCTGTCCGGCGGGATGAAACGTCGCCTGATGATCGCCCGTGCCCTGATGCATTCGCCTAAATTGCTGATTCTGGATGAACCCACTGCCGGGGTTGATATTGAACTGCGCCGCTCAATGTGGGTGTTTCTGAAAGATCTCAATGCCCAGGGCACCACCATTATCCTGACCACTCACTATCTTGAAGAGGCCGAAATGCTGTGCCGCAACATCGGCATTATTCAAAATGGTGAGCTGGTGGAAAACACCTCAATGAAATCTCTGCTTTCAAAGCTGAAATCAGAAACGTTCATCCTGGATCTGGCCCCGCGCAGTCCGTTGCCGTCGCTGGAAGGTTTCCAGTACCGGCTGGTTGATACCTCGACGCTGGAAGTGGAAGTGCTACGCGAACAGGGGCTGAACAGTGTATTTAGCCAGCTCAGCGCCCAGGGCGTACAGGTACTGAGTATGCGCAACAAAGCGAATCGTCTGGAAGAGCTGTTCGTCGGCCTGACGCAAGGAAAAACAGGAGCTAAAGCATGACACATTTGTACTGGGTGGCGTTAAAGAGCATCTGGGCCAGGGAGGTGAACCGTTTCGCCCGTATCTGGATTCAGACGTTGGTGCCGCCCGTCATCACCATGACGCTTTATTTTATTATCTTCGGTAACCTTATCGGTGCGCGCATCGGCGATATGAATGGGTTCAGCTACATGCAGTTTATTGTGCCTGGATTGATCATGATGTCGGTGATCACCAACGCCTATGCCAACGTGGCTTCCTCGTTCTTTAGCGCCAAATTTCAGCGCAATATCGAAGAGCTGCTGGTGGCACCGGTGCCGACGCACATCATTATTGCGGGCTACGTCGGTGGCGGTGTGGCACGCGGGGTTTGTGTTGGTGTGCTGGTCACGGCCGTCTCGCTGTTTTTCGTGCCGTTCCATGTGCACTCCTGGATGATGGTTGCCATCACGCTGCTGCTCACTGCCGTGCTGTTTTCGCTGGCGGGCCTGATCAATGCGGTGTTTGCCCGCACCTTTGACGATATCAGCCTGATTCCCACCTTTGTGCTGACACCATTAACCTACCTGGGCGGCGTATTCTATTCGCTGACGTTGTTACCGCCAGTGTGGCAGGCGATTTCAAAGCTGAACCCGGTGGTGTACATGATAAGCGGCTTCCGCTTTGGCTTTCTCGGTATCCACGACGTGCCACTGGCCCTGACCTTATCGGTTCTGATTGCCTTTATCGTGGTGTTCTATATCGCGGTGTACTTCCTGATCCAGCGCGGGCGTGGATTGCGCACCTGATGCAGTAACGGGCAAAAAAAAGCAGCGATATCGCTGCTTTTTTTATGCCAATGTCCCGTCCTGAATAGCGTTGACACATTTTCCACTGGTTTTGAGGAGAATGTGATGAAACAGTATGTTAAACGCACTCAGCGGGATTACTCTCTGTCCTTTAAGCTGGCAGTCGTGGAGCAGGTTGAAAAAGGCGAGATGACTTACCGCCAGGCTCAGGAACGCTACGGCATCCAGGGATGTTCCACCGTGCTCATGTGGTTACGTAAATACGGTCATCTGGACTGGCAGTCATCCCGGCAGCGCACCACCCGTGGAGGAAACATGACAAAATCTCTTCCCCTCACACCTGAACAGCGAATCAAAGAGCTTGAGCAGCAACTGGCTGAATCCGAAGTTAAAGCGCAGTTTTTTGAAGCTGTCGTGAAGGTGATGAACACCGAATTCGGTGCCACACTCACAAAGAAGCAGTTAGCGTCCTTATCGCGAAAGCACAGACACAATCCCTGAAACTGACTGTCGTCAGGGTCTGCCGGTATTTAAAGATAAGCCGTCAGGCCTGGTATCAGGGATGCCGGCGTGAAATGCTCAGGTCTGAAAAGGCACACCGCATTACTGAGGAAGTCAGACTTATCAGGTTACAGCAGCCCCGCCTGGGTACCCGGAAACTGCAGCATATTCTTAACGAGCGGGAAGATGCCGCATTGCATATCGGGCGGGACAGTCTGTTCGCTGTGCTGCGGGAAGCCCGGTTACTGGTTCATCCGGCAAGGGCTTATCATAAAACAACGAACAGCCGTCATCATTTTTACAGGCATCCGAATCTGCTGAAAGCGGGGCCGGAGCAGACGGTAATCTCCGGTCCGGAGCAGGTATGGGTTGCCGACATCACCTGGCTTCCGGTAAGGACAGGTATGGCCTACATCAGTCTGGTAACGGACGCTTTCTCACGAAAAATCGTGGGGTATCATGTTCATGAAAGTCTGCATACGGAACACGTTATTAAGGCGCTGCAAATGGCACTGAGGGAGCGGCAGGGAAAGGGCCGCCTGATCCACCACTCAGATCGCGGACTTCAGTACTGTTCGGCAATGTATCAGTCAGTGCATAAAAAACACGGTCTTGTCTGTTCAATGACGGACGGCTACGACTGCTATCAGAATGCGCTGGCAGAAAGGGTTAACGGCATACTGAAAAATGAATTACTGATTACGCGTCCGGCAGACGTGGTGCAGGCAGGCAGGATGGTCAGTGAGTCAGTCAGGATCTATAACAGCCAGCGTCCTCATCTGTCATTAAAATATAAAACGCCTGATGAGGTACATCAGGCGTTTTAAAAGATAAAAAAGTGTCAACCTATGCCAGGACTAGTCACAACTGACCTATGCCAGCTGTACCGGCAGCGCTTTTGCGAGGCGCTTCATCTGATTATCCCCTTCAAAGTAGGCCACGTTGGGCTGCCACTGGCGGGCTTGTGCATCATCGACCTGCACATAGGAGCAAATAATCAGGATATCGCCTTCGCAGGCACAGCGAGCCGCTGCACCGTTTACCGAAATGATTTTCGAGCCACGTTCGGCCGCGATGGCATAGGTGGAGAAACGCTGACCGTTGGTAACATTATAAATATCAATGGCTTCATATTGCAGGATGCCAGAAGCATCAAGGAAATCCTGATCGATGGCGCAGGAGCCTTCATAGTTCAGGTCCGCCTGCGTCACTTTCACGCGATGCAATTTGCCTTGTAAAACCGTGCGAATCATAGTCAGAAACCTTGTTAAACAGCCAAAAATACGACCTGCAACCCGCAGCCTTTACTGCGTGAGGTCGACCTGTTGATTATCGATCAGCCGTGCGTTCCCCAGCCAGGCCGCCATTAAAACCACGGCACGCTGACTGTCCACCGTCAGAGGCTGTAGCGTTTCTGCATCACAGATTGCCAGACCGTCCGGGCGAAAGCCTTTTTCCTGCAGCGACAGATTCGCGGCATCAATAATATCGTCAATCTGCCGCTCGCCATTAGCCAGTCGGGCTGCCATCTCATTCATCACCTGGCTCAGCGCGGGGGCCAACTTGCGTTCATCGTCAGTGAGATAACCATTGCGTGAACTGAGTGCCAGACCGTCTTTGGCGCGCACCGTGGGCACACCAATAATCTCAATGTCGAAACCCATATCCGCCACCATTTTACGAATGATGGCTAACTGCTGAAAATCTTTCTCACCGAAGCAGGCAATATCGGGCTGAACCAGATTGAATAATTTACTGACGATGGTCGCGACGCCGCGAAAATGGCCGGGACGACTCGCGCCTTCCAGCAGCGATGACAACACCGGGACGTCCACAAACGTCTGATTGGCCAATCCCTGAGGATAAACCTCTGCAGGTGAGGGGGCAAACACCACATCGACCGCATGGCGGTTCAGCTTTTCGCAATCCTCCTGAAGCGTGCGCGGATAGCGGGCCAAATCGTCAGGACGATCAAACTGCATGGGGTTAACGAATATGGACACGATCACGATATCACCCCGTTCACGTGCCTCGTCGACCAGCGTCAAATGTCCTTCGTGCAGATTGCCCATAGTCGGCACCAACGCGATGCGTTTACCTTGCTCGCGCCAGCGACGAACGTCGCGGCGTAACATGGGCAGAGTTTCGATGATCAGCACGGCAATTCTCCTGAATTACTGGAAACTGTGTTCCACGGCGGGGTAGCGTCCTGCTTCAACTTCGGCAATATATTGGCGAATGGCCGCCCGAATATCGCCCGTCTCCGCCAGGAAATTTTTAGCAAATTTGGGAACATGTCCGCCAGTGATGCCCAGGGCGTCATGCATGACCAGTATCTGACCGTCAGTGACATTTCCTGCGCCGATACCAATAACCGGAATCGCCAGTGCCTGGGTCACGCGCTGTGCCAGCGCAACAGGGACGCACTCCAGCACAAGCAGCTGTGCACCCGCCGCCTCCAGGGCCAGGGCATCAGCCAGAAGCTGCTCTGCGCCCGCTTCATCGCGGCCCTGCACTTTATAGCCACCAAAAATATTCACGGACTGCGGCGTTAATCCCAGATGCCCGCAAACCGGAACGGCGCGCTCCGTCAGCATTCGTACGCTCTCCGCCAGCCATGCGCCGCCTTCCAGTTTCACCATATTGGCACCGGCGCGCATCAACTGCGCCGCGTTATCAAAGGTTTGCTGAGGCGTGGCATAACTCATAAAGGGCAGGTCAGCCAGCAAAAGCGACTGAGGCGCGCCACGGCGCACTGCAGCGGTATGGTAGGCAATGTCATTTACCGTAACGGGCAACGTTGAGTCATGGCCTTGCACGGTCATTCCAAGTGAATCGCCCACCAGCAGGACCTGAATGCCTTCATCGGCAAACAGTCGGGCAAAACTAAACTCGTAGGCGGTCAGGGTGGCGAATTTTTTGCCGCTTTCTTTCCACTGACGCAGGTGAGAAATGGTGGTGGGTTTCATGGTGCTCTCAACTCAGAAATTCAGATTGGCGCATTTTACTGGATAGTGTTGCAGAGCGGAATCCATGAAGTGTGATTAGGTGCTTAGCTGTGCCATGGTCGGATGCTGGAACGGTCCAACTGGGCCAGGATTGGTTTGAGCGACCGACCGTCTGGCAGGCTCAGATCGGGGGCAATCTCCAGCAACGGAACCAGCATAAATGCGCGATTAAGCAAATCATAATGCGGCACGGTGAGACGGTCGCTGTTGAGGCTGGCTGTACCAAACAACATGATATCAATATCCAGCGTGCGTGGTCCCCAGCGCTCGGCCTTGCGAACGCGACCGTGTTCCTGCTCAATGCGCTGCGTCTGGTCCAGCAGCGCCTCGGCAGACAACGCGGTATCGAGAGCGACGGCCGCATTGAGATAATCGGGCTGGTCCGGTGGGCCATAGGGCGGCGTCCGGTAAAAAGCGGAGGTCGCCACGCGCTGTGTATCAGGGAGTGCATCCAGCGCTGACAGCGCTGCATCAATCTGATGCAGCGGATCGGCAAGGTTACTGCCTAGTGCCAGATACACACGTGTCATGACGCGCTATTGTTATCACGACGCGGAGCCGTTGAACGGCGACGTGGGCGGCGCGTGCGGCTGCGTGGTGCCGGATCGTCTCCCAGCGTATTCAGCATGGTCTTCTGCTGTGGCGGCGCGGCCACCTGGAACTCGCCCCACCACTTACTCAGACGCAGCAGTTCCGGGTTATTTTCTACCTCAGCCCGCAAAGAAAGCAGGTCGTAAGCGGCGCGGAACTTCGGATGCTCCATCAGCTTCCAGGCTCGCTTACCATGGCGACGAGACATGCGTAACTGCAACTGCCAGATATCACGAATTAACGATGTGATGCGTTTAGGGATCGCCAGCGCACGGCAGGCTTCATCCAGCGTATCGTTCATTGCCAGGGCAAAGGCATCGTAATAGGTCAGGCCACTTTCCTGCGCAATGCGTTCCGCGGCTTCAAGCTGGGGATACCAGAACATCGCGGCAAACAGAAACGCCGGATTAACCCGCATATCATTCTGAATCCGGTTATCGGTGTTCTTCAGCACCTGCGCCAGCATGCGTTCCATGTGGCTGTCGCCGTTCTCGGTAAAGTTACGCGCCAGCGTCGGGAACAGCGGCTGAAATAACTGGTATTCACACAGTTTAAGCCAGGTACTGTAGCCATAGCCGGCCTGCAGCAGCTTTAGCGACTCTTCAAACAGGCGCGCGGCGGGCACGTCACGTAGCAACGACGCCAGGCGTGGAATCGGCTCGGCCGTTTCAGGCGCAATGCGCATATTCAGTTTGGCAGCGAAACGCGCGACACGCAGCATCCGCACCGGATCTTCGCGATAACGGGTTTCCGGGTCGCCAATCAGGCGAATGATGCCTTGTTGCAGATCGTTCAGCCCACCAACATAGTCGCGCACCGAAAAATCGGCCACGCTGTAATAGAGGCTGTTGATGGTCAGATCGCGACGCTGGGCATCATCTTCGATGTTGCCAAAAATGTTGTCGCGCAGCAGCATACCGCTCTGGGCACGCTGAGAGTTGTTCTGATCGTCGGTGGTCTCTTCAATCTGATGATGACCGCGGAACGTTGCCACTTCGATCACTTCCGGGCCAAACATCACGTGCGCCAGACGGAAACGACGACCAACCAGACGGCAGTTGCGGAACAGTTTACGCATCTGCTCCGGCGTGGCGTTTGTGGTCACGTCGAAGTCTTTCGGCTTCTGCCCCAGCAGCAAATCGCGTACGCCACCGCCAACAAGATAGGCTTCATAACCGGCTTTATTCAGGCGATATAGCACCTTGAGGGCATTTTCGCTGATGTCTTTACGTGAGATGGTGTGGCTTTCACGAGGAATGATGGTCATATGACTCTCAGGTTCAACCTCTGCTGGTGCTTCCTCGTCATCACGCTTCAGGACTTTCCGGCAAAAATTAGCTACTCGGGTAAAAATGGGACACCTCGACAGTGACAATTAGGGTGTAGGTAAAATCAGCGGCTAATCATAGCCTGTTGTGAATCATTTGAGAATGCTGTTGTCTATGCATCCGTTATCAGGGCGTTATCATGAGGTATCAAAGCGATATTCCACTGCTTCACAGCCTCAGACAGCAGTTTCTCCTGCGTTTTGTCCTTCCAACCTTCGCCAACCGGCTGCCCCAGAAAGCGTAAAGCCTGTACCAGGCAGGGACGTGTATCCCCATCAGGCAGCGCGGGCGCATGATTTTGTTTAGAAAGTTTGTGACCATCAGCGGTGATCGCCAGGGGCAAATGCAGATAGTCCGGCGGCATCCAGCCGAATTGCTGATAAAGCGCAATCTGCCGTACCGTTGGCTCAATTAAATCAGCCCCACGCACAATTTCTGTGATGCCCTGATGATGATCGTCCACGACCACCGCCAGATTGTAAGCAAACAGCCCATCACGACGATGAATAATAAAATCTTCTTCAGCCAGTCGCCTGTCGGCGACGACCTCGCCCCTGAGCCGATCCTGAAAACGATAGACAGGTGCATGCTGGCGCAGGCGCAGGGCTGCCTTATCGGGGCCATGTTGCCGGTCCCGACAGTGACCATCGTAAAAGCCGCCAGTTTGCTGAATGCGGCTTCGCGAACAGGTGCAGAAATAACTTTGACGCTGCGTTCTCAACCACTGTAGTGCGTCACGATAGGCGTCATGCCGCTGCGACTGCCACATCACCTCACCATCCCAGTTCAGGCCGTAATGCTCGAGCTGTTGCAGAATCCGCGTGGCGGCACCCGCGACTTCACGAGGCGGATCGATATCTTCAATACGCACCAGCCAGCGACCATGCTGTGCGCGAGCGCTGAGGTAACTGCCTAACGCAGCAATCAGGGAGCCGAAATGGAGTTCACCGGAAGGGGATGGCGCAAAGCGCCCAACGCAGGATGAGAATGACATAGGGATTATGAACCAGACGGCGGAAAAAGATGGCCTTTTCCCGCCGTGTGGCTGCAGTCAGACGGCAACATTAGCCCGCCATTTGCTTCTCACGAATTTCTGCCAGTGTCTTACAGTCGATGCACAGATCGGCAGTAGGACGCGCTTCAAGACGGCGGATACCGATCTCGACGCCACAGGAATCGCAATAGCCGAAGTCGTCGTCTTCGACTTTCTTCAGCGTTTTTTCGATCTTCTTAATTAACTTACGCTCGCGGTCGCGGTTACGCAGTTCCAGGCTGAACTCTTCTTCCTGAGCGGCACGGTCAACCGGGTCCGGGAAGTTTGCAGCTTCATCCTGCATGTGTGTAACGGTGCGATCGACTTCGTCCCGCAATTGATTGCGCCAGGCTTCCAGAATCTTGCGAAAATGGTCCAGTTGCGCGTCATTCATATACTCTTCGCCTGGCTTCTCCTGATAAGGCTCCACCCCAGCGATGGCGAGAATACTCAGGGACGATGTTTTACGGTTTTGCCCTTCTTGCATGTTGTTTCTCTCCTGGATAACACGCACTATACCCTTTGATTGCCATCGGTAAGCGCATACACGCTAACCTTAATGATGACCCTCTCTTGGGTACATCGATCCCCCAACGGGGAAAAAACAGGCCGCTATAAATAACAGAAGCAGTCAAGGTTGGCAATTATTCCTGATCGCATCTTGACAAGCCTGTGAGGAACAGCGTAGTTAGCCCCTGACAGAAGATAGTCATATCACAGAACGATGCCAATGATATTACAATGTTACGTCAATGGCGGTCGTCAGAAACATTCCTGCTGATGACAGTTCTGCCCGGTAAGCCAAAATCTCCACGCCACTCAGCTGCGCCTGTACCAGTTGTTCTGCGTAAGCAGCATCAATGTGACGCGCCGGGGAAACGTCCTCAATCCCCGAGTGCAGAACGGCAAACAACAAAACGGCCCGATGACCTTCTGCGGCAGCCTTACTCAGCTCACGCAGGTGTTTCTGCCCTCGAATCGTCACCGCATCCGGAAAATAGCCTTTACCTTCCTGTAAAAGCGTTACGGATTTCACCTCAATATAGCACTCAGGTCGCTCCTCTGCTTTGAGCAGGAAATCAATTCGGCTTTTTTCACTGCCGTATTTAACTTCCGCCTGACATTTCGCGTAGCCGGTCAGCGGTAAAAGTCGGTTTTCGTCCAGCGCTTCACGCACCAGTTGATTGGCGCGCAGCGTATTGACACAGATCCAGTGGCCTTGCTGCGTCTCGGTCATTTCCCAACTGTGCGGGTATTTGCGCGTCAGGCTGTCTGACGTGGAGTACCACACGGTATCGCCCGGCGTGGCACAGCCGGTCATTGCGCCGGTATTCGCGCAATGTATCGTCAGCGTTTCGCCTTCGGGCGTCACAACATCGGCCAGAAAACGCTTATAGCGAGTAATAAGACGCGCGGGTTTAAGAGCGGGAGAAAAAAGCATAAGGCTCCTGATTAAGAGAGTAACGGCCAACTGGCCAGCGTGCGGTAGCGTGTCCGGCCTTGCGCGTACTCTGAGGCAAAAAGGGAAAACTGACTGACCGTAAATTGCCAGTGAAAGCCACGTGGCGGCAGGGCGACAGGCTGGGTCGCCGCACGCAACAGGCTGACGTGGGGATGAAAGGGCTGAGCCGGTTGTTCGCAGCCATGTCGCGCGGCCTGAGCGCGCAGCAGGCTTGCCAGCTGTAACAAGCCGCGCGGGGGGCGCTGGCAACCCAGCCACACGACGCCGGGGCGCGGCCAGTGACCTGCATCGTCTAACGCAACGTCAAATGCTGGCTGGTTTATACGTGACGCCAGGGCCTGCAACTGTTGTGACGTTCCAGCCGACACATCGCCCAGAAAAGCCAGCGTCAGGTGAAGGTTCGCCGCCGCAATGGGGCGGCCCGCCTCCGCATGAAAGGTTTGTGCCCGCCAGTTCACCAGTTGCTGCTGCAGCGTGTCAGGCGGGGTAATAGCAAAAAATAAGCGTTGTAACGCCATGGCGGTCTCCGGCAATCCTCACGGATGAGTGCTACAATGCGCGCCATCTTAACATAGCCATTCGCGGAGTTTGCGGTGAGTGATTTACCCGTCAGCGCGGTGTTGCCTGACCTTCTGAGTGCGCTTAATGATGCCTCAAACATCCTGCTGGCCGCGCCCACGGGCGCAGGTAAATCCACCTGGCTGCCACTTCAGCTTTTACAGCACAAGGCCTTGCCGGGACGCATTATTATGCTGGAGCCGCGCCGTTTAGCCGCGCGCAACGTGGCGCAACGCCTGGCCGAGCAGTTGGGTGAACAACCGGGCGTGACGGTGGGCTACCGTATGCGCGGCGAAAACTGCACAGGGCCAATGACCCGGCTTGAAGTGGTGACCGAAGGCATTCTGACCCGAATGCTGCAACAGGATGCGATGCTGGAGGGCGTGTCGCTGGTTATCCTGGATGAATTTCATGAGCGGAGCCTGCAGGCCGATCTGGCGCTGGCGCTGCTACTGGATGTGCAACAGGGGTTACGTGAAGATCTAAAAATCCTGCTGATGTCGGCGACGCTTGATAATGCGCGGCTGGCGGCACTGTTGCCGGACGCTCCTTTGATTACCTCTGAAGGGCGCAGCTATCCGGTTGAACGGCGCTATACGGCGCTGAGCCAGACCTCGCGTTTTGACGATGCGGTCGCGCGTGAAGTCGCACAGTTACTGCGCGACGAAACGGGCTCGCTGCTCCTGTTCCTGCCCGGCATCGCCGAAATTGAGCGGGTAAAACGGGAACTGGAGACGCGTGTTGACGATGACGTGGATTTAACGCCGCTGTATGGTGCACTTCCTCTTGCGGCCCAGCAACGGGCCATCCTGCCTGCCGCCAGCGGACGCCGCAAAGTGGTGCTGGCGACCAACATTGCCGAAACCAGCTTAACCATTGAAGGCATTCGGCTGGTCGTGGACAGCGCCCTGGAGCGAAAAGCCCAGTTTGACGCTCGCAGCGGCGTTACGCGCTTGCAGACTCAGCGCATCAGTCAGGCGTCCATGACCCAGCGAGCCGGACGAGCCGGACGTGTCATGCCCGGTATTTGTCTGCATCTGACACCACAGGAACAGGCCTCACGCGCGCCCGCGCAAAGCGAAGCAGAAATTTTGCACAGCGATCTCGCGTCGTTGTGGCTGGAGTTGCTGCAGTGGGGCTGTACCCGTATCGAACAATTGCAGTGGATAGATTTGCCCCCAGAAAAGCACCTGCGTGCGGCGCAGCAGCAGCTGTTGCGGCTTGGGGCTCTGGACGAGCAGGGCCACCTCAATGCCCAGGGACGACGCATGGCGCAGCTGGGCAGCGACGCCCGGCTCAGCGCTATTTTATGTGCAGCAGGCAGTGACCCTGACGCCGTTGCCAGCGCGGCCTTGCTGGTGGCGGTTCTGGAAGATCCGCCTCGCAGTGCCGGAGCCGATCTGCGTGATGCGCTTTATCGTCCATTGCCACAATGGCAGCGCCGCGCACAGCACTGGCAAAAACGCATCGGCGTAAAGGGCGGTCGGGTAGACGAAGACCATTTTGCCGCCCTGCTGACCGCCGGCTTCAGCGACCGTCTGGCACGTCGCCGTGATAACAGCGGCCGCTATCAGTTAGCTAACGGCCTGGGTGCGATGCTGGACGAACAGCAGGCGCTGACGCGTTATGAATGGTTAATTGCCCCCACCTTGTTACAGGGCAGCAGCGCGCCCGACGCGCGTATCCTGATGGCGATTCCCGTTGATATCGAGGCACTGACGCAGCGCTGTCCGCAGCTGATTGAACAGCGCACCGAGGTGGAATGGGATGAGGAGAAGGGCACGTTACGCACGTTGCGCCGCGAGCAGATTGGCGAACTGATACTGAAAACCCAGCCGCTAGCCCGTCCCGACGCAAAAGTCTTGCAGGCGGCAATGCTACGCTGGATTGGCAAAAAAGGGCTATCGGTGTTGGGCTGGACGCCGGAGGCAGAACAGTTGCGTCTGCGCATCCAGTGTGCGGCACAGTGGTTGCCAGAGGAACACTGGCCTGAGGTTGACGACGCCAGCCTGATCGAGACGCTTGAACACTGGCTTCTGCCCCAGATGACCACGGTGCGTGATCTGAAAAGTTTACAGGCGGTGAATCTGGTCAGCGCGCTCTTACATTTGCTCACATGGTCACAACGTCAGCGGCTGGATACTGTGCTGCCAACTCATTACACTGTGCCCACCGGAAGTCGGCTGCCTGTTCGCTATGATGCAGATAAACCGCCTGCATTGGCGGTGCGCATCCAGGAAATGTTCGGCGAAGCCAGCAACCCAAGCGTGGCAGAAGGGCGCATTCCACTGGTACTGGAGCTGTTATCGCCCGCCCAGCGGCCCTTGCAGATTACCCGTGACCTCGCCGCTTTCTGGCGTGGTGCCTATAAGGACGTGCAAAAAGAGATGAAAGGGCGTTATCCCAAACATCCCTGGCCTGACGATCCGGCTTCCGCCTTGCCGACAAGACGGACAAAAAAGAAGACGTCACAGGGTGGAACCTCTGATTAATTCAGAGGGTTCTGCCATGCGACAGTGAAGAAAGCAGTTAGAGTAGCGGCGCAGCCGTAAGCTATGCCTGGAGAATAAAACGAATGTCTGGGAACGATCGCGAACCTATTGGGCGCAAAGGAAAAGCGCTGCCTCCGCGCAGCAGCGCCCGCCGTGGGCGGCGCAGAGACATCGATGACGATGTTGCTCAGGACGATTTTGATGATGACTACGAGGAGGAAGCGCCGGTGCCACGTAAAGGTAAAGGTGGAAAACCGCCGCGCGGCAAACGCCGTTGGCTGGGATGGTTAATTAAGCTGTTCCTGGTATTTGTGGTGGTAATGGCCGCGTGGGGCGTATACCTCGACTCGGAAATTCGCAGCCGCATTGACGGTAAAGTGTGGCAACTGCCCGCAACCGTATATGGTCGTATGGTCAGCCTTGAACCCGGCATGGCCTACAACAAAAGCGAAATGGTCGCCCTGCTTGAAGGCACGCAATACCGTGAAGTTTCACGTATTACGCGCCCGGGTGAGTTCTCGGTTAAGGGCAACACTATCGAACTGTTGCGCCGTCCATTTGATTTCCCGGACAGCAAAGAGGGGCAGATTCATGCCCGTATGACCTTTAGCAAAGATGAACTCAGCGAGATTAAAAACGTTGAAACCGGGCGCGATTTTGGTTTCTTCCGTCTTGATCCGCGTCTGATCACCATGCTGCAGTCGCCTAATGGTGAACAGCGCCTGTTCGTGCCCCGTGCGGGCTTCCCGGATCTGCTGGTCGATACGTTAATCGCCACCGAGGATCGCCATTTTTACGAGCATGATGGTATCAGCCCGTACTCCATTGGCCGTGCCTTTGTCGCGAATATCACGGCAGGTAAGGCGGTTCAGGGTGGCAGTACGCTGACTCAGCAGCTGGTAAAAAACCTGTTCCTGACCAACGAGCGTTCGCTGTGGCGTAAAGCGCGTGAAGCCTATATGGCCGTGATCATGGACGCGCGTTACAGCAAAGATCGCATTCTGGAGCTTTACCTTAACGAAGTGTATCTCGGTCAGGCAGGTAACGATCAGATTCGTGGTTTCCCTTTGGCCAGCCTTTACTACTTTGGCCGTCCGGTGGATGAGCTGAGTCTGGATCAGCAGGCAATGCTGGTCGGCATGGTAAAAGGCGCTTCGCTCTATAACCCATGGCGTAACCCGAAACTGGCACTGGAAAGACGCAATCTTGTGCTGCGCTTGTTGCAGCAGCAGAAAGTCATCGACCAGGAACTGTATGACATGCTGTCGGCGCGTCCGTTAGGTGTGCAGCCGAAAGGCGGTGTGATTACGCCACAGCCTGCGTTTATGCAGATGGTGCGTAATGAACTTCAGGCAAAACTGGGTGACAAGGTTAAAGATCTGTCGGGGGTGAAAATTTTCACCACCTTAGATCCGGTCTCGCAGGATGCCGCTGAAAAAGCGGTAGTGGACGGTATTCCCACCCTGAAAAAACAGCGCGGTCTGAAAGACCTGGAAACCGCGATGGTGGTCGTTGACCGCTTCACGGGGGAAGTCCGCGCGATGGTCGGCGGGGCCGATCCGCAGTTCGCCGGGTATAACCGTGCATTACAGGCCCGCCGTTCTATTGGTTCACTGGCAAAACCGGCCACCTATCTCACCGCACTGAGCCAGCCAAATACATATCGACTCAATAGCTGGATTGCCGATGAGCCTATTGCGCTGAAACAGCCCAATGGCAGCATCTGGAAACCCATGAATGACGACCGCCGCTTCAGTGGCAAAGTCATGCTGGTGGATGCGTTGACCAACTCCATGAACGTGCCAACGGTGAATCTTGGCATGACGCTGGGGCTGAATGCGGTGGTGGATACCTGGACCAAACTGGGTGTACCTAAAGATCAGCTCAACCCGGTGCCGGCAATGTTGCTGGGCGCACTCAACCTGACGCCGATTGAAGTGGCCCAGGCGTTTCAGTCGATTGCCAGCGGAGGGAATCGTGCGGACCTGTCAGCGGTGCGTTCCGTGATTGCCGAAGACGGAACGGTGCTGTACCAGAGCTTCCCGCAGGCGCAACGGGTAGAGCCTGCGCAGGCTGCCTATTTAACGTTGTACACGATGCAGCAGGTTGCCGATCACGGTACGGCACGCGCCCTGGGCGCTCGCTTCCCTAATGCGCATCTGGCGGGCAAAACAGGGACCACTAACGACCTGATAGACAGCTGGTTCGCCGGTGTCGATGGTAAAGAAGTGGCGATCACCTGGGTTGGGCGTGATAACAACCAGCCGACCAAGCTGTACGGTGCCAGCGGTGCGATGCAGATCTACCGTCGCTATCTTGATAACCAGGCACCGATGCCGTTGCAACTGACGCCGCCGGAAGACGTGACGATGATGAATATCGACTCAGCGGGCAACTTTGTTTGTGGTTCAGGCAGCAGTACCTGGCGCTCATTGCCGGTTTGGGCACTGGACCCGAATGCACTGTGTCAGCAACAGCAGCAACAGGTTCAGCAAATGCAGCAGCAACAACAGCAACAACAGCAATTGCAACAGCAGCAACAGCAGGAGCAAAAAGACAGCGATGGCGTTGCAGGTTGGATAAAAGACATGTTCGGCAAGTAACGGGTCAAAAGCAGTGAAAAGAAGGCACTTCGGTGCCTTTTTTTATGCCTGATAAATACGCTGTAAACAGGCTACAAACAGCGCCACAGTAGGGAATTCTGCTTGCAGAGATTGTTGCACTTCGCATATTATCGAACCGTTATAATAATCATTATCGTTTCGATTCGCTTAATCATCCCCATTTGAGAGACACCTTCATGACTGCGCGCACCACCACTTTTGGTTTCACACCAGGGTCGTTTACTCCTCGTCCTTTGGCACTGATGATTGCGCTGATATCCAGTGGCGCAACTCCCCTGGCCTTCGCCGAACAAACGGTGGTGGTTTCAGCAAACGGCGGTGCCGCTGTTGCGCAGGAAAGTCCGTGGGGCCCGGCACCGACCGTCGCCGCGAAACGCAGCGCCACCGGCACCAAAACGGATACGCCGATTGAAAAGAACCCGCAGTCGGTTTCCGTGGTCACGCGTGAAGAAATGGACATGCGCAGCGTCAGCAGCGTCAAGCAGGCATTTAACTATACGCCTGGCGTACTGACCGGCAACCGCGGCAGTTCCGCGGTCATTGACGCGCTGTCGATTCGCGGTTTTAGCGAAACCAACACCAATCAGTATCTCGATGGGTTGAAGCTGCAGGGTGACAACTACTCTGAATTCGCTATCGATCCCTATTTTCTGGAGCGGGCTGAACTGCTGCGCGGTCCGGTTTCCGTGCTGTACGGTAAAAGCAATCCCGGCGGTGTCGTCGCTTTAGTCAGCAAGCGTCCCACTCAGGAAACGCTGCGCGAAGTCCAGTTCCAGATGGGCAACCATAACCTTTACTCCACCGGTTTCGACTTTGGCGGCGCAATAGACGACGCAGGCGTGTACAGCTACCGTCTGACAGGCCTGGCCAGTAGCCAGGATGCCCAGCAGGCGAATAACAAGCAGAAGCGTTATACCATCGCGCCTTCATTCAGCTGGCGACCAGATGAAAACACCCGTCTTGATCTGCTGACCTATTTCCAGAACGAGCCGGATACCGGCTACTACGGCTGGCTCCCGCGTGAAGGGACCGTGGTGCCGATCACCCGGCCTGATGGCAGCCAGTACAAACTGCCGACCAACTTTGATGAGGGCGAGAAGAGCAACCGCATCTCACGCAATACCAAAATGCTGGGCTACAGCTTTGAGCATCGTTTTGATGAAACCTGGACGGTACGGCAGAACCTGCGTTATGCCGAATTAACCACGGATTACCGCAGTATTTATGGTAACGGCTTTGATGCAGCCACTCAGCAAATCACCCGCGGGTCTGCGGCTTCAGACGAGAAACTGAATCAGTTTGCGGTAGATAATCAGGCTCAGGCTAAATTTGCCACCGGCCAGCTTGATCATACGTTACTGCTTGGCGTTGATTATCAGCGCATGCGAAATGATATTAATGCGGCTTTTGGCTCAGCATTCCCGTTGAATGCGGTTAATCCGCAATACGGCAATGACGCGCTAAACGGCACACCTTTCCCGTATCGCTATCTCAACAAACAGGAGCAAACCGGCCTGTATGCACAAGACCAGATGGAATGGGATCGTTGGGTACTGACATTGGGCAGTCGCTATGATTACGCAATGACTTCTGCTTTTAATCGGAGTAGCAGTTCCGAAGTTAAAAGTCATGACCAGGCGTTTACCTGGCGTGGCGGCTTAAACTATGTGTTCGATAATGGTATCGCGCCTTATTTCAGTTATAGCGAATCCTTCATTCCGACATCCGGAACGACTCAAAGTGGTCAACCTTTCGACCCTTCGCGCGCTAAGCAGTATGAAACGGGCGTAAAGTTTGTGCCAAAAGATCGCCCTGTCGTTGTCACGGCCGCGATTTATGAGCTGACAAAGACCAAAAACTTAACGGCTGATCCTAACAGTCCTAATTTCAGCATCCAGAGCGGCGAAATCCGTTCCCGCGGTGTTGAACTCGAAGCGAAAGCGGCGCTGAACGCCAACGTTAACCTGACGGCCTCTTATACCTATACCGATGCCGAATATACGAAAGATACTCAGCTTCAGGGCAAAACCCCGGTTGAGGTGCCCAAACATATGGCGTCACTGTGGAGCGACTATACCTTCCACGAAACCGCGCTGTCAGGCGTCACGGTCGGCGCGGGCGTCCGTTACGTGGGCGAAAGTCAGGGGCTGTATAGCACCGGTCCTGATGCCAACCAGAACTTTAGCGTAGCGGGTTACACCACCGTCGATGCTGCACTGAAATATGATTTAGGACGTTTTGGTTTGCCTGGATCAACGGTAGGCGTTAACGTTAATAACCTGTTTAACCGCGACTACGTTGCCAGTTGTTACCGTGAATATGCGTGCTACTGGGGCGCAGAACGGCAGATTGTAGGCACCGCCACGTTCCGGTTCTGATCGATGAGGGCGCTTCGGCGCCCGTTTACAGGGATTACCATGCAGCTTCCGCAGCACCAACAGACGACCTTCAAACTGGATAATGCCAGCTTTCGTGTACCCGGTCGCACGCTTCTCCAGCCGCTGTCTCTCTCTTTTACACCAGGCAAAGTAACCGCGCTGATTGGTCACAATGGTTCGGGAAAATCCACGCTGTTAAAAATGCTGGGGCGGCATCACGCGGCCAGCGAAGGCCGGGTGCTCCTGAATGAGCGGCCCGTGGAGAGCCTGAACAGCAAAGTATTTGCCCGTGAGGTCGCCTATTTACCTCAGCAACTGCCGGCTGCAGAAGGTATGACGGTGCGCGAGCTGGTGGCCATTGGGCGCTATCCCTGGCATGGGGCGCTGGGGCGTTTCACTCAGGAGGACCGCGACCGCGTTGAGCAGGCGATTTCGCGCGTAGGGTTAACGCCTTTTGCCTCACGGCTGGTAGACAGCTTATCGGGCGGCGAACGGCAACGCGCCTGGCTGGCGATGATGGTGGCGCAAAACAGCCGCTGTCTGCTGCTGGATGAACCCACTTCCGCACTGGATATCGCCCATCAGGTTGATGTGCTGGCCCTGATTCAGACACTGAGTCGGGAGCATGGCTTAACCGTTATTACGGTATTACACGATATCAATATGGCTGCCCGTTACTGTGACCATCTGGTGGCATTACGCGGTGGCGCGCTTATCGCTGAAGGCGGGCCGGACCACATTATGCAGGCGGACGTTTTGCAGGCGATTTACGGTATTCCAATGGGGATCTTCCCCCATCCCGGCGGCGGTGCGCCGGTGAGTTTTGTGTGTTAAGGACCCGATAATGCCCGATTTGTTCCGCCGTCGCCTGATGATGGCGATGGCGTTATCGCCACTGATGAGCCCCTTTTCACTCCAGGCGGCGCAGCCCGATCCCGATCCCGATCGCATCATCGCGCTTGAGTGGTTACCCACCGAGCTGCTGCTGGCGTTAGGCGTTAAGCCCTTTGGGGTCGCCGATGTGCATAATTATAATATCTGGGTTGGGCAGCCAGCCTTGCCTGCCGGCGTGGTGGATGTTGGGCTGCGTACCGAGCCTAACCTTGAACTGATGACCCAGATGCATCCCTCACTGATTCTCTGTTCAAACGGCTATGGACCGCCTAAAGAAAAACTCCAGCGTATTGCGCCGATTATGGGGTTTGACCTGCACGGCGGCGACGGTAAACCGCTCTCCCGGGCGCGTGTCTCTCTGCAGGCCCTCGGCGCCAGGCTGGGGCGGGAAGCCCAGGCAGCCGCGCACCTGCAACGCATGGACGAGGAAATCGCCGCGGCGCGCCAGCGTCTGGCACCGCATGCCGGACGTGCCATCCTGCTGATGTCACTGCTTGACAGTCGCCATGCCATCACCTTCGGTAAAAACAGCTTATTCCTTGAGGTCATGGCGTTGCTTGGTCTGCAGAACGCCTGGCAGGGCGAAACCAATTTCTGGGGAAGTTCAGTGATTGGCCTGGAGCGGCTGGCGGCGTTTCACGACGTGGAAACCATCTGCTTCGATCATGACAATGCGGCCGTTATGCAGCAGCTGTCACGCAGCCCGCTGTGGCAGGCAATGCCTTTTGTCCACAGCGGCCATTTTCAACGCGTACCGGCGGTCTGGTATTACGGGGCAACACTCTCTGCCTTGCACTTTATACGCGTGCTGGAACATGCGCTGGAGAAAGTCTGATGCGCTATCGTTTTTTCTCAGTCACCGTGCTGGGCGTACTGTTTTTACTGGCGCTGGCGCTCACCGCAATAAACTTTCAGCAGGCGTTGCCCCTGGGGCAATGGACACAGGCCCTGTGGACACCTGATACCACGAATGTGCAACAGATGGTGTTTCACTACAGTTTGCTGCCGCGCTGGGCGCTGGCGCTGTTGGTGGGGGCCGGTCTGGGATTAGCGGGACTGCTGTTTCAGCAGGTTCTGCGTAACCCTCTGGCGGAACCGGGAACATTAGGCGTTTCATCCGGCGCACAACTGGGAATTACCGTCGCCACGTTGTGGCACCTGCCGGGCGGAGTCGTTACCCAGCAGCTTGCCGCCTCGGGTGGTGCGTTGTTGGTGGGGGCGCTGGTATTTAGCGTGGCCTGGAGCAAACGCCTGTCACCCGTAACCTTGATCCTGGCCGGGCTGGTCCTCAGTCTTTACAGCGGTGCTGTTAACCAGATCTTCGCCATCTTCAATCACGACCAACTGCAAAATATGTTTCTGTGGAGCACAGGCGCATTGAACCAGATGAGCTGGGACAGTGTTACCCAGCTCTGGCCGCGACTGATGCTGGCGCTGTTACTGTCTCTGGCGCTGCTGAGGCCGCTGACGCTCATGGGGCTGGACGATGGCGTGGCAAAAAACCTCGGGCTGGCCCTGTCCGCTACCCGGTTAGCGATTCTGGTGCTGGCGATATTGCTTAGCGCACAGTTGGTGAGCGTCGCCGGTATCATTGGTTTTATCGGCTTGTTCGCGCCGCTGCTGGCAAGGCTGCTCGGTGGACGCCGCTTGCTGAGCCGCATGCTGCTGGCCCCGCTGATTGGCGCATTGCTGCTGTGGCTGGCTGATGCCTGCGTCCTGTGGCTTACGACGCACTGGCGCGAGGTTTCTACCGGCACGGTGACGGCGCTACTGGGCGTGCCGATTCTGCTGTGGCTGTTGCCGCGTCTGCGAACCGGTTCCGTTCCACCCGCACTGGATCAGGGCGACAAGGTTCCGGTCGAACGCCATCACGTTCTGCGCTGGAGCCTGATCGGCTTAGCGCTGTTAGGCATGCTGGCATGGCTGTGTCTGGCGTTTGGACGGGATGCGCAAGGCTGGATCTGGACCAGCGGTGACCTGCTACAGCAGCTGCTACCCTGGCGCGCACCGCGTGTGCTGGCGGCCCTGGAGGTAGGCTTAATGCTTGGCGTTGCCGGCAGCCTGATCCAGCGACTCACGGGGAACCCGATGGCCAGCCCTGAAGTCTTGGGCATCAGTTCCGGCGCGGCCTGCGGCGCAGTCGTGATGTTGTTCTTCGTGCCCGGCAATGCGCTGGCATTCCTGTTACCCGCCGGTGCGCTGGGCGCGGCGGTGACGCTGGCGATCATTATGTTGGTGGCCAGTCGCGGCGGTTTTTCCCCTGAACGCATGCTGCTGGCCGGGATGGCGTTAAACAGTGCCTTTGTCACCATTCTGATGCTGTTGATGGCCAATGGCGATCCCCGGATGTCGGGGTTACTGACCTGGATCTCCGGCTCCACTTATAACGTCAGTGCCACCCAGGCGCTGCAAAGTGCTGTCTGTGCGGTGGTGCTGGTGTCATTAGCGCCGCTGGCCAGCCGTTGGCTCACGCTGTTGCCGCTTGGCAGCGCGACGGCGCGCTCGGCCGGAATGGCGCTCACCGCCTCGCGTCTGGCACTGCTGCTGCTGGCTGCGGCCTTAACAGCCTGCGCCACGCTGACGATTGGGCCTCTGAGCTTTGTGGGACTGATGGCACCGCACATGGCGCGCATGCTGGGCTTCCGGCGGGCGCTACCGCAGCTGTTACTGTCTGGGTTGCTCGGGGCAGGTTTAATGGTGGTTGCTGACTGGTGCGGGCGAATGGTGGCTTTTCCAAACCAGATTCCGGCAGGATTGATGGCAACCTTTTTAGGCGCGCCCTATTTTATCTGGTTGTTGCGGCGTTCACGTTGAAAAAAAGACCGGCGTTTGCCGGTCTGTCACCTTACAGCTTAGCGAAGCAGCGACGCGCGGCATCGATGGTGTGCTGAATATCCTCTGCACTGTGCGCCAGCGACATAAAGCCGGCCTCAAAGGCGGAGGGCGCAAAGTAAACGCCTTCTTCGAGCATCAAATGGAAGAAGCGCTTAAAGCGTTCAACATCGCACTGCGTCACGTCTTTATAGCAGGTGACGCTCGCGGCATCGGTGAAGAACAGGCCAAACATGCCGCCAACCTGATTCACGACGACAGGAATATTTTCCTGTTTTGCCGCCTCAACCAGTCCCTGTGCTAACTGTGACGTCAGGCTGTTCAGCTTGTCATGCATGCCCGGCTGGGCAATCTGGGTTAAGCAGGCATAACCGGCAGCCATGGCGACAGGGTTACCGGACAGCGTCCCTGCCTGATAAACCGGGCCGGTCGGTGCCAGTGCATTCATCACCTCCCGACGGCCACCAAAGGCACCGACAGGCATGCCACCACCGATGATTTTGCCGAGGCAGGTGAGATCCGGTTTCACGTTGTAATGTGCCTGCGCGCCACCCAGCGCAACGCGGAAACCTGTCATTACTTCATCGATAATCAGCAGCGCGCCAAACTCATCACAGAGCGCGCGCAGGCCCGGTAAAAACGTGGGTTGGGGCGGAATACAGTTCATATTCCCGGCAACGGGTTCAACGATAATGGCAGCGATAGCCTGCGGATACTGTTCAAACGCCGCGCGAACCGAATCGAGATCGTTATATGTGCAGGTCAGCGTATGCTTTGCAAAATCGGCAGGCACGCCAGGGGAATTAGGTTGCCCCAGCGTCAAGGCACCGGAACCGGCTTTCACCAGCAGGTGATCGGCATGACCGTGGTAGCAACCTTCAAATTTAATGATTTTGTCGCGCCCGGTAAAACCCCGCGCCAGACGAATCGCGCTCATGGTGGCTTCGGTACCGGAGTTCACCATCCGCACCATTTCCATGCTGGGAACCAGCTTACACACCAGCTGCGCCATGGTGACTTCCATCTCAGTTGGCGCACCAAAGCTCAGGCCGCGCTGGGCTGCCTCAATCACGGCATTACGGATGCCATCGTTATTATGTCCCAGCACCATGGGGCCCCATGAACCGACATAATCGATGTATTTTTTACCATCGGCGTCATAAAGATATGCACCGTCAGCATGTTCAATGAACAGCGGAACGCCGCCCACACCGGTAAACGCACGTACCGGCGAGTTCACACCGCCGGGAATCAGGCGTTGTGCTTCAGCGAACAGTTCTTCAGACTTACTCATTTTCGGCTCCAGCAGTTCATAAAATATCGGGCTATTCTACGGAAGAGGGGCGGCAGACGAAAGGGCGCTATAATTAACCAGGTGAATCCGGCACAGAGTGCGAAGCTGAGAGCTTGATTGCGTCGGGTCGCTGGCAGATAATAGCAACATTGAGGTCGTTTTCTGACCCGGGCGTTTACGGAGTAACACATGAGTGATGAAGTAGTAGCACTGCCGTTGCAGTTTACCGACGCAGCAGCCAACAAAGTTAAGAATCTGATTGCTGACGAAGATAACCCGGCGCTGAAGCTGCGTGTGTATATCACTGGTGGTGGTTGCAGCGGCTTTCAGTATGGTTTTACCTTCGACGATCAAATGAATGACGGCGATATGACCATTGAGAAGCAGGGCGTTTCGCTGGTGGTTGATCCCATGAGCCTGCAATATCTGGTGGGCGGTTCTGTGGATTACACTGAAGGGCTGGAAGGATCGCGCTTTATCGTGACCAACCCCAATGCCAAAACCACCTGCGGCTGCGGGTCGTCATTTAGCATCTGATAGCATCTGATTAGCGAGCCGCCATCACCCGGCGGCCTCGTTTACCATTCAATGGTCACCAGCCGATCGCTGGTTCCCCTACTCCCCTGGCGTTTTAGCACCGTTTGCGTCACGCGCGGCTGTGCGCTGAGTTGACGACCACACTCAACCTGCGGCACAGATTGACCCACTGAAGTGTTAACTTCACAACGTGAATAGATGACGAGTCTGACGTTAATAGAGCCGGTCGTCGATCCCGCGAATGCCTGTTGCGCGATCACAAGCCCTATGGCCAGAAGCAGGGCTTTGGTCATATTAAATACCTGGTGTAGTAAAAAGCGCTGAGCGCTAAAAAGGACATCGGGCTTACGTGGCACGTGTCTCATATCTAAAATTAACGGCAGTAAGGGTGATTTCTTTAATTTATAGCGTACGCACGCCAGTCTGCAGCATTATTTAACTGGATGCAGGGCTTTACAAAGCTGATCTGCGGCTAACAGGATGCGCGGCCCCGGGCGGCTGATCCAGTCGTCGTTAAGGGCAATGACTCTGACGCTAAGTTGTGGCAGCAAGAATTGCGCAGTCTGACTCGCCTGTTGGGCATCGCCGGTGGTAATGATGACCTGAGGATGGCGCATCAGCACCTGTTCACGACTCACCTGAGGCCAACTGACTGCACTGTCAGCAAAGATATTCTGCCCACCGCACAGCCTGATGACGTCATTCTGCAGCGTCGCCTTAGCCGCGGTAAACATGGGTGAAAAGCCAAACTGCAGAAAGACCGGGACAGGGCGCTGTTGGCTATAGCGCTGTCGCAGTGCGGCTTCCTGCTTTCGCAGTTGCCCGGCGGCTTGCGCGGCGCGTTGCGGGTCCGGACTCCACGTTGCTAATCCCGCCAGCGCATCAATCATGTCATCCAGCGTTGCGGCATCGACCCATTCCACGTTAATACCGAACTGCCGCAGCTGATCCACCTGACGCTGCGGGTTACCGCCACGCCACGCGAGTACCACATCGGGTTTAAGCTGCAAAATACGTTCGAGATTAATGCCCTGCCAGTTAGCAACCTGTTCAATTTTGTTTGCCTCAGGGGGATAACTGGACCATGCGCTGACCGCAATCGGGGTAATCCCGGCGGCAAAGGCCAGTTCAGTCAGGTGCGGGGCAAGGGTGATGACGCGGGACGGGGCAGCAAACAGGCTGCTGCTCAACAGCAGCAGCCAGCAAAACAGCAGGTGTTTAGCCACGAGCCAGACGGGCCAGCAAATTTTCAACCATCAATGATGACTGTCTGGCGGCGACGCTTAGAAACTCGTCAAAGCTCAGGTGGGATTCCTGATCGGCAACGTCGGAAATCGCCCTGACGACCACAAAAGGCACCTGGAACTGATGGCAGACGTGGCCGATGGCGGTCGCTTCCATTTCAACCGCAATGGCCTGCGGGAAGGTCGCACGGATGCGTGCCAGGGGTTCTGAACCATTGATAAAGGCATCGCCGCTGACCACCAGACCGCGTACGGCGTTCAGGTTTAGCTGCTTTATGCAGGCTTCCGCCTCGGCAATCAGGTTACTATCAGCCGTAAAGGCGGCAGGACAACCTGCCATCTGGCCTGGTTCATAGCCAAACGCCGTGACGTCAGCATCGTGATAGCGCACTTCTTCAGACACCACGATGTCGCCCACGGTTAACGTAGGGGCTAAACCGCCCGCGGAGCCGGTGTTAATAACCAGATCGGGTTTACATAATTGCAGCAGCAGCGTTGTGCCGAGAGCGGCTGAGGTTTTACCGATGCCTGATTTCAGCAACGCAACCTCGACACCATTGAGTGTGCCTGTGTAAATTTCACAACCCGCCAGAGACAGGGTCTGGCGATTTTCAATTTTGTCACGCAGCAGGGTAACTTCCTGCTCCATTGCGCCAATGATGCCTGCTTTCATTTTGCGTCTCGCTAATGTAATGAATGTAAAAATCGGGCATAGTCTATCATGGCAATGACGGGATTATTTCACGAAAAAATACGGGGACATGTATGGCAGCGATCAATTTCAGGACGAAGATCAGCTTCACTCGCCCTTATAGCAACCGTAAAGATCCGCAAGGCGAATATTTTATTACCCGCCATTTTGAAAGCGATCGCGGACGCATCATTAATTCGGCGGCTATTCGCCGACTGCAACAAAAAACGCAGGTATTCCCGTTGGAGCGTAACGCCGCAGTACGTTCCCGCCTGACGCATTCGCTTGAAGTGCAGCAAACCGGTCGATATATCAGTAAAGAGATTCTGCAAACGCTAAAAACGCAGGGTGGACTGGCAAAATATGGACTGGAAGACATGGAAGGAGCATTTGAAAGCCTGGTCGAAATGGCGTGCCTGCTACATGATGTGGGTAATCCACCGTTTGGCCATTTCGGCGAAGCCGCCATTAACGACTGGTTTGAAGATAATCTGGCTGCCGAGCTGGTCGATCCGCTGGTAGCTGGGGTAGAAACTGATGAGCAGCGCCATGCGTTTGACCAAATGAACGCTATGATTCGTCAGGATTTATGCCATTTTGAAGGCAATGCTCAGGCCATTCGCATGGTGCACACGCTGCTGGAGCTTAACCTGAGCTATTCCCAGGTTGCCTGTATTCTAAAATATACCGCGCCGGCATGGTGGCAGGGCGAGAAACCGGCTGAATTTAGCGTCTTAATGAAAAAACCGGGTTTCTATCTCTCTGAACGGGAATATATCCGCGACCTCCGTGCGGCCACCAATTTGACGGAGCATCATCGTTTCCCCCTGACCTATATCATGGAAGCGGCTGATGACATTTCATATTGTATTGCCGATTTGGATGATGCCGTCGAAAAAGCCATTTTCAATGTAGACAGTTTGTATGAATATCTCAGCAAAGCCTGGGGGCCGATAAATAATAATGATGCGTTCAGCCGCACCGTAGGCGAAGCCTGGCGCGAGGCGGGAAGTAAAAAACGCCGCAGCCGTAGCGATCAATTCTTCATGTCACTCCGGGTTAATGTTCAGAATGTTCTGGTCACCTATGCCGTTAAGCGTTTTATTGATAACCTGCCCGCCATTTTTGATGGAAAATTCAACCATGCGTTATTAGAAGATGAGGGTGAAGAGGGCCGTTTACTACAAATATTTAAAACCGTTGCGCGTCAGCAGGTGTTTAATCACTCTGAGGTTGAACAGTTGGAACTCCAGGGTTACCGGGTTATTAAAGGTTTGCTGGAAATATATCAGCCGCTGATGATGTTAAATTATGAAGCTTTCACCACGCTGATAAACGAAGACTTTTTACGCAACCACCCGATTGAAACGCGCCTGTTTCATAAGCTTTCTGGAAAACACAGGAAAGCCTATTTGCATAAAATGCGCACGCTGGTTGTTGAACATAAATATGAGCGTTTATTATGGGAGCGGTATTATCGGTTTCGCTTAATTCAGGACTACATTAGTGGCATGACCGATCTCTATGCCTGGGATGAGTACCGTCGTTTGATGGCGGTGGAATAAGCCGAGAATTGTAAAGAGCGCGAATAAATTTTTACCTTTGCCTAAAACTTTTAGAGGAACTTCGCGCTAAAACATTTATCTCAACATTCGACCACAGCAATGGTCAGTATATCCATCATTGTGAGATACCAAAATGAAAAAAACCTCGTTAATGTTAAGCGCACTGGCGCTTAGTCTTGGCATGGCACTGACCCCTGTGAGTGCTTTCGCTGCAGAAACGTCATCTTCCGTTTCATCCTCCACGACCCAGCCGTTGCCAAGCCTTGCCCCGATGCTGGAGAAGGTGATGCCTTCGGTTGTAAGCATCAGCGTTGAGGGAAGCACCACGGTCAAAACGCCGCGGATGCCACAGCAGTTCCAGCAATTTTTTGGCGATAATTCGCCTTTCTGCCAGGACGGTTCGCCGTTCATGGGCTCGCCCCTGTGTCAGGGCGCGGGTGGCAGCGGCGGCGGTGCGTCTGCCGGTCCTGATACGCAGCAGCAAAAATTTAAAGCGTTGGGTTCAGGCGTCATCATTAACGCAGAAAAAGGCTATGTGGTGACCAATAACCATGTGGTCAATGATGCGACGAAAATCCAGGTCAAACTGAGCGACGGCCGAAGCTACGATGCTAAGGTGATCGGCAAGGACCCCAGCTCTGATATCGCACTGATTCAACTGGAAGGCGCGAAGAATCTGACCGCGATCAAAATGGCTGACTCCGACAATTTACGCGTTGGCGATTATACCGTGGCGATCGGTAACCCCTATGGCCTGGGCGAAACCGTGACATCGGGCATTGTCTCGGCGTTAGGACGTAGTGGTCTGAACGTTGAGAACTATGAAAACTTTATTCAGACCGATGCCGCGATTAACCGCGGTAACTCGGGTGGTGCCCTGGTCAATCTCAACGGAGAGCTGATCGGTATTAATACCGCTATTCTGGCTCCGGACGGGGGCAACATTGGTATCGGTTTTGCCATCCCAAGCAACATGGTGAAAAATCTGACCGCCCAGATGGTGGAATATGGTCAGGTGAAACGCGGCGAGCTGGGTATCATGGGGACCGAGCTTAATTCTGAACTGGCTAAAGCGATGAAAGTCGATGCGCAACGCGGCGCGTTCGTCAGCCAGGTGGTGCCAAATTCAGCCGCAGCAAAAGGCGGCATTAAAGCCGGAGACGTGATCGTTTCCATGAACGGCAAGCCATTGACCAGCTTTGCCTCACTGCGTGCTGAAGTGGGATCGTTACCGGTGGGCACTACGCTGAAGCTGGGCCTGCTGCGTGACGGTAAACCACTGGATGTCTCTGTGCAGTTGCAGCAAAGCACACAGGACAAAGTGCAGTCCGCGACGATTTACACGGGCATTGAAGGTGCGGATCTGAGCAACAACGCAGGCAAAGAGAAAGGGGTTCGGGTCGATAGCGTAAAAGCAGGCAGTGCTGCGGCACGAGTAGGCCTTAAAAAAGGCGACCTGATTCTTGGCGTCAACCAGCAGCCGGTAACCAACTTAGGGGAACTGCGTAAGATTCTGGATACCAAACCACCGGTACTGGCGCTGAACGTGCAACGCGGCGATACCTCGCTTTATCTGCTGATGCAGTAATCACAGTCTTGTGTTGAGCAGGCGGACTTCGGTCCGCCTTTTTTATGCCAAAAATCACAAATGTGATGCCTGCCGCATTTCTGTTAACGCCGCCGCGGCTATGGGCGAATGCATAATGTTCTGCGCGTGACGCACCGCTATCCTGTTCTCCCTCTTATATGACTCAGGAGTAAAGGATGGCTACCTGTCATCTCGACGCACGGCTGGCGCAGGAAATTGTCGCGCGCACCATGAAAATCATTGATGGTAATGTCAACGTCATGGACGCACGTGGACGAATCATTGGCAGCGGCGACAGGGAGCGCATTGGCGAGTTGCATGAGGGCGCGCTGTTGGTGTTGTCTCAGGGACGCATTGTGGATATTGATGATGCCGTGGCAAGGCATCTGCATGGCGTGCGGCCGGGCATTAATCTTCCGCTGCGCATTGACGGGGCGATCGTTGGCGTAATTGGTCTGACAGGCGAGCCGGGTGCACTCCGTCACTATGGTGAGCTGGTCTGTATGGCGGCAGAGATGATGCTGGAGCAGGCACGGCTGTTACATATGCTGGCTCAGGACAGCCGCCTGCGTGAAGAGCTGGTGCTTAACCTGATTCGCAGTGATGAGCTGACGCCGCAACTGACGGAATGGGCTCAGCGCCTGGGGATCGATCTTAATCAGCCCCGCGTTGTGGCGGTTATCGAAGTCGACAGCGGGCAGTTAGGCGTGGACAGCGCCATGTCTGAGTTACAACAGCTGCAAACGTTACTGACAACGCCTGTCAGGGATAACCTGATAGCCATTGTGTCGTTGACCGAAATGGTGGTACTGAAGCCCGCCTTAAACGCACACGGACGTTACGACCAGTACGATCACCGGCGGCGGGTTGAACAGCTCATGCAGCGTATGAACGAAAGCGGTCATCTGCGAATGCGTATTGCACTGGGCAACTTCTTCACCGGCCCGGGCAGCATTGCCCGTTCTTATCGCACCGCGCACACGACCATGGTGGTGGGAAAGCAGCGTATGCCAGACGTACGCAGCTACTTTTATCAGGACCTGATGCTCCCGGTCTTGCTGGACAGTTTGCGCGGTGGCTGGCAGGCAAACGAACTGGCGCGTCCGCTGGAAAAACTGAAAAGTATGGACAGCAACGGCTTACTGCGACGCACTTTGAGCGCCTGGTTCAGCAATAACGTGCAGCCCGGAGCCACGTCGCGGGCGCTGTTTATCCACCGTAATACTCTGGAGTACCGCCTCAATCGCATTGCTGAATTGACGGGACTGAACATTGGCCATTTTGACGACCGGTTACTGCTGTATATTGCATTACAGTTGGATGAGCAGGGCTGAGGCTGTTCACCGTAACCGGGAGGAACCCCAGATGCGTACACTGTTTTTAACACTTTGCCTGCTGATATTCACGTTCACCTGTCAGGCACGGCCTGACAACCTGGTTTTTCTGTCTGCTGACGCGTTAGTGAAAACCCGACAGGCACTCCAGAAGCATCAGGCAGATGCACTGACCGAACAGGCCTGGCGTCAGTTGCAACATCAGGCGGATAAGGCGCTCAGTCAGCCTGACCCCAGCGTCATGGACAAAGGCCTGATACCACCCAGCGGCTCGCGGCATGACTATCTCAGCCTGAGCGCCTACTGGTGGCCGGACGCCCGGCAGAAAACGGGTTTACCCTGGATACGTCGGGATGGTGAGGTGAATCCTGATACCAAAAACGACCAAACCGACGGCGTCCGCCTGGCGCGATTTAGCGCAGACGTGCAGGCACTGGCGTTGGCATGGTTCTTTTCAGGGGATATGCGCTACGCCAGCAAGGCACAATCCATGATCCGCCACTGGTTTATCGATCCTGCCCGTCGTATGAACCCAAACCTGAGCTACGCGCAGGGCATTCCGGGGCGAACCGCGGGTCGTCATGATGGCGTTCTGGACGGGCGCTATTTTGCAACCCGCATGGTTGATGCGCTGATATTGCTGCGTCAGTCGCCCGGTTGGCGGGGGAGCGACGAGGCGGCGTTGCATCGCTGGTTCAGCGACTATCTCAGCTGGTTGCAGACCAGCAAGCTGGCGCAACAGGAGCGGAATGCGCCCAATAACCACGGTAGTTGGTACAGTGTTCAGGTTGCCGGCATTGCCGCTTATCTGGACAACAGTGCGGTGATTGCAGACATGACTGCCCTGGCCAAAAGCAAGATTGACGGGCAAATAGAGCGTGAGGGAACTCAACCGCTTGAACTGGCCCGAACCCGTTCTTTTCATTACAGCTTCTTTAATTTACAGGCGCTAACCGCAATGGCGGCGTTGGCTTCCCAGCGGGGAGAGGGCGATCTCTGGCATTATAAAAATAAACAGGGCGGCTCACTGCTGACCGCGCTGGATTATATGGCGCCTTTCAGCGATCCGGCACGTCACTGGCCGTGGAAAACGCGCGAACGTAACAGCGAACGGTTAATTCCCTTGCTGCTGTTGGCGGATACCACGCTCAAGTCAGAACGTTACCAATCCTGGATCAATCACGTGGTATGGCGTGATGCGCCTGCCGAGGTGGTGCGCGACGTGTGGTTGCTCAGGCACTAACCGGGCAGGGTGACAATAAAAAAGGCCAGCCGCGTGAGGTGAATTCCACCGCATACGGCTGGCCTTATCGTTGTCTGAAATAATTAACGACCGTTGCGGGTCAGTTTTTCCAGATCGGATTCAATTTCCGCGATCTTATGAGAAACCACACCTTCAAGATGACGCAGGTCATCGAGGATTTTACGTTTCAGATCGACTTCAACCTGGTCGCGCTGACAGATTTGATCCAGTTCATCAATAACATAACGCAGGTTCGGGCTGATTTCCTGCACTTCACGATAGCCCTGAGAGGCGTTATCGGCAACGACGGTTTTACGCTGACGAGGATATTTAAATTTCACACTTTTGGCGAAGAATTCACCTTTATCTTTGCGGAAATAAATTTTCAAAATATCGTTATTCGCTTCCTGACGCAGGCTATAGCGATCGATATCCTCAGGGTTACTAATGCCTAAGCTCTTAATATTGTCATACATAACGTTTTTTCCACCAAATGAATAAGCGCGCAGAAGTGTTCATGACTTAATGACTATAGACATAAATAACATGAATCAGTGCGCAACAGGATTTAACTGGCGCGAATTATGACCTGGATGAAAAGTAAACGCACCTGTTGGTTCGCGTAGAAAAACAACATTACCCGTAACAGCTGTAAACAAAAGATGACGGGCTGTCTGGTGCAGCCCGTCCGACAGTCCGACAAATTAGTCGATAGTGCGCAGCAGTTCGTTGATACCGGTTTTCGCCAGGGTTTTCGCATCGACCTTTTTCACGATCACTGCACAGTAGAGGCTGTAGCTACCATCTTTAGACGGCAGATTACCCGAGACGACGACAGAACCGGCAGGTACGCGACCATAGTGGATCTCTCCGGTTTCGCGGTCGTAAATCTTGGTACTCTGACCGATGTAAACGCCCATTGAAATGACGGAGCCTTCTTCAACGATGACGCCTTCAACAATTTCAGAACGTGCACCAATAAAGCAGTTATCTTCGATAATGGTTGGGTTGGCCTGCAGCGGCTCAAGGACACCACCGATTCCTACACCACCGGATAAATGCACGTTTTTACCAATCTGCGCACAGGAGCCAACGGTCGCCCAGGTATCCACCATGGTGCCTTCGTCAACATAGGCACCGATATTTACATAGGAAGGCATTAACACCGTGTTACGCGCAATACAGGCACCTTTGCGTACCGCAGCAGGCGGTACAACGCGGAAGCCCGCTGCTTTAAAGCGCGCGTCATCCCAGTCGGCAAACTTCATCGGTACTTTGTCATAAAAACGGGTTTCAGCCCCTTCCATCACCTGATTGTCATTGATGCGGAAAGAGAGCAGAACGGCCTTTTTCAGCCACTGATGCGTTACCCATTCACCCTCGATTTTTTCAGAAACGCGTAGCTCACCGCTGTCCAGTTTAGCGATAACCTGATTAATCGCTTCGCGAGTTTCCGTATCGACACTGGTCGGGGTGATATCAGCGCGACGTTCGAAGGCAGATTCAATAACACTCTGTAACTGTTGCATATTTTTTCCTGATCTGTCATTTGTGGTGCCAGCCAGTGACCGGCACGGGTAAAAAGTTGATGTTCACAAATTGAAGCGGGTCACACTTTATCGTTTGGATTAAGGGCCTCTGTCAACCGTTGTTGCAACGTGTGACGCATTTCCTCGTCCAGTGCCTTGCGTTCGCTATTCGCTAAAATGAACAAATCCTCGACTCGCTCCCCGATGGTGCTGATACGTGCGCCATGCAGAGAGACGCCAAGATCGGCAAACACTTCGCCCACGCGTGCCAGTAACCCCGGCTGATCCAGGGCCACCAGCTCCAGATAACTGCGGCGATCGGTGTGCGTTGGCAGGAAATTCACCTCGGTATCCACGTTAAAGTGTTTCAGCCTGGCGGCCTGGCGACGGGTCCGCGGTGGCACCCATTCTGACTGGGTAATCGCCTGTTCCAGCGCCTGAATGATCAGCGCATGACGATCGGGCGACAGCGGGCTGCCATCCGGCTCCAGCACGATGAACGTGTCCATCGCCATGCCATCGCGGCTGGTAAAAATTTGCGCATCATGCACGCTGAGATTGCGACGATCCAGTTCGCCTGCCACGGCGGCAAACAGGTGTGGACGATCCGGACTCCAGATAAAAATTTCGGTGCCGCCGCGCGTCGCCTGCGGGCTGACCAGCACCAGCGGGTGATTAAGATCGTGCACCAGTAAATGACGGGCATGCCAGGCGATCTGATTGGGCGTATGGCGCAGGAAGTAGTCGGCGCGACAACGGTTCCAGATATGGTGTAAGCGCTCTTCATCAATGTTGTCCATGCGCAGCAGTGCCAGTGCCTGCAGACGGTGATGGCGCACGCGCTCGCGCAGATCCGGGCTGTTCTCCATACCGCGGCGTAGCTGTTTTTCAGTAGCAAAGAACAGTTCACGCAGCAGACTTTGTTTCCAGCTGTTCCATAAGCTCTCATTGGTGGCGCAGATGTCAGCGACCGTCAGGCACACCAGATAACGCAGTCGGTTTTCGTTCTGCATGACCTCGGCGAACTGCTGAATCACCGTGGGGTCCTGAATGTCGCGGCGCTGCGCCGTCACGGACATTAACAGATGATGGCGCACCAGCCAGGCGACAAGTTGCGTTTCACGCGAGTTAAGGCCGTGCATCTCGGCGAACGCCAGCGCGTCCTCGGCACCAAGAACAGAGTGATCGCCGTTACGTCCTTTCGCGATGTCGTGCAGCAGCGCCGCCATGAGCAGTAATTCCTGCTGGGGCAGGCGCGGCCACAGCTCAACGCATAAAGGATGCTGTGGACGCGTCGCTTCGTTGGCAAAACTCTCCAGCTTCTGTAACACCCGGATAGTGTGCTCATCGACGGTGTAAGCGTGGAACAGGTCAAATTGCATCTGTCCGACGATCTGGCCCCAGAGCGGCGTATAAGCCCAGAGCACACTGTGGCGATGCATGGGCACCAGGGCGCGACTGACCGCACCGGGATGACGCAGGATCGACATAAATAAGCGCCGTGCTTCGGGCAACTGGCACAGCGGCTGCTTGAGGTGACGGCGAGTATGACGCAGGCGGCGCAGCGTGGTGGAGTAGATGCCTTTGATATTTTGATTGCGCACCATGACGTAGAACATGCGCATAATCGCCTGGGGCTCGCGGTCAAACAGGGTTTCATCACGCAGATCGATCAGGTTGCCCCGAAGCTGAAAATCATCATCAATGGCACAGGGTTTTTCGTTAGTGGAGAGCGCCAGAATGGCTTCATCGAACAACTGCAACAGCATCTGGTTCAGTTCGCTGATACGACGCGTGACGCGATAAAAATCCTTCATCATGCGCTCGACCGGTTCGTTGCCTTCGCCTTGATAATTAAGGCGCTGAGCAACGCTCAGTTGGCGATCAAACAGCAGGCGGTTATCGTAACGCGGCAGAGACAAATGCAACGCGAAACGAATCCGCCAAAGAAACGACTGGCACTCGTTCAGTTCGCTGCGTTCGGCTTCGGTCAGAAAGCCAAATCCCACCATTTCGTCAAGTGTTGTGGCACCAAAGTGACGCCGTGCAACCCACTGCAACGTATGAATATCGCGTAATCCGCCGGGACTGCTTTTAATATCCGGTTCCAGGTTGTAGCTGGTGCCGTGATAGCGCTTATGGCGTTCTTGCTGTTCGTCTATTTTGGCGGCGAAAAAGCGAGATGATGGCCAGAAGCCATCGCTGAAGACATTTTTTTGCAGTTCAAGAAACAGGGCGACATCGCCGGTCAGCATCCGCGCTTCAATCAAATTGGTTGCCACCGTCAGGTCGGATAAACCTTCCAGCAGGCACTCTTCCAGGCTGCGTACGCTGTGGCCCACTTCCAGCTTGAGATCCCACATCAGCGTCAGCAGTGCGCTGGCACTCTGGGCGGCCGCTTCATTCAGCGGCTGACGACTGAGAATTAAGACGTCAATGTCGGAGAGCGGATGAAGCTCACCCCGGCCATAGCCTCCTACGGCGACAAGGGCGATGGATTTCATACTGTCGAAGCCAAAAAAACGCCATAAACGACGTAAGAGGCGATCGATATACAGGGTTCGGGCATAAACCAGACTTTCGACAGCCTCACCACTGTCAAAGGCCGCCGCCAGGTGCTGCTGGAAGCCCTCAAGGCGCTGCTTGATTATTTCACGTGTTAGCTGATCGTCCTGCCACTCGCCAGGCGAATCTTTCAGGCCGTTTTTTACTTCTTGCGACAGGCTCATGCAACGCTCTCATCGTTAACCATAAAAAAACCGGCATAGCGCCGGCTTTTTCATCAGTGGTGGAATTAATCCTGGTTAACTAACACCGCGGGAAGGGTGTCGTCTTTGCGCAGGGTTAAAATCTCACAGCCGTTATCCGTCACCACAATAGTATGCTCATACTGCGCCGACAAGCTGCGATCTTTGGTTTTCACCGTCCAGCCATCTTTCATAGTACGAATGCGATAGTCACCGGCATTCACCATCGGCTCTACGGTAAAGGTCATGCCCGCCTGCAGGATAACCCCGCTGTCATCGGCATCGTAGTGCAGCACCTGTGGCTCTTCATGGAAACCTTTGCCAATGCCGTGACCGCAATATTCACGCACCACCGAGAAGTCATTCGCTTCGACATATTTTTGGATAGCGCGGCCTAACTCACGCAGGCGAATACCCGGTTTTACCAGGCGTAAGGACAAATAAAGGCTTTCCTGCGTCACACGACACAGGCGCTCACCCTGGATAGTGGGTTTGCCGACAATAAACATTTTCGACGTATCGCCGTGGTACTCGTCTTTAATGACGGTCACGTCGATATTCACGATGTCGCCATCTTTTAACGGGCGATCGTCACTGGGAATACCGTGACAAACCACTTCATTCACAGAGATACAGACGGATTTGGGAAAACCGTGGTAACCCAGGCAAGCGGATATGGCCTGTTGCTGCTGCGTAATGTGTTCATGGCAGAGCCGGTCCAGTTCACCGGTGGTCACGCCGGGCTGCACATGCGGTTCGATCATTTCAAGCACTTCGGCGGCCAGGCGGCCTGCGACGCGCATTTTTTCGATTTCTTCGGGGGTTTTAATTGTGATTGCCATTAAATTATTCCGCTGCTGCTGAAATTTTCAGCAATAATGAAAGCTGTGCTCTCATGTTAACAGCAAGCCAAAAGGGCTGCCAAACAGAGAACGCTTCGCGGCCAGTTAGCGAACATTTATTGGCGTCCAAAGCGTGATTATGGTATAAAGCGCGCCGACGATTCTCTGTATGGCCGTTAAGGTCAGCGGGAAACGCAACAATCTCACTATGTGTAAATAAAACACACATGTATCGACACATACGCCGGGGTGCCTTGAAAGAGGTCGGTTGTATGGGATACATGGAGGCCCAACCCCAATTAAACTAGAGGTAGTAATCATGGCAACTGTTTCCATGCGCGATATGCTCAAGGCTGGTGTTCACTTCGGTCACCAGACCCGTTACTGGTGTCCAAAAATGAAGCCATTCATTTTTGGTGCGCGTAACAAAGTTCACATCATCAACCTTGAAAAAACGGTACCAATGTTCAACGACGCTCTGGCTGAGTTGACCAAAATCTCTTCCCGTAAAGGTAAGATTCTGTTCGTTGGTACTAAGCGCGCTGCTGCCGAAGCGATCAAAGAGTCTGCACTGAGCTGCGACCAGTTCTTCGTAAACCACCGCTGGTTGGGTGGCATGCTGACCAACTGGAAAACCGTTCGTCAGTCTATCAAACGTCTGAAAGAGCTTGAGACTCAGTCTCAGGACGGCACTTTCGACAAACTGACCAAGAAAGAAGCGCTGATGCGCGCTCGTGAGCTGGCCAAGCTGGAAAACAGCCTGGGCGGTATCAAAGACATGGGCGGTTTGCCGGATGCACTGTTTGTTGTCGATGCTGACCACGAACACATCGCAATCAAAGAAGCAAACAACCTGGGTATCCCAGTATTTGCTATCGTTGATACTAACTCCGATCCAGATGGCGTTGATTACGTTATCCCAGGTAACGACGATGCGATCCGTGCTATCAACCTGTACCTGACTGCCGTTGCGACCACCGTTCGCGAAGGCCGCTCTCAGGATCTGGCTGAGCAGGCTGAAGAAGCGTCTTTAGAAAACGCTTAATTAAGGTTTGCTCTGCATAAGAGCCCTTAGCATTCAGATGTGATCTGTAAGGGGCCAAACTTGGCCCCTTTATTTTATCCAAGTCTGTTACGCCCCTGTTCAGGTCGGCGGGACAGAGTAAATTTTCCGCAAATAAGTACCTTCTGACGCACTTGTGCTCAGGTACGAACCGAGGATTCTGGAATGGCTGAAATTACCGCTGCATTGGTAAAAGAACTGCGTGAGCGTACTGGCGCAGGCATGATGGACTGCAAAAAAGCGCTGACTGAAGCGAGCGGCGACATCGAGCTGGCGATTGAAAACATGCGTAAGTCTGGCGCAATTAAAGCAGCGAAAAAAGCGGGTAACGTTGCTGCTGATGGCGTAATCAAAACCAAAATCGTTGGTAACTACGGTGTGATTCTGGAAGTTAACTGCCAGACTGACTTCGTTGCAAAAGACGGCGGTTTCCAGGCGTTTGCTGACAAAGTTCTTGACGCTGCTGCGGCTGACCGCATCACCGACGTTGACGTTCTGAAAGCACAGTTCGAAGAAGAGCGTGTTGCCCTGGTAGCTAAAATCGGCGAGAACATCAACATTCGTCGCGTTGCACTGCTGGAAGGCGAAGAACTGGGCAGCTACCTGCACGGCGCACGTATCGGCGTTCTGGTTTCTGCCAAAGGCGCTAACGACGATCTGATCAAACAGATCGCCATGCACGTTGCGGCAAGCAAACCTGAGTTTGTTAAGCCAGAAGACGTTTCTGCAGACGTCGTTGATAAAGAATACCAGGTTCAGCTGGACATCGCGATGCAGTCTGGCAAGCCAAAAGAGATCGCTGAGAAGATGGTTGAAGGCCGTATGAAGAAATTCACCGGCGAAGTCTCTCTGACAGGTCAGGCATTCGTTATCGACCCAAGCAAAACCGTTGGCCAGGCGCTGAAAGAGCAGGGCGCTGACGTGATTAACTTCATCCGCTTTGAAGTGGGCGAAGGCATCGAAAAAGTTGAGACTGATTTTGCTGCTGAAGTTGCAGCAATGTCCAAACAGTCTTAATGATCTGAAAGAACCGCCAGATGGCGGTTCTTTTTTGTCTGCCTCAGGCAAAAGATACGTTTTCAGTTTCATCCCAATAGCAATTCTTTTGCTCTAAGCGGATGATTGATCGGAATTACTTCTCATTCATCATATCTTCCAGGAAGAATTGACCATGGCGACCAACGCAAAACCTGTTTATCAACGTATCCTGCTCAAACTCAGCGGCGAAGCACTCCAGGGTGCAGAGGGTTTTGGTATCGACGCGAGCGTGCTTGACCGCATGGCTCAGGAAGTCAAAGAGCTGGTCGAGCTGGGTATCCAGGTGGGCGTTGTGATTGGCGGCGGTAACCTGTTCCGTGGCGCCGGTCTGGCACAGGCAGGCATGAACCGTGTTGTGGGCGACCATATGGGGATGCTTGCGACGGTAATGAACGGCCTGGCGATGCGTGATGCACTGCACCGCGCGTACGTGAACGCCCGTCTGATGTCCGCCATTCCCCTGAATGGCGTTTGTGACAACTACAGTTGGGCAGAAGCCATCAGCCTGTTACGTAACAACCGCGTTGTCATCTTTTCTGCGGGTACCGGCAACCCGTTCTTTACGACGGATTCCGCTGCCTGTTTGCGTGGCATTGAAATCGAAGCGGATGTGGTGCTGAAAGCCACCAAAGTTGACGGTGTTTACTCGGCCGACCCCGTGAAGCAGCCCGATGCAACCCTGTACGAAAAACTGACTTATGCGGAAGTGCTGGATCAAGAGCTTAAAGTGATGGATCTCGCCGCGTTTACGCTGGCGCGCGATCACAAACTGCCAATCCGCGTTTTCAACATGAACAAGCCTGGCGCATTGCGTCGCGTAGTGATGGGTGAAAAAGAAGGTACCCTGATTACGCATTAATACCCGAGGCGAGATAAAATAAGGTATATTCTGTCAGTGCGGTATTGTTTAACCGTGCACCAGTCAGGATTATCGATGATTATCGATCCCGCTTCCGGTGATGCCGGAACTGGCCAGGTCAAACCGAATCCAAGGGTTTTAACGTGATTAACGACATTAAAAAAGATGCTGACACGCGCATGGACAAATGCGTCGAAGCATTCAAAACCACTATCAGCAAGGTACGCACAGGTCGTGCTTCACCTTCACTGCTCGACGGCATTATCGTTGAATATTACGGCACGCCGACGCCACTGCGTCAGCTGGCTTCCGTCACCGTTGAAGACTCCCGTACGCTGAAAATCAACGTGTTTGATCGCTCTCTCGGCCCGGCCGTAGAAAAAGCGATTATGGCATCCGATCTTGGACTTAACCCGAACTCAGCGGGTGCGGACATTCGTGTTCCACTGCCTGCGCTGACGGAAGAGCGTCGTAAAGATCTGATTAAAATCGTACGCGGTGAAGCGGAGCAGGGACGTGTATCCGTACGTAACGTCCGTCGCGACGCCAACGATAAAATCAAAGCGTTGCTGAAAGATAAAGAAATCAGCGAAGACGACGAACGTCGTGCGCAGGACGAAATCCAGAAAATGACCGATGTGCACATCAAGAAAGTTGATGCGGCATTGGCCGAAAAAGAAACGGAGTTGATGGACTTCTGATTCCATCATCACCGATTAAAACGCCGTACAGAGAGGCCTTCTGACAGAAGGCCACCTCTGGCGGCGTTTTACATTGTGCCCCACGTTTTACCTTTACATGGACAGCATTATGAAGCGATTAACTCTGCTCGGTTCTACCGGTTCGGTAGGCACCAGTACGCTGGCAGTGGTCAGTGCCAATCCCACGCTTTACCAGGTCACGGCGCTGGTGGCGGGTAAAAATGTGGCTCTAATGGCGGAGCAGTGCGTGCAGTTCCAACCGCGCTATGCGGCAATGGCAGATGAAGAGTCCGCCGCCGCGCTACGTGAGCGACTGAGAGCATTAAAGATCAACACTGAAGTGCTCTCCGGCGTTCAGGCAGCCTGTGAACTGGCAGCATTAGATGACGTTGACCAGGTGATGGCGGCGATTGTGGGTGCCTCAGGGTTATTACCGACATTGGCAGCGATTCGCGCGGGTAAAACCGTCTTGCTGGCTAACAAAGAATCACTGGTGACCTGCGGCCGTTTATTTATGGAGGCGGTGCGCCAGCACAATGCCCAGCTGTTGCCGGTAGACAGCGAGCACAATGCGATTTTTCAGAGTTTGCCCGCTACCATCCAGCATCAGTTAGGTTACGCTGACCTGCAGAATAACGGCATTGAGTCGATTATTCTTACGGGATCGGGTGGCCCTTTTCGTGACACAAATTTAGCGGATCTGAGCAGCATGTCGCCAGATCAGGCCTGTGCACATCCGAACTGGTCAATGGGGCGTAAAATCTCTGTTGATTCGGCCACCATGATGAATAAAGGTCTTGAATACATTGAAGCTCGTTGGCTGTTTAATGCCAGCGCAGCGCAGATGGAAGTGATTTTGCACCCACAATCGGTGATCCACTCCATGGTGCGTTACTGCGATGGCAGCGTGCTGGCACAGTTAGGTTCGCCTGACATGCGAACACCTATCGCCCACAGTATGGCCTGGCCAGCGCGAATTCACGCTGGGGTCACACCGCTGGACTTTACCCGCATGTCGGCACTGACGTTCTCAGAACCTGATTTTGGCCGTTATCCCTGTCTGAAACTGGCGATTGATGCCTGCGAAGCCGGACAGGCGGCGACCACCACGCTCAATGCGGCCAATGAGATAGCCGTGGCGGCTTTCCTGAATCAGCGAATTCGCTTTACGGATATTGCGGCGTTAAACAGTGCGGTGCTGTCAGCCCAGCAGTGTCAGGAACCGGACTCTGTAGACGCTGTCATCGAAATTGATCGTATCGCGCGGGCGGCGGCGACAGAAATGTTGCCACGTTACACGGTATAACAACGATTGCGTTGAGGCTATTTGTTCGCTTCAGGTGAAAATGTTATAGTCGCTGGCTCGCGTTTAACGGTCTGTCACCAAATTCGGTGTGGCCTGGCAGACAATGTCGGGATTTGTACCGGGCGCAATGTATTCAGAAACCACAGCATTTCTGATGAAAGGAATTGATTACGCGTTATGTCGTCTGAAAATCACAACAACACCGATGACCAACAGGGAACCGGTCCACGCCACGTCGCTATCATCATGGATGGCAACGGCCGCTGGGCTAAGAACCAGGGAAAACTGCGTATCTCCGGTCACAAAGCTGGCGTGAAATCAGTGCGCCGCGCCGTAAGCTTTGCCGTCAGCAATAATCTGGAAGCGTTAACGCTTTACGCCTTTAGTAGCGAAAACTGGAGCCGTCCAGCGCAGGAAGTGACTGCCTTGATGGAACTGTTTGTCTGGGCGCTGGATAGCGAAGTGAAAAGCCTGCACAAGCACAATGTCCGCTTACGCATCATTGGTGATATCAGCCGTTTCAGCCCGCGTATTCAGGAACGTGTCCGTCGTGCAGAAGCACTGACGGAGAATAACGATCGGCTGACGCTGAACATTGCTGCTAACTATGGCGGGCGTTGGGATATTATCGAAGGCGTTAAAAAGTTGGCTGAGCAGGTTCAGGAAGGCTTGTTACGCCCTGACCAGATAACCGAAGAGAGTCTGACGTCTCAACTGTGTATGAACCAGTTAGCGCCAGTGGATTTAGTGATAAGGACCGGGGGAGAGCATCGGATTAGCAACTTCCTGTTGTGGCAAATTGCCTATGCGGAATTCTATTTTACTGATGTGCTTTGGCCGGATTTTGATGAACACGTTTTTGAAGGTGCACTGAATGCATTCTCTCTGCGGGAGCGACGCTTTGGCGGCGCTGCACCAGGCGGCGCCTGAGCAATCTGGGGGTAACCTTTGCTGAAGTCTCGTCTGATCACCGCGCTGATTCTTATCCCGCTGGTGATCGCTGCATTGTTCTGGTTACCGCCTGTTGGCTTTGCAATTATTACGATCATTATCTGCATGCTTGCCGCCTGGGAATGGGGGCAGCTGTCTGGTATGGCATCTCGTCAGCAACGTGTCTGGCTGGCACTGATATGCGGTCTGGTACTGACGCTGATGCTGTTGACCCTTCCTCCTTACGAACATAATGCGCATCTGCCGCAGGTGGCTGTCTGGCTGTGGGCCTCGCTGGCCTGGTGGATCGGTGCGTTACTACTGGTTCTGTTTTATCCTGCCTCTGCCGCAATATGGCGTCGCTCCCGGCCATTGCGCCTGTTGTTTGGCGCGCTAACGGTTATCCCTTTCTTCTGGGGCATGATGGCGCTCCGTCAATATCATTACGAAGCCGATCACTTTGCCGGTGCATGGTGGCTGCTGTTTGTCATGTTTCTGGTATGGGGCGCCGATTCGGGTGCCTATATGTTTGGCAAACTGTTTGGCAAACACAAACTGGCGCCAAAAGTCTCCCCGGGCAAAACATGGGAAGGCTTTCTGGGTGGACTGGTTTCTTCCGCGTTGATTGCGGTGCTGTTTGCCAGTTTTGCGCCGCTTTCCGTTCCTACCGGCACACTGGTGATATGTGCTGTGATATCGACCCTTGCATCGGTACTGGGCGATCTCACTGAAAGCATGTTTAAACGCGAGGCCGGCATCAAAGACAGCGGCAACCTGATTCCGGGACATGGCGGTATTCTTGACCGCATCGACAGCCTGACAGCAGCAGTGCCGGTATTTGCCTGTTTATTGCTGTTGGTGTTTCAGACACTCTAAGGGCAAACAACGATGTTAAGCGTAATCTGGAGTTTTGCCGCATTTATCGTTGCACTGGGCGTACTCATCACCGTGCATGAATTTGGTCACTTTTGGGTGGCGCGGCGTTGCGGTGTGAAAGTAGAGCGCTTTTCGATCGGGTTTGGCAAAGCGTTATGGCAACGACGCGACCGTCACGGTACCGAATTTGTCATCGCCCTTATTCCTCTTGGCGGTTACGTCAAAATGCTGGATGAGCGGGTTGAAAGCGTGCCCGCTGAGCTTCGGCATCAGGCATTTAACAATAAAGCCATCTGGCAGCGCGCTTCGATTATTGCTGCGGGCCCGATTGCCAACTTCCTGTTCGCTATCTTTGCCTATTGGGTTGTGTTTATCCATGGCGTGCCCGGTATAAAACCGGTTGTTGGTGAAATTCTGAACGGTTCGGTGGCGGCAGAAGCGCAAATTACACCCGGTACGGAACTTAAGGCCGTTGACGGTATCGAAACGCCTGATTGGGAAGCTGTCCGCATGGCGCTCATCGGTAAAATCGGTGATGCCAGCACCACGCTAACGGTGAGCCAGTTTGGCGAGCAGGGGACGCAGCAGAAGCAGGTCGATTTGCGCAACTGGCAGTTCGAGCCTGATAAGCAGGACCCGGTCGTGGCGCTGGGGATTCGTCCTCGTGGGCCGCAGATTGAAACGACCCTGGCTGAAGTGCAAAAGAATTCGCCAGCCAGTGAAGCCGGTTTGCAAGCTGGCGACAGGATCGTTAAAGTCGATGGTCAGTTATTAACGCAATGGCAGCTTTTTGCCACTCAGGTTCGGGATAACCCTGGAAAAAGCATCGCTCTTGAGGTCGATCGTAACGGTGAAGCGGTGCAGTTAACCCTGACGCCGGAAGCGAAGCCTGGGAATACAGCGCAAGGATTCGCAGGGGTGATCCCCCGCGTTGTGCCATTGCCAGACGAGTACAAAACGGTAAGACAATATGGTGCGTTTTCAGCCATTGGTGAAGCCAGTGTAAAAACCTGGCAATTAATGAAGCTGACCGTTTCCATGTTGGGCAAGTTAATAACCGGTGATGTGAAGTTGAACAACCTGAGCGGCCCGATTTCGATTGCGCAAGGTGCAGGTTTGTCAGCTGAGTACGGAATGATTTACTACCTGATGTTCCTGGCGTTGATTAGCGTCAACTTAGGAATTATCAACCTGTTCCCGCTACCGGTTTTAGATGGTGGGCACTTGCTCTTCCTTGCGATCGAAAAGATTAAAGGTGGACCGGTGTCCGAGCGAGTTCAAGACTTTAGTTACCGCATCGGTTCAATACTGCTGGTGATGTTAATGGGGCTTGCACTTTTCAATGATTTCTCACGTTTGTAACCGCTGGAACGCGAGCTTGCGTGGGATGTGTTAGGAAAACGCATAATAACGATGGCGATGAAAAAGTTGCTCATAGCGTCGCTGCTGTTTAGCAGCGCCACCGTTTACGGTGCAGACGATTTCGTGGTGAAGGACATTCATTTCGAAGGGCTGCAGCGAGTCGCCGTTGGCGCGGCTCTGCTGAGCATGCCAGTTCGGGTTGGCGATACGGTGAATGACGATGACGTCAGAAATACCATTCGCTCCCTGTTCGCAACTGGCAACTTTGAGGATGTTCAGGTCCTGCGAGATGGTAATACGCTGATTGTTCAGGTCAAAGAACGTCCCACCATCGCCAGCATTACCTTTAGCGGTAACAAAGCGGTTAAAGACGATCAGCTCAAACAAAACCTTGAAGCCTCAGGCGTGCGTGTCGGCGAAGCGCTGGACCGCACCACCATCTCTTCTATCGAGAAGGGACTGGAGGACTTCTACTACAGCGTGGGCAAATATACCGCCAGCGTTAAAGCCGTGGTCACGCCGCTGCCGCGTAACCGCGTCGATTTGAAACTGGTGTTTACCGAAGGTGTTTCTGCAAAGATTCAGCAGATCAACATTGTAGGTAACAAAGCGTTTAGCTCAGATGAGTTGATTTCTCGCTTCCAGTTGCGCGACGAAGTGCCGTGGTGGAACGTCGTGGGTGACCGTAAATACCAGAAGCAGAAACTGGCGGGTGACCTTGAAACCCTGCGCAGCTTCTATCTGGATCGCGGTTATGCCCGTTTCAACATCGATTCGACGCAGGTCAGCCTGACGCCGGACAAGAAAGGCATCTACATCACCGTTAACATTAACGAAGGCGATCAGTACAAGATTGCTGGCGTTATCGTCAACGGCAGCATGGCGGGCCATTCGGCTGAAATCGAACATCTGACAAAAATACCGGCGGGCGAGCTGTATAACGGCACGAAAGTCACGTCGATGGAAGATGATATCAAGAAGCTGCTGGGCCGCTATGGCTACGCTTATCCCCGCGTTGTGACGCAGCCTGAAATCAACGATGCCGATAAAACCGTTAAGCTGCATATCAACGTCGATGCGGGCAACCGTTACTACGTGCGTAAAGTGCGCTTCGAAGGTAATGACACATCGAAAGATGCCGTCTTACGTCGTGAAATGCGCCAGATGGAAGGTGCCTGGCTGGGCAGCGACCTGGTCGATCAGGGCAAAGAGCGTCTGAACCGTACGGGTTATTTCGAAACCGTTGATGTCGATACGCAGCGTGTACCAGGTTCACCTGACCAGGTTGACGTGGTGTATAAAGTCAAAGAGCGTAACACCGGTACCTTTAACTTTGGTGTGGGCTACGGTACGGAAAGTGGCGTCAGCTTCCAGGTCGGCGTAACTCAGGATAACTGGCTCGGTACCGGTAATACGGTAGGTATCAGCGGGACCAAAAACGATTATCAGACCTATGCAGAATTCTCTCTGACCGATCCTTACTTCACCGTTGACGGTGTGAGTCTGGGCGGCCGGGTGTTCTACAACAACTTTAAAGCCAGTAACGCGGATCTCTCCGGCTATACCAACAGAAGTTATGGTACAGACGGGACATTGGGCTTCCCAATCAATGAGAACAACTCGCTGCGCGTCGGTCTGGGCTATGTCCATAACGACCTGTCAGACATGCGTCCGCAGGTTGCGATGTGGCGCTATCTCGACTCGGTTGGTAAGCCACAGCAGTTGAACAGCAATGGTGACTTCTCGGCTGATGACTTCACCTTTAACTATGGCTGGACATACAACACGCTGGACCGTGGTTTCTTTGCCACCTCAGGTAACCGTACTAACCTGAACGGCAAGGTCACGATTCCGGGTTCTGACAACCAGTTCTACAAAATGACCTTAGACAGTCAGCAGTATGTTCCCATCAATAAAGATCATACCTGGGTTGTCTTAGGCCGTGGTCGTGTTGGTTATGGCGATGGACTCAGCGGTAAAGAGATGCCGTTCTATGAGAACTTCTATGCCGGTGGCTCCAGTACCGTGCGTGGCTTCCAGTCCAACACCATTGGTCCTAAAGCGGCTTACCTGAACGATGGCTCTTCATTCTGTAACCTGAGCGATCCGAACGGTATTTGTAAGTCGAGTGATGCCATCGGTGGTAACGCCATGGCGATTGCCAGCCTCGAGCTGATCACGCCGACCCCGTTCCTGAGTGAGAAATATGCTAACTCAGTTCGTACCTCGCTGTTTGTCGATGCAGGTACGGTCTGGGATACCAAATGGCAGAACACGGCGGAAACGCGTGCTGCTGGCATTCCTGACTACAGCGATCCGAACAATATTCGCGTTTCGACCGGTGTATCTTTACAGTGGATGTCGCCGCTGGGGCCGTTGGTATTCTCTTACGCCCAGCCGATCAAGAAAGTTGATGGAGATAAGTCAGAGCAGTTCCAGTTTAACATTGGTAAAACCTGGTAATGCTCTACACAGGGATGTGAAAAAATTAGCTTGCAGGCGTGGCGCATTGCTATGCTCCACGCTGCAAACATACATGTTGAGGGTAAGGAGTTTATAGTGAAAAAGTTGTTATGTGCAGTTACTCTGGGTGTTGCATTGGCTGCTTCTGCTGGCGCACAGGCGGCGGACAAAGTCGCAACTGTTGATCTGAGCCAGGTTTTCCAGAAATCACCTCAGCGCGCGACCATCACCAAACAGCTCGAGAGTGAGTTCCAGGGCCGCGCGGCAGAACTCCGTTCTCAGCACGATAAAATCCAGCAGGAAATGCAGGATCTGCAGCGTAATGCGCCAACCATGAAAGCCAGCGAGCGCAGCAAGAAAGAGAAGCAGATCACCGCTGAGCGTGATGCATTCCAGGTGAAAGCGGATGCGTTCGAAAAAGACAACCAGACGCGTCAGGTTCAGGAACGTAACAAGTTACTGGAAAAAATCCAGACCGCTGTTCAGTCTGTTGCCAAAAGCGGCGGTTATGACCTGGTGCTGAATTCTCAGGCTGTCCTGTATTCGGGTTCCGATGTTAAAGACATCACCGATGATGTTGTAAAGCAGGTTAAATAATCGATGTCATCAATTCGACTGGCTGATTTAGCCCAGCAGTTGGATGCAGAATTGCACGGAGATGGCGATATCGTCATCTCCGGCATTGCTTCTATGCAATCCGCCACCTCTGGTCAAATCACATTTCTTGCCAACAGCCGTTACCGCGAGCAGCTCGCCCTGATTCAGGCATCAGCCGTGGTGCTGACGGAAGCGGATCTGGAGTGGTGTAAAACCGCTGCGCTGGTGGTCAAAGACCCTTATCTCACCTATGCGCGCATGGCGCAGTTGCTGGATACGACGCCGCAGCCGGCGCAGAATATTGCACCCAGCGCCGTAATCGATTCCAGCGCCAGACTCGGTGAAAATGTCTCTGTCGGTGCGAATGCCGTTATTGAGTCCGATGTTGAGCTCGGTGATAACGTTGTCATCGGCGCAGGCTGCTTCGTCGGCAAAAAAACCCGTATCGGCAAGGGCTCGCGTTTATGGGCTAACGTCTCGGTTTACCATGAGGTGCAGATTGGTCAGGATTGTCTGATTCAGTCCGGTACCGTCATTGGTTCGGATGGGTTTGGTTATGCTAACGATCGCGGCAACTGGGTGAAAATACCGCAGTTGGGCTCCGTGGTGATTGGCGATCGGGTAGAAATTGGTGCCTGTACCACCATCGATCGTGGCGCTCTGGATAACACTCTGATCGGCAATGGTGTTATCATAGACAACCAGTGTCAGATTGCTCACAACGTGGTTATTGGCGACAATACTGCGGTTGCTGGCGGTGTGATCATGGCGGGTAGTTTGAAAATTGGTCGTTATTGTATGATTGGCGGTGCCAGCGTCATCAATGGCCATATGGAAATCTGTGACAAAGTGACCGTAACCGGCATGGGCATGGTTATGCGTCCGATAACAGAACCTGGTGTATACTCCTCAGGGATTCCATTACAGCCCAACAAAACCTGGCGCAAAACTGCAGCGTTGGTGATGAATATCGATGAAATAAGCAAACGCTTAAAAGCAATCGAGCGGAAAGTCGGTAAAGACGACTAAACGCCATCCCATGACTGACCGGCTTTCATAATAACAGTGTTAAGCAGGGAAGCCAGGCGCCACGGAACCTATTTGCGGCCTGCCAACGATCATGATGATCGGTGCAGGCCGTGTTATTGATGTCATCAGATTTTTTAGGACAGGAAGAGTATTTTGACTACTGAAACTCATACTCTGCAAATTGAAGAGATTTTAGAGCTGCTGCCGCATCGTTATCCGTTTCTGCTGGTAGACCGCGTGCTGGATTTTGAAGCAAACAAATATCTGCGCGCCGTGAAGAACGTCTCCTTTAACGAACCGTTTTTCCAGGGACATTTCCCTGGTAAACCGATTTTTCCCGGCGTGCTGATTCTGGAAGCGATGGCTCAGGCCACCGGCATTCTGGCATTCAAAAGCGTAGGTAAACTGGAGCCAGGCGAGCTTTATTATTTTGCTGGCATTGATAATGCCCGTTTCAAGCGTCCGGTTGTACCGGGCGATCAAATGATCATGGAAGTGACCTTCGAGAAAACCCGTCGCGGTCTGACTCGCTTTACTGGCGTAGCGACTGTCGATGGTAAAATCGTCTGTGAAGCGACCATGATGTGTGCCCGTAGCCGGGAGGCATAATTCGTGATTGATCCAACCGCCAACATCCATCCCAGTTCAGTGATCGAAGATGGGGCAATTATTGGCCCCGGCGTGCATATTGGCCCTTTCTGTTTTATTGGGGCAAATGTCGAGATTGGTGAGGGAACCGTACTCAAGTCACACGTGGTCGTGAATGGCCATACGCGTATCGGCAAAGACAATCAGATCTATCAGTTCGCATCGATTGGCGAAGTGAATCAGGATTTGAAATACGCGGGTGAACCTACCCGGGTTGATATTGGCGACCGTAATCGCATCCGTGAAAGCGTGACGATTCATCGCGGTACGGCGCAGGGTATTAACACTACGACCATTGGTAGCGATAACCTGTTTATGGTGAATGCCCATATCGCCCATGACTGCGTGGTGGGTAACCGCTGTATTTTTGCCAATAACGCGACCCTGGGTGGGCATGTCACTGTGGATGATTTTGCTATCATTGGCGGCATGACGGCGGTGCATCAGTGGTGCACTATTGGTTCACATGTCATGATCGGCGGTTGTTCAGGCGTTGTTCAGGATGTCCCTCCGTATGTGATTGCGCAAGGCAACCATGCCACGCCATTCGGTATCAACATTGAAGGCCTGAAGCGCCGTGGCTTCAGCAAAGAAGCACTGCACGCTATCCGCAACGCCTACAAGTTACTTTATCGCAGCGGCAGAACGCTGGATGAAGTCAAACCGGAAATCGAGGCGATTGCTCAGCAGCACAGCGAAGTGCAGCCTTTCTTTGATTTCTTTGCCCGCTCAACACGTGGATTAATTCGCTAATTCATGTCAGCGCGTCCCCTTACGATAGCCCTGGTCGCCGGAGAAACCTCTGGCGACATTCTTGGCGCAGGCCTGATTCGGGCTTTAAAAGCCCGTCATCCTGATGCCCGCTTTGTCGGTGTCGCTGGCCCGTTGATGCAGGCCGAAGGCTGTGAAGCCTGGTACGAGATGGAAGAACTGGCGGTAATGGGCATTGTTGAGGTGCTGGGGCGGTTACGGCGTTTATTGACGATTCGCCGCGATTTGACCCAGCGCTTTATCTCGCTCAAACCTGACGTATTTGTTGGGATAGATGCGCCGGATTTTAACATCACGCTGGAAGGCAACCTCAAACGCGCAGGTATTCGCACCATTCATTACGTCAGTCCCTCTGTCTGGGCCTGGCGGCAAAAACGTGTGTTTAAAATTGGTCGCAACACCGATCTGGTGCTGGCGTTTCTGCCTTTTGAAAAAGCGTTTTACGACCGTTTTGACGTCCCCTGTCGCTTTATTGGACACACGATGGCCGATGCCATGCCGCTACAGCCCGATAAATCAGCGGCGCGCCGTCATCTGGGCATAGATGAGGATGCGCTCTGCCTTGCGTTGCTGCCGGGCAGTCGCGGTGCCGAAGTCGAAATGCTCAGTGCAGACTTCCTCAAAACGGCGCAACGACTGCGCCAACATTATCCGTCGCTGGAAATTGTTGTGCCCCTGGTTAACGCTAAGCGCCGCGAGCAGTTTGAAAAAATCAAAGCGGAGGTTGCGCCTGAGCTGCCAATGCATCTGCTGGATGGACAGGGACGGGAAGCGATGGTGGCCAGTGATGCTGCACTGCTGGCGTCTGGCACGGCCGCGCTTGAGTGCATGCTGGCAAAATGTCCGATGGTTGTCGGCTACCGCATGAAGCCGTTCACCTTCTGGCTGGCTAAGCGACTGGTCAAGACTGACTACGTTTCGTTGCCAAACCTGTTGGCCGGGCGTGAGTTGGTCAAAGAGCTGTTGCAGGATGAATGTCAGCCTGAAGCGCTGTCAGCCGCGCTGGACCCGTTGCTGCACGCCAGTAGCGAACGTGAAACGCTGCTGCATACTTTTTACGAACTGCATCAGCAGATTCGCTGGAACGCCGATGAACAAGCCGCAGATGCGGTGCTGGAGCTCGCCAATGGCTGATTTTATCTATCCTGCTGCCCGGTGCATTGCCGGTGTGGATGAAGTGGGCCGCGGGCCATTAGTGGGCGCGGTGGTGACCGCCGCCGTGATCCTCGATCCCGCCAACCCGATCCCCGGTCTGGCGGACTCCAAAAAACTGTCCGAAAAACGCCGCCTGGCGCTGTTTGATCAGATCAAAGAGAAAGCGCTCGCCTGGAGCCTGGGGCGCGCAGAGCCGGAAGAGATCGACCGTCTTAATATCCTGCATGCCACCATGCTGGCAATGCAGCGCGCGGTGGCTGGCTTGCCGCTCACGCCAGACTTTGTGCTGATTGATGGCAATCGCTGCCCGGCGTTACCGATGCCTTCTCTGGCCGTGGTAAAAGGGGATAGCCTGGTCGCCGAAATCAGTGCCGCGTCCATCATTGCCAAAGTCACGCGCGATCGCGAAATGGCAGAACTGGATTTGTTGTTTCCCCAGTATGGTTTCGCGCAACATAAAGGTTATCCTACGGCGTTACATAGGGAAAAGTTAACGCAGTACGGTGCGACACCTCATCATCGGCGCAGCTTTGCGCCTGTGCGCAATGCGCTGATTGATGCCGACGTGCTGGCGAGCAGCCTGACCACGCTGCGCTAATCCGACCTTGTTTTAACCGGAAACTGATATGGCCGAACCTCGTTTTATACATCTGCGCGTTCACAGCGACTATTCAATGGTCGACGGTCTGGCGAAAACCGGGCCGCTGGTTAAGAAAGCGGCTGCGCTGGGTATGCCAGCCATTGCGATTACCGACTTCACCAACCTTTGCGGTCTGGTGAAATTTTACGGTGGTGCGCATAGCGCAGGGGTTAAACCAATTATCGGGGCAGATTTTAACGTTGCCAGCGAGTTAATGGGCGATGAACTGACCCAGATTACCGTGCTGGCGACCAATAACACCGGCTATCAAAATCTGACGCTGCTGATCTCTCGTGCTTACCAACGGGGATACGGTATTGCCGGCCCCATTATCGATCGCGACTGGCTGGCTGAACTGCAGGAAGGACTGATTCTGCTGTCAGGCGGGCGACGCGGGGATGTGGGCCGTAGCCTGCTGCGCGGTAACAGTACCCTGGTTGCGGACTGCCTGGCTTTCTACCAGCAACACTTTGCCGATCGCTACTTCCTGGAGTTGATCCGTACCGGTCGTCCTGACGAAGAGAGCTACCTGCATGCGGCGGTTGAGCTGGCGATTGCAGAAGGAATCCCGGTTGTTGCCACTAACGAAGTCTGCTTCATCAATGAAGAAGATTTCGATGCCCATGAGATCCGGGTTGCCATTCATGATGGTTACACGCTCGACGATCCTAAGCGTCCGCGCAACTACAGCCCTCAGCAATATATGCGCAGTGAAGAAGAGATGTGTGAGTTGTTCGCAGACATCCCGGAAGCGCTGGAAAACAGCGTAGAGATTGCTAAGCGTTGTAATGTGACGGTACGACTGGGTGAGTACTTCCTGCCTCAGTTCCCTACCGGCGATATGACCACCGAAGACTTTCTGGTGGTGAAATCACGGGAAGGGCTGGAAGAGCGTCTGGCGATGCTGTTCCCTGACGAAGCCGAGCGCGCAGAGAAGCGTCCAGAATACGACGAGCGTCTTGACGTCGAGCTTAACGTCATCAACCAGATGGGTTTTCCGGGCTACTTCCTGATCGTGATGGAATTTATCCAGTGGTCCAAAGACAATGGCGTGCCGGTCGGTCCGGGACGGGGTTCAGGTGCGGGATCGTTGGTGGCCTATGCACTCAAGATCACCGATCTTGATCCGCTGGAGTTTGACCTGCTGTTCGAACGCTTCCTGAACCCGGAACGTGTCTCCATGCCCGACTTCGACGTCGATTTCTGCATGGAAAAACGCGACCAGGTAATTGAACACGTTGCCGACATGTACGGCCGCGAAGCCGTGTCCCAGATCATCACCTTCGGAACGATGGCGGCGAAAGCGGTGATTCGGGATGTCGGTCGCGTACTGGGCCATCCTTATGGTTTCGTCGATCGTATTTCAAAACTGGTGCCGCCCGATCCCGGCATGACGCTGGAAAAAGCCTTTGCTGCGGAACCGCAACTGCCGGAAATCTATGAGGCAGATGAAGAGGTCAAAGCGCTGATCGATATGGCGCGCAAGCTGGAAGGGGTAACGCGCAACGCCGGTAAACATGCGGGCGGTGTGGTTATCGCGCCAACGAAAATCACCGATTTTGCGCCGCTTTATTGTGATGAAAACGGACAGTATCCGGTTACGCAGTTCGATAAAAATGATGTGGAATATGCCGGTCTGGTGAAGTTCGACTTCCTGGGACTACGCACGCTCACCATTATTGACTGGGCGCTGAAGATGATTAACCCGCGCCGTGAAAAGCAGGGTCTGCCGCCGATTGATATCGCCACCATCCCGCTGGAAGACAAAAAGAGCTTTGATATGCTGCAGCGCGCGGAGACCACGGCGGTCTTCCAGCTTGAATCGCGCGGCATGAAAGATCTGATTAAGCGCCTGAAACCTGACTGCTTCGAAGATATGATCGCCCTGGTGGCGCTGTTCCGCCCTGGCCCGTTGCAGTCGGGCATGGTGGATAACTTTATCGACCGTAAGCATGGTCGTGAAGCCATCTCCTATCCAGATATCCAGTGGCAGCATGAAAGCCTGAAGCCGGTGCTTGAGCCAACCTATGGCATCATCCTTTACCAGGAACAGGTCATGCAGATCGCCCAGGTCCTGTCAGGCTATACGCTTGGCGGGGCGGATATGCTGCGACGCGCCATGGGTAAAAAGAAACCCGAAGAGATGGCTGAGCAGCGCTCAATATTTAAAGACGGCGCGGAAACGATGGGCATCGACGGTGAACTGTCGATGAAAATCTTCGATCTGGTAGAGAAATTTGCTGGATACGGTTTTAACAAATCGCACTCGGCTGCTTATGCGCTGGTGTCCTACCAAACGCTGTGGCTGAAAGCGCATTACCCGGCTGAGTTTATGGCGGCGGTAATGACGGCCGATATGGACAACACCGAAAAAGTGGTTGGCCTGGTGGACGAATGCTGGCGCATGGGGCTGAAGGTCTTGCCGCCGGATATCAACTCAGGGCTGTATCAGTTCCACGTGAACGATGAAGGCGAGATCGTTTACGGCATTGGCGCGATTAAAGGCGTGGGTGAAGGCCCGATCGAAGCGATCATTGATGCGCGTAATGAGGGTGGTTACTTCCGTGAACTGTTCGATCTGTGCGCGCGCACCGACACCAAAAAGATCAACCGTCGGGTTATGGAAAAGCTGATCATGTCCGGTGCCTTTGATCGTCTGGGTCCGCATCGTGCTGCCTTGATGAGTGCGCTGAACGATGCGCTGAAAGCGGCGGATCAACATGCGAAAGCCGAAGCCATCGGCCAGGCGGATATGTTTGGCGTGCTGGCCGACGAGCCTGAACAGGTCGAACAGTCTTATGCCAGCGTTACGCCCTGGCCAGAACAGGTGCAGTTGGATGGTGAGCGAGAAACCCTTGGGTTGTATCTTACCGGCCATCCCATTAACCAGTATTTAAAAGAAATTGAGCGTTACGTTGGCGGGATGCGTTTGAAAGATATGCATCCTACCGATCGTGGTAAGATTACCGTCGCGGCAGGTCTGGTGATTGCGGCGCGTGTAATGGTGACCAAACGCGGCAACCGAATTGGTATTTGTACACTTGACGATCGCTCTGGTCGTCTCGAAGTCATGTTATTTACCGATGCGTTAGATAAATACCAGCAACTGCTGGAGAAAGACCGTATCCTGATCGTTAGCGGACAGGTCAGCTTTGATGACTTCAGCGGTGGGCTTAAAATGACCGCCCGGGAAGTCATGGACATCGACGAAGCGCGCGAAAAATACGCGCGCGGACTTGCTATCTCGCTGACGGACAGGCAAATTGATGACCAGCTATTAAACCGACTCCGTCAGTCCCTGGAACCTCATCGTTCAGGGACAATTCCGGTGCATCTCTACTATCAGAGAGCCGACGCGCGAGCGAAGCTACGCTTTGGTGCAGCGTGGCGAATTTCGCCCAGCGATCGTTTACTCAACGATTTGCGGTCGTTAATTGGGTCGGAGCAGGTGGAACTGGAGTTTGACTAAAACAGGAACATTATGAGTCTTAATTACCTGGATTTTGAACAGCCAATTGCAGAACTGGAAGCGAAAATTGATTCGCTTACCTCGATTGGTCGTCAGGACGATAAACACGTCAATCTCGACGAAGAAGTGAAGCGACTGCGCGAGAAAAGCGTTGAGCTGACCCGTAAAATCTTCGCCGATTTGGGCGCATGGCAGATTGCGCAACTGGCACGTCATCCATTACGTCCTTATACCTTTGATTACGTGCGCAATGCCTTTGACGATTTCGATGAGCTGGCGGGTGACCGTGCTTATGCGGATGACAAAGCCATTGTGGGCGGGATTGCGCGACTCGATGGTCGCCCGGTCATGATCATTGGTCACCAGAAAGGACGTGAAACCAAAGAGAAGATTCGCCGTAATTTTGGTATGCCAGCACCAGAAGGCTATCGCAAAGCGCTGCGCCTGATGGAAATGGCTGAACGCTTTAAGATGCCTATCCTCACCTTTATCGATACGCCGGGTGCTTATCCCGGTGTCGGCGCGGAAGAGCGCGGTCAGTCTGAAGCGATTGCCCGTAATCTGCGGGAAATGTCAGGTCTGAAAGTGCCGGTGATTTGTACGGTCATCGGTGAAGGCGGTTCAGGTGGCGCGCTGGCGATTGGTGTTGGTGACAAAGTTAACATGCTCCAGTACAGCACGTATTCTGTCATCTCTCCGGAAGGCTGTGCCTCAATTCTGTGGAAAAGCGCCGATAAAGCGCCACTGGCTGCAGAAGCAATGGGCATTACCGCTCCGCGTCTGAAAGAGCTGAAGCTGATTGATTCGGTTATCCCTGAGCCACTGGGCGGTGCACATCGTCACCCGGTTGAAATGGCACAGTCGCTGAAAAAGCAACTGTTGGCCGATCTGGCCGATCTGGAAGGACTCAGCACCGAAGAACTGTTAGATCGCCGTTATCAACGGCTGATGAGCTACGGTTACGCCTGATTCAGCCTCATCAAGCGCTAAAGCGGACTTCGGTCCGCTTTTTTTATGCCACTAATCTGACTGCAGTATAGCGGTATGATTCGCTATGCTTACTCAATGCCTCAACAATCAGGGAGATGTGCATTGAATATTCTGGCGATCATGGGCGCGCACGGCGTGTTTTTCAAAGATGAACCCTTACGCGAGCTGGAAGTCGCACTGAGTCAGCAAGGTTTTCAACTTATCCATCCCAAAAATCATGACGATTTGCTCAAGCTCATTGAGCATAATCCCCGAATCAGCGGTGTCATTTTTGACTGGGATGAGCACAACAGTCCGGAGCTGTGCGGCGAAATTAATCAGCTCAATGAACATCTGCCGCTGTATGCCTTTATCAATACCCATTCTCAGATGGATATCAGCATCAACGAAATGCGTTTGCCCCTGCATTTCTTTGAGTACGCGCTGAATGCCGCCGAGGATATCGCCTTACATATTCGCCAGTACACGGATGACTACCTCGACAACATCACACCGCCGTTAACCAAAGCGTTGTTTACCTATGTGAAAGAGGGGAAGTACACCTTCTGTACGCCAGGCCATATGGCCGGCACCGCCTTCCAGAAAAGCCCGGTCGGCTGTTTGTTCTATGACTTTTTTGGCGCTAATACGCTGAAGTCCGATATCTCCATTTCGGTAACGGAACTGGGCTCGCTACTTGATCATACCGGGCCGCATCTCGACGCTGAGGAGTACATCGCCAGAACCTTTGGTGCAGAACAAAGTTATATGGTGACTAACGGTACCTCGACCTCGAATAAGATCGTGGGGATGTATGCGGCACCGGCAGGCAGCACCATACTGGTGGATCGCAACTGCCATAAATCGCTCACCCACCTGTTGATGATGAGCGATTTGATCCCTGTCTGGCTGAAACCGACACGTAACGCATTAGGCATTCTGGGCGGGATTCCGCAAAAAGAATTCACCCGTGCCAGCATCGAGCAGAAGGTCGCCGCCACGCCGCGCGCAAGCTGGCCGGTCCATGCGGTGATCACCAACTCGACCTATGATGGTTTGCTCTACAACACGCAATACATCAAACAAACGCTGGACGTGCCATCGATCCACTTTGATTCTGCCTGGGTTCCTTATACTAATTTCCATCCTATCTATGAGGGAAAAAGCGGCATGAGTGGCGAGCGGGTGCCGGGTAAAGTCTTTTATGAAACCCAGTCCACGCATAAACTGCTGGCAGCGTTTTCTCAGGCGTCGCTGATTCATATTAAAGGCGAGTATGACGAGCAGACGTTTAATGAAGCCTACATGATGCACACCACCACCTCACCCAACTACGCCATCGTTTCATCCATTGAGACGGCGGCGGCGATGCTGCGGGGGAATCCGGGTAAAAGGCTTATCAATCGCTCAGTGGAACGCGCACTGCACTTTCGTCGCGAGATACAGCGGTTGCGAGAGGAGTGCGACAGCTGGTTTTTTGATATCTGGCAGCCTGAACACGTCGATGAAGCCCAGTGCTGGCCGATCCAGCCGGGGGAAGAAGACTGGCATGGATTTACCCAGGCCGATCGCGATCATATGTACCTTGATCCGATCAAAGTGACCATTCTGACACCGGGCATGAGCGAGCTGGGCGAGATGGCAGAAGAGGGGATTCCGGCCGCGCTGGTGGCAAAATTTTTGGATGAGCGCGGGATTGTGGTTGAAAAAACCGGCCCTTACAATTTGCTGTTCCTCTTCAGCATCGGCATCGATAAAACCAAAGCGATGAGCGTGCTGCGGGGATTAACGGAATTTAAGCGCGCCTACGATCTCAATCTTCGGGTCAAAAATATGTTGCCGGATCTCTATGCGGAAGATCCTGATTTTTACCGTAACATGCGTATTCAGACGCTGGCGCAGGGGATTCATCGTCTCATCCAGCAACATGATCTACCCAGGCTCATGTTGAAAGCGTTTGATGTCTTACCCGAAATGAAAATGACGCCGCATCAGGCTTTTCAGCAGCAGGTCAAAGGCAATATTGAAACGGTGAGCATCAATGCGCTGGTGGGCCGTATCTCCGCCAACATGATCCTGCCTTATCCTCCCGGCGTTCCGCTGGTAATGCCCGGTGAAATGATTACAGAACAAAGCCGCGCCGTACTCGACTTCCTGTTAATGCTGTGTAGCATTGGACGCCATTATCCCGGCTTTGAGACAGATATTCACGGCGCGACCTTAACCGAAGAGGGTGAGTATCGGGTTCGTGTGCTGAAACAGGCTGAATACCAGGATATCAATGTTTAACAGGGAGCAAACATGCTGCAGCTAACGCACATCCATCACATCGCCATCATTGCGTCTGACTACCCGCGCAGTAAAGCTTTTTACTGCGACATTCTGGGCTTTGAATTGCAAAGCGAGGACTACCGTGAAGCGCGTGATTCCTGGAAAGGGGATCTGGCATTGAACGGACAGTATACGATTGAGCTGTTTTCTTTTCCGGCGCCGCCTGCCCGCGTTAGTCAACCGGAAGCCTGTGGCTTACGTCATCTGGCCTTCAGCGTACCGGATGTCGAGGCCGCGGCAGATTATCTGGCGAGCCAGGGCGTAACATGTGAACCGATTCGCATCGATGCGCTGACCGGTAAACCCTGTACGTTCTTTGCCGATCCGGATGGTTTGCCGCTGGAACTCTACCAAGCGTAAAATAGCGACTTTATGGCTACACCGCTAGCCGTCTCATGGATTGACATCATGTCTGATTTCGACGCACTGCTGAATGAGCGTGACGCGCTGGTCGTGGCCTTTAGCGGTGGCCTGGATTCGACCGTCCTGCTGCATCAGCTTCGGGCCTGGCAGCAACGTCATCCGTTATCCCGGCTACGTGCGCTGCATGTGCACCATGGCCTCAGCCGGAATGCCGATGACTGGGCGGCGCACTGCCTGAATGTGTGCGAACAGTGGCAGATCCCCTGTGACGTTCTGCGTGTGCAGATCGCGGAGAAGGGACAGGGCATCGAAGCGGCGGCGCGTCAGGCGCGTTATCAGGCACTGAGCCAGGCACTCCACGAGGATGAAAAGCTGCTGACTGCGCAGCATCTGGACGATCAGTGTGAAACGCTGCTCCTGGCGCTGAAGCGCGGCAGCGGCCCGGCGGGCCTGGCGGCCATGCCGATGCTGACCACGCTTGCCGGACATCCCTTATTAAGACCACTGCTACACCATTCCCGCCTGAGCCTGGAGCAGTATGCCGACGCGCACCAACTGACCTGGGTCGAGGATGAAAGTAATCAGGATCTGCGTTATGACCGCAACTTTTTACGTCAGCAGCTATTACCTGCGGTACTGAGCCGCTGGCCGCATTTTGCCGAGGCGACGGCACGCAGTGCCGCCTTGTGTGGTGAGCAGGAGCAACTCCTGGATGAATTGCTGGCCGGGCAACTCAGCGAGCTAATACAACCCGACGGTAGCCTGTGCTTTACGCCGTTACTGACCATGAGTGAGGCGAAAGGGAATGCCCTGTTGCGTCGCTGGCTGGCCAGACAGGGTGAGAAGATGCCCTCGCGGGAAGCATTACGCCGTATTCGTCAGGACGTCATGCTCTGCCGGGAGGACGCCCAGCCGCGGTTAACGTTAGGGAACCACGAGATCCGTCGCTACCGCCAGCAGCTTTACCGCTTGCCTCTCAGCGCGTCCTTAACCGACTGTGAAATGGCATGGCCTGACCTCAATCAGCCCCTGGTTTTACCGCAGAACCTGGGCGTACTCACGTCCGAAAAAAACGTGAGTACGCTTCGCTGTCCACAGCCGGAGGAGCAGGTATTCGTGCGGTTTTACGCAACAGGCTATGTTCATATTGTGAATCGCACAGGGGGACGTGACATAAAGAAAATCTGGCAGATGCTGAATATTCCCCCCTGGCAGCGTACGCGCATTCCATTAATTTATTTTAATCAGACACTGATTAGCGCGCCCGGGCTGTTTGTCACCCGTGAGGGTGCAAGTCAGGATGCCCATGGCTGGCAAGTCAACTGGCAGAAAACGACGGGAGCGCCGTGATGATACAACGACTAGCAGCCTTGCTGCTGCTAACCGTCTTACCGGCCCACGCCGCAGGCGATGTGAAAGCGGGCGAACAACGTTCGGCCGCCTGCATGGCCTGCCACGGGGCACAGGGGAAAGCGACCGCGCCCCTTTATCCTAATCTGGCCGGGCAAAATGCCGCTTATCTTAATCATGCGCTACAGGCTTATAAAAAAGGGGAACGAAGCGGCGGTCAGGCTGAAGTGATGAAGGCGTTTGTCGCAGGCTTAAGTGATGACGATATGGCAAACTTAGCCGCGTACTACAGTGCGTTAAAACCTTGATGAGATGGGCGGGAGTGCATCCCGCCCGACGGGAAGTGAATTACTCTTCGCTGACAACAACGGTGCCAAGTTCAGGATGGCTAAAGCTGGCAATGTGGTCGAGACGTAGCTCGCGTGTTTCACCGGAAAGATCAATCGCCAGGTACTCAACGTTTTTACGTGAAAGAATATCCCTGGCCTTGGCCTTGAGCTGTTCGCCATCTTTCAACTCCAGCGTCAGCATCCAGTTTTTTTGGCAGGCGAGTTCCAGATTATCGTAGTCATCGCAATTGATGGGTTTATAAGCTTCATTCATCAACATAGTCGCTCACCAATAAGTTTGCGGCGGCATAGGCCGCCTGTTCCCTGAGAGAAGCATTTAGCGCAGCATTCGCGGCAATATCATCAAGCGCTTTTAAGGCGCAGCCTATGGCATCGGGTACATATCCCAGATCCCCGCTGCCGATTTCGGCATATTTTTGGCGAACTAACTCACAATATTTTTGCACAGGCACCTCCTCAGCAGAGCATAAATACCCTGGTTGATTAGCGACTATATCACAGGCATTTCCAGAAAATCAGCCAGGCAAAAGCAGGAACAACGCGCAAATCACTGCTAAAGTAGCTGGCTATGCAGTATCAGACGACTCAGGATAAAGCACGAAAGGTTAAGTTGATGAACAGCCCAGGACAAAAACACACGAATTGGACGCAGGCAGGTGGCAGATGATTATGCTGTCACGTAACGTGGAGCTGCCGGACAGTGAAATTGAGCTGACGGCCATTCGGGCGCAGGGTTCCGGCGGTCAGCATGTGAATAAAACCAGCACCGCCATTCATCTGCGTTTTGACATTGCCGCCTCGTCCTTGCCACCGTTCTATAAAGAGCGGCTGTTAAATGCCAGCCATCATTTAATTACGGGTGAGGGAACCGTCATCATTAAGGCGCAGGAATACCGTAGTCAGGAGATGAACCGGGAAGCGGCACTGCAGCGGCTGATCAACCTGATTCGTGAGCTTACCACGGTAGAGAAAGTCCGGCGGTCAACGCGGCCTACGCGCGCTTCGAAAGAGCGCAGGCTGGAAGGCAAGTCGCGTCGCAGTAGTACCAAAGCGCTGCGCGGCAAGGTGCAATAACGCTTAGATGCTCGTGCGCGCGGGACTTAATAACCGCAATACGTGTCTGTGGGTTCTGAAAGCGTAAATAAGCGACAGAGCAGGGCGTTATTCAGCGGGGAATAAAAACGCCCCATGAAGGGGCGTTTTGAGGGCGTTACTTATTCAGTGCGTTAAGCAGGAACCCGACAATCTCATCCTGCTTGATCATCTGTTTCTCACCGGCACGACGGGCTTTATACTCAATCTCGTGATTATCAAGATTGCGGTCGCCAATCACGATGGTGTGCGGTACGCCAATCAGTTCCATATCGGCAAACATCACACCCGGGCGCTCTTTACGATCGTCCAGAATCACTTCAACGCCTTTGGCGCGCAGCGTGTTGTACAGCTCTTCTGCTAACTCTTTCACGCGGAACGATTTCTGCATGTTCATGGGCAGAATCGCCACCTCAAAAGGTGCCAGTGCTGCAGGCCAGATGATGCCCCGATCGTCATGATTTTGCTCGATGGCCGCCGCAACGACACGGGTAATACCGATACCGTAACAGCCCATGGTCATGACCTGGTTACGACCATCTTCACCCTGTACAGAGGCTTTCATCGCTTCGGAGTACTTGGTGCCCAGCTGGAAAATATGGCCGACTTCGATACCGCGTTTAATCTGCAATGTGCCTTTGCCGTCCGGACTAAGGTCGCCTTCCACAACGTTGCGGATATCGGCCACCTGCGCCATAGGAAGATCGCGTTCCCAGTTGATGCCGAAATAATGTTTACCATCAATGTTGGCACCGGCGCTGAAATCGCTCATCTTCGCCACCGTACGGTCGGCAATAACCGGCATATTCAGCCCGACCGGGCCGAGCGAGCCTGGACCGGCACCGACCGCTGCGCGGATCTCGTCTTCTGTCGCGAACGTCAGGGGAGAAGCGACAAGCGGTGATTTTTCTGCCTTGATTTCATTCAGCTCGTGATCGCCGCGAACCAGTAACGCAACCAATGCGTGACCGCTTTCTTCTGCGCCCTTAACCATCAGGGTTTTCACGGTTTTCTCAATCGGCAGCTGGAACTGACTCACCAGTTCTGCGATGGTTTTGGCATTCGGCGTATCGATCTGGCGCATCTCTTCTGCAGGCGCAGGACGATCACCAGCTGGCGCGACGGCTTCAGCCAGTTCAATGTTGGCAGCGAAGTCAGACTCCGTGGAGAAAATCACATCATCTTCACCACTTTGTGCCAGTACCTGGAATTCGTGAGACGCGCTTCCACCAATCGAACCGGTATCAGCCTGCACCGCGCGGAAATCCAGGCCCATACGGCTGAAAATCTGGCTGTAGGCGCGGTACATCGCGTCATAGGTTTCCTGCAGCGATTCCTGGGTCGTATGGAAAGAGTAAGCATCTTTCATGATGAATTCACGCGAGCGCATCACGCCAAAGCGCGGGCGCACTTCATCACGGAATTTGGTCTGGATTTGATACAGATTCAGCGGCAGCTGCTTATATGAGCTCAGCTCATTGCGAATCAGATCGGTAATCACTTCTTCATGCGTCGGGCCGAGCACAAACGGACGCTCGTGGCGATCCGCAACACGCAGTAATTCTGGGCCGTACTGCTCCCAGCGCCCGCTCTCTTGCCACAGGTCTGCGGGTTGGACCACAGGCATTGAAATCTCAATGGCACCGGCGTTGTTCATTTCTTCACGAACGATGTTTTCGACTTTTTTTAATACGCGCAGACCGGTTGGCAGCCAGGTATATAAACCCGAAGCCAGTTTACGGATCATTCCGGCACGCAGCATCAGCTGATGGCTGATCACTTCCGCGTCAGAAGGTGTCTCTTTCTGAGTAGAGAGCAGATATTGAGTAGTACGCATTGATTACGATTCCAGTTGATCGGAAATTCACAGACAAAAATTTGCTGGCGGCTAGTGTACCAGTGAGATCACTGGCTAAAAAGCGGGTTTTAACGCGGATCGATAGCCACGACTTCTGTCCCTGCCTCATCAATGCGCCAGCGCACATTAAACTCCAGTAGCCAGGCGGCATATTCCCTGTCCTGGGTTTCACCTTTACGGTAAGCGGGCCGCGGATCCTGAGCGAGTACTTCGCTGATAAATCTCGCCAGATGGGGATAGCGGCCGTGTTGTTGCAGTTGCTGCTGGGCGTGCGGTGAAAACCGGACCGGCATGGTGCTTTCCGGCGCGGACTGGGCAAAACCTGCACGTGCCTGGGGCAGGGCTTCGGCAAAAGGCAGGTAGGGTTTGATATCGACAACCGGTGTACCGTCTACCAAATCCAGACTGCCCAACTGCAGAATGACCTGTTGCTTCTCGCAGCGAATGCCTTTGAGCTCAACCAGCGACATGCCAACAGGGTTGGGGCGAAAGGTGGATCGTGTGGCAAAAACGCCCATGCGGGCGTTACCGCCCAGGCGCGGCGGTCGCACAGTAGGACGCCAGCCACCGTCCATAGTCTGATGAAAAACGAACAGTATCCAGAGATGGCTGAAGTCTTCCAGGCCGCGCACCGCATCCGCCTGATTGTAAGGCGGCAAAAGATGCAGTTCGCCGCCGCCATCCTGAACCAGCCCCGGCTGGCGCGGCACGGCGAACTTCTCTTTCCATGGTGAACGGATCACGCCGATTTGCGCAAAGGCGAATTCACTCATTGACTGGTGACTTTCAGCGCCGATCCCTGACAAACAGCCTGACGGTAGCAGCCTGGCGTGCTGCTGACGATTTCACATTTATGCAGCAGCACAGCATTGGCTTTCATCTGTGACGCTTTGATTTGCATACGTTTACGTGCGGTAGCGATATTGGGGGGCGAACTCTGGTTGCTTACCTGGCAATCTTCAGCGGACACTTCGCCCAGATCGCGGAAGGGTTTGCTCACCAGATCGGCAGCGTCGGTATAAACCTTAACAGGCGCGGGTCGATACGTTGGCTTACGTGTCGGTTCGCTGGGTTGCTGCGGCTGAGAAGGTGCGCTGCTTATTGGGTGGTACTCTCGAACACACCCTGTCAGCATCAATGCTAACAAGCAGAGCGGTAAAAAACGCATGGCAACATCCTCAAGTTTCAAAAAGTGGCGTTATTGAAACAAGGACACGGATAAATAACAAGTCAGCAAAGCGCAATAACAGAAAGGGCGGCTAAAAGCCGCCCTGAGGGAAGATGTCAGACGGGATTACCAGCCTTTAACCGCGCCGCCGTTAAAGACTTTATTCGCGGCGTCCGCGACTTCGTCAGACTGATAAGCCTGAACGAATTTCTTCACGTTTTCCGCGTCTTTGTTGTCTTCACGTGCCACAATCAGGTTGACGTAAGGTGAGTCTTTGTCTTCAACAAAGATGCCATCTTTCGCCGGCGTCAGGCCAATCTGGCTGGCGTAAGTGGTATTGATCACCGCCAGCGCAATTTGCTGATCGTCCAGTGAACGTGGCAGCTGCGGTGCTTCCAGCTCAACAATTTTCAGGTGTTTTGGATTCTCAACGATATCCAGTGAGGTTGGCAGCAGGCCCACACCGTCTTTCAGCTTAATCAGGCCAACTTTCTGCAGCAGAAGCAGCGAGCGACCCAGGTTGGTTGGGTCATTAGGAATCGCCACCTGTGCGCCATCCTGCAGTTGATCAAGTGATTTGATTTTTTTCGAGTAGCCAGCAATCGGATAAACAAAAGAATTACCAACGGATACCAGCTTGTAACCGCGATCTTTGATTTGTTGATCCAGATACGGTTTGTGCTGGAAGGCGTTCACATCAATATCGCCTTTACTCAACGCTTCGTTAGGCAGCACGTAGTCGTTAAACGTGACCAGCTCAACATCCATGCCATACTTGTCTTTAGCAACCTTGGCCGCAGCTTCTGCAACCTGCTGCTCTGCGCCTACGATCACACCCACTTTAATGTGGTTTGGATCTTTAGCTTTTTGATCGCATCCTGCCAGCGCAATCGCGCCAATTAATGCACCCACAGCGGCAATTTTTTTAAATTTGAAAGACATATCCTTTCCTTAAGAGTGATATTGCTTGCTTATTTATGGGACACAGCACGCACGATGCGGTCACCACAGAATTGTATGAGATACACCAAAACGACTAATAACACTAATACCGTATTCATCACCGTCGCGTTATATCCGATATAACCATATTGGTAGCCAATCTGTCCCAGGCCGCCCGCGCCTACTGCGCCGCCCATTGCAGAGTAGCCAACCAGCGTAATCAGCGTGATGGTGGCAGCATTGACCAGGCCAGGCAGCGCTTCAGGCAGCAGGACTTTACGGACGATTTGCATCGGCGTTGCGCCCATTGCGCGCGAGGCTTCAATCAATCCGGTCGGAAGTTCCAACAGCGCGTTTTCAACCATACGGGCAATAAACGGGGCTGCGCCCACAGTCAGCGGCACGATGGCGGCCTGCAGACCGATTGAGGTGCCGACAATAATGCGGGTAAACGGAATCATCCATACCAGCAGGATAATAAAAGGAATAGAGCGGAAGATGTTGACCAGCGCCGACAGCACCCGGTACAGGCCTTTGTTTTCAAGGATCTGCCCCGGACGGGTAACGTATAACAGTACGCCCACCGGTAAACCCAGCACGAAACCGAAAAAGCCAGAGACAAAGGTCATCATCAACGTTTCCCACACGCCGCGCCCCAGCAACGCAATCATCGCTTCAGACATAACCTAATACCTCTACTTTTACATGATGTTCTTGCAGCCACTGAATAGCGGCTTGTGTATCGCTTTCACTGCCGTGAATTTCCGCCAGCATGATGCCGAACTTCACACCGCCAGCGTAATCCATCTGCGCACTGATAATATTGTTATTGATATTAAAACGACGTGCGGCTTCAGACAGTAAAGGTGCATCAACGGACTGCCCGGTGAATTCCATACGCAGCAACGGCATGCTGTCAGGACCGGCTTCAGGCGACAGGCGCTGTTGATAATCGTCTGGAATATCCAGATGCAGTGTTGACTGGATGAACTGCTGTGCCAGCGGCGTTTTAGGATGCGAGAAGACTTCGCTCACGCTGTCCTTTTCGATTAGCTCACCTTGACTGATCACCGCGACCTGATCGCAGATGCGCTTTACGACATCCATCTCATGCGTAATCAACAGAATGGTCAGGCCGAGACGACGGTTAATATCTTTGAGCAATTCAAGAATCGAACGCGTGGTGGCTGGATCGAGCGCGCTGGTGGCTTCATCGCACAGCAGAACCTTGGGATTGCTCGCCAGCGCACGGGCAATGGCAACACGCTGTTTCTGACCACCGGAAAGATTGGCCGGCCAGGCATCGTGCTTATCAGCCAGACCGACCAGGTCCAGCAGTTCAGCCACACGCTTTTTAATCTCGTCACGGGTGAGGTTGCCCAGCTCTAACGGCAGCGCAACGTTGCCAGATACTGTGCGGGAGTTCATCAGGTTAAAATGCTGAAAAATCATGCCAATCTGGCGACGCGCCTGAGTCAACTGCCGTTCACTCAGCGCCGTTAAATCCGCACCGTCAACCAGCACGCGGCCTGAAGTCGGGCGTTCAAGCAGATTCACGCAACGAATGAGCGTACTTTTACCGGCACCGGATGCGCCGATGACGCCATAGATTTGTCCGGCAGGCACATGCAGGCTGACATTGGATAAAGCCTGTATTGAACGCGAACCTTGCTGGAACACTTTGGTGATATTTTCTAATTTAATCATTACGTTATTTATTATCGTCTTGCATTGTCCGTGGTCTGGTGTGCTTTCATAGATGAAAGCATGCATAAGCTGGATGGATGGTAAGGCATCCAGACGTCTAAATCAATGGAAGTGATTCAATCTGACATTCTCCCTTTTATGGCAATCGTGCGATACTAAGCGGCAATTTTTATAGCAGGAGTTTTTACGTGACGAATCAAGTCCCGGCCATTTTTCTCGATCGCGATGGCACCCTCAATGTTGATCACGGCTATGTCCATGAAATCGATAATTTCCAGTTTATCGATGGCGTCATTGAAGCATTACAGCAGTTAAAGAAGATGGGCTTTGCGCTGGTGGTCGTAACAAACCAGTCCGGCATTGCACGCGGTATGTTTAGCGAAGATCAGTTTATGCGGCTCACCGAGTGGATGGACTGGTCTTTGGCCGATCGGGATATCGATCTTGATGGTATCTATTTCTGTCCGCATCTCCCCGATGCGACGATTGAAGAATTTCGCCAGCAGTGTGACTGCCGTAAACCTCAGCCAGGGATGTTGCTGTCAGCACAAAAGGAGCTGCACATCGATATGGCTGCTTCTTATATGGTAGGTGACAAACTGGAAGATATGCAGGCCGCTCAGGCCGCTGGCGTAGGTAAAAAAGTATTAGTGCGCAGCGGTAAGCCGGTTACGGCTGAAGGTGAGGCCCTGGCTGACTGGGTCATCGCGAGTCTTGCCGAGCTGCCTTCGCGCATTAAAAACGCGTAAAACAGCGCTTTTGTGCAAATTTCAGACGAACAGCAAAAAAGTTTAAATTTGCACTTGCGCTCTGTGAAAGCTTCCCTATAATGCGCCTCCACTGACACGGCACAACGGCTTACGGAATGCGGTGTCGGGAGGTTCAGGAAACTGAACCGCCGGAGAAAAACTTCTGAAAAAGAGGTTGACTCTGAAGGAGGGAAGCGTAATATACGCCACCTCGCGACAGACGGTTAACCCGCTGTTCGCACTGCTCTTTAACAATTTATCAGACAATCTGTGTGGGCACTCGCAGGATTGATATCAGCGTCTCCGGACGTAAAAAATATCAAGTCTCACGAGTGAACACATAATGAAATTCATTATGACGTTTTACAGATGAGCACCGCTGAACTGGTTTCAGCAAATCAAACTTAAATTGAAGAGTTTGATCATGGCTCAGATTGAACGCTGGCGGCAGGCCTAACACATGCAAGTCGGACGGTAGCACAGAGGAGCTTGCTCCTCGGGTGACGAGTGGCGGACGGGTGAGTAATGTCTGGGGATCTGCCCGATAGAGGGGGATAACCACTGGAAACGGTGGCTAATACCGCATAACGTCGCAAGACCAAAGAGGGGGACCTTCGGGCCTCTCACTATCGGATGAACCCAGATGGGATTAGCTAGTAGGCGGGGTAACGGCCCACCTAGGCGACGATCCCTAGCTGGTCTGAGAGGATGACCAGCCACACTGGAACTGAGACACGGTCCAGACTCCTACGGGAGGCAGCAGTGGGGAATATTGCACAATGGGCGCAAGCCTGATGCAGCCATGCCGCGTGTATGAAGAAGGCCTTCGGGTTGTAAAGTACTTTCAGCGGGGAGGAAGGCATTGTGGTTAATAACCGCAGTGATTGACGTTACCCGCAGAAGAAGCACCGGCTAACTCCGTGCCAGCAGCCGCGGTAATACGGAGGGTGCAAGCGTTAATCGGAATTACTGGGCGTAAAGCGCACGCAGGCGGTCTGTTAAGTCAGATGTGAAATCCCCGGGCTTAACCTGGGAACTGCATTTGAAACTGGCAGGCTTGAGTCTCGTAGAGGGGGGTAGAATTCCAGGTGTAGCGGTGAAATGCGTAGAGATCTGGAGGAATACCGGTGGCGAAGGCGGCCCCCTGGACGAAGACTGACGCTCAGGTGCGAAAGCGTGGGGAGCAAACAGGATTAGATACCCTGGTAGTCCACGCCGTAAACGATGTCGACTTGGAGGTTGTTCCCTTGAGGAGTGGCTTCCGGAGCTAACGCGTTAAGTCGACCGCCTGGGGAGTACGGCCGCAAGGTTAAAACTCAAATGAATTGACGGGGGCCCGCACAAGCGGTGGAGCATGTGGTTTAATTCGATGCAACGCGAAGAACCTTACCTACTCTTGACATCCACGGAATTCGGCAGAGATGCCTTAGTGCCTTCGGGAACCGTGAGACAGGTGCTGCATGGCTGTCGTCAGCTCGTGTTGTGAAATGTTGGGTTAAGTCCCGCAACGAGCGCAACCCTTATCCTTTGTTGCCAGCGATTCGGTCGGGAACTCAAAGGAGACTGCCGGTGATAAACCGGAGGAAGGTGGGGATGACGTCAAGTCATCATGGCCCTTACGAGTAGGGCTACACACGTGCTACAATGGCGCATACAAAGAGAAGCGACCTCGCGAGAGCAAGCGGACCTCATAAAGTGCGTCGTAGTCCGGATCGGAGTCTGCAACTCGACTCCGTGAAGTCGGAATCGCTAGTAATCGTGGATCAGAATGCCACGGTGAATACGTTCCCGGGCCTTGTACACACCGCCCGTCACACCATGGGAGTGGGTTGCAAAAGAAGTAGGTAGCTTAACCTCCGGGAGGGCGCTTACCACTTTGTGATTCATGACTGGGGTGAAGTCGTAACAAGGTAACCGTAGGGGAACCTGCGGTTGGATCACCTCCTTACCTGAAGATACCTTCCCGCGAAGTGCTCACACAGATTGTCTGATAGAAAAGTAATGAGCAAGACGGCTGCGAAGTCGAGACACGTCCGTGTCCCCTTCGTCTAGCGGTTAGGACTCCGCCCTTTCACGGCGGCAACAGGGGTTCGAATCCCCTAGGGGACGCCACTTGCTTGGTGACAGGTGAAAGGTGTTGCCCACATATCTTAAAGATGACTTACGAGTCGTGTTTAAGATATTGCTCTTTAACAATCCGGAACAAGCTGAAAATTTGAAACGACGCATTGTCGTGTTCCTCCGTAATAAGGAACACAGGACAACGCGTTCGAGTCTCTCAAAAGCTCATGACACGCAGCGTAAAACGCCTGTGGGTTGTGAGGTTAAGCGACTAAGCGTACACGGTGGATGCCCTGGCAGTCAGAGGCGATGAAGGGCGTGCTAATCTGCGAAAAGCGCCGGTAAGGTGATATGAACCGCAACAACCGGCGATACCCGAATGGGGAAACCCAGTGTGATTCGTCACACTATCATGCAGTGAATACATAGCTGTATGAGGCGAACCGGGGGAACTGAAACATCTAAGTACCCCGAGGAAAAGAAATCAACCGAGATTCCCCCAGTAGCGGCGAGCGAACGGGGAGGAGCCCAGAACCATCATCAGCTTGTGCATCAGTGGAAGCGTCTGGAAAGTCGCAGGGTACAGGGTGATACTCCCGTACACAAAGGTGCACAGGTTGTGAGTTCGATGAGTAAGGCGGGACACGTGGTATCCTGTCTGAATATGGGGGGACCATCCTCCAAGGCTAAATACTCCTGACTGACCGATAGTGAACCAGTACCGTGAGGGAAAGGCGAAAAGAACCCCGGCGAGGGGAGTGAAACAGAACCTGAAACCGTGTACGTACAAGCAGTGGGAGCCTTCTTAACGGGGGTGACTGCGTACCTTTTGTATAATGGGTCAGCGACTTATATTCTGTAGCAAGGTTAACCGTATAGGGGAGCCGCAGGGAAACCGAGTCTTAACTGGGCGTTAAGTTGCAGGGTATAGACCCGAAACCCGGTGATCTAGCCATGGGCAGGTTGAAGGTTGGGTAACACTAACTGGAGGACCGAACCGACTAATGTTGAAAAATTAGCGGATGACCTGTGGCTGGGGGTGAAAGGCCAATCAAACCGGGAGATAGCTGGTTCTCCCCGAAAGCTATTTAGGTAGCGCCTCGTGAACTCATCTCCGGGGGTAGAGCACTGTTTCGGCTAGGGGGCCATCCCGGCTTACCAACCCGATGCAAACTGCGAATACCGGAGAATGTTATCACGGGAGACACACGGCGGGTGCTAACGTCCGTCGTGAAGAGGGAAACAACCCAGACCGCCAGCTAAGGTCCCAAAGTCATGGTTAAGTGGGAAACGATGTGGGAAGGCACAGACAGCCAGGATGTTGGCTTAGAAGCAGCCATCATTTAAAGAAAGCGTAATAGCTCACTGGTCGAGTCGGCCTGCGCGGAAGATGTAACGGGGCTAAACCATGCACCGAAGCTGCGGCAGCGACACTATGTGTTGTTGGGTAGGGGAGCGTTCTGTAAGCCGTTGAAGGTGTGCTGTGAGGCATGCTGGAGGTATCAGAAGTGCGAATGCTGACATAAGTAACGATAAACAAGGTGAAAAACCTTGTCGCCGGAAGACCAAGGGTTCCTGTTCAACGTTAATCGGAGCAGGGTGAGTCGACCCCTAAGGCGAGGCCGAAAGGCGTAGTCGATGGGAAACAGGTTAATATTCCTGTACTTGGTGTTACTGCGAAGGGGGGACGGAGAAGGCTATATCAGCCGGGCGACGGTTGTCCCGGTTTAAGCGTGTAGGTGTGTGTTCCAGGCAAATCCGGTTCACTTTACACTGAGGCGTGACGACGAGGCACTACGGTGCTGAAGTGATAAATGCCCTGCTTCCAGGAAAAGTCTCTAAGCATCAGGTAACACAAAATCGTACCCCAAACCGACACAGGTGGTCAGGTAGAGAATACCAAGGCGCTTGAGAGAACTCGGGTGAAGGAACTAGGCAAAATGGTGCCGTAACTTCGGGAGAAGGCACGCTGCCACCAGGTGAAGTCACTTGCTGACGGAGCCGAAGGCAGTCGAAGATACCAGCTGGCTGCAACTGTTTATTAAAAACACAGCACTGTGCAAACACGAAAGTGGACGTATACGGTGTGACGCCTGCCCGGTGCCGGAAGGTTAATTGATGGGGTTAAGCGCAAGCTGAAGCTCTTGATCGAAGCCCCGGTAAACGGCGGCCGTAACTATAACGGTCCTAAGGTAGCGAAATTCCTTGTCGGGTAAGTTCCGACCTGCACGAATGGCGTAATGATGGCCAGGCTGTCTCCACCCGAGACTCAGTGAAATTGAAATCGCTGTGAAGATGCAGTGTACCCGCGGCAAGACGGAAAGACCCCGTGAACCTTTACTACAGCTTGACACTGAACACTGAGCCTTGATGTGTAGGATAGGTGGGAGGCTTTGAAGCGTGGACGCCAGTCTGCGTGGAGCCATCCTTGAAATACCACCCTTTAATGTTTGGTGTTCTAACGTAGGCCCGTAATCCGGGCTGCGGACAGTGTCTGGTGGGTAGTTTGACTGGGGCGGTCTCCTCCTAAAGAGTAACGGAGGAGCACGAAGGTTGGCTAATCCTGGTCGGACATCAGGAGGTTAGTGCAATGGCATAAGCCAGCTTGACTGCGAGAGTGACGGCTCGAGCAGGTGCGAAAGCAGGTCATAGTGATCCGGTGGTTCTGAATGGAAGGGCCATCGCTCAACGGATAAAAGGTACTCCGGGGATAACAGGCTGATACCGCCCAAGAGTTCATATCGACGGCGGTGTTTGGCACCTCGATGTCGGCTCATCACATCCTGGGGCTGAAGTAGGTCCCAAGGGTACGGCTGTTCGCCGTTTAAAGTGGTACGCGAGCTGGGTTTAGAACGTCGTGAGACAGTTCGGTCCCTATCTGCCGTGGGCGCTGGAGAATTGAGGGGGGTTGCTCCTAGTACGAGAGGACCGGAGTGAACGCACCGCTGGTGTCCGGGTTGTCACGCCAGTGGCACTGCCCGGTAGCTAAGTGCGGAAAAGATAAGTGCTGAAAGCATCTAAGCACGAAACTTGCCCCGAGATGAGTTCTCCCTGACCCTTTAAGGGTCCTGAAGGGACGTTGAAGACGACGACGTTGATAGGCCGGGTGTGTAAGCGCAGCGATGCGTTGAGCTTACCGGTACTAATGACCCGTGAGGCTTAACCTTACAACGCCAGAGGCGTTTTGGTTGAGAGACGATTAAATTTTCAGCATTGTTTACCGGAAAAGAATTTGCGGAAACGACAGATTTTGCGGCATGAGAAGGCGCAGAGTGATGACGTCAGCGGGAGCATACTGAAGTATGTGACCGGTGCGGCAGAGCGAATGCAACGCGTTCATGGCGTAAAAGAGTCGTTTCGGGCACAAAGAATTTGCCTGGCGGCTTTAGCGCGGTGGTCCCACCTGACCCCATGCCGAACTCAGAAGTGAAACGCCGTAGCGCCGATGGTAGTGTGGGGTCTCCCCATGCGAGAGTAGGGAACTGCCAGGCATCAAATTGAAAACCTGCACGTTACTTCGGGCAGTTCTCTACTCGAAGAGAGTAGGACAAAAGCGAATGCTTTTGAACGCTGCAGAGCAGCGGCCCGAAGGGTGAATCACCGCGTGATTCATCAACTGCCAGGCATCAAATTAAGACCAGTACGCTGGTCGTGACCTTACCGGTGACGCGGAAGGGCGAAACACCTGATATCAGAACGTTTTTCTGACGTCAGTACAGAATCGGTGGAGCGGTAGTTCAGTTGGTTAGAATACCTGCCTGTCACGCAGGGGGTCGCGGGTTCGAGCCCCGTCCGTTCCGCCACTTAATTGGAAAGCCCTGACTTAACGGTCAGGGCTTTTTCCATTTCTGCGCGGAAATTTTCAGTAGTGTTCTCCGCAGTTGCAGGCTCTACGTCAGCAGGCACTTAAAACACTCAGGCCGACGTAGCTCTGTCAGGACTTTAAAGAGAGCTGATGCAGCAACTGTGTCTGCACATGCCAGGGCTGCTTCACCACCCACTCACTTAGAAAATCAATGAAAGCGCGAACACGCTGGGTGACGCCAAGATCGCTGTAATATACGGCGTTAAACGGCATCTCTACCGGTAGCCGCTGCTCGGACATGATTTCCACCAGACTTCCTTCTTCTATTTCTTTATGCACCATGTAATCAGAAAGACAGGCGATGCCATTGCCGTCAAGGCACAACTGCTTGATCGTTTCCCCGCTGTTAGAATCAAGCTCTGAACGAATGCCATAGAGCTCACCACCTTCACAGGCTATGGGCCAACGGTTAAGACGAGGCGCATCAATAAAACCAAGACACTGATGGTTATCCAGATCGGCCGCGCGTTGAGGGATGCCGTATTTTTCCAGATAGTCAGGTGACGCAATGAGACGGCGATAGCTGATAAAGAGCAACCGTGCTCTAAGGCCTGAATCCGTTAAGCTTCCTGCGCGGATCGCCACATCAACTTTACGCTCGATAAGGTTAATAAAGTTTTCAGAAGAAATAAGCGAAAGGTCTATTTCCGGATAGCGTTCCCGAAAGGACTTTATCATCGGCAGAAGCAGATGCAGTATGACCGGCGTTGCCGCATCTATACGCAATAACCCCTTCGGCATCTCACGGCTTTCTATTAACTCATTTTCCGCAGCGGTCATGACCTGAAGGAAATTTTGAACTTGATGAAAATAGCGTTCCCCTTCCTGAGTTAACGCCAGATTCCGGGTGGTACGTGTAAGCAAAGCCAGGCCTAATTTGTTTTCCAGCTTTTTTATCGTACGACTCACGGCTGAATTGGCCATCTGTAACGTCTCAGCGGCCCGACTAAAGCTTCCACTTTCAACGACGCTCACAAATACTTTCAGTTCTTCAGACGATGCCTTCATGGTTTCTCTTCACGTGAAATAGCCTGTAAGACCAACATGACTGTTATTAAAGCACAGCCTCTACCGGAGCCCTTGGCGTAGAAGGCTTTTTCATTATATCGAGGCATCACCAGTCTGCCATTTTACAGCGGATGAGAGAACTGAGAAGACCTTGACGCGGCCATCAGGTGCCGGTTATCACGGAAATAAAACGGGGTAGGGTGAGAACAATCGGCAGCATCCATTGAAACTGCGTACTAAAATCCCTATAACAGATAAGTCACACGAATTTTTGAACGATTAGCCAGGCGGGAAAGTGCGCAAAAAAACCTATGCGATGAGATATGTAGCCGGACAGCCAGCGGAAAGGATCTTTCCCCCGGGTGCAATGTTTCATCTCGGTCAGGCATTGCCTCCTGGCGCACCGCTCCCTGCCGATCCCAATCTTAAAGTGCTGGTATGGAATATCTTCAAACAGCAGCGTGCCGACTGGATGTCTGTACTGGAAGGATTCGGCAAAGATGCACATCTCGTTTTACTACAGGAAGCGCAGACGACGCCTGAGCTTATCCGCTTTGCCACCAGTAATTATCTGGCGGCCGATCAGGTCCCTGCTTTCGTGTTGCCTCAGCATCCCTCAGGCGTGATGACGCTGGCTTCCGCTCACCCAGTCTACTGTTGTCCTTTGCGCGAACGAGAGCCGCTGCTAAGGCTCTCTAAATCGGCACTTGTCACCGCCTATCCGTTACCTACCGGCGAAACGCTAATGGTAGTAAATATTCACGCCGTAAACTTTAGTCTGGGCGTGGACGTTTACAGCAAACAACTGGGCCCCATTGGGGAACAGATCATCCATCACCGTGGGCCGGTGATCATGGCCGGCGATTTCAACGCCTGGAGTCGCCAGCGAATCAATGCCCTTTACCGTTTTGCTCACCAGATGCAACTGGAAGAGGTGATGTTTACTGCCGATCACCGACGCAAAGCTTTTGGCCGACCGTTAGATTTCGTGTTCTATCGCGACATGCGCGTCAGCGAAGCCTCTGTGCTGGTCACGCGCGCATCCGATCATAATCCTTTACTGGTCGAGTTTAACGCCAAAAGGTAAGGATGATGGCGGGAGGCTTACTGTCAGAGGGAGGGCGGAAAAGCGCGAGGTCAGGCAGATTGCTGCAGAATCGAATAAGAAAAAAGGCTGACAAATGTCAGCCTTTTCAATGTATCAGGTATCTGGCGTTGCGTTATTCTTCACGAACAACGTTAACTCATCGCCAGGCTGAATATCTTTAGCGTTACTCACAACACTGTTCCAGCGCATCACGTCTTTAATGTTTACGCCGTGACGACGGGCGATACTGTCAAGAGAATCACCTTTACGAACGCGATAGGTGATGCTGTTGCCATTATCTGCCAGGCTGGTGCCATTCGATCCGACAGTCAGTACCTGACCTGGACGAATACTGGCACTGCGCAGATTGTTTTGCTGTTTCAGTGTTGCAACACTGACGCCTAACTTATTCGCAATTCCCGACAGGGTATCGCCATTTCGCACTTTGTAACCGCCATCGCCACTGGCTTTCGCCAGTTGGGTCGGCTGTACTGCGGAGATATCACCGGAAGCCAGTGAATCACGCAATTGTGCGACGTTAGACTTCGGCACCATAATGTAATGTGGCCCATTTGGTGCTGTTGCGCCGCCTTTGTATCCGGTATTAAAGCTCTTTAACTTATTGAGCGGCATACCAGCCATTTCTGCGGCCTGCGTCAGTTTAATCTGCTGGCCTACTTCAACACGTGCTAATGCGCGGTTTTCATTAGGCGTCGGCAGTTTAATTCCGTAACGCTTGTTGTTCTTGAGAAGTTCGCTCAAGGCCAACATTTTCGGGACATAAACCGTGGTTTCACGTGGAAGCGAAAGATGCCAGAAGTCGGTGGGTTTGCCGCGCGCCTTGTTCTGTTTAATCGCTTTTAGCACACGTCCTTCACCACTGTTATAAGCAGCAACTGTCAGAAGCCAGTCACCGCCGAACATGGTGTTGAGACGCTGCATCATATCCAGCGCAACCTTGGTTGAGGCGACAACGTCGCGACGACCATCGTAATAACGGTTCTGTTTTAAACCATAGTTTCGACCCGTACTTCCCACAATCTGCCAGATGCCAGCGGCATTTGCAGACGAGGTTGCATGAGGATCAAAAGCGCTCTCCACTATGGGTAGCAGTACCAGTTCCATCGGCATCTTACGTTTCTTAATCTGCTCGACTATCCAGTACATGTACGGCTCTGCCCGTAATGTTACATCGTGGAGATAGCTCTTATTTTTTAAAAATTTTAATTTTTGTTCGCGGATTCGCGGGTTTTCCGGAATCCCCATCTTCAACTCGTCACTAATGAAACTCCAGAGATCACTATCTTCTGCGAGGCCAGTTCCATCTTCCTGCCATCGCGGCGATAAAAGTCGATCACCGTATTTTCCATTTTCACTTTGACCAGCTGAAGACAGACTCTGTGCATGCTGTTCGGGGATATTGGCGTCATTCCGTGATGCCTGACATCCTACCAGCAAGACCGAGGCGAGTAATATCGCTTTAGCCTTCATATGTGTGTCAATAGTTCGTTCGCTTAAAAGACGAGCAACTATACGTGACGGTGCTTCACAACACAACCTGAAAAATCAAAAACGGTCTTTCTTCTCGCGTAGAACGGCAAATGTCTGCCATACCGGCCCAACCTCTGAATCAAGGTCTAAAGCACGTTGTAAATCAGGATCTTGCGTTCTGAGAAATAAATTTATTACGCGCTCGTGGGCCAGTTTTGTAGGTAAAGTAATACGGTTTTCGGCCCGTAAGTCCTTAATTTTGTGGTATTCAGCCGTTATTTGCGGGTCGTGGGGTAAAATTGCAGCAGCAAACTTCAGATTGGATAAAGTATACTCATGTGCGCAGCACACCAGAGTCTCTCCTGGAAGCTTATTAAGCTTTTGAAAAGATTCATACATTTGTTCTGGCGTACCTTCGAATAACCTTCCGCAGCCGCCTGAAAACATCGTGTCCCCACAAAAAAGATAAGGCGAACTGTAATATGAGATATGTCCTAAAGTGTGCCCCGGGGTAGCGATGACCTCGAATGACAGACCCAAAATGTCAAACTTATCCCCTTCACTAACAAGGTTTTTTGCGCCTTTGTCCGCCGTTTCCTGTGGACCGTAAACCACAATGTCGGGGAAGTGTTCACACAAGGTTTTAACGCCGCCGACGTGGTCATTATGGTGATGGGTTAACAGAATGGCTTCGGGCTGCCAGCCGTTCGCGTGAATCTTCTCCAGCACCGGCTGGGCTTCACCAGGATCAACAATCAGGCATTTTCCCTTGTCATCTGTTAACGTCCAGATGTAGTTATCTTGTAATGCAGGAATACTGGTAAGATTCATAAAACCCTCTCGCTGGCCGTAAAAAAGGAAAATGGTAAAGCATGAAGTCCGCTAAAACACGCCAAATCCTGAACGCGCCACTCTCATGGCGCGACATGCCATGGGGAGTCTACTTCCGCGATGCACTGACACAGCAACTTCAGCCTTACCTTGGAAAGCTGTACGGCTTTCATATGCTTAAGCTTGGCAACCTCAGCGCAGAAATCAACACGGAAAATTGCGCTATCTCACATCAGGTCAGTGTTGGCACTGAGGGAGAACAGTTACAGGTACTAGCCAATCCCGCACAACTGCCGTTTGAGTCAAAATCGGTTGATGCCTGCTTACTGGCACATACGTTGTCATGGAGTCAGGACCCCCATCGGATATTACGGGAAGTCGATCGTGTGCTAATCGATGATGGCTGGATGATCATCAGCGGCTTCAATCCGTTCAGTTTGCTGGGGATCAGTAAGATGGTGCCGGGCATTCATCGTAAAGCGCCCTGGAGCAGCCGCATGTTTAGTCAGATGCGTTTACTGGACTGGCTGGGCTTGCTGAATTACGAAGTGGTTTTCCGCACGCGTTTCCAGGTGTTACCCTGGCATCGGCAGGGGGGGAAAATGATCAGCGCTCATTTACCCGCGTTAGGCTGCCTGAACATTGTCGTGGCGCGTAAACGAAGTTTTCCGCTCACGCCCACGAAGACGCGGATGAGTCTGAGCAAAAGGCAATTACCCCAGACCGTCAATGCGACGCGCCAGTTTCGGCAGGCTAACGATCAGGATTCGGGCTGATAGCCAATATCATCAAAGGCCGGATTGTTAGCCGCACTGCGCGCCAGTTCATCACAGCGTTCATTTTCGGGATGGCCCGCATGGCCTTTAACCCATTCCCACTGAATCGTATGAGTGCTGAGCGCAGTATCAAGCCGTTGCCATAAATCGACGTTTTTAACGGGCTTCTTTTCGGCGGTTTTCCAGCCACGCTTCTTCCAGTTATGTATCCATTGCGTAATGCCCTGGCGCACATACTGACTGTCGGTACTCAACACCACATCACAGGGCTGTTTCAGGGCTTCCAGTGAAACAATGGCCGCCATCAACTCCATACGATTGTTGGTCGTCAGGCGATAACCCGCACTGAAGGTTTTTTCATGCTCTCCGTAACGCAAAATTGCGCCATAACCACCCGGACCTGGGTTGCCGAGACAAGATCCATCGGTGAAAATCTCTACCTGTTTACGCATCTCTGGTAGACTTCCTTCTGACAAAACGCCAAGTCTGACATAAAACGAGCCCTATGAGCACTGCAAATAACCGTCAAATTGTTCTCGATACTGAAACCACCGGTATGAATATGATCGGGGTGCATTATGAAGGTCACCGCATCATCGAGATTGGTGCTGTTGAAGTGGTTAACCGTCGTCTGACGGGGAACAACTTCCATATGTATCTGAAGCCTGACCGGCTGGTCGATCCTGAAGCGTTTGGCGTTCACGGTATCGCCGATGAATTCCTGCTGGATAAACCATCGTTCAGCGATATTGCCGATGAGTTTCTCGACTACATCCGCGGGGCGGAACTCGTTATTCATAACGCGTCGTTTGATATCGGCTTTATGGATTACGAGTTTGGCAAGCTTCAGCGCGGCATTGAAAAAACCGAAACCTTCTGCAAGATAACCGACAGCCTGGCGATGGCGCGCCGCATGTTTCCTGGCAAGCGTAACAGCCTTGATGCGCTGTGTTCGCGCTATGAAATAGATAACAGCAAGCGTACGCTGCACGGCGCACTGCTTGATGCCGAGATTCTGGCTGAAGTCTTCTTAACGATGACCGGTGGGCAGACGTCGTTGTCGTTCTCGTCGGAAGAGGAGCGAGCGCGCCAGCAGCAGAGCGAGGGCATTCAGCGTATCGTTCGTCCCAGTTCAGGCTTGCGTGTCGTCACCGCCAGCGCGGATGAAGTTAACGAACACGAGTCACGCTTAGATTTGATTATGAAGAAGGGCGGCAACTGCCTGTGGCGCGTCTGAAAGCCAACGTTTTGTGTGTAAAATCAACATTGGGGCGAAAATAGCAGCAAACGGAATGTTACGCGGGGAAAAGCGTTGACGCGTAAAGACGTTGTGATTAATATGCGCCTCGTTCCCGACGGGGAACAAAGCGCGGAGCGGTAGTTCAGTTGGTTAGAATACCTGCCTGTCACGCAGGGGGTCGCGGGTTCGAGCCCCGTCCGTTCCGCCAAATTTTGACGCCATGCTGGTTATCAGCATGGCGTTTTTGCTTTTTAGCGACTAAAAGCACGAAGCATTCCCCCCTTTACTCACTCGTCCAAAGCGTTAATGCTGCCAAACAGAAGATGCTGTGCCCGCAGCAAAACCTTGCTCTCGCTTATGCACTATTAACGCGTTCGCAGAACTAAATAATCAACTGCTGACGGTTAAATGCCTGATTCCAGTCATGGCTGAAATCATCAATGGCGTGCTTTGCCAGAGGTGAGTTAAACATTTCACACATAACATCGACAGGCAATGTGACAGCCGCCGCTCCCGCCAGCAGACAGTCTGCCACCTGAGTGGTGTTTTTAAAGCTGGCAGCGAGTATTTTGCAATCCATCTTGTGCAGTTGAATAAACCGCTGAATATCTGAAATGACCTGCTTTGCATTAATATTGTTATTTTCCATGCGATTAAAATAGGGCGCAATATAATCAGCGCCTGCGAAGGCCGCTAACATCGCCTGTGAGGTGGAATAAACCGCAGTACCTAACGTTGGAATGTTACGCTGTTTCAATTGAGTCATTGCGGCCAGCCCTGCACGATTGACGGGTATTTTTACGACCATATTGGCGCACATTTCATGCAGATACTGCGCTTCGCGAATAATATTTGGTGTATCGCTTGCTAAAACCTGAGCAAAGATAAGTTTCTCCTCACCCAAAATAGTCCGGATGTCACTGATTAAGTGCGTCAGTTCGACGCCAGATTTAGCAACCAGCGAAGGGTTGGTGGTAACGCCATTGACGGGTAAAATTTTTACCATCTCGCGAATAGCAAACGTATCTGCACTATCGATATATAATTCCATATTCCCTCTCAGGTATTCTGGTGTTTCAGTCACTCGCTAATGAATGTCATTTATGCAAATCATAGATATTGATGGCCCCGACTAACTTACCTTGTTGGTTGACCACCGGTGCCGCGCTAATGCGTCGGTCATATAATTTCTGCGTAGCCGCTGCAACGCTGAGGTGCTCGGCCAGTTTATAACCGGGACGTGTCAGGAGTGGCTCAAGTTGATCGTCCAGCTTTTTACCTGCCAATAAGGCACGACGCAGGTCGCCATCAGTAAAAATACCCTCAATATCATTGTTATCATCGCAGGCAATAACAATTCCCATACCGGTGCGGGTAAGTTCTTCCATCGCATCTAAAACGGAGGCGTTTTTATTGACGCGAGGAATGCGGCTACCTTTTCGCATGAGCTGCGTAACCGAATTAAGTAAGCCTGCACCTAAGCTGCCGCCGGGGTGGGAACGGGCAAATTGCTCTTCGTTGAAATCGCGTGAACGCATCAGTGCCATCGCCAGGGCATCGCCGATTAACAGGGTATTCACGGCGCTTGACGTGGGAGCAAGCCCCATCGGGCAGGCTTCACGATTGACAGCAAGGTGTAAAACGCAGTCGGCCTGTTGTGCCAGAAAGGAACTGGTAACGTTGGTTATCGCAATAATGGGTACCTGGAGTGCCCGCAGTGCAGGAATAATTATCTGCAGTTCAGCGGCCCTGCCCGAATTAGAGATAAAGATAAATACGTCATGAGACGTAATCATACCAAGATCGCCATGCAAGGCCTCGGCGGGATGCACAAAAAAAGCCGGTGTACCTGTGCTGGCCAGCGAGGCGGCTATTTTTTTACCAATATGACCTGATTTACCGATCCCAGAAACAATGGTTTTGCCCTTGCATTGAAGAATCAATTTACACGCCTTTATAAACTCACCATTTAAACTATTAAACAGATTCTGAGCTTCGGTAATTTCAAGCGAAAGCGCCTCTCTGGCATAGTCCAGCAGCACTTCTGGATTATTCATCATCACCTCCTGCGACAATGACGTTGATTTTTTTATCCGCTAATTGTTGAAGGTAATGAGCAGTAATACCGGCATCCGTGATAATGGTATCAACCTTATCCAGGCTGCAAACAACATTCGGACTTTTGCGACCAAACTTGGATGAGTCAGCTAACACAATAATCTTGTCAGCCGCCGCGCACATCGATGTGCTGACGGCATGAACTTCATTAAAGGTGGTGATCCCCATATCCAAATCAATGCCATCGGCGCCAATAAATAACTTATCAAAGTTAAAAGAGCGGAATGCTGACTCGGCAAGCCCTCCATGAAATGAAGCTGATTTTTTTCTTAACGTTCCGCCAGGCATTAAAATGGTCTGATCGCCGTCTAATTCCATCAGCGCATTCACAATGTGTAGGCTGTTTGTCATAACAGTAATGTTATTGAACGGCTTCAGATGCCTGACCATTTGGAGCACTGTGCTGCCGGTATCAAGGATCAGCGAATCACCATCGTTAACCAGTTGTACGGCCGATTCAGCAATGCGCCTTTTCCTGTCACTGTTAATATGTGTTTTATGGTCGATAGGTTGATCGCCTTCTTCATGGCTCAGAATGACGCCACCGTGAATACGAATAACCTCACTGCGCTTCTCCATCTCGGTCAAATCTTTACGAATAGTGGTGCCTGTTGCTTTAAAATGTTCGATCAGATCGCTAATTGTGGTTTTGCCATTTTTTTGTAGATAGGCAAGGATGGCTTCCTGTCTTTGTCGCGGTTTCATTGGTAAAGCCTTATCTGAAAGGTGTTTTTTTATCAAAATTAAAGCAGTGCTGTAATTTTCATCCTGCTTTCAATTTAACACATTACTCTTTCATTGATATGGCGGAAAGTAAGGCTTTTTGACACGTTTCACGCTCAGGAAAAATTTTTTTCGCATCTATATCATTAAGATAACAGCCATTTAACAAAGGTAGCGCGCGTGGACGGGCTAAAACGGTGAAACCTTTCATAATGACAGCCGATATGATTCGTCCTTTTGTATCTACAGCGAGTGCGATAATAACGCGTGGTTCAACATTGAAGCGGGTAGATGCTGAACGCCCAATTCCGACTCTGCCTTGCTGAAATAAGCCATCTAACATGCGGTTAAAGCTTCGTAGCTGATACCAGCCAAACAGCGTATGTGCCAGCCATGCTAAAAGTGCTACAGCAATTATCCCGCTACTCATCTTCTTCTCCTGAGCGATGCCAGCTAATCATGATCGGGTCGATCAGAACATCACCTGACCGCCCGTGATGTTGATAGACTGTCCAGTGCAATACGAGGATTTATCACTGGCATAAAACAACAAGACATTCAGGACATCCTGATACTCGCATCCGCGTTTGAGTGGCACTTTCGCAATATAACTGGCTTCAACTTCGTCGGGCGAGATGCCCAATTTTTTTGCATACTGGGGGAGCAGAGATTGAAACATCGGCGACTTGAGCAAATTACCCAGCATCAGTGAATGTACCGTGATGCCATAATCCGCTAAATCAAGTGCCAGGGACTGTGTTAATCCTACCCCGCCAAATTTAGCAGCACTATAGCCCGAATTATGTTTACTGCCTGTTTTACCCGACTTTGAATTAATCTGAATAATGCGGCCTGGAATATTATCGCGAATCATCAGCCTGGCAAATTCACGCGCGCAAAGAAAATAGCCTACGAGATTGACCTGCAAAGATACTTCAAAATCTTTTAATGCAAAATCAGTGACGAAGGAGGCTTTTGCCATGCCGGCACTATAAATCATCACATTGACCTGTTTAAAGATCGTATCGATATTGCCAGCAAGCTCAATAACACTTTTCTCATCTGTTGCATCAACCTCAAACCCCACGGCCAGATCAGCGCCATATTCGGCGTTAATTTCTGAGGCAACTTTTCTGGCGTTTTCACCCTTCAAATCTGCTACGGCAACGCGGTAGCCCGCTTCGGCCAATCCTTTCGCCAGAAACGCACCCAGCGTTTGCCCTCCACCGATTACAACAGCAACTTCAGACATAACAGGCTCCTAAGCAAAGAGTTTGACGGATGTTTCAGGGGTGATCCTTTCGGGCGCTTTTCCACTGACATGGATTGAGCCAGGTAATTGCGCTATTGACTGCCCATCGAAAACGACGGTGATATGTCCCAGCTCGCGTAGGTTCTCAATCGCGACCTCACCGATAGCGGTCACTGGATAACACCTTTCTCCCAGCTGTAGGGTTGAACCCGTTACAGGATGCCCCATCAGCATGCCATGCTGATGAATAAAGCAATAATCCTGAATATCGGCTGGTGCGCCTTCCCGAAATAAAATCATCATGTTTTCAAGCAGCGCATCGTGGGCATTTATTCCAACTTTGATTATTTCAGTTTCAAAGTGCGTCATGACTTTTCTCCAGAAGGTTAACGTTCAGTGATAAATAAAAGCAGAGACGGCCCAGGCAATCAGCACAGTCGGTGCACCGGTCAGAAAACGGCCTACCAGTACAGAAGGAACCCCCACGCGCACGGTGTCCTGTTTCGCCTCCGCCAGCGATAAACCGACAGGAATAAAATCCGCAGCAGCTTGTGCATTGATGGCAAACAGGGCAGGCAGGGCAAGATGGGGTGGAATATTACCCAGCCCGATCTGAACGCCAATAAGTACACCGATAACCTGGGCAATCACCGCCCCCGGTCCTAAGAACGGCGACAGTAGCGGGAACGAACAAATTAACGCCAACGTGATTAATCCAAGCGGATTGGTGGCTAGTGGGGTCAGCCCGTGGGCAATCATATCCCCCAAACCTGAGGCCATGATGATTCCAATGATGGCAGCAACGAATGCCATAAAAGGGAGAATAGTCTTGAGTACGGTATCGATTGTATCGCGGCCGGCCTGGAAAAATTCGGCAACGATGGTCCCCATTCCCGTGCCGATTTTTGCCAGTAAACCGTCGCTTTGCTCGGTGATTTTTTTACTCGGATCGTAATCTTTACCCGTAGTTGAATCACACGGTGCCAGGGCAGCAAACTTTGCGTCATGCTCGTTTACCTGCTCTTTACTGTCATGCTGCTCTTCATTGACGATGCTTATATTCTCAGGCTTAACGCCAGAGACATAAATGTTCTCCAGAATATATTGCGCCAGCGGTCCGGATTTCCCCGTGGCATGGATATTCACAGTGGGAATACCTCGTTTGGGATAAAGACCACAACGTAGCGTGCCACCACAATCGATGATTGCCAGGCCAATCTCATCAGCGGGTGGTTCACCTTGTTTAAAACCATCTACGGCTTCCCAACCGGTGATTTCGCTGAGCCTGTCCACAATTGACGGTCGGGTGCCTGCTGTGATGTAAACAATTTTTTTCCCAGGTGTTATATCAAGTTGTAAAGGGCCGCCCCAGCCACTGCTTCCTTTTTCGATACGGATTTGTGTCGTCATTTTATTTTCCGCCTTTATTAAAGCTGAACGTTTTTGTCGAGCTTAATGCCCATCTTTTTTTCAAACAGGCTGGTGGTGAGATCGGTAATCCAGCCCCGAAAAAAATTAGTAAAAAGTCCAACCAGAAAATAGCTAACAGCAAGGGGACCTAAGGGCAAACCTAAGGTTGTCAGGCCGCTGGCAACGCCTAAATAAACAAAAAGTTCGCCTGGATTAACATGAGGAAATAATCCATTCATGGAATGGCAACTGTACGAAGAGGCCGCGTAGTATCCTGGCTTGTATTTTTCGGGCATAAATCGCCCCAGGCTGAGTGTCATAGGGTTACAAAAAACGAAGGTGCCGATAAGCGGTAAAAGCAGATAGCGTGAAACAGGGTTGCCCGCACATTTTTGTGCCAGTCGCTCAATTCGATGCTGCCCTACGAATCTGATCAACGCGTTCATTACGACTAATAAACTAATTAACAAAGGTAAAATTCCTGTCACCATGCCGACAAAAACTTCACCTCCTTTCTGGAACAGTCCAATAAACCATTCCGCACCAAAGGTGATTGCATCAATCATGTTGCCACTCCTTTAAGGTTGCCTGGATTTTCGCGCTTGCTACGCCTTAACTCGAAAAAAATATAATCGTTTTGAAGGGGTAAATATTTTATATAGATCACAAATAAATTATTTAACTTTCAATTTGAACTATTTTTTGTTTTGAACTGAATCTTTTTTACTGGGGCATCGCATTCTTTATTTGCCGTTGCGACAGGGTTAGCTGACTCTGTAAAGGTTTATACTTATGATTTTTAAGTTTTTTATACCTACTGAGTTTCAGCTGGCAAAGACAGGATCAATGCGAACGCGGAGCGTTTCTACGAAAGAGGGAAGGCTGATATGCATCAAGATAGCGTGTTGATACGCGGATGCAGGATAGGGCACTCAATGCTGAATAGAAAAACCAGTCAAAATCATTCCTCATCAATGCAGTCCGGTGGTCTGCGGCCCAACGAAAAACGACTCTACGTAGAGTCGTTTTATGGGGTTACTGTACAGCCACAGGGCTTGTGGACAGGCCGCTATTCCTTCTGCATCACCGCCGCACCAGAAGCCATTGGGCGATCTTTCTCAACGGTCTGCTTTTCGCGTGCCACCATCCAGTAGCCACCGGCAGCCAGCGCCACACCGATAAACCAGCTAAAGTTGGCCACCTGATGCAGGGCAGGGATAAAACTGATCACCAGGCAGATTGCGACCGCAGGCAATAATGCACCAATGGCTTTTGGATTAAATCCACCGCGATACCAGTAGCGCCCTTTTGGCGTGTCATCGAACAGGTCATCAACATAAACGCGGCCGCCTTTAATCAGATAAAAATCCGCTAATAAAATGCCAAACAGTGGGCCGATAAAAGAGCCCAACACATCCAGCGTGTAGTGAATCAGTTCCGGCGACTGGAAAAGATTCCAGGGCGTTAACAGCACCGAACCTACTGCCGCAATCATTCCACCTGTACGGAAGCTAATTTTCTGCGGTGAGCAGTTTGAAAAATCGAAAGCGGGTGACACAAAGTTCGCAACAATGTTGATACCAATCGTGGCGGTAATCATCGTCAACAGGCCAATTGCCACGGCTAAATCACTCCCCACCATGCTGACGGTTTCGATTGGATCGGTGATCATTTTACCAAACAGCGACTGTGTGCCGGAGACAATCACCACGGTAACGATGGAGAACAGCAGAAAGTTGAACGGCAGCCCCCAGCGATTACCCCGACGAATGTCGCCCATGCTTTTGCTGTAACGCGAGAAATCGCCAAAATTCAGCAGCGGACCTGAGAAGTAAGAGACAACCAGCGCCGTGGCGGTAATCATTTGCCAGGTCTGTTCACCTGCCGTCAGTTGTTTGCTGGCAAGCGTAAACGAAATACCGTCGAAACCTGTTTTGTATACAATCCAGCCGGCCAATGCCAGCATCACCACGTAAACTGCAGGACCGGCAATATCAATAAAGCGTTTGATCGCGCTCATGCCGTGCCAGAACACCATGGCCTGGAGAATCCACATCACCCCAAAGCAGCACCATCCCAACTGAGACAGGCCAAGCCAGTGGCTGTGTGTCAGACTTTCGAGCGCAGGATAAAACTTTAACAGCACCAACATCAGCGCATTGGCCGCCAGCCAGGTCTGAATGCCGTACCAGGCGAAAGCAATCAATCCGCGAATCACCGCCGGAATATTGGCGCCAAAGACACCAAATGCCTGACGGCAAATAACCGCATAAGGCACGCCCGCCATTTGACTCGGCTTAGCCACCAGGTTGGCGCAAAGCTGCACGATACAGATCCCTGCCAGCAGACACAGCAGCACCTGCCAACTGGCCAGCCCGAGCGTAAAGAAGCTTGCCGCTACCACATATCCACCCATGCTGTGTACGTCCGACATCCAAAACGAAAAGATGTTGTACCACGACCAGTTTTGATTGCGGGTGGGCGCCAGGTCTGCATTACATAGCCTTGGACTGTACGCTGCTTCGGCTTCAGAGGCCGATGTGTTACCCACCGTTGAATGATTTGGCATGAAACCTGCTCCTCTCAAAGACATGAATAAATGACCCTATGTGTAAACGTTGCAGGATCCAGGCCAAATTTGATTTTTGTATACAATATTTATTTTTGACGTATACGATAAGTTACGCAAAGATGTTTACCGGAGCGGGTAATGAAGAGTGAAACAGGCCAGAGAACGGCGGCCGATCTGCATGATAAAGATGAGCCTATCTATCAGGCGTTGATGAACGCCATTGTCGAACATCAGTTGCCACCCGGAAGTAAATTACCGGAAGAGGCGCTTTCAGACGTATTCGGTGTCAGCCGCACAGGCATTCGGAAAGTGTTGCAGCGCCTTGCTGCGGTGCAAATGGTGACGCTTACGCCCAAACGTGGTGCACATGTCGCGACGCCCGGAGTGGAGGAAGCGCGTGACATTTTCCGAACCCGCAGTCTACTCGAATGCGCCAACCTTCCTGCCGTACTGGAACATATGCAGGCACCTCACCTTGCCGCGTTGGCTGCGCTGGTTGAGCAGGAAAAGGCGGCCATCGAACAGCATGATGGCCCTGCGGCAATTCGTCTGTCGGCGGCGTTTCATATCCAGCTGCAGGCTATTTCCGGCAATCAGGTGTTAACCGATCTCGTTACGCGACTGACCCAACGATCTTCCCTGGTCATTGCCGCCTGGGGCGCTCCCTGGCAGCGCGGTTGCCGCTGTGATGATCATGAGCAACTGTTAAAACGTTTACGAGATAAGGCGTTAGTACCGCTAACCACCTCGATGCAGCACCACTTTGAACATATTGTTTCCAGCCTGCACTTTGAACGCGGGGGCGAAACGTTGCCGGATTTCACCCGGTTATTTTCGGGTCATAAAGGAGCCTTATCATGAGCCTGATTCAGGTAATTAATCCCAATACCAGCCAGGCGATGACGGAAACCATCGGTCAGGCGGCGCGCGCGGTGGCAGCGCCCGGCACGGAAATTCTGGCCGTCTGTCCTACACAGGGCGTGCCTTCCATTGAAGGGCATTTCGACGAAGCGATCGCGGCGATTGGCGTGCTGGAACAGATTAAGCTCGGCAAAGCGCAGGGCGTAAGTGGCCACGTCATTGCCTGCTTCGGCGATCCGGGGTTGCTTGCGGCACGCGAACTGGCCAGCGGGCCGGTGATTGGTATTGCGGAAGCGGCCATGCACACCGCAACCTTACTGGCGACGCGCTTCTCCATTGTCACCACTTTGCCCCGAACGTTGGTGATCGCCCGTCATTTGCTCCAGCAGTATGGCTTTACTCATCATTGTGCAGGCTTACATGCCATCGATTTGCCGGTGCTGGCATTAGAAGATGGAAGCGGGCTGGCACAGGAGAAAGTGCGTCAGCGTTGCCTCAAGGCGAAGCAGGAAGACGGCAGTGGTGCGATTGTTTTAGGCTGCGGCGGTATGGCAACGCTGGCGGCGTCGCTCACCCAGGAGCTGGGGATGCCGGTGATCGATGGCGTGAGTGCAGCAGTAAAAATGGTGGAATCGCTGGTGGCGCTAGGGTTTGGCACCAGCAAACAGGGCGATTTGGCTTATCCTTTACATAAACCACTCTCTGGTGCCTTTCAGCACCTAAACTAAGCAGATGTTCCCGTTCACCGACAGGATGCACGTTATGACTGAAAGCCAGGATAAGAAAACCTACAGCTTCAATAAAAATTACCCGCGCGATTTGATCGGTTATGGCGCGAATCCTCCTCATGCGGCCTGGCCGAAGAAGGCCCGTGTCGCGGTGCAGTTTGTACTTAACTACGAGGAAGGGGCCGAGAACAGCGTATTACATGGCGACACAGGTTCAGAGCAGTTCCTGTCTGACATTATCGGTGCCGCCAGCTATCCCGATCGGCATATGTCGATGGAATCGCTGTACGAGTACGGTTCCCGTGCCGGTTTTTGGCGTATTCATAACGAATTTCAGAAACGGGGTTTGCCCCTCACCGTTTTTGGTGTGGCGATGGCGCTGGCGCGTCATCCGGAAATCGTTGACGCGATAAAACAGGCCAATTACGACGTGGTCAGTCATGGCTGGCGCTGGATTCATTACCAGGGCATGGATGCCAAAACCGAACGCCAGCATATGCAGCAGGCGGTAGATGTCTTGTCCGATCTGTTTGGCAAAGCACCGACGGGCTGGTACACCGGCCGTGACAGCCCCAATACGCGCCGTTTAGTGGTTGAGCAGGGTGGATTTAGCTACGACAGTGACTACTACGGTGACGATCTGCCGTTCTGGACCCAGGTGACCTGCCAGGACGGCACGGTGAAACCGCATCTGATCATTCCTTACACTCTGGAATGCAACGATATGCGATTTGCCTCGCCACAGGGATTCAACACCGCGGAGCAGTTCTTTACCTATTTGCGTGACACGTTTGACGTGCTGTATGAAGAGGGCGAAACCTCACCCAAAATGATGTCGGTTGGGATGCACTGTCGCCTGTTGGGCCGTCCGGGCAAATTTCGCGCGTTGCAAAATTTTCTTGATCATATCCAACAGCATAAAGAGGTGTGGATCTGTACCCGGCAGCAGATTGCCGATCACTGGAAGAAAACGCACCCCGCGCCAGAGGCGTAACCTCCTCCGGGCGGTAAGCGCGTGACGGCAAAAGAGCGCCGGCACGCGCTGCCGCTGTTTCTGGCATTGTTGCCCGCGAGACAACTGCGCACGCAACCACTCAGTCACACAGGGTGGGATCGGCCTCAATCATCAGTTGCTTCATCTCTTCGAAATGACGCAGAGAGAAGTCGGGAATGCTTTCCCAGTCGCGGGCGGTTTTTTCCGCGACTTCATCACTCAACACTTTTAAAGGTTGCCCGGTAGACCAGGCGGTGACCAAAATCTGGCAGGCGCGCTCCAGCGTCCAGATGTCATCAAAGGCCTCGCCAATCGTCTGGGCGGTCACCATGACACCGTGATTCCCCATTAACAGACGGCGTTTATCGGTCAACAGGCTGGCCAGTCGTGCGCCTTCCTCTTTGGTATCGGCCATGCCGCCGTATAACGTATCCACCGCGAGACGGTTAAAGTAGCGCGCACTGTTTTGATCAACCGGCGGAATGTGTGGCTGTGCCAGACAGGCGACGCTGGTGGTGTAAACCGGATGCAGATGCATCACGACGCGCGTTTCTGGCAGTCGCTGATGAATTTGCCCATGGATAGACCAGGCGGTGGCATCAACATCCTCCTGGTCTGCACAGGATGGGTCCTCTGCATTGAGCAGCAGCAGATCGCTGGCACGAAGGCGTGAAAAGTGTTTCCACTTTGGGTTCATCAGAAACTGCTTACCATCCGGCGAGACAGCGGCACTGAAATGATTCGCTACCGCCTCATGCATGCCGAGATGGGCAATAATGCGGAAGGCCGCAGCCAAATCGATACGCGTTTGTTCTTCGAAAGAAAGTGCCATATTACCTCCTGAAAATGAACGCGTGCCCGGCACGCGTTTGAGATTAAGGCTGTGGCATCAAGGTTTTGAGATCGTCTGCTGTCGGCGCTTCAAAATGGTATTTTTTCAGCAGCGCGGCATACTCTGGCGTTTTACGGTAGGTTTCCAGCGCGGCGACCAGGGCCTGTTTCACTTCTGTATTGTCCTTCTTCACGCCGAACCCGTTTAACACCGGGTAGATGAGCGTTGTGGAGGAAATCTGAATGCGGTTGCCCAGCTTTTGAACGACGCCACGCGCGACCGCGGCATCGGTGATCTGCGCTTCGACTGCATGGGAGAGCATCGCCTGCGTCGTCTGCGGATCGGTAGCATATTCGCTGATCGCGATAGGCGGCTTACCGTTTTTCACACAGTAATCGTCAGACAGTTTATGTAACTGCTGTAACCAGGAGGTGGCGCCCATCGAGCCAATTTTATGACCGCAGAATGCTTCGGGCGTTTTGGGCTGATAATCACTGCCCTTCAGCGACAGAATAGCTTCACCGCTCTTCAGATAGGGAATCATATCGATCACCTTCATGCGGTCGGCGGTGATATACATTGACGAGTTAGTGATATCGAACCGGTTACTCTGCAAGCCGGTAATCAGGTTAGGAAAGCGGGTATCAATATTCACGGCCTGACGGCCCATCACTTTTGCCAGGCCATCAAGAAACTCAATGTCGAAGCCGGCGGGCTTGTTATCCTTCATATATTCATATGGAAAGAAGGTCATATCCGATCCGGCGATGATTTTACCTGGTTGTAAAAAAGCTGAGGCGTTAAATGACGCCAGTACAGCGCCTGCAGCAAGCAGACTTAATACACATGTTTTCATCGTTATTATCTCTCTATGTTAGGCGCTATCAGACGTTGGCAAGATCTTGACCGGCCTGCTGAACAAAGAACGAGGCGCCACGCGGTTTCTGCGGCAGGCGAAGTTCATTTGCGGTGCTGCGGACCAGGCCGCTCTCGTGACCATAGACCAGCGTTCCGGCATCCGGACTGGGTAACGGGTTTTCACCGAATGGCAGCGCATCTTCCGCCGCGTACACGGCGATAAACAGTGTGCGCGGCCAGGCGGTTTCATTGGGGCTGGAGGCGTGCAGCAGCCGTGTATGCATAAAACACACGGAACCGGAAGGCCCAAAGCAGGCAGTAGGCTGCTGACATTCTTCTTTCACCACCGCAGAATCGACAGCACCGGTAAAGCGTCCGTCCTGCCAGTGTGAATAAAGTGGCCCCTGATGGCTGCCCGGCACCACGTTTAACGGGCCATTTTCCGGCGTGACCTCACTGACCATCAGCAGCGCGGTCACAATATCGTCGTTACTGTGCGGGGTGAACAGAAAATCCTGGTGCCACTCCACTTTGGTTGCGGTATGGGGCAGCTTCGAGTTGATCTTACTGTGATGATAGCGTGTGCCGCTGCCACCAATTAATTGCCCGGCAATATGCGCCATACGTGACTGCAGGGCCGCATGGCGGTAGGCGGCAGAGATGTCGTTCGGTGAGCTCACACGGCGTAATGAAGGGTGATCGGCACTGTGATCGCTCTCAATGTCGAAACGCGGACGGCCGTCCTGCGTATCGCCCCAGGGCGTACTCTGGCTGCGGCTTTCCTCAACCCACTGATCAAAATCGTGTTGCAGCGCTGCGATTTCATCGCTTGTCAGGACATGTTCAACTACCAGAAATCCTTGCTGGTGATACTGATCTATCTGCCATTGTTCAATCATGGTCGTGCCCTCGTGATTAATACATCGTTACGCCAGCGAGACATCCTTCAGAAAAGCTTCCACGCGCGGATGCTGGCCATCGCGTAGCGCTTGTGGCGCGTCGTCACACACGACGCGGCCTTTTTCCATAAAGACAATTCGATCAGAGACTTTGAAGGCGAAGTTCATCTCATGGGTCACGATCACCATGGTGATGCCTTCGCTTGCCAGGGCTTCAATGACCTGAAGCACTTCATTCACTTTTTCAGGGTCGAGCGCTGACGTCGGTTCGTCGAACAACATGATTTGGGGGCGCATCATCAAGGCGCGTGCAATAGCGACGCGTTGCTGCTGCCCCCCGGAGAGCTGATGAGGGTATTTCCACGCATGTTCGAGCATCCCGACCTTGAAAAGCAGTGCAGCCGCCTGCTGCTTTAAGGTCTGTGTGGGCGCAAGCTTGTGATAGCGTGGTGCCAGCAGCAGGTTATCCATGACGCTGAGGTGGCTGAACAAATTAAAGCTCTGAAAGACCATCCCAATATTGAGGCGGTGTTCCTTATGCTCAATGAAGCGTGGCTTTCGTTGTTCTCCCTGCTGACTGAGATGAATAAAGGGTTTTCCGTTAATACGGATTTCGCCGTTATCGATCTGCTCCAGACCATTAAGCAGGCGAATCAGCGTCGTTTTTCCTGAGCCTGAAGGCCCGATCACGGAAACCACCTCACCAGGATGAATCTGCAGGTTAACGGCACCCAGCACTTCAACATTGTTGTAAGCCTTATGAAGACGCATTGCCTGCAACGCTGGCCCGCCGGTGTGCAGCGCCTGGCGTACAGGATTCACCGCAGCGCATTGTGCAAGTTCAAACAGGTGCGCATCGGGTTTGCCGGACGGTTGACGCTGCGTCACGTCCAGATAGCGTTCCAGCTGTTTTAACAGGAAGTCAAAGACGGTCACGATCAGCACGTAATAGAAGGCCACGGCAGCCATGGTTTCCATGACCAGAAAGTTTTGCGAATAAAGCCGTTGGCCGACCATCAAAATTTCGGTGAGCGAGATAACAGAGACCAGCGACGTCAGCTTCACGATTGCGATGTATTCATTTGCCAGCGCCGGTAACGCCACACGCAAGGCCTGCGGGATAATAATGCGCCACTGAATACCGGCATAGCGCAATCCCAATGCCCGGGCGGCCTCGCTCTGGCCCTTAGGAATCGACAGCAGCCCACCACGGTGGATCTCCGCGATGTAGGCACTCTCACAAATGGTCAGCGCAATAAACCCGGCCCAGAAGGGATCGCTCAATACCGTCGACGTGGCGGGCAGTGCCTGAGGAAGGTTATAAACAAAGATCAGCAGCACCAGTAACGGCAGGCTGCGAAAGAGCCAGATATAAAAGCGGGCGGGTAGCGTCAATAAGGGATGACGCGACTGCTTGGCCAGCGCCAGGATAAATCCCGCGATAATGCTCATTCCCCAGGTCAGCAGGCTCAGTTTGATGACGGTCCATGTCGCCAGCCAGAAATTAGCGTCGCTAAACAGACTGAACATATAGTTCCAGTTAAATGTCATGGGCTTGCTCGCATTAAACAGAAAAGGGTTAATCATTTCATTCTGTAATTCACTATGGCGGCATGATGGGAACGATAGCAATTAGTAATTTCTTTGGTTCTGATTTTAAAAAAACTATCCAACTCTACTCTCACTTTTAAACGGCGTATTTTGAATGTCACAGGGTAATAATTAGCGTATTGCTTTCATTTTTGCGCTTATTTAGGGCAGCGCGCTGATCATTAGGACGCAACGTGAGAGTTATTGGTGCAATTTCTTTTTTTGACGTTCGCGATCTGTCGAAGATAAAAAAACAGGCTGGCGATATTTTTGAAAGAAAGGCGCTCAGGTCGACTGAGCATGTTGTGGCACAGCATTTGCACCAGTGCTTAGTCCAAAACGAAGCAGTGCTTCTCGCTGACCATAAAAAAAAGAGGTAACGCTATGAGTCGCTTTACACTTAAACAGCTCCGATATTTCGTCGCCGTGGTAGAGACGGAAAGCATTGCTGAAGCCTCGCGTCAGTTGCATATCGCCCAGCCCTCCATCTCTGTCTCGATTAAAAATCTGGAGGACGCCTTCGATCAGCAACTGTTGATTCGCCATCATGCCCAGGGGGTTTCCCTGACGCCCGGAGGCCGTCGTTTTTATGAAAAAGCCCAAGAACTGTTACGCCTGACACACGAGTTTGAGCAAAATTCACGGGCAGATAACACACTGATTTCGGGAACGATTACGGTGGGTTGCTTTGAATCTGCCGCGCCTCTGTACATGCCAAAACTGATTGCCGGATTTAAAAAACACTATCCGGATATCACCATTGAACTTTACGATGGCGAGCAGCATGAACTGATGCACGGACTCCATCGTGGACGTTTTGACCTGGCTTTTCTGTACGATCTTGAACTGGACAACACGATACAAAAAGCGGCGCTGAACGCCCCGCATAAACCCTATGCACTCTTACCGGTAAACCATCCGCTGGCACAACAATCCCTCGTCACGTTGCGTGAGCTGAGTCAGGAACCGATGATTTTGCTGGATGCTGTCCCCAGCAGGAATTACTTCATCAACATTTTCAAAAGCAAAGGTTATCATCCGCAGGTTGCCTACAGTTCGCCCTCAATTGAAATGGTGCGTTGCATGGTGGGGCAGGGGTTAGGCTTTTCAGTACTGGTCACCCGACCTTACACGGATATGACGTATGACGGTAAAAAACTTGCGCAGATTGATATTGAGGATGATATGGAAGCCTCTACGTTAATCATGGCCTGGTTAAGTCATAATGAACCCACGCGTCCGACAAAACTTTTTATGGACTATTGCCAGAATAGTGCCCTGGGACCAACGACCTGAAAAAGACCGCGCATATCGCCTGCTATTCGGTAAGAAAATGAAATGTATTTATGGCGGAAGTCATCGATAAATTTTACGGTTTATTCGTTGAGTGGCTTTAATAATCAGGTGTGCATCCTCTGCTTATTAATTTCTTATTCAGATATTAGCTTTATAATATTTTACCCATTCATCTGCCTCAAATAGTCTTGGCGCTAGCGCGTGTCAGGAACACGTCATTGAAACGGCGGGCTTGAGGATGATGGAATGACAATAACAGAGCAAGAAACAGACACCCTGGTGATTGGGGCAGGACAGGCTGGCATCGCCATGAGCGAGCACCTGGGGCGGCTCGGCATTCCGCATTGTGTCCTGGAAAAACATCGTATTGCTGAGGCGTGGCGGACGCGCCGCTGGGATTCTCTGGTCGCCAACGGTCCCGCCTGGCACGACCGGTTTCCCGGCATGACGTTTCCGGGCCAGAACCCGGACAGCTTTGTCTCTAAAGAACAGATTGCTGACTATTTTGACGCGTATGCACGGCACATTGACGCGCCTGTCAAAACGGGCGTCGAGGTCCTCAGCGTAGTGCCTCGTGTCGGGCGCAGCGGTTTCGACGTCTCTACCTCTGAAGGCCCGATTGTTGCACAGCGTGTGGTCGTTGCCACCGGTCCCTTCCAGAAGCCCATCATTCCCGCCATTGCGCCCACTGATGCGCGATTCACCCAGTTGCATTCAGCGGACTATCGTAATCCACAACAACTGCCTGAAGGCGGCGTGCTGGTTATCGGCGCGGGCTCATCAGGGGTGCAGATTGCCGATGAGCTTCAGCGTGCAGGAAAAGACGTCTGGCTCTCGGTTGGGCCGCACGATCGGCCACCTCGACGCTATCGCAACCGGGACTTTTGCTGGTGGTTAGGTGTGCTTGGTCTGTGGGATGCGGCAGCCGGTCAACCCGGTAAAGAACACGTCACCATTGCCGTCAGCGGTGCGCGCGGCGGTCATACAGTCGACTTTCGCAGGCTGGCGCAACAGGGCATCAACCTGGTCGGGTTGACGGAACGCTTTTCAGGCGATGAGGTGACTTTCAAGCCCGATCTGGCGCAAAACATTGCCTCAGGTGATGAAAACTATTTATCCCTGCTTGACGCGGCAGATGCCTGGGTTGAGCGCCATGGGCTGGATTTGCCCGAAGATCCTGGCGCGCGCGTGTTTCTGCCCGATCCGGAAAGTGTCTCGCACCCTGTGCAGTCACTCAATCTCGTCCGCGCAGGGATCACCACCCTCATCTGGGCGACGGGCTACGCCACCGACTACGCCTGGCTGAAGGTTAACGCCTTTGACGAGAAGAACAGACCGGTCCATCAACGCGGCGTCTCCACCGAGTCCGGGCTCTATTTTCTCGGGCTACCCTGGCAGTCACGCCGGGGCTCCTCGTTTATCTGGGGCGTGTGGCATGACGCAAAATATGTCGCCGACCACATCGCTATCCAACGTCAGTATCAGGATTACCGTGCCGCTTCAGAAAATTGAACCAGGAGATTGTCATTATGCCGACTCATACTCGTATTCGGATGTTTAACACCAAAGAAACCTATCCCAATCAAACGCTGGACAACGATCTCTGCCAGGCCGTACGTGCAGGTAACACGGTGTATCTGCGCGGTCAGGTTGGCACCGACTTCGACGGTAATCTGGTGGGCCTGGGCGATCCGGCTGCCCAGGCCGCGCAGGCGATGAAAAATGTGCAGCAACTGCTGGAAGAGGCAGGAAGCGATCTGTCGCATATCGTCAAAACCACCACCTATATTACCGATCCGCGTTATCGCGAGCCGGTTTACCGGGAAGTAGGAAAGTGGCTTAAAGGCGTCTTCCCTGTCTCTACGGGCCTGGTGATTTCGGCGCTCGCACAGCCGCAGTGGCTGATGGAAATTGATGTCATTGCGGTGATTCCGGATGACTGGAAACAGGGAGCGATGCAATGACCTTATCGGTAACGGCACGTTGTGAAGAAACCGGTCAACTCGGTATTGCCATCAGCTCATCCAGCATAGCCGTGGGGGCGCGCTGTCCCTGGCTGCAGGCGGGCGTGGGCGCGGTAGCGAGCCAGAACATTACGCTGCCTTCTCTGGGGCAGCAGATTCTGGTGCATCTGGATCAGGGCAGGGATCTGAACGTGGCGCTCAAGCTGGCGCTGGCTGACGACAGATTCAGTGATTACCGTCAGGTCGCCGCGATCGATATTCAGGGCAATACGGCGTTTTTCAGTGGCAGCAAGACGCTGGGCATCGGGAGCGTGACTGAAGGCAAAAACTGTATCGCCGCAGGCAATATGCTGGCGGATAAAGGCGTGACGGCAGCAATGTGTGCGGCTTATGACGCGGCCTCCGGTGAACTGGCCAGTCGGCTTCTTGCCGCCCTTCAGGCTGGCGTGGCGGCGGGCGGGGAGGCCGGGCCGTTACATTCTGCCGCGCTCAAACTGGTGGACGACTATACCTGGCCGCTGGTAGATCTGCGCATTGACTGGACTGAGCATGATCCTGTCGGGCAACTGACGCAACTGTGGCTTGCCTATGAACCGCAGATGGAAGCCTATGTCACGCGCGCACTGGACCCGCGTGAAGCGCCAGCCTATGGCGTTCCCGGCGATGAATGAGGGTTTGCGTGCGCTTCTGGCCTCACTGCTGGCTTTTGACATAACCAGCCGGGCGTCAAACCTGGCACTGATTCAGTTTATTGACGACTACCTGCCGGTCAGAGGCGTTAAGACGCAGTGGCTGCATGATGACAGCGGTAAAAAAGCCAATCATTTGACGACATTGGCGTGGCGACCCTGGTTTGTGGGCCGGGAAGCATGGCGCAGGGACATAAAGCGGATGAGTTTGTCAGTATCGAACGGCTGGAACGTTGTATGACGATGTTGAACAACCTGCGTCAGTGGATGGCGTTAACGCCCACGAACTCAACCGGGTAAGCCATGCGGGGCAGATCGCACCGCATAGCCAGATTATCGGCTCATCCCGTTTTTACAGCCGGCCATAAAAAGTCATGCGCGCGGTCTCTGATAACGCAATGCCTGGCGCGGTGTTATAGGCCAGCACCGCCAGCATACGTGTCACGTCGCCTTCGGTGGGCGTGACGCGATGCAGGGAATTACGCCCGCGAAACAGCACTAAATCCCCGGCTTCAATCGCCAGCTCATCGACCGGCTGCTGTTCATCCAGCACCGCGGCTACGCCCGCATAATTCATCTCGCCCGCATCGGCATTCCGCAGGTCTTTCACATACTGAAACCGTCCACCACCCACCGGTTTCTGCACCAGCAACGTGATGGCAAACGAAGAGTTATCAAAATGCCAACCCAGTTCTTTGCCGTGCGGCGCATAGTGAAGGTTAATGGAAGACAAGGGATCGGCGTACGGATACAACGCTTCTTCTTCAAGCACCTCACACAAAAAAGACTGAAAAAGTGCATCGTCGTAAAGCTGACGCAAAGGGGAATCCGGCGCAATCACATCGTCAGTGATGCACCCTTTGGTGCTACTGACTTCGCGGTTGCGGGGATGCGTATCGCTGAAGTCTGGGTCCGCTTTCATCAGATAGACGTTATGCTTACTTTGGGTATGGTAAGCACGATGGCGTTGCGCATCACCTTCTGCGACGATGGCTTGTAGGGCGGCGGGCTGCAAAAAATCAGGCAGCACCAGTGCACCTTGCTGGTTAAGTTGCGTCCGACAGTGTTGACGCCAGTCATGACTGGACAGAGGATGTAAGTCAGTACGTACCAGAGCTTCAGGCATCGTTTGCTTCCCGCGTTTCAAGAGTGAGATATCACTTTAACGGGGTCCGATCGTACTGAATACCAATAAATATTTAACACCCTGATAAGGAAGCCTTAATGCCCACGCCGTCGTCGCGCCTGCCTAAAATCAACGTTATTCAGTCATTTAAGGTGGCTGCGGAAACCGGCAGCCTGACGAAGGCGGCAGCGCAGTTGGCGTTAACGCCAGCCGCAGTCAGTCAGCAAATTCGTCAGCTTGAAGAGCATATTGGATGTGCGCTGTTTTTACGCACCCAGCACGGCGTGATGCTGACGGATATCGGCAAGCAATATCTTCGCTATGTGTCGGAGGCTTTCGATATTCTGCAACTGGGGCAACGAAACATCGGGCGCAAGGACACCGCCGCTCAGCTTACGCTGTATGCGCTTCCCGCGCTGGCGTCAAAATGGTTATTACCGCATCTTCACCACTGGCGCGAGCGCTGCCCACATGTTGGTCTCTCTCTACATGGCACGCACGCCGAAGTGGACTTCAGTAAAACCCCGGCGGATTTTGTCATCTGTTTTGGTGAAGACGCCTGTCCCAAGCTTAACAAACAGTATCTGTTTCACGATGAGGTATTCCCGGTCGCCAGCCCCGCGCTGGTCAACACGTTTTCTGCAGCACATATCCTCAATGAGGCGCCACTGATTCATCTCGACTGGGGAAAAGAAGGGCGTTTTCTGCCTGACTGGCCAGCCTGGTTTGAGGCAAAAGGCATGGCCGAACCCAATGCTCAGCCGGGTTTGACGTTTAACCTCACCTCACTGGCGATTGATGCGGCGGTCGCCGGGGCGGGGCTGCTGTTGGGACAACGCCAGATGATTGCCCAGGAACTGGCGCGGGGCGCGCTGGTGGCCATTGATGGGTTATGTTTACCGCTCAGTAAGCCCTATTACCTTGCCTGGCCTAATCGCACTGGCAACCAGGAAGGAAGCGAGGAGATGATCGCCTGGTTGCGCGAACGCGCTGCAGGGGAATAAAGCGCATTCGGCTGGCGGTGATCAGTCGTTGCAGCGTTGTGCGCGGGCAGTCACAGCCTGGGCGATCTTAGATAAAGCGAGGCGTCCTTGCCTCTGGCGCTACGGGGAGTTTAACGCGGCTTGGTTAACTCATCAGGCTGACCTGGGCCGCGACGATGCGCCAGCCTGCGGGGAATTTCACCCAGGTTTGTTGCTGACGACCAATTTTTTCAGTGCCTGCGCGGGTGAATTCGGTACTGCATACCGCAAAAGCATCGCCAAAGGTCGTGATCACGGTATTCTGCAATGTGCGATCCAGTCCCGCCGAAGGGCGGGCGGCGCGGAAAGCGCGAATCTCATCAATGCCGTATAAATTCTCTCCGGCACCCAGACGCACCGTCCGTGCATCGTGCCAGAACAGCTCATCCAGAACGGCAATATCGTTGCCTGTTAGCGCCTGTTCATAGCGGTAGAATGCGGCGGTTACGGCGTCCAGCACGTCAGTGCGATTAATCTCGTCGGTGTTCATGAGGCTCCAGCCACGTTGGTGGGAGAAAATGTCAGACCTTGCTGTTCAAGGGCAAAAGCCGCCCGCAATACCGCCTGTTCGTTAAACGGCGCGCCGATTAACTGTATGCCAATCGGCAAGCCGCTTGCCGTTGCCAGCGGAACAGTACAGACGGGCAGGCCGAGAAAAGAGATCGGCTGGGTTAACATGCCCATGCTGGCCTTGGTCGGCAAGTTTTGTCCGTTAATGGCAATCGTCTCCTGACCAATCAGCGGGGCACTGCAGGGTGTGGCAGGGGCAATCAGCACATCAAACCGATCAAACAACGGCAGTATTTGCTGTTGGAAATGACGGCGGAAGCGTTGTGCCTGCACATACCAGGCACCAGGCAGCATTGCGCCCGCCAGCAGGCGTTCACGGGAATGCGGTTCAAACTGTTCGGGGTGCTGACGTAGTGCGGGCAGATAGTGGTTGCCGCCTTCCGAAGCGGTCATGATAAAGGCGGCTGAGCGAGCCAGTTCCGCTTCCGCCATGATCACCTCTTCGTCAGCCTGTAACGCTTTGGCGGTCTGCATCTGGGCGGTGCGCGCATCATCATTACACCACGTTGAAAAGAAACCACCCAGCACGGCACAGCGTAAATCCTGCGCGCCCTGTTTCAGCAAAGGCAAGGATGCAGCCTGCGGCTGGTCTGCCTGGAAGGCATCCGCACTGTCCTTACCCTGCAACAGATCGTAGATCAGCGCCAGATCGTCCACCCGACGCGCAAAGGGGCCGATATGATCCAGACTGGCGACAAACGGATGGCTGCCGCTGCGGGACAGACGACCAAAGGTCGGCTTCAGCCCAACGATCCCGCACAGCGAAGCCGGCACGCGGATCGAGCCATTGGTATCCGTGCCCAGCGAAAAATGCACCAGCCCGGCCGCCACGGCTGCCGCCGAACCGCCGGATGAGCCACCGGCGATGCGCGCCAGATCGTGCGGATTGCGCGTCGCGCCATAGTGGCTGTTTTCTGTCGTAAAGCCGTAAGCATAGGCATCCATATTGACCATGCCGGAAAGCAGTGCGCCCCCCTGCTGAAGTCGCGTCACGGCAAAGGCATCCTGCTGCGCGGCGGGGCGCTGGCTGAATAATGCGGCCCCTGCCAGCGTCGAATAGCCCTGCACATCAAACAGATTTTTTACCGCATAGGGAATGCCCGCCAGTGGCGGTAAGGCCTCACCGCGCAGTCGCTGTTGGTCGACCGCGTCCGCTTCCTGCCTCATCCGCGTTGCAGTGATATCCGTCCAGGCATTAAGCTGCGGATTCTGTTTCTCTATTGCCGTCAGCGTCTGCTCTGCCACTTCACGGGCACTGATATCCCCGCGCTGAATCGCCTGTTGAAGTGCCTGAATGGAAACCTCGTCCAGTTTCATGCGTGGTACACTCCCGCCACTTCCAGCCGATCGTCCAGCGGATAAGCCATTAGCGGTGCCGCCATAGCGGCAATACGCGTCATCTGGATCAGCAGTGCTGCACGGCGTGCCTCATCCAGCTCCAGATTCAGGATCTGCTCCATCTGGGCGATATAAGCCGCCCACTCAATATCATTCATCATTTACTCCTGTCAGAAACCGGCGGCGCTGCCGTTGCTGCGTGGATCGCTTGCGCCTTCGAACATACCGTTGTTGTGACGAACAATGGCCCCCGCATGGCCGACGGCCTCACTGAATGCCGGAAGCGACTCCACCTCATGGCCTAGCTGGCGTAACTGCTCCAGCGTCTCAGGCGCAAAACGGCTCTCCAGCTTCAGGGAGTCAGAGGTCTGTCCCCACGTACGGCCCAACAGCCAACGGGGTGCACTCACTGCCTGCTGAAGCGGCATTCCCTGTATCACATGCCGGGTAAAAATCGCTGCCTGGGTTTGAGGCTGTCCGTCGCCGCCCATCGAGCCATAGACCATTGTGCGGCCGTCTTTCAGGCGCGCAGCGGCAGGATTGAGCGTGTGGAAAGGCTGTTTGCCGGGTGCCAGCGCCAGCAGATGATCGGGATCGAGGCTGAAAGCCGCCCCACGGTTTTGCCAGACGATCCCGGTGCCGGGCAGAACCACGCCACTGCCAAATTCATGATAAATACTTTGTATAAAGGAGACGGAAAGCCCGCTACTGTCCATCACGCCCATCCAGACGGTATCGCCAGGCCCACGACCGGTTCCCCACGGCGCAGCGCGGTGATCGTCAATCTGGCTGGCGATCGTGGCGAGCAGATCGCTGTCGAGCAGGGCCTGCAGATCTTCAACCACATGACGGGGATCGGTGATGTGCCGATCGCGCAGAGCAAAGGCTTTTTTTGTGGCTTCGACGATGCGATGAATGGTTTGCGCTTCATCGGCATTGGCCATATCCAGATGATCGGTAATGCCCAAAATCGCCAGAGAAACCAGCCCCTGTGTCGGCGGCGTGATATTCCAGATATCCCCTTCGCTATGGCTGACATGCAGCGGTGTGACCCGGCGGGCTCGTTGCTCCTGTAAATCGGCCAGGGTGACAGGAATGCCCAGGTTAACCATTTCGCCTGCCAGATGATGCGCCAGCGTGCCACGATAAAAGCTTTCCAGCCCTTCTTCGCTCAGCAGACTCAGCGTGCGGGCCAGATCGGGTTGGGTAAAACGACTGCCTTCCGCCGGGACATCGCCATCGGGCAAAAACAGGGCGGAAAAGCCGGGTTGATGCTGTAGCTCTTCACGCTTGCTGCGAGTCGCCGCCGCCTGTGAGGCCGTAACCGGAATGCCATCTGCCGCATAACGCACGGCGTCACGCAGTAATCGTGGCAGAGACAGGGATGTACCGCCGAGCTCGGCTGACAGCGTTAACGCCTCGTGCCAGCCGCTTACCGTGCCTGCCACGGTCAATGCCGCTTTGGGCCCGCGGTGTGGAATCTGTGTTTCACCCTGATAGAAGTCGATGGTTGCGAGAGAACCGGCTCTGCCGCTGGCGTCGATAGCGATCGGGTCGCCTTTGCCCGGCATAATCAGCCAGAAGCCATCGCCACCCAAGCCGTTCATATGCGGATACACGACAGTGATCGTGGCGGCGGCGGCGACCATTGCCTCAATCGCATTGCCGCCGTCGCGTAGCACTGCCAGCGCACTTTCACTGGCCAGATGATGAGGCGTTACCGCCATGCCCAGCGGGGCCATATTGCTCTGAATCATGCTCTTCTCATTGTGTTATTCAGGGTACAGAGCAAATAACTAAGCAAGAGCCGTTCCAGTTTTTATCACCGCAACGTCTCTGGACAGGTTTACCTGGCCCAAATTATGCTAGCTTCTGTCAAACCCCGCGGTTGAAACAAAAGTTACAGGACCTGAATGAAACAGCTTGATGAAAGGCTCAAAACGCATTATCCCCAGCTTTCGCCGCAAGAGCAGCGCATTGCCGATTTTATCTTTGACCATTTCGACGATCTGATTAGCTATAACAGTGCCGAGCTGGCGCGCCTGAGCGGCGTGTCAAAAGCCACGGTCAGTCGGCTGTTCAGGCGGCTTGGTTATGACAAATACAAAGATATGCGTGATGAGTTGCGCACCCTGCGCCAGAGCGGTATGCCGCTGACGGATAACCGGGATGCGGTGCAGGGCAATACCTTACTGTCGCGCCATTACAAGCAAGAGATGGCCAATCTTACACAGTGGGTGAACAGCATCGATGCCCAGCAGTTTACTGAAGTCATTGCCCAGCTGGCACAGGCTAAACGTATCTATATCGTTGGTATGCGTAACGCCTATCCGGTGGCGCTGCACCTGCGCCAGCAGCTGATACAGACGCGTTCGCAGGTGCATATTCTGCCCCAGCCCGGACAGACGCTGGCCGAAGATCTGGTGGATATTACGCCCGACGATATGGTGGTGGTCATCGCTTTTCGACGGCGCACCCGCATTATCCAACCGCTGATGCAGCAGCTGCAAAGCGCGGGAATCCCTGTACTGGCGCTGTGTGAGCCCCAGGCGCAGAGCGTGATTTCCCTGGCGCGCTGGCAGTTTTGCGCCCCGCTGGACAGCGTTTCAGCCTTTGACAGCTACGCATCGGCCATGAGCCTGGTGAACCTGCTTGCCAATGCCTTGCTGCATGAATTGCTGTCAGACGGACGCCAGCGCATCCATCATATCGCCGATCTTTATCACCAGCTTGACGAGCTGGAGCACCGTTAGCAGGCACCATTTTGGTGCTTTGCCCCTTTTTGGACCATCTCCCGAGGCCGCTCGGGATCTGCCTCATCACCACTAATGCCTTCTCTTCGCCCTTCATCCGCTTTTTTAATCGTGCAACCGCGTTGGCACATTAGTTGCAGAATGCCAGCTATAAGAATCTTTTGTTTCACATAATCTCACCGGGGTGCATAATGAAAAAAGTTTTGATGGCGGTCGCAGCAGCGGCAGTACTGATGGTGCAGGCGGGCAACGTGCTGGCCGATCAACTGCAGGATATCCAGAAACGCGGCGTACTGCGGGTGGCGATTCCCCAGGATTTTCCACCGTTTGGCTCAGTAGGGACCGATCTGCAACCTCAGGGCTATGACATCGACATGGCAAAGTATCTGGCCAAACAGATGAAACTTAAGTTGCAGCTGGTGCCGGTCAGCAGCGCGAACCGCGTACCTTACCTGCAAACAGATAAAGTCGATTTAGTCATCTCCAGCATGGGGAAAAATCCCGAACGCGAAAAGGTGATTGATTTTAGCCGGGCCTATGCGCCGTTCTTCCTGGGCGTTTTTGGTCCTAAAGGCGAACATCTGAAAGATGCAGCGGCGCTGAGCGGTAAATCTGTCGGCGTCACCCGTGGCGCAGTAGAAGATATGGTACTGAGCGAGGTGGCCCCTAAGGATGCGCAGGTGAAACGTTACGAAGATAACAACACCACCTTATCTGCCTATCTCTCTGGTCAGGTGCAGTACGTGGCAACGGGTAACCTGGTGGTCGCCGCCATTACGCGTCAGAACCCGGCTAAAGCCCCTGTTGCGCAGTTCATGCTGAAAGACTCACCGTGCTATATCGGGCTGAAGAAAGACGAACCCGCGCTGAAAGACAAAGTGAATACGCTGATTGACCAGGCGATCAAAGACGGCACGCTGAATAAATTATCCCAAGAGTGGCTGAAAGCGCCGCTGCCAGCCAACCTGGGCGCATAAGGACGGAGCAATGACCGGGCAACTTAATTTCCCTGCATTGTGGCCGTACTGGCCGGAGTTGCTCTCCGGCCTGTGGGTGACGATCCAGTTAACCGTGCTGGCCACGGTCGGCGGCGTCAGCATCGGTATCATCGGCGCGGCGCTTCGCAGTGGTAAACCCAGTTGGCCAAGTCGCCTGTGGGGCCTTTATGTTGAACTGATACGCAACACGCCGTTTGTGGTGCAGCTGTTTTTTATTGTGTTCGGCTTGCCCAATCTGGGGCTGAAGCTGACAGCCGGTGAAGCGGCCTTGCTTGCCATGTTGGTCAACCTTGGTGCCTACAGTACAGAAATCATCCGTGCCGGTATTCAGGTCACGCCAAAAGGGCAGTGGGAAGCCGGACGGGTGCTGGGCCTGACGCGCAGCCAGACGTTTCTGCGCGTGGTGTTGCCACCGTCGCTGCAGCGAATTTATCCGGCGCTGGTGAGTCAGTGCATCATTGTGATGCTGGGATCGTCGGTCGTCTCGCAGGTCTCTTACGAGGAGCTGACGTTCGCCGCCAACCTGATTCAGTCGCGCACCTTTTTGAGTTTTGAAGTCTATTCGGTGACCACGTTGATCTACCTGGCGTTGTCGATTGTGATGCGTCAGCTGTTGCTGGCGATTGGCCGCAAATGGCTGGGAGTGCAGGCATGATGACAACCTTTACTGACTGGGACATCCTGCGCAATCTGCTGCTGGCCGCACGCTGGACGATCGCCCTGTCGCTGGTGGCCTTTTTAGGCGGCACGCTCGTCACGTTACCTCTGCTGTTTTTACGCCTGTTAAAGCGTAAATGGCTGACGCGGGTGATTCGTGCCTATACCGAACTGTTTCAGGGCACGCCGCTGCTGATGCAGCTGTTTTTGGCTTTTTTTGGCGTAGGGCTGTTCGGTATTGACGTAGCACCCTGGACTGCTGCATCGCTGGCGCTGACCTTTTATACCAGCGCATTTCTGCTGGATATCTGGCACGGCAGTATTCAGGCCCTGCCCAAAGGACAGTGGGAAGCATCACGCTGCCTCGGGCTTGGTTTTGGCCAGACGCTGACGCGGGTGATCGCGCCGCAGGCGATTCGCATTGCTATCGCCCCGACGGTGGGATTTGCGGTGCAGGTGATTAAAGGCACGGCCCTGGCGTCGATCATCGGGTTTGTCGAGCTGACCAAGGCCGGCACCATTCTGAATAACGTGACCTATCAGCCTTTTAAAGTCTTTGGGCTGGTCGCACTGGGCTACTTCCTGCTGTGTTATCCGCTGTCGCGTTACAGCCAGTATCTGGAGAAAAAATTTAATGCCGCTCATCACCATTAATCAGGTCCAGAAGTATTACGGCACCAACCATGTTCTTAAAGGCGTGGATCTGGATATCGATATGGGAGAAGTGATCTCCATTATCGGCCGCAGCGGTTCAGGTAAAAGTACGTTGTTGCGCTGCATGAACGGGCTGGAAGGCTATCAGGATGGCAGCATTAAACTGGGCGGCATGACGATTACCGACCGTGATTCTCAGGCGCGGGAAATCAGCCGTTCAGTGGGCATGGTGTTTCAGAACTTCAACCTGTTCCCGCATATGACGGCGCTGGAAAACGTCATGCTGGCACCGCGTCGGGTACTGAAAAAAAGCCAGGCGGAGTGCCGGGAACTGGCGGCCCGTATGCTGGAAAAAGTGGGGCTGGGCGAGCGACTGGATTATTACCCTTCCAGTTTGTCTGGCGGTCAGCAGCAGCGCGTTGCCATTGCCCGGGCGCTGGCCATGGAACCCCGCGTATTACTGTGTGATGAGATTACTTCTGCGCTGGACCCTGAACTGGTCGGCGAAGTGCTGAAAGTGCTGGAGCAGCTTGCCGCAGAAGGCATGACCTTGATTCTCGTCACCCATGAAATGAACTTCGCCCGCGACGTGGGCGATCGTGTGGTCTTTATGCATCAGGGGCGCGTCTGGGAGCAGGGCGACAGTAAAACGTTGTTCGCCTCTCCGCAGACGGCGGAGCTAAAGCAGTTTATTTCCTCTGTGCGTCTTTGAGTGCTTAACAAGGAATTCACTATGGATATCTCTCAATTTCCACAAATTAATCCCCCTCAGCGTCTGTTAATGGGGCCTGGCCCCATCAATGCCGATCCGCGCGTGCTGCGTGCGATGTCGAGCCAACTGCTCGGACAGTACGATCCGGCGATGACGCACTATATGAATGAAGTGATGGCGCTGTATCGCGGCGTGTTTCGCACGGAAAACCGCTGGACGCTGCTGATCGACGGTACTTCCCGCGCCGGTATTGAGGCGATTCTGCTGTCGACAATTCGCCCTGGCGATAAAGTGCTGGTGCCGGTGTTTGGGCGTTTCGGCCATCTGCTGTGCGAAATTGCCCGCCGCTGCCGTGCCGAGGTGCACACGATTGACGTTCCATGGGGCGAGGTCTTCACGCCAGATCAGGTCGAAGACGCCATCAAAAAAGTCAAACCGCGCCTGTTGCTGACCGTGCAGGGCGACACCTCCACCACCATGCTGCAGCCGCTGGCTGAGCTGGGCGCAATCTGCAAAAAATATGGCGTGCTGTTTTACACCGATGCCACCGCGTCGCTGGCGGGAAATGCGCTGGAAACCGATGCATGGGGACTGGATGCCGTGTCCGCAGGTATGCAGAAGTGCCTGGGCGGTCCGTCGGGTACCTCGCCCGTCACCCTGAGCGATGAAATGGCGGCGGTGATCCGCAAGCGTAAATGCGTGGAGCAGGGGATTCGCACCGACGCGCATCAGGATGGCGACGACGAGATGATCTACTCCAACTATTTCGATCTCGGCATGATCATGGATTACTGGGGCCCGGAACGACTCAATCACCATACTGAAGCCACCAGCGCGCTGTTTGGCGCGCGCGAATGTGCGCGTCTGATCCTGCAGGAAGGCCTGGATAACGGTATTGCGCGCCACAAACTGCACGGCGAAGCCATGCTGAAAGGCATTCAGGGAATGGGACTGGAAACCTTTGGCGATCTCAGTAACAAGATGAGTAACGTTTTAGGCGTGGTGATTCCACAGGGCGTCAATGGCGATCAGGTCCGTAAACTGATGCTGGAGGATTTCGGCATTGAAATCGGTACCTCTTTTGGCCCGCTGCACGGCAAAGTCTGGCGCATTGGCACCATGGGTTACAACGCCCGTAAAGACTGCGTGATGCAAACCCTGGCGGCGCTGGAAATGGTGCTGGCGCACGTGGGCTACCGTGCGCCACAGGGTGCCGGTTCGCAGGCCGCCTGGGATCACTACGGGAGCCATGCATGATGATGAATGCCAGCGAGGCTCAGATTGCCGCCCGGCGTATCATGGCGCGCTGTGACGCGCTGGCTGAGATCAGCGAAAGCGATCAGGGGCTGACACGGGTTTACCTGTCACCAGAGCACCTGCGAGCCAATGCGCGCGTCGGCGAATGGATGCAGGCCGCCGGCATGACGGTCTGGCAGGATGCCGTCGGCAATATTTGCGGTCGTTATGAGGCCGCCCAGCCCGGTGCCCCGGCGCTGTTATTAGGTTCGCACCTGGACACGGTCCGCAATGCGGGCCGCTACGACGGGATGCTGGGCGTCCTGAGCGCCATCGAAACCGTGCAGTGGCTGAGCGATCATCAGCATCGCCTGCCGCTGGCGATTGAAGTCATCGGCTTCGGTGATGAAGAGGGCACGCGTTTTGGCATCACCTTACTCGGCAGTCGTGGTATCACCGGTACCTGGCCCGACAGCTGGCCAACGCATCCGGATGGCAACGGCATTACCGTTTCTCAGGCGATGCGCGATGTGGGACTGGATGCTACCCAGATCCCGCGTGCTGCGCGTGCCGTCAGCGATATCGTGGCCTATCTGGAGTTGCACATCGAGCAGGGACCTTGCCTGGAGCAGGACGATCTCGCGCTGGGCGTTGTCACAGCGATCAACGGTGCCCGCCGCCTGAACTGCAGCTTTACGGGCGAAGCCGGACATGCCGGTACGGTGCCGATGAACCACCGTAAAGATGCCCTGGCGGCGGCGGCAGAATGGATGGTATTTATTGAACACACGACGCGCGAACAACCGGGGCAGTTAGTGGCAACGGTAGGCACGCTTAGCTGTGCACCGGGCGCGGTCAACGTTATTCCGGGCGAGGTGAACCTGTCGCTCGATGTGCGTGGGCCGGAGGACGCGCCGCTTGAGTCGCTGCTGTCCACGTTACTGACCCAGGCGGAAGCCATTGCGCTGCGTCGGGGTTTGACCTTTACGTCTCATGAATATTACCGCATTGCGGCGACGGCCTGCGATGCGAGGTTACAGCAGGCGCTGAGCCACGCGATTGAAACCGTACAGGGGCGCAGTCTGGCACTGCCCAGCGGCGCAGGCCATGATGCTATCGCGATTGCGGAACGCTGGCCGGTAGGGATGCTGTTTGTGCGCAACCATCGCGGCATTAGCCATCATCCGGCGGAATCGGTTAAGGAAGCAGATGTCGGCCCAGCCGTTCAGGCTTATTTGCAGGCCGTTTGCCACCTTGCGGAGCAGCACTAAATGGATCTCGTCACCTTTAATCAGTTACCCGACGCCGCCGCTCAGCTTGCGCTGTCGCACTGCGTCGCGATTCCACGCTGGCAGCAGGCGATGGTGGCGGCGCGCCCCTTTCACAGCCTTGAGGCATTGATTGCCGAAGCACAACGGCTGACAGCTGACTGGCAGACAGAAGACCTCAATTTTGCCCTGTCGGCGCATCCGCGAATCGGTGACAAGGTGCAGGGCAACGGTATTGAAAAATGTTTATCGCGCAGTGAACAAGCCGCCATGCACCAGGCGGACGACGGGCTGCAGCAGGCAATGCTGCGGGGAAATCAGGCTTATGAGGCGCGTTTTAATCGGGTATTTCTGATCCGGGCAAAAGGGCGCAGCGCGCAAAACCTGCTGGACGAACTCACACGGCGGCTGGACAACGACCACGAAACCGAGCAGCAAGAAGCGCTGGAACAGCTGCGTGAGATCACCCTGCTACGGCTTAAGGAGAGTTTTTCATGAGCACAATCAGCACCCATATTCTGGATACCGCGCTGGGGAAACCCGCGGCTGACGTGGCAATCTTGCTGGAACAGAGCACGGCACAAGGCTGGTCAACTTATGCCCGCGGCGTCACCGACGGCGATGGTCGCCTCAAGGACTTGACGCCAGAGCCGATCGCGCCAGGCCATTACCGCCTGACGGCGGCGATTGGCGACTACTTTCGCGTGACCGGACGGGATGCGCTGTACGTCAGTGCGCAAATCGATTTCGTGATTGCTGCAAGCGGCAGCCATTACCATCTGCCATTTTTAATCTCGCCCTGGAGCTGGTCTACCTATCGCGGCAGCTGACGGGGTTATCAGGCGCGGCACTTTTCCGCTGCGCTTGAGAGCTACCGGCTATCAAAACCTTCGGCCCATCCGAATATATTCTTGCTAACACCAGGGTTATCTTAAGGATGACAATGTGAAGGCAACGGAGCCGATAATGAGCACGCCAAAAGATAATGATGTAGCCGCTTCAGGAAAATGTCCCTTTCATCACGGTAAATCGGAAGAAGAAAGCGTTCTGGCTCGCGGAGCCGGTAGTGGCACCAGCAATCGCGACTGGTGGCCAAATATGCTGCGCGTGGACCTGCTGAACCAGCATTCCAATCGTTCAAATCCCCTCGGCGAAGACTTTAACTATCGCGAAGAATTCAGCAAGCTGGACTATGCTGCGCTGAAAGCCGACATCCGGGCGTTGCTCACCGACTCCCAATCCTGGTGGCCTGCCGACTGGGGCACCTACATTGGCTTGTTTATCCGTATGGCCTGGCACAGTGCCGGTACTTACCGCACCATCGACGGCCGTGGGGGTTCAGGTCGTGGTCAACAGCGCTTTGCCCCGCTGAATTCCTGGCCAGATAACGTCAGCCTTGATAAAGCCCGTCGCCTGTTGTGGCCGGTGAAACAGAAATACGGCCAGAAAATCTCCTGGGCCGACCTCTATATCCTCGCCGGCAACGTCTCGCTGGAAAACTCAGGTTTCCGTACCTTCGGTTTTGGTGCCGGTCGTGAAGACGTCTGGGAACCGGATATGGACGTGGACTGGGGTCATGAAACCGAGTGGCTGGCACATCGCCATCCAGAAAGCCTGGCGAATGCGCCACTGGGCGCCACAGAAATGGGCCTGATTTATGTCAACCCGGAAGGCCCCAACGCCAGTGGCGATCCGGCCTCTGCCGCGCCTGCTATTCGCGCCACCTTCGGCAACATGGGCATGAACGATGAAGAGATCGTCGCGCTGATTGCGGGTGGTCACACCCTGGGTAAAACCCACGGTGCCGCCGCTGCGAGCCACGTGGGCGTCGATCCTGAAGCCTCACCTATCGAAGCGCAGGGCTTTGGCTGGAGCAATAACCATGGTAGCGGCGTGGGTGCAGATGCGATTACCTCGGGTCTTGAAGTGGTCTGGACGCAGACACCAACGCAGTGGAGCAACTACTTCTTCGAGAACCTGTTCAAATACGAATGGGTAAAAACGCACAGCCCGGCCGGTGCTATTCAGTATGAAGCAGTCAATGCCGACGACATTATTCCGGACCCGTTCGATCCGGCGAAAAAGCGCAAGCCGACCATGCTGGTGACGGATCTGACGTTACGTTTCGACCCAGAGTTCGAGAAGATTTCTCGCCGTTTCCTGAACGATCCGCAGTCCTTTAACGAAGCCTTTGCCCGCGCCTGGTTCAAATTGACCCACCGTGATATGGGGCCAAAAGCGCGCTACATCGGTCCTGAAGTGCCAAAGGAAGATTTACTGTGGCAGGACCCGTTACCGCAGCCTACGCATCAGCCGACGCCAGGCGATATTAGCGAACTGAAAGCGAAAATCGCTGCGTCGGGCCTGACGGTCAGCCAGCTGGTGTCTGTTGCCTGGGCGTCTGCATCGACCTTCCGTGGCGGTGACAAACGTGGTGGTGCTAACGGTGCCCGTCTGGCGCTGGCACCACAGAATAGCTGGGCGGTAAACGCCAGCGTGGTTAACGACGTATTACCTAAACTGCAGCAGATTCAGCAGGAATCCGGTAAGGCTTCGCTGGCTGATGTGATCGTACTGGCGGGCAGCGTCGGTATCGAAATGGCCGCAGCCGCAGCAGGCGTTGCCGCACAGGTGCCGTTTATCCCAGGCCGTGTGGATGCGCGTCAGGATCAAACCGATGTGGAATCCTTTAACGTGCTGCAACCGCTGGCCGATGGTTTCCGTAACTACCGTCGCGTACAGGGTGGTTCATCGACAGAAACCCTGTTGCTGGACAAAGCGCAGCAGCTGACGCTGAGTGCTCCAGAGCTGACCGCGCTGGTGGGTGGCTTACGTGTACTGGGCACCAACTTTGACGGCAGCCATCACGGCGTGTTTACCGACCGAGTGGGCGTCCTGAGTAACGATTTCTTTGTGAATTTGCTGGATATGCGCACCGCATGGCGTGCGACTGACGGCAGTGAAGAGATCTTCGAAGGCCGCGATCGTCAGAACGGAGCGGTGAAATTCAGCGCGACGCGTGCCGATCTGGTGTTCGGTTCCAACGCCATTCTGCGTGCTCTGGCAGAAGTTTATGCCAGCAGCGACGCAAAACAGAAGTTTGTTACTGACTTCGTGGCGGCCTGGACGAAAGTGATGAATCTGGATCGTTTCGACCTGTAGTAATCCTGAATCACCCCCGGCCTGTCCGGGGGTGACGTCATTCCGTTAGCGTAAAGCCATCAGCATCGCGCCAGGCCGGGAACCGTTCGCGGTATGCCCGCAGGTCTGACAGCGATAACGCGGCATCAACGCTGCCTGCTTTGCAGGATTCACCTGCCGCCAGAATCTCGCCCTGTGGCGAAATAATCCGACTGTCCCCACTGTACTCGTGCTGATTGCCATCGCTGCCCACGCGATTGCAGCCTGCAACAAATGCCTGATTCTCAATCGCCCGTGCCAGCAGTAACGCCTGCCAGTGAAGGGTGCGCGGTGCCGGCCAGTTAGCGACATACAGCGCCAGATCGTAATCATCCCGGTTACGCGAGAACACCGGAAAACGCAGGTCATAACAGATTTGCGGCAAAATACGCCAGCCTCGCCACTGAATCACCGTGCGTGCCTTACCGGCAATATAGTGATGCTGCTCGTCGGCCATGCGAAACAGGTGACGTTTATCATACTGATGTAACGTGCCATCCGGCTCAATCAGCAGAAAACGGTTTACGGCGCCCTCCGCAGTATGAATGGCGGCGCTGCCGCCCACCAGCGCATCACAGCGCCGCGCATGCTGTCCTAACCACTCGACCACCTGCGCCTGCGGTAGCGCCGACTGGGCGGCTTCCATCGCAAAGCCGGTGGTAAACATTTCCGGCAGAATAATCACATCCCGTTGCGTGAGGTTGGCTAAGATCCGATCGAAATGGCGCAGGTTGGCCTCGCCATCCATCCACGTCAGGGGCTCCTGTAGCAGCGTTATCGCTAAAGTCGACATAACCGCTCCGCTGCTGCATCGAGTGTGGCTTCCTGTTTCGCAAAGCACAACCGGATGAGTTTGTGGGGGAAAGGTCCGGCACAAAACACCGACAGGGGAATCGCCGCGACGCCCACTTCGCGCGTCAGCCACTGGCAAAACTCCACATCGTTCAGATCGGAAATCGCGCTGTAGTCCATCAGCAGAAAATAGGTGCCTTCGCACGGCAACAGGCGGAACCGACTGCTGCTCAGCGCCTGCATCAACCGATCACGGCGCGCGCGATAAAAATCGGGAAGTTCGCGGTAGTGCTCTGGATGCTGGCGCAGCATATCGGCAATCGCCAATTGAGCCGGCGTGTTCACGGAAAACGTCAGGTATTGATGGATCTTGCGGATCTCGGCGCTAATAGCGGCAGGCGCAACGCAATAGCCCACTTTCCAGCCGGTCATGTGAAAGGTTTTGCCAAAGGATGACACCGCAATTGCACGCTGGCGCAACGCGGGATGGGCCAGCACGCTGGCATGGCCTGCCTCGGCAAAGCAGATGTGCTCATAGACTTCATCGCTCAGCACATAGATTTCCCGGTCAGAGATCGCCTGCCACAACGCGGCATAGTCCGCCTGGTGCCAGACGCTGGCTGAAGGATTATGTGGCGTGTTTAAAATGACCAGGCGGGTTTTGTCACTTAACAGCGCGGAGAACGCCGACCAGTCCACCGCGAACAACGGCGGCTGCAACGTGATGCGTTTCAGAATACCGCCTGCCAGCTCCACCGCAGGCGCATAGCTGTCGTAACTGGGATCGAAACAGATCACTTCGTCACCGGGCCGCACCAGGGCGGTGATGGCGGCATAAAGCGCTTCTGTCGCGCCTGCCGTCACGGTGATGTCGTCGTTAACGCAGGGGCGATAGCCGTAGAGCGCGGCGGTTTTATCCGCAATAGCTTCGCGAAGCGGTTGTGCGCCGGTCATGGGCGCATACTGATTCGCGCCCTGGCTGACATGGTAAGCCAGCCTCTCCTGCAGGTAAGACGGACCGTCAAAATCCGGAAACCCCTGGGAAAGATTAATGGCATTATGCTGCTGTGCCAGCGCGCTCATTTGCGTGAATATCGTTGTGCCGAGTGCAGGCAGTTTGCTCTCGGGCGTCAGGTTGGACTGCGTCATGATTAGGTAGCCTTACGCGCAAAAACGGTAGCGGAGAAACCCTTAGTTGATGCCACTATAAACAGGATGCTAGTATTTGGCAATCAAGACGCTTAGACGGCTAAAAGGAACGGTGATGTCCGATTCATCTGCAGTAGAAAACCTGGTGGAAGCCTGTCACTGGATAGGCGCGAAGGGCTGGGCACCGGCCACCGGCGGCAATATGTCGGTGCGTCAGGATGCTCATTTTTGCCTGCTGAGTGAGTCGGGCAAAGATAAAGGCAGCCTGACGCGCGACGATTTTATCCAGGTCGAGATTGCCACCTGTCAGGCGCCTTCGGGGCGCAAACCTTCGGCGGAGACCGCGCTGCATACGCTGATTTACCGGTTGTTTCCGGAGGCGGGCGCGGTGTTGCACACGCACACGGTGAACGCCACGGTGTTGTCCCGGGTTGAGCAGGGCGCGGCCTTGTTGCTGTACGGTTATGAGATGCAAAAGTCGCTGAGCGGCCAGACGACGCATGACACTACCGTGGCGATTCCAGTATTCGACAACAGCCAGGATGTGGCGGCGCTGGCGTCAGAGATCGAGGATTATGCTGCCCGCTTTCCGTTGCGCTATGGCTTTCTGCTGCGTGGACACGGCCTGACCTGCTGGGGCAAAGACGTCGCTGAAGCCCGTCGCCATCTGGAAGGTCTGGAATTTTTATTTGAATGCGAGCGCCAACGTCGCCTGCTGGAGAAAGCATGATAAAGGCCATTGTTACCGATATTGAAGGCACCACCAGCGATATCCGCTTTGTACACAACGTTCTGTTTCCCTATGCCCGTGCGCATCTGGCGGACTATGTTCGCCAGCATCAGGCGCAGGCTGACGTGCAACAGGCGCTGAACGCGGTGCGTGCCGAAGCGGGGCAACCCGATGCCGATATAAACGGCGTCATTGATATTCTGTTTTCTTACATGGATGCGGATCGCAAATCGACCGGTTTAAAGGCGCTGCAGGGGATGATTTGGCGAGAAGGCTACCTGAACGGCAGTTTCACCGGACATCTTTATCCTGACGTGCTGCCTGCGCTCACGGCCTGGCACGCGCAAGGTATTAAATTATATATATATTCCTCTGGCTCGGTTGCCGCGCAGAAATTGTTATTTGGCTACAGCGATGAAGGTGATATTACTGGTTTGTTCAGCGGCTACTTTGATACTCACGTAGGTGCCAAGCGCGAGATGACGTCGTATCAGAACATCGCCGCGCAAACAGGCTTGCCGGCTGATCAACTGCTGTTTCTTTCTGATATTCATCAGGAGCTGGACGCAGCAGAGCAGGCCGGCTGGCACACGCTGCAGCTGATTCGTGACGCGGCAGATGATGACAGCCATCATCGTCAGGTCACTAATTTTTCCCAGATTAACCCGGAGTCGATTTGAGATGAGTGCACTGACCATTTTTAGCGATAGCGATCCCAGCCAGCCGATATGGCACAGCACCGATGCCGAAGCGATTCGCGCGCGGCTGAATGCCAAAGACGTCCGTTTTGAACGCTGGCAGGCCGACCGCGATCTGGGGGAAAACCCGGATGCGGAAACGGTTATCAATGCTTATCAACATGCCATTGATCGCCTGGTGGCCGAGAAAGGTTATCAGAGCTGGGACGTGATCAGCATGCGCGCCGATAACCCGCAGAAGGACGTTCTGCGCCAGAAATTCCTGTCGGAACACACGCACGGCGAAGATGAAGTTCGCTTCTTTGTCGAGGGCGCAGGGCTGTTCTGTCTGCACCTCGACGGTGAAATTTTGCAGATCCTGTGCGAAAAGAACGACCTGATCTCGGTGCCTGCTGGCACACCGCACTGGTTTGATATGGGATCGTCCCCGCATTTTACTGCGATCCGCATTTTTGATAACCAGGAAGGCTGGATTGCCAATTTCACCGGCGACAAGATTGCAGATGCCTATCCACGACTGGCGTAAGTAAGCCGGTATCGTTAAGCGCGCTGCTTCCTGTGGGGAAGCAGCATCGCTAATCACTGTGGCTGAAAGAGGCCGTCCTGAACCTGCTGTGGGGTGACCACGCCCGTATCCAGTACCCAACCGCTGATAAGCGCCGCTGGCGTGACGTCGAAGGCCGGATTGTATACCCGGGCATCGGCAGGTGCCCACTGCACGCTACCGAAGCTGCCAGCAACGCCGGTGACTTCGCTGGCGGCACGCTGTTCGATAGGAATGGCTGACCCCGTCGGACACAGGCGATCCAGCGTGGTATGCGGGGCGGCAACGTAAAAGGGAATACCGTGATAGTGCGCCAGCACCGCCAGGCTGTAGGTGCCAATCTTATTCGCAACGTCGCCATTGGCAGCAATGCGATCGGCACCGACCCAGATGGCATCGACGTTGCCCGCCGCCATCAGGCTGGCGGCCATCGCGTCGGTAATCAGATGATAGGGCACGCCGAGCTCGCCGAGTTCCCACGCCGTTAAGCGTCCGCCTTGCAACAAAGGGCGCGTTTCATCGACCCAAACGTTACGAACCTTGCCCTGCTGATGCGCGCGCGCGATAACGCCCAGTGCTGTGCCGACGCCCGCGGTAGCCAGGCCACCGGTATTGCAGTGGGTTAACAGCTGGCTTCCGGGTTTGACCAGCGCGCTTCCGGCTTCAGCGATGCGCTCACAGAGCTGTTTGTCTTCATTAACCAGACGCAGCGCTTCGTCCACCAGGCTCGTCACCCTTTCAGGTTTTTCCAGCGCCTGCTTCATCCTGTCCAGGTTATTCATCAGGTTGACCGCAGTCGGGCGGGCGGCGCGCAGGATCGCCAGTGACTGCGCCAGCTGCTCGCGCGTTTCACCTTGTTCCGCGAGTAGCGCCAGCAGCAGCGAGGCAGACAAGCCAATTAAGGGGGCGCCGCGTACCCGCAGCGCATGAATGTGTTCAACCAACTGCGCGACCGAATGGGCAGGCAGCCAGTTTTGTTGCTGTGGCAGGGCCTGCTGATCCAGTATCCAGAGCTGGTTGTTGCGAACCTGTAAGCTGGTGGTTTGGAATGTCTGCATTCTTGGTGAATTCCATGTTGCGTTAATGGCGGATATTGTGCCAACATGCTTAACGGATGTATAGACGTCTGAACGGCTTATTACGAAAGATTAATCAGGTCCGGCTTGCACCGGCGTTTGTTGATGAGGAAAGGTCAATGTCGCAATACCGTACATTCACTGCAGCTGACGCTGTGGAATATGCCAAAACGTTTGGCGGCATGGATGATCCTTCTGTTTTATGCAGCGCGGAAGAGATCGGCGATGGTAACCTGAATCTGGTCTTCAAGATTTACGACAATCAGGGAAAAAGCCGCGTCGTGGTCAAGCAGGCGCTACCCTACGTGCGTTGTGTCGGTGAGTCATGGCCGTTAACGCTCGATCGCGCCCGCATTGAGGCGCAAACCCTGGTTGAGCACTACAAATATTGCCCTCAGCACACGGTCAACGTGACGCATTACGATGCGGAACTGGCGGTGATGGTGATGGAAGATCTCTCCAGCCACCAAATCTGGCGCAGTGAGCTGGTCAAAGGCGCGTACTATCCTGAAGCACCTCGTCAGCTGGGTGAATACCTGGCCCAGACGCTGTTCCATACCTCGGACTTTATTCTGCACCCGCACCATAAAAAAGCCGAAGTGGCGCGCTTTATCAACCCGGAACTGTGCGAAATCACCGAGGACCTGTTCTTCAACGATCCCTACACTGACCATGAGCGCAACAGCTATCCTGAAGCGCTGGAGCCGCTGGTCGCCTCACTGCGCACCGACGACGCGTTGCGTATTGCCGTTGCCGGGCTTAAACACCGTTTCTTTAGCCATGCCGAAGCCTTGCTGCATGGGGATATCCACAGCGGCTCCATCTTTGTGGCTGACGGGAGCCTCAAAGCGATCGATGCTGAGTTTGGCTACTTTGGGCCGATTGGCTTCGATGTTGGCACCGCGCTGGGTAATCTGCTGATTAATTACTGCGGTTTGCCCGGCCTGCTGGCACCGCGCGAAGCCGTTGATGCTCGTGAGCAGCGCCTTAGCGATGTGCGTGATGTGTGGAATACGTTCGCAGCACGTTTCCTGGCGCTGGCAGAAAGCAAGACGCAGGATGTGGCCATGGCTTATCCGGGCTATGCCCAGGCGTTTCTGCGTAAAGTCTGGGCGGATACCATTGGTTACTGTGGCACTGAGTTGATCCGTCGGACGGTGGGCATGTCGCACGTGGCGGACATGAAGCTTATCCGGGATGATGAGATGCGCACCGATTGCATTCGTAATGCGATTACGTTGGGCCGCACGCTGATTCTGGCCGCCGGGCACGTTGAGGATGTCGAAGCATTGATTGCCCGCATTCGTCAGGCAGGGTAAAAAAAAGGCCGACATGATGTCGGCCTGATGGATTATGCCGCCTCGCTGGGGCGGGCGGGCTTAGAGACAGTCTGCTTTGCCGGAACGGCCAGCGCATCAGCCTCAAACTCATCCACGTTAATGGAACGCAGACGGCTCTGCTCGGCGCGTTTCAACACCTCTGCTTCTTTGTCGTCAATCCAGCCCTTCTCCAGCGCCTGTTTTGCCAGTGCATCAAGTCGGGTGAACGAGAAGTGTTTTTTATGCTGTTTGCACAGGCGGTCATGAATCACTTCTGCCGCCATCACATCCTGCAGTGCCTGCTCTAACTGACCTGCTGGGTTATGCTGGCTCGGCGCCAGATACTGACCGCGACCCAGGCGCGAGCGCGTTGCGGAAGGCACCTGCAGCATTTTTGCCAGTTTATGGTCCAGGCGATCGGATGGAGCAGGGCAGTGCTGACCACCGGCGAACACCACCAGTCGGATCACCCCAGCCACCAGACGATTCGGGAAGTTGCTCAGCAGATCGTCCATGGCTTTTTCTGCCTTATTCAGCGCATCCTGCACGCCCCACTGCACCAGCGGTAAATCCGCCTCGTGACGCCCTTCATCGTCATAACGTTTCAGGGTGGCAGACGCCAGATAGAGTTGGCTCAGCACATCCCCCAGACGGGCCGACATGCGTTCGCGACGCTTCAGACTGCCGCCTAACACCGCCATAGAGACATCTGACAGCAACGCCAGGTTGGCACTGATGCGGTTCATGTGCTGATAATAGCGACGCGTGGCATCGCGGGTAGGCGCAGCGCTGGTGCGTCCGCCAAGCAGGCCCAGCCACAGGCTGCGCATCGCATTGCTGCCTACGTGACCAATATGGCTGAACAGCGCTTTATCAAAGGCCGCAACATCGTTGCTGGCAGCGGCAGCCATTTCCTGCAGGACATAAGGATGGCAACGAATCGCGCCCTGACCAAAGATAATCATGCTGCGGGTCAGGATATTCGCGCCTTCCACCGTGATAGCGATAGGTGCGCCCTGATAGGCACGCGCCAGGAAGTTGCTGTCGCCCAGCATGATGCCTTTACCGCCCGCAATATCCATAGCATCGATGATCGACTGCTGGGCGCGGTGGGTACAGTGGTATTTCACAATGGCTGACAGCACGGCGGGTTTCTCACCCTGCATAATCCCGGTGGTAATCAGCGTTGCGGCTGCGTCCATCACATAGGCATTACCTGCGATTCGTGCCAGCGGCTCTTCGATGCCTTCCATTTTACCGATAGACAGCTTGAACTGACGACGGATGTGAGCATAAGCACCGGTTGCCAGCGCCACACTTTTCAGGCTGCCGGTTGAGTTTGACGGCAGCGTGATGCCACGACCGACCGACAGACATTCCACCAGCATCCGCCAACCCTGACCGGCCATTTCCGGGCCACCAATGATGAAATCGATAGGAACAAAAATGTCTTTGCCACGGGTTGGGCCATTCTGAAACGGCACGTTGAGGGGGAAGTGGCGATGACCGATTTCCACACCCGGCGTGCTGGTCGGGATCAGGGCACAGGTAATGCCCAGCTCCTCTTTCTCGCCCAGCAAATGCTCTGGATCGGAGAGTTTAAAAGCCAGACCCAGCACGGTAGCGATAGGGGCTAACGTGATATAGCGCTTGTTCCAGGTCAGGCGCATGCCCAGCACCTGCTGGCCCTGCCACTCGCCCATGCAGACCACACCCGTATCGGGAATCGCTCCGGCATCTGAACCGGCTTCCGGGCTGGTCAGCGCGAAACAGGGAATTTCATCTCCCCGGGCCAGACGCGGTAAATAGTGGTCTTTCTGTTTTTCCGTACCGTAATGTTGCAGCAGTTCGCCCGGGCCGAGTGAGTTAGGCACGCCTACGGTAATCGCCAGAATACCCGATACGCCCGACAGTTTTTGCAACACGCGCGCCTGTGCATAGGCAGAGAATTCCAGCCCGCCGTACTCTTTTTTGATGATCATGGCGAAGAAGCGGTGCTCTTTCAGATATGCCCACAGTTCCGGTGGCATATCAGCCAGCTCATGGGTGATCTGGAAATCATTTGCCATGCGGCAGGCTTCTTCCACTGGGCCATCGATAAAGGCCTGCTCTTCCGGTGTCAGGCGCGGTTGTGGATAGTTATGCAGTTTCTGCCAGTCGGGTTTGCCCTGGAACAGATCGCCTTCCCACCAGGTGGTGCCCGCGTCAATCGCCTCTTTCTCTGTGCGTGACATTGGCGGCATCACTTTCTGGAAGCGTTGCAGCATCGGTTGGGAAAACAGTTTGCGGCGCATACTGGTCAGGTTCAGCGGCAGCAGAATAATCGCCAGCGGTAACAGCAGCCAGGGCGTCCAAAGGTGGGCCGCCGCCATCGCTGCAGTCCACAGCAGGAGAATTGCGCTGCTGAGGGGCAGAGAGAGGCGGTGATAAAACAGCGCGCCAATTAGCACCACTGTCGCAAGAATCGAGACAACCATCATAATGAAGTGCTCCGTTAAGTAGTAAGAGGTCTGACCTGTTATGAGTAGAGGTGTAAATCAGATGCTGGCATTTATCAATTTTTTTACATCGCAATTACAACCTGACTCACAAAATCAGCCAAACAGCGCGTTGAATGAAAACAGCGGGCGCGAAAAAACGCTGGGCATGCGGTATCTGGCTGTGTGGTGCTTTGCGCGCGTCAGCCATTCCGTTAAACTTGCTGCGATTAACCTCCCCTACAAAGGACAAGTCTATGTATCAGGACATTATTCGTTCAGAGCTGAACGAAGCTGCAGAGACGTTGAATAACTTTTTGAGTGACGACGCGAACATTCACACCATCCAGCGGGCTGCGGTGATGTTGGCTGACAGCTTTAAAGCGGGCGGCAAAGTGCTTTCCTGCGGCAACGGTGGCTCTCACTGTGATGCGATGCATTTTGCGGAAGAACTCACCGGCCGCTACCGTGAAAATCGTCCTGGATACCCGGCTATTGCCATTTCAGACGTCAGCCATCTTTCCTGCGTGAGTAACGATTTTGGCTATGACCACGTTTTTTCCCGTTATGTTGAAGCGGTAGGGCGCGCAGGCGATGTGCTGCTGGGGATCTCTACCTCGGGTAACTCTGCCAATATCATCAAGGCTGTTGAAGCCGCGCGCGCGCAGGGCATGAAAGTGATCACCCTGACCGGCAAAGATGGCGGTAAGATGGCGGGCAGCGCGGACATTGAAATTCGTGTACCGCATTTTGGTTATGCTGATCGCATTCAGGAGATCCATATCAAAGTGATCCATATCCTGATGCTGCTGATTGAAAAAGAGATGGTCAGGTAACAGCACGACTGGCCTCCTGGTCGACAGGAGGCGTTTTGACATAAGGCGGTTGCTATGTGCGAATTGCTCGGGATGAGCGCCAATGTTCCCACCGATATTTGTTTCAGTTTTACCGGATTGGTGCAGCGTGGCGGCGGAACAGGGCCGCATAAAGACGGCTGGGGCATTACGTTTTATGAAGATAAAGGCTGCCGCACCTTTAAAGATCCCTTACCGAGTTTTAATTCCCCCATTGCGCGTCTGGTGCAGGAATATCCAATTAAATCTCATTCGGTCGTGGCACATATTCGCCAGGCGAATCGTGGACCGGTCTCCCTGGAGAATACGCATCCGTTTACCCGGGAATTATGGGGCCGTCACTGGACTTATGCACACAACGGGCAGCTTAAAGGCTACAGGCAACTGGAGACCGGGACGTTTCGTCCGGTAGGGGAAACCGACAGCGAGAAGGCATTTTGCTGGATTCTGCATAAGCTGGCCACGCGCTATCCGCGCACGCCGGGGAACTGGCCTGCAGTCTTTCGCTACATTGGGGAGCTGGCGGGTGAGCTACGGCAGAAAGGCGTATTTAATATGCTGCTGTCGGATGGTCGCTACTTAATGGCATTCTGCTCAACCAATCTGTTTTGGATTACCCGCCGTGCACCTTTTGGTCGGGCGCAGCTGCTTGATCAGGACGTGGAGATTGATTTCCAGAAACACACCAGCGCGAACGATATAGTGACCGTCATTGCCACACAACCGCTGACGGGAAATGAAACCTGGCACCGAATTGTGCCAGGCGAATGGGCATTATTTTACCTTGGAGAGCGCCAGGAATGACTGGGATGCCGCTTCAGGTTGGGTGATCACCGGGCTGCTGTTCATCACATATCTGCCGCTGGTCACATTCACGGTCGGCGGCTGATGATACTGCGCAAAGTAGGTGTAGCCGGGCTGAAGTTGCTTCCAGAAATCCGCATAGGTGGAATAGCGATGACGCTGCATATTGCTGTCGGTCATGCGAAACGGATAAATGGCAATATTCACTTCCTGCTGACCATTACGTAATGCTGCATTCACATAGGTGAAAATCTCATCCATATAGGCATTGGTCATGGCATAGCAGCCGATAGACTTACAGTCGCCATGAATCATTAAATAGTTACCGCTGTAGCCCTGGTCGCGATCGTATTGATTGGGGAAGCCAATATTAATCGCGCGATAGAAACGGCTGTCCGGCTTTAGCTGATTCATTTTTACGCTGTAAAAACCTTCCGGGCTTTTAAAATCGCCTTCACGACGTTTTGGCCCCAGGCCGCCAGAAAAGTTGCAGATGCGATAGGTATCCAGCAAGCGATATTCGTTGCCAATCTTGCCGTACAGCTCAAGGGTACGCTCTTCCTTGAAGATCTGAATATAAACCGGCGTACCGATTAACTGTTTCTTTAATTCTTTGCTCACCGGCGCCAGTGGCTGAACCGGCTCAGGAGTCATTGCCATGCTGAGGGCTGGCAGTAAAATCATCGCAAACAGAAGTGCGATTTTGCCCATGCTGTGTACACCTTGAAGTGAAGAAGAACAACGGCGCGATAAGTGCGCCTCTGTTTGCATTATCGGAACTTTCCGCTACCGCAGCGCAACATTAAACATTGTGTGTTTTTTTAGCAATACAGCGCAGAGCAAAATGTCCATTTCTTTGACGGAATAGCGCCGAAAATTTGTAAAGTTTGTTAGCAACTGCAAGAAATATTGCACAAGCCTCTTTGGACTGTATACTTATCCAGTGCTGGAGGGGCGATGCGTAAGATCATTCATGTCGATATGGACTGCTTTTTTGCCGCAGTGGAAATGCGTGATGACCCTTCATTGCGCGATATTCCCATGGCGATTGGCGGCAGCCGCGATCGGCGCGGGGTGATCAGTACCGCTAACTATCCGGCACGCAAATATGGCGTGCGCAGTGCGATGCCCACGGGCATGGCGCTGAAGCTATGTCCTCATCTGCGTTTATTACCCGGGCGCTACGAAGTTTACAAAGAGGCATCCAGCCAGATTCGCGCCATCTTTTCACGTTTTACCTCCCTCATCGAGCCACTGTCGCTGGATGAAGCCTATCTGGATGTCACCGACAGCACGCACTGTCAGGGATCAGCTACGCTGATCGCCCAGGAAATCCGCGCCACTATCTATCGGGAAACCCAACTCACGGCCTCTGCGGGCATCGCACCGATTAAATTTCTCGCCAAAATCGCTTCTGACTTAAACAAGCCTGATGGCCAGTTTGTCATTACCCCTGCACAGATGTCTGATTTTTTACTGGCGTTGCCGTTGGCGAAAATTCCCGGTGTGGGAAAAGTGTCGGCAAAAAAGCTGGAAGAGCTGGGATTACATACCTGCGGCGATGTGCAAAAAGCCGATTTGGCGTTACTGCTTAAGCGCTTCGGTAAATTTGGTCGGATCTTATGGGAGCGCAGCCACGGTATTGATGAACGCGGTGTGGTGGTTGAACGCGAACGTAAATCGCTGGGCGTTGAGCGCACGCTGGCTGACGATATCGACAGTTGGGAACGCTGCCTGGAGATTATTGATTACCTCTATGCCGAGCTTGATCGGCGCTTAACTCAGATACGGCCCGATAAGCATATTGCGCGTCAGGGCGTGAAACTGAAGTTCAGTGATTTTCAGCAGACGACCCAGGAGCATGTCTGGCCGGTGCTGAATAAAGACGACATGATTGCCGTGGCGCGTAAAACCTGGGATGAGCGCCGGGCTGGACGCGGCGTGCGGCTGGTGGGATTGCATGTGACGCTGGTGGACCCGCAACTGGAGCGGCAACTGCTGCTGGGATTATAAGGGGGGGGCCGCCGTTGGCGGGGATGGGGTTTGCTTTGGTTCTGCCCGGTTGGGCTGGGCGCTGCGGTTTTGCATTGAGCATATTCTGCCCGGCTGGGCGTTACGGTTTTGTTCTGAGCATGTTCCGCCCGCCAGGCGGCAGGGAGTTTCAGCCTGCCCGAGCAGGCGGTCGGGTTAAGGGGCTTGCGCCAGCCCCTTAACAATCCCGGCGTCCGGCAGCCGTCGCTGTCCCTTCGTCACTCACTGCGGCCTGACGGACCGTCCGGATGCGCCCTCCGTGGCGCAGCCGTCCTCGTCGCGGCATCCCTGCCGCGCCGTCCTGGCCTCCGTTCTTTCCTCAGCGCGCCGGATGCCTCCAGCAAATCCTCGCCTGTGAGGGCTTATTCTTTAGTTGATGTGGGGTTGCCTGTTGGCGTGGGCGATGCCGTTTTACTTCCGGTGTGTTCCGGCCATCGGGCAGGGGAGCTACATTTTTGCTTCAGGTGTGTTGTGCCTGCAAGGTAGTGGGGATGCGGTTTTGCTCTGAGCATATTCTGCCCGGCTGGGCGTTACGGTTTTGTTCTGAGTATGTTCCGCCCGGCTGGGCGCTACGGTTTTGCACTGAGTATGTTCCGCCCGCCAGGCGTCGGGGAGTTTCAGCCTGTCCGAGCAGGCGGTCGGGTTAAGGGGCTTGCGCCAGCCCCTTAACAATCCCGGCGTCCGGCAGCCGTCGCTGTCCCTTCGTCACTCACTGCGGCCTGACGGACCGTCCGGATGCGCCCTCCGTGGCGCAGCCGTCCTCGTCGCGGCGTCCCTGCCGCGCCGTCCTGGCCTCCGTTCTTTCCTCAGCGCGCCGGATGCCTCCGGAACCCCCCCGCCTGTGAGGGCGTATATTTTTCCGAAATACTGCTTCGCCTGTTATTAACATGCGTAATCAGAACTGAAGACAGGGAAGCCTGACGAAAATGAAAAAATGAACAGCAATAAGCTGTGATGCTTTTCTGGCATCTGAAGCGATGTTTTCTGACATCTGAAGCGACGCGGAAAGTAGTTTTGGCACAGGTATCAAAGCGGGGGAGTTGGGCCGGCCTTCCCGTCCCGCTGAGCGGATGCAGGATTTCCGGATGAGCCGACAGGACGTCGGCGAAAGTCAGGCCGCGCCAGGGACGGCGCGTCCTGGCGGTCCGGGAGAAATCCTGAAGGAGCGAAGGGACCGCGCAGCGGCGGGTGGGCAGGACGGGAGCCCGGGGTCAAGGGGCCGCGGCGACTGGCGGCCCCTTGTCGGTCGCCCGCACGGGGCGGACTGAAACTGCCCGCCGCCTGGCGAGCGAAACCTTCTCGGAGCTTTATGACTGAACGCCGCTCAGGCTGGCAACCCGGGCTCCCGCATGAGGCTGGCTGAAGCTCTCTGCCGCCTGGCGAGCGAAAACTTCTCGGAGTTTTATGACTGGACGCTGCCGCCCAGGCAGCAACCAAAGCCACGCTCATGCAATGAACATCACCGCTCAGGTGACACGCCTTAACCGTCCCTGTTCGGCGACGAACGCTTACTTCTTATATTTTGCTTCCAGCGTCGCAAACCATGGCTGGACGAAATCCTCATTACTGCCCCAGCCTGGAATGATTTTGTTCAACGACGCCACGTTCACCGCACCAGGATGGCTGTTAAGCGCCTGCTGAGAAATCGAAGCGGCTTTAAATTCATAGGTAGCTGGTGTGGTTTCACCGGCAATCTTGTTTGCCACCAGGCGCATATTGACGGCCCCGATGGTTTTAGGATCGACCGCGACAGTCTGTACCCACGGGCTGCCTTTCTGACGCATCAACTGCAAGTCCTGATTCGAGACATCGATGCTGTACAGTTTGATCTCTGTACGGCCATTTTCCTGCAGCGCTTTGTAAGCGCCCTGGCTGAACGCGTCCCATGCACCCCAGATGGCGTCAATCTTGCCTTTAGGGTATTTCGCCAGGATAGCGCCAACTTTATTGGCGGTGTCGCCCTGGACATCCGTTGATACCGCGCCAATCGACTCAAGTTGATGAATGCCAGGGTTCTCTTTCAGCAATTTCTCATAAACAACCTGACGACGTTCCATCGGCGGGAAACCGGCAACCCATAATTTAACAATGTTGGCTTTGCCGTTGAAATCCTTGATTAACTGTCCCAGCGACAACTGGGCCAGAGATGCATCATCCTGCGCGGTGACCGTGACACCCGGAATCGGGTTGTCCACGGGCGTATCAAATACCGATACCTTAATGCCGGCGTCCGCAATGCGTTTTACCAGCGCACTGGCGTACGGCGCTTTGCCGTGGGACAGCACAATACCGTCGTATTTCTGGCTGATCGCCTGATTCACGAAATCCTGAAAGCGCGCATCGTCGCCGTTGCTGAGAAACGTACTGACTTTAAAGCCTAACTGGCGGCCTTGCTGAATGGCTCCCGCAACAAACTGTGTGGTGTTGTCGTCTGAGCCAAGGTTACGGATGACGGCAATGCGTATCGGGCCTTCATGGTTAGCGATAGCGGCAGGAACTGGCGTGACGGTGTCGGCAAACGCTGTACTGGCGTTTAACAGGCTGAATGCCAGCAGCGAGAGTGTTATCTTTTTCATTATTCTTAACTCCAGTTGGGGATGCGCCTTAGCGGCGCTGTACGTAAGTGATAGCCAGTGCTAATGCCAGCACCAGCCCTTTGATAATGTCCATGGCGTAATAGGGAACCGACAGCATCACCAGACCGTTTTGCAGCACGCCAAGAATGACGGCACCCACCAACGTACCCAGCGCATTCGGCTTACCGGAACCGGCCAGAGAAAAGCCAATCCAGGCCGCAGCCACCGCATCCATCAGATAACCGCCACCCGCGTTAACCTGTGACGATCCGATGCGTGATGCCAGCAGAATACCGCCCAGCCCGGCTAACAATGACGCGATGACGTAGGCCAGCACGCGATAACGTGTTGTGCGAATACCGGAAAGCCTGGCGGCCTCGGGATTACCGCCCAGCGCGTACATGCGGCGACCGTGCTTTGTTAGGGATAATGCGAGCTGTGCCACGACGGTGACAACCAGCATGATAATAACGATTGTCGGCACCTGACCCAGCAGGTTAAACGTTGCCGGAATTGTGCCTTCAGCCATATCACCGCTTGGCAGCACCATATTTTCCGTAATGGAGCCACCAAAACTGTAGGTCATTGCCACGCCCTGAATCACAAACAGGGTGGCCAGTGTCGCCAGCATGTCGGGAATCCGCAGCACCACGATCAGAAATGCATTGAACAGCCCGACCAATGTACAAAGCACCAGCGTGATGGCAATGGCCGCCGTGGTATCAAAGCCATACCAGACGAATAGCGAAATCACCAGGGCGTTGGCCAGCGAGGCGGTAGAACCAACGGACAGATCGAAGCCGCCGACGGTCAGCGAAACGGATACGCCCACCGCAATGACGGTTACGATGGCGATGGAGCGTAAAATATTGATGATGTTGTTCGGCTCCAGAAAACTGTCGGAAGCCAAACCAAAAGCGGCGATCAATATCACCACCGTTAGCAGCATGCCCCACTTATACAGGAAATCGAACAGCTGATGGCGCAGCGAGGAAGACGCTGGCTTCAGGGATAAGTCTTTACTACTGCTCACGCAGGGGTTCCTCCGGTGGAATAGAGCAAAAGTGTCTCTTCTGTGGCTTGCCGTCCCTCTAACTCCGCCACAATGCGTCCATCCCAGAGCACACAAATACGGTCGCATAAGCCGACCAGTTCAGAAAATTCGCCAGAGGCGTAAATAATGCCTTTGCCTTCATGGGCAAGGTTGCTGATCAGCGTGAACAGCTCTGTTTTCGCTTTTACGTCCACGCCCTTGGTCGGTTCATCAAAAATCAGTACATCGGCGTTATTGCGCAACCATTTGCCAATCGCCACTTTCTGCTGATTGCCACCAGAGAGCCGACGCAGTTGCTGCGCCGGGCCCGTGGTACGCACGCTGAGGCGGCGAATCACCGCTTCTGCCCAGCGCCAGGCCTGACGATGGCCAAACAGGCTCCAGCGGGAAAAGCTGTCGTCTGCGCTGATGCTGAGGTTCATCGCCACTGACTCATCAATAAAAATGCCTTCTTTACGGCGTTCTTCAGGCACCAGCGCCATGCGCTGTTGCACCGAGTCGTGTGGCGATCGCGGCTTCCAGCGTTTACCGTGCAGCTCACCGCGTGAAACGCGGCTCTTACTGGCACCAAACAGCGCCTTGCACAGTTCGGTTTTCCCCGCGCCCGCCAGACCGGCAATGCCCAGAATCTCGCCTTTATGCAAACGCAGTGAAATATCCTGCAGCAGGTGTTCATCATGCAAACCATCCACCGCCATGATCACGGGCTGCGGCTGAGGTGGACGCCGCGGTGGATAGATATCGGTTAACGGATGCCCCAGCATTTTTTCAACAATCTGCTCACCGCTCAGCGCCGCCATCGGGCCGCTTTCAATCAGTCGTCCATCGCGCAGCACCGTCAGGCGGTCGCAAATGGCCTTCAGCTCGTGGATACGGTGAGAAATAAACACGACACCTATGCCGCTGGTTTGCAGACGACGGACGACAGCGAACAGGCGTTCGCTCTCGTGCTGGTCGAGCGGCGCAGTGGGTTCGTCAAGAATCAGAAAGCGGCAGTGATGGGAGAGGGCTCTGGCCAGCAGAATTTGCTGCTTTTCCGCCAGCGAGCAGCGCTCTACCGGGCGTTTAACATCTATCGATGCATCCAGCTGGGCCAGCAGTTGACGAGCCCGGCGGCGAATATCGCTCCAGCGGAAACCATGACCTGGCTCTGCTAACTGATCCAACAGAATGTTTTCCGCTACGCTGAGCTGTGGCACTAATGCCACATCCACCTCCTGCTGAACAAGGTGAATACCCAACTGTTTGGCATCCCGCGGGCTGCGAATCGAAACCGGTTTACCGTCCAGCAGAATCTCACCGCTGTAGTGACTATGGGCACCTGACAGCACTGCCATCAGCGTGGATTTACCGGCCCCATTGGCCCCGGTCAGCGCATGAATCGAGTGACCTTCACTCAGAAAATCCACCGACGTTAACGCGGCAAATCCGCCAAAATCGATGGAGATGTTACGCATCTCAAGGCGATTTAAAGCATGCATTGCAGGGATCTCCATTAAAGTCACTGACCACATTTTTTCCTGAAGCATCAGGCACGGCAACAGCCGAAAGCGCATAAGTTAGCACAGAAACTTATTAGCCATCCAGACATCTGGACGTAATGGCGGCTAAAGCTGGTTAAGCGCAGTAAGTTGGTGATTTAGCGGTAGGAAGCGGCATTCCCCCAGCGGATTATGCTGCGAATGACTAACCGAAAATTGTAAAGTCAGTCATGCGCTTTCACGATTCAAGGGAGATTGATTGAATGTGGCAGGCAGGGTAAGGCTTCAGATAAGGTCTTAACCTGCAGAACAGGGTGACAGAACCGGTTATTTCAGTGCGTAGACCTCGGCTAAGTCGGCCAGATCCCAGTTTCCGCCCGTCAGCAAGACGCAGACTTTCTCGTCGGGTTTCAGACTCACCGAACCCGCCAGTAGCGCACCGAGACCAATTGAGGCTGCCGGTTCCGCAATTAATTTTGCATCCCTGGCAAGAACGCGCATGCCCTGAATAATGTGTTCTTCATCCACCAGCATAATCTCGTCTACATACTTCTCAATAATCGGGTAGGGATTGCGTCCCGGTACGCTAATTCTTAAGCCGTCAGCGATGGTGTTTTGCAGCGGCAGGGAAGTAGGCTGTTTATTGATCCGGCTTTGATAATATTTAGGCGTCAGGGCAGGCTCAGCGCCAATGACTCTGACCGCCGGACGGGTTTCTTTCAGCGCCGTGGCGACACCAGAAAGCAGACCGCCGCCGCCCAGCGGCACAATGACAGTATCCACATCCGGTAAATCATCTAATATTTCGCAACCGATCGTGCCCTGTCCGGCCATGACCATCGGATCTTCAAAGCCATGCACCACCGCATAGTTATTGGCTTCGGCAATTTCATACACTTCTTTCCAGCGCGAGGCGTTGTCACCATCAAACAAAATAATCTCTGCTCCCAGCGCGCGGGTATTCTCGATTTTGATTTTTGGCGTGGTGACCGGCAAGACCAGGACAACTTTTACACCCAGCATTCTGGCTGCGTACGACAGCCCCTGAGCATGATTGCCTGACGAACTGGAAATAATACCGTTGGCAAAAGCCTCAACGGGCAGAGAGAGCACTTTATTTAGCGCACCGCGAATTTTAAACGCACCGGTAATTTGCAGCGTCTCCGGCTTGAGATAAAGCTGACAGCCCACCTGCTTTTCGATTTTATCGGCGCGCAACAACGGTGTGTGACGAATATGCGCAGCGATACGCTGTTGCGCTTCATGAATATCTTGCAGGGTCGGATACTGACGCGTCATCACGGTTACCTTTATCTGAAGGAAAAACGTTATTCAAAAAATGCAAAATACGTACCGACACCTTTTTCGAGGGCATTGCGGTAAATTCTGCCGGCGGTCGTGTTGTCCTGAATGGAAAGGCCGGTGGAGTCAAAAAAGGTAATTTCTTCCTCGCTTTCTCTGCCCGGCTTCTTCCCCAGTAATATCTCACCGATTTCAGCATGAATGTCGTTTTCACGGATGATATTTCTGTTCAGCCCGTGCCAGGTTTCACCCTTTTGCGTGCACTGAGACAGGGAGTCCACGACCACTTTTACCCGGCTGAAAATGTGAGGATCAAATTCCTGTTTACCCTGCTGGTCGGTGCCAATGGCGATGATATGTGTACCAGGCTTAATCCAGCTGGCTTCGATCAGCGGCCCTTTGCCCCGGGTCGTTGTAATCAAAATATCGGCTTGCGCTACCGCCGCCTGGCAGGAATCCGCCACAGTGACCGGGATACCAAACTCGCTTTCAATATCATTTTTAAAGGCCAGCCGGGATGCTGGCGTGCGGCTCCAGGCATGGATCTCTTCAATTTGCATAACCCTGGCGATGGCTCTTACCTGCATCCTGGCCTGATTACCTGTGCCAATCATCGTCAATTTTTTGGCGCTTGTGCGTGCCAGTGCCTTCACGGAAACGGCACCCGATGCGCCGGTGCGCAGACCGGTAATCAGGCTACCATCCATCACGCAGCACAGCGCACAGGTCCGGGCATCAAACAATATTACCGTTCCCATGCCGCTCGGCAGGCCATATTCCACAGGGTTCTGTGGAAAGGGGCCAGAGGAGGCTTTCATCGAAATCAGTTCGTTGCTTTTGTAATAACTGGTTTTAAAGTCTATTTCCCCACGCGGCGCGGGAAGGTGCAAACCGATATAGGCCGGCTGTTCCACCAGATTGCTGTTGAAGGCTTTATAGGCTTCTTCCACCGCATCAATCACGTCGTCGGTGCTGATGAGCTGACTGACTTCCTGTTTGGTGAGCAATAACGTCTTCATGCACCCTCTAATCACGTTGTGAAGAACGGCTCTCCGGTACACAGATGACCTGATGCCGTTGTCAGAGAAAGGTTGGCTTTGGGACATTATTGCACCGGCTGCACGACAGAAAATGTCAATCTGCGGGTCGGATAAACGCTTTTTACTGTTTTAGCGGGCGGTGGCGAAAGCTAATGCTTAGTGGCTGGCGATGAAAGGACGTCAGGCCGAAATAGCCGATAAAAAAAGGGTTTATGTTGAACATAAACCCTCAGAGAGATTAACGCGCCTGAATTACTTTTCAGGTATCACGTTCAGCAGCGTTGTCAGCAGTTTCCAGTAAAGCCCCACGCTCTCGATATGCACCTGCTCATCAGGTGAGTGAGGGCCGGTAATCGTTGGTCCAATCGAAACCATATCCATGTCAGGATAAGGCTTTTTGAACAGGCCGCATTCCAGACCTGCGTGAATCACCTGGATGTTAGGCGTCTTATTAAACAGCGCGACATAGGTTTCACGGGTCAGCGCCATAATCGGCGAGTCCGCGTCTGGCTGCCAGCCGGGATAGCCACCTTTTGGCTTCGTTTGTGCGCCTGCCAACTGACCGAGTGAGGTCAGCATCTGCACGACGTAATCACGCCCAGTATCGATCAGTGAGCGAATCAGGCAGTTAATTTCTGCTTTATCTGCCTGCATCGTGACCACACCCACATTCAGCGAGGTTTCGACCACGCCTTTGGCGACGTCTGAGTTACGGATAACACCGTTTGGCGTGCTGTTCAGCAGATTCAGGAAGCGGTCACGGCTCTCTGTGGTTAGCGCGTCACCCTGATGGGCAACCGGCTCGCTGACAAAGGCAATGTTCTTCTCTTTTACGCCGTGTTCATTTTGCAACGCAGCCAGGAAGCCGGCGGCGGCCGATTTCAGGCTGTCTACTTTGCTGCTGTCGACAGACACGGTGGCAAAGGCTTCACGTGGGATTGCATTACGCAACGTACCACCGGTGAATTCAACCAGACGGAGATCCAGCTCTGCCGCATGGGCCGCCAGGAAACGCGCCAGCAATTTGTTCGCATTGCCCAGGCCCATGTGGATATCCGCGCCGGAGTGACCGCCACGCAGGCCTTTCAGGGTCAGCTTCAGGCTTTCGTGGGAAGCCGGCACCGCCTCACGCGTCAGCGGAAGCGTGGTGACGAAGTCGATACCACCTGCGCAACCCATGTAGATCTCACCTTCTTCTTCCGAATCGGTGTTGATCAAAATGTCCGCCTGCAGCCAGCCTGGCTGTAAGCCAAACGCGCCATCCATGCCGGTTTCTTCGGTCATGGTTAACAACACTTCCAGCGGACCGTGGGTCAGGCTGCTGTCCGCCAGAACGGCCAGCGCAGATGCCATACCAATACCGTTGTCGGCACCCAGCGTCGTACCGCGCGCTTTGACCCACTCGCCATCAACATAAGGCTGAATAGGATCTTTGGTGAAGTCGTGTACGGTGTCGTTGTTTTTCTGCGGCACCATATCAAGGTGGGCCTGCAGCACAACCGGCGTGCGTTTTTCCATGCCTGGCGTGGCCGGTTTACGGATCAGAATATTGCCTACCTGATCGCGCTCACACCAGAAACCTTGTTCTTTGGCCCAGCCAACGATATAGCTTGCCAGCGCTTCTTCATGGAAAGAGGGATGCGGAATAGAGCAAATCTTAGCGAAAATATCCCACAGTGGCTGTGGAGAGAGTTGGGACAATTCAGACACGACAAGTCTCCTGTGTCAGTGCGCCGGCCGGGCCGGACATTGCGAAGTTCCAGTAAAAGATCGCCGTCAGAGAACTGACGAGATAGGGCGAGAATATCACTGTTTCTGACTCGGTGTGTTATTCAACGCGCTAAAAAACCGCAACCAGAAGCCAGGTGCTGGTTTTTAGCGCGTCATGTCCTTATAATCTCGCGCAACCTTTTCCCCGTTGCACATTTTTTAAGCCACACTGACTGGCTGGGATACCTATTTATGAGCGAAAAATACGTTGTTACCTGGGACATGCTGCAGATTCATGCCCGCAAACTGGCTCAACGCCTGCTTCCTGTTGAACAGTGGAAAGGCATTATTGCAGTCAGCCGCGGCGGTCTGGTACCGGCTTCGCTGCTGGCACGTGAACTGGGTATTCGCTATGTCGATACCGTGTGTATTTCCAGCTATGACCACGATCACCAGCGTGAAATGAAAGTCCTGAAACGCGCTGAAGGCGACGGTGAAGGCTTTATCGTTATTGACGACCTGGTTGATACTGGCGGCACCGCACAAGCCATCCGCGAAATGTACCCAAAAGCCCGTTTCTGCACCATCTTTGCTAAGCCTGCTGGCCGCGAGCTGGTGGACGATTATGTTGTTGATATTCCGCAGAACACCTGGATTGAGCAGCCGTGGGACATGGGCGTGGTTTACATTCCACCGATTGTGAAAAGCTGATTGATGTAACACAAACAACGCCCGGTTTTCCGGGCGTTGTGCTTTCTACGCCTCGCGACTTGTTTTGCGGTACAGTACACTTACTTACCGCTGTTAATGCTGTCAGAGAGGTAACATGCCTGGCAAAAACCTGAGCGTTGAGCTGTTCAAGCCTCGTTTTAAACACCCCGAAACCTCATCTCTGGTACGACTGCGTCGTCACGCCACGCATGAGGTGCACTCCGCCCTGGATGGCGATAGCCAGCGTGGCTGGTATCGCATGCTTAACAAGTTGATGTGGGCCTGGCGTGGTTTGCCATCGCAGGAGGTCAGCGAGGTGCTGGCGCGTATCGCAATCAGCGACGCTGAGCACACCCATCCGGCGCTGCTGGATACGGTCATTGGTTACCGTAATGGCAACTGGAACTTCGAGTGGAGCAGGCAGGCGGGCTTCTGGCAGCAGCGGGCGCTTGAGGCGAACGAAAGTGAACACGATCGGGCCGGTCATGACTGGCTTCATGCGTCGCACCTCTATAGCGTGGCGGCGTATCCTTATATCAAAGGCGATGAACTGGCTGATCAGGCACAAACGCTCGCCAGCCGCGCTTATGACGAGGCAACCCGCCGGCTACCCGGAGAACTCAAAACGCTGACCTTCCCCATTGAAGGCGGTAGCCCGGTCAGTGGTTTTCTGCACATGCCGCCTGCTGTGGAGGCACCTTATCCCACGGTGATGTTTTGTGGTGCGCTGGATTCGCTGCAAACCGATCATTATCGTCTGTTCCATGACTATCTGGCACCGCGCGGTATCGCCATGTTGACGCTTGATATGCCTTCCGTCGGGAATTCAATGAAGTGGAAGCTCAGCCAGGACACCAGCTTTCTGCATCAGCAGGTACTGCGCGATCTGGCGTCCGTGCCGTGGATCGATCATACGCGCGTTGCCGCGCTGGGCTTCCGCTTTGGCGCGAATGTCGCGGTGCGTCTGGCCTATCTGGAAGCACCGCGGCTGCGGGCGGTGGCCTGTCTGGGGCCGATTGTGCACAGTTTGCTGACGCAGGCCACGCTGCAGAACAAGGTGCCGGATATGTACATGGACATGCTTGCGAGCCGACTTGGCATGACTGGCACAACGGACAGCGCATTACGGGCTGAGTTGCTCAGCTACTCGCTGAAAAATCAGGGGCTTCTGGGACGAAGAACGTCAACGCCGATGCTGTCTGCACACTGGCCGAACGATCTCTTCAGCCCCGAGGAAGAGAGCAAATTAATCGCTAACTCCTCGTCGCAAGGTAAGGCCTTGTTAATTCCCGTAAAACCGGTCATCGCCAGTTTTGATAAAGGGCTTAATGAAATCTGCGATTGGCTGGCCCAGCGTTTGAAAAGATAGCTGGCAAAATTTACAGTGTTTGCTACAACTACTAGCTGGAATCATTCGGATCGTCAAAAGAGAGTGCAGCACGGCTGCTACGGTTCGGAATATCAAGCCTGTCCTTATGGAGAATTAGCATGACGTTACCGAGTGGTCATCCCCGCAGTCGCCTGCTTAAACGCTTCACGGAACTGGGACCTTACATACGCGATGGAAAGTGTAGTGAAACCCGTTTTTTCTTCGACTGCCTGGCTGCCTGCGTGAATGTAAAGCCTGCGCCCGAGTTGCGTGAATTTTGGGGCTGGTGGATGGAGTTGGAAGCGCAAGCCGATCACTTTACCTACGTTTATCACATCGGCCTGTTTGATAAAGAAGGCGACTGGTCAGTTGCCACGATCAAAGGCAAAGATAACAATGCCCGCGTGGAAGAAACCTTACGTAATTTCCACGGCCGTTTAAAAACGATGCTGAAAGAGTTTGAACTGGATCTGGTGCCAGCCAGTGACTTTGATGAAAAACCGATAAAACTCAGCGCCTGACATCAGGCCCCTGCGGGGGCCTTTTTTTATGGGCCAGGCGGGAAAATTTGCCTACGCATCAACGTACCGGAAAGCGGACAGAGCGGTGGGCCGGAACACAAAACACAAAAGGAAAGGGCGAGTTTTGCAACTCGCCCTTTTAACAGACACATTCACATTGAGGGTAAAGCACTAAGTCTGTCCATCACGCGGGCCGTCATTCCCTCGACCGTCACTCTCGTCAGGCAAGACTCAGATTCATCAGAACTGGTAAGTCAGGCCGACTGCAACGATGTCATCGTTGTTAAGTGCCAGCTTGTTGTCCTTATCCAGTTGGTTAATTTTGTAATCAACAAACGTCGACATGTTTTTGTTGAAGTAGTAGGTCGCGCCCACGTCGATGTATTTAACCAGGTCTTCGTTGCCAATACCGTTTTCGATATCTTTGCCCTTGGTCTGAACGTAACCAATGGATGGACGCAGACCGAAGTCAAACTGGTACTGAGCAACCAGTTCCAGGTTTTCTGCTTTGTTGGCGAAGCCGCTTACAGAGCTTGTAGAATTGCTGAAACTGCCTGGAACAGAAATTGGCGTCATGTTGCGGGTTTCTGTATAGATTGCCGCCAGATAAATGCTGTTGGCGTCATATTTCAGGCCTGTGCCCCATGACGTGGCTTTATCACCGCGGCCATAGATTCCTGCTGCTTGGGAGTTGGTGCGGTCAGAAGAGGTGATGGCACCTAATACGCTTACACCCGTGTCAGCAATGGCATAACCCAGTGATGCACCGTAGCCATCACCATTCTGACGTAATACGTCGGTACGGCTGTTAGCAGAAGTAGAATCATTTTTGCCCTGATACTGAAGAGCAAACTTCAGACCGTCTACCAGACCAAAGAAGTTGTTGTTACGGTAGGTTGCTACGCCAGAGGCGCGCTGTGTCATAAAGTTGTCGGTACGTGCTGTGCCATCACCGCCAAATTCCGGGAAGACGTCAGTCAGTGACTCAACGTCATACAGCACGCCGTAGTTACGGCCGTAGTCGAATGAACCGTACTGAGAGAACTTCAGACCGGCAAAGCCCAGGCGAGTTTTGTTGTTCTGGTTAGCATCACTGCCTTCAGAGTTATTTGCCTTGTACTCATATTCCCACTGGCCGTAACCGGTCATCATATCGTTAATCTGCGTCTGGCCTTTAAAGCCAATACGCACATAGGATTTGTCGCCGTTTTGACTGGCGAAATCGCTGAAGTAATGCTCAGCTTTAACCTTGCCGTAGAAATCCAGCTTGTTACCGTCTTTGTTATAAACTTCAGCGGCCTGAGCAGCAGAGGTCAGGGCCAGAGCAGATACCACGATTGCCAGTGTACTTTTCTTCATTTGCTATCAATCCCAATGAGTAAAATTTTTTTGTCCTCAACGTCTTCTTGTTACAGGCATGGCTGCCTTTATTCTCCGGATGCTCAGTCAACAGGCCGGGGGGCATTCAGTTGCCGCCTTGTTACAACAAGAAAACTTTTGAGGCATTAATGAAAAAGTTTGTAAAACACGGACTTTTTACCGATCAATGATGAACTTTTTATGACAATTTTGATGTTTTGTTGTTAATGGGGAACTTTTGGTCTAATTGACGCTCTGCGAAATTTGCAGTTTTTCCCTTACAGGCTGTTGGCTTCCCTCACTGCACCTGTTAAAAAGTCCGTTCACAGAAATTTTTTACGGCAGGACAACATGAGTGGCAGTCAGACCCTTGTGGTCAAATTGGGTACCAGCGTTCTTACCGGCGGTTCACGTCGGTTAAACAGAGCGCACATGGTGGAATTAGTGCGTCAGTGCGCGCAACAGCACGCCGCCGGCCATCGTATTGTGATTGTCACCTCTGGCGCGATGGCAGCCGGTCGTGAACATCTGGGTTACCCCGAACTGCCGCCGACCATCGCCTCAAAGCAGCTGTTAGCTGCGGTGGGGCAAAGTCGTCTTATCCAGCTGTGGGAACAGCTGTTTTCCATCTACGGCATTCATATCGGTCAGATGTTACTGACCCGCGCCGATATGGAAGATCGCGAACGCTTCCTGAACGCGCGTGATACCTTGCGTGCCTTGCTGGACAACCACATCGTGCCCGTCATTAACGAAAATGACGCCGTTGCCACCGCTGAAATCAAAGTGGGTGACAATGACAACCTCTCTGCGCTGGCAGCAATGTTGGGCGGCGCGGACAAACTGCTTTTGCTGACCGACCAGCTGGGACTCTTTACCGCCGATCCACGCAATAATCCGGATGCTGAATTAATCAGCGATGTCCATATCATCGATGACGCGTTGCGTGCCCTGGCGGGCGACAGCGTATCAGGATTAGGTACGGGCGGGATGTCGACTAAACTCCAGGCTGCAGATGTGGCCTGCCGGGCTGGTATTGACGTGATTATTGCTGCGGGCAGCCGAAGCGACGTCATTAGTGACGTAATTGCGGGCAAGCCGGTGGGCACCCTGTTTCATGCTCAGCAAACGCCGCTTGAAAACCGTAAGCGCTGGATTTTTGGTGCGCCGCCGGCCGGTGAGATCACCGTGGATGACGGCGCGCTTGCCGCGATTATTGAGCGCGGCAGCTCACTGCTGCCTAAAGGTATCCGCGACATTCAGGGCAATTTCTCTCGCGGAGAAGTGATCCGTATTCGCAGCCTGCAGGGGCGCGATATCGCCCACGGCGTCTCGCGCTACAACAGCGACGCGATGCGCATGATCGCAGGCCACCACAGTCAACAGATCAGCGACATTCTGGGCTATGAGTACGGGCCGGTTGCGGTACATCGTGACGACATGATCGTCAGCTAAGGAACGAATATGCTTGAAGAAATGGGAAAGGCGGCGCGTGCCGCGGCCTGGGCAATGGCGGATCTGTCTGCAGCCGAAAAAAATCAGGTTTTACTGACGATTGCTGACCGACTTGAAGCGGAAAGCAGCGTTATTTTGACCGCAAATGAGCAGGATCTGGCTGAGGCACGGCAGAACAAGATGAGCGAGGCATTGCTCGATCGTCTGACCTTAACGCCTGCACGCCTTAGCGCGATTGCCAGCGATGTTCGCCAGGTCTGCCAGTTAGCCGATCCGGTCGGGCAGGTGATGGATGGCGGTCAGTTGGACAGCGGGCTACGGATTGAGCGCCGCCGGGTGCCGCTGGGCGTGATTGGCGTGATTTATGAAGCGCGTCCAAACGTCACCGTGGATGTCGCCAGTCTGTGCTTAAAAACCGGTAACGCAGCCATTCTGCGCGGTGGGAAAGAGACGTGGCGCACCAATGCGGCTACGGTGCGGGTGATTCAGAACGCACTCCAGCAGCACGGTTTACCGGCGGCAGCGATTCAGGCTATCGAAAATCCGGATCGCGAGCTGGTGAATCAGCTACTTAAACTGGATCGTTACGTGGATATGCTGATTCCGCGCGGCGGGGCGGGTCTGCATAAGCTCTGCCGCGAGAACGCGACTATCCCGGTCATTACCGGTGGGATTGGGGTTTGTCATATTTATATCGATGAGACGATGGAAATCGCACCGGCGCTGGACATCATCGTCAATGCGAAAAAGCAGCGCCCCAGTGCCTGCAACTCTCTGGAAACGTTGTTGATTGACACCGCTATTGCTGACCGTTTCCTGCCCGCTTTTACTGCCCGCATGGCTGAAGAGAATATCCCTCTGCATGCCGATGCCAATATTCTGGCGCAGCTGCAGCAGGGGCCGGCCAGCGTTACTGCCGTGCAACAGGGCGACTATGACGATGAGTGGTTGTCGCTTGATCTTAACGTCAAGCGGGTCGCAGATATGGATGAGGCGATTGCGCATATTCGTATGCACGGCACGCAGCATTCAGACGCTATCCTGACCCGCAGCACGCAAAACGCGGCGCGTTTCGTTAAGCAGGTCGACTCTTCGGCCGTGTACGTAAACGCCAGTACCCGTTTTACCGACGGTGCGCAGTTTGGTCTGGGCGCAGAAGTGGCGGTCAGTACGCAAAAACTGCATGCCCGTGGTCCTATGGGGCTGGAGGCGCTGACCACCTACAAATGGATTGCCTGGGGTGATGATACCCTGCGTGCATAACGGTATTTTTTAAACAAACGGGGGCCCATTCAGGCCCCCGTTTTTTTTCATGCTGCTTTTTTCCGCACCACTCAATGGTAGAGTTTTCCCGCCTTTGATGGCTTTTTAAGCGGTGGGGATTATTTTTTACTGCAGGGATGAGTCGGGCGCGGTGCAATTTTTTACAAAAGATTGCTGAAAGGTGAGACGGTACGCGGCTTTGCGCCCTGTTTTATGGTTCGCTGTGCGATAAAACTGTAAATAATAATCAGAAATGCTTAGTAATGCGGTTAGGTAGTAAACTGGCGGTAATATAAAATGAACTGGTAGCAATAATGAAAATAACATTCAGCTCCTCTTCAATGGTCGATTATTAACTGATGGTTAAAAAAGAGAGTACCCGACAAGCTTTCACCGCCAGGCTGATAGCCGCTTGTGAAAGTGCGGGCATTACAGGACACGGACGCAACAAACAGGTCGCCTGCGCGTTACAACGCCAGGGTTGTAAGATTTCAGCGCCGGGCGTGTGGAAATGGTTTAACGCTCAGTCTGTGCCTGATAATGGCAATTTACTGGCGCTCAGCCAGCTGCTTGGCGTGCGGGTAGAGTGGTTGCAATATGGTATGGATCAGCATCCAGAACCTTACCCGCTTCACGACGTCCCCTGCCAAAAAAACACCTTCCGCGTGAACAGTTTTGATTTAGGGCAGAAGTCAGGCGCAGGTCTGCCTGTGGGGGATGATTTTGTCGAAACCATTCAGGCCATCGAATACGGTGAGGATGAAGCCCGCGTGTTGTTCAGTGGCCGTCCGGCAGATCATATTCGATTAATTGCGATCAACAGCGATGCCATGTCCGACACTTTTGCACCACGCGATCAGCTGTTTGTGGACATAAGCGTCCAACAGTTTGACGGCGACGGTATCTATATTTTCACCCTGGATGAACAGCTGTATCTCAAGCGGCTGCAACTGCAACACAAAAGAATTGCCGTCATATCAGATAATAAGCGTTATGAAACCTGGTATCTGGACCGGAATGAGGCGGGTAATTTAAACGTGCTGGCAAAAGTCATTATGAGTCAGGCCGGGCAGTATCACATTCTGGGATAGACAATTCAGCAGGCTGGGCCACCTGTAAGGCAAAAAAATAATCGGTCTAAATTCAAAAAGTTAACTTATGGTAAAAAATAAATTAACCAGTGGTGTTTGATAAAGCATAAGAACCTGTTAATAATTTGAGCATGGATGAAAGAACGTGTTACCACATGGATGAAACGCTCTTAAACAATTGAGGCGCTGCACAAGCGCGAATCAAACCCCCCAAAAGCCAATGAGCTTTGGGATGGGGTGGATGCGCATAATGCAGCGTCGTCAGATGCCGCCTGTACCCTTTTGCTGACCCTTCCACCTGACTGATTATTCAGCCGGGAGGAGAGCCTGTGAACACCATTCAGCGACATTCGAGCTTGTTCTTCAAACCCAAAACGCTCGCCTGCCACCCTATCGCCAAAGACTCATTCACAGGAGGAGTTATGGCGATAATTCATTATGGCAAAAGCGTTTTTATGGGCAATGCACGTACCCGCCGTCATCAGCGGCGTCAACCTCTCAACCGTCTTAAACAAAGCCAAAGCATTGACGAAGCACTTAACTACCCACCCGAAACGCGTCCTTTGCGGCGTGCTGAACAAATTTGTCAGCGGCAGGTTACCCCAGCGGTCGATCGTGCTGTAACCGCGCCGCGCCTGAGAAATCAAGACGTCTCCGGTTTTGATAACTGTTGTCTGCCCCATGTTCATCTTTACGCGGTTCGCTGAATCGTGTGACCGCTGTTGATTCACTGCCTGTCGCAGGTAACGCCATCCTTCCTTCCTGAGCCTGACCTTTGCGCAAATGCTTTAGTGCTGCTGCACCTTTAATCGCAATTCCCACTGCGTTTATCTCTGGCACTAATCAGTTTGTTTTATGTTTTCCCGCACGGGATGGGTTGCCTGCACCCTTACTAAGGAGTTTTTATGAGCCAGATTATTGCAATTCTGAATTTTGAAGAAGGTTACGCTGAAATGCCTTATCTCGACACCCTGGGGTTCCCCACAGTCGCTGCCGGCATCCGGATTGGCCCTAAAGGCGCATCGTTAAGCAATTATGTCCTGCGGGTGCCGCGCCGCGTAGGCGATGTCTGGAAGCAATGCATTCTGGAAAACAAGATGACAGATATGCAGAGTCGCGCTCCCCTGAAACAGGTGCTGGCAAAGTGCAATGATGCGCGTACCGACGTGCTGTTGAGCATGGCGTACCAGTTGGGCGTTGATGGGGTTTTACAGTTTAAAAATATGCTCAGCGCAATCGCTCGTGAACACTTTACGGAGGCGGGCGATGCCATGCTTAACAGCCTGTGGGCACGGCAAACGCCCGGTCGAGTGAGACGTCATGCTGACGTTATGCGCAGCGGTAACTACGACGTTTATCGGGGGCTGTTATGAGATGGCTGTTTTTTATCATCGCGGTATTAGTTGTCGTGATTATTCTGCTGTTAATGCAGCGCTTCACCACGCTGCAGTTTGTTTCTCACGCCAAATTGTTATTTAAAACCTGGTCTGTATGGCTGGCTTCGCTGGGGTCAATGCTAAGCGCCTGGGTTCAGTCATTTCCCTCTTCTGCGCTGAATGCCTGGCAAACGCTGCCTGACGATGTGAAGAGCATCCTTCCCCACAATTACCTTGGTCTCATCGGCGCCTTTATGGTGGCGATGGGCGTCATCGCGCAATTTGTTCGCCAGAAAAACCTGCTGAATGAAAAGCGCCCCAGCAATAAGGAGACATCATGACGTTTATTTCTCTGTTTACCAGCGGCTGGCACGGACTGGCGACGATGGGTGCACTGATCATCGCCGTCGTTGCCAGCTACGTGGGAGGTAAGAAGATCGGCAAGGTGCAACAGCAAGCCCGGTCGGAAGCCGACAGCGCCAGGCAAGAGGCAAATCGCATGGCGAATGTTACTCATCAACAGCAACGCAATAGTGAGGAGGCGAAGCGTGTGGCGACTGATAACCTTAATCTTGATGACGCTGCTGCTCGCGACAAGCTGCAGCAGTCCAAATACCACCAACCTTAAACCTGCCACCTACAGCGATTCAGCCTGCATTCTCTTTTCCCCCATCTACACCCATGGCGATGACGCTCACAAAGCAGATATTCGCACCGTGCGCGCCATTAACAGCCACAACGATTTATGGGATGTCCTGTGTGGTCATTCCGCTGCCGAAGATTCTTTAACTTTCTGATTTACAGCCTATTATCCTGAGGAGGATATCATGATTGAAGTTAACTCATTTGCTGAGCTTCGTACGACCATGCCGTCAAAACCAGGTGAAATTGCCGTACTGAAACGCTACTACGATAAAGATTCCAGCTTTCGTGGCGGCGGCGATTTTGTGGGGTTTACCGGCACCACAATTTTAAAAGATGATGGCGGTACGGTAGCCATAGGAAACGGCTTCTACTGGAAGCGTTCAATCAACGATCCGCGAGAAGTGAACATCCTGCATTTTGGTGCAAAGGGCGATGGCGTCACGGATGACACCGATGCGTTTAAACGTATTCTCGGTTGGTCACAAACTTACAGCCAGAATATGAAGGGATTGCCGGTACGTTTCCCTGGCGGGCGCTTCCTGATTATGCCCATGGACTTGAGTGAGACGGAAATCCCCTTCTTTGGTCTGGCCGGGGACGATCTGGCGCTGGGTTCTCTGCCCGGCACCACCATCGTGTCAGATAAAAGTGCCAATACCCTGTTCAAAGTTCAGGCTCGGCGTACCACCATTCGCGGGATTACCTGGGACGGACAGGCCAGTGCCGATACTGTCACCAACACGGCAACCATTACCCCTGAAATGTGCAGCAATGTTCAGGCGTTTTTTGAAAACAGTTGTATGGCAGGGCAAATCGTTAATATCAGCTGCTTTCGGGGGCAGCGCAGCGGCGGAACCATCTTTAAGCTGCAGGACACGCTCGACAGTAAGTTTGAGCAAATCTATACCAATACCACCTACTCGCGCGTTTTCGATATCGGCTGGTCAGGTTCACCCAAAGGCGTCTGGGATCACTCCACAGCCATTGAGTTATGTAATGCCAATTTCCAGACGGGCTATGGCGATGCCACGCTGTATATGCCGCGCATGACGCAGGCGATCATGCGCAACGTATGGATCGAACATACGCGCAATCCCGGCGATCTGTCCGATGGCGGCTGGACCATTGATACGCTCAATGTCGAGAACTGTAGTGCGCCATTGATACTGAATAATGCACGCGTGGTAATGCGTCATATTAACCTGCAGTCAGGCTCCAAACTCAGTCAGGATCTGGTCGGGGGGAAATGGCTTTCCACCTTTGAGTATGGTTACCGCCGTGACGAGAACTACGGCACCTTTATGAGTGGTTCGCTGCGGGCAGGGTATTTTAGCGGCTACAAGGTGGTGAATAACACCGAGACGGATAACTGGTACCGTTTAGGTCAGGTGTTTTTCCCGTCACCCAATCAGCAATGGGTCATTGAGTTGATCGGTAAAGCGGATAACACCACGCCTTCGGGGACAGCAGGATCGCCCATCAACATGCCCGGCACCGGGAAGACCTGGATCAACCTGCAACGACTGGATACGGTCTGGGCTGATGCCTGTCATATGGGGCAGCCAGCGGTTATTGATATCCGTTACAACCGGGTGGGCACCACCTATGCTGGCGTGTGGGTTAAGCTAAGAGCCAACAGCGGCGAAACCATGTTTAACCTGAAAACCACCGGACCAACGCGCTTTGATACGGGTTCCTGTTCCCTGTTTCAAAGTGATATGTCGCTGGTTGATGACGTATCGAAGGTGGGAACGCTCAAGCCAGCGGCACGCTTTGGGTTGCACAATGGCGTGGCAGGGCTGGGAGCCAATGAAAAAGGCGTGGTGACTCTCGCTACGGCGGTGGGCACACCGACCAACAAAACGACGCCGACGGGTTTTGTGCTCATCAATATTAACGGTACCGATCGTAAGGTGCCTTATTACGATTAACGTCGGCAACCCTACGCGAGGCTTCGGCCTCGCTTTTTTTTGCGTTGTGCCCAGCATTGTGCGGCTCTCAGGCTTCTCGTCACTGTGAGCACTATCTGAGAGCGTGCCGCAGATAGCGCAAAACAGCTTCTGCACCCGTTTTAATCAACACTGCGATCGGGCTTAACAAATAGAATATTGCGCTGCATCAATAACCATACAGAGTCAATGGTTTTAGGGGCTAAATAACCTTATAGTCTGTGCAACTTTTCGTTGTTGTTCTTTTACTCTGGAGGCTACATGGAACTCAGCCGAAGAAAATTCTTCCGCATCTGCGCAGGTGGCCTGGCCGGAACCACTGTTGCATCTCTCGGATTTTTATCCTCTTTCTCTTTGCAGGCAGCAACCCGTCAATACAAACTGATAAAAGCGAAAGAGACACGCAATAACTGTACCTACTGCTCTGTCGGCTGCGGCATGTTGATTTACAGCCTGGGCGACACCGCTAAAAACGTGAGAGAACGTATCTACCACGTAGAGGGCGATCCGGACCATCCGGTCAGTCGTGGCTCGCTCTGCCCGAAAGGAGCCGGTGTACTGGATTATATTCACAGTGAAACCCGTTTGCAGTACCCCGAGTATCGTGCGCCGGGATCAAACACCTGGCAGCGCATCAGTTGGGATGAGGCCATCAACCGCATTGCCCGTCTGATGAAAGACGATCGCGATGCGAATTTTATCGAGAAAAATGCCCAAGGCGTCACGGTTAACCGCTGGACCACTACGGGCATGTTGTGCTCCTCGGCGGCCAGTAACGAGACGGGCATGCTCGATGGTAAGTTTGCCCGCAGTTTAGGCATGACCGCGATAGACTGCCAGGCACGTTTGTGTCATGGGCCCACGGTGTCTGCGCTGTCTCCAACGTTCGGCCGCGGCGCCATGACCAATAACTGGGTCGATATCAAAAATGCCAACGTTGTGCTGGTTATGGGGGGCAATGCGGCTGAAGCGCATCCGGTAGGGTTTAAATGGGTTATTGAGGCGCAGACTAAAAATGACGCCACGGTGATTGTGGTGGACCCGCGTTTTAACCGAACCGCCGCCGTTGCCGATGTCTATGCGCCGATTCGCGCCGGTTCGGACAACGTGTTCCTGCTTGGCGTCATCCGCTACCTGATTGAACATGACCGTATTCAGCATGAATATGTCCGGCATTACACCAATGCCAGCCTGCTGATTCGCGATGATTACGCCTTTGATAACGGCTTGTTCAGCGGTTTTGACGCGGATAAGAAGCAGTATGATAAATCCAGCTGGTTCTATCAGCTCGATGAACAGGGAAATGCGCGAAGGGATACCACACTGCGTCATCCGCGCTGTGTGTGGAATCTGCTTAAAAAGCACGTCGAACGCTATACGCCAGAGATGGTGAATCGATTATGTGGGACCTCTGTCGCTGACTTCACCCGTATCTGTGAAATGCTGGCCAGCACCAGCGTGCCGAATCGCACAGCAACGATATTGTATGCGCTGGGATGGACTCATCACTCTTCCGGTGCGCAAATTATCCGGGCGGCGGCCATGTTGCAGCTGCTGCTCGGCAATATCGGTATGGCGGGCGGCGGCATTAATGCGCTGCGCGGTCACTCGAATATTCAGGGCTATACCGATCTGGGATTGCTGTCGACCAATCTGCCGGGCTACATGCCTCTGCCTTCAGAGCATCAGCCAGATTATCAGACCTATATTTCACAGATTACACCGCCTGCACTGGGGGTTAATGAGGTGAACTACTGGCAGAACACGCCGACGTTTTTCGTCAGCATGATGAAAAGCTTTTGGGGAGAACATGCCACTGCGGAAAATAACTGGGGCTATGACTGGTTGCCGAAATGGGATCGTCTTTATGATGTGATGACGCAGGCCGAATTGATGCTGGAGGGCAAAATCAACGGCTATATTGTTCAGGGTTTCAATCCGCTTGCTGCCTTCCCCGATAAAAACAAATCGTCTCGCGCGCTTTCAAAGCTCAAATACATGGTGGTCATTGATCCGCTGGTAACAGAGTCCTCCAACTTCTGGCAAAACCACGGCGAAATGAATGATGTTAAGCCAGAGACGATCCAGACCGAAGTCTTCCGTTTGCCGTCATCCTGCTTTGCCGAAGAGAACGGATCGATTGTGAATTCCGGCCGGTGGCTACAGTGGCACTGGGCGGCGGCAGAGCCACCGGGCGAGGCATTACATGATGGTAAAATTCTGGGACGGCTCTTTATGCGATTGCGAGAGCTTTACCAGCAAGAGGGCGGGGCTAATCCGCAGCCTTTACTCAATCTCAACTGGAATTATAACGATCCCTACGATCCGCATCCCGAGGAGCTTGCCCGTGAGGCAAATGGTATGGCGCTTCAGGATCTGTATGACGCAGAAGGTCGGTTAATCGCGAAAAAAGGGGAGCAGCTCAGCAGCTTTGCCCAGCTTCGTGATGATGGATCTACCAGCAGTTACTGCTGGATCTACTGCGGCAGCTGGACGGAGCAGGGTAACCAGATGGCGAATCGCGATAACAGCGATCCTTATGGGCTGGGCTGTACGCCAGGATGGGCATGGTCGTGGCCAGCCAACCGTCGGATTCTGTATAACCGGGCCTCTGCCGATCCGTCCGGTAAGCCCTGGGATGCAAAACGCGCACTGCTGCACTGGGATGGTCAAAAATGGGCAGGGATGGATGTTGCGGATTATAACGCGTCTGCGCCAGACAGACATGTCGGGCCATTTATCATGAACCCGGAGGGCGTTGCACGCCTGTTCTCGATCGACAAAATGAATGATGGCCCTTTTCCGGAACATTATGAGCCGGTTGAATCACCCATTGGAACGAACCCACTGCATCCAGCGGTCATCTCCAGCCCGGTAGCGCGTATTTTCAGTGACGATATCGCCAATATGGGCAAAGCCGATGCGTTTCCCTATGTCGCCACCACCTATTCCATTACCGAGCTGTTCCGCCACTGGACAAAGCACGCCCGGCTTAACGGCATCGTGCAGCCTGAGCAGTTTATTGAGATTGGCGAATCGCTGGCCAATGAGAAAGGTATTGCCGCAGGGGACATGGTTAAGGTGATGTCTAAACGCGGCTATATCAAGGCGAAAGCCGTGGTGACAAAGCGTTTGCAGACGTTAACGATCGACGGAAAACGTGTAGATACCATCGGGATTCCCTGCCACTGGGGATTTGAAGGTGCAACGCGCAAAGGCTTTCTGTCCAATACGTTGACGCCATCGGTGGGTGATGCCAACTCACATACGCCAGAATACAAAGCGTTTCTGGTCAACATTGAGCGGGCGTAAGGAGGGAACCCATGTCTATGCAATCTCAGGATATTATTCAACGCTCAGCGACCAACAGCTTAACGCCGCCCCCGCAGGCGCGGGACTTTCATGCGGAAGTGGCAAAACTTATCGACGTCTCCACCTGCATTGGCTGCAAAGGCTGTCAGGTGGCTTGCTCAGAATGGAATGATATCCGTGATGAAGTCGGTCACTGCACGGGTGTCTACGATAATCCGATGGATTTAAGTGCAAAATCCTGGACGGTAATGCGCTTCAGCGAAACTGTGCAGGAGGGCAAACTGGCGTGGTTAATTCGCAAAGATGGCTGTATGCATTGCGCGGAACCGGGCTGTCTCAAAGCCTGCCCTTCTGCTGGCGCGATTATTCAGTACGCTAACGGCATCGTGGATTTTCAGTCTGAGCATTGTATCGGTTGCGGTTACTGCATTGCCGGTTGCCCGTTCAATGTGCCACGGCTGAATCCCGATGATAATCGCGTTTATAAGTGCACGCTCTGTGTGGACAGGGTGAGTGTGGGTCAGGAACCGGCTTGTGTAAAAACCTGCCCGACAGGTGCCATTCAGTTTGGCAGCAAAAAAGAGATGTTGAGCGTGGCAGACGCGCGCGTGGCACAGCTTAAAAAACGTGGCTATGCCCATGCGGGTATCTATAACCCACCAGGCGTCGGGGGGACGCACGTGATGTATGTTCTGCACCATGCGGACAAGCCAGAGCTTTACCACCATCTTCCCGCCGATCCAAAAATCGCTACGCCAGTTAATGTATGGAAGGGCGTGCTCAAACCGCTTTCCGCTGCGGGATTTATTGCGACCTTAGCCGTGCTTATTTATCACTATGTGGGCATAGGGCCGAATAACGAGACGGATAATGAAGAGGAGAACGATCATGAGTAAGCGCAACATGATCCTGCGTACCCGATTTATCGACCGCGCCTGCCACTGGACCGTGGTGATCAGCTTTTTTCTGGTCGCGCTTTCCGGCCTTGGGCTGTTTTTTCCAACACTACAGTGGCTCACTGCAACCTTCGGTACACCGCAGATGGGACGGATTTTACATCCGTTTTTTGGCGTACTGATCTTTGTGTTGTTGATGGTGATGTTTGTGCGCTTTGTTCGTCACAACATCCCTGACAGGCAGGATGTGCCGTGGATAAAAGGCATTGTCGAAGTGCTCAAGGGCAATGAGCACAAAGTGGCCGATGTAGGTAAATATAATGCAGGCCAGAAAATGATGTTCTGGGCCATTATGTCTTTGATCGTGGTGCTGGTGGTGACGGGCATTATTATCTGGCGACCTTACTTTGCGGCGTATTTCCCCATCACGGTTATCCGCTGGAGCCTGCTGATCCATGCCGCAGCCGCGATCGTGCTGATCCATGCCATTTTGATTCATATCTATATGGCGTTTTGGGTTAAAGGCTCAATTACCGGGATGATTGAGGGTAAGGTCAGTCGTCGCTGGGCGCGGAAGCACCATCCGCGTTGGTATCGTGAGGTGGAGGCGACGGAGAAGGAGGCGGTGGAGACCGCCAGGCGGTGTCGATAGCGGTTTTGCAATGGTTTTGCCCGGCCGGGCCGGGTGTTATGGTTCTGCACTGAGTATGTTCCGCCTGCGAGGCGGTTGGGATAGGGTTTTGCTCCGAGCATATTCCGCACGGGCCGAGCGCTACGGTTTTGCACTGAGTATGTTCCGCCCGCCAGGCAGCAGGGAGTTTCAGCCTGTCCGTGCAGGCGGTCGGGTTAAGGGGCTCGCGCCAGCCCCTTAACAATCCCGGCGTCCGGCAGCCGTCGCTGTCCCTTCGTCACTCACTGCGGCCTGACGGACCGTCCGGATGCGCCCTCCGTGGCGCAGCCGTCCTCGTCGCGGCGTCCCTGCCGCGCCGTCCTGGCCTCCGTTCTTTCCTCAGCGCGCCGGATGCCTCCGGAACCCCCTGCCTGTGAGGACTTATTCCTCATTTGGTTTGGCTCTGCCTGTGGGCAGGTGAATATTGTTTTGTATCGGACGTGTTCCGGCTGACATGCGGGAGGTGCTGTGATCCTGCTTCAGGGATGTTCTGCCTGTGAGGCGGTGAGCATACCGTTATGCTCTGAGCATGTTCCGCCCGCCAGGCGGCAGGGAGTTTCAGCCTGTCCGTGCAGGCGGTCGGGTTAAGGGGCTCGCGCCAGCCCCTTAACAATCCCGGCGTCCGGCAGCCGTCGCTGTCCCTTCGTCACTCACTGCGGCCTGACGGACCGTCCGGATGCGCCCTCCGTGGCGCAGCCGTCCTCGTTGCGGCGTCCCTGCCGCGCCGTCCTGGCCTCCGTTCTTTCCTCAGCGCGCCGGATGCCTCCGGAAACCCCCCGCCTGTGAGGGCGTATATTTTTCCGAAATACTGCTTCGCCTGTTATTAACGTGCGGAATCAGAACTGAAGACAGGGAAGCCTGACGAAAATGAAAAAATGAACAGCAATAAGCTGTGATGCTTTTCTGGCATCTGAAGCGATATTTTCTGGCATCTGAAGCGATATTTTCTGGCATCTGAAGCGATACAAGAGTTGGTTTTAACACAGTTATCAAAGCGGGGGAGTTGGGCCGGCCTTCCCGTCCCGCTGAGCGGATGCAGGATTTCCGGATGAGCCGACAGGACGTCGGCGAAAGTCAGGCCGCGCCAGGGACGGCGCGTCCTGGCGGTCCGGGAGAAATCCTGAAGCCGCGAAGGGACCGCGCAGCGGCGGGTGGGCAGGACGGGAGCCCGGGGTCAAGGGGCCGCGGCGACTGGCGGCCCCTTGTCGGTCGCCCGCACGGGGCGGACTGAAACTGCCCGCCGCCCGGCGAGCGAAACCTTCTCGGAGCTTTATGACTGAACGCCGCTCAGGCTGGCAACCCGGGAGCCCGGGGTCAAGGGGCCGCGGCGACTGGCGGCCCCTTGTCGGTCGCCCGCACGGGGCGGGCTGAAACTGCCCGCCGCCTGGCGAGCGAAACCTTCTCAGAGTTACATGACTGGATGCCGCCCAGGCAGGCAAAGCCATGAACAGCCCCCCACTCAGGCTAATTCCCCCACTATTTCTGCCTGAACTGGCTCGCATCAATGGCATAGCGTTTCATCTTTCGCCACAGGGTCGTGCGTCCAATATTCAACAGATTCGACATCTCCTGCACCCGACCGTGGGTAACGCGGGCGGCATGAATAATGGCTTCTTTTTCAATCGCGCTAAACGATAAATTATCCGGTAATAACGAAGAGGACGTCTCGCTATAAGGCTGTTCAGCGAATAAAGACTCCGGCAGGTTACTCAACCGAATGTGACCGTGCTCGCTACTGATAGCGATATTCTCAATGACGCTGTTTAATTCAAAATCATTACCCGGCCAGCCATAATTGACTAACCTTGCCATTGCGTCGTTATCAAGTTTAAACCGGGATGAAAACTGTTTTTCCAGTCGGCGCAGGCGGTGAGTGACTAACGTGGGAATGCTGTTACGCCGCGCCCGTAAAGGAGGTATAACGATTTCAAATGAATGCAGAGCGTAATAGAGCTGGCGGCTAAAACGATTTTGTTCCACCCGTTGTGCTAAATCGACCGACGTGGTGGCAATGATCTTCACATCAACGGGGATTAACCGCTGTGCCTCAAGACGCGTCAAAACCCCTTGCTTGATCACCTGTAAAAGAATCGATTGCAAGGCAGGAGCCAGATACTCAATTTTATCCAGAAACAACGTACCGCCGTGTGCCAGCTCAAGACGACTCAGCCGACCATTTTCCTCCTCGCTGGGCGCATTACCGATAAAATCCTTCCCCAACGTGCTGTCGGCATATAACTGACAGTTAACGGCAATATAGGGCCCGCTCGCCCGGTCACTTTCATTATGAATAGCCTGACTCAGCAGCTCTTTGCCCACGCCTTCTTCCCCACTCAGCAGTACGGGAAAGCTGCCTTTGGCGGCCTGACGACCAAAATGTATTAAACGCCGCGTGTCCGCATCCTCTTCTGGCATCTGTTCAAAGGTGTGGCTGACCTTTCCCAGTTGCCGGGTCATGAGTTGACGAACCTGCTCAACAGGGTGGAGCAGTAAAATAAAGCTGTTGCCCTGAACTTCAACAATAGGCTTCAGAGTAATCACCGCATCAACAAACTGATGCTGGCTCTCAAAGGTGACTTCCACATGCTTTAATCCCTGCGCCTGCTTAATTGCCCGGCGCAACAGGGCGGGCAGGGTAATAAGGTCAGCAATGTTCCTCCCCTGACTGCTTAAGGCATCCAGATGCAGCAGCCGGGCTGCCTGTGCATTCAGAAATTGCAGAACGCCTTGCTCATTCCATGCCATAACACCATCATCCATGCTCTCCAGCAGGCCATAAAGCTGGTTCAGATGGCGGTTGGATTCGGCTAATAAATTGTCCGTTAATAGCGAATTACCCACTTCCCGGGCGATAGACAGCGTGAGGGAAAGATCAGAGGACGCCTGATCCTGACGCAGACAGGCCAGCGCGATAGAGCCAAATAAACGGCCATGATTATCAAATATCGGGGTTGAGCAGAAAGACCAGGCATGGAGCGCCCGTTTAAAGTGATGTTCGCCGTGGGTTTTTACTGGCTGGCCTTCTAAAGCCGCCAGCGACAGGGCGCAGGTACCAATGATGCTTTCAGCACAGTAGCTGCCGTCGTGCAGACCTAATGCCTCAAGCTGCATCAGCGTCTGTGCATCACCACAGCGGTTCAAAATACAGGCGGATTCATCCAGGATAAACAGGGCACAAGGCCGATTCTCCATATACTCCCACGCATCCTCAAGAGTTGCCTGACCAAGGGTGAGTAAGGCAGTTTTGCGCCGACAAATTGATTCGTAGGTTAATCCCTGCGCCTGATGTGGCGTTTGCCAGTTATCCCGCTGCATATATTTACTGCAACGCTGCCATGACTGAGTGATCACCGCAGAAACGTCCTTATCGCTATCGGGAATTAACGCTGTCATATCCATTTCCGCTAAAAGACCATAGAAAATCCCCTTAGCAGACGCGGCCAAGGGGAAGTTGGTGCCCTTACTGATTGGGCCAGCGGTTTACCGGTGACAGATTAACGCGACAGCCACTGCTGTCCCAGCAGGTCGGCAGTGATAATCGCCGCATAAACGCTGTCTGGTGTAACCGGGAACGGCATGTTGTGGATGGTTTCCCCTTCCACACAGGCCGCGTCGGCAACCGCCCGAATTTTTTTCTCGATATCCTGTTTCACGCCCATCTGCCCCAGGGTAACAGGCAGTCCTACTTTCTGGCAGAAGGCCAGCACGGTTTCGATCTCTTCTGTCGGGCTGTTCTGCAAAATTAACTGTGACAGCGTACCGAAAGCGACCTTTTCACCGTGGTAAAGATGATGGCACTCCTCCAGCACGGTAAACGCATTGTGGATGGCATGCGCAGCGGCAAGGCCACTGCTTTCAAAGCCAATACCGCTGAGATAAGTATTGGCTTCAACAATACGTTCCAGTGCCTCTGTCACCACACCGGCCTGGGCCGCAAAGCGTGCCTTTTCGCCCTCGGCCAGTAGCGTGTCATAGCACAGTCGCGCCAAGCTTAACGCGGCGGCGGTGGATTTGCCGCCTGCCATGCTGGTTGCGCCAGAGTCATAACACGCTTTTGCTTCAAACCAGGTCGACAGGGCATCGCCCATTCCGGCCACCAGTAAGCGTACCGGTGCTTTAGCAATGATCGTAGTATCCATCACCACCATATCGGGATTTTTGGGGTAGATCAGATACTCTGCAAACTCACCGGTTTCGGTATAAATCACAGACAGTGCGCTGGTAGGCGCATCGGTTGACGCGATAGTGGGAATCACCACCACAGGCAGTTTGAGATACCAGGCAATCGCCTTGGCAGTATCCAGCGTTTTACCACCGCCTAAGCCGATCACGCCACGACAGCCGTTCTGTTCTGCTAACGCCATCAGGCGGTCGATTTCAGTTCGGCAACATTCCCCGCCGAAGCGCTCTGCATGGCAACTGACGTCATGGTCGGCAAGGCCGCTCAAGACCTTATCGCCCGCCAGTTTCATTACAAAATCATCTGCAATCACAAAAAAACGATCGGCCAGATCCTTTGCATACTGACCAAAGGACAGGGCGGCATTGGGCCCCTGAATATATTTGGCTGGAGACTGGATAATTTTTGGCATTCCTTTCACCCTCAAGTAAGAACATGTTCGCATGGTGTACGCTGGCGTCTCTCTCTGGCTTAACTGAACATGAAAGCCGGATGATAGCCGACGTCGCTACTCACTTTACGATCGACGGTGGGGTGAAAAAGTTTTGCGGGCAACGTTCTTATATGGAACACCTTGCCGCCCTGCATGTTTCATACTGGAACAATAAACCACGGTAAAAAGTGATGTTGCGATCGGGATCGTCCCCGGCAATGTTAAAATGGCAAAACGATACCGCGATAAGTGCGGTTAAAACGCCAATGTCATAGCCAGCCCAAAAAATCGTGCTTAGTCAGTAGGATTTGCCTGTCACCACGGGAATCATTACCTGCTTTGCCTCTCATTTTTATCCGATAGCCGCGCATGATGTTTCATTATGGAACATAAAAATCATCATATCGTTCCGTTATGAAACCCTTCTCGCTGACATTTTTTTTATCCTGAACTCCCTGAGAATCAGTGCATCGACGAGCGGCCTACCGCCGTCAGGATTTCCCAACAATCGGGTTGTCTTTGCCTCAGGCACAGACGACAGCACACCGCCTCCGACGGAGCATGAATAATGAAAAAGCTGATTAACCGAGTGGAAGATGTATTGAGTGAACAACTTGCAGGATTGGCGCTGGCCCATCCTGAACTGACGCTTCATCAGGACCCGGTATGTATGACGCGAGCCGATGCGCCTGTGGCAGGCAAGGTTGCGCTGCTTTCCGGCGGCGGCAGCGGTCATGAACCAATGCACTGTGGTTTTATTGGCCATGGCATGCTGTCCGGTGCCTGTCCCGGCGAAATCTTTACCTCGCCCACGCCAGACAAAATGTTTGAGTGCGCCATGAAGATTGACGGCGGTGAAGGCGTGCTGATGATTATCAAAAATTACACTGGCGACATCCTCAACTTTGAAACGGCAACCGAGTTACTGCATGAAAGTGGCGTAAAAGTGACGACGATCGTTGTGGATGATGACGTTGCCGTCAAAGACAGCCTGTATACGGCGGGACGGCGTGGCGTAGCGAACACCGTGCTGATTGAAAAACTGGTGGGGGCCGCCGCAGAGCGAGGCGATTCACTTGAGGCCTGCGCTGCGCTGGGGAGAAAACTCAACAATTGTGGTCATTCCATTGGCATCGCACTGGGTGCCTGCACCGTGCCTGCCGCAGGAAAACGCTCGTTTGAACTCCAGGATAATGAAATGGAGTTTGGTGTGGGGATTCATGGTGAACCCGGTATCGATCGCCGCACCTTTACTTCGCTGGATAACACCGTCGATGAGATGTTCGAAACTTTGCTGGAGAATGGCACCTACAGCCGCACATTGCGTCACTGGGATTTAAACGCCGGCTCCTGGCAAGAGGTGCAGCAAAGTAAGCAGGCCTTGACGCGCGGCGACAACGTCATTGCGCTGGTCAATAACCTGGGCGCGACGCCGCTGTCAGAACTATATGGTGTTTATAACCGCCTGGCGCAACGCTGTGAAGAACATGGCATCACTCTCGCACGGAGCCTGGTGGGCAGTTACTGCACGTCACTGGATATGGTGGGCTTTTCCATCACGCTGCTGAGTGTGGATGATGATTCTCTGGCGCTGTGGGATGCGCCGGTTCATACACCTGCCCTGAACTGGGGCCATTAAGGAGTTCGACATGTCACTTACCCGCTCCCAAATTGTGCGTTGGCTTTACCGTTGTGGCGAGGTTTTTACCCGCGAAAGTGATTTTCTTACCGGCCTGGATCGCGAAATCGGCGATGCCGATCACGGCTTAAATATGCATCGTGGCTTCAGCAAGGTTGTTGAGAAACTGCCTTCTATTGAAGATAAAGACATCGGTTTTATTCTCAAAAATACCGGTATGACGCTGCTCTCAAACGTAGGAGGAGCCAGCGGGCCGCTGTTTGGTACGTTCTTTATTCGTGCGGCTCAGGTTACCCAGGCGCATCAGAGCCTGACGCTGGAAGAACTGTATCAGATGATACGTGAGGGCGCAGAAGGGGTGATCAACCGCGGCAAAGCTGAGCCGGGTGATAAAACCATGTGTGACGTCTGGCTCGCCGTGGTGGAGTCACTGCGTCAGTCCAGTGAGCAGAATGTGTCGCTGAGTGCAGCACTGGATGCCGCCTGCGAACAGGCAGAGTCAGCCGCCCAGTCCACCATTACGATGCAGGCCCGTAAAGGGCGCGCCAGTTATCTGGGCGAGCGCAGTATTGGTCATCAGGACCCTGGGGCAACCTCGGTCATGTTCATGGTGCAAATGCTGGCCGCCGCCGCCCGGGAGTAAGGAGAAGCGAATGGTAAACCTGGTGATCGTGTCCCACAGTGCGATGTTGGGGGAAGGCGTAGAAATGCTGGCCCGGCAAATGTTAACCGGCGATAAGTGCAAGCTGGCCGTCGCCGCCGGCATTGACGATCCTGATCATCCCATCGGCACGGATCCGCTGAAAGTCATGGCGGCCATTGAGTCTGTGGCGGCGGATACCGATCATGTTCTGGTGATGATGGATATGGGAAGTGCTCTGTTAAGTGCTGAAACGGCACTTGATCTGCTCGATCCTGCCATCGCTGCCAAAGTGCGCCTGTGTGCGGCACCGCTGGTGGAGGGCACACTGGCCGCGACCGTCAGTGCTGCCGCAGGTGCCGACATCGACAAGGTTATTGAGGTTGCCATGCATGCGCTGGAGGCTAAGCAGGCCCAGTTGGGCATAATCCCTGCCGTGCACACCACCACACTGACCACAACGGATCGCGATCCGGATGCCCGTTCGGTAACGGTCATCATCAAGAATCATCATGGCCTGCACGTTCGTCCTGCCTCACGGCTGGTTGCTGCCCTGGCAGGACTCAACGCGGAACTTGTATTAGAGAAGCAGGGCCAGTGCGTTAAACCAGACAGTATCAATCAAATCGCCTTGCTGCAGGTGCGCTGTAATGATGCCGTCACCTTGTCGGCGAGTGGGCCCGATGCCGAACGCGCCCTGGCGGCGTTTGCATCCCTTGCGGCGGAAAACTTTGGCGAGCATCCCGAGTCGATGTTACTAAAAACATCGGCCTCCGCCATCGAAAAGGTCGAGGGTAAGGCGGTGTTTTATCCCTTGCCGCTGGCGCAGCCTGCCAGGTATCACTGCAGCGATGTCGGGGATGAGCATCGGCGGCTGCAACAGGCAATCGCGGTTACGCTCAGCGACCTGAATGCGCTGGCTACACTGGCAGAGAAAAAATATGGTTCTTCGGTGGCCGCTGTTTTCTCAGGCCACCATACGTTGCTGGACGATGACGACCTGTTTGACGCTGCCTGTGAGGTCATTCGCAACGACCAGTGCTGCGCGGAATCTGCGTGGTATCAGGTGCTTATGGAACTGAGCGAGCAATACCAGCAACTGGACGATGCCTACCTGCAAGCGCGTTTTATTGATATCGAAGACATCCTGTATCGTAGCCTTTGCCATCTGAAAGGCAGTGATATCAGGCTGCCGACCCCGGATATCCCGGCGATTATTGTTGCCGACAACATCTTTCCTTCTGCGGTCGTCAGTCTGGATGCGCGACAGGTAAAAGGCATTTGTTTGCGGGAGGGCAGTGCGCTTTCTCATGCTGCGATTATTGCTCAGCAGGCCGGGATCGCTTTTATCTGCCAGCAGGGCGCAGTACTGGATATTATTCAGCCGGGGGACAGGCTAATGATTGATGACGATGGACCGCGCGTGAGCAGCTTATAGCTCGGTTTTTATTTGCCTCTGATGCGTGCCTCAGGGGCTTTATTTTATTTGGCTGTCACTCAAATTTTTAGTCAGATTTCTTTTTTCCATCCTTTTAAATTCAACGCATCCCTTTACGTTCTGACGCATTTTTAGCCAGTAATCACTCGATATTTCAAGCAGAAAACATAAATAAATGTATTTGCATCAATGCATCTCAGGCAGCGGTTGCCTGTAAATTTCATGTTTATTTTTATTGGGGAATACCAGGGAGGGCGGCATTTTAGTTAAGGGAATATTTTTCTGAGGGTATTTGTCTTAAGGTAAATATGATTCGTCCTTTAAATTAAATATTTAAAAACCTGTCGTCTTTTCAGTTTATCCGGAATTTTCTAATAGTTTAGGTGATATTATGCTTTCACTGCTTTACAAAAAACTTACATTTCTTTTCATTGGGCGTACCTATGAGAATAAAAACAGGGAAGTGGCTGGCGTTGAGCGCGGTGCTCATCACGGCAGGTGCACTGGCTGCGCCACTGACGCCGGGCGATCGCGATTTTATTCAGACTCAGCAGCAGCAACGCCTGCAACAGGATCAGCAGCAGCGCGATGCACTCTGGCAGGCGATGTCGCCTCATATTGCACCGGCACCCCATTCTGATGCGGCAGGCCGCTGCTTTACCGTTCACCAGATCGTCATTCGCAACGCCACGCTCCTTTCCGCCAGCCAGCAACAGTCGCTGACGTCTGCTTACGTCAATCGTTGCCTGAATTTAACGCAAATTAATAACCTGGTACATGCCATATCCGACTGGTATATGCAAAGAGGCTATATTACCAGCCGCGCCTTTTTAACAGAACAGGACCTGACTTCCGGCCAGCTTATTATTCCCGTGCTGGAAGGCAAACTGGAAACCATCATTCTGGACGGTAAACATCCACGCCTGTTGCGCATGGTCTTTCCGGGGCTGGAAGGCAAAATCCTTAACCTGCGCGATATTGAGCAGGGCATGGAGCAGATTAACCGCGTACGAACGGTGCCCGTGCAGATTGAAATTCAGCCATCACCTAAACCGGGTTATTCCATCGTTAATCTCACAGCAAAACCTGAATTTCCCCTCAGCGCAACATTGGGTTTCGATAACAGTGGGCAGCGCAGCACCGGCGTGGGCCAGCTTAACGCGTCACTGACCGGCAATAACCTGCTGGGGCTGGCGGACCGCTGGTTTGTCAGCGGCGGACGCAGCAGCGCGTTCAGCCACTGGCGCGATGCGCAAAACCTGCAGGCCGGCGTCAGCGTGCCTTATGGCTATGGCCTGCTGGATTACAGCTACAGCTGGAGCAACTACCACAGCCATTTTATCAATAACGATTTCACATGGTTCAGCAACGGCGACAACATTGCGCATCGCCTCAACGGCTCATGGGTACTGTTCCGCAATGGCGATATCAAAACCGGCGTGCAGATTGGGCTGAATCACTATTCCAGCCACAACTACCTTAATGATGCGCCGTTAGTGAGCAGCAGCCGCAAATTATCCAGCCTGCAGTTTGGCCTGAACCATACCCAGAAAATTGCTGGTGGCGTTGCCACGCTTAACCCGTCGTTTAGCCGCGGCATGCCGTGGTTTGATGCCGAAAGCGATGAAGGCAAAAACGGTAACCTGCCGAAAGCAGAGTTTCGTAAGTGGAGCATCAGCGCCAGCTATCAAAAACCCCTGACCAACAAACTGTGGTGGCTAAGCAGCCTGTACGGACAGTGGTCGCCCGACACGCTCTACGGCAGTGAACGACTCACGCTGGGCGGTGACAGTTCAGTGCGCGGTTTTAAAGAGCAATACCTGTCGGGCGATGTCGGCGGCTATTTACGTAATGAGCTGGATTACAGCCTGTTCACCTTGCCGGGGCTGGGTGACGTCACGGCACTGGCTGCGGTGGACGGCGGCTGGCTGAGAAGCGATCCGCAAAACCAACAGTTTACCGGCACGCTCTGGGGCGGTGCCGTGGGACTTGGCACCCGCAATCAACATTTTTACACCCAGTATACCGTCGGCATTCCGCTCAGCTATCCCGGTTATTTACAGCCGGATCACGTCAGCATCTACGCCCGCGTCGGGCTGGTTTTCTAAAAAGAGGAACTGATTATGGACGATCGTCAGCCTGTTTCCCTTGCCCGTCGCGCGCTCAGCTATCTCATCTGCTATCTGGTGGCGGTGCAACCGATGCTGCCAGTAATGGCCGCAGAAATCACACCGGTCACGCCGGGGACAAAGATGGACACTGCAGGCAATGGCGTGCCTGTGGTCAATATTGCGACGCCGAATCAGGCGGGCATTTCTCATAACCAGTACGATCAATATAACGTCGGGCAACAGGGGCTTATCCTCAATAACGCCACGGGCCAGCTCACGCAGACTCAGCTCGGCGGCCTGATCCAGAATAACCCCAACCTCAAAGCCGGTCAGGAAGCGCACGCCATTATCAACGAAGTGGTGGGCGCTAATCGTTCACAGCTGCAGGGCTATACCGAAGTGGCCGGTAAAGCTGCCAATGTCATGGTGGCTAACCCCTACGGCATTACCTGTAACGGCTGTGGCTTTATCAATACGCCGAACGTGACGCTGACCACCGGTAAACCGCAGTTTGATGCCAACGGCAACCTGGCCGCGCTGGAGGTCAGTAAAGGCACCATTACCATTGAGGGCCAGGGACTGGACGGCAGTAAAGCCGATGCCGTGTCGATTGTGGCGCGCGCAACGGAAATTAATGCCGGTATCCACGCCAAAGATCTCACCGTGACGCTGGGAGCAAACCGCGTCGGACAGGATGGATCGGTAACGCCCATTAGCGGAGAAGGCCCTGCACCCGGCGTGGCGGTTGATACCAGTGCGCTGGGCGGCATGTACGCCAACCGCATTCATCTGGTGTCGAGCGAAAAAGGCGTTGGCGTCAATCTGGGTAACTTACTCGCCAGACAGGGCGATATCACTCTGGACGCGAACGGGAAACTGGCGGTGCATAACAGCCTCAGCAGCGGGGCGTTAACCGCCAGTGCGCAAAGCGTTGAGCTGAGCGGCGAACACAAAGCGTCTGGCCCGGCGACGATAACCGCACAAAACGGTATCAGTCTGAATAACGGGAGCCTGGGAAGCGATGGTGCTGTTTCATTGCAGGGCGGCAATCGCCTGCAAATCAGCGGCGGCAAGATAATGGCTGGTGACAGCATCAACCTTGCCGCGACCAGCCTGTCGCTGGACAGCGGCAGTGCGCTCAATGCCACAAATAACATCTCGTTCAACGCGCAGCCAGACTTCACCGGCGGCTTAAGCCTGGACCCGGCCGGTCAGTTTGATAATGCCGGACAGTTAACAGCGGGAAATAGCCTTTCTCTGAATGCCTATAGTGTCAGTAACACCGGCGGGCTGTTAGCTAAGGGGCAGTTCACTGCGGTCGGCAACCAGTTCGCAAACCAGGGCATTCTGCAGGGCAATGACGTCAGGATTAAAAGTCAGAGCCTGAACAACGGCGGGACTTTGCAGAGTGGTGATGCTATTACGCTGGATGGCTTCACGCTGGAAAACAGCGGGACGCTCATTGCTAAAGGACAGTTGAATGCTGTCAGCAACAGTTTTGACAACAGGGGCACATTGCAGGGAAGCGGTGTTGACATAAAAAGTGGTGCCTTACGTAACAGCGGGACTTTTCAGAGCGCTGGTTTACTGACCCTGAACGGCAATTCGCTGGATCAACTGGGTACGCTTGGGGCAACGGGCGACGGCGTTTTAACTTTTCGCGATCGCATAAGCAATGGGCAGGGCGCCAGTTTGTTGAGTGATGCTGCGTTAACCCTGTCAACGGGCGATCTGTTTCAGGATGGTAGCCTGTCCGGGCGCTCGGGCCTGGCAATCCGCAGCAACAATCTGAGCAGCGCAGCCGGTGCTTCAACTGCCAGTCAGGGTGATATTGCGCTTCAGGTAAATAAGCAGGTTGATATCAACGGTGACGTCAACGCCGACGGCGCGCTGACATCAACAAGCAGCAGTTTACATACCGGAACGACGGCGCATTTACAGGGGCAAAACATTGACCTGCGGGCAGGACAGATCGCGCTGGAGGGAGCGCAGGCGGCAAGGCAACAACTGCAAATTGCGGGAACGGACCTGACGCACGCAGGGAAAAGCAGCGGCGATAGCATTGTACTCAACGCGTCAGGCGCGCTGAATAACCAGGGTTCTCTGGTGGCAAACGGTGAGTTACAGGCCACCGCCGCAAACCTGAGTAATACAGGAACGGGCAGCGGTAAGGATATTAACCTCACTGCCGCCGGTACGCTGATAAACACCGGTGCCCTGGTGGCAAAAAAACAGTTGCAGGCGGGAGCCGCATCAGTAAACAACAGCGGTTCGCTGACGGCACCACAGTTGGTCCTCAACAGCGACGCTATCACCAACAGCGGTCTGTTGCAGGGTACGCAGAATCTGACGTTATTAAGCCAGCATCTGACTAACTTAAAAAAGGGCAGTATTGCGACGGCCGGGGATTTGGTACTCAACCTGCCTGACTTCAGCAACAGCGGGCTGCTGAGCACGGAGGGTGCACTGCACCTGAGCGGCAACAGTCTTGTCAACGATGGCGAAATCAACGCCAGCACGCTTCATTCTGACAACGGTCAACTGACCAACCTCACAGATGGCAAACTGCTGGCGACAGGCTCACTGCAACTGACAAACGACCAGCTTACTAACGGTGGGCAGATTGCCGCGAATCAGTCTGAGCTCACGGCCGCTACGTTAAATAACGCAGGCAGAATTCAGGGCGCCAGCAGCCTGAACCTGAATGCGGACACGATGAATAACCGCCAGGGCGGCGAGCTTCTGACCTCAGGGCAGCTGACGCTTAACGGCAACAACCTGAATAACGCGGGATTAATTCAGGCAGATAAACTGGCTCTGACGGCGGGCAACTGGCAAAACAGCGGTAATGCGCTTAGCGCAGGCGATGCCTCGCTGAAGGCGAAAACCCTTACCAACAGCGGAAAGATACTGGGTCAGCAAAGCGTCACGCTGCAGGGTGACACAACCGATAACAGCGGCTGGCTGGTGGCAAAAGTGCTGGCCTTCCAGGGGGATTTGATCAACAGCGGCCTGATTCAGGGCGACACGGCGCTGACGCTGAAGGGCAGCAGCCTGAGCAATCAGACCGCAGGGCAGTTGCAGACGGCGGGTAATGCTGACATTACGGCATCCTCTCTGGATAACCAGGGACAGCTGCAGGGCGATAATCTTGCTGTCACTGCCCAACGCTGGCAAAACAGCGGTAGTGCGCAGGCCACAAAAAATATCACCGCCTCTGTGGCCGGGGAGCTTAACAACGGTGGCACCCTGACGGCCCAGCAGGCAATGAACCTGCAGGCTGGCAAAGTAACCAATGCGGGCACGCTTGCTGCCGATCAGTTAACGGTTCAGGCACCGCTGCTCAGTAATGCTGGTCTGCTACAGGGCAACAGTGCTCTGGCTATCACCAGTGATCAGATGGCTAACCTGGCGAACGGTCGGCTTGTCAGCGGCAGCGGACTGAGCCTGGCACCTGTCCAGTTGGTGAATGATGGGTTGTTACAGGTGGCTGGCACCTTCAGCATCAACGGCAGTGATTTTACGAACAACGGCCAGGTGAATGCGGACGCGTTGAATACCGCGCTGACCGGCACGCTGAATAATGGCGTAAACGGCAAGCTGCTGGCGCGTCAGCTGGCGCAGGTACAGGCGCAGTCACTGACTAATGCCGGTATCGTTGCAGGGCAGCAATTACAGATAACGGGCGATACATTACAAAACCAGGGGCTGTTACAGGGCGATAATGCGCTGACGGCAGGGTTCCGTCAGCTGGATAACCTTGCGAGCGGCCAACTGATTACCGGTGGCGCGCTGACGTTACAGGGTACGGACGCCCGCAACGCAGGAACCTGGCAGGGCAGCCAGCTCAGTTACCGCTTCGGTACCTTAAAAAACACTGGCACCGTTAACGGCACCGGCACACTGGAAGGGCAAACTACCGGGCTGCTGGATAACAGCGGCAACCTGATTACGGGCGGTAACGCCAGCCTGAATGCCGGCAGCCTGCTTAACAGCGGCAAAATCATGGCAAGCGGCCTGACGCTGCGTGCCGGGTCGCTCAGCAACAGCGGCCTGTGGCAGGGCACCACCTCCCTGGATGCGCTCAGCACCGGCGATCTCACCCAGTCTTCAACAGGCAGAGCGTTAAGTGGCGGCGATCTGCTGCTGGGCGCGGCAACATTAAGCACGGCCGGCACCCTGCAGGGTGGTAATGCCCAGATCACTGCCGGCAGCTGGCAAAACCAGGGATCGCTGCTGAGCACCGGCGATCTCACCGCCACAATTGATAACGATCTTAATAACGGGGGATCACTTCTCAGTCAGGGCAGTGCGCAACTCAGTGCGCAACATCTGGTGAATACCGGCTCTGTCCTCGCCGAAAAAGCCATGACGCTTAGCGGCGGTTCGCTGAACAACAGTGGCGCCATTCAGGGCGATACGCTGTCGGTTACCCCAGCCAGCGTGACCAACCAGGGCAACCTTATTGGTCTGAAATCCCTGACGCTTGGACCGGCCCCCCAGCGTTTCAGAATGCTGCTGGCGCAGAGCGCGCCGACGCGTGAACTTGTGAATAACGCGGGAGGACAGCTTCTCACGCAGGGCGCGTTAACGATTACGGCCGATAACGTCACCAACAACGGATCGTGGCAGGGGCAACAGATCCTGCTGAATGCGGCAAAACTGGCCAACGGTGGAGCGATTCAAAGTGCCGATGGCCTGCAACTTACCCTGAGCGACAGGCTGGATGCCGCCGCAGGCAGCAAGATCTCTGCCAACGGCACAGCTGCCTTACAGGCGCTGACGCTGGCGAATCAGGGTCAATGGGTGGCTAAAAACCTCACCCTGAAAGGCGACACGCTAAATAATAACGGGGAAATTACCGGCGCGGACAGCCTTAGCGTGCAGCTCAACGGCGCGCTGACACAGCAGCAGGATAAGAACCTGCTTAGTGCCGGAAAAATCAGCCTGCAGTCGGCATCGCTGAATAATCTGGGCCGTATTCAGGGGAGCGATCTTCAGATTAACACCGGTGCGTTAGATAACGCGGGCCGCCTGCAGGGTGACAATAACCTGCTGCTCAGCGCCGCCGGGCATCTCACCAATGCCGCAAATGGCACCCTTGTTTCTCAGAACGCGCTGACGCTGACCACGCCGGATCTCTATAACTATGGTCTCATTCAGGGGGCCAGCGGCACCGTAAATGCCACCAACTCTGCGACCAACAATGGCAGATTACTGGCTGGCGGCGCGTTGACCTTTACCACACCGCAACTGGTGAATAATGGCTGGCTGCAGGCCGGACAGCTCACGCTGAACGCGTCCGGCTTGACCAATAACGGTACGCTACTTGCCGATCAACAGGGTACCCTGAACGGCACTTATTTCCAGAACCAGGGCATGGCGCAGGGCGGCAACCTGGCCGTTAACTATCAGAACCTCAGTAACAGCGGCACCGTACTTGGCACCGGACAACTGAACGTAAATGCGGCGCAGGTTAACCTGGCCGGTTCGGGACGGCTGTTCAGCGGCGGTGGTTTGACGCTGTTGAGTAACGGTTTTGATCAGTTCGGTCAGGTTGTGGCGCTGGGCGATGCGGTGCTGAATCTGGCGAACAGCTTCGTCAGTCATAACACGCTGGCGGCAGGCAACCGGCTGACGCTTAACAGCAACGGCTCGCTGGAAAACCAGAGTACAATGCAGGGCCAGGGCGTGACGCTCAATGCGGGCGGCGACCTCAACAACAACGGTCAGATCACCACCGGCGGCGCTGACAGCAGCCTGACAGGCAACCGTATTGCCATGAACGGTGCTGGCACGCTGCAGGGCGGCGGCAACGTCACCCTGAACAGCCGCAGCGATGTTACCCTGGACGGTTTTACCGGCACGCTCGGCAACCTGACCATCAGCACGCCGGGCAGCCTGGTCAACACGGCTCTACTCTACGCCGGGCAGAATCTCTATTTATTTGCCAACAGCATCCGTAACCAGCGCGGCGATATCCTGGCGGGCAACAGCCTGTGGATGCAGCGCGATGGCGCGGGCAATGCCAACGGGGAAGTGATCAACACCTCTGGGACGATTGAGACGCAGGGTGGGGATATTACAATCCGAACGGGTAACCTTCTTAACCAACGTGATGGCTTAAGAGTTGATCAAAGTACACAAAAAACATCAGGATTACCCAAGGAAGTTGGACAAGCATCTTTTTCTTATTACCTCGGACAGCTCCCAACTGACGAAATTGGTTATTACACTAAGACAATACGTCATGGTGGAAGCGAAGGTAAAGGTAATGGTTCTGAAACCACATATATCTATTCCGCACCTAATCTTAAGGGGGCAGTGAAACGATTTCTAACTGAAACTACTACTTTAACAGCTAATGCAGACGGTGGTATTGCAAGAATTTCCTCGGGCAATAATTTGGATGTTTTTGCTGGTCAGGCTAATAACTTAGCAAGCTTCATTCTGGCTAATGGCGCTATTACACTGAGTGGAAATACATTAAATAATCAATCGTGGTTTAATGGAGTACAAAAAACATATCTCACTTATAAATATAATGGTCCTATTGGCTCTGAGGCGCTTCCCAAATATTCTTCATATTGTGGGTGTATGAGTGGATCCGAAATCAGTAAAGTTGTTTATAATCTTTCTTCAGCACCTGAACAAGAAACTACCTTGAGCGGTGAGGCTTTACGTTCAGTTATTCAGGCTGGAGGTAATATATCCGCAAATTTTAGCGGTAATATTAGTAATACAGCCTTAACACCAAACGCAGGCAGAACTGGCAACACATTATCGGCACCTCATCTGCAAGGTTTGTCTGCATTAAGCGGGGTCGGCACGCAACAGCGTCAGCAGATCGGTGGAACCGATAAGGTCGCGGTAAATTCGCCGCAGTGGCGCGATCAGCTTCAGGGCGCCTTGCAGCAGGTCAATGGTAATAGTTCACTGGATAGCAGCGCACCTGATAAGGCCTCACTTGTTACTCATGCATCGGATAGCTTTGGTCGTGCCGATTTAAGTCAGTCAGGTAGACTGATTTCCGATCCTTCAGTCAGCACAGCAAATCTGCGCAGTTATAAGCCAGCCAGTGTGGACACCAGCGCTTATCCGATTCCGTCTGGCGATAATGGCTATTTTGTTTTTGGTAACAGTAAAAGTCCCTATTTAATCACTCTCAATCCGAAACTTAACGGTCTGGGACAACTGGATAACAGCCTGTTTGGCGATCTTAACGCGCTGCTTGGCAGACAACCGGGACAGGCACCGCAGGAAAGCCGTCAGCTTTATACCGATAAAACCACATTCCTGGGGTCGTCTTATCTGCTTGATCGGCTGAGCCTCAAGCCAAACTATGATTACCGTTTCCTTGGTGATGCGGCCTTTGATACGCGCTATGTCAGTAATGTGGTGTTAAACCAGACCGGCAGTCGTTATCTGAATGGTATTGGTTCTGAACTGGATCAGATGCGCTATTTAATGGATAACGCAGCATCTGCACAGCGTGCGCTGGGATTACAGTTTGGTGTGTCATTGTCTGCGCAGCAGGTAGCCTCGCTTGATAAAAGTATGGTCTGGTGGGAAGCCACGACGATAAATGGCGAGACGGTAATGGTGCCGAAAGTCTATTTATCATCCAAAGATGTGGAAATGCATGACGGCAGCGTGATTGCAGGTAACAATGTGGCGCTTTCCGGCGGTGATATTACTAATAGTGGCAGCACTATCACTGCTAAAAATAATCTGAGTGTTAACAGCCAGAATAGTATAAATAATCTCAATGCCGGCATGCTTTATGCTGGTGAAAACTTACAACTAACAGCGATAAATAATATTAACAACGTCAGTTCGAATATCAGTGGAAAAAAGGTCTCACTTGAGAGTATAAATGGCGATATCAATAACACGACGTCGACAACGTTATGGCAATCCAATATTCCTGGCGATAAGAAAAATATCACTTCAGCAAGCCAGACTTTCATTGGTCCTTCCGCAACTATCGCATCGCTGGATAGCCTTAGTCTTAAATCTGGTCACGATATTAATATTATAGGTGCCAATCTCAACGCTGGTGGTGATCTGCTAGTCAATGCCTGGCACGATATTGCCATTAAAGGGGAGCAAGTTACATCAGCCTTTGACTACCAGAATAGTGGTAATCAAAACGTTACCAACACGGCCAGCCAGATTTCAGCGGGTCATAATCTGGCAATTCAGTCAGGCCATGATTTGAATGTGACGGCCAGTAATCTTAATGTTGCAAATGACGCTCTGCTGGCAGCAGGCAACGATCTCAATCTTAATAGTGCTGTTAATAGCCAGAGCAATAGGCGCGGTAACCAAGAATCCCATTCCACCAGTCTGGATCGCACCTCTGTCAGCAGCGGCGGTAATCTCAGCCTGGCTGCGGGTCAGGATATCAACAGTCAGGCCGCCGCCATCGCCGCTACCGGCAACGCCGCGCTGAAAGCGGGCCGTGATATCAACCTGAATGCCGAAGCCACCGGTTCCGGTTACAGCGAGAGAAGCGACAAGAAAACTGTTATCAGTGAAACCGTGCGTCAGCAGGGCACCGAGATCGCCAGCGGCGGCAGTACCTCTCTGGCAGCCGGTCGCGATATCAATACCGAAGCAACCGATGTGACGGCAAAGCAGGATATCGCCCTCCAGGCCGGGCGCGACGTTAACCTGAATACCGCGACCGAAAGCGATTATTACTACAAAGAAGAAACCAAAACTAAAAAAGGCTTCCTGAGTAAAAAGACCACGCACACCATTCAGGAAGACAGTGCGACGAATGAAAAAGGCACCTTGCTGAGCGGCAACAATGTCTCCGTTAAAGCAGGTAATGACCTGCTGGTAAAAGGTTCTCAGGTCGTTGGTGATGCCAATGTGGTACTGGATGCCGGTAACAATGTCGATATTGCTGCCGCAACTAATACCGATTCCACCTGGCGTTTTTCGGAAACGAAAAAGAGCGGCCTGATGGGAACGGGCGGCATTGGTATCAGCATCGGTAGCAGTAAATCACTGCAGGAGATGCGCGATAAAGGGACAACGCAAAGCCAGAGCATCAGTACCGTCGGCAGCACTAAAGGGAATGTTTCAATTACCGCTGGCAAGCAGTTGCAGGTTAACGGTGCCGATTTGGTGGCGGGCGGTAATATGGCGCTCCAGGGTGATAGCGTTACTGTTACACCAGGACACGATCTGCGTACTCACGATGAAAGAACAGAGCAACGTACCAGTGGTTTAACGCTGGCGCTGTCTGGTGCGGTAGCGGAAGCCGTGAACAGTGCAGTCGCTGCGGCGCAGTCAGCCAAACAGCAGAGCGATGGTCGTTTGGCCGCGCTTCAGGCAACCAAGGCGGTCTTGTCTGGCGTGCAGGCGAATCAGGCCAGTCAGCTTGCTCAGGTACAGGGTGATCCTAATAACGGCATCGGCATCAGTATTTCACTTTCTACCCAGCAGTCGAAATCGGAGCAGCATCAGCAGTCAGACACGGTTAACGGCTCAACGATCAATGCAGGCCGTAATCTGAGTATCAATGCCACGGGCAAAGGCCAGGGGCCAGATAGCGGCAATCTGGTGATTTCTGGTAGTCAGCTGAAAGCAGGCGGCGATACGACGTTACAGGCGGCAAACGACATCACCCTAACCGGTGCGGCAAACACCCAGCAAACCACAGGTAAAAACAGCAGCAGCGGGGGCGGCATTGGTGTCAGCTTCGGCGTTGGGGCAGGCAGTGCGGGATTAAGCGTTTTTGCCAGCGTCAATGGTGCTAAGGGCAATGAGAAAGGCAACGGCACGGTCTGGAGCGAAACGACCCTGGACAGCGGCGGCAAGGTTGCCATCAGCAGCGGTCGCGATACCACATTGAGTGGCGCTCAGGTCAATGGCAACAGCGTGAAGGCGGATGTGGGCCGCGATCTGACCATTACCAGCCTGCAGGATAGCGACAAATACGACTCGAAGCAGTCCAGTTTTGGTGCAGGCGGCAGCTTTACCTTTGGCTCCATGACCGGGTCCGGGTATATCAACGCCAGCCAGGACAAGATGCACAGCAATTTCGACAGCGTGAAGGAGCAAAGCGGTCTTTATGCTGGCAATGGCGGCTTTGATGTCACGGTGGGCAACCATACACAGCTTAACGGTGCGGTCATCGCCAGTCAGGCCGATGCGGATAAAAACCGTCTGGATACCGGTACACTGGGCTTTACCGATCTGCGTAACGAGGCCGACTACAAAACCGAGCACCAGGGTATAGGCATGAGTTCAGGTGCCAGCTTGGGCGGTCAGTTTGCCGGTAATATGGCAAACACCATGCTGGCAGGTGCAGGCGATAAAGGCCATGCTGAAGGGACTACCCAGTCAGCTGTGGCTAACGGTACGATAGTGGTGCGCGATCAGGCTAACCAGAAGCAGGATACCGCCACGCTGAGTCGTGACACGGCACATGCCAACGACAGCATCAGCCCGATCTTTAACAAAGAGAAAGAACAGCAGCGACTGCAAACCGCGCAGATGATTGGCGAGATTGGCAGCCAGGTGGCGGATATTGCTCGTACACAGGGCGAGATTGGTGCGCTGAAGGAAGCCCAGAAGGTAAAAGGCCCCGCACCTGAAGGCGCGTCTGAAAAAGTACGTAATGCCTATATTGAGAGCCTTAAAGCGACACCTAAGTACAAAAAAGCAATCGCTGACTCAGGTACCGGAAGTTCATTACAGCAGGGGATTCAGGCGGCCACCGCAGCAGTGCAGGGACTGGCTGGCGGAGATTTTAAAGCGGCACTGGCTGGCGCATCCGCCCCTTACCTCGCCGAACTGATCCACAAAAATACCACCACAACAGGCCCTGACGGCAAGGAAGTGGTGAATACCGCAGCAAATCTGATGGCGCATGCGGTTGTGGGCGCCGTCATTGCACAGGCTCAAGGCAATAGCGCGCTGTCCGGTGCCAGTGGGGCAGCGCTGGGCGAATTTATAGCTCAGGAGATGTATCCGGGTATCGCGCGGAAAGATTTGAGTGAAGAGCAGAAGCAAACTATCAGCGCACTCGGAACGCTGGCCGCGGGGCTTGCTGGCGGTCTGGCAAACGGCAGTGCATCAGGAGCAATAGCGGGCGCTCAGGCGGGGAAAAATGCGGCTGAGAATAACGCTCTTGGATCAATTGATAGCTATTTATTCGGGGATAAGAATGAAGAACATGAAAAAGAAATGGGTGATAGGCCAATTCATGTTTTCACTCTTACCCCGGGGCTTGAGCCTAAACGAGACGAGCAGGGACATCCTCTTACTTATGCTTTTGGAGTAGCAGTTCCCATAAAAACCGATAGTTTGCCTGCAGGCTACAGTCCTACTTCGTCTGGTCAAATTGTCGGACCGAAAGGCGGAGTTTACACAAGTACTGGTAAGTCAGATTCAAATGGGAATACTATTTATAGCAATAGTGGTGGGTATTATGTCTTTGACGGAAAGACGAAAGCATCAGTTGAATCACCCAACGCATCTAATCAAATACGTAATAATTATGAGCAGGGCAAATCATTCGAAGATGAAATGTATAATAAATACTCAAAGGGACAACCAGAATCGGCACGTGAGATTACAATCAAAACAGGCAGTGGCACAAACGTCAGGGTTGATATTATGACGAGGGATGGGAATGGTGGGCTTTCTTGCATCGAATGTAAATCTTCATCAACTGCACCATTAACACAGAATCAAAAGATCGGTTATCCTGACCTAGAGAAAAATGGTGGCATTATAGTGGGGGCAGGCAAACCCGGCTTTGAGGGAGGCACTAAAATCCCTCCAACTCAGGTGATAATTATTAGGCCAGAAAGTAAACGGGAGTAGCTATGTCAATTGAAGAAATAAATAAGATCGACTTTATCAACACATCGAATGAAGATGATGAGCTTGTACTTTTGGGTATTACAGATCATTTATCATGGGGGGATGATGTTAATGAGCATTTACTTTTGCTTCAAGATAAAGTAAATGCTTATTTAAACTTCATTCTTAGTGGGCAAATGATAGAGTTATTCCCCGCTGCATGTGGGAAAAGTAAATTCTGTATTCAGGTTTTTTTTAAGTTTTTACCACCGAAAGAAGTTGATGATTTTTTATCTAAATTTCAGGCAGCATTAAAAGAGTACAATGTTGATCTGATCACTCACCATGTTGGTTGATTTTTTCATTAGTGGGTTTTATTAATATGGGTGCTGTCGATTTTTATTGAATGGATGAGGCCTTAAGCCATCTTATGATTTTTTTCTGAAGCTTAGGCTACGGGTTTCTTGATGAAGGTGACTAAATACTTAATGAATACTGCTTACGCTCTAGAGTGCTTAACAACTTGGTGAGTTGAGGTTGGCTTTTGTAGGAATATCATCAAATAAGGAGTTAAGTGGTTATAATTTAAGGGTTTTTATTTAGAAGGCATGAGTAATGAATAAAGTAATTCAAGGCATAATATTACGGTGGATGGGGGCTTCCACGCGAGGAATATCAACTCACTCAGCATTATATCGGACGCGCTAATCAATCATTTTGCCTCTATGCTTTACGGGGAAATGGACTAGCTTTAGTCTTTTAAAAAAATCGAGTTTGTATGCTCCTGCAAAAATTGTAAAAAGGAAAGTGTAAAAAGAGTAGACTTGCATTAACACAAATTGGCTAAATACAAGGGAAATTATTGTCTCAACCACCCGAATCGAGCGATCTGTGATATTTTTAATGTACTCTTTCACGGAATGCGGAATAATGCCAAAGCGGAATCGTTGTTAAAAGTTCAACATTACGTAGATTCAGCACTAACTCAGAAACTCCTCATTATACAGACATGCTTTTAAAACCTCCCCACCACCCGCTCCCTCAGCCACCTATGCCCCAAATCCCGGTGCGATCGCTCATGCCACAGCATCACCAGCTCAAAGCCCGGAATCGCCATCGGCGGTAGCACGATCATCAATCCCGGCATCATCGCCGCCACTCTCTCTGGCATCAACGCCACCAAATCGCTGGTGCTTAGCACGCTGCCCATCAACAGAAAGTGGGGCACAGAGAGCACCACTTTTCGGCTCAACCCTCTGGCTTCCAGCACGCTATCCGTCACCCCGCGAAAGCCGCCGCCGTCGGGCGATACCACTACATGCTCCAACGCGCAGAGCGCTTCGGCGGTGATATCAGGATGCAGGGCGGGATGACCCTGACGTCCTGCTACAACATAGCGCTCCTGAAACAGCGGGCGGATATGCAGCCCGTCTGGCACGCCGTCACGCAAATGGAGCACCAGATCGACCGTGCCTTTTTCCAACTGCTGCGCGATCAACGCGGGTTTCATATCCAGAATGGCAAGCCGGGTACCGGGTGCGTCCTGACGTAATGCAGCCATCAGGGGAACCAGTGCCGTCTGGGCACCGTAATCGGTGGCCGCTACGCGCCACTCCTGAACGGCGTCGGCAGGGATAAACGGGCCTGGCGCAGCAACCACCTCATCGATCATGCCGCTCAGTTGCGCCAGCGAAAGGCGTAACGCCTCGGCGCGCGCGGTGGGGCGCATGCCGTGAGATACCGGAATCAGCAAGGGATCGTTAAACCACTCACGCAGGCGCTCAAGCCGGGCACTGACAGAAGGCTGAGAAAGATTAAGCCGCTGCGCGGTCCGGCTCACGCTGTTTTCCTGTAACAGCACATTCAGGGTCATTAACAGGTTGAGATCGGGTTTCATGGTATCAGTCTTGCCTATAGTGAATATCCATACATTTACTTTTACTGATAGCACATTCGGATGCAGGCTACATCTCAGATTCCCATCAAAGCAGGTGATTTTATGAATGTGTTAATCGTTGTTGCCCATCCCGAACCCAATTCCCTTAACGGCGCGCTGGCGCGTTTCTCCGTCAGCCACCTGGAGCAGTTGGGCCATCAGGTGCGCGTTTCCGATCTCTATGCCATGAACTGGGAGGCGCGCGTATCGCCCGCTGATACGCAGCATCGCCAGAATGCCGAACGGTTTGATCCCTCTTTTGAATCCACCCAGGCTTTTGAAGGCGGCTTCCAGAGTGAAGATATTGTGCAGGAACAGGAAAAACTGTTGTGGGCCGATGCGGTAATTTTACAGTTTCCGCTCTGGTGGTTTTCCATGCCGGCAATCATGAAAGGCTGGATTGATCGTGTTTACGCCTGCGGCTTTGCCTATGGCGTGGGGGAGCACTCAGATACGCACTGGGGCGACCGCTATGGCGAAGGTACGCTGGCAGGGAAGCGTGCGATGCTGGTTGTCACGATGGGCGGATGGGAGTCCCACTACAGCCCACGCGGCATCAACGGCCATATTGATGACATCCTGTTCCCTATTCAGCACGGCATCTTGTTTTATCCCGGTTTTGACGTCCTGCCGCCTTTCACGCTTTATCGCACCGGCCGCACCGACAGCGCGCGCTTTGCAGCAGTGTGTGCAGAACTTGGCGAGCGGCTGGATAATCTGTTTGTGACCGAACCTGTTGCCTATTATCGGCAAAACGACGGCGATTACACGATACCGTCTCTGACTTTGCGTGACGATCTCGCCGCCGGTGAACAGGGGCACCAGGTTCATCTCCGCAAACAGTAACAGCAGACAGTAACAGACGATTGGGTCAGATTCCCGCACGCGGGGCTCGTCTGGCCCGCCTTCATTTTTTTAAAATAAGCCTTGCATGCATCAGCAGGATATGACCTAATGAATCGTCGGTTTGATTAACAGACACTATCAAAGTAAGTAACCAAAGCAGTTCTCATCTCTAAGCCTGTCGCGAGACATTCCTTCTTTTTGAGTCTTCTCTTACGTTCTGATTAAAATCTGTTCTCAGGCCATTACGCCGGAAGGCTCTATTATTAAGGAATTAAACATGTCTAACAAAATCCGCGGTACCGTTAAATGGTTCAACGCAGAGAAAGGCTTCGGTTTCATCTCTCCTCAGGACGGCAGCAAAGATGTATTCGTACATTTCTCTGCAATCCAGGGCACAGATTTCCGTTCATTAGATGAAGGTCAACAAGTTGAGTTTACAGTAGAAAATGGTGCCAAAGGCCCAGCTGCTGCGAACGTTGTTGGTCTCTAAGGACTGAAAATTACGAGTTTTAAATGTCCTCACTGTAGTGGCTCGCAGTACAGAAAATCACATTTCGATGTGACAAGAGCCAACCCGCATGGAGCGAAATGCATTTTTTGCAAAACGATCGTTGTTCAAATCAACACGACCAGGATTGCAGCTCAGAGTCAGCCACAGGCACTCTGAAAAGGCTAAAGAGCTCTATAGCGTTGTTGCATTTACCGTAATAAGAGGCTGCCATTGGCAGCCTTTTTTATTTCCCTTCTGACCCCTTTCCCGCTGCTATTTACTAAACCATCAGGGCAAGAACGCCGCCCCAAAACAGCAGACAAAAAACAACAGCCGCAATCCAACTCAACTGACGTGCACGCCCGCGAAACAAGGGCTTACGAGCAACGGGTAGCGCTTCACTATGCATATTTATATTCTCAAGTGGTGGATATCAAGCCTCACTGGGCAGGGGTAAGCTGCCCGTTACGTCTTAGCTCGCGGCTTCCATTGCTTTAAAAATCACGTCAGACAGCTCATTCAGTTCAAACTTAGCGACATAACCATCGGCACCCACTTTGCGCACGTGATCTTCGTTCGCGCTGCCAGAAAGTGATGAGTGGATCACCACCGGAATATGGCGCAGTGTCGTATCGCGCTTGATGTTACGTGTCAGCGTAAAGCCGTCCATCTCCGGCATTTCCAGATCGGTTAACACCAACGCAATCTTGTCATGGATGGATTCGCCCTGCGCCTGAGCCTGCTGGTGCATCTCTTTAATTTTTTCCCATGCTTCAAGGCCGGTATTACACATGATGGCAGGAATGCCCATGCTCTTCAGGCCCTGCTCCAGCAACTGACGGGCAACTTTAGAATCTTCTGCCACAATCGCCACCGAACCCGGCTTCATTTTGAACTGACGCTCTTTAGGCGCTTCAGGCTCAACGCCGCGCACCGAGGGGATGATGTCATACAGAATTTGCTCAACATCCAGCACCATAGCCAGATTGCTTTTTTGTTCATCGTCATCAAGGCAGGCGATACTGGTGATATTGCGACCACCGATCCCGGCTTCCGCGGTATGCACCTGGCTCCAGTTAAGGCGCACGATGTTTTCCACTGACTCAACGGCAAACGCCTGGGTGTTACGCGCGTACTCGGTCACCAGCAGCAGATTCAGTCCCGTTTCTGGAATACAACCTGCTACGGCAGGTAAATCAATCACCGGAATAAACTGCCCACGAATGCTGGCCATGCCGAGCAACGGTGAACGCATGCCTGCTGCTTTGGTAATCGGCGGCATCGGTACAATTTCACGCAATTTAAATACGTTGATACCAAACAGCTCTGATTTACCTTTTAACTGGTCAGAGCCCAGGCGAAACAGCAGCAGCTCAAATTTGTTCGATAGCGCGAGATTCGCTCTTTCGTCGATCTCTTTCTGAAAATTATCCATTGTTGCCTCAGCATCAGCGCAGCAGGTGAAAAGGGGTGTGATGAAGTTATCGGCAGCAAGTGAAAAAAGGTGAGAGGGGAAAATCCAACTGCAGCATATTATTCTTGTGCCAGGCTTAACAGTGATAACTAAACATGGACACCTTTCCCTTTAAAGGAGTACGAGATGAAGAAAGTGTTACTGGCAACGCTGTTGGTGATGGCCACTTCCGGCGCATATGCAGAACAAGGTGGCTTCAAAGCAGGCGATACGCCGCCGCCACAGAACAAGCAGGATGCGGGTTATAAAGGTTCGGAAGATACAGGGCAAACCCACATCGATCAGATCCGTGACTTCCGTCAGGGCGGTTATGTGACGCTGGAAGGCTATATCGTTAAAAAATTAAAGGGCGATAATTATCAGTTTCGTGACGAAACCGGCCATTTGACCATCATTGCGCCGAAGAAAACGTTCGATGGCAAAACCTATACCGCTGATGACAAGGTTCGGGTAAGCGGCAAGGTTCATGGGAAAGGCGATAAAACGACGCTGCACGTAACGCGGATTGATGAGCCATAAGTCAGAGTAAGGGCGAGAGTGACTCTCGCCCGTTTTTTTAGTCTTTTAACAGCACAGCCCGACAGGTTTTACCTTTAATTTTACCCTGCTTAAGCTTCACCAGCGCGTTTTTAGCCTGAGCCGCTTCTATCGCGACGTAAGCGTGGGTAGGCGTGAGATCGATTTTACCGATTTGATCGGCACGATAACCGGCTTCCCCCGTCAGCGCGCCGAGAATATCGCCGGGACGAATTTTCGCTTTACGCCCACCATCAATGCACAACGTCATCATGGCGGCGGGTAATGGCTGACTGCTTTTCTTCAGCGAACTGGCGGCAATCCAGGGCAGTTTCTGTTGCAGGAAGTCTTCAAGTGCGTGCGCGCGCGCCATTTCATCTGCGGCAACAAAACTCACGGCAGCGCCTTTTTCGCCAGCGCGTGCGGTGCGGCCGATACGATGCAAGTGCACTTCCGGGTCCCATGCCAGTTGATAGTTTACCACCAGCGACAGTGACTTAATGTCCAGCCCACGGGCTGCAACATCGGTGGCCACCAGTACGCGACCACTACCGTTGGCAAAACGAATCAGCACCCGTTCGCGATCGCGTTGCTCCAGATCGCCATGCAGGGGCAGGGCGCTGATATCGCGCGCATTCAGCGCAGCGGCAATATAGTCGCATTCACGTTTTGTGTTGCAGAACACGACGCAGGAAGAGGGCTGGCGTTCGCTCAGCAGACTGATCAGCAGCGAGAGTTTTTCACCGTGGCTGGCCTCAATAAACTGCTGTTCGATAGCCGGGAGTTCACTCACTTCTTCTGTGACCACGCTCAGCGCTTCACGCTGAAAGCGCTGGCTCAGGGCGGCAATCCCTTCCGGCCAGGTTGCCGAGAACAGCAGCGTCTGACGCGAAGCGGGCGTGGCAGCGATGATGGTTTCCATATCGTCGCGGAAGCCCATTTCCAGCATACGATCGGCTTCGTCCAGTACAAGCGTACGCAGGCTGTTCAGCTTCAGCGTCTCACGCTTAATGTGGTCCAGAATACGGCCTGGCGTTCCGACGACGATATGAGGCGCATGCACCAGCGAATCGCGCTGGGCGCTCATTGGCTGGCCGCCACATAAGGTTAAAATTTTAATGTTGCGTGTAAAGCGGGCTAACTGCCGCAGGACGTTACTAACCTGATCGGCCAGCTCCCGGGTGGGGCACAAAATTAACGCCTGCGTCTGAAAAAGAGCGCTGTCGATATGTTGCAGCAAGCCAATGCCAAAGGCGGCCGTTTTACCGCTGCCGGTTTTTGCCTGAGCGCGCACGTCGCGTCCGGCTAAAATAGCGGGCAGCGTTTCGGCCTGAACCGGTGTCATGCTGGTATAGCCCATCTCGCGCAGGTTATCGAGCTGGCTATCGGGAAGAGAATTAAGCGAGGAAAAAGCGGTCACGGGTGCGGCCTCTGCGGCTAAAAGTGGGGGCATCATTGCGTGCGCAAGTCTGTCAGAAAGCGAGCACAACGGCAACGTTAACCGCCTGAATAAATAATATCCATTTCACCCAGGTTTTTTTTAGGAATAAACTGAAGATTACGTGCGTTAGGTGGATTATTTTAATGAATGGCTGCGGAAAAAAAAGCCAAAAGGGAAGCCTGATAAACGTCTGAGAACGTTAATAAATTCATAATCTTTTGTTTATAAGAGCGAATATTGAGGTTATCGGAGAAGCCCGTTTTTTTCGCATTGAAAATAGCATTAATAATGTAACAGTATGGGCTTAAACCCCTGTAAAAATCATTCATTAACTCCTTTATATTGAGCAACATAGATCGATATAACCACTGGCAGAGGGTTTTTCATTGAATAATATCCCGAAGATATTGCATGAAGACATACTTAAAATCGTTGGTCGTGCTGTCCTGACATTGCATCTTTATGGCGAAAGCTTATCGGCTGATAAGGTTGCCTCCATGATCGAATGTTATGCCGAAGACGATCCCGTTGCCCCTGACGGCGCGCATCTGTATGCGCTGGCCATGGAGTTGATGTCAAAGAAAAGTGAGGCAAGCCGGGTTTAACATCGCTGTGCCTCAGATGTCTGCGCCTCACTTTAGGCAATAGCGTTAAAGTGAGGCGCATCTGCTTTACACCTGCTGTCGCACAAACAGGGGTTTTCCCCGCGAAAACGTCGCCGTAACGGGCGAAATCCGCGCTACCGCCTCCGCTGAACAACTGGCCTGAACCAGCATCATATCGGCACTGTCTCCGATGCGGGGCCATTGACGTTCGCCACTGGCAGAAAGAGGAAGCACGTCATTGGTGGCAATCGCCAGGGCGCGACTCAATGAGAACTCATCAGAACCGCCGTACAACTGGGCATAGAGATTGGCCTTTTCCAGCATGCTGCCTGTGCCAAACGGCGACCAGTGATCGATCACGCTGTCGGTGCCGGTCATGACTTTTATCCCTGCCGCCTGTAACTGCGGCACCGGCATGGTCAGCTTGCCGATGGGCAGCGTGGAGGCAATGCTGAACTGCTGCTCCGCCAGGTCGGCAATCAGGTTATCCCGTTCAGCGCCCTGTAAGGTTGCCAGTGCAAAACCATGACTGAGAGTGACTTTACCGCGTAAGGCGGGATTCTCCCGCACGGTTTTAATCATGTAACGGATAGCCTGAACGCCAGCGGCAGAGGTTTCATGCAGGTGGATATCGACGCCACGCTGGTAGTCGAGCGCAATCTGGAACAGGGCATCCAGGGATTTCTCCATCGCACCATCCACATTCGTGGGATCAAGACCGCCGACATAGTGCACGCCACGTTGCATGGCTTCACGCATCAGCCCGTCGACCTGAGAATGCAGCAGTCCATGCTGGGGGAAGGCGACAATCTCACAGGGGAAATCGGGATGCTTTGCCAGGGCAGCCTGTAAATGTTCCAGGCTCTTGAGACCACTGACCGGGTCGATATTACAGTGGCTGCGCGCCCGGGTGGTGCCCCTGGAGTTCAGCAGGGCAATAAGCCCTTCGGCCCGCGCCTGAGAAGTGGGCAGCAACTGTGGAATCAGCACCTGCTCACGGGCAATCATGTCCATAATCGTTTTGCCTTTACGCGGGCGAGGTGCCTGCCAGGGGCCCCCATAAAAGGTTTTGTCGAGATGGATGTGCATATCCTGCGTGGACGGCAGCAGCAGGGCACCCTGCGCATCCCAGAACGGCAGTGAAGGCGCACCTTGCCCGGCCGGGCTGAACTGGTGAAAGTGGCCATCGCGAAGGGTGATGTCGTAGCGCGCTGTTTTCGTTGCAACAATCTCGCTACCTTCGCGTGCGAAGCCCTCTTCGAGTAATACATTGCCTAAAACATAGTGGTTGCTCTGGGGCAGCGCGCCAGGTGAGAGGACGGGCGTTGCGTTAGCGTTGGCGGCAACACCGGAAGCCGCGATCCCGGCGATGATCATACTCATACTGCTGGCGGCGGTCAGGCGAACCCCCTGACGGAGAAAGCGGCGGCGGCTGGTGGAAGAGGCGGTCTGCATCAGCGATTCCTGCGAAAGTAAGTGAATGCTTAATCTGACAAACCGCAGCTTTCTCTGCTGAGGAGTTTTTCACTGCCTGCTATTTAAAAACTCACTGCCAGCTCAGGCCGGCGAAATCGGCCAGCGCGTTGGCCAGCTGGCGCTGAAGGCCATCTTCTGGCTGACGGCAAAACAGCGCCAGCTCAAAGGTATCGATTACCGGCAAGCCCTGTTGGCTGCCGAGCACCCGATGCGAAGGTAAGCGGCAACTGGCCGGTAACAGGGTTATCCCTAAGCCCTGCGCGCTGGCGGCTGACAGCGCCACCAGGCTGGCGCTGCTGTAACCAATTCGCCAACTGCGGCCCAGTAAATCCAGTGTCTGGCAGATTTCCTCTCGATACAGCCCCAGTTGCGGAAACAGCACTAAGGGAATGGGGGACTGTTCGAAGCAGGGATGGGCAGCGCTGTCCAGCCACAGTAACGGCTCCGGTCGGGAAGCCAGCGGGCGTTCCCCGTAGGGCTGTTTGATCAGCATGATATCCAGCTCTTCCCGTTGCCAGGCACGACGAAGTTCTACCTGCATCCCGCTCATCACATCCAGCCGCAGGTGGGGATGCTCGCGACTGAACAACGCCAGTAGCCCGGCGGTGGGTGCAGCGAAATCCTCCGGTACGCCCAGCCGCAGGACGCCATCGCGCCACTTATCGCTCAGCACATCGTGGGCTTCACCGTTCAGGGCAATAATCCGGCGAGCATAACCCAGCAATTTTTCCCCTTCTTCAGTGATCTGCACCTGATGGGACGAGCGGGCCAGCAAAGGCTTGCCGACCATCTCTTCCAGCCGCCGTACCTGTTGGCTCACGGTCGACTGTGACAGGTGAACCCGTTCAGCGGCGCGCGTAAAGCTGGCGGTTTCGCATACGGCGACAAAGCTCAGCAATTGCTGAGGCGTAAACATGGGCTGGCGATTCATTTTTCCACTGCCTGTCATCCTGATATTTCATTTCCAAATAGTAATGGCTGCTGTCAGGCTGACAATGTTTAATTCCAGGATTGCCCATGAAAAAAGATCGCTTATTACTTATTGCCGCCCTGATACTGGCGGGACTGAACATGCGTCCTCTGATGACCTCCATCAGTCCGCTATTGGATCAGCTGCGTGCAAACATTGGATTATCATCGCTCGCTGCCTCACTCCTGCCAGCTATTCCGATGATGATGATGGGCGCCATCGCGTTAGTGAGCGCGCCGCTTCTGCAACGTATCCGACTGCGTGGGCTGCTCTGTGGCGGGCTGGCGTTGCTGGTGCTGGCGCTGGCCAGCCGGTTTTTTATCTCGCAGGGCCAGTGGCTGGTATGGAGCACGGTCCCCGGCGGTATCGGCATCGGCATTGTACAAATGGCCATGCCGGGTTTGATTCGCCAGCGCTTTGCGCAGCGCAGTGCCATGATCACCGGGCTATGGGCGGCGGCATTAATGGGTGGCGGCGGACTGGGCGCTGCGCTGACGCCATGGATCAGCCTGCATCTGGGCTGGCACGGCGCGCTCAGCAGCTGGTCTGCGCCTGCGCTGCTGGCCGTTATGCTCTGGTGGTGGATTCCGGCGGCGTCTCCGCCACCGCAGACATCGACAGCCATGCCATCAGTCTGGCGCAATACGCGCGCATGGATGCTGGCGCTGAGTTTTGGTTTAGTAAACGGCGGTTATGCTATTTGTGTCGCCTGGTTGCCCGATTTTTATCATCAACTGGGCTGGAGCGCCCAGGCGGGCGGCAGCCTGCTGGGCGTGATGATTGCCTGTCAGGTTGCTGGTGCCCTGGTATTTCCCATGCTGGTAAAGGGAGCGGATCGGCGACCGCTGCTCGTGCTGACGCTGGTATTACAGCTTGGCGGTATGCTCGGTCTGCTGGTGGCACCGCTCTACCATCCCTGGCTGTGGGCAGGGATAGCGGGCATTGGCCTGGGTGGCGCATTCCCTCTGTCCCTGGTGCTGGCGCTGGATCACCTGGCGCATCCGCAGGCCGGTGCGCGTCTGGTGGCATTTATGCAGGGTGCGGGGTTTATCATCGCGGGCAGTATGCCTTTTCTTGCCGGACAACTGCATAACCTGACAGGCCACTTTTCCAGCATCTGGCTGCTACAGGGCAGCGTAACGGTGATCCTGATTGGCCTGAATCTGCGTTTTCACCCCCGAAGCTACCAACAAGCCTTTCCGCAGCACTAATTGGTCCTACCAACCCGGCAAAACGTTTTCAGCGGCTCACATAACGTTAAAAATAGTGCCGCAACTGTTGCCTAGAGTTAACAGCGGGTTAAGTATCTGTAACGAGCAAGCCCTGATCGCCTGATTGGTAGGACCAATTGGTGCATCAGAGGTGACAGATGCGCCACCCGCCTTTGCCGATCGCGCATCGCTTTCATCATCCCATGGAGATAATGGCATGCAGGTCTGGCAACAACATTACGATCCGCTCAACAACATCTGGCTCTCCAGCCTGATTGCATTGCTTCCTGTTTTGTTTTTCTTCTTTGCGTTAATCAAGCTAAAGATGAAAGGCTATCAGGCCGCGACCATCACGGTCATCCTTGCGCTGCTTGTGGCGCTGTTGCTGTATAAAATGCCGCTACAGCAAGCGTTGGCATCAGCGGTTTACGGCTTTATGTACGGCCTGTGGCCCATCGCCTGGATCATCGTAGCGGCGGTTTTTGTCTACAGGATCTCGGTTAAGACCGGTCAGTTCGACATTATCCGCGCCTCAATTTTATCGATCACGCCCGATCAACGCTTACAGATGCTGATTGTAGGCTTCTCCTTTGGCGCCTTTTTAGAAGGTGCGGCAGGGTTTGGCGCGCCGGTGGCGATCACGGCCGCGCTACTGGTGGGGCTGGGTTTTAATCCGCTCTATGCCGCGGGCTTGTGTCTGATCGTGAATACCGCGCCAGTGGCGTTTGGCGCGATGGGCATCCCGATTATTGTGGCCGGGCAGGTGACCGGGCTGGACAGCTTCGCTATTGGTCAGATGGCAGGTCGACAGCTTCCGTTTCTGACAATCATCGTGCTGTTCTGGATCATGGCGATTATGGATGGCTGGCGCGGCGTGAAAGAGACCTGGCCCGCCGTGATGGTGGCGGGGGGATCGTTCGCGATTGCCCAGTTCCTCAGTTCGAATTTTCTTGGCCCAGAGCTGCCCGATATCATCTCCTCGCTGGTCTCTTTAATGTCGCTGACGCTGTTTTTGCGCGTCTGGCAGCCGGTCCGCATCTTTCGCTTCTGCGAAGCAGAAAGCCAGCAGGACAATCCGCCGCTGACCCGACAAAAATACACTACCGGGCAGGTGGTGCGTGCCTGGATGCCGTTCCTCTTTTTGACCGCGACCGTCACGTTATGGAGCATTCCACCCTTTAAAGCGCTGTTTGCAAAAGGCGGTGCCTTCGCAAACTGGGTTTTCAGCCTCTCCGTGCCGGGGCTGGACGGAGGGATAACACGGATGCCGCCGGTGGTCGCGCAACCCAGCAACTGGCCAGCGATTTTCAAACTCGACCTGCTGTCGGCAACCGGCACGGCAATCCTGGTCGCCGCCATCGTCTCCATCGTTTTTCTGAAGATGAAACCTAAGGCTGCGGCAGTGACCTTTGCAGAAACCCTGAAAGAACTTATGCTTCCCATCTACTCGATCGGGATGGTGCTGGCGTTTGCCTTTATCTCTAACTACTCCGGCCTGTCTGCCACCCTGGCGCTGGCATTGGCGCATACCGGTCATGCTTTTACCTTTTTCTCGCCTTTCCTTGGATGGCTTGGCGTGTTTCTGACTGGCTCGGATACGTCATCCAATGCGCTGTTTGCCGCCTTACAGGCCACGACCGCGCAGCAGATTGGCGTTTCCGATATTCTGCTGGTGGCGGCAAATACCACCGGTGGCGTGACCGGCAAGATGATCTCGCCGCAGTCGATAGCCATTGCCTGTGCCGCTGTTGGTCTGGTGGGCAAAGAGTCCGATCTGTTCCGCTTTACCGTCAAGCACAGCCTGATATTTACCTGCCTGGTGGGCATCATTACCACGCTTCAGGCTTACGTTTTCCCCTGGATGATCCCATGAAAACCAGTTTATCGCCGCACGCCGATCCGCTGCGGGTTCGGCTCGAACAGTATATTCGCGAGCATCAGATTGAACCCGGCACGCGTTTGCCTGCCGAGCGCCAGCTCGCCGCCGCGCTTGGCGTCTCCCGTTCATCACTGCGCGAAGCCATTCAGCAGCTTATCAGTAGCGGGATATTGACGAGCCGACGCGGCGACGGCACCTGGCTGCGTCAACCTCAGGAACCCTGGTCTGAACAGCGCATTGTGGAACCGATTCGTCAGCTGCTGGCCAACGATCCGGATTACCGCTACGACATTCTGGAAGCGCGTTACGCCATTGAAGCCAGCACCGCATGGCATGCGGCACTGCGGGCGACAGAGTCCGATAAAGAACGCTTACGGTACGCGTTTGACGCCACGCTGGCGTTAAAAGAGAGCGACGATCCCCATCTGGCCGGTCAGGCCGACCTGCGGTTTCACCTCGCTATCGCGGAAGCCTCACATAATGTGGTGCTGTTACAAACCATGCGCGGTTTTTTTGATTTGCTCCAGTCGTCGATGCTGCACAGCCGCAGGCTGATGTACACCAGCCCGATCATTTTTGACCAGCTGACAGATCAACACCGTGCCATGCTTGACGCCATTTTACTCGGCGATGCCGAGGCCGCGCGCTTAGCTGCGATGGATCATCTTGGTTTTGTGCACACCACGATGAAAACGCGAGATGAAGACGAAGCCAGACAGGCACGTATTACACGTTTACCTGGCCATGACCTGCACAATCACAAGGAGACACGCTGATGATTATTTCTGCTGCCAGTGACTACCGCGCCGCCGCGCAACGCATTTTGCCGCCTTTCCTGTTTCACTATCTGGATGGCGGGGCTTATGCGGAGCACACGCTACGCCGCAACGTGACCGATCTCTCGGACGTGGCGCTACGCCAGCGCATCTTACGTAATATGTCTGAACTCAGCCTGGAAACCACCCTGTTTAATGAAACGCTGTCGATGCCAGTGGCGCTGGCACCGGTAGGGCTGTGTGGCATGTATGCACGACGAGGCGAAGTGCAGGCCGCCCGCGCGGCGGCAGGTAAAGGCATTCCCTTTACGCTGTCCACCGTCTCCGTGTGCCCCATTGAGGAAGTTGCGCCGCAGATCAACCGCCCCATGTGGTTCCAGCTCTATGTTCTGCGCGATCGTGGCTTTATGCGTAATGCGCTGGAGCGCGCCAAAGCGGCGGGCTGCTCTACGCTGGTGTTTACTGTGGATATGCCTACGCCGGGCGCGCGTTATCGCGATGCGCATTCAGGCATGAGCGGGGAAAATGCGGCGCTGCGGCGCTACTGGCAGGCCATCACGCATCCCAGGTGGGCGCTGGATGTGGGGTTACAGGGAAGGCCGCACGATCTGGGGAATATCTCAACCTATCTCGGCAAGCCTACCGGGCTGGAAGACTATATCGGCTGGCTGGCCAATAATTTTGATCCTTCCATTTCCTGGAAGGATCTGGAGTGGATTCGCGATTTCTGGGATGGCCCGATGGTGATCAAAGGCATTCTGGACCCTGAGGATGCCCGTGACGCGGTGCGCTTTGGTGCTGACGGTATCGTGGTTTCTAACCATGGCGGTCGCCAGCTGGACGGCGTCCTGTCCTCGGCCCGTGCCTTACCTGCGATAGCGGATGCGGTCAAAGGCGATATCACGATCCTTGCTGATAGCGGCATTCGTAACGGACTGGATGTGGTGCGTATGATTGCGCTGGGCGCAGACAGCGTCCTGCTGGGGCGCGCCTTTATCTATGCGCTGGCAACACATGGACAGCGCGGCGTTGAGCATTTACTGACGTTGATTGAAAAAGAGATGAAAGTCGCGATGACCTTAACCGGCGCGAAGCGCATTGCCGATATCACACAGCATTCGCTGGTGCAGGCAAATGCCCTCTTGCAGGAAGCAAACCTGCGCCCGGCATAGTTGCCTGCGGCGAAATCAGAGGTGTTGTCTATACTTACCTTCTTTACCAACAGGAGGAATGACATGACCATTCATAAGAAAGGTTCGGCGCATTGGGAAGGCGACATCAAAGGCAAAGGCACAGTCAGCACCGAAAGTGGTGTACTGAACCAGCAGCCCTACGGCTTTAATACCCGTTTTGAAGGGCAAAAAGGCACTAACCCGGAAGAGCTGATTGGTGCGGCACATGCGGCCTGTTTCTCTATGGCACTGTCGCTAATGTTGGGCAATGCCGGTCATAAAGCGGAAAGCATTGATACCAGCGCAGATGTGTCGCTGGATAAAAAAGGTGAAGGCTTTGCGATCACCAAAATCGCCTTAACCAGCACCGTTTCTCTGCCAGGCATTGATAACGATACCTTTGATGAGATTATCAACAAAGCCAAAGCGGGCTGCCCGGTTTCTCAGGTGTTGAATGCTGAAATTACGCTGGATTACACCCTGAACAACTGATTGCGGACCGGCATCACTTTTACGTGATGCTGACGCGAATCTTGCCGTACCCAGATGCGCCTTCGGGCGCATCTTTGCGTTGTGCAGAAGGACGCGGAGATGACAAACGCGTTTCGGCAAACACACACGGAAAATGCGGCTGGTCTTGCTGGAAATCTGTGGCGCACGCGTGCTAATCCGTCAGGCGGCGATGATATGAGCATGAGGTCGTAGCTTTTTCGCCATAAGCCTGGCGTACTGCTGATGGTGGTGTTACTGCGGGCGTTACTCTGTTTGCTGGTTACCGCTTCCTGGTTACCCTGGAACGCGTCTTAAACGTCAGGCGTAAATCTCTTCTGCGCGCTTAGCCCGCACGTCGCTGCGTGCAATCCGATAAGCCTTACCGGGATCGCCCGCCAGAAATTCAAAGGTAGGTGAATAGTAGAACGGGAGCCAGCCGCCATAAGCGCCTTCCCATTCCCAGCGTACCGGGCAGGGCCAGATAATGCCTTCATACAAAATGTAATAAACCCAACGCCCAGTTGGACGGCGGGGACGAGTAGTTTTCATGGGATTCACAACTATGTTGGTGTAAAACAGCTTATATTTTGAACGCTAACCTGCAACCTTGCAATGTTGTATGTGCATTTTTGTGTCCTTGACCTGTTCAGTTATCTGAACGATGCACTTCACCACACATCAGTACCACGTTAGGACGGACCTTGTGGATGCGGTTTGCCATCACTTCGCAGGCGGTTTTCGTTGGGTAAATGCGCTCTGATACCGGCAACGCTTCACAGGCATCATGTCCACAGGCGCTTACCAACAATACAAAACCAATTAACATAACCGACTCCTTCTCCCGTCGCGCACGTCACGAGAGGGGTGAATGTTCCTTTTTATAAAACCAGTATAGCTAATTGCCGGAAGGGACAATCATCACGCTGGGCGGTATCGGATTGCTCTGAGCGATTATACGCCTTCCGGACGCGTACAGCAGTGAAATCTTACCCATCGCTGCAATGGGCAACGCATCGTTCGCGCTGCATTTCTGACCAGCTACAAGGGCGACTTTCCATTCCTGCCATAACGAATTTTAAAATCGGTAAATTTTCATACATGTTGACTATTTTGGCGGTAATCCTTTAAAGCAACGCGTTTTGATATTTCTCACACTTCTGACATGCAAATCTGAAACCGGTTGCAGAAAATCTTTCCCCTGTGTATTCGTTAATTATTCATCACACGGAGGAATGAACCATGCCCAAAATTTTACTGTGCTGTGCCGCCGGAATGTCCACCAGTATGGTGGTGCAAAAAATGGAAAAAGCTGCGAAAGAGCAGGGAATGGATGTAGAGATAAAAGCAGTAGGAATTGAAGAGTTTAGCGAGGCAATTGCCGACTATGACTGCTGCCTGTTGGGGCCGCAAATTAAATACAAGCTGGCCGATTTCGAGCCGATTGCTCAGCAGTACAGTAAATCCGTCGCGGTGATTAACAGCATGGATTACGGAATGATGAATGGCGAAAAGATATTAAGTGCCGCGCTCAAGCTTATTCCTGGCTGATCGCTAAAGAACTGAAAAATATAGCGCAAACCTGCATTCACTTTATGCAGGGTTATTCTCTTTTGCCTGAGCAAGGAGTGACGGGATGAGTCGCTTGAGCGAATCTTTATTCGGTGTCATCGAAAATCGTATTAGTCCGCTGGCTGGCCGCCTCTCCAGCCAGCGCCACGTCATCGCCATCCGTGATGGTTTTATTGCCTCAATGCCGTTCCTGATTGTCGGTTCATTTATGCTGCTGTTTGCCCATCCGCCTTTTTCGGCAGACAGTAGCTGGGTGTTCGCACAGTGGTGGCTCGGCATGGTGAAGGCGCATGAAGAACAAATCATGATGCCTTACAACATGACGATGGGCATTATGGCGCTCTATATTGCCAGTGCTATCGCCTACAACCTGGCGAACAGCTACAAAATGAACGGCTTTATGGCCGCCAGCCTGTCGCTGATGGCGTTTCTGGTCGTGGCTGCGCCGCAAACGGGCAAAACGCTGCCGGTAGGTTCGCTGGGCGGTGAGGGGATTTTTACCGCCATCCTGGTGGCGTTATTTGCTACGGAGCTAATGCATTTTCTGCAGAAACACAATATCGGCTTCAAATTACCCGAACAGGTACCGCCGAAAATCCGTCAGTCGTTTGATCTGCTGATCCCGATTATCACCATTTTTATTACCCTGTTTCCGCTCAGCCTGTGGGTACAGGCACAGTTTGGTATGCTGCTGCCGCAGGCCATTATGGCGATCTTTTCCCCGATTATTTCTGCCTCAGATTCTCTGCCCGCCGTATTGATCGCGGTGTTGCTGTGTCATCTGCTGTGGTTCGCCGGTATTCACGGCGCCGTGATTGTCGGTGGCATTTTACAGGCATTCTGGTTGACCAACCTTGGGTTGAATCAGCAGGCGCTGAACGCAGGCGAGCCTGTCAGCCATGTGTTTATCGAACCCTTTTGGCAATTTTTTATCGTGATTGGTGGCTCCGGTTCCACGATGGGGCTGGTGCTGCTCTATTTGCGGAGTCAGTCTGCCCATCTGCGCTCAATTGGTAAGCTCAGCATCGTGCCCAGCATGTTCAACATCAACGAACCGGTTATTTTTGGCTCGCCCGTGGTGATGAACCCCATTCTGTTTATTCCCTTCGTTCTTGCCCCGCTAGTCAATGCCGTCATTGCCTGGACCGCCACGAAAACCAATCTGATCAATCATGTGATCTCGCTGGCACCCTGGACGACGCCAGCACCGATTGGGGCAGCCTGGTCAACCGGCTGGGACTGGCGCGTCATCGTGTTGATTGCCCTGCTGGTGACGATTGCCACATTGATTTACTACCCGTTTTTCAAAATGTACGAGCGTCAATTGCTGCAGCAGGAACTGGCCGCAGCGCAACCGGTAAAGGAGTAATGCATGGAAATTGATGAAAGCACGGTCATCGAACTGATTATCCAGGCGGGCGAAGCGCGATCCTGCTCAATGGAAGCCTTGCGCGCGGCCCGCCTGCAAAACTGGGAGCAGGCAGACAGCCTGCTCAGCGCCGCGACTGCGGCGGCAAAGGCGGCGCACCAGACGCAGACGCAGCTTATCGGTGCCGATGAGGGCAGCGGAAAGATCCCGGTCAACCTGATTATGGTACATGCCCAGGATCATCTGATGAACGCGATGCTCTGCCGCGAGCTGGCGGAAGAAATTATTCAACTGCGCCGGGAGTTAGCCGCACGCTAAAAAGGAGGTGTTATGCAACATTCGACAGTGACCGCGTTTCCAGAAGGCTTTCTCTGGGGCGCGTCGACCTCGGCTTATCAGGTTGAGGGCGGATGGAATAGCGATGGCAAAGGGCCATCTGTTATCGACAAAGCAACGTTCCATCAGGACATCACGGATTTTACCGTTTGCAGCGACCACTATCACCGCTTCAAAGAAGACATCGCCTTGCTGGCGGAGATGGGCCTGAAAACTTACCGCTTTTCCATCGCCTGGAGCCGCCTTTATCCCGACGGCGATGGCCCGGTAAATGAGGCGGGCGTGGCCTTTTATCAGCAGTTGATTGATGCGATCTGCCGACAGGGCATCACGCCACTGGTGACGCTTTATCACTTCGATCTGCCCTGGGCGCTGCAGCAGGCCGGTGGCTGGTCTTCTCGCCGTACGGTGGCGGCTTTTGAGCGTTTTGCCATCACCTGTTTTGAGCGCTATGGCAGCCAGGTCAACTACTGGCTGACCATCAATGAACAGAACATGATGATCCTGAAAGGGGACGTGATTGGCACCTTGCCGCCGGGTACCGCCGATCCGCAGAAAACCCTGTACCAGCAAAACCATCACATGATGCTGGCGCAGGCCAAGGCGATGATTGCCTGTCATGAACGGCTGCCGGAGGCGAAAATTGGCCCGGCACCCAATATCTCTTGCGTATATGCCGCGAGTTCCCGGCCAGAGGATGTGCTGGCGGCTGATAATTTCTCGGCAATCCGTAACTGGCTCTACCTCGATTTGGCCGTTCACGGGCGTTACAACCACGTGGTATGGGCTTTTCTGAAGCAGCGAGGTTGGCTACCCACCATCGAGGCGGAGGATATGGCCATCATCGCCGCCGGTAAGCCTGATTTTATCGCTTTTAACTATTATGCTTCCGCCACGGTAGGCGCTGAAGGAGAGCATAATACGCCCGACAGCAGGCCACATGCCGATCAACAAATGGCCGGAATTGACCGGTCTGTGTATGTCGGTTGCGATAATCCGCATCTGAAACAAAACCAGTTTGGCTGGTATATCGATCCTGTCGGCTTCCGCATTACCGCACGACAGATTTATGCGCGTTATGCCTTACCGCTCATCGTGACCGAAAATGGTTTAGGGGCTTTTGACAGCCTGGATGCAGAGAATAAAGTGCATGATGATTACCGTATCGACTATTTGCGCGAGCATATCGCTCAGTTGCAGCTGGCGATTGCCGATGGCGTTGAGCTGTTCGGTTATTGCCCGTGGTCGGCAATTGATCTGGTGAGTACCCATCAGGGCATCAGCAAGCGTTACGGTTTTATTTATGTGAACCGCGATGAGAAAGATCTCAAGGATCTGGCGCGCTACCGCAAAAAAAGCTTCTTCTGGTACCAAAAGCTGATTCGCAGTAACGGAGCCACGCTGAACGCGTCAGTGGACTACTGAGGTCGCGCGGCAGGGAGGCCGCGTCTTACTGCTTATAAGGGCCGTCCGTCACCGATGCGCGCGCGATCAGGTGACCGCTAAATGGCGGCAGGGCCGTGACCGCTTCACCTTCCAGCATGGCAACCAGCTGCGCCAACGTGTGCTGAATCATCTCCGCGACCGGCACATGCACTGTGGTGAGCGGCGGCAGGAAAAATTCAGCCATGCGAATATCATCAAAGCCCAGCAGTGAGACATCTTCTGGCAGCCGTTTTCCCGCCGCATTGAGAGCCAGCGCGGCACCAATCGCCATATCATCGTTACTGGCCATCAGCGCGCTAAAGGTCACTCCCGAATCCAGCAGCTGTTTTGCCGCCGCCATCCCACTGGCTGGCGTCCAGGCGCCCTGCACGATGCGTGCTTTATCCGCGATGCCATGCTCGGCCAGCGCCTGCTGATAGCCCGCCAGACGCGCGTCAGCGGTCGGCGAACCGGCCAGGCCACGAATAAAGGCAATCTCGCAGTGGCCGCGCTCAATCAGATAACGCGTGGCGTCAAACGTATTCTGCTGATGCGTGGCCCAAACGCAGTGGGCAGGATGGCGCTTAAGCTGGCGGTTCACCACCATGATGGGAATATCATGCTGTTCAATAATGGCGTCCAGCGCCTCGGTATCCAGAAAGCGGGGATAGATGATGATGGCGTCACAGCGCAGGTCGAGCAAAAACTCAATCGCGGCCCGCTCATCATCAGCGCAGGTTTTGCCATCAGCCAGAATTAACTGCCGACCATAGTTATTGGTCAGCGTGGCCGCCTGAAACAGCAGTTCGCTGAAGTAGGGGCCATTAAAGAGTGAATGGGTAACAATGAGGCCAATATTTTGGGATTTTTGGGTCGCCAGGCTTCGCGCCAGCAGATTTGGGCGATAACCGGTTTCGGCGATGGCCTGAAAGACCTTCTGTTGCGTACTCTTACTGACGTAACGATTTCCGGCCAGCACGCGTGAGACGGTGGCTTTAGAGACTCCGGCCTTACGGGCCACATCCAGCATGGTAATCATTGGCTTGCAGATCATCCATCCCTGTGGGTAAAAAACGATACTAGCTGATTTTTCGCAGGTTATTGCAGGACAGGTAATAAAAAAGTGAAGCCTGTCAGGCGAAATACCAGGCGGGCAGGATGGCAATCAGGTTGTTCAACGTATGCAGGAAGACCGGCAGGGCCAGCGTATTGCTGCGCAGGCGCGCGTAACAGAGCAGCAAAGAGAAAAGCGTCAGCGCCACCACCGTTTCCCAGTGGACATACTGAGTATGCATCAACGCAAACAGCAGGGAAGTGAGTAGCGTGCAGGCAAAGCGGCTGTTGGGGGCCCACAGCAGAAAGCCTTGCAACAAAAAGCCGCGAAACATCACTTCTTCAAATACGGGGGCCAGCAACACGGCGGTCAGTAACAGGATAAGCATTGAGCTGCGTCCCTGTTGTGATTGCGCCACCAGCCAGCCTTCAGGCTGTAAATACTGCGTTTGTGCCGCCATTAAAATAAACAGGGCGCCAATAAACAGTAACGTCTGGCCGGAGCGTAAAAACCCCAGGGGAATATCCGTGCGACGCTGGCAGTAAAAACGATACAGCGGATAGATCACTGCAAACTCAAACAGGCAGAGCACGGGCACCAGCAAACCGTCATTACGCAGGATACCGTAATTAGGGAACAAGGTAATCAGCATGGTAACAAGGTAATAGACAACAAAGCTGCCGACATAAAACAGTGTCAGCGTCACTCTGTCGGAATTGGTGTTCATAGGCGACCCAGCCAGCAACGATAAGCGCATAGTAGCAACGCGTCGGATCGCTGTCGAGAGAACGGACGACACAATATTATTCGTTTATGATCGTTTCAGGTTTGTGCGAATTTTAAGTGAATAATATCAGTTTGTTAACTAATTGCCTTGCGGTGTTGCAACCGGTCGTCAGGCGCTTATTCGCCTGGCCTGAGAATAAGGCCCACAGTGAATCGGGCGTGATGACAGATTACCGGACACGGATCGCCGTCAGGGTAATTGACGCGGCAACGCCGATAAAAAAGAGCGGTTTTGTTATTCCCGCAGGAATAATCTGCCGACTGTCTCAGCGGCTTATTATCGTGATTTCAGCCAGCAGCTGTGATTCATCTACAAATAGCGTTATTAGCCAGCATTTAATGCTTAATATTGTGCGGTAAGTTTGATTTTAACGGTTCATACCTGCAGTCAGGCTTGTTACTCTTCGACGTCAGGTTTTACACGTCGATGAGGAGAAAACACGTGAATCACTATGGAAAAGCGCTGATGGCCACCGGTTTCTTACTGCTTACGGCCTGCCAGTCGGCCACGCAACCCGACCAGGCTGCCAGGCTGCCCGACGCGCAAGCGGACAGCTGTGGTGCGTCCCAGTATCAACATTTCGTCGGTAAGCCGCTGTCCGCCATCGATAATCAGCGTTTCACTCAGAAAGTGCGCGCCATCCCGTGGAATTCTGCGGTAACAATGGACTTTAATTTCACTCGCCTGAACTTTATGGCAGACAAAAACGGTAATATTAGCCGCGTCTATTGTGGGTAAGTGTCAAATAAACAACGCATTGTCATAGAGTTGTCATGGCGTCAGGCGAAGATAGCGCCTGTATCCTGTCGGGCCGCGCTAACCGTGATCGGTAGCGTTAAACCACCAGGGTAAGGATTTCCTCGTCACTTCAATATGCAATGCTCGTCTTGTTTATTCCCGCTCAGGCGGGAATTTTTTTCTGGTTCAGGCCGAAAGAAGGAGCAATGCATGGTACCTCTCCAGCGGATTTCACTGTCAGTTTTACTTCTGGTCAGCCCGCTTGCGCTGGCGTCCAGCCCTGACGCATGGCAACAAAGCCAGCAGGTGATGCGCCAGGCGTGCATCAATGCCAGCACCTTAAGCAAGGTAAAGGTGTTGGGGCAGGCGGTTGAGTATGACGATAGCGTAGGCTATAGCGCGTTACTGCTCGAAGGGCATTATCCACAGCAACAGATGAAAAACCGGCGTGGACGAGAGCTTTGCCTGTTTCAGCGCAGCAGCGGTCGGGCCAGCGTAAGCGAAGCCAATCAGCTCCGATGGGTTAAGTAACCGGATTGCGGCTCACTCACGTGGCCGCGTTTCCATCAGCCGGTCCAGCAGGGCGCGATAGCGTTGCAGTCGCTGCTCATCCCCTTCAAATTCCAGCTTATTGATGACGCGCGCGATGACGGCCTTATTGGTGGTTGGCTGACCGGCTTCCATCAGTTCCCGCATTATCACGGCCAGCAGATCGGACTCGGGCGGAACATTCCAGTCCGGGCTGTTGAAGTAATCGGTGATAGCACGGCTGGCGCTGTTAGGTTGCACTCTCATTCTCCCTCTCCGCGAACAGACAGCCCGCCCGATGCAGAGATGCGCAGCAGGCAGAGTCAACTGAGTTAGTGGCTCCCAAAAAGAACGGTGGCAGTTTTATCGGGAGCATTACGCGGGTCAGAACAGCCCACGTACCGCACGAAACTGGCGGTTTTTTAAACATAGGTCGGTCATCAGGACTTGTCAGTAACAACCTGCAATATTTTTCAAATGTGATGAATGGTTTTTGAATAATGACGACATGTTATGAGAGCGTTTAGGGTTTTATTCCTTTGAATAATAAGTTTTTTTAAGCACATCATCGGTCGTCAAACGCGCGCGTTGAGACGCGCTACAAGCCAGGTAAGAGCCGTGGCGGCAAAATGTGTTTTTCGCGATCGCCTGTGCATTGACGGCGTGAGCAGAGTGGGGGCAAGTGAGCATGAAAAGCTGAGGGATGCTGGCCTCGCGGGAACGTATTATCTGTTTCCTGAAAAACGTTTCGATTATATTTTCGCGTAAAAGAACCCTAATAGTTGAATCGGAAATATTGCATCTTTCATATCGGTGTCATCAAAATAAAATAGTCATGCCTTGGGTTTCGAGTAGATAAGCGGTTTCGCGATTCAATAAATGAAATAACATAACATCGCAGCCGGCTGATTATTTTAACCGCCTGATAAACCCAATGAAAAATTCCTTTTTTTTTATTCCGACGGGTGATATTTTTTTCTGCACCTGGCTGAAGGGGCATCGGCATGAAAAATCTCATCGCTGAGTTATTGATTACTCTGGCAGAAAAAGAAGAAGCGTCTAAAGAGCAGGTGGCGCAGATTGAAGCGCTGGAGATCGTCATCACCGCCATGCTGCGCATGATGCCGCCTGAACAGCATCAGTCCATTGTTAATAACATTGAATCGGCCATGGTTCATGCCGGTGTGGATAACCATGAGCAAAATGGTGCCTTGCTAAAACATTATGTCAGTCGCTTACTTAAGCGCCCCTCTGCCTGAATCCCCTTTTTCTACCTGTAAAAGTGCGATCCCTGCCTTATTCCTGGGCAAAAGTGATCGACGTTGCCTGTCGCGTGCCAGACTGAATAGTGTCTTCATCACAATGGAGTAAAGACAATGAAAGGCAGTTTTATGATGATGGTGTTAGCGGGAATGCTGATGAGCAGCAATGTCAGTGCAGCCGATAAAACGCCGCAGCAGCAAAAAATGGCCATGTGTAATCAACATGCCAGTTCGCAAGCACTAAAAGGCGATGTGCGTAAGCAATTTATGAGCGATTGCCTGAAAAAAGACAGCAAAGTGGCTGACATGTCGCCACAACAGATAAAAATGAAAACCTGTAACCTGCAGGCCGGTGATAAAAAGCTGGCTGGCGATGCGCGTAAAACCTTCATGAGTCAGTGCCTCAAGAAAAGCTAATACGATGTCGGCCATTTCGGTGGCCGCTTCATTCTGTTCCCCGCCCTACATGCCGGTCACACTTTTAATGGCTGATTAAACAGGCCGTTAGCCAAAAAAATCGACATCAAGACCTAAGCCTCTGCGATCCTTTGCCACACTTACTGTTTATAAGGGATTGCGTAGCCTGTGATTATGCGCTGCGCTTTCAACAGTGACGGTCGGAAAAGGAGCCATGTCGTGAACTATCAATTTGTTGTTGCTCTCAAGAATTTACCGCAACGTCAGCCAGTCAAAAAGAAGCTCGGTGAAACGGAGCTGTTACTGATCCGCGAGGGTGACAGCGTCCAGGCTTTTCAGGCCAAATGCCCTCACGCAGGTGCGCCGCTTGAGCAGGGCGCCATCTGTGGCGACAGGCTTATCTGCCCCTGGCATAAAGCGGCATTTGAACTGAGCAGCGGTAAAATGTGTGAGCCATTGGCGTTGGCTGACCTGAAACAGTATCCCCTGCGAATCGAAAATGACAATGTTCTGGTTAACCCCAAAGCGATGTCACCGGCTTCTCCCATGGGCAGCGGTGCCACAGAACCGGTCTTTGTGGTGCTGGGCGGAGGCGCGGCCGGGAGCGCGGCGCTGTGGCGATTACGTCACGATGGTTTCAAAGGTCGCCTGGTGCTGGTGGAGCGTGAGCCGGAAGCCCCTTACGACCGTACGGCGCTAACGAAATTTGTGCCGTCTGGAAAAATGGATATTGACGATGTACCGTCGCTGCTTGGCAGTGACGTACTGGATCACGTCGAGCGTATTCAGAAGCGGGTTGAGCGGGTCGATAATCAACAGCATCGCCTGGTGTTTGCCGACGGCAATACATTGCAGTTCGACAAATTATTAATCGCCACGGGCGCAGAACCTGTGAAACCTGAACTGGCTGGCGCTGATTTAGCCGGCGTGCATATTCTGCGTAACAAGCAGCACACGGCAGCTTTGCTACAAGCGGTCGATCAAAGCCAGCAGATTGTCATTGTCGGCAACAGCTTTATTGGCATGGAACTGGCCTCATCACTGCGCAACCGTGATGTCGATGTGACCGTTATCGCCCGCAATCCATTACCCTTTGCAAAACAGTTTGGTGAGGCGGTCGGTCGTTATTTTTATGAATTGCATCAGGCGAATGGCGTGAAGTTTGTGGAAGGTGAAGCCGCGTCGCTTCAGGGTGAAAACCACGTCACCAGCGTTCGGCTGAAATCCGGTCAGCAGATTGCCGCCGACGTGGTGCTGTTCGCCACCGGCGTTAAACCGGCCACGTCGTTTATTCACGATCTGCCGTTAGTGGAGGACGGTAGCCTGCAAACCGACGAGCAACTGCGCGTAGCAGAAAACGTCTGGCTGGCGGGTGATATCGCGACCTATCCCTCCGCGCAGGGGCCGCTTCGCATCGAGCATTTCCGCGTAGCAGAGCAGCAGGGCCAGACCGCGGCGATGAACATGATGGGGAATGTTCATCACTATGACCGCGTTCCGTTTTTCTGGACCGCGCATTACGGTACCCGCTATGAATATTTAGGTCATGCTACCGACTGGGACGACTACCAGCAGGTGGGATCGCTGGAAGATAAGGTCTTTATGGCCTTTTATGGCAAAGAGGGGACGCTGGCGGCGGTTTTCTCGTGCGGAATGTACACGCTGACGGCGGCGCTTGTTGAAAAGATGCAGCAACCGATGACAATAAAACAGGCACTTGAGCTGTATCAGGCCCAGCGTTCTGCAGAATAGCAGGCCAGCGAGACGGTCTGGCAAACGGCATGTTTGCCAGACGCGCCAGATTTAACTGCGGCTCAGCTTGTCCGACTTCGCCATGCACTGTTGCATGGCTTCTATCACGGCGGAACGAAAGCCTTTTTCTTCCAGCACTTTTACCGCTTCAATCGTGGTGCCACCGGGCGAACAGACCATATCTTTTAACTCGGCGGGATGTTTGCCCGTTTCCAGTACCATCTGCGCGGACCCTTTCACGGCCTGGGCGGCAAAGCGGTAAGCCTGCGCGCGTGGCATACCACCCGCGACGGCAGCATCGGCCATGGCTTCGATAAACATAAACACGTAAGCCGGGGCGGAACCACTAACGCCCACCACCGAGTGAATCAGGTATTCATCGACCACCGCCGCCTGACCAAAGCTTTCAAATATGGCGACCACTTCATCGGTTTCGTTCTGTTCAACCAAAACGTTGGGCGTGACTGAGGTCATGCCTTCGCCCACCAGAGAAGGTGTGTTCGGCATCGCCCGAATGATTTTACGATCGTGGCCCAGCACGGAGGCCAGATTATCCAGCGTGACGCCGGCGGCAATAGAAACGACCAATGCGTCTTTCTTCAGGCTGTTAGCCAGTTCTTTGAGGACTTTGAGGATGACATTCGGTTTAACCGCGCCAAACAGAATATCCACATGCTGGGCCAGTGCCTCTGCACTTTCCGCGGCATTAATACCGTACTGCTCGGCCATTTGCTGATTGGTGTCTGGTTTGCGATCGTAAATCCAGATAGCCGACGGTGTAATTTGTCCGCTGTTTATCAGCCCGCCAATGATGGCCTTTGCCATGTTGCCACCGCCAATAAATCCGATTGTCTTGTCCAGCATCACCGTCTCCTTAACTGTAACTGTTTCGCCTTTATCAACGATGTAGCTTACTGCAGACAGGATTAATAACAAGTTAGCGGTCACAGACAGGCACCGGCACCCGGCGGCGGGCGGGCAGGAAAGCCGAACGCTATCGCCGCGATCCTGCCCCGCACGCGGGGGTGCTATCAAGCGGCTACAGCATGGGGTTCCGCGAGTCAGGCCCGGCAAATGCAGCGTGTTTTGGTGGGCAGGGCAAGCGCTGGCAGCCTGGCTTACGCGCCAAAGCAGAGATAATCTCAACCCTGAGGGCGCGGGGAATTTTACTTAACCCCCTTTTGGAAACCAGGTTACCATCGTCGCTATTTTCCAGCAGAAGGAACAACCATGTTTATCTGGGTCGATGCGGACGCCTGCCCCAACGTCATTAAAGACGTGCTGTATCGGGCGGCGGACAGAACGCAAACCATGGTGACGTTTGTCGCGAATCAGTTTTTACGTGTGCCACCGTCGCCCTGGCTGCGTACGCTACAGGTGCCGGCCGGGTTTGATGTTGCAGACAATGAAATTGTGAAACGTGTGCAGGTCGGGGATTTAGTGATTACGGCGGATATTCCGTTGGCCGCAGAGGTGATTGAAAAAGGCGCGGCGGCGCTCAATCCACGCGGTGAGCGTTACTCCCCTGCGACCATACGCGAGCGGCTGACAATGCGTGATTTTATGGACACCATGCGTGCCAGCGGCGTACAGACAGGCGGTCCCGCCGCCATGAGCCCGCGGGACCGCCAGCAGTTTGCCAATGAACTCGACAGCTGGCTCAGACAACGGCAACGCTGAATCAGACGAAACTGTCGTCATCGTCGTAATCATTGCCGCCAAAATCATTCAGGTCGCCGTTATCGGCATAGGTATCACTCCAGCCGTTACTTTGATCAAGGAATGACTGATTATCGGCGCCGGTGCCCTGATCGAGAAACGACTGATCGTTGCCGCCGTTAAAGGTATTGAGGCTGTCGTCTACCTGGGGCAGCGGCGGCTGCTCATTAATGATGTTGACGATTTCCTGCGGCTGCGACTGATGGAACATGCTGGTCAGCATGTCGGCCATGACCACGCCACCTGCCACGCCCACTGCGGTTTGCAGTGCACCACCCAGGAAACCGCTGCCGCGTGGCGCAGGTGCGCTGGCATAAGGCTGCTGTGGTTGAGGTGGCTGCTGCGGCGCGCTGTTCCACTGAGGCTGCTGCTGAGCCGGTTGGGGCTGCTGGCTGCCTCCGCCAAACAGGCTGGATAAAAATCCACCGCTGCTCTTGGGCTGCTGCTGCTGTTGCGCCTGTTGCTGAGCAAGACGATTTTCCAGCTCCTGAACCCGCTCATTCAGTTTTTTAAGTGCCGCTTCCTGAATCAAAATGGCCTGAGCCATATAGTAGGGCGCACCTGGTTGCTCCTGCAGATGTTGTTTGATCAGTTGTTCGGCTGCAGCATCGCGTGCCGCAGTCTGGCTTTCAGCTTGTTTCAAACGGCTAAACAGATTTTCAATCAGTTGTTGTTCTTCGCGTTGCATGATGACTCTCCGGTTGCGACTGTTAACAGTATATGGGGGCGATGCGCCGCAATGTAAATTCGTGGCGGTAAGCAAATGTTGCTGACGTAAACTTTTTTGCCTGATGCACAAAATGTGCATAGGTAACTGCCTGTATTTCATTGTGTTGTCGGATAGCAGGGCGCAATCATGCGTAAAATACGCTCAATGAGTAGAGCGCGAAATAAATTCCCGCTATGATGCGTCCTATTATTGAGCCTAACCAGCAGCTGTGATGGGCTGCGCGGCGGAGGAACTGCCCTGATGTCTTTGTCCATTTTTTTGATCGGTGCGCGCGGATGCGGAAAAACCACCATTGGTGAAGCCCTGTCTCAGGCCTTGGGTTACGCGTTTCGTGATACCGATCATCACCTGCAATTCACGACCCAACGTACCGTGGCGGAAATTGTGGCGGCGGAAGGATGGGAAAGCTTTCGTGCACGTGAAACCGACTCGCTTAAAGCCGTGACTGCGCCCTCAACCATTATCGCCACGGGCGGCGGAATGGTACTGGCAGAAGGTAACCGGCGGTATATGCGTGAGCACGGTCAGGTGATCTGGTTAAGTGCACCGGCTGATATTCTGGCCCGGCGTCTGGAAAGCCAGCCGGAAGCCGCTCAGCGACCGACCTTAACCGGGCGTCCAATCGCTGAAGAAATGAGTGAGGTGCTGCGCGCCCGTGCCCATCTGTATCAGGCTGCCGCCCATCATGAGGTGAATGCCATGCAAGCGCCAGAACGCGTCGTTGAGCAGATACTGCAGTCGTTATCCCTGGCGCGTGCCAGCTAGCCCTCAGATTTATCCCCCTTTGGCCGCCATTTCCGCCGTTTTGACTATACTTAACCCATGACAGGCGGTCGCCTGTCGTGTGGAATGTCATTCAGCCAAGAGGGACACATTATGCCGACAAGACCTCCTTACCCCCGAGAAGCGCGCGTTGTGACTGTCGAAAAAGGCCCCGAAGGCAAAAAAGTCATGTCCTGGCAACTGCGGGCCGATCATCCTAAGCCTGACTCGTTAATCAGTGAGCACGACTCTGAGCAGGAAGCGCATGACGCAAAAGCGCGTTATGAAGACGTCGAAAAAGAGTAAGCCGTCGCTCTGGCAAGGATGCCATCGGTCCTGCTTTTTTTCTTCTGCCAGCCTTCGCCGCGTGAGGATCACAATCACTCACTATTTCACGTGACAGATCAGCAAGTTCCCTTCTACACTGCCAGACACCTTAATGTGCTGTGAGGAAGTATTATGCTCAATGTTAGTGAGTATTTTGACGGAAAAGTTAAATCCATCGGTTTTGACAGTGCGAGCACCGGTCGTGCCAGCATTGGTGTCATGGCTGAAGGCGAATACACGTTTGGAACGGCCCAGCCGGAAGAGATGACCGTGGTCAGCGGTTCGATGAAAGTGTTGCTGCCGGGTGAAACACAGTGGGCATGGTTTGAGGCGGGGTCGGTGTTTAACGTACCGGGTCACAGCGAGTTTCATCTGCAGATAGGCGAGCCAAGCGCTTATCTTTGCCGCTATCTGAAAGACTAATAAAACGGCCGCATGTTTCCTGCGGCCGATTGTTTTAACGCTGGGCTTCGCCACCTAAGGCTTCAACCAGATTGCTGGTCAGGGCGGCCAGTTCGCTGGTCATCAGGATAAAGTCTGCATCAAAACGCTGCGCAAAATCTTCCCGGTCAATATCATCGTTCTGGTCGCGCAAGGTATCGCTGAACTTCAGGCGTTTCACCGAACCGTCGTCGGATAACACGAACTGAATACGCTCCTGCCAGTCGAGCGCCAGTTTGGTCACCAGCTTGCCGGCTTCAATGTGGTTGGCAATTTCATCGCACACCAGATCCTGTTTCTTGCAGCGAATCACACCACCATCTTCCAGAATGGCCTTAAGCTCGGCTTCATCCATCAGGGCAAAACCGGCAGGCACATCACCAGAACGCACCCATTCGGTCAGGGTAAGTTCAATCGGGCTTTCCAGCGTCAAGGGCACAACCGGTAACGATCCCAGGCTTTTACGCAGCAGGGCCAGCGTATCTTCCGCTTTTTTCGCACTGGCGCAGTCCACCATGATCAGGTTGTTGACGGTGTCGATCCACAGATACGTCTGACTAAAACGACTGAATGCGCGCGGTAACAGGCTGTGCAGCACTTCATCTTTTAGCGAATCTTTTTCCGTCTTTTTCAGCTTGCGGCTCTGTTCTGCTTCGAGCTTGTCGATTTTGGCTTCCAGCGCCTGCTTCACAACCGGAGAAGGCAGGATTTTTTCTTCTTTGCGCGCGCAAATGACAATTTGACCGTTGTTCACATGGGTCAGTGCATCGCTGCGATTGCCCATCGGGGACACCCAACCGGTCTTGCTCATGTCCTGACTGCCGCAGGGAGAGAAGGTGAACGCATCCAGCTGTTTTTCCATTTCGTCTGCGGACAAAGGAATGTCACGATTCAGACGATAAACCATCATATTTTTAAACCACAACATCGGGATTCCTTACCGTGGCGCGATCGGGCGCACAAATCTCACTAAGTGTGCGCATGATAGCGAAACATCGGAGCGGTTTCATTGCCTTTCAGGCAATCGCCTTTTAGTGTAGAAAACACCTTAACGAATAATGAGGAATAAACTGTGCGTATAGGCATTGATTTGGGCGGCACCAAAACGGAAGTGATTGCGCTGTCCAGCGAGGGGAACGCGCTGTTTCGTCATCGAATTTCCACGCCGCGCAACGACTACCCGGCGACCGTACAGGCTATCGTTGATTTGGTGCGTCTGGCCGAAGAAAAGACCGGGCAAACCGGGACGGTAGGCTTGGGTATTCCGGGGACGATCTCGCCTTACACGCAGCGGGTGAAAAATGCCAACTCCACCTGGCTTAACGGGCAGCCGCTGGACAAAGATTTGGCGCAGGCGCTGAATCGTGACATCCGCATCGCCAATGACGCGAATTGCCTGGCCGTGTCCGAAGCGGTCGATGGTGCAGGCGCAGGGCAGGCGCTGGTGTTTGGCGTCATCATCGGGACAGGATCGGGCGCGGGCGTGGCGATAAACGGCGCGTCGCGCATTGGCGGCAACGGCAATGCAGGCGAGTGGGGCCATAATCCTCTGCCGTGGATGGATGAAGATGAACTGCGTTACCGCGCTGAAGTGCCTTGCTATTGCGGACAGCAGGGTTGCATTGAAACCTTTGTTTCCGGTACCGGTTTTGCCATCGACTATCAGCGTTTAAGCGGTGTAGCGCGCAAAGGCGCAGAGATTATTACCCTGCTGGAACAGCAGGACCCTGTGGCAGCACTGGCGATGAGCCGCTATGAAATACGGCTGGCAAAATCCCTGGCTCAGGTTGTTAACCTGATTGATCCGGACGTGATCGTGCTGGGAGGTGGCATGAGCAACGTGGACCGTCTTTACCAGACGGTGCCAACGCTGATGAAAAAATGGGTTTTCGGCGGTGAGTGTGAAACCCCGGTACTGAAAGCGATGCACGGGGATTCAAGTGGTGTGCGCGGGGCTGCCTGGCTGTGGCCGGAGTAAATGCATCAGGCAAGCGGTGACCTTGTGCAACTGACTGTGGGATGCCCAGGGTCACTCTCTGCTGGCTTAGCGAGCCGGGGCGAAAGCAAACACGATTTGCTGCGGTGCGCCCTGCGGGGGTAAAGGCATATCGCGTGCGCTACTGACGCTCTGCCAGGCTTTCAGACACAGCGACTCGTTTCCTTCCGTGCGCATCACGTTATAGCGTCCGTCCGGGCGACGCTGTGCCGCCACCAGGCAGCGCTGGCCCGCATATTTTGGCGCATCGTGAAAATTGCGCATGACCAACGCATTGATCTGATGAATATAACGGTTCACGTCCTGGCACTGTGCCTGAGACAGATCGGTCGTGCAGCGCGCTTCTTTCGCCTCAGGATGATGACTGCATCCTGCTAACAGCAGCATCGTGGCCGCAATAAATCCTGTACATCTCAACATGCATTACCTCTTACAGACCGGGCAATTCCAGCTTGCTGTAACCCAGTCCATTCATTTTACGTACTTTAATTTGCACGGGAATACGCTCTTTCATCGCCTCAACATGGCTGATGACGCCAATGGTTTTTCCACTGGCGTTGAGTGCATCCAGTGCATCCAGCGCGGTATCCAGCGTTTCCGCATCCAGTGTCCCGAAGCCTTCATCAAGAAATAACGATTCGATACGCGTTTTATGGCTAACCAGATCGGATAGCGCGAGTGCCAGCGCCAGGCTCACCAGAAAGCTTTCTCCACCCGACAGCGTACGCGTATCCCGCGCGCTGTCCGCCTGCCAGGTATCCACCACGTCCAGCTCCAGCGCATCGATAGCACGGCGCTGTAAAAGATAGCGTCCATGCAGGCGATCCAGCTGACGATTAGCCAGGGCTACCAGGTGATCAAGCGTTAATCCCTGCGCAAAGCGTCGGAATTTATCGCCGGTTGCCGAGCCGATCAACTCGTTAAGCAAGGCCCACTGCGCCAGCTCGGTTTCATCCTGAGCAATCTGCGCCAGTAAGGTTTGTTGTTGCGTCCGCAGGCTGGCATCGCTTTGTAACTGCTGCTGCAACTGCCCCTGCTGACTGGCGTTATCCCTGAGTGACAGCCGTAAGTTTTCCAGCTGTGCAGCCAGCGCATCGGCGGAGTCGGGCATATTATCGGGTTTCGCCTGCTGGTGGGCAGCCAGCCGCTGTTGCAACTCTGCCAGACGTGACTGTTGATGGAGCAGATGCTGATCAATCTGCTGCAGTCGCTGGCGCAGTTGGTGCGCTTCCTGCTCGTCCAGCAGTGCGGCCCGCAGGCTCGCCTCGTCCGGGAAGTCGGCCGCCGCCAGTGCGGCACTGAAGCGCTGCTCAGCCTCGGTTAACCGTGTGCTCAATGTATGCAGCTGGCTTTCCAGTAGCGTCAGTTGGCCGGTAAGACGGCTGACCTCTGCCTGAGACTGCTGCAGCCGCTCACGTTGCTGCGTCAACAGCATCTCGTGACCATCGACACTTTCCTGCATTTGCTGACGGGCCTGGGTAACCTCGCGATCGCCAAACAGCGCCGCGCGCTGCTGGCATTTTTCCTGGTGCTGCTGATCCAGTGAGGCGAGCTGCTGCTGTAGCTGAGTCAGGCGTTGCTGCTCAAGCAGCAACTGTTGTTGCAGGGCTTCTGCCTGGCTTTCCGCACGTGCCAACTGAGGCTGTAAGTTAGCAAGCAACCGCTCACTTTCCTGCCAGCGCCGCCAGCGCTGTTGCTGCTCCGCCAGCCAGCTTTCGCGCTGGGCACTGTCAGGCAACGCCAGGTGATAGTCTTTGAACTGCTGATTCAGCGTTTCCTGAAGCTGCTGAGCACTCGCCTGGGCCTGCTGTTGGTGCTGCTGTAAGCGTAGCAATGCCTGTTGCTCATTCTCCAGCTGCTGTTGGGTCAACTGGATCGTTTGCTGATGCTTCTGTAACGCTTGCTGCTGCTGCAGATGTCGCTCTTTTGCCTCCTGATAAGCCCGTTCTGCGCTTTCCAGCGTCTCGACCTGTGCAGTTAATGCCTGTTCCTGATGGCGCTGGGCCTGCTGCCAGTTGGCGAGTTCTTCGGCATCGTTCAGCGTGAAGGTAAGCGCAAGCTCACTGCTCAAGGCCTGCCAGCGCTGGGCTAAACCATCAAGTTGCTGCGTTAAACTGGCGATTTCGTCCTGCAGAGACTGCTGCTGCACCTTCAGGTGTTTTATCTGCTCTTTTTTTGCCGTACCGGTTTCACTCAGTGCCTCTACCTGCTTTTGCAGGTCAGCTTTTCGCTGTTGGTTGGCACTGACTTCCAGAGCACGGTAGGTTTCAACCGCAGGATGTTCGCAGGAGCCACACAGAGGACAGGGTTGTCCGGCCTCCAGCCGCGCCCGATGCTCCTCCAGGTCGGCAATGTGGCTTTCGAGCTGGCAAATTTTCTCCACGTCGGTGAGCTGCTGTTTTTCCCGTTTCCATGTTTCCCGCAGCGTCAGTAATTCTGCCTCAGCCTGCAGGCTGGCTTTTTCAAGATCCTGGCGTCGTTTTTCATACTGACCACGCTGTTGATGCAGCGGCTGCCACTGGGTAGCCAGTAACGTCAGCGTCTGACGTGCGTCACGCTGCTGATTTAACTGCTTTAACGTCTGACGTATTGCTTCGGGAGGATGGGCTTTCTGTAGCGAAGTTAGCGCTTGCTCAGCGTTAGATAATGCGTGCTGAGACTGCTGCCCGGCCTGATTCAGGGGAGCCAGTTGCTGCCCGAGCTGTTCGATCTGCTGTTGGCATCGATGAATTTGCTGTTGCTGTTGCTGCACCTGTTGCGCTGACGCCACCTGTTCGGTTTCATACCGTGCCAGCTGAGCAAAGCGGTCCTGCCACAGTGGCAGGTTTTCGCCCCACAACGCCAGCTCTGCAAGCTGCTGTCGAAGAGTCTGCTGCTGGGTCATCGCCTGTTGCAGATCGCTCACCTGGCGTCGCTCGGCTTGCATCGCCTGTTCGCGCTGCGCGCAGCCTGCCTGCTGCTGACCCGTTTCATGCTGCAACTGCTGGATTTGCTGTGCTAAGGCGGAAAGCGCCTGATCGAGCGGGATGACCTGTTCGGTCAACAGGGTTTCCTGCTGTCGCTGTTGCTGACGCGCCTGCTCGCGGGCCGTTTCCATTTCCTGATAGCGCTGCTGCAACTGCTGCTGCTCATTTGCCGTGGCCTGCATCTGCTGATTGACCTGCTGCTGACGCTGTTGCACCTCATGACGTTCAGCCTGCAGGCTGTCGCGCTGCTGCAGCGCACCGCGCAGTTTTTCTGCCGGTTCACTTCGGGCCAGGCGCTGGCGATCGGCTTCTGCCGCCTGACTTGCCGTTTCTGCTGCCTGACGGGCGGCATTCACCTGCTCACTGTCCGCGCTAAGCTGCTGTGCCAGCTGCAGCCAGTGCTGCTGGCGCTGAGCGGTGTCAAGCTGGCGGCTGAGTTGCTGCTCGGCTTCCGTCAGTGCAGCTTGCTGCTGTTGCAGCCCGGTTCGGGTCGCCTCATCAAGCAGTGCCATGCCGCCCGCCCGGCTGCGCAGCAACTCCAGCGCATTTTTCGCTTCTTTATGGCGCTCGAACGCGGCCATAGAAACCAGACCGTAAATCTCCGTGCCGGTCAGCTCTTCCAGCAACTCCGCGCGCTCGTTGGCTTTGGCATTGAGAAACGCGGCGAACTGGCCCTGTGACAGCATCATTGAGCGGGTAAAGCGCGCAAAATCCAGACCACTGAGCGTTTCGGTGAGCTTGAGTTTGTCGCCCACTTTGTCTGCAACAATCTGGTTATCCGCACAGCGTGCCAGCTCGACGCGCGGTGCCTGCAGTTTGCCGTCTGCCGTACCCCGGGCGCGGTTCTGGCTCCAGAATGCACGCCAGGCTTCACCTTTAATTTCAAATTCGACTTCAGCCAGGCATTCTGCGCAGTCACGCGTCATCAGCGGATTGTGCCCCTGAGAGAGCACGCCCAGGCGCGGCGTCTGGTGATACAGCGCCAGACAGATCGCATCCAGCAGGGTGGTTTTACCCGCGCCCGTCGCCCCGGTAATGGCAAACAGACCATTGCTGGCGAAAGGCTCGGTGCGAAAGTCGATAAACCATTCCCCTTTCAGCGCATTGAGGTTTTTGAATCGCAGCGTGAGGATCTTCATGGGTTCTCCTCCAGCTCGGCCAGCGTCTGCCTGAACAGCGTTGTCACCTGGGCAATCTGCTCATCGTCAAGCGCATCGTTTAGTGCCAGACGCCGGGCAAAAACCTCTTCAACATTCAGTTCGCTCAGGGTTTCATTATCCGTTTGCGTCAGGCTGTGCTGACGCTGTTCACGACTGCGTCGTAACAGCAGCACTTCCACCGGTAAATCTGCGGTCAGGGCTTCCACCTGGCGCTGCAGGTCACTTAAGTACTCCTGAGTCGTGACTTCAATATCCAGCCAGACCGGTTTTTCGCCGCTCGGATGGGAAAAGTCGGCTAGATGCTGGCTGATTTGCGCCAGTGAACCTTTGAGCATCCTCATCGGCTGGAACAGCGGAATGGGCAGGGCATCGATCTCCAGGCCTGCGGAGCCGAACGTCAGCAGATACACACTCTTTTCGCTGCCCAGCTCGTCAAAGCTAAGTGGAATAGGGGAACCGCTGTAGCGAATATGGTCGCTGTTAGCCACACGCTGAGCACGATGAATATGCCCAAGGGCGATGTAATCCGCTGGCGGAAATGCCGAGGCAGGGAAGGCGTCCAGCGTGCCGATGTAGATATCACGCACCGAATCACTTTTGCTGACGCCAAGGGCCGTAAGGTGGCCGGTTGCAATGATGGGCAGGTGCTTGTTCCACGCCTGCGCCGCCGCAAAACTGCGCTGATAATGCGCGGCAATCGCTTCCAGTAGACTGATCTGTTTGTCCCGCCCCGACTGACCGGCCTGGCTGCGCATGATGTCGCGCGGACGCAGGTAAGGAATCGCGCACAGTAACGCGCCGGGTTCGCCCTGACGGGTGGTCAACATCAGCACATCATCATTTTCTTGCGGCGTGGCAACCACTCGCGTATTCAGACAGGCCAGCAGTTCACGCGACTCGTTTAACGTCGCCACCGAGTCATGATTACCTGCCAGCACCACCAGCTGACAGCCGCTGGGCTGTAATGCCACCACGAAGCGGTTAAACATTTCACGCGCATAACTGGGCGGCGTACCGGTATCGAATAAGTCGCCCGCCACAATCAGGGCATCAACCTGGTGCTGCTCAATCTGGATTAACAGCCAGTCAAGAAAGGCCTGGTGTTCAGCGGCACGGCTCTTGTTATAAAAGAACTGCCCCAGGTGCCAGTCCGCGGTGTGGATAATGCGCATAACACTCCCTGCCATAACAATTTGCCCGGCAATTATACTGGCTCTATCACTAAAGCCACAAAACATGTCGTCATGTTGTCATAAATGGTTGTTGCAAGCCGACTTTTATGGCTAACTTTTTCATAAAACTGTCACAAAACTGACGCATAATGACGCCGCAAATATCAGTGAAAGCCGTCCTACCTGCAGGAGTAATAATGGCTAAGCGCATTTTAGTTGTGGAAGATGAAGCTCCAATCCGTGAGATGTTATGTTTTGTTCTGGAACAAAACGATTATCAGCCGATTGAGGCCGAAGATTATGACAGTGCTGTCAGCAAGCTGATTGAACCCTGGCCTGATCTGATCCTGCTGGACTGGATGTTACCCGGCGGTAGCGGCATACAATTTATTAAACATCTTAAGCGTGAAGCCATGACGCGCGATATTCCGGTTATGATGCTGACCGCGCGCGGCGAGGAAGAAGATCGGGTTCGTGGGCTGGAAGTCGGGGCTGATGATTACATCACTAAACCCTTTTCGCCTAAAGAGCTGATGGCACGCATCAAAGCGGTTATGCGTCGTATTTCGCCGATGGCGGTTGAAGACGTGATTGAAATGCAGGGCCTGAGCCTGGACCCGTCATCGCACCGCGTGATGTCAGAAACCACACCGCTGGAAATGGGGCCGACAGAATACAAGCTGCTGCATTTCTTTATGACCCATCCTGAGCGTGTTTACAGCCGTGAGCAGCTACTCAATCACGTCTGGGGCACCAACGTCTATGTTGAAGATCGCACCGTTGACGTTCATATTCGTCGTTTACGTAAGGCGCTGGAACTGACCGGCCACGATCGCATGGTACAAACCGTACGCGGAACAGGCTATCGTTTCTCTGCCCGCTTTTAAACGGAGCTTTAACCGTGCTGGAACGCCTCTCCTGGAAGAGATTATTGTCCGAACTGGTGCTGGCGTGTCTGCCTGCGCTGGTGCTTGGCCTGCTGTTTGGCTATTTGCCGTGGCTCTTGTTACTTAGCGTCGTCGGCATGTTATTGTGGCATTTTTACAACCTGATGCGCCTTTCTCACTGGCTATGGCTCGATCGCACGATGACGCCGCCTTCAGGCCAGGCTAGCTGGGAGCCACTGTTTTACGGGTTGTATCAAATGCAACTGCGCAACCGGCGGCGGCGGCGCGAGTTAGGTAATCTGATTAAGCGCTTTCGTAGCGGCGCGGAGTCGCTGCCTGACGCCGTAATCCTGACCACGGAAGAGGGCACTATTTTCTGGTGCAACGGCCTGGCACAGCAACACCTGGGGCTGCGCTGGCCAGAGGATAACGGGCAAAATATCCTTAACCTGCTGCGTTATCCTGAGTTTTCACGCTACCTTCGCCAGCGGGATTTCGACAAGCCACTGACGCTGGTGCTGAATAACCAGCACCATATGGAATTCCGTGTCATGCCTTACAGCGAAGGCCAGTGGTTAATGGTGGCGCGCGATGTTACCCAGATGCATCAGCTTGAGGGAGCACGGCGTAACTTCTTCGCCAACGTCAGCCACGAACTGCGCACGCCTTTAACGGTGCTTCAGGGCTATCTGGAAATGATGAACGACTCTGTGATGAATCAGCGCTCACGGGACAAAGCGTTGCACACGATGTCGGAGCAAACCCGACGGATGGATAGCCTGGTCAAACAGCTCCTGACGCTGTCGCGTATTGAGGCTGCCCCGGTCATCAACATGAAAGAAAAGGTTGATGTGCCCGTCATGCTAAAACTGCTGCAGCATGAGGCCGAAACCCTGAGCGGTGGGCGTCACGCTATCCATTTTCATACCGATCCCCATCTGAAAGTGTTTGGCAATGATGAGCAATTACGCAGTGCCATTTCCAACCTCGTTTACAACGCGGTTAACCATACGCCAGAGGGCACGCGCATCGATATCAGCTGGCTACGTAGCAAGCAGGGCGCGGTATTCAAGGTGTGCGATAACGGCCCCGGCATTGCTTCTGAGCATATCCCACGTCTGACAGAACGTTTTTACCGCGTGGACAAAGCGCGTTCACGCGCCACCGGCGGCAGCGGGCTTGGGCTGGCCATCGTGAAGCATGCGCTGAGCCATCATAATGCGCGTCTGGAGATCACCAGCATCCCGCATCAGGAAACCTGTTTTACGTTTACCCTGGCACCACGGTTGATTGTTACTAACGGGATGCAGGAGAATGCCGTCCATTAACTGCTGACGGACCGGAACAATGCGCGCGTTTTTTTTGCTGTTCTTCTCTCTGTTGCCTGCCTTGGTGCAGGCGCAGCCTGTTATGCTTTCAGGCAATCTGAGCAGCGCAGGCTCGGACACGCTCGGCTACCTGATGACCTTATGGGGCGATGACTTTAGCCGTCAGTCGCCTGGCGTAAACGTCCAGGTCCAGGCATCGGGCTCGTCAACCGCGCCCACCGCGCTCACCGCCGGTAGCGTGCAGATTGGGGCCATGAGCCGGCCTATGCAGGCGGATGAGCGCCAGGCATTTGAGGCGCGATATGGTTATCCTCCGCTGGCAGTACCGGTTGCGATGGACGCGCTGGTGGTGGTGGTGAATCAGCGCAATCCGCTGCAGTCTGTCTACCCCCGCCAGCTTGATGCTCTGTTCTCTGTCACCCGTCTCTGTGGCGCGCAGCAGGTGCCTGAGCGCTGGGGCGATCTGGGCCTGCATCAGCCAGAATGGCAGCAGCGCGCTATCCAGCGTTATGGCCGCAACTCGGCATCCGGGACATGGGGATTCTTCAAACAGCAGGCACTGTGTCAGGGCGATTTTCGCAACGACGTGGCGGAATTTCCCGGATCGGCGGCGGTGGTTCAGGCCGTCGCCGGCGATCTGCGCAGCATTGGCTATGCCAGTTTTGGTTTTCACCTGAGCGGAGTAAAACTGCTACCGGTGATGACAAAAAGCGGTGAGGCGGTTGCACCCGATCCGGATTCTATCCGCAGTGGTCGCTATCCCTGGGCGCGCCCGCTCTATCTGTATGTGAACAAAGCCCCCGGTAAGCCCTTGCCGCCGCTTTTAGCCGCTTTTTTACAACAGGTACTGTCTAAAGCGGGCCAGCAGCGCGTGAGTGAAGCGGGTTATCTGCCGCTGTCTGAGACGCAAATGGCCGGGGCGCGTAAGGCTCTCCAGTAGGCTTTCCTGACTGTGCAGAACCCGAGGATCACCAGGCATCCTTGATAAAGAACATTCTCCGTCTTAGCCGCGCGCCCTGTGTGCGGGCTACATCCTGGCTATGCTGTTCAGCGTCCATAGCGTCCATAGCGTCAGTTGCGCCGGGTAAGAATGCTGATGCGTAAAAGGACGACCGCGAAATCCGCTCTTCTCGTCGCAACATGAATCTTTTTCATCCCCAGTGAATTTTTTTCGTTTGCGCAGAAGCCGGTCACATGACAATCTGCATTCAGACGTTTAGCCATCTGGAAGGCTGAAATTACATTGTGTAACTATTCCCGCCCGAAATTATCTACTGATCTGGCGGGTGATCAGGAGTCATTATGCAAAGACAAACCGCCCCGTTTCGTGCCGATACCGTTGGCAGCTTCCTTCGTCCCGTCGCCATTAAGCAGGCTCGTGAAAAATTTCATGCGGGCGAGATCAGCGCTGACGAACTGCGTGATGCTGAAAATGAAGCGATTCGTGACGTGGTGGCGAAGCAGCGTGAAAATGGCCTTCAGGTTGTTACCGACGGGGAATTTCGTCGTGGCTGGTGGCACTTTGACTTTTTCTACGGCCTGAAAGGCGTTGAACACTATGAAGCGGATCAGGGCATTCAGTTCAACGGTGTTCAGACCAAAGCGCACGGCGTAAAAATTACCGGCAAGCTGGGTTTTGATGGGCATCCAATGCTGGCGCATTTCCGCTTCCTGCAGAGCGTAGCGGGGGATGCGGTGGCAAAAATGACCATCCCCAGCCCAAGCGTGCTGCATTTTCGCGGCGGACGTAAAGTGATCGACGCAAAGGTTTACCCCGATCTGGATGTGTACTTTGACGATCTGGCGCAGACCTACAAAGAGGCGATTAAAGCCTTTTACGATGCAGGCTGTCGCTATTTACAACTGGACGATACCGTCTGGGCTTATCTCTGTTCAGAGGATCAAAAGCGTGAGATCCGTGAGCGCGGCGACGATCCCGAGCAGTTGGCTCGCACCTATGCACGTGTACTGAACAAGGCGTTAGAAGGCAAACCGGCCGACCTGACCGTCGGTCTGCATGTGTGCCGTGGCAATTTCCGCTCGACCTGGATTTCTGAAGGGGGCTACGAGCCGGTGGCTGAAATCCTGTTCGGCTCTGTGAATGTGGATGCGTTTTTCCTTGAATATGACAATCACCGTTCTGGCGGCTTCGAACCGCTGCGTTTCATCAAGCCTGGCCACCAGAAGGCGGTGCTGGGTTTAATTACCACCAAGGTCGGTGAACTGGAAGACGCCGCGCAGGTAAAAGCGCGTTTACAGGAAGCGACGCAGTACATCAGCCTCGACCAGATTTGCCTCAGCCCGCAGTGTGGATTTGCCTCAACGGAAGAGGGCAACAGCCTGACCGAAGAGCAACAGTGGCAGAAGATTCGTCTGGTAGTGGATGTCGCCAGCCAGGTGTGGTAAGCGCTGAATCTGTGCAACGTGGCGCAATACATGCGCCACTTGTGCACAAAAACCCGCATGTATGCTGATATTTCCCATCGCCTGTTTATTTTTAAAGCACATCATCTGATGCACTTTCTGCGAATATTGATGTGATCCTCTGATATTGGTTTAAATTGCGAAATAAGCCTCTGGTTTTCCGATCCTGTATTGCCTTTCTCCGCTATAAACGTTTTACTTACCGCCGTTGTCGATTTATCCCTCTGTGAACAGAAAAAAAGCAGCTCAAATCACCTGCGCTAAACCAGACGCTACGCATAATGCGCTGTTATTGTCTGGCAAGTCGTCGTATTAACGCAGCGAGGGGACAACGCAAACTTATCTTTCATCGCAACATCAGTGACAGGCCGTATGACACATCGTTTAACCGTTAAAGACATTCTCGCGCTGGGCTTCATGACGTTTGCCCTGTTTGTTGGCGCGGGTAACATCATCTTTCCTCCCATGGTCGGTATTCAGTCAGGCGAACATGTCTGGGTGGCCGCTCTGGGCTTTCTGCTTACCGCCGTGGGCTTACCTGTTATCACCGTGATCGCCCTGGCGCGCGTCGGCGGCGGTATTGATGCGCTGAGCACGCCCATTGGCAAAGTCGCTGGCGTGGTGCTGGCAACGGTTTGCTACCTTGCGGTCGGGCCGCTTTTTGCCACGCCGCGCACCGCCACGGTCTCATTTGAGGTGGGCATTGCACCTATCACTGGCGATGGCCCGCTGCCGCTGTTTATCTACAGCCTGGTTTACTTTGCGCTGGTGATGGTGATTTCCCTCTATCCGGGTAAATTGCTGGATACGGTCGGCCATTTTCTCGCCCCGCTGAAAATTGCAGCCCTGACGCTGCTGGGCGTCGCGGCTTTGCTGTGGCCGGCGGGCGGAACGATTCCCGCGACGGCGGACTATCAGCGCGCCGCATTTTCCAGTGGTTTTGTGAACGGCTATCTCACCATGGATACGCTGGGCGCGATGGTCTTCGGCATTGTCATCGTCAACGCGGCACGTTCGCGCGGCATTGATAATGCGGCGCTGTTAACCCGCTACACGGTTTTAGCTGGGGTGATCGCTGGCGTCGGTTTGACGCTGGTCTATCTCAGCCTGTTTAAACTGGGCGCGGGCAGCGGTGCGTTAGTGGATCAGAATGCCAACGGTGCGGCGATTCTGCATGCTTACGTCCAGCAGACCTTCGGTGACATGGGCAGCTTCTTCCTGGCCGCACTGATTTTCATTGCCTGTATGGTGACGGCTGTGGGCCTGACCTGTGCCTGCGCAGAGTTTTTTGCGCAGTATCTGCCCTTGTCTTACAAAACGCTGGTCTTTGTACTGGGCCTGTTCTCGATGGTGGTGTCTAACCTGGGGCTGAGCCATCTGATTCAGATTTCCATTCCGGTGCTGACGGCGATTTATCCGCCGTGTATCGTGCTGGTCGTACTGAGTTTTACGCTGAACCGGTGGAACAAAAGCAGTCGTATCATCGCACCGACTATGCTGGTCAGCCTGCTATTTGGTATCCTTGACGCCATCAAAACCACCGGGTTTAAAGAGGCGTTACCCGCATTTAGCCAGCATCTGCCGCTAGCCGACCAGGGCCTTGCCTGGTTGCCGCCATCGCTGGTGATGTTGCTGGCTGTGGCGCTGGTCGATCGGTTGAAAGGGCCAGAGCAGGTGTCGGTTCACTCGTAACGGCTAAGATTGATTCTTCTTTAACCACGGGCTTGCCCGTGGTTTTTTCATTTCACAGGTACAGGTTGTTATGCAAGAAACCAACAAGCTCAAACGCGGACTGAGCACGCGCCACATCCGTTTTATGGCGCTGGGATCGGCGATTGGCACCGGGCTGTTTTACGGCTCGGCGGACGCCATCAAGATGGCAGGACCGAGCGTACTGCTCGCCTATATCATTGGCGGCGCGGTGGCGTACATCATCATGCGCGCGCTGGGTGAGATGTCAGTCAACAACCCGCAGGCCAGCTCGTTTTCCCGCTATGCGCAGGATTATCTTGGTCCGCTGGCAGGCTACATCACCGGCTGGACCTACTGCTTTGAAATTCTTATCGTGGCTATCGCGGACGTAACGGCGTTTGGTATCTATATGGGCGTCTGGTTTCCGGAGGTCCCGCACTGGATCTGGGTGCTCAGCGTGGTGCTGATCATCGGCGCGGTCAATTTAATGAGCGTGAAGGTGTTTGGTGAAGTGGAGTTTTGGTTCTCCTTCTTCAAGGTCGCCACCATCGTTGTGATGATCCTGGCCGGGTTTGGCATGATCATCTGGGGGATAGGCAACGGTGGCCAGCCCACCGGCATTCATAACCTGTGGACCAATGGCGGCTTTTTTGCGCACGGTCTCGTGGGAATGCTGCTGTCGCTGCAGATGGTGATGTTTGCCTACGGTGGCATTGAAATCATCGGTATCACAGCGGGTGAAGCCAACGATCCGGCCACCTCTATCCCGCGCGCTATCAACTCCGTCCCGATGCGTATTCTGGTTTTTTATGTGGGTACGCTGTTTGTCATTATGTCGATTTATCCCTGGAATCAGGTGGGCACCAACGGCAGCCCGTTTGTTCTGACATTCCAGCATATGGGGATTGCGGCGGCAGCGTCTATCCTGAACTTTGTGGTGCTGACCGCCTCGCTGTCGGCGATCAACAGCGATGTGTTTGGCGTCGGACGTATGCTGCATGGCATGGCACAGCAGGGCCATGCACCCAAAATGTTTATGAAGGTCTCTTCGCGCGGTATTCCCTGGGTAACGGTGGTGGTGATGATGTTTGCCATGCTGATTGCGGTGTACCTCAACTACCTGATGCCAGAAAAAGTCTTCCTGGTTATCGCCTCGCTGGCGACTTTTGCCACCGTCTGGGTTTGGATCATGATTCTGCTGTCACAGATGGCGTTTCGACGCAAGATCGGCAAAGCCGCCGCCCGTGGGTTAACCTTTGCGTTGCCTGGCGGAAGCTGGACAGCAGGCTTTGGCGTGGCATTTCTGTGTTTTATTATTGGCCTGATCGGCTACTTCCCGGACACCCGCATTTCACTGTATGTCGGGATGGTATGGATTGTGGTACTGCTGCTGGGCTATAAGCTGGTGCGTAAATAACGCGGTTGATTTGTCCCAGCCCGGATATCAACGGGTTGGGGCAAAACAGGATTGGCGGTTAAGCAAAATAAAATCGGCGAAATGACTCGCCGAAAACAGATATGGCAAATGAAACAAATAGAGGGATGATTGACGAAATCATGCTAATGCAAAACGCGCCGCCATTAAATAAGTTGCCGTAAAATAAGACAAAGGCCAGCGCTACGCCCGGCGAAACCGTCCGGGCCGCGTACGTTATCCGTCCGAAGACGGCAATATCATGCTGACCGGAACGCGCGCGCTGTTATCTGTCTGCTTACCCAACTGCGTAACGGCCGCCTGTAACGGGCAAAGCGTCCCGACCGCTGTGATTTTGCATCCGGGTTGCCGCCATTCCTGACGCAACAGGGGATGGCTGTCGCTCACCGGTTGCAACTGACGCAGACCATCCAGACTTTGTGCCTGAAAATAGAGGCGCAGGTAGCGCTGATGCGTATTTCGATCCCGCCAGCGTTCCAGCACCAGGCTGCTTCCCGGTGGAATATTACCGCGCGTATAGCCGGGCAGTTGCCATTCAAATCCCATTAAGCGGCGCACCATCGCAATGTTGGTGTCATGTGCCACCAGAAGCAGCCAGCGCACGTCCGGATCATTACCTTTAATAGCCTCAAGCATCTGGGACAGCAGCAGGGAACCGTGACGTTGTGCCATGTAGAGCACATCATTGCTGAGATCATAATTGGCTGTCAGCAGCGGGAGCAGGGCGGTGATCTGTTGGGCGTACGTAATGTGCCCCCAGGCCAGCTTCGCGAACGGCAAGTTTTCACTGTAACCCAGCCGCAGCGTCTCGACCATGGCGGCCATGGCGCTTAAGCCTTCAACATAAACGCTGCCGCTTTTTGTCTGTTTGAACTGCCAGGGGCGATCGAAAAACGGACAATCGCTGCTGGCCGGACATACCGACTGTTTAAGCAGCGCAATCGCAGGCTGAAGCTGCTGCTGGCGTTGGATTAAATCGCCCGCCACGCGCTGTTTTGCCGCCAGTTCGCGCTGCGGATCGGTCTGGGCAAAGGGGAGCTTTTCCGTCTGAAACAGCGGATCGACATCGCCCTTAACGGTATGAACGGTAACGCCACAGCCGGGAAAGGCACCGTCCACCAGCGCCTCGGCGGTAGCGCGCGTTCGCTGCAGCGGGCTGGCGCGCACGTAGAGCGATGTCGCATCAGGGCAACCCGCGTTGAGTAAACCCAACTGGCGATAGTGCTCCCCTTCCCAGCGTGCTTTATTCACCACCGCGCTGTAGCCATGGCCCGTCAGTTCACCGTCTGCCGTGCTCCAGACGTACCATGGCTGCTGGCTTGCCGTTTCAATCTCTTTACGATTACCGGGCGTCGGCGGACGTACCCCGTGTCGGCTCAGTTCTACCACTTTCTCAAGTTGGTATTCCGGGGCCGCGTGCAGCGGCCCCGCCAACAACCACAACGCGCAGAGCGCAATCAAGCGCCGGGGAACATGGGCAGGCATCATCAATCCTCAATTTCATGCGTCGCAAGCAGCGCTTTAATTTGCGGATAGATTACCGCATTCGCCAGCAAAACAGGATTGCCCTTTTTCAGACCGTCGTTGCGCAGATAATCGTTGGTCACCCCGCCGGCCTCACGCATTAACACGATGCCGGGCAGGCTGTCCCAGGGATGCATATGTGCTTCATAATAGCCAATCAGACGGCCTGCGGCGGCCCAGGCACTGGTTAAAGCCCCGGAGCCGATGCGAATAAACATCCCACCTTCCCTGAGCAGGGCATCGATGAGCTGCGTCACTTTTTCACCGGGAACCCGGCTGGAGTTACTGATCCCCAGCAGGCCTTCATTGAGGTGCCGGGCTTTATGCACTTCGAGCCGGGTCTCGTTGAGCCAGGCGCCGTTTCCTTTGCGGGCGTGAAACAGCTCGTGATGATTGGGATCGCAAATCACGCCAACGACCGGCTCGCCATCGCACACAATCGCCAGCGAGACGCACCAGTTATGCAGGCCGTTAACAAAGCAGGCTGTGCCATCAATGGGATCGATCACCCATACAATACGGGCACCTTGCGTGTCACCGCCGCTCTCCTCGCCTAAAACGGCATCGTCTGGATAACGTTCTGAGATCAATGATTTAATTAATTCTTCAACGTTGCGGTCAGCTTCACTGACCACATCCTGAAGATCCCTTTTATGTTCCACCACCAGTTTTTGACGCTGTTGATACCATGACCAGGCGCGGCTTGCCGCCGCACGGGCGATTTCGCAGGCGTAATGATAGCGCGCGTCAATTTCAGAATGCGAAGCGGATGACATGTTTCCCTCTTATGATTTTAAACCATATCGGATAAAGGAAGCGCCTGAACAGGCGGTCTGACAGTGAGAGCAACGTAAATCATAGTTAAGCAAGGCTTATTAAGCCGCAGACCGGAAGTAATGGCAATACGGCTGTATGACTGACTGCGCGCTTTTTCAGCGTTACAGGTTGATGGTGCAATGAAAAGCGCTCACAAACCCGATGTAAAAAGGAGGGGAGGTTATAGCTGCTGCTCGACAGCCAGGGTCATCAGGCGCGGATAAAACTGGAAAAAGCAGGCTTCAAACGCAGCATAATGCGCCCTAAAGTCGTGATAAGAGTCGCGCAGAGCGGCCAGTTTTGGCCGACGGCTCGCCATCCCGTTCAGCACCCGTTCAAGACGCTGTGGATCAGCGTAATGCTCGAACCAGCGTTCACGCCACATCACCGCATTGAGGGCTTTAAATTCGTCAGGCGTGGCCGCCAGTTGCGGAACAATTTCACTTTCGGCTTTGGCGGTAAATTGTTGCAACGTGTGTGCCTGGTGAAAGCGATCCCAGTGGCGCGCCAGAAAATGGTCCCAGATAACATCCAGGGTAATGGGTGCGACACGGTAGGTTTCAGCCCGAAACCGCTGACGCGCCTCTCGCACTTCCGGCAAGGCATCGGTCATAACATCCAGGCGACGATGCATCAGAATGCCGTCGGCCACCGGTTTGGGCCAGTGTTGATGCGGCGCACCGCGAACGAAATCCGCCATCAGATTGCCGAGTAGCGAGCTGTCTGCAAGATGGGCTAAGTGAAGATGAGCAAGAAAATTCATGCGCTATTATAAGCGCAACTCGCTTTGCGCAGCCAGTTGTTCAGAATTGAGCGATTTTCCGCTAAACTGTGCCGCCTGTTTTTCTGAGTAAGAAGTCTGTCATGCGTGTCGCCGATTTTGCTTTTGAATTGCCCGAATCCCTTATCGCCCATTATCCCCAGGCGCAGCGTAGCGGTTGCCGCTTACTGTCGCTGGACGGTCCAAGTGGTGCACTGAGCCATGGCGTGTTTACCGATGTGCTGGACAAGCTGCAACCTGGCGATCTGCTGGTGTTTAACAACACGCGCGTGATCCCGGCCCGGGTGTTTGGTCGCAAGGCAAGCGGCGGTAAAATCGAAATGCTGGTTGAGCGCATGCTTGATGACAAGCGCGTGCTGGCACACGTGAGGGCGTCCAAAGCGCCAAAGCCTGGCGCAGCGTTGCTGCTGGGCGACGATGAAAGCGTTAACGCCACGATGGTCGCTCGCCACGATGCCCTGTTTGAGATTGCGTTCGAGGACGATCGGGCCGTTCTGGACATCCTCAACAGCGTAGGCCATATGCCGCTGCCGCCGTATATTGATCGTCCCGATGAAGAGGCCGATCGCGAGCTTTACCAGACGGTATACAGCGCGCGCCCGGGGGCCGTCGCGGCCCCGACCGCCGGTCTGCACTTTGATGAACCCCTGATTCAGGCGCTGAAAGACAAAGGCGTTGAAATGGCCTTTGTTACCCTGCACGTCGGGGCAGGGACGTTCCAGCCGGTGCGCGTAGAAACGATTGAAGAACACCACATGCATGCCGAATATGCGGAAGTTCCGCAGGAGGTTGTGGATGCGGTGCTGGCCTGTAAAGCCCGTGGCAATAAAGTCGTCGCGGTGGGGACAACCTCAGTACGCTCGCTGGAAAGTGCAGCCAAAGCCAGCCAGGATGCGCTGATTGCGCCGTTCTTCGATGACACCCAAATCTTTATCTATCCGGGCTATGAGTATCAGGTGATTGATGCGTTGATCACCAATTTCCATCTGCCCGAATCGACGTTGATCATGCTGGTATCGGCCTTTGCCGGTTATCAGCACACGATGGCTGCTTATCGTGCGGCGGTGGCGGAAGAATACCGTTTCTTCAGCTACGGCGACGCGATGTTTATCAGCAAAAACCCACAGGCTCCGCAGGAAAAAGTGGGTGCCTGATCTGTTTTAATTTAAACATTGGACTGTTTCTCCAATGGAGGTTTTGTGAAATTTGAACTTGATACCACAGACGGTCGCGCGCGTCGCGGTCGTCTGATTTTCGATCGTGGCGTGGTGGAAACCCCGGCGTTTATGCCCGTGGGTACCTATGGCACCGTGAAGGGCATGACGCCGGAAGAAGTGCAGGAAACCGGCGCGCAAATTATTCTGGGCAACACTTTCCACCTCTGGCTGCGTCCCGGCCAGGAAATCATGAAGCTGCACGGTGATTTGCATGATTTTATGCAGTGGAAAGGCCCGATACTGACCGATTCTGGCGGCTTCCAGGTGTTTAGCCTGGGCGACATTCGTAAGATCACCGAAGCCGGTGTCCATTTCCGCAATCCGATCAACGGTGACGCAATTTTCCTCGATCCGGAAAAATCGATGGAGATCCAGTACGACCTGGGATCGGACATCGTGATGATCTTCGATGAGTGCACGCCGTACCCGGCAGACTGGGATTATGCCAAGCGCTCTATGGAGATGTCTCTGCGCTGGGCGCAACGCAGTCGTGACCGTTTTGACAGCCTGGGGAACAAAAATGCGCTGTTTGGCATTATTCAGGGCTCGGTTTACGAAGATTTACGTGATGTCTCTGTGAAAGGTCTGGTAGAGATTGGCTTTGATGGGTACGCTGTGGGCGGCCTGGCGGTCGGTGAGCCTAAAGAGGATATGCACCGTATCCTTGAGCATGTTTGCCCGCAGATTCCCGAGGACAAACCCCGTTACCTGATGGGCGTCGGTAAACCTGAAGATCTGGTTGAAGGCGTGCGTCGCGGCGTGGATATGTTTGACTGCGTCATGCCAACGCGTAATGCGCGTAATGGCCACTTATTTGTGACCGATGGCGTGGTAAAAATTCGCAATGCGAAGCATAAAGACGATGTTTCGCCGCTGGATGCGGAGTGTGATTGTTACACCTGTCGCAATTACAGCCGTGCGTACTTGCATCATCTTGATCGCTGTAACGAAATACTGGGCGCACGTCTGAACACGATTCATAACCTGCGCTATTACCAGCGTTTGATGGCGGGTTTACGCCAGGCTATCGAAGAGGGTAAATTAGAGCGCTTTGTTAGCGAGTTCTACCAACGGACGGGCAAAGCGGTTCCGCCTTTAACGTCTGATAATTCATCAATGAGGGAAATTTAATGAGCTTTTTCATTTCTGACGCTGTGGCTGCAGCAGGCGCACCGTCTCAGGGAAGTCCGTATTCTCTGGTGATCATGCTGGTCGTCTTTGGCCTGATCTTTTACTTCATGATCCTGCGCCCGCAGCAGAAGCGTGCAAAAGAGCACAAGAAGCTGATGGATTCTATCTCCAAGGGTGATGAAGTCCTGACGAACGGTGGCCTGGTGGGTCGCGTAACAAAAGTGGCAGAAACCGGCTACATTGCTATTGCGCTGAACGACACTACTGAAGTGGTTATCAAACGTGATTTCGTGGCTGCCGTCCTGCCGAAAGGTTCTATGAAGGCGCTGTAATTTTTACTTCCCTAAGGGAACTGCCGTGTTAAATCGTTATCCTTTGTGGAAGTACATAATGCTGGTCGTGGTGCTTGTCATTGGCCTGGTGTATGCACTTCCCAACCTTTATGGTGAGGATCCGGCTGTTCAGATCACTGGCGCGCGCGGAAGCGCCGCCAGTGAGCAAACGTTGGATCAAATTCAGAACGTATTAAAACAAGACAATATTCAAACTAAGTCTGTTGCCCTGGAAAATGGCGCGATCACTGCGCGTTTTGCCAATACGGATGTGCAACTGCGCGCCCGTGAAGCGATCATGAAAGCGCTGGGCGAAAACTATGTGGTTGCCCTGAACCTCGCACCGGCAACGCCGCGCTGGCTGGCTCTGCTGGCGGCACAGCCAATGAAGCTTGGCCTCGATCTGCGTGGTGGTGTGCACTTCCTGATGGAAGTGGATATGGATACTGCCCTGAGCAAACTGCAAGAGCAGAATGCTGACAGCCTGCGCAGCGACCTGCGCGAAAAAAATATTCCCTATACCAACGTCAATAAGATTGCTAACTACGGCGTGGAAATTCGTTTCCGTGATGCTGCCAGCCGCGATGCTGCGGTGAAGTGGTTGTCATCCCGTCATCAGGACCTGGTCATCAACAGCAGCGGCGATGATTCGCTGCGTGCCACCATGACCGATGCGCGTCTCAGCGAAGCACGTGAATACGCTGTTCAACAGAACATCACTATTCTGCGTAACCGTGTCAACCAGCTGGGCGTTGCTGAACCCCTGGTACAGCGTCAGGGTTCTGACCGCATCGTGGTTGAACTGCCAGGTATTCAGGACACCGCACGTGCCAAAGAGATTTTGGGCGCGACAGCGACGCTGGAATTCCGTCTGGTTAACACCAGCGTGGACCCAAGCGCCGCCGCCAGTGGCCGCGTACCGGGCGACTCGGAAGTGAAAGACACGCGCGACGGACGCCCTGTGGTGCTCTATAAGCGTGTCATCCTGACGGGGGACCATATTACCGACTCCACATCCAGCATGGATGAGTACAACCAGCCTCAGGTGAACATTTCACTGGACGGCGCGGGCGGTAATATTATGTCTAACTTCACCAAGGACAACATCGGTAAGCCGATGGCGACCCTGTTTGTGGAGTACAAAGACAGCGGTAAGAAAGATGCTAACGGTCGAGCCATTCTGGTGAAACAGGAAGAGGTGATTAACGTCGCCAATATCCAGTCGCGCCTTGGCAACAGCTTCCGTATTACCGGTATCGGCAACCCGAACGAAGCACGTCAGCTGTCGCTGCTGCTGCGCGCCGGTGCGCTGATTGCGCCTATCCAGATTGTGGAAGAGCGTACCATCGGTCCAACCATGGGTCAGCAGAACATTACTCAGGGTCTGGAAGCCTGCCTGTGGGGCCTGGTCGCCTCTATCCTGTTTATGGTGCTGTACTACAAGAAAGTGGGCCTGATTGCCACCAGCGCGCTGCTGGCAAACCTGGTGCTGATTGTCGGTATTATGTCCCTGTTACCGGGTGCGACGCTGACGATGCCAGGCATTGCCGGTATCGTCCTGACGCTGGCGGTGGCAGTCGATGCTAACGTACTGATTAACGAACGTATTAAAGAAGAACTGCGCAACGGGCGTTCCGTACAGCAGGCAATCCATGAGGGCTATAAAGGCGCCTTCTCCAGTATTGTCGATGCTAACGTAACCACCCTGATCAAAGTGGTGATTCTGTATGCGGTGGGTACGGGGTCCATTAAGGGCTTTGCGATTACAACGGCTATTGGTATCGCGACCTCAATGTTCACATCGATTGTCGGTACCCGCGCCATCATTAACCTGATGTACGGTGGCAAGCGCGTCAAAAAGCTGTCTATCTGAGGAGTGCGTTGTGGCACAGGAATATAACATTGAGCAGTTAAACCACGGCCGTAAAGTCGTCGACTTTATGCGCTGGGATACGCTGGCATTTATTATTTCGGGATTGTTAATCATCATCTCGATTGCCATTGTTGGCGTACGTGGCTTTAACTGGGGTCTCGATTTCACCGGCGGTACGGTGATTGAGATCAACCTGGAGAAACCTGCCGATCTCGACACGATTCGTGGCGAGCTGGTTAAGGCCGGTTTCCAGGAGCCGCTGATCCAGAACTTTGGCAGCAGCCGTGACGTGATGGTGCGTATGCCACCGGTTACTGGCCCTGCAGGCACCGAGTTAGGTAATAAAGTGGTGACGGTAATTAACCAGACCACGCAGCAAAACGCGACGGTAAAACGTATCGAGTTTGTTGGACCCAGCGTAGGCAGCGATCTGGCGCAGGCCGGTGCGTTAGCCTTAATGTCGGCACTGATTGCGATTCTGATCTATATCGGTATTCGCTTTGAGTGGCGTCTGGCGCTGGGTACGGTGCTGGCACTGGCACATGACGTGATCATCACCTGTGGCCTGCTGTCGCTGTTCCGGGTGGAGATCGACCTCACCATTGTGGCCTCGCTGATGTCGGTTATCGGTTATTCACTTAACGATAAAATCGTGGTGTCGGACCGTATTCGTGAGAATTTCCGCAAGATCCGCCGCGGGTCCTCTTACGATATTACCAACGTGTCCCTGACCCAGACCTTGAGCCGTACCTTGATCACCTCGCTGACGACGTTGGCGATGATCCTGATTCTGTTCATCTTTGGTGGTGCGCTGCTGAAAGGCTTCTCGCTGACCATGCTGATCGGTGTCACTATTGGTACGATTTCGTCGATTTATGTCTCTTCAGCGCTGGCGCTGAAGCTGGGCATGAAACGCGAACACATGCTGGTGCAGAAAGTCGAGAAAGAGGGCGCAGACCAGCCTTCCATCCTGCCGTAATCTGCGCATCATGGAAAAGCCGCTAGCGCAATCTGGCGGCTTTTTTTTGTCGTTAAGACCTGGGCGCAGCCGTTTTGGCCAGCACCTGATGAACCCGGACATAGCCGAGCTGCTCTGGCGTAATACCGCTCAAACGTAACGGAACCGTGACCGAACTGCGCGGCGTCAGCGCGGTGGGCACCGCGATGGTCTGAGTCAGGCTGTCGGCTTCAAGCGGCTTGCCCGTTGCGGGGTCAAGCTGGCCCCACACCACGGTGGCCTCCAGCGCAGGCAGCGGCTGATTATCGCGTGTCTGCAGGGTCAGGTTAGCGTGTGATCCGCCAGCTTCTGCCTCAACCTGTGATAACGATAAGCGCAACGTACCGGCCTGGGTTTGCAATTCAACAGGCGTATTTGCCTGCGGTAATAGCCATGCGCCCTGCTGCGAGTGCGCGTTAAGCTGTCCCTGAATCTCCACCGCGCCTGCCTGGCTGGTGAGTTGCTGCATCTGCTGATTGAGTTGGCTGACTTCCTGATGGAGCTGTTTCACCTGCGGCTGTTGCGTTGTGCTGCAACCACTCAACAGAACCAGCGACAGGGCCGCAGGTGCCCAAACCGTCCTGATCATCATTTATCCTTTTCCGTTATAGAGAAATACCTAAAAACCGCCCCGGCACAGGTTGTCCGTGGGGCTGCAATGATTTATCGAAATCAATGGCGTTCACGTATCCGGTCGTGCCTTTTAACCTGACCGTTGCCGACATCACGTTATCTTCTACGTGAGCGATGGCGTCAAGACTGCCTTTAGCGACCAGGCGTTTCTTTTTCCGTTAACGGAATAGTCTGACGACCTGAGGTTCACCCTTGACATCCCCATCCAGATTATCTCTGTCGGCTAATCCGGCCGTGTAAACCCACTGCCGCGTTGCGTCCGCGTCATCGCTAACAAGCAAGCCGCGCCGGCGTTTGTGCCGGCTTCATTGCAAAGATAACGCCTGCTGACGGGGATAACATTTAGCGCATGACGCGGTAAGCGGCCTGCTTTTTGTCTTCGTGAGCGTTTTGCTCCCTCAGGCTGTAAGGACGACAGGGTAAAGCACGGGAATCGATTTTGTTGACCTGCAGTTCGCGCTACACTGTATGACCTATTTATCTCGTGTCAGGAAACGTCATGCATTGCCCATTCTGCTCCGCTGTAGACACTAAAGTGATTGATTCTCGTCTGGTTAGTGAGGGTTCATCAGTGCGGCGCCGTCGTCAATGTCTGGTGTGCCATGAGCGTTTTACGACGTTTGAAGTGGCTGAGCTGGTGATGCCGCGCGTGGTGAAAAGCAACGATGTGCGTGAACCTTTCAATGAAGACAAACTCGCCAGCGGCATGATGAAAGCGCTGGAAAAGCGTCCGGTCAGTGCGGATGCGGTAGAGAGTGCGGTAAGCCATATTAAAACCCAGTTGCGCGCGACCGGTGAACGTGAAATCCCCAGCAAGCTGATTGGGAACCTGGTCATGGATGAACTGAAAAAGCTCGATAAGGTGGCCTATATTCGCTTTGCTTCCGTTTATCGCAGCTTCGAAGATGTGCGTGATTTTGGCGAAGAGATTGCCAGATTACAGGATTAAATCATGACTGATGAACACGCTATGGCGCGCGCGCTGGAACTGGCGCGGCGCGGCCGCTTTACGACCACGCCCAATCCGAATGTCGGCTGCGTGATTGTACGCGACGGCCAGATTGTTGGAGAAGGCTGGCACCAGCGCGCCGGTGAACCCCATGCAGAAGTGCATGCGCTACGTATGGCGGGTGACCGCGCCCGGGGGGCGACCGCCTATGTGACGCTGGAACCCTGCAGCCATCACGGCCGCACGCCGCCCTGTTGCGACGCGCTTATTGCCGCTGGCGTAACGCGGGTAGTTGCTGCCATGCAGGACCCCAATCCGCAGGTGGCTGGGCGGGGATTGCATCGTCTGCGCCAGGCGGGCATTGAGGTCAGCCACGGACTGATGATGCAGGAAGCGGAAGCCCTGAATCGCGGTTTTCTGAAACGCATGCGCACCGGCTTTCCCTGGATACAGTTAAAACTGGGCGCATCGCTGGACGGCCGCACAGCAATGGCAAACGGTGAAAGCCAGTGGATCACCTCGGCGGCTGCCAGGCGGGATGTACAGCGGTTGCGCGCCCAGAGCTCTGCCATCCTCAGCACGAGCGCAACGGTTCTGGCGGATGATCCCTCGTTAACGGTGCGCTGGTCAGAACTGGACAGCGACAGCCAGCGCCTGGTGGATGAAGCACAGCTGCGTCAGCCGGTCAGAGTGATCGTCGATAGCCAGAATCGCGTAACGCCTCAGCACAAACTTATTGAACAATTGGGCGAAACCTGGCTGATGCGTCAGCAGGCCGACGATCTGCGCTGGCCCGAAACGATCACGCAAATTCCTGTTCCGCTGCGCGACAGCCAGCTGGATTTAGTGGCCCTGATGATGGTGCTGGGCCAGCGGCAAATTAACAGCGTCTGGGTAGAAGCGGGTGCCACGCTGGCGGGTGCGCTACTTCAGGCAGGCCTGGTTGATGAGCTGATTTTATATGTCGCCCCGAAATTACTCGGCAATGACGCGCGTGGTTTGTGCCAGCTGGCGGGCCTGACAGCGTTGGCCGATGCGCCAGTCTTTGCCTTCAGCGATATCCGTCAGGTCGGCAGCGATGTGCGCCTGACCCTGACACCGCAATAACAGAGGCGGAAAAGCGAGAGCACGCCGCCAAAGAGTATGTTAGAATCCGCCCCCCTGCGCGGGGCCAAACAAACCCCTGAAAGGATATGTATGAAAGTTATCGAAGCTGCCGTTGCAACGCCTGAGGCAAACATTGCCATCGTTATCGCGCGTTTTAACAACTTCATCAATGACAGCCTGTTAGACGGCGCAGTCGATGCCCTGAAGCGCATCGGCCAGGTCAGCGATGACAATATCACCGTTGTCTGGGTGCCTGGTGCTTATGAACTGCCGCTGGCAGCGCGTGCGCTGGCAAAAACCGGCAAATACGATGCCGTTATTGCTCTGGGTACCGTGATTCGTGGTGGCACTGCGCACTTCGAATATGTCGCAGGCGAAGCCAGCTCCGGTATTGCCAGCGTTGCCATGGACTGTGATCTTCCTGTGGCATTTGGCGTACTGACGACCGAAAATATCGAGCAGGCCATTGAGCGTGCTGGAACCAAAGCGGGTAATAAAGGTGCCGAAGCGGCCCTGACCGCGCTTGAAATGATCAACGTATTGAAAGCCATTAAAGCCTGATTTTTGTAAGGGGAATTTTGTGAAACCTGCTGCTCGTCGTCGCGCCCGTGAGTGCGCTGTCCAGGCGCTTTACTCCTGGCAGTTGTCCAACAACGACATTGCCGATGTGGAATACCAGTTTCTGGCGGAACAAGACGTCAAAGACGTCGACATTACCTATTTCCGCGAACTGCTGACCGGTGTGGCGACCAACAGCGCGTACCTGGATGGCTTAATGAAGCCCTATCTGTCGCGTCAGCTTGAAGAGCTGGGGCAGGTGGAAAAAGCCATTCTGCGTATTTCGCTGTATGAATTGAGCAAGCGTTCTGATGTGCCCTACAAAGTGGCCATCAACGAAGGTATCGAACTGGCGAAAGTATTTGGTGCCGAAGACAGCCATAAATTTGTCAACGGCGTACTGGATAAAGCCGGTCCACAGATTAGACCCCAACGCAAATAATCAATAAGGCCGGCTTGCCGGCCTTTTTCATTAATGGTTAAGCGGAACGCAATTATGTCATGTGGTGAATTTGAACTCATCGCACGCTACTTCAACCGCAGAACGCGGAGCCGCCGTGATGTCGAACTCGGCATCGGCGACGATTGCGCGTTGCTTAGCGTGCCCGAAAAACAGACGCTGGCGGTCAGCACCGATACGCTGGTTTCAGGCGTCCACTTCCTGCCTTCTATCCATCCTGCCGATTTAGCCTACAAATCTCTGGCGGTTAACCTGAGCGATTTGGCTGCAATGGGGGCCGATCCTGCCTGGCTGACGCTGGCGATGACCTTGCCTGAGGTCAATGAAGCCTGGTTAAGCAGCTTTAGCGAAAGCCTGTTCGACCTGCTGGAATATTACGACATGCAACTGGTCGGTGGCGACACGACGCGCGGGCCGCTCAGCCTGACGCTGGGAATTCATGGTTTGATCCCGCACGGCAAAGCATTGAAACGATCGGGCGCTAAACCGGGCGACTGGATCTACGTGACCGGCACGCTGGGTGACAGTGCCGCCGGACTGGCGTTATTACAACATCACTGTCGCATTGACGATCCGGCGATACATGAAGCCCTGATCAAGCGCCATTTGCGCCCGATGCCGCGCATTCTGCAGGGGCAGTCGTTGCGTTCCCTGGCGTCATCGGCCATTGATTTATCGGACGGGCTGATCTCCGATTTGGGTCATGTGCTGAAAGCCAGCGGCTGTGGTGCCAGGATCAATCTTGATGCGCTGCCGCTGTCTTCTGCACTGCGTGAAAACTTTGATGCCGCGCAGGTACTGCGCTGGGCGCTGAGCGGCGGAGAGGACTACGAACTGTGCTTTAGCGTACCGGAAGTCAATCGCGGCGCGCTGGACGTGGCACTGGGTCATCTTGGCGTGCCTTACACCTGTATCGGCCAGATGGCACCGGAGTCAGAAGGACTGTCCCTGCTGGACAACGGCAAACCGACAGAATTCCGCCATAAAGGATTCGACCATTTTGACCACAGATAAAAGCCTCGCCAAAAGTCGCCTGCGCCTGCGCAATCCCTGGCATTTACTGGCGACCGGCTTCGGCAGCGGGCTCAGCCCGTTTATGCCGGGTACGGTGGGATCGCTGGCTGCTATCCCGTTTTGGTGGCTCATGACCTTTCTCCCTCATGACCTGTACTCGCTGGTCGTGTTACTGGGCATTAGCGTGGGCGTTTACCTCTGCCATCGCACCGCCAAAGATATGGGCGTGCATGACCACGGTAGCATTGTCTGGGATGAGTTTATCGGGATGTGGATTACCCTGATGGCGATTCCGGTTAACAGCTGGCAATGGGTGGTCAGCGGCTTTGTCCTGTTCCGGGTGCTGGATATCTGGAAGCCCTGGCCGATTCGCTGGTTTGACCGTAACGTGCACGGCGGTATGGGCATCATGGTGGATGATATTATCGCAGGCATTATCGCGGCGGCGATGCTGTACGGTACAGGCGTTTATCTGGCGGGATAACCTTGCCGGGTGACGTAAAACAACATCGTTTTAACCTGCATATTGCTTTACAGCACAACGACCTTTCCCGTGCAATCGCGGGAACGGTCGTCACTATCAAATCAGTGCTCAGATTAGCGCATATTCAACAGACAATGCCGCTGCCCGGATAGCGCGCCTCCCTGAAAATCCCTTACTGATAGCCCGTTGCCGGATGCGGTTGATAAGCCTCTTCCAGTTTGGCGATATCATCTGGCGTCAGCTCGACGTTTACCGCATTGACCAGATCGGCAAACTGCTCTGCACGGGAGGCACCGATAATCGGCGCGGTGACGGCAGGCTTGCTAAGCAGCCAGGCCAGAGCCACCTGTGCACGCGTCGCGCCTTTATCTGCGGCAACCTGCGCCAGGCGCTCGGCTATCACGGCGTCGTTTTCCTCGGTTGAGGCATAGAGGGATTTGATGACCTCATCCGACACGGAGCGTGCGGTCGTTTCTCCCCACGGACGGGTAAGCTTGCCGCGCGCCAGCGGACTCCAGGGCAGAACCGCAATGTTTTCCCGCTGGCACAAGGGGTGCATCTCACGCTCTTCTTCACGCTGAATCAGATTGTACTGATCCTGCATGGTGACAAAGCGCGCCCAGCCCTCCTGGTCCTGCAATGCCAGGGCCTGAGCAAACTGGTTGGTATGCATTGAGGAGGCACCGATATAACGCGCCTTTCCTGATTTCACCACCTCGTTAAGCGCATCCAGCGTCTCTTCCAGCGGCGTGTCATAGTCCCAGCGGTGAATTTGCAGAAGATCGACATAGTCCATGCCGAGCCGTTGCAGGCTGTCGTCAATGGATTGCAGGATATTTTGACGGGATAAGCCCTGCGACAGATTGCTCATGGGAAAGAAAACTTTGGTGGCGACCACCACCTCATCACGCCGGGCGAAATCGTTAAGCGCCCGGCCTACAATTTCCTCGCTACTGCCATCCGAATAGCTGTTCGCAGTATCGAAAAAATTGATCCCGGCTTCGAGTGCCTGGCGGATGAGCGGACGGCTGCTCTCTTCAGGCAGTGTCCAGGCGTGCTTGCCACGATCGGGTTCGCCGAAGGTCATACAGCCCAGGCAAAGCCGTGAAACCCTTAAGTCGGTATTCGCTAATTGAATGGTTTTCATGATGACTCCTGCTATGTCTTTCCCAGGGGATCAAGCATAGCAGGAATACCGCTCTCCGCAGAGAGCGGGGCAGGGAACTATTGCGCCAGCCAGCGACTGATTTGCTGTTGAATACCGTCAACGTCCAGTTGGTAGACGTGACGCATCTCTTCCTGCGTGCCGGGTGGAATAAACTCATCAGGCAGGCCGATATTCAGCACCGGCACACCCAGGCGCTTAGCCATGACATACTCATTCACGCCGCTACCTGCGCCGCCTTTAATCGCGCCTTCTTCCAGCGTAATCAAGGATTCGTGACGGGCCGCCAGTTCAGTGATCAGTGCCGTATCCAGCGGTTTCACAAAGCGCATGTCAACCAGCGTGGCATTGAGCGCTTCCGCCACCTGGCTCGCTTCTGGCAACAGCGTACCAAAGTTGAGGATAGCCAGTTTTTCGCCCTGACGTTTTACCACGCCTTTACCCAGCGGCAGGCTTTGCAGCGGCGTTAATGCCGCGCCGGTGCCGGTGCCGCGCGGATAGCGAACCGCAGCCGGGCCATCCTGATAGTGATAGCCGGTATACAGCATCTGGCGACATTCGTCCTCGTCGCTCGGCGTCATAATCACCATGTCCGGAACGCAGCGCAGGTAGGCGAGATCGAACGCGCCCTGGTGCGTTTGACCGTCAGCACCCACGATGCCGCCACGATCGATAGCAAACAACACCGGCAGCTTCTGAATCGCCACATCGTGAATCACCTGATCGTAGGCGCGCTGCAGGAAGGTGGAATAGATAGCCACCACCGGTTTATAGCCGCCAATGGCCAGGCCCGCTGCAAAGGTCACCGCATGCTGTTCCGCAATAGCGACATCAAAATATTGATTGGGATACTTGCGAGAGAAACCCACCATGCCGGAACCTTCACGCATGGCTGGCGTAATGGCCATCAGTTTGGCATCGTCAGCGGCCATCTCGCACAGCCAGTTACCGAAAATTTTGGAATAGCTCGGCAAACCTTCGGCGCTTTTTGGCAGCTCGCCGCTGGCAACGTCAAATTTTGGCACCGCATGCCAGGCGATAGGGTCCTGCTCCGCCGGCGCATAACCTTTGCCCTTTTTGGTCATAATATGCAGGAACTGCGGGCCTTTCAGGCTGCGCATGTTGCTCAGCGTATTCACCAGCGTCAGGACATCATGTCCGTCAACCGGGCCGATATAGTTAAATCCCAGCTCTTCGAACAGCGTACCGGGCACGACCATGCCTTTCAGGTGCTCTTCGGTGCGCCGGACTAACTCTTTGATAGGCGGCAGGCCGGTCAGGACGCGCTTACCGCCCTCACGCAAACGGGCATAGGTTTTGCCGGATAAAATCTGCGCCAGTCGGTTATTCAGGGCACCCACGTTTTCGGAAATCGACATTTCATTGTCATTCAGAATAACGAGCATATCGGACTTGATATCGCCCGCATGGTTCATGGCTTCAAACGCCATGCCGGCAGTGATTGCGCCATCACCGATAACGCAGGCGGTGCGACGGCCTTTGCCTTCACGTTCGGCAGCCGCAGCCATCCCCAGTCCGGCACTGATGGAGGTGGAGGAGTGGCCCACGCTCAGCACGTCGTATTCACTCTCACCGCGCCAGGGAAACGGATGCACGCCGTTCTTTTGGCGAATAGAGCCAATGCGATCGCGACGACCCGTTAAAATTTTGTGCGGATAAGCCTGATGACCGACGTCCCAGACCAGGTGATCGAACGGTGTGTTATAAACGTAATGCAGCGCCACCGTCAGCTCGACCACGCCCAGGCCCGACGCAAAATGGCCGCTTGAGCGGCTCACGCTGTCTAATAAATACTGGCGCAGCTCGTTGCAAAGCGCAGGCAATTTCTCTTTAGGCAGGGCTCGCAGCGCCTGAACCGTTTCTGCCTGCGCCAGTGTCGGGTATTTTGTAGTATCAAAACTCATCAGTGACTCATCATGGAAGTTATTTATCGCGTTCAATTACGAAGCTCGCCAGCGCCTTCAAGGCTTTAGTGTTATAGGATTTTGCAGAGAGCATATGCAAAGCATCGACGGCTTCCTGATACAAATCCAGTGCCTTAGTGCGGGCATTATCCAGACCCATCAGTGAAGGATAGGTGCTTTTTCCAAGATCTTGATCGGCACCTTGACGTTTTCCGATGACAGCTGTGTCGCCCGTCACATCCAGGATGTCATCCTGCACCTGAAAAGCCAGGCCAATCGCATCGGCATAGCGGTCAAGATGCGGGAGCGCTTCACGACCTTTTTCCCCGGCGGCAAAGGCGCCGAGCCGAACGGCTGCGCGAATTAATGCCCCGGTTTTATGACGATGAATCTGTTCAAGTTGGGTCAGGCCCACTGACTGACCTTCAGCGGCCAAATCCAACGCCTGTCCACCGCACATGCCGGCTACGCCGCTGGCTTTTGCCAGCTCGGACAGCATGGCCAGTCGGTATTCCGCGCTTACGCCAGGCATCGGCTGGTCGGCAAGAATCGAAAAGGCCAGCGTTTGCAGCGCATCCCCGGCAAGGATAGCCGTGTCTTCACCATATTTGATATGGCAAGTCGGTTGACCACGACGCAGGGCGTCATCGTCCATTGCCGGAAGATCGTCATGAATCAGTGAATAGGCATGAATACACTCAACTGCCGCAGCGGGCGCATCCAGGCTGGCTTTGTCGGCGTGAAGCATTTCGCCGGTGGCGTAGACCAGAAACGGGCGCAGGCGTTTTCCGCCCAATAATGCCCCATACTGCATGGCATTCACCAGAGGAGAACTCTGAAAAGGCAGAGCATCTAATAAGCCCGTCAACGCGCGGTTCACCTGTCGGTGATAGGCGTCGAGCAGTTCAGGAAAATCCATTAGCTGTTTTCCGGCGTAAAGGAGGAGAGGTCGGCGTCTTTATCATCGCTGAGTAAAATACGAACGCGCTGCTCAGCCTGTTGCAGCGTCTGTTGGCCGTTGCGTGCTAACTGCACGCCGCGCTCAAATTCATTGAGTGCCTCTTCCAACGGCAGTTCACCACTTTCCAGACGGCTGACAATCTGTTCCAGCTGCTGCAATGACGTTTCAAAGCTGGCTGGCTGTTCGGCTTTTTTCGGCATAGTTAGGATCGACTCACGGTTGGGACGTTATCTTGCAATCGGTCATGGTAGCTGACAGAGAATGATTAGCAAAATAATCAATGCGCATGCTGTTGCAGAAGCAGTCACCGGGTAAAGGTGATATACTCTCGCGCCTCGGATGCGGATGCGCCTGGCACCCCGCAATTTTATGATCTTACCAGCTAAGTGCAGCCTGTTTTAGCACTTATTTGCCCAACGAAGCTGTATCGCCATGAAGTTTATCGTCAAGTTATTTCCCGAAATCACCATCAAGAGTCAGTCGGTGCGCCTGCGCTTTATTAAGATTCTTGCCAGCAATATCCGTAACGTGCTCAAAACGGTCAGCGATGAGATTGCGGTCGTGCGTCACTGGGATCATATTGAAGTGCGCTGTAAAGATGAAGCCATGCGCAGGGTCATTCCTGATGAGCTCATGCGCATCCCCGGTATTCATCATGTCCTTGCGGTTGAAGATCGTGAATATACCGATATCCACCATATTTTTGAGCAGACGCTGGCGCAGTATCGCGATGCTCTTGAAAACAAAACGTTTTGCGTGCGGGTTAAGCGCCGGGGCAAACACAGCTTCAGTTCGCAGGATGTGGAACGCTATGTGGGCGGTGGTCTGAATCAGCACATCGACAGCGCGACGGTACAGCTTAAAAAGCCGCAGGTGACGGTCAATCTGGAAGTGGAAGAAAACCGTTTAACCCTGGTCACCGCACGCTATGAAGGGCTGGGCGGTTTCCCGATCGGCACGCAGGAAGACGTGCTGTCGCTGATCTCGGGCGGTTTTGACTCCGGCGTTTCAAGCTACATGTTGATGCGTCGCGGTTGCCGGGTGCACTACTGCTTCTTTAATCTTGGTGGGGCAGCGCATGAAATCGGCGTGCGTCAGGTGGCGCATTATATCTGGAACCGTTTTGGCCGTTCGCATCGGGTCCGTTTTGTGGCGATTAACTTCGAGCCGGTCGTGGGCGAAATTTTAGAAAAAGTCGACGATGGCCAAATGGGCGTGGTGCTGAAGCGCATGATGGTTCGCGCCGCGTCGATGGTGGCTGAACGTTATGGCGTACAGGCGCTGGTGACCGGTGAAGCGCTGGGGCAGGTATCCAGCCAGACGCTGACTAACCTGCGTTTGATCGACAATGCCTCTGATACGCTGATTCTGCGCCCGCTGATCTCCCATGATAAAGAACACATCATTAAGGTCGCGCGTGAGATCGGCACCGAAGATTTTGCCAGCACCATGCCGGAATATTGTGGTGTGATTTCCAAAAGCCCGACGGTTAGGGCGGTAAAAGGCAAAATCGAAGCCGAAGAAAGCCATTTTGACTTCTCGATTCTGGAACGCATGGTGGCCGAAGCCACTAACGTTGATATTCGCGACATCGCTGAGCAGACCCAGGAAGACGTCGTCGAGGTGGAAACGGTCGGCTTACTGAACGAAAACGACAGCGTGCTGGATATTCGCTCGGTGGATGAGCAGGAAGACAAACCGCTGCAGTTGGTGGGCACCGAAGTGAAATCGATGCCGTTCTATAAACTCAGCACGCAGTTTGGCGATCTCGATCAGAACAAAACCTGGCTGCTGTATTGCGATCGCGGCGTGATGAGTAAGTTACAGGCGCTGTACCTGCATGAGCAGGGTTTTAAAAACGTCAAAGTTTACCGCCCGTAAGGCGATCCGAGACAGTATGACTGTTTCGGCAGTGCCCGCGTCCACCTGAGAGTGATGCGGGCACCGTGCGCGCTGTATCTGCTGTCTTAACGCCCAATCCTAACTTGCCTGATAATCATAAATGCCGGGTGCCAGTACCAACTGGGCTGCAACCTCACGCGCTTTATCACTGCCTGCTAATAAATCAATTAACTTCAGCGCAAAGTCCATCGCCGTGCCCGGAGCCTGGCTGGTTAACAGATTAACCCGTGGGTCCCATACGACGCGACGCTCCATCCATTTATCCTCCGGTATCCTGTCTTTCAACCCGGGAAAGCCCGTCATATTTCCTACCGGAAACAGATTGTGCGGCACCAGTACCGTGCCGGCTGCCGCGCAGATGGCGGCAACAATGCGTCCTGACTGATGGAACTGGCGGACGGTTTCCACCAGCAGCGGGCTGTCGCGAAACGTCTCGGCTCCTTTGAGGCCACCGGGTAGCACAATGGCGTCATAGTCATTGTCCGCCACCTCAACCAGCGGCACATCGGCCAGCAACCTTACGCCGCGGGAACAGACAATTTCCCGGCTTCCGTCGCTTTCTACGCTGGCGGTGAGGGTTTTTATACCGCCGCGAACCAGGAGATCAAGCGTGGTCACCGCTTCGATTTCTTCACTGCCATGAGCCAGACAGACCAGTACTGAGGCGCTCGCGCCCATAATAAGACTCCTTGCGTTTAATCATGTCATACAGGCGCGTGTTTTCTGTCAACACTAAGCCGTGCGTGCGTGCGCGGCGCAACAGAAAACCGGTAATGTACTCAATTTCCGTTAGCCGCTGCGCGCGAATATCCTGCAACATCGATGAGGTGTTGGCCGCCGTGGTTTCAATCACATCAAAGACGTGATCCTGCAGGCTCTGACTGGCAACGGACTGGCCTTCGCGTTCCATCACCCAACTGATTTCATCGCATAACGTCGTTATTTCACCGCTGTAATGACGCAACGCGCCGTTCTGACAGTCGTGCTCCACGCTCAGGGCGTTAATCACGCAGTTAACCGCCAGTTTGCGCCAGCAGGCGGCGCGGATGTTGTCGTGCCAGGCGACGTCGGGCAGTGCGTCATGCAGGATGTCGGCAATCTCACTTCCGCCCTCGCTTTTACGGTTGCCGGGGCCAATGTGCGTGACGCCGTTGGCGACATGCTTGATCACCGTGCCGTCTCGCATGGCGGCGTGCGTGGTGATACCGCGCAACAGGGGTTGCCGAAGCCCTTTGAGTTCTCCCAGCGTGCCCATCCCGTTGTGCAGCAGCAGCACGGGGCAGTTTTCCGACATCACGCTTTCCAGATTTTTAACGGCGGTCGACACCTGTGGCGCTTTAAGCGTCACCAACAGCAGTTGGCTCTGGGCCAGAAACAGCGGATCGTTAGCGATAAATGTCCGGTTTGACACGCGGCCCAACGGGTCAATCACGTTAGCGGAACAGTAGGGCTGAGGGACGCGCAGCCATCCCTGAACATCGTGTCCGCAATGGGCAAGGGCGGTGAGCCAGACCTGACCTAGCGCACCACATCCTAATACGGTTATTTTCATGCTGCCTCCCGCTCGCGGGCTTATTATTTATGCGCTGTGACAATGAGTTAAGTATAGCGCTGCACAGCGTGATTTTATTTAGTGCCGTAAGACGCGTATTATGCATGCCAGTTTAGCCTCAGGAGAAGAAGAGATGCCATCTTTCGATATCGTTTCAGAAGTCGACATGCAGGAAGTTCGCAATGCGGTAGAGAATGCTAACCGTGAACTGGCAACGCGTTTCGATTTTCGCAACGTCACCGCCAGTTATGAACTCAATGAAAAAAATGAAACCATTAAAGTCATCAGTGAATCTGACTTTCAGGTTAAGCAACTGGTCGATATTCTGCGCGAAAAAATGCTCAAGCGCGGCATTGAAGGCGCGGCACTGGACGTGCCAGAAGAGATTGAACACAGCGGCAAGAGCTGGAGCCTGGATGCCAAAATGAAAAAAGGCATTGAAGCCGATGTGGCGAAAAAGCTGGTGAAACTGATCAAAGACAGCAAGCTCAAAGTGCAGACGCAGATTCAGGGGGAATCCCTGCGCGTCACCGGTAAGTCACGCGACGATCTGCAGGGCGCGATGGCGCTGGTGCGCGGCGGCAATCTGGGGCAGCCGTTCCAGTTTAAAAACTTCCGCGATTAACCGTATTTATTGCGTGCAGCGCGGCGATACAGCGTGCTGCGCGCAACGCCTAACGCCTGTGCGGTTTTGCTGATATTGCCGTTAAACTGCTGCAGCGTGGCGTTTATCAGCTGATCGTCATGTTGCTGACGTGCAGGTAACGCCGGCGCTTCCTCGTTACGGTACGCTTCCGGCAGGTGCATTATCCCCACGGTTTCCCCATCTTCAGCCAGCGCCAGCAAGACTTTCATCAGGCTACGTAGCTGGCGTACGTTGCCCGGCCAGCGGTAACGCGTTAATGTCGTCATGACCTCAGGTGACAACCCAATCTGACGCGCATCGCCGCCCAGTTCACCCCAGAGCTGTGTGATAAAGGTCGATAGCGAAGGCCAGTCACGCAGCGGCGGAATGGTTAATGAAAACTCCTGTAAGCGATAAAGAAGATCCTCACGAAATGTGCCCTGGCTGACGCGCTGGGCCAAATCCCGGTGCGTTGCGCTGATCACGGCCAGGTTCACCGGCCAGCTCTGACTGGAACCCAGCGGTGCGACCTCTTTTTCCTGAAGCACCCGCAGGAGTCGGGTTTGCAGCGCCAGCGGCATATCGCCAATTTCATCCAGAAACAGGACGCCGCCATCGGCCTCACGAATTTTGCCGATATAGCCATTTTTGCTGGCCCCGGTAAACGCCCCGGGCTGATAGCCAAACAGCTCGGATTCAATCAGCGATTCTGGAATCGCGGCGCAGTTAATCGCCACAAATTTGCCCGCACGCCAGCGGCTCTGCTGATGCAATGCGCGGCTCACGTACTCTTTCCCGCTGCCGGTTTCCCCGCGAATGCACAATGCCACTCCGGCATTCAACAGGCGCACCATTTTGTCGCCCTCATTTTGCAGGGAGAAAGGAAGCGGTGGCGCAGGACGTGCGGCGACGCTGAAGCGCGTCCGGGTCGGTGCCCGCAGACGATAGTAATAAGGCTGATGGCCGGTTATTACCGGCGTCGGCAGGGCCGTGGCCTGCAGGTTACGCTGGGGAAACAACTGCTCAAAGGTCGTGATGCCAAGCTGCTCGGCGTGCAGACCCAGTTCACGCATCGCCAGGCGGTTTGCGGCAGTCAGTACGTTATCCGAAAACACCAGCAGCAACTCATCCAGGCTGTCGAGTTTGTGCACATCGGGGTGCAGGCTCATTAGCCACTGCTGCGGATGCAGGCTTTGCTTAACCCACAGGTACTCAATCTGCCGCGCGGCCTGCTTTACCCAGGCAAAGCTGTGATCGTGGGAGAAATGGGCGGGGCCGGAGATATCCAGCACGCCCGCGATCTGTCCGTTGGGCATTTGCAGCGGCATCGCGGCGCAGTAAAGGCCCTGATTGCGGGTCAGGAAGTGTTGATTACCGTCAACTTCGCAGCCGTCGTCTATCGCCAGGGCTGTGCCAATGGCGTTCGTGCCCCGGCCACATTCGCTCCAGATGTTGCCGGGAGCGAGGGCAAAGCGCTGTGCCTTTTGCATCGCCTGCATATCACCAAACGTATGCAGCACCCGGCCCGCAGCGTCAGACAGAATGACCACCGACTGCATCGGCGCCACCTTCTGTGCCAGCTTGCGCATCACCGGCTGAGAAAACTGTTGCAGGTCGGTATTGCTGGCGACCAGTTCTGTCAGCTCTGTCTGGGGCAGGCGAGGAAAATCATCGGCCGAACGCTCCAGCCCGTAGAGTTGGCTGCGTAACCAGGAATCACTCAGCAGTGGGTTATTGTCGATAGCGGGCAGTGTGGCATCGGAAACCTTGTCCTGCATGAATGACCTCGTGCGTTCGGAAAAGTGTTGCGGAATTGTAGCGTCTTGGTTTTTCCAGTGTTGCGATTTGCAACACAAAGCCGGATGAAACCCCTGATTCTGCGCTGGACGTTGGTTTGCCTGATGAGCAGGTTACTGATTACTCTCTGTTTTAATGCGCTTCCCCGCTTCGGCCCGGAGTTGGCACAGGCCGTGCAAGCGTCAGGTTACAGCGAGCTGTCCGTTAAAAAAACATCATGCCGCTGCCTGTCTACCCTACAGAAGGAGTTTGCAATGCGTTATGCCCATCCCGGTTCACCAGGTGCGTTAGTCACGTTCCAGTCTGCCTACGGCAACTACATTGATGGCAAATTTATTGAGCCACTGAACGGGCAATATTTCATGAATACCTCGCCCGTCAACGGCAGTGATATTGCTCACTTCCCGCGCTCCGATGCACGCGATATTGATTTGGCCCTGGATGCCGCGCATCGTGCTGCAGAAGCCTGGGGGAAAACCTCGGTACAAACCCGATCCAACCTGCTGCTTCAGGTGGCTGACCGCATTGATGCCAACCTGGAAAAGCTGGCCGTGGCGGAAAGCTGGGATAACGGCAAACCGATTCGGGAAACGCTCAATGCCGATCTGCCCCTGGCCGCCGACCATTTTCGCTACTTCGCGGGATGCCTGCGTGCGCAAGAGGGCAGCACCGGCGAGATCGATGAGAAAACCGTGGCCTATCACTTTCATGAGCCGCTGGGCGTAGTGGGACAGATTATCCCCTGGAACTTTCCCTTGCTGATGGCGGCATGGAAGCTGGCCCCTGCGCTGGCCGCCGGTAACTGTGTGGTGCTGAAGCCTGCTGAGCAAACCCCGTTGGGCATTACGCTGTTGATGGAGCTGATCGGCGATCTGTTTCCTGCCGGGGTGCTCAACGTGGTGCAGGGCTTTGGCCGTGAGGCGGGGGAAGCGTTGGCGACCAGTAAGCGTATCGCCAAAATCGCCTTTACCGGTTCAACGCCGGTGGGGCGTCATATTATGGCCTGTGCCGCAGAAAATATTATCCCCTGTACGGTAGAGTTGGGCGGGAAATCCCCCAACATCTACTTTGCCGACATTATGAACGGCGAGCCAGATTTTATTGAGAAGGCAGTAGAAGGGCTTGTGCTAGGCTTTTTTAATCAGGGCGAAGTCTGTACCTGTCCTTCCCGCGCGCTCATTCATGAGTCTGTGTATGCGCCTTTCATGGAGCGGGTGATGGCTAAAGTGGCGACGATTCGGCGCGGCGATCCGCTCGACACCGACACCATGATTGGCGCGCAGGCTTCGCGTCAGCAGTTCGATAAAATTTTGTCGTATATCGAGATTGCCCGCAACGAAGGGGGCGAGATCCTGACCGGGGGTGAGCGGGCCTTGATATCGTCCGAACTGGATAACGGTTTCTATATTCAGCCTACGCTGATTAAAGGCAGCAACAACATGCGCTGCTTTCAGGAGGAAATTTTTGGCCCGGTTATCGGTGTGACTACCTTTAAAGATGAGTCAGAAGCCTTGCGCATCGCCAATGAAACGCAGTTTGGTTTAGGCGCGGGCGTCTGGACGCGGGACAGCAATTTAGCCTACCGCATGGGGCGCGCCATTAAAGCCGGGCGTGTCTGGACCAACTGTTACCACATCTATCCGGCCCACGCCGCCTTTGGCGGTTACAAGCAATCCGGTGTTGGCCGTGAAACCCATAAAATGGCGCTCAGCCAGTATCAGCAAACGAAAAATTTGCTGGTCAGCTATGACACGGCACCGCTGGGGCTGTTTTAAGTCCGTAACCTATCTGGAGCGTAAATCATGACGATGAAAATCAACACGATGATGAAAGCCGCGGTCGTGAAGGCCTTTGGTGAGCCGTTAGTCATTGAGCAGGTCCCCGTGCCACAGCCGGGCGCAGGTCAGATTCTGGTAAAAATCGCGGCGACGGGCGTGTGTCACACCGATCTGCATGCGGCAGAGGGCGACTGGCCGGTGAAGCCCGTTCCTCCCTTTATCCCGGGACATGAGGGCGTCGGGCAGGTGGTCGCGGTGGGCGATAACGTACATCATCTGAAGGTGGGCGATCGGGTCGGCGTGCCCTGGCTCTACTCCGCCTGCGGTCACTGCGAGCACTGTCTCGATAACTGGGAAACGCTGTGCCATAGCCAGCAAAATACCGGCTATTCGGTGAACGGCAGTTTTGCCGAATACTGCGTGGCGGACGCCAACTATGTCGGCATCATCCCCGAAAACCTCGCATTCAACGAGGTGGCACCGGTGCTCTGTGCGGGCGTGACGGTCTATAAGGGTTTAAAAATGACCGACACCAAACCCGGTGACTGGGTGGTGATTTCCGGCATCGGTGGGTTAGGGCACATGGCTATACAGTATGCCGTCGCGATGGGGCTGAACGTGGCGGCTGTCGATATCGATGACGATAAGCTGGCCTTTGCCCAACGCCTTGGTGCCAGCGTGGTGGCGAATGCCAGAAACGTCGATCCGGCCAAGGTGTTTCATGAGCACTTTGGCGGCGCGCACGGCGTGCTGGTCACGGCGGTGTCGCCTAAAGCCTTTGAGCAGGCGATCGGCACGTTACGTCGCGGGGGCACCATGGTGTTAAATGGCTTGCCGCCTGGCAAATTCGATCTGTCTATTTTCGATATGGTGCTGGACGGCATTACGGTGCGGGGTTCTATCGTCGGAACGCGTAAGGATTTACAGGAGGCGCTGGATTTTGCAAGCCGTCATAAAGTGAAAGCCAGCGTGGCGATTGAACCGCTCAGCAATATTAACGATATCTTTGCCCGGATGCATGCAGGCAAGATTGAAGGCCGTATTGTGGTGGATATGTCATTGTAAACCCGAGGCAGGATGCGATGACTACCTGATGAAAAAAGGTGCCAGCGTTAAACGCGGCACCTTAATGCATCTGGGCTGTTACCGCGTATCTGACGGCAACTGAGGTAATCTTCCCCTGCCAACACAGACTTTGCAGCCCGTTTTAACAACTGCCGATGAGTGCTTCCAGTTCAGGACGACTGGTGACTTTACTGTCTATCTTGATGTAAGCGCTTTTCTCTTCCGGCACAATCAGCACCGATGAGACGCCAGGCTGTGCTTTTAACCGCTTTTCCAGATTAGGCACAGCCAGTGCGGCATCGCTCAACACCAGACGCAGGCTGCTGACATAAGGCGGTTCCTGCATTGTCATACTGACAAAAAGCCAGGCCGCGGCCACGATCGCCCCCACCATAAATACGGTTTGCGCATCGAAATGGCCAAACAGCCAACCGCCCAGGCTACCGCCGATGGCAACGCCTAAAAACTGGCTGGTGGAATAAAGCCCCATTGCGGTGCCTTTATAACCGGCAGGTGACTCCTTACTGACCAGCGAAGGCAGGATCGCCTCCATCAGGTTAAACGCCAGGAAGAACAGCTGCACGCCGACGACCAGCGTCCAGAAATGCCCCTGCGCGCCCCATAAGACAATTTCTGCGATGACCATCATGCCGACGCAGCCGACAAAAACCCGCTTCATGCGGCGTTTAACTTCTGCATAGATGATAAAGGGCACGACGCCCGCAAACGCAATCAGCATGGTGGTCAGATACACTTTCCAGTGTTCCGACGGCGGTAAGCCAGCCTGTTCAAACTGGTCGGGCAGGGCGATAAAACTCGACATCAGCAGAATGTGCAAAAAGAAAATGCCCAGGTTCAGTTTGACCAGCCTTGGGTTGGCCAGCACTTTGCTAAAGCTGCCGCGCACCATGCCCGACTCACGATTAAGCACGTGATGAGAGGAGGAGGGCACGATCCATAAGGTAATCGCAATCCCCATTGTCGCAAGGAGCGCGATCATCCAAAACAAGGCATGTAAGCCCAGCTTGTGGGTCACTATTGGACCTAAGACCATCGCAATGGCAAAGGTGACGCCAAAGCTGATGCCGATAAACGCCATCGCTTTAGTGCGGTTCTGTTCGCGGGTCAAATCAGACAGGAGTGCCATGACGGCGGCGGCAATCGCCCCGGAACCCTGCAGTGCACGTCCCAGTATGATGCCCCAAATGGACGCCGTGCTGGCAGCAATCACACTGCCGAGTACAAACAGCAGCAGGCCGCCCACAATCAGGGGCTTACGCCCAATGCGATCGGACAGCAGGCCAAAGGGGATCTGGAAAATCGCCTGTGCCAGGCCGTAGATGCCAATGGCCAGGCCAATTAAGGTTTCACTCGCGCCCTGGAGTGCCATGCCATAGGTGGTCAATACCGGCAGGACCATAAACATTCCCAGCATACGAAGGGAAAAGACCGTGCCGAGGCCCCACGTGGCGCGCAGCTCCACCGGAGTCATTTTGTTATCGTTCATTCCAACCTCTGTTGTTGTGCTGCGTTTATTCTAGGGAGGGAGAGCGGGCGGGTAAAACAATAGTTCTTAAGCAGTGGTAACAAAAAGAAAGGGCGCGAAAATCGCGCCCGTTTCATGCTGTTTTAGTACACATTAGCGCACGTAGGTCAGCAGGTCTTTCGAGGCTGGCGTCATAAAATCAACCGACATCATGACGCTCAGGGCCGTAATCGCCACAATCGAGAAGACGAACAGCTTACGTGCCCAAACCCGATCGTTTGAGGTTTTATAGCCTGACAGTGCCATTCCCAGCCACCACACGCTAACAGCAGACGCGACGACCAGATATTTGTAGCCCGCGTAGCCGCCCAGCGTCAGCATCAGCGTGGCAATCATAAACGCCAGGATATAGAGCGTAATGTGATTTTTTGCCACGGAAATGCCTTTTACCACCGGTAACACCGGGATGTTGGCAGCCTGGTAATCTTTAAAGCGGAAGATGGCAATCGCGTAGGAGTGCGGCATCTGCCACAGGCTAAAGATAGCCAGCAGGATTAAGGCACCAGCATCAAACTCATTGGTCACTGCACAGTAGCCAATGACCGGCGGCGCAGCGCCGGACAGGCTACCAATCAGCGTACCGTAGACGGAGTGACGCTTCATATACAGGCTGTAAATGCCAACGTATACCACGAAGCCCATCACCGCCAGCCACATGGCCAGCGGGTTAGCACCGAAATACAGCAGTGCAAAGCCAGCAATACCCAACACAGTGGCGTAAACCAGGCTAACTTTCGCGGAGATAAGGCCTTTTACCAGCACCCGATTCCTGGTTCTCTCCATCTTGATATCAATGTCACGGTCGATCACGTTGTTGAAAACACAACCTGATGCAACAACCAGCGACACGCCAACCAGTGAGGTGAGAAACAGGGCGTAATCAATGCTGCCCTTAGAGGCCAGCAAAAATCCGCCGATCACAGAAATTAAATTCCCGAAAATAATTCCTGGCTTTGTAACTTGCAGGTATTGCTTAAACATTACACAGACTCTTTAGTGGGGCATCATGTTGTAGTTGAGGTTCCACATGATCCACAGTGAGCCAACGACAACAATCAGAATAATGATTGCTGAGAAGACAATGGCCACCATGTTCCAGCCACCTTCAGATTTGCTGTCCAGATGCAGGAAGTAAACCAGGTGAACCAGCACCTGAACTACTGCACAGACCAGCACAACACCGAGGATGGTTCCATGAGAAGCGCTACCATCCATTACCATCCAGAACGGGATTCCCGTCAGGATGATAGAGAGGATGAAGCCGATCATGTAAGACTTCACGCTACCGTGTGATGCACCATGTTCGTTAACAGAATGACTCATTACATGGCTCCCATCAGATAAACTACGGTAAACACGCAAATCCAAACCACGTCCAGGAAGTGCCAGAACAGGCTCAGACACATGATACGGGTACGGTTAGTGGCGTTCAGACCGCGTTTCGCGATCTGGAACATCAGCACGGCCATCCAGATTAAACCAGAGGTTACGTGCAGACCGTGAGTACCGACCAGCGTAAAGAAGCCAGACAGGAAACCACTGCGATCAGGACCAAAGCCTTCAACAATCAGGTGATGGAACTCATAGATTTCCATCCCGATGAAGCCAGCACCAAACAGGAAGGTCAACGCCAGCCAGCCGATAACGGTGCTTTTGTTTTCCTTGTTCATGGCGATAACCGCCATGCCGTAGGTGATGGAGCTTAATAACAGCAGGGCGGTTTCAACCAGCACGAACGGCAGTTCAAAGATATCTTTGCCTGCCGGACCACCGGCGGTGCTGTTAACCATAACTGCATAGGTCGCAAACAGCGTTGCGAAGATAATGCAGTCACTCATCAGGTAGATCCAGAAGCCAAAGACTTTATTGGCTCCTGCATCGTGATGCCCATGCTCCGCATGGGCGTCGTGGTGGTGTTTTACGGTTTCAGTTGACATTATTTCAGACCTGCTTTGCTGATTTCGTCAAAGTGCTGCTTTTCAATCTTCTCTACTTCGGCAACCGGAACGTAGTAATCCACGTCTTCGTCGAAGCTCTTCACGATCCAGGTTACGATCATGCCGAGGAAAGAAAGACCCGCCAGCCACCAGATATGCCAGATCATCGCAAAACCGAAGATGGTCGCAAACGCGGCAATAACAATCGCAGCACCGCTGTTTTTCGGCATATGAATTTCTTCATAATGAGCCGGTTGCTTGTACGCTTCGCCTTTCTCTTTCATTTCCCAGAAAGCGTCACGCTCATGCACATGCGGGATAACAGCAAAGTTATAGAACGGCGGTGGTGAAGAGGTTGCCCACTCCAGCGTACGCGCGCCCCATGGGTCACCGGTCAGATCGCGGTTCTGGTCGCGGTCACGCACAGAAACGTAGAACATAATGATCTGGCAAAGGATACCGCATGCAATCAGTGCCGCACCGCCTGCCGCTACCACCAACAGAGGGTGGAACTGCGGGTCGATGTCCTGGCTCAGACGACGTGTCATCCCCATAAAGCCCAGAACGTACAGCGGCATAAAGGCGACGAAGAAGCCGATGATCCAGAACCAGAAGGCACGCTTGCCCCAGGTTTCGTTCAGCGTAAAGCCGAACGCTTTCGGGAACCAGTAAGTCACGCCTGCCATACAACCGAATACCACACCACCAATAATTACGTTATGGAAGTGAGCAATCAGGAACAGACTGTTGTGCAGCACGAAGTCCGCACCTGGCACCGCCAGCAGAACACCGGTCATACCACCGACAGAGAAGGTGACCAGGAAGCCTACGGTCCACAACATCGCAGAGTGCATCTGAATGCGGCCCTGGTACATGGTGAACAGCCAGTTAAAGATTTTAACCCCGGTAGGAATGGCGATAATCATCGTCATAATACCGAAAAAGGCGTTTACGTTCGCACCCGCACCCATGGTGAAGAAGTGGTGCAGCCAAACGATGAACGACAACACGGTGATGGCGATAGTTGCCCATACCAGTGAGGTGTAACCAAACAGACGTTTTTTCGAGAAGGTCGCAGTGACTTCAGAGAAGACACCAAAGACCGGCAGAACAAGGATGTACACCTCTGGATGACCCCAAACCCAGATCAGGTTGACGTACATCATCATGTTACCGCCCATATCATTGGTAAAGAAATGGAAGCCGAGGTAACGATCAAGTGTCAACAGTGCCAGCGTTACGGTCAGAACCGGGAACGCAGCGATGATCAGGACGTTGGTGCAGAGGGAAGCCCAGGTAAATACCGGCATTTTGAACAGGTCCATGCCCGGCGCACGCATCTTCAGAATGGTCACGAAGAAGTTAATACCGGTCAGCGTGGTACCAATACCGGAGAGCTGGAGACTCCAGATCCAGTAGTCTACCCCCACGCCAGGACTGTATTCTGCCCCCGACAGCGGTGGATAGGCCAGCCAGCCAGTTTGTGCGAATTCACCGACACCCAGAGACAGGTTAACCAGGATTACACCAATCGCGGTAAACCAGAAGCTCAGGTTGTTCAGGAACGGGAAGGCAACGTCACGCGCACCAATTTGCAAAGGTACGGCAATGTTCATCAGGCCCACGACGAACGGCATCGCCACGAAGAAGATCATGATCACGCCGTGCGCGGTGAAGATCTGGTCGTAGTGATGCGGCGGCAGTATGCCTGCTTCCCCGGCCGAAGCCAGAACCTGCTGGGTACGCATCATTACCGCATCGGCAAAGCCGCGCAGCAGCATGACGAACGCCATGATGATGTACATGATACCCAGTTTTTTGTGGTCGATGGAGGTGAACCATTCTGACCACAGATATTTCCACTTACCGAAATAAGTGATGGCAGCGACAAGCGCCAGACCTGCGATGATGATACCGGCAACCGTGACCATGACAATCGGCTCATGGAACGGTACCGCATCCAGTGTTAATTTTCCGAACATCGTATTATTCCTCGGCTCCCGCGGTAGCGGTGTGACTCATGTCCATGCCTTTATGCTCAGGCATGTCCATCTTCCCGTGGCTATGCATGAACTTGTTGATGACCTGCAAGAACAGTTCAGGATTAGCAGAAGAGAAATATTCCACCGGGTGATTTTCGCTTGGTACGGCTACTTTCTCGAAATCATCCATCGTTGTCAGCGTGTTAGGTGCCGCTTTAACTTTAGCAACCCACTGCTGGAACTCCGCGTCGTCTTTGGTGGCAATGGCTTTAAACTTCATACCAGAGAAACCGCGACCACTGAAGTTGGCGGAAATACCGTCGAAAGTTCCTGGCTCGTTGGCAATCAGATGCAGTTTAGTCTGCATGCCTGCCATCGCGTAGATCTGGCTACCGAGCGTAGGAATAAAGAAGGAGTTCATAACGGAATTAGAGGTGATTTTGAAGTTAACCGGTGTGTTTGCCGGGAAGGCAATCTGGTTAACTGTCGCAATACCTTGTTCTGGATAAATGAACAGCCATTTCCAGTCCAGGGCAATCACATCAATCTCAACCGGTTTCACGTCTGACGCCAGCGGTTTGCTCGGCTCCAGGGCGTGGGTTGATTTCCAGGTCAGCACACCAAGGAAAACGATGATCAGGATCGGAATGGTCCAGACCACGGCTTCCACTTTGTTGGAGTGTGACCAGTTAGGGCTGTATTTGGCATTAGTGTTCGACGCCCGATATTTCCAGGCAAACACCACGGCCATCAAGACTGCAGGTATCACGACGATCATCATCAGACCAAAAGCGGTCAGTATCAGCGAACGTTGCTCCAGCGCAATCTGTCCTTTGGGATTTAACAATGCATTATCGCAGCCACTCATTAATAAAGTGCCTGCGATTAATGACAAAATCCCCAAACTTTTATTGTATTTACTGAGTCTCATTTAACGACCTCAATGACAAAGGGCTCTATTGTCGTTTAAGTGTGCGCGCATTTTACGGGAAGGTTTATGCAGTGTAAACCAGCTTAAGGATGTGTCAGAACCATGTTGACACCTTTTGCTAAGGGTGTCACAGATGTTGTTCTCGGTGACAAATTATTAACGTGGACAAGCAGTTGGCGGCAATATAACAAAAAGAGATGGATATAGGGTTAAACAAAAGTAGTAATGGTATAACCCTGACTTTAATCACCCAATTATTTAACAATATTGCATCATTTATTCGATTAATTTTAACCTAATTAATTGCGCACCGGTTTTAAATATTCTGATCGAATGCACCCACTGACCGAAATATTTTTTTGTAAATTGACACGCAAAGACAAATTAGGCGCGCTTAACCGATTGTACGAAATTTAACCAAAATCCCACCCTGTTAGCGAATGCCGGGAAGATCCCCACGCTGATGCAGGGAGCGATAATCCAGCACCACACCGCAGAGTACACCACAGAGTGCCAACGTCATGCCGGCTTCAAACAGCGGGACCAGTGCTGTCGACAGACGGGGTAAGCCCGCTGCATTCAGCGCCAGTGCCAGCAGCCATAAAGCCAGCAACCCGCAGCCGCTGGCGAACAACCGGTTTGTCCAGCGGTAGCCCGCTGCGAAACGGGTACGCGGCAAAAACTGCCCGGTTGTTTGTGTGAAATCCAGCGTGCCACGGCAAAATGCTAACAGCACCAGACCCGGTAAGCCAGCCAGTACCGTAAACGCATAGAAGGTCGGCCAGCCCCACAGTTCAACTAAGAAGCCCGCCGCAGGGCCAACGTAAACCCGACCTACCGCCGACAGGGCCGACAGCAGCGCGAACTGCGTTGCCGAAAAGGACTTGTTGCACAGCGTCATCAGCAGCGCGACAAACGCAGCCGTGCCCATACCGCCACACAAGTTTTCGATAAATACTGCGCCTGCCATGCTCCACAGATGCTTGTCGGTGACTGCCAGCAGCCAGTAGCCAAAATTGGATACCGCCTGTAGCAGGCCAAAAATCATCAGCGCGCGAAACAGGCTCAGGCGCTGCATCAGCACGCCGCCATACAGCGCCCCGATGATAGTCGCCAGCAGGCCGAGCGTCTTATTAACCAACCCGACATCGCCCGGATTAAAGCCCACGCCGCGAATTAAGAAGGTGGTAGTGAGCGAGGCGGCAAACGCATCGCCGAGCTTGTAAAGGATGATCAGCGTTATCAGCAGCCAGGCATTATTACGGTTAAAAAAGTCTCGTAGGGGATCGACCACCGCCTGACGAAGCGACTGAGGCGCGGACTGTCGGTTATCCGGCTCGTTAGCCATAAAGGTTGCGACGATGCAGGGAACCAGTAACAGCGCCATCAGCCAGTAAGTTGCCCGCCAGCCCAGATAGCGATCGGCCAGCCACAGGGCGAGTCCACCCGATATCAACATGGCCAGTCGGTAGCCTAACACCGTGATAGCCGCGCCGCTTCCGCGTTGCTCAGGTGGCAAAACGTCCGTCTTCCAGGCGTCAAACACAATATCCTGAGACGCGGAACAGAACGCAATCAACACCGCCAGTGCCGCCATCAGGGTCAAATCCCGGCTGGGCTGCATAAATCCCATCGCGATGATGCTGGCGACCAGCGCTAGCTGGGTGATCAATAACCACCCTTTACGACGGCCCAGAAACGGCGGTGTGTAGCGATCCATCATCGGTGACCAGAGAAACTTAAACACGTAAGCCTGGCCCACGAGGGAAAAGAAACCGATGGTTTTCAGATCAATATTATCAACGGTCATCCACGCCTGTAAGGTCCCGCTCGTTAATGCCAGGGGCAAACCTGACGCGAATCCCAGAAGGAGTAACACAGCGGCATTTTTTTGACGGAAGACGCGAAAATAGTGATTCATACTGACCTTGAAAAGCGCCCGGCATCATGCCGGGCGAGGGGCAAAATTAGTGAGAGTTTTGTTTAATAAATTCGTTGACGCTGGTGTCCTGCGCCATATCGGCAATCACATCGCTCAGCGTTGAGTTCACCGCGTTGGTGATTTTCTGGTTACTGGCGCTGAAGGCACCTTCTACGCTGTAGGTCTGACGGTAGTTTTTAATCTGCTTGTTGCCGTTTTTCGCGGTGGCAACAATAGAGATATCTGCCTTGGTCGTAATGCTGTAACGCACGTCACCCTGGGTCACGTCGGCATACAGATTATTAACAATGATTTGCAGATCGACTGCGCCGTTGGGGCCAACCATATAGCCGCGTGCCGTCATCTGTTTTTCCAGCACTTCCTGCAGTAAGAAACGCAGGTCGCGGGACGGTGTGAGGCTGACCAGTTGCCCGTCGCGGTTCACTTTTGCCAGCGCCTGATCGCGGCGTTGGTCAGCACCGTTGATACTTACGGTGACGCCCATCAGGCTGGGATCGCGTTGCGGCAGCTGAATTTTAGGTTGAATCGTCAGTGTGTTGTTGCTGGAAGCACAGCCGGCCAGGATAAAAGCAGCCAGCAGTGGGAATAACAGTTTTTTCAACATACGCTTTCTCGTTAATGTAATGGGTTGGTGTGCAAAAACTGCGGCCATCATAGCAAAGCGGTGCAGTGAATAAAGCCCCCAGCGCGAGGTAAAGTCGCGGCAATGGTGTTTCGTCCGCGTTGTGTTGCGTAAAACGGCGACCGATAAGGCGCGCGCGCAGAAACCGCGGGAATGATAATATTCTGCCCGCCATCGCGTAGTGTGGCAGAAAACCGACTAATATTTAAACAGATGGGGCACCGCGCTCGCCATTGAGGGTAAAACCATGATTCGAGAACAGATAGAAGAAAAGCTGCGGCTGGCTTTTGCGCCGGCTCATCTGGAGGTCCACGATGAAAGCTACCGACACAATGTGCCTGCGGGTTCGGAAAGCCACTTTAAAGTTGTGATCGTCAGTGACAGTTTTACCGGCCAGCGTTTCCTGGCGCGTCATCGGGCGATTTACAGCGAACTCAGTGCAGAACTGGCGGGAAGCGTTCATGCCTTAGCGCTGCATACGTACACGCTTAAAGAGTGGGAAGGATTGCAGGATACGGTCCTGGCGTCACCCAACTGCCGCGGTGCCGGAACGCTAGCCTGAGTGCACCATTTTTAAACGGCCTGCGGGCCGTTTTTGGCGTTTAATTGTGGCTAAACGCGATCTGCGGCTCAAAAAAGCAGCAAACTCCCTAAAAAGTGGTGACTTAGCATCCTCGACTCATCTCAGCGATGCCGCTATAATGCTGCGTCTATTTTTCCGGAATGTCTTCGGGACGCTTCTGGTAACAGGGATCAGGTTCTCTTCACGGAAGCCGTCCCGGTTGTTAGATACGGCGCATTAACCAATGTGTGGTGTCTGAAGTTGACCGAGCACGTGATTTTTTGAGGTAACAAGATGCAAGTTTCTGTAGAAACCACTCAGGGCCTGGGCCGTCGCATTACGATTACTGTCGCTTCTGACAGCATCGAAAGCGCTGTTAAAAAAGAACTGGTGGATGTGGCGAAGAAAGTCCGTATCGATGGTTTCCGTAAAGGCAAAGTGCCAATGAACATCGTGGCACAGCGCTACGGTGCGTCTGTGCGCCAGGACGTGCTGGGCGATCTGATGACGCGTAACTTTGTTGACGCCATCATCAAAGAGAAAATCAATCCGGCTGGCGCACCTAACTACGTGCCAGGTGAATACACTGAAGGTCAGGACTTTACCTATGCGGTAGAATTCGAAGTGTATCCAGAAGTTGAGCTGAAAGGCCTGGAAAACATCGAAGTCGAGAAGCCACAGGTTCAGGTAACTGACGCTGACGTTGATACCATGCTGGAAACCCTGCGTAAGCAGCAGGCTAACTGGATTGAAACCGACGCCGCTGCGGGCGCAGAAGACCGCGCGACTGTCGATTTTACCGGTTCAGTTGACGGCGAAGAGTTTGAAGGCGGTAAAGCCTCAGATTTCGTTCTGGCAATGGGCCAGGGCCGCATGATCCCAGGTTTTGAAGAAGGTGTTGTGGGTCATAAAGCAGGTGAAACCTTCACTATCGATGTGAAATTCCCTGATGACTACCATGCTGAAAACCTGAAAGGGAAAGATGCTAAGTTCGAAATCGTGTTGAAGAAAGTTGAAACGCGCGAACTGCCAGAACTGACTGAAGACTTCATCAAACGTTTCGGCGTAGAAGATGGCTCAGTTGACGGTCTGCGTGCCGAAGTGCGTAAAAACATGGAACGCGAGCTGAAAGGCGCTATTCGTAACCGCGTGAAAACGCAGGCTATCGATGGTCTGGTTGACGCTAACCCAATCGACGTGCCTTCTGCACTGATCGACAGCGAAGTCGACGTTCTGCGTCGTCAGGCTGCACAGCGCTTCGGTGGTGATGAGAAGCAGGCGCTGGAACTGCCACGTGAACTGTTCGAAGAGCAGGCGAAACGTCGCGTTGTTGTCGGCCTGCTGCTGGGCGAAGTGATTCGCACCCACGAGCTGAAAGCTGACGAAGATCGCGTGAAAGTGCTGATCGAAGAGATGGCTTCTGCGTATGAAGATCCGCAGGAAGTGATCGAGTTCTACAGCAAAAATAACGAGCTGATGAACAACATGCGCAATGTCGCGCTGGAAGAGCAGGCTGTTGAAGCCGTGCTGGCAAAAGCCAAAGTTTCTGAGAAAGAAACTAACTTCCAGGAACTGATGAATCAGACCGCTCAGGCCTAATCGTCCGTTTAACCGGTTGTGCTGAAGCCCGCGCCTGAAAAGTCGCGGGCTTTTTTCTGTATCAGGCTCGCTGTCTGCCGGTTTGCCGCTATTTGGTTAATTTTTGGGCAAATTGTTCACGCATCGCTTTTTCCGGGTTAGCGATTGATGAAAAGGTTGTTATGCTTGAAACAACTGAGCAGCATCCCAAGATACAGGGAGTATGCAAAAAACAGTTCGGCTGACTGATTAACCGTCCTTGAGTTGTCGGTAAGAGGCAGAGCATAGTTTTTGACGCTCGTCTTACGTAAAATCGGTACAGAATGTTGCCAATGAAATTTATCCAGGAGACGGTAATGTCATACAGTGGCGATCGTGAGTTTACTGCACCGCACAATGCGTTGGTGCCAATGGTGGTCGAGCAAACCTCGCGCGGCGAGCGTTCATACGACATCTATTCCCGTCTGCTTAAAGAGCGCGTAATCTTCCTTACCGGTCAGGTAGAAGATCACATGGCGAACCTGATTGTGGCCCAGATGCTGTTTCTGGAAGCAGAGAATCCGGAAAAAGATATTTACCTTTATATCAACTCGCCGGGTGGCGTGATTACGGCAGGGATGTCAATTTATGACACCATGAAGTTTATCAAGCCGGACGTCAGTACAATTTGTATGGGCCAGGCCTGTTCAATGGGGGCTTTCCTGTTGACGGCCGGGACTAAGGGCAAGCGTTTCTGTCTGCCAAACTCACGCGTAATGATTCACCAACCGCTGGGTGGCTATCAGGGACAGGCGAGTGACATTGAAATCCATGCGCGCGAAATCCTGAAAGTGAAGCAGCGTATGAATGAACTCATGGCGGAGCACACCGGCAAGTCACTGGAAGAAATTGAGCGTGATACCGAGCGTGACCGTTTCCTCTCCGCCAGCGAAGCGGTAGAGTATGGATTGGTCGATTCAATCCTGACCCATCGCCAATAAGCCCTAACTTCGCCTTGTCTCTGGTCTATAGTTAACAGGACAGGGTTATAATGGGTTGAATGAACATCGGCCGTGTACCCACGGCCAGTGCTGTACCCCTGGTACGGCCTGAGAACAAGAAGAGGTTAACTGATGACAGATAAGCGCAAAGACGGTTCAGGAAAGTTGCTGTACTGCTCTTTTTGCGGCAAAAGCCAGCATGAAGTGCGTAAGCTGATTGCCGGGCCGTCAGTGTATATCTGCGATGAGTGCGTTGATCTGTGTAACGACATTATTCGCGAAGAGATTAAAGAGGTTGCCCCGCATCGCGAACGTAGTGCACTGCCTACGCCGCATGAGATTCGCCATCACCTCGACGATTACGTTATTGGTCAGGAAAGGGCCAAGAAAGTCCTGGCCGTGGCGGTGTATAACCACTACAAACGTCTGCGCAACGGGGATACCAGCAACGGAATCGAACTGGGCAAAAGTAATATCCTGCTCATCGGTCCTACAGGTAGCGGTAAAACGCTGCTGGCTGAAACCCTTGCCCGTTTACTGGATGTGCCTTTCACCATGGCGGATGCCACCACGTTAACCGAAGCCGGTTATGTAGGTGAAGACGTTGAAAACATCATCCAGAAACTGCTGCAAAAATGTGACTACGATGTGCAGAAAGCACAGCGTGGTATTGTCTACATCGATGAAATCGACAAAATTTCACGTAAGTCAGACAATCCTTCTATCACCCGTGATGTGTCGGGCGAAGGGGTACAGCAGGCGTTACTGAAGCTGATTGAAGGGACAGTGGCTGCGGTTCCTCCGCAGGGCGGCCGTAAACATCCGCAGCAGGAGTTTTTGCAGGTCGATACCTCGAAGATTCTGTTTATCTGTGGTGGTGCGTTTGCCGGGCTGGACAAGGTGATTTCCCAGCGTGTTGAAACCGGTTCGGGCATCGGATTTGGTGCAACGGTAAAAGGCAAATCGCAAAAAGCAACGGAAGGCGAGCTGCTGGCGCAGTGTGAGCCGGAAGATTTGATCAAATTTGGTCTGATCCCCGAGTTCATTGGTCGTCTGCCTGTCGTCGCAACGCTCAATGAACTGAGTGAAGAGGCGCTGATTCAGATCCTGCGTGAGCCAAAAAATGCACTGACCAAGCAGTATCAGGCGCTGTTTAACCTGGAAGGCGTGGATCTGGAATTCCGTGATGAAGCCCTGACGGCGATTGCTAAAAAGGCGATGTCACGTAAAACCGGTGCGCGTGGTCTGCGTTCGATAGTGGAAGGTGCGCTACTGGAAACGATGTACGATCTGCCCTCTATGGACGACGTCGAGAAAGTGGTGATTGATGAGTCAGTTATTGAAGGTCAGTCCGAACCTATGCTGATTTATGGCAAGCATGAAGCTCAGGCTTCTGGCGAATAAATAAACAAATCGTCCACATTGTGCCATCTAAAAAGGGGAAAATCTTTCCCCTTTTGCATTTCTCACCGTTGTGACATTGAATGTCTGACAATCATCCCCATATACTCAGACACCTGTGGGTTTGACCGCATACCTGCCTGATGCGGTACCCATCACCTGGCGGACACTAAACTAAGAGAGAGCTCTATGAATCCTGAGCGTTCTGAACGCATTGAAATCCCCGTCTTGCCTTTGCGCGACGTGGTAGTTTATCCGCACATGGTAATTCCGTTGTTTGTTGGCCGGGAAAAATCAATTCGGTGCCTCGAAGCCGCAATGGATCATGATAAAAAGATCATGCTGGTCGCACAGAAAGAGGCTTCAACGGATGAACCTGGCATAAACGATCTTTTTTCAGTGGGTACAATTGCCTCCGTCCTGCAGATGTTAAAACTGCCAGACGGGACGGTGAAAGTGCTGGTTGAAGGCTTGCAGCGTGCCAACATCACTACGCTTGCTGACAACGGCGACCACTTTGTGGCCCAGGCTGAATATCTGGTCTCACCAGAGATCGAAGAGCGCGAGCAGGAAGTGCTGGTGCGCACGGCGATCAATCAGTTTGAAGGCTACATCAAACTGAATAAAAAGATCCCACCTGAGGTCTTAACCTCACTGAATAATATTGACGATGCGGCACGCCTGGCGGATACGGTTGCGGCGCATATGCCATTGAAACTCGCAGATAAACAGTCAGTGCTGGAGATGTCAGACGTGAACGAACGTCTGGAATATTTGATGGCGATGATGGAATCTGAAATCGATCTGCTGCAGGTTGAAAAACGCATTCGCAACCGCGTTAAAAAGCAGATGGAAAAGAGCCAGCGTGAGTACTATCTGAATGAGCAGATGAAGGCCATTCAGAAAGAGTTGGGCGAGATGGATGATACGCCTGATGAGTACGAAGCATTAAAACGCAAAATCGATGCGGCCAAAATGCCGCAGGAAGCGCGTGAAAAAGCGGAAGCTGAACTGCAGAAACTGAAAATGATGTCACCGATGTCTGCGGAAGCGACGGTGGTGCGTGGCTATATCGACTGGATGGTGCAGGTTCCATGGAACGCGCGCAGCAAAGTGAAGAAAGATCTGCGCAAGGCTCAGGAAACCCTGGACATTGACCACTACGGTCTGGAACGCGTTAAAGACCGCATCCTTGAATATCTTGCGGTGCAAAGTCGCGTCAGCAAAATCAAAGGACCTATCCTTTGTCTGGTGGGGCCGCCGGGCGTCGGTAAAACCTCGCTGGGTCAGTCCATTGCGAAAGCCACCGGGCGTAAGTACGTTCGTATGGCATTGGGTGGCGTCCGTGACGAAGCGGAAATCCGTGGTCACCGCCGTACCTATATCGGTTCAATGCCGGGCAAGTTGATTCAGAAAATGGCGAAAGTGGGCGTGAAAAACCCTCTGTTCCTGTTAGATGAAATTGACAAAATGTCATCAGACATGCGCGGCGATCCGGCATCAGCCCTGCTGGAAGTGCTGGACCCGGAGCAGAACATCGCGTTTAACGATCACTATCTGGAAGTGGACTACGATCTCTCCGATGTGATGTTTGTGGCAACCTCTAACTCCATGAACATCCCGGCACCGCTGCTGGATCGTATGGAAGTGATCCGTCTGTCGGGTTATACCGAAGATGAGAAGCTCAACATTGCGAAACAGCATTTGCTGCCTAAGCAGATTGAGCGCAACGCATTGAAAGCTCCAGAGATCAGCGTCGATGACAGCGCAATCGTCGGTATCATTCGTTACTATACGCGTGAAGCTGGTGTGCGTAGCCTGGAACGTGAACTGTCCAAGTTGTGCCGTAAAGCAGTGAAAACGCTGCTGATGGATAAAACCAAAAAGCACATCACCATTAATGGTGAAAACCTGAAGGATTTTCTTGGGGTTCAGCGCTTTGACTATGGCCGTGCCGACAGCGAAAACCGTGTTGGTCAGGTTACCGGTCTGGCCTGGACGGAAGTTGGCGGTGATTTGCTGACTATCGAAACCGCCTGTGTGCCTGGTAAAGGGAAACTGACCTATACCGGATCGCTGGGTGAAGTGATGCAGGAATCCATTCAGGCAGCCTTGACCGTGGTACGCGCACGTGCAGAAAAACTGGGTATCAACGGTGATTTCTATGAAAAACGTGATATCCATGTGCACGTACCGGAAGGGGCAACGCCAAAAGATGGTCCAAGTGCCGGTATTGCGATGTGTACTGCACTGGTGTCCTGTCTGACCGGTAACCCGGTGCGCTCTGATGTGGCGATGACGGGTGAGATCACCTTACGCGGTCAGGTGTTACCTATCGGAGGGCTGAAAGAGAAGCTGCTGGCAGCACACCGTGGTGGCATCAAAGTGGTTCTGATCCCGGACGAGAACAAACGCGATCTGGAAGAAATTCCACAGAACGTGATTGCCGATCTGGAAATCCATCCGGTCAAGCGCATTGAAGAAGTGCTGAATCTGGCACTGGAAAATGCGCCTTACGGCATGCAGGTTGCTACCGCAAAATAGTGATTAATGGCATAAACCGTTAAAAAGCAGAGCTGGCAACACCAATTGGTGCTTGCCAGCTTTTTTTTGTGCCGTTAATTTAGGTTGCTGCTGGACTGACGTTATAAGAGGATTACCGTTGTTTCAGCTAATAAGGCTTGATATAACTTGCTGCGCGTTCGTACCCGACAGGAAGCGTGGGTACGATGTGAAATAATAAAGAGGGGATGAATAGAGTGAATAAGTCACAACTGATCGATAAAATTGCTGCCGATGCCGACATTTCTAAAGCAGCAGCAGGACGTGTGTTAGATGCATTTATGGGCTCTGTTTCTGATGCGCTGAAAGGCGGAGATGAAGTGGCGCTGGTGGGTTTCGGCACTTTCTCAGTACGTGAGCGTGCAGCGCGCACAGGCCGTAATCCGCAAACCGGTAAAGAGATTACTATCCCGGCAGGTAAAGTACCGGGTTTCCGTGCAGGTAAAGCACTGAAAGACGCTGTCAACTAATGACAACGCCACCACTCATTAACACATTTTCTTGAGTGGATTAGAGGACGGTTAACGCGTTCTCATGTAACATACGGGCACATCGATGAGATGTGCCTTTTTTATATCCAGAGAGGCAGTAAAGGTCGCGAGGCTTGTCTCAACAGGATTATTGCTGCCAGCCAGATTTGCAGCTGAGTAATGCGCCGGGAAGATGGCGTTATTGCGACAGGGCTTTACATTCACACTACAGCGGAGTGTTGTCATACCATGATGGACAATTTACGCGCGGCGTCGAACCATGTCGTGCTCAAGATTATTTTGGGGTTGATCATTCTCTCCTTTGTGCTGACCGGCGTTGGCAACTATCTGATTGGCGGCAACAATGATTATGCGGCCAAAGTTAACGGTCAGGAGATCAGCCGGGCGCAGTTAGATCGGGCATTTAACAGCGAACGGAACCGTCAGCAGCAGATGCTGGGCGATCAGTTCTCACAACTGGCAGGTAACGACGGTTACATGCAGCAGATGCGCCAGCAGGCACTGTCTCAGTTGATCGATCAGGCTTTACTGGACACCTACATTAAAGATCTGCACATCGCTATCAGTGACGATCAGGTCAAGCAGGCTATTTTCAATCAGGCCGCTTTCCAGACCAACGGTAAGTTTGATAACGCCAAATATAACGCGATGATTACCGATATGGGTTTCAACGCTGACCAGTACGCGGAAGCGCTGCGTAAACAACTGGCCACCCAGCAGTTGATTAACGCCATCGCGAACACCGACTTTATGCTTAAAAATGAAACCAGCAAGCTGGTGGATTTGGTGGCACAGAAGCGTGATATTCAGACCGCGACGATCGACGTGAATGCGCTGGCGGCAAAGCAAACCGTCAACGATGACGAAACCAGCCAGTACTATCAGCAGCATAAAAACAGCTTTATGGCCCCTGAGCAGTTCCGGGTCAGCTATATCAAACTGGATGCCGCCGGTATGCAGGAAAATGCCAGCGATGCGGATATTCAGGCCTGGTATGATAAAAATAAAGCGGACTACACGCAGCCACAGCGCGATCGTTACAGCGTGATTCAGACCAAAACGGAAGCCGATGCCAATGCGATTTTGGCTCAGCTGAAGAGCGGTGCTGATTTTGCCGAGCTGGCGAAGACCAAATCCATCGACCCGATTTCTGCCCGTAAAGGTGGAGACATGGGCTGGCTGGAGCCGTCAACCACGCCGGATGAGCTGAAAAATGCAGGGCTGAAAGAGAAAGGCCAGCTGTCAGGTGTGATTAAGTCTTCCGTTGGCTTCCTGATTGTGCGCCTTGACGATATCAAGCCTGAGCAGATCAAGCCGCTGGCTGATGTGCGCAGCGAAGTGGCGGATAAAGTTGAGCAGGAAAAAGCGCTGGACGCTTTCTATAAACTGCAGCAGAAGGTGAGCGAAGCAGCCAGCAATGACAATGAGTCGCTTGCCGGTGCTGAGCAGGCGTCAGGCATTAAAGCCACAGAAACAGGCTGGTTTAACCGTGATGACGTGCCAAAAGATCTCGACTTCGACGCGGTGAAGCAGGCTATTTTTAACGGCGGTCTTGTTGGTCAAAATGGCGCGCCGGGGAATAACTCTGACATCATCAGTGTCGATGGCGATCGCGCTTTTGTGTTGCGTATCAGCGAGCATAAACCTGAAGCGGTAGAGCCGCTGGAAAAGGTTAAAGCACAGATTGTCGATACGTTGAAACACGATAAAGCGACGCAGCAGGCAAAAGCCCAGGCAGATAAACTGTTAGCCGACCTGAAAGCCGGAAAACAGGATGTGCTAAAAGCCGCAGGCCTGACGCTGAGCGCCAGCAAAACGGTTGATCGTAATTCTCAGGACCCGGTGGCGCAGGCGGCGTTTAATCTGCCACAGCCTGCGGATAACAAACCGTCCTGGGGCGTAAGCGAAGATATGCAGGGCAATGTGGTACTGGTGGCGGTTAATAAAGTCAGCACCGGTAGCATGCCTCAGGCTCAGATTGATGAAATGGTCAAAGGTGTCACGCAGAACAATGCGCAACTTGCCTTTGAAGCATTGCTGCAAAATCTGCGCAAAGAGGCCAAAATTAAATACGGCGCTGCTGCCCAGATGCAGTAATCCTCGCAAAATTCAGGTAATCACTGAAACGACTAAAGGCCGCTTATGCGGCCTTTTCCATTTCTGTCGTTTGCGCTTTGAGTCCATTTTACCGACATGACAACCTGAGCCTGCTGTTTAACACAAGGAGAAACACAGCATGGCTAAAACCAACTTACAGGCCTTTTATCTTTCCCTCGCTCTGTGTGGCGCACTGTATCAAATGCCACTGTCAGCGGCAGAAACCCCAAGTGAAACGCAGGCCGCTCAGGTTTCCCTGCCGCATCAGGAGCAGGTCAGTATCAACGACGCGACGGCAGAACAGCTCTCGTCGGTGATGAACGGTGTGGGTCTGAAAAAGGCGCAGTCCATCGTCAGCTATCGTGAAGAATACGGCCCGTTCACGGCCATCGATCAACTTAAAGATGTGCCCGGCTTTGGTAATGCTCTGGTCGAGAGAAATGCGTCGCGTCTGAAATTGTGAGGTAAGGCGCAACTCTGATGCTTAACCTGCTGGCCTGGCCGGACTCTGCTAAAGTGAACAGGTCCAACCAGTTAATCTTTAGCAGCAGGAGAACAGGAATGCAGACCACGATAAAAGTGCGCGGTTATCATCTGGATGTCTATCAGCATGTTAATAATGCTCGTTATCTGGAGTTTTTAGAAGAAGCGCGCTGGCAATGGCTGGAGGAAGCAGACGCTTTTAACTGGCTGCTTGAGCAAAAACTGGCCTTTGTGGTGGTTAACATCAACATCAACTATCGTCGCCCGGCGGTGCTGGGCGATGTTCTGGAGATCAGCAGCGAGATGACGCAGCTCAATGGAAAAAGCGGCATTATGTCTCAACGTATTCTTTTAGCCGGAGGGGATACCGTGGTTGCGGATGCGGCACTGACCTTCGTGTGTATCGATCTTCGTTCACAAAAAGCCGTTCCGCTTGAAGGCGAACTGCGGCAGCGGCTGGAAAAATTAATAGCCTGACTGACAGGATCAACGCGGCGGCAATCGTTAGCCGCCGCTCACGTCTTTACTGTAAACCGGTTTTTGCCTTCATGGCTGACATGATGCCGGGACTATCCTGCAGATAAGCCTTCAGACCTTTTGCGCGCAGATGACAGGCGGCACATTCGCCACAGCCGTCACCTTTCACGCCGTTATAGCAGGTGAGCGTCTCTTCACGGATCAGCGTGAGCTGCTGCCAGTAATCGGCCAGCGCCCAGGTTTCGGCCTTATCGAGCCACATCAGCGGGGTTTCAAAACGGATATCGCGCGCCATGCCAAGCGTGACGGCGTGGTTAAGCGCTTTGACAAACTCATCGCGACAGTCGGGATAACCGGAGAAGTCCGTTTCGCAAACGCCGGTGATCACCGCCTCAGCCTCAACCTGATAGGCGTAAACGGAGGCCAGAGTCAGGAACAGAATATTGCGGCCCGGTACAAATGTGCTTGGCAGGCCCGTTGCCTGCGGGTCATAAGCAGGAACCGGGATGTTGTCTCGCGTCAGGCTACTGACGGCCAGCTCATTCAGCATGGTTACATCCAGCACTTTATGCGCCCGGGCACCCAGTTTTAACGCAAGCTCACGCGCTACCTCAATCTCTTCACGGTGACGTTGACCATAATCGAAGGTCACGCAGTGTACTTCATCGTAAAGCTGTAAAGCCTGAACCAGGCAGGTGGTGGAGTCTTGTCCACCGCTAAATACCACAACGGCGCGTTTCATGGCTCGTCCTAATAACAAAAATTGGTGCTTATGGTAATACCTCAGGGCGTTGCTGAACAGCTGCAAGCGGCGGTCACTATCAGGAGAATACCAATGAACGCTGGTTCTCAACGGTTTCCGCAGCGCGGCGGTTCCCGGGTGACGGGAACAGCACGCGCTCAGGTTAGTACCGTGGGGCTGGCGAGAAGCCCAACCGCGTCAGCGGAAAGGGGCAGGTGAGGGCGTTCGTTGACGTCAGCGGAATTGGGCGCTAAACAGATTGAGCCCGGCAGCGTCAACAGGATGGACTCGTCATCGCTGAGCCTGTCAGACAGGACGAGCTGCGAATCCTGGCACCGTGGTTACTCAGGCCGCTGTTATCCAACCCGCATGCCAGAAGACAGGCTTGATCGCCACCTCAGGCCAGCTCATGCTGCCATGGCGCAATCTCGCCAATATGCTGAGCCACCCATTCGGGTTGATAGTAGGTATCAAGATAACGTTCACCACTGTCGCACAGGAGCGTCACCAGCGAGCCTTGCTCATTGTTATCGCGTAAGCGTTTTGCTACCTGCATCATGCCCCAAAAATTCGTGCCGGTAGAGGGGCCCGGTTTACGTCCCAAGAGGGTTTCCAGCTTCAGCATGGCGGCAATTGTCGCGCCATCGGGCACTTTGATCATTTCATCAATCACATCAGGCATAAAGGAGGGTTCAACGCGTGGGCGACCAATACCTTCAATCATGCTGCCGCGATTGCTGGTCAGAGTGGCATCACGATTTTGCCAGTAGTCATAAAAAACCGAATGCTGCGGATCGACCACCAGTAAGCGCGTATCACATCCCTGATAGCGGATATAGCGCCCCAATGTGGCTGACGTACCACCGGTGCCCGCGCTCATAATTAACGTATGAGGAACAGGAAACGGCTCGTTCGCCATCTGGCGGAAAATACTTTCGGCAATATTGTTGTTGCCGCGCCAGTCGGTTGCCCGTTCAGCATAGGTAAACTGATCCATAAAGTGGCCGTTCAGTTCCCGGGCCAGACGCTCGGATTCGGCATAGAGCTGACAGGGATCGCTGACAAAATGGCACTGACCGCCGTAGAAGGTAATTTGCTCAATTTTACGCTTTGCAGTGCTGGCTGGCATCACGGCAATAAAGGGTAAGTCCAACAGGCGAGCAAAATAGGCTTCAGAGACGGCGGTACTGCCAGAAGAGGCTTCAATAACAGGCGTGCCTTGTTTGATCCAACCATTGGCAAGCGCGTAAAGAAACAGGGAACGCGCCAGGCGATGTTTCAGGCTTCCGCTGGGATGCGTACTTTCATCTTTCAGATAGAACCCAATGCCCGGAAAATCCGGCAAACTGAAGCGAATTAAGTGCGTGTCCGCTGAGCGTTGAAAGTCAGCGTTTATTTCGTTAATCGCGTGGCGTATCCAGCATGTTGACATAGGGTTCATTTCCGCTCGGGTGAAAGTCACTATCTTAAGGCACGTGCAGGAAAAAGAGCTTGCAGGTTTTGCGTTAAAATGGCGGTAATGGAGAAAATAATTCTACCGGAGGCCCATATGCCAGATAAAATTGACCTTAAATTGCTGGCTATGTTGCAGCAGGACTGCACTACCTCGCTCCAGGTGCTGGCGGACGCGGTGAATCTCACTACCACGCCCTGCTGGAAGCGCCTGAAAAAGCTGGAAGAAGATGGCATTATTCGCGGGCGGGTTGCACTACTGGACAATGAAAAACTTGGCCTTTCCCTGACGGCGTTTATGTTCGTCAAAACCACCCAGCACAGTAAGGCCTGGTATCAGGAGTTCGTCTCGGTGGTGCAGAGCATGCCGGAAGTGATGGGCTTTTACCGTATGGCCGGTGAGTACGATTATTTACTGCGTATTCAGGTTGCCGACATGAAAAGTTATGATGCCTTTTATAAGCGTTTAGTTAATGGTGTAACAGGCCTGATCGATGTGACCTCCAGCTTTGCGATGGAAGAGATTAAATACACGACAGCCCTGCCTGTTGGCCCTTGAGTACCAGAGATTGAGAGCAGCCTTGTGCGATTATTTAGCCAGTTAAGTTGGTATTTTATTCGTGAGTGGCGACGCTACCTTGGCGCCGTGACCTTACTGATCGTTATTGCCGTACTGCAATTACTGCCGCCCTGGGTCGTGGGCGTGATTGTTGACGGTGTCACCCATCAGAACATGAGCGCCCGCCACATAATGATGTGGATTGGCATTATGTTGCTGACGGCCGTGGTGGTTTATCTGCTGCGCTATGTCTGGCGCGTGCTGTTGTTTGGGGCGTCCTACCAGCTGGCCGTTGAGCTGCGTGAAGATTTTTATCGTCAGCTCAGCCGTCAGCAGCCAGCCTTTTATTTGCGTCACCGTACCGGCGATCTTATTGCCCGCGCCACCAATGATGTCGATCGTGTGGTCTTTGCCGCCGGTGAAGGCGTGCTGACGCTGGTGGATTCCCTGGTGATGGGATGCGTGGTGTTGATTGCCATGAGTACCCAAATCAGCTGGCAGTTGACGCTGGTGTCGCTGATACCCATGCCGTTTATGGCGCTGGTGATTCACCGCTATGGCGAGCAGTTGCATAACCGTTTCAAACTGGCGCAGGCAGCCTTTTCCAGCCTGAACGACCAGACGCAAGAGAGCCTGACCAGCATCCGAATGATCAAGGCGTTTGGCCTGGAGCAGCATCAGTCGGAGCAGTTTGCCGATATTGCTCGCGACACCGGCGAGAAAAACCTGCGTGTTGCGCGGGTAGATGCGCGTTTTGATCCCACCATTTATATCGCGATTGGCTTTGCCAACCTGCTGGCGATTGGCGGCGGAAGCTGGCTGGTGTGGCATGAGCAAATGACGCTCGGGCAGCTCACCAGCTTTGTGATGTATCTTGGTTTGATGATCTGGCCGATGCTGGCGCTGGCATGGATGTTCAACATTGTTGAGCGTGGCAGTGCTGCCTGGAGCCGGATTCGTGCGTTGCTCTCTGAGGCACCGGTGGTTGAAGACGGCGATAAAATGTTGCCCGAGCGGGCAGGAACGCTGCAGGTTGCCATTCGTGAGTTTCGCTATCCCGCCAGTTCGGGCGCGATCCTGAGCCACGTTGAGTTTCAGCTTAAGCCTGGCGATATGCTGGGCCTGTGTGGCCCGACCGGCAGTGGTAAAACCACCTTGCTGAGTTTGATTCAGCGCCACTTCGATATTCAGCAAGGGGATATTCGCTATCATGCGATTCCACTGCCGCAACTGCGTCTGGACAGCTGGCGCAGCCGCCTGGCGGTGGTCAGCCAGACGCCGTTTTTGTTTTCCGACAGCGTGGCCAATAACATCGCGCTGGGCAAGCCCGATGCCCGTCAGGAGGATATCGAGCAGGCGGCAAAAATGGCCTGCGTCCATGACGATATCTTACGCCTGCCGCAAGGGTACGAAACCGAAGTCGGGGAGCGCGGTGTCATGTTGTCGGGCGGCCAAAAGCAGCGTATCTCAATCGCGCGTGCCCTGCTGCTCAATGCCGAGATCCTGGTTCTGGACGATGCGCTGTCGGCGGTTGACGGGCGCACCGAGCATGACATTCTGCATAATCTGCGCCAGTGGGGGAAAGGGAAAACGTTGATCATTAGCGCCCATCGCTTATCTGCACTGACTGAAGCCAGTGAGATTCTGGTGTTACATCAGGGAACCGTAGCGCAACGCGGCGACCATGCCGCCCTGAGCAACAACGCGGGCTGGTATCGGGATATGTACCGCTATCAGCAACTGGAAGCCGCGCTGGATGATGATGAAACTGAAAAAGGAGTGCCACATGACTAAGTCACAACCGATGTGGCCAACACTCAAACGCCTGCTGAGTTACGGTAAACCCTGGCGCAAATCCCTGTCGCTGGCGGTATTAATGCTGTGGGTTGCCGCCGCCGCCGAAGTCACCGGTCCCGTACTGGTGAGTTATTTTATCGATAATCTGGTGGCGAAGCATCACATGCCCTGGGGCATTGTGGCGGGCCTGGTGGTGAGTTTTATTCTGTTGCAACTGCTGGCCGCTGCGCTGCATTACGGCCAGGCGCTGCTGTTTAACCAGGCCGCTATTGGCGTGGTACAGCGTTTACGCACCGATGCCATGGACGCGGCCCTGCGTCAGCCCCTTGCCGCGTTTGATACCCAGCCGGTTGGACAACTGATTTCCCGGGTGACCAACGACACCGAAGTCGTGAGGGATCTGTATGTGACCGTTGTGGCAACCGTTCTGCGCAGTGCGGCACTGGTGGGCGCAATGATGGTGGCCATGTTCAGTCTGGACTGGCGCATGGCGCTGGTGGCCATGTTGATTTTCCCTATGGTGCTTATCGTAATGCTGATTTATCAGCGCTTCAGCACGCCGATAGCCCGGCGCGTTCGCAGCTATCTGGCCGATATCAATAACGGCTTTAACGAAGTGATCAGTGGGATGAGCGTGATACAGCAGTTTCGCCAGCAGGCGCGCTTTGGCGAACGCATGGGTGAGGCCAGCCGCTCTCATTATCTGGCGCGCATGCAAACGCTGCGGCTTGATGGTTTCCTGCTGCGGCCACTCTTAAGCCTGTTTTCGGCACTGGTGCTGTGTGGCTTACTGCTGTTGTTCAGTTTTTCGATGCCGGGTGTTTTCGAAGTCGGCGTACTGTACGCATTTATCACCTATCTGGGACGGCTTAATGAGCCGCTGATCGAACTCACGACGCAGCAGTCCATGTTGCAGCAGGCGGTCGTGGCGGGTGAACGTATTTTTGAACTGATGGATGCACCGCAACAGCATTATGGTGACAGTGACCAGCCGATGACGTCCGGGCGGATTACGCTGAATAACCTCAGTTTTGCCTATCGCGATAATCGCGACGTGCTGAGCAATATTAGTCTGGATGTCCCTTCACGCGGTTTTGTTGCCCTGGTCGGTCATACCGGTAGCGGTAAAAGCACGCTGGCGAACCTGTTAATGGGTTACTACCCGGTGACGCGCGGCGAGGTCAGGCTTGACGATCGCCCGCTGGGCGAGTATTCCCACCACGCGCTACGACGCGATATCGCTATGGTGCAACAGGACCCGGTGGTGCTGGCCGATTCGCTGCTGGCCAATGTGCGTCTGGGCCGGGATATCAGTGAAGACGCGGTGTGGACAGCGTTGGAGCAGGTGCAACTGGCACCGCTGGCCCGCGCCTTGCCCGACGGCATTCACACCCGACTGGGCGAGCAGGGGAATAACCTGTCCGTGGGGCAAAAGCAGTTACTGGCGCTGGCGCGTGTGCTGGTGCAGTTGCCGAAGATTCTGATTCTTGATGAAGCCACTGCCAATATCGACTCCGGTACAGAGCAGGCGATTCAGCACACTCTGCGTACCCTGCGTCAGCATACGACGCTGGTAGTGATCGCTCATCGCCTCTCGACTATCACCGAAGCCGACAACATTCTGGTGCTGCACCGCGGTAACGTGGTGGAGCAGGGCACGCATCAGCAACTCCTGGCATTACAGGGGCGCTATTGGCAAATGTACCAGCTGCAACAGGCAGGTGAGGAGCTGGAACTGGCCGCGCCGTTAGTCAGCGCCGTCTGATTGCACCTTTTTTGCACATATTTTCTCCCTTGATCCGTTTGGATGCACGTCTTTGAGCCTGAGCGCACCAAAGATGTGCATCCGCTTCGCTTATCTGTCCTTCTGACTTTTCCTGTCCACATATTCAGCATTAACTGAGCCTTATTCCGTCGCGGCCTGATAACTGATTTCATCCTTTAATTACATCTGGCACAGGCTTTGCTTAAGTCTCTGCGTGTCCATGAGACTTACTTATTTCAAACCCTTAAGGAGAGGCTATGAAGCTGGTTACCGTCGTAATTAAGCCGTTCAAGCTTGAAGATGTGCGAGAGGCATTATCCTCAATTGGTATTCAGGGACTGACCGTCTCCGAAGTGAAAGGTTTTGGGCGTCAGAAAGGGCACGCCGAACTGTACCGTGGTGCGGAATACAGCGTGAACTTTCTGCCTAAAGTAAAAATTGATATCGCCATTGCCGATGACCAACTGGACGAAGTGGTGGACGTAATCAGTAAATCGGCTTACACCGGAAAAATTGGCGACGGTAAGATTTTCGTTGCTGAACTGCAGCGCGTGATTCGCATACGTACCGGCGAAACCGACGAAGCCGCACTGTAAACAAGACTCAGTAATGTGATGGGATGGAAAAAAAATGAATAAAATGCTGACCAAGTTGGGCCTCACCAGCCTGGCACTGTTACCGTCGCTGGCAATGGCTGCTGCACCTGCCGTTGCAGACAAAGCCGATAACGCCTTTATGATGATTTGCACCGCGCTGGTGCTGTTTATGTCAATTCCTGGGATTGCGCTGTTTTACGGTGGCCTGATCCGCGGTAAAAACGTCCTTTCTATGCTGACCCAGGTGGCTGTGACCTTTTCGCTGGTGTGCGTGCTGTGGGTCATTTATGGCTACTCACTGGCTTTCAGTGAAGGTAACGCCTTCTTTGGTAGCTTTAACTGGGTGATGCTGAAAAACATTGCTCTGACAGCGGTGATGGGCAGCTTTTATCAATATATCCACGTGGCATTCCAGGCCTCGTTTGCCTGTATTACCGTAGGGCTGGTTGTCGGTGCTATTGCTGAACGTATTCGCTTCTCCGCGGTACTGATTTTTGTCCTGGTGTGGCTCACGCTGGCCTATGTGCCTATCGCACATATGGTATGGGCGGGCGGTTTGCTGGCTCAGGATGGCGCACTGGACTTTGCAGGCGGCACGGTGGTGCACATTAACGCTGCGGTTGCAGGCCTGGTCGGTGCTTACCTGGTGGGTAAACGTGCCGGTTTTGGTAAAGAGGCATTTAAACCGCATAACTTGCCGATGGTGTTCACCGGTACGGCGATTCTGTATGTCGGCTGGTTTGGTTTTAACGCAGGGTCGGCGTCTGCCGCTAACGAAATTGCTGCACTGGCCTTCCTGAATACCGTTGTTGCAACTGCGGGTGCCGTGCTGGCATGGACCTTTGGTGAGTGGGCGATGCGCGGCAAACCTTCGCTGTTAGGTGCCTGTTCTGGCTTCATTGCTGGCCTGGTCGCCATCACTCCAGCCTGTGGTTATGTCGGTGTCGGTGGCGCGTTAATTATCGGTTTAGTGGGTGGTCTGGCTGGCATCTGGGGCGTGACAACGCTGAAAAGATGGCTGCGGGTTGACGATCCTTGCGACGTATTCGGTGTTCACGGCGTCTGTGGCATCATCGGTTGTATCCTGACAGGTGTATTCGCGTCTTCCTCGCTGGGCGGCGTAGGTTATGCCCCAGGCGTCACCATGGGTCATCAGGTTTCGATTCAGTTGCTGAGCGTGGGTGTCACGATTGTCTGGTCCGGTGTGGTGGCCTTCATTGGCTTCAAACTGGCGGATATGATTGTGGGTCTGCGTGTACCAGAAGAGCATGAGCGCGAAGGCCTGGACGTCAACAGCCATGGCGAGAACGCTTACAACCAATAAGTTATTTCTACAGCGATACTGATAAAACAAAGGGGCGATTTCGCCCCTTTTGCTATTCGTGACGCTGGCGCATCACCCCTTCCTGCACCGTTGACGCCACCAGCTCGCCTTGCCGGTTATAAAATTCGCCACGTACAAAGCCACGCGCACCTGACGCGGAAGTACTCTCCACGCTATACAGTAGCCAGTCATTGAAGTTCAGCGAACGATGAAACCACATAGAGTGATCTATCGTCGCTACCTGCATATCGGCTTCCAGAAAACCTTTACCATGTGGCTGTAGCGCCACCGGTAAAAAGTTGAGATCGGAGGCATAGCCCAGCAGATACTGATGGATGCGCAAATCGTCTGGCAGCGTTCCGTTGGCCCGAATCCATACCTGACGCTGTGGTTTATCAACATGACCTCTCAGCGGGTTGTGGATCTGCACCGGGCGAATTTCCAGCGGCCGTTCGGCAATAAATTTTTCACGCAGTTTTTCTGGCAGCATATGGGCCATTTTTTGCGCCATCTGCTGTTCATTAGGTAAGTTATCGGGCCCTTTTACCTGCGGCATCGGCTTTTGATGTTCAAACCCGTTCTCCGGTGCCTGGAAGGAGGCCGTCATATAAAAAATCGGCTGGCCGTTTTGAATGGCGCTAACCCGACGGGCGCTAAAGCTTTTACCATCGCGCAGGCTTTCCACATCGTAAATAATGGGCTTCTGGCTGTCGCCAGGGCGGAGAAAATAGCTGTGGAAGGAATGGATAATGCGATCGTCGGGGACAGTCTGTTTGGCCGCAAAGAGTGCCTGTCCCACGACCTGACCACCAAAGACCTGACGCAGTCCCAGATCTTCGCTCTGGCCGCGAAACAGACCTTCTTCGATTTTTTCCAGATGGATTAAAGTAAGCAAATTTTCGAGTGCCTGACTCATGGCGCTTTCCTGATTATCAGTATTTACCTCAGTGTGAAAGATCCGACCAGTTTCCGTCAATCAGACTTTCTGTCTTTCATCGAACCAGGCAAACTTCTGATTTTGTGCCAACATTAAGGCATACGGCGAGTGAAACGCTGTAATGAAGATTCACTGCTAAAAATCATTTTGATCAAAAGGAGACGACATCAATGAAATTCTGGCATGTGTTAAGTGGCGTAGCGATGGCAATGGCTCTCGCAGGTTGTGCACACAAAGGCAAACCGGTGCCAACCCCGACGTTGGGTTCGGCGGTTGCAGGACAAACAGCAACGATTGCTCAGCCTAACGTCAGTGGATCGGTCTATATCCGCCAGCGTATCGCGCTTCCGCCGAATGCGGCGCTGACTGTGACGCTGTCCGATGCGTCGGTGTCTGACGCACCGTCAAAAGTGCTGGCACAGCGCGTCGTACGTACGGATGGGAAACAGGCACCGTTCCACTTTGTGCTGCCTTTCAACCCAGCGGATATTCAGCCAAATGCACGTATCCTGTTGAGCGCCGCGATTACCGTTGACGGCAAAATGGCCTTTATCACTGAAGAGGTTAAACCGGTCATTAATCAGGGCGGAACGAAAGCCGATCTGGTGTTAGTGCCGGTACCATCAATGGCGATGGCGACACAACCTGGTGCAGCGACCAGCGTGCCGTCCACCTCACCGACTCAGGTTACCCCGTCAGCCGCCGTGCCTGCGCCGACGACCATGTAATGCCTTAGGGCGATATGTTCAGGGCGACCTCGTTGTCGCCCTGATGCATTAAAACCGCCAGCGATATTTTTCTAAATCAATCTCACCGCCGTCACTCACTTCAACGCCTTCTGCTTCCAGCGCGTCTCGCTGACGGAATAAACGGTCACCCTGCAACGAAATCGTGCCATGACGGTTAATCACCCGATGCCAGGGAAGCGTGCTGCCCTCGGGTAAGCGACTGAGTACGCCACCGACCTGACGTGCTGCTCTGGGCGAGCCGGCCAACAATGCGACGTCACCATAGGTGGTGACTTTACCGGGTGGAATCGCGGCGACAATTTGCCAGATTCGCTGTTTGAAGCTGTCAGTGCTGTCCATCGGCTTACCCTGCCCAAAAAAAGACGATGATTTTATCACAATGCAGGTTAATTATCGGCGATCGTACAAGAAACCAACGGTCATCCCCACCAGGCTTGCAATTGCCGGGGGCTTCCCCGATAATGCCTCCGCTCTCGAAATGAGGGCTAGTCAATGGAGGCCCTGTTGGTTCTCCCGCAATGCTAGCTTGTGAACTCGGTCAGGTCCGGAAGGAAGCAGCCGCAGCAGGTGACGTGTGTGCCGGGATGTAGCTGGCAGGGCCTCCACCATTTCATCTCTGTCACATCCCTTTCTTCAGATGATAAACAGCCGAAGCTCGCCTGGGCCGTTCCATTGCCGGCAGGCGAGTTATGCAGATACTGGCTGGTGAAATCAGATTAAACGTAAAGAAAAAATAACTTAGCGTACAAATTTCCAGACTGAGACCGGTACTTTGTCATAAAGCTTGTTCATCGTCAGTTCCGCCAGACGATGGTCGGCTGCTGAGTAGAATACTGCTAATTCGTCATCGGGTAATTCGTACTTATTTTTTTCAATCACTCTTTCCAGCGTGTCAATTGAACGACAGCGCCTCAGTCGCATCAAATAATCAGTTTTAGTTAGGGTTTTGTTCATAAATAAACCGTTCTCACGTCAGTACTATAATGAATGGCTTGGCTGTTGAAGAAAAGCGCACTCTTCAGTAAACAGATTAAATAAACGTTTCGCTGAGCGTTGCCAGCGCTGAAGGTCCTGAGTATTTACACTATAGTTACTGAACAGCATAAAGGTATCATCAAGATATTCATCGATTTGGGTAATCAGTGCTTCGTCTTCAACATGCTTAATTTTGTAATTCATGGTGAAAGAGGCGATATGCTCAATCAGATCGTTTAGCTGTAAATTGCTTTCGGCAGTAGGATCATTAACCCAGCCATGATGACTGTCAGTTAATGTCGCCATGCTTGCGTCAAACAAACTCTCACACAAGTATTTAAGCTGGGCAATATCATGCCGTTTCGGTGAGTATTCGTCCATCTTTTTCCCCTCCGTAGCAAGCAAAGTTACCGCAATGCGGCAAGATTAGGTGAAGTGGCAAAGAAGTGGTTGTCGGGTTTGTAAATAACGGGCTGAGTTAAGAATAGTGTAAAATCATTAGTTCTGCTCACCTCCATTACTAAATATTACAATTCATCGCCAGGTGAGGGGCGCTGATTCTCGATCGGCTCAAACACAAGCGCAGCAGGGCTGATATGAAAGCTGACTTGTTCATTCTGCGTAATGGTTTCATTTAAATCCAGGCAGGGATTAAATACATTCCACTGAAAATCGTAAAGTAACTTAAATCTATTCGACCCCGTCATCTCAACAGCAATAACTTTTAAACTGTCTGGCACTAACATGGCATTAGCTGAATACCATTGTAAATCGCCAACCAGAGAATCTGTTATTTTGAGAATATTCCGCCCAATAATTGTGGCTAATTTTGCGCAATCCGTTTCATCCTGCGCGACATTGCATTCAATTCTTACTGACATGGCCTGCTCATAAATAACGCCTGTAAACCCATCATTGATGTTCTTCTGGCGGTTTGCAAGTAGCAGTGCGCCTGTAATAAGAGATTAGTAGTGCCAGTTTTAAGCAAGTGATTGATTCGTTACTGCTTATCAAACGTGGCTTTACAGGCAATTTGTGCGCTGATTTATTTTTTGAAACACATTGCTGTGCCTCTGGCACCACAACATCGGATATCATGGTTGTTATGTTATAACATTTTTCCTGGTGCAGTGATGAATCAAAGTGGGCTGTTAATGTCACTCGGTGGGCGGTTAGTCGTAGCACTCATGTTAATCGCTGTTCTGGCAATAGCGATGTGGTGGGGAATGCAGCCGTGATAGCGTTCAGAAATTTGCAGGTGGGCTATCAGGGGCAATCGGTGACGCCCGTTGTGACGACGGAGCTGGCTCAGGGCAGCATGACCGCTCTGATGGGGGCTAACGGGAGCGGAAAATCCACGCTGATTAAAACCATTGCCGGCTTATTGCCGCCGGTGAAAGGACAGTGTGAGCTGCATGTCCCACGTCGCGAAGTCGGGTGGCTACCTCAGCGCAGCGAGCTGGAAACACGTTTCCCGCTCACCGTCTATGAACTGGTTTCGATAGGCTGCTGGCCGCGCTGTGGATGGTTTGGTGGTATCAACCGGGCATTACGCAAAGAGATCAGCGACGCGCTGGATGCGGTGCAGATGAGCGACTATGCCGATGCTCAACCCTCCACCTTATCTGGTGGGCAGCTGCAGCGCGTGCTGTTTGCCCGGCTCATGCTGCAACGCAGTCGCCTGTGGTTGCTTGATGAACCCTTTAACGGCATTGACAGCAAGACGGTGACGTTGCTGATGTCTATTTTGCAGCAGCAGCAGCAGGCCGGTACCACGCTCATGGTGGTGCTGCATGACCATCCCCTGGTGGAGCGCTACTTCACGGATGTTCTGTCTATGGATGATGGTTCTCATCGACGTAGCATGGTCGACACCGCTCCGTTACGGAGCGTCGCGCCGTGACAATTATTCAACCTTTCATTGAGTTCAGCTTTATGCGACGGGCGCTGGTGGCCTGTGTCGCGCTGGCGTTCAGTGCCACGCCGCTGGGCGTTTTCCTGTCTCTGCGCCGGATGAGCTTAATCGGGGATGCTTTATCCCATGCCGTGCTGCCCGGTGCCGCCATCGGCTATTTAATCTCGGGTTTATCCCTGGTGGCGATGGGCGTTGGCGGACTGATTGCAGGCCTGGCGGTGGCGCTGCTGTCGGGGGCCGTCAGTCGTTATACGCCGCTTAAAGAAGATGCCAGCTTTGCCGGATTTTACCTCGGCTCGCTGGCGCTGGGCGTCACGCTGGTTTCACTGCGTGGCTCCAGCGTCGATCTGCTGCACGTTCTGTTTGGATCGCTGCTGGCGGTGGATAATCCTGCCCTGGCGGTGGTCGGCGGCATCGCCGCGTTTACGCTGCTGATGCTGGCCGTCATCTACCGTCCTCTGGTCATTGATGCATTCGATTCAGATTTTCTGCGCGCGCAGGGCAAATGGAGTGCGCCGCTGGTGCACGGTATTTTCCTGACGCTGGTGGTGCTTAACCTGGTCGCGGGTTTTCAGGTGCTGGGCACATTGATGTCGGTCGGGCTGATGATGTTGCCCGCCGCCAGCGCACGCTTCTGGAGTCGTCACCTCGTCGTCATGCTGGGTTCAGCCATGTTGATGGCCGTGCTGTCTGCGTTCGCGGGGCTGGTACTTTCCTGGCACTTTTCACTGCCGGCAGGCCCGGCGGTGGTATTGAGTGCCGCGATGCTGTTTTTTCTCTCCATCTTAACAGGGCCGTGCGGTGGCATTCTGCGCCGCCATTAATCAGAGGTAGCTATGAAGATATTACCCATTAGTCTGGCAATCGGGGCGTTAGTCATTAGTCCATTATCAATGGCAAAAACGGTAGATGCGGTAGCCAGTTTTACCGTGCTGGCCGATATCGTGAAACAAATTGGGGGCGATCACGTTCACGTAAAAAGCCTGGTAGGGCCGAATGGTGATCCCCACACGTTTGAACCCACGCCACAAGACAGCGAAGCACTGGCAAAAGCCGACGTTGTCTTTGTCAGTGGTTTGGGGCTGGAAGGCTGGATGAATCGTCTGGTGAGTGCGTCGGGCTATAAAGGGCAACCTGTGGTGGCCTCAACGGGCATTGAAACACGGACGATGGAAGAGGATGGCAAAACCATCACCGATCCCCATGCGTGGAACAGCATGTACAACGGCACGATTTATGCCAAAAACGTGATGGATGCGTTGATTAAGGCTGACCCGCAGGATGCTGATGATATCCGTAAGCGCGGCGAAAATTATATTCAGCAGCTACAGAAACTGGACAGCTGGGCCAAAACGTCTTTCGCGGCAATTCCACAACAAAAACGTAAAGTGCTGACCAGTCATGATGCTTTTGGGTACTTCGGGCAACGCTATGGCGTTACCTTCCTGGCACCTGTCGGTTTCTCAACGGAAGCGGAAGCCAGCGCCAGCGATGTGGCCAGCCTGATCACCCAGCTTAAGCAGCAACATATTAAAACCTACTTTATGGAAAACCAGACCGATCCTCGCCTTGTAAAACAGATTGCCAGCGCCACCGGTGCTAAACCTGGGGGTGAGCTGTATCCTGAAGCGCTGTCAACGGCTTCCGGCCCTGCGCCCACCTATGAAGCGGCTTTTAAACACAATGTTGAGGTCATGCTCAAAAGCATGCACTGAGCATAAAAAAAGCCGGAATGGCGGGTGAGCGACATTCCGGCTAAGGTTCACGACACATCAACGTTTTTTCTTTCTTCCCTGCACGGCTTTAAAGCGCGGATTCGTTTTGCAGATGACATAGATGCGGCCTTTACGGCGTACCACTTTACAATCCCGATGCCGGTTCTTGGCGGAACGCAGCGAACTCAATACCTGCATGATGTCCTCTCTTATCGACGGCCCAGAAAACGGCCGAAGCGCTGGTTAAAGCGCGCGGTACTGCCTTCTTTAGCAAAGTCTTTCTGTTTACCGGTATAAAACACATGGGATGCCGACGAGACGTCAAGTGTAATGTAAGGCAGGGTTTCGCCTTCAAACTCAACGGTGCGGTCAGTCTTAATGGTTGAACCGATTTTGAAATACACGTCAGCAGAGGTGTCATGGAACACCACGGCACGATACGAGGGATGAATACCTGCTTTCATAATTGCCACCAATGTAATGTTATAATATAACAATATTATGCGCTGCACCTGATCCGAATGCAACCCTCGAAAAACCAGGGGCAAACAGCGTCGAGGCAGGGAGAAAACCGCATGCAGGTTACAAGCCAACGCAAGCAAACCGAAAAGCGTAAAGGCAGGTTGATACCGGCGATGTTCCGACGAAGGTCAGAGGCGCAAGCTAAAGCACGTGAAGGCTGGCAGAGATCAATCTGTGGCAAGGGAAGTCAGCGTGGCGGTAAACAGTGAAGGGATTAAAAAAGGCCGCTGACGCGGCCTTTATGTTTACAGATTAGTGCGTGTGGTTATCGACAGGATGATCCTTTTCGATGTCCGCTTTGTTCTTACCGAAGCGACGGCGTACCACAACAAAGAACACCGGTACAAAGAAGATAGCCAGCGCGGTAGCGGTAACCATACCGCCCATTACGCCGGTACCGACCGCATTCTGCGCACCTGAACCTGCACCGGTGCTGATGGCCAGAGGCAGTACGCCAAGAATAAAGGCCAGCGAGGTCATCAGGATAGGACGCAGACGCATACGACAGGCTTCAAGCGTCGCTTCCACCAGACCTTTACCTTCTTTCTCCATCAGATCCTTCGCGAATTCCACGATCAGAATGGCGTTCTTCGCCGAGAGGCCAACGGTTGTCAGTAACCCCACGACAAAGTAAACGTCATTACTCAGGCCACGTAAGGTGGTGAAGAGTAACGCACCGACCACGCCAAGCGGCACGACCAGCATGACGGAGAACGGAATTGACCAGCTCTCATAGAGTGCGGCAAGACACAGGAATACCACAATCAGCGAAATGGCATACAGAGCCGGTGCCTGGTTGCCTGACAGACGTTCCTGATAGGACATTCCCGTCCAGTCATAACCGATGCCCGTTGGCAGCTTAGAGGCCAGCTCTTCCATCATGTTCATGGCTTCACCTGAACTCTTGCCCGGTGTAGGCTGACCCAGAATTTCCATGGCTGGCAAACCGTTATAGCGTTCCAGACGCGGTGAACCATACTGCCAGTGAGCGGAGGAGAAGGCGGAGAAGGGCACCATCTCGCCGTTGCTGTTACGAACGAACCACTTATTAATGTCGTCCGGCAGCATACGTGCGTCGGCTTTACCCATCACGTAGACCTTCTTCACACGACCACGGTCAATAAAGTCATTGACGTAAGAGCCGCCCCAGGACGCGCCGAGCGTGGTGTTAATGTCACTGAGTGACACGCCCAATGCCTGCGCTTTCTCCTGGTCAATATCCAGTTTGAACTGCGGGGTATCTTCCAGACCATTTGGACGGACACCGACCAACGTATCCGGATGCTGGGCAATCATGCCTAACAGCTGGTTACGCGCCTGCGTCAGTTTTTCATGACCAAGGTTTGCCTGATCGATTAGCTCAAAGTCAAAGCCCGTGGCGTTACCTAATTCAATAATCGCTGGCAGGTTAAACGCAAACACCATACCGTCTTTGATTTGGCCCAGAGCCTGCATGGCACGTCCCTGGATAGCCGGAACTTTCATGTTGCTGCTGGTACGCTCATCCCAGGGCTTCAGGCTGACAAAGGCGATACCGGTGTTCTGTCCACGACCCGCAAAACCAAACCCGGCAACGGTAAAGACCGATTTCACCGAGTCCTTTTCTTTTGTCAGGAAGTAGTCAGAAACCTGATCCAGTACCTTCTGCGTACGTTCCTGGGTTGCACCCGCAGGGAGCTGTGCCTGAGCCAGTAACAGGCCCTGATCCTCTTCCGGCAGGAAGGAGGAGGGCAGGCGCAGGAACAGAAACGCCATTCCCACCACAATCAGCAGGTAAAGCAGCAGATAACGACCGGTGCCGCGAACGATATGGCCCACGCTATCGACATAGTGATGCGTGCTCTTGTCGAATAGACGGTTAAACCAACCAAAGAAACCGGTGGTTTTACCATGGTCGCCTTTTTTCACCGGTTTGAGCATGGTGGCGCACAGTGCCGGCGTCAGAATCAATGCGACCAGCACCGACAGCGCCATCGCGGACACAATGGTGATAGAGAACTGACGGTAAATGACACCGGTTGAGCCACCAAAGAAGGCCATCGGAATAAATACCGCTGACAGCACCAGGGCAATACCGACCAGCGCGCCCTGAATTTGTCCCATCGACCGCTTCGTGGCCTCTTTGGGCGGTAGCCCTTCCTCCACCATGACGCGCTCGACGTTCTCGACCACCACGATGGCATCATCCACCAGCAAGCCGATGGCAAGCACCATCCCGAACATCGTCAGGGTGTTTATCGAGTAGCCAAAGGCGCTGATAATCGCAAAGGTACCCAGCAATACAACAGGGACGGCGATTGTCGGAATCAGTGTGGCACGGAAGTTTTGCAGGAACAGATACATCACCAGGAACACTAACAGAATGGCTTCCATCAGCGTCTTCACCACTTCGAAAATAGAGATTTTTACGAAAGGTGTGGTGTCATAAGGATAAACAACCTTCATGCCTGCCGGGAACGTGGGCTGCAGTTTTGCCAGCTCCGCCTTCACCGCATCTGCCGTATTAAGGGCATTCGCGCCGGTGGCCAGTTTGATACCAATACCGGAAGCCGGTTTGCCATTATAACGCGCGATGATCTCGTAGTTTTCACCCCCCAGTTCAATCTGCGCCACATCGCGCAGGCGAACCTGAGAACCATCACTGTTCACTTTCAGCAGAATGTTGCCGAACTCTTTGGTGGAGGTCAGACGGGTTTGCGCAATGATGGAGGCGTTTAACTGCTGTCCCGGTACTGGTGGCGTGCCGCCTAACTGACCGGCAGCCACCTGGGCATTCTGAGTTTTCAGCGCATTAATAACGTCAACAGGGGTTAACTGGTAGTTATTAAGCTTGTTGGGGTCCATCCAGATACGCATCGCATACTGCGCACCAAATACCTGAGTATCACCTACGCCAGGCGTACGGCTGATAGGATCTTTGATATTGGAGGCCACATAGTCAGAAATATCGTTCTGCGTCATGCTGCCGTCATCGCTGATAAAACCGGCGACCATCAGGAAGCTACTGGAGGATTTTTTAACCTGAATCCCCTGTTGTTGCACTTCCTGAGGCAGCAACGGCATGGCCAGCTGCAGTTTGTTCTGCACCTGGACCTGGGCGATATCTGCATCGGTACCTGACTCAAACGAAATCGTCAGTGTCAGTGCACCTGATGAGTCACTGCTTGATGACATATACATCAGGCCATCAATACCATTCATATTTTGTTCGATGACCTGCGTCACCGAGTCTTGCAGCGTTTTGGCGTCAGCACCGGGGTAGTTGGCCTGAATCTCAATTGCCGGTGGCGCAACATTGGGATATTGCTCAATCGGTAATTTGAGAATCGATAACGCGCCCGCTAGCATCACGATAATAGCAAGGACCCACGCAAAGATGGGGCGATCGATAAAGAACTTAGCCATGTATCAACGGCTCCTGTTATGACGATGTTTTAGCAGACTGCGCTTTGGACGGATCACCGCTCGCGGCTTTGGCATCATCTGTGGCTTCTTTAGGCGTAACCTGTGCACCCGGTTTCGCGCGCTGCAGACCGGTAAAGATCACGCGCTCGCCCGCTTTAAGCCCTTCGGTCACCAGCCATTTGTCCCCAATAGCCTGGGCAGCTTTGATCTTACGCGCTTCAACCTTGTTATCCGCACCCACGACCATCACGGACGCATCCCCCGTTGGCGTGCGGCTAACCGCCTGCTGTGGCACTAACAAGGCATTCGGATTGGTGCCTTCATCCAGACGGGCACGCACAAACATGCCTGGCAGGAGTGATTTGTCAGGATTCGGGAAAATGGCGCGCAGGGTAATTGAGCCAGTGGTTTGATCAACGGTGACGTCAGAAAACTCCAGCGTACCGGGCTGAGAATAGTCCTTGCCGTTTTGCATCAGCAGGGTGACCTTCGCTTTACCGTCGTTCTGCTTGAGCTGACCCGATTCCAGTTCCGAGCGTAACCGCAGGAAATCTTCACTGGACTGGGTAACATCGACATACATCGGATCAAGCTGCTGTACGGTCGCCAGCGCCGTAGTCTGTCCACTTTGCACCAGCGCGCCCTCTGTAACGGAAGACTTACCGATACGGCCGCTGATTGGCGAGGTCACTTTGGTGTAAGCAAGATTGATGCGTGCTGTTTCCACATTGGCTTTGGCTGACTGAACCGCAGCATTGTTCTGCGCGGCGGTAGCGACAGCCGTATCGTAATCCTGCTGGCTGATATATTTAGTGCCAAGCAGCGGCTTGTAGCGATTCACCGTAAGCTGAGCAATGCGCGCATTCGCTTCTGCCTTGGCTAAATCGGCTTTTGCACTGTCATAGGACGCCTGATAGGTTGCGGGATCGATCTGATACAGCGATTCACCGGCTTTAATCTCACCGCCTTCAATAAAGTTACGCTTCAGAATAATACCGGAAACCTGCGGGCGGACTTCAGCGATGCGATAAGCAGACGTGCGGCCAGGCAGTTCAGTAGAAATGTTTAACGGTTCGCTTTTAACCGTAACAACACCCACTTCTGGCGGCTGTTGCTGTTGAGCGGCCTGGTCGGATTTATTTCCGTCACATCCTGTTAACACAAAGCTGCCTGATAGCATCAGGACGGCCGCCAGAGGCGTTAACCCTCTGAATTTAGTCATAAATAAACCTCTAGAGTCCGATATCAAATGATCAATGGATCACAAAGCCAGGAACCCATTGCTGCGTAAGAGTGTAGGTCGTGCTATGGTACATACATTCACAAATGTATGTAAACTTACTCGATTGTAAAAAAAGTCCCCTATGGCACGAAAAACCAAAGCGCAAGCACTTGAAACCCGGCATCAAATTCTTGACGCTGCACTTGCCCTGTTTTCAAAAGAGGGGGTTTCAGCCACTTCCCTGGCGGATATCGCATCCGCAGCCAGCGTAACCCGGGGAGCAATCTACTGGCATTTCAAAAACAAAGCCGACCTGTTGAACGAAATATGGCTTCGCAGTGATGCAGGGCTGGATGACGTGAAACTTGAGTATCAAACAAAATACCCCGGTGATCCACTCTCCATTTTGCGGGCGATGCTCGTGTATATTTTCCAGGCGACCGCCCGAGATCCACAGCGCCGGGCGTTGATGGAAATCATCTTCCACAAATGCGAGTTTGTGGGTGAAATGGCGGCGGTAAAAAGCATTCAGCAAAGCCTGTTACTGGAGCGTTACAATGAGATTGAAGATGTTCTGCGCCAGTGCATTGATGCCGGACAACTCCCAGAAACTTTCCAGACACGTCAGGCTGCATTGATTATGCGCAGCTATGTGAATGGCATGATGGAGAGCTGGCTGTTTACGCCCGATAAATTTGATCTGGTTGCCGATGCGCCTGAGCTGGTTGATGCGCTGATTGATATGCTGCGCTTAAGTCCGACGCTGGCAAAAAAAGCTTAATCTTTACGCTGCGCCTCACGCTTCCTTTCATAATCGCGCTGAACAATGGCTAATGCCGACAGCACGGTTTCTACAGAGAGCTGATTCTCTTCAAAAAGCTGAATCAAATCCACTGCCAGCTTGACCTCTTCAGGTGCCGTATCCAGGGACATCTTTCCTCCAGAGCAGTTGTATCATGGGCCAGATAAGCGTGCCATCTGGGAATACCGTCCAGCAAAGATAGCGCATTAACTGCTAAAGGGGCTGTTTGATAACGACATCGCCCATTCCACTGAACGAATAGCCTGTTTACAGCGTGCCATCCGACCTTCCAGCACCTCCAGATCTTTCTTCAACTGCTGCTGAATCGCCAGCGTTTCTGCCTGCGCCATTCGCTGTTCACGCTGATCAATCATCTCCTGCAGTCGACGCGCATATTCGCAGTATTCCTGATATTTTAACTGCCGCGATGAGGGCTGAACGCGTTCCTGTCGGCTGCGCAACTGCTGTGTGCTGGCTTCGCGTTGTAGCGCGGCAATCTGATCCACCAAATGGCTTGCCAGCCACTGGCTGCGAGCGACGTCACCGCTGTGCTGGCAAAGGCGCTGGTAATTTTGTTCTATCTCCTGCAAATAATCCGCCAGCCGGGTGCCTTTAGTGGTAAAGAGCTGGCTGTCAAAGCGGGGTGAACGGCAGCGTCCATCTGGCTGGCGCGCGATATCCTGGCGCAGAGCCACAATGCAGTTAAGCAGTCGTTGTGATGCCGTGGCGTTACTCATCGCCCGGCACTCAGGTATGCTAAGGTTATGGGACTGGAAACGCGCTGAGCGACCTTTATGCAACGCATTGTGTTATTAACCCTTGGCTGGCTGGCGATTGTGCTTGGCATACTGGGCATTGTATTACCTTTATTACCTACCACGCCATTTATGCTGTTGGCGGCCTGGTGTTTTGCGCGTTCTTCTCCCCGTTTTCATCACTGGCTGCTCTGGTCATCCCCTTTTGGCCGTTATATCCGGCACTGGCAACAACACCGTGGCATGCCGCCTGGTGCAAAAAGCCGGGCGATGCTACTGATTGTGGTGACCTTTGCGGTTTCGCTCTGGCTGGTGCCGCTGTGGTGGGTACGTATCATGCTACTTATTATGTTGTGTCTGCTATTGCTGTTTATGTGGCGTATTCCGGTGGTGGCAGAAACAGCGGATGAACCCTTACCACCGCGATAAAGTTGCAATTAGTTGGCCATTTGCTTAGATTTGGGCCTCTTCGTGCGTAGCTTCCCATTATTGATGTATCTCCGCTGAGCCTTTACCCCGGTATTGGCGCTATTGAAGCTGCGCAAAACAGAACAGAATTTTTTTACCAGGCTTAAGATTATGACCGACACTGCGCAGCAGCTTGAACTGATTAAAAACAGTATCAAAAGTATTCCTGATTACCCGAAGCCGGGTATTCTTTTCCGTGACGTCACCAGCCTGTTGGAAGATCCTGTCGCCTATGCGGCGTCTATCTCACTGCTGGTGGAACGGTACCGTAATAAAGGCATCACCAAAGTAGTCGGCACGGAAGCGCGCGGTTTCCTGTTCGGGGCACCGGTTGCTTTGGGGCTGGAACTGGGTTTTGTACCGGTACGCAAGCCGGGCAAACTGCCACGTGAAACCTACAGCGAAGCTTACGAGCTGGAGTACGGCACCGATCGGCTGGAATTGCACAAAGATGCTATCCAGCCAGGCGATGTGGTGCTGGTGGTCGACGACCTTCTCGCCACCGGCGGGACGCTCGAAGCGACCATCAAACTGATTCGTCGTGCCGGCGGTGAAGTTAAAGATGCGGCATTTATTATCAACCTGTTCGATCTGGCAGGTGAAGCACGTCTCAAGGCGCTGGGCGTTGACAGCTACAGCCTGGTCAATTTCCCCGGCCACTAAGCCTCGCTTATGGCCTCACAATCTGCTGAGGCCGTTCATCTTTCCCTGTTCAAGATAACGAGTGATAGGTGAAAGCGTAGCTGGTAGACTACTGCAATCATATACAGGGGTTGCAGTGCGTCTGCGCTCACATTTCCATCCAAATTCGTCGAAACCACATGAGCTATCAGGTACTTGCCCGAAAATGGCGTCCACAGGCGTTTGCTGATGTTGTCGGTCAGGAACACGTTCTGACGGCGCTGGCGAATGGATTGTCTCTGGGACGCATCCATCATGCTTATCTCTTCTCCGGCACGCGGGGCGTAGGGAAAACGACCATTGCCCGTCTGCTGGCGAAAGGCCTTAACTGCGAAACGGGCATTACCGCCACGCCGTGCGGCCAGTGCGATAACTGTCGCGAGATTGAGCAGGGGCGTTTTGTCGATTTAATTGAAATTGATGCCGCCTCGCGCACCAAAGTTGAAGACACGCGCGATCTGCTCGACAACGTGCAGTACGCGCCGGCGCGTGGCCGCTTCAAGGTCTACCTGATCGATGAAGTGCACATGCTGTCGCGCCACAGCTTTAATGCGCTGCTGAAAACCCTGGAAGAACCACCTTCACACGTTAAGTTTTTGCTGGCGACAACCGATCCCCAGAAGCTGCCGGTGACAATTCTGTCGCGCTGTCTCCAGTTTCATCTCAAAGCGCTCGACGTCGATCAGATTCGCCAGCAGTTGGATCGTGTTTTAGAGCAGGAGCAGATTTCGCGTGAGCCGCGTGCCCTGCAACTGCTTGCCAGAGCCGCCGATGGCAGTATGCGTGATGCGTTAAGCCTCACCGATCAGGCGATTGCGATGGGCGAGGGCTGCGTGACCAGCGCCACCGTGGGTACGATGCTGGGTACGCTTGACGATGAACAGCCGCTGGGTCTGCTTGAAGCGGTGGTCGAAGGCAACGGAGAGCACATGATGGCGCTGTTGGCCCAGGCGGCATCACGTGGCGTTGAGTGGGAAGCATTGTTGGTTGAGATGCTGCGCCTGCTGCACCGCATTGCTATGGTGCAGCTACTGCCTGCGTCGCTCAATGACGACGAAGAGAGTAATGCGCTGCGCCTGCGTGAACTGGCGCGCGCCGTGCCACCGGCCGATCTTCAACTGTATTACCAAACCCTGCTTATGGGGCGCAAAGATTTACCACTCGCGCCCGATCGGCGCATGGGCATCGAGATGACGCTGTTGCGTGCACTGGCGTTTCATCCTAAGGCGGCAATCGCCGAACCGGTTGCGCGTCCTACGCTGACCGCGCAGTCTGCCCCGGCACCAGTGCAGACTGTGGCGGCTCAACCTACAGAGAAAACGCCCGCCGCGCAGCCGCAAATGGCAGCACCGGAACCGGCTGTCACTCAGCAGGCTGTGCCGCCTGCGTCGCCCGATCCCTCACTATCCAGTTCCACCAGCCAGCTCCTGCAGGCGCGCACCCAGTTGCTGCGCCAGGGAGCAAACAAAGCAAAAAAGAGTGAGCCGGCAGCGCCAGGTGCGCGGCCGGCTCACTCCGCGCTGGAACGACTGGCCTCTGTTACCGAACGTAGCCAGCAGCGCGTGCGTGACAGCGCGCCTGCGGCACCGGTAAAAAAAGAGGCATACCGCTGGAAAGCGCAAACGCCGGTGACCGAGGTCGTCGTCGAGCCGGTCGCGACGCCAAAAGCCTTGCGTTCTGCGCTTGAGCATGAGAAAAATCCTGAGCTGGCCGCGCGGTTGGCGGAGGAAGCCCAGCAGCGAGATGAATGGGCGGCAGAAGTCGCAGGTTTACCGCTGCCTAAGCTGGTTCAGCAACTGGCACTGAATGCATGGAAAGAAACCACGGATAACGGCATTTGCCTGCATTTACGTTCCAGCCAGCGCCACCTGAATTCTGCGTCGGCGCAGCAGGCCCTGAGCGCCGCATTGAGTCAGGCAGCAGGGCATCAGGTTGAACTGTCGGTAATTGAAGACGATAATTCTACGGTATTGACGCCACTGGAGTGGCGTCAGGCCATTTATGAAGAGAAGCTGGCGCAGGCGCGTCAGTCAATCTTGAGTGACACCCACATTCAAACCCTTCGTCGCTTTTTTGATGCCGATTTGGATGAGGAAAGCATTCGACCCGTTTGAACACGCTGCAACGGTCTGAATAAACCGCGTTGTAGCCTCAGCAGAGAGAGAAAACTATGTTTGGTAAAGGCGGATTGGGCAACCTGATGAAACAGGCCCAGCAGATGCAAGACAAAATGGCCCAGGTTCAGGAAGAAATTGCCGCCCTGGAAGTCACGGGTGAATCAGGTGCTGGCATGGTTAAGGTCACGATCAACGGTGCCCATAACTGCCGCCGGGTAGAAGTCGATCCGAGCCTGCTTGAGGACGACAAAGATATGCTGGAAGACCTGATTGCCGCCGCGTTCAACGACGCCGCTCGCCGCATTGATGAAGTGCAGAAAGAGAAAATGGCCTCTGTCTCTTCAGGTATGCAGCTGCCACCAGGCTTCAAGATGCCGTTCTGATGCAAACCAGCCCACTGCTAGAGTCATTAATGGAGTCATTGCGCTGTTTACCCGGCGTTGGGCCTAAGTCGGCACAACGCATGGCGTTTCAACTGCTACAGCGCGATCGGAGTGGCGGAATGCGGCTGGCGCAGGCACTGACCCGGGCCATGTCGGAAATCGGCCACTGTGCCGATTGCCGCACCTTCACCGAGCAGGAAATCTGTACCATTTGCGCCAATCCACGGCGTCAGCAAAATGGTCAAATCTGCGTGGTGGAAAGTCCGGCCGACATCCATGCTATTGAGCAAACCGGGCAATTTGCCGGCCGTTATTTCGTGTTAATGGGCCATCTTTCGCCGCTTGACGGCATTGGTCCGGGCGATATCGGTCTTGACCGACTGGAACAACGGCTGGAAAAAGAAACGCTTCATGAAGTGATTCTGGCCACCAATCCTACCGTGGAAGGCGAAGCCACCGCGAACTACATCGCTGAATTGTGCGGTCAGTATGGCGTTGATGCCACCCGTATTGCGCATGGGGTTCCGATGGGCGGTGAACTGGAAATGGTGGATGGCACCACGCTGTCCCACTCGCTGGCCGGTCGGCAAAAGATTAAATTTTAAACGCTTGCCGGTGTTGTGAAAGACACCGGCTTGAAAACCTCTCATTTATCCCCACATCCTCCTCAACGTTCGTTAAATCTGATTCTGTTGAGGTAGCAATGACCATGAAAGGACAAGAGACTCGTGGCTTTCAGTCAGAGGTAAAACAACTTCTGCACCTGATGATCCATTCTCTCTATTCAAACAAAGAGATTTTCCTGCGTGAGCTGATTTCCAATGCTTCGGATGCGGCAGATAAACTGCGCTTCCGCGCGCTGTCTGATGCCAGCCTGTATGAAGGCGATGGCGACCTGCGTGTGCGTCTCTCTGTGGATAAGGACAACCGGACCATTACACTCAGCGATAACGGTATCGGCATGCGTCGTGATGAAGTGATTGAAAACCTGGGAACCATTGCTAAGTCAGGTACCAAATCCTTCCTGGAATCTCTGGGTTCAGACCAGGCAAAAGACAGCCAACTGATTGGTCAGTTTGGTGTGGGTTTCTACTCTGCATTTATCGTCGCAGATAAAGTCTCTGTGCGCACCCGTGCGGCGGGCGCGGCAGAAGACGAAGCCGTTTTCTGGGAATCGGCTGGCGAAGGGGATTACACCATTGCTGATATCAGCAAAGCCGAGCGCGGTACTGAGATTACCCTGCACCTGCGCGAAGGCGAAGATGAGTTCCTCGACAGCTGGCGCGTCCGCAATATTATTGGAAAATACTCCGATCACATCGCCCTGCCGGTAGAAATCGAAAGCAAAGATGAAGAAACCGGCACCACCACCTGGGAGAAAATCAATAAAGCCCAGGCACTGTGGACCCGCAATAAATCAGACATCAGCGATGAAGAGTACAACGAGTTTTATAAACACATCGCCCACGATTTCAGCGACCCGGCTATCTGGAGCCACAACCGCGTAGAAGGTAAACAGGAGTACACCAGCCTGCTTTACATCCCGGCTCGCGCGCCCTTTGACATGTGGAACCGCGATCATAAACACGGCCTGAAGCTGTACGTGCAGCGCGTGTTTATCATGGATGACGCTGAGCAGTTTATGCCGAATTACCTGCGCTTCGTGCGTGGCCTGATTGACTCAAACGATCTGCCGCTTAACGTATCGCGTGAAATCCTGCAGGACAGCCGCGTAACCCAGAGCCTGCGTGGCGCGCTGACCAAACGTGTTCTTCAGATGCTGGATAAACTGGCGAAAGACGATAGCGAGAAATACCAGACGTTCTGGAAAGAATTCGGTCTGGTGTTGAAAGAAGGTCCGGCGGAAGATCACGCAAACAAAGAAACGATTGCCAAACTGCTGCGCTTTGCCAGTACTCAAAGCGAAGGCGCGGCGCAAACTGTCTCGCTGGAAGACTACGTCAGCCGCATGGTAGAAGGGCAGGAGAAGATCTACTACATCACGGCCGACAGCTATGCCGCCGCTAACAGCAGCCCGCATCTGGAGCTGTTCCGTAAGAAAGGTATCGAAGTTCTGTTGCTGTCCGATCGTATTGACGAGTGGATGATGAGCTACCTGACCGAGTTCGACGGTAAAACCTTCCAGTCTGTCAGCAAAGCTGATGATACGCTGGATAAACTGGCTGACGAAGAGACGGAAGAGCAGAAAGAAGCCGAAAAAGCTCTGGAGCCGTTTGTTGAGCGCGTGAAGACCTTGCTGGGTGAGCGTATTAAAGACGTGCGCCTCACGCACCGTCTGACCGATACGCCAGCGATTGTGACCACGGATGCGAACGAAATGACCACCCAAATGGCTAAACTGTTCGCCGCAGCAGGTCAGGACGTGCCAGAAGTGAAATACATCTTTGAAATCAATCCCGATCACCCGTTGGTGAAACGCGTGGCGGAGACGCAGGATGAAACTGGCTTTGGTGAGTGGATTGAGCTGTTACTGGATCAGGCACTGCTGGCAGAGCGCGGTACGCTGGACGATCCTAACCAGTTTATCCGCCGTATGAACCAGTTACTGACGGCGTAAAACGATAAAACCGGTGATAACCTCACCGGTTTTTTTCTTTCTGTGACGCTGGCCGGCTGTCGGTACGCGGTTTTGTTGCGCAAACGCCACGAAATCCCTTCAGCTTAAGCCACCAGTCCGAAAATGGCCTTTGACTGACCTGACGCACTGCTATCGCGCGCTAAAGCCAGTACACTAGTTTTTCCTGACCCGCCGTTTTCTTGTGATGGGCGGGTCATAATGGTATGTTCTTCCGCTTCTCAGATTCATCAATGCGATTCGCAAGGGGATTTACGCAATGCGTATTATTCTGCTCGGAGCTCCGGGCGCAGGTAAGGGGACTCAAGCCCAATTCATCATGGAGAAATACGGCATTCCGCAGATCTCCACTGGCGACATGCTGCGTGCAGCGGTTAAAGCTGGCACCGAACTTGGCAACCAGGCGAAAGCCATCATGGATGCCGGCAAGTTGGTTACTGATGAGCTGGTCATTGCGCTGGTTAAAGAGCGCATCACGCAGGAAGATTGCAAAAACGGTTTCCTGCTTGATGGTTTCCCACGCACCATTCCTCAGGCTGACGCAATGAAAGAAGCCGGTATTAAAGTGGATTATGTGCTGGAGTTCGCCGTACCGGATGAACTGATTGTTGAGCGTATTGTGGGCCGCCGTGTTCACGCGCCGTCAGGCCGCGTTTACCATGTCAAATTCAATCCACCGAAAGTGGAAGGCAAAGATGACGTGACCGGTGATGAGCTGACCACACGTAAAGACGATCAGGAAGAAACGGTCCGCAAACGTCTGGTGGAATACCATCATCTGACTGCGCCGCTGATTGCTTACTACAGTAAAGAAGCGGAAGCGGGCAACACCGAGTATCACAAAATTGACGGTACACGCAATGTGGCCGACGTGAGTGCAGAGCTGGCTAAGATTCTCGGCTAAGCTTATTGGGGCCGGGTTCGCTGGCCCCTTTTGCCGTTATCGCTTTTCTCTCCTGCCTCTCCGTGACCATTCCCTTCGTTTTCTCGCCTCCCCTCATCAAGAAACCTTAATCAGCAAGATAAGCCCGGCTGCTACGGGTCAATTTAGTGCCAGAATGCGTCCTGCTTGTCAGCAGGCAGTCTGGCAACCCTGACAGAGATGCGCAGTGAAAACGTGATGCACGGCGTTGGGTTGAAAGGTGCCGATATCTCTGTGCTGAATGCCGATGAAGAACACATTGAGATGATGATGCAATGGGTCAACGCGCGCCGTTAAAGTCATGGCAGAGAATGTGATATGCTTCTCTGCCTGTTTTTCCTCACGGCAGTTACCATGAAATTTCCCGGCAAACGTAAATCCAAACACTACTTCCCCGTTAGCGCCCGCGATCCGCTGTTGCAGTCCTCCCCGTTTGATAGTGAAGACGGCAGTTGGGTGGTCGGCATCGATCAGACGCTGGTCGATATCGAAGCTAAAGTCGATGATGCTTTTCTTGTTCGCTACGGCCTAAGCGCCGGTCATTCGCTGGTGATTGACGATGCCGTTGCGGAAGCGCTGTATGCTGAACTCATGCGTGACGAACTGGTGACCCATCAGTTCGCGGGCGGCACGATTGGTAATACGCTGCATAATTTCTCGGTGCTGGCGGATGACCGTTCCGTACTGCTGGGCGTGATGTGTAACAATATCCAGATTGGCGGTTATGCCTACCGTTATCTCTGTAATACCTCCAGCCGAATGGACCTTAACTATCTGCAGGGCGTAGACGGCGCGATAGGTCGCTGCTTTACGCTGATTGGCGATCAGGGCGATCGTACCTTTGCCATCAGCCCGGGGCAAATGAACCAGCTTAAGGCGGAAAACGTCCCGGAAGACGTTATCGCAGGCGCTTCTGCCCTGGTCTTGACCTCCTATCTCATCCGCTGTGAAGCAGGTGAGCCCATGCCAGAGGCAACGTTAAAAGCGATTGAATACGCGAAGCGCCATAACGTGCCCGTGGTACTGACGCTGGGCACCAAACATGTGATTGGCGACAATCCACAGTTCTGGCGCGATTTTCTGCGCGATCATGTTTCTATTGTGGCGATGAATGAAGAAGAAGCCCTGGCGCTGACGGGCGAAGCCGATCCTCTGCTGGCATCGGATATCGCACTGGAATGGGTTGATCTGGTGTTGTGTACCGCAGGACCGACTGGATTGTATATGGCCGGTTATACCGAAGATGCGTTTAAGCGCAAAACGAATCATCCGCTCTTGCCGGGCGCGATTGCAGAATTCAACCTGTACGAATTTAGCCGCGCGATGCGCAAACAGGATTGCCAGCAGCCGTTACGCATTTTCTCTCATATCGCCCCTTATATGGGCGGGCCGGAGAAGATAATGAATACCAACGGGGCAGGGGATGGCGCGCTCGCGGCGTTACTGCACGATATTACGGCAAATAACTATCATCGCCGTAATGTGCCTAATTCCAGTAAACATGCGCGCGCTTATCTGACCTATTCGTCGCTGGCTCAGGTCTGTAAATATGCGAATCGGGTCAGTTATCAGGTGCTGAATCAGCACTCGCCCCGACTGACGCGCGGTTTACCCGAGCGGGAAGACAGTCTGGAAGAGTCTTACTGGGATCGTTAAGTCCGGAGAGATAAACCGCCCCGCATCGACGCAATGTGATACGGGGCGTGAGTCAGGCTGCGGCGCTTAGCAGTGGCCTTCACTGGCCAGCTTGTGCTGCTCCTGCGCCATGTCGTCCTGCAGTTTCTGAATAATGCTGGCGGCAATCTCGCGCTCGCCCATCACCACATAGTTTGCGCCGCGTTCCAGAATGTACTCCACCTCATCGTCGTAATGTGCATGCACAATGATGTTGATGTCCGCTTTTTTCTGGCGGGCGGCGGTGACGATTTCTCCCACCTCGTAACCGTTGGGAATCGTGATCAGCAGCCAGGACGCACAGTCTACGCGGGCTAACGCCATGGTGTCGGCACGGGCAGCATTGGCCAGCACCGCCCGGACACCCTGATCGCGTAACGCTTTCACGCGTGGAATCGAACTTTCAACCACGACTACCGGGATATTGAGCGCCGTCAGTTGTTCACACAGCAGGTTGCCTACGCGGCCATAGCCGACAATCACCGCATGCTGACAGACATCAACGGGAATCTGCTGCTCTTCTTCCAGCGCCTCTTCCAGCGTCTGTTGCTCCATCGTTTCGTTACGGGACAGGTAACGGCCCAGCAACGTAAACAGGACCGGGTTGATCATAATCGAAAGGATCGCGGCAGCCAGTACCAGACTACGCCCTTCTTCATCCAGCAGGCCGAGTGAGATGCCAAGCCCGGCGAGAATAAAGGCAAACTCACCAATTTGCGCCAGGCTGACCGAGATGGTCATTGCAGTTCGGCGTGAATGGCCCAGCAGCGATACCAGCAGCCAGGCTGCCGCAGATTTCCCTATGACGACAATCACCAGCGCGCCCAGCACCGCCAGCGGCTCTTTTACCAGAATCATCGGATCAAACAGCATCCCGACAGAGACAAAGAACAGCACCGCAAAGGCATCACGAAGCGGCAGCGTGTCACGGGCAGCGCGCTGGCTTAACTCGGATTCGTTCAGCACCATACCGGCAAAGAAAGCGCCCAGGGCAAAGGAAACATCAAAGAACTCGACGGCACCAAATGCAATCCCCAGCGCCAGGGCCAATACGGCCAGCGTAAACAGCTCACGCGAGCCGGTGGCGGCACTTTTCGCCAGAATCCAGGGCACAGCACGGCGGCCCACCACCATCATTAACACCATAAAGGCGGCAACCTTACCGATGGTCCAGACCAGATCCCATATCACCAGGCTGGCGCTGGCATTTCCCTGCTCCATCATGCCGGCAATGGCGGGTAACAGGACCAGCGTGAGCACCATTACCAGGTCTTCAACAATCAACCAGCCAATCGCGATTTGGCCGCGCTGGCTTTCAATAAGCTGGCGTTCCTCCAGTGCGCGCAGCAACACCACGGTACTGGCGGTAGAAAGACACAAACCGAACACTAAGCCCGTCATCCATGACCAGCCCATCGCCCACGACATCAGCATTCCCAGCAAGGTCGCCACGGCGATCTGCGCGATAGCACCGGGAATGGCTATCCGCTTTACCGACATCAGGTCCTTCAGTGAGAAGTGCAGACCGACGCCGAACATCAGCAGGATAACGCCAAGTTCCGCGAGTTCGGGTGCCAGATTGGTATCTGCCACGAACCCCGGCGTAAAAGGCCCCGCCAGCACGCCGGCGACTAAATAACCCACTAAGGGTGAAATTCGTAATCGGTTTGCCAGCATGCCAAGGAGAAAAGCCAGGACCAGAGCCCCGACGATAGTCGTAATCAACGGTGTGGTGTGATGCATGCCAGTCTCCTTGGATGTAAATGTATCCGGTTGTAACAAATGAGTTTAATGCATATCGGAAAGGATCGCTGAATAATTTGTGGGATTAACAGAAAAAAATATGAAAATACAAGAAAAATGCAATCGAAAGGCTGTTTTTATCACTTATCCCGCTTATCGACTGATTCAGCGCTGAGCCGAGAGCACAAGATTAAAATTTTACTCCCCTTAAATGACACAGAGGTGACGTCGATGACGCGCTAATGCGCTGACAACAGTCACTAACCGCAACCAGATCGGGATTTGCTGAAGCCATTTAGCCGCCTGGGTCGGAGGGGCAGATTACGCACCGACCTGACGTATAGCTGCCTGCCGTGGAAGTGATGCTAAAACAATCTATTGTGATGGCATAACGGAACCGCGCGGTGGAGATCTCGGGTATGTTTATTTTTACGACGTACGCATCAATGCGGAAAATCATTATGATGTTAACTTCATCAACATAACGATGAAGCTGTTAACCCTGCTGGTCATTTAATGAACAACAGGATCACAGTGCGTCAACATACACGCGCCCTGTATTCGCGGTGTTAGGGTGCGTGGCAGGTAAAATCGAACCACTGGGGTTGCCTGTCGGGCCACATTATCGGCCATACTGGAACAGACAACGCCTTATGGACGCTGGGCCACCGCGGTTAAGATGCAATACAGAAAGGGCCTGTTTCCCGCAGGATTAAACGGACAATCATTAAAGGAGAAGGGCTGTGGTGTTATCTCGATGGGCAAGAGCAGGTCTGGCACTACTGGTGATGCTGTCATCCATATTAACCCAGGCCGCCCAGCCTGACCGGAGCTACCGTTTCAGCATTCTGCACACCAACGATCAGCATGGTCATTTTTGGTTTAATGAGCAGGGCGAATATGGGCTGGCTGCGCAAAAAACGCTGATGGATACGCAACGTTACGCCATCCAGGCCAAAGGCGGTGGCGCGCTAATTTTGTCTGCGGGCGATGTTAACAGCGGCGTGCCTGAATCGGATGAACTGGATGCTGAACCCGATATCCGCGGTATGAACCTGATTGGCTATGATGCCATGACATTGGGTAATCACGAGTTTGATAAACCGCTCGCCGTCCTGCGTAAACAGGAAAAATGGGCCAAATTCCCTTTCCTGGCCGCTAACGTCTACCAAAAAAGCACTGGTAAACGCCTGTTTAAACCCTGGGCTGTCTTTCAGCGCATGGGGCTGAAAATCGCTGTGCTCGGGTTGATCACGCCGGATACCGCCAAATTGACGAACCCTGCACAGCTAACCGACATCGAATTCCGCGATCCCGTTACCGAAGCAGAAAAGGCCGTGGCCGAGCTGCGTGCCAGCGACAAGCCAGACGTTATCGTGGCATTAACTCATCTTGGTCATTACGACGATGGTAAGCACGGCAGTAACGGTATAGGTGACGTGACGCTGGCGCGCAGTCTGCCGAAAGGCATGCTTGATGTGATCGTCGGGGGGCACTCTCATGATGCGGTATGTATGGAAAAAGAGAATGTCAGTCGTAAAGACTACCTGCCAGGCCAACCCTGTCAGCCTGACCGTCAGAACGGCGTATGGATTATGCAGGCGGAAAAATGGGGCAAATACGTGGGCCGCGGCGATTTTATCTATCGCAATGGGGAATTAACCCTGGAGGCCTATCAACTCATACCGGTTAACCTCAAGCACAAAATCAAAAACCATGATGGCAGTGAGTCCTGGCTTACCTGGCAGCAAGCGATCCCCAATAACACCGCAATGATGAAATTACTGACGCCTTTTCAAAAGCGAGCTGATGCCAAACTATTGGTGAATGTCGGCAGCATGAAAGGGGATTTCCCCGGTGAAAAAGAGACAGTGCGCTTTACACAAAGCGCTATCGGGCAGTTGATATTGCGAGCACAGATGGCGGCGACGCAGGCTGACTTTGCTGTGATGAGCGGCGGCGGTATCCGCACTTCGCTTAAATCAGGCCCGGTAACCTGGCGCGATCTGTTACAGGTACAACCTTTCGGCAATCATGTGGTTTCCGTGACGATGACCGGCGCAGAAATCAGACGCTATCTGGCGGTGGTGGCAAATATCAAACCCGATTCAGGCGGCTTCGCCCAGTTAGCCAATGTCAGCCTCATCGCTAACGGCAATGCAGTCAGTCAGGTGAGCATCAACGGCCAGCCGTTGGCGGATGAAAAAACCTACCGTATGGCGACGAACAGTTTTAATGCCGCAGGTGGTGATGGCTATCCGCGAATTGATACGCATCCGGGTTATGTTAACAGCGGCAAGCCAGATGCCCAGGTGTTGCGAGACTGGGTGAGCACGCATTCTCCGGTGAACGTCAACGACTACCAGCCGCATGAAAGTGTTATCTATCAGGCTGAGCCCGCGGCCACGCCGCAGAATGGCGCGAAAGAAGCGACGCCGCTTCGGCGCTATCCCAAAATGGTGCTGACATGGATCCGACACTGGAACAGTGAGAGCGCGACGCAGCATTAAGCACGAGCAGGGAGGCGGCCTCCCTGCTGTTTATCAGACGCGGCAGGATTTGCGGGCTAACCAGTGCGGACGCAGCTTGTCCCAGACCAGGTTGTAGGCAAAGGTGTAGGGCAGAAAGAACAGAAAAAACGCCACTTCGATCAAAAAGGCCTGCCACAGCGAAATCTCCAGCATCCAGGCGGCCAATGGCAAACCTATCAGGATAAAACCGCCCTCAAAACCCAGCGCGTGCAGGATACGAAGCAGGGCGCTGCGTTTCTGCCCGGCCGGGTAAAACCGATCAAACACGCTGTTGTAAATCATATTCCACAGCATCGCCACCGTAGACAACATGATCGCCAGCGCACCCATTTGAAACAGGGGTTTATCCATAATCCATGCCGCCAGCGGGGCGATAGTGACGATGGCCAGGCCTTCAAACAGGGTGGCATGTGCGATGCGTTCTGTGATTGAACGGGTTTGCATTTCGATCTCCTTTGTTCAGGTTGCACATTCTCCCACGACAAAATGCTAAGATAAAATGATCATCTATCGATAAAAGCGATGGTTTACATGCGTTATTCACCGGAATCTCTGGAAGCTTTTGTGCAGACCGTTGCCAGCGGATCGTTTTCTGCCGCCGCTCGTGCACTGAAAAAAAGTCAGTCCACCATCAGTGTGGCCGTGGTCAATCTGGAAGAAGATCTGGGTTTTGCCCTCTTTGACCGGCGCGGTCGCCAGCCACAGCTCACCGAGCAGGGGCAACGCGTGTTGCCTCAGGTGCAGCAAATTCTTGCCGCCAGTGAGCGACTGGACGCGCTGGCAACGCGGCTGTCTGAAGGCGTTGAGCCGCGGCTGAGCGTGGCGGTGTCAGACTTTTGGCAAACCGACTACCACCAGCGTTTACTGAAGCAGTTTGAGGCGCACTACCCGGATGTGGAGCTGGAAGGGATCGCGGCGGAAGATGCGGATGTCCTGGAACTGTTGCAAGAGGGACGGGCCCACATTGGAGTGATACGTGCCCAGCCGACGCTTCCTGCCGACATCGCGGTCGCCCGGCTGCAGGTCGATGCCGAGTTAGGTATTTACCTGCATCGGGATCATCCCGTGGCCCAACAATCCTCGGTAAACGAAAGTCAGCTTGAACCGCTTCGTCATCTTCGTCTTAATACCTGGACAGCGAAACGTGAGAGCGCGCCGAAAGGGCGCGCCTGGTCTGCGCAAACCTATTATGTGCTGCTGGAAATGGCGGAACAGGGTTTTGGCTGGAGTATTTTACCCCGCTGGCTGGTGAAACAGTGCGGGCACGGCGTGCTGCGGGAACTGCCAATAGCGGGATGGCCGCAGCGCATTGCCGTCGAAGTGGTGTGGTCACGCCGCAATCCGCCCGGTCCCGCTGGGCGCTGGATGATCGATCAACTCTGTGCGCTGCCACCGGCTTAATCGCGCCGGGCGATATCCGCTAACGGGGCATCCAACAGCCGGGAGAGATCCTGTGGGCTCAATTCAATATCCAGCCCGCGCTTACCGCCTGAAATAAACAGCGTGGCAAAGTCGTTAGCCGAGCTGTCGATCACCGTTGGCAACCGCTTTTTTTGCCCCAGCGGACTGATGCCGCCCACCAGATAACCGGTGATGCGCTGCGCCAGTATGGGATCGGCCATCTCGGCTTTTTTGGCATTGAACGCCTTTGCCACCTTCTTGAGATCGAGCTGGGTGGCGACAGGCGTGACCGCCACAGCAAGGTGTTTAGCCTCGCCATTCAGCGCCACCAGCAAGGTTTTGTACACCTGCCGGGCATCCAGATTTAGCTTACGGACCGCTTCGTCACCAAAACTGGTTTCGTTGCTTTCATGTTCATAAGGATGCAAAGTGAAGCTGACTTTTTGTTTTTCCAGCATTTTTACCGCAGGCGTCATTGTAGTCTCTTATTCGGAAAAATCTTATTACGTATTATTGAACAATAAATGTGGCGAAATAATGTGCTTTAGGCGAGAATTGCCTCGCGCCAGCAATCCTGTTGTTGGCGACAACTAAAATCATTAACACATTCCTCTTTGAAGAGCCGATATGACTGTCGGCTCTCTTTTTTTCTGCGTTTTATTCCGCGCGCATCAAGCCCGGCAGGTTGTTCTCGCCGTATAAATGCAGTGCTCCGACCGCTACCACGTACTGACCAGCAGGCAGAGTGCGTAAATAATCGCACCACTGGCTGTTACGCTGGCTAATCAGCGTGTCGTTCAGTGTCTGACTGAAGGTCGCAGGCAGAGCAATTTTCGGCTCGCGCGGCGGGCTTTCCAGCCACCAACTCACCATCGTTTGCAACATGCGCGCGTTAGTGTGCCAATGGGTGAGCGTATCTGCCAGCAGCGCCATGCCGTCGTCAGGTAATGATTTCAGCAGGGTGATTTGTGCCTGCGCACCTTCCAGTTCAATCACGGGTTTATCCATCGCCCGCGCCGCCTGCAGTAGCTGATAATCAATGCCGTAATCAGGACGCAAACCCAGCCGCTGCGCCTGCTGCGCCTGTAACATCAGGGCAATTTGCCAGGCCGGTAACGTATCGAACCGGCTCAGGGATAAACCGGTTTCATTACACAGTGTTTCAAGCTTCGCCAGCGCCTCATCATCCATTCTGGCGGTCAGTGGCGGACGTTCCTCCGTGTTTTCGAACGGCGATCCTCCCTGAGTAATATCCGCCTCAACAACCAGCGCGTCGGCTTTTTGTAACTGCTGTAGCAGCCGGACCGGCAGGGGCTGCATGTCACGAGTGCCCATATGAATGCTTCCCACCAGATGAAACCGGCATTCGCCAGACTGAATATCTACGGCTGGCCAACGATAACTGGTAGGGAAAAGCGGGTTAATCCAGTTACGTAAACGTTGCAAAAGGCGCGCTGTCATTCCCTGTCCTTCACTGTGTTAAAGAAACCATGCTAGCGGGATCGCGTCACGAAAGACAGAGCAGGGCAGTTATTGCTAAACGCGGGGCTTATAGCGCAGCAGGCGGTTAGCATTACTCACCACGGTGATGGACGACAGCGCCATCGCTGCCCCGGCAAACACCGGGCTGAGCAGCAGGCCAGTAAAGGGAAAGAGCACGCCCGCTGCCAAGGGAATGCCGATAATGTTATAGATAAACGCACCAAACAGGTTCTGCCGGATATTGCACAGAGTGGCGGAGGCAATTTTCAAGGCATCGACTACGCCATGCAGATCGGCTCGCATCAGGGTAATTGCTGCGGTTTCCACAGCTACGTCGCTGCCGCCGCCCATCGCAATACCGACATCAGCCTGCGCCAGCGCCGGGGCATCATTAATGCCATCGCCCACCATCGCGACGCGTTGCCCTTGCTGTTGCAACTGGCTAATCGCATCGGCTTTGCTTTCGGGCAGCACGCCAGCAATCACCTCATCAATACCGGCCTCATGAGCAATAACCTGGGCCGTATTTTCATGATCCCCGGTCAACATAATCAGTCGGTAGCCCGCATGATGCAGCCTCTGCAAGGCCGCTTTTGCCTCGGACCGCAGCGTATCACGCAAGCCAATCAGTCCCGTAAGCTGCCCATCTTCTGCCAGCAATACCGGCGTCGCGCCTTGCCGGGTGAGTCTGTCAATCTCTGCCAGAGCCGGTTGGCAATCCACGCCGTGCGCAGTCAGCAGGCTGACATTGCCGAGTAATAGCGTCCTGTTGTCCAGTATGCCGCTTACGCCTTTGCCGCGTATTGTACGAAATTGCGCAATATCGGCTCGAACAGCCTCCCCTGTTTCTGCAAGGATCGCTTTCGCCAACGGATGACCCGACATCTGCTCTAGCGCTGCCGCCGCAGACAGGACCGATTGACGCGTACTGCCGTTCCAGTTCACCACGTCGGTGACCTGCGGCGTGCCTCTGGTCAGCGTTCCGGTTTTATCAAACACCAGCGTATCAATATGGCTGGCGCGCTGCAGTGCATCCGCATCGCGCACCAGCACACCATATTCGGCGGCGCGTCCGGTACCGGCGATGATCGACATCGGCGTGGCCAGGCCCAGCGCACAGGGACAGGCAATAATCAGTACCGTGGTCGCCACGACCAGAGCATAAGCCATTTGTGGCGCTGGCCCCGCGATATACCAGATCGCGGCGCTGAGCAGAGCGATAAGCACGACCACCGGCACGAACACGGCAGAGATACGATCGGCCAGACGGCCCACATCCGGCTTACTGCTTTGGGCCTTACGCACTAACTGAATAATGCGCGCCAGCGTGGTGTTGCCGCCGGTTGCGCGGGCAATAAAGCGCACCGTTCCGTCCTGCACCAGCGTGCCGGCAAACAGGCTATCGCCCTGCGTTTTACTTTGCGGCACCGCCTCACCGGTGAGCATTGCCTCGTCGCACCAGGCCTCGCCCTCCTGCACTTCGCCATCGACGGGTACGCGATCGCCCGCCACCAGCCGCAGAGTCATACCGGGTTGTACCGCACTGACCGGCATCAGGGTTTCCCCCTGGTCTGTTATCACTCTGGCCTGATCCGGTGTCAGATCGAGCAGGCGCTCCAGGGCTCGGGATGAGCGCTGACGTGCACGTTGCTCAAGCGCATGACCCAGATTGATCAGGCCGAGAATCATCACGCTGGCTTCAAAGTAGAGATGGCGCGCCTGCTGCGGGAAAAAATCAGGCCAGATCACCACGCTGAAGGAGTAAATCCAGGCGGCGGCCGTGCCGAGCGCCACTAAGGTATCCATCGTTGCGCTGCGGTTAACCAGGCTGCGCCAGGCGCTGCGATAGAAGTGACCGCCTGCGGCCACCATCACCAGTAGCGTTGCGATGCCGAGCACCCGCCAGGTGGTGTGATTATCCGCAGTGAGCATCATATTGTCGCCCAGCATGCCCCAGATCATCAGCGGCACGCCAAACAACAATGCGATACCTGCCTGCCAGCTAAAGCGTTGCATGGCACGTCGGGCGCTGCGCTGCTGCTTCTCGCGGCGTTGCTGTTCGTCGTCGACCACTTCAGCCCCGTAGCCGGCTGCATCCACGGCGGCGACCAGCTGATGGGGTTCAACGTTACCCATCACCAGCGCACTGCGCTCGGCCAGATTCACCCGGGCCTGCTGCACGCCACTGACCTGCTCAAGGGCTTTCTCTACCCGGCTGACGCAGCTGGCACAGCTCATCCCCTCGATGAGCAGCACGTGAGCGGCCAGGTTTTCGGTTGCCGGAAGAGAAGGGGACTCCGTTGTCAGCGCCTCCGGCGGCGGCTCTGCTGCTGTCAACGGCTCAGGCTTTGGGCGGGTGCCCGCAGCTTTTAATGTTGCATGGTAGCCCGCCTGTTCAACGGTGGCGATCAGGGCTGTCGCCTCTGCATAGCCCGACACGCTGGCTTCCTGCTGTGTAACCTCAGCCTGCTCGACATCGTCGCGCCCTTCGAGCGCTTCCTTGACGCGTTTTACGCAGTGGCCGCAGGACAATCCGTCCAGCGCCAGAACAATCGTGTTTGACATGGTTGACTCCTTTGTCAGAGGTACGGGGGTGCTCGTTCAGATATGAATGTGGCTCAGGTTAAACCTTCCATCAAGGGGAAGGTCAAATGCTGAATGACTGAATTAATAAATTTTAATCACAGCTGGAATACCGCGACTCGCGCGTCGGCACTCGTGGGGATTCCATAACGAAAAAGCCCCGCTTAATAAGCAGGGCTTTTATAACTTTCATCAGGCCTGAGTCAGTAAACGCTTTCTGAGGGAAAGCTGTAGCTGGATAGCTTGCCGCCACGCGCCTTTTGCAGAAGCTTCACCGCAAGCGAAGCTTTGTTTCGAGCAACAACGCGCAGGCGCGCAGTGTAGGTTAATCATCTCTTGGGGCGAGTGAAGAAGACAAGCGTCCCGATAATTATGTCGCCAATAACCCAAAAGGTGCCAATCACCATTAAACCTAAACCAGCGCCAACCGCGGCACCGGCTTTTTCTGCATCGGAAGCTGCGTTATTTATCACATCGCCACTTCCACCTAATCCCGCGAAAAGGCAATAGGCCATGAAAATGTTAAACAGGATGAAAACCCACTTAACCATTTTGCCAAAAAAAGAACGACGCGGCTTTTTAAGCTGCTTTGCACATGATGGACAACGTAATGCTGAATCACTCACTTCCTTATGACATTCTGGACAGCTGACTAACGCCATAATCCAATCCCCTTTATATTTTTTAGGAATAGTTATTTGTTACAAATCGGCGGTATTTTATCGGATTTTTCCGTATCGACAAGGTTTTTATTCTTATATTTTAGTGGGTTGATGTCGAAATGAAAGGCGGTCCAGAATTTGAGCTGGTATAAGGTGGTTATGCTTCATTCACGTTTATTGAAACTAAAAGTTGAGCGATGCTGAAGCTTTCGCATGGCTTCTAATACAAAGACATAGCCCGTTTTACTCGGCACGGTGAGCTATAATTTTCTTTATGAACTGCCCTTGCTGAGCCGGTTCTCGGGGCAAAACGGTAAATCCGGGGTTGAGTGAAGTATAATGAAATACTGATTTAGCCCGGCAGCTCGCGGGCTGTGCTTTTTAGAATCCCCCTGTTAAGGGGAAGGTCAGGAAAACTGTTATGAACATTAGTGCCGTGGCAAAAAAGACCGGATTAACCAGCAAGGCCATCCGTTTCTATGAAGAAAAGGGCGTGGTAACGCCACCATTACGCGGCGATAACGGCTACCGGCATTATAATTCGCACCATCTTGATGAACTGAATTTATTGCGGCAGGCACGCCAGGTGGGTTTTACCCTGGATGAGTGCCGCGAGCTGGTCGGGCTGTTTAACGATCCCGATCGCCACAGCGCGGATGTGAAAGCCCGCACGTTGCAAAAATCCGATGAAATTGCTGCACATATTGAAGAGCTGCACGCCATGCGCGCTCGGCTGCTGGCGCTGGCGGCGGCGTGTCCGGGCAACGACAGCGCTGACTGCCCCATCATTAATAACCTGGCAGGCTGCTGCAGTCAGGTTGGCGGCAAGCGTGACTGAATGCGCAGGGTGATCCCTTCCACCGCGACGACCTCGACCAGCGCGCCTGCTGGCAAATTCTGGTCTGCCTGAACACGCCAACTGCTGTCACCGATGCGAACATGACCAATGCCATTTTGCAACGCGCTGTCCAGGGTTAGCTGCAGGCCGATCATCTGGTTGCCGCGCTGGTTAAGTGAGTTTGGCTGCTGGTTACGCTCACGGTAACGCATCACGCGATGCCAGATAAATACACTGGCCAGCGTCAACGCGGCAAACAGACAGCCCTGTGCGGTCCAGCTCAGCGGCAAAAACCATTCCGTGATGCCGACCAGCATGGCGGCCAGCCCGCTCCAGAGCAAATAGCCGTTTGTGCCGAGCATTTCTGCCGCCAGTAATAACCCGCCCAGCGTCAGCCAGAACCAGTGCGGATGTGCGACGATCTCGCTCACCATCAGCGTTTCGACTCGTTGCGGGTTTCTTTTAACAGCTCACTGATACCACCAATCGCACCCAGCAGGCTGCTGGCTTCCAGCGGCATCATGACGACTTTACTGTTGCTGGATTCACCAATTTTTTGCAGCGCATCCGTGTATTTCTGCGCCACAAAATAATTCACCGCCTGAATATCGCCAGCGGCAATGGCTTCTGACACCATCTTCGTGGCGCGAGCCTCCGCTTCAGCCTGGCGTTCGCGCGCTTCAGCTTGCAGGAAGGCGGAGGTCCGCTCCCCTTCGGCTTTCAGTATCTGTGCCTGCTTTTCACCTTCTGCGCGTAAAATTTCGGCCTGACGCACGCCTTCCGCCGTCAGAATATCGGCACGTTTGGTCCGCTCCGCCTTCATCTGCGCGTTCATGGCACCAATCAGTTCCTGTGGTGGGCGGACATCACGAATTTCGATTCGGGTGATCTTCACGCCCCACGGATTGGTGGCTTCGTCAACAATATGCAGTAAGCGGGTATTGATACTGTCACGTTGAGACAGCATTTCATCCAGCTCCATGCTGCCCAGCACGGTACGCATATTGGTCATAGTGAGGTTAAGGATCGCCAGTTCCAGATTGCTGACTTCATAGGCTGCCCGCGCCGGATCGATAGCCTGCACAAAACAGACGGCATCAATGGTGACGTTGGCATTGTCTTTGGAGATGATCTCCTGAGAGGGAATATCCAGCACCCGTTCCATCATATTAATCTTATGGCCGACGCGATCCATAAAGGGAACAACAAGGCTAAGGCCGGGCTGAAGCGTGCGGGTATAACGGCCAAAGCGTTCGACTGTCCACTGATAGCCTTGTGGAACAATTTTCACGCCGGACCAGACGGTGACCAGGGCGACCAGGATAAGTACAGGAATGACGGTGAGCATATAACCTCCAGGTTGTCAGATGAACGGGCCAAATCGTTCGGCCCGTTTTCTGCTTACATCAGTAAAGCAGGGAATAAAGCTGACGGCGATAGCGTGCGGCAAGCGCATCGCCCGTGCCTAATGCCGCCAGAATCTCCTGCAACATTTTACGCGCCTGGCCGTCAGCGGCGTTCAGATCACGCTTAATGACGTTAAACAGCAGTTCCAGTGCTTCTTCATTACGACCGACCTGATGCAGTTGCAGCGACAGTTTGGTCGCCAGTTCGGCGTTTTCCGGGTCAGTTTCCAGTTGGGATTGCAGTTGCTGAATTTCGGGTGTGTCAGCCGCCTGTTTCAGTAAATCGATCTGGGCGATCAGGCTCTGATAACGGGTGTCCTGATCCTGCAACGGCACGGCGTTGAGTACCGTTTCAGCCTCATCACTGCGGTTAAGGGTAATCAGCACCTCTGCCAGCAGAAAACCGATTTCGCTGTCTTTGTTGCTAAGCTGCCAGGCCTCTTTTAGCAGAGGTAATGCGTCCAGCGGTTTGCCTTCCTGCATCAGCGCCATGGCCTGCTGGGCTTTTAACTCTTCTTCGCGCGGCAGCACTTTTTCCAGCAGTGCGCGCACGGCGTCTTCCGGCTGTGGTCCCTGGAAACCGTCAACAGGCTGGCCGTTCTGGAACAGGTAAACCGTGGGGATGGAGCGCAACCCAAATTGGGACGCCACCCTTTGTTCTTTGTCACAGTCCAGTTTGGCAAGGATAAACTGGCCCGCATATTCCTGAGCCAGCCGTTCCAGCACAGGCGTCAGTTCCTGGCAATGTTGGCTGCGATCCGACCAAAAGTAGAACAGCACCGGTATCTGCATTGACTGCTCAAGGGTCTGTTGCAGGTTGGATTCGTTAATGTCGATAATCGAAGCGTGTGGTGACATGACTAAGTCTCTTTGCAGAAAATGTTTAAAGAATATGGGGCCGACCGCCCCTGCTTCAAGTTGTATTCGCGCAATACCTTTACTGACTGCGAATTATGCGATCCAGTATCCAGCCTGGCAGCAGGCGTTTCAACAGGCCCATCGCGTGTGCGACCAGCGTCACCGGATAACGTAAACGTGGATGTTTGCTTTCGAGCGCATGGCGCAGCTTAGGTAAAATGGCTTCAGGCGGCAGCGTAAATCGCGCCGCCAGACCGGGATTCAGCACCGGATTATCCTGCTCGCCCTGCGTCACATTATCCGTGAAGCGGCTCTGGATTGGACCCGGTTCAATCAGGCTGACGCGCACGCCGCTGGTATGCAGTTCCATGCGTAATGCATCGCTCCAGGCTTCCAACGCGTATTTACTGGCAGCATAAACGCCACGCCCCGGCGTGGAAATCAAGCCCAGCACCGAACTGGTATTAATGATGCGGGCATTGCCAAACGCCTTCAAAGCAGGGAGCAGCCGCACAGTAAGCTGATGGGTGCCAAACACATTACTGGAAAACTGCTGTTCGAATTGCTGACGCGTAATGGTGTTTAACGGACCATAGGTACCAAAGCCGGCGTTGTTGAACAGGGCAAACAGCCGGTTATCGGTGAGCGCCAAAACCTCATCGGCGGCGCGGTCAACGCTGTCAGGATCGTCCAGATCCAACAGCAGCCCGGTAAAGCCCAGGCTTTGCATTCGCGCCACATCTTCAGCTTTACGGCAGGCCGCAATGACGTGATAACCGCGCGCCAGCAGATCATTAGCCGCCACCAGGCCAATGCCGCTCGAACAGCCCGTGATCAAAATGGTTTTTTGCATGTGTTACCTTTTTTGCACAACTACTGCTTAACTAATGGGGTCAGTTCTTTCGCCATCAGTCCGGCGATAAAGGGTTGGGCATCAGGATTGGGATGAATACCATCCTGCTGCATCCATTCGGGTTTTAAATAAACCTGCTCCATAAAAAAGGGCAGTAAAGGAATGTCATGCTGTTTCGCCAGTTGCGGATAAATCGCGCTGAACGCATCCGTATAGCGACGGCCATAGTTAGCCGGTAAACGGATCTGCATCAGAATCGGTTTAGCCCTGGCGGCTTTGACCTGCTCAATAACTGTACCTAATGTTTGTGCAATATCCTTCGGGGGAAAGCCACGTAAGCCGTCGTTACCGCCCAATTCGATTAACACCCACTGCGGTTGATGCTGTTTTAATAGGGCAGGTAAGCGCGCCAGTCCTTGTGCGGCGGTATCGCCGCTAATACTGGCATTAATCACTCTGGGCTGCTGCTGCCAGGTTTTATCGAGCAGGCTGGGCCAGGCTTTACTGGCCGACATCTGATAGCCTGCGCTCAGGCTGTCACCCAGTACCAGCAACGTATCGGCCGCAGCAAGACGGGACACCAACAGACAGCACAATAACAGGAAAGGATAATGCCAGCGGAAAACATTCTTGAAGTTCATCATCTTACTAAGTCCGTGGGTCAGGGAGAGCATCAGTTAACCATCCTTACCGGAGTTGAGTTAGTTGTCAAACCAGCTGAAACAATCGCCCTGATTGGCGAGTCGGGATCGGGTAAATCCACGCTGTTAGGTATTCTGGCCGGTCTGGATGACGGCAGCGACGGCGAGGTGCATCTGCTAGGCCAGCCGTTGCATAAAATGAATGAAGAGCAGCGGGCAGCCTTACGAGCGCAGCAGGTGGGATTTGTGTTCCAGTCTTTTATGCTGGTGCCGACGTTAAATGCGCTGGAAAACGTCCAGTTGCCTGCGCTGCTGCGCGGTGAGAGCGACCGCCAGAGCCGCGACCAGGCACGAGAGTTGCTCACACAGTTAGGCCTTGGCGAGCGTTTGCAGCATCTGCCTGCACAGTTATCTGGTGGCGAACAGCAACGCGTCGCACTTGCCCGGGCATTCAGTGGTCGTCCCGGACTGCTGTTTGCCGATGAACCCACGGGAAATCTGGATCGTAAAACCGGCGATCGTATTGTCGACCTGCTGTTTTCCCTGAACCGCGATTTTGCCACGACGTTAATTCTGGTTACCCATGACGAGCAGCTGGCGGCGCGCTGCAACCGGCGCTTGCGTCTGCGTGACGGTAAACTGTGGGAGGCGCAATGATCTGGCGCTGGTTCTGGCGTGAGTGGCGTTCGCCCTCATTGTTAATCGTCTGGCTGGCGCTAACGCTGGCAGTGGCTTGCGTGCTGGCGCTGGGATCGATCAGCGACCGCATGGAAAAGGGGCTGAGTCAGCAGAGCCGCGACTTTATGGCGGGCGATCGTACCCTGCGTACCAGCACGGCGGCCCCGCCTGACTGGCTGGCGAAAGCGCAGGAAACGAGATTATCGGTCAGCCGTCAGCTGAGTTTTATGACCATGACGTTTGCTGACCAGACGCCGCAGCTGGCGTCGGTGAAGGCCGTGGATAACCACTATCCGATGTTTGGTGAATTGCAAACCCGTCCGCCAGGCGTAAAGCCCCAGCCCGGCACTGCGCTGGCCGCCCCGCGCTTAATGGCGCTGCTCAATCTGAAAGTGGGCGATCAACTTGATGTCGGCGACACGACGCTGCGCATTGCCGGAGAGGTGATTCAGGAGCCGGATGGCGGTTTCAATCCGTTTGAGATGGCACCGCGTTTACTGATTAACCTGGCCGATGCCGATAAGACCGGGGCGATCCAGCCCGGCAGCCGCATTACCTGGCGCTATAAGTTTTCTGGCAACCCGCAGCAGCTGGAAAATTACGATCGCTGGATAACGCCACAAATTAAAACCGGCCAACGCTGGATCAGTATCGAGAATTCCGAAGATGCCTTGGGGCGTTCGATGCAGCGCGCGCAGCAGTTTTTACTGTTGTCGGCGTTGTTAACGCTGATGCTGGCGATTGCGGCTGTGGCGGTGGCGATGAGTCATTATTGCCGTAGCCGGTATGATCTGGTGGCGGTGCTGAAAACTCTGGGCGCCACGCGCGGCGTGTTGCAAAAGCTGATTATCGGTCAGTGGCTGGCGGTATTACTGCTGGCAGCCGTGGCGGGCGGCGCGGTGGGACTGGCGGTCGAAGCCCTGTTGATGGCGATGCTCAAACCCGTTCTGCCAGCATCCTTACCTGACGCCAGCCTGTGGCCGTGGGTGTGGGCCGTCGGATCGCTGTTTGTGATTTCCCTGCTGGTGGGATTACGTCCTTACCGCCTGTTGCTGGCGACTCAGCCTTTACGCGTATTACGGCGTGATGCCGTTGCCACCGTCTGGCCGCTGAAAATATATTTACCGGCGATGGGGGCCGTGGTGGTGGCGCTACTGGCTGCGCTGGTCGGCGGCAGTAAAATGCTGTGGGCGCTGCTGGCGGGGGTGGTGATACTGGCGGGCCTGCTGGCGCTGCTTGGCTGGGGCGCGTTACTGCTTCTGCGCCGTCTGACGGTGCGAAGTCTGGCGCTGCGGTTGGCAATTAATCGCCTGCTGCGACAGCCCGCCATGACGCTGAGCCAGTTGGCCGCGTTTTCCCTGTCGTTTATGCTGCTGGCGCTGTTGCTGGTGATGCGTGGCGATCTGCTGGATCGCTGGCAACAGCAGTTGCCCGCCGACAGCCCAAACTTTTTCCTGCTCAATATGACGGCCGATCAGGTGCCGCAGGTACGTGACTTCCTGCAGGCGCATCAGGTGAAACCGGAAACCTTTTATCCGATTGCCCGCATGCGCCTCAGCGAACTAAATGGCAAAGCGGCCGATCCTGAACGGGATAACGCGCTTAACCGCGAGCTGAACCTGACCTCGCTGGCGGCTATCCCACAGCATAATCCGCTGGTGGCGGGCAGCTGGCCGCCGAAAGCGGGCGAAGTATCGATGGAGGTCGACCTGGCGGAACGGCTCGGTGTAACGCTGGGGGACAGCTTAACCTTTGAGGGGGATACGCAACAGCTCAGTGCCAAAATCACCAGCCTGCGTAAAGTCGACTGGGAAAGTCTGCGGCCCAATTTCTTCTTTATCTTTCCGCCGGGCGCGCTCGACAGCCAGCCGTTGACCTGGCTCACCAGCTTCCGGTTGGATAACAACCCCAGGCTACTGGCGCAGCTCAACCGCGAGTTTCCGGCCCTGAGCCTGCTGGATATTGGCAGCATTATGCGTCAGATCGGCCAGGTGCTGACGCAGGTCAGTCAGGCGCTGGAAATTATGGTGGTGCTGGTGACCGCCTGCGGCATATTGCTGCTGATGGCTCAGATTCAGGTGGGCATGCGCCAGCGCCGTCAGGAACTGGTCGTGTACCGCACGCTGGGGGCCGGCAAGCGCCTGTTGCGCACGACATTGTGGTGGGAATTTGCGCTGATTGGCGTGGTCTCTGGCGTGGCAGCGGCGGTGGGTGCCGAAGCGGCGTTATGGGGATTACAGCGTAAAATCTTTGATTTCCCGTGGCAGCCCGACTGGACCTTGTGGCTGGCCTTGCCCTTGTGTGGCGCGTTGTTACTGTCGCTGTGCGGGGGCTGGCTGGGCGTACGTTTGCTGAAAGGCAACGCGTTGTTCAGGAAATTCGACGCCGCATAAAAACGCCGTGCGCACTCATGCGGCGCACGGCGATTATCGTCCTTACAGCCTGGCTGTGGCCCAGTGAAGACCGCTGGCGTATTCAGCAGGCAGCAGGGGCAGCAACGCATGCAGCGCGGCTTTCAGTCGGGAGTGATCGCTGTCGGTAAGGTTGAGATGACCTACCTTACGTCCTTCCCGCACCGCTTTGTCGTACCAGTGCAAATGCACAAGCGGCTGCTGTAGCCAGTCTGGATTGAGGGCAGTGCCAATCAGATTGACCATCACCGAGGGCGCAATCACCACCGGCTGGGGTAAGGCCAGATTCAGAATCGCACGCAGGTGCAGTTCAAACTGGCTGATTGATGCGCCATTCTGCGTCCAGTGTCCGCTGTTGTGCACTCTGGGAGCCAGTTCATTGATCAGCAACCCCTGCGGTGTGACAAAACATTCCATTGCCATCACGCCAACATAGTTCAGCTCGTGCAGGATAGCGCTCAGCATCGCTTCAGCCTGTTGCTGCTGTAGCGCATCCGCCTGCGGGAAGGCGACACTGGTGCGCAGAATGCCGTCTTCATGGAGATTATGTGTCAGGGGATAAAATACGGTGCTGCCATCGTGACCGCGCGCGCCGACCAGCGACACTTCACCTGAGAAGTTAATGCCCTGCTCGACGATGCACTCGCCGTAGCAGTCGTCGGGTAAGGTCGCTGTTTCGTTGGCGCGTAATCGCCACTGACCGCGGCCGTCATAGCCACCGGTGCGACGTTTAACAATCGCCAACTCACCCAGACGACTGAAAACGGCGGGCCATTCGCTCTTGTCTGCCAGCAGTTGCCAGGGCGCGGTGGCCAGATTGAGCTGGTCCAGCAGTTGTTTTTGCGTCAGGCGATCGGCCAGACGCGGGAAAATATCCCGGTTCACAAAGGCTGAATGAGACGCCAGTTCACGCGTCAGTGCCGTTTCCGGCCAGCGTTCGATCTCGGCGGTAATCACGCTTTCTGCTATAGGCAGGGCGGCGGGATCGGCATCCAGGCCCACCGGATGCACAGCAATGCCCATCGGCTCGCCCGCCTGGCGTAACATGCGGCCAAGCTGACCATTACCCAGTACACAAACCGGCTTCATGCTTCCTCCCGCGGGTCCGGGTTAGCCAGCACCTCATCGGTCTGCGCCTGACGCCAGTTGGCCAGACGTGACGCCAGTGCGTCGTCATGAATCGCCAGAATCTGCGCAGCCAGCAATGCCGCATTAGCGGCACCGGCTTTACCAATCGCCAGCGTACCCACCGGGATGCCGCGCGGCATTTGCACAATAGAGTAGAGGCTGTCGACGCCGCTCAGTGCCGCGCTCTGTACCGGCACGCCCAGCACCGGCAGCAGCGTTTTTGCCGCCAGCATGCCAGGCAGGTGCGCAGCGCCACCGGCACCGGCAATAATGACCTGAAAGCCGTTATCTGCGGCCGTTTCGGCAAAGCTAAACAGCTTGTCTGGGGTACGGTGCGCTGAAACCACTTCCACATGGAAGGGCACGTCCAGGCTGGAGAGGATTTCCGCAGCGAACTGCATGGTGGACCAGTCACTTTTAGAACCCATAACAACAGCGATGCGGGCCGGGGCGGCATTCGACGACATGCGGTCAACTCCTGTGAATGAAAACACACCTGACCAGGCGGACAGGTTTTGAAGGGCACAGAGAATAGCATGAGAAGCGCACAAGGAAAACGGTTGCGTCGGGCTGGTTAGCAGCAGACAGCATTCAATTTTGAGAATTCCTCAGGCAATGTTTAAGGGAATGATAAAGATGCAGCGCTGATTGAACGCGTTAAAAAACGAGGCCGTAATCCTAAACTCATCGGTGCCAAACAGGATGATCTGTAATGGCAGATCACCTGGACGTTGACGGACGCACATTGTGGTGACTAAGCCGGGCTAAAACCGCGCGTTCTGACCCTGGGGACTAAAAATCGAAATCGATTAATTGAATCCCGCTGGCATCCAGTTGAATCATTGATCCACGGCTGTGCCAGGCACCCAGTACGGCACGCTGCGCGCGTTCGCCATTTAGCGACAGATCGTGGATCGCCGGGCGGTGCGTATGACCATGAATCAGCAACGGCACCTGCTGACGCAACATGGCCTCCACGACGGCCTGCTGATTCACGTCCATAATCTTCAGCGACTTATGCTGATTGGCCTGTTTACTGTTGGCGCGCATGCGTTCTGCAATGCGTTTGCGAATAAACAGCGGCAGCGCCAGGAACAGGCGTTGAATCCAGGGATTGTGCACTTTGGCACGGAACTGCAGGTAACCAGCATCGTCGGTGCACAGCGTATCGCCGTGCATAATCAGCAGTCGATGGCCGTAAAGCGTCAGCACGCGCTCTTCAGGCAAGAGCGTCATGCTACTGGCGCGGGCAAAGCGTTGGCCGATCAAGAAGTCGCGGTTGCCGTGGATAAAATACAGTGGAACGGGCACGGCACGCAGGGCTTCAGCGACCTGTTGATGCAGCGGATTAGGATCGTCATCGCCGATCCAGGCTTCAAACAGATCGCCGAGAATATAGAGCGCGTCGCAGTGGGGAGCTTCGCGCTGTAAAAAATGCAGAAAACCGGCGGTGATCGCCGGTTCTTCCTGACACAGATGAAGATCTGCGATAAACAGCGTGCGCGGCATTACTCGCTGACGGTCACTTTCTGAATGATCACGTCATCTTTCGGTACGTCCTGGTGCATACCGCTGCGGCCGGTTGAAACGGCTTTGATTTTCTCAACCACATCCATACCTTCAACCACTTCTGCAAACACACAGTAACCCCAGCCCTGCAGGCTTTCGTCACGGAAGTTCAGGAAGTCGTTGTCAGCCACGTTAATGAAAAACTGTGCGGTCGCAGAGTGCGGTGCAGAGGTACGCGCCATCGCCAGCGTACCTTTGGTGTTTTTCAGGCCGTTGCTGGCTTCGTTACGGATCTCTTCTTTGGTGGCTTTCTGCTTCATGCCAGGCTCAAAACCGCCGCCCTGAATCATAAAGCCGTTAATCACACGGTGGAAAATGGTGTTGTCGTAGAAACCTTCACGGCAGTAATCCAGGAAGTTCTTTACGGTTGCGGGCGCTTTGTCATCGAAGGTCTTGATCACGATATCGCCATGGTTAGTCTGGAAAGTTACCATTTTTTTCGTCCTGTAAAGGTTGTCGTCAGTAGCATAGGGTGCGCTGTTAGGGTGCACACGCCTTTTTCTCGAACGTTCTTATATCATAATTTCCGATAATACGTCAGCCAGGCTGCGCAGTTGGCTTGCTTTGCATCGCGTGACAGATAAAAATACGGCACAATATCAGGATACTTAAAACGGTGCGTTACGCACGCTTACTACGGAAACCCCAATGCTGAAGATTTATAACACCCTGAGTCGACAAAAAGAGGAATTTACCCCTATTCATGCTGGCAAAATCGGCATGTATGTCTGCGGCATCACGGTGTATGACCTCTGTCACATTGGGCACGGGCGCACGTTTGTGGCTTTTGATGTGGTATCGCGCTATCTGCGTTACGTCGGTTATGACGTGAATTATGTGCGCAATATTACCGACATCGATGACAAAATTATCAAGCGCGCCAACGAGAACGGCGAGAGCATCGAAACCCTGACCAATCGTATGATCGCCGAAATGCACAGCGATTTTGATGCACTGGGCATCTTACCGCCGGATTTAGAACCGCGCGCCACGCGCCATATTCCTGAAATCGTCGAACTGGTGGAAAAGCTGATTGCCCGGGGTCATGCCTATGTTGCGGATAACGGCGACGTGATGTTCGATGTGCTGAGTGACGTGGACTACGGTGCGCTGTCGCGTCAGGATCTGGACCAGCTTCAGGCCGGTGCCCGCGTCGAAGTGGCGGATGTGAAGCGTAATCCCATGGATTTCGTCCTGTGGAAAATGTCTAAAGCGGACGAACCCTCATGGCCTTCGCCCTGGGGCCAGGGTCGTCCGGGCTGGCACATTGAGTGTTCCGCCATGAACTGCAAACAGCTTGGTGCGCATTTCGACATTCACGGCGGCGGCTCTGACCTGATGTTCCCGCATCACGAAAACGAAATCGCCCAGTCCACCTGCGCCCACGATGGCCCGTATGTGAATTACTGGATGCACTCCGGCATGGTGATGATTGACCGTGAAAAGATGTCGAAGTCGCTGAATAACTTCTTTACCGTGCGCGACGTGCTGCAGCATTACGATGCCGAAACGGTGCGCTACTTCCTGATGTCTGGTCACTATCGTAGCCAGCTCAACTATGGCGAAGACAACCTGAACCAGGCACGCGCGGCGCTGGAACGTCTTTATACCGCGCTACGTCATACCGATCGTAACGTGGTTGCCCACGGCGGCGAAGCCTTCGAGGCCCGTTTCCGCGAGGCGATGGACGATGATTTTAACACCCCGGAAGCCTATTCCGTGCTGTTCGACATGGCGCGTGAAGTGAACCGTCTGAAAAGCGAAGACATGACGGCAGCCAATGCGTTGGCCGCTAAGCTCCGTGAAATCGCCAACGTGCTGGGTATTCTGCAACAGGAGCCAGAAGTGTTTCTGCAAAGCAGCGCACAGGGCAATGATGATGAAGTGGCGGAAATCGAACACTGGGTGAAAGCCCGTGCTGATGCGCGCGCGGCTAAAGACTGGGCGCAGGCCGATGTGGCCCGCGACAAGCTGAACGCGCTTGGCGTGATTGTCGAAGATGGTCCCCAGGGCTCCAGCTGGCGACGCAAATAACAGGCAACACAGGAGAGGGCGAGCCATCGCCCTTTTTTGTCTATGACGATAAAACAGATTCACCTTCGTGGTTTTCGTTCGGTACGTGATCTGATTCTGCCGCTTCAGCAACTGAACGTGGTAAGTGGACCGAACGGCTGTGGCAAATCCAACCTGTATAAGGCGGTGCGTCTGCTGCACGAGGCCGCCAATGGTCGCCTGGCGTTAGCGCTGGCAGAAGAGGGCGGTATTCAAAAAGTCATGTGGGCAGGGGGATTACGCCGGGGCGATCGTCGTCATGATGCTAAACGCCTCATCCTGGATGTCGTAATGGAGGATATGGACTACCAGCTTGAAGTGGGTTTTCCTGAACCGTTATCGACCAGCCTGTTCAACCTCGATCCGCTGGTCAAAGAAGAACACATCTGGCTTAGTGGCCAGCAGCGACGTCCTTCTTCCTGCATTATGCAGCGCACGAATCAGACCGCCTTTTTACACAATGTAGAGGGGGAGCGCGTAAGCTATCCGGCGGTACTGCATCCCGAAGAGTCCCTGTTTGGTCAACTTGGTGAGCCACACCGTTATCCCGAACTTTCTCAGATGCGTGAACGTCTGCGCCAGTGGCGCTTCTATCATGAGTTTGCCGTCTGGCCCGGTTCGCCGATTCGTGCGCCGCAAATTGGCGTGCGCGCCCCCATTCTGGCGCACGATGGCGCTAACCTCGCGGCGGCATGGGCAACCATTGTCGAACGGGGTCATCACGAGTTGCTTTATAAGGTGATAGCTAAAGCCTTCCCTGATACCGAATTTCAGGTGGATGTCCAGAACGGTCGTTTCCAGATGCTGATGCGGCGACAGGGCATTTTGCGTCCGCTGGAAAGCGCCGAGTTCTCTGACGGGACGCTGCGTTTCCTGTGCCTTGTGGTCGCGCTGCTCAGCCCGCGCCCGCCAGCCTTTATGGCGCTCAACGAACCCGAGAACAGCCTGCATGAGGATCTGCTACCGGCCCTGGCGGCACTGATTGCCGAAGCCAGTCAGTTTAGTCAGTTGTGGATCACCAGCCATTCACCCAGGCTGGCCACGCTGATTGCGCAGCATGCAGAGGTGAATCACATTGAGCTGGAGCAGATGAATGGGGAAACACGGATAGTGGGAGAAGTACAGCTTTAAGGCGCCCCGAGCGGGGCACCTGACGATCAGGCAACGACGGTGATGCGCTGCCCGGCAAACTCAACTGTTTGCCCCTGATGAATTTTGCAGCGCTTACGGGTTTCGACTTCCCCATCGACCAGGACTTCACCTTCACCAATCACCACTTTGGCCTGTGCACCGCTTTCCACCCAGCCTTCGAGTTTCAGCAGATCGCAGAGATCAACGTGTGGGAACTTACCCAAAGAAAAAGTCGCCATTATGCCTGCTCTCCATCGTGAAACTCTTCACATGCCTGTAAGGTATTTTCGATTAAGGTTGCTACCGTCATCGGCCCCACGCCGCCAGGGACGGGAGTAATATAAGAAGCGCGCTCAGCGGCGGCGTCAAAATCCACATCACCGACGACTTTACCGTTTTCGAGACGGTTAATACCGACATCGATAACGATCGCACCCGGTTTGATCCAGTCGCCCGGAATAAAGTTGGGCTTACCCACTGCCACGATCAGCAGATCGGCATGCTCAACGTGATGGCGCAGATCGCGGGTAAAGCGATGCGTCACGGTTGTGGTGCAGCCCGCTAACAGCAGTTCCATGCTCATTGGACGACCCACGATGTTCGACGCACCGACGACCACGGCGTTCAGGCCGTACGCATCAATGTTGTAGCGTTCCAGCAGCGTAACGATGCCGCGCGGCGTGCACGGGCGCAGCTTGGGGGCGCGCTGACACAGGCGACCTACATTATAGGGATGGAAGCCGTCTACATCTTTATCGGGCGTGATGCGCTCCAGCACTTTGACGTTATCAATGCCTGCCGGGAGCGGCAGTTGCACCAGAATGCCGTCAATTTCTGTATCGTTGTTGAGTTTATCGATCAGCTGCAGCAACTCGGCTTCGCGGGTGGTGGCGGGCAGATCGTAAGAGCGGGAGATAAAGCCCACTTCTTCACAGGCGCGGCGTTTGCTGCCGACGTAGAGCTGCGATGCAGGGTTCTCACCCACCAGAACGACTGCCAGACCCGGTGCACGTTTTCCGGCGGCCAGGCGTTGCTTTACTTTTTCTGCAACCTCAAGCCGTACCTGCTGCGCAATCGTTTTACCGTCAATAATTTTTGCTGCCATCAGAGCGTAAATCCACTGTGTTGAGTTTAAGTCGGGGATGGCACCTATTTTGTCAGAAGCGCGTCCGGCTGTCAGGTAGAGATTCTTGTTGCAGGGTGGTTGACGATATTTAGCCGTGACGAAAGTGCGGGTTAACGCTTATGATGCCAGACAGGGAATTTACTGGATGACGTGATGATTTGGTTAATGATTGCCACCCTGGCTGTGGTGTTTGTTGTAGGATTTCAGTTGCTGACTGCGGGTTCTCGCCATGCTGCGCAGGCGCTCAGCAAGCGGCTGCAACTGCCGCCGGTACATATTGAATCAATGCTGTCGCAGATGGGTAAAGAGGCGGCGAAAGAGTTTACCGACTACATCGCCGGCGATAACGAAGCACATTTAAATAATGGCGCGGCGGTACTTTTGATCTGGCAGGTACTGATTGTGGATGGCAGCGACGAAAATATCCGGCGTTGGCACAGCGTGTTAACCGGCGCAGGTTTTTCTGCCACGCTCACTCGTCAGCAACTGTTACTGGCATTGGGTTTTCTGCGTCAGCTCGAACCCGACAGCCAGGAGCTGAACGCGCTGCGTGAGCAGTATAACGCGCGCGTCACGCAGCAGGGCATTGAGCTGGAAGGGGAAACTACCGAGGTGAGTAATCTGGTGTCGCTCAGTGCCTGGCGCGACCGCCATTAGTGGAAATTGGTTATTACCTGGGCACTTACCGCGCCACCGCGGCAAAAACGTTGACGTTACAGCGTTCAACCGTATAATTCGACGCAACCTCTCCGCGCCCTTAGCTCAGTTGGATAGAGCACCGGCCTTCTAAGCCGTAGGTCACAGGTTCGAATCCTGTAGGGCGCGCCACTTTCTCTTCTGTTTACATCCCTTTAAGTCTACTTTTCCCTTAAAAATCAGAATATAAATCTTTTAACTGGTCCATTTCGGTCCAGGGTCACCGCAAAAATTCTGGCTGTGAACAACAGCTTTGAGCTTATCGCTCTTGAGTGGCATGAGAACAAGAAGCCATCATGGTCTATAGGTTATGCCACAGATATTCTGGAATATCTGAAGAAGGGTATTTTTCCTCACATTGGTAAAAGACCTGTTGCAGACATTAATGCAAAAGAGATGCTTGATGTTTTTCGCAAGATGGAGAAACGGGGAGTTCTCGACAAGCTAAAGAAAACCCGTCAGGCATGTCGCCAGATTTTTACCTATGCAGTGATTTTTGGCAGGGCTGAGCATAATCCCGAATAAAAGTCTTATTAGTTTTTTTAAAACAGGTATCGCTAGTCAGCAGAAATTTCCGATACTCCTAAATCGCTTCATTCTTAGATACGACGAATCAGACTGGAATAAAGAAAAAATCGTAAAAAATGCCTGTCTGTTCTGTGTAGGATACTTTTTGAAGCATCAACAAGATTATCAGAATCCCTATCTGAAGGGGCCAGGCAATATAATTGCAGTTTTGAGTTCGGCTTTGCTCAGTCCAAACTTCTATACAATACCTTCAATCGTCAGTCTCGAACGAGAGCTGTATTTCTACAAGTTTATTATCGAATACATTATCTGGAATGAGTATGAAGTAGAAAGAATATTTGCTACTCAAAAACAGAGCTTTACGTCTTCACCAGAGCCCAAATCAGATGGTTTCAAAATGAAGAAAAGGGTTTAGGGTATACTTTTGATTCAATATGGCGATACAATATCTATGCCATATGATCTTTACACTTAACTTAGGGCGAGTGTTCTGCAAATGGATCATATGGCATCTCAGCTTTAATGTATGATATATTTCTTTTATCTAATGGCGTTTCAGGATGATGAAATGAGCGATTTCGAACAAAAGCTCCTTCAGAGTGGATTTTCAGCGAAGGATATCCGCAAGCTTAATGAAATTCTTATCCGAGATGAGAACAAATCAGATACACTTCAGTCACTGATTCAGGAGCTGAGCAAGCGCTTTTGGGCTGGTATAATTTCCATGCTCATTATTTTATCAGTTTTCATTTATGGTATAGCGAAAGGGCATAAAGAAAGCCTGATTTCTTATGCTATCGTCCTTATCATCGGTGCAATAATCGTTTACTTCTTCATACCAATGAATCTGGCCTGGAAAGCACACAGGTTTGTCAAATAAGAGTAAAACTTACCAACATGAAAGCCGCTTTGAGATTAGTGGTTGGAGAAACGAGTGAATACCAAAAAAAATTACAGTCTTTATTTTTGCGCTAACCATGCTTGCATTCTTTTATTTGTTTTTTTTCAACCCTCCTAAAGTCCTTGCCATTCACGGTTCTGGCTCTTACAAAGAATTGTTAGTGAAAAACATGCCTTACACTGATAGTGATAAAATTAAGTGGTGGGATAATAATAGAGATAAGTTCATATCTTACCCTGAAACTTATAATGTTTCACTTTGGAATTTTGATGGCGGTTATCAAACGCTTGCTCCTAAGAATTCTGGATTGTTTCCAGACCATGATAATGATTACTTGCTATGCTTTGACGATATGGAAAAAGGAGCAAACTGTATTGATAAGTCAAACTGGCTCATGGACATATCCAAAACAAAGGATGGCTACATTTATTATCGTCTTAATGGCGAATCTTACTATCGGAAACCTTCTGGTGAACTCATCAAAGGGGATAGATTTACGACAACCATAAAACCTATAAGCTAAACGGGGGATATACTAAGTAGCATGAATCCAATGCTTTATGGAGATTTGCAGATCTCAGCCTGAAAATTTAATTACTCTATTGATTAATGGTCTTGCCTATGCTTCATTATCCATGTTTACAGACTGTGGATAGTAATACAGCTTTGCGAAATTCGCCGCGGCTTTTTTTAATATGTCCCGTTCGTCGGTAACCCGCTTCAGCTCTTTCTGGAGACGGCGGATCTCGGCCTGAGCATCTGACTGTTCTTTATTAGTGGAAGAATCCGGATCGTATTTCTTTATCCAAGCGTAAAGGCTATGGGTGGTGATATCGAGACGTGTTGCAACGCTGGAAACAGAATAACCACGATCAACAACCTGTTTGACTGCTTCAATTTTAAACTCTTCACGATAACACTTACCGCTCATGGGCACCTCTCTTTAAGCCATCTTAAATGACTCTGAGGTGTCTGTTAAAATTGTGGCGATTAACAAATGGTTTTAGAAATTAATTCATGGCTTTTTAGAGAAGGTATAAGGCGTCAACGTTCTCAGCCTACAGGCTTCAAGATAGTCAGCCCACCATTGAAGCATAAGTTTCCGTTCCTCTAAATGCTGCGCTTTATGAATGTAAACTGCCCTAACGCTATTACGCTCTTGATGGCTCATTTGTCTCTCTACAGCGTCTCTTGACCAAAGCCCGGATTCAATCAATACACTGCAAGCCATAGTTCTGACACCATGCCCAAAAACTTCAGTTTGGGTATTGTATCCCATGATTCTAAGGGCTTTGTTGATAGTGTTTTCACTGATCGGTTTGTCGTCATAACTAAATCCGATGTACATGAGGTCTTTGCAACCGCTGATTGCATGCAGCTCCAAAGACCGTTTTACTGACCGTAAGAACATCACAGTATTTAAGATGTCCATGGCGAGGCCGGACTCTCTGATTTCGCTGACTATGGCTGAGTGTGCAGAAATGCGCGCAGAGGCTGGAATTTTCCGAACCAGTCAAACCGACTAAGAACGCATTTATTGAACGTTTTAACCAGATATACCGCACTGATATACAGAGATAAATTTTGCAGACCACAAAAGATAAACTATGAAAAATTATAAAATATTAGGAAAGAGCGTTAATGAAAAAATTAATAAAGTTCAGAAGAATGAAAAAATATTATCTTCTTCTGAACTTATTTTATCGGCTATTTTATCAATGTAACAGAACTGATTTTCCAGGTTCCTGCTTTATTCTTCATGCAATCAGCAACAACATGTTCTTTTTTAGCACCAAAGCTAATATAGACATTTGTGCAGACAGGATCGAAATCAGAAGAAATAACGCTCACCTGATTCCAGTCGTTTTCATAGTCCTGAGCCTTGATAAACATGTCTGCATCAGGAACATCTACATCATTGCTATCCCCGCTGTATAGCTTCTTCAAAGCACTAATCGTGTCACTTGTCACATACTTTGAAAGGGCTGAGTAATCAGTCAGAGGAGATTTATCCTGCATGAGCTGACCAACATACCATTTGTTGAAATTCAGCGCGGCTGTTTCCGCACCTTTAACAGCAGAATCGGCAAATGATAAAGGAGTAAACAGCATCAATGCTAAAAGTATTTTTTTCATTTTCAATTGTGCCTGTAGATAACAAAACTTGGGTGCTCAGTTCGGTAACTGGGCCCAGGATACATAGTGCGCTGAACAAAATCACTTATCCATTGATGACCATCATAAATGCAGGCATGACCATATGGATGACCATGTATGGGTTGAATAATGGCAACATCTCCTTCAATGGGCGTTCCATGAACTTGATGAAAGCCAGCCAAGACTAAATTCCTGCCCATGTCTTTTGCATAAGGTGTTCTGGCCAGATTGGCTCCCCCATGTTGCACAGCACTGGTAACATAGTGAGCACATTTTCCGAGACTTCTGCTTACTGCATGCTGACGAGCGTAGACGGCGGCACGATGAGCATCCCACATCATAAACTCCTTGTCACAACCCAATCGAGAGGTGAAATTTTGACCTTTTTTTTAATAAATATCAACATCCGCATAGGGTGATGGCGGTGATTAGCAAGGCCTCAACAACATTTTTATGGCAGAAAGGAAATAATAGCAGTAAAATTACAGGTTAAGTACTCATATATAAACCTTATATATTATAATTAATAATAAACCAGCATATGACTGATATCATAAACTGAAAGATTTTTCAGATATACTATATTCTGTCATTTAATTGATGCTCAAACTTCTCATCTTTAATCTGTTCACCTGAAAGTATCCGATGGTAAGATTCATTCCCGAACCGATAATAAATATATTCATTCTTTCGTTGATGATGTCCATAATCCAGTTAGACTTTTCTATACCGTATTCTTGATCTTTTATATCATAAAAGAACAGTAAGAAAACGATATTATGCTCTGGAAATAAACCTGATTTCTGGGGGGCTTACCATCAAAATCCCATACGAAAACATTTTATTTTGATACGGTGATATGATTTTATTATTATCTTTATCTCATCACTTTTTTCAAATTATAGTGAAAGGGAGAGTTTTAGCTGACAATGTTATGTTATGTTATGGTCGGAGCCGTGAATGGTAATAATCGATAGGGAATTAAAAACATCAAATAAATGAACGCTAGTATTATCAGGGCTAAGAGGGGAATTGTAATTTTTCTGGTTGCCATGCATTCCTCCAGCTTTCATTATATATTATTATTAAAATAAACTAACTTCCAATTCCATGAGGTAAGTGCTGAATCAGCTTTTACTGTATCTTAAACTTAAACAGGTATAGCAGTATGCCAAGAAAGATACTGCTCCTTATCAAACTTTTACTTTTTTTTAAGGCTCAGTTCACCATCTGGTGTAAGAATATATGTTTTTTTGTTTATATTTATATAGCTTTTACTATCAAGGCTTCCTCTTACAACAATTGCTATGCTGTTATACACACATTTCTTGTGCTTGCTATTAGTACCATCAAAGCAGGTATAATCATCAATTGAGCCATCTCTGGTTCCTTTGGGTAATTTTTCATAACCACCGAAATTCATGACGACAACTGTGAAGTTATCTGGGGTATTGATAATATGATATTTCTTCTGAAGTAACTCTTTGTTTTTTAACCACCAATTTAGTTTTCCTCCAGTAGTCATTGGTAAGTGTTCTACAAAAACCGCACCATTATCAACTCTGACTATTTTGGTTGGTCTTACAGCTATCCATATGCAATATGCTGCTAATAAAAAAACTAAAAATGCACCAGTCCTTTTATATTTAAACATTGTTTTCTCCTGTCAATGCTATAGTAGCTTCGAAATTTGTGGAAAATGGCTTGTAAACAAAATGCTTAGCCCTATGGAGAACCAACCATGTTTAATTTTTATTGATTCCTTTCATTCATTCAAGATAAATCCCTTTCAGTTAAATGACTATGTATCATACATTTCCTGTTTGTTACGTAGGTTAAGAATTTTCTTAACATTTTCTAAGCTAAGAGCCATTAAACACTCAGAGATGAACCGCAGTCATGGGAGTAGTCACTTTGTTAAAGGGGGATATCTGTGAGCAGATCACAAATTGAAATGAAAAAAATTACATAGAGAACAGAAGACTAGCCATAAGGTTTGAATTCTGTAGGGGCCACTTTCTCTTCTTTTTACATCCCTTAAAGTCTACTTTTCCCTTAAAAATCAGAACATAAATCTTTTAACTGGTCAATGTTGGCCCAGGGACGCCTGTTGGGTTCTTATCCAATATGGGGGGAAGTCAGTGGTACGGTATGCATCAACTCAGCATTGCTGTATGACAAAAATATTGAGGATGTGTGTAATATTTCTTAGGTGGAAAAAATACCAGAACCTGCTTTTTTAAATGCACAGAAATAAAACCAGTGTTTTCCTCATGCGCGTTGTCTACAATAAAAAATAGTAAAAGCTGGTCTGTGGAAAGACCAGCTTTTATTCAATAATTTTCCTGAGAACCGGGAAAAGATAAACTTTAATCTTTGATAAAACTGTTTGCAGAAAATACTGGAGCGCTTTCTTTTACCATCTTCTCTGCTTCAGTATTAATACGATGTTCAAATACTTCTTTCTCGATAATGAAATCTTTTTCCTCAATAACCAGTTTGTAATTAGGTATGTGTTCAGATATGTACTGAATATAAGTTGTTACGTGCAGCTTAAAAGGTAAGTTAGAGGATAGTTTATCCACTTTTATTGCTTTATCACCGGATAAACCTTGTTGCTCGTTAGCCCGATTTGCTATTTTTGTTAACGCATTATGAATATCGCCTGAGAAATTGTTTGGATCTAAATTAGTCAGGTTTATTTCTTTTGGTGCGTTATCCGATGCAGCCGCTAAGGTAATATCCATCCCACGTTTTTCACTATAAATTTCACCGAGGTTCACACTCCCTGACGTAGTCTTAATGACGTTTTTTTCTTGAAGGATGAGTCCTTTGTTAACCATCGCTGCACAGAAAATGGCACCGCCCAGAATAAGAGATGATACGAGCAATGGGACGCCATACTGTTTTGCATTCATAAAGTTAAGTCCTTTTGGTTGATGATTTTTTATCGGGTTATTATACATCAAATTGATAAGTGCTAACCATGGAAAAGGATGGTTTATTTAGCTTTATTAATGCTTTTGCAAGCGCGTAAAAAGTGAATGTTGTTTCTGATAACGGCCTTATTGAGGCTGAGCCAGTGCGAAAGGTCCCTCTGGCTTATGATGTTTTTATGAACGAAACCGTTTGGCAGAAACATTATTTATGCGTTATTTTCACTGAACATTAAATATTCTTTAAACAAACAGCCCCTAATGGCTTTTGTCTGAAATCTCAGCTTAAAGCACAGTATGTTTATTCCTCGTTTATTCCGCTTTCTTTACCTTATTCATTACCAGTAAGCGCATACGCCTCCCTTTTTGTAATGAGTTCATCCAGTTTTAAGTGAAATTGAGAGAAACATTGCATGAACAATGAGGCATATGTCTGAGACGAACTGGGTGAAGGTCTCATCTGTACAGCTTACGCACGAACATTATGACTGAATCAGCATGGACAGGGTGAAGTTTAAATCAGTCCATTAACGTAAAAACCGGTAGGGCAGGCTAGTAAAGCGTGAATACAAGACATTGCCAGAGGGGCTTTCCTGTTACACGGGCTGCAGGCCCGGAAAGCTTTTTACCTCAAACATTTGCCAGTAAAAGTGCGACTTACATATACCCGACCCGGCCTTTTTTACCTGCATCTCAGCAAATCTCACTCCTGTTGTGCATGGTTGTCTTCACCTGCTGGCTACTACCGGGGCTTGTGGGTCATGAGCCGTGGAAGCCGGATGAGGCTTATACCTTTGGGCTAATCCGTCATATTGCCCAAACCGGTGACTGGGTAGTACCTACGCTGGCGGGCGAACCCTTTATGGAAAAGCCGCCGCTCTATTTCATTGTGGCCTCGTTCTTCCTCCGGCTGTTTAGTCCACTACTGGGCGAACCGGATGCAGCACGTCTGACAACGGGCCTGTTTATCTTAATCACCTGTTACGCCATCGCGCTGACGTCCCGGGAGCTCTTTGGCAGGGGAGCGGGCCGCTGGGCGGTGCTTATTCTGTTTGCCTGTGTCGGTTTTCCTGTCCGGGCTCATCAGATGATTACGGACACTGCTTTGCTGGCAGGCGGTGCAATTGGCATTTACGGTTTCGTTTTGGGAATTCGCCGCCACATGTTGGGTGGAACGATACTGGGCGTTGGCGCAGCCATCATGTTCCTGTCTAAAGGGCTTCTCGGCCCCGGCATTCTTGGGCTGACAGCGCTGGCGCTACCTTTGCTGAATGCAGAATGTCGTAGCAGACGCTATGCCATATTTTGTGCCATCGCGGTGCTGGTCTTCTGCCCGCTGGTTGCGCCGTGGTTATATGCGCTCTGGATGCGTTCAGAAAAACTGTTTTCAACCTGGCTGCTGGTGAATAACGTTGGCCGTTTCGATGGCACCGCTAAACTTGGCCCCAAAGCGAAACACTTTTTTTACTTCAAACTGCTTCCCTGGTACGCCTTTCCTGCATTGCCGATGGCTTCATGGTGGCTCTGGCGCACATGGAAAACCGGCATTAGTGCCCCTGCGAAGGTGCCGGTAACGTTTTTTTCTGCCGGTTTCGTTACGTTGTCAGTCGCTTCCGATGCGCGTGAGCTTTACGCCATGCCGCTGCTTCTGCCGCTGGTCATACTGGCCGTTGGAGCCTGCCAGCAGAAAAGCACCTGGACAGAAAAGTTACGGCCCTGGGCACTTGGACTATTCTGCCTGCTCCCTGTGGTCATGTGGGGGGCAGGGATCATCCTGATGACTGGCTGGCCTGCACCGTTGTGGAACAAATGGGTCTTGCACGGCGCACCTGGCTTCACGCCGCAGCTCTCTCCGGTGATGCTTATCGTGGCATTACTGGCAACGCTGATGCTCAGTGGGCTGGTGTTGCTTAACCGCACCTGTCGGCAATGTCCCTTAGCTGTTTTTACCAGCTGCATCACGCTGTGCTGGGTTTTAGCCATGACATTGGGCATGCCGTACCTGGATTATACTAAGCGCTATTCTGATGTGTTTATCCCGTTGCGGACCTGGTTACCGAAGGACGAGTGTGTGGCAAGCAAGCACCTTGGCGAGCCGCAGCGAGCTTTACTGGAATATTATGACGGGCTGATAACCTTACGAGAAGGGAAGCACAGAGGTGCTTATCGTTGTCACTGGCTGCTGGTGCAGCATGATAAAAAGCATCCTGAAGAGTATGTCGACGGAACATTGGTCTGGCAGGGAGAAAGGCCTGCGGATAATGAAGAGAACTACCAGTTTTACCGACTGAACAGGTAAACCGAAATATTACGGACTTAACGCGCCTGCATTCATCCTGCAGGCGCTGTTAATATTCCACACTGGCGCTATCGTCATTCAGGGGAGTGAAAGATGAACTTCATTTTCCTTTGGCGCCCAGTCTCTGTCCGAGAATTCATCAACAGAATGGGAAACATTGCGCAGCCCCTGGGTGCCAAGGAAGTTTTTGACGCCTTCCTGAAGGTTACCGTCTCGGAAAAGTTCGGCAATAACAAATAGCGCATCGGAAAGTGACAGCGTTCTGATTTGAGCAGGTAGCCAGTTTGTACGCGTAAAGATCAGGTGATAAAGCGCCTCCTCTCCTGATAAAGGAAAATAGCGCGTACCAAATTGTTTGCGGTGTTTGTCCAGAATGATTTCAAGAATGAATATTTGAGCCGTACGTTGTCTGATCTGATTAACAAAAACATTTTCGGAATTGCCCATATCCAGCGTCGTGGCATCGTTGTTCTGCTTGACGCGCGTCTCAATAGCATTCCAGAGATTGTCATACTGATTCATAGCTTACCTTGTCCGAAAGTGTCGTTATCATAACAACGTTAGCAGAAGGAACTCGTGCGGCAAAGGTTGCAAGCATAATCAGGCGCTTTTGGCCGTAAAAAACAGTATTGGGTTTTACCGCCTCAGTGCCGCTGCGTAGTGCCCTGCAAAGTCGGGCTGTGCAGTATGACGTTTTTATGAAGCGGAGAAAGCAAATAGCAGAGCTTACGTTTGATGCAGTGAAAACAAAAATGGCCACAAAGGGCCATGTCGAGGAATTCAGACGCGATTAATGCAACACACCGGCAGTGGTTAAACAAAGTGTGCAAAACGCAACGCTGAATGCAGAGAAACCCACCAGACCAAGAACGACGAAACCGAAATTTCTCATATCGACCTCCACCGTGTCCAGGTGACACAGCCAAATCATAGGGCTGGCGGGTAAAAAAGTACATACTGTTAATAAAGACATAGAAAATACTGCTGTGACATTCATTAAATGGCTACATTTTTTTGCGTACTTAGGCGCGATATAAATGTTGGCGGTGCTTTTAAAATCTTTTTTTATTGATCATCTCATCAGTAAAAGGAACAGATCATGCTTTTATATTGTGACCAGGATTGACTGACGGTAACCACAGCGAGTCTTTTCGCACGGCATTCACGTTGTTTAACGTGCGTCGCCCTGGCACTGTCTCGTTAATGTGATTGCCGTAACGCGCTTACCATACCGATGATGAACAGAATACATCAGGATGAAGTGCAGTTTATGAGCATAAAATCACGCAATATCATAATAAGGTAGATTATGAATTATTGTTGATCTGACAGGAATGGTTGTAAATAACCATTGCCTGTCAGACTCTGTGGGCTGAGTTCATGATACCTCATACATGCAATAGTGGTTGGTGTGCATGATGGGATAAGACTATGTTCTAGTTGATTATTAACGTAAGGTTTGTTAGGCGCAGGTTTGTATTTTTTCCCTTAGCACGGTATTAAGCCTCTTTTCTTTATTTCATCGATAATAAGATTCGGTACTATATCAACATCAGATAACTTTCTATTGTTAATAATAATTTGACTTGCGTTTTTATATCCAGGGCCCCATAATTCATTATTGTCGCCTACATTTTTGTAAACAGAAATAAGTGGTTTTTTCCATGCTGCTGAAATGTGCACAATTGCAGTATCTGGAGATATTATCATATCTGCCTCGCGAATTAATGCCATGACGTGATGCAGAGATGAAAATGGGTTAATAACGACATTTTCAGGGAGGGGGATGTTGAGTTCATTCTTGTGGTCTAGAATAATTATTTTAATGTCGTTTGACATTTTTTTAAGCATGTCTAATGTTTTAGCTAGTTGGTCTTGTGATAAATTTCTTTCCGGACTTCCAGTGAAAGCATTGATGATTATTTTTGAATCCCCTTCAGAGGTGTTAAAATAATTATTAATTTCACTAAGAATAAAATCTGGAATGTGTAAATCATATGCGCGGCTATCTATAAAACCCAATTTCATTTTATCTGCAACCATAGAAATAGCTTTCGTCACATGCTCTTTATCATTTTTGAATGAGATTGACTTACTGTAATGATTGATGCAATTCCATTTATTAAATCCAAGAATGTTTTTTGGCTTTATGTCATGAAAAAGCTTCATACGATGAACTGGGGTTTCAAACAAACAAAGATCAACCACTAAATCATAATTCTTTTTCTTCATTAACTGGATGGTGGAATCTGGAACAGTATGATTAAAATCTTTCAGGAACACTGCATTACTACAATCATTTGCCTCATAAACATCCTTAACATATGGATTGTACTTAACAGCTAAACTGCTTTTTTTTGTTAATAATAAATCCACAGTATAACCTGCTTCATAAAGGCATTTTATCAATGGAGTTGTTACTACAACGTCTCCAACTGTTCCTTCATTACGCAAAAGAAGTACGGTTTTGACTAACGTAACATCGAATAATTCTTTTTTGTATTTATCCCATATAAGCTTAGCAATATAGACTTTTGTGTCAATTTTTAATTGTTTTATATAGTAATTTTTCCGTCTGTTCCATTGTCTTAATTTTTTAAAACGGCCATTTTTAATGGTAATTTCTAAATTTTTACTCATAGTAGCCTCTATTCTTTCTATGAAGAGATTTAAAGTTTATACTTTTTTAATGAGGCGATATATTAGCGGAAAACGAAAGCAAGATCAAAAAGAACACTAAGTTATCAATGCTCAACCTCTGCGGATCTGCGCAATCCAAAGGGTTCTGCGCATACCGATACAGGTTGACATCTATATGGGATTTTTTCCATATTTCAATTGATTTCCGACTAAAAAACAGCAAGTAAATTTTTTTTTACGAGATTATCAAGGTTTACTCTATGTGCTTAACTACTTAAGTCTTATAAATAATCGGCTTCTCTATCATAGTCTAATTTTCCGAAAGTTCCTGCATTTAAACTAAAAATTTCATCATTGTTTTTATAGATGAAATATCCAGCGTCTCTATTCCTCTCAATTTAATATAATTCAGAGGGGTTGGCTTATTCAGGTAAAGTTTTTCATATGCATTAAATAGTTGTCATACATGCATTTTTATTTTATTTGGCTCTTAAGCTATCACTGGTGCTTAATGATAGGGCCATAGTGTTGATTCATTGTTATTTCAGCCTTCCTTTTAGCTTTCCTAAGGCGTCCTTGCGGCTGACCCCTTATAAGATGTCTTCTTGTTCTAAGTATGTAGTACAATTTTGAAAAGTTAAAATATCGACGGAAAAGAATAGTTCATGATGAAGGCCAGTTTGCTGTAAGTCATATACGCTACCATTTTTATTTATTGATAAATGAGCGTATTCTATTTTACTCCATTTTTTTATGTTAACAATATCACCCTTTCCACCTAAAGCATGTATGACAATTACATTGTAATCAACACCCCACTTTCCCCATTTGGCTATTTCAAATGCCGGTTTCTGTTTGGTATGAATGTTTACTGCAAGGCGGCCTCCTAACTCGAGTGATAGTTTTCCAATAAGAACATTACTTTCAATTCCATCAGGGAATATTTTTTTTAAAAAATTATTGTAACTAATTAAATCTATTAGGTTCATGTTAATTACTCCACGGGAAATTATAGTGGCCATGCGTTCCAGGAAAGTTTCCGGCATCTGGCCTTTCAATGGTTCGGGTATTAAAGTGAGGTTCTGCACCATGTCCAGGAGTGGCTTTTTGGTGGCCTAAACTGTGCTCCTGTATCAACACAGTTTTATTGTCTTTGTTTTCAAAATGATATTCTCGCGTTCTTATCGGCAGATTATCTTTGCCGATTACTACATTGCCGTTACCATCCCTTAATTCAGGCCGCAGAATTTTAGTTGGTTGCTGATTATTTGGTATTCCAGCATCCCTTTTAGCTTGCCTAAACGCATCTCTGCGACTGATACCTTCATAAGATGTCTTTTTGTTTGGTTTACTGCAATTAATCAATACCAGCGGATATCGTCCCGCTAATGGGTTACCTCAAGCAGCGCTCCATTGAGATCGATATTGAACCACAACACATCGCCCCGGCCGCCGTCTGCCATATGATCAATGCGCGCCAGCGGGCTCCGGGCCTCGTTGGGATCGTACACATAGGTCTGGCACTGGCCGTTATCCTGCTGCTCCTGTAACAGACGATAGCCCTGCCAGAGGAAACGGATTTCTTTAATATTTTTGTTATTAGTTTAGTTCAGCAATGGTGTGTCAATTTTGACCGATGATTGTCTTTTAATAACGAAATGTTCGCTTGAAAAAGGAAGCCAGCAGCCTTGCTGGCTTCCTTTTTAGTCCCATCGTTCATCTATATATGGTGTGATACTTTCAATTGTTAAGAACTTTGATTTGCAATAAAAATCGAGCTCGTTATTTTTTATTTTTATTTCTGAATAATTTTCAAAGGACTTTATTTCCGGGGAGCAAAAGAAGCCGATTCTAGAACCAGTGGCATTTAAATGGATAACATCTCCAAAGTTAATCACCAGACTAAGTGCATTGAATCCATCCTTCTTCCATTTTTCAGGATGTTTTTTCGGTATTTCCTTACAAAAGAAATGAATTTTTAAGTCTGAAAAGCGCTCCAATGAAAAACTTGAAATTTCTATATTTTGAATTTTTAATTCATTATCAAACATAAATTGAATTTTTTCTTTACCTATCGCATTTTTAAACCACATAGAAATACCTTATGGGAAATTATAGTGACCATGAGTACCAGGAACTGAACCGGTATTCAAGTTGTCAAGAGGCCTAAGATTAAAATGAGGTTCAGCTCCATGACCAGAAGTAGCCTTGGTATGTCCTAAACTATGTTCTTGCAGAAAGACGGACTGACCTCTTTTGTCAACAAATTCGTATTGCCTTGTTTTTATTGGCTGCCCAGTACTATCTAATAATTTTTTACCACTCCCATCTAGTAGGTCGGGTCTTGTGATAGAGTTAGGATGTTGATTCATTGGTATTCCAGCATCCCTTTTAGCTTGCCTAAACGCATCTCTGCGACTGATACCTTCATAAGATGTCTTTTTGTTTGGAGCACCGCAATTGCTCAACCCCAGCGGATCCACCCAGCTCAGCGGGTTCGGCGCATACTGATACAGGTTCCAGCCGCCTTCCAGCCCTATCGGGTCCTGAACCGTGAACCGTCCCACCTGCGGGTCGTAATAGCGAAACAGATTGTAGTGTAGACCGGTTTCGCTGTCCGCATACTGGCCCGCATAGCGCAGCGGCTGATGGGGCAGGGCAGACTGTTTCGTCAGCCGGGTAAAGCCCTCTGTCTGTTGGCGCACTTCACCAAAGCTGCCGTACTGGCCGCTCCAGCGGATGTCGCCGCGTTCATCGGTTACCTCCAGCGGTGCCCCGTTGAGATCGGTATTGAACCACAACATATCGCCCCGGCCGCCGTCTGCCATATGATCGATGCGCGCCAGCGGGCTCCAGGCCTCGTTGGGATCGTACACATAGGTCTGGCACTGGCCGTTATCCTGCTGCTCCTGCAACAGACGATAGCCCTGCCAGAGGAAACGGGTTTCTTTGCGATCGTGCCGGCTTCTGACTACTTTGCGGGTGCGTCTGCCCAGCGCATCGTAATGATAGTGTGCGGTAAATTCGCCGTCCGGACCATTGCCTTTGGCGGTGATGAGCCGGTTTTCGGCATCATAGGTAAAATGCTGCTCATGCAGGCCGCTACGGCGACGGACCAGGTTGCCCCAGCCGTCATATTTCATAAACAGATTATGCCAATGATGCAGCCGGTTGTCGGTAACCGGCAACGCGTGCAGTGCATCGTCGTTTGCCGCCAGGTTGTCCGCGTTATCGTAAGCAAAATGCGACGTGCTGTGGCCCTGTCTGGCTTCATAGTGCTTCAGCAGGCGGCCTTCATCATCGTAACCATAGATAATGTCGCCGCGCAGCGTATCACTGACAGACTCCAGTTCACTGCGTGCCGAATAGCGGAAAGCGCGTTCCAGAATGGCTTTTTCCGGCAGCACCACCTGGCTATGCAATTCACTGCGCTGCATCGTGCGCCTGCCAAGACTGTCGTACTGGCGCGCCTGCTCCCTTGCGCCCTGACTGCGGCGAATTTCCCGGTGCAGACGGTCGCGGGTAAATTCACTGACCAGTTGCTGATTAAAGCGGATGGCGCTGACATGGCCAGAGCCATAGTGCAGCCAGGCAAGCTGCTGTTCCCCCGGCAGGGTCAGATGAGTGAGGTTGCCGAGGGCATCCCATTCGTAATCCAGTTTTCCGTTTATACCGGACTCGGATAATAACTGGCCTGCTGCGTCATAGGTGAAGGCGATTTCATCCTCTTCGATACCGAGTGCGATCCCCTCTGCGGTCGGGGTACGAACCAGGCCGGCGAGCTGTCCGCTCCGGTGGCGGCGATAGTGGTATTCGGCATGCTGCGTCGTGCGTCCGGTCATCAGGCCGCTGTCGTCGTAGCGAAAGTGCTGCCAGCGACGGGCTGCGCCACCATCGAGAGCGGGCTTGCCGTTTTCCTGTAAACCGCTGAGAAAACCCTGCACGTTCCATTCCAGATTACGCGAGGTTTTATCGGGTCGGATTTCACTCAATGGACGACCGAGCGGATCGCAGGTAAATCGGTATTCACCGCCGTTGCCGTTTTCCAGACGGAGCACATTGCCACGTGCATCATAATGCCAGCGACGTGTGCGACCAATCCGGTCTGTCAGGCTCACCGGTAAACCCAGCGCGTTATAGGTCCAGCGCACCTCGGCTTCCAGCGGATCGCGCCACGCGCTGAGCTGCCCCTGGTGATTCCAGTGCAGGGTTTCACGGCTGCCGTCCGGATGAATGATGGCGCACAGTTGGCCGCTGTCATTCCATTCGCGCGCTGTAACATGGCCTTCAGCATCTACGCTGCGGATAAGCTGACCAAATCGGTCATAGCTGAACGTCGTTACGCTGCCGGAGCAGTCGGTACGCCGTGTCAGCAGCCCTTGCCGGTTCCATTCCAGCTTTACCACGCCGCCCGTTGCATCGATGATGCTGTCTGGCAGCACTTCTGTGTCATCAGGATAGTGATAGGTGGTGATGTTATTGAGCGCATCAGTTTCACTGAGCAGGCGAACGTTAAGATCGTAAGCCGCCTGGGTAGCAGTAAGATCGGGATAATCGGTACGGAGGATACGATCGGTCATGCGGAACCAGTGCCGGGTGGTTCGTCGTCCAACCGGGTCGATCTCCTGCGTCATGCGACCATAGCGGTCCCAGTTGCTGCAGCGCATAGCCCCGCCGGGCAGAATGACATCGCACAGCTCGCCCGCGCGATAAACCAGCATTGTCTGGCGACCATCGAAATCGGTAAAGCGGGCGACGTTATCGTCATCGTCGATCAACCAGTGCGCCTCAACGCCGTCATCACGCCGCGCGCGTCGGGTGCCATTATCAAAATCGTACTCAAAATCCATCTGCTCGCCGCCGCTGTGACGGAAGGCCACCACACGGGGCAAACCATCAATTGTCTGCCAGCGATACTCACTCAGCAGGCCGTTTGTATCCTCATGAGCGACCATCAGGCCGTCGCGCCACTGGAAGCGTCGACGCACGCTACCGCCCCGGCCCGTTACCGTAACGAGCTGGCCCATATCGTCATAAGCGTAACTGACCAGACAAATTTCGTCATCCAGCCAGGCTCCGCTAAGCCTGTTATCGGCATAGCGACATACCACGCGCTGACTGGCGCTGTCTGTCAGCGCGTTCAACGTATGATCGGGGTTCCAGTCAAAGGTTATCTGGTTGCCGCTGGGGTCGGTGAGGCAAAGGGGAAGAGAGGGGCCTTCGTCGGGCAATGGCATAAAATGCCAGCGCTCGCCGCTGATGTCATACAGCGACCAGCTGTCGTCACGGTGATGTTCCAGCCAGCGTTTTTCCGCTTCGCAGTAAGTCCGCTGTCCCTTTGGTACCCGAGGGAAAGAGACGTAATCGCCGGAGGGCGCGCGCCAGACCAGCCCGTCCTGATAGTGCTCCAGCCGGGTTTCCCAGAACAGGTTCCAGCCACGGCCCAATATGCTGTCGCCGGGATTACCGCTGCGCCAGTAACGCTGCCAGCTAACGGGCAGCCGGGAAGGGAGCACAAAATCCAGCTCATCGTCGCCGCTGAGAAATTTCTGGCCGCTGACAATATCCACCGGGCGGGCAACAATACCTGCGGCCGCCACACCGGTCATCAAGGCACCAGCACGGCAGGCCACTCGGGCGATTTTGTTGATGCCGGGAATCTTGCTCAGTAATTTACCCAGCGCCCCGACCTTGCCTGCTGCACCGCCCACGCCACCGGCCAGGCCGGCAAACAGCAGAGTGAGGTCCGATGCTTTATAGGCCCATTCAGGCACTTCGGGCTTGATGGGGAGCGTTTGCTCAGGTTCGCCGCCGATGTAGACGTTGTCAGAGCCCGTCATCACTTTTGCATCGCAGGTGGTGCGATCGTCGATACGTGCTGCAGGCAGGCCGTTGATATAAACCCGGGAGGAACCTTCCGCCATCTGCTGCGGACCATCGTCCGAGCAGGCCACTATGCTGTTGGTGGCCATGGCGGCAGGTTTACTGTTAACAAACACGTTGGGTGAGCCGGTAGTAATCGTGCCTTTTTTGGTCATGCTGGCCGCGCCGGCATCCGCTATCCCATCCCGGGCGGCGGTAGCCAGTTCTCCGGTGAGATAACCCACGCCGATGCTGAGCCCAACCAACAATACGCCAACACCGAGACAGGATGCGCCTATGCCGGCGACCATCAATGCACCCGCCGCAATACCGCCTGCCGCAGCGATCAATCCACCGACGAGGGTACCCGCAATCATGCCTGCCAGCGCATGAGAGTGACCGATATCATCGCCGAGGCGTGCAGCTTCAAACAAGATGATTGCCCTTGTCGTTAAGCGTTAAAGCGAAAACTTTTAAGCAGCGTTTGAAACTGTGCCTGATCTGCGTCACTGATGGCGGACATGGAGGTCATGGTAAAGACCAGCACTTTGTGATTATCCGGCGTGAAGACCGACTGCTGTTGCCAGGTGCGTTTGCCGTCACGCAAAAAATTAGCGTGCACGCATTCGCCTTTAAGCAGATCGTCACCCAGTACGGCAGGGCCGCGTTCAGTCTGTTTCCATCCCTTAATGTGTTTTTGCATCAGCGTTAACTGACGATCGATGTACGCAGGCAGCGCTTCACCGTCGGCGAGCGTATCGCGTGAGAGAGTAAAAGCGGGGGCGTTGGCAGCAGAAGCGGTGAAAGCATTAACCGTGCGGTCCTGATAATCCTCAGGCAGTGTGATTTGACCTTCCGTAAACAGACAAGCGATGTTTGAGCCTGACATCGTACACATTCCTTATCCTTAAGATGTGCTCAAGTTTGTCATGAAAAGCGGGGAATCTCCAGCAAAGGCAAGGGCGGGAAGAGGGCCTGGCTGGAATGTCAGAATAATCCTTATCGGCAAAGGGATAATGGCCTCATGGCGAGGCCATTATGGGTTACCTGTGCGGACCGCCGCCAGGACCGCCACCGCCACTTGGTCCCATCTGTCCCGGGCCGCCGCCGGGTCCCCAGTATGGCCAGATGCAGCCCGACAGGGCAGAAACACTTGCTAACGCGATAACGAACAGAATCACTTTTTTCATACGGGCTCCTGATTGATGTGAATGACTCTATCAGGCCCTGCCTGTACAAGTATGTGGCGGATGAAAAAGGCTCGGCAGGATAACGTAAAAGTTTCGTTAACCTACGTGTGCGGGGCGCAGACCGACAGCCAACTTGTTTTATCTGCCTGTGTTGCGGGCTTTATCTCATGAAGGTCAGGGCAAGCTGTTAGCGGTGTTGCCCATCATCTTATAACCAGACCACGGCGTGTATTACCGCAGGCCGCCCTTATTTGTCCCGGTGCACATATTTGTCCCAGTGCACAAAACAGATGCACCCGTGAGGCGGAGTAACGCAATCCAGGGTTCACCGCGGCGTCACATTTGAGCGGTGACGTGCTTCTTTGCATCAGAAGTGTGCACCGCTACGCGGTTTTAGTCGCGAACCGACCGCAGACTGGCATGGCACAAACCCTCGCCCCTGGCCCACAAATTGCAATGGTCGTGGTACGAAGTCACATTATCACTTAGCAAAAAGGAATCAGACGAATGTCCGTGAGCCGTTTATATGTTGCCCGCCTGTGTTTACCTGCAATTTTTACGAGTTTGTCGTTCTCTTCGGTGGCCTTTGGGGCAAATTTACCCAATGGCGTGGCGCTGGCCCCTGTGCAGGAGATCGTGCGGGGCAACGGTGATGAGCCTTCAACTCTGGATGTCGATAAAGCCGAAACCAATGATGCCTTTGCTGTGATTAACGATCTGTTTGAAGGGTTGGTGCGGACAGACCCTGAGGGCAAAATCATGCCAGGACTGGCGAGTTCGTGGGAAACGACCGACAACAAAGTCTGGACCTTTCATCTTCGCCCTGATCTGACATGGTCAGACGGATCGCCTCTCACCGCCGAAGATGTCGTCTTCAGCTGGCGTCGTCTGACCGATCCAAAAACCGCCTCGCCTTATGCGTCTTTTGCTAACTATGCGCACATCCTTAATGCCGATGCGGTAACGGGCGGTAAAAGCCCGTCTGACAGCCTGGGCGTAAAAGCGTTAGACGCTCACACCGTGCAGGTCACCCTGGATCAACCGGTATCCTATTTTCTGCAGTTTGTTGCGCATCCTTCCCTGTTCCCGGTCAGCGAAAACAATATTAAAAAGTTTGGCGATGCCTGGATCAGACCGGGCAACATGGTCAGCAGCGGGGCGTATAAACTGGATCAGTGGGTGGTAAATGAAAAAATTACGCTGACCCGTAACGATCGTTACTGGGATAACGCCCATACCGTAATTAACCGGGTGACGTTTTTACCCATTCACGACGTTTCAGCCGAGCTTAACCGCTACCTGGCTGGCGGTATTACGATTACGGAGAATATTCCCGCCATTGATTTTGCGCGGATGAAAAAAGAGCGGCCCAAAGAGGTTCACAGCACGGCTGTTTATAGCGTGTTCTACTTTCAAATTAATACGCATAAACCGCCCTTTACCGATGCTCGCGTGCGTCAGGCGCTGGATTTGGCACTGGATAAAGGCATCATCGCCGATAAAGTCATTGGCATGGGACAGAAAGCGGCTTATACCGTTCTCCCTCTGTCCATGGGGGAGGTCACGCTGTCGCCGCCTGAGTGGGCCGGCTGGACGCAGGCGCAGCGGGTAAAAAAAGCGCAGACGCTGCTCAGTGAAGCCGGTTTCTCCGCCAGTCATCCTCTGAGTTTTACTCTGCTCTACAACACCAATCAGGATAACCAACGTATCGCTATTGCCGCGGCCTCGATGTGGGGGAAAACATTAGGTGCAAAGGTCACTCTGCAAAACCAGGAATGGAAAACCATGTTAGATACCATGCATCAGCGACAATATGATCTGGTGCGTTACACCTGGATTGGTGACTACAGTGAGCCCTCTACCTTTTTAAATACCTTCCGCAGTGGCGACAGCCAAAATAGCTCAGGCTATGCCAGCACAGGGTTTGATGCGGCCGTAAAAGCCGCGGGGATGGATACCGATCCCCATGCTGTAACCCAGGACTACCAGAAAGCCAGCGACATTATCGCGAAAGATACGCCGGTCATACCGGTTTTCTATGGTGCGCTCAACAAGTTGGTCAATCCAAAGGTCGGCGGTTATGCACCCTCACACCTGGGGTTCTACTACACCAAGGACCTTTATCTTGTTAAGTAAGGCTGGTCGCTCCTCGCCCTTATCCGGACGGCGCTTTTAACTCATCAGGGGCCAGATTCTGGCCCTTGATCGCCTGGTGCAATCTCCGGCCTTTCCTGCCAGCGCCGTAAAACGCCCTTCCACCACGCAGTCAACGCACATTTTCGCCCAGCTAAATCCCACCGGTTGAAACTCGCTTGCAAAAGGTAACGACTGGAAATGTTCTTCTGTTTTAAAACTGCATGCGGAAATGGGATGTTATGCGCTGAGGTAAATCAATGACCCGATCCACCTTGAATAAACTGCACGCATAAAACATCTGTGACCGGGTGCCTTGCCCAGTAATATCCCCACGCACTTATTGAAGGTAAAAAATGGAAAAACCATTTTTTAAGAAGCAGATAGTTGACTCTTCCAGCGCTGAGTGCGGTGAAACGCTGTCCCCGTGGGTGCTTTTACTCCGGCGAAACTGGGTGTCTTTTGTACTGGGAAGTATGACCGTGATCTGCTTCGTGCAAAGCCACCCGCTGCACGCGCGGCTGGCGGCGGCAACGCATGCCACGCTGCCACGACCACCTACTTCCAGCGCAGCGTCAGATGCCACGCTGAGCCAGAGCCAGGCTGCGCTCACCACAGCTTCACTTGAGCTTGCCTCTGCCCAGGCTAAACTGGCGGCGGAAAAGATTCGGCTGGTCAGTGCGCAGCTAAAGCTTGAACAGAGCAGCCTGCTTCAGGACATCGATCATACCCAACAACTCGCGTTTCAGCAGGTCAGCGACAGCCGTTTCCAGCAAGCCATGCTGAATGGTCAACTTGCGCAGCTGGCAGAGCAAATTAAAATTGAATCGGCGCAAATCGGTATGGCTCAAAAGCTGGTCAACAAATGGCGGCCGTTGTTAGCAAAGGGGTACATCTCCACGCTTCAGTTTGAGCAGGAGCAATCGACCGTATGGGGTTATGAGAGCCAGTACCGTGCGCTGTTACAGCAGCAGTATGGTGCCCGCCAGCAGTTAAGCGTATTGAACGATCAACAGCTTCAAATACCCCTGGCGACCGCCGTTAAGCTCAACGTTATGCGCCGCCAGCTGGCGCAGGTGGATGAGAGCCTTTCACAAAATGAAAGCACCCTGCAGCAGGCGCTTTATACGCCTTCTGAGGATTCGGTAAAATCCATTCCCGCGAAAGCGGGCGCGGGTGAATCCGCCAATCCGCAAAACACTATCACTGGATTAACATCCGGTAAGCCCGTCGCTGTAACGCCCAGAGATAATCATGCCGAACCGCATTTTCAAAGAGTAAATGCCCAGGCCGGTAATACCTTCAGCAGTGGGCATCATTCGGTCTCAGCGCATAATGTGTAATCCGGTTCAGGCTGGTGGCTGACGCACAGGGGAAGAATATGTATTTACACCATCAGCCCGGCAGGATAGCCTCATTTCTCACCTCCCTTTCAGGCGAATCGTAAAATGCCCGATTACTGTTTCTATCAAAAAGGTCAGCACACCGTTGTTCTGGAAAGAAATGATGCGGACGGCGCTTATCTGCTGGAAGAAAAGGGCTATGAAAAACAATTTGAAGAGGTGAGTGCGATTAACAGCAATCAGGCGCTTAACCGCTTTGCTGATATTCGCCGGAGTAATCGCCATGACCATTACGACTTCTTCTCGGGCGCTATCGCTATGCCACTGATGGGCGTGCTAACCGCAATTGCTGTTTTTCTGTTACGGAAAAAATAGTCAGGACGTCGATAGCGCTGGGCGGTGATGGCATGACATCCCGTTTTGTTTTTTGCCTGCTCTGGGTTAACCCCCGCTCGCTGTCCTGAACCCGTGCGTTTAAAACCACGCCTTGCTTACCCCCTCCTGTTCCACCGGCACTGCTGTCTGATAACGGTCATGATCGCGCGGTATCCTGAAGATGGGGAGCCATAAAGAGCGTTGTGGCCTCACGTCATAACATCGCCTGTGGCCATGCCAGTCCAGACATTAAAACGCCACAGATAAGCGTTCACGATCATGCGCGGGAGCCTAAATCATGTCAGAAGTGCTGGAGCAGGAAGGGTGGAAAGAGAATGCCATCGGTGAAAAGTTTAACGCTAACGGTGAGGTACTGCCTTTCAGAGGAAACACGCTGATTTGTCATCTGGCCCAGGACAGTGAGATGGTTGGTGTAACTGGCGAAATGGTGGACGCGATGAAAGCCGCAGGATTGGGTCGCTGTTATGCGTTTCTGCCGCCGTCGAGCTATCACATGACGGTGTTTAATGGTGCCAACGATCGGGCACGGTATCATCCGGCCTGGCCACAAGATCTCAATCTTGATGTTTCGATGGATGAGTGCGATCGGCTGTTTGCCGCAAAACTGGCAGATTTCAGGCTAACATCTTCTTTACCTTTGCAGATGCGCATTGGCGGAATTGGGTTAAAGCAAGGTGTTTCCCTGTCGCTGGCGCCGTTGGACCCGGCGGAAAATAGCAAAATACGTTCACTCCGGGACGCGCTCAGCAGCACACTACACTGCAGACGAAGCAATCACCATGTCTACGAGTTTCATATTAGCGTGTCCTACCTCATCCACAAACCGGTCGATGAGGAGCTCTGCCTGCTGCAGATGTTAAGAGCAACGTATCTGGAAAAACTGATGCGGGTTTCCCCGGTTATTAAGCTGGGCGCGCCTGAGTTTTGTACGTTCCGGGATATGTTGGGTTACAGGCCGTTGGTGAGGCTGGAATAATCAAGAGTTCTCTTAGCTGCTAAGAGGCTAACATTGCGGCACAGCACTGATTAAATCCGCGTGAAAATTATATAAAATGATTTTTTTATAGATTATTTAAAAGGCTTAAGTTTAAAAAAATCCGCGAGTCGCCTCAATAAGACAGCTCGCGGAATATATTAATTTGAAACTTTATCTGCTTGTATGGTTGCACTACCTGTATTGTCAACGCAGTTATCGTCTGTCACAAACGCCATAAAGGTTGCGGTAGTAGGCACGTTGACGGTGATGGGCGCGCTACCAACGGTGGTGCCCCAGCGAGCATTACCTAAACCGCCTTGTAAATAGACGGAGCTGATTTGGCAGCCATCGCTTAATGAACCATTTGCACAACTCATGTTATTTGAGAGCAAGGACATAGTATAGGTACCCGGTTGCAACTGAAACTGTAATGCGGTACCTGATTGCACCCTGACGTTACTTAATGGCGGGTAGATGCAGTGATCTTTTGCATTAATTGTAAATGATGCAGCCTGGCTGCCAAAAGAAAATAGGGATAATAGTAATAAGGCATTAATTTTGGTTTTCATACAAAATATCCTTGTTTCAATGTCAGGTGAAGTTTTATGAAGCCAACTCGGTTTTCAATTTTCTGATAATGATCTTCGTAAATAATGTGGATGATTTTTTCTGTTAAGCCTCTCTGGTTTAGTGAGGAGTAAGAGTGACTCTAACTGTTTCCGTTCGAGAGCGTGAATGAGCAATGCTTACGTACGTACCACCAGGCTTAACGGTCAATTGATCTGAGGGAATCGAGAGAAATGCGTGAGCATAAGGTAAAGAGAAGGGTAAAAGCTGGGGCTGCTAATAAGGCTTAAGCTCAACACAGGGAAGGTGGCCCGTCTCACTACATTTTATTCGCCATGAGGCGAATGCCGGGGCCGGCTATTCAGTATATAAGCTATGAATTCCGTCACGGTGATGACAGCCTCCAGGAGCATTGTTTTACTATTTGTTGTATCAGACCGATTCACACATCAGACCTGATAGCGTGCGGCTAAACATACGCGTTAAAGGGCCAGGCGCAGCTAAGTTGAATTCTCGTTAGCGGGCATATCTTTTCATAGCGATATGCCCGTATCCGAAAGCTTATGTAAAAGCAGTACAAGGCATGAAGCGGTCAACCAGAAATTGCACGGCAAAATGACTGTCTGTATCGCAAACACTGTGCTCAAAGTTCAACATACGCCAGCCGTTTCCGCGAGCGCGAGGGCGTTTCAACGATTGCACTGGCAATGGCCGCCCCGATATCGGCACAGACCGTCAGCCCCTGCACAAAGGGCTGGTCATGCATCAAATAGGGCAATGCGGCAAAGGCGATACGTCCCCGGGCGGAAGCGGGAGACAGCAAGGTATAATCATCACCCACATCAGGAATCTCATCGCCGCAGCGCTGGATCTGCTGTTTCAGTGTGGCAAATGGCAGATCTTTAGTTTTGAGCGCCTTCTGTCCTCGCGCATCAATAAACACGTCAAACGTGAGCTGTTGCTCCCCGGTAACAATGCGCGTTTTCGTCTGCTGCCTTTGCAGTTCATACTCCTCGCCGAGTGCAAGGATGCTGATAATGCCGGCTTCGCGTAGTGCCAGCAACCGACGGATCGACTGTGAAGGAATCGCCGCGTAGTTATCGATAAACACTTTGGCGAGGCCGCCTGAAAAGCGTTTACTGTCACTTTCGTTAAGAAAGGGAACGATTTCCTCAACCACTTCGTGCAACCGCAGAATGGTATAGCGCCACGGCACGGTTCGCCTGTCGCGTTTATTGCGTTCAACTTCATTCAGATTGGTGCTGGCCCAGTGGAAAGGGTCCTGCTTCTGTCGGTTGGCAAACCAGGCTTCCGGAAAACGGTCGACATCAAGCGTTTTCAACGCAATCGCTTCACTCCACGCAGGTGCCGCCTCTTCAAGCTCTTTCACCATCAGCGCAAACACCCGATCGAGCAATCCCTCTGCGCCCGCAGCAATCGCGTCGTCGATGGCGCTCTCTGTTACCACGTTCAGCGGCTCATAGGGAATCGGGCAATAGAAGTCGGCCTCCGGCAGAATGCCCGAGCGAGACATCAGGACGATCTTCAGCGCCTCATGGCCTTTATCCAGCGTAAAGGTGATCTCTTCATCATCGGCTTCCACAAACTCACCATGCTGGATCGCCACGGCCATGGCGGCATCAATGCCGCTCAGCGAGGTGCCCATAATGCCGACATCACAGGCCGGTATTCTGGCCTCCATCAGACCAGACCAGGGGCTGGGGAAATAGGTGCGGGTAGACGCACTGTCGTCCGGCCAGACGTGACCTGTTGCGATCACCACCTGATCAAAAGTTTCAGGTGAGTCTTCGCCCTGCGTCCAGAGTTTTACCCCTGCATCGGTCGCCTCAAGATCGGTGACCTGACAACGCTCATGGATTTTTACCTCAAAGCCTTGCTCTGTGGCGCGGGAAACCAGTGTCAGAAACTGGTCGCGGAAATACTCGCCAAGCAGGATACGCGGCAGAAACTGGCGAATATGCAGAGCGCCGGGATCGACATTATATCGCCTGAGATGGCTGTCACTCTGGGCGCGCAGCCAGTCGATATAGGTCATAAACACCGGGGGAATTTCGATACTGGCGATGTTTGCCAGCATCATCCGGGAGTTCTCTTCATCGCTGTAAGGCATGCCGACGCCGGCCTCGTCGCCTTGTTCATAAACGGAAATGGCAAGCGGCACGTTATGGCCCAGAAGTGAATAAAACGTGTAAATGCCGGTTGGCCCGGCACCGATTATCGCGATCTTTTTCATCGATGTTCGCACCTTGTTATTGTTATGGGGTTCGGCCGCAGGCTGTGTTTTGCGCATGCTGCAGGAAAGGCGACGCATTCATGCACGTTTTTCTCCTCGCCGGTATCAACAAGTTTACTCGACTATTCCAGAACTGCGCGGGCTAAGGATAGGTGTGAAAACTAAGCGCAGCGGCTGCCAGGCATCGAGCGTGGCAAGTTGGACGAAGAGAAAAGGTAAGCTGAAATTAAAGTGGGAAAGAAAAAACCGGCTCAGGGCCGGATTTTCTTAAGACTGTGGTTGGCCTACCGGCCCTTTGCCTAATGGCCCGCCGGGAACGGATTGTCCGCTTGGCGCGTGAGGACGACCATCATTACCTATGGCACCGCTTTCCTGCTGGCAACCTGACATGACGAGCAGGCTGGAGATGATGAATAAACCGGCAAATACGCTTTTCATGGCTTTCCTCTTGAGCATTAAAGGGAGAATAAAATGACCTCTTAAGCCTGGTTTGTATTTCCGCGAAGTCAATGCGGCGATGGCTGTCTGTGTTGAAGACGGCAAACGCAGGCCGCATCGCGAATCCCGCATTACAGCGTTCGAGGATGTCGGCAGCAGAATCCGGGCTCAGGCAAAGGAAGGACGGGAAAATCAGCCTGATTTCGCGCGCCGCTTAGTTCAAGCGTTGAATCTGCTCAGCCTCACCCGAATAGCGGGTCAGATTGCCTTAGCACGACGATGATCCGGTATGAAAAATGGCATTGCGGGGAGGATACAGAAAATATGCGCCATAGCGTGCAGCAGAAGGGTTATGTAAGGATCAGTTAAGACGCGACCAGGCTGTCCGCCAGCGCGTTAAGGTTAACCAGACGGCACCGCGTTGTCCGTTTTAAGCCAGGAGAAAGAATGCCTGATGACTCATCGGCTATTTGATGTGGCTGAACTGACTATGCTCAGTTAATAGGGTTCAGACCATTATTTTCAAGCCATTCAGGGCGAAGAATACCCATCGCCACGCGATCGGAGCGCTTATTATCACGATAAACGGCCTGCCTGATCACGCCTTCTTTAACAAACCCATTCCTTTCATAAAGACTCAGCGCATGAGCATTACAGGAAATGACTTCCAGACTCAGACGATGCAAATTGAGTTCCATAAAGGCATAACGCATGATTAATTTCAGGCCTTCATCAGCAAAACCCTGTCCGCGATCTTTTGCCTGTCCAATCCCCATTGCCAGGCTTGCCTGCTGATTATTCCATTCAATACTGTGCAATGTGACAAATCCAATCAGGCGGTCATCGGCCTTTGTTCTGATATGAAAATAAAAATCGTTGTCAGCGGGAAGCATGATTTTGGCCAGTTTCTCTGCAGAAAGCGGAAAAGCAGGCTCTGTATCTACGTTGCGAAGATAGACATCGTCCTGATACCACAATGCCATGGTGTCGATATCTTCCGCTCTGGGTGCGCAAATTCGAATACGCGCTGCCGAAAAAAGCCTGTTTTCCATCGGGTAGTCGCCGCTTATTTCAGGATGTCAGCACTATATCATTGGGCGATCGTTTAAAAATAAACGTCTCGGCTTTAAGAAGGACATTAATCCTGCCTGTCGGCAGCCGGGAAATGCCGGGTATTATATAACCTGCGGGAGCCATAATGTCATGGACTAAGCAAACGCACGTTATTGCAAAAAGCGTGTAAAATTCAGCGGGAGTATTAAGGCTGTCATCAATGAGGGGATAACATGATGCCGCCTCACTTCACGCTTATCAGGAGAATGTATTGGAACTGCGTCATCATCTTGAAAGCATTTACGCGGCACGATCCCGCCAAACGCTGACCCAATGGCAGGGCGCGAATGCGTCTTCAGCGTGTACGGCAACGAAATCTTTTTACCCGGAACATTTATACGCACTGACCAGCGGCATCCGGCCTTCACTGAATCCGGCAATAATCGCATTACTCCACGAGCTGGGCGCACTGACTGCAGGAGATTCCAGGGCGGATATCATGCATCCAGATAATTTCCATGTGACCTTTCTTCCCGTCACGCCTGCACAGTATCAGCGCCGTGAAACGATGCCTTCTACGCTAAGCCTGGAAAAAGCCTTCAATCAAAGCGTTAAGCATCGCCACCTGCAGGTCGATATGCTGCGGCTGGTGGCGCTTCCTGACCAGTTATTGCTGGCGGGCGTACCCGATGAGCTCGCCGTGACAGAAAGGGCGCTGTTTTGGGAGACATTGATGTCGGGAGAATGGCGTGAACCGCTACAAGAAAGGCATGCGGGAAAAAGCAGCCCGCCGGCGTTCTGGCACACCACCTTGCTGCGTTATCAGGCCGCGACCTTACCAGCCAGCCTGCGCGCGTTTTTTATTGCCAACCAGCATCAGTGTTACGGTTCGGTGCAGGGCACAATCAGACTGGCCGCAACGACCTATAACTGGTCAGATGTAAATTTTTTAACTGATTGAAATAAAATGCAAAAAACACAGGTCGCGTCTTAGCGCGATCTCCGTCACACTTATATTCGCCTCAGTAGGATAGTCCATATCCTGGACGAATTTCCCCTCATCCTTCTTTGCCACCGCTTTATATCCTGTATGGACATTGCATGCTGTATAAGCGGAGCTTAATGATGTCTCATGTAAATACTTTGAATATTAATAGCCAACACCAGCAAAAAGTTCGGCGTATGAACCTGTTTATCTCCATATCGGCGGCGCTGGCCGGATTGCTTTTTGGCCTTGATATCGGCGTTATCTCGGGCGCACTGCCCTTTATCACTCAGCACTTCCGTTTAAGCAGTCATGAGCAGGAATGGGTGGTGAGCAGCATGATGCTGGGGGCGGCTATTGGTGCTATCTGCAACGGTTGGGTGTCACACAGCCTGGGCAGAAAATACAGTCTGATGGCCGGGGCCGTGCTGTTTATTCTGGGATCGCTGGGCTCTGCCTTTGCCACCAGTGTGGAAGCGCTGCTGGGCTTTCGGGTATTACTGGGGGTTGCGGTGGGTGTGGCGTCTTATACCGCACCGTTATATCTGTCCGAGATGGCCACGGAGAACGTGCGGGGAAAAATGATCAGCCTTTATCAGCTAATGATTACCTTTGGCATTGTGCTGGCTTTCCTGTCCGATACCGCGTTCAGCTACAGTGGCAACTGGCGCGCCATGCTGGGCGTGCTGGCCTTACCGGCGGTTATCCTGTTCATTATGGTTATCTTCCTGCCTAACAGTCCGCGCTGGCTGGCGGCAAAAGGCCTGCATGTGGAGGCAGAGGAAGTGCTGCGGATGCTGCGGGATACCTCAGAAAAGGCCCGCCAGGAGCTGAATGACATACGTGAAAGCCTGCGCATGAAACAGGGCGGCTTTGCATTATTCAAACGTAATCCCAACGTCAGACGGGCGGTATTCCTGGGGATGTTGTTACAGGGCATGCAGCAGTTTACCGGCATGAACATCATCATGTATTACGCGCCGCAGATTTTTAAAATGGCGGGCTTTAAAAGTACCCAGGAGCAAATGATTGCCACGGTCGTGGTCGGCCTGACGTTTATGTTTGCCACTTTTATTGCCGTGTTTACGGTGGACAGAGCAGGCAGAAAACCCGTCCTGAAAATCGGCTTTTCCGTCATGGCGTTTGCCACCCTGGTACTGGGTTATTGCCTGATGAAAGCGGGGCAGGGTGAGATCAGCAGCGGGTTATCCTGGGTTTCCGTTGGTATGACCATGCTGTGTATTGGCGGATATGCCATGAGCGCAGCGCCTGTCGTCTGGATTCTGTGTTCTGAAATTCAGCCGCTCAAATGCCGTGACTTTGGTATCACCTGCTCGACCACCACGAACTGGGTAGCGAATATGATTATCGGCGCGACCTTTCTGTCGCTGTTGGGCAGTATCGGCGCGGCGGGCACCTTCTGGTTATATACCGGGTTTAACCTGCTGTTTATTGTTATCACCGTTTACCTGGTGCCGGAAACTAAGAATGTTACCCTGGAGCGGATTGAGAGGAATTTGATGGCGGGTGAGAAGCTGCGGGATTTGGGACGCTAGCACCCACTATTGAGGTATCCACATCTGTCTGTTTCTTAACAGCTCGGCTCAGGTCACTACGGCTGAGCTGTTAGCTGTTCCTGCCAAAGCGTTATTGTTCATATTCTCCACAGGCAGCGGTCAGACACCGCGTTATTGAGGCATGTGCTATTTCTTTCATGCTTCCCCTTTCGTTCACCTGACATAAAAAGAAGGGGATTCTTTACAGCATGTCCTGAACCTGAGCATGAAAATTTTCTGAATGCTATCCAGGCTGGGAGCAAATACTTTTCCTTTCAAAGCGCTGCAACGGTGCGCGTACTCCTTTATGGTCCAGGCTGGCTTTAACCGGGAAAACATCCTAATAACAATGTTGCCATCTATTAATTAAGATGTTCTATTTATGTTAATTTAATTACCTTGAATGGCTTAAGTTAAAATGACTGGTTTTTCTGTCTAATAGCTTGGTTGTTGTTTGTCTTTTGAGTTATTTGCGATATTTTACTCTTTTTTAAGTGCTTTTGGTGGTGCTATTGATCTGTTGTTGTTGTATCCAAAATAAAACAATAAATGAATATCTCGTTATTCAGTGTTTCCTTCGGTTAGGTGACAATTTCATTGAGCACAGGATTAATATTCTCTGCGTTCAGAAGCACATTGTTCTCTTCTGCAACCACGCTTCTTTATTAAGCGTATGAGCGGCGAATGCGTTTGACGCATTATAAAAAATCTAAGTTTAAGGGATTGTTGTAATGAAATTGAATAAAGCGGTTAAATCAATCGGTCTGTGTGCAGTGATGGTTGCATTTGGCGCTAGTGCTGCCGATCAAGGTAATGGTGAAATTAATTTCAAAGGTTCAATTATTGATGCGCCTTGTTCAATTGCGGCTGAATCTGCAAACCAGACTATTGATTTAGGTGAAGTAACAAATGCTGCATTGAAAAACGGTGGAAAATCTGCACCAAAAGCATTCAATATTAAACTTGAACAATGCGACACGGCAACCTCAAGCAGCGTAACGGCAACCTTCACGGGGGCAGCATCTGCAGGTAATAAAGATCTGCTGGGTATTACCGGTACCGCAAGTGGCGCATCAATCGCTATTACTAACGGTGCAGGTCAAATCATCAAACTGGGTGAAGCATCACCTGCTCAGAATATTCAGGACGGCGTGAATTCACTGGCGTTCTCAGCTTACCTGCAGGGTGATGTTGCTTCTGGTACTGAAGGTAAAGCAGCGACCATCGTTCCCGGTGACTTCACTTCTGTAGCGAACTTTACTCTGGCTTATAAATAAGGCAGTAAGCGAGCGTTAATATTTTCATTAACATTCGTCTGCATGAGCAGAGTGATCTGCTCATGCTGTTCCTTGAAGGGATTACTTTCTATGAAGATAAAGTCGCAGACTTATTTTTGGATGCTGCCTTTCATACTGACATTCTGTGCACCTGAATATGGCATATGTTTTACACAGGATCACGGACATGGCGTTGTCGGTATGCAAGGCAGTATCCTCGATGCACCTTGCGCTATAGCCGTTAATGACAGAGAGCAGCTCGTCGATATTCCTGCATTAACGACAGGCGAGCTGATCCACGATGGTGCTGGTTTTGTCAGGAATTTTTCAATTCACCTTATTAATTGTTCTGTTTCAAATGCCAGTACGCCAGGAGGAGACAAAAGTCATTTTATAGTGACATTTGACGGATTACCTGACGGAAAGTTATTTGGCGTTAATGGTGTTACTGGGATAGGAATTGAAATTCAGGATATGGCAGGCAATTTTGCTGTTCCCGGTGAACCCATGCCGGCAGGCCAGCTAACCAAAGGGCGGCAAACACTCAATTATCAAATGAGGTTAGTTGGCGATGCGCACCCTATGCATTCTGGGAAATTTCATGCTGTAGTGCGTTTCAAAGTTGATTATTACTGAGTTTTTTTCGACGATTAATATCATGAGAAAACAAAATTATAAAAATAGCACGCTCAGGCTATCTCTTTGTCCTGTCGCCCTGGCCGTTTTAGCTGTCCTTTTTTCACCTGGTTATGTGATGGCAGAAAATGATGATGTTGAATTTAATATCGATGTGCTGGATGTTAAGGAACGTGGTGAGGTAGATATTAATCGGTTTTCTCGTGCAGGTTATTTAATGCCAGGTGATTATCTGTTTAATGTGGTTGCCAATAGATCAGAGTTTCCTGAAGAAAAAATCAATTATATTGCTCCTGAAAATAAACCTGATGATTCACTGGCTTGTTTATCACCTGATTTAGTCAGTCGGTTTGGCTTTAAAGAGAATGAATTAAAAAAAGCACACTGGTGGCACAATGAACAATGCCTCGATGTCAGCTCGTTTCCAGGAATGACTGTCAGGCCAGATCTGGGTACCGGAGTATTAAAAATAAGTATCCCTCAGGCGTTGTTGGAATATACATCTGAAAGCTGGGATCCCCCTTCACGCTGGGATGATGGCGTACCCGGTTTTATTCTTGACTACTATTTAAACGCCAGACATACCCAGTCAAGAACCAGTTCCGATGCGCAGTCTTTGAGTGGAAATGGAGTGACGGGATTAAACGTGGGCCCCTGGCGCTTACGTGCAAACTGGCAGGGCGATTATGATCGTCAATCTGGTGTAACTGGCACCACAAAGAAAAATTTCAAGTGGGACCGGTTTTATCTCTTTCGCGCCATAAAGTCGCTTAAATCTGAACTGATGGTAGGCGAAGCCTATTTACCCTCAACGTTATTTGACGCGTTTCGTTTTACCGGTGCCAGCTTAACATCTGATGATGCGCAACTTGCACCCAACCTAAGGGGTTATGCCCCTGAAGTGGTCGGTGTTGCTAAAACCAATGCCAAAGTAACCGTGAGTCAACAGGGCAGCGTCATTTATGAAACAACGGTAGCATCCGGACCTTTCCGTATTCAGGATCTGAACAATGCGGTAATGGGAAAGCTGGATGTCACTATTCAGGAGCAGGACGGCACTAAACGTACGTTTCAGGTTGATACAGCAACCATACCTTACCTGACGCGGCCCGGCAGCGTCCGCTATAAGCTGGCATTGGGTAAGCCTTCAGATTACGACCACCATACACAAGATATTAATTTTATAACGGGTGAAGTGTCATGGGGGATTTCAAACGGGTGGTCTGTTTATGGTGGTGGGCTTTTTGCCGATGACTATCTGAGCATTGCGGCGGGTATGGGACGAGATTTGCTCGCTTTTGGCGCAATCTCGCTGGATGTTACCTCAGCCAAAGCAACATTAAGTGAAAGCGTTACCCGAAAAGGTAATTCATACCGTGTGAGTTACTCCAAACGCTTTGATGATTACGACAGCCAAATTACGTTTGCAGGTTATCGCTTTTCTGACCGTAACTATATGACGATGTCACAGTTTTTAAGTGCTAAAACGTCAACTTATAGCAATCCTGGGAACGGAAAAGAGTTATATACCATCACGGTGGCAAAGCAACTCAGAAAGCTCAATACAGGGATATATCTGAGCTATAACCACCAGACTTATTGGGAGCGGGCGGCGACGAATACGTGGAATCTTTCGCTTTCGAGCAGTTTCGATATGGGGCGGTTTAAAAATGCCAGCGTGAGCCTTACCGGATATCGCACGCAATACGATCACACGAAAGATGACGGTGTTTACCTGAGTTTGTCACTGCCTTTCGGCGAAGGAACACTCTCTTATAGCGGTCAAACCTCCGGTGGAACGCAAAGCCAGAGCGTGGGCTGGCGTGACAACATTGGTGAGAATGGTAACTACGATATCGATGTCGGTACCTCTTCAGATGGCGAACATTCGATTAATGGCTATTACGATTACAATGGCAGTCTGGCTGACATGACGGTTTCTGCCGGATTTGAAAATAACGGATATCGCTCTTTAGGGCTCTCTTTAGAAGGCGGAATGACAGCAACCTCACAGGGGGCTGCGCTGCACCGTTCATCTGGAGCGGATGGTACCCGACTAATGGTAGACACGGCGGGAGTTAGCGGTGTCGCCGTATCGGATGGCGGAAGCGATATTAAAACTAACTATTTTGGTAAGGCAGTCGTGACTGACGTAAATAGTTATTACCGCAGTAACGTCAATATTGATTTGGATGAATTGCCTGATGATGTCGAAGCAACGCGTTCTGTTGTCGAAGATACGCTGACTAAAGGCGCTATTGGATATCGTAAATTTGGTATTTTAGCCGGACAAAAAGGCATGGCGATCGTTAAGCTTCAACAAGGTTCAGTGCCGCCTTTTGGTGCGATGGTGAGGAATGCAGATAAAATACAGACGGGTATTATTGCTGAAGATGGAAAAGTCTGGCTATCGGGCATGAAACCGGGTGAAAAAATGAATGTAAGCTGGGGAGGAAAAGAACAATGTTCTTTTACTTTGCCTGAAAGCTTACATGAGGATAGAGGTAGCCTGTTACTTCCCTGCGTTGAAAATTAATTAATAACAGAAAAAACGAAAAGCTATGACCGGTTTTTCTTTTTATCTTTTGCAACACCACTTTCATTATATTACAAGATTAGAGGTTGATATGTTTACGATAAATAGAGCTTTTTTTCTGAGTTTGATGACATTAATGATGGCTGCGACTGTTCCTGCTGCGAATGCAGCGGTTGGTCTGGACCGGACGCGTCTGATTATCAATGGCGACCAAAAATCTGAAACATTAACCGTCACCAATCATAATAAAGAGGCGCCTTATCTTGCCCAGTCATGGGTTGAAGATGCATCCGGTAAAAAATTCGAAAATGAATTTATTGCATTACCGCCATTACAACGTATAGAGCCTAATTCCAAAGGACAAATAAAAGTACAAGTGATGGGGAAGGATTCACATGCCCAGGACAGAGAGTCCCTGTATTATTTTAATGTTCGGGAAATTCCACCCAAAAGTAAAAAACCAAATACGCTACAAATTGCATTACAAACCCGTATAAAGATGTTTTATCGCCCCGCAGGGCTTAAGTTAGCCAGCGGGGATGTTCCCCAGACGGCATTGACATTAACCCGTGAGGGGGATCGTTACCGTATTACTAACCCAACGGGTTACTATGTCACCATCGTGAATATGAGTTCTACGACTCAGGGGAACAGTAACGAGTTTAAGTCAGTAATGGTCGCCCCAAAAAGCAGTGAGTTGGCTGAGGTGAGCGCGGCAAGTCTGGGAACGAAACCGGTACTGACTTACATTAATGACTGGGGCGGTCGTCCAAAACTCATATTTAGCTGCTCGGGTAATGCATGCAAGGTTACCGATAAAAAAGCAGGGTGAATATTTTGTTCATCGTTCTCCTGAAGCATCTAAACAATAAAGTAGTATCGTGCTACTACACAATGTGCCTCATGGCTGTTTCGTGTTTAGTCAGCGCTGCACCTGCAGTGCAGGATACCTGGCAAATGGACGGAGAACATGGCCAGATCGTTGTGAATGGTTTGCTTAGCGAAGGTGCGTGCCGTCTGGATCTTAATTCAGCCTTACAACAAATCGACTTGGGTATACTCAATCCTGCCGACCTTATCGAGCCAGGAAGTGAAACGATACCCGTCCGGTTTAGCATTCGGCTTACTGATTGTTACCGATCGTATAAAGATCAGTCTGTAATGCCGGGAAGAAACAATCTGTTTTCCTATATCGAACCGTTGGCCACTGTCTCATTCTCAGGATTAGCCGATGACGACTATCCCTCTTTATTGAAGGTACAGGGCGTAAAGGGCATCGCATTAAAGGTGAGTGATAAAGATATGAAGATGGTCCCGCTTAATCAACAGGGAAGAAAGTACTTTATATCCCATAAGACTGAGCGTTTTGACTACTTTGTCTCAGCTGTAAAAACAAAGCCTCACCTCGTGTTCGGTGAATTTTGGGCAGTGGCCAGCTTTAAGGTCGATTATGAATAACAGTTTATCATGTCTTAATTCAATTTTTTTAATGTTACTTTTTTATGTTTTATTTTTAATTTTATCGTTAGGGCCAGCCAAAGCAAGCGATGGGTTTGCCGACGTTGATAATATTAATGTGTCAGGGAAACTGATTGCTTCTACCTGTGACGTGATCAATGCTGATGAAAATCACGTTGTCGATTTCTCAAACGTTAATGTAAGTGATATTTATGCCAACTCACACGGTTTAGCAAAAGAATTTGTTATTATTGCCAAAAACTGTCAACCGGAAAATGATTTGACTATAAATTTCAGTGGTAGAGAAAATGAAGCACTTCCCGGTTTACTTAATATATCTGGTGATGCGCAGGGTATCGGTATTGGTCTGAAGTCAGGTGGTATCAATGGTGTGCCGGTTTCAGTAAATAGTCACTCAAACTTACCCAGTGCTGTACGCGGAGAGGACATTGTCTTTATATTGGGTGCCTATATTAAAGGTGAGCCACAGGCAGTTAAAGACAAAAACATTGTACTCGGGAATTTTTCAGCAACAGCAAACTTTATATTGAGGTATGAATGATGTCAGTAACCTCTTTTAGAAAGGCAGGCTTGATTATTCTAATACTAATTTTTGGCTCTCCGCTTTGTTCTTTTTTCTCCTTTGCCGGAGAAACCTTCAGAGCTAATATCAATTTTGATGGGAATATTATTGCCGATCCCGGAATGTGTTATTTTGATGTCGAAGGGTTGAATCCCGGGCCTGGTAGCTTACTGGAAGGCTTTGTCGAAGATGATAATATATACAACTATAATTTTGGTGAAGTCGTTTTTCGTTCATATAATGGGCGTTATGTACTGGATAAAAAATACCGTAAAAACTTCAATGTCGATTTCAACTGTACCGGGGAACTTGCACTTGAAAGCCATATGTTAGTGCGGATTTATCCAGTCTACGGTACCGTTGAGGGACAAAAAAATAGCGTGATTAGAATGTTGTCTTTACCTTTTCTAAAGCATATTGAATCAGTGGGCTTGCAGCTATTGGTTAATGGAAACCCGGTGACAACACAGCGGTCCCACTGGTTGCGTGTAGGAAAAAAAACAGGTATGTCTTTTCAATTAATTCAGCTTGATCCTTTAGGCTCAGACTTAAAAGATGACGCTATTTTATTTTCAGTTATCAATGTCATTGTACAACCTAATTAGCGGTTAAAAATAAAATGAAAAAGAAGAGGCGTGTTTTTTTAATTGCTATATTGATGATGCTTCAGTTTTCCAGCAACAGTTTCGCTTTTTCAAACTCAATGAGCGATGGCATTAATGATGGTTGCCAGAATCAGGTAGATAGTGATGGTATTGTAACGGGGTCATGTGGTTTTTCCGCTTTTGTTGTGATGAAGACGAAACTTGAAACCGCACCATGGTGCATTATCAATAATAATGAATCCATGAATGTTGTGTTTGATGCTGTTGATCCCTACAAAATTTCATCTGGGCTATATAAAAAAACACTGGAATACGACTTTATCTGCTCAGATGCGACTCCGGGTTATAACGTTTTTTTTAAATTAGAAGGCATTAATGCCGCAGGGTTTGAGGATGAGCAAACAATTCAGACCAGCGTTAATGGGTTAGGCATGCAAATTCTGATGGACGGTATACCAATGAAGGTTCATGAGAAAAAACTAATTAATATGGTTTCACCGCCTCTACTTGAAGTGCTTTTAGTCAGACAACCGACTAAAACCCTGGAAGGCGATGAGTTTTCTGGAACGGCCAGTATGACGGTGGTTTATGATTAAGCGCTATAATTTGGGATTTATTCTGACAGTAATGCTATTTTTGTTACTGGGCATATCTACTTGTTCTCAGGCAAAAGTCAAAGGTATTCCCTTACCTAAAAGCTGTACCAAAGGCTCAGTACACATGACTGACGGGTTACTGGGTTTTGGTGACTGCCATCCAACCAGCGAAGGGCTTGAGTCAGGCTTTTTGATTGGTGATGGATGGTCTATGCCTACAGGCACTAGCCACGTGACTGAATTAGATGGTTATAAAGTCTATCCGCAATATAGTGGGAATTATAATGCAGTGATGTTTTTTTGTCAGAGTACAACGGCAGTAAAATGCACTATTTCAACGGCAAATTATCAAATACATACTCGTACAGTTAATCAACTTAATACAACTAAAACTATATCGAAAACTAAACCTAATTTTGGTGGGGCGGCCAATGCATTAGAGAATCAGCCTTCAGCATCATTTTGCGTTGCAATATACAAATGGCACTGACGATGCATATTATGTTGATCCCAAGGAGCCCTATTCTTGTAGTGATGGTGTTCCACTGCCTGTTGAAGCAGCGACGTGTTATATTAATCGGGGGAAAGATATTCAGGTCCATTTTGGGGATATTAAAAGAACGGATCTGACTGACAGCCCTGAAGCGCCAGCGGCTATTTATAAAGAAATTAACATTCCGATTACGTGTACGCGTGATGCAGGAATATCATTAAAAATGGCTATTCTTTTTACGTCTTTAGTTGGACAGTATCATACCATTTCGACGACAGCTACGGGTGTGAATATCATTCCTTTTTATGACGGGCATTTTTCTCAGGATAGTGATAATAATCAAGGTGAAAGCACCGTTTATCAATACGGTATTCACGAAAAAAACGTTCGATTTTATCTTTTCCGTGACCCGGATGTAAAAGTAAAAGATATTCCTTTAGGTCCATTTAGCGCGAGTTCTGTAATGATTCTGACAGAAGACTGATTAGCTCCCCAGTGAGGATAACGTTAATCAATTATGTGAAGTGATGTGCTTTATAAAAACCGCTTATCCAACTGTTTATTTGTGGATTTTCTTAGCAATATATAAAAGGTAAATAATTGACAAGGAATTGATAACATTTTCGTTGAGAAAATGATTCAGAAGAAGTGGTTAGCTTAATGAAATTTATCTAAATGATTTTATAGGTTTATTATGTTTAGTGCTATTGACGGAATCAGGTTACAACCTCTTGTTGCGCTTAAAACAGGAGAGGTTATTGCGCATGAGATACTGTCAAGTATCAGGAATCACAATGCCGAAAAGTGGTTTTCTGAACTGTCTCCTGAAAAGATATTTTCTTTGTTCTTATGGCAGGTAGAGTTCGCACTCAATGTCCCGGGTAATTACTGGCTTAATCTACCGGTTGACGTTTTTAGTGATATGGACAAGGTAAATAAAATACTAACGATAGAACATGACGAACGTATTGTTCTGGAAATTCAGGACCCTGAAAGATTACTCAACTATCCTTACTGGAAGCTCATTTCTTTTGAAGAGGGCATCTTTTTACTTAGACGTGCTGGGTGGAATATATGGCTTGATGACATTACGTCAAAGCTTATAGCATTAGTTAAAAAAATTTCAGTGAATGTCAACGGCATAAAAATTGATCGCAAGGAGATAAAAAAACCTTTTAGCATTGACAGGCTTATTCTACAAGCATCTACTCTTTCCCCTTACATTCTTGTTGAAGGCATAGAAACAGAAGCAGAAAAGAAAAAAATCATGCTCACCGATGCACGATATGGGCAAGGCTTTTTGTGGCCTGAAGAAAAAGTATATATGCGCGTGCCCAATAAATTCTATTAAAACCTGAAACAGAAACAGACAACAATCACCTCACCATTTTTTCTGTTGCGCATAAATATGAAACCCAAAGCACACAGACAAATGCATAACCTGTATGAAGATGTGCTCTTTACTATGCAGATCGTCTACGGCCATTAAGCGCTCGTCTGAGAGAGTGTTGCGCCTGTTTTGTTCGCAAACCACATCACCATTAACGGTAGTCTGGGTAATTAAACATCAGCAGACAGGACAGTCGACCTGGTTCGTTTGTTTTTTAAGCAACTCTGTCGTTGTCAGTGAAAAATTCTTTTAAAAAAACACATAAAAACTTACGATACATAAGAATTTTTTTAGGATAAAGACGATATGAAAAAGGCAATCGCAGTCATTTTATTAGCATTCGCCCTCACTGGATGTGGAGAGCCTAAGATCGATGGTTCTTCAGAAGAGGCTTTTAAGACATCGCTTCAAAAAGTTCGAGACTCACTCGCGGAAGATAAACGCGCCGCGTTTAACGATGCGATTCAGGTTGTCGCCTTCAGCCAGGTCAGCATGAAAGAGCTGATGCAGGCGGGCAGCGGTGACGAAGGCGGACGTGCCCTGATTGATAAAAAGATTAAAGGCGCGCTGGCTGGCAAGACCGGTGAAGAAGTCATTGAGTATGCAGATAAGATCAAAAAAGACCGCACGGCCAACTAAGCTGAGCGCGTTTTTATCTCAGACCAGCCCGTTGCGTGAGGTCTGATTTAACGGTTGCTGCATGAAAGAGGCCTGTTTTGCAGGCCTCTTTTTTATGCCACTAATCTATGTCAGGCATAATGAAACAGTGGGGTTTGTTCTTTACTGGCGCAGTGCCACAGGTACGCGAGTCACGCTGCAGGGAGGATTTTAATGGTGACGTTGCACTGGTTGAATGCATCGGGAAGCCTTGCTTCCTGTCGCGAAGGGATAGAAGCGAATATCGATCTTGCGATATCACGCATAGCTACCCAGCTTACGCTGCCCGATATCGACGTTTTGGTGCAAAGAACGACGTTCGAGGTAATTAAGGAAATGGGCTTTTCAGGCAGAGCCTGGGGACCGCATCTGATGTCATTCTATCTTGATACTGACAGCCCAAATTTGCAGAGCAGCCTGGCGCGTTATGACCTGGCTCGGCAGTTCGCGCATGAGACGCACCATTGCCTGCGTATGGCGGGCACGGGATATGGTTTTAGTCTGGGTGAAGCGCTGGTTAGCGAGGGGCTTGCCGGGCACTTTGCCAGCATGACTTTTGGATCGCCGCCAGAAATATGGGAGTGCGCCGTTGGCAAGGAAAGATTAAAAAATCTGCCGCTCTCTGATGAGCTTCTCAGGTCACAGTCATACAACCATGCTGAATGGTTTTTCGGGCAGGGCGATCACCCCCAATGGCTGGGATACAGTCTGGGCTGGCACCTGGTTGATGCGTGGTTACAAGCCGGTAGCCGAAGTCTGGATGAAAGGATTAATGTTGAGGCCGACGATGTATTGGCGTTTTTACCAACAGTAATCGATTAGCCGCTTTGCATAAAAACGATAAATATTCCCGTATGGATAAATAACGCAAACCTTCTTCTACTGGTTACCGTCATTACGATGTCTTGCGGCAAACAAGCGTTGCGTGATCCCACCACGTATTCTGATTAACTGAGAAACAGCTAACGTTAAAACCAGCGGCTGCTATTTCCGCGGTCAACGCTTCCAGCGGTTTCAAGGTGCGCCAGGGCGTGCCGTCTTTCAGTAACAGATGCTGGACGCGGTCATAACAGATATGATCACCCAGGTGTTTGGGCAAACCACACATGCTGCTGATAATTAAAGTCCCATCACGGGTTAATATACGGCGCACGGCTTTAAGGCAATCACTACGCTGTGTTCCCGTCAGGCAATGAAAGCAGCTGCCATCAAATATCACATCAAACTGAGCATCTTGATACCGGGAAAGATCACATACATCGCCCCGGTCAAAATGACCGACCAGACCCGCTTGACTGAAACGTTCTCGGGCCCACCGGATGGCGACGTCTGAGATATCGACCCCGTAAATGACAAACGATCTGCTGGCAAAATAGTGGGAGGCCATGGCGCCATTACCACAGCCAAGCTCAAGAACGGTTCCACTGTCGGGAAGGCATGGCGTTTCTTCAAGCTGATGAAGCACCTCGTTTAGCTGCTGCCGAGCCCGCGTGAAGCCACTTCCTGTCCAGGCTTCATAGCCTCCATTTTTGAGGTGCTGATAGATATCGTCATAGCTTTCCACACTAACGCAACGCCTCCTGTCATTATCTTATGGCTGTTTTGACTCAGCCTGCCTGGGCGAATGAATTTAACATTTTGACCACTTCTCAAGCGCCTGACGCTAAAGTGCTTTACCCAGGTGAATCGCCCTGAGTACTGTTACTGCCTGTCTGTTCACTCACTCGCTATTATGATTCTGCTCACTGCTGCTTACTGGATAAGACGTATTCGGCCGCTCGTCGGCATTTTATTACTGATAAGTGCGGCCAGCCAGGCACAGTCAGGAGACCGGCGCGTGGTGACTCAGCCGCGCCTGCCGCCCGTCTGCCAGCGGCTAAGTGCTGGCTCTGATGTCAATGTGGCACAGGTGATTCAGCAGGCGCTGGATACCTGCCCAAAAGGTAACATGGTGATGTTACAGCCTTCCAGCCAGGCCAGTGTGTTCTTTAGTGGACCGTTGCAGGTGCCCTCGGGCGTGAGTCTGGCGATAGGTAAAGGCGCGGTGCTAAAAGCGATTGCCGATCCACATTTATACGATAACGGGCACCAAACCTGTGGCGCACTGGATCGTCAGGGGAATGGATGCATGCCCTTTATTACCCTGAAGCATGCCAGAGACAGCGGTATTTACGGCCAGGGTATCATTGACGGTCAGGGCGGCACCCTGATGACGGGGCAATCTCAGACCTGGTGGCAGCTGGCAGCCAGCGCCAAAAACAGTGAAGATAAACAAAATGCGCCTCGCCTGATTCAAATCGATGACAGCAGCGATATCACGCTTTATCAAATCACCTTGAAGAATGCGCCTAACTTTCACGTGGTTATCAATAACAGTCAGGGCGTTACTTTGTGGGGCATTACGATCGCTACGCCTGCCACGGCGCGCAATACCGATGGCGTAGATCCCATGGGGTCGACGGATGTTTCCCTGATTAACAGCGATATCAGCACGGGCGACGACAACGTGGCGATTAAGGCAGGCAACGCTCCGGCTGCGCATATTTCGGTACTGAACAACCATTTCGGTGCCGGGCACGGCATGTCAATTGGCAGCGAGATCAACCGTGGCGTCAGTGAAGTGCGGGTGGATGGACTGACGCTAACCGGCACAACCAATGGTCTGCGGATTAAAAGCGATCGCTCACGCGGCGGACGAGTAAGTGCCGTTCATTATCAAAACGTCTGCATGGATAACGTTGAAAACCCGATAGTCATGGATACGCATTACGATCCCCATGTTAGTGGTTCACTTATACCAAGCTATCAGGACATCACGTTTGAGCATATTCGTGCGGGTAACGGAAAAATCACCTTGCTGGGCTACAGTGACGCCTTGCCGCTGGTCATTGCGTTAAAAGATGTCTTGATTGGCGCACGCGCCCAAGTGGAGCAGCAACATGCCGTTATCCACGGCGTATTTACGCGCACCAGCCAGAGCGGGTGCCCGTAAAACAAGGCAGGCTGGCAGTGGTGATGACATAGTCGCCCTTAGCTCTCGCTCACCTCACCCAAACCGCCTAAAAAAATTGTCCTGCCGTTTCTTCCCGACCACCGGCGACTGGCGTAAAATCGGCGAACCAAAGTGGATTGTCTTGCAGAGTGGGCATTATGCTAATCAGCACGGAAACCGAACGGACGTATATCGCTGACAGCCGTCTCGCCTGCACCCTTGCCGCCGTGGCGGGCGCGTTAAACACCGCAGCATTTGAAATTGTGGGATTCTTTTCCGCCAATATGACCGGCAATGTCTCTTCGCTGTCCGATTTTCTGGCGAAGGCAAACCTCCACAGCGGCCTCTTTTTCCTGTTTATCCTTTGTATGTTCATTGTGGGGGCGCTCGTTTCCACAATGATTATCAATGCCGGGCGCAGACGCAAAATTCGCACGATTTACGCGGTGAATATCCTGATTGAGGGCATTGCGTTGGTGGCGCTGGGCGTGATTGAAGCCCGCTTCCCCATTGCCGCATCAGGCGTCCTGCTTATCCTGAGCCTGAGTTTTTTGATGGGGCTTCAAAATGCGGTCGTCACGCGCATCTCCAATGCGCGCGTCAGAACTACGCACGTGTCCGGCACCTCCACAGATATCGGTATCGAACTCGCCATGCTGTTCGATGTGCTACGGCGCAAAGAATCCCCCAAAGATGCGCCGCTCTATCTGGAGCGCCTGCGGCTGCATACCTACACTATTCTTGCTTTTCTGGCGGGCGGCGTGGCGGGCATCTGGCTCTGGCATGCGCTGAACTACTATTTTCTGGTGCTGATCGGTCTGGGGCTGATGAGCCTGGCGCTGTCCGCCATGCTCAAGCCTCAGCCTGCTGATGTGGCCCGTTAAGGATGCCGGTGTTCGGGAGCCAGCACCTTAAGCGCATTATTGATAAGGCGAAAGTGGGCAGGCGTTTGCCCAATAATCTCGCCATCGGCATTAATAGAGTGCGGACGGCGTGTATGCAGCGTTAGTGCGGTGGTGCTAAAGGCGCGAACGTTACGCCAGCGGCCATGTGTCCCGCGACGCAGAGCGGGGAACAGCGCCAGCAAATGCCAGCTTCTTTTCAGTTCAAGGCTGTAAACATCCAGTAGCCCGTCATCCGGCGCCGCGCTTTGCTCAACGGTCATGCCGCCGCCATAGAAACGGCCGTTGCCAACTGAAACCTGCACGGTTTTGATCGCGATAGCCTCTCCCTCATGATGTAAGGTCGCCCTAAAGGGCCGGCTTTGCCGCAGAATACGCAGTGCGGCAAAGGCATAGCCCAGAACGCCCCAACGCTTTTTGGCCTGGGCGGTGAGATTGCGCGCCAGCTCCGCCGAGAAACCAATGCTGGATACGTTCAGGAACAGGTGATCGTTTACCTCGCCCAGGTCAACAAAACGGGTATGTCCCTGGCTAATGATGCTGACAGCCTGCTCCAGTTGAGGCGGAATCCCGAGCGTACGGGCAAAATCGTTGGCGGTGCCCAGGGGTAAAATGCCCAGAGGTAAACCGGTTTGCAACAGGCCTGAAGCTGCGGCATTTAATGTGCCGTCGCCCCCGCCGACGATCACCAGCTCAACACGATGGGCATACGCGATGATAAGCTCGGTGTAGCTGCGGCTGTCGTCAGGATCGGGTTGCAGCAGGGTAAAACCGGATTGCTGCAGCAACTGCGTGGCGCGCGTGGCATCAATACGACCTTTACGTGAGCGTTGGTTGATCAAAAGTAACGCTGTCTTTACCCTTTGCGACATGCTTCGTCCATTTTTTGATGAAGTAATAATGATGAAGTAACCAGAAAGTAAACATGCGGGATTATTCGTTACAACCTTGCTTGCGCTACTTTACGTAAGTGCAGGACGGCCGGGGAACCTGACAAACTGGGTCGAGGTTGTCTACACTGCCAGAAACGGCACGACTCATGGGAGCAACGATGACAGAACAACAATTTAGAAGCCTGTTGGCAGAAAAAGGCTTTGCAGAGCCGGTGATGGTAGAGCGGGGGGCAAACAGCGAACTGGATCACCATGAGCATCCATTTGAGGCAATGGCACTGATCCTGAGTGGTGATATCACCCTGTACACAGAAAATCAGGCTGCCACCTATCGGGAAGGCGATGTCTTTCATCTGCAGGCAGGGCAGCCGCACCGCGAGACGTTTGGTGATCGGGGCGTTCGCTATCTGTCAGGCAGAAAAAGCTGATCTGGTCGATGAGCCTGTGATGAAAACTTTCGACGCGCTTTTTCAGCGATTAGCCCAATCCCCTTTCCGTCAGAGCTTCCGTCTGGGGCGGAATGAATATGATTACTGCCTGACAAAGGGCGAAGCCGATGTGGCGGCGCATGCGGCTGCGTTTGTTCAGCAACGGCTGTCTGCCATGGCTCCCCAGAACGACGGCAAGCAAACGCCGATGCGCGGGCATCCGGTTTTTATCGCTCAGCATGCCACAGCGACCTGCTGCCGTGGCTGTCTGGCGAAATGGCACGGTATTGCCCAGCATCAGGCGCTGGACGATAAGCAGCAGGCTTACGTGGTGGCGGTGATCATGCACTGGATACACAGGGCCATGACGCAACCTGCTCCGGCACCGCGTGCGCGCAAAACCAGGGCAAACACAACATCGTGTTTGCCGGACAGCCCGCAACTGGATTTGTGGTAGAAAAAGATTATCTGGCTGATGGACTTTTAACCAGTCAGGTTAGCCATATTTCATTTCAGGTCTATTCTTAAATCGTTCTTTGGTCTCCTGTGCCAGGATAATCACGTAAGACGACAAATTTCACACAAGAGGGAATTACGATGAAGAAAGCAATTATTGCACTGTCTGCTGTTTTACTGGCCTCGCCAGTTTTCGCTGCTACCACAACGGATGAAACTGTCGCTGAAGCGCATAAAGGCGCAGATACCGCGAAAGAAAAACTGCATCAGACCGAGCACAAAGGCGAAGAGCTGAAGCTGAAATCTGAGCACGCTGCGGAAGGTAAGAGTAACTCGACCTCCAGCAAAATCTCTGAAAGCACCCAGAAAGGCTGGCACAAAACGAAAGAAGGCACCGAGAAAGGCTGGGATAAAACCAAGCAGGGTGCTGAAGACCTGAAAAATAAAGCGACTAACTAAGCCGCTTTACTATGAAAAAACCCACCGTTGGTGGGTTTTTTTATGACCTGTTTTTATTCTGGCTGGGCCGGCAGCGTTTTCGGCCCTGATGACCTGGCCTTTGCGGCTTCCGTTTTCGCACTTAATGACTCAGCCTTCGCGGTTTCTGCATCTGCCGCGTCCTGTTGTGCGGTATCAGACTGCTTTTTCCCTTCTTCGATAAACTCTTCATCGATCTCTTCGATGTTTTCACGGTTATCGCGTCCGGACAGCAGATTCCAGCAGGCAATAAACAGGGCGGCAATCACCGGACCAATCACAAAGCCATTGATCCCATAGATTTCCATGCCGCCCAGCGTCGTAATCAAAATCATGTAGTCGGGCATTTTGGTGTCTTTGCCCACCAGCAACGGGCGCAGGATGTTATCCACCAGGCCGACAATCACCACAAAGAAGCCGACGAGGAACAAGCCCTTCCACAGTGCACCGGTGGCAAAGAAGAAGATCGTGGCCGGCACCCAGATGATGGCGGAACCAACGGCAGGAACCAGTGACAGGAAGCCCATCAATGCACCCCACAGCAGACTGCCGTCAATGCCGGTAAACCAGAAGGCCAGACCGCCCAGAATCCCCTGTACCACGCCAACGACCACCGTACCTTTGACGGTTGCACGCGATACGGCGGCAAACTTCATAAACAGATGATGTTTAACGTAGGTGGACAGCGGTAGCGCTTCCAGAATCAGATGCACCAGATAGGAACCATCCTTCAGCAGGAAGAACAGCAGGTAAAGCATGATACCGAAGCCAACGGTAAAGCTGAACGTGCCTTTACCGATGATAAACGCGCTGCCCGCCAGGTACTGACCACCTTTAAGGGCAAATGCCGACAGCTTTTGCTGAATCTGCGTGGCATTGTCCAGGTTATTTTCAGCCAGGTAGTGTTTGGCCCAGCCCGGCAAATGCTGTAACAGATCGGCGAAGACGACAGGGAACTGGGCGGAGTTGGTCTGCAGTTTGTGATAAACCGTGTTCACCTCCACCACCATCGATGAGGCGATGATCGCTAATGGGGTAAAGACGATGAGGCAGATGCAAAACAGCGTCAGCAGCGCGGCAAGACCGTTACGATCGCCCAGCTTGCCACGCAAAAACGTTTTAAGCGGATGGAAGATCACAGCCAGCACCGCTGCCCACAAAATGGCAGAGAAGTAGGGCGATAATACCTCGAAAAAGGCAACGGTAGTCATTGCCAAAATCAGAAGGAAAAACCCGACAGTAAGTCCTTTAAAGCGCATTGGATAACCTCATGTAAACATCCCTTGATAAGCACGCATGCCGATGCGGGCATTCGCAACCCGAGAGTGTATGAATGTTGCATCGGTAATCAACGATCAATTCTGTTTTTAATCATCGCCAGACGGCATTTCTGCGGCAAAGCGCCCGATGCCATAAGCAGGCCCTTTAATACCACAGTCAGGTAATACCTTGTTATCTGTTGATAACATCTGCCAGTCCTACCTTAGCGTAGCGGGTTCGGCCGTTTTTGCCGCCAACGATCGGCGGTTTATTTGGGGAATAAAGTAAACCCAGAGTAAACCCCTGGCGGAACGGCTGAAATAAAACTGTCATAGGGCAATGCTAGCGTGAAATCCGGCAAGATCAGAGATAATCAGAGACCAAAGGAATAATAATGAAAATGAAATTCACCCTGATTGCGGTAGCACTGCTGGTGGCGCAACAGGCACAGGCAATGACGTTGTCCGAGGCCAGTGCACTGGCGAATCAAACGTCACAGGGATCGTCCAGTCCGGCATTTAACGCACTTGAATTACAGGCGCTGACCGCAGAGCGGGCGGCGATACAAAAGGGCGCGCCAGCGCTCAGTCGCGATCAGCTTAAGCAGGCTAAGCAGAGTGACAGCATTGCCGACTATCAGTGGCTAAAAGCCAGTGGTTATGATTTCCAGAGTGATGCGTTGCAGAAGGCGGGCATTGCGCTGTTATCAGGATTTAGCACGCTGCCGGATAAGGTTCTGGAAGCCAATCGGGCCACGGTCACATCAATCAACCTCAATGCGACCCAGGGCGAACGCCATCAGGCGCTGGCAGACGCAGAAGGAATCAGCTACCTCTATTTCCTTGCCGACGCATTGGGACCTCGTTTAGGTAAAGCCTTTCTGGCGGCCTATGATAAAGGCGAGATTAACAAGGCGGCGGCCCTGATCAAAGCCAGTGAAGTCAGCACCGGCGCGGCGAAAAAACATTTTAACTATCCGCGTCCTTTCCTGCATACAGGCAATACGATTCATCTGGTGCCGGATGATACGGTGATCAAAGACAATCATCCCTACACGGCCGATGGCGGCTCGTTCCCCAGCGGACACACCAATACGGGCTATACCGATGCGTTGTTGTTAGCCGAGATGGTCCCGGAGCGGTTTGAAGCCTTACTCCAGCGCGGCGCACGCTACGGCTATTCGCGACTGGTTCTGGGTGTGCACTATCCGCTCGATGTAATGGGTTCACGCATTGTGGCGCAATATAACGTTGCACATTATCTGAACGATGCCGCTTATCGCGCGTTATTCAATGATGCCCGCCAGCAACTGCGCAGCGCGCTGGAAAAAGAGTGTGGAACAACCGTAGCGGCGTGCGCAAAACCCGCCGGTCGTGATGATCCCTACGGCACAGGCAGCATGAAGCCGTTTTATCGCTTCACGATGAGCTATAACCTGCCGAAGCTGGCAGACAACAAAGCCAGATTCACGGTGCCGGATGGCGCAGAAGTATTGCTGGAAACGGCTTTGCCGCATCTGTCAGTAAAGCAGCGACGTGAGCTGATGGTGAAAAGTGCATTATCCGCCGGTTATCCACTGGGTGGACCGGGGGCGGACCAGGCGTTCTGGCAGCGACTGGATCTGGACGCGGCCTACGCACAGGCTAAGTCACACTGATAAAAAAACGGGCGGGACATCCCGCCCGTTTCGCTGACAGCGTCGCCTGGGTTGGCATCATGCCAGGCACCAGAATTGTGATGGTCGCGGGCCTGATTGCCATTTCTGCTATTTTTTATTCGCTCCTCAAGGCCTGATCGTCGAGGCTTCCGGCGCGCCGTCCTGTCTTTAGCCGGGGCGGTCTCAAGCTGAGGCGAGGGCTCAGACGTATTCATTAAACAAAGGTTTATATTTGTTACGAATTAGCATGTTAAAGTTAACGAGAATAATTCTTATTTCTTAACAGGGTTAACAAACATGAAATTCGGTATTTTTGCAGCAACGTTGCTGGCGTCAGCGGTTTGCTCGGCGACCACCTATCCTCTGACCGTCACGGATGTGGATGGGCAGACTATTACGCTGCAGAAAGAGCCTCAGCACATCATTTTACAGGATGGGCGAGATATCATGGCACTGGCGCTGCTGGATCGTAATGATCCTTTTAAACGTGTTGTGGCATGGAACAACCTGCCCAAAAAACAGGACACGCAAACCTGGGCGCTTCTGAAGAAAACCTGGCCACAGGCTGAAAACATTGTGGATATGGGGTTCAACGATCAGGGGCAGGTGAATCTTGAAAGCGTACTGGCTAAAAAACCGGACATGATGATTGCGCAGTTACGTGCTAAACCTGCTCTTATGCAGTCTGGTGTTCTGACCACGCTCAAAAGCCTGAATATCCCGGTCGTGTTTGTTGACTACGAACTGCATCCTAAAGAAAACACCGTGCCCGGGATTACCCTGCTGGGTAAAGTGCTGAACCGCGAAGCCGAGGCGAAGGCTTACACCGATTTTTATCAGCAGCACTGGCAGAACCTGCAGAAGGGCATTGACCAGGTAAAAACCAAACCCACCGTTTTTATTGAGCCGATAGCCGGTAACAGCGACAGTTGCTGCTTTACCCATAGCCACAGCGGTTGGGGTGGACTGGTTGAAGCGGTAGGCGGCAAAAATATCGGATCAGCGTTGCTGCCGGGTAACGCTGGCTTTGTTTCCCTGGAAAAAATCATCGCCATGAAACCGGATGTTTACATCATGACCGGCTCAAAACGTCCAAACAGCAATGTGCTGCCATTTGGTTACGGGGCGGACAGGAAAGACGTGGCGGCAACCTTTACGACTTTATTAAAGCGCACCGGCTTGTCGCAAATAGAGCCGGTCAAACAGGGACGCACGTACGGTATTTATCACCACTTTTATAACCATCCTTACAACATTATCGGGATGGAGATTCTGGCCAAAGACCTCTACCCAAAACAGTTTAGTCAGCTCGATCCGGTTGCGGATTACCATCAGATCGTCCGGCAGTTTACAAAATTACCGGACGCGCCTGTGCTGTTGAGTTACCCGTAATTCTCATCAAGGTCAGGCGCGAATGACGCCTGACCTTGATGGCGCAGACCACGGTATTAACCGCTTTAGCTTGTCTGTCAGTCATCTGCACTGGGTTATTTTTCTTAACGATAAAGCGCCTTGTTAAAAATAAGCGTGCCATTTTTCATCGAACTGTCACTAACGCAGCGTTATTATTTCATCGCGACACTGGTGATGTGGTGTTGTCTGCTTTGCTTTTCCCTGATGCATATTAAGGGGCATTTTCCAGTTAACTGGTTTTAAAGACGACTTCCCGATCTGCGGATCGGGGCTTTATTTTTTATTGGCTTTTATGTCACACCTGCCCTGATTTCCTTAATACCCGCAGATCAATACGGTATCTCTGTTTCACGCTTACTGCATGCCTGACGAAAGGATGAAGGCCAGACCGCGCTGGTTTAGAGGCGCTGACTTTTAAGAGTTTTGGTGATTCTTATTTTTTTCTGCCGAGACAATAGTAGTGGTAACGGTGCGTAAGCGCCGTTACCACTGGAGGCAGTACCATGAAAAAAATAAAATCTGGTTTGATTATCGCCCTTTTAGCATACAGCACGATGTACAGCAGCTCCGCTCTGGCACAAGGGCCAGGCGGCCCAGGTGGACCCGACGGGCCGTGGCATCACCCCGGTCGCGGTCCCGACGGCGACGGCCCGCCCGGCCTCGATCGCGATGGGCCTCCCGGCCGTCGGCCAGGCCCAGGCGGACCGCCACCGCCCGATGTGCGCCGTGATTATCACCCGGATCGTTTTGCCTGGCGTGGTCATGAGTTCCGCCGTGGCGGCCCGGCTCCACGGGAATATTGTGGCGAGGATTACCGTATTGACGACTGGCGTGAGCGCGGCCTGAGAGAACCGCCTCCAGGCCAGCACTGGGCCGACATTGACGGTAACTACGTGCTGATTGCCGCCGCAACCGGCATTATTACCTCACTGATACTGAATAACGCCTTTCAGTAGAGACACAGGGATGGCATCGGCCATCCCTTTTTTTTGTGCACCCTGTTGCCCGTTACCAGGCTATTCTGACAGTAAATTCTGAACGTTTACCGGCTAAGGAGTTCTGATGACCACGGTTAAGATGGTGGCTGTTGATATGGATGGCACATTTCTGGATGACAAAAAACAGTACAACCGCTCGCGTTTCCTCGCCTGTTACCACCAGCTCACTCAGCGAAATATCAAGTTTGTCGTTGCCAGTGGTAACCAGTATCACCAACTCCGATCGTTTTTTCCTGAAATCGCCAGCGAGATCGCCTTTGTGGCAGAAAACGGCGCATTAATTATTGATCGTGATGAGGAGCTGTTCTGTGGCGCGTTTACGCGTGATGACATAGATGCGGTGCTGGATACGTTAAAGAATGGTCACTATCCCGACCTGCGCTATCTGCTTTGCGGGCGTGACAGCGCCTATTATTTTGAAGGAATGGATGAGAAGTGGCTGGTTAAGATGCGGCATTATTGCCATCGCCTCCGCCCCATTCGTTCTCTTGATGAGGTTGCCGGGGACAAGATACTTAAGTTTGCGCTTAATCTGTCAGACGATTATGTGGAACCCCTGATGGCAGATATTCAGCGCCTGCATCAAGGCGCGGCGGCGGCCACTTCCAGCGGTCACGGTTCGGTAGATTTAATCGTTCCCGGTCAGCACAAAGCAAACGGCCTGAACCTGCTGGCGCAGCGCTGGGGCATTTCTCACGATCGGGTACTGGCATTCGGTGACGGCGGCAACGATCTGGAGATGCTGGAGCAGTCCGGCTTCAGTTTCGCTATGAGCAATGCCCCGCAGCGGGTAAAAGAGACCGCGCGTTTCCTGGCACCTGCCAACAATGATGAAGGTGTGTTACAGGTCATTGAGCAGATGCTGGCAGGCGAACCGCCCTTTACACAGGCATAGTGACGGGCACCAGGCTACAAATGCCGAGAGTCAACTGTGCGGGCGGTAGATAAGCCCGCATAAGGACTATGCGCTAACCGGCCAGGCACGAACCATCATGTCGCGCATTTCATCTTTGCTGTAACTCACCAGGCTGTTTTTACTGTTAGCCCGGGCCAGTACCCAGTCGATGTCTGACGGGCTGAGCGCTGGACCGTCCTGCCAGAAAGCCGTAATGGCTGAGCGCTGTAGCCAGGCTTTCAGGTAGTGCGCCGGAGAATCGGTGTGCGCGTCAAAAAGCTGTTGATGCATGTCGGCCATCAACTGACACTGTTGCGGGTGCTGACTGTCTGCCAGATGATCCAGAAACGTAAAGAGCAGTCTTCCGCATACTTCGCCGTGGTGGAAGGGCTTAATCGCGCCCAGTTCGCCCGCAATCCCGTGAATGACGCCCAGCCCCGCGCTGCTCAGGCTGATCCCGCCCAGCCAGGACGCCATCATCATCGCCTCACGCGCGCGATCGCCAGCCTCATCTTGCTGATTTTGCGCAGGCCAGCCCTGAATGAACTGACGCAATCCGGTGAGGGCTAACTGGCGGGTGAAGAGGTTGCCCTTGTTGGACAAATAGGCTTCGAACAGGTGGGTAAATGCGTCGATTCCGCAGGTAGCCAGCACCTTGTCGGGGGCGCCTTTCAGCAAATCGGGATCGAGGATGGCGACCTGCGGCACAAATACCGGATGACGCAGCGACGCTTTGATCTGAATATCCCGCTGATCCGTAACGACGGCGTTTTGCGTAACTTCACTGCCGGTGCCCGCTGTGGTAGGGACCGCAATCAGGGGCAATGTGATGGCACTGACCGCCGTATCCCCGACCTTTTCCAGATAGCGTGCCGTCGGTAACGGATGCTGAATCATGGCGCTAAAAGCCTTAGCGGCATCCAGAACGCTGCCACCGCCCACCGCCACGACTCTGTCAACATGACCACGCCAGCGCGCGACCCAGGCATCAATATCGTCGGGTGAGGCTTCGTTATTCACAATCTCATAACCGACAATATGATCGTTGAGCGTGGATTTGAGCCGGGCGTAAGCTTCGCCCTGTAAAAATGAACGACCGCAAAAGAGCAGGGTAGCCTGGGGTTGGGCAGCCAGCAGGGGAATCAGCTTATTGAGGCTTCCCCGGCCAAAAAAGGTTTGTTGATTGCTGTACAGCTCACTCAGATTCTCACTCACCAGCGCATCCTTTTATATCTTCGCTAAAATCTGAGTGTAACCAAAAGCCGGCGATCGGCCCCGCGAAACTTTCTTATTCCGTAGAGAGGAAAAGTTGATCGCCTTCGCAAAACGCAAATTCATCCACGGTGGGGTGATGCTTTAACCAGGATGTTACCCTTAACATGTTATCGGTAACAGGGGTTGTCAAAATGTTACGACTCTTGCAGAACCCCGGTTTTACATGTCCTCAGGGACCACGATAACAAAGCGGCACTGAAACTATTCAGGGCATCAGGTGGAGAAAAATTATGCCATTACTCTATGTGGCGATTGGCGTGGCATTACTGTTACTGCTGATGATTCGCTTTAAACTCAATGGCTTTATCGCGCTGATTTTAGTCGCCCTGGCAGTTGGCGTCATGCAGGGCATGCCGGTCAACAAAGTGATTCTTTCGATTAAAAATGGCGTCGGTGGGACGCTGGGCGGCCTGGCGCTGATTATGGGCTTTGGCGCAATGCTCGGTAAGTTACTGGCCGACTGCGGTGGCGCACAACGTATCGCGACCACGCTGATCGACAAGTTCGGCACAAGGCACATCCAATGGGCACTGGTGCTGACCGGATTTATTGTGGGTTTTGCCCTGTTCTATGAAGTGGGCTTTGTCTTGATGCTGCCGCTGGTCTTCAGCGTTGCCGCATCGGCACGCGTACCGCTGCTGTTTGTCGGCGTTCCTATGGCGGCGGCATTGTCCGTGACCCATGGTTTTCTCCCGCCTCATCCCGGCCCCACGGCAATTGCCACGCTGTTTAATGCCGATATGGGCAAAACACTGCTGTTTGGAACCTTACTGGGCATCCCAACGGTGATTCTCGCCGGGCCAGTCTATGCACGTTTCCTGAAAGGGATTGATAAACCTATTCCAGAAGGGCTTTATAACCCCAAAACGTTTAGCGAAGCGGAAATGCCCAGCTTTGGCGTCAGCGTCTGGACATCCCTTGTTCCCGTCGTCCTGATGGCGCTGCGTGCGGTAGCCGAAATGGTGCTGCCCAAAGGCCATGCGTTGTTGCCTTATGCCGAGTTCTTTGGCGATCCCATTATGGCGACGCTGATTGCCGTGCTGATTGCGATTTTCACTTTTGGTCTGAACCGTGGACGCAGCATGGAACAGGTGATGGATACGCTAAGCGACTCCATCAAAATTATCGCGATGATGCTGCTGATTATCGGTGGCGGCGGTGCCTTCAAGCAGGTTCTGGTAGACAGCGGCGTGGATAAATACATTGCCAATATGATGCATGCCACCAATCTGTCTCCGCTGTTTATGGCCTGGTCTATTGCTGCCGTGCTGCGCATTGCCCTGGGTTCTGCAACCGTGGCGGCGATTACCGCAGGGGGGATTGTGGCTCCGTTAATTGCAACCAGCGGGGCGAGCCCGGAGTTAATGGTGATCGCTGTGGGTTCTGGCAGCGTGATTTTTTCACACGTTAATGACCCCGGTTTCTGGTTGTTTAAAGAGTATTTTAACCTGACGATTGGCGAAACTATTCGGTCATGGTCGGCACTGGAAACCATTATTTCGGTATGTGGTTTGGTGGGATGCTTACTGCTTTCCTACGTGGTGTAAGGTGCCTGCATAAAGCAGTAGGGCCGCGCAGGACCGGCGGCCCGTACTGTTAATCTGAATCTTCAAATCCCGCTTTTACCATCTGTTCTCGCAATGCGCGGGCAATTTCACGGTTACCGCCGGTCACCGGATAAATCACGTTATTAACGACATCGTCAAGATAGTGCACCGCAAACTCCTGTCGGGTGAGTTGCGTGCCGCCTTCATCATTGATGGCGAAAAAACCTTTGATTTGATCACCGCTGTATTTTGCCTTGAGGCTATAGCGGCCCATACTGGTATTTATGCTACTCATAAGGTCTCTCCCTGCTTTGCATTTTTAGTGTCAAAACCGTCGAGCTGTCCTGTCCGCATAAATTTTAGCCAGGATTAATCCGCAAAACGAAGCGGCAAGGCAGGTAAAAACCTGCTATGCGATGCTTCTCACAGAAAATAACCATTAAAGCTGAATGTTGCTTCGATGGATGAGATCGCAATAAGCAAAAAGCACAGCCTCAAATCTTGCCTATACTGTTATGGGAATGTTTTTTTAGGTAAGGGAGAGGAAATGAAAATAATTCTGTGGATTATCGCCATTATTTTTATCGTGGGACTACTGACCCTGACAGGGGTATTTAAACTGATTTTCTGATTCTATGGGCACCTCAACGGTGCCCAAATCCTTTCTGACCACCCTTGTCGCATCAACCCGCGCTATTTATTCTCTTCCCTGTAAGCCTGTAAGCCTGTAAGCCTGTAAGCCTGTAAGCCTGTAAGCCTGTAAGCCTGTAAGCCTGTAAGCCTGTAAGCCTGTAAGTTCTACCTTCATCGCTATCTCTCTGGCGTCTTTGCTCGTCAGCCGCGTCTACACAGGTTCGTCCCTGATCTAATAATTTACATCAAAAACTATTAATTATTTCTTTATTAATCGAGTGATTAAACGGCGTTTATTCGTGCGCCGATTGCGCCCGTTTTTTGTTTTTTAGCGGGCACAGCGCGCAACTGGTGGCGTTTAATAAAGGCAGGATAATCACCTCATTTAGCGAGAATATGGCAAGTGCTGGTTGTTTGGCTCTGGTTCATCTTCCCTGTTTTAAAATCCCTCACGCTTTAGCTCGTTAAGCATAACGACATGCCGAACAGACTCCAGAAGGGTTTCGCTCTCTCTGCTGCAGGCGGGTTTTTACGTTGTTGTTTGCAGTATGGAACGCTGGATTTAGCCAATACAATAAAGGTAATACCGAAGTGAACAGGTCTTTTATCGCACGCTTATCAGCGCCCTTACTGGCGCTATTTTTTTCATTTTCTCTCCAGGCGGCCATGCTCACCCAGCAGATAAAATCGGGCTGGGACACTTTCACTGATAATGTCCAGCAAACCTGGCAACAGCCTGACTCCATTGATGTTTATGTGCCCGCCATCACCTGGCATAACCGCTGGACGTATGATGATGAGCATATCCACAGATATAACGAACGTCCCTGGGGAGCGGGTGGTGGGGTTTCACGTTACGATGAGAAAGGTAACTGGCACGGCCTTTACCTGATGGCGTTTAAAGATTCCTTTAACAAGTGGGAACCCTTTGGCGGCTATGGCTGGGAAGCAACCTGGCGGCCACTGTCGGATCAGAATTTTCACTATGGTTTGGGCTTTACCGCTGGCATCACGGCGAGGAATAACTGGGGATACTATCCTGTGCCGGCATTATTGCCGTTAGCATCAGTAGGTTATGGGCCGGTTAATTTTCAAATGACTTATATTCCAGGCACTTACAACAACGGTAACGTGTATTTTGCCTGGCTGCGCTGGCAGTTTTAAGCCTCAGAACCCCTGAATAAGTCACTAAAGGGAAAATAATAGCGATATTTATCACTTTTTCATCAATTCAGGCTGGACAAAACCCTCAGCAATTGCTGTACTAGATGGCGACACAGTTTAGTGTCCATTTTTCATGTAAAGGTAATATAGATGTCTAAGATTAAAGGTAACGTTAAGTGGTTTAATGAATCTAAAGGATTCGGTTTCATTACTCCTGAAGATGGCAGCAAAGATGTATTCGTACATTTCTCTGCGATCCAGAGCAATGGCTTCAAAACTCTGGCTGAAGGTCAGCGTGTAGAGTTTGAAATCACTGACGGCGCAAAAGGCCCATCTGCTGCTAACGTTATCAGTCTGTAAGTTAACAGTCAGAATTCTAAAAACCCGCCTTCTGGCGGGTTTTTTTATGGCTGCACGTAACCACACCGTTGGTTTTCAGCCCGGCTTTATGCGGAACACTTACACAATGGTTTTACCTTTATCCCACTGCACTTTCCCTCGCATCATCACGTTCTCGCGTTAACCCGGGCCGCACCTGGTTCTACTGCTACATCGGACTCAGGCCCATTCTGCAGCGCCACAACGACTGACAAACTGCGGAGCGAGTCACAGATAATCCCCGTAACATAATCATAACAACTCGCAGGAGCAGCATTTTACGGCGTCTCGGGTTATAACTGACTCTCCGCATCGCAGATAAAGAGGTGACAGGATGAATATTCGTCCAGCTCAGGCGAAGGACAGCTTCGTGTTGAGCGCGTTGTTAAGTGAACTTGGTTATGGCGGTACAGAGCATTTTATTGAGCAACGTCTTGCTCAACTGATGACCGATCCGAATGAGAAGCTGCTGGTTGCAGAGCACGGCAATCAGGTGCTGGGATTTATCTCTCTCCATTTTATTCCTCAGCTGGCGCTGGCGGGTGATTTTGCTCGCATCAGCTACGTGTGCATTGCCGAAGGTGAGCGTAGCAAAGGCGTCGGACAGAAACTCCTGCAGCACGCAGAAGCGCTGGCGGCTCAGCACGGCTGTGATCGCATGGAAGTGCACTGTCATGCCTCGCGCCTCAAAGCAAACCAGTTTTATGGCCGTGAAGGTTATGTTGAATCGCCACGCTATCATGTGAAAGCATTACAGCCTCTGTAAGATGACAGGCTCACCATTCGGCTCACAGAGCGACACGGCGTCGCTGGAGAAGGGATAATGAAAGTCGCGCTAGGGCAATTTGCGGTTAAGCGTGAATGGCAGGAAAACGCCACAACCTGCCTGAGCATGATGGATCAGGCCAGCCGTGCTGATGCCGACCTGTTAGTCCTGCCTGAGGCGGTGCTGGCCAGTGACATCACAAACCCCGATTTAATTCTGGAAGCCGCACAGCCGCTGGATGGACCATTCCTGTCGCAATTGCTGGTCGCCAGTAAGGGCACCAGACTGACGACGGTCCTGGGAATGCATGTGCCAGGTAATAGCCATAAAGTCTTCAACGTGCTGGTGGTGATTCGCGACGGGAAGCTCGTGGCAGAGTATCGCAAGCTGCATCTCTATGATGCTTTTGCCATGCAGGAATCAACGCGAGTTGAAGCGGGTGAACAGGTTCCACCTCTGGTGGACGTGGCGGGCATGAAAGTAGGGCTGATGACCTGTTACGATGTGCGTTTCCCTGAGCTGGCACGGCGGCTTGTGCTGGATGGTGCCGACGTGCTGGTCTTACCTTCAGCCTGGGTCAAAGGGCCGTTAAAAGAGATGCACTGGGATTTACTTACCCGCACGCGTGCGCTGGAAAATACCTGTTATGTGGTCGCCGTCGGAGAGTGCGGGACGCGTAATATTGGCAACAGCATGGTGGTTGATCCGCTGGGTGTGCCGATAAGCCGTGCGGCCGAATCTCACGCACTAATCTTCGCCGAGCTTGACCCGCAAAGAATCGCCACGGCACGCGCAATGTTACCGGTGCTGGATAACCGCCGGTTTAGTCGGCCTGAACTGGATGCGTCGCGCTAAGCGTTATTCGGCAGGACGGGGCCTGGGAACTGAAGGAGGGCAACTGCGATCTTACTCTGTTACAGATTACGCTTGAGGTTAGGGCTAAACTGCGCCTAAATAGGGGTTACCGTTATTCGCCAGATTATAAAGGTTAAATATGGAAGGTATCAGTATTGCCAAGCTGCTGATTATCGGTGCGCTTATCGTACTGCTTTTCGGCACCAATAAGTTACGTTCTCTGGGTGGCGATCTGGGTTCTGCAATCAAAGGCTTTAAAAAGGCCATGAAAGACGAAGATTCCAGTGCAGCACGCACCACAGCGGAAGAAACACCTGCAGAACGCGTTTCTCACAAAGACTAATGCCACGTCAGTTTTAGAAAAGTGTTAATTTTTATTTCTGACCGCAGTAAAAAAAACCAGATTGCGGACAATCTGGTTTTTTGTTTTTTGATGACGGCGGTTGAGCGAACGCTATTTGACTTCCAGGCCTTTTGCCTGCATATCGGCGTGGTAAGACGAGCGGACAAAAGGACCACAGGCCGCATGGGTAAAGCCCATCGCCATCGCCTCTTCTTTCATCTCATCAAATTCCGCTGGACTGACATAGCGCTGAACGGGCAGATGGTGACGGCTGGGCTGCAGATACTGACCCAGCGTTAACATCGTCACACCGTGACGACGCAGGTCGCGCATCACCTCAACGATTTCAGCGTTGGTTTCACCCAGACCTACCATCAAACCGGATTTCGTCGGCACTTCTGGATGGGCTTCTTTAAAGCGCTCCAGCAGTTTCAGCGACCATTCATAGTTTGCGCCCGGGCGCACCTGGCGATACACGCGCGGCACGTTTTCAAGGTTGTGGTTAAACACATCCGGCGGGGTTGCAGTCAGAATCTCAAGCGCACGATCCATACGACCACGGAAGTCAGGCACCAGGGTTTCAATTTTAATGCTGGGGCTTTTTTCCCGGATAGCGGTGATACAGTCGGCAAAATGCTGCGCGCCGCCATCACGCAGATCGTCACGATCCACCGAGGTGATAACGACATAGCGCAGGGCCATATCGGCGATGGTCTGGGCGAGTTTACCCGGCTCGTTCGCATCAGGCGCGTTAGGACGACCGTGTGCAACATCGCAGAACGGGCAGCGACGGGTACAGATTGCGCCCAGGATCATAAAGGTCGCCGTACCGTGGTTAAAACATTCGGCAAGGTTAGGGCAGGAGGCTTCTTCACAAACGGAGTGGAGTCCGTTTTTACGCATTGCCGCTTTTATGCCCTGAATACGACTGGAGTCCGCAGGCAGTTTGATTTTCATCCACTCCGGCTTGCGTAAAATCTCTTGCCGGTCGACGGCCACGGTTTTCACCGGGATCAGCGCCATTTTGTCTGCGTCACGATATTTGACGCCGCGTTCCATCTGAATTGGTTTACTCATAAATCAGCAGGTTCCGGTCGGATTGCGATTTGAAAGCTGTCTCACTCAACCCGAGAAGGCGGCTTTCAACTTTATTTGAAAAAAGTGCAAAAATTATATCATCTCATCGACCAGGAAGCAGCCAAAGACAGAGCCGATAAGTTACATATTTGTAAATACGCATTCACAGTTAACTCAGCCCGTGGTCTCAACCGTGTGCCATTCGACCTGTTGATAACCCAACTGCTGGGCAAACGTCTCCGCCAGCAACGGCCGGACATCGGCGAGCGTGACCTCAGGCCGAAAGTGTTGCAACTGCGTCATGTTCATTCCGGCATAGCCACAAGGATTGATACGTAAAAAAGGTGACAAGTCCATCGCCACGTTTAACGCCAGTCCGTGAAAAGAACAGCCCTTACGAATACGCAGTCCCAGCGAGCAGATTTTCTCGTCACCCACATAGACGCCAGGCGCATCGGGACGGGCTCGGGCAGCTACGCCAAAGCGCGCCAGCACGGCAATCACGGTTTCCTCTAAGGCGGTAACCAACTGACGCACACCGGTTTTGCGGCGTTTAACATCAATCAGTACGTACATAACCTGTTGTCCGGGGCCGTGGTAGGTCACCTGGCCGCCTCTGTCGCTCTGTACCACCGGAATATCGCCGGGCATCAGCAGGTGCTCGGCTTTTCCTGCCTGGCCCTGAGTAAATACCGGGTAATGTTCAACCAGCCAGACTTCATCCCGGCTTTCGGCAGTGCGCTGGTCGGTATAGTGGTGCATGGCGTCTGAGGTCGATTGCCAGTCACATAAACCAAACTGGCGAATAAGAAGCGTGTCAGCTGACAAAACGAGTATCCGTTAAAAGGCGAGAGGCTGAGTATAACGCTGGCGGCGCTGAAGTTAAACGCCTTCGCGATGAGGCGGTTATCGCGGCGCAGAGAGATTGAGGGTGGGATCGGTGCTGGCATATCGCCAGCCAATAAAAACGGGTCAGTGCGTTATCCGCAGCCTGACCCGTTTACCCTTTTTTGAGGAGGTTACAGCACCATCCGCACGATTTCGATTTTGCCCAGTTCTTCATACAGGGTTTCAACCTGTTCGATATGGGTGGCGTTGATCGTGACGTTGACCGAGTGATAGTTACCTTTACTGCTGGGTTTCACTTCTGGGCTGTAATCGCCGGGTGCATGGCGTTGCACTACCTCAAGCACCAAATCAACCAGCTCCGGCTGTGCCAGCCCCATCACTTTGTAGGTAAATGGGGTCGGGAATTCGAGCAGTTCATTCAGTTTGGTTTTCATAATCACTCCGGTACATAAAAAACAGGCTCCCGCCGAAGCGGGAGCATCATATTAACCTGTAATGGGGGCAAGGTGGCGGTTTTTCAACCGCCCTGCGCCATTAACCGAACCAGTGATGGAACATCAGTTTGATGTAGTCAACGATACGGCTGAAGAAACCGCCTTCAGAAACTTCGTTCAGCACCACCAGAGGACGCTGATCGATCGTTTTGCCATCCAGCTGGAAATTGATACTGCCTACCACCTGATTTTTCTTCAGCGGTGCATGCAGTTCAGTATTGGTCAGCACATAGCTGGCTTTCAGATCTTTCATGCGGCCGCGCGGAATCGTCAGATAAGCATCTTTCTCGACGCCCAGCTGTACGCGATCGCTGTTACCAAACCATACCGGTTCAGAAGCAAACTCTTTTCCGGCTTTCAGCGGCGCGACGGTTTCAAAGAAGCGGAAGCCCCAGGTCAGCAGCTTTTTACTTTCGGTTTCGCGGCCTTTATAGGTATGACCGCCCATCACCGCTGAGATCAGACGCATCTGGCCTTCTGTCGCCGAGGCGACCAGGTTATAACCTGCTGCCGCGGTATGGCCGGTTTTGATGCCATCGACCGTCAAACTGGTATCCCACAGCAGACCGTTACGGTTCATCTGACGGATATTGTTAAAGGTAAACTCTTTCTCTTTATAAACTGCGTACTCTTCCGGCACATCACGGATCAGCGCCTGGCCGATCAGTGCCATGTCACGTGCCGAGCTGTATTGTCCTTCCGCATCCAGACCATGAACCGTCTGGAAATGGGTGTTTTGCAGACCCAGCGCTTTGACGTAGTTGTTCATCAGGCCAACAAAAGCATCCTGGCTGCCGGCGACATAGTCCGCCATCGCTACGCAGGCATCGTTACCAGACTGCAATACGATGCCACGGGTGAGCTGAGAAACCGGTACGCGGTCGCCTGGTTTCAGGAACATTAACGATGAACCCTTGAACACCGGATTGCCGGTTGCCCACGCATCCTGACCCACAGTAACGATGTCGTCCTGATGGATCTTTCCGGCTTTCACTGCCTGACCGATAACGTAGCTGGTCATCATCTTCGTCAGGCTTGCTGGGTCGCGACGGGCATCCGCGTTTTTCTCTGCCAGCACTTTTCCCGAGTTGTAGTCGATGAGAACGTAGGCTTCGGCATCAATGTCCGGTACGCCCGGAATCATGGTCTTGAGATTAACATCATCAGCGATAGCAACATGGCTGAGAGAGAAAGCGATCAGTGATCCCACTGTCAGGCGTTTTAACAAACGAGAAGGTTTCAGCGTGTTCATGTGTGGGACGACAACATCCATGGGTTTAGGGTTTAAAAAAGTCACTTATCATAACAAATGCCTGATTTACAGGTATCCGACTTAATGACTGGGTTGTTAGCAGACGTTACCAATCAGAGCATCTCTGTCGGTTAACGGCCTGCTGTGGTCACGAAGGCCGCGCTCTGGCCTTCACTGCTCAGGCGTTGCTGTAAAGCAACGGCTTCAGCACGGGTTTTATAACCACCAAGTTGTACGCGGTAGACATTGCCTGCATTTTCCACTGCACCAGGGACACCGAAGCGCTGGCGCAGACTGGTGAGCAACTGCCGGGCACGTGCAGCATCATTGATGGCACTGACCTGAACCACATAGCCTGAAAGCGATGATCCGCCCTGAGCCGCGGGTGCCGGGTGAGAGGTCGCGGCACTGGCCGCAATCGGTGCAGCGGCTGCCGGAGCCGCTGCAGCAGGTGCGCTGGCGGCAGGCTCGCTACCTTCCAGCACGCCGCTCGCTAACGGCTGCGGAGCACCCAGAAAACCGCCGCTCTGCACTGGTGCGCCCATGGCATCATGACTTTGCAGAGTGGCATTGCTCACCGGCGAGACATCCTGCGCATCGGGTTCAGTCGTCGGCGCTGTCTGCTGCTGACTGCCACCGCTCATCACTGGCTGGCTGCTACCGTTCATCATCGGCTGGCTACCACCACCGTTCATCACGGGTGGGCTGCTCATGACCGGGCCGTTCAAATCGGGACGCGAAGGCAGGGCATAGCTCTGTTTGGCGACCACGGTGCCGACGGTGCCGGGACCAGAGAGCGTGCCGTCTGGCGCGACGCTGATGTAATCAACGCGCACGCGGGAATTATTGGAGATGTTCAGGCGGTCACCCGCGGCACGAGACAGATCGATAATGCGCCCCGGCGTATAAGGGCCGCGATCGTTAACGCGCACGACAATCTGACGCCCGTTTGCCAGGTTAGTGACGCGCACATAGCTTGGCAGAGGAAGCGTCGGGTGGGCGGCGGTCAGGGCATCGGGATCAAAGGTTTCCCCCGTCGCAGTACGATTACCCTGCGCTTCTTCACCGTACCAGGTGGCCAGACCCACTTCGCTGTAGTTGGCCGGATTTTTAATGATGCGGTAGTTTTTACCGTTGACGCTGTAGTCCTGATTGGTCGACGGATTGACCGGCTCATAACGAGGCTCAACGCCAGGAATTTCAACCACCGGGCCGTTATAGGCAGGCTGGGGTGGCGCACTTTGTTGTTGCGGTTCCTGGGTAGAACATGCAGCTAAAACCAATGAAGCCAATACAACGCCAAGCCAGTCCTTACGCATCTGCGACCTCTTAAACACTTTTAGATAACATTTTTCGGTGTGTGTGGATCGACATGACGATGCCAAATCCTGCCATAAGTACAATAAGCGCCGATCCGCCGTAACTGACCAGCGGCAGCGGAACGCCAACCACCGGTAAGATACCACTAACCATGCCAATGTTAACGAAAACATAGACGAATAAAATCAACATTAACCCCCCGGCCATCACGCGGCCAAAGGTCGTCTGTGCGCGGGCAGCCACAATCAGTCCGCGCATAATTAACAGCAGATACAGCACCAGCAGCACCAGTACGCCTACCAGTCCCAGCTCTTCTGCCAGCACGGCAAAAATAAAGTCGGTATGGCGTTCCGGTAAGAACTCAAGCTGTGACTGGGTTCCATGCAACCAGCCCTTACCGCGCAAGCCGCCAGAGCCGATGGCAATTTTCGACTGAATGATGTGATAACCCGCGCCAAGCGGATCGGTCTCGGGATCGAGCAGCATCATCACGCGGTCTCGCTGATAATCATGCATCAGAAAGAACCACAGAATAGGAATAAAGGCTGCGACCAGCAGTACGGCGATACCAATCAGTTTCCAGCTCATCCCGGACAGGAACAGCACAAACAAACCCGATGCCGCCACCAGAATAGAGGTACCAAGGTCAGGCTGCGCCGCGACTAACAGGGTAGGAAGAAAGATCAGCACCAGCGCAATCGCGGTGTTTTTTAACGTCGGCGGGCACACGTCGCGGTTGATAAAGCGGGCCACCATCAAGGGAACCGCGATTTTGGCAATTTCAGAGGGCTGAAAGCGGACAAAACCCAAATCCAGCCAACGCTGTGCGCCTTTACTGATTTGCCCAAAGGCATCCACGGCAACGAGCAGGATGACGCAGACAATATACAAATAGGGGGCCCAGCCTTCATACACCCGGGGCGGAACCTGTGCCAGCACCAGCATGATAACCAATCCCATGGCGATCTGACCCAGCTTACGCTCCATCATGCCGGGGTCCTGGCCGCTGGCACTCCAGATAACAATGGCGCTAAAGGTCAGCAGCGCGAGGATAATCAGCATAAAGAGCGGATCAATGTGCATGCGCATCCAGATTGTCCGCTTCTGCGGGCTGTCATTCATCGACATGATTATTCACCTTCATAGCCTGGCGGTGTAGGAGCCGCATCTGGCAGGACAGTATTATTGTCACCTAACATTATGTGATCCAGTATCTGACGCATTACCGTACCCACGGCCGGTCCGGCCCCACCGTTTTCCAGAATCATCGTCACGGCAACACGCGGTTTATCATAAGGCGCAAATGCGGTCATCAGCTTATGGTCACGCAGGCGTTCTGCGATTTTATGCGCGTTATAGGTTTCGTTCTCTTTCAGGCCAAAGACCTGAGCCGTACCTGATTTGGCGGCAATTTTGTAAGGCGCATCGGCAAAGCTTTTGTGGGCCGTACCGTTAGGGCGATTGGCAACGCCATACATGCCGTCTTTGGCAATTTCCCAATAGCCTGAATGGATGTCACCAATCGGTTGGGAAGGGGGCTGACGGTAAGGCACCAGGGTGCGGCCCTCGCGGGTAGCGCGCAGCATATGCGGCACTTTGATAACCCCGTCATTGATGAGAATCATCATCGCTTTATTCATCTGCAGCGGTGTTGCCGTCCAGTAGCCCTGACCGATACCGACAGGAATGGTATCGCCCTGATACCAGGGCTTTTTAAAGCGGCGCATCTTCCAGTCGCGCGTCGGCATATTGCCCGCACTTTCCTGCGGTAAATCAATCCCCGTACGCGATCCATAGCCGAATTTGGTCATCCATTCGGACAGACGATCGATGCCCATGTCATAGGCAACCTGATAAAAGAACGTATCCGCAGACTCTTCGAGCGACCGGGTGACGTTCAGACGACCGTGGCCCCATTTTTTCCAGTCACGATAGCGCTTCTCGGAGCCGGGCAGTTGCCACCAGCCGGGATCGAACAGGCTGGTATTTCGATTGATGACGCCAGCGCTGAGCGCGGACACGGCGACATAAGGTTTAACCGTTGAGGCAGGCGGATAGGCGGCCTGGATGGCGCGGTTATACAGCGGACGGTTCTCATCTTCCAGCAATCCGCGATAGTCTTTGCTGGAGATGCCGTCAACGAACAGGTTCGGATCGTAGCTGGGCGTTGACACCATCGCCAGGATTTCCCCGGTGCGGGGATCGCTCACTACCACGGCGGCACGGCTACCGGCTAACAGCGTTTCAATGTACTGCTGCAGTTTCAGATCAATCGTCAGATAGATATCGCGCCCGGCCTGCGGGGATTGCTCGTGCAACTGACGGATCACCCGGCCACGGTTGTTTACCTCAACCTCTTCATAACCGGTTTTACCGTGAAGCAGGTCTTCGTAATAGGCTTCGATACCGAGTTTACCGATATCGTGCGTAGCCGCATAGTTTGGCCATTTCCCTTCTTTATCCAGACGCGCCACATCCCGATCGTTGATTTTCGAGACATAGCCCACAACGTGGGTCAGGGTTTGCCCAAAGGGATAATAGCGGCGCTGATAGCCTTTGACTTCTACGCCGGGGAAGCGGTACTGGTTCACGGCAAAGCGCGCAACCTGCACCTCATTAAGGCCGGTTTTTACCGGGATAGAGGTAAAGCGACGTGAGCGCTTACGCTCTTTTTCAAACGCCTCAATATCGTCATCGGTGAGGTCGAGTACCGGGCGCAAATTTTGCAGCGTTTGCTTGAGATCGTCGACTTTTTCCGGCACCAGTTCGGCCTGATAAATCGTGCGGTTCAGGGCCAGTGGCGTACCGGTACGGTCATAAATAATGCCGCGGCTGGGCGCAACCGGCACCAGCTTTATACGGTTTTCATTTGACCGGGTGCTGTAGTCGTCGAAACGGAGAATCTGCAGATGATAGAGATTGACCACCAGCACGGAGGAGAGCAGTAAGATGCCGACAAAAGCGATAAAAGCCCTGCGGACAAAGACTTTTTGTTCGGCGCTGTAATCGCGAAAGGCGTTGCTTTGTAATTTCATCCGCTACTTGTAATGTCTGGAGTGAGCTTATCGGTTATTCACGATGATAAGGATGATTTGTCGTAATGCTCCATGCACGATAAAGGCTCTCTGCAACCAGCACGCGCACCAGCGGATGAGGCAACGTTAACGCCGAGAGAGACCAACTCTGTTCCGCCGCCGCTTTACAGGCTGGCGCTAATCCTTCAGGGCCGCCAATCAGCAGGCTGACATCACGTCCATCCTGCTTCCAGCGCTCCAGCTGCTGCGCCAACTGCGGGGTTTCCCAGGGCTGTCCGGGAATATCCAGCGTCACTATGCGGTTGCCTTTACCTGTCGCTGCCAGCATCGCTTCGCCTTCCTTTTCCAGAATGCGTTTGATGTCGGCATTTTTCCCTCGTTTACCCGCAGGCACTTCCGTTAATTCAAACGGCATGTCTTTGGGAAAACGACGCAGGTATTCCATAAAACCGGTCTGAACCCAGTCAGGCATTTTGGTACCGACGGCAACAAGCTGCAATTTCACCGCTTAACCCCAGAGCTTTTCCAGTTCATACAACTGACGGCTCTCTTCCTGCATCACGTGCACAATCACTTCACCGAGATCCACAACGACCCAGTCGGCGGCCGTTTTGCCTTCCACGCCCAGTGGCATCAGACCGGCAGCACGGGATTCCTGCTCGACGTGTTCTGCGATAGAGGTCACGTGACGGGTGGAGGTACCGGTACAGATGATCATGAAATCAGTGATGCTCGATTTACCCTGTACGTCGAGGGTAACGATGTCCTGACCTTTCAAATCATCAATCTTATCAACAACGAACTCTTGGAGTGCTTTACCTTGCAAAAGGTTCCCCTTTAAAACTGGATGAGAGCGGGCTGGCTGAAACCCGGAAGACAGCCGAAAAATTTAGCGTCGCAGTATATCACGCCCATATCAGTCGCGATATAAGCCGGCGCGGTCTATGTAGGTAATCACGGAGGCAGGCAGTAAATCGTCACAGGCGAGATGTTGATGGCGACGCTGCCTGATCTCGGTGGCAGAGATGGCATACAGCGGGGTTTCTGCCAGCCAGATCGCCCCAGCCGGGCGTTGCCTGAGCTGTTGGCTGTCCTGAATGACGTGGCGATCCAGCCAGCGCTGCATGTCTGGCGACGCCATTTCCGTCGGATAGCCTGGCCGCTTACACACTAGAAGATGGCACAGGCTGAGCAGGTCCTGCCAGCGATGCCATTTGTTCAGCGACAGCAGGGAGTCCTGACCGATAATAAAGCCCAGCGGTTGTTCGCCCCGTTCGGCCCGCAGCGCTTCTAAGGTGTCCACCGTCCATGAAGGCGTATCACGTTGTAATTCCCGCGTATCAATGTCAAAAAGTGGCAACGTTTTTATGGCGCACTCAAGCATTTCAACCCGCTGTTGTGGGCTGGCTTCGGGCTGTGGCCGGTGCGGTGGCACATTATTGGGCAGCAGGGTAACCCGGGACAGGCCAATCTGTTCGGCCAGTTTTTCTACCGGGCGAAGATGACCAAAATGAACCGGATCGAAGGTGCCGCCAAACAGGGCATGTAAGTCAGACATGGGCAAGGCTCGCAGGGAACGCGCGATTCGCGATCAGCATTGACAGCGTCTGTAACTGTGGCCAGACCGATTGACCATAATCCTGTTTCAGCGTGATCTCGATTTGCATCAACAAGTGAATAGCCTGCTGTAATCGCGCTGCATCCAGGCGTTGCAGTGCCTCGGTAAACAGGTTGCGGCGATTCTGCCAGATACGCTGCTGATCCATGAGTGTACGCAGCGGCTGTTGTGACTGATGGCGCTGCAGATGCAACAGGGTCAGCAAATCGCGCTGCAGGGTGCGCAGTAATATCGCGACTTCGCTCTCTTCTCTTTCAAGCTGCTGCAGAATATGCAGTGCGCGTCGGCTTTTGCCGCCAAGCAGCGCATCAACCCAGTGATAAGGGGTAAAGTGAGCGGCATCGCTGACGGCAGCTTCAACGCGTGGCAGCGTTAGTTTGCCATCGGGCCACTGCAGTGACAGTCGTTCAAGCGCCTGGGACAACGCCAGCAGGTTACCTTCATAGCAGTAGCAGAGTAGCTGGACGGCAGCATCATCGATGTCGAGCTTAAGGGCTTTTGCACGGCTGGCGACCCAGCGAGGGAGCTGAGCCTGTTCTGGCGTCTGGCAGGGGACCAGCACGGCATGGGCCGAAAGCGTTTTAAACCAGGCGCTGTTTTCCTGCGCTTTGCTGAGTTTTGCCATTCGGCAAATCAGTAGAATATCGGCGTGGAGCAGCGGGGCCAGCTTGATGAGTTGCTCCGCGATAGCCGCATTCGGTCCATTTTCAGGAAACTGTAACGTCAGCGTCTGGCGTTGAGCAAACAGGCTCATTGACTGACAGCTAACAAACAGGCTGTCCCAGTCCGTTTGCGCATCGAGCGTAAAACTCAGATGCTCTTCAAAACCCTGCGCCACGGCGCTGGCACGAATCGCATCTGCACTTTCCTGCAACAGCAAGGGTTCATTACCGGTTAATAAATAACAGGCGCGCAGCCCCTCACGGAGCTGCGCGCTGAGTTGTTCCGGGTAAATCCTGATCATTGCGGCATTTGCGTGGCGGAAGAAGAAACCTCCGCAGCAGGTTGAACCGGTTTGGAAACCGTCGATTTGGACGACATTTGCTGAGATTCCATCTGCGCAGCATGAACAGTAAGCAGCTTACGCACCAACTGTTCGCCTGCGCGCTGGCGCATCTCCTGAATAATCATGTCCTGCTCAGCGTCTTTCGCCAGTGCCGCGTTCGGGTTATCAAAGAACGAGCGGTAAACGGTTGCACTGATAGGGTAGATCCCTTTATTCGGGATCAGCACCTGAGCAGAGACCGTCATCGTCAATTGATACTCAGCTGTTGTACCGCTGATAAATACGGAGGCGGTACTACGGCTTTGTCCTTCTCCGCCAAGACGTAGCGTTGGCACGGTCATGCTGTTTTTCTGCGTAGTTTCAACAATATTCACGTTGTTGAGACGCAACTGCTGACGTACGGTACGCGCCAGAGGGCCGTAAGGGTCACCACTGTCTAAAACCAGCGTTCTCAGTTCGGTTGGCACCTGAGTGGTGCCGCGCGGATGAAAACCACAGCCAGCGGTGATGACCACCGCCAGCATGACAAACAACCTGATAATCGGATGTCGCACAGTTCCTCCTGAACTTAACCCACAACCAGGTTAAGCAGTTTGCCCGGTACATAAATGACTTTACGAATGCTAACACCATCAAGGTATTTCGCTACTAATGGTTCCTCAGCCGCACGCGCCTGAACCTGTTCCTGGGTTGCCTCGGCGGGTACGGTAATTTTACCACGGACTTTACCGTTAACCTGAACGACGACCAGCAGAGAATCTTCAACCATCGCGGCGTCATCGGCCACAGGCCATTCCGCATTGTCGATGGTGCCTTCACCACCCAGCGTTTGCCACAGTACGTAGCAGGCATGTGGTGTGAACGGATACAGTAAACGCGTCACCGCCAGTAACGCTTCCTGCATCAGGGCACGATCCTGTTCGCTGTCCTGCGGCGCACGCGCCAGCTTATTCATCAGCTCCATCACGGCCGCAATCGCGGTGTTGAAGGTCTGACGACGGCCAATATCGTCGGAAACTTTGGCAATGGTTTTGTGCAGATCGCGACGCAAGGCTTTCTGATCATCGTTCAGACTGGCAACGTCCAGGGCAACGGTAGCCCCTTTCTGCGAATGGTCGTAGGCCAGTTTCCAGACGCGTTTCAGGAAGCGGTTAGCGCCTTCAACACCGGATTCCTGCCACTCCAGCGTCATATCAGCCGGGGAAGCAAACATCATGAACAGACGTACGGTATCTGCGCCATAGCGCTCAACCATCAGCTGTGGGTCAATGCCGTTGTTTTTCGACTTCGACATTTTGCTCATGCCCGCGTAGATCACGTCACGGCCCTGCGTGTCTACTGCTTTCACGATGCGGCCTTTCTCATCACGATCGACAGTCACATCAACAGGAGAAACCCAGTTACGTTCACCGTTAACACCCACGTAATAGAACGCATCCGCTAACACCATCCCCTGACACAGCAGACGTTTGGCGGGCTCATTCGAATTCACCAGGCCGGCATCGCGCAGCAGTTTGTGGAAGAAACGGAAATACATCAGGTGCATGATGGCGTGTTCGATACCGCCCACATACTGATCCACCGGCAGCCAGTAGTTCGCCGCCGCCGGGTCCAGCATGCCGTCTTTATAATCGGCGCAGGTGTAGCGCGCGTAATACCATGAAGACTCCATAAAGGTGTCAAAGGTATCGGTTTCACGCAGTGCAGGCTGACCGTTTACGGTGGTTTTTGCCCACTCTGGATCGGCTTTAATCGGACTGGTAATGCCGTCCATCACCACATCTTCAGGCAGGATGACCGGAAGCTGATCTTCTGGCGTTGGCATCACGGTGCCGTCTTCCAGCGTGACCATAGGAATCGGCGCGCCCCAGTAACGCTGACGGGAAACACCCCAGTCGCGTAAGCGGTAATTGACTTTGCGCACGCCAACGCCTTTCGCGGCCAGCGCATCAGCAATGGCGTTGAACCCGGCGCTGTGATCCAGACCGCTGCACTCGGCTGAGTTAAACAGCACGCCTTTATCGGTCATCGCGGCAGCGCTGACATCTGGCTCGCTGCCGTCCAGGTTAAGGATAACCGGTTTGATCGGCAGATCGTATTTAGTGGCAAACTCCCAGTCACGCTGGTCATGGGCCGGCACCGCCATGACGGCACCGGTGCCGTACTCCATCAGCACAAAGTTAGCGACCCAGACAGGAACAGGCTCACCCGTTAATGGATGCACAGCAAACAGCCCGGTAGCCATCCCTTTCTTTTCCATGGTGGCCATGTCAGCTTCAGCCACTTTGGTGTTGCGGCATTCGGCAATAAAATCAGCCAGGGCAGGATTGCTTGCGGAAGCCTGCAGTGCCAGCGGATGGCCCGCCGCGACGGCAACGTAGGTTGCGCCATAGAAGGTGTCCGGACGCGTGGTATAGACCGTAACGTTTTCGTTGCTGTCCGCTACGTCAAAGGTGATTTCCACCCCTTCAGAACGGCCAATCCAGTTACGCTGCATGGTTTTGACCTGCTCAGGCCACTCTTCCAGCGTATCCAGATCGTTCAGCAGCTCTTCAGCGTAATCCGTAATTTTGATAAACCACTGCGGAATCTCTTTGCGCTCAACTTTGGTGTCACAGCGCCAGCAGCAGCCATCGATAACCTGTTCGTTAGCCAGAACGGTCTGGTCATTGGGGCACCAGTTCACCGCCGAGGTTTTTTTGTATACCAGGCCTTTCTCATAGAGTTTGGTAAAGAACCACTGCTCCCAGCGATAATACTCTGGCTGGCAGGTGGCGAGCTCGCGGCTCCAGTCATAGCCAAAACCCAGCAGTTTAAGCTGGTTTTTCATGTAGGCGATATTGTCATAAGTCCAGGGCGCCGGTGCGGTATTATTTTTTACCGCCGCGCCTTCCGCAGGCAGACCGAATGCATCCCAGCCGATAGGCTGCAGCACGTTTTTGCCGAGCATGCGCTGATAACGCGCGATGACGTCGCCGATGGTGTAGTTACGAACGTGGCCCATATGAAGGCGGCCAGAAGGATAGGGCAACATGGACAGACAATAATATTTCTCTTTGCCTTCCTGCTCAGTCACTTTAAACGTTTCGTCTTCATCCCACTGCTGCTGAACGCGGGATTCAATCTCTTCCGGGCGGTATTGCTCTTGCATGGCTGCCTGTGGTCCTTAATAAATGACACTTTGCTGACTTTACGATCCGCATAGCATACCCATAAGGCCGCACATCAACAACACTTCCCACTTTATGCAGGGGCGATTTATCGCTAAAGCGTCAGCGTTTTCACTCTTTTACCATTCCTTACCCAGTGAACCGGGCAAATGTGACAAAGTAGCTAAACTTAGTACAGGTACTGAGCGCAAAAAGGAGAATAAAATGAATAAAGTGGCACAGGAGTATCACGATTCGTTGGCGGTATTAACCGAACGTCTTCGCCACGGCGATCGCGATCTGGATACATTGGTGGAAGATCGGCGTCGTCATTTACGTGCGCACTCAGATCTGACACCAGATGAAGTTGATCGGGCACTGGCCTCGGTGCGTCGCGATTTAGCCGAGTTCGGTCGTAACTATGCAGAAGCGGAAGAACCGGTGGCGGATTCGGTCTTTATGCGCGTGATTCGCGAAAGTATCTGGAAAGAGCTGGCAGACATCACGGATAAAAGCCAGCTGGAGTGGCGCGAAGTCTTCCAGGATTTACAACATCACGGCGTTTACCAAAGCGGTGAGGTGGTGGGGCTGGGCAATCTGGTGTGCGAAAAATGTCACTTTACTCGCGCGATTTATACGGCGGAAACCCTGTCACGCTGTCCGGAATGCAATCACGATCAGTTTTATCGCCAGCCATTTGAGCCCTGACAGAAACAGGCGGGCACGGTGCCCGCCTGGTTTTTAGTGCAGAATTTTTGCCAGGAAATCCTTCGCCCGTTCAGACTGCGGATTATTAAAGAAGTCCTCTTTTTTGGTGTCTTCGATAATTTTGCCTTCGTCCATAAAAATGACCCGGTTCGCCACCTTACGAGCAAAGCCCATTTCGTGGGTGACGACCATCATGGTCATGCCTTCCTGCGCCAGTTCCACCATGACGTCCAGCACTTCATTGATCATCTCAGGATCGAGCGCCGATGTCGGTTCATCAAACAGCATGGCAATGGGGTCCATGCAGAGCGCCCGGGCAATCGCCACGCGCTGTTGCTGACCTCCCGAGAGTTGTCCGGGAAACTTGTCGGCATGAGCAGACAGACCCACGCGGGTCAGAAGCTTCAGACCTTTATCGCGGGCAGCCGCCTTATCCCGCTTCAGCACTTTTACCTGTGCCAGTACCAGGTTGTCGATAATGCTCAGGTGAGGGAACAGCTCGAAGTGCTGAAACACCATGCCGACTTTGCTGCGCAGCGTAGCCAGGTTGGTTTTTTTATTGTTCACTTCGGTGCCATTCACCGTAATGCTGCCTTGCTGGATCGGCTCCAGACCATTGACGGTTTTAATCAGGGTTGATTTGCCTGAACCCGACGGCCCGCATACCACCACCACTTCACCTTTTTGTACCTCGGTAGAGCAGTCGGTCAGCACCTGAAATTGACCATACCACTTGGAAACGTTTTTCAGGTTAATCATTTAAACCGTCCTTTTTCTTTTTAGATAGCTGACCAACAGTGATGCGCTCAGGCTGATCACAAAGTAGACCAGACCAGCAAACAAAATCATTTCTACCTGGGTACCGTCACGTTCGCCAATAGTGGACGCGGTGCGGAAGAAGTCAGCCAGACTCAGGACATAAACCAGCGAGGTATCCTGGAACAAGACGATGCCCTGGGTCAGTAACAGCGGGACCATGGCGCGAAACGCCTGGGGTAAAATAATCAGTCTCATCGACTGCCACTGCGTCATTCCCAGCGCCAGCGCAGCGCTGGACTGCCCCCGTGCGATGCTGATAATCCCGGCACGAATGATTTCAGAGTAATAGGCGGCTTCGAACAGGGAGAATGCCACCATGGCTGAGATCAGACGGATATCGGTCTTGGGCGAAATCCCCAACACCTGCTGTAAAAAGCTGGGTACAACCAGATAGAACCACAGCAGCACCATCACAAGCGGCACCGAGCGGAACAGGTTGACATACAGCCTGGCAAACCAGCTGATGGGCTTGAAGGTGGACAGGCGCATTACCGCCAGCAGCGTGCCCCAGAGGATGCCAAACACAACGGCGGTTATGGTGATCTTGAAGGTGATGACCAGACCACTAAGCAGATAGGGCAGGCTGGGAGGAATAGAACTCCAGTCAAATGCGTACATCATTTGCCTCCCGCGTTGCCAGGCAGACGCACTTTGCGTTCAACCAGGCCCATCAGCAACATAATCACCAGATTAATTGCCACGTAAGCCAGGGTAATTGCGGTGAAGGATTCATAGGCGTGCGCGGAATAGTCCAGCAGTTTTCCTGCCTGTGCCGCCATATCAACCAGACCGATCGTCGAGGCAATCGCCGAGTTTTTAACCAGGTTAAGCATCTCTGACGTCATCGGCGGCACGATAACCCGATAAGCATTGGGCAACAGCACGTAGCGATAGGTTTGTGGCAGCGTCAGCCCCATGGCCAGCCCGGCGTTCTTTTGGCCGCGCGGCAGCGACTGAATGGCGGCACGTACCTGCTCGCAAACGCGTGCAGCGGTGAACAAGCCCAGACAGATGACTGAGGAGATAAAGAACTGCAGGTTAGGGTCCAGTTCTGACTTGAACCACATACCGAGATTCTGTCCCACCAGCTCTGGCGCAACCAGATACCAAAAGAAGAACTGAACGATAAGGGGGATATTACGAAACAGTTCTACATAGCAGGTTCCTATCGTGGATAACAGGCGATTAGGAACAGTACGCAGAATGCCAAAAAATGAACCTACACAGAAAGCAATAATCCAGGCACAGCAGGAGACGGCTATCGTCACCTGAAAACCGGACCACAACCAGCCGAGATAGGTGGTATTACCGAACGGGGCCTGTTCGAGAAATATGCCCCAGTTCCAATCGATACCCATAACGAGCTCCGGTAAAAAAGGGTAGCAGAGCTACCCTGAAGATTGATGAGCGACTTAATTCGCCTGATTCGGGGGAACGACCCGTGCAGGCTGTCTGTCCACGTCGCAGTTTCAGCAATCGAGAGGGCGACAATGCCGCCCTTGTTATCGTTGTTAATTCAGTGCCTTGTCATTAGGCGTTTTGAACAGCGTTTTCATGTCATCAGACAGTTCAAAGTTCATGTTCAGGTTTTTAGGCGGGATAGGCTGCTTAAACCAGATATCAAACCATTTTTCTGCCTGACCTGAGGTCTGAGCTTTCGCAATGGTGTCATCCACCAGGGTTTTGAACTGTGGATCGTCTTTGCGCAGCATACAGCCATAGGCTTCTTTAGACTGCGGCGTACCCAGGATTTCCCAGTCGTCAGGCTTTTTGGCTTTGGCACGTTCGCCAGCCAGCAGCGCATCGTCCATCATAAAGGCCACGGCACGGCCGGTTTCCAGCGTGCGGAACGAGTCACCATGGTCTTTCGCGCTGATAATGCGCATATCCATTTTTTTCTCGTCGTTCAGTTTGTGCAGCAGCACTTCTGAGGTGGTGCCTGAGGTCACGACGACAGTCTTACCTTTCAGATCGTCGAAATCTTTAATCGGACCGCCTTTCTTGACCAGCAAACGGGTGCCGATAACAAAAATGGTATCGGAGAATGCCGCCTGTTTCTGGCGCTCAAGGTTATTGGTGGTGGAACCGCATTCGTAATCGTATGTGCCGTTCTGCAACAGCGGAATACGGTTTTGCGATGTAATAGGAATCATTTTAATTTGCAGATCGGGCTTATTCAGTTTGGCTTTAATCGCGTCTGCAATGGCATTGGAATAAGCCTGAGAATAACCAACCACTTTTTGCTGGTTGTCGTAATAAGAAAAGGGAACTGATGATTCACGATGCCCGATGACAATGACGCCATTGTCATTGATTTTCTTCAGGGTACCGCTCAGATCTTCCGCCTGGGCCGCTCCCGCTGCTGCGCTTAACAGCAGAAGAGATAATGCCACTTTGCGTAATTGCATGTTCCAACTCCTTCATGTGGAAATTGCACAGGATCTACCCCTGTACTGATTGTGATGTTGTGTGTATTTTGCGCTGCTTTTCTTGTTATCCCTTCGCGCTTAAGCGCTGAGAATATTCACTAACATAGCGGATTGTTAACTCAATGAAACAAAAAAGTTTCTTTTTTGCGATGTCATTCGCACCAAAAAAAGGCAAATAAAGGCCAATGCACATAAAGGGTGCGCATCAGGACTCTTTTTGGTGCGCCGCGCCCGCTAACAGGCCTGAATGCCGGTGAATACAGAAACATTTTGCAATCATCGTGCCAAAATAAAATGACAATCTGGTGAAACGTTAGTTTTATTGCAGAAGCAGAAGCAGAAGCAGAAGCAGAAGCAGAAGCAGAAGCAGAAGCAGAAGCAGAAGCAGAAGCAGAAGCAGAAGCTGAGAAGGAAGAGAAGGTGTGGCGAAGCCGCGCTTCGCCACAGGGAATTAGCGGTGACGTCTGATAAAGGCGATCAGCCCGGCCATCACGGTGGCTAACCATACCGGCCAGAGACCGGCTCTGGAATAGGGGGTTTCACCGCGGGTGGGCGTTACCTTGTCCACTAAAACATCCCGGGTGAACTGCGGCAGAACTTTCTCCACATCGCCATCGGCATTCACCACGGCAGTCACACCGTTATTCGTGCCGCGCAACAGTGGCCTGCCCAGTTCGAGTGCGCGCATGCGCGCCATCTGGAAATGCTGCCAGGGGCCGATCGAGTGACCAAACCAGGCATCATTCGAGACGGTTAACAGAAAGTTGGTATCCGGACGGAAGTTGGCGCGCACCTGCTCCCCTAAAACGATCTCATAGCAAATGGCCGTCGTCAGATGATAATTTGCCACGTTGAGCTGAGGCTGCAGATAAGCGCCGCGACTAAAGGCGGACATCGGCAAATCAAAGAAAGGGGCCAGCGGTCGCAGCAGGTCAGCCATGGGAACGAATTCACCAAAGGGCACCAGGTGATGTTTCTGATAGCGGTTGGTGCTGAAGTAGTTATAAGGCTTCGGTCCGCCCAGAACGATTACCGTGTTGTAGTCATGGTAGCGATTCTGCTCCAGACGCGAATCCACGATACCGGTGACCAGCGAACTGCCGCGCGCGCGTAATTCATTATCCAGCGAACGCAGGAAAGGTTGCTGGTTACTTTCCAGATCGGTAATGGCTGACTCCGGCCAGATAATAATGGGGGCTTTGCCCATCAGTGGCTGGCTCAGATCGCTGTAAATCCGCAGGGTATTCAGCAGCTGTTGCGGGTCCCACTTCATTGACTGAGGAATGTCGCCCTGCACCAGCGCCACATTGACTGCCCGCGCTGGCAGCGGTTGATACCACTGCAGATAGCGTAATGGCCAGCACAGGGCCAGTAATGCCAGCGCACCCACCAGGCTTTTAATATTGCGCTGCTGCAGGGCGTACACCAGTAACCCGGCAACGATCATCATCAGGAAGGTGATGCTTTCCACACCCGCCAGAGGCGCAATACCTTTCAACGGGCCGTTGATCTGGCTATAGCCAAACTGTAACCACGGAAATCCGGTTAATATCCAGCCGCGTAAAAACTCCGTGACCTGCCATAATGCGGGGGCCGCCAGTGCCAGCCGCCACAAGGTGGTTCGTGGCCAAATGCGGTTAAGCACCCCGGCAAACAGGGCCGGATAAATCGCCAGATACGCCGCCAGCAGCACGACCAGGAATACGTTAACCGGCCCCGGCATTCCGCCGAAGGTAGCAATACTGACATAAACCCAGTTGATACCGCTGCCAAAAAGGCCAAATCCCCAACTGAAACCGATGGCGCTGGCTTGTGGGCTGGTACGGTTTAAGGTCAGGATTTGCAACCCGCAGAGCGAGAGCAGAGCAGCAGGCCAGAAATCATAAGGGGAAAAGGCAAGCGTGCCACAGGCGCCGCTGAGTAAAGCCAGCAGCAGACGTACCCGCTGCCGCTGGTAAAGAGAGGCTAATGCCATAAAATTATTCGTCATCCAGTTGAGGTAGCGCCGAATTTTCCGGAATTTTTACATGAACCTGGATGATACGACGGCTGTCAGCCATGGCAACTTTGAACTGGTAACCATCGATGTCGATGCTTTCGCCACGCGCCGGTAGATGACCAAAGCCCTGCATGACCAGCCCGCCAATGGTGTCCACTTCATCATCGCTGAACTGGGTGCCAAACACCTCGTTGAAATCTTCAATCGGCGTGAGTGCACGAACGGTATAGGTCTGACGGTTAAGCTGACGGATATCACGATCTTCTTCATCATCATATTCGTCTTCGATTTCGCCAACGATCAGCTCCAGAATATCTTCAATCGTGACCAGCCCGGACACACCACCAAACTCATCAATCACAATCGCCATATGATAGCGCTGCGAGCGAAACTCTTTCAGCATGCGATCAACACGCTTGCTCTCAGGGACAACCACCGCCGGACGCAGGACTTTTTCCACGCTGAAAGGTTCAGATTCACTGCTCATAAACGGCAGCAGATCTTTCGCCATCAGGATGCCTTCAACATGGTCTTTGTCTTCGCTGATCACCGGAAAGCGAGAGTGTGCTGAATCGATAATTACACTCAGGCACTCTTCCAGGTTCTGATTTCGTTTTAGCGTAATCATCTGGGAGCGTGGGATCATGATGTCCCGCACGCGCTGTTCTGCAATATCCAGCACGCCCTCGAGCATGTCCCGGGTATCCTGATCAATCAGGTCTTTTTGATTGGAGTCACGGATAAGACCCAGTAGCTCATCACGGTTTTTAGGTTCACCGTGGAACAGTTGGTTGATTAGTAGGGAAAAAAATCCCTTTTTACTACTGGGTGCATCGCTGTTTTGAGAATGGTCGTCGCTCATGGCGGTTTTTAAAGATCTCTCTGGTAAGGAAATTACGCTGCCGGCCTGTTCGCCAGCAGCAGGATGGCCTGAATCACAGCTTCAGGTGTTTTCTTTCTCCGAAATGTACGGATCAGGATAACCAAGAGCAAGCATTATCTCTGTCTCGATACCTTCCATCTCTTCGGCTTCGCCGTCTTCAATGTGATCATAACCCAACAGATGCAGCGTGCCATGGATCACCATGTGCGCCCAGTGGGCTTCTGTGGTTTTTCCCTGTTCCTGCGCTTCCTGCTCAACCACCTGACGACAAATGATCAGGTCGCCTAGCAGCGGTAATTCGATGCCGGGCGGGGCTTCGAAGGGAAATGACAGCACGTTGGTCGGCTTGTCTTTGCCACGGTAGGTCAAATTAAGCTCATGACTTTCGGATTCATCCACCACACGAATAGTCACTTCACTTTCCGGCTGAAAGGGCATGACTGCCGCTTCCAGCCAGTGTTGAAACTGACTTTCCGTCGGTAAATTATCGGTCTGCTCGCAGGCCAGTTGCAGATCGAGGATCACGTCGCTCATGAATTCTCCTGGGCGCTGTGTTGGGCCGCAAGGGCGTCGCGTTTACGCTCTTCAGCTTGCTGGTCACGACGTTTTTGATCGGCTTCTTCCCAGGCTTCATAGGCGGTAACAATACGTGCCACAACCGGGTGACGCACGACGTCTTCGCTGTGGAAGAAGTTGAAGCTGATCTCTTCAACCTCGGACAGCACCTCTATTGCATGGCGTAAACCGGACTTGGTATGGCGCGGCAGGTCGATCTGCGTCACGTCACCGGTAATGACCGCTTTAGAGTTGAAACCAATACGCGTCAGAAACATCTTCATCTGTTCGATTGTGGTGTTCTGGCTTTCATCCAGAATAATAAACGCGTCATTCAGCGTACGACCACGCATGTAAGCCAGCGGAGCCACTTCAATCACGTTGCGCTCCATCAGTTTCTCAACCTTTTCGAATCCCAGCATCTCAAACAGGGCGTCGTAGAGGGGGCGCAAGTACGGGTCCACTTTCTGGCTCAGGTCGCCCGGCAGAAAGCCGAGTTTCTCACCCGCTTCTACGGCAGGGCGCGTGAGAAGGATGCGGCGAATCTCCTGCCGTTCCAGCGCATCGACCGCGGCTGCCACCGCCAGATAGGTTTTACCGGTACCCGCAGGACCGACACCAAAGGTAATGTCATGGTCGAGGATATTCGCGATGTACTGTGCCTGATTCGGCGTGCGCGGCTTAATCACGCCACGTTTGGTCTTAATGTTGACCGCTTTGCCGTAGTCCGGCACGCTTTCCGCTGTTTGTTCCAGCACCCGGCTCTCTTTGATGGCCAGATGAATCTGTTCAGGTTCGATATCCGGGATCGCGCCGCGTACGGGCGCGGTATCGACATAGAGCGTTTTCAGGATATCAACGGCGGCATTCACACACAGCACCCGACCAACCAGTTTGAACTGGTTGTCGCGGCGATTAATCTCAATGCCAAGACGACGTTCCAGCTGTTTTACATTGTCATCAAACGGACCACACAGGCTCATCAGACGGCGGTTATCAGCCGGTTCAAGGGCGATTTCACGGGTTTCAATATTCAAACGAATCCTTTGGGTCACTCAGGGCCAGTTGAGAGGGTTTGCTGCTGCATCAAACGCCTTAAGCGGATGCATCGTAACGAAATTATTTATGCGGTAGCGCCGGGGCGCAAGCGTATGAAGTGATATTTGGGCGGCACAGGCAGAAACCAAGTGCAAAACAGCAGAATGTGCGGCAGCCAGTGCTGCGCCGCCGCACATAACGAGGGATCAGGGCTGGAAGACCCCGACGCCGATGTCATTTTCTTTACGGGTACGGGCAATAACAGACGCAGGGCTTTCCGCAACGCGTAAACCGAGTTCATCTTCCGTGCGAATCAGCTTCCCACGTAAGGAGTTGGTATACACGTCCACGATTTCGACGTCGGCAAATTTGCCAATCATCTCTACCGACCCTTCAAAGTTCACCACGCGGTTGTTTTCGGTCCGGCCTGTCAGCTCCATCACGTTTTTACGTGAGATGCCTTCCACCAGAATCCGCTGCACGCTGCCCATCATGCGGCGGCTGATCGCCATCGCCTGCTGGTTAATGCGTTCCTGCAGAATGTAGAGACGCTGCTTCTTCTCTTCTTCGCTGACGTCGTCAGGCAAGTCCGCCGCTGGCGTGCCGGGGCGCGCTGAGTAGATAAAGCTGTAGCTCATATCAAAGTTGATGTCGCCAATCAGCTTCATGGTTTGCTCAAAGTCCTGCTGGGTTTCACCCGGGAAGCCAATGATAAAGTCAGAGCTGATTTCAATATCAGGACGCGCCGCACGCAGTTTACGGATAATGGCTTTGTATTCCAGCGCGGTATGGGCGCGCTTCATCAGCGTCAGAATACGGTCAGCGCCGCTCTGTACGGGCAGATGAAGGAAGCTCACCAACTCTGGTGTATCGCGATAAACTTCAATGATGTCGTCAGTGAATTCAATCGGATGGCTGGTGGTGAAGCGAATACGGTCAATGCCGTCAATGGCCGCGACCAGGCGCAACAGTTCAGCAAAGGTGCATACGTCGCCATCGAAGGTTGCGCCACGATAGGCGTTAACGTTCTGACCTAACAGATTGACTTCGCGTACGCCCTGCGCGGCAAGCTGCGCGATCTCCAGCAGAATATCGTCGGAGGGACGGCTGACTTCTTCACCGCGGGTGTAAGGCACCACGCAGAAAGTACAGTATTTGTTGCAGCCTTCCATGATGGAGACAAACGCGGTAGGCCCATCGGCGCGCGGTTCAGGCAAACGGTCAAATTTTTCGATTTCCGGGAAGCTGATATCGACAACCGGACTTTTGCTGCCGCGCACGGTGTTGATCATTTCGGGCAGACGGTGCAGGGTTTGTGGACCAAAGACAATGTCCACGCAAGGCGCACGCTGGCGAATATGATCCCCTTCCTGCGACGCGACGCAGCCGCCAACACCGATGATCAAATCCGGGTTGTGCTCTTTCAGTTTTTTCCAGCGCCCCAACTGGTGGAAAACCTTCTCCTGCGCTTTCTCGCGGATAGAGCAGGTGTTGAGCAGCAGAATATCCGCCTCTTCAGCTTCCTCTGTCAGGGTGTAGCCGTGCGTGCTGTTCAGCAGGTCAGACATCTTAGATGAATCGTACTCATTCATCTGACATCCCCAGGTTTTGATATGCAGTTTTTTTGTCATCGAGCTAGCCATTAAATCAGTGCAGTGAAGTGCTGGGGGCGTATTGTAATGCTTTGCTGCGGATGTGACCAGCCTGAGGGCTTTTCTGATCGTGCCTGATTTTTCCGGTACACTTTGCAGTAAGACAACCGCGCTGAAAAGTGACGGCATATGAGAGGGATACAAGTTATGCAGGATAACCAGTTTGATGTGGTGATTGTGGGCGGTGGCATGGTCGGTGCCGCGCTGGCATGTGGGCTGATGCAGCACAAGTTCCGTGTGGCGGTCGTGGAGCGGGCAACGCCGCCGCCTTTTGATCCACACAGCCTGCCCGATGTGCGTATCTCCGCTGTCGGTTCCTCTTCTGTGGCACTCCTGAAGCAACTGGATGTCTGGCAACGTGTTGAAGCGATGCGCTGTGCGCCTTATCGCAAACTTGAAACCTGGGAGTGGCAAACGGCGCAGGTGAACTTTGACGCCGAGTCGCTGGGGCTGCCTGAACTGGGCTATATGGTTGAAAATAACGTGTTGCAACGCGCCCTGTGGGAAGAAATGGAGCAGCGCGGGGTTACGTTACTCTGTCCGGCGACCATGGACGATCTCCAGCCCTGCAATGGCGGCTGGACGTTGTCTTTAAGCGATGGGAACGCGGTGACGGCAGCGTTGGTGGTGGGCGCAGACGGCGCTAACTCGCAGGTGCGACAGATGGCCGGCATCGGTATTCATGGCTGGCGCTATGCGCAGTCCTGTTTACTGATCAGTGTGACCTGTGAACATCCTGCGGGTGACGCCACCTGGCAGCACTTTACCCCTCAGGGCCCTCGCGCTTTTCTGCCGCTGTTTGGTCATCATGCTTCTCTGGTGTGGTATGACTCTGCTGCACGCATTCGTCAGTTGCAGGCCATGCCGATGCCGCAGTTGGAAAAAGAGATCGCCAGCCACTTCCCGGCACGGCTGGGGCGTTTTCAGGCGCACGCAGCAGGCGGCTTTCCGCTGGTCCGTCGTCACGCCTTGCGCTATGTCTTGCCAGGGCTGGCTTTAGTGGGCGATGCCGCGCACACCATTAATCCGTTAGCAGGGCAGGGCGTGAACCTGGGTTATCGGGATATCGACGCACTGATGGATGTGCTGATTGACGCGCGTGGCAAAGCAGAAGCCTGGTCATCGGAACGGGTGCTGCTGCGTTATCAGCGCCAGCGTCGCAACGATAACCTGCTGATGCAGAGCGGGATGGACCTGTTCTATTTTACCTTCAGTAACCGCCTTGGGCCGTTAAAGCTGGTACGTAATCTGGGATTGATTGCCGCTGAACATTCGGGCGTGCTGAAGCGTCAGGTATTACGATACGCATTAGGATTGTAAGCGCTCGCCACGCGTTGCACTGACGTGATGCGTGGCTGTATCAGCAGATGCCAGATGCCAGATGCCAGATGCCAGATGCCAGATGCCAGATGCCAAAAACAACAAAGCCCGCAAAAGCGGGCTTTGTTGTTTAATTTGGCTGGGGTGCAGGGATTCGAACCCCGGAATGCTGGTATCAGAAACCAGTGCCTTACCGCTTGGCGACACCCCAATGGTGTCAAATCAAATTGTCTTAAAATGGCTGGGGTGCAGGGATTCGAACCCCGGAATGCTGGTATCAGAAACCAGTGCCTTACCGCTTGGCGACACCCCAAAAAAATGGTGGCTACGACGGGAATCGAACCTGTGACCCCAGCATTATGAGTGCTGTGCTCTAACCAGCTGAGCTACGTAGCCAAATTGTACTGCCTTTCGATGATGGCTGGGATACCTGGATTCGAACCAGGGAATGCCGGTATCAAAAACCGGTGCCTTACCGCTTGGCGATATCCCATTCGTCCCACTCGCAGCCACGAGATTCATCGAAATTGGCTGGGGTACCTGGATTCGAACCAGGGAATGCCGGTATCAAAAACCGGTGCCTTACCGCTTGGCGATACCCCATCCATGCTGCCGAATCATGAAATGGTGCGGGAGGCGAGACTTGAACTCGCACACCTTGCGGCGCCAGAACCTAAATCTGGTGCGTCTACCAATTTCGCCACTCCCGCAGAAAAAAGATGGTGGCTACGACGGGAATCGAACCTGTGACCCCAGCATTATGAGTGCTGTGCTCTAACCAGCTGAGCTACGTAGCCATCTTTTTTTCGCGCAACCTTCATCGGCGTTGCGGGGCGCATTATGCGGAGTTGACTACACAGCGTCAACAAGTTTTTTGCCGTTTTTTGCCTTCAAACGCCTGTTTGTCTGGCTTATAACCAGGCTGATGCTTTATTCGGCAATTTTTCAGTGAATACAACGCCAATAACAAAAAAAATGGGCCGTATTCGGCCCATTACGCACTCAGTATAGCACTTATTTATAAGCGGACTGGTGCACGCCTACGGCGCGTCCTGACGGGTCATCCATGTTTTTGAATGCCTCATCCCACTCAATGGCTTTCGCCGATGAACAGGCAACAGACGGGCCGCCCGGGACGCATTCAGCCGCGCTCGGCAACGGGAACAGTTCTTCAAAGATTTCGCGATAAAGGTAGGCTTCTTTTGAGCCCGGCGTGTTGTGTGGGAAACGGAAGTGCGCCGTCGCCAACTGCTGATCGCTGACCTGCTTCGCCGCCACTTCTTTCAGCGTGTCGATCCAGCTGTAGCCAACGCCGTCGGAGAACTGCTCTTTCTGGCGCCATGCCACACTTTCTGGCAGGTAGGACGAGAAGCATTCACGCAAAATGTGTTTTTCCATCTTACCGTTACTGCCGCACATCTTGTCCTGTGGGTTGATGCGCATAGCCACATCAAGGAATTTCTTATCCAGGAAAGGCACGCGGGCTTCAACGCCCCAGGCCGACATGGCTTTGTTGGCACGTGCGCAGTCAAACATGTGCAGGGCCAGCAGTTTGCGAACGTTTTCCTCGTGGAACTCTTTCGCATTCGGTGCCTTATGGAAGTACAGATAACCGCCAAAGACTTCGTCAGCACCTTCGCCTGACAGCACCATTTTGATGCCCATCGCTTTGATTTTACGCGACATCAGGTACATCGGCGTAGAGGCACGAATCGTCGTCACATCATAGGTTTCGATGTGGTAAATCACGTCACGAATGGCATCAAGGCCTTCCTGCACCGTGAAATGAATTTCATGGTGAACCGTACCTAAATGCTCTGCCACCAGCTTTGCAGCTTTCAGGTCCGGTGAGCCTTCCAGGCCGACGGCAAAGGAGTGCAGCTGCGGCCACCAGGCATCGCTCTTATCCTGATCTTCCACTCGCTTAGCGGCAAAACGCTTGGTCACTGCTGAAATGATGGAGGAGTCCAGGCCGCCAGACAGCAGCACACCATAAGGCACATCTGACATCAGGTGGCTTTTTACGGATTCTTCCAGCGCATGTTTCAGCTCGGCTGCATCAGTCACGTTGTTTTCAATGTTCTGGTATTCCATCCAGTCACGCTGCCAGTAACGACGGATTTCACCATCGGTGCTGGAAAGGTAGCTTCCTGGCGGGAATTCTTTGATTGAACGACACACCGGCACCAGCGCTTTCATTTCAGAGGCGACAAACAGGTTACCGTGCTCATCGTTGCCCATATAAAGCGGGATGATGCCGATATGGTCACGGCCAATCAGATAGGTGCGTTTTACGCTGTCATACAGGATAAAGGCAAACATGCCTTCCAGCTCGTCAAGGAAATCGACGCCTTTCTCCTGATACAGCGCCAGAATCACTTCGCAGTCTGAACCGGTCTGAAAAGCATAACGATCGCTTAATTTTGCGCGCAGAGCCTGATGGTTATAGATCTCGCCATTCACTGCCAGTACGTGGGTGTGGTCAGCGTTATACAGCGGCTGTGCGCCGTTGTTCACGTCAACAATTGAGAGGCGCTCATGAGCAAGAATGGCATGATCGTCAGCGTAAACGCCTGACCAGTCCGGCCCACGGTGACGCATCAAACGTGAGCTTTCCAATGCTTTTTTGCGTAACTCAACGGGATCGCTTTTCAGATCCAGCACACCAAAAATAGAACACATATCTGACTCCTGAACTCACCTGCGGCGATGTAATTTTACGTTTGTCCGGCAGCCTGTCGCTGCGTGATGTATAAGAAAATGCGTTATTTCCCACCCTCAATGCAAGAGGAATCGTCTTTTGCTGATGAAAATGTTGGTGGCGAGCGACTAATATTGAATTTCATCTAATGAAATAAGGTTGTTATTGACGGATCGGCAATGAAATGGAATTTCAGCACGCTTTTTGAACGCTGATAATGGCTTTAACGGGCCAGAAAGGGGAGACGCACCGCCTGTTTTGCCAGTGCGTCATAAGAGAAAGGCATTAAAACAGGTCGATATCCGCGACAGACGGGAAGATCCAGTCGGGGCGGAAAGGCATAGCATCGATATCGGTAAGGGTAGAAACCCCTGAAAGCACCAGAATCGTTTCCAGACCGGCCTGAAAACCGGCCAGGATATCGGTGCGAAGATTATCGCCCACGATGACCGTTTCCTCTGAATGGGCCTGCATCTTGTTCAGCGCGGCACGCATAATATAGGGGCTGGGTTTCCCGACATAAAACGGCCTGCGACCGGAGATTTTCTCAATACCGGCACAAAGTGCGCCGCAGGCTGGCACGAAGCCCCGGGCATGGGTATCCGGGTTCGTTGCGATGAAACGCGCACCGTTTGCCACGAAGAAGGCCGCCTTATGCATCATATCCCAGTTAAATGAGCGGGTTTCACCGACAATCACGAAGTCCGGGTTGACATCAGTGATGGTAAAACCGGCTTTATACAGCTCGTGTACCAGCGCGCCCTCGCCAATCACATAGGCTTTTTTGCCTTCCTGCCGACGCAGAAAGTCAGCGGTAGCCATGGCGGAGGTGTAAAACACCGAATCCGGTATTTCAATGCCTGCCGAGGAAAACCGGTTCGCTAAATCGCGCGCCGTCTGTGAAGGATAATTAGTCAGCACCACCAATGGCATATCTTTCGCCAGAATGCGCTGCAAAAACTCCTGCGCGCCGGGTACCGCCGTATTGTCGTGCATCAGCACGCCATCAATGTCACAAATTACATTTTTAATCGTCATAAATGGGTTCCGATGCGCGCAGCCATGCGTCAGGCTGCGCTTAGTCTTCCAAAAGATGTTGCAGCAGAATGCCGTTTAACATCGCCCGTTTTGCCAGGGCAAATGCGCCGATGGCGGAGCGATGATCAAGTTGAGAACGCACCACAGGCAGATTTTTACGAAAGGCTGCCAGTGCCTGCGTATTAATGCAACTTTCAATGGCCGGCAGCAACACGCGTTCAGCTTCAGTAATTTCGCCGGCCAACACAATTTTTTGCGGATTAAACAGGTTAATGGCAATGGCAATGGCTTTACCCAGATAGCGGCCGACGTGCTCAATGACCTCACTTGCCAGCGCATCGCCCTGATTAGCCGCCTGACAGATTTGTGGCATCTGGCAGGCGTCCTGCGTCAGTACACTGGGATAACCTTTATTCAGCAACTCTCTGACGCGGTGTTCGATGGCGCCGTTAGCCGCGAGGGTTTCGAGGCAGCCAAAGTTACCGCAATGACAGCGCTCGCCCAGCGGATCGACCTGAATATGACCGATTTCACCGACGTTGCCATTACTGCCCAGAAAAATCTGTCCATTGGCAATAATCCCCGCACCGGTTCCCCGATGCAGCCGCACTAATATCGAGTCGGCGCAGTCACGCGTTGCCCCAAAATAGTGCTCAGCCAACGCCAGGCTGCGGATATCATGCCCAACAAAGCTGGTAACGTTAAAGCGGTTTTTCAGGTTTGCCACCAGGGGCCACTGATCCACATTAATGTGCGGCATATAGCGAATAACGCCATTAAGGGGATCGACCAGGCCTGGCAGGATCACTGAAATGGCGATCAGCTCACGAATTTTGGCTTCGCTCTGCTGAATAAAATGCGCGATGGCCTCGAACAGTGCCAGCTCCAGCGTTTCCTGCGTGGTTTGCGGCAGGGGATAATCCTGCTGAGCCAGTGATTTACCGCTCAGATCGAACAGCGTTAAGGTCGCATCGTTGCGGCCAAGGCGCACACCAATGGTATGGAAGTGACGGGTTTCAGTGACGATGGAAATGGCGCGGCGACCGCCGGTGGATGCCTGTTGTTCCACCTCTTTGATCAGGCCGCGCTCAATAAGCTGGCGAGTGATTTTCGTCACGCTGGCGGGAGCGAGTTGGCTGAGATCCGCAATCTGAATGCGTGAAATCGGTCCCTGTTGATCGATTAACCGATAGACGGCTGCGCTGTTCAGTTGCTTGACAAGATCGACATTTCCAATTTGTGTCTGGCCGCCAGTGGTCATTCAGTGCTTACTCGCTCAGGACGTTATCTCCATTGACTAACGTCTTTATAATTTTAAAGTCGTGTGTAAAGACGGTCAGGTTGGCGATTTTTCCTGCCTGAAGGGAGCCTGACTGCTTTTCTACGCCCATTGCCCGTGCCGGATAAAGCGAGGCCATACGCAGCGCTTCATCCAGTGGAATGCCGGCATGCTCAACGCTGTTTTGCACGGCTTCGATCATGGTCAATGCTGAACCGCTCAGCGTGCCATGCTCATCAACGCATAATCCATCACGATAATATATTGTTTTACCAGCAAAAATAAATTTATCGATTGCGGCACCTGCGGGGGCAGTGGCATCGGTCACCAGAACCAGCTTGTCACCCTTGATGCGCTTGGCATTACGAACGTTAGCGTAATGGACATGTAAACCGTCTGCAATAATGCCGCAGTATACATCAGGCGCATCAAACAGCGCACCGATAAGGCCGGGTTCACGTCCTGCAAAGGTCGGCATAGCATTATAAAGGTGCGTGGCAAAGCGAATACCGGCAGCAAAACCCGCCTTGGCTTCTTCAAAGGTAGCATTAGAATGGCCCGCTGAAACCACAATGCCGGCTTCGCTGAGTTGACGAATCACGGCGCTTCCGACAACTTCCGGTGCCAGCGTAACCTTACTAATCACGTCAGCATTGTCACACAGGAAATCCACCATTCGCGGATCTGGCTTACGGATGAGCGCAGGATTGTGCGTTCCCTTTTTGACCACATTCAGCCAGGGACCTTCCAGATGTAATCCCAGCAGATGGTGGGGATATTTCTGCAAAAAGGCGCGCATGGTTTCCACGGCGCGCACCATCAGTTCATCACTGCTGGTAATCAGCGTCGGCAGAAAACTGGTGCAGCCGGACTTAACGTTGGCCCGGTGCATGGTTTCCAGCGTTTCCACGCTAATGGCATCGATGTCGTCATTAAACTGCACGCCTCCGCAGCCGTTGAGCTGCAGATCAATAAAGCCGGGCGCGATAATTGCGCCTCCGACATCCTGTTGTTCAATGCCTGGCGGCAACGCTGCCAGGGGGCAAACGCGCTCAATTTTGCCGTCAGCGATGACGACGGCATGATTATCAAAAATGTCATCGCCGCTATAGATACGGCCGTTCACTAATGCGTACATCTTATTCTCCCGGCTTGCCTGCCGTTAATGCGTCTAACCGCAGGTGACGTAATGACTGTATTAAACGCCCTGCATATTTTCCGCTTCCATTTCACGGAAGTATTTCACCGTTTTGACTTTCAACTCCATGGTGGCGGGTTCATCACAGACCACCACGGATTTAGGATGAAGCTGGAGGCAGCTGATCGTCCACATGTGGTTGACATTACCTTCCACGGCTGCCTGCAGCGCCTGGGCTTTAACATGACCCGTGACCAGGATCATCACTTCTTCGGCATCCAGCAGCGTGCCAACGCCTACGGTAAGCGCGTACTTTGGCACCTGATCCACATCACCGTTGAAAAAGCGCGAATTTGCTACGCGCGTATCGTGAGTCAGGGTTTTGATTCGGGTCCGGGAAGACAGAGAGGAGGCCGGTTCATTGAACGCAATATGTCCATCATTGCCAACGCCACCCATAAACAGGTGAATTTTACCCAGTGTCCGAATTTTATCTTCATAACGGCGACATTCTGCGTCAATATCTGGCGCATTACCATTCAGCAGGTTGATATTTTCTGGTTGTATATCAACGTGGTCAAAGAAATTACGGTACATAAAACTGTGGTAGCTTTCCGGGTGTTCTTTAGGCAAGCCAACGTACTCATCCATATTGAAGGTCACGACGTGTCTAAAGCTAACCTGGCCCGATTTGTGCATGTCAATCAGGTGTTTATAGGCTTCAAGTGGGGTTCCGCCGGTTGGCAATCCCAGGATAAAAGGCTTGTCAGCGCTCGGATTAAACGCATTAATACGATTCACAATATGGCGCGCTGCCCATTTGCCGACCTGCGTGGGTGTGGATAAAGGAATCAGTCTCATGTTGCACCTCGAATGTGAGTTAATGATCTGACGCGCAGTAAACATGTGGGTGAAGCCTAAAATGCAGGCTCAAAGGCAGAGGAATCAGCGCGTCTTGATATTTCGCATCATAAAATAAGTCGGTCTTTAAAGCCAGTAAGAAGGTCCTTAAAAATCGATTTTTGGTGATAATTGTCACAGATAGCAGCTATTAATTTGTGAAGCGAATTAAATTATTATTACACTCTACAGCATTGAGTGTAATGCCGTCAGAGGCTTGCTGCTGACATAACAACATTAAGCGGCAGCAAAGCTATAAAGTCAGTTTAAAGGGGGATGGGTCAATGTTAAGTTACTTACAACGAGTGGGGCGGGCGCTAATGGTGCCGGTCGCCACTTTGCCTGCTGCAGCAATATTAATGGGGATCGGCTACTGGATAGATCCGGACAGTTGGGGGGCGGGTAATGCCTTTGCCGCACTGCTGATCAAGTCCGGTGGTGCGATTATCGAAAACATGTCGGTCCTGTTCGCGATTGGCGTGGCGTATGGCATGTCAAAAGACAAAGACGGCGCGGCCGCGCTCACTGGCTTTGTCGGCTTCCTGGTGGTCACCACGCTGTGTTCACCTGCTGCTGTGGCGATGATCCAGAAAATACCGGTGGCTCAGGTACCGCCTGCCTTCGGTAAAATCAGTAACCAGTTTGTCGGTATTCTGGTCGGGGTACTGTCGGCGGAAGTGTATAACCGCTTTAGCCATGTTGAACTGCCGAAAGCGTTTTCGTTCTTCAGTGGTCGTCGCCTGGTGCCCATCCTTGTGTCTTTCCTGATGATCTTGGTGGCGTTCATCCTGATGTACATCTGGCCATTAATTTTTAATGGTCTGGTCAATTTTGGTGAGCACATTCAGAAGCTGGGATCGGTGGGCGCGGGGGTTTACGCCTTCTTTAACCGCCTGCTAATTCCGGTTGGCTTACACCATGCGTTGAACTCCGTCTTCTGGTTTGACGTGGCAGGGATTAACGATATTCCTAAGTTCCTCGGTGGCGCTCAGTCGCTGGCGAATGGTACGGCAATACCTGGGATCACCGGTCGTTATCAGGCAGGTTTCTTCCCAATTATGATGTTCGGTTTGCCTGGTGCCGCGCTGGCGATTTACCACTGCGCGCGTCCAGAAAATCGGGTGAAAGTCGGGAGTATTATGCTGGCTGCGGCCTTCGCCGCGTTCTTTACCGGTATTACCGAGCCGCTGGAATTCTCCTTTATGTTCGTTGCACCCGTGCTGTATGTGATTCATGCCGTGCTGACAGGCATTTCCGTGTTTATTGCGGCCAGCATGCATTGGATTGCGGGCTTTGGCTTCAGCGCGGGGCTGGTGGATTTGGTGCTGTCTACCCGGAACCCACTGGCAACCCACTGGTACATGCTGATTCCGCAAGGTCTGGTGTTCTTCGTCATCTATTACGTTGTGTTCCGTTTCACCATCAAAAAATTCAATCTGATGACGCCTGGCCGCGAGCTGGCGGTTGCCGGGGATGAAACCGATGGTTATGACGTGAATGTCGACACCACCGATAATGGCGAAAGTGCGACCGAATCGCTGGCGCGTCGTTATATCGGTGCGGTGGGCGGTTCAGAAAACTTAACCGCTATTGATGCCTGTATTACTCGTTTGCGCCTGAATGTGAAGGATGCCAGCCAGGTCAATGAAGGCGTGGCAAAACGCCTTGGCGCATCAGGTGTAATCCGCCTGAACAAGCAGAGTGTCCAGATTATCGTGGGTACGCAGGCGGAAAGCATTGCCATGGCGATGAAAAAAGTGCTGGTGAAAGGTCCGGTCGCGGCGGCAGCAGCCAGTAGCGCCAGCGCGCCAGCAGCGACCAGCGACGTGAAACCGCAGGCCGTACTGAACAGCGAAAAACGCGTTATCGCGACCTTAGTGGCGCCCGTGAGCGGTGAAGTCGTGTTGTTGGATGCCGTACCGGATGACGCCTTCGCCAGCAAAGCGGTCGGCGACGGTGTAGCGATCAAACCGAGCGATAAGCGCGTCGTTGCCCCGATTGCGGGCACGGTGGTGAAAATCTTCAACACCAACCACGCTTTTTGTCTGGAAAGCGAAAACGGCGTAGAAATCGTGGTGCACATGGGGCTGGATACCGTTGCGCTCGGCGGTCAGGGCTTTACCCGTTTAGTGGAAGAGGGCGCTCAGGTGACGGCAGGCCAGCCGGTACTGGAGATGGATCTTGACTACCTTAATGCGAATGCCCGCTCGATGATCAGTCCGGTGGTGGTCAGTAATATCGAAGACTTCTCGGGTTTGACGCTGTTGACCCAGGGCCAGGTCGTAGCAGGCGAAACGCCGCTGTATGAAATAAAAGGCTAATTCGCTGTATCCACAACAAAAGGCAGGAAGCGATTCCTGCCTTTTTTATTTTAAACGCCCAACAAACGGTTGTTTCTCTGCAACGCTTTGTGGATCATACCCGGATATTACGTGGTATAAACCACCCATTCTACGCGTTGAGGATTTTGAGATGAGTGAGGCTGAAGCCCGCCCAACTAACTTTATTCGTCAGATTATTGACGAGGATCTGGCAAGCGGGAAGCACAGCACTGTGCACACCCGTTTCCCGCCAGAGCCAAATGGTTATCTGCACATCGGTCATGCTAAATCAATCTGCCTGAATTTTGGAATTGCTCAAGATTATCAAGGTGAGTGCAATCTGCGTTTTGACGATACCAATCCGGTTAAAGAGGATATGGAATTTGTTGAATCCATCAAGCGCGACGTGCAGTGGTTGGGTTTTACATGGAGCGGCGACGTTCGTTATTCATCTGACTATTTTGATCAGCTTTACCACTATGCGGTGGAACTGATTGGCAAAGGCCTGGCCTACGTAGATGAACTGACCCCGGAAGAAATCCGTGAATACCGTGGCACCTTAACCGCACCGGGCAAAAACAGCCCTTACCGCGATCGCAGCGTGGAAGAAAACCTCGCCCTGTTTGAAAAGATGCGCAACGGTGAATTTGCAGAAGGCAAAGCCTGTCTGCGTGCAAAGATCGACATGGCCTCAAGTTTTATCGTCATGCGCGATCCGGTGCTGTACCGTATTAAGTTTGCCGAACATCATCAAACCGGCAACAAGTGGTGCATCTACCCGATGTACGACTTTACCCACTGTATTTCCGATGCGCTGGAAGGCATTACGCATTCGCTATGTACGCTGGAATTCCAGGATAACCGCCGCCTGTATGACTGGGTGCTCGATAACATCACGATTCCGGTTCATCCGCGTCAGTACGAATTTTCGCGTCTGAATCTGGAATATGCCGTGATGTCAAAACGCAAACTCACGCAACTGGTCAGTGAAAAGCATGTGGAAGGCTGGGACGATCCGCGTATGTTAACGGTATCCGGCCTGCGTCGCCGTGGTTATACCGCGGCTTCGATTCGTGAATTTTGTCGCCGTATTGGCATCACCAAGCAGGACAACATTGTTGAAATGGCCTCGCTGGAATCCTGTATCCGCGACGATCTCAATGAAAATGCACCACGTGCGATGGCGGTGTTGGAGCCGGTGAAGCTGGTGCTGGAAAACCTGCCTGCGGGTCATAACGAAGTGCTCAGCATGCCTAACCATCCGAACAAACCTGAAATGGGTACACGTGACGTGCCATTCAGCCGTGAGATTTGGATCGATCGGGCCGATTTCCGTGAAGAGGCGAACAAGCAATATAAACGCCTGGTTCTGGGTAAAGAGGTTCGCCTGCGTAATGCCTACGTGATCCGTGCTGAGCGCGTTGCAAAAGATGAAGAGGGCAATATTACCTGCATCTATTGCACCTGTGATGTGGATACGCTGAGTAAAGATCCGGCTGACGGCCGTAAAGTTAAAGGCGTTATCCATTGGGTTTCTGCTGAACATGCGCTGCCTGCAGAGTTTCGTCTCTACGATCGCCTGTTTAGCGTGCCCAATCCCGGTGCGGCAGACGATTTTCTGACCACAATCAATCCGGATTCGCTGGAAATCAAACAAGGTTTTGTTGAGCCCGGCCTGCGTGACGCGGCAGCCAGTGCACCTTACCAGTTCGAGCGTGAAGGCTATTTCTGTGCCGACAGCCTGTATTCCACGCCGGCGCAGTTAGTGTTTAACCGTACCGTCGGTTTACGCGATACCTGGACGAAAATCGGCGAATAACCGACGCGTCATTTTCATTACGGGATAATCAAAAGGGCGACTTATCGCCCTTTTTTGTTATGGATATTTTTTTTAACGCCGACATTTCTTCTGAGCACATCAACAGTCATTAATTTTATTTTTGTGGAACCGCTCTCAGTTTAATTTTTTTAATAAATTTCCAGATGTTAATTCTTTTTTTTCAGGTACGCTAACCCTCTGAAGTCTCAGTTTGCGGGTTTAAAAGGAAAAAATGACGGTTTTCGCACAGGAAGCTAAACACAGCGTTATCGTGTTGCATCAGCTCATTGAACATATTTTTAATCATCGTTATGCCAGTGGCGACAGCTTTCACCTGCTGCTCTCTCACTTTCATCCTGACTTTCGCATGGTCACGCCGCAGGGAAAGCAGCTTAATCTGAATGAAGTTGAAGATCTGTTTCGTCGATTGCAGGGGGCAAGGGAGGGGATGCGCATTGCGACCAGCGAACACGTGATTCTTTCTGAGCATGCCAACGAAGTGACGATTCAGTACCGTGAATTGCAAATGATGAACGGAGAAAACAAAAGCCGTATCTCGCTGGCGATTCTGGATTGCACCACCTCTGTTCCTCGCTGGCGCTATCTGCAGGAAACGCTGGTGGCCTGACATTCAGGCATAAAAAAGCCGATGCAAGCATCGGCTTTTTTACTTCAAAACGGAAAGAGGTTATTTGTCGTGCAGTGTTTCGTCTTCACGGCAGTCGCCCAGTGCACAGTGACCGTACAGGTACAGGCTGTGGTTGGTGAGCTTAATACCGTGACGCGTCGCGATCTCACGCTGACGCGTCTCAATGGATTCATCACTAAACTCAATCACTTTACCGCAATCCAGGCAGATCAAGTGATCGTGATGGTGCTGCTGTGTCAGCTCAAACACCGATTTACCGCCTTCAAAGTTATGGCGGGTTACGATGCCTGCATCATCGAACTGGTTAAGGACACGGTAAACCGTGGCCAGTCCGATCTCTTCGCCCATGTCGAGCAGGCGTTTATACAGATCTTCCGCGCTGACGTGATGGCATGCAGGTTCCTGAAGCACTTCCAGAATTTTAAGTCTGGGCAATGTGACTTTCAGGCCAGCCTTCTTTAATGCGGTATTGTTGTCAGTCATGCGGATATTGTCCTGTTACTTTAGTCACTCTTGTGGCACGTAGCCTGTATGTCGATCGACCGCCATTCTCATTTGCGTCTCATTATAGAACTGATGCGCTGAAATGAAAACCGATGCTCCTGCGGTGCGCCAGCGGCGATGTTCGCTGCACATGGCATGGAGAGCGGATGCTGGCATTTCGCGTTTTGTCATCTCAGTTCCAGGGAAATAAGCAGATGATCGATGCGGGTATTCTACAGATTAAATGGGGAAAGTTACAAAAATGTAGCTATTATTTTTATAGGAAAAGACATTCGCCCAGTGTGAACCTGCGTCCACACTGAGCTCAGCGCGATCAGGCTTCAATAATTTCTTTCAGCTGCAGCTCATCAAAAATCTGCTTCACCCATTTCTCAACGCGTTCGTTGGTCAGCTCTGGCTGACGATCTTCGTCAATGGCCAGGCCAAGGAAATGGTTATCGTCTGCCAGACCTTTTGAGGCTTCGAAATGGTAGCCCTCGGTCGGCCAGTGACCCACGATGATGGCACCGTTAGGTTCGATAATGTCACGAATGGTGCCCATGGCGTCACAGAAGTATTCTGCGTAGTCTTCCTGATCGCCACAGCCAAACAGCGCAACCAGCTTACCGTTGAAGTCGATCTCTTCCAGAGTAGGGAAGAAGTCATCCCAGTCGCACTGTGCTTCGCCATAGTACCAGGTGGGAATGCCCAGCAGCAGGATGTCAAAGGCTTCTAAGTCTTCTTTAGTGCTTTTCGCGATGTCGTGAACTTCTGCAACGTCTTTACCCAGTTGTTTCTGGATCATTTTTGCAATGTTTTCGGTGTTACCGGTATCGCTGCCAAAGAAGATGCCTACGATTGCCATGGGTAAAATAACCTCTTAAATCCTGATGATAGAATGAATGCCGAAGCCTATTCAGCAAATAATAGCAGACCGGGCAAACGGGCGGAACGTGTAAAGCCGCGACATTTGTTTCTGTGTGCGGTTTACGCGCATTAGTCCAGTTTGAGCTGTGCCAACAGCATTTGTTCAATTAATTCGCTGCGGCTGAGATTACGCTGTTCAGCCAGCATGTTCAGCGCTTCCACCGCGTCGCTGTTCATTTTGAGTTCGACACGGCGAAGCCCGCGCCCTTTGTCACGTTTCAGTTGATTGCGTTTGTTGATACGCAGTTGTTCATCGCGCGTGAGCGGACTGGTTTTGGGGCGACCAGGGCGACGCTCGTTAGCGAACAGATCGAGCGTGGTGCGGTCAGTGTGTTCTTTTGCCATGACTTAATACAACTGAATGGGCGCGAACGAGGCGTTTCCGCTGCGCAGATTAAATTATTGACTCTTCCCGCGGGTAAGTTGCCCCACGGCAAAAATTTAGCGCGCCATCATACTCCAGGCTAACCACGGACGCCAATCTTAAACTTTTACAGCCAGTTAAGCCGTTTTAAAGTGCAAAAAAGCGTCGAATACTGCGTAAAACCGCATCCGGTTTTTCAGCGTGCACCCAGTGCCCGGCACCGCCGATAACATGCGCATGGGCGGAGGGAAACTGCCGGAGTATCGCATCACGGTACTGGTTATCCAGATAGGGCGAATCGCCACCGCGAATAAACAGCGCAGGATGGGGCCAGGCCGGCACGTCTTGCCAGCCGGCGATCAACGCATAGTTGTCCCACAATACTGGCACATTAAAACGCCATTCGCCGTTGCTGAAGGATTTCAGGATGAACTGAATCACGCCGTCTTCATGGATGTGCGTACGCATGACCTCTGCGGCTTCACTGCGCAGGGTGACGCCCGCCGCCGTGACCGCACGGATAGCGGCAAAGATCTCATCGTGCCGACGTGTCTGGTAGTCAACCGGGGCGATATCGATCATCACCATCTGTTCTATGCGCTCCGGTGCCAGTGCGCTCATCGTCATGGCAATTTTACCGCCCATGGAGTGACCGATGACTGATACCTGAGCGATCCCCTGCGCATCCAGTGTGTCCAGCATATCCTGCGCCATGACAGTGTAGTTCATCTCGTCAGCGCGCGGCGATAACCCATGATTACGCACATCAACCTGAATCAAGGGGCGATCGTCTTTAAGCCCACGGGCCAGTATGCCAAGGTTATCGAGACTGCCAAACAGACCGTGAATAAGCAGGACAGGCGTGGAATCAGCAGGAGATTGTTCAGTTTGCAGACGGGCATTCAAAATCATAGCAAAGTTCTTAAGTGTGAGACCTGAGCTTAGGTTATCATGGTTTCACCTTTTCAGGCGCGCTGCTTCCAGCGGCATTAGGACATATTCTGACTTTTGCCCATAAACCGTTTGAATGCTATCAGCCTGTCTGAATTTAACTTTATAATCTTCATGTTAGAACCTGCCCCCTTTCTGAAATGCCTGCGAGCACGTCGGGATTTTCAGAAAATCGCTGGTTCTGTCGTGAGCAAAAAAACCGTACGGAATAAGATGAAAACGATCGAAGTTGACGAAGAGCTCTACCGTTATATTGCCAGCCACACGCAACATATTGGCGAAAGTGCATCCGATATTCTGCGCCGTATGCTGAAGTTCACGGCCGGTCAGTCAGCGACTGTGACTGACGCGCAGCCTGTTGGCGCATCGGCACCCTCAAAAGCGGCACAGTCGGCGGGTAATGAATCGCGTCCCCAGGATCGTGTGCGTGCGGTGCGTGAATTACTGCTTTCTGATGAATATGCTGAGCAGAAGCGGGCGGTTAATCGCTTTATGCTAATCTTGTCAACGCTCTATCGTCTGGATACGGCGGCGTTTGCCGAGGCGACAACGTCGCTGCAGGGCCGCACGCGCATCTATTTCGCGGGCGATGAACACACGCTGCTACAAGGCGGTACCCATACTAAGCCGAAGCACGTGCCCGGCACGCCGTACTGGGTCATCACCAATACCAATACCGGTCGTAAACGCAGCATGGTCGAACACATCATGCTGTCGATGCAGTTCCCTTCGGAACTGACAGAGAAAGTTTGCGGCACCATTTAAACTGAAGCGTCAGGGAGAAGCGCCAATGGCCAATCACCCCCGTGCCGGGCAGCCTGCCCAGCAGAGCGATTTGATTAACGTTGCACAATTAACTTCACAATATTATGTCCTGCAGCCCGATGTGGCGAACCCAGAACATGCGGTGAAATTTGGCACATCAGGCCATCGCGGTAGCGCAGGACGCCACAGCTTTAACGAAAAGCACATTCTGGCGATTGCCCAGGCGATTGCGGAAGAGCGTAGCAAGAACGGGATTACCGGTCCGTGCTATGTAGGCAAAGACACGCATGCGCTTTCTGAACCTGCGCTGCTGTCCGTGCTGGAAGTGCTGGCCGCAAACGGTGTGGACGTGATTGTTCAGCAGGACAATGGCTACACGCCAACGCCGGCGATTTCAAACGCCATCCTTGAGCACAACAAATCGGGTGGTCAGCTCGCGGATGGTATTGTGATTACGCCGTCGCACAATCCCCCCGAAGATGGTGGGATTAAATACAATCCGCCGAACGGTGGACCTGCCGATACCAACGTCACCAAAGTGGTCGAAGACCGCGCCAATCAGCTGTTGAAAGACGGCTTAAAAGACGTCAAACGCCTGCCACTGGACCAGGCCTGGGCCAGCGGTCGCGTGGTCGAGAAAGATTTGATCCAGCCTTACGTTGAAGGGCTTTCACAGATCATTGATTTTCCGGCGATTCAAAAAGCCGGCCTGAAAATTGGCGTCGATCCGCTTGGTGGTTCCGGTATTGCCTACTGGCAGCGTATTGCGGAGCACTACAAACTTGACCTGACGTTGGTGAATGACGCGGTTGACCAGACTTTCCGCTTCATGCATCTGGACAAAGATGGCGTGGTGCGCATGGACTGCTCGTCCGAATGTGCCATGGCGGGCCTGCTGGCGTACAAAGACAAGTTCGATCTGGCCTTTGGTAACGATCCGGATTACGACCGCCACGGTATCGTCACGCCTGCCGGGCTGATGAATCCGAACCATTATCTGGCGGTGGCGATCAACTATCTGTTCCAGCATCGTCCACAGTGGGGCAAAGACGTTGCCGTGGGTAAAACCCTGGTATCCAGTGCCATGATTGACCGCGTGGTTAACGACATCGGCCGCAAGCTGGTGGAAGTGCCGGTTGGCTTTAAGTGGTTTGTCGATGGCCTGTTTGACGGCAGTTTTGGCTTTGGTGGCGAAGAGAGCGCGGGCGCATCCTTCCTGCGCTTTGACGGTACGCCATGGTCAACTGACAAAGACGGCATCATCATGTGCCTGCTGGCAGCAGAAATTACGGCCGTTACCGGCAAGAACCCGCAGCAGCACTATGACGAACTGGCCGCACGCTTTGGTGCACCAAGCTATAACCGTCTGCAGGCATCCGCCAGTTCGGCGCAGAAAGCGGCGCTGTCTAAGCTGTCACCTGAAATGGTCAGTGCGGATACGTTAGCGGGCGATCCGATTACCGCGCGCCTGACGGCGGCGCCAGGTAATGGCGCGTCTATCGGCGGATTGAAAGTCATGACAGAAAACGGCTGGTTTGCTGCCCGTCCATCGGGCACCGAAGATGCGTACAAAATCTATTGTGAAAGTTTCCTGGGCGCAGAGCACCGTGCACAGATCGAAAAAGAAGCGGTAGAGATTGTCAGCGAAGTGCTGAAAAACGCCTGATAAGCCAGTTAAATGAAAAAAGCGCCGCTGGCGCTTTTTTTATGGCATAAAGCGGTAGCCGATGCCGGTTTCCGTTAACAGATGTACTGGCTGAGTAGGATTCGCCTCCAGTTTCTGTCGCAGGTGTCCCATATAGATGCGCAGGTAGTGGCTGTGCTCGACGGCGTTCGGCCCCCAGACCTGGCTTAACAGCTGACGCTGGGTCAACACTTTACCCGCGTTGTTCAGCAGGGTCGTCAGCAAGCGAAACTCTATAGGGGTGAGATGAACTTCCTCTCCGCCGCGCAGCACTCTGCGCGCCGCAATATCCACGGTGACATCGGCGAAGCTGACTTTAGGATCGGCATGTTGTCCGGCGTGGCGACGCAACGCAACGCGCACCCGTGCCAGCAGTTCACCAATGCCAAAGGGTTTGGTCAGGTAATCATCAGCGCCTGCGTCCAGCGCATCGATCTTATCCTGCTCGTCGATTCGGGCCGACAGAACAATCACGGGCAGCGCGCTCCACTGGCGTAGCTCGCCAATAAAGGTTTTGCCGTCGCCGTCAGGCAGCCCGAGATCGAGAATGACCAGATCGGGTTTTCGCGTCGCTGCCTCGATCAGCCCGCGCTGCAGCGTCTCGGCATCGAAAACCTTCAGGCCTTCACTTTCCAGCGCGATGCGCACGAAGCGGCGAATTTCTTTCTCATCTTCAATGATTAAAACCGTGGTCACACCAAGCCTGCCATTGCCTGAAAAGGGAAAACACACTGTACCAACTTTTCAGTCGTTCGTCCGTGTTGCCATAAACCTGCCTCAAAGATCATCGCTACAACCGTTATTTAACCAAAATGTAACTAATTTTCAAATTGCCGAAAGAAGAACAAAAAAAGCTCAAATATAGTGGTCAGATGAGTAGTAAAATTACACAATCAGGCGTAATATTAGACGCAGATCACATTTAACCCCGATTTCGCGCCAGGAGGAATCCATGTACCGGACCTATTCACGCCATAAAATCATTTTGCGCCGTACGCTGGTTATCCTGTTGGGCCTGCTGGCACTGCCGGTCATGCTGTTTCGCCAGGATCGCGCACGTTTTTACAGCTATCTGCATCGTATGTGGTGTAAAACCAGCGCAAAACCGGTCTGGCTGGCGCAGTCTGAAGCCGCAGCCGGTATTTTTTGGTAAGCAGGCTGCGCTAACCGCATCCATCTGCTCACCGACAGGCCTGTTCCCTTGCTCGACTCGAAGGGAACGGGCTTTTTTTTGGGCGTTATCGCACTCTGCTTCATGGTGAAGGCTGATTTCCGTTATTTTTTAAGCTACACTTAAACCTCTACAAGTTTTCGGAGGTTGTACAAGTATGAGCGAAAAAATTCCGGTTGGAATCAGCGCTTGCTTGCTGGGTGAGAGCGTCAGATTTGATGGCGGCCACAAACGCCTGGCTTTCGCCACTGAGCAACTTACCCCATTCGTGCGTTTTGAACCTGTCTGCCCTGAAATGGCGATCGGCCTTCCTACGCCCCGTCCAGCGCTTCGCCTCGTTAAAACCGGCGATGATGACGATCTTCACCTGTGCTTTAGCAAAGAAGGCGGGGAAGATATCACCGATAAAATGCGCAACTGGTCCGAAAACCGGGTTAAATCTCTCCATCATCTTTGCGGCTACATTCTGTGTGCAAAATCACCCAGCTGCGGGATGGAACGCGTACGCATTTATGAACCGGCCACGAACAATAATCGCAAAGCGGGGACCGGCATTTTTACCGAATTTCTGCAACGTGAAATGCCCTGGTTGCCGCTTGAAGAAGATGGACGCCTGAACGATCCGGCGCTACGCGAAAATTTTATTGGTCGCATCTGCGCGCTCCATGAGTTTTATCAGATGTGGAAAGCGGGCCTGACGCGCCACAGCCTGATTGCCTTTCACAGCCGCTACAAGCTGCTGCTGCTGGCCCATTCGCAAAAAAAATACCGTGAGCTGGGGCCCTTTGTCGCCTCAATGAACCAGTGGGAATCACTGGAGGCTTTTGCCTCTGAGTACCGCAACCGGCTGATGGATTTGATGTCTCAGCCCGCTTCTCGCACCAACCACACCAATGTTTTGATGCACGTTCAGGGATATTTTCGTAGTCAGTTAAGCTCGCCTCAGCGTAAAGAGCTGACGTCGCTGATTGACTGCTACCGCCAGGGAACGCAACCCCTGTTAGCGCCCATCACCATCCTCAAACACTACATGGCGGAATACCCACATCCGTGGCTGACGCAGCAGCGTTACTTCGATCCATATCCCGAAGCCCTGCGCCTGCGATATGGACAATGATTCAGGAGCATTATGACCACCCATTTAGTCTGGCTGCGAAACGATCTGCGCATTAACGATAATCTGGCACTACACGCGGCCTGCAATCAACCTGATGCCAACGTGATTGCGCTGTTTATCGCAACGCCGGGACAGTGGCAACAACATGAGATGGCGCCCCGACAGGCCGCTTTCATTCACCAGAATCTGTGCATACTTCAGTCTTCCCTGGCGGAGCGGGGCATTCCGCTGCATTTTCATCAGTGTGATGATTTTGCGGCCAGCATCGGGTTCCTGGTCGCATTCTGCAAAAAGCAGCAGGTTGATCGGCTGTTTTATAACTATCAGTACGAAGTTAACGAACGTGAGCGGGACGCCAGGGCTGAAAAACGGCTGCATGAAGTGGACGTGGTTTGTCAGGGCTTTGATGACAGCGTACTGCTGTCGCCGGGGAGTATTCAAACCGGTGATGGCGAGATGTACAAAGTGTTTACGCCGTTCAGCCGCGCCTTTCTCCGTCGGTTACAGCAGGGGCTACCTGAGTGCGTACCCGCCCCTAAAGCCCGCGCAGGTGCGCCGCTTAGCGGACAAGAAAGTATCCCGCCTTTCGATTATCCCCACGCCGATATTGACGCGTCGCTGTTTCCGCCCGGTGAACAGGCGGCGATTAAGCGATTGCGTGAGTTCGCCAAAAAAGCGGTTCTCGATTATTCAACGCAGCGCGATCTGCCTGCGCTGGACAGTACCAGTCGTCTGTCGGGCTATCTCGCTGTCGGCGTGCTCTCGCCACGGCAATGCCTGCATCGCATCCTCCATGAACAGCCGAAAGCACTGGATAACAGCCCGGCAACCGTATGGATCAATGAACTGATATGGCGTGAGTTCTATCGCCATCTCATCGTGGCGCACCCGCGTTTGTGTAAACATCAGCCCTTTGTCCACTGGACGCGCAATGTGGAGTGGCAACGCAACAGTGCGCATTTCGAGGCCTGGAAAGCGGGTAAAACCGGCTATCCCATCGTGGATGCGGCCATGCGCCAGATGCATATGCTTGGCTGGATGCATAACCGACTGCGTATGATTACGGCCAGTTTTCTGGTTAAAGATCTGCTTATCGACTGGCGGGAAGGCGAGCGTTACTTTATGCAGCAACTGATAGACGGTGATTTGGCTGCCAACAATGGCGGCTGGCAGTGGGCGTCCTCAACCGGAACGGATGCTGCACCCTATTTCCGCATTTTCAACCCGACCACCCAGGGCGAGCGCTTTGATAAAGTGGGTGAGTTTATCCGCCGCTATCTACCTGAGCTGAGCGCGGTCCCTGATAGTGATATTCATCAGCCGCATCAGTGGGCGCAGAAAAATAACAAGACACTCGATTATCCAGCGCCAATCGTGGAACATAAAGACGCACGTAAAAAGACACTCGACGCCTTTGAGCGCGCGAAGAACGCGGCCTGAGGCGGCAAGGAGCAGAAATGAATCATCATGAGTTAGAAAACATCGTCAACCAGCAGCTGGACACCCACAGCTTCAGCGATTACGCGCCAAACGGCCTTCAGGTTGAAGGGCGCGCCGAGGTAAAAACGGTGATTACCGGCGTCACCGCCTGCCAGGCGTTACTGGATGAAGCCGTGGCCCGTCATGCCGATGCGGTGCTGGTGCATCACGGTTATTTCTGGAAAAACGAGCCTGCGGTCATTAAAGGGATGAAGCGCCAACGGCTGCGTACCCTGTTGACTAACGATATTAATCTCTATGGCTGGCACTTACCTCTGGATGCGCACCCTCAACTGGGTAATAACGCGCAGCTGGCTAAACTGCTGAGCATCAAGGTGATGGGTGAGATCATGCCGCTGGTGCCCTGGGGCGAATTTACCCAGCCAGTGACAGGTCAGCAACTGGCCCAGCGCATTACCGAGGTGCTGGGGCGTGAGCCGTTGCACTGCGGCGATAATGCGCCTGCTGAAATCCGCCGTGTGGCCTGGTGCAGTGGTGGCGGTCAAGGGTTTATCGACAGTGCGGCTGCCTTTGGGGTGGATGCTTTCATAACGGGTGAAGTGTCTGAGCAAACCATTCACAGCGCACGCGAGCAGGGCCTGCACTTTTTCGCCGCCGGTCATCATGCGACCGAACGGTGCGGCATCCAGGCGCTGGGTGAGTGGCTGGCGACAGAACATGGCCTTGATGTGACCTTTATTGATATCCCTAATCCTGCCTGATCCTGTGGGTTCTGTATAACGCGACAGAACCCAAATCTGTTGACACATCTCTGTCACTTTCGCATAACTACCTTCTTCAGGCCACAACACCAGGGCCTGCTTTTGGACGCCAGCATGATGCCTGAGCGCAATCATTCAGTTTACCGGGAGGTGCGTGTTGCAAAAAACACGATGCTATATGTTGGGCGAACGTGCGGTGGTGCTGGAACTGGCACCGCCGGTTTCACTGGAAAGCCAGCAGCGAATATGGCACCTGAGTCACCGCATGCAGTCACATGATGCGATACGGGACGTGATTCCCGGAATGAACAATCTCACCTTGCTGCTGCACGATGCGCCCGCTGATGCGCAGCAGGCGATCGAACAGCTCAACCACTGGTGGCAGGAAAGTGAGGCACAGGTCATCGAGTCCCGTGTAATGCAGATACCGGTTATCTACGGCGGTGAGGTGGGGCCAGACCTGACGCTGGTGGCGGAAAACGCCGGCATGTCAGTAACACAGGTGGTGGAGTTGCACAGCAGTCGCGATTACGACGTTTTTTTTATTGGTTTCCAGCCAGGATTTCCCTATCTGGCCGGGCTTGATCCTCGTCTGCACATGCCGCGCCGTGCGGAACCCCGCGTTGTCGTCCCTGCCGGTTCGGTAGGGATTGGCGGGAGTCAAACGGGGGTTTATCCGTTAGCTTCGCCCGGCGGCTGGCAGCTCATTGGTCAAACCCAGCTGGCGCTCTTCACGCCACAGCAGCAGCCACCCACGTTGCTGCATCCGGGTGATAAAGTCCGTTTTGTTCCGCAAAAGGAAGGCATATGTTAACAATTCTTCGGGCGGGGCTGGCAACCAGTATTCAGGATTTCGGCCGCAATGACTGGCGGCAATACGGTATCGGCGTGAGTGGCGTTCTGGATCAGCCCGCCATGATCACGGCAAATTTACTGGTCGGTAATCCACCGGGCAGCGCTGTGCTGGAAATTGTCCTGGGTCAGTTCAAAGCAGAATTCAGACGTAATGGCTGGTTCGCCTTAACGGGGGCCGGCTGTCAGGCCGAACTGGATGGCAAGCCCGTCTGGACCGGTTGGCGGCTGCCGGTCAAAAAAGGTCAGGTGCTGGTGCTAAAGAAACCGGTCCACGGGATGCGCAGTTATCTGGCAATACAGGGCGGGTTCGATGTGCCGGACGTGCTGGGTTCATGCAGCACGGATTTGAAAGCCGGATTTGGCGGTTTTCAGGGGCGCACCTTGCAGGATGGCGATCGTCTTCCTTTAGGCCAGCCGGGGCAGCCTTTCACCCATAAAAAAGGCGTAAAGCAGTTGCTGTGGGGAAACCGCATTCGCGCGCTGCCGGGGCCGGAATATCACGAATTCAGTGAAGAGGCCCAGCAAAAGCTGTGGCGAGCGGCATGGACACTCAATCCACAAAGTAACCGCATGGGCTACCGCTTGCAGGGGCCTGCCTTGCAACGTGAAACCTCACGCGAGCTGTTATCCCATGGCCTGGTGCCGGGCGTCATTCAGGTGCCGGGTAGCGGGCAACCTATCGTATTGCTGGCCGATGCACAAACGACCGGCGGCTATCCGCGCATTGCCTGCATTATAGAGAGCGATCTCTACCATCTGGCGCAGATCCGTCTGGGGGAACCGATCCATTTTGTGCCCTGTACGCCACAGGAGGCGCGGGTAGCAAAACGGCAACAGCAGCACGCACTGGATCAAATAGCATGGGGACTGGCTAATGAAAATTGACTTAAACGCCGATCTGGGCGAGGGCGGCGACAGCGATCGTGCGCTGTTGCAACTGGTGAGCTCCGCCAATATCGCCTGTGGGTTTCACGCGGGCGATGCACAGACGATGCTGCAATCCGTGCGCTGGGCCAGCGCATTTGGTGTGGCGATTGGCGCACATCCCAGCTTTCCTGACCGTGAGAATTTTGGCCGCAGCGCCATGCAACTGCCGCCCGAAACTGTTTACGCCCAAATTATCTACCAGGTGGGCGCGCTGAAAAGCCTGGCGGAGAGCGAAGGGCAATCGCTGGTCCATGTAAAGCCCCATGGTATGTTGTACAACCAGGCTGCCGCCGATGCCGTGCTTGCGGACGCCATTGCCCGCGCCGTTAAGGCTATCGATGCCGGACTGATTGTCGTGGGGCTGGCGAACAGCGAATCCATTCGAGCGGCGGCCCACTACGGCCTGAAAACCCGCGAAGAAGTGTTTGCCGATCGCGGCTATCTCAGTAGCGGTGCCCTGGTGCCTCGGGGTCAACCTGGCGCGCTAATTGAAGAGGAAGCGCAGGCTATCGACCAGACCCTGGCGATGGTGCAGCAGGGGCGGGTAAAAAGCCTGAGTGGTGAGTGGGTTGCGGTCAATGCTCAAACCGTCTGTGTGCACGGTGATGGGGAACATGCACTGCAGTTTGCGCAACGATTACGTGCCAGCTTCGCCAATAACAATATTGCTGTAACCAGTCAATAAAGCGGCACAGCCGGGCTGATAAGCTCAGGCTTTTTTTCATATCTTACGAGGGGAAAATATGGATAGCGTAGTGAATCTCTGGCCACTCCTGGGCATTGCTGCCATCGTAGTCGGCTTCGTTTTGCGCTTTAATCCGGTGCTGGTGGTGATCGTCGCGGGCTTTGTCACCGGACTTGCCGCCATGATGCCGCTGGGCGATATTCTGCAAAAACTGGGTGAAGGTTTTCTGAATACCCGCAATCTGCCGCTTATCCTGCTGTTGCCGCTGGCGGTGATCGGCTTACTGGAACGCCATGGTTTGAAACAGCGTGCCCAGACGTGGATTGCTCAGATTAAAACCGCGACGGCGGGGCGACTGCTTATCGTCTATCTGTTTGTGCGCGAAATAACCGCGGCGCTGGGGCTGACCAGCCTCGGTGGGCATCCGCAAATGGTGCGGCCATTGCTGGCCCCGATGGCCGAAGGTGCCAGCGAAAGCCGGTACGGCGCGCTGTCTCCTGAGATACGCCAGCGCCTGCGTGCCTTGTCTGCCGCAACGGATAACGTCGGTTTATTCTTTGGCGAGGATATCTTTGTCGCTTTCGGTGCCATCATCTTCATGCACAATTTTATGCAGGAATCCGCCGGTATTCAGACCGAGCCGCTGCATATCGCCTTATGGGGCATTCCGACGGCTGTCGCTGCCTTTTTGATTCACTCCGCGCGTCTGTTAAGGCTGGATCGTCAACTGGCACGTGAACTGAGCGCTATTAACAGTCAGACCAGCAAAGCCAAAGGAGCTCGCTAATGTTCCAGCAACAGTATTTGATGTGGCTGGCCGGCGTTATCTTGCTGGTGGTGGCCTTGTTGTCCTGGCGCGACAGCGCGAACCCGCGCCGTTTTACTACCGGACTGTTTTGGGGACTGTACGGCCTGATTTTTCTGGTGGGTGACTGGACCACGCGCTGGATGTCACAGCTCATGGGGTCAACAGAGAGCGGTACGCGCACCCTGCATATTACCGTCGGCGTTGCGGTCGTGCTGATGGGGTTGATTGCCGGATGTGGGGGCGTAAAGCTCGGGCGCTATCACCAGCGCAGCGAAGAGGAAAAGCAGGCCAGCGCACAACGCCTCAAAAATAAACTCTTTCTGCCCGCCTTAGCGATTCCTGTCGTAACGGTTATTGGTGTCCTGGCCTTTAATAATATTCCCGGTTTACAGAGCGGGTTATTTGGGCCAGGCAACCACTCTACCCTGGTCACGCTGTTTTCCATGACGGTGGGCTGCCTGCTGGGTTGGCTGATTGCCATGAAACTGACCCATGAAAAGCCGGTGCAGTCGATGCAGGAAACCCGACGCCTGCTGGATTGTGTGGGCTGGGCCTTTCTTTTACCGCAAATCCTGGCCACGCTGGGGCTGTTATTTACTGCTGCAGGTGTGGGCGGTGCCATTTCCCATATTACCGAACAGTATCTGGCGGTGGACAACCGCTTCATTGCGGTAACCGTTTACGCGGTCGGTATGGCGCTGCTGACAATGATCATGGGGAACGCCTTTGCTGCCTTCCCGATTATTACGGCGGGCATCGGTATTCCCATTCTGGTGCTGCAGCATGGTGGTAATCCGGCGGTGATGGCGGCAATCGGTATGTTTTCAGGCTACTGCGGTACGCTAATGACCCCGATGGCGGCCAACTTTAATATCGTGCCTGCGGCGCTGCTGGAGTTGCCAGATCGTAATGCGGTTATCAAAGCTCAGGTCCCGACCGGTGTGCTACTGTTAATCGTTAACGTTTTTTTACTCTATTTCCTGATGTTTCTGTGAGGCAGCATGAAAACGGTATTAATGACGGCGTTTGAACCCTTTGGTGGCGAATCCATTAATCCATCATGGCAGGCGGTGAGTGCGCTGGAAGGCCAGCAGATTGCCGGTGCGCGTATTATCACGCGCCAGTTACCGGTCGTGTTCAGCGAGGTGCTGGACGTGTTGTATCAGGCGCTGGATGAGATTAAGCCGGATGCCATTATTTCCGTCGGACAGGCCGGTGGGCGCAGCGATATTACCGTCGAGCGCATTGGCATTAATGTTGATGACGCGCGCATCCCCGATAACGCGGGTCATCAACCCGTGGATGAGCCGATTGTGCAGGATGGACCGGCTGCCTATTTCTCACGCCTGCCGATCAAAGCCATCGTGGCTGCTGTGCGCAAAGCCGGAATTCCGGCCTCGGTGTCGCAAACCGCCGGCACCTTCACCTGTAACCGGGTGATGTACGGTTTGCTGCACTGGCTGCACCAACACGGCAGTGCGGCACGGGCGGGATTTATCCATATTCCTTACCTGCCTGAGCAGGCAGCGCATCATCCAGGCCAACCCAGCATGGCCGCCGCAACCGTGATCGAGGCGCTGAAAATTGCTGTACACACCACGCTGGAAACCACCCAGGATCTCAAGGAAGCGGGTGGCGCAACCCATTAAGAGGACGAGTGATGCCAGAAGGACCGGAGATCCGCCGCGTGGCGGATCAGCTTGAAGTTGCCATTGTCGGTCAGCCTTTAACCGACGTCTGGTTTGCTTTTCCTGCGTTAAAAACCTACGAGCCAGCATTAGTGGGGGAGAAGGTGGCGTCAATTGAGACGCGCGGCAAAGCGCTGCTGACACACTTCAGCAACGGTCTGACGCTCTATTCTCACAACCAGCTTTACGGCGTCTGGCGCATTGTGCCGCCCGACGTGCAGCCAGAGACCCGGCGACAGTTACGCGTGCGTCTGGCGACAGCAGACCAGGCGATATTGTTGTACAGCGCCTCAGATATTGCGTTGCTGAATGCGGAAACGCTGGCCAGCCATCCGTTTCTCAATCGCATTGGGCCAGATGTGTTAAGCCATGCGCTGACGGTGGAGAACGTCACGCAGCGGCTGCTTTCAGCGCGGTTTCGTCGTCGCCAGTTCAGCGGCTTATTACTGGATCAGGCGTTTCTGGCTGGATTGGGTAACTATCTGCGTGCGGAAATCCTCTGGCTGGCACAGCTGCTGCCGCACCACAACGCGCAGTCACTGACCGGGTCACAGCTTGCTGCCTTCAGTGATGCGTTGCTCTCTGTGCCGCGTCATGCCTATCGTATGCGCGGGACAATGAAAAAGTATCACAGCGAAGCGGCCTTTCGCTTTGAGGTGTTCCACCGTCAGGGTAAGCGGTGTCGGCGCTGCGGTGAGACGATTGAAAAGGGAGTGTTATCCTCCCGACCGTTTTACTGGTGCCCGGGCTGTCAGATGTAAACGCCAGACGGCTCTGACCGACAGCGTGGCAGCAAAACGATGGCTCAGGTTAATTCACAGGTTTCTGTTGCAGGACATCACGATGACGCCTGAAATTGTGACTGAACGACTGATATTAAAACCGCTGACGTTGCGGGACGCTGACGCGATGCAAGCGACGTTTCCCCGATGGGAAATCGTCCGCTACCTGATCGATTCGGTTCCCTGGCCTTATCCGGACGGGGCCGCCAGAGACTATATCGCCAATGTGGCATTACCCGCCGTCGCCGCGGGAAAGGGCTGGTACTGGACGTTACGCCGCCGGGAAGAAGAACAGGTGATGATTGGGGCGATCTCCCTGATGGACACGCCGGACAACCATCGCGGCTTCTGGCTGGTACCGGAATGGCAGGGGCAGGGTTACATGACTGAGGCCAGCAATGCCGTTACTGATTTCTGGTTCAATGTGCTTCAAAAAACGGTACTGAGAACACCCAAAGCCGCGCCAAATCAACGTTCGGTCGCTATCTCGGTTAAAAGCGGTATGCGTTGTATCAGAACGGAAAAGCAACGCTATGTTTCAGGCGAACATGACTCCGAACTCTGGGAAATAACGCGGGATGAGTGGCGCAAATTCAGAGCGGCTCAGGCTGGCGAAACAGCCGCGAAAAAGTAACATTGTGCGGTGATCCGACAGCATCTTTAGCGATAAGGTTAAACCTGTCCGACCTCAACGGAATCTGCATCCTTCGGGCACAAAAAAACGGCTATGCCTTGTCAGCATAGCCGTTTTGTCGTTGATGGCCCGGTGCGATATTCGCCCAGGCGACAGGCTTATTTATCCAGCTGTGACGTAAAGTCGCGCTCGGTATAACCGGTATACAGCTGACGAGGACGGGCAATTTTCATGCCTTCGTCGTGCATCTCTTTCCAGTGGGCGATCCAGCCAACGGTACGAGCCATGGCAAAAATCACGGTAAACATGGAAGACGGAATGCCCATGGCTTTCAGGATAATACCGGAGTAGAAGTCCACGTTTGGATAGAGTTTACGCTCGATGAAGTACGGGTCGTTCAGCGCAATGTGTTCCAGCTCCAGCGCCACTTCCAGCAGGTCATCTTTCATGCCCAGCTCGTTCAGCACTTCATGACAGGTTTCACGCATGACGGTTGCGCGTGGGTCATAGTTTTTGTAAACGCGATGACCAAAGCCCATCAGGCGGAAGGAGTCGTTTTTGTCTTTTGCACGACGTACGAATTCTGGAATGTGCTCAACTGTGCTGATCTCTTCCAGCATGCGCAGACAGGCTTCGTTTGCGCCACCGTGCGCCGGTCCCCACAGGGAGGCGATACCTGCAGCGATACAGGCAAACGGGTTAGCGCCAGACGAACCGGCGGTACGCACGGTAGAGGTGGATGCGTTCTGCTCATGATCGGCATGCAGAATCAGAATGCGATCCATGGCGCGTTCAAGCACAGGGTTAACCTTGTATTCTTCGCAAGGTGTCGCAAACATCATGTGCAGGAAGTTACCCGCGTAAGAAAGGTCGTTACGTGGATAAACGAACGGCTGACCGATTGAATACTTGTAACACATCGCTGCCATGGTAGGCATTTTCGACAGCAGGCGGAACGCGGCGATTTCGCGATGGCGTTCAATGTTCACGTCCAGCGAGTCGTGATAAAACGCCGCCAGTGCGCCGGTCACGCCGCACATCACGGCCATTGGGTGCGAATCGCGGCGGAAGCCGTGGAACAGACGCGTAATCTGCTCATGAATCATGGTGTGGCGGGTAACGGTGACTTTAAAGTCTTCGAACTGTTCCTGCGACGGTGCTTCACCATTCAGCAGGATATAACACACTTCAAGGTAGTTTGAGTGGGTTGCCAACTGGTCAATTGGGAAGCCACGGTGAAGCAGGATACCTTCATCGCCATCGATAAAGGTAATTTTTGATTCGCAGGACGCTGTAGACGTGAAACCAGGATCGAAGGTAAACAGGCCGTTAGAACCCAGTTCGCGGACATCAACGACATCCTGGCCCAGCGTGCCTTGTAACACACTCAGTTCAATAGGCTTTTCGTCGGGTAGGGTTAGCGTCACTTTTTTATCTGTCATTTTCGTCTCCATAGCGCCTTGGGCAGGTAAGGATCTTTCGACACCTGAAACGCGTGCATGTTGCATTTAGGCAGTACTTCACGGTGTCACTCTGCATTATAAGCAGTGAAGGGTACAGAGTGAGAGGCGCGTTCCACAGGAAATGTAAAGCCGTGACATGTGCATATCGCGGTTGTTAAAGATCCGGTCAGGACATAACTTCTTTGTAACCAATAACCTGATGGTTTTAAAAACTGTTACTGGCAATGTTACATAACTTAAGCTTAGGAGAAAGTGTATCCCCATAACTTTTGTGCATCATAGGATTTTATCGGATTAGTTTGTAACTGAATTGTTGAACTATTGTCAAATCAGATAATTAAATTTGTATGAATTGTGAAAAACGTGAGAATGATCACTGTTCCACCCAAAATTCTCCAAAGAGTTTGTAGGGGAATTGTAATCAGAATGTGATCGTCCTATACTTCCGGCCAGGTCTCCGGAATACCCTGACACCAGGAGCCACCCAGCGTTTGTACCACGTCATTTAACACTGGATGTTGCTATTTTGGTGACGGATAAAGTCTGAACAGCGTTGCGGTTCAGGTCTTATGTCCGGAGGAAGCAAAATAAAAAAGAGCTGTGTGGGCAAAACCGTGAAAAAACAAAGACCTGTCAACTTGGATCTCTCGACGATCCGGTTTCCCGTTACTGCAATATCGTCCATTCTTCATCGCGTCTCCGGCGTCATCACTCTGGTTGCTCTCGGCATCCTGTTATGGCTTCTCGGTCTTTCTCTCTCTTCTCCTGAAGGTTTCCAGCACGCAGCGTCTATCATGAATGGCTTCTTTGCGAAGTTTATCATGTGGGGCATTTTAACTGCGCTGGCCTATCATGCAGTGGGCGGGATACGTCATATGTTAATGGATTTTGGTTATCTGGCCGAAACGCTGGAAGCGGGTAAGCTTTCTGCGCAGGTGACGTTTGGTATTACTGTCGTGCTTTCAATTTTAGCAGGAGTCCTCGTATGGTAAGCAATGCATCCGCGTTGGGTCGCAATGGCATTCAGGACTGGCTGTTGCTGCGCGCGTCGGCAATCCTCATTACGCTTTACATCATCTACATCCTTGGTTTCGTGGTGATGACAGACACGCTAACGTATGACATCTGGCGTGGCTTCTTCGCCTCTGCATTTACAAAAGTGTTCACGCTCCTGACGCTGTTTTCCATTCTGATCCACGGCTGGATTGGTATGTGGCAGGTGTTAACGGACTACGTTAAATCCGTGGCGGCGCGTCTGCTGTTACAGTTGGTTATCGTAGTGGCGCTGTTGTCATATGCTATTTATGGATTTGTTGTGGTGTGGGGTGTGTAAATGAGTTTACCAATCAGAGAATTTGATGCCGTGGTAATCGGCGCAGGCGGCGCAGGTATGCGCGCGGCACTGCAAATCTCCCAATCGGGCCAGACCTGTGCCCTGTTGTCTAAAGTCTTCCCGACCCGTTCTCATACGGTATCCGCGCAGGGCGGTATCACCGTTGCGCTGGGTAATACCCATGAAGATAACTGGGAATGGCATATGTACGATACCGTCAAAGGTTCCGACTATATCGGTGACCAGGACGCCATTGAATACATGTGTCACGTCGGCCCGGAAGCGATTCTGGAACTGGAGCATATGGGTCTGCCATTCTCCCGTCTTGATGACGGTCGCGTGTATCAGCGTCCGTTTGGTGGTCAGTCGAAAAACTTCGGCGGTGAGCAGGCGGCGCGAACTGCCGCAGCGGCCGACCGTACTGGCCACGCTCTGCTGCATACGCTGTATCAGCAGAACCTGAAAAATAAAACGACGATCTTTTCCGAATGGTATGCGCTGGATCTGGTGAAGAATGACGACGGTGCGATTGTAGGCTGTACGGCAATCTGCATGGAAACCGGCGAAACGGTCTACTTCAAAGCGAAAGCCACCATTCTGGCGACCGGCGGTGCAGGACGTATTTATCAGTCCACCACGAACGCCCACATCAATACCGGCGACGGTGTCGGCATGGCGCTGCGCGCTGGCGTGCCCGTGCAGGACATGGAAATGTGGCAGTTTCACCCGACCGGTATTGCCGGTGCAGGTGTACTGGTCACAGAAGGTTGTCGTGGTGAAGGCGGTTATCTGCTCAACAAACACGGTGAGCGTTTCATGGAGCGCTATGCCCCTAACGCCAAAGACCTCGCCGGTCGTGACGTTGTGGCGCGTTCGATGATGGTGGAAATCCGTGAAGGTCGCGGTTGTGAAGGTCCATGGGGCCCGCATATCAAGCTGAAACTTGATCACCTGGGCGCGGAAGTGCTGGAATCCCGTCTGCCAGGTATCCTTGAGCTGTCCCGTACCTTTGCTCACGTTGACCCAATTAAAGAGCCGATTCCGGTCATTCCAACCTGCCACTACATGATGGGCGGCGTGCCGACCAAAGTGACGGGCCAGGCGCTGCGCGTTAACGAGCAGGGCGAAGATGAAGTGATCCCGGGCCTGTTCGCCGTGGGCGAAATCGCCTGCGTATCAGTACACGGCGCCAACCGTCTGGGCGGTAACTCGCTGCTGGACCTGGTGGTATTTGGCCGTGCGGCTGGCGTGCATTTGCTTGAGTGTCTGGAAGAGCAGGGCGAACTGCGCGAAGCCAACCAGGAAAACATTGATGCTGCGATGGCGCGCTTCAATCGCTGGGAAAACAACACGACGGGTGAAGATCCGGTTGAAATCCGTAAAGCGTTGCAGCGCTGTATGCAGAACAACTTCTCGGTCTTCCGCGAAGGCGATGCGATGCGTGAAGGGCTTGCTGAGCTGAAAGAGATCCGTGAGCGTCTGAAGTCGGCCCGTCTGGATGACCGTTCACCTGACTTCAATACCCAACGTATTGAGTGCCTTGAGCTGGACAACCTGATGGAAACGGCTTACGCCACTGCTGTGGCGGCCAACTACCGCACCGAGAGCCGTGGCGCACACAGCCGTTTCGATTATCCGGAACGTGATGATGCAAACTGGCTGTGCCATAGCCTCTATGTTCCGCAAACGGAAAGCATGACGCGCCGTGAGGTGAACATGCAACCGAAACTGCGTGCGGCCTTCCCGCCTAAAGCGCGTACCTACTAATTGCGGAGATCATCATGAGACTTGAATTTTCGATCTATCGTTACAATCCGGATGTCGATGACAAACCGCGGATGCAGGACTATACCCTGGAAGCGGAAGACGGCCGTGACATGATGCTGCTGGATGCGTTGATCCGTCTGAAAGAGAAAGATCCTACGCTGGCGTTCCGTCGCTCATGCCGTGAAGGCGTGTGCGGTTCAGACGGTCTGAACATGAACGGTAAAAACGGCCTGGCCTGCATCACGCCGGTTTCGGCACTGGGCAACGGCAAGCAGAAAATCGTTATCCGTCCTCTGCCTGGCCTGCCTGTGGTGCGCGACCTGGTGGTGGACATGGGGCAGTTTTATGCCCAGTATGAGAAAATTAAGCCTTTCTTATTAAACGACGGTGAAAACCCGCCAGCGCGTGAGCATCTGCAGTCGCCGGGCGAGCGTGCACATCTGGATGGATTGTATGAGTGCATCCTCTGCGCCTGCTGCTCCACCTCTTGCCCGTCGTTCTGGTGGAACCCGGACAAGTTCATCGGTCCTGCAGGCCTGCTGGCCGCTTACCGTTTCCTGATTGACAGCCGCGACACCGAAACCGATGTGCGTCTGGATAATCTGAGTGATGCCTTCAGCGTTTTCCGCTGCCACAGCATCATGAACTGTGTAAGTGTTTGTCCTAAAGGGCTTAACCCAACGCGCGCTATCGGCCATATCAAGTCGATGCTGCTGCAACGCGGCGCCTAGTTGTACCACCGGGAACCTCAGGTTCCCGGTGTTTTACGGAAGCCTCTGTAAACGCGGTTCCGACCACGTTTACAAAGGTTCCCTTACGGGCCGGGCGCGCGCTGCGCACAGTGCTCGTATCGCTGAACTCACTACGGCTAACCGCGAAAGCGGCAACAAATGAAACCTCAAAAAAGCATAACATTGCTTAAGGGATCACAATGCAGAACAGCGCGATGAAGCCCTGGCTGGACTCCTCCTGGCTGGCCGGCGCGAATCAGTCTTACATAGAGCAACTCTATGAGGATTTCCTGACCGATCCTGACTCTGTGGATGCAGTGTGGCGCTCGATGTTCCAACAGTTACCAGGCACGGGAGTGAAACCTGAGCAGTTCCACTCCGCGACTCGCGAATATTTCCGTCGCCTGGCGAAAGACGCATCTCGTTACACCTCCTCAGTCACCGATCCGGCAACCAACTCCAAACAAGTGAAAGTGCTGCAACTGATAAACGCGTTTCGTTTTCGCGGACATCAGGAAGCCAATCTCGATCCGCTTGGCCTGTGGAAACAGGACCGTGTTGCCGATCTCGATCCCGCCTTTCACGATCTGACCGACGCCGATTTTCAGGAAAGCTTTAACGTAGGTTCTTTTGCCATTGGCAAAGAAACCATGAAGCTGGCCGATCTGTTCGACGCGCTGAAGCAGACTTACTGTGGCTCTATTGGTGCAGAATACATGCACATCAATAACACCGAAGAGAAACGCTGGATTCAACAGCGTATTGAATCCGGTGCAAGCCAGACCTCATTCAGTGGTGAAGAGAAAAAAGGTTTCCTGAAAGAGCTGACCGCGGCAGAAGGCCTTGAAAAATATCTGGGCGCGAAATTCCCGGGTGCGAAACGCTTCTCGCTGGAAGGCGGTGATGCGCTGGTGCCGATGCTGCGCGAAATGATTCGTCATGCGGGCAAAAACGGCACACGTGAAGTGGTACTGGGGATGGCGCACCGCGGCCGTCTTAACGTACTGATTAACGTACTGGGTAAAAAGCCACAGGATCTGTTTGACGAATTCTCTGGCAAGCACAAAGAGCATCTGGGCACTGGTGATGTGAAATATCACATGGGCTTCTCTTCGGATATTGAAACCGAAGGCGGCCTGGTGCATCTGGCGCTGGCGTTTAACCCGTCTCACCTGGAAATTGTCAGCCCGGTGGTCATGGGATCGGTGCGTGCTCGTCTGGATCGTCTGGCTGAGCCGGTCAGTAATAAAGTGCTGCCTATCACCATTCACGGTGATGCTGCGGTTATTGGCCAGGGCGTCGTTCAGGAAACGCTGAACATGTCTCAGGCGCGCGGCTATGAAGTCGGCGGTACGGTTCGCATCGTCATTAACAACCAGGTTGGTTTTACCACCTCCAACCCGAAAGACGCGCGTTCAACCCCGTACTGTACTGACATCGGCAAAATGGTGCTGGCCCCGATTTTCCACGTCAATGCTGACGACCCGGAAGCAGTGGCTTTTGTAACACGTCTGGCGCTGGACTATCGCAATACCTTTAAACGCGATGTGTTTATCGATCTGGTGTGCTATCGCCGTCATGGTCACAACGAAGCGGATGAGCCAAGTGCAACGCAGCCGTTGATGTACCAGAAAATCAAAAAGCATCCGACGCCGCGTAAAATCTACGCCGATCGTCTGGAAGGTGAAGGTGTTGCCTCTCAGGAAGATGCCACTGAAATGGTGAATCTGTACCGCGATGCGCTCGATGCGGGCGAATGCGTGGTGCCTGAATGGCGTCCAATGAGCCTGCATTCGTTCACGTGGTCGCCTTACCTGAACCACGAGTGGGATGAGCCTTACCCGGCACAGGTTGACATGAAACGCCTGAAGGAACTGGCATTACGCATCAGCCAGGTCCCTGAACAGATTGAAGTACAGGCACGCGTTGCCAAGATTTACAACGATCGTAAGCTGATGGCCGAAGGCGAGAAAGCGTTCGACTGGGGCGGTGCAGAAAATCTGGCCTACGCAACCCTGGTTGATGAAGGGATTCCGGTTCGCCTCTCGGGTGAAGACTCCGGTCGCGGTACCTTCTTCCATCGCCATGCAGTTGTTCACAACCAGGCGAACGGCTCAACCTATACGCCGCTGCATCATATTCATAACAGTCAGGGCGAGTTCAAAGTGTGGGACTCGGTCCTGTCTGAAGAAGCGGTGCTGGCGTTTGAATATGGCTATGCCACTGCAGAGCCACGCGTGCTGACCATCTGGGAAGCGCAGTTTGGTGACTTTGCTAACGGTGCTCAGGTTGTTATTGACCAGTTCATCAGCTCTGGCGAACAGAAGTGGGGCCGTATGTGTGGCCTGGTGATGTTACTGCCGCATGGCTACGAAGGTCAGGGCCCGGAGCACTCCTCTGCACGTCTGGAACGCTATCTGCAACTCTGCGCCGAGCAGAACATGCAGGTTTGTGTCCCTTCAACACCGGCTCAGGTGTATCACATGCTGCGTCGTCAGGCGCTGCGTGGTATGCGTCGTCCGCTGGTGGTGATGTCGCCGAAGTCGCTGTTACGTCACCCGCTGGCTATCTCTTCTCTGGAAGAACTGGCGAATGGCAGTTTCCAGCCTGCGATTGGCGAAGTCGACGATCTGGACCCGCAAGGCGTTAAGCGCGTCGTGATGTGTTCCGGTAAGGTTTACTACGATCTGCTGGAACAGCGTCGTAAAGACGAGAAAAACGATGTTGCCATCGTGCGCATCGAACAGCTTTACCCGTTCCCGCATCAGGCGGTACAGGAAGCATTAAAAGCTTATTCTCACGTACAGGATTTTGTCTGGTGCCAGGAAGAGCCGCTGAACCAGGGCGCCTGGTACTGTAGCCAGCATCATTTCCGTGATGTCGTGCCGTTCGGTGCCACGCTGCGCTATGCAGGTCGCCCGGCATCGGCTTCACCGGCCGTGGGTTATATGTCCGTACACCAACAACAGCAGCAAGACCTGGTTAATGACGCTCTGAACGTCAATTAATTAAAAGGAAAGATAATGAGTAGCGTAGATATTCTCGTTCCCGACCTGCCTGAATCGGTTGCAGATGCCACAGTAGCAACCTGGCACAAGAAACCAGGCGATGCAGTAAGTCGCGATGAAGTCATCGTCGAAATTGAAACTGACAAAGTCGTGCTGGAAGTGCCAGCTTCTGCCGATGGCGTGCTGGAAGCGGTGCTGGAAGACGAAGGGGCAACGGTTACCTCCCGTCAGATCCTGGGTCGCCTGAAAGAAGGCAACAGTGCTGGCAAAGAAAGCAGTGCCAAAGCGGAAAGCAATGAATCGACGCCATCTCAGCGTCAGACGGCTTCTCTGGAAGAAGAGAGCAGTGACGCACTGAGCCCGGCTATCCGCCGCCTGATTGCCGAGCATAATCTTGATGCTTCGCAGATCAAAGGCACCGGCGTGGGTGGACGTTTAACCCGTGAAGATGTTGAAAAGCATCTGGCGAACAAACCGCAGGCAGATAAAGCCGCAGCGCCCGCGGCGGCACCTGCTGCTCAGCAGCCAGTGGCTAACCGCAGCGAAAAACGTGTACCGATGACGCGTCTGCGTAAGCGTGTTGCGGAGCGTCTGCTGGAAGCCAAGAACAGCACCGCCATGTTGACGACCTTCAACGAAATCAACATGAAGCCCATTATGGACCTGCGTAAGCAGTACGGCGATGCGTTCGAGAAGCGTCACGGTGTGCGTCTGGGCTTTATGTCGTTCTACATCAAGGCCGTCGTGGAAGCGCTGAAGCGTTACCCTGAAGTCAACGCCTCTATCGATGGCGAAGATGTGGTTTACCACAACTACTTCGATGTGAGCATTGCCGTTTCTACGCCACGTGGCCTGGTGACACCGGTACTGCGTGATGTTGATGCGTTAAGCATGGCTGACATCGAGAAGAAAATTAAAGAACTGGCTCTTAAAGGCCGTGACGGCAAGCTGACGGTTGAGGATCTGACTGGCGGTAACTTTACCATCACCAACGGTGGTGTGTTTGGTTCACTGATGTCTACGCCAATCATCAACCCGCCACAGAGCGCGATTCTGGGCATGCACGCGATCAAAGATCGTCCAATGGCGGTCAATGGTCAGGTTGTGATCCTGCCAATGATGTACCTGGCTCTCTCCTACGATCACCGTTTAATCGATGGCCGTGAATCTGTCGGCTATCTGGTCGCAGTGAAAGAGATGCTGGAAGATCCGGCGCGTCTGCTGCTGGATGTCTGATTCATCACTGGGCACGCGTTGCGTGCCCAACCTCAATACTCTTTTCAGATCTGAATGGATAGAACATCATGAACTTACACGAATACCAGGCTAAACAGCTGTTTGCACGGTATGGCATGCCAGCACCGACCGGCTACGCCTGTACTACACCACGTGAAGCAGAAGAAGCAGCATCGAAAATCGGTGCAGGCCCGTGGGTAGTTAAATGTCAGGTTCATGCCGGTGGCCGCGGTAAAGCGGGCGGTGTGAAGGTGGTTAACAGTAAAGAAGACATCCGTGCTTTCGCCGAAAACTGGCTGGGCAAACGTCTGGTAACTTACCAAACTGACGCCAATGGTCAGCCGGTAAACCAGATTCTGGTTGAAGCCGCGACCGATATCGATCAGGAGCTGTACCTGGGCGCCGTGGTTGACCGTGCGACGCGTCGTGTCATCTTTATGGCCTCGACCGAAGGCGGCGTGGAAATCGAGAAAGTGGCAGAAGAAACGCCACACCTGATCCACAAAATGGCGCTTGATCCACTGGCCGGTCCACAGCCTTATCAGGGCCGTGAGTTAGCCTTTAAACTGGGCCTGACCGGTAAGCAAGTCAGCCAGTTCACTAAAATTTTCATGGGTCTGGCCACCATGTTCCTGGAGCGTGACCTGGCGATGGTTGAGATCAACCCGCTGGTGATCACCAAGCAGGGCGACCTGATCTGTCTGGATGGCAAACTGGGTGCCGATGGCAATGCCCTGTTCCGTCAGCCAGAGCTGCGTGAAATGCGCGATCCAAGCCAGGAAGATCCTCGTGAAGCGCACGCGACACAGTGGGAACTGAACTATGTTGCGCTGGAAGGCAACATCGGTTGTATGGTTAACGGCGCAGGCCTGGCTATGGGTACCATGGACATCGTTAAGCACCACGGTGGCCAGCCAGCGAACTTCCTGGATGTGGGCGGCGGCGCGACCAAAGAACGCGTAACCGAAGCCTTTAAAATCATCCTGTCTGACGACGCCGTGAAAGCGGTATTCGTTAACATCTTCGGCGGCATCGTACGTTGCGACCTGATCGCAGACGGCATCATCGGTGCAGTAGCAGAAGTGGGTGTTAACGTACCGGTCGTGGTACGTCTGGAAGGTAACAACGCTGAACTGGGCGCTAAGAAACTGGCGGACAGTGGTCTGAACATCATTGCAGCAACCAGTCTGACAGACGCGGCACAGCGTGTTGTTGCTGCTGCGGAGGGTAAATAATGTCCATTTTGATCGACAAAAACACCAAAGTCATTTGCCAGGGATTCACCGGCGGACAAGGGACTTTCCACTCTGAGCAGGCGCTGGCATACGGCACGCAACTGGTTGGCGGCGTTACGCCAGGTAAAGGCGGCACCACACATCTGGGCCTGCCAGTCTTTAACACCGTACGTGAAGCGGTGGAAGCGACCGGCGCAACGGCAACTGTCATCTATGTTCCGGCACCGTTCTGCAAAGACGGTATCCTGGAAGCCATCGATGCCGGTATCAAGCTGATCATCACCATCACCGAAGGCATCCCGACGCTGGACATGCTGACCGTGAAGATGAAGCTGGATGAAGCGGGCGTACGCATGATCGGTCCAAACTGCCCAGGTGTGATCACCCCAGGCGAATGTAAGATCGGTATCATGCCGGGCCACATTCATCAGCCGGGCCGTGTTGGTATCGTATCGCGTTCAGGCACCCTGACCTATGAAGCCGTTAAGCAGACCACCGATATCGGTTACGGTCAGTCAACCTGCGTTGGTATTGGCGGTGACCCGATCCCAGGTTCTAACTTCATCGACATCCTGAAAATGTTCCAGGACGATCCACAGACGGAAGTGATCGTCATGATCGGTGAAATCGGTGGTAGCGCTGAAGAAGAAGCCGCTGCTTTTATTAAAGAGCTCGTGACTAAACCGGTTGTCGGCTACATTGCCGGCGTAACGGCCCCGAAAGGCAAACGTATGGGCCACGCTGGCGCCATCATTGCCGGTGGTAAAGGTACAGCAGACGAGAAGTTTGCTGCGCTGGAAGCGGCAGGCGTGAAAACCGTACGCAGTCTGGCTGATATCGGCGATGCCGTTAAAGCCGTCCTGCCAGCTAAATAACAAGCCTGAGCATTATCACAGAGCCACCTTCGGGTGGCTTTTTTACGTTTTTGCATTGAATAATCCACGGCACCGCGTGGTTAATTTTAGTACCGACCATAAATAACATAAAATAATCTTAAGTATTCCTGTGGTGTTTGCTATTATTCATTTAGCTCAGGATTTCCTCCTGGCCGCAAAAAAAGTTATTCAATAAGATATAAAGTTAAATATTTATAGAAAAGCAAATTACCCGATGACAGTTTTTTAACAAAGTCTTCGTGAGAACATATTTCCCATCTCTTTTCATTATTCCAAATCAATTTTCTGTCATTTATAACAAACTTTACTGCTAGCAAAGGATGCGGTTAAGCGCTTAAATTGCGCTGCATCAATCCAGCCTTTTAAAAAAATATTCATACGTTTGTTCAAATACGGGAAAGCATCAATTTTTCATTTATTACCCGCCAAACGTTTGAGCCACGCTGCTGCATTGGTGTTTCACAGGTTTCTGTTAACCGTTACGCCCTCATCCCAGGCCGCACACAGATCTGTCCTGTCGATGACAAAACTGGAATCAATAATCAGTCGTTCCTGACTCTTATTCAGTCTGTACGGATACAGAGTTAAGGTGAGGAGCAAGGAGTCATTATGCTAGATATTGTCGAGCTGTCGCGTTTACAGTTTGCCTTAACGGCGATGTACCATTTCCTTTTCGTCCCATTAACGCTCGGTATGGCGTTTTTGCTGGCAATAATGGAAACGGTCTATGTGCTGAGCGGTAAACAAATTTATAAGGATATGACGAAATTCTGGGGCAAGTTATTTGGTATTAACTTTGCGCTGGGCGTGGCAACCGGGCTGACGATGGAGTTTCAGTTCGGCACCAACTGGTCTTACTATTCTCATTATGTCGGCGATATTTTTGGTGCGCCGCTGGCCATTGAAGGTTTAATGGCATTCTTTCTTGAGTCTACCTTTGTTGGCCTGTTCTTTTTCGGTTGGGATCGTCTGGGTAAAGTTCAGCACCTGGCTGTCACCTGGCTGGTGGCGCTGGGCTCCAACATGTCTGCACTGTGGATTCTGGTGGCAAACGGCTGGATGCAGAACCCCATCGCCTCTGAGTTTAATTTTGAAACCATGCGCATGGAGATGCTGAGCTTCTCGGAGCTGGTGTTAAATCCGGTTGCCCAGGTGAAATTTGTTCACACCGTCGCGTCGGGTTACACCACAGGTGCCATGTTTATTTTGGGCATCAGCGCATGGTATTTACTGAAAGGGCGAGATCTGGCTTTTGCTAAACGCTCTTTTGCCATCGCCGCCAGTTTTGGTATGGCAGCCATACTGTCCGTCATCGTGCTGGGTGATGAGTCAGGTTACGAGATGGGGGATGTTCAGAAAACCAAGCTGGCTGCCATTGAAGCCGAATGGGACACCCAGCCCGCACCGGCCGCGTTTACCCTGTTCGGTTTGCCCGATCAGGCATCGCAGCAGAATCATTACGCCATCCAGATTCCCTATCTGTTGGGGCTGATTGCTACCCGCTCAACGGATACGCCCGTAACCGGTCTGAAAGAACTGATGGCCCAACATGAAGTGCGCATTCGAAACGGCATGAAAGCCTATGCACTGCTAAACGCGCTGCGCAGCGGCAATACCGACCCGGCCGTGCGTGAGGCGTTTAATCACAGTAAAAAAGATCTGGGTTATGGCCTGCTGTTGAAGCGCTATACGCCAAACGTCTCTGATGCCAGCGAGGCGCAAATCAAACAGGCAACGCAGGATTCCATTCCGCGCGTGGCACCGCTGTATTTTGCTTTCCGTATCATGGTGCTCTGTGGGGTGCTGTTGCTCGGCGTTATCGCGCTGTCGTTCTGGAGCGTCATTCGTAATCGCATCGGCAAAAATCGCTGGTTACTTAAAGCCGCGCTGTATGGCATTCCGCTGCCGTGGATTGCGGTTGAGGCAGGGTGGTTTGTCGCAGAATATGGCCGTCAACCCTGGGCGATAGGTGAGGTGCTGCCTACGGCCGTGGCGAATTCGTCGCTCACCGTTGGGGATATTCTGTTCTCAATGGGGCTGATTTGCGGCCTCTATACGCTGTTCCTGGTGGCCGAGATGTATCTGATGTTTAAATTTGCCCGCCTGGGGCCAAGCAGCCTGAAAACGGGTCGTTATCACCATGAGCAGATGGCGAAAAATGTTCAGCCGGTACGTGGATAAGGAGAACCGCCATGTTTGATTATGAAGTTCTGCGCTTTGTCTGGTGGCTGCTGATCGGCATTTTGCTGGTAGGCTTTGCCGTCACTGATGGCTTCGATATGGGCGTCGGCATGTTAACGCGTCTGTTAGGCCGAACCGATACCGAGCGTCGGGTAATGATTAATACTATTGCGCCGCACTGGGACGGCAACCAGGTCTGGTTAATTACCGCAGGTGGTGCGCTGTTTGCTGCCTGGCCGATGGTTTATGCCGCCGCGTTTTCAGGGTTTTATGTGGCGATGATCCTGGTGCTGGCTTCGCTGTTTTTCCGTCCGGTAGGCTTTGATTACCGCTCAAAGATTGAAGACAAGCGCTGGCGCGGGGCCTGGGACTGGGGCATTTTTATCGGCAGCTTCGTACCGCCTTTGGTGATTGGCGTGGCTTTTGGCAACCTGTTGCAGGGCGTGCCGTTTCACGCCGATGAGTATATGCGCCTTTACTACACCGGAAACTTCTTCCAGTTGCTGAACCCGTTTGGCCTGCTGGCCGGTGTGGTAAGCGTGGCGATGATACTGGCGCAGGGGGCAACCTATCTGCAAATGCGGACAACCGGCGAACTCTATCTGCGTTCACGTACCACCGCACAGATCGCCACACTGGTAATGATGGTGTGTTTTGCGCTGGCTGGTTTGTGGGTGAAGTACGGTATTGCGGGTTATGTGGTGACCAGCACGCTTGATCACTATGCCGCTTCTAATCCGCTGGGCAAAACCGTGGTGCGTGAAGCCGGTGCCTGGATGGTGAATTTCCAGCAGCATCCTGTGTTGTGGCTGTTCCCACTGCTGGGCGTTGTGCTGCCCCTGCTGACGGTGCTGTGCTCACGGATGAACAAAAGCGCATGGGCGTTTGTGTTCTCTTCACTGACGCTTGCCTGCGTCATCATGACGGCCGGTATTGCCATGTTTCCGTTCATTATGCCTTCCAGCACGGTACCGGGCACCAGTCTGACTATGTGGGATGCGACATCCAGTTTGCTGACGCTGAAAACCATGACCTTTGCCGCGATAATTTTTGTGCCCATCATCCTGCTTTACACCAGTTGGTGTTACTGGAAGATGTTTGGCCGCATCACCAAAGAGCATGTTGAAAGCAACAGCAACTCACTGTACTGATTAAGGAGTCAACACATGTGGTATTTTGCCTGGATTCTTGGCACCTTGCTGGCGTGCGCCTTTGGTATCATCACGGCGCTGGCCATAGAGCATATTGAAGACGGCGCGACGTCGGATCGGCAACCCTGATGGGCCGGTTGATTCAGACGGCGTATCGTCTGATGGATAAGGGTCCGTTCCGGGCCCTTTCACTGATTCTGGCACTCTGGCTGGCGGGATGCCTGTTATGGAATCCCGCACGTTTTGCCAGTGGCTCGGGCGGCATTCTGCTGTGGCAGGGGATGTTGCTTATCTGGGCGGTGTGCACGGGCATTATTCACGGCTCCGGGTTTCAGCCGCGCCGATTGCGCTGGCGCGCTTTTTTTACCCCTTTACCTGCCCTGGTGGTACTCTTGTGGGGGGTGAGCCGGTTTTATCTCTGACTGCCTGGCAGCATAACGCGCTGAAACGTGAGTTTACTTCAGCGTCTGGTCAAGAAGCCTCCATTAAAGCCTTCCGGTTGTAACCAACTGATAATTATTTTCTCCTGGCCCTGGCAGCCCATTCCCAACCCCAATTGTCTTGCGTATAGTAGCAACGTTTAAAACGAGGCCGGGATGTAGAGTGAGTACAACGCTGTTTCGCTGGCCGGTTCGGGTCTACTATGAAGATACCGATGCCGGTGGTGTGGTTTATCACGCCAGCTATATCGCTTTTTATGAACGAGCACGTACCGAAATGTTGCGTCAGCATCATTTCAATCAGCAGACGCTGTTAGAACAGCAGATTGCTTTTGTGGTACGGCGCATAACGGTGGACTATCTTTCGGCGGCGCGTCTTGACGATCTTCTGGAAATTCAGAGCGAAGTGACATCAATGACCCGGGCGACGATGACATTCACCCAGCGTATCGTGAATGCAGAAGGCAAAGTGCTCAATGAGGCAGAGGTCCTGATTGCCTGCATCAACCCACACCTAATGAAGCCGATTGCGCTTCCCAAGTCTATTGTCGCGGAGTTCAAGCAGTGACTGACATGAACGTTCTTGATTTGTTCCTGAAGGCGAGCCTTCTGGTCAAACTTATCATGTTGATTTTGATCGGCTTTTCGATTGCTTCATGGGCAATCATCATCCAGCGCACGCGTATTCTGAATGCGGCGGGAAGGGAAGCTGACGCCTTTGAAGACAAATTCTGGTCCGGCGTTGAGCTTTCTCGCCTTTATCAGGAAAGCCAGGCGCGTCGCGAAGAGCTGTCAGGCTCAGAGCAAATTTTTTACGCCGGTTTCAAAGAATTTGCGCGTCTGCATCGAGTCAACAACCATGCACCTGAAGCCGCAGTGGAAGGGGCGAGCAGGGCAATGCGCATTTCCATGAATCGTGAGCTGGAAGCGCTGGAAAACCATATTCCTTTCCTTGGCACCGTCGGTTCCATCAGCCCGTATATCGGTCTGTTTGGTACGGTGTGGGGGATCATGCATGCCTTTATTGCCCTCGGAGCAGTAAAACAGGCAACGTTGCAGATGGTTGCGCCAGGTATCGCAGAAGCCTTGATCGCTACTGCCATCGGTTTGTTCGCGGCGATTCCAGCGGTAATGGCGTATAACCGACTGAACCAGCGCGTGAATAAACTGGAACAGGGCTATGACAACTTCATGGAAGAGTTCACGGCTATCCTGCATCGTCAGGCCTTTTCCAGCGACAGCGCTAAGTAAACAGAGGTAAATGATGGCCCGAGTGCGTGGTCGCGGTCGCCGCGAGCTAAAGTCGGAAATCAACATTGTTCCGCTGCTGGACGTTCTGCTGGTGTTGTTGCTGATCTTTATGGCGACAGCCCCAATCATAACCCAAAGCGTGGAAGTGGATTTGCCGGATGCGACGGATTCTAAAACGGTTTCCAGCGATGATAATCCTCCCGTGATTGTAGAAGTGTCGGGTGTCGGCCAATACAGCATGGTAGTGGATCACGATCGTTTATCGCAGCTACCACCGGAACAGGTGATTAGTGAAGCGCAACGTCGTCTGGAAGCGAATCCGAAAACTGTCTTTCTGATCGGCGGTGCGAAAGAGGTGCCTTATGATGAAATCATTAAGGCGCTGAACCTGTTGCATCAGGCTGGGGTTAAATCTGTCGGTTTGATGACGCAGCCGATTTAAAGTCGAACCGTTTTTGGGAACCGAGTGTGTCGAAGGCAACCGAGCAAAACGAAAAGTTAAAGCGCGCGATAATCATTTCGGTGATTCTGCATATCGTGCTGATTGCCCTGCTGATATGGAGCTCGTTTAATGAGCATATCGAAGCCAGCGGCGGTGGCGGCGGTAGCGATATCGAGGCGGTGATGGTCGATCCCGGTGCGGTGGTTGATCAATATAATCGTCAGCAGAATCAGCAAAGTGACAGTCAGCGCGCGGAACAGCAGCGCCAGAAACAGTCACAGCAGCAGGCCGAAGAGCTACAGCAGAAACAGGCGGCTGAACAGCAGCGGCTGAAAGAGCTGGAAAAAGAGCGCTTACAGGCACAGGAAGACGCGAAACAGCAGGCGAAAGCCCAGGCTGAACAGCAGAAGGCGGCGGAAGCCGCCGCGAAACAGGCCGAGTCACAGCAGAAAGCCGCAGAAGCGGCTGCAGCGAAAGCCAAAGCGGATGCTAAAGCGGAAGCCGATGCGCAGGCCAAAGCGGCCGCTGACGCGAAAATAAAGGCTCAGGAAGACGCTAAGCAGGCCGCAGCAGAGGCGAAGAAGCAGGCCGAGCAACAGGCGAAAGCCGCGGCAGCAGAAGCGAAGAAGCAGGCTGAACAGCAGGCCAAAGCCGAAGCGGCCGAGGCCGCTAAACAGGCCAAGGCGGAAGCGGCCAAGCAGGCTAAAGCGGAAGCGGCTAAAGAAGCCAAGGCCGCTGAAGCCAAAGCTGCCACTGAAGCCAAAGCCGCAGCCGCTCAGGAAGCCAAAGAAAAAGCAGCGAAAGAAAAAGCGGAAGCCGCAGCAAAAGCCAAAGCCGATGCTGCCGCGAAAGCAAAAGCAGACGCGAAAGCCAAAGCGGAGGCCAAGGCCAAAGCCGCAGCGGATGCAGCCAATGACAGCGACGTTGATGATTTGCTGGGCGGCTTAGCGTCCGGTAAGAATGCGCCGAAAAGCGGAGCGTCCGGTGGAGCAGCCGGGCAGGGCAACCAGAAAAAAGCGGGTGCCTCTGGGGCCGAGGTGAATGCTTATCTTGGGCAGATTACCAGTGCTATTCAGAGCCGTTTTTACGATGCCGATCTTTATAGCGGTAAAAGCTGTGACTTACGTATTAAACTAGCGCCTGACGGTATGCTGATTGATGTGAAATCAGAAGGGGGCGATCCGGCTCTCTGCCAGGCCGCAATCGCAGCGGCGAAGCAGGCACGCATTCCGAAACCGCCTTCACAAGCGGTGTACGAAGTGTTTAAAAACGCACCGATGCGTTTCAGACCGCAATAATGCAGTAACCTGCGGCAGGTTGATCTATGGTTAGCTTGCCGTACTCTAGTTGTACTCGTGGTTTTCAGGAACAGTGCCAATTATCGCGGACTCAGGTTCAGATAAGGGAGATAAAATGAAGCAAGCTCTTCGCGTAACGTTAGGCTTTTTTATCCTGTTGTGGGCAGCGATGCTGCATGCAGAGGTTCGCATTGAAATCACCCAGGGCGTAAACAGCGCGCGTCCAATCGGTGTGGTTCCGTTCAAGTGGGTTGGCTCAGGCGCGGCACCGGAAGATATCGGTGGCATCGTCGCGGCTGACCTGCGTAACAGCGGTAAATTCAATCCGCTCGACCGCTCTCGTCTGCCACAGCAGCCGACCAGCCCCCAGGAAGTGCAGCCTGCTGCATGGAGTGCGCTGGGTATTGATGCTGTCGTGGTAGGACAGGTTCAGCAAAACGCCGACGGCAGCTATCAGGTTTCTTATCAACTGGTCGATACTGCAGGTGCACCGGGCACCGTGCTGGCGCAAAACTCCTATAAAATCACTAAACAGTGGCTACGCTATGCGGCGCACACCGTCAGTGATGAAGCGTTCCAGAAGCTGACGGGCATTAAAGGTGCGTTCCGTACCCGTATCGCCTATGTCGTGCAGACCAACGGTGGTCAGTTCCCTTACGAACTGCGCGTTGCCGACTACGACGGCTATAACCAGTTTGTCGTGCATCGCTCACCGCAGCCGTTGATGTCACCAGCCTGGTCGCCAGACGGCAGCAAAGTGGCCTATGTGACCTTTGAAAGCGGTAAGTCAGCGCTGGTTATTCAGACGCTCGCTAACGGCGCGGTACGTCAGGTTGCCTCATTCCCACGTCACAACGGTGCACCGGCGTTCTCGCCTGATGGCACTAAGCTGGCGTTTGCGTTATCGAAAACCGGCAGCCTCAACCTGTACGTGATGGATCTGGGCTCGGGTCAGATTCGCCAGATCACCGACGGTCGCTACAACAGTACTGAACCGACCTGGTTCCCGGATAGCCAGACTCTGGCTTACACCTCTGATCAGGCTGGCGCACCACAAATTTATAAGATTGGTATCAATGGTGGTTCACCACAGCGTATTACCTGGGAAGGTGCTCAAAACCAGGATGCTGATGTGGCCAGCGATGGTAAATCAATGGTGATGATTAGCACCAGTGGCGGTGCTCAACACGTCGCCAAACAGGATCTGGTAACGGGAGCCGTTCAAACGTTAACGGACACGTTCCTGGATGAAACGCCGAGCATGGCACCCAATGGCACCATGGTAATCTACAGCTCTACTCAGGGTATGGGTTCTGTGTTGCAGTTGGTTTCCACTGACGGTCGTTTCAAAGCGCGTCTTCCGGCAACTGATGGACAGGTCAAATTTCCTGCCTGGTCGCCGTACCTGTAATGTTTGAGCTTTCTGACATTACAAAAAAATAAACAATAATGGGAATTTTCAAATGCAACTGAACAAAGTACTGAAGGGTTTAATGCTGGCTCTGCCAATCATGGCAGTTGCGGCGTGTAGCTCACACAAAAATAACAACAACGACCAGTCTGGCGCAGGTGCTGATGGCGCTTACGGTGCGAACTCAGGCATGAACGGCAACGGTAACATGTCTTCTGATGAGCAGGCGCGTCTGCAGATGCAACAGCTGCAACAGAACAACATCGTTTACTTCGGCCTGGACAAATTTGATGTTCAGTCTGACTACGCTCAGATGCTGGATCAGCACGCTAACTTCCTGCGTAGCAACCCATCATACAAAGTGACTATCGAAGGTCATGCGGATGAGCGCGGAACGCCAGAGTACAACATCGCCCTGGGCGAACGTCGTGCTAACGCCGTTAAGATGTACCTGCAAGGTAAAGGCGTGTCAGCCGATCAGATGTCTATCGTTTCTTACGGTAAAGAGAAGCCGGCCGTTCTGGGCCACGACGAAGCGGCTTACGCTAAAAACCGTCGTGCCGTACTGGTATACTAAGAGAATCACATGGTTAGTAACTTCAGACATCACCTGTTGAGTCTGTCGTTACTGATTGGCGTAGCGGCCCCCTGGGCCGCTAATGCCCAAGCGTCAATCAGTAGCGTTGGCTCCGGCTCGGTCGAAGACCGTGTCACCAGTCTTGAAAGAATCTCAAATGCCCAGGCACAGCTGATGCAGCAACTGCAGCAGCAGATGAGCGATAACCAGCGGGATATCGACTCATTGCGTGGGGAAATCCAGCAAAATACCTATCAGCTGAACCAGGTTGTTGAGCGCCAGAAGCAGATCTATCAGCAGATCGACAGTCTGAGCAGCAACAACAGCAATGCCAGTCAGCCAGCCGCCGGTGCCAGCGATAACGCCGGTGCAGGTGCTGCAGCCTCTGGCACGGAGTCTGGTGCAGCTGCAGCCGGTGGTAGTGCGCCGGTCCAGAGCGGCGATGCCAACAGCGATTACAATGCTGCTGTCGCGCTTATTCTGGAGAAAAAACAGTACGACCAGGCGATCACTGCGCTACAGGCGTGGGTGAAGCGCTACCCGGATTCGACGTATCAGCCGAATGCCAATTACTGGCTGGGACAACTGTTTTATAACAAAGGCAAGAAAGACGACGCGGCGTATTATTACGCCACGGTGGTGAAGCAGTATCCAAAATCCCCCAAGGCTGCTGAAGCGTTGTTAAAGGTTGGCGTGATCATGCAGGAGAAAAACGACACGGCGAAAGCCAAAGCCGTTTATCAACAGGTGATCAAACTTTACCCGGATACCGAATCTGCTAAGCAGGCGCAAAAACGTTTGTCTGGTATGTAATTTGTGCAGGTTTGACCGGATATCGTGTGATTTCTGGTCTTGCCGCATGAAAGGTAGGCAATTGAACCCCTTAACAGAAAATAAGGGTTGCGCTACCTCGGTAAATCAGTAATATATGCCGCCGTTGCCGGGACACATTGCAGATGTGTCTGGCAAGCCTGAAGATGGGTCGTTAGCTCAGTTGGTAGAGCAGTTGACTTTTAATCAATTGGTCGCAGGTTCGAATCCTGCACGACCCACCATCTCCCGCAGGACGTTGTTCCCCAAGAGAACCTTCAGTATTGCTTCACAACCATTAAGATGGGTCGTTAGCTCAGTTGGTAGAGCAGTTGACTTTTAATCAATTGGTCGCAGGTTCGAATCCTGCACGACCCACCATCTTAATCTCAGGCATCATTGGTGAATGTGTTTGAGCGGTTGTAAGCCCCGAGCGGGTCGTTAGCTCAGTTGGTAGAGCAGTTGACTTTTAATCAATTGGTCGCAGGTTCGAATCCTGCACGACCCACCAATACAGAAAAGAGCGCCTACCGGGCGCTCTTTTCGTTTCTGCACTCCGATGTCTGGCGTGCAGGATGAGAACCTGCTGCAGGTTCGACTGAATCGCGCAGCGATTCAGGCTGATGCGCCAGCATCACCCGAAGGGCGAGGCCCGAACGGGCCGAGGCAATCCTGCACGACCCACCAATACAGAAAAGAGCGCCCTCTGGGCGCTCTTTTCGTTTGTAGGCTGCGCAGTCAAACATGCAGGATAAGAACCTGCAGCAGGTCAGCCTTACCCAGTGGGCGACCTCACCGTTAATACCATAAAAAAAGCGCCCAACGGGCGCCTGTAATCATGGTGTTACTGCGAGTCGCTTAGCGCTGTATCGCTTGACCCGGCTCCAGATTGAACTGTTTTAACAGCGTTTCAAGCCGCAGTGCCTGATCTTCCAACGCCGTAGCGGACAGGGCAGACGCGGAGACCAGCGTGGCATTTTGCTGCGTGGTACTGTCCAGCTCCGATACTGCACGGGCAATCTGCTCAATACCGCGGCTTTGCTCGTCAGAAGCAGAAGAGATCTCACCGACAATGTGATTGACGCGGGAAATGGCATTCACCACCTGTCCCATTCTTTCACCCGCACGCGCCACACGATTGTTGCCCTCGGTAATCTGACCGACTGACTCACTGATCAGGCGTTCAATGTCTTTTGCTGCCTGAGCGCTTCGCTGCGAAAGATTGCGTACCTCACTGGCCACCACCGCAAATCCGCGCCCCTGTTCACCGGCACGTGCCGCTTCAACTGCCGCATTAAGCGCCAGGATATTGGTCTGAAACGCGATGCTGTTAATGACGGCGGTGATTTCGGCAATTTTCTTTGAACTGGCCGAGATGTCGCCCATGGTTTGCACGACTTCGCTGACCGCGGCACCGCCTTGTTCAGCCTGCAGAGAGGCTTCAGCCGCTATCTGACTGGCATGGCGGGCGTTGTCGGCGTTGTGCTTAACGGTAACAGTCAACTGCTCCATACTGGCCGCGGTCTGCACCACGGCCGCGGCCTGTTGCTCAGTCCGTGAAGAAAGGTTGTGATTGTCGCTGTTGATACTGCTCGCCGCCTGGGAGACGGTGAAGACGCTGTCGCGCACTTCCTGAATAATCGTCCGCAGACGGTGATTCATTGCTCCCATTGCCCCCGCCAGTTTGCCCAGCTCATCACGGCCGCCAGGCGTGATAGTGGCACTTAAATCACCGCTGGCGATACGCTCTGCCAGCATCAGGTTTCTTCTCACCGGATGTGTAATCTGGCGGCTAATCAGCCAGGCGATCAGGATGCCCAGCAGCACCGCAATGCTCACCGTCAGTAGCGTCAGGTTGATAGCGCCGTTGGTCAGGCTGCTGTTTTGCGATTTCATCTGCTGCAGAATATTTTTGATAATGGCACTGCTTTTATCGCCGTCTACTTTAACCGCGCTCTCCGCCACGTTGAGGGCACGAAAGCCCGCTGCATAACGCTCACTGAGTTGCTTCACGTCGAGAGTCGCGCTCCATAATGCGTTCAGCTGCGTCTGTGCTTCTGGCGGCAACTGCGGCAACAAGGCCGTGATGCTGGACTGAATCGCGTTGGATTGCTGTTGAAGCTGCACGTCTAGCGCAGCAGCATTGGCGGGATCGTAACGGAGTAACTGAAGCTGGTCGCGTAACTGGCTGATGGCAAGAAGTTGCTGGAACAGCACGCTGGCATCAGTCACCTGGGTCTTAATCAACGCTTCATACAGTGTTGACTGGCTTTGCATGTTGCGTTGATCAAGCTGTTTTCCCGTTGCCGCCAGCGCCTGCATGGCTTGCGTCATCGCGGTGATACTGCTCTGAAAGTGGCTGAGTTGGCTGGCGATATCCTGAAGCTGGGTTTGCTGTTCCGGCTGCCACGGGTACTGCTGAGCATCCTGGGTGAGCAGAGAGGCATGAGCAATGTAATCTGCCATGACTTTTCCCGCTTTTTCATCCCCATACAGCAGTTTCAGCCGGTTTATTTTTGCCTGGAATACATCGATGTTGATGTCGTAAATCACGTTGCTCTGTTCATAAACGTCATGGATGTTTTTAAAGCGTAATACGCTAATACTGCCCGATCCCACGACTAACAATAAAACGAGTCCAAATCCCAAACTGAGTTTATGCGCTATTTTTGTATTTTCTAACCGCAACGCCATGACTGCTGCCTCCTGCCCATGTCAACGATGTTAAGCCAAATTGGTTATCGGTTGTCCGGCGCAGGAGTTTAGTGAGGATGCGGTTATTTTTCTGATTATGCGTAATCGCAAAATTGCTGCGCGATCATCACAGGCTTTTCCAGATATGCATCACAGCATAGCTGCGCCAGGGACGCCATTGCTGTGAACGCGCTTCTACGGCCTTGGGCGTCAGGCCACCCAGGTTATTCCGTATGGCGATATCTTCTTTTGGAAACGCATCCGGCCAGCGCAGAGCGCGCATGGCGATATAATGGGCCGTCCAGGGACCAATGCCCGGAAGTGCCACCAGACGCGCCATGATGTCATCAGGCGTGAGCGTGGCGTTAAACCGTAAGCTGCCCGCCACACAGGCGTCAGCGAAGGCCAGAATCGCTCTGGCGCGTGCGCTGACAATGCCAAGGCTGGCAATCTCATCGACCGTCGCCTGCGCAATGCGCTGCGGTTGGGCAGAGTAGCGAGACAGGTCCGCGAAAGGCGTCGAGCAAGGCTCACCAAATGCCTGGGCAAACCGGCTGCTGAGGGTTGTCGCTGCTTTAACGGTGACCTGCTGGCCCAGAATGGCGCGGACGCCCATTTCAACGCTGTCGAACGCACCGGGCACGCGCAGGCCGGGAAAGTCATGAAGGCTTTGTGCCAGCAGTGGGTCCTGCTGCAGGTGGGCAGCAATGCGTTGTGGCTGGGCGTTCAGGTCAAAAAGATCGCGCAGGCGGCGCAGTAGCGCTGGCAGCACGGGCGTCAGAGACGGGGTGAACTCGACCTTGAGCGCCTGCTTAGCCGGAAGGTTCGACACGCTGACCCAGCCACGATATTGACCCAGCACGACGGTCCGTCGATAGGTTTGCCCCTCAACGCTCTCGATCTCTTTCATCAACCGTAACTGCAAAAAATCCAGCATCGCCTGCCAGTCGTAAGGCGGACGATAGCTGAGCTGTAACTGCATGGTATCGCCAGGCTGCTGAACGGACTGCGCAGCCGTTTTACGTAAAGCACCCGGCGTCATACGATAGCGGGCCTGGAATACGTCATTAAAGCGCCGCAAACTGCCAAAACCGCTGGCATAGGCAATATCGGTCACCGACAGGGTGGTTTCGGTCAACAGCTGTTTAGCCAGTAACATGCGACGTGTCTGTTTAAGCTCCAGCGGGGTAACGCCCAGCTCCTGGTGCACAATCCGGCGCAGTTGACGTGCGCTGATGCCAAACTCGGTGGCGATATCGTCCAGCCCTGTATGCTCTTCCAGCAAACCTTCTTCGATGCGCTGCACCAGGCGATCGGCCACTCTGTGCGAATTGTCTACGGGCGCATTGCCCGGTGCCAGCTCAGGACGACAGCGCAGGCAGGGGCGAAAACGGGCTTTCTCCGCGGCTTCCGCGCTGCTGAAGAACAGACAGTTTTTTTTCATCGGCGGCTTAACCGGACATATCGGGCGACAGTAAATGCCGGTTGAGGTTACGCCAACAAAAAATACGCCGTCAAAACGCGTATCCCGCGACGTTAGCGCCTGGTAAGCCGTATCTGGATCAAACATGGTTTCTCTCCGGCAAATAGCGACAGCGTAGCGCTGGCAGAAAGGGTTGACTGGCTGTTTTCGGACAGCACATCAGTTTATTGTAATGACCGAAAACAGCCAGTTTAGCGCTAAAAAAATGCGATAATGCCAGACAGAATTGTGATGGGAGGAACAGCATGTATTACTGCAAACCTGTAACAACCCCGGTGGGAGAGCTGACGCTGATTGCCAGCGATCGTGGCCTGGCGGCTATTTTGTGGCAAGACGAAGTACGCAGGCATCCTCGCTTATCGCCCGTAGAGCGGGACGATAACCATCCGGTGCTTCAGGAAACGGAAACCCAGTTGCGCGAATATTTTGCAGGGACGCGCCAGCGCTTTACGTTACCACTGGATTTCGCCGGCACGGCATTCCAGATAAAAGTGTGGCAGGCATTACTGAACATTCCTTTTGGCGAAACGCGCAGCTATCGGCAAATTGCCGAGCAGATTGGTCATCCTGCCGCGGTGCGCGCGGTGGGGGCAGCAAACGGTCGAAACCCGTTGTCGATTGTCGCGCCCTGTCATCGTGTCATTGGGACCAACGGCAAACTGACCGGTTTTGCAGGCGGGCTGGCAGTAAAAGCGTTTTTACTCCAGCTGGAAGCACCACAGCCGGGCCTGGTGGGGCTCTCTTCAACATGACCGCGAAATAAAACACGACACTCCGCCGCTTTTCCGCTATCGTGTTTAGCATATAAAACACGATGGCAGTATTTACGTCCTGTTAAGCCATAACTGGCGATTTTCGTTAATTTTACAGAACGAGAGCGGTGTCATGAGTACAATCTTCGATCCTGAAAACGCGGTTTATCCTTTTCCGCCCAAGCCTGCCCGGCTGAACGACGAGCAAAAAACCTTTTATCGGGAAAAAATCAAAGCGTTGCTGAAAGCCCGCAATGCCGTGATGGTAGCGCATTACTACACCGATCCGGAGATTCAGGCCCTGGCAGAAGAAACCGGCGGCTGTGTCTCTGACTCGCTCGAAATGGCGCGTTTTGGCAGCCATCACACCGCCAGTACGCTGCTGGTGGCCGGGGTGCGGTTTATGGGGGAAACGGCCAAAATCCTCAGCCCGGAAAAAACGGTACTGATGCCCACGCTGGAAGCAGAGTGCTCGCTGGATCTGGGCTGCCCGATTGACGAATTTAACGCTTTTTGTGATGCCCATCCCGATCGTACGGTGGTGGTGTATGCCAATACCTCGGCGGCGGTAAAAGCGCGCGCCGACTGGGTGGTCACCTCCAGCATTGCCGTGGAATTGATAGAACATCTGGATAGCCTGGGGGAAAAAATTATCTGGGCACCCGATCGGCATCTGGGGCGCTACGTCACCCAGAAAAGCGGCGCCGATGTTTTATGCTGGCAGGGTGCCTGTATTGTCCATGACGAGTTCAAAACCCAGGCGCTCCAGCGGATGAAAGCGCTGTATCCCGATGCGGCGGTATTGGTTCATCCCGAGTCGCCCCAGGCCATCGTGGATCTGGCCGATGCGGTTGGCTCAACCAGCCAGCTGATTCAGGCCGCTAAAACCTTGCCCCATCCCCAGATGATCGTCGCCACCGATCGCGGCATTTTTTATAAAATGCAGCAGGCGGTGCCCGACAAAATATTGCTGGAAGCGCCAACAGCCGGTGAGGGCGCCACCTGCCGCAGCTGTGCGCACTGCCCCTGGATGGCGATGAACGGCCTGAAAGCCATCGCCGATGCGCTGGAGTCCGGTGGTCAGGCTCATGAGATTCAGGTGGAGGCGGCCCTGCGGGAAGCCGCGCTGGTGCCGCTTAACCGTATGCTATCCTTTGCGGCAGATCTTAAACATAACGTGAAAGGAAACGCGTAACGCGCGTCGTTAACAGGTGCCTCATATGGATTTTTTTAGCACGCAGAATATTTTGGTTCACATCCCTCTTGGCGCCACGGGGTACGATCTGTCATGGATCGAAGCCGTCGGAACGCTCGCTGGCCTGCTGTGCATCTGGCTGGCCAGCCTGGAAAAGATTGTTAACTACGCCTTTGGTCTGATCAACGTCACGCTGTTTGCGGTGATCTTTTTCCAGATCCAACTCTACGCCAGCCTGCTGCTACAGCTGTTCTTCTTCGCGGCCAATGTCTATGGCTGGTACGCCTGGAGTCGACAAACATCTGACAATCAGGCGGCGTTAACCATACGCTGGTTACCGCGGACAAAAGCCATCGGCTGGGCTGTTGGCTGCGTCATCGCGGTGGCCTTAATGACGGTGTATATCGATCCGGTATTTGCATTTCTTACCCGAATTACGGTCGCCATTATGAACGCGGCGGGCTTTGCCGTGGCCATGCCGACACTGCAGCCGGATGCGTTTCCGTTCTGGGATTCCTGCCTGATGGTGCTGTCGATTGTGGCCATGGTGCTGATGACGCGGAAGTACGTGGAGAACTGGCTGCTGTGGGTGATTATCAACGTGATTAGCGTGATGATTTTTGCCCGCCAGGGGGTTTACGCCATGGCGCTGGAATATGCCATTTTGACATTGATTGCGCTGAACGGCTCAAGGATGTGGATAATCAGCGCACGAAAACAGGGTTCTCGTGCGCTGTCTGCTCAGTGATGATGCGCGTGCTCACCGTGCTCGTGATGGTGGTGAGCACCCTCAATCACCGGCGTGTTCAGTGCGCAATCCGGTCCGACACAGGGCTGAAACTCCATCTGTACCGTCGCATGTTCAATCTGGTAATGGTCGTGCAGGTAAGTGTGAATGCGGCGCAGCAGGCCGTCATGATCCCGTGGCGGGATAACCTGCACGTGCAGCGTTAATACCGGCTTCTCGCCTACCTGCCAGACGTGCACATGATGAACATCGCGCACTTCGGCGATTTGACGCTTCAGATCGCGTCTGAGCTGATTCACGTCCAGTGAATCAGGTGCGCCTTCCAGCAGTTCGTGAAAACTTTCCCGCAGCAATGCCCAGGCGTTACGCAGTATCAGCAGTGACACCAGAATCGATAAAATGGGGTCAGCGGGCGTCCAGTTCGTGAGCAGAATGATCACCGCGGCAATGATGGCACCAACCGAACCCAGCAGGTCGCCCATCACATGTAAGGCTGCCGCCCTCACGTTCAGGTTCTTCTCTTCACTGCCGTGATGCAGCAGCCAAAACGAGAGAATATTAGCCAGCAAACCGCCAATGGCGATGCCCAGCATCAGGCCGCCGGTGATTGGCTGCGGATGGGAAAAGCGCTCAATGGCCTCCCAGACGATCAGCAGGGTAATCAGGATCAGGGCAATGGCGTTAACAAAGGCTGCCAGTGTGGTGAGCCGCAGCAGACCAAAAGTATGACGATCGCTGGGTTTGCGTTTAGCGAACTGGACTGCCAGTAAGGCCATCAGCAGCGCAGCGGCATCGGTCAGCATATGACCGGCGTCGGCCAGAAGGGCCAGTGAGCCAGAAATCCAGCCGCCAATGACTTCTGCCACCATAAAGATGGCCGTCACGGCAAAGGCCGCCATCAGGCGCTTACGGTTGGTGTCCTGACCGCTATGAGAGTGCGTGTGTGCCATATGTTTCCAGTTTGAGTAATAACCTGTCGGTCAATGATATCAGCAATTGCCACTCAGCGGAGAGAGCCTGATGTTGCTTCGCCTTGTCCGACAGCTGCTGACAAAGCGTTGCCCCTTCTTCAATACCTATCAAAAGCCAGCTTCCTTTCATACGGTGTGCTGACTCGGCTAACTGCATAGCGTCGCCTGCCTGATGTGCGGCGTGCAGTTGTGCCAGGTCCTTCTCCAGGGTATCACGTAACGTTTTGCCCAGGCGGTTAAGAAATTTCTCGTTTTGCTGCGCCAGCTGCCACAGGTTGTCATCTAGTGATGCCAGTGGATCGTCATGAAAGGCCGTCAGCACCTCGCCGATATCCTGTAGCTGTACCGGTTTAATCAGCACGCGTTCATGCTCACCCAACTGCACGTTAAGTAACTGGGCGTCGGCAGAACACAGCACCCGTAACTGCACGCCGCCGCGCTGACGCTGGCGACGTCGCAACAGACGCAACAGGAGCGTGCCATCAGGGCGCGGCATCATTTGATCGATAAACAGCAGGTCGTAAGGGCGCTGCGCATCGGCCAGCAGCAGGTCGCGACCCTGTTCAAAACAATCCGCCTGAATCGCGAAGCGGGCAAGCTGCTGCTCCATCACGATCAGGTTCGTAGGATGATCGTCTACCACCGCCACGCGCAGGCCAGGAAAGCCCGGCAGGGCAGTTGGATCGCTATCCGGAAGCCGATCGCAGGGGATCAGCGGCAGGGTGATGGTCACCTCCGTGCCTTTGCCAGGCACAGAATGCAGGGAAATATCGCCACCCATGCGTTGCACCATCTCCCGACAAATAAACAACCCTAAACCGCTGCCCTGGACCGATACGGTTTTACCCGAGGGTGCCTGATACCAGGGATCGAACAGTTTAGGCTGCTCCTCCAGCGGGATTCCGCTGCCGTTGTCGCTGACGGTTAGCTGCAGCATGTCCGTGGCCGATAGCGTCAGACGAATCAGGCCCTGACGGGTAAATTTAAATGCGTTGGTGATGAGATTGTTCACCACCTGCTGCAGGCGATCGGCATCCATCATCACCGCGTCAGGCAGTGGCGTCAGCGCTTCAACCTGCAGACGCGGGCCGTCCGGGCGCATCAACGGATGATAAAAATGGCGCTGCTGCGCCAGCCACGGCGCCAGCGCCAGCGGACGCGGCGACAGGGTAAAGCTGTTATTTTCAATACGGGCGTGATCTTGAAGATCGTTAAGCAGCGTCATCAGTGACTGCGCGCTACGGTGCAGAAGCTGCAGATTTTCACTGGAACGCTGCTGTTTTTCCAGCTCCAGCAAGCCCAGAATCGCCTGCATGGGCGTGCGCAGCTCGTGACTGACCGTGGCTAAAAACTGGCTTTTCATGGCGTTGGCGCGTTCGGCCTGCTCACGTTGTTGGCGATCGCGCCGCTGCTGCCAGTAACGTCGGGCAAGCAGCAGTAGCAAAATAACGATGGCAACACCGGCCGCCACCAGAACGGCTACCGGCAGGACGCGCATGGCGGTAACGCTGCCAGGCTGAGGTGGCATTGACCAGCGATCGCGCATCTGATTTTGTGTCTCGACGGGGATCTGCTGCAACGCGCGATCCAGCAGTGAACGCAGTACGGGTTGATCGGATGCGATGCCAACCGCAATGGGCCAGGCAATATCGCTGGCGGCAAAGGCCAGATGAATCTGCGGATCGTTACGACTGGCAATCCGCCAGCGCGCGGACAGCACATTATCGACTAAGGCGTCAATCTGACCGGCTGCCAGCGCATCGTACAGGCTGTTTCGGTCAACATAACGTTGAACCTGCATATTCTCAGGGATAAGGCGTTGCGCCAGGTCATCCTGCAGAATACCTATGCGCTTGCCTGCCACATCGCTCCAGTGCGACCAGCCAGCTGGCTGGCGGATATAAATGCCCCACAGCGCGCGCCAGACGGGCAGGCTGGTGCTTTGGGTTTCGCCGTTAAGCGGCTGCATCAGTTGCAACATAACCTGATGTTGAGCCAGCAGGCTGGCAGCCTGCTGAGGGTTACTGACCCAGCGCGGGGTAAAACGTAATCCGGTGCTTTGGGCGATGGCGTTAAGCAGGTCGATCCCGTAGCCGCGGGCAGTGCCGTTACTGTCACGGTAGCTCCAGGGATAGTTATCCGCTTCAGCCGCGTAGGCAACGATCGGGTGGTTCGTCATCCACTCGCGCTCGCTGGCGCTGAGCATCAGGGTCTGCGTGTCCTGATAGCGGGGAAGGTTGCTGCTCCAGCGCGCCTGCAGGGTGCTCATCAGCTCGGCGGGAAGCTGGCGCAGGCTTTGATTCAGCCACTCGATAAGCGCCGGATCGCGTGCGACGGCGCGCAGGTTGAGCTGTCCGGCATCGATACCGGAGGCAATCTGATAAATTTGCCCCTGCTGTAACTGGCTTAGCAAGAAACCGGCGCTGGTTTCATCTGCCACCACATAATCGTTCTGCTGATTCAGCAACGTATAGAGCGCCTGAAGATCGCTGCCGTAGGTGCGCCACTGATGGCGGGCTGCCAGCGCCGGTGGCAGTTGTGCCAGCGTGAGTTGGCTGATTGCCAGTTGGGCATTATGACTGTTGAACATCACGGCACGCTGGTTCTGCTGGTTACGATAAATGCGCAACGGGCTGCTAAACCAGCTGTCACTGGCCAGCGTATTCATGGGTAAAGGCGGGGCTATCATTCCCAACGCAAAATCAATCTGTCCGTCGTGCAGCGCGCGCAATAAGTCTGCCTGAGTGGCATATAAACGGAGCGTGAACTGCGCACCGGTTAACTGATGCAGCGCCGCCAGGTAATCGGCATCGATGCCATAAAGGTCTTTACCGACCAGCATCGTCCAGGGGGCGTTATTCTCCTCCAGCAGACCGACTCGCAGCACTTTGCCCTGCATCAGCTCGGCACCTTTCACCGGCATCATCATGGGCAAGTTGATGCTGCTGACGGGGCGCACGTCGCCGTAGGCCAGCGAGGTAAAGAGCAGCAGGAGCAGCAGCCAGCGTATCACTGCTGTGCTTTCCACAAATCGGCTAACTCAACCACAGAGTGGGCACCGGTCTTTTCCAGGATGTTCTTTTTATGGGTGCTGACGGTTTTGTTACTGATATGCAGTCGTTCGGCAATTTGCAGGTTGGATAATCCACTGGCCAGCAAAGCCAGTATCTGACGTTCTTTACTGGTTAACGGCAGTTCCGGCTCGTCGGGACAGCCGGGGAAGGTGGCATGTCCACCGAGCACCGCCAGAATCGCACTCAGCAACTGCTCCATGCGCTGGCTCTTCACCACATAGCCAGCGGCACCCAGCGCCTGGGCTCGCCTGACGTAATGGCGGGTTTGCTGGGCTGAATAAATCAGAACCGGGCAGTCGGGTAAATGGATTTTCAGGCGGCGCAAGATCTCCAGCCCGTCACCATCGGGTAAGCCGATGTCCAGCACGATAATATCGGGTGGCAATTGCAGAAAAGGGCGGGCGGACTGTTCGCTGCTGGCGGAAAAAAGTTGCATGGGAATCGGTGATTTAGCCAACGCAGCTTCAAGTGCTACTTCAACCAGTGGATGATCGTCAATCAGAAGCAGTGAGGCCATGAACATTTCCCTGTTAATTTAACAGGCTCAGCATAGCGGAAGTTACGGCAGGATAAAATAAAGGAGAGCCAGGCTCTCCTTATCAACTCAACCGTCCGGTCTTACTGCGTGGTGCCGTCGGTTTTGGTATTAACGTGACCGCCACCTTTTTTGGTATGAACTTTTTTGTTCATATCAGGGCATTTACCGTCTTTACACTGGCTATTCTTATCAATCTCGTCAGCCGTCATATGTTTGCTGCTGGACATGCTGTCAGCGGTCGGAGACGATTTCTCGGTGCCTGTGTTATTAATTTTGCTGTTATCGACTTTGTTCGGTGGCAGGTTCTCGTTAGCACCGCCAGCTACTGCGCCTGCGGCGGCGGCCTGGTTAGAGTTTCCGTTAGCAGCCATTGCTGCGCCACTGCCCAGAGTCATTGCTGCCGTCAGAAAAATTATTGCAAACTTATTCATCATTATGCTCCCGTTAATAAATGATATTTGCTGTCTCTAACCCGCTGCGATGTTTGGTTCAGAGAAAAAGCGCCCTGAGCGAAATAAAATTTCGCTGGTTAGCTTAAAGACAGGTATTAATAAAAGTAAGTCACCGTTCCTCAGTGGTTACCCTTAAAAGTCTAGACGCATAACCCATTTATGCAAATTTCACGCATACATTATACGTTCATCAGGAATTTACACCCCGTGCGCTTCGGGCTACATTGGCTGGGTTGTGTCCGGCGGGCGCCGGGCCAGAAATTATATGGAATGAGTATGAATTACCAGAACGATGATTTACGCATTAAAGCGATCAAAGAACTCCTGCCACCCGTAGCCTTACTGGAAAAATTCCCTGCAACCGACCGTGCTGCGCAGACCGTTTCGCAGGCTCGCCAGGCGATTCACCAGATTCTGAAAGGTGAAGACGATCGTCTGCTGGTGGTGATTGGGCCTTGCTCCATTCATGATACCGAAGCCGCACAAGACTATGCTGCGCGTCTGTTAACCCTGCGGGAACAGCTTAAGGGTGAACTGGAAGTCGTGATGCGCGTTTACTTCGAAAAACCGCGTACCACCGTCGGCTGGAAAGGGCTAATCAACGATCCTTATATGGATGGTTCCTTCCAGTTGAACGACGGCCTGCGTCTGGCGCGTAAGCTGTTGGTAGAGATTAACGATTCTGGTCTGCCTGCCGCTGGCGAGTTTCTGGACATGATCACGCCGCAGTACGTTGCCGATCTGATGAGCTGGGGCGCGATCGGCGCACGCACCACCGAATCGCAGGTTCACCGCGAACTGGCTTCTGGTCTTTCCTGCCCGGTCGGGTTTAAAAACGGCACGGACGGCACCATCAAAGTGGCGATTGATGCCATTAACTCCGCCAGTTCACCGCACTGTTTCTTGTCAGTCACCAAATACGGGCACTCTGCGATCGTGGAAACCCGCGGCAACGGCGACTGCCATATTATTCTGCGTGGTGGTAAAGAACCGAACTACAGCGCCGCGCACGTCAGTGCAGTTAAAGCCGGTCTGGAAAAAGCCGGTTTACCGCAGCAGGTGATGATCGACTTCAGCCATGCCAACAGCAGCAAGCAGTTTCAGAAACAGATGCTGGTAGCAGATGATGTGGCGCAACAGATGATCAATGGCGAGCGCGGCATTATCGGCGTGATGATTGAAAGCCATCTGGTTGAAGGGAATCAGAGCCTGGAAAGCGGCGAACCGCTGGTATACGGCAAGAGCGTGACGGATGCCTGTATTGGCTGGGACGATACCGAGAAGGTGCTGCGTCAACTGGCCGATGCGGTCAAACAGCGTCGCGGTTAACAGGGCGCAATAAAAAAGGGCCAGACAGTGTCTGGCCCTTTTTACAGAGAAGCAAAACTTACTTCGCTTTACCCTGATTCGCCACGGCTGCGGCTTTTGCTGCGATCTCGTCAGCATCACCCAGGTAGTAGCGTTTGATCGGTTTGAAGTTTTCATCGAACTCATAAACCAGCGGTACGCCGGTCGGAATATTGAGTTCAAGAATCTCATCTTCGCTCAGGTTGTCCAGGTATTTCACCAGGGCACGCAGTGAGTTGCCGTGTGCAGCAACAATCACTTTCTCACCGCTTTTGATACGCGGCAGAATGGATTCGTTCCAGTAAGGAATGACGCGTTCGATGGTCAGGGCCAGACTTTCGGTGGTCGGCAGCTGCTCAGGCTTCAGCGAAGCATAACGCGGGTCGTGTCCAGGGAAACGCTCATCGCTACGATCCAGCTCTGGCGGGGTTACCGCGAAGCCACGGCGCCACTGTTTTACCTGCTCGTCGCCGTATTTAGCGGCGGTTTCTGCTTTATCCAGACCCTGCAGCGCGCCATAGTGACGTTCATTCAGACGCCAGGATTTCTCAACGGGCAGCCAGGCCTGATCCAGCTCATCCAGCACATTCCACAGGGTGTGAATGGCGCGTTTCAGCACGGAGGTGTACGCGAAATCAAACACGAAACCTTCTTTCTTCAGCAGCTGTCCGGCTGCTTTAGCTTCGGTACGGCCCTTGTCAGAAAGGTCTACATCATACCATCCGGTGAAGCGGTTTTCGTTGTTCCACTGGCTTTCGCCGTGTCGCACCAGAACCAGCTTAGTTACAGCCATAGCTTAACTCCTTAATACTTGATGTTTCTGAGATAATGGAAACCTGCTGTCGCCAGCCCGTTGGCTGACCAATTGCGTTCTACCATAGCGGAAAACAGCGCACTGCGTAAGTCTGTCTGTGACGCACTGCGCGTTTTTCACCCGGTTGCTCAGCGTGGCGTAAAGCGATAGCGCGTGACGGATTCCCAACGATCTCCCGGCTGTAACCAGCAATCATCCTGTGGCCACTCGGGATGATTAGGCGAATCCGGTAAAAATTCACTCTCCAGCGCGATCCCCTGAAACGCAGTATAGCGTTCCTGCTCCCGGGCGCGCGTACCGGCCAAATAGTTACCGCTGTAGAACTGCAATGCCGGCGCCGAGGTGGTGACGCTTAACTGCAGTTTACCGTCCTGCGACCACAACTCAGCAGCAGGCTGACTGTCATCGCCTGCGCTGTTGAGCAGGAAAGCATGGTCATAGCCTTTAACCGCCTTCTGGTCGTCATCGGCAAGAAAATCCTGCTCAATGCTTTTGGCCTGACGGAAATCGAAACTGGTGCCGTCCACCGCCTTAAGTGGTCCGTTGGGAATCCCCTCGCTATCCACGGGCAGGTAACGATCGGCGTGCAGTTGTAATCGATGCTGACGTGCATCGCCATGATGCGCGTCAAGATTAAAGTAAGCATGATTGGTCAGATTGACCGGGCAGGGCTGATCGCACTGCGCCTGATAGTGAATCGACAGGCAATTATTGTCGTCCAGGACATAGCGTAAATCAGCAATAAGATTGCCGGGATAGCCCTGATCGCCATCGGGCGAGTCGAGTCGATAATGCACTTCACTTTCTGACTGGCTGACGATTTGCCAGCGGCGTTTATCAAACCCCTCAGGGCCACCGTGTAGCTGGTGGTCGCCCTGATTCGCGGCCAACTGCCGGCCTGTTTTAGTCAGTTTTGCGCTGGCGATACGGTTAGCATAACGGCCTACCGTGGCACCCAGATAGGCATCCTGATGCAGGTAATCGGAAGGCGTTGCGCAGCCAAGCAATGCTTCACGTACGTGACCATCCTGCAACGGCACCCGCGCCGATAACCAGGTCGCGCCCCAGTCCATAAAGGTGGCAATCATGCCATTGGCATTGCGCAGCACGGTGATGCGCCACGGCTGACCGTCCGGCGCATGGGAATTGACATCGCTTAACATTGGCCTGCTCCTTCTGATGCTTTACAAACGTAGAAGGTCTCCTTGATGCCCGTTTTGGCTTCATACTGGCTGGCGACGGCGGCCTGCACCTGATCCACCAGCTCAAGCGGCATCAAAGCAACAATACAACCGCCAAAACCGCCGCCGGTCATACGGACACCGCCACGATCGCCGATCTCGGCTTTAACAATCTCGACCAGCGTATCGACCGGTGGCACGGTAATTTCAAAGTCATCACGCATTGATGCGTGAGATTCGGCCATCAGTTCGCCCATGCGCGCTAAATCACCACGAGAGAGCGCCTCGGCGGCCTCCAGCGTACGGGCATTTTCGGTGATGACATGACGTACGCGCTTAGCGACCTGGGGATCTAACTGAGATTCCGCGGCGTTAAACTCAGCGAGTTCGACATCCCGTAGCGCCTTTTTGTTAAAGAAGCGCGCGCCGGTTTCACACTGCTCACGGCGGACATTGTATTCGCTGCCCACCAGGCTCCGGCGGAAGTTGGAGTTAATGATAACCACGGCAATATCGTCCGGCATAGAAACCGGCCGGGTGCCGAGCGTCCGGCAATCCAGCAGCATGGCATGATCTTTTTGACCCAGCGCGGAAATCAGCTGATCCATGATGCCGCAGTTACAGCCCACGAACTGGTTTTCGGCTTCCTGACCGTTCACCGCAATCGCCGCACCGTCCAGCGCCAGGTTAAACAGCTGCTGGAAAACCGTCCCGACAGCCACTTCCAGCGAGGCAGAAGAGCTGAGGCCCGCACCCTGTGGCACGTTGCCACTGATCACCATATCGACACCGCTAAAATCCGGCGCGCGCTGCTGTAAATGCTTCACGACGCCGCGAACATAGTTCGCCCACATGGGTTCTTTTACGCTGGTAATCGGTGCATCCAGCGCAAAGGTGTCCTGCGCCTGATCGTAATCGACGGCGACAACACGAACCTGGCGGTCGTCACGCTTCGCACAGGCGATAACCGTTTGGTAATCGATGGCACAAGGCAGCACGAAACCGTCGTTGTAATCGGTGTGCTCGCCAATCAAATTGACGCGGCCTGGGGCCTGAATCGCGTGGGTTGGCGCATAGCCAAAGGTTTCAGTAAAAACCTGCTGCGTGATGGTTTTTAAGCTCATTGTTGTGCCTCACGGAAATGAATATCGCTCACGGAACGCAGGCGTTCTGCTGCCTGTTCTGCGGTTAAATCGCGTTGGGTTTCAGCCAGCATCTCGTAGCCGACCATAAATTTGCGCACCGTTGCTGAACGCAGCAGCGGGGGATAAAAGTGGGCGTGCAACTGCCAGTGTTCATTGTCGTCACCGTTGAACGGCGCGCCGTGCCAGCCCATGGAGTAGGGGAAGGAGCACTGAAACAGGTTGTCGTAACGGCTGGTCAGGCGCTTGATGGCGTTAGCCAGATCGTCACGCTGCGCATCGGTCAAATCGGTCAGGCGCTTAACATGGGTTTTTGGCAACAGCAGAGTTTCAAACGGCCAGGCTGCCCACCACGGCACCACGGCCAGCCAGTGGTCCGTTTCTACCACGGTACGGCTGCCATCCTGCTGTTCACGCGCGCTGTAATCCATCAGCATCGGCGAGCCCTTTTGGGCAAAGTAGCGGCGCTGAAGATCGTCTTCACGCTGGGCTTCATTAGGCAGAAAGCTGTTGGCCCAGACTTGTCCATGTGGATGGGGATTGGAGCAGCCCATGGCGGCGCCCTTGTTCTCAAAGACCTGTACCCACGGGTAGTGCTGACCCAGTTCTGCCGTTTGTTGTTGCCAGGTGCGGACGACTTCTTTCAGTGCGCTCAGGGACATTTCTGGCAGCGTTTTACTGTGATCGGGCGAAAAGCAGATAACACGGCTGGTACCGCGCGCGCTTTCGCAGCGCATCAACATGTCATCACTTTCTGGCGCATCTGGCGTATCCGTCATCAAGGCCGCGAAGTCATTGGTAAAAACGTAGGTGCCTTGATAATCAGGATTCACATCACCTGTAACGCGCGTGTTGCCCGCACACAGAAAACAGTCAGCATCGTGCGACGGCAGCGTATTCACCGCAGGCGTTTCCTGAGCACCCTGCCAGGGACGTTTGGCACGATGAGGAGAAACCAAAATCCACTGGTCAGTCAGGGGATTGTAACGGCGATGGGGATGATCGGCCGGGTTAAATTTTTCCATGTTGCATCCTGGTCAGCGTCAAAATAAAAAAGGCATCGATAAAACGTAGCACATCAGCCGCGTTGAAAACGTGATCCAGTCTGGATAAGTGGTATCGTTTACACAAGCTGAATATTCTTATTTAAAGGCGAAGTGGCACATTGCGCACATAAAAAGTGGGTTTAAATGGTAACGTTTACATTTTATGGGAAACAACGCCGGGGTGACGGCGTTGATAAGGTCAAACGCTGTCCTGCCGGTAGCGATAACCGCCTTCGGGCTGCGCCACAAAATGCAGCCGGTGAGTAATACATTGGGGGGCATCTTCCGCATGGTGGGACACGAACAGCAACTGGGTTCGTCCTTCACCAATTAAGATATCGACAAAACGTCGCACTAACTGACGATTAAGCGGATCTAATCCCTGTAACGGTTCATCAAGTATTAACAGGGTAGGATGTTTAACCAGCGCCCGGGCGATTAACACCAGCCGTTGTTGTCCCCAGGATAAACCGTGGAAGGGCATATCGCCCATCGCTGAATCCATACCCAGCAGCGCCAGCCACTGACGCGCCAGGGCCATTTGTCGATCGGAGACGGCCTGATAAAGCCCAATAGAGTCAAAAAAGCCGGATAAAATCACGGTGCGCACGTTGGCGCTCACCCGGTAATCAAGATGCAGGCTGCTGCTGACATAGCCAATATGTTGTTTGATATCCCAGATGGTTTCCCCACTGCCGCGGCGAAGGCCGAACAGAGTTAAATCATTGCTGTAGCCCTGCGGATGATCGCCGGTGACCAGGCTGAGCAATGTCGATTTGCCCGCGCCGTTTGGCCCAATAATATGCCAGTGCTCACCAGCATTAACCTGCCAGTTAAGCCCGTCAATGATGCGCTGGTCGTTATAGGACACCACGCCGTTACGCAGGATGACCCGTGGCGCATTATCGGCCAGCTGGGGAAGTGCATCCGCGACATCGGCCTCTGGCAGTGCCATCCCGTCCAACTGCTCACTGCGTGCCAGCTGTGCGACCAGCGCCTGCGCCAGAATCGCCTCGCGCGGCCCGACGTGCGTCAGGCTGCATTCGGCCAGCACGCCAACCTGGTCAACATAATCCGGAATATCGTCAAAGCGGTTAAGCACCAGCACCAGGGTAAAATCTGCCTGCTGCAGGTTATTCAGGGTGGCTGTCAGGTTGGCGCGTGAATCCACATCCAGACCGTCAAAAGGCTCATCCAGGATCAGCAGGTCAGGCTGCTTCATTAACGCCTGGCACAGCAACGTTTTACGCGTTTCACCCGTTGACAGGTATTTAAAACGGCGGTTAAGCAGGCCGGTGATACCAAACTGCGCCGCCAGGTGTTCACAGCGCGTCCTGTCTTTGACCTCATCCTGAATGATTTCAGCCGTGGTACGGCCGGTGTCATCCTCACCCTCACTCAGCAGATCGGTATTATTTCGTTGCCATTCATCGGCGACCAGCTGTTGAAGTTGCTCCAGAGACAGGCGGCTGGGACGCTGGAAATCACGCGTAACCTCACCTGACAGCGGCAGTAGCTCACCTGACAGGGCGCGGGCCAGCGACGATTTGCCGCTGCCGTTGGCCCCAACAAAGGCCCAGCGTTCACCGCGTTGCAGATGAACATCGGCCAGAGACAGCACCCGGGTATCATTAAGATGAAATATGCCTTGCGAAATTTGCAATGAAGCCATGATTCGTTCCATTTTTTGCAGCGTTAACCGTTGTTTTAGCCACTGCATCGGATGAAGTCAAACCAGGATAACACATCAACGCAACGAGGCGACGATGGCATGGCTGGCGCTGAAGCTGGCGATCACGGCGTTGCCGGGCTGCCACTGCCGCCGTTCGATTTCACCGTTATCCAGCGTGGCGCACAGCGTTTCACCGCCCGGCAGGCGCATCAGGACTTCACTGACCTGCTCGCCACGCTCGATAGCGCTTATCGTGGCGGCAAGCTGATTCTCCGCCTGAGTGGGTTGAGTATGAAGGCTGATCCAGGGGGCTTTGATCAGCACCAGCACCTCTTTACCGCTCTTAAGCTGCAGGCGTTCCGCACTGCGCTCGGTGAGGGCGACCTTGAGCCGGGTTAGGCCGTCGGAGAGCAGAATGGTCAGGTGCTGCACAACGTGCTGTGCGTCGTTGTCTGTTACCGTGCCAAACAGTTGATTACGCGCGCTGGTTTGCAACGAGGCGCGGGCAATAGCGGCCAGCAGGCTGTCCAGCGGCAGGCTATCCTGCTGCAAAGCATCAAAGGCATGTTGCTGAATCTTTTCCATCAAACCAAACAGCTGAACCAGGCGCTCGCCATAGCGGGTTAACTGCGCACCACCGCCGCCTTTTCCGCCGGTTGCGCGCGCCACGATTTCCTGTTCAGCCAGCTGGTTCATCTCGTTGATGGCATCCCAGGCGCTCTTGTAACTGATGCCCGCCAGTTTCGCCCCCTGGCTGATCGAACCGGTTTGCTGCACGCGTTTTAGCAGTTCAATGCGGCGTGGATCGGCAAACAGTTTTTGCTGCAGGCGGATATGAAGGGTGAGTTCGGCTTGCATGGTGGCTCCGGCAAAGGGTGATCGCGTTATCGGGCAGATGATAGCGAGCTTTCCGTCTCAAAGTAAAAGCACGAAAAGGACTGCGCAAAATTTTACTGAGCCGTTACAATCCCATCTTTATACGCAAAGTGGGACTTTCCATGCTGGAACTTATTAAAAGCCTCGCCGTGGCGGTGATCATGGTACCTGTGGTTATGGCAATCATGTTAGGCCTGATTTACGGCCTGGGTGAAGTGTTCAACCTCATCTCTAAAACGGGTCGCCGCGACGATAACAAGACCCGCTCTCAGCATTAATTCTCCTGCAACGTCCGCCTCAGCGCGGACGTTGTGGTTTTTACCCCACATCACGTCTCCTCTCCGCTTTTGCTAATTTGGTCATGGTGTCAGATAATGCGTTGTATTATCCGATATATAACGATCACTGGAGAGAAATCATGCGTTTCGCATTTTATCGTTTGAGTATGGCGGCAGTATTGACGGTTTCCCTGAGCAGCCAGGCGCTGGCCGCCGAAAAAGTGACTGTTTTTGCCGCGGCCTCATTAACCAACGCGCTGGAAGAGATAGCCGCACAGTACAAAAAAGCGCACGGCACGGAGGTGGTGTCATCTTTTGCTTCTTCTTCTGTGCTGGCACGTCAGATTGAGCAGGGCGCGCCAGCCGATCTGTTTATCTCAGCCGATCAGCAGTGGATGGACGATGCCGTTGCCAAAAAAAGTATGATCGACACCAGCCGTTATACGCTGCTGGGTAATGACCTGGTGCTGATTGCACCGCGCAGCGACGGTGCCAAACCGGTGACGATTAACGATAACACCAACTGGAAAAGCCTGCTGAAAGGTGAACGCCTGGCCGTGGGCGACCCTGATCATGTACCGGCCGGCATCTATGCCAAAGAGGCGCTGCAGAAACTGGGTGCCTGGTCTTCCCTGTCCCCGGCACTGGCGCGCGCCAATAATGTGCGTGCCGCACTGGCACTGGTCGAGCGTAATGAAACCCCGTACGGCATTGTTTACGGCTCAGATGCCGTGGCCAGTAAAAAAGTCCAGGTGGTGGGCACCTTTCCGGAAGACAGTCACAAACCGGTCGAATATCCTGTGGCGATTGTTAAAGATCGCGACAACGCGGCCGTTAAGGCTTTCTATAACTACCTGAAAGGGCCGGAAGCGGCCGCAGTGTTCAAACAATACGGATTCACGCCTAAAAAATGATACTCAGCGATGTTGAATGGCAGGCGGTCATGCTCAGTCTGCAGGTGTCAGGCATAGCCGTGCTGTGCAGTCTGCCATTCGGTATCCTGATGGCATGGGTGCTGGTACGTTGCCGCTTCCCCGGCAAAGCCATCCTCGACAGTGTGATCCACTTACCCCTGGTGCTGCCACCGGTGGTGGTGGGTTATCTGTTGCTGATAGGTCTGGGCCGACGCGGTATCATCGGTGAAAAACTGTATGACTGGTTTGGCTTTAGCTTCGCGTTCAGCTGGCGTGGAGCGGCGCTGGCCTCGGCGGTGATTGCCTTTCCACTCATGGTGCGGGCCATTCGTCTGGCACTGGAGGCGGTGGATATCCGGCTGGAGCAGGCGGCGCGGACGTTAGGTGCCGGGCGCTGGCGGGTTTTTTTTACTATTACGCTGCCCTTAACCCTGCCCGGTATCATCGTCGGTACGGTGCTGGCCTTTGCCCGTTCCCTTGGCGAGTTTGGTGCCACTATCACCTTTGTGTCTAACATTCCTGGCGAAACCCGCACGATTCCCCTGGCCATGTATACGCTGATTGAAACACCGGGTGCCGAAGGCGCCGCCGCACGTCTGTGCGTGATCGCGATCGTTCTGGCGCTGGCCTCGTTACTGATTTCTGAATGGCTGGCGCAGTGGGGCCGGAAACGGATGGGCTCCTGATGCTGACGCTTAACTTTGCTCAACGGCTGGGCGAGCACCAGCTTGAGATTGACGTGACGATTCCCGCCACTGGCATCACCGCGATATTCGGCGTATCCGGTGCGGGCAAGACCTCATTGATTAATGCCATCGGCGGCTTAACCCGGCCCCAGCGTGGACGCATTCAGCTCAATGACCGGATACTGTTCGATGCAGAACAGCAGGTCGCCTTGCCGCCGGAAAAGCGCAACATTGGTTATGTTTTTCAGGACGCACGGCTGTTTCCGCACTACAGCGTGCGGGGCAATTTACGCTACGGCCTCTCGACCAGTATGAAAAGCCAGTTCGATTCGCTGGTGGCGCTATTAGGCCTTAACTCCTTACTGAACCGTTTCCCGCTGTCGCTCTCGGGCGGAGAAAAGCAGCGCGTTGCCATCGGACGCGCCTTGCTCAGCGCACCCGACATCCTGCTCATGGATGAACCGCTGGCGTCACTGGATGTGCCGCGTAAGCGTGAGCTGATGCCTTACCTGCAGACGCTGGCGAAGCAGGTCGATATTCCCGTATTGTATGTTTCCCATAGCCTGGAGGAGATACTGCAGTTGGCGGATAACGTGCTGGTGCTGGATGAGGGAAAGGTAAAAGCCTTTGGTCCCCTGGAACGCGTCTGGAGCAGCAGCGCGATGCGGCCATGGCTGCCCGCAAGCGATCTGACCAGTGTGCTGCGGGTGCAGGTACTGGAGCATCATCCGGACTATCCTATGTCGGCGCTGTCTCTGGGCGATCAACATATCTGGGTCAGCCGGGTCAATTTGCCGGTTAAATCGCCGTTGCGGATACGCATTGCCTCGGCGGATGTTTCACTGACGCTGCAGCCCGCACAAAACAGCTCCATCCGAAATGTGCTGCCTGCGCAGGTCGTCGAGCTTATTGAGGTAGGCGATCAGGTTGAAGTGAAGCTGCGTATTGGCATCAGTGAGCTGTGGGCGCGTATCTCGCCCTGGGCGCGCGACGAGCTTAATATCCGGCCCCAACAGTGGCTGTATGCGCAGATTAAAAGCGTGTCGGTCACGACCTGAGGTGCCCGGTGGTATGTTGTCCCACCGGGTCAGACATCATGACAGGACGTGCTGATAAAGCGTGTCGGCGATACCGGTTTCAAGGTTGGTGCCAGTCACCATTTTTGCCCGCGACTTGATGACGTCGTCCGCATTGCCCATTGCCACGCCCAGCCCGACGTTTTCCAGCATGCTCAGGTCGTTGTAGTTATCGCCAAACGCAATCACGTCATCCATTGTCAGCCCCACAGACTCGACCCACTGCGCCAGACGCTTCCCTTTGCTGTTGCCGCCGCGCGCAACGTCAACCTGATCGTGCCATGACCACTCGCAGGCCAGCCCCAGTTCGGCTTCTGCGCGCTGGGCAAACTGCTGCAGTTCTGCGGTGTTCTCGTGGGAAAGGGCAAACTTCCAGATCGACTGCGCCTCTTTGGCGGCCTGCGCCAGGCTGTCCACCTGGGTAAATACGGGGCGCTGGTGCGGCGGGAGCGACTCACTCCACTTCAGCGTGCGAATCACATGACCGGTCGGGGTTTGATACAGCATCGCATCGTCCACATACAGCAGGCCGTGAATCTGATGTTCGTCCAGCATCTCAATCACGCGTAGCGCAACCTGCGCATCCAGCGGGTCAGAAGCCAGCACTCTTTTGGCCGGATAGTCATACAGATAGGTGCCATTACAGCAGATGGCGGGCGTATCCAGATTTAAGGCCTGATAGAAAGGATGAATGGCGCAGTGGTGACGTCCGGTCACGATAATCACCTTGACGCCAGCCTTGCGCGCTTGCGTAATCGCTTCCACGGATTGTGGCAGAATGGTTTTCGTCGGAGTCAACAGCGTGCCGTCAAGGTCGAGGGCGATTACACGATAGCTCATTAATCCTCTCATCGGAATGGGTTAGCAGAGCAGCAAGTCTACACCCGACCAGGGTACGGAAACAAAAATCAGGGCACAAATCATTCCTGCGAGACAGAAAAAAACGCGCTACAGTGACCTGCAGAACAACATGAGTCAGCGAAAAAGGAGAATACATGAAGCAAGTTGTCTACACCGCCAGTCCTGAGAGTCAACAAATCCATGTCTGGCAGTTGAATGAAGATGGCACCTTGACGCTACTACAGGTTACGGACGTTGCGGGTCAGGTTCAGCCTATGGTGGTGAGTCCGAAAAAAGATTTCTTGTATGTAGGCGTGCGTCCCGACTTCCGCGTACTGGCGTTTCGCATCGCCCCGGACGGCACGCTGACCGAAGCCGGACAGGCACCGCTGCCGGGAAGCCCGACCCATATCTCCACCGACCATGCTGGCCGGTTCCTGTTTTGTGGTTCCTATAACGATGCGTGCGTCAGTATCAGCCCAATAGGCGAAGACGGCGTGCCACAGGCACCGAGCCAGGTGATTAACGGTCTGGCGGGATGCCACTCCGCCAATATCGACAATGCCGATCGCACGCTGTACGTACCTGCGCTGAAGCAGGATCGCATCTGCCTGTTTGATCTTGGCGCTGATGGTCAGTTAACCCCGCATGCACAAGAGCAGGTCACGACGGCGGAAGGGGCCGGGCCGCGGCACATGGCGTTTCATGCCAACGGACAGTACGCCTACAGCGTCAATGAGCTCAACAGCACGGTCGAGGTCTGGGCGCTGAACAATGCGCATGGCAAGGTCGAGTCGGTGCAAACGCTGGATATCATGCCGCCAGATTTTACCGGTACCCGTTGGGCTGCGGATATTCATCTGACGCCAGATGGCCGTTTCCTGTATGCCTGCGATCGCACCAGCAGCATGTTAACGGTATTCAGCATCAGCGAAGACGGCGCCGTTCTGACGCGGGAAGGGTTCCAGCCTACGGAAACCCAGCCGCGCGGGTTCAATATCGATCATACGGGTCAGTACCTGGTGGCGGCAGGGCAGAAGTCGCACCACATTGAGGTGTATAACATTACCCCGCCACAGGGATTACTGAAGCCGGTAGGCCGTTACGCCGTTGGACAGGGTCCAATGTGGGTGGTGGTTCATCAACTGGCAGGGTAACGTTCAGGATGGCCGCTTCCGGTAAGACGTTTAACCGGAAGCGGCATTGTCAGGCGACGATCAGACGTAATGAACAGTTAACGCTGCGCTGGCTAACACGTGAAAGTGCACGTTAAACCCAACCATCGCGCCGCTGGCACCCTCATCAACCTCGATTTTATCCACATCCAGCGCATGAACGCTGAAGATATAACGATGGGTTTCACCGGCGGGTGGTGCCGCGCCGCCGTAGCCGGCCTGGCCAAAATCGGTGCGTGTCTGCAGCGCGCCGGCTGGCAGCGCGGCTTTACCGGAACCCGCTCCCTGCGGCAGCGATGTCGTGTCGGCCGGAATATTCGCCACCACCCAGTGCCACCAGCCTGAGCCTGTAGGCGCATCCGGATCGAAGCAGGTGATCACAAAACTTTTGGTGCCCTCTGGCGCGTCTTCCCAGGCCAGGTGGGGGGAAAGATTATCGCCCTGATAACCCATTCCGTTAAAAACGTGTTTTTCCGGCATTTTGTCGCCGTCATGTAAATCCTGGCTGTAAACTCGCATCACATCTCCTTGCGTTAATGGTCACTGCCTTTTCATCTTAACCAAAAGCCGGTTTACGTCCAGCCGTTGAAACATTAAGAAAGAAAGTGTGTCGGCTTCTCAAGCGCCGCACCTATCGCATTGACCAGCGTATGCAGCGCCTCAGGCGTGATGATATAAGGTGGCATCAGATAAATCAGGCGACCAAAGGGCCGAATCCAGACGCCCTGGCTGACAAAAAATTGCTGTAAGGCTGCCATGTTGACCGGGCGATGGGTTTCCACAACGCCGATGGCTCCCAGCACGCGAACATCGGCCACTTCGGGGGCGTGGCGCAGGGGCAGCAGCGAGTCACGTAGCTGACGTTCTATTGCGGCAACCTGATGACGCCAGTCGCCTTCCTGCACTATCGCCAGGCTTTCTGTTGCGACGGCACAGGCCAGCGGGTTCGCCATAAAGGTGGGGCCGTGCATAAAACAGCCCGCCGGACTGTGACTGATGGTATCAGCCACCTCCCGCGTCGTGAGGGTGGCGGCCAGGCTCATGGTGCCGCCGGTCAGGGCTTTTCCGACACACATCATATCCGGCGTAATCGCCGCATGTTCGCAGGCAAACAGCTTACCGGTGCGGCCGAAGCCGGTGGCGATTTCATCGGCGATCAGCAGGATGCCATAGCGGTCACAGCACTCGCGCACGACCTGCAAATAGCGCGGATGATAAAACCGCATCCCACCTGCGCCCTGAACCACGGGTTCCAGAATCACCGCCGCCAACTGGCTCTGATGTTGCTGGATCAGCCGGACAAAATCCTCAGCATCGCGCGCCTCCCACTCATCATCAAACCCGCACTGCGGTGCTTCAGCGAAATGGTGCTCGGGCAGGTAGCCGCGCCACAGGCTGTGCATGGAATTATCCGGATCGCATACCGACATCGCGGCAAAAGTATCGCCGTGATAACCCCGTTTGAGCGTCAGAAACTGCTGACGCGTTTCTCCTCGCCCCAGCCAGTATTGCAGCGCCATCTTCATCGCCACTTCGACGGCAACGGAGCCGGAATCCGCCAGAAACACGCACTCCAGCGCGTCTGGCGTCATGGTGACTAACTGGCGGCAAAGGGCCACGGCGGCAGGATGGGTAATGCCGCCGAACATCACATGGGACATCTGCGCCATCTGCTGTTGCAGCGCCCGATTCAGGCGCGGATGGTTATAGCCATGTATCGCCGCCCACCACGACGACATCCCGTCCACCAGCTCGCGACCATCTGCCAGTTGCAGATGGTAATCCCGAGCCGCAACAACCGGATAGCAGGGCAGTGGCTGCGCCATTGAGGTATAGGGATGCCAGATATGCTGGCGATCAAATTCAGCGTCCTGTGGAGTAAACATTGGAGTTGTAAACCAAAATAAAAAGATTTAGTTTACAAGTATAACCACGTTAACTGTCGGGATGACACCTTTTTTGGAGTATGTAATGTCACAACGTTGGACTATAGCCCAGGCGCAGGCGCTGTTCGATCGGCCTTTTCTTGAACTGATGTTTGAGGCACAGCAGGTGCATCGCCAGCACTTCGATCCCCGTCAGGTTCAGGTCAGCACGCTGCTGTCGATCAAAACCGGGGCCTGCCCTGAAGACTGCAAATATTGCCCGCAAAGCGCCCGTTACAAGACCGGTCTGGAATCGGAGCGCCTGATGGAAGTGGATGAGGTACTGCGTTCCGCGCAAAAGGCCAAAGCTGCCGGTTCGAGCCGCTTCTGCATGGGTGCCGCGTGGAAAAACCCCAGTGACCGCGATATGCCTTACCTGGAAAAAATGGTGGAAGGCGTTAAAGCGATGGGCATGGAAACCTGTATGACGCTTGGCACGCTGAGCGACAGCCAGGCCCAGCGTTTAGGTAGTGCCGGACTCGATTTCTACAACCACAACCTGGATACCTCGCCGGAGTTTTACGGCAATATCATTACCACACGTAGCTATCAGGAACGCCTGGATACGCTGGGTAAAGTGCGCCAGGCGGGCATTAAAGTCTGTTCTGGCGGGATTGTGGGCCTGGGTGAAACGGTGAACGACCGCGCGGGCCTGCTGGTGCAACTGGCGAACCTGCCTACGCCGCCGGAAAGCGTGCCGATCAACATGCTGGTGAAGGTCAAAGGCACTCCGCTGGCAGAGAATGATGACGTTGAGCCGTTCGACTTTATCCGCACCATCGCCGTCGCCCGTATCATGATGCCGACCTCGCATGTTCGCCTGTCGGCGGGCCGTGAGCAGATGAGCGAACAGACCCAGGCGATGTGCTTTATGGCAGGTGCGAACTCCATTTTCTACGGATGCAAACTGCTGACCACGCCGAACCCGGAAGAAGATAAAGATATGCTGTTGTTCCGCAAGCTGGGGCTGAATCCTGAACATACCCAGACTGACAACGGCGACAATGCACAACAGCAGCAGTTAACGGAGCAACTGCTTCACGCCGACACAGAAAAATTCTATAACGCGGCGCTGTAATGAGCTGGCAGCAACGCATGCAGCAGGCGCTGACGCAGCGCCGGGCTGAAGATGGCTGGCGTGAACGGCGGGTGATTGAGGAGAACCAAACGCGCCTGATCCGCCATGCCGGTCAGATGTATCGCCACTTTTCCAGTAACGACTATCTTGGACTGAGCCAGCATCCTGCCGTGATCGCGGGCTGGCAACAGGGCGTGGCGCAGGCGGGTGCTGGCGCGGGCGCATCAAGCCATGTCACCGGCTATCATCGCCTCCATGCTGAGCTGGAAGCCCAACTGGCGGACTGGCTGGGCTATCCGCGCGCACTGCTGTTTATTTCGGGCTTTGCGGCCAACCAGGCGGTCATTCACCTGTTAGCCGAGAAAAATGACCGCATCCTGGCCGATAAACTCACTCATGCTTCGCTGCTGGAGGCCGCCAGCCTCAGCCCGGCGCAGCTGCGCCGTTTTGCACATAACGATCCACATAGCCTGGCTGCCCGGCTGGATGCGCCCTGCGAGGGGCAAACGCTGGTGGTCACCGAAGGCATTTTCAGTATGGATGGCGATAGCGCGCCCTTACAGGCGATTGCTGCTCAGGCGAAACAGGCCCGCGCGGGGTTGCTGGTCGATGATGCGCACGGTATTGGTATCACCGGCGAACAGGGGCGGGGCAGCTGTTGGGCGCAGGGCATCAAACCTGACCTGCTGGTGGTGACCTTTGGCAAAGCCTTCGGTGTCAGTGGCGCCGCGTTGTTGTGTGATGAGGCTACCGCCGATTATTTTCTGCAATTTTCCCGCCATCTGATTTACTCCACCGCGATGCCGCCGGCCCAGGCCAGCGCGCTGTTAGCCGCGCTTAAACAGGTGCAGGCGGGCGATGAATATCGCCAACGTCTAGCTCACAACATCGCCCATTTTCGTCACGGGGCGGCCTCATTGCCCTGGGCGCTTATGGATTCGTCCAGCGCGATTCAGCCGTTGATCGTTGGCGATAACGGGCAGGCGCTGGCGCTGTCTGCGCGCTTAGCCCGTGCGGGCTGTTGGGTCAGTGCGATCCGTCCACCAACGGTGCCACCGGGGACAGCGCGTTTACGTATTACGCTGACGGCCGCCCATCAGCCAGACGATATTGATGTCTTACTGGAGGCGCTGCATGACGCTGCAGGTTGATAAACGCGCCGTTGCCAGAGCCTTTGGTCGCGCGGCCTCCCAGTATGATCACCATGCCGAACTCCAACGGTTGAGCGGTGATGCACTGCTGGCGTGGGCCCCCGCGCGCACTGGCCTGCAGGTGCTGGATGCCGGTTGTGGGACCGGCTGGTACAGCCGGATATGGCACGAGCGGGGCAAACAGGTCACCGCGTTGGACCTGTCGGCGCAGATGTTGCACCAGGCCCGGCAAAATGGCGTCGCACATCACTATCTGGCAGGGGATATCGATGCGCTGCCGTTGGCAAACCAGTGCGTTGACCTGGTATGGAGCAACCTGGTGGTGCAATGGAGCGAAGATTTGCAGGGGGCGCTAACGCAGTTTAACCGGGTACTAAAGCCTGGCGGCTGTTTGCTTTTTTCCACCCTGAGCGCGGGCTCTCTGCACGAAGTCCATCAGGCCTGGTCGCACCTGGATGGCAGCCTGCACGCTAATCGCTTCCTGCCCGCGCAGGAGATTGCCGCCGCCTGTGAAACTCAGCATCTGCACTGCCATGCACAAACCTTTATCTTGCATTTCCCCGATGCCCTCAGCGCGATGCGCTCTCTGAAGGGCATCGGGGCAACCCATTTGCATAGCGGGCGATCCGCCTGTTTGTTGACGGGTCAACGTCTTGCTCAACTCGAAGCCCACTGGCCCCGGGATGAGCAGGGTTTTCGCCTCAGTTACCATGTGATGTTTGGAGTGACGAAATCATGAAACGCTGGTTTGTGACCGGCACCGACACCGAAGTCGGTAAAACGGTGGCCAGTGCGGCGCTGCTGCAGGCTGCCACGGCTGCAGGTTATCGTTGTGCAGGCTATAAACCTGTTGCCTCGGGCTGTGAGTTAACTGCGTCAGGCGTGCGTAACAGCGATGCGCTGGCGTTACAGCGTTACAGCAACGTCGCGCTGCGCTACGAGCAGGTGAATCCGCTGGCGTTTATGGAGCCAACCTCGCCGCATATCGTCAGCGCGGATGAGGGCAGACCGATTGAGTTTGCCACCCTGTCGGCGGGGCTGCGTGAACTTGAGCCGCTGGCCGAGTGGATTCTGGTCGAGGGAGCAGGCGGCTGGTACACGCCGCTTTCTGAGACGCAAACCTATGCAGACTGGGTAGAGGCGGAGCAACTGCCGGTGATTTTGGTGGTGGGCGTTAAGCTGGGATGTATTAATCATGCCATGCTGACGGCCGATGCTGTCCGCGCGCGCGGTCTGCGACTGGCGGGCTGGATCGCCAATACGGTACAGCCGCCCGGTCGGCGCTATCAGGAATACCTCACGGCCTTAACACAGCGCCTTCCGGCACCTTGTCTGGGTGTGATTCCCTGGTTAACGGATGAGGGCCAGCAGGCTGACTGTGGTCAGTACCTGACGCTGCCTGGCGAATCAGGCCACGGTTAACCATTTATCCAGGGTACCGTCATCCAGCTGGGTGACGTTGCCCTGAGCCACATTGCGGCCGCGATGCAGCAGTAAAAAGTTGTCAGCCACGCGGCGAATCAATGAAACCCGCTGTTCAAGCAGCAAAATCGTCAGGCCATAGTCGCGGTTCAGGCGACGAATCAGATTCCCCATCTCTTCTTCCAGCCAGGGTGCCATACCGTCGGCAGGCTCATCCAGAATCAGCAGGCGCGGCTGTAAGACCAGCGCACGGGCCAGCGCCAGTTGCTGCTGCTGATAGACGGGCAAATCGCCGCTACGCTGTTGACGCAACGAATAAAGCGCCGGCAGCAGGTCGAATATCATTTCCGGGATAGCCCGATAGCCGTCACGCGGTTGTGCGCCTGCCAGTAAAGCGATGAGTAAATTATCCTCGACGCTCATCTGAGTAAAAATATGTCGCCCCTGCGGAACATAGCCAATGCCCTGACGGGCGCGCAGCTCTGCAGGCTGGGACAACAGGTCCTCAGGCGGCGAACCATCCTGCTGCCAGCTAATGGTCCCGCTGTTTATAGGCAGCTTCCCCATAATGCAGTTGACCAGGGTGGTTTTCCCCATGCCTGGCCGTCCCAGTATGCCGGTGCAGGTGCCGGGAGGCAGGTCCAGATCCACATTCCAGAGAATATGATTTTTACCGTAAAACTGATTCACCGACCGTAAACTTAACATCTGACGCGCTCCTTCCAGATAATTAACCTGAATGCTTTCGCCGTTCATCTCTGGTAAATCGCTCTAATGAGATAGCGGGATCTTCAACACCGCTATTGCCTGTACTACGCTGGTAAAACGTTATGCAATTCCCAGGCCAGAGTCATTATTGCCCCCTGTGGCTGGCTTAACCTGCGGAAATACCATCATTTAAAGATAAAGAAAAATGAACAATGCCAGCCTTAGCTTAAGGCGCGGTGCAACGGCGGTGCAGGCGAAAGGCGTGATGAAGTGCGTCTGCTCGCTAATGGGGCAGGTGCCAGACCACAAAAAATAAAAAAAAGAAAAGGGGTTGTCGCAGATCAAGGCGAGTGCCGCTGCGGTAGCTCAATCCTGCCAGTTAGTGTCAGAAATTAAGCGAAAAAAAAATTTTTTTTAGGGCCGCCATGACGACGAAAAAAATTATACACAGCTGATGTGCAAAGGGCTGTCATCAGTTATCCACTATTCCTGTGGATAACCTTGTGCATTAGATAATGAAAACAGGTTAGAAGCGAGGAAATACGGGGCCTGGTAACTGGATGATGAGAATCTGGGCTTTTTAAAGTAGCGGCTATAAATCAATGGGTTATCAAAAAACAAGCCTGCCGGATTGGTGCCGATTCATCAAACTGCAATTTTATGACACATGCTTGACAAATGTTAAATCAGGGCCTGGCTTGGGGATAACCTGGCGCAACAAAAACAGCCGACAGCAAGGGATAAAGCCAAAGAGTCAAGCGGAAAGTGATGTCCGTTACTGTGCATCATTACTGTTATTATATCCAGTATTTTTTTCTGGCAAAATCGGCATAGCAGAGTAAAATAATGGGCTGCCCGCCGTCTTTCTTCTGCAGGAACCCTATTCATGAGTAAAGATTTTAAACTGAACTCCGCTTTCAAGCCTTCTGGCGATCAGCCGGAAGCGATTCGTCGTCTGGAAGCCGGACTGGAAGATGGACTGGCGCACCAGACGTTATTAGGCGTCACCGGATCGGGTAAAACCTTTACCGTCGCTAACGTAATCGCCGATCTCAATCGGCCCACCATGGTATTAGCGCCCAACAAAACCCTGGCGGCGCAGCTGTATGGTGAGATGAAAGAGTTCTTTCCGGACAACGCCGTGGAGTTTTTTGTCTCTTACTACGATTACTACCAACCTGAAGCCTATGTGCCGAGTTCCGACACCTTTATCGAAAAGGATGCCTCGGTTAACGAACACATTGAGCAAATGCGTCTTTCCGCCACAAAAGCCTTGCTGGAGCGGCGCGATGTTATCGTCGTCGCATCGGTGTCGGCGATTTATGGCCTGGGCGATCCCGATCTTTATTTGAAAATGATGCTGCACTTAACGCGCGGTATGATTATCGATCAACGCAGCATCCTGCGCCGCCTGTCAGAGCTGCAGTACACCCGCAACGATCAGGCGTTCCAGCGCGGGACCTTCCGGGTGCGCGGCGAGGTTATCGATGTGTTCCCTGCGGAATCTGACGACATTGCGCTACGGATCGAATTATTTGATGAAGAGGTGGAGCGCCTGTCATTGTTTGACCCGCTCACCGGCCAGGTTGAGTCAGTGGTGCCGCGCTTTACGATCTATCCCAAGACGCACTATGTCACACCGCGTGAGCGCATTTTACAGGCCATGGAAGACATCAAAGTCGAGCTGGCCGACCGGCGTAAAAACCTGCTGGAAAATAACAAACTGCTGGAAGAGCAGCGTATCACCCAGCGTACCCAGTTTGATCTGGAGATGATGGGGGAGCTGGGCTACTGCTCCGGCATCGAAAACTACTCGCGTTACCTTTCGGGCCGTGGGCCTGGAGAAGCGCCGCCGACCCTGTTTGACTATCTCCCGGCAGATGGCCTGCTGGTGGTGGATGAGTCCCACGTGACGATTCCGCAAATTGGCGGCATGTATCGTGGTGACCGGGCGCGTAAAGAGACATTGGTGGAATACGGTTTCCGTCTGCCCTCGGCGCTGGATAACCGCCCAATGAAGTTTGAAGAGTTCGAGGCACTGGCACCGCAAACGATTTATGTATCGGCAACGCCAGGCAAATACGAGCTGGAAAAATCCGGCGACGAGGTGATTGACCAGGTGGTGCGTCCGACCGGCCTGCTGGACCCGATCCTCGAAGTGCGGCCCGTCGCGACCCAGGTTGACGATCTGCTGTCAGAGATCCGCAAACGCGTCACCGTCAATGAACGTGTACTGGTTACCGTCCTGACCAAACGCATGGCGGAAGACCTGACCGAGTACCTGGAAGAGCACGGCGAAAAAGTGCGCTATCTGCACTCGGATATTGATACCGTGGAACGTATGGAAATCATCCGTGACCTGCGTCTGGGTAAATTTGACGTATTGGTGGGGATTAACCTGTTGCGAGAAGGGCTGGATATGCCCGAAGTGTCGCTGGTGGCGATTCTGGATGCGGACAAAGAGGGCTTCCTGCGTTCGGAACGCTCGCTGATTCAGACCATTGGTCGTGCGGCGCGTAACATCAACGGTAAAGCGATTCTCTACGGCGATAAAATCACGCCTTCAATGGCGAGGGCGATTGAAGAAACCGATCGCCGCCGTGAAAAGCAGCAGCGCCACAATGAAGAAAACGGCATTGTGCCGCAGGGCCTGAATAAGAAAATCACCGATATCCTGGAGCTGGGCAATAACGTGGTGAAAACCCGCGGCAAAGCCAAACCCAGCAAACGCGGTGCGGCCGAAAGCAATGCCGATTACCTGGCGTTATCGCCGCAGGCATTGCAGAAAAAGATTCACGAGCTGGAAGGGCAGATGCAGCAACATGCGCAAAACCTGGAGTTCGAACAGGCGGCTGGCCTGCGCGATCAACTGCAAGAATTGCGCACGTTATTTATTGCGGTGTCGTAATTCAGTTAAACCCCTGAATAGCGTGTTCCAGCGCGGCGCGGAGCAGCTGGCGGTCGTGACGATATTTGATATCGGCCGCCTCCAGCGGTTCACGAATAATCAGGCGGTTTTCCACCCGGCTGACATCCGTGGACGGGCCAACCACGATGGCGTCAATCACCCGCTTGCCAATGTAGTGTTCCATCATCGCCAGTTTATCGGCCACGGTAAGTGTGGCCGCCGCAGGACTCAACTCCCGGCCCAGATTGCCGATAAACACCATATTGGCGGGGGTGCGCCGTAACGCCTGGGCCATCTCTTTCATGAGCAGAATGGGCATCAGGCTGGTGTAAAAACTGCCAGGCCCAATCAGGATCAGATCGGCCTCTGCAACGGCGTCGAGCGCTTCCCGGGTGGGGTGTACGGCAGGGTGCAGCATCAGTTCCTGAGGCGGAAGTTTCATCTCGTCGATGGCGGTTTCACCGTAAACGGCATTGCCCTCGACATCGGTTGCCACTAAATCAACCGGCTGTTCAGACATAGGAATTAAAAAGGCGTCGACCTTTAGCAGGTTTCGGATGATGTTAACCACTTCCAGCGGGCGTACGCTAAGGTGATCCAGCGCTTTGAGTATCAGGTTGCCCAGGTTGTGTCCGGCCAGTTCACCGTTGCCGGTAAAGCGGTATTCGAACATGGCAGATGCCACGCTCGGCTCGGTAATCAACTGGTTAATACAGTTACGCAAGTCGCCCCAGGCAATACCGCCTTCGGCGCGACGAATGCGGCCTGTGGAGCCGCCGTTATCGGTGGTGGTGACAATGCCTGTCAGGCGTGAACCCAGGGGAGACAGGGCAGACATCACGCGTCCTAATCCGTGTCCGCCCCCTAAGGCCACCACGCGATCAAGGTCCGCCAGTGTTCGATTCATACTTCTCCTTTTTCGCGTCTGCGGCGCTTATGCGCACTATTGATGCAGACGAGGGTGATTTACGTCAATGCTTACCGGCCATGTTAACTTATCCTGTGGGCGAAATACGGTGAAAGTTAACGTTACTGGAGCACAGAGAGTAAAAGCCGTGGATGGCGCATAATCACTAATCGCGCTACCATCTGTAGACCGCGTTGACCAGCCGGTTAACGTACACTCAAGCCTGAATGCCTACGTCTGCGGATAGGGGATTCAGGCCGTAGCCTTCGCGCTGCCAGGGTGCAGGAAGAAATGACTGCATCTCCCGAACTGGAAAGGTGTTCTGGTGTCACAATTTACTGATGCATTTTCGCGCAAATTTTACTATTTGCGCCTGTCGGTCACGGATGTCTGCAACTTCCGTTGTACCTATTGCCTGCCGGATGGCTACCAGCCAAACGGTATCCGCAATAAAAGCTTTCTCTCGCTGGATGAAATTCGTCGGGTCACCCGCGCCTTTGCGGCGGCGGGCACAGAAAAAGTACGCCTGACCGGTGGCGAACCTTCCCTGCGCCGCGACTTTACCGACATCATTGCGGCGGTCAGGGAAAACGCGGCGATTCGTCACATCGCGGTCACCACCAACGGTTACCGGCTGGCGCGTGACGTTAAGCAATGGCGCGATGCCGGACTTACCGCCCTTAACGTCAGCGTAGACAGCCTTGACGCACGCCAGTTTCACGCCATTACCGGCCAGGATAAATTCCATCAGGTGATGGCGGGCATTGACGCGGCGTTTGAGGCTGGGTTCAGCCAGGTCAAAGTCAATAGCGTGCTGATGCGCGATGTGAACAGCCATAATCTGACGACCTTTCTTGACTGGATTCGTACCCGTCCCATTCAGCTGCGTTTTATTGAGCTGATGGAAACCGGTGACGGCGGTGCGCTGTTTCGCGAGCAGCATGTGTCCGGCGAGGTGATCCGCGATAAGCTGATCGCGCAGGGCTGGCAGCGCCGCATCAGCGGTCGCAGCGATGGCCCGGCCCAGGTGTTTTATCACCCCGATTACGTGGGTGAAATCGGGCTGATCATGCCGTATTCCAAAGATTTTTGCGCCAGCTGTAACCGCCTGCGGGTTTCCGCGCAGGGCAATCTGCACCTCTGCCTGTTTGGTGACGGCGGGATTCCGTTACGGGATCTGCTCGCGTCAGACGATCAGCAGCAGGAACTGCAGGCGCGTATTGCCAGCAGTCTGGGACAGAAGAAACAGACGCATTTCCTGTTACAGGGGAATACCGGTATTACACAGAATCTTTCTTATATTGGCGGTTAATTGCAGGAGCAAATATGGGTAAACCAGCCAGCGCGTTTCAACCGTTACAGCTTGCTACGTTAACGGTTTCAGACAGCCGCGATGCCAGCAACGATACATCCGGTGATTATCTGCGTGAAGCCGCGATCGAAGCTGGACACAGCGTTATCGACCACGCCATCGTCCCAGACAATCTCTACCGTATCCGGGCCATTGTGTCACGCTGGATCGCCAGTGAAGACGTGCAGGTGGTGATCGTTAACGGCGGAACCGGTTTTAACCTGAAAAACAGCACACCCGACGCGCTGCTTCCCCTGTTCGATCGGGAAATCGAAGGCTTTGGCGAGCTGTTTCGCATGATTTCCTATGAAGAGATTGGCGGATCGACCTTACAGTCCCGCGCGGTCGCCGGCCTGGCAAACCAGACGTTGATTTTTGCTGTTCCCGGCTCGACGTCGGCCTGCACCAGTGCCTGGGAGCGCATCATCGCCGATCAACTGGATGCCCGTACGCGTCCCTGCAACTTTGTCACCCATTTAAAGAAACGTTAAGCATGTCACAACTCACACACATTAACGCCGCCGGTGAAGCCCATATGGTGGATGTATCCGCTAAAAATGACACCGTACGCGAAGCCCAGGCTGAAGTGCTGGTGCTGATGAAGCCAGAAACGTTACAGATGATCATCGAGGGCAGTCACCACAAAGGGGATGTGTTCGCGACGGCGCGCATCGCGGGCATTCAGGCAGCAAAACGCACCTGGGAGCTGATCCCGCTTTGCCATCCGCTGATGCTGAGCAAAGTGGAAATCGCACTGGTGGCGGAACCGGAATCGAACCGGGTGCGCATTACGTCCCTGTGTCGGCTCAGCGGGAAAACCGGCGTGGAAATGGAAGCCCTGACTGCGGCTTCCGTTGCGGCACTGACAATCTATGACATGTGCAAGGCCGTACAAAAAGACATCGTGATCGATCAACTGCGTTTGCTGCATAAAAGCGGCGGCAAAAGCGGCGATTTTCAGGCGGTTGCCCATGATTAAGGTGCTTTTTTTTGCTCAGGTGCGGGAACTGGTGGGAACCGATTCGCTCACCCTGGCTGCGGAGTACCCCAACGTGGCTGCGCTGCGCGCGGCGCTGGCGCAGAAGGGCGATCGCTGGGCGCTGGCACTGGACAGTGAACGTTTACTCGCCGCCGTTAACCAGACGCTGACCGCGATGACTCATCCCTTGCAGGACGGGGATGAAGTGGCCTTTTTCCCACCGGTCACCGGAGGATAAATGGAAACGCAAATTCGGGTGGGCCCGGCTGCTTTTGATATGGCCCAGGAGTACCAGTGGCTGGCGGCATGTAAAGAAGACGGCGCCGTGGTGACCTTTACCGGCAAAGTGCGCAACCATAATTTGGGTGATGATGTCGCCGCCCTGACGCTGGAACATTATCCCGGCATGACGGAAAAGGCACTCAAGGACATCGTCGATGAGGCACGCCAGCGCTGGCCGCTGCAGCGCGTTTCAGTGATTCACCGCATCGGTGAACTCTTCCCCGGCGATGAAATTGTGTTTGTCGGCGTCACCGGTGCACACCGCGGCAGTGCATTTGCCGCCGCGGAGTTCATTATGGATTACCTGAAAACCCGCGCGCCGTTCTGGAAACGTGAAACCACCGGACAGGGCGATCGCTGGGTCGATGCGCGCAACAGCGACCGCGAGGCCGCTCAGCGCTGGGATTAAGGCGTTGAAAGCTGTTCTGCGGGGGCAAACTGGGTCTTGCCATGTGCGTGTTCGCCTCCGCCCTTGCCACGTTGCAACTGAATGACGTCACCGTCCTGCCAGGCGTTGGCACCGGGAACCACCGGGTGCGCGTCAATATCGGCCCGTTCAGCACGAATTTTGTGACTGTCGAGAGCAAAACGGCGATCGCGATCGGCCAGAAAGCGCGAGTCCATTTGCCCATCGGCGGTAAAGCCCATCATCAACGCTGGAATCCCCAGCGGCAACTGTTTGTCACGGTCGGTGTGCCAGGTATGCCACGTTTTACCGTAGGTGTTGACGATGCGCGTCATCAGCGCATGTTCCGCGGCGGCAGGCAGGCCGGGTGCGACCAGCGAACCGGATTTCACCTCGTACTGATGGCTGTGCCACAGCTTCTTTTCCTCGTTGGGCAAGGTCCGGTACAGCCGTTCGCTGATGATATATTCCACGCCCATCAGGCGCGCATCGCGCGTGTTGCCGTCATAAATAACCGCCTGCATAACGTCATCATTTAAGACCGTGACATAGTGATGCGCTTCCATCTGACCGTTTTTGTCGCCGTTATAGAAGTGAAAACCATCCAGATAGGCATTGATCGCGTCAATCGGCGGTCGTGATTGCAGCAGGGCGGCACCGCTGTCCAGCGCTTTCAGGCCAGGAGAGGTTGGGGCGCCAGGCGAACGGACCTGCGCGGGCGTTGTGTTACCGCCGCAACCGGCCAGTAACAGGCTGAGTAGGGTAACTGCCCAGAGTTTTGACATAAAGCATCCCTTTTTCGCTAATTTCGCTAAAAGAGATAACCTTAGTTCAGATAATCAAACCTGCCCTGCGAAGCGGGGCAGTGTTAAGCTAGGTTTTTTCCCCCTCAGAGGACAGGTATGTCATTCACTTCATTACCAAAACGTCTGACGCTGCTCGCCATACTGATCCTGGCGGGCTGTAGCAGTAAAAAAACGCCGGAAGCGCCTGCAACGCAGCCTGAGGATGTGAAAGCACAGATTCAGCGCCTGCTGCCTGCCAACGTCAGCAACAAATCAGGCTGGGCTGATGATATCTATACCTCGTTCCGTACCCAGGGGCTTGAGGCCAGCGACAGCAACCTGTGCGCGGTTATTGCCGTCGCGGGGCAGGAGTCAGGTTTTGATGCCAGTGGGAATGTACCCGGGATGTCAAAAATTGCCTGGGATGAGATTGACCGTCGGGCGGCTAACGTCCATGTTCCGGCGTTTTTAGTGCGCACCGCGCTGTTAATTAAGTCCACCAACGGCGAAAGCTATGCCGCGCGGCTGGATAAAGCGAAAAGTGAAAAAGATCTGAGCGATATTTTCGACGATTTTATTGAGATGGTGCCCATGGGGCAAACGCTGTTTGGCAACCTCAATCCTGTGCACACTGGCGGGCCGATGCAGGTCAGCATTGCCTTTGCTGAGGCACATGCCAAAGGCTATCCGTGGCCGGTAGAGGGATCGATACGACGTGAAGTGTTCACCCGGCATGGCGGGGTTTACTTCGGCACGATGCACCTGCTGGGCTATCCCGCCGATTACAGCAAGCCGCTTTACCGTTTCGCGGACTATAATGCGGGCTGGTTCGCCAGCCGCAATGCCGCTTTCCAGGCGGCGGTGTCCCGCGCCACAGGCATGAAACTGGCGCTGGATGGCGATCTGATTCAGTATGGCTCCGACAACGCGGGATCGACGGAACTGGCGGTGCGTACCCTGGCGAAGCGCCTCGATATGAGCAACAGCGAAATTCGCGACGATCTTGAGCTGGGCGAAAAGGCCGAATTCAGCGACAGCGACGTGTGGAAGCAGGTCTTTGCGCTGGCGGATAAAATGGCCGGACGGCGATTGCCGCGTGAAATATTGCCGGGAATCAAGCTTGAAAGTCCCAAAATCACCCGCAATTTAACCACGGCGTGGTTTGCACAGCGCGTCGACAGCCGGTATCAGCAGTGCATGTCACGTCGATAAGCACGGCGTTGTGGCGCAGTTGAACAGAGCTGTGCCACACTTAACCAGGCTCCCCTGTCAGGGGAATAACCCATTCGTTTAACAAGAGGTGCATCATGGACCGATATCCACAGAATGATTCAATAGTTCAGCCTGCATCTCGCGGGTTGCAGGCTTACATGGCACAGGTTTATGGCTGGATGACCTGCGGATTATTACTTACCGCGTTCGTTTCCTGGTTTGCCGCCCGCACGCCAGCGGTCATGGAGCTGGTTTTTGCAAACCGGATAACCTTTTTCGGCTTGATCATTGTGCAACTGGCACTGGTGTTCTTCCTCTCCGGCATGGTGCATCGCCTGAGCGGTGCCGTGGCGACCGGGTTGTTCATGCTTTACTCGGCGCTGACCGGGTTAACCATGGCCAGTATCTTCCTGGTGTATACCTATTCGTCTATCGCCAGTACGTTCTTTGTGACGGCGGGGATGTTTGGTGCCATGAGTTTTTACGGCTACACCACGAAACGCGATCTGAGTCGCCTGGGCAGCCTGCTGTTTATGGCGCTGATTGGTATCCTGCTGGCATCACTGGTGAACTTCTGGCTGAAAAGCCCGGCGTTAATGTGGGCGATTACTTACATCGGCGTGGTGGTGTTTGTGGGGCTGACGGCGTATGACACGCAGAAACTGAAAAACATTGGTGAGCAGATTGACGCGCGCGACACGGAAAACCTGCGTCGCTACTCGATCATGGGCGCGCTGACGCTCTATCTTGATTTCATCAACCTGTTCCTGATGCTGCTGCGTATTTTCGGTAACCGCCGTTAATAAAACAGGCTGCTCTGGTTTGCCAGAGCAGCCGCTCCTCGGTTATGACTTCTGCAGTTTCTGCTCGTTTTTATGGCGCATATGTTTCGCGCGGCTCTCCAGTCCCAGATACAGCACCAGTGCCAGCAGCAGGGGCAAAATAAAATAGAGCACCCGGTAGGCCAGCAGGGCCGCAATAATCGTACCGTGAGAGAGATCTTCGCCGCTCAACAGCGCTAAAAACACCGCTTCAAGCACGCCAATCCCCGCCGGAATATGAATAATCACCCCCGCAATGCTGCTGATCAACAGAACGCCCAGCACCATCGGATAGCCGACATCCTGGCCCAGCAGCAGCCAGATAATGGTGCCCATCACCATCCAGTTGGCACAGGAAACGGCAAACTGAAACAGCGCCATGCGCAATGAAGGCAGTTGCAGCGTCTGGCCTTTGACCGTCCAGCGGCGACGTTTGGAAAAGGCACAGGACCAGAGATAGAACGCCACCAGCACCAGCAGGACAACCCCAATCAGTCGCAACGTGGTTTCGCCAATAAACCAGCCGCTGGGAATGGAAACCATGCCAGCGCTGAATACCACGCCCGCCAGCAGGATATAGCCCAGCCAGTTGGTGGCGATGCTGAGTGAGAAAATGCGCGTAATAGTGCCGCTGTCCAGGCCAAGGCGCGAATAGAGCCGGTAACGCATCGCCACACCGCCAACCCAGGTACTGAGCGTCAGGTTAAAGGCATAGCAAATAAACGACACCAACATCACCTGACGCTTTGCCAGTTTATGGCCGCAGTAGGCCCGGCCAATCAGGTCGTAACAGCCATAAACAAGGTAACTGACAATGACCAGGGCGGCCGCGGTCAGCACCACGTAGCGGTTATAGTTAACGATGACGTCATAAACGTCACCCCAGTTCACCTTACCTGCATAGATGACCAGCAGCACAATGACGGCAACAAAGAACAGGCCGGTAAGAATCTTTTTCGCCAGCTTCCAGCGCGGATGCGTATTTGCCATCAGGATTTCGCTCCTTCGTTATTGGTTTCGACGCGGTCTTGCGTCTCCATTTCAGGCTGAACAGGCGGATCGATCTGGGCCAGCTTAGGGGTATGTGCAGGTAGCCATCCGGCGATAGCAGGGAAGTGCCGCAGGAAGTGGAACACGACCACGCTTTTGGTCAGTTGCCACCAGGTGCGCGGCGGCAGTTTGTCCTCCTGAACACGCTGACAGTCTTCTGCCAGTAAATGCTCAAGATTGTCGCGTAATGTCTCGTTAAAGTGGCGATCGTGAATGATCAGGTTGGCTTCGAGGTTCAGCGACAAACTTAAGGGATCAAGGTTACTGGAACCCACTGTCGCCCACTGCTGATCTTTCACGGCCACTTTACCGTGCAGGGGCCGACGGCAATATTCGTAGACTTCAACGCCCGCATCCACCAGATAGTTATAGAGCAGTTCTGCGCCCACTTTAACGATCGGCATATCCGGTTCGCCCTGCACAATTAAACGGACCCGAACCCCGCGCTGCGCGGCATTGCGCATTTCCCGTAGCAACCGGTAGCCGGGGAAAAAGTAAGCATTAGCAATGATCACATCCTGTTTGGCACTGCGCAGCATGTCCAGGTAGTGCTGTTCGATATCGTCCCGGTGCTCGTTATTGTCGCGATAAACGAACAGCACCTGCGCGTCACCGGGCAGGGCATTTTTCGCCGGGCGATGTGAGCGCTGTCCCCACCAGCGGCGCGTAGTGGCTTCACTGCCAATCGCTTCTTGCAGGTAGCGGGTAATATCGGCCACCACCGGGCCTTTCACCTCCACGGTGTAGTCTTGTTTCGCTTCAGGACCGTAATCCGTGTTGTGCTCGGCAGAGAAATTGATACCACCGACAAACGCGATAACCCCATCAACCACCACGGTTTTTCGATGCAGGCGGCGGAAGACATTGGTGCGCATGCCCATCACCAGCGGACGCGGATCGTAATAGATAAAGCGGACACCTGCCCGGGTGAGGCTGTTCACAAAGTCGTCTGACAACTCGGAAGACCCGTAGCCATCCACCATCATTTCAACCTTTACGCCGCGCTCTGCTGCCGCCAGCAGTTCACGGTGCAAGGCATTGCCCACATCATCTTCAAACAGGATAAAGGTTTCCAGCAGCACGCTGCGTTCGGCGCGCTGAATGGCGCCAAACACCCGAGGAAAAAACGTATCGCCATTTTCCAGCAAGCGCAGTTTGTTGCCTTCATGCCATTCAAAATTCATAGATGGATCTCCACCGCCAGCGGCGCGTGATCGGAAAGGTGTGACCAGGGTTTACGCGGCAGCGCCCAGGGATGACTCACCGTGGCGTTGCGGACGTAAATACGATCCAGTCGCAGAAGGGGGAAACGTGCCGGAAAGGTGCGCGCCGGTCGGCCATTTTTGAGGCTAAACACCTCTTTCAGTCCCGCCCCTTTTTGCAATATTTTATTGGCCCGGCCTTGCCAGTCGTTGAAATCGCCGGCCACCACAACCGGAGCATCGGGCGGCAGCGCCTTGACCATCTCGTTCAGCATCGCCATTTGGGCGCGACGGTGGGCCGCTTTCAGGCCGAGATGGACACAGATGACGTGCAGCGTACCGTAAGGCTCGGGAAGTGCGATTTTGCAGTGCAACATGCCACGGTTTTCACTCCCGGCAACGGAGACATCGCGGTTCTCATAGTCGGCAATGGGAAAGCGCGACAGCACGGCGTTGCCGTGGTGTCCTTCCGGATAAACGGCGTTGCGGCCATAGGCGAAATCGTTCCACATGGTGTCAGCCAGAAACTCATAATGTGAGGTGTTGGGCCAGTTTTCATGTTGCAGTGGGTGGATATCATGTGTTCCCATCACCTCCTGTAACAAGACGATATCTGCCGATGTTGCACGTACCGCGTCGCGCAATTCAGGCAAGATGAAGCGTCGGTTAAACGGGGCAAAACCTTTGTGGGTATTGATCGTCAGGACTTTAATTGAAAATCCTTGCTTAATTTGTGGCATACTCGCGACGCGCTCCTTTTCATCTTCGTTAACGACAAAGTGTAGTCTTTGTCACAAATGGAGGGTGAAGAAGAGGAATAATTAAGGCGTTATCTGAAATTTGCTTTACATTGAGGAAACCGTCCCTGGCCGGATTCGGTTGCATTTGAGCAACTCGCCAGGTCTGCAGGAGAAAAATATGAAATTGTCTAATCGCTTTCAAATTATTACCGGTCAAACCTGGGCCCACATCGCTATGCACGTGTTGGTGATTGCCGCGCTGGTATGGGGCTGGAAACATAAAGCACTGGTCGAAGTGTGCAGTACCCTGGTGGTGACGTATGCAGGGGTGTTTATCGCCATGCTGATCACGCAGCGTAGTGCCCGTTTACGCACCCTCGGTGATTACCTGGAAGAGGCGACCACCACCTACTATTTTGGCGCCGCCATGATGATGCTGTTCCTGGTCTCGCGCATCTTCCACAACAACCTGCTGTTAGCCAGCCTTGGCATGGTTATGCTGCTGGGCCCGGCGCTGGTTTCTCTGCTGGTGAAAGAGCCCGCACGACGTATTGAGAAAAAACGCAGCTAAGTTAGCCGCCCAATGAAAAGCCACCGCAAGGTGGCTTTCTTGTTTTAGGGGTTATGTAATCAATTGTGAGCTATCTCGCACAGAGACGTTAAAGCTGTTACACTCCGCCGCTTATGCATCGTAGTTTGCACCCTTTTCACGCGTCAGCGTCAGCTGGCGTCACTATCCCTCTGAAAACTACACCGTGAAACACGGTCAGAGTGGACCGGAGTAATACTCGTCATGTCTTTTGACTCTCTCGGCCTGAGTGCCGATATTTTGCGTGCGGTTGCTGAGCAAGGCTACAGCGAACCCACTCCTATCCAGCGCCAGGCTATTCCTGTGGTGCTGTCCGGTCGCGATCTGCTGGCAAGCGCGCAGACCGGCACCGGCAAAACGGCCGGTTTTACGCTGCCTTTATTGCAGAAGCTGTCGGCAAATGCGGGCGCGGTGCGTGGACGCCGTCCTGTGCGTGCCCTGATCCTGACGCCAACCCGCGAACTGGCCGCCCAGGTCGGTGAAAACGTGGTTGAATACAGTAAGTATTTACCGCTTCGTTCACTGGTGGTTTTCGGTGGGGTAAGCATTAACCCGCAGATGATGAAGCTGCGCGGCGGGGTCGATATTCTGGTGGCAACGCCAGGCCGTTTGTTGGACCTGGTCCATCAGAACGCGGTTGACCTCTCCCAGGTCGAAGTGCTGGTACTGGATGAAGCCGATCGCATGCTCGACATGGGCTTTATCCATGACATTCGTCGCCTGCTGGCAAAACTGCCTGCCAAACGTCAGAACCTGCTGTTCTCGGCGACGTTCTCAGATGAGATTAAAACCCTGGCAGAAAAACTGCTGCATAACCCAGAGCAGGTGGAAGTGGCGCGCCGCAACACCGCCTCTGAGCAGGTTTCTCAGCAGGTGCATTTTGTTGATAAGAAACGCAAACGGGAATTGCTGTCGCAGCTGATCGGCGAAGGTAACTGGCAGCAGGTACTGGTGTTTACCCGAACCAAGCATGGTGCTAACCACCTTGCCGAGCAGTTGGGTAAAGACGGCATTACCGCAGCGGCGATTCACGGTAACAAAAGCCAGGGAGCACGTACGCGCGCACTGGCCGATTTTAAATCCGGTTCGATTCGCGTACTGGTTGCTACCGATATTGCGGCCCGTGGCCTGGATATCGAAGAGCTGCCACACGTCGTGAACTACGAGCTCCCCAACGTGGCTGAAGACTATGTGCACCGTATTGGTCGTACCGGTCGTGCCGCGGCTACTGGCGTCGCATTGTCACTGGTGTGCGTGGATGAACACAAGCTGCTGCGTGATATCGAGCGTCTGCTTAAGCGTGAGATTCCGCGTCTGGCCGTGCCTGGCTATGAGCCCGATCCGAGCATCAAAGCTGAGCCTATTGTGAATGGCCGTCAGTCGCAGCAACCCCGTGGTCGTAGCCAGGGTGGACAGGGTGCGGGTGGTGCGCGTTCACAAGGGGATAAACGTTCCCAGCCGCGTCGTCAGGGACCGGCAGCGAGCCAGTCTGATAAGCCTGCTGCTCGCCCACGTCGCCCTGCGCCTAAGCGTAGCGGAAACGCCTGACAGTGCGGGTTTTGCTGGCACCAATGGAAGGCGTACTGGATTCCCTGGTACGCCAGCTGTTGACGGAGGTCAACGACTACGATCTGTGCATTACAGAGTTTCTGCGTGTCGTTGACCAGCTCCTGCCGGTAAAATCCTTCTATCGTCTCTGTCCAGAACTGCAGCATTCCAGCCGGACGCCATCGGGCACGCTGGTCCGTCTGCAGTTGCTCGGACAGCATCCTGACTGGCTGGCGGAAAATGCCGCCCGCGCGGTCACTCTGGGTTCCTGGGGCGTCGATCTCAACTGCGGTTGTCCGTCAAAGCTGGTCAACGGCAGCGGCGGCGGTGCCACCTTGTTAAAAGATCCCGATTTAATCTACCGCGCGGCGAAAGCCATGCGCGCCGCTGTGCCTGACGCTTTGCCGGTCACGGTGAAAGTCCGTCTTGGCTGGGATTCCAGCGCACGCAGCATGGAAATTGCCGATGCTGTCCAGCAGGCCGGTGCCAGCGAGCTGGTGGTACATGGTCGTACCAAAGAAGATGGCTACCGCGCCGAGGCGATTAACTGGCAGGCCATCGGGGAAATCCGTCAGCGCCTGCGTATTCCGGTTATCGCCAATGGTGAGATTTGGGACTGGCAAACGGCCCAGGATTGCCTGCAGACGACCGGCTGTGATGCCGTGATGATTGGTCGTGGCGCGCTCAACGTGCCTAACCTGAGTCGGGTCATCAAATACAATGAAGCCCCGCTGCCCTGGCCGGAGGTGGTCGCGCTGTTGCAAAAGTACACCCGGCTGGAAAAGCAGGGCGATACCGGCATGTACCATGTGGCACGTATCAAACAGTGGTTGGGTTATCTGCGCAAAGCCTACGGTGAGGCCGGCGAGCTGTTCGGAGAGATTCGCGCGTTAAAATCTTCTCAGGAGATTGCCACAGCGATTGACCGTTATGCCGAATGGCACGGGCAGACCTGTCATTAATCGTGCGGCGTTTTGTGGCGTCAACAACGGGTAGCGCAGCGTCCTGCCGCGCAGACCATTAATACTTTTCAGGCACAATCATATTGTCCGGCACGTCGTTACGACGGTAATCCTCAGACCGTTCGCGCGGTGGCAGAACGATTTCATCATGGGGAGAGTCTTCATAAGGCACCTGTTGCAAAAGGTGGCTGATGCAGTTCAGACGCGCACGCTTTTTATCCACGCCCTGAACGACCCACCAGGGCGCATCCGGGATATTGGTGCGGCTCAGCATCTCTTCTTTTGCTTCGGTATAGTCTTCCCAGCGGCGGCGACTTTCCAGATCCATCGGGCTGAGTTTCCACTGTTTGAGCGGATCGTGGATGCGGCTCATAAAGCGCAACTCCTGCTCCTCGTCAGTAATGGAAAACCAGTATTTGACGATTTGAATACCGCTGCGAGTCAGCATTTTTTCAAACTCCGGCACGCTGCGATAAAACTCCTCGACCTCCGCCTCATTACAAAAGCCCATTACGCGTTCCACGCCCGCCCGGTTGTACCAGCTCCTGTCGAACAGCACCATTTCGCCCGCAGCAGGTAAATGTGCAATGTAACGCTGGAAATACCATTGCGTTTTTTCGCGATCGTTAGGAGCTGGCAGTGCGGCAACCCGGCAGGTACGTGGGTTGAGGCGCTGCGTAATGCGTTTAATCACGCCACCTTTACCGGCAGCATCGCGGCCTTCGAACAGGATAACCAGGCGGTGACCGGTGCGCATCACCCAGTCCTGGAGCTTAACCAGTTCACCCTGCAGGCGCAGCAGTTCGCGAAAATAGTGACGACGCCAGGCCTTTTCATCCGTTCCGGCTGGCGTGGTATCGCCAAAACGCAGATCGTCGAGTTCCAGCTCCAGTTCTTCATCGTAGCTGTCGTAGAACTCCTGCAATAAACGCTGATTAAACGCGTCGCGGTTGAAACTGTTATCGTGTGTTGCCATGACGATTCACCTGGTCAGATGTGGATAAACAGCCCGTAGAGCAGGGCCGAAAGTAAGACGGAAACCGGCAGCGTTAATACCCAGGCCACAGCCAGATTCCGCAGCGTGGACATTTGCAGGCCTGAACGGTTTGCCGCCATGGTTCCTGCTACGCCGGACGAGAGAACGTGCGTGGTGGACACGGGCAAACCGAATGCGTCGGCCGCACCGATGGTCACCATCGCCACCATTTCGGCGCTGGCACCCTGGGCATAAGTCAGATGTGTTTTACCGATACGCTCGCCCACGGTGACCACAATTCGTCGCCAGCCAACCATGGTGCCCAGCCCCAGCGCGATAGCAACGACCACCTTCACCCACATCGGAATAAAGCGCGTGGCGCTGTCCAGCTCGGTCTTGACGGCTTTCAGGTTACGTTGCGTCTGATCCGGTAGGGCGACGTTAGCGGCTTGCAAATGCTTAATGGACTCCGAAGCCAGATACATTTGATTTCGGGTATTGGTTACGGATTGCGCCGGAATATTTTCCATGGAACCGTAACGGCGAATCTGATCGCCCACGTCGTGCAGTGTCATGGCCAGCGCAGGCAGAACGTTGGGATTGGGTTTCCCGCTGCTGACAAAATCGGTTAACACGTCGCGTGGAACAGGCGCGGGCGTGGCGGCAGGCTGAATATGCAACAGCTGTTGTGCCGTGACTTCGGTCAGTGCGGCAACGCGGGGTATCTGGTCGGACGGCAGAGAACGGTTCAGGGCATAGGCGATCGGCATGGTGCCGACCAGAATCAGCATGATCAGCCCCATGCCTTTTTGTCCGTCGTTCGACCCATGGGCAAACGAAACACCGGTACAGGTCAGAATCAGCAATCCACGGATCCAGACGGGCGGCGGCTCGTTGCTCTGCGGAGCCTGATAAAGTTGGCGATTACGAATAAACAGCTTCATCGTCCACAGCAGCAGGGCGGCGCAGACAAATCCCACCACCGGCGACAGCAGAAGGGCATAACCGACTTTCAGGGCCTGCTCCCAGTCAACGCCACTCAAGCCACTGCGACCGTGCAGCATGGCATTCGCGACGCCGACCCCGATAATGGAGCCAATTAAGGTGTGCGAGGAGGAGGAGGGCAGGCCGAGATACCAGGTCCCCAGGTTCCAGATAATCGCCGAGAACAGCAGGGCATAAATCATGGCAAAGCCGTTACCGCTGCTGGCCTGCAATATCAGCTCGACGGGCAGCAATGAAATAATGCCAAAGGCAACCACGCCGCTGGAGAGCATCACGCCAAGAAAATTACACAGCCCTGACCAGACCACGGCAACACCGGGCGTCAGAGAGTGGGTATAGATGACCGTGGCGACCGCATTGGCGGTATCGTGAAAGCCGTTCACAAACTCAAAGCCCAGCGCAATCAGCAACGCCAGGCCTAGCAGAAAGAACGGCAAATAACTGGTGACGGGCGTATTGGTTTTTTCAACATCGTGGAACAGGTTAAACCCGGCAAAAGCCAGACCGGCGATCAGCAGAACAATGAAGATCGTTTTTGTGAAGCGGCTACCTTTGCCATTGAAATCAGGGCGTCCATGAGTCGAACCTGAAGAGGGTAAACTGTTTTCGCTCATGCAAAACCTCTTAGCGGATGCAGATGCGGATTTACATCTGGTTAACGCTGTTTGATACCCGCTTTTTGTGACAAAAAAATGATCTACGCCGTGCGAGGTCATTTTGCTGTAACAAAACTGCAGCAGGCTGAGAGTCTTTATTGATGATGCTGACAGGATTGCCATGGCGACAGACGTTGTACTTCCCCCACAAAAACGTGATTTTGATGATGATGTGGCCGGACTCATCCATGGTTATCTCTTTTCTCCCGACGCTCTCCCTGTCCGCCTGAATGCCCGTGAAGCGGTCAAACTCGGGGAGGCGCTGCCTGACGACGGCTTTCTCTGGCTGCATATCAACCTGAATCATGCCCGCGCGCAGAACTGGGTGCAGAGTCACTTCCAGGTGGATGATGACTTCTTCGACGAAATTCACTCTGCTTCACCGCGTACCCGACTGGCGGAGCAAAGTAGCGCGTTGCTGGCGGTGCTAAACGATGTCACGCTCAATCAGGAAAACCGCAGTACGCAAAATGCGACCCTGTGGATCTGGTGTCGGCGCAATCTGGTGGTGAGCGCCCGTTATCGCCCGTCGGTGATGATTGAAAAGATGCAGCAGGGGTTAACCCGACACAGCTTTCCCAGTGCAGAAGCCTTGCTGCTTTATCTTCTTGGCGAGCAGGAGTTACAGCTGGAACAGGTGGTGCGGCGTATCAGTCAGGTGGTCGACAGCATAGAAGAGCGCTTATTAAGTACGGCGATTAAAGCTAACCGCAGTGAGCTGGGGCATTACCGACGTATGCTGTTGCGGATTCAGCGTCTTCTGGCACCGGAACCGGCGGCACTGTTTCGCTTGCTCAACCGGCCTCCGGCCTGGCTAAACCGCGACACGCTTCGCGAGCTGCGTGCGTTTACGGAAGAGTTCAGCGTGGTGCTTAACGATCTTGCCAGCCTGATGGAGCGCATCCGGCTTCTGCAGGAAGAGATTGCGGCTCGCCTGATGGAGCAGAGTAACCGGACGCTTTACCTGTTAACCGTCATTACGGTGCTGGCGCTGCCGATTAATATCGTGGCGGGGTTTTTTGGTATGAACGTGGGCGGGATTCCGCTGGCCTCGAATCCGCACGGTTTTTTACTGCTGGTGCTGATCGTATTCGTTTTTACCTTGCTGGCAGGCTGGCTGACCTTTCGACGACCCTCGGCGTAGCGGCCTGAGCGCGTAAGATCGGGCCGGGGTGACGTCATAAAAAAAGCCAGCGCGGATTATCCTGCGCTGGCTTTTTAACAACCTGAAGACGGAGAGTCTTACAGGCTACCGTTACCCGCTGGAGCCGGCTGCGACGGCTGTACGGGCTGTTGCTGGGCAGGCTGTGACTGCGGCTGTACAGGCTGCTGCGGAGCAGATTGCTGTTGCTCTGCAGGCTGCGACTGTTGAGGTGCAGGTTCCTGCTGTACAGCGGCCGGGTTAGCAGGCTGTGACGTCAGCGGCGTCATTGGCCCTTCTTTCGGCTCGGCATCTTCACCTTCGGTCATCTGAACGGGCGCGGGCACGACGTTGTTTTCGGGTGCGTTAACCTGAACAGGCATACCAGAGCGGTTCTGAATGGCTTTATCCACCTGAGACTGGTTGATGCTGCCATCGACCAGCACTTTGCCAACGGCCTGGGTCAGCGTAATCGGCACCAGCTCACGAGAGTTAAACTGCTCTTCCGTGGTAGACAGTGGATTATGGACTTCCATCCAACGTGAACCGTCTGGCTCAACCGAGGCTTTTACCGGCTGGTTGATAAACTGCACGCGCGTGCCAACCGGCACGTGGTCAAACAACCACTTGATATCGTCGGCACGTAAACGCACGCAGCCGTGGCTCACACGCAGGCCAATACCGAAGTTGGCGTTGGTACCGTGAATGGCGTAAAGACGACCGATATAGAGCGCATACAGCCCCATTGGGTTATCCGGGCCAGCCGGGAAGACAGCAGGCAGGTTCTCACCCCGAGACGCGTACTCAGCATGCATCGCTTTCGTTGGCGTCCAGGTTGGACCATCTTTTTTACGCTGAACGGTCGTTGTCCAGTTCAGCGGCGTGTCTTTACCCAGTTCACCGATACCAATAGGCAACACCACAACCGTTTTGCTGCCTTTCGGATAGTAGTAAAGCCGCATTTCAGCACTGTTAATCACAATGCCTTCACGCGGTGCGTCAGGTAACAGTAACTGCTGTGGGATGATCAGTTTGCTGCCAGGTTTAGGCAGATAAACGTCAACGCCCGGATTGGCTTCCAGCATATTGCTGAGGCCCATTTGAAACTGTGCTGCAAAAGCTTCCAGAGGCAATTTACTGTCCTCAGGAATGGTAATTTCAACGTTTTGCCCGGTCAGACGGCTGTTAGCCGGCGGTAAAGGGTAAACAACAGCAAGGGCTGACTGACTGAATGCCGCCAAAGCCAATGCAAGTGAAGCGAACGCGCGAATGCTTTTTTTCATATTTTACAAGTCTTTATCGCCATGTTTCAGGCTTGTCAATGTATCGAACCCATGCTGGTCACTATGACCTGCTGCGCATTATATGTTCATTAAACTGATGTTGTGAATCAGGATTTTAACCACTTTGAAATACTTTACCTGACTCACCTGCGTTATCCGCCGTTGTTCTTTACCATTTTGGGCGGAAACAGGCCCTTATGGTTGCCATAAGGTAATGTCCCCGTTCAGCTTACGGTTGAGAAAAAACGCGGCACTGATCAACGCAAGATGCGTCAGCGCCTGGGGCGTATTGCCTAATGCCTGGCCATGACTGTCAAACTCTTCAGCATATAAACCCAGCGGATTAGCGTAGCTCAGTAATTTCTCGAACTCAAAATGTGCCTCGCGAATGCGTCCGGCACGCGCCAGACATTCCACATACCAGAACGAGCAGGCACCGAAAGAGCCCTCTGCGCCCGTCAGCCCATCTGCTGGCGTTTCATGGATGTTATAACGGCGTACCATGCCATCGCTCACCAGGTTCACCTGGATGGCATCCAGCGTTGCGATCCAGTCCGGATCGGTCGCACCGACAAAGCGGACTAACGGCATCAACAGCATTGAGGCATCAAGGTGTTCACCGTGACGGGTAGAAACAAAATGCCCGCGTTCGCTGTTCCAGAAATTTTTCCAGATATCATCACGAATCTCGCGACGGGTTTTGTCCCAGCGCTCATAAGGCATCGGCAGTGAACGTTTCATCGCAAGGCGCAGGCCACGATCCAGGGCAACCCAGCACATCAAGCGGGAATGAAGGAAGTGCTCGGGCTCACCGCGCATTTCCCAGATCCCCGCATCCGGCTGATGCCAGTTATCGCACAGCCAGTCCAGCATCTCTGACACATGGTTCCAGCCACGTTGAGAAATGGCTTCGCCGTATTTATTTGAAAGATAGATGGCATCCATCAGTTCGCCATAAATATCTAACTGTTTTTGCCGCCAGGCACCGTTACCAATGCGCACCGGACTGGAGTTGGCATAGCCGGACAGGTTAAGCAGCGACATCTCCTGAAGATCCGTACTGCTGTCCAGGCGGTACATCACCTGCAGCCGCATTTCATCATGGTGGCTGTTCTCTACACAGCGACCGACCCATTCCGTAAAGTGCCTGGCTTCGTCCACGTAACCCAGCCGCATCAAGGCGTACATGCTGAATGAGGCATCGCGTATCCAGGAGGCACGGTAATCCCAGTTGCGTTCGCCGCCCAGTTCCTCGGGCAGGCCAAAGGTGGCAGCCGCAGCGATGGAGCCGTGTTGCCAGGAGGTCAACAGTTTAAGTACCAGTGCAGAGCGTTGTACCATCTCCTGCCAGCGACCGTGATAGGTGCTGCGGCTGCTCCATTCACGCCAGTAGCTCAGCGTTTCTTCAAAGCAGTTAGCGGTGGCCAGCTTTTCGATGTGGGCATCGTGTACGCTGCCAAATTCGAATTCGGCATGTTCACCGGCTTTAAGCTCAAAGCTGGCGGTGGCGTGATTGCCTTCCAGCGTCATCACCACCGTCGCCGCCAGGCGCAGCGACGGCTGATCGGTGGCGTGAAAATCAATACAGCCACGTTGTACCTCAGCGCGCGTGTCTGCACGGGCGTAATCATGATGCGGGGAACAGACCATGTTAAAGCGCGCCCGGCCGCGTACCATTTTTACCCGACGGATGATACGCGGCAGCTTATCCTGGCGATCGCAGATCGGCATGTAATCGGTGATTTCAGCCACGCCTTCTTCAGACAGCCAGCGGGTCTGTAAAATGTTGGTATCAGGAAGATAAATTTGCTGACGACGGGCGTTTTGCCAGTCGGGTGCCAGGGAAAACAGGCCTGCCTCATCGCTGTCCAGTAAGGCTGAAAACACTGACGGGCTGTCCAGTTCCGGCCAGCAGAGGTAGTCAATAGTGCCATCGTTTGCGACCAGCGCGCAGGTGCGTAAATCGCCTATTACGCCATGATCGTCAATCTTACGTTTAACCTTACTCATCGGTTTCTCCCTGTCAGTGTCAGCCTTAACTATAGCCGGGTGCCTGCATACCGCTTCGTTCTGGCACAGATCGTTAACCTGCCCGCTGCTCCGCCCGCTAAGGGCACAATTTTCATTGCGGTATATACTTTTCATACACTTCCAGAGGAGACCGTCATGACTACACCACAACGAAAAGTGGCAATCGTTACCGCGTCGGATTCAGGCATTGGCAGTCGTTGTGCTGAAATGTTAGCAGAGCAGGGATTCGATATTGGCATCACCTGGCGGTCGGACGAAGAAGGCGCACTGCGAACGGCAAAACGGGTGGAGGAGAGTGGGCAACGCGCCGAGATGATCCAGCTCGACCTGGCCGATCCACCCGCCGGAGGCAAGGTGCTGCAGCAGTTGATCGATAAGCTGGGCCGCATCGACGTTCTGGTCAACAATGCCGGAGCAAATTTCAAAGCCGACTTTATGGACGTGACCTGGGAAGACTGGCGTAAGACCTTTAGCGTGGATGTGGATGGCGTTTTTATCTGCGGGCAGGTGGCGGCACGCAACATGATTAAGCAGGGGCAGGGCGGACGCATCATTAATATCACCTCCGTGCACGAACATACGCCGCTGCCGGGTTCCGTCGCTTACACCGCAGCAAAACATGCGGCAGGCGGATTAACCAAGTCGATGGCGTTGAGTTTGCTGCCGCACAATATTCTGGTGAATGCGGTGGCACCGGGCGCGATTGCCACGCCGATGAATAAAATGACCGATGCCGATGCTCATAACGTCAAAATGCCTGAGATTCCTGCGGGCCGCCCAGGTGATACCCATGAAATTGCCAGTATGGTGGCCTGGCTTAGCTCCGAATGGGCCACCTATACCACCGGTCAGTCCTTTATTATTGACGGTGGCTTTATGCTGGCGAACCCGCAGTTCAAGGGTTACTGATCGTCAGCTCGACGGTTATTCCAGTGGCGAATCGCCCAGCGCAGCACGAAGGCAAACACCAAGGCGGCTGCCAGCCATAAAAGGTGTTTAAAGTGCTGATCGAGCTTGTGCAGCCAGGGGGCGATAATGCCGCCTGCAAAATAGCCGAGCGTGACAAACAGCAGTGACCAGATAGCCGCCCCGATGATGTTGAGCACCAGAAACTTCAGCGGATTAAGGCGGCTTGCACCAATAATAATCGGGCCAATCAGGCGAAAGCCGTACATAAAGCGCGCGCCAATCACGAACAGGCTGGGGCGGCGCTTGATCAACCGGTTGGCTTTAACAATTTTGTCCTGATGCTTTTTAAAGCGCCGTAAAATACGGGTACCAAAGCGTCTGCCAACCCAGTACAGCAGCTGATCGCCCATAATGCCGCCCGCCATTGCCGCCAGCACCACGCCGGAATAATGCAGTAACCCCTCATGAGCGGCCACGCCGCCCAGCAATAAGAATGTTTCTCCTTCGGCAATACAGCCGATAAACAGTGCCAGATAGCCATACTGCGTAATTAATCCGTTGATATCCAAATGCAAGATGCACTCCCTGTGTGAAGACATTTTCTTTCAGTTTATACCTGATTTGTTACGTCATCCGTTTACGTGTTAATAAGCGATCTTTTTTGCCGTTTTTTTGCACAAAGCCCACAGAAATTGCCTTGCCGTTTATACTGTAAGCAATGCTGCCCTTACGTGGTTCCTGCATCAGAACGGGGTAGCCCAACTGCATCAGAGGAGTAAGCGTATGAACCATGTCTGGGGTTTGTTAGCGCATCCTAATCAGGAAATGCGCACTATCAAGCAAGAGAACGAAACGGTTTCGCACCATTACACTCATCACGTTCTGTTGATGGCGGCCATTCCGGTCATCTGCGCCATGATCGGAACTATGCAGTCAGGCTGGAACCTGGGTGAGGGGCAGTATGTACAGCTGAATATGCTGACAGCATTGGGCTTAGGTATTCTGTTTTATCTGTTGATTTTGGGCGGCGTGGCGGTGATGGGGCGGGTTATCCACTGGATGGCGCGTGACTATCCTCAGCGTCCCGGCGTCCAGCGCTGTACCGTGTTTGCGGGCTACGTGGCGACACCGCTGTTTTTAAGCGGCCTGGTGGCGCTCTATCCACTGGTATGGCTGTGCGTATTTGCGGGCGCGCTGGCGTTGCTGTATACGGGTTATCTCTTGTACGTGGGCATTCCGCTGTTTCTGAATATCGACCGGGATGAGAGCCTGCGGTTTTCCAGTTCCACGCTGGCCATCGGCGTACTGGTGTTTGAAGTTTTACTGGCCTTAACGGTGATTCTGTGGGGCTACGGCCCGAACCTGTTTTAGCACCCTGTTGCCGCTTCACCAGCGGCAACATCTTTTTAACGCTCAGAAACAATCTCACCAGGAAAAGTTCACGGCTTCAGCGTATGATGCTGCGGCCAGCCCGCGCTCTGCCTGCTCAGTCGTCGGCGGCCTGTGTTTTCACAGCGCACAATCTTAACCGGGTCTTTTTTCCACGATGCCTGCAAAAATTCGCTTTTCACTGTTAACGCTGGCGCTGCTCGTTTCCGGGCAGGTTTTCTCACTTCCAGCACAGGCGACCACCACGCTGTCGCAAATGGCCCCCATTGCTCAGCCGCAAATCGCCTCAGGCAGTGCCCTGATCGTCGATCTGACGAGTGGCAAAACCTTATTCTCCAGTCACCCCGACCGGGTGCGGCCTATTGCCTCGATCACGAAACTGATGACGGCGATGGTGGTGCTGGATGCGCATCAGCCAATGAACGAGATGGTCACGGTTGATATCAGTCAGACGCCGGAGATGCGCGGGGTGTTTTCACGCGTGAAGCTGAACAGCCAGATCAGCCGCCGGAGCATGCTTATGCTGGCGCTGATGTCATCAGAAAACCGTGCGGCGGCCAGCCTGGCCCATGCTTATCCCGGCGGATACAATGCCTTTATTAAGGCGATGAATGCCAAGGCGCGCGCGCTCGGGATGAACCATACGCACTACGTGGAACCCACGGGTCTGTCGATCCAGAACGTTTCCAGCGCAGAGGATTTGGTGAAGCTGTTAAAAGCCACGCGCGAGTATCCTCTGATGGGCGAACTGAGTACCACCAAAGAAGAAACCGCCGTCTTTACGCACCCCAGCTATGCGTTGCCGTTCCGTAACACCAATCATCTGGTTTATAAAAATGGCTGGCACATTCAGCTGACCAAAACGGGCTACACCGATGAAGCGGGACACTGTCTGGTCATGCGCACCATGATTAAAAACCGGCCGGTCGCGCTGGTGGTACTGGACGCATTTGGTAAATATACCCATTTTGCTGATGCTAATCGTCTGCGTGACTGGCTGGAAACGGGCAAAGCTGCCCCGGTTCCGGCTGCTGCGCTGGCCTACAAAAAACAGAAAGCGGGTGAGGTTGCCAGCAACGCCGCCAGCGGTTCTACTGAAGAATAAAACCTCGCCGGGTCGTTGCTGGCGGCCCGGTCGATATTGATCGGTATTCCTATAGTTTCATGGCAGGCGACCACCTAAACTACCCGCAAATGGCGAGGGTGATTCGCCTGATTACTGTGCCGGAATCTCATTCATATGCTTACGTTACGATCGTTTATTGTTCTGATATTTTTAGCGTCGTTCACCCTTGCGCCTGCGTTAAGCGTTGCCGCGGATGATCCGGCTCAGGCGACCCCCGCGACGCAGCAGCCCGATGACAAGCCCAAGGTCAACGCATCAGTCGATCTGCCCAAAATGCAGAAAATCCTCGACAAAATTAAGAGCCAGGTGTCCGTTGAAAGTGACGAGAACAAGCTCAGCCGACTTAATGAAATGGCGCTGGAGCTGTCAGGCAATACCGATACGCTTGCTCAGGCTTTGCAGCCCGATCGTCAGCAGCTCGAAGCTCAGCTGGCGGTGCTTGGTCCGGCACCCAAGCCGGAGAGTGGCGTAAAAGAGACGGCAGACGTCACGCGCAAACGCAGCGCGCTGGAAAGTCAGAAAAGTAAGCTCGACGATCAGATTAAGCAGGCGGAAGGCATTAAAAACAGTGCCTTGATGCTGTCATCGCAAATCGTCAACCTGCGTCGCGATCAGCTAAAAAACAAACTGGCACTTAACTCGGGCAGCATTTTTGGGCCGCGTTTCTGGTCGCCGGTATTTAGCAGTCAGGATCTTGACGATGAAAAAATTGGCGATTTCTTAAGTGAGCTCAAGGCTACCGCTGCGCTGTCCTGGGAATCGGGCTGGCGTCTTGGCACGATTGGCTGGTTGCTGGCCGCCGTGCTGGTGATGACGCTGGGACGCCGCTATGGTGAAGAGTTTTTAGCCTGGGTCAGCATCAACAAATTGCCGGAAGGACGCCTGCGCCGTAGCTTTTTAGCGACCGCCGTGGCCCTGACCAGCCTGGCGGCGGTGGTACTGACCTTTGCGTTTGTGTCCCAGGCCTTTACCCGCCGTGATGAAGTGTCCAGCGACGTGCAGGATTTTATCTACCGCCTGGTCGAATTAAGCGTTTATAGCGGTTTGATTGCCGGGCTGGGGCGTGCCTTCCTGTCCACGCGTCGTCCAAGCTGGCGTTTACCCACCATTTCCAATGAGGTGGCGCTGGCCCTGAAACCTTTCCCGCCGATCACCGCACTGTTGGTGTTTATTTTCCAGACGGTGGAGTCCTTTAACTACACCGCCGGCACCAGCCTGAATACCAGTATTTTTGCCAATGGCCTGACTGCCTTGCTCATCGGCAGCACGGCGCTGGCAATCAGCATGCGCACCAAGCGCGTACGTCGGCGTCTGGCCCAGGAAGGAACGCCGCCGGAAGCGCGTTCTACGCTGGTCGGGCTGATTCAGATGGCCCTGACGCTGACCTCCCTGACGATTCTGGGGTCGCTGGTGATTGGTTACGTCACGCTGGCGCGGTTTTTAAGCTACGAGCTGGTGTGGTGTGGCATTTTGTTTGGTTCGTTTTACATACTCAGTCACCTGATTAACGACGGTTGTGAAAGCCTGTTCTCAGTCAATAACACCACGGGCAAGCGCATTCAGGGCTCACTGAATATTGATGAGCGCCACCTGCAGCAGGTTGCCATCATTCTTGCGGCGATCGGCAAAACCTTCCTGATCTTGTTCGTGGCCCTGGCATTGCTGAACGGCACCTTTGCCTCCTCAACCCCGATTGAGCTGCTGCAAAAGGCGATTGAGTTTTGGGGCGGTAAGGGCCTTGAGTCGCTGAATATTGTCCCGGCGCACCTGGTTAACGCGCTGCTGTGCCTGATCGTCGGTATTTACATCCTGCGCTCGGTACGTCGCTGGCTTGATAACGACTTCCTGCCAAAGACCACGATGGACAGCGGCATGCGCATGTCATTGGTGACGCTGTTCAGCAACGTAGGCTATGTCCTGATTATTTTGCTGACGCTGTCAATCATGGGGCTACAGTGGAATAAACTGGCCTGGATCGTCAGTGCCCTGTCGGTGGGTATTGGTTTCGGCCTACAGGAAATCGTTAAAAACTTTATTTCCGGTCTGATTTTGCTGACCGAACGCCCGGTCAAAGTTGGGGATTTGGTGACGATCAGCGGGGTTGAGGGGGATATTCGCCGCATCAACGTGCGTGCCACCGAAATTCAGTTAGGGGATAAATCGACGGTGATCGTACCTAACTCGCAGTTCATCTCTCAAAACGTGCGTAACGCCACCATGGGCAATGCCCAGGGCGTAGTGACCATTACGCTCACGTTCCCGCTGGATATTGATCCGGTGCGGGTACGGGAGATCCTGCTGGAAGTGTATGAGGAAAACGAGCGCATCCTGGAGAACCCGGAACCCTCGGTGTCTTTCAAAGATCTTACGTCCCAGGGCATTGTGCTGAGCGTCACCGGCAACGTCGCCAGTCAGCGCCAGATCGCCGGGGCAAAGAGCGATCTGTTGTTCGATATTCTGACCCGTTTACGCAAAGAGGGCATTGTCCTGTCTACGCCGCAAACCATGATTATTGAGCGCCGCCAGCTGGTTGCTGCTGACGCGGCTTCTGACCTGACGTCAGACGAGCAGCCTCGCTAAATAAACGGGCGGCCGTTTTTGCCAGCCGCCCGTATTTCTCGGTGTCGATATGCTTTTTGCGCAATCAGGGCTGCTTTACCGCCCAGCCTTTCAGTTTACTGGTTTTACCAATTCCCGGATTAAAGCTGTTTGTCGGATCGAGCTTGCGATAAAACGAGGCCAGCTGCGGCTGGGCTTCATAAAGATGCCCGACGTTATGCTCTGCCGGATATTCCGCGCCGCGAGTATGCAAAATGGCCAACATCTTTTCTTTTAACGCATGCACGTCAACGCCTTTTTTCACAATGTAATCCTGATGGAAGACATGACAGAAGAAGTGCCCGTAATAGAGGCGATGGCTTAATGACTGGGTAATCTCATCAGGCAGGTTTTCAAACCACGCTTTATCGTTACGACGCAGAGCAATATCCAGCGCCAGAATATCTTCCACCTCATCAGCATGAACCGCGTGATAACGCACCGCCGCGCCTGCTGCGGCAAACCGATGCAGGAAGGCATGCGCCCCTTCTTTGCCCTCACATTCGAAAAACTCGCCACCGCCCTCGCGAAAAAACTCACGCAGGTAGTCGCGTGCTTCCGCAATGCCGTCGCCCGACATTTTCAGCATCAAATAATGTTGGTATTTATCACGGTACTGTTTCATGCGCCTGGGAAGATGGGCAGGAAAGAGACGGCTGAGGCGTTGCAGCAGTCGATCGCTTAAATGGGGTTTGATAAACGATACTTTACTTAACCAGCCATCAACCCGGCCTTTGAGCGTGAAAAACAGCGGCATCTTGTCGGTGCCCAGCTTATCAATCATCAGGAAGGTGTCTTTGCCATACACTTCGGCGATGTCGTAAATATCCCGATGCATATATTCAGCGGCGACGGGCAGGTTTTTAAAATTCGCCAGCATATGACAGCGCAGATCGCCCAGGACGCTGGCATCATTGGTGCCGATATAAAACACCTGCTGCTGGGGTTCGCGCGCAAAAGTATCCAGGCGCACCGCAAACACCGCCAGCTTACCTGCGCAGCCGGACGCCTCAAACAGGCGGCGGGCATCGGCGTTAAAGCGGGCGGGCGTATCGGCATGGACGTCGCGCACGCGTTCGGCATAGTCGTGGTCGGACGCATGGCGGCCGTCATGCAAAACGTCGTTCGGTTGCCAGCGGTCATCGTCCAGCCGTCCCAGAATTTCTTCCGGCGAGGTACCCAGATCGATACCGAGATGGTTGACTAACTTCAGCCGTCCCTGGGCATCAATTTGGGCAAACAACGCCATCTCACTGTACGCCGGGCCGCGCTTGATCAGCGAACCGCCGGAGTTGTTGCAGATGCCGCCCAGCACCGACGCGCCAATGCAGGATGATCCAATCACGGAATGCGGCTCACGGCCCAGCGGCGCAAGTATTTTTTCCAGCTGATACAACGTACTGCCGGGAAAAGCCAGCACCTGTTTGCCCTTCTCGATCAGCTGTAGCTTATCCAGCCTCAGGGTACTGATAATCACCAGCGGGCGGTCGTAGTCGTTCCCCTGCGGGGTTGATCCTTCAGTCAGGCCGGTATTGGCTGCCTGCATCAGAATAATGGCATCCGCATTAACCAGCGTTTGCAGTACGCGCCACAGTTCCAGCAGCGTCGCAGGAAAGACCACGGCCAGAGCATCTCCGTCACCAGAACGGAAGCCTTTGCGATAGCGGGCGGTGTGAGCAGCCTCGGTAAGTAGGTTACCAGAGCCGACCAGGCGGCGGAGATCGGCGATCAGGGCAGAAGGTGTCATCATGGGCAATTCCCTTGTCTTATGCATGCGTCATTACTGTAGCACGTGAGTTGCATTGGGCGCAGTGTGATAGCGGCAGGCTACATGCTATGCTCTGAAGATGGCATCCTGCATTTAGTCGATATTGCGCAGTTACTTAAGAGAACCCAACCTGATGAAATGGATTTGCTCTGTTAGCCTCGCTGTTTCCCTTGCTATGCAACCTGCATTTGCCGGGGAGCCCACCGCTCACCATCCCATGACTGAAAAGGCGCGTGATGCCTACGTGAACAACCTGCTGAAAAAAATGACCCTGGACGAGAAAATCGGCCAGCTACGGTTAATCAGCGTGGGGCCGGATACGCCAAAAGAAGCCGTGCGTGAGATGATCCATAAAGGTCAGGTTGGCGCCATTTTTAATACCGTAACGCGTCAGGATATTCGCGCGATGCAGGATCAGGTCATGCAGTTGAGTCGCCTGAAAATCCCCCTGTTTTTTGCTTATGACGTGGTACACGGACAGCGAACGATTTTCCCTATCCCGCTGGCACTGGCATCAAGCTGGGATCTCGACGCCGTGCACGATGTGGGCCGTATTTCCGCCTATGAAGCGGCGGACGATGGGTTAAATATGACCTGGGCACCGATGGTTGATGTCAGCCGGGAACCACGTTGGGGCCGGGTTTCAGAAGGCTTCGGTGAGGATACCTATTTAACCTCTGCCATGGGGCGCACCATGGTGCAGGCGATGCAGGGCAAAAGCCCCGCGGACCGCTACAACATTATGACCAGCGTGAAACACTTTGCGCTCTACGGCGCGGTGGAAGGCGGACGGGATTACAACACCGTGGATATGAGCCCGCAGCGCATGTTCCAGGATTACCTGCCGCCGTATAAAGCCTCGCTGGATGCCGGCAGCGGCGGCGTGATGGTCGCGCTGAATTCAATTAATGGCGTGCCCGCCACGGCCGACAGCTGGCTGCTAAAAGATCTGCTGCGTCATGAATGGAAATTCAAAGGGATCACCATCAGCGACCACGGTGCAATCAAAGAGTTGATCAAGCATGGTGTGGCCAGCGATCCGCAGGACGCGGTACGTATCGCCATTAAATCTGGCGTCGATATGAGTATGAGCGATGAATACTACAGCCAGTATTTGCCCGACTTAGTGAAGCGTGGCGTCGTCAGCAAAGCCGAAATCGATGATGCGGCACGGCACGTATTAAACGTGAAATACGATATGGGATTATTTAACGATCCCTACAGTCACCTTGGACCGAAAGAGAGCGATCCGCAGGACACCAACGCGGAAAGCCGTTTACACCGTGCTGAAGCCCGTGACGTGGCGCGCAAAAGTATGGTGCTGCTGAAAAACCGCCTTGATACCTTACCGCTGAAGAAATCCGGCACCATTGCCTTAATCGGACCGCTTGCCGACAGCCAGCGTGACGTGATGGGAAGCTGGTCGGCGGCGGGCGTCGCCAAACAGTCAGTTTCGCTGCTGCAGGGCATGCAAAACGCGATGGAAGGCAAAGCCACGTTGCTGTATGCCAAAGGTGCCAATGTGTCAGATAACAAAGGCATTCAGGACTTCCTCAACATGTATGAACCGGCCGTAGCCGTCGATCCGCGTTCGCCGCAGGCCATGATTGATGAGGCCGTCGAAAAGGCGAAGCAGGCTGATGTGATCGTGGCGGCGGTAGGGGAAGCGCAGGGCATGGCGCACGAGGCGTCCAGCCGCAGTAATCTGATGATCCCACCTTCGCAACAGAAGCTGTTAGCCGCATTGAAAGCCACAGGCAAGCCGCTGGTGATTGTGCTGATGAATGGTCGCCCATTGACGCTGGTTGATGAAGACAGAATGGCCGATGCCATGCTGGAAACCTGGTTCAGCGGCACGGAAGGGGGCAATGCTATCGCGGATGTGCTGTTTGGCGATTACAACCCATCGGGTAAACTGCCGATGTCCTTCCCCCGTTCAGTGGGACAGATTCCGATCTATTACAACCATTTACCAACCGGTCGTCCTTACAATTTTGCCAAGCCGAACAAGTACACATCACACTATTATGATGCGGAAAACGGCCCGCTTTATCCGTTTGGTTATGGTCTGAGCTACACCACGTTCACCGTATCGCCGGTCACGCTGTCATCCGAAACGATGGCGCACAACGGCAGCATTGATGCCAGCGTCACCGTGACTAACAGCGGAAAAGTGGATGGTGCAACCGTAGTTCAGCTTTACCTGAACGATCCGGTTGCCAGCATCAGCCGTCCGGTAAAAGAGTTGCACGGCTTTAAACGCATTATGCTGAAAGCGGGTGAATCCCAGCAGGTCACCTTCAAGATTGACGTTGATGCGCTGAAGTTCTGGAATCAGCAGATGAAGCAGGTTGCCGAGCCGGGCAAATTCAATGTGATGATTGGTCTGGATTCTGTCCGTACGCAAAACACCCAGTTTACCTACCAGTAATCCTCAGCACGGGCCAGCGTCCCTGGCCGTGCGGGTGTAAGTACCGTTTCCCCTTCGGGGGAGCGGTTCTTACCCCTCTGCTTCTCATCCTGCCTGAACACATCCACTTTGAGAGTTTTACCCTTGCCTGTCATAGCGACAGACGTGATCCTGCTCTAACCTCGGGGAAAATGGATTCCTCAAGTATTGTCGAGGCGCTATGACGTATCAATCACTGATTGCTGAAGTCCACAATCAGCAGCGCACCCTGACGGCCATTGTCGAACAGGATGCGCGTACTGCTTATTTCTATATCTGGCCCACCGATCTGTTTCGTAGCCAGTTTGCGGTGCGTGGCTGCTGGTTACGTAACCTGCTACCTGCCCCTGTCGAGGAAGATCATCAGGCCATGGAGCAGGGCATTGCCCCTCTGCTGAGTGCGGAATACTGCCGTAATCTGGACGCTGAACCGCCACTGGATGCGGCGGGCCTGCAAATACTCTGGGAACCGGGCGATGCGGGTGCGGCACTGTGGTACTACGGGCAACTGCTGGCGGTGATCCCAGGCTGGAGCCTGTATCAGGATAAACAGGTCAGCTTTTCAGCGGGCTGTATCAAAAAGAACCGCCTTACCGCACCGCTCGGCTCTGCCTCCACCAATCATTACTATGCGCTTGCCGAACAGCAGCGCCAGTTCTGGCGTGAATGGCACGACGGAAGTGAATGGGACAAGGTGCAACAGGATTTACTGGCCTGCTATCAGGCGCAGTTTGGTGAGTCGGTAAAATACTATGCTATCGATCAGGGTAACTGGCCGCCCATGGCCCTGTCTCAGCACTATCACCAGGGCATCTGGTATTTCCTGACGCTGGGTATGAGCATTCGTCCCATGCCGCAGGTCGATTTTCTGTTTGATGAGCTGGCGCCACAGTATCGCCGCGCAGAGCTGGCGATGGCGGTCGATGGCGAGGTGATGACAGAAAGCAATGCGGTACAGATGGCCAGTGCACTGGCGGAATTTGTGCATCTGCCCTGGGCGCGACTGACCTGGCTGGGTGAGGGACATACGCTGGCGTCCGAGGTGGCACCGGTGGGGTTTGAAAGTTACCTGTTAGCGAACGAACTGGCCCCGGAAAGTGCCCAGTTTTCGTTGCCGCGGCGCGAGGGTGACCGGCCAACGCTGCTGTGGGCCACGCCTGTCACCGAAGCGGAACGCCAGTTTGCCCAGAGCGAAGCCCAAGGCGGGCAGCACCTGCGTGAGCGGCTCTCCGCCAGCGGGAATACGCATATATTCCGCCCGCGCGAGCAGGTCGTGAAGACAGAATAATCACCGCAGACAGGGCGGTGATACCGCCTGGCTTAAAAAAAGTTACTGACCTGGCGTAATTAAATTTCTTTATTGTTAAATGACTTGTTAAATTTGTGATCTGGTCTACTCAAGTTCCCCTTTGCCGTGCCGTTAACCCCGATCAGGCAATAGCGCCACGAAAGGTCCAGGGGAACAATGATGTTAAAGACCACGCAATCCCGCTTCACAGCAACACTCATCGGCTTTTTTGTTGCGCTAGTGTTAATCACTGTTTGGGTGATCAACCAGTTTGTCGCACCGCAACTGGTCGACAATGAAAGCCGCCTGATTCGCTATCAGGTGGATTCCCTGGCAACGGGCATTGTTGAGCAAATGAACCGTGTGCAGGCACAGCAACGTGCCATCACCGAGGCCGCGTCGGTGATCGACAGCGCCGCCATCGACACCTTATTACCAGCATTGGTCAACCAGTATCAGGACAGTAACGTCTTCGGCGGCGGGATCTGGCCTTTACCCAACCGTCGGGAGGCGGGTAAAGAGAAAGACAGCAGCTTTTTTGCACGCGATACCAGCAACAAGCTGCAGGTTAATACCTACTGGAACTCTGATGCAGCCGACAAATACTGGGAGCAGCCCTGGTATAAAGACGGTATGGCGGCACCAAAAGGGCAGTGCGCCTGGGCTAAAGCCTATCAGGACGCCGCCAGCCCACAGCCGCGTACCAACTGCGCCATGGCAATCTACCGCGACGGCTCCGTCTGGGGCGTTTCAACCATCGACGTTACGCTGGGTTTCTTCAACCAACTGGCTAAAAAAATGGGCGAGGCGATTCATGGAGACGTACTGATCGTTGAGGCCGACGGCAAAGTCGTGGGAAATGCGGCGCTGGTTAACGGCACGCCAAAACTCGAAAACCTGAGCGACCTGCAAAATCCGATGGCGGCACCGCTGAAAGCGATGCTGGCTAATGCGGGAACGAAGTCAACGGAATCCACTTACAGCGGCAATGACGGCGAGCAAACGCTGTTTCTGCAGGCCATTCCGGGCAGCCCGTGGTATCTGGCCAGTAGCGTATCGTCCAGCCTGCTGAAAGCCCAGTCGCACAACATGCTGATGCGTCTGGGGCTGGTGCAGATCCCACTGGCCATTATTCTGTTGCTGGTGCTGTTGGGTTTTATGCGCGCAATGATGAAGCGTTTGAGCATGCTCAACCAAAATATCGAAGCCTTGTCGACCGGCGGAGCCGATTTAACCCAGCGTCTGCCAGCCAGTAACAGCCCGGAGTTCAACGCGGTAGCGCAGAGCTTTAACCATTTTATCAGTTACCTACAGGGGTTAATGCAGCAGGTGGGCAGCAGCGCGCTGGCCATATCCGCAGCGTCGCGTGAAATTGCCAGCGGCAACACCAACCTTTCGTCACGAACGGAAGATCAGGCCAGTTCGATTGTTGAAACGGCGGCCTCAATGGAGCAGCTGACCGGCACCGTCCGCCAGAACGCCGACAATGCCACCCATGCTAACCAACTGGCCGGTGAAGCTTCGAAGGTTGCGGCGCGCGGAACGGAGGTTGTCCGTCAGGTGGTAACGACCATGGGCGAGATTCACCACTCTTCGCGTAAGGTGGTCGATATCATCAGCGTCATCGACAGCATCGCCTTCCAGACCAATATCCTGGCCCTGAACGCCGCTGTTGAAGCGGCACGTGCTGGCGAACAAGGCCGGGGTTTTGCCGTGGTCGCATCGGAAGTGCGCAACCTGGCGCAGCGCTCAGCCAACTCAGCCCGCGAAATTAAAAAACTGATTGAAGAGTCAGTCGCTAATATCGATGCAGGCAGTCAACTGGTTGAACAGGCAGGCCAGACCATGGACGAACTGGTGCAGGGCGTAAGCAGCGTGACGACGCTGATGAGCGAGATCATGGCCGCCAGCCGTGAGCAGAGCATGGGCATCGAGCAGGTTAACGTCGCGATCACACAGCTTGACGGGACGACTCAGCAGAACGCCGTGTTAGTGGAAGAGGTGTCTTCTGCCGCTCAGGCGATGGAAGCGCAGAGTCTTCAACTGGAACAGGTCGTACAGAGTTTCAAACTGTAATCGACAGTCAGGCCAGCCTCGGCTGGCCTGACGTTTTCTGCCGTCAGGGCCGTCCTCTGTCAGATTTGTGCATAAACAGCACAATTTTATCCCCTCAACCCCTCCGATCTTGTGCCAGAATAATGAGGAATAAACTCAAGGAATCCTCATGTCTGCTATTGAAGTTATCCTCGTCGACCATCTTGATCGTCCCACCGGCAAAATGGAAAAGCTGGAAGTGCATGAAAAAGGATTACTGCACCGCGCGGTAACGGTGTACGTTTTTAACGCCCGGCAAGAGCTACTGCTTCAGCGTCGCGCCAGTGATAAATATCACTGCGGCGGATTGTGGAGTAATACCTGCTGTGGACATCCTTATCCTCATGAATCCACCAAAGATGCAGCCGAACGTCGCCTGCGTGAAGAAATGGGAATGACGCTGTCGCTTTCCCCCATCTTTGAGCTGAGCTATAACCTGCCGCTCAGTAACGGGCTGACAGAGCATGAGTACGGTCATGTGTTTTTCGCGGTCAGCGACGAGCTGCCACAGCTTAATCCGCAAGAGGCGGACGCATTTGATTATCGCTCGATGCAGGACATTGCACAGCAAATGCAGCAGCAGCCGCAGCAGTTTACGCCCTGGTTCCTCCATACGTTTCCCCGTATTCCTGCCTATCTCGACCGTTTCAACTTCCCGGCCTAACCTGCGCACCCTGACCAGTGCGGTCAGGGTTTAGCGGTATCTGATTTCAGGACAAAACAGGTCGCGCAATGCGATTGCCAGGCTACGCTTTTATTGCAGCGAATAAAATATTGCAGCGAATAAAATGGTGGGCGTGCCTGTTACGGTATTCACACGGCCAACCGCTACTCCAGGTGAATGATTTAATAAGGAAAGTAACATGGCAAACATGCGCGGTTTGGTCGGCATCAGCGTTTTACTGCTTAGTCTGGGGATGGCGCACGCTGCCGATCCGGTACGGGTGGGCTCCAAGATTGATACGGAAGGTTCCCTGCTGGGCAATGTCATTCTGTTGGTGCTGGAGAAGCACGGTGTCAAAACCGTCAATAAAATCCAGCTCGGTGCCACTCAGGTGGTGCGGGGGGCAATTACCGCAGGAGAGCTGGATATCTATCCGGAATACACCGGCAACGGCGCCTTCTTTTTTAACGACGAAAAAGACAGTGCCTGGAAAAATGCCCGGGAAGGCTATGAAAAAGTCAAAAAACTGGATGCCGAGAAAAACCATCTGGTGTGGTTGACGCCCGCACCGGCTAACAACACCTGGACCATCGCGGTGCGCAATGATGTAGCCGAGAAAAACCAGCTTAACTCCCTGGACGATCTCAGCGCCTATTTAAAAAAAGGCGGCACCTTTAAGCTGGCGGCTTCAGCGGAATTTATCGAACGCGGCGATGCACTGCCCGCATTCGAAAAAGCTTATGGCTTTACGCTTAAGCAGGATCAGTTGCTGTCGCTGGCGGGAGGCGATACTGCTGTCACTATTGGCGCCGCCGCGCAGCAAACCTCCGGCGTCAACGCCGCCATGGCTTACGGTACTGATGGTCCGGTTGCCGCGCTGGGTCTGAAAACCCTGAGCGATCCTAAAGGCGTTCAGCCCATTTATGCTCCCACACCGGTCGTGCGTGAAGCGGTCCTCAAGGCTTACCCCCAAATGGACGCGTGGCTAAAACCCGTTTTCAGCGCGCTGGATGAAAAAACATTACAGCAGTTGAACGCCAAAATCGCAGTCGAGGGCCAGGATGCCAACAGCGTGGCGAAAGCGTGGTTAGTTCAGAACAAGCTGCTGTAGCCGATGTTGCTATCGCGGGAGGCGCTAAACCGGTCAAGGCGACTGCCGGTGGCCCTGGTGCTGGTTCTGTTACTGAGCCTGATGCTGAGCTGCCTGCCGTTTGTCAGTTTTGCCGCCAATCGTCTGGTGGCCGGGCAGCCGCTGATGTTCTGGCAAACGGCGCATGGCATGGTGATTCTGCCCCTGCTGGCTTTGCTGTGGTTGCTGGTGTGGGCCAGACCAACGCGTGTCCGTTTTGCGCTGCAGTTAATGAGCGCAGCCCTGCTGCTGGCCGCGATGATCTGGCTCAGCGGCGATCAGGCCAGGATACTGGCCGAACAGGGCAGCCAGTTATCACGCACCCGTTTTGCAAGCGGCATGTGGTGCGCCAGTGCCGTCACGTTGTTGCTGATCACGGACACCGCACGGGCGTTAACCCGTCATAAAGTGTGGCAGCTGTTACTGAATCTCCTGGTATGGTTTCTTCCTCTCTGGCTGCTGTTCAGCGGCCAGCTGGCCTATCTTTCCTTACTGAAAGAGTATGCCAATCGCCAGGCGGTGTTTGATGCGGCCTTACTGCGTCATCTGACGCTGTTAGCCGCGACCGTGCTGCCTGCTTTGCTGATCGCCTTCCCGCTGGGGAGTGCACTTTATCGCTATCCTGGCTGGCAAAGCAGCGTATTCGGCGTACTGAATGTGGTTCAGACGGTGCCCTCCGTGGCGCTGTTTGGTTTATTAATCGCCCCGCTGGCGGGGCTGGCAAAACGCTTTCCATGGACAGGCTCGTGGGGAATCAGCGGCATTGGTATGGCGCCCGCGCTGATTGCGCTGGTGCTGTATGCGCTGTTGCCGCTGGTACGCAGCGTAGTCACCGGACTGCAACAGGTGCCGCCGGAGGTGCGCGAAAGTGCGCGCGGCATGGGGCTGACTGGCAGACAACAGTTTTTCGCGGTAGATGTGCCGCTGGCCCTGCCGGTATGGCTGGCAGGTGTGCGAGTGGTGGTGGTGCAGACGCTGGGCATGGCGGTGGTGGCAGCCCTTATCGGTGCCGGCGGATTCGGCGCGATTATCTTCCAGGGGCTGCTAAGCAACGCACTGGATTTAGTGCTGCTGGGCGTGATACCGGTTATCGCTATGGCGGTGACGCTGGATGCGTTATTTCGACTGTTGATTTCCCTGCTGGAGAGAAAAGATGATTCAGTTTGATAACGTCACCACGTTTTTTGCCGGTAAAGCCGCGGTGAAAAACCTGTCGCTGACCGTCGAACAGGGCACCTTTAGCGTGCTGCTGGGCACCTCAGGCTCCGGTAAGTCGACCACACTGAAAATGATTAACCGCCTGGTGGAGTATGACCAGGGAGACATCCGTTTTGCGGGCCAGTCGATTCGCCAACTGGATGCGCAGGCATTGCGCCGTCGTATGGGCTATGCCATTCAGTCGATTGGTCTGTTTCCACACTGGACGATTGAAAAGAATATAGCCACCGTGCCCGCTTTGCTGGGCTGGTCAAAAGCGCGGCGGCGTGAACGTATTGCCGAGCTGATCGCACTATTGAATTTAGATCCTGCCTTACTCAGCCGCTATCCGCATCAGCTTTCAGGTGGACAGCAGCAGCGCGTTGGCGTCGCGCGGGCGCTGGCGGCCGATCCGGAGGTGCTACTGATGGATGAGCCTTTTGGCGCACTGGACCCGGTGACGCGCAGTGCCCTGCAACAGGAGATGCTGCGCATTCACCATCTCTCAGGGTGCACTATCGTGCTGGTCACGCACGATATCGATGAGGCCCTGATCCTGGCCGATAACATCGTGCTTATGCACGATGGTGAGATTGTACAGCAGGGCAAACCGATAGAACTGCTGACCCAGCCAGGCAATGACTTTGTGCGTGATTTTCTGGGGCGCAGTGAAATGGGGCTGCGGCGGCTGGCGCTTGGGCAAGTGGGAAGTGCGGTGCGCCGTGGGGAATGGCTGGAGGCCGAGCCGGTCACCGCTGAACTGACGCTACGTGAGGCGCTATCGCAATTTATCAGCCGCGGCACGGATAAACTGCCGGTGGTGGATGCGCATCAGCAACCCTTGGGCGTTCTCTACTTTAGCGACCTGCTTCATCACTCAGAGGGCCAGTGATGCGACGGTTAGCCAATCCTCTGCTGTGGCTGGTGCTGCTCTATCTGGGACTGCTGGCGGCAATGCCTTACAGCGGTCCGCTGTTTGCTGCCTGGTTTCCCGATCTTGCCCGTCCGCTCTATCAGCAGGACAGCTTCTGGCAGCTCACCCTGGCGCACCTGTTTCTTGTGGTGACCGCCAGCCTGATGGCCATTATGCTCGGCGTGGGAAGTGGCGTACTGGTGACTCGCCACGCGGGGCGGGCTTTCCGGCCGCTGCTGGAAACCCTTGCCGCTGCCGGACAGACGATCCCGCCGGTCGCGGTGCTGGCGATTGCCGTGCCCGTCATGGGGTTTGGCGCATGGCCTGCTATTGTGGCATTACTGCTTTATGGGTTACTGCCGATTTTGCAGGGAACCTTAGCGGGGCTTGATGGTGTCCCAGCCAGCAGCCGTGAGATCGCGGTCGGTGTGGGCATGAGCAGTTGGCAGCGTTTGTGGCAGGTGGAACTTGCGCTGGCGGCGCCGGTGATTATTGCGGGTATACGCAACGCCGTCATTATCAATATTGGCACGGCCGCGATTGCCTCCACGGTCGGGGCAAAAAGCCTGGGCTCGCCCATCATCATCGGTTTAAGTGGTTTTAATACGGCCTACGTGATTCAGGGAGCGTTGCTGGTGGCGCTGCTGGCCATCGTTAGCGATCGGCTTTTTGAGCGGCTCCAGCGCCGTTTTAGCGTGAATGAACGATAAGTGAATAGCCAACCAGCATAAGTCCACTGGTGCCGCCGATAGCCATAATGGCGAACAGCGTGGCAAAAAAGGTTTTTTTCCAGTTCATAAATAACCTGAGGGTGATGACGTCGAGGCGGGGATGATAGCGCGCGCAAGGCAGCCGTCATAGTGCCGAGCGTGCGTTTTTGTCTCAGTGTACGTCGTGCAAACGCACAGAGAATCCCTGTTCCTGCCAGTGTGCCAACTGTTCCTGCTGGCGGCGCGTCAGTCTTTTACCCGTAAAAACAAACATATTCAGCCCCGGGAACAGCTCCGGACGGGGAACGTCGAGGGGTTCTGCGAGCACATCAATGCGCCAGCCATGCTGGGATAAACGCCAGCCTTCCAGCCAGATGCGCGTACGATCTTCAATGCCCCAGCCAATAATCAGCGCTTCCTGACCGGCTTTTTTACGATTGCAAGCCAGACAAAACGCCACATAGTCGATCAAAATGCCATCCAGCAGGCTGCACATGGTGCGTGCAGTATTTTGATCAAGACTGAGCTTCTGCCTTATGGGCATAAAAACATGATCGATTAGGGCATCGACCGCATATTCACGACCAATTAAGGCGATTTTATTGCGTAGCTTAGCCGGCCTTACATGGCGCAGTATGCTGATGAGTTCGTCCTGCATGGCCGTCCAGCCATCATGGGCGTCAACATCTCCACCTTCCAGTAGCGCTTTGACTTTGCCCACTGGTACTCCACTTTCAATCCAGCGCATAATTTCCTGAATACGCTGAACATCTTCTTCATCGAACTGTCGATGACCGCCTTCGGTGCGTTGTGGCTTCAAGAGCCCATAACGTCGTTGCCAGGCGCGTAAGGTAACCGGGTTTATGCCACAGCGTTCGGCGACATCGCCGATACTGTATACGGTCATATTTACCTCTTTCACTGACCTGAGTGAGACCACCATAACGAAGCCTGTTAAGTTGTACAACCAATTTTTAGGTGTACAACTTGACGGCTGCGCTTAAATGTTGTTCTATCTCAATTATGAGATTTTATTTTCATAAGTGAGATAAGAATGTCTTTTGATAATACGGAACAGCGGTTAGCGGCTCGCCTGGCAGAATTGCGTCTCAAACGGGGCTGGTCCCTGGATGAACTCTCTACCGCCACGGGTATTAGCCGGCCAACATTATCGCGTATCGAGCGCGGGGAAACCAGCCCAACGGCCGCACTGCTTAACCGGTTGTGTGTTGCTTATAGCCTGACGATGTCGCGCCTGCTGAGCGAAGTCGAAGAGGGCAGCGATCTGCTGATCCCCCGTGAACATCAGCCGGTATGGAACGATGAAGCGACAGGGTTTAGCCGCCGCAACGTTTCACCGCCCGCCCATAATTTTCGCTGTGAACTTATAGAAGGCACGCTGCGGCCCGGCGCGCGCATCGAATATGATGCCCCACCGCTGCAGGGCATGGAGCAACATATCTGGATGCGCCAGGGGCAACTGACCATAACGATGGGTGCCCAGAGCTGGTTACTGGGGCCGGGCGACAGCCTGCGCTTCCATCTGACCGGCGCGTCTGCTTTTCAGGCGCATCTTACCGAAGGCGCTCGCTACTTACTGGTGGTGTGTAAATCATGATGACATATCAGCAACTCAGTGCCGGTGAGGCACTGCAGGTCTTACCCGAACTGGTGCAGGTTTTACAGGCCTGTGTCGCCGACGGGGCCAGCGTGGGTTTTATCGATCCTGACGACACTGCGGTCATGCAGCTTTTCTGGCAGAGACAGCTTGATGGGCTGGAAAAAGGCCAAAGTGAACTGCTGGTCGCCCGCCAGCATGACCGCGTCGTGGCGACCGTTATGCTCAACTACAGCGCCATGCCCAATGGGGACCATCGGGCCGAAGTCAGCAAGCTGCTGGTGCACCCACAGGCGCGACGGCAGGGGATTGCGCGCAGGCTAATGCAGCAGGCCGAACAACGGGCACGCCAGCAGGGGAAAAATTTACTGGTACTGGATACGCGAACGGGCGATGTCGCCAGCGATCTTTATCGTGCCCTGCACTGGCAGGTCGCGGGGTCGATTCCATCCTATGCACAGTCCATTCATGGCGAACTGGACGCGACAACGGTGATGTTTAAGCTGCTGCAATAAAAGCCTGCGCGCGGAACGGGTGCGTCAGCCTCATGCAGTCTGAAGCCCTGGGCAACGCTCACCGGCGGTGTGCAACCAGGCATTTAGCCAACAACATGCGCGGCCGTTTCGGAAGCCAGCACGAAAAAACAGACCTGAAAGCTGACGGCACTGCGATACTGTGTAAAAATACAGGCCATTTAGTAAAGCGGTAATCTTAACATGGCCCTGACAGCAGCATTAAAAAGCCAGATAGCACAGTGGTATAAAGCGCTGCAGCAACAGGTGCCAGACTTTATTCCTCGCCCGGCCCAGCGGCAGATGATCGCGGAGGTCGCGAAATGCCTGTCGGGTGATGACGGCCGCCATCTGGCAGTAGAAGCGCCAACGGGCGTGGGCAAAACCCTTTCGTATCTTATTCCCGGCATCGCCGTCAGCCGTGCAGAAGAGAAGCGGCTGGTGATCAGCACGGCAAACGTGGCGTTGCAGGATCAAATCTTCAGCAAAGATCTGCCGCTGCTCAAGAAAATCATTCCGGATTTAACCTTTACTGCGGCCTTTGGGCGCGGGCGCTATGTCTGCCCGCGCAATCTGGCTGCGCTGGTGGCAGACGATAATCAGCAGGCCGACCTGCTTTTCTACCTGGATGATGAGGCGATCAGCAGCACCAAAGAAGAACAGATCCAGTGCGGACGGCTGCAAAAGTCACTGGACCGCTACCAGTGGGACGGCCTGCGCGATCACAGCGAGGAAAACGTCAGTGACAGCCTGTGGCAACGTCTGTCCACTGACAAAGCCAGCTGTCTTGGCGTGCACTGCCGCTGGTACCGCGAATGCCCGTTCTTCATTGCGCGTCGGGAAATCGAACAGGTCGATGTGGTGGTCGCCAACCACGCGCTGGTGATGGCGGCCATGGAAAACGAGTCGGTGCTGCCTCCGGCCAAAAACCTGATGCTGGTCCTGGATGAAGGGCACCATCTGCCGGAAGTGGCGCGTGATGCGCTGGAGATGAGCGCAGATATCACGCCGGGCTGGACCAGCCTGCAGCTTGATCTGTTTGTGAAGCTGGTGGAGGCGATAATGAGCCAGATGCGGCCCAAATCGCCGCCACCGCTGGCCAACCCCGAACGTCTTAAAGCCCATTGCGATGAACTCCGCGAACTGTTAGCCACCATCGGTGAGGCGTTAAACCCGTTACTCCCGCCGCACAATCAACCGGGCGAATTTCGCTTTGTCCTGGGCGCATTACCTGACGAGCTGCTGGCGCTGTGTGCGCGGCTGTTCAAGCTGAGCGACGGGCTACGCGGGCTGAGTGAAGGGCTGATTAACGCCCTGAGTGAACAAACCGGGAGCGTCGATCTGGTGCGTTTACACCGCAATTTATTACAGCTTAATCGCCACTTTGGCTGGTTTGAGTCCATCAGCAAACTGTGGCGGCTGGCCGCCATGGAAAAAGCCTCTGGTGCGCCAGTTTCAAAATGGATTACCCGGGAACTGCGTGACGGTCAGGCACATCTGTTGTTCCACTGCGCGGGGATTCGCGTCTGCGATCAGTTGGAAAAAATGCTGTGGCGTAAAATCCCCCACGTCGTCGTGACCTCCGCCACGCTGCGCTCATTAAACAGCTTTAGCCGTCTGCAGGAGATGTCCGGGCTAAATGAAAAGGCGGGCGACCGTTTTGTGGCGCTGGAGTCGCCGTTTAGCCATGTCGATCAAGGCAAGCTGGTGATCCCGCAGATGCGCTACGAACCTCTGATGGCAAATGAAGCGGAACATATCGCGGAAATGGCGGCTTTTTTTCGCCAGCAAATGCAGGCTGAAAAGCATAAAGGAGTGCTGGTACTGTTTGCCAGCGGACGCGCCATGCAGCAGTTTGTCGAGGCGCTACCGGAATTCCGTCTGACGATGCTGGTACAGGGCGATCAGCCGCGCAGCCGCCTGATCGCGCTGCACCGTAAACGGGTAGAACAGGGCGATACCAGCATTTTGATCGGCCTGCAGTCGTTTGCAGAAGGGCTGGATTTAAAAGGCGAGCTGCTTAGCCAGGTCCATATTCATAAAATTGCTTTTCCACCCATAGACAGTCCGGTAATTTTAACCGAGGGTGAATGGCTGAAGAGCCTAAAGCGTTATCCGTTTGAGGTGCAAAGTTTACCCAGCGCCTCTTTTACGTTGATTCAGCAGGTAGGACGTTTGATCCGCAGCCATCAGTGTTTCGGTGAGATCGTTATTTACGATCGCCGCCTGTTGAGTAAAGCTTACGGGAGCCGACTGTTAGCGGCGCTGCCGGTGTTTTCGATTGAGCAGCCGGTGACGCCCGAACCCGAGGCCATAAGCACCAAACCCCATACCGGCACGCGTAAACCGCGTGCGAAGCGGCGTTAAGTCGTTGCCACTGACCGGAAATGCGTGATGGAACTGAATAAAATTATCAAAGAAGTGGGGCGGGGTAAGAATCACGCCCGTGATATTGATTTCGACAGTGCTGTGGCACTCTACGGCGCGATGCTGGACGGCGAAGTGCCGGATCTTGAAATGGGCAGCATTTTAATCGCTCTGCGAATCAAGGGCGAAGGCGAAGCGGAAATGCGCGGGTTTTATCAGGCGATGCAGTCGCGGGTGATGCGCCTGCATGCGCCAGCCGGTCGGCCGATGCCCATCGTCATCCCCAGCTATAACGGCGCGCGGCGTCAGGGCAACTTGACGCCATTACTGGCGCTGGTGCTGAACAGGCTCGGTTTTCCCGTGCTGGTTCACGGTGTGAGTGAGGATGCAACGCGTGTCACCAGCGAAGCCGTCTTTGCGTCGCTAGGGATCGCGCCGGTCGCCACGGCTGAGCAGGCCCAGTCAAAACTCGACAACGGTGAGCTGGTCTTTATCACCATCGATAACCTCTGTCCGCCCATGGCAAAACAGCTGTCGTTACGTTGGCGGATGGGCGTACGTAACAGCGCCCATACGCTGGCGAAGCTGGCAACGCCGTTTGCTGAACGCGAGGCACTGCGCCTGTCGAGCGTGTCTCACCCGGAGTATGTACCGCGCGTCGCAACCTTTTTTAGCGCGATTGATGCCCCGGCGATTCTGCTGAACGGGACAGAAGGCGAGGTTTATGCTAATCCGCAGCGCTGCCCGGCCATCAGCTATGTGGGTGGCGACGGGCAGCAGGCCGAAGTCTGGGTGGAGAGACAGCCGGAAGTCGCCGTGTCGTTGCCAACTGACAAATCCGCAGCCGAAACGGCCCGCTGGACGCAAGAGGTGCTGAATCATCAGCGTCCTCTTCCTGAGGCTCTCCGACTGCAAATTGCCTGCTGCCTGCGCGCCAGCGCTCAGTGTGCGTCGCTGGAAGCGGGTCTGGAAAGACTGACGGCGGCCGGTTTTTAACCGCGATCCTGCGGCAGTGCGTGTTCCACCAGGTTTTGCCAAAAGCGAATACCAGTGGGAATCAGCGCATCGTTGAAATCGTAGTGGGCATTGTGTAGCGGTGCGGATGGGGTGGCACCATCTGCGCCAAGCCAGAAATAGGCACCGGGGCAGGCCTCCAGCATGCAGGCAAAATCTTCCGAAGCCATAGAGGGATTCACCTGCCAGCGCGCCTGTTCTTCGCCCAAAGTCCTGACGGCGACGTCATGCACCTGCTGAGCCGGGCCGGCATGATTGGTGGTCACCGGATAGCCAGGCAGCCAGCGAATCGCCCCGCAAACGCCAAAGGGTTTCGGCAGCGTCGTCACAAAATCATCGATAAGCGTATGAACCCGATTGCGTACATCGTCTTGCAAACAACGCACGGTGCCGCGCAGAACAATCTGTTCTGGAATGACGTTAATCGCTTCGCCGCCGTGAATCTGGGTGATGCTCACCACGGCAGAAGACAGGGGCGACAGGCGACGTGACGGAATGGTTTGCAGGGCCAGGATCAGCTCAGCTGCTACCACCATTGGATCGGCACCGCTTTCCGGCATAGCAGCATGGCAACTTTTACCACTCAGGGTAATTTCAAAGGCGTCCAGCGAGGCCATCATCGCACCGGCGTTCACCGCCAGCGAACCCAGCGGTAAGCCCGGCCAGTTGTGCATGGCGTAAACGGCATCCATAGGGAAACGTGTGAACAACCCCTCTTCAACCATCTTGCGGGCACCGCCAAGGTTCTCTTCCGCTGGCTGAAAGATAAAATGAACTGTGCCGCTAAACTGGCGCGTGGCCGCCAGTTGTTTCGCCGCCGCCAGCAAAATGGCGGTGTGACCATCATGCCCGCAGGCATGCATCACGCCGGGTTTACTGGAGCGCCAGGCGGTATCGCCTTTTTCGTTAATTGGCAGTGCGTCCATATCCGCCCGCAGGCCGATAACCGGCCCGGTGCCATTTTCCAGCGTGCCAATCACACCCGTACCCGCAAGACCGCGAAACACCTGTAAGCCCGCCTGCTCAAGTTCATGAGCAACTTTGTCGCTGGTCTGATGTTCCTGATAGCCCAGTTCGGGTTCGCGGTGAAACTGGTGGCGCCAGCGCAGCGCATCATCGAGTAGGGCAGAGGAAAGAGTCATGCAGTATCGCGCTCCATATCATTCAGGAAGCTTCACTTTAGAGGCCGCGCGACAGCGCGTCTATCGCCAGAAGCGATAAAATGGACAATGCGCTAAATCAAAAAGGAATAAGTAATAAACAAGCGTGCAGGCGTGGCAGATTTTATGCCGACGCGCGTTTTATTAAATGAAAGCCGATATCAATAATGCTCTCGTCACCCGGGCGCTACTCGATACGGTCAGCCAGCAGGGTTGCGGCGCGTTGGCCCATAGCCACCCGATCGACGCTAATGGTGGTGATGGCAGGCCGATTGCTGGCGGCAAAAAAGTCTCAGAGAAAATCACGCTGGCTCAGTTCAAAAACGTTTGTGTCAACCGCATGATGATAGGGGGTGATATTGGGCCGTTCTGCGTAACCTCACTTACCGGGTTCTTTCTGACCTGGTTCCCCACCTACCTTTATTGTCGGGCCTGTAGATCGTATTACGCTGAACTCCGCTAAGTCTGAGTAAACCTGTTCATGCGTTTCGCTCCGCTGTTCCGGACATGCATGCCCCGGAACAGCGTTTTTTCAGCTTAACGGTATCTAAAAATACCGGCGTTGTGGTTTATTGCATGGGTAAGTTCAGACCATGTTTTGTCGCACAATTCTGTGCCAGCTCGTAGCCCGCGTCGGCATGACGCATCACGCCAGTCGCGGGATCGTTCCACAGTACACGGCCAAGGCGGGCATCAGCCGCTTCCGTACCGTCGCACACAATGACCACACCGGAGTGCTGTGAGAATCCCATGCCCACGCCACCACCATGATGCAGGCTCACCCAGGTCGCGCCGCCCGCCGTATTGAGCAGAGCGTTGAGCAGCGGCCAGTCTGACACCGCATCCGACCCATCTTTCATGGCCTCGGTTTCACGGTTTGGCGAAGCGACGGAGCCACAGTCCAGGTGATCGCGACCAATTACGATCGGTGCTTTCAGCTCGCCAGTGCGTACCATTTCATTGAACGCCAGCGCGGCAAGATGGCGCTCACCCAGCCCCAGCCAGCAGATGCGAGCCGGTAAGCCCTGAAAGGCGATGCGTTCCTGCGCCATATCCAGCCAGCGATGCAGCGTCTTATGCTCAGGAAAGAGTTCTTTGAGTTTGGCATCCGTTTTGTAGATATCTTCAGGATCGCCAGACAGCGCCACCCAGCGGAACGGCCCTTTGCCTTCGCAAAACAGAGGGCGGATATAGGCAGGCACAAAGCCGGGGAAGTCAAACGCGTTGCTGACGCCTTCATCCAGCGCGACCTGGCGAATGTTATTGCCGTAATCCACAGTAGGAATGCCCATATGACAAAAGTCGAGCATCGCCTGTACATGTACCGCCATGGACGCGCGAGCAGCCTTTTCTACGGCTTTGGGATGGGTTTCCCGCTCCTGCTGCCAGCGTGCAACGTCCCAGCCCAGTGGCAGGTAGCCATTGATGGGATCGTGGGCCGAAGTTTGGTCGGTGACGATATCGGGCTTAGGTCCGCCAGCTTTCGCGCGTTTCACCAGTTCTGGCAGAATCTCTGCGGCGTTGCCCAGCAGGCCAACGGAGATCGCTTTTTTCGCTTGGGTGGCGGCGTCAATCAGGGCCAGCGCCTCATCCAGCGAGGTGGCTTTATGATCGACGTAACGCGTACGTAAACGGAAATCGATACGCGACTCCTGGCACTCTATCGCCAGCACGCAGGCACCCGCCAGCACGCCTGCCAGGGGTTGTGCGCCGCCCATGCCGCCTAAACCGGCGGTCAGGATCCAGCGTCCGCTTAAATCATTGTTGTAATGCTGACGTCCTGCCTCGACAAAGGTCTCATAAGTACCCTGAACAATTCCCTGGGCACCGATGTAAATCCAGGAGCCTGCGGTCATCTGGCCGTACATCATCAGCCCGGCTTTATCCAGCTCATGGAAGTGATCCCAGTTGGCCCAGTGGGGAACCAGATTGGAGTTGGCCAGCAGGACGCGGGGCGCATCGGCATGGGTACGGAATACACCCACGGGTTTGCCCGACTGGATCAACAGGGTTTCGTCCGGCTGCAGCAGCTGGAGCGAGCGTAAAATTTGCTCAAAACATTCCCAGTTGCGCGCGGCTTTTCCGATACCGCCGTACACCACCAGGTCTTCCGGGCGTTCTGCCACGTCGGGGTCCAGGTTGTTCTGGATCATGCGGTAAGCCGCTTCAATTAACCAGTTGGCGCAGTGCAGTTCATTTCCATGCGGCGCACGAATCTCGCGTGCCACCGCTTTTGTCAGGGTTTCGCTCATTACGGATTCCTTATTTAACTGAATGTGTGCCCATGCTGGGTAACAATGCGGTGAGTGCCTGCGGCCAGTCGCAGCGGCTTGCCCACTGACGCATCGCCTCGATGTCCGGAGCCAGCAGGCGGTCTTCCTCAAGGAAGGCCACGCGTTCGCGGATGCTGTCGATGGCCTGCTCTATCAGGGCAGAACTTTGCAAGGGACGATGAAACTCAATGCCCTGTGCGGCCGCCATCGCTTCAATGCCCACCACGGCGGCGCTGTTAAAGCACATCTCGCCCAGACGGCGAGCGGCATAGGTCGCCATGGAAACGTGATCTTCCTGGTTGGCCGAGGTCGGTAAGCTGTCTACGCTGCCGGGATGGGCCAGTGATTTGTTTTCGGATGCCAGCGCCGCTGCGGTAACCTGGGCAATCATAAAGCCGGAGTTGACTCCTCCGTCGCGCACCAGGAAAGGCGGCAGCCCGGACAGGCCAGTATCCAGCAGCAGGGCCAGCCGACGTTCAGAAATCGCCCCAACCTCGGCAATGGCTAACGCAATAATGTCAGCCGCAAACGCCACCGGTTCAGCATGGAAGTTGCCACCGGAGATCACCTCGCCGGTTTCGCTGAAAACCAGCGGATTATCAGAGGCAGCATTGGCTTCAATTTGCAGGACGCGGGCGGCATGCGTGAGATTATCCAGGCAGGCGCCCATCACCTGTGGTACGCAGCGGATAGAGTAGGGGTCCTGTACGCGGCCACAGTGTGTATGTGATCCCAGGATCTCACTTCCTTCAATCAGGTGGGTGACCGCGGCGGCGACGGCAATCTGGCCATGCTGGCCGCGCGCCTGATGGATACGCGCATCGAAAGGCTTTAACGACCCCTTGATGGCTTCTAATGACAGCGCGCCCGCCATTAAGCCTGCGGCAAACAGGTTCTCGGCTTCAAACAGGCCACGCAGCGCCAGGGCCGTGGAAACCTGAGTGCCGTTGAGCAATGCCAGGCCTTCTTTAGGGCCAAGTACAAAAGGCGTCAGGCCGACGCTGGCCAGGCCCTCTGTGGCGGGGATCAGTTCGCCCTTGACCCGCACCTGACCTTCACCAAGCAGCATCAGCGACATATGTGCCAGCGGCGCGAGATCGCCCGAGGCGCCCACCGAGCCCTTTTCCGGAATGCAGGGCATGATGCCGGCATTAAACAGAGCCAACAGGGCGTCGACCAGTTCAATGCGCACGCCGGAATGGCCCCGCGAAAGGCTGATAATTTTACTGGCCACAACCAGCCGCGTCACACTATCGGGCAGTAAATTCCCTAACCCCACGCTGTGAGACAGCACCAGGTTACGTTGCAGGTCTGCAAGACGAGCCGCAGGGATTTGTGTCTGTGCCAGTTTGCCAAAACCGGTATTAATGCCGTAAACCACACTGCCGGAAGCAACGATCGCTTCGACGGTACGGTGCGCCTCGGCAATGGCGCGGCGGGCATCATCGTCAAGGCTGAGGGTGACGTTGCCGTGATAAATTGCGCGTAACGTCGCGAGATCGACGTTACCTGGAACCAGGTGTAATACCTGAGTCGAACCTGACATAACCTGCTCCTGTCTATACAAGGGTTGGGTTGCCACAGGGCATCTTTATTGACCCTGATCAACTGAATAAAGCGAGTGAAACATAACTGTCTATTCTTGTCTATACAAGTTGCAAGCGGCGTGCCAAACCGATCACAAAAATGATCGGGCGTCAGTACTGGGGAGGACAAACGATCACCGTTATTCCTGCACCTTTATCAGGCAACAGGTGCACGGATAAAGTGCTGATGGCGCGCCTGAATGTATATACATCCAGCCCTTCAGGCAGTAAACTCTGAGCATTATCAGTGAAAGGAAGACGTTATGGCCGAGCATACGGCAATTGCACAACTGGCGGCCGCCATGAGCGATGAACCGGCGCCCATTTATCAGCGGGTCAAGCAGGCCATCGTCAGCCAGATTCGTGAAGGACACTGGAAAGCCAATCAGCGGGTCCCCTCCGAAAGCGAGCTGGTCAATGAGCTTGGCGTAAGCCGAATGACCATCAATCGTGCTTTACGTGAGCTGACCAGCGAAGGGTTTTTGGTGCGTATGCAGGGCGTGGGGACGTTTGTCGCCGAAATGAAAGGCTATACGGCGATGCTCGAAGTCCACAACATCGCCGATGAAATTGCCCAGCGCGGCCATCAGCACAGTTGCAAAATCCTGACGATGGGCCAGAACAAAGCCGATCCTGAGCAGGCCTCTTTGCTGGGGCTGACCACCGGGCAAACGCTGTTTCATTCGCTCATCGTGCATTACGAAAACGAGTTGCCGGTGCAGTTAGAGGACCGTCTGGTCAATCCGCAACTGGCCCCGGACTATCTGGCCCAGGATTACCATACGCTTACACCTTATACCTACCTGATGCGGGCTGCGCCGTTAACGGCAGGCGAACACATTGTTGAGGCGGTGATGCCAGATGCGCGTCAACGTAAACACCTGGCGATTGATGAGCATGAGCCGTGCCTCCTGATCCGCCGCCAGACCTGGAGCGACAATAAGATTGTGACCTACGCGCGCTTGCTTTATCCAGGCTCGCGGTACAAGCTGCTTGGGCGCTTCAAAGCACACGGGTAAGGCGTACGAACAACAGCCTGGCATCGCTGCTGTCGGGTTGTAACAGGGTGGTGTGATCCACCCACCATGCACCCTGCTGTGCGTCTAACCGCGTGTCACCTGCGATGTGCCATTTTCCGGCTAAAACCCATGCCACGCCGTGCTCGCTCACCACGGCTTCCGTCACGACGTCGGCCTGCGCCCGCCATTCACCCCGCCGCGTCATCACGTTAAAATCCTGACTCGGCTCGTTGCCTTGCAGACTGGCCTCCAGCGCCCATTCACCTGCGAAAGCCCAGGGGGCTTCAGGCAGCAAGCGGTGTTCGCATGTCGCGCCGTGAAGCAGGACCGGGCTGCCGTTTAGCAGCGTAATAGTGCGATCCACCCCGTTGAAGGTCGAAAACGGGCCGTCGCAGGCAATGGTTGCGATACTGGCTCGCCAGGCGAAGTCGGCGGCATCAGGGGGAAAGCTGATAATTTCGCGTGTTTCGCCCCCGCCGTTGCGCCAGCGGCTAACGGGTAAACTTTGCAGGGAAAAAACATGTCTCATCGCAGGGCCGCCATTGCCTGGGCAAAACGGGCTGCGCAGGCGTCTTCTGCAGCATGATGCCCGTCGCTAATCACCCGGTTGCCTGCCACATACACGTCGCGAATCTGATCGCGCTGGCCCGCAAATAACCATCGGTTGAGCAGGGCGCGTTCATCCACGCTGCCCAGCCAGGCCGCATCACGTAATACCAGCCAGTCGGCGCGCTGTCCAACGGCCAGGGAACCACTCTTAATCCCGCAGGCCTGAGCGCCGCCCGCCGCCGCCTGCTGCCACAGCAGATCGCCAACCGAGGGCTGGTTTGCCAGCGTAATGCGGTTGCGGCGGCGGTCGCGCAGACGCTGTGCGTATTCAAGCCAGCGCAGCTCCTCCTGGACGCTGAGCGAAACATGGCTGTCAGAGCCAATTCCCCAGCGGCCGCCCTGGGCGATATAGTCCACCGCCGGGAAAATGCCGTCGCCAAGATTGGCTTCGGTGGTCGGGCACAACCCGGCTACCGCACCGCTGTCAGCGAGGCGCGTGACTTCGCTGTCATCAAGATGCGTGGCGTGAATCAGGCACCAGCGTGCATCGACCTCAAAACGATTCATCAGCCAGCTCACCGGACGCTCGCCGCTCCAGGCCAGGCTGTCGTTCACCTCTTTTTCCTGCTCGGCAATGTGAATGTGAACCGGTAGCGAGCGATCGCTGGCGGTTAACACCTCGTGCATTTGCGCCTCGCTCACTGCCCGCAGCGAGTGGAAACAGAGGCCCACGTTGTGCAGCGGCTTGTCTTTCACCCATGCCTCCAGGCGCGACTGCTGTTGCAGGTAGCGGTCGGTCTGCTGAATAAAGCGTTTCTGTCCCGCCACAGGAGGCTGCGCGCCAAAACCGCTGTAGCTGTAAAGCACCGGAAGTAGCGTCTGACCAATCCCTGCGGTATCGGCGGCGGCAATCAGGTGCTGCAGCATGGCATCATCCGCATAGGGCTGGCCGTTAATGTCGTGATGCAGGTAGTGAAACTCTGCGACCTGGCAGTAGCCACCTTTTAACATATCGATGTACAGCAGGGCGGCAATATCGCCGACCTGTTGTGGCGTCAGGCGCTGTACCATGCGATACATTAGATCACGCCAGGTCCAGAAACTGTCCTGCGGATCGCCCGCCACTTCCGCCAGCCCGGCCATGGCGCGCTGAAACGCATGGGAGTGCAGATTCGCGATAGCGGGGATCACCTCGCCGTCCAGACGTGTTGCCTGGCTGTCATCACTGTCGGGCGTGATGGCATCAATCAATCCAGCGGGACTGACGCTGATGCGGACCTGTTTATGCCAGCCATCCGCCAGCAGTGCGCGGGGCGCAAAAAAAATTGCCATAGTTGATCCTCAAGGGATGTGGTTGTATATACATATACATACTTTAAAACAGACTGTAAACGGCGAGAGCAATGAGAGGCAGGAATGGCAGAAGAACTCCAGGTAGACAGTGTGTGGACCGGTGCCGATGTGGTGACCATGCGCGGCGGCCGCTACGCGATTATTGAGCAGGGCGCGCTGGCGGTGAAGGCAGACAAGCTGGTGTGGGTAGGGGCCGCAGCCGATATGCCTGCCTTTATCGCGCAAAAACATCACCGGCTGGCGGGCGGTATCATCACACCGGGACTGGTCGATTGCCATACTCACCTGGTTTTTGGTGGGGACCGCAGTCAGGAATTTGAACAGCGTCTCAACGGGGTCAGTTATGCGGACATTGCGGCACAGGGCGGAGGGATTCTCTCTACCGTTCGGGCCACGCGCGCAGCCAGTGAAGCGGAACTGGTTACATCGGCCCGCTGGCGGCTGAATCGCTTACTGGCCGAGGGCGTGACCACCGTCGAAATCAAATCCGGCTACGGTCTGGATGAAGAGAGTGAATTACGCATGCTGCGCGCTATTCGTCAGTTGCGTAACACGGTGGCCGCAGATGTGCAGGCAACCTGCCTTGCCGCGCACGCTTTCCCGCCGGAATTTAAACAGAATCCTGATGGCTGGATCGCGATTATCTGCGAACGCCTTCTGCCTCAGGTCAAAGCCGAAGGCTTGGCTGATGCGGTGGATGCCTTTTGCGAACATCTGGCTTTTTCACCTCAGCAGGTTGCGCAGGTGTTTGAGCGGGCTAAGGCACTGGGGATACCGGTAAAACTTCACGCGGAGCAGTTGTCTGCGCTGGGCGGTGCGGCGCTGGCCGCGCGCTATGGCGCACTCTCAGCCGATCATCTGGAATATGCTACCGAAGAGGATGTTCAGGCGATGGCTGAACAGGGAACTGTCGCGGTGCTGTTGCCCGGTGCATTTTACCTGTTGCGGGAAACGCAGCGTCCGCCTGTGGCGCTGTTTCGACACTATGGCGTGCCCATGGCGCTGGCGAGTGATGCCAATCCGGGCACCTCTCCGGCCCTGTCGCTGCGTTTAATGCTGAATATGGGCTGCACCCTGTTTGGCATGACACCGGAAGAGGCGCTGGCAGGCGTCACCTTGTGGGGGGCGAAGGCACTGGGACTGGAGGCGAGTCACGGCTCGCTCGAAGCGGGCAAAGTGGCCAGTTTTGTCCACTGGCCGCTGGCACGTCCGGCGGAACTCGTTTACTGGCTGGGCGGCGAACTGCCCTGTACCGTCATCTATCGCGGAGAAACACAATGACCCCTTTTCATTTCACGCAGGGCAGCATTCCCTTACTGGTCAGCATTCCCCATGCCGGTACGCTGTTGACGCCGGACGTTGAGGACGGACTGAGCGAGGCCGCCCGCAGTTTACCTGACACCGACTGGCACATTCCTCAACTTTATGATTTTGTCCGTGATATGGGGGCAAGTATTATCATTGGCCGCTACTCACGATTTGTTATCGACCTCAATCGCCCGTCCGATAATCAACCGCTCTATACCACCGCCACGACCGGACTCTTTCCCGAAACCCTGTTCGACGGTACGCCCACCTTTGCTGAAGGTAAAACCCCCACGCAGGCGCAGCGCCAGGGCTACGTTCAGACTATCTGGCAGCCTTACCATCAGCAGATCCAGCAGACGCTGGCGCAAATGAAAGCGCAGTTTGGTTACGCCTTACTGTTTGATGCGCATTCCATTGCCAGTGAAATCCCGCGTCTGTTTGAGGGCCGACTGCCGGATCTCAATATCGGCACGAACGACGGGGCCAGTTGCAGCAGCGCCGTTATTAACGGGCTAACCTCGGTGTGCAGTGCGCAGGATCAGTTCAGTTGGGTGGTGAACGGCCGTTTCAAAGGTGGCTATATCACGCGCGCCTACGGCCAGCCACAGCAGCAGGTTCAGGCTGTGCAACTGGAGCTGTCGCAAATCAACTATATGGATGAAAGCCCGCCGTTTACCTGGCATGAAGCGCGCGCTGCGCAGCTGAAGAAGGTGTTAAAGCCGCTGCTGCATAGCTTTCTCGAACAGGGAAAAATGGGCTGAGACGTAATCCGATCAACCGAAACAGCCAGGCGGGTTGTTTCGGCGACATGAGACCAACGGGCGTGATGTGTGTCTGTCACGCCAGTCCCATTGTCATGGCATTGCCTCGCCGGGCGTGACGCGCGCCTACCGGCAGCCGCTTTTTACGCCTTTCCCGATAACGCGGAACGATGACGCTCAGCACAGCGTGCTGCACGTGGGATATCGCCCGTTCAGGTACTGTCCGCAGGTGGCGGGTGGCCTGAGCGGTCAGGTTAAACCCTGAGACGGTTCCCCAAAAACCCTAAGAAGTGCTGACAGAAACCCAGGGTGCTTATCCGCGCCGCTTAACATGAACCCACAACCTGCCGCCAGACGGTTTTTGCGCTAAATTCGTGCAGCCTTTGCACGTTTGTTGTGCATCCGTCTGTCGGCTGTTGCAACACACAACCCTTGTGCTGCTGGGGAGAATAACGACCAATCTGGCACGGCCTTTGCTAGCTTGTATGTACAAGTAACCTCTGAACGAAACCCCGTTGTTATTTATCGTGTCTGGCTCACAAAAACATCAAGCCGACAATGAACTCGATAACGTTAACTTGTATATACATGACTCATCATCTTGTGAATTTTTTGTTAAAACAACATCGATGCTGTTAAAACCTTTTTCATCCAGGAGAAGCCGTATGAAGCACCACGTAGCGTTTCGCCGTTTTTGCCTCACGACCCTGTTTTCCAGCCTGCTGCTCAGCACCGTTGCGGTGCAGGCAAAAGAGTGGAAATCGATCACGATAGCCACGGAAGGCAGCTATGAACCCTGGAACCTGACGCTGCCCGGCGGCAAACTTGGGGGTTTTGAGCCTGAGCTGATGGCCAACCTGTGCAAACGTATGGGCATCGAGTGCAAGCTGGTGGTTCAGAACTGGGATGGCATGATTGCCGGGCTGAATGCCGGCAAATATGACGTCATCATGGATGCCATCGTGATCACGCCGGATCGTAAAAAAGTGGTCAATTTCACCCTGCCTTACGCCTCCACACCCGCGACCTTTATTACCGTCAAAGGCACGCTGTTGCCGCCGGGCAAGGGCGTGACGAAGTTGCATGACGATGAGAAAGAGATTGAAGCCGCGCTGGCACCGTTAAAAGCCGCGCTGAAAGGCAAAACCATCGGTATTGCTTCCGGCACGGTATATACGCCTTTTATCGACAAATATTTCAAGGGCGTGGCTGACATACGCGAGTACACCACCTCCGCCGATGCCATTCTGGATTTGCAGGCCGGACGTATTGACGCGGTGTTTGATGACGTGACCTTTGCCAAATCGATGCTGACACGCAAAGACAACAGCAACCTGACCTTCAGCGGTCCACAGCTCGGCGGTCCCATCTGGGGTGAAGGCGAAGCCATGGGTGTGCGCATGGCGGACAACGACCTGAAGGCCAAACTGGACGACGCCATTAAGGCTGCGCTGGCTGACGGCACGGTAAAAGAACTTAGCGAAAAATGGTTTAAAACTGACGTTACGCCATAAGTGAGGTCGAGCATGATGAACCTGCTGGGTTTTGGCGCAGAGGGCTGGGGATGGCTGATTGTCAGCGCAACGCTTACCACGTTGCTGTTGTCGCTGGTCGCGCTAATGGTCGGTGCCATCGTGGGCTCAGCCATCGCCGCCGCGAAACTGTCGTCTCATCGCCCTTTACGCTGGTTAGGCGAGGGCTATTCGGTGATTTTTCGCGGCATCCCGGAGCTGTTAGTGATCTACCTGTTCTACTTCGGTGGATCGGGCCTGATCACGCAGATCGGTCAGTTATTCGGTGCGGAAGGGTTTATTGAAGCGCCGCCGTTTCTGATCGGTGCTCTGGCGATCGGGCTTATTTCAGGCTCCTATCAGGCAGAAGTCTATCGTGCGGCTCGGCTGGCGCTCTCCCACGGTGAAGTGGAAGCGGCGCTGGCGATAGGCATGTCACGCTGGCGTATTCGCCAGCGCATCCTGCTGCCTCAGGTGGCGCGCTATGCGCTGCCGGGCTTATCCAATGTCTGGCAAATGAGCCTGAAAGACTCTGCGTTGGTCTCGGTGACCGGCATCGTGGAACTGATGCGCGCCAGTCAGATAGCGGCCGGGTCGACGCGTGACTACTTCACCTTTTATCTGATTGGCGGGGGATGCTATCTGTTGTTAACCATACTGTCGAATCGGGCTTTTCTGCGCGCGGAAGCCCGGCTGGGCCGTGCCTGGCAAAGCCGGACAGCGGCACAGCATTAAGGAACTGCACCATGATCGATTTTGCCTTTCTTGCTGATACCTTTCTTAGGTTAAGCGCCGCACTGCCGGTCACGCTCGGCCTGTTTATCAGTTCATTCCTGTGCGGCGGGGTGCTGGCGGTGGGCATTCTGGCACTGCGGATGAGCCGCTGGCGTATCCTGAGCGGTTTTGCCCGTGGCTATATTCTGGTATTTCGGGGCTCGCCCTTAATGATCCAGCTGTTTTTAATCTATTACGGCCTGGGGCAGTTTGGCGTGATTCGTCACAGTTTTGTCTGGCCATTTTTACGAGAGCCGTTCAGCTGTGCCGTGCTGGCGCTATCGCTTTGTACCGCAGCGTATACGGCAGAAATATTGCGTGGTGCGTTGCTGGCGGTGCCAGCCGGGCAGGTGGAAGCCGGTATGGCATGTGGTATGTCGCGCTGGCTGCTACTGAGGCGCATTATTGCACCGGTCATGTTGCGCTATGCCTTGCCCGCCTATTCGACGGAAGCCATTCTGCTGGTCAAATCCACCGCACTTGCCAGCCTGGTCACCGTGTGGGATGTCACCGGGGTGGCGCAGCAGATTATTCAGCGCACCTACCGCACGATGGAAGTGTTCCTGTGTGCCGCCGCGATTTATCTGATCCTTAATTTTATTATCGTGCAGCTGTATGCCCTGCTGGAGCGTCGTCTGACGCCGGTTCATCAGCCCGCAAAGAAGCCGTTAGCGGCCGTTAAGCCCATCACTGGAGGGGAATGAGATGCAGGATTCATCCACCGTTACGCTGTCCGCCAGCGATATTCATAAATCATTCGGCACCATGGAGGTGCTGAAAGGGATTTCATTACAGGCCCATAAAGGTGATGTGATTTCTATTCTCGGGGCCAGTGGATCGGGAAAAAGCACCTTGCTGCGCTGCATTAACCTGCTGGAAACACCCGATTCCGGCGTGGTGAGCGTCGGCGGGGAAACCATTGAAATGAAGCGCCATGCGCGCGGGCATCAACTGGCCGCTAATCCCAAACAGGTCGAACGTTTGCGCTCACGCCTTGGCATGGTGTTTCAGAGCTTCAATCTCTGGTCGCATATGACCGTGCTGCAAAATGTGATTGAAGGGCCGCACTATGTCCTGAAACGCGATAAGAAAACCTGCATCGCTCAGGCCGAGCAATTACTGGATCGCGTCGGCCTGCTTAATCGCAAAGGCTTTTATCCGGCCCAACTGTCAGGCGGGCAACAGCAGCGCGTCGCCATTGCCCGCGCGCTAGCCATGGACCCGGAAGTGATGCTGTTTGATGAGCCGACCTCGGCGCTTGACCCGGAGCTGGTGGGGGAAGTGCTGAAGGTCATGCGCAGTCTGGCAGAAGAGGGGCGCACCATGTTAGTGGTGACGCATGAAATGGGGTTTGCCCGTCACGTGTCTAACCGTGTGGTGTTTATGCATCAGGGCACCATTGACTGCCAGGGCACGCCAGATGAGATGTTCGGCGAGGGCGGCTCGGCGCGCTTCAGGCAGTTTATCTCCAGCCACCATACACCGGAGTCTGTGTTATGAGTCGTGTTGTTACATGGGGGGATGCCCCCGTAACCTGGCAGGAGGTGGTCGCGGTGGCCCGCCATGATGCCGAACTGGTGCTGAACGAGCATGCCTGGCAGCGCATTGCCCAGGGCCGGGAGATTGTGACACACATCGTCGCGAGTGGTCAGATAGCCTACGGCATTAACACAGGGCTGGGTGCGCTGTGCAATATCATGCTGGCGGAAGAAGAATTAAGTCAGCTGTCGCGTAATACCTTATTAAGTCATGCCTGCGGCGTCGGGCCGTTGCTGGCGAAGCAGGAAGTCCGCGCCATCGTATGCGCCGCGATAGCGAATTACAGCCACGGGAAATCCGGCGTGTCGGTTGAACTGGTGCGACGGCTGTTGGCGTTGCTGAACCAGCACATTACTCCTCAGGTTCCCTCACAGGGGTCGGTGGGGTATTTGACCCATATGGCACACATTAGCCTGACGCTGATTGGCGTAGGTGAGGCGGAATGCGAAGGGCAGATCCTGCCCGCCAGCGAGGCCCTGACGCGCGCCGGACTTACGCCTTATCGACCCGGAGCAAAAGAGGGACTCAGCCTGGTTAATGGTACGCCGTGCATGACCGGACTGGCCTGCCTGGCGCTGGACGATGCGCGGCATTTGCTGGACTGGGCCGATGTCACGGGCGCCATGAGTTTTGAAGCGTTAAGAGGGCAACTGGTGGCTTTTGACGAAGAGGTGCTGTCCCTGAAAGCCAGTCCGGGTATCCAGCGCAGTGGCGAGCGGTTACGGCGGTTACTGGGCGACAGCCCGCTGTTAAAGATAAGCAGTGGCATTCGGACGCAGGATGCACTGAGCCTGCGATCCATGCCGCAGGTGCACGGTGCCTGTCGCGATCAGTTTGCACATGCAGAGCGTCAGATAGAAACCGAACTGAACGCCTGCACCGACAATCCACTGGTACTGGGCACACCGCAGGCCTGGCGCGTGGTCTCACAAGCCAATCCACATGGTGAATCCGTTGCCATGGCCTGCGATCTGCTGGCGATTGCGCTGGCGGAGCTGGGCAGTATTGCGGAGCGACGTCTGGACCGTCTGGTGAATCCACTGGTCAGCGGCTTACCGCCTTTTCTGGTTGCCCAACCCGGCGTCAACTCCGGCATGATGATTGCGCAATACGTGGCAGCCTCGCTCTGTGCTGAGAACCGTCAGCTGGCGCAGCCCGCCGTGCTGGATAACTACATTACGTCCGGGCTACAGGAAGATCACCTGAGTCTGGGGACCGGTGCGGCACTGAAATTGCTCAAGACCGTGAATAACGTTTATCAAATTCTGGCGATTGAATACCTGCTGGCCGCCCAGGCGCTGGAGTTTCACGGTGAAGCACAGCTGGCACGCAGAACCCTTCAGGCCTGGTGCCAACTGCGTCAGGTGGTGCCGAGCTGGCAGGACGATCGCTGGCTGGCACCAGAGATTGCCCGCGCAGTAAATGTCATCCGCGCGCATCCCGCGGATGCACTCTGACGCTTATCCCCGACGCGCATCCGGGCGCACCAAATCAAAGCGCTGCGCCTCACTGATACCGTAATAAGCGCTGGGGCCGCCAGCGCGTAAAATCGGTTCGGCTTTCGCCGTCTGATAAATGCCGTTTTCCAGTAGCGTTTCATCAATGTGGATGGCGACGGCTTCACCCAGCACCAGCCAGCTGTCGAGGGCGTTGCCCTGCGCATCCTGCAACTGAATAAGCTGCGTCAGTTTACACTCAAAATTCACCGGACTTTCCTGCACCAGACTGGCTTCAACCTGCGAGGCGGCAAGGGGCGTTAAACCGGCAAGGGCAAACTCATCCTGATCGGCGGGTGCAGAAATGGAACTTTCGTTCATGGCGTCAGCCAGCGGCCGGGTTGCCAGATTCCAGACAAACGCTTTGGTTTCAGCAATATTTTGCACACTGTCTTTCCAGCCGCTACTGGCGAAACCAATAATGGGTGGCTGGTAATTGAAACAGTTAAAAAAACTGTAAGGCGCAAGATTGCGGATGCCTTTGGCGCTGATGGAGCTAATCCAGCCAATGGGACGTGGGCCGATAATGGCGTTGAGTGGATCGTGCGGCAGCCCATGTCCGGCGCGAGGCTGATAAGAATAACGTTTGTTCATGGTTGTCTCCCTGTAAAAGCTGATTCAAGCGTAGTGGGTAAATGGCTGTTGCCGTGGCAAACCTGTAAAAAGGCCTCGATCAGGCACCGGATTATTCCTGAATAATAACAGCCGTTACTTTCTGTGCTAACGGGTGAATTTTTATTTATATCAGTTAGTTAAATATTATTTACCGATTTTGCTACTGAAAACAGGTGGTGCAAAAGTAAACGAAAAGTAAACGAGTACATTTTATACATTTCGTGCTAGCAAAGGTTTCGTATTTGTTTAACGAAAATAGCGCAATATACAACCTCATCAATTGTTCTCGTGGTCGATATGAAAAAAATTCTTGTTACAGGATCTTCTGGATTCGTTGGTGGTGCAGTCGTGGCAGAATTGCTGATGCGCCAGGATGTTGAGTTGCTGCTGCTTGTCAGAGCCAGCGATGCTACCCAGGGACTGGAGAGGGTTAAAGATAATTTATCTAAGTTTTCATGTTCGGCACAGGCTATTCAGCGCCTGACCGCAGATCAGATTCTGGTCGGCGATCTCCTGGCGCCTGAACTGTTTCTGGATGATGCGCGCATCGATCAGGTCAGCCACGTCATTAACTGCGCGGCGATTGCGTCATTTGGTGAAAATAACGATATCTGGCGGGTTAACGTTGAAGGAACCTTCAAACTGGCCGCCAGAATGGCAGCACTGCCTGCGTTCGTGAAATTTGTCCACGTTGGTACGGCCATGTCTTCCGCGCCGGATCAGGGTGAAATCGTAAAAGAGGATCTGGTGTTGTCTTCCCGTGAAGATCACATTGTCGATTACACCTATTCCAAATCCTACATTGAAAACAAGATCAAGCAGGAACTGCCTCACCTGCCGCTGGTCATTGCCCGTCCATCCATCGTGGTTGGTCATTCTCAGGAAGGTTGTACGCCGTCAGGCAGTATTTTCTGGGTATTCAAGATGGTGATGAAGCTGGAAAAATTCCTCTGCTCACTCGACGACCGCGTCGATGTGATTCCCGTGGACTACTGTGCTAAATCATTGGTTTTCCTGCTGGATCATGGCTGTACCAAAGAGATGGTTTATCACATTTCTGCCGGTGAACGCAGCAGCAATACCTTCTCTGAAATTGATTCGGCGTTTGCCACAGCAGAAAAAAGTGCACCGCTGGCACCTAACTATCTGCAGGTTGATTTCAGCGAGATCGTTAAAGAGCGCAAGAACTTCAAAAAGATTTATGGGCCTTGTAATGAACGCCTGATGCTGCGCGCGATGCGCCTGTACGGTGAGTTCGCCCGCCTGAATGTGGTGTTCTCTAACGACAAATTGCTGCGCCTGGGTATGAGTTCACCGCCAGGCTTTACCAGCTATATCGATCGTTGCGTAGAAACCACGAAAGGCATGCCAATCCAGGATTTAATGCGCGTCGATTTTAAATAATCCCGCAGGCTTATGATGCGCCGCCAGCACGTTTGCTGGTGGCGCATTTTTTATTGCTAAGCTAACGTCTTCCTCCTTTGCCTGCGCTTTTATTCCCTCATTGATACCGCAAACAGGCGGTTCCACCGCACAGGGCACATTGGCTTATCCGCCACCCTGTCTTCATGCAGCCGAGAATGCTGTTTATTTTCTGCCAGCCACAGCGTATTGTACGCGCGCCTGAAAACATGAGAGAACGTATGAAAAAGTCAGCCAGCCCGTCGCTATTCCACGCCCGAAACCGCCATCAAGGTGAATATGATTTTGCTGCCCTCACGGCGGCACATCCGCCGCTGGCCGCAAAAGTCCGGCCTAATGGTTACGGCGTGATGTCGGTTGATTTTGCCGATCCTGAGGCGGTGATGTTGCTGAACCAGGCGCTGCTCAAACTTTTCTACGGACTTGACTGGCAACTGGCCCCGGGATCGCTTTGTCCACCCGTGCCGGGACGTGCTGACTACCTGCATTATCTGGCAGATTTACTGGCACTGGATAACCAAGGCAAGATCCCTTCGGCGGACGTGTTGGATATTGGGTGCGGGGCAAACTGCATTTATCCGCTGATTGGGGCTGCTGAATATGGCTGGCGTTTTACCGGGACCGAAATTGATGAAGCCGCGCTGAAAGCTGCAGGTAAAATTGTTGCCGCTAACGCCGGTATGCAGCGCCTGATCCGCTTACGCCGACAAAAAAATCCGCAGGCGGTGCTGAATGGCGTGGTGAATAAAGATGCGTTTTTCCATGCGGTCATCTGTAACCCGCCGTTTCATGCGTCGGCCGAAGAAGCTGTGGCAGGTTCCCAGCGCAAATCGCGTAATCTGGGTTTACAGCCTGCCGCACCGCTTAACTTTGGCGGTCAGCACAATGAGCTGTGGTGTGAAGGCGGTGAAAAAGCCTTCGTGGGGAAAATGATTGCGGAAAGCGCCGGCATGGCGAACCAGGTGGTGTGGTTTACCTCGCTGGTGTCGCGTAAAGAGCATTTGCCTGCCCTGGAAAAACAACTAAAAGCACTGGAGACCGAAGTCGTGCGCGTGGTGAATATGGCGCAGGGGCAGAAGCAGAGCCGTTTTCTGGCGTGGAGCTTTATGCCCGCCGCCCAGCGCGCGCAACGGCTGTCTCGCTAACACAGCAGCCCGCAACAGGCTGCTGTGTTAATCACTCAGGAGACGTGCTGTAAAAATTCGCGCAGACGTTCGCTGGGAGGGTGACTGATCAGGCTGTCAGGATCACCGTCTTCGGCAATACGGCCTTTATCGATAAAGATCAGCCGTGATGCCACTTTCTGCGCAAAGCCGACTTCATGCGTGACGATAACCATCGTCATGCCTTCTTCAGCAAGGTCCTGCATCACTTTCAATACTTCATGACGAAGTTCCGGGTCCAGTGCCGAGGTCGGCTCATCGAACAGCATCATTTTGGGCTTAACCGCCAGCGCGCGCGCGATCGCCACACGCTGCTGTTGGCCGCCGGATAGCTCTGAAGGAAAGTGATGGGCGCGCTCGGCCAGGCCTACTTTAGCCAGCAGGCTCTGCGCCAGTTTATGCGCCTCTTCTTTGCTGGCACCGCGTACCCGAATCGGGCCGAATGCAACGTTATCCAGGGCACTCATCTGTGGGAAGAGGTGAAACTGCTGGAATACCATGCCTGCTTCCTGACGAATCAGACGGTCGTCGACTTTAGGATCGTTAACTTTCAATCCATCGACAATCAGCTCGCCGCTGGTAATCTCTTCTAATTTATTGATACAGCGCAGCAGGGTAGATTTACCGGAACCGGATGGACCAATAATCACCACCACTTCGCCCTGCTTAATATTCAGGTCGATATTGTGTAGCACCTGAGTTTTGCCAAAATGCTTTGAGACGTCTTTAAATTCAATCACAGGATTTTCACCCTTTTCTCAATGCGGCGCAGCACAAAGCTCAACACCAGCGTAATCACAAGATAAATAATCGCGACCGCACTCCAGATTTCCAGTGCACGGAAGTTACCGGCAATAATTTCCTGGCCCTGACGCGTCAGTTCGGCCACACCAATCACAATGAACAGGGACGTATCTTTAATACTGACAATCCACTGGTTGCCAAGCGGGGGCAGCATACGGCGCAGCGCTAAGGGCATAATCACATAGCGCAGGGTTTCACGGCTCGACAGGCCCAGCGCCAGTCCGGCTTCGCGAAAACCTTTATTGATCGACAGCACCGCACCGCGCGTAATTTCGGCAATATAAGCGCCAGAGTTAATCATGATGGTCACCACGGCGGCGGTGAAAGGATCGATACGCAAATCCGGGAAGGCCATTGGCAGGGCGAAGTAAATAAACATCACCTGCACAACGATAGGCGTGCCGCGAATAATTTCAATAAAGACCAGGGCAATATGATTGCTTATCCAGCCGCCGTACGCGCGCGCAAACCCCGCGACCAGACCGATAATTAACCCGCCCACCAGGCCAATGATGGAAATAATTAAGGTCATTTTCGCGCCTTCGAGCAGCGCTGGCATGGCTGGCCAAATGACGCTCCAGTCAAACTCCATGGTGAAACTCCACTTGTGTTGCGATGGAAAAAAGCAGGGAAATATTCCCTGCTGAAAAATGAACGCAGACTCAGTTATTATTTAGGATCGGTGCCAAACCACTTTTTATAAAGCGTGTTGTAGGTTCCGTTTTCTTTCAGTGTTTTCAGCGCGCCGTTTACTTTTTCACGCAGTTCGTCACTGCCTTTCGGGAAGGCAATACCGTACTGTTGTGCTTCAATCGATTCGCCTACCGCTTTGAAGCGGCCTTTACCGGCAGTATTAATGAAGTAAAGGATGTTTGGCGTATCATGCAGTACCGCGTCAGCACGATTGGTACCCAGTTCCATATAGGCGTTATCAATATTAGGGAACTGACGCAGGTCTTTCGTTTTGATGTGGCTCTTAGCGTAATCCACTGAACCCGTACCGCTCTTCACTGCGACCACTTTACCATTCAGGTCGTTAATGCTTTTGATGTCATTTTCATTGTTGCGAACCATTACCAGCAGACCACTTTTATAGTAGCCATCAGAAAATTCGATCGCTTTTTTACGCTCATCCGTAATGGTGATACCGGCTAACGCCAGGTCAACGTTGCGCGTTTGTAGTGCAGGGATGATGCCACTGAAGTCCATCGGTTTCAGGGTATAATCCAGTTTCAATTGTTTTGCGATTGCATCCCACAAATCCACATCAAAACCAACATACTTATCACCCTGTTTAAATTCAAAAGGGACAAATGCAGTATCGGTGGCGACGATGAGTTTCTTTTCGGCGGCGGTAGCAGAGAGGGAGAAGGCCAGCGCCAGCGCGGCCACAGAGATGTTAAACAACGATTTCATCATTTTTCCTTATTACGACCAGGCGTCAAGGCCCAGGTTTGCGAGCTATCATATGAAAAAAATATGCCAACTTTGCAAAATACATAAAATCGACTGCCTGACACAAAATCGCTGACACGATTCTGCACGGGGAAGTGAGTTTGCACTAATTGGGTGCTTCATGGTGGTGCGTAGTGCTACGGTGGTGCAGGGGTAGTGTGCATCAGAAGGGAAAAACAGGAAGAGCAGGAAGTGAAAACTGTTAACAAAGTCATAAAATTATAATAACACAGACGTAAAAAAGGCGGGTTTCCCCGCCTGTTTACAGTCTACTGTCTGACATTATTCAATGTTGGACTCGATAAACCACAGGAATTTATCAAGATCACGCGATGCGGCAGTGAAAATATCTGCGGTATCTTCATCTTTTACTTCAGAAATGGCTTTGCGCGTGTCGTTAGCGACAACGCTGTAGCGATCGGCCAGTGCCTTCAGGTGATCCTGAACGCTGTGAATATTCAGCGGATAGCTTTTCAGTGGCGTCTTGTCGTTCACCACCTGGGTTGTACCCAGTGCGACGCCACCCAGCTGTACCACGCGCTCTGCGATGGTATCCTGGTGATCGGTAATCGCGGTGCGGAAGCCGTCCAGCATTTCGTGCACACCGATAAAGTTTGCGCCACGCATGTTCCAGTGGGCTTGCTTAGTGATCAGTGACAGATCAATGAACTCCACTACCAGGCGATTGAGCACCTCAATGGTGGCTCTCTTTTCGTCATCTGCCACGTCATTACGGGTGTATAGTAGATCAGAAGATTTTGTTTTAACCAGTTTAGCGGTACTCATTGTTTCGGTCCTCTCTTTCAATGGTTGTCCTAATCAAGTACGAGATTGAGTATAGCAGTGATTCAGGGCTTTGCAGGATTGGCTTAATCAATGGCTGAAATAGTATTCGCCTTCGCAACGGTCAGACAGTGCGTAAACGAGTTAATAAAGTGTTAAATTTACCAGCAAGTAAAAGTATTATAAAATCATAAGGTTAAATAATTATTCAATGAGCAGGTTGTAGATGTTCTAAATATTAACTTTCTATTACATTTTAGATGAAAATAATTATCAGGATGATTTTTAGTGTTATTTAGCCTGTTTTTCAACATGCTGACGCGCATTATTTTTTAACGTTATCCGTCACTGCAATCTCATTCAGCTGGCTCTTTCTGGGACGCATCGTCAGGGTTGCACCTGCAGACGCCAGGATAATTGCCAGTAACGCCAGGCACTGCGTTCCCGACAGGCTCTCGTTCAGATACATCATGCCCGACAGGGCCGCCACTGCGGGTTCAAGGCTCATCAGCGTGCCAAAGATCCGCGCTGGCAGGCGCGTTAGCGCAATCATCTCCAGCGAATAGGGCAGCGCCGTGGAAAGAAACGCCACCAGAACCGCGACGGGAATGACGCTCCACTGCCAGATGCCACTTGCCGCAAATGTCAGCCCGACGGGGACAAACACCAGGGAGGCAATTAAGGAGCCGATGGCAACGGTGGCAGCACCGTGCTCTGCGCCTGCCCGCTGTCCCGATAAGATATAGCACGCCCAACAGGCACCCGCACCCAGCGCAAACAGCGCGCCCACCGGATCAACGGAGGCAATGCCGGTGCTAAACGGCAGCAGGAACCAGAGTCCCGCCACGGCAAGGATGACCCAGATAAAGTCCAGTGCACGGCGTGAGCCGAGCAGCGCCAGCGTCAATGGACCAACAAACTCCAGCCCCACGGCAATGCCCAGCGGGACAGTGCGGATAGAGAGATAAAACAGGAAGTTCATCGCACCCAGCGACAAGCCATAAATAATGAGTGGCGTGCGTTGTTCCCGGCTAAAACGCAACCGCCAGGGTTTAAATATGACGCACAGGATGAGCGTGCCAAATCCCAGACGCAGGGCAGTAATGCCGGTGGCACCGACAGTGGGAAACAGGGTTTTCGCCAGTGAAGCGCCGCCCTGGAGTGACAGCATAGAGATGAGCAGAACGACGACAGGAATGAAGACTGGCGTAAATGACTTTAACGAAGTGGCTGACATCCTGTAGGCGCTTCCCGATCAATTTAGCTAACAAGATGACCAGTGTAATGGAAATGCAGGTCAAAAAGAGGGCGCAAAGTGATTTTAATTTTTTCTGTTTGGTTGGTTTTTGAGCAAAATTACGGGCAGATAAGTAAATTAATGTCAGGATTTTTTAGGAATTAACTTAAAGCATGAAAATTTGTTTAAGAGGTTTGTTGCAATCATATGACGTATTTTATAAGAAAAAAGAATGACATAGGATACTTCATTAACTTCCTGTTACACCAAACTATGTGTTAGACAACAAAATGCGGGCAGAGTTTCTCGCTATTTTTTGTTATATTTTCAGCGTTGTCAGGAGAGAAGTACTTTCACATTTGAGGTGGTTATGAAAAAAATTGCATGTCTTTCAGCATTAGCCTGTGTGTTAGCAGTAGCAACAGGTTCCGCCATGGCACAGAGCACCGTAACCGGTGGCTACGCACAGAGCGACTACCAGGGCGTTGCTAACAAAGCAAACGGCTTCAACCTGAAATATCGTTATGAAGACGGTTCTAACCCACTGGGTTGGATCGGCTCATTCACCTACACCGAGAAAGATCGTACCGAAGATGGCATCTACAATAAAGGCCAGTACTACGGTATCACCGGTGGTCCAGCATTCCGTCTGAATGACTGGGCAAGCATCTACGGTGTGGTTGGTGTTGGCTACGGTAAATACCAGGCTAACGACACCACGTCACGCGACAAAGCAGACACCAGCGATTACGGTTTCTCTTACGGCGCGGGTATGCAGTTCAACCCAATGGAAAACGTTGCACTGGACGTTGGCTATGAGCAGAGCCGCATCCGTAGCGTTGACGTTGGCACCTGGATCGCTGGCGTAGGTTACAGCTTCTAAGTTAGCGTAGTCGAGTTTTAAAAAAACGGCCCTTTTCAGGGCCGTTTTTATTGGTAACGAAAAATAAGCCGTCAGAGAGTATCTGAGTAGCCATCGGGTAATGCCGGATCGGGTGTGAAGACCTGCGCGCAGATACCACAGCATCACTGTAGCCTTAGAGGCACGGATAGGGCGTAAAGACCTGCGCGCAGATGCCACAGCATCACAGTGGCTGATTGCCTGCCCATGAGTGCTGCCCCGTCGGAGAAATCTGCCGCTGGCGCAACCGTCATCCGCAACTGGACTTCGCCGATGCCAGAGAAGGGCGCGCTACCGCAGGCGACGGTCTCTGCCTGTTAAAAAGGGCGCAGGTAAGTGATGATTCAGGGGACGGAAGCAGTACAGACGTACATGGGGAGCACAGATAAACGGCAGGCGTGGTCAGCGCGGCAACAGAAGAAGCCCGCGCCTTCAGGCGGTCAGCCAAAAGGCGATATCAGCTATCAGCCGCGCCAGATCAGTTTTTGACAGTGACGTTCTTCCGGTTCATTACCCAGAAGTTTGTTTATCAACATCAGGCGCAGTGTAAAAGGGGAACGGGTCAGCAGGCACCACCAGGATTTCATACCTGATGTTGATTTTTCTGCCTGGAAGCATTTGCTGCAGTCAACACAGCTTTTCAGGGTGCTCATAACATCACCTCCCAATAAATTTAACGCAACGGTAAGCAGAGCGGCTTAATCGTGCTTTAATGCATCACTCTGTTTACATTATCGACAAATATAGCATTGGCTATATCATTTAGCCAAGGCTAACGACGAAAAATTTGAGCTTATTTGCGCCTGGTTTACAATGAGCGCAGCTAAAACCACATGGCAGGCCTGGTGTGGAAAAAATAAAGAGGAAGCTGAATGAGTCGTCGTGCCAAAAGCGTGGTTTCTGCCCCGCAAGGACCACTGAAAGATATTGAAGAGCATGTCGAAGGTTTTCGGCAGGTGCGCGAGGCGCATCGTCGTGAGCTAATTGATGACTATGTTGAGCTAATCTCTGATTTAATTGGTGAATTTGGTGAAGCACGTCAGGTCGATATGGCCGCACGTTTAGGTGTTTCGCAACCTACCGTAGCAAAAATGTTAAAGCGATTAGGTACTGCCGGACTGGTTGAGCAGGTGCCTTATCGTGGTGTCTTTTTAACACGTGAGGGGGAAAAGCTGGCTGAAGAGAGCCGTGCCCGCCATCATATTGTTGAAACCTTCCTGTTAGCGCTTGGTATCAGTCCGGAAACGGCCCGTCGCGATTCAGAAGGCATTGAACATCACGTGAGTGATGAAACGCTGGCTGTATTCCAGAAATTTTACGAAAACAATTAACCCTCAGTTAAGGCGCCGGACACCATGCCCATCGTGCTTCGCTCATTTTTGCATGACCATATATTGCACTTGTTAGTCGTTGTTGGGGTTGTTCTGCTGTTTCTTGCTGATTATCGCTGGCCGGATCTTCCCGCCGCGGTGGACTGGCATACCATCATCACCCTGAGTGGATTACTTATCCTGACGAAGGGGTTGGAAACCAGCGGTTATTTTGATGTGTTGGGTGGCCGATTAATTGCGGGCTTCAAGCATGAACGTACGCTGGCGCTGTTTATGGTGCTGGCGGCGGCCCTGCTGTCGACCTTTTTAACCAACGATGTGGCGCTGTTTATTCTGGTGCCACTCACGTTGACGTTACGCAAATTTTCGCATTTACCTATCTCGCGCTTGATTATCTTTGAAGCCCTGGCGGTAAACGCCGGATCGCTGCTGACGCCGGTGGGCAATCCACAAAATATTCTGTTGTGGAGCCACGGCTCACTGAGCGTTGGCGGTTTTATTTTGCAAATGACACCGCTGGCGGTGTGGCTTCTGCTGAGCCTGCTGGTCGTCACCTGGTTCAGCTTTGCCAAACGCACCATTGAAAAGCATGACAACAGTGAACAGCACAGCTGGCATAAACCCCTGTTTGCCGTGAGTGTGGTGTTGTATTTGCTGTTTATTGCCGCGCTGGAATGGCATGTCACCGGCTGGGCGCTGTTGCTGATTCTGGTGTGTTTCCTCATTATGGCTCGTCAGGTATTGCTGAATATCGACTGGAGCCTGCTGGTGGTCTTCATCGTGATGTTCCTGGATGTTTTCCTGCTGACGCGTTTACCGGTGATGCAGGCACATTTCGATGCCATTACCCATCTTGGCAAAGGGGAACTCTATCTGCTGGCTATCGGCCTGTCGCAGATCATCAGTAATGTCCCTGCGACGATCCTGCTGTTGCAAAAAGTGCCGCCAACGGAAGTGCTCGCCTGGGCAGTTAATATCGGTGGGTTCGGTCTGTTACCCGGCTCACTTGCTAACCTTATTGCGTTACGTATGGCCAAAGACCGCGCCATCTGGTGGCGTTTCCACCTGTTCTCCGTTCCTTTACTCGCCTGGTCCATGCTCACCGGCTGGCTGTTGCTAAAACTCGTCGCCTGATCCAGACACATCCTGCCACGGTGCAGGATGTGCTGCCTTTCTCAAGTTACGTAAAGTTGTACTGGATTTTGTCAGTTTTCGATCTAATGTTTAGTGGACTTTCTACGCCCAGGATAGAGGGCCTTAGCCAGCGACGGAAACTATGAGCGAGAACAACAACCGCGATTCACATCAGGAAGACGCAGAACACGCGCCGGATAACAACAGCCAGTCCCACGACAACCCAAGTAATAACGATGAAAAACCGCGCAAACGCCCCGGTAAAAAACCGTTAATTATTTTGGCCGTTATCGTGGTGGTGATGGTGATCGTGGCCTTTTTCTTTTGGTTTACCACCCGTAACGAAGAAACCACTGACGATGCTTTCACTGAAGGCAATGCGGTAACTATCGCCGCTAAAGCGTCTGGCTATGTCGTCAAGTTACTGGTGAAAGATAACCAACGGGTGAAGAAGGGCGATTTACTGGTAGAAATCGACCCCAGCGACAACGAAGCCCAGCGCGCCCAGGCTAAAGCTCAACTTGGTCTGGCAATGGCACAACTGCACCAGGCCCAGGCGCAGCTCGCGCTCTCACGTGTTCAGTATCCGGCCCAGCGCGATCAGGCTCTGGCAGACCAGGCGAAAGCCGAAGCAAATTACCTGAATGCGCAGGCTGACTACCGTCGTCAGCGTGGCGTTGATCCTCGCGCTACCAGCCAACGCAATATTGACGCTGCTTCTGCTCAGTTGCGTTCTGCGCAGGCCCAGTTGCAAAGTGCCAAAGCGCAGGTGGAAGTTGCCTCGCAGGTTGCGCTGCAAATCCGCCAGCAGGAAACCAATGTTGAAGCACGTCAGGAACAGGTTGAGCAGGCAAAAGCCCAGCTCAACGTGGCGGAGCTAAACCTCTCTTATACCCAGGTTCGTGCGCCTTACGATGGCTTTGTGACGAAGCGCAACGTGCAGATGGGCACCCTGGTGCAGGCAGGCAGCGCCTTGTTCTCGCTGGTTTCTCCGGATATCTGGATTACCGCCAACTTTAAAGAGTCGCAGTTGGAGCGGATGAATCCGGGTGACAAAGTGACGATCAGCGTTGATGCCTGGCCGGATATGAAGCTGGAAGGCCACGTCGACAGCGTTCAGATGGGCACAGGATCGCGTTTCTCAACCTTCCCCTCTGAGAATGCCACCGGGAACTACGTGAAAATTGTTCAGCGCGTACCGGTAAAAATCGTGATTGATAAAGGGCTTGATCCAAACCGGCCGCTGCCACTGGGATTATCGGTTGAACCGAAGGTAACCGTGGAATGAGCGAATCGCAGAGCTGGAAACCCGCCAGTAATCCCTGGCTAGTGGCCATTACGGTCACGCTGGCGGTATTTATGGAAATCCTCGATACCACCATCGTAAACGTGGCCCTGCCGCATATCGCGGGTTCACTCTCCTCCAGTTACGATGAATCGACCTGGGTGTTGACGTCGTATCTGGTGGCGAACGGTATCGTGCTGCCCATCTCTGCCTTTTTCAGCCGTCTGTTTGGCCGTAAACAGTTTTTTTTAATCTGCATCGTGATGTTTACCATCTGTTCATTCCTGTGTGGTATCGCCACTGAACTCTGGCAGATCATTCTGTTTCGCATCCTGCAGGGCTTTTTTGGCGGTGGCCTTCAGCCTGTACAACAGTCGGTCCTGCTCGACTATTTCAAACCGGAAGATCGGGGCAAAGCCTTCGGCCTTTCCTCTATCGCCATCATCGTGGCACCGGTTATTGGCCCGACGCTGGGCGGCTGGATTACGGATAATTACAGCTGGCGCTGGGTTTTCTTTATCAATATCCCGGTCGGCGTGCTGACCATCATGGCCATTTTACCTTTGCTGGAAGATCCGCCGTGGGAGCGTAAATGGGCTAAAGGTAAACTCAAGATCGACTATATCGGCATCAGCCTGATTACGCTGGGCCTGGGCTGTTTGCAGGTCATGCTGGATCGCGGTGAAGACGAAGACTGGTTCGCCTCGCACTTTATCGTTTTGTTTGCCGTGCTGGCGCTTGTGGGCATCGTCGGGGCTATTTACTGGTTAATGTATGCACGCAAGCCCGTGGTCGACATTCTGGTGATGAAGGATCGCAATTTCTGGGTCGCAGGCTTATTAATGGCCGGGATGGCGATGATACTGTACGGCAGCTCGGTGGTCTTGCCGCAGTTGGCACAGCAGGATCTTGGTTATACCGCCACCTGGTCGGGACTGGTGCTGTCCCCTGGCGCGGTGTTGATTGTCCTGACCATTCCGCTGGTCTTGAAACTGATGCCGGTGGTGCAGACCCGCTATATTATTGCCTTTGGTTTTAGCTGTCTGGCGTTAGCCTTTTTCTATTCGGCATCCTTAACGCCGAATGTGGACTTCACCACGCTGGTGCTGATGCGCAGTGCACAATCCATTGGCCTGGGTTTCCTGTTTGTGCCGCTGACCACCATTGCCTTTATTACGATCCCCCAACGGTTAAACGCGGACGCCTCGGCGCTGTTTACCATGTTCCGTAATGTCGCGGGGTCGATTGGCATCTCGTTGTCCACGGCGGCGATTACAGAGCGAGAGCAGGCGCGCTCGGCCCATATGGTGCACAACATGACGCCGCTGAATGAACAGTTCAATATTACGGTTCAGCACTGGGCACAGGCGATCCGCGACTTCACCTCTGCAGTGGGCGATCCCGTCACGTTGGCAACCGGTCAGCTCTATAAAGAGATGATTGTCCAGTCACGCATTCTGGCTTATATCGACGTCTTTTCAGGCTTAAGTATCGTTGCCCTGATTTTGATTCCATTTTGTTGGCTGCTGTCGCCTGTCAAAAGCGAAGGCAGTGCAGGAGCACACTGACATGAAAGTTATGAGTACGCATCGCCTGAATCCGCTCAACCTGATGCTGGTGTTAGCGCTGGCGGGCTGCAGCGTCGGCCCGGACTATCAGGCACCTAAGCCCCAGATGCCGGGCAGCTATCACGCCCTGGATTCGCAGGAAAATTCGAAGCCACAAACGTCAGCGGTGGATTCACGCTGGTGGCATAACTTTAAGGACCCGCAACTCGACAGCCTGATTGCACGCGCTATCGAAGGTAATCTGTCCTTACAACAGACGGTATTACGGATTGCCGGCGCGCGTGAGCAACTATCGCAGGCGCAGGGCGGATTATTTCCCAGCCTTAACGGTTCCGCCAAGGTCACGCGACAGCAACTTGGGCTGGAAGGGCTGCTGAAAGCAAACGGTGCCGACCAGCTCGACAGCAACGTTGCCAGCCAGCTGAACGGGCTGACGCAACCGGTCACCTTGTATCAGGGCAGTTTCGACGCCAGTTGGGAACTGGATCTGTGGGGCAAAGTGCGGCGCCAGGTGGAGTCAGCCAATGCCCAGCAGCAGGCGGCTATTGAGCAGCGCAACGACGCACTGGTGTCGCTCGAAGCGGAAGTGGTGCGCGCATGGCTTCAGCTACGCGGCGCGCAGGCAACGGTAAACACGCTGCAACAACAGATTGCCGTGGCCGATCAGACCTGGCAGTTGACGGAAAGCCAGCAGCGTAACGGCCTGGCACCGGTGACCAATGTGGAAAATGCCCGCGCGCAGTTAAGCAGCCTGCAGGCGCAGTTGCCGCAGTATCAGGCACAAACGCGCCAGGCGATGAACGGTCTGGCCGTGCTGCTGGGTAAAACGCCGGGTGCGCTGGATGCTGAACTGAGTGAGCCGAAAGCGCTGCCCACATTACCCGCGTTTGTCTCTGTCGGCATTCCGTCTACGCTGGCACGACGTCGTCCCGATATTCGTCAGGCAGAAGCCACACTTCATGCTCAAACCGCCGAGATTGGCGTTTCTGTCGCCCAGCTGTTCCCCAGTCTGTCGCTGACCGGTCAGTTGGGTGTCCGCAACACTGACGTGAGTTACCTTGACGACTGGAGCAGCCATTTCTACAGCGTGGGGCCGTCGTTATCCATTCCCATTTTCCAGGGCGGAAGATTGGTTTCAAGCGTGAAGCTGGCGCGTGCTCAGCAGGCCAACGCGGCACTCAACTATCGTCAGACGGTGCTGACGGCTCTGCAGGATGTGGAAAATGCCCTGGTCAGTTACCGTGCCGACCAGCAGCGCGTCACCGCACTGGATGAAACCACTGGCGCGCTGCAACGCACCTTCGATCTCGCCAGTGACAGCTATCGCCAGGGATTATCGACTTTCCTTGAAGTACTTGATGCCCAGCGTCAACTGGCGCAGGCGCAGGAACAGGCTACTCAGGCGCGCATGCAAAGTGGACTGGATCTTGTCGCCCTCTACAAAGCCTTAGGCGGTGGCTGGGAAACCTACCAGAACGTGCAACTGCCGCAGTACGACGTATTTGGTCCGGCAACGCAGGTGAATTAACCGGTCCGGCCGTGGCCCTGTAACGGGACACGGCCGGAAAAAACCGTACTGATACCCGCGATGTATTATTTATGCGTTACATCGTCAAATAAAAATCATCAAACTTCCCTGTGCAGTCCCGTGATAACCCGCATCCGAAATAGCCTCTGCTATTTATCTTTACAACGTTACCCAGCAAAAAAATGCGCAGCGGGTGTGAGCGCCAGACCTGCCAGCCCTTTATCTTCTGTCTGACGCGCCCACGTGCTTTTATGTCAGCAACACGCCAGAGAAGGGCGGCATAATCAACCTAGTTAGAAAAATTAACCCCGCTATTATCCGCGAGCCACGGGATAAATACCCCGTTATACGCTGGCTATTTCAGTGGAATTCACTCTGGCGACGGCAAGAAAAACGGGCAGCCGGGCAAGGCATTTAATCCAAATTCGTTGAGGATGATAAAAATAACCGGCAAGAACGTTATAAAATCTGAGGCATGATTCATGCAGTAAGCGTAATCAATGAAATCGTTTACATTGTGCGAGGATAGCCGCTATTTAGTGTTAATTCATGGTTAATAATCTCTCCACATAAGCATCCTGAATACTTCACGGGCATTTAAAAAACCTATCGGAATTATCTGTAGTAATAAATTAATTTATTTTTTTATTTGAATTAGGTAATCTTGTCGCTACAGTTTAATTAAACCCCCTTAATCAAGGATATTGTGATGAGTGACGCATTTAAAGTTCTAAACAACATTCGCACATTACGTGCCCAGGCTCGTGAACTGCCACTGAGCGATCTGGAAGAAATTCTTGAGAAATTGACGGTCGTTGTAACTGAACGCCGTGAAGAGGCTCATGCTGAAGAACAACAGAATCGTGAAAAAGAAGAGAAGTTATCTAAATATCGCGAAATGCTGCTGGCTGACGGCATCGATCCTAATGAATTATTAGGTGCCCTGGAGCAGGGTAAAAAACGCACTAAGCGTGCGCCACGTCCGGCTAAATATTCTTATACCGATGAAAACGGTGAGAAGAAATCATGGACCGGCCAGGGCCGTACCCCAGCAGCAATTAAAAAAGCGCTGGATGAAGGTAAAAGCCTGGACAGTTTCCTGATCGATTAATCGACACAATCCTTGTAAGCGGTAGCCGGAGACATTTATGTCTCCGGCTTTTTTTATTTAAAAAACCCCTTTGTACTCTCTGACTATTTCTGGCATCGGCTTGCTAATTAATCGCCTGTTGGGCCAGGCAGAAGCCGCGCCGTCAACGAATGCCACCGCGGCTTGCGTTTGCGCGGTGCTGAGCAGGCGAAAATCGGCAGGGGCAATAATTAAAAGCGTCGCGTTTTCAAGGGGCATTCAGGCAATCCTTGCCGGAGGCTGGCGTGCGCTACGTCACATCTGGCATAATAGCCGCCGTTTTTCCATCCACTCTCTTCACTAAGGTCAATGCCGTGTTAGTTAGCAGCAATATCACCATGCAGTTTGGCAGCAAGCCACTGTTCGAAAATATCTCCGTAAAATTTGGCGGCGGTAATCGTTACGGTTTAATCGGTGCGAACGGCAGCGGAAAATCCACCTTCATGAAGATTTTGGGTGGCGATTTGGTGCCATCGGGCGGCAATGTCTCTTACGATCCCAATGAACGTATTGGTAAATTACGCCAGGATCAGTTTGCCTTCGAAGAATATAGCGTGCTGGATACGGTAATCATGGGGCACCATGAATTATGGGAAGTGAAGCAGGAACGTGACCGTATTTATTCGTTACCCGAAATGACGGAAGAGGAAGGCTACAAAGTCGCTGACCTTGAAGTCCTGTATGGTGAAATGGATGGTTACAGTGCTGAACCGCGTGCGGGTGAGTTATTACTTGGTGTGGGTATTCCGGTAGAGCAGCATTATGGCCCGATGAGCGAAATTGCACCGGGCTTTAAATTACGTGTTCTTCTGGCACAGGCATTGTTCTCTAATCCTGATATTTTGCTGCTGGACGAACCGACCAACAACCTGGATATCGATACTATTCGTTGGCTGGAGCAGGTGTTAAACGAACGCGACAGCACCATGATTATCATTTCGCATGACCGTCACTTCCTCAATATGGTCTGTACCCACATGGCCGATTTGGACTACGGTGAGCTGCGTGTTTATTCCGGTAATTATGATGAATATATGACCGCTGCCACCCAGGCGCGCGAGCGACTGTTATCGGACAATGCCAAGAAAAAAGCACAAATTGCCGATCTGCAATCCTTTGTCAGCCGTTTTAGTGCTAACGCCTCTAAATCGCGCCAGGCGACATCACGTGCCAAACAGATGGACAAAATAAAACTGGAAGAGGTCAAAGCCTCCAGTCGTCAGAACCCCTTTATTCGATTTGAGCAGGACAAGAAACTGTTCCGTAATGCGCTGGAAGTCGAAGCGATCACCAAAGGGTTTGATAATGGTCCACTTTTTAAAAATTTAAATTTGCTGCTGGAAGTCGGTGAAAAACTGGCGATATTAGGGGCTAACGGTATTGGTAAATCCACCCTGTTAAAAACCCTGGTCGGCGAACTGACGCCGGAAAGCGGCAGCGTTAAATGGTCTGAAAATGCCAAGATTGGTTATTACGCCCAGGATCACGCAGACGATTTTGCCGACGACCTGACGGTATTTGACTGGATGAGCCAGTGGAAACAGCAGGGCGATGATGAGCAGGCCGTACGTGGCATCCTTGGCCGTCTGTTGTTTTCACAGGACGATATTAAAAAGCCCGCCAAAGTGCTGTCCGGGGGTGAGAAAGGGCGCATGCTGTTTGGCAAGCTGATGATGGAAAAGCCCAATATCCTGATTATGGACGAACCAACCAACCACCTTGATATGGAATCCATTGAGTCATTAAATATGGCGCTGGAAATGTATGAAGGAACGTTGATTTTCGTTTCTCACGACCGTGAGTTCGTGAGTTCACTGGCGACGCGCGTGATAGAGATGAAAGCCGATCGTATTGTGGACTTCACCGGTAATTACGAAGATTACCTGCGCAGTCAGGGCATCGTATAAACATAACGGGGTAGCAATAGCTACCCCGTTATCGTTTGGGTCTGTGCGTCAGGTTAGATTGCCTGCGACGACCCGGCTTAACATCCTTTTTTTACTGACCTGCAGCACCCTCCGCTTTACGCATGAACCCTATCAATTAACGGCTCAATCATGATGGCCGCACACTTCACACTCGGGGTCCTGCGATACCTTCATGGTGCGAAACTCAGCGCTCAGCGCATCGTACATCAGCAAACGTGAGCGAGCAGGGGAGCCGAAGTGCGTCAGCAGCTTGAGGGTTTCCATCGCCTGCATTGCACCCACCACGCCCACCAGCGGCGCCATGACGCCCGCTTCCACACAGCTCAGCACCTGAGATCCAAACAAACGGCTGATGCAGCGGTAACAGGGCGCACCGGGTTGCCAGTCAAACACGCTGAGCTGACCTTCCATACGGATTGCCGCACCCGATACCAGCGGCACTTTCAACTGATAACACAACCGGTTGATTTGCTCGCGCACCACCACATTGTCCGTACAGTCCACGACCACCTGCTGCTGGGCGATAAGCGCCTTGAGTGCCTCATCGTCCAGTTGGCCGTGCACCGGATGCAGCTGACAGTGAGGATTAATGGCCGCCAGGCTTTCACGGGCCGATTCCACCTTGTTGCGACCAATATCCGCATCATGATGCAAAATCTGTCGCTGCAAATTAGAGAGTGATACCGTATCAAAGTCCAGTAGCGAAAGATTCCCCACGCCCGCCGCTGCCAGATAGGGCGAGGCTGCACAGCCTAAACCGCCCAGCCCCACGACCAGCACGTGGCTGGCCTTTAAGGCTTCCTGACCGTCAAAGTCAAAACCACGCAACACAATCTGTCGGTTGTAGCGCAGCATCTCGTCGTGGCTCAGTTCGGGCAACATTATCCCTCCAGCAGCGGGTTAAAGGGTTCGACGTCCACCCATTCACCTGCTGCAACCGGGCCGCGCTCGCGTTCCAGCACAATAAAGCAATTGGCCTGAGAAAAAGAACTGTAAACGTGGGAGCCCTGCGCACCGGTGCTGATCACCTCTGGCTCACCCTGGCTATTCTGACGCAGAACGCCGCGCTGAAAATCCAGTCGACCGGGCGATTTTTTCAACGCGGTCGCCGTACGTACGCGCAGGCGAGCGGGCAGAGCGGAGGCGGTTTGCCCCGTCAGGGTGGCCAGCAGCGGCTGCACCAGTTGGTAAAAGGTCACGACGGCAGAAACCGGATTGCCGGGAAGGCCGCAGAACCAACTGTTCGCCAGGCGACCAAACGCAAAAGGTTTACCGGGTTTCATCGCCAGCTTCCAGAAGCTAATCACCCCCAGCTCTTCCAGCATCGATTTGGTAAAGTCGGCTTCACCCACCGAGACGCCGCCGGTGCTGATGACCACATCAGCCTGGCGATCGGCTTCAGTAAAGGCGCTACGCAGCGCAGTGGGATCGTCTTTAATAATGCCGAGATCGATGACCTCGCATCCCAGCTTGTGCAACATCAGCGAAATCGCAAAGCGGTTGGTGTCGTAGATCTGCCCGGCCGCTAAGGGCTGGCCCACAGGTTGCAGCTCGTCCCCAGTTGAAAAAATAGCGACGCGCAGTTTACGCAAAACCTTTACCGTGGCGATGCCCAGCGAAGCCAGCAGGGGCAGTTCGGCCGCGCCCAGGCGCACGCCTGCCGCCAGAACCTGATGACCGGCACGGATATCATCACCCGTTAGTCGAATATTTTGTCCGGCGTTGACCGGCGCGGTGATGACAATATTATTGTCCTGCAGGCGGGTTTCCTCCTGCATGACGACCGCGTCACAACCGGCAGGAACAGGCGCGCCCGTCATAATTCTGATGACGCTTCCCGCTGGCCACTCTCCGCTAAACGGCGCGCCGGCAAAAGCCTTACCGGCCACCCGCAAAGGCTGTCCGCTGGCAACCTCCGCCAGCCTGACGGCGTAACCGTCCATAGCGGCGTTGTTAAAGGGCGGTACGTCTATCGGTGAGGTGATGGCGCAGGCTGTGATGCGCCCGGCGGCTTCTGGCAGGGTCAGCTCAAGCGACTCTGTGATGGGCGTCAGCTGCGCCAGCATCTTATGTTGCGCGTCCTCAAGGGAAATCAGTCCGGCAGTAAAGCTTTCCATTCTATTCTTAGCCTGTCTGTTGCAATGGCTGTCTATTATGGTGACTTTTCCTTTCAGAGTCACATCGGCATAAGCCACAACGAAAGGTTATTAGCGCAATGTCAGTTTCCGCTTTACAACCTTTAGCGGGCTTTCTATATTCAAAAATGGTCTAAATTGACTTAAAACCATTCAAAATCAGTGTTTTTCCTTCTGATGCAACCACAGGGTAACGCTATGGCTAAAGCAGCGATCGCCATTCATGGTGGTGCGGGGGCAATAACCCGTGCGGCGATGAGCGCAGAAAAAGAGCAGGCATACCGTCAGGCGCTTTACGAGATAGTAACGCATGGGCAGAACATGCTGGCTCAAGGCGCATCTGCGCTGGATACGGTGACGGAGGCGGTACGTCGGCTTGAAGAGTGCCCATTATTCAACGCCGGTAAAGGTGCGGTGTTTACGCAGCAGGGGACGCATGAGCTGGATGCCAGCATCATGGATGGCAGGACGTTACAGGCCGGAGCCGTCGCAGGCGTTTCCCGGATTCGTAATCCCGTACTGGCGGCGCGTGCGCTGTTAGATAACAGCCCTCATGTCTTGTTAACGGGGACGGGCGCTGAAGATTTTGCCCGCGCGCAAGGCCTTGAACAGGTTGAACCTGATTTCTTTTCTACGCCCGAACGCTGGGAGCAGCTGCAGCGCGCGCTCGGCAGCGACACCGCGCTGCTGGATCATGATGGCGCGGCGCAAAGTGGTGATCCGCTTGATCCGGATCGTAAGTTCGGCACGGTGGGAGCCGTCGCCCTGGACAATGAGGGTAACCTTGCCGCCGCCACCTCAACCGGCGGTATGACCAATAAACACGTGGGCCGGATTGGCGACTCGCCGTTACCCGGTGCAGGCTGTTATGCCAGCAACGACAGCGTGGCCGTATCCTGTACCGGCACCGGTGAAGTGTTTATTCGCACGCTGGCCGCCTACGATGTGGCGGCACAAATGCGTTATGGCGGGCGCTCGTTACAACAGGCCAGCGTGAATGTTATTCACGACAGCGTGCTGGAGTTAGGCGGCAGCGGTGGGTTGATTGCGATCGATCGTGATGGCAACGTGGCGCTGCCCTTCAACAGTGAAGGCATGTACCGGGCTTTCGCCCGCGCAGATGAGGCCGCAGAGGTGGCAATTTACCGTGAAAGCTGACCGCGAGACCGCCCAGAACACGCCGCCCGGCGCAACACCGTTAACTGACGATCAGGTACTGGCCGTACGCGATCTCAACGTGCGTTTTCAGAACGATGGCATCGTGACGGAGGCGGTGCGCCACCTTTCACTCGACGTTTACCGGGGAAAGACACTGGCTCTGGTGGGAGAGTCCGGCTCGGGCAAGTCCGTGACCTCGCTGGCGTTGATGCGCCTGATTGAGCAGGCCGGCGGTGAGGTGAGTGGCGAGATTATGCTGCGCCGCCGCAACGGCGAGGTACGGGATCTGATGCGTCTGCCGCGCGGCCAGATGCGCCAGGTGCGCGGGGCCGATATGGCGATGATCTTTCAGGAACCCATGACCTCGCTGAATCCGGTGTTCTCGGTGGGTGAACAGATCGCCGAATCCATTCGTTTACATCAAGGCCAAACCCACGCCGGGGCGCTGGCAGAAGCGCGGCGCATGCTTGATCGGGTGCGCATCCCCGACGCGCAAAACATTCTGGGGCGTTTTCCTCACCAGCTCTCAGGCGGTATGCGTCAGCGTGTGATGATTGCCATGGCGCTGTCGTGCAAACCTGCGCTGTTGATTGCTGATGAACCGACCACGGCGCTTGACGTGACGATTCAGGCGCAGATTCTGCAGCTGATTCGTGAACTGCAAAAAGAGATGCAGATGGGGGTGATTTTTATCACCCATGATATGGGCGTGGTGGCTGAAATGGCTGACCGCGTGCAGGTGATGTATCGCGGAGAAGTGGTCGAGAATGCCGAGACGGTGCAACTGTTCAGCGCGCCGCAGCAGCCTTATACCCGTGCTTTACTCGCCGCCGTCCCGGCGCTGGGGGCGATGCGGGGCCAGCCGCTCCCTGCGAAGTTTCCCCTGATTGATAGTGATGAAAAGCCGGACGAGCCGCAAAATACCGTACGCCATGACCAGCCACCGATTTTACAGGTGCGTAATTTGGTCACCCGTTTCGATATCCGCTCAGGTTTATTGAATCGGGTGACAAGGCGGGTACACGCGGTCGAAAATATCAGTTTTGACCTCTATGCGGGCGAAACCCTGGCGCTGGTGGGGGAATCCGGATGCGGTAAATCCACCACCGGACGCTCCCTGTTGAAGCTGGTTGCCAGCCAGGGCGGTAGCATCACCTTTAACGGTCAACGTATCAACGATCTGTCAGGCCCCGCGCTGGCGCATCTGCGGCGCGATATTCAGTTTATTTTTCAGGACCCCTATGCGTCGCTGGACCCGCGCCTGACCGTCGGCTTCTCGATTATGGAGCCGTTACTGGTGCACAAGGTCATGCCGCGCCGTGAGGCGGAACAGCGCGTCGCGTGGCTGCTGGAGAAAGTGGGATTATTACCGGAGCACGCAAGGCGTTATCCCCATGAATTTTCCGGCGGTCAGCGTCAACGTATTTGCATTGCACGGGCGCTGGCGCTCAACCCCAAAGTCGTGATTGCCGATGAGTCGGTTTCTGCGCTGGATGTCTCCATTCAGGCGCAGATCATCAACCTGATGCTCGATTTACAGCGCGAGTTTGGCATCGCCTTTCTGTTTATTTCCCATGACATGGCGGTCGTTGAACGCATCAGCCACCGTGTGGCGGTGATGTATCTGGGACAAATTGTCGAGATGGGGCCGCGCCAGGCGGTGTTTGAACATCCGCAGCATCCCTATACCCAAAAGCTTATGGCCGCGGTGCCGATTGCCGATCCCGCGCACCGACAGCGCGAGCGTAGTTTATTAGTCGATGAGATTCCCAGCCCAATTCGTTCATTGGGCGATGAACCCGAAACGGTTTCGCTCAGGGAAGTGGCCCCCGGCCATTTTGTGGCGCGTCACGCCTGAGCGCGAGCTGAATAATTAAGCGGTCGCTGCGGCGACAAATCAGACAGGGATTACAAGGAGAAGACAATGCAGATAACGATGCGTAAAGGGTTACTGGCTGCGGGCGTACTGAGCAGCGCAATGGCGTTACCCGCGTGGGCAGCACAGGATGCAGTGATTGCCGTTGCCTCTAATTTCACCACGCTTGATCCCTACGATGCCAATGACACCTTGTCACAGGCGGTAGCGAAATCCTTTTATCAGGGGCTGTTCGGCTTCGATAAAGATATGAAGCGCATCAATGTGCTGGCCGACAGCTACCAGGTGAGCGAAGACGGCCTGATCTATACGATTAAGCTGCATTCAGGCGTGAAGTTTCAGGACGGCACCGACTTTAATGCCGAGGCGGTTAAAGCCAACCTCGATCGCGCCAGCAATCCTGATAATCATCTAAAACGCTATAACCTGTTCAAATACATCGCCAGCACTGAAGCTGTCGATCCCACGACGGTGAAAATCACACTCAAGCAGCCTTTTTCAGCCTTTATCAACAACCTGGCGCACCCTGCCGCGGTGATGATCTCGCCTGCAGCGCTGAAAAAATATGGCAAGGACATTGGTTTCCATCCGGTGGGAACCGGGCCGTTTGAGCTTGTGACCTGGAACCAGACCGATTTTGTTAAGGTGAAAAAATGGGATGGCTACTGGAAAAAGGGCTATCCAAAACTCGACAGCATCACCTGGCGTCCGGTGGTGGATAACAACACCCGTGCGGCTATGTTGCAAACGGGCGAGGCGAATTTTGCCTTTCCTGTGCCTTATGAGCAGGCCAAACTGCTGGAGAAAAACAGTAAGCTTGATGTTGTCACCACGCCATCGATCATGCAGCGTTATATCAGCCTGAATGTGACGCAAAAACCTTTTGATAACCCCAAGGTGCGTGAAGCGCTGGAATACGCGATTAACCGTCAGGCATTAGTCAAAGTCGCGTTTGCCGGTTATGCCACTCCGGCCACCGGGGTGGTACCGCCGTCAATTGAGTACGCACAAACCTATCCGCCCATTCCTTACGATCCCGCCAAAGCGAAAGCCTTGCTGAAAGAAGCGGGCTATCCGAACGGGTTCGACACCACGCTCTGGTCATCTCACAATCACAGTACGGCACAGAAAGTCCTGCAGTTTGTTCAGCAGCAGCTGGCGCAGGTGGGCGTTAAGGTGAAAGTGACGGCGATGGATGCGGGACAGCGTGCGGCGGAAGTGGAAGGCAAAGGTCAGAAAGAGAGCGGCGTACGCATGTTTTATACCGGCTGGTCAGCCTCCACAGGAGAAGCTGACTGGGCATTAACGCCGCTGTTTGCCACGGCTGCCTGGCCACCGGCGATCTTTAATACGGCCTTCTACAGCAACCCTAAAGTGGATAAAGATTTAGCGGATGCGCTGAAAACCACCGACAGCAAGCAAAAAGCCGAACGCTATAAAGATGCGCAGGATACTATCTGGAACGATCATCCGTGGATTCCACTGGTGGTGGAGCAGCTGGTTTCAGCCCACAGCAAAAACCTGAGTGGCTTTTATGTGATGCCGGATACGTCATTCAGTTTTGACGATGCCGAGCTGAAGTAATCCGGCGCGCCCGTTCAGGTTGTCGACAGCTGGGCGCTGCCCAAAGTTGGAACCTGAGCGGGTTTTTTGATGCCCGCTGTTTCAGTGCGTACTGAGGCTGCGCTGACGATACCGGGCAGGTCAGCTACGACGGCTGGCTGCTGTGTAGGATGTGACATGTTTAACTATTTTCTTAAACGACTGTTGGGCCTGATTCCCACCCTGCTTATCGTGGCGGTGCTGGTGTTTATGTTTGTGCACCTGCTGCCGGGCGATCCGGCGCGCCTGATTGCGGGTCAGGACGCGGATGCCACGGTTGTGGCGCTGGTGCGACAGGAACTGGGACTGGATCAGCCGCTGCCGCTGCAGTTCTGGCATTTTATCGTGAATGCCCTGCAGGGGGATTTTGGTCAGTCGCTGGTGTCAAGACGGCCGGTATCAGCGGAGATTGCCGCGCGTTTTATGCCGACCCTGTGGCTGACATTAGTCAGCATGGTATGGGCGGTGATTCTGGGGATGGCGATTGGCATTGTTTCTGCGGTATGGCGCAATCGCTGGCCGGATCGCCTGGGAATGACGCTGGCCGTGTCGGGCATTTCCTTTCCGGCGTTTGCCTTGGGCATGTTGCTGATGCAGGTGTTTTCGGTGCAGTTGGGCTGGTTGCCCACGGTGGGGGCCGATAGCTGGCAGCACTATATTTTGCCGTCTGTTACCCTGGGTGCCGCGGTCGCCGCGGTGATGGCGCGCTTTACCCGCGCCTCGTTTGTTGAGGTGATGCAGGAAGATTACATGCGCACCGCGCGAGCCAAAGGAGTGCGTGAGTCGCGTGTCGTGATTAAACACGGGTTACGTAATGCCATGATTCCGGTTGTCACCATGATGGGCCTGCAGTTTGGTTTCCTGCTTGGCGGCTCGATTGTGGTCGAGGTGGTATTCAACTGGCCGGGGCTGGGTCGTCTGCTGGTGGATTCGGTGCAGATGCGCGACTATCCCGTTATTCAGGCGGAGGTACTGCTGTTTTCGCTGGAGTTTATCCTGATTAACCTGTTTGTCGATATGTTATATGCCGTCATTAACCCGGCGATTCGCTTTAAGGACACCTGATGAAAAACTGGCGACGGGAAGCGGCACTTAAAACGATGCCGCTGTTAAACGGCAACCGGGTAAGAACACCGTGGCGGGAATTCTGGCGGCGTTTTCGCCATCAGCCCGTGGCATTGCTGGCTGGCGTCTTCGTGCTGGTGCTGATTGTGTTGGCCTTTACGGCTCCGGCTATTGCGCCGTTCGACGCAGAAAATTACTTTGACTATGACCGCCTGAACGACGGCCCTTCGCTTATGCACTGGTTTGGGGTGGATTCACTGGGGCGCGATATCTTTAGTCGTGTGTTGGTGGGCACCCGAATTTCGCTGATTGCCGGTTTTGTTTCCGTGGCGATAGGCGCGTTTATTGGCACCCTGGCGGGCCTGCTGGCGGGCTACTACGAAGGCTGGTGGGACAGGATAACCATGCGCGTATGCGATGTGCTGTTTGCCTTCCCCGGTATTCTGCTCGCCATTGCTGTGGTGGCCATTATGGGCACCGGTATCAGCAATGTGATTATCGCCGTGGCAATCTTCAGCATTCCGGCCTTTGCCCGTCTGGTGCGCGGCAATACATTGGTGTTGAAACATCAAACCTATATCGAGTCCGCACGAAGCATTGGTGCCTCCGACTGGACGATCATTCTGCGCCACCTGTTACCCGGCACGGTATCGTCCATTGTGGTGTATTTCACCATGCGCATCGGCACCTCGATTATCACGGCGGCGAGCCTGTCGTTTTTGGGGCTGGGCGCGCAGCCGCCGACACCCGAGTGGGGCGCGATGCTGAACGAAGCGCGAGCCGATATGGTGATCGCCCCTCACGTGGCGGTTTTTCCGGCGCTGGCGATTTTTTTCACTGTTTTAGCGTTTAATTTGCTTGGTGACGGGCTACGTGACGCACTTGATCCTAAACTCAAGACATGAAACCTTTTGATTACGAACAAGACTTCAGCACCATCGATTTTCGCAAGCAGCCTGAACGTTATCAGGTCGGCCGCGGGGAGCAGGGCGTGCTGATGGTCCAGCCCTATAAAGACGAAATCTTACCGCACTGGCGTTTTCGCACCGTTGAGGTGGCGAAAGCGTCTGCAGAAGAAATCATGACGTTGTTCGAAGCCTATCGCCAGCAGGATGACTTTGTGGGGATGGACATGGCGCGCAAATTTATCCAGATGGGTTATACCCGCGCCCGTCGCTACAGCAACCATAAAGGCGGCCGTAAATACGCTGCGGATGGCAAAGAACTGCCCCGAGGCAGGGACGAAGAAAAGGCCGCTGCGGCGGCCATTTTCAAAGCGTACTGGGACAGGTTACGTGCAGACGATGACTATCTGGCGCGCAAGAAAGCGCACCAGCAGAAGTACGGTTAAGCGCGGCTGGCCCACAAATCGTATTCGTCCGCGTGTTCAACCTTCACGCGCAGGACGTCGCCCGGCTTAACATTGCTTTCACCATTCAGGTAGACGGCGCCGTCGATTTCAGGCGCATCTGCCATGCTACGACCAATCGCGCCTTCTTCATCCACTTCATCAATGATGACCATAATTTCACGTCCCACTTTTTCCTGCAGGCGTTCGGCAGAGATCTGCTGCTGCAACTGCATAAAGCGGTCATAACGTGCTTGCTTAACGGCTTCATCGACCGGATCGGGCAGTTGATTAGCCGTTGCGCCCTCAACCGGGCTGTACTGGAAGCAACCAACGCGATCCAGACGGGCTTCTTTAATAAAGTCCAGCAGCATCTGGAAGTCTTCTTCGGTTTCACCGGGGAAGCCGACGATAAAGGTTGAGCGCAGCGTTAATTCAGGACAGATTTCACGCCAGCGCTTAATGCGCTCCAGCGTACGTTCTACCGCGCCAGGGCGTTTCATCAGCTTCAGGATGCGCGGGCTGGCATGCTGTAACGGGATATCCAGATACGGTAGAATTTTGCCTTCCGCCATCAGTGGAATGACGTCATCAACGTGCGGATAAGGATAAACATAGTGCAGGCGAACCCAAACGCCGAGTTTCGCTAACTGCTCACACAGGCTCACCATGCTGGTCTTAACCGGCGCACCGTTCCAGAAGCCCGTACGGTGTTTCACATCCACCCCATAGGCAGAGGTATCCTGCGAAATCACCAGCAGTTCTTTGACGCCGGCTTCAACCAGGCGCTTTGCTTCGTCCAGCACTTCACCAATGGCCCGGCTGTCGAGATCGCCACGCATTGAAGGGATGATGCAGAAGGTGCAGCGATGATTACAGCCTTCAGAAATTTTCAGGTAGGCGTAATGGCGCGGCGTCAGCTTCACGCCCTGTTCCGGCACCAGGCTCAGAAACGGGTTATGCTGCGGTTTTGGCACGTAGCGATGGACATGCGACAGCACTTGTTCATAGCTGTGCGGGCCGGTGATCTCCAGCACCTTTGGATGCACCTCACGAATCTGGTCGACTTTAGCGCCCAGACAGCCGGTCACGATGACCTTGCCGTTTTCGTTCAGGGCTTCACCGATCGCTTCCAGAGATTCCTGTACGGCGCTGTCGATAAATCCGCAGGTGTTGACGATAACGATTTCAGCATCGTCATAGCGTGGCACCACCTCATAGCCCTCGGTGCGCAGTTCCGTCAGGATGCGCTCGGAGTCGACAAGGTTTTTTGGGCAGCCAAGCGAGACAAATCCTACGCGCGGCGGCAGTGTATTCGTAGTGGACATAAGGTGGTTTCCGGTTCAGCACAGCAATGGCGCGCGATTTTACCTGTGTTGTGATGAAAATTGTAGCGTTATCTGTAAGGGATTGGTTAAGCGTAAAGTAACGCAAAAACCGGTAAAGGTCAGGCGCGGTTGCCGTTGACGAAACGGCAGAGCAGGCGGGCGGGGGGAAAGCACTAACTCACCGTTCTGTAAAAGAAATTCCAATAAACACCTAATAACTGGAGGGAATAAATATTTAACAATCCTGACTTTACTGGCGGGCTTTTGCCCAGATTCTCGGTTGATATTTGCTTGTTTTCATTAATAATGAATCGCTTAACAAGTACTGAAGGCACCGTTTCTTCAGATCATGACGTGGATAATGTGAGAGCGAAATAATGAAAGAGATCATCAACGGGTTTCTGAGTTTTCAGCAGACAGTCTTTCCCGAAAGAAAAGCGCTTTTTAAAAGTCTGGCATCAAACCAGAATCCAAAAGCGCTGTTTATCTCTTGCTCAGACAGCCGTCTGGTGCCGGAACTGGTGACGCAGCAGGAACCTGGGCAGCTGTTCGTTATCCGCAATGCGGGCAACATTGTGCCCTCTTTTGGCCCGGAGCCGGGCGGTGTGTCAGCGACCATTGAGTACGCGGTCATGGCGCTGGGCGTTTCTGACATCATCATCTGTGGTCACTCCAACTGTGGCGCAATGAACGCCATCGCCTCCTGTGCCTGTATGGATTCGATGCCAGCCGTTGAGCACTGGCTGCGTTATGCCGATGCTGCAAAAGCGGTGGTTGAGCAGCGTGAATACGATTCGCCTGAGAAAAAACTCAACGAAATGGTGCAGGAAAACGTGATTGCCCAGCTAAACAACATGAAAACTCACCCGTCGGTATCGGTCGGGTTACGTCAGGGTAAACTGCGGCTGCACGGCTGGGTGTACGATATTGAAAGCGGCACGATTCTGGCTCTGACGCCAGGCGGTAAAGAGTTTATCTCACTGGCGGAAAACCCGGACACCTGTTTCGAATAACCGCTTCCGCCCGCTATCTTACTGCGGGCGGTCTCTTCTCTTCACGATCCTTTTTCGGTCGGCTTCTCCCGCGCCTGCCATTACGCATCCTGCTGCCAACACCTTGTTTAATCTTTTGTAAATCCTCAACTGCATCCCCGACCCGCTGACTACGCTTAACAACACTGCACCCTGTGAGGAGAAGGCTATGTCCCGTGTTTCGATCCCGCTGTTATTCAGTGGCGCGCTACTCTTTTCCAGCCCGCTGTGGGCTGATGAACTCAAGGTTGAGGTGCTCCAGGATAAGCTGGATCATCCATGGTCAGTGGCGTTTTTGCCGGATAATCAAACCCTGCTGATCACCGAACGATCCGGTCAACTGCGCAGCTGGCGGCCAGACAGCGGCTTGTCCGAACCGATTCAGGGCGTGCCGAAGGTCTGGGCGCAGCGTCAGAGCGGACTGCTGGACGTGGTGCTGGCACCCGATTTTGCGCAGAGCCGCCGCGTCTGGCTCAGCTATACCGAAGCGGACAGCAACGGCAAGGCCGGCGCCGTGGTGGGCTACGGCAAACTCAGTAACGACAATCGCCAGTTAACCGATTTTCATGCGGTAATTCAGCAAACGCCGCGCCTCTCAAGCGGTAACAACATCGGGACCCGGATGGCCTTTGATCGTCAGGGCTTTTTATGGATTGCCTTTGGCGACAACTTTGTCAGCAGCGCCGCACAGGACCTCGATAAACTTCAGGGCAAACTGCTGCGCCTGAACGCGGACGGCAGCGTGCCAAAAGATAATCCTTTCGTTGACAGACAGGGCGCGCGGCCAGAAATCTGGGCCTATGGCCTGCGCAATCCGCAAGGTCTGGCGCTGAATCCCTGGACGCAGACGATGTGGGAAAGTGAACACGGTCCGCGCGGTGGAGATGAGGTGAATATCATCCAGAAGGGCAAAAACTATGGCTGGCCGCTGGCCACCTACGGTATTGATTACAACGGCAGTAAGGTCCCGGAATCTAAAGGCACGCACGTTGAGGGCACGGAACAGCCCGCGTTTTACTGGAAAGTCTCACCGGCGATCAGTGGTATGGCGTTTTATAACAGCGCGCGTTTCCCGCAGTGGAAAAACTCCCTGTTTATCGGGGCGCTGAAAGAGAAGAACCTGATTCGGTTGCACATTAACGGCGAGAAAGTGGTGGAAGAGCAACGCTTACTGGACGGGCGAAATGAACGCATCCGCGATGTCCGCCAGGGGCCAGATGGCTATCTTTATGTCTTAACAGATGAAGCCGAGGGTAAATTGCTGAAGGTAGGGTTGAAGCAGGACGCCAGCGCGTCCCGCGGTTAAATTAGCGGACCCAGTGGCAGACCTGCCAGCCGCGTTTTTCGGCTTCCTGGCGCAGCGGCTCGGCCGGGTTTATCACGTGTGCATAATCGGCCTGCGCCAGCATGGGCAGGTCATTCATGGAGTCACTGTAGGCCCAGGTATGTGCATACTGTTCCGCAGGGCGTTCAGCCTTCCATTCTTCCACCCGTTTCACTTTGCCCTGCTGAAACGTCATGGTGCCATAGGTATTGCCGCTGTAGCGCTCATCCACCACTTCCACGCCAATAGCCAGTGCGCCGCAGGCACCAAGCTGGCTGGCAATTGGATTCACCAGATGCTCGCCGCTGGCGGAAATGACGATAATTCTGTCTCCGCGCGCCTGATGCCAGTCGAGACGCGCCCGCGCTTCAGGAAAGACGCGCGGCATAATATCGCGGTGAATAAAGCGCCGAACCCATCCTTCCACCGTCATCGTTGCCATCCCGGCTAAAGGGGAGAGGGTTTTACGCATATACTCGTCAATGGACAGCGTTCCGGCATAGTACTGACGCATTAATTCCTGTTCTTCATCAAGCAGGTCACTGGAGGCGAAGCCTTGTGAGACCAGCCAGCGCAGCCACAGGCCGGTACTGTCCTCGCTAATCAGCGTTTCATCCAGATCAAACAGGGCTAAATCCATAGGGGGTTCTCCTCGATTGAATAAAGTCAGGTTAACCCAGTTTTGTGACGGCCTTAACTTTTTGATTAAAAAATCAGAATTTAGCGCATTTTTATGTGCGACATTCGTGAGGGAAAATGGCACGCGCGCGGCGCTCAGACCAGGGTTAATCTACTAAAATCTATAAAACTTTACGATTAAGCGGTTTTTTTCATTGACGCCAGCGGGTAGCGTTCTCACAGAAGGTGTTAAGCCTTTGACTTTCGTTTTACTAAGGACAATCCGGCCAAGCCCATGACAAATACTTGCTTTTCATCTCCCCTGCGGCGCATCGCTGCGACCTCGTTGTTACTCATCGCGCCGATGGCTGTTTTCGCTGAACAGGCACCCGCCGCGCCTCAAATTGATGCCAGGGCCTGGATCTTAATTGACTACGCCAGCGGTAAAGTTCTGACAGAGTCGAATGCCGATCAGCGACTCGATCCTGCCAGCCTGACAAAAATGATGACCAGCTATGTGGTTGGGCAGGCAATCAAATCCGGCAAAATTAAACCCGATGATATGGTGACGGTGGGGCAGGATGCCTGGGCTACCGGCAATCCCAAACTGCGCGGTTCTTCGCTGATGTTTCTTAAGCCCGGTGACCGCATTCCGGTGCATGAGCTGAACAAAGGCATTGTGATCCAGTCCGGAAACGATGCCTGCATCGCACTCGCGGACTATGTGGCTGGCAGTCAGGATTCCTTTATTGGCCTGATGAATAACTATGTCAACGCGCTTGGCCTGAAAAACACCCATTTTATGACGGTGCATGGCCTGGATGCCGAGGGGCAGTACAGTACCGCGCGCGACATGGCGCTGATTGGTCAGGCGTTGATTCGCGATGTGCCGGAAGAGTATGCCCTGAATAAGGAAAAAGAGTTTACCTTTAACAATATCCGTCAGATAAACCGTAACCGTCTGCTCTGGAGCAGCAATCTGAAGGTGGACGGTATCAAAACCGGTCACACCTCTGGTGCCGGTAATAATCTGGTGGCCTCAGCCACCGAAGGCGATATGCGGCTGATCTCGGTTGTTTTGGGAACCGCCAGCGATGCCATTCGCTTCCGCGAGAGTGAAAAATTACTGACGTGGGGTTTCCGCTTTTTTGAAACCGTGACCCCAATTAAAGCGGATGCCCCTTTTGCCCAGCAGCGCGTCTGGTTTGGCGAACAGAATCAGGTCAACCTTGGCGTGGAAAAAGACGCGGCACTGACCATTCCTAAAGGGCAGATGAAAAACCTTAAAGCCAGCTACAGCCTGACATCGCCGCAGCTAGAGGCGCCGTTGAAGAAAAACCAGGTGGTCGGCACCATTGATTTTCAACTGGACGGCAAAACGATTGAACAGCGTCCGCTGGTGGTGCTGCAGGATGTGCCGGAAGGCGGCTTCTTCAACCGTATCATTGATTTTGTGATGATGAAGTTTAACGGCTGGTTCGGGAAGTGGTTCAGCTAAAAAACGGAAGGGACGCCGCGGCGTCCCTTGTGTATTACCCTTGTGTCCAGCCTTTACGTATCGGTAAAGCGAACAGCGCCCGATAGAACGGGTTAATGATATTAAGCAGACGTTCGCCATACAGCTGCCAGGCAAGGTGCGACGCCAGGCAACTCAGCATTCCCACCAGAAAACCGCCCAGCATATCCATTGGCCAGTGCACGCCAAGATAAACACGCGACCAGGCAATCGCAGTGGCGACCACCATCAGGATAATGCCCGACCAGAGCCGGTGCCAGAACAGGAAAGCCAGCGCAAAGGTGAAAATCGTGGTGCCGTGATCGCTGGGATACGAGTCGTCGGCAGCGTGTGCCAGAAACTGATGGCCGAAATTGATCGCAAACGGACGCGGATGCGGGAACAGTTGTCCCACGCACCAGGAAATGGCTAATGCATAGAGCAGCGCGATGCCGGTTTTTAACACCAGCACTCGCTGTGACGCCACCTGATCGCGCGGTCCCCACAGCCACAATGCCACAATCAGCAGCGGGACAATGGCAATGACGTCTTTGGCTATGAAGAGGGCAAGCTGCAATAACCAGTGAGGTGAGTCTGAGGTAGCGTTAATCGCCATAAATAGTGTGCGGTTCAATTCTTCCATTACGTGGTCGGTTCCTCTTACTGATGTTCAGATTCTCTCAATCCCGGAAAAAGGGCTTAAGCCAACGGGCAAAAGCAGATTGAGTCTGTCGCATCTGCTAGCACATGTTGCTAACAAAATAAGCTGCCTATCCTGCGTGCAGACGGGCAGAGAGTCCATCACAAGGTTCTTAATCTGCACTAAGGTTGCAAAATGGTTTAAGTTTGGTGAAGTTTTAATGTTGAAGTGGGGCGGGCAGGATGCAAGGCATAAAAAAACCCGCTGGGAAAAAGACCAGCGGGCTCCACAATTTGGGGATTTCAAAGAAAAGCAGTGGCACTTATTCAGACTGTGGTCGGTAAAAAAAGTTCTGGACGTCAGTAAAAAAATTTTATAAGGGCAGTAACGGCCAGATAATAACGATTAATGTGCCCGCCAGCGTCAGCAAAACGTTCGCGATGGCGTAGGTGCCGGCATAGCCCAGCGCAGGGATATTACTGCGCGCCGTATCGCTGATAATCTCCATAGCCGGTGCGCAGGTGCGTGCACCCATAATGGCCCCGAAAAGCAGCGCGCGGTTCATGCGTAAAACATAAGCACCAAACAGGTAGCAAATCACTACCGGCAACAGGCTGACCAACAGGCCGCACAAGAGCATCAGCGCGCCGTTAGCCGATATGCCATGGTCGATACCGCTCCCGGCACTCAGGCCAACGCCTGCCATAAACACCATCAGCCCAAACTCTTTAACCATCGTCAGCGCACCTTGCGGAATATAGCCAAAGGTGGGATGGTTAGCGCGCAGGAAGCCCAGCATAATGCCGGCAAACAACAACCCAGCGGCATTACCGATGCCGAAACTGAAGTTGCTGAATTGAAACGTAATCAACCCGACCATCAGGCCGATGATAAAAAAGGCACAGAATGCCAGCAGGTCGGTTATCTGGCTGTGAATCGCAATAAAGCCAATGCGATCCGCCACACTTTTTACCCGCCGCGCCTCACCACTGACCTGCAACACATCGCCTTTATTGAGCATGATATTGTCGTCAATTGGCATCTCAATCTGGCTGCGAATCACGCGGTTTAAAAAGCAGCCGTGATCGGTAAGATTGAGTTTGCTCAGCCGCTTGTTTACGGCGTTGTGGTTTTTTACCACAATCTCTTCGGTCACAATCCGCATATCCAGCAAATCGCGGTCAAAGACTTCTTTTCCATTACGGAAGCTGGCATCCAGTCGCGCGTGCGCATCCGGATAGCCCACCAGCGAAATATCATCCCCCAGTTGCAGCACCGCATCGCCATCCGGACTGGCGAGGATGCCATTACGGCGGATACGTTCGATATAGCAGCCTGTCTGGCGATAGATCCCGAGCTCACGTAGATTCTTACCGCCGCTCCATGCCACCAGCTCCGGGCCCACACGATAAGCACGAATCACCGGCAGAAACACTTTGCGCTGGCTGTCAGCGTCAAGGCCGCGCTCACGTGCAATTTGTTGTGCGCTGGTGGGTAAGTCCTGATGTTGCAGACGGGGGAGATAGCGAGCGCCAAAAATCAGGCTGACTAACCCTATCAGGTAGGTAACGGCATAGCCCAGACTGAGTTGATCCTGCATCATGCTGAGCTGTTTAGGATCGCTGATGCTCTGGCGCAACGTATCGCCTGCACCGACCAGCACCGGCGTAGAGGTCATGGAACCGGCCAGAAGGCCCGCGGTCAGCCCGATATCCCAGCCAAAGAATTTGCCAAATCCCAGGGCCAACAGCAGGGCGCTGACCACCATCACGATGGCGAGCATGAAATAGTTTTTGCCGTCCCGAAAGAAAATAGAAAAAAAGTTGGGACCCGCCTCAATACCGACACAAAAAATAAACAACATAAAGCCCAGGCTTAGGGCATCTGTATTCATCGAGAAGTGCTGCTGGCCTAATAATAACGAAACCACTAATACGCCAATGGAATTGCCGAGTTGCACCGAGCCAAAACGTAATTTCCCCAGACAAAGTCCCAGAGCCAGCACGAAAAATAATAACAGAATGTCATTACCTCTTAACAATTCTGCGATGTTAACATTCAACATTTTAACTTCTTGTTTACTTGTAACCTATTGAAGAGAGGCTTGTTTTTCGCTATCTTGAGCAAGCCGTAAGATTACCTTCAGCGATCATCGATTTCTGAAAAGGTAACGAGGCCAATATTCTAATCAGAAAAACCATTCTCAGCCATTGGCGACTTTCATTCGTATGGCAAACGGCTGTTTATTTTTATTTCCACCGGGCTCAGCAAGGTCACAGACGATGTTTTGGCGAGTTTTTAATGAGTGGGGAGTTATGCCGCAGCGTTATTATTTCTGGGCAACCTGCCTGTCAGGTGGCGTGTTTTATTGTTTAGTCTTTATGTTTACCCAGGATTTCCGGCTGTTAGATAAGCAGGTGTTACACAGCCAGCCTGAACTGCTGTTTTTTTTGCTACCTGGTGCATTAATGGCGCTGATGCAGCAAGAGGCACCGCTAAAAAGCACGCTGATTATGGCGTTTACCGGGACGCTACTGGCCGCGCTGTTATTGCATGGCGTTTTCGCTGAGCCTACCCGATGGGATTATATTGCTATCTGGAGCCTGAGCGGCATGTTTTGGGCGGGATGCGGTGCACTACTCGTGCGGTTGCTGCGACTGATCGCCGCGTCCAGACGTTAAGTGCTTATACGGGGTTATGTACTGCCCGTTATCCTGTTGAGTCAGGTCAGCCATTTCATTAAGGCGCGGCTGGCATCACGCCAGCGCGCACATTCAGGTTACCGCCTCTGTTGCTCAGGCAACAAATCCCAGATTCTCTTTTGTCCACGCCGCAAACTCGGTGTAGCCACCGATATGCTGATCGTCCAGGAAAATCTGCGGTACGGTGCTGACCGGTTTGCCCGCACTGGCTTCGAGATCGGCTTTGGTGATGCCTTCCGCCTGAATATCAACATACTGGTAGTTGAAATCATCACGATCGGCCTGCAGTTTATCCGCCAGTTCTTTGGCGCGAACGCAGTAAGGGCAGCCGGGACGACCAAAAATAACAGCAATCATTGAGAACTCCTTGCGAGGTACGTTGTGTGATGATGATCACACGACAAAGTCAGGAAAGCCGATAATGATGCCCGCTCGTCGCGCTTAAAGAAAGCAGGATTTACCTGTTAGTCTGATGCCTGCATCCTATGAATCCACAAAGTGAGTCAGAGCGCGATCTGAAACCGCTGATGTGCAATTTAAGGGATGTTATCCATAATTGAGAGTCAATTAGCCTTGAGGCAGGAGAAAGCTATGCGGAACATCGCAACGTTGCCTAAGACCATACTGGCAATGGAAGCGCTGGGCGGTTTGCTTATTGTCGGCGCGCTGGTCGTGGTTAACCGTTGGTTACCTGGCCTGCCCAACGGTGCCGGAAGTAAGCACTTAGCGACCGCGCTGTTTATCATCGGCATTATGCTGATGTTACCTGCCGCCTGGCTGTTGATGTGGCGCTGTGCCAAAGCACTGGCGCCGCAGTTGTTCAACCAATCTGAAAAAAAAGATAATTAGCTGGAGATTTTATGACACCGACTATCGATTTACTGTGCAGCCACCGTTCAATCCGTTCTTTCACTGACCAGAAGGTGAGTACTGAACAGCGTGACGCGATTATTGCTGCGGCGCAATCGGCGTCCACATCCAGCTTTTTGCAGTGCTCATCCATTGTACGCGTGACCGATCCGGCGTTACGCGATCAACTGGTTACCCTGACGGGCGGCCAGACGTGGGTGGCCGATGCGGCGGAATTTTGGGTATTTTGCGCGGACTTTAATCGTCATCTGCAAATCTGCCCGGATGCCCAGTTAGGGCGGGCAGAACAGCTGCTGCTCGGCTGTGTGGATACAGCACTGATGGCGCAGAATGCCATGGTAGCAGCAGAATCCCTGGGGCTGGGCGGCGTATTTATTGGTGGTATTCGTAACAACATCGCCCAGGTAACCGAGCTGCTGGGGCTGCCAAAGTTTGTGCTGCCGCTGTTTGGTTTCTGCCTGGGCTATCCTGAATCCGTGCCGGATGTGAAACCACGTATTCCGCAGTCGATGCTGGTACATGAAAATCGTTATCAACCTGTGGACCCGGCTGTGCTGGCTGATTACGATAGCCGTACGGCGATCTACTATGAACAACGCGACAGCAATCAGCGTAGCGAAACCTGGAGCCAGTTGATTCAGCGCCTGATCATCAAAGAAACCCGCCCGTTTATGCTGGATTACCTGCATCAGCAGGGCTGGGCAACACGCTAATTTAACGCAAGGATTTTGATGGATGAAAATGGCCATTCTGTCGCGCGATGGAACGCTTTATTCCTGTCGCCGTTTACGTGACGTCGCCGAACAGCGCGGTCATTTTGTGCAGATCATTGATCCTCTCTCTTGTTATATGAACATTAACCCCGCCTCGCCCGGTATTCACTACCGCGGCGAGCTGTTGGGGCATTTCGATGCTGTTATTCCGCGTATTGGCACCGGTATTACCTTTTATGGCACCGCGGTGTTACGCCAGTTCGAAATGTGCGGCAGTTATCCGTTAAACGAATCCGCCGCTGTGACCCGCGCGCGCGACAAACTCCGTTCCCTGCAACTGCTGGCCCGGGACGGGATAGATATGCCGGTAACGGGTTTTGCCTCTTCTCCGGATGATACTCAGGACCTGATCGCCATGGTGGGCGGTGCGCCGCTGGTGGTGAAACTGGTCGAGGGAACCCAGGGCATTGGCGTCGTGCTGGCCGAGACGCGCCAGGCGGCAGAAAGCGTCATTGATGCCTTTCGCGGGCTTAATGCACATATTTTAGTGCAGGAGTTTATCCAGGAAGCGCGCGGACGCGATGTGCGTTGCCTGGTGATTGGCGATCGTGTCGTGGCAGCCATTGAGCGTCAGGCGAAAGAAGGGGATTTCCGTTCGAATTTACATCGAGGCGGTACCGCCTGTACGGTTGACATCAGCGAGCAGGAACGTGAGATGGCGGTAAAAGCTGCCGCTGTACTGGGGCTGGATGTGGCAGGCGTGGATATTCTGCGCTCAAAACGTGGCCCGTTGGTCATGGAGGTAAATGCGTCTCCCGGCCTGGAAGGCATTGAAACCACAAGCGGTCTGGACATTGCAGGCATGATGATCGACCACATTGAACGACATGCTACCCCCGGGCTCCGTCCTAAAACCGCGGGTTGACCCGCGTTTTCCAGTGGTTTTCGTGGAATCTCACCCGGTTTTTCCGTAAGCTAGGTCGCTTATTTATCACCCCATGGGATTTTACAATGGATTCTCTTGTCGTTCCGGATATCGACCTGCTGCGTCGTTGGCTGGATCAGCAAAATATCACTTGGTTTGAATGTGATGCTTGCCAGGCGCTTCATTTGCCGCATATGCAAAACTTCGACGGGGTGTTTGACGCTAAAATCGACCTGGTCGATAACGTCATTCTGTTTTCAGCACTGGCGGAAGTCAAACCGACCGCATTAATTCCGCTGGTGGGTGACTTATCGCAAATCAACGCCAGTTCGTTGACGGTTAAGGCGTTCATCGATATACAGGATGACAATCTGCCTAAGCTTATTGTTTGCCAGTCAATGATGACCACGGCCGGGTTAACCTTCGGTCAGTTCTCGCATTTTATGAAGCAGAGTGAAGAAGAGATTTCCATGGTCATCATGGAAGCCTTTGCCAATAATTTGCTGATGATAGGTGAAGATGAAGAGCATGTTGCAAGCAGCGCCATGCATTCTGTCCTGCATTAAACATCTGCGTTGATTAAGCCGTCATCATTGACGGCTTTTTTATTTCCGACGCGCCCTTTGTTACCTGCCACGTATTTCCCCTCCTGGCTGACGCCACAACGACGATTTTTGCGGTTCCGCGCCTGTAATTCTTAATGTTATCAATTGTGAACAACACAGGTTAATTTATAACCGTAATGTTTTATTCTGCATTAAGCCCTTAATTGCCAGATTAATGACGTTGTTTATGCCATAAAAGCCGAACCTCATAGCTTAAACATGCATAAAATATTGAGTTCAGGCGTTTTTTACGCTGAGATCTGGTTAACCCTGAATGGGGGGGCTATGCTTGCGGGGCGGCGACAACAGTGACAATGCCGTGCAGGTATAGGTTTTTACTATTAAACGTCCACTGAATAATGATTCATTGTGTAACTGATTTTTAATCACTAAACGCAAAACCGAATCACTGATGTGCAGCGTTGTTATAACCCGCTCAGGAGGATTAAAAGCATGTTCAACCAACGTCAAAAATGGTTGTCAGGTGTGGTGGCTGGGGTGCTGATGGCTGCTTCAGCCAGTACCATGGCGGAAGATAAGACGCTGCACGTTTATAACTGGTCGGATTATATTTCGCCAGATACCGTGCCTAATTTTGAAAAGCAGACCGGTATTAAAGTGGTCTATGACGTGTTTGATTCCAATGAAGTCCTGGAAGGCAAACTGATGGCTGGTAGCACCGGCTATGACATCGTGGTGCCTTCATCGAGTTTCCTGGGACGTCAACTTCAGTCTGGCGTGTTTCAGCCGCTGGATAAAAGCAAACTGCCAAACTATAAAAATCTGGACCCTGCCTTGATGGCGAAAGTCGCCCAGCATGACCCGGATAATAAATATGCCATTCCATATTTGTGGGGCACCACCGGAATTGGTTATAACGTCGAAAAAGTTAAAGCCGCGCTGGGCGCTGATGCGCCGGTAAACAGTTGGGATCTGGTGATGAAACCAGAAAACCTGGAAAAACTGAAAAGCTGTGGCGTTTCTTTCCTGGATGCGCCCGAAGAGATCTTTGCCACCGTACTTAACTACCTGGGCAAAGATCCTAACAGCAGCGATGCGAAAGATTATTCCGGTGCTGCGACAGATCTCTTGCTGAAGCTGCGTCCCAATATTCGTTACTTCCACTCTTCGCAATATATTAACGACCTGGCGAACGGCAATATCTGTGTAGCCATTGGCTGGTCGGGCGATATTCTTCAGGCGAAAAACCGCGCGGAGAAAGCGAAGAATGGCGTCAACATTGGTTACAGCGTACCGAAAGAGGGCGCACTCGCGTTCTTCGATATGATGGCGATTCCTAAAGACGCAAAAGATATTGATGCGGCTTACGCCTGGCTGAACTACATCATGGATCCGAAAGTCATTGCTGACGTGTCCAATAAAATGAATTACGCCAACGGCAATAAAGCCTCACTGCCGTTAATTAATGCCGATATCCGTAACAACCCGGGTATTTACCCCACACCGGATGCGATGGCCAAACTGTTTGTGCTGAAGATTCAGGACCCGAAACTGGATCGTGTACGCACACGTGCATGGACTAAGGTTAAAAGCGGTAAGTAATTCGACAGCATATGTTATGCAACAGCAACAGAGGCGCAGTACAGGCCTCTGTTGTGCCATTTTTAGCGGCACTGTTTGCCGCGTTGTTCCGCCTGGCTCCGGAGAACTACATTCGTGAACGATGCCATCCCTCGCCCGCAAAATAAAACAGCAAAAGCGTTAACGCCGCTGCTGGAAATTCGTAATCTGACCAAATCCTTTGACGGCCAGCATGCCGTGGACGACGTCAGCCTGACCATTTATAAAGGCGAGATTTTTGCCCTGCTCGGCGCGTCCGGCTGTGGCAAATCAACCCTGTTACGCATGTTGGCAGGGTTTGAACAGCCCACCAGCGGCCAGATTGTACTGGATGGTCACGATCTCTCGCATGTCGCGCCCTATCAACGTCCTATTAATATGATGTTCCAGAGCTACGCGCTGTTTCCCCATATGACGGTAGAGCAGAACATTGCTTTTGGCCTGAAGCAGGACAAACTGGCAAAAGGGGAAATCACCCAACGCGTCGAAGAAATGCTGTCGCTGGTACACATGCAGGAATTTGCCAAACGCAAACCGCACCAGCTTTCGGGTGGTCAACGTCAGCGCGTGGCGCTGGCGCGCAGCCTGGCGAAGCGGCCGAAACTGCTGCTGCTGGATGAACCTATGGGGGCGCTGGACAAAAAGCTACGCGACCGCATGCAGCTGGAAGTGGTGGACATTCTGGAGCGCGTTGGGGCGACCTGTGTAATGGTGACGCACGATCAGGAAGAAGCCATGACGATGGCAGGGCGTATTGCCATCATGAACCGCGGCAAATTCGTGCAGATCGGTGAGCCGGAAGAGATTTACGAGCATCCTACCAGCCGCTACAGCGCCGAGTTTATCGGCTCGGTAAACGTGTTTGAAGGCCTGCTGCGCGAACGTCAGGAAGACGGTTTGGTGATTGACAGCCCCGGCCTGAAGCATCCTCTTAAAGTCGATTCAGACGTATCGGTGGTGGATAACGTGCCGGTTCACGTCGCCCTGCGCCCTGAAAAAGTGATGCTGTGTGAAGACGTGCCTGCCGATGGTTGTAACTTTGCTGACGGTGAGGTGGTCCACATTGCCTATCTGGGCGATCTCTCCATTTACCATGTTCGCCTGCACAGTGGCCAGATGCTCAGTGCCCAGCTACAAAATGCACATCGCTACCGCAAAGGGTTACCGACCTGGGGCGATCAAGTGCGCCTGTGTTGGGACAGTGACAGCTGCGTGGTATTGACGGTTTAAGGAGGCGCGATGAACCAGATTTTTCAACGCACGAAAGCCCCGGCTAAGCTGCTCGGTACGCCGTTGCAGCGCTGGGCAACGCGCATAAAGATGCAGCACGGGCGCAAGCTCGTCATTGCATTACCTTACCTGTGGCTGATTCTCTTTTTTCTGCTGCCGTTCCTCATTGTTTTGAAAATCAGCTTCGCGGATATTGCCCGGGCGATTCCGCCTTATACCGAACTGGTCAACTGGGCTGACGATCAACTCAGCCTGGTGCTGAATCTGGGCAACTATGTCACGCTGAGCGACGATCCGCTGTATATCGACGCCTATTTACAGTCGTTAAAAGTGGCGGCTATCTCCACCGTGATCTGCCTGCTGATTGGTTATCCGCTGGCGTGGGCCGTGGCGCACAGCAAGCCTTCGATGCGTTCTGTCCTGCTGTTACTGGTGATCCTGCCGTCGTGGACGTCGTTTCTGGTGCGGGTTTATGCCTGGATGGGACTGCTGAACAACAACGGTATTCTCAACCGTTTTCTGTTGTGGACGGGCGTGATCGACCATCCGTTAGTGATTCTGTATACCAATACGGCGGTCTATATCGGGATTGTCTACTGCTATCTGCCCTTTATGGTGCTGCCTATTTATACCGCGCTGACGCGAATCGATTATTCGCTGGTGGAAGCCTCACTGGATCTGGGCGCGCGCCCGCTGAAAACCTTCTTCAGCGTGATCGTGCCCCTGACAAAGGGCGGTATCATTGCCGGTTCCATGCTGGTGTTTATCCCGGCGGTGGGCGAGTACGTGATCCCCGAACTGCTGGGCGGTCCGGACAGTATTATGATTGGCCGTATTCTTTGGCAGGAGTTCTTTAACAATCGTGACTGGCCTGTGGCCTCTGCGCTGGCGGTGATCATTTTGCTGATTTTGATTCTGCCGATTATTTGGTTCCACAAACATCAAAACCGTGAAATGGGAGAGAAGGGATGAACAATCTGCCAACGATCCGCTCTCCCTGGCGTACGGCGATTTTAGCCTGCTGCTTTTTGTTTCTTTACGCGCCGATGCTGCTGCTGGTGGTTTACTCCTTCAACAGTTCGCAGCTGGTGACGGTCTGGGAAGGGTTTTCATTCAACTGGTATCGGGTGCTGTTTCAGGACAATGCCATGATCGATGCGGTGCTGCTGAGCCTGACCATTGCCGGGCTTTCAGCCTCGATGGCGGTGGTGCTGGGCACGATGGCGGCGGTGATTATCGTGCGGTTTGGGCGCTTCCGTGGTCATAACGGCTTTGCCTTTATGCTGACCGCACCGTTGGTGATGCCTGATGTGATCACCGGGCTGTCGCTGTTACTGCTGTTTGTCGGCTTAGGGAATGCGCTGGGCTGGCCAACGGAACGCGGTACGCTCACCATCTGGCTGGCACACGTGACGTTCTGTACCGCTTATGTGGCGGTGGTGATTAACTCGCGCCTGCGGGAGCTGGACCGATCTATCGAAGAGGCGGCGATGGATCTGGGCGCGACGCCGTTGAAAGTCTTCTTTGTGATTACGGTCCCGATGATTGCGCCAGCGATTGTGACGGGCTGGCTGCTGGCCTTTACGCTGTCACTGGATGACCTGGTGATTGCCAGCTTTGTGACCGGGCCGGGCGCCACCACTTTGCCGATGGCTATTTTCGCCACGGTGCGACGTGGGGTGAATCCGGAGATTAACGCGCTGGCTTCCCTGATCCTGTTCGTCGTGGGCATCGTGGGCTTTATTGCCTGGCGCGTGATGGCGCATGAAGAAAAGCAGCGTATAAGCGATATTCAGAAAGCGAAACGTGGCTAAAACCGCCGACTTTTGCCATTCTGTGACGAGGCTGGTTAATCCAGCCTCTTTATCGTCATGGTGGAGTAAAAGACATGTCGGAAACCCTTAAGCACGGCTCTGTTTTACCCTCAGCCCCGGTGCCCGTCACGGTGGCTGGCGTGGCGATTATTGCCACGCGCTGTCTGAGCGTGTTAATGCTGGCGAATGCGCTGGGTTACGCCGAAATAGCTAACTTTGTGCACCGCAGTGCGCAGTCATGGGATTCCACGCTGATCTTTATCGCCAGTCAGGTCATTTTCTTATTTGAACTGCGTTGTGCTTTTACCCTGATGCGCGGCAGCAACCGGGGACGCTGGGGATTCGTGGTGGCGCAAATCGTGGTGCTGTTTTATATGCTCATGGCTTCCACCGGCTGGATCTATCCGGAAATTTTCAGCATTCAAGGGGATAATAACCTGCAGATTATCCATCGCACGCTGCTGCAAAAACTGCCCGATCTGGTGGTGCTGTTGCTGCTTTTTCTCCCCGCCAGCAGCCGCGCATTTTTCCGTAAGCGGTGATACAATCGCGCTCCGCCAACCCTTCCGACCGTTAACACAGGCTTTACCATGCACTGCGCGCTCTATGACGCTAACCGTTGCCGCTCTTGCCAGTGGCTCGAAAAACCTTATCCCCAGCAGCTTGATGAGAAACAGTCCCAGCTGACCCAGCTGCTGGCCGTGTTTCCGGTTAAACACTGGCTGCCGCCGGTCACGTCGGCCCAGCAAGGATTCCGTAATAAGGCAAAGATGGTGGTGAGCGGCAGCGTTGAGCGCCCGATTTTCGGTATCGTACAGCGTAACGGTGAGGCGACGGATCTTTGCGCCTGTCCGCTCTATCCCGACAGCTTTTCCCCGGTACTGGCGAGCTTAAAACCCTTTATCGCGCGCGCAGGCTTAACCCCTTACAACATCGAACGGCAACGCGGTGAACTGAAGTATTTGCTGCTGACCGAAAGTACCCAGGGCGGGATGATGCTGCGCTTTGTTCTGCGATCGCACACCAAGCTGGAGCAACTGCGAAACGCACTGCCCTGGCTACAGCAGCAGTTGCCGCAGCTGAGAGTGATTTCAGTCAACATCCAGCCGGTGCATATGGCCATTCTGGAAGGGGATGAGGAGATCGCGCTGACGCCAACGCAGTCGCTGGCCGACGTTTTTAACGGTGTTCCGCTATGGATACGGCCCCAAAGTTTTTTCCAGACCAATCCCCTGGTGGCCAGTGCGCTGTACGCGACGGCGCGCGACTGGGTGCGTCAGCTGCCGATTACCAGCATGTGGGATCTGTTTTGCGGCGTGGGAGGATTTGGCCTGCATTGCGCTTCACCAGAGATACAGCTGACCGGGATCGAGATCAGTGCTGAAGCCATTGCCTGCGCACAACGCTCAGCACAAATGCTGGGCCTGGATAACGTCAGTTTTGCCGCACTCGATTCCACCGCCTTTGCCACTGAGCGTGATGCGGTGCCGCAGCTGGTGCTGGTGAATCCGCCGCGCCGGGGGATTGGAAAGGGGCTGTGTGATTATCTCCGCACGATGGCGCCTGACTATGTGCTCTATTCAAGCTGTAATCCGCAGACGATGGCGCAGGATATTGCCCGGCTGAGCGATTACGATGTGACACAGGTACAGCTGTTCGATATGTTCCCGCATACGGCGCATTTTGAAGTACTGACGCTACTGACGCATCAACGGCTGGGTGGGCCAGTCAGGTAATCTGCTGAACTGAGGACAGTGCAGAACCGGTCAGCAGAACACGCCGCTGGCCCATAATACTTATTCAGGGAACCATTTCTGATTAATTTTCTGCCAGCTACCGTTCGCTTTTAACGCCGTCAGAGCCTGATTAAATTTATCGCGCAGTGGGTCATTACCTTTGCGTACTGCAATGCCCAGGCCGGTACCAAAGTAATCGGCATCCGTTACGTGCTCACCGACGCTGGCCAGTTCGCTGTTACTTTTTAACCACTGATTGACGACTGCGCTGTCACCAAATACGCCGTCAAGGCGACCGCTTTTCATATCCAGAATGGCATTCTGATAGCTGTCATACGCCACGACTGTAATTTCTGGGTGCTTGTCCTGCAGATATTTCTGGTGCGTCGTACCATTCTCAACGCCAATTCGTTTACCTTTCAACGCATCGACAGAACTGAACTTCCCTTTCGGCGCAATCACGATGGCGGAGTTCGCGTAATAGGGTTGAGTGAAATCAACCTGCTTGCTGCGTTCGGCAGTGATGTCCATACCCGCAATGACGGCGTCATAGCGGCGGAACTTGAGCGAAGGGATCAGGCTGTCAAACGCCGTATTAGTAAATGAGCATTCCGCTTTCATCTGCGCGCACAGCGCTTTCGCCAGGTCAATGTCGAAACCCACAATCTGGTTGTCGCTGTTCAGCGATTCAAAAGGAGGGTAGGTAGCAGAGGTGGCGAAGCGAATCTTGTCAGCCGCCTGGGCGCTTACCGCCAGGCTTGCCAGTACGGCGGCAATCATCCATTTTTTCATTACAGGCTCCCGTTAGCCATCAATAACACAGCAAGTGAATGCGCCACACGATGCCAGTAAATGAATTTTTATGCAATAAATATGATTATAAAATTAATCAGGCAGGTTGCCCTGCCGAAGGATTAATTCCGCCGTTCAAACGCCAAAGCGCGTTTCTCAATCAGGCGCATCATGAGGGTAAGCAGACCGTTAACACACAGGTAAATCAGCCCCGCAGCCGCGTAAACCGTGACGTCATAGGTTCGGCCATACAGCAGTTGACCATGCCCCATCACCTCCATCAGCGTAATAGTAAACGCCAGGGATGTGCCTTTAAACACCAGCACCACTTCGTTGGAGTAGGAGGACAGCGCGCGCTTAAACGCATAAGGCAGCAGAATACGCAGGGTTTGCCGGGGCGTCATGCCCAGCGCTTCACAGGACTGCCACTGACCCGCAGGAATCGCCCGAACGGCACCGTAAAACAGCTGCGTCGTATAGGCCGCGCTGTTGAGTGACAACGCCAGCATGGCGCACAGCCATGGCTGTGACAGCAGGTGCCATAACCAGGGCACTGTTTGCAGGCTGGGAAACTGCCCCGGCCCGTAATAGATCAGGAAGATCTGCACCAGCAGCGGCGTGCCGGTAAACAGGGTAATAAAGCCTTTTACCAGCGGCGAAAACAGCGGCGTTTTCAAGGCCAGCACGATGGTAAACATCAGCGACAGCAGCAGCGCGGTCACCAGGGAAGCGGCGGTTAAGCTCAGGCTGGTATTCAGCCCTTTCAGCAGTTCGGGTAGATAGTGCAGCATCAGCGGTCCCCCCGCTCAAAACGGGTAGTGCGCAATTCAATTCGACGCAGCACGGCCTGACTGAACAGCGTGATCAGCAGGTAAATGGCCGCCGCCACTAAAAACCAGGTGAAAGGCTCCTGGGTTCGGGTCGCGATACTTTTGGTCTGCAACATAAGGTCGTTAACGCTAATCAGCGACACCAGTGCGGTATCTTTCAGCAACACCAGCCACTGGTTTCCCAGGCCTGGCAACGCATGACGCCACATTTGCGGCATGATCAGGCGGACAAAAATCGCTGACTTTTTCATGCCGAGCGCCTGGCCTGATTCCCACTGCCCAATCGGCACGGCTTTCAGCGCGCCGCGCAGCGTTTGCGACGCATAGGCGGCATAGAGCATCGCCAGCGCAATCACGCCACAGAGAAACGGGCTGACGTCAAAATTTTCAATCTGCATCTGAACCGGCAGCCTGAAAAAGCCGAAGTTCAGGACAACGCCATCAGATAAGGTCAGTAACACCTGTGATGCGCCAAAGTAGATAAACAGCACAACCAGGATTTCCGGCAGGCCGCGTATCAGCGTGACCAGAGCGGTACCGATCCATGCCAGCGGCTTCAGCCGCATCGACTCCCAGCCGGCAAAAATCATCGCCAGCACCAGGCCAGCGATGAGGGCACAAACAGCAAGGCCGACGGTCATGCCGGCGGCGCTTGCAAGCGGGATTATTTCATTCATCAGAAATTACTGCTGGAACCATTTGCTGTAGATGGTTTTGTAGGTGCCATCGGCTTTGATTTTATCAAGCGCGGCATTGAATTTGCTTTGCAGCTCAGTATTTCCCTGACGAACGGCAATGCCCAGACCGGTTCCGAAATAGTCTTTATCGGTCACTTTCTCACCCACCGGGGCCAGGTTTGCGTTCTGCTTAAGCCACTCGTTGACGACCGCGCTGTCGCCAAAAACGGCATCAATGCGGCCATTTTTCAGATCCAGCACCGCATTCTGGTAGCTGTCGTAGGGCACCACGGTAATATCCGAATGCTTATCAGTCAGGTATTTTTGATGGGTCGTCCCGTTCTGTACGCCAACGCGCTTGCCTTTCAGCGCTTCAATGCTGGCGACTTTGCCTTTCTGCGCAACGAAGGTGGCAGAATTGTCATAGTAAGGTTTGCTGAACAGCACCTGCTTTTCACGTTCAGGCGTAATGTCCATGCCGGCCATCACCGCATCAAAACGGCGAAATTTCAGGCTGGGGATCAGGCTGTCGAACGCCTGATTAGTGAACGTACAGGTCGCATCCATCTCTTTACACAGCGCATTAGCCAGATCGACATCAAAGCCCTGAATTTTGTTATTCGCATCAACAAACTCAAAAGGAGGATAGGAAGCCTCGGTAGCAATACGAATGGTTTCGGCAGCGGAAGCGCTCAGGCTTAATCCGGCAAGCAGTGCAGCAAGTACGACTTTTTTCATTGTTAGCATCCTGACTTAGTGCGAAAGATAGTGTGCAAACGCCTCGGTTTGCGGCTGTGTAAAGCGGCTGGCATCGCCCTGTTCCACAATGTGACCGTTTTCCATGTACACCACGCGGCTGGCCGTTTTACGTGCCACTTCCACTTCATGGGTGACGATCACCTGAGTAATCTGGGTCTGCGCCAGTTCGCGAATGATACTGACGATCTGTGCGGTGATCTCGGGATCCAGCGCGGCGGTAGGTTCATCAAATAACAGCACCTGCGGCTCCATCATCAGCGCGCGGGCAATGGCAACGCGCTGCTGCTGTCCACCAGAAAGGTGCAGAGGAAAGCGGTCGCTGTAGCTGGTGAGACGCAGGCGATCGAGCAGTTTGTCGGCTCTGGCCCGGGCATCGGCTTTGCTTAAACCCAGTACACGGCAGGGGGCTTCCATCAGGTTTTGCAGCACGGTCAGGTGCGGCCAGAGATTGTACTGCTGGAAAACCATTCCCACGTTTTGACGCAGTTCACGTATCGCGGCCTCAGAAGGGGTTTTGCTGAAGTCGAAATCATTACCTGCAATGTGCAACTGACCGGAGCGGGGATGCTCAAGCAGATTCAGCACACGCAACAGCGAGCTTTTGCCTGCGCCGCTTGGGCCAAGCAGCACCAGCGTTTCGCCCTGCGGACAGTCCAGGTTGATATCAAACAGCGCCTGATGAGCACCGTAGAAACAATTAATCGCGTTTAGTTGAATACTCATGCGCCAATTTTGAATAGCTATTAGTTTTGCGGATTTTAACGTCACCAAAATAGTTATGCAATTAAGGTGGCTTAAAATTTACGAATAAGCGGTAAACACCCAAAAGATTAGCACAAGATGTTGTGAGGTGACCGGCAGGCGTTTCTGGAAAGCAGACAGGATGCCGTCTGAAAACGCACGGCCTTCAGGCCGGCGCTTTCAGACGTTAAAGTGAATCAGACGTGAGAACGAACAGGGTTTATTTTTTCGCCTTTTCAAGCATCTGGCTCAGCGAACCGCCTTCGGGATGCGATCCCTCTGCGACATAGCGCACATCGTCCACCACCCAGCAACTGCCCTGGTGGATCATCAGCACTTCATCCTGCCACTGCTTATTGTCGCGGCTCATTTTTACCCGTAGCGGAATATTGCGGGCATCCCGGTTCGGGATGGTTGATGCATCGGCAACGTCAGCCTGAGCGGGCCCCTGAGCAAGGCTGGAGAACACATCGCCGTTGCGCCATTTGGCGGCATTTTGGCTTTGACTCGCTTCCTGAAGCGAATGATAAAGCCCTTCGCTCAGGTAGGGACGATAGTTTGCCAGTGTCGTGCTATCAGGCAGACCGGAGGTAGGATGTTCAATCCGCATATCATAGAACTTTTGTGCCACGGTATCCGGGCCGCCTTCAATGCAAGGGGCGGTTCGTGGGCCATTATCCTTGGTTACCGGCTCTACTGTCGTACAGGCACTCAGCAGTAGCGCGGCCGGGAGCAAAAGCGCAAAACCTTTGTTTCTCATCTCGATTTCCTTATTGTTCTCTGGCAAGGTGCCTTTTTAACATAGAGTATAGTTCTGCTTTTAGGTGAAAGAGCCTTTGGTCGGTTTACGCAACGGGAGAACAGGATGAAATTTTCGACGACGCCCACGCTGGAAGGCCACAGTATTACGGATTACTGTGGCGTGGTGACCGGGGAAGCGATTCTCGGTGCTAACATTTTCCGCGATTTTTTCGCCGGTATCCGCGATATCGTTGGCGGCCGCTCGGGCGCTTATGAAAAAGAACTGCGCAAGGCGCGGGAGATCGCATTCAAAGAGCTGGAAGAGCAGGCCAACGCGCTGGGGGCCAATGCGGTGGTCGGCATAGATATCGATTACGAAACCGTGGGTAAAGACAGCAGTATGCTGATGGTGAGCGTGACGGGCACGGCGGTTATTATTCGTTGAAACGGCTGCTGCTGCTGTTGACGGTCTGGCTGCTGGTGGGCTGTCAGTCGGGCATAGAATCGCGACCAGGCTACTGGGTCGATCTGCGTCACCCTGCTCAGGGCGCGCGACCACGGGTTAAAGTGGTGGTGATACATTATACCGCCGAGGATTTTTCCTCTTCTCTGGCGACGCTGACCGATCGTGAGGTCAGCGTCCATTATCTTATTCCCCGCCAGCCGCCGCAGCGTAAGGGCCAGGGCATTATCTGGCAACTGGTACCGGAGACGGATCTGGCCTGGCACGCCGGGCCAAGTTTCTGGCGCGGCGCAACCCGCATCAATGACACATCCGTCGGTATCGAGCTGGTCAATAACGGCTATCGCCGGACGCTCACCGGGCTGACGTGGCAAGCTTTTCCGCCTGGGCAAATCCGCGCCCTCATCGCCCTTATCAACGACATCACCCGGCGTTATGGTATTGCGCCAGAAAATATCGTGGGCCACAGTGATATCGCCCCTCAGCGTAAACAGGACCCAGGCCCGCAGTTTCCGTGGCAGCAGCTGGCTGAACAGGGCATCGGGGCATGGCCCGATCCGCAACGCGTCGCTTTTTACTTAGCCGGGCAAGATCGTGAAGCAGCCGTTCCGGTTCCCCTCCTGCTTGATCGTTTGCAGCGTTACGGCTATCAGGTAACTGAAGGAATGACGGCGCGTGAGCAACAGAACCTGATTGCGGCTTTTCAGATGCATTTCCGTCCTGCTCACTATCAGGGGTTCGCGGATGCTGAAACGCTGGCGATTGCGGAGGCGCTGCTGGAAAAATATGGGGAAGCGCAATAACCGGCGGTTACTGCGCTTCCGATCTAGCGACCCGCGTAAGGGGACGCCGACAGGGTAGATGTGTTGACGGCGGCATCGGGACGATGCTGCGCTAAAAACGCCCGCCAGTAGGCCAGTACCTTTTCCAGCACCGGGCGCTCAGCATCCAGATGGGTGACGATTCGGGTGACGGGACCAACGCTCATCAGGACATCATGGGATTTCATCCACTGGCCCAGCGCGTTAACCTGGTCTGACGGCACGCGCACGAACAGCATATTTGTCTGCTGCTCGGTCACCTCGACGCCGATTTTCTGCAACTCCTGTCCCAGCCAGGCGGCATTCTCGTGATCGGTCTGCAAACGCGCAACGTTGTGTTGCAGCGCATACAGCCCAGCCGCGGCCAGCACGCCAGCCTGGCGCATACCGCCGCCTGTCATCTTGCGCCAGCGGCGCGCACGTTCAATATAATCCGCATCGCCACAGAGCAGCGAACCCACGGGCGCGCCCAGGCCTTTCGACAAGCAGATGGTTAACGTATCGCAATAACGGGCAAGATTTTCAAGGGTAGTTTGTTGCGCCACGACGGCATTAAAAATACGCGCCCCGTCAATGTGCAGCGCCAGCTTATGCTCGCGGGTGAAATGCCACGCCTGCTCCAGATAGGCTGCAGGCAGGGCTTTACCATGATGGGTGTTCTCAAGGCTAAGCAGTCGGGTGGGCGCAAAATGGATATCGTCGGGTTTGATAAATTCGGCCACCACATCCAGCGGCAAGCTGCCATCGGCGGCAGCCAGAATGGGCTGGGGTTGAATGCTTCCCAGCACCGCTGCGCCGCCCGCTTCGTACTTATAGTTATGTGCCTGCTGGCCCACAATGTACTCTTCACCACGCTGGCAGTGGCTCATTAACGCCACCAGGTTGGCCTGCGTACCGGTTGGCAAAAACAGCGCTGCGGCTTTGCCGCTCAGTCGTGCCGCTTCGGCTTCAAGTGCGTTAACGGTGGGATCGTCCCGATAAACGTCATCGCCGGTTTCAGCCGTCATCATCGCCTGTAACATGGCAGCGCTGGGACGGGTTACGGTATCACTGCGTAGATCAATCACATTGTGCTCCTGGGCAGCGGAAAGTCAGGCGGGCGGAGAGCCCGCCTGTAACATCCATCTGTTTTACCGCAGCCAGTTAGTTTTTGCCAGTTCAAGTACTTCGTCACCGCGACCGTTTATGATGGCGCGCAACATGTACAGGCTGAACCCTTTGGCCTGCTCCAGCTTAATCTCTGGCGGCATCGCCAGTTCCTCTTTCGCGGTAATCACATCCACCAGAACCGGGCCATCGTGAGCAAAGGCCTGTTCCAGCGCGCCATTCAGCTCGGAGGCTTTCTCCACCCGAATGCCTTTCACGCCGCAGGCCTGAGCAATGGCGGCAAAATCAGGATTGTGCAGGTCGGTGCCATCGGTGAGGTAACCGCCCGCTTTCATTTCCATGGCGACAAAGCCCAAAGAGCTGTTGTTGAAAATCACCAGTTTTACCGGCAACTTCAACTGGGCAACAGTCAGGAAATCGCCCATCAGCATACTGAATCCGCCGTCGCCGCATAGCGCCACGACCTGGCGGTCACGGTTAAGTGACTGTGCGCCCATCGCCTGTGGCATCGCGTTTGCCATTGAACCGTGGTTAAAGGAACCCAGCAGGCGGCGTTTGCCGTTCATTTTCAAATAGCGTGCTGCCCACACGGTTGGGGTTCCCACATCGCAGGTGAAAATCGCGTCGTCGGCGGCGAGCTCACTGATTTGCTGTGCCACATATTGCGGATGAATCGGCTGGTCATCATTGGCTGTTGCCAGCGAATCCAGATCTTTACGCGCCTCGGCATAATGCTTCAGTGCACTGTCCAGGTGACGCTGCTCGGTTTTGACCTGCAGTTTGGGCAGCAGAGCACGCAGCGTGGTTTTGACATCGCCGATATAGGCCTGATCCACATGGCAGTGCGAGCCCAGGCTGCCGGGGTTAATATCGATTTGAATGATTTTCGCTTTTTCAGGGTAGAAAGCGCGGTAGGGGAACTGGGTGCCAAGCAGCACCAGGGTATCCGCATTCATCATGGCATGAAAGCCCGAGGAGAAACCAATCAGCCCGGTCATGCCGACATCATAGGGATTGTCGTATTCGATGTGCTCTTTACCGCGAAGCGCATGCACAACTGGCGCTTTCAGCATCGCCGCCAACTCGACGACTTCACGATGTGCACCCGCACAACCACTGCCGCACATCAGCGTAATATTGGTCGCGCCGTTCAGGGTTTGCGCCAGGGTAGACAGCTCATCGGCGGACGGTAGCACGACCGGCAACTGCGGCGGATACCAGTCTGCGCGTGCGGATTCCGGTGCTGGCTGCAGCGCCACATCACCGGGCAGCACAATCAAGGATACGCCGCGATTCAGAATGGCTTTCCGCATGGCAATGCCCAGCACCTGTGGCAGTTGCTCGGGATTCGACACCAGTTCGCAGTAGTGGCTACATTCGCGGAACAGCTCCTGAGGATGGGTTTCCTGAAAGTAACCACTGCCGATTTCGCTGGAGGGAATATGCGCGGCAATCGCCAGTACGGGCACCCGGTTGCGGTGGCAGTCAAAAAGCCCGTTAATTAAATGCAGGTTACCGGGACCACAGGAGCCGGCGCACACCGCCAGTTCGCCACTGGCGTGCGCTTCTGCGCCTGCCGAGAAGGCAGCCACTTCTTCATGTCGGGTTGGCATCCACTCAATGGTGCCCATTCGGTTCAGACTGTCACTCAGGCCGTTTAGTGAGTCACCTGTGACGCCCCAAATACGTTTTACGCCGGCGTTTTCCAGGGTTTTGGCCACCAGCGCCGCTACGGTTTGTTTCATCTTCTTCTCCTTGGTAATCCGTCGCCATCCAGGGGATAGCAGAATCAAACAACTCAAAGAAGCGTAGACGACGCTGATTCAACTCAACCGTAAAAAATTGCATCAAAAGTTGAATTGGGCGGTCAGGCGGAGAACAGGGCGATGAGTACCGGTGCCAGCAGGCTCATGACAAAGCCGTGCACAATCGCGGCTGGGACGATTTCTGTACCGCCTGCCCGTTGCAAAACCGGTAAGGTAAAATCCATAGAGGTTGCGCCGCATAACCCCAGTGCAGTGCTGCGGTGACGGGCGATCAGCACAGGGATCAACATAATCGCGATAAGCTCTCGCAGCAGATCGTTGAAGAAGGCGGCGCTGCCAATTACCGGGCCGAAGGCTTCCGTCATCAGAATCCCCGATAAAGAGTACCAGCCGAAGCCGCTGGCCAGGGCCAGCCCGGTTTTCAGCGGCAGTCCCAGTACCAGAGCCGCGATCATTCCCCCCAGCAGCGCACTGATCAGCACCGCGAGCGCGACCATCATGCCACGACGGTTTAAGACCATCTGGCGCAACGTCATCCCACTACCGCGCAGTTGAATGCCCACCAGCAGGAGCAGAAAGATTAATGCATATTCACTGGCGGCGGCGGCATGATGCAGCCAGGGCCATTGGGTCAGGCCCAACGCAAAACCTACGACAACCACACCACATAACGTGAGTGATTCCAGCGCCATATGCAGACGTGAAGGAAGCTTTTGCTGTTTGTGACTGTGCTGCCAGGGCAGCCGTTGCTCCAGCCAATGCAACGCCAGCAGGTTACATAGCAGAATGCATGTCGCTGTTACGGCCGCGGTATAAAACACCGTAAGCAGATTGCTGCTGAGATTATCGAGAAAGGCCAGGCTGATGCCCATAAAAAACAGAATGACGTAGACCATCCAGCCTAACAGTCGGTTGACGGCCTTGAGAAACGTCATGTGTCGAAGCGGTAACAGCCAGCCTGCCAGCAGGGGCAACAGGATAATTAAGAGTCCGGAATACATATTGATCGGTTCGTCCATGTCGAAAGTCTCGACACGCTAGCGAAAAAGCCCAGGTGAGTAAACCCTTGCAACAAAGTGACTTGACCGCCTGATGAAGCCGCTTCATTCTGCGGACAACAAAGAGGATAAAAACGCTATGATTCTGGAACATATCGATATCCGGGGATTTCGCGGCATTAATCAGCTCTCTTTACCCCTGACGCGTATAAACCTGCTGATTGGCGAAAACGCCTGGGGTAAATCCAGTTTGCTGGACGCGCTCAGCCTGCTGCTGTCGCCCCACTCGCGTGAGTATGTGTTTTCTCCTGACGATTTTCACTTTACGCCGGGCGAGGTCGACGATCGGGTTCATCGCCTGTCGGTCGTTTTCCACTTCAGGGATGACGACGCGGAAAACAGCGACCTGCTACAGCCGTTCTGGCAACCCGCCGAACAGGGACAACGCCGACTGAGTTACAGCGTGCACGCCCGGCGACGTGACGGCCAGATCACCTCAACACGGCGCTTTATCGATAGCCATGGTCATGTGCTAGCGGAAGAGGGAAGTGCGGCGGCGATAAGTTATCTGCTGCGCATGAATCCAGTATTACGGCTGCGCGATGCACGTTTTAGCCGACGTGTTCGCCCGGTCGAAAGCGGTATTGATGCTCGTCTGTCCACCCTGAATCAACTGGCGAAAGAGCTGGATAAACTGACTCGGGATCTGGAACAGCATCCACAGCAATTGAGTAATGACATGCTGCGTCAGGGATTACAGACCATGCAGCAGTTGATGGAACACTACTTTCTGGTCCAGCATCCTGAGAATGGCGGACAGATGCACCGCGTCGATCCACAATCACGTGACGGTATTCAGGGCTGGCGTTCACTGGACCAACTGAATCATCTGATTGCCGCCACGGACGTCCGCAGCCGCCAACTTATTTTATTGCGCATGTTTAGCTTGCTGGTCCAGGCGCGAGGAAGCGAACCTTTGGCACCGGGCGCCCGGCCGTTGTTGCTGATTGAAGATCCGGAAACCCGGCTGCATCCCATCATGTTATCCGTAGCATGGAACCTTCTCACGTTGCTCCCGTTACAGAAGATTGCGACGACCAATTCTGGAGAGCTGCTTTCTCAGGTCGCGGTGGAGAACGTTTGCCGATTGGTGCGTGAGCCAACGCGCGTGGCCGCATGGCGCATTGGTCCCGAAGGGCTGAGTGCGGAAGAGAGCCGCCGCATCGGCTTCCATATCAAAGTCAACCGGCCTTCAGCCCTGTTTGCCCGCTGCTGGCTTCTGGTTGAAGGTGAAACCGAAGTCTGGATCATCAACGAAATGGCGCGACAATGCGGTTTTCACTTCGCCGCTGAAGGAATTAAAGTCATTGAGTTTGCACAGTCCGGGCTAAAACCGTTGTTAAAATTTGCCCGACGTATGGGCATTGCCTGGCATGTGCTGACTGACGGGGATATGGCAGGGAAAAAATATGCAGCCACGGCGCGCAGCCAGCTCCAGCCTCATGATGTCGAGAAGCATCACCTGACGCAGCTCCCGGCGGCGGATATGGAGCAGTTCCTTTATCAACATGGCTTTAGTGATGTGTATCATGAGGCAGCGCACCTGCCGTTAAACGTACCTGTTAATCCCAGGCGTATTATTACCAAAGCTATTCATCGTACATCAAAACCTGAACTGGCTATCACGGTCGCTATGGCAGCAGCCGAACGCGGCAGCGAGGCAATCCCGGAACGCCTGCGGGAGATGTTTTCCCAGGTGATTACCCTGGCGCAGGGCAAAGCGGGATAGGGGTTACAGCGTAAAAATGCCAGCGCGGCAGGCTGGCATTGTTGACGGAGCGGTCCAACGTTGGGGGGATCTCAGGCTACGGCCTGTTGCACTTCAACAGGTACAATCAGACTGGCATGGTTGCCTTTAGGGCCTTGATGAACGTCAAAATGAACCTGCTGGCCCGCTTTTAGCGTTCTGTAACCATCCATCTGTATCGTTGAGTAGTGTGCGAAGATATCTTCTCCGCCCCCGATTGGACAGATAAAGCCGAAACCTTTGGCGTTATTGAACCATTTAACGGTACCTGTCTCCATGCTTTTACTTCCCTCGCAAGACATTTTATAAGTAGGTGAGGTCACTGAAGCCGTGAGTCGGGTTTGATTAAAACTCAATCAGCTTATGAAGGTAGAATGTAGAGAAACTGCCACGGTCGTCAAGCAAAGCACCGGGCAACGTGGGGAAAAAATCATCAAAATTTGAGGTAGTTAACGCTATTTGAAATTTTGTGATACAGGTCGCGTGCAGGGTTTTTTGCCTGAGAATGCATTAGCGACAGTGCACTTGACACACGTGTTAAACTCTACAGATGACCCTGGATTTGATGACGATGTACAGAATCACAACGGAACACTATGGCAAACACAAATGACTGGCTAAATTTTGAACACTTAGCCGACGAAAAAGTACGCGAAGGGTTAAAACCGCCTTCCATGTATAAAGTCATTCTGAATAATGACGATTATACACCTATGGAATTTGTTATTGACGTTCTGCAAAAGTTCTTTTCTTATGATATTGAACGTGCAACGCAACTGATGCTGAAAGTTCACTACCACGGTAAAGCAATCTGTGGTGTATTTACCGCAGAGGTCGCTGAGACCAAAGCGGCGCAGGTGAATAATTACGCGCGGGACAATCATCATCCGTTGCTGTGTACGCTTGAAAAAGCCTGAGCCTCTCTCCATACAGGAAGCAGGTCAGAGCGATTAACTGGAGGAGGTGCCTAATGCTCAATCAAGAACTGGAACTCAGTTTAAACATGGCTTTCGCCAGAGCGCGTGAGCACCGTCATGAGTTTATGACCGTCGAGCATCTGTTACTGGCGTTGCTCAGTAACCCGTCGGCCAGAGAGGCACTGGAAGCCTGTACGGTGGACATTGTGGCTCTACGGCAGGAACTCGAAGCCTTCATTGAACAGACCACGCCTGTGCTGCCTGCCAGCGAAGAAGAGCGTGATACGCAACCGACGCTCAGCTTCCAACGTGTACTACAGCGTGCGGTTTTCCATGTTCAGTCATCCGGACGCAGTGAAGTTACCGGTGCGAACGTACTGGTTGCCATTTTCAGCGAGCAAGAGTCGCAAGCGGCTTACCTGCTGCGCAAACACGAAGTCAGCCGCCTTGATGTGGTGAATTTCATCTCTCACGGCACGCGTAAAGACGAACCTGGCCAGGCACCTGGTGCTGAAAACCCGGTTAACGAAGAGCAAGCAGGCGGGGAGGAACGTATGGAAAACTTCACCACCAATCTTAATCAGCTTGCTCGCGTTGGCGGAATTGACCCGCTGATCGGTCGCGACAAAGAGCTGGAACGCACTATTCAGGTTCTGTGCCGTCGCCGTAAAAATAACCCGCTGCTGGTGGGGGAATCCGGTGTCGGTAAAACGGCCATTGCGGAAGGTTTAGCCTGGCGCATTGTGCAGGGTGACGTGCCTGAGGTGATGAAGGACTGCACTATCTACTCTCTGGATATCGGCTCTCTGCTGGCGGGTACCAAGTACCGTGGCGACTTTGAGAAACGTTTCAAAGCCCTGTTAAAACAGCTGGAGCAGGATAACAGCAGCATCCTGTTTATTGATGAGATTCACACCATTATCGGTGCGGGTGCCGCATCGGGTGGGCAGGTCGATGCCGCCAACCTGATTAAACCACTGCTCTCTAGCGGTAAAATCCGCGTGATGGGTTCCACGACCTATCAGGAATTCAGCAACATCTTTGAAAAAGATCGCGCCCTGGCGCGCCGTTTCCAGAAAATCGACATTACCGAGCCGTCGGTAGAAGAAACGGTACAGATTCTTAACGGCCTGAAAACCAAATATGAAGCGCACCATGACGTTCGTTACACCGCGAAAGCCGTGCGTGCGGCAGTCGAACTGGCGGTGAAATATATCAACGATCGCCATCTGCCGGATAAAGCCATTGACGTTATCGATGAAGCGGGTGCCCGTGCACGCCTGATGCCAGCCAGCAAACGCAAGAAAACCGTAAATGTGGCTGATATTGAAACCGTGGTCGCGCGTATCGCGCGTATTCCGGAGCAGAGCGTGTCCGCCACCGATCGCGATACGCTGAAAAACCTGGGCGACCGCCTGAAAATGCTGGTGTTTGGTCAGGATAATGCCATTGAAGCCTTGACCGAAGCGATCAAGATGAGCCGTGCGGGTCTGGGACAGGATCGCAAACCGGTGGGTTCATTCCTGTTTGCTGGTCCAACGGGCGTCGGTAAAACCGAAGTTACCGTTCAGCTGGCGAAAGCGCTGGGGATTGAACTGCTGCGTTTTGACATGTCCGAGTACATGGAGCGTCACACCGTCAGCCGCCTGATTGGTGCGCCTCCGGGCTATGTTGGCTTTGATCAGGGTGGTCTGCTGACTGATGCGGTGATCAAACATCCTCATGCTGTCGTACTGCTGGATGAGATTGAGAAAGCGCATCCGGATGTGTTTAACCTGTTGCTGCAGGTAATGGATAACGGCATGTTGACCGACAACAACGGTCGCAAGGCGGATTTCCGCAACGTGGTACTGGTGATGACAACCAATGCTGGCGTGCGCGAAACCGAGCGTAAATCTATTGGCCTGATTCATCAGGACAACAGCACTGACGCAATGGAAGAGATTAAAAAAATCTTTACGCCTGAATTCCGTAACCGTCTGGACAACATTATCTGGTTCAGCCACTTGTCGGCCGAAGTCATTCATCAGGTGGTGGACAAGTTTATCGTTGAACTGCAGGCCCAACTGGATGCTAAAGGCGTTTCACTTGAGGTCAGTGATGAAGCGCGTGACTGGCTGGCAGAGAAAGGCTACGACAAAGCGATGGGTGCACGTCCAATGGCGCGTACCGTTCAGGAAAGCCTGAAGAAACCGTTGGCCAATGAACTGCTGTTTGGTTCGCTGGTGGAAGGGGGTTCAGTATCGGTTGCACTGGATAAAGAGAAAGGCCAGTTAACCTATCACTTCCTGAGTGCGCAAAAACGTAAAGCGGAAGGCACTGTGCACTAAGCACTGTGTGACGGAAAGAGAAAAGGCCGGATAATATAATATCCGGCCTTTTTTTTATTGCCTCGGCTGGAGGCAATAGCATCAACGCAACTCAGCGACTACGGAAGACAATGCGGCCTTTGCTCAGGTCGTACGGGGTCAGCTCGACAGTCACTTTGTCGCCCGTCAGGATGCGGATGTAGTTTTTACGCATTTTACCGGAGATATGAGCGGTAACCACGTGTCCGTTCTCAAGTTCTACGCGGAACATGGTGTTAGGTAACGTATCCAGTACGGTACCTTGCATTTCAATATTGTCTTCTTTGGCCATCGAATCCTCTGGGTGTACTACCTTTCAGTTGAACCGGCAAGATAATGCCCAATTCAACGAGTTATGTAAAGAACCGTCGGCAATAAAGCCAACGCATCGCCGTGCTTCGCTTATAACGCGAGCATGTCGGTTAAATTAGGTTGTTTATGTGACGTCTGCGGGGGATTAGCGGGCTAAGAATCTGAATCAACCGGTAACACGCGCACGATTGAAACAGTCCCGAGAGTGCGATGAGATTCCCAGCCTGGCAATTCCGGCTTGAAATTCAAGCGCGGACGACATACCAAACGCCGCTATTATAGCACTTAACCGACTTTGTGTGTGCAAAACATCTGCGCGAGCTTTAAAAAAGGGTCTGGTTGAGCCAGCAGCCGCTGTCAACGGGTTGAGATGACAGGTTTTTTACCGATTCCAGGTAAGCCTCACGCGGGATTTCGACCGCGCCCAACGATGCCGTATGGGGATTAAGTATCTGACAATCCACCAGGCGTCCTTTGTGCTTAATGAAATGCTGACAAAAAACCCATAGTGCGGTTTTTGAAGCATTGGTTTGCAGGCTGAACATGGATTCACCACAAAATATCTGGCCCAGTGCCAGCCCGTACATGCCGCCTGCCAGCTGTTGCCCGCGCCAGACTTCAATGGAGTGAGCATGGCCCAGCTCATAGAGTTTCAGCCATGCGCGTTTCACTTCAAAGGTGATCCAGGTTCCTTCTTCGCGGCCCACGGCACAGCCCTCAACGACATCAGCAAAGGCTTCGTTCATGGTGACGCGATAAGGCGATTGCTGATGAAAGCGTTTCATACTGCGGCTAAGATGAAAATGTTCAGGGATCAACACCGCACGGGGATCGGGTGACCACCACAGAATTGGATCGCCCGGCGAAAACCAGGGGAAAATACCTTGCTGATAGGCGCTGAGCAGACGGGCAGGCGAAAGATCGCCGCCCATGGCCAGCAGACCATTGGGCTCGCGCAGGGCCATTTCCGGGGGAGGAAAGAGCAACGATTCCCGTGACAGTTGAACCAGTCTCATCGCGTTACGTTATCCATCAGCTTTTGCACGAAACTATAACGCAAAGCGTTGCTGGAAACGCCAGTAACGTCCACCTTTTGCGACTAATTCGGAATGATTTCCCTGCTCAATGATTCGGCCGCTGTCCATAAGGCAAATTCTGTCCATCTGCGCCAGGCCTGTCAGACGGTGAGTGACCATAATGACGGTTTTGCCTGCCGTAAGCTGCTGCAGCAAGGCGAGAATATGCTGCTCGGTCGCCGCATCAAGGCCTTCCGTTGGCTCATCCAATAGCCACAGGTCGCCGTTATGCAGCAGGGCACGGGCAAGCGCCAGACGTCGCAGTTCGCCCCCAGACAGCGGACGACCGCCTTCGCCCAGCCAGGCATTTAATCCTTCCTCGTTATCCAGCAGGGTCTGCAGACCAGTCTGCATTAATGCCGCAGTCAGGGTTTCGTCGCTGGCGTTGGGGCAGGCCAGCAATAAATTGTCACGCAGGGTCTGGCTGAACAGATGAACACGCTGGGTGACAACGCTGATGCGTTGCCGGAGTTGCGCCTCATCCCACTCAGTAAGGGGAACTGCGTTTAACCTAATCTCACCTTGCTGACTATCCCAGGCGCGCGTAAGCAGCCCAAGCAATGTCGATTTTCCACAGCCGGTCGGTCCGAGCAGCGCAACGTGTTCTCCCGCCTCAATGCTTAATGAAAACTGATTCAACACTTTTTCAGGGCGTCCCGGATAGCAAAAATCAAGCGCCTGTAGGCTTACGTGTAATGCACCAGAAGGGATAACGGTTTTAGAGGGAAAAACAATCGCCGGTGTTTGTTCGATAATTTCATTGACGCGTTGGGCCGCCGTTATCACCTGAGACAGTGGCAAAAATGCGCCCGCGACCGGGGCCAGGGCTTCAAAAGCGGCCAGAGCACAAAATACCACCAGCGCAATGAATGGCCCGGGAAGTTGCTGCTGCGCAATGCTCTCTGCGCTGAGCCAGAGCAGCGCAGTAACCGTCATGCCGCTGCATATCAGTAACAGACTTTGCGCCAGCGCCTGTAAACGTTCTTGTTGACGCTGTGCTTCCTGCCACTGTTGTTCACTGCTGTCGAGTCTGGTGCGCCAGACTGCAGCATTACCATATAACGTCAGTTCAGCCTGACCTGCCAGCCAGTGCATTAACTGCACGCGCCAGTGCGAACGCTGACGGGTAATCGCAACGCCCGCCGGTGCGCCCAGGCGGTAAAAGAGCGGTGGCAAGATGCAGAGCAGGGCGAGCAGGGCACCGCCCAGGGTGAGAGCCAGCTGCAGGTCAATCAGACTTAAACCGACCGTCACCACCACAATGACGATAAACGCACCCAGCAGCGGTGAGATTACCCGCAGATAGAGATGATCCAGCGTGTCGACATCACCGACAAAGCGGTTGAGCAGATCCGCTTGACGAAAGGCTGCAAGCTGAGCGGGGGCCAGCGAAATCAAACGGCTGAAGGTGAAAATGCGTAAATGTTCTAACACCCGAAACGTCGCGTCGTGAGTGACCAGCCGTTCAAAGTAACGGGCCGCCGTGCGGATAATTGCCGCGCCGCGCACACCTGCGGCGGGAAGCATATAGTTAAAACTGTACAGTCCCGCAACGCCAGCGACAGACGAGGCCGCCAGAAACCACCCGGATAAGGTCAGCAAGCCAATGCTGGCTAACAGCGTGACGATGGCCAGAATCATTCCCAGCGTCAGCCGGAAGGGATGACGCAGCCACAATCGTATAAAAGGACGCAGAGCAGACATCAGATGCACTCCTGTTGACGATGTCGCAGCAATTCACGGAACGGCCCAGGCTGTGAGGTAAGTTGCTGCCAGTGGCCCTGCTGCACCAGTTTTCCTTCCTCCATGAGCCAGATTTCATCCCAGTCTTGCAGCGAATCAATCTGATGCGTAATCATCAGGGTGGTTTGCTGCGTCGCGGCCTGATTTAACGCCAGCATAACGTGATGTTCACTGAGTGCATCCAGGCTGGCGGCAGGCTCATCCAGTAGCAATAGCTGAGCCGGTTTGTACAGCGCTCGCGCTACCGCAATACGCTGTGCTTGTCCGACGGACAACGCGTTACTCGCATCGCCAGGCGCGGTATCCAGCCCTTCAGGCATCCGGGGGAGGAATTCGTTGATGCCACAGGCGGCGGTTAACCTGTCCAGTCTTTCCATATCCAGGGGCGCGTCCATGACGATATTTTCACGCAACGTTGCGGCCGGTAACTGTGGGTTTTGTCCCACCCAGGCAAGATGCCGATGCCAGTCGCGTCGTGCTATGTCGCGAAGCTCAATGCCATTGGCTTTGAGCGACCCTTCATAGGGTAAAAACCCCAGCAGGGCATTTAACAGCGCGGTTTTGCCTGCACCGCTTTTGCCGACCAGCGCCACGCGCCCGCTTGCCCGTAGGGTGAAATGTAGAGGGCCGCACAGAACCTTGCCGCCGGGGGCGCAGACCACAAGATTGTCAGCAACCAGCTCCAGCGGCGAAGTGGCGCTAAACGCGACATTACCTGAGGCCCTGTCTGACGACGGAGTGTCCTGCATAAACCGCTCAAGGGCATCGGCCCCGCCGATTGCCTGTGCCTTAGCGTGATAGAAGGTGCCAAGATCGCGCAGAGGTTGAAAGAATTCGGGGGCCAGAATCAACACCAGGAAACCGGCAAACAGCGTGACGCCTTTACCATAATCGCCAAAATGCAGCTCGCCCAGATACGAGAAACCAAAATAAACCGCCACTACGGCGATGGCTAATGAGGCAAAAAACTCCAGCACTGAGGAGGAGAGAAAGGCCAGGCGTAAAACCTCCATCGTCCGTTGACGAAAATCTGTCGTCGTGGCGGCAATTGCCTGCTTCTCTGCATCAGCCCGGTGAAACAGCCGCAGCGTTTCCCGCCCGCGTAAGCGATCAAGGAAGTCACCGCTCAGGCGTGCCAGGGCCAGGAAGTTGCGGCGATTAGCATCGGCCGCGCCCATGCCCACCATCGCCATAAAGAGCGGAATCAGCGGTGCCGTAGCCAGCAGAATCAATCCGGCGGCCCAGTTCAGGGGGAACAGGGTAATCAGAATGCAGCAAGGGATTACCGCTGCCAGCGTCATCTGCGGCAGATAGCGCGCATAGTACGCCTGCATATCTTCGGTTTGTTCCAGAAGCAGTGTTGCCCAACTGCCTGCGGGTTTGCCCTGTATCCAGGCGGGCCCCAGATCGGATAAACGATCCAACACCTGTTTACGCAGTGCCTGGCGGATGGCCTGACCGGCCCGAAAGCCTGCCTGCTCGCGGGCATAGTTCAGCACCGCGCGCAGCACAAAGCACAACAGCAGTAACATAAAGCGGGGCAGGAGGGATTGCGGCGCTTGCTGCTCGACAATAAGTGCCTGCAGTAACGAAGCCAGCAGCCAGGCCTGCATGATAATCAGTAGTGCGCCTGCTGAACCTAAGAGTGAGGCAAGTCGTAGCCAGGGACCGGCATGATGGCGCTGTTGACGAAGCCAACGGGTAAGGTGCTGCTGCCGCGATTTGTTCATGCGAAACCCACTGTGGCGAAGACAAATGAAATGAGGCAAGTCCCTCACGCCTGGCGCATGAATTTAGCATGGTGATAATAAAAAAGGCGACTGAAAAACAGTCGCCTCAAACAATTAAGATCAGGTTATTAACAACTTACTTATCGTTCTTAACCAGACCATCAAGATAACGCTCTGCATCTAAGGCAGCCATACAGCCAGTACCCGCAGAGGTAATGGCCTGGCGATAGATATGATCCATCACGTCACCCGCGGCAAACACACCCGGAATACTGGTCTGGGTGGCATTGCCGTGCAGTCCTGACTGCACCTTGATATAGCCATTCTCAAGCGCTAACTGACCGTCGAAAATCGCCGTGTTTGGGCTATGGCCAATGGCCACAAACAGGCCAGCAACCTCCAGCGCTTCCGTTTCATCGTTCAGCGTTGAACGCAGCGTCAGCCCGGTCACGCCCATCTGATCACCCACAACTTCTTCCAGCGTACGATGAGTGTGCAGCACGATGTTGCCGTTGCTGACTTTTTGCATCAGGCGATCAATTAAAATTTTCTCTGCACGGAAGCTGTCGCGACGGTGAATCAAATGCACTTCAGCGGCAATATTGGCCAGATAAAGTGCCTCTTCTACCGCCGTATTACCGCCGCCGATAACGGCGACTTTCTGATTACGGTAGAAGAAACCATCGCAGGTGGCGCAGGCTGAAACGCCTTTGCCTTTAAACGCCTCTTCTGACGGCAGGCCGAGATAGCGTGCCGACGCGCCCGTGGCAATAATCAGCGCATCTGCGGTGTATTCGCCGCTGTCACCGGTTAAACGGAACGGACGATTCTGCAGATCAACGCTATGAATATGGTCAAAAATGATCTCAGTGTTAAATTTCTCAGCATGCTCGTGCATGCGTTCCATTAACGACGGACCTGTCAGATCGTGCGGGTCGCCCGGCCAGTTTTCCACGTCCGTCGTGGTGGTCAGCTGTCCGCCTTTTTCCAGCCCGGTAATCAATACCGGATTCAGATTTGCGCGTGCAGCATAGACGGCTGCGGTATAACCTGCTGGACCAGAGCCCAGAATGAGCAACTTACTGTGTTTAGCCGTACTCATGCGTTCCTCAGTTTCATTCGCCTGACATAGTCTGCGATTGTAGGGAATAAGCCGCATCATTGACAACACTTGCGCGCTTTTGTTGGCGATTGCTGTAAACGGCGTAGACGATGAATACGTTTTTCGCCTGTCACTTGTGCCAAAAGGGGGCAAAAATTCATTTCGTTGCACCATGCCGCACGAAAATACTCATTTAAAAACAGTGACCCAGCGAAGTGTCTGGCATCTTGTCCTGAATTTAGACATTTTACTTTGACAATCGCCTGCGCATTTGCGAAAACAGTGTAAGAAGCGAATGACATCTTCGGAACAAAACGGGTTTTGCCGCCGGGTTTTGGGCAATGTGCCGAATGAATTTTGTCGTCTGATATGGGTCATGACGCATGATGTGGACAGGCAACATGCGTCATACACATAGGTGCGAACGCACTCAGACTTTGTTATTTCACTTCAAAAAATGCCCCGAACAATGAGCGTTTTCAGGGGATGGCAGGTAAAGGGAAGGAATTAAGAGAGACAATAATAATGGTAGATAATAAGAAACGCCCCGGTAAAGACCTCGACAGGATCGACAGAAACATTCTGAATGAATTGCAGAAAGACGGTCGCATCTCAAACGTGGAACTTTCCAAACGTGTAGGATTATCGCCTACACCTTGTCTTGAGCGTGTACGTCGTCTTGAACGCCAGGGATTCATCCTTGGTTATACTGCGCAACTTAACCCTCACTACCTGGACGCCTCATTACTGGTATTCGTTGAGATTACTCTGAATCGTGGCGCGCCAGATGTGTTTGAACAATTTAACGCCGCCGTACAAAAACTTGAGGAAACTCAAGAGTGTCACCTGGTTTCTGGTGATTTCGACTACCTGCTTAAAACGCGCGTGCCTGATATGTCCGCCTACCGCAAGCTGCTGGGTGAAACCTTGCTGCGCCTGCCAGGTGTAAACGACACGCGGACTTACGTGGTGATGGAAGAGGTCAAACAGAGTAACCGTCTGGTGATCAAAACGCGCTGATGCGTGGCAGGTGCAAAGCCTGTGAAATTTCGGTACACTCCTGTGAATACATACAGGACCAGCGTCGGGTGAGCCCGGCGCTGTTGTTTCTTACTTTACAGGCACCTGGAGAGTTCTCTTGAGCCAGGAATACACAGAAGATAAAGACGTTTCGTTACAGTCGCTGAGCAGTGGACGCCGTCTGCTGGAAGCGTTGCTCATCCTGGTGGCGTTGTTTGCCATCTATCTGATGGTTTCCCTCGTCAGTTTTAATCCTTCCGACCCGAGCTGGTCGCAGACGGCCTGGCATGAACCTATCCATAATATTGGTGGCAAGGTAGGCGCGTGGCTGGCTGATACCTTACTGTTCATCTTTGGTGTGATGGCGTACGCCATTCCGCCGGTGATCCTGGGGCTGTGCTGGATAGCGTTTCGCCAGCGCGATAATCAGGACTACTTTGACTATTTTGCCATCGGTTTACGCTTAATCGGCGTACTGGCGTTGGTGGTGACCACCTGCGGTATGGCGGCACTCAATGCTGACGACATCTGGTATTTTGCATCGGGTGGCGTCATCGGCAGTCTGGTCAGTAATGCGATTTCGCCCTGGTTTAGTCCAGCAGGCGGAACGCTGACACTGCTCTGCATCTGGGCTGCCGGGATTACGCTTTATACCGGCTGGTCATGGTTAACCATTGCGGAAAGAATCGGCGGCGTTGTTATGGGCGTGCTGACCTTTGCCAGCAACCGTTCACGCCATGACGAACCCTGGCAGGAAGAGGATGAGGCAGAACATCATGAAGAGGCTGTGCCTGTTCTTCACGCTCAGCCGCATGAAGACGATGACGTTTTGCTTGCCGCACCGCGTAAAGCTCAGCCCGATCTGGATGAGCACGATCCGCTGCTGGCTAAGGCGGCAACAGCCACTCGCGCCGCCGTCGCCGCAACCGTCGATGCTTCCGATATGCCGGTGGCGTCCGCTGCGGTGCCGACACAGCAGCCTGCCGTTGCCCCGGCGCTGTCCAATGCGGCGACCGCACAGTCAGTAGCCCCTGTCGCTCAGCCAGTGGGCGCTGTACCTGCACAATCCGCCCATTTTTCCGCCGCGTCCGCGCAGGAATCGCAGGAATCGGCAGCACATTATTCTACTCCCGTGCGCAATGCTGCGCCGCTTGATCCTGTTCCGCAGGATAAACCGGTGAGCGAACCGCCTCTGTACCGTTTTGAAATGCCGGATGAAACGCCTGCATCCTCAAGCCCCTTTACGGCTTATGAGGATGATGAGCCGAAAATGGGCAACTGGCGCGAGGCAGCCTCTGCCGCGACGCTGAGCAGCGCGGTGACATCAGCCGTTGCCGCAAAGCAGGCGTCATCGATGTCGCCCCTGTTTGAACCGGTACCTGAAAATCAGGCGAATCCACAGGTGAAGCAGGGGATTGGCCCGGCGCTGCCCCGGCCGAATCCGGTGAAATTACCGACCCGACGCGAACTGGCCTCGTACGGGATCAAACTGCCTTCGCAGCGCATGGCGGAAGAGAAAGCGAAGCTGTCTGAAAGCCCCGCGTCTCAGCCAGTGCCTGAGGATACGCACAACCCAGACTGGTCTGCAGAGGAGCAAGACGCGCTGCAACAGGCCGAGTTACGTCACGCGTTTCAGTCGGAACAGCAACAGCGTTATGGCGATCGCTGGCAACAGGATGAGCAGCACGAGGACGATGAACTGGCACTGCAACAGGCATCGCTGGCACGTCAGTTCGCCGAACAGCAGCAACAGCGCTATGAGGCGGAGCCCGACAACAACGCACCGGTTTTCAATCTGGATACCTCGGCGGCTTTTGATTTCTCACCGATGAAAGATTTGGTCGACGATGGACCTGTTGAGCCGCTGTTCACCATTGCGGCTCCGCCTGAAACGGATGACGTGGCGGCAAAACATGAGCCGTGGCAGCAAATGCAGGCCGCACCAGAACAGGCGGCAGCCCAGAGAACGGTGCCGACACAGAGCGTGGTGTCGGATACCTTCGTGGCACCTGTTCAACAGCCAGAACCCGTCGAAGACACAAAACCGTCGCTGCATGATAGCCTGATTCACCCTTTCCTGATGCGTCATGAGCAGCCGCTGGAAAAACCCTCCACGCCATTGCCTTCGCTGGATCTGTTAACCGCGCCGCCTGTCGAAGAGGAGCCGGTTGATATGTTTGCGCTGGAGCAGACAGCACGTCTGGTTGAATCACGCCTGGGCGATTATCGTGTTAAGGCGGAAGTCGTCGGCATTTCTCCAGGCCCGGTGATTACCCGCTTTGAACTGGATCTGGCGCCTGGCGTGAAAGCCGCGCGTATTTCTAACCTGTCACGCGATCTGGCCCGTTCACTGTCGACCACGGCAGTGCGCGTTGTTGAAGTGATTCCCGGTAAGCCCTATGTCGGACTGGAATTACCGAATAAGCATCGTCAGACCGTTTACTTACGTGAAGTGCTGGATTGTCCAAAATTCCGTGACAATCCTTCACCTCTGGCCGTGGTACTGGGTAAAGACATTGCCGGTCAGCCGGTAGTGGCCGATTTGGCGAAAATGCCACACTTACTGGTAGCGGGTACCACCGGTTCGGGTAAGTCAGTCGGTGTGAACGCCATGATTCTCAGCATGTTGTATAAAGCCACGCCGGAAGAAGTGCGCTTTATTATGATCGACCCGAAAATGCTTGAGCTGTCGGTCTATGAAGGCATTCCGCATCTACTCACCGAAGTCGTCACCGATATGAAAGATGCGGCGAATGCGCTGCGCTGGAGCGTCGGTGAGATGGAGCGCCGCTATAAACTGATGTCGGCGCTTGGCGTGCGTAATCTTGCGGGCTACAACGAGAAAGTTGAGCAGGCGGAGGCGATGGGCCGTCCAATTCCCGATCCGTTCTGGAAACCGGGCGACAGTATGGACATGACGCCACCGGTGCTGGAAAAATTGCCTTACATTGTGGTGATGGTGGATGAGTTCGCCGACCTGATGATGGCCGTGGGTAAAAAAGTGGAAGAGCTGATTGCCCGCCTGGCGCAGAAAGCACGTGCGGCAGGTATCCACCTGGTGCTGGCAACCCAGCGTCCCTCGGTGGATGTGATTACCGGTCTGATCAAAGCGAACATCCCGACCCGTATTGCTTTTACCGTATCAAGTAAAATTGACTCGCGTACTATTCTCGACCAGGGCGGCGCGGAGTCGTTGCTGGGGATGGGTGACATGCTCTATATGCCGCCAAACTCCTCCATGCCGGTCCGTGTTCACGGTGCCTTCGTGCGCGATCAGGAAGTTCATGCCGTTGTGCAGGACTGGAAAGCGCGTGGCCGTCCGCAATACATTGAGAGCATTACGGCGGGTGAAGAGAGCGAAGGTGCAGGCGGTATCGACAGCGATGAAGAACTGGACCCGTTGTTCGATCAGGCGGTGGGCTTTGTGGTAGACAAGCGTCGCGCCTCTATTTCGGGCGTTCAGCGTCAGTTCCGTATCGGCTATAACCGCGCCGCGCGCATCATTGAGCAGATGGAAGCACAAGGGATTGTCTCGGCGCCGGGTCATAACGGTAACCGCGAAGTCCTGTCACCACCGCCACATGATATGTAGAGCCTGAGCGATAAGCTTTGAAACATAAATCAATGAGCCAGTTCTTGCTGGCTCATTGTTTTTTAGCGGTTAACCCCCATAGTTGATTAGGCTTTCGGTTTTTTCTCCTGTATTAAATGCAGGACAGCGACCAGGCTTAGTATCGTTATCAACGGGAAACGATTTAATAAGGATTTAAGCAGATGAAATTACGCGTAATCGCCTTCGGCCTGATGGCCGCTTTGGGTTCAGCCAGCGCTTTCGCTGATGCATCGACTGACCTGCAACAGCGTTTAAATAAAGTAAACAGCTTCCACGCCAGCTTTACTCAAAAGGTTACCGATGGCAGCGGTGCTAACGTGCAGGACGGGGAAGGTGAGCTGTGGGTTAAACGCCCAAGCCTGTTCAACTGGCACATGACCGCGCCTGACGAGAGCGTCATTATCTCTGACGGAAAATCGTTATGGTTCTACAACCCGTTTGTAGAACAGGCCACGGTAAGCCTGTTAAAAAACGCCACCAGTAATACGCCATTTATGTTGATTGCCCGCAATCAGTCGAGTGACTGGAAGCAATATAACGTCAAGCAGCAGGGCGACAAATTTGAACTGACGCCGAAGAAAAGCGATGGCAATCTCAAGCAGTTCACGATTGATGTGACGCCAGACGGCACCATCAATCAGTTCAGCGCCATAGAGCAGGATGGGCAGCGCAGTAACTACCAGTTAAAGAGCCAGAAAAACGGCCCTATCAGCCCGGATAAATTCACTTTCACCCCGCCTAAAGGCGTCACGGTGGATGATCAACGTCAGTGAGGTGGTAGTGAGTAACCTGTCCCTGGATTTCTCCAGCGAAGATTTTAAACCACTGGCCGCGCGTATGCGGCCAGAAACCCTGAAGCACTATATTGGTCAGCAACACCTGTTGGCTGCGGGTAAACCGCTGCCGCGCGCGATTGAGGCTGGCCATTTGCATTCAATGATTCTCTGGGGACCGCCAGGAACAGGCAAAACCACGCTGGCCGAGATTATCGCGCACTACGGCAACGCGGACGTTGAACGCATCTCTGCCGTCACATCAGGTGTCAAAGAAATTCGTGAAGCGATAGAACGTGCACGCCTGAGCAAGCAGGCCGGCCGTCGCACGATTCTTTTCGTGGATGAGGTGCACCGTTTCAACAAAAGCCAGCAGGATGCCTTCCTGCCGCATATTGAAGACGGCACAATCACCTTTATTGGTGCAACGACCGAAAACCCCAGCTTCGAGCTTAATTCCGCCCTGTTGTCACGCGCCCGCGTTTATTTGCTCAAATCCCTGACCACAGAGGACATCGAGCAGGTACTTGACCAGGCTATGCAGGACGCCGATCGAGGCTATGGCAACAGCGATATCCTGTTACCGGATAATACGCGGCGCATGATCGCTGAGTTGGTGAACGGCGATGCGCGCCGTGCGCTGAACACGCTGGAAATGATGGCGGATATGGCCGAAACCCGCGCGGACGGGAAAAGGGAATTAACGCCACAGCTGTTAACCGAGGTGGCCGGTGAGCGTTCTGCCCGCTTTGATAACAAGGGCGACCGTTTTTACGACCTTATTTCTGCGTTACATAAGTCTGTTCGCGGTTCGGCACCGGATGCTGCCCTCTACTGGTACGCACGGATTATTACCGCAGGTGGCGATCCGCTCTATGTAGCACGTCGCCTGCTGGCGATTGCCTCTGAAGATGTCGGCAACGCCGATCCTCGCGGTATGCAGGTTGCGATTTCGGCCTGGGATTGTTTTACCCGCGTCGGCCCCGCGGAAGGGGAACGGGCGATTGCACAAGCCATTGTTTATCTGGCCTGCGCGCCAAAAAGTAACGCCGTTTATAACGCGTTTAAGGCCGCGATGCGTGATGCGCGCGACCATCCCGATTTTGATGTCCCCGACCATTTGCGCAATGCGCCCACTAAGCTAATGAAAGAGATGGGCCTGGGTGAAAGTTACCGCTATGCCCATGATGAAGCCAACGCTTACGCGGCTGGCGAGGTCTATTTCCCCCCTGAAATGGCACAAACACGTTACTATCATCCAACACAACGTGGTCTTGAAGGCAAAATTGGCGAAAAGCTGGCCTGGCTTACTGAACTCGATCAAAATAGCCAGACAAAACGCTACCGCTAAAACAGACGTTGCGGTAATGTGGTCAATGTTTTCAACGCATTCCAGCAGGAATGCGTCCCTTCTTTTAACTCATAAATACACAGGATAAGCATGCTCGATCCCAATCTGCTGCGTAATGAGCCAGACGCAGTCGCAGAAAAACTGGCACGCCGAGGATTCAAACTGGATGTGGAAATGCTGCGTTCGCTCGAAGAGCGTCGCAAAGTCTTGCAGGTAGAAACTGAAAACTTGCAGGCCGAGCGTAACTCCCGATCCAAATCCATCGGTCAGGCCAAAGCACGTGGGGAAGACATCGAGCCACTGCGTCAGGAAGTGAACAGCCTGGGCGAACGCCTGGATGCTGCCAAAGCAGAACTGGATGAACTGCAAAATCAGATCCGCGACTTTAGCCTGGCGCTGCCGAATATTCCTGCGGATGAAGTGCCGCCGGGTAAAGACGACACTGAGAACCAGGAAGTCAGCCGCTGGGGTGAGCCACGCCAGTTCGATTTTCAGGTAAAAGATCATGTTGAGCTGGGCGAAGCCGCGAAAGGGCTGGATTTTGCCGCGGCAGTAAAGCTTACCGGTTCACGCTTCGTCGTGATGCAAGGCCAGATTGCCCGCCTGCACCGTGCGCTTAGCCAGTTTATGATTGACCTGCACACCGAGCAGCATGGCTATCTGGAAACCTACGTGCCTTATCTGGTTAACCATGCGACGTTGTACGGAACAGGACAGCTACCTAAGTTTGGTGAAGATCTGTTTCATACCCGACCACTGGAAGAAGAATCAGAAAGCAGCCACTATGCGCTGATTCCTACCGCAGAAGTGCCATTGACCAACCTTATACGTGATGAAATCGTCGAGGAAGATAACCTGCCGCTGAAGCTGACGGCTCATACGCCGTGTTTCCGCTCTGAAGCGGGCTCCTATGGCCGTGATACGCGCGGACTTATCCGTATGCACCAGTTCGATAAAGTCGAGATGGTACAGATCGTCGCGCCAGAAACCTCAATGGATGCCCTGGAAGAGTTGGTCGGTCATGCCGAAAAAGTCTTACAGCTGCTGAATCTGCCCTACCGTAAAGTGCTGCTGTGTACGGGCGATATGGGCTTTGGCGCCACCAAAACCTACGATTTAGAAGTGTGGTTACCGGCGCAGAATACGTACCGTGAAATCTCTTCCTGCTCAAATATGGGGGATTTCCAGGCCCGCCGTATGCAGGCCCGCACCCGTAATAAGCAGGATAAAAAGCCGCGTCTGGTCCATACATTAAATGGTTCCGGTTTGGCTGTGGGCCGCACACTGGTGGCGGTGCTGGAAAACTACCAGCAGCTAGACGGCCGCATTGCCGTGCCAGAGGTACTGCGCCCTTATATGAAGGGCCTGGAATTTATTGGTTAATCGCCCGTTATCCTCTTAAAAACCCAGCGCCCGCTGGGTTTTTTTTTGGTCCAAATGGCGGAATGATGTCTACGAATCGCATAAGCATTTATCACAAATAAACGTTATCGATGTATCGCGCTGCCGGAAGCGTAAAAATCTACATTATCATAGAGATAGCTTTATTTTCATCGGCGTAAAATATCCCGCTAACTTACTGAAGATAAATAAATTAAATTGTCGGGCAGCAAAATGTGCTGAGGCCTGTTTCTCCCCGTTGACTTTAAAAAACGCAATGGCAAACTGCGCGCAATTTCCTTCATTTCTTTTGGTTTTTAATCCCTATGTCGACCTGGTCACGTCCTGTGATATTGCTGCTTTGCGGCCTGTTATTAATGACAGTTTCTATTGCTGTGCTGAATACGTTGGTTCCACTCTGGCTGACGCATGATGCTCTGGCTACCTGGCAGGTGGGCGTAGTGAGTTCGTCATATTATACCGGCAATCTGCTCGGGACCTTAACGGCGGGCTGGTTGATCAAACATTATGGATTTAACCGTAGCTATTATCTGGCTACCGGTCTGTTTGCCGGGGCCACGCTGTGCATGATGATGATGTCGGGATTCTGGTCATGGACGCTGTTACGCTTTACGGCGGGCATCGGTTGCGCGTTAGTCTGGGTCGTGGTTGAAAGCGCTTTATTATGTAGCGGCACGGTACGCAACCGTGGGCAGCTGCTGGCTGCTTATATGATCGTCTATTACCTGGGAACGGTTGCCGGCCAACTGCTGGTGAGCAAGCTTTCAACTGCGTTGTTAAGTGTGATCCCCTGGGTAACCGCGACGGTGATTTGTGCCATTTTACCGCTCATCTTCACTCAGGTTGCCACCCACAGCGACCCAGCTGAAGCGCTGCCGGGTGGACGCATTTTACCTATGCTGCGTCGCCGCAGTTCTCGCCTTGGCATCAACGGTTGCATCATCTCAGGTATTGTTTTGGGTTCGCTGTATGGTTTGATGCCGCTGTATCTTTCCCACCAGGGCATGAGTGACGCGAACGTTGGCTACTGGATGGCGCTACTGGTCAGTGCAGGCATTGTCGGGCAGTGGCCGATTGGTCGTCTGGCCGATCGCTTTGGCCGCATGATGGTGCTGCGTGTGCAGGTATTTGTGGTGATCCTGGGCGCTATTGCGATGCTGACCAATGCCGCGATGGCACCCGCATTGTTTGTACTGGGGCTGGCCGGTTTTACGCTTTATCCCGTGGCGATGTCGTGGGCCTGTGAAACCGTTGCACACCACGAACTGGTGGCGATGAATCAGGCATTGCTACTGAGCTATACGCTGGGTAGCCTGGCCGGTCCAAGCATGACCGCGATGCTGATGCAGAGTTATTCTGACCGCGTGTTGTTCGTTATGATTGCGGCAGTGGCGCTGGTTTACCTGGTTATGCTGTTGCGTAAAGCCGATCATCATGCCACGCCCGTGGCGCATGCCTGACCGACTTCTCAGAGGGCTGCCCTGTGCTTCGTTGGCACATCGCAGCCCGTGGGTTGGGTGATTCGTTTCTGTGAGTGGGGTGAATTGAGCGGGGTGACTATTCACGGTATCGTCATCAATACATCACTTCATGCCCGTAGCTGGCGAGAATGTTTTTTACCCGCTCCATTGTCTCTTTACTGGGCGGCTTCACCCCGTCAAGTTTGTACTCTTCACCCATCGCAATCCATTTGTGTTTACCCAGTTCGTGATAAGGCAGCAGCTCTATCTTCTCAACGTTTTCCATATCCTGAGTAAAAGCGCCTAAGCGATGGACGGTGTCATCATCGTCAGAATAGCCGGGCACCACGACGAAACGGATCCACGTACGTTTCCCTTTTTTCTGTAAATAGCGGGCGAAATCAAGCGTGCGATGATTGGACACGCCGACCAGGATCTGGTGAACATCGTCATTCATCTGTTTAAGGTCCAGCATGACCAAATCCGTCGCGTCCAGTAATTCATCAATAACCGGATCGTAGCGGCGAACAAAGCCATTGGTATCAAGGCAGGTATGAATGCCTTCTGCTTTACAGGCGCGAAACCAGTCGCGCACAAACTCGGCCTGCAGAATCGCTTCGCCACCCGATGCGGTAACCCCGCCACCTGATGCATTCATAAAGTGACGATAGGACAGAACATCCGCCATCAGCGCCTCAACGGTGATTTCTTTACCGCCGTGCGTGTCCCAGGTATCACGATTATGACAGTAAAGGCAGCGCATCAGGCAGCCCTGGAAAAAGGTGATAAACCGAATACCGGGACCGTCTACGGTACCGCATGATTCAAATGAGTGGATGCGACCAATGGCTGACATTGCGATGTATTCTCCAGGTAAGCCTGCGGAGCAGGTGGCACACTCTCTGGCGTGCTCTGAACAGGAAATCGATTCTGGTTGTTATCCGTGTCTCAGACAACCACCAAAGCAGACTTTGAATAAGAGGCTCCATGAAGGAGCCTCAGATAAGCGTAGTGGCTAACGTACTTACAGGGACTGTGTAAAGGTACGGGTAATCACGTCCTGCTGTTGCTCTTTAGTGAGCGAGTTAAAGCGCACGGCGTAACCGGAGACGCGAATGGTTAACTGAGGATATTTTTCAGGATTATCCATCGCATCCATTAACATTTCCCGATTCATGACGTTCACATTAAGATGCTGACCGCCTTCAATGCTGGTCTCATGATGGAAGTAACCGTCCATCAATCCTGCCAGATTGGTTTTACGCACGTTGTCGTCTTTACCTAAAGCGTTTGGAACGATAGAGAAGGTATAGGAAATACCATCTTTTGCGTAAGCAAACGGCAGTTTAGCGACCGAGGTCAGGGATGCCACCGCACCTTTCTGATCGCGACCGTGCATCGGGTTAGCGCCTGGGCCAAAAGGCGCGCCTGCACGGCGACCGTCTGGCGTATTACCGGTTTTCTTACCGTAAACCACGTTAGAGGTAATGGTCAGCACTGACTGGGTCGGTACTGCGTGACGGTAGGTTTCGAGTTGCTGAATTTTTTTCATAAAACGTTCAACAAGGTCGCAAGCCAGGTCGTCAACGCGTGGGTCGTTGTTACCGAACTGTGGATATTCACCTTCAATATCAAAATCAATGGCCAAACCGTCTTCGTCGCGTACCGGTTTCACCTTCGCGTATTTGATTGCAGACAGTGAGTCCGCAGCGACAGACAGGCCGGCAATACCACATGCCATGGTGCGGTAAACATCACGGTCATGCAGTGCCATCAGCGACGCTTCATAGCTGTATTTATCATGCATGAAGTGGATGATGTTCAATGCAGTGACATACTGTTTTGCCAGCCAGTCCATGAAGTGATCCAGACGTGCCATCACGATGTCGAAATCAAGCACATCGTCGGTGATTTTGGCCTCTTTTGGACCCACCTGCATTTTCAGTTTTTCATCCACGCCGCCGTTAATTGCGTAGAGCAAGGTTTTCGCCAGGTTCGCGCGGGCACCAAAGAACTGCATTTGCTTGCCGACGATCATCGGGCTGACGCAGCAGGCAATCGCATAGTCATCGTTGTCAAAGTCAGGGCGCATTAAGTCGTCATTTTCATACTGCAGTGACGAGGTATCGATAGACACTTTCGCCGCATACTTTTTGAAGTTAACCGGCAGGTTTTCAGACCACAAAATGGTCATATTAGGTTCGGGTGACGGCCCCATGGTGTACAGCGTGTTCAGGAAGCGGAAGGTGGTTTTGCTCACCAGCGTACGACCATCAACACCCATACCGGCCAGCGACTCAGTGGCCCAAATAGGGTCGCCAGAGAACAGTTCATCATACTCAGGCGTGCGCAGGAAGCGCACCATACGCAGTTTCATCACCAGATGGTCAATCAGTTCCTGAGCCTGCTCTTCATTCAGTTTGCCTGCTTTGAGATCGCGCTCGATGAACACATCCAGGAAGGTTGAAACACGACCAAACGACATGGCCGCGCCATTTTGCGATTTTACTGCGGCCAGATAGCCGTAATAGGTCCACTGAACCGCTTCCACGGCATTGGTGGCTGGACCAGAGATATCGTGACCATATTTGGCTGCCATCTCTTTAATCTGTCCCAGCGCACGATGCTGATCAGCAATTTCTTCACGCAGGCGAATAGTGGCTTCCAGGTTTACGCCATTTTCCAGATCGCTCTGCAGGGAAGTAAACTGAGCAAACTTATCGGCCATCAGATAGTCAATGCCGTATAGCGCGATGCGACGGTAATCACCGATGATGCGCCCACGGCCGTAGGCATCTGGCAGGCCGGTTAATACACCCGATTTACGGCAGCGTAAAATGTCTGGGGTATAAACATCAAACACACCCTGATTATGGGTTTTACGATATTCAGTGAAGGTTTTTTTCAGTGCGGCATCAAGTTCACGACCGTAAACTTTGCATGAGCCCTCGACCATCTTGATACCGCCAAAGGGAATAATGGCGCGTTTTAATGGGGCTTCAGTTTGCAGGCCAACAATTTTTTCCAGCGATTTATTGATGTAACCGGCATCGTGGGACGTAATGGTAGAAGCAAGATCGGTATCAAAATCTACGGGGGCGTGAGTGCGGTTTTCAACTTTAATGCCTTCCAGCACGCGTTCCCAGAGTTTGGTTGTGGCTTCGGTGGCACCTGCCAGAAAAGATTCATCGCCTTCATACGGCGTATAGTTTTTCTGGATGAAGTCGCGTACGTTGACGCTGTTCTGCCATTCGCCTTCAGTAAAACCTTGCCAGGCTGAGGCGAGTTTTGCGTTAAGTTCGGTCATATTATACCTGCCTTATTTAAGGAGACTTTTGCTCTCGGGTATATCGGGTTGGGATGCACCGTCGAGACAGGATTAGTGCGTTTCGTGCCCACCGCGTAAGTAAATTACCCAGTAGGTCAATCCAACTAAAAGGCCGCCGCCGATGATGTTGCCGAGCGTGACCGGAATCAGATTGTCGAAAATAAAGTTTTTTACAGAGAGGGCCGGGAACTGTGCCGCCGTCGTGCCAGCGGCCTGCCAGAATTCAGGGCCAGAAAAATCACGAATAATGATGGCGAAAGGAATCAGAAACATATTTGCGATACTGTGTTCAAAACCACAGGCAACAAACATCGCCACCGGCAAAATCATAATCAGGCTTTTATCTGTTAAGGTGCGTCCTGAATAGCTCATCCAGACCGCCAGACAGACCATCAAATTTGCCAGGATGCCCAGACAAACGGCTTCGATAAACGTGTGATGCATTTTATGGTCGGCCGTTTGCAACACGTTTAAACCCCATGCGCCGTTGGCCACCATATGCTCACCGGAAAACCACATCAGTGTCACAAAAAACAGTGCACCGGCCAGGTTACCTAAATAAACGTTAATCCAGTTACGTGCCAGTTGCCCCCAGGTGATACGGCCACTCGCTTTAGCGACCACAATCAGCACGGTAGAGGTGAACAGATCGGCACCGCAGACCACGACAAGGATTAAGCCCAGTGAAAAACAGATACCGCCGATGAGTTTTGCCATACCGTAGGCCATTTCACCGCTGCCGGTGGTGGCCGTAATGTAAAACACAAAAGCGATAGAGATGAACATGCCCGCAGTAAACGCGAGAAAGGTCGTTGTCAGGGGATGCTTGGTTGCTTTATAAACGCCAGCGTCTTCAGCAACTTTCGCCATCGCGGCGGGTAATAACAGGTTAAAAGGATTGTCAGCTTTCACACTAACTCACTCCAAAAGTTGTCTGAAAAAATAATAACAAAGGCAACAGAGGTAGAAGTTGATTTAGATCATGTTCGGCCGGGCAATGGCGGAAAAATCCTGACAAAAAAGAATGATTTTTTGAATAACTTATTGAAAATAAACAATTAAATTTATTTTAAATAATACAGGTTTTGTTTAATTGACGAGGTGCTGCACGTGTCGATGTCACTTTGCTGTTAACAAAATATCTCTATTGTGTTGTTTTTATTCTTGATAATAAAAACGATGATCTATTAATAACTGAAATGCTTAATGCGTAAAAAAGAAAGGCACTAATGAGTATTAGTGCCTTTGCGTTTATCGCAAACTTAATCTGACAAAATGCCGCAAATAATTATGCGTTTTCCCAGTAGCGACGTTTAGCACGCTGCAGTTTCTCATAAGCCGCCAGTAGCGCCTGGTGGGCAGGGAAAGCGGTGAGATCGCTGTCCACCGGCTGGAGCCCGTTGAAGGCCGCTTCACCACTGATCGCCGCAGAGGCTGCTTCTACAGCCTCACTACCATACATGCGTACAAAGGCAGCATGATATTCCAGTGGATTACGCTCATCTTCCATGGCCAGAAGCAGCAAGGTTTGCAGGCAACGATAGTAATTTGCACGCGCTGGGCTGAAAACGGAGCCGTTAAACTCCATGGTCCATTCTGTCCAGATCAACGCCTGATCCAGGTCACCACCGGCCAGCGCCAGCATCGCTTTAAGCTCGCCGATGCGTAAGGTGTACCAGCCGTTATCTTTACCCGTTGCCAGCCCCAGCAGCTCACGGACGCGGGTGAAGTCATCAAAACCTTCTTCGTCCAACTGAGAAATCAGATCGAGGTACTCTTCCGGGTTCCAGTTGCTTCCAGGCAGGGCAAGCAGCGTTTCACGTATGCCCGCGCCCATGCTGTTGTTAGCCAGTAGCAGGTCTTCAGCCGGATAAATATCTGACATGCCAGGCACGATAATGCGGCATGCATAAACACCTAAGTGCTCGTAGTCCGCGATATAGACTTCCTGACCTTCGGCCGCGAAAATCGCCATCAGCGTGCTGAATTCTTGCTCGGTAGTGCCATCAAATTTCCAGTCCACAAACGGATAATCAGCCGTCTCTTTGAACATATCCCAGGAAATCAGGCCGCTTGAATCAATAAAGTGTGTTTCCAGGTTAGCGTGTTCAGCCACTTCTTCATCATCAAAGGTAGGCGGCGTAAAGACGTCCAAATCCTTGAGGCTACGGCCCTGAAGCAGCTCAGTGACGGTACGCTCCAGCGCCACGCCAAAGTCCGGATGCGCGCCGAAAGAGGCAAAACAGGTACCGTTAGCAGGATTAAACAGCACGACGCAAATAACCGGGTACTTACCGCCTAATGACGCATCATAAGCAAAGATTGGGAAGCCTTCCGCCTCCAGGCGGGCAATGGCTTCCACCACGGCAGGATAGCGTGCCATCACCGACTCAGGAATGGTGGGAAGACTAATAGACTCCGCAATAATGCGGTTCTTAATGTAACGCTCAAAGACTTCAGATAATCCCTGAACCCGTGCCTCATTGGCTGTATTACCGGCTGACATGCCGTTCGATACGTACAGGTTGCCAATGATGTTCATCGGAATATAAACGGTTTGCTGATCGGACTGGCGCGTGAAAGGCAGGGCGCAAATACCGCGCTCGTGGTTACCCGACTGAAGATCGATCAAATCTGACGCAGCCACTTCATTTTCAGGATCGTAAAAGGCGCGCAGACGCGCATCCAGAATCCCTTCTGGCAGGCTGTCATCTTCAGGCAGGGGGAACCACTTTTCATTGGGGTAATGGACAAAATCGCCTTGAGCGATGCTGTTACCCAACCAGAAATCGGCAAAGAAGTAGTTGGTGGACAGACGTTCAAAATACTCACCCAGCGCCGAAGCCAGGGCGGCTTTCTTGCTGGCACCCTTGCCGTTGGTAAAGCAGAGTGGGCAGTCGCGGTCACGGATATGCACAGACCAGACGTGTGGAACGGGATTAAGCCAGGAGGCTTCTTCTATATTAAAGCCCAGATCCTGCAGTTTGGTCTGGAAACGCGTAATGGAGTCTTCCAGGGCGGCATCTTTGCCCGGGATAAAAGTTTGCGTCATGGTGCCGCTCTCTCTGTAAAATAGGGTGCGTAAAGCGCGCAATGATACGTTTTTTGCTGCCTGTTCGCTATCAAGGCGCGGCAATTTTACCGGACGTTTTCTCATACCCTGGTTTATCTGCCAATGCCGAGACTGAACGAAAGGAACTCGCCTCACAATATTTCGTGTTGGATTGCATTGGTAATATAACCTTCGGTGCGATGTGCTGGAAAAATGTGACCGGTGTTAGATTTATGATTGCAGCCACCAGAATGCAGTGATAAAACCGAATCGTTATTCATAACCGTTTTATATGACAGTGGTGAGGGAAATGACGCAAATTTATAATTTTAGCTCTGGGCCAGCGATGCTGCCGAGCGAAGTGCTCCGCCGTGCAGAACAAGAACTGACAAACTGGCACGGCCTGGGAACTTCCGTAATGGAGATCAGCCACCGCAGTAAAGAATTTATTCAGGTGGCTGAGGAAGCAGAGGCGGACTTCCGCGATCTGCTAAAAATACCCTCTAATTACAAAGTTTTATTCTGCCATGGCGGCGCACGTGCGCAGTTTGCTGCGGTACCGGGTAACCTGCTGGGTAGCGCCACCAGTGCAGATTATGCCGACGGCGGCTACTGGGCGCACAGCGCTATTAAAGAAGCGGCTAAATATTGCTCGCCACGTACCCTGGATGTCAAAACCACCCTTAAGGGTAAGCGTGCCATTCTGCCGATGCGTGAGTGGGATGTCAGTGACACGGCCGCCTATTTGCACTTCTGTCCTAACGAAACCATCGACGGCGTTGCCATTGATGAAGAACCTGATTTTGGCAACAAAGTCGTCGTTGCCGATCTCTCCTCCACGATTTTATCCCGCACTATCGATATCAGCCGCTATGGCGTGATTTACGCGGGTGCGCAGAAAAATATTGGCCCGGCGGGGATTACCCTGGTCATTGTCCGGGACGATCTGTTAGGTAAAGCCGATAAGAGCGTGCCTTCTATCCTGGATTACAGCGTTCTGGCAGAAAATGATTCGATGTTCAATACACCGCCCACCTTCGCCTGGTACCTGAGTGGACTGGTGTTTAAGTGGCTGAAGCAGAAAGGTGGTGTGGCCGAAATTGAGAAAATTAATCAGGCAAAAGCGGGCTTGCTTTACGATCTGATCGACAAGAGTGATTTCTATCGTAACGATGTTGCGCTGCAAAACCGCTCGCGAATGAATATTCCTTTCCAGTTGGCGGATGCGTCACTCGACAGCCTGTTCCTGGACGAGTCATTAAAAGCCGGTTTGCACGCGTTAAAAGGCCACCGCGTTGTCGGCGGCATGCGGGCATCCATTTACAATGCCATGCCGCTGGAAGGCGTTAAAGCGCTGACAGACTTCATGGTTGATTTCGAACGTCGCCACGGCTGATTATTCCCCAGTCAGTGGGATTGCTGACACCCGACTCCGCCATCCGGCGGAGTTGTCGTTTTTTTGAGGATTGAGTTTCACATGCAAGATTCCCTGACCCTTCAGCCCATTGCTCGCGTTAATGGCACGGTTAATTTGCCCGGTTCCAAGAGTGTTTCAAACCGTGCGTTGCTGCTGGCCGCATTAGCGAAGGGTAAAACCCGACTCACTAACCTGCTGGACAGTGATGATGTTAAGCACATGCTTAATGCGCTCAAGGCTCTGGACGTGGATTTCACCCTTTCCCACGATCGTACCGTTTGCGAAGTGACAGGAAAGGGCGGCCCTCTTTTGGCTGCACAACCGGTTGAGCTTTTCCTGGGCAATGCTGGCACGGCCATGCGCCCGCTGGCAGCGGCGCTCTGCCTTGGGGCGCAGGATGTGGTGCTCACGGGCGAGCCGCGAATGAAAGAGCGGCCGATTGGGCATCTGGTCGATGCGTTATGTCAGGGGGGCGCCCAGATTGATTACCTTGAGAATACAGATTATCCGCCTGTTCGCCTGCGTGGTGGCTTTGTTGGCGGTGAAGTCACCGTAGACGGCAGCGTATCCAGTCAGTTTTTGACCGCGTTGCTGATGATGGCCCCTTTAGCTGAAGAGAACACGCGAATCAGCATTAAAGGCGATCTGGTCTCTAAGCCTTATATCGATATTACGCTGCACCTGATGCGCTGCTTTGGCGTTGAGGTTGAAAATCAAAACTACCAGCACTTCCTGATTAAAGGAAAACAGCAGTATCAGTCACCGGGAGATTACCTGGTGGAAGGCGATGCATCTTCTGCCTCCTATTTTCTTGCGGCGGCAGCGATTAAAGGTGGCACTGTGCGCGTGACCGGTATTGGTCGTAACAGCGTACAGGGCGATATTCGCTTTGCTGATGTTCTGGAAAAAATGGGCGCATCCGTCGAGTGGGGTGATGATTACATCGCCTGTACGGCGGGCAAACTGCAGGCTGTCGATATGGATATGAATCACATTCCTGATGCGGCTATGACGATCGCGACTGCTGCACTGTTTGCTCAGGGCACCACCCAACTGCGTAACATCTATAACTGGCGGGTTAAAGAAACCGATCGCCTGACGGCTATGGCAACAGAATTGCGTAAAGTCGGGGCTGAAGTCGAAGAAGGGCACGATTATATCCGTATTACGCCTCCGGCTCAGCTGACGCATGCCGCGATCGGAACCTATAACGATCACCGTATGGCAATGTGTTTCTCGCTGGTGGCGTTATCAGAGACGCCCGTTACCATTCTGGATCCTGGCTGTACTGCAAAAACCTTCCCTGATTATTTCGAGCAACTGGCAAAAATCAGCCAGAACGCCTGATCTCCTCGCCCGGTGAGTATTTCGCCGGGCCTGTTTCTCATTCCCATTCAGCAGGCCAGAAAAGTCCTTTTTCTGGCGAAATTTCGCATCACCTTCCCTCTAAAGGGTAACGAAGCGTCGCAGGGCAGCGTATAATGCCCGACATTTGTGACGGCCAACTGGCCAAAATGCGCGCAGCAACAGGAGGGAATGATGACAGCAACTGCCCCGGTCATAACTATTGATGGGCCAAGTGGCGCGGGAAAGGGCACCCTGTGCAAAGCGATGGCGGAAGCCTTGCAGTGGCATTTACTGGATTCCGGCGCGATCTATCGTGTTTTGGCCTTAGCCGCATTACATCATCAGGTCGATATTGAGTCTGAAGAGGGACTGGTTCCCATTGCTGCTCACCTGGATGTGCGCTTTATCTCTCAGAACGGCGAGATGCAGGTCATTCTGGAAGGTGAAGAAGTCACCAGCGAAATTCGGACCCAGGAAGTCAGCAACACCGCCTCGCGCGTTGCCGCTTTTCCCCGCGTCCGTGAGGCACTATTGCGCCGCCAGCGTGCTTTTCGCGAAGGCCCCGGCTTAATTGCCGATGGCCGTGATATGGGCACCGTTGTTTTCCCCGACGCGCCCGTCAAGATTTTCCTTGATGCCAGCCCGGAAGTGCGTGCAGAGCGACGTATGCTACAGTTGCAGGATAAGGGCTTTAATGTTAACTTTGATCGCCTTTTAGCCGAGATAAAAGAGCGCGATGATCGCGATCGCAACCGCGCTATAGCGCCATTGGTGCCTGCTGAAGACGCATTAGTGTTGGATTCAACACAGATGTCTATCGAGCAAGTTATTGATAAGGCGCTGAATTATGCCCGAAAGACGCTGGGCATCTGATATTTTGGCGTAAACGAATTTATTAACCCTGTGCCATGGACCCGGTGCAGGGCATGTGAAACAACCCCATCCGACATGAAGTCAGATGGACGTTAAATTGAAGAATCCTAAGATTATCAATATGACTGAATCTTTTGCTCAACTATTTGAAGAATCCCTGAAAGAAATCGAAACCCGCCCGGGTTCCATCGTTCGTGGCGTCGTTGTCTCTATCGACAAAGACGTTGTTCTGGTTGATGCGGGCCTGAAATCTGAATCTGCAATTCCTGCAGAGCAGTTCAAAAACGCAGCCGGCGAACTGGAAATCCAGGTTGGTGACGAAGTTGACGTTGCTCTGGACGCAGTGGAAGACGGCTTCGGTGAAACTCTGCTGTCCCGTGAGAAAGCTAAGCGTCATGAAGCTTGGATCACGCTGGAAAAAGCCTACGAAGAAGCTGAAACTGTTACCGGTATTATCAACGGCAAAGTCAAAGGTGGCTTCACAGTTGAGCTGAACGGTATCCGTGCGTTCCTGCCAGGTTCACTGGTTGATGTGCGTCCAGTGCGTGACACGCTGCACCTGGAAGGCAAAGAGCTTGAATTCAAAGTGATCAAGCTTGATCAGAAACGCAACAACGTCGTGGTTTCACGTCGTGCGGTTATCGAATCTGAGAACAGCGCAGAGCGCGATCAGCTGCTGGAAAACCTGCAGGAAGGCATGGAAGTTAAAGGTATCGTTAAGAACCTTACTGACTACGGTGCATTCGTTGATCTGGGCGGCGTTGATGGCCTGCTGCACATCACTGATATGGCCTGGAAGCGCGTTAAGCATCCAAGCGAAATCGTGAATGTTGGCGATGAAATCAACGTTAAAGTGCTGAAATTCGACCGCGAGCGTACCCGTGTATCACTGGGTCTGAAGCAGCTGGGCGAAGATCCATGGGTGGCTATCGCTAAGCGCTATCCAGAAGGCACTAAGCTGACTGGTCGTGTAACCAACCTGACTGATTACGGCTGCTTCGTAGAAATCGAAGAAGGCGTTGAAGGTCTGGTACACGTTTCAGAAATGGACTGGACCAACAAAAACATCCATCCGTCTAAAGTTGTAAACGTAGGCGATGTGGTTGAAGTTATGGTTCTGGACATCGATGAAGAGCGTCGTCGTATCTCCCTGGGTCTGAAGCAGTGCAAATCTAACCCATGGCAGCAGTTCGCCGAGACCCACAACAAAGGCGATCGCGTTGAAGGTAAAATCAAGTCAATCACTGACTTCGGTATCTTCATCGGCCTGGACGGCGGCATCGACGGTCTGGTTCACCTGTCTGACATCTCCTGGAACGCGACTGGCGAAGAAGCCGTTCGTGAGTACAAAAAAGGCGACGAAATCGCTGCCGTTGTACTGCAGGTTGATGCAGAGCGCGAGCGTATCTCTCTGGGCGTGAAACAGCTGGCAGAAGATCCGTTCAACAACTACATCACTTTGAACAAGAAAGGTGCCATCGTCACCGGTAAAGTGACTGCAGTTGATGCTAAAGGTGCTACAGTTGAATTAGCAGACGGCGTTGAGGGTTACCTGCGCGCTTCTGAAGCTTCACTGGACCGCATCGAAGACGCTACGCTGGTTCTGAACGTAGGCGACGACGTTGAAGCTAAATTCACCGGCGTTGACCGTAAAAACCGCGTTGTTAGCCTGTCTGTTCGTGCGAAAGACCAGGCTGACGAGAAAGAAGCCATCAACACTGTTAACACCAAACAGGAAGAAGGCAACTTCTCTAGCGCTATGGCTGAAGCGTTCAAAGCGGCTAAAGGCGAGTAATCGACCTTGCACCGGGCGGATTTATTCGCCCGGTTTCGGTAAAAGCTGTCATACATTCCTGTAGGGATTAACCGGAGGTTACATGACCAAGTCAGAACTGATTGAAAGGCTGGCGGGACAGCACACTCATATACCGGCGAAAGTCGTTGAGGATGCAGTCAAAGAGATGCTTGAGCACATGGCCACTACGCTGGCACAGGGCGAACGCATTGAAATCCGGGGATTCGGCAGCTTTTCGTTGCATTATCGCGCTCCGCGCACTGGCCGTAACCCGAAAACGGGTGACAAAGTGGATCTGGAAGGTAAATACGTTCCCCACTTCAAGCCAGGTAAAGAGCTGCGTGATCGTGCCAACATTTACGGCTAAGCCGATACCGAACCGCCTAAACGACATCTCAGGATGTCGTTTTTTTTTGCCTGATTTTGACACTGAACCTCTCTTCCAGAAAAAAGCCGCACGACTGCAACCGCCGATATTCACTTCGACGCTTCCCTCATTTTGCCCATAGCGTGCTTTATCAAGAATAGCCCTGCGGCATACTCGCGCTACGACAAGAGCGAGATGCATTATGTTGACATGGATTGCACTGGCAAGAATCGCTGCGGTGAGCAGTTTACCTTTACTGCTATTACCCCGGCTTCCGCCGCCGTTAATAACGGTACTGTTGCTCCTGAGTGGCGGTTGCCTGATGCAGTTGCCTCACCGCTACGTGCGTATGACAGGCGTGACGCTGCTGCTCGCTGCATGGTCGCTTTTCAATGCACAATCTCTGGTAAACGACACCGAAAAGATGATTGCCCGGCCAGCGATGTTCGATGTGCAAATTGAGGATGTACATCAGACCCATTCCCGCATCAGAGTCAGACTGCTCAAAGAGGGCAACCAGAGGTTTTTTCCACCTCGCTTTGCCTGGCTCTCGTTGCCGGGTGACAGTAGTGAATATTGCCCGGGTCAGCGCTGGAAAATGATGCTCAGGCTGAGGGCGGTGCATGCCCGGCTCAACGAAGGCGATTTTGATGCACAGCGTTTCGCCATGGCGAACCATGCACCTGTACAAGGACGCATTATTTCGCAGGTCATCACGCATCCATCCTGCAGCTGGCGCTGGCGTTTTATACATTATCATCGCCAGCAAAGCGGTTTGTTGCCTGCCTCCGCCACGCTTGAAGCTCTGGCTTTTGGTATCCGGGACAACCTGAGTGAAGCTACCCGGCAATTATTGCGTGACACGGGCACCGCACATTTGATGGCTATTTCAGGCATGCACATCGCACTGGCAGCAGGGACGGGATGGTTACTGGCACGAGGTAGCCAGATTCTGTTTCCGGCCCGCCGTATTGGTTATCGGTATCCCGTGGTCATTAGCTGGATTTTTGCCGCGCTGTATACCTGGCTCTCGGGGGCTCATGCACCTGCGCAGCGGGCATTGCTGGCGCTGACTCTCTGGGCCGTAACACGATTCATTGGCGTGCAGTTAAGTAGCTGGCAAGTCTGGACGCTGTGCGTAGGTTCACTGCTGGCTATCGATCCGCTGACGGTGCTCTCGGACAGCTTCTGGCTCTCGGTGCTGGCCGTTGGCATGTTGTTGACCTGGTATCACTGGTTTCCACTGGCGGCGCGCTTTCGCCACGCACGCCGCTGGTTGCCGATACAGCTCCTCCACCTGCAGTTGGGGATGATGATTTTGATGCTGCCGCTACAGGCGAGCTTATTTAATGGCATCAGTATGACGGCGCTAATCGCGAATCTGCTGGCCATCCCGGTGGTGTCATTCATCACGGTGCCGTTGATACTGCTTGCGATGCTGCTGCCGGTAGCGGAATTATCCATGTGGCTTTGGCTGGCGGCAGATGTGTCGCTTCGTCTTCTGTTAACCGGCCTGGCTCTCTTGCCGCCAGGCTGGTGGCCGCTACAAGGGGCGACTTTTTATATGCTCATCGTCTGGGGCGGCCTGCTTGTCTGGCGCACTGGCGCACTATTCAGCCTGCCGTGGAGCTGCAGTGCTGTCGCACTGGCCCTGGTGTTCTCCCGCCACGATAAACCGGACAGGGAATGGCGCATTGATATGCTGGATGTCGGGCATGGTTTGAGCGTGGTCATCAGTCAGGGCCGTGAGGCTGTCTTGTATGATACGGGGCCGCGCTGGCAAAACAGTGATGCGGGAACACGGGTTATTATTCCCTGGATGCAACGCAAAGGTCTTAAATTGCAGCAGGTCATACTGAGCCACAAACACCTCGATCATACCGGTGGGTTATCTGCCATTCTGCAACACTGGCCCACAATGAAGGTCCGCAGCGGTTTAGCGGGCCACCAGCATTTACCCTGCGTTCGCGGTACCGCATGGCGCTGGAAAAAGCTAAATTTTACGGTGCTCTGGCCCCTCACCGCGCCGAACACGGGCGAAAATAACGACTCCTGCGTGGTGAGGGTGGATGATGGAAAAGTCCGGCTGTTATTGACCGGCGATCTTGAAAACCCGGCTGAAAAGCAACTGGTCAGGCTGGAAAAGCAGCAGCTTAAGGCTGATATCCTGCAGGTTCCTCACCATGGCAGCCGTACCTCGTCGTCTCGCTTACTGCTGCGCAGCGTCGCCGGTAGCACCGCGATGGCGTCGCTGGCACGCTATAATGCATGGCGCATGCCGGCGAAACCAGTGTTGCGGCATTACCATGAATATGGCTATGACTGGCTTGATACGGGGCAATCCGGACAGATAAGCATCAGGGTTAATAAGGGAAAAATACAGGTTTTTACCCTCAGAGAGCAATTAATGCCCCGTTGGTATCATCAGTGGTTTGGCGTCAAACGCGAATCCAGGTAGAATGACCGGCTATTTCCAACAACGTGAATAAATAATGCATCAAGATAAAGATCTCTCAACGTGGCAGACATTCCGTCGACTCTGGCCGATGATCGCACCCAACAAAGCTGGCTTAATTGTGGCGGCTACGGCCCTGATTATTAATGCCGCAGGCGATACGTTAATGCTCTCCCTGTTGAAGCCTTTGCTGGATGACGGCTTCGGTAAAGCGGACAGGTCCGTAATGCTGTGGATGCCGTTGGCAGTCATTGGCTTGATGCTGATTCGTGGCGTGAGCAGCTATATCTCCAGCTACTGCATTTCATGGGTGTCGGGCAATGTAGTCATGAATATGCGTCGCCGCCTCTTCAGTCATATGATGGGCATGCCGGTAGCTTTCTTCGATCAACAGTCCACGGGCACGCTACTCTCGCGCATCACCTATGATTCTGAGCAGGTTGCCTCGTCGTCGTCAGGTGCGCTGGTGACGGTGGTACGTGAGGGTGCATCGATTATTGGCCTGTTTATCATGATGTTTTATTACAGCTGGCAGCTGTCACTGATCCTGATTGTGTTGGCCCCCATCGTTTCATTTGCCATTCGCATGGTGTCAAAACGTTTCCGCAACATCAGCAAATCGATGCAAAACACCATGGGGCAGGTGACAACCAGCGCTGAGCAAATGCTGAAAGGGCATAAAGAAGTGCTGATTTTCGGTGGTCAGGAAATTGAATCTGAGCGCTTTGCTAAGGTCAGCAACCGTATGCGTCAGCAGGGCATGAAGCTGGTTTCAGCGTCTTCGATCTCCGATCCTGTCATTCAGCTGATCGCCTCTCTGGCCTTGGCCTTCGTCCTCTATGCGGCAAGTTTCCCAAGCGTAATGGATACGTTGACCGCCGGTACCATAACAGTTGTGTTCTCCTCGATGATTGCCCTGATGCGCCCACTGAAGTCGCTGACTAACGTCAATGCTCAGTTCCAGCGCGGTATGGCAGCCTGCCAGACGCTGTTCTCAATCCTGGACAGCGAACAGGAAATTGACACCGGTAAGCGTGAAATTACCCGCGCCAAAGGCGATGTCGAGTTCCGTAATGTGACATTTACCTATCCCGGTCGTGAAACCCCAGCATTGAAAGACATTAATCTGATGCTGCCAGCAGGAAAAACAGTGGCGTTGGTTGGCCGTTCTGGCTCGGGTAAATCCACCATTGCAAGCCTGCTGACGCGTTTTTATGATATTCAGCAGGGCGACATTTTGCTGGATGGTCACGACCTGCGCGAGTACACCTTATCCTCATTACGTAATCAGGTGGCACTGGTGTCGCAAAATGTGCACCTGTTCAATGATACCGTCGCCAATAACATCGCCTACGCGCGAAGCGAGCAGTACAGCCGCGAGGAAATTGAAAAGGCGGCGACCATGGCCCATGCCATGGATTTTATCAATAAAATGGATAAAGGCCTGGATACCGTGATCGGTGAGAACGGCGTGCTGTTGTCTGGCGGTCAGCGCCAGCGTATCGCCATTGCTCGCGCGCTGCTGCGCGACTGCCCAATCCTGATTCTTGATGAGGCGACCTCTGCGCTGGATACGGAATCTGAGCGTGCCATTCAGTCGGCGCTGGACGAGTTACAGAAAAACCGTACCTCCCTGGTTATTGCACACCGTCTGTCTACTATCGAAAAAGCGGATGAAATTGTGGTGGTGGAAGAGGGCAAAATCATTGAGCGCGGCACGCATGCAGCGTTGCTGGCGGAAAAAGGCGCTTATGCACAACTTCATAAAATGCAATTTGGCCAATGATTGAGCGCATCTGGAGTGGCCGATCGCCCCTGTGGTTACTGCTATGGCCACTCAGTGTGCTGTACGGTGCTATCACGGCATTGATTCGCTTCAGTTTTCAACGCGGCTGGCGTAAAAGCTGGCGCGCGCCGCTGCCTGTGGTCGTGGTGGGTAATTTGACTGCTGGTGGGAACGGTAAAACGCCGGTGGTGATTTGGTTGGTAGAAGCTCTGCAACAGCGCGGATTACGGGTGGGGGTGATTTCGCGCGGCTATGGCGGCAAAGCAGACAGTTATCCGTTGCGGGTTACGGCCGACACGGCGACCGAACAGGCAGGGGATGAACCTGTTCTGATCGCTCAGCGCACGTCTGCGCCAGTGGCCGTCGCCCCTCGTCGTCGTGATGCCATTGAGGCGCTCCTGGAACATCATTCACTGGATTTGATTGTCACCGACGATGGCCTGCAGCATTACGCATTGCAGCGCGATCGGGAAATCGTGGTGGTCGATGGTGTGCGCCGTTTTGGTAATGGCTGGTGGCTACCCGCGGGTCCGATGCGTGAACGTGCTTCGCGCCTGAGTACGGTGGATGCCATTATCGTCAACGGCGGCGAACCGCAGCAGGGTGAAATTGCCATGCAACTGCGCCCGGGCATGGCGACCCACCTTCTTAGCGGTGAGCAACGTCCACTCAGCGCGTTTCAAGACGTTGTTGCGATGGCGGGAATCGGTCATCCACCTCGCTTTTTTAACACCTTAAAACAGCAGGGTTTAACGCCCATGGCGGAAATCGCCTTCGCCGATCACCATGCCTATAGCGAAGACGAACTTTCACGTCTGCTGCTGCCGGAGCAGACGCTGCTGATGACCGAAAAAGATGCAGTAAAGTGTCGCGCATTCGCGCAACCTGCCTGGTGGTATTTACCGGTAGATGCTCATCTGCAAGCTGAAGCGGCAACGGTACTGTTAGACGATTTAGAACGCCTTTGCGGCACGTATTCACACCGGGCATCGCACTAAAATCCCCTTCAGATAAGGAAGAGAATGAGCACACATTCACTTTCGCTACAGCAGGCCCGCAATATTCAACTCGCGGCACAGGGCCTGCTTCGTCCCGCTGCCCGCCGGGCACGCCGTGAGGACATTCCAGACTGCATTACCCAGATGTCTTTGCTGCAAATCGACACCATCAATGTAGTTGCCCGAAGCCCTTATCTGGTGCTGTTTAGTCGTTTAGGCGACTATCCCTCCTCCTGGCTGGATGAGGCTCTTGCTCAGGGCGAGATATTTGAGTACTGGGCCCATGAAGCCTGCTTTATTCCGCGCAACGATTACAAACTACTGCGACATCGCATGCTGTCGCCCGAACGTCTGGGCTGGAAATACAGTGCGCAGTGGGCTGCCGAATATCAGCAGGAGATCGCCGAGTTACTGACGTATATCCGCGATAACGGACCGGTAAGATCGGCCGATTTTGCCAGCGGAAAAAATCATAAACCCGGATGGTGGGCCTGGAAACCGCACAAGCGGCATCTTGAAAACCTGTTTAGTGCCGGTGAGTTGATGGTGTCGGAACGGCGAAATTTTCAGCGTGTCTACGATTTACGCGCCCGGGTGATGCCTGACTGGCAGGATGCGATCCATGCCATCAGCGAGGACGAAGCAACCCGATTAATGCTTATAAACAGCGCACGCAGCCTGGGGATTTTTCGCCGCGAGTGGCTGGCGGATTATTACCGGCTGAAACGTGCACCCGTCAACGTGTTTATGCAATGGGCGCAGGAGGCCGGAGAAATTATTCCGGTCGAGGTTAATGGTATCGGAGAAATGTGGCTGCATCAGAGTGCGCTGCCCGGATTAGCGACGCCGTTGAAAGCGACACATACCACGCTGTTATCCCCGTTCGATCCCCTGGTTTGGGATCGGAAACGGGCGCTGGAACTCTTTGGTTTTGACTACCGTATTGAATGCTATACGCCAGCCGCTAAGCGTAAATATGGCTACTTTGTCTTACCCTTACTGCATCGCGGCCAAATTAAAGCCCGGCTTGATGCACGGATGCTCCGCGCGTCGCGCCAGCTTGAAATCAAAAATATCTGGCTGGAACAAAACGTCCCGGTCACTGCGGCATTTTTGCAGGATGCCCAACGCGCAATAACCCGCTTTGCGCGCTGGCAGGGCGCAGAGACGGTCGCGATTCAGCAGGCACCCTCAGCGTTACTGGCGCACTGGCCAACGTTGTGGCAACTGGATAATCCGTGATGCCGCACCCGGTGCGGTTTACCCGCTCTTGTCAGCGCTGTGATATGCTTTAGCGCTTACGCTCTCGGTCCGTGATGGAGGAAATATGGATCACCGTTTACTCGAAATCGTTGCCTGCCCGGTTTGCAATGGCAAGCTGTACTACAACAACGAACAGCAAGAACTGATCTGCAAGCCGGATGCGCTGGCTTTCCCTGTGCGCGATGGCATTCCGGTTCTCCTGGAAAATGAAGCCCGTACCTTATCGGTTGAAGAGATCCATCCATGAGTTTTATTGCCATCATTCCTGCTCGTTATGCCTCAACCCGTTTACCCGGTAAACCCTTGGTCGATATTCATGGCAAGCCGATGGTGGTACATGTGATGGAGCGCGCACGAGAATCCGGTGCCAGCCGGGTGATCGTGGCGACCGACCACCCTGATGTAGCCAGCGCTGTCGAAGCGGCAGGGGGCGAAGTCTGCATGACGCGCGCCGACCATCATTCAGGCACGGAACGTCTTGCCGAGGTGATTGAGAAGTATCAGTTTGCAGACGATCAAATTATCGTCAATGTTCAGGGCGATGAGCCCATGATCCCGGCGGAAATCGTGCATCAGGTAGCGACCAACCTGGCGCATTCTGAAGCAGGTATGGCGACGCTGGCCGTGCCGATTACCGATGCGGAAGAAGCATTTAATCCCAATGCCGTTAAAGTCGTTATGGATGCAAAAGGCTACGCGCTGTATTTCTCACGCGCGACCATTCCCTGGGACCGTGAGCGCTACGCCGAATCGCGCGATCGGATCGGCGATACGCTGTTACGTCACATTGGCATTTACGCCTACCGCGCAGGGTTTATTCGTCGTTACGTAGGCTGGGCACCTTGTCCACTTGAGCAGATCGAACTTCTCGAGCAACTCCGCGTGTTGTGGTATGGCGAAAAGATTCATGTCGCGGTAGCAAAAACGGTACCGGGCGTTGGCGTCGATACGCCAGAGGATCTGATCCGCGTTCGTGCTGCCATGCACGGCTGAGTCGAGCCGTCGCGCTTTACCCCGCGCGGCGCTTGCCTGAGGATGCACCTGTCCAGATATGGCCCCAAATAGAAAACCATGGTTGAGGGATACGCGCGTTATGGGGCGTATCACTCAGCATGTTTACGCGCCTGTGCCCTCGGCAGAGGTTTTAAAGCGCTGTAACAGGCTGCCCAGCGTTTCATAGATAGCGCGCTCGCTATGGCCCATCCACAGAGGAGAAGGGAAAGCACGCTCCCACCAGTTTAGCGGGGAGGTAATCGCCAGTTGGTTAGCCGGCGCGGGCGTCGGGTCGAGTCCTGCCTGCTGGAAAAAACGCATGGCACGCGGCATATGATTCGCTGATGTGACCAACAGGAAGGGTTGATGACCGATCAGGGCGCTGACCGCCTGGGCTTCCTGCGCAGTATCTTTGGGCTGATCCAACGTATGGATATGTGATGAAGGTACGCCAAGGCTTTCGGCGACCTGTGCGGCCACCCACGCATTACTTTTGGGGTTATGCCCTGCAGCGGCACCGGTAAATATCATTGTTGCCTGCGGGTTACGCCGCCACTGGCGCACGCCTTCTGTTACCCGGGGCAAACTGTTATTCAACAAGTTTGAACTGGGTGCCCATGCAGAGTTATAGGTATAACCTCCGCCCAGTACCACGATGTAATCCACTTTCTGGCTGCCATTCCAGGTCGGATAGTGCGACTCCACCGGCAGCAGCAGGCGGTCTGCAACGGGTTGTAGGCTAATCAGCAATAACACCAGCCAGCTGGTTGAGATGATTATTTTGCCGCTTTTCTGCCAGCGACTGAACCAAAGCAGTAAAATGCCCACTGCCATAAGTAAAAGCAGAAAAGGCAGGGGAAGTAATACGTTACCCACTGCCTTTTTCAGCATAAAAAACATTTAAAAAACCTCTTGTTGTCCGAAAAAACAGCAGCCAGAGCACAAGAATGGGATGAAAGCTTCATTCTTACTGTACCTGTGACAAAATAGCATATGTTTCACCGCAGCATACCGGAGTCCACGCCATGCAGGATCGTAACTTTGACGATCTCGCGGATAAATTTTCGCAAAATATTTACGGCACAACCAAAGGCCAGGTGCGTCAGGCCATCCTGTGGGATGAGCTGGAAACGATTCTTCCCAGCCTGTCCTCCTCTTCCCTGAGCGTGCTGGATGCGGGCGGCGGTATAGGGCAAATTTCCAGCGGGCTGGCGGCGCGGGGCCATCAGGTCGTGCTGTGCGATCTGTCAGGTGAAATGTTACGCCGCGCGCAGGAAAATGCCCAGGCGCTGGGTGTGAGCCACCACATGCAATTCAAACAAATTAGCGCGCAGCAGGTCGGTGAACATTTGGTTAAGCCGGTGGATCTGGTATTGTTTCACGCTGTGCTTGAGTGGGTTGCTGAACCTGAAGCCGTGTTAAAAGCCTTGTTTGATACACTGCGGCCCGGCGGCGTGCTGTCGTTGATGTTTTACAACCTGCATGGTTTAACATTACGCACCCTGACGTTGGGTAATTTTGGCTATCTGCGTACCAACTTAACCAAACGCAAGAAGCGCACGCTGTCACCAGATTATCCTCGCGATCCCGATGATGTGTATCGCTGGCTGGAAGCCTGTGGTTTCCAGATTGAACGGCGTGCCGGGATTCGTGTATTCAGTGATTATATGAAGCCGCCTAAAGGCGAGCCAAAGAGTGACGACGAAATTATTGAGATGGAGCGGCGCTTTTGCCGCCAGGAACCCTTTTTAAGCTTAGGGCGTTACATCCACGTGACCGCGCGCAAACCCGGGCAGAAGGACGAATTATGAGTGAATTTTCCCAGACGGTACCGGAACTGGTATCCTGGGCGCGCAAGAATGACTTCTCCCTTGCGCTGCCAGTTGAACGTCTGGCTTTTTTGCTGGCTATCGCCACGCTAAACGGCGAGCGCATTGACGGAGAGATGAGCGAAGGTGATCTGATTGATGCGTTTCGTCACGTCAGCAAAGCCTTTGAGCAAACCAGTGAAACCGTCCTGGTGCGTGCCAACAACGCCATCAACGATATGGTGCGTCAGCGCTTGTTAAATCGCTTTACCAGTGAGTTAACCGAGGGCAATGCCATTTATCGCCTGACGCCATTGGCCATCGGCATCACCGATTACTATATCCGCCAGCGTGAGTTCTCCACGCTGCGTCTGTCTATGCAACTTTCCATTGTTGCTGCGGAACTGAAGCGTGCCGCGGATGCCGCTCAGGAAAATGGCGACGAATTTCACTGGCACCGCAACGTGTTCGCGCCGCTGAAATACTCGGTGGCCGAAATCTTCGACAGCATTGATATGACACAGCGCCTGATGGATGAGCAACAGCAGGCGGTGAAATCCGATATTGCTGAACTGCTGAACAAAGACTGGCGAGCCGCAATTTCAAGCTGTGAAATGTTGCTGTCGGAAACCTCAGGTACACTGCGCGAGCTGCAGGATACGCTTGAGGCGGCGGGCGACAAGCTGCAGGAAAATCTGCTGCGTATTCAGGATGCGACGCTGGATAGCCCGGATCTGGGCTTCGTCGATAAACTGGTCTTCGATTTGCAAAGCAAACTCGACCGCATTACCAGTTGGGGACAGCAGGCCATCGACCTGTGGATTGGCTACGATCGCCACGTCCACAAATTTATTCGTACTGCCATCGATATGGACAAAAACCGCGTTTTTGCTCAGCGGTTGCGGGTTTCCGTACAGAACTATTTTGATGCGCCCTGGGCGTTGACCTATGCCAACGCCGAACGTCTTTACGATATGCGTGATGACGAGTTGACGCTGCGTAACGACGAAGTCATGGGCGAACTGCCTGCCGAGCTGGAATTTGAAGAATTTAATGAAATTCGCGAGCAACTGGCGGCCATGATTGAAGAAGCCTTAGAGAGTTACAAAACGCAGCAAAAACCGCTCAACCTCGCCGTGGTAATGCGCGACTATCTGGCCCAATACCCACGCGCGCGTCACTTTGACCTTGCGCGCATCGTAGTGGATCAGGCGGTGCGACTCGGCGTAGCGGAAGCCGATTTAGCCGGTTTGCCTGTGGAATGGCAAGCCATTAATGATTACGGAGCCAAGGTGCAGGCACATGTCATCGACAAATATTGAACAAGTGATGCCGGTTAAACTGGCACAGGCACTGGCAAATCCGATTTTTCCGGCGCTGGACAGTCAGTTGCGTGCCGGACGCCACATTGGCATTGAAGAGCTGGATAACCACGCTTTTCTGATGGATTACCAGCAGTATCTGGAAGAGTTTTATACGCGCTATAACGTTGAGCTGATCCGCGCGCCAGAGGGATTCTTCTATCTGCGTCCACGCTCAACCACGTTGATTCCTCGCTCTGTCCTGTCTGAGCTGGATATGATGGTCGGTAAAATCCTGTGCTATCTCTATCTCAGCCCGGAACGTCTGGCGAACGAAGGTATTTTTACCCAGCAGGAGCTGTATGACGAGCTGCTGTCCCTGGCTGATGAAAGCAAACTGCTGAAGCTGGTTAACCAGCGCTCAACCGGCTCGGATCTCGATCGTGCCAAGCTGCAGGAAAAAATGCGGGCTTCCTTAAGCCGCCTGCGTCGTCTTGGTATGGTGTGGTTCTTTGGCAATGACAGCAGCAAGTTTCGTATTATCGAGTCTGTTTTTCGCTTTGGTGCCGATGTGCGCAGCGGTGATGATCCGCGGGAAGCGCAGTTGCGCCTGATTCGTGACGGCGAGGCAATGTTGCTGGACAACGCAACGCCCACGACTGAGGCGGAAGACAGTGAAGAGAATGACAGCGATGCGGGTGATATCGCGGAGGAAGAACAGGCATGATTGAACGCGGCAAATTTCGTTCGCTAACGCTGATCAACTGGAACGGTTTTTTTGCCCGAACCTTTGATCTTGATGAACTGGTCACCACGCTGTCGGGTGGGAACGGGGCAGGTAAGTCAACCACCATGGCGGCCTTTGTCACGGCGCTGATTCCTGACTTAACCTTGTTGCACTTCCGTAACACTACCGAAGCCGGCGCCACCTCGGGTTCACGCGATAAAGGCCTGCACGGTAAACTTCGCGCCGGCGTCTGCTATGCCATGCTGGACGTGGTCAATTCCCGTCATCAACGCGTTGTCGTGGGTGTCAGACTGCAGCAAATCGCCGGACGTGATAAGAAGGTCGATATCAAGCCTTTCAGTATTCATGGGCTGCCCACGGATACGCTGCCTACCGATATGCTCACGGAAATCCTTAACAGCCGTCAGGCACGTGTTTTACCGCTTAACGAGGTAAAAGAACGCGTTGAGGCACTGGAAGGCGCCCAGTTCCGTCAGTACAGCTCGGTCACCGACTATCATGCCATGATGTTTGATCTCGGTGTCGTGCCGCGTCGCCTGCGTTCAGCCAGCGATCGCAGCAAGTTTTATCGCCTGATCGAAGCGTCACTTTACGGCGGTATCTCCAGTGCGATTACCCGCTCTCTGCGCGATTACCTGTTGCCGGAAAACAGCGGCGTGCGCAAAGCGTTTCAGGATATGGAAGCGGCACTGCGCGAAAACCGCATGACGCTGGAAGCCATCCGCGTGACGCAGTCCGATCGTGACCTGTTCAAGCATCTGATTTCTGAAGCCACCAGCTACGTTTCGGCAGACTACATGCGTCACGCCAATGAGCGACGCATTCATCTTGATAGCGCCTTACAACTGCGCAATGAGCTGTTCAGCAGCCGCAAACAGCTGGCCTCTGAACAGTTCCGTCATGTGGAAATGGCGCGCGAGCTGGCCGAACACAGCGGGGCGGAAAGCGATCTCGAAATCGATTATCAGGCAGCCAGCGATCACCTGAATCTGGTGCAAACGGCGATGCGCCAGCAAGAGAAGATTACCCGGTATGACAGCGATATCGAGGATCTTACGCTGCGTCTGGAAGAGCAGAGCGAAGTGGTTGCCGAAGCGCGTGAAATCCAGGAAGAAAATGAGGCCCGTGCTGAGGCGGCCGAACTGGAAGTCGATGAGCTGAAAAGTCAGTTGGCCGATTTTCAGCAGGCGCTGGATGTGCAACAAACCCGGGCGATCCAGTATCAACAGGCATTACAGGCGCTGGAACGTGCGCGATCGCTGTGCCAGCTGCCGGATCTGAATATTGAAAATGCTGCCGAATGGCAGGCCAGCTTCCAGGCGAAAGAAGAAGAAGCCACGGGGCAACTGTTGCATCTTGAGCAGAAGCTGAGCGTAGCGGAAGCGGCTCACAGCCAGTTTGAGCAGGCCTTGTCGCTGGTCACCAGCATTGCCGGTGACGTCAGCCGCAAAGAGGCGTGGCAAGTCGGCCGCGATCTGCTGCGCGATGCCAGCAATCAGCGTCACCATGCCGATCAACTTTCGTCACTGCGTCTGCGTCTGAATGAGCTTGAACAGCGCCTGCGCGAACAACAGGAAGCCGAACGTCTGCTGGCAGAGTTCTGTAAACGTCAGGGCCAGCATTACGAGCCTGATGCGCTGGAAGGGTTGCAGCGTGAACTCGAAGCGCAAATCGAGCAGCTCAACAGCAGCGTGGCTGACGCGGGCGAACAGCGCATGATGATGCGCCAGGAACTTGAGCAGCTGCGCGAACGCATCACGTCGCTGACCGCGCGCGCGCCGCACTGGCTGGCAGCACAAGAAATCCTGACTCAGCTCAGTGAGCAAACCGGTCAGGAACTGGCCAGCAGCCAGGACGTGACCGAATACATGCAGCAGTTGCTGGAACGCGAGCGTGAAACCACCGTCGAACGTGACGAAGTGGCGGCGCGCAAACGTGAAATTGAGCAGCAAATTGAACGTCTCAGCCAACCGGGTGGTGCCGAAGATCCTCGCCTGAATCAGCTTGCCGAACGGTTTGGCGGCGTACTGCTGTCAGAAATTTATGATGACGTGACGCTGAACGATGCACCTTACTTCTCCGCGCTGTATGGCCCGTCGCGCCACGCTATTGTGGTGCCCGACCTGTCGCTGGTGCGTGAGCAACTGGATGGCTTAGAAGAGTGCCCGGAAGATCTCTACCTGATCGAAGGGGACCCCCAGTCGTTCGATGACAGCGTGTTCAGCGTAGACGAGCTACAAAACGCGGTCGTAGTGAAAGTCGCCGAGCGTCAGTGGCGCTATTCCCGCTTCCCAAAAATTCCTTTATTTGGTCGGGCGGCACGCGAAAACCAACTCGAGCTACTTAACAATGAGCGCGATCGCCTGGCGGAACGCTATGCCACGTTATCTTTTGACGTTCAGAAGACGCAACGTTTACACCAGTCTTTCAGCCGCTTTATCGGCAGTCACCTTGCGGTGGCCTTTGATGACGATCCTGAAGCGCAAATCCGTCAGCTCGGCGCCCGTCGCGGTGAGCTGGAACGTGCGCTCAATCAACATGAAAGCAACAATCAGCAGCAGCGTCAGCAGTTTGAGCTGGCGAAAGAGGGCGTTGCACAGCTTAACCGCCTGTTGCCGCGCATTAACCTGTTACTGGATGAAACCCTGGCGGATCGTTGTGAAGAGATTCGCGAGCAGGTCGAAGAGGCGCAAGAGGCCGCACGTTTCCTGCATTTACATGGGACGAAACTGGCCAAACTTGAGCCGATGATTGCGGTACTGCAAAGCGATCCTGAACAGCACGAACAGCTGCAGGCGGATTACCAGCAGGCGCAGCAACAGCAGCGCAATGCGCGTCAGCAGGCGTTTGCCCTGACGGAAGTGGTACAGCGCCGGGCGCATTTTAGTTATGACGATTCGGCTGGCATGCTGGGCGGCAACAACGACCTGAGCGATAAACTGCGGCAGCGGCTGGAGCAGGCCGAAGCCGAACGGAGCCGCACGCGTGAACGCCTGCGCGCGCATCAGTCGCAGCTGACGCAGTATTCGCAGGTGCTGGCATCGTTAAAAAGTGCTTATGATGCCAAGCGCGACATGCTGAAAGAGCTGCAGCAGGAAATGCAGGACATTGGGGTTCAGGCCGATGCCAGTGCGGAAGAACGCGCGCGAATCCGCCGTGACGAGCTTTATACGGCGCTGAGCCACAACCGCGCCCGCCGCAATCAGCTGGAGAAACAGCTCACCTTCTGCGAAGCAGAGATGGACAACCTGCAGAAAAAGCTGCGCCAGCTTGAACGTAACTATCACCAGAACCGTGAACAGGTGGTCAGCGCCAAAGCGGGCTGGTGCCTGGTACTGCGTCTGGTTAAAGACAACGGGGTGGAACGCCGTCTGCATCGCCGTGAACTGGCTTATCTCAGTGGCGATGAACTGCGCTCCATGTCGGATAAGGCACTGGGCGCACTGCGCCTGGCGGTTGCGGATAACGAACATCTGCGCGACGTGCTGCGTTTGTCTGAAGATCCTAAACGTCCGGAACGTAAGATTCAGTTTTTCATCGCCGTGTATCAACATCTGCGCGAACGTATCCGTCAGGATATTATTCGCACCGACGATCCGGTTGAAGCCATCGAACAGATGGAGATTGAACTCAATCGTCTGACGGAGGAGTTGACGGCCCGTGAGCAAACTCTGGCGATCAGTTCACGCAGCGTGGCGAACATTATTCGTAAAACGATCCAGCGTGAACAGAACCGTATTCGCCAGCTTAACCAGGGGTTACAAACCGTTAGCTTTGGTCAGGTGCGCAGCGTTCGGCTTAACGTTAACGTGCGGGAAACCCACGCGATGCTGCTGGATACGTTGTCTGAAGAGCATGAACAGCATCAGGATCTGTTTAACAGCAACCGACTCACGTTCTCGGAAGCGCTGGCGAAGCTCTATCAACGTCTGAATCCACATATTGATATGGGCCAGCGCACGCCGCAGACCATTGGTGAAGAGCTGCTGGACTACCGTAATTACCTGGAGATGGAAGTCGAGGTCAATCGTGGTTCGGACGGCTGGCTGCGCGCAGAAAGTGGTGCGCTGTCTACCGGTGAGGCGATTGGTACCGGGATGTCGATTCTGGTTATGGTCGTTCAGAGCTGGGAAGAGGAATCACGCCGCCTGCGCGGTAAAGATATTTCACCTTGCCGTCTGCTGTTCCTGGATGAAGCCGCTCGTCTGGATGCACGCTCTATCGCGACGCTGTTTGAACTCTGTGAGCGTCTGGAGATGCAGCTGGTTATTGCGGCACCAGAGAACATCAGCCCGGAGAAGGGCACCACTTATAAACTGATGCGTAAAGTATTTAATAATACCGAGCACGTTCACGTGGTGGGATTACGCGGATTCGCCGCCGATCCGCTGCCTGCGAAACGCAGTAGCGAAGCCGATCCAGCAAGCGAAACCACGACATAATATTCATGATGCAGAGATAGTCAAAAACAGCGCCATTGGTTAATCTGGTAACGGCATTTGTCACAGGAGGCAAATGCCGTTTTTATTCGTATACTCAATAATATGGGTAACAGCCCGATCGCAGCCGTTTCCTGACATGCTGCGCGGTAGATTAATGAAGGGGGCAGGGATGTTACTGAATAAAAGCTTAAAAATTCATCAGGTTAGTTCGTGGCTTGCGCTGGCACTAACGCTGATTCCTTGTGCCATGGCTCAGGCCGCTATCATCGCTGCCATGCCGGGCACGCAAATGACGCATGCAGCCCTGTCCGTCAGCGAGAGCCAGCAGAAGATCCGACAGGCTTTTTCAGGCGATAACCAACCTTTTTATGGCGCTTCACTGGCTGCCCTTTATGCCGCGCGAAATATGCAGCCAATCTGGCAAGATCCTGACGCCGTGCAAAAGTTTCAGCAGCAGCTGGCGGAGGTTGCGCTTTCCGGTGTCCAGCCGCAGTTTACCCGCTGGGTCGATCGCCTGACCGATCCGACTATTAAAGATTTCGCCCGCGACGTAACGCTGTCCGATGCAATGCTGGGCTATTTGCAGTTTGTGTCAACGGTGCCTGTTCAGGGGGAAACCTGGCTGTACAGCACCGTCCCTTACAAGCTGGCGGTACCGTCGGTGTCCGTGATCAATGCATGGCAGAATGCGGTGAATGCGGGCAGTTCGCTGGCCTTTGTCAATTCACTGGTGCCGCAGCATCCGCAGTATCCCTTGATGCACAAGGCGCTAAAGAGTCTGCTTGAAGATAAACAGCCCTGGCCGCAAATTAAAAATCGTGACACCTTACGACCTGGACAGGTCAGTGACGATGTGCCGGCCTTACGCGAAATATTACGCCGCAGCGGTATGTTAAGCGCTCAGGTTGCCGTACCTGCGCCCAACGAGGACGTCGTTCCCACCGCGCCCGTTCCTGCCAGCCACAGCGAGCAGCCTGTCGCCGTGAGTCCTTCGGCAGTGACGGTTAATGATATACCCGCCACCACGCCCGATGTTTCGGGCAATGTGCAAAATGCCCCCGCGGCACCGGGCGGTGTGAACGTCTATGATGACAACCTGGTGGCGGCGGTAAAACGCTTTCAGCAGTGGCAGGGACTTGACGCCGATGGGGCGATTGGCCTGCGCACACGTGAATGGCTGAATGTCTCACCCCAGCAGCGTGCTGCCTTACTGGCGTTGAACATTCAGCGCCTGCGCCTGCTGCCGGATGATATGCACAACGGCATTATGGTTAACATCCCCAACTACTCGCTGAACTATTACAACAACGGCACAAAAGTTCTGTCCTCCCGGGTTATCGTGGGCCGGCCAGATCGTAAAACGCCGTTGATGCGAAGCGCACTGAATAATGTGGTGTTGAATCCGCCGTGGAATGTGCCGACCAATCTGGTGCGTCAGGACATTATTCCTAAGGTGAAACAGGACCCCACCTATCTGTATAAGCACGGTTATACCCTGCTGTCTGGCTGGAGTGCCGATTCTGAAGTCATCGATCCCAGCATGATTGACTGGAGCATGGTATCCGCGTCTTCTTTCCCTTACCGCATACGTCAGGCACCTGGTCAAACCAACTCGCTGGGTCGCTATAAGTTTAATATGCCAAGCTCGGATGCGATTTATCTGCATGACACGCCGAACCACAACCTGTTCCAGCGCGATATTCGTGCACTAAGCTCGGGCTGCGTGCGCGTCAATAAAGCCTCAGAACTGGCGGGTATTCTGTTGCAGGATGTCGGCTGGAACGATGCCCGTATCTCTGACACGCTTAAGCAGGGTGACACGCGCTATGTGCCTATTCGCCATCGCATCCCGGTTAACCTGTATTATTTAACGGCCTGGGTCGCGGATGACGGTAAAACGCAGTTCCGTACAGATATTTACAATTATGATAATACGGCGCGTTCAGCCAGCCAGGTCTTAAGCCGTGCGCAACAGTTGCTGCTCTAATGGTTGATTTTTAATCGTTAGTCGCACGGCCTCTGCGTGATTCAGTCCTGTCATTAAGGCGGCTTTATCTGGAGCCGCCTTCCAAACTTGCCCATAATGGGTTGACGTGCTAGCGCCAGGAAGTTATGGTTCCGCCAGTACGTTTTTTGCACATATCTTTGACTCTGTTTTCAGGTAAACCGCTCCATGTCTACAATCGATTCTTTACGTCGCAAACTGCTGCTTTGCGGAAGTGCCGCTGCCGGTCTGGCCTTACTGCCAGAGACCGCGATGGCTTCACTCTCCACTTCACGTCCACGGATTTTAACGCTCAATAATCTTCACACTGGTGAAACCCTTAAAACTGAATTTTTTAACGGTAAAAGTTACGACAAAAGTGAATTGTCACGCCTGAACCACTTTTTCCGCGACTACCGTGCCAATAAAACAAAAAGTATCGATCCCCATCTGTTTGACCAGCTCTATCGTCTTCAGGCGCTGTTGGAAACGCGCAAACCCGTTCAGCTCGTCTCCGGTTATCGCTCACTGGCGACGAACAATATGCTGCGGGAATCGGGACCTGGTGTGGCAAAACACAGTTACCACACCAAAGGCCAGGCGATGGATTTTCATATTGAAGGGGTGACGTTGGCGAATGTTCGCAAAGCCGCATTAAAAATGCGAGCCGGTGGTGTAGGATATTACCCCAGCAGCAACTTTGTACATATTGATACCGGTCCCGTCAGGCACTGGTAGTAACGTCGGCAACGCTGCGGGTGCCGACCATGGAGCGTTATGAACTATCACATTATCCCCGTCACCGCCTTTGCGCAGAATTGTTCGGTTATCTGGTGTGAAACCACGCGTGAATCCGCCCTTGTGGACCCCGGTGGCGATGCTGAGACCATCAAGCAAACGCTGGCACAGCTTGCTGTAAAGCCCGCACAGATCCTGCTCACGCATGGTCATCTCGATCACGTTGGGGCGGCGGCGGAACTGGCTGCATTCTGGAAGGTGCCGCTGGTCGGTCCGCAAAAGCAGGATGCATTCTGGCTGGAATCATTACCCACGCAAAGCCAAATGTTTGGTCTTGAGTACTGCGCGCCACTGACGCCGGATCGCTGGCTGGAGGAAGGTGATACTGTTCAGGTCGGCCAGGTCACGCTCGACGTACTGCACTGCCCGGGACATACGCCAGGCCACATTGTATTTTTTGATGCCAAAGGTCGCTTACTGATTTCGGGTGATGTGATTTTTAGCGGTGGTGTAGGGCGCACTGATTTCCCGCAGGGCAATCATCAGCATCTCATCGATGCGATAAATAATAAGCTGCTGCCGCTAGGCGACGATGTCACGTTTTTACCCGGTCACGGTCCTGTGTCAACGCTGGGACGTGAACGTCTGACCAATCCTTTCCTGCAATAAAAAATGGGCCAGAGCGGCCCATTTTTTATGCGGTATCAGCCTAAAGTACGGCGACAATTGCCTCACACAGTGCAGACATATTATCTGGCGTCATACCGGCAACGTTCACGCGGCCCGAATTAACGGCATAAACCCCAAACTCCTCGCGCAGGCGGATGACCTGATCTTTGGTCAGTCCGCTGAATGAGAACATCCCATTCTGCTTGATGATAAAGCTGAAGTCCTGCTGTGCGCCTTTATCCGCCAGCGTGTTAACAAACAGCTGACGCATGCGCTGGATACGCTGACGCATATCAGACAGCTCTTGCTGCCAGATAGTACGCAGCGCGTCATTACCCAGGATGGTGGCAACGACGGCGGCACCGTGTGACGGAGGATTAGAGTAGTTAGCGCGAATGGTGTATTTCACCTGGCTAAACGCGGTCTCGACCGTCGCAGCGTCGCCGGCAACCAATGTAATCGCACCAACACGTTCGTTATACAGGCCAAAGTTCTTGGAATAAGAACTGGCGACAATCAGTTCCTGATGGCTGGCAGCAAAAATGCGCAGCCCTTCCGCATCCTCTTCGAGACCACGGGCAAAGCCCTGGTAGGCGAAGTCGAACAGGGGCAACCAGCCGTTGGCCTGGGAGAGCTGTGCCAGCTGTTGCCACTGCTCTTCTGTTGGATCAATACCGGTCGGGTTATGGCAGCAGCCGTGGAACAGCACCACATCACCAGCTTTCACCTCTTTCAGGGAGGCCAGCATGCCATCAAAGTCCAGCGTATGGTTAGCCGCGTCGTAATACTGGTATTCGCACACCTCAAGCCCGGCAGCATTGAACACATTTTTGTGGTTAGGCCAGCTCGGGTTGCTCACCCACACGCGCTTAACGGCGGTCTGGGTGGACAGGAAATCTGCGGCGACGCGCAGTGCACCCGTACCGCCCGGCGTTTGCGCCGTACGGGCTCTGCCCGACGCGATCAGGGCGTTGCCTTTGCCAAATAACAATTCCTGCGTGCAACGCGCGAAATCCGGCAGACCGTCAATGCTCAGGTAGTTTTTACTGGTTTCGTTTTCAAGCAGGTACTGTTCTGCTTTTTTAACGCTGGTGAGCACCGGCGTTTTCCCGGTTTCATCTTTATAAACACCAATACCAAGATTGATTTTATTTGGGCGGTCGTCGGCACGGTAGAGATCGGCCAGGCCAAGGATAGGATCAGCGGGTGCAGCAGAGATCGATTCAAACATGAGTCGGGTCCAGTAGCGTGAACTTTAGCAAATGAACCATCAGGTTAACGTCAGCACGGCGAAATGCCAACCGTTTGCGATAAAATTCATCGTCTGTGCGCCAGAATTACCCGTTCTTATGTTGTTGGGGGGATATAACCGGGGAGAGGGCAAGAAAACGGCATTAAAAAACGGAGCCGAAGCTCCGTTTTTTGTACTGCATCAACAAACTTAGAACTGGTAAACCACACCAACACCAACTACGTCATCGTTAGGAATGCCGAGTGGGTTGTTTTTGTCCAGCTGGTTGATTTTGTAATCAACGTAGGTGGCCATGTTTTTGTTGAAGTAGTAAGTTGCGCCCACATCGAAGTATTTGTAGATATCAGCATCGCCGATACCTTCGATGTCTTTGCCTTTAGACTGAACGTAGGCCAGTGAAGGACGCAGACCGAAGTCGAACTGATACTGAGCTACCAGCTCAATTTCTTGAGTTTTGTTAGCGAATGCATTACCGCTAAATGTCGTACCGTTAACATTAAACACACCTTTAATTGGTGTTGAGTTACGGGTTTCACCGTACATTGCTGCCAGGTATACGTTGTTAGCGTCATATTTCAGTGCTGTTGCCCAGTTTTCTGCACGCTTACCAGCACCAACGCCAGCACCTTGAGAGGTTACAACGTTGTTATTACTGACTGAACCGTCAGCCTGGCTATTAGTACGATCGCTGCTGCTGTAAGCACCTACGATACCGACTCCGATCGGAGAGGTGTACGAGGTTGAAATACCGTAGCCATCACCATTCGCACGGCGAGGATCGGTACGATCATTTTTACCCTGGTACTGAAGCGCAAAGTTCCAGCCATCTACCAGACCAAAGAAGTTGGTGTTGCGGTAGGTCAGCAGACCACCACTACGGCCGTTCATATAGTTGTCTGAGTAACCTGAGTCACCACCAAATACTGGCAGCATATCGGTCCAGCCGATTGCGTCATAAACCACACCGTAGTTACGGCCGTAGTCGATTGAACCTGCATCACCAAATTTCAGACCCGCAAAGCCCAGACGGGTTTTGTTGTCAGTCTGCGCGTCAGAACCTTCAGAGTTATTACCCTGAATGTTGTATTCCCACTGACCGTAACCGGTCATCTGGTCATTAATCTTGGTTTCGCCTTTGAAGCCGAAGCGAATATAAGTCTGATCGCCGTCATCACCTGCGTTATCAGAGAACTGGTGACGCGCATCCACTTTACCGTACAGGTCCAGCTTGTTGCCGTCTTTGTTATAAACTTCTGCTGCGTTAGCTGCGCCGGCGGCGAGCAGAGCAGGGATAACCACTGCCAGAATGTTGCGCTTCATCATTATTTATTACCCTCATTGGAGTTATTTGGACACCTGCCACTGCCGTCAAGAAAACTTTACGTGAACCTTGAAAGAAGTTTGGTGTCTCCTGTGTCTGCACGCATCTTTCCATCCCCCACCGGGTAATTCTACTGCGAAAATGCTACAAAAGTCGTAATCTTGTTTCAAATATAAAATATGTATTACAAAATGTAAAAATAACGGAACTTTGTGAGACATATCAAAATTTACAAAAATAAAAAAAGGCCGGCGATGCCGACCTCTTTATATATATGAATTTCTTATATTTAATGCTGAAAATCAGAAGCTCGCGTTGCGAGGCGTGCGTGGGAAGGGGATAACATCTCTTACATTTTGTACGCCGGTGATATAGGCGATTAAACGTTCGAAACCTAATCCAAAACCTGAATGTGGCACGGTGCCATAGCGACGCAGATCACGATACCACCAGTAATCTTCTTTTTTCAGACCCATCTCTTCCAGACGCGCATCCAGCACATCCAGACGCTCTTCACGCTGAGAACCCCCGATGATTTCACCGATGCCCGGCGCTAACACATCCATCGCGGCCACGGTTTTACCGTCGTCGTTCAGGCGCATATAGAACGCCTTGATATCTTTCGGATAGTTTTTAACCACCACCGGCGCTTTGAAATGCTTCTCGGCAAGATAACGTTCATGTTCAGAGGACAGATCGATGCCCCATGACACAGGGTTCTCAAAGGTCTGACCGCAGTTCATCAGGATATCGACGGCATCGGTATAATCGACCTGGGCGAAATCGGTAGTAACAAAACGCTCCAGGCGATTAATCGCATCCTTGTCTACGCGTTCGGCAAAAAACGCCATATCGTCCGCACGCTCATTCAGAACGGCCTGGAAGACATACTTCAGCATGGCTTCCGCCAGGGCTGCCGCATCGTCTAATGAGGCGAAAGCGATTTCCGGTTCCAGCATCCAGAATTCTGCCAGATGGCGGCTGGTGTTGGAGTTTTCCGCGCGGAAAGTCGGGCCGAAGGTGTAGATTTTCGACAGGGCACTGGCGTAGGTTTCACCGTTTAACTGACCGGACACCGTCAGGAAGGCTTCTTTACCGAAGAAATCCTCGGAGTAGTCGACTTTACCCTGATCGTTGCGCGGTAAGTTTTCCATGTCCAGGGTTGAGACGCGGAACATCTCACCGGCTCCTTCGGTATCGGAGGCGGTAATAAGCGGCGTGGAGACCCAGAAGTAACCGTTCTCATGGAAGAAGCGATGCAGCGCCTGTGCCAGCGTGTGACGCACCCGGGCTACAGCGCCAATCAGGTTGGTACGCGGACGCAGGTGCGCGACTTCACGCAGGTATTCAATACTGTGGCGTTTTGCCGCCATCGGGTAGCTGTCGGGATCTTCTACCCAGCCCACCACTTCCAGTTTTGTCGCCTGGATTTCGAATGCCTGACCCTGACCCGGCGACGCAACCACCTTACCGGTGACAATGACGGAACAGCCAGTGGTCAGGTGCAGCACTTCGTCCTGATAATTATTCAGAGAATTATTGACGACAGCCTGAACGGGATTAAAGCAGGAGCCGTCATAGACAGCGATAAAGGAAAGACCGGCTTTGGAATCTCTTCGGGTACGCACCCAACCACGTACGGTGACGTCACTGTCAACCGCGACGCGACCGTGCAGTACATCCGCTACAGGCACTACGCTCATAAATATCTCTCTATATAGAAGAAGTGTGTGAATGAATTCCCCAGACTGGGGTGTAGCTATGTTACTTGTGAGTCAACAGGAAACAAGCAAAATTCAGGGGAATATCAGATTTAATGCCAGGAAGGCGGGGCGCGTTAACGCCCCGATAACAAAGAGGCTAGCTGGCTTTTTTAACCAGCGGCAGGTCAAAGGCTTTTCGCAGGGCTTTAACGAACGCTTTGTCCTGACAGATCGTTTTACCTGGGCTGTCAGAGAGCTTAGCGACCGGCTTGCCATTACATTGCACCAGCTTGATCACGATATTGAGTGGCGTAACACCGGGAATGTCGCAGGTCAGGCGCGTGCCGATGCCGAATACAACGTTGGTACGCTGGCCAAAGTGACGATAGAGCGCCAGCGATTTCTCCAGGTTGAGATTATCCGAAAACACGAGCGTTTTCGTGAGCGGATCGATACCCAACTGCTGATAGTGCGCCAGGGCTTTCTCGCCCCACTCAACCGGGTCACCTGAGTCGTGGCGCAGTCCCTGATAACGCCGGGCGAAGACCGGACCGAAATCGCGCAGGAAGGCATCCATGGCAATACAGTCGGTCAGGGCAATGCCCAGCTTGTCATCATATTCATCCAGCCAGGCCTGTAAGGCCGCGCGCTGGCTGTTCGCCAGCACCGGGCTGATTTGCTGAAAAGCCTGAAACCACTCGTGAGCCTGAGTACCTACTGGCGTAAGTTCAAGGCGGCGCGCCAGATCATAGTTACTGGTGCCCATCAGCCACGGAAAATCCTGTTTCAGGGTGCTGACAATCGATTCCTGCACGTCCTGTGAATAACGGCGTCGGGTGCCAAAATCCATCAATCGGAAACGTGACATATCGGTGTCAGCCACCTGGGTTTGAAACCTGTCCAGTTTCTGATGTAGAAATTCCACGGCCTGCTGGCTGCTGATGGCGGGTGTGCGGTGACGGTGAACCACTTCGCTGATCAGCGCCAGCAGTGGGACTTCCCACAGGATGACTTCCCGCCAGGGGCCCTGGATGCGGATAGCCAGCTTGCCATGGTGATTCTGGACTTCGACCTGTCGTGGGTCGTAGCGAAAGTTTCGCAGCCAGCTAAGGTAGTCATCAGCAAAAAAGGGCAGGTCAGATAACCAGGCATATTCAGCCTCGGTAAGTGCCAGCGCCTGCATGGCATCTATTGCCGCACGGATCTCGTCAGCATAAAAACCCAGCAGCTCGTCGCTACGGCAGCGGAACTCCGCGGCCACCGTGACATCATGGTAACGGTGGAATACGGCTTGCTGCATATGAAGCTTATAAGCATCCGTATCCAGCAGCGAAGTCAGTATCGGGGAAGCATGTCCTGTCATGGCGCGTTTCAGCATCCTGTTCGGTGGCGCAGAGCCCGGTGTGTTTAACGTCGTAAAAGACGCAAAAGTATAAATCACTAACAGAGAGCGATCACAGCATATTTGAGGATAGCGAGTCGAGGACGAAATGTGTCATTGTTAACAAATTGTAGCCATTTTATCTGATACATGCATTGTGCATGCTAAGCTCGGCGCATCATGCTTAGACGTTTGACGAGTAATGCTTATACTTTTACTTTAGCGACGAATGCGAAGACTTTGACGAATAACTACTACATGCGAGACGGAATATGACGCAGCAGCCACAAATAAAATATCGACACGATTATCGTGCGCCGGACTACACCATCACCGATATCGATTTAACCTTTGAACTGGATGAAACGACGACGCGGGTGACGGCGGTGAGTCAGGTTAAACGTCAGGGAGACCACCAGGCTGAACTGCGTCTGGATGGCGAAGATCTGACGCTGGTGTCGCTGGAAGTCAATGGCCAGGCCTGGACAGCCTGGCATGAAGACGCGGGTTCGCTGGTATTAAGTCAGTTACCGGACAGCTTCACGCTTAAAATCGTCAATGATATCCATCCTGACCGTAACAGCGCCCTTGAAGGGCTCTACAAATCCGGTGAGGCGCTCTGCACACAATGTGAAGCCGAAGGTTTCCGGCATATTACCTGGTATCTGGATCGCCCCGACGTGCTGGCGCGCTTTACCACTACCATTATCGCTGACGGCAGCCGTTATCCCTACCTGCTGTCAAACGGCAACCGCATTGACAGTGGTAAAGATGACCAGGGCCGTAACTGGGTAAAGTGGCAGGATCCTTTCCCTAAACCTTGCTATCTGTTTGCGCTGGTGGCAGGTGACTTTGATGTGCTGCGTGACAGCTTTACCACGCGTTCTGGTCGCAATGTTGCGCTGGAGATCTTTGTCGATCGCGGCAATCTGGATCGTGCCGACTGGGCGATGACCTCCCTGAAGAACAGCATGAAGTGGGATGAGGAGCGCTTTGGCCTGGAGTATGACCTCGACATCTTTATGATTGTTGCCGTGGACTTCTTCAATATGGGCGCGATGGAGAATAAAGGCCTGAACGTTTTCAACTCCAAATACGTGCTGGCAAAAGCCGAAACCGCCACCGATAAAGATTATCTGGGGATTGAAGCGGTCATTGGTCATGAGTATTTCCATAACTGGACCGGCAACCGCGTAACCTGTCGCGACTGGTTCCAACTGAGCCTGAAAGAGGGACTGACCGTCTTTCGCGATCAGGAGTTCAGCTCCGACCTCGGATCGCGCGCGGTTAACCGCATAGATAACGTGCGCATCATGCGCGGCGCGCAGTTTGCCGAGGACGCCAGCCCAATGGCGCATCCGATCCGCCCGGATCAGGTGATCGAAATGAACAATTTCTACACCTTAACGGTGTATGAAAAAGGCTCTGAAGTGATCCGCATGCTGCACACCTTGCTGGGTGAAGAGAATTTCCAGAAAGGGATGCAGCTGTATTTCGAACGCCACGATGGCAGCGCAGCCACCTGCGATGATTTTGTTCAGGCTATGGAAGACGCTTCTAATATCGATCTCTCTCAGTTCCGTCGCTGGTACAGTCAGTCGGGCACGCCAACGCTGTCGGTGCGCGATGACTACAACCCGGAACTGGAACAGTACACGCTTCATGTTACCCAGCACACGCCGCCGACGGCCGAGCAGAAAGAGAAGTTGCCACTGCATATCCCGCTGGATATCGAACTCTATGACGGGCAGGGTAAGGTGATTCCGCTTCAGCGTGACGGCCATCCGGTGCATAACGTGTTGAACGTAACGGAAGAGTTCCAGACCTTTGTTTTCGATAATGTCTATTTCCAGCCAGTGCCGTCACTGCTGCGTGAGTTTTCCGCGCCGGTGAAGCTCGATTATAAGTGGAGCGATGCGCAACTGACTTTCCTGATGCGCCATGCACGCAACGACTTTTCACGCTGGGATGCCGCACAAAGCCTGTTAGCCACTTACCTGCGCCTCAACGTGGCGCGTCATCAGCAAGGCCAGCATCTGTCATTGCCACTGCATGTCGCAGATGCCTTCCGCACGGTGTTGCTGGATGCCGACAGCGATCCGGCGCTCACCGCCCTGATTTTATCGCTGCCAAGTGAAAACGAAATCGCCGAGCTGTTTGAAATTATCGATCCGCAGGCCATTGCGCTGGTGCGTGAGGCGCTGGTGCGTACGCTGGCCCGTGAGCTGGCCGATGAGTTCTTTGCCGTCTACCATGCGAATCAGCAGGCTGAATACCATGTTGATCATGCAGACATTGGTAAACGTTCGCTGAAGAATATCTGTCTTTACTATCTGGCCTTCGGGGACATGGATCTGGCGAATAAACTGGTGCAGGCGCAATACCAGCATGCCAATAACATGACGGACTCCCTGGCCGCACTCACTGCTGCGGTGGCGGCACAGTTACCGTGCCGTGATGCGTTGTTAGCGGACTATGATGAGCGCTGGCACAAGGATGGCCTGGTGATGGACAAATGGTTTGTCTTACAGGCTACCAGCCCGGCGCAAAATGCGTTACTCAACGTGCGTCGTTTACTGTCGCACCGTTCCTTCAGTATGGGTAACCCCAACCGTATTCGCTCGTTGATTGGTGCGTTTGCTTCAGGTAATCCCTCGGCGTTCCATGCCGAAGATGGCAGTGGTTATCGCTTCCTGGTGGAGATGTTGACGGATCTTAATACCCGCAATCCGCAGGTGGCCTCGCGTATGATTGAGCCATTGATTCGTCTGAAACGTTATGACGCTAACCGCCAGGCGCTGATGCGTCAGGCGCTGGAGCAGTTGCAAGGTCTGGATAAACTGTCTGGCGATCTGTACGAGAAAATTACCAAGGCACTGAACGCCTGATAAAAAACGGCGGGTTAACAGCCCGCCGTTTGATTAACGCTGTTGCGCATAGCGTGGCGGTTTGTCTGTTGCGCCGCGGCGCATAACCCGATCCAGCACTTCCGCTTCCAGCTCTGCCAGACGCGCTGAACCCCGTCGTCGGGGGCGGGGCAGATCGACCAGCAAATCCAGTCCTATCTGACCTTCCTCTATCAGTAACACCCGATCAGCCATCGCGACCGCTTCACTGACATCATGGGTAACCAACAGAACCGTAAAGTGGTACTGCTGCCAGAGCGATTCGATCAGCTCCTGCATCTCGATTCGCGTTAAGGCATCCAGCGCCCCCAGCGGCTCATCCAGTAGCAGCAGGCCGGGACGGTGAATCAGCGCCCGAGCCAGCGCCACACGCTGTTTCTGACCACCGGAGAGCGCGGCAGGCCACTCGTGTGCTCTGTCAGCCAGTCCGACAGCCTCCAGCGCGTCACGTGCGGCCTCACGCCATGCGTTGCCACGCAGACCCAGCGAGACATTATCAATGACTTTTTTCCACGGCAGCAGTCGGGCATCCTGAAACATCAACCGGGTTTCGTCGCGCGCAGTCTGCAGCGGCGCATTACCTGCCAGCAGTTGGCCCTGGGTGCTGTTTTCCAGCCCGGCCAACAGGCGCAGCAGGGTGCTTTTACCACAGCCGCTGCGGCCCACCACGGCAACAAACTGGCCGGAAGGAATATGCAGGTCGATGTGATTCAGAATGGTGCGCTCGCCGTACTTTTTACTGACGCCCTTTACACCGACGGGCGTACCCGCGTTGAGACGCGCCGGGATAGCGGAGTTAATCATGCGGTTTGCTCCTTACGTTGATAAGCCGGATGCCAGCGTAACCAGACACGCTCCAGCAGTAATGCGCTGACATCAGCCAGTTTTCCCAGCAGGGCATAAAGAATGATGGCAACCATCACCACATCCGTTTGCAGAAATTCACGGGCGTTCATTGCCAGATAGCCAATACCGGCGTTAGCCGAAATCGTCTCGGCCACAATCAGCGTTAGCCACATTAATCCCAGTCCAAAGCGCACGCCTACCATAATGCTCGGTAACGCGCCGGGTAAGATCACCTGAACAAACAGGCTCCAGCCGGATAAACCGTAACTGCGCGCCATTTCAACCAGGCCTGGGTCCACGTTGCGAATACCGTGGTAGGTATTCAGGTAAATAGGGAACAGCGTGCCCAGCGCCACCAGAAAAATTTTGGCGGATTCATCGATGCCAAACCACAAGATAACCAGTGGGATTAGCGCCAGATGGGGCACGTTGCGTAACATTTGTAGTGAGGTATCCAGCAGGCGCTCACCCAGCCGCGAGGTGCCGGTGATCAATCCCAGCAGCAGACCGAGGGAACCGCCAATGCTGAAGCCGAGCAATGCCCGCCAACTGCTGATGGCGAGATGCTGCCAGAGCTCGCCACTGGCGGCCAACTGCCAGAAGGTGGTCACAATCTTTTCCGGTGCTGGCAGAATACGCGTAGACAGCCAGCCGGTCTGTGATGCAATTTGCCAGACCACCACCAGTAACACCGGCAGCAGCCAGGGCACCAGCGCCGCTGAGAATGATTTACGTAGTCTGGTCATCGTTATCTCCTCAGGCCCGGGCGGCTTTTTTCTCAGGCGTAAAATCATTCGCAACGGCTTCACCGTGGGCCTGAATCACCCGCGGTTGCGGGACCTGAGGAATATTCAGATCCAGATGAGGAAACAGCAGCTCACCGACGCGATAAGCTTCCTCCAGATGCGGATATCCCGACAGGATAAAGGTTTCAATGCCCAGGGCTTCATACTCTTTCATCCGTGCCGCCACGGTAGGCGCATCGCCAACGAGCGCCGTGCCTGCGCCACTGCGCACCAGCCCGACGCCGGCCCAGAGGTTAGGGCTGATCTCCAGCTTATCGCGGCGTCCGCCGTGCAGAGCAGCCATGCGCTGTTGACCCACCGAGTCGGTGCGTTGGAAGGCGCTTTGTGCTTTGGCGATGGTGGCATCATCCACGTTGGCGATCAGCTTGTCGGCTGCCTGCCAGGCTTCCTCATTGGTTTCACGCACGATCACGTGAAGGCGAATACCAAACCGAACCTGCCGACCCTGTGCTGCGGCTTTCGTCCGCACTTGCTCAATTTTCTCTTTAACCAGGGCAGGTGGTTCACCCCAGGTGAGATAAACATCAACCTGTTCGGCGGCAAGATCCTGAGCGGGCTCTGAAGAACCCCCGAACCACAGCGGCGGACGAGGCTGCTGTACCGGCTTAAACATCAGACGAGCGCCTCGCACATGAACGTGCTTGCCTTCGTAATCCACCGTTTCGCCTTCCAGCACGCGCCGCCAGACGCGGGTAAACTCGGCCGATTCTGCATAGCGCTCGCGGTGATCGAGAAATACGCCATCACCAGCCAGCTCCTCGGGATCGCCCCCGGTCACCAGGTTGAACAGCGCACGTCCGTTGGAAAGGCGATCGAGCGTTGCGGCCTGACGCGCAGCCTGGGTGGGCGAAATGACACCGGGACGCAGGGCCACCAGAAAACGCAGACGCTGAGTCACAGGGATTAACGATGCCGCCACCAGCCAGGCATCTTCACAGGAGCGTCCCGTCGGGATCAGAACGCCACCAAAGCCCAGCCGGTCGGCAGCCTGTGCCACCTGTTGTAAATAAGCATGGTCAACCGGGCGAGCGCCTTCAGCTGTGCCAAGGTAATGTCCGTCACCATGGGTTGGCAGGAACCAAAATACGGAAACACTCATTTTTCTCTCCTTATTGCGTCACGGCATGGGGATGCCAGATGCGCTCGGCAATCGATACTTTCACGGGAATCAGATGATTGGCATAAAACAGATCGGCGGTTTTCTGCTGCAAAGCGACCGTTTGCGCACTCACCGGGCTGACCGGGCTGGGCGGGCGATGGTCCAGGTTGCTGGCAATGACCGCCTCAGGCAGACCGATCGATGTAGAAAGCAGATGAATACTCTGATCGCGTTCGCTACGCGTCAGCGCTTCTGCGTCACTGAAGGCTTTTAACGTCGCTAAGACGAAGTCATTGTGGTCCTGTGCAAAACTGCGTGTCGCAAGGTAGAACGGCCCGGTTTGATTCAGCGTGGTGCCGTCTTTCAATACGCGGACATTACCCTGCAGCAGGACGGCGGAATAATAGGGGTCCCATATCGCCCAGGCGTCAACGTTACCCTGCTGGAAGGCTGCTCGGGCATCAGCAGGCGTCAGATAAACCGGCTGAATATCCTTGAAACTCAGACCCGCTTCTTCCAGCGCGCGCAATAGCAAGTTATGGGAACTGGAGCCTTTCTGAAAGGCCACCTTTTTGCCTTTCAAATCGGCAACGGATTTTAACGGGCTGTTTTGGCTGACCAGAATAACCTCAGCTTTGGGCTTCGGCGGTTCGGAGCCGATATACAGTAAGTCTGCTCCTGCGGCCTGTGCGAAGATCGGCGGGATATCGCCGGTACTGCCAATATCGATGCTGTCCACGTTCAGCGCTTCCAGCATTTGCGGTCCGGCCGGAAATTCAATCCACTGAATTGTCGTGTGGGGGAAACGCGTCTCCAGCAGGCGATGTTCTTTTGCCAACACCATACTGACCGACCCCTTTTGATAGCCGATGCGAACCTGAGCGGGCGGCGCTTCTGCGGCGTGAACCTGTGCCCCTGCTACAAACATCCCTGCCATTAACCACGCGCTGACTATTCGTTTCATCTCTGTATCCTTACACGGCCAGGGCAACGGGCTGATGACGTCGTGACAACGCCAGCCAGAACGATTGCACCGCTTCGTCCAGACGGCTTGCCAGCACCGGGTCCAGTTCTGGCTGGCGGTCGTAATGTTTGATTTGATTATCTTCGGCGTAAACCCCGTGAAGCACTTCTTCGGCTTTAAGGGCATTTAAAACTGGCTTAAGTGCGTAATCCAGGGCCAGCATATGACCGGCGCTTCCACCACTGGCCAACGGGAGCACCACTTTATGAGCCAGCGCGCGTTCAGGTAACAGGTCGAGAACGGTTTTTAGCGCCCCCGAAAAAGAAGCTTTATAGACAGGCGTGGCAATGACCAGGCCATCAGCCTGAGCCAGGTCTTCGCTCAGGGCTAAAAGCGCCGGGGAGTCAAAGCGTGCATTGATCAGATCGTCAGGTTGAAAGTTATGGATGTTCCACGGAATGACCTCAACGCCGGATGCTTCCAGTTTGCGCTGGCATAGCGCTAACAACGACGTGGACCGTGAAGGAAACCGCGGACTACCTGCCAGGGTAAGCACTCTCATTTACGACTCCTTATAACTGAAAGTTATTGATTATCTTTTGTTGAGAACTGAGGCTTTCATCCTGGCAGAGGCAACGGCAGGGCTTAAATGATTTTTCTGACAATCTAAAGGTAAAAATTGCAAAAGGATTTCAGATAAAAACGTCAGGACTGAGAGATAAAACCGATACGACAAATCTTAAAAACGGCAGGGACGGTGCATTGATACATTAATCCGGGTGAATAAACGCCATGAAATCCCCGGAATCCGTACATTTGGTTACTTGAATATCAAAATAATGAAACAAAAGAATGAAACGAAAAACGGTGTTGTTGTTTTTTACGCGATACAAAAAAAGAAAGGGTAAAAAATGTCGATGATTCAACGTGATTTCGTTTGGCTCCCGGCGAAGTATTAGGATTAGTTGCATCAAAGGGGTTGGCTTTACGGCCTTTTTACATGAATTTTTTAACGGTAATTCATGTTTGGTTACAGATGGCGCAGCCAAAACGTCCTGATGAGATAATGATTTCTAAATGATTTCTAAACAGGGATGTGATTATCTGTCAGTTATTCTTTAGAACCGCTAACGATGTTTTTTTTGATCGCCTTTTCTTGCCGACATTGAGACAGGCATTTTATTGATTCAGGCAGTAAAATGTCTCTGCTCAATGTAAGCGCCTGTTATTTTAAAAATTACTATTCGCCCTTGGTCAGTGCCTGTCTCAGGCTGGTGGATTTTATTTGTCATTTTCTAACAGCAGAGAAATCTCGTATGTCTGACATCCTGTTATCGGTCATTATTCCCACTTACAATGTGGAAAAATATATTGTCGAATGCGTTGATTCATTATTACGGCAAATTAGCGCGCCAAACGAAATTATCATTGTTAACGACAGCTCTACCGATGGAACGGTAGCCTTAGTTGAACAGCACTATGGTCATCTTCCGCAGGTGAAAATGATCACAATAGCCAACGGCGGTGCAGGCAATGCGCGCGATAAAGGCGTAGAAGTGGCGCAAGGGCAGTTCGTTTTCTTTTGCGATCCTGATGATGTGGTGGCGGACGGATTAGTGAGTGAGCTTACTCAGGTCGTCGAAAATTATCCGGATACCGATTTATTTTGTTTTAATTCCAGCGCGTACCGGGAAGATAAACCGCACATCACCTGGCCTAAAGTCAGGCACAGCCTGTCTGGCATTCAGCGGCCACAGGATGTGCTGTTAGCATTGCTTCATAACGGCTCCTATACCTCTGCAGCCTGGAATTACGTGCTGAGAAAAACCGTTATCCAGCAGCATCATTTGCGCTTTGTCGATCGCGTGCATGAAGATCATAATTTTACCTTATCGGTATTTATGAAATGCAAACAGGCATGGGTAACCCAGCAGACGTATTACAAACAGCGCATTCGTAGTGGGTCGCTGACCAACAGCAGTAAAAGTCCTACCTTTTTCTTTCAGCGCTACAATGCTTTTATTGCCACTTTCAACACCTTATGCAGTTCACGGGCAGAAAGTGAATTAAAGAAGGCGTTGGAAAAAGCCTACCTTATTCACTCTTTTCGTTTAATGATCTATCTGTCGCTCTACAACCAAACGCCGGTACCGGAATATGTGCTGAATGCGATTCGTTATCTGGGCCGCCGAATTAAAGCCAGCAGCCTTAAAGAATGGCTGCTGTTAAACAGTCCGGAAACCTTCATTTTATTGCAAAGCCATAAAGTGAAAAAAGAACTCAAACGCGTTCCGTAATTCCTAAAAGTGGACCCTGATGTTGTTTGCACCTGAACGAAATGAGAAGGTGAGACATGCAATGTGTATAAGGTTGTTGTGACATGGCAAAAGTGCTCGACAAAAGTTTAGTAGTCAATATCTTATCTTTACTGGCCTACCGGGGAGCCTCCTTCCTGTTTCCGTTGGCGACCTTACCCTATCTGGCGCGTGTGCTTGGGGTGGATCATATGGGGATTCTGGCGCTGGCGATTGCCTGCGTCCTTTACTGCAGTACCATCTCTGACTGGGGATTCAATGTTTTTACCACCAAGGACATTGCCCATCACCGGGACGATAAAACACGTGTTACCCAGCTTTTCTGGTCGACCTTCAACGCCAAGCTGATGCTGCTGCTGGTGACCAGCGGCACGTTACTCACGGCGACCTGGTTTAATCCGTCCTGGCATTCTCTGTTCTTCATTATCCTGGCTAACTGCACCACCTTAATCGGCTCTCTGTTTTCATTCGGCTGGTTAATGCAGGGGTTCGAAAAGCTGGGCAAAACGGCTGTCATCGCGACCTTTGGTAATTTTTGTGCCATTCCACTAACGTTTTTACTGGTGAAAACGCCAGAGGATACCTGGCTGGCTGCCCTGATACCGGGTGCGGTGTCGATTATCAACGCCATCATCACGCTTAAATTTGTGTTGGAAATGAAGGTGATTGGCGCGTATCGCTTTGAGCCACGCGAAATCAAACAGCGCATCACCGACAGTGCCGATGTGTTTATTGCTATCGCGGGCGCCAATCTGTTTAACAGTGTTAACGTTGTGATTCTGGCTTCTTTTACCTCCCATTACATGGTGGGGATCTACAACGGTGCGGATCGGTTACGCAAGGCCGCGAACTCGGTGCCAGAGCAGATTGGTAGCGCGTTTTTCCCCCGCGTCAGTCACCTGTTTGGCCGCGACAAAGCGGCGGCGGTCGCAGCAACACGGAAAAGCCTGATGCTGTCGTTTGCGCTGAGCCTGGCTATCGTGATCTTTACCTGGCTGTTTGCCGATCAGGTTGTCGCGTTGCTGTTAGGTAAAGACTTCCTGCCCTCAGCCGATGTGCTGCGCGTCTTTGTACTCTGCTTCCTGTTTGGCAATATCGCGTATCCGGCGGGCCTGCAGATTTTGATCCCCCATGGGCTGGCACGGCAACGCATGATGGTGATGATGGTCGCGGGCGTGATTAACGTCCCGGTTTGCTGCCTGCTGGCGTGGAAATTTGGTGCCGTCGGCGCGGCCTGGTCGATGGTGCTGGCCGAAGTATTGGTCTGCATCGGTATTTTCGGCATCATGGTGCGGCACAAAATCTGGCGTGACTATGCGTTCCCCGACAGGTTGAATTCACGTACAGCAAACGATTCCGTTGTGTAAGATCAAAACTGCTTTAAACAGTCCCCTGGCTTAACGCCCCGCGATTTACTTTTGCGCCAGAGCACCTTACCATTCTGGCGCACAATTTCCTGTGCACTGATTTTCACCATCGCTTCCGTCTTCCAGGAGAGTGCATGTTTTACTCAATTGTCCGACCGGCATTGTTCAGGCTCGATCCTGAACGTGCGCACCATCTCACCTTTCAGCAACTGCGCTTTATGAGCGGTACGCCGCTGGAAATGTTCATTCGCCAGAATTTACCCTCGCGTCCGGTTAGCTGTATGGGGCTGACGTTCGACAATGCCCTTGGCCTTGCCGCGGGCCTGGATAAGAATGCCGAGTGTATCGATGCATTTGGTGCCATGGGATTCGGCTTTGTTGAAGTGGGAACGGTTACGCCACGCGCTCAGGCGGGCAACGACAAGCCGCGCATGTTTCGCTTAGTCGAAGCAGAAGGGATTATTAACCGCATGGGGTTCAATAACCTCGGTGTCGATAATCTGGTGGAAAACGTGAAAAAATCCCGTTTTAAAGGTGTACTGGGGATCAATATTGGCAAAAATAAAGATACGCCGGTAGAGCAGGGCAAAGATGATTACCTGATCTGCATGGAGAAGGTGTATGCCCATGCGGGTTATATCGCTATCAATATTTCGTCTCCTAATACGCCAGGTTTACGCTCGCTGCAATATGGTGAGGCACTGGACGATCTGCTCTTTTCCATTAAAGCGAAACAAAAAGAGCTGGAAAAACGGCATCTCAAATATGTGCCGGTGGCGGTAAAGATCGCGCCGGATCTTTCTGAGGAAGAATTGATCCAGGTGGCTGACAGTTTAATACGGCACCAGATCGATGGCGTTATTGCGACAAATACCACGCTCGATCGGTCGCTGGTAAATGGTCTGAAATATGGCGAAGAAATCGGTGGCTTAAGTGGTCGTCCGGTACAGTCTCGCAGCACCGCCGTCATTCAGCGGCTGTCACAAGAATTACAGGGACGATTGCCAATTATTGGCGTGGGCGGCATTGATTCGCTTACCGCGGCGCGTGAAAAAATAGCGGCAGGCGCCACGCTGGTTCAAATTTATTCTGGTTTTATTTATAAAGGGCCGGGCTTAATTAAAGATATCGTGAGCCATATCTAAGACATTCGTCATAATAATGCGCTGGGGGGTTTATTTATCCCTCCGGCTCGTTTATATTTTGTCCTGTTGCACGATTTTTCAGCATTCATTTTTATTTGATGGATTTTTTGCTTTTAGCGTAGCGGTAAATACAGGGCACATGATGAAAATTAAACCCGATGACAAATGGCGTTGGTATTACGACGCAGAGCACGACCGAATGATGCTCGATCTGGCTGACGGTATGCTTTTTCGTTCCCGCTATGCACGTAAAATGCTGACGCCGGATGCTTTCACCGAATCCGGATTTTGTGTTGATGATGCTGCACTCTATTTCACGTTTGAAGAGAAATGTCGTCAAAGCCCGCTCAACAGCGATCAACGCGCTGAACTGGTATTAAATGCGCTGGTTGCTGCGCGTTTTCTGAAACCCCTGATGCCAAAAAGCTGGCATTTCTCGGCGCACCGTCAGTCAATGCAGCCAGCTGTGGGCGAAATGGTCGAGGTCACGCTGGCTGAAAATGGCGAACAGGCGCGTCTGTTGGTGGTCGAAAATGGCGACAACGCCGCGCTCTGCTTGCTGGCACAGCCCGCACTGACGCTGGCGGGCAAGGGAATGGTTCTTGGCGATGCGATTAAAGTGATGAACGATCGGCTGCAACCCCACAAGCAGGAAAAAGCCACGCGCTATGCGCGCGCGGTCTAACTCATACCACGTCGATATCACCCGCCGGAATACAGCTGCAACTCAATATAGTGCCATCATCACGGATGGCGCTCTGCTTTAAGGCTTTTACCTTTCCCGCAACCAGCGTTATTTTACAACTGCCGCACAAGCCAGCCCGACACGAATAAGGAATGCGGAAGCCCTGCGCTTCGAGCTGCTCAAGTACAACCTGCTGATTGTCGCCGCTGAAGCGCTGGCCCTGCCAGGTAATCGTGACCTGCTGGGGCGCTTGCCGTTGCGGCTTAAGCGTTTCGACCACCTCTCCCGGTCCGTACGCGCGCGGCGGCTGGCGTTTGGTTATCCTGACCTCGTCTCCGGCACGAATAATACCGCTGTTGAGCGCAATCAGATTCAGGCCAAAATCAATGTCCCCACTGCCATCCTGCGCCGTTCGAAATCCCTGGAGCGTGGCCAAAGGTTGGCCATCCGGATGTTTCTGGCCGCTTTCAACACCAACCGTGGTAAAAACACAGCGACTGCAAGGCTTAGGAACGGAGAAGTTTACCTGACCGATAGCTATTTCAGCCCAGTTGTCTTCATCCCAGGCGGGTGCACCACTCACCACCAGGTTTGGGCGAAACTGCTCGATCCGCACGCTGGCTGGACAACGCTGCTGTAAATCCTGCCACGACGCGTTGTTCACTAACAGGTAGGGATATCCATCGGCAAAACTCAGTGGCACCTCTGTAAAGCGCTTCACGCGACGTGAGGGCTGCGGCCCGACCCAGCGCAACTGTACCGCTCGTGGAAAAAAACCACTCAGCCACTGGTTAATATTGTCTGGCGCGATGCGTGAGGTAAAGGTGTTGCCCCAGACCTCTGTCGGCTGCTCATCCTGAGTGAAGTCTACGAAACGGATAAGCGACTGGCTGCCGTCAGGCGCTTGTAAAAACAAGCCCTCTGGCGTAATGGCCGGCGTAAACTGCACCATCTCTGGGAACTGACGCGCAGTAATAAAGGTACCGTCAGGTTCGGTCACCATAAAGATACGGTCATAGGTTAACCCGCTGTTGGCAGCCCAGGCATGTGATACCTGCAACCCGCGCATGGATTTGACAGGATGGATAAACAGGCGGGAAAGCGAAATCATGAAGGTCTCCAGGAGCAGGCGCGCAAGACAAAAGAAGCTAACTTTATGACATAGGTCTGCGATTCGCTATAATGCGCAACAATTTTCTCAAGAGTAAAAAAGTGACGATATGAATTCTCTGTTTGCCAGCACGGCGCGTGGGCTCGAAGAGCTGTTAAAAAATGAGCTGGACGCGCTGGGCGCGCTGGATTTGCAAGTGGTACAGGGAGGCGTTCACTTCAAAGCCGATGACCGCGTTATGTACCAAAGCCTGATGTGGAGTCGTCTGGCTTCGCGTATTTTGCTGCCCTTGTCTGAGGTTGGCGTTTACAGCGATCTCGATCTCTACCTTGGGGTGCAGGGCATCGACTGGCCAGCCATGTTCGGCAGCGATAAAACCTTTGTCGTGCATTTTAACGGCACCAACGATGAGATTCGCAACAGCCAGTTTGGCGCACTGCGCGTGAAAGATGCGATTGTCGACAGCTTTACCCGCCGTAATCTGGCACGCCCGGACGTCGATCGCGAACAGGCTGATATCCGCATCAACGTGTGGCTTGACGACGATCGCGCCAGCATTGCGCTGGACTTAAGCGGCAGTGCCTTACATCAGCGCGGTTATCGTCAGCAAACCGGACAGGCGCCGCTGAAAGAGAACCTGGCCGCAGCGATTGTGATGCGTTCAGGCTGGCAGCCCACCACGCCGCTTATCGATCCAATGTGTGGTTCCGGGACCTTGCTGATTGAGGCCGCGCTGATAGCCTGCGACCGCGCACCGGGTTTACTGCGTACTCAGTGGGGCTTCACCGCCTGGTCTGGTTTTAACGAAAGCCTGTGGCAAGAGGTTAAGAGCGACGCGCAGGCGCGGGCGCGTGTCGGCACCGCAGCGTGTCAGGCGCGTTTTTTTGGTTATGACAATAATGGCCGGGTGCTGGAGTGGGCAAAATCGAACGCGCGCCGCGCCGGTGTCTTTGAACACTTCACCTTTGCACAACAGGACCTGCTGAAGCTGCAGAATCCCGTTAATTCAGAAACGCTGGGCACGGTACTCAGTAACCCACCTTACGGTGAGCGTCTGGAAAGCGAGCCTGCGCTTATTGCCCTGCACAGTCAGCTTGGTCGGTTGATGAAGCAGCATTTTGCTGGCTGGAATTTGTCGCTGTTTAGCGCGTCTCCCGAGCTGCTGAGTTGCCTGCAACTGCGTGCCGACCGTCAGTTCAAAGCCAAAAACGGCCCGCTGGACTGTGTACAGAAAAACTATCAGCTGTCGGCGAACAGCGCTGAGCGCGGTAATCAGATTGCTGAAGATTACGCTAACCGTCTGCGCAAAAACCTCAAGAAGCTGGATAAGTGGGCACGCCAGGAAGGCATCGAGTGCTACCGCATTTATGACGCCGATCTGCCGGACTATAATGTGGCCGTGGATCGCTATGCGGACTGGGTGGTCGTGCAGGAATATGCACCACCCAAAACCATCGACGCGAACAAAGCCCGTCAGCGTTTGTTTGATGTGATTAGCGCTACGCTGAGCGTGCTTGAATTGCCATCAAACCGCTTAATTCTTAAGACCCGCGAACGTCAAAAGGGCAAAGCGCAGTATCAAAAGCTGAGCGAGAAGGGCGACTATTTTGAAGTGCAGGAGTTTAACGCCCGTTTCCTGGTGAACCTGACCGACTATCTGGATACCGGATTGTTCCTCGATCACCGCATTGCCCGCAAGATGCTGGGCCAGATGAGCCAGGGCAAAGATTTTCTGAATCTGTTTGCGTACACCGGTTCTGCCAGCGTACATGCGGGTCTGGGCGGCGCGCGCTCCACCACCACCGTGGATATGTCGCGCACGTATCTGGAATGGGCCGAGCGTAACCTGCGGCTCAACGGCCTGACCGGCCGTCAACATCGCCTGCTTCATGCCGACTGCCTGAGCTGGCTGAACGAGAGCGATGAGAATTTCGACCTGATCTTTATCGATCCGCCTACATTTTCCAACTCAAAACGTATGGAAGAGAGTTTCGATGTGCAGCGCGATCATATGATGCTGATGCGTAACCTGAAACGCCTGTTGCGTAAAGGCGGTACCATCATGTTCTCGAATAACAAACGTGGTTTCAAAATGGATCTGGATGGCCTTAAGGCATTGGGGCTCCAGGCTCAGGACATCACTCAGAAAACCCTGTCACAGGATTTTGCGCGTAACCGCCAAATTCATAACTGCTGGCTGATTACTCATGCTGGTAAGGAATAAGTTACATGTCATTAATTAGTATCCACGGCGCTTATCTGTCCTTTAGCGATGCGCCGCTGTTAGACAATACCGAACTGCACATCGAAGAAAATGAGCGCGTGTGTCTGGTGGGCCGTAACGGTGCCGGAAAATCCACATTGATGAAAATCATTAATGGCGAGCAGCCGCTGGATGACGGTCGCATTATTTATGAAACCGATTTGGTCGTGGCACGGCTTCAGCAGGACCCACCGCGTAATATCAGTGGTTCGGTGTATGATTTTGTGGCCGAAGGCGTAGAAGAGCAGGCGGAGCATCTTAAAGCCTACCATGCGATTTCGCATCAGGTGATGGACGATCCGAGTGATAAAAATCTCAACGAGATGGCGCGCCTGCAGGGGATTCTGGATCATCACAATTTGTGGCAGTTGGAAAGCCGTATCATGGACGTGCTGCAGCAGATTGGTCTGTCGCCGGACACCGAACTGTCCTCTTTATCCGGCGGCTGGTTGCGTAAAGCCGCGCTGGGACGTGCGCTGGTCAGTAATCCCCGCGTGCTGATGCTGGATGAGCCAACTAACCACCTTGATATTGAAACGATCGACTGGCTGGAAACTTTCCTGAAAACCTTCAGCGGCAGCATTGTCTTTATCTCTCACGACCGATCTTTTATCCGCAATATGGCCACCCGTATTGTGGATTTGGACCGTGGCAAGCTGGTGTCATGGCCGGGTAACTACGACACCTACCTGGAAGGCAAAGAAGAAGCCTTGCGCGTTGAAGAGATGCAAAACGCCGAGTTTGACCGCAAGCTGGCGCAGGAAGAAGTGTGGATTCGTCAAGGCATCAAGGCGCGCCGTACGCGTAATGAAGGCCGCGTGCGGGCGTTAAAAGCGTTGCGCCGCGAGCGCTCAGAGCGCCGTGAAGTCATGGGCAAAGCCAATATGCAGGTCGGTGAAGCATCACGTTCTGGTAAAATTGTCTTTGAACTGGAAAATGTGGATTACGCCGTGGACGGCAAGCAACTGGTAAAAGATTTCTCTGCCCAGGTGCAGCGCGGCGACAAGATTGCCCTGATTGGGCCGAACGGTTGTGGGAAAACCACCTTACTGCGTCTTATGCTGCAACAGTTGAAGGCCGATCACGGTCGTGTGCATTCGGGTACCAAGCTTGAGGTCGCCTATTTCGATCAGCACCGTGCCGAACTCGATCCCGATCGGACAGTGATGGACAACCTGGCGGAAGGCAAGCAAGAAGTGTTGGTCAATGGTAAACCGCGCCACGTGCTGGGCTACCTGCAGGACTTCCTGTTCCATCCAAAACGCGCGATGACTCCCGTCAGGGCGCTGTCGGGTGGAGAACGTAACCGCCTGCTGCTGGCGCGTCTGTTCCTGCGCCCCAGTAACCTGATGATTCTTGATGAACCGACCAACGACCTTGATGTGGAAACGCTGGAACTGCTGGAAGAGCTCATCGATGGCTACCAGGGCACCGTGCTGCTGGTCAGCCACGATCGTCAGTTCGTTGACAATACCGTCACCGAGTGCTGGATTTTTGAAGGCAACGGTGAGATAGGGACCTTTGTCGGCGGCTACCACGACGCGCAGCAGCAGCGTGCGGCTTATAAACAGCAAAAGGGGCAGGGCGCAGTAAAAGGGGCAAATAGTGCCCTTAAGCCAGCCGATGCTAAAAATGACGCTGCCAAACGTAACGCGAACAAACTAAGCTATAACCTCACGCGTGAACTGGAACAGTTGCCACAAAAACTGGAACAGTTAGAGGCGCGTATTGGCGAGCTGCAGGCCAGGATGAGTCATCCGGATTTTTTCAGTCAGCCACACGATAAAACGCAGCCGGTGTTAGATGAACTGGCTGACGTCGAACAGCAGTTGGAAACCGCTTTTGCGCGTTGGGAAGAGCTGGAATCTATGAGAAACGGCGCATAGCTTAAGGGTTCGGGAATGTGTTCTGCAGAGAAAACGAACGCGTGGATGCTTTGTCCACAGTGCGACTTGATGGTAAAACTGCCGGACATTCCCGTTGGCAGCCGTGCGTCATGTCCGCGCTGCCATACTTCCCTGACCGTGAACTGGTCGGAGCCGCGTAAACGTCCGACCGGGTATGCGCTGGCCGCGCTGTTTATGTTGGTGCTCGCCAATCTGTTTCCGTTTATCACCATGAAAGTCGCCGGGCTGTCCAGCCAGATTAGCCTGATACAAATCCCCAGGGTGATGGTGGCCGATGATTACGCCAGCCTGGCCACGTTGTTCCTGCTGTTTGTCCAGGGCATTCCCGCCTTTTGCATGATCACGATTGTCCTGTTGGTCAATCAGGTCAGGATGCCTGTCAGCCTTAAACTGGGGCTGGCACGAAGTCTTTTCCATATGCGCAACTGGGGCATGGCAGAAATCTTTATGGCTGGCGTGCTGGTCAGTTTCGTGAAGTTAATGGCTTATGGTGAAATCGGTCTCGAAACCAGCTTCTGGCCGTGGTGCCTGTTTTGTCTCTTACAGCTACGGGCGTTTCAGTGTCTGGATCGCCGTTGGCTGTGGCAGCACATTGAACCCATGCCGCCTTTGCCTCATGCCCCACAAGCCGGTGTCAGTGGATTAAAACAGGGCCTGCGCTCCTGCCCGTGCTGTACTGCGGTGTTGCCGGTGGCGCAGCGGGAATGTCCGCGCTGTGGCGTGGTTGCCGATGCGCGCCGCAAGCACAGCCTGCAGTGGACGCTGGCCCTGCTGATCACCTCCGTTATGCTTTACATCCCCGCCAATTTGCTGCCGATAATGATTACCGAAACGCTGGGGTCGGCGATGCCATCCAATATTATGGCCGGGGTGATTTTACTCTGGGGTGATGGTTCCTATCCGGTGGCGTTAGTTATTTTTATCGCCAGTATTATGGTCCCGTCCCTGAAAATGCTGGCGATTGGCTGGCTGTGTTGGGATGCCAGCGGGCGCGGGCAGCGTGACAGCCATAAAATGCACCTGATCTATGAGGTGGTTGAATTTGTTGGACGTTGGTCAATGATTGACGTCTTTGTGATTGCAGTGCTCTCCGCGCTGGTGCGTATGGGGCAGTTAATGAAAGTTTACCCGGCATGGGGAGCCGTATTGTTTGCGCTGGTGGTGATTCTGACCATGATTGCAGCAATGACGTTTGACCCGCGCTTAACCTGGGATCGTGCTGGTGAAAAAAACATGAAGGAGCCGCATCTTGACGGAAAATAATCACGGTCATGCCAAAGTGGATCAGATCAAGCGTTGGTCTCCGGTATGGATCGTCCCTATTGTTACGCTGTTAATTGGCGGCTGGATTCTTTTTTATCACTTTAGCCATCAGGGGCCGGAAGTCACGTTGATTACCGAGAGCGCCGAGGGCATTGAAGCGGGTAAAACCACCATAAAAAGCCGCAGTGTTAACGTGGGTGTGGTTGAAAGTGCGGTACTGACTGACGATCTTCACCATGTTGAGATTAAAGCCCGACTGAATGCCGGTATGGAAAAGCTGCTACACAGCGACAGCGCGTTTTGGGTGGTCAAACCCCAGGTCGGTCGTGAAGGCATTACCGGTTTAGGCACGCTGCTGTCCGGGGCATATATAGAGCTCCAGCCGGGTACCAAAAAAGAACCCCTGGATCAGTACACCTTGCTGGATGCGCCACCTTTAGCGCCGCCTGATGCGAAGGGCATCCGTATTATCCTCGACAGTAAAAAAGCGGGGCAGCTTAACGCGGGTGATCCGGTGCTGTTCCGGGGCTATCGTGTTGGCACCGTTGAAACCAGCAGTTTTGATACCGATAAACGCATGATGACCTATCAGCTGTTTATCGCCGCCCCTTACGACCGCCTGGTGACCACCAATGTGCGCTTCTGGAAAGACAGCGGCATTGCCGTTGATATGTCGGCGTCAGGTATGCGGGTTGAAATGGGATCGCTGACCACGCTGTTCAGCGGCGGGGTCAGCTTTGATGTGCCAGATGGCTGGGATTTAGGCAAAGCGGCCCAGAATCATGCGGATTATCATCTGTTTGACGATCAACGCAGTATTCAGGACTCTCTGTATACCACGCATATCGACTACTTATTGTTCTTCTCGGATTCCATTCGCGGGCTGCAGGTCGGTGCGCCGGTGGAATTCCGCGGCATTCGTCTGGGTACGGTCTCAGAAGTGCCGTTTATGAATGCAGGCACTGCGCAGGCGCTGAATAACGACTATCGCGTGCCGGTGTTGATTCGCATTGAACCTGACCGTTTCATTAGCCGTCTGGGTGAAAACTTCGACATTGAACAGCATCTCCAGGATGGTAAGAAACACGGCCTGCGCGCCACGTTGAAAACCGGCAACCTGCTATCTGGCGCGCTGTTTGTCGATATCGACTTCTATGACAATGCACCGGTGTATAAAGGCCCGGATAAAGTGGCGGGTTATGAAGTGATCCCGACGGTGAGCGGCGGCTTGAGCCAGATTCAGCAGAAACTGATGGCTGCGCTGGATAAAATTAACGGTTTACCGCTAAACAATATGGTGTCGGAAGCAACCGGAACGCTGAAGGAGAGCCAGAAAACCCTGCGCGATCTGCAACGTACCATTGATAACATCAACGTCGTTACCAGTAGTCCGGCGATGAAAACGCTGCCTGAAGAGACCCAGCAGACGCTACGTGAGCTTAACCGCAGTATGAAAGGATTGCAGCCAGGTTCACCTGCCTACAGCAAGCTGGTGGGCGATATGCAACGGCTTGATCAGGTGCTGCGTGAACTGCAGCCAGTGCTGAAGACGCTAAATGCCAAAAGTAATGCGTTAGTGTTTGAAGCAAAACCGGGACAGGATCCCCAGCCGAAGAGGGCGAAACAATGAAAAAAGGACTCGTTTTTTTGGCCGCTCTCGCACTGAGTGCCTGTAGCAGCACGGTGAATACCACTTACTATCAGCTGCCCTCAGGGGCAGCCTCGATGCAGGTGATCAGCAGTGAGGCAAACGCACAGCCGACATTGTGGGTGCAGCAGGTGGTCGTGCCGGATTATCTGGCGGGTAACGGCCTGGTTTATCAAACCAGCGACGTGAAATACGTTATAGCCGCCAATAATTTGTGGGCCAGTCCGCTTGATCAGCAGCTTCAGCAAACGTTAATTACCAATCTCACCAAAGCCTTGCCGGGTCGTCTGGTCACTCAGACGTTAATCGGGCAAGAACACGATACGCTGAACGTGACGGTAAACGACTTCCAGGGCAGGTATGACGGCAAGGTGGTGATTAGCGGGCAGTGGACGCTGGAACATCAGGGACGCTTCACTAAGCAAGCGTTCAGTCTGGTACTGCCACAGCGAGAAGATGGCTATGATGCGTTAGTCAAAACGCTTGCCCAGGGCTGGCAGCAGATAGCTCAACAGATTGCGCGTAACGCTGCCACTGCCCATTCAGCGGGGACGGGCTTTTAGTTAACTTATTGTTTCGAATCGTATAAGTTTTTTGACGTTATCGAAGGTTTCTATATAAATCATACGGATAAAGCAATAGGCTTACATCACGAAACAGAAAATTTATGTCCGGTTCAGGTCACATTTGTGACATTGGCGTGAAGATTGCGCATTGATCTTTTCATACAGAGCGAGTAAAACAAAAGGGTGGCTGAACATTTATTAGCCATCTTTTTCTTTCCACCAGATTCCACATACCTTACATGAGGGACACGGAGTATGAAGAGACAGAAACGAGACCGCCTTGAGCGCGCCCATTCACGTGGTTATCAAGCTGGCATTACAGGACGCTCTAAAGAGATGTGTCCGTATCAAATGATAGACGCTAAGTCTCACTGGTTGGGAGGTTGGCGACAAGCCATGGAGGACAGGTCGGCTGCTGCGTAGCCGGATGTCACTGAAAAGGGATATAACCTCCGCATCAAGCGGAGGTTTTCATTTCTGAGGGGAACGTATCAGAATGCTGCGGTATCTTTGAACAGACCCACTTTCAAATCGCTGGCGGTATAAATGAGATTACCATCAACCAGCACTTCACCATCGGCAACGCCCATCACCAGCTTACGGTTAATGACACGTTTGAAGTGAATGCGATACGTCACTTTTTTAGCTTCTGGCAGAACCTGGCCGGTGAATTTTACTTCGCCTACACCCAGCGCACGACCTTTGCCTTCGCCACCCAGCCAGCCGAGATAAAAGCCCACCAGCTGCCACATTGCATCAAGACCCAGGCAACCAGGCATAACCGGATCGCCAATAAAGTGGCAACCAAAGAACCACAGGTCCGGATTGATATCCAGCTCAGCTTCCACGAAGCCTTTATCGTACTTACCACCGTCTTCCGTCATTTTTACCACGCGGTCCATCATCAGCATATTGCCGGATGGAAGCGGCGGACCATTTTCGCCGAACAGTTCACCGCGACCAGACAGGATCAGGTCTTCTTTGGTATAGGATTCGCGTTTATCTACCATGTTCTCAATAAGCCTTCTTTTAGTGAATCTCGAATATTAGCGAACAGTTGTATGCTGAGCAAATGGGATTAGCGGTGGTTAAACCAGTTAAGCCATCGCAGCGGCCAGAATCGTGGTGAAGGCTCTGGTTGATTCATCTGACTGATGCGTTCCTGAATCGTACGCAGCAGACATTCGCCTTCGCCATCTTCCGTATTCCATATTTTACCTGTCAGCAGAGGCAGCGCTTCATCAGCACGATCGATTGCCCAGATATGAAAACGTCCCTCTTCGACCGCGCTGACCACCTGCTGGTTCAGACTGAGGTGACGAACGTTACAGGCAGGAATAATGACGCCCTGCTGTCCGGTCAGTTCACGCTGATGGCAGATATCGAAAAACCCTTCGATCTTTTCATTCAGTCCGCCAACCGGTTGCACATTACCAAACTGATCGACCGAGCCGGTGACCGCAACCTGCTGATTCAATGGCTCGCTGGCAAGGGCGCTAATCAAGGCGCACAGTTCTGCCAGCGACGCGCTGTCGCCATCCACCTCGGAATAGGATTGTTCAAACACCAGTGACGCTGAAAACGGCAGTTGCTGATCCAGCTCCAGTTCAGCAATCAGGTAGGCCTGCATAATCATCATGCCTTTAGCATGAATATTGCCACCTAGCTCTGCTTTGCGTTCGACATCGGTAAATTCACCGTCACCGGGATGCACCACGCAGGTAATACGGCAGGGATCGCCCCAGGCTCGCGGATGACCGGGATATTCCACCACTGACAGGCCGTTTATCTGACCAACGACTTCACCTTCTGTTTCGACCAAAATTTGGCGCTGCAGAATCTCATCACGCAAACGTTCGTTGAGGTAGTTCTCACGCCACAGCCGTGCTTCCAGCGCGTCACGCAGTGCTTCGGCGCTGAGCGTGTCACCCATCAGGGTGGTTTCACGCAGCTGGCGCAGCAGCCAGCGTGGGCAGAGCGGAAGGGTTTCCTGATCGCCGCTATAACGGACACCTTCTTTGATCAGTTCTGGCCAGAAGTCTTCATCGGGGATGGCGATATCCGCCTGGCTGGCAAGATCGACCGTCCAGCGACACCATGCGAGCATGTCGTCTTCATCCAGGATCTGAATATTTTCTTCAAATTCAGTGTAAATCGCCATTTCGTGAGCTTCAGCATCCAGCTCCTGAAAATCAGCCAGCGTGTCACGTTCACCGCAGAGCACAAGATTAAGCTGAAGCGGAAGCGGGGGAACGGAAACCGGCAGGGGACGACGTTCGTCCTGCGACAACCACTCAATGTAGCCTTGTTCAATAGACTTTTTCAGCCGTAGCCACAGCAGCGGCTGAGTGAGCAATGCGCGCAGTGAAAGTACCAGTGTTCCGCCGTTGGCACGATGAATAAGGCCCGGCTCAAGCTGAATACGATCTTTGTGCATTCGAACACAGCCAAACAGCGCTTCCTGCTCGATCCAGTCAGCATAGTGAATGCCACCCTGACTGGTAAACGGGCGCTGGCTGTCGGTTGGCGGCTGCAAGGTAACGTTGTCGGCCATGATGTGGTAGTCACCACCTGACAGTGCTGACGAATGGCCCATAACGCGTTGTGCTGCATCAGCTATCAACGCAAGATAGTCACGGTTTTCCTGGCTGCGAACCAGCAACAGTGGGAAACCCTGACTTTGATGATGTAAATGGGCCAGCGCGTTCAGCAGTCGGGGCTGTACCGTTGCTAAGGCATCGGTCTCTTCGTCAGCAATTCGGGAGAAAACGGATTGATATTGCGTACTATCCGGCTGTAAGGTTTGCCACGTAAGTTGAGTGCTGGTCAAAATAATCGCATTTGTCTGTTTTGAGAAAAGCGAGATTATACAGGATTCACCTTGCTTAAGCACTGCAGAGTTCAATCAGATGTTGTGACGCTGGCAGCATGTTTTTCGTTGCTGCATCCGGTAAAAAAGCTGTTATTCTTAGTTCGTTACGTGATCACGATGAGATTCCGATGAAATACCAGCAGCTCGAAAATCTTGAAAGTGGATGGAAGTGGAAATACCTGGTGAAAAAACATCGGGAAGGTGAGCTGATCACGCGTCACCTGGAACTCAGTGCTGCGCAGGCCGCGGTCGATAAGCTGTTGGTGATGGAAAATAATCCGGTAGAAATTAACGACTGGATCAACCAGCATATTCATCCCGATCTGGACAACCGACTTAAGCAAACTATCCGTGCCCGGCGAAAGCGCCATTTCAATGCTGAGCATCAGCACACACGTAAAAAATCAATCGATCTGGAATATCTGGTCTGGCAACGGCTGGCGGGATTAGCGCAGCGCCGTAACAGTACGCTGTCCGAAACCATCGTGCAGCTCATCGAAGATGCCGAACGCAAAGAGAAGTACGCCAGCCAAATGTCGACGCTGAAGCAGGATCTGCAGGCGATATTAGGCAACTCGGGTTCTGAAAAAGAGTAGTGGGCGTACCATCTGGACAGCCGCTTCAGAGCAAAAACCCCATGAGCCATCTCATATTCAGGACAAAAAAAACCCCGCATTAGCGGGGTTTTTTATCACGTATAACTTAAGCCTGTGGCTGAGTTACAACGTCTTTGATGCCTTTAACATCGATTTCTACACGACGGTCTGGCGCCAGGCAGTCGATCAGGGCCTTACGACCTTTCACGCTGTCACAGGTGTTGCCAGTAACTGGGTTAGATTCACCCATGCCGCGAGCAGAGATCTTGTTAGTAGGGATACCTTTAGATACCAGGTAATCTACTACTGACTGAGCACGTTTCTCAGACAGTTTCTGGTTGTACTGCTCTGAACCGATGCGATCGGTAAAGCCCAGAACAACTACTGAACCGTCTTTAGGATCCATTGAGCTCAGCTGGCTGTACAGCTGATCCAGAGCCTGCTGACCTTCTGGCTTCAGAGTCGACTTGTTGAACGTGAACAGGACGTCTGATTTCAGAGTGAAGCGCTTGGTCTGAACCACTGGCGCTGGAGCTGGTGCTGGAGCCGGAGCTGGTGCAGCAACATCATCCTGACCGAAGCGGTAAGAAACACCCAGGCTCAGCATGCCGTTGTCTGGACGAGCACCAACGGTCTGTGCATCACCGATGTTGTTAACCCACTGGTAATCCAGACGGGTTGCCCAGTTTTTGGTCAGCGCATATTCAACACCAACAGCTGCCAGTGGAGAAACACCGGTGTCGTGGTCGCTGATGCGAGTGCCAGTAGCTACGTTCTGCTGAGTAGAGTCTGCACGCCATACCATGCCACCCAGGCGGGTATAGATGTCCAGATCGTCTGCGATTGGGTAGCTCAGTTTGGCAGCCAGCTGGATGCCCTGTGCTTTAAATGCGCCATTCACCTGGTTGCCTTTATTAGGCATACGACCTAACCAGTCATAACCCAGTTCAAAACCCAGGTATGGGTTAGCCTGGTAACCACCGAACGCACCCGCGCCCAGTTGGCTTTCATGAGTTGGGCCGTCGTTGTTTTGGTAACCGTGACCGTAGTAACCAGTGTCGTGATACTGAGACCAGCCCAGTTTAGCACCGGTGTACCAGGTGTTATCTTTTGGGGCGGCCTGCGCTACGGTAGCGAAGCCAGCCAGTGCCACTGCAATTGCGATAGCTGTCTTTTTCATTTTGCGCCTCGTTATCATCCAAATAGGCAATGAGCATAAAGGTTGCTCTTGGTTTAATCCTTCGCCGGGTCAAAACGCTCGCTTATGACTCTACCGCAAAAAACGGAGGTTATTGAGCACCCTGGCGAGATAAAGTCTACAACGAGATTGGAAACTTACAAGTGTGATGTGAGGCACTTATGTAAAAAAACAGTGTTTTATACATAATTTCTAACAATTTAGCCTGAACTTCTGTGGGGTGCTTACCCCACAAAAAGGGGGCTAAGCCGTTGTCATTACTGGGGGGAGCAGAATCAGTGTCTTAGCCTTTAGTCAGATAAAAAACCTGTTGAGATAAATCTCATTTTTTACTTAATGAAACAAATCAGACTGAATTTTTAGCGAACTTTCTGGTCTTACTGCCGTTTTGGGAGTTTCACCCGACCGCAAAATGAGCCCCAGGGCTTTCCCTTCCGCCGCCGCAAGTTCCAGTTCACGACGTTCATCTTCATCCAGTTCGTAGGGAATCCAGGCCAAAACAACACTGTAATTTCCTGTGCGTAACGCTTTAATCATGGCCTCTACAGCATTGTAACGTTCAGCATCGGCGATATGCATACTTTTCTCAAGTGGCAAACCCGATTCCTGCATCCAGGCCCGGCTCAACTTATGGGCAGGCGTTAACCACAGTTGCCAGCGAGATTGTTGACTCAATTGCTGTAGCAGCGGTAACAACAGCATCTGCATCATGCCAGGCTGTTCGCTGTAACGTAATTCAGTGATCCAGCCTCCGTGCGTTGCCGGAACAGAGGACAAGGCGTAACGGTGAGCAGAGCATACATTACTGGTATGTTGGGTGCGCATAAATTAATCACTCAGCAGTTGACTGTATGGATATACAGTAATGACATCCTGGATAAAGATCAACCTGAATTTCTGAAAATGCCTCGCAAAATTTGCACAAGGTTGTGTTTAAACGGATTTATTCATTGAACCTGTTACTGAATTTACTTATCTTCTAACCGTCTGAATAGTAACGTTTTTAACAGGTTTTTGTTACAAGGAGGTGATGATATGAAGAAACAGCAGCGGGTCATCCTGCGCTCAATACAGCAGTTGGCCCCGTTGGGTCATGTTCAATCCCGTACCCAGTTTGGTGGCTATGCCCTGGCGGTTGAACGGGTCGTTTTTGCACTGATAAAGGAAGATCAGCTCTATTTACGCGCCAGTGAAGAATTACGGGAATATGTGGCAGAACAGCCGCTGGAACCGCTTACGTTTCGCAAACGCGGGATAGCGGTCAGCCTGAATTATTATAAGGTCGATGACAACCTGTGGGCTCACCCAGAGCATCTGGTCGCGCTGTCTGCCGCTTCACTGGAAACCGCCCGGCGTGAACAAGATGACCGCCAGGGCAAGGTGCGTTTAAAAGACCTGCCGAATGTCAGTCTGCGACTGGAAATGATGCTGCATGAGATAGGTATCTGTACCGTAAAACACTTGCATGAAGCAGGGGCCAAACAGTGTTGGTTAAAACTGAGACGCAACAACCATCATCTTGGCCTCAAAACGCTGTTAGCGCTTGAAGGGGCGATTTCCGGTCATCATCAGGCGGCGCTGCCGCAAACCATTAAAACCGAGTTAGGCGAGTGGTATCAGGCCGCACTGATGATGTCGGAGGGGAAAGAAAAAGGCCGTTAGCGTTTGCCCAGTGTGCGTCGAAGGCGTGCAATGTCGGGCATCAGCGCGACCAGTAAACCCAGTTGCTGTAGCACCAGCGGCGCACGTGGGTCCGGCTCGGTAGTGAGCTGCGCGATGCGCTGCACCAGTTCAATACGCATTTTCTCTGCCCGGCTGTCACTGACCACATCCGTCTGCAGCACATCCTCGACATAACATACCGTATCGTCGAGCAGCGCCAGCAGGGCAGGCTGCGTCACTTTGTCTCGGTGCGCGCCCAGCGCAGAGATATAGCTCAGGAAGGAGTGATTCAGGCACAGTAACTGAAACGCCGACTCCCGAAGTTTAAGGCTGGTGCGGGTCTCACTGCTCATATTGGATACTACCGATGCCAGCTCGGCATCAGCGTTGTGCGCGTCACGACGGGCAATACGATAAGCAAGACGATTGTCTTTACCCTGATGATATTGCTCCATAATGGCATCAAGATAGCGACAGTTAGCATTCAACGTTCGGGTGGCGACGGCCGGAAGTTGGCGGAAGCGCCAGTCAGGCCAGATAAAGGTGACCGCCAGCCAGGCCAGCGCGCAGCCCAGCAGCGTATCAACGACCCGGGGTAATGCCACTTCAAAACCCTCACCCAGCAGGTTAAAACAAAGCAGAACCAGCAGGGTAATAAACAGGGTTGCCTGGGCGTATTGTACCTGGCGAAACGCAAAGAACAGGACACCGGTCACGACAATCAAAAACAGCTGGCCTTCCACAGAGGGCACCAGCCACAGTAAAGGCAAGCCAATAGCAATGCCTGCCAGCGTTCCCCCGATGCGCAGTGCCAGTCTGCGCTGGGTCGCACTGTAGTTGGGCTGGCAAACAAACAGGCTGGTCAACAGGATCCAGTAGCCGCGCTCCAGACCGGTAATCTGAATAAATCCATATCCGACGCACATCACCACTGACATCCTGACAGCATGACGAAACAGCGCAGAGGCGGGCGTCAGGTGGCGGCTCAGGCGCAGCTTAATGTCGCTCCAGCCACTGAGCTCCTCGCGCGACAGCATATTGTCGCTGTGCTGCGGATCGTCCGCCAGTGCCTGCTCAGACTCAATAGAGGCCAGTTGCGCATCAATCGCTTGCAGGTTACGTAATAACCAAAACAGCGCGCCGGTATGGGCTGCATCCGGATGGCTCTGTTCAAGACGTTGAATAGCGTTGTGTAAACGCTCAAAAACGCGCTCAAAACGACTGTCATGTTCCCAACGTTCACGCAGTAAAAGCGCGCGGGCCAGTTGTCGGCATGCCTGAGCCTGCATGTTAAGCAAGCGCTGAAAGCGAAACAGAATTTCGTTATAACGCCAGTTGCCGCGCAGTAAATGGTACTGAAGATGAGACGAGCTGGCGCGTTCGTGGATGTCCTGGGCGACAAAATAGTAGTGCAGGCTCCGTCGGGTGCCACGCGAACCCCTGTCGCCACGTAAACGGCTCTGCAAGGTTGTTTTGGTCAGATTGAGCTGGGCGACAAGCTGGCTGTTCACCATGGCCGCCTCAACAAAAGTCGCATCGTCCTGGTCATCGGCATCAGGATCAAACAGGTTGGCTTTGGCATCAAGATAGTGCGCTAACTGAGAAAAACTGGCTGCCAGTTGTTCCTGAACCGGGCGAACGGGAAACATCATGTGGCCCAACAGCGTCAGCAGGTTATACCAGAGCGCGCCGACCAGCAGCAGCATGGGCTGCAGATACCACTGTGAAAAAAGTCCGATGCCCAGCATGGTGTAAACGGCAATCAACAATGCGCCGAAAGCAATGGTGGCATAGCGCTGCCCCAGCGCGCCCAGCAGAATGAAACCCCAGGTGGAGATGGCCAGGCCGACAATAAAGGCCAGCGGGTGAGGGAATAACAGCTCTACTGAAACCGAAGCAATACAAAAGCACAACAGGGTGATTAACAGATTTTTTAAACGCCCAGCCAGTCGATCATCCAGATCGGCCAGCGCGGCGGCGACCACGCCAAGGGTCAAGGGAATGGTCCAGTCAATCTGCTGCAGTAACCAGGGAACCGCTGCGCATCCGCTCAAGGCGAACAGGATACGCAGCAGGTAACGCCAGGTGCTGTTAAAAAAATACTTGCGCCATCCCGACAGAATATTAATAGCGGCGACGGGCATTGGCATCACGCGCGGCACGCGCCTCTTCGACAGAGACAACCCGACGACCTACCGGCCAGAGTGCAATGGCGGCAATCTTGAAGTTTGCGATACCTACTGGAATGCCAATGATGCTGATGCACTGCACAATACCGACTGAAATGTGGGACAGGCACAGCCACCAGCCGAAAAAAATCAGCCAGAAGATATTCAGGAAGGTTCCCCCCGTATTCATGATGTGACTTTTACTGTCGGGGCGCAGGACGTCCACATGCACCGCTTCATTGCCAAACGGCAGAAACGAGAGCCTGGTGATTTCCCAGCAGGAGCGCGTCAACGGCAGGGTAAAAACCAGTACAACGCTGATAAGCGTTGCGAACAACCAACTGAGCGTGGTGAAGAATCCACCTAAAACAAAATTGAGAATATTTAAAACAGTGCGCATAACCCGCTTTTCCTTTTGCACTCCGCAAGATATGTCGCAGTTTACCGTGTTTTAAGGCTGGAGCGTCAAGAGTCTGACAGGTAAACTCCGATTACTCTTTATATCGGTCGTTGGTGTCGGCGTGGAACTTAAAGCAACATCCATGGGCAAACGGCTTGCCCAGCATCCCTACAATCGGGTTCGCCTGTTGGCCGCTGGCGTTGAAGTCAGCGGCGATAAACACGAATATCTGCTCCCCTTTAACCAACTGTCCGACATTACCTGTAAGCGTGGCATGGTCTGGGGAGAGCTGGAGTTTTTGCTGGCGGACGGTAAAGTTGTGCGTTTGCATGGCACCGAATGGCAGGAGACCCAACGTTTCTACCACTACCTTATGCAGTCATGGCAGGCATGGAGCCATGAAATGAGTGAGGTATGCGCGGCAGTATTACAGGATCTGCGTGAGGAAATTCAAGGTTTCAGCGAGCAGGACCGTTGGTTAAAGCGCAGTGAACTGCAGGCCGTTAAGAACCAGATACTTAAGCAGTTCGATGCCTTACCCTTGCCGCTATCCCGCATCGAGAGTTTTGATTCCTGCCGTGAAAACTGGGCATTTTGCCAACACTGGTTACAGCAGGGTGACGCGGCAATCGGCCAGCGCAACCGCGACTGGACGGCCGCGATGTTAACCCGCTATCAGGATTTCTTCGCCACGGTTGAGTCCACACCACTTAATACCTCACAAGCCGAAGCCGTGGTCAATGGTGAAGATGCGGTGCTGGTGCTTGCCGGTGCGGGCAGCGGTAAAACGTCCGTGCTGGTTGCCCGCGCGGGCTGGTTATTAGCGCGCAGGCTCGCCTCCGCCGATCAAATTCTGCTGTTGGCGTTTGGCCGTCACGCGGCTGAAGAAATGAATGACCGCATTCAACGTCGGCTAGATGTGGCCGATATGCAGGCGCGTACTTTTCATTCCCTGGCCTTGCATATCATTCGCGAAGGCAGCAATAAACAGCCTGTTATCAGTAAACTGGAAAGCGACGCCGGCGCACGCCGGGCGTTGCTGGTCGAGCACTGGCGGCAACAGTGTAACGAAAAGAAGGCTCAGGCCAATGGCTGGCGGCAATGGCTGCGTGATGAACTGGCGTGGGAGATCAGCGAAGGTGCATTCTGGCAAGATGATCGATTAGCTGAGCGCCTGGCTCCCCGCCTTGAACGCTGGCTGAGTCTGATGCGCATGCACGGCGGCGCGCAGGCCGCCATGATTGAGGATGTCCCTGACGCGCTACGCGACCTGTTCAGTAAACGGATCAAACTGATGGCACCGCTGCTCAAAGCCTGGAAGAGTGCACTTAAGGATGAGGGCGCCGTCGATTTTTCAGGGCTGATTCACCAGGCTGTCGCGATTCTGGAAAAGGGCCGTTTTATCAGCCCGTGGAAGCATATTCTGGTGGATGAGTTCCAGGACATTTCTCCGCAACGCGCGGCCTTACTGAGCGCGCTACGCCAGCAAAACAAGCGTACCACGCTGTTTGCTGTGGGGGATGACTGGCAGGCGATTTATCGCTTCAGTGGGGCTGAAATGAGCCTGACAACGGCGTTTCATCACTATTTCGGTGAGGGCGACCGCTGCGTGCTGGACACCACTTACCGCTTCAACGATCGTATTGGCGAGATTGCCAACCGCTTTATTCAGCAAAATCCGCATCAGTTGCGTAAGCCCTTAAACAGCCTGATTAAAGGCAATAAAAAGTCTATCGCGCTGTTGCCCCAGGATCAGCTGGAGGCGCTGCTGAATAAACTGAGTGGTTCTGCAAAACCCGATGAGCGAGTGCTGCTACTGGCACGCTATCACTATTTGCGCCCGGATTTACTGGATAAAGCCAAAACCCGCTGGCCAAAATTAAACATCGACTTTCTGACTATTCATGCCAGCAAAGGCCAGCAGGCCGATTACGTGATTCTGCTGGGGCTTCAACAAGGCAAAGAGGGCTTTCCCGCGGCTCAGCGCGAGTCAATTATTGAGCAAGGCTTGCTGCCTCAGCCTGAAGCCTTTCCCGATGCAGAAGAGCGCCGACTGGCTTACGTCGCGCTCACGCGCGCGCGACAGCAGGTCTGGTTGCTCTTCGATAAGCAGCAACCGTCGGTCTTTGTCGAGGCATTTCGTGAACTGGACGTGCCGGTGCTGCGCAAAGCCTGAGTTATTTCAGACGTTCAGCCAGGTAGCGTTCATAGTCTGGAATGCGTATATCGACGGACTGAGCAAACAGCGGCGACTGAATAATAAAATCGGCAGTTGCCCGATTGGTTGCAACCGGAATATTCCAAACCGTGGCCAGACGCAGCAGGGCTTTGACGTCAGGATCGTGAGGAACCGCATTTAACGGATCCCAAAAAAACATCAGTGCGTCAATTTTACCCTCGGCAATCAATGCGCCAACCTGCTGATCTCCGCCCATTGGGCCACTCAGCATCGCATTGACGTTCAGGCCGGTGTGACGGTTTATCAGATTACCCGTTGTGCCTGTCGCATAGAGAATATGGGGTTCGAGCGCTGGCTGATTACGTGTGACCCAGTCCAGCAGAGAGGCTTTGCAGTGGTCATGGGCGACCAGCGCGATATGTTTTTGTTTTCCAAGGGTACGTAGGGTGTATTCCATAACAGCATCCTGATGCAAAGGAGCAAATCGCCCGTTGCAGCAGTTTACCTCGTGCTATTTCAGACTATCAACTTGCACGCAACATTTTGACCAGATTTATAAACTGCTGACGCGTGGCCTCATCGAAACGCTGAAACCAGTGCTGAAGTGACGGAGTTGTGGTGTCAACAGACCAGGCAAGGTCGGCGGTGAGTTGTGCAGACGGGGATGGCGAGGTGAGATTGGCGAATTGCGGTACAGAAGCCGCTAATCCCATACGATTGTAATCGACCATCGCTTTTTCAACATCCGCACCGGCTGTAACAGGCAGACGGTCACGCACGCTAAAAACCTCTTTGCCTTTTTCATCCACCAGCCTGAAGGCCAGTGAACGGTCAAAATTATGACGTTCCCGTGGATTGTTGAGCTGCGGCAGGCGGATGGCAATGGTTTTTGCTTGAGCTGAGAAGGTCACAATCATCGGGACAGACTGATAGCGTTGCGCAACGGTTTTATTGTCACCCGGCTGTTGTTCCACCCGAAATAAAAACTGATGTTGACCACGCTCCAGTTCTAAACTGTCAGCCCCTTTCAGCAGTGAACCAGAAATCTTCCGACCATCTAAAACCATCAAGGTGATCTGGGGATCAAGTTTCAGGGTAATTGCAGAGCAGGATGCCGAAACGAGGAGAGCAATGAACCCCGTTACAGCCATTGACAGCTTCATTTCGACTCCGGTTGACAGTGGATGGATGTAGCAAATTCTTACATTATGGCATTAAGTTTACAATTATACATATTTATTCTAACGAAGCGGCACAATATGTCTTTGCAACTCACGTCATGAGTATCAAGGCTCATCTACAATGAAGAGCAGACTCAAAGGAGAAGCGCATGAATGATCAGACTATTCGCGACGTATTGACCCGGACAAAGCGTATTGCCTTAGTCGGTGCCAGCGATCGCCCGGAACGTCCCAGTTATGGCGTAATGAAGTATTTGCTCGACCAGGGTTATGAGGTGATTCCGGTAAGTCCTAAGCTGGCAGGCCAAACGCTGTTAGGACAAACCGCCTATGGTTCACTGGCGGAAGTCCCTGGAAAAATTGATATGGTGGATGTGTTCCGCAATTCAGAAGCGGCCTGGGGCGTGGCGCAGGATGCCATTGCAGTGGGAGCAGATACGCTCTGGTTACAGCTGGGTGTGATCAATGAGCAGGCTGCGGTGCTGGCCCAGGATGCGGGGATGACGGTTATTATGGATCGCTGCCCCAAAATTGAGATCCCACGGCTGGGTTTGGGGCATTAAATGCAGCGGCGGCAAACAGATTGCCGCCTGCTGTTAGTGACGCAAATGCGGCGCCTGAAGCTGCTGACGCACAGATGCAGCCAGTTCATCCATCGACGGCTGCTCGGGATGTTCCGGGCTGGTTTCTCCAGCAAGCTGAATTTCGGCAACGTAGGTATGTACCTGACTGCCTTGCTCATCTTCCATCACGACATGGTACCAGGGCGCGCTACGTATGGTATCGACTGCTCCGATCTCATCCAACTGTGGCTCATCTAACGCGTATTCAGGATCGACATCGACAATCACACCCAGCACGCCGGATAACCGATGACGAACCTGCTGACCAATACCAAATTTACTGGCAATCATGATGACCTCCGAAAAATACTGTCCTGCATCATAGATGGGGGCGAGGACAGTCTTTTCAAGTCACATGACGCGGCAGGCGAAACCTTTCAGGTAAAGGCCTTCCGGATAGGTGGCAATCACTGGGTGATCCGCAGCCTGACGGAATTGCTCGACAAACTGTACGTCACGGCCTGCATCCAGTGCGGCATCGGCGATGATTTTCTGGAACAGATCAGTAGCCATTAAGCCCGAGCAGGAGAACGTGAGTAACATTCCGCCGGGATTCAGCAACTGAATCGCCAGCATGTTGATGTCTTTATAGCCACGGCAGGCGCCCATAAGCTGACTTTTATTTTCAACAAACTTTGGCGGGTCCATGATGATGAGATCGAATTTCTCACCATTATCACGATAGCGGCGCAGCAGTTTAAAGACGTCATCGCGCTGGAACTGAGCACGGGAAACATCTAATCCGTTCAGCTCAACGTTTTGACGTGCCACATCCAGCGCATCCTGTGATGTATCAACGCTAATCACTTCTCTACAACCGCCCATTAACGCCGAGACGGCAAAACCACCGGTATACGAAAAGCAGTTCAGCACGCGAGCGTCTTTTGCATAGCGTCGTGTTGCATAGCGGCTGTCGCGCTGATCCAGGTAATAGCCCGTTTTATGGCCGCCCTGGATATCCACCAGCAGCTTCATATCGTGTTCCGTAATCGGCAACAGCGCGGGAGGTTGTTCACCGGTTACGGTTCCCTGCGTCAGCTCCAGCCCTTCTTTTTTACGAACCGCGACGTCGGAGCGATCGTAGATAGCGCAATCCGGAAAACACTGCTGCAACGCTGAAATAATGGCAGGGCGCTGATACTCGGCCCCGGCAGACAGCAACTGAAGCACCAAAAAGTGGCCAAAGCGATCGATGGTTACGCCCGGCAGGCCGTCGGACTCGCCGGCAATCAGGCGATAGCTGTCCAGTCCGTCGCGTGCCGCCAGCCAGTCGCGCCAGATTTGTGCTTGCTGAAAACGGCGGACAAAGAAAGCGATATCGATAGATTCGTCCTGCTGCCAGCTCCAGACGCGAGCGCGAATTTGTGACTGAGGTGAATAAGCGGCACGCGCCAGCCATTTACCATTACTGTCACAAACATCAATGGTTTCCCCCTGCTGGGCTTTACCTTCAAGACGGGCGACCGCCCCAGAGAAAACCCAGGGATGACGACGGAGCAGGGACTTTTCACGTCCCTTGGCGAGAATCAATCGAACTGTCATAGTTTGCTATGCTTACCTGAAAAAATGAGGCGCTATTGTCCAGTGGATAACGGCAAATTGCAACGAACAGCAGGAGAGAACCATGGCGATGGTGTGTTACAAAGCCTGGGTACAGGGCACCGTGCAGGGCGTGGGTTTCCGCTACAGCACGCAGGCGAAAGCCAATGCGCTCGGCGTAAAGGGTTATGCGCGTAATCTCGATGATGGCCGCGTTGAAGTGCTGGCCAGTGGTGAAGCAGAGCAGGTGGAGGCTTTAGTGGCCTGGTTAAAGGCCGGAGGGCCGCGCACGGCACAGGTGGAGAACGTGTGGGTGGAGCCGCATCAGCCCACCGACATCCCACAGCGTTTTACCACTGGCTGATTAAAGACATTTTGCGGGCTTGGGCAGGCCGGCAATTTTTGTCGCCTGTTTAGCTGGGCCCTCCGGGAACAGGCGAAACAGATAGCGGCTGTTCCCTTTCTCTTCGCCATACTTTTTCGCCATGGCTTTTACCAGCATACGTACGGCGGGCGAGGTATTAAATTCCAGATAAAAGTCACGCACAAAGTGCACCACTTCCCAGTGGGCATCAGTCATCACGATAGCCTCACTTTCCGCAATCTGCCGGGCCAGCCCTTCACTCCAGTCATGGTGGTTTTTCAAATAGCCTTCGGCATCGACAGCGATTTCGTCACCGTTGTAGTTCATCGTGCTTCCTCATCGTCATTTGGGCTGCAGTTTACCAAACTGACAGCGCAGAAAAAGCAAAAACCCCGCCGGGGCGGGGTTTTCATCGCTTCAACTGCGGCGATTAATTGCTGCGGGAAAAACCTAATATGCTTAACAGACTAACAAAGATGTTATAAAGGGAAACATAGAGGCTTACTGTGGCACGAATATAGTTGGTTTCGCCACCATGAATAATGTTGCTGGTTTCCCACAAAATCGCACCGGCAGAGAACAGGATAAACAGCGCACTGATCGCCAGGTGCAGCGCCGGAAGTTGCAGGAACAGGTTAGCCACAACGGCAACCAGTAACACCACGAAGCCCGCCATCATCATGCCGCCCAGGAAGGACATGTCACGACCTGTTGTCAGCACGTAGGCTGAACAGCAGAAGAACACCAGCGCCGTTCCCCCTAACGCCAGCGCGATCACGTCACCCATTCCCGCGGCGAGGTAGGAACTTAAGATGGGCCCCAGGCAGTAACCCAGGAAGCCCGTAAAGGCAAACGCGGCTAAAATGCCCATAGGGCTGTCAGCCAGGCGATAGGTCAGGAACATCAGACCATAGAAGCCCACCAGCATCAGAATCAAGCCGGGAGCCGGTAATGCCAGTAGCGTACTGGCGGTAGCCGTTAGCGCAGAGAAGGCAAGCGTAAGGCCCAGCAGAAAATAGGTGTTACGTAGCACTTTATGTGTGCTGAGTAATGACTGTCGCGATGATGAAGAAACTATTCTGTCCATGTTGCGCTCCTGTAAGGCAGAACACCAAATATGTGCTGAGAATACGCAGCACTATAGAGAGGGAAAAGCCGTTTTACCCTTCTTTACGCGTTAACGCGTTAATTCTTTGAGCAGAATGGCGATTTAGCCAACGAATAACGTGAATTTGGCTGTTTTTCAGGCGAACGGATTATCACAGGCTTTACATCTCCATAGGGGATGTTTATAGTGCGCGTCATTGCGGAGGGGTGGCCGAGCGGCTTAAGGCAGCGGTCTTGAAAACCGCCGATGGGAAACCATCCGAGAGTTCGAATCTCTCCTCCTCCGCCACTTCATTGACCAGTCAGGCATGAAGCGGCAAGACAGAGTAATAGCATCTTGCCTTTGCAGTAGTGTTACAATCCGGAGGGATGGCCGAGCGGCTTAAGGCAGCGGTCTTGAAAACCGCCGATGGGAAACCATCCGAGAGTTCGAATCTCTCTTCCTCCGCCACATTTTACAGGCCAGCACAGCGTGCTGGCCTGTTTCGTTTTATTCCTTCCTCCCCACCTGTCATTAATTATCTCTTCGTTTTCAGCAAACTGTACGGTTTTGAACGGCGTCCAGCATCTCTGCTATAGTCCATTAATTGTTTTTACTGTTGCCTGGCGCTTTTCGGGGGCAAGCTGAGTTACACTATTCGCCACGTCGCTCTGATGCGTGCTAATCGGTTGATAGCCAGAGTGTTTTTTTACTGAATGAATGGAATAGGCACAATGATCAAGAAACTGAGTCTTTGCGCATTGTCGGTACTTGCTGCATTACCGATTGGGACGCTGGCACACGCCGCTGACAACGATATGCAGTTACAACAGGTGCTGATGTTCAGCCGCCATAACCTGCGTGCACCGCTTGCGGATAACGGCAGCGTGCTGGCACAGTCCACGAAAAAAAATTGGCCGGAATGGGATGTTCCGGGTGGACAACTGACCACGAAAGGCGGTGTGCTGGAAGTGTATATGGGTAATTATACGCGTCAGTGGCTTGCGCAGCAGGGACTGGTTAAGAACGGCGTCTGCCCGGACAGCAACAGCGTCTTTGTTTATGCAAACAGTCTGCAGCGCACCGTGGCGACGGCGCAGTTCTTTGTGAATGGTGCTTTCCCAGGTTGTGATATTGCTGTTACCCATCAGGATGAAATGGGTAGCATGGACCCGGTATTTAATCCGGTTATCACTGAGGGTAATGAAGAATTCATCAAAAAAGCGCTGGCGGGCATGACCGCAGCCAATGAAAAACTGTCACTGAAACCCGCATTCCAGCGTCTTGAGAAGATTGTTGATTACAAATCGTCTCCCGCCTGTAACAACAAAAAGCAGTGCGATTTGAGTACGGGTCAGAACACATTTATCGCGGAAAACGGCAAAGAGCCTGGCGTCAACGGGCCACTTAAAGTGGGCAATTCACTCATGGATGCCTTTACGCTGCAATATTACGAAGGCTTCCCACTGGATCAGGTTGCCTGGGGACAAATCAAAACGCCTGAACAGTGGCAGGCGCTTTCAGCCATTAAAAATGGCTATCAGGACGTGCTGTTCACCACGCCTGATGTGGCACGCGATGTCGCTGCGCCGCTGGTGGACTACATTCGCAGCCAGCTTATCGATCAGGAAAAGTCAGACTCGCCAAAAGTCACGCTGATGGTTGGGCATGATTCCAACATTGCATCACTGCTGAGTGCGTTACAGGTTAAGCCTTATGAATTACCTGATACCTACGAAAAAACGCCGATCGGCGGGCAGGTGGTGTTTGAGCGTTGGCACGATGCGAAAAACAACAAAGATTTGCTGAAAATCGAATACGTTTATCAAACAGCCGATCAACTGCGCGATGCAGAAGTACTGAGCCTGAAGAAGCCACCTAAGCGCGTGACGCTGCAACTGGCAGGTTGCCAGACAGACGCTAACGGCTACTGCAGTTGGGATCAGTTTGCCCAAGTATTAAACAGTTCGCTTCAGGGCACAGCACTGCAGCCTGCGGCGCCGGAACAGCCCGCTGCAGCGGCGAAACCTGACGATGCAAAAGCGGCAACCGATAGTGCCGCAGCGCAAAAGGCGGAGGCTGACAAGGCCGCTGCCGATAAAGCGGCTGATGAAAAGGCCAAAGCGGATAAAGCCGCTGCTGACAAAGCCACTGCTCAAAAAGCAGCCGATGATAAGGCTAATGCTGACAAGGCGGCGGCAGAGAAGGCCGCTGCTCAGAAGGCGGCTGACGAAAAAGCCAGAGCAGATAAGGCGGCAGCGCAGAAAGCGGCTGATGATAAGGCTAAGGCTGACAGTGCTGCACCACAGGCGGGAAGCAATAATGCCACCGCCAATACTGCGCCAGCCAAAACTGAAAATGGTGATGCGAAGCAACCTGCGGCAGCGAACTGATCCTGTTCAGCACCTGAAAATAAAAAACCCCGTCAAGACGGGGTTTTTTTATGGCAACGCTATGCTCAGCCTGCAACCACAACCAGCTTTTGGTTAGCAAACTCTTTAATGCCAAGGTCGGAAAGTTCGCGCCCATAACCGGAACGTTTTACTCCGCCGAACGGAAGCTCAGCGGACGTGTCGCTTTGCGAATTAATAAACACCATGCCTGTTTCAATGGCAGAGGCCAGCTTACGACCGCGGGCAATATCCTGGGTCCACACCGAACCGCCTAAGCCGTAATGTGAATCGTTGGCTAGCGCGACCGCTTCAGCATCGTTAGCCACCACGTACATTTGCGCGACGGGGCCAAAAAATTCCTCGAAGTACGCCGGGTTATCGCGCGTAATGTTAGTCAATACAGTCGGCTGGTAGAAACAACCTACACCCGCCACGGCTTTGCCGCCGGTAATCAGCCGCGCGCCATTCGCCACCGCTTCATCAACCTGTTTTACCAGACGATCGCGTGCATCCGCGGAGGAAAGGGGGCCGAGGGTCGTTTTCTCATCCAGTGGATCGCCCAGGGTTGCTGCATTCAGCGCCGCGCTGAACTTATCAATAAAGGTGTCCGCAATTTTCTCATTGAGGATAAAGCGTTTAGCGGCAGTACAAACCTGACCGCAGTTGCTCAGTCGCGCCTGTACGCCCTGACGCACCGCCTCATCAAGATCGGCATCTTCGGTCACAACGAAAACATCATTGCCACCCAGCTCAAGCGTCGATTTTTTCAGATGTTTGCCTGCCTGCTCTGCAACAGCACTCCCGGCACGTTCGGAACCCGTAAGCGCCACGCCCTGAACACGGTCATCGGCAATGAGTTCTGCTACCTGATCGGTTGAGATAAACAGATTAGTCCAGGCCCCTTCGGGCGCACCTGCTTCCCTGACCAGTTTTTCAAACACGTCAGCACAATGCGGAACAATATTGGCATGCTTAGCCAGGACAGGGTTTCCCAGCGCCAGGTTAGGTGCCAGTACGCGCATTAACTGATAATACGGGAAGTTCCAGGGTTCAACGGCCACCAGAACACCGATAGGGTGATATTCAACCCAGGCTTCCCCGAGTTCACTGTTATAAGGTTGTGGCTTAAGAATGCGTTCAGCATTCTCGGCATAGTAACGGGCAATCTGAGAACAAATTTGTACTTCACCGCGGCTCTGGCCAATCAGTTTGCCCATTTCTTTACTGGCGATGCTTGCCAGTTCTTCCGCTCGGTCATCAATCAGGTCAGCCAGTTTTTTCAGCACCTGGAGGCGTGGCTGAATATCGCCTTTGCTCCAGTCTGAGTGGTACAGGTGATCGGCCGTTTCCAGCGCATGGCTAACTGCCGCGCTGTCGTGGGAAGGCCAGCTTTTCATTAACTGGTTGTTAGCAGGGTTGATGCTTTGATAGGAAGACATGCAGCTCTCCTTGGTCAGCGAGTAAAAAAAGCATGGCGGGATAACCCGCCACACTGTCAGACGTTTTTGCGTTCTACGGGTTTGTCGTCCCAGGTAAGGACATCCGCATCGGTTTTTTCAAATGCGCGGATTAAAACATCGTCACTGCCTTGTTGACGCCAGATTTCTTCAGCAAGGCGCTCGTCATAGTTTGCGACTTCAAAAATGGCCTCGGCAATTTCTGGCGAGGTGTGGCGCAAGCTGGCCCATTCGCCAACATGATGTGCTTTTGCCTGACTATTCGACATAGCGATCTCCTTTAGGAAGATGAGTCCTTAAGTTTTGTTGCCAGCCCGGCAACGTGTTCGCCCTGAAAACGAGCAATGATCAATTCTTCTTCCGAAGGCTGACGCGAACCATCTCCGCCCGCCAGCGTGGTGGCACCATAAGGTGTTCCGCCACGGACTTGCGAAATATCGAACATCTCTTTGGTGCCATAACCGATGGGAACGATGACCATGCCGTGATGGGCGAGGGTGGTCCAGACAGAGGTAATGGTTTGTTCCTGTCCGCCGCCTGTACCAGTGGAGGCAAATACGCTGGCGATTTTGCCGTAGAGCGCCCCGGATGCCCACAGGCCACCGGTGCGGTCCCAGAAGGTGCGCATCTGACCAGACATGTTACCGAAGCGGGTAGGCGTACCGACAATAATGGCGTCGTATTGCGGCAGTATCTCTGGCGTGGCCTCAGGCGCAGATTGCTGCGTTTTGCCGCCGACCTCTGCAAAGCGCTCGGCGTCCATGGTTTCGGGAATGCGCATAAGGTCTACCTGCGCACCCGGTACCTTGCGGGCACCTTCGGCCACGGCGTTAGCCATGGTTTCAACGTGTCCATACATTGAATAGTAAAGCACCAGAATCTTAGCCATTGATCTCTCCGGGGGGTTATTCAACACACCCAAAAGTATAGAAGAGCTTTGAGCAACTGCTGGAGAGCCGCAAGCGTAACGGTTTAAAAAACGCTGAAAATGGGCTTTTGGTGGGGTTATTGTTCTATTTCCAGGGCGATTCTTAGTGATAACTCTGTTTCTAAATGTAACTTCCCGGCTAAAAAATCACTATTTTGGTTGTTATTTAGCCATTTTGACGCTTGTGGTATACGTTTTATGACGCTATCTGTGGGTAACACTCATTAGTCAGGTATCTGACAGCCCTGGCGAACCCGGCTACGTAACAGCGCATGCTGAGCGAGCGACAGCAGCCGGATGCTGGCCCGCAATGGCATGTTGAAATCCATCACCGCGCTCGCCCCGCAGGAATAAAGCCTGTCACGACCTAATGCAACAGGTTGATTAGCCGTTTGCTGGCCTTCATTCATAGCCCGATGGCGGATGAGATTGCATTACCCGGCATCACTTACCACAATAGCGCCTGAATCAACCAGGCAGGTGAACTATGTCGGATACGACGCGCAGACTGACTCTGCGCATAACGCGTCAGGAATGGGTACTTATTTTCATAACTGTTATCTGGGGCGGGACTTTTTTAGTGGTGCATCGGGCGATGCAGCATTCCGGCCCTTTTTTCTTTGTCGGGTTGCGTTTTGCCACGGCAGCGGTATTACTGGCGCTCTTTTTTCGCCGTCATCTCACCGCCATGAGTGGAAGCGAAATCAAGGCGGGGACGCTTATCGGCCTGACCATCGCCGGTGGTTACGGTTTACAGACCTGGGGAATGCAGACCATTTCCAGCAGCCAGTCAGCCTTTCTTACCGCGTTGTACGTTCCGGTTGTGCCGCTCCTGCAGTGGTTGTTTCTGCGTCGACCACCCCGGTTAATGGCGTGGTTAGGTATTTTACTGGCATTTTGCGGTTTAATACTGGTCGCGGGACCGCAGGATGGACGCGTTGCGCTGAATCAGGGCGAGATTGCCACGCTGCTCAGTACGCTGGCGATCGCGGGCGAAATTATCCTTATCAGCCGCTTTGCCGGGCATGTTGATGTTCGTCGTGTGACCTTTGTTCAACTCACGGTCGCTTCACTGTGTGCCTTCTGCTTTATGCTTCCCAATGGAGAAACGTTGCCTGCACTGTCGACACCGTTATTACTCAGTGCAATCGGCCTGGGCGCGGCCAGTGCACTGATACAGGTGACGATGAACTGGGCACAACGTAGCGTGTCGCCCACGCGGGCGACGGTGATTTATGCCGGAGAACCGGTATGGGCGGGCGTCGTTGGGCGCATCGCGGGAGAACGTTTACCCGCCACAGCGATACTCGGTGCGGCCTTTATCGTATGCGGCGTAATAATGAGTGAACTGCGTTTAAAACGCCGCAAAGCGTTTCCCCCTTCCTCCGCGCGGGATGATTGAAGGCGACGAAGGGAAGTGCGTAAACCGCCTGAACCAATGCACCTTCTGCTACAAGAGCCGCAGAGGCCGGGATTCGCTCGGCGCTCGCTCTCTGAGCGTTACCGCCCCTGTGCTAATGCTCAGGGAAGTGTACCGCCACAAGTGGCGTAAAATCAGTGCGTTGCTATGATGCGTACAGTTAACGTGAAGGGAAAAGCCTATGAAAAAGGAAACATCAGTACCCACGCGCCGCGCAGTGGCTGTTGCAGCCAAACGGGCGGCTATTTTGGATGCCGCACTGAGCTTTTTTTCCCAGTTTGGCATTCATGGTACGCGGCTGGAAAAAGTGGCTGAACATGCCGGCGTCTCCAAAACGAATCTGCTGTATTACTATCCCTCGAAAGAAGCGCTCTATATCGCCGTGTTAAAAGAGATCCTGGATGTCTGGCTGGCACCTCTGCGCGCACTCAGTCACGATCAGGAACCTTTAAGAGCCATTCGTCATTATATTCGTCTGAAACTGGAAGTGTCCCGCGATCATCCCCAGGCATCAAGGCTGTTTTGCCTCGAAATGCTTCAGGGCGCACCCTTGCTAAAAGGTGAGCTGGCAGGGGATTTAAAAAAGCTGATGGACGATAAAACAGCGATCATACAGCGCTGGATAGCCGAAGGCCGGCTGGCGGGTATTCAGCCTCAACACCTGATTTTTATGCTGTGGGCAACCACACAGCACTATGCTGATTTTGCCAGCCAGGTCGAAGCCATCACGGGAAGCAAGCTCAGCAATCCCCTGTTTTTCGAAGAGACGGTGGAGAACGTTCAGCGCATTATTATTGAAGGTATTCGGGTGCGCTAAGAGAACGCGGCCATACTGAATACAGGAACAAACAACGGAGTGGCCTGATGGATTCTGTTTCACAATGCGTACTGGGCGCATCAGTCACCATGGCGGTGATGGGACGCCGCGTTCCGGCCTGGCAGGCAGCCCTTGTTGGAGCGATAGCGGGAACATTGCCCGATCTGGATGTCTTTATCGATCACGGTGATGCCATCAGCAATATGACGCTGCACCGCACTGAAAGTCACGCGCTGCTTTATCTGACGCTGATTTCCCCGTTACTGGCCTGGCTGGTCGCGCGGCTTTGCCGTATAGGAGCGACATGGATAACCTGGTGGCCTGCTGTCTGGCTGGCGCTTATTACCCATCCTCTTCTCGACCTGATGACGGTATACGGCACCCAGCTTGGACTGCTGCTTACCGATCATCCTTACGCCATTGGCAGCATCTATATCGTCGATCCGCTGTATACCTTACCGCTGATCGTGGGGTTATGTGTGGCGTTATGGCGGCGAAGCGATCGGGGATTACGCTGGAACTGCGCAGGTCTGGCGCTCAGTTCGGCCTATCTGGTCTGGAGTGTTGTGATTCAGCAGGTCGCAGACGGCCAAATCAAACAGTCGCTTCAACAGCAGGGCATTGCGACGAATAAGGTGCTGGTAACGCCAACGGCCTTAAATACGGTTGTCTGGCGTAGCGTGATTATCACGCCGGACCGTTATGGCGAGGCTTACTGGTCTTTGCTGTCGCCCGGTCGCCCTGTAAAGGTCACATGGCGGCCACGTCATCCTGCGTTATTTTCATCATTTAAAGGTAACGCGTTTGCAGAACGTATCGCCTGGTTTAGTCACGGCTTTTATGCCATGGGCGAGCATGATGGGCAGGTTACTATCGCCGATTTGCGGATGGGTGAAGATAACCGCTACACCTTCACGTTCGGTTTGGGCACGGCACAACAACCGGATGCTCATCCGCAACGCCTGCCGACCACTGAACGCGCGTTAAAACGCAGTTTCAGTCATATCGCTGACCAGCTATAAAAAAAGCCCGACACGTGTCGGGCTTTTGCGTTTTTAACGGCGCTTAACGGTGTTTGCGTCGGCGCAGTTGCCAGCCCACGGCCAGCAAGATAAACCACAATGGCGTCACCATTAATGCCTGGCGAGTATCGTCCTGTAGCGTCAGCAAGACCAGGATGAACACGAAGAAAGCCATGCAAACCCAGCACATGAATTTACCTAACGGCATTTTAAAGTTCGAGGCCGCATGGCGTTCCGGGAATTTTTTGCGATAGGCCAGATAGCTGCACAGGATAATGGTCCAGACGAACATAAACAGAATGGCGGAAACCGTTGTGACCAGGGTAAATACCGTCATCACATTGGGGATCAGATAAATCAGCGCCACGCCGCACAGCAAACAGAAGCAGGAAAAGAACAGGCCCGTCGTGGGGACGGCGCGTGCAGATAAACGTCCAAAAGCACGGCTGGCCACGCCCTGTTGTGACAGGCCGTACAGCATGCGGCTGGTTGAGAAAATCCCGCTGTTGGCGGATGAGGCAGCGGATGTTAATACCACAAAGTTAACGATGCTGGCGGCAGCGGGCAGACCAATCAGGACAAACATTTCCACAAAGGGACTGCGATCGGCCATCACCTCTGTCCATGGCGTGACCGACATAATCACCATCAGGGCCAGAACATAGAACATGATGACGCGTAGCGGGATGGCGTTAATCGCACGCGGTAAAACCTTGTGCGGGTCGTGTGTTTCAGCCGCAGCCGTACCGACCAGTTCAATGCCGACAAAGGCAAAAACCGCAATCTGGAAACCGGCAAAGAATCCGCTGAGTCCTTTAGGGAACATACCACCATGATCCCAGATATTACTCAGGGATGCAGTGCCGCCACCTGGCGAAGGGTAGTGCATGGAAACCAATACGATCCCGGTAATAATCAACGCGACGATGGCCACAATTTTGATAATGGCGAACCAGAATTCCATCTCACCAAACATTTTCACCGTGGCAATGTTCAACGCCAGGAAGACAAACACGCACAGCAGCGCACTCATCCAGATTGAAAAGCCGGGGAACCAGAGCTGGAAATAAGCACTGATCGCCACCACATCGGCTATTCCGGTGACTACCCAGCAGAACCAGTATGTCCAGCCGGTAAAGTATCCCGCCCACGGCCCAAGTAGGTCAGCTGCAAAGTCGCTGAAAGATTTGTATTCCAGATTCGACAGCAGTAATTCGCCCATCGCGCGCATGACAAAAAACAGCATAAAGCCAATGATCATATAGACGAAGATGATCGAAGGTCCGGCCAGGCTAATGGTTTTACCCGAGCCCATAAACAGACCCGTTCCGATAGCGCCACCGATAGCAATGAGCTGGATATGCCGGTTATGCAGATTACGCCGCAAGGTGTCTGAGCCTTGTGGGCTCTGCGTGTGATTAGATTGATCAACCATGAAATTGTCTTTCCTGTCTTGATGTTGTGTCAGCTCTGATGGCTGTTGAGGATGACTGCCTGAAATAATTTGGCATAAGATAGAGGAAGTAGGAATGAAAACGGTAATGATTTTTTAACAATATCAGACAACATTCTCATCAAAGCGGCATTTTTGTCTTATGCAGGCGTTTTTTACGTCAGATTAGGTAATCTTTCATCACCTTGTGTCATCGGCAGGGCAGACAAGGCAGCGCGCTTCTACACTTGCTCATTATTCTTGGTTTCGCCATCAGAGGCACTATGCGCACGCTTGTCCTGCTTTTCGTATTAATCGGGCTAGGGTGGATGAGTCTGCCCTGGTTGAAAGAGCATTTACCCGCACAGTTTAATCCGTTTACGCCCCTTTCGGTGACCGACGCACCTGGCTGGATGACGCGCCTGAAATTAAAGCGGCTGCAAAATGATCCCGCAGCCTGTCTGGACGTGATGCGTCGCGCAGAGCAGTCGGGATTCGTTAACTTTCGTCAACCTCCGCCCATTACAGGCCGGTGCCCGCTTGAGCATCCGCTCCGGGTGCAAAAATTTGGCACCGTTTCTCTCAACAGCAGTTTTCTGGCCAGTTGTCCGATGGCCGTTGCAGCGACTATGTATGTCGTTCACAGCAGTCAGCAGATTCTGCAGCAATCGGGCAGCAAGCTGGCGGGTATTGAGCATGTTGGCAGCTATGCGTGTCGCAATGTCTATCATCGTACTCAGGGAAGATTAAGTGAACATGCCAGCGCTGATGCCTGGGATATCACTGCCTATCGACTGACCAATGGTCAACGGCTGGTGGTGAGTAAAAACTGGCAGCAACCCGCAGATAAAGCCTTATTGCTTCATGGATTATGGCGGTCTGGTTGTGACTTTTTTGGCAATGCGCTTGGGCCAGATTATAATACGGCTCATGCCACACACTTTCATTTAGGCATGCGCGGAGCGGGTTTCTGCAGATAGTGTGCTGACGAATGCCGATGCTAATTGCTGATTTTTTATTTTTAATAAAATGCATTATCTCTTTTTTCGGATGAAATCGTTAATGATTATATTGATTTCTTTTTCTTATATTTAAAAATATACTTTCCGTCGCAGCTTTTTTGTGTGTTACGGTCGTGCTGTGATATTGATGAAGATGAAAAAGCGTCACAGTGGTGACTTGTTAGTTGTGATTAACAATTACAGCTTTTCCTGATGATTGATATCTTCTTTTTTCTTTAAAATAATCGCTGCCGGCGTGGGTTTCATATGACAATAATAACAGGCTATTATTTCAATAAAATATCCTTTCTGTTAAAGCTGCACGTTAGGTTATAAACACAATGAGAGTCTGACAGGCTTATTAATGTTATCGGGCATTCTGCCTTCCCCTAATGTAAGGCTTCCCACTAAAACCCTGACCCGTAGCATCGCCAGCAGGTTTTTTTGCGCGCTGGTGAATAGTTTTTAGCCAGCCTCTTCTTGTCTCAGTACAGTAAAAAACAGCGCTCTGGGTTTGGCTGTTATTAGGGGCAATACCACGTTTTGGGCTTGAGTGAAAACTGTCCTCAGTCAGGCTGATGCGGAAAATGTGTACATGCATTTGCGCCGATGTCATAGCGCCCTCAGGACGGATAATAAGTTGCGGATCGTAACTTATTGAGTATTATTTCTTAACAGGTGCCGTGTTAAAAGATTGAAAAAATATAAGAAAAATCTTATTATTTGGTCTGTTGCGAGCCACTCAAATCGCCTGAGGCATTCCTCTACACTCTGTTTTCACCCTTTTGCCTGTAAAATGACCTAAAGAGTGTATGAAAATAAAGCTTTTTATGATGCCATGACACAGGGTAAATTATTTTTGATGAAAAAATATCAAGCATGCAGTGGGATTTGAGGCAATATGACAAGTGAAGATTATTTTTCCTGGCGGGCTGAAACTGAAAATAAATTTCAGGCATTAGCCACGACCCAAGAATTAAAGGGGCTTTTGCAGGATTATATCCAGTCACTGGGTTTTGATTTTTTCGCTTTTTTCATCCAGCACCGCGTCCCCTTTACCCGGCCACGCGTTTATTTGCACGATACTTATCCTAAATTATGGATTAAACGTTATAAAGAACAGAATTATTATGCCATCGATCCCGTGCTACAGCTTTGTCAGCGCTCAGGAAGAGGGGTCGAATGGACGGCGGAACTGTTTAGTTGCGCAAAAGAAATGTGGCAGGACGCATGTAATTTTGGGCTACTGAGCGGATTTTCGTGTTCTGCAATGGCATCAAATCGAGCCGTTGGTATATTATCTATAGGATCAAAGCGTCCCTTTATTACTGACTGTCGGCGAGTTGAGCTCGAGGCCAGGCTGCATTTTTTGGCTGAACAAAGCTTATACTTGCTCGAACGCCTGAATGATGAAGCGCTGATGGTTCAGGGAAATGATTTTAGTCAGCGTGAGCTGGAAATTTTGAAATGGACTGCTGAAGGAAAAACCTCACAAGAAATTTCACTTATTTTGTCGATCTCTGAGCACACCGTAAATTTTTACCAAAAAAATATGAAAAAACGTTTTAATGTTTCTAATAAAACTCAAATTGCCTGCTACGCCGCAGCAATTGGACTGATTTAAATGAAAAGCAACTGCCAACTTTAGTAGTTCCCTCGTTGAGGTCACTTGTCTACCCTGCGCTGATGCGTTCTTGGGCAGACGCAAAGAAATCATTGCAAACATGGGGATGTCAGAGGCGCATGATGAAAATAGTTCAAACGCAATTAAAGGATATGCCATCCTCCTTGCTTGCCGAGCTTGGCAGTTACCGTTACAGCGTGTTTGCACGGGGTGAAGGTTGGTCGATTCCACCGCGTCTGAGCACGCCTGGTCAAGAGTATGATCGTTTTGATCGCTCTGATGTAACCTGGTTGATTGCATGGAGTGTGCGCAGTGGCATCAGTGGCTGTGCGCGGTTGATGCCCTGGACTGAACCCGAGCAAACCGAGGGTATCGTATTACCCTTTAATCATGAAAAGGTATGGGAGATGTCGCGTTTCTCGGCGCGGCTGGAAGTGGACCCTGAGTTGCCGCTTAATATTCTCTGGCATGCCGTTCAGCTTGCAGAGCTTAACGGTATTGAATTTATTATCAGTTCGGCCACGCCAATGCTGGAAAAAATGTTCGAACAGCATCAGGTCGTGTATCAGCCATTAACGCCGGGTCTGATTCAGTCTGAGGACAACCTTTTTGCCATTCGTATTCCGGTCACCCAGCCGGCACTGGCAGAAAAATATCGCGGTACACGACGATTCAGCCCGGAAGAGGTGCTTCCTTCTCTCGGCGTATCGGTTAACTGGCATCCGCATGGTTAGATGTGTGCCCCCGGATACGGGGGCAGCTTAGCGTTACTGGCGATAGGCGGCTTTGATCTGTTTGATGGTGTTGCTAAACACTTCTGCCTGCGGCATGTCACCTAAGGTTTTAACGTAGCGTTCCATATTTATAATCACTTTACCGGCATCTGCCTGGCCCATTCCTTTTAGAATCAATGTGATCATCATCTTCAGGCAAGCCACTTCATCGGATAATTTTTGCGTTTCCTGCGAGGTAGCGAAATCTTCATCGCTCATGAATGTCTCCTTGGTGGTTAACGTCGTCTTTTCAATCTGTACGCATAGCAATCCGAGAGTATATCACAGGGGATACAGCTTGCTGAGCGCATCACAAAACCAAGGATGCCGCCTCCATTTGTTCAGGTAAATTAATAAATAACGGACGGGAATAGTTGAGGGTGATGGCGCTGAGTTTTGTGAAAAAAAGTGCTATTTGAATCAATTAGATATTATTTAACTTATTGAAAATGAATATTTTTTAAATTTTTAATCTTGTCAGCCATTTTCTCATCGCTGTGAGCCGATCACCCGCCATATGAGTTGATATAAATCATTGAATACTTTCCTTACATCACCTTGTATATGGGCTTTTAATGCAAAAACGGGTATGATTGCCGCTTGCAATCGTTAAATGCTACCTCTTAATTAGCTGCGGAGTGCTTCGCGTTGATCACTGTCCTTCTTGTCGATGACCATGAACTGGTACGTGCCGGTATCCGCCGTATTTTGGAAGATATTAAAGGTCTGGTGATTGCTGGAGAAGCCTGTTGTGGCGAAGATGCCGTTAAATGGTGTCGTGCCAACCAGGTCGATGTCATTTTAATGGATATGAATATGCCCGGTATCGGTGGGCTGGAAGCCACGCGTAAAATCGTGCGCTACAATCCCGATATCAAAATTATCATGCTCACCATCCATACTGAAAATCCGCTGCCTGCGAAAGTGATGCAGGCGGGTGCTGCGGGCTATCTGAGTAAAGGCGCCGCTCCGCAGGAAGTGGTGAACGCAATTCGCTCGGTCAAAGCAGGCCAGCGCTATATTGCATCGGACATTGCTCAACAAATGGCACTTAGCCAGATTGAGCCGCAAAAAGCCGAATCTCCCTTTAGCTGTTTGTCGGAAAGGGAATTGCAGATTATGCTGATGATCACCAAGGGACAAAAGGTGACGGAAATTTCCGAGCAGCTTAATCTCAGTCCTAAAACCGTTAACAGTTACCGTTACCGGATGTTCAGTAAACTGAATATCAGTGGCGATGTAGAGTTAACGCATCTGGCCATCAGACATGGCCTGTATAATGCGGAGCCGTTAATCAGTAGTGAGTGACCTCTTTAATCCTAAAATTTTTCTGAGTACGGTCACCAGCGAGCCAGGTGTCTACCGGATGTATGATGCCTCCGGAACGGTTATCTATGTCGGCAAAGCCAAAGATCTGAAAAAGCGGCTTACGAGCTACTTTCGTACGAACGTAGGCAGCCGAAAAACCGAAGCGCTGGTGAGTAACATTCATCACATTGATGTCACCGTAACCCACACTGAAACCGAAGCGTTGTTGCTTGAGCACAATTACATCAAGCTCTATCAACCACGCTATAACGTTCTGTTGCGTGACGATAAATCCTATCCCTATATTTTTCTCAGCAGCGATGCCCATCCCCGTCTGGCTATGCACCGGGGCGCGAAACACGCAAAAGGGGAGTACTTCGGTCCTTTTCCCAATGGCTATGCCGTGCGTGAAACGCTGGCATTACTGCAAAAAGTCTTTCCGATTCGCCAATGCGAGAACAGCGTCTACCGCAACCGTACACGTCCCTGTCTGCAATACCAAATTGGTCGCTGCCTTGGGCCTTGTGTAGCCGGGCTGGTCAGCGAGGAAGAGTACGCACAGCAGACGGATTACGTGCGGCTGTTTCTGGCAGGCAAAGACGATCAGGTGCTGAATTTACTGGTCAACCGCATGGAAGATGCCAGCAACGACCTACGGTTTGAAGAAGCGGCCCGTCTGCGCGACCAGATTCAGGCCGTCAGGCGCGTCACCGAGAAGCAGTTTGTGTCTAACCAGGGCGACGATCTGGATGTGATTGGCGTGGCTTATGACGCCGGGATGGCCTGTTTGCACGTGTTGTTTATCCGTCAGGGTAAAGTGCTGGGTAGCCGAAGCTATTTTCCCAAGGTCCCTGCCGATACCGATCTGGCGGAAGTCGTGCAAACCTTTGTCGGGCAGTTTTATTTGCAGGGCAGTGAGATGCGCTCGTTGCCCAGCGAGATTTTGCTTGATTTCACCTTACCTGAGCGCGAACTGCTGTCCGAGTCACTGACGGAATTAGCCGGGCGTAGAGTGAATATTCAAAGTAAGCCTCGCGGTGACCGTGCACGCTATCTCAAGCTGGCACGAACCAATGCCGGTTCGGCATTAAAAACGCGGCTGTCCCAGCACTCGACGATTCATCAGCGTCTGACGGCGTTAGCCGAGTTTCTGGAGCTGGATAAGATTAGCCGGATGGAGTGTTTTGATATCAGTCATACCATGGGAGAGCAGACCATTGCGTCCTGTGTCGTGTTTGATCAAAACGGCCCCCTGCGCGCCGACTACCGCCGCTACAACATTAACGGCATTACGCCCGGGGATGACTATGCCGCGATGAATCAGGTGCTGCGTCGTCGTTATGGAAAAGCTATCGAGGAGGACAAGATTCCCGATGTGATTCTCATTGACGGCGGAAAAGGTCAACTGGCGCAGGCAAAGCAGGTGTTTGCCGAACTGGACGTTTCCTGGGACAAAACACGTCCGATTTTACTGGGCGTGGCAAAAGGCAGCGATCGTAAAGCCGGACTTGAAACGTTATTTTTTGAGGCAGAAGGTGAGGGCGTTTCGCTGTCGCCCGACGCACCAGCCCTGCACGTGATCCAGCATATTCGTGATGATGCTCACAATCATGCAATTTCGGGCCACCGCAAAAAGCGGGCTAAAGTCAAAAACACCAGTGCGCTGGAAAGCATTGAAGGTGTGGGTCCAAAACGACGTCAGCAGCTGCTCAAGTACATGGGCGGCCTGCAACCACTGATGAATGCATCGGTGGAGGAGATCGCGAATGTACCGGGCATATCGCATGCTCTGGCAGAAAAAATCTACTACTCGTTGAAACACTAGCATTGAAACAGGGGGGGCAATGTAGGAACATATGCCAAACACCACCCAATCCAGACAGCTACCAGCATATGCAATTTAACATTCCGACCTGTCTTACCCTTTTTCGCGTCGTTCTTATTCCGTTCTTTGTGCTGGCTTTCTATCTGCCGTTCCACTGGGCGCCATTGGTTACCGCGTTAATCTTTATTGTCGCAGCCGTAACTGACTGGTTCGACGGCTTTCTGGCGCGCCGCTGGAAGCAGACCACGCGCTTTGGTGCGTTTCTCGATCCTGTTGCCGATAAAGTTATGGTAGCCATTGCTCTGGTGCTGGTCGCGGAGTACTTTCACGCCTGGTGGATTACCCTGCCGGCTGCAACGATGATTGCGCGAGAGATCATTATCTCTGCGCTGCGCGAGTGGATGGCGGAAATTGGTAAACGCAGCAGCGTCGCCGTATCCTGGATTGGTAAAGTGAAAACAACGGCCCAGATGTTCTCACTTTTTGCCTTGCTGTGGCGTCCGGACAGCATGGTCGTCGGCGTAGGTGTTGTTGCGTTATACATTGCTGCAGTGCTGACTTTCTGGTCAATGTTCCAGTATTTGAGTGCCGCGCGTGGGGATTTGCTCGAACCGTGATCGATACGATTTAAAAAGCAGCAAACGGACGCAATGTGGGGATAATTTTATTGACTCATCGCGTCATCTCAGTAGAATGCATCGCATCGAACGGCAGCACTGCTGCAGAAGCTAAGAAAAATCAGTAAGTTCGATGAAACGTAGTAAAAATCGACCCCTTCAGCAGGCAGCAAACTGAATGGTGAGATAATGCGGGAATAGCTCAGTTGGTAGAGCACGACCTTGCCAAGGTCGGGGTCGCGAGTTCGAGTCTCGTTTCCCGCTCCAAATTAGCAGGTCAGGACAACCTGGCAGCATATCAGTTTTAGGCGCGTTGGCAGAGTGGCTATGCAGCGGATTGCAAATCCGTGTACCTCGGTTCGACTCCGGGACGCGCCTCCAGTTATACCTCGCCCGGGTGGTGAAATCGGTAGACACAAGGGATTTAAAATCCCTCGATCGCAAGGTCGTGCGGGTTCAAGTCCCGCCCCGGGCACCATATTGAAACACCAATAAAATCAAGTAGTAGCAATGTCGTTTAAGCCGCCTCTTTGGGCGGTTTTTTTGTGCCTGAAATTCGGCAGTGGCAGCAAAATGGCGATGACTTGGCGATGGCATTTTTATAATCTGTCTTTAGACGGTTAGACAGTTTTACAAGCGTTTGCAAAAGTCAGCGTCCGAGCGTCAGTAAACTGAGCAGATAAACTTATGATGTAAAAATGATCTAAATGATTACCGTAAGGATCTGACTGACGTAGGCGGCTTTATAATTTACAGATGTTTGTGTCTCCGGCCCAAAAGCGGGAGGCTAGGGTGCATAAGAAAGATGATAAGAACATTGCAATCTTTTGCACAATACGGATCGAGGTGGTTGTAATTTTACAGCGCACGTATTTGATTCGAGCTAACAAACCTCGAATGAGCCATGCTAGCCAAACGCAGATGTATTCAAAGGAAAAATAATTTATATTTCATTAGGTTATGCTTAACAAGCAGCGTTGATAGTTTTAATGATTTTATAGTCAGCGTAAGTGTGAAAACTATTAATAAAAAAGTTAAGATAATCTTCTTTGAAGATAGTCATTTATGTCGGAAACATGGAGGTAACGATGATAAGTGCGCGAAAGCTGGCTGATCAAATGGCAGAAGCTATTCACTTGGACAGCAACATGTTTCGGGGGGTTATACAGGGATTTATGAGCTTGCCCGTCGATTTTTATTACCTGGGCAATGATTTCTTCCATACTGATGATCGATATGTAAATTCTCTTGATAAAGAAAGACTTATACGATTAGTAAAGCATGGGATGGCGTCCAGGCATAATCTTGAAAAAGTTATTAAAATTTTTATGGATAATTTTTTTCAACACGTTGATTTCACTAAGATGAAAGAGATTTCCGCTAAGGGAGGCGGGAATTTTGTTGGCCGCATGACATTCAACCAATTGGCTGCTGCCAACATGGGTTATGTTTTCTCTTCACGTTTAATTCCTCGTATTGCCTCCGGGCTAACTATCGGCAGTATCATGTCTCTAGGGGCCGCAATGTCGCGTGCGATTTACGTATCGAGAGATTTACAACGAAGAAACCCTTCAATCTATGACACCTTAAGGCGCATGGGTGATATGGATCTCCTTTATTTTTTAGTGGCTGATAAGACCAGACCCTTTGAAGACGCTGCACAGCTTTGGTTAACAGATAGAGAAAAATTTCACCAAACGTGCTGCTTTTTTTTTGAGAAAGTAAATATATGAAAAATTTTCTGCTTGCTGCTATATCTCGCATTGTTCAAGGCATCGGTATCGGCATATGTGGTCTATCGCTCATCTATGCGGGTTGGTATTTGTTTTTTTCTGATAACGTATACAAATATTACCTTGCCGTGGCGAGTTTAGCGGGACTGGTTATTGGGTACTATATCTTTAAGTTTGCCGTGCGAAAAATATACGATGAAAGCCCTGGCGACTGGTGATTTTCGTGGCGGTAAAAACAAATTATGTAGCAGTAATGCGCTGGCATAGTTACGTTGAAAGTCACTATGACCTGCCCCCAGTATTAGATACAACCATCAGTTAGTAATGTCGGTTTGTTTACCTTCACATTTTCCATTCCGCCACCGTGCTGCAAACTCTGATGGCGTCTGATAATTCAGTGCTGAATGCGGACGATACTCGTTATAATCCTGGCGCCAATCTTTAATGACTTTCCTGGCGTGAACGATATCGCTGAACCAGTGCTCATTCAGACATTCATCGCGAAATCGTCCGTTAAAGCTCTCGATAAATCCGTTCTGCGTTGGCTTGCCCGGCTGGATTAAGCGCAACTCAACACCATGCTCAAAAGCCCATTGATCCAGTGCGCGGCAGGTGAACTCCGGCCCCTGGTCAGTTCTTATCGCCGCCGGATAGCCTCGAAACAGCGCAATGCTGTCCAGAATGTGTGTCACCTGCACGCCTGAAATCCCAAAGGCAACAGTGACCGTCAGGCATTCCTTCGTGAAGTCGTCCACACAGGTCAGGCACTTGATCCTGCGACCGGTGGCGAGCGCGTCCATGACAAAATCCATCGACCAAGTCAGGTTGGGCGCCGCCGGGCGGAGCAGCGGCAGACGTTCTGTTGCCAGCCCTTTACGACGACGTCTGCGTTTAACGCCCAGCCCGTTCAGATGATAAAGGCGGTACACGCGCTTGTGATTAACCAGAAGCCCTTCACGGCGCAGTAACTGCCATATGCGGCGGTAGCCAAAACGCCTGCGCTCCAGTGCCAGTTCAGTAATGCGCCCTGATAAATGGGCATCATCCGCCGGACGCTGAGCGTCATAGCGGCAGGTCGACAGGGACAAACCTGTGAGTCTGCAGGCACGACGTTGCGACAGACCGGTCGCACCACACATAAACTCAACGGCTTCCCGCTTCTGGTCTGTCGTCAGTACTTTCGCCCCAGAGCCACCTGGAGTGCCTCCTTATCCAGCATGGCTTCGGCAAGCAGCTTCTTGAGTCTGGCGTTCTCTTCTTCAAGCGACTTCAGGCGCTTAACCTCGGGCACCTCCATACCACCATACTTCTTACGCCAGGTGTAAAAGGTAGCGTCTGAAATAGCATGCTTACGGTAGAGTTCCCGGGCTGAAACCCCGGCTTCAGCTTCGCGGAGGATACTGATGATCTGTTGGTCGGAAAAACGCTTCTTCATGGGAATGTCCTCATGTGGCTTATGAAGACATTACTAACATCGCGGTGTATTAATCAACGGGGAGCAGGTCAGTCCCGCCCCGGCACCATATTGAAACACTAATAAAATCAAGTAGTAGCAATGTCGTTTAAGCCGCCTCTTTGGGCGGTTTTTTGTTTTAAAAGCCCCACTTCATAATATGTCTTCATAATATATCAATCCTGTTTCTGACCTCCGACAACCAGCACAAACACGTTCTTCCTGTTGTAACGTGCGGTTTGTTTCACGTTCTTATGCCCTGAAATTTCCTGTTTGGTATAAATGTTGCCCTCGAGATGCGATATCCCTTTTGCTTGTAAGTCACGAAAAGTGAAACTGAAATCTGGTTCAGGAAAAGCAGCTTTTGCTTCTTGCCTGGCTTTAAGCCAGATCTGTTAAAACCATCAGATAGCGCTACAGAAACGATATTGGCTATGAACTGATACACATTAGTGATTTTTCACATTTTTTATAAAAAAAAGTTCAAAAGATAGGTTCAAGGCTCACCCTGTCATGGATGTTGAGCTAATCTATTAATTTATTTTATGAAATGAGGCGCTCATGACTTGTTTATCTGTTGCTAAAACCATCTACATCAACAATGTGGACGATAAATACTTCAAGTACGAAATCATTCAGGACGAAGCTGGTGAGATTGTGTTTGCTGTCGCGTTTATCGAGGCCATTATTGAGCATGATGGGTTAAGCCTGCCGATGTGGACGAAGCTGGAAAACATTACCGTTGATCACCTGGTGCCCCCTAAAGATGCTGGGTTTCAGACTGAAGTAAGAGATCATCCTTATCCTGGGAAGTCTATGGGGACAGTGATCGACGTATGCAAAGAACATCGAAAAAGATACAAAAATTAAACCAGGGTTTAGACGTGAACTGCACCCCAACAGTTTGAAACGCGACTTAGTAAGGTGCAGTTTTATGAACAAGTATGTTCTCAGCGTTAAGGTTCAGGTCGTACAGCATTATCTTTCCGGGGTGGGAGGGCATAAGGTTACGGCAACGCGCTTTGGTATCGATCACAGAGCCGTTCGTAAATGGTCTGCTGCATGGAAATGTCGCGGTGGAAGGCTTAGTCAGGCAGTGCCGGAGCGGAAACGGAAGACACTGGTGCGAGGCGTTAAGGATAAAGCCAGATGCATAAACGACAACGTTTAGCGTCAGCAGGAGTGAACCAGAAAAGCACCGCAGCCGTGATGCCAGGAATAAAATTAATTGTTCATTTAATGTGCTATGATGCACATCCGTTTCACAACTTAGGCACACATGGACGACTATGATGAACGGCCCTATGTCATCTTCACCGCTATCGGTAAAGCCGTACTAGAACTGCTTGATGTGCAAGATAATTTTTTTGATTTGGAACTTGCTGAAATACTTGAAGAGTGGATGGAAAAGGAAACTAATCCGCTTCAGGCTGAGGTCTACAGAATGGCAGCTGAATTTGTCAGAGCAGGCAAGGTAATAAATTAAAAAGGCCTGCGTTACACAGGCAGAAACTGTTACAAGGGAAAATCCAGCAGTCAGTCTCGACTGACTGTGCAAGCATACAGTGATCCTGTCTTTTAGATATAACTGAATGACTTTTGATCAGTAAAAGGCACGATGTGCATGCGGCAGGCATAAAAAAGCCCACTCGGATGTGGGCATAGCGAAACGGGCTATAAATATAAGGTACTATCAATTACATTTTGATTATCGGCAGCAACGTTGAAAGCTTAAGCCGCAGACCATAATAAAACGCGAGATGACGATAATTTTTACTATTTTTATTTATTTTTCAACGGCCTGTAAAATGAAATACTGCACTTAAGCTATTATTCTGCCTCCAACATTCCCAACATTCCCAACATTCCCAACATTCCCAACATTCCCAACATTCCCAACATTCCCAACATTCCCAACATTCCCCAGCGACATTAGCGCTCTTACTGCCTGCAGCTATCTTATTCTGCTGGTCGTCTCTGTCTTTTTTTACTGCCACATGAGGTCGCGGTGAGCAGAAGTCCCTCCACAAGCCCTGTTTCCTGTGAGCGCAGGTCCTTGCATGCATTGCTAAAGCATCGCAAATATCTTGTTGAAATAGGAAGGAAAAAAATCGGCGAGGTGAGGGGGATAATCAGCTTTTTTATTTTCTGTCACTAACTTCCGCCTCTGAAGTAATGCGTTCGACAGAATAAACAGATTACTCTTTTTACCGTAAAGCCTGATAGCATGGTTAAGCGCACGATAATTTCGCATCTCAATCCTGCCCACTCTAAAAAGACAGGCACAAATCCTTTCCCGTGCACTACCCTTGTCATTCGATACGTTGATCAAACCGATAAGGACAGGCCGTGCCCGGACATCAAGCAGAAATCGATTTCGGTTCAGACCACATCATAATAGAACGTCGCTACCGCGCCCTTGGCGCACTCAACGATCTTTTTATCGCCATCTGGTTTCTGACAGGGAGCATCCTTTTTTTCTTCGATTCGCTGATGACCGGCGGCACCTGGTTATTTGTGGTCGGCAGTCTTCAGTTGCTGTTACGTCCGGCGATAACCCTGGCGGAACTCGTCCACGTCAGGCGCGTTTATCGCTCACAGTCAGTAAATCAGGGATGATTTAAGGCCGTTTTCCTCAGCCTGATCACTTCTCTTCAGGCAAATCAGCCTGACCGTATGGTTTTACGCTGCGGTCAGGCTATGCGTGATTTAGAGATAAATTGTGTGATGGTTTGCTGCCGGATTACCAGGTGCGCGCTGGTGGTGGCGGCGTCTGTTGACCCGTGGTAGGCGGTGGTGGTGGTGGCGCTTCAGCTTGTCCGGGCGGCGGCGGCGCGAATGCCTGTCCTGGCGGTGCAGGAGGCGGTGGCGGAGGACGACGATCGTGCGGTGGTGGTGGCGGTGCAGCACAACCCGGACCTGGCGGCGGTGGCGCGCAGGCGGTGAGCGTGGATGTTACAAAAACAGCAGCGAAAAAGGTCAGACGACGATTCATGCTATTTCCCTTATGAAATTAACAGTAAGCTAATTGTAGACGACCGTTATTAAAATAGGGTGGCGGAGGATAAAAGCGAAGCGACGAAGCCCATTTGTTTGTTTTTTGAGATACTTCTCATCTCGCGACAGTGATCCGGTTTTTTACCACAACTCCCGCTAAGGTAGCGCATCAATAAAGAGGAGTGATGTTATGAATGGCATTTTGAAATTCGTCCGAGGCTGGCTGATTTTTTCGGTTCTGTGGGGCGTCTTCATGTGGTTTATGTCATGGCAGCAGCAGGGTAAAGAGATTGGACTGGCGATTTTAATGAGTCTTTATGCCGGGCTGCTTTATCAGGCGCTGATCACCATGGTTGCGCGCTACAGAGCACGGCGGCAGCAAGCCTGACCGTCGGCCTGCTGCCCGGAAGCAGCAGGCCAGGCACTTAGCCCAGATTGCCGGTTAAGCGCCGATGAAAGTCGCTGCTACGCATATCAAGGCCTTCAATTGTGACCTGGGTGCCATAGCGCTGGTAACGGTATTCGATACCGTCCAGTGCCGCCACGGTTGATGCATCCCAGATTTGTGCATGGGTTAAATCGATGGTGACAGATTGCGGGTCGTGCGCGTAATCAAAGTGCTCAAACAGGTCGTTGCTGCTGGCAAAAAACAGCGGTCCGCGCACGCAGTAGCGCACTGATTGGCCATCTTCGCTTAGCTGTCTTTCGGCATGGATTACATGCGCCACGCGGCGTGCAAATAACAGCATCGCAACGATAACGCCGGCCAGTACCCCGAGAGCCAAATTACCCGTCAACACCGTTATGCCGACCGTCAACACCATCACCAGGGTTTCCGACCAGGGCATCCGTTTCAGCGTCGCAGGTTGTAGGCTATGCCAGTTGACGGTTTTCACGGCGACGACCATCATGATTCCGGCCAGCACCACCATGGGAATTTTAGCCATAACATGGCTCAGACCGGTGACCAGAAGTAACAGGACCAGGCCTGCAGCCACCGTCGAAACCCGGCTGCGCGCTTTGCCTAATTCCACGTTAACGATCGTCTGCCCGATCATCGCACATCCCGCGATTCCGCCGTAAAAGCCAGCAAGAATATTACCTATGCCCAGTCCCCATGATTCCCGGCGTTTGCTGGAAGGCGTGTCTGTGAGGTCATCAACTAACTTGGCCGTTAGCAGCGATTCCATCAGACCGACAAACGCAATACTCAGGGCGGTGGGCCAGATGATCTGCAGCGTGTGTAGATTGAGCGGTACGGCTAAGGTCGTGAAATCGGGCAGCCCGGCACTCATCGGGCCTTCATCTCCCACATCAGGTACGCGATAGCCCATCAACAGCGCCACGCCAGTCACGACAACAATGGCGACCAGAGGAGAAGGAACACTTTTAAGCACGCGCGGCAGTAGCAGCACAATCGCCAGAGTGACGGCGAAGAGCGCCCATACCAAGGGTGACTGGCCCCAGACATGAGGCACCTGGGCAAAGAAAATCAAAACCCCAAGGGCATTAACAAAACCTATCATCACGGAACGTGGAATGTAGCGCATCGCCCGGGACATGCCTGTCACACCAAACAGAATCTGAATCAGTCCGGCCATCACCACCGCAGGCAGGATATAGGCCACGCCATGTACATGTACCATCGGGCCAATCACCAGCGCCACCGATCCCGCTGCCGCGGTCACCATGGCAGGGCGGCCGCCAAGAATGGACAGCGTCAGGCAAAGCACCACCGAGGCGAACAGGCTGACTTTAGGATCGACACCCGCGATAACAGAAAACGAGATGACTTCCGGGATCAATGCCAGGGCGGTAATCACGCCAGCCAGACATTCTCGGGTAAGCAGTGCAGGCGAACGCAATACGCGCCTCACACTGATATCGTTTTCCACAACCGCAGCGGTGGCGACATCATTTTGTTGAATCATAATGTTGTGCAGGCTCTTTTATTTTCATCTTGCGCGAAAGGCAAGGCAGACTGGATATGATGAGGGGCAGATGTTACCGATCGATAAACGAAGAAGCCAGAGAAAGAGAAATGACTCCATCCATGGAGCAGGGATTATACCGTTAAGTCGTCAGGTGTTTTGTAGACCACCAGCTCCAGCAGGTGACGATAAACATCGAGTGAAACTTCGTCACGTTCCAGTTCAAGACGATGAATCAGTTTAGAAATAATCGCTTTGTTATTAACGGCCATCCCTGACTGCAGAATTTCTGCGACCACCATTCCAAGAATTTCCATATCACTGTCAGGCTTATGTGCCGCAACGGTAAAATATTCAGCAATCTCTTTATCAGTTTGGGGCAGTGTGTTTTGCATGTGTTAGCCTTTCAAATAGCCAGCTACCCGGGCGGACAGCAGGACAAACAGACATAAAAGCCATCGCATAAAATACAATGGAACCCAACGCCGTAAACAGGTCCAGATGGTCAAAAAAGAAACCTCTGAGGGTGGAAATCCATTACACCTTCAGAGGCGACGCAGATGCATCATTCGTTACAGAGTCGTGATCACAACTCGTTGGCTGTAAAGTTATACAATGAAACTTTAATTGTACAAGTAAATTATTAGACAAAAAATGCTAACGCCTATTAATTAATAGGTTAGATAATTTTTTTGCAGGCAATGTGTACAACAAAATGTGTACAAACTAACAATTTCTTCACGAAAACAGCATTCCCCGACAGCGTTAACCAAACAGATTGAGTTTTGCCGTCAGCTTACGCACCTTTTTCTTGTCACCGACTACCGCAATACCCAGTAAACGCCATTCTGCCGCCGGCAGTGTCTTCATTGCGGCCGTGAACGCGCCGTAATCCGTGGTCGACTGGCCTTCTTCCGGGAATACCACAATGTCGCATTCCGTCTCTTCAGCCTGATGCCATAAGGCACTGAGCTGGTGTACATCTGCAGCCAGCACGGGAATACCTACGGGAATCAGACCGGGAAAGCGCCGCGTGGCGGCATCCTCAAGGGCTTCACCTGTCAGAGAAGGATGACGCTGGCCCACCGTCAGAGCGATGACGGCTGCGGCATTTGCCGCTTTGCCTGTGGGTAGCGCGCTGTTCAATATCATTACACATCGTGATTCTGTCATGTTCTTCTCCTGAGACAAAAAGCCATTGTGGCAAGGCTCTTTTCAGGCGTCTGGAAGATTTGTGCACAGCTGCTGGTAACGGGCGGGAGTCAGTTGGCAGGCACGCTTAAACCAGCGGCCCAGATGACTTTGGTCGGCAAAACCCAGTTCGGCTGCAACCTGTGCAGGCGATTCACCGATAGCCAGCCGACGTCGTGCCTGGCTGAGCCGCCACTGTACTAACCAGGCGTGCGGCGGTAAGCCCCATTGCTGCTGAAACAGCCGGGAAAGACGAAAGCGATCAACGTTGAGGGCCTGTGCCAGCTGTGCAATCCCGGGATTGTCCGCGTGATAAGCGATCAACCAGTCGCGAGCCTGATGCGCCAGCGACAGAGCCGCATCCGTTTTCGCACCATGCCAGACAGGATAGTGACGAAGTTGCCGGAATAAACGGTCCAGCGCCGCATCTTTAATGAGTTGGGGATGATCGTGCCACAGCGCTTCAAACGCATGCCAGACTGCCCAGGAAAGTTGACCATCATCCTGCAGCGTGGTGGCAAAACGCAGTTCTCCGCAAGGCGGGCCATCAAGACTGGCGGGCGCAAGATGCTGATGCAGATGATGAGGTGACAGATACAGCATACGGTAGGTAAAGCCCTGCGCATCAATCGCATCGCCATCGTGAAGCTCTTCAGGTTCCAACATAAAGACAGTGCCGGCGAGACTTTGGTGACGTTGACGTCGTGAATGGAACTGCTGTACGCCTTGTTCCGTCACGCCAATTAAATAGCTGTCATGCCAGTGAGGATCGTAGGCATGGCCGGTAAAATGCGCCCGTATGGATTCAATGCCGCTGTTCGGGTCGCGACGTAAATCAACCCAGCTGTCTGATGAATCTTTCACACGCATTTTACTCCAGAGGACTTTTACGAGAGTATCAACCTGTACATTCTGCCGCGATTATCCATTATTTAACAGATTAGGCACTTTTCATTCGCAATTTGCTTTGCGTATAATAACTTATTCAACTAATTAGAACTCTAATCATTAGGTTGCTACTTAAATGTCATCTAACCGTACCTTTACGCATTTACTGCATCTTACCGCCCATGCCTGGCGCCTGGCCGTTGATCGTCACTTAAAAGACAGCGGATTAAGCACCAGCAGCTGGATGGCGATAGGATTGATCGCCAGCGAGCCTCAGCGGCTTACGCAAACTGAGCTGGCGCAGCGGATGGGGCTGGAGGATGCCAGCATGGTGCCGCTAATAGACCGCCTGGTGAAACAGGATCTGCTGATGCGCGTACAGCCCGTTGAAGATCGTCGCAAACGCCATCTGGTTCTGACTGAAAAGGGCAACGAAGCCTTTATGAATGTCAAAACGCACGCCGATGCATTGCGTACTGAATTGCTGGCTGAGATCGATCCTCAGGAGCTGGTGATTGTTGAGCGCGTGTTAGAGACGCTTCTGACCCGAATGGGAACGATGTAATTATGGCCCGGCGCAATCCCTACGCTGCGCGTGAATGGTTGCCACATGAAAAACCCATGCTGCCGGGGTCACCTTCCACCCCGCTGCATTCAACGCCTAAACGCCTGGCATTTGGCTTAATCGGCCTGTTGATCTCCCTGACAGGTGCCTTAAGCAATGCGCTGGTCAGCGCCAATCTGACGAATCTGCAGGGCACCTTTGCGGCTTATTCGAATGAAATTGCCTGGCTACCGGCAGTGTATGTGATGGGGAATATCTCCATTAACCTGCTGCTGGTAAAATTTCGCCAGCAGTTCGGACTGCGGGTGTTTACCGAAGCTTTTCTGGTGCTTTATGTGCTCGTCGCCTTTTTCCATCTTTTTGCCAACGATCTCAGCTCGGCGATTATTGTGCGCACGGCACATGGCATGGTGGGGGCCGCTTTGAGTTCGCTGGGCATCTATTATCAGGTCCAGGCGTGGCCGGCGAAACATCGCCTGAAAGCGCTGGTCATCGGCCTGACCGTTTCTCAGTTAGCGATTCCGCTGGCCCGGCTCTTTTCCAGCGAATTGCTCCAGCTTGACGAGTGGCGCGGGCTTTACCTGTTTGAGCTGGGCTTAGCCCTGATTGCCCTGGGCGCAGTGCTGGTGGTTAAGTTGCCGCCGGGCGATCGCATCAAGGCGTTCGAAAAGATGGATTTCGTCACCTTTATGCTGCTGGCTCCGGGCATGGCGCTGTTGTGCGGCGTGTTGTCGCTTGGCCGCATTGAATGGTGGTTTAGCACACCGTGGCTGGGGATATGCGCTGCGCTGGCATTAGTGCTGATCGTCTCCGCATTTGTGATTGAGCATAACCGCCGCAATCCCCTGATCAACACGCGCTGGCTCAGCAACGGGTCGATCGTGCGTTTAGGCATTGTGATGATCATGATTCGTATCGTGCTGGCGGAGCAGAATACCGGTGCGATAGGTTTTTTACAGCAGATGGGTCTACAGAATGATCAGATGCACGGCCTGGCCTTTGCCATCATCGCCGGTGTCATTGCCGGGATTGCAGCCAGTGCGCTGACCATTAAACCTACCCATCTCAACTGGCCGATTGTGGTGTCGCTCATCGTGATGATCAGCGCCTCTCTGATGGATGCGCAGTCCAGTCCGGTCACTCGTGCCAATAACATGTACTTGAGTCAGTTTTTACTGGGATTTGGTAGCGCCTTTTTTATGGCCCCGGCGATGTTGATGGGGATCGGCAGCGTAGTGACCCAGCCTAAAAACCTGGTCAGTTTTGTGGTGCTGTTCGGCATGAGCCAAAACCTGGGCGGCTTAATCGGCTCGGCTATTCTGGGGACCTTTCAGACGTGGCGTGAAAAATATCACTCCAGCCTGCTCGGCGATCAATTATCGTTACTGGACCCCAATGTCAGCGAACGGCTTAATCAATATGGTGCCTTGTTTAACAGTCAAATCAGCGACAGTGCGCTGCTGAGTGCGCAAAGCATCAGCCAGCTTCAGTCAGTCGCAACCTTACAGGCCAACGTCCTGGCCTATAACGACACCTATCTGCTGACGGCCGCGCTGGCGCTGATCACCCTGATGTGGGTGCTGTGGCGCTTAACCCGCCGGCGCTATCTCGACTGGCGACAGGCCACATTCAATCTGGCAGAGCAGCGTCAGCTTGCCGCCGCACAAGAACGAACGGAGCAATAATGAGTCAGCAGGATGAACTTCAGGCAGCAGAGCGCGACCGGGCAAATCGCCGTCGTATTCTCTCCATTGCCTTAGGCAGCGGTATTGTGGTGATTGGCGTGCTGGTGATTCTGTATGCCTGGCAGCTCTGGCCCTTCACCAGTTCCGTGCAGAGCACGGAAAACGCCTATGTCCGAGGGCAGGTCACGTTTATCAGCCCGCAGGTCAGCGGTTATCTGACGGCCGTGAAGGTGGTTGACCTGCAGCCGGTAAAAAAAGGCCAGTTACTGATGACGATTGACGACCGTATTTATCGTCAGCGCCTGCACCAGGCCCAGGCCCAACTGGCAATGAAGCAGGCGGCGCTGAGTAATAATCAGCAGCAGCGTCTCAGCGCGCAGGCAACCATTCAAAGTAATAAAGCGGCGCTGGAAAACGCCAAAGCACAGGCGGTGAAAAGCGGCCTGGACCTTAAACGTGTCGAAAATCTGGCTGCTGACGGTTCGCTCTCGGTTCGCGAGCGCGATGCGGCGCGGGCGGCAAATGCACAGGGCCTGGCGCAGTTGCATCAGGCCGAAGCACAGGTTGCCGTCGCCCAGCAGAACTTACAAACGGTCATTGTTAACCGCGCCTCGCTGGAGGCGGATGTGGCCAGTGCAAACGCGGCGCTGGAACTGGCAGAGATCGATCTGGCTAACACGCGCATTACGTCACCTGATGAAGGACAGCTGGGGCAGTTATCGGTGCGTAAAGGTGCCTACGTGACGGCCGGGACGCGCCTGACGTCGGTGGTGCCGAACCATAAATGGATTATCGCCAATTACAAAGAAACCCAACTGGCCCATATTCGTGCCGGATTGCCGGTGACGATTCGTGTTGATGCGCTGGACGGTAAGACATTCCACGGTCACGTCGAATATCTCTCACCCGCAGCGGGATCAGAATTTAGCGCCATCTCGCCGGACAATGCGACCGGTAACTTCGTCAAAATCGCGCAGCGTATTCCGGTACGTATTGATGTCGCGCCGGAGGTTCAGCAGCAGCTTCGTCCCGGCATGTCGGTTGAAGTCAGTATTGATACGGCTGCAAGCGCAGACGGAGAAAAAACGCCATGATGGGCTATCGCGTAGCCGCAGGCCTGCTGGCGATCGTCCTTGCGGGATGCAGTACCCAGGTCGACAAAGCCCCGGCATCTTTGCCGATTCCGCCACAATGGCGTGAGCAGGTTGGGCCTTCTGCGCCGCCGGAAGCGGCATGGTGGCAAGCATTTGGCGATCCGGACCTCAATCGGTTAGTGAGCCAGGCATTACGCAATAATCCAGACATATTGATTGCCCGCTCGCGGGTTGATCAATACCGGGCCCAGTTGCGTGCAGCCCAGGGGGACGACTTCCCGACGCTGAGCGGGGGCGTGGCTGCAACGCGTCAGCGTGCGCTGTCCGCGGCAACCGGTCAGCCTAATGACACCTCCGTTTTTCAGGGACAGCTGCAGGCCAGCTACAATGTGGATTTGTGGGGCGCACGCAGCCGTTCGATCGATGCGGCACAGGCGACGCTGGAAGCACAACAGGCCGCCGCCTCGGCAGCCGAACTGACCATCGCCAGTTCCGTTGCATCGGGTTATATGACGCTGTGCGCGCTTGATGAGCAGCTGCGCGTTACCGAGGACACACTGGCAACGCGGAGTCACTCGCTCAGGCTGGCGCAACGCCAGTTCGAAACGGGCTACACGTCACGGCTTGAGTGGATGCAGGCGTCATCAGAATATGAATCTGCCAAAGCCCAGGTGCCGCAGCTCCAGCACCAAATTGCGCAACAGGAAAATGCGCTCAGCATCCTGGTGGGCATGAACCCACGAGAAATCGCTCGCCAGCGCGAATTCACTGCCATTATGCCGCAGGTCATGCCGGGCGTGCTGCCTTCTGCCTTGCTAAATCGCCGTCCTGATATTGTGCAGGCGCAGCGTCAGCTACTGGCCGCCGATGCCACGCTGGCTTCTTCCAAAGCGAAGCTGCTGCCGGGGATTAACCTGACCGCATCCGGCACGCTGCAGAGTTCCGTGTTGCACCAGCTGGTGGACGATCCCTTCCGCCTGTGGAGTGTAGGGGGCAGTATTCTGGCGCCGTTACTGAATCGTGAAGCCTTGACCGCTCAGGTCGATGTTTCCATGGCCTCGCGGAATCAGGCCCTGTACAGCTATGAGAAAGTGGTGCGTAACGCGTTTTCCGAGGTGAATAATGCACTGGATGCGATCCGTCAGGGGGAAGCTCAGCAGGCGGCGCTGCAGAAGCAGGAACAGTTTGTTGCCGAGGCGCTGCGCATTGCGACCAACCGTTACCAAAACGGTTATGCCTCTTATCTGGATGAACTGGATGCACAACGTACCCTGTTTGCAACCCAGTTGAATCTGGTCACGGTCAAAAATAATCTGTTGCAGGCGCAAATTGAGCTGTATCGCGCATTGGGCGGCGGCTGGTCTGCCGAAAACGCGTCTTCGCGCGAGCCGGTGAAGCAGTGATTAGCGGTCAACGTTTTTTGGCCGTATCGTCTCCTCTGCGTAGGTTTGTAAAAGAACGGATTACTGAATAAGATTGCTCTACACTGTAACCCGCAAATGTAGCCTTGCGTCACGCGTTAACCAGGAAGAGCATGTTGTTACCCAGCCCACCAGAAGAGCACGATGAACCCGTGGTTCAGCCGCTTGCCGATGCTCACTTTGCGATTGTGGTGCTTGCGGTGACGTCAGTAACGCTGATCATTTTTGTTCTGATCGTCACGCTCTGGATGAGCTAGTGTTTATCAACCGGACCTGAAAGGAGTGAGGGATGGAATCGAGAGATGATAAACTGATTGCAATTATTGGCTTGCTGACGGCTTGCCTGATCGGTGTCACTTTCTTGTTTGTGGTGACGTGGCTAAACGACAGCCATCAGGCCCCACCGCTGGAAGGCGTTGACACGCAGACCTGCTATCCCAAACCCCCGTCGCGTCAGGTCTGATCGCGCTTACTGAATTTTATCTGCTGGCTCCGCAGCACCAGTGCCAGGTTCTCATGCACGGTGCGGTTGCCATTGGGATCGGCCAGGCCCAACAGTGAACCCGGCGAACGCCTGTCATCTGCCCATGACGGGTATTCCACCACCGGGTAAAGCGAAATCCCTTCCATAGCAATGCCCTGGTCCAGCGCGACGGCAACGTTTTCACTGACTTCCTGTAACCAGCTCGCGCGGGCTTCGCCTTCGGCACCGGTTTCGGCTATCAGCATCGGGCGTTGGTAACGTTGCCAGTACTGGGCCAGGAGAAGATGAAGCGGGGCGCGTACGGGATCGTCTTTATCCATCGGCTGATCGGGGAAGAACCAGTGGTTATCAGGATAGTAATTCAGCCCCAGAATATCCAGGCAATCTTCGCGCCCACCCAGTTCCTTATCAAGCCGACCGGCTAACATATCCCAGGCTTCAAACTGCGCCTGGTGCTGTGCATCAGCCCCGGGTTTGCTGTCTGGATTGTCAGGATGATGGGCAATTTGTACCAGTGGATCGGTAAGCACAAAACGGGCATCAGGGATCACTTCGCGAATAGCCTGCATGGCGGCCAGGGACGCGCGAACCAGTTGCCGCTTCAGCTCTTTACCGCGCTGGCTGGCATGCGGATTAAACCAGGCAACGTCTGCGCCTGCCCATGACCAGAATGAGATCTGGTTTATGGGGGTGAAAAAAGGCTGCTGGATGCCCTGATCGAGAATCACCCTTGCCATTTCCCGGGCATAACGTTCGAAGTGGTCGACAAAGCCCGCTTTCCAGATATTAATGTGGTCGGGATAGCCAAAGTGGGCCAGTTCCCAGATAACCTGTAACTGATTATCCCGAGCCGCTTCGACCATGGGCAGAAAGCTACTCCAGTCATACTGGTTGGGTGTTTTTTCAATCAGGTGCCAGCGTGCGCCGTCCCGCGCGGTTAACACACGCAGGTCGACCAGCGCGGCATAGTCTTTCCTGAGCAGCATATCGTGCCCACTGCTGATCACCATATCCAGCCGTTTGCCCGGTGTACGGCAGGCGGTGGAACAGGGGAAGCTGCCCTGAAAAAAACTCTGGAACAGGCGGGGATGATGGCGTAATCGGTCGTCAGTTAAGGGCGGGTTACTCATATTCCTCTCCTGCCAGACAAATCTCAGTCACAGATCGTTCGACTAAGTCTAGACTAAAAAACGCTGCCATCAGCATGTCTGATGTGCAACCGACGCTGGCATACGCTGTCGCGCGGAGGAATAATAATAAATGACAGGATGATTTAGGGAATATCCATGACCGAAGCGTTTGAACTGCCCCAGAGCCCATCACAGCAGAGCTGGCTTGAACAACGGCTTGTTCCACTTTGTCAGCAGCATCCGGGGTTGAGCGGTATTCATCCGCTCAGCGACGGACTCGATGCTTTTGCCGCCCGTTTCCTGCTGATGGAGAAAGCCGCGAAGACGCTGGATATACAATACTATATCTGGCAAAACGATATGTCAGGCAGGCTGCTGTTTAGCGCCATGCTGGATGCCGCGAATCGCGGTGTCACCGTGCGGTTGTTGCTGGACGATAACAATACGCCGGGGCTGGACGATACCCTGGCCCAGCTTAATCATCATCCCAATATTACCGTCCGGCTGTTCAATCCGTTCTCCTTTCGTACCTTACGTGCCCTGGGTTATCTCACTGACTTTGCTCGCCTTAACCGGCGTATGCATAACAAAAGCTTCACAGCAGATGGCGTCACCACGGTCGTGGGAGGACGCAATATTGGCGACGAATATTTTGGTACAGGTAATGAGCCGCTTTTTGCCGATCTCGACGTGCTGGCTATCGGTTCAGTGGTTAACGAGGTGGCAGACGACTTTGAACGGTACTGGAACAGTAAACCGGTTTCGCCGCTGAACGAGGTACTGGAACAGCAGGCAACAGAGCATCCTGACGTGGTGCTGCCACCGGAATGGCGAGACAGCGAGGCAGTACAGCATTATCTTGACCGGCTGGATCACTCTTCGCTGATTAACCAACTGACGCAGGACACCTTACCCTTTGTCTGGGCAAAGACGCGATTGTTAAGCGATGATCCACGCAAAGGACTAGGGAAAGCCCGCCGTAGGTCACTCCTGCCACAGCGTATGCTGGAAGTGATTGGCACGCCCCAGCGTCAGTTTGACATTATTTCCGCCTACTTTGTGCCAACCCGCGCCGGCGTTGCCCAGTTGCTGGCCTTAAAGCGCAAAGGTGTGAAGATTGCTATTTTAACCAACTCGCTGGCGGCAAACGACGTATCCATTGTGCATGCGGGCTATGCGAAATGGCGGAAAAAGCTGCTGCGGCACGGTATCTCACTGTTCGAGTTAAAACCTCAGGCCGGGCTGAACGACGCGCCGCACGATCGCGGCTTAACCGGTAACTCCGGTTCAAGCCTGCATGCGAAGACGTTCTCGGTAGATGAAAAGATACTGTTTATCGGGTCGTTTAACTTCGATCCGCGCTCCGCAGTGCTCAATACCGAAATGGGGCTGGTGATCGAAAGTGAAAAGCTGGCCGCCGACACGCACCAGCGGTTTAGCGACTCGATGCGCGATCGCGCCTGGACCTTACAACTGGATAAGTGGGGCAGGGTGAACTGGCTGGAGTACCCAGGCGAGGCGCAGCAGGTGATTCACAAGCATGAACCGGGCTGCTCATGGTGGCAGCGTTTACAAGTTCGACTCGTGTGGCGCTTACCTATCGAGTGGCTGCTCTAAAATAAGGCGATCGTCAGCGATCGCCTTATTTTGTTATCGCTGCTGTGGTTTACCGGAAAACAGAAAGCGCAGTACAGGAACACGCAGGTGCAACTCATACAACGTAAATGAGACACCAAACACCATGACCAGGCCCAGCAGAAAGCCCAGCGTATTATTATGCAGCACTGGCGTAACGTAGATCCCGTATAACAGCGTCAGGGGATGGTGCACCAGGTAAATAAACAGCGAGGCGTTCACCAGGTACATGATGCGTGGAGAATGCGAGTTAAGCAGTTTATGCCCCAGGCTGTAACAGACGTTCAGCATACACAGGCCCATCATGCTGCTGATTAACGCGTCCAGCTCATACAACCAGCCCTCACCGCTGCTCGTCCGCTGGTTGACGATATAAGCCACCAGCAGCAGCACAGCGCCGATAAACAGCACCGGATTCACTCGCACAAACAGCTGTTTTAATGCCTGATGTTTCCAACTGAGCGCACCCAACATGAAAAAGGGCAGGTAAAACAGGGTCTGCATCACGACAAAATTAAACAGTGCGTCGCTTAACAGCGCAGGGTGAGTGTAAAACACAATACGACGAAAGCCGCCCCAGAGAAGACACCAGACCACCAGGCCGAGCGCCAGCTTACTCCAGCCCACATGCTGATAATCGATGTTACGCTTCTGATCGCGCAGCCAGCGGAAGGTTATCATCCCCAATGTGGTAAGAATCAACAGCACCAGTAAAAACCACAGGTGCGAGATCAGCTCCCACATCAGGTTGTTGAATTTGTCGTACAGGGGAAGCGTGCCCCAGTCCGCGTACTTTGTTGTCCATGCCTTAAGCATAAAAAACTGCGGAAGCGTGATGAGTGGCACTGCTGTCAGCATCGGGATGCCAACCCGCTCTAAACGCACTTTCAGAAAGCGCTGAGGCTGATAGCGCAGATAGAGCATGTAAGAAAAGTAGCCGGAGATGACAAAAAAGACCTGCATGCGGAACGCATGAATAAAATCATTGAGGGTGGTGAGCCAGAGCGAGGCTTCGCTGCTGTTGACGGCCCACTTCTGTGACGAATAGATCAGGGAAACGTGAAACGGCACGCCCAATAACATCAAACAGGCCCGAATGGAGTCGAGAAAATATTCACGCTCAGTTTTTATTGTACTCATAAAGTTCCAGTTCGTTAGTACGTTTTAGCCGGTTTCGCCCTGAAACCGTATTATGTCGGAAGGAAATTCTAGCTGCAGATAACAGAGTTTACTATCAGTTGAATCTCAGTTGAGCCCGTAACGTTTAATTGTCCTAAAATCACCCCCTGAGTAGCGGATTATCGGGAACATTGTTGCGCATAAGCTGTCGGAAAGCCGAATTATCCATTAAGATAAGCGGGTTTGTATTAAGCACACGAAAGGGGGGGATGTGCTGACTAAAGTAAAAAATAATGTTGGGCTGACGAAAATGCGCTGGATTGGCGCGGCAGTCCTGCTGGCTTTGTATGCCAACAACAGTTGGGCGTTTAACTTTGATGATGTGGCTAAACAAGCCAAAGATCTGTCTGGAAAAAGCTTCGAAGCGCCAAAAAGTAATTTACCCTCTCAATTTCGTGATATGAAATTTGCTGACTACCAGCAGATTCAGTTCAACCACGATAAAGCGTATTGGGGCAAACTGCGTACGCCGTTCAAACTCGAATTCTATCATCAGGGGATGTACTTCGATCTGCCGGTGAAAATTAACGAGATCACCGCCAATACGGTACGTGAAATCAAATACAGTCCTGATTATTTCAACTTCGGCAATGTGAAACACGATGCCGATGCGGTTAAAAACCTTGGCTTTGCCGGTTTCAAAGTCCTGTATCCGTTGAACAGTAAGAACAAGAAAGATGACGAAATCGCCAGCTTCCTCGGCGCCAGCTATTTCCGCGTGATTGGTGCAGGCCAGGTCTATGGTCTGTCTGCTCGTGGTCTGGCAATCGATACTGCGCTGCCCTCAGGCGAAGAGTTCCCGCGTTTTAAAGAGTTCTGGATTGAGCGTCCAAAACCGCAGGACAAGCAGCTGGTAATCTATGCGCTGCTGGATTCGCCACGCGCAACCGGTGCTTACCGCTTTACGATTCACCCGGGCCAGGAGTCCACGGTGGATGTGCAGACCAAAGTCTATTTACGTGACAGCGTCGGTAAACTGGGCATTGCACCGTTAACCAGTATGTTCCTGTTTGGCCGCAACCAGCCATCGCCAGTGTCTAATTTCCGCCCTGAACTGCATGATTCAGACGGTCTGTCGATTCACAGCGGCAACGGTGAGTGGATCTGGCGTCCGCTGAATAACCCACGCCATCTGGCCGTGAGCACCTATACGATTGAAAATCCTAAAGGCTTCGGGCTGTTACAGCGCGGCCGTGATTTCAATAACTATCAGGATCTGGATGACCGTTACGACCTGCGCCCGAGCGGCTGGGTTGAGCCACTCGGTGACTGGGGCAAAGGGCGCGTTGAGCTGGTGGAGATTCCAACCGCCGATGAGACGAACGATAACATCGTGGCTTTCTGGACACCGGAAAACCTGCCAGAACCGGGCAAAGCGATGGATTTCAACTATCGTCTGCACTTTGGCCGTAATGAAAACAAACTGCATTCTGACGATGTTGCCTGGGTGAAAGATACTCTGCGTTCAGCTGGCGACGTGAAGCAGTCAAATTTAGTCCGTCAACCGGATGGCACCGTGGCCTTCACCATCGATTTCGTTGGGAAAGACATGAGTGAAATGCCTGCCGACAGCCAGGTTGCACCGCAGGTCAGCGTAGGTAAAAACGGTGAAGTGGTGGAACAAAGCGTTCGCTACAATCCGGTGACCAAAGGCTGGCGTCTGGTACTGCGTCTGCGTGTTAAAGATAACAAGCAGGCCACGGAGATGCGCGCAGCGCTGGTGAGCGGTGACAAAACATTGACGGAAACCTGGAGCTATCAGTTACCTGCCAATGAATAATCTGACTTTTACACCTCAACGTTATGTAGAAGCCCTGCCGCTGGATGCGGCAGGAAAAATGCGTCTGGCTGCGTCATTACAAAACGCGCAGACGTTTCACCAGTTACACGAATCGCTGGGCCGGGATGTGGCTGCCAGCGATCGTCCTGACGATGCACCCTTAAAATCGGTATCGTCACGCGTGGAAATGGCCTGGTCCGATTCCCTCGCTGACGGCCAGCAGTTGGGCAAGGATTATCTTGATCGCACCACGCTGAAGGCGATGCCGAAAGTGAAGCGTTCATTGATGTTCCCCGAAGCCTGGCGAACAAACCCGCTGGCACGTGCCTGGGACTCATTACGTGGCCATAAGTCTGTGCCCCGTTATGCGACGGTCGAAGAGCAGCGCGCCGAAGAAAAGTGGCGTCACGTTGGCTCCATTCGCCGCTATATCCTGTTGATCCTCACCATCATGCAGACCGTGGTCGCCACCTGGTATATGAAAACCATTTTGCCTTACCAGGGCTGGACGTTGCTGGACCCCATGGACATGATCAACCAGAACTGGCAGCAGTCTGTCATGCAGATCCTGCCTTATGTGTTGCAGACCGGGATTTTGTTCCTGTTTGCGATTCTGTTCTGTTGGGTTTCGGCGGGCTTCTGGACGGCATTGATGGGCTTTCTGCAACTGCTCATTGGCCGGGATAAATACAGTATTTCTTACTCTACCGTCGGGGATGAACCGCTTAATCCTGAGCACCGTACCGCACTGATCATGCCGATCTGTAACGAAGACGTGGGACGCGTTTTCGCCGGTTTACGGGCGACCTGGGAATCCGTGGTACGCACGGGTAATGCTGAGCACTTTGATGTTTACATCCTGAGCGACAGCTATGATGCCGACATCGCCATTGCTGAGCAGAAAGCCTGGATGGAACTGGTCCGTGATGTTGGTGGCGCAGGCAAGATTTTCTACCGTCGTCGTCGTCGTCGTGTGAAACGTAAAAGCGGCAACATTGATGACTTCTGCCGCCGCTGGGGCAGCAACTACAGCTATATGGTGGTGCTGGATGCCGATAGCGTCATGAGCGGGGAATGTCTGACGGGGCTGGTGCGCATGATGGATGCGAATCCTAATGCCGGTATCATTCAGTCATCGCCAAAAGCGTCGGGCATGGACACGCTGTATGCGCGTTGCCAGCAGTTTGCTACCCGGGTTTATGGGCCGTTATTTACCGCCGGTCTGCACTTCTGGCAGTTGGGTGAGTCGCACTACTGGGGCCATAACGCCATCATCCGTGTGAAACCCTTTATCGAGCACTGCGCGCTGGCACCGTTGCCTGGCGAAGGTTCGTTTGCCGGTTCCATCCTGTCGCATGACTTCGTTGAAGCGGCCTTGATGCGCCGTGCCGGTTGGGGCGTCTGGATCGCCTATGATTTGCCGGGCTCCTATGAGGAGCTTCCGCCAAACCTGCTGGACGAGCTTAAACGTGACCGCCGCTGGTGTCATGGTAACCTGATGAACTTCCGCCTGTTCCTGGTGAAAGGAATGCATCCGGTTCACCGTGCCGTCTTCCTGACGGGCGTGATGTCCTATCTGTCAGCACCGTTGTGGTTTCTGTTCCTGGCACTGTCCACCGCGCTTCAGGTGGTACATACGCTGATGGAGCCGACCTACTTCCTGCAGCCAAGACAGCTGTTCCCGGTGTGGCCGCAGTGGCGTCCTGAACTGGCGATAGCCCTGTTCTCAACCACGCTGGTACTGTTGTTCCTGCCGAAACTGCTGAGCGTCGTGCTGATCTGGTGCAAAGGGGCGAAACCTTACGGTGGTGCACTGCGTCTGTTCGTGTCTCTGCTGCTGGAAATGCTGTTCTCGGTACTGCTGGCGCCGGTACGTATGCTGTTCCACACCGTCTTTGTGGTCAGCGCGTTCCTGGGCTGGGAAGTGGTGTGGAACTCGCCACAGCGTGACGATGATGCAACGCCATGGAGCGAAGCCTTTAAGCGCCACGGTTCACAAATGGCATTAGGTATCGTCTGGGCCGCCGGCATGGGCTGGCTGGATCTCAACTTCCTGTGGTGGCTGGCACCTATCGTGTTCTCGCTTATTCTGTCACCTTTTGTATCGGTGATGTCGAGCCGCTCAGGCCTTGGCATTAAGAGTAAGAACGCGAAGCTGTTCCTGATACCGGAGGAGTACGATCCGCCGAAGGAGCTGTTAGACACAGACCGCTATGTGGAGCTGAACCGTCAACGTGCGCTGAAAAATGGCTTTATGCATGCGCTGTTCCATCCGGCGTTTAACGCCCTGGCGACGGCACTGGCCACCTCACGTCATAAGCAGAGTCAGTTGCTGGATTATGCGCGCGATCGCCGGGTTGATCAGGCATTGAGTGATGCACCTGAAAAACTGAGTCGGGAGCAGCGTCTGCAGCTGATCAGCGATCCGGTGGTGCTGGCTCGTGTGCATACTCGCTTGTGGGAAAACGGTGAGAAGTATCATCAGTGGGTAGAGAGTTATCAAAAACTCCCTCTCAACCCCGATGCGCTACCGCATCAGGCGTAATACTTAAAAAGCGGCAGAGATGCCGCTTTTTTTATGCCTGTCGTCAGGTTACAGACAGCAACATTATTTTGCACTTTTACCGAAATGGGATGGCAACCCAGCCTCACTCGTGATTAAAATAGCGGCTGTTTAATCTGGGTCACAACTGTGAATAAATTCGCTAAATTAACCGCGTTATCCCTGGCTGTTGTCACCCTGAGCGGCTGCGGCAGTATTATCAGCCGTACCGTGCCCGGACAGGGACACGGTAATCAGTTTTATTCTGGCGTAAAGTGGGATATCCGGGATGGCGCATGGCGGGTGATCACGATTCTCGACCTGCCGCTGTCGCTGGTGGTCGATACTTTACTGATACCGGTGGATGCCAGCCACGGACCTTATGAGTAACTGCGGTCAGAGTCGCTGTTGTCGTCTTCCCATTCCTGTGCAGCGGCTTTACCTTCCTCGCTGTCCAGCGGGGGCTCAAGCTGGAACTCACCGTCATCCCATTCATGCAGCGTATTCTCCGCTAACCACTCCTGACGCAGTTCAATTTCATCGAAATCGCCGTCGAAAATAGCCTGAGCGGCTTCACCGCTGCGCACCGGTAAACACTCGCCTGAATCCCCTTCATCTTCAAAAAACTCTGCCTGCCACATGATGTCGCCATCCTGCATCACATATTTTTGCAGGCCAAACTGGTTGATTGAGGCATCGTCTTGCTCAATATCCGGATGACTGACGAGAAATTCTTCACGTGCAGCCTCAATCGCTTCTTCCAGTGTAGTGAACATACTCATGCTTCTCTCCTTGCCTGATTAACGTGATTTCAGTGAAGAATAGACCAAAATTTCAGGAGGGAAAGTCAGGACGCTGCGCAGGTCAGAAATTCGGGCCATAAACTGCACCATCAGAGGCGTTTACTGGCTGAATAACGGCTCTGTATGCAAGCCTGCTGGGTTGAGTAGCAGATGGGAATGACGTGCTAAAGCAGGTCGATACCAAACCTTTTCAGGCATAACGCCCACAGCACGAACAGGGTGAGGGTGATCAGGCAACTGAGTCCCAGCGTGAGCCAGAAGCCGGTGCGTTGGTACAGAAAAGGAAACAGGATAAACATCGGCAGGGTCGGAACCACATACCAAAACGTATACCAGGCATGAGCGGCAATTTTCGCCTGGGTCTGTCCTTCAATTTTCATCCAGATCAGCACAAGGATAGTGACAAGCGGCAGCGCCGCCAGCAGTCCACCCAGGCGATCGCTGCGCCTGGCCGCTTCAGAAATGATCACCACCATCAGGGCGGTGATCGCATATTTCGAGATAAGCCAGAGCATGAGTTTTTCCGTAATGAATCAGTTAAGCGGCAGCGCTCGCGGTGGTATCAGCGCGGTTTCCGGTGGAACACCATGCTTAAGGATGCTAACACGATCTCTACTGCTGAATCAGAGCGCACACACCCCTTGGGGCTGATGTCACTCTTATGTCACTGTCGTTTATCATTATCATCATCATCGACCGCGCCATCGCGGTCCGCTACAGGCACGGACCGCGACGCCGCAGTGGACTCAATAGCGGGAGGGTTCACCCTCTGGACGGGTTTTAAAACGACGGTGCAGCCACATGTACTGCTCAGGTGCCAGTAGCACACCGTCTTCCACCACCTTATTCATGCGCAGTGCGGTGTCTTCATCGCTGGTCAGCGGAAAGTCAGCGCTCACGTCAGGCAAAATAATCAACTCGTAGCCGCGCCCTTCAGGCAGACGACGCGGTACAAAGGGAATAACCGCCGGTTTACCGGTACGAATGAGCATATGCGTACCCACGGTGGTTGCCGCCTTTTCGACGCCAAAGAAGGGCACAAATACGCTGCTGCGCGGGCCATAATCATGATCGGGTGCGTACCAGATAATATCGCCACGCTTCAACGCCCGAATCATGCCTTTAAGATCCTTGCGATCTAACATCCCTTTGTTTGATCGCATGCGGCCTCGCGTCTGCAGCCAGTCGATGAGTTTGTTGTCGTTGGGCCGATAAACGCCGATGCCGGGATTGTGGATGCCAAACATCCGTGCGCCGATCTCCAGCGTTAAAAAATGCATGCCAATTAACAACACGCCACGCTGGGTGTCATGCGCCTGCTGTATGTGTTCCAGACCAGAAGGTTTGTGCCATTTGTGAATCCGCCAGTCGGGCCAGAACCAGGCCATGCCGGTTTCAATCAGTCCCATGCCCACCGATTCAAAGTTATGCTTGATCATGGCTTCGCGATCGACATCGGGCATATCCGGGAAGCTGAGTTCAAGATTACGGCGAGCAATGGCAACGCGTCGTTTCATAAATCGTCTGGCAAGGCGACCAATGCCGCTACCCAGCGCATAGAGCAGCGGATAGGGCAGCAATACCAGGATATACAGTAAAACGACACCCAGCCAGGTAAACCAATAGCGGGGATGAAGAAGCGCACGTGAAAATTGAGGCAATTGGGTCATCTTAAATATTATTATCCTGCGTCGTGCACCAGCGGTGCTGTTTTTCGTCAGTTGCGGTTATTGTGCCATTTTTTTTCCCACTGCTGAAATGTTACAACATTTCGCAGATTGTTGCCGGGAGTGAAAAAAGAGAGATATAAGTACTCGGGCCAACGAAAATGTACAGGTTTAACTATCAATTTTTCTTATACGCTTCGCATTTTTATCAATTCAGGTATCATGTGCGCGCTAAATTTCTTCTATTGATAACAGGAACGAACACCATGCCAGTGTTACATAACCTTGTTTCCAATAAAGAGCTGAAGGCGCGTATGTTGGCTGAAACCGAGCCGCGCACCACAGTCTCTTTTTACAAGTATTTCACTATTGCCGATCCAAAAGCGTTTCGTGACGAACTGTACCTCGGTTTAACCGCGTTAAAGGTGTTTGGCCGTATTTACGTCGCGCACGAAGGTATCAATGCACAGCTCAGCGTTCCCGCCAGCCAGTACGAGGCGATGAGAGCTTTTCTGTACGGCTTTGATCCGGCGTTGAATAACCTGCGAATGAATATTGCGCTCGACGACGATGGCAAATCATTCTGGGTACTGCGGTTGAAAGTGCGTGACCGCATTGTTGCCGATGGCATCGATGACGAGACCTTTGATGCCAGCGATGTTGGCAACTATTTGAAGGCGGCAGACGTGAATGCCATGCTCGACGATCCTGACGCGGTCTTCGTCGATATGCGAAATCACTACGAGTATGAAGTGGGGCGTTTTGACAATGCGCTTGAGGTGCCCGCCGATACGTTCCGCGAGCAACTGCCCATGGCTGTGGACATGCTCAAGGACAAGAAAGATAAAAAAATCGTGATGTACTGCACGGGGGGAATTCGCTGTGAAAAAGCCAGCGCCTGGATGCGGCATAACGGTTTTGAGGATGTCTACCATGTCGAGGGCGGCATTATTGAATATGCCCGCCGTGCACGTGAACAAAATTTACCGGTACGCTTCAAAGGTAAAAACTTTGTTTTTGATGAACGTATGGGTGAGCGCATTTCAGATGATGTGTTATCTAACTGCCATCAGTGCGGTACGCCTTGTGACACCCACGTAAACTGCGTCAATGACGGTTGCCACCTGTTGTTCATCCAGTGTGAAAGTTGTGCGGAAAAGTACGAGCACTGCTGTAGCCCGCTGTGCCAGGAGGAAGCGCGCCTGTCACCTGAAGAACAACGTGCCCGCCGCGCCGGACGTGAGAACGGGAATAAAATCTTCAATAAGTCGCGTGGTTTGTTGAATATGACTATTCCAGCGCCAACCCGCAAATAGTCGCCGCCGCCTGAAGCCTGGCTTCAGGCGGCTTGTTATTACTTACGCACGCCTTCCACTGAGATGATTAACTCAACCTTCTGAGAAGCAGGGCCCAAATCCTGGGTAATGTTAAAGTCTTTCAGCGCTATCTCGCCTTCGGCTTCAAAGCCGGCACGATAGCCGCCCCATGGGTCCTTACCTTCGCCCATCATTTTGGCTTCCAGCGTCACCGGTTTTGTCACGCCGTTCAGCGTTAAATCACCCGTTACGGCCAGCTTGTCGCCCTCTTTTTTCACTGCCGTGGACTTAAATGTCGCCGTCGGATGTTTTGCGACATTCAGGAATTCCGGGCCACGAATGTGTTTGTCACGCTCGGCATGGTTGGTGTCCACGCTGTTGGTGTTAATGGTGACATCCACTTTATCCGCCGAGGGGTTATTGGCATCAAAGCTGAATGAGCCATCAAAGTCTTTAAAGGTGCCGTACAGCCAGCTGTAGCCTAAATGCTGAATACGGAACTGAACAAAGGCGTGCTGGCCTTCTTTATCAATTTTGTAATCCGCCGCGTTGGCGGTCAGTGAACCCAGCAGTAAACCGGCGCTTGTGATGGCCAGAAGCGTTTTCTTAAACATATTACTTTTCCTTTTCAGAGGTTGATCGGATGCGCAGACCCAGCATCCTTTTCAGGGTGATATCGCGATCGATAAAGTGGTGTTTTAACGCGGCCAGGCCATGTAAGCCCGAAAGGATCACAATGCTCCATGCCAGCCATAAATGAATATCTCCCGCTAAATCTGCCTGTTCGCCCGCGCCGGTCAGTAGAGCAGGCAGGGGAAACCACCCGAATACGGAAATGGGTTTGCCGTCGGCGGTAGAGATTAAATAACCGCTGAACAAAATGGCGATAAGCAGGCTGTAAAGTAACCAATGCGCGACGACCGCGCTGATACGCACGGCGGTAGAGTAGCTGCTCAGGGGTTTGGGCGGCGGGGAAATCACGCGCCACAGGAGACGAATAATCAGGGCCAGCATCAGCATGACACCAATGCTTTTATGGATCTCTGGCGCATTGTGATACCAGGTATCGTAATAGCTCAGACCGACCATCCATAAACCCAGTGCGAACATGGCATAAATGACCAATGCCATTGACCAGTGTAAGAAAACAGAGAGCAATCCATAATGGCTGGATGAATTATTTAGCGACATTTTGCAGCGGCATCTTAAGAATAAGTGGAAATAAGAATCTACAGAATGAAACACAAAAGCAATAATGCTTACTTTTCTATAAATATCTTGTGTACTGATGAAATCGACTCGCGAAGTGAATCGGGTAAGCACAATATTATTGAATGAGAAAATTCCAGAATGGATGAAAAAGGCAAAAAGGGGACAAAACAGGCCGGTAACGGAGAGATAACAAGGGAATAAAACGCAAAAAAACCGCTGACTGTAAATTTATGTCAGCGCGGCGCCAGGTTAATCCCGTTCGCCGCACCGTTTTTAATGAAAACGTGACAGCCTGAACGGCGAAAGATCAAATTCAAAAGGCTGGTTCTGAGCAAACTGACTGGCGAGCTCACCTAACACGCTGGCAAATTTAAATCCGTGGCCGCTTAAGCCGGTTATCACCAGACGATTGGGTTCGCCCGGCAAGGTATCGATAATAAAATCTTCATCGGGACTGAAATCATAGCTACAGGCTTCGCCGTGCAGACATACGCCCACGCCGGGCAAGAACTGGCGTAAAAAGCGAAATGTTTCACTGCCATCGGCGGCAAGGCTGCCGAAAGGTTTGCGATCTTCCGGTTGGGTCATCAGCTGACCACCGTCATGGCGGCCTACCTTCAGGGCGTTGTTATCGGCGGGGAAGCCGTAATACTGGCTGCCATCGGCCATTTCACAGGTGAACCCCGGAAACGCATTGTTTTCACTGTAGCGCCCATCCGCCTGATACCAGGCAAAGACTTTACGTGTTGGTGATACCGGCAGGTCAGGTATCAGTTTGCTCACCCATGTGCCTGCGCTCACCAGCATCTTGCGACCGCGATAAATGCCGTCAAGAGTGGTGACCTGCTGTAAATCGCCTTCGCGGCTGATTTGCGTCACCGGGCAGTTAAACAGCTGCGCGCAGCCCTGTTTTTCGGCCAGCTGAATCCAGCTTCGTACGGCCTGTTCGCTTTTTAAAAAGCCGGACTGAGGTTCAAAGACACCCAGATAACCATCGGGAACGGTAAACTGTGGCCAGCGTTTTCGGACTTCCTCGGCCTGTAATACCTCGACAGCAAGCTGCCAGGTTTTTGCGCTATTGATGACGTTTTGGATAAATTCGGAATGCGCGGGCGCGATATTTAAGACGCCGCAACGGTGCATGATGCGTTCGCCAGCCTGCTGTTCCAGCGCATCCCATAATGCTTGTGCCCGCAAAACCAAAGGGACATAGCGTTCGCCTTCTCCGTAAGCATGACGGATGAGGCGGCTTTCGCCGTGGTGAGCGCCTTGAGTATGGGGCGGATGTGCGCTGTCAATCATCAGCACGGAGAGGCCCGCTTGTGTGGCGTAATAGCCTGCGGCTGCGCCAACGGAACCGCTACCGACCACAATAAGATCGTAAATCATGAAAATGGAACTCCTGAAAGGGTTACATAATCAACAGCATACCAGAAAGGCCAATAAAAAAGGCACCCTGGAGGGTGCCTTGCTGATGCAGCAGTATTAATGCTTCTTTAGTAGTCGTTCTATCTGCTCGGCAGATTCAATCTTAGCGATACCCGCTTCAAGAATGGAGATGAACTGCTTTGCTACATCAGTCGTCAGCCAGTAGGTAGGGCCAACGTCTGCGTCTTCTTCAGTTTGATCTTGCGACGAAAGGGAGTGCAGACGGATCATCATCGCATCATAGCTGTCAACAGTACTAATATCCCAGCCCACCAGTGGATGGGTCTGAATTACATCTTTGCGACTGTCCATTATAACCTCCTTATTACTCGTTAAACGAAGTGCATGATGAGGTTCAATGCGGCTTTTTAATTTCCACTGCGAAACAATTATAACAGCAAAATAGCGATTTACTGATTAAACGTATCACGGAACGCCTGAAAGCAGAATATTTGTTTCTAAAACGGTAAGGCTGAGAAGATATAATACCTGAATGCTGGGGCAGTAATCGCCCTAATTGAACAATAAAAATGGCTTATTATCCCTCGTTGACACCACGTCAGATAAGCGAGGTTTCAGCGCCTGTCGTGCCGCTGCGCTTTTGTAACGTCTCTGCCAGGCGGGCAAACTGCTGCTGCAGCTGCTCATCATGGTTTTGATTTTGCGCTTCAAGAGAAAGATTATGCACCAGTAACTGACTGGCCCGGTCATCAAGACAGAAAATCAGGCTGGAGAATGCATTTTCCAGCACCGTTAAACGACGCTGCTGTTCACCGATAAGCGTTAACAGCTCGCCAAAGGTCATCGCTTCTTCTGGTTTGTCTGTAGTCATGGGATGCAACTCCTTTTATGCATGATCAGCGCCAGCATAGGGCATTGATCATTCGGAGTCCAGATGGGGCGAGCGGTTAGTCAGACTTTAAATGAAGATAAAAAAACCGGGTGGCGAAACCCGGCAAAAAACAGCACAGTAGCGGTTAATCGGTAATAAACCAGTCGTCAGCGCTTTCCCATGTTTGTTGCAGGATTTCGCTGATTTGATCACGCGTATCTTTATCACCACCCAGAACGCTTAACTGGTTAGCCGTGGCGTAACGCACCTTGACGTGGTTCGTGAATTGCGGAAAGTGTTCATCAATGCGGCGCGACAGCTCCTGGCTCAGGGCTTCCATCGCGCCAGCGGGAAGAGGTTGGGTCTTGGCAACGGTAATTTCAACACGCATAAAAGCCTCCGTATAAGATACTGTATATAACTACAGTATTATTAATCGGGAGGCAAGTGAAATTATTTTACGCGCCAGTTCAGCGTTTCACCGGCAAGGAAAGGCACCAGCTGATGTGAATCCATCTCAATGGTTTCTGCCACTGTCCACGGCTCACGCACCAGCGTGATCTGGTCCTGATTAAGCGGCAGGCCATAGAAGCGTGGACCATTCTCAGAACAGAACGCTTCAAAATGCTGCAGGGCATCGAGCTCTTCAAATACCGTCGCATAAGCGGGCAGGGAGGTTGGCGCATTAAAGACGCCTGCACAGCCGCAACTGCTCTCTTTCAGATGACTTAAGTGCGGTGCCGTGTCGGTCCCCAGGAAGACGCGTGGATGACCGCTGGCTACCACCTTACGCAGAGCCTGCTGATGTGTATTGCGCTTCAGGATCGGCAGGCAGTAAAGATGAGGACGAATCCCGCCGACCAGCATATGGTTACGATTGAACATCAGGTGCTGAGGGGTAATGGTGGCGGCCAGATTTTCATTGGCGCTTTCCACATATTCCGCCGCGTCTTTAGTGGTAATGTGCTCCATCACGACTTTCAGCGCAGGAAATTGCTGACGCAGCGGCTCCATTACCGTTTCAATAAAGCGGGCTTCGCGATCAAAGATATCAATATGCGCGTCGGTGACTTCACCGTGCACCAACAGCGGCATGCCCAGCGTTTGCATCCGCTCCAGCACCGAGGTAATTGACTGAATATTGGTGACGCCATGACTGGAATTGGTGGTCGCATGAGCAGGATAGAGCTTGGCTGCAGTGAACAACCCGGAACGGAAGCCGCGTGTCAGTTCTTCAGGATCTAACGAGTCAGTAATATAGCAGGTCATCAGCGGCGTAAAAGCATGACCATCAGGCAAAGCGGCCAGAATGCGATCGCGATAAGCTTCGCCCGCTGCGACGCTTATCACCGGCGGAACCAGGTTAGGCATGACGATGGCACGACCATTGACCGCGCTGGTATAAGGCAGCACGGTTTTAAGCATATCGTCATCACGAAGATGGATATGCCAGTCATCTGGGCGGCGGATAGTAAGTTGCTGAGGTTGTGCGGTCATTAATACGGCTCCGGCATGAAGGATAAACGAATGGCGTGTTTGGGCCGGGTTATAAGCATAAGGACTCAGGCAACCGTTTGCACCTGTTTTTGCATCTCAAAAAAAATCCGCGCCGAAAAGCGCGGAATTGAAGCGGGATAACGACATCGATAAAGCATTAATCGGTGAACGGAATCACCAGTTCGCCAGGTTTAACTTCCAGACCTTTAGCAAATTTTTTCGCCAGCGATTCAGCTTTACTGCGGTCGGCGCTCAGCACATACGCAGGCTGCTGGTCAAAATAGCTTTTTAGCGACTGATTCAGGTAGGGCGTCAGCGTTTTCATGATAGAAGCCATCTTGTCTGGCTGAACCTGCGCATCCACGATTTCCATATCACGCAGGTAGACGGCACCTTGCTGTTGATCGAACACAGGTTGGGCGCGCATCTTGAGTTGCATATCGGCCTGCTGTGGGCCAAACAGCGAGGACACATTGATCTTGGCATTACCCGATAACGTGACCTTACCCGGCTCCTCACGACCAATCTGACTGGTGAGGTTATTCAGCACGATATGGGCATTAACCAGTCCCGACACACCAATGTCTTTTTCGAAGTTATTGTGTTTTTGCAGTGCCTGATTCACTTCCTGTTCGCTGATGGTGTATTGGGTTAACTGATTACAGCCGCTCAGCAATACCGCTAAAAACAGGGCAATCAGCCCGTAAAAAGCCTTCTTCATATTTCCCTCATTTAAATGAAAAAGTAGATCACGCCATAGCCTGCCTGAATGCAGGCAGTCTGTCATCAGGAATGGGCTGAGATGGCGTTGCCGTATGTGCCTTTCAGCCAGGGCGCTGGAGGTCCCACAGGCATAAATGCACGGCCTGAGCTTGTCCGGTAAATGCGCCTTCTGGCGCAAGTCAGGCGGCTTTGTCAGGGGCTGATGCTGTCAAGGCGAAGCAAGGAAGGGATGAAAACCACGGCGACATCAGACGCGGCCTTTATCATACCGGTCAGCGTAAAACCATTCCGATCACCTACTCGGTCAGCGTGTCGGATGATAAACAAACAGCCCGGCGGCCATTGTGTGTGTAACGTTTTACCGCAGACCTGGCGACGGTTATAGTGAATGTTATCAAAGACTGGCATTTCCTTCCCGCCATGGATTTCAGGAGAGATGATGTTTGGCTATCGTTCTGCCGCGCTGAGGGTGCGACTCACAACCGAGCGGCTGGTGGTAAGACTGGTTCACGAACGCGATGCGTGGCGATTAGCGGACTACTATGCTGAAAATCGCGATTTTCTCAGGCCCTGGGAACCGGTACGTGATGACAGCCACTGCTATCCGTCTGGCTGGCAGGCCCGGCTGGGCCTGATTGCAGAGATGCACAAACAGGGTTCAGCTTTCTACTTTGTTTTGATGGACAGCAACGAAACGGAAGTCCGCGGCGTGGCGAACTTTAGCAATGTCCTGCGTGGGGCGTTTCATGCCTGCTATCTCGGCTATTCTCTCGGTGAGAAGTGGCAGGGGCAGGGCATGATGTTTGAGGCACTGCAGTCGGCGATCCCGTACATGCAGCGGCAACAATATATTCATCGCATCATGGCTAACTATATGCCGCACAACCAGCGCAGTGGTGATCTGCTGGCGCGCCTGGGCTTTGAAAAAGAGGGATATGCTAAAAATTATTTAATGATTAACGGCCAGTGGCAGGATCATGTCCTCACGGCGTTAACCTGCAAAGAATGGACACCTAATCGTCGTGGGTAAGAAGAGGAATGCTGAATGAAGATGGCCTTATCAGCGCAGGCCCTGCGCGTTCTGGGTTGCCTGCTGGAAAAGCAAATCACTACACCGGAACAGTATCCGCTCTCATTAAACGGCGTAGTGACCGCCTGTAATCAGAAATCAAACCGCGAACCGGTTATGGCGCTGAGCGAAAGCGACGTGCAGGCTGAACTCGATCTTCTGGTAAAAAAACACCTGGTCACGTCTAACAGCGGCTTCGGTCAACGGGTCGTTAAATACGAACAGCGTTTCTGCAATTCAGCTTTTGGTCATTTGCAACTGAGTCGTGCAGAAGTCGCCGTGCTCACATTACTGTTCCTGCGCGGGGCGCAAACCCCGGGCGAACTGCGCACGCGAAGTGGTCGCCTGCATGAGTTTGCAGATGTCACCGAGGTTGAACAGACCCTGGAAGTGCTGGCATCGCGCGAGGACGGTGCAATGGTGGTGCGCCTGGCCCGCGAACCCGGCAAACGTGAAAGCCGTTTTATGCACCTGTTTGCCGGCGACGTGGAGCAAATACCCTCTCAGGCTGATGCCGTCCCGGATGATGCTGCGCTACTGGAACGCGTGACGTTGCTGGAGCAGTCTGTTGCAGACTTACAGGCGCAACTGGCGCTTTTACTGGAAAGAGAACAATAGATGACGATTCGCATTGGTGTAGTCGGGTTGGGTGGTATTGCACAAAAGGCCTGGCTGCCTGTTCTGTCTCAGGCTCAATCCTGGCAGTTGGTCGGTGCCTTTTCCCCTAATCAGGCAAAAGCGCAGGTCGTCTGTGAACGTTATCGTATTCCGTGTTTCGGTTCGTTGAATGATCTTGCTGCCGCCTGTGATGCCGTGTTTGTTCATACCAGTACCGCCAGCCACTACGAAGTGGTGCATGCGCTGCTGCTGGCAGGAAAGGATGTGTGTGTGGATAAACCGCTGGCGGAAACCCTTAACCAGGCTGAAATGCTGGTGACGCTGGCCGAAAAGAAACAGCGCCGGTTGATGGTGGCCTTTAACCGCCGTTTTGCGCCCCGCTATCAGCAGCTCAAGGCAGAGATGGACGCCGTTGCCTCACTGCGCATTGAGAAGCACCGCGGCGACAGCGTAGGGCCATATGATCTGCGCTTCACCTTACTGGATGATTACCTTCATGTTGTTGACACCGCGCTGTGGCTGGCCGGAGGACGCACGCTTCCCCGGCAGGGACATATCGCCACCAATGAACAGGGACAAATGCTCTATGCTGAGCACCATTTCAATGCCGGCCAGGTGCAGGTGACCACCAGCATGCATCGTCGCGCAGGAAGCCAGCGTGAACGCATCAGCGCGGTAGGGGATGGCAAGTGCATTGATATTCTGGATATGCGCGACTGGCAGGAGGAGCGAGGAGCGGGCGTGATCATGACACCGCCTGCGCCATGGCAGAGCCATCTTGCCCAACGCGGTTTTGTCGGGGCGGCAGAACATTTTATTCAATGTGTCGAAAATCAGACAAAGCCGGAGACCAGCGGCGAGCAGGCCCTGCTGGCGCAACGCGTGGTCGAATCGATGTGGCGCGATGCCGAACGGGAATAATGCCTTGTAACACTCAGCGCTGGTCATTTCGTACGATGGCAGTAGACTATCGCCCGAGCTGTGACCTAACCCGTGCTAAGTCACGCATTTAGCCGATTCTTTTCAGGATGCCCCATCAATTATGAATTTGTTGAAATCGCTGGCAGCGGTCAGTTCTATGACTCTGTTTTCCCGCGTGCTGGGCTTCGCCCGTGATGCCATTGTGGCGCGCGTATTCGGTGCCGGCATGGCCACTGACGCCTTCTTTGTGGCGTTTAAACTGCCCAATTTGCTGCGACGTATTTTTGCTGAAGGCGCGTTCTCGCAGGCTTTTGTCCCCATTCTGGCGGAATACAAAAGTAAGCAGGGAGAAGAAGCCACCCGGTTGTTTGTGGCCTACGTATCGGGGCTGCTTACCCTGGCACTGGCCCTGGTGACCGTGGCAGGAATGGTTGCCGCGCCCTGGGTTATTCTGGTGACCGCGCCGGGGTTTGCGGACACCGCAGATAAATTCGCCCTCACCAGCGCGCTGTTGCGCGTAACCTTTCCGTATATTCTGCTGATCTCCCTGGCGTCCCTGGCCGGGGCGATACTGAACACCTGGAACCGTTTCTCCGTTCCCGCATTTGCGCCAACCTTGCTGAATGTCAGCATGATTGGTTTTGCCCTTTTTGCCGCACCGCACTTTCATCCGCCGGTTATGGCACTGGCGTGGGCCGTAGTGGTGGGCGGCGTGTTACAACTGGGCTACCAGTTACCCCATCTCAAAAAACTGGGGATGCTGGTCCTGCCGCGTCTCAACCTGCGTGATGCCGGTGTATGGCGCGTTATGCGTCAAATGGGGCCCGCGATTCTGGGCGTGTCGGTCAGTCAAATCTCGCTCATCATCAACACCATTTTTGCTTCTTTTTTGGTGTCTGGTTCCGTTTCCTGGATGTATTATGCCGACCGCCTGATGGAGTTTCCTTCTGGCGTACTGGGCGTTGCGCTGGGAACCATTTTGTTGCCGTCACTGGCGAAAAGTTTCTCCAGTGGCAATCATGATGAATATTCGCGCTTAATGGACTGGGGCCTGCGCTTATGCTTTTTGCTGGCGTTACCCAGTGCGGTGGCGTTAGGCATGTTGTCCGGGCCTCTGACTATCGCGTTGTTCCAGTATGGCAAGTTTACCGCTTTTGATGCGGCGATGACTCAGCGCGCCCTGATCGCCTATTCGGTCGGTCTGATGGGCCTGATTGTGGTGAAAGTTCTGGCACCGGGATTCTATTCACGTCAGGACATTAAAACCCCGGTCAAGATTGCTATTGTAACGCTGATTGTGACTCAGCTTATGAACCTGGCCTTTATCGGCCCTCTTAAGCATGCCGGGCTGGCGCTCTCAATTGGTTTGGGTGCCTGTCTGAATGCCGCGCTGCTTTACTGGCAACTGCGTAAAAAGAAAATCTTCCAGCCGCAACCGGGATGGGTAGGTTTTTTACTGCGTTTATTCGTGGCTGTCGTGATAATGGCTGCCGCGCTGTTTGCGATGCTCTACTGGATGCCTGTCTGGGAGCAGGGCAACATGCTGTGGCGTTTGCTGCGGCTGGCGTTGGTCTGTGCCGTTGGCGGTGGCGCTTACTTCCTGGCGCTTGGGCTGATGGGCTTTCGCCTGCGCGATTATGCGCGACGCACGACCGTCTGAATGTAACAATGCCTTGAGCGTAGCGTGATGTGTTAACCCTTTATGCAAGCCGCAACGGATCACGTTGCGGCTTTTTACTGCCCAAGCGCAGAGCAAGGTGAGGTACGGCGTTCCCTCGGCCTCACTCAATGACAGCCATGATGCAACGCTCCTGGTTGCGCTATTAAGCGCAGGTGATACCGGCTCATGTTATGGCAAGGGTTGATGAATAAAGCCTTGTGATGAAGGTACAACCTGTGATGTAGCGAAAAAAAAGCGTTTCACGGAGTCTTGCAACGTCTCAGGCAAGCCTGATATCAGTCTGCTATTTCATAAATGGCGAGGCGCACGCGCCGAAAGAATCGATATGGCAGCGCGCAGGCGCGTTCAGACCCGGGCGTTGGGATATAAAAAAACCGTCATCCCTGTGAGATGACGGTTTTTTCAAGACGGATGACTTAAGGTTTGTCATAACCCAGCAGAGACAACAGGTTGTCTCTGGGGAGTGACAGCAACACCGGTCAGCCTTTACGGCTTAGCGTTGCCTGCCCTTGTCCTTTCCCGTCCGGGCCATAAAACGCCTGCGTCTGGTGAGGTTTCAGAACGTCTAGAGCGTCATGGGTAAAGGTAATTTGATGCTGCAACAAAATACCGTTATGAGTATTTGCATTGTGTAACCGGCGTGTGTGCTGCTGGATACCTTCCCAGCGGCGCGCCATGTCACTCTGACCACGATAAGGGGCAGATGTACCCAGACTTTTCTCGTTACTACGACGCATCTCGTCTAAATAATTCAACGTACTCAGTAGCGCACTTTTATCTTCTGTAATGCGCTGCAAGTTGTTGCTGTTGATCATTCCAGACGACAGCTGTTGTTGCTCTTCATCCAGCACGGTGGCCAGAGACACCAGCACTTCCTGCATCTTATCTAACGTGGTCAGCAAATTACTCATGGGGATTATTTACCCTCTAAATACGCCTTAGTGTCGGCAATTAGCGCATCGGCGATTTTGCCAGTATCCATCTTCAACTCGCCATTACGAATGGCGGTTTTCAATTGTTCTACGCGCTGGACATTAATGTCCTGGCTGCTGGGCTGCATAAGCTGTGCTTGTGCACTGCTCAGGTTAACCTGGGCGGCTGCAGGCGTGGTTGCAGTAGTACTGCTGCTCTGACGCACTCGGGCAGTTTGTTGCTCGCTGCTGTCACGTGTTTGCACGGTGCTTGCGGGCTTAGACGGTTGTGTTCTGTCGATGCTCATATTCGGGCTCCTGTGAGGTCAGGGGAGTCTGCCACCTGAATCATAATAGCGTAATCGCTTAGCTGATTCTTCTATCGGCAGATAAACAGGCTTCTTTAATGTTTTATAGTGTTATAAGAATTTTCCCATCATCGCTCACACGACCACTCACAACCTGACCATTTCCCATACGCACCCGAACCCACTGCGATATCGTGCCATTGTTCAACGCTTTGCCCTCACCGCTAGCGTCAAACCCGTCTCCGCTGGCCACGACCATCACATCCTGGCCTGCTTTAACGCGCCATGGCTGGCGCAACATAGACTGACTTACAGGTTGCCCCGGTTGGATATCACGCAAGACCACCGCATCCGCTACTGACTCATCGTTGAGCAACGTGCGCGGAGGCAACGTATCCAGACGTCCGTTTTCAATGCGGAAATCATCTTTGCTAACGGTATTGCCACGGGGAATGGCGTTTTTAGCGACCAGATACGCCCCAGTGACCTGTACCTGCACCTGAATATAACGGCGATTCTCACCGCAGTTAGCCGCCACACTCATGTTGCCCCATGCCCGGCTGTTGCCCGGCAGCGTAAATTGTGGTGCGTCACACGCTGGCCACTGCGTCTGCGGCGTGCGGATAACCACATTCATGCCTGCCGCGTGTTGGGGATCACGCGCCTTAAAAAACTGGTTCAGTTGGGCACTGAAATCGCCTGCCATAACGGGTAAGGCAAACAGGGCCAGCAGGCCGGCTAACAGGGCTGGATATCCACGCATGTGCTTTTCCTCACTGATGATGTCAACGAGTGTACGCGCTTAAAAAAAAACTCAAGAGCAAAAATAGCGACGATTTGAGGCGTTATTCAGACGATGACTCTTGCTTTTTCCCGATTAAGCTGCCAACTCGAAATTCTCATTTGCGGAGGAAGCATGCTCGACAAACTCGATGCGGCGCTACATTTCGGTACCGAAGCCCTTAACCTGCGAGCTCAACGTCAGGAGATTCTGGCATCTAACATTGCCAACGCCGACACCCCGGGCTATCAGGCCAGGGATATCGACTTTGCCAGCGAGCTGAATCGGGCAATGGCGAATGGACGTGCTGAAGGCAGTAGCCTGGCGCTCAAAGTCACTTCGTCGCGTCACATTGAAGCGCAGACGAACTCGGCACCGTCAATGAATATGCTGTATCGCATTCCGGATCAGCCATCTGCCGACGGTAACACCGTGGATATGGACCGCGAACGTACGCAGTTCGCGGATAACAGCCTGAAATATCAAACCGACCTCACGCTTATCAGTAGCCAAATCAAAGGCATGATGAGCGTGTTACAAGGGCAATAATTATGGCCTTGCTTAATATTTTTGACATTGCCGGCTCAGCAATGACCGCGCAATCACAGCGATTAAACGTCAGCGCCAGTAACCTGGCTAACGCCGACAGCGTGACCGGCCCGGACGGACAGCCGTATGTGGCAAAACAGGTCGTTTTTCAGACCGATGCTGCTCCCGGTGCTGCGACAGGTGGTGTGAAAGTGGCGCAGGTCGTGGACGATCCTACGCCGGCAAAACTGGTCTACGACCCAGGTAACCCAATGGCAGACAACAAAGGTTACGTGAAAATGCCTAACGTGGATGTGGTAGCCGAAACGGTGAACACCATGTCGGCGTCACGCAGCTACCAGGCTAACGTCGAGGTACTGAACACCGTGAAGTCGATGATGATGAAAACGCTGACCCTGGGTCAGTAACGGAGAAACATAATGGCTATCTCGGTAGGCGTTAATGAAAAGCTGGACCCCACGGTACTGAGTTCGTCCAGCACCGGCACGGGGAACAGTTCTCAGGACCTGCAAAACCAGTTCCTGACCATGCTGGTCACACAGTTACAAAACCAGGACCCGACAAATCCAATGGATAACAGTCAGCTGACGACGCAGCTGGCACAGATCAACACCCTGAGCGGTATTGAAAAACTGAATACCACGCTGGGATCGATTTCCGGCCAGATCAGCACCAGCCAGTCTCTGCAGAGCTCCACGCTGATTGGACATGGGGTGATGGTCAATGGCGCCCAGATCCTGGTAGGCAAAGGCACCACGACACCGTTTGGCGTTGAGCTGACTAACGCAGCGACCACCGCCACGGCGACGATCAGTGACGCACAAGGCAATGTGGTCAGTACCCAGGACCTGGGTTCACTCACTGCGGGCGTTCACACCTTTTCGTGGGACGGAAAATTACCTGATGGCAGTGTTGCGCCAGACGGTAAATACAAAGTTGCGATTGCTGCCAGTAACAGCAGCGGTCAACAGGTAGCACAGCCACTTAATTATGCCTACGTCAATGGCGTAAGCACGGCGGGTAATACCGCAACACTGGATCTCGGCACCATGGGCTCCGCCACCCTTGACGACGTACGTCAGATTCTCTGATTCACCTGTAGACAGGAGAGGTTTAAATGTCATTTTCACAAGCGGTCAGCGGTCTCGGCGCTGCCTCAAGTAACCTGGACGTTATCGGTAACAACATCGCTAACTCCGCCACAGCGGGCTTCAAATCCAGTACCATCGCGTTTGCCGACATGTTCGCCGGCTCTAACGTAGGTCTGGGTACAAAAGTTGCCGCCGTTATCCAGAACTTTAACGATGGTTCAACCACCACCACCAGCCGTGGACTGGATGTTGCGCTGAGCGGAAACGGTTTTTTCCGTTTGACCAACTCTGCGGGCGCGGTTTCCTATTCACGTAACGGTCAGTTCACACTTGATCAGAACCGTAACCTGGTGAATACCCAGGGTCTGAATGTAACCGGTTATCCGGCATCAGGCGTGCCGCCAACGATTCAAAGCGGTGCTAACCCGGTTGCGATTAAAATCCCAACCACGCAGATGTCTGCGAACGCGACCACCACGGCTAACCAGGTGGCAAAGCTGAACTCAACGTCTGCAACGCTGGATGACACCAAGTTTTCAGCCACCGACCCGACGACGTACAGTGCTAAAAACACGATTACCATGTACGACACGCAGGGTAACGCCCACTCGCTTGACATGTATTTTGTTAAGACGGCAAACAACACCTGGAAGATTCATGGCATTGACTCAACCGCGGGTTCCGCTGTGGGTAACTACCAGATGTCCTACGATGCCAACGGTCAAATGACCGGTGTGTCCAGCCTGGATGCGACAGGCGCCGTTGTCGCGGGTTCAACCACGCCAAGCACAGCCAGTATCACCATTCCTGGTGTCAATGGCGCAAATGGCACGACCGTGGCCTTGAACTTTGTGGGCAGCCTGCAGCAAAACACCGGTGCGACCACCTTTGGTAACGCCACGCAAAACGGTTATGCCCCAGGCGACCTGACCAGCTACGCCATTAATAACGACGGCACCATCACCGGCAGTTATTCCAACCAACGTACTCAGTTGCTGGGACAAATCGTTCTGGCGAGCTTCTCTAACCCGGAAGGCCTGAAATCTCAGGGTGACAACGTCTGGTCGGAAACGAATGCGTCTGGACAGGCTGCAGTTGGCCTGGCTAACACCGGAACATTTGGTTCACTGACCGCCGGTGCGCTGGAGTCCTCGAACGTTGATATGAGTAAAGAGCTGGTCAACATGATCGTCGCGCAACGCAACTACCAGGCGAACGCGCAGACCATCAAAACGCAGGACCAGATCCTTAACACCCTGGTCAACTTACGTTAATTCGCTAACGGGATTGCTCTATGGATCACGCGATATATACCGCGATGGGCGCGGCCAGTCAGACACTGGATCAGCAGGCGGTTACCGCCAGCAACCTCGCCAACGCATCAACGCCCGGTTTCCGGGCGCAGTTGAACGCGTTGCGTGCTGTACCGGTTACTGGCTGGTCGCTGCCAACGCGTACGCTGGTAACGGCGTCCACGCCGGGCGCCGATATGAGTCAGGGTGCAATGGACTACACCGAACGTCCGTTGGATGTGGCGATGCAGCAGGACGGCTGGCTTGCACTACGAACGGCAGACGGCAGCGAAGCCTATACCCGCAACGGTAATATGCAAATCCGTTCGGACGGCACGCTGACGGTGCAGGGCAATCCCGTCATGGGCGACGGTGGTCCGATTGTGATCCCACAAGGCACAGAGGTCACCATTGCGGCTGACGGTTCTATTACCGGACTTAACGCAGGCGACTCACCGAATGCCACGGTGCAGTTGGGTCGTCTGAAGCTGGTTCAGGCAACAGGTAAAGAGTTACAGCGCGGGGATGATGGCATGTTCCGTCCAACCGCCGCGACGCAGGCTACACGCGGCGCCGCGCTGCAGGCCGATCCCACCATGCAGGTGATGCCTGGCGTTCTGGAAGGCAGTAACGTTAAACCGGTCGAGACCATGGTCGATATGATCGCCAATGCCCGACGTTTTGAGATGCAGATGAAGGTCATTTCTAACGTCAACGAAAACGAACAAAAAGCCAATCAGTTGCTGAGCATCGGCAGCTAAGGCACGAGGATAAATACATGATTCGTTCTTTATGGATCGCGAAAACCGGTCTTGATGCACAGCAGATGAACATGGACGTTATCGCCAACAACCTGGCAAACGTCAGTACTAATGGCTTTAAGCGTTCACGTGCGGTATTTGAAGATCTGATGTACCAGACAATGCGTCAACCGGGTACCCAGTCATCAGAACAAACCACGCTGCCATCAGGTTTGCAAATTGGTACCGGTGTGCGTCCGGTGACGACTGAGCGTTTGCATACACAGGGCAACCTGTCGCAGACCAACAACTCGAAAGATATTGCCATTAACGGGCAGGGTTTTTTCCAAATCCAGATGCCAGATGGTACGTCTGCTTATACCCGTGATGGTTCGTTCCAGGTGGATCAGAATGGTCAGTTAGTGACCAACTCCGGTTTCCCGGTACAGCCAGGCATTACGATTCCAGCCAACGCCACCAGCATTACCGTGTCGCGTGATGGTGTCGTCAGTGTCACGCAGCAGGGGCAAACTCAGGCCGCGCAGGTCGGGCAGTTAACCCTGAGCACCTTTATCAACAACGCCGGTCTCGATAGCGTAGGTGAAAACCTTTACAAAGAAACCCAGGCATCCGGTGCACCGACTGACAGCACGCCTGGCCAGAACGGCGCAGGTCTGCTGTATCAGGGCTATGCCGAAACCTCCAACGTTAACGTTGCTGAAGAACTGGTCACCATGATCCAGACGCAGCGCGCCTATGAAATTAACAGCAAAGCGATCAGCACCTCCGATCAGATGCTGGCGAAGTTAACTCAGCTGTAATGCGAACAGGGCCGGCTCAGGCTGGCCTGAAGAATAGTCATTTATAAGGTCGTGACTCCGTGGCGATGCAACATATTCTCAAGCCTGGACATTGGTTAGTAGCAAGCCTGCTACTCACTCTTAACGGTTGTGCACTGGTACCGCGCACGCCGTTGGTGCAAGGGGCGACCACGGCTCAGCCGTTGCCATCTGCACCACCGGTGGTGAACGGTTCAATTTTTCAGGGCGTCGCGCCGCTCAACTACGGTTATCAGCCGCTGTTTGAGGATCGTCGCCCACGTAATATCGGCGATACGCTGACCATCACGCTGCAAGAAAACGTCAGCGCCAGCAAAAGTTCGTCCTCTAACGCCAGCCGAAACGGCAGCGGTAGCCTGGGCATTACCGCCGTACCTACGGGCCTTGCCGGTCTGGCAGGCGCTGCAGGTGAAAAAGCCAACTTTGCGGCAGGTGGCAAAAATGATTTCGCAGGTAAAGGCGGCGCGTCTGCCAACAACACCTTTACCGGCACCATCACCGTGACCGTGGATCAGGTTCTGTCGAACGGCAACCTGCACGTGGTCGGTGAAAAACAGATTGCCATTAATCAGGGCACCGAGTTTATCCGCTTCTCGGGCGTGGTTAACCCACGCACCATTAGCGCCAGTAACGCGGTGTTGTCAACGGCCGTCGCCGATGCACGTATTGAGTACATCGGAAATGGTTATATCAATGAAGCGCAAACCATGGGTTGGCTGCAGCGTTTCTTCCTGAACATCTCGCCGTTCTAAGAGGTTTCAATGAAAAAGTTAGCATTATGGCGTGTCGGTCTGGGGTTACTGTTAGGCGTAAGTCTGATGGCTCACGCCGATCTGATCCGCGATTTAACCACCGTACAAGGTGTGCGCGACAACCAACTGCTGGGCTATGGGCTGGTGGTGGGTCTGGATGGTACGGGTGACCAGACCACTCAGACACCCTTTACGACGCAGACTGTCAGCAACATGTTGTCCCAGTTGGGCATCACCGTGCCGCCCGGCACTAACATGCAGCTCAAAAACGTAGCGGCTGTAATGGTCACGGCTAAATTGCCCTCGTTTGCCCGTCAGGGACAGACGCTGGATGTGGTTGTCTCATCCATGGGTAATGCCAAAAGCCTGCGCGGCGGGACGTTATTAATGACGCCGATGAAAGGCGTGGATAACCAGGTTTATGCCCTGGCTCAGGGGAATATCCTGGTCGGTGGTGCGGGTGCTTCTGCCGGGGGAAGTAGTGTTCAGGTTAACCAACTGAACGGCGGACGTATTACCGAAGGCGCGACGGTTGAGCGTGAATTGCAGAGCAACTTTGGCTCGCAAAACACCATTAACCTGCAGCTCAACACCGCCGATTTCTCTATGGCGCAACGTATTGCGGATGCGATCAATGGACGTGGCGGCTACGGCTCTGCGCAGCCGCTGGATGCCCGCACCGTTCAGGTACGCGTATCACCTAACAACGGTGCACAGGTTCGCTTGCTGGCCGAGATTCAGAACATCGATGTGTCTGTCCCGGTTGAAGATGCCAAAGTCATTATCAACTCGCGTACCGGCTCTGTCGTTATGAATCGTGAAGTGAAACTGAACACCTGTGCAGTGGCGCAGGGCAACTTGTCTGTGACGGTTAATCAGCAGCAGAACGTCAGCCAGCCTGATACACCGCTGGCGGGTGGACAAACCGTGGCAACCACCAATACACAGATCGACCTGCGTCAGAGCGGCGGTGCCCTGCAACGGGTGAATTCCAGCGCCAACCTGAACAGCGTAGTACGTGCACTGAATGCCCTGGGCGCATCGCCTATCGAGCTGATGTCTATTTTGCAGTCAATGCAGAGCGCGGGTTGCCTGCGCGCTAAACTGGAAATTATCTGATGAATGATGCGCAATCGCTGATGAATGCGGCTTTTGACAGCCGCTCACTGAACGACCTTAAACGCCAGGTCACCGCCGATCCGAAAGGAAAAGCGCTGCAGGTGGCACAGCAGGTCGAAGGGATGTTTGTTCAGATGATGCTAAAGAGTATGCGCGATGCGTTACCGCAGGACGGCGTACTCAGCAATGAACAGACCAAACTTTTTACTTCAATGTACGATCAGCAGATTGCGCAAGACATCGGAAAACGTGGCCTGGGCCTGGCGGATATCATCGTGAAACAGATGGAACCCGCCAAAGCCCCGGATGAGACCGCCGGCACCGTTCCGATGAAACTGGATAACAGTTTCATTATGAGCAATATCGGGGCAACGCCACTGGAGCAGATGGTGCGCAAAGCCATGCCGCGTCTGCCGCCAGCCTCGCCAACGGGACTGCCCGGCGACAGCCGCGATTTTATTGCCCAACTGACGCAGCCTGCTCAGGCGGCCAGCCAGCAGAGCGGGATTCCGCACCACCTGATTCTGGCGCAGGCTGCGCTGGAGTCCGGCTGGGGGCAACGTCAAATCCTGACCCGTGATGGTAAGCCGAGTTACAACGTCTTCGGCATTAAAGCCAGCGCCAACTGGAAGGGTGAAACAACCGATATCATGACCACGGAATACGAGCATGGCGAAGCAAAAAAAGTGCGCGCCAGCTTCCGCGTTTACGGATCGTATTTCGAAGCGTTGAATGACTACGTCAAACTGATTTCAAACAATCCACGTTATGCGGCCGTAACAAATGCGCAGAGCGCGGAGCAGGGCGCACAGGCATTGCAGGCTGCCGGTTATGCGACCGATCCAAAATATGCACAGAAACTGGTTGGAATGATTCAGCAATTCAAGAGCATGGGTGAAAAAGTGGTTAAAGCGTATAGCCAGGATTTAAGCACCCTGTTCTGATTATTCGGCCTCAAGTTTCACTTAAGCATGCCGATAATAACAGCAAGAGCCAGGCGCGCCAGCGTACGTTGGCGACCACACTGATGACAGCCACCCGTCCAACGGGGGAATGTAAGGAACCGAGATGTCCAGCATAATTAACTCCGCAATGAGCGGGCTCAGTGCCGCACAGGCCGCCTTAAGCACGACCAGTAACAATATCAGTAATTACACTGTCGCGGGCTACTCGCGTCAGACCACCATTCTGGCCGAAGCAAACAGTACCCTGCAGGGGAAAAGCTATTACGGCAATGGTGTTAACGTCACCGGTGTTCAGCGTGAATATGACGGTTTTATCGCCGCTCAGCTGCGCGGATCGTCGGCCAACTATAATGCGGCGAATACCCAGTATTCGCAGGTATCTAATATTGATGATCTGATGTCGACGTCGACCACTAACCTGTCAACGGCGATTCAGGGCTTCTTCAGCAACATGCAAAACGTGGTCAGTAACGCCAACGATCCGGCGGCGCGCCAGTCGATGCTCAGCAACTCGCAGGGGCTGGTTAACCAGTTCCAGACCCAGGCGCAGTACCTGACCAACATGCAAAACAGCGTGAACACCAATATTGCCTCTAACGTCGATCAGATTAATACCTTCACCACGCAGATCTCGAATCTTAACCAGCAAATTGCCAAACTGAGCACGGCTAACGGTGCAACACCGAATGATTTGCTTGATCAGCGCGATCAGTTAGTGAACGGCCTGAATAATATCGTTGGTGTGACAGTGTCACAGCAAGACGGCAGCTATACGGTTTCGATGGCGAACGGCACGTCACTGGTGAATGGTTTTCAGTCCACCAAGCTGGTGGCCATGCCGTCCAGCAGTGACCTGACGCGCACCACAGTAGGTTATGTCGACCCTCAGGCTGGCAACGTGGAGATTCCGGAATCGTCTCTGACCACGGGTTCGCTGGGCGGTATGCTGAGCTTCCGTTCGCAGGATCTGGACATGGCACAAAACCAACTGGGCCAGTTAGCGGCTGCCTTTACGACCAGTTTTAACACCGTGCACAAGCAAGGCTTCGACAGCAACGGTAATCAGGGCGTCGACTTCTTTAATATCGGCAGTCCTACGGTGCAGGGGAACAGCAAAAATACCTCTTCTGCCACCCTGACGGCAGCGTGGACTAACACCAGTGCCCTGCAGGCATCAAACTATACCATCAGCTATGACGGGACAAACTGGTCAGCGACACGTTTGTCAGATAACACCAAAACCACGCTCACACCCACTACCTCGGGCGGCGCTACGACGCTTAACCTGGATGGGATGAGCCTGACGGTCAACGGCACGCCAAACGCTAAAGACAGTTTCCTGGTGAAACCGGTTCAGAACGTGGTTAACGGCATGTCGGTTGCTATTACCAGCGGATCACAAATCGCCGCGGCGGCGGCGACCGGCGGTGAGAGTGATAACCGCAATGCACAAAAGCTGCTGGCATTGCAGGATGCCAAAGTCGTTAACGGCAACGCGACGATTTCCCAGGCTTACGGCGCGATGGTGAGTACCATCGGCAACAAAACCCAGGCACTCAAAACCGCCAGCACGACGCAGCAAAACGTGGTGACGCAGCTAACCAACCGTCAGCAGTCTGTTTCTGGCGTGAACCTGGATGAAGAGTACGCGAACCTGACGAAATACCAACAATATTACATGGCGAATGCGCAGGTTTTAAAAACGGCCAGCACCGTTTTTGACGCCCTGCTTAGCATCAACTAAAAGCAGAGGACATCATGCGACTCAGTACAAATATGATTTTTGACCAGCAGGTTCGCGGCGTTAGCGATGCGCAGTCCTCTTGGTTAAATGCGGGAAAACAGCTTTCCACCGGACTCAGAGTGTCTAATCCTTCAGACGACCCGATTGCCGCGTCTCGTGCGGTCGTGCTGTCGCAAACGCAGGCGCAGGCAAGCCAGTATTCTGTCGCGCGTACCTTTGCCGACCAGGGATTATCGCTGGAAGAAAACACCCTTAATGGCGTCACGAACAGCATCATGAGCGCGCAGTCGATGATTGTGGCCTCCGCTAATGGTTCCTTAAGCGACGACGACCGTGCCTCTTATGCCACGCAGCTGGAAGGGGTTCGTGCGCAGTTACTTAATCAGGTAAACAGCAAAGATGCCAACGGACGTTATATCTTTGCAGGTTACAAAACGGATAGCCCACCGTTTGTGGATGGTGCGGGTGGCGTTACTTATCAGGGCGGAACCGATGCGATTACCCAGAAAGTGGACACTGACCGTACGATGACCATCGGTCATACCGGCAACAGCATCGTGATGTCGATTACCAGCAATGCGGTGAAAGAGCCTAACGGCGGTACCAGTGAAACGAACGTGTTTAACATGCTGGACAGCGCCATCAGTGCGCTGAAAGTGCCGCAAAACGGCGCGGACGATGCGACGAAAGCCACGTTTTCTGCGGCAATGGATAAAACCAGCCGTGGCCTGAGCAACTCGCTGAACAACGTGCTCAGCGTCCGTTCCGAGATCGGTACCCAGTTGAAAGAGTTAGATACGTTGAATGCGCAGGGGGACGATCGCAAGGTAATTTATGATTCCCAGATGAGCAGCCTGGTGGACGTTGATTACACCCAGGCGATCTCCAGCTACACCATGCAACAGCAGGCGCTGCAGGCTTCTTACAAGACCTTTACCGATATGTCTCAGATGTCACTGTTTCAGTTGAATTCATAAAACGAAATTTGGGCGTACTTTAACCGGGTGCGCTTAGTTTTTCCCACCTTCCCGATAAGGGATGGTGGGATTTTTTTTGCCTGAATATTCTCCCTTTCACGGAGGTCGGTATTGATGCGTCCGGCGGCGCATCAGTCAGGGCTGAAGCTAAATCCTCTGCCCGGTATAACGACACACTGGTGCTGGGATAAGGGGGAAAGCGGGCTCGCCGACGATGAAGAGGTAAGGCTGCTAGCAGGGGGCAGGCAATGGACGGCTACGAAGGCTGGCAGAGGGTTACTGACTGTCTGGCGACAAAGCCCGGGGTTTCCACATGCAGTCGCCAGGGCACAAAAGTGGCTTTCTCTTCGCAATACAGCAGACAACAGGCAATAAAAAACCCGGCCGGAGCCGGGTTTGTCGATACCGTTACCTGGCCTTACGGCTTGGTAGCAGGTGCAGTGGCCTGATGGGTGGCGCTATGGCCGCCCGCCGATCCTCTGCCATCAAACTGGAAAGAAGGACGCTGCCAGTCACTCTGAGGCGCAGGCTCGGGTTGCCATGCAGGTGCAGGTGCCTTAGTCATCGGCGCAGAGGCAAAATGCTTCCAGCGCGTTTCGACATTGGCGTTAACCGCCTCTACAGGGACATCGCGTGCGGCAACCGGCGCATGAGGTTCGCTAACCGGAGTGAGGGTTTCCTCAGCGGCGACAGGCGCGTTTAAGACCTCTTCCACCTGGGCTTCGGTCGCTGCGCTCACGTCGGTGCCGGCATGTTCTGCCGTTGCAGATTGCGCCGTTTCTACTGCGGCTGATGCTACTGCGGTTGGTGCGTTAACCTCAGGTTCTTCGGCAACGTCAGCAGGCTGTGCCTGTTGCGCAATCTCTTCAGCACCGGCTTCAACGGCCGCTGGAATTACCGCGGGTTCATGATTCACCGGCGCATCAATCGCGTGGGTATCATCAGTATTCACCAGAGTAACCGGAGTTTCAGCCTGCGGTTCAGCAATTTGCACCGGTGCAGCCTGGGAAGCAGGGGCTTCATCAGTCACGACAGGCAGTGCAATGGCTGGTGCCGTTTCTTCGCGGTGGTAATCTGGCGTCGTTTTCGCTGTGTCCTGAAGGGTTTGCTCTTCATTCGTTTGCGCGACCGGATAACGAACCCAGACTTTGCCCGAGGCCATTTCAGGAGAAGCCGAGGCGGCTTCTAACGGCATGGCGGACTGCGTCGGGTAACGCTCATCACGGTAACGACGGCGACGCTGACCACTGACACGCAGATGACGAGGCGAACGGCGTGAACGGCGCGGCATATTGGCATTATCGCGACCGTCATGTTCCTCCGTCTCCTCAACCTGAGAGGTTTCAACAACAGGCTGAACCTGACGAGCTTCAGCAGGTTCTGCTGACTCAATAGCCGCCACCTGAGGCTGATCAGTGTTTTCGCCAACGCGGATTTTCTGCGTCAGTTGACGTGGTTTACGGCGTGGCATCACCTGCACGCGTTCATCTTCCTGCGCATCCACAGCGACCGGGGCTACAACCTCAACGGCTTCTTCAACCGTGGTGCTGACATCCTGCTGGGCGCGTTTCTCTTCCTGACGGCGACGCTGACGTTCAGCACGCTGTTCGCGGCGCTGTTGCTGCTGCTCATCACGTTGCTGACGGGCTTCGTCGCTCAGTACCGGACGATCGTCACGCGCTTCATTCGGCTGTGCCTGACGCTTGTTGCGGCGATTGTCTTCACGCGGTTCGCGGTTGTCGCGAGGCTCGCGGTTATCACGAGCGTCACGGTTGTCACGAGATTCGCGGTTATCACGGGATTCACGCTGCTGCGTGCTGTCGCCATTACGTGGCGTACGCTCGCGGCGATTGTTGTTGCGGCGGTTGTTACGACGATCGCCACGCTGATTGCCATTTTCCTCTTCGCTAGCTTTCTGCGGTTCAGAAACCTCAGCAACAGGCTCGGCAGCAGCTGGGGCAGGTTCGCCAGCAAACAGTTTTTTCAATCCACCTAACAAACGGCTTACCAGGCCCGCACTGGCAGGTGCTGCTGTAGCAGCAGGGGCGGTCTCAGTAACCGACGCTGGAGCAGCGGTAACCACATCCGGAGAGGCTTCCGCAGGTGCCGGCGGCGCATCAGGCATCACAAACGCTGCCAGCGCAGGTTGCTCCGGACGGCGACGTTCGGCATGTTCCTCTTCTGATGGCATCGCCATCTCAGCTTCATGCAGCTTCGGCAGGTGGTAGCTCAGCGTCTGGGTTTCCTCACCTTTACGCACGCGTAAAACGGAGTAGTGCGGCGTTTCCATCCTGTCGTCAGGAACGATGACCGCACGCACGCCGCCCTGACGTTTCTCGATAGCATTCACTGCTTCACGTTTTTCGTTCAGCAGATAAGAGGCAACCGGAACCGGCACAATGGCATGCACTTCTTTGGTGTTATCCTTCAGCGCTTCTTCTTCAATCAGGCGCAGAATAGACAATGACAGGGATTCGTTATCACGAATGGTGCCGGTGCCGCTACAGCGCGGACAGACGTGATGGCTGGACTCGCCCAGCGATGGGCTGAGACGCTGGCGGGACATTTCCAGCAGGCCAAAACGTGAAATATGGCTGATTTGAATACGAGCGCGATCCTGACGTACGGCTTCACGCAGACGGTTTTCAACCGCGCGCTGGTGACGAACGGGCGTCATATCAATAAAGTCGATAACGATCAGACCGCCGAGATCGCGCAGACGCAACTGACGGGCAATCTCATCGGCGGCTTCAAGATTGGTATTAAAGGCGGTTTCCTCAATATCACCGCCGCGAGTCGCACGTGCGGAGTTGATATCGATGGCAGTCAGCGCTTCGGTACTGTCGATAACGATCGACCCACCGGAAGGCAAGCGGACTTCGCGCTGGAAAGCGGATTCAATTTGCGATTCGATTTGATAATGGCTGAACAGCGGGATCTCACCGGTGTAGAGCTTGATCTTGCTGGTAAAGTCCGGACGACCCAGGGCAGCGATATGCTGACGAGCCAGCTCCAGCACTTTCGGGTTATCGATAAGAATCTCACCGATATCCTGACGTAAATAATCGCGGAACGCGCGCACGATTACGTTGCTTTCCTGATGAATCAGGAAAGGCGCAGCGCGGCTGTCAGCGGCTTTTTTGATGGCTTCCCAGTGCTTCAGGCGGAAACTGAGGTCCCACTGCAGGGATTCGGCAGATTTGCCGACGCCAGCGGTACGAACAATCAGCCCCATGCCATCCGGGAGTTCCAGTGCCGACAAGGCTTCTTTCAGCTCGGTACGGTCATCACCTTCAATCCGACGTGAAATCCCACCCGCACGCGGGTTGTTTGGCATCAATACCAGGTAGCTACCGGCCAGAGAGATAAAGGTAGTAAGGGCCGCGCCTTTGTTGCCGCGTTCCTCTTTATCGATCTGAACAATCACTTCCTGACCTTCACGCAGCACGTCTTTAATATTCGGACGACCGTGAGAGTTGTAGTGAGCAGGGAAGTATTCGCGGGAAATTTCTTTCAGGGGGAGGAAACCGTGACGTTCTGCACCGTAATCGACGAAGGCCGCTTCAAGGCTGGGTTCGATACGGGTAATTTTACCTTTGTAGATGTTGGCTTTTTTCTGTTCGTGTCCTGGGCTTTCGATATCCAGATCGTACAGACGTTGACCATCAACCAGGGCAACGCGCAACTCCTCCTGCTGAGTTGCGTTAATTAACATTCTTTTCATCGTGACGTACTCGTTATTCTTTCATGAGTGATTAAAGCTGCGGGCATAGTTACCCTGGACGAGTATCAACCGATGGCCCCGTGACTTAGTGCAATGTCGTCAACCTCACGGTTATCGACCGCGCGAGGGGCGCAAATAACGTCGGTGGCCTGTTTTTCATAAGGAACAACAGCACCAGATAGTGGAAATGCGAGAGATAATTCAGTAAACCCGAGCACTCCATCTCATGTCCAGGCCGCAACCCGCAGCCCGCTAACTGTCTGATTTCGCATTACGTCTTACGCCATTGCTGCGTGTCTGCTCAATCCGACAAAATAACTAATTTCGCTGTTTTCTTCTCTGAATCTTCAGCTAAGAAACCTAAGCATTATTCCACTGCTAACCTTCATATAGCAAGGCGACTTTAACTCACTGATCAATTTTCTTTACATTTTAAGAACCCTGCGACAGAAAGTGCGCCAGTGCTGCTGCAAATCACAGCAATCACATTGCCCGTTCTGAGGGGACGCAGAGAGTTAAGCACAGAAAAAGGGGTGGCGCTATCAGGGGACACTATTTAGAATCGCCGCCATGAAAACAGAGAATCCCGGCGTACAATTTGTCGCCATCACGGCTGAAAATGCCGGACAGCGTATTGATAACTTTTTGCGCACCCATTTAAAAGGTGTGCCAAAAAGCATGATTTATCGCATCGTGCGTAAAGGTGAGGTGCGGGTTAACAAGAAACGCATTAAGCCGGAATACAAGCTTGAAGAGGGCGATGAGGTCCGCATCCCGCCGGTGCGGGTGGCCGAACGGGATGACGAAGCCGTGTCGCCGAAGCTGGCAAAAGTGGCTTCGCTGGCAAATGCCATCCTCTTTGAAGATGACCACCTGTTGGTATTGAATAAGCCCTCCGGGACGGCGGTACACGGCGGCAGTGGGCTAAGCTTTGGCGTGATTGAAGGGCTGCGCGCATTGCGTCCCGAAGCCCGTTTTCTGGAGCTGGTGCACCGTTTGGACCGGGACACATCCGGTGTTTTACTGGTCGCTAAAAAACGTTCTGCCTTGCGCTCGCTGCACGAACAGCTGCGCGAGAAGGGCATGCAGAAAGATTATCTGGCGCTGGTACAGGGCAACTGGCCTTCACATTTAAAAGTGGTTCAGGCTCCGCTGCTGAAAAATATTCTACAAAGCGGTGAGCGCATGGTGCGGGTGAGCGGAGAAGGCAAGCCTTCAGAAACCCGTTTTAAAGTGGAAGAGCGCTTTGACGGTGCCACGCTGGTCAAAGCCAGCCCGGTTACCGGGCGCACCCATCAGATTCGTGTGCATACCTTACATGCCGGTCATCCGATTGCGTTTGATGACCGCTATGGCGATCGGGCGTTTGACAGCCAACTGGCTCCCACGGGGCTTAACCGCTTGTTCCTGCACGCGGCCGCGCTGACCTTTACTCATCCCAACAGCGGTGAAACGCTACGCATGGAAGCGCCGCTGGATGATAAGTTACAGCACTGCCTGACGAAGCTGCGCCAGCAGAAGAGCTGACGCACGGGGCATCAGTCCTCTAATGGATTGATGCCTGCTTCGCGCAACATGTCGGTCAGCGCAATCAGCGGTAAGCCCACCAGCGTATTTGGATCGCGTCCCTCCAGGCGGTCAAACAAACAAATCCCCAGTCCTTCGCTTTTAAAACTGCCCGCGCACTGCAGCGGTTGCTCCTTCTTTATATACGCACGAATTTCCTGCTGGGTTAAGGTCCGGAAATGCACGGTGAAAGGTTCGCAGCAGTGCATTAAGCGCTGGCTGGCAGGGTGATATAACGCCAGCCCGGTATAAAAGGTAACGCTGTTACCGCTGGCGGCGCGCAACTGTGCTTCCGCGTTTGCCTCGGTATGGGGTTTACCGGTTATCACGTCATCCAGTACGCACACCTGGTCAGAGCCAATAATCCAGTGGTCGGGGTAGCTTCCGGCCAGCGCCTGCGCTTTGGCGATGGCGAGTCGCGTCACCAGTGCCTCTGCGCGTTCATTCTCTAACGGCGTCTCATCTGTTTGGGGAGAGGCGACCGTAAAAGGCAAGCCCAGCCGGGCCAGGAGCGCCTGACGAAAGGGGGAGGTTGATGCTAAAAGAATCGATGCTGTCATTTTTTTTCAATATTGATAGCGAATTGGTGACAGTCATTTTAAACTGTGCGCCGCACTGGATGCGAATAGTGGTTGAAAGATGCTGTTTAACGGCCTTTTTCTTTGACTCTATGTGATTACAAAGTTAATATGCGCGCCCTATGCAAAAGGTAAAATTACCCCTAACGCTGGACCCAGTCCGCACCGCTCAGAAACGCCTCGATTATCAAGGTGTTTATACCTCTCAACAGGTTGAGCGTGTCGCTGAGTCGGTCGTTAGTGTGGACAGTGATGTAGATTGTGTCATGTCGTTTGCGGTTGATAACCAGCGTCTGGCAGTACTGACGGGTACTGCTGAAGTACAAGTTACGCTGCGGTGTCAACGCTGCAACCAGGTTTTTCCACATCATGTACACGTAAGCTATTGCTTCAGTCCTGTGTCGTCTGACGAGCAGGCCGAGGCGTTGCCGGAAGCGTACGAGCCGGTTGATGTCAACGAGTTTGGTGAGATCGACCTGCTGGCAGTTATAGAGGATGAAGTTATTCTCGCGCTGCCTGTGGTTCCGGTGCACGATTCTGAACACTGTGAAGTGTCCGAGGCGGACATGGTGTTTGGTCAGTTGCCTGCAGAGGCAGAAAAACCAAACCCATTTGCCGTATTAGCCAGTTTAAAGCGTAAGTAATAGGAGTAAGGTCCATGGCCGTACAACAGAATAAACCCACCCGTTCTAAGCGTGGTATGCGTCGTTCGCACGATGCTCTGACCACTGCCACTCTGTCAGTAGATAAAGTTTCTGGTGAAACTCATCTGCGTCACCACATCACTGCGGATGGTTACTACCGCGGTCGCAAGGTTATCGTTAAGTAAGTTCTTTGCTTAGCAAGGCGATACCTTGGCACGTTTGACCCTGGCTATCGATGCCATGGGCGGGGACTTCGGCCCCTGCGTGACGGTGCCTGCAGCATTGCAGGCACTGGCCTCTCATTCGGAAATTATCCTTCTTCTTGTCGGAGATCCCGACATTCTCACGCCATTGCTTGCCAAAGCGGATTCCTCCTTACTGGAGCGACTGCAGGTTGTGCCTGCCGAATCAGTTATTGCAAGTGATGCGCGACCCGCACAAGCCATCCGTAACAGCCGCGGCAGTTCAATGCGAGTGGCGTTAGAGTTGGTCAAAGAAGGGCGGGCCCAGGCCTGCGTCAGCAGCGGCAACACGGGCGCGCTGATGGGGCTGGCGACACTATTACTTAAGCCGTTGGACGGCATTAAACGTCCGGCGCTTATGACCGTTTTACCCCATCAGCAGAAGGGAAAAACGGTCATTTTAGATTTAGGTGCCAATGTCGACTCTGACAGTGCGATGCTGGTGCAGTTTGCGGTAATGGGCTCAGTTATGGCGGAAGAAGTGCTGGGCATTGCGAATCCGCGTGTGGCACTTCTCAATATTGGTCATGAAGAGCACAAAGGGCTTGAAAGCATTCGCGATGCGGCGTTAAGTCTCAAGGCATTGCCGCAGATTAACTACATTGGTTATCTCGAAGGTAACGATTTACTGACTGGCAAAACGGATGTGCTGGTCTGTGATGGTTTCGCTGGAAACATCACACTGAAGACCATGGAAGGCGTAGTAAGAATGTTTCTTTCCCTGTTCAAGTCGTCAGGGGAAGGTGAAAAGCGGTCGTGGTGGCTGACGTTGCTGGGGCGCTGGATTAAAAAGCGTTTGGCCAGGCGCTTCGGGCATCTCAACCCCGACCAGTACAATGGCGCTTGTCTGTTAGGATTACGCGGGACAGTGATAAAGAGCCATGGCGCAGCAAATCAACATGCTTTTGCCGTGGCGATCAATCAGGCCGAGCAGACGGTAAGGCGGCAGGTTCCTGAACGCATTGCCGCCCGTCTGGACGCTGTATTAGCCAGGAGTGACAAAGCCTAGATGTTTACCAAAATTATCGGTACGGGCAGTTATTTGCCCAGCCAGATCCGCACCAATGCCGATCTGGAAAAAATGGTGGAGACCTCGGACGAGTGGATTGTTACCCGTACCGGCATTCGTGAGCGCCGTATTGCTGCTCCGGATGAGACTGTCGCAAGCATGGGACATCAGGCTGCACAGCGTGCACTGGAAATGGCAGGCGTCGACGCCAATGATGTGGGGCTGATTATTGTCGCAACCACGTCTTCCAGTCATGCCTTCCCAAGCTCTGCCTGCATGATTCAGCAGATGCTCGATATCAAAGACTGTGCGGCGTTTGACCTTGCAGCGGCCTGTGCTGGCTTTACCTATGCGTTAAGCGTGGCCGATCAATATATTAAAAATGGTGCGGTAAAGCATGCGTTAGTCATCGGGGCTGATGTCCTGGCGCGTACGCTCAATCCTGACGATCGTGGTACGATCATCCTGTTTGGTGATGGTGCGGGTGCCGTGGTGCTGGGTCAGAGCAAAGAGCAGGGGATCATTTCAACCCACCTGCACGCGGACGGCCGCTATGCCCAATTGCTGACCCTGCCTTATCAGGATCGTGCGAATCAGGATCAACCCGCTTATCTGACGATGGCAGGCAACGAAGTCTTCAAAGTGGCGGTAACAGAGTTAGCGCACATTGTTGATGAGACGTTGCAGGCAAATAACATTGCGCGTGAAGAGCTGGACTGGCTGGTGCCGCATCAGGCTAACCTGCGTATTATCAGCGCCACGGCGAAAAAACTGGGCATGACCATGGAAAAAGTGGTGGTCACACTGGATCGTCATGGTAATACGTCAGCCGCGTCTGTGCCGAGTGCGCTGGATGAGGCCGTGCGCGATGGCCGCATCAAACCCGGACAACTTATTTTGCTGGAAGCCTTTGGTGGTGGATTCACCTGGGGTTCTGCGCTGGTTCGCTTTTGATTGACAGGAACTGAAAATGACGCAATTTGCTTTTGTTTTCCCAGGTCAGGGCTCACAGACCGTGGGCATGTTAACGGAACTGGCGGCTGCTTATCCGGCCGTTGAAGCCACGTTCCGTGAAGCTTCTGACGTCCTCGGTTATGATCTGTGGCAGTTAGTCAGCCAGGGACCTGCTGAAGCGCTAAATAAAACCTGGCAGACACAGCCTGCGCTACTGGCGGCTTCGGTAGCTATCTACCGTGTCTGGCAGCAACAGGGTGGCAAACAGCCTGCCCTGATGGCCGGTCATAGCCTGGGTGAGTACTCAGCGCTGGTCTGCGCAGGCGTGCTGGATTTTGCGGACGCCATCAAGCTGGTTGAACTGCGTGGTAAACTGATGCAGGAAGCCGTGCCAGAAGGCACCGGCGCTATGCAGGCGATCATCGGTCTTGATGATGCAGCCATTGCAAAAGCCTGTGAAGAGAGTGCGCAGGGCGAAGTCGTTTCGCCGGTAAACTTCAACTCGCCAGGTCAGGTGGTGATCGCCGGTAACAAAGATGCGGTTGAACGCGCGGGTGCAGCCTGCAAAGCGGCAGGTGCAAAACGTGCGCTCCCGTTGCCGGTAAGTGTTCCTTCCCACTGCGCGCTGATGAAGCCAGCAGCCGATAAACTGGCGCTGACGCTGGAAAACATCACCTTTAATGCGCCAGTGGTACCGGTTATTAATAACGTGGATGTAAAAGCAGAAACGGACGCAGACGCGATTCGTCATGCGTTGATTCGTCAGCTTTACAGCCCGGTACGCTGGACAGAAAGCGTCGAGGCCATGGCCGCTCAGGGCGTCACTCAGCTGTTTGAAATGGGACCAGGTAAAGTCCTTACCGGTCTGACAAAACGCATTGTAGACGGCCTGTCCGCAGCAGCGGTGAACGATACTGCGTCATTGACTGCGGCGCTTGCACAGGAATAAGAGGAAAATCATGAGCTTTGAAGGTAAAGTAGCGCTGGTAACTGGCGCAAGCCGCGGCATCGGCCGTGCGATTGCAGAAACCCTGGCCGCACGCGGTGCGAAAGTGGTCGGTACTGCAACCAGCCAAAGTGGTGCCGATGCTATCAGTGATTACCTTGGCGATAAAGGACAAGGTCTGCTGTTAAACGTGACGGATGCCGCTTCTGTAAACAGTGTTTTAGAGAAAATTCGCGCGGAATTTGGCGAAGTGGACATTTTAGTCAATAATGCAGGCATTACGCGTGATAATCTACTGATGCGTATGAAAGACGATGAGTGGCAGGATATCCTTGATACCAACCTCACATCGGTATTCCGTCTTTCTAAGGCGGTGATGCGTGCCATGATGAAAAAGCGCATGGGTCGTATCATCACCATCGGTTCTGTTGTTGGAACCATGGGCAATGCGGGTCAGGCAAACTACGCTGCAGCAAAAGCAGGTTTGATTGGCTTTAGCAAATCACTGGCGCGGGAAATCGCGTCACGTGGCATTACCGTCAACGTCGTGGCTCCGGGCTTCATAGAGACCGACATGACGCGGGCACTGAACGAAGATCAACGTTCCGGTATTCTGGCGGAGGTCCCAGCGGGTCGCTTAGGCGAAGCGCAGGAAATTGCTAATGCCGTTGCATTCTTAGCCTCTGACGAAGCAGCCTACATCACGGGTGAGACGCTGCACGTCAATGGCGGCATGTATATGGTCTGATAATTACGAAATCATTTGCATTATTTGCGGATAAAACCGCACAATAGCGTAAAATCGTGGTTCGACCAGCCGGGATTTTGTTGCATCTTTTTCAACATTTTATACACTACGAAAACCATCGCGAAAGCGAGTTTTGATAGGAAATTAAATAGTATGAGCGATATCGAACAACGCGTTAAGAAAATCATCAGTGAGCAGCTGGGTGTGAAAGAGGAAGAAGTGACCAACTCTGCATCTTTCGTAGAAGACCTTGGTGCAGATTCTCTTGATACCGTTGAGCTGGTAATGGCTCTGGAAGAAGAGTTTGATACTGAAATTCCAGACGAAGAAGCTGAGAAAATCACTACCGTTCAGGCAGCGATCGACTATATCAATAGCCATAAAGGCTAATGAATATCTTCAGGCGGTCAATTGACCGCCTGAGTTTTATGTTTGCCCCTCAATAGTCATTTTTATCCCTCCCTGGAGGACGAACGTGTCTAAGCGTCGTGTAGTTGTGACTGGTCTTGGCATGTTGTCTCCTGTCGGCAATACCGTAGAGTCTACCTGGAGTGCTCTCCTTGCCGGTCAGAGCGGCATTAACCTGATCGACCATTTTGATACCAGCGCCTATGCAACACGTTTTGCAGGTCTGGTAAGAGATTTCAATTGCGATGACTTTATCTCTCGTAAAGATCAACGCAAGATGGATGACTTCATTCAGTACGGCATCGTGGCAGGCATTCAGGCCATGCAGGACAGCGGTCTGGTTGTGACCGATGAAAATGCAGGCCGGGTTGGCGCAGCAATTGGTTCGGGCATCGGTGGTTTGGGTCTGATCGAAGACAACCATACTTCTCTGGTGAACGGCGGCCCGCGTAAAATTAGCCCATTCTTTGTGCCTTCCACGATAGTCAATATGGTGGCGGGTCATCTCACCATCATGTATGGCTTAAAAGGCCCCAGCATTTCCATTGCGACCGCCTGTACTTCTGGCGTGCACAATATCGGTCATGCTGCACGTATCATCGCGTATAACGATGCTGACGTGATGCTGGCGGGCGGTGCGGAAAAAGCCAGTACGCCACTTGGCGTAGGTGGATTCGGCGCGGCGCGTGCGCTGTCGACGCGCAACGAAAACCCTCAGGCGGCAAGCCGTCCCTGGGATAAAGACCGTGATGGATTTGTACTGGGTGACGGGGCGGGCATTATCGTACTGGAAGAGTACGAGCATGCTAAGAAACGTGGCGCAAAAATCTACGCGGAAATCGTGGGCTTTGGGATGAGCAGCGATGCTTATCACATGACCTCACCGCCGGAAGACGGTTCAGGTGCAGCCGCTGCAATGATCAACGCGTTGCGTGATGCGCAGATGACGCCAGACAAGATTGGTTACGTCAATGCACACGGTACTTCAACGCCAGCGGGTGACAAAGCCGAAGCCCAGGCCGTGAAATCGGTTTTTGGTGCAGCAGCCAGGACGGTGATGGTCAGCTCGACCAAATCCATGACCGGCCATCTGCTGGGTGCGGCGGGCGCGGTTGAGTCGATTTATTCGATTCTGGCCCTGCGCGATCAGGCGGTTCCACCGACGTTGAACCTGGATAACCCTGACGAAGGCTGCGATCTTGATTTCGTACCGCATACCGCACGTCAGGTTTCGGGACTGGAATACGCACTCTGTAACTCCTTCGGCTTCGGCGGCACCAACGGCTCGCTGATTTTCCGTAAAATCTAAACATCGCGTTTATGATTGCTGTAAAGGCCCGCAATGCGGGCCTTTTTTCTATTCAGTGGCCCAGAAAAAACGATAAAATCACGGCCATCGCTGAACAACATGCTGACACCGGAGTAAGGGCAATGTGGATAAACGGCACTGAACAACCCCATCTGGCGGCCAGCGATCGCGCCGTACAGTTTGGCGACGGCTGCTTTACCACCGCCGCCGTCTGCCAGGGCAGAATCGTCCTGTTTGACATGCATATGCAGCGGTTGCAGCAAAGCTGTGAACGGTTGTGGCTGAGTGGTGTTGACTGGTCTGCGCTGGCGCAGGAGATGCAACAGGCGGCGAGCGGACATGACAGGGCAGTGCTTAAAGTCATCCTCAGCGCCGGCAGCGGTGGGCGCGGCTACAGCCGAACAGGCTGTAGCGGCCCCACGCGAATCGTCTCGGTATCCGCCTGGCCAGCGCATTATGCAAGGTTACAGCAAACCGGCGTCAAACTGGCCGTCAGCCCGGTACGTCTGGCTCGGCAGCCACAGTTTGCCGGTCTTAAGCACCTGAACCGGCTGGAGCAGGTGATGATTCGTGCCCATCTTGAGCAGACAGACGCTGATGAGGCGCTGGTGCTTGACACTGAAGGTTGGGTGGTGGAATGCTGTGCGGCTAATTTATTCTGGCGAAGCGGCGGCGCACTTTTTACTCCGGCGCTGGATCAGGCGGGCGTTGACGGCATTATGCGGCGGAGTCTGATAGCGGAAATGCGTGCCGCAGGCCAAATTTGTCAGGTGGTACAGGCGGGATTAGCGCAGCTACTGGCAGCTGATGAAATCGTCATATGCAATGCGCTGATGCCGGTATTATCCGTTCGACAACTTGATGCGGTGGAATTCAACCAGCGCACCTTGTTTAACCAGCTACAGGCAAGCTGTAGAAAGATAATGGAAGCATAATGAGCCGAAGCAAAAAAATAATGGTGAGCGTGCTGGTCATCCTGCTCATCGCGGCAGCCGTAAGCTACTGGCAGGTGAAACAACTCGCTGCCAGCCGCTTAACCCTTTCCCAGGAACAGATCTATACGTTGCCGGCAGGGACCGGTCGCGTCGCCTTAGAAGCGCAGCTGGAAAGCCAGCACATCATTCCTCACAGCATCTGGTTTGGTGCATTGCTTAAACTTGAGCCAGAGCTGGCCAAATTTAAAGCCGGAACCTATCGCCTTGAGCCGTCGATGACGGTACGCAGCTTGCTGGAGCTACTGGCCAGCGGTAAAGAGGCACAATTCCCGCTACGCTTTGTTGAAGGTCAGCGTTTGCAAGAGTGGCTGAGCGAATTACGCAAAGCGCCCTATGTGAAACATACGCTACAGGACGACAAGTACGCGACCGTTGCCAGCACGCTCAAGCTGGACGAAAACGAACTCGAAGGCAGCTTCTTCCCGGACACGTACCTTTATACCGCCAATACCAGCGATGTCGCCTTACTGGAACGCGCGCATCAACGGATGAAAAAGGCTATTGATGAAGTCTGGCAGGGCCGGATGGATAACCTGCCGTATAAAAATGAGCAGGAGATGGTCACCATGGCGTCGATTATCGAAAAAGAGACTGGCGTCAGCGAAGAGCGGGCCAAAGTGGCCTCTGTGTTTATTAATCGTCTGCGCGTGGGGATGCGTTTACAAACCGATCCTACCGTGATCTATGGCATGGGAGCGGCCTATACTGGCACGCTGACGCGCAAAGATCTGGAAACGCCGTCGCCGTACAATACCTATATCATCAGTGGCCTGCCGCCGGGGCCCATCGCGATGCCAGGCAAAGCTTCCTTAATCGCGGCCGCCCATCCTGAAAAAACCGACTATCTCTATTTTGTTGCGGATGGCAAAGGTGGGCATACCTTCACCACTAATCTTGCCAGCCACAACAAGGCCGTGCAGGCCTACCGGCTTGAGTTAAAGGAAAAAAATGGACAGTAAGTTTATCGTTATTGAGGGCCTGGAAGGCGCAGGGAAAACCACAGCGCGCGATGCGGTCGTCGCAACACTGCGCGCCAGTGGCATAGAGGATATTGTCTTTACCCGCGAACCCGGTGGCACACCGCTGGCAGAGCAGCTGCGCGTGCTGGTCAAGCAGGGCATAGCGGGCGAGCAGGTCACCGATAAAGCGGAACTGTTGATGCTTTATGCCGCGCGCGTACAACTGGTGGAAACGGTGATTAAACCCGCACTGGCGCGCGGTGCCTGGGTGGTAGGCGACCGCCACGATCTCTCGTCCCAGGCTTACCAGGGCGGTGGTCGCGGGCTGGATGCCGAACTGATGCGTACCTTACGTGATACGGTGCTGGGGGATTTTCGTCCTGACCTGACGCTGTATCTTGATGTCACGCCGGAAACCGGATTACAGCGTGCCCGCGCTCGCGGGGAATTAGATCGGATTGAGCAGGAGTCGTTGCGCTTTTTTGAACGCACACGTGATCGCTATCTGGCGCTGGCTGCTGCGGACGACAGCATCCTGACGATCGATGCTACCCAGCCGCTTGAGCAGGTGACCCGCGCGCTGCAATCCACCCTGACGGCCTGGCTGGCGGAACAGCAGGCATGAACTGGTATCCCTGGCTAAATCAGCCTTATCGTCAGGTGATTGGTCAGCATCAGGATGGCCGTGCCCATCACGCGCTGTTAGTTAAGGCGATTGATGGCATGGGTGATGACGCGCTGGTGTGGGGAATAAGCCGCTGGCTGATGTGTCTGCACCGTGACGGATTAAAAAGCTGTGGCCACTGCCATGGCTGCCAGCTGATGCAGGCAAATACCCATCCTGACTGGTACCGGCTGGAAGCAGAAAAAGGCAAAGCCACGTTGGGCATTGATGCCGTGCGTCAGGTAACGGAAAAAATGTATCACTATGCGCAGCAGGGCGGGGCCAAAGTGGTATGGCTACCGGATGCGGCACAGCTCAGTGAAGCGGCGGCCAATGCCTTACTGAAAACCCTGGAAGAGCCGCCGGCGAATAGCTGGTTTTTTTTAAGCAGCCGGGAACCGTCCCGCCTGCTGGCCACGCTACGAAGCCGCTGCATGGTGCTGACGTTGCCACCGCCGGACGAAAACGTGAGTCTGGCCTGGCTCAGAAAGCAAGGCGCGCATGATGAGGCGAACTTACTGGCGGCGCTGCGACTGAGCGCCGGTGCACCTGGCGCGGCGCTGGCCCTGCTGGAAGACGGACTCTGGCAGGCACGGCAAAAACTGTGCGATTCCCTGGCGAGTGCCCTGCAACAGGACATTCTGCAACTGCTGCCAGCGCTGAACGCTGACAACGGTGCGGCGCGTATCGGCTGGCTGCTGTCATTAATACTGGATGCGATGAAATGGCAACAGGGCGCGAGCCAGTGGCTCACCAACGTGGATCGCCAGGACGTGGTGGCGATGCTGGCGCAGCATTTCTCGCAAACGGCGCTCAATAACAGCGCCCATGACTGGATGCGCTGCCGTGAAACGTTGTTACAGGTTACGGCAGTGAATCGTGAACTCCTGTTAACTGACCGGTTACTGAGCTGGGCGGACCATCTGAAGCCCCACGTACCTGGCTAATTTACTGAGAAAAATATGTTTATTGTTGATTCCCATTGTCATCTCGATGGCCTGGATTATGAAAAAAACCATCACGATCTCGATGATGTTATTGCCAAAGCGGCGGCGCGTGACGTCCGGTTTATGCTGGCGATTGCCACGACCTTACCCGGCTTTAGCACCCTGAAAGCGCTGGTAGGCGAGCGTGAAAATATCGCGCTCTCCTGCGGCGTGCATCCTCTGAACCAGGAAGCGCCGTATGATGTTGAGTTATTCCGTCGTCTGGCCGCCGACCCTCAGGTGGTTGCGCTGGGCGAAACCGGGCTGGATTACTACTATCAGCAGGAAACCAAAGCGCAGCAGCAGCGCTCGTTTCGTGAACACATCCGTACCGGGATTGCGCTGAACAAGCCCATTATCGTGCATACGCGTGATGCACGTGAAGACACGCTGGCCATCCTGAAGGAAGAACAGGTCGAACGTTGTGGCGGTGTACTACACTGTTTTACGGAAGATCAGGCGACAGCGGCAAAGCTGCTGGATATGGGTTTCTACATCTCCTTCTCAGGCATTGTTACTTTCCGCAATGCAGAGCAGATTCGTGACGCGGCGCGCTATGTACCGCTCGATCGCATTCTGGTCGAAACGGATTCCCCTTATCTGGCCCCCGTGCCGTACCGGGGTAAAGAGAACCAGCCTGCTTACACGCGAGATGTTGCTGACTATTTAGCGGTGCTAAAGGGCGTGGACATTGAAACCTTAGCGGCAACCACCACCCGGAACTTCTCTGAGCTGTTTCATATTCCAATGAGCCGCCTGACCAGCGCATCCTGATTTATTTCAGGTGCTGTAATAAATACGAAATATTATTGGTTGACCCTGTTTTTTTCATACAGGGTCAATTTTTTTGCCTGAAAAATACTCAATAAAATCACTATTGTTACGTGCTTTAGCGTTCTGATTTGCGAAACGTGATAGCCGTCAAAGTAACGAAGGGTAATTTATTTTACCCTTCGTAATAAATCAAAATGGCGGATAACGCCAACCGGTAAAGCACCTCCCTCTTTACCACGCGCGCTGCGCGAAAAACGCACACATACTCAGGAGTTTCACGCTATGTTTAAAAACGCTTTTGCCAACTTACAAAAAGTTGGTAAATCGCTAATGCTACCGGTATCGGTTCTGCCGATCGCCGGTATTTTATTAGGTGTGGGTTCAGCCAATTTCAGCTGGTTACCTACGGTGGTCTCGCATGTCATGGCGGAAGCGGGTGGATCGGTCTTTGCCAATATGCCCCTGATTTTCGCCATTGGCGTGGCACTGGGCTTTACCAACAACGACGGGGTTTCAGCCCTGGCCGCGGTTGTCGCTTACGGCATCATGGTGAAAACCATGGCGGTGGTGGCACCTTTAGTGCTGCATCTTCCTGCGGCGGAAATTGAGGCGAAACACCTTGCCGATACCGGGGTGCTGGGCGGCATTATTGCCGGCTCCATTGCCGCGTATATGTTCAACCGTTTCTATCGCATTAAGTTGCCTGAATATCTGGGCTTCTTTGCCGGTAAGCGCTTTGTACCGATTATCTCCGGTCTGGCGGCGATTGCGATGGGTCTGGTACTGTCGTTTATCTGGCCTCCGGTCGGTTCCGCGATTCAGGACTTCTCCCAGTGGGCGGCGTACCAAAACCCGGTTGTGGCATTTGGTATTTACGGCGTAGTTGAGCGTGCGCTGGTGCCATTTGGGCTGCACCATATCTGGAACGTTCCCTTCCAGATGCAGATTGGTGAGTACACCAATGCCGCAGGTCAGGTATTCCACGGTGATATCCCACGCTATATGGCGGGTGATCCGACTGCGGGTAAACTTTCCGGTGGCTTCCTGTTCAAAATGTACGGCCTGCCTGCCGCGGCGATTGCTATCTGGCATTCCGCCAAACCTGAGAACCGTGCCAAAGTGGGCGGTATCATGATCTCCGCTGCGCTGACCTCGTTCCTGACCGGTATTACCGAGCCAATCGAGTTCTCGTTCATGTTCGTTGCGCCAATCCTGTATGTCATTCACGCGCTTCTGGCAGGTCTGGCATTCCCTATCTGTATCCTGCTCGGTATGCGTGATGGCACCAGCTTCTCGCACGGTCTGATCGACTTTATCGTCCTCAGTGGTAACAGCAGCAAAATCTGGCTGTTCCCTATCGTCGGTATGATTTATGCCGCAATTTACTACACCGTTTTCCGTGTCCTGATTGTTAAGCTGGACCTCAAAACGCCAGGACGTGAAGACAGCGCAAGCGAACAGTCTTCTTCAGCGACCGGCGGTGAAATGGCGGGCAAACTGGTGGCTGCATTCGGTGGTAAAGAGAACATCACTAACCTTGACGCCTGTATCACGCGTCTGCGCGTCAGCGTCGCTGATGTGAGCAAAGTGGATCAAACTGAACTAAAAAACCTCGGTGCGCGTGGCGTCGTGGTGGCAGGTTCAGGTGTTCAGGCGATTTTCGGCACAAAATCCGACAACCTGAAAACCGATATGGATGATTACATCCGTAGTATGTAAAAAGGCATAGCGCCGTTTTGCACCGCGATAACCGCGTTGAGTCACTGCTCAACACGGTTTTTTTTGCCATTTGGATAGAGGATCTGAAAGAAGGCCGTGCTAAGCGGCTCTCAGAGGCATCAGAGGGCTTCGCGAGTCACAAATTTTGCCGTGGTCTGCAACAGCGGGTCCGATAACAGCTGCAAATTTGCGGTCGCCGTCGCCGTTTCTTCCACCCGCGCCGCATTTTGCTGTGTATCGCTGTCCATCTGCGCGACAGCAATAAGCGGCCAGGCAGGCAATAAAAGAAAGTGTGAAAATTAGGGCGGAAGGCGGTAAGAAAAGGGGGGAAATAGTTTTCGCGCCCAGGCAAACCGCGGAATGCGTTAAACACAGCCAGTTGGTATAAGAAAAAACAGCCTGAGGTTGAAAGAAAACGAATTTCTCCCGCATACTGAGGTATTACCCTCCAGGCTAAAGGAATTGCTCTATGGCTGAAGAAACGATTTTCAGTAAAATTATCCGTCGTGAAATTCCCGCCGACGTGGTGTATCAGGATGAACTGGTCACGGCCTTCCGTGATATTTCACCTCAGGCGCCCACGCATATCTTGATTGTGCCCAATATCCTGATTCCGACCGCCAATGATGTTGAGGCGGCACACGAGCAGGCACTGGGAAGGATGTTCACGGCTGCCGCAAAGATAGCCCGTGAAGAAGGCATTGACGAGCAGGGCTATCGCCTGATCGTTAACTGCAATAAACATGGCGGTCAGGAAGTTTACCATATCCACATGCATCTGGTGGGCGGCAAGCCGCTTGGCCCGATGCTGTCACACTGATCCCTTAAGGGAACCTTGCTATGCGTTCATGGTTGATCTGCCTGCCTGTTGTGCTGCTGAGCCTTACCGGTTGCAGCAGCGATAAACCGATGATTAATACGTCGCAGTCGCTGGTGATGGAGTCCTCGGTGCTCTCGGCGGGCATTATTACTGACGAGCCGACGCTGGATGACCACGACGGTCAGAAACGCGCCAGCAGCGTACTCTACAATCAGCGTGAAACGCCGGTGGTTGTGCATTATCGTTATTACTGGTACGACGACAAAGGGCTTGAAATAACGCCGCGTGAACCCGCACAGATCGTCACGGTTCCCCCGAACGGAAGCATTGCTGCCGTCTCACAACTGGGTAACCTGACGGCCAGCAAGGTTCGTCTCTATATCTATCTCTGAGGACTGTTACGTGATTCGCAGTGTTAATCGTACTGGCGCGCTGTTGATGGCGCTTATTCTTTCTGGCTGCGTGCTAAAACAGCAGCAACCTGCCCCCGTTGAACCCACTCAGCCTGTGGAGCCGGTTCAGCCTGTTCCTCAGCCGGAACAACCGGTACAGCAACCGCAACCTGTTCCACAACCGCCTAAGCTGGTGACCATTAACTGGGATGCCAGCGTTGAGCCGTTGGTTGCGCAGATGGTTCGTGCCGCCACCGTTACACCGGGCAGCGTGTTACTGGTCGATCGCATCAAAAACAGCACCAATGGTGCGTTGCAGGGTGAAAAGGCAACGAGCGCTATTCAGAACGCGCTGAATAACAACGGTAAGTTCAGCCTGGTGTCATCAGAACAACTGGCGCAGGCGAAACAAACGCTGGGGCTGTCGCCGGACGACAGCCTGAACTCGCGCAGTAAAGCGATTGGCCTGGCCCGTAACCTGAACGCACAGTACGTGCTGTACAGCACGGCGAAGGGCGACGTAAAAGCACCGACCTTACAGATGCAGCTCATGCTGGTACAGACGGGCGAAATTATCTGGTCTGGTGACGGTGTCGCCCAGAATTAATGCGGCGTTTCTGCAACTGATCACGGCAACCATCGGTGAGCAACAGGTCACTGTAACGCCGTTAGCGGGATTAACCGGGCAGAGCTGTCACATCGTCACTCAGCAGGGACGACGTCTTCTCCGTCCGGCGCCACAGCCGCCGATACCTTTTGTTAATCGCCAGCGCGAAGGGCGGCTACTGCGTAAATTACGGCCCAGCGGTCTGGTGCAGGCTCCGCTGGCAGCCAACCGCCATGGCATTATTCTGCCCTGGCAGGAGGGCGAGGTCATGAGCGATGCCGGGTTTCGTGCCGGGCGGCGTCAGGTCCTTGCGCTACTGCAACAGCTTCATCAGCAGCCGCTCACCGGTTATCGTTTATCTCTGTTGCCCTTGCTCTGGCAATACTGGCAGCGTTGCCAGCAGCGACATCATCGTTGGCTGCGTCAGCTACAACGGCTAACGCAGCAAGGCGAGCCGCGGCCATTACGGCTTGCTCCTCTGCATATGGACGTGCATCCCGCTAACCTGATTCAGTCAGAACAGGGGCTGCACCTCATTGACTGGGAATATGCCGCAGACGGCGATGTGGCGCTTGAGCTGGCCGCCGTCTGTTTGTCGGACCCGACTCAACAGCTCTACTGGCTGCGTGACTATGCGGCGCTCATGCAGTTACCGCTGGCCTCACTGCAGCGGCAGGTTTCACGCTGGCAGCCCTGGCTGCATCTGTTAATGGCCAGTTGGTACCAACTGCGCGCTGAACAGAGTGGCGATGAGCATTTACAACAGCTGGCTCAACAGAGCTGGTCACAGATTTAACGGCGTTACGCCGAGAGACAGGATTCAGGTTATGACAACACGTTTTCCCGGCCCCTTAATGCTGGACGTTGAAGGTTTCGAACTGGATGCAGAAGAGCGCGAGATCCTCCGCCATCCGCTGGTGGGGGGACTGATATTGTTCGCCCGTAACTATCACGATCCCGCTCAGTTGGCGGAACTGGTGCGTCAGATTCGTGCGGCCTCGCACACACGTCTGGTGGTGGCGGTGGACCAGGAAGGCGGACGCGTACAGCGTTTTCGTGACGGTTTTACTCAGTTGCCAGCCATGCAGTCTTTTGCGGCGCTCAATGATATGACCACGGCAGGCGAGCTGGCTCAGCAGGCTGGCTGGCAGATGGCGGCCGAAATGATCGCCATGGATATTGATATCAGCTTTGCCCCGGTGCTGGACATCGGCCATATCAGCGCCGCCATCGGCGACCGCGCTTTCCATGAAGATCCGGCTATTGCGCTGGCGATGGCGCGACGTTTTATTGCCGGTATGCATGAGGCGGGGATGAAAACCACCGGGAAGCATTTTCCCGGTCACGGGGCGGTCAGCGCAGATTCCCATAAAGAGACGCCGCGTGATGACCGCAGTGAAGCCGTACTGCGTGAGCACGACATGGCGATATTCCGCACGCTGATTAGTGAACAGGCGCTGGACGCCATTATGCCCGCGCATGTGATCTATACAGAAGCCGATCCGCTGCCTGCCAGCGGCTCGCCTTACTGGCTGAAAACGGTGCTACGTCAGGAGCTGGGTTTCAAGGGCGTGATTTTCTCTGACGATCTCTCAATGGAAGGCGCGGCGGTAATGGGCAGCTATGCTGAACGTGCACAGCAGTCGCTGTCTGCTGGCTGCGACATGATTCTGGTCTGTAACGATCGCCAGGGCGCGGTGAGCGTAATGGATAATTTGACCTTGATCGAGGCGGAACCGGTTGTGCAGTTGTACCATCGGGGCACCTTTAGCCGGGACAGCCTGAAGGCCAGTAGCCGCTGGAAACACAATGCACAGCAGTTGAGTGCACTGCAGGAACGCTGGCTGGCGCATAAAGCAGCCTTGTAACGCCAGGCGGTAAACACAGGTTGCCCGGCATGATGACCCTTAAGGATAACCATGATTATTTATCTCCACGGTTTTGACTCCTCAAGTCCGGGCAACCATGAAAAAGTGCTGCAACTGCAGTTTATTGACCCCGATGTCAGGCTCATTAGTTACAGTACGCGTCATCCCAAACATGACATGCAGTTTCTGCTCAAAGAAACCGATAAAATCCTCAGCCTGAGCGATGACCCAAGCCCGCTTATCTGTGGTGTCGGACTGGGCGGATACTGGTCAGAGCGAATTGGTTTTTTATGTGCGATTCGCCAGGCCGTTTTCAATCCCAATCTGTTCCCACATGAAAACATGGAAGGCAAAATAGACCGGCCGGAAGAGTACCAGGATATCGCCACCAAGTGCGTGAGTGACTTTCGTGAACGCAACCGTGACCGCTGCCTGACGATTTTATCCCGCCATGATGAGCTTCTCGACAGCCAGCGCACCGCTGCCTTGTTAGATCCTTACTATCCGATTGTCTGGGACGAAAGCGAAAGCCACAAGTTCCGCAACATCTCGCCGCATCTGCAACGTCTGAAAGCCTTCAAAACTGCGGATTAACGTATCAGGCACCCAGGCGGTGCCCGATCATCTGACCGGTTCTGCCAGGAACTGTCTGCTAAATTTGATGTACATCAATTTTCTGAGGCTCCGCTCTGCCCGCCATGCTATTCTGCCTGCAGATAGCGAAATTATGTCGCCAACCCTATGTTTATTAAGGTTTAATTTAACCATTGATTAACTTTTGGTTCACAATTTAAGGGGGTCTTTGTTGACTACATCTGTTAAGAAAATTGTCATTGTGGGCGGTGGTGCCGGCGGCCTGGAAATGGCCACGCAGTTAGGGCATAAGCTGGGACGTAAAAAGAAAGCCGAGATTATCCTGGTCGACCGTAACCACAGCCATCTGTGGAAGCCGCTGCTGCACGAAGTGGCGACCGGATCAATGGATGAAGGCATTGATGCCCTGAGCTATCTGGCGCATGCCCGTAACCACGGTTTTCAGTTCCAACTGGGCTCGTTGACCAATATCAACCGTGAGAAAAAAGTCATCCAGTTGGCCGAAGTCGTCAACGCTCAGGGCGAAGTGTTAGTGCCTGAGCGCGAGCTGGCTTACGACACGTTAGTGATGGCGCTGGGCAGTACCTCAAACGACTTCGGCACGCCGGGCGTTAAAGATCACTGCATCTTCCTCGACAGCCCGCAGCAGGCGCACCGTTTCCATAATGAAATGCTCAACCTGTTCCTGAAATTCTCTGCCAGCGAAGGTGCGGTAGAGAAGGTTAACATTGCCATTGTCGGCGGAGGCGCAACCGGCGTTGAACTCTCGGCAGAACTGCACAATGCGGTTAAGCAACTGCACAGCTACGGCTACAAAGCGCTGGGTAGTGAGGCGCTGAACGTCACGCTGGTGGAAGCGGGCGAACGTATTCTGCCAGCCCTGCCGCCGCGCATTTCGTCCGCGGCACATCAGGAGCTGTCCAAACTTGGCGTGCGCGTAATGACACAAACGATGGTGACCAGCGCGGAAAAGTTGGGCCTGAATACCAAAAGCGGCGAGTTTATCGAAGCGGACTTAATGGTCTGGGCGGCGGGCATAAAAGCCCCTGACTTTATGAAAGCGATCGGCGGACTGGAAACCAACCGCATCAACCAGCTGGTGGTGAAAGAGACGCTCCAGACCACCCTGGATGAAGATATCTACGCTATCGGCGATTGCGCCTCCTGCGCCTTACCCGGTGGGGGATTTGTGCCGCCGCGCGCCCAGTCCGCTCATCAGATGGCTTCCTGTGCGCTGCATAACATCCTGTTGCAGTATCAGGGCAAGCCACTTAAAGCGTATGTCTACAAAGACCATGGTTCGCTGGTGTCCCTGTCACGCTTTAGCACCGTTGGAAGTCTGATGGGCAATCTGATGCGAGGTTCCATGATGATAGAAGGGCGCATTGCCCGGTTCGTCTATATCTCTCTCTACCGTATGCACCAGGTGGCGTTGCACGGCTATATCAAAACCGGGCTGATGATGGTGGTAGGCAGCCTTAACCGGGTCATTCGTCCCCGTTTGAAACTTCACTAAACGCATCAGTAAGATTGTTTTTAACCCGCTGATTTCACTATTAACTTTCCTGAAAATAATGAAATCAGCGCGGTATTTTAGCCTCTATCGACTGCTCAGAACTCTCCTAAAAGGTGGCACTAAGCCCTCCTGCACGATTTTCTTCCCATTATCTGATATTGCAAAAGCTTTACATCTGTAAAACTTATCTCAACCAAACGGCGAGTCGCGCACGTCGGTTCTGCCAGAGCTGTAAGGGATATCCCAGCGGCAGGAATGCGCGGTAACACTTTCAGGAGGAACTTCCTGTGAATAAATCAATGTTAGCGGGTATCGGTATTGGCGTGGCAGCGGCACTGGGTGTTGCCGCCGTAGCAAGCATTAACGTGTTTGATCGCGGTCCTCAATACGCACAGGTGCTGTCAGCAACACCTATTAAAGAATCGATTAAACAACCGCGTCAGGAGTGTCGTAACGTGACGCTGACGCACCGTCGTCCGGTTCAGGATGAAAACCGTATCGCCGGTTCAGTACTGGGTGCGGTAGCCGGTGGTGTTCTGGGCCATCAGCTCGGCGGCGGTCGTGGACGCGACGTCGCAACGGTAGCCGGTGCGCTTGCGGGCGGTTATGCGGGCAACCAGGTTCAGAGCGGTATGCAGGATCGTGATACTTACACGACCTCTGAACAGCGTTGTAAAACCGTATACGACAAACAAGAAAAAATGCTGGGCTATGACGTCACCTACAAGATCGGCGACCAGCAGGGTAAAATCCGGATGGAAAACGATCCCGGTACGCGTATCCCGGTAGACCGTAACGGACAGTTAATCCTGAACGGCGATAAAGCATAAGGGACAAGGGCAAAGATTGCCGCATTGCGGTCACACAGCACAGTATGAAACTCAAAAGCGCATCCCTGGATGCGCTTGTTTTATGGCTGAGGATTGTGCGTTAACCGAAAAGGTTGCCTGATTCGCCAGCCTGACGGCGCGTTAAAAAACCGTTGCCAGCACGGTTCTGCGATGAGCCGAAGCGGGATCAGCCGGGATAACACAGCCTTCACTCCTCTTTAGTCGGCAAGGTCGCAACGTTTACCAGCCAGCGCCGCACGGCCACCTCATCCTCAGGGGACAATCCGGACAGCAAACCGGCCTCTGCCGACTGCACGGCGGCTTTACTGCGTGCCAGCACCTGCAATCCGTCATCCGTAAGACCAATGATCTGGATTCGGCCATGCTCGTCGTGAGGACGACGGTGGATCATGCCTGCCCGCTCAAGGTTGCTGACAATCACACTCATTGTCTGCGGCGTCAGTAGCGACAGCCGGGCCAGTTCCGCGCCCGATGCGCCCGGATAGGCGGCGAGCATGGTCAGTACCGAAAACTGGGGCAGGGTAAGGCCGGTGGCTTTTAAGGCATTTTCCATCCGTATCTTGTGAACAGCATGTGCCTGGCGGAGCAGGTAGCCAATGTGGCCTTTCGTGCCTCGCATACCTTCTCCGGGGCCTGGCAGCGGCAGATTGTGCGATCCTGACTTGCGCATAATATAAGAACTCTTATATTGTTGTTCGAGTTCTTATATTAACAGACAGGATTATTTATGACATCGCATTCTCACAATCGAAGTAACTGGTCCACGTTTGAGCGGGCGGCGCCGGAGGTTGTCGCTGCCCTGAGCATGCTGGGCAAGGCGGTTGACAACGCTGGCCTGGATAAGTCATTGACTGAATTGATTAAGATCCGGGCGTCACAGCTTAATGGCTGTGCCTTTTGCCTGCAGTTTCATCTCAACATAGCGCGTAAAACAGGGCTGGCTGCGGCCAAAATCGATCTGGTGGCGACGTGGCGTGATGCTGGCATTTACACCGAGCGTGAAGCGGCGGCGCTGGCATGGACCGAAGCATTAACCCTCATGTCACAACAGCCGGTGCCGGACGCGTTGTACGATAACGTCAGCAGCCTGTTTACGCCGCAGGAGGTGATGTTCCTGACCTCGGCAATTGGGGCCATCAATGCCTGGAACCGTATCGCAGGTGCGCTGCAGTTTGCCCCGCCGCTGGCCCGATAAAGAAGATTCGGGCAGCGCCTCACACGCGCAATTTCTGTGAAAGCCGCACAGGCTCAATAACTACGCGGGAATTCAGGCAAAAAAAAGCCGCCTTTGATTAAGGCGGCTTTATGCACGCACTGCGGTGCTGTTCGCCATGTGGCGGGCTAGGAGGCGATACGGTTTTCCATTAGCTGGGACATAAACGACTGCACCCACTCCATCCGCACCTTGCGTTCTGCCAGTTCACGGGTGAAGCGCAGGCGCGTCGGGCCTTCAAGCTTCCACTGCCGCGCATCTTTTTGCAGCAGGCCGATCAGCCAGGCCGGGTCCACGCAGTTCTGCGGCGCGAAATCGAAATAGCCACCTTTATCGCTGGCTTCGATTTTACGCACGCCAAGAGCCTTGGCTTTCATCCGCAATACAGCGATATCCAGCAGATTACGGGCCGGATCGGGCAGCAGCCCGAAGCGGTCAATCATTTCTACCTTCAGCTCCTGCAACTCATCTTCTGCTTCGGCACTGGCAATGCGTTTATACAGTGACAGGCGAGTGTTGACGTCCGGAATAAAGTCTTCCGGCAGCAGCGCGGGCATCCGCAATTCGACTTCCGTCTGGTTGCTGGTGAGATCTTCCAGTGACGGTTCCCGACCCGCTTTCAGGGCATCAACCGCATTTTCCAGCAGTTCCATATAGAGTGAAAAGCCCAGGGTTTCCATCTGACCACTTTGCTCTTCACCCAACAGTTCCCCGGCACCACGAATTTCCAGATCGTGCGTGGCCAGTGCAAAGCCTGCGCCCAGATCCTCCAGTGAGGCAATGGCTTCCAGACGTTTTTGCGCGTCGGTCGTCATGGCTTTTGGGTGCGGGGTCAGCAGCCAGGCATAAGCCTGATGGTGTGAGCGGCCTACGCGCCCGCGCAACTGGTGCAGCTGCGCCAGCCCGAAGTGGTCGGCACGCTCAATCACAATGGTATTGGCGGTTGGGATATCAATACCGGTTTCAATGATGGTGGTACACACCAGGACATTGAAACGCTGATGATGGAAGTCGTTCATCACCCGCTCCAGGTCGCGCTCGCGCATTTGCCCATGACCGATGGCAACCCGTGCTTCTGGCACCAGTTCCGCCAGCCGCTGAGCGGCTTTCTCAATATTTTCGACATCGTTATACAGGTAATAAACCTGCCCGCCACGCAGGACTTCACGCAGAATCGCCTCACGGATGACCAGATCGTCATATTCCCGCACAAAGGTTTTTACCGCGAGCCGGCGCGCGGGCGGTGTGGCAATAATGGACAGATCGCGCATCCCGCTCATCGCCATATTCAGCGTACGCGGAATGGGCGTGGCGGTCAGCGTCAGGATATCGACATCGGCGCGCATCGCCTTAATGCGTTCTTTGTGGCGAACGCCGAACCGATGCTCCTCGTCCACAATCAGCAGGCCCAGATCGTGCCACTTGATATCGCTCATCAGCAGCTTATGGGTGCCGATAAGAATATCGATCTTGCCTTCGCTGGCTTCCTGCAATATCTGATTCTGCTCTTTGGCGCTGCGAAAGCGGGACAGCATTTCGATACGCACGGGCCAGTTGGCGAAACGGTCGCGGAAGTTATCATAGTGCTGCTGCGCCAGCAGCGTGGTCGGCACCAGCACGGCAACCTGCTTATTGTTTTCCACCGCCAGGAAGGCGGCGCGCATAGCCACTTCCGTTTTACCGAAGCCCACATCGCCGCACACCAGACGATCCATCGCCAGCGGCTGGCACATATCGCTCAGCACGGCATTGATGGCCTGGGCCTGGTCGGGCGTGGTTTCAAACGGGAAGCTTTCGCAGAAGAGCTGGTACTGCTCGCGGTCGTGCTTAAACGCATAGCCGGTTTTTGCCGCGCGCTGCGCGTAAATATCCAGTAGCTCGGCGGCGACGTCACGCACTTTCTCGGCGGCTTTCTGGCGGGCGCGTGACCAGGCATCACTGCCCAGCTTATGCAGCGGCGCGTTTTCATCGGCACCGCCCGCATAGCGGCTGATTAAGTGCAGCGAGGAAACCGGCACATACAGCTTGGCATCGTTGGCGTAGGAGAGCATCAGGTACTCCGCCTGTATGCCGCCCGCTTCCAGCGTGGTCATGCCGATATAGCGGCCCACGCCATGCTCAAGGTGCACCACAGGCTGACCGGGGTGCAGCTCCGCAAGGTTGCGGATCAATATGTCCGGATTAATGGTGCGACGCGTATCCTGACGGCGACGGATGATGCGCTCGCCCAACAGATCGCTTTCACAAATCAGCGCCAGGTTGCCTTGTGTATCCACAAAGCCACGCTCGCTGGCACCGATCATCAGGGTATGCTGCCCAGCGCTGACTTCATTCAGATGATGAATCGGCTTGGGGCGCACTTTAATCCGCGCCAGTAGCTCTTGCAGGCTTTCGCGGCGACCTTCGCTTTCCACGGAGAACACCACACCGCCGCTGAACTGCTCCAGGAACTGGCGCAGGTTATCCAGCGGGGCTTTCGCCTGCGCCTGAACCGATAAATCCGGCAGGGATTCATAACCAAGGTTGGTATTGGCGGCTTTCGCTGGCAGAACGTCGTGGGTCATACGGATGCGCGGCCAGGCTTTCAGCTCGCCCATTAATGCATCCGGGCGCAGCCACAGCGTGGCAGGCTCAAGTAGCGGACGCATGGGGTCAACACGGCGATTTTCATAGCGCGCGTTGGCATCATTCCAGAATCGTTCTGCCCCGCCTTCCAGATCACCGCAGTTAACAATCAGGGTGTTGTCGGGCAAATAGCTAAACAGCGAAGGTAAAGGCTGTTCAAAGAACAGCGGTTGCCAGTACTCGATACCGGCGGGCAGGGTGCCTTTGCTCACCTGCTGATAAACATGCTCGGCCTCACGGCGCACATCAAAAATTTCACGCCAGCGGCTGCGGAACAGCTCAATGGCGTTCTTATCGCTGGGAAATTCATGAGCCGGCAGCAGATTAATCGCGGGAACGGCTTCCAGCGTGCGTTGGCTGTCGACGTCAAACAGGCGCAGGCTGTCGATTTCGTCATCGAAGAAATCAATGCGGTAAGGTTGCTCGCTGCCCATTGGGAACAGATCGAGTAAAGCACCACGGGTTGCGTACTCACCGTGCTCCATCACCTGATCCACATGGCGATAACCCGCCTGCTCAAGCTGATCGCGCAGGCGATCGCGTGACAGTTTCTGGCCCTGTTGCATGACCAGTGCATGACCGTGCAGGTAGCTGTGCGGACAAACGCGCTGCATCAGCGTGTTCACCGGCATAATCAGCATGCCGCGCTGCAGGGTGGGCAGTTGGTACAGGGTGGAAAGGCGTGCCGAAATGATGTCCTGATGCGGCGAGAAGCTGTCGTAGGGCAGCGTCTCCCAGTCCGCGAGATGCGCGACCGGCAAGTCGGTAAACTGACGGATCTCGTCCAGCAGATGCAGGGCGGTTTGTGTATCAGGTGTGATCATTAACACCGGACCAGCATGGCGCTCGGTAATGCTGGCACACTCAACCGCGTGCGCAGCGCCAGTCAGCTGGCCGAGCTGGCGGTGATCGCCAGATTTCACGGGCAGGGTATAGCGAGTCGGTTCGGACATGAGATCTCGAGGTTGCTCCATTTTTACCAGGGCGTAATCATTCCATAATACGCCATGGGGATCACCTCTGCGGGAGATTTTTTCTACCGCTTCGCCTTAAAGCAGGCGTGACTAAAGGGTTGCTGTGTGTAAATCTTTTTTGCGAACAACGTTCGCAGGAAAGTCAAACGGGTACATCAGAGTAACGTTCATTGCCGTCATCTCTTTACGGTAATGATTATATCGGCTCTCACGCTGCATCATCGTACGATTAACATCATCTTTATAGGCTAATCCTGTGCATCAACCCGCTGATAACCTATTCTGATACAACTTTGCAGCAGACTCAGAGGGTTAGAGGTTTCATAAAGTGAGCCGCTCCTTTATCATCCTCTCTACTTATTTTCCAGCAACTGTACATTGGATTCCATGTATCAACCTGTCGCGCTATTTATCGGTCTGCGCTACATGCGCGGAAGAGCTGCAGACCGTTTCGGTCGCTTTGTCTCCTGGCTCTCCACCATTGGTATCACGCTTGGCGTGCTGGCAATGATTACTGTGCTGTCTGTGATGAATGGTTTCGAGCGAGAGCTTGAGGGCAACATCCTGGGCCTGATGCCGCAGGCGCTGGTGACCAGCGACAAAGGCAGCATTAATCCTCAACAATTCCCGGCATCCGACCTGAAGCTTAAGGGGATTAACCGCATCGCGCCGTTAACCACGGCGAACGTGGTGTTGCAAAGCTCACACAGCGTTTCGGTTGGCGTGATGTTAGGCATTCAGCCGGATGAAAAAGATCCGCTGACGCCTTACCTCGTGAACACGCAGCAAAGCGTGCTACAGCCGGGGCAATACAAGGTGATTCTGGGTGAACAGCTGGCCTCGCAACTGGGCGTCAAACGGGGTGACATGCTGCGCTTGATGGTGCCGTCCGTCAGTCAGTTTACACCGATGGGCCGCGTACCGAGCCAGCGTCTGTTTACCGTTGCCGGAACCTATGCGGCTAACAGTGAAGTCGATGGTTACCAGATTCTGGTTAATCAGCAGGATGCCTCACGCATCATGCGTTATCCGGCGGGGAACATTACCGGCTGGCGGCTGTGGCTGGATAAACCGTTACAGGTTGACAGCGTCACTCAGCAGGCCTTACCGCCAGGCATGGTGTGGAAGGACTGGCGCGAACGCAAAGGGGACCTGTTCCAGGCCGTGCGCATGGAGAAAAATATGATGGGGCTGCTGCTGAGCCTGATCATTGCCGTTGCCGCCTTTAACATTATTACCTCGCTGGGCCTGCTGATTATGGAGAAGCAGGGCGAAGTCGCTATCCTGCAAACGCAGGGATTAACCCGTCGTCAGATTGTCGCCGTCTTTATGGTGCAGGGTGCCAGCGCCGGCATTATCGGCACGCTGCTCGGTGCGCTGCTTGGCGTGCTGTTAGCCAGCCAGCTTAATCATCTGATGCCGGTCATTGGCCTGTTCCTGGATGGCGCGGCGCTGCCTGTCGATATCAACGTGTGGCAGGTCGTCACTATCGCCTTTAGTGCAATGATTATTGCGCTGCTTTCTACGCTTTACCCTTCATGGCGCGCCGCCGCCGTCCAACCCGCTGAGGCTTTACGCTATGAGTAACTCTCCTTTGTTGCAGTGCCGTGACCTGTGCAAACGCTATCAGGAAGGCAGCGTGCAGACCGACGTGCTACGCAATGTGACCTTTGATGTGCAACCCGGTGAACTGATGGCGATTGTCGGCAGTTCGGGTTCAGGGAAAAGTACCTTGTTGCACCTGCTGGGCGGGCTGGATGCGCCCACCTCGGGCGAAGTGGTGTTTGACGGTCGCTCACTGAACGGTATGTCATCGTCTGCCAAAGCGGAGCTGCGCAACCGCGAACTCGGGTTTATCTATCAGTTCCACCATCTGTTGCCGGACTTTACCGCGCTGGAAAATGTCGCGATGCCGTTACTGATTGGCAAAGTGACCAAAGGCGAAGCGCAAACACGCGCGCGGGAGATGCTGGCGGCCGTGGGGCTGGAACATCGCGCGGCGCATCGCCCGTCAGAACTTTCCGGGGGAGAACGCCAGCGCGTGGCTATCGCCCGGGCACTGGTTAACCGCCCGCGCCTGGTCATGGCCGATGAGCCGACCGGTAACCTGGATGCCCGTAACGCCGATGCTATTTTCGAACTCTTAGGTGAGTTGAATGTGCGTCAGGGCACCGCGTTTCTGGTGGTGACGCACGATCTGCATCTGGCGAAACGCATGTCGCGGCAGATGGAGATGCGTGACGGTCAGTTAAGCGACCGGATTATCCTTGCAGGAGCTGTCTGATGGGATCGTCGTTATCGCTGCTGTTAGGGCTGCGTTTTAGCCGTGGCCGCCGTCGGGGAGGAATGGTTTCACTGATCTCCGTTATTTCAACCATCGGGATTGCGCTGGGCGTGGCGGTATTGATCATTGGTCTCAGCGCCATGAACGGATTTGAGCGTGAGCTAAACAAGCGCATTCTGGCCGTCGTGCCGCACGGTGAAATCGAAGCCGTCAATCAGCCTTTTCAGCGCTGGCAGTCGATGATTGCGCCCATTGAGCAGGTTCCCGGCATTGCGGCGGCAGCACCCTACATTAACTTTACCGGACTGATTGAAAGTGGCGCAAAGATGGAAGCGCTGCAGGTGAAAGGGGTTGATCCCGCGCAGGAGCCGCGTTTAAGCGCGCTTCCGCAGTTTGTCACTGACAATGCCTGGTCGACCTTTGCGCCGGGTAAAAAGCAAATCATCCTGGGTGGCGGCATTGCGCAGGCGCTTAACGTCAAGCAGGGCGACTGGATCACCATCATGATCCCGAATAATGATGGTGATAATAAGCTCCTGCAGCCCAAGCGTATCCGGCTGCAGGTCAGCGGCATTCTGCAGCTGAGCGGCATGTTGGATCACAGCCTGGCCTTAGTGCCGCTTGCTGACGCACAGCAATATCTGGATATGGGCGACAGCGTCACCGGCATTGCCCTGAAAATGAACGATCCCTTCCAGGCGTCAAAACTGGTACGGGCGGCCGGAGAAGTGACGCACTCTTACGTCTATATCAAAAGCTGGATTGGCACCTACGGCTATATGTACCGCGATATCCAAATGATTCGCGCCATCATGTATCTGGCGATGGTGCTGGTGATTGGCGTTGCCTGTTTCAACATCGTTTCCACGCTGGTTATGGCGGTGAAAGACAAGAGCAGCGACATTGCCGTACTGCGCACGCTGGGCGCCAAAGACGGGCTGATCCGCGCCATTTTTATCTGGTACGGCCTGCTGGCAGGCTTACTGGGTAGCGTAAGCGGTGTGGTGGTCGGCGTGCTGGTGGCGCTCAACCTCACTTCGCTGATGAAAGGGCTGGAATCCCTGACCGGTCACCATTTGTTAGCGGGCGATATCTACTTCATCGACTTCCTGCCGTCTGAATTACACTGGCTGGACGTGTTTTCGGTGCTGATTACCGCTATTGTGCTAAGCCTGCTGGCGAGTTGGTATCCGGCGCGGCGCGCCAGTCGTATCGATCCCGCTCGCGTGCTGAGCGGACAGTAAGCGCGTCATGCGGCACCCTGGGCGTCGCATGACTGATCCGCGCTGACAGCAGGGCGAATTAACGTTACACCGATCACCGGGCCCGATTGCCCTAAATATATTGACCCGCGGTGGCTTTTTTTTTGCGACCGCACCAGGAGACTTTATGCGTACACCTCGTCGCCGTTTACGACTTGCCCGCCTGAAGAAAACGCGCCGGAAAGTGCATCAGCGCTTTCGTCAGCGTATTTTCGAACGCGATCGCCAGGCCGAGCTGGCGGCGCACCCGTTGCCGCGAATCGTTGTCTTAACGGGTGCTGGGATATCTGCAGAATCGGGCATCAACACGTTTCGTGCCGCCGACGGATTGTGGGAAGAACACCGGGTTGAAGATGTGGCCACGCCAGAAGGCTTCCGGCGCGATCCGGCCCTGGTCCAGCGTTTTTATAACGCTCGCCGCCAGCAGTTACAGCAGCCGGAAATTCAACCCAATGCCGCCCATCTGGCGCTGGCCGAGCTGGAGCAGGTGCTGGGCGATAACTTTCTGCTGGTCACGCAGAATATCGATAATTTGCACGAGCGCGCGGGCAACAGCCGCGTGCTGCATATGCACGGTGAACTGTTAAAAGTGCGCTGTGCCAGCAGTGGTCAGGTTATCGACTGGCAGGAGGATGTGACGCCAGACGATCGCTGCACCTGCTGTCAGTTTCCCTCGGTGCTGCGTCCGCACGTCGTCTGGTTTGGTGAAATGCCGCTCGGCATGGAAGCGATCTACCAGGCGCTGGAGCAGGCGAACCTGTTTATTGCCATTGGCACCTCGGGCCATGTCTATCCGGCCGCCGGGTTTGTCCACGAGGCAAAACTGCAGGGCGCCCATACGGTAGAGCTGAACCTGGAGCCCAGCCTGGTTGGCAATGAATTTGCCGAAAGTCACTATGGGCTGGCCAGCGACGTGGTGCCTGCCTTTGTACATAAACTGTTGCACGGGCTACACAAATAAAGCATCACGCCACGGAATAAACAGCGGACCGTTAGCCCGCTGTTTATTCCGTTTCCGGTAGCATTCCGTCATTCTCTGTTTTCCTGCTCGCCTCAGCGATACCGCCGCATCATATTGTTATCGCTCGCGATGATTCGGTTTCCGCCGTGCTTAACCTGTCCCTGTTCAGCTCTCGTTCTGCGCGCGGTGCAACCGCCCCTGTTTTCGCACAGTTGGCACTCAACAGGCTGCGGCGAGGGAAAACCTGAGCAACGTGCCGCAAAAAAACAGCCATTGCAGGGTTTTTTATGCCCGTTGGCATTCTTAATTTGCCGCAGCAGGGCTAACCTGAACGATAATGATTTGACGCAACGCGACCTCTTGCCCGTCTGTTAATAATAATTGGCGGCAATTTTTAAGGATGATATATGAAGCAATTACTTGAACGCTTTTTGCGTTATGTGGCAGTGGAAACTCAGGCGAAACCTCAGGCGCGTCAGGTGCCCAGCAGCGAAGGGCAATGGATGCTGGCCCGTCAGCTGCAGGAAGAGCTACTGGCGTTGGGCTTTGTGGATGTGAGCCTGAGCGATCACTGCTGTGTGATGGGCACATTACCGGCAAACGTTGACTGGCCAACGCCGGTTATCGGTTTTATTTCACACATGGACACGTCGCCGGATTTCACCGCGAAAAATGTCAATCCGCAGATTATCGAAAATTACCGGGGCGGCGATATTGCTCTGGGGAATGGCGATGAAGTGCTGTCGCCGGTGATGTTTCCGGTATTGCATAAGCTGATCGGACACACGCTGATTACCACTGACGGTAAAACGCTGCTGGGTGCCGATGACAAAGCCGGTATTGCAGAGATTATGACGGCGATGGCGCGGCTGGCAGAAAGTGATATTCCGCATGGCGCGATTCGTGTCGCCTTTACGCCGGACGAAGAAATTGGCCGTGGGACATCGCATTTCGATGTCGAAGGCTTTGCGGCTGACTGGGCTTATACCGTTGACGGCAGCGATGTGGGCGAGTTCGAATACGAAAACTTCAATGCCGCTTCGGCGTTGGTCAAAGTGGTCGGTAATAACGTCCACCCCGGCTCTGCTAAAAACGTGATGGTTAACGCGCTGGAGCTGGCAACCCGTTTCAATGCCGCGCTGCCTGCTGGCGAAAAACCGGAGTGCACGGACGGCTATGAGGGCTTCTTTCATTTGCATCAGATGAAGGGCACCGTCGAGCATGCTGAAATGCACTACATCATCCGTGATTTCGATACTGAAGCCTTCGAACAGCGCAAAAACACGCTGCAACAGGTGGCGGCTGACATTAACAAGGGATTACATCCGGACTGCTCTGTTACCGTGGAGATCAGCAACAGCTATCGCAACATGCGCGAAAAAGTCGAACCTTTCCCGCATATCATTGAGCTGGCGCTGCAGGCGATGCGCGACTGTGGCATCGAGCCGGTGGTGAAACCGATTCGTGGCGGCACAGACGGTTCGTCGCTGTCATGGAAAGGGCTACCTTGTCCTAACCTGTTTACCGGTGGCTACAACTATCACGGCAAACATGAATTTGCCTCGCTGAATATTATGGCGCAGTCGGTGGATGTGATTGTCCGTCTGGCCGAGCTGGCGGGACAGAAAAAAGCCTGAATAAAAAAGGCCGCGCTGTCCTGAATCGAACAGCGCGGCCTTTACATCCGTTGCAACGGACGAGGGCTTATTCGGCGCTAAAAAACCAGTAACCGGCGTTCACCAGGCCAGCGATCTGTGCCAGCACGGCAGGATCGTCCAGCGCATCACCCAGATCCGCAAGGGCGATTTCATGGTTATGTGCCAGCACGGTCATCACGGCCGGATGCGCGCACTCAACACGTTCACCGTTGATATAAACGGCATTGCCCAGCGTCAGAACACGTAAGCCGCCAAGGCGAGACAGGACATCACCCTGCTGCAGCGCATCGTAAATCTCATCCGGCTGGTAAGGCGGTTCTGGCGGTGCCACGTCGAGTTCATGACGGGACTGTGAAATAAACTCACCTAACCATTGCTCAAAGTGTTCCGGCTGATTCACGACATCCAGCATCACCTTGCGCAGGCCTTCAACCTCCTGCGGCAGAATCAGCGACGGACAATCACGCGTGGGCACATCCGGATCGCTGTAACGCAGGCTGCCCAGTTCATTGGCCAGCGCGTAATCGGCAAAGCCGCTAATCAGCTCACGCCCGCTTGGTGCGCGGAAACCGACCGAGTAATTCAGGGCATTTTCCAGCGAGTAGCCTTCATGCGGGAACCCCGGTGGAATATACAGAATATCGCCCGGTTCCATTTCTTCATCGATGATGGCGTCAAATGGCTCGACCTGAAGCAGGTCTGGATGAGGACAGTGCTGTTTCAGCGGCACTTTTTCCCCGACGCGCCAGCGGCGACGGCCGGTGCCCTGAATGATAAAGACATCATACTGGTCAAAGTGGGGGCCAACGCCACCACCGGGTACCGAGAAGGAGATCATCAGATCGTCTAAACGCCAGTCCGGCAGAAAGCGGAAAGGACGCATCAGCGCGGCGGAAGGCTCATGCCAGTGATTCACCGCCTGTACCAGCAGTGACCAGTTGTTTTCACCGAGGTGATCATAACTTTCAAACGGACCGTGGCTGACCTGCCACTTGCCGTTTTGCTGGCTGACCAGACGGCTGTCGACCTCATTTTCCATGGCTAATCCCGCCAGTTCATCAGGCGAGAGGGGATCGATAAAGTTCTTGAAGCCACGCTTCAGCACCACCGGGCGCTTTTGCCAGTAACGCTGAATAAAATCGGGCCAGTTGAGATCGAGCTGATAATCCATAAAGAGATTCCGCTAAGGGCTGTAAATACCTGCCAGTATAACAGCCCACAGCCTGAACTACTCGCGGCGATGTTCCATTTCCTGACGCTCAAACACCACTTCCATGCGGGCACCGCCCAACGGACTGCTGGAGGCGATAACCTTACCGGCGTACTGTTCGAGAATATCGCGCACCACCGCCAGCCCCAGCCCCTGACCGGGACGTAAGGTATCCGCACGCTGCCCGCGCACAAAAATCATGTCGCGTTTGCTCTCAGGAATACCCGGACCGTCATCATCAATATAAAGGTGCAAGGCGTGCTCGGTTTGATGGGCGCTGACTTCGATAAATTCCAGACAGTATTTGCAGGCGTTATCCAACACGTTACCCAGCACTTCCATAAAATCATTTTGGTCGCCAAAAAAGGTGGTTTCCGGCGAGATATCCAGGGTGATTTCCACGCCTTTGCGCTGATAAACCTTGTTCAGGGCCGAACACAGGCTGTCCAGCAAACCTGATACCGAATGCAGATCGCGCTGCAGGGGATTGTGATCGGCCTGCATGCTGGCACGGTGCAGGTAATATCCTACCTGCTGCGAAATGCGGCTGATCTGTTCCAGCATGATCGGCTCGGCCTTTTCCACCGTCAGCTCTTTACCCCCGCGCAGCGAACGCAGCGTACTCTGTAACACCGCCAGCGGGGTTTTCAGACTGTGGGTTAAGTCAGCCAGCGTCGTGCGGTAGCGGGTGTAACGCTGACGCTCATTGGTCAGCAACAGGTTAAGGTTGCGCACCAGCGAGCGTAACTCCTGCGGCGGATTATCGTCCAGGTTTTCACGCTGCCCGGTTTCCAGCTCGCGCACCTGCAGCGTTAAGTGCCCAATCGGACGCAAACTCCAGTGCGCCGCCAGCCAGAGTAACGGCATGATTAAAATCAGGTTAGCCGCCAGTACATAGCTGAACCATGACCAGACCACATCGGAATGCTGAAGCTCCTGCGGAATGGTATCGACCACCACAATGGTTAAGGCGGGCAGGTTTGTCGTGGCATCATAACGGTTTACCGCCACCGAGTGGGTAAAGGTGTCCTGATCGTCGTCGTCATTATCCCAGGCATGAAGCTGCTGCTGCGCGCTAAGGTTATCGCCCATGGCGGCCCGGCTGGTACTGGTGCTGGTGTCTATTTCATAAAAATCGGGCTTTAACAGCCATTCGGGTTGGATCTTTTCACGAATTTCCGGCACATCGCGCTGTTGCCAGAGCAGCTTGCCATGTTCATCGTAAATAAACACCAGGGTGGGGAAATTGAGCATGGTGCGCTCAGGCTGGGCGATGGTGAGCTTATTATCTTTCCACTGTGCCAGGGTAAAAAATAAATTGCTCTCGCCGCGCATGACGCGATAGGTGGTTTTATCAAAACTCACCACGTAACCAATGACCGCAACCATGCCATAAGAAAGGGAGAGGATTAATACAATGGCTGCGGAGGCCAGTAAGAAGCGCGTCCGCAGCGAGACAGGGCGATAGCGTTTAAACCACGACATCATCAGAGATCAAAGCGGTAGCCCTGGCCGCGAACGGTAGCGATAACTTCATCAGAATGCAGCGCAAGAATTTTTTTACGCAGGCGTCCCATTAATACATCAATCGTGTGGCTTTCACGTAATTCTGCATCGGGATAAAGCTGCAGCATGAGGGAATCTTTACTCACGACTTTGCCGGCATTGCGAATTAATGTTTCGACAATCGTATATTCAAACGCGGTCAGCTTAACGGGATGGTCGTTAATGGTGAGTTCGCGACGGGATAAATCGACCTGAAAAGGGGCCATAGCAATAATCTGCGAGGCATGACCGCTGTTGCGGCGCATTAATGCCTGCAAACGAGCGGCGACTTCCTCAATATGAAAAGGCTTCGTCACATAATCATCTGCACCGGCTTCCAGCGCTTCCACTTTCGCCTGCCAGCCTTCACGCGCGGTCAACACCAGAATAGGCTGACGCACCGCGTCATTGCGCCAGCGGCGAATTAAAGACATGCCGTCTTCGTCGGGTAATCCCAGATCAACCAGCGCAATATCGGGCAGATGTTCCTGGAGGAAATAATCGGCTTCTTTGGCATCTTCAGCAGCATCAACCTGATGACCCATTTCTCGCAGTTGTACCGAAAGATGGTGGCGCAGCAGGGCATTATCTTCCACAACCAGAACACGCATAGGATTTCCTTTAGCATCAGATCGAAACGAATTTTAATAAGTATATGCGAAATGAACTAAACAGCAGGTTAACGCAGACCGGCGGGAACCGGTCTGCAAAGAGGATATTATTTCAGATCGTCAACCATCTGTATCGCGCGGCCAATATAATTTGCCGGGGTCATCTGTTTTAAGCGAATTTTTTCTTCTTCCGGTAGCGCCAGGCTGTCGATAAAGGCCTGCATACCGGCCGCATCAACGCGTTTGCCACGGGTCAGTTCTTTCAGTTTCTCGTACGGTTTTTCAATACCGTAGCGGCGCATCACGGTTTGAATCGGCTCTGCCAGGACTTCCCAGTTGTGATCCAGTTCGTCGAGCAGGCGATCGCGGTTCACTTCCAGCTTAGAAATGCCTTTCAGGGTCGCCTGATAGGCGATCAGCGCATAACCGACGCCCACGCCAAGGTTACGCAGGACGGTAGAGTCGGTGAGATCGCGCTGCCAGCGTGAAACCGGCAGTTTGCTTGCCAGATGCTGCATCACCGCGTTTGCCAGGCCCAGATTTCCTTCTGAGTTTTCAAAATCAATCGGGTTAACTTTGTGCGGCATGGTCGATGAACCAATTTCGCCCGCAATGGTTTTCTGTTTGAAATGGTTGAGCGCCACATAACCCCAGATATCGCGATCGAAGTCGATCAGGATGGTGTTAAAGCGGGCGATACAGTCAAACAGCTCGGCAATATAGTCGTGCGGCTCAATCTGGGTGGTATAAGGATTCCAGGTAATGCCCAGCGAGGTCACAAACTCTTCGCTCAGCTGATGCCAGTCCGCTTCCGGGTAAGCGGCGATGTGGGCGTTATAGTTACCGACGGCACCGTTGATTTTCCCTAACACGTCAATCTGCGACAGCTGGCGCAGTTGGCGTTCCATGCGGTAGGCCACGTTAGCCATCTCTTTACCCATGGTAGAGGGCGTTGCGGGCTGACCGTGGGTGCGTGACAGCAGAGGGATATCACGGTATTCCTGCGCCAGACCTTTTACTGCGTCGATCAACTGCTGCCAGTAAGGCAGGATGACATCGCGGCGCGCCGTTTCCAGCATTAAGGCGTGAGACAGGTTATTAATGTCTTCAGAGGTACAGGCGAAGTGAATAAATTCAGACACCGCATGCAGTGCAGGCACGTCAGCGACTTTTTCTTTCAGGAAATATTCAACGGCTTTTACGTCATGGTTGGTGGTGCGCTCGATGGTTTTAATGCGCGCCGCATCCGTTTCGCTGAAACTGGCAACGATTCCGTCAAGGAAAGCGTTTGCGTCCGCATCAAATGCAGGAACTTCCTTGATCTCTGCGGTCGCAGCCAGTTTTTGTAACCAGCGAACTTCAACCTCAACGCGGAATTTCAGCAAACCAAATTCGCTGAAGATCGCGCGCAGCGGGCTGACTTTATCGCCGTAACGACCATCGACAGGTGAGACGGCGGTCAGAGAGGATAATTCCATCAGTGCAACTCCTGATTTATTTAACGGTGTTTGCCCCACGGACTTAGTAAGTCAGTGGCAGGCGGGATAATAGGGCTTTGGCTTCGCGCAGTAAGCGTTGGCGCGAAAACATCAGTTGCAGTCGGCCTCCGCCAACCTGCTGCCACAGTACGGCGGCACGAATACCGGCCAGCAGCGTGGCGCGAACTTTGCTTTGTAACAGGGAATTCTGCAGGACGGCCGGCGAGCCGGTGACCTGAATACGTGGGCCGAGTGGGCTGATGACATCGACATAAATGCCCGCCATCGCGCTCAGAATGGTGTCAGATTCCAGTTCATAATGCGCCAGCTGGCGATCGAGTTGGCTGATGCGCTGGGCCAGCGTGGTCATGGCCTGCTTGTTGGCGTTGAGCTTACGCTCCAGCACCATCAGGCTCAGTGTGTAACGGGTCAGCTCGGCGCTGGCACCTTTACGGTTGCTGCTGTTCAGCACCGCCATCAGGGTTTCAAGCCCAAGGCGCAGGTTGGCTTCATTGTTACCGAACACCGCCAGCGTGGATGTCGGATTAAGATCCAGTACGCTGCGCAGGGAAACCGTCAGCGCTTCAGGCTGGCAGTGCCCCTGATTCGCGAGCTGCTGAACCAGATGGGCAGCCTGGCAAATGCCCGCCAGCGCGAGGGTAATTTCCTGATAGTTTTTTGCCACGGTCACTCCAGTTTACGCGTTATTAGCGCCGGTATTATGCGGCAACCCAAGGCAAACGTTCTTCAATGATGCCGCCACCCAGGCAGACATCACCAAGGTAGAACACCGCAGACTGCCCCGGTGTTACCGCGGCAACCGGTTCGTCGAACCGCACTTCAATTTTGTCATCGCCCTGCGGAATAATCTCGCAGGGGATATCGGTCTGGCGGTAGCGGGTTTTAACCGTACAACGCAGCGGGGCGTTAACCGGCTGACGATCCACCCAGTGCAGCTGCTGAGCAATCAGGCCCACCGACATCAAACGCGGATGATCGCCGCCCTGCGCCACGATTAAGCGGTTACGCGCGACATCTTTATCAACCACGTACCAGGGATCGTCTTTGCTTTCTTTCATACCGCCGATGCCCAGCCCTTTGCGCTGGCCCAACGTATGGTACATCAACCCCTGGTGCTCACCGACAATCTGGCCATCAACGGTTTCGATTTCACCCGGTTGAGCGGGCAGGTAGCGTGCCAGGAATTCGCGAAATTTGCGTTCACCGATGAAACAAATGCCGGTAGAGTCTTTTTTCTTTGCCGTGATTAATTCAAGCTGTTCAGCAATGCGGCGCACTTCGGGTTTTTCCAGCTCGCCCACCGGAAACAGGCTCTGGGCAATTTGTTCATGACTGAGCGTGTAGAGGAAGTAGCTCTGGTCCTTGTTACCGTCCAGGCCGCGCAGCAAATGGCTACGCCCGTCGATATCCTGACGGCGGACATAGTGTCCGGTGGCAATAAAGTCTGCGCCGAGATCTTCTGCGGCAAACTCCAGAAACGCTTTGAATTTAATTTCTTTATTACACAGGATATCGGGGTTTGGCGTGCGGCCCGCCTTGTACTCTTCAAGGAAGTGCTCAAAGACGTTATCCCAGTATTCTGCAGCAAAATTTACCTTGTGCAGTTTAATACCAAGTTTGTCGCACACGGCTTGTGCATCCGCCAGATCGTCAGCGGCGGTACAATACTCCTCGCCATCGTCTTCCTCCCAGTTCTTCATGAACAGGCCTTCTACCTGATAGCCCTGCTGTTGCAGTAACCAGGCGGAAACGGAAGAATCGACGCCGCCGGACATCCCGACGATCACTTTTTTCTGGCAGTTATCAGACATCACAAGCTCGCAAAACAATAAAACAGGCGGCGCATTCTATCACGCTGAAGTCGGGTGCGCACCTGCATGAAACGGCCAGTTGAACGGGCTGATCAGGTCTAACGGGTAGCGCACGCCCTGTTGCCATCTGCGCACGCTCTCTGCCACTAACGGCGAACGCAGGTTAGACGCCGTCAGTATCTGCTCTGGCGCCAGCCACCAGCAGCAATCAATGTCGCTGTCCTGCGGCGTGGTGGGCAGGGTGGTGTCCAGATCCAGACCAAACAGAAACCGCACAAAAGGCGTATTATCGGGGGCAATCCACTGGTTAATACCAATAAAATACTCCACAGCGGCCTCAATACCGGTCTCTTCATAGAGTTCACGCTGCGCGGCTTCCAGAAGGGTTTCGTCCGCTTCCAGATGACCTGCAGGTTGATTCCAGGTTGCCACGCCGTTCACCCGTTCTTCAACAACGAGCAGTTTACCCTGAGCCTGGACCAGACAGGCTACGGTGACATGCGGTTTAAACATCAATCCTCCGGAATTGTTAACTTGAAGTTATGGAAATGATAACAGTGCCTAGACTAAGGTGCTGATATCACGCCATTCGCCAGGGGCCAGATTATCCAGTACAAAGTCACCCATCGCGTAGCGCACCAGGCGCAATGTCGGGAAGCCAATATGGGCGGTCATGCGTCTGACCTGACGGTTACGCCCTTCAAACAGGGTGATTTTCAGCCACTGCGTCGGTATCGCTTTGCGCTCACGAATGGGCGGCTGGCGTGCCCATAGCCAGTCAGGCTCCGCTACCTTTTCAATGCCAGCTGGCAGCGTAAGGCCATCTTTCAGCGTAACCCCATCCCGCAGTGGCTGCAGATCCTGCTCTTCCGGCACGCCTTCGACCTGCACATAATACACCTTGCCGGTGCGCTTGCCGGGCTGGGTCAGCGCGGCCTGCAAGGTGCCGTCGTTGGTCAGCACCATCAGTCCTTCGCTGTCGCGGTCAAGGCGACCCGCGGCATAAACCTCGCTGACATCAATAAAATCTTTTAACGTGCGGCGGCCGGCTTCGTCGGTGAACTGCGGCAACACATCAAAGGGTTTATTGAACAGGAGCACGCGCCGGACGGCAGGGGGCGATACAGTCTTGCGCTGTACGGGACGGGTTTGTCGGCTGAATCGTTTATTTGGTTGAGAAGTCTGATTAGTTTTTCGCATACGCTTTGCAGTCTGAAACATTCAGCGCATTATAACGCGAAATTGCGGTGATTGGCGTAGCGTCAATATTCAAGTAGTATTGACGCGCATCTTACAAATCATTAACAAAAAATCGCTCGAAGGAGAGGTTAATGGAAAGCAAAGTAGTTGTTCCGGCGGAAGGTCAGAAAATCACCCTGAATCAAGGTAAACTGGATGTTCCAAATAACCCGGTTATCCCTTACATCGAAGGGGATGGTATCGGTGTTGATGTTTCACCAGTGATGCTGAAAGTGGTTGATGCCGCTGTGAAAAAAGCCTACAACGGCGAGCGTAAAATCTCCTGGATGGAGATTTATACCGGTGAGAAATCGGTTGAGCTTTACGGTCAGGATGTCTGGCTGCCGCAAGAAACCCTCGATTTAATCAAAGAATACCGCGTAGCGATCAAAGGTCCACTGACAACGCCAGTGGGCGGCGGCATCCGTTCTCTGAACGTTGCGCTGCGTCAGGAACTTGATCTGTACGTTTGTCTGCGCCCGGTTCGTTACTACACCGGCACACCAAGCCCGGTTAAACGTCCTGAAGATACCGATATGGTGATCTTCCGCGAAAACTCCGAAGATATCTATGCAGGTATCGAGTGGAAAGCGGGCACGGCTGAAGCGGACAAAGTGATCAAATTCCTGCGCGAAGAAATGGGCGTGAAGAAAATTCGCTTCCCACAGAACTGCGGCATTGGCGTTAAGCCATGTTCGGAAGAGGGGACCAAGCGCCTGGTGCGTGCGGCAGTGGAATACACCATCACCAACGATCGTGATTCACTGACTCTGGTTCACAAAGGCAACATCATGAAGTTCACCGAAGGCTCATTCAAAGACTGGGGTTACCAGTTAGTGAAAGAAGAGTTCGGCGGTGAGCTGATCGACGGTGGCCCATGGATGAAGTTCAAAAATCCAAACACCGGTAAAGAGATCGTTGTTAAAGACGTGATCGCTGATGCCTTCCTGCAGCAAATCCTGCTGCGTCCGGCTGAATACGACGTTATTGCCTGTATGAACCTGAACGGTGACTACATTTCCGACGCCCTGGCGGCGCAGGTTGGCGGTATCGGTATTGCACCTGGCGCAAACATCGGTGACGAATGCGCGCTGTTCGAAGCGACCCACGGTACAGCACCTAAGTATGCCGGTCAGGATAAAGTGAACCCAGGTTCCGTAATCCTGTCAGCGGAAATGATGCTGCGTCATATGGAATGGTTCGAAGCCGCAGACCTGATTGTTAAAGGCATGGAAGGCGCAATCGCTGCCAAGACCGTGACCTATGACTTCGAACGTCTGATGGATGGCGCTAAACTGCTGAAATGTTCAGAGTTTGGTGACGCGATTATCGCGAATATGTAATTTAGTCTATGGACTGAATAAGAGCGGGAGCCTGTTGGTTCCCGTTTTTTTATGAGCGCTCTGGCGTTTATCAAAATTATTTATCAAAACTACGCTACCACCCTTCAACGTTAAGTCTTTTTTGACTGAAATCCCGCAGGATTAACGACAACGGTCAGTTAGTAATACCTGTTCTCTTACTGTCAGGTTAGTGGGCGCGGGGCGGCGGGAGACAGGTCAATCGAAGTGTCTGAGCAATTTTTCCAGCAAACTGCGCCATGTTTCGCCCCATGGTTCCGGACGAAAATGATCGCCGGCTAATTGCTCTAACGTTGTTTTCAGTTCTTCATCGTCAGAAATACGTAATAAAGAACCGATTTCATGGCGGGCATCTGCCCTTGAAAGGACGTTGGTGTCAAAATAGTAGGAGACTATTTCATCGAAAGAGTTGCCAAATTCGTCGTGATAACAACTGAAACAGACGGTTAAAATCTCGCGCATGACGGTACGTCATCTTATCTTCACCCCATCCTCGGATAAGACGTGAGAACATTATATGGCTTCCCGTTATAAAATTTGTTAAGCAAAACAACCCTCACACTTAAGCATGTTTCTGTGATCGTGCTGCCTTTTCTGAAACCCTGACCATTGCCGTTTTACTTTTGAAAATGAGCTCAAGTGGGTCGGGATTTTACGCCCAGTTCGCCCAGTTGATGATTTTAACTCTGTTCGCTTTCAAAGCCGAGTTTATCGCTTTTTCAGCAAGCTCAACTGAGTAATAAGATGATACTGACTGTATTTGCGGGCTACGTGCAGGACGGGCTAATAATTCATTGTCTGGAATGGCAACGTGTTTTGCGATTGTGTGGTCACCGGCTTTGATGCCGTTGATTGCCTCGTGCGCTGTCAATTTAAACGTTCCGGCACGGACATAAACCACGCGGGCCGCGCCAATAGCGAAACCAAATGCGGCAGGGACACCCACATCGACATGCCGGTTGATGATAGCAGGCCGGTTTCTGGCACCGACGGGGTGGCTTCGTCCCTGGCGATTTATCATATATACTGCGCCCTTAGTTTTCGCCTGTGACCACGAAAACCCCCCGTGTTGTTACCGCCTTAACGGCGTGATAAACGGGTTTTCCAGTGACAAACAGTAAGGATAATGAGGCGTCAGTCAGGACTACTATGAGTAAAATTGCAAAACAACTAGCCGCCAGATTATTCCTTTCGTTGTGGCAGGTGACAGGTTATCGCGTCAAAAAAATTGACCGTTTTTCTGAACAGGATGACCTGAAAAATATCGCTATTATTTCGAATACGGCGCTTGGCGACTTTTTGTTTAACACGCCAGCCATTGGTGCGATTAAAAAACGCTGGCCTGATGCCAGAATCATACTGGTTATTCAGCCGCGAAATCATGCCCTGGTGGCAGAAAGTGAAATGATCGATAAGGTCCTGTACTGGGATGGAAAATTTCCCGGCATGTTGCCGCTGGCCCGGGCCTTAAGAAACGAGCAGGTGGATGCTACGTTTATCCTGCACTCCCGCACGCCTTACGACATTGTCACCGCCTCACTGGCACGTTCAAAATACATATTCAAAGACGTTTACTATGCGGATTACCAGGGCAAAGAAAACTTTATTCTGGCCGGCTGTTTATCTGCATTTTATGACAACAGAAAGAACGGCAACATTCATCTCATTCGTCAGAAAAAAGACATGCTCATCGCGGTCGGTATTGATGTGCCATCGGACGCCATGTTTATTCCTGCGCCCTTCAAACGTCAACAGAATACCGTCCCGGTTATTGGCATTCATGCTGGCGCGTCCAGTTCCGAACGGTGCTGGCCAGAAGCCTTCTATTCGCAGCTTATTGAGAAATTAATAGCCCTGCATGACGATCTCATTATTGAACTCATCGGGGCACCGGGAGAAAAGGCGCTGAATCAACGGATCATTGATGGTATGGGGATATCCAGCGATCGCGTCATCAACGTCGCGGGTACCACCAACCTGATCCAGCTGGCTGAAAAAATCTCCGGTTTTGCGACGTTAGTGGTGGGAGACACGGGTCCTTTGCATCTGGCCGTGGCGGTGCAAACACCGACGGTGGCCTTGTTCAGTAACCAGAGCACCATCGATGGTGCGGCTCCTTTGCAAGATCCGCATCTCCATCAGGTTTTGCGCCCCGCAGAAGAGCAGGCAGGATTACGTGCGATAAGCTGCAATGAGGTATATGAGGCCGTTGAGCGTAATCTTGCTCAGCGTTGACAGGGATTAACGTCTTAACACAGGCGGTACTGCCGCCTGTAATCTTTCACTCTCAGTCTGCTCACCCCGTCGGGCTGCCGGTTACTGCGGTATAGCTCACCGCATTACCGCTGTCATCAATCACTTCATATTCCACGTTTGCCCCAGGATTAAGCGGTGTGGTGACTGGTACCGCAACATAAGACTGTGGTTCTACCATAATATCTCTCAGCACCTCTTTTTCTACTTTGACGTTCAGGCTCATATACCAGGGCGTTGGATTAGAAATCATGATTTGCTGGCTTTGTCGGGTAAAGCGTAGCTTTTGTGCATCTTCCGGTTGAGGCGCACCAAGCCCTGTCGGCCGTATAAACACTTTCAGGCGCAGACGCAGCGGCAGAATCACTTTTTGCTCGCCCGGGTTATCCGATTTTTTGAGCGCGGGTATCTGGTAAATATTCAACCAGTACAACGTCTCTTTACCCGCTTTTAGTTTCGCCCGCGAGGTCAGCATCAGCTTAAGTGAGCGTAATTCGCCAGGCAGCATTTTCAATACCGGCGGTATGGCCATGACCGGTGTTTTACTCTTATCCGGCGAAGCATGAATGTCGCCATCGTCCGTCCAGATTTGCAAAACGGCAGGGCTGCTCTCGCTATTGACCAGGTTAATGGACTGCGCCATTTCATTAGCGTTGAAAACAATACGTGTTTTATCAATGTTCACAACGGCCGTTGCCTGGGCTGACAGCATCGCCGTGAGGAAAAACAGGCTGCTACTGAAAGCTGACCACCACTTGTAACTGTGCATTAACGGTTCCTGAAGTGATAACTTGTCCCGGAATAGCCTCAAGAGAGGCAGTAAAATCGCCGCTGTAGATCTCGCCGTTGTCTGATGACGCAAGCGTGGTCAGGTCTTTGTAGGCATACCACCCGCGTGCATTGCCTGTGCCGGTGCTGGTCATATCCGGTAACAGGTTGAGTGCGGCACCAGCGCTGTTATAAATTTTTATCCCCACGCCCGAGGCGGCGCTGTCATTGTCATCACCATAGTTTGTGTCGAGCAGCCAGGTTAATCCGCCGCTGCTGGTGGTCAGGCCGAGTGTGTTGGCCATCGTAACGGCCCGGGGCTGGTTTACCAGAAACCCCATCGCGACGTTGGCTGATGTTATGGTGGAGTTGTTGATACTGGAGATCGCCCCGGCCTCACAGCGCAAATTGACAGAAAAAGGCGCCTGACTACTGCCACCATCAGCCAGAGCACCTACACTGATCACCGACAGAGATACTACAGCAGGATAATCCTGCACCTCGCAGGCAGCGCCGCGAACGTAGGTGACCGTATTGAAGGAGCTCCAGCCAACAGGCCAGTTAAAATGCCATCCACTATACTTAGTGCTATGGTCGTCACCGGGTTTCAGATCATCGCTGGCCAGTCCGGGACCTTTAAACGCGATATAGCCACGAGGTTGGTTGTTCTTATCAGGATAATACGCCTCACTATTCATGAAACGTTCAGTTCCATCAATTTTAAACATTTCGTACAGCACGCGGCTGAACGCGCTGGCAGGAATATAGATTTTATCCCCGTCAGAATACCAGTCGCTGGCATTAAGCTGTCGTGCTTTCCAGTAGCGACTGTAATATTCCCCCGTAGAGAGGTTGGTCATTCTGACCGCCACGTTTTTGGCTTTATCATAATAAGCGCCTTCAACTTCATTCGTGGCATATTTGCCCGCTGTATCCCAATCGCCATTGGTGGAATACATTTCATAGAGTTTATCTACATCGCCCGCATCGCAGCGGAACAGAATCTGATTCGGCGTAAAAGCATCCCGCATGGGCGTGTTGACGGGATCACCCACCGCACTGGCCAGTAATGTGCCTGCCGGCTGAAACAGGCTACCTGTATTGATATTAATTATTGCCGGTAACGGCAGTTTCCCCGTGCATTCATCACAGGCACCGGTCCATAACTTCGCGGTATAGCCAGCATTTTTAGCCGCCGTAGAAAGCTGACTCTGACTGGATACGACCGTACAGTTTGCCAGTAAAGGAAGCGGAATCAGTCCGGTGGCGATCAACAAAAGCGTTATTCTCAGAAACACGCGTTACTCCTTATTACACAGGCCGGGAAGATGGATCATGTGATCGTTGTGCTTTCCGGTAATTTGATAATTCACCAGGCAGGTTTGTTGACCGTCGTTATCCCAGATGACTTTGAGCGTGCCGGAGTCATGAGGTACGCGTGCGTACAGCTGGCCGCCCTGGCCAACAACGCCGATGACGGTGTTATCCGCATCACGGACTTCCGCGCCCATAGGTGGCGTTTCCCCCTCATTACTGGTGAGCGAGATCAAGACTGCTTTGCCTTTGATCGTGGCGAAGTTCACCTGCACCACCGCGCCAGCGTAAGGCACAACCCGATGACTCCCTCCGCTTAGCTCGGCATCGGCGTTCATATCCAGCGTGTCCAGGCTAATGTTGTTTTCGCGGTACGCGCTCAGGGAGGGCAGAATGGCATAGCCGAAGCGATCGATAACGGCGCCCTGACCATTACGCACACGTGCGCCCTGTGCGCCATCGGCCTGCACCAGGGCGAAAGTATCACTGCTGTAAGGGCCAAGTGTGATGCCTCCCCGGTGAAGAACCAGGCTGCCGGAAGCACCCAGTCCAGCCTGGCGATAGCTTTCGCCCTGGCCGTAATTGGCACGGAACGCCCCAAGTCGGGTATTTTGCTGAACATTTCCACCGACGTTCAGTGCATGTCCACTGTTGCCATTGCGGTAGTGCTCGCTACCGCCATAAAGGGAATAGGCGATATCGCGGTTGTCACCTGCTGAGCCCGACAGGGAGAGTGATGAGCTTTGTGTCTGCTTCGACTGGTTGTAGTGATAGGAAACAGAAGCGGTGTTGTGCCAGGTGAGAGGCATCGAAACCGTAAATGAAAAGGTATTTTCTGTGTAACGCTGCTGGCGGCTGTCATCTGGCTGATCGAAGACATTTAGCTCGGCGCGCGTCGTATTCCATGTGGTGCGCTGACGCGCAACATTGAAACCGTAGCTGATCTTTTTCCAGCTATTGTTATAACCGAGCTGTAACTGGGTGATGCGTGACTTGTTGTTATAGTAGTCAGCCGTGCTGCCACTCAGGCTGATCATGCCGAGGTTATCAAATGACTGGCTCAGGGTGGCGGATAACCGATTGCGCTGATTCATCGAATCGGAGTAGTAGCTGATGCCGGTATCATTCTGCCTTCTGACGCCCAACACGTCCTGCAGATCGCGGAAGCCGCTGGTGGAATAACGGTAGGCCGCCAACACCAGATTAGTGCCAGTTTCAAACGTTTTGCTGTAACTCAACTCCGCGCGCCAGCCCGAGGTGTTTTTATTTTGCTCAACGCGCGCCTGTGAAAAAATGGTGTTCATCCCCACGGCGCCCATCGGTGAACCCCATACGCCGCCCGCCAGCCAGGCCTGGTAGTCCTTCGCCAGCCGCGAGCCGATCGTTGCCGTAAAACGGTTACTGATGCCGCGCTGTAAAACCCCCTCAAAAAACGTGTTTTCCACGCTGTAATATTGTCGCACTCGCCCCAGCGCCAGCGCGTATTTCCAGTTTCCTGGACGAACAGAGTCCGGCACGGACGAGTAGGGCACTGTAAAAGTGGACCGCTTGCCGTTGGCTTCAATAATCTCAACGTCAAGATCGCCCTGACCGCTGGTGTTATATAAGTCATCAATAACAAAGGGGCCGGGGGGAACGCTGGTTTCGTAAATCACATTGTTGAGCTGCCGAACGACAACGCGGGCATCAGAGGTGGCTACACCATGGACTTCCGGCGCATAGCCCCGTTTACCCTGCGGCCACATCCGTTCTTCTGAGGCGAGTTTAATGCCGTTAAAGGCGAGACTGCCGAACAGCGAGTTGTTGGTATAATTGTCACCTAATGAGAGCTGACTGTTTATGCTCTCCACAGGACGCTGCACCCAGCTTCTCACCTGATTATACTGATAACGGCTTCCGCTATGACTGTTGCGCAGATAGCGCATATTGCCCTGATGACGAAACTGCCACTTGTCCAGATTCGTGCCTGCGGTAATGCCGCTCCACAAATATTGATAACGATAATCAGACGATCGGTTTTCCGACCAGGTGAAGTTAGTGTTGTGACGCAGAAATAACGCCGTAATGCCTTCATCCCATTCAGAAACGGGGATATAGCCACGGGGAGCCCGGTTCAGGCTGGCAAGGGGGAACATATACTGCAAACGAAGTGAAGCCTGGTCGAAACGCCAGCTGCCTGCTTCCGTCCAGTCTGATAATGGCTGACAGTGGGCTGTCGTTTGTTCAACCCGCTGGTTTTTTAACTGCATTAACCTGATGATCTCTTCCGGCAGGCAAGGTTCCACCTCTCCCTCGTCACTTAATTTTTTGAAGTTAATTTTGACGCCGGATTTAATTATTTTATCGTTGAGGTAAATATCAACAAGATAACTTCCTTCAGGAATTGCATTTTGGTTGAATTGTTCAATGTTTTTCCCAAATGTCGCCCCTTTAAACAGTGAGGCGTCGAAATAATAATCTTCACTGCAGGCATAACACGAAAAACAGGCCGAGACGGTAAAAGCAATAAGTTTCGGGCTAATTAACGTCAACCGTAAAGTTTTCACTGATTTTAGCTCCCTGATCGTTAACTGCCGAGACTGAAACTACGCCTGCACCCTGCAAACGTTTGCTGTTGTTAAACCAATAGGTTTGCTTTGCAAAGGGCGAGACCATATCGGCCTCACTTTTAAAGGCGTGATTCCCCACTTTTAAAACAACATCCACCAGGGAAGCATGCCAGGGTTGTGGGTTGTCAATTTCAATCCCATTGCCTTTATTCGCCTGATACAGGGGAGTGACTGTTATGCCTTTCAGGATATTTTTTGGTGCGCCAATACGCTCAGGGCGATAAAAAACCTTCATGCGATTACGCAATACCACCAACATGACATTCTGTGTCTTATCCTGATTTATATTTGATGGCGGAATTTGCAGGGTATTAAACCAGTAAACAGATTCACGATCCTGAGGCTGTGCAACGGTGTTATTCACCATAACCTTCGCGATCTGACCTGCCTTCGGCTGAATGCGGAATACCGGCGGTGTAATGATAAAAGGCGTATTTACGCGATTTTCTGGCTGTGAGTTTTCGTCACCGTTATCAAACCAGCTCTGAATAACATAGGGAATGGCATCGTTATTTTTAAATTGCACATCCACAGAACGCGCCTGCCCAGGGTAAATAATACGGCTGCCCATAATCGTCACGCTGGCGTTTGCGTAAAAGGGCAATGTTAATGCGGGGGTTACTGCTAGCGAGAGCGTCAACGCCAATAACAGTCTGCGAATAAACATAAATCAGTTCTCAATAGTTTATGGTGCACGCCAGACAACTGACGTGCACCGGATCAGTATTACTGGTAAGTCACCGCATATTGAAGTGAAGCACTAACGGTACCCGCCGTTGCTACGTCGGTCGCCAGATACTGCGCGGCATAGGTAGCCGATTTTTCGGTTTCGCCGGAGCTCAGGGTTAAATCACCATCACCGATATAGGTACTGGTTAAATTAATCTCTGCACCGGTGGGGTCCAGTAACTGAATTTCGACGTTTTCAGCATTACCACTGTTTTTCAGATTGCCGGTGTCGCTCACGTTGTTACCAATAAATACGGTGGATACACGCGTTGAATTAGTCGAGCCGGTACAGCCACTGATAGCGACGGAGAAGTCCGTTTTGCCCGCGACTTTTCCGCTTGCATCCAGTTCGTTCACGCCCACTGTCGGCATCAACACCAGCGGTGCACTGTTATTACCATTCACGTTGACTGAGCAAGTTTCATCGCTCACTTCACCCTGAAAGTTAATGGTGTTATCAGAATTCGCGAATGCTTGTCCTGATACCAGCGTCGCACTGATTAACAGGGATAAGGCCATAGCTTTGGTTTTTAACATGAGGTATTTTCCTTTTACATTTTTAACTGGAGAACAACTGATTCAGGCTGCTTCCCGTCTTCCTACGAACCGAATCTTTGATGCAGTAAATTTTTTTAACGCTAAGCTCCATTTTTTTTGATATTTCACTCAGAGAAAATCCGTGATTGACCAGATCAAGAAACTTAACCTCATCAGTGGTTAACGGATTAATCCCTTTTTTTTCACCTCCTTTTAAACCGTAGTAACATGCGTTAATTGATTTTTTAATATCGACGATGGCTGTTCCTGGGTAAATGACCGTATTAATACTTTTATCCTGTTTTTTCCAGAAAGCAGCTAAGGATGCCAGTCTGCGGTCGCAAACCAGGATGATAATTAAACTCTGCGATTTCAAATAATCCAGCCAGTTATGACTGGTAAAAAAGCGTATGTTGTGTGTTGAAAAATCCACAAATATACAACCTTTTGTAAATAAGCTTTCATATCGACCAGAAACGACGGAAAGAATGCCATTAATTAAGTAGTAGTTCCGCGCTGGCCAAATAACCACTTTTTGTATCGGGCACCGTTTAATTTCTTCTGTTAGCTCATTGGCTAATTCACATCGGTAGCGACAACTAAAGCAATATATACTTTCTCTCGTAATCCTTCTCATAAGCTTGTTTTGCTGCTCGTTAAGGAAGGTGAGATAAACATAGCATTATTAAACCTTCTAATTCAATGCGTTGGGCGATTGCATGGCGCAATGGACATGGAATAATCCTAAAGTGTTATGTTTCATTTATTTTTAACGCAAAAATGAAATTTATCCCACAACAGTGCCATTTATTGTGAACTTAAAAAGACAGTATACTTTTTATAAATTCAGATAATTTCATCCTCCCCAGGATTTTTCTATTAATATTAAGGATGCGATCAATAAAATTATCGCACTTTAAGATAAAAACGGTCCATTGATTAAATTTTTGTAAGAACAACATATCAATAACAGGTGGCGTTAATGTGTTGTTAATTCCTGTGAGGCTAAAGATGAATTATGATCATAATATTAATGGTGTATTTTAAATATGATAGCAATATGTTGCTTGCTTAATTTTTACGCAATGATGCACGAGATAGTCAACGCGATTTGATCTTTGTGTGTTCACTTACAATTCAATGAAATTTATTTAATCTTTTTGACAATGTTGTCATTTATCGAGATGTCATTTGATCGCTAAATGTAAGAGCTAAACGCCATTTTTTTCAGGTTAACAGCAATAAGTTATCAATTTTGATGGAGGTCAAACGAGGGAATAACATAATAAGACGCACTTACCCAGCAGCTTCGTAACTATTGTGATAATTGCTCAGCTAAAATGTTATAGTTGTGCATCTGCCTCTGATAAGGGCTGTTCTGATAACCGCTGTCTATCACAATCAACAATGATAACAATTTGCTACCCGGTTCCATCAGGGTAATCATGGAGGTATGACGACATATCGCATTAAAGTGGGTTACCACAACCCTTCAGCACTGACGTTCATGCAACTGGATGAGCAGCTTGCTGATCACGCGTTTTACAGCGCACGCGCCGACGCGGACAGCGGCGGCTTCCGCTATTTTCAGGAGTATGAATACCAGTCCGATTCTGCCGACTATTGTTCGGTGTGCTCCATGGCATACCATCACGCCTGTAAGGTCAGAAAATGCCCGCTGGTGCTGGTTGAAATAAAAGAAGATCACCCCGGCTGACAGCGTCAGCGCGCGGTTTCTGGCAGCGACCTGTGCAATATCCCTGTACTCCCTCGGTACTTAAATCATCCGTGCTGGCCTACACTGACAACGTACATTTTAAGGGGTAAGCCATGTCATCTACTGAACACATTATGTCTGACTGCTGTATTGTCGGCGGCGGCCCGGCCGGTCTGATGCTGGGTTATTTACTGGCGCGTGCCGGTTTGCAGGTTGTGGTGATCGAGAAGCATGCCGACTTTCTCCGCGACTTCCGTGGTGACACTATTCACCCTTCCACCCTTGAGGTGATGCACCATCTGGGTCTGCTGGATGACCTGCTGAAACTGCCTCACCAGCGCGCAGAAAAGCTGCAGGCGGAAATGGGCGGCCAGGAGGTGACGATGGCCGATTTTTCGCGTCTGCCGCTCCAGTGTCGTTTTATCGCATTCATGCCACAGTGGGATTTCCTGAATTTCATGGCGGAACGCAGCGCACAGTTTCCCGGCTTTACCCTGTTGAAATCCACGACCTTAAAGCAGCTGCTAACAGAAGAGGGTGAGGTAAGCGGTGTTGTCGCGTCACAGGCAGGCCAGCCGGTTGAGATCCGTACCCGTCTGGTGATTGGTGCTGACGGTCGTAACTCTAACGTACGTGCCCAGGCCGGCCTGGTGAGTCAGCATTTTGGCTCGCCGCGTGATGTGGTGTGGTTTCGTCTGGACAAAAAGTCTGACGATCCCCAGTCAGGCATGGGCCATACCGGGCCGCGCAACAACTTTATCGTCATCGACAGGGGCGATTACTGGCAGTGCGGGCTGACCATCGAGAAAGGGCAGTTTGATGCGCTCCAGGCCGAGGAGCTTGAGGCGATGAAACACAAGATTGCCAGCGTGTCTCCCTTTCGTCCTGCGCGCCTGGCGGAAATTGACAACTGGGATCAATTCAAACTGCTGTCTATCCGGATCGACAGGCTCAACCAGTGGGCGAAGCCGGGCGTGCTCTGTATTGGTGATGCGGCTCATGCCATGTCTCCGATTGGTGGCGTTGGCGTTAATCTTGCTATCCAGGATGCCGTTGCCACGGCGAACCTGCTGACCCTGCCGTTGTTAAAGGGAAAGATCACGTTAAGGGATCTGGAAAAAGTGCAGAAGCGTCGCCAGTTTCCCACCGTTGCAACGCAGTTCCTGCAAATCAAAATGAGCAGTAAAAAGAAACCGGGCAGTGAGGGCAAAAGTAAAATGCCTGACATCATCCGTAAGTATCCCTTTCTGCGCTTTATTTTTGGCCGACTCATCGGGATGGGATTCCGTATGGAAAAGCCACGCAGATTTCACAACTGAAGGTGTGTTGATTCTGGGATGCGGCGCTGTCGTGGATGACGGCGCTTTACCGCACCCGGTGTTTCCCTGGAGCCTGACAAGTCCCGCCATCAGCCTGAACCCAGGCGCGGGCTGGGCTTTATGTTTAAGGTTCACTGTTTACGGCTTACTGTCACCCACAACCTACAACCTACAACCCACAGCCCACAGCCCACAGCCTACTGCTTACCACTCATCCCCCATCGTTTTAGCGTTTATACTGCTGATCGCACCATACTCACGGATAACCGCTTTGGCCCGCGCGCCGCTTGCGTCCTGATGCAACAAAGCCCGTTGACGGAATCAGCCGTCATGTTTCGCCTCACCCAGAGGGCGTCTTTAACAGCGTATAAGGTCGCCAACGGCAGGAAAGATAGTGCGATGTAGCTCAAAATTTCAGCTAAAGGTATTATAAAGGTTATGTACGTGGTGTTAGATTGGCCTTACCAACACCAGGGAACACACTATAATGAAAACGAAAACGGCCAGCCTGTCATTTATGATGTTTGTGGAATGGTTTATCTGGGGCGCGTGGTTTGTCCCGCTCTGGGCCTTTCTCAGCAAAAATGGTTTCACGCCCGTCGAAATTGCGTGGTGCTATGCCTGTACCTCCCTTGCCGCCATCCTGTCACCGATTCTGGTGGGTTCCCTGGCAGACCGTTTCTTTCAGGCGCAGAAGGTGCTGGGCGTGCTGATGATCGTGGGTGCAGGGCTGATGTATTTCGCGGCGCAGCAAACGCACTTCAGTGGTTTCTTTCCCCTGTTGCTGCTTTATGCGCTGACCTATATGCCCACCATTGCGCTCACTAACAGTATTGCGTTTTCACACGTGGCAGATGTCGAGCGCGATTATCCACGCATCCGCGTACTGGGTACGCTCGGCTGGATCGCATCCGGTATCGTCTGTGGTTTTCTGCCGTCACTACTGGGCTTTGGCGATATCTCCGCCAGTAATATTCCTTTGCTGATCACCGCCGCCAGCTCACTATTGTTAGGCCTGTTCGCCTTTATGTTGCCCGCCACCCAGCCTAAAAGCACGGGCAAGTTTAGTCTGCGAACGGCGTTGGGACTGGATGCCCTGCATCTGCTGAAAGATCGCAGCTTCCTCGTCTTTTTTGTCTGTTCCTTCCTGTTCAGCATGCCGCTGGCATTTTATTACATCTTTGCGGAAGGGTATCTGACCGAGGTCGGCCTGGCCCATGCCACCGGCTGGATGACGCTGGGGCAGATGTCCGAAATTCTGTTTTTACTGGCGCTGCCGTTTTTTATCAAACGCTTTGGGATCGGAAACGTGCTGCTGCTGGGCCTGGTAACGGCCGCGTTGCGCTATCTGTTTTTTGTCTTCGGCAGCGACCAGAACCTGCTCACCTATGGCCTGTTATTTATGGGCATCCTGCTGCACGGTGTCAGCTATGACTTCTACTTTATTACCGCCTACATCTACGTCGATAAAAAATCCCCGGTCAGCATGCGTAATGCAGCGCAGGGATTAATTACCCTGGCCTGTCAGGGGATAGGCAGCCTGCTGGGCTATCGTCTGGGCGGTTACCTGATGCAGGAGATGTTTGCCTATAGTCAGCCGCGCAACGGCCTGACGTTCAACTGGGCAGGGATGTGGCTGTTTGGTTGCGTGATGATCGTCTTAATCACCGTGGCGTTTATTCTGCTGTTCCGCGATGCCAAAAAGCGCAGCGATGAGCTCAACGTGGTGGAGCCTGCCGCCGTGACGGAAAGCCAAAAATAAGGAAGAAAAAATGATTACCCCACAACAACGGATTACCGGCGCGTTTTATGGTCAGGCACTTGGCGATGCCATGGGCATGCCGTCAGAGCTGTGGCCGCGTAGCCGCGTGAAACAGCACTTTGGCTGGATAGATCGCTTTTTGCCCGGCCCGGCGGAGAACAACGCAGCCTGCTATTTTGGCCGCGCCGAATTCACCGACGATACCTCCATGGCGCTGGCGCTGGCAGATGCCATCATCAGCCACGATGGCGAGATCGTCGCTGAAACGATTGGGATGAATATCCTGCGCTGGGCGGAAGGGTTTGATGCTTTTAATAAAAATGTATTGGGGCCAACCTCAAAAATTGCCCTGCGTGCCTTACAGGCCGGTCAGCCGATTAGCACGCTGGAAAATAACGGCCTGACGAATGGTGCGGCCATGCGTATTTCTCCGCTGGGCTGCCTGTTGCCCGCGCGTGATTTAGCGGGTTTTATTGATGCGGTCGCGCTGGCATCCAGCCCAACGCACAAGGCCGATGTGGCGATTGCCGGGGCGACCGTGATTGCCTGGGCTGTTTCACGTGCCGTGGAGGGCGCAGGCTGGGGGCAAATACGTGACGCACTGCCCGCAGTTGCCCGGGCGGCGCAGGAACGACAGATAACCACCTTTAGTGCGTCGATGGCCGCGCGTCTGGAACTGGCGTTTTCGGTGGTTGAGCAGGGACGCGGTATTGAATCCACTATGGATCAAATCTATGCGCTGGTGGGAACGGGCACCAGCACCATCGAGTCGGTGCCCGCCGCCATTGCCATGGTCGAGCTGGCAAAGACCGATCCCAATCGCTGTGCCATTCTTTGCGCGAACCTTGGCGGAGATACGGACACCATTGGTGCAATGGCCGTTGCCATCTGTGGCGCGCTTAACGGTATCGACGCTATCGATCCCGCGTTGAGGCAGCAGCTGGACAGCGTCAATCAACTGGACTTTGAAGCGTACAGCCGTGCGTTTACTGCTTTTCGCCAGAAGCGGGAGGCGGCATATGCTTGATCCGCGCAGCGTAGCGACATTACATAATAAGGCCGCAATCTGTGTACTGGGCGCGGCCGTCGTGGATGTCATCGCGCGCACCGAACAGCTTCCTCAGCGCGGCGGTGACAGCGAGCTTCAGCAGCAAAGCCTGAGCGTGGGTGGCTGCGCGCTGAACGTGGCGCTGGCCCTGCACCGGCTGGGGCTGGATGCCGTAAACGCGTTACCGCTGGGCCAGGGCATCTGGGCCGATCAGGTGCGGAAAAAACTGGCGTCCTGTGGCCTGACGAGCGTCACGGAAACCCGTAAGGGCGACAACGGCTGGTGCCTGGCGCTGGTCGAACCCGACGGTGAGCGGACGTTTCTGTCGATGGCCGGGGTGGAAAACCAGTGGGATGAGGCGATGCTGGCGTCTGTCCCCCTGCAAAGGGACGGCTGGCTGTATGTGTCGGGTTATCAACTCAGCGGTAAAAATGCAGAAATCCTGGTGCCGTGGCTGGAGGAAGTGGCGAACAGGCAACGACTGCTGATCGATTTTGGCCCGCGTCTGCCGCATATCAGCCAACATCACTGGCAGCGGTTGATGGCGCTGCAGCCCGTGATTACTCTTAACCGACAGGAAGCGGAACACGTCTGGCACCAGCGTTTAGCGATATCTGAGCGTTTTAGTGCGCAGGCGCTGATCGCCCGGTGGTCTGACTATTTTTCCAGCCCGCTGGTGGTGCGGCTGGACAGTGAAGGTGCCGGGTTCAGCTATCACGGACAGCATGGCTGGCGAGCGGTATTCAAAACAACGGTGGTCGATTCCATCGGTGCCGGCGACAGCCATAGCGCGGGCTTACTGGCCGCGCTGGCATCTGACTGGCCACTTGAAAACGCCGTGGCGCTGGGCAACGCGGTCGCATCCTTTGTGGTGTCGCAGCGTGGCGGCGATACCGCCCCCGATCGGGCAGCCCTGATCCGCCACTGGCAGCAGTGCCTTACTCGGCAATAAACACGTACATATCACTGCGGCAGTAGCTGATGCTGTATTCCAGTGGGCGCTCATGTGCATCCAGCGCCAACTGCTTAATCACCAGCACCGGGATCAGCTCGGGCAGGGCAATCAGGCGCTGTAATTCAGCATCCGGCATCTGCGCGCTGACGCGGCTTTGCGTTTTTACCGGCTGAATCTGGTGGCGGCGAAAGTAGTCGTACAGCGAAATGCCGATGTCGCTGGCATCGTTGATTAATTCGCACGGCACCCAGGAGGTTTCCACCGACACAGCCTGCTGATCGACATAACGCAGGCGCTTCAGCAAATACACCTCGCTGCCCGGCGGCAACTGCAACTTTTGTGCGATCGCATGTTCACAGCGAATGCGATGCTTTTGCAGCCATTCCGTGTCGGGCTTTTTACCGCGCAAGACCACCTGTTGTGAAAACCCTTGTGGCTCTTTCAGCGAGTATTCCAGTGCGCTACAAATCTGCGTGCCATAGCCACGCGAGCGGTGAACGATCCCTTCCTGAGCAAGCGCATCCATCGCCTTACGCACCGTGATGCGTGAAATACCCAGTTGTTGAGAAAAGTCGCGTTCGCTGGGCAGCACCTCTTCATTACGCAGCAATCCGTCGCGCACGGCATCTTTAATGACCTGCGTAAAACGTTTATAGAGCGGAGTATTGCTCTCGGCGCTGAGCACGCGGCTCAGGTGGCTGAAAAGGGCGTGATGTTGTGATGTCATTATTCTCGTCTGGGATACATAACCTTATCTGCTGGAATTCTATACTATCTCTCTTATCACCGTACTGGTTTTGCAGGCGGCAACGTGAGGAGAGTCAAATGGAAACCGCTTCACCCCAGGTAAAGCAACACCGACGCGCACTGGTTGCGGGTTCGGTGGGCAACTTTATTGAATGGTATGAGTTCGCCATTTATGGCTTTCTCGCCACGCTGATTGCCCAGAACTTTTTTCAGCTACAGGGCGAGTCGGCGCTGAGCGGGCTGATTCTGACCTGGGCCTCATTTGCGGTTGCGTTTTTCTTTCGGCCACTGGGTGCGCTGGTGTTTGGTCGAATTGGCGATCGTATCGGTCGTAAACCCACGCTGATTATGGTGCTGGTATTGATGACGCTGGCGACCACGGCCATCGGCCTCGTGCCCACCTATGCCTCGGTGGGCATTGCGGCACCGCTGATGCTGACCGGGCTGCGCATCCTGCAGGGGCTTTTTGCCGGGGGCGAATACGGCGGCGCGGTGTCTCTGATGACCGAGTTTGCGCCGCGCGGCAAGCGCGGCCTGTATGGCGCATGGCAGTCGCTGACCGTCGCACTCGGCCTGCTGGCAGGGATCGGGCTGGTGGCGCTGCTGTCGTATACGCTCAGTCCGCCAGCCATGCTGGCCTGGGGCTGGCGGATTCCCTTTATCGTGGCGTTGCCGCTGGGAATGGTTGCGCTCTGGTTGCGGCTGGCCATGGACGAAACACCGGGCTTTGTGCGGCAGCAACAGCAGCAGGTCATTCACGCGGACCGGGGACAAACATTAAAAAGCATTCTGCTGGCGATTGCGCGCGTGATGCTGTGGTCAGCGGCGGGTTATACCTGCCTGGTAATTATGCCAACCTATCTGCAGTCCGCGCTGCACACCGGGCAGCATCAGGCGTTGCTGATTGCCGTGATCTCTAATCTGGGATTTGCGTTCACCATTATTCCGGCGGGCATGCTGAGTGACAGAGTGGGGCGACGTCGGGTGATGGTGGTGGCCAGTGTGCTGTTACTGGTATTGGCGATGCCGCTGCTGAAGGTGCTGCAGGCGGAAACGGCCACGCTATACAGCAAAGCGCTGGTGGTATTTATGGCTGGCGGTGTGGTGGGCTTGCTGGCAGGGCCGGGACCGGCGATGCTGGCTGAAATGTTTACTACGCGGGTGCGTTATACCGGACTGGGGCTGGCGTATTCACTGTCGAATGCCGTTTTTTCAGGCTGTGCCGGGCTGATTATTACCGGGTTGATTAAGCAGACGGGAAATCTGGATATTCCGGCGTGGTATATGATGGCGACCGCGCTGGTCTCTATACCGGCACTGATGACGTTGAATAAAGACGATCATCTGCGGGATCTGGCGTGAGGGTAAAACGGGAGCAAGCGCTCCCGTTTTTGATACTTATTTGCGGCTCAGCAGGAAGCCAAGCACCACGCCAACACCGGCGGCCACGGCCAGACCCGCAAACGGGTTAGACTGTACCTGATCTTTGATGCAATCAGCGGCATCACGAGCGGCGTAGGATGCCTGGTTGGTGTAGCGGCGAGCTGCACCACGGGCACGATGACGCGGGGAGTCGGTAAACTCACCCCATTGTTGCTCTGCGGCACCGGCGACTTCTTTTGCTGCATCTTCAATTTTTCCTGACATGCTTCATCTCCTTGGTTATCACAGTCACTTAAAGCGTAGCAAACCTTTGCCGTCGTGCTGCTCCAGGGTGCATTAATCTTCTGCTGAGTGCGCGATGGCCAGATGAAAACACCGGTCGCAAGGGGCCTTTTTTACCCCACAAGGCGCTCAGGCAGGGGCATGAAGCGGGAAAGCGCGATGACCAACGCCGCGCGAATCGGGGAGGAGAAAAATCATTACCAGCTGTTTCATTCCACGAGACGATGGGGGGACGCGATGTGTTTGGGATACCAGCTCACCAGAAAGTGACGGAGATGGTCAAAGCACCATTCCGCATCATCAGACTGCGGGCAGTAATACTGAATGGTGATTTTTTCGTAGCGGCGCTGGCGTTGCTGCAGCGGTGACCAGCCCCAGTCAAGCACGGATCGGGCATAGTTAACCAGAGCATCCTCTGCCAGCGCATGCTGTTGCGCCTGTTCTTTCAGGTAGGCATAAAACGCGGCTTCCAGCTGCAGCGCCTCATCATGGGGATGGCCAGGCAATTCGGGACGAAAGGCAACATCGATAAAACCGCACACGGCGTTTTCCTGCTGCTGCCAGTCGCAGGCCAGCGTCATAAATAACCCGTCCTGAAGATTCACCTCTTCGACCAGGCGCTGCAGGTTAGCAGAATGGCGAAGCACAAGAATTTCTTCCAGGCGTTCCGTCTCCAGCGTTAAATCGATGCCGCACGGGTTCAGGGTGCCGTCTTCATTGCGGGTCGCAGGGAAGGGGAAATCGATATAGCCGTTGTTATCCAGACGCTTTTCCATGTGAAGGATGACCTGTCGCTTGACGTTTCCTGACACTATATCATCCCGTGACAGGAATCACCCCTTTACGGGCAGGTCCAGGTGATCAGGGTGTCCTGATAAGGATTGATCAACCGGAACTGTTTATCCGACAGACGTTGCGCGTAGTAACCTTCGCGCGTCACGGCGGAAGGAATGTACTGAAAGCGATCCTGCGACTGCAGCGGGCCGCTCTGCACGCTGGCGCCGTCACGACTGACGCGAAAGGATGTCACCAGATCGAAAATAGTGCCCTGGGTCTGGCCCAGCGACTGCCCGTAAAGGGTGCTGACTTCGCCCGGACAGTCCACGCCTTTCGGCGACGATGAGCAGCCCGTGAGCAGTGCCATAAAAATGAAAACCAGCGATCGCAACATATCCTGTTCCTGCCCGAGTCCATGAAAGCGGTGAACGATTCTATCGTGTAACGCCACAAATAACATGATCATAGCAGTTCTGCTACACAGGCTGATTTGCGCTTTGTTCAATCGTTAAGCAACAGAAATGCAAAAGATGACTTTGAGGTCGAATAAACGTTATTCTTGCCATCTTTGCGTATCGCTTAAGCAAATTCAGGGATAAATGATGAAAGAAGAAGAAGCCAGCCTGATGATTATTCGCCACGCCATCGAAGCACTGGATGCAGAAAAAAGGCAGCAGGTGATTGCCTGTGCATCTGACATTCGCGACGTCATGAGCAGCTTCGACAGCGAAGAGGCCGGTCTGGCGTTGATGCTGGTCGCGGCTGAAGTTGCGGCAGAATAGGGCATTGGTGGCCTGACAGCTACCCTGCCGCCGGTTCCGTTTTTCGTTGTTCAAAGCGCATCTGAACGCATAGCCCTCCGCTATGCCCGACCCACAGCGGTAATCTTTCCGCTCTTTCTTCGCCTGGCTTTGTCTGTGGTAAACTCCTCTGACAGTGTGGAATCACCTATTCAGCGGAGGAATCAGATGAAAGCAGCCCGTCTTGCCCTGTGCCTGTTGGCCTGTTACAGCGCGTCAGCGTGGAGCGAAAGCGAATTCCAGCTTCATTGTCCCGGACGACCCACCATGACCATTTCACGGGCGGAATATGGCCTGAGTACCCTTTCCTGGCCTCAACAGCATTTCCAGATTGCGGCGGGACAGCTGCACACCCGTATTAATGGGGGCGATAATGTTGCCATTACGCGCTTTCGCAATGGCGACCAGCTTATCGTCAACAAAAGCAACCTCGACACCTTCTTCGTTTACCATGACAGCGACAAGCTGGTGCCATGCAGCCGCAGCGCGATGCGTGATGTGGACGCCCTGAGCCTGGAACGTTATGACGACAGGCAGCGTAACGACTCTTGATCCGCCGCGATAAGGAAGGCGAATGCAGATTACCGTTACTGACAAAGTGACCAGTAAAGATCTGGATGAACTCCGGCTGGGCCTGAATGCCCATAACAGCAAGTTTTATGATGCGGCGTTAATTCAACCGCTGGGGCTGTTTATCTACGATCCGCAGGGAAAGAAGCTGGCAGGACTGACCGGTACCACGACCGGTAACTGGCTACGTATCGATTTACTCTGGGTCAGTCATACGCTTCGTGGGCAGGGCACCGGCAGCCGTCTGGTGTTGGCGGCCGAGCAGGAAGCGCGCCAGCGAGGATGCCGTTTTGCCCAGGTGGATACCGGCAGTTTTCAGGCGCGGCCGTTTTATGAAAAGTTGGGTTACGGCGTCCGTTTAACGCTCGACCAGTATATCCGTCATCATCAGCGTCACTATCTGACCAAAGTCCTGTAATTACAGCAGCACCTGCTGGCGTAGATCCAGCGGTTGCAACTCTGCTTCATCGATAGCAGCCAGCCAGCCGGGCAGGGTCACTTTCTGCCAGGACAGGTGACCGCGTGTGGTGCTCATCAGCACCACATCCGGTCGCAGGGTGCGGTAAAGCTCCAGCGAAGCGGCTAATTCGGCAGGATTACTCTCGGGCACCAGCACAGTGACCCAGCGGTCATGATGACGCGTCAGCGTATCGCCAACAAATAAGTAGGTCAGACCAACAGGTGAATGGTAAAGGTAGCTGCAACTGCCCGGCGTATGACCAGGCGTCGGCAACAGATGAAAATCACCGAAATGGGTTTCCTGCTGAGTAAAGGTGTCGTCCGGCTCCACAAAACGGCTAATCTGCCCCAGTGAGCGGCTGTGACAATAGAGCGCGCTGTTAAAGCGCTGCTGAATGCGCGCCGCGCCGGGCGCGGATTCGTGCCAGTGGGTCAGATAATGCCGGATCACACCGTTATCATCGGCCAGTACCTCATGATCCAGCGGGTTTTCAACCCGGCCAATCAGTAAATTGCCGCGCGGATGACGCAGTAAAAAACCATGCATCATTATGTCTTCGGTATCTTCTTCCGGGAATTCCGGCGTTGAGATCCACAAATCGTCATACAGCGGCTTCAATGTCGATCTCCTGCAACTTCAGCTATGTGTGCAATACGGGATGTCCGCTTGCCTGTAATGCCACCTGACCCTGATTCACCTGCAACGTTGCCGTGGCACCCAAAGGTAACGTGACGGTATCCGGACCGTGACCGAAGTCCAGATCGCTGATGACCGGCAGACCGCTAATGTCACGAATGCGCTGCCAGACCGTGGAAAAATCAAATCCGTTGTCGTACTCAGACAGGGCGGTGCTGGTGAAACTGCCGGTAATAATCGCCTGCTGCCGGGCCAGAATGCCGCACTGATGTAACTGAAGCAGCATGCGTTCAATGCGGAACGGATGCTCGTTAACATCTTCAATTACCAGAATGCCGTTCTCAATCTGCGGCATCCACGGTGTGCCAATCAACGAGCTGATCATCGCCAGATTCCCGCCCCACAGCGTCCCCTGCCAGCGACCCTGATCGGGCGTCGTGCTCTGCCAGGCCACCTTGACTGTAGGTGATGTCAGCGCATGCCAAAAGTGCTGCAGCGTAAATTCGGATAAAACCTCAGCGCCAAAATTGCCCGCCAGCATCGGTCCACTGAAGCTGATGACGCCAGCATGTTGCAGCAGGGCTAACTGGAGTACGGTGAAATCGCTGTGCCCACAGAGCGCCAGCGGCTGATGCGCAAAACGGCGCTTCAGGCCCGCATAGTCCACCGACGGCAGCAGGCGAGTCGCGCCATAGCCGCCGCGCACCGCCAGCACAATATCGGGTAAGGTCGCTAAATCAGCCAGTTCATTAATATCGCCCAGTCGCTCATCGTCGGTGCCGGCAAAGCGCTGAAAACGACGCGCGATAACGGCGTCATTGTCGACGCGATGTCCTTCCGCACGCAGGCGTTCCACCCCGAGCAGGGCAGCGGGCTGATTATGACAATAGCCTGAAGGGGCAATAAGACGAATAGAACGTGACGTCATAGTAAATTCCTGAAATTAGTCAGTGACAGACATCACGATAATGGCGAAAAACCGCAAATATGTCATCAGACTGCTGTAATTAGGATAAACGGTAATTTTGCAATTCTGCCGGCTCGGTATGATAGCTTCCGCCACTTCTGCGACGAGATAAAAAATTGCTTAAAATTCGCTACTTTGTCATTTCAGCCTTGCTGCTGACGGGCTGTGCCAGTGAACCGCCGCATACCTACGTTAAAGAGAAGAATACGCCGTTAACTCAGGCCGCGCCTTCACGCATCAGCGGAACCTGGTCACTCTTTACCGAAACGGCCGCCAACCAGTATGGTGTGGACGAAAAACTGATCAGCGCCATTATTAATGTGGAGTCCGGTGGAAACCCCGGTGTGGTCAGCCGTTCCAATGCGGTGGGATTAATGCAGATCAAAGCATCGACCGCAGGCCGGGAAGTGTACCGCACCCAGGGCCGTCACGGTCAGCCGAGCAACGCAGAGCTGCGCGATCCGGCCAGAAATATTGATATTGGTACTGCCTACATCAAAATTCTGCAGCAGTCGGCGCTTTCAGGGATTCGCGATCCTCTCACGCTGCGTTACGCCACCATCGTTTCCTATGCTAACGGCGCCGGTGCCTTACTGCGCACCTTCTCCAGCAATCGTGACCGGGCAATCGCCATGATTAATTCTATGACGCCGGACGAGTTTTATCAGCACGTGCAAAATAAACATCCTGCCGCCCAGGCACCCCGTTACTTGTGGAAAGTCACCACGGCTTACCGCGCAAACAGCTGATCCCGTGTTCTCTCCTCACCTTCCTTTCCGGCAGGTGAGGAGAGAACCGTTAAGCTGTCAGCAGCCTTGCGGTAGGGTAATCCACGATAAGCACATTCACATAGCCGCCACGCAGCGCCCCGCGAATCGCCTGCGCCTTCTCTTGACCGCCCGCCAGCGCCACAACCTGCGCACACTGTCGGACCTGTTCCAGTTCCATACCAATCACCGGATCTTCATCGGCATCCAGTACAGGCTGACCTTGCTCATCGAAGTAGTGGAGACAAATATCGCCGACTGCCCCGCGCCCGGCCAGGGTACGTAACATGGTCGCATCGTAATAGTTACCCGAATTACGCAGCAGCGCAGAGGGTTCAAGATCGCCAATCCCGACAATGGCTAAATCCACCTCATTAAATTTATTCAGCACCTCGGCGACGTCCGCATTGGCGGCCAGCCGCTGGCGGTCTGTCACTGAGTGCTCAATCGACTGAGAAGGCAGCAGCCAGGCCGGGCAATTCAGCAGTGCAGCAAGGTTTTGCGTCAGTATCGTGGCCTGCACGTTTCCGTTGGCACCCACGCCGCCCAGCAACTGAATCACGCCTTTACATGAGGTATTAAGGGGATGCAAGGCGTCCACCATACAGCGAATGGTGCCGCTCCATGAGGAGATGCCAATGAGCTCATCCGCGCGCACCCGGGTTTCCAGATAGTGGGCCGCCGCCGAACCAATCGCCTGTTTGATCTCTCCGGCGGAGGCGTGTTCAGGCACGTCCACCACGATGGCCTGCGGCAGTTGATAACGTTGCTCCAGGGCTTTTTCCAGTTCCGGAAAGACATTGGCAGGGGGAACGACGCTGATTTTAACCACGCCTTCTTTCACGCTGCGGTTCAGGATGCGCGACACAAACGATTGAGACAGCTTGAGTAACTGTGCAATGTCGGACTGCTTCTTGCCTTCGACATAGTAAAGCGTGGCAATTTTTACCATGAGCCGCTGTTCATCCTGTTTCGCCATCAGTGTTTCCTCTCGTGTCCTGGCCGTCATTGTTAACCACTCGCGTGAAAATCACAATCCACGGCAATTTGTGATCCTTTTCGCTTTTTATCACTTCATCCGTAGACGTGACTGACCGCAAAGCGCATAGTGGTAATGAATATAAAATCATTATTGAATATATATTCATAAAGGGGAAGGATATTCACCTGACAGATCCGATCGCGCTGATCGGTGCATGTGTTCGCTGTCAGCGATGGGCGTTTTGCGCCCATTATGAATATATATTCGGTGTCGACTTAAAATTCAAAAGGTGAGATATGAATCCTTTTACGCTTTCAGTAGATGAGCTTGAAAAACGGGCGCGGTCGGTGCGCCGTCGCATTATTCAGCTTAATGCCGGCAGCCCGGCAGGCGGCCATACCGGGGCCGACCTGTCGCAGGTGGAGATCCTGACCGCGCTCTACTTCCGCATCCTTAACTGCGCACCAGACCGTATGAAAGATGACGAGCGTGATATCTACATTCAGTCAAAAGGGCACGCGGTAGGCGGGTATTACTGCGTGCTGGCGGAGGCCGGTTATTTTCCACTGGACTGGCTGGCAACCTATCAACAGGCGAATTCGGCTTTACCGGGGCATCCGGTGCGGCAAAAAACGCCCGGCGTGGAGCTCAACACCGGTGCGCTGGGACATGGATTGCCCGTGGCAGTGGGCATTGCGCTGGCGGCGAAGAAGAGCAACAGTCGGCGGCGTATTTTTGTCGTCACCGGCGACGGCGAGCTGGCAGAAGGCAGTAACTGGGAAGCCGCGCTGGTCGCTGCCCATTACGGGCTGGATAACCTGATTGTGATTAACGACAAAAACAAGCTACAGCTGGCGGGATCGACACGTGACATTATGAATACCGACCCGCTGGCAGAGAAATGGCGCGCCTTTGGCCTGGCGGTCAGTGAATGCAACGGCAATGACATGGCGTCGGTGGTCAGCGCCCTGGAACAGCCAGCGGTAAAGGGCAAGCCGCAGGTGATTATCGCGCACACGGAAAAAGGTTTTGGCATCTCCTTTATTCAGGGCAAAGCTGAATGGCACCACCGGGTGCCCAAGGGGGAAGAAATCGACCGGGCACTGGAGGAGTTAAACGATGAGTAATGCACAACATCTGGCTGAGGTGATGGTAGAGGCACTGATGGCGGCCGTTGAACGCGGTATCGATGTGGTTCCTGTGGTGGCTGACTCCACCTCAACGGCCAAAATTGCACCGTTCATCAAGGCCTTTCCCGGCCGGTTAGTCAACGTAGGTATCGCCGAGCAGGCGCTGGTGGGCACGGCTGCCGGTCTGGCGCTGGGCGGAAAAGTTGCCGTGACCTGCAACGCCGCGCCGTTTCTGATCTCGCGCGCCAACGAACAGGTGAAGATCGACGTCTGTTATAACAATACCAACGTCAAGCTGTTTGGGCTGAATGCAGGGACCAGCTATGGCCCACTTGCCAGCACGCACCACAGCATTGACGATATCGCCATCCTGCGCGGGTTTGGCAATATTGAAATTTACGCGCCTTCCTGTCCGGTGGAGTGCCGCCAAATCATCGACTATGCCCTTGATCACGTTGGGCCGGTTTACATCCGGCTGGATGGAAAAGCATTGCCGCAGTTGCACGATGAGGATTACCGCTTTGAACCCGGCAAGATCGATGTGCTGCGCGAAGGCCATGACATCGCCCTTGTTGCCATGGGCTCGACGGTACATGAAGCCGTTACCGCAGCAGAGCAACTGAAAACGCAGGGCGTTTCTGCCGCGGTGATCGCCGTGCCTTCCATTCGTCCCTGTGATACTCAGCAGTTACATGATCTGCTGAGCCACTACCGTGCGGTGATTACGGTTGAAGAGCATAACGTGAATGGCGGCGTGGGCAGCCTGGTTGCAGAGGTACTGGCTGAAAATGGTTTAGCGGTCAGGCTGCTGCGCCTGGGCATTGCCGATGGGGAGTACGCCATTGCCGGCGATCGCGCCTCAACCCGAGCCTGTCATGGCATTGACGCCAGCAGCGTAGCGGCCCAGGCGTTGCGCCTCTGCACAGGAGGCTGACGATGCATGAGCCGGTGATTCTTGCTATCGATGAAGGTACCACCAACGCTAAAGCGGTGGCGGTGGATCGGCAGGGAAAGGTGGTGGCGCGGGGCAGTCAGGGCCTGACGCTGCTGCACCCGCAGCCCGGCCTGGCCGAGCAGGACCCAATGGCTATCTGGCGGGCGGTCAGGCAGGCGATAACCGACTGCCTGGCCCAGTGCGCCGGATCGCCGGTAGCGGCGATCGCCCTCAGTAATCAGCGCGAATCCGTTTTGATCTGGCAGCGCCGCGACGGCGTGCCGTTAACCCCGCTGGTAAGCTGGCAGGACCGACGTTCGGAAGCGTTTTGCCGCGATCTTCATCTGTCAGGCTGCGCCGCGACGATTACTGCCCTGACCGGACTGGCGGTCGATCCCATGTTTCCTGCCGCCAAGCTGACCGGTATGCTGGCGTCCTTGCCTGATGGCTTCGCCAGAGCAGCGGCGGGCGAATTATGCATTGGCACAGTGGACAGCTGGCTGACCTGGCAACTGACGGCAGGAGAATGCTTCGTCACCGACCATGCGAATGCGGCACGCACGCAGCTTTACAGTCTGCATAGCAACGACTGGGATGATGAACTGTTGTCCCTGTTCAGCCTGCCGCGCGCCGCGCTGCCACAGATTAGCGCGTCAGCCGGTCATGCAGGCGTCGTCGCCTTAACCGATATTGCCGGTCTGACGCCAGGCACCCCGATTCTGGCACGTATTGGCGACTCCCACGCGGCGCTCTATGCCCAGCGGCGTGGCGAGGCCGAAGTGGTCAAGGCAACCTATGGCACCGGCTCCTCGCTTATGATGTCAATGGCAACGCCAATCCTGACCGACAATGGCCTCAGCACTACCGTGGCGTGGCACGACGGGCAACCGCGCTTTGCGTTTGAAGGCAATATTACCCACACCGGCTCAGGCGCGGCCTGGCTTGGGAAAATGCTGGGTGTGACGGACCCACAGCAGTTAACGGCGTTGGCAGAAAGCTGTGATGATAATCAGGGCTGCTATTTTGTCCCGGCACTGTCCGGACTGGGCGCGCCCTGGTGGGATTTAAAAGCCCGCGGCATGCTCTGTGGCCTCACCGATGCGGCGACCCCGGCAGTGCTGGCGCGGGTGGCGCTGGAGTCGATTACCTGGCAAATTGCCGATGTCTTTTTCGCCATGGAAAAGGCGAGCGGTGAGCCGCTGCCTGCGCTGTGCGTCGACGGCAGTGCGACACAAAATCGCTGGCTGATGCAGTTTCAGGCTGACGTTCTGCAGCGTCCGCTGCATTGCGCGCCCACCGCTGAAGCGTCGGCGCTGGGGGCGGCACTGCTGGCAGGTAAACAGCTAGGATGGTGGCAGCAGGGCGGTGATATGCAGGCATTACAGGGCGGTAACGTCGTGATGCCGCGCACGCAGCTGGCGCAGAAAATGCAGGACAGCTATCAGGGCTGGCTTCAGGCCGTCGCCCGCTGTCGCTATCAGCCTGGGTAAGGGCGGAGGATCGGACAGCGTGCCGCGATCCTCCGTTCGTTCCGGCGCTTAACGATTCGCGCGGCGTAGCTGGGCCGCGTCATCATCGGGAACCGGCTTTAGATCGACCGGCGGCAAACTGCCCCCGCTGAATTCGACCTGACGGATAGGGAAGGCAAAGCTTACATTGCGTTCTTCGAGTGCCGCCATCAGCTGCAGGTTGATTTCCTGCTGAATATCCATGTACTGGTTGTAGTCGGCACTCAACACAAAATAGACCACTTCGAACGTCAGCTTTGAATCATCAAACGCCAGAAAATGCGCGCGGTCAAAGCGTGTCATCTCGATGCCCTGAATGATGGTTTTCACCAGCTCGCTGATCTCGCGCACCTGCTCAGAAGAGGTGGCATAGCTGATACCAAACTTAAACACGATGCGGCGTTGCTGCATGCGCTTGTAGTTATGGATCGTTTGCTGCAGAAGAATGGTATTTGAACAGACAATCTGTTCGCCGCTCAGGCTGCGCAGTCGCGTGGTTTTCAGGCCAATGTGTTCAATTGTCCCGGCGATGTCGCCAAACACAATAAAATCACCGTGTTCAAAAGGCTTGTCGAAACCAATGGCCAGTGAGGCAAATACGTCACTCAGTACCGTCTGAATCGCCAGGGCAATAGCAATACCGCCCACGCCCAGACTGGCAACCAGCGCCGTAATGTCGATGCCCATGTTCGACAAAATGGCCAACAGCATCATCACCCACACCAGCATGCGCAGCAAAATCCCCAGAATCACGGTGGTGACAGGGTTGCGCACATGCAGCGGATCGCGCAGCAGGCTTTTTAACCACAGACGAATACCGCCGTCGATCCACAGGGTGATCTGCACAATCAAGGCCAGAAACCAGCTGTGAGAGATCGTGGCGCGCCAGGCGTCGGGTAAATCGATAAAGCGCAGGGCAATGAGCAGGGAAAAAATCAGCAGCAGCAACTGGCTGGTGCTGCGTAAGATCTCGACCAGAATGCCGGTAAAACGGACGTGGCGTGCTTCGCTGTAGTGGGCAATACGGTTAGAGGTAAAACGAATCAGGCTGCGCAGCAACCAGTAAATGACCAGGGTGGCAACGATGACGACAGCGCTGTTGATCCAGAGCGTTTGATTGAAAAAAATTGACTGAAAATGACGCGAATTGAGCCAGTTTTCCATTGGGGATGTTCTCCTTGCTGGTTCCGGTTAAACGAGAAAGCAAGGGAAAGCATAGCCTGGATGCGCCGCCGGTGTGCGGCGCAGGGTGAATCGCGGGTTACTGGAAGCGTTGTGCTTTGTCGCGCGCCTGGCGCTCTAAGGCAAAAATAATTTGCTGTAACTGCCGTTCCTGATGGGGTTCAAGCGCGGTAAAACGGAAACTCAGGCGAGGGGTCACTTTCGTCTCATTTTTATTGGTAATAATGCTGCGCTCGCCAATGTGCATCAGCTTAGCGCTGACGTTGAACTGACCGAATTCACCCAGTTCGACCTGCAGGCTGCTAAAATCATCCCCGCTTTTTAGCCCTTCCGGCATCGTCTCTTCGACCAGCACGCCAATCCCGCCCAGGGACAGATCTTGCAAGCGCAGGCGAGCCGGCGAGCCATCAGGCCACTGGCAATGGCACCAAAACTCCGGGTCCATCGGGGCGCTGATACGGAAAAATTCCCGACGCTGGATTTGCCAAAGGACGTCCGGCAGGGCGGCCTGAAAAGCAGGCAGTCCCTCAAAGTCGGTTTTTTCCAGTGTTCCCAGGGCGAATTCAATTTTGGCACCGTGGGTTTCGGCAAAAATCGTGATTTCATTGCAGTGCAGCGCGTAGTCGTTATCCAGGTTATTGCTCCCCAGATCAAAAACGATACGTGTTTCATCGGCAGCGAGCATACGGCTAATAAACTGCCCGCGTGAAAAATTCACCAGCAAAGGTGTTTGTAACTGAAGCAGGTCCTTCATCACGCCAAGCACGGCCAGCGTGCCACGTTTCAGGTACTGTTCTTTATCGGTTTCTTTCACTTGCTGGCTCCAGATGAGCAACGCTTTTTCATGTAATTATCCTGTTACTACCCGTACGTTATCGGCGGAGAATAATAAAGCTTTAACACAATAACCACTATCATTAGCTGCTTGCGCTACATTTTTAAAAAACGTGTCTATACTATGCGCAGTGAACCGCTTGATTAATCAGGCGATCGCCATTGACTAACAAAAGGAAGGAGTAACGGATGGGTATTATTTCATGGATCATCTTTGGTTTAATCGCCGGTATCCTGGCGAAGTGGATCATGCCAGGTAAAGATGGTGGTGGCTTCATCATTACCGTGATTCTGGGTATTATCGGTGCCGTAGTCGGTGGTTGGATCAGTACCTTCTTCGGCTTTGGCCGTGTGGACGGGTTCAACTTCGGTAGCTTCGTTGTCGCGGTAATTGGCGCCATCGTTGTGCTGTTTATCTACCGCAAAGTGCGCAGTTAACGCAGAACTTGACGTAAAAAAGGGCCCGCAGGTGACTGCGGGCCCTTTTTTTATCGTGGCGAAGGCCAGCTATCGGTTACTTCGCGTTGCTTTGCGCCTCGGGAATATCGTGTGCGCTGTTACAGGTTTTATCTTTCGGGCAATATTTATCCAGCAGTTTCAGGGTGACGCCGTTGGTCCAGCCAAAGCCATCCTGCAACGGATATTCACCACCGCCACCGCCGCCCAGGTTCGCGCCCTCCACCACATATTTTTCGACCAGCTTATGTTCCTTGTCATAGGTCAGCTGTACGTTACGCAGGAAACGTAAGCCCACCTGCTGTGCAAGCTGGGGCTTTTTATAGTGCTCCAGGCCTTCTACCGCAACCCACTGCAGCGGAGCCCAGCCATTAGGCGCATCCCACTGTTGACCGTTGTTCACCGTGGTGGTCACCAGACCGCCCGGTTTCAGCAGCTGTTTTTCCACTGCGCTGGCGGTGCTGTCAGCCTGTTTATCACTGGCGATCTGCATATAGAGCGGAAACAGCGTGGCAGCGGTGAGCTGTGGATGGATCTGGCGTTTCTTCCAGTCATAGTCCGCGTACCAGCCTTGCTTGCTGTCCCACAGGTAACGGTTGATCGCCGCCTGACGTTTTTCTGCCCGGTCAGCAAAAAACCTTGCCCGATCGTCCTGCTTGTTCAGGCGGTAAGCGGTGGACAGGGTTTTTTCCAGATGGAACATCAGGCTGTTGAGATCCACCGGTGCCAGCTGCGTCGTGCGAATGGTGGAAAGATTGTGCGCGTCGGTAAACCAGCGTGAACTGAAGTCCCAGCCCGAGGCGGCACCGGCACGCAGTTCGCGGTACATCTCTGCCTTATTACGCTGCGGGGCTTTATTCGCCGTCGTAATATCATCCATCCAGGATTCCGTGCGCGGAACGTCGCGCGCATCCCAGTAGCGATTTAACAGCGTGCCGTCGGCCAGCTTGATCACCCGTTTGCTGGCATTGCCTGCCGCAACGCTGTCGCTGTCTGCCATCCAGTAGTCGTACTCTTTTTGCAACTGGGGCAAATAGCGCGTGTAGGCTTTGTCGCCCTCATGCGTTGCCAGCAGGTCAACCATCAGGCTAAAGAACGGCGGTTGTGATCGGCTCAGGTAGTAAGTCCGGTTGCCATTAGGAATGTGGCCATAGCGATCCAGCAGGGAAGCAAAGTTATCGACCATATCCTGCACTTTGTCCCAGTGACCGCTTTCTGCCAGGCCCAGCATGGTGAAATAGCTGTCCCAGTAATAGACCTCACGGAAGCGCCCGCCCGGCACCACATAAGGTTTAGGCAGCGACAGCAGCGAGTCATATTTTCCCTCGCTGTTGGTGGTACGCGTTAACACCGGCCACAGGCCATTAATATGGTCGCGCAGGTTCTGGCCTGCTGGTGGCACATATTTATCGCCATCGGTGGGCAGGGTGAAATTTGCTGCGACAAAACGTTTTAAATCAAAGCCGCGTTGGTTTTTCTGCATCTGCCAGTCGGCGAGAATTGACGAGGGATCGTACTTAGGTACCGCGTCGGCAAAGGTTTTTTGATCGGGGTAGAATTTTGCCTGTTGCACGGCATTAAACAGCGGCCCTAAACGGACATCCGGCGGCTGCGGCTGCGTGTTCAGTAATCGGGAATCCTCTGCTGCCCAGGTGCTGAATACGCTGGCGCTCAGTAGCACGCTAAGCAGAATGGGTGCATGGCGTTGAGGCCGTTTATTCGTTTTTACCTCAGTGTTCATCATCGGTGTTTCTCCTTGTCCGAAATGCGGCCCTGTGTAACGCATTGACCACCCAACAACTTTAGACCTTAACCGCAATTTTCACCCTTCAGTGCGACGGAAATGTGAAGCGGCAGGAATTATTTATTTGCGGTATGTTAGAAAAAAGATGCTTTTACAGGGCACCGCTTGCCCATGTGCATGTTTATCCGAAGCTGAAATAAAAGGAGAGCAATATGGAGATCGTCTGGTTTCATCCGTCGCAGAGCGCACCGGACTGGATACATGGCCTGCAGCAACGTTTGCCCCAGGCCCGCGTGCGCCTGTGGGCTCCGGGTGATAACGCCCCGGCAGACTATGCGCTGGTGCGCTCGCCGCCGCCAGAGATGCTGCGCGGCCGCCATGATCTGAAGGGCGTGTTTGCCCTTGGCGCGGGTGTGGATGAGATCTTGCGTCAGCTGCAGCAGTACCCGGATATGCTGACGGACAACGTTCCGCTCTATCGGCTGGAAGACACCGGCATGGCGCGGCAAATGCAGGAGTACGCGCTGTGCCGCGTATTAGGCTGGTTCCGACGCTTTGACGACTATCAACAGCAGCAGCAGGCGGCGCAGTGGCAGCCTTTGCCGTCATATCCGCGTGAAACCTTTCACATCGGCATTTTAGGCGCAGGCGTACTTGGGCAGCAGGTCGCCGAAAGTCTTAGCGCCCTTGGATTTCCGCTGCGCGTCTGGAGCCGCTCTGCGAAGCAGATCCCCGGCGTGACCAGCTTTGCCGGACCGGCGGCGCGGGATGATTTTTTGCGTGAAACCCGGGTGCTGATCAACCTGCTGCCCAGCACGGCGGAAACGCGCAATTTGATTGATCATAAGCTGTTACAGCAGTTGCCGCAGGGGGCGTTTTTCCTTAACCTCGCCCGTGGGGATCAGGTGGTGGAAGCGGATTTACTCGCCGCCCTTGATAGCGGACAGCTGAAGGGCGCCGCACTGGATGTGTTTCAGACCGAGCCGCTGCCTGCCGATCATCCCTTATGGTTCCATCCGCGCGTAACAATTACGCCTCATAATGCGGCGGTCACGCTGAAAGAAGAAGCGATGGACTTTATTGCCCGTGCCATCGGTCAGCTCGAAGCGGGTGGACATCCTCAGGGCTACGTCGATCGCCAGCGTGGCTATTAATCACTGATGCCTTAACCGGCTTTTTGCAGGAGCAGATAATGTATCCGGTAGATCTCCATATGCACACGGTTGCCAGTACCCACGCCTACAGCACGCTGCATGACTATGTGGCCCAGGCTAAATTAAATGGCCTGAAGCTGTTTGCCATTACCGATCACGGCCCGGACATGGCCGATGCACCGCACTACTGGCATTTCGTCAATATGCGCATCTGGCCTCGGATCATTGATGGCGTGGCGATTCTGCGCGGTATCGAGGCCAATATTAAGAACCAGCAGGGCGAGATTGACTGCTCCGGACCGATGCTGGAATCGCTGGATTTGATTGTCGCGGGCTTTCACGAACCGGTTTATGCCCCGCGCGATCTGACGCAGAATACCGAGGCGATGATTGCCGCGATGGCGGGTGGACTGGTTCACATCATCAGCCATCCCGGCAACCCAAAATATCCCGTCGATATTCCCGCCATTACCGAAGCCGCCGCGCACTATGATGTGGCGCTGGAGCTCAACAACTCCTCCTTTACCCATTCCCGTCCCGGCAGTGAACCCAACTGTCGGGCGATTGCCGAGGCAGTCGGCAAAGCGGGCGGACGGCTGGCCTTTGGCTCCGATTCCCACACGGCCTTCACCCTCGGCAACTTCGAGCACTGCCTGCGCATCGCCAGAGAAGTGGATTTTCCCGAGGATCGCGTGTTAAATGTCACGCCGCGCCGCCTGCTGGACTTTCTGGCAATGCGTACCGGCAAACCTATCCCCGAATTGGCGGATTTTTAACTTCGCTTCCTCAAGGAATGTTGATGCATGAATGCGTTTTTCATTCTGTGCCGTATTGTTGGATGCTCATTCATGAAGGCATATTCTCGGCGTTAGGTTAACTGAGTTACAGGCTGATTGTTTTTTAGCCGCCCGGCATCTGACGACGCTAAGGTTAAAGAGCCAGCCTGTGACAGATAAAGGAGGGGAATAGCTTTTTTAACGAATATGTAAAGCCGTGGAGAGTGGTGTTTTGCACCAACACTAAGAGCCTGAAACCCTACCTGGACTTTATCAGCAGCCATCCACAGAGATGTAAAAGGATTAACAATGAAATCTGTAAACTTGCTGGCTAAGCTCTCGGCACACCTTCTTGAAGGGACAATTACAGTAGCGATGAGCTTTATTGCTCTTGCATCTTTGTTTGTGTTCGATAGTCTGGCTTTGAAATTGTGCGGTTTCTTTGGGGCAATTGTGATTGGTTATGGTGCTGCTTATTTTCTTGGTAAAGCGCGGGGAGAGCATAGAGAATGAAGAAATTAATATCTGGAATATTGATCGTATCATCGAGTACGCATGCTAACGCTGCCTAAACTTCAACCTTAATGAGTGCGGTAAATTTACGATAAGTAACGATGTAAAAGGCCTTAATCGTCACTGGTACTAAAGTAGTTAAGTGAAGCATTCAGTATGCTGTAAAACATCCAAAAAACAGAGGATTTTGCAGTGGCTTACGCGTTTAATATGCCGGGATTCAAATTACCCCGACATAATCAATGTTATATAATTACAATGCCGATTTTAGGGCAGTCTTCATGATGTGATTTTCCTCTACAAGAGCAAAGGTAGAAAGGTTCGTGAAACTTTTTAGTATATAGATCGATTTCTTCTTGTGCTCGATTCACAGTTAAGGGTTGAAATGAATGATAAAAGCCTATACACCAGAAAGAACGCTGTTTAATTTCGGTTTCAACGTAATGGGATGCTACGATTGATCTGACTTTCGTAATGTCTTCCAGCATTTTTTTAATGAGTGTTGTTGCTTTAACAGCCCGTTTAAATTCAATGTAAATGTATTGGTCTTTAGCGGTGTTTGGTTTTCTGAATATAAGGTCTACAAACATATATAAGCGATTAAGTTTGCTTCGTTTATCAGAGTTGGCCTTAAGTTCTCTTCTGGTATGATAATTTTTTTCATTTAGCAAGAAATACTCAAATTCGATCTGAAACCATTTTTCCCAGTCATTATATTGATTGTTAATGACATGAGAAAATTTTGCTTTGATTTCCTTTTTGCTTAAAAAATCCAATAGTAATTCTTTAATTAGTTTAAAGTCTTCTAATTCACTCATTAGTTAGCCAGAGTTATAATGTGAAATATAATGAGCTGATATATTAATTTGGCAGGGATCGTTAATCAACCAGGAATGTAATATTTTCACTACGAATCTATCATAAGTCAAATTTTGAATTTTAAATTCTATTGAACACATGCTTTGTAGTAAAGTCTGGGGTTTTAAACGCCCAGGAAAGTTAAGTGGACAGGAAGATAAGCTAATCGCGTTAAAATAATTTATCATTACTGCCTGATCCCAAAGCGTACTACAGGCCTTTGGCTCCGATTCCCACACGGCATTTAACCTCGGCAACTTCGAGCACTGCCTGCGCATCGCCAGAGAAGTGGATTTTCCCGAAGATCGCGTGTTAAATGTCACGCCGCGCCGCCTGCTGGACTTTCTGGCAATGCGTACCGGCAAACCTATCGCCGAGCTGGCGGACTTTTAATTTCTCTCCCTCAAGGAATGTTGATGCATGAATGAGTTTTCCATTCTGTGCCGTATTATCGGTTCGCTGTTTAACCGCCATCCGCAGGATGCGCTGCTGGCCCCGCTGTTTACGCTGATTCGTGAAGGTAAACTGGCGGCGCAGTGGCCGCTGGAGCAGGATGAGCTGTTGACGCGCTTACAGCAAAACAGCGATCCGCAGGCGCTGGCGGCAGACTACGATGCCCTGTTTGTGGGCAGCGACTGCAAGGTGTCGCCGTTTGCGTCTGACTGGCCGGAAGGAAAGCCGGAGTCCGACATCCGCGCGTTTTTGACCGCGCGCGGCATGCCGCTGGGTGATGCACCGGCCGACCACTTTGGTGGCCTGCTGCTGGCGGCGTCATGGCTGGAAGATCAGTCGGCAGCGGATGAAAACGCGGCCCAGCTGGCGCTGTTTGACGAGTACCTGATGCCATGGTGCGGCGCGTTTCTCGGCAAAGTTGAAGCCCATGCCACCACGGCGTTTTATCGTACCCTGGCGCTACTGAGCCGTGAGGCGATTCAGGCCATGTACGATGAGCTGGTGGAGAGCGCCAGCGAGCAGGGCGACGACGCCTGATTCACCATTGCGCCGGATGCGTGCCCGGCGGGCTTCCTGGCGTGGCGCACTGTAATGTGGTGCCGGGCAGCCAGGCGGCCGATCGCAACCTGATACCAATGCCCCACGGCGTCAGCTCTAAACAGGGCTGATTGTCCCTGCGCTGCGGCGTAATGCCGGTCTGCTGCGCGTTCGCGCCGTAGCGGTGCTGCTCAAGTAGCCAGGCGGTGCGCGCCAGCGACAGGCGCATCTGACTGCCGTTGCCGTGCTGGAGTCGCTGACGCAGTCCCGCCAGCACCGCGGCGGCCATCAGGTAGCCGGTGGCATGATCCAGCGCCTGTACCGGAAGCGGTAGCGGTGCATCATGCTGTTTCCATCGCATTCCCTGTTCGGCAATGCCACAACCCATCTGCACCAGACTGTCGAAACCGCGCCGGTTACGCCACGGTCCCTGCCAGCCCCAGGCGTTTAAACTGACGTCGACCAGGCCGGGGCAGAGCGCTTGTCGCGATTCCGCATCTAATCCCAGCTTTTCCAGTGCGTCGGCGCGGTAGCCGTGCACAATCACATCCGCGTGTTTCAGCAACCAGACAAACTGCGCCCGGTCGGCAGGCTGTTTTAAATCCAGCACGGCCCGACGTTTGCCGCAGGCCAGCTCCTCGTCCACTCCGGGCTCTTGCCAGCCGGGCGGATCGATCCGTAAGACGTTGGCGCCCAGGCTGGCAAGAAACCGCGTCGCCACCGGACCGGCAATAATGCGCGTCAGATCCAGGACGTTAATGCCGAGTAACGGGCGCGCCTCGGGCAATGCCCACGCGACGGCGGGGCCGTCGGCCAGGGTTTGTCGGGCGAACAGCGGTTCATGTATGACGGCCATCCCCTGCGGATGCTGCTGCCATGCGTCGGCGCTGCGCATTTCCGCCGCGCAACCGCCGGCCTCAATCACCGCCTGTTCCAGTTCGGCGGCCTGCCAGTGAGCCACTTCACGCGCCAGCGCCGCCCGGTCCGGGTGACGGCCAAGGACACTTTCCATTGCCAGGCGATGATGGGGAGCATTGGTATGCAGGCGAATCCAGCCGTTTTGACAGGCGTAATCGCCCGCAAAAGGGTCCCACAGTGCGGGCGCACTGCGATTAAGCGGCATAAAGCTGTGCTGAAACCAGCGGGATGCCAGCCGGACGTTAACCTGTGCGCGGGCAGGACGGTTAAGCAGATCGGCCACGCCCTGCATGGCTAAGCCCAGGCTGGTCGCCGCCAGTTCACTGACGGCATAAGCGGAAGAAAAAGTGGCGGGATCGGTCAATAAGGGCAGCGGCTGCGGCGCATGATTGCCATGCAATCCTTGCCACATCTGCTGCCACAGCGAGCTGGTCAACGTATTCATGCAACAGGCTCCAGAGTTAACACCTTCTCTGAAGCATAGCAGCCTGAACTAACGGCGTCGCAGGCGCGGGAATCGGGCGTGCATTCGCAGATTGCGCAGGTTAATCACCGCAATGGTGGTTCCCAGGATGACCAGCGAGGCACCAATGATTTTGAAGCTGTTCAGGCTGTCACCCAACACCACGATGCCCATTAATACCGCGAGAACCGGCGTTAGCAGAGAGTAAGGCATGATCAGGTTAACGTTGTATTTCTTCAGCAACGCATACCACAAGGTGTACGCCACAACCGAGGAGGCGATAGCACTATAGAGAATGGCAAACCAGCCGCGCCAGCCCGCATGTTGCAGCGCATAGAGCTGATTGGACTCCAGCATAAAGCTGGCGGCACCAACAATCGGCAGGGCAAGGAAGGCGATCCACCCTGTCAGCGTCAGAGGCTTAATCGGCGGCGATTTTTTCACAATCAGGTTGCTGATGGCCCAGCCGGTAGCGCTGCACAGCAGTATACACAGCACCCACCAGGCAGGAATGGTCGGGCTACCGGACAGCACCACCACGCCACTGAGCGAGATCATAATGCCGATCAGCTGAATCAGCCGCAGCTTCTCTTTCAGCACCACCATCGCCAACAGCATGGCAATCGGCGTACCCAACTGCACCACAATGGCACCCGTTCCGGCATCGGTATAACGCATGCCGACAAACAGCAGTGAGAAATGCATAAAACCAAACGTGAAGGCCAGCAGCACTAACCAGGGCAGCTGCTGACGGTTAATACGGCAAAACGGTACGAGCACAATCGCCACCACCGCAAAACGCATCCACGTGAGAAACAATGGCGGTAACTCAACTAATCCCCATTTTACTGCCACGTTATTAAAGGCCCAGATGCAAACCACCATCAGAACCATAAAGAAATGCCGCACTGCCACAATGTCATCCTTTAAAAATAAACCCGATACCTGCTAATCATGGCACGAACCTGCGCCGTTCTGGCAATGATTAACATTTTTTATTTAGTTAAGCAGAAAATAACGCCAAAAAAATTCATAAGACTTTTACAATCGTTACTGTCAGACTGATCTTCCGAAACGCCAACCCTTTTGAGGATTCGATTCGGTATGATTTCCACGCCTGTATTGCCCCTTGCCCTTATCCAGTTAGATGTTCCTCCCGCCAACGTGGTCGAGAAAATCGGTGAACAACCGGTATGGTTTATCGAGGCGCTGAATTTACAACCCGACGATTACCTTATTGTCCGTCCCCATCTGGGCGAAACGCTGCCGCAGTTTACTGAAATCTCGGGTGCGGTGTTGAGCGGTTCGTGGGCGATGGTGACCGATCATGCGGACTGGAGTGAACGCACGGCGGCCTGGATTCGGGCGGCAATGGAGGCGCGTTTACCGCTGCTTGGCGTCTGCTACGGACACCAGCTTATGGCTTATGCATTAGGGGGAAAGGTGGACGATAACCCCAATGACTGGGAGCGCGGGCTGATTAGGTTAACCACGACGACGCAGGCCCGCCACGATCCTCTGCTGGCCACCTTACCAGATACTTTTGAGGCCTGGCTTTCACATCGTCAGTCGGTGATTACGCCGCCAGCTCACGCCAAAGTACTGGCAGTATCGGAAAAGGATGGCTGCCAGATATTGCGCTATTCATCCTGTGCGCTGTCGGTGCAGTTTCATCCGGAGTTTGACCGCCGCATTATGGAAGCGTGCCTGCCGGAAGCCTGTGAGCGCGACGGGGAAGAACTGCAGGGGGCGGACTGGGCGCGCAGCGTCTTATACCATTTCTGGTTGCAAACGCGCCCGGCGGTTAACAGCGCTCAGGGCGCATAGTGGCGGGTACAGCGATAAACCCAGGCTGGCGGGACGTTTTTTAATACCCGTCGGCGTTCCCAGGTAAAGTAACGTGACAGATCGGGCTGGGTCAGTGAGGTGTACTGGAACTGCACAAAGACGCCGTTGGGTCCCAGGGCGTGATAAACCGCCTGCAGAATGGCATCGCGCAGTTCCGGCGACAACGACAACAGCGGCAGGCCAGAAAAGATGGCGTCATAGCTGCCGTTGAGGTACTCCGCTGAACAGGTGCGCACCGTCATTCGCGCGTCATCCAGCGCGCTCAGCTTTTGCGCCAGCGTGCTGCTGATTTCAAACACATCCAGCGTCGCGTTCGGGGCCATCTGAGCCAGCAGGCGACGCGTTAACACACCGTCTCCCGCACCCAGCTCGGCAATCCGCAACTGACTGTTCCATTCCACCGATTCAACCATGGTGCGGCACAGCGCATCAGAGGAAGGAGTAATGCTGCCCATTTTGCGCGGATTACGGATGAACTGGTGGACGAAATCTGCTTTAGCGCGCATTAAGGTGAAAGCCGAAGCTAACATGCTTACTTACCTCCAGAGTGAACATATCCCCATATTGACCCCATCGTGCTCAAAAGTTTCCAGTTAACTGGCGAAGCGGCAAAAAGTCGGAATTATCTGTAGTGCACCCATCGCGGCTTTTCCTTCGTCGCGGTCACAGTTTAGGGATAACAAACCTGTCAGGCTGACGCTGATCTAATATGTTAACAATAGGTTTCAAAGTTGTTTCACATCCTACTGCGTAAGGAGATTCAACATGCGTTATGCCGCGCCAGGAGAACCCGGTTCTCTCATCACGTTGCAAAAGCACTATGGCAATTTCATCAACGGTGAGTTCGTTGCGCCGGTCAATGGCAACTACTTCAGCAATACCTCGCCGGTAAATGGCTCTGACGCCGGCGCCTTTCCCCGCTCAGACAAGGCCGATGTCGATAACGCGGTCGCCGCTGCGGCGGCTGCGGCGGACGCATGGGGGAAAACCTCGCCTCAGCAGCGCGCGCTGGTGCTGCTCAGGATTGCCGACCGGCTGGAAGAGAAGCTGGAATATATGGCGGTGAATGAAACCTGGGACAACGGTAAACCGGTGCGGGAAACCCTGGCCGCTGATATGCCGCTGGCGGTGGATCACTTCCGCTATTTTGCCGGTTGCGTCAGAGCGCAGGAGGGCAGCGCTGCAGAGATCGACGAATTTACCGCCGCCTATCACTTCCATGAGCCACTGGGCGTGGTAGCGCAAATCATCCCGTGGAACTTTCCGCTGCTGATGGCGGCGTGGAAGCTGGCACCGGCACTGGGGGCAGGCAACTGCGTAGTGCTTAAGCCCGCAGAGCAGACGCCGCTGTCGATCACCCTGTTTGTTGACCTGATCAAAGATCTGCTTCCTCCGGGCGTGCTTAACGTGGTTCACGGTTATGGTAAAGAAGCCGGTGAGGCGCTGGCCTCACATCCGGGCATTGCCAAAGTGGCCTTTACCGGATCGACGGCCACGGGCGGCCATATCCTGGAACTGGCCGCGAAAAGCTTAATTCCGTCTACCGTTGAGCTGGGCGGTAAATCGCCAAACATCTTCTTCGAAGACATTATGCAGGCCGAAGAGAGCTTTATTGAGAAAGCGGCGGAAGGCGTTGTGCTCGGCTTCCTCAATCAGGGCGAAGTCTGTACCTGTCCATCACGGGCGCTGGTGCAGGAGTCGATTTACGAACCCTTTATGGCAGCGGTGCTCAAACGTATCAAAACCATCAAGCGCGGCGATCCCATGGATACGGAGACGATGGTGGGCGCGCAGGCCTCTCAGCAGCAGTTCGATAAAATCCTCTCTTATCTGGAAATCGCCCGTCAGGAAGGTGCCGAGGTGCTGATCGGCGGGGGCGTTGAGAAGCTCGATGACTCGCTTGCCAGCGGTTACTACATCCAGCCCACGCTGCTGAAAGGCAACAACAGCATGCGGGTGTTTCAGGAAGAGATCTTTGGTCCGGTGGTGGGCATTACCACCTTTAAGGATGAAGCGGAGGCCATCGCCATTGCTAACGACTCCATCTATGGCCTGGGCGCGGGTGTCTGGACACGTGATATCAACCGGGCCTATCGCGTCGGACGGGCGATTAAAGCCGGTCGCGTCTGGACCAACTGCTATCACCTTTATCCCGCTCATGCCGCCTTTGGAGGCTATAAAAAATCAGGCATTGGGCGCGAGACACATAAGATGATGCTCGATCACTATCAGCAGACCAAAAACCTGTTGGTGAGCTACAGCATTCAGCCGCTGGGCTTCTTCTGACCGGGGGCGGCGTGCCTGGCGCACGCCGCTGTTTTCGCCTGTTGGCTGTCATATAAGCGTAATCTGCTTGTGACATGGTGCTCAGCAGCTATTATCGATCCCTGGCAATGATTATATCGTGCCTGTGTTTGCTGTATGACCTGCTTCACTATGGATAACGGAACAGAGACGATTTATGCAAAATCCTTATGAATATTTGAGCCTGATGGATGATGTGCTTGATGGACCTGAAGACAGCATCATTATTGTGAATTTGCCAGAGCGCCACCGCGCTTACCCGATTTGTCCGCAGCAGGCTGAAGGTGCAGCATTCTCAGCCCGCGCGCCGCAGTCCGCAGCCTCATCGCCGCGTCAGGATGTCCTGTTCTGACAGCCTGTCCCTGTCGTCTGGCTGGCGCAGATACGGCCTGGCCGGACGCACAGCGCCTCTGCGTAGCCCAGCAATCCCGCCGTATGATTCCCGGCTTTCACCTCTTCCCGGTCATGCATTAGCCCGCACCCCGGCGATGTTGACGCTTGCCTGAATATTCCCCAATCATTCCCGTGCGCGGTTGTCAGCCTGACCGGGTTAATACTTTCCTGCGGCACTGCGCCATGCCATCAATCAGCCCGCAAGCGCGGCGAAAACGGAGCGGGCCTGTAACGAAGTATGATCGGCGTCGATATTGACATTACGCGCGAAAATTACCCTTTTGTGCCAGTTGCGGGCTGATATCGATAAGAAAAGTTAACCTTTCATCAACCAGCTGAAAAGAGTTAGCACCGGTTGATAATTTTTGCGCCAGATTGGGCGCGCGGATGTCATCAAAATTTACATATACCATTAAAAAAATTTAACTTAGCCCGCTATACATTCCTTATGACAGCGCATGTCGGCGATTTTATCAGCAAGGAATGAGGTATTTTATTAATGAGTAAATTAACCCGAAGAAGTTTTATGGCGTTTGCCGCAGGCGGGACGGTGGCGCTGGCGGCTGGACAGGTTCATGCGCATGACAGCATTCAGTCCTTTCCGACCGGTGGTCGCGATCCCGGGCCGCACGATCCTATCCGCGAAGCAGAAAATCCGGATATTGTTAATCCACCTTCGACCGACAGCGGGACGTTACCGAACCTGCGTTTTTCATTCAGTGATGCGCACGTGCGCAAAAGCAGCGGCGGATGGACGCGCCAGGTCACCAAACGTGAATTAGCCATTTCGACCACCATTGCCGGTGTGGACATGCGCCTGAATGCCGGCGGCATCCGCGAATTACACTGGCATAAAGAGGGCGAATGGGCCTACATGACCTACGGCAACGCCCGCGTCACCGCGTTTGATACTGATGGCAGTTGGTTTATCGATGATATTGGCCCGGGAGACTTATGGTATTTCCCGCCGGGCATCCCGCACTCAATTCAGGGCATCGGGCCTGATGGATGCGAATTTCTGCTGGCCTTCGACGATGGCGGATTTGATGAGGACAGCACGTTTCTGTTATCCGACTGGTTCAAACATATCCCGCCGGACATTCTGGCGAAAAACTTCAACGTCCCGGTATCTACCTTCGACCACCTGCCTTCGCCAGCGGATGAATATATTTTTGCCGCGAAGGTGCCCGGCAGCCTGGAGTCAGTGGCGGTGAAAGGCGCAACCAAAGCCAAACGCACCTTTACCCACCACATGCTGGCACAGGAACCCATAAAGGCACCAGGCGGCACGGTCAGAATCACCGACTCCTCAACCTTTAAGGTGTCCAAAACTATCGCGGCAGCCCTGGTTGAAATCGCCCCCGGCGGATTACGCGAGTTGCACTGGCACCCGAATAACGATGAATGGCAATACTACCTGGAAGGGGAAGGACGCATGGGCGTTTTTGCCTCATCGGGTCAGGCAAGAACATTTGATTATCGGGCAGGGGATGTCGGCTATGTGCCCTTCGCCATGGGCCACTATGTTGAAAACACCGGCAAGGGGCCGCTGCGTTTCCTGGAGTTATTCAAAAGTGACTATTACGCCGATATCTCACTCAATCAGTGGTTGGCCGGTACGCCGCGTGAGCTGGTAAAAGCGCATCTCCAGTTAGATGACGCATTTATGGATGCGCTGTCGCTGCAGAAAAATCCTGTGGTGAAATAACGCGCATGGCTGCCTGTCGGCCATGATTGCCACAGGTTGTGGGTCTGTTTTACGGCTGCGTGGACAGCCCACGCTTTTTTCCCAAACTCCAAATTATGACCCGGCCGCTGCCGTGCTGCCCTGATGAAAAATCATCTGCCAGCCATGCGTTGCGGATAACACCCAGTGGGACGAACGTAATGCGGCACGGCTGCCGTCCGGCTGTGAGGTGCGGTAAAGCAAAATGGCATGCTGGGTTCCGACCTCCATCAGTTGAAAGTCGCTGCTGATAATGGCCTGCGCGCTCTCTTCATTCATGAGCGCCGCGATGATTTGCTCACGGTTCAGCAGCGTGCCTGAAAGGGTGATCTCTTTAAATTCAGGATGCAGTGTCTGTTCAAGCCACGCTAAATCGTGGCGCTTTTCATGATGCAGGCTGCATTCCAGCTGTTTAAGCACATCTAACATGACGTTCTCCGGTGAAAACAGCGTCGTCAGGTTTCATCCTCAAGCGGCGCTGAGTGATGGATAACTTCAACCTCTGACCCGAGCTGAATCGCCGGATAATGCGCCTGCATTCCTGCTAACAGCACCGCATCGGGCCACTCATCGTCTTTACCCAGATACTGCGCCACGGAGGACAGCGGCAGAGTGACCACGCGTTCAACGTTAACGATGACGACGGATTCCGGGTCTTCGCTGCTGATATAGCGCAGCGGTCCTGGAGTAATTTTGGCTTCCTGCCAGCGTATCGTATGGCGTTTTTCCCCCGCCCGCAGCGCTTTCATCAGGCGGGGTACGATGTGCAGCGTTTGCATGGATGACTCCGGGTGAGTTAACGGTAGCCGTAAATTCTGGCAGGCCAATTGCCAGACCGGGCTGATTCTGGCGTCATGGGCAGGGATTAAAGCGCGACAGCCAGCGCTGGCGCAGTTCCCTGGCCTGTCGCGACACTGCCGCCGTGTCGCTGGCATGAAAGCCATGAAAGGCACCGGGCCAGACGTGCAGCTCCACGGCGACACCGGCACGGATCAGCCGTTGTGCGTAGTCGAGGTTCTCATCCAGAAACAGGTCCAGCGTTCCTACACCTATCCAGACGGGCGGAAGCCCGGCGAGGTTGCTGGCGCGTGCCGGTGCGGCATAAGGCGAGATCGTTTCGCTGCCGGGTTCCTCGCCCAGCAGTGCGGTCCAGCCAATACGATTATATTCGCGCGTCCAGGCAAACTCGCCGGTCACGGGATTGGGATGCGTTTCCGTCACCGTGCGGTCATCCAGCATCGGGAACATCAGATTCTGGAAGGCCAGTTTTGGGCCATCGCGATCCCTTGCCAGCAGCGCCAGCGAGGCGGCCAATCCGGCACCGGCGCTGTCGCCCATTAAACCAATGTGTGCCTGATCGATGCCCAGCATGTCGGCCTGACGCACCATCCAGTTCAGCACCACATAGCAGTCCTCCAGCGAACCGGGAAAAACCGTTTCCGGTGACAGGCGATAGTCCACTGAGACCACGACGCAGTTGTGGCGCAGCGCCGTTACGCTGGTCAGTGAAAGGGATTGTTCCGGGCTGCCAAACAGATGACCGCCGCCATGAATATGCAAAATGCCCATTCGCCTTGGGGTCGTGCTGACCGGGGTAATCACACAGACTCTGACGGGTGGATGGTCGGGGGAATCGATGCTGTGTTCTTCAATGTACAGTCCGCCGTCACGGTAGGTCTGAACCTGTTTTACGGCGGCGTCCTGGCGTTCGCGGCGCAGCGCCATAATGGTTTCCGGGGTAAGCTCAAGCGGCGCGCTGTTTGCCAGGGCGGGCAGCAGTTCGGGATCGACCAGATGCAGGGTGTTCAAATCAACCTTCTCCTTGGGGTTCAGATGGCAGTCAGTCTGTCTGCCGCATCAGCATGGCAGAGGCTGAAATAACATGACCTGCCGACAGCGCCTGCCTGCAGGTCATGATCATGGCGATAAACCGGATCAGCAGCCGGTGTCTTCACCGTTAGAGGCAATCAACTTTTTATACCAGTGATAGCTCTTTTTCAATGAACGCGTCTGGGTGCCGTTGCCCATATCATCCTGATCCACGTAAATAAAACCATAGCGTTTGGACATCTGCCCGGTGCCGGCACTGACGACGTCGATCGGCCCCCACCAGGTATAGCCAAACAGTGCAACGCCGTCGGCAATCGCTTCTTTCATCTGTGCCACATGCTGGCGCAGGTAGTCGATACGGTAATCATCATCAATGCTGCCATCGGCCTTAACGGTATCCACCGCACCCAGACCGTTTTCGGCGATGAAGAGCGGCTTTTGATAGCGGTCATAAAGCTGATTCAGGGCCAGCCGCAGGCCTTTGGGATCGATTTGCCAACCCCATTCACTGGTCGCCAGATGCGGGTTACGAATCCCGCCGGTAATCAGGTTGCCCTGCGCGCCGGTCAGTTTTTCCGGCTGGGCGCTGACGGTGCTGGACATGTAATAGCTGAAGGAAACAAAGTCCACCGGATGTTGCCGCAGGATCTCATCGTCACCCACGGCCTTAATGAGCTGTACGCCTTTCTCCGCCAGCATTCTGTCGGCATAAGCCGGATAATAACCGCGCGCCTGCACATCGCTAAAAAATAACGACACGCGCTGCATCTCTTCACAGGCCTGTACGTCATCCGGATGGCAGGTGTGCGGATAGAGGATTTGATAGCTGATCATACAACCCACCTGAGAACCGGGGATAATCGCGTGGCACGCTTTGGTGGCCAGCGCGCTGGCGACAAACTGATGGTGCGCGCCCTGATATTTATCTTGCTCCAGGTGAGGATGACCTTCTTCAATCACGCCCACGCTCACATACGGATGGTGCTTCACGCAGTTGATCTCGTTAAAGGTCATCCAGTACTTCACTTTTTTGCGATAGCGGGTGAATACCGTGGTGGCAAAGCGGACGTAAAAGTCCACCAGTTGGCGGTTTGGCCAGCCACCGTAGTCTGTCACCAGCGCCAGCGGCATCTCGTAATGCGACAGCGAGACAATGGGTTCAATACCCTGTGCGAGCAGGGCATCCAGTACCTCATCATAAAACTGCAGGCCCGCCTCGTTGGGTTCCGCCTCATCGCCGCGCGGAAAGATGCGCGTCCAGGCAATCGACATACGAAAGCATTTAAATCCCATACCGGCGAACAGCGCGATATCCTCTTTGAAATGGGTGTAAAAGCCGTTGCCTTTGCGCTTGGGATAATACTTTTTACTGTCTGGGTTCTGGGCTTCTGCGACCTGATCATGCGTCATGCTGAGCCACTGATCCAGCCATTGTGATTGCGGGGTAGCCGTGTCAAAAGTATACACATCGGAAACCGATAATCCTTTGCCACCGACATCCCAGGCACCTTCAAGCTGATTCGCGGCGGTTGCTCCGCCCCACAAAAATCCCTCAGGAAAGGCTGTTGGATACGTCATATTTTGCTCCTTAAACCGCTGCGGCGGTGAGTGTCAGAAAGGCATCGCGACAGGCGATGTTCCCGGTGGCTTTGACCGGGTGGATAGCGCCATAGCGCTCGCTGTTAGTCACAATCACAATTACGCTCGGGTCGATGCCTTCGACCTGAAGCGCGGCCAGATCGAACGTGACTAACAGATCGCCCGTGCCGATAAACTGCCCGGGCTGAATATGGCTGGTGAAGTGGCGGCCGCCGAGTTTGACGGTGTCGATGCCAATGTGGATCAGGATTTCCGCACCGGTGTCACTCTTCAGCCCCAGCGCATGGTGGGTTTCAAACAGCGACTCGACTCGGCCGTCCACCGGAGAACGCAGTTCGCCACTCGTCGGGTAGATAGCCAGTCCTTTACCAAAAATCTCGTCGGCAAAAACCGGATCGGCCAGCGCACTCAGCGGCGTAATCTCACCACTCACGGGCGCAAAGAGCTTTTCGGGATCGTGACGATGAAGACCGGGTGCGGACGCCACATCGGCGGCGGACTGCGGGGTCGACTCATCAAAACCCAGCAGCACGGTGAGCAGGGCGGCGCTGCCAAAGGCGATTGCCAGACTGAGCAGGGCATAGATAAAGGTCGGGCCGACCAGCGCGGGAATGCCGGGCAGTCCACTGAGCGCAAACGCATAGGTTTTTACACCCATTGCCATCGCAAATGCGCCGCCGCAGGCCCCGCCGAGCAGGGCGGCGGCAAACGGTCGTTTGTAACGAATATTGATACCGTACATCGCGGGTTCGGTAATGCCCATTGCGGCGCTAAAGCTGGTGGTGAGCGCCAGTGACTTAAGCTTTTTATCTCTGGCCCGCAGGAATACGCCGAATGCCGCACCTGCCTGACCAAGATTGGCAACATAAAACAGGATTTTAAACGGGTCGAAACCCAGTTGGCTGATGTTGTGGATCATCACGGGCACCAGCACATAGTGCATACCGGTAATAATAATCAGCGATAATGTCCCGCCCACCACAATGCCGGCGACAATCCCCATGTTTTCGACCAGCCAGATAATGCCGCCGGTCAGCGCGTTACCGGCAAAGATCCCCAACGGGCCGATGGCGATAAGCGTAATGGGTGTGACAATCAGCAGGCTCAGGAGCGGAACAAACATGGTTTTCAGTGCCGCGGGCATCAGGCTGTCGATCAGGCGTTCCACGTAGCTCAGCAGCCATATCGACAGCAGCACCGGAATTACCGTCGAGGCATAATTCACCGCGGGCACGGGTAATCCCAGAAAGTGGATCGGCTCACCGGCGTTGAACAGGGTTTGCAGGGCAGGGTGAAAGAGCGCGGCCGCCAGCGCCACGGCGACGTAAGGATTGGCACCAAACCGCCTTGCCGCACTGAACGCCAGCGCCAGCGGCAGGAAATAAAACACGCCGTCGCTGATGGCTAACAGCACCTGATAGCTCTGGTTATGCGCTTCAAGCCAGTGAAACGCCACCAACAGCGCCAGTATCCCCTTGAGGATACCGGCACCGGCAATGGCGGGAATAATGGGCGAAAAGATGCTGGATAATCCCTCCAGCAGCGCCGAGACGGGATGGCTGCGCGACGGGGCGCGCTGCGGGGTGTCCTGTAACGGCAACTGGCTCAGCAGTGCCTTGCACAAGGGGTCAACCTCATTGCCAATGATTAGCTGAAACTGATCGCCAGAAAGGTTAACGCCCATCACGCCATCCAGCGCTTCAAGCGCCTGACGGTTGGCCAGGCTGTTATCTTTAAGTAAAAAACGTAGGCGGGTAATGCAGTGAAATAAAGACAGTACGTTATCTTTCCCGCCAATCAGTGTAATGATTTGCTGTGCGGTGTCCTGATAATTCATAAATCCCTCCAGACTGAAGTCAATATGACGTCATCCACAATGACCGGGGTTAACCGGGTGGGTAGGCTTCTGGGGTTTGCCTGATTGAACAGTCACAAGCCGGTTTTCATTACGTTTTAGGGGGTAAAACCTCGGGCGCGCTGCGCTGCACAATATTTTCGATGTGCACTGTCAAATAGAGTTTTTCAGAGTTGCTCATGCTGTGGTGATAATGTTTTTTAACAAACTCATTAATGGCGTCAACGCATTTAAGGGTGCGCGCGTAACGCTGCTGCGCCAGCGCAAAAAATTCGTCATCGTTATTATTTAACACCTCGCCATCGATGACCCGCTGGGCAAAAAACTTCAGATGCGTAATAAAACGCTGGTAATTCAGGCTGTGTTCATCTGTATGAAGGGTAAAAAAGTATTTTACGATTTGTTGCAGCTGATAAAGGAGTTGGGTAATTTTTGCAGTTTTTCCCAGCGTGTCGTTAAGCCCGGCGTTAACGATATGCAGTGCAATGCTACAGGCTTCACTGTCCGGTAACAGCATGCCGGTGCGGGCGACCACCATGCCCAGCGCCTGACGGCCAATCGCATACTCAGCGGTGTAGAAGTGGCGCACTTCCCACTCCAGTGGATTCGCGAGCAGCGCGTTATTTTTATGACGTTCCAGGGCAAAATGAAGATGGTCGGCCAGCGTAACATACAGCCCTTCACTTAATTTATGATTCAGCTGTTCGCGCGCCAGGCTGACAATATCGGCGGTGAGCTGGAGAATATCGATAGGCACTTCACTGACCAGATCTTTAAAGCGTGCAGAGATCGATGAATCTTCCAGACGAAATATTTTTTCTGCCTCGTGAGGATGAATACTGGCACCGTTGTGCGTATTAAATCCCAGACCGCGTCCGGTCAAAATAACTTCAAGGCCGTTATCATCAATCGCACTGACCACATTATTATTCAGTATTTGTCTGACCAGCATCGCTCACTCCTGAAACAAAATCGGGCAAAACATAAATACAGCGGTGAAGGGAATTTCCCCCAGCCTGCATTCAGGTTTTGCCCGATAATCGGTAACAAGCGTGATGCCGATTTATCCTGGCACTGTGAAAATGGAGATTCAATATTAAATTGTGCAGTGGGTTATCTGACGCGCCGATTTGTGATCCGCTTTGCGAAAAGCATTACAGCAAGCTGTTACGCAATGAGGTGATCCCAAATGAAATCACTTTCTTTTCACGAAGCGGACCGCTTCCGGCAGAGAAACACGCTAAACAAGGGCGAGATCATCGTGCCCATTGCCTGTCAACTGCACGTTGTCAGGCAATGGGCACGATGCTTAGCCTTCTGCCTGGCGTTTTTGCGCCCCCGTCAGGAGTTGCTCCAGCACGTCGATACGGTGCCGGTGTGGCGTGGTAATGGCGTAGAAGCGCTCCTGCAACTCCGCCGATTGGCCTACGGTGACAAGAATGCCGGTACGCAGTTCATCCTGAACCACGACCTCGGGCAATACGGTGAGCCAGCCGCTGTCGCGAGCGATCAGACGCAACATAGCCATGTCGTCCACTTCAGCGCGAACTCTGGGCGTTACGCCCGCCGCAGAACACAGCACATCAAACTGCGCGCGCAAGGCATGACGTGGGCCGGGCAAGGCAATTTCCACGTTATCCAGATCTTCCGGGATGCGCAGACGGCGCGATGCCCATTTGCTCGCCGGGCCGACTAAAGAGATGGACTGACTGCCCAGATACACGAAGTGCAAAGGACGATCGGGGTCCACGGGAACGGTCTCATTGGCCAGCACCACATCGAGCTGATGTTGCATCAACCTGACCAGCAGGCCTTCCAGCAATCCGGACTCCAGTGTCAGCACGACAGTAGGGTCGGTAAGTGCAGGCCGAATCCAGTTTTCCTGATAATTGCGCGACAGGGTTGCCATGCTGCCCACACGTAACCGTGTGACACCGGCTGAACGGCCTTTTAAGCGTCCCAGCATCTCCTGGCTAAGTCCAAAAATATTGTCGGCATAGGCCATGACCAGCTGACCTGTGTCCGTGAGGATCAGGCGGCGGCCTTTGCGGATTAATAAACTTTCGCCAAGCCGTTCCTCAAGCTGTCGGATTTGCACCGAAACGGCCGATTGAGAGGTCGCCAACTCTTCGGCAGCCCGCGTCAGGTGCCCGAGTTTGGCGACGCGCCAAAAATAAAAAAGGTGATGGAAATTTAGCTGGTTAAGATTCATCGTTCGTTTTTAAGTATTGATTTATTCAAATAAATATATTTTACAGAATAGTTTGCGTCAAGGAACATACCCTCAGTCACATTCATAAGGGCTATGCGATGAATATCCTTGAAGCTTTTTACCTGGTTTGTTTTTTAGCACCGGCAATTTTAATGTTCGGGTTAACGGCACTGACGCGGTGGGGCGGGCTGCCTACACCGACACTTTGGCGTGTTTTGCAGATTCTGTCGTATGGCACTATTGTCTTCACCGGACTGTCTCTTACTGCGGACATCCGTGTCGTGCAATGGCCCGGCATAGTCAAAGCCACGACGTTTGGCCTGGTGTTGGCTTTGCTGGTGCAGCTGCTCGGCAACGTCATCGCGTCGTTTTCTGCGCGTTATCTTGAAGGGGAAGCGAACCAGCAACGCTACATGGGTGCACTGACCGCTGTTCTGGGCAGTGTCCATCTGCTCTTGCTGGCCGATAACTGGCTGCTGCTCATCGCGGCCTGGGCCGCTGTAGGCATAGCGCTGCAGCACCTGCTTTGCTTTTACCCGGATCGCCCCTTTGCCCTGTTTGCGGCACACAAAAAGTACATTGCCGATCGGATGGCTGACGTGATGTTGCTCGGCGCTTCCGCGCTGGCCTGGTGGGATGTCGGCAGTTTCTCGCTGTCAGCCCTGTGGATGCACATCGCCCAGCAGGGTGCGTCTGTGTCCTTGCAGGCGAGCGCCGTATTACTGGTGATGGCGGTCATTCTCCGCACAGCCTTACTGCCCGTGCATGGCTGGCTGATACAGGTGATGGAAGCCCCAACGCCGGTATCTGCGCTGCTGCATGCCGGCGTCGTCAATCTTGGTGGCTTTGTGCTGATTCGCTTCGCACCGATGGTAGAACAGGCCAGTGCTGCGCGAGTCTTGTTACTGGTTTTTGGGCTGACGACCGCGGTGCTGGCAGGCATGGTCATGTTGACGCGCATCAGCATAAAAGTACGCCTGGCCTGGTCTACCGTCGCGCAAATGGGCTTCATGCTGCTTGAGTGCGCACTTGGCCTGACTACCCTGGCGGCTCTGCATCTCATTGGTCATTCGCTCTACAAAGCACATGCTTTTCTGTCCGCGTCAGAGGGCGTAAGACACACTCGCCAGCTGGCGCTACACCGGGTTTCCTTGCCCGGCACGGTGAGCGTGCTTCTTGCCCCGGTATTAACGATTTCAGCGGTATTTCTGGTGCTGACGCTGGCAGGTCTTGCCGCCTGGCCCTGGTGGTGGAGTGTTGTGCTGGGCATGGCGTGGGCACCCTTGCTGTGGTTGCCTGACGCGCAAGACGGCTCGACACGAACGCTGCAATCTCTCTTCGGACTCTTCACGGTTATCGGCCTGACGATGGTTGCCCTGGCTTTGCATACGCTGCCGCTCGGTTTGCAGGACGCTCCTGATGATCGTCTGGGCCTGATCGCGCTGGCAGGTATGGCAGCACTGTATGTTTGTCAGGTGTTACTGCAAAAGCAGCCACAACGCTTGTCGCGCTGGCGTCGGTGGAGCTACGCGGGTTTTTACCTGGACGAAGCCTATACCCGTCTGACGCTGCTCATATGGCCCGCGAACGGGGTTTCCGCAACGTCCACGCCCGCAGAGCCTGATGTCCCTGATGCACCTGTTGCCGACAGGCCGCGCTGAATAACACCATTAAACTGGAGAGTTTCCTGATGGATACACTGACCCACAAAGAGAAACCCGTTTCGGCGAGCCTGGCGCAATCCGCAGCCAATGCAGATTCACGGCAGGTTGCGATCGAGCAAGCCTGCCAGCAGGCCTGCCATGCGATTGCACCTGCATGGCCACTGGATCGTGCTATCGCGGTCAATCCGCATTGGTCGCGTATCGGCATGCCGGTGCGCAAGGTGGCTGCCCGGATGGCGGTGCTCGGCGGTATTCAGGTCTTCCCACCGCGAGATCGGCAGAGCCTGGCCTGGCGCGAAGGTCGCATTAGCATGGCCGATCTGACCCATGCGCTGCGTCAGCTACCTGAGGCGCAAGCGGCTGGCCTGACGGCTGAACAGTGTACCCAGGCGCTGCACGCAAGCGCCCGGCAGGGACAATTACCGCTACTCATCGATATGCTCGACAACGATCCCCATCGCCACAAAAGGTTATCCTGGCGGCAAGCGATCACGCATCAGGTTAGCCAGACCTGCGCCGCTTACTTCGACGAACATCAGGCGAGCTGGCAGCCCGATCGCCACCAGGGGTTGTACACCTTCTGGCGAGATACTCTGAAGCATGACCATGGTATTGGTTTGTTAATGGGCTTACCGAACATCCACAAGGCTATCAAGACGTTGCCGGATAACGCCATGGATGCCGGGCGCTGGGTCATCGAGCGTTTGGGCCTGCCTGAAACGGTGTGGGCAGATTATCTGGAATCGGTGTTACTTACCGTCAATGGGTGGGCATCCTGGTGCGCTTATCTGGGCTGGCAGGCTGAGTTGGCGGGCGGCAAGGATACGCACCTGCGCGAGTTGCTGGCTATTCGTTTAGCCTGGGGCATGATCCTTTTAGAATGCAAAGATGATGCGGCTACCCGGCAGGCATTTATCTCGCTTCAGCACGCCTGGACACAAGCCCCTCAGGTGCTGGAAGAGGCCGAACAGGCCATGCTGGTTGACGAAGTCTGGCAGTTGGCTCTGGAAACCGGCTATCAGCGTGAGTTGGCGCATCGGCTGACTTCGATAAAGGGCCAGGAGGTGGGCGCGCAGGCTGTCGACGTCCAGGCCGCCTTCTGCATTGATGTGCGTAGTGAACCGTTGCGCCGCGCCCTGGAGGCCGCCAGTCCTGGCGTGCAGACTATCGGCTGTGCAGGATTCTTCGGCCTTCCGGTTGCCTACACGCCGCTGGCTACGCAAGCCCGGCGTCCCCAGTTACCTGGCTTACTTGCGCCTTCCATAGAGGTCAACGACCGTATTGTCTGTGCTGATTCGACGCAGTGCGAAGCCGATACCGCACGGCAAAGCGCAGCCAGCAGATCGCGTCAGACCCGGTTTGCCATGGCCGATCAGTGGCATGCCATTAGCCACTGGCCGGGTGCCGCTTTCTCTTTTGTGGAAGCGGCCGGGTTGAGCTACTCCGCCAAGCTGATGAACAGGTTACTGCCAGGCAAAAAAGCACGTCCCCGGGACGACCTGGATGGCTTGCCCGCGCGCTACCGTGAGATCTGCCGTCCTCAACTGGTTGGGCTGGATACAGCGGCCAAAGTTAAGCTGGCGGCAGGCATTCTCCATGCCATGGGACTGACACAACGTCTGGCACCGATAGTGCTTCTCGTTGGGCATGGCAGTCAGTCAGCCAACAATGCCCACGCAGCGGCACTGGACTGCGGTGCATGCTGTGGTCAGACCGGCGAAGTGAATGCGCGCAGCCTGGCCCAGTTGCTCAACGAACCAGCGGTTCGCCAGGGGCTGAAATTGCAGGGGGTGAACGTCCTGAGTTCCACGGCCTTTGTGGCGGCGCTGCACAATACCACCACCGATGAAATCGAGTGGTTTGATCTCGACCTGTTGCCACAAGGCGCGCGTGCGCGCTGCGCGTGGTTGCAACCCATTTTTAATCAAGCCTGTGACCAGGTTCGCCGCGCCCGCGCGCCCGATCTTCAACTGGACCCGCGAGCGCCTAAAGATGAGTTACTGGGGCAGTTACGTCGTCGCGCTAACGACAGTGCACAAACCCGGCCTGAATGGGGGCTTGCTGGCAACGCCGCCTTTCTGATAGCGCCTCGTCAGCGCAGCCGTGGCGTAGTCCTGAGCGGACGCAGCTTCCTGCATGACTACGATGCCAGTCAGGATGTTGACGGTAGCCTGCTGGAAGGTCTGATGACCGCCCCGATGCTGGTCACACACTGGATCAACTGGCAGTATCACGCGTCCACTTGCGATCCGCAGAGGCTGGGCAGCGGCAACAAGGTGTTGCATAACGTCGTGGGTGGACGCATTGGCGTCTTCGAGGGCAACGGCGGCGATCTGCGCATCGGTCTGTCACGGCAGTCGCTCCATGACGGCAAGCGTTGGATGCACGAGCCGCTGCGTCTGACTGTGGTCATCGATGCACCGCAAACTGCCATTGAAGCGGTAATCGCAAAGCATGAGGTCATCCGGCAACTGCTGGATAACGGCTGGCTTCACCTCTGGCGCTTTGAGGCATCCGGTTTGCTGCGCTATGAACACGGACGCTGGCTCGCGGTGCATCTGGAGAGTGCCTGACGTCATATCCCTCCCGATCAGTAGGCGGAACACATGCCGCTGCGGCCTGTTTCAGGGCAGCTTCTGCACGCGTGACTTCTGCGTTGACGTGCGCAAAAGGTTGCGGACGTCAACGCCGCGCCATCGGGGCGTGGCTGGCTTGAGTCTGGTATGGCTGGGCTGGGTGGACACAGTCACCGGCGTCGATGCGCGCATCAGGCGAAGTGCTCGCACAGGAACGTCACGAACGCGCTCACCTTAGGACTCACCAGTCGGCGCGACGCGTGCAGTACCCAACCTTCGATAGCAGGCACCTGCGCCGTGCCCCACTCGACCAACCGGCCCGAGGCTAACGCGTCAGCAACGGCAGAGCGAGGTAATACGGCCACGCCAGCGCCAGCAAGTACCGCATCGCGCGCCATAAAGGGCGTCGACAGGCACATGACTGGCTGCGGGAGGTAAGTGCGCACGCGGCCCGAAGCATCAATGATGGACCATTCGGGAACCACGGCGCGACCCGCGCGTACAACCGCTGGCAGCTTCAGCGGTTCCTCGTCGTAATGCGGCTGCGGCAGGTGTGGAGGCGCAACAAGTACCAGGCGATCGTTCAAAAACTTGCGACCGACCAGCGTGTCGTCGTGGCGGGGATTGAAGCGCACCACGACATCGTAGCCATCGCTCACTAAATCGACGAGGCGATCCTCCGCGATGACATCAAGCCGTATCTCGGGGTAGGCGGCGCAGAAGGCCGCGCTTAAGCGCCCAACCGAGACATCGGCGAACAACAGCGGCACGCTAACGCGCAATACGCCACGCGGCTGGCCTATGCCCGATTTTAGTTCTGCCACCGCTTGCGTAATTTCGTCGAAGGGGTCAAGGGTACGTGCGTGCAGGATCGCGCCTTCCGGCGTCAGACGAAGCGTGCGCCCACCACGTTCGATCAGCCGTACTTTCATCTGCTCTTCCAGCGTGCTGACATGGCGCGACAGGGTCGCTTTCGGCCGTCCACTCGCGCGGCTGGCACGCCCAAACCCGCCATGAGTGGCAACGAGATTGAAATCGGCGAGTGCACTAAGATCCATATTTCGTTCCATATTTGAGACAATCTGTTTTGTTTTTAAGCACTATACGCCATTTATGGTTCAGTGGAAGATGGGGCCTCTCATCACAGGGTAAGGAGTTATCAAATGAAAGCAGTCCGTTTTTATGAATATGGCGGCCCAGAGGTCCTGAAGGTAGAAGATATCGATCTACCTGAACCCGGCCCTGGTCAGATACGCATCGCAGTCAAAGCGGCTGGCATCAATCCGATCGACTGGAAACTTCGCGCGGGATATATGCGCGAGATGATGCCGCTTGAGCTTCCGGCAGGCGTGGGTTACGACGCGGCGGGCGTTGTCGACGCTGTGGGGAAAGAGGTGACCGGCGTGTCAGTCGGCGATCCGGTCTTTGGCAGAGGCCATGCGACAATGGCCGAATATGCGATCCTTTATGAATGGGCTCACAAGCCTGCAACCCTTTCGTTTGAAGAGGCGGCGGCGTTCCCGGTGGCTGTCGAGACGGCCACCCGAATCATTGCGGCGTTAGCGTTGAAAGCCGGTGAAACGCTGTTAGTCAGCGGTGCCGCCGGTGGGGTTGGCTCTGCGGTCATTCAACTCGCCAGGGCAGCGGGCATCCATACCATTGGCACGGCTAGCGCGGCGAAGCACCCCTATCTGCGATCGTTGGGAGCGATTCCGACGACCTACGGCCCCGGACTTCCCGAACGGGTTGCCGCGCTAGCTGTGGGCGGTGTACAGGCGGCCGTCGACATCGCCGGCTCCGGCGTCATACCTGATTTGGTGGCGATCACCGGTACGCCGTCAAGCGTTGTCTCAATCTCCGACCTCCAGGCGCCCAAATACGGGGTGAGAACGTTGTTTGAGGACAGTAACGCCACACCAGCCCTGGAGCGTGCCGCAAGGTTGTTTGTCGCGGGTGCGTTTACGTTGCCGGTGGAGCGTACCTTCACGCTTGAGGAGGTGTCGGCTGCGCACGAACTCAGCGCGCAGGGCCATGTGACAGGGCGGCTCGTTATTACCAATGGCTAAGCGTGAAAAAACGGGCGGATGAATCTTGTCATGTTTCGGATGACGTTGCGCCTGACTAACGCGGCATTGAGACGGCGACGACGCGGAGAGCGATCATGAACAGCCTGCGGCCAGCAGGCTGATGATTGACCGTCGTCGCCGTTATGATGTCAGGCCAGCAAGACATCGTTTAACGCCAGGGTAATACCGCTGGGTTGAGCATGACATGAATTCGGCGCGCGTCTGTTTTTTAAGCAAAGGGTTGTCTTTATTAAAGGAAAAACCATTATATCTTTTTAAGATAGAAGGATTTTCTATGAGTGATTCTGTCTGCACATCCATCGGGCTGCTCCTGTTTCCGGCGCTTACTCAGCTTGATCTTACTGGCCCGTATGAAGTTTTTGCCAGGGCACCGAACACACAGGTTCATCTCATCTGGAAAAACCTGGATCTTGTCGTGTCCGATCGTGGGATGGCTATACAGCCAACGACCACATTTAAAACCTGTCCACAACTGGATGTAATTTGTGTTCCCGGTGGGCCAGGACAGATAAACCTGATGGACGATGACGACGTCCTTTCATTTATCCGTTCCCAAAGTGAACACGCCAGGCTGGTGACGTCTGTCTGCACTGGGTCGCTGGTTCTGGGCGCAGCAGGGCTTCTGAATGGATATAAAGCAACGTCGCACTGGGCTTCACTGGATCAACTCGCGTTGTTAGGTGCGGAGCCGGTCAATGAGCGCGTAGTCCGTGACCGTAATCGTATCACCGGCGCAGGCGTAACTTCAGGTATCGATTTTGCGCTCAACGTTGTGTCAGAAATTCACGGAAGCAATATTGCTCAGACTATTCAACTGCATCTGGAATATGACCCCGAACCTCCCTTTACCTGCGGCTCACCCCGTACCGCATCTAAAGAACAGTTAAAAAACGCACAGGAGCAGGCCGCGCCTTTTATTGAAAAGAGGCGGCAGGCGACGTTAAAAGCAGCAGCCAGACTGTTTAGATAAGGGCAGAGTGGAAGAGGGGGGCTTTTTGACTTTACATGTTTGCTTCTGGCACGAAGCGGACGGTGGGTAGGTGATGTCTGCTATGAGTGAGGAGCGGACGTTGGTTCTTTTGCATCCACGAGAGTATTTTTATAAACATTCGCCATTCATTCATGTTCTCGACTCCCTGCGCGCCACTTTGGCGCGCAGGGCCGGGAATGTAAACTACATAAGATACCTAAGACGTGAAGCTAAAGGACAGATATGACAGCATATTCAAACTCTGATGCAGCAAGGGATTTACGCTCGTCCTTAGACAAAGCACCCGCTGGCGCTGTGAACGGAGAATGGTTCTTTATCACCGAACAGGCTGGAGTCTCCTCACAAACCGGAGGCTACATGTATGCCGACGGAAGTCATGTTGCAGAGGGTAACCACTACTTTCAGAAGGTCCGGGAGGTTGTCGAAAAACTCGAAGCATCACAGATACAGCCCTTTAATAAGGTTATCGTTCACTGGACAAGGTCTAAAATACCGTTAATACGGGGGCGCGTAACGGTTGACACACTATTCGATGAGACAATTGTGCCGCGTGGTCCACAGGACCCAATTTATGAGGCAGCTTCTGTAGCAAGGCGAGCCTTTTGGGAAAAGTATGGCAGCGTCTCAGATGGCTTTAAGGCTGAACGAGATGATGCAAATCTACATAACCAGACGAACTGGTTCGGGCCCCATCGTCGAGTGCTCAACATTAAGAGCAAAACGACATTTACGCTGTCCACCGATGGCCTCTCGACGCCCTGGGCCGGCATTGCAGACCCGGAAAATGGCGTAGGCTGCGAACTTTTCATGGAATTAGACGCTTCTACTACTATCAGCCACCCGATGGATGACTGGGCTCCTCTCTTGATTAGTCTGGGCGATCTCGTTGCAGATGGGTATCAGGTTGCTGCCGATGTTGAAAAATATGGCGCAATCCTGTTTTGCACGCTTACAGACCAATATCACCCAATGACCCGAATCATCCTCAGCCGTGATGACCGCAGGATTGATAATTTACCTTTTGGCTCAGTTCCGCTGATCCGTGTCACGCCGATAGCAGAGGCAGAGATTGAATATCTGGACCAATCTGATGAATGGGCATCACACGCAGCAAAACATGCACTCGCGGAACGGCAGAGAGAAGCATAGAAACTTCGACGACGTTATTCACGCGCCTTACGAGGCAGAGTGAGTTCAGTCACCTTCTTAAAATAATGAAGCTGAAGGCCCGCTATGAGCGAAAATCGGACATAGTGCTGAACTTAAATAATTATCCCTTACTAATCTTTGCGAAAAAGGCCGTTAACCCTGACCAGTAAAGACAAGGCAAAATCACGCATCCGGTCATTCAGTCGCGTCTGGTCAAGATATGATATCCTCAAGGATACTTACAGCATTGAAAGGTGAGTCCGGATGGAAAAGACCTTCACTCCTGAACAAATTGACATTATCAATCGTGTTGTCTTCAACCATATAGATAAAATGACTGAGGAAGTGGCTAACATAGTTGAAAAAACAGAGAAAGCCGCGCACCAGCAACTATCAGATCACGGTATAAATATGGCAGATTTTTATCCTGCCAATCAGCTATTTCTAATGATGACAATCGTACAAACATTGATAGACCGGGTGCATGGTGGGGACATGGCTCTTGCTCAAAAAATGATAACTATGGAAGCGAAAAGACTGAATGTCAGCGTCAGTGTCAAGGCTGTTAAATCAGGCGGACGGGCTTGAACGATTAAATTGCTAATCATGTCCGCTTCTGGCACAGAGCGGCCCGTTTCACCCTTTAGGTTTAATGGATACGGCCGCTGCAAGCGAAGGGCCTTCATCGCTAAAGCACAGAAAGCTTCTGGTTGAGCCTGTCGCGTAATGTTAAATTTCCTGAAACGAACCACGTTAAGACAGGGAACTGACAATGCTTAAGGCGCTTGTTACAGGAAAATTGAGTCTGGCGAAGACATTCTGGGGATGGGGATTTGGCGGAACCGCGCTGATTGTGGCCATCAGTAAGGCAGGCGTCTATGCGGGCCAGTACTGGCTGCTCCCGGTGAGTCACGTACTGCAGGCCCTGCTTTCACTCGCGGTGCTGTCCGGACTAACGTTCATCCTGAAAGAGAAGCACACCATTCCGGGCGTTGTGCTCGGGGGCGTGGCTTTTGCCATTTTTCTTGCGCACTTCATCCTAAGCGCAATATTTGCCGTGCGCTTCTCTTCATGGATTTTTTTCTGAATACCGGCAGGTCTTCAGTTGAGATGGAATAAAAACCGCTCAGTACCGGGCGGCTGAACTGACTGACATTCAGAGGGGTGAACTACTTGCGTAACCCTCAGCCTGGCCTCCCCGAAGATTATCGATATTTTATAAACCCGAATTCTTTATTAGTTGAGTCTTTAGGCGGTCAGTTCTTATCCCATAGAAGCCAGAAAGTAACGGCTATGATTGTGATCGCAAATATTGCTGTTGAACCCCACGCGTAAGCAGGCCAGTAATTGACAGCAAGCACTCCGAAACCGAGGATGAGTATTGCCGGAATAAGTGTGCTTGCAAAGTATGTCAGTTGCGTGCGCAACCATCTTTTTAAAAAATTAATCATCTGATAATCCGTACAATGTCGTCAGCTATGTCCTTATCTGATCGCGAGGAATTAAGCCTGTGCGCGTTTCGGCTGATAACCGGTTCAACAATAAAATATAGCATCTCCAGTTTTGCAGCGTAGAGAGCGGAATAATATCCTGGATTTTGGTATTTAAGTCGGTTTGCAGCGTTTACCGCCTGTTGCACATATCCGTAATAGCTCACAAGGGTTATGTCTGCAGCGGAAAGTTTTGCGAAGTTTGTAGTCGCGCCCATTCTGATGCTAATACTGTAGCTGGCAGCCATCACGATAGAATAGGTTAGCGCCTGGTTTTATCGTAACTCCCATACCGATGAGTATCTTCCTGATGCGGGTTATGCGGTCTGACGTCAACCCCTCAAGCAACTGGTTGACGTATATATCAAGCATTTTTTTGACAACGTGGTGCTCTTTGACCAGCTGGCTAATCGCTTCTAAAAACCGGACATCTTCGGTTTTCTGAGCGGTACATACGTCCCGATAGTTTTCAGTGAAGCAGGATATATAAAACGCGAGACGTCTGGCTCCAGGCTGAATGCGGTTTGCCTGTGCCAACATCTCATCTTTTACACCCCTCAGAGCTTTATCGAGACGTACTCCGAAAAGACTGTCTGCCTGAATACTGTTGATGATATCTGTGTTGCTGATCATTTGGTCTCGGTCCGTGATTTGTCATTAAATAACGTCTATAAAACGTATTTTAACCGGCAGGAAAAACCCTGCTTAGCATGGCGGGTCCATTAACTGCTCAATCGCAAAAATTATAGCGGGTTCAACCTCAACATTCCGCTCCAGTTTTGCCCTGAGCAAAAGCATAAGGGCATCTTTGATTTCTTCGCGGCTGATTAGGTCACCGTCACTCGCTTTCCTCAGACAAACCATGCCGGCTGACCTGCTCCCTGTAAACTAACATACCAAGATGCAAGCAACGTTTGCTCCTGGCACAAAGCAGACATCATCGCAGAGAATCTCTTACAGGGTTGGAAAAAGACCCTCGCTTTCACCATGATTTAGCCTGCCTGTATATCAGGCTTAACCTCTTTGCCTCGGTTAAGTCCTCAATAAGATGAAATACCTAAAACATTTTTGGACGACACTTTGGGGATGAACATGGCGAGTGTTTCGCACACCTCTGGCTGAATGATTTTCCTATAGCTCGCCCTTTATTGCGAACGAATTATATCCTGATACGTTGAAATAACAGAGTTACCATCACTTTTTTATCTGACTATAGCCTGCCGTTATACCCTGCTACTAAACAAGCATTCGTCACCTTTCAAAACGCATGAAATAGTGGTTTCAGAACCTTACCTTTGTCTGAAACGAGAAATCTCATGCTAATCCCACAACCTTATTTACTTTTTCTTGGTGATGTTACCGATCTACTCGCGGCGAAAACGGCGCGCGGTATTCATATCTGGCGGCCGGAACAGTGCGTTGGCGAAATTAAACTGCCTGGCTGCACTGTCAGCCTGGGTCTGGATGAGCTCGACATCCCCCGCGCTAAAGCGCGTGGCGCAAAAACCCTGGTGCTGGGTACCGCCAATGCAGGGGGTTATCTGCCTGAACACTGGCTGGCGACGGTGAAAAGTGCCATCGAAGCGGGCATGAACGTTGCCAGTGGATTACATCACCGTCTGGTGGACGAACCTGAACTGGTAACGCTTGCAAAGACGTTTGGTGTGGAGCTTTTTGACTTACGTCATATGCGTCCGAAGCTCAATGTGGGCAGCGGTAAGAAGCGCACAGGTAAGCGAATACTCACGGTGGGGACGGACTGTTCAGTGGGCAAAATGTACACCTCACTGGCGCTGGAAGCGGCGATGCGCGAGCGCGGAATGAAAGCAGATTTTCGCGCCACGGGGCAGACCGGGATTCTGGTTGCGGGGGAAGGGATTGCGGTGGATGCGGTCATCGCTGATTTTATTGCCGGTGCGGCGGAAGCGCTGTCCCCGGCTAATGATGATGACCACTGGGACATCGTTGAAGGCCAGGGTTCGCTGTTCCATCCCTCTTATGCGGGCGTCAGTATGGGACTCATGCACGGTGCACAACCGCACTGGCTGGTCATGTGTCATGAAATGGGTCGCCCCCATATGCGCCATTTGCCTCATCAGCCCATGGTCAGCCTGAAAGCGTGCGTTGAAGCCAATCTGCGCGCTGCGCAGGTGACGAGTGAGTCTGTCCAGCTGGCTGGCTTTGCCATTAACACCTCTAATTATCCTGAAAAAGAAGCGCGTGCCTATTGCGCCGAAATTAGCGCCGAGTTTGGTTTACCGGCAACGGACCCGGTGCGTTTTGGTATTGACGAGATCGCCGCGCTGCTGCAGGAGCGTGGTTGAGATGAGACAGTTGCAGATTGACGTGGTAGCGCTGCCGCTGGCGCGGCCCTTTGCTATCTCGCGCGGTGTGCGTACCAGCGTAACGGTTATCCGTGTCACGCTTGAGCAAAACGGCTTCATTGGGCAAGGCGAATGTACGCCGACGGCGCGCTACGATGAGACGCCAGACAGCGTTCAGGCCGAGCTTGAAGCGGTACGCGCTGACGTTGAAGCAGGCTTGAGCCGCCACGATCTGCAACACCGTTTACCCGCCGGTTCCGCGCGCAACGTGCTGGATTGTGCGCTGTGGCGCCTGGATGCCGCACGCGCCAGTCAAACGCTGTGGCAAATCAGTGCCTGTTCTCAGCCATCGTCGGTGGTCACGGCGGAAACCCTCAGCCTCGATACCCAGGGAAATATGGCGCTGGCGGCGGCGGATGCCGTATCTCGTGGTGCCATCCTGCTCAAAATTAAGCTCGACCGTGATGCGGTGCTGGAAAAAGTGGCGGCAATTCGCGCTGCGGCACCGCGCGCCACGCTCATCATCGATGCGAATGAAGCCTGGTCAGGTATGGATTTGGAAAGCCTGCTGCTGGCGCTTCAGGCTTATAACATCGCGATGGTCGAGCAACCGCTTCCCGCCGGTCAGGATCATGACCTGCAACGTTTTCATCATCCGATTCCCGTCTGTGCTGATGAAAGTTGCCATACGCGGGAGGATATTGCCGGACTGCGTAATCGTTACGAGATGATCAACATCAAACTGGATAAGTGCGGTGGCCTGACGGAAGCGCTGGCGATGGTCGATGAAGCGCAAAAGCAGAATATGCGCATCATGGTCGGCTGCATGCTGGGCTCATCACTGGCGATGGAAGCCGCATTGCCCGTGGCGGTCAACGCAGAACACGTCGACTTAGATGGGCCTATTTGGCTTGCCGCCGACAGCTCTCCCTTTTTGAACTACTCCGAAGGCCGTATCTGGCTATAACGCGACGAGGCGACCATGACGGACACACGACACACTTCCCCAGTTGCAGATGCCGCCTGTTCAGCACCGGTGCTTGACATTCGGGATCTCAGCGTCTCATTTCGTGGGCGCAGTGGTGAGAACCAGGCACTGAAAGGCATCACTTTCGCCATTAATCCGGGAGAAATTGTCGCCGTAGTGGGTGAGAGCGGCTCCGGTAAATCAGTCACTTCGCTGGCCGTGATGGGCTTGCTGGCGAACAGCGGCCGTATCGATCGCGGCAGTATGCAGTTTCGCGATCGCGGCGGGAAAGTGCATGCGTTAGAAACACTGGATGATGCTCAGCGCCGCACGTTGCGTGGTCGTGAAATGGCGATGATCTTTCAGGAGCCAATGACCTCGCTGAATCCGGTGCTGCGCATCGATGACCAACTCACTGAAGCCTTGCGCGAGCATCAACAGTACGACAAGAAACAGGCCCATGCGCGCGTACGTGAATTGCTTCAACAGGTGCGTATCGCCGATGTGGATCGTGTGATGAAGAGCTATCCGCACGCGCTCTCCGGTGGTATGCGCCAGCGAGTGATGATTGCGCAGGCACTGGCATGTGATCCGCAACTTCTTATTGCCGATGAACCCACCACGGCGCTGGATGTCACCGTACAGGCGCGCATCCTGCATATTCTGCGTGATTTACAACGCGAGAAGCAGATGGCCGTTCTGTTTATCACCCATGATATGGGCGTTGTGGCTGAAATCGCGGATCGCGTCGTAGTCATGCTGCGGGGCGAGGTGGTCGAGCAGGGCACCGTATCAGAGATTTTTGCCGCCCCGCAACACGCGTACACCAAAGCGCTGCTGGCGGCCGTGCCGAAACTGGGCGATATGCGCGACTATGCATGGCCGCAACGCTTTCCCCTGCTCGGTGCCCAGCACGCGGCACAAGACGAGCAGCATACCGCTCGCTACGACAGTGCGCCGCTGTTGGATGTGCGCGGGTTGAAAGTCTACTATCCCATTCGCAGCGGCATTTTCTCGACCCATACACATCATGTGCATGCGGTTGAGCAGATTGATTTCAGCCTGTGGCCGGGGGAAACCCTGGCGATCGTGGGTGAAAGCGGCTGCGGCAAATCGACCACCGGGCGTGCGCTGATGCGCCTGATCAACAGTGATGCCGAAAGCATTCACTTTGAAGGAAAGGAAATTTCGCACCTGAAAGAGGCGGCCTTCCAGCCGCTCCGCCGTGAAATTCAGATGGTGTTTCAGGACCCTTATGCCTCACTGAATCCGCGCCTGACCGTGGGGTTCACCATTGCCGAGCCGTTGCTGTTACATGGCATGGTGTCCTCGCTGGAGCAGGCTTCTTCACAAATCGATGCGTTGCTGAAAAGTGTCGGCCTGTTGCCCGAGCACGCGCGTCGTTATCCGCACGAATTTTCTGGCGGCCAGCGCCAGCGTATCGCCATTGCCCGCGCGATGGCGCTGAAACCGAAAGTGATTATTGCTGATGAAGCGGTATCGGCCCTTGATGTCTCGATTCAGGCACAGGTGGTCAATCTGATGATGGACCTCCAGCAGCAAACCGGCGTGGCATGGATTTTCATTTCTCACGATATGGCGGTCGTTGAGCGTATTGCCAATCGCGTGGCGGTGATGTACCTCGGCCAGATTGTGGAGCTTGGGCCGCGCCAGTCGGTATTTAATCAGCCGCAACATCCTTATACCCAACGTCTACTGGCCTCCGTGCCGGTAGCGGACCCCGAGAACCGTCAGCCCCGTATTTTCGATGACAGCGAAATCCCTTCGCCGTTGCGAAAGGTGGGTGAAACGGTCACTAAACCCCGTTATCGGCAGGTTGCGCCCCAGCACTGGGTTGCTGACGGCATTGCATTGCGATAATCCTCAACGACCAGGAGATTTTATGAAAACACTGTTTCGCCGTACTTCGCTCGCCCTCGCATTGACGACGACGCTGGTCATGACCGCGCAGGCCCAGGATCTGCGTATTTCAATGTATGCCGATATTACCGGACTGGACCCGCACGATACCTCCGATAATGTCAGCTACTCGGTGCAGAGCGGCATCTTTGAGCGCCTGTTCCAGTTTGATGCCCACATGAAGCTGCAGCCCTGGCTGGCGACCGGTTATACCTCCAACGACAGTGCGACGGAATTTACGCTGACGCTGCGTAAAGGCGTTACCTTTCAGGATGGTACGCCGTTTGATGCCGACGCCGTCAAAGCCAACCTTGATCGCCTCGCCGACCAGAAAAAAGGGCTCAAGCGCAACAGCCTGTACAAAATGATCGCCAAGGTCACGGTGCTGGCACCCGACCAGGTCAAAATCGATCTCAATCAGTCGTTTGGTGCCTTTATTAACACGCTGGCGCATCCTTCTGCGGTGATGTGGAGCCCGTCGATTCTGAAGCAGTATCCGGACGAAGCTCAACTTAGACTGCATCCAGTGGGAACCGGCCCGTTTAAATTTGTTAACTGGACACCGGGCAAAGCGGTGACGCTGGCGAAGTATGACGGTTACTGGCAGCAGGGATGGCCAAAAGTCGACCATGTCATCTTTTCACCCAGCCCGGAAGATGCCACACGGGTGGCAGCGTTAAAATCGGGTCAGGTGGATGCCATCTGGCCGTTGCCTTCCGATCTGATCGCTGCCGTGAAGCAGGACAGCAAGCTTTCGATTCAGCGCGATCCCAGCATTTATCTTTATTACATGGCGATTAACACGCAGCACAAGCCGCTGGCGGATGTTCGTGTGCGTCAGGCAATCAACTATGCAATTGACCGTAATCTGTGGCTGAAGGTGGCCTTTGCCGGTTTGGGCAAACCGGCCACATCCGCGATGCCGGAAGGGGTTCAGTTCTATCAGAAACAAACCGATCCGGATTACCACTATGCACCGGACAAGGCCAAAGCGTTGCTGAAAGCGGCGGGCTATCCTGATGGTCTGGACCTTAAGCTCTGGGTCACCAATGCCACGGCCAGCGTGCGCGCCGCTCAGGTGCTGAAAGCGCAACTGGCCACGGTGGGCATCCGTGCCACGGTGACACCAATGGATTCGGGGACGCGCAACGCTAAGCTGTGGGGCGTACAGGACCCGAAAAAGGCAGAGTTTGACCTCTATTATGGCGGCTGGTCGACGTCCACAGGCGATGCCGACTGGGCGCTGCGTCCGCTGTTTGCCACAGAATCCTGGGTGCCCACCTCGTACAATGTCTCTTATTTCAGCAATCCTGATGTCGATAAAGCGATTGCCGCCGGGCTGGCGACGGCCGATCCGGCAAAGCGTGGCATTGCCTATGCGCAAGCGCAGACGCTGTTATGGAAGGATGCACCAGTGGCCTTCCTTGGCACACCCGACAATCTGGTTGGCAAACGCAGCACCCTGAACGGCGTTTCGATGCTGCCGGATGGCAATTTGCTCTTCACTCAGGCGTCGTTTAAATAAGACGCGGATCGCCTTCAGGTTCTTTGCCCTGTGCGGGCAAGAAACCTGAGGGTGCCCGTCGCACCTCATTTCAAGGAATGGCATGTTTGCATACATCATTCGCCGATTACTGGAGATGATCCCGGTTTTGCTGGTGGTCTCGCTGCTGGTTTTCGGTTTTATCAAGCTGCTGCCGGGCGACCCGGCGCGCATCTACGCGGGACCGGATGCGCCCATTGAGGCCGTCGAAGCGGCGCGACAGCATCTCGGGCTGAACGATTCTCTACCGCAGCAGTATGTCCACTTGATCGATAGCCTGTTGCATGGCGATCTTGGCACGACGTACCGAACCCAGCAACCGGTGCTGCAGGTGATTAAGCAGGGTTTCATGCCAACCCTGTGGCTGGCCTTAGCGGGTTTCGCCTGGTCCGTGATTCTCGGCCTGGTGCTGGGCGTGCTGGCGGCACTGAAGCGGGGAAAATGGCAAGACTGGACGTTGATGAGCATGGCGGTTGGCGGTATTTCCATGCCCGCTTTCTGGTTGGGGTTGTTGCTTATCCAGTTCGTCGCGATGCCCTTTGGGCTGTTCTCCGTCAGCGGCTTTAACAAGGCCAGCGATATTGTCCTGCCTGCCATTACGCTGGGGGCTTCTGTGGCGGCGGTAATGGCGCGGTTTACCCGCTCGGCCTTTCTTGAAGTGGCGCAGGAAGATTACGTGCGCACCGCAAGAGCCAAGGGGCTGCGTAACCGCCTGGTGACGTGGAAACATGTGATGCGCAATGCACTCATCCCGGTGATTACCATGCTGGGTTTGCAGTTCGGTTTTCTGCTGGGCGGCTCCATTGTCGTGGAGAGCGTCTTCAACTGGCCGGGGTTAGGCTGGCTGTTGATTGAGTCGATCAAGGCGCAGGATCAACCGGTCATTCAGGCGTTAGTGATGCTGTTCGTGTTCGAATTTATTGTGATTAATTTGCTGGTCGATCTGCTGTATGCGGTCGTCAATCCGGCCATTCGTCTGCGACAGGAGCCAAGATGAGTATGCAATCGCTGACTGAAAACCCGCCACAGGTCATCCGTTCGCCGTGGCGTGATTTCCTGCATGCCTTTGTGCGTAACCCTCTGGCGCTGGTTTCGGGCGGATTTGTGCTGCTGCTAATCCTGGTGGCGATCTTTGCCCCCTGGCTGGCACCCTGGGACCCGATGGCACCGGACTGGATGGCGTTATCGTCGCCGCCCAGCGCCGCACACTGGATGGGAACCGACGAACTGGGGCGCGACCTGCTCAGTCGTATTATCTATGGGGCGCGAATCTCACTCTATGTTGGCGTGTTGTCCGTGACGCTCGGCATGATTGTCGGGGTCGTATTGGGTTTACTGGCAGGCTATTACGGCGGTTGGGTAGATATGCTGATCATGCGCGGTGCCGACGTGTTGTTCGCGTTTCCTGGCATGTTGCTGGCCATTGCGGTGGTGGCGCTCCTTGGAACGGGCCTGAACAATGTGATTATCGCGGTCGCGGTATTTAGCGTTCCAGTGTTTGCCCGTATTGTACGTGCTTCAACGCTCTCATTAAGACAGGCTGCCTATGTTGAAGCCGTGCGCTGTGCCGGTGCACCAGACAGAATCATTATCCTGCGCCATATTCTGCCCGGCACGCTTTCCAGCGTAATTGTCTATTTCACCATGCGCATTGGCACCAGTATCCTCACTGCGGCGGGCTTAAGCTTTATTGGCCTGGGGCCGGAACCGGATGTCCCTGAATGGGGTAATATTCTGGCAATGAGCCGTAGCATGATGATGGCGGGCGCATGGCACATGAGCGTGTTTCCGGGACTGGCGATTTTCATCACCGTGCTGGCGTTTAACCTGCTCGGAGACGCGCTGCGCGACACGCTCGACCCGAAACTCAAGGGCTAACCATGGATTTTCAACAATTGCAGTGCGATCTGCTGCTGGATCGCTGGCGTAATGCGCGAACGTTAGGGCAGCCGCGCAGCGCATGTGGGCCCACCAATCGAATCAGCGATGTTGCCGGTGTGCGCGTTGGACATTACACGCTGAATGACGGAGAGAGGCAGACTGGCGTAACGGCTATCGTACCGCCGGGCGACAATCTGTTTCTCACGCCGTTGCCATGCGGGGCCGACGTCCTGAACGGCTTTGCGAAACCGGTCGGGCTGGTCCAGGTCGAAGAGCTTGGCGTGTTGCAGACGCCGATTTTGCTCAGTAACACGCTGGCGGTGGGCACGCTGTTTACCACGCTGGTACGGGATGCCATCAGCCGTAATCCGGAGCTGGGGCGGACGTTACCCACGGTGAATCCCCTGGTGCTGGAGTGCAATGATGGCTGGCTCAATGATATCCAGGCGCTGGCCATCAGCGAGGCGATGGCGCAGGAAGCACTGCACACGGCTGCGGCAGACTTTGCGCGCGGCAGCGTCGGTGCAGGGCGCGGAATGAGCTGTTTTAACCTTAAAGGCGGGATTGGCACGGCCTCGCGTGTTATTCCATCGCTCAACGCAACGCTCGGGGTGCTGGTGCTGGCGAATTTTGGCACGCTTAGCGCACTCACGCTTGACGGTGTGCGGCTGGGTGAAAGGATTGCGCCGCTACTGGCGGGTGACGCGCCGCAGCGTGATGCCGGTTCTGTCATTGTGATTATGGCCACGGATGCGCCGCTGGATGCGCGCCAGTTGAAGCGCATTGCGAAGCGTGCCGGTGCCGGCCTTGGACGGCTGGGCAGTTACTGGGGCCATGGATCGGGTGATATTGCGCTGGCATTTTCAACGCACCCTCTGCCGCAACCGCCGCAGGACGACACGCTGGAGCCGCTGCTTGCCGCCGCCGCCGATGCAACCGAACAGGCTGTACTGGATGCGTTGTTGAGCGCGGAGGCTGTTACCGGCTTTCGTGGTCACCATCGCCCCTCACTGACTCAGATTCTGGACAAATTAACCGCATGAAAATTTTTATCTCTGCTGATATTGAAGGTATTGCGGGCGTGATGCGCCCGGAGCAATGCACGCCAGGCAACCCGGAATATCAGTTGGCCCGGGGACTGATGGAACAGGAAGTGAATGCCGCGATTGAGGGCGCGTTCGCGGGGGGCGCAACGGAGGTGGTGGTCGCCGACAGCCATGCGCAAATGACCAATCTGCGTGCGGAAAATATTGACCCGCGCGCCCGACTGGTGCAGGGCAAACCTCGCGGCCTGTCGATGGTTGAAGGGATAGAGCAGCAAACCTTCGATGGATTATTTCTGGTGGGCTATCACAGCGCGGCAGGCGAGTCTGGCGTACTGGCGCACACCATTAATGGCCGTGCATTCTGGCGTATCCATATCAATGGCCTGGTGATGGGGGAAACCGACATTTATGCCGCCGCCGCCGCCGAGCATGGCACGCCACTGTTGCTGGTCACGGGCGACGATCAGCTCCAGCACTGGATAGCAGAATTTTATCCCACGGTTGATTATGTCTGTGTAAAACGCGCTATTTCCCATACCTGCGCGGAGTCCATCAGTCCCAAAGCGGCACAACGTGCGATATGCGCCGCTGCAAGCGCTGCGCTGCAACAGCAACCTTCGGTCAGCACGACGCGCCTGACGGCACCTTATTGCATGCAGCTTCAGGCCAGCAAACCCGTATTGGCGGATCTGTTTAGCCTGATTCCGGGCGTTACGCGCATTGATGCGGTGACTGTGGAATATCAGGCGGAGCGGATGGATACGGTGATCAGCCTGCTCAGCGCGTTTTCTTATCTGGCGAGTACCCAATCGTAGAGAAGGATGTTCGTGACGTCAGGGCAGAGACGATGTTCGTCCCTCTGGCGCTCACCTGGACTGTTTCCTGCAACCCCACGGTCTGGCGACCGCCGGGGCAGCCGCGCTGCAGCACAACGGCGCCTGAACACCGTTGCTCCCGCCATGCGCCTTTCGTTGCACCCTCATGGTGCGAACGCCTGTCCTGCCAGATTGCCAACACGGGTGCGGTCGGCCGGGATGGGCAAAAACCGGCCCGGTCTGGCTCCCTTTCCCCATTATTTTCCGCGCATACATGCAACATCACCCCGATCGGCAGCTAAAGGCGACAGTCAGTAGCTTCGCCAGCGTTACGGTACAATTTTTGCAATAAAGCAGGAACAGAGCAGGGATTGCCATGTCGCGATCACGACACATTTGCTTGCGCGCCATCCAGGGCAGGGAACGGAGAACCGCGTAACAGAGCGCGCCGGTCCGGTTTACCGGTAGGCCTGACGAGATTAACGATGTTACAGGCGTACACTGTGATTCAGACATTGGCGGTTCTGCGCGCGAACAGCTAATAAAGGCTTCTGACAACGGCCTGCGGGCAGATGAATCCACTTAGGGTAAATAATGATGCGGCTCCGCCATATAGAAGTCTTTCAGGCCATCGTTCAGACCGGCAGCATTAGCGCAGCCGCGCGCTTGCTTAACGTGTCGCAACCGAATGTCAGCCGGGTGCTGAATCACGCGGAACAGCAACTGGGATTTGCGCTGTTCGAACGGCGTATACAGGGCATGAGCGTCACGGCAGAAGGGCGACGGCTGCTGCCGGAGGTGGAAGATCTCTACCAACGCTTACAATCCATCACTCAACTCACTGAACAACTGCGACGCGGCGAAGGACAGACAGTCCGCGTCGGTGCGGCTCACGCTTTTGGTCAAATGGTGCTGGCTCCCGCCCTGGTCACCTGGCGGCAACAGGTGGCCTCGGTCAGTGTCGAACTGGTCACGGAGCACTTTAATACCCTGTGCCAGATGATTCTGGATAATCAGCTGGACTTCGCGCTGGTCTTTGGTCAGCAGGTGGACGCCGATCTGCTGGCTGAACCGCTGTTTCAGTCTTCGATGGTGGCGCTGCTGCCACTTAATCATCCCCAGCACGAGCCCGTTACGCTGGAATGGTTATGCAGTAATAACCTGCTGATGATGCAGACACAGGACCCGCTTGGGCGCGTCCTGCACCGTGCGCTGCGCGATAAAAAACTGAATCCGGCCGTGTCGCTGTCGATTAAAACCTACTCCGTCATTGCGGATATGGTACTGGCGGGCGGCGGCGTGGGAGTCGTGGATCTGTTCACGGCTTGCCGTTATGCCGACCAGTTAAAATTGCTCCCTGTCGCACAACCGTTGCCGTTTGAAGTCATGCTGATCAGCCGTCGTGATTGCCCCCAATCGCAGTCCACGCTGCAACTTAAGCAGGTCATTCGTAACAGACTGTGGGAGATTGCCCGCCAGTGCGAAGCGCAGTTTATCCGTGAGTGAGCAAGCTATGCGCTCACTTACAGCCATGCAGCTTATTGAAAATACTCTTGTAGAGCTTTTTAAAAAGGTCAGGAGGAAGGTCGGCATCCTGAGATTTATTCTGTCTGGGGATCACGCTGTTCGCGCTATGAGCATATTCAAGGCGAGCAACCGGGCGTTTTTTACGAGGGTGCTGATGTAAACCTGCGCCGGGTTGTAAATGGATGAGGTTAATATCCTGAGAAATGTTAAAAGCCCTGACCATTGCAGTCAGGGCTTTTAAGGTACTTCAGACTTCAGATTTGACATTAATGAACTTACTAAATGACTACTGCAATCTATACTGCGTATAAATGCACCCGTTTGCTACAGATAATATTGGGCATTAAAACGTGAAGACCTCCCATTAGTTATCCTGGTATATCACTTGCCATCTTTATTTATGACTAAAGCATGGCGTCTTAAACAAGTACATTCCCCATCGCGACATATACTCTTTGATGCGTTGCCTGACTACCGTTGCCTTCACCTGAACCCAGGGAAGCAACGAGATGGGTAAATCAAGGCCTTACATCGTCGCGCTTTTACTACCATTTTGCTGCACAGCACTGTCACTACATGGCCTTAAAGCGAACTGCATCCCAAACTACAGACTTCATGGCCTTTAATGCAAAATGGCTTACCCCAATTAGTACAACAATGATGCTCGTTTTTCTGTGCTGTTAGGAACCTAATCTACGGGTTTTATTCTCCGAGTCAATACTGTTTTTAAAAACATGTTTAAATTATCAGTGACATAGAAAACCTCCCTTTAAGAATGCTCCCAATATTTTATTTCTGTGGGTCAGGGCGAACGTCAGTGAAAAATGGCCGATGCTTTTTTGACATCAATCAAACTCTTTCAGAAGCCGGCATTCCAGTGCGTCGCTCATTATTTTCTTCAGCCCGGGACTTATCGCCTTTCATTGACATCGGTTAAGGACGAAATAAGAAAGTTATATTGCGTATCTGGAAAAATATATGGAAAAATCATCACCATGAAAACGCTACTGGTCGTAGCCTGGAAACAGGAGCAGGGCAGAATGACCCGATTCGGGGGCCGGTGGTTTTTCGCCCGTGGAAAGCGCCAGCGAGCTGAATGCTCAGCTATCAAAGGGTGACAGCAGTACAGCGTTTTGTTAACACGGAGACTGTTGTTGGCAGTGAGCGACTCAGTCAGGCTTCATTCAGCGCCCCGGCGTGTGATGAACCGGCCAGACGATGTGGTTTCTGGCTCACAGTATCCCGAACTCTCTCTGCCGGGCGTTAGGTAACCCGGCGAACAATTTGACAGGTGTAGAAGAGGTCATAATGAGTCAGGTTGAAAGGGTAAATCCTGTTAAAGAGCCCCTGTGGCGAAAGGTATTCAGGATCTACATGATGACGTGTTTTCCCTGCGCGTTGTTAATCACTTTACCTTCAGTATTCATTATCCCGTCACTGCTCAGGAAAGGTGATTATCTGACGCTGTCGCTTTTCGTTGCCATCTGGGTTGCCTTTGCCGTGCCGCTGATTTCAGCCGGATTAAGCAAATTACGTCACCGTAAGGTGCTCGGCCACATGGTTGCGCTTCTGAGTTGTCCCCATCGTTTCAGCCCACGTGCGCATCAGGTGGTAGATACAAAACGAGGTCAGTATTTTGGCGTGGACACCGATCGCGGCACCCTGCTTTACATACGAAGGGTGAACAGGGACACCACTGATGTGGTGGCGCTTACCATGGATGACTGGGTGAAATGTGAACAGGACGGGGCATGTTTACGTATCCACACCTGCCGGACGGATGTATCACCACTGTGCGTATACGATCATCCTGCATCAGTGGGATTGATAGCCGAAACGCTCAGGGCAATGAGACACAGACGTTATCCCGAGCCTGCCGGAGAATCCTGGTCTCACTATGTCAGGCGGCAGAGTCGCCTGATTCCTTATGCGCACAATGTTATCGCACCTCAGGACATCTGATTCGTCCGGCTGACAGCTCCTCTGGTCAGGTCATGAAAATTGGTTACTGTTCTGGACACCTTCGTGCCGCTTACGGGTTGATGGCGCATGCCCGAGAGATACCGCTTTATAAAGCGATCTCTGTTAATCCTGCCTGGACCGGTAAGGGCGATGGTGAGAAAAACAAGGACAAGAGTAGGGCAGGACATTACCAGATGACGGGATGGGGAATGGCGTGAGTGTTACCTACAGGATTGCCTGCTAAATGATGACCGCGGGGACAGGCAGAACAGAGGGCGGACGACATCAAGGCAATAAAAAACCCGCACAAGGCGGGTTTTTTTGTTATCGGCAGAGCTGGTCTGAGCAGACCAATGTCTTTCTCGCGGTTGTCAGCGCCGCTGATAACGAAGGCAGGTTAGAGCGGCGTAACGTTGCCAGCTGCAGGACCTTTAGCGCCATTTTCAATGGTGAAGGAAACTTTCTGTCCTTCATCAAGTGTTTTGTAGTTATCACTCTGGATAGCAGAAAAGTGTACGAATACATCTTTGCTACCGTCGTCTGGAGTAATGAAGCCAAAACCTTTATCTGAGTTGAACCATTTTACTAAACCAGTCATTTTGTTAGACATAGATATTTCCTTAATTGATGAGCCACTAGGTGCGGCGGTTATGGCCTGTCATTGAGATTTACTTATTGGGCACTTAGGAGGAGGCTCTCGAAGAAAGGTATCTTTGGATAACGCTTTAACTGAGGACTGCTTTACTAAAACTGCTTCATAAGGTCTGTGTTCCAAACCGATGCGCTATTAAGACACAGCGAAATTGATTTTGCAAACCCTTTATTTTTCTGTCTATTTGAACGTTCAGAAGGCTGAACGGCTATTCGAAACGTGCTGCTGGAAGAGAGTGATGAATCTCAGAGACGCTGGCTGCTTTTGCTAAAGTCCACGAAAGGTTAGGAATCGGGGACGTTCTCTTAAGACGCTGCCAGTCGGAAACTCTCATTAAGCGTGTGAAACGAAAAATTATGGTGAATTGCAGGAGTGATAATGAAGGGCGTCAGAGGCTTATGACACTGGGTGAGATAGCGTTGGCAAGATCGGTTTTTAGTCCTTCCATCGTTTATCCTCGCGTCTGGATTCATCATGCCAGTGACTTTCCCTTCAAACTTCAGGGAAGAAATACCACAATGAGTCCTGACGGCGAGCTTTATTTCCGGGACTGGTATTGCGAAGACGTTGTATCAGCACTGACGTATAATAAACAGGTCATTTTCCCGGCTGAAAAACAACCAAAAGCAGGTCTTTTTTGTATTCAGCCAGCAAAATTTAGATTTGAAAACGGGCAAGAATATTTCACTTATATTGAAGTAAATAAAAAAGCAGAGGATGAGAATAAAAAGGCTACAAGAAAAGCCTGTGTCTCGACCTTCCGGGTGGTAGAGCAAGATAACAATCTCAAGATTGTCCCAACCGCGCATAAATCAAAGCCAAACCCGCATCCCTGTATTCGGGGTAATTTACAGTGAAACTGTACATGACAGAGACAAGATCAAACGCAATTCCGGCAACAAAAAGTCGCCGTCCTGAAAGGTGATAAGGCGCAAGAGCCCGACCTGAAAGCGTTGCGGTTTGAGTCAACAGTCATATCTGTAGATAAAGGTATCGTCAATCCTCCCCAGGCCATCGAGGCGCTCGTTCACGAGAGTGGCTTCACGTTTGAAACCACATTTCAACGCAACCGACTGACTGCGCAGGTTACGTCCTGCCGTACGAATTTCGATTCTCTTTGCCTGCAAAAATGCTGAGGCTATGTTTGTGACCTGTTTGCATGTTTCAGACATTATGCCTTTCCCCAACACATCGGTAGCGAGCCAGTAGCCGATTTCATAGTAAGGAATCGCGCGATTTCTGATGAATAAGCTAATACAGCCCACGAGTTCATCTGACTGACGATCAATAATTAAAAATTTATATTCTTCTCTGTCATTCAGAAAATTATCAGCCGCCTCCGCCATGTTTTTCTTAACAGAATCAAGAGAATGAAATCCCGGAGACCAGAGCAAGAATTCATGATGAAGAGAACTGAACGCATTCAGTTTTTGCTGCATTTCTTCTGTACGGCTCATGTCAGGGGCAATCAGATAAAAATTTTTATGCTGCCGAAAATGTAAAGGAATATCATCCAGATACATATTAAATCTCCCGTGCACAGGTTATTTTTATTTCTTATCACAAGCGAGGAACAGCGGCATCCACTTTTCATGATGTGGGGAGCAGCAAACTTCCCCCTCCAGCCCGCGATAAGCCGAACGGCGCTCGCGCGCCAGCATCAGCAAAAGCCGCTCATCTCCCCAGCATGCTGAGTCCACCTCGTACACCATCATGCCGTTTCCACATCCGGGCGAGATCCACATCCCCATGAATGTTATATAACTGTAAGTATTAATCGAATAAAGTTGCTACCTAGCGCGTTTATGCGTTGTCTGTTCACTGGAGAATCCCGTTATGACGCGCGCTGTTACTTTTCTGGTTGCTGGGTTGCTGCTGAGTCCGTTATCCCACGCCGCCTCACTTTATTACACGATTTCCACCCCTGACACCGCGATAGGGCTGTCATGGCGCGCCTTTGGCGGTATTTCACATGCGAAATTAACGGGCGTGACCGGCGAGGTCGCGCTGAATCCGACGAATGAAATGGATAATCATGTGAAGGTCAGTATTCCGGTCTCCACGCTGATTGCCTCAAACAATCTGCTGACCTACCAACTGAAAAGCAGCATGTTTTTTGATGCGCCGCGCTATCCCAATATCGTTTTTACCAGCAGCCGGATCGTGGCGCAGGGCAACGGCCATTTCAGAATTTTTGGTTCGTTATCGGTCAAGGACGTGCAGCGGCCGGTGATTCTGGAGGCCACGATGGAAGAGCACGATCGCACTGCGCAGAGCGAGGACAGGATATCGCTACATGCGATGACCACGATTTCCCGTTCGGCCTACCATATGGATCGTTTTACCGCGCTGGTGGATGATACGGTGACCATCAATATTGATATCCAGGCAGAGGCCAGCCACGTGCCGTGAAACGGCGTTACCGCCAGCAAGGCCGCTGGCCGTTAAGCGTTGAGGGATTTTTTCAGGGCGTCAGCACTGGCGGCCAGTTCCCCGTCCGGGTTGCGGCCTATCAGAACAAACTGGTAGCCGCCATGATGCCACCAGACCAGGCGCATATCATGGCGTTGCTCACGCTGCAGGCCGCTCGTGGCAGGCTGCTCGTCCGGGGAAATGCACAGCGCCATCGGGCCGTATTCCGCATGAATCCACGCAATCTGTGCAATGGACGTGCTGTCATAGCGCAGCATGCGCACCATCTTTAATTCCGCATCCGGCAAGGCAAGCTGCCGGGCATGAAGACGCAGGCCAATGTCCTGCGCCGTTCGCGCCAGTCCATGCTGCAGCGCGGCAGGGGAGTTATCCGCATCCAGCAGGGTTTCTGCGCTGTACAGTGACATGTACTGCGCTTCGAGATCGCGAATTTTCTCGCTCTCGCTCAGCCTGGTTTTAGCCGGGCGAGCAAGGTAGCCCAGGCCCGATCCGATCACCAGAAAACTCAGCGAGGCCGCAATCAGCGAACGACGGCTGACGCCCGATGTGGCGGCAACGGCAGCAGCAGCGGGTTCCTGCCCTGGCGCGGCTAATAGCGTGTCGAGCTGGCGCTGCAGTTTGGCTTCCGGTGCCTTATCCAGTAAGGGCGCAAAGGCCGCGTCAAAGTCGAGCTGGCTTTTCATCAGTTCATCAACGCGTTCAGCCAGCTCCGCATCGTTTTCCAGCAGCGACGCAAACTGGCGTGCATCCTCGGGGTCCATCTCGCCATCCAGCCAGGCGACTAAGGCTTCGTCACTGTAAGGGGGCGAAAAATGCAGCCTGTTCATGAGCGTTTCTCCTTCGCAGCGGCCTGAGCATCAAATGATTTTGCCAGCGCCGAACGCGCGGTTGCCAGCCTGCTCATAATGGTGCCGATGGGCACGGCCAGCGTCTCTGCGGCTTCCTGATAGGTAAATCCTTCGACATACACTAAAAATACGGTATTGCGCTGGGCTTCTGGCAATGCGCTGACGCGCTGCATGATTTTCTGAAAATGCAGGCGTTCATCGTCACGTTCCCGCGTATCAGGGGCCAGCAGGTCATCGCTTTCCACAAAACCCTGTCCTAACCGCACGCGGCGGGCGCGTAGATCGGAAATCCAGATGGAGTGAAGAATCGAGAACAGCCAGCGATCTATCCGGGTACCTGGCGTAAACTGCGCGCTCTTTTCGAGCGCGCGAACACAGGTAGACTGCACGAGTTCTTCGGCAACGTCGTGGTTTCGGGACAGCACCAGCCCGTAGCGCCACAGGCGCGTCAGATGGGCAGCAAGCTGCTGACGAACTTCGCTGGTAGTGATGTGACTGTCCTCATGGTACGTATCAGGATTCCGGATGGCCATCAATGGCGGCCTGCAAATCACGATACTCTTCGCATCCTGTACCGCACAGGCTGGCGATGGTTTTCAACTGCGCTTTTGCCAGATCGGGACGGCCTTTAATCAGCCACGCCTCGCCCAGGTATTCGCGCACTTTCGCATAGCGCGGGTTAAGCGCCAGCGAGCGTTGATAATACCCGATACCTTCGTCGGTACGCCCGAGTTTTCGGGTGGCATAACCCCGGTAATTCCAGGCTTCTGCGGTATTGGGCTGTTTCAGGCTATCCAGCAGCGTCAGCGCGGCCTGATATTCGCCTTTTTTTGCCAGATGATAGGCATAGTTGGTCTTGTCTTCGTCACTCAGGCGTGCCGTCTTGTCGGGAACGCACTGTTTACTCTTGCTGTCGTAAACCTGCCCACGCGGACAGTCGGGAATGTTACTGTTGGTGCTGTCATCGCCTGCGGCCAGGGCCGGGTTGGCGTGGATAACAAACAGCAGGGCCGGAATCAGCAGCTTACGGCCTGTGGCACGCAGCAGTGAAGAGGTGTTTTTCATGGTAGTGCTCCAGTTAACGGTAGGTTCGAACGGGCAGCATGCGGCGCAGCACGTTATCGCGTAAAACGTAGTGGTGGATAAGGGCGGCCAGCGCATGGAACGAGGCCAGAATAATCAGCGCCCAGGCGACATTGTTGTGTAATTCCCCCAGGGCATGTTTGAGCAGGGGATCGACATGCACCAGCCCGGTCAGATCGAACAGGCCAAAAAAACCAAAGGGTTCCTGCTGTGCCCAGCGAAACATAAAGCCCAATACAATTTGTGTGAACAGCAGCAGATAGAGCGCACCGTGCACGCAGTGTGAAAGGAATTTTGCCGGACGAGAAATGGCCGCGGCAGGCATCGCGTAACGCGGTGAGCGTTGGCTCATCAGCCGCCAGATCGGCCGGACCACCATCACCAGTGCCAGGATGATCCCGCAGGAAATATGCACCGACTGTAATCCCTTGCGGAGCGGTGTCCCGCGCTCCAGCCATTCCCAGATGTGCGCACTGGCAAATAAAAAGATGGCGCTGGCAGCGGTAATCCAGTGCAGCGCCAGGGTCATGCTGTCGTAGCGCTGTCGGGGTTTTTTGGGTTGTGCTTGAATCATGGCTTGCGATCTCTCAGTCAGGTTTATGATGAGTGAACGTATCTGTGCGGATTTTTATTCGATATTTTTTTAACGCACTGCGTTTGGGTGAGGTCACTCACCACAGGAAGGGCAAGAAAACGGCTGAGTTGCCCATTTCTGTACACGCAGTGCCATCTGCCGTCACAGGTATGTTCTGGTTGCCGGTGAGCCATTCGGATGATGCGCATCCTGCGAAAGGACATTGACGTCATCGGGAGGGTGTTTTAATGATGTAGGGCAGTTATCACCCGGTTGTTAAAAGCCAAATCCACTCTTAAGGCGCGTTCTCATGACGATACAGGTTTGCATTCCCGATGATTATCAGCTGGTCACGGCGGGCCTCGACTGCCTGCAAAACCTTCCCCAATTTCACTGCACTGCCATTGGGGATATCAGCCGGGATTCTGGCGCGGATGACGCGCTGGCAAGTGCCCAGGCCTTGATCCTGATCCGTGAGCGCACCACCGTCGACGACGCCTTTTTACAGCGCACGCCAAATCTGAAGCTCATCAGCCAGACCGGCAAAATCGCCCGCAATATCGATCTCGCGGCCTGTTCACGGGCTGGCGTTGCCGTGGTAGAAGGCGTGGGTTCGCCCGTTGCCCCGGCGGAGCTGACATGGCTGTTGATCATGGCGGCCCGCAGAAAGTTCGTGCAGGCCGTTAACGCCATGCGCGCCGGACACTGGCAGGCGGAACTGGGGCAGGGCGTGCACAATCAGAGGTTAGGGATTTTGGGCTACGGAAAAATCGGCAAGCGGATTGCGGCTTACGCTAACGCCTTTGGTATGCAGGTGCAGGTCTGGGGCAGCGATCGCGCCAGGCAGGAAGCGCAGCAGGAGGGATTGATCGTGCCTGCCAGCCGTGAGGCGTTTTTTGCGACCAGCGATGTGATAACCGTTCATCAGCGCTTAGTGGCAGAAACTCAGGGCAACGTTACGCTCGACGATCTGCTACATATGAAGCCCGATGCGCTGTTTGTGAACACCAGCCGGGCAGAGCTGGTGGCCGCCGATGCGTTGCTGAGTGCGCTCCAGCAGGGCCATCCGGGCTTTGCGGCGCTTGATGTCTTTGAGGCAGAGCCGATTTACGATCCGGCGCATCCGTTATTATCGATGCCCAACGTGCTCTGCACGCCGCATATCGGCTATGTCGAGAAGGACAGTTACAGGCTGTATTTCAAAACCGCGTTCGACAACGTGGTGCGCTTTTTTGAGGGTGATACAAGCCACGTGATCAACCCGGATGTGCGGGGATAATTGGAAGGGCTGCGCCAGATCGTTACGTTAGCGCAGCGCAATTCCGTGCGGTTGTTAAGGTAAATAATAAATCTCTTAAGAAATATTAAGAGAAGGCAAAAAAATGAGTATTAATGAGGGTTTTTATTAAGTGAAAAGATAAGAAAGGTTTTTAATTTTTAAGGTTTAAGTTTGTTAAGCCACTCAACCTCGATAATAAGGCATAAAAATGAAGATGAAAAACATCCCCTTTGGGATAACCGACTGGTCACAGATCGAGGAAGAACGGCATCCGGGGGAAAGCGGATTCGCGCTCTGGCGCGTGGCAACGTTTGGCGATATCCGGGTCAGAATGGTCGAGTATTCCCCCGGCTACGTCGCCGATCACTGGTGTATCAAAGGACATATTCTTCTGTGTCTGAAAGGGGAGCTGGTGACAGAGCTGGATGACGGACGGACATTTGTATTAACGCCCGGCGTGAGTTATCAGGTTGCCGACGATGCTGAAGCACATCGTTCAACGACCACGGCGGGAGCAACCCTGTTTATCGTTGACTGATGGGATTGGTAGCCTTATTGCGGGTGGGATGGATTTTTCATGCGATGGGGAAATTGAAGTGCTGTTTCGTAGATTACCTTGTTGGGGAAGGGTGCTTTCTGATGAGAAAGGCACCAGGGCGGCCTGATAAGCGTAAGTTTAGTGTGGTGGGGCTTATTGTCGTCGCTTACCGTTCAGAACGTAAATATGCGGACCTGCCGTGAAATCAGTGAATCCACCAGTGGTAATTTTAGTCAATGTTCAATAAAGCGTGTTTTTCAGCCTGTCCGGCAAGGCCTTATCGTATGCATCTCCATCGATTTCTGATTGTGAAATCATCTTCAGAATAGTGCCAGTGCTGGGTAGGGTTTTCCTGTCAATCTGAATGGCAGGATCCCATAATTTCGAGCGGATGATAGCCCTACTGCATTGAAACATTACACTCTGTACTGAAATACGTAACACTGTTTTAGGCAACTGGCCTTTCATTTCAAATTTTTCCAGTAGGGTTGGGTCTATAGAGATCTCAGCAGTGCCGTTTAAACGTATCGTTTCTCCAATTCCCGGCACCAGAAAGAGAAGCGCTACCCTGTTGTCTGTTAAAATATTACGCAGACTGTCAAGACGATTATTACCCCGGCGGTCAGGCAGAAAAACGGTTTTCGCATCATGAATATGCATAAAGCCGGCCGGATCGCCTCTTGGGGATATATCCAGCCCATGAGGCCCTGAAGTTGCAAGGACGACAAAAGATGATGCCTCTATAAAAGGGCGGTATGCCTGATGAATATGATCAGTAACTTTCATTAAGGAAGGTTTGGCTACAGCGTCGTAAAGCTTGTCCAACTCAAAAGTATCTCTTACTACCATGTCTTTATAAATCATCCTAAAGCTCCTTTCATTCAAAATGACAAATTTGCACGAGTTCTATGAATAAAACATGACGGATGAGCCAGAAATACGATCTGCCTGGTTTGAATCAGCCAAAACCTCTCTGATGTAATGTATATGCCTACAGCACGCTGGCGTTGCATAGTCATATTACTTAGGTGATGCTCGCTTCTGGCACTCAGCGGACATCAGATAGCTCCAGGTTGCCCTCCGCTGTGAGCGGAAAGCGGGCAATCAGCGTCAAAAGCTACTTTTTTTACTGCACCTTCTCTATGGTATGAAACGATGACTAGCCAGGTCCTGAGTCCGGACCTGACGGCAATAAGTTTGATCATTTACACGAGGTTCGATACTTGCTATATCTTATCTCACATCGGCGTGCACTCTGGCCTCTCTAGTCATTTCAAGCACTTATAGAGGGTATTTTAATGAATCAGACCCACTCTGTTCCGGAAATTTATAATCCTGAAGTGCCCTATGCAGTAAAATGCGAGATAGTGACACAACTGTGCCGGGCACTGGCTTCCCATAAAAATATCTCTCCAGAGGATTTGAGAAAGTATCTTCTGGAGAAAACGCATGTTGATTTCGAAAATCTCGAAGGTAATCCGGTAGGCATGCTGCTGCTGTATGAGTACCTTTACTCTCAGCGCCCCACAGCTTGCGCCAGCGCTAAAGAAAACCTCCATTAAGAGCAGCCTCCAGCAGGGGGCTAATCGGTCCTGTCACCCCGCGCGCGAACGCCAGTCGTAGCGTTATCAAAATTCACAACTACCTTGTGCACTCCTGGCACGAAGCAGACGAGCGGACTAAGCAGAAAGTCCGCTATGAGCAAGAAGCGCATATTGCTCAAATCGGGATGTGCTCATCGGCGGGGGCTGGTCAGCCCTGTTAGATATCTAACCTGTGCCGGAACAAATTCGTCTGAGTCTGGTGACGTTATTTATGCTCATTGTCTTCTGCATCATGGGTCCGGCAGGCGCCGGGCTGCCTCTGAAAGGTGAAGTGAGTATTTAAGCCGGATAGCCTTTAAGGCAGAAAAATCTCAAAATGGCAGCGGTCTGGCGGAACTCAGCGGGCCGTCCTGCCATAACCTGTGGCCAGGGCATCAGCTCAGCGCATAAGCCATTTGCAGAGCGTAAAAATCCTGAATAATCAATATGGTTTTGTCATACAGCTGTGTACCAGGCGCGGATGTGCCTGACGTCAGTCCGTGTTAATTAACGGGGCAGGGTTCCTGACAGTGGGTTATTTACTCAAAATGACGGGCATGCATAACAGTTGCCTTAAAAAGCGTAATTCGATTATTTACATACTCAGAGATAAAAAGCGCTTAAACCGAAAATTTGAAGGTATGTTTGTAGCACTCGCGCAGGTGCCGACAGGTAGAGCCATAGGTGGTGTCATGAAGCCTGGTACCGGCTAAGGCTAAACAGAAGTGAATTAACGGTAGTCTTTAAGCTTCAGGCTAAAATTTTACAAAATTGTTTCTCGATATCAGGTGAGCGAGGCCGATACTCATTTTACAGGCAGGATCATCTCCGAGCAGGTCGATGAACTCATCAAGGACAGCCGCATGAAATCCGTAACCAATGACCAACTGGGGGCCGCCGTGGCCAGAACGTCGCTTTGCGCAATATACCTTCTTTCTTCAACCGGAGAGGTGATGAGCTGGAACCTTGGATGCCGTGAGATTAAGGGTTGGGAAAGCCGTGATATCAGAGGGCAACATATTTCGGTTTTTTACGATGAAGATGAACAGGCCAGGAACATACCTGAGGCCGATCTGGGGTATGCACGTGAGCATGGCAAGTTTACAGGCGAGGGCTGGCGTCTCCGGAAAAACGGCAGCACATTTCGTGCATCAGTTGAAATAGAATTTCTCAACCCATCTGAGAAAGAACACGCTGCTTTTATTAAAATCGTGCGGGACGTTTCGCATGATTATCAGGAAAGGGCTGCCCTACGCATCGCTCAACAGGTCATCCAGAAAAGGGAAACAGAGTTATCAGACACCAATAAGGTGCTCGACGCTGTGTTCTGCCACACGCCCTGCGCCCTCATTCTGTGTGACGTAAAATCGGGTGGCATAATACGCGCGAACCCGACAGCCATGAATTCGCCCCATCTGCAGGCGCTGGTATTGAGCGGTAATACCCTGACAGGTATCCCTGAGGCGTTGCCAGCCGATCTGAGTGCTGTGTTCAGGCAAGCCTATGATCTCCTTCCCGATGAAGGGTTCAGTGAAACTGTCTCTTCAGACGATACCGCACCGGAATTTTCACTGCGGATTTCTGCAGAAAGGCTGAATTCGGGCGGCGGAGAGGACTATCTTCTCTATACCATACTGGATGTCACGGCAGAGTATCAGGCAGCGGCAAGGGCTAATCACCTGGCACTGCATGATCCACTGACAGGGCTGCTTAACCGCCGTGGCCTGATGCCCAGGCTGGAGACGCTTCTGAGTGGCGACAGCCCCTTTGCCGTCATGGTCTCTGACATTGACCGCTTTAAAAGCATCAATGACGTTCTGGGCCATCCCACAGGGGATGCACTGCTCATTGATGTTTCTGCGCGGCTACAGTCCGTCCTGCGCCCTGAAGATATCCTGGCCCGCACAGGCGGCGACGAGTTCGTTGCCGTCTTACCGGGTATAAGCTCAGCAGCAGAAGCAAGCGAAACGGTATCACGCCTCACCGCAGTGCTGAAGGAACCCTTCATGCTGAAAGGCCGCAAGGTCACGTCGGGTTGCAGCTTCGGAGTATGCCTTTTTCCGGGCTACGCGCGGGATGCTGAAAGCATGTTATCGGCAGCAGATATCGCCCTGTATGCGGCCAAGTCAGCCGGACGTAATGGCTGGGTCATCTTTACAGATGAGCTTGCCAGTTCAGCGAAAGAGCGCTTCAGTCTGGAAAACGACCTGCGTGGTGCGCTGGAGAACGGTGAGCTTCAGCTTTTTTACCAGCCCGTTGTGTGCAGCGTAAGTGAAGAAGTCGTGTCATATGAAGCCCTGCTGCGCTGGCATCATCCTGTAAGGGGAAGCGTTCCGCCTGACGTTTTCATACCGCTTGCTGAAAAAACCGGGCTTATCCATGATATCGGCGCATTTGCGCTTACGCGTGCCTGTACTGACATGGCAGGCTGGTCGGGACAGGCGCGGGTGGCAGTAAACATTTCGCCCCGACAGTTCAGAGACCCGCAACTGGCGAACAGAGTGAAAAACGTCCTGATTCATAGTGGGCTGCATCCAAACAGGCTGGAACTCGAAATTACCGAGTCCGCGCTGTTCGACAACCCCGAGTTCAGTTATGAAGTGATACGGAAATTCAGGGAGACGGGCATTGATATGGTGCTGGATGATTTTGGCACCGGTTTTTCTTCCCTGAGCCACCTCAGCTCCGGACTTTTCAGCAGGATAAAAATTGATAAGTCATTTATCAGCGACCTGCACCGGGATGCCGGAGCGGCAGCTATCGTCAGTTCCGTTCTTTCACTTTGCCGTCAACTAAAGGTTGAAGTTACCGCAGAGGGCGTGGAGACACCTGCACAGGCTGAGTGGCTCAGAAAATATGAATGTCCTCTGCTACAGGGATATCTCTTTGGCAGGCCAGGGCCTTACTGGATTCAGAAGTGAAGTCTTTGCCCTTATCAGGACCTGCCGGCGGCGCTTACATTTTGCGCCGCGGGTCAGGTTTTAACTGGAAAGAAAGTGCATGCCTGAGGGATCGATAACAAAAAACGCATGCCTTCTTTTCAGGGATGCCATTAGGGCACAGCTTCCGTCAATTACTGTCCTGATAACTGACGGCCATACTGACAGGCGTGCCGGGCAGTGCGTTACACAACCTTTATAGATAATGTTCTGCATCCGCATCGCCCGGCCATTCGGTAAATGCCGACGGCGTAGTTTGAGCTAATTTAAGGTCTGTGCTGTACGCCGTTCCCTCTTTATCGTCGATGTATGAAAGTTTACTTAGCAAAATACGCCGTAAACCTGTCTGAAAGACTGAAATCTAAAGTTGTTTCACAGTTTCAGCGTAGCGTTTATCGCTGAACTTGTTTTCCCATTTGGCTATGACAATAGGGGCCAGCGTATTTCCCAGAACGTTAAGCGCCGTATTAGGCATATCCATTAAGCGGTAAACGCCGGCAATGAAAGCAATACCTTCTAACGGGATACCAGCACTAGAGAGCGTGGCGGAAAGAATGACGAACATAAAACCAGGAACACCGGCTGCGCCCTTAGAGGTGATGACCATCGTCACAACAAGCATCATCTGATCGGCAAGGGTCAGGTGAATGCCATAGATTTGCGCGATAAACAGCGTTCCGATGCCAAGGAAAAGAGAGGCACCGTCAAGGTTAAATGAATACCCCGTAGGAATAACAAACCCTGAAACCGTTTTATCGACGCCGAACTTTTGTGTTTTCTGAATCAGCTGTGGCAGAACAGATGTTGAGCTGGCGCTTGAAAAAGCAAGTATCAATTCATCTTTGATAATGCGGATAATGGTAAAAATATTAATGCCGACGGATCGGGCGATGAGTCCAAAAACAATAATAACAAACAGAATGGCGGTAATATAAGTTGTGGCAATCAGTTTCACCAGCGGCAGAAGAGACGCGACGCCGAAATCGGTCACCGTTACCGCTATCATGCCAAATATCCCGATAGGGGAATAGGCCATGATCATGCCTGTAACTTTGAACATCCCATCAGCAATGGCAGAAAAGAAATTGACCACGTTCGCCTTTTTTTCATTTTCAAGCGAAGCAATACCAATGCCAAACATGACGGCAAAGAAGATCACGGGCAACAGATTGCCTTTTGCCATAGCATCAACAATATTCTCAGGGATAATGCTCAGGATCACCTGACCAAGCCCATGATTCGCTGACGCGGGCGTAGCGACACTGACCTGATGCTGCACCATCGAAGACAGGTCCGCCCCTGCGCCGGGCTTCACCACGTTTCCTACAATCAAGCCAACGATAATGGCGGTGGTTGTCACGCACAGGAAATAAAAAATGGTCTTCAGGCCCATTCTTCCCACCGCTTTACTGTCAGAATGACCTGCGATACCCACCACCAGGCACGAAAAAACAACCGGAATAACGATCATTTTCATTAATTTAATGAAAATATCGCCGGCAGGCTTAAATATCTGTTCTATAAGCCACGCACTGTGCGCGGGATATAGATTAAGTAGGTAACCTATTACAATGCCTGCCACAAGGCCGACAACAATTTGCCATACAAGGGGGATTCCTGGCTTTTTCATTTAGTTCGTACCTGGTGTTGGTTAATAATTAAGAATCTGCTAGCGAAGCAATGCAATGGCCGTTTTGAGTCGCCGGCATCCTTCTTCAATGACATCAACTGAACTTGCGAAAGAAATGCGTAAGTAAGGAGAAAGCCCGTATGCTTTGCCTGTAACGGTCGCGACGCCTGCGTCACGTAGAAAATACTCCACGACGTCATCGTCAGAGGTTATACGGCTTCCATTGGGTTTTATTTTACCGATCAGCCCGGACACATTAATGAAAAGGTAAAATGCACCTGCTGGTGGGTTAAAACTAAGGCCTGGCAGATTGCTGAGCAGTTCGACAATGCGCTTTCTGCGCGCGGTATAGATGGCGAGCATCTCCTTTACGGGCTGCTGATCACCTGCGAACGCTGCTACTGCAGCCGCCTGGCTTACCGAACTCGGGCAGGTGGTTGTCTGGGAAATCAGTTTGGTGATAGCGCTGGTCAGCCACTGTGGACCCGCGCCAAATCCAAGACGCCATCCGGTCATTGCGTATCCCTTTGAGGCGCCGTTAATAATAAGTATCCGCTCTTTCAGATCCGGCGCGACAGCGGCCAGTGAAAGGTGTGTAGCGTCTTCGTATACAAAGTGCTCATATATCTCATCAAGCATAATGAGCACGTCAGGATATTTTCGCAGCACGTCGGCCAGCGCTATGAGTTCTTCAGCACGGTATACCGCACCGGTGGGATTGTTCGGATAATTAAGCACCACCCAGCGGGTGTTTGCCGTTATGCTCTCTTCCAGTTGCTCAGCCGTGAGCTTAAAGTCATTGGATTCATCACCCTCTACGATAACCGGTGTGCCTTCATTCAGAATGGCAAGGTCCGGATAAGATACCCAGTAAGGAGCATGAATAATGACTTCGTCATTTTTATCCAGCGTGGAAGCGAAAGCGTGAAAAATGATGTGCTTTCCGCCGCTACCACAGACAATTTCGTTTAACTCATAGCGAAGCCCGTTATCACGCTCAAGTTTTTCACAGATTGCCTTACGCAGAACCACCGTTCCTGCTGCGGGAGTGTAATGCGTTTCCGAGTTTTTAAGGGCGTCAACGGTCGCTTTGATAATATGTTCGGGCGTATCAAAATCAGGCTCTCCGATGGTGAAATTGATAATATTAAAACCTTCGGATCGCAACTGAGTAACAAGCTCGTTCGCGGCAATGCTGGGTGATGGCTTGATGCTTTTTAATCGTTGAGACACACGCTGATTCAGTTTCATCACAGGTATCCTTTTTCACGAAGCAGGTCTGTGTACCAGGTTTGATCTTCCTGGCCTGAAGCAATCATTTCCTTTACAGCCTCTTCCTTCTGCGCATGTTTTGCCGCCAGCCTAAGAAGTTCATCCTTAAATTCGTATGCAAAATTCACGATGCCATCTTCGTCTCCGATGATGATGTCCCCGGGGCAGATAACCTGACCGCCGATGCTCACAGGCACGTTTATTTCACCGGGACCGGTTTTGAAAGGTCCTTTGTGAATGATGCTTTTTGCATAGAGAGGGGTATGTTCAAAAGAGGCAACATCACGGATGGCGCCATTGACAACAAATCCTGCGCATCCCTTGCGAAGACACTCAAGTTTAATCAGCTCGCCGATGATGGCGTTATTCGTATCGCCATGTGCGTCAATGACCAGCACATGGCCTTCTTCAATCATGGTCATCGCCCTGTAAACCATGAGGTTGTCTCCGCCGCGCACCTTTACGGTCAATGCGGTACCGATAAGTTTTCCGGTTTTATTGAAGCGTTGCAGACCGCTAATACCGATATTTCGCGACATGTTGTCGCTGAGATGTGGGGTCACAACGTCTCTGAAAGATTCACGTTCAGCGCGTGTCAGTGGTCTGGCGGGCGGATTGATATGGCTTCCTGGGATGGACATAAATGGCCTCAGTGATTTTTAACATTAAATTAACAAACTGGTTGTGTTTGATACTATCGGCCATGAAAGATTGTTTTTAGCGATATTTTGATATAGTTAATCAGTCCTTTTTTTCATGAAAGAAAGATACTTCGGCCATAAAGTTGATAAATATCAAAAACATATGGCGTTAGGCTGTGAATGTAAAAGCAATAAGCTCGCCTCTTTTATGGGAATAAAGGCGCTTTTCGGCGAAGGCATATGAATTTCCTATGTCAGTTCTGTGATCTGAGCAGGAATTTTTCGCCCCTGCTATTAAACGTCTCTTTTCACCCATAGCGAGGCCCCACCAGAGACGGGGTGCGGCTTTCGCAACATTCTGGACTTTTTGTCGGCCGTTTTAAGAGGTAACCCAGGTGATAACATTCAAACAAATGGATGCGCTGATATGGATAGTTAATCTCGGCAGTTTTGAAGCGGCCGCGGAGAAGCTCAATATGACGCAGTCTGCTATATCAAAGCGCATACACGAACTTGAAGTCTCTTTTGATATTGAGGTATTTGACCGGTCGAGCAGAAATGCGCGGCTGACTGAGAAGGGAAGAGAGCTTCTTTTTTACAGTCAGGAGCTGGTAGAGAAAAGAAACCACCTGCTTGAGAGGATCAGCGACAGGAAGGTTCTGATTTCACAACTCCGGCTGGGCGTAACTGAGCTGACATCCCTTACCTGGCTACCCGAGCTGATTCAGCAAATCCGGGAAGTCTATCCCAAGGTACAGATAGTGCCTACCGTGGATGCTTCTCCCGTTCTGTATGATTCCGTCCAGAATGACAAGCTCGATCTGATTATTGCACCTGACATGTACGACGACGTTCGCCTCAACGCGTGCCTTCTGAGCAGTGTCGAAAATTCCTGGATGTCGTCGACAGCACTTATACCCGCTGAAGAGAAAATTGATATTGACGAAGCAGCAAAATATTCCTTTTTTGTGCAGGGTCCCACATCCGGCACAGGTCTGATATATGAACGCTATTTTTCAATGCGCGGCATTAAATTTGACCGCAATATTGTCTGTAATAATCTCTTTGCCCAGATTGGGCTGACGGTTGCCGGCATGGGGATTACCTATCTCCCCCGAAAACCTTTAATGCCTTTGCTGGAAAAAGGGATACTCAGGGAGCTCGATTTCAAACCCAGACTGCCTCTTGTCAGATACAGCGCAATTTATCGGGCCGATCGTGAACAAGGCATCATTCCTCATATTGCCGATATTGCCAGGAATTGCTGCAGCTTCGATAAGTTCCTTTTCGGTTTCTGAGTAACGTGCTGAAATCAGGTAACGCGTTAAGCGATAAAAACAGTTTATCGCCCGCAGAAACCTGCACTTTCCGACGTCCAGAACGGCATAACACTATTGCACTGTGCACAGCCATGCAGCGACGCAGAAACCATAAGGTGTAGTGTTGGGTATACGGACCGTAAGCGTGCCGGAAAAAGACGACTCGCGTCAGGAGCACACTGAGCGCGCATGCGGGGAGACGGCAGGGATGTGATGTTTACCAGAATGAACGTATTCAGTCGCCATGAGTAAATGTGTGCTGTTCACTCATAGTGGACCTTGTGCCCAAACCAGTCGATTTTGTGCTCAAAATGGACTATTAACCAGAGGATAACCTTTTGTCTGCTTGCTATCAGGTTGTTGAAACAGTTCCGTCAGTAGAGGATTTTTGCCGGTTACGCATCATCGCAGGGCTGACGCCACGTCCCGCAGAGGGCGTGCGCCGGGCGCTTCCCTACAGTTGTTATGCAGTCCATATCTGCTTGCAGAATACTGTCGTCGGCATGGGACGTATAGTGGGTGACGGCGCCCTCAATATGGAAATTGTTGATGTAGCTGTAGATCCACAGCATCAGGGCAGGGGGCTGGGCCGCCAAATAATGGAAAGTTTGGCAAACTGGCTCGATAACAATGCCTGTGATGGTGCTTATGTTACGTTAATGGCTGATGTGCCAGAGTTGTATGAAAAATTTGGTTTCATACGAGTCAGCCCTGCAAGTGAAGGTATGGCAAGGATCTGGAAACGAAATAAAGCTACATAAAACAATGCCTGCTTCTCGCTCATGGTGGAATTTGTCCGGTTTGTGCCAGGAGTGGACGTTAACGTCGTTCAATGCATCACTTCTGAGACTGAACATAACAATATTCAGCTACACTTGTTGGTGTTTTGGCCCAGAGCAGGAAAACCCCATCATATCAGAGATATATTTTTGATTAGTAGCATTTAAATCAATAACATACATGGCCCTTTAATGATGCAAGTGATACTTGTTCGACACGCGGAAACCGAGTGGAATGTGAGAGATATTATTCAGGGACAGAGTGATAGCGCATTGACTCTTCGGGGGGAGCGCCAAACATCAGCCTTATTGGCAGCGTTTGCAGCGAGTGATTACCGGGTAGAATGTGTCTACGCTTCTCCGCTTGGCCGTGCCTGGCAAATGGGACAGAGCCTGGCTGAAAGCTTTTGTTGCTCACTGATAGCTGAACCGGCTCTAAAAGAACAGGCATTTGGTCAGTTTGAAGGCATGACAACCGTACAGCTCTCGCAACAAAATCCGGACGCTGCAAAGGCGTTATTCAAACTTGATGCAGAGTATTGTCCGCCAGGGGGGGAGTCTCTCTCACAAGCTTCGCAGCGAATTATGCATTTTTTATCCAATCTCGAAAAACAAAGAGATCATGAAACAATATGTATTGTGTCTCACGGGCAGGTCATTCAGGGTGTGCTTGCGATTCTAAAAAGTGGAACTGTGGATGATTTTCACAGGTATGCACAACCCAACGCGAGTTACTCCGTTTTCGATCTGATTAATGGAAGATGTGCCGCGCTCAGATGGGGGATTGCTACACATTTACGTCTCCTGGATTAGCCGTTACCTTTCAGTCATTCAAAGCTATCATGATTTAAGCACAACTTTATATTCTTCAACGATACTGTATATAATCGCAGAAATATTAAACTCAAGAGATGTTCAAGCCGCTACGGTTGTGAAATTTGCAAGGATTTTGGTAACAAAGTTGTTTTTAATGCTGGATGAAAACGAGTGAAGATAATTTAAGCGAAACTTAACCATTTAATATTCCAAACGCGCTGTCTATCAAATTGTTGAATGGGCTAACTATGACGATACAAAGAAGCTAACTTCAGTAAAGTTGGACTCTCTTTTACAAAAAATGTGCAACTGAAATACATAAACGCTCACCAAATATCCCAGTGGAATACAAGCTTCGAGGAACTTGTTAGACGCAAACCCATTAGCACCCTTATTTATTGTCATCTAATTAATGGTGAAGTTATTTTAAATTAATAAGGCTATTTAAGAGTTGAAATTATACTGATTCCGTTTGGGTTTTGTTTAAGTTTAATTGTTAAGTTATTGATTAATTTATAAAAATAATTTACACGCAAATTGTTGACATTAAGTTATGGTTATGTAAATTTATGTAAGCCGACCCGTAGTGGTTAGCTAACCTAATGCTTAAGCAATGTATTATTTTGATCGGCACAAGTATTTCTGTCCATTTCAACAGATAGGAGTAATAAGATGCAATCAACCGCAGAAAAGCTTTATCAGCCTGTTTTCGCGAGAAAACCTGAGCCTATCAAGCTCTATAAATCAGAACCTAAAGACATCTGCTTTAGCGCAATAAGCACTATGGTGCAGGGTCGAATCAAACGTGACGCCAACCTACTGATGAGCATTTCGGATTTCATCGCTCATATTTAATTTTAACTAATTTTAGGCCTGCTGTAATACAGCAGGCCTATGATGAGGAAATTACTATGAATAGTGTGAAAATCATTCTAAAAGACAGGCTTGATAAGGTTCACATTCTTAAAGCGCATGATGAAGAACCGTTACGTGTTTTTTTGAAGAGAAATTATATACCTAGAGATTCAGTCATTTGTTATGTCAATGAAAAAATAATTGATGACCATACCTACAAGATTAATAACAATGACAAAATCGTCTTAGATATGGTTCGGGCTTATCAGCTACCTGAATACTGCAGAACGTTGAGGCTGTGGGAAGATGAAGGGGTCGAATCTACTAAAACAGATGCTGAATCAGTTTACACAAAAAATGTTTTGTGGTTCAACGATAACGGCATTTGTGAGATGAAGGAGACTCAGTTCGACCCTGATAGCTTTGTCAAATATGTAGATGATATGTTTGTCCAGGGTATCATGGAAAAAAAACTCATAATCGAGAATCAAAAAATTGTTTTAGCGTTGTCTGGCGGCAGAGACAGCCTGGCTTTGCTTTATTTGCTTAGAAGGAACAAAGATAAGCTCCCTCCTCATGAACTCGTTGGCGTGACAGTGGCAGATACAGCCGCTTCTACAAAGGACATTAAAGTGGCTATGGAAGCCATTCAAAATCTTGGAGTAAAAGATTACACGGTTCTACCCTTAGAGTATGTAAATGAAACAATGAATTTTAAAAATGGATTTGAAAATGCAATTGAAAAAATTCTTGTAACAGAAGGTCGTGGCCACTCAATCACGCTGTGGCATCACGTTATGCGTGCATGTGTGGAACGCTTTGCCCGTGAAAGAGAAATCTCCACAATTTCATTTGGATATCATTTCGAGGATTTGTTTGCTAGCGTGTTTAGGACATACACACTCGGGACTTTATTAGGTGAATCCGCACCTTTGAAAACATGGGGAGAATTCATTCATACATCTCCTCTGTGGACAATTACAAAGAAAGAGTTGACGCTTTATCTAAAATTCGTTGCACCTGAGACACATTCAAAACAAGGTTCTCCGACAGATTATGACAGGGGAGATCATAATAGGGATATAAACTATTTCATGATTGATTTGCTTTCAGGTCTCTGGCCCGGATTAGGGTTTAACTTCTTTGAGTCATTGGAACGACTCAACAAAAATTACAATATTCAAAAAGCAGAATATGAAATCTGTTCCAATTGTGGAATAACCTATACTCATGCTTATGGGAAAGATATTGACCAAAGGAAATTTATTCATGTATGTAATCATTGCTCACACTTAATGAGCCTGGGAGAGATACCATTTTTGAATAAAGTAAAATAAACGCAGAGGTGGAAAATGGAAAATAAAAACAAGCTGCTTTTGACAGATGTCATTTCCTCATTTGGCACGGGCATTAGTGATGTGGCAATTATTACAATGGCCTACATGATTACCAAATCACCCGAAAAAACGGCCTACATTATATCTTTGAGACTAATCTCAAGTATGCTTGTTTTTTTTCTCATTCCTCATTTACTGAAAATTTTATCAATGAGAGAACTAAGCATTTTCACTGACTTCGCCAGATCTGTAACTTGTTTAACTATAGCTTTCACTTGGAATATCTATGTACTTGCAATTTTATCAACTCTGATATCTCTTTGCGCAGGATTAAACACGACACTGAAAAACGTGGCATTTCAGAAATTTGTTGATAGTGAAGAAAGAATAAGTTTTGTTTCAAAACAGCAGTTTTATTATAATTCTTTCGGTTTAATAGCACCTATTATATCCTCACTGACAATAGGAATCTTTGGGATAAAATTTATTTTTTATGCCGAAAGCTTTCTTTTCCTGATGTCTACATGTATAGTTTTCTCACTTGAAGAATGGACACCTGACAATCTATCTCAAAAGAAAAGTATTTTTTCAGGTTTTACTTATATTTTCAATGATAAAGTTCAAAAAAACATTCTTTTTTTTAGATTATCCATAATTACATCTATGGTTGCTTATGAAATTATATCGACTTACATTCTTACTGATAACTACAAAGAGCTCATTAATCACATAAATATTATCTATGTATCTTCATACTCTACTGTTGTTGCTTTGTTTTCAAGTATGAGTACTTTTTCTTTGTTAGTAGGAAGCTTGATGGCAGGGAAAATATTCAAAATTGAAAGTATTAATAAATCCTTTATTTCAGGGGCCGTGCTAATATCTGTAGGCTGTCTGATATGGTCCGTTCCATTGACTAAATTTCTGGTTTTGAGTTATTTATCAGGAACATTCATCATATATTTAGGGTTGTCGCTACTTAAAATTTCATTATATAGCTCAGGGCAGGAGCTTACTGACAAAAGTAAGTTTTCAGAAATAATAGCCACTTCCGATATGATATCAAGAAGCTATCAGTCTTTGTTAGGTTTTGTGATTGTTGTTGGTATAGACCACTTCACTGCAGAAAAGTGTTTTCTTTTTCTCGCTTTCGCTGCGCTTGGATCACTCTTCTTTAGCTCATCAATATACAAGCCTTTGATTTTGAGAAAAGTAAAAGATGGTTAAATGTTCTCCTTAGACTTTACTCATGGGTTTATTCAATTCTTATGGAGTCGTGAAGTCTTTATCAATATCCATGAGCACTTTTAGCTGTCGAGGATAGTGAATGTTCAGCATTTCAGAAGTGGATAAAAGTGATTCTGACCTGGCGTGGCTGGTCAGCGAGCTCGATGCCTTTCAGCGCGAACTGTATCCTGCTGAAAGTAGTCACTCTCTGGATCTTTCAACCGTTAATGACGAGCAGCTCCGCTGCGTTATCGTACGTGATGAAGGCGGCGCACCTGCGGGTTGTGGTGCTTTGCTATTCCAGGAAAATGGCTTAGCTGAGATTAAGCGGGTTTATATTCGACCGGAATACCGGGGCAGGAAGCTCGGAGAGCGGATAATCAGCGCAATCGAGACGATGGCTTCAGAGAAGACTCCGTGCTTATTACGGCTTGAAACGGGGATTAATCAGCAACCGGCCATCGCACTTTATCGTAAGTGCGGGTACGAAATATGCGATGCATTCCCCCCGTATGCAGCAGATCCGTTGAGTGTGTTTATGTGCAAAGACCTTTCTTAACTTCACGTTTTTTATGCTACTCAGGAAAGTTATGCTCAAGGTGTTGGATACATATCATAAGTGACACGTCCGCTCCTCGCTCACCGCGACTTTAAATGCCGATAAGTCCATCTTCTGACTGATGTCAGCCCGTCATACCGATGCCGAAGCCTCGATTCATCAACAGGCTGAGATTATGTACACAGGCATTTTGACTCACCTTTAGCAGAACGTTGCCCGCCACCCGGTCTTTGTCAGGCCCGACGCTCACACCACTGGCGATGCCGTGCCTTGTAAGCGCATCTCTGTTACAGGCTACGCTCAGGATTCACCCATCCAGCATGACGACATTTAAAAAATCACGCCGCTCAACGCTTACGGAAGTCGCTATTTTTATCTGTCGCGAAACGCATTATGCAGAAGTCGCCACATATGATGGGCGGCTGGGGTAAAGCGCCTGTCTGAGTTCCGTAACAGGTGACACTGGGCGCTACTGGCGATCGGGTGGTCAAGCGGGACGGCGACAAGAGTCCCCTGACGAATGGGGTCGGCGGCGGCGTAGGCAGTCATAAATGAGACACCGAGCCCCGCCTGGCTGAGGTTCATGGCGGTGGAGAACAGGTTGCATCGGTAGGCCGGGTGAAATTGCAAACCCTGGCTTTTGAACATGGCGTTCATGTGGCGCTGCAAGCCAAAGTTCTCCGTCAGGGCGATAAGCGGGTGAGTGTTCAACTCTTCGATGGTGATGCTGGCGTGACCGGCAATAGGATGCTGTGGCGCGACCACAGCGCAAATCGGCCCCCACTGGAAACTGTGGCGCTTCAGTTCCGGTGTGCCAATCGGGCCAAAGGCGAGCGCCATATCGGCTTCGCCGCTGACAATATCGTTCATCATCTCCTGCATGCTGCCGACCACAATATCGACAAACACCATCGGGTAAGACTGGGCAAACTCGCGCATAACCCCTTCGATAAACGCCGTGATCAGTCCGCCGCCAATGCGTACCGAAAGCGTTCCGCCGCGCATATGGCGCAGATCTTTAAGCTGGCTCTCCAGCTTTTCGCGCCGCTGGCGGCTGGAAAAATAGTCCTCCGCCAGCAGTCGTCCCGCTTCGGTCAATACCACATTACGCCCGCGCCGTTCCAGCAAGGGCAGCTGTAGCGCACGTTCAAGTTGGGCGATCTGGCGGCTGACCACCGACGCGTTAACGCCAAGGATATCTGCCGCGCGGCGAATGCCGCCTTGGTTACCTACTTCATACAGGTAACCCACCTGTTTATCCTGGAACATCTGCCGCATTCCCTCATTACTGTTGACCTGAAAGCAACAATAACATCACTTGATGGCTATTTATCAAGCCGTTTAAATAGTGATAATCAAATTAACCGCCAAATTTGGTGCGTCAGTAAAAAAGAAAAAGGAAATCAGTCTCACTGCACCAAAAGTGCGCCCAGAAAAGGGGAGAACGTATTTCATTGCGCTTTTATACGTGCACGATGAAATAATTTTCCCGCTAATGCGCTTGAATTTCTCGTTATTTTTCGGGAAGGGGTTTTATTGCAAAAATCAGCCTGGCGAAAGGCGTTTATTTTACGGCTGGGCTATTCAGGCATGGATCCTGCTTAGTATCAGGACTTTTCCATTATACATGTAAAGAGAGATGATATGAGCGAATCAAAAACACTGAAGCAGCCAGAAAAAGAGGCAGCAGAGGAGTGGAAAGTGGGGCCTGGCGCGTGGATTTCACTGGTCATTGTGCTGCTGGTCTTCTCCGGCTTCTTTTTTAAAGTGGATGGCATGGCCTGGCTGGGCGCGTTCGATTTCACCACGCTTGGCGGCGCGTTCGGCACGATGAAGACGCCGGAAACCAACACCTTTATCGGCAGCGGCGGCCTGAGCGCTAAAGCCGGTTTTCTTTTTGCGCTCTCGCTGGTGCCAACGGTGATGCTGGCGCTCGGCCTGCTGGAAATATTCACCCATTACGGTGCGATCCGTGCGGCGCATAAATTACTCACGCCGCTGTTAAAACCGCTGCTCGGCATTCCAGGTTATACCGGTCTGGCATTAATTACCGATCTGCAAAGTACCGATGCCGGTGCGGCATTAACGAAAGAACTCTATGACAGCGAAAAGATCACCCGCAAAGATGTGGTAATTATGGGGTCATGGCAGTATTCCGGTGCCGGGTTGATTAATAACTATTTTTCCATCGGATCGGCAATGTTCGCTTCCTTAACCATCCCGATCATTATTCCGCTGGTTTTAATGTTTGTCCTTAAATTCGTTGGCGCAGCCGTGGTTCGCCTGGCATTAAATACTGTTTATAAGCGAGATTTCGACAATGAGTAATCAAGCAAAAGTCTCCAGTAATCCGTTTGATATTTTCGTTATTGGCGCGCGCAAGGGTTTTCATATCGCCATTAATAATTTGATGCCGAATGTATTAATGGCCTATGTGATCGCCGAAATGCTCAATTTACTGGGCGTGATGCAGATTATTGGGCACGTTTGCGCACCGCTGATGGGGCTTTTCGGCCTGCCGGGCGAAGCGATCACCGTGCTGTTAACCGCCTGGCTCTCTTCCTCTGCCGGAACCGGCGTGGCAGTCAGCCTGCTGAGCAAAGGCCAACTTGATGTGGGGCAGATCACCATTCTCGCGCCCGCCATCTTTTTGATGGGGTCGCAACTCCAGTACATGGGACGCCTGCTGGGCGTGGCCGATGTGCCGAAGAAGTACTGGCCGTTATTGATGGCGGTCAGCATTCTCAATGCCGTAATCGCCATGCTGATTATGCGCGTTATTGCCTGAGCACTAAGGAGTAAGACGTGTCACGTACACTTGAGCACTTTAATTACCTGCACCAAATCCCGGAACTGGGGTTCGAAGAGTACAAAACATCCGCCTATATCGCGGACGTGCTGGCGGCGGCGGGCTACCAGGTTACGCGTAAGGTGAATAACACCACCGGTATTGTTGCCGTACTGGACAGCGGTAAACCTGGCCCGACGCTGGCGCTGCGCGCCGATATGGATGCGCTGGGGCATATCATTGACGGCCAACATGTGGCGCGCCACACCTGCGGGCACGACGGCCATTCCACGGTCGTATTGACAACCGCCCAGGAGGTGATGGCGGAGGGGCTGGTGAAAAACGGCAAGCTGAAGTTTATCTTCCAGCCAGCCGAAGAGTTGGGCACCGGGGCAATTGCCCTTACCGAAGGCGGCGTGTTGGATGATGTCGATATGTTGCTCGGCTTCCACCTGCGTCCGCTGGAGGAGTGCCCGATGGGGCAGGCCGTGCCAGCGATGTACTACTCGGCGTCCGCCACCGTTGAAGTGATGTTCCATGGCAAAGCGGCCCATGCTGCGCGCCCGCACTTAGGCGTCAATGCGCTGGATGCCGCTGCCCATGCGGTGCAGGCGGTGAACGGCATTCATCTTGCACCGTCGCTGACATGGAGCGCGAAAGCGACGCGTTTTCTCTGCGATGCGGGCGTCACCAATTCGATCCCGGATAAAGCGCAGGTGTGCTGGGATCTGCGTGCGGCAGAAAACGAAGCGATGGATGTCCTCAAGCCGCAGGTGCTGCGCGCAATTGAGAGCAGCGCCGCCGCGTATGGCGCGCGCGCAGACATCCGCGTTCTGAAAGAGATGCCCGCCGCCATTATCCATGACGAGGCAACCGAGGTGATCGCACGAGGTATTCGCCGTGTGTTTGGCGAAACCGGCCTCACAGCGCCGAAATCAACGCCGGGCAGTGAAGATTTCTTCCACTATTTGCGTCTTCGTCCGCAGATCAAAGGCGGCTTCTGGGGGCTGGGCGCTAACCTGACGCCCGGCCTGCATCATCCGGAGATGCATTTTGATCGCGACGCGCTCGCGCTTGGGGTGAAAGTGTTTAAAGCCTGCGTGCAGGATGTGCTTGGCTGATAATAGTGGGTTTTCAGCGCGACAGGCGCCTCGCGCTCGTCGGACATCGGTGTCGCAGAAGAGACAGACCTGACAATGTTGTCCCACGGCGTGCGGCCCTGACAAAAGCCGTGATTGTGGCCCTTTTTGGTCGGGAAGGCCGCTGACTGTGGCGCGATCGCCAATGCGCCTTTCTGACCGGCTCTGGCGGTGTGCGGAGAGAAGGGGACCAGCCACCGCGCCGAACAGGGACGGCGCGGTGGCTCCGACTATCCCCGGCGTTAACGCTGTCTGTCGCCGCCGCCAGTTTCACTTCATCAGGCTTCTACTCACCTTGATGTTCAGCCTGCTGATGGCGCGAATACAGCGGCAACATTGATCCATCGACGTTGCTAAAAACGCTCAGTCGCCAGTGCCACACCTTGCCTGCCGTCAGACCTCGCATTACCTCGCGCTGCTGCCAGCCGGGGTGCAGCCTGTCATTCAATCCAGTACTGTCGCGCCGCATGGTGCCGATCCAGCGTAAAAACCTGCAAGGTCGTTTTCTCGTTATCCAGAATAAACACGGCCGTCGCAAGCGTGTTCTCTTCATCCGGATCATCGGGTGACAGACGATAAATGGGCAGGACAGGGTCATGTTGATCCGAGAGGATGGCTTTTGCCGCCGGGCCATCAAGGTGTGCCTGTGTCTCCAGCCATTCGTTTAAACGCTGCTGGCGTGAGCCGGAGCTCTCAGTAATCACCTGTTCAGTGGTAGCGAGTTTTGCATGAATCAGATGATTGGCATGGGCGAAGACATCGCGCAATGGTGTGACAGAACAGCCGGAACCGGTCGCTTCCACGGTAACGCCTGCGCCTGGGCGGGCAGCCTGTGAGCAGCGGTGGCGGAGGGTAAAAGCCACGCGCGTTATTTTGCATAATGTCATCTATCGGGTCTTTGGCGATGCAGACCCGCGAAATGCCGCTATCTGTTCAGAGGATGGCAGTATTACCGCGTTTTTTCGCCACGGTTTTGACAGCGGCTCTGCCCGAATATATGTCACAACTTTTGCACTGGTGACGGAATGTTTCAAATAGCGTCGCGTTGTATTTTCTGGATCATTGCAGTGCGCATTGCACCCTGATCTCATGCTTAATATCACTACAAACGTCGACGGATATTTTTATTTCTGTTGCAACGCCTTCCTGAAACCCTTATCTGCCAGGTTCTGTGATCCAGAATATTTCTTACATAAACAGTTACGACAGTAAAATAGTGCTGGCACACAATATGCTTTATTCCCACGTACAACATCTAATAATCAGAGAAGGGCATATCATGGCATCTACAGGTCTCAAAAAGAAATTAGGGTTGGTCGATCTGTCATTACTTGGCATCGGCTCAATGATCGGTTCGGGCTGGTTATATGCCGCGCTTAACAGCTCTGGTTATGCGGGCAGCCATACCGGCTGGGCATGGGTGCTGGGTGCCGTGATCGTGCTGATGATTGGCCTGGTTTACGCCGAGCTGTCCTCGGCACTGCCGCGCGCAGGGGGTTTTGTTCGCTATCCCAATTATTCCCACGGCAACATCGTCGGCTTCGTGATTGGTGTCAGTTCTCTGCTGGCTTATACCAGCACTGCCGGGGTCGAAGTGGAGGCCGTGCGTCAGTATGCAATCTATTGGTGGCCCGCGCTGGGGCACACGGACGGCAGCCCTACGGGGTTAGGGTTTGTTGTACAGATTGGGCTGCTGGTGGTGTTTTTCCTGCTTAACTACTGGAGCGTCAGCTTCTTTGGTCGCGTGAACACCATTGTCACCACCTTCAAATTTATCGTGCCGTTACTGACTATCATCACGCTCCTGCTTTACTTCCATGCGCCGAACCTTGATGTGCCACCGTCACCACCTGGCGGTGCACATGGCGTTTTCAGCTCGCTGACGGGGGCAGGGATTGTCTTTGCCTACCTCGGCTTTCGTCAGGCTGTGGATTTTGCCAGTGAAGCCAAAGATCCACAGCGCAACGTGCCTCTGGCAATTGGTATTGCCATTGCTGTCAGCTTCGTGATTTACCTGGCCCTGCAATATGCCTTTATGGGGGCAGTACCGGCCGATTTGCTGTCACAACATGGCTGGGCAGGGCTGAAGGAGGTATTCCAGTCTCCCTATGCCGACCTGGCGCGCAGCCTGGGGCTGACCTGGCTGATTAACCTGATTCTTATCGATGCGGTGATTTCGCCTGCCGGGACCGGCAACATCTATCTGGCAGGAGCCGCACGCGTGCTGTTTGCCTGGGCGCGTAACGGTCATCTGTTCAAAGTGTTTGGTGAAGTGGATGCAAAATCTGGCGTACCTCGTGGCGCGTTGTGGCTATCGCTGGTGCTGGCCATTGCCTGGACGCTGCCCTCTGAGTTTCAGGTCTGGGGCGGATTAATTGGCGCAGTAACCTCGGCAACGGTCTTTACCTACATGCCCGGCCCGATAACCCTTGGCGCGTTCCGTAATCACCTGCCCGATATGCAGCGTCCGTTCCGTCTGCCTGTCGCGGCGTTTCTCAGTCCGCTGGCGTTTGTAGCCAGTACGCTTTTGATTTACTGGAGCGGCTGGTCCGTGAATGAGATCCTCATTCCGATTCTGATTGTTGCCTGGGTCGCTTATGCGATTTTTGGTAAAAAGAACAGCCAGTTCAGTCAGGATTTACGGTGCGCATGGTGGCTGCTGGCTTATTACATCGCGGTAATGGTGATTTCTCTGCTCGGTACCTACGGCGGAAGCGGGGCGATTGGTGCACCCTTAGATATGATCCTCATCATTGTCGCGTCTCTGGTCTGCTACTTTTGGGGCGTTAAAGCCAGCCTGTCGAAACCTAACATTACTGATGAGGACGATGAGTCCGCCTCCTTTGGCAAACACGCATAATAATGTTTATCGCCTGCACCTGTGCCCTGGCACAGGTGCTTTCCCGCGCATCTTTGCACCACCCGCACGCAGGAGACCGCATTGCCGCGTGTCGGCACTTGCCGGGCATGGCGCAGTCCTGTTTGGCAGAAAGAAGGCGGATAACGTGGTTACATGCAGAGGGCGCATTATCGCTATGATCAAAATACCTGCGCATCAACCCGGTTAGCGATGGGAACGGGGGATTCCACGAGTGACGATATTGGGGATGAGCTGGTGTAAGGAAGCAGACTGGACAGGCCGTGGATAGGCAAAAAATGATGCACGGCTTAGCGCGCATCATGTATCGAAATTAGTCCTCGTTGCCCCACTGATTCAGGAAGGTCGCTATCTCATCAATGCGCTGTTCATTAATGCCCGCTTCAACGGCCATCTCTTTCTGCGCGTCTTCGCTGATTTCTTCATTATTCATTAAACGGCCAATCAGCAACTGGAAATAGTGCGCCAGCGCGTCACGTTCAGATTCGCTTACCGGCGTTTCCGTTTCCGACGAATACTCATCGGCAATGTCATAATATTTCAGTGAGACTTCATTGTTCATATCTTGCCCTCAGGGTGACGACCTGTATTTTTTGACTGAATCGAATGGGGTAATCATATCATTCATATAGCGATTTTTCTGCCAGTTAGCGCTGTTGGGGCGGAAAAGTCAGTAGCACATGGGCATGAACTTGTTTACCTATGTGTGGCCAGGCACGGAAAAGGGGGGAAGCGCTGGATCAAGCGTGATGGGCGTGGTTATTGAAAAGGTCGATTGCTACTGAGAAGGCAGTACTGTCCAGGTCAACCAGACAGTGCGCCACCACAAAGTGGTGTTCATCATGAAGACTTATCCAGATAGGGGAAAAGAAACGTCTCGACCGCCTGTTTTCCGATACCTGATGTAAGGCTGATACCCGCATTTTTTAAAATATTGAGTCCCGCGCCTCTGTTTTTAGGGTGCGGATCTTCCATGGCAATATAAATATGTCCCGGCTTTAGCTCTGCAAGCATTAAAGCACAAGAGGGCGTTCTGCCCTGAAAAGAGCAGGGTTCAAGAGTGACATATACTTCGCATTCGCTAATGGGGAATGTAAGCTTTGTGAGCGCATCGATTTCGGCATGGTGGTGGCCTGGTGGATGTGTAAAACCCTTAGCAACGATAACGCCGTTATGAACAATAACGCAGCCGACAGGGGGATTAGGTCTGCATTCTGGCAATGCCCGGCGGGAATATTCAAGCGCCAACATCATGAATTTGAGCTTTTCATCCATATGATTTTATCTGCTGAATGTCTGGGATCTGAAACCAGCAATCTTTAAGGCTACTGTTATTAATGTCCAGCCATTTCGTTGACTCACCAACCGCGCTTAGTTCGGATAAGTGAGTCATCATTATTAATTTCTGACCCTGTGTTTTATGTTTAACAGGCAAACAGTTTGGATTTTATTTGTTCTGGTAAAGATCCCAACGGTTGCCATAAATATCTTCAAATACCACCACGGTGCCGTACTCTTCTTCGCGCGGTTCCTCACAGAACGTCACACCTTTGGCTTTCATGGCATTGTAGTCGTGCCAAAAATCGCTGCTCTGCAGGAACAGAAAAACGCGGCCACCGCACTGATTACCAATAGCGCTCTCCTGGCGCTCATTGGAAGCTCGGGCCAGAAGAAGATTGCAATCGCTTTCCGGATTGGGCGTGACGACTACCCAGCGTTTACCCGGCTGCGGTGTGTCTTCCACAAGCGTAAAGCCCAGCTTGTCAGTGTAATAGTCAATGGCGCGATCGTAGTCATCAACCACAATGGCGACATAACCCAGGCACCGTTTTTGGGTTCTCATTTTTTGCTCCGTCAGATTTCAGGTGAAGTTGCCCGATAAAGACATTTACCATAAACAGCCCCCTTTTTCTGTTGGGAGGGTTTCACTCTGTTGAAGCCGAGTTAAACATAACCCCAAAGTCCAGCTCACCCCGACAGCGATAACCGCTACTGCATGACCCGCACACGCGCTTTTACAGATGACAGTCTTGTCAGGCTTTCGGGGGTAATCATCGGCTCGACGTTTCACCCAGACTGACAGGGATATGGTAAAAGCCAGAGAAGGCAGGCTCGTCCAGCGCAGGGTCTTGATATTCTGTCAGGGTGAGCAGGTCATATTCATCTCGTCGCACCTCAGCCCTTGCAGGGAGAATTGACTGATATATCCTGGCCTTCATTTCCATCAGTTGCATGACCTGGCCTTCAAAAGGGAACGTCAGAAAAAGCCCGTCTGTAGGCGCACTGAAGGGGAAAGGATCGTATCCTGCCGCTGAATACTTGCTGCACGAAAAGGTCTGCGTAATCACGACATATTGCGGACGTGCGGCGGGCAATTTTTTGAGCCGTCGCTGCGCCAGCGGCTGGCGGACCTTGATAAAACGGCGAGTATGGCTGAAAGGGTACATTGCATCTTGCTGGAGAGTCTGCCCGCTGGTGAAACCTCAATGCAGACGGTCTGTCGCAAGCTGGCAGTCAGCTCCCGGACGCTGCAGCGCAAACTGCAGAATGAAGGCACCTCGTTTCAGCAGATCCTCGACAAGGTAAGGCAATCTCTCGCGATACATTATCTGCGCAGTACCGCTATGTCGGGTGCGGAAATTTCGTTCCTGCTCGGTTTTGAAGACGCCAACTCCTTTGCCAGAGCGTTTCACGCCTGGACAGGAAAAACACCCCAGGCCGTGCGAACGGCTGATTCGACCGAGGTTATGCCGCCTGCGGAAGATGAAAAAGATTAACGTGGGTGCTTTTTGCCGGTGAAGCGGCAAAGCGGATATGGCGGGCCATACAGAAGGCCGTTTCTTTCTTCAGAAAGATATTTTACCCGTTCTGGCAGACTTACATCGCCAGACGGCCCCAGATCCCGTTAAAGTAGTCCGGCAGGCAGGTCAGCCTGCTTTATCACAAGTGAAAATATCTCATCATACAGGTAACGTCGGTCATGGCTTTGATCCCCAAAAACTATACGCGTCTGGAAAGTGGCTACCGTGAGAAAGCGTTAAAAATCTATCCGTGGGTCTGCGGGCGTTGCTCGCGGGAGTTTGTGTATTCGAACCTGCGTGAATTAACGGTTCACCACATTGATCACGACCACACCAATAATCCGGAAGACGGCAGTAACTGGGAGTTACTGTGCCTGTACTGCCACGACCACGAACATTCGAAGTACACGGAAGCCGATCAGTACGGCACCTCCGTTGTGGCGGGCGAAGATGCGCAGGACGATGTGGGTGCAGCCACCTACAATCCTTTTGCTGATTTAAAGTCGATGCTCACCAAAAAGAAATAACGCTGGGTACATCCTCTGCGGACAGATTTCGGCCCGTCGTTATCAGCGAAAAGCGCAAGGCGCTGAAGCCTGCCCCACGCCGTGAGCGGGGCAGGTGACAAGCCGCCTGCCGTGCAAACAGGGCAGATGGCGTGCCTCTTTTCATGCAGGGCATTGTTGCCCGCTTTGCCCCGGTCGCTCTGCTGGGAAAGCGGCGCGTACAGCACCCGCAGGACGACATGAAGAAGGCTCATGTTGATGTGAAATTAAGTCGCTTTCACTCATGCCATGACTCTGGCATAAAATATGCTTATTGATTACCGACGCGTTGAAGACTGCCGAACACGCAAGCCACAAGACAAAAGCAGGCCGTTCTGGCGAACAATGCAGTTTTCACATCAGAATTCAGGATCTAAAACACGATGAATAACAACTTCACATTTACGATTAAGAGCAGTGTTTTTGATGAGAATTACAACCCATCAGAAAATACGCGCATCACCACCAACTTTGCTAACCTGGCCCGTGGTAAGAACCGTCAGGATAACCTGCACAACGCCCTGGTGATGATTGATAATCGTTTCAATTCCCTGGCGCATTGGGACAACCCAAAAGGGGACCGTTATTCTGTCGAGCTTGAGATCATTTCTGTTGAAATGAATATCAATGTCGAAAATAATCGTGATGCCTTCCCGGTAATCGAAATATTAAAAACAAATATTGTCGATAAAAAAACCGATGAGCGCATTGAAGGCATTGTCGGAAATAACTTCTCCTCTTATGTGCGCGATTACGACTTCAGCGTATTGCTGTCAGAGCATAACAAAAATAATCCCGTGTTTAACATCCCGGATAACTTTGGTGAGCTGCATGGCAATATCTTTAAATCCTTCATAAAATCAGAAGCGTACAAAGCGAATTTTAGCAAAACACCGGTGATTTGCCTCAGCGTTTCAAGCAAAAACACCTATGTGCGCACCGGCAACCGTCATCCGGTACTGGGCATTGAATACCAGCAGGATGAATATTCACTGACCGATAAATATTTCAGCAAGATGGGCCTGCATGCACGTTACTTTATGCCTGAAAACAGCGTTGCACCTTTAGCGTTTTATTTTACGGGTGATTTGCTGCGTGATTACAGCAATCTTGAACTCATCAGTACCATCAGCACGATGGAAACGTTCCAGAAGATTTATCGTCCTGAGATTTATAATGCAAATTCTCCGGCAGGTATCGAATATCAACCGAGCCTGAGCCATCGGGATTTTTCATTAACGCAAATTGTTTACGACCGAGAAGAACGTAGCCATCTGGCTATTGAACAAGGGAAGTTTACTGAGAAGAACTTCATCAAACCCTACAAACATGTTCTTGAGCAATGGTCTGCTAATTACGTTCTTTGATTAACTCAGTATAAGGTTATCTGTTATGAAAATTTTGTTACCGACTTCGACGGCGGGAAGCCTGCCTAAACCGTCATGGCTTGCGCAACCTGAGACGCTGTGGTCGCCCTGGAAACTGGAAAATGAAGAACTCATCGATGGTAAAAAAGACGCGCTGCGTTTAATTCTTGACGATCAGGATCGCGCAGGTATCGATATCGTCAGTGATGGCGAGCAAACGCGCCAACACTTTGTGACCACGTTTATTGAACACCTCAGCGGTGTGGATTTTGAAAAACGCGAGATCGTTAAAATCCGTAATCGCTACGATGCCAGTGTTCCGACCGTTGTCGGTGAGGTGGCGCGCCAGAAGCCGGTATTTGTTGAAGACGCCAAATTTTTACGTCAGCTAACCAATAAACAGATCAAATGGGCGCTGCCGGGTCCGATGACCATGATCGACACGCTGTATGACAGCCATTACAAGAGCCGCGAAAAACTGGCCTGGGAATTTGCCAAAATTCTCAACCAGGAAGCCAAAGAACTTGAGGCGGCGGGTGTCGATATTATCCAGTTCGATGAGCCGGCATTTAACGTGTTTTTCGATGAGGTGAATGACTGGGGCATTGCCGCGCTGGAAAGAGCGGTTGAAGGTCTTAAGTGCGAAACCGCTGTGCACATTTGCTACGGCTACGGCATCAAAGCCAACACCGACTGGAAAAAGACGCTGGGAACCGAGTGGCGTCAATATGAAGAAGTGTTCCCTAAACTGCAGAAGTCGAACATCGATATCATTTCGCTGGAATGCCAAAACTCTCGCGTTCCAATGGATCTTATCGAACTCATTCGCGGTAAAAAGGTGATGGTTGGGGCCATTGACGTGGCAACCAATGCTATCGAAACGCCAGAAGAAGTGGCTGATACGCTGCGTAAAGCCCTTCAGTTTGTGGATGCCGATAAGCTTTATCCGTCGACCAACTGCGGCATGACGCCTTTATCGCGCCAGGTTGCCCGAGGCAAGCTGAGTGCCTTAAGTGCCGGTGCTGAAATCGTCCGCAAAGAACTGCTGTCTAAATAATCGCGCCAGTCGTCGGTTAGGTAAAAGCACATCAAAGGAGACCTGATCGGTGATCGGGTCTTTTTTTTTACTCACCGGGCGAGGTTGTGCCTCATCAGCAGCAGGCTGCATAAAGGCGTAAAGTCCAGGCTAGTGGCCTTTCCTGCGCTTCCACTCATCCACAACGTCTCCCAGATTTTTGGCAATATCATTGCGTATCCACGCCATGAACTCCCGATCAAACCGGAATGTCTCCCCGCATTGCGCAACCATAAAACGACGCACGTTTTGCGTGTTCTTATAGTTTTTATCAACCATCGTCATGCGAGTCAGTTCCGCGCTGTGCCAGTCAATGCTCATTTGCTTGCCTCATGTAAAACGGGGTGAAAGAGTAATGCGTTACTTTGATGCTTCCTGTTCAAGCCATTCCAGAAACAGATTTAGTGCTGATGACTTGTCAACATCGGGAGCGATTAGCGCCACGTATTTGCTTCCTTTAACGCCAACCGGAAAGGGAGCCAGAAGCCTTTTCTCTTTTACGACATGCCTAAGTGTGGGCAATCCACCGATACCGACGCCAACACCATCAATGACCGCCTGAAGACTAATATAATTGTGTTCAAAGCGCTGAAATCGCTGTGGGCGCAACGCGTCGATTCTGGCTGCTTTCATCCATCTTTCCCATTCGCCCACTCGCGTATTGGATGTGACGAACACATGTTTGGAAAGGTCTTCAGGTTCCGCTAAAGGCTGTCTGGACAAAAGCGTCGGGGCAGCAAGTAAAGTGAGTTGTTCTTCGAACAAAGGTCGCTTGTCAAAATAACGCCATTCTGACTTATCCAGTGGATCTCGTCGAATCAAAACATCAAAGCCAGACAGGCCTTTTATGTCCGCGCTGTTGGATATGGACACCGAAACTTCCACGTCAGGATTTCGGCGATGGAATTCCGGTAAGCGAGGTATCAGCCAGTGCATCGCCAGAGTTGTTTGGGCGTTTACTCTTATGACGCGTGTATTTTGTGTTTTTCCGAAGCGAATTGAAGCATCACTGATAATGTCGAAAGCGGCACTGATTTCGGCTGCAAATGCACGGGCATGTTCGGCCGCAACACTGCGTTGCCCTTGCCGTTCAAATAAGGGTTGCCCTAACCACTCTTCAAGCAATTTGATTTGGCGGCTGACGGCACCGTGGGTGATCCCTAATTCCTCCGCGGCGGCACTCAGACTGCTTGCGTGTGCTGCCGTCTCGAACAGCCTCAAAGCATTTAACGGCGGTAGGTTTCGTTTTTTCATCTGTGACTTTTAGTCTCATCAACGGACAGTATTAATCGATATTATGATCTAAACACACACAGTAGGATGCATGTTTCGAAGTCAAAAATCAGGAAAGTCATGGCAATCTATCTGTGTGTAGCCTTAATTGCGATACTCGCCGGAGTGGTGAGTGGGATAGTCGGTACAGGCTCTTCTTTGCTTTTACTGCCTGTCATGGTCAGCGCCTTCGGGCCTAAATTAGCCATACCGATAATGGCCATCGCCGCTATTCTGGGCAACCTCTCTCGTATTGTTGCCTGGTGGAAAGAGATAGATTGGCGCGCAACGTTGGCTTATGCACTGCCGGGCGTGCCAGCAGCCTCGTTGGGTGCTCATGTCCTGCTCGCTTTGCCCACATGGACGATAGACGGTGCTTTAGGCATTTTTTTCTGGGTTATGATCCTGATGCGAAGGCATGTGAAAAATAACCGATGGAGATTATCGATAAAGCAGTTGGGGTTTTGTGGTGGAACAGTCGGTTTCCTGACCGGTCTGGTGCTATCAACAGGCCCGGTGAGCGTACCGATTTTTACGGCATATGGGTTGAGTGGTGGGGCGTTTATTGGCACCGAAGCAGCAAGTGCACTTCTTCTGTACATGAGTAAAGTCAGTACCTTTTCGTTCCAGGGGGCGCTTTCATTACACATTGCCCTTATGGGACTCTTCGTCGGTGGCGGCATTATGCTCGGAACCCTCAGCAGTAAAGCTTTGGTACGAAGATTCACGGTGACACATTTTTCATTCCTGATAGACGTTATGCTGTTGATTGCCGGGGCAGGGTTTTTATACAGCGCCTGGCAGGTAAAATAATTCTACTGCAGATGGACAAGGCTGATGCTTTCACTACAGCCAATCAGATTGGCGTTTCTCGCCGCCAGGATTTTATCAGGTGGTTGCGCCATAACGGTGAAGGGTAAGCCATGCTGGTAACGTCCGCTTATGGCGCAAAGCGGACTGATGTCAGGTTAATGTCTGCTATGCGCGAAAAGCGGAATTTAGTCGTTGCTTCAAGTGACCATGAAGCCATGCCGAAACGCTAGTTTGCAGACGCTGTAGGTCTTATGGTTATTTCAGATGTATTAACGGTTTCAGGCGCCTCAATGACATGCTTTACAGCATGGGCAATGTCAGCGGGTTTAAGTGCGACAGAACGGTAGGCATCCATCAGCGCCATGGTTTCCTCATGGGTAATTGTTGACGCGAGTTCACTTTCTACAACGCCGGGATTTAAGCAGGTTACACGTATGTTAGGACTTTCCTGTCGTAACCCTTCAGAAATAGCCCGCACCGCAAACTTGGATGCACAATAGACGGCAGCTGTTGGTACGACAGAAAAGGCACCAATAGAGCCGATATTAATTATCTGACCCGATTTCTGTGCTTCCATTACGGGTAGCACAGCGCCAATACCCCAAAGCACGCCCTTAATATTAACGTCTATTGTTCGTTCCCATTCATCCTGATTGCCAGCGGCAAGGGGTGAAAGCGGCATAATGCCTGCATTGTTAATAAGGACATCAATACGGCCCCAGTTGTCCAGTGCTGTCTGGACGAAGTCAGACATGGATTGTCGATCGGTAACATCCAAAGCCCGCGCATCAGCAATACCGCCCGCGCTGCAAATGTCTGCTGCAATGGCATCGATACGTTCCACTCTACGTGCTCCCAGTAATACCTTCGCACCTGCAATTCCAAGTTCTCTGGCAATGCCTTCCCCGATGCCACTTGATGCACCAGTGATTAATATAACTTTGTCCATGATGTTCTCCTGTCATTGATTTCGGAGAGAGAATAGAACTTTACGATAAGTTGCAGTATCCTGCTTTCACTGGACTCAGTGGTTAGCAGTACTAAACAATGAAAATTGATCTCAATCTTTTACCTGTTTTTATTGCGGTTGCAGAAGAGCATAATTTCAGTAAAGCTGCAGCACGGCTGGGCGTGACCCGTTCGGCGGTCAGTCAGGGAATAAGAAGGCTCGAGGATGCTTTCGGCACAATGCTTGTCATGCGGACGACTCGCTCGGTTCATCTGACGGAAGCGGGAGAACAGTTGCGTGTATCTCTTTCATTGCCTTTAACCAGTCTCGAAGCTGCATTCGACAATATTGCTCCTGACCGTAAGCCAAGAGGACTTCTCAGAATCGCGGTGACCTCGATAGCGGAAGAATTTCTTTCAGGCCCGTTAATCGCTTCCTTCGCGGCAGCTAACACCAGTGTGAAGCTTGATATTGTTGTCACTGATAAAGAGTTTGATATTGTGGCTGCAGGCTACGATGCCGGTGTCAGGCTCGGAGAAGTGATTGAAAAAGACATGATTGCTGTTCCGCTTACGGGTGATCAACGTGAAATGGTGGTTGCTTCCCCTTCCTATCTTGCAGCCAATAGTCGCCCTTATCATCCTCGTGAGCTGGTTCATCATCAGTGTATCGGCTGGCGCTCATCCCCGGATGTTGAGCCCTATCGCTGGCCATTTGAAGAAAACGGGAGAGCCTTCGATCTGGCGATTGAACCGCATATTACGACGAATGACCTGCGTCTGATGTTAAGACTGGCTCTGGCTGGTGGCGGCATCACTATGGCTACTCAAGAAACATTCAGGCCATATATAAAAGGCGGTCAGCTTGTGTCAGTGCTGGATGAGTATCTTCCACAATTTCCAGGCTTCTATCTGTATTTTCCCCAGCGCCGCAATATTGCGCCAAAGCTCCGTGCTCTGATTGACCATATCAAAGAATGGCGGCAGACGTTTACTTGCCCCCTCTGAGTGGTTCATTTCCATTTTTTTGAATCAGTGAGTTAGTTCAGGGTAAAGGCTAAGATTAGCGCATGCAGATGCTGCAGACTTGTCCAGTATTACGTGATAAAGCATATTTTCTTCACTGCTCCATGCACCGTTGCAAGCTGTCCTGTTGTCCTGCTTAACTTCCTCTATATAACGCCCATGTCATGCAACCTTATTTCTAAAAACTCCTCTGATAGATGAACTCAGGGTCAATTCAGCCTGCGGATTTTGGAAACAAACGCTTAAATCCCGGTAGTTACCATGACGGTGGGTTCGCCAGTTATGTCTGCTAAGTCCGCTTCTGCACTAAGCAGACATTGTGTTCACATCCCCATTAGGACTCAAATTTGTCTTTCGCTGGCACCATATCGGGCCTGTAAATCCCTGACCCAATCCCGCAGTCGCCCCAGCGTCAGCTCTTTTTTGCCAGTACATCCTGCAGCATCGCCTTTTCGGGGCACCAGACTCTTTAGCCGCAGATATTCCTCTTCCCGCTGCCGCATATAGTTGAGTTCAGAAGGGGAAACTCCGCTGTATTTCTCAGGCCATGCTTAAAATGTGGCCAGAAATTCAAGTCATAAATATAGTATTGTGATTTGTGTCACTAAATATTCCGTTTCGCAAAAAAGGTCATTCTAAATGACAACAGCCGACATGCCTCGCAATTTAATATGCCATTACTATGATGGCCGGACAGTTTAATCTCATTTAAGTTTTTGAACGCACTTAAAAATAGACACTGATGGAATATCACATGCCAATAAATACAGCTGCCATGCAAGAAAAACTATTAAGTTTAATGCAAAGCGTTGGTCAAAATATCTACCTGAAATCAGTGATGAGCGGCATGATGCTCGTGTTACCAGCAACCATCATGAGTTCCGTCGCCACGCTTCTTAAGGTATTCCCTTTCCAGCCTTACCAGGATTTTCTTGTTCGCTACGAACTAGTAAGGTTTTTTGATATACCTATCAATTTCACCAACAACTTTCTGGCAGTCATTGTTTCATTTTCGGTGGCTTACACGCTGGCTAAAAATCTTAATGTTGATAGCTTCATGGCCGGTCTGCTTTCAATGATTTCATTCTTTATACTTACACCCTATAACCCTGGAGAGATCGGTCCACTGGGGCAATCATATTTAATTCCAAGCCAATGGTTAGGTGCCATGGGGTTGTTTACGGGGATTTTGGTTGCCATTGTATCAACCCGTATTTTTACAGGCATCACCCGAAAGGGATTAATTATTAAAATGCCAGAGAATGTCCCGGATTTTATATCAAAATCCTTTTCATCGCTCATACCTGGTATTGTAATCCTGACAACATTTACTGTTATATCTGCGGTTATAACGATTAATGGTTATGGTAGCATCCATCAAATCATCTATAAACTCATCCAGTCGCCACTCACATCTCTTGGATCAGGCATTGGATCTATTATTTTTGTTGCAGTGCTTGCTCAGTTGCTCTGGTTCTTTGGTCTTCACGGGCACGCCATAACGCTAGGCATTGTAGCCCCTATATGGTTTGCTATGGATGCACAGCAACTGGCTGCGTATGCTGCAGGCATTGAATTACCTAATATCACCGGGTTTGCATTCTTTATGACCTATGGTGTTGCAGGTGATTTATTACCATTAGCGATTATGTTGGCTTTTTTTGCAAAGAGTAGTCGATATAAAACTTTAGGTAAAATAGCCCTTCCTCCCGCGGTATTCACAATTGGTGAACCCATGGCCTACGGTGTACCTTTGGTCATGAACTTTGCTTTAGCTATTCCCTACATCCTTATCAACGGGATTATGTTGGGCATCGCATATTATCTAACTGTAATTGGAATATTGCGGATGACCTGCTCCCCGTTGATTAATACACCGCGATGTTAGTAATGTCTTCATAAGCCACATGAGGACATTCCCATGAAGAAGCGTTTTTCCGACCAACAGATCATCAGTATCCTCCGCGAAGCTGAAGCCGGGGTTTCTGCCCGTGAACTCTGCCGCAAGCACGCCATTTCCGACGCCACCTTTTATACCTGGCGTAAGAAGTATGGTGGTATGGAGGTGCCCGAGGTTAAGCGCCTGAAGTCGCTTGAAGAAGAGAACGCCAGACTCAAGAAGCTGCTTGCCGAAGCCATGCTGGATAAGGAGGCACTCCAGGTGGCTCTGGGGCGAAAGTACTGACGACAGACCAGAAGCGGGAAGCCGTTGAGTTTATGTGTGGTGCGACCGGTCTGTCGCAACGTCGTGCCTGCAGACTCACAGGTTTGTCCCTGTCGACCTGCCGCTATGACGCTCAGCGTCCGGCGGATGATGCCCATTTATCAGGGCGCATTACTGAACTGGCACTGGAGCGCAGGCGTTTTGGCTATCGCCGCATATGGCAGTTACTGCGCCGTGAAGGGCTTCTGGTTAATCACAAGCGCGTGTACCGCCTTTATCATCTGAACGGGCTGGGCGTTAAACGCAGACGTCGTCGTAAAGGGCTGGCAACAGAACGTCTGCCGCTGCTCCGCCCGGCGGCGCCCAACCTGACCTGGTCGATGGATTTTGTCATGGACGCGCTCGCCACCGGTCGCAGGATCAAGTGCCTGACCTGTGTGGACGACTTCACGAAGGAATGCCTGACGGTCACTGTTGCCTTTGGGATTTCAGGCGTGCAGGTGACACACATTCTGGACAGCATTGCGCTGTTTCGAGGCTATCCGGCGGCGATAAGAACTGACCAGGGGCCGGAGTTCACCTGCCGCGCACTGGATCAATGGGCTTTTGAGCATGGTGTTGAGTTGCGCTTAATCCAGCCGGGCAAGCCAACGCAGAACGGATTTATCGAGAGCTTTAACGGACGATTTCGCGATGAATGTCTGAATGAGCACTGGTTCAGCGATATCGTTCACGCCAGGAAAGTCATTAAAGATTGGCGGCAGGATTATAACGAGTATCGTCCGCATTCAGCACTGAATTATCAGACGCCATCAGAGTTTGCAGCACGGTGGCGGAATGGAAAATGTGAAGGTAAACAAACCGACATTACTAACTGATGGTTGTATCTAATACTGGGGGCAGGTCACCGAGGCTCGCTGGCGTCAGCACGCCTGCGGGGATGCCTATCATAATCTCAGGATTCATGCAGGGTAGCTGGAAAATAGCGGCATTCCAGTTTATTGGGTTGTTTGTAAGATTTTCAGCCTGGTACTTCTTCTTCAAGATAGCTGATGCGTTAGCCTGTAAAGAAGAAACGGATGAAATCTGTGCGAGATAGATAATCAAAATCTGGAAGTTGACCATGAGAAATACACTACGCCACGGTGGGTTAAATGTTGCAAATTAATTATCAGACCAGTCGAATTGTTGTCGACAGACTCCCTGTTGCATGTCACTGGAGCGTTAAGCATATACAAACATCGTACCATGTAACAATTTTAAAAGACGATTCCGTGGTGCATGAACTTACTGGGGTTGGCGATAGCACAGATCTCCTTTTAACTGGCTTTGAGTTGAGTGAATACGGCACATATACTGTGAAGATTAATTCATGTAACAGTGCTGGTAGTATGGTTTCACTGAGTAATTCATTCATTACGGGTAATCTGGGTAACTTCCACGGCAACTGGATAGCAAAACCTTTTCAGAACAACAAAGATAAACCAGAAGATAGCAGTACGCGAAACACGGTTCTCAGGAAATGTTTCCCTATCCAAAATGCAATCGATAGGGCTGTAATAAACATTGCTGGCCTTGGATTCTATAATCTATATATAAATGGGGGTAAAGTATCAAGGAATGAACTTAATACCGACTGGACTAATTACTCGAAAACCGTCTATTACGATACCTATGAGATAAAAGATTACTTAAAAACGGGTAGCAATACTTTAATCATTGAACTGGGAAATGGATGGTATGCTCCCTCCGAAATGAAACTATTCGGGAAGTATAATCTTCGCGACATGTTATGTTCAGGGGTGACTCAGGCAATCGCTGATATTTTTATACAGGGTGAGGGACTGTCAGTACGTCTATCGACGGATGAGACATGGGAATGTAGTGAAGGCGCATATTTTACCAACAATATCTACCTGGGCGAAACCTTAGACTCCCGATTGTTCAGTGGTCGCAATACCACAGAACTGGTATCACCCAGATGGAATAACGTCCTCCTGGCGAAAGGGCCACAAGGGCAGATGGTGTCCAGTTATATCCCCAAGATAGAAAAAATTAAGTGCCTGGACTTTAAAGAAATCCATGTTCTGAATGAATCAGAATTCATCGTAGATTTTGGGGAAACTCTTTCCGGGCTTATTGACCTTTCGGTGAGCGCCTCCGAAGGACAAGTTATCACTCTGACATATGCTGAGTGTCTCGACGATGATTACACGTTGAATACCGGGTCAACGCTGGCTGGCTTCATTGGAAAAGAGGTAGCACCCGGCATTATTATAAATGGTGGAGAGTCATCCCCCGGTCGTGCAGAGCAAATCGACCAGCTCATTTGTCGAAGTGGCATCAATCATCTGGTTAATAAGTATACCTATCATTCTTTTCGCTATGTGAAAGTGAGTGGAATGAACCTGGATCAGTTACTCTGCATTATGGCGCACAAGGCATACAGCAAACTCGAAAGCGCCGGCGATTTTCTTTGCTCAGACTTGTATTTAAACCGGCTGTATGAGATTGCGCGTAATACCAAACTAAACAATATTCACTCCGTGTTCAGTGATTGCGCGCGGGAGCGGTTCGCGTATGGTGGGGACATCGTTGCTCTGGCAAAATCTCAGGTTTATCAGTTTAATTCTGCAAAGATGTACGAAAAAACCCTTTCAGACTTTATCAACGACACGCGGAAAAATGGTGGTTTTCCCGAAACGGCACCGTATGTGGGAATTAAAACAAACGGAACCGGGGAAACAGCCGGCCCTTTGGGATGGCAGCTTGTTGTTCCCTTTTTGCTTAACATTCATTACCAGCACTATGGAACGCTGGATCTCGCACGTGCGTTTTTTCCATTCCTGGAGCGTCAGCTTGAACACCTTAACAGTGTCGGGTATGAAGGGCTTCTCAACTGCTGCCTCGGGGATTGGGGGAGCCGAAATTCTGGTGCCGTTGACTATAAGTCAGGTTCTCCCGCACGCAATTTCACGACCGCATGTATCTATTATCTGCATGTAAAGTTACTCCATAAATTCAGCACTATTCTTAAACTGAACGGTAGGTCTGAATTTTATGCGAAACAAACACTTGAAATCAGGGATCGTATTATTACTGATTTTCGAAATGCTGATGACAGCTTTGCAGATAAAAGTCAGACAAGCTATGTTTTTGCACTCTATATGGAATTAAGTGATAACCCCAAAAAGTTAGCCAGTGAACTGGCTAATGCTATCCGCGATAATAATTACCTGGTAACCTGCGGAATTTTTGGGCAAAGCTTCCTGTATGAAGTTCTCCGTCATTATGATGAAAATGAAGTAATCATGAAATGGCTTCACGCCTGTGGGGGATTCAAAAGTATGCTTCATGACGAGGATACTACCCTGAAAGAATTTTTTGGTGATAATAAGAATGGCTCATGCAATCATGCGATGTTCAGTTCTTATACTAGCTGGATGACTCAAGGGCCAGGAGGTATTATTATTGAGGATAATGCAAGAGGTAGTGATACTGTAAGAATACAACCTGCATTTTTGGATTCATTACAGTTCGTCGACTGTACACATCAAACTGTGAGGGGATACATTTCTTGCAAATGGCAACGTCTTGCAAAAGGTATTGAAATAGTGATCAATATTCCATTTAATTTAAAAAAATGCATTCTGGTTATCTCAGAAGAGTATAATGTCACGGGTAACATCCATGAACCTCAGTATTCCGATGGTGTTAATCAATACTTTGATATACGAAATGCTGGTGAGGTCAGCGTGTTACTGACCTGAACGCTTCATTAATTAAAAGCTCCATGTAGGTGTTTTATGATCAATCCTGAAATACATGACAGTCTGTTAGCATATACAGAGAGAGAACTTGAGATTTTACGTGCTAACTATCAGCTGAGTCATAAGTTTAAGAACCGCATGGAGCGTAGGTTTTTTAAAGATAACTATATTTATATTGAAAAACAGACTCGTTTCACAAAAGTGTCCTTGCATTCACATGATTTTATAGAACTCATCTATATCTATCAAGGAAGTATGCGTCAAAATGTCAATGGCGTGCCCATGACATTACAGGAAGGGGAAATTATGCTCCTCAACCAGTTTGCTAAACACGAAATTGATTCTGCCGGCCATAACGACATCATCATTAACTTCATCATCAAAACGGAGTTTTTTGGCAAATTAATGTCGTTGTTTGATGAGGATAACCTGATATCGGATTTCATTCTCGCGTCAATAAATGGTAAGCGTCGTTATGGGGAACATATTCATTTCAAAGTGGGTGAGATAGATTCTATCCAGAACATTATGCACATCATCATTACTGAGATTTATAGCGCAAATAAACTTAGAGAGGTGCGCGTTAATTTTTTAGTGGGTTTGTTGCTGACCGAATTACTTGCAAATATTGAGTGTAGTGACTATCACATTAATGGAACTTACAATAATTCGATATCAACATCTGTCCTCAGATATATTGATGAGAATTATAAAGTTGCGACACTTAACGACATTTCTCGAAGGTTAAATCAGCCGAATTATAAGGTAAGCAAATTACTCAAAGACTTCACCGGAAAGAACTTTAGTGAACTCCTTATTGAAAAAAGGTTGGATATCCTAACGCATTTACTAAAAAACACAAATTATTCAATAATTGACGCAATCAACATGTCCGGTTATGAAAATGCCACTCACTGCTATAAAATATTCAAAAATAAATACGGCATGAGTATCAAGGAATATCGCAATAGTTTTAACTAACCCTCTTTCCCTGTTCGGAAAAGTCAGGCATTTTTGTCTGGCTTTTTTTAAATTTAATATTGAATGCAAAATTCGACATACAAAAACACAAGCCTGGTTATAACTCTACTTTGGCGGTCAAATATAATGGTTGTGATTTCTTTTATTATTAAAAAATTACCCTACCATTACCAGTGGAGCTATAATAATGTGTTTAAATAAAATAACGCTTTATTTATTGCTGTTTTGTAGTTGTATAAATGAAAGCTATTCTGCAAATATTTCTGAGGATGGCTCGTTTCAATTAAATGGCTATGGAATGGTTGCCGGCGATTTTCAGAGCGAATACAACAGACCCAAAAACATGACGCTTCATGCAGATCCCACTGGCCCGAATCAGGACCCGCGAGGAAAAATGGGGGATCTCGGTAACAGCTTTTGGCACGATTATTATACGTCGCTTGCCGTTACCAAGAAATGGACAGGGATCGGCGCGCCTGAACAGTGGGCTGATTACACTTATCAGGTTGTAGGGTACGGAGATAAAGCTCTTGAAACTGCACAAAACTATGGGAGATTTGGTGGACTGAATTTCCTGCCAGATGAGTCGAATATCTGGGCGGGCCGCCGCTATCTGGACGAGCGGATCAATGTGTTTGCCTATAATACTAAAGAAGTTCACATTGATTCAGGAATAGGTTACAGCAGTAAAAATTTTGATTTTGCTGTAGGGACCGCTCAGATTGACTGGTCAAGCTCTGGCGCGCCGATGGCCGCAGAAGGTTCACGCCGGATTTTCGACCTCACTTATCGGCTCGGATTAACAGAGTGGGGCATTACTTATGTCAAAGAACTGGATAACCCACTTGGTACCGGTGTACAGCAGGCCACAAGTTTCTCAGCTAAATACACTATGCCAAACTACCTTGGCCTGATTAAAGGTCAATCTTCACTACAAATTCAGTATGGCAAAGGCGTTATAGCGCAATACCTGAATACCAGCCGAATAAGTGTACTCAGTGAGAAAGGGGATTCATCTGTCAGATTTACTGTCGATGGAAGCATTTCACAATTTGAAGATTTTACCGTAAATCCCGCTTTTATATATGAATATACCAAACGTGATAAGTCTGCAGACCGAACCACGGTTATACCCGACCTGGCTTATTCTGGTGGCGATATGATTTATGGCTACGAAAATGAAACGGGGATTTTTGGTGGCGTAACGGTAAAACAAAACCTTCATCATCAGAACATTTCAATGCTCTATGAATTTATTGTAAACAATACCAAAAACAAGAATGGGGTCGCCGGTGCTAATGGCAATGCCTACAAAATTTCAGTAGGTCCGGCTCTTCAACTGGACGTGCTCCCTTATATCGCACCACTTGCCAGTCTGACATTGACCTACGCCGGGGGAGATCGTGAAATAACCCTGTTGCCAAAAGCATCTGAATGGCGAGTGGGCTATCGCATGGAAGTCTGGTTCTGACGGTGTCTGTCTTTAACGCTATTCAGGAGTAAAAAATGTATAGAAAATCAATTGTGGCATTGACCGCATTCTTTACCTTATCTGTTTCCGCAGCCGGTCAGGTAGCAGAAAGTAAAAATATCAAATTAACGCCAAATGCACTGGCTGTTGAAATGATCCCTGATATTACTTACTCATTTACACAGAATACCATGGGCAGGCCTCTGCAACTGTCAATGGACGTTCTTAAGCCTTACTCCCCAAAACCGCTTCCTGCAGTGGTATTTATCACCGGTGGGGGATTTATTGATGCACCGAAATCAAAGTTCATTGGCCAACGTGTCGATATTTCACGGGCGGGTTATGTGGTGGCCAGCATAAACTACCGGGTAGTCCCGACAATGGTCTTTCCAGGCCTGCTTGAAGATGCTAAAACGGCCGTCAGGTTCTTACGCACCAATGCTGACAAACTGGGTATTGACCCTTCCCGGATCGCCGTGATGGGTGAGTCAGCCGGCGGCTATCTGGCTGCAATGGTCGCCACCACTAACGGCATCAAGACGTTCGATACGACCGAATATTCCGGGCAAAGCAGCGATGTGCAGGCAGCGATTGATCTGTATGGCTTATCTGATCTCACCACGGTCGGGAAAGATTTTTCTGATGAAATTATAGAGGCGCACAAGTCTCCCGCTATTCCGGAAGCAATGCTGGTCAACGGCATTCCGTGGCAGGGCGGAGGGTCCATTCTTTCTAACCCAGGCAAGGCTAAAGCGGCAAATCCTATAACCTATATCTCCGACAAAACCCCGCCATTTTTACTGATGCACGGCGATGCCGACAATGTGGTGTCGCCAGGCCAGACAGGTATTTTGCATGAGGCGCTTATTGCACATGGACGTGATTCAACGCGTTATATCGTCGAGGGGGCCGACCATGCTGGTTTGATGTGGTATCAGCCTGAGATAACCAAGATCATCATTAATTTTTTGGATACCCATTTGAAGGACAAAAAATAACTACGGGTAATGCCGGATCATTCCCGTGATAAAAACGAATTGCAGGTCAGTTGCACTATTGAATTGAACATATTCTGGGGATTATTTCACTGGTTCAGTGAAAATCTCGATTGTAAAAAATAGGGAGTTAACTTGAAACGTATCTTTTTATGTTGTGCTGCCGGTATGTCTACCAGCATGGTGATGAAAAAAATGAAACAGGCTGCAGAAAAGAACAACATCGAAGTCGATATCGTTGCGGTTTCGATGGAAGATTTTGATCGGACTCTGGCTCTGTATGACTGCTGTCTTCTGGGACCACAGATCAAGTATAAATTTGAGGAGTTTCAGGCTAAAGCCATATCAGCGGGAAAAAAAATAGCGGTAATCAATAGCATGGATTACGGCATGATGCGCGGAGAGAAAATCCTCAATGATGCACTGGCTCTTTTTGAATAACGAACGGTAATCATCAGCAATAACAGAATTGAGGTAGCAAATGGATATGGAATCAACGGTAATGGAACTCATCATCAATGCAGGTGAGTCCCGTAGCTGTGCCATGCAGGCCCTTAGCGCTGCAAAAAAGGGTGACTGGCATGAGGTCGAAGCGCAAATGAATGAATCTTTTGCCGCATCTAAGCGGGCTCACGACGTACAAACAATGCTTATTGGTATGGACGAGGGATGCGGCAAAGTTCAGGTAAATCTGGTCCTGGTTCATGCGCAGGATCATATTATGAATTCGATGTTAGTCCGGGAAATGGTCCAGGAATTCATTGATATTTATCGCCAGCTTCCAGCGCGTTCCGCATAGCCTCACGCTTTTGCTGACAGATCTCATCTATTGCGTCCATATAATATGGACGCTTATTCATTAACGTCCGCTTCTGCACAAAACAGACTGAGCCAGGAAAACTGTCCGCCATGAGCGACAAGCGGACAATATTAACCCTGTGTGATGGCGGAAAAATGTACTCCAGGACGTGCGCTCTAGAACCTGAGCGTAGCGGTTGCGGTAATCTGTCGCTCCGCGCCGTAAAAACACGCTGTTGTGGCGTAACATCCTGCGACGTAATTCTTATCAAAGAGATTGTTAACGTTCAGCCCTATGGTTGACCCCGGCATACTGAATCTGCCCAAATCATACTGTATGACGGCATTCCAGATCGTGTAGGGCTTCACTTTAAAGGAGTTTGCGTTATCACCTTCCGTTGACCCGATATACCGACTGCCTAATCCTACCGTCAATCCGCTAAGAGACGTTTCATGGAAAGTATAGTTTCCCCATAATGCCGCCATATTTTTTGGAATTTCAGCAGGACGATTACCTTGATACAACGTATCTTTGGTATATTCTGCATCCGTGTAGGAATAGCTGCCGATAATATCGACATTTTCTGTCAGCGCTGCTTTTGTCTCAAGCTCAATACCTCGGGAGCGTTGCTCGCCATTTTGTATTGAATATAAAATATGCTCAGGATCTGAACTCAGATTTTTATCTTTTGTTAACTGAAATACAGACAAGGTTGCGGAAATCAATTGATTGTCAGGAATATATTTTATCCCAGCTTCATATTGTTTGGCGCGAGATGCCTGGAACATTTTACCTGTATAGTCTGATCCCGCGGTTGGCAGGAAGGATTCACTGTAGCTAATGTAGGGTGAAATACCGTTATCAAACAGGTAGTTCAGGCCTCCACGCCATGTAAATTCATTATCATCCTGTCCGGCGGAGGTATTGTTAGTAAGACGATTGACGCTGTCTACTTCAGACCAGTCATAACGCCCACCCAGTGTGAATACCCAGTGATTCCATTCCGCCTGATCCTGCAAGTACAGGCCCGTCTGTTGCAGATGATCGACCTGATCCCGGTAACCGAAATACTGCACCGCCGTATTACCATATACAGGATTGACCAGATTCAGACTGGACGCTATACCCAGCGCCTGCCATACATCATTACGCGTGCGCCGGTAATCCACGCCCATAAGCAACGTGTGGTCTACCTCATAGGTGGAAAACGTATGTTGCGCCTGAGTATCAACAGCGAAGGTCGACAAATGCTCTTTAGCCTTAAGCGCACCTCGGGTCAGTTGCGACGGATCAAAGGGGGAAATCTGGCTTCCAAAGATTGTTCGGTAATCCATATCTACCGTTCCGTAGCGCAGGTTCTGTCGTATTGTCCAACTGTCATTGATTTGATGGTCGAAGGCATAGCCGACTAACTTCTGTTTACGGGAAATTTTATTATAGCCCGGTTCACCATCGTTAAAACTGGTGGGTAATTTTCCACCCGCGCCACTGGTTACCGTTCCTTCTTTAGGCAGGTAGCCAAACCATCCTGTATCGGGTTCATCGAGAAAACTGCTTAAAAAAGTAAACTGGGTTTTGTCGCTGGGACGCCATGTGAAGGACGGCGCGATAGAATAACGCTTGGCTTTTTCACCCGTCTGTTGCTGATCCTGATCGCTGGCCACGCCTGTCAGTCGGTAAGTTAACTTATTGTCGTCATCAACCGCGCCGCCAAAATCAAAACCGGTCTGGAAAAGATTATGGTTGCCTGCTTTAAACTGCACTTCGCGAAGGGTTTCCGGTGTCGGACGCTTGCTGACCAATGCAATAATGCCGCTGGGGTCACTCAGGCCATACAGGACAGAGGCAGGACCACGCAGCAATTCAGCGCGTTCCAGCATATAAGGATCGACCTGGAATGAAGTGAAACTGTCACTCTGCAGTTTGAGTCCATCAAGATAAATATTATCGCCGACCTGGCTGAACCCCCGGATATTAACTGAATTAAACCCGCTTACTGAACCGCGACTGTCAACCATCACATCGGCTGAATAACGAAAAGCATCTTTCAGTGTCTGTGGGCCGAGCAAATCCATTTCTTCACGCGTGACAACGGTAATTGACTGGGGGGTTTTACGGAGTGGCGTATCTGTTTTAGTGGCTGTCGCACTTCGTTTTGCCACCACGGAACCTACTGGTCCCCAGGCATTTTCTGCAGCGTTACTCTGCCCATCGCTTGTTACCGTAAGTGTATCCTGCTTAGGTGAAGCCCCGTCGCTGTCTGCTGACAGGGCGGGAAATGACAGTGAACTCATTAATGCGCTAATGATGACCGCACAGTAACGTGGAACAAGGACTCTTCGTACTTTCATGTCTGTATGCACTCGTAGGGTTTGAATAAAATACATTTGACTGAAACGAATAAGCGCCAGGCCCGCGCGCGCCACTTTCTAAAAAAGAAGTCTGCTTTCCATGACGGTAAACCGGCCCCGAACAGCGGCATCTGCGCCTTCTGTGACCCTGTTGTCAGGCAACGCCACTCAGGCTGCGCATCGGTGGGAACGCAGCCGTTATCGCTGTTCAGCACGCGGATTCATAACGTTTCAGTCGTAAAACATCCAACACAAATAAAAATCATTCTCATTTAATAGCGAGAATGATTTTTTCGATAGCGAAACCCAGACATAAAATTTTTCATTTCAGCCAAAAGTGACGAGTTTTTCTTTTCAGCGGGGGGGAATCCAGACTTAACGTCAGAAATGATGTGGTTGATGTCGCCTTCACCGGCAATATCGCTACAACGAAATCAGAGAAACACCTGAATGTTTCTTGGCGTCAACGACGGTTAAAGGCCGGCTTTTTTCCGCCAGGGCGTCATGCCACTGGGTATGAATGAAGTGTGATAAACAACAACCCCCAGGCGGAACAATCCGTCAAGAAAAGGGGGGGAACGTCTGTTGTCTGGGCGAACTGAACGAGCAAGGGATGACGGATCAGGCTGTGCGTTTAATCCAGATAAATTTTGCCAGGCATAACACCTGCTGCAAATTTCTCTGTTCTTTCAAAAAGGTAGCGTGCTGGCGGCTTGCCGACTGCTTTTCGGAACATGGTGATAAATCCGCTGGCGTTCTCATAGCCAAGTTCCAGCGCCACGGTCTGAACGCTTTCACCGCGGGTTAGGCGCTGAAGTGAAAGAATGACATGTAGCTGCCGACGCCAACGGCCATAACTCATGCCGACTTCCTGCAGCATCAGCCGGCTCATGCTTCTTTCACTCATACCAATGCGATGAGCCCATTCGCTTAAAGAGGATTTGTTAATGGGATCGGCCAGCATCATTTCAGCAAGCTGACGCAGCCTTCGATCACGTGGCATTGGCAGATGCAGGTCTTCTACAGGCGCTATAGATAATTCATCAAGTAGGGTTGCTATCAAACGGCTTTCAGGCCCCTCTGTCGCATAGAGCCTCGGTAAACTCGCTGCTTTAAGCAATAATTCACGCATGAGTGGGTTTACTGAGAGTGTGCAGCAGGTTTTCGGCAGCCCAGGCATCGCTTCGGGTTCAATAAACAGGCAATAGCATTCTGTATTTCCAGAACCACGTGCAGAATGTGGCATGTTGCCCGGTATCCACACGGCACATTGCGGTGGAACAATCCACATCCCCTCGTCTACCTCACAATTGAGCACGCCCCGGACGGAATAGAGTAATTGCGACTTACGATGTTGGTGTGTTTTATTTTCCCAGCCGCGTGAAACCATGGATGCGCTCATGGCAAAAACGGCGCGCGGAATGCTGTCAATATCAGGCATAACAACAGAATTTAGCGACGGTCCCAGGGACATACATTCAGCCTTAAGGTTGAGCGAAGCGTTTTTGGCGGATTTAAACAACATTATGACCAACATTCGCAATGCAGTCTAAGGGGTATTTAGATAATTTTATTAAATAAGAGTTTTGGTTTCTTTCTGTGCTGCGCGCCACGTCACTGACGTGGCTGTTTATCGGCGCGACATCAGCGCTGAAAAATTTAATTAACTGATTGACAGGATTATTGCTATGCGAATTGATGATGCTCATTTTCCTATTGTATGGATAAACATGAATGCTTCGGGCAAGGACCCGGTTGCGTCTCCGTTTAGTGAGTTCGAAGCGTTACTGGCGCGTAAGACACCTTTCGTATTGCTTAACGATGAAGGTTTTACTGAAAGCAAACATGAACATTCCGCCGATGAGATGAAGCTGACAACACGCTGGATGAAAGCTCACAAAAATGAATTAAGAACCTTTGTTAAAGCCTCCATAATGATTGAGCCAAACATTGTCAAAAGGACGGCAGCCAGACCTTTCGCCGTGATATATGAAAAGTTTTGGGGCTATCCTTTATTGATGGTCCCCTCAAAAGAAGAGGCTTTAGCAACCGCAAAAACATTACTTTAAGTGAGATAAATCCGGTTAAAACGCGCACCGCTGACAACCAACAGTCGCAATTAAAAGATGAAATGGCGACTGCCTTTCCGAGCCTCCTCTCAATCCCTGCATGTAAAGCCTGTGAGCGCATTTCTTAAGCCGCTGTCTGCTTCTGACCGTCAGCAGACATCCTTCCCAGCGCTCCCGTTTACACCCATCGAAAATAATAATCACAGCAATCGCTGAAGCTATGGCCGCATGAGTCGATAACGCTTGCTCGGCTCATTTTTAGTGCCGAGGACGGCTCACGAATACCGATCGCGAACGGATCGGCATGTAGCCCTCTTTTTTTTACAACACCAGTACGTGCATTCCTTTTAATAACAACGGAAATAACATTATGTCTGTCATCAAGACAATGACCAGAAGCTTAACCGGTTCCCGTTTTGCAGGGGCCGCTCAGCCCGCCGACGGGATTTTCAACTGTGAAAGCTTACCTACATCGCTCTCTGCAGCAGGCCTCAGCAATCGTGCTGCGGGTATTTTGCTGACGTTTGTGCCGCCAGAGGCAGATTTTCAGAAGGTCAGTCAGGTATGGCAACGTTTTACATCGGCGGATCTGACCGTCATTACGCTCTCCTCGAACGGCGCACTCAGCGCCAGCGGTAAGCAGACCACTTACTGCAAAGGAGAAGGGCAGGAAGGCAGTTGGCTTTGGCTACCGCGCAATCTGATTGCGGAGCATGAAACGCACATCGTCGATCTGCATCTTCATGACACCCACACGGCAAGCGATCGCATCAGCGCCATTCAACATGAACTGGCCGCGCTGAAGTTGCGTATGCCGCTCTCTGCTGACCGCACCTTTGCCATGATTTACTGTGACGGCCTGTCAGCATCGTAAGGATTTTTGATGCAGGCCTGGTATAACACCGGCCGTTTTCCGTGCCTGGCGATTGGTGGCTCCGCAGGCGGACGCGCAACCTTTGACGGCACATGGATTGGCGTGGGTGGTCGGGTGCTGCAGGGCAAAGCCGTTATCGTTTTCTGCCAGATGGCAGCGGGTAAATCTTTTTCGCCCTTCAAGAGTCAGAACTTTGAGCCGCTGAATAAAAGCTGGCTCATTGCGGAAGCCGATCCCGTTAAGCGTACGCTGACCTCGGTGTTCAACCCGCAGGGGCAGCAGCAGCCTTTCACCCAGGCACTGGCCGAACATCTCGGCTGCAACGAACAGCAGCTAACCGAGAAGCTGAAAGGGCTGACATTTGCCGTTAAGGTGGGCGAGGTGTTTTTTATTCGCTCAGTGGCGAAGATGGACAGCCAGAGTGTGCAGTTTTTCTGCGATCTGGAGTTTGGCGATCGGCTTTATTTAATGCGCGAGACCGATTTTAAACAGGCCACGCAGCGTGACTGGCAGGCGTTTACCCAGCGTCACGGCAAACCGGCGGCTGTTCTGATGAACGACTGCATACTGCGTCGCGCAGGCAATGCCGATAAGCTGCACGATGCGCATTTCTTTAAAGGGATTCCTGCCGCAGGCTTCTCCAGCTTTGGTGAGATTCTTGGCGTGCCGATCAACCAGACGCTCTCTGCGCTGGTGTTCTTTAATCACAGCGTCAATGCCATGGCGCAATTTCCAGTGGAATATGCAAGCTATGCCGCGCATTACGCTCAGCGCGCGTTGCGTCGCTGGGAGGCGCTCAACCGAGTGCAGTCGGGCGTGCTGGCCCGCGTGGTGAACTATCAGCAGGAGTTAGCGCCCATCGTGCAGGCGCTGCCGGTGCTTGAGGCGGCAACCCAGAGCCAGGGCGAAGCACTGACGATGGCCGAAAGCAGCATCCGCGCCATCAGCGATATCGCCAAAGAGAGCCAGCAGGCGCAGAGTCGCCTGGGCGAGGGGCTGGACGATCTGGAAGCGATCTCCAATGGCATCAACGTTATTACGCATGGCATCAGCAATATCGCTTTCCAGACCAATATTCTGGCGCTCAATGCGGCGGTGGAAGCCGCACGGGCAGGCGAGGCGGGCAGGGGATTTGCCGTGGTTGCCGGAGAAGTGCGTCGTCTGGCGCAGTCCTCCAAAGAGCAGGCGGAAGCCACGGCAAGCAATATCAACGATGCGGTGAGTACGATTTCACGCATTCGCGACGTTGCGACAAGCACCGTACAAACCGCCACGGATATGGCTGACCGGAGCATTCACGCTGCCGATGCGATTGCGGTGATGAGTGATCGCACCCGGCATGAACGGGCAGGTATGGCAAAGCAGCTGGATAGTCTGCGCACCTTAACTGCGGGCATGGATGCCATGCAGGAAGCGGTGGCCGAGCTGAAAGTCCTGCAAACCCTGTCCACCTCTCGTTAAGGCAGCGCTGGCGCAGCGGTTATAAACGCGCTGCGCCAGCCAGTCTTTATCGTTTGCCTGGCCTGGACATGTGATCGCTTCAGCTGCTCGTTGACGCAGATCGGCTGTCTGCAAACGCGGGCTGTGCGCTGGTTTCTTATTGATAGCAACCCTAGCGCGGCTAAGGCAAACCGTTAACGGCACGCCAGATGCTGCACACTTTACAGAAGGCCCCGAACTTGCGTCTTACGCCGTTGCGCTATACTGTCACCCAGGGCCAATGCTGCCTGCCGCTCGCGTCCGCAAGGATAAGGTGAAAGCATGGTGTTTCCTGATATCAAATAGCTAACAACTCTTGAGAGTCGGGGCAGGGTAATGCGAGCGCCATCGAGCCTTGACGACAGGAGAACCCATGTTATCTATCGAACAAGCCAAACAAATGGCGACAAAACTCAAATCTTCTCTGGCGCAGCGTGACCTCACGCTTTCTCACTCAGCCGCCCTGGAAACAGTGGCACATCAGTTGGGTTTCAGAGACTGGAATACGGCATCCGCCACATTGCCCGCGCAAACCCCGCCTTCGGCCGTTTCTTTCAGTAAAACCATCCCGATATTAAGAATTTTTGATGAGCGCAAGGCGCGAGAATTCTATCTGGATTTTCTGTCTTTCAGTGCCGAATTCGAACACCGTTTCGAACCCGGTTTGCCCTTGTATATGGGGATAGTCAGAAACGGCTTACAGTTGCACCTCTCTGAGCATCATGGCGATGCCAGCCCTGGCGCAACGGTATTTATTCCTGTGCAGAATATTCAGGTATTCCGGGATGAGCTGCATGAGAAAAAGTACGGCTACGGTCGCCCGGACATTGTTGAGCAGGACTGGGGGCGCGTGATGGAAGTGCATGATCCCTTTGGCAACCGGCTCCGTTTCTGTCAGGGCTGATCGGCGTGGTCAGCCTGGTCATGGCGGCTAAGCGGGCCATGTCTGCGTCATCGCTTCATTGAACAGGCGCGTGATGTCAGTGGCTTTGGGCGAATGGCGGACATTCGCCCGCAGCGGCAACCAGCGCGTTTGGTGAATTTGTACTCTTGAATGGCTGGAAAAAGAAGGAGCGTGATATGCAGTCAGTCCACCTCATGGGTGATAGATATGAACCCTATGTCGAACAGAAAGGGGATACGTTGATCTACTCGCTCCCTGTCGATTCCGGCTTTATCACCTATGAATTTGCCTTTGAGATTAGCCAGGACGATCTTGATGTCCTGCTGTCCGATGATTACCGACGCGCCGTTCTCGAAATCACGGCACATACGCTGCTTCAGCGTTCGACGTTAAAGGGCTATGACCGCTTTACCCCGCACGATTTCGATGACCTTATCGCGAACACGCTTCACTCAACGCCAGAATGCCTGCAGACATTCATTGCGCAAGTCAGTCATGAACATCACATCGGTATAGAACTTTATGCGAAAAACATCATGGAGCGGCGTTCTGCGGCAAAGTCGTGAGCGCTGAACGGGATGTAAGCCTGCTGGCCCTGCGCCACACTATCTGGCCCTGTGTGATGCGTAGCAATGCCGCCACAGACCGGGTTTTACTTTGAGGATGACGCGATGACCCCTTTTTATCAACTTCATGCCATCAGCCTGCGTGGCGAACGCATTTCTATGGGTGATTACGCAGGCAAGCTGGTGCTGGTGGTTAATACCGCCAGCCACTGTGGCTTCACGCCACAATACGCCGGCCTGGAAGCGCTCTACCGGAAGTACGCCGACCAGGGACTGATGATACTGGGTTTTCCCTGCAACCAGTTTGGTAAGCAGGAACCCGGCGGTGCCGATGACATCGCCCAGACTTGTCACATCAATTATGGTGTGAGCTTCCCGATGTTTGAGAAAGTGGAGGTCAACGGCGCCGCAACGCATCCGGTGTTTCGTTACCTGAAAGCTGAATTGCCCGGCGTGCTGGGCGGGCGGATCAAATGGAACTTCACTAAGTTTTTGATTGGACGCGACGGCAAACCGCTCAAGCGTTTTGCACCGATCGCTACCCCGGAAAAAATGGAAGCCACCATCCTGACCGCTCTCGAAAGCCACGTGTTGCGCTAGCCCATCCTGAAAGCGTTTGCGCTAACCGGGTTATCGCCGTGTGAAGGTTTATTCAGCACGGAGCTTGCGCCCTGCTGGATACACGCCGCGGCGTCAGCAACCCCGTTATCTGCGACAGAACAACGGCAAGCATTGACCTGATGCACATCTCCGCTTTGTGCCAGAAGTGAACTGACAGCAACGTACAGATTGCAGGTCTCTGGCGCATCGTGCTGAACAAGGCCCGGCAGCCTTTTATGAATTGATCAGAGGCGACATGATGGAGATGAAAAGCTCAGGGTTTCGGGCGCAGGTTTTTGAGAGAGCAATCTCAAAAAAAACCTGATGAGACAGCAGAATGCGATCAAGTATTTTGCCGCTGCACGGTTTCTGTGTTTAAAATGATAGAAATCTATCATTCCAGGCGGCGCAATGAAAAAAATATCTATGTCAGCTGTGGCCAGAGCGGCGGGTGTCGGCGTCGCTACGGTTGATCGTGTGTTAAACAACAGAGCCTCGGTCAGGCAGGAAACCCGGGATCGGGTTCTGCGTGCTGCTGATGCGCTCGGCTACCGGGAAGACCTCCGCAAGGTGATGACCCATGAAGCCACGGCGGTCAAAAGCGCTGTGCGCATCGGCTTCATCCTCCTTCCCAATGATTATTCTTTTTATCAGGTGCTTTCAGACGAAATCAGTCGCTGTGCACAGGGAAAACTGACGACGGAACCGACGTTTCTGTGGGCGGATATTCATGATATTGAGAAAGTAGTATCGTCTCTTGAGTCACTGGCAAAACGCGTTGATATTATTGGCGTTGTTGCGCTCGATCATCCTCTTATACGGCATACTATTAAGCAGCTTTCCGCTTCAGGCGTGCAAATTTTCACGTTGTTTTCCGATCTGTCTCCCTGCGGCCAGGCTGGCTATATAGGGCTGGATAACCTTAAAGCAGGGCGCACGGCGGGATGGTTTACCGAACGCATGGCTGAAAAAGACAGTGTGATTGGCGTTCTGCTTGGTGACCACCGTTTTAACTGTCAGGAAAGCTGTGAAATAAGCTTCCGTTCGTATCTGCGTGAAAACAGAAAAGATGTCGTGGTTCTGGAGCCTTTACAGACGCTCGAAAGTATCAATGGGGGCTATTCAGCTGCCTCTCAGCTGCTAAAAAATAATCCCATGATTACGATGATCTATGCGCCATGCGGTGGCATTGAGGGCGTAATTAAGGCCATCGTCGAGAGTAAGCGGCAGGATATAAAAATACTCTGTCATGGCCCGTTTATCGGTGATGAGATGGCGCTCATCGAAGCCCATGTCGAAATCATGCTACGTCACCGTATCGATGCAGTGGCTGAAAAGATCGTCTCACTTTTTATCAGCAGGCATCAGGAAACCGATCGCAATCCTGTCTACGTGACACTGCCTTTCGATCTCATCACCCCGGAAAATATCTAAATCACCTGGCCATCAGGCAAAGGCTTGTGCTGTCTGGGTTTGATTTAAAACTATCAAAATAATGATATAAAAAAATCATGATCGCTATCAAATAACTCACTCCGAATGATTGCCGGTAATAAAAAACCGGCGCAATACTGCGCGCAGTGAGTCAGGCGCTTGCCGTCTGGCCTGTCTGTGTTCATCAGTGTTGCCGCATCAGGAGAAAAATCATGACCATGTCCATCGCAACTGCGCCCTGTAGCTGGGGCGTGGACGATCCGAAGAATCCCTTTCTTCCCCCCTGGCAGAATGTCCTCAAAGAGGCCCGGCTTGCGGGTTACAAAAGCCTGGAACTGGGGCCGTGGGGATATTTGCCAGTCCAGCCAGATGCGCTGAAATCGGCGCTTGACGGGTTTCAACTGACCGTCGTGGCGGGCACCCTTTTCGACGATTTGGTGAGTGAAGAGAACTTCCCGGCAATGATCGCGCTGACTCACAAAATCTGTCACAACCTGAGTGCCCTTTACCAAAAAGGCGAGCCTGTCGGTCAGGATAAACCTGCACCTTATCTTGTGATTATTGACTTCGGTGATCCTGAACGTGCCGCCACCGCCGGCCAGTCAGAAAAAGCCCCACGGCTTAAGGATAGTGACTGGCAGAGAATGATCAGACACATCACTGTTTTGAGTGAGATTGCCTGGAAAGAATATGGTGTCAGGCCGGTCATTCATCCCCATGCGGGTGGTTGCATTGAGTTTGCCGATGAGCTGGAAAAGCTGGTCCAGGATATTCCCCATACTGTAGCCGGTTTGTGCCTGGATACCGGCCATCTGTATTACGCGGGCATGGACCCGGTTGCTGCGCTGGATCGTTACTGGGACCGCATTGATTATCTTCACTTCAAGGACGTCAACGAGGTTGTCTGGCGTCGTGCCATCAACGAAGGCCTGGATTTTTTCACCGCCTGTGCGCAGGGCGTTATGTGCCCACTTGGCCGCGGCGCCATCGACTATCCACAAGTCCACGCCTTTCTGCGCCAGCGGCATTATCAGGGCTGGATAACCATTGAACAGGAAAGGGACCCGCGTGATGCGGATACCAGCCTGCGTGACGTCACGGCAAGTCTGCAGTATCTGCATTCAGTCGGTTTCTGAGGAGAAAATCATGATTAACGGTATTAAACCGCTCGAAAAATCACTGCGGTGGGGCATGGTAGGCGGTGGCGGAACCAGCCAAATCGGTTACATCCACCGCTCATCGGCGCTCCGCGATAACACCTTCACTTTGGTTGCCGGGGCCTTTGATATTGATGCTGCACGGGGACGCGCGTTTGGTGAAGCACTGGGCCTTAGCCCGGCCCGGTGCTATGCCGACTATCAAACCCTGTTTGCATCAGAAGCAAAACGCGATGATGGTATTCAGGCCGTCTCGATCGCCACACCGAACAACACCCACTTTGCTGTCTGCTGTGCAGCCCTTGAGGCCGGTCTGCATGTGATCTGTGAGAAGCCGCTGTGTTTTACGGTCGAAGAGGCGGAGCATCTGTCGACACTGAGCCGGGAGAAAAAGAAGATCGTCGGCGTGACTTATGGTTATACCGGTCATCAGCTTATCCATCAGGCCAGGGAAATGATTGCGGAGGGATTACTGGGTGACATCCGCATTATCAACATGCAGTTTGCACACGGTTTTCACAACGAATCGGTTGAACAGAATAACGCCAGTACCAGTTGGCGCGTGAACCCACGCTTTGTCGGGCCCAGTTACGTTTTGGGTGACCTGGCGACCCATCCATTATGTATCGCTGAAACCATGGCACCTGCCATGAAAATCAGGCGGCTGCTTTGCTCACGCCAGAGTTTTGTGAAAAGCCGCGCTCCTCTTGAAGACAATGCGTTTGTTCTGATGGAATACGAGAATGGTGCGGTAGGAAGTCTGTGGGCCTCGGCTGTTAACTGCGGCTCAATGCATGGACAGAAAGTCCGAATCGTCGGTTCCAGAGCCAGTATTGAGTGGTGGGATGAGCAGCCGAACCAGCTCCGCTTCGAAGTTCAGGGTGAGCCGGTACGCATTCTGGAGAGAGGCATGGACTATCTTCATCCAGTTGCCCGTGAAGATGACCGCATAGGCGGGGGACATCCGGAAGGACTTTTCGAAGCATGGTCGAATCTCTACAGACGTTTTGCGCTGGCGATGGATGCCACCGATCGCGGTGACGATGCCTTCCTGAACAATTTCTGGTATCCCGATGTGCATGCGGGCCTGGCGGGCGTCAGATGGGTGGAAAACTGTGTACGTTCAGCCGACGCCGGTTCGGTGTGGGTAGAGTGCTGAAATCTCTACTATAAAAAGTCTGGACTCACCCTGTTAAACAGGGCTGAAAAACCTTAATTGGGTGAGTTCACTGACTTTCGCGGCCTGAAAACCGACCTCAGGCGATGTCGCAAGGACTACACGTCAGGGCGACCTGGTAAAATGAGCATGGCTCGCATGTTGCGCATGCTGGACAGTGATCAGGCTACTGTCTGTCTGGTGCCAGAAGCAGACAGTAGCCTTTGCTGGTGATTGTGATGGCTGATGCCCGGCTTTAAAAGAGGCCATCCTCTCGGAGTAACGGCCTACAGCTGCTGGAGAGACTTGATGATTGCCTCATTCATCTCGTATACCGCCTGTTCGCGCCGGCGATAGTAGGTCCATTTTCCCACCTTACTGGCCTCAAGCAGACCGGCATCATGCAGCGCTTTCAGACACAAGGATGTCGCGGGCTGTGAGAGGCCCGCCTTGTCCTGAATGAGACTGGCACAGACACCGTACTGATCGAAGGGATAGAGCTGAGCATAATCAGCAAAGGCTTCGTCAGGGTTTTTAAGCCATTTGAGCACCGCAACCCGCGTAGGATTGGCCAGTAATTTAATGGCATTTTCGGGTGTCATGCCGTCTTCGAACCTCAAGCAGGATAAAAAGGATAGTCAGTATAGCCTTTCTCGCTTCCGCCATACAGCGAGCCAGCATCCACCTCGTTCAGCGAGTAGCCCATTTTGAAACGTGTCGGTAAATCCGGGTTAGCGATAAACGTACGTCCGAAACCAAACAGGTCGCCCCATCCCTTTTCCAGCATGCGTTCGGCTTTTTCCTTGGTGTAACGCCCAGAATACATAATGGGCGAACGGAAGGTTTCGCGCAGCGCAATACGAAAACGTTCTGGCAGTTCCGGGCTGTTGTCCCAGTCCGCTTCGGCGATAGACAGATAGCCTGTTTCGAGCGCGTTCAGCATCTCGGCAGCACGAAGGTAAGTGTCATGGGGATCGCTTTCAACCAGCCCCAGATAAACGCGCTCTTCCTCTGTGCTTGAGAACAGCGGCGCGAAACGTACCCCGACACGGTGACTGCCAAACACTGAACTCACCGCCTCGACGATTTCACGCAGGAAGCGCAGGCGATTGTCCAGCGAACCGCCATATTCATCGGTGCGGAAGTTGGTGTGTTCAGAAATAAACTGATTGATCAGATAACCGTTGGCCGCATGCAGTTCGACACCGTCGAAACCGGCTTTTTTGGCATTCTCCGCCGCCGTACGGTACATCGCCACAATCTCTTTCACTTCTGAGGTTGTCAACGCGCGGGGCAGGCTGGGGTCCGTCAGCACACCGGCACCAGGCCCGGTTTCGATAAACACCCGTACGCCGCTGGCGGCAACAGCTGAAGGGGCAACAGGCGGCTGTTTCCCGGGCTGCAGTTCATTGTGCGAGACGCGTCCCACGTGCCAGAGCTGGCAAAAGAGGGTTCCGCCCTCGGCATGAACGGCATCGGTGACGTTTCGCCATCCGGCGATTTGTGCTTCGCTGTGGATGCCCGGCGTCCAGGCATAACCCTGTCCGCGAGGCTCAATTTGTGTCCCTTCGGTCACCATAAAACCGGCACTGGCACGCTGGCGATAGTAGTCCACCATCATCGTACCGGGGACGTTGCCCGGCTGCTCGCTGCGGCAACGGGTCAGGGGAGGGAGCGCAATGCGGTTACGTAATGTGAGATCACCCAGCGTCAGGGGCGCGAAAAGAGACGTCATAACAACTATCCTGTGAGAAGAAACAAAGGTGGGCATTATATTTATACATTTAAATTTGTAAATGTGTAATTTGTGCGGTTGTACCGCATGGCCCATGACGTCGCTGTCGACACGTTTTACCGCGACCACTATGCCTTTACGCAAGGCGGGGGAGGTTTCCATCAAAACGCATCTGCTTACGCCGACAGTTTCATCTGTTTCATGGTGGCAGCCTGTGTCGGCAACTGAATACAGGCTGACGTCCAGGTGAAAGCGTTGCAGGGAGGCAAAGGGATGCATAAGGCAGGTATTCATAATCACTGAACGCCCATCCTCTGTGTGCCGCCGGAAAACAGCAGATATCCGCTGTTGGCTTATAGCAGGCATCATTGAGCGCGTTCTGGGCCAGACGCGGAGGTTGTCAATGCTGTGATGTGTTCAGCATCGGGTTTGCTTTTGAGCGGTGCAAGCCCTCAGTTATTCCGGGCTGATTTTCTTTTCAGGTAATACTCCGCTGCCAGATAACCCGTTACCGCGACAAAGGTGATTCCCCCACCCAGGAGTGTATTGTTGGTCGGTAATTCACTGAAGAATATCCAGACCCACAAAGGCCCCAGGAGGATATCTGTTTGTGCAATCAGGCTGGCCTCAGCGGGGTTAACATATCGGCTTCCTGCCATGAACAGCAGATAGCTCATACTTTGTGTCGCCAGCGCAAAAGCGAACAACCATAAGATGTCATGCAAACCGGGAAGGGGAAGGTCTTGTGGCATCATCGCAAAACAGAAGACACCACAGAGGGCACATGCGAGAGCCGTAACAGCCGGCAGGTTCATCTCTGGCCACTTTCCTGACATCACTATGCTGGCGGCAAACCCGGCCGTCATCACCAGAGCCAGTGTGTTACCCGCCATATCGCCTTTCCCTGAGGCAGAGGCTGCCATAACAATCACCCCTGTGAGGCTCACTGCTGCGGAAATAAGCGCACGTTTTGTAATTTCCATCTTCTGTATCAGCCAGCCCAGCCCCATCGCAAAAAAGGGAATTGTTGCATAAACGGTCATCACACCTGCGACGCTGGTGAGTTTCAGCGCTGCGACATAGCAAAACATGGAAATCGCCATAACAGTGGCGGTTATCAGGCCTTTTAAGCCCACATCATGACGGAATGAAAAGCGGCGCAGATAGCCGCTCCCCATGAGCAGAAGAACCAGCGACAGAAAAGCAAACAGCGAGCGCCATGCAACCATCGCCCACGTGTTCATATCGAGCATCCTCACGAAGAAGCCTGCGGAGCTCCACATGATGGCTGAAAGGAGCACCATAATCAGTCCCAACGCGTGTCTGCTGGCGGTCTTTATCGGTGGCATCGTTTATCCTTATCCCTTATAGTCTGACAAAATAAGTAGAACGGTCTAATTATTATGGCAAAGAATGATACGCGCAAACGTCTTTTGAGTGCCGGTATACGGGTTTTCATGAGAGAAGGTTACGAAGGGGGAGGGATAACAACGATTCTGAGTGAGGCAGGCATGCCTAAAGGATCGTTTTATAATCTCTTTCCGAGTAAGGAAGAGTTTGCCTGCGCCGCACTTGACGCTTATATCGAGACGTTTGACGCACTCCGGGCAGAGACGTTACTGAACCGCTCCCTGCATCCCCGCCTGCGTCTCATCAACTGGCTAAACGGGCACAGCGTGTATATTGAGCGTGAACCTGAGGTCGCGGGCTGTCTGGCAGGGATTATTGGACAGACCGGGGCCGTACACAGTGAAAAGATTCGGCAAAAGCTGCGGGCAATTTTTGCCTGTTGGGAGCGCGATCTGATTACCGTGTTTAATGATGCCCAGACGCTTTCGCCAGGGATGACGCCGGAAAGCGCGGCAAAGCTGGTTATTCACAGTTACGAAGGGATTATGATACGTATTCGCATAGAGGGGAGCACTTGTCCTTATGATTTTTTGACACAAGTGCTACCAGGCATTCTTTTTTCAGAGCCCGACGCCGGTGCCGACCTGACTGCCGACCCTCCGCGCTAAAAGAGCCGCAATCTGCTGTTAATATCATCACCGCAACGGGTTCATCGCGGATACAGTTCTGTGCAGATGTTCGCCTGGTCCCAGAAGCGGACGCTGCTTACATCGTGCTATGGTGATTTATGTGGCGAAGTTCAGCAAAAGTAATGCCTTCAGGTAAAAGGAGTGTCAGATGAATTTAGAAACTGCGCGTTTAAGGCTTGAACCCTATGATGACTCACACTACGAAGGCTTAAGGGTAATGGAAAACGATGCCAGCGTGATGCGGTATATCAGCAACGGTATTGTTAAAACACCAGAAGAGACGTGGGAAAATATCAGGCGTGTTCAGGCCCGATGGCAGAAATATGGATTTTCGTGGTGGGCTATCAAAGAGAAGGCGTCCGGTGCCATTGTTGGAGCAGCATGCCTCCAGTACCTGGCAAACGTTGAAGGTGCACCCTTAGAGATTGGCTGGCGGCTTGTCCCGGAACACAATGGCAAAGGCTATGCAACAGAAGCGGCTAAAGCGATTATTGATTTCGCAGCAGAGCAGATGGGCGCAACATATTTAGTGGCTGTTGCCGACCCTGAAAATGCGCCCTCTCAGCGAGTGATGCAGCGATTAGGCATGACGTACAAAGCAACAGAACAGCATTATGATGTGCCCTGCGTCGTTTATGAACTTAGCATTCAGCGCGATCCGTCGTAATGAGGATGTAAACACAATGTCCGCTTTGTGCCAGAAGCGGACATGACTAACAACACGTTATTTTCATCAATTAATTGCAGCCAATTCACTATCAATGTTTATGTATCAGCCTGGTCAGCATCTCGCAGAAGGCCTCGCTTGCTGGATTAACGCGGTGTTTATTCAGGCGTAGCAGGCAATCAACCGACGGCAGAGGCATCCATGTCTCAAGTTCATGCGCATTACAAATTGTTTTCTCAACGCTGTATTGATTGAGTATTCCTATCCCCAGTCCCGAGGTTATCGCCGCAAGCATACCAGCCACTGAAGGACACTCCAGCATCACAGTAAATGGAATTTTTGCCTGCCGAAGTTTCTCCTCAGCCAGGTTTCGGTAATAGCAATCCGGTCCCCAGGTAATAAGCTTCAGGCGCTTATCCGATTCATGCCGCCAGGCAGGCGTTGCGTACCAGTTTAATTTTTCACTCCACAATACCTTATCTTCCGTCGATGCCGTGCCCGTGAAATCCTGATGTAAAATGATCTCCAGACCGCCTTCAGCAAAATGCTGACGCAGGAGATGACTTTGCTCCACCACCAGTTGTATATCCACCTCTGGGTGGTGATGAGTGAAGGTTGAAATCACCTCGCATATTTCAGTCATTGAGATGTGTTCAGTAACCCCTATTCGCAGCTTGCCACGTAGCGACGAAGGCGAAAAATAGGCCACGGCGAGATCGTGTTCAGTGAGTATTTTTTCCGCATGTTGCAGCAGAACGCTGCCCTTTTCTGTCGCAACGGCTTTTCCGGCGATGCGCGTAAGTAGCTGGCATTTAAGTTGATCCTCAAGCCGTCTGAGCTTCCAGCTTACAGCGGACTGGCTCAGGTTGAGAAGTAATGCGGCCTTACTCATGTTGCCCGTTTGCAGCACGGTCCGGAACACTCTGAGTGAGTCAACGGAGAGTCGTTTATTCATTTTTATATGACAAAAGTGGGTTTACAGCGGGAAAGAATGTCACTGGTGTCATATGCAGTCAACGGATAGCCTGACTGAAACAAACACAACGGAAAAAGCTGATGTCCGCTAATAACGCATTAATGAATGACCACGTTCTGATCCAGGGTTGTCGCATTGCGACCGGGGCCCATGGTTCAGGAACACCTCTGGTGCTGGTTCATGGCACGCCCGCACACTCAGTGATCTGGCAGTCACTGGTGCCGGTATTTGTCGATGCGGGTTTTCATGTTCATCTGTATGACCTGCCTGGGTTTGGCGCATCAGAGCGCCCTTTGACGGCTGATACCTCGGTTGCCGCTCAAGTCGGTTTTCTGCTGAAACTGCTTGAACACTGGCAGCTCAAAGAAACACATCTTTTTGGACACGATATCGGCGGGGCCATTTCACTCAGACTGGCGTTCGATAACCCATCCCTTTTGAAGACGCTTACGATTGCCGATATTCCCAGCTACGACTCCTGGCCTTCACCCACATGGAAAGATATGCGGGATAACTATGCGGATTATGCGCTGATCCCCGCCACTGAGCATTACCGCGCGATGTCTCGCCAGTTAAAGATGGCTGTTTTTAATAAGCATCTGATGACAGAGCAGCGGCTGGAAAGTTATCTCGCACCGCTTTGTGGTGTGGTAGGGCAACCTTCATTTTACCAGCATCAGGTTGCTCACTATAATGCCTGTTACACCAGTGACTTTGCAGAAAAATTGCCGCAACTCCGGCTGCCTGTGCAGGTTTTATGGGGCGCCGAAGATGAATGGCAACCCGTTGAGTATGGAAGGCGTTTGCAGCGCGACATCGTCTCTTCCACGCTGCATATCTATGAACAGGCCGGACACTTTTTAATGGAAGATGCGCCCTTGCCTGTTGCCGCACAGTTAATTGATTTTGTTAATCAACATAATATGAGGTAGAGCCATGATCCTGATCGGAATGCTGGATTCACCCTATGTCAGACGGGTTGCTATTTACATGAAAGTATTGGGTATTCAATTCGAGCATCGGCCGCTTTCGGTATTCGGCGATTTTGATGTCTTAACGAAAATTAATCCGGCTGTCAAAGTTCCAACGCTTATCACAGATGATAATCAGGTGCTGATCGACTCCACACTAATCATTCATTACCTTGAGAGATATTGCGGTCATTCGCCTGCACCCACAGCAAAGTCCGGAGTGGAAGAACTCCGGGATCTGCATCTTACCGGCTTCGCCCTGGCAGCCTGCGAAAAAGCGGTGCAGATTGTGTACGAACAGCGTCTCAGGCCGGAAGAAAAACAGTATCAGCCCTGGTTGAATCGGGTAACTCAACAACTTCATGGTGCATGGCAGACGCTGGAGAACGAGCTGCGAGAAAGTCATCCTGACATACTGTCCGTGGCCGGTATCAGCATCGCAGTGGCCTGGAGTTTTACAGAATTGATGTTGCCAGATACCCTCAGCCGTGAGCTGTATCCGGAAGTAACCGGGTTTACATTGCTGGCCGAACAGCGCCCGGAATTTTTGGCAACACCTTTGAGTTAAAGAGTGCGGGTGGCGTCTCACTGATGCAGTATCTGTATAAGGGAAACACTTACTGCATTAAAATCAATCCGTTGTAAAAGGCGACTTTGTAGACGCCAGTTAAATATCTATAGAAAAGACGCACAACCCTTAATAACTGAATCGCCATGGCTTCTATAGACCTGTAAAAGGACATTATCGTGGCTATACGCAGGGAATAGTTATCTTTCGCTTCTCGCTCAAAGCGAACCGTTCCCCTTCTAAAGTCCGCCTCGTGCTGCGAGTTCAACGGGTCGATGCAACGCTATCTTTAATCAAGCGGGACGTTGCTGCTTACTCGAAAGAATATTTTTATGGAGCCGTAGTTCCGGTTTATTTAGCAGAATTTATTTAATTTATCATTGATACATAGTGGTGTTCTGAGTAGGACGTTATATAAGTCAATGTCCGTTTCTCATATAAAGCGGACATTATCTCAATAATCAGATTTTTTAAGTTTTTACAGAGGCAGAATGTCTGCCCATGCAAATGATCCATACCAGGCCGCCAAGAAGTGAGAAAGCGATACCGATATAAATAGCTGTATCTAGATTCTCTGCGAGGGTTTTTATATCACCAAGGAGACCACCAAAGATGGCGACGCCCAGCGCAGAACCAGCTTGCCGGCTGGCATTAAGTACACCGGCAGCAAGTCCCGATTGTTCTTTGACAACAGCATTCATGACTGCTGCTGTAGCGACTGGCGTAATGATGCCGGCAGCAAGGCCGAGAGGCGGAAAGCAAAGCGCGATCTGCCAGTAGTATGCATTTTCATTTAGTATCATGAGTCCTGCGAATCCTGCAGCGTAGAGCCCATAACATCCGGCTATCAGCCTAAAAGGGCCGAACAGGCTATTGAGCTTTCCGGCACTAAAGCTGCCTAATGTAACCATCAGGGTTAGTGGAAGAAAAGCAAGACCTACATTTAGTGATGGCCAGTTGCGCAACGTGCCAAAGTAAAGGCTCAGAAGAAAAAACAGTCCGTAAAACACTAATCCTGAAATGAGCGATACGATAACCGAGGCTAAAAAATCAGCAAGGCGAAACAATTTCAGCGGCAGCACCGGCTGATTCACTATGCACTCGTTAAAAACAAACGCCCCCCATGCTATTACAGCCACCAGCGCTCCTCTGCATATCCACGGGTCACTCCATCCCAGATGAAAGCCTTCAATCATTACGGCAACAGATGCACCCATCGCAACAATGGCCATTAACTGCCCGGCAAAATCTGTTGATGTCTCTCTGGCAGAGATATTTCTTACAGGAATGCGCAGTGCCAGCGCAACCCCGATTAATACGACGGGAATATTGACCAGAAAAATGCTTCGCCAGCCTAAAAACTCTATCAGTACGCCCCCTAATAACGGTCCGGCTGCCATTGCAACCCCACCACAACCTGACCAGACACTGATGGCTTTAGCGCGCTGTTGAGGCTGCGGATATGCGTTGTTTATTAATACCAGGGACGAGGGAACCAGCAGGGCTGCTCCAATACCCTGACAGATCCTCGATCCGATCATAATGGATAACGTTGTAGAAAAGCCGCATCCCGCCGAAGCAAGAGCAAAAAGCAGCATGCCGGTAAGGTAAACGTTTTTTGCCCCAAGCTTATCGGCAAGCGTACCTCCGCTGAGCAGCAGACTGGCAAAAGTAACAGTGTAGGAACTGACAATCCACTGTAGCCCACTAATGTCGGGGTGCAGCGCGGCAGCCACTGGTGCAAGTGCAACGTTCACAATCGAAGTGTCGAGGATTACGATGATGTAACTGATACTGATAGCAGCTAACAACCATTTTTGAGCTGAAGAAGTCATGTCCATTGGTCGGGGTTATTGTCTGTTCTGAGGGGGATTGACTATATCCTGGGCGATCTGAATAATGCTTCGAGCCGTATCGAACTGTTAAATCCCACCATTAGACTGATTTCACTTTTTATGGCGCACGTTATGAACCAGTTTCACATTTCAGTCGTGGCGCATCTCATCGCAGAGCCGGTGCGTTCAATAATGCTGATTAACCTTGCTGGAGGAGAAGCACTTTCTGCCAGTGCACTGGCCAGGGCTGCCAGCGTTACCGCACAGACCGCCAGTTTTCACCTCGCTAAACTGCGTGATGGCGGACTGATATCCGTTGAATCTGTTGGGAGATATCGTTATTACCGGCTGGCAGGGCCACACATTTCACAGCTTCTGGAAAATTTGGCCTTAGTCGGAACGGTGAGTCAGCAGTGGAAGACCATACCAAGCAGTTTAGCCCGTGAACTGCGTTTTGCGCGCTGTTGTTACGACCATCTGGCCGGGCAAATCGGCGTAGCGATTACGCAGGGGATGCTTAATCGTGGACTGTTCGCCATCGGGGAAAGCCAGCGCTATGTGTTGACCGATTCAGGGCACCACTGGTTAGAGCAACAGGGAATAGAAATCCCTGAAGAATGGGAAGGAAATCATCGTATGTGCCTCGACTGGACCGAGCGTCAGTATCACCTTGCTGGTCCACTCGGTTTTGCACTTCTTGATGCTTTTATCTCATGGAAATGGCTGAGTCGTCTGGGTAAATCCAGAGCGCTCAAAATAACCCCCTCAGGCTGGAAAGCCTTCGGGCAACATTTTGGTATTCGTCAGCTACACGGTAAACCCACAGCAGATTAGCCCTTTTTTAATTTGTAATGCGAACCAAACGCTTTATATTTCTGTGACGACGACTGCCGGGTGTTACGGGTTAAGGAAAGTGACGTCAAGGATTGAAAAACGATCCCTCTGAATTAAGAGACGTGATGACTAAATTTGGGGTGCTACCACACTCAATAGAAATCTATGATTCAGGTTCAAGCCCTTTCGAAGGTTCAATAGAAGAAAATGAAGAAAGACGGAAACAAATTAGCCACCGCTTAGTCGCCGAAGCAATATTTACCCGCTTCCAGCCCCAATCCTGGTGAGTCTTAATGTCTGATCTTCATTCAGGCTAAAGGTCCGCTTCGTGCCCGAAGAGGACCTTTACAATTCTTATTGCGGCTTTGAACCTAAGCTTTGGTTGAACCTCAATAAATAGCCATCTGGATCAAGCACCAAGAAATTGAGTTGACCATGAAGAAGATCGTGGTCGCGATATCAACGTTCCTCGATAGGTTTATGCAAATGGAGACCGGCATCTTCAATTGCTGCAACCAGAAGCGCGCTGTTGGGACATTCAATCGACAGGTTCAAACCTCTGCCAAATGGGCGCTCCAAAGGACCCACCCGCCAAGGCGACTCATTCGGGTAGTCTTCCTCAAGCATCAATTGGCTACCGCAATATGAAATAAATGCAAACTTCTCTTCTTGCCTATCGTACTCAATTCTGAAGCCCAGAATCTGGCAGTAAAATCACAAACTTTGTTGCAGAGCAGAAACGATCAGCTCTGGAATCAGCGCATTCATTTTCAACATGACTTGCTCCTGTTGATTTCAAAAGTATACATGTAGTAAAGCTGCGCCCGCTGGAAAGAGACAGTTTCACGCTGCCACCTGATGCAGATAATTAGGGCGACGATACCAAACAGGTATTGTGAGAGCAGACTTTATTACTTCGCGGTACTGACGACTAATACAGGCGTAAAACGCGATGTGTTACTGACGTTTCGAATGTTAATGACGGTATGCTGGCCGCAGAGAATGACACCATCTTGCAGTCCGTTAATCTGTTCACCATGTTATGGGCTTGGGCTGTGTTCAATGAACCCGTTTCCCGAAAATTGGCATCTGTCTGGTGTTACGTACTGAGCCTCGGCAAGCCGACCTCCAGTCATGAACCATCTAAATAGAATGCATGCTAGCTATTTCATTTATGCCAGCACAAAGGGGAAGGCACGCAGTACACTGTGAGTCGTTTAAGCCATCTACACGGCTTAAACTCAACGTAATTAAGTCAAAATGATATCCGCTATTACTATTGTTATTAATAGTTATAATTGACTTTTTTGGTGGGTTTAACCGTCTGAAAGATCTGGGTGTACCATCTTAATTTCCTCAATACGCCTTATACCCATGTTTATCTGACAGCTTAGCGCTACTGAACTATAGCCATCAATGCCTTCTGCACCGGCGCTGGCTGCTTTGCAGTAATCCTGCCGATATTTCAACCATAGCTCTTGGCTTCTGATAAAAGCATTTTTCATATCTTCCCTCTGCTTCTTTTCACCCATCCACCACTGACTGTAATCATAATTTGAAATCTCTTTTAACTTATCTTGGTATACTGTATTCAGTTTTTTTTCTGCAGCTTCACTCACAGAAGTTAGACACTCACTGTTATTATCTCCATACTTTTCAGTGCATGCGGTAACCTCTTTACTTTCCACAATGCTCTGTATATTCGATTCTGCATATGAACTTAATGAATAGGTTAAGGTCAGCACAAAAAACACACTGCGTGGGTGGAATTTAATCATTTGCTCAGGCTCCTTATTCTGATTTCATTTCTTCGTCTATCCCCATTTAAAATTGGCTCATTCTTGAGGTATCTTATAATTTCATTTCGCTTATCTCCTTGCGCCATGATTTTTACCATTTCAGGTGCTGTTCTATTACCTTGGTATATTGTATCTACAAAAATATCACGTATTTTTTTGTCAATTTTATCCCATGTAAGAGCATTATTTACATGACGCGAATTTCGTGAATATACACCCTTTGCGTAATTGAGCTTTTCCCGATATACAATTTCAAATAGCCTGATTTGCTGGGCGTGAGTAATCTCGCCTACAAGTGGACCATAGACTTTCACGAACTGACCAGCATGTCGACCTTTAATGTGTGCTGCTTTAGAGCATATAACAGCTTTATACTCTTCGATACCTGCCTGGCTGAGCGTTGCCATTATCTCGCCACTGCTACGACTTCCCATATCGTATCCTCTTCCGAGAGTTACACCTGATGAGAATTTTGGTGGCCAGTGTAAAATTCTGGAAAAAGCAGGATAATGTTGTTGTCTGAAAGGCTCCACTGCGGTGATATAATCAATGCCTTCTGAATCAAAAGTTACCTGTCCTTCACTTACTTGCAGTGAGCCGGAGGTATGTTGTGGTCTCCACCCCGGTGAATAAGCATTTTCCATAGCTTGGATAAAGAAACTGTCCGTTGGATGAACCAACCCGTCGGGAGATAGTGATAAAAGACGCTGATACCATATTATCGCTTGTTCAGTTTGGGGTCCGCATATGCCATTTTCACTGATGGTCCTTCCTGTAGCTAACTGATACCCGGCACCTATTATCATTTGCTGTAATTCTTTTACGTCTTCAGGATTATTGGTACCGCAGACACCAACCGTATCTTTCAGGCGGTATACTCGTGGTTTATGGTAGCGCATTTATCTCTCCTCCCTGTTTGAGCTATATTAAACCTTAAACCGCAGCTAATCAGCCAGAAATTGTTGTGTAAAAGTTAGCCAGAGCAAAATCTTTATACTTAGCAACGGTTCATAGCTGTGAGAGTCTGCTCTGAGCGTTTACCTACCACAAAATGTCGCTTTATCGGCATGGAGGCTCCAGTTATGGTGTTTGCCATAGAGTGAATTGACCAAATGTTGTCGGTAGCCAGGTTTAGGCGGTTGCAGACCTACAGAGAACACTACTCAAATCCTTTCCTCTTTAGCCAAACGCCATGCCAGCAGTGAAGCTGACAGTAATGCAACCTTAACGGCGATGGCCTCAGTCAGGTCGGTTTAATGAGTCGTCGTCACACAGAGTGCCGATTTCCTCTGTTTTCTGCAGTGCTAAAATTTCCCCCCATTAACGATAGTGAGTCAGTTTCTCATCAGGCCGTATGTGCTGGCATTACCCTGGCGCTGATATGAGTGAACGACTTTTTATTCTGAGCTGAAAGCGAGTTGTTTCAGATTCTCACCATGGAGATAATAACTCCAAATGCTGTCATTTATTTTCCCACCTAGCGACTGATAAAATCGGTTTGCATCAGCGTTAGCTTTCTCGGCGTGCCAGCTAACACTGGTGCACTGGTGCTTGAAAGCAAGTTGCGCGATAAATCGCATAAGGGATTTCCCAGTACCTTTGCCGCGCTCAGCCTGGGAAACATAGAGTTCTTTGATATGCAACTGACCGCTGTATCGGGGGGAGGGGTAAAGAATATTGCAGCATGCCAGCCCGGTGATTTGATCATTACAACGCGCTCTTAGCACCAGAGTACCTGAGAGCTGGCTAAACAATTGGTTGCGAAGATAATTCTTCATCAACGCCTCCTGAATAATGCCTTTACCATAATAGTGTTCTTCCATTTCTGTAAAAATACCCGTCATGGATTCCCATTCTTCTGGGGGGCATCGTTCTGTCACTAATTCCATATGTGCGTTTTTACCTTAAATGTAAAACCTGAAGTGCAGTAAACTCACACTGCTCTTTTTTTGCAATGGCGTTGAAAATGTAAAGCGACTTTTTCATAAATATGCGGCTTGTTCCTTCCGCTTTACGGTCGATACGACCAAATTCTTCCCAGCCATGCTTTTTATAAAAATCAGGTGCCTGAAAGCATATCGTATACACAAATCCAGCTGAGCAGCCTCTTTTTCTCCCTTCATTTTCGAAACGAGTAAGGATCTCTGAACCGATTCCCATTCTGCGAAACGCGGGGGGGAAGATAAAACAGATCGATAAACAGTGACCCAGAGAAGAATGTCCTTGTATTCCCCCAGGTACTTCTCCCGTCTGGATGATTTTACTCCTACAGGGAGTGGCTTACGATCACTTGTGCCGGTCATGAAATCGTTGAATTCATTGCGTAGACTTTTCCAGCGTCAGAGGTGAAAGTCATTGCAGAAGTTAAGCATGTAGTTTCAGCTGGGTGTGGCGCGTTACGCTTTCAGGAAGGGAGGCGGCCCTGGTGAAATGAACAGGCCTATATTTGCCTGGAATTCAAAGAGCGTAAACTAAGAGCAAATTGTTGCATCGCCAGTAAAAGAAGCTTTTAAGGTCCAGATTCTGCAATTCACTAAATACCTGTCATTTACGCGTTGCCATCATAGATGAGCATAAAATAAGCTATGAGATCTGTTTTTAACGCTGACAGGAAATACGGATGAAGAAAATTTTTGTGCTGCTGTTTGGACTGACCATCATGATCCCATTGAGTGCCGACGCGGACAGCACGTATGTTTTCTTCCGTCATGGGGAGAAACCCGATAACACCAGTGGGCAACTGACTTGCAAAGGGCTGAACCGCGCCCTGAAGCTTCCTGCTGTGTTGCTTAGCCGCTATGGAAACCCGGATGCGCTTTATGCTTCTGCACCTAAAGAGGATAAAACAGGAAGTTCACTGCGCCCACTTTCCACCATTATTCCCCTGGCGGTCCAGATTTCGAAGCCTGTGATACTGCGTTTTCACGCTGACAAACCGGGTAAACTGATCTCTGACCTGCTTTCAGAAAAACAGGTTCCGCTGACATTTATCGCCTGGGAACATAAAAATTTGGTCACGGCAGCCCGAACGCTGGTTGAAAAAACGGGAGGTGATGCCGGGCAAATCCCTGACTGGCCCTCGGCAGATTTTGATTCACTGTATGTTGTGAAAATTGATGACCAGCAGCATTTCAAATCGTTTTCTCACGAGACTGAGGGGCTGAATGGCGTTTCGGCGGAATGCCCTGACAGCGCTCATCATTGACTGACTTAGCGGCTCTGCATGTAAGGTAAATGCAGAGCCAGTGCCCAGGGTTGGGCGCGCTGCTGAGTCAAATGAATCGACCCGCGTCGCGCTGAAAAGGCGGAAAGCGTCCAGCCTGATGGCTGAGCATTCTACTGACGCGCAGCAGGTTACAAGCTCCTCCTTTCAAAATGAGGTGCGGGCGTGATCTTTTTCGGTTATTTCACGCACGACGCGGCAAGGATTACCCACCGCCAGAACGCCTGACGGAATATCCTTGACCACTACGCTTCCCGCCCCGATGATAACGTTGTTACCTATTGTTATGCCCGGAACAATGCTGACACCCGCACCAATCCAGACATTATTGCCGATGGTCACAGGGCTCGCGTATTCCAGTCCCTGATTTCGGCGTTCGGCATCCAGAGGATGGCCTGCGGTATAAATACCGACGTTGGGTGCGAGAAAGACGTTATCACCGATCACCACGTCAGCCCCATCAAGAATAATAAGATTATGGTTAGCGTAAAAATTGTCGCCAATCGTAATGTTAACGCCATAGTCGCAGTAAAAAGGGGGGTCGATAACGGGATTGCTGCCACACTTTTTAAGCAGCCGGGTGAGCAGCGCAAGGCGTGTTTCATTATTATCAGGCCGACTCAGGTTATAGTCATAACAAAGCATCTTAGCGAGCCCCCGGCGTTGAAGAATGCGTTCATCATGGTTTGCATCATACAAAGTACCATCTGGTACTCGGGTCACCTCGTTCATCTTCTTCCTTATCCTTTCGGCTTAAATGTCTTTATCTCAGGCACCGTGTTCAGGTGCTATCCAGCTTAGCGCGTTTCTGTCACCCCTGCGGCCCTGACAGCCCAGGAAGCGTCTGTGGTATGTTCGCGCCTTTAAACATGTATCGCACACGATTTAATCATATTAAGAAACAGCAGGGGAACGACGCCATGCCGACCCGCTACCAGACGCAGGCACCGCCGTTATCCAACGTCACGCTGGTTGAGGTTTTAGCGCCCGAAACCCGTCACAGAAAAATGTAAGCAAAGCGTGAATGTGCTTTTTTGCATAAATTTCGCCAACGCCGTTTTTTACTATGGCTCCTCATTTCCCGGTCATGACAGCGAGGCGTGGTTTTATGAAGCAGTTAAGAATTTATACACTGAAGGATAAAGCGAGCGCTGTGGAGTATTTCAGACAGTGCTGGCCAAAACACAGGGTCAGTTTGCTGAAGTTTGGCATAGAGGTGGACAATGTGTTTCTGGGGGGGAATGACCAGCAAAATCAGGTGATGGCTGTGGTCACCTTACCCGAGGGATGTCATGTTCAACATCTGAATGAGCAATATATGCGCAGCCAGGCATTCCGCGACGATATGGCCGGGTTTCCTGTGGCGAATATTATTCGGGTCGAGGAAATGTGTATTAGCGAAACGCTTTTTTAATGATGTTTTCTCTTTCGCTTAAGGCTGGGATGACACGCAGGCGCGATTTTTCAACGGACGCGTAAGGCGTGTAATTTCGTTAAGATGACGCACGGCGAACAGAATAAAATGTGCATGTCAGCAATGGCTTTCTCTGCTTTTCATGGCATCGGGTAAAAATACCCGATGCCATCTATCCGAAACCTCGCGCTGTTTAATCCTGTAAACCTGACGTGCAGAACTTACCTGTGAAGACCGCGTTCAACACCGGGACGCACTATCTGCTGTGGCTGTCCGCGGTGCCATAAACCTGCTTGATGAGATGACGAGACAAGGCCATGGTCTGTCGCGACAGACAGCCCGCGAATAAACCGCGCTGACCACCGCACACCTGGGCTCTCCCTCCTGACTATCCATAGCGTTGTTCATTCCCTGGCCCGCGCATGTGTTCTCGTCTGCCGTTCACGCTGCGAGGCAGTCAGAAGCTGCGTCACTTGATGTGAATGCCACGTTAAAGGACATCCCGGCAGTGTCGTGATGGTTTTGCTGTTCCATTTAACAAAAAAGGAAAATTACCCGAATAATAAATAACTTATAATTAACAGCCTGCGAAAGATCGGCAAATGCGAATTTGTGATCCTTATGTTGACGACTCACTGAATTTTGCCAGCCACTTTATTTTCCCGGCAGCCATTCAAAGGCTGAGAGAAAGCAGCTCCCTCTAGACTGCTGCTAATCGGGAAACATCGGTTTCCTGTTTGGCCTCAACCTGAAAAAGGAATAACAATGAACAGCGCCATTATTGCAGGTATTTTCTGGCATCTGGTGGGGGCTGCCAGTGCCGCCTGTTTTTATGCTCCGTTTAAGCAGGTGAAAAAGTGGTCATGGGAAACCATGTGGTCGGTGGGCGGTGTGATGTCGTGGCTGATCTTGCCATGGGCGGTCAGTGCGGTACTGCTGCCAAACTTCTGGGCTTATTACACCAGCTTCAGCGCCTCGCAGTTGCTGCCGGTGTTTCTGTTCGGTGCCATGTGGGGCGTGGGCAATATTAACTACGGGCTCACCATGCGCTATCTGGGCATGTCGATGGGCATCGGGATCGCGATTGGGATTACGCTTGTTGTCGGCACCTTGATGACGCCGCTGCTGCAGGGCCGGTTCGTCGAGCTGTTCAACTCGCCCGGCGGCCGCATCACGCTGCTCGGCGTGCTGGTGGCGTTGGTGGGCGTGGCCATCGTCACGCGTGCGGGGTTACTGAAAGAGCGGGCGCTAGGGATTAACGCGGAAGAGTTCAACCTGAAGAAAGGCCTGGTGCTGGCCGTCATCTGCGGCATTTTTTCAGCCGGGATGTCGTTCGCAATGGATGCGGCGAAACCCATGCATGAGGCGGCCGCCAGCCTGGGCATTAATCCTCTTTACGTGGCGTTACCCAGCTATGTGGTCATCATGGGCGGCGGGGCGGTGATTAACCTGGCGTACTGTTTTATGCGCCTGGCGCTGAAGCCAGAGCTGTCAGTGCGGCAGGACTTTTCCATCGCGAAACCGCTAGTGTTCGCCAATATCGCCTTCGCCATTCTGGGTGGAACCATGTGGTATTTGCAGTTTTTCTTCTATGCCTGGGGACACGCCAAAATCCCGCCGCAGTATGACTTTGTCAGCTGGATGCTGCACATGAGTCTGTATGTGCTGTGTGGCGGCGTGGTAGGGCTGGTGCTGAAAGAGTGGAAGAACGTGGGACGCCGTCCGGTTCGGGTGTTGTCGATTGGCTGTGTGGTTATCATTATCGCGGCTAACATCGTCGGGCTTGGCATGGCTTCCTGAAACAAAAGAAATCAGGCCTGACGCTGACGTCAGGCTTTTTCATTATCGGTGCGCAGGCGTTGTGGCAGAAAGCGCTGCCGCCAGGCACTGGGTGTCAGGCCGGTTTCTCGCGTAAATACCACAGAAAAATAGTTACTGTCGTCAAACCCACACTGCGCCGCAATCTCGCTGATTAAACCGGACTGGGTGCGCAATAAATGTTTGGCCTGACACAGCTGTAACTGACGTAAATAGTGGCCAATCGTCATGCCGGTTTGCTGGCGGAACAGCTGCTTAAGCGAGCGTTCACTCAGCTGATGCTGCTCGCAAAAGTCTGCCAGATTCAAGGGGCGACTGATGTCCACTAACAGTGCCGACATCAGCCGATCCAGTTGCTCGCCTTCAGGCAGGGAGCCGGCACGTTCGGGAGCATAACCATGGCGACGTAAAATCAGCGCCAGCTGCAAAAAGAGCGCCTCGGACAGTTGCACGGAGAGCGCATCACTTTTGCGGCTCTCGCGCTCCAGCTGGCTAATGACGCCCCGTGCCAGCGTCATACCACGAGTCGTGAGCCGCCAGCCACTGGGCATGGTTTCTTGTTGGGGCGGTAACAGCTGGCCCCAGTCAAGCGCAAGATGAAAACGGTCCCGGCAATACAGAATGTTATCAAGGGCCAGATCGTGCACGCTGTCATAGCTATGGCAGTCGCTGTCGCAAATATAAAAAACATCGCCGCAGGTAATCAGCCACGGGCGATCGTTAAGGATATGCAGGCCGTTACCGCGCCAGACGATAACGATCTCGCTGAAAGTATGCTGGTGCGGCGGAAAGGAGGGCTGTGGCATACGTTCAGCCACAGCAATGGGCAAGTTGCTGGCCGGGAAGTAGTCCTTACGTGACAGGATCAGTGACATAGTTAATGCTCCGCTTACCACATAGGCTGGCGCTCCGTTCGGGGCGCGCAGCCAAATTCCCGTCTGAACAGGGTAGAAAAATGGTTACTGTCACCGAATCCACACTGATAGGCGATGTCCGTTATGCGCATATCGCTGTGACGCAGCAGGTGGCGAGCCTGCAATAAACGCAGCCGGTTAAGATATCGCTGTGGCGTACTGCCGGTTTGCTGCTTCATCTGGCGATGCAGTGTACGCAGTGACAGCGAGAAGCGCTCGGCCAGTGCTTCCCAGCTAATCTCCTCACTGTAGTGATCATTCAACCAGTCTAGCAACCGGTGCAGCCTGGCTTCCTGATCCTGCGCGTTGGGGTTGTGCGCCGCTTCACGCAGCAGTACGAGTAACTGTAAAAACTGCCTTTCCTGATGCGCCTGACGCTCCAGCGACCATACCGCCTGCGGCGTCATCTGTTCCACCAGGAGCAGGGCCTGCGCCATCGCTTTTTGATTAATCCGCCAGTGAGATGCGCACCCATGCTCATCCTCCAGGGGCAGCAACGCCTGTAAGCCCGACAGAAAACGAAACGCCACCGGACTGCGATACAGCACGTTCGTCAGGCACAGGTTGTCGGTTTTCTCATACAGATGACGATCATGATCGCGCACAAAGCAGACGCAACCGGCGCTTAATGTCTGCGCCTGACCATTGAACACATGAATGCCTGAACCCTGTTCGACCAGCACAATTTCGTGAAAATCATGATGATGTTCAGGAAACGCCTGCTGGGGCACACGCGGCTCAATGGCAATGGCGTAATCGCCAGCCGGAAAGAAATCAGCACTATGCAGAACAGTCATGATTCGCCCTCGTTTAACAAAACTGCAACCGAGTCTACGCAGGCGATGTGCAGCTTACCTTGAATTTTGAACCGCGCAGCGCAGGAAATGCGTGAAATTTTCAAGATCGCTTAAGTGATTGATAAAAATGCGGGAAAGCTCACAACTCTGCCGTTAGGGAGTTCTGTGAGCTTCCTCACGAACACCTTTGTCACCCTGCCAGTGCCGCTAACCGGCTGGCAGTGCCGCTAAGGTCACAGCAGGGTGCGCTGCGTATCCTGTCGCCATGTCATTTCAGGAAGAACAGGCGATGAGCATGCGTAATAGTGTGGCGATTGATTTAGGCGCATCGAGCGGACGCGTGATGCTTGCACAGTGGACGGCCGCCAGCCAGCAGATCAGGCTGCGCGAAGTGCGCCGCTTTACCAATCAACGCGTTTGCCAGGCCGGCTATGACTGCTGGGATCTGGACAGGCTGGAGCACGAGATCCGGGCTGGACTGGCGCAACTGGATGAAGAGGGCATTGTGCCCGATAGCATCGGCATTGATACCTGGGGCGTGGATCTGGTGTTACTGGATGCCGGAGGAGCACGCGTCGGTGAGGCGGTGAGCTACCGGGACCCGCGCACCGAAGGCCTGATGAAACAGGCCATCGAGGACCTGGGGCAGCAGGCCATTTATCAACGTACCGGTATTCAGTTCCTGCCTTTTAATACCTTATATCAGCTGCGTGCTCTGCATCTGCAACAGCCGGACTGGCAGGCGCGGGTCAAACATGCGCTGATGATCCCGGACTATCTGCATTATCGCCTGACGGGCGTGATGAACTGGGAATACACCAATGCCACCACGACGCAGTTGCTGAACATCCACAGCGGTGAGTGGGATACTGACCTGCTGGCCTGGGCGGGCGTCGATCCCGCGTGGTTCGGTAAACCCCAGCCTCCGGGCAACAGGGTCGGTCACTTTATCAGCGCGAGCGGCAAACCGATTCCGGTCATCGCCGTGGCCACCCACGATACGGCCAGCGCCGTTCTGGCGACGCCGCTCCTGGCGGACAACACCGCCTACCTCAGTTCGGGTACCTGGTCGCTGATGGGGATTGAAAGCCTGCAACCCTGTGTGAGTGACGCGGCGATGAATGCGAACGTCACCAATGAAGGCGGCGCGGAAGGCTACCGGGTACTGAAAAACATTATGGGATTATGGCTGCTGCAGCGCGTCTGCTCGGAACGCGGCATCCACGATTTGTGCGCGTTGATTGACGCCGCCGCCCGTCAACCAGCCTGCCAGGCGTTGATCAATCCCAACGATGCCCGATTCATCAATCCTGAAAATATGGTGCAGGCCATTCAACATGCCTGTGCAGAACAGGCAATGCCGGTTCCGCATGCCGACGCCGCACTGGCCCGCACGATTTTTGACAGCCTGGCGCTGCTCTACCGCCAGACGATGGGGGAGCTCAGCCAGTTGCGCGGCGCGCCATTGCGCCAGTTGCATGTTGTCGGCGGCGGCAGCCAGAACCCGTTGCTGAACCAACTGTGTGCCGATGCCTGCCAGTTGCCGGTGCTGGCGGGGCCGGTTGAGGCCTCCACGCTCGGCAATGTCGGCTGCCAGCTGATTGCACTGGGAGAACTGCGCGACGTCGCTGAACTCCGCCGCTGTATCAGCCGTAATTTCCCGTTAGAAACTTTTACTCCGCAGAATCACAGCGCCTTTGCAGCCCATCAGGCTCGCTTCGCCGCGCTGTGCCAACCCGCTAAGGAATGTGCTTATGACAAAGCTGATTGAACAGGCTTTTGAGCTGGCTAAACACCGTTACGCAGCTATTGGCATCGATGTCGACCAAGTAATGACGCAACTGGATGAGATCCCGGTCTCCATGCACTGCTGGCAAGGCGACGACGTGCGTGGATTTGAAAATCCCAACGGCCAACTGACGGGCGGTATCCAGGCAACCGGCAATTATCCCGGTCGGGCGCGCAATGCGGTTGAGCTGCGTGCCGATCTGGATAAAGCCATGTCGTTAATTCCCGGCCCGAAAAGAGTCAATCTGCATGCTATCTACCTGGAAAGTGATCAGCCGGTTGAGCGCGATGCAATTGAACCGCAGCATTTCCGTCACTGGGTCGAATGGGCAAAGCAAAACAACCTCGGGCTGGATTTTAACCCGACCTGTTTTTCCCATGCGCACAGCGCGGAGGGTTTCACGCTGGCGCACGCCGATGCGGGCATCCGTCAGTTCTGGATCGATCACTGCAAAGCCAGCCGCCGCATTTCGGCTTACTTTGGTGAGCAGCTTGGCACGCCTTCCGTCATGAATATTTGGGTACCGGATGGGATGAAAGATCTCACGGTCGATCGTGCGGCACCGCGCCAGCGTCTGGTCAGCTCACTGGATGCGATTATCAGCGAAAAATACAACCCGCAACACCATATCGATGCGGTTGAAAGCAAGCTGTTTGGCATCGGCGCAGAGAGTTATACGGTTGGCTCCAACGAATTCTGCCTGGGCTTCGCCGCCAGTCGCCAGATTGCGCTGACACTGGATGCGGGCCATTTTCATCCCACCGAAGTGATCTCCGACAAAATCTCGACAGCGATGCTGTTTGTTCCGCGGCTGCTGCTGCACGTCAGCCGTCCGGTGCGCTGGGACAGCGATCATGTGGTCCTGTTGGATGATGAAACCCAGGCCATTGCCCATGAAATCGCACGCCAGAAGCTGTTCGATAAAGTGCATATCGGTCTCGACTTTTTTGACGCCTCAATCAACCGCATTGCCGCCTGGGTGATTGGCACACGCAATACCAAAAAAGCCTTGCTGCGTGCCCTGCTGGAACCGAGCGATCAGCTCAGAGCGCTGGAACGTGAAGGGGATTACACCGCGCGTCTGGCACTGCTGGAAGAGCAAAAATCTCTGCCGTGGCAGGCAGTCTGGGAAGCCTGGTGCCTGCGCCATGATGTGCCGGCTGATGCCAGCTGGCTGAGCGAGGTTCGTCACTATGAACACCACACATTGCGTCAACGCTAAGGAAAAGGCTATGCAAACTATTTTGAACGCTGGGTTTGTGCAGGGGATGGTGAAAGTCACCAGTGATATGTGGCTGAAAGGCTGGGATGAGCGTAATGGCGGCAATGTCAGCCTGCGCCTGTTACCGGAAGAGGTAGCACCTTTTGCTGCCGATTTTTACGTGCAGCCGCGCTGTGTAGAGTTAAGTCAGCCTGTCCCGGACCTGGCCAACGACTGGTTTCTGGTCACGGGCTCGGGCAAGTTCTTTCGCAACGTTCAGCTTGATGCCGCGGACAGCCTGGTTCTGCTGCAGGTGGATGACAAAGGCTTGTCGTATCGCATCCATTGGGGGCTGAGTAACGGTGGCATGCCGACATCGGAACTGGCGTCCCATTTCCAGTCGCACGCTGTACGCAAACGCGTTACGCAAGGGGCCGACAGGGTGATTATGCACTGCCATGCCACAAACTTTATGGCGCTGAGCTATGTCGTCAACCTCGACGCCGCGCGCTTCACTCGCCTGCTGTGGGAAGGCAGTACCGAATGCCTGGTGGTGTTTCCGGATGGCGTCGGGGTTCTGCCCTGGATGGTGCCCGGCACGGATGACATCGGTCAGGCGACCGCTGACGAAATGGCCACCCACAGCCTGGTCATGTGGCCGTTCCACGGGATCTTTGGCGCAGGGCCGACGCTGGATGACACCTTCGGCCTGATCGATACCGCCGAGAAGTCGTCTGAGGTGGTCGTGAAAGCCCTGTCGATGGGCGGCATACGTCAGAGCATCACGACGGCGCAGTTAATCGCGCTGGGTGAACGCTTTAATGTCAAGCCCTGGCCGGCGGCGCTTCAGGCGGTGCGCAGTGATGTTGCGTAAGGCGTTTGTGATGCAGGTGCATCCGGACTGCCACGAGGAGTATCTGCGCCGTCATTCGCCTATCTGGCCTGAGCTGGAACAGACGCTTAAAGCGCACGGTGCGCATCACTATGCCATCTGGCTGGATACGACGCGCCACCTGCTTTTTGCCAGCGTGGAGATCGAATCAGAGGCGCGCTGGCAGGCGGTGGCGCAGACGGCGGTGTGCCAGCGCTGGTGGGCATCCATGCACGATGTGATGGTGACGAATGCGGATAACAGCCCGGTCAGCGAACCGTTACAGCCCATGTTCTATCTGCCTTAGGCCGTTATCGGGCGACAGGGCCGGATGAAAAGGCCCTGTCCTGCGCAGGGTTGCGGCGGTGGTGATCTGGCATCACCGCCGCAACCCTGCATAATGGCGCTGCGGAGGGCGACAACCTCAGTAGCGAACCCGGCTGCTGCCCAGGCGCAAGTTGGGCACGGCTGACATGACCGGGCCGGGGATCACCGGCATGCCGTTCAGCATCGACAAAAACGCCTGTGCCCAGTGATGGCTGTCATGCAGATGCAAGCCCTTCATCAGGCGCGCATGCAGATGTCGCCGTTCACGCAATGGCATCTGCAGGGCGCTGTGAATGGCATCGGCCATAGCATCCGGATCGTAAGGATTGACGATGAGCGCACCGTCCATTTGCTCTGCCGCGCCAGCAAACTGCGACAGAATCAGCACGCCTGGGTTATCCGGGTCCTGCAACGCCACATACATTTTTGCCATTAAACTCATTCCCGACATCAGCGGCGTGACCAGCGCTACGCGTGAGGCGCGATAAATGCCCGCCTGTTCCTCACGGCTGTAGGCATGAGTCAGACAGTTAACGGGATACCAGTTCATCATGCCGTGTACGCCGTTAAATTCGCCGCAAAGGGTTTCTAACGTGTGCGCGATGCCCGGTGCCCGGTCCGCGTAGCCCGCAGCGTGCGGTGCCAGCTGTAGCAGGGTAATATTTTTTTGATAAACCGCATGTTTGCGCAGCAGCACTTCTATCGCGCTGATGCGGTAAGGCAGTCCGGCGCTTTCATCAAGATGGCCGCCGCTCAGTACGGTGTTTTCCGCTAAGCTTTCACGGCACTGCATTTCCATAAAGGCACAGCTGTTGCTGTCACGCAGACAGCGCACATCATCAAGATCAATCCCGACAGGAAAGACGCCGAGCTTCACAATCCGTCCCTGCACGCGAATGCTGTCAGCGCTCAGGCGCTCGGTACGACATTCGCTCTCCAGCCAGACGATAAAGTTGTTCATGTCCTGAACGGTCTGAAAGCCAATCAGGTCACAGCACAGCAGCGATTCTGTGAGCCAGCGCCAGTCGGGAATCGCCTCAAACATCTTGCCCGAGGGAAAAGGTTGATGCAGGAAAAAGCCCACCGGGTTGGTCAGTCCGGCCTCTCGAAGGTAGTGGGCGCAGCCTAACAGGTGGTAATCCTGTATCCAGATGGCGTCGTCGGGCATGGCGTTTTCACTGATGACCTGTGCATAGGCTTCGTTAATTTTTTTATATTCCCGATAGCCGTCAGCAGAGAAGCGGGCCAGGTCCGGGCGCTGGTGGAAAACCGGCCACATCCCTTTATGAACATACTGGTGATAACCTTCATTCACCTCGTCCTTTGACAGAGGAAAGGTCAGGGTTGCATAAGCGCCTTTCTGCTGAGCACTCAGCGGCCTCGGCGCATCAAGAGGCAGAACCGCCGTCTCGCCATCCCAGCTGATCCAGAGTCCGCCGTTGCGGGAAAGAAGACCTTCATAAATGGCGGACAGGGTGGAACGTTGTGAATGATTGTGTGATACCAGGATAAAACCTGACATGGTGTTTTCCTTATGGGCGGGCAGGGCATCAGTCGCCGTGCCCGATGTCCAACAGTCGTCGTGTGGAGGTCGGATGAGAAACTGCAGCAGGCCGCACATGGCAAGGCGTCCTGTTCGCTTAATGGTGTTGGGTGCGATCAGCACGCACCGAATCACCCAGGCCATCAGGTGAAACCGTCCTGAGATAAATGCCCGGCAGCGCGTCATGACAAATAAACCCGTTACGTTCCAGAAAAGCCGGGGCGCTGTCACTCAGGGCAATAATGCGCTGGCAGCCACTGGCACCGGGATGCGTCAGACAACAGTGCAGCAGCCAGGAGCCCAGCCCGACATAGCGATATTCCGGCGAGATAAACAGGTCCTGTATTATCCAGGTTTCGGCCATATCGGTGACCACGCGCGCAAAGCCAATCTGGCGAGCATGGCGATAAAGCCCAAAACAGAGACTGCTGTTCAGGGCCAGCGTCAGAAAGCGCGCATCAGGGATCGCCGCACCCAGCCACTGGGCAATCAGCCGCGGGTTGAGCATGGCCGGATCGGTATTAACCTCCATCGTCTCTCTGAACCATTTACGGGGAGACATCAGGCGAAGGCGCTGCTGCTCGGCAAGATCCGCCACCACGGCATCACCACAAACCGGCAGGAAAGAGGACGCATTCACGCATTTCATCAACGGCTTCCTTGTACATGGACGCATCTGCGCCCGGTGCTGTAGATTTAAGCGCCCGGCGTGTAAAAGTGGCGTAAAAAAAATCTGATGCGGTGTAAAAAGGGTGCAAAGGAAAAGCGACGAGGTGGGCGCGCCGAGCCCGTTATCCGACGTTAAGGCTGGGCTGGGGTGAGTTATCGAAAGATCCGCGCCCGCAGAACAGGCGTTATTTTCTTAATGCCGGGCACAGCTTAAGCCTACGGCCAGAAGACAGAGATCAATTGTTCGCTCTTAAGCCAGATTGTTAACCCCTGGATGGCTTACTGAATTTCAACTTTGTCTTTACTGGCGTCGCACTATTCCGATCGCCGCTTTAACGGTTAACGGATGCGTAACCCACTGGCAGGCGGATTGAACTTCATCCGTCACCCTCCGCCTACAGGGGTGAATTCACGGCGGTATCATTGGTTTTTTTCGCCGGTGTGACGCCCCAGACTTCGTCATATTCATACCCGGTCAGCGATTTGATCACTTTGCGCGTTTCTGCATCGCAGTCTTTAGGTGCGCCGCCAAGCTTACGACGTGCGACTTCTTTGATCAGCAACCTGTGACTGCTCTGGGTCAGCTTGAACTTATAGGTCAGCCAGAAACTGATGGTCAGTAGTGTGCCAGACACAAACACCATCAATACCACAATGGCATTAATCGCACTCTCGGGTTGGGCGCCATTTCCTTTCGTAAAACCGCTTTCCTGCAGGACGACCCCAATCATAAAGATGGCAATGGCGACGGAGCTTTTACGGGTTAACACCATTACGCCAGCAAAGATTCCCTCCCGACGCTTGCAGGTGACCATCTCATCAATATCAGGAATAAAACTGTAGATGTTCCAGGGAATGTAGAACAACCCGGCACGGGCGATGCCCATAAAAAGAAATATTGCGCTGAACAGAAGGGCCGGTACCTGCCAGTGCCAGAGATAAACGGCAAACAGAAAGAATAAGATCACCAGAATACTGAGATAAGAAATTCTCAGTGCGGTTGAGGGCGTCATATTTAACCGGCCTAACAGCATCATAAATACAAACGTACCCGGGATAGACATAAACATCATGTTGCTCAGTAACAGAGAAGCGAGTGAGGCGTCCTGTTTCAGACCGTAAATCACGAAGTAGGTAAAAACGGCCAGGAAGACATCCATCGCGGTAAATGAGCAGATATAAATCATCAGATGCTGGCGAAAGGCCCGGATTTTGAATGATGAAATCAGGTCCACAAACAAATATTTAAAATGCGCCAGGAAATGACCTTTCCTGGCCGGGTGGACCTCATCAGGTTGCCCGGTCTGTATATCTTTCGCTTCCTAGGTTGTTAGCCAGGTAATAAAGACGGCAACACAATAAATGACCGAAAAAATGATCCCCGTCAGCGTGTAAGTGATGGCGTTATCTTTGCCAGTGTAGGTCATGATCAGCCCCGGCACGGAGACAGCCAGAAAACTCCCGAGCGAAGAGAACATCAGGCGCACGCCGGACAGACGCGTACGCTCGCTGAAGCGGTTGGTCATCTCAGATGACAGGGTTTCCCACGGGACCAGCACCATTGCAGAGAGTAATTCAATAGTGAGGTACGTACCGAGATAATACCAGTAGCTCATGTCCGTCACCCACAGTGCGCCATACAGCAGCATCAACGGTGACGACATTAATAAAAAGAAGCGGCGGCGGCCAAATTTACGCCCCGCCCATGTATTGCCGAAATTATCGGTGATGTAACCCATTATCGGGCTTAAAACAGAATCGATAACGCGGGCAATGGCAAATATAGATCCCGCTTCAAATACCGATAATCCGCAATAAGTGGTGTAAAAAAATAACAGCCAGGCACCGATAACGGCAAAAGCGCCTCCGCCAAATAAATCCGTTAAGCCGTAGCCGATTGCTACGCGATAACCTACGCGACGTTGAGTGGGTTTAACCATCGATAAAATTCCTGTTCTGGTAGGTGTTTTATAACGGCAGAGGTGCACGATGCTGCCGTCTCTGTTATAGACAGAAGTGGAAATAAAGTCGGTCAGCGGTAGGTTATCCCGCGTTAGCTAACATCTGTGCTTTAATGCATAATTCGGCGGCTTTAAATGCATGTTCTTGCGTCATAGCCTGTTCAGTGCGATGCAGACAGTCATTAATTAACTGGCCGAAAAACGGAAACCCCACGGTGCCAGAAACGCTGTAACGAAATTCGCCGTCATTATTGACCAGGTACACTACGTCCTGCTCATCGCGCGTCAGATCGGTGTATTTGCGGATTTCGATGTATCCTTCGGTGCCAAGTAACGTCATGCGTCCGTCACCCCACGTTGATAAGCCATCAGGTGTAAACCAGTCACAGCGAAAATAACCCGTTGCGCCGTTTTCGCCCGCCAGCATTGCCTCACCAAAATCTTCAAACTGCGGGTGGCGAGGATGACTGAAATTGCGGACCTGACTGGCGACCACCGTGGCATCGCGGTTGCCGGTGTAATACAGGAACTGCTCTATCTGGTGGCTGCCGATATCACACAGGATGCCGCCAAAATAACGACGCTGATAGAACCAGTCTGGTCGACCCGTGCCTTCCCGATGTGGACCCGTACCCAGTGTCTGGACGACCTGGCCAATTGCGCCTTGTTTAACCAGTTGCCCGGCGAATACCGCACTTTCCACGTGCAGACGCTCACTGTAATAAACGGCATATTTACGGCCGGTTTTCACACACATCGCTCTGGCATCGTCGAGTTGTTCCAGAGTGGTCAGGGGAGCCTTATCGGTAAAATAGTCTTTATCGGCCGCCATGACCTTCAGCCCCAGCGCGCAGCGCTGTGAGGGAATAGCGGCGGCTGCCACTAACTGCACCTGCCGATCGGCAAGGATCGTATCGAGTGAATCGGCAATCTGTACGTGCGGAAACTGCTGGACGAATTTATCGACTTTGGCCGCATCGGCATCGTAAACCCACTTCAGGGTTGCACCGGCTTCAGTCAGGCCATTACACATGGCATAAATATGCCCATGATCGAGCCCGGTGGCGGCAAAGATAAACTCGCCTGGATTGACTACGTGCTGCGCCTTGCCTTTCGGCGCGTAATTCATACCATCCTTTTTATTCATGGTTGTTTCCTCACGCAAAATTTTTACCCAACGGGATGTCGTCGACATCAGCGAAGTTATCCACTGAAGCCTGCTTTTCGTAGAAATGGGGCGCACTGGCAATCAGTCCGCCGGTATAATAGAAGGCGTCATCTTCAGGAATAGGTAGCGAGACCGTACTTTTGGTGATGGCCGATTTATAGATGGCGGTAATTAATTCCAGCGACCGTTTACCCTGCTCGCCATCGATTAATGGCGCACACTGTTGCTCAATGGCGCAGAAAAAGTCATTCACCTGCCCGGCATGCAGCGTCCAGTTCAGAGGTGGCACATCGGCATATAAGCGCTCCAGCTCGCTTTCCAGAGCAATATTGTTATCTTTTTCCGGAAAGCCATTCTCAGCGGCCTGGTTAGCCACGGTTTTCCAGGGCGCAGAGAGGCGCGCTTTTTCACCCTGAAGAATGATTTTTTGATCTTCTCCGTGATGCACAACCGAGGCCGTTAGCTGCGCAAGTGTTCCATTCGGAAAGCGGAAAATAGCGGCGCTGAGATCCTCGACTTCGGCATTGTCGTGGGCAACGTTGCCCATCATGGCAACCACTTCACTGGGGGCACCGAGCATCCACTGCATGGCATCGATATGGTGCACCGCATGATTAAGCGTGCAGCCGCCGCCTTCTTTCTCCCAGGTGCCACGCCACCAGAGGTCGTAATAAGAGTGGCCCCGCCACCATAATGAATCGACCTGTGCGTGACAGATTTTCCCTGCCAGCCCCGAATCAACAGCGGCTTTTAAGCGCCAGAAGGCATCGGTAAAACGGTTCTGTGCCACCACGGAAAGGACCTTTCCGCTGGCCTTTTGCGCCGCAATCATGGCATCGCACTCTTCGAGTGATGCCGCCATTGGCTTTTCGCATAACACATGTTTTCCTGCCTGCAGCGCCGCAATGGTGTTTTCTGCGTGCACATAGGGCGGGGTGCAGACATCAACGACATCAATATCTTCGCCTTCTGCCAGCATCTCATGATGATCGCTGTAAACGCGCACATCCTGCAGGCCATAACGCTGTAATTTATCGCGGGCTTTGTCAGGATAAACATCAACAACGGCGACAATTTTGCCGCGTTCAGGAAATTGCAAAAATGCCTGAATATGTAAATTGGCAATGTTGCCCATGCCCACTATTGCAATCTTTAGCATGCTTATTCTCCATTGGTTCGCTGGGTTGTGGTGCCTGCGGAAGACCATAAAAAAGCGCTGGAGAGGGGACAAACTGTTTTTGTGAGAATGTTCGCAGAGCGAGGTGGATGTTTGTGAACGGAATGTAAAATCACCGTATTATCAATCCACTATGGCTGCAAAAAATTGCAAAAAATGATTGGGATGGGGATCACATTATGGCTGGCAAGCTCAGAATGGACGAAATTTCAGCAGAAACGGGCTATTCCGTCAGTACGGTCTCGCGCGTGCTGAGCGGTAAGTCCTACACCAGTGATAAAGCACGTGAGGCTATCGTCAGTTGTGCGCGTCGTCTTGGCGTATTGCATGACATGGTAAGCAGCCGCCTGTTGATCAACAGCCTTATTGTGTTTGCCCCAGCGCGCACCTTTACCCCGCGTGGCGATCATTTTTATCTCGAAGTGACGCGCGGCATCGCAGAAGCCTGTGCAACGCACGACGTTCATATCAGCTACTATCCGCTTGAGGAACAGCGTGCCGATGTGAAGCTGTTTCTTGAAAAGGCGGGTGCAAAAAGTAACGACGCTATCATCATCATCGGGACTGACGACCAGGCGATTTTTAATCTGGCCGCGACACTCAATAAGCCCTGCGTGTTAATTAATTCCCGAGACAAAGACATGAAGCTGGATGCGGTTTCACCCGATCACCATGCGATTGGTTTTGGGGCTATGCAGCATCTGTTTGAACAGGGCCATCGTCGCGTGCTGACCGTGACCTGTCTGAGTCGTGAGACGCTGTTTTTGCGCCTGGAAGGCATTAAAGATGCTTACCGCCATTTTCATATCCCCTTTAGTCCGCAGAAAGACCTGATTGTGATCGAAGCCTATTCCTCCGGTGAGACCGAGGATGCGCTTAATCGCTGGCTGGATAGTCATCCACGTGAAGCATGGCCAGATGTTATCTTGCCGGTAGGTAAAGGCATTATCACCGGGGTACAAAATGTGTTGCGTGCCCGATCGTTGCGTATTCCCGAGGATATGTCGTTGATGACTACCGATCTGGCGAGCCGGTTAGCCGGGCCGCCAGACAAATCTATCACTGGCTTTGCCGTGCCCTGTCGTGAACTGGGCTACGAGGCGATTCAGCTACTGCAGAACCGCCTGAATCGTCCCCAGGCACCGGTTTATAATCTGCTGTTGCAGGGAATCCTTATGGATGGGGGTACGGTCGCCCGAGCCACCCGTCATGCGGCGCGGGATGAGATTCGTGATGAAGAGGCGTGAGTGTTATATCAATGATGAACAGGGCATGTCGCCGCGTCTTTTTAGGCAATTCATGATTTAAAGCGGGTGAAAGGTTTGGGGTCAGTGAAGAGTTTAAGGAGGGGTGAAAGACTTGCCGCTCATCAGCGCACTTCGGTGTTGGCCATTTTTCTGCAAAAGCTGAGCGCCATCTGTGCGTCTACCTCTCTTAAAAGAAGGGCAATGAAAGGAAAACGACACAATAACGTGGCTTTTATCGAATAATCAATGGCCTGAATTTTTTTTTGCGCGAGTGAAGTAAACATAATGAGAGGTCGACACTAAATCATATATTAAGTCGAATTATTTGATTGGCGTGTTTTAATTAAAATAAGCATGAAGCACTATATTCTTATAGCATTATCGAAGTCAGCAGGGTGATGGACAGGAAAGATTGTGGCTTATGAAAGTGGCAAACAGTAAAACCCTTCTGTGTGCCACGAAAAAAACTGGCGTGTATGCCATTCTAAATTTGTTACGTTTTTTTCCGCAACGTTCGAATAATTTTCGCAATTATCCCAACAAATGCTAAAGCTACAACGCTATTCACTATTAATGCCGTTATCAGCAATGCCAGGTCGTAATCACCACCTGTGCATTGTACAGATGAATCCCTGCATGTCCTGTCAATGTGCACAAGTATGGTATCCGCAACGTTGAGTAAGATCCGGCTTCTCACCAGGCAAAGCGTAATCACAACGAAAAGTAGTGGATAGAGAATTTTTTTACCTGACATAGCATGGCCCCGTAACTGAACCTTTGACCGTGACTGTTCCGTAGGTCGTTAAATCAGTATGCTTAACTTTGCCCTTCTGTACTCTGAGGAGGGACTGGCGAAATGACATGAAATCGCTGGTACGGAAGAACGTGATGCAACCCCAGGATGTGCCTGAACCATCCGGTCTTAAGGGATGAATTCGGAAGTTTGAACGCTGGATGCCGCTAATAAAGGTGTGGTCATCAATGCTGCCATCATCTCTGTACAGGCCAAACCATGTGCTGTGATCGTTACCTGTCGCAAAATCCTTTCCCCATGTCAGCAAACGAGATTTCCAGGGGCCTTCGGGCCGATCAACAATCCAGTATTTACCACTTGGAATGGCAGAGTGATCAATGGATGTGCATTCAGCACGGTTTGTAAAGGGGACATCGCCGCTAAAAACGTCAAAATTGCCAATGCCGGGACATGCCAGAGACAGCTTTTTTCTGTCAGCTGAAATCTTGTCGAAATCGAGTATGCAATCAATCATTGCTTCCTTTCCTTAAGATATACCTCGAGTTCTGAAGAGAATAGCATTTTTTTCCTCCCAAATCTCTATAATGTCATTGAGAATTTTCTGAGTAATTAACTAAAAATATAATAATGTTCAACAGGATACGGCGTTTGATAATGATGCGCAGAATGTCGGTTAAGTGAGTATAGAGAAACGTTATTTTAATGGTGATTAAAAATTATTATTGGTTTGATGATGAGTGATTATTTCCAGTTCTGACAGTTAACTATCTTTGAAATAATTATATGCTTAACGTTGATATGCGCTTGTGAGATTCAAGGGGTTTGTCTTGTTATCTAAAGTCGTTTTTGGAAAAAGAGCGTTTTGCTGATTTTACTTTTTTAAACCAGAAAGAAAAAGCCACGCAATTGCGTGGCTTTTTCAGGTCTGTTATCTCTCAGTCGATTCAAATGAACCTCGTGAGAAAATAGATTAGACGTTAAGCCGTGATTTAAATTGTATAATATTGATATTTATGTTTTATTTAAAAATTTATCTTTATAATACTCATTTTGGAGTTAGCTTGCTTTCTTAATGTGAAGGTCGTAGGTTCGACCCCTATTATCGGCACCATTTCAAACTCTTCCCAAGTCTACCGAAATCAACTAAAAGCCCGTATACTGCGGTTTCTGGCCCGTATCTTATCTCCTGTCATCAACTGGAATCAATCGAAATCAAGTCGCAATTGGGGGCATTCTGTGTTCGGTCCAGGGAAATGCCCCCAATGAAGCTGAATGCGCGACAGGTAGGCGCTGTTAAACCCAGAGAGAAAGCCTATAAGCTGGCAGATGGTGCTGGTTTGTATCTTGAGGTTGTTCCCTCTGGTTCCAGATACTGGCGGATGAAGTATCGCTTCAATGGAAAAGAGAAGCGTATGGCTTTTGGTGTCTATCCAGCAGTGTCCCTTGCGCAAGCGAGGGCACTACGCGATGAAGCCAAGAAAAAGCTGGCCGAGGGCATCGATCCGTCTTTCGCCAAGAAAGAAGAAAAGCTGGTTCGCGATGTGCAGCTCAACAACACGTTTCAGGCTGTGGCGCTTGAATGGCACGGAACGAAGGTGAGCCGGTGGTCAGAGGGTTATGCCTCCGACATTATCGAAGCTTTCAATAAAGATATTTTCCCCTATATCGGCCAGCAGCCGGTGAATGAAATCAAACCGCTGGTTCTGCTGAATGTGCTGCGTCGAATGGAAAACCGTGGCGCGAAAGAGAAGGCCAGGAAGGTTCGCCAGCGCTGCAGTGAAGTCTTTCGCTACGCCATAGTTACCGGTCGTGCGGAATACAATCCTGCAGCGGATCTAACCAGCGCGATGTCAGGGCATGAATCGAAGCATTATCCCTTTCTTACCGTTGAGGAGTTACCAGACTTCTTTAAAGCCCTATCCAGCTATACAGGAAGCCCGCTAGTTGTTCTTGCCGCTCGGCTGCTGATCCTTACGGGAGTTCGCACCGGCGAGCTTCGGGGGGCTTTCTGGAGTGAGTTTGATCTTGAAAAAGCGGTGTGGGAAATACCTGCAGAGCGTATGAAGATGAAACGGCCTCACCTTGTCCCCCTCTCTACCCAAGCGCTGGAAATCGTACAGCAACTCAAAGTGATGTCAGGGCGATATCCACTGGTGTTCCCGGGACGTAATGATCCCCGCAAGACGATGAGTGAAGCGAGTATTAATCAGGTGTTTAAGCGGATTGGATATACGGGGAAGGTAACGGGGCATGGTTTCCGCCATACGATGAGTACGATTTTGCATGAGGAAGGGTTCAATACGGCATGGATTGAAACCCAGCTTGCGCATGTCGATAAGAATGCAATTCGTGGGACGTATAACCATGCGTTGTATCTGGAAGGAAGGAGGGAGATGATGCAGTGGTACGGGAATTTTATTGATGGGCTAGAAATGGGAAAATTGTTGTAAAAGTAAATATCACGAAGCAAACATAGCAAAAAAAACAGCCATTAAGGCATCTTGATGGCTAATTCAATATCTTTTTTTGTATAAAAAATGAGTTGTTCGGGAATAGGTAAACGTTCTCGCTTTACACTCTGGTTACAACGAGCTGGGAGCATTGGTTTAGAGGTGATGGAATCCTACGCTTGACGCAAAAGTGCATGGCGGCATTCTCGAACATTTTCTTCGCATGTATACGATGGTGGAACTCGTATTTAAGAGGTAATGAATGGCTGAAAGAGAACAAGAAAAAGGGGTGACGCCATCAAAATTCATGCGCGAACTGCGTCCTGAATTTTACTCGGATACCAGCGATCGCACAGCATATCAGCTCGATGCCTCGGCACTTGAGTACCACCTCGATAGTATTACATCGCGTAACCAGACCCATGATTTCGAGATATTTTGTCGCAAGTTGTGCGAACGCACGATCTGCCCAAACTTGAAGCCTGCTACCGGTCCGGAGGGAGGAGGGGACAGCAAAGCTGATTCAGAAACTATTCCGATTGCCGACGAGATTGCTACTCTCACGTATGTGGGGGACGCAAATGCTGCACAGGAGCGTTGGGCATTCGCTTTCAGTGCTAAGAGAAAGTGGGCGGAGAAAGTTCGCAATGACGTTGCAGGCATTGTGGCTACGCAGCGTGGCTATCAGAAAGTTTATTGTGTAACAGCGCAGTTCGCTCGGGCGAAGGATCGCGCCCGCGTCGAGGATGAACTTTCGAAACAGTACGGTGTGACCATCACTATTCTTGACCGGAGTTGGATTGTTGATCAGGTCGTCAGTAATGATCGTAAGGACCTAGCCTTTAATTACCTTGGTGTAGGGCAGGAGGTTGCAGGCTCAAGGCGTCTGGGGCCCACAGATTACTCCCGCTCACAGCAACTTGAAGACATCGAGAAAACGCTCGGCAATCCGGAGGCATTTTCTGGGATGAAAATGCAACGAGTTACGGAATCTCTGGTGGCAGCTAAGTTGTCGCGTAATCTAGAGCTCCCACGAATCGAGACAGATGGTCGGTTTGCTCGTGCAATTCGACTCGCTGAACAAGATGGAACTTATCGCCAGAAGTTGGAAGCGCACTACGAGTCCATCTGGACCGCCTTTTGGTGGTTCGATGACATCGCGTATTTGAACGGAAGGTACGACGAGTTTGCGAATCTGGTGAGCGACACGGATCACGCCATAAACCTTGAGTTTCTTTGTAATCTAGTACAATTGCTATTCAACTCGGTCATTCATCAGCATTTGACGGTCGAAGAGGCTAGGCTTGAAGAGCGAGCATCTAGATTGACCGAGAGGTTAAAGCTAATTGCTGAGAATAAAGAACGTCCAAATAATGCCTTGGAGGCCCTGTCGTCGTTACTCGTCATAGAAGTCAATCAGGCGATACTTAAACAAGATACTGAAAAACTGAGTTCGCTATGGCCGCAATTCTCGGATGTCGTCAAGCGTGCGAGAGGTCTCGGTGAGTTTTCTGCTGAGCGTTTGACTAAAATGATTGAGGTGTTCGGGCTCGTCGCCGGTAAGGATAGTAGTTATGTCCAACTGGTTGACGAGGTAGCAGCGTTTGTTTCTGAACGTACCGGTGAAGCTCAGGGGGCGTTAGTACTTCTCAAGCGAGCGCAACAACTCGATTTCGAAGATAACTTCGAAATCATTCGTTTGTTGGGCAAAGCCGCGCGGCAACTCACTAAAAAAGAATATGCCGATTCTCTGATCGAAGCGCTGCAACTGCTCACGTTTGCTTATCGTAGTGCCGGATTGCTCTGGGCTGCGCGGGCTACATGCATTTTTGCAATGGCTTCGATGTTCATCGAAGCCGAGGAGGACAGTGACCTTTCGGCTTCGATCGTACCCATGGTTATGGCCCTCGCTTGGATTGCTATCGAACTTCGGCATCTTCCAGACGCTCTCGAAGCTGTTCGGTTAGTTCGAGGTTGTACGGCGATGCTTCCGCTCGACGACTCATCAAAAGATCGTATCGCGAAGCGACTTACGGAGTTAGATCTTATCCTGGCGAGCCTAATCCTAAATTTCACAGCGGAAGAACTTCAACACGTTGTGCGATTACCTGACGTTCTTGGTGGACTCGGTCTGCAACAAAGTCGAAACTCGCTGATTTACGCGCTCGGCCATGAAGCCGAACTTCGTCGGGAGGGATCAATACCGCAAGAAGAGACGCCAGAGAAGGTGGCCGAGTTATTTACTTTGCTTGCTAGCCAACCGGTATCTAGCAACCAGCATGGTCCTGTCATCTTTAACGAGGCAGACTCGCAGTGCCTTGTCTCAAGAGTTCAGGGCATTCGTGTGGCAGTCTTTCACCCGTCCTCCGATGCCTTAGTTCTTGCTGCAGAAGCAGTAATAGGATCCGTTGAAGCATTTTTTGCAACCGCAATCGAAAGCGGCGCCGTAGCGCATACAGAGAACTTCACTATATCACTTCAAGATAGTTCTGAAGTGCTGGCACCTGACTACACCATCAATACTGATGAAATGAAGGCGATAGTTCGCTGGCCGACTGGGCTCAAACCAGCTACATTTGCCCGGCAGGCCGACATCCAGAAAATGCTGATTGGATTGGCTGCTGAGATTTTTGCTGCCACTTGCTACGTGGAGGATATGCGAAAAACGATCGAACATCTCTTCAGCAATGAGGCGGTGCTTGATCGCATTAGCATGGTCGTAATTGTCGGCAATAGTCGGCAACGCGTATTCAAGGAAGGGCTATCGAAGCTCAGTGATTGGACGCAGATGGCGATATCGGAGTTCACTCTTGAGTCGTCGCGTCCCGTTATCATCCGCCGCTTATTAGACACGGTTGAGGATCAGGAAAGATGCTCGACGGTAGGAAAACGAAGTTCCCCGCCCCTAACAAGTGATCATCGCGATCTGGGTGTTCGCTCAGTTATAGATGTTCATCTTTGGGATCAAGCTGGTTGGAATGGAACTGCTTTTACTCATTGGGGGCCCTCGTATCCTCCAGCGATTGCGCTCATGTTTAAGCACGAGGATGCCGCGAGGAAGATTTTTTCACGTTGGCGTCAACGCCTAGGAACGGTCGATAAGCAGGACGAAATTTACCTGGCGATTCTGCGTGGAATATCCGTTGACGAACCGGCGCATTACCGTGTTCTTATCACTTCTAGGCTTTCTAATGATAAGGGCGAAACGTCAGGCAAGACCTTCATGATGGCATCACGTATGCAAACCATGCATGCAGAAACCGATGTCAACCTGATCCGCTTTCTTAATATTTACAGGCAGTCACGCGCGTATTTGCTTCTTCCTGCGATATTTAATGGACGGGCTGAGCCGAAGTTTATTCCAGAGCTAGCAATCCTAAAGCGGGAGCTTAGTGTAAAGAACGCTATCGAGGTGAACGAGCATGACGTTGAGGTGATGGCTCTTGGGGCAGAAGAGTATTGCCGTCGGTTCGGAACGTTTGGGCCTGGCAACAGAAGTTAGGTGCTGATATCTGTTACTGCAATGAGCCCATTGATGGAATAAGTCCTGCTACGGACTAGGATGTCAACTCGGTGAAGCTCTCCTTCCGCGAAATCGCGTTGCGCGATTTCGCGGAAGGAGATATCGAAGTGCTCTTTCCAAACGAGGTGCCAAGAAACTTCTGGCTAACTCCAGGGATTACAGTCGTCCGCCTTATGCCACCCATGGAGCGCATTCTCGACAAGCATAACGGCGGTTAGCATGTCGCCACAGTCATGGCAGTTTATTCACTCTCCCTTCGCGACAGGTGCGCGCTTCTGTTCGTCGATCCAGGCATACAGCATCTTGACCGTTCCCTTTTAGACGTCGGCAGTCGGCCAACGCAACTTTCCGCGGCCGACGCGTAGAGCATCCACGAGCCGGGTTTTGCCCGGCAACTGTCCCGAGAATAGACTGGGCTTGGGATCAACCGCTGGCTTCTTGAAGACGGCGATCCGCTGGTAGTCGGGGGTTGCCAGCCAAGTCCGCGCGTCCCCTTCGTCGGTGAGGATTCTATAGAGGCCAGCGGGCGGGGAGGACTCGGTATCGAGTAGGCGCTTATAGCGTTCGACGGACCATTTCTGGATACCTCCGCTGAGAGCTTCGGTTCGGAAGCGGGCCCATAACGCGGAGGTGTCGGGTGTTGGCCAGTCGCCTGCGTCGGTTTTGGCCGTAATCTCGTCGGATTCAAGCCAGGCCCGCATTTCTGCGGGCGTGACGAAGACTGGTTCAGCATCTTCGATGGCCGCTATTGCCGCGCGCCGTGACGGCAGGCCTGCGCGGATCAGCATCGCCATCATGAACTGGGGGACACCGGTTTCGACCGCAGCCGCAGCAGCGCCCGCCACCGTATCCGGCGACCAGCCGAAGGACATGCGCCGGGTGCGGACGGCTTCTAGCGCCCAGACAAGCCGATAGGTGAAGGCATCTTCGACCGCCCGCATGTTCTGCGGACCGATCTTGGAGACTTCTTCCCCGGACACCCAACTACGTAGGATAGCTTTCCAGTTCGGCGGCAGCGCGTTCGTCTTGTCAGGGATGAAAGGCCGCATGAACAGCAGGCGTTCGCCGAGTCCGCCGAGAGCATCGGCGAGTTCGTTGATGTCGCCGCTCAACGCTGCACTGTCTGCCCTGTCGATGAGTTCGGCCAACTCGTCCGCCATAGCGTCGATGAGGAGGCCAGCTTCGAGCCCTACTCCCATCGCGAAATGCCCGCGTCGCGTAGGGGTGGTGGTAGCTTTCCAGATGAGAGCAGCGCGTGCTTCGAATACCTTCCGGTGCAGGGAAGCGACATTCTCGTCCTCCCGAGCAATTTGGCGAGCCCAGAGTGACCCCCTGAGCGCCTCGTCTAGAAGTTTAGGTAGATCGGCGCGATCAGCGTCTAGGGCTTCGATCAGACCGAATACGGTGGCGTCGAGGCGTTCGACGAGCTGAGACAGGGGCTCCTCGTCGATGGTTTCCTCCTCGTCATCCGTCTCGTCTTCATCGTCGGTGGAAGCGTCGTCGTATTCCACTGCGGCTGCCAGTCGTTCTGCTACCACTGCTTCTTCGTCAGGTGACCTCCAAGCCTCGCGGGCGTTGGCGAGATATTCCCAGGCGTCATCCATATCCAAGACGCCCTCGCGTGATAGACGCTCAAGGATTTCGGCAACGATCTGAATAAGGCCGCTTTTAAGCGTCCTGGCCTTGGCAGAGGCGACCAGTTCCCTCCATTCTTTCTTTCGCCATTTGATTTTGTCGAACATGACATGGACGATCAGCCCCTCGACATCGACGAATGCACGTCCGGCGCGGCCGGCCACGTTCGCGAACTCCTCGCCTTTGATCTTCTCTGAGGCGCGATATAGCGCGGGCACAAGCAGCACGGCAGCGTTGAGATTGAGGCCCTGCGAGAGCGTCGGCGAAGCGACAATGACCTTTAGCGCTCCTTCGGATAGAAGCAGTTCCAGTTCGCGTAGGAACGGGCTCGGCAGTCGGCCGTGATGAATGGCAACGCCCACCTTCAGGCTGGCCACGGCAGGGTGATCCTCGCCCAACCATTCCTTGCCGACTTCTAGGGCGCGGGCGATTGGAGCCTCGTCTTCCAGCAACGAGTCCAGATAGCCGCGCTTGCAGAGGTCCACGACTTGTTTGCCGTAGCTCTCGACCCAGTTTGCTTGGGTAGAGAAGATCAAGGTGCGCTTGCCCTGGCTCGCGAACTCCCATGCCGCGAACAGAGCGAGGTGCGAGTTCTTGCGTGGATAGGGCTTCTTCTCCTTCCCGAGCGCTAGTTTTTCCGCGACGAATTTGTCAAGGAAGGGGCCATCGTCGTCTAGATCGAGCCGTAGCAACGCGTCCTTACCTCGCCAGGTAAGCGCGCCGAATCTCTGGCGCGTTGGGCGCCAGTCGGAACGCACAGGCTCCCCGGGTTCGTCGGAACGAATCCATGCGGTAAGGTCGTCGAGTTCGTCGCCGCTTGGCAGGATCGCGGAAAGGCAAACTATTCGGCGCTCTGCCGCATCCGTGCGCCGAAGTAGACGCTGCACGAGCGTCTCATAGCGGATTTCACGCTCACTAGGACCGATCATGTGGCCTTCGTCGAGGACGATCAGGCCGACATCGTCAATCAACGTCTGGTCGCTTCTCAGCGCGAAGTCGAGTTTTTCGGGCGTCGCAATGATGATCTCCCGTGTGCGGAGGGCGTCTTCATCACCGGCCGAAAGGCCGCTGGCGCCGTAGAGAGAAGAGACACCAAACCCTAGGGGCGCGAAGGTCTTCCTGAAAGATCGTTCGGTCTGGGCCGAAAGAGCGCGCAGCGGTGTGACGATTAGCACCCGGCGTGCGGAGGATAGGGTCATTAACGCGGCAATCTCTGCCACCCGTGTTTTGCCCGCGCTGGTCGGCAGGGCGACGACCAGATCGTCAGTGACGTCTGTGGAGCGCTGGGCGGCTTCGCGCTGCGATGGCCATAGCTCCACTTCTGAGGTCTTGCGGGCGTAAAGGGAAGATATAAACAACCGCCGCAGGTCGGGATATTTTTCCTCCGCACCCTCGGGTGGCTCAGTCGGCAAATTCTGGTGTAGTGAGTGTTGCCACAAGTCGTCGATCAGGTGAAGGCAGAGGTTCGAGATCCACCACAGCGGGACGTTCTCAGCGTTGTCGGCAAGCCCAACAGCGGTGGTAAGGAGCCCTCGCGCGGCTTCGAACGACTCAACCTCGCCCGTCTCAAGCGCGAAGTCGAAAAATGCCAGGGCACGGCAGATCGTTGTATTGAGAATTGTCGACAGTACTTCGTCGACGTCAGCGTCTCCGCCCTGCAGGGCCGCCGCGATCTGCTCATCGCCGTGAGCCCCATCATCCAACCACTCGCGAACGAAGCCGAGAAGTTGATCGAGATCGCGCAGTATCAGGTGTCGGATCGCTATTTCGCCGGGTGAGACGTTAAGGTCTTCCTCTATCTCGTTGAAGATTGAAAAGGCGACGGCCGAGAAGCCGGCTAGATGGTAGGCTGCAGCAGCAATGGTGCGGCGGAATCCGCGATCAGGCGACTCTGGATCACCATTACGCACGAGGGCTTCGAAGGCGTTGGCTGCGCGCTCAAAGGCCTTGCCAGTGAGTTCCGAAGCACCAGCCTGAGCCCGCAGTGCCATTGCGCCTCGAAGCAGGGCAAAACCGTGCTCGGCAAGATCTGTTTCGATGGTTGCGCCAAGCGGCGGAGCGTTTTGCGGCAATACGCCATTCTTGCGCATCAACGACCAAGCTGCACCGCGATAGAGGAGGCGCCCGAGAATACCGTCAACTGTAGCGGCCGTCAGGAAGGTGCTTAATTCTTCAGTCGTCTCCAAGATCTTCCGCCTCTAGGTACATTGCCGCAATGAAATCCTGATGGTCTTCGACGTGAATGTTCACGACGTAATGGTCCCTGTTGACTCCAGCGGCTTCAAGGTTCTCTTTCAGGGAAGCGTGAGGGTCGTTACCCGACACGGTGAAGAGCATGTGGTCGATGCGATCGGCTGGCATAGACTTAAGACCCACTTCGTCACGAAGGTCGCGACCCAGTGCGTTATCGCCAGCGTCGTTGCTCTCCAGCAGGCGATTGGCGACGAACAGCAGCGAGTCAGGCGTGCAGCGGCCATTGTCGCGGTCGAGGACCTTGCGCGCGGCGGTAACCGTGGTTTTGCCAAGCTTCTGGTTACTTTTAGCTTCACCTTTTAGCAGCCAGAGCTTATTGTCTTGGTAGCCCGCACCGATGAAGTCATCGCCGCGCATGGCCATGTTACGGCCATCCTTGTAGCGGAGCCGGCGCACGGGTACCCGCAGACCGATTTCTTCCTCCACTAGTTCAGTTGCAAGAATTTCGCCGAGGTCGCCAGAGCGTCCCTTGGGTGTATTAGGCATTGCCTCGCTGAGGATCTTGGCTGCAACCTTGTATCCTAGTCGCCCTACGTCATCGGCGATGCGTTCAAGTCGGTCATAGTGCGAGCGAATGGTTTCAGCAAGGTCCTCGCGGATATCATCGCGGCCGCCGTCCTTCTCGACATACGTCCAGTAGTACTTGCGTCCGTCATTTTCTTTAATGGACTCACACCACTTCTCATATAGCCCCACGTCGCTTCTCCCAATCAATCAGTTCTGATAACGTCAAGATTTTCCCGATTCGAAATCGGCTTATTTAAAGAACCCATCGCCAGCGCTTTCCCGCGTATCTTGCAAAATGACGTCAATCTCTTCCCTCTCAGTTTCAGTCGAGCCAATAAATGAGAAGTAGGCCAGATTTCTTTCATTCATCAACATGCAAAGATTTCTGATAATGTATCCCATAGGAGAGGAGACGCAATGTCAGAGATTAATCCACACGATGCCGCGCAGACTTTGTCCTAGGAGCGGGAAACGCTGCACTACTTGGTCTGGAGCTGGCTCGCGGAGCGTATAACTGTGCTGAATGGCATTAGTACAGAGTTACTGGCAAAACGATGCAGCGAAATGCAGATACCCAAGCCGCTTGCCGATTAATGGATAAACCGCCCCGGTAATCCTGGAGAGTATTTTGCCTGAGTATTCAGACTGCCAAATCCCCCTCATTCAGTGAAGCGTAATACGCTTTTTCTGCCCCCACTGGCGGGATATATATCCGGTACGTTCAATTAATCAGTAATTGTTGTACCAGTCCACCCATTTCAGAATGGCCAGTTCAACATCCTGCCGGTTTTTCAGCTTTGCCTGTGGGTCACCTCCGCTTTGTACAGCCCTTTTCTGCCATCGTATTGTCATATGAGTCTCCCGTGCTGCCTATTGAGGCCAGTAACTCTGATCTGCCCCCAGGATTAGATACAAGGCTCAGTTAGTAATGTCGGATCCTTTACGCTCATCAAGATACGTTGCATGGTTGTATGTGCGACGAACATTATTGGTATCAGCATGGGCAAGTTGAGCCTCAATAGCATCAGGTCGATAGCCCATCTCGTTTAAACGTGTACTCCCTGTAGTTCTGGTGGCATGGGGGCTGTATGTCCCACTCCAGCTGAGGCTTTTAAGTAGCTGGCGGAGGGAGTGCGATGTCATTGGACCTTTCGGATTATCCCTGCCCGGAAAAAGGTGCTGTCGATGCCCGGTTAATCCTTGTAGCGTTCTGAGCATGTTGACGGCTTGGGAGGGGAATAATGTGTTCTCTGCGAGCTTTCATGCGCGCAGCCGGAATGGTCCACAGTGCATTACCAAGATCGAATTCTGCCCATCCAACCTCGGTGGCTTCGGCTGGTCGCGCCAGCGTCCACCACATCAGCCACATGCAATAGTTAACATGATACGAGCCGCGACTGTTATCAAAACAGCTTAATAGCTTCCCGATTTGCTGTGGATTCAATGCCTGCTTGTGCTGTGGCTTATTCGCCGGAAGCGCCTTGCGTACAGGCCAGACAGGATCGCTGTCAGCTCTAAGCGTTGCCACTGCCAACTCGAAAACCGATGAAATAGTACGTCGTGCTTCAGCGGCAACAGACGGAGCGCCGCGCTTAGCCGTTTCCTGAAGAATTTTAAGAATGTGGTGCGGGGTGATTTCCCTGACAGGGAGCTTACCTATTGCGGGGAAAACCACACGTTCAAGCATATCCAGTCGCCGCGTTTTAGTGATTTCGGCCCAGTCTTTCATCTGCAACCACTCTTTAGCGACTAGCTCAAAGGTGTTGGATGCGTCATTGACCTTGCGGATCTTATCTAACTGGCGAGCCTGTGTAGGGCTAACTCCATTCGCGACTTGCTTACGCGCTTGCTCGCATTTCTCGCGGGCTTCTGCAAATTTGACCGTCGGATACTCGCCCAACGCAAACATGCTGGATTTACCGTTGAGTTTAAACCGATAGCGTCATGCCTTTTTGCCATTGGGTTTCACTTCAAAGTGAAGGCCATTAATTTCATTGAGCCGATAGCGGCCTGGCAATGCGGCAGTGCGTATCAGTGAGCATAGCGGGGCCTTGTTTATTTCTTATACCGTTATTGGGCCCACGTAAAATGAGATGGAAGAATGTTGTACTCATCCATGTATGCATTTTTGAATGCGCTGTTACGAGATGAATTGAGATCTTATGAAATGAAAAATCCACGCAACGGCGTGGATTTAGGGGTATTTGCGATGTCTATGAGATTCAACAAAACCTCATAAGGCAATAAGGGCGATTTAGACGTTAAACAAAAAGTTCATCACGTCGCCATCTTTAACAATGTACTCTTTCCCTTCTGAGCGCATTTTTCCAGCTTCTTTCGCACCTTGCTCGCCCTTATAGGCAATAAAGTCTTCAAACGCGATAGTCTGCGCGCGAATAAAGCCTTTCTCGAAGTCGGTATGGATTTTACCGGCCGCCTGCGGCGCGGTGGCACCGACAGGGATGGTCCATGCGCGAACTTCTTTCACGCCAGCGGTGAAATAGGTTTGCAGGTTCAGCAGGGAATAACCGGCGCGAATCACGCGGTTCAGACCTGGCTCTTCAATGCCCAGCTCGGCCATAAACTCATCGCGATCTTCATCTTCCAGCTCGGCGATGTCGGACTCCACGGCGGCACAGACCGGCACGACCACAGAGCCTTCTTTCTCGGCGATTTCGCGCACTTTATCCAGGTACGGGTTGTTCTCAAAACCGTCTTCGTTGACGTTGGCGATATACATGGTCGGCTTCAGCGTCAGAAAGCTCAGGTAGCGCAGGGCGGCTTTGTCTTCTTCTGTCAGATCCAGCGCACGCAGCATACCGGCGTTTTCTAAATGCGGCAGGCATTTTTCCAGTGCGGCCTGTTCAGCCTTGGCGTCTTTGTCGCCGCCTTTGGCTTTTTTCTGTACGCGCTGTAAAGCACGTTCACAGGTATCCAGATCTGCCAGCGCCAGCTCGGTATTGATGGTCTCAATATCATCAGCCGGATCGACCTTATTATTTACGTGAATAATATTGTCGTTCTCAAAGCAGCGCACCACATGACCAATCGCTTCGGTCTCACGGATGTTGGTCAGGAACTGGTTGCCCAGGCCTTCACCTTTGGATGCGCCTTTTACCAGACCGGCAATATCAACGAATTCCATGGTGGTCGGTACGACACGCTGCGGCTTAACGATCTCAGACAGCTGATCCAGACGCAGGTCTGGCATAGGGACGACGCCAGTGTTGGGTTCAATTGTGCAGAAGGGGAAGTTAGCCGCTTCAATACCCGCTTTCGTCAGCGCGTTGAAAAGAGTGGATTTACCGACATTTGGCAGGCCCACGATACCGCATTTGAATCCCATGGTTTAGTACCCTTTATAGCTGGATGGGCAGAGCCATTAGGCAGGCTCCACCGGAAACGTAAGATAATTTTCGCGCATTATACACAGATTCGCGACAATCTGGGCGATTAGACAGGCTTAAAGGCATGCAGGCGGTTCATTGCCTTGATGCGATCTTCTTTTAGCCACAGTTCGGTGCAGCGCGCGGCCTCATCAATGGCATCGTCAATCAGTTTTTGCTCGCTGGCCGGGGGCTTGCCCAACACAAAACCGGTCACTTTATTTCGATCGCCAGGATGGCCGATGCCAATGCGCAGGCGATGAAAGTTGTTGTTGTTGCCGAGCTTGCTGATGATGTCTTTCAGGCCGTTGTGACCGCCATGACCGCCGCCTTGTTTGAATTTTGCAATGCCCGGTGGCAGATCGAGTTCATCATGGGCCACTAAAATTTCCTCGGGCGCAATGCGATAGAAGGTCGCCATGGCCGCCACGGCTTTGCCACTCAGGTTCATAAAGGTGGTCGGCACCAGCAAACGCACGTCTTCACCGGCTAAAGCCAGGCGTGCGGTGTAGCCATAAAATTTGGCTTCTTCTTTTAACGACTGATTGTGACGCTCAGCCAGCAAATCCAGATACCAGGCACCCGCGTTGTGGCGCGTGGCGGCATATTCAGCGCCGGGATTCGCCAGGCCCACAATCAGTTTTATGCTGCTCACAAGGAATATCCTGCTGTTATAACCAAAGGGCGATAGTTTACTGTGCCGGGACGCGGATCACAAAGACTGTGCCAGAGAATTTATTAGTGTCAGTGATTAATTATTTTTCATCTAAATCAATAAGCTGGAATAACGTGTTGGTCACAAATCATCTGGTCTTTATGTGATTAAGTTCACAAATTAGCCTGACGGCATTGCCTACACTATCAGCAGTTTAACATTGTGTGCGCTCATCCGACCGCACACACAGGAGGTGAAAGATGAAACGTCATCACTCACGCATGGCAGGTAATGCCCTGATGGTCATAGGTTTAATGACCATGATTCTCGGCGTCGGTTTTTCGATTGTTAACCAACTGCCGTCGCTTAATCTGCCGCAGATACTGGCTCAAAGTGCAATGTTCGGCATTTTCTTTGGCGCACTACTGTGGCTGGTGGGTGCCTGTATCAGCGGTCGTGAAAAAGTCGAAGATCGCTATTACTGGGTCCGTCATTACGGCGATAAACGCTGCCGCCGAACCCATCATTCGTCACATTAGATTTTCTGACATAACCCGATAAGGTTCTGTTCGGTTTCTGCCTTTGGCTTTGGCGCGGTAAAGTGCTTTATCCGCCAGAGCCATCAGCTCGCCAAAATCAATATAACGCTCATCGGCGGTGGCAAAACCAATACTGACCGAATAGTCGATCTGACCAGGACGCGAAAGCTGAATGGTATGGCGCACCGCTTCGCACCAGTCTCTGGCCGGCTCAAAAGGTAAGGGCAGCAGCGCGGCAAACTCCTCACCGCCCAGTCGGGCAAAGTGACCTTCCTGTGGCAACATCCCTGAAACCCTGTGACAAAAATCAATTAATACCTGATCCCCTTGCTGATGCCCGTAGCGATCATTAATCCCTTTGAAATGATCAAGATCGAATAAGACGACCGTTAGTGCCTTATTTTGTTTCAGGCACTGCCGGGTCATATTATCCGCGCCGGAAAACAGCGCACGACGATTCCAGATATTGGTCAGCGGATCGTGAAGTGAGGCATTTTTTAATGCATTACGCGTGCGTTCATTCACCATCGCCAGAATGGTTACGGTGAAGCCAATCACAAAGAGCATCGATTCGATAATCACATAGACCGAAAAATCAGAACCGCTGATCGCCCCCTGTAATCCAATGGGACGGGCGTTATCCAGAAATAAGCGGGCGACATGAAAAATCAGATGGGTCCAGAGCAATAATTGTGCAGGCCAGAAGGTAGCATCCATATCGCGGCGTGCCAGCCAGAGTAAGTAAATGAATGTAGCGGTGTAAGCGATACAGAGCAGACAGAGCACCAGAACACGCAGGGATAAGCTGTCATAGAAGGCCGGGATCAGGCAGAGCAGTGACCACAAGGCCGCCCCAGCCAGGCCAGCCATCCCCGGTGATTTACCGCAAAATGTCCGAAAGGCGCTGAGTAATCCGCCGTAAGCCAGCATGACCAGCACATTGCTCACGGCCACCGGCAAGAAATGGTATCCCTGACTGCGCAGGCTACTGAGGAAAAAGGCGATCAGCGTCAGCACGATGGCGGCACAGACATAGCCCAGAATACGGTCATAGTGTGAACCGACCCAGGCAAAGACCATAATCAGACTCATAAACCCCAGTACGTAGAGTTCGCAAATAAATAACGTAAAGACGTCGAGGTTCATAGTGGACGGAGATCGCAATAAAAAGTGCGGGCAAATTACCACTCAACGTAGAAAGGCAAAAGGCCAGATAACATAATTTTAGCGAAAGAGTTTTTCGTAGTGAGCGTGACAATAACAGAGGTGACTCATAACGGAAATTTCTGTAAATCAAGCAGCTTTGTCGGAGGGGAACGGCGAGGGAAAAAGAAAAGGCCGGGCATGATGCCCGGCCTGCGAAGATTAATGTTCGAACATAGCCGAAATGGACTCTTCGTTACTGATGCGGCGAATGGCTTCGGCCAGCATACCTGACAGGGTCAGGGTACGTACGTTTGGCAGCGACTTCATCTCTTCAGATAACGGAATGGTGTCACACACGATAACCTGATCGATCACAGATTTACGCAGGTTTTCCACCGCATTGCCAGAGAAGATAGGATGCGTAGCGTAAGCGAAGACGCGCTTGGCACCGCGCTCTTTTAACGCTTCCGCGGCTTTGCACAGTGTGCCGCCGGTGTCGATCATGTCGTCGACCAGCACACAGTCACGGCCAGCAACGTCACCAATGATATGCATCACCTGAGAAACGTTCGCCCGTGGGCGACGCTTATCAATAATCGCCATATCGGTGTCGTTGAGCAGTTTGGCAATGGCGCGGGCGCGCACCACGCCGCCAATGTCCGGAGACACAACAATCGGGTTTTCCAGACCGATCTGTAACATATCTTCCAGCAGAATCGGGCTGCCGAATACGTTATCAACCGGGACGTCGAAGAAGCCCTGGATTTGCTCCGCGTGCAGGTCAACCGTCAGAACACGGTCAACACCAACGCTGGAAAGGAAGTCAGCCACCACTTTGGCCGTGATAGGTACACGGGCAGAACGCACGCGGCGGTCCTGACGGGCATAGCCAAAGTAGGGGATAACAGCGGTAATACGACCAGCTGAAGCACGACGCAGCGCGTCGACCATCACGACCAGTTCCATCAAATTATCATTGGTGGGAGCACAGGTGGACTGGATGATGAAAATATCACCACCGCGTACATTTTCATTAATCTGTACGCTTACTTCGCCATCACTGAAACGACCAACGGCGGCGTCTCCCAGGCTGGTGTAAAGGCGGTTGGCAATACGTTGTGCTAGTTCCGGGGTGGCGTTACCAGCAAAAAGCTTCATATCAGGCACGAGAAGAACCTCAGGCTTTGCGTCCAGAGAATGAACGTCATGACAGTAACCGGCGAATACTGTCGTGAACGTTCACACGGGTATGTGAGTGCGAAACGTGCTGTGTCTGGAACGGGGTGACACAGTCACGCTATCGCTAATCGCCTTGCAGAGTGCGCTGTAACGGCGAGACGTTAAGGCCTCGGGCTACAAAACCGCGCACCCATGGTGGGGCAAGCTCCAGCACCTGGCGAGCAGCATGCTCTGTGTCGAATTCAGCAAACACACAAGCACCTGTACCCGTCAGGCGCGACGGCGCGTATTCTAGCAGCCATGAAACAAGCTCATCAACCTCACGAAAACGTTTTCTTACTACTGATTCGCAATCATTGATGAACGGAGCCTGTAAAAGTGCCGATAAAGTGCGCACGGGCGTGTCACGGGTGAGCGCCGGGTCATTAAAGACCAGCGGTGTTGCCACGCTAACGCCTGGATGTGCAACAAGATACCATTTTTCCGCAGGCAATGCTGGAGAAAGCACCTCACCGACGCCTTCGGCAAAGGCGGCATAGCCTTTCACAAAAACCGGCACGTCGGCACCCAGTTTCACGCCCATTTGCGCCAGCGCCTCGGGTGAAAAACCCGTTTGCCACAGGTGGTTCAGCGCCACCAGTACGGTAGCGGCGTTGGATGAGCCGCCGCCGAGCCCGCCGCCCATAGGGAGACGCTTTTCAATGGCAATACGCGCACCGGCCCGGGCAGGCAGGCTGCCGTTTTCGCGCGCCGCCGCCTTGAGCATTTCGGCCGCACGCACAATCAAATTCTGTGCATCCGGCACGCCCGGCACCGGCGTCAGCAGCCTGATGTCGTCGCTCTGGTCGGGCGTGATGTCCAGGCTGTCGCCATAATCCAGAAACTGAAACAGGGTTTGCAGATTATGGTAACCATCTGGCCGACGCCCGGTGATGTACAAAAAAAGATTCAGTTTTGCCGGAGCAGGCCAGGTGGTGATCATTTCAGCGTCCAGTTATCCATGCGTAATTTAATACGTTGATCGCCTTCTTTTAATTCCAGGCTGGCGGGCAGCGGTGGGTTGACCTTGTTGTCATAGTCAGCAATGGTCACCTGCCAGTTCTGGCCGTCATGCTTATAGTTCAGACTGCGCAGCTGATACTGCTCGTTGAGCTGGTAATCGGTCGCATCGCCCGGCAGGCCCATCATCCACTGGCGCAGGTTGGTCAGCGGGATATCCATACCGGTCAGCTGCGAGATCATCTTCTGCGCATCGTTGCTGACATAACGTTTGCCTTTGTTGTCCACAATCTGCACCACCGAACCCTGAGCATCCAGCTGAAGCTCGGTGCTGCCTAATGGGTTCGTTAACAGCAGGCGATAGCGATCGGCAGCGGTCTGCTGCCAGTTAAAGCGGGCATAAACTTTCTGTTTATCCGACAGATAGGCGAACGCGCCGCGCGTCTGATACTGCGTGACGTGGCTGACGGCTTGCTGATGCTGTTGCCACTGCGGCGCGGTGACGCTTGGGCCAGGGCCTTGTGGTTTATTGATGCTACAGGCAGCCAGCAGAACGCTGGCAAGGGGTAAAAGGCGCAACAGGTTGCGTGTAGAAGTCAGCATCAAGTGGTCATCTCCTCGGACACATTTTTAATTGATAACAGGTAACGCTAACCATCCGCGTTTTAACCGTCAATGCTGTTATACGGCAAAAACGCTATGATCGGCTTAATCTTATTACAGTCATAGCCTTTGTATGGCTTTTCTTGATCTGCTGCATCTTGTAGAATGCGCTTCACAAAAACCTGACATTTATTGGGACAACCCAACTAAAACGCTATGACGCTGCTCGCACTCGGAATCAATCACAAAACTGCACCCATTGCTCTGCGCGAACGCGTTGCGTTCGGGCCGGAGTCGCTGGAGCAGGCCTTAAACAGCCTGTTATCTCAGCCTATGGTGCAGAGTGGCGTCGTGCTCTCCACCTGTAACCGAACCGAGCTGTACCTGAGTGTAGAGCAACAGGTCGATCTCCAGGAGCGTCTGGTGCGCTGGCTGTGCGAATATCATCAGCTTGATGAAGCGGATGTGCGTAACAGCCTTTACTGGCATCAGGATAATGAGGCGGTGAGCCACCTGATGCGCGTTGCCAGCGGGCTGGACTCCCTGGTGTTAGGTGAACCTCAGATTCTGGGGCAGGTGAAAAAAGCCTTTGCCGACTCTCAGCGCGGCCATGCGCTTAGCAGCGAGCTGGAACGCATGTTCCAGAAAACGTTCTCCGTTGCCAAACGCGTCCGTACCGAAACCGATATTGGCGCGAACGCCGTGTCCGTTGCCTTTGCCGCTTGTACGCTGGCGCGTCAAATCTTTGAATCGCTGTCCACGGTAAACGTATTGCTGGTTGGCGCGGGAGAAACCATTGAGCTGGTGGCCCGTCATCTGAGCCAGCATCAGGTGAAAAAGCTGATCATCGCGAACCGTACCCGTGAACGGGCGGAAGTGCTGGCAAATGAAGTGGGCGCCGAAGTGATCAGTCTGGCCGATATCGATTCCCGTCTGGCCGACGCCGATATTGTGATTACCTCTACCTCCAGCCCGTTACCCATTATTGGTAAAGGGATGATGGAACGTGCGCTGAAAGCGCGCCGTAATCAGCCGATGCTGCTGGTCGATATTGCGGTTCCACGCGATGTGGAGCCGGAAGTGGGCAAGTTAGCCAACGCCTATCTCTACAGCGTCGATGACCTGCAGGCCATCATTGAGCAAAACCTCGCCCAGCGTAAAGCCGCTGCGGTGCAGGCAGAAAGCATTGTCGTGCAGGAATGCAGTGATTTTATGGCATGGCTGCGTTCGCAAGGCGCGGTCAACACCATTCGCGAGTATCGCTCTCAGGCAGAGGATATTCGCGCAGAGCTGGAAGGCCGTGCGTTACAGGCGCTACAGCAGGGTGCCGACCCGCAAAAAGTGATGCAGGAACTGGCCCATAAGCTGACCAATCGTTTAATTCATGCACCAACCAAATCTCTTCAGCAGGCCGCACGCGACGGCGATAGCGAACGCCTGCAGATTTTACGCGACAGCCTGGGTCTCGAATAGGCACACTGCTGTCGTCATCTGTTACGGGAATCCCACAGTTAAATGAAAACCTCTATTGTTGCTAAACTGGAAGCGCTGCAGGAGCGCCACGAAGAAGTGGAAGCGATGCTGGGCGATGCCGGCGTGATTGCCGATCAGGACCGCTTTCGTGCTTTGTCGCGTGAATATGCTCAGTTGACCGATGTCACGCGCTGTTTCCGCGACTGGCAGCAGAACCAGCAAGATATCGAAACCGCTAAAATGTTGCTCGACGATCCAGAGATGCGCGATATGGCGCAGGAAGAGCTGCTGGAAGCGCGCGAAAAAAGCGAATTGCTGGAGCAACAACTGCAGCTGTTACTGCTGCCGAAAGATCCCGACGATGAGCGCGACTGCTTTGTGGAAGTGCGCGCCGGTACCGGCGGCGATGAAGCAGCCATCTTTGCCGGTGATTTATTCCGCATGTACAGCCGTTACGCCGAAGCACGTCGCTGGCGGGTAGAAATCGTCAGTGCCAATGAGGGCGAACACGGCGGCTACAAAGAAGTGATCGCCCGCGTGATGGGCGACGGTGCCTATGGTCGGCTGAAGTTTGAGTCAGGCGGACACCGTGTTCAGCGTGTACCGGAAACCGAATCCCAGGGCCGTATCCACACCTCCGCCTGTACGGTGGCGGTGATGCCAGAACTGCCGGAAGCCGAGCTGCCGGAAATCAATCCGTCGGATTTAAAAATCGACACCTTCCGCTCCTCAGGTGCCGGTGGTCAGCACGTTAACACCACCGACTCCGCGATCCGTATTACCCACCTGCCAACCGGTATCGTGGTGGAGTGCCAGGACGAACGTTCTCAGCATAAAAACAAAGCCAAAGCCTTGTCCGTACTGGGCGCACGTATTCATGCGGCTGAAATGGCAAAACGTCACGAAGTCGAAGCCAGCACGCGCCGTAATCTGCTCGGCAGCGGCGATCGTTCCGACCGTATTCGCACCTACAACTTCCCCCAGGGCCGCGTAACCGACCATCGTATCAACCTGACGATCTACCGTCTGGACGAAATCATGGAAGGCAAGCTGGACAGTCTGATTGAGCCTATCGTGCAGGAATATCAGGCTGACCAACTGGCAGCGTTGGCCGGTCAGGATTAATGGATATCCGTCACTGGCTCAAGCAGGCGGTCGCCACCTTATGCGGGGGCGACAGTCCGAAACGAGACGCCGAGATCCTGCTGGGGTTTGTCACCGGCAAATCCCGCAGCTGGCTGGTGGCCTTTGATGAAACCCTGCTCACGGATGCCCAGTTGCAACAGCTAGAGGTTCTGCTGGCGCGTCGCGCCCGGGGCGAACCCATTGCCCATCTGGTGGGCGAACGGGAGTTCTGGTCGCTGCCGCTAAAGGTGAACGACGCCACGCTGATCCCACGGCCCGACACGGAAATACTGGTGGAACAGGCGCTGGCGCATCTGCCCGCGTCACCTTCGCGGGTGCTGGATCTTGGCACCGGAAGCGGGGCGATTGCACTGGCGATCGCCAGTGAACGTCCGGATTGTGACATTATTGGCATCGATCGCATTCCTGCGGCGGTAGAACTGGCAAAACGCAATGCCGATTATCTGGCCATCCCTAACGCCACTTTTTTACACAGCCACTGGTTTGCGCAGCTCACGCCTGCCCGCTTCGACCTGATCGTCAGTAATCCTCCCTATATCGACGCCAACGATCGTCATCTTAACGAGGGCGATGTGCGCTTCGAACCGCGCAGCGCTTTGGTGGCGGACGAGGCGGGCATGGCGGATTTACGGCTGCTAATTGAACAAGCGGTCAACTGGCTGCAGCCTGGCGGTTGGCTGCTGCTTGAGCACGGCTGGCAACAGGATGAAGCCGTGCGTCAGCTGATGCAACAGCACCATTATCTGTCCGTGGCGACGGCGAAGGATTATGGCGGTCATCCCCGGGTCACGTTTGGGCAGGCAGCCTCCGGTCCGGCTTAAGCGCGCGACTGAATACTGAAGAACAACATGGATGAACGATGTTTGCTTACTATCCGCTAATTAAGAATCTGCACCTGCTGACCGTGGCAGTCACCATTTCACTGTTTTTGCTGCGTTTTTACTGGCAACGCGTGGGCTCTGCCATACTGCAACAGCGCTGGGTGCGCATTCTTCCCCATATTAATGACACGCTGTTGCTCCTGAGCGGCGCATCGCTGGTGATGATCACCCATTTCTATCCGTTTTCGCCTCAGGGAAGCTGGCTGACTGAGAAGCTGTTAGGCGTTATTATCTATATTGCCCTTGGGTCGGTGGCATTAAGTCGCCGCCCTCGTTCTGACCGCACCCGCTGGATCGCCTTTATCGTGGCATTGATTGCGCTGGTGACGATCATTAAGCTGGCACTGAGTAAAATGCCGTTACTGGGGATAGTATGAGCTCCACCGAACAACTTGATTACAGTGAGACGCCGCTGTGTGAGGCAGTGATTGGTGCCACGATGGCCATCCGCACTGACTTTCCGGCGCTGTCGGTTGAAGCACAGTTAGCTGCGTTAGTGGCGGAAGCCCGTGACTACGTCAGTCAGGAACAGGATGCCGATTTAAAGCTCGAAAAGCTGCTGGAGCTGTTTTACAAACAGTGGAAATTTGGCGGTGCCAGCGGGGTTTATAACCTGTCAGATGCACTCTGGCTGGATAAGGTCCTGAAAACCCGTCAGGGCACGGCTGTGTCGCTGGGCGTGATTTTGCTGCATATCGCGGCTGAACTCGAATTGCCCCTGATGCCGGTTATTTTCCCGACCCAGTTGATTCTGCGTGCCGACTGGCTCGACGGGGATAAATGGCTGATTAATCCCTTTAACGGGGACACGCTGGACACGCACACGCTGGAAGTGTGGCTAAAAGGCAATATCAGTCCGCTGGCGCGTCTGTATGATGACGATCTGGACGAAGCCAAAACCGAGAGCGTCATGCGCAAGATGCTGGATACGCTGAAAGCGGCGCTGATGGAAGAGAAGCAGATGGAACTGGCGCTGAACGTCAGCCAGGTGTTACTGCGGATTGATCCAGATGATCCCTATGAGATTCGCGACCGTGGTTTAATTTACGCTCAGCTTGAGTGCGAGCATATCGCGTTAAATGACTTAACCTACTTCGTTGAACAGTGTCCTGAAGACCCGGTCAGCGAGATGATCAAAGTTCAGATTCACGCAATCGAACAAAAACGCGTGACGCTGCATTAAGCGTCACCCCAGATAAGGAAAGGGCATGACACAGAAAGTCGTCAGTATCGGTGATATCAAGGTCGCAAACGATCTGCCATTTGTTCTCTTCGGCGGCATGAACGTGCTGGAATCCTACGATCTCGCCATGCGCATCTGCGAGCACTATGTAAAAGTGACCGACAAACTCGGCATTCCTTACGTGTTCAAAGCGTCTTTTGACAAAGCTAACCGTTCCTCTATTCACTCTTACCGTGGTCCTGGCCTGGAAGAGGGCATGAAGATTTTCCAGGCGCTGAAGCAGGCGTTTGGCGTGAAAATCATCACGGACGTTCATGAAGCAGCGCAGGCGCAGCCCGTTGCTGATGTGGTTGATGTGATTCAGCTGCCAGCCTTCCTCGCGCGTCAGACCGATTTGGTTGAGGCGATGGCGAAAACCGGTGCGGTCATTAACGTGAAGAAGCCACAGTTTGTCAGTCCGAGCCAGATGGGCAACATCGTCGATAAGTTTACCGAAGGCGGAAATGACAAAGTGATTCTGTGCGATCGTGGCAGTAACTTTGGCTATGACAACCTGGTTGTGGATATGCTGGGCTTTAACGTAATGAAGAACGTGACCCACAACTCGCCGGTCATTTTCGACGTAACGCACGCGCTGCAAACCCGCGATCCCTTCGGTGCTGCCTCCGGTGGTCGCCGTGCTCAGGTGGCCGAACTGGCCCGTGCCGGTATGGCGGTGGGGATTGCAGGCTTGTTTATCGAAGCCCACCCGGAACCGAACAGTGCGAAGTGTGATGGCCCGTCGGCGCTGCCACTGGATAAGCTGGAGCCTTTCCTGGTGCAGATGAAAGCCATTGATGATCTGGTCAAGAGCTTCCCGGCGCTGGACACCAGTAACTAAGCTGCCTGCACAAAATAAAAAAGAGCGACAATTCGCTCTTTTTTTTCGTCTCAGGTCAGCAGGTTACAGCATGATTGTCATCAGGTAACCGATAAACAAGGCCAGATGGGCCGCGCCGTTCAGGACATTGGTTCGGCCAGTCGAGAAGCTGAGCTGACACAGAATCAGTGACGCAATCATAATCACCATCTGCGGTGGCTCCAGGCCAAACACCAACTCTTGTCCGGTCAGGGTTGCGATGATCGAGACGGCAGGTACGGTGAGTGAAATGGTCGCCAGCACCGAGCCAAAGAACAGGTTCATGGCGCGCTGGACCTGGTTCATCAACACCGCTCTGATCGCCCCCAGTCCTTCTGGCGACAGAATCAATAACGCCACCAGAAAGCCGGTAAACTGCTTAGGCGCGTTCATCTCACTCAGTAAATGCTCCAGCGGGTTGGCATTCATCTTGGTCACGGCAATGACCGCAATCAGATGGATAATCAACCAGATAGCGTGCCAGACGCTGCTGTGGGCAGAGGGTTTACCGTGATGGGGATCGCCATCATCGCTTTCATCTTCATGCTCATACACAAACAGGCTCTGATGGGTTTTAGTCTGGATTAACAAGAAAACGCCATACATCGCAGCGGAGATCGCGGCAATCAGCAGTGCCTGGGCCGTCGTGAAGTTCCCTCCGGGTAACGCATTCGGGAACACCAGCACCAGGATGGCCAGCGGAAAAATGGCAATCAGGTACTGTTTTACCCCGGCCAGATTCACGTACTGCGTAGCAAACTTATTCCCGCCCAGCAGTAGCGCAAAGCCGACCAGACCACCGGTCACGATCATGATGATGGAATAAAGTGTATCGCGCATCAGGGCGGGCGCGGCATCACCGGTTGCCATCAGCGCCGAGATTAAGCTGACTTCAAGAATGACCACCGACAGGCTGAGAATCAGCGAGCCATAGGGTTCACCGAGACGATGCGCCAGAACATCCGCATGGCGCACCACGCTGAAGGCGCTGCTAAGAATCGCCACCAGCGCGAGTAAGTTAATACCAACCACGATGGGCAGTGAGGTTTGTGCATTAAAAAAATAGAGTATGCCAAGGGCAATAAGGGGAAGTATCAGTGAAAACTCTTTGTGACGTGTTTTTTCATGTGAAGGCATTCACCATCCTCTCTGCTGAATAAAAGGGGTAATTCATTTACCCACCATTACATTGAAACTTATAGGTTACGCAGTTTAACTTTTCAATCGCACCTAATGTAAAAATTTACCGCTTTTTACTTTTAAAGGGATTTTGCCTGAAAGGCGGATAACTTTATCTTATTGGGGATTTTATTTACTAAATCAGTAACAAACATCAAGCGGCTGCGGCATTATCCTGGATTTTATCAAGATAAAAGTTCAGGGAAGGTTGTCGTTAAGCTGCCATTGAAGGCGAAACCCGTAAAGGCGGTAATAAGTGCGGGTTTGCATTTTCACTCATCTACGCCAGGCTTATAAATTCGCTTGTTAACTGAGGAGACATGATGCCTTACGCTAACCGAAACGACCTTCCCGAGAGTGTGAAAAACGTTTTGCCTGCACATGCTCAGGACATCTATCAGCAGGCTTTTAACCACGCCTGGACAGAGTACAAGCATCCCGATGACCGTCGCGGTGATGAATCCCGTGAAGAGGTGGCGCACAAGGTGGCCTGGTCGGCGGTAAAACATCAATACCAGAAAGGCGATGATGATAAATGGCATCCTAAAAAGTAGTGCCCAGCGCCATTATCACGCGAACGTCAGGTCACTCCGCGTCGTCCTGTAGTCTTTCCCATGGACGGGAAGGCATTTTTCTGTCTCGGTGCGTGCAGGTATTTACGGCTTTATTTCACGCCGAAACGGTCATTTAACGCAACAACCTTGCTCGTTAATCTGGCTATATACGGTCATTAGCGGGTAACCCTTTTTACGTTATTTTTCATCCGCTAAGCCATTCAGACGGCGCGCAAGCAACCTGTAATAACGGGCTGTTACATCTCCTGTTTTTTTAAAATATCCTTTTGGTGTGCAATTAACCTTTCTGTTAATACCGCAATATAGGCAAATTTTTACTTTCTACTCCGACTCTTGCTTGCAACTGATTGTGTTAATAATTAATGTCAGTTTAATGAACAGAGCGTAAATTAGTGAATGTTGAACATAACAGAGCAGAGGAGCCACTTACACAGGACGTGGTGAAAGTCGAGGAGGTCGCATTGCTAACCCGGGAATTCTTATTAAAAGCGGATTGTAAAACATCATTTGGTGATATTGAGGAGACACTCCTGTGGAGTTGTGAACAGCGCGCGGCATCGCTGGCGGCAACCCTGGCCTGTCGGCCCGATCACAGCCCGGTATGGATCTTCGGCTACGGTTCTCTGATGTGGAACCCGGTTTTTGAAGCTGATGAAGTTGCGTCGGCGTCGCTGGACGGCTGGCATCGCGCCTTTTGCTTACGCCTGACTGCCGGGCGCGGCACGGCTTCGCATCCGGGACGTATGCTGGCGTTGAAAGAGGGCGGTATTACCCGTGGGCTGGCGTTTCGCCTGCCGGAAGAACGTCTGCACGACGAACTGGAACTGCTGTGGAAACGTGAAATGATCACCGGGTGCTATTTGCCGACCTGGTGTGAGCTGACGCTGGAAGACGGACGTCGCGTTTCTGCCCTGGTGTTTATTATGGACCCCCGCCATCCGCTGTATGAGGATGATACCTGTCCGCAGGCGGTTGCGCCGTTAATTGCTGCGGCGACCGGGCCGCTGGGTTCAAATGCCCAGTATCTCTTCTCGCTGGAAGAAGAGCTGACCAAACGCGGAATGGAAGAGGACGATCTGATCCGCCTGGCGCATCAGGTACGTGCGCTGCAACAAGACTGGCTGAAGCAGGCCTGAACCATGCACCGATCCAGGCTGGCACCGAATTAATTGGTGGGATTAATCAGCCAGGTGCCGGGTTTATCAATCAGAAGTGACTGACTGCGAAGCCGGTTCCCGGCCCGCACGTCAATACGGTACTGACCGGCGGCCAGATTCAACACCGCAAAACCGTTGCTGCTGGCATGTACCGCAACGGGCTGACCGTTCAGCACCACCTGTTCGTCGCTGGTGAGCTTAAGATAGACCATCGCCAGACCGGCGGGTACCGTGCCGGTAGCCGGTAACGCATGGCTCTTATCAACGAGCGAAGCAGCAGGCGTACGCGTATTCTCAATCCAGACTACTACCGCCACCGCAATCATCGCGACGCCAGCCAGCGCGAGTAATCCCGGCGACAGGCGACGTACGTTGCGTCCGGTTAACGGCTCGGCCATCGTCGCACCGTGATTCATCGCTAACACGACCGGTGGCACGGTCTCGGCTGACGCGGCGTCGCTGATAGACTGCTCATCATTACGCTGTTGCAGGCTGTTCACCACCGCCTCAACGTCGCTGACGGGCAAATCAATCAGCGCGGCAAACTCATCAATGTTCTGCGGGCGATCGTGGGGCTTCATCGTCAGCGCGCAGTCAATCGCGTGCAGCAGCGGCAGCGAGTAGCCCTGCGGTTTACGTGCCACCAGCGGTTGGTAATTATCTTCAATGCAGCGCACCACGCTGACCGGCGGCGGAGAGCCTGTAATCAACGTATGCAACACGGCGCCCAGCGCATAAATGTCCGTCCACGGACCCTGTTCACTTTCGCCTTCTTCACTGTACTGCTCAATGGGCGCAAAACCCGGTTTGAGCATGATTTCAGTTTCGTCGGAAAGGTTGCCAATCTCTTTACGGGCGGAGCCAAAGTCGAGCAGCACCGGCAGCTGATTTTCCTGAATCTGGATGTTATCCAGCGAGATATCCCGATGCAGGTAGCCCGCCTGATGAATGGTGTTGATAGCGCCTAACAGCGGCGGCAGCAGACGACGTATCCAGGCTTCTGAAATCGCCTCATGGCTGGTGACCTGCCACTCTTTTAACGTCATGCCGTTGTAGTAGAGCGTGCCCATGTAGGCAGTGCCGTTCTGTTCCCAGAAGCGCAGGACGTGAAGTAAACCAGGATGGTTAAAACGCGCCAACAGTCGGGCTTCCTGAATAAAGCTGTTCAGGCCCGCGTTAAACAGCTTTTGAAACCGTTCACCGCGCAGCGCCAGTGATAAGTCTTCGGTTCTTACCGCCAGCGACACCGGCATGTACTCTTTAATCGCAATCGTGCGTTCGAGTTGGTGATCCCATGCACGGTAGACAATGCCGAAACCGCCGCCGCCAATCACCTCTTTAATTTCGAACTCGTTAAAACGATATCCGTCAGGCAAGGCATTCGGTATTGTTTTCTGACTGTCATTTGCCGACATAATAGACTCTCTGAACGGGGCCTGCTTGTCAGGCTACGCGGTAATTAATGGATGTTACGCCATGCACCTTCAGCAGGATCGACCCGATCCGCGCGTAAGGCGTCAACAAGTAACACATTCACTTTTTGCGACGATGTCATACCGGTCGCCCAGCGGCTGCGCAGAGCAGTAATGCGCGAGGTCAGCGCGCTGGCATTCTGCTGTGCCGCCGTTTTATCGGCTTTGATCAATAAGGTTCCGTCAAAACGCCACAGATGCTGCTGTACATCAAAGGGCAAGACCATCCAGCTGTCTGGCGCATCGGAACGGGCCAGAATCATGCGCTGGTTATTGACGTCCACAATTTGCAGATGCTGGTCGGATAGCGTCAGGTTGGCAATGGGATAGCCCTGATAAAAGCTGATCGCAAGCGTCTGCGGTTGCGCGCCACCGCTCAGGGTTATGTCACTTTTACCTTCCAGCCAGCCCTCGGCGGAGCACTGCTGTTTACCGATGTCAGGCACAAACATAGCCAGTCCACGCGCGTCCCAGGCCGTGCGAAAACGACAGCCGTTTGGTAAGGCGAAATGCTGCAGCGGCGTGCCATCTGCCGGACGCGACAGGCTGGGCGAGACCGCACTCTGTGCCGGGGCAGTGGCTTTGGCATCGGTATTCACAATCAGTCGCCAGTTCTGCAATTTGCTGGCGCTGCCGCTGGCCAGCACGTTGCCCTCGCTATTGGTCATTTGCCAGGGTAGCACGTCCAGATCGTTACACTGATTGGCTAACAGCGTGCCCACGCGCGGCAAAAACGTTTTTAAAACCTCAGCATCCTGACCTTTACCCGACACAATACGCAGCGGCAGCGTTTCCTGGCACCACTCATCCGGCGTTTTGCCCGCAACGTTGTCGATATACACTTCCAGTTCAAGACTGGGTGAATACACCACGCGATAATTTTCCGCCTGCGCAGTAAAGGCCATAAACAACGTGGCTATAGCGGGCAACCACAATTTCATAGAATTCCTTTAATCAATAACCTGATGGCAGAAAACGCGCGGAATCGGCCAGCGTATAAAGCAGGGTGGCATCTTGCGGCTCACCAATCCATACGGCCAGTGCGCTAAGGTTGTCTTTCTTTACGTCGCGGCTCACCGCCTGTTCCATTAACATCAGCCACTCGTCACAGGCATTTACCATGCGCAGCGCCTGCTCCATTTCTTTGGTGGTCAGGTTGAGCCAGAAACCGTCGCTGCAGACTAAAAACGCATCGCCATCTTCCAGCATGATTTCGTCAGAGAAGCTCACCGGATGGGCAGGTTCTATGCCGAGCGCATTATAGAGTAAATTACTGTTAATTCCGGTATTTTCATAGCCCGCATCGCTTAACTTTTGCGCCAGACTGTGGTCACGCGTGACCTCATTCAGCACCCCGTGACGGAAGTGATAAACCCTGCTGTCACCCGCGTGCGCCCACCATGCGCGCTGTCGCGTACGGTCGATAAACAGGCCGGCAAGCGTGGTGCACATGGTGGAAAAATTCGGATTATTACCCTGGGCTATTTCAAGTAATGATCGGCACTTTTCAACCGCCTGACGGGTAAGGGCTGGCGTCACCTGGTCGCAGGTGAGTAATTGTTCAATCAGGACATCGCACACCAGCTGCGCCGCCTGGTCGCCGCCGGGCAAGCCAGCCACGCCGTCGCACACCACAAAGCAGGCTTTGCGTTCATCCACTATGACGCCGGTTCGATCCTGATTATCGGCGCGCAGCCCCTGCTGATACTGACTGGCAAAGGCGATATTCATGCGTCATCCGTGCGCGTCTGTGAGTCTTTGTACTGATTCACTTCCATGTCATAGGCATGAAGAAAGGCTTCCCCAAACAGCGTGTGAAAATCGTCTTCGATTTCCCCGGCGGTACGCTGGTAGCGGCGGGTAAAATAGTCCCACAGGGCAGCTTTTTTAAAGGGGGAAAAGGGGGTTTTCGACACCGCGCCGTCCGCGCGCGCCTGTTCTTCCAGCCCCTGAGGATTAAACGACTGCAGCATCGCGGCGATAATCGCGCGTATCCCGGCAATCATGCCCAACTGATGCGCCTGCAGATCGACCAACGCATCGCGCACGGCCTGTTCGGGCTGCATAAAGCCCGGCATCTGGCTTTGATACATCTGCATCAAGACGGTTTTGCCTGAGGGGAGAATTTTGAAGGGATTGTTGGCCTCGTTCAGGATCATCGTCATTTCGGCTTTGACGCCACGTTTCAGAATGGAACGCGACGACAGCAGGGCAACCGTACCTTGAGAGAACAGGCTTAGCATCCGGCCTGTAGTGCGCATTTGCTCTTCGCTGATCACCGTATTGTGGCCGTTTTTCAGCCCCATTCCGTCCAGCAGCGCCGCCACCAGCTTGTCCTGATCCAGCCCGGCGGCAAAGGGCGCATGAAAAGTTTCGCTAATCTGGGGATCGATCGCCAGCCTGGCGTCGCCGCGACGTTCAGGACGCTTCGGTACAGGCTCTTCTGTGACTTCCTCCACCTCCGCATGTTCGGGAATATCCAGCGGATTGCTACGCGTGGCGGCATGGGAAAAAAACGCCAGAGGATCGCTGTTCACGCCGTGATACGCCGGATCGCGCACGTCAATGGCGTAGTCACCAATGCGCAGTGCGTCACCGTGCTTGAGGTGCACCTGCATGCCGCGCTTAAGTGGCACACCGTTGTGTTCGACAGGCGTAACGCTGCCCTGATTGGTCAAACGGCATTCGCCTTCGCCTGACAGGTGCACCAGCGCCTGCAGACGCGAAATAGAACGGGCTTCATCCGGTAACACCAGGTCGTTATCCTGGCTGCGGCCAATGGTGCCGCCCGGCGGATGAAAGGTGACGGTTTTCACCGGAATATCAGACGTGCATTGTACGATGGTAAATTGCATGAGTTATCCCGTCATGGAGGACAGTAGCAACGCCTCACTCAAACATCGGTGGATAGAGGCCATTGCGTCCCGGCTGTGCACCTGCCGCCGGATTAAACAGTAATGAGAACAGTTCTGCTGTGAGGTTGCCGCTATGCTTGTGTGTGGCATGAACGAAACCGTCACTGCGATTGCTCCACCAGTAACTAATGTGTTGCTGAGGGTCGAAACGTTCGGCGACTTCCTGCCAGCTCAGGGTGCAAGGCAAATCGTGGAAACCGATTACATCCATAATATCGGAGTGCTGCTGTACCGGGATCATCAGCGGCGTCAGCGCCTGAATCTGCTGCTCCAGCTGGGCCGGTGTGAGGCGCTGCGCCACGGCGCTCAGCAGCGTGGCACCCAGTTCCTGAAACCAGTCGCCAGAGATGGTCAGCTGCGCCGGATGCCACTGGGCCAGGGGAAAGCTCAGCAGCGCCAGCAGCGGCCAGGCGCGTCCGACCCGATCGCAGGAGGGCAGCAGACAACCCATCTGCACCTGATTGCGGGTTGGGGTGATCGGTAATACGAAATTCCATACCGGGGCGCGTAAAAAGTCGGCATTGACCGCACCGTCCTGGTGATGCCAGTGCACCAGGCCTTGCTGAAACCAGTGGTTCCAGGGGGCAATAAGCTGCTCGGTTAACCGATGATGCAAAAAGTCCCCCGTCGAGGGCAATTTGCCGTACCAGCCAGGGGCCAGAGATGCAGGCATGTTCACCTCGCCATTATGGGTTATGCGTCGTCAGGCGCTGTGCTTTACGGGGCGCGACGGCCAGCAGGGTATTGCTGTCACCTGCATGGTTTAAATTATCAGCCAGCTTGCCCAACATCAGCGCGTTATCGCGCGCATACGGCGAAGACTGAATTTGCTGATCCAGCAACTGACTCAAATGCCAGTCCAACTGCTGCAAATCACGGGCGCTGACCTTATCCGGTAACGAACGCTGCAGATTCTGCAGCAGCCAGGCGCGGAGAAATTCCCCATCATAATTTCGTGGCTGGTACAGCATCTGATAGGCCCGCAGCGCGTTACGGCTGTATTCGTTATCATCACCTGGGTCGTTACGCAGCAGGTTGGTGATCTGCTGAGCAACGCGCGGCAGTAATAAAGACTTAAGCGCATTTTGATAAAGCGCCCAGGCGGCATCGCTGACCTGATTTCCCCGGTATAACCCCGCTCGCATAGTAAGCGGCGGATTATCGAGAGAAAACTGGTCGGACACAGGCAACTTCACCAGGTTATTCAGAAAGGGTAGCAGATCAAAAATATTATCAGCAGGCTGATGTATCACCTGCTGACTTTGTTGTGAGATAACCGGCATTCGCGCCGAAACCTGCTGCAGATAATGTTGGTTTTGATAGTAGCTCACCAACCATAACCCACTCATGATCACCAGCGCACCGGCCAGCATGCCGTAGCCAATCCAGTGTAAAAGCTGATTACGGTATTCCCAGCGGCGGTTGCTGCCCGCCAGGCCGCTCTCTTTAAACACCAGATTACTCAGCAGATCGCGAATGAAAAAGCTCTGGCCTTTATTACCGGGAATGGGGCTGTTGCGGTTAACGCGATCCCAGGCGGCAATAGAATGGGAACCGGCCTGGCGCAGCTGCAGTTTGCGGCTCAACTCGCCCATGACACGGTCAAAAGGTAATCCTTCCTGAGTGCCGCTGGTAAAAAACAGGCCGCGCGGATTCCAGGCAACGGTGTCAGCACGCTGAGAAAACACGATATCCAGATATTCGCTGAGCAGCGGGCGCAGAGACGAGAACTCCTGCGGAAACAGGAAACACTCTGCCCGCTCATTCAGATCGCGCTCGTGGGTCATCTGATCGGCCAGCTGCAACTGCAGCTTCTGGGCTAACTGCGTAAACTGCAGGTCAAAATGCGGGTGCCAGTCCTGCTTATTCGGCTTGCCGGCGTCCCAGGGGAAGGTGAATCCCCAGATAGCATCGCGTCGGGCTTTATCCAGTGTGCCGTAGTAGCTCATGAAGCCTTTCAGCAGGTCGGTTTTGGTCAGCATGATATACACGGGGAAGTGAATGCCGGTGTGCTGATGCAGTTCGGTCAGGCGTTCGCGCAGGGCGTTGGCCTGCTCAAAACGCGCCTCGGCGGAATCGCTCAGCAAATCTGCCACGCTGATGGTCATGATGACGCCATTAATCGGCTGCCGGGCACGATAGCGCTTCAGCAAATTAATAAAGCTCTGCCACTCGCTGGCGTCGCGGGCGCGCTGGCTTTCCTGAAGCGCATAGCGCCCGGCGGTATCGATCAGTACAGCACTGTCGGTAAACCACCAGTCGCAATGACGTGTGCCGCCGACGCCGCGCACCGCCTCGTGACCAAAGGTATCGGTAAGAGGGAACTTCAGTCCGGCATTCAGCAGCGCGGTGGTTTTACCGGCACCGGGCGCGCCAATCATCAGATACCAAGGCAACTGGTAGAGATAGTTGGCGTTGATGCGTGCCCACAGGCTGCCCTGACGGCGACCAAAATGGGTGCGTTTCAGGCGCATGGCCGCGTCGCTGAAACGCTGGCTCAGCAGCGCTTCAGTCGCCTGACGCTCGGCGGGATCGTCGCTTTCTACGACCTGCAGCCGATCCAGAAGACGGCTGTTATACCAGGCACGGTAAACCGCAGGGATCAGCTGAAGCACGATCCAAAGCAGATAAAGGATGCTCACCGCGATCTCGCGGTGCAGGGCAGGCTCAAGCGGGCGGGTTTCATCCCACGCAATAAGCGGCCCCAGCATCCACAACAGGCAACTCAGTGCCGTGACGCCGATAAAGCTCCACAGCAGCCGATGCGTTAAAAATAAACGAAATGAAGCGCGCATCAGTGTGTTCCTTGGTGAGTGCTCAGTGTTTCAGGTGCGGCAAACAGCGTGATTTCAACCCGTCGGTTACGGGTCCGGTTTTCGCTGCTGTCGTTGGGCAGCAGGGGATCACTGTCACCGCGTCCTTCCGAGCGGATCACATGCGCATCGGCAAGCTGAACCTGAAGCAGCTGGCTGACGGCACGTGCCCGGGCAAAAGAAAATTCATAGCTGGAGGCAAAACGGCTGCCGTCCACGGGTTTATCATCGGTAAACACCGACACCAGAATCGTGCCCTTAACATCTTTCATCGCGCTGGAGACCCGCGCCAGAATGGCCCGGCCCACCGGGTTGATCACCGTGCCTTGCTCGGCAAACAGCTTGTCCGCAGGAATAATGACCTTGCTGCCAAAGGCACCGTCACTGACTTCCAGTTGACCGGCGGCGATCACATCATTGAGCCGCTGGCGCAAATCGAGCAGGGCCTGAGGCGAAGAAGGGCGGCGATTTACCGTGATTTGCGGCAACGGCATGTTATACAGGCTTCGCAGCAGCGGCTCGGCCGCATTGCCCAGCCGCCAGTTTAGCCCGCTGTAAATCAGGCAGCCAATCAGGGCGACGAGCATTGCACAGGCCCAGAGCGGCACCATCGGACGTGCAAGCGTGCTGACCAGCGGATGCACCTGCACCAGCGGAGGGGAATCGGTGCTCTGCTGGGCGCGGGTTTCATCGATCAGGACTTTTAACCGTGCCCGCAGGCTGTCGCACTGTGCCCGGCCTTTTTCACTGCCCCGGTAGCGACCTTCGTAACCTAATAACAGGCAGTAATGAATGATTTCCAGCAGCCAGAGATGCTGCTGCGGGCTTTGCGAGATACGGGACAGCAGCTGAAAGAATTTTTCACCGCCCCAGCTTTCATTGTGAAACGTAACCAGCATGCCGTTTCCGGACCAGACGCCGCGCGTGCCCCAGGGCGTTTGCGCGGCGGCCTCATCCAGAGCGCTGCAGATGCAGTAACGCGCACCAATGATCATTTCAAACGGCAGGCCCGCCTGCTTACAGCGTTGCTCAAATACGCGCACCTCATCCATCAGCGACTGACGTAAACCCGCCGGGTCATCATGAGTCGCGGCCTGACGAATTTGCACCACCGCATTCAGCAGTGGCGCGGCAGCGTTAAGTAAAAGATTTTCGGTACCCGAGGTCGTAACCTCTCGCGGTGATGATTCCACGCTCATTACTGTGTGTTTTTCCCGCGACAGGTAGCGTTTCTGGCAGAGTGCCCAGCACGGCAGGTGTTAAATTTCATTAGTTCAGAATCCAGGTCGCCGTCGCGGTAGTACGGCAGGCTTTGCTGTCGCCCCCGACGTCAACGCACACTTGTTTCGTTTTCCGCGGACGCGGACGGTCATTGCGTAAGGTGTCATCGTAACGATGCGTTTCCACGCCCGCCTTTAACGGCACGTAACCGGTTAACATCCCGTCCGGTTTATCGGCAATGGCCAGCCAGTGGTTCTCGACGCTGCCGAGGACCTCAAAAGGTTTTCCAGCTTCAAGATAACGGACGACCTTGCCGCCGTAGTCAGGTTGGGTCATCACCGACGCGTTATACAGGGCGCGCCAGGTTTGATTAACGGGCGTAAAGGTTGTCGGGGCAGCTACCGCATGGCGGTGTACCAGCTTCACGCCTTGAATATCACTGGTGACCAGCGTGTCATCATTCACCGAGGGCGGTGGCGTTTTGCAGCCGGACAATAACAGTCCAACTGACAGGATAAACGCTAAATTATTTTTCACCATTTTCCTCACGATATTATCAATATACCTGCATGTTGTTCATCAGAACACGACCGTTCACCTTCACGGGGGAAGCGCAGACGGGTAGGCAAGCCGGTAAGATAAACGGGCAAATGACATTCATCCTGTACCGCGCTCAGTCTACCTAAGACTTTTGAGAATTCAAACCATTGCACCCAATGATATAGCATGGTAATACGCGTTCATCATCTTCTTATCCCACCGCTCTGATGCGCCGGTTCCGCCGCCCCTGAATCGCAGAGAAAGCGGACGTTGTCAGGGCCGCCTGACAAGCCGGTTGCATAATGTCACATTCAGATGACAGGCAAAAAAAGAGTAAGCGTTCTTAACGACTTAATGGCACGCAATGCCTGGCCGGTAATGAAAACGGTCATTGTTTACGCGTCACAATCTTTAGGGACGGTGAACCGGAAGCGGCATGGCTTTTGCTTTATTCTTTTTTTGCATTGAGAGAGATGAGCAATGGATGACGCACTGAGCTGGTTGCAGGCCTCACGGCAAAGCGATATCGCCAGTCTGGAGCGACTTCGCCAGACCGGTAAATTAATTACCACGGTGAGTGAATTAGTCCATCAGCTACAGCGCGAACGCGGTGCCAGCAACCTGTGGATTTGCTCACAGGGTCGGCTGTATGGCGAGGAGCGTGAGGCGAGTGAACAGGATGTCAGCCGCAGTCAGCTTGCCTTTTGTCAGGCATTACCCAGGGCGGAGGCACAGCCGGGATACAGCCGGTTCTGCAACCTGATAGCCGCCGCCTTGCAGGCACTGGCAGAATTGCCCGCGCTGCGCCAGCAGATCGCTGGCCTGAAGATTACCCACGCGCAGGCCATGATGGCGTTTAGCCCTGTTATCCGAAGTTTGCTCAATCTGGTCTTTGAAGCCGCCGACACATCCAGCCATCCGGAAATTACCCGGGCACTCATTGCCCTGTTTAGCTTTATGCAGGGCAAGGAGTTGACCGGACAGGAGCGGGCACAGGGTGCCGCCGGATTTGCGGCCGGACAGTTTAGTGCCGAACAGCGCAGTACGATGGTGGCGTTAATCGAAGCGCAGGAACAAAACTTCAAAACCTTTCAGCAGTTTGCGGATGAGGCGGTGCTTCTCAGCTGGCAGCCTCTGGCCCAACCAGGTCGGGAAATCGAACGGCTACGGCGCATCGCCTGCACCGATGGCAGACGCGACGACAGCGGTGCACTGCACTGGTTCTCACTGCTTTCGGAGCGCCTCGATCAGATGAAGTCGCTGGAGGATCAACTCTCTGCCGTGCTGATGTCGCGCTGCCGTGACGCTATCGCCCTGGCACAGCATCAGGCCGGTGAGCCCTTAAGTGTGGCGCAGTCAGGCTGCAATTTTACCCTCTATGTCTCAGGCGCAGACTGGCTGGAGAATCAGCCTGCTGCCCTCAACAGCGAGGGGCTCGCTCCCCAGCTCGGGCGATCGTTACTGTCGTTGATTGGTGAACAGTCCCAACGCCTGCAGCGCCAGGCTAACGAGCTGGCCGCGATGCGCGCCACGCTGGAAGAGCGCAAGTTACTCGACCAGGCAAAAAACTGGTTAATGCAGCAGCATGGCCTGAGCGAAGAAAACGCGTGGCAAATGCTGCGCAAAAGCGCGATGGACCAGAACAAACGCTTACCGGAAATCGCCCAGGCGATCGTAACGGTTGCCGCCACGGTGAAGCGCTAACCCGAAAGTGTTAGCTGCACAACGCTTGTGCGTGATCTGCGTCACTACCGTGCAAAAACGGTTAAAAAACCATCGCGCAGGCCCGCACAAGGCTGTTTTGACCGCACTCATCACTCTGGCACGCGGTTTGCTTTACCTTAATGAGTATGTGTATTTGCTTTGCCAACGGCGGTAGAGCGAGTGCTTTGGATAAAGGCGTCCATCCCCCTGTGAGAGCAGTGGGGAGGACGCCTTTTTTTTATCTCTTCAGGGTGGCAAAGATGAGCAAATCGCCAGTTTCACTTTCTCGTCGTCAACTGCTGTTATCCGGCGCAGCCGTCGGTGGACTCTGGCTATTGCCGGGATTGCGCAACGCAGTGTGGGCGGCGGGTTCCGATGCCCCAGAAAAACCGACCGTGCGCGTCGGCTTTATTCCCCTCACCGACTGTGCGCCGGTGGTGATGGCCTCGGTTAAAGGGTTTGACAAGAAATATGGTCTGACGCTGCAGGCCAGCAAAGAAGCCAGTTGGGCGGCAGTGCGCGACAAACTCACCTCGGGTGAGCTGGATGCCGCACATGTGCTCTACAGTCTGATCTATGGCCTGCAACTGGGCGTCGCCGGTCCCCAGCATGATATGGCGAACCTGATGACGTTGAACAACAACGGTCAGGCCATCTCTCTGTCGAACCAGCTTAAAGCCCAGCAGGTAACCGACGGTGCAAGCCTGAAAAAGGCCATCGACGGCCAGGCGAAAGGCAGCTTCACCTTCGCCCATACCTTTCCCACCAGCACTCACGCCATGTGGCTCTATTACTGGCTGGCCAATGCCGGAATCAACCCCTTTGACGATGTGCGCACCGTCGTGGTGCCGCCGCCGCAAATGGTGATGAATATGAAGATTGGCAACATGAGCGGCTTCTGCGTCGGCGAGCCGTGGAACCAACGCGCCATCAGCGACAATATCGGCTTTACCGCCGCTACCAGCCAGCAGATTTGGCCGGATCACCCTGAAAAAATCCTCGGCACCCGCGCTGAGTGGGTCAACGCCAACCCGAATACGGCCCGTGCACTCACTGCCGCGGTGCTGGAGGCCGCCCGCTGGATCGATGCGTCGGACGATAACCGCCGTGAAACGGCCCAGGTGCTGGCCGGGCGGGCCTGGATCAACACCAAACCCGAAATCCTGGAAGGACGCATGTTGGGTCAGTACGAAAACGGGCTGGGTCAAAAATGGCAGGACCCCCACGCCATGCGCTTTTTCCACGACGGTAGCGTCAGCTTTCCTTATCTCTCTGATGGCATGTGGTTCCTGACTCAGCTGAAGCGCTGGGGGATGGTGAACAGCGATCCGGATTACCTGGCGGTCGCGAAGCAGATCAACCGTATTGATATCTACAAACAGGCTGCCAGCGCGGTCGGCAACGTCACGCTGCCCGGCAGCGACATGCGCAGCAGCACCTTAATCGACGGCAAAGTATGGGATGGCAGCGATCCAGCCGCCTACGCTGCCAGCTTCGCTATTAAACGTTAAGAGAGGCCGTGATGAAAACCCAGACTCGTCCACTGGCGCAGCCGGTAACCGCGCCCAGCCAGGCAACGGTAGTTCCCCTTCAGGTTACGCCTAAAAAAGTACGACCGCCTGCGCGCTTACGTCCGTTGTTACAGCGCGCAATTCCGGTGCTGTGCGGCGTTCTGCTCCTGCTTCTGGTGTGGCAGATCGCCGCGCTGTACAGCCAGGGCTTTCCCGGGCCTTACGCCACCTGGGAGGCGGCTAAAATTCTGTTCGCCGATCCCTTTTATAACAACGGCCCCAACGATCAGGGCATCGGCTGGAACGTCCTGGCCTCGCTGCAACGTGTGGCTGTTGGATTTGGTCTGGCGGCGCTGGTGGGCATTCCCGCTGGCTTTCTGCTGGGTCGCTTCACCTTTGTCGCAAGGATGTTCAATCCCATCATCGCCTTGCTGCGCCCGGTCAGCCCGCTGGCCTGGTTGCCTATCGGCCTGCTGCTGTTCCAGCGCGCGGAACCGGCCTCAAGCTGGACCATTTTTATCTGTTCGATCTGGCCGATGATCATCAACACCGCTGAAGGCGTGCAGCGCATCCCGCAGGATTACCTCAACGTGGCGCGCGTGCTGCAGCTCTCCGAATGGACCGTTATGCGCCGCATCCTGTTTCCTGCCGTGTTGCCTGCCGTGCTTACCGGCGTACGCCTCTCCATTGGCATTGCCTGGCTGGTGATTGTTGCGGCCGAGATGCTGACCGGCGGTCTGGGGATTGGCTTCTGGATCTGGAACGAATGGAACAATCTGAACGTGGAAAACATCCTGATTGCCATTCTGCTGATTGGCGTGGTTGGCCTGCTGCTTGAGCAGGGACTGATGCTGCTGGCGCGTCGTTTTAGCTGGGATAAATAAGGAGAACATCATGCAACCTATCATTCGTGTACAGCAGGTCAGCCAGCGCTTTACCACCTCCGGCGGGGATTTCCTGGCGCTCGATAACGTCAGTTTCGATATCCATCAGGGGGAAACCCTGAGCCTGATCGGTCATTCCGGCTGCGGTAAATCAACCCTGCTGAACCTGATTGCGGGCTTAACCCGACCCACCAGCGGCGTGCTGCTGTGTGATAACCGAGAAGTGACCGGCCCTGGCCCTGAGCGGGCGGTGGTATTTCAGAACCACTCTCTGCTGCCGTGGCTGACGGCGTTTCAGAACGTGGAGCTGGCGGTGCAGCAGGTCTTCAAAGGCAAGATGCATAAGGCGGAGATGCACGACTGGATCGAGCATAACCTGAACCGGGTGCAAATGAGCCATGCCATGCACAAGCGCCCCGGTGAGATCTCCGGCGGGATGAAGCAGCGCGTCGGCATCGCCCGCGCCCTGGCCATGAAGCCGCGTGTTTTATTACTCGACGAGCCTTTCGGTGCACTGGATGCCTTAACGCGCGCGCACCTGCAGGACAGCGTGATGCGTATTCAGCAGGAGTTGAATACCACCATCGTACTGATTACCCACGACGTGGATGAAGCGGTGCTGCTCTCTGATCGGGTCCTGATGATGACCAATGGCCCGGCCGCCCAGGTTGGCGACATCCTTAAGGTCGATCTGGCGCGACCGCGTTCACGGGTGGCGCTGGCAGAGGATGCGCGTTATCACCAGCTACGCCAGAAAGTGCTGCATTTTCTCTACGAAAAACAGACGTCGGCGGCGTAAGGATTACACCATGAGACAACGGCTGCTGGTGGTCGGTAATGGGATGGCGGGCATGCACACGGTGGAAACGCTGTTGCAGCTGGCACCGACGCGTTATGACATTACGGTCATTGGCCGTGAACCGCACGGTAACTATAACCGGGTGCTGTTGTCGCCGCTGCTGGCCGGCGAAAAAACCGTTGAGCAAATCCTGATTCACGGCCCTGACTGGTACGCACGCCATGGCATTCGCTTACTGACCGGAGAAACGGCGGAGCAGGTCGATGTGGCTGGGCGCACCTTGCGGACCCGGCAGCGCCTGCTGCACTGGGATCGTTTGATTCTGGCGACCGGATCGCAGCCGCGCATGCCGCAGGTGGCAGGTATCGATCTGCCTCACGTCACGGCTTTCCGCACGCTGGAGGATGTGGATGCACTGCTGGCCGGCAGCGGTCCGGTCGTGGTAGCCGGTGGCGGATTTCTGGGCATTGAGGCCGCGGCAGCGCTTCGGGCGCAGGGACGCCAGGTGACGCTGGTGCATCGTCAGTCGCGTTTACTGGACAGGCAACTGGACGCCAGGGCGGGAGAATTACTGCTGGCTCAGCTCAGCGCGCGCGGTATCCGCTGTGAGCTGAATAGCAGTATCGCCGCAATTGGCCCGCAGTCCGTGCTGCTTAACGATGGGCGTCAACTGGCAGCGCAACAGGTCGTTATCGCGATTGGCGTGCAGCCAGAAACCGCGTTGGCGCAGGCATCGGGCATTCCCTGCCAGCACGGCATCCTGGTGGACCGGCAGTTACGCAGCGCGCACGCCGGTATTTATGCGGTAGGCGAATGCTGTGAAATCAGCGGAGAAACCTTTGGTCTGGTTGCGCCTTGTCTGGCGCAGGCAGAGGTACTGGCAGCGCAGCTGGCCGGTTGTCCGCAGGCCGATTTCTACAGCGAAGCCACCGGCACGCGTCTCAAGGTCAGCGGCATTTCGCTGTTCAGCGCGGGCGATATTCGTGAAGCCCCGTCAATCACCAGTTTCGATCCGCTTTCCGGACACTATCGACGTCTTTTTCTGCAGCACGGACGGCTGAATGGGGTGCTGTTGTATGGCGACAGCCAGCAGGGTGCCGCGTTGCTTAACACACTGCATAACGCCAGGCAGGTCTCAATGAATACCCTGTTTGGCCTTGATGAACCTGAAACGCAGCCGCAGGCTGCAGGAAACTCCGCGATGAATCACTCTAAACCTGTATTAGCCGTCGTGGGCCACGGCATGGTCAGTCACCATTTTCTGGAACAGCTGGTGGCGCGTGGCCTGCATCAGCATTATCACATCGTGGTGTACGGTGAAGAGCGCCATTCGGCCTACGATCGGGTGCACCTTTCTGAATACTTCACCGGCAAAAATGCCGCGCAGCTCTCGCTGGTCGCTGAGGACTTTTTTGCCCAACACGACATTGAACTGCGCAGCGGTTGCCGGGTCGAGGCGATCGATCGGCAACAGCGCAGCCTGCGCGACAGCGACGGCAAAGCACTGTGCTGGGACAAACTGGTGCTGGCGACCGGTTCACGGGCGTTTGTGCCACCGGTGCCGGGGCATGAGGGCGAGCGCTGCTTTGTTTACCGCACGCTGGACGATCTGGATGCGATCGCGGCCTGTGCCGACAAAAGTCAGCGCGGTGTGGTCATCGGCGGCGGCCTGCTGGGGCTGGAAGCGGCCAACGCGCTGAAACAGCTGGGGCTGGAAACCCATGTGGTTGAGTTTGCGCCACGCCTGATGGCGGTGCAGCTGGACGAGGGCGGCGCGCTGATGCTGCGGCAGAAAATTGATGCGCTGGGCGTGACGGTTCACACCTCGAAGCAGACCGAACAGATTGAGACCCAGCCAGACGGGAGCCTGGTGCTACGCTTTGCCGATGGCGGCGAACTGGCGACCGATCTGGTGCTGTTCTCGGCGGGCATCCGGCCGCGTGACGAGCTGGCCCGTAGTGCCGGGATTGGTGTTGGCCCGCGCGGCGGCATTGAGATCAATGACGTCTGCCAGACCAACGACGATGACATTTATGCCATCGGCGAATGTGCCCTGTGGAACGGACAGATTTTTGGTCTGGTGGCGCCGGGCTATCAGATGGCGCGCGTGCTGGCCGGGCATCTGGCGGACGAGCCGGCCCGGTTCAGCGGTGCCGATATGAGCACCAAACTGAAGCTGCTGGGCGTGGATGTCGCCTCCTTTGGTGATGCGCACGGCAAAACGGCAGGCAGCCTGAGCTACCACTGGGCCGATGGTCCGAAGGGCATTTACAAGAAAATCGTGGTCAGCGCCGACAGCAAACTGCTGCTGGGCGGGGTACTGGTCGGCGACAGCAGCGACTATGCCACACTGCTGCAAATGATGTTAAACGCCATGCCGCTGCCGGATTCCCCGGAAGGGTTGATTCTGCCTGCGCTGAACGGCGCTCCGGTCAAAGGGCTGGGCGTGGCCACGCTGCCCGACAGCGCCCAGGTCTGCTCCTGCCACAATGTAAGCAAAGGCGATATCTGTAGCGCGGTGCAGAGCGGCTGTGGCGATATGGCCAGCATTAAAAGCTGCACGAAAGCCGCAACGGGCTGTGGGGGCTGTTCGGCATTAGTGAAGCAGGTGATGGAGTTCCAGTTGGAAAACCTGGGCGTTGAGGTGAAAAAAGATATCTGCGAACACTTCGCCTATTCACGTCAGGCGCTTTACCACCTGATCCGCATCAATGAAATCAAAACCTTTGATGATCTGCTGGCGAGCCACGGACGTGGCTGTGGTTGCGAGATCTGTAAACCGCTGGTTGGGTCGCTGCTGGCCTCGTGCTGGAATGATTATTTACTGAAACCGGCCCATCTGCCGCTTCAGGATACCAACGATCGTTACTTCGCCAATATCCAGAAAGATGGCACCTATTCGGTCGTGCCGCGCGTACCGGGTGGTGAGATCACCCCACAGGGGCTGATCGCCATTGGCGAAGTAGCGGCGCGTTACGACCTCTACACCAAAATCACCGGCGGTCAGCGTATCGACCTGTTTGGCGCGCGACTGGATCAACTGCCCGACATCTGGGAAACCCTGCTGGCGGCAGGCTTTGAAACCGGCCATGCCTACGGTAAATCGCTGCGTACGGTAAAATCCTGCGTGGGCTCCACCTGGTGTCGCTATGGCGTACAGGATTCGACGGCCTTCGCCATCGCGCTGGAGAACCGTTATAAGGGCCTGCGCGCACCGCATAAAATCAAGATGGCCGTCTCGGGTTGTACCCGCGAATGTGCCGAAGCGCAGAGCAAAGACATTGGGGTGATCGCCACGGAAAAGGGCTGGAATCTGTATGTTTGCGGCAATGGCGGCATGAAGCCGCGCCATGCGGAGCTGTTTGCCAGCGATCTGGATGATGAAACCCTGATCCGGTATGTCGATCGCATTCTGATGTTCTACGTGCGGACGGCAGATCGCTTGCAGCGCACCAGCGTCTGGATGGATAACATGGAAGGCGGACTGGATTACCTGCGCGACGTGGTGATCAACGACAGCCTCGGTATCGCGGCGCAGCTGGAGCAGGAGATGCAGCAGGTCGTGGACACCTACCAGTGTGAATGGCAGACCACGCTGGCTGAACCCTCGCGGCGGGCGCTGTTTACCGCGACGGTGAACAGCGATCACCCGGATGAAACGCTGCACTATGCCCGCGTACGCGGCCAGCGTCAGCCGCACACGGCGACCGGCATTCCGCTGATGCATCTGCCCGCTGACCCCTGGAGCGCGGTGTGTTCCCTGGAGGCGATCCCCGCCGGTGCGGGAATCGGTGCACGGCATGGCAGCGTCCGTATTGCGCTGTTCCGCTTTGGCAACGACTGTTACGCACTGGAAGATCGCGAGCCAGGCAGCGATGCCAGCGTCCTGTCCCGTGGCATCCTTGGCGATGTGGCGGGTGAACCTGTGGTCATTTCACCGATCTACAAACAGCGCGTGCGCCTGCGTGACGGGCAAAGTCTGGATAACCCGCAGCACCAGCTGCGTTGCTGGCCGGTGAAACTGGAAGCCGGTCAGGTCTGGGTCGCCAACCGTCCACTGAACCTCATGGCGCAGGCATCATGAAAACCACCTGTGCCTATTGCGGCGTGGGCTGTGGCGTCGAGGTGACACTGAATCACAGCGAATCTGCACAGGTGAGTGGCGATCTGCTGCATCCGGCCAATCTCGGTCGGCTGTGCGTTAAAGGGGCGGCGCTGGGGGAAACCCTGACCCGGACAGGACGCTTACTGCATCCCCAAATTAACCAACAGACGGTCAGCATGGCGGCAGCGCTGGATGCCGCCGCCGATGGACTCCGGCAGATTATCGCGGAGCATGGCCCAGAGGCGGTGGCTTTTTACGGCTCAGGCCAGCTGCTCACGGAAGATTACTACGTGGCGAACAAGCTGATGAAAGGCTTTCTTGGCGTCGCAAATATCGATACCAACTCGCGCCTGTGTATGGCTTCTGCGGTGGTGGGCTACAAGCGCGCGTTCGGGGCGGATGCGGTGCCGTGCTGTTATGAGGATCTGGATCAGGCCGATGCGATCGTCATGGTCGGCTCTAACGCAGCCTGGGCACATCCGGTGATTTTTCAGCGCCTGAAACAGGCAAAACAGCAACGGCCTGAGATGCAGGTGGTGGTGATCGATCCCCGTCGCACCGCCAGCTGTGACATCGCGGATGTCCACCTGCCGCTGCGCCCGGGCAGCGATCCGGCGCTGTTTTCGGGCTTACTGCACTGGCTGGCGCAGCATCAGGGAATAGATGCGACGATGTTGCCACATCTGGACGGCGTTGAAACTACCCTGCAGGCCGCCAGCCAGTGGGGCATTGCCGAGGTCGCTGAACACTGTGATCTGACCGAGGAGCAGGTGGTGGCCTTTTATCAGCTGTTTGCCCGGCGTGACCGTGTCCTGACGTTGTGGTGCATGGGCATCAACCAGTCACAGAGCGGCAGTGACAATAACAATGCGATAATTAATGCGCATCTTCTCAGCGGAAAAATAGGCCGTCCCGGCTGTGGGCCATTTTCACTCACCGGCCAGCCCAATGCGATGGGCGGACGTGAAGTGGGCGGCTTAGCCAACCAGCTGGCGGCGCACATGAGCTTTAACGAAGCGGACTGCGATCGTTTACAGCGTTTCTGGCACAGCCCGACCATGGCGCGCCAGCCCGGACTGACCGCGGTGGCGCTGTTTGACGCGATTGAGCGAGGTGAGGTGAAAGCCGTCTGGATCATGGGAACCAATCCGGCGGTGTCAATGCCGGAAGGCAACCGCGTGGCGCGGGCGCTGGCCAACTGTCCGCTGGTGATCGTCTCCGACGTGCTGGCGCAAACGGATACCACAGTCTTTGCCCATATTCTGTTACCCGCCCAGGGCTGGGGCGAAAAAAACGGCACCGTGACCAATTCTGAACGACGTATTTCCCGCCAGCGCGCATTTGTTGCACCCGCCGGGGAGGCCAAACCCGACTGGTGGTTGCTGGCGCAGGTGGCGCAGCGGCTCGGCTTCGCCCAGGCATTTAACTGGACCCATCCGGCGGCGATCTTCCGCGAGCACGCGGCGCTGTCCGGCTTTGAGAACCACGGCGAACGCGCCTTCGATATCAGCGGCCTGGCGCAGCTCAGCGATGCCGAGTGGGATGCGCTGACGCCAATACAGTGGCCGATCAATGCTCAACATCCGCAAGGCTGTGCCCGGCTGTTTAGCGACCGGCGTTTTTATCATGCCGATGGCAAGGCACGGCTGCTGCCACCGGCCACGCCGTCGCCGTTGGTGCGCAATGCCCGTTATCCCTTACTGATGAACACGGGGCGCATACGCGATCAGTGGCACACCATGACGCGCACCGGGCTGGTGCCTCGCCTGATGCAGCACTGTGACGAGCCTTTTGCCGCCTTGCATCCCGAAGAGGCGCGCCGTTATGGCTTGTCTGCCGGGGCGCTGGCGCGCGTGCAGTCAGAATGGGGATGGATGGTGGTGCGCGTGACGCTGGACAGCGGCCTACGGCGCGGTGAACTCTTTGTGCCGATGCACTGGAACCGCCAGTTCAGCCTGCAAGGCAATGTCGGTGGCGTCGTCGCATCGACCCGCTGTCCGGTTTCGGCCCAGCCTGCCTTTAAACAAACGGCAGTGCGCATCCAGCCGTTAGTAACCTGCTGGCAGGGCTGGCTCTGGCAGCGCGACAGTACCGCGCCCGCCGCACTGCGCTACTGGGCGCGCACGCCGTACGCCGGTTCGCAACGTTTTGTGGTGGCCGGAGAGGCCACGCCGCAGCGTTGGCTGGCGTCTCAGTTCAACCTCGAAGGCTATCAGCTGCAAACTGCCAGCGGGGGCGATCACAGCTACCGGCTGCTGGCATGGCGCGAGGGCGAGCTGCAACTGGCATTTTATGCCGATCGGCGTTTACCCGAGGTAGATCACGATCTGGTTGCCCTGGCCTTTCGTCAGGCCCCCGCGGACGCGGCTGAACGTCATGCCTTGCTGGCGGGGCAGGCGGCGCAGAGCCCTGCGACTGGCCGCCTTATCTGTAGCTGTTTTGGCGTAGGCGAACAAACGATATTGCATGCCATTAGCCAGGGTTGCCACAGCACCCAGGCACTGGGCAAAACGCTCCAGTGCGGCACCAACTGCGGCTCCTGCTTACCGGAGCTAAAACACCTTCTGCTTTCCGTCTCTGTCCCGGAGGAATTATGACGCTGGCAATACACGCTTTAGATAAACTGCTGGCGCCTGAGAAGTCGTCCAGCGCAGGACGCGTCTGGTTAGTGGGTGCCGGACCGGGGGATGTCGAACTGCTCACGGTGAAGGCGCTACGTTTGCTGCACCGTGCTGAAGTGGTGGTCTATGATCGCCTGGTCAGTGAGGCGGTCATGGCAGAAGTGCCAGACAGCGCGCTTTGCATTGACGTCGGCAAACGGCCCGGTCATCACGGACTGAAACAGGCACAGATCAATCAACTGCTGGTCGATCTGGCCACCAGCGGGCGCAACATCGTTCGACTGAAGGGCGGCGATCCCTTTATTTTTGGTCGCGGTGGTGAAGAGATGGTGAGCCTGCAGCAGGCCAACATTGTCTGCGAAGTGGTGCCTGGTATCACCGCCGCCGTGGGGTGCGCCGCCGCAAGCGGGATTCCGCTTACGCATCGGGATTGTGCCCAGTCACTGCGCTTTATCACCGGACACGGACGCAGCGGAGAGCCTCAACTGGATGCCGCCGCACTCTCAGCCACTAACCAGACGCTGGTGTTTTACATGGGGCTGAGCTGGAGCAGCGTGATTAGCGCCCGGTTGTGTGAGTACGGTCGCAGGGAGGATACGCCGGTAGCGATTATTGAAAACGGCACGCGCCAGGATCAGCGGGTGCTGATCACCACGCTGGCAGGGCTGCCGGAGACCATTGCGCAGCAACAACCGGTTTCCCCTTCATTGCTGATCGTTGGCGATGTCGTCCGCTATTACCGTGCCGATCTGCTTGCCCAACACTGTACAGAGGTGGCTATCCGCCAGGCGTAATAGCCAGGTTGTGACCGGATGCGCGGTGACATCAGGGGGCGCGGCGAGCGGGGAGCGGTGCGACCAGAACCTTCACGCCCAGTGCTTCAAACGCGCTGATGTGGGCCTGACTGATCCCGCTGTCGGTAATCAGGTAGTGAATATGGCTCCAGTCGCAGGGCAGCGCAAACATCGACACTTTATCAATCTTACTGGAGTCGGCCACCACGTAGACGGTGCTGGCGGATTTGATCATCGCCATTTTCACTTTGATATCGGTTTCGCTGGGAAAGCTCAGGCCGAGACGTGGCGAGATACAGGCGGTGGCGAGAAACAGCTTCTCCGACAGCACATTCTCAAAGAAGCTGGCGGCCTTGTCACCGGAGGTCGAAAGCGTCGGAAATTTAAACGTACCGCCCGTCAGCAGCACATTGATCCCTGGCTCGCCGCCCAGCTTCAGGGCGATATTCACGGCGGTCGTCACCACCGATAAACGCCGGATATGGCTGATGGCATCGGCGATAGCCGTGGTGGTGGTACCGGAATCGAAAATCACCGTATCACCGTTTTCGATATGCTGGGCTGCCAGGCGTCCAATCGCGTCTTTTTCTTCCATATGCGTCTGACGTTCCAGCTGCAGCAGGCCGGTATTCTGCTTGCCCGTCATCAGGGTCGCGCCGCCGTGATAACGCTGCACAAAGCCCTGTTTTTGCAGCATCCGCAGGTCGGTGCGCAGCGTGGCTTCGGTCAGTCCGAACGTCTTCGTCAGCGCTTTCACCGTCACCGTTCCGTCTTCCCGAATCATCTCCAGGATCTTTTCACGGCGCTGTTGCATTTCAGCTAACTGCTCAGTTTTGCTTTTCAATCGAAACGCTCCCTCTTTTAATCGCATCGGGCTTATGGCGATAACGCGTTGTCGCAGAGTTTAACCCGCAGGTTTCGCCTTTGCGAGTCGGCAAATAAAGATGTTAATTTTCGTTCGAAAGTGTATGTGCGTCACTTTTCATGACTTTTGCATCCGCTACAGCAGTGTAATCCCTCTCTTCCTACCCGTTAGCAACCGCGATCACGCGCTTTTAACCGAATGACGCCGTCAGACAGGCAGTGTTGCGAAATTTGATCTTAGCCACATTAACCATCAATTCGATAGCTTATATTTTTGTTCGAAAATGAATGCGGCAAATAAAATACCAAAGAGGACAGGCGGATGAGCGGTGAATATGACGTTAACCTGCGCTATGGCGTAGATACCACAATGAACCTGAGCGGCAAAGTGGCCGTGGTAACGGGCGGGCTGGGCGGTATCGCCATGGCCAGTAATCAGATGCTGCTGGAGAAAGGGGCGAGCCTGGCGCTGCTTTATCCGCCCTTTGAAGCGGACAAGGTCGACAGCGCGCGCGCAGCCCTGGCCGGACAGGTGCAGTTTATTTGCTGCGATGTAACCGATCCTGCCGACGTTGAGCAGGCTTTCGATGCCATTGTTGAACACTATGGTCATCTCGACATTCTGGTGAACTGTGCCGGCTACGTGATGCTTCAGCCGGTGCTGGAAACCGATTTTGCCGAATGGCAAAAACAGATCGCCGTGAACCTGACCGGGCCGTTTCTTTGCTCACAGGCCGCGGGCAAACGTATGGTCAACGCCGGAAACGGCGGCAAAATCATTAATATCGCCTCACAGGCGGCGTCCATCGCCATCGACAACCACGTCGCTTACACCTCTGCCAAAGCCGGTTTGCTGGGCATGACCAAAGTGATGGCGAAAGAGTTCGCCCCGCACCGGATTAACGTTAATACCCTGTCGCCCACCGTGGTGCTCACCCCTATGGGTGAAAAAGCCTGGCGCGGCGAGAAGGGCACCGAAATGAAAAAACTGATCCCTTTAGGTCGCTTTGCCTATACCGACGAGATTGCCGCTGCCGTGCTGTTTTTTGCCAGCAACGGCAGCGACATGATCACCGGTGCCGATCTGATGATCGACGGTGGCTTTACCATCTGGTAAGGCCAGCGCCAGGCGCCCGTTTCCCCCTGCCATAACGACAATAGCGAGACACACCATGAAAAAAACGACGTTGCTCTGCACCACGCTTGCCGCCTGTTTGTTTTCTCACACCGCGCTGGCGGTTGAAAAAGGCACCATCATGATTTTGGTTAACTCACTGGATAACCCCTATTACGCCTCCGAGGCGAAGGGCGCGAATATGAAAGCCCAGGAACTGGGCTACAAGACCTCGGTGCTCTCTCACGGGGAAGACGTGAAGAAGCAAAATGAACTGATTGATGCGGCTATTGGCAAAAAAGTGCAGGGCATTATCCTGGACAACGCGGACTCGACGGCCAGCGTGGCAGCCATCCAAAAAGCCAAACAGGCCGGTATTCCAGTGGTGCTGATCAACCGTGAAATTCCGGTGGACGATGTGGCGCTGGAGCAAATTACCCACAATAACTTCCAGGCCGGTTCTGATGTGGCCAACGTGTTTGTCGAGAAGATGGGGGAAAAAGGGAAATACGCCGAGCTGACCTGCAACCTCGCGGACAACAACTGCGTCACCCGTTCAAAATCCTTTCACCAGGTGCTGGAACAGTATCCCGATATGCAGAGCGTTGCGCGCCAGGATGCCAAAGGCACACTCATCGATGGCAAGCGCATTATGGACAGTATTCTTCAGGCTCACCCGGATGTGAAAGGGGTTATCTGCGGTAACGGCCCGGTGGCGCTAGGCGCGATTGCCGCCCTGAAAGCGGCCGGACGCAACGACGTGGTAGTAGTGGGAATTGATGGCAGCAACGATGAACGCGATGCGGTACAGGCCGGAACGTTAAAAGCCACCGTGATGTTACAGGCGCAGGCGATCGCGGCTCAGGGCGTGACAGACCTGGATAACTATATCCAGAAAGGCACGAAACCGGAGAAACAGCGCGTGATGTTTCGCGGCATTCTGATCACACCGGAAAATGCAAAAAACGTACAGGACTTTAACTACAAGTCGTAATCCATCGTTGTCGCGCCCGTACTGACGGGCGCCAGGGAGAATGTCATGTACAACCGACTCTGGCTGATACCGATCGTGATGGCGCTCGGTGGCTGTCGCATTGTGTCGCAGCAGGAACTGGCGGATCTTAAGAACCCACCCAATCCCCATATGGCCCATATCAATCAACTCTGGCAGCAGAAGTTAGTACCACAAATCGTCGCGCAGGCGAAACCGCTGAGTGAGTTCACACAGCGCCTGCAGTCAGAGAAGGATCTGGATAGCGCCTGTCGCGCGCTGGGCTATCGGGCGCAGAGCGAGAATCCCTGCATATTTAGCGTCAGCGTGAGCGGGGAAGTCACCGCGCTGGATACCACCTCGCGCAACGGCAAAATGAAAATTAAAGACGCATCAGGTGACACTGTCACGGTTCAGGTTGGGCCGATCATTCGCGGAACGGCATTGCGGGATGCCTACAAAGGGGCCAGCTATCAGGACTTTAACGATCAGGTGCTGTTCAGTGACTTTGGCAAAGCCATCAACCAGCAGGCGGTCACCATGATGCACAACGCCGGGGTAAAACCCGGCGACCGGGTTAACGTGGTGGGCGTTTTTAGCAGCTGGGATATCCCGCATACGCTGCCCGATATCACGCCAGCCCACATCACGCGCCAGTAAGGAGTTGATCATGCAGGTTACTGAGCAGCAAGACGACGTCATTATTGAGACGCGGGGCCTGTCGAGGGTCTATCCGGGCGTGACCGCCCTTGATCAGGTTAACTATCGGGTTTATCGCAACAAGGTCAATGTGCTCATCGGGGAAAACGGCGCCGGTAAATCCACCATGATGAAGATGCTGGCAGGGGTGGAAAGTCCGTCGTCTGGCGACATTTTGCTGGATGGCAAACCTGTCAGGCTGCATTCCACCCAACAGGCCGAAAAACTGGGCATCAGCATCATCTTTCAGGAACTGAACCTGTTCCCGAATATGAATGTGATGGACAACATCTTTATCGCCAACGAGTTCTTCCAGCGCGGCGTTATCAACGAAAAATATCAGTATCAGCTGGCAAAAGCCTTGCTGGAACGGCTGGAGCTGGACGTCGATCCCTATGCTGCGCTGGATGCGTTGGGCATTGGTCATCAACAGTTGGTCGAGATTGCCCGCGCGCTGTTGAAAGATACACGCGTGCTGATTATGGATGAGCCGACCAGCGCCCTGAGTCAGTCGGAGGTCAAAGTGCTGTTCAACGTCATTGAACAGCTCAAGCGACGCGGCGTCACCATCATCTATATCTCGCATCGGCTGGAGGAGCTGATGGAGATTGGCGACCACATTACGATTTTCCGGGATGGCCGTTTTATCGCCGCGCGTGAAGTGTGCGACGTCAGCGTTCCCTGGATCATTGCGCAAATGGTCGGGGACAAGAAAAAACATTTTGATTATCAACCCGCTCCTCAGGGCGACAGGGTGCTGCAGGTGGATGGCCTGACTGCACTGCATCAAAACGGCGGCTACCGGCTCAACGCGGTGAGCTTTAGCCTGCACAAGGGGGAAGTGATAGGGATTTATGGCCTGCTGGGGGCTGGGCGAACCGAGCTGTTCAAGGGACTTACAGGATTACTGCCTTGTCAGAGCGGGGATATCCAGTTAAGCGGTCAGCGGTTGGACAACTGCAGTTTTCAGCAGCGCCTTAAGCGCGGTATCACCTTGGTGCCCGAGGATCGTAAAGGTGAAGGCGTTATTGAACTGATGTCGATCACCGCTAACATGACGCTCTCCAGTCTCAGCCTGCGCGGCTTTCGACGCGCGCTGGGCATCGTGCATCCTGACAAAGAGCGGCAGCGTGTGAATGAAATGATTCAGCACCTGGCGATTAAAGTCAGCGACAGCGAGTTACCCATCAGTGCGTTAAGCGGCGGAAACCAGCAGAAAGTGGTACTGGGAAAAGCCTTGATGACCGGGCCAAAAGTGGTGCTGCTGGATGAGCCTACCCGCGGCATAGATGTGGGTGCCAAGACCGATGTTTATCACCTGATTGGCAAACTGGCGCAGCAGGGGCTGGCGGTGATGTTTTCTTCGTCGGAACTGGATGAGGTCATGGCGCTTGCTGACCGGATTCTGGTGATGGCCGATGGTCGCATTACTGCCGATCTGCCCCGTGCCGATGCAACGCGCGAAAAACTGATTAGCGCGTCCACCCCGCAAGCCTGAGGTTGCTGGAGAATAAGATGAACCAAAAATATCTGCTGTACATGTACTTACTCAAGGCGCGCACCTTTATTGCGCTGCTGATCGTGGTCGGCTTTTTTAGCGTAATGGTGCCTAATTTTCTTACGCCGTCGAACCTGCTGATTATGACCCAGCATGTGGCGATTACCGGGCTGCTGGCAATTGGTATGACGCTGGTGATCCTGAGCGGTGGCATCGACCTGTCGGTCGGGGCCGTTGCCGGGATCTGTGGCATGGTGGCGGGTGCCTTACTCACTGTGGGCGTGCCGCTGTGGGGCGGGGATCGGCTGTTTCTTAACGTGCCGGAAGTGATTCTCGTCGTGGCGCTGTTCGGGATGCTGGTCGGCATGGTTAACGGCGCGATGATTACCCGGCTTGGCGTAGCACCCTTTATCTGCACTCTGGGCATGATGTATGTCGCCCGCGGCGCGGCGCTGCTGTTTAACGATGGTGCGACCTACGCCAATCTGGTGGGCATTCCGGCGCTGGGCAATACCGGCTTCTCGTTACTGGGTTCTGGCACCGTGCTCGGGGTGTTTATTCCCATCTGGCTGATGATCGGTTTTTTACTTCTTGGCCTGTACATGACGCGTAAAACGCCGCTTGGGCGCTATATCTATGCCACCGGCGGTAATGAGTCGGCAGCGCGGCTGGCGGGCGTGCCCATTATCAAAGTGAAAGTGTTTGTTTATGCTTTTTCCGGGCTGTGCGCGGGATTAGTGGGGTTGGTGGTGGCTTCTCAGTTACAGACCGCGCATCCCATGACGGGCAATATGTTTGAGATGGACGCCATCGGCGCCACGGTGCTCGGCGGAACGGCGCTGGCCGGTGGACGCGGTCGCGTATCAGGTTCCATTATCGGTGCCTTCGTTATCGTTTTTCTGGCCGATGGCATGGTGATGATGGGCGTCAGTGATTTCTGGCAGATGGTGATCAAAGGCGTGGTGATTGTGACCGCCGTGGTGATTGACCAGTTCCAGCAGCGTTTACAAAGCAAAGTGATATTACTGCGCCGTCATGAAAAAAAGCAGCCAGTGACGCCGCAAGCTGACATCCGTCATGGATAACAGGAGAGAACAATGACCCGAGATTTCAATGGAAAAACGGTGGTGATCACCGGTGCCTGCCGCGGTATCGGCGCAGGCATTGCTGCCCGCTTTGCCCGCGAGGGTGCAAACCTGGTGATGTTGTCCAATTCCGAACGCGTATTTGCCACGGCCGACAGTTTGCGGCCCCTTGCCGCCTCGATTCTGGCCCTGCAGGTGGATGTAACCGATGAAGACGAAGTGCAGCAGGTGTATCAGCAGGCATTTGAGCGCTTTGGCCGGATCGACGTCTCCATTCAAAATGCAGGTGTGATTACCATTGATACTTTTGACAACATGCCCAAAAGCGATTTCGAACGCGTGCTGGCTGTGAATACCACGGGTGTCTGGCTGTGCTGTCGTGAAGCTGCCAAATACATGGTGCAGCAAAACGGCGGCAGCCTGATTAATACCTCTTCAGGCCAGGGGCGCAAAGGCTTTATCTATACGCCGCACTACGCTGCCAGCAAGATGGGGGTGATTGGCATTACGCAAAGCCTGGCGCTGGAGCTGGCGCGCTGGAATATTACGGTCAATGCGTTTTGCCCTGGCATCATTGAAAGTGAAATGTGGGATTACAACGATCGCGTCTGGGGCGAAATTCTCAGCACGGAGCATAAGACCTACGCTAAAGGCGAGCTGATGGCGGAGTGGGTGGAGAACATTCCTCTTAAGCGGGCCGGGCAACCTCAGGACGTCGCAGGGCTGGTGGCTTTTCTCGCATCGGATGATGCGCGTTACATTACCGGGCAAACCGTGAATGTGGATGGCGGGCTGATATTTTCCTAAAACCGGGTTGCTACCGGCCCGCTGTGCACAGGGTCGGTGGCTGCCTTCAGCACAAATATCGAGTCAAGTCATGAATCTGGGTCACATTATGCTAAAATAATCAGCGCTGGTTTTGTTTTTCTTTCAGAAAACCACCTGATGATTTTTCTGCCCGGACGTAATGATTTGATGCTTAAACCTGTGACTTTCTTTCTGGCTTCACTGACCACGCTTGTAGCGCTGCCTGCCGGTGCGCTGCAAACGGACAATCAGGTGCCAGAAACCCCCTTTGGCGATCCTGCGCGCTTTCAACATTCACTGGACGACCTTCCTTCTTTGGGCAACGTCGAAGATAACAACGAATGGAGCGAAAGGCTGGCGAAGGCGGCCAAAAGCATCGCGGAAGCCAGCGAAAGCAGCAGTGATTTAACCCTGGGCGAGCAGGCCGGGCAGTGGGCTTTTGAACGACTGCGCGATGAAGTGGCTACGCGGGTTGAGAATGAAGGCCAGTCTCTACTGTCACCTTATGGCAACGCCGAGTTCAACTTAAACGTCGATATGGACGGTAACTTTGAGGGCACCGGCGGCAATCTGTTTAGCCCGCTCGCCGACAGAAATCACTCTCTGACGTTCAGTCAGCTCGGGCTTCATGACTCCGTTGAAGGTGTGGTAGGCAATGCGGGGCTGGGTCAGCGCTGGGACGCGGGCAACTGGTTGGTGGGATATAACGGTTTTATCGATCGCAGTTTTCGCAGTGGACTTCAGCGTGCGTCAGTCGGCACCGAGGCCTGGAGCAGCAATCTGCGGTTGTCTGCTAACTACTATCATCCGCTGTCGGGATGGCGTAATCGCGGTGACAGCCAGCAATATCGCATGGCCGAAGGCTACGACATCACCAGCCAAAGCTATTTGCCTTTTTACCGTCAACTGGGTGTGTCATTCAGTTATCAGCAATACCTTGGCGAAAAGGTTGACCTGTTTAACAGCGGCAATCGCTACCATAATCCGGCCGCGCTTTCGCTTGGGCTGTCTTATACGCCGGTGCCGCTGGTGACCTTCTCGGCCAGCCATAAAACCAGCAGTGCCGGTGAGAGCCAGGACCAGCTTGGCCTGAAGCTTAACTATCGCTTTGGTGTGGCGCTGAGCAAGCAGTTGGATGCCAACAATGTGGCCGAAGTGCGTTCGTTGCGCGGCAGTCGCTACGACACCGTTACGCGTAGCCAAAACCCGGTGATGGCTTACCGGCAGCGTAAGACGTTATCGGTTTTCCTGGCGACGCCACCCTGGCAGCTCAATCCTGGCGAAAGCGTACCGCTTAAGCTTCAGCTGCGCGCCAGTAACGCGATTAAGTCGCTTAGCTGGCAAGGGGACACTCAGGCGCTGAGCCTGACATCGCCGCCAAATAATAATGCGACCGACGGCTGGAGCGTGATTGTTCCGCCCTGGGACAGCACGCCGGGTGCCAGCAATGAGTACCGTTTGTCAGTCACGGTGGAAGACAGTAAACAGCAACGCGTAACGTCAAACTGGATCACCCTGCAAGTTAAACCGCCTTTGTCGATGGATGAACCGCCTGGCGGAACCATGTCGTCCTCCGCCAGCGGGCTGAGCTTCACGGAATAACGGCAGAATAAAGTGTGATTTGCGTCATGCTTTTTTTGCTGGACACTACGCACTAGCCTTCACAGAAGCGGCAAAAACACGACCTGTCTGCATAACAAGATTCGTCATCTACCCGATCTCTGGGTGAGACGCCTGTTGCTCTGGCACCTGACCTGCACCTGATGACGCCACAGGAAGCGAGGTTTATTTCCTGCTTGTTTTGTCGCTGGCTACGCAGGCAGACGACCGGGGATGCCGTTTGGGGATAAAATCACCCTCTGCCGATGGAACAATCTGCATCGATATTGAAATCTACCTGCGTGAAAGGCGTGAAAGGCGTGAAAGGCGTGAAAGGCGTGAAAGGCGTGAAAGGCGTGAAAGGCGTGAAAGGCGTGAAAGGCGTGAAAGGCGTGAAAGGCGTGAAAGGCGTGAAAGGCGTGAAGGCATGAAAGGCGTGGGGGAGCGGGCCGATGCAGCCGAATCGCTTTTATCGATTGCCGCTGATATGCCGTGTTCTAAAGAAAAACGGCCCGTCAGACACAGGCCGGGCCGTTGAACAATGAGGGTGATTTATCAGAACTGGTAGGTCATACCTACGCCCGTCACGTCGTCTGTTGCCAGACCTAACGGGTTGTTTTTCTTCAGCAGGTTGATTTTGTACTCAGCATAGACTGACATGTTTTTGTTAAAGTAGTAGGTCGCACCTAACGCCGTATATTTGTACAGATCAGCCTCGCCAATCCCTTCAAGATCTTTCGCTTTTGACGCGACATAGCCTACAGACGGACGTAAGCCATTCAGGAACTGATACTGCGCGACCACTTCCGTGTTTTGTGTTTTGTTGGCAAAACCGTTGGAAACTGGCATGGGTGTAGCATTGAGGGTTTCACCATACATGGCTGCCAGATAGATCTGGTTAGCATCGTATTTTACCGCTGTTGCCCACAGCTGAGCTTTATTACCCCGGCCAAATGTGGCGGTATTTTGTGCTGCTATGCGGTTCAGGCTGGCATAGGAACCGACAAAGCTCAGACCAAAGTCAAAGTCGTAGGACGTTGACAGGGCAAAACCATCGCCGTTAGAACGACGTACTTCAAGGCCATTATCCTGAGTGCTGGTGCGGTCATTTTTGCCTTCATACTGCGCGGCAACGTTCCAGCCTTTTACCAGACCAAAGAAGTCTTTGTTGCGCCAGGTCAGCAGGCCGCCCGAGCGCAGGCTCAGGAATGCATCTGCGTTAGCAGAATCGCCGCCAAACACGGGCAGCATATCGGTATAGCCCAGCGCGTCATAGACCAGACCGTAGTTACGACCGTAGTCCAGCGATCCCAGCGCGCCATATTTCAGGCCAGCATAGCCCAGACGAGTTTTGTTGCCGCTGTTCGCGTCACTGCCTTCAGAGTTTTTCAGGCTGTACTGATATTGCCAGAAACCGTAACCGGTTAGCTGATCGGCGATGGACGTTTCACCTTTGAAACCTAAGCGTGTATAACTGGCGTCGCTATTATTTGACTTATCGTCAGAAAAATAACGCAGTACGTTAACCTTGCCTTGAATATCCAGCTTATTCCCGTCTTTATTATAAATCTGTGCGGCCTGAGCAGTAGACAGACCGATCAGTAACGGCATTAATGCCGCCACTAATGTGCGCTTCATCATTTATTATTTACCCTGTGGTTATATTATTATTTCCCCTCTTTTGGGGTGAAAAGAAAATGACACAAATTGTTAATTCAGCCTAGCGCAATAAGTGTAACTAAATGTGTACCCAGGGGAACTAAATCTCAATAAAGCCAATTCGGCGGCCATCGTGCGCCTGTCAGTGTTTTTTCTTATGACCCCGTTAGCAATGTAAAGGATAAAAATGCATATAAAACAGGGGATTGTTGATTTCATCGGGGAGGGATAAAGCAATATGGCAAAAAAATGATAACACCAGCTATCTTGCTTGAATAATAAACACATTTTGTACTATAAATAAACAATAAAGACTTTTCATCTAATCATTAGCGCGCTTATTAATAATTTATCCCGTCCTAAATAATTTATTAACGTTCTGATGATAACCCGGGAAACAATATTAACGGCTTCGCATAAGTATATTTAAACAAATAAAGAGAGCATATTTTAATCACCCGCCAGTAATAACCTGGGTTATTACTCGGCTTATTGCGTTTACTTTTCTACGGATATTGATCACAGCCTGCACCACGCCCAGGCAACTGCCCCATTTTGAGGCGGTTTCTGCACGTTTTTGAGCAGATAATTTATCAGCGATCACAAAAGCGATATTTCATCCCGCCATTGCATAATTCTGCTTTAAAAAGCTCTGCTATCGGCCCCCGCTAAGATGATTATTCACTATTTATGCAAATAAAGTGAATGATGGCCTTTTGTAACCTATTGATATTTCGTCAGGCAATCCGTTTTATGCATTTTAGTCCTTGGCTGGCACGCTATCTGCAAACTAGAGTAGGGCCAGATTCATTACATTTTTAACAATTAACAAACAATTACGTTACCCGCTGGGGAACAGGAGAAGGGTTATGTCACTGCAGGTTTCGCGTCATGATTTTGATCAATGGATGATGCCCGTTTATGCACCCGCGAGTTTCGTACCGGTACGTGCTGAGGGATCTACCGTCTGGGATCAGCAGGGGAAAGACTATATCGACTTCGCAGGCGGCATTGCGGTCAACGCTCTCGGGCATGCGCATCCGGCGCTCCAGCAGGTGCTTCAGGATCAGGCCTCACGGCTGTGGCACACCGGCAACGGTTATACGAATGAACCCGTTTTACGCCTGGCCAAACAGCTGATTGACGCCACCTTTGCCGACCGGGTTTTCTTTTGTAACTCCGGTGCCGAGGCCAACGAAGCGGCGCTTAAGCTGGCCCGCAAGGTGGCACACGACAGGGTTGGAATGCATAAAAGCGGCATCGTGGCGTTTAAGAATGCCTTTCATGGGCGCACCCTGTTTACGGTTTCTGCAGGCGGTCAGCCAGCCTATTCCAAAGATTTTGCGCCGCTGCCTGCTGACATTCAACATGCCACATTTAATGACCTTGACTCTGCGGCTGCCCTGATTAACGACAGCACCTGCGCCGTGATTGTTGAACCGATCCAGGGGGAAGGGGGCGTTGTGCCTGCTGAACCCGCGTTCCTGCGTGGGTTGCGTGAGTTGTGTGACAAACATCAGGCGTTGCTCATTTTTGACGAAGTGCAGAGCGGCGTGGGACGCACCGGCGCGCTGTACGCCTATATGCACTATGGCGTAACGCCAGACGTGCTGACCAGCGCCAAGGCACTGGGCGGTGGCTTCCCTATTGGTGCCATGCTGACGCGAGAAGATCTGGCTCAGGTTATGGGCGTAGGCACTCATGGCACCACCTATGGCGGCAATCCGCTGGCGGGTGCGGTGGCCGGAAAAGTCATGGAACTGATTAACCGGCCTGAAGTGATGGACGGCGTCGCGCAGCGTCATGCCTGGATTGTGGCGGCACTGGACGACCTCAATCAACGCCTGCACCTGTTTAAAGAGGTTCGCGGGTTGGGCTTACTGATTGGTGCCGTGCTCAGCGACGACTTTGCCGGTAAAGCGAAACAGATCAATCTCGCGGCTGCCGAGCAGGGCGTTATGGTGCTGATTGCTGGTGCTAACGTGGTGCGCTTCGCGCCTGCACTGAACATCAGCGAACAGGAAGTGAAGACCGGTATGGCACGCTTTGCCCAGGCCTGTGAACACCTGCTACAGGGAAACGCATCATGATGGTGATCCGTCCGGTTGAGCGGGACGATCTCAGCCAACTGATGGAACTGGCGGCGAAAACGGGCGGAGGATTGACCTCGTTGCCGGTTGACAGCGCCACCTTACAGGCACGAATTGAACGCTCGCTACAAACCTGGCAGGGCACGTTGCCGCGTGCCGAGCAGGGCTATGTGTTTGTGCTGGCCGACAGTCACGATAACCGCGCGGTGGGGATCTGCGCCATTGAGGTGGCGGTTGGGCTTCAGGAACCCTGGTATAACTTTCGCGTGGGGACGCAGGTGCACGCCTCGAAAGAGCTGAATGTTTACGCCGCCTTACCGACCTTATCCTTAAGTAACGATCATACAGGCAGCAGCGAACTCTGCACGTTGTTCCTGGATGCCGACTACCGCGATGGCAAAAACGGTTACCTGTTGTCGAAGTCACGCTTTCTGTTTATGGCGAATTTCCGCGAACACTTTATGGCGCGGGTGGTCGCCGAAATGCGCGGCGTTAGTGATGAGCAGGGACACTCACCGTTTTGGGACAGCGTAGGTATCCACTTCTTCTCTATGGAATTCCGCAAAGCCGATTTTCTCAGTGGCACCGGGCAAAAAGCCTTTATTGCCGAACTGATGCCAAAACATCCGCTTTATCTGCACTACCTCACGCCGGAAGCGCAGGCCGTGATCGGTCAGGTACATCCTAAAACTGCACCCGCGCGTACGGTGCTGGAAGCCGAAGGCTTTCGCTATCGCCAGTATATCGACATCTTCGATGGCGGCCCGACGCTGGAGTGCGATATCGATGACATTCGTGCAGTACGCGAGAGCCGGTTGTTTACCGTACAAAAAGGCGATGTACAGCAGGATGCGCCGCTCTGTTTAGTGGCGAATACCGATTATCACCAGTTTCGTGTGGCACTTTTACCGGTCGATCCGACCGCGCAACGTATTCAGCTCAATGATGAACAACTGCAGGCATTACAGTGCCAGCCGGGCGACCGCCTGCGCGTGGTCACGCTGTGCAGTGAGGAGAAAAAAGCATGACGCACCTTATCAACGGACTCTGGATCAACGGCGAGTCAGGGCGCTTTACAAAACAGGACCCGGTGAGTGGCGACCTGCTGTGGCAAGGGTTAGCCGCCTCGTCAGAGCAGGTAAGCGCGGCCTGTCAGGCGGCGCGGGCGGCGTTTCCGGCATGGGCACGACAGCCTTTTACCGCGCGTCAGGCCATTGTGGAACGCTTTGCGGCACAGCTTGAGGCGCACAAAACGGCGCTGGCCGAGATCATCGCCCAGGAAACGGGAAAACCACGCTGGGAAGCCCTGACGGAAGTCACGGCGATGATCAATAAAATCGCCATTTCAGTGAAAGCTTACCATCAGCGCACCGGTGAACAGCAGCAGGGTGAGAGCGCCCTGCGCCACCGTCCTCATGGCGTGCTGGCGGTCTTTGGCCCCTATAACTTTCCGGGGCATTTGCCTAACGGGCATATCGTACCTGCCTTACTGGCCGGGAATTGCGTGGTGTTTAAACCGAGTGAACTGACGCCAGCTACCGCAGAGAAAACCCTGCAGCTGTGGCTGGCGGCGGGCGTGCCTGCCGGTGTCATTGGGCTGCTTCAGGGCGGTCGTGAAACGGGTCAGGCACTGGCGGCGGAACCGGACATTGACGGACTGCTGTTTACCGGCAGCGCGCACACCGGTTATCAGTTACATCGTCAGTTTGCCGGGCAACCGGAAAAAATGCTGGCGCTGGAGATGGGCGGCAACAATGCCTTGATCGTTGAGGACCCTGCGGACACGGATGGTGCAGTACATATTGCCATTCAGTCGGCATTTATTACGGCAGGTCAGCGCTGTACCTGCGCCCGCCGTCTGCTGGTGCGGCGCGGTGCGGCGGGCGATGCTTTTCTGCAACGTCTGGTCGAGGTGACCGCCCGGCTGCAGCCCGGCGCCTGGAATGCCGATCCGCAACCCTTTATGGGCAGTGTGATTTCCTGCGCCGCTGCCGAAAAGATTTATGCCGAATGGCAGCAGCGCGTGGCGATGGGCGGCAAGGTGCTGCTGGAGATGCGCTGGCCCGATCGTCAACAGGCGTTGTTAACGCCGGGGATTATCGACCTGACCGAGGTAGACAATGTGCCCGATGAAGAGGTGTTCGGGCCGTTGCTGGGCGTGATTCGTTATGACGATTATCCGCAGGCCATTCGTCTGGCCAACCAGACACGCTATGGGCTGTCATGCGGGTTGATTTCGCCGTCTCGCGCGCAGTTTGAACAGCTGCTGCTGGAAGCGCGTGCCGGGATCGTGAACTGGAATAAGCCCCTGACGGGCGCTGCCAGCACGGCACCCTTCGGCGGTATCGGTGCATCGGGTAACCATCGTGCCAGTGCCTGGTATGCGGCCGATTACTGCGCCTGGCCGATGGCTTCGCTGGAATCGTCTCAGCTTACGTTGCCTGATGTTTTGTCGCCGGGCCTGGACTTTTCGCCGCGAGGAGCGCGTTCATGAAAGCCATTGAAGCGAATTTCGACGGGCTGGTCGGGCTGACGCACCATTATGCGGGGCTGTCGTTTGGTAATGAAGCCTCGACGCGCAACCAGCGGCAACCCTCAAATCCACGCCTGGCGGCAAAGCAGGGCTTGCTGAAAATGAAAGCCCTGGCGGATATGGGTTTTGTTCAGGGCGTGATCCCGCCTCATGAGCGGCCCAATATCGCGGTACTGCGCCAGTTGGGGTTTAGCGGCAGTGATGCGCAGGTACTGGAAAAAGCCGCGAGAACCGCACCCGCACTGTTGTCAGCGGCCAGCTCGGCCTCGGCGATGTGGGTGGCTAACGCCGCCACGGTTTCGCCTTCTGCCGACAGCGCCGACCACCGCGTTCATCTCACCGTGGCGAATCTCAATAATAAATTTCACCGTGCAATTGAAGCGCCTGAAACGGCGGCATTGTTGCGTGCGATATTTCGCGATCCCCATCACTTCACCGTCCATGAGGCGCTGCCCCAGGTGGCCATGTTCGGCGACGAGGGTGCCGCTAATCATAACCGCCTTGGCGGGGACTATGGCGATGCCGGAATACAGTTGTTTATCTACGGTCGTGATAACTCGTCTGGCGCGGCCCCGCAGCGCTATCCTGCGCGGCAAACCCGTGAGGCCAGCGAAGCCGTCGCACGTTTACACCAGCTTGCGCCTGACCAGGTGATTTTCGCTCAGCAACATCCCCTGGTCATCGATCAGGGTGTTTTTCACAATGATGTGATTGCGGTCAGCAATCAGCAGATGCTGTTCTGCCATCAGCAGGCCTTTGTCGATCAGCCTGGGTTGCTGAACCGTCTTCGTGAACGTGTTCCGGGCTTTGTCGCCCTTGAAGTGCCCAGCGCACGTGTTTCCGTTCAGGATGCGGTCAATACTTACCTGTTTAACAGCCAGCTTCTTACCCGTGCCGACGGCAGTATGATGCTGGTGCTGCCTGAAGAGTCACGCCAGCATCAGGGCGTTTGGGATTATCTGCGTGAGCAGGTGGAAAGCGAGGGACCCTTACAGTCATTACAGGTGTTTGATCTGCGTGAAAGTATGCATAATGGCGGTGGCCCTGCCTGCCTGCGTCTGCGCGTGGTATTAACGCCAGATGAGCAACGGGCCGTTAACCCTGCGGTACTGATGAACGATCGCCTGTTTACTTCGCTAAATCAGTGGGTCGATCGCCACTACCGTGACAGATTAACGCAAGACGATTTAGGCGATCCGCAATTGCTGCAAGAAGGGCGGGTTGCCCTTGATGAATTGACCAGGCTGCTAGACTTAGGAAATGTGTATGCATTTCAGCAGTGAAGCAGGCGTTGCCATGAGGGCTGCCTGCTTCCGGTCTTAGGAGGAACGATGCAGGACTTTTTACAGCAGACGCTGTCTGGTGACGCACCGCGTATGCCTAGAGGTGAGACAGCGCATCTTCGCTGGCAGTGGTTGTATCACGGTATTCTGCTCATGGAGCCAAAGACGCCTGTGAAACAGGCGTTGGTACTTTCGGCAGGGATTCACGGTAATGAAACCGCCCCGGTAGAAATCCTTAACCAGCTTATTACGCCTTTACTTCAGGGCGAAAAGCCACTTCAGCAGCGAATGCTGGTGGTATTAGGTAATCCTTCAGCGCTGCGTGCGGGAAAACGCTATGTGGGATATGACATCAACCGGCTGTTTGGCGGTCGCTGGCAGCAGATTGACGACGGTGATGAAGCGCGCCGGGTTCTCCGTCTGGAACAGATGCTGGAGAACTTCTGGCAACTGGGTGAGTGCGATGAAACCCGTTGGCACCTGGATATGCACACGGCGCTGCGCGGTTCTTACCACACGCGTTTTGGCGTAATGCCGCTGAATGATCGGCCATGGCCAGAGCCCTTTTTGCACTGGCTGGCGGTTGCCGGGCTTGAGGCGCTGGTCTTTCACCGTTCGCCCGCGGGCACCTTTACCCATTTTAGCTGTGAACACTTTGGTGCAGCCAGCTGTACCCTGGAGCTGGGTCAGGCGCGACCTTTTGGCGAAAACGATTTGGCGCAGTTCAGCGCTGTCTCTCAGGCACTGGCAGCATTGCTGTATGGCGAGTCCTTGCCGGAAGCGCAATCTGTTCCGCGTCGCTATCGGGTAAGCCAGCAGATCACCCGCCACAGTGAAAAGTTTCAGCTTCATATGAGCGACGACACCAAGAACTTTACCGCCTTTCCGCAGGGCGCTTTGCTAGCGGAAGACGGGGAAAGGCGCTATTTCGTGCAGCAGGCGCGGGAATATGTGTTGTTCCCCAATCCCCGTGTGGCTCTGGGGTTGCGGGCTGGACTCATGCTGATCGAAGAGAGTGAGCAAACCCAGGCTTTGCCCCTTTGACGTTATCGATACAAAATAGCGGAAGACACCTTCCGCTTTACTGCTAAAGGCATTACAATTCTCCACGATTTATCCGAAATCTCCTGATTATTCATACTCTTTTTCAATTTCTGACGCCTTTCTTCTTAATCCCTCCATGATTGCCTGAATTGTGGCTTTTGCGCTTTCACGCTTTTACTCTCGCTCGCAGTAATTGACGTTCAACGTCGTATGCTTGTTTCCGAAGACGCGACAGAGTGCTGTCGTTACGAAACTGAACAAGTGAATAAAAAGGACACTGTTATGCGTAAATTAACTTCTCTGTTACTGGCTTCAACTCTGGCATTCGGCGCGGCAACGGTTGTTCATGCTGAAGCCGACAATCTGACGCCACCACCGGCAGGCACGGAAAAGCCGATGCATAAACCGATGCGTCACGGTATGGATATGATGTTTGGCGGGCTGAATCTGACACCAGACCAGAAAACCAAAATGCACGAAATTATGAAAGAGCGCCGCGATGAAATGCAGCGCCCGTCACAGGATGAACGTCGTGCAACGCACGCCATCATCGCTTCTGACAGCTTCGACAAAGCCCAGGCTGAAGCGCAGGCAGATAAAATGACCGCGAATGCCAAAGCCAACGCGGTGACCATGATGGAAACCCAAAATAAACTGTATAACGTGCTGACGCCGGAGCAGAAAAAACAGTACAACGCGAATTTTGAAAAGCACCTGACTGAAAAACGTCCGATGCACGGCAAGATGGCACCTGCACCCGCTCAATAAGCCGCACGTTAATCAGTAAAGACGGTTGAAGACCGCCGACCTTGCCCACCTGGCGTGGGCAGTGTCGGCGGTTTTTTTTATTCTAAAGGGGAATAATGGGGTAATGACCAGACAATACCGGACTGCAGAGAATTTTGTAGCCGTCGTGATCGAACCCGCCTTTGCCGCGTTTAAGGGACTTTGCCTCGTCCATCGTTTGCACGGAACCCAGATAGAACCAGTGATCGATAACGTGGATTTGCGTCAGGTGTTTACCTTCTTCCACCAGTGCCACCGCACCTTGCCATGGCCAGCAGAATACCCGGACGTTTTCCAGCGCGGCGAGCAGTCGGTCCTGATGATCGCTGACCGGTTCCTTGCCACAGCAGGCACCGGCACAGCGGCGCAGGGCAGAACGAAAGCAGCCCCGGTTGGCACTCAACGCTTCCAGCCCTAACAAGCCGTGGCACAGCTGATATTCATCGGCAAGCTGCTTAAGACGTTCCAGCGCGGCAAAACGGCTGCGGTAAAGACCAAACAGGTTCGGCGACTGGCTAAAATCGACGTCACGGGCATACACCACTTCCGGTTTACCCTCTGCGGTAATTTGCAGAGAACAAAGCTGACGATTTTTGCGCAGGCGTTTATTAAACAGGGGCTGCTGCGTTTTGATCATTTGCGCTTCCAGCAGCAGCGCACCGAGATCGCCTGCTGTGGGGATCCAGCTAACGCGCCGCGACTGGCGTAACATTTTTGCTTCATCGGGTGTACGAAAGTGGGACATCACGCGCGAACGCAGATTAACGCTTTTGCCGATGTAAAGCGGCAAGGTATCGCTGTCGCCATGAAAAGTATAAACGCCGGGCTGATTTGGCAGGCCTTCGAGCCATTCACGCAAATGTTCCGGATATTCATAAATGGTTGCCGCGTCAAATTCGAGGCGATGAGTGGCTGCACGTCTGACCAAAACGGACTCCTGTACTGGTTGTCCATACAGTGTAACAGGCAGGTTAAAGGTTCGCCAGTCAGAGATTCATCAACGCCTTGTCGCCAGCCAGCAAATCAGAGAGCCAGCGGTGATCATAGCAACGCCTTGCCAGAAGCTTATCGGTGGCGTCAGCCCCAGCCATAGCGAGGCCAGCAACGCCGAGAGTACCGGCGTGAAATAAGATGCCGTCGCCAACAGCGTCAGGTTGCCATGCTGGATGCCGTAATTCCAGGCAGAGTAGGCAACCGCCGTTGACGCGCCCATAAACAGCACTTCTGCTGCAGCGGTCACGCTAAATTGCAGCGTTTCATACTCCGTGAACAACGCGAATTTGAGCCATAGCGCCAGGGCCGTCACCATAAAAAACAGGGTGACGCCGTTGCTGCCGCGAGCATAGCGGCGCGTGATGTTGTTGTAGAGCGCCCACGCAATCGCTGCGATAAACGCCAGCAGGTAGGCTGTTGGATTGCTGGCAATATTCTGCGCCATCTTACCTGTCACATTCCCGTTAGCGCCTTTCATCACCCAGATAATACCGCAGAGGGAAAGCAGCAGTCCGGGCCACAGCCACAGGCGAAAACGCTGCTGGTTAAACGGAATCGCCAGCACGATTGTCAGGCAGGGCCAAAGATAGTTGATCATCCCCATCTCCAGCGACTGGTGACGATCGCGGGCAAGGCCGACCGCCAGTGCCAGGCAAATTTCATAACCGACAAACAGCACGCCGCCTGTAAGCAGATAGCGGCCCGGCATGTTACGTGGGTTGGGAACGCCGCGTGTGAGGCACAGCAAAACAGCGGTAGTGGAGTAAATAAGCGCGGCACCACCAGTCGGGCCAAACGCCTCGCTGACGCTGCGCAGCAGGCCGATAGTGGTGCTCCAGAGCAAAATCGCGCTCAAACCGATTAATGTCGCGCGTGGTAAGGTTGCAGGCATGGGGGTTCAGTCGGCAAAGACGCCCTTGTCAGAAGACAAGGGCGGCAAAAGTTATTTCCAGAAATCGTCAAAAACAGTGATAGGCGGACGACGCTTATGCTCGGTTTTCAGATACCAGCCTTCAATAATCTTCGCGCTGTCCGGCGCGATGGTTTTGCCTTCCAGATAGTCATCGATCATATCGTAGGTGACACCCAGCGCGACTTCATCCTGCAGGCCAGGGCGATCATCTTCCAGGTCGGCCGTGGGTTTCTTCAGATAAAGATGTTCAGGGCAGCCCAGCGTTTTCAGTAACTGTTTTCCCTGACGTTTATTCAGGCGGAAGATAGGGTTAATGTCACTGCCGCCATCACCATATTTGGTGAAGAAGCCGGTTACCGCTTCTGCGCCGTGGTCGGTACCGACCACCACACCTTTGGACATACCTGCAATGCTGTACTGGGCTTTCATCCGTTCGCGGGCTTTTTCATTACCGCGCACGAAATCGGACAGCACGATCCCCGCTTCTTTCAGCGCCCGCTCGCTGGCCAGCACCGCTTCTTTGATATTGACCACCAGCGAACGATCCGGCTGGATAAAGGCCAGAGCGTCCTGACAATCCTGCTCATCTGCCTGTACGCCGTAAGGTAAACGCACCGCGATAAAGGTGTAGTCGTTATCGCCTGTTTCCTGCCGAAGCTCCGTTATCGCCATCTGAGCCAGCTTGCCGGTCAGGGTGGAATCTTGTCCGCCGCTGATACCGAGTACCAACGCCTTAAGGCCGCTGTGGCGCGTTAAGTAGGCTTTAAGGAAATCAACGCTGGTACGGATCTCCTGGTGTGGATCGATAGTTGGCTTAACGCCAAGTGCGGTAATGATTTCCTGCTGCAGTGACATCAACATCTCCTTAAGTCTGTAGCCCGTTGGCACAATACAAAGCATGTTTTAAAGCTAACGCGCATCCCGGGAAACAACAAGCCAAAGCGACCGCTGTTTTTATTGAGACGGGCAGAATCAGACGCTTTTTACTTCGGCTGCGGGTTTTTTCGCCAGAACGGTAAACGTCAGTATAGCCAGCATGTAGCAGCCAAAAATCGTCAGCGTCATACTGATTACTGATGTCCCGCCAATGCCCGTTACCGGCACGGCAATAGCGCCCAGGGTAAAGCCGGTGACGCCAATCACCGCCGAGGCGCTGCCAGCGCGCTGTCCCTGACTTTGCATCGCCAGCGACGACGCCGTCGTGGCAATCACCCCGTTACTGGCAATGGTAAAGAACAGGGCGAGTAGCACCAACGGCAGAGGCGCATGGCTGAGCCCGGCAATCAGCAACGCACTCGATGCGACACAGGCCAGCGTCAGACCGCCTTTCAATACGCGATACTCTCCCCACAGTGGGCAGAGCCGGGCGCTGGTCTGTGAGGCGATGATTAATCCAATACCGTTTGCGGCAAAGCAGAAGCTGAACGCCTGCGGAGACAAGCCGTAAAGTTGTTGCAACACAAAGGGTGAGGCACCGATGTAGGCAAACATGCCAGACATCATCAGCCCCTGTGTGAGGCAAAATCCCATAAAAGGGCGATGGGTAATAACCTGACCCAGCGCAGCATAGGCTGAAAATACAGAGCCCTGACTACGACGTTCGGCAGGAAGGCTTTCATGCAGCTTCCAGCGCGCCAGCAGGATAAGTAAAACGGCGATACAGCTCAATACCACAAAAATACCGCGCCAGTTCAGCACGGCCATAAGTGCGCCACCTAATACCGGTGCGCCGATAGGGGCCAGGCCGTTGACCAGCATCAGCAGGGCAAAAAAACGGGTAAGTTCATGGCCGCTGTACATGTCACGCGCCACGGCCCGCGACAGGACGGCGCCACCTGCGCCCGCTAAGCCCTGAAACAGGCGGGCCAGTAACAGTTGGTGAATGTCCTGTGCCAGGGCGCAGCCTATCGAGGCGATAAACAGCAGCACCAGGGATAAGGTTAGCGGGCGCAGTCGGCCGAATTTGTCGCTCATTGGCCCGAAAAACAGCTGTCCGGCACCCAATCCGAGTAGTCCGGCAGTCAGGCTGAGCTGAGCCGTTGAGGTCGAGGTCTGGAGATCCTGCGCCAGTTGCGGCAGGGCGGGCAGGTACAGGTCAATACAGAGCGGCCCCAACGCAGCCAGTAATCCCAGGGTGATGGCGTAAACCCGTCGGTTTGGTGATGAAAGCGTCATTAATCCTCTGGAACCAGAATGCTTATTGGTGACAACGTCACTTGTGTTGTTCGCCCGCCTTGAAACGCGGGCCATTAGCCATTAAGGCAGGCCGGTCAGCGCCACTATTCGCCTGAATAACCGCTGCGTTAAGACCATTGCGGCGCATTTTATCAAATCTTTCAGGGCAGATTGAGTTTAAGTACGTCATTAACTTGAAAAAAACCGTTTTATGTTCCAGGCTTCTCAGCACATGGACAAAAAAACGAGGAACAACAAGATGAATAAAGTGATGGGATGTATCGCTGCAGCGCTGACGCTGGCTGCGCTCTCTGGTTGTACGACTTACGATCGTGCGGAAAGCTTCGTGACTAAGCCTGTGGTTAAGGATGTCAAAAAAGGCATGACTCGCGAACAGGTTCGTCAGATTGCTGGCCCTGCAGCCACTGAAATCACGATGGTGCATGCACGTGGTACCTGCCAGAGCTACGTCATTGGCGAGCGTGAAGGCAAGCCACAGACTTACTTCGTTAGCTATAACGATACCGGTCGCGTGATGAACTATGGCTTCCAGAGTTGTGCTGAGTACGATACTGACCCGCAGGTTAAGCAGTAACTACCCGCTTTAACAAGAAACGGCTCGCCATCAGGCGAGCCGTTTTTTTATGCCTATAATCCCGCCGGACGAGGGACTTCAATATAGCTGCCGTTAATTTCCCGCTGATAATAATGACCGTCCTGCACGTAGAAACGCCTGCCGTTAAAATCCAGAACCCGCATGCCGCTTTCATAGGTTTGCACGGGCGGTTCCACCACCACGTATTCTTCCCCGTGACGCTGATAATAACTGCCGTTAAGCAGGTAGTAAGTTAATCCACCGATCAACACCGCCGTCGCGGCCAGTGGCAAAACGTGGAAGTGGTCGGGACCGTGCCAGCGCGGTGCCGGGCCATGCCAGCCTAGGCCGGGTCGCCAGTGCGGGCCAGGTCCCCAGTCACCGGGACGACCAAAAGCGTGAGCTGGCGCAACTATCGCTAACGCCAGTAATGAGGCGATAACCGTTTTCATGAGTGTTCTCCTGCAGTTATTACCTGCAGAATTCTCTTTTTGCCGCATAAAGACAAGCAGAAATACCCTGTATTATTGCCCGTTTACCACGCTTAACGTTTTCTTAACGGCACCACGATAATCAAGAAGAAATATGGAGAAGATAAGACAGAAAAAGGGGGAAAGACCTGGCGGCTGGCGCCAGGTCTGCAGTGATTAACTGTGTTCTAATTCACCGTGTTCGCTGCGTTCTAAAACGCGTTTATTGGTCAGGCCCAACCAGCGGCTGGTCAGGGAACCTGCGGTCATGGAACCATTGACGTTCAGCGCTGTTCTGCCCATATCAATCAGGGGCTCAATGGAGATCAACAGTGCCACCAGAGTAACCGGCAGCCCCATTGCGGGCAGCACAATCAGGGCGGCAAAGGTCGCACCGCCGCCGACACCGGCCACGCCTGCGGAACTCAACGTCACAATGCCGACCAGTGTGGCAATCCACAGCGGATCAAAAGGGTTAATGCCGACCGTTGGGGCCACCATCACTGCCAGCATGGTCGGATAAAGACCGGCACAGCCGTTCTGTCCAATAGTGGCACCAAACGAGGCCGAGAAGCTGGCAATCGATTCGGGCACGCCAAGACGGCGAGTCTGGGCTTCAACATTCAGCGGAATGCTGGCGGCGCTGGAGCGACTGGTAAAGGCGAAGGTCAGTACCGGCCAGACCTTGCGGAAAAACCGCATAGGATTGATGCCGTTGACCGATAAGAGCAGGGCATGAACCACAAACATGATGGTCAGTCCTAAGTAGGACGCCACCACAAAGCTGCCCAGCTTAATGATGTCCTGTAGGTTAGAACCGGCCACCACTTTAGTCATCAGCGCCAGCACACCATAAGGTGTCAGTTTCATAATCAGGCGCACCAGCTTCATCACCCACGACTGCAGGGTATCGATAGCGGTCAGGACGCGCTGGCCTTTAACCTCATCGTCTTTATGGAGCTGCAGGGCAGCGACGCCAAGGAAGGCGGCGAAAATGACCACGCTGATGATCGAGGTCGGGCTGGCCCCGGTTAAATCAGCAAACGGATTCTTAGGAATAAACGACAGGATTAATTGCGGTACGGTCAGATCGGCGACTTTACCGACGTAGTTACTCTGAATCGCGCTCAGGCGAGCGGTTTCCTGTGCGCCCTGTACCAGGCCGGTGGCGTTAAGATGAAACAAACCGGTTACGAAAACGCCGACCAGGGCGGAAATGGCCGTCGTAAACAGCAGTACGCCAATAGTCAGAAAACTGATTTTCCCCAGCGAAGAGGCATTGTGCAGACGGGCCACGGCGCTGAGTATGGATACAAACACCAGCGGCATCACAATCATCTGCAGCAGTTGTACATAGCCGTTACCCACGATGTTGAACCAGCTAATTGAGGTTTTAACGATATCGCTGTTGCCGCCGTAAATCAGCTGTAGTGCCAGACCAAAAAGCACACCCAGCACTAAACCGGTCAGCACTTTTTTTGACAGGCTCCAGTTTGCGCGGCTCATGCGTGACAATAAAAGCAGCAGCACGACAAATGCTACGACGTTAAGCGTAAGAGGAATATCCATAGCAACTCCGAAGTTATGCAGCATTCCCTGGTAGGAGAGCGGCAAAGATAGTGATCGTAAAGATACGTATTCGGAAATGGTAACAGTTAGAAATGGCGCAATCTTATATCCAAATGGAATAGCTTATAACCGGGACTGTTTTGCTCCCGGCTTAGCGTTCTGATTGCGCAGAGATGAGACGACTGACGCCGTTTTGCAGCGTATCAAATACCTGGGCCGGCCAGCCATTTTCGCCAAACGACGGCATCCCCAGCGGGAACCATAAGGCATAACCAATCAGGCAAAGACAAAGCGTACGCTCCAGCTGATTGCCTTTCTGACTGTTAAGCACTGGCAGGCGAAAACGCCAGCGGCAGGGCCAGAGCAGGGGAACGCCGGCGGGGGTGAGCATATCAGCCACAATATGGCTCAGATAACCGAGCGTCATGCCCTGCAACACATCCGCCGGGACAGGCCAGCTTTTCGGCACGTTGATCTGGAACAACCACAGGCTGGCTGCCACGGCAAGCAGGCTGTGGGTAAATCCGCGATGGCCAAACACCCGCGCAATAGGGTGCGACAGCCAGCGTAGCCGCTGTCCTAACAGGGATTTAGGATGGTCGATATCGGGAAGCAGGCAGGTCAGTAGCGTGGCCGGAATCAAATGCCACCAGTCGGCATGCGCCATCACTGGGGTAAGTTCGGCCCGTTTAGCGAAAATAGCGCTGGCAACAGCAAAAAAGATATGGCCCTCGGCCGTCATGATAAAACCTGGCTGCAAGAAAAACTGTCGATGCATCCAGTATAGGGATTTATCCAGTAAATGAGAACCCGTGACGCTGTAACGAAGCGTTAATTTTTTAAGGTTGTGCAACAGGTTACAGCGTAGCCACAATTAACCCAGCAAATGCGCGCGCGTCAACTGTGTCAGGCTGCTCAGCTTAACATCGGCCAGCGACCAGCGGGCATCGTCCTGATGCGCGGCAGCCGGGACGACAACCGCGCGCATGCGCGCCGCTTTGCTCGCGACCATTCCGTTGACAGAGTCTTCCAGGGCAACGCAGTGAAGCGGATCGATACGCAACGCGTCGGCAGCTTGTAAATACACCTGCGGATGCGGCTTACTGTAGGGCAGATTCTCCGCCGATGACAGCACGTCAAAATAGTGGCGCAGGTTGAACATTTCCAGCACGCCTTCCAGCATAAACAGTGGCGAAGCCGAGACAAGGCCGATTTTCAGGCCATGCTGTTTGCACAGTGTCAGTGCCGATTCAACGCCGGGTAGCAGCGGGCGCTGCGTGGCGATCAGTTCCATCGCGCGGGCGATGATGCGCTGAGTCACTTCTTGCTGGCTCGGTCCTGACCAGGGCAGGGTTTCGTACCACATGCGCACGGTCTGGTCGATGCGCAGCCCCAGCGTATCGGGGAGCTCATGGCGGCGCGTCAGATCGAGATTCAGAGTTGAAAAGATATCCATTTCGGCTCTGTCCCAAAGCGGTTCCGAATCGATCAGCAATCCATCCATATCAAATAAAGCAGCATAAACAGGGCGGTGGTAAGGCATGAGGCTCTCCCGTAAACATGACGGCCTACTTTATCACGAACGGGGGAGGCTCGCTCAGGAGAGGCATTACGGGCGCAGCCCGCGCTTTTTTTTGGGAAAACGCCCTAAGGGCAGGTAGACTAGAGGCTAACAGGATTTTGGGTTCAGGAGATATCATGACCTATCAACAGGCTGGCCGCATTGCCATCCTTAAGCGTGTCGTCGGCTGGATAGTTTTTTTACTGGCGTTAGTATCCACAATAATCTCACTGCTGAGTTTTTTATTTAAGCACAGTGAAAAGAAGCCTGGCATTGATGCCGTTATGCTTGATTTTATTCATGTTATGGTCGACATGATTCGTTTTAATACGCCGTTCCTGAACGTTTTCTGGCATAACTCACCTGTGCCGGACTTTAACGGACAGATGAATCTGGGATTCTGGCTTGTCTATATTTTGATCTTCGTCGGTCTGGCGCTGGAAGCTTCAGGTTCCCGCATGGGACGTCAGGCGCGCCACGTGCGGGAAGGCATTGAAGACCAGATGATTCTTGAACAGGCTAAGGGCAGTGAAGGGCGCACACGTCAGCAGTTAGAAGAGAAGGTGCGCGTACCTCGCCACACCATTTTCCTGCAGATTTTCCCGCTCTATATTCTGCCGGTGGTGATTGCCATCGCGGGATATTTCCTGCTTTCTCTGCTGGGTTTTCTGTAACCGGTCAGGCCGGTTTAGCCTGACCGGCCGCCAGTGCATCATCATCCAGTAGCTGACCTACGGCAAGCTGCGCGGCTCCCAGCCAGTTGCCGCCAAAGACGTTCGCCCGATTTAGCAGATAATAAAGCTGATAGACCGGCTGGCGCTGTGAGAAGCCATCCGGTAACGGCCAGGTCTGGTTATAACCGTCAAAGATTTCTCTGGGCAGATCGTTAAACCAGCTCAGCATGGCCAGGTCACATTCCCGATCTCCCCAGTAACAGGCCGGATCAAAAATCCATGGCCCACTCTGGCTGGCTGCGCAATTGGTGGGCCACAGATCGCCATGGAGCAGAGAAGGTTGGGGATGATGTGATGCCAGCGTTCGCTGCACGCAGTCGACAATCAGATCGGCATCGCCATACAGGATGCCTTTCTCTGCGGCGATTTGCAGCTGCCAGCCGATGCGCTGTTCTGCAAAAAAAGCAGACCAGCGCCGTAGCCAGCTGTTAGGTTGTGGCGTGGTCGTCAGGTTATTGTCAAAATCAAGACCGAACTGGGGCTGCTCGCTCCACTGATGCAGGCGCGCCAGCTGCTGTCCTAACTGATGCGCGCTGTGCGCGTCGAGAGGCTCAGGCTTGATGTACTCCAGCAGAATGAAACTGTAATCCCGATCGCTGCCGACGCCGTATACTTCCGGCACGCGGACGGTCTGCGTTCGGCGCAGCAGGGCGAGTTGATCGGCTTCCCAACTGAAAAGCGTCACCTTGTCGCGGCTGTTACATTTTACAAATACATCCTGGTCGCCATAGCGAATCAGCCAGGCAGGATGTACGTCCCCACCGGGAAGTTCAAGACGTTGGGTAATATCGGCGTGACCAAATGGCTCGTTTAACAGACGACTAATGGCTGACCACATCGGGTTATCCTCTTTATTCGCTGCCTGAGTTCGATTGTAACCTGTAACCTCTCTCGAAAATCTGCGCTTGCGCACAGACTATTCTGGCGAACGGGCAGCGTCGCGCAGAAAATCTTCAAGCGTGGTCAACGTAACGTCGGGTTTCTGGCCCAGCGCGCTTTCGCCAGCGGCAATGGCTTGCTGTTTTAAATCTTCGTGTGTAAGCGTGGTGACAATGCCAAAACTGTTGGTGCCAAGCTCGTGGGGGTTCCCCTTATCATCCATCAACGTGGTAGAGAAGCCGCCTGATGTCAGCGCGCCGGTCAGTGTCAGAACGTCAGCGAGTCCGCTTTCCTGATAATGAAACGTGACGACATAGCGGTGTAAATCCCCGTTACTCATTTTGCACCTCGACATGGTTAAATAACACACAGCGTAGTACATGGCGAAAAAACAGGCGAATAATGAAGGAGATGAGCTTAAAAATCAGATCAATCTGTGCGCAAGTCACGGCGGGAGTGCGAAAGAAACCCAATGTAAATCTTGTAAATGAACAGATGCCATTTGGTAAAAATGGCTCTATAATGCGCGCCGAAATCAGGTTAACGCCCAGTGAATGCACGGCGTTACGCTAATGTATGCCGTTCTGAGCGAATTCATGTTTTTTTACAAAAGTTACCGTAAATTGCATTGATCGCATTGGGAAACCCTTCAGAATCTTCGTTTTTAAAACTGCCGCACGGATCACATTTAATGAAAGCCTTTAACAAGCTGTCTGCTGTTCTTTTGCTCTCTGCCGGAGCGTTTTGTCACCAGGCGCTGGCCGATAATGCTGTCTTTACCGCAATGGATGACCCATCCACGGCTAAAAAGCCTTTTGAAGGTTCTGCCTCTGCGGGTTACCTGGCACAAAGTGGTAACACCACCAGTTCATCATTGACCGCACAAAGCAATATGACCTGGTACACAGAATCAATGGCCTACAGCTTGTGGGGCAATGCCGCAAACACCTCTGCTAACGATGAGCGCTCTTCTGAAACCTATAACGTTGGCGCACGTTCCCGTTATAACATGAGCGCCTATGACTATCTGTTCGGTCAGGCGAGTTGGTTAAGCGACCGTTACAACGGCTATGATTCCCGTGATGTGCTGACCGCCGGTTACGGTCGTCAGATTCTGAATGGTCCAGTGCATTCGCTGCGTGCTGAATTCGGTCCGGGTGTACGTTACGATGATTACCGCGGCGGCGATCACAAAACCCAAGGCCTGGCCTACGGTGCGGTGAGCTACCAGTGGCAACTGACCGATACGACCAAGTTTATTCAGGGCGTATCTGTGCTGAGTTCACTGGGCGAAGATACCACGGTCAACTCAGAAACCGGTTTGCAGGTTGCCATCAACGATCACTTTGCCCTGAAACTGGCTTATAACGTGACCTGGAACAACAACCCACCGGCTTCTGCGCCAGACCATACCGATACCCGAACCTCAGTCATGCTGTCCTACGCAATGTAATGCGCGTTCACAATGGCTGATCAATCGCGGTCTGGCACAGTGCCTGGCCGCTTTTTTTTGATCTCTCTGAGGGTTAGCGTAAAACGCATGGGTTTTGCTCGCGCCTGAAAACTGCTATTATCCGTACCGCATTACACTCCTGGCGACATTCCGACAATGTGGGTCTGATATACCGCCAGGTCAATAAAACTACTCAATTTTGTATGTAAGCTTTCGTGTGGCTTACCACTGCAACTAAGGACATTCTATGCCTGTAATTACGCTTCCTGATGGCAGTCAGCGTTCGTACGATCGCCCTGTCAGCGTTATGGACATCGCGCTTGATATTGGTCCCGGTCTGGCAAAAGCCTGTATCGCTGGACGGGTTAACGGTGAACTGGTTGATGCGGTTGATCCCATCACCGAAGACGCGTCTGTAGCCATTATCACAGCAAAAGACGAAGCGGGTCTTGAGATTATTCGCCACTCTTGCGCGCATCTGTTAGGCCATGCCATTAAGCAACTGTGGCCCGATACGAAAATGGCGATTGGTCCAGTTATCGACAACGGCTTCTATTATGACGTCGATATCGATCGTACCCTGACGCAGGAAGATATCGAGCTGCTGGAAAAACGCATGCATCAGTTGGCCGAGACCAACTACGATGTGGTGAAGAAAAAAGTCAGCTGGCAGGAAGCGCGTGATGTCTTTGCTGCGCGCGGTGAAGTCTATAAGACCACCATCCTGGATGAGAACATCAGTCATGATGATCGCCCAGGACTCTATCATCATGAAGAATACGTCGATATGTGCCGTGGCCCGCACGTGCCGAATATGCGTTTCTGCCATCATTTCAAACTGCAGAAAATTTCGGGTGCTTACTGGCGCGGTGACAGCGATAACAAAATGCTGCAGCGTATTTACGGTACAGCATGGGCAGACAAGAAACAGTTGGCAGCTTACCTGCAGCGTCTGGAAGAGGCGGCGAAGCGCGACCATCGTAAGATTGGTAAGCAACTCGACCTTTACCATATGCAGGAAGAAGCGCCGGGCATGGTTTTCTGGCATAATGACGGCTGGACTATTTTCCGCGAGCTGGAAGTGTTCGTCCGTAGTAAGCTAAAAGAGTACCAGTATCAGGAAGTTAAAGGTCCGTTTATGATGGATCGCGTCCTGTGGGAAAAAACGGGTCACTGGGAAAACTACAAAGATGCGATGTTCACGACCTCATCTGAGAACCGTGAGTACTGCATCAAACCAATGAACTGCCCGGGGCACGTGCAAATTTTTAACCAGGGGTTAAAATCCTATCGCGATTTGCCGCTGCGTATGGCTGAGTTCGGTAGCTGCCACCGTAATGAACCCTCAGGTGCTTTGCACGGTCTGATGCGTGTTCGTGGCTTTACCCAGGATGATGCCCATATTTTCTGTACTGAAGACCAGCTGCGTACTGAAGTTAACAGCTGTATCCGCATGGTTTACGACATGTACAGCACCTTTGGCTTTGAAAAGATCGTGGTGAAACTGTCCACGCGTCCTGAAAAGCGCATCGGTTCTGATGAAACCTGGGATCGTGCAGAAGAAGACCTGGCTGCGGCGCTCAATGAAAACAACATTGAGTTTGAATATCAGCCGGGTGAGGGTGCGTTTTATGGCCCTAAAATTGAATTTACACTATACGATTGCCTTGACCGCGCCTGGCAGTGTGGAACAGTTCAGCTAGACTTTTCCCTGCCTAAACGCCTGGATGCTACCTACGTGGGAGAAAACAACGATCGTCAGACCCCGGTGATGATTCACCGTGCGATTCTGGGATCGATGGAGCGCTTCATCGGTATTTTGACCGAAGAGTTCGCGGGTTTCTTCCCAAGCTGGCTGGCACCGATGCAGGCTGTGGTAATGAATATTACCGACGGTCAGGCAGAATATGTTGAGACTTTGACACGTAAATTGCAGAATGCTGGCATTCGTGTGAAAGCAGACTTGAGAAATGAGAAGATAGGCTTTAAAATCCGCGAGCACACATTACGTCGCGTCCCTTATATGTTGGTCTGCGGTGATAAAGAGGTGGAAGCTGGCAAAGTTGCCGTTCGCACCCGCCGTGGTAAAGACCTTGGGTCGATGGATGTCGATGTGTTTGTTGAGAAGTTGCAACAAGAGGTTCGCAGCCGAAATCTTCAACAATTGGAGGAATAAAGTATTAAAGGCGGAAAACGAGTACTACCTACGCGTCCGAACAAAATTAACAGTGAAATCCGCGCGACCGAAGTGCGCTTAACAGGCATGGATGGTGAGCCGATTGGCATTGTCACATTACGCGAAGCTTTGGAAAAAGCCGAGGAAGCGGGTGGCGACTTAGTCGAAATTAGCCCGAACGCCGAACCGCCGGTCTGCCGAATTATGGATTACGGCAAGTTCCTCTATGAAAAAAGCAAATCTTCTAAGGAACAGAAGAAGAAGCAAAAAGTTATTCAGGTTAAGGAAATCAAATTCCGTCCTGGAACCGATGATGGCGACTATCAGGTCAAACTACGCAACCTGATTCGCTTTCTGGAAGAAGGCGATAAAGCCAAAATCACGCTCCGTTTCCGCGGTCGTGAGATGGCGCACCAGCAGATCGGTATGGAAGTGCTTAACCGCGTCCGTAAAGACCTGTGTGAAGATCTGGATTTGGCCATTGTCGAATCCTTCCCTTCGAAGATCGAAGGCCGCCAGATGATCATGGTGCTCGCTCCTAAGAAGAAACAGTAGGCATTCAAGTAGCAATGGCCGCGCAGCGCTTGCGTTGCGCGGTTTGTTGTTCGCCTGTCTGGGTCATGTTATCAACAATGCGAAGTGGATATTTTTTAAAATGCCAAAGATTAAAACTGTACGTGGCGCGGCTAAGCGCTTCAAGAAGACCGCTTCTGGCGGCTTCAAGCGTAAACACGCAAACCTGCGTCATATTCTGACTAAAAAATCTACTAAGCGTAAACGTCACCTGCGTCCGAAAGGCATGGTGTCTAAAGGCGATCTGGGTCTGGTTATCGCCTGCCTGCCGTACGCATAAGTAAATTTTTTAATTAATTCAGAATATTAAACAGGAGAGCTAAATGGCTCGTGTAAAACGTGGTGTAGTTGCTCGCGCACGTCACAAAAAAATCTTAAAACAAGCTAAAGGTTACTACGGTGCACGTTCACGTGTTTACCGCGTTGCCTTCCAGGCTGTTATCAAAGCTGGTCAGTATGCTTACCGCGACCGTCGTCAACGTAAGCGTCAGTTCCGTCAGCTGTGGATCGCGCGTATCAACGCAGCGGCGCGTCAGAACGGTATGTCTTACAGCCGTTTCATCAATGGTCTGAAAAAAGCAGCCATTGAAATTGACCGTAAAATCCTGGCCGACATCGCCGTATTCGACAAAGTGGCATTTACTGCACTGGTAGAAAAAGCGAAATCAGCGCTGGCGTAAGTCAGTTGAAAAAGGGAGCTTGCTCCCTTTTTTATTATCTGTAACCTGAGCAAAAGATTGACTTTTTCACCGCTGCGCATTTCAATAGTGCCGTTGAGAATCACGACAAGGTAACGCAAGCATGAATGCTGCTATTTTCCGTTTCTTTTTTTACTTTAGCGCCTGACAATCAGGGGCTTTTGCGCATAAGAAAAGAAACGAAAAATCGCGCTGAAAGCCTCCCACGTGGAGGCTTTTTTTGTTTTTGGCGCTGGCATATTGGACCGCCAGGTCCCAACACGTACTAACCAGCCTGACTGGAAAAAGAGGAAAACATGTCCCAACTAGCAGAACTGGTGGCGAACGCCACGGCGGCCATCGATGGGGCGACCGATATCGCCGCCCTTGACGCGGTGCGCGTCGAATATCTGGGGAAGAAAGGGCATCTGACACTGCAGATGACCACACTGCGCGAGCTGCCAGCGGAAGAGCGTCCTGCTGCAGGTGCCGTGATTAACGAAGCCAAACAGCAGGTAACGGAACGCCTGAACGCGCGTAAAGAAGAGATGGAGTCAGCGGTGCTCAACGCGCGTCTGGCGGCAGAAACCATCGATGTCTCCCTGCCGGGACGTCGTATCGAGAACGGCGGCCTGCATCCGGTTACCCGTACCATCGATCGTATTGAAACCTTTTTTGGCGAACTGGGCTTTGCGGTCGTTACGGGGCCGGAAATTGAAGACGATTATCATAACTTCGATGCACTCAATATCCCAGGCCATCATCCGGCGCGCGCCGATCATGACACCTTCTGGTTCGATGCCACGCGTCTGCTGCGTACCCAAACCTCTGGCGTGCAAATCCGTACCATGAAGAACCAGCAGCCACCGCTGCGCATTATTGCGCCGGGCCGAGTTTATCGTAACGACTATGATCAGACGCACACGCCGATGTTCCATCAAATGGAAGGCCTGATCGTTGATAAAAATATCAACTTCACCAACCTGAAGGGCACGCTGCACGATTTCCTGAACAACTTCTTTGAGGAAGACTTGCAGATTCGTTTCCGTCCTTCCTATTTCCCGTTTACCGAACCGTCCGCGGAAGTGGATGTCATGGGTAAAAATGGCAAGTGGCTCGAAGTGCTGGGTTGCGGCATGGTGCATCCGAATGTCCTGCGTAATGTCGGTATCGATCCGGAAATCTATTCAGGCTTTGCCTTTGGCATGGGCATGGAGCGCCTGACCATGCTGCGCTACGGCGTGACCGATTTGCGCGCATTCTTCGAAAATGATTTACGTTTCCTCAAACAATTTAAGTAAGGGCAGGTTATCCAATGAAATTCAGTGAACTCTGGTTACGCGAATGGGTAAATCCCGCCCTTGACAGTGCAGCCTTATCTGAACAGATCACCATGGCCGGCCTGGAAGTGGACGGCGTTGAGCCGGTCGCGGGCGCGTTTCACGGTGTTGTGGTTGGCGAAGTCGTGGAGTGCGGTCAGCATCCTAATGCTGACAAACTGCGCGTGACCAAAATTAATACCGGCGGCGATCGTCTGCTGGATATCGTCTGTGGCGCACCAAACTGCCGTCAGGGTCTGAAAGTTGCGGTCGCTACCGTGGGTGCTGTGCTGCCGGGCGATTTTAAAATTAAAGCGGCCAAGCTGCGTGGCGAACCGTCGGAAGGCATGCTGTGTTCGTTCTCGGAGCTGGGTATTTCCGACGATCACAGTGGCATTATCGAATTGCCCGCCGATGCACCGGTCGGCACAGATATTCGTGACTACCTGCAGCTGGACGACAACACCATTGAAATCAGCGTCACGCCTAACCGCGCCGACTGCCTGGGAATTATTGGTATTGCCCGTGATGTGGCGGTACTGAACAGCCTGCCGCTTAACGCACCTGCCATTGAGCCGGTTGCGGCGACGATTTCTGATACTGTCCCGATCAATATAGAGGCGACCGCAGCCTGTCCACGTTATTTAGGCCGGGTCGTTAAAGGCATTAACGTTGCCGCTGCCACACCGCTGTGGATGAAAGAGAAACTGCGTCGTTGTGGTATTCGCTCTATCGATCCGGTGGTCGACATCACTAACTATGTATTGCTTGAGCTGGGCCAGCCCATGCACGCTTTCGATCTCGACCGCATTGACGGCGGAATCGTGGTACGCATGGCGAAAGACGGTGAAGCGCTGACGTTACTGGATGGCACCGCGGTTAAACTCAGCAGCGATACGCTGGTTATTGCCGATCACCAGAAAGCCCTGGCGATGGGCGGCATTTTCGGCGGTGAACATTCTGGTGTAAACGCGGAAACGCAAAATGTTTTACTGGAGAGCGCCTGGTTTGAACCCCTGGCGATTGCGGGCCGTGCTCGTCGCCATGGCTTACATACCGATGCCTCCCATCGCTACGAGCGCGGTGTAGACGCCGCGCTGCAGCATAAGGCGATGGAGCGCGCCACCCAGCTGCTGCTGACCATTTGCGGCGGTGAAGCGGGGCCGGTTATCGATCAGACGTCAGCGGACGTGTTACCACAGCCCGCGACTATCACGCTGCGTCGTGAAAAGCTGGATCGGTTAATTGGTCATGTGGTCAGCGATGAGCAGGTGACCGACATTTTAACGCGCCTGGGCTGTCAGGTCAGCGTGGGTAACGGTGAATGGCGTGCAGTGGCACCGACCTGGCGCTTCGATATGGCTATCGAAGAAGACCTGGTGGAAGAGATTGCCCGTATTTATGGTTACAACAATATCCCGGATGTGCCTGTCCATGCTGGCCTGGTGATGACGAAGCACCGTGAAGCGAACCTGTCGCTGAAGCGGGCGAAGATGCTGCTGGTAGACAAAGGTTATCAGGAAGCGATCACTTACAGCTTCGTGGACCCGAAGGTGCAGCAGTTGCTGCATCCGGGTGAAGAGGCACTGCTGCTGCCAAGCCCGATCTCCAGCGATATGTCCACGATGCGTCTGTCCCTGTGGACCGGCTTACTCAGCGCGGTGGTGTATAACCAGAACCGTCAGCAGAGCCGCGTGCGCCTGTTTGAGAGCGGCCTGCGCTTTGTGCCTGATACGCAGGCGGATCTCGGTATTCGCCAGGATTTGATGCTGGCAGGCGTGCTGAGTGGCAACCGCTATGAAGAACATTGGGACCTGGCGCGCCAGACCGTTGACTTCTATGATTTGAAAGGCGATTTAGAGTCGCTGCTGGATTTAACCGGCAAGATGAATGCGATTAGCTTCCGCGCTGAAGCGAATCCGGCGTTGCATCCTGGACAAAGTGCGGCAATTTATTTACACGATGAACGAATCGGATTTATCGGAGTGGTTCATCCCGAACTTGAACGTAAGCTGGATCTCAACGGTCGTACCTTAGTCTTTGAACTGCTTTGGAATAAGGTCGCAGACCGCGTCCTGCCTGATGCGCAAGAGATTTCACGCTTCCCGGCAAACCGTCGTGATATCGCTGTTGTTGTGGCCGAAAACGTGCCTGCAGCAGATATCATCGCGGAGTGTAAGAAAGTTGGCGTAAATCAGGTAGTTGGCGTAAACTTGTTTGACGTGTACCGAGGTAAGGGTGTTTCCGAGGGCTATAAGAGCCTCGCAATCAGCCTGATTTTGCAGGATACCAGCCGGACACTCGAAGAAGAGGAGATTGCCGCGACGGTTGCCAAATGCGTTGCGGCATTAAAAGAGCGATTCCAGGCAACCTTGAGGGATTGAACCTATGGCGCTTACAAAAGCTGAGATGTCAGAATACCTGTTTGAAAAACTCGGGCTGAGCAAACGTGATGCAAAAGAGTTAGTGGAGTTGTTTTTCGAAGAGGTTCGCCGCGCTTTGGAAAATGGAGAACAGGTTAAACTGTCGGGGTTTGGTAATTTTGACCTGCGTGACAAAAACCAACGTCCAGGCAGAAACCCAAAAACGGGAGAGGATATTCCAATTACTGCGCGTCGCGTAGTGACATTCCGTCCAGGGCAGAAGCTTAAAAGTCGCGTTGAGAACGCCACACCAAAAGACAGTGACTGATCCCAGTGTTTTAAAAAGGCCGCGCAAGCGGCCTTTTTCATTTCTTTTTTTTGCAATCCTTTTACAATCAACCCTCTGTTATCCTGGCTAATCCGGCTTATGTCCCAGCTTGAACAACTTGCGCTTCAACGCGATCGTCGCAGCAGGACCTGGCTTTTGGGTCTGAGTGGCACGTTGCTTGTCTTATTTATGATCAGCCTGTGTGCGGGTGAAAGCTGGATAAGCCCATCCCAGTGGTTTAGCGACAGCGGCAGACTGTTCGTCGGTCAGCTTCGCCTGCCGCGCAGCCTTGCGGTCATACTGGTTGGCGCGGCGCTGGCGCTGAGCGGCGTTGTCATGCAGGCGCTGTTTACTAATCCCCTGGCCGAACCGGGGCTGCTTGGCGTCTCCAACGGCGCGGGCATTGGTCTGGTGGCGGCGGTGCTGTTTGGCGGCGGTTCACTCTGGAGCCTCAGCGTTTCGGCGATGGCCGGCGCGCTGGTGATCACGCTTATCCTGCTGCACTTTGCCCATCGTCACTTATCCGTCACGCGTTTGCTGCTCACTGGTGTGGCGCTGGGCATTATCTGCAGCGCCATCATGACCTGGGCGGTGTATTTCAGCAGCAGCCTCGACCTGCGACAGTTAATGTACTGGATGATGGGCGGCTTCAGCGGTATCGACTGGCGCTATGGCTGGATGATGCTGGCGCTGCTGCCGGTTATCCTGGCGTTAACCTCGGCGGCCAGGGTACTCAACCTGTTAGCGCTGGGGGAAACCTCAGCACGCCAGTTGGGGCTGTCCCTGTTTTACTGGCGTAATTTACTGGTATTAGCGATGGGCTGGCTGGTCGGGGTCAGCGTTGCCCTTGCCGGGGCAATCGGCTTTGTCGGTCTGGTGATTCCCCATCTGCTGCGGCTGGCAGGCCTGAACGATCACCGTGCCCTGTTGCCAGCCTCCGCGCTGGCGGGAGCCAGCGTGTTGCTTGGCGCCGATATTATTGCCCGCCTGGCGCTGGCTTCTGCCGAGTTACCTATCGGTGTCGTCACGGCAACCCTGGGCGCACCGCTGTTTATCGTACTGTTAGTCAAATCGTCGCGTCAGCTTTAGCTGGCATACTTGCATTAACCACAGGAACTCCGTATGAGCATTTATCAAACTGAACTGGTTACACTGGATGGTGAGAAAACCTCGCTGTCATCCTGGCAGGGACAGGTGCTGCTGGTCGTTAACGTGGCCTCTAAGTGCGGCTTAACGCCACAATATGAAGCGCTGGAAAACATTCATAAAGCCTGGCATGAGCAAGGCTTCAGCGTGCTGGGTTTCCCCTGCAACCAGTTTCTGGAGCAGGAGCCGGGCAGTAGGGAAGAGATCAAAACCTTTTGCAGCACCACGTATGGTGTGACCTTTCCGATGTTCGAAAAGTGTGACGTCAATGGTGAGCATCGTCACCCGCTTTATGCGCAGCTGGTGGCGGCAAAACCTGAGGCGGTTCGCCCGGAAGAGAGTGGTTTTTATGAGCGCATGGAAAGTAAAGGACGTGCGCCCAAAGTCCCAGGCGATATCCTGTGGAACTTCGAAAAATTCCTGATTGGCCGGGATGGCAGTGTCATTCAGCGTTTCTCTCCGGACATGTCACCAGAAGATCCGATTATTCTCGAAACCATCAAGCAGGCACTGGCAAAATAAATGTTGCTGAGCCTGGAAAATGCAGCCGTTCCCGGACGGCTGCAACCGGTAACTGGCACCCTGCAAGCCGGGCAGTGGGTGCATCTGGTGGGGCCGAATGGCGCAGGGAAGAGTACTTTGCTCTCCGCGCTGGCCGGACTGGAACCCGTTACCGGCAAGGCGACGCTTCTGAATAACCCGCTGTCCAGTTGGAAAGGCCCGGCGCTGGCCAGGGTGCGCAGCTGGCTGCCCCAGCAACAGCTTCCTCCTGGAGAGATGCCGGTTTATCACTATCTTCGCCTGCATCTCCCGTCTCCCGCTTTACCTCACGACGCTCGGTTAGCCTCAATACTGTCGCGGCTGCAGCTGGATGACAAATTAGCCTGGCCATTGACCCGGCTCTCCGGTGGAGAGTGGCAGCGGGTGCGGATTGCTGCGGTCATGGTGCAAATCGATCCGCAGATCAACGCCCATGGTCAGTTGCTGATCCTGGATGAACCCATGACGGCGCTGGATATTGCGCAGCAGAAAGCGGTCGATGATCTGATTCGTGAACTCTGCCAGGCTGGCGTTTGCGTGGTCGCCAGCAGCCACGACCTTAACCACAGTTTATGGCACGCAACGCAGGTTTGGCTGTTACATCAGGGCCAGGTGGTATTACAGGGTGAGCCAGCAGACGTCCTTCGTCCGGAACAGCTTTCGCCCCTGTATGGCATTCCGTTCCGCCAGTTAATGTTAGACGGTCGGCCTCTGCTAACTGTTTTGCCCTGATACTTGCCACCTGGCGCGCTTTGCCGCTACAGTAATTTGGTTATTATTTAGTAAGGATGAGCTGTGATGCACACGGGGTTGCTGTTATTCGTTTTGCTGTTGGTGGGCTGTAGCCATCATGCGCCGCCCATTAATGGTCGCCTCTCTGACTCCATCACTGTAATAGCGCAACTTAACGATCAACTGGGTAACTGGCGAGGAACCCCTTACCGTTATGGCGGGATGAGCCGCGGTGGCGTGGACTGCTCTGGCTTTGTTTACCTGACATTCCGCGATAAGTTTGATCTGCAACTTCCACGCACCACCGCGGCACAAAGCGACATTGGGACGCGCATCAGCAAAGATGACCTCTTGCCCGGTGACCTGGTATTCTTCAAAACCGGCAGCGGCGAGAATGGCTTGCACGTAGGCATTTATGATACGGATAACGCTTTCATTCATGCCTCCACCAGCCAGGGGGTGATTCGCTCTTCGCTGGATAATGTCTACTGGCGAAAAGTATTTTGGCAGGCGCGCCGCATCTAATTTTCTGCCTGCAAGCCCAGCAGATTTGTAGGGGTTAAATCAGAAAAATAGCGGACCTGAAAAATTATTACTCATTCGGATTTAACTTACTCTTTTTATTTATACCGCCGGACCTAAGAATGTTTTTCATCGTTAACAGAATTATTTGGGAATTTATTTGGCTTAAGGTTTATTTTTTTAGCCTAACGATAATGAAGCGATAAAAATATCCATCTCATCAGTCCTTTGCTACTATTGCCAGCCTGTTTTTAATCATATACGATGCACTATCGCCACATATTCTGGCTGTAAAATGAAAATTCACCTATCTGCCGACTATCAGTCGGAAATTTGGTTTTATGCCGCCTGCTCTCAGGAAGGGCACTTAACCGCTATTGAGCTGGCTACACAGTTCGTGCATGAGAGTGCGCCGATCACGTTGCCGCAGGATGTCCTGTTGCCTCAGCTCGATGAAACACAGCGCCTGCGCCTGCTGCAGCGTCAGATTTCCCTGCTGGAAAAGCACCAGACGTTTTTCGAAAGCCATCACCTACTGGCTTTTATGCCTGTGGATGAAGGCATGGCGAACACCCTTCTTGAAAGTGAGTTTCTGACCCGTAAAATAAAACAGCTTCCTTTTTTAAGGCTCGATATCAGCGAAACGTTTCTCTCGCTAAATTTGGGAAAAAATAATCCATTAATCGCGGCATTAAATCGTGAGTTTAAATTGTCCTTGTCCCACTTTGGCGCAGGGAAATCATCGACAACAGCAGTTTACGATAATCTGTTTAGCTGCATCAGGTTGGATAAACACTTTATTCACGCCCTTTCTAAACGTGCTTCTTTTTTACCATTTATGCAAAGCATCATCGATAATTTCCGGCCCCATTGTGATCGGATGATTATTTGCGGTGTGGATGATGAAATGTTACTGGATAAGGTGAGTCAACTCAGCAATGTCCATCTCCAGGGCACGCTGTTTCCGGTCGTAAAATCAGACGCCTTCGAGACCTTAATCTACTCCGAACAATTCCTGCACACGCCCTGATACCCGCACGACTGTCGCCTGTCCAATCCTGGCCATCAACGCTACACTGTGGGTTTTATCACACGATACCCGGTGTCGTTGGGGAGAAATAATGGTCTTTGACAATAGCTGGTTCCGTGAGCTTCCGGGCAGCTACACCGCGTTACATCCTACGCCGCTTGCAGGCGGTCGACTGTTGTACCACAACGCAGCCCTGGCGAATGAGATGGCGCTGGACAGCGATCTTTTTGCCGGGCAGGGGCATGGCGTTTGGTATGGCGCCGCGCTGTTGCCCGGCATGCAACCGCTGGCTCAGGTTTACAGCGGGCATCAGTTTGGCGTCTGGGCAGGTCAACTGGGTGATGGCCGCGGTATGTTACTGGGTGAACAATACCTGGACGACGGCCGCCGGCTCGACTGGCATCTGAAAGGCGCAGGGCTGACGCCGTATTCACGAATGGGCGATGGCCGGGCTGTTGTACGGTCAACGGTGCGCGAGTTTCTGGCTTCTGAGGCGCTGCATCATCTGGGCATTCCTACCACGCGCGCGCTGAGCGTTGCCATCAGCGATGAACCCGTTTACCGCGAAAACGCCGAACGCGGCGCGATGTTGATGCGCATTGCACCAGGCCATCTACGCTTTGGTCATTTTGAGCACTTCTTCTATAGCCAGCAACCTGAACAGGTCAGGCAGCTGGCGGACTATGCCATTCGTCATCACTGGCCGCACCTGGTCGACGAAGCCGATCGTTATCAACTGTGGTTTTCCGATATTGTGCTGCGCACTGCACGGCTGATTGCTCAGTGGCAAAGCGTGGGCTTCGCTCATGGTGTAATGAATACCGATAATATGTCGATCCTCGGTCTGACCATCGACTACGGTCCTTACGGATTCCTGGATGACTACCAGCCAGACTACATCTGCAATCACAGCGATTATCAAGGGCGCTACAGCTTCGAAAATCAGCCCATGATTGGCTTGTGGAATCTTAATCGTCTGGCCCATGCGCTGTCAGGGTTGCTGACGACTGAACAGCTCCGGCAGGCGCTGAGCGGTTATGAAAATGAGCTGATGCGCGAATGGGGAGAGCGGATGCGGGCAAAACTGGGCTTGCTGACAGCAGATGCCGGCGATAATGACATTCTGACCGGTTTGCTCGGCCTGATGAGTCAGGAACGCAGCGATTATACGCTGACGTTTCGTTTGTTGAGTGAGACCCAGCAGGCTGAGAGCCGTTCGCCGCTGCGAGATGAATTCATCGATCGTCCCGCCTTTGACCGTTGGTATCAGCATTACCGTAACCGCTTATTGCAGGAGCAGATCGGCGATGCTGAACGGCAGCAGGCGATGAAAGCGGCCAATCCCGCCGTGGTGCTGCGTAACTATCTTGCTCAACAGGCCATAGACGAGGCGGAACAGGGCGAAAGCGGGGCGCTGGCGCGTTTACATCAGGCGCTTCAACAGCCTTTTAGTGACGCGACGGCCGCTGAATATCGTCAACGGCCGCCGGACTGGGGCAAAACGCTGGAGGTAAGCTGCTCCAGCTGATTTACAGACGGTGAGAAACGGCGTCCGCTAACAGCGCGAGCACGTCTTCGCTGTCTTGCCAGTTCAGGCAGGGATCGGTGATCGACTGGCCGTAGGTCAGGGGTTCACCGCTCACCACTTTCTGATTGCCTTCCTCGATAAAACTCTCAATCATCACGCCGGCGACCGCGCGCGAACCGCTTTTAATCTGTTCGGCGACGTCGATGGCGACGTCACGCTGGCGGCGATGTTGCTTCAGGCAGTTGCCGTGGCTGAAATCGATGATCAACTGTGGCGACAGACCAAATTCATCTAAACAGGCAGCGGCGTCGGCTACGTCGCTGGCATGATAGTTGGGCTGCTTACCGCCTCGTAAGATGACATGGCCATGCGGGTTACCGCTGGTCTGGTAAATGGTCATCTGACCTTGCTTATCCGGCGACAGAAACATATGGCTGGCACGGGATGCACGAATGGCATCCACGGCAATACGCACGTTTCCATCCGTACCGTTTTTAAAACCGACCGGGCAGGAGAGCGCCGACGCCATTTCACGGTGGATCTGGCTTTCTGTGGTGCGTGCACCAATGGCGCCCCAGCTAATCAGGTCGGCAATAAACTGGCCGATTACCATATCCAGGAATTCGGTGGCGGTCGGCAAGCCCAGCGCGTTGATATCAATCAGAAGCTTGCGGGCAATACTGATGCCGCGATTCACATCAAAGCTGCCGTCCAGGTCGGGATCGGATATCAGGCCTTTCCAGCCGACCACCGTACGCGGTTTTTCGAAATAGGTGCGCATCACGATTTCCAGCCGATCCTGATAACGTTCACGTAGGGCAACTAAACGCTGAGCGTAGTCCAGCGCGGCGACCGGATCATGCAGGGAGCAGGGGCCGATGACAACCAGTAAACGGGGATCGTCGCCTGTGAGGATGCGGGCAATACGTTTGCGTGCGGCGGTGATGTTGTCGGCCATGGCAGGTGAAAGCGGATGTTGTGCTGCCAGACTGGCAGGGGAAATCAGGCTGCCAATGCGCGCCGTGCGCAGTTCGTCAGTTTTATTCATGTTGTTCTCTAAGCTTTGTCTTCGCAGCGGTGAAATACCGGGAAGTGATGATGGTCACAATAAACCATTAGCCTGTGAATTCAAGCCACAACGTGACAATGCACGGTAAAATTGCGGCAGCGGCGCGTTACAGCTCCGCCGCCTGGGGATCATTAATACATGCGGCGCGTCAGGCCCATAATGTCGAGGATTTTGGTGGCAATCTCTTCCACGGAATAATTGGTACTGTTGAGATAGCGAATCTGGTGAGTGCGAAACAGCGCTTCGACTTCGCCCACTTCGAGCCGACACTGGCGCAGAGAAGCATAACGGGTATTTTCCGCACGTTCCTGTCGGATAGCCGCCAGGCGTTCCGGGTCGATTGTCAGGCCAAACAGTTTGTGTTGATGCTGACGCAGGGCCGGGGGCAATTTCAGATTATCCATGTCGTCGGCGATAAACGGATAGTTAGCAGCACGGATACCAAACTGCATCGCCAGATACAGGCTGGTTGGCGTTTTGCCACAGCGGGAAACGCCAATCAGGATCACCTGCGCATCTTCCAGGCCGCGCAGAGAGATGCCGTCATCGTGCGCCAGGGTGTAATCGATCGCCGCGATACGGGCGTCATATTTACCCAGATTGCTGGCATCAAGCCCGTGCGTTCGGTGCGCGACCGGTGCCGGTGACAGGCCCAGCTCCTGCTGAAGTGGAGCGACCAGCGCCTGGACAATGTCCTGACAAAAGCCTTCACTCTGAACAATGATGTCGCGTACTTCAGGCGTCACAATGGAAAAAAATACCAACGGGCGCACGCCACTTTGCTGGTAAAGCGCATTGATTTGCGCCTTAACCGCCTGCGCACGCTGCACGTTTTCAACAAACGGCAGGGTAACGCTGGTGGTATTTACCGGAAACTGAGATAACACGGCGTGGCCCAGCACTTCGGCTGTAATTGCTGTGCCGTCGGAAATATAGAAAACGCTTCTGTCAGTGGTCATGAGTCGTGCCTCGGGCAGAGAAATCGTGATAAAAATTGGATGGTTCAGTCAATATAACCATGCCTTCAGGCGCAAGTGTAGCGCTCTCATTCTGTGCCAGCCGGTTTTCCCTTTTCACCATAAGGCTATCTCTGTTCCTGCCTGCATATTTCCTCACCTGGTGGCCTTTGGCGATAAACACGGGCGGCGCGTGTTGCGCAACAACAAAAGTGGCATAGGCGACGGTAAAAATAATAAGTGATTTATTATCAAAGTGTTATTGAGAAATGATTGCTTTGCGCAACGTTGCAAAAAACCAGGCGCAATTCTGAAACTGCCTCAGAGAATCTGCTTTAACGATTCAACAGATCGTGTTTCGTCAGACGTTATGCCAGGCTGAATGTGTTAATAGCAGGATTTTCCATGTGCCCATTCATTAATAAAGGATCAGTTCAATGTCCAATAAAGGCGAACAGCCCTTAGTACTTTGGTACAACCAGCTTGGCATGCATGATGTTGATCGGGTGGGGGGCAAAAATGCCTCTCTGGGTGAGATGATTACCAATTTGTCATCTTTAGGTGTGTCAGTACCGAATGGTTTTGCCACTACTTCCTGGGCCTTTAATCAGTTTCTTGAGCAGAGCGGTCTGAACCAGCGTATCTATGCTTTGCTGGATGACACCAATATTGATGATGTTGATCAACTGGCGAAAGCAGGGAAACAAATACGCCAGTGGGTAGTCGAAACCCCATTCCAGCCTGAACTCGAAGCCGCCATTCTTGCAGCGTATGACCAACTCTCTGCGGATGATGCAGACGCGTCCTTCGCCGTGCGTTCATCCGCCACCGCTGAAGATATGCCTGATGCGTCCTTCGCCGGACAGCAGGAAACCTTCCTGAACGTGCAGGGCATTGAGTCAGTCATGGTAGCGGTCAAACACGTTTATGCCTCGCTGTTTAATGACCGTGCCATCTCTTACCGCGTCCATCAGGGCTACGATCATCGCGGCGTGGCGCTGTCGGCGGGGATTCAGCGCATGGTGCGGTCTGACCTGGCCTCATCCGGTGTGATGTTCACCATTGATACGGAATCAGGCTTTGATCAGGTGGTGTTTATTACCGCCGCGCTGGGCCTGGGCGAAATGGTGGTGCAGGGAGCGGTGAATCCTGACGAGTTTTATGTGCACAAGCCGACGCTGGCCGCGAAACGTCCTGCCATCGTGCGTCGCAACATGGGCTCGAAAAAAGTGCGGATGGTTTACGCCGACTCGCGGGAGCATGGCGAGCAGGTGCGTATTGAAGACGTTGCGGAAGCCGAGCGCGACCGTTTCTGTCTGAGCGATGCCGAAGTTGAGGCGCTGGCCCATCAGGCGGTGCTGATTGAGCAACACTACAAACGTCCGATGGATATCGAGTGGGCTAAAGACGGCCATACCGGCAAGCTGTTTATCGTCCAGGCGCGCCCTGAAACTGTGCGTTCCAATGGTCAGGTGATGGAGCGTTACAGCCTGCAAGGGCAGGGTAATGTGGTGATTGAAGGCCGCGCTATCGGCCACCGTATTGGTGCTGGTCCGGTTAAGGTCATTCATGATATCAGCGAGATGAACCGCATTGAAAAAGGCGACGTGCTGGTGACGGATATGACCGATCCCGACTGGGAACCGATCATGAAAAAGGCCTCAGCCATTGTGACCAATCGCGGCGGCCGTACCTGTCATGCTGCGATTATCGCGCGTGAGCTGGGTATTCCAGCGGTGGTGGGATGCGGCGATGCCACTGAGCGCCTCAAAGAAGGCCACAACGTCACCGTTTCCTGTGCAGAAGGCGATACTGGCTATGTCTATGACGAACTGCTCGACTTCGATGTCACCAGTTCGCAGGTCGATACCATGCCGGATTTGCCGCTTAAGATCATGATGAACGTGGGTAACCCGGATCGCGCCTTTGATTTCGCCTGCCTGCCTAACGAAGGTGTCGGGCTGGCGCGTCTGGAATTTATCATCAACCGCATGATTGGCGTGCACCCCAAAGCGTTACTGGAGTTTGATCAGCAAACCCCTGAGTTGCAGAAGCAAATTCGTCAGTTGATGAAAGGCTTCGACGATCCGGTTGAGTTCTACATTGCTCGCCTGACCGAAGGGATCGCGACGCTGGGCGCGGCTTTCGCACCAAAACGGGTGATTGTGCGCCTGTCGGATTTTAAAACTAATGAATACGCCAATCTGGTGGGTGGGGAACGTTACGAACCGGAAGAAGAGAACCCGATGCTGGGATTCCGTGGCGCGGGCCGTTACGTGTCCGAAAGCTTCCGTGACTGTTTTGCGCTGGAGTGCGAAGCGGTGAAGCGGGTACGAAACGAGATGGGACTGACCAACGTCGAGATCATGGTGCCGTTTGTGCGTACGGTCGATCAGGCTCAGGCGGTGGTGGAGGAGTTAGGTCGCCAGGGGCTGAAGCGCGGAGAGAACGGGCTTAAGGTCATTATGATGTGTGAAATACCGTCGAATGCGCTGTTGGCCGAGCAGTTCTTACAACACTTTGACGGTTTCTCCATTGGATCTAATGACATGACTCAGCTGGCGCTGGGGCTGGATCGCGATTCCGGGGTCGTCTCAGCTTTGTTTGATGAACGGAATGAGGCGGTAAAAGCGTTGCTGTCCATGGCGATTCAGGCGGCGAAAAAACAGGGGAAATACGTTGGGATATGTGGTCAGGGACCTTCCGACCATCAGGATTTTGCTGCCTGGTTAATGGAGCAGGGCATTGACAGCCTGTCACTGAATCCGGATACCGTTGTTGAAACCTGGTTAAGCCTGGCGGCCCTGAACAAAACCGCCTGACGTTATTAGTAAGATTACTGCCTGAAGGCCAGCGAATGCTGGCCTTTTTGGTTTCACTTTTCGACAGGCAAAAAAAAGCCCATCACAGGGGATGGGCAAAGACTACACACAGCAATTCTTTACGCTACTCAGGGGAAATTAGGGTGTTTAGAAACCAGTAAGTTGATTTCCAACATAGGAAATATGTTATTCACACGGCTCGCTGGCGTCTTTAAGAATCCTCTTATTAGTTTAAAAGAAATAATATTTTGACGACTGGCCAGAGCGTTTCGGACCGTTATTATGTTTAGAAAGTAATCATTTTAGCGTGAGGAATGGGCCAGAGACGTGAAATATGCGTTTTATCTTAAAATCTGCTAATGAAAAAATGGCTGGCGATATCTTAATCAGCCAGCCAACTTAACGACTACTAATCATATAAAATCAGGAATCAGGGCTGTTCTTCCGGTGATTCCTTTGCGACCCGCAGGGGATCGGCGCTCGGGGCAGGTACTTCATGCATCCAGACGGAGACCAGTCGATAAGAAACGGCCAGCACAACCGGTCCAATAAACAGACCAATCATACCGAAGGCGATTAATCCCCCGATGACGCCGGACAGAATCAAAATCAGGGGGAGATCCGCGCCCATACGAATCAGCACCGGACGCAGAATGTTATCCAGCGTACCGACCACGCAACTCCAGATCAGCAGTACCGTGCCCCAGGTGGTATCTCCACTCCAGTAGAGATAAATAATGGCGGGAACCAGCACCAGCAGAGGACCGATTTGCACCAGGCAACAGAGAATCATCAACACGGTCAGCAGGGTGGCATAGGGGATGCCAGAGACTGCCAGCCCGATGCCGCCCAGTACGCCCTGTACCAGCGCGGTAACGACCACGCCCAGCGCGACGGCGCGTACGGCCTGTCCGGCCAGCAAAACCGCGGCATCACCCCGTCTGCCCGCCATGCGCCAGGCAAAATGACGGATACCCAGCGCGGCTTGCTCACCGCGCCAGTACAGCAGCACGCTGAACAGCAGCATCACGGCCAGATGAATCATAAAGCGGCCAAAGTGTCCGGCCTGCGCAACAAAGAAGCCGGTGGTGCGGCCCACATAGGGCTGCAGTTTTGCCATGATGGCCGCGCCGCCGCCCGCCACCAGTTTTTGGTAACTGGCATACAGCTTCTCGCCCACCATGGGAATATCGTTAAGCCAGCTCAGGGTTGGCAACATATGTCCCTGGGTTGCCCAGGCGATAACCGGTGCGCTGTTATCGATCAGGCTGTTAACCAGCAGGGCAACCGGAATAATAAACAACAGCAGCAGCAGAATGGTCATAACAATCACCGCCAGAAAGCGCTGTCCCCAGAGCAGCCGCTGAATTTTCAGCATCAGTGGCCAGGTGGCGATGACCACCATGCTTGCCCAGGCAAAGCCCAATATGAACGGCTGAACCACCCATAAACAGGCGGCGATTAAGAGTAAAATGAACATCAATGTGAATAACATTTGGGGAAGATCTATCTGCCGTTCCAGGCTTTTCATCTTAGGCATTACCTCATTGGAATCCGTCAACTCAGGGGATAACGGAGCCCCATAATCATGAGCCATTTCATGGCGTTTATACAGGCTTGTAAAGAAATGGTTTCAGCTTCCCCTGAAAAAACGACAGCGCCGTTGGAAATGTGATAAAACTGAGGCGTAAAGCAAGATACAGACGCAAACCTACCCAACATCTTTGGTCACATAATAATGATCCCACAGATTTCTCAGGCACCGGGTCTTATCCAGCGGGTGCTGACATTTCTTGAAACCCTCAAAGCGCAGGGTTTCACTGGCGATACCGCCACCAGTTACGCCGACAGACTTTCGCTTTCCACCGACAACAGCATCTATCAGCTTCTGCCCGATGCGGTGCTTTTCCCGCGTTCCACGGCAGACGTTGCCCTGATAGCCCGGCTTGCGGGTGAAGCGCCCTTTTCAGGCCTGGTCTTTACCCCGCGCGGCGGTGGCACCGGCACCAACGGCCAGTCGCTGAATCAGGGCATTATTGTCGACATGTCGCGCCACATGAACCGCATCCTGGAGATCAATACCGAACAGGGATGGGTACGCGTTGAAGCCGGCGTGGTAAAAGACCAGCTTAATGCTTACCTGAAACCTTTTGGCTTCTTCTTTTCGCCAGAGTTATCGACCAGTAACCGAGCCACGCTCGGCGGGATGATTAACACCGATGCATCCGGGCAGGGTTCGCTGGTCTACGGCAAAACCTCTGACCATGTTTTGGGCCTGCGGGCCGTGCTGCTCGGCGGGGATATTCTGGATACCCGGCCGGTACCCACCGCGCTGGCCGAGCATCTGGCGCAAACGCCAACCCCCGAAGGCCGGATTTATCAGCAGGTACTGAGTCGTTGCCGTGAGCATCGCGAACTGATTCTGGAAAAGTTTCCCAAACTTAACCGTTTCCTGACCGGTTACGATCTGCGCCATGTGTTTAGCGATGATATGCAGACCTTTGACCTGACGCGGCTGTTATGTGGCGCGGAAGGGACGCTGGCGTTTATCACTGAAGCCCGTCTGGATATTACGCCTCTGCCCAAGGTGCGGCGCATCGTCAATATTAAGTATGACGCTTTCGATTCCGCGCTACGTAACGCGCCGCTGATGGTAGAAGCCCAGGCGCTGTCGGTAGAAACGGTTGACTCCAAAGTCCTGAATCTGGCGCGGGAAGACATTGTCTGGCATTCCGTTCGCGAGCTGATTACGGATATTCCGGATAAAGAGATGCTGGGGCTGAATATTGTGGAGTTTGCCGGAGATGATGCCCAGCAGATCGATCGGCAAATGACGCAGCTCTGTGCCCGTCTGGATACCTTAATGGCAGCGCAGCAGGGCGGCGTTATCGGCTACCAGCTTTGTGACGATCTTGATGGGATCGAGCGCATCTACAACATGCGTAAAAAAGCCGTGGGCTTACTTGGCAATGCCAAAGGGCGTGCCAAGCCGATACCGTTTGTTGAAGACACGGCCGTTCCACCTGAACATCTTGCCGATTATATCGTCGAGTTCCGTGCGCTTCTGGACAGCCATGGCCTGAGTTATGGCATGTTTGGTCATGTGGATGCCGGCGTGCTTCACGTCCGCCCGGCGCTGGATATGTGCGATCCTCATCAGGAAATGATGATGAAGCAAATTTCCGATGAGGTGGTTGCCTTAACCGCACGCTATGGTGGCCTGCTTTGGGGCGAACATGGCAAGGGCTTCCGCGCACAGTACAGCCCGGCGTTTTTTGGTGAAACGCTGTTTAATGAGCTGCGCCGCATCAAAGCCGCCTTCGATCCCGATAACCGACTTAATCCCGGCAAGATTTGTACACCGTTCGACAGCGATGCGGCAATGATGCAGGTCGATGCGACCAAGCGTGGCAGCTACGATCGCCAGATTCCCCTTCAGGTGCGTGAAACCTGGCGTGGCGCGCTGGAGTGTAATGGCAACGGACTATGCTTTAATTTTGATGCCCGCAGCCCGATGTGCCCCTCCATGAAAATCACCCGTAACCGCATTCACTCGCCCAAAGGGCGCGCGACCTTAACGCGGGAATGGCTGCGTTTACTGGCGGAACAGGGGGTTGATCCGCTGATGCTGGAGAAAAAACTGCCGGAAAATACCCTGTCGCTCCGCGCGCTGATAAGCAGAATGCGCAACACCTGGTATGCGAACAAAGGGGAATATGACTTTTCACATGAGGTGAAGGAGGCGATGTCAGGTTGCCTGGCCTGTAAAGCCTGTTCCACCCAGTGCCCGATTAAGATTGACGTCCCGGATTTTCGTTCCCGCTTTTTACAGCTCTACCATACGCGCTATCTGCGCCCGCTCAGCGACCACCTGGTCGCAGCGGTCGAAAGCTATGCGCCACTCATGGCAAAAGCGCCGGGCGTGTTTAACTTTTTTCTGAAGCAGCCCTGGGCCTCTTCCTTCAGTAAAACGCACATCGGCATGGTCGACTTGCCGTTACTGTCATCGCCGACGCTCAAGCAGCAGTTGAGCGGGCACCCGGCCATGAATATGACGCTGGAGCAGCTTGAAGCGCTCAGTGACACGCAGCGAGCCAAAAAAGTGCTGGTGGTGCAGGACCCCTTCACCAGCTTCTATGAAGCCAGGCTGGTGCACGATTTTATTACGCTGATTGAAAAACTGGGTTATCAGCCGGTTCTGCTGCCGTTCACGCCTAACGGCAAAGCGCAGCACGTGAAAGGCTTTTTACAACGCTTTGCCCGCACGGCCAGTAAAACTGCCGATTTCCTGAATCGCGTGGCAAAGCTGGGGATGCCGATGGTGGGGATCGATCCGGCAACGGTGCTGTGTTACCGCGATGAGTATCGTCAGACGCTGGGCGAGGCCCGCGGTGACTTTACTGTGTTGCTGGTGCATGAGTGGCTGCAGAATGCGCTGCAGGAACATGAGGTACAGGTCACCGGCGGGGAATCATGGTATCTGTTTGCCCACTGCACGGAGGTCACGGCCCTTCCGGCAACGCCCGGTCAGTGGCAGGCGATTTTCTCGCGCTTCGGCGCAAAGCTCGAAAATATTAACGTGGGCTGCTGCGGAATGGCAGGCACCTATGGTCACGAAAGCCAGAATCTGGAGAATTCGCTGGGGATTTATGCGCTGTCATGGCATCCACAGTTGCAAAAACTGCCGCGTCAACGCTGTCTGGCAACCGGTTTTTCCTGCCGCAGTCAGGTCAAACGGGTAGAGGGCAACGGGATGCGTCATCCGCTTCAGGCACTGCTTGAATTAGTGTAAAACGGGTAGGCGACGCCGATCGCAGGTTGGATTAGAATATCCAGCCTGCGTGACGGACAAATTCACGCTGCAACAGGGTGGCCTGTTCCCATTCACCGCAGCGGGCAAGCTGGTGGCACAGCTGCGTCAGAGACAGCCTTGCCAGTTGGTAAGCCTGAAGACGAAACAGGCGATCGCGGTCGGGGTTTTGCATTTCGTCCACCAGTCGGTGGTGAAGTTTGCCCATCGCATGCAGATAACTCTGGTCATCGCCATTTAGCTGGCAGATCTCTGCCATATCCAGGCAGGTATCATTAAACTGACGCAGTTGCTGAAGGGTACATTCAGCCCGGTTAAGTTTGGCCTGAGCCAGGTAGAAATCGACGGTGAGATCGCGTACCGAAAATCGGTATTCATCAAGTTTATGCTGAAGCCAGGCGGAAACGGATAACGACATAACGCGCCTCAATATTGAATGATAATGATTATCATATTCATCCGGAGCGGGATTGCAATCACCCGGGAAGAAATTTTTTTCGATTTATCTCACCTGTCGGTATAATCGGAAATAACAATCTGTTTACAAGCCAGAAAGGCGTAACCTATCAATAAGGGCGTTATCCTAAAGTGGTTATTTAAAAATTCACGAATTATTAACAGGTTACAGCACCGTATTTCGTCCAGCGCTTGCCTCTGCAAGCCTGCCTGAAACGGCTATGCTTAATAAATGCGCTGTCAAAAACAGCACCTTATGATTATCCCTGCAAAACAAGAGGTTGAAGTGATTTGTCAGATCACTACCATAGGGGGATAGCCTGAAAAGGTCCGGACTCAAGAGGTATCAACATGTCATCCGTGAATGCAGACTCTTTCTCACCCGACGATTATGTGTGGAAAGGGTTAACGCTGACTGAAACCGCAGCGAAACAAATTCTAAATCTGGCCGCAGAAAACCCAGAAGTCAAGGGCCTGCGTTTAGCAATTAAACAATCCGGCTGTGCCGGTTTTGGTTATGTGATGGATCTGGTGAAGCAGCCAGAAGATGATGATCTGCAGTTTTCCTACTACGGCGCAACGCTGTTTGTGCCGCTTCAGGCAATGCCATTTATCGATGGCACCGAAGTGGACTATGTCCGCGAAGGCCTGAATCAGATTTTTAAATTCAATAACCCTAAAGCTCAGCACGCCTGCGGGTGCGGTGAAAGCTTTGGCGTCGAGTAAGTGAAATATGTCACGACACAGCGAAACATCTGACGATGTACAAATGTGGGAAGGTAAGCTCAATTACAAAGAGGGCTTCTTTACCCAATTGCAAACCGAAGAATTTGCCAACGGCATCAATGAAGATGTGGTGCGGGCAATTTCGGCTAAGCGTAACGAGCCAGAGTGGATGCTGGAGTTTCGTCTTAAAGCCTTTCGTGCCTGGCTGGAAATGGAAGAGCCACACTGGCTGAAAGCCCATTACGAAAAGCTTGATTATCAGGATTACAGCTACTATTCCGCGCCATCGTGCGGAAACTGCGATGACACCTGCGCCTCCGAACCCGGCGCGACTCAGGCATCCGGTAGCGCACCTGCCAGTGATTATCTGACGCAGGAAGTTGAGAACGCGTTTAATCAGTTAGGCGTTCCGGTACGTGAAGGCAAAGAAGTGGCGGTTGACGCCATTTTTGACTCCGTCTCCGTGTCGACCACCTATCGTGGCAAGCTGGCAGAGCAGGGGATTATCTTCTGTTCGTTTGGCGAAGCCATCCACGATCATCCCGAACTGGTGAAAAAGTATCTGGGTACCGTGGTGCCACCCAACGACAACTTCTTTGCTGCACTGAACTCTGCCGTGGCGTCTGACGGTACCTTCGTCTACATCCCGAAAGGGGTGCGTTGCCCGATGGAGCTGTCGACCTATTTCCGTATCAACGCCGCGAAAACCGGTCAGTTTGAACGTACGATTCTGATTGCAGATGAAGACAGCTACGTCAGCTATATCGAAGGCTGCTCTGCGCCCGTGCGTGATACTTACCAGCTTCATGCGGCGGTGGTCGAGGTCATTATTCATAAGAACGCGGAAGTAAAATATTCCACCGTTCAGAACTGGTTCCCGGGTGGCGAAGGCGAGGGCGGTATTCTCAACTTCGTGACCAAGCGCGCGCTTTGCGAAGGTGACTACAGCAAAATGTCATGGACCCAGTCGGAAACCGGCTCGGCCATTACCTGGAAATACCCAAGCTGTATTCTGCGTGGCGATAACTCGGTGGGCGAATTTTACTCGGTGGCACTGACCAGCGGCCGCCAGCAGGCGGACACCGGTACCAAGATGATCCACATCGGCAAAAACACCAGGTCGACCATCATCTCTAAAGGTATCTCAGCCGGGAAAAGCCAGAACACCTACCGTGGCCTGGTGAAAATCATGCCCACGGCAACCAACGCACGTAACTTTACCCAGTGTGATTCCATGCTGATTGGCCCGGATTGCGGTGCGCATACGTTCCCGTATGTTGAAACCCGTAACAATACCGCCCAGCTGGAGCACGAAGCGACCACCTCACGTATCGGCGAAGATCAGATGTTCTACTGTCTGCAACGTGGCATCAGTGAAGAAGATGCTATCTCAATGATCGTGAACGGTTTCTGTAAAGACGTATTCTCTGAGCTGCCGCTGGAATTTGCAGTGGAAGCACAAAAACTGTTAGCCATCAGCCTTGAGCACAGTGTGGGCTGATTGACGCCGTCACACGCGTTGCCGGAAGCAATGTGAAGGAATAAGCATGTTAAGTATCAAAGATTTACAGGTTAGCGTTGAAGACAAAGCGATTTTACGTGGTCTGAACCTTGAGATTAAACCCGGTGAAGTTCACGCCATCATGGGACCAAACGGTTCGGGTAAAAGTACGCTGTCTGCGACCTTAGCCGGCCGTGAAGACTATGAAGTGACCGGCGGTTCAGTCACCTTTAAGGGCAAAGACCTGCTGGAGCTGGAACCTGAGGAACGTGCAGGCGAAGGCATCTTTATGGCTTTCCAGTACCCGGTTGAAATTCCCGGCGTCAGCAACCAGTTTTTCCTGCAGACCTCCGTGAATGCGGTGCGCAAATATCGTCAGCAGGACGAGCTGGATCGCTTTGATTTCCAGGACTTCATTGAAGAAAAAATTGATCTACTGCAGATGCCAGAAGATTTGCTGACGCGTTCCGTTAACGTTGGCTTCTCCGGTGGTGAGAAGAAGCGTAACGATATTCTGCAGATGGCCGCACTGGAACCCGATCTGTGCATTCTCGATGAAACCGACTCTGGTCTGGACATTGATGCCCTGAAAATCGTGGCCAACGGCGTAAACAGCCTGCGCAACGAAAAGCGTGCATTCATTATCGTGACGCACTACCAGCGTATTCTGGATTACATCAAGCCTGACTTCGTGCACGTGCTGTATCAGGGCAAAATCATAAAATCTGGCGACTTCTCGCTGGTGAAACAGTTGGAGGAGCAGGGCTATGGCTGGCTTACCGACGAAGAGTGATTCTGCGCTGCAACAGTGGCACCACCTGTTTGAATCACGCGGTGAAATGCGTTCAATGCAGGCTCAGCAACACTGGCAGCAGCTAATGCGTTTGGGTTTGCCCACCCGCAAACATGAAAACTGGAAATACACCCCGCTGGATGGCCTGCTGGCGCAGCACTTTGTGTTGCCCGACGCGCATGAACTCAGCGCCTCGCAGGTTGACGAACTGGCCCTGGCGCTGGATGCGATCCGTCTGGTGTTTGTTGACGGTAAATTCCAGCCTGCGCTGAGTACGCGTGATACTGAACTGTTTGAGATTCAGCACAGCGTAGCGGCCGAACGTCGTGATTTGCCTGCGGCTGTTCAGCCAGAAATTTTCCTGCATCTGACCGAAAGCCTGGCTGAAGAAGTGACCTGTATTCGCCTGGCGCGCGGAAAGGCAGCAGCACGTCCGCTATATCTGCTGCACATCACCAGCGGCAAAAACGACGGCATGAATACCGTGCATCATCGTCACCATCTGCAACTGGAAGAGAGCGCTGAAGCTGAAGTGATCGAGCACTTTGTGACGCTGAACGACAGCGCGCATTTTACCGGTGCCCGTTTTACGTTTGCCGTCGCGGACAATGCCAGGCTCAAGCACACCAAGCTGGCCTTTGAGAGCACCAAAAGCTATCACTTTGCCCATAACGACATCGTCATTAATCGTGATGCGCAAGTCACCAGTACCAGCTTCTTACTGGGTGCCGGCTTAAGCCGTCACAATACCAGTACGCAGCTCAATGGTGAAAATACTCAGCTGTCCCTGAACAGCCTGGTGCTGCCGGTGAATCAGGAAGTGGCGGATACCCGCACCTATCTTGAACACAACAAAGGCCACTGCCTGAGTCGTCAGATGCACAAAACCATCGTGCGTGATAAAGGGCGTGCCGTATTTAACGGCCATATCAAAGTGGCTCAACATGCACTGAAAACAGACGGACAGATGACCAATAACAACCTGTTATTAGGCCGTCTGGCAGAAGTCGACACCAAACCGCAGCTGGAAATTTATGCGGATGATGTGAAGTGCAGCCACGGCGCGACCGTGGGCCGTATTGATGACGAACAGATGTTCTATCTGCGCTCGCGCGGTATTGATCAGGACGCGGCGCAAACCATGATCATTCATGCCTTTGCTGCCGAGTTGACCGAAACGCTGGAAAACCCGGTGCTGCGACAGGCTGTGCTGCAGCGCATTGCGCAGCGCTTTCCAGGAGACGACTCATGATGCACTTCGATCTCGAGCGTATCAGGGCGGATTTCCCCGTTCTGAAGCGTGAGGTCAACGGTCATCCGCTGGCCTACCTTGACAGCGCGGCCAGCGCACAGCGCCCTTTGTCGGTCATCAATGCCGAAAGTCATTTTTACCAGCACGGCTATGCAGCCGTGCACCGTGGTATCCATACGCTCAGCCAGCAGGCGACCAGCGACATGGAAAACGTTCGCGAACAGGCGGCACGTTTTCTCAATGCATCGTCGTCGGAAGAGATCGTCTTTGTAAAGGGTACGACGGAAGGCATTAACCTGGTCGCGAACAGCTGGGGCGGCAGTCAGCTCCAGCCTGGTGATAATCTGATCATCACCCAGATGGAACACCACGCGAATATCGTGCCCTGGCAGATGGTGGCAGAGCGCTGTGGAGCAGAGATCCGGGTACTGCCGCTCACTGACAACGGTGAGCTGGCCCTGGCGCAATTGGCTGGATTAATTGACAGCCGCACCCGGCTGCTGGCGGTTACGCACGTTTCAAACGTGCTGGGCACCGTAAACCCGGTTAAAGCTATCGTTGCGCAGGCGAAGGCCGCTGGTCTGGTTACGCTCATTGATGGCGCTCAGGCCGTGATGCATGACAAGGTCGACGTGCAGGATATCGACTGCGACTTCTATGTCTTCTCCGCCCATAAGCTCTATGGCCCAAATGGTATTGGCGTGCTTTATGGTCGTAAGGCCCTTCTGGATGCGATGCCACCCTGGGAAGGCGGGGGATCGATGATTGGTGAAGTGCTGCTGCCCACAGGCACCACCTGGAATACCGCGCCCTGGCGTTTTGAAGCCGGTACGCCAAACACCGGCGGAATCATCGGGCTGGGTGCGGCGCTGGACTACGTGCAGGCGCTGGGTCTGGATACCATCCATCAGCGCGAAACGGCCCTGATGAACTATGCCCTTGATAAACTCTCATCCGTGCCTGATATTCAGATATACGGTCCGCAGCAGCGCGCAGGCGTGATTGCCTTTAACCTTGGCAAACACCACGCGTTTGACGTCGGCAGCTTCCTTGATCAGTACGGTATTGCGATTCGTACCGGACATCATTGTGCTATGCCGCTACTGCGCCACTATCAGGTCCCGGCGATGTGCCGCGCGTCGTTCACCTTTTATAACAGTGAAGAAGAGGTCGATCGCCTGGCGGCTGGGTTGACGCGTATTCATCGTCTGCTGGGCGGTTGAGCAGAGTAAACGGAGTGATTAATGGCGACGTTGCCAGAAAAAGAGAAACTGGTGCGCAACTTCAATCGTTGCGCCAACTGGGAAGAGAAGTATCTGTACATCATTGAGTTGGGTGCCAAACTCCCGGAATCATCTGAAACACTGCACCAGCCTGAACATGCCATTACCGGCTGTCAGAGCCAGGTGTGGATCAAAATGACGCCGCAGGCAGATGGCACCATTGGCTTTGAAGGTGACAGTGATGCAGCTATTGTTAAGGGATTGATAGCTATCGTATTTAGTCTCTATCAAAATCTGCAACCCGCTGAGATCGTGGCACTGGATGTTCGCCACTGGTTCGGCGAACTGGCCCTTGTTCAGCACCTCACGCCAACGCGTTCGCAGGGGCTGGAAGCGATGATTAAGGCAATTCGCCATACCGCTCAGAACCTCAGCTAAGATACACTCCAAAGACGCCATCCGGCGTCTTTTTACTATCTGACGAGAAAACCGCATGAAACCTGCTTTGTGTTTAGCTGGTGCATTGCTGCTGACCTGTTTTGGGCTCTCTGCACCCGTTTTTGCCACGGAATACCCGTTACCGCCACCTGACAGTCGCCTGATAGGTGAAAATGTCCTGACGCAGGTGCCGGATAACAAACGCCCGCTGGAAGACATTGCTGCGCGCTACCAGGTGGGCTTGCTGGGGATGTTAGAAGCGAATCCCGGCACCGATCCCTGGTTACCGAAGCCGGGCACCCAACTCACCGTTCCGCTACAAATGATTTTGCCGGATACGCCGCGCGAAGGCATCGTGGTTAACATGGCCGAATTGCGTTTGTACTACTATCCGAAAGGCGAAAACAAAGTCATCGTGTATCCCATTGGCATTGGCCAGTTAGGGATAATGACGCCCATCATGGTGACCAGTATCAGTCAGAAAATCCCCAATCCCACCTGGACGCCAACGGCGAATATCCGCAAGCGTTACGCCAAAGAGGGCATCACGCTGCCCGCCGTGTTCCCGGCTGGCCCGGATAACCCTATGGGGCTGCATGCGCTGCGTATGGCCCGTGGTACGGGGCAGTACCTTATCCACGGCACCAACGCGAACTTTGGTATCGGTATGCGCGTGAGTTCAGGATGCATTCGCTTACGTACTGAGGATATCGAGGCGCTCTATAATGCAGTGCCGGTTGGCACGCGGGTACAAATTATCAATCAGCCGGTGAAATACAGCGTTGAACCTGATGGTAAACGCTATGTCGAAGTGCATCAGCCGCTGTCGCACAGTGAGAAGGATGATCCGCAAACCGCGCCAATCGCGCTCAATGGTGGCTTCAGGACGTTTATGAAAAGCGAGCAGAGTGACGGGGCATTGATCAAAGCCACCCTGACGCGTCGCTCAGGGATGCCTGTACTGGTCAGTGCGGGAGAGCCGGTGCAGAATGAGGCTGCGGTCTTATCGTCGCCCTGAGACGGCGGGAGAGGGGAGCGCGCGAGCCTTGACCGCTGAATAGCAGGCAAAAAAAATGGTGCCACAAGGGCACCATTTTTAAAACCAGAACTCTTACTTACGGTAAGAGTGAGCCTGGTTGTCCAGACGCTGGTTAGCGCGAGCTGCGTCGTCTTTAGCAGCCTGAACGTCAGAACGCACTGCGTTCACGTCGTTGCTCAGCTGGTCAACTTTAGCGTTCAGAGTCTGAACGTCTGAAGACAGCTGGTCGATTTTAGCGTTGCTTGAGCAACCAGCCAGCAGAGTTGAACCCAGAATTACCGCGCCCAGTACCAGTTTAGTACGATTCATTATTTATACCCTCTAGATTGAGTTAATCTCCATGTAGCGTTACAAGTATTACACAAAGCTTTTTAACTTGAGAATAATTTTTTGATAAGAACATGCTTAAACATGATCGTTCGCTCAAAGAAACAGCGAATTGAAGAGGAACGTAAAAAAATTTAGCTAAAACAGAGAGATTTAATCGGATTAACCTTAATTTTAAGGGCATTTTTATTGTGACTTTAGGCTGAGGTTTTCCAGAATCGTAATTGTTTAGCCAATAAAAAAGCGCCTTTTAAGGCGCTTTTTAAAAAAGAGGCGTTAAATGCGCTATTACAGAACGTGCACCGACGCCGTATTGGTGGTTCCGCTTGGGACCAGCGCACCGGAAACCAGCACCACAACATCACCTTTCTGAGCGAAACCGCTTTCCAGCGCCGCTTGTTTACCCAGATGATAGAAATCATCGGTAGAGGCGATTTCGCTGACCATACGTGTCTCAATACCTTTGCTCAGAATCAACTGGCGGGCGGTGGTGGCATTAGTCGTCAATGCCAGGATGGTTGCGTTCGGGAAGTACTTACGCACGGCCTTGGCTGATTTACCGCCTTCCGTTGCGACGACAATCAGGGGCGCTTCCAGTTTTTCCGCTGTCTCAACGGCACCACGGCAGACAGCTTCAGTAATGCGCAGCTTACGGCTGTCATTCTGACCGTCGATACGCGGCTTCATCACACGATCGGTGCGTTCACAGATAGTGGCCATAATCGTTACCGATTCCAGCGGATAGCGACCTTTAGCACTCTCTCCGGAAAGCATAACGGCATCAGTACCATCAAGGATGGCGTTAGCCACGTCGCCGGCTTCAGCGCGGGTTGGACGTGGGTTCTTAATCATCGAATCCAACATCTGTGTCGCGGTGATCACGACTTTACGGGCCTTATTACATTTTTTGATCATCATCTTCTGCGCGAAGATCACTTCTTCAACCGGGATTTCCACGCCCAGATCGCCACGCGCAACCATGATGCCGTCAGAGGCTTCGAGGATTTCATCGAAGTTATTCAGGCCTTCCTGGTTTTCAATCTTAGAGATGATTTGAATGTGTTCGCCGCCGTGCTGCTTCAGGTGCTCACGGATTTCCAGCACGTCTGAACGTTTACGGATGAACGACGCCGCGACAAAATCAACACCTTGCTCGCAACCAAAAATCAGGTCGCGTTTGTCTTTTTCCGCCAGCGCAGGCAACTGAATAGAAACGCCAGGCAGGTTAACGCCTTTGTTTTCGCCCAGATCGCCGTTGTTGAGGACTTCACAGACGACGCTGTTCTCAGTGACTTCGGTGACCTGCATGCCAATCAGACCATCATCGACCAGCACGGTGTTACCGATTTTGAGATCGTTGGCAAAACCTGAGTAGGTAACGGCAACGCGCTCGCTGTTACCAATCACGCTCTGGTCGGTAGTAAAGGTAAAGGTTTGACCGGCTTTCAGGGACACATCGTTGCCACCTTCCAGCTTCATGGTACGGATTTCCGGGCCTTTCGTATCCAACAGAATAGCCGCAGGAATACCGGTTTTTTTCGTCACGGCACGCATGTTAGTAATACGCTGGCCGTGTTCTGCATAGTCACCGTGAGAGAAGTTAAGACGCATAACGTTCATGCCTGCTTCAAGCAGCTGGGTCAGCATCTCTTCGGATTCGGTTTTTGGGCCGATAGTACAAACGATCTTAGTCTTTTTCATGACGGGTTATCTGTAAGTTGTGATGGATGAGAAACAGGATTTCGATGACAGCGCACCGAAATGAGAACTCTGGTTGAAAGCGATAAGGGCGGTACAAGATAAGAATAGGTGACGAAGGCCAGGCGTGCAGGGAAGTTGCGTGGTTAGCCGGGTTAACCACCGTGACGTTGTTGCGCAAACAATCTTAGTTATCGTCATAAGCACGTAGTCGCTGAAACCTTTCAAGTAAACAACGCCGCCAGTATAATCACTAAGTATGCGAAAACCAATCGAAAAACAGTCACTAAAGGTAATGTAAATCAAGAAAGGGGTTGTTGTGCAAAAGAAGAAAGGACGTAAAAGAGTGGTGCGCTCTAATGGACTCGAACCATCGACCCCCACCATGTCAAGGTGGTGCTCTAACCAACTGAGCTAAGAGCGCATATCAAATTTGGTGCGTCCGAGTGGACTCGAACCACCGACCCCCACCATGTCAAGGTGGTGCTCTAACCAACTGAGCTACGGACGCACTTGGTGCGCTCTAATGGACTCGAACCATCGACCCCCACCATGTCAAGGTGGTGCTCTAACCAACTGAGCTAAGAGCGCAACATGCTGTCAGGGCGACAGCGGGGACGAATATTAACGGCAGCGTAAGAGGCTGGCAAGGAGAAAAATACAAATTTGCCAATGAATGAACATCATCTGCACGATGCGCCGTTTTTTTGAACGTAACGGGCCTTTTCCGGCCCGTTCAGTCAGTTAGCGAGACGCGCGTGTCAGGATCAACGCCGCAGGTAATTGCTGTAAACGTCGTACCCGCCACAGCATCATCACGGCGGCCGAGGTCAGGCCAACGATAAACCCGCACCAGAACCCCGCCGGCCCCATGCGCGGGACAACCCAGTCGGTCAACGCCAGGATGTAACCCGACGGCAGACCCAGCAGCCAGTAGGCAATAAAGGTGATAAAGAAAATCGAACGGGTATCTTTATAACCACGTAAAATCCCGCTGCCAATGACCTGAATAGAATCTGAAATCTGATAAATGGCCGCCAGCAGCATGAGTTGCGCAGCCAGCGTCACCACGGCGGGATTGTCGTTGTAAAGCAGGGCGATTTGATGGCGAAACGTTACGGTAAAGATCGCCGTGATTACCGCCATGCCGACACCGACGCCTTGCGCGGTCCAGGCCGCCACGCGCGCCTGCTCTGTCGAACCCTGCCCAAGACGATAACCCACGCGAATGGTGGCCGCCACGCCCAACGACAGCGGCAGCACGAACATCAGCGAGCTAAAGTTCAGGGCAATCTGGTGCCCGGCAACATTAACAATGCCCAGCGGCGACACTAACAGCGCCACCACAGCAAACAGGGTCACTTCAAAAAACAGTGCCAGGGCGACCGGCAAACCTAACCCTGTAAGACGTTGCAGGATAGCGCGTGAGGGTGCGGACCAGCGGCTCTCCACGCGGATGTCCCGCATGCTGCGCATCCGTCGTACCCAGAAGCGCATACAGAAAAACATCGCCCAGTAGACCGAAGCGGTTGCTACGCCACAGCCCACGCCGCCCAGTGCCGGCATGCCGAAGTGACCGTAGATAAAGATATAGTTCAGCGGGATATTCAGCATCAGCCCAAGAAAACCCAGCACCATAGCGGGTTTGGTTTTGGATAGCCCTTCGCACTGGTTACGCATGACCTGGAAAAACAGGTAACCCGGCGCACCAAACAGCAGGGCATGCAGATAGCCTTCGGCTTTCTCCGCCAGTAGCGGATCGATGTCATGCATGGAGCGGATAAAATACCCGGCGTTCCACAGCACCAGCATGATGAGCAGCGAGAGGAAAAACGCCAGCCAAAAGCCCTGACGAAGCTGTTCAGCGATTCGCTCGCGGCGACCTGAACCATTGAGTTGCGCAATGGTGGGCGTCAATGCCAGTAAAACACCATGACCAAACAGGATGGCGGGAAGCCAAATGGACGTGCCAACAGCGACGGCGGCCATATCCGTGGCGCTGACTGCGCCGGCCATAATGGTATCTACAAATCCCATCGCGGTTTGCGCCACCTGAGCCAGGATAACGGGGATCGCGAGGGCCAGCAATTGACGCGCTTCTGTTAAATACTTCTGCACGTAAACACCTGACTTGTCTGATTAATAAAGAAATGAGGAATGCTTCAGCGGAAGCAAGCCCTAGTGTAACTGGCGCGACTGATTTCTCCAATCTTTGTCACGCAATGCGGTTTCATCCTTTGCGGCCTGTCACTCAGGCTGTTGAAACCTAACACTTAAGCAGGGCTGTGGTAAACTGACACAAACTTCGCAGAGGCAAAGACTATGTTTACCGGTATTGTGCAGGGCACCGCAGAAATCGTGTCCATTGAAGATAAAGGTCTGTTCCGTACTCACGTTGTGAGACTTCCCGCCGAACTGCTGCCGGGCTTAGCGTTGGGCGCATCCGTCGCCCATAACGGCTGCTGTCTGACCGTAACCGACATTAATGGCGATCGGGTTAGTTTTGATCTGATTAAAGAAACATTGCGCGTGACCAATCTTGGCGACCTGGGTCAGGGCGATGTGGTGAATATCGAGCGTGCGGCTAAATTTAGCGATGAAATCGGGGGACACCTGATGTCCGGTCATATCATGACCACGGCCGAAATCTGCAAAATTATCCGTTCTGAAAACAACCGTGAAATCTGGTTTAAAATCCAGGATGCCGCGCAGATGAAGTACATCCTGCACAAGGGATTTGTGGGCATTGATGGCATCAGCCTGACCGTGGGTGATGTGACGAAAACCAAATTCTGCGTTCATTTGATTCCCGAGACACTGGAGCGAACAACGCTGGGTGCCAAAACTTTCGGCGACCGGGTCAATATCGAAATCGATCCTCATACCCAGGCGATAGTCGATACGGTTGAACGTGTTCTGGCGCAGCGTGAAAACGCCGCAGTGAAGGCGCTGGCCGATCAGGCCGATCAGCCCGACGAGGAACGGGATGAATAGCAGCCGCTAAGCCGTTTGCGACATACGGCCAGTGACCCGATGATGAACTGTCAAAAGCCGTCTTTCGGGACGGCTCACTTATGGACATGCCAACCATAAGGCGGTGCCGGGAGACGGAAACTTTACCGTCGCCCGGCAGCAGTTTGTTGTCGCCGTCGTCCTTAACGCAATGGATGAGGCACCCGGTAAACCGATCAACAGGTATGACCGGGCCGCTCGCGGCACTTGCCCACAACCTCACCGCATTCGCCGCAGTCCGCCTTTATCGGTCCTAGCGGGCAACACGCAATCCGCCCTCGACGCCACGACTAAACACGATCTGCCAGAGCTGAATCTCACGCGCGCGAAACGCCCCCGCGCAGGCGTTCAGGTAATACGAGAACATCCGCCGGAAACGTTCTTCATAGCGTTCAGCCAGCGCTGGCCAGGCGCGCTGGAAACGTTCATGCCAGGCCATCAGGGTTGTGTCGTAGTCGACGCCAAAGTTATGCCAGTCTTCCATGATAAAATGCGGTTCGCTGACGTCGGCGATATGGCGCAAAGAAGGCAGGCAGCCGTTAGGGAAAATATACTTCCCGATCCACGGGTCAACATGCATATCGGTTTTGATCGCGCCAATCGTGTGCAGCAGGAAGATGCCGTCAGGTTTAAGGTTGCGATCGACCGTTGCAAAATAGGTGGGATAATTTTTCGGGCCGACATGTTCGAACATGCCCACCGACACGATGCGGTCAAACTGTTGATTTAAATCCCGATAATCCTGCAGCAGGATGGTAACATCCAACCCTTCACAGCGCTGTTGCGCCAGCTTTTGCTGCTCTGCAGAAATGGTCACGCCCTGTACGCTGACGCCATAATTTTTCGCCGCAAAGGCCGCCAGACCGCCCCAGCCACAGCCAATATCCAGCAGCGTCATACCGGGTTTCAACGCCAGCTTGCGGCAAATCATATCCAGTTTTGCTTCCTGCGCCGCTTCAAGCGTGGTGGCGTCTTTCCAGTAGCCGCAGGAATATTGCATGTAGGGATCGAGCATCAGGGTAAAAAGATCGTTACCAAGGTCATAATGGGCTTTGCCCACCTGCCAGGCACGTTTTTTTGACTGCAGGTTAATCAGACGCGCCAGCGCAATGCGGGCGATATCCTGGATGTGATGGGGGAGCTGTTCATCCAGTTTATGTTTCAGCGCCCGATGAAAAAACATATCCAGCCGTTCGCACTCCCACCAGCCATCCATATAACTCTCGCCCAGCCCGAGAGAGCCTTTTTGCAGGACGCGTTTGAAAAAATCGGGATGTTTAACCTGAATATCCCACGGACGAGAACCGTTAATGTCGATATCTGCTTTTTGCAGTAACTCATGAACGATGCGGTACCAATGGTTTCGTTCAATATCCACTTCTGCTACACATGATGAACTCATAGCCACTCCATCACCAGAACTGTCAGAACCTGAGGAAAAGCAGGAGCCGTTTCTCAGGGTTATGAGAAAAGTCACAGATGACGCCTTGCGCCAGACAACAAAAGAGTACAGAGAAATGACATCAAGCCGATGTCCGCACAGGGCATTGCCCACACCGACACCGTCACAGCAACGACGCTGCGATTCACTATTTATTATGATGATACTGCGAGTCAGGGCCCGGCACAGGAGGCGCTGGCGGGCCCATCACGTGTTGATCACTGCGACGACAGAAAGTCGTTGCCTCAGTGATTATCCTGGCAGGGATGCGCCGCGGAGGCAATATCAGTTTGTGCGCAGACGCGACGCTGGAACTGATAGCCCATCAGCGCCAGTATAATCGTTATCGCCATAATGAGCGTGGTGGTCAACAGCGCGTGGCTCAGTCCCGCCGATACGGCCAGGCTGGCGACAAAACACAGGCCAAGCTGCAATGTGTTTTGCAGGGCGGCGGCTTTGCCAGTGGCATGCGGGAACGGGAGAAGGGCACTGGACACCACGATGGGATAAATCGCGCCATTAGCCAGTGCCATGCCGCAAAACGGCACCAGCAAAGCGGCCAGCGAAACGCTGCCTGATAGTGCGACGGCGAACAGCGCCAGCACGCTCAGGCTGTAGACGAGCAGCAGCCACGGCAGTAGCCGAGCGCCGTTAAAACGGTTAAGCAGCGCGCGGCAGCCAAAACCACCGATTAAAAAGGCAATCGTCTGTGGGATGTAACTTAAGCCAATATCGGCGGGCGACAGGCCAATATCCGCCAGGATAAACGGCGATCCGGTCAGCCAGGCAAAAAAACTGGCGGAACAGGCTGAATAGATCAGCACGTTGCCGCTATAGGCGCGTGAACGCAGCAGCGTGATAAACCCGGGCTGTGAGGGTGTTGAACGGCTTGTTTTTTGCACCGAAGGCAGGCGCAGCGTAATTATAATCAGGGCTGCCGCGATAAAGGTCAGCACAACGAAAATCGAACGCCAGTGAAAATGACCAATCAGCCAGGCACCCAGCAAAGGGGCCAACGCAGGAGACAGCGCGACCAGCGGCATAATGGTGGCAAAGACTTTATTGGCACGGGACGGAGGATAGCGATCGACCACCAGTGCCTGCCAACTGACGGCGGCCGCGCAGACGCCGATGGCCTGGATAAAGCGCAGCACCAGCATCAGCACCACATCCTCCACCCACAGCATCCCTGCGCAACCCAGGGCAAACAAGCTCAGACCGGCAAGCAATACCGGCTTACGCCCAATACGGTCAGACAGCGGGCCCCATACCAGTTGACCGCAGGCAAAACCCGCCAGAAACAGGCTCATGCTGGCGCTGATCATACCCGCTGAGGTGTTGAAACTTTGCTGCATAGCCCCGAAGGCAGGCAGATACATGTCGGTCGCCAGAAAGCCCAGCATACTGAGCACGGCAAGATAGGGAATGAATCCTTTTGAAGCTGACATCTGATTCTCTTTTTTGCAGGATAAACGCGGGGAGTGTAAAAGCTGTACTTCATGCTGTGAAACGGTAAAATTTGCCTGTTGCTGTTAAAAAATTTGAAGGCAGAATATGTGGTCTGAATATGCGCTTGAAGTGGTCGATGCTGTCGCGCGCGGTGGCAGTTTCAGTGCCGCCGCACAGGAGTTGCACCGTGTGCCTTCTGCTATCAGCTATACCGTCCGTCAGCTTGAAACCTGGCTGGCCGTGCCGCTGTTTGAACGTCAGCACCGTGAGGTGGTTTTAACCCCTGCGGGAGAACATTTTGTGCGCGAAGGGCGCAGCGTCATCAAAAAAATGGATGCCACCCGGCGACAGTGTCAGCAGTTAGCCAATGGCTGGCGTGGTCAGATAGGCATAGCCGTGGACTGTATTGTCAAACCGCAGCGGACCCGGCAATTTGTCAGGGATTTCTATCGCCACTTTCCCGATATGGAGCTGCACATCAGTTATGAAGTGTTTAACGGTGTCTGGGATGCGTTGGCAGACGGACGGGTTGATGTGGCGATAGGGGCAACGCAGGCTATTCCGGTGGGCGGTCGGTTTGCGTTTCGCGATATGGGCACCCTGAACTGGCGCTGTATTGTCGCGCGACAGCATCCGTTAACCCAGGTGAGCAGACTGGATGATGATGCGTTGCGCAACTGGCCGTCGCTGGTGCTGGAAGACACCTCGCGTGCTTTACCGCGCCGCATGACCTGGGCGCTGGATAATCAACGTCGGCTGGTGGTGCCTGAATGGCAGACCGGGCTGGACTGCGTCCGTGCCGGACTCTGCGTGGCGATGGTGCCCGGGCATTTAGCCCGTCCGCTGCTGGATAGCGGCGAGGTGAGCGAACTTGCCTTGCCTCAGGCTTTTCCTGAAAGCCCTTGCTGCGTCAGCTGGGCGGAAGATCGCGCATCACCGGCATTGGGCTGGCTTCTCAATTACCTGGGTGATGCGCAAACGCTAAATCAGGAGTGGTTAAGCGAGGATTAACGACGGTAATCGCGGTAAGGGCCATAGCCCACAGAGCGTCGCTCAATCAGCGTCGGGTGGACTTCGATAGTTTGTGACTCTTCGCGCTTGCTGGTGATGCGGTCCAGCAGCATCTCCAGCGCTTTCTCGCCTAACTGCGCTTTGGGCTGATGTACGGTTGTCAGTGCGGGCGTGAAGTAGCGCGCATTGCGCACGTTGTCGTAACCAATCACCGAAATATCCTGGGGAACGCGCAGGCCCATTTCATCTGCCGCACAGATAGCGCCCATGGCCATAATATCGCCTCCGCAGAAGACGGCACTGGGCCGTTGTTTTTGCGACAGGATTTGCTGCATAGCCTGATAACCGGATTCTGGTTCAAAGTCACCCTGCACAATCCATTCTGAGCGGGGCTGAATACCAGCTTCTTCCAGCGCCTTAAGGAAACCCGCATGACGACCGCCGCCGGTATTACGCTCCATCTGCCCCGGAATCGCGCCAATGTCACGATGCCCGCGCTCAATCAAATAGCGACCGGCCAGGTAGCCGCCCTGAAAAGCGTTATCCAGTACGGTATCGGTAAAGTCGGCACGTGATTCGCCCCAGTCCATGACCACCATAGGAATATTGCGGTTGGCTTCCAGCATTTGCAGCAAATCATCCGGATACTCCGAACACATCACCAGCAGCCCATCAACGCGTTTTTGCGCCATCATCGACAGATAGGCGCGCTGTTTTTGCAGGTCGTTATGCGCGTTACCCAGAATCAGGGTATAGCCTTTTTCAAAGCAGTGATTCTCAACGGCTTCGATAATTTCGGCGAAGTAGGGCGCTTCGCTGGACGTCGCTAACAAGCCCAGCGTTTTGGTGTGATTCACCTTCAGGCTGCGTGCCACGGCGCTTGGCGAATAATGTAATTCCCGAATCGCTTCCCATACTGCTTCGCGAGTATTTTCCGCAACAAAGCGGGTTTTATTAATCACGTGAGAAACGGTTGTGGTGGATACACCTGCGCGTTTCGCCACATCTTTAATTGTTGCCATGAAAATCAAACTCCCGGGCTTACCTAACATGTTGATAAGCATGTTGTTAAACGTTTGCGTCAGCGGACGGTTATTTCTGCAAAAAAAGCGTTTTTCTGGCCGGTAATGGGATATCGGGGCAGGAAATAACGTCTGAAAAAAGTGCTGGTGCAACCGATGTTGCGCGCTGTTGCGCAACAAAGGGGGGATTCTAACAAGGCTGCACGGATAAAACGAGATTTTTACCCGCGCGTATGGGAAAATCCCTTAACCCTACAAAAAGCATGGCTAAGGAGTTGTGATGAGTACCGATTTGAAACTGTCATTAATGACAACGGCAGCAGCACTGTTGATGATTATCGCGTTTAGCTTTACCGCTATTCTGAACTAATAAAAAAGCCGGGAAGGTTTCCCTTTCCCGGCTTTTTAAATAATGACGTTTAGCGAACGGTTTTTGGCGTCATAACCCGACGCGCACCAATGTAGTGGCGCTGCCAATAATCTTCGCTTAACGCACTGATTTGAATATCTTTACCGGTACGCGGTGACTGAATAAATTTACCGTTGCCCAGGTAAACCCCAACGTGATCGGCGGTGCCTCGTCCATTAATGCGGAAGAACACCAGATCGCCTTTCTCCAGCGCTTCACGATTCACCGGCGCAGCATCACGCAGATGGTACATTTCGTTAGCGGTACGTGGGATTTTAAACTTCACGACATCTTTGTACGCGTACCAGACCAGGCCGCTGCAATCAAAACCGGTATGGGGTGATTTACCGCCCCACTGATAGCGCTTACCCAGTTGGCCCATCAGCTTCGCCATCGCGGTTTCACGCGCTTTTTGATAACGCTGGCGGTGTGCACTGCTCATTTTGATGGTGCCGGTTTCTTTGCTGTCGGCACTGGCCACTTTCACCGCACGTTGATGACCGTAACGTTTTTTACTGGTGGCGTTGGCCGCGACTTTCTTCGTTAGCGCCTTACGTGAACTCGCTGTTTTGGTGAGGGTTTTATGAGAGTGAACCGTGTGAGTGGCATTTTTACTGGTTTTAAGTGTTTTACTGGCTTTTTGCACTGTAGAGGGACGGCTCTTTTTCGCCGAGGCTTTAACCGTGCGTCGTTTGCGCCGCTCATCTTCGCGCGCACTTTTTTTCTCTACCTTATGCAAGCTGGCCTTAACCGGCGCCTGCGGTGATGCCGCGGCGACATTAAAGAACAGTTGCGCAAAAGCCAGAATAAGAAGCGTAATAATTGAACGCATAGTCCGTTTACTGGTTAAGCTGTCAGATCCAACAGGTGTCTGACAAGGGTAAGAAAAATCTGATCAAGGATCAGTGCCGAAGACATTCTAGTCCAGTTTTTTTTAAAACAGTAAGTCCTTTTTTTATTAATTAATGACTTGGGTAAAAATCAGGCATAAATAAGCAATTTCAGTAGCTTAAGTCAGCAAAATTATTGCAAATTATTAATGAGTTCATTCCGGCTATCATTCTTGTCCCGGGAGTAAACCCCCAGCAGACTTAACAAACATGGCGATTTACCCCTGGCCGGCACAAAATCTCGTTTTCAGTCCTGGAGGGAAGTCGCTACAATAAAGAAACACGAAGTGACGAATTAAGGAAGGCAATAATGAGTACTGTAGAAAAAATTCAGCGCCAGATCGCAGAAAACCCGATCCTGCTGTACATGAAAGGTTCGCCGAAACTGCCAAGCTGCGGTTTCTCTGCTCAGGCGGTTCAGGCGCTGTCTGCCTGTGGTGAGCGCTTCGCTTACGTGGATATTCTGCAGAACCCGGATATTCGCGCAGAGCTGCCAAAATTTGCCAACTGGCCAACCTTTCCGCAGTTGTGGGTGGATGGTGAACTGGTCGGCGGCTGCGACATTATTGTTGAGATGTTCCAGCGCGGCGAACTGCAGCCGCTGGTGAAAGAAACCGCTGAGAAGTTTAAAGAAGCGGAATAACAAAAAAGGCCGACATCGTCGGCCTTTTCTTTTGACTGGATTTTACTCCGCCGTCTCTTTCCCTTCCGTTGCCTCTTCAGCGATGGCCAATGGCCAGCCACCCAAGCGCTTCCAGCGGTTTACCAGTTCGCAAAACAGCGTAGCCGTTTGCTGCGTATCATAAAGGGCAGAGTGCGCCTGACTGCTGTCAAATTCCATTCCCGCTGCTTTACAGGCTTTCGCCAGTACCGTCTGACCTAACACCAGTCCGCTTAACGCTGCAGTATCAAAGGTGGCAAAAGGGTGAAACGGGTTACGTTTCAGGCTGGCACGCTCGGCCGCGGCATTAATAAAATTAAGATCAAAAGTCGCATTGTGCGCCACCATAATCGCGCGGTTGCAATCGTTGTCTTTAATGCCTTTGCGCACCATCTTAAAAATGGCGTGCAGCGCATCGTATTCACTTACTGCACCCCGCAATGGATTGCTGGGATCAATGCCCGTAAAGGCGAGCGCTTCCGGATGCAGCAGGGAGCCAACAAAAGGTTCAACGTGAAAATGCAGTGTCTGGTCGTGATGAAGCCAACCCTCGTCATCCATTTTCAGCGTAATGGCGGCGACTTCCAGCAGCGCATCAGTTTGCGCATTAAAGCCCGCCGTTTCCACATCGATAACCACGGGATAGAAACCACGAAAGCGTTGATTAAGTGCGTTGGGGGAAGACGATTCAGACATCAGGATCTCATTGCAGAAAAAGGGCAACGCGTAGTATGCCAAAAAAGCGCACCGTCTGCAGCAGGTAGAGAGAAGGGAAACGAGAATCAGCCCGCGTGGCGCGGGCTGATATTGTACGGCTTAACTTCTGAGGCCGTGTCCAGCATGTTTATTTTCGATTAGTTCGATTTTATAACCATCGGGATCTTCAACGAAGGCAATCACTGTGGTGCCGCCTTTAACCGGGCCGGCTTCACGCGTGACGTTACCGCCGTCTTTACGGATGCGCTCGCAGGTGGCGGCAACATCGTCAACGCCCAGTGCAATATGGCCATAGGCATTGCCAAGGTCATAGCTGTCAACGCCCCAGTTATAGGTCAGCTCAATGACGGCACCTTCGCTCTCTTCGGTGTAGCCAACAAACGCCAGGGTATATTTATATTCAGCGTTTTCGCTTTGACGCAGCAGGCGCATGCCCAGCACACGAGTGTAGAAATCAATGGAGCGTTGCAAATCGCCAACGCGCAGCATGGTGTGAAGTAAACGCATAGCTTCCTCTTTTAAAAACGTCATTCCCGGATGACACAACTACTAAGTATAGCGACGATAACCGCGAAAGAATAACCGCAGCCGTGAGAACGTCTCACGGCTGCCTGCATGTTACAGGGCAGGATAATCAGTATAGCCTTCTGCGCCGCCGCCGTAGAATGACTCTGGGCGTTGTGGATTGAGCGGGGCATCTTTTTGTAACCGCTGCGCCAGATCCGGGTTCGCAATATAGTCACGACCAAAGGCAACGGCATCGATCAAGCCACGGCTGATGAGGTCATCGGCTTTTTCGACGGTATAAGCGCCAGCGCCAATGATCACGCCAGGGAAGGTGTCACGCACTTTCTGACGGAACGCATCGCTGTAAGGTGTACCTCCTGCCCAGTCAGGTTCTGACATGTGCAGATAAGCGATGTTGCGTTTCGCCAGTTCAGCGATATACCACAGCGCATCTTCTTCTTCGTTCGGGCCGTTATCCAGATTCTGGAAGCTGCCGACAGGGGAGACGCGGATACCTACGCGGTCTGCTGACCAGTTGGCAATCGCGGCATCAACCACTTCCAGCGCAAAACGTCCGCGTTTTTCAACGCTGCCGCCGTATTCATCGGTGCGCAGATTAGATGACGGAGACAGGAACTGGTGCATCAGATAGCCATGGGCTGAGTGCAGCTCCAGCATGTCAAAGTCCGCTTCGCGGGCATTAGCGGCAGCCTGACCGAAATCGGCCACGATCTGCTGAATTTCGCTGATGCTCAGTTCGCGCGGGGTTGACGTATCTTCACGATAAACGCTGCCATCTTCAGCACGCAGTGAGGTACGGGTGCCTGCCGGAATCGCCGAAGGGGCAACCGGTGCTTTGCCTTCTGGCTGCACGCTGTTATGCGAAATACGGCCGGTGTGCCACAGCTGCACGGCACTGTGTCCGCCTGCCTGATGGATACCTTCATTGATGGCTTTCCACGCGGCGATTTGCGGCTGCGTGTGCAAGCCTGGTGCGCCCGCATAGCCTTTGGCCTGGAAAGAGATCTGTGTTGCTTCGGTAATAATTAAGCCAGCACCTGCGCGTTGACGGTAGTATTCAGCCATCAGCGGAGTAGGGATATCTCCTGGCTCAATGCTGCGTAAGCGCGTCAGTGGTGCCATAAATACACGGTTAGGAACGGTAATTGCGCCCACTTTTAACGGACGAAACAACTGCGTACTCGCCATAACAACTCCTTTCAAGTAGACCGGTCGTCTACAAACTGTGGTTTTTTATACCAGCGGATTTTTCAGCCACTGTTCGAGGGTAATAAATGCAAGCCTCATGGGCTGTGCTTTACGGGAAAGCTTGCTCTGCAAACTGGCGCCGAGCCACAACACATAGAGCAGTTCGGCCAGTTGCTCGGGTGGATGAGGCAATTGCAATCTTTCATCCTGCTGTGCCAGTTTGAGCGCACGCGCATACGCGGCAATAACATGACTGGCACCTTGCTGCAGGGCAATGCGCATGGGCTCAGACAGGTCACACACTTCGGCTGACAGTTTCACACTCAGACAACCGACGATATGCCCCTGTTGTTCAAAGACTTCAAGCGCATGCCTGAAATGGCCCAGCAATCGTTCACTGACCTTACCCACGGGATGAGACAGTTGCTGCTCAACCTCATGCAGGTAGCGGATAAAGTAGCGCTCCAGCAGGGCGACGCCAAAGGCTTCTTTAGACTGAAAATAGTAATAAAACGATCCCTTCGGGATGGCCGCCTGAGTCAGCAACTGGTTCAGGCCCATGGCGGTAAACCCGCGCTGCAGGCAAAGCGATTCGCCTGTAGCCAGCAAGTGTTCCCGTGTCTCATTACGTTGTGGCATCTTATTCATGGGCTTTATCCTGGTAGACCAATCGGTCTAATGCAAATCTTAATCGCGTCGCAGGCACAGAGTGCTAAATCATCACGGACGGGAAGTGAATAAATGGCGCGTGCGGTGATTATTTCTTGCACAAATGCATCAGTCTGTCTTCAATAGAAGGATTAACGTTTGAGTGGGAGCAGTCGTGGCAGAGCAGCTAGAGTTTTTTCCGGTGCCCAGTCCATGCCGGAGTATTTGTCAGACAGATACACGCGGCTACTGTGTGGGGTGCCTGCGCAGCCGTGATGAGCGTTTTAACTGGATGCGCTACACCGACAGCCAAAAGCGCGAGGTGCTACGTCTCTGTCACCAGCGCCGCCTGCGCCTGCTGCGTCAACAGCATAAAGACGAGCCTCAGGAACCGCAGCAACCTACCTTGTTCTGACCCCTGCGCGATTTCCGTTATACTCCCTAACCAGCCGCTTTTTGTGCCACAGGGAGAACACCATGTTACAACCGCAAGCCATTGCTCCGCAGGGACCCGACTTTTCACCGCTCATTATGGGCTATTGGCGTCTGATGGAGTGGGGCATGACGCCTCAGCAGCTGGTGGGATTTATTGAACACCATCTTTCACTGGGAATTTCCACGGTCGATCATGCCGATATTTATGGTGACTACCGCTGTGAGGCGGCGTTTGGCGAAGCGTTAAAATGCGCGCCGGCTTTGCGCCATCAGCTGCAAATCGTCACCAAATGCGGCATTGCAACCCGGGCTAAACCAGAACATCAGATTGGTCATTACGTGACGGACACCGCGCACATTCTTGCCAGCGCCGAACGTTCACTTCGCTATTTCAACACCGACCATATCGATCTGTTACTGATTCATCGCCCCGATCCGCTCATGGACGCCGACGAGGTCGCTGAGGCATTTCAGCAACTGCGCCAGGCCGGTAAGGTGCTACACTTCGGTGTATCCAATTTTACGCCTGCACAGTTTGCGCTGTTACAGTCGCGGCTGCCCTTTAGCCTGGTGACTAACCAACTTGAAATTTCCCCCGTTCAGCAAAACGTCCTGCTGGATGGATCGCTGGACCACTGCCAGCAGCATCGCCTGCGCCCGATGGCCTGGTCATGTCTGGGCGGCGGCCGTCTGTTTAGCGATCCCCATTTCCAGCCTTTGCGCGACGAACTGGCGCAAATCCGCGAGGAGACAGGCGCATCCAGCCTGGAACAGGTGGTGTATGCGTGGGTTATGCGCTTACCGAGCAAACCTTTACCTATTATTGGATCGGGCAAAGCACATCGCGTCACCGAAGCGGCAGGTGCCGCCGATCTCTCGCTCAGTCGCCAGCAGTGGTTCCGCATCCGTAAAGCTGCCCTGGGCTATGACGTACCCTGAGCGTAAACATTCGTCAATTTGCGGCAATCTTTGCAGGACGGGGCCAGGCTTAAGCTGAAACCCAAAGCAGAAAGGAGCCACAATGAAAGGTAAAGCCATCGCGTTATTAACGCTGTTAACCTGCGGCGTCGCCCAGGCCGCGAGTGAAGAGGTGACGATTCATGACGTGTCGCCGCAGGGGATCGGCAAATCCGTGGGGACGGTGAAGATCGAAGAAACGAAGTATGGTTTAACGTTTACGCCCATGCTGACAGGGCTCAAACCGGGCATTCACGGCTTCCATGTTCATGCCAAAGGCAGCTGTGAACCCGGCGAGTCAGAGGGGAAAACGGTAGCCGCAGGGGCTGCGGGGGGCCATCTGGACCCGGAAAATACCGGTAAACACCTCGGGCCTTACGGTGAAGGGCATTTGGGCGATCTGCCTGCTCTCTATGTCGATGAGCAGGGCAAGGCAAGCTACCCCGTGCTGGCGCCACGCATCAAAACCCTCAGTGAGGTGAAAGGCAAAGCGCTGATGATCCATGTCGGTGGCGATAATCATGCAGATCATCCGAAACCGCTTGGCGGCGGCGGTGCCCGGTTTGCCTGCGGCGTTATCTGACGGGCCAGTCTGGCGGCGCAGGTGGCCGCCAGTAAGGCTTTTCGCTTGTTGAGCATTTGTTGTAGCATCATCGCCTTATTCCCCCCTATGATACTGATTCCCGTCATAAAGCCTGACAACCTGAGGAGCAGGACAGATGAAATGGAAGGGCGCATGGTTACTGTGCTTGCTGCTGGCAGGATGCGATAAACCGAATGATACGCAGTTGGTCACCGAAACCGGACGTGAACTTCAGCGCACCATTGATACCAATCCTGCGCGCATTCGGTGTGAACACATCGCGAGAGGGCGTGAGCGGTTGAGTCGGGATGTGATGCAAAAACTTCAAGACGCGCACTGCCAGAATGTTCTGCGTAGCGCCACTGAGACCAATTTCACGGACACCACTATCTATCATCATAATGCGGTGATGATTTGTGGGGGGATCACCGGGAAAAGCTTTACCGGCACCTTTATTTCGCGGCGCTTTATTTTCTCTCCTGACGAAAAAGCACTGGTTATTGAGCCCGTATCAGAGGCGGATAAAACCCGGTTTGAAGGACAAAAAACCGTGCAGCAGCTGCAGGATGATTTTAACCGGCAGCATCAGCAGTATTGCCAGTAATCAGTCGGGAATCGCCTGCTTCAGCTGATCCAGCGAACAGCGTAATCGCCACAGCAATCCCGCAAGCGTGCCGGCTTCGCGGGTATTTTCCCGCAGAGTTTCCTCGATCATCGTCTGTAGCGCGTCCAGCGCCGCATCCAGTTGCCGGTGCTGCACACCGCGAAGGCTCATCACGTGCTGCAGATCCTGCATCGCGCGCACGCGGCAGGCATTCAGTCTCGATGACCCGGTTTGCCAGTCGCGCAGTTGCCAGACGAGATGTGAACAGTTGAGCAGGACCACGCCCCAGCGCAGTAACCAGACGCGCGCCGTTTCATCCCGACTGCTGCTGAGTTGACCGATCTTATGATAGATCAGTGACTCGAAGCGGTTTTCGCTCAGGTGAGGTCGGGGACGAAGCTGATCCAGAAACGCCATACGTAAAGACTGAATATGGCGTCGGCTACGGCGGCTGTCTGAACTGGGCCGAAGTATCTGAAACGCCAGCCAGGCCAGCAGCACGCCACACACTTTGGCGATATTACCGTCAAAAAACGTTTGGTAATCCCAGTCGGGTGGGTTGGTGACGGCCAGAAACGATCCCAGGAAAACAATAAACTGGCCCCACATGGCGGCCCGCTGTTTCTGTTGCACCCGAAACAGTTGCAGAGTCAACAGCAGCGGAAATAAGATCGCCAGCAGTTGCCACAGCTGATCAAACTGCACCATAAGATCGAATTTAAAAACAAAGCTAAACGCAAACAGCCACAGCAGCGTTTTCAGTAATAATGTGATGCTGCCCGTGGGCGAGGGTGCCGAGGCGTAAAGCACACAGGCAATTGCCGTAAAGGTCAATGCCGACGCGCCAGAGGACCATTGCGTCGTCATCCAGAATGCGCAGCCCGCAACCACCACAGTAAAGGTGCGCAATGCACTCCAGCCCGCTTCCGCACTGTCGCTTTCACTGGCGAGCGCCGACACGGCGGGTGGCTGAAAGCGCCTCTCCCCATCGGCGTGCTCCAGCAACCGTATCCAGCGTAATACGTTGAGATACATCCAGCAGAAATAGCGCAGCCGCTGACAAAAAGCGCGCTGCCGATAGTCGCCGTCACCGGCTGGCGTAATGGTGCGGAGCAGTGCTGCCAGGCGGTACTTATTACAGTCTGGTTTCGCCAGCTCACGTGTGAGGCTCTCTAACGCCACAAACAGGGTCTCAGGCGCGTCGGGCCAGTTCAGCAGCATACGACGCAGGCTGGACAGTACGCTGGTCAACCGTAGCTGTTGATGGAGGATGTAATTCAGCACGTTATTTTGGCGGCGAAAGCGGTAATGACTCCAGAAGGCCTGAATGCGTAATAAATTCATGGTGAGGATCTGCCCAATCACCGCTTCATGTGCCGTGCGTATCCCGTCATTGCGGGTGTCCTGCAGCAGCAATGTGGCGTGCTCCAACAGGCGAGTATGCATCTGTTTTAGCGCGTTGATTAACGCATCGCCGTCAGAAGTGCTGGGCAAGAGCATCATCATAAAGCCCGCGCACAGCAGCCCGGAAATCACTTCGCACACCCGAGCCTGCGCGATGCCCCACAGGCTGGCGATATCGGTGAGATTGACGCAGCTGAAGGCAATAATCGCCGCGGTATAACCTGCCAGCGAAAAACCGTACGCCACGTTGTTCTGGTAGTGGTTTGCCACCCAGGTGCACAGCGCCAGCCAGCCGGCAATATAAAAGGCGAACAGCCAGGGCTCATTCAACGTATGGCCCGCAATCAACAGGGCAGCCGTCGCACCCAACACACTGCCCACTATGCGACCCAGACTTTTACTGATCACACCGCCGATGGTCGGAAAGCTGACAACGGCTGCCGAGGTCATGGCCCAGTAAGGCTCATCCAGATTCAGGCCATAGGCAATGCTCAGGGCAAGACACATCGCGCTGGCATTACGAAGGGCATAGCGCCATTGATTGCGATCCGCCTTCACCCAGGGCAGGTTTCCCCAGGCCAGTCCATTGAGATTCATGGCTGTATCGTAATCGTGCAGGTCGTGCCAGCGATTAAACGCGCGTGATCGGGAAGTGCGGTGAGGCGAATGCGAACAGGGACACGCTGCGCCAGGCGAACCCAGGGCACGTTAGGTTTGATATCCGGCAGTAAACCGTTATCCGCCTCCAGGCTTTGATCGTAAATAGCCCGTCCCACGCTTTCGACCTGGCCGGGCAACTGCATACCACTGCTGTACAGGACCACCTGGGCAGCGGCGCCGGGATGAATATGGCGCAACTTGGTCTCTTCAAAGTAGCCCACGACATAATAAGAATGGCTGTCGACAAGGGCAAAGAGCGGCGTGCCCGCGCTGGCGTAGTTACCGGGTCGCAGGGTCAGATTACTTATCCAACCGTCAGTGGGGGCAGTAACGATGGTTTGCTGCACATTCCACTGCGCCTGATCCCGCTGTGCCTGCGCGGCTTTCACGCTGGCCAGCGCCGCATCCGCATTCAGGCGAGCCACATCCAGATCTTCGCCAGAAATCGTATTGCGCGGCAGTTTACTTCGTCTGCTGAATTCATGTTGGGCTTTGGCGAGGTCGGCTTTTGCCTGGCTGAGTTGCGCATCGGCTTTGTTCAGTTCGATCTGCCACGGCACCGGGTCCAGTGTGAATAAGGTGTCTCCCTGATGGACAAACTGGTTATCCGCCACCTTTAGCGCAACGATGCGCCCTGATATCTGTGGTGTGATATCCACCAATTCGGCACGGACTTTTCCATCCCGTGTCCAGGGTGACTGCATGTAGTAATTCCAGGCCCACCAGGCGCTGAGTAACGCAATGGTGAAAACAATCAGCGTGGAGAAGTATTTTAATCCGGAAAATGTCATCTTTTTCATCCGTGATCCATCAGCCAGAGTGAGCCAGTTACGCACAGCACGAACAGGGAGAGATCAAACAGTGTGGGATGCCAGACTTCGCCGGAGGCGAGCCAGCCGCGCAGCAGTGGGTGAATCAGCAACCAGAGAAAAAAACCGGCCAGCACCGCTTTAAACAGGGGAGGGAAGTAAAGTGACGCCCCGAAAATCAGTTCCGTGAGCGGGTGAACAGTAAGAAATCCGTGGTTGATGATATCCATTATGGTGGTGCATCCTGGAACCGGATGGTGAAATATTTTCAGCCGAAACTGTTCACTTAGTTATTTGTAATTTAACCTTCAAGCTTGCAAAATACTATACAATGCCGCTTGATAGCTAGCATACTAATTATAAGGAGATAACATGGATACCCCTCTCGGAACGGACCTGTCCAGACTGGTACGCATCTGGCGCGCACTGATAGATCAGCGCCTGAAACCGCTCGACTTGACCCAAACACACTGGGTCACACTGCACAATATCCATCAGCTTCCCCCTGAGCAGTCACAAATTCAGTTAGCCAAAGCCATTGGCATCGAGCAACCTTCGCTGGTCAGAACCTTAGATCAACTGGAAGAAAAGGGGTTAATTACCCGCACCACCTGTGCGCACGATCGCCGTGCCAAACGCATCAAACTGACGCAGCAGGCAGAGCCGGTTATTCAGCAGGTTGAACACGTGATTGATATTACCCGGGATGACATCCTCTCCGGTATCAGCCGCGATGAAATCAATCAGATGGTGTCGCTGATTGCACGCCTTGAGAAGAATATCCTCGAGCTACAGAACAAAGAGAAATAACACCGACGCGCAGTGCGGCAGCACTGGCGTCGGTAGGTTACTGCGTTAGCGTGGAGAAACGGTAACCTGGCTGCCGTCAGTCGCCATTGCCACACGTTGTCCGACGGAGTAACGACTGGCCGCCTGTTTCTGCACCACCATGATGGTATTGCCGTCATCCTTGCGGATTTCCAGCTCGACACCATCAGATTTATTCATCGCACCTTGTACGCCCTGACCTGCAACGCCACCCAGCACCGCACCGCCGGCCGTTGCCAGACTGCGTCCTGCGCCACCGCCGATGGTGTTGCCTAAGAAGCCACCCAGTACCGCGCCGCCGATTGCGCCGATGATGTTACTGTCATCGCCGCCCTGAATTTTAACCGGGCGCACGGACACCAACGTACCGTATGAAACACTCTGAACCTGTTTGGCTTCACTGGCGCTGTAGGTATCGCCCGACAACGTATCGGTATTGCTACAACCTGCAAGCATTACACCAGTCAAAGCGACCACAATTACACGCTTAATCATTTGAAAACTCCTTTATTCAAGAATGCGCCATATCTCTCGCGAAATCCTGTAAACAGTATAAGACATAAAGCTGGATAGTTGACCTTTGTCGGAACAAAACATGGCTGACGCCAGCATAGACCGTTAAAATTTAACAATGATTCAATCGATAACAGAAAAAGTTCAAAGGCGTTAACTGACAGGCAATTAATTGATTAAAAACAAATTAATCATGGATTTAGCGGGGAGAGTTTGTCACGCTTATACCCGCATAATAACATTTTCACCACAACGAAAGGAAAGGCTATGAAATCAGGACGCTACATCGGCGTGATGTCGGGTACCAGCCTTGATGGTGTGGATGTGGTGCTGGCAGCTATCGACGAAAATATGGTGGCGCAGCAGGCAAGCTACTGCCATCCCATGCCGCCTGATTTGCGTCAGGCGATTCTGGCGATATGTCAGGGGCAAACCCTGACGTTGTCACAATTAGGGCAACTTGATACGCGACTGGGACAGTTGTTTGCTGAAGCGGTACTGACCCTGATGCAGCGAGAATCCCTTGAGGTGGGCGATATCGTGGCCATCGGCTGCCACGGTCAGACGGTATGGCATGAGCCGCAGAGCGCGGCACCGAATACGCTCCAGATCGGTGACCACAATCAGATTGTTGCCGCGACCGGTATCACGGTGGTGGGGGACTTCAGGCGGCGAGACATGGCGCTGGGTGGACAGGGTGCCCCGCTGGTGCCGGCTTTCCATCAGGCCTTGCTGATGGATGCCACTGAACGTCGCATGGTGCTGAATATAGGCGGGATCGCCAATCTCTCTTTGCTGATCCCGGGACAGCCTGTTCGGGGGTTTGATACCGGGCCGGGCAATATGCTGCTTGATGCCTGGATCTGGCGCAATCAGGGTAAAGCCTATGATAAAGATGCCCAGTGGGCACGCAGTGGCCACGTCAGTCATGCTCTGTTGGAGGCTTTACTGCGTGAGCCCTGGTTAGCCTTGCCGCCGCCAAAAAGTACCGGGCGGGAGCTGTTTAATCTGAGTTGGCTGGAACAACACCTGCGCCATTTCCCCGGCATCGCCGCACAGGACGTCCAGGCCACGCTAAACGAGTTTACTGCCATCAGCATTGCGCAACAGGTGCAGCTCAATGACGGGTGCGATCGTTTACTGGTCTGTGGGGGCGGCAGCCGCAATCCATTACTGATGTCACGTCTGGCAGCGCATCTTGCCGGTACCGAGGTGACCACGACCGATTCGGCTGGCATTAACGGTGATGATATGGAAGCCCTGGCTTTTGCCTGGCTGGCATTTCGCACCCTGTCGGGCCTGCCTGGGAATTTGCCGGCGGTCACCGGGGCGCGTGCCAAAAGCGTTATCGGTGCAATCTATCCCGCCAATCCGTTATATACGCGCTAAAAGAAAGGGGACAGAAGCTGTCCCCTTGAAAGACGTGGACGTAGCGGCTCAGGCCACCCCGGGAAGATGTGTCAGATTACGCACGCCCGTGATGACGGTTGCCACGATGGTTTCCCGACGTGTAATGACTTCGACCTGGTAGTATTTGCTGCGATAGGCAATTGAATAGATAACCGGATGGTATTTATTGCCCTCACCATAGCGAGACATATGGGCTTCAAGCGCGCGCGAGGCGGCTACGATATGGACGGGTTCTTTATCACCGCGGATGATTTGCTTCATTCAGTCCCTCAAATGCTTTACCTGTGGGGCGCGCCTGAACACTGCGCGTTGCATCGGTCTTTAACACTGAACATCTGACTGCTTAACATCATCGTTAATTTAAAAAACAGCGTGCACGTTAAATATTGCAGAGCAATGACACAATCTGAAACGTGCTACTCATATTTAGCAGCACGTTTTATTTCCGGCAAGGGAAACGCAAAATTTATTACGTTTTCGTGCTAAGCCTTATTTAAGCTCGGGCCAGGCGACGGCAGAGACACCGTTTAACTTAGGCCAGGAAAAAAGAAACCCCTGGAACTGTGAAATGCCGGCGGCTTCCAGCCACATCCACTCTTCAGGTTGTTCAATCCCTTCTGCAATGACGCTAATTTCCAGAGACGAACAACAGGCTAAAATAGCGTGCACAATCGCCTGCTTCGGCCCGCTCTTGTGCACGTTACTGATAATGCTGCGGTCGATTTTTATTTTATCGGGTTGAATCTGCGTCAGTAATGACAACCCGGCATAGCCCGCGCCAAAATCATCCAGCGCAACGCTAATACCGGCGGCTTTAAGCTGTTTTAGCGCGGCGGCAAATTCATCAAGGCGTGAGATGATTTCATTTTCGGTGAACTCAACCACAATTTGTTCGGGCACCAGATCCTGGGCATGAATTTCCGCCAGTAAAAAAGCGACTGCATCGGGCACCACGACCAACGACATTGGCAGCAGGTTAACTGACAGCATGATACCGTCGACGCCCAGTGCTTTTGCCTGGGCAAAGGCGGTGCGCTTAGAGTGCAAATCGTTGCGGTAGATATCCTCGGGTGCAAGGCGCGAAAAATAATGCTGTTGTGTTTCCCCCTGACGGCCGCGCAGCAGGGCTTCGAGGGAAACGATTTTACGGGCAAAGGGATCAATGATCGCCTGAAAGGCAAAATTTACGCCCTCCTGATCGATCATTGCCGCATCACCTTCGCGTGTTTCCGCATCATCCTGAATAAAATCCCAGCTGTCCGCAGAGGGAATTTCAAAATAATTTTCTTTCTCTCGCGCTTCAACAAACGTGCGTAAGAACTTAAGCGCCCGATCTTCGTACGTCAGTTGATATTTAGTCGTGCCTTTTTCCAGCACGGCATTGAGCACTGTGGTTTTATCGTATTCCCGCAGGTCAAACAGCTCCATGCCCACGTTACCAAAACGACGAGAAGGGGCGTAATCACGCATTAATTCCACAATATTATGATGGCTGGAATCGCGGCAAATACGCTCATAAACCGCCAGGACATCCGCTTCAGGTCCTTCAAGCACCTGAAAAAAATGGGTACCGTTAAATAGTAAAATACCGGTCACGCTGGATGACTCATTTATTTTGTTAGCTTTAGTGACTAATCCTTCCAGCATCTTAAGCGGAACGTGGTCAGCGATGTGACTGCGATAGATAATTGTAGACAGCATAAAGTCTTCCAGATTCTTGTTTTTTTACCGCACACATTGCCAGAGCGTTTATCAGGCAAAGCCTGATCCTGCTGTCATATCATCGCAAAATGTGTCTGTGCCATGCTCTTCACCAGCACTGCACCAGGGGGCGCTTACCTGTGATGTTCCGTTGTCACAGAAGAGTTAACGCGATCGATCCGTGGGGTGGATAACAGACCGGGTCGGCGGTAAACAGATTTTTTATTATTCTGTTCTTTACCAGCGTGTTACGCATAGTTTCTATTATATCAGTAGTTCAGCCGTTAGGTATTGAATAGTAGTATCTTTTTTGCATTTTATCGCCCACTAATAAATCCGGCTGGCGCAGTCTGCGATCAGGTTATCTGGCGTAATCAAATTATCCCTTTGGCCTTACGTCCATAACCGGGCAGAAAATAGCAGCGTGTTGATTTGATATGTTTTTTTAAGCGGTATGTACAGTGACGGGTTTAAACGCAATGATTAAAGGATCAGACCTGATTTGGCGAACAATGCCATTTACTGAAACCGGATGCTCATAAGAAGTTAACCTATGCGAAACCGCCCACTGCGAATAAATCTCAAAATCACGGTTTTATAATTATCTCTGTAGTTTTAGGGATAATTCTCAGCTAAGGTCAACAACGCTACATTATTAAATTAAATCGTAATTAACTCTTTTTCTACCTCATTGGCACAGCGACCACCAGGTGCAATCTTATGCTTAAATCAAGCTACTATTATGTCTGTCCTTACACCCGAGGCGGATGGATAATTCATAAAGAAGGTTGTATTCATCTGGATAACGGCCGTGGACGTGAATTTATTGGTTCGCTGTATACCCGTCAGCAAGCCTTAACGGTGGCCAAAATTCATCACCCCGACGTCATCCTGTGTACCGCCTGCCTGAGCCCGTACGTGTGCCCCAGTGCTGGCAGAAGCCTGGCAGCACGCAGTCGGGCCATGCCCATGCGTCATACGCCAAAGTCGTCCTGAACGGAGTATGCTGCGCCAGCGCTGAGCGTGCGTTTCATCTTGTCGGCATAAGGTGTCGGAAGGGCGTGAAAAATCGGGTCATGAAGGCGGGGCGTTCACTGCCGCGTTAAGAGCGAATAACCGCTAAACATGCATCGTATTAATAGTGCAGGGCACGCAGTATAATAAAGCAGCTGCGAACAGCTGCTTTATTCATATTAAGCCTGTTTAGGCTGTCCGTTAGAAGCGGTCAGGCCACCATCAACCGGGAGATTAGCGCCTGTAATATAACGCGCGTCCTCACTGGCAATAAAGGCTATTGCATCAGCAATATCTTCAGGCTCACCCGCACGCCTTAACGGAATGCGATCGTAGAAGCGCTCAAGCAGCGCCTGATCGTTTTTCACGCCTTCGGTCAGATCGGTGAAAGTGAAGCCGGGACAAATTGCATTTACCCGCACGCCGTCAGCGCCGTAATCCATTGCCAGTGACCGGGTAAAGTTGGTCACTGCGCCTTTGGCGGCGTTGTACACGCTCATTCCCCAGTCGCCACCCAAACCGGATACCGATGAGATATTCACCACGTTGCCTTTGGATTTGAGCAGGGCGGGCATGAAGAAGTGAACGCAGTGGAATACGCCGTCGAGATCGACACTCATCAGCTTCTTCCAGTCGGCAGGTTCGATCTCATGGATGCGCCCCTGCACGATAATCCCGGCATTATTGACCAGCACGTCAACCCGGCCATATTTCTCTTCGACGCGGGCTGCCAGGGCTTTTACCTGATCGGCCTCGGCGACATCGCAGGCGGTAGCCAGATGACTGTCGCCAGGCAACTGCGCTAACACTTTTTGCAGCTTATCCTGATGACGTCCAACCAGTACGACAGAGGCGCCTTCCTGTGCAAAACGCCTGGCACTCGCTTCACCAATTCCTGAACCGGCTCCTGTCACTACAACGATTTTACCTGTAAATCTGGACATTTTGCCTCCTTAATGGCGTCGCTTGCTGTTATAACCCTGTTCAGCCTGGCAGCCCTGTGGCCCAGGTCAAGCGCAACGGGACCGGATGCGTATTGTTTAACCGCTAAGCGCCCGAATCGCGTTGCGCAGGACGCCGTTACGGCCTTCTGAACAGGGCCATGCTCCGGCCTTCCAGCTCAAAGTCCTTCTCTTTGGTGATCACCATTCCGTGTTTGCTCACATCGCTGGTGGTCAGCTCCAGTACCCATCCGCCTTCCCCAAACTGAGGAATACGGAATGGGACGTTGCCTTCAAACGGGTTGATCAGCATGAGCACGTCATACCAGACACCGTCCTGATGTTGCAGGTCCGGGCGGCCGATATAGACACCGAGCGTTGAGCCTTCGTCCCACTGTTCCGCCTGCTGTAATCCACCACCGGCATTGAACCACTTAATTTCCATTCCATCGCGCCAGCTTTCACGTCGTAACAGCGGCTGGGTTTTACGCAGCGAGATGACATGGCGCGTGAACTCACGCAAGGCTTCAGCGGAGGCGGGCAGGTTGTCCCAGTGAACCCATGAAATTTCACTGTCCTGACAGTAACCGTTGTTGTTTCCCATCTGGCTGCGACCAAACTCATCGCCCGCCAGCAGCATCGGTGTACCGTGCGAGAAAAATAACGTGGCAAGAAAGTTACGCTTCTGACGCTCACGAACCGCATTGATGCCCTCGTCGTCCGTGGGGCCTTCGGCACCATAGTTATACGAGCGGTTATCATTGTGGCCGTCGTTGTTGTCCTCACCGTTATCGGCATTGTGCTTCTCGTTGTAGGACACCAGGTCGTTCAGCGTGAAGCCATCATGCGCGGTGATAAAGTTGACGCTGGCCCAGGGACGGCGTCCGCGCTGGTCATAGAGATCGCCGGAGCCAAGCAGGCGGGCAGCAAAGTCGGTTGAGACATTGTTCCCTTTCCAGTAATCGCGCACGGTATCGCGATACTGATCGTTCCATTCTGCCCAGCCCGGTGGGAAGCCGCCGACCTGATAACCGCCAGGGCCGATGTCCCAGGGCTCACCAATAAGTTTTAACCGGGAGAGCAACGGGTCCTGGGTGATGGCGTCGAAGAAGCCGCCACGTGGGTCGAAGCCTTCCGGTTCGCGGCCCAGAATGGTGCCAAGGTCGAAACGAAAACCGTCGATATGCATGGAGTCGGCCCAGTAACGCAGGGAATCTGTGACCATCTGCAACACGCGCGGATGAGAGGTATTCACGGTGTTTCCTGTGCCGGTGTCGTTGATGTAGTAACGATGCTGGTCCGGCAAGGTGCGGTAGTAAGAGAAGTTGTCGATGCCTTTAAAGGACAGGGTTGGGCCAAGCTCGTTGCCCTCGGCGGTGTGGTTGTAAACCACGTCAAGGATCACTTCGATGCCCGCATCATGAAAGGCGCGCACCATATCCCGGAAACCCTGAATGCCGCGCGGACCGAAATAGCGCGTCGCCGGGGCAAAAAAGTTCAGCGAATTATAGCCCCAGAAGTTTTTCAGCCCTTTATCCAGCAAGTGTTGGTCGTCTGGAAACCAGTGCACTGGCAACAGTTCAACCGAGGTAATGCCCAGGCTTTTGATATAGCCCACCGTCGATGAATGGCTCATCCCATCGTAAGTGCCGCGCATCTCCGGCGGCAGCGCCATGTTCATTTGGGTGAAGCCCTTCACATGGGTTTCATAAACGATCGTTTCGGACCAGGGAACCTGAGGGCGGTTTTGGTCCTGCCAGTCAAATTCATTCGGGTCAATCACGCGGCATTTCGGCGTGAAGGGCGCGCTGTCGCGATCGTCAAACGTCAGGTCTTTGTCTTCGTGGTACAGATCATAAGCGAAGTGCGCCTCGTTCCACGCAATATCCCCGGCCAGCTCGCGCGCATAGGGATCGACCAGTAATTTATTCGGGTTAAAACGATGACCGTTTTCCGGATCGTAAGGGCCATAAACGCGGTAGCCATACAGGGTGCCTGGCGGTAAACCAGGCACGTAACCATGCCAAACCTCATGGGTAAACTCAGGCAAATCCAGTCTGGCTATCTCATTTTTTCCGCTTGGGTCGTAAAGACACAGTTCTACGCGTTCTGCGTGGGCAGAAAACAGCGCGAAATTTACCCCTTTACCATCGAAGTTTGCCCCAAGCTGTAGACTCGATCCCGACGTGATTTCAAAACGATGATTTGACATCTATCCCTCTCAATTAACGAACCCAGTTACGGCGTTTCAGTCCATGTACTGACCTGCTTTCAGCAAGCGAATAATGCCAGTGCCCAGTAATTATTTAACGTTTCAAGCGTAATGCGATCGGTCAGGGTGATTTCCTGGCCACTTAACACATCACGGTAACGGCGATGTGCCAGTTCGTCAGGCAACACAATCTCTGTGGCGGCCCAGCGCGCCGACGGGGGCGTTTCCAGGTTTTGCTGTGGGTTAAACATCAGCCGGGAGGTGATCACGATAACAGCGTCATTGCCGCGCGTACGGGCAAAGGCCAGTAGCCTGTCCGAATGCGCGCCCTGTGCCGTCAGCGGCAGGTAAGCGCCTCGGGCGAACAGTTCAGGCCGATCCCGACGGGCATTCAGTAGCGCAACCGTCGCTTGCTGGTTAACCTGTCCCTGAAGCCAGCCATCAAGCGTAGCGGGCAGGGCGGTCGTCGCAGCCGCTAACATCTGTTGGAGGGCGGCATAATCAGGCTCACGACGGTTGTCAGGATCGACCAGGCTGAAGTCCAGTGCTTCGCTTCCCTGATAAATATCCGGCACGCCAGGCGCGGTCAGCTTGATGACTCTCTGGCTCAGGCTGTTTATCAGCCCGGTCTGGATAAAGGGCTGCAACGCCTCGACGAAATCCTGCAGGAAAGCCTGATTAGTCGGTGAAAGCAGATGACGCGCGTAGTCCAGCACCGCCTGCTCATAGGCCGTATTGTTCTCTGTCCAGTCAGTACGCAGTTTGGCTTCACGCAGCGCTTTTTCCACATAGCCCGCAAAGCGTTCGGCTAAGGCTTCAAGTCCCGCGCTATCCTGAGGGTCCAGGGTCGGTGGCCAGACGCCAGCCAGCGCCTGATACAGCATCCACTCCACGGACGCCTCCGGTGCAGGGCCATCCTCAAGGGGACGTACCGCCTGACGATTAAGCCCGCGCCAGCGTTCCACGCACGTCGCCCAGCGCTGAGGGGCTTCTGTCAGGGTATAAAGGCGGGCACGTGCGTCCTCGCCTCGCTTGGTGTCATGCGTCGAGCTGGCGGTAAGGGCATCCGGCTGGCGCGCAAGACGCGTTTGCATCTCATGGTGAAACTGTTGCGGGTCAAACTGCTGCTGCAAGGGTTCTGCGCCGACTTCATTAAGCGCCAGCGCCCGGTTCTGTCGGTAGAACAGCGTGTCCTCGATGGATTTCGCCATCAGTGGGCCGGTGAGCTGCTGGAAACGGGTACGGAAGCTGTCCGCCAGCCCGGTGACCTTAGCGTCAACGTTGCCCTGCATAATCTGTAGCAGGAAATCGAGCGTGCGGCTGTCCGGCGCCTGTGCTGACACCTTCACGTTGCTGGCGATATCCTGTAGCCGTTGCAGGTCATCTGCGGGCAGGCCGTGCGCATTCCCGTAGGTGCGGTAAACCGGAAAGGCCACCAGCAGCTCACGCAGTGCGGCGCGCAGCTGATCCGGGTTAACCGTCATCTGTTCACCTGCGGCAATAGCGGTAGCCAGATCCATCAGGCGCGAAAATTCACCCGCAAAGTTGCGGTCTGCCATCAGGCATTTCGCGTTGCGGAGTTCGTCTGCCATCTGGACAGCGTTGCCACTGACGCTCTCATAGGCCTGGCGGAGCGTGTCGAGATGATGATTATCAACCAGGACATGGGACAGCGCGGCGATAAACTCGTAGCCGGTGGTGCCCGAAATCGGCCAGTCGGCGGGGATCTGTTCTCCCTCACCCAGGATTTTCTCGACGGTGATATAACATGCCGCACCGGCCTCGTGGCGCAGCTGTTCAAGGTATCCTTTTGGATCGGCCAGCCCGTCAACGTGATCGACACGCAGGCCGTCAACCGCGCCGCTGTGCACCAGTTCCAGAATAAGCCGGTGTGCATCCCTGAACACTGCCGGATCTTCCACCCGCACACCGACCAGGCCAGTAACCTCAAAGAAACGGCGGTAGGAGAGATCCTGGGCGGCATCGCGCCACGACATCAGTCGCCAGGGTTGCTGTTGGTGCAGGGCCGCCAGCTCGGCTTTGCTGCGAAGCTGGAGAACCGCCTCTTCACGTCCCTGCCAGCTTTCCGGGGTCAGGGGATAGTAGCTCTCAAAATAGGCCAGTGCCGGTTTGCCGGTTTGCGGATCGCGTTTGACGGCGAGGTCTCCGTTTTCCAGCACGGTGTCGAGATCATCGCCCAGAAACGGCAGCGTCAAACGGCGTGACCAGTCGATATCAAAATAGTGGGCATAGCGACTGTTTTGGCCGTGCTCCAGCACGTCGTACCACCAGCCGTTTTCCAGCGATGCCGCCATGTGGTTGGGAACGATATCAATGATGAATCCCATACCGGCCTGTTTCAACGCCTGCGCCAGACGATCAAACCCCGCGCGGCCACCAATGGCCGGATCGATTTGATTCACGTCGGTCACGTCATACCCGTGGGTGGATTCACGGGTCGCGGTAAAGACTGGCGAAGCATAGAGATGACTGATGCCGATGTGTTTCAGATAAGGAATCAGCGCTGCTGCGCGGTCAAAGGTCATGCCATTTCGGAACTGAATACGGTAGGTCGCGGTTGGAATACTCATTTATGCTCTCCGGCAGCCAGACGAACAATCATTGCGTTTGGCGGCAGATTGTCTGCCGGTTGCGGCCAGGCAAAAAGGGTTTCACCCGGCATCTCTGGCAGGGGACGATCCTGTTCACCGATATTCAATGCCAAAGAGAGGGTTCCGGCTGGGAACGTCCAGCTTACGGCAACGAATCCCTCTGCGGTTTCCAGCACCTTCCCGCTATGCCCGCCCGCCGTTGCCAGCAGCGGCACAATGTACTGCTGCCGGATGGCCAGAAGCGAACGGGTCAGCTTCAGCCAACGTTTTCCTTCTTCACTTTCCAGCTTGCGCCAGTCCAGTTTTGATCGGGTAAAGGTCGCTTCGTCATTGGGATCGGGAACGCTTTCACCTTCATGGCCCGCGTGTCCTTCAAACTCTCTCGCCCGGCCTTCTCGCACCGCTTTGGCCAGATCGCCATGGAAATCGGTAAAGAACAGGAAAGGATGGGTTTCGCCGTACTCTTCCCCCATAAACAGCAAAGGGATATGAGGCGACAGCAGGAGCGTGGCCAGCAGCACCTGGGTACGTTCGGCCCCGGCCAGCGAAATCAGCCGTTCTCCCTGCGCGCGATTGCCGACCTGATCGTGATTCTGGATAAAGTCCACAAAGGCCACCGGGGGTTGACCGGTGCTGTCAACGCCGCGCTTTTCACCGGACTGCACGGAGACCTCGCCCTGATAGACAAAGCCCTCAGCCAGCGCGCGCGCCACGCGTTTCTCTGGCTGTTCGGCAAAATCCTGGTAATAAGCATGCGTTTCGCCCGTGGCAAACACATGAACGGCATTGTGAAAATCATCATTCCATTCCCCGGTAAACAGCGGGGCGGAGCCATCTTCTGCTCTGGGATGCAGAAAGATAACGTTGCGACAGTCTTCGGTGGTGAGGTGAATCTGGCGATCGGGAATATCGGCACGAATGCGTTCGGCAATGTCAGTCAAAACATGCTTGTCTGAAATGTCTTCAATCTGGTCGATGGCGTCAAAGCGCAAGCCGTCAAGATGGTACTCCTGCAGCCAGTAGAGCGGGGCTTCAGCGATATAACGCCGCACCGCATCCACATCATAAGCAATACCTGCGCCCCACGGCGTCATCCGGTCTTTATGAAAGAAGTCAGGCGACAGCAACGGCAGATAGTTACCATCCGGGCCAAAGTGGTTAAGCACAATATCCAGTACCACCGCAATGCCATAACCGTGGGCTGCATCAATAAACGCCTTAAAATCGTCAGGCGTACCGTACGCGGCGTGAGGTGCGTAAAGCAGCACGCCATCGTAACCCCAACCACGTTGACCGCCGAACTGAGAGACGGGCAGCACTTCAATCATGGTGATGCCGGTTTCAGCCAGGTAAGGCAGTTTCTTTATCGCGGCCTGGAAGGTTCCTTCTTCGGTGAAGGTGCCCATATGCATTTCATAGACCACGCTTTCCTGCCACGGACGACCTTGCCAGTTGGTGTTCTGCCAATGATAGTGACCAGGATCGATGACCAGAGAAGGGCCGTTGACGTCGTCTTGCTGCGCGCGTGAAGCCGGATCGGGAATCACCGTGCCATCCTTCAGCACGAAATTATAGGCTGCTCCCGCCTGTACACCGCTGACCTGCTGCTCAAACCAGCCGTCTTCGGCTGGCGTCATCGCGATATCATTACCGGAAAGTCTTAATGTGACCTGCTGTTGACCCGTTGCCCACACGCGGAAACGCACGGTACCATCAGCCAGAAATTCACTTCCCCAACTCTTAAAAAAAGATGTAGATCCCATTCCGTTGCCTCGTTAACCAGAAAGTACGCAATAAACATCCTCGCGCTATCGTTAAGCCGATGAGGCGAGTTCAAAGGTATGTCAGCGAGATTCAGCGCCCAGGAGGTCGGTACGCCTTAACAGCCTTAACCAGCGCCATTATTCAGAAAATGTTATGTGTAATACCGCTTCAGGCACCCGGCAGCGCCTGCTTCACACGACTCTCAACAAGTAATCATAGACTACGCTGCGGCATTTACGGTCGCGGTGCACAATGAACAGCGCACCTTTTTCCCCCTTCTACATGACAGGGTTGTCCGATCACCCCGACATCCTTCTGCTGCTGTCTGCGGTAAATCAGATAAAGACCAGGGCTTTTGCAGTAAAAAACCGCTGAAAGCAGCGGTTTTGCAGGGAAAACAGAAAGGGCAGGTGTGACACTCGCGCGCCCCGTGCTCCAGCCACCCCAATCGGAATGGCTGGAACCAGGATCAGGCCGGAATGGTCTGTGCTTTTTGGCTGCGCGACCAGACGCGATGTTCTGCCATGGCGGCGGTAAAATCATTCATCAGCGCAATTTCAGCATTATCGGCTTCCACAATGCCTTCTTCTTGCTGGTTTTCATCCAGATCAAACTGCGCTTTAAAGCGACGTGCGTCGCCACTCAGGCCGATGACTTTCAGATGCTTGTAGGCTTCCAGCAGGAAGTAGCGCGCGTCACCGCTTTTCAGCAGCGCGTCAATGTTACCATCAGGTACCATTATGGCATCGAAGGTCAGTGAAGGGAGACCGTTGAACGTCGCATCGATGGGTAACAGAGAACCGTCGTCGGCGCTGACCTGGCCCATATGTGCCGCCAGCAGTTTGGTATGCACGCCTGCGGCTTTCAGGTGCTGCAGGATGTGCAACACGTCCTCAGCCTTCACGCCTTCGCTTAACAGCAGCGCCACCTGACGACCTTTGATGTCACCATCCGGAATCGCATACAGGCTCAGGCTGTCATCTTTCTGCAGACCATTCACGTCTTTTGGCGCAGCGGTATTCAGCTGTTCGTCGCTAAGGCCAATACCCAGATTGGCTGCCACACCTTGCGCCAGTTTGACATCAATGCGCAGCAGATGGTCAAGCACGCGCTCGCGAATATAAGGACGGGCAACTTTACTCAGCTCGAAAGAGTACGCGCCAATGATGTGCTGCTGTTCAATCTCGGTCTGACTGTTCCAGAACAGGCGAGGTTGAGAATAATATTCGCCAAAGGATGGACTGCGTTCACGGACTTTATGCCCCTCAACACGTTCCTGATAGCTCTCGAAACCACCACCTTTTGCCGCAGGCGGTGTTTCGCGAGGCCAGTTATCGTTAATCGAGTTGGGCTCATAGTTGGCCGGATTGGTGTCAATATCCATCCGGTGCATGCCCTGGCGCTGAAAGTTGTGATATGGGCAAACCGGGCGGTTAATCGGGATCTCATGGAAGTTAGGACCACCGAGGCGACTGATTTGCGTATCGGTGTAGGAGAACAGTCGGCCCTGAAGCAGAGGATCGTTGGAAAAGTCGAGCCCCGGTACGATATGGCCCGGGTGGAACGCAACCTGCTCTGTTTCTGCAAAGAAGTTATCCGGATTGCGATTCAGCACCATTTTACCGACCCGCACGACAGGGACCAGCGCTTCAGGAATCAGCTTGGTGGCATCCAGAATATCGAAGTCGAACTTGAACTCATCCTCTTCCGGGATCAGCTGCAGGCCAAGCTCGAATTCCGGAAAGTCACCCGCTTCAATCGCTTCCCACAGATCGCGACGGTGGAAGTCCGGATCACGCCCGGTCAGCTTCTGCGATTCGTCCCACAGCAGCGAGGCTTTACCTGCCAGCGGTTTCCAGTGGAAGCGAACAAACGTGGCTTTGCCTTCATCGTTAATCAGGCGGAAGGTGTGAATACCAAAGCCTTCCATTGTGCGATAGCTGCGCGGAATACCGCGGTCAGACATTGCCCAGATCACGTTGTGCAGGGTTTCAGGTTGTAGCGACACATAATCCCAAAAGGTGTCATGAGCACTTTGGCCCTGTGGAATTTCATTGTGTGGCTCGGGTTTCACCGCATGCACAAAGTCGGGAAATTTGTGGGCGTCCTGAATAAAAAACACCGGCGTGTTATTACCCACTAAGTCGAAAACGCCTTCATCGGTGTAGAACTTGGTGGCAAAGCCACGGATATCACGCACCGTATCCGCTGAACCCGCGCCGCCCTGAACCGTGGAGAAGCGCACAAACACCGGCGTAATCTGCTCTGGCTCGCTCAGGAAATGGGCTTTGGTCACGTCCTTCATTGAGCAGTAAGGTTGAAAATAGCCGTGTGCCGCCGAGCCCCGCGCATGAACGATGCGTTCCGGAATTCGCTCATGGTCAAAATGGGTGATTTTCTCCCGCATGATGAAATCTTCAAGCAGCGTCGGCCCACGCCCACCAGCGCGTAACGAGTTCTGGTCGTCTGCAATACGGGTGCCCTGATTGGTGGTAAGCGGGCTGCCCGTTCCATCTTTACGGTTCGCTGCTAACTGATCGAGTTTGCTGCTGTGGGTATCGGGCGCTTTAAGGCTGCCTGGTGCCGTGGGTTTCTTACCCGGCGGTGTCGGTTCGGCTGGTGGCTGATGTGAACCATCTTTAGGAGCCAGTGAGCCCAGTCCCGGCTGTGATGATTCCGGGCCGGTCGTGGGGGCCCGATGACTCAGGGGATTATTCTTTTTTTCATTCGACATAACACATTGCTCCAGCTTTTTTTACTACTTGAGGTGCCAGTAAATATAGAACAACTTAATTAATAAGCTTATAAATATTGCGCTTAATCGTTGCGGTTAAATAAAGAGCAGGCGATATTTCTCCTGTTTTTAGTGATTTTCAATCAGCGAAAAAATAATTTAATAGCGAAACTAAATGCTTATTTTAAGCGCGACGGCAATGTGGTATCTCTATCTTATTCAATGGGTTATTTTTTATTTCCCTTTGCTGTCGCCTGGGTGATTACAGCCAGTTGTTTTTTATAAGCCAGGTATTTTCTGAAAATCGTTCCGCTCAGGTTTATTACGTTTTGCTAAAAATAAGCGACGTTTTTCTCTCTCACGCTACGCTTATTATCCTCAAAGCGAAGCGGAAATAAGCGGCGATGGATAAGGCGTAAAAAGCATTACTGGAAAGGGTGAACGGGAATAAAAATGCAGGGGTGAGAGGGGATAAAAATCGCCAGTCCATGGCGTACTACCTCCTTAAGGCGCCTTACTCAGAACTACTTAGAAGTGCGACGGCTTTTTTTGCCTCCTTTCCGACCGGCCTCCCTGGCTCTTTCAGGATCGTTTTTGAAATTACCTCCGCTGGCTTTGCCTCCTGCACTGCCAGCTTCACTGGCTCGGTCTGGATCGTTGGCAAAATTACCGGCACCACCTCTGTATTTCTGTTGTGTCATAGACAAGACCTCATATCAGGGTTCCTTAGATAAGAAGGACTAGCTAGTCACAGCGCTAAGTTTAGTTCTGATACGAAATTATGCCACCCTGAAACCCATTATTCGGTGACGAGATGTTGCGGTTATTACTTGTAAAATCAGGGGATAAGCTGTGCGCGCCGGGCAAGCGGGGCAGGTAGCGCGCGTTGCCGTTATACGCGACCCGTTACAACAAAGGCATTAATCAGGGATTATTCATAAAGTTAGCGTTTAACTTATTGATAGTGCTGGCCTTAATGGCGATTTTAAAATTAGCTGTTAAACTTTCTGGATACTGTTCAGGAGTGTTTATGAAATTAGGCTTTGCATGTAAGTATTTAAACGAAGAGGGCAAGCAGTATTTCCCCTTTCGCGCGACCACGCGAACCCGTTTTCTCAGCCTGGATGAGGCGCAACGCACGGCGCTCATTTATGAGATTTCGAAGACCAATTTGCAGAACCTGTATTTAACGTTGGAAGCCATTGCGGTCCTCCCGGACGCGTTAAGAATGATGCGGATTGGCAGCGATTTACTGCCGTTGTATACCGTACCTGAAGCAAAGCCGTTATTTGCGGCGTTTCTGCCTGAGCTGTATCCGTTGTTTGCCCGCTGCGGTGAGCTGGCGCGGGCGCATCATATCCGGCTGTCATTCCATCCGGGACAGTACAGCGTGCTGGCGTCGGACAATCCTGATGTCGTTTCACGCGCCTTAGAGGATGTGGAATACCATGCGTTGTGCGCCTGTTTGATGGGGTACGGCAAAACCTTCCAGGACTTTAAAATCAACATTCATATGAATGGCAAACTCGGGTTTGACGGGTTTAAACAGGCGTTTCAGCGCCTCAGTCCTGAAGCGCGCTTGATGCTGACGGTAGAAAACGACGAAATTTCGTGTTCACTGGACGATGTGTTGCAGGCAGGGGCGCTGTGTCCGGTGGTGCTGGATATCCATCATCACTGGGTCAAAGAGAACCAGTTTATCCGGGCGGACGATGCACGTATTGCGCGGATTGTTGATTCCTGGCGCGGCGTCCGCCCGGTGCTGCATTACTCCATTTCGCAAGAGGGGATTATCCCCACCGAGGGCTTTCCGGATCAGCACGCCCTGACCGTGCCGAAAACAAAGCTTCGTGCCCATTCCGATTACTATTTCAATCCCACGCTCAACGCCTGGGCATTGTCATTCAGCGATTTCGACATCATGTGTGAGGTGAAAATGAAAAACCTGGCGCGTGAGCAGCTGTACGATTGGGGAAAACGTCAAAACCTGATCGCCTGAGGCGCGCAGGCAAAAAAAAGCCCCTGAATCAGGGGCAAATTTTTAGGGAAGGTAAAGCATCCTTGCTAAGTAGCGTGTCATCATCACAACAAAATTAAAAACGAACGTCGCCCGGCTTACGTTGAAGAACGGTCTCCAGAGCCTGACGATAGATATCCTGTTTGGTCGCGTCGGTTTCACTTTCCAGTTTATGGATCAAACCCAGTAACATATCTTTTTCAGAAACGTGCGCTTTAAAAGAAGCGAGTTCTGACCAGGTCTCTGCAATCACATCTTTTTCGCTGGTGAAAGTGTCACCCGCATTCATGAAATATTCAGAAATCTGAGACTCAGTATTCGTTGTCGTTTGCATGGTAGCCTCAAAATCGGAAGAAGACGTTTTCCTGCCCGTGGCGAAGAAAATTTTGCATCTGAAGGTGGAAATCCACTCACCTTCAGATGCGGTGCAAGGCACCTTTCGTTACAAGTGATTTAACATCACGGCGTAAAGTTATACAAAAAAACTAACTTTGTACAATTTTTTGCGAAGAAAAACCGCTGGTCGGATGAGTTGCTGGCCGAGGGTGCGCTGCTTTCTGCTACTGTTTTTGATATTTAATTATGATTTATAAGGGTTTTTTCTGGTGTTGCCTGCGCCTGTTTTTTTCGTGCGGTTGTACAACACTGCGCAAACTTGTACAGCGTAAGCTGTATAATTCTGGTCAGGAACGCACAAAAAAGTCCCGGACTGGGCAGGGCACGCATCGGGTTGGGAGCCTTTAAGCCGGCTGCGACTGTCCTGTGGGCGACCGCAACGTCGACATCACCGCATGACGGCGCGCGGGCAGCGTATGACCATTTTCCGGATAACGATGCCCCGGCAGAGAATAGCAACCGATGGTCAGCGGCGCATGAACGCTCGACCGGTCAGGCCCGCATTTTTGCGTCCTGTGGTCATAAAGCAGGCTTTGTGGGCGGCGGTGCAATAATTCACTTCCTTCTGTACCCGCAGGGCGTTAAGGTTTACGCCTCTTGGATCAGAAGGAAATGATAATGGTTAACGACTATTTCTCGCTGCCGCCTGCGGGTATGACGCAGGAACAGCATAAACGTACGGTCGCGGTTGCGGCGGCACTGGCAGTGGCAAAAGAGTCAGTCAGCGCCTCAACGTCAGCAAATGGCTCGAAAGCGGCCTGGGATCTGCAAGCGGTGGCAAACGAAATTGCCAATCTGGCCGATGCGATTCAGGATGCGCTGGAGTCTGACAGCGACGTATAACGGTGAGATTGCGCTGTCTGATCGGGCAGCGCGACGGCAAAAAGCACGCTCACGCTCAATAACAAGGCTGTCTGTTTCATCCTCCGCCTCCTGCGCAGCCCGCTTTCCCACCATGTCCCACTGCGCAGCGCTATACAGCCTGTCATCCCGGTAACGTCACCAACACCGCTTGCCGGTTTTACGCAGCCATCAGGCTTTGACGGCACCGATAGCGTTATCGCTCAGAGTGCTGCTGAGAGAAATAAGCCAGCAGACGGGTCATCTTTTGCTGGGGTGAGGTGTAAGTCTCGTCAGTGACTTTACCTGTCCAGCGATCATCTGCTTCAGGGTGAGGTCCGGTTAACACCACCGTCCCTTTTCCGTAGGCATAACGCGCCATCGCCACATCACCATTACGATAAAAGGCCACAGGGGTAAAACCGTCCTGCAGTTTATGGCCGACAAGATAAGGGCCATCCTGATAATAGAATGTCTCTTGTCTGCCATTCCACTTAACAGGGATCGTGTAATCACCCTCATCGGCGATCTGCGATCCCGGACGTCCTGCTTCGGAATCAAGCGGCGAGGCGATCAGCCCCAGCCAGTTACTGTCCGCCAGATAAGCACCCATGCACAGACCGAGGTAACCTTTACCATCGCGGACAAAATCGCGTAGGGCTTTTGCCCCCTCATCCCCCAGGGCTTCATAGGCCGCTGGAATATCCTGACCTCCGCCGGGCTGGATATAAAGATCAACCTGACGCAGGTTCTGAGCATTCAGTGTTTGTTTTTCGTTTTCGCCGATATAAGAAATGCTGAGCGGCATCGCGACGCCGTGTAGCGCTTTCATCACCATTTCTGAACAACCTTCACAGCCTGCCGCACCACGATAAATGGCGATTCTCAGTGGATGATTGTCCGCCAGGCTAAAGCCGGACGCGAGGCTCAAGGCAAGTAGCATCGCGGTTAACATCCCACGAGGATAGCGGACACGTTGTAATGCATTAAAAGCCGGGCGCATGATGCATTTCCTGTCATAGCGAGAAAGAACGCTTCCGTTGCGGCACCCACGGCGCGGCATGAGAAGAGAAGGTCAGCGCAGGCAGACTGGCTGGACGCGATAAAAATAGCGCATTTCAGTGTCCTTGAGCAACTGCTCAATTTTGGGTGACGATCATTCCTTGCCAACCCTTTATTCGCAGAGGGCGTCCAGCAGACCGCCGCCATCGGTGTCGTTGTCTCCTGGACTGCCCGCTTACTGGCCGTTATTGGCTATAACCCGAAGCGATGATTTTCGCTGCGCCCGCCAGAACCGCTTTGCGCGAAGCGGCATGTGGGTCGGGCTGGGTGTAATAGGTGACCAATACCAGCGGTGCATGGTGCGGTGGCCAGATAACGGCGATATCGTTGGTGGTGCCGTAATCGCCGCTGCCGGTTTTATCCGCAACTGTCCAGTCAGCGGGCAGGCCGGCACGTAGGCTGTTCGCCCCTGTGGTGTTGCCTTTCATCCAGTCGCTCAGTTGCTGACGTTGCGCCGGTGCCAGCGCACTGCCCAGCACCAGCTTTTGCAGGCTTTGCATCATGGCAGCAGGCGATGTCGTATCGCGTTTATCACCCGGGATGGCGGTATTCAGATCCGGTTCTTTGCGATCGAGCCGAAAAGTGGTATCGCCAATGCTGCGCGCAAAACGGGTCACCTTCTGCGGACCACCCAGGCGCGTCAGCAGTTTGTTCATCGCCGCATTGTCACTGTATTGCAGCGCAGCCGCGCTGAGTTCAGCCACCGTCATTGTGGCACCGACGTGTTTTTCAGTTATCGGGTTGTAATTAACCAGATCAGTTTTGTGGATCGCGACGTTTTCATTAAGCAATCCGCTCGCGGTTTCACTCTTTTTCAGGATGGCCGCAACGGCGAAAACTTTGCTGGTGCTGCAGAGCGGAAAATGCGTGTTGCCACGATAGGTAAAAACGGCGCTATCGGCGGTGTCCGTCACTGCCACTCCCAGCCTTCCGCCTGCGGTCTGTTCCAACTGTTGAATATCGCGTTGCAACGCGGCGTCATCAAAGCTGGCCTGTGCGGCAAGCGGGGTCGCGAGCGCCAGCAGGATAACGGCAGGGCGTGCGCGTTGTGTGAATAGATTAATCATATAAAACCTCATCTGATAAATGTCCGCATCGCTGAGTGCCGTCTGCGGCCGGGAAGTGCATGGCGGTTTACCGCATCATTGCGCGGCAGGACGCAATAAGAAACAGACTGGCTGCCCCTCAATAAACTTATGTCGCTTTAAACGGCGTGACGCGTCAGGCCATTCAGCCTTGCAGCACGCTATTCCCCGACTTTGTTAAATTACAAGGGAGATGGTAGGGGATTTCAAAATGTCGACAAGCGAGATAATTTGAGTGGAGACTAAAGAATTTCTGGGGGTAAACGTGAAAAATGATGTACCGCTTAACGCGCTTCGGGCTTTCGAAGCCTCCGCCCGCCACCTGAATTTTACCCATGCGGGGCTGGAGCTGTTTGTCTCTCAGGCCGCCGTCAGCCAGCAGGTCAGGCTGCTGGAAGAACGACTGGGCGTCGTATTATTCCGTCGATTGCCGCGTGGTCTGGAGATGACGGATGAGTCGCGGCTGCTGTTTGCGGAAGTGTCAGCGGCCTTCACGCAGCTCGAAAGCGCCTGGCGTCGCTTTGAAGGTGGAGAATACCGCGAGGTGATGACGATTGCCTGTGTGGGTACCTTTGCGCTGGGCTGGCTGTTACCCCGGCTTGAGGTGTTTCGTCAGCAGCACCCGGCGCTGGAGCTGAATGTGCGCACTAACAATAACGTGGTCAGCCTGGCGGGGGAAGGCGTGGACTATGCGATTCGGTTTGGCGCGGGTGCCTGGCCCGCCACACACAATGAGCGGCTGTTTACGGCACCGCTGACGGTGCTCTGTCGGCCGGACATCGCCAGCCGTCTGCAGCAGCCTGCCTGTTTGTTGCGGGAAAACCTGTTACGTTCCTATCGGGCTGATGAGTGGGACAGCTGGTTTACGGCGGCGGGAATGGCACCGCCCAGGATCACCGGCCCGGTATTTGACTCGTCACGTTTAATGGTTGAAGCCGCGATCCAGACCGGCGCTGTTGCTCTGGTGCCGGCGTGCATGTTTCAGCGTGAGCTGGATGCCGGCACGCTGGCCCGTCCTTTTACGCTTGAGATCGATGTCGGTGGCTACTGGTTAACCTGGCTCCGCTCAAAGAAGATGACGCCCTCGATGGAAATATTCCGTGAATGGATAGTGCAGCAGGCAAAAGGCGGTCATGAAGAGCCGGATCAGCCCGATGCAGGCGGCGCGCCTTAATGCTAAACGCCATCTGAGCAGCAGCATCGTGCTCAGGCGGCAAGGCGGCGCTGTATTCACTCATCGCGCAGAGAAAAAGCGTTAACGGCTACCCGCTATGACGGATGTAAAAAATAGCCTGTTCGGGATGATTCATTTCATCAGGCTATCGCTGTGTGGAAGCCTGCGGTGTTCAGTTTTTTCAGTTTCGTCACGCCTTCTGTTATTAAGAAACCAGATAATAAACTCACTGTTATTTTTCACGCCAAGCTTTTTCATTACGCGTTGTTTAATATAATATGCAGCGTGTACAGGGAGTGCCATCCAGCTTGCTATCTGTTTCATATCCATTCCCGTCATAAAAAACCACGTTAATGAAATCTCATCGACCGTTAAACAAACCTGTTGTCCGTCGTTATTTTTTATTTCCATGCTGTGCTCCTTTTCAACATACAGCTGTCTGATCAGGGCTCATCATAGCGCTGGGATGAAGTAATGGCATTTCACGTATTCTTTGCTTATCTTAAGTCTTTAATCTTCATTTAAATCAATTGATTATTCTTGTTTTCCGATCTGATCTGCCTGAGAAAGGTCAGGTTAAGCGAAGAACATATAACGCATCATATCGCCGCTGCGCGCCAGTGCATCAAATATCGTGGGGCTTGTTGAGTCCGTGTGATATACAGACTACTCTGCGATTGCTTTTTATCGCGTTGGATCGAATGCGCGGCTGAGCCTTACGGCAATAAACACCTGCGCTTCTGGTGTTAATCCTGTTGGACAGATAACACCATTTGAATTTTGCGCAATAAACTTCTCTTTGGCTCGTTATGTATTATGCGGCTTCTGTATTTGAATAAATAGGTAAGGCTAAGGAAAGGGGAGGTAAAACGTAACGATCCCCAATCGGGTTTACATTATGTTATCGCCAGGGATTCAGGGATATATATTTCAGAATACAGGCGTGACAGGTAATTTAAATCCAGCCAGTAACAAAGAACTGAAAACAACCGGGCGAGTCGTCAACAGAACCGCCTTATGTCTTGTTTTGCGCAGTACAGAACGTCAGCCAGAGACGTGTAAACCCGCTGTGTACTTCTGCAGGACGATGGCAAAAAAGGGGAGCCATCAATGAAAAAATGCCAGGCGTGCAGAAGGCAACAGGTGAAAGCATAACCTGAATGCACAATCGTTAAGCGGCTGCATAAAACCGACACCGCTTCGCTGTAACAAAATCTTCATCCACATCAACCGCTTCATATAAACCTCTGCCGTTTCACTTGATCAAACCCATCGATCGCGATTACTGTAAATATATACAGTTATTTTGAAGGGGAGGTGAGTATGGAATTTATCAGGCCAGCAAAAGTCAGTGCGCTGTTACCGCTGCCACTGTTTATGGAGCGGGTGCCATGTGGTTTTCCGTCACCGGCTCAGGACTATGTTGAGCAACGTCTTGATTTGAACAAGCTCATCGTTCAGCACCCCAGTTCGACCTACTTTGTACGGGTAAGCGGAGAGTCGATGACCGGCGCAGGCATCAACGACGGCGATATGCTGGTGGTGGACAGCGCGCTAAGAGCCTCGCATGGCGATATCGTGGTGGCGTCCGTGGACGGAGAATTTACCGTTAAGCGTCTTCAGCTTCAGCCCTGCCTGCAACTGATGCCGATGAACCGGCAGTTTAAACCGATTGCGATTAGCACGGAAGATGCGCTGGAAGTGTTTGGCGTGGTGACCTATGTGATCAAGTCGGTTTATTAATCATGTTTGCGCTGGTGGATGTGAACAATTTTTATGCCTCCTGTGAGACGGTGTTTCGCCCCGATCTCAAAGGAAAGCCCATCATTGTGCTGTCTAACAACGACGGCTGTGTGATTGCGCGTAATGCAGAGGCAAAAGCGCTGGGCATTACCATGGCTGTGCCGTTCTTCAAAATGAGAGAGATTATTGCCCGCCACAACGTACAGGTCTTTAGCTCCAACTACGCGCTTTATGCGGATATGAGCACCAGAGTAATGACGTTGCTGGAGGAAATGGCCCCGTCGGTGGAAATCTACTCGATTGACGAGGCTTTTCTGGATTTAACGGGCGTCAGCCATTGCATGTCGCTCGACACGTTGGGCCACGAGATCAAAACCCGGATAAAAAAAGAAGTTCATCTCAACGTCTGTGTCGGCATAGCCCCCACCAAAACGCTGGCGAAGCTGGCGAATTTTGCCGCTAAAAAATGGGCAAACTACACCAAGGGTGTTGTCGATCTGTCCGATCCTGCACGTCGGGAAAAACTGCTGGTGAAGGTGCCCGTTGCGGAGGTCTGGGGCGTAGGTCGACGGCTCAGTCAGCGGCTTGAGGAAATGGGCATAACCTCGGCCGCGGACCTGGCGCGTCAGCGCCCCAGCCTGATTCGTAAGAACTTCAGCGTGGTGCTGGAGCGCACGGTCAGAGAATTATGTGGCGAACCCTGCCAGGATTTAGAGGCGCTCGAACCCACCAAACAACAGATCATGTGCTCACGTTCCTTCAGCAGCCGCCTCTCAGACTATGCCCAGGTGCGTGAGGCGGTCTGTACCTATGCCGAACGTGCCGCCGAAAAACTGCGTAAAGAAAACCAGTACTGCAGACAAATCGGGGTATTTCTGCGCACCAGTCCGCATGCACCCGGCGAAAATTTTTACGGTAATCAGGCGACAGGGCAACTCCTGACGCCGTCCCACGATACGCGCGATATTATTCGGGTGGCGACCGAGATGCTCGACTATATCTGGATAGAAGGACACCGCTATATCAAGGCCGGCATAGTCCTTAGTGATTTCTTCGATCATGGCGTGACGCAGTTGGATATGTTCGATGAGCGTTCGGTTAACCCAGGCCGTAACGATCTGATGCAGGTGATCGATCGGATTCATAAAGAGGGCAAAGGAAAGATGTGGTTTGCCGGGCAGGGCACGGAAAAACGCTGGGCCATGAAGCGCGAGATGTTGTCGCCTTGTTACACCACAAGGTATTCAGACCTTCTTGTCGTAAAATAACCTTTTACATCATCATATTATGATTTTTCATGACGCAAGGTGCACACGGATGCCCGATCAGTCATTTGTTGAAATCCAGTTTGTCCTCAACATAATCTTGTATCTGAAAAAGTGCGGGTAGCATGAAACCAGTACGCAGACGTCAATGCTCGCGGCTCACCCGGATCTTGCACACCTCAATCCGAAGATTCTCTTTGAACTGAGCCACCGGCTTCATTTTTTTTTAGGTGAAGGTTCCGCGTTTTACCTGAAAGAAGGACTGTTCCGGTAATGCCTGTTAGCGCGATAAGCGAACTCATCCCAGCAAAAGCAACCATCAGTCCCCCAGCTGCGAGCAGCCCGGAAAGAAGGCCAGAAAGGGCTTCAGCAGTGTTTGCCAGTGTAGAGAACGTGCCGAATGTCTTACCTGTATTCTCCGCTGGGGACAACGTCTGTATAACTGTCACAAGCGCAATATCTACAAAGGCACCGCTGATCCCAAGTATAAATGCGAGAGGAAGAAGAAAATTAAAGGAATACAGAGCGGTAAGTGACATTACAAATAAAAGCATACCGTACAAGAACCAGTACCGCATTACTCTCTCGGGTGAAGCCTGCTTTAAAAACCGACCATAGATAAGTCCACCAGTGATCGTGCCTGCGGCCATGAGAGAAAAGATCCAACTGGTTATCAGTTCCCCCTGTCCGTGACTGACTGTCATCGCAGGAATTATAAAACGCAGAACCGATCCGGTGAACAGGATGCAGACGGAAGAGCACAGTATGGTGATAAATAGCCCACGGGTGTCATAATAAAGGCCCTGAATACAGGACCAGGTTTCCTTATAAACATTTTTGATCCTGAAAGCCGATATTTTTACCGCTACCGTTTCAGAAAATGTGAAGAGGAAAATAATCGATACAGCATAGGTCAAGGTGTTAAAGAGCAGGACCCATGATTTATCCGAGAATGTGAGTATGAAGGAACAAATAAGAGGGCCTGCCACCGAAGCCGTTTCTTCGGCTACCTGCGATATACCATTAGCACCGGCAAGCCTTGATGCATCAACGGTTCTGGGCACAGCGGTCTGATAGCTTGGCTGGAAGATACTGCGGCCAATGGTTGTCAGCACAGAAGCCACGATAAGGACGGTGATACTGACCGAACCATTCAGGCTGCATATGAAAAGAAGAAGCGACACAATAAGACGCAGCCATTCGCTGAGTAAGAGGTTATGTTTAAGGCGATAATTATCTGCCATCCAGCCTCCAACCGGGCCGAAGAACAGAAAGGGAATAAACCGGAAAAAGTAAACGAAACCGGTAAGCAGATAATCATGATGTGTGCTCTCCAGCACGATAAATACGAAAACCACTTCGTATGCATAATCGCCTGTCTTTGACATAAAAAGCGAGGCGAGAAGGGTTCGGAAATTCTTAATCTTCAGCCAGTTCATGACAGTCCATTCCCATACTGAAACGCGAAGCGCCCAGCGCAGAAACGCCCTCCGCCAGTTCGGTAATTCTGACGTTCCTGAGTGCGCCATTTGAGCTGGTACGGGCGATAAAGGATGAAGCAAAGTTGAGCGCGATCCCCATACCGATACACATATGCATCCCGGTTCCGAAAGAAAGTGGTTTCTCTTTTCGACCCGGAATGAACTGGAAAGGCTCATCAAAAAACCCGGCATCGAAATTAGCCAGCGCGGTATAGAACATAACCCTGTCACCCTTTCGTAGATTCAGCCCTCTGAAGCTCAGATCCTGAGACATCACTCTTCCTACGGAGAGAACGGGGCTGTAAAAACGCGAGGCCTCAACCACTATGTCGCGGACATTATCTGCATTTACTCTCAGACTGAAGTGAGATATGGCCCAGAGCGTGGCCACAATGAGCTGCATGGTCGTCTGATGCGCAGCAATATAGGCGATAGCTCTGTCTGACGCCTGAACATCGGTGCAGGGATCACAGCCAGAAGTCATGTCTCTGCAGGCTTCAAAAACGGCCATAAAGGAATGCGCAATGTCAACAAAATGTTCCTTTCCCTTTACTCTGCCGTCGAAAAGCATACCCACATTATACGCATGATCCGACAAGTGGCGGGCAGGTTCTAACCCGACAAGCATGGCCGCAAGCGTGTTATTGAGGTTGATAAGATCATGCTCATCAAGGTATTTCTTTTCCCTGATCTGCAAAAGTGACCTTTCAATCATCTCGTCGCAGGGCAATTTTTTGAAATTTTGATGAATAAGCCGGACCACATCACTTTTACAATCGTCCCGAAAAATCAGTGACTGATTAATAAGTAACATAAAACGTTCAATGATCGCCTTTTCTTGCTGAAATATGCTGAGGGGAACAAGCATTCTGTTCTTGGTAACATAATGGCTGTTCAGCAGTTCTGAACAGCCAGCATAATCATAAATAACCCAGTGTTAATCACCTGTCAGCAATTTCATATATAATAAAAAATTAATAAAAGTTAACTTTGCATTTACATTGTTGTGATAATGATCGCGAAAAACTTAATGAAAATTATCTATTAATGCGTTGGTTTTGATTGGAAAAATATATCTGAAATATTTCGCCTAAAAAAATAATAATATTTATAGTTATTTAATCACAGGATGAAATTACTTAAACATATATCACCCTGATGTCTTGATGCTGGCATTAAAATTTTTTTAGCATGGCTACAGCTTCCTTACCCGGCGTCGAAAACTGCACCCAGTGATGCGCCGTCACGTCAAGTGCGAAAACTTTCGTATATCCCTCTGTCAATTTCAGGCTTTTGTGGCCCATCAGGCTCTGTAGCGGCTTCAGCGGAATCCCCGCATAAAGCATGTGCATGTAGCTGTGCCGGAAGGTGTGCGGCGTCACAGGAACGGAGAAAATCACACCGCCTTCCGTTGCGACCGCTACTGCACAAAGGGATGGGATAGCGTCAGGGTGAAATCTGCACGGATCAGGGCAAATGCTTCATTAATACGTGCCCGGTGTTCCACATCGTGGTCAGCCGCTTCTCTCAAACTATGCCCAGGTACGTGAGCCGGTCTGTACCTGTGCCGAACGTGCCGCCGAAAAACTGCATAAAGAAAATCAGTACTGCAGACAAATCGGGGGACGTCTGCGCACCATCCGCATCAGCGATTTTCCCGTGGTGAAATGATGGAACCAGCCAGGTTGAGATCGAGGTTGAGGGCAGGGCAGACAACGGAATGCTCTCATAAAGGGTTCGTTTTGTGCTGGCGCGCTGCTTAAACCTGACTTTCTGGTCTAGGATGAAACAGGTATTCATTCGCCCTTAAGGAGAACATTGTCATGTCAGAACTTAGTAAATCTCCGGTGGCAGATCAGGCTGAACATAATGCCTTTTTCCCATCAGCCTACTCTCTTGACCAGTTCACCAGCCCTAAATCCGATCTGAGCGATGCCGGGTACGCGCAACCGCACACCGGGAATAAAAAAATTCTGGTCATCTGTGCCGACGAACGCTATCTGCCGTTGGATAACGACACGCTATTTTCAACCGGGAATCACCCGATTGAAACGTTGCTGCCTATGTACCACCTGTATCAGGCCGGCTTTCAGTTTGACGTTGCCACACTGTCTGGACAAATGGTGAAGTTTGAACACTGGGCAATGCCACAGCAGGATGAAGTGGTTGTGGGATTTTATAACCACTGTCTGTCGCTGTTCCGTTCGCCTTTGACGTTAAGTGACGTTGTAACCTCACTTACACCCCATTCCGATTATGCCGGTGTGTTTATTCCGGGCGGGCACGGTGCATTGATTGGACTGCCCGAAAGTGAAGCGGTGGCAGAGGTTATCCGCTGGACGCTGGCAAACGATCGCCATCTGATTTCGCTGTGCCATGGCCCGGCGGCGTTCCTGGCGCTGGACAAAGGTGAAAATCCCCTTAACGGCTATGCAATCTGCGCGTTCCCGGACTCAGCCGATAAGCAAACCCCCGATATGGGTTATATGCCAGGGCACCTGACCTGGTATTTTGGCGAGAAGCTCCAGGCGATGGGGTTAACGCTGGTTAACAGTGATATCAAAGGTACCGTGCATAAAGATCGCCGCGTACTGACCGGTGACAGCCCGTTTGCCGCGAATGCCTTAGGTAAACTGGCCGCAGAAGAATTGTTAAACGCTAACCGCTAAAAGCTAAAAGGTTCGTACCCCTGTCCCGCGCCCGGCGTGGTCCAGGCCAGGCTTCTGCATTCGGGCCGGGATTCGGGGTATACTTGTGATCCACGACTGAGATACAATCACCCGCGCATATCGTTTTCGGCCGAGCCGAAGATGCCGCCTTTCAAATTGGTCGTCATGAACAGCCAAATCTCTACAGCGTATCAACACAAAGAACGAGGTCGGCCCAGAGAGTTCAATATGGAACAGGCTCTGGACCAGGCGATGATTGTGTTTCGGCAAAAGGGATATCATGCCGCATCGCTAGCCGATTTGGGTAAAGCAATGAACCTCTCTGTGGGAAGTATCTATAAAGCTTTCCAGGATAAGCGCTCCTTGTTTCTACTGGTCTTTCAGCGCTATATCGCCGTTCGCAATGAGGATTTGCGCGGACGACTGGCCCGATTTTCTACCGGCCGCGCGAAGTTAACCGAGCTGTTACAGTTTTATCTGGATTCCTCCCGGGCGACAGAAGGGCGAACAGGTTGTCTGGTGGTAGGCAGCGCCATTGAGTTACAGGTGCTGGACGCAGAGCTGTCGCAGCTGGTTGCGCAGGTCATCAACCGTAACAAGCAATTTTTGATGGCGTTATTGCAGGAAGGGCAGCACGATGGCTCGATCTCAGCCAGTCTGGATGTTGAGACGGCGGCAGGCCTGATTTTGCGCATCGCATTTGGTATGCGCGTCACGGGCAAGGTCGCCGATGTAACCGATGAGCAAGCGACTATTGCGCTGGCCCTGAAAATACTGGATTAACATTTGTCTATTTAGGAAGCGAATGTTTCCTAAATTTTGACACAACGCTGACCGTGACTGCACAACATGTGGCGCGTTGACTGGGCGGCCGAACACACGCCGTCGCGATAAATTGATGATATTAAATGAAAAGTAAGGTTCGAGGAAAAGGCGTGAAACAAGACAGGACAGAAATTGGTGAAGAGATACACGCGCTGTTAGGCAGGATTGTGTCAGGTATTCTCCAGCCCGGAGAAACGGTGACAGTACAGGAAATTATTAGCGCCCTGCATCAGCAAAGTGTTCTAACGGAGTGCGAAAAAACCAGGCTGACCTGTGAACAGGCTATCCGCATCCTGGCGCATAAACTTCACTAGCGGATAGCAATGACGGGCAGGACGTTTCCTGCATAACAGTAACAGCAGTAACAGCAGCTATGCCGCGACTGCTCTGACAAAGACCAACCCGCCTGAATAACGGCAGCCCGTTGCCGTATCACCGCCCAAAGAGCAATCCAATCAGTTCACGACACAGACGCTCTTCTTCCTCACTTGCCGACAGCTCAAGGCGGCGCAGCAGCTTAGTGCAGATAGCTTTACGATTCACGTTCTGGCCTGCACGTAAAATATCAACCACGATCTGCCCCAGCATTTCTTGCTGTGAAGGCAGGCTGGCCGCAGCAAAATAACGGGAGATATCGTCGGCGCTCTGAGGTAGGCGATGGTTGTGTTGCATAGGTGCTCTCGCAGTGGTCCAAAAATAGTCAGTTGAAAGTTACGTAAAGTTATACAATAAAATAAAACTTGTACAGCTATTTCGATGGAAAATTGTGCGGAAGGTAACAGGAAGCAAGTGAAGTGCGTCAAAGCAGGTGATCGGCAACAAAACGCGCCAGGAGCGGATGATGATTGCGCGGACGCAGAGCGCGCCCGCGCAGAGGGATAACCGACTGACCTGCTGAGTTAATGCTCGGTCAAATTGGCGGGCACCTGGCCGGTAACAACCATCCAGCTGAGTTCTGCCCGTTCCCGTGTCGCGACGTTAATAAAGCTTTTCAGCCATTTACGGGCATCTGCAATCTGAATAACCCGCTCGTCGTCGATTTCATTGTCCGCCATGATGCTTAGCTGACGGATCAACGAAACCACAGTTATCTCCTCATCCTGTAGTGCCAGGTTCACCGCAGCTTCACCAATAATCTTATGACCGGTAGCTTCATCGTGAAAATACATATGCAACTCCTGAGTGAGTGAGAATGTCGTCGACCCAGTAATTAGTCTAGTAAAAGAAATGCATAACGAAAGTGTTATTTCATTAGGCGTTACCTATCAAATAAACCTGCATAAAAAGTGAACTTTGCGGTAAGCAGGCTAACCTCCTCAAAAGGAAGGGAAAAACACATATAAAGCGGTTTTACGCGAAAAGATTGAAGTGATTAAACCACTAGATATGTATTTATTGGCCTGAAATTAAGATAGGTCCTTGACGAAAATAGACTGATATCGCGCCATTATTATGACTTTTCCAGCGGAATAACAGCGATACCGCGGCGAGAAAAGGGCCAATAACATCAAGAAATATCACGTGGGTGATTAAAAAAGCGATCTGCCTGATACGGGAGCCAGGGCAACGGACTTTCATACAGCGGCAGGGCGGCCTGTGCAACAGCTTACCTTTATCTGTGCCGCACAAAATCCTGAAAACAATAAATGGATTTGCGATTGTCGCCTGTGGATTAACGGTTAAAACAGAAGGTCTTTAAGAAAGGGGCAGGGCAGATGGGAAATAAAAATGCCGCCCTGGGTGGGCGGCAATGATATTAGTGGGGTACTTCAGAGACAGCTTTCACGTCTGTTTTATTGATCTGCTGTTTCACACCGTTAGCATCGGTGTAACCCAGTAAACCGGCATCCGATTCAGAGGGTTTGCCATCGCTAATAATCGTACGGCCATCGTTAGTATGAATAGCATAACTGGTACGTGTGCAACCGGTTAATGCGGCCATGCCGATCAAAACTGCCAGCGGTAAAATCAGAGTCTTCTTCATATTATTCACCTTATATCCATGATGGAATTAATTAGTTATTAAGTTCACTCATATTGCTGATCTGATCGCGATTGATTTGTTCGGTTTTGCCTGTCTGTGCGTCGCGATAGGAAACCAGTCCGGTATCGCTGTCAATTTGAGGCTTACCATCGGTCACTATGGTGCGGCCGTCTGAAGTCTTAATGGATTGATTTGAAGAGCAACCCACTAATGTTGCCAGTGAAAGGGCAAGCAAAACGGCAGCTGAGAAGGATTTAGTATGCATTTCATCTCCTTGAAGTGGACCTTGAATTAAACAGCATAGTCGCTTTTGAGATTTTTGCAGGCGTAAAAGCGAAACAGCGCAAATTACCGGATGGAAAGCGCGAATCGCTAAATCAGTTCAATAACGAACCATGTTTCTCAGAAAATTCACATTTATCCCCTGTCGTTAGGTATTTTACCTGACGCCCTATAACCTCGTTTGCAGGTTAACTCAAAAAAAGGAATCGATAATGAAATGGCAAATGGGTGCAGTTGCAGCGTTATTAATGGGCTCAGTCAGTGCGTATGCAGCAGAATCAACCAGTATGAAAAATCCGCTGAGTGTTCATGTATTAAACCTGGAATCTGGCACGCCAACCCCGGGTATTTCCGTTGACCTCGAACATAAAGAGCAGGGCAAATGGGTAAAACTCGCCTCGGGTGTCACCGATAAAAACGGCAGAATTAGCGCACTGTTTCCAGATGACAGGAAATTTGAAACAGGAGATTACAAAGTCGTCTTTAAAACAGGCGATTATTATCAGAAAGTGCAGCACAAATCATTTTTTCCGGAAATTCCGGTGATATTCCATATGGACAGTAGCGAGCCGCATTACCATATTCCGTTACTGCTGAGTCCTTACGGCTATTCCACCTATCGCGGTAATTAACAGCGCCCGGCAGCGCCCTGATAACCTCCGCTGCCGGCACGTTTTACCTCATCTCGCGTCAGCAACACGCACTGGCTGACCGCTTAACCGCAGCCCTGCTTGTATGGTCATAAAGCCTGTTTAGACGGACTCATTGAATAACGATCAGAAGCGATATGTCACCAGCAGGCTTACGGTGGGCGATGTTTTTCGTTGCACAATCGGGCTATTGCGCGCATCCCCCGTCAACTGCGTAACGCCTGCTGCGGCAACCACGCTCCAGTCCTCATTGAACTTATGTGTCCAGTCAAGATTCATCGACCAGGCGTAAACTCCCGCTCCGGCATCATATCGGGTAAACCTTGATGCGGCTGATTGGGATGCACTGACTCCGTAGTAAGTCTGCATGTATTTGTCCGTCCCCCAACTGCCGGTCAGCGCCAGCGTTACGGTATTATTCGGTGAGGTATAAAGCGGGCTATTAATGCCAAAATGCAGTGCCGCGCCATTGTTTCGTTCAGAAAATGGCACTTCAGCCTGCAATTGCAAATTAAGCCAGTCGGCCACCCGGTATCCCAGGCCAAACACACCGAGAGCCGAGCCTTTGACGTCGCCCATACCACGCAAATAGTCGCTGCCGTCGCTCAGCGAGTCGCTGTCCACGTCGTGATCCTTCCGACCTGCGCGATAGCTCAGCGCAGCGTTGTAATCGAATTTGCCGATGTTATTGCCGTAACCGATGCCCCGCGTGGAGCTGGCGAAGAAACCATTTGCCATTGTGTAATCCAGCACCATGGCGGTCGTGACGCGGCTTTTATCCGAACCAGAATAGCGTGGCGTCACGTTCGCGCCGCCTCCCAGAGTCAACGCGTTGTCCTGATTCTGTGCTGCCGCCAGTATCGGGGTTGCCAGTAACGCCAGGACGGTGCCCGGCAACATTTTTTTCAGGCTGCGCCCCGGGAGTGAAAAGGGGAACTTATGACGCAGTATGTTATTTCTCATTAAAGAAGTCCTCGTGGATTCAAATGATTACGATACAAGCGGGTTGTAAACGCCAGAACGCGCATTTTGCAGGCGCCCGCTAAAGTTCTCATGAGCCCATAATGAAGAAAGGGTGAAGCAACCACAGAGGCGGCAAAGCTGATAGATTTCCTGATACCGTTTTTTTCTTCAGACGTTCTTCATTCACTGTTGATACCGTAACCATTGTGAAAATACTCCTAATCGAAGACGACCTGGATCTCGGCAACGGCGTACGTATTGCCCTTGCAGATCAAGGATTTGATGTTATATGGGTTCGCCGCAAAGAGGATGCGCTGCATCAGCTTGATGTCTGCGTGCCTGAACTTGTGTTGCTCGACCTCGGATTACCCGACGGCGATGGCATGAGCCTGATGGCGTACTTGCGTCAGCAGCTCAAGGGTATTCCCGTCATCATCCTGACGGCGCGAGGCACACTGCACGATCGCCTTTGCGGGCTGGACGCGGGTGCAGACGACTATCTCGTCAAACCGTTTGTTCTCGCCGAGTTGTTGGCGAGGGTGAGAGCGCTTGCGCGCCGCAGTTATGGTTTTCAGAACGAGGCGATAGAACTGCGCGGATTATCGCTTTATGTGCCCACACGACGCGTGACCGTGAATGCACAGCATATTGAGTTGACGGCAAGTGAATACGCGCTGCTTGAAACGTTGATGTTGCGCACTGACCGCGTGCTTACTCGCAGCTTTCTGGAAGAAAGGATCTTCGGCGCAAAAGAAAATATGAGTAATGCGCTCGATGTGCATATGGGGAATTTGCGTCGCAAAATCGGCGACGGCTATGTGCGAACGGTGAGGGGCGTTGGGTATGTCATTGATACCGTACCCATTCAGAAGGGGGCAGGTTGATGCGAAATGTCTGGCGCCTTCTGAGAACCCCAACGTTCGTACGGCGAATTATGGTAGCGCAAATGCTATTGCTCACCCTGCTCTGGTGTCTTTTTCTGACTTACGTTTTGTGGGAGGACTTGCGTAGCCCGCCAATATTAACGGGCAGCAAGACGTACGAAACCATTTTTACTGTGGTTAAGAATATGGACGATCGCCCGCAGGAGCGAACGCATGTGCTGGCTGCATTAAGTAAGGCAGTGCGGGAAAATTATGGCGGCGGTGAAGATCCAAAACTCTCAATCAGCCTTATCGTACGCAAGAATAAAGAGATAGTTTATGCCTCTGATGGTGCGCCAGCGGGCGTGATAAACAGCCGTTATGGAAAAATTGAGCGTGTTGAGAGTGATGGTCGCGCCTGGACCAGCCGTACCTTAAAGTCCGGGAACGCCGACACAGAGGTCACGCTTATCACCCCTGCTGGAGGCTGGAATTTCTTTATCTACCTGAACTCGCGCGGCTACTACGTGATGCCGCTGCTGGTATGCATTCCGTTTCTTTTGTTTCCTGCGTGGCTGTCAATCCGCATTGCCATGCGCCCATGGAATAAGGTGGTAAATGAAGTGTCCTTACGCACGCCGGACGATCTCTCGCCCTTAAAAGCAGTGCCAAAGCACAGGGAGCTTCGCCAGATGGTTGACGCTGTTAATGGATTTCTTGCCAGAGTGCGGGAAAGCACTGAACGGGAACGCGTTTTCATTGCCGATGCCGCTCACGAGCTGCGTACCCCCCTGGCGGCGATGCGAATCAATGTTGAGGCGTTGCAGTCTTATGTGAGCAGTGACAGCCAAAAAGAGTTGCTTGCAGGCATTATTCGCAGCAACAGCCGTGCGGCTCGTCTGGTCAATCAGTTGCTGCTGATGATGCACAGCGAAGCGCGCATTGACACGGTTATGGAGCCTTTGCAGATGACAACGCTCATACAAGAACGCATGGCCGGGCTGGCACCGCTCGCGGCGGAACGCAGAATTGAACTTGAATTCTACGCCGAAGAGGAAATCTGGGTGACTGGCGTCAGGGAGCGGTTGATGTCGCTTATTGATAACGTAGTTGAAAATGCAGTGAAGTACAGCCCTGGGGGCGGGAGGGTTGAGGTGGAGTTACGATCCTTAGACCAATCCACGCAGTTACGTGTTTCAGATGCAGGGCCTGGCATTCCCGTTGAATTGAGGGAGCGCGTATTCGACAGATTTTTTCGTGATCCCAATCAGATGCAAAGCGGAAGTGGGCTGGGACTTGCCATCGTCAAAGCCGTTGCGCAGCAACACAACAGCAGCGTACGCCTCAGTACGTCGGAAGAAGGTGGGCTAATGGTTTCGGTTAATTTCCCGAATCACAAATCCGCCTGAAAGCAAACACCATCTTGATCCGCGCCGGCGCAAGGCATTTACCTGAATGATGGAGTTAAAAGTGAAATACGTTGCTCTGACAAGTCTGTTATTTTCGCTCTCACTCAGCGGGTGTGCTATTACCGTCAGCGAACTAAAAAGCAGCCAATCCTCTTTTGACGGCAGTTTCGTGAGCAAGGCAGGGTCATCTGATACTTATCGAACCATAAGGCTCATGGCAAGGCAGTGCCTCGAATATGAGGCATATTCAGGAAATCCGGTAATCGTATTAAGCGAGTTTGATGGTGAGCGCAAAAAAGGGGAGATTAATCAGAAGTTCCTTTCACAGGGACTGTTGATTAACAACACGCTAATTGAGATCGAAAGCCCTAATGGTGACCACGCGCAGGTCAGCCTGTATACAACCAAGAACCTCTTGAGCACGGGTATCCGGTCGCCAAAGATAAGTGATATCAAGCGCTGGGCTGACGGCGATAAAACGTGCTAGCGCGACGCTGCGAAGCATCCCTGTGATATGACTTGCGCCATATTGATTAACACACCGCAATGTTAACTAATACCTTCATCAGAGGTGAGAGCCACTGCGAACGTCCGCTCCTCGCTCGTAGCGGCCGTTGAGGCCCAAAGGTCCGCTCCGTGCCAGAGACGGAAGTTGATAATGGAGCTCGAACGCAAACCTTATACGACAAATCTTTTGAAATTGCTCCTGAGGCCTGTATATTTAAACAGCACTTTATTTGAAAAGGATATTTTAGATGAATAACATTGTCGAAGGGGTAAATTTAGAGGTTTGCGCTAATCCTCACGCTGCACAATTACTTGCGATTGAAGAAGGCCTTAATGATTTTAACGATTTAATGACGGGGATGAGTGACCGTCAGCCATTGGCTATATTAATAAAATCAAATACAAACGGTGAAGTACTGGGGGGCATGCAGGGGCGCTCTTCGTTAGGACTACTTTTTATAGATCTTTTCTATCTGCCACCAGAGTTGCGGAAGATGGGGATTGGTACAGAAATCCTTTCCCGCTTTGAGGAGGAAGGCAGAAAAAGGGGCTGTACTGCTGCATTCTTATACACAATTAGCTTTCAGGCCCCTGATTTCTATAAGAAGCACGGTTGGGAAGAGTTCGGGCGTATTGAGTGCAAACCTGAAGGAACAAGCCGTATCTTTATGAAAAAATCCTTATAAAAGGTCTGCTGTCCGCTCTCAGCGGACTTTTAGCACTTGCCGTCCGCTTTGTGCCAAACGCGGACATTGCCGAAGAAGGATATGTGGAAATAAATAGCAAAAAGATAAAACGATTATTGGCTCTCAATTTCTTGATCGGTTAGTCCCAATTTTTCCGGTACGATATCTTTGAATATTGCTATCAACTCAGGATCCATAAAAAGGTATTCGTCAGAGATATTGAGCACATGTAGAGGCTTGAATGCGATGATCCTGCCATATTGGGCCACTAAGCGGTTTTTGTGCTTCTGTTCCATCACACAGACAACATCAGCCCATTGAAGCAATTCGGCAGAGACTCTTTTTTTTGCATCCCGGCTAGTCCCAGCGGAAAGTACGGCAAGGCATGGATAACGGCGGAACACCTGTTCCGCCGTGGGGCTTCGCCATTGATTACGACTGCATATAAAAAGTACGTTCATCAGAATAGTGGTACTCTTCCAGGCCTCTCAAGGCAAGCTGTTGGTTAGTAATACGTGGATACTCAAGCCCCAGTTGTGCTGCACGCAACAATTTATCCGACCGCGTGTAAAGCATCTTCCAGTTTTTTTCGCCACGGAAGTTTAATAAGATCTTGCGGATATCACGAGACTTGTTACGTCGCTTCTGTGCATTGCGCCAAGCTCTAGTACGTTTAGTTTCCATTGTTCCACTCTCTCTGATTAATCGGGTGAGCAGCCGCGATAATACGGGGAGAACAAACTGGAGAAATATAGCTTTTTACGGAGAAAATTTATAGTCCGGATTATGGTGAATCATTGCTCTGCTCCCCGTTAATTGACACAGAGCAAGGTAAGCAATGTCCGCTCTTCGCTCACAGCGGACATTCATCACCTGTAATCACTTCACGTCTTTAAACACTCTCCTTGGCTGACATTAAACACAACTGCTCACCCGGCAGGGCGGCGGTGCTTTCACCCCCGTTCTTCCTCATTCTGCCGACTTGTTTAAAAACTTTTGCTGATGCCCAGGCTATCATCGGTTAAATTGCCCTGAGAGGCCGGAGCGCGCGCAAGGCGCTATCCGGTGCAAGGTCAAAAACACCTAACAAAGCAGAAGGCCCCATTACCTGCTTTCCTTACAGGAGAATCGCTGATGTTAAAAGGACTCACCGTTGCCGCCGTGGTCATGCTGTCGGGCTGCAGCCTGATGCACAAGGCTCCACCAGCACCAGAAACGTTGCATTACCGCTGTGGCACATTGCCCCTTACCGTCACCCTGGATAATGCCAAACAGCAGGTCAGCTTTATTATGGATGGCAAGCCGCTGACGCTGACGCAAACGGTTTCTGCGTCCGGCGCACGGTATAGCGACGGTAACTACGTTTTCTGGTCTAAAGGGAACGGCGCGTTCATTGAGCGTAATGATAAGATCGTTGTAAACGATTGCGAATTGCAACCGGCCAGTTAACGTTTACCGGAGTGAGTGTGCATCATGAGTGACAGTGACATGCTACAAACTATTGCCCATCTGCGCCGTGAATACACACGGGGTGGGCTACGTCGCAAAGATTTACCCGATAATCCGCTGGCGCTGTTCGAAAGCTGGCTAAAGCAGGCCTGCGAGGCGCAACTGCCTGATCCCACCGCCATGACAGTGGCCACGGTGGACGAGAATGGACAGCCTTATCAACGCATTGTGCTGTTAAAACATTTCGATGAGCAGGGCATGGTGTTTTACACCAATCTGGGCAGTCGCAAAGCACAGCAGCTTGGTCATAATCCGCGTATTTCGCTTCATTTTCCCTGGCACTTTCTGGAGCGACAGGTGATGGTTTTAGGCGAGGTCGAGAAGCTGTCGCCGCTGGAGGTATTAAAGTATTTCAGCAGCCGTCCGCGTGACAGTCAGATCGGTGCCTGGGTTTCCAAACAGTCAAGCCGGATTTCAGCCCGTGGCGTGCTGGAAGGCAAGTTTCTGGAGCTGAAGCAAAAATTCCAGCAGGGTGATGTACCGCTACCCAGTTTCTGGGGCGGTTATCGGGTGAAATTTAGCACTATGGAATTCTGGCAGGGGGGCGAACATCGTCTTCACGATCGTTTCCTTTATCAGCGGGATCACGACGGCTGGAAAATTGACCGACTCGCCCCCTAAAACTGCGCTTTCCCCCTCATCAGCGCTGGCACAGAAGGCGTCAGCGCTTTATGCTATAGCCCTTAATTTTTTCCTTCCGCAACTCAGCGGAAAGCTGTGTACCAGCATAGGTGCAGCCTGATCAATTTGGAGTCAGTGATGACCAGCAGTAACCTGATACAACAATTGCAAGAGAGGGGCCTGATCGCCCAGGTGACGGATGAAGACGCGTTAGTCGAGAAACTGGCGCAAGGGCCAATTTCGCTCTATTGCGGCTTTGACCCCACTGCTGACAGCTTGCATTTGGGCCATCTGGTACCGCTACTCTGCCTTAAACGTTTTCAGGATGCCGGGCACAAACCGGTTGCGCTGGTAGGCGGCGCAACGGGGTTGATTGGCGATCCCAGTTTTAAAGCCGCAGAGCGTAAACTCAATACCAGCGAAACCGTGGGTGAGTGGGTAGAAAAGATTCGCAGCCAGGTCGCACCTTTCCTGGACTTTGACTGCGGGGCCAACAGCGCGATTGCCGCCAACAACTATGACTGGTTTGGCAATATGAACGTGCTGACCTTTCTGCGCGACATCGGTAAACACTTCTCTGTTAACCAGATGATCAACAAGGAAGCGGTTAAACAGCGCCTGAACCGTGACGATCAGGGCATCTCGTTCACCGAATTCTCCTACAACCTGTTGCAGGGTTACGACTTCGCCTGTCTGAACGAGCTGCACGGCGTCTCCTTGCAGATCGGTGGTTCTGACCAGTGGGGTAACATCACCTCCGGTATCGATCTGACGCGTCGTCTGCACCAGAATCAGGTGTTTGGTCTGACCGTCCCGCTGATCACCAAATCGGACGGCACCAAGTTCGGTAAAACCGAAGGCGGCGCGGTCTGGCTGGATGCGAAGAAAACCAGTCCATATAAGTTCTACCAGTTCTGGATCAACACCGCCGATGCGGATGTTTACCGCTTCCTGAAATTCTTCACTTTCCTGAGCATCGACGAGATTAATGCCCTGGAAGAAGAAGATAAAAACAGCGGAACCGCGCCGCGCGCACAGTATGTGCTGGCTGAGCAGGTCACGCGCCTGGTGCATGGAGAAGACGGCCTGGCGGCGGCAAAACGTATTACCGAGAGCCTGTTCTCTGGCGCGTTAAGCGATATGACAGAGGCCGACTTCGAACAGCTGGCCCAGGACGGTATGCCGACCATCACGCTGAGTGCCGAGGACGATCTGCAACAGGCGTTGGTCAAAGCTGAGCTGGTGCCTTCACGCGGTCAGGCGCGCACTATGATTGGGTCGAATGCCGTGTCGCTGAATGGCGAAAAGCAGTCTGATGCCGAATACCGTTTTAGCGACAGCGATAAGCTGTTTAACCGCTTTACGCTGCTGCGTCGCGGTAAAAAACATTATTGCCTGATTAACTGGCAGTAACCTTTCAGGGCCGGTTTCCGGCCCTTTTTTATGGCAAGGCACTACAGGGCAAAAAAGTGAAAAACGTTTTAGCAATTCAGTCGCACGTGGTGTTTGGTCACGCGGGTAACGCGGCGGCAGAGTTCCCGATGCGCCGTATGGGTGTGAACGTCTGGCCGCTGAATACCGTGCAGTTTTCTAACCATACGCAATATGGACACTGGACCGGTACTGTTATGCCGGCCACGCATTTAACCGACATTGTTAAAGGCATCGCCGATATTGACCGCCTGAAAACCTGTGATGCGGTATTAAGCGGTTATCTGGGATCGGCCGAGCAAGGCGAAAAGATTCTGGAAATTGTGCGTCAGGTGAAAGTCGCGAATCCGGAAGCCTGGTATTTTTGCGACCCGGTGATGGGGCACCCGGAGAAAGGCTGTATCGTCGCGCCCGGCGTAGCCGAGTTCCACTGCAAGATGGCGTTACCCGCCAGCGATATCATCGCGCCGAACCTGCTGGAGCTGGAAATGCTCAGCGAACGCACCGTAACCAGCGTGGAATCGGCCGTAGACGCGGCACGTATGCTGATAAGTCAGGGGCCGAAAGTGGTGCTGATTAAGCATCTGGCGCGCGCAGGACGCCGCAGTGACCGTTTTGAGATGCTGCTGGTTACCGCCGATGAAGCCTGGCACATCAGCCGTCCGCTGTTGGATTTTGGTGTACGTCAGCCGGTGGGCGTGGGCGATTTAACCAGCGGCTTATTGCTGGTCGATCTGCTGCACGGGCTATCGCTACAGGCTGCACTGGAACACGTGACGGCGGCGGTCTATGAAGTGATGCTGAAAACGCATGAAATGGGTGAGTATGAACTGCAGCTGGTTGCCGCGCAGGACGCCATCGCCCGACCGACGCACGCTTTCCCGGCTGAGAAGCTGTGAAGCTGTAAAGAAAAGGGCCGGTAAGGCCCTTTTCATATTAGTTAAGTCCTTCCGCTTTAAGCGCGGCCTGTACCGACGGCCGCTCTGCGACGCGTTCAAACCAGCGTTGCAGGTGATCCAGTGCTGCCAGGTCCAGACTCAGGGCTTTCGCCCAACGTGTAACCACATATAAATAAGCATCCGCGACGCTGAAATGCACGCCCATCAGCCACTGTTTGTCTTCGAGTTCACCATTCACCCAGGCAAATTTCGCTTCCAGCTGGCGACGTACCAGGGCTTTGTACTCCTCTGGCGCATCGTTGCGGAACAGCGGAGAGAAGCTCTTGTGTAACTCGCTGCCGATATAGCCGAGCCACTCAATCGTATGGTAACGGGTCAGGCTTCCCACCGGCGCCAGCAGGTGACGGTCGGGCTTGAGGTCGGCCAGATACTGCACAATGGCCCCGCCTTCGGTCAACACATTGCCATCACTCAGTTGCAGTGCCGGCACCTGGCCTTTGGGATTAATCTGGCGAAAATCTTCACCGCGTTCGGTGAGCTTAGTTTGCAGATCGACATTAACCTGGGTGAAGTCCAGACCACATTCCCGCATAACGATATGCGGTGAAAGGGAACAGGCACCAGCTTTACAAAACAGTTTCATAACGAGGTCACCATATTGCGAATCGTGTTTGCATAGTAATCGCCTGACGCGGAATTGCCAGTAATAAGAATGCGGCGTTCACTGGAAATTGACCGGCGACAAAAACAAAAAAACCGGGCCAGGCCCGGTTTTAATGAAAAGGCATAAGGTCAATCAGACTTTGTCGGCTGCCGTATCCTGGGTCATACGATTCAGCAGCGGCGCGGTTATCATCATCAGCACGGCAATGACCGCGGTAGCAATACCAATCTCCTGGAACACTTTGCCGTAGGTGGCCAGAGAGATCAGCGGGTCGGTAACGTTTTCAGGGACCGCCATCAGATTAGCGACTTTACCGGCAATCACTGCTGCGCCAGCCGTCGTCAGGAACCATGAGCCCATAATAAAGCCCATCAGACGCTGAGGAACCAGCTGCGCCACCATCGCCAGGCCCAGACCGGAAATCATCAGTTCACCAATGCTCTGCAGACCATAGCTGAGAATTAACCAGTTAACGGACACGATACCCGCGTCGCTGGCAAACTTCGCGCCAACCGGTAACACCAGGAAGGCCGCCGAACACAGCACCATACCGATGGCGAACTTATGTGGCATGGGCAGTTTATCGCCCAGCTTGTTATAGACTGCGGCCAGAATCGGGCTGGCAAGCATAATCCAGAACGGGTTCAGCGCCTGGAATTGCTCAGGGGCAAAGGTGATGCCAAAAATGGTGTGCTCAACGTTGCGAATGGCAAAGAAGTTAAGCGACGTTGGCATCTGCATATAGAGGACGAAGAACACGATGGCTTCTACCATCAGCAGGAAGGCCACAATCATACGACGGCGCGCTGCACCATGCAGGGCAAAGGCTTCTTTGGCAAAGATGACAAAGATGCCCAGCGCGATCAGGCCCAACAGCACACGGGCGATCGACTGATGATGCAGCATCCAGTTTGCCAGGGCGATCAGGACCACAATCCCCACCAGGGTCATCAGCAGTTTGCCGAACTGAAGTGGCGCAAAGTCTGGTTTGGAGCCGAAGTCTTTCACCAGGCGTTTACAGAACAGGAAGTTAAGCAGCGTAATGACCAGGCCAACCACCGACAGCGAAAACGCCACGTTGTAGCCATATTTCTCTGCTAACCATGGGGTCAGCATCATTGAAAACAGCGAGCCGATGTTGATGGACATGTAAAACATGGTGAATGCACCATCAATACGCGGGTCGTCTTTGTCATAACACGTAGAGAGCAGCGAAGAGGGGTTAGCTTTAAATAAGCCACTTCCGACGGCGATGGTTGCCATACCAATATACACCACGCTGACGTTGTGGCCCGAGAAGGCCACCAGCGCGTAACCTATTGCCAGCACCAGCACGCCCAACACGATAACGCGTTTGGTGCCCAGAACTTTATCGCCCAGCCAGCCGCCGATGGCGACCAGACCATAAACCAGGGCGCTAAAGGAGGAGAACAGGGTGATAGAGTCGGACTCTGACATCCCCAGTTGCCTGACCAGGTAAACCGCCATGATGGCCTGCAGGCCGTAATAACCAAAACGTTCCCATAATTCGATCGTAAAGATCAGATAAAACGCTTTAGGCTGTTTAAATGCATTAAGGCTGACCGCCTCGTCGGTGTGTTTGTTTGCAGTTGACACTTGTACCTCTGTTATTTCATATCCTGTGTCGCGACAGGAATTAAGTCCGCGCCATGTGATCGGACCATGGGCCAGATTTTTATTAGATGGGAAAAACGGCGACTAATTTGGCTGAATAAAGGCGACAGGGCAAGCCTTTTCTACCTTCTGCGGGAAACCGGTTATCTGGCGTTAAAACCTAAATAAATATTATTAATTGGCATTTTGTTATGATTTAAGTCGATTTAACAAAATAACATCGCAACCTGGTGGTTATCAGAGCGTTAATAATGATATTAACTGCTGAAAGACCGTTGCGCCGAGCTTTACATCGAAATGTGATATTTCATCAGGATAATCTGGCTAAAATGCAGGTTCTGAAGCCGATTTGATGAAATAGTCTGCGGATTATGGCGGAAATGACCGGCAAAGGCGTGAAAATGTTGATTAAGGTCACATTTATCAATGTTAATTCATAGAGAGAAAAAAGGTTTCCAGCGGAAATAATGCCTGTGAAGCTTCACTAATCCTGTCTGAACAGGGCGCGAAAGTATCTGAATGCTCGACAGAAAATTAAGCTTAACGTAGCATCATTATTTCCTTAACAAGGATTTCGCTATGCCGTTACCTTTACGTCTCGCGCTGGTGGGCGACTACCGTCCAGAAGCCGTTGCACATCAGGCCATTCCTCTGGCGCTTGCCCGTGCCGCTGACTTTCTCGCTATCGATATTGACCCGCAGTGGGTTGCTACGCCTGAGCTGGGCGACTTATCCGCCATCAGGCAAAGCGATGCCGTCTGGCTGGTACCTGGCAGCCCCTATAAAAATGATGAAGGCGTATACAGCATGCTGCGCGACGTGCGGGAAAGCGGCAAACCTTTTCTGGGCTCCTGTGGCGGTTTCCAGTATGCCGTTATCGACTATGCGCGCAACGTACTTGGCTGGCACGATGCAAATCATGCCGAAACCCATGATGAAGGGCGGATGGTCATTGCGCCGTTAAGTTGCTCGCTGGTGGAGCAGCGCGGTGAGGTCACTTTTGCACCCGATTCGCGCATTGCCAGGGCCTACGGGGAATTATCCAGTGACGAAGGATATCACTGTAACTTTGGCGTTAACCCGGCATTCATCGCGGCGCTGGAAGGCAGAAACCTGCGGATTACGGCCTGGGATCTGGACGGTGATGTGCGCGGCATAGAACTGACCGATCATCCTTTTTATGTCGCCACGCTGTTCCAGTCTGAGCGCGCCGCATTACAGGACAAGGATTCCCCGTTGGTGATTGCCTGGATGCAGGCGGCGCTGAAGCAGCGTTAGGTCAAAAAGCAAAAAGCCTGTGTCTCCAAAGGCTTCTCTCAGTCGGGGCTGTTTATCAGGCAGGATATCGGCCTATTCGACTTTATCAGGATACTCGCACAGGTCTTCAATCAGGCAGGACCCACAGCGCGGCTTGCGGGCGACGCAGGTATAACGACCGTGCAGAATCAACCAGTGATGACAGTCAACTTTGAACGCCTTCGGCACCACCTTCAACAGCTTTTCTTCAACCTGTTCGACGTTTTTGCCGGGGGCAAAATTCGTTCGGTTGCAGACGCGGAAAATATGCGTATCCACAGCGATGGTGGGCCAGCCAAAGGCAGTATTAAGCACCACGTTTGCCGTTTTACGGCCAACGCCGGGCAGCGCCTCCAGCGCGGCACGGTCTTCTGGCACGTTACCGCCGTGCTGTTCCAGCAGAATGCGACAGGTCTTAATCACATTCTCTGCTTTGCTGTTATACAGGCCGATAGTTTTAATGTATTCCTTAACGCCATCCACGCCCAGCGCCAGCATCGCGGCGGGCGTATTGGCGACCGGGTAGAGCTTTGCGGTGGCTTTATTGACGCTGACGTCAGTCGCCTGAGCCGAGAGCAGTACCGCAATCAGCAATTCAAACGGCGAGCTAAACTGCAACTCGGTGGTCGGATGGGGATTAGCCTGCTGCAGACGGCTGAGAATCTCTGTACGTTTTGTCTGGTTCACACGGCGTTTCCGGTCGTGCCTTGCGGTGCGGCAAGGGCCTGCTCTTCAGCACGGCGCAGCGCCCGCTGCTTCATTTTCTGATCGATCAGGTATTTACCCGCCAGCATCATGCCCAGACCAATAAATGCGCCAGGCGGTAACATGGCCAACAGCATCGGCGAATTAAAGTGGATCACTTCGATGCGCAACACTTTGGCCCACGGGCCTAAAAGCTGGTCCGCGCCGTTAAACAATGTACCGCTGCCAATAATTTCCCGAAGGGAACCTAATACCACCATCGCGCAGGTTGCGCCCATGCCGATGGCAAAACCATCAAGCGCGGCAAGGGGAATACTGCTTTTCGACGCGACAGCCTCGGCCCGTCCCACCACGATACAGTTCGTTACGATCAGCGGAATAAAAATGCCGAGCGACTGGTACAGGCCGTAAGCATAAGCATTGATCAGCATCTGAACACAGCTCACCACGGACGCAATGATCATCACGTAGATAGGGATACGAATTTCCGACGGCACCCAACGGCGCGAGGCGGAAATAAAACTGTTGGTCAGGGTCAGCACCAGCGTGGTCGCCAGACCAAGCCCTAGCGCATTGGTGGCGGTGGCGGTCACCGCCAGCAGCGGACACAGGCCCAGCAACTGAACCAGCGCCGAGTTGTTTTTCCATAGCCCGCCTACCAGCAGGTTTTTAGCTTCACTCATTTGCGTCTCCACACTCGGGTAACGAAGAGAGTTTTCCCTTAAGGGTTTCAATTAACAATGCCGTCCGTTTGGTGGCATTGACGACGGCACGGGGTGTAATCGTGGCACCGGTAAACTGATCAAATTCGCCGCCATCTTTTTTCACGGCAAACGCTTTATCGTCCGGGCCCGTCACCACTTTGCCATTAAAACTGTTGATCCAGTCAGAAATACGCAGCTCTATTTTATCGCCCAGGCCTGGCGTTTCATGATGTTCAATCACACGCACGCCCAGGACTTTGCCGTTAAAGTCCGCCCCGACCAGCATCTGGATAGCACCAGAGTAACCGTCGGGTGCCGTTGTTTCCAGAGCGGCAGCGACAGGCTGATTGCCTTTACGCGCCAGGTACAGATGGTGAGGGCTGGCATTTCCCAGCGCCGTATCAGTGACAACGTAACATTCCTGCTGAATGTGGTTATCATACATATCGGTTGGCACCACCTGATCCAGCAGATTTTTTTGCTGTAACTGCGTCTGGTGCTCAACGGTGGGCTTGGTTACCGTATTCACAATGGCGGTAACGCCGGTTGTAATGGCGGCGAACAGCGCCAGCGTCACGCCATTTTTGCGTATCGTGTCCAGCATCATTTAATCCTTTTGATGGCCGTAAACACGCGGCTGAGTGTAATAGTCAATCAGCGGTACGCATATATTAGCCAGCAATACGGCGAAAGCAACGCCGTCCGGGTAACCGCCAAAGCTACGAATTAGCCAGATAAGCAATCCGATCAGGGCACCGTAGATCAAACGGCCACGATCGGTCGTCGATGCGGTGACCGGATCGGTCGCAATGAAAAACGCCCCGAGCATCGTCGCACCGGAAAACAGGTGAATCATCGGGCTGTTCAGTGAGGCGGGCGAAAACAGCCAGCCCAGCGTCGCGCAGAAGGCGAGAAACAGCAAGATGGCGGCCGGGATATGCCAGCGAATGGCGTTTTTCCACAGCAGGAACAGGCCGCCAACCAGGTAACCCAGGTTAATCCACTGCCAGCCGAGACCCGCGAGCACGCCGCTGTAAATAGGCTGAGCCAGCAGTTGCTCTGCGCTGTGTCCGGCGCGCAGGCCGGTTTTAAACGTATCGAGCGGTGTCGCCTGACTCACGCCGTCGGCCCCGAGCTGCAGTTGCTGCAAGGTGTCGCCCGCCAGGGTATGACCGGTAAAGATCATATTCAGCGAATCCAGCATCCCCGGTTTGATCATCTGCAGCGATTCCGGCGGCATCCAACTGGTCATCTGCACCGGAAACGAGATGAGTAACACCACATAACCCACCATCGCCGGGTTAAAGGGGTTTTGTCCCAGTCCGCCGTACAGCTGTTTGGCGATCACAATGGCAAAGATCGTACCAATGACTACCAGCCACCAAGGGGCCAAAGAGGGGATGCTTATCCCCAACAGAATCGCCGTCAGCAAAGCTGAGTTATCGGCCAGATTGGCAGCAACCGGCGTTTTGCGCAGACGCAGTATTGCCGCCTCGGTGAGCAATGCGGTCAGCGAGGCCAGAATGACCTGCAACAGGGTGCCAACACCAAAGAAATAACACTGTGCCGCAAAGCCCGGCAGGGCAGCCAACACAACCAGCATCATGATGTTGCCGGTGCTGCGACGGTTATGGGTATAAGGTGAACTTGCTATACGGAAAGCCATTTATTCCTCAGGTGTCAATGTCGATTGCGCTTTACGCGCTTTGGCACGTTCGATGGCTGCCGCAATAGCGGCTTTGCGCGCATCCGTGGGGTGCTCAAGTTCAGGTGCCTGTTCGGCTTCGGCATTCGCATTATTGGCTTGTTCTTGTGCCATTTCTGCCTGCTCGACGTCCTGGTGCGCCTCCGTAGCAGCCAGTGCTGCATCCCGCGAGGCGGCCTCTGCCCGGGCAAGTGCGGCAGCGGCTTTTTTGGCTTTCGCACGTTCGACGGCGGCAGCGACCGCCGCTTTACGTGGGTCCTCTTCCGTCGTCGGGGCGTCCTGCCCCGCATCAGCACTGTCCGCCGCCGCCGCCTGCGCGGCTTTTCTGGCTTTGGCACGTTCGACGGCGGCGGCGACTGCCGCTTTGCGCGGATCTTCTTCCGTCGGGGCGTCCTGCGCCGCATCAATACTGTCCGCAGCCGCAGCCGCAGCCTGAGCGGCTTTTCTGGCTTTGGCGCGTTCAACGGCGGCGGCGACTGCCGCTTTACGTGGATCTTCTTCCGTCGTTGGGGCGTCATGCGCCGCATCAGCACTGTCCGCCGCCGCAGCAGCCTGAGTGGCTTTTCTGGCTTTGGCGCGTTCGACGGCGGCAGCGACCGCCGCTTTACGTGGGTCTTCTTCCGTCGGAGCGTCCTGCGCCACGTCAGCACTGTCCGCAGCAGCAGCAGCCTGCGCGGCTTTTTTGGCTTTGGCGCGTTCGACGGCGGCGGCGACTGCGGCTTTGCGCGGATCTTCTTCCGTCGTCGGGGCGTCCTGCGCTACGTCAGCACTGTCCGCCGCCTGCGCGGCTTTTTTGGCTTTGGCACGTTCAACGGCGGCAGCGACCGCTGCTTTGCGTGGATCTTCCGCCACCTCTTCGGTGGATTCTGGCGCATCAGGCACGGCTGATTTTTTTGCTTTAGCACGCGCAATGGCGGCTTCAACAGCCGCTTTACGCGGATCGGTGGCCTGACGGCTCAGCGCCTGAGTTTCTGCCTGCGCCTCGGCCTGGCGTAAACGTGCCTGAGCGTGGCGAGCCTCGGCGACGGCCTCTTCACTTTCAACACCTTGTTGCGCTTTGGCGCGCGCTTTCGCCGCAGCCAGTTCGCCACTGTCGCTACGGGCCACGCGCTGTTTCGCTTCAGCATGGCGCGCTTCACGCGCTTGTTTTTCCCGTTCCAGTCGGGCCTGACGCGCTTCAAATCGCGCTTTGGCTTCAAGTGTGCGTTTGGCTTCCAGGTCGATAGCCCGCAGCTCGGCTTTTTCCTGACGATAATACTGGACCAGCGGGATATTGCTGGGACAGACATAGGCGCAGGCACCGCACTCAATACAGTCATCAATGTGATGCGCACGGGCTTTATCGTGATCGCCGCCCTTGCTGTACCAGTAAAGTTGCTGCGGCAGCAGTTTAGCCGGGCACGCGTCAGCACAGGCAGAGCAACGGATACAGGATTGCTCCTGTTCGTCATTGCCCATTTCGGTGCTGGACGGTGCCAGAATGCAGTTGGTGATTTTTACGACCGGCACATCCAGTGACGGCAGGGTAAAGCCCATCAGCGGGCCACCCATAATAACCATCTGGCGTGGTGAGGGATGAAAACCGACCTGATGTAACAGATGACTGATGGGCGTGCCTAAGCGGCTCCAGACGTTACGCGGCTGGGCAATCGCCTCACCGGTCAGGGTGACTACGCGCTCGGTAATGGGCTCGCCATTGATAATGGCGCGTTTTACCGCCCAGGCCGTCCCGACGTTTTGCATCAGCACGCCGATATCAGTGGAGCGTCCGCCATGCGGAACTTCATTGCCGGTAAGAATTTTGGTGAGCTGCTTGGCTCCGCCCGACGGATACTTGGTGGGGATAACGCGAATCTGCAGATCGCGCTCGCCACCCAGCGCCTGTTTCAGTGCGGCGATAGCTTCAGGCTTGTTATCTTCGATGCCAATTAACACCCGTTCTGCCTGTAATACCCAGGCGAGAATACGGCTGCCTTCCAGCACTTCGGCTGCGTAGTCCTGCATCAGACGATCATCAGCGGTGATATAGGGTTCGCACTCCGCCGCATTGATAATCAGGGTGTTAACGCCGCGCAAGCCGCCTTTCAGTTTGGTGGCGGTTGGGAAGCCCGCGCCGCCCAGACCCGCGATGCCGGCGTCATGAATGCGTTTCATGATAGCGGCACGTTCGTACTGGCGATAGTCCGGCAGCGGTTCCAGCGAGATCCAACGGTCTTCACCATCAGGCGTCAGGAAAATGCACAGTTCAGACAGGCCAGACGGGTGAGCCGTCATGTGCGGGCCAATCGCTTCAATCACGCCAGAGGTTGGCGCGTGCACCGGTAGCATTCTGCCCTGGCCAAACGTCAGCGCCTGACCACGCAGCACCTTATCGCCCGGCGAGACACCGATCTCACCTTCATGACCAATATGCTGCTTAAGCGGAATAATAAACCGGTGCGGCAGCGGCAATTCGGCAAGCGGCGTGCCGTTGGACTGGGTTTTCATTTCCGGCGGATGAATGCCGCCCTGAAAATCCCAGACCTTATCTTTTTTGAAAAAATTGAGCAGATTAAGCATGACTCTCTACCGGGATCACCCGAACAGGAATGGCTTCAAGATCCCATTTCCAGTTGGCCGTGGTGGTGGCAACCGGACGCATCTCAATACAGTCGGTAGGACAGGGCGCCACACAAAGGTCGCAGCCCGTACAGACATCACTCAGCACGGTGTGCATGGCGCGCGTTGCGCCGACGATGGCATCCACCGGACAGGCCTGAATACATTTGGTGCAGCCAATGCAGTTTGCTTCGTCAATCCACGCCACGGTACGCACGGGCGCTTTGGCGTCTTCGTCACCGTCAATCGGTTGCGGTTCCACGTTGAGCAGCGCCGCCAGCTTCAGCATGGTCTGTTCGCCGCCAGGCGCACATTTATTAATGGCTTCACCGTTATTTCCCACCGCGTCAGCATAGGGACGACAGCCGGGGTAACCGCACTGACCGCACTGGCTCTGCGGAAGAATGGCGTCAATTTGTTCGACAATCGGATCTTCTTCCACCTCAAAGCGTCGCGAGGCGTAACCCAGCAGCGCGCCAAAGACCAGGCTCAGGGCGCTCAATACAGCAACAGCTATCCAAATCGCACTCATCAGAATTTCACCAGACCGGTAAAGCCCATAAAGGCCAGTGCCATCAGACCCGCGGTGATCAGCGCAATGGAGTTTCCTTTGAACGGCGCGGGGACGTTCGCCAGCACCAGACGCTCACGCATACCGGCAAACAGCACCATAACCAGTGAGAAACCCAGCGACGCGCTGAATCCATACAGCGCCGCCTGCAAAAAGGTATGGTTGAGATTAACGCTCAGCAACGGCACGCCCAGCACGGCACAGTTGGTGGTAATCAGGGGCAGGAAAATACCCAGCAGTCGATAGAGCGACGGGCTGGTTTTACGCACCACCATTTCGGTGAACTGCACGACCACGGCGATCACCAGGATATAGGCCATGGTCCGCAGATACACTAAGTCCAGCGGCACCAGAATAAGGTGGTTCACCAGCCATGCACAAATGGAGGCCAGTGTGATAACAAATGTGGTGGCGAGGCCCATGCCAATGGCCGTTTCCAGCTTTTTGGAAACGCCCATAAAGGGACACAGGCCGAGAAACTTCACTAACACGAAGTTATTCACCAGCACAGTACCAACAAAAAGGAGGAGATAATCGGTCATTTTTTCGCCTGATTGCCACAAAGCGGCTTATTATCATTGATAACGCGTTGTATCACAACTGTGACACAACATTGCCTGCGGGCAACCGCACTCAGGATTAAACTTTTGACGATAATCAGGGCATCACCGCTGGATAAACGTCGCTTTAACCCGTTCCGAGCGCTTGAAATAGGGCACAAAAACCGCCGCTGCCGCGAGTGAAAGCAGTAGCGTCTGCAAGGCGCGGGCGTCAGACACCGGCGTAAAAGCAAAGGTCTTTATGGCCAGCAGAACGGTAATCAGCAGCCAGACGATATAGTGGCGCGGCAGCCGGTAAGAGCGTTTGAAGAATATCCAGACGACCCACATGCTGTAAGCCCACAGCAGCGTCGCGGTAAACAGTGAAATGGCCCAGTAGCTGGTGACAAGTGAACTGTGGTTAAACAGGGTGGCGCGCCATTGCGCATCAAACAGCGGCGTCAGATACATCGCCATGACCAGCGCCGTGGTCAGCAGCGTCATTAACAACCATGCCAGCGGCAGCAAAAGCCAGCCACCAATACGTGGTGCGGCATCCTGTGTGTTCATTGCGGTTAATCCTGTCTCAACGTTGGAAGCGGCTCAGAATAGCATGTTAAGACCGAAGGGAACCAATATGACGATGTATCAATAAACGTCATTCACGGCAGTATCAGACGACGTAGCGCCATACCGACTTAGGCACGCAGCCCAGATCAAACAGACGACCACCGGACACCAGCTCTGCACGTCGATGATCGGCGGCACGGTACATATTGATAATGTCGATATCGTCAGAAAGCGAATAATTCAGATGGTCATACAGTTTTTCAAGACTATCGAGGTTGTTCACTTTACGAAATTTTAAAAGATAATCGTGCGCAGTCATTTTTATCATAACGAATAGAGGGTGAAAGAATGCCAAGTATAGGGAGACACCGGACTGTGTCCAGCGCCAGGGCGTAAAAAAAGCCAAAATCAGACAATCGTGAGAGATTGCTCGCTAAACAACAGTTTTAACGACTTTAGTCCTGAGTAACAGGCGTTGCCGTTATCGGGTCAGGCGTTAAACAGATGTTATGCCTGTTACGCTAAAGAGACCAGGTAACTTTTTATCTGTTTATATGCACAAATCCGCTGTTGTTAATACCGGTTTGCGTGACCTGAAGAAGATAAAGACACTAAACCCTCAACAAACGCTTATAGCGGAATCGTTTCATTCGATATACAGGCCCGCCTGGCGATGTGCTGGAAATCACAAAATACACTTTTTGTGGGCGAATAAATGCCATAACTCATTATGTACGCCTCTCTGTAATCGTTTTCAACTGCGTCACACTTAAGCGATTCTGTTTATTACATTTATTTAGCATATGGTGAAAAAATAAACAGGCGTTTTGTCCATAATGCCTCGCCAGATTTGCCGCCATCAAGAGCGTAACTCCTTTAAATAGCTATATTTTGTGAAGCATGTCGCCCTAATTCAGCGTTTTTTACGTCAGTCTTTACAGGCACTTTACCCTATACAGCAAACGCCCTTCAGAGGAATAAAAACTATGTGGAAACGTTTACTCCTGACCACGCTGGTCAGCGCCGCATTAAGTGGCTCAGTGTTAGCGGCGGAAATGACGGTGGGATTCTCGCAGGTAGGTTCAGAATCCGGCTGGCGCTCGGCTGAAACCAACGTGGCAAAAAGCGAAGCAAAAAAACGCGGCATTAATTTGAAAATTGCCGATGGACAACAGAAACAAGAGAACCAAATCAAAGCCGTACGTTCTTTTATTGCTCAGGGCGTTGATGCCATCTTTATCGCACCTGTCGTTCAGACAGGCTGGGAACCGGTGTTGGAAGAAGCAAAAGACGCCAAAATCCCGGTTTACCTTCTGGACCGCGCCATTGTTGTTAAAGACAACTCGCTGTATCAGGCTGTGGTAACGGCGGATAACGTGCTGGAAGGCAAACTTATCGGTGACTGGCTGGTTAAGACCGTGGGCGACAAGAAGTGTAACGTCGTAGAGCTGCAGGGCACCGTGGGTGCCAGCGTTGCCATCGATCGTAAGAAAGGCTTTGCTGAAGCGATCAGCGGTCATCCGAATATCAAGGTCATTCGTTCTCAGTCTGGCGACTTTACCCGCAGTAAAGGGAAAGAAGTCATGGAAAGCTTTATCAAAGCAGAGAATAACGGCAAAAACATTTGCATGGTTTATGCCCATAACGATGACATGGCCATCGGTGCTATCCAGGCAATTAAAGAAGCCGGTCTGAAGCCGGGTAAAGATATCCTTACCGGTTCCATTGACGGTGTGCCAGACATCTATAAAGCCATGCTGGCAGGCGAAGCCAATGCCAACGTGGAGTTAACGCCAAATATGGCTGGCCCGGCATTTGATGCACTGGAAAAATTCAAAAAAGACGGCACCTTACCGCCAAAAATTATCAGAACAGAATCAAAACTCTTTTTACCTGCTGACGCGCAGGCAGAGTTAGATAAGAAAAAGAACATGGGTTACTAAGCCGCAGGCCGCCCTTCGGGGCGGCTTTCTATGATGTAGTGCGGAGTTGACAGCATGACCACACACGACGAACACCCTCTTTTAGCCATCAGCGGCGTCAGCAAAGGCTTCCCCGGCGTGAAAGCGCTGGATGATGTCTCACTCAGCCTGCGCAAAGGCGAAATCATGGCGCTGCTGGGTGAAAACGGCGCAGGAAAATCCACACTGATTAAAGTCCTGACCGGCGTATATACCCGGGACAGCGGCACGATCACGTTAAACGGTCAGTCGATTTCGCCGCGCAGCACCGCCGAAGCCCAGGAGATTGGTATCGGGACGGTCTATCAGGAAGTTAATCTGCTGCCGAACATGTCGGTGGCTGACAACCTGTATATCGGTCGGGAACCGCGCCGTTTCGGCATGATTGACCGTAAGCGCATGGTTCGCGATGCCGATGCCCTGATGCGTAATTACGGTTTTGCCCTGGATGTCACCCGACCTCTCGGTCACTACTCGGTCGCGATGCAGCAGATCATCGCCATCTGCCGGGCCGTCGATCTCTCTGCGCAGGTCCTGATTCTGGACGAGCCCACCGCCAGTCTGGATGCCAGTGAAGTTGAAATGCTTTTTACCCTCATGACGCAGCTAAAGAATCGCGGCATGAGCCTGATATTTGTGACGCATTTTCTGGATCAGGTTTACCGCATTACCGACCGCATCACCGTCCTGCGCAATGGTAAATTCATCGCCACGCATGACACAGCAACCCTGCCGCAGATTGAGCTGGTAAAGTTGATGATTGGCCGAGAGCTGATGGCCACCGCATTGCAACGGCAGGGCAGTACGCTGCGCAGCAATCAGCCTGTGGTGTCGTTTGAAGACTACGGCAAAAAAGGCACTATCGATCCCTTCAACCTGCAGGTCAGACCTGGCGAAGTGGTGGGGCTGGCCGGATTGTTGGGGTCCGGTCGCACGGAGACGGCAGAAGTCCTGTTTGGTATTCGTCGCGCCGATCGCGGTACGGCAAAAATCAAAGGGAAGGTTGAACATATTCGCACGCCTGCACAGGCTTCTCGCCTTGGCATGGGGTTCTGCCCGGAAGACCGTAAAACAGACGGCATCATCGGCGCAGCCTCGGTGCGTGAGAATATCATTCTGGCATTACAGGCGCAGCGCGGCTGGTTACGTCCGATTAAAAAGCGGGAACAGCAGGCCATTGCCGAGCGCTTTATTAAAAGTCTGGGTATTCGCACACCGCACGCGGAGCAACCTGTGGAGCTGTTATCCGGCGGTAATCAGCAAAAGGTCCTGCTGTCACGCTGGCTGGTGACGAAACCGCAGTTTCTGATCCTGGATGAGCCGACGCGCGGGATTGACGTGGGCGCTCATGCCGAAATTATCCGCTTGATAGAATCCTTATGTGCCGATGGCCTGGCATTGTTGGTGATTTCCTCGGAGCTGGAAGAGCTGGTGGGCTACGCCGATCGCGTATTGATCATGCGTGACCTGAAACAGGTGGCGGAGATTCCACTGGAGCAGCTTTCTGTGGCGGCAATCGTTAACGCTATTGCTGATGGAGGTACGCAGCATGCTTGAATCCCCGGTCACCGCGACCAAACCTCAACGTCGCAAGTTCAGGCTGCCGCCCGGCATGCCGCAGATTATTGCCCTGTTGCTGGTGCTGTTAGTTGACAGCCTGGTCGCGAATAACTTTTTTGCGATTCATCTTCAGGACGGACGGCTGTTTGGCAGTCCGATCGACATTATCAACCGCGCCGCGCCCGTTGCTTTACTGGCCATCGGCATGACGCTGGTCATCGCCACCGGCGGGATCGACCTGTCGGTCGGCGCCGTGATGGCGATTGCCGGCGCCACCGCCGCTACGCTGACCGTCGCCGGGCACGGTGTACCCTTTATCATTATGGTGACGCTGGCCAGCGGTCTGGCCTGCGGCATATGGAACGGCATTCTGGTGGCCTTGCTCCGTATCCAGCCGTTTGTTGCCACGCTGATTTTAATGGTCGCCGGACGCGGTATTGCTCAGCTTATTACTCAGGGGCAAATCGTAACCTTTAATAATGACAGCCTTGGCTGGTTTGGGAATGGGGCGCTGTGGTTGTTACCGGTGCCGGTGTGGATTACCGTGGCGGTGGCGCTGCTGGTCTGGCTGCTGGCGCGCAAAACGGCGCTGGGGCTGTTTATTGAGGCCGTGGGCATCAACTTGCGTGCCGCACGTAATGCCGGGGTGAATGGCTGGCTGGTGGTGATGTCCACCTACGCCATCAGCGGGCTCTGCGCAGCGGTAGCCGGCCTGATTGTGGCGGCGGATATTCGTGGCGCAGATGCTAACAATGCCGGATTGTGGCTGGAACTGGATGCGATTCTCGCCGTGGTCATCGGCGGAGCATCCCTAATGGGCGGCCGGTTTAACATCGTGCTGTCATTGATAGGTGCGCTGATTATTCAGTCGATGAACACCGGTATTCTACTCTCTGGCTTTCCGCCAGAGTTGAATCAGGTGGTGAAGGCGATAGTGGTCATGTGCGTTCTGCTTCTACAATCCCCGCGCTTTATTGCGATGTTTAAACGGAGACGTCCATCATGATTAAACGTCATCTGCCTCTAATGATCACCCTACTGGTGTTCGTCATGGGCTATCTGTTTTGCCTGAGCCAGTTTCCCGGCTTTGCTTCCACGCGGGTGATCTGTAACATTTTGACGGATAACGCCTTCCTCGGCATTATCGCTGTCGGTATGACCTTTGTGATTTTATCGGGCGGCATCGATCTTTCAGTGGGGGCCGTCATTGCATTTTCGGGTGTATTTTTGGCAAAGGTTATCGGTGACTATCACCTCAACCCCGTCCTGGCGTTTGCCCTCATCCTGAGTATGGGAGCGATGTTTGGTGCCATGATGGGCTGGCTGATTGATGCGCTGAAAATTCCCGCATTTATTATCACCCTGGCGGGCATGTTTTTTCTGCGCGGCTGCAGTTACCTGGTCTCTGAGAATTCTATTCCGATCGATCATCCTCTTTACGCCACGCTGTCCAGCATGGCATGGAAGGTTCCGGGGGGCGGGCGGCTCAGTTTGCTGGCGCTGATCATGCTGGTGGTGGTGGCGGGCGGGATCATTCTGGCGCACCGCACTCGCTTTGGTAATCAGGTTTATGCGATTGGCGGCAGCCTGACCTCCGCGCAACTCATGGGCGTTTCAACCCGCGCCACCACCATTAAGATCTACATGCTGTCGACTACCCTGGCGACGCTGGCCGGCATTGTGTTTTCCATCTATACCTCGGCGGGCTATGCCCTGGCTGGATTGGGCGTGGAACTGGATGCGATTGCCTCTGTAGTGATTGGCGGAACCTTACTCTCGGGTGGCGTAGGCACGGTGCTGGGCACCTTGTTCGGCGTGTTAATTCAGGGGCTTATTCAAACCTGGATCAACTTTGACGGCACGCTCAGTTCCTGGTGGACCAAGATTGCTATTGGCATTTTGCTGTTTGCGTTTATCGCGTTACAGCGCCTGCTGACGGTAATTTGGGATCGTCAACGGAACGCGCCGGTGAAACGGCTGATTCAATAAGCTAAGGGCGGCGCTGATGCGCCGCTTTTTTGAGTAGCAGGTGGCGCAACCCATAATCGGTAATGGTAGGTGAGAGAGCGTGAGTGAATAAGCATTGCCTCAACAGGGATTATTCATCGTGCGGGTGCATGCGTTGTATCACATCATGCCAGCCTGCATGCTTTCTCAATCACGGATAAAGCATGTCCATTCCCTCTGCGTTATGTCGGTTTATTATTGCTAGCAGGTCATAACGCATTTGCAATGAATGCCTGTCCTGTACGTATTTGGCCTGTTTCAGAAGACGTTAACGACGGCCCGCCTCTTTTTTCACGGCAGAATAAGGTTAATGATGGAGAAGAGGGTGCCAGCGGTATAACTGCGTCACCGGATTGCCAGTCTGGCAAGCGCTGGATTTACGCCTTTATCAGCGCGATGTCGCTGATTAGCGAGAGTAAGAGGGTGACGTTTAGCCGTGAAACGCTTTGTTTTTTCCAGGCAGTGCTAATATCTTTGAAATAATGATGGCAAATAACAGAGACCTGCTGTGGGAATGAATAAAACCTATAAACCCTCGTTAAAAGGGCTTCTGTGCCTGCATTCTGTTGGTTGCATAGTCATTACTGCACTCATGCTGATATTGGTGGTGGGCGTTGTTCTTAAGGTTCTGACTGAAAAAAGAATCATTGAATCTAACACCGCCTATGCCCGTAAGCTTGCTGATATGACCGACAGTACATTCAGAACGGCACAAAAAGAGCTTGCATACAGTGCCACTCAGATTAAACGTTTTGAAGACAAACAGGCACTACAGCAAGAAGCTGACAGATTAAGACTGCAATCGGATATGTTCAGTTCAGTCGTGATGCTAACGCCAGACGGTTACGTTGCGGCATCCTCTCCACCAGGTTTACTGCCTGTTGGTACGTCTTTGAATGTTGCCCCTGAGCAGTTGATGGCGGTAAAAAAGGGGGCGTTCGTATCAGAACCCTTTACACCTTCCACAGGTAACTATCTCATTTTTTTGTCGAACCCGATCTATTCCTCTTCGGGGGCGTATCTGGGTTATATTGCAGGATCTATCTACCTGAAAAGAAAAAGTATTTTAAGCCGCCTCATGAGCCATCATTTTTATACTGATAAAACAACGATCAGCATTGTTTCAGATACTGGAGAAGTCATTTATTCACCTGATGAGATGCTTACAGGAAAAAACAATCCTTTGACTACCAGCCTGACGACGCGGCTGAATCAGGCCAGCAGCGGTGGATTAAAGACAACGTTAGAACAACGCGACTGCCTGTTAGGCTATTCAGACGTTATCAAAACCAACTGGCACGTATTCGTATGCGTTTCGCCTGACGTGGTCAGCACGACACTCACGCTTATCGCTAAAGATGTGTTGGTTTATGGACTGGTGATAGCATTGCTATTGGTCGGTGTGAGCATCTTTGTTTCCACGCAGATTTCCAAACCGCTCGAAAGACTCGCTGGCCTGACCCGGTCTACTACAACGAAGGATTTGCCTCCCAAAATCAAGGGCATAAAAACGTGGTATAAAGAATCTGACCGGCTGAAAAAATCTTTTTTGGCTTATTCGAACACAATTAATAAAACGTTGGCCATATTACGTGATGATGCAATAACCGATCATCTGACCAAACTGTATAACCGACGTGGATTTGAGCAACTTACCGCGCCTTACCTCTCTGCTAAAAACGAACATAGTCTTGCCTCTTTCGATATCGATTACTTTAAGCGCATTAATGATCACTATGGGCATGATATCGGTGATAAAACGTTAGTGGCCGTCGCGATGTTTTTAAAAAAAGGCTGCCGCACTAACGATATTGTTTGTCGGTTTGGTGGCGAAGAATTTGTTGTTTTCTTTCCGAATACACAAATCTCAGAGGCTGAATCTATTGCAAATCGTATCCGTGAACATATCGCATGTGCGCAATTTAGCGAAGTAGGAAAAATGACAATATCAGCTGGCGTGGAGAGTTTAGCTCACCATAACAACGATATTGAGGAAACATTGCTTTCCGTTGACCAATGGTTGTACCAGGCAAAGCATGAGGGGCGAAACAGAGTTGTTTCTGCCAGAAGTAAACTGATTTCGTCGTAAAAAATGCACTGCACGACGTCAAGATTATCAACATTGAGATCTCAGCGTCGTGCAGTGGACAAGGGTGAAAAATCGTTAAAAAAGCTAACTACTTCTTTCACAGACGAAAAGTGGCGTAGTCTCAGAGTAAAAAAGCCAGGCTTTATCACCGTAAGGCCTGATTTTCAGCAGCAGAGGCTTCCCTTTTTCAATAAAGAAATCAGGTAGCCATTTTCTTTGATCCTGAACGCTCATGGTCATTTGTGGCGAGTTGATGACCAAATCTGAGTTAAGGTGATAATAATAGCCCTGTTCTCGATAGGAGAAAGATATGGTTTTACTTAAATAACCATCGCCTTTATTTTTTTCATGAAGCGTACCCGAGAGAGCCAGTATCCCTTTGCCATTCTGGATGTTTTGAGAAATGAATAAATTTAGCGTGCTATCTTGCCACTGATAAGAAATATCCGCTTTACACGATATACGGTGTTCCCGGTTTCCACTAAATGGATACAATAAAAGAGCGATAAAGCATAGCCCTGTCAGAACCAGAATTTTATTCATCATTGAAATTCTTAACATAATAATGAGAGAGACAGTTTGCTCGAATTGTAGCGTGCAAGGGGTGCTGGCATTGAAAGTAAGAGAGTCTGTCAGCATTTTTAAAAGATGTCATATAGATATATTGACTGTCTTTACAATTGATATCCAAATCATCTACGCGTTTTTTTAACTCAGCGCTATTGAGCCAGGCGTCTGAGTTATTAAAAATCACGCAGCCTTTATAGTCCATGCTGTGAGCGAAAACGGGCTCTGCCGATTGCGGTTCGACTTTGATAAAAATAAAAATACAGCAAAAAGAAACGAAAGTGATGGCGGTAAAAAACACATTTTTAAAAGAGAGTCGTGCTAACAACATTTCTGTTTTGGGTAACCATGGCGAGTGATCACGTTGACGAGTTGAGGGTAAAACCGTCTTATGATCTTTATCATCTTCGACATCTGCGTGCTGTAACACGGCTGGAGATGCTCCCTCGTGGGATTCTGTGTTTTCTTCTGACGAAAGAGGTTCATAATTTTTCTCACTCAAGACAGCTGCTGAAGAGGCTGTAACGGTATTTTCTTTCATCACCACGGTTTGTGGTGACAGGATAAAACCACGCCGGGGCATCGTTCGAATGATGTCTTCCTGCAGTCCGGCTTTACTCAGTGCGCGCCTGAGGCTGGATATATTCTGATAGAGGGACGTAGAGGTCGGCTCCATGCCAAAACGACGCCATGCATAGTCAAAAAACTGTTGATGAGTGACTAACTCACCGACATTTTCAATGAGCAACTCGAAGCATAGTGATGCTGAAGCACTAATGATCGCCGGATTGCCTCTGCCAGTAATTCTTTTTTTCTCGGGTTCAAAAACCAGAAAGTGATTAAGTGTAATCTTTCGGCTCAAAGTGCTCTCCATCTGTACCAAAAGAAATGGACATGAATACCCATCTATTGAAAGGAATTAATAGATAAAAATTTGTTATCTGAATCGACATCAGCATAGTGCTGAATAATTTCCAAATCAAATTAAATAAAAGAGTTTTATTTGCATGCCTTTGTCTTTTTTAATTTAAGTGGAATATAAAATACATGATTTAAGTTGTAAGTAATTGATTTTATTGTTTATAATTTTAAATTTAATTTAATAAAAAATAGTAATGTTTTTAGAGGGAACCTGAAGCGGGTTTAGGCTTCTTATGTAGCCCGCTGTCGCACGCGAAAGACAGCAGATAACGATGTTAAAACGCGCAATTAACTTCTCAAAAATTTCTCTAATAGTAATTATATACATTCTCATTTGCCCTGTCAGTCAGGCGTTCTGGTCAACGGCAGGTGTCAGATTCATTTGAACTCTCATTGGTTTACGCGCTTGCTGCCGTTCACTGCATCATTCAAAATAGACGTTGTTGTCAGCATACGCACTCATATGAAAAACGCACATACATACGTCTTTTAATAAGCCGTCAGCGCTATCCACATCAGAGGTAGGCGTAGCTGCATGCGCGCAATCCTCAGGTCGCGCAGACAGACATCATGCGACCAGGGGGGTTGGGCGAGGATAAAATCTGCAAGAAAATAATGTGCAGGGTTGTTAAACCAACCAGATTAAGCCCAGATTGCAGACTGAGCGGAACGAATACACCCTCCATTTTCAAAAAACCTCTACCTCAATGATACTCATCGTCACTGCAGCCTGAGATCACGCATCAGCCGTTGTTTAAGTAAATCACGCGAGAATTCCAGGTGGGCATCACAGAATCTTACGTTGCTTCGTTTAACGTTAAGGTATTGCATTTCAATGGGGCGTTGATGATGTTTTTAACTGCCCTCACTTACCTGTGTCATTCTGTATTTATCCATACCTGCGACATTATGGCTTAGCAACGCATCGTAGATATCATGTAATCAATATCCCGCTGTGACAAACACCACTCTCATCGACCTGACAGAATGTCTGTCGTTTCCTGATCTCCTGACGTTAAGTATCGAAAGTGCGCAACCCAAGCCTCTGGCCCAATGTTCTAAGAGCGTCACGGTTTGCACAGCACTTTCTTTTTCAAACATATTGCTGATTTAACGGGGAGGTAGGATAAAACGGTAAGCTTTTCTGGTACGACTATCTGACTAAAAGATATGGCTGTGAGTCAATGTAAACCAGGAATGAACTAAAGGAATGAAAATGGTCAGGAATGAAACATCTTAAGTAATGCATTCAGGTCGAGTGACCAATGACAACGTCAGGCTGAACGTTTGTCTATTTTAAACGTGATTAGTAGGGCAATGAAACAGCGTCAATCAGATGTGACGGCATGGCGTTGTGTGTACTGACGCTTCGACACAGAAAAAAGTATGAAAAGGGACTGGAAAGGGCAGGCTAATCCGGCAGGTGTCCATTGCAATCTTTAAAAGACGAGTTTTCACTCAGTGATAAGTAAATATTGGGAGTTGATGTGTATGTTCTTTTCTGAATTTATTTATAAATCAATCAAAAAAAATATTGCTTTAAATGTGGCATAGAGTATATGTCTATCTTATTGATTTTTAACAATAAAAAACAAAAGATTATTTTATAAAAAAAGAGATTAATTCATATGGCGATTTCAATGTTTAACGTTATATTTCTCACCGCATTAAGCCTGAGCGGCTTGTGTCGATTTTTTTTATACAGAGATAAGGAAGAATAACGTGTCTTTTAATAAAACAGTATTAGCGTTGAGTTTCACCACCAGTGTATTATTTTGCCATTCAGCCATGGCGGGAACCGACATTAATGTTCATGGCATCATTGCGCCGAACGCCTGTACAGCAAGTGTTGTAGGCGGTGAGGCTCTTGACTGGGGGATTACTCAGCACAAAGATCTTAATCAAACCGCGGTCAATACCTTTGCAGCGAAACAAGTGACATTACAGGTAAGTTGTCCCTCAGCGCAGAAAGTGGCATTCTGGGCGACCGACCCCAATGAAAGCAGTGCTATGGTGGGTGTGAATACCAATAACAGAAGTGGGCATGCAGATAGTACGCGTATTTTTGGTTTAGGGATGGATCCGGTAACGGGAAATAAATTGGGGAATTTTACCATCAGCCCTGTTTCATCAACGGTAGACGGCGTGACCAATACGACCTCTTTCGGTTACCAGAATAGTGGTTCGCACAGTGGTACTGCGTTTGGTCGTGTGTTAAATGCCGATTGGAGTTATAAGAAAACGGAAGACTGGACACCATGGGATGAAACGACCAGTGCACCAGCCTCAGGGAAAGATATTTCATGGGTGTTTGACATCGAACCGCAATTAAACGCCGGAAATATGATAACGAATGCGCAACAGGTTGACTGGCAGGGTACTGCACAGATTAACGTACGTTATTTTTAATTTATTTTTTTTGAGAGCGACAGCAGGCATCTCCCTATGAGGTGCCTGATTTTGACATGCAAAAAATATATTATGTTGTTACTGTTATTTTCTTTTTAATTTTTACAGCACCAGTGCGGAGTGAAACGCTACATTTTGATTCTAATTTGATGGCTGCGAATGGTATCACTTCTGCGCAGCTTGATAATGCACTTAATCAGCATGTAATGCCAGAGCGAGAAACGGAATCTGATATTTACATCAATGGAAAATATATTTTATCAGGAAGGGTTTTTTCGGTTAAAAATGCAGCGGTTTATTCGGAAGACATAAAATCAAAAGCAGGAATAAAAGCGTTAGCATGGTCGCCCTACAAAGCCAGAAATGGCAGTAAATATTTTTATCTGGATAAACAGATTCAGGCTAAATTTGATCGGGCTAATAATACCTTACGGTTATTAGTCCCTGTAAAATATCTGATTAATCCAGAGGGGAAGCAAAGGTTGAGTGGCGGGAACGGGGCATTTATAAATTACAATACCTATGCCTATCGCTTTTCAGGAGGAGAAACCTCCCTCAACAGTATCAATACAGATTATGAAGCCGGAATTAATATGAACAATACGATTATTCGCTCACATGGTTACTACAGTTCCTTTAGCAGCCGTAACGCACGTACGGCGGTTAACACGATACGTGATGGCTATATTGAGCGAGACTATCAAAATGTTCGCGTCCGCGCAGGACGAACAATCGTTAGCGATGGTGGGTTTGGCACTGGCTATATTGATGGTGCCATCATCTCCTCCGCCAACGGCAACGCGACGGCATTTGTGAACTTTAATTATGAAGCTGCAGAAACGCTGACTGTCGAGTTCTGGCAAAATAACTTGCTTCTCTGGAAACAAATCATTCAGAAAGGCCATGCGGAACTGCGTAATATTCCGGTAGCTGGCTTTAGTGATGACGTCAGGGTATTGGTTAAGCGAGACGGGCAGATCGTTGACTCGCGCATCATCTCACGCGCGCAAATCACCTCTGACCAGGATGGTAACGCGGGCTATTATGCTTTTACAGGACGTACCGTTAGCGGCAGCAGAAGCACGGTAAGCGGCGCCGGTTTCTCCAGAACGCTAAATTCAATCTTCGCCCCATCGGTCGCTATGGTCACTGCGTCAGGCTATCGCGGGCTTACGGTCAGCAATACGGCTTTCGAAAAAGATTTTCGCTTTCGCTCCAGCCTGACAAGCGTACAAAATGAGAAAAACCAGAAGGGCCTGAGTTTGGATGTTTCAGGCAGCTATAAAAATACCAGCCTTAATTTTAGTCGTAACAGCCGGCATTTTAGCTATATTGGCCAGGCACGACTCGGGAATTACAATGCACAGCGGAGCAGCATTGGTTTAACGCAGACGCAGCAGTTTTCCTATGGCGTGACAGGAAGTATCTCGTTAACACATTATCGTTTCTACGATGCGCCTGGTTTCAATTCATTGTCAGGCAGTCTGAACTTACCTGTGGGAAAAGCTTCGTTGGGCGTAGGTGTCTCCTACATGTCTTTAAGCCCCGGACAAACGCAAAAAGATAAGATCAGCCTCAATCTTTTCTTGAGCCTTCCACTAAGTTTCAACAAACACAGCGCTAACTGGCGAAGTCAGTATTACACGTACGGTAACAGAGCGCGCCTGTCGAATTCGCTCAGTGCGCCGGTATCTAAAAACTATACCGTGACTGCCAGCCAGATGCGTACGTCGGGCGCGGGTCGGTCAGAAAGCTACTCGCTGGATAATGCCGTCATTACACCTTACACCACTGCGGATGTCTCGCTCTCCCAGGGACGAGATGCCGGAGGCGTATCGCAGACCACCGCGGCATATTTATCCGGTGCTGTTGCCATTAGTAAAGAAGGCGTTATTTTCTCACCAAACCGTATTGGCAATACCTGGGCGGTGGTCGACACAGGCGTCCATCATTATCTTGATGTCGCCTCATTACAAAGTAGTGCGGTCACCAATCATGATGGAAAAGCCATAATTACGCCTGTCGCTGAAGGACGAAATGATTTTATTCGCGTTAGCCCGGAAGGTCTGCCATCAGGTGTAATCATTAAAAACAACGTCAGAGATTTTTCAGCTGTTCGCGGATCGGTGCCGTTCTTTAAATTTGGCATAGCGGATAACCGTTCAATGCTGTTGAAATGGAGCCACAAACCTTCTGACATTCATCAGAGTGATCTTTTTTATGACGGTTCTGGAAAATTAATTGCCCGTTTCATCGACAAAGATATTCTTTTAATCGATGAAAAAGATATCGGAAAGCTGGAATCAGAAGGTATGTCGTCACCTACGCATTTAAATATGCAATGTAAACTTTCATCTCGTCGTCTGAATCAACAGGGGAGTATTAAAAATGTTATTTTCAACTGCCATGCTTCGTAACGTTTCTATGAGTGTTTTCATATTTACAGGTCTTATTCATGATGCCAGTGCCGAAATTCTACCTTCATCATCAGCGGTGTTGATCGAGTCAGGTAAGCAGGAGTCGACTATTGATATTAAGAATAATGGCGATAAAAGTGTGCTGCTTTACAGCAAAATCCGGCGTCTACCAGACGATAATCTTGCCGGTGGCACACTGTATACTGAACCTCAGGCTATTGTAATAGGTCCGGGCGACATCCAGAGCATTCGGGTAATTTACCGTACCAATACGCCGGATGTAAAAGAGCATATCGCGCGCGTCGTATTTACAGGATTACCACCTAAGGATGAGGTCAGCGATGGAAAGGTGAAAATTCTCATTGGGCAAGATCTGCCGGTCGTAGTTAACGTCAGAAAAGATATCGAGCAAAAAGATATGTGGCAGCGCGTACAATATCAGTTAGTCCGCGGCGATCTCTGTATAAGTAATCCCAGCGCTAAAGTGTTCCGTTTCTCACCTTTGGTTAATACAGATGAAGGCGGATCGAAAATCACTTTTACGAAGCCTTATGTTCTTCCGCAGGAGACGTTGTGCGCTACACCTTCTCATCCACTTTCAAAGGGTATGCATCTGAGCATCACCAGCGTCAGTGATTATAATTATCAGTTAAAAACAAATAAAGTCACCCTGTAGTTTATTGCAGGCGCGCCTTTGAGGTTTACTGATTCGCTATGGAGATAACATGTGCTTAGGGTTATCGGGAAACATGGAGAAAATGTTTTTTTAACGGACAAAGAAATTGCCGTAATAGGGTTTTACATGACCGGAATGAAATTACAGCAGATTGCGTGCCGGACAGGCATGGATGTGCTGAAAATTCGTTACCACAAACGCAGGGTGATGCGTAAATTAGGTGTGAAAAACAATAAGGAACTTATTCTCTGGTTCATCGCCAACCGTCCCTCTTTTAGTCTTGAGGAGAGGGAGGGTTAGTGCAAAACGAGGATTCATCCAATTAATGACCAACGGGTGTACGTGGTTTGAATATTTTGGCGAACGCTCTCGGCACTGTGCCGGCGATATGCCTTCCTCTCCGCAATGTGAGTGGGCAGGTGCAGGGAAGGTTTATGGCGTTGGAGGCGGTGCTGGCAAAACGTTGCGAGGAAAAGGGGGCTTTTGGCCGCTGTAGGGGGGAAAGATATTGCCGGAGGATTCTGCGCCTTTCTGTAACTGGCGGGGATGAGTTACAGACAGGCGCAGATAATACCCTTTCTGGTTGTGTAACGTCCTAAAATTGTTATCTCAATGTTCTGAGCTGAACGCTTTATTGAATATAAAAATAGCGAGAGGCTAATAAAAAACATTACATCCGATATTCTGAGAATGGAAATCTGTTCTGTGTGGCTTCGTGCTTAGGGTTTCTATCAATTAGACGCGGCGTTTTTAGAAATTATGATGCCGGGTTGAGGGGGGCATGTTAATCCGGTACGTACAATCCGGAATTATCTTAGCTAGTCGTTCACTGAATGCCACCAGGTTAGGGAAGGTGGCATTTTTATATGGCGTTGGGATGATGAATGACAGGTTGGGATTTGAAGTTGATTGTTAATTAAATATTTTTTTGGTTATTTGTGGAGAGATAAAAAATTATTGCTCCAGTGGAGGGGTTGTGACTTTTATGGATAATGCAAAACGTTGTCTGACATTTACTGAAAATGAAGTAGCGGTTACCTGGTTTTTTATGACCGGGATGACAGTAAGGCAAATAGCCGAATGGATGAATCTGCCGGAGAAAGCAGTCAGTTATTATAAACGGAGAGTGATGAAAAAAATCGGCGTGAAGAATGATAATGAATTCATTATGTGGTTTTTGGAAAACAGACTTTCTTATCAGAGGAGCGAGATTGAATTTTCTATCCTCCGTCAGAATAAAAGAGCGATCAGGATAAAGTAAATGTTGCAAAAAGATTTAATTGATATGGGAATTAAAAAGAATGCAAGATGCATCCTTACCAGCCTGTTTTTACTGTTATCACTTACAGGTTGTAGCCATAGCATTTCGTCAAAAGCAAACAGGCAAGACTATACGCTGAGCCATGATTATTCTTCACTCGCCCAAAACGAACGTATTCGTTTCCTGGTTTTTCATTACACGGCCGCTGATAACGCAACATCGTTAAAACTTCTTACAGGTAATAATGTCAGCGCCCATTACCTTATTCCTGAGTCGCCTGACAATACAGCAGATAAACCCCTCATCTATCAACTGGTCCATGGAGATAAGCGCGCCTGGCACGCCGGTGTCAGTAACTGGAATGGGCGTGTCAATCTCAATGATTCTTCTGTCGGTATTGAGATTGTTAATCGTGGTTTTTCAGAAAATATGTTGGGACATAAAACCTGGTATCCCTACGATGAAAAACAAATCAAGGCGCTTGTCGCGTTGTCTAGGCGCATTATCCAGCGTTATAATATTACCCCTGATAACGTAGTCGGTCATAGTGATATCGCCCCCCTGCGAAAACAAGACCCCGGTAAGCTGTTTCCCTGGAAACAACTGGCTGCTCAGGGGATCGGGGCCTGGCCGGAAGCAGAGAAAATAAAAAAATATCTCAACGGTCGTCTGCCAACCGCACCTGTGAATGTTCATAAAATGCAGGTGCTACTTAAAACCTATGGATATGATGCTATTCCACAAACGGGTGTGCTCGACGAGGAGACTATAAAAACCATTCAGGCGTTTCAAATGCACTTCAGACCGGCGCTTGATAACGGCATACCTGATGCGGAAACAGAGGCAATTGCTCAGGCGCTTAACGAACAGTATCGCCCAAAGGCCATTGATTGAAGGGATCATCAACTCAAGGCCAGGCAGCGACTTTGAGCATCGGGCTGTTACGCATGCCAATAACGCAGAGGCGGTTTGCTGGGTGGGCGGCTAACGGGCAAACGTTATGTTTAGGCTGACTCCTTATAAGGGCTCCAGTCAGTTTGTTAACGGAGCCAGACGGCGATTCATATCGCAATTTTCCCGTGTTGGCTGTTGTGGATTTAACACCTGGTAAGGCATGTGGCGCGTTTCTCCTGTACTCGGCTTTGCCTTAAATACGTCAATCTGACGGGTTGAGGGCAGGAGCCAGTGCGATTGTTCGTTTTCACGCCCGACATGCTTGCAAGCGATGCGCGTTCACCTGTCAGGCTTGCCTGCACCATCACATTTTCCAATGACGCGTCATCTTGTAACTTCTCAACTCGCATGACAGTATCGTTACATGTATATACATGTACTACCGTTTACGCATCCATCCGTTCAACAATAGGTCTCAACGCACCGCGTATGCTGTGTTCCAGTGAGGAAACTATGCCAGCTGAATCACCTGCAGCAGATTATTCAGGCGCAGAGAAACCGCGCCTGTCAGAAACCCGTTCGATTGATTACATCCCGCCGCGCGAACGTCACGGGCAGCCTTTCAGCCAGTTTACCCTCTGGTTTGGCGGTAATCTGCAAATCACCGCCATTGTCACGGGCGCGCTGGCTGTGGTTCTGGGCGGCGATGTGGTGTGGTCGCTGGTTGGGCTGCTGGTCGGCCAAATCATCGGGGCGGGCATCATGTCGTTACATGCCATTCAGGGCCCGCGCCTGGGGTTACCGCAGATGATCACCAGCCGCATGTAGTTTGGTGTATTCGGTGCGGTCATTCCCCTAGTGCTGGTCTGTATAATGTACGTCGGCTTTTCTGCCAGTGGTACGGTGCTGGCGGGACAGGCGCTGGCGAAGCTTATTCACGTCAGCAACGCGACCGGAATGGTGGTGTTTAGCGCCCTTATTGTGGTGATTGCGGTACTGGGCTATCGTGTGATTCATCAACTGGGGAAACTGGCGAGCGTGATCGGCGTCCTGGCCTTTGCCTATTTGTTCATCACGCTGCTCTCCACTCACGACTTATCGGCGGTATGGCAGAATCGCCATTTTACGCTGGCTAACTTTCTGCTGGCGATCTCGCTGTCTTCCTCCTGGCAAATTGCGTTTTGCCCCTATGTCTCTGACTATTCGCGCTATCTTCCCGCCGATGTTTCCGCAAGGACGCTGTTCTGCTCGGTGTTCTTTGGCAGCATGACCGGCACCCAGGCATCAATGACCCTGGGCGTGATCGTTGCCGCGATCGCCGGTAAGGCATTTTCAGGCAATGAGGTTGGCTATATTGTGAGCTTAGGCAGCACCGCAACGATGGCGATGGTGATCTATTTTGCGATCTGCTTTGGGAAAATCACCTTTACCACCCTGAATGCCTACGGCAGCTTTATGTCTCTGACGACAATTGTATCGGGCTTCCGCCAGCAAACCTCGCTCAGTCGGGGGGCACGCGTTCTGTTTGTGGTCTTGATGGTCACCGTTGCCTGCATCATTGCACTGCTCAGTGAACCGGCCTTCCTGAAATCCTTCACGCATTTCCTGCTGTTCCTGCTGGCCTTCTTTGTCCCCTGGAGCGCGATAAGCCTGACTGATTTCTATCTCATCACGAAAGGCAAAGTGGATGTCCCGGCACTGTCAACGCCAGACGGACGCTATGGCCGCTGGAACTGGGCCGGTATTACGGTCTACTGCCTGGGGGTGATGGTGCAGTTGCCCTTTATCGATAACCCGTTACATCATGGTTCTCTTACCTGGGTTTTTGCCGGCAATGACATCTCGTGGATTATTGGCTGGTTGGTGACGGCACTGCTATGGCTGATCGCCAGCCGATGGGATCGCCGGGGTAAACTCGAATCTTCAGTCTTTCCGCACGAATAACAGTGTGCCGGTCACCAGGCGGCGCGGCTGTGATGATTATCGCGCCTCCTCCCGGTGATTTTTTTAACGCGTGCTGCGCGCCACTCCCGGCTTCGGCGGGCTTAGCCCTAAAGCGAAGGGGAAAACTACACTCAGGTAAAAAGAGGGTGGGCTGCAGGGTTATCGCTCTCCCTTGCCGGTAATTTGCCTGGCGAACAACCGATAACGCGTTTAAAAGCTTTCCTGAAGGCGCTTTCTGATGCGTATCCCAGGGAGGTTGCAATATGCAGTACAGAGTCATCGGTGCGGTGTAACCGGTCGCAGGCTAACAGCATTCTCCATTGCGTAAGATATTCAATGGGGGATGTTCCCACGGTTTGCCTGAAATGCTGTGCAAACGCTGAACGCGACATGGCCACTTTTATGGCAAGCTTTTCCAGTGTCCAGCCATATCCGGGCGCGTCATGTATACAGGCTATCGCCGTGCTCAGTTTTTTATCCCGAAGCGCAAAAAGCCAGCCCGCGCTGGCGGCTGCGTTGTCATCCGCATGCAATCGCAGTGCCTGTATTAACAGCATAAAAGCCAGTTGCTGCACGATAAGTCCGCTGCCCGGTAGAGGATTGCGGACCTCCTGCGCCATCCGTTCAAGCGCCCAGTGCATCGCCTTTTTATCTGTCTCCTGACGAAGATGCACAACGGGCGACAGTGGATTCAGAAGCATGCGCGCAGCCTGGCCAGCCAACAGAAAATGGCCACCGACCAGAAAACAACCTGCCGTCTCATGCGTCCTTGCGGCGATATCTGAAATCATTTCAGAACGAACCTCCCGAAAGTCGACGGGCGTTAATCCCAGGTCTGTCGCCAGTCTGAAAGGCGGGCCGGGCGGTAAGAGATAACACTCTCCGGCGGTGAGCCTTACGGGCTCTGCAATGCCCTCTACCGACAGCCAGCACTCGCCTGATACCACGGCGTAGCATTTAACGCCATCGTGAGCGGGCCACTGAACCGCCAGCGTCGGATTCAGCACAACGCCGCCCGAAGCATAACTTTCAGGTTTGAGTAGCGATAACAGTTGTGAAAGGGGATCCATAATCTGCTCCGGACGATTGGACATAAAACAGCGACGTTGCAGCATAGATTGTATTACGTCCCACGTCTAAATTAGCCGCATCGGGTGGCAAAATAATTCATGGTTCATAAAGGAGTAATAAGATGCGAATTTTTCTTACAGGTGCGACGGGGTTTATTGGCACTGCAGTTGCCGCTCAGCTTATTGCATCAGGCTACCAGGTTTCAGGCCTTACCCGAAGTCGGAAGGGGGCTGATGTCCTGACTGCTGCGGGTGTCGAACCCTTTTTTGGCGACGTTGACGATCATGCCTGCCTGCGAAGCGGAGCGCTATTGAGCGACGGCGTCATTCATACGGCGTTCAATCACGATTTTTCCACTTTCATATCTAATTGCGAAAAGGACAGACTGGCGATTCAGACGATGGGCGAAGCGCTGGTGGGAACGCAGCGGCCGTTGATTGTTACATCCGCTGTGGCGCTGGGCTCTCCCAGCCCGGACAGCATGGCGGTTGAAAACCACTTTAACCCTCAACATCCTAATCCGCGCAAGGCGTCAGAGCTGGGCGCAATAACTGCCTTACAACAGGGGGTTAATGTTTCTGTCATCAGGCTTTCGCAGGTACACAATCCTCTGAAGCAAGGCCTGGTAACCGCACTGATTGAGACGGCCCGGCAAAAAGGTTTTTCTGCCTGTGTTGGAGAGGGCCAGAACCGCTGGTCGGCGGTGCACATCAGTGATGCTGCTCATCTTTATCGACTGGCACTTGAAAAAAACCGCGCGGGTGATCGCTATCATGCCGTTGCAGAAGAAGGCATCGCGATGCACAGGATTGCCGAAACGATTGGCCACATGCTCAATGTGCCGGTGGTGAATATTGAGCCTGCCGAAGCACCTGAACATTTTGGCTGGTTAAGCAAATTTGTCACTCAGGACATGTCTGCTTCTGCGACAATCACTCAACGGGAACTGGCCTGGAAGCCGCAAGGGCCAGGTTTACTTGCCGATCTTGAGCAAAATCGCCTGGTATAACGGAAGTTTGCTATTGCTCAACGCGCCGGTCCGTTTTGTGCCACAAACGGGCTATGCAAACATCACTGTTTTAATAAGAAGGTAACAATACATGTCTTAATTGTACTGGCTGGCAGGGTAATTAAATACATCATATTCATAAGGTTAGTGGCAGCTTGCCGATAGGCTGCTCGCTCCGTATAGCGGTTTTTTACCCGCTTAAGAATGCAGTGGGTCAAATTTTTCATAAACTATTAAACGTGATCACGTCGTTCGCAGATAACCGAGAGAACAACGGTTACTGATTTTAGTGACTTGTCTGGCAACTGAATGTTGTCGGTGGAATGGAAGGGAATATGATGTCTTTGATTTTTGGTGAGTTATCGGGTGCGCCAGCCTGGGTACCTGCAGTATTACTCGTTATTCTCTCATTAATAGTGGGGTTTCTTGCTCGATTTATTCTTCTCAGGTTTATCCGTTACTGGCAGAGTCGCGACAGAAAGTTATTCAAATCCCTTGAAAAGCATCTTCGTGGGTCCCTGTTTCTTTTTATCCCTTTAGTGTTAATCAATATCGGGGTGAATTATATCAATATCCCCCCGCAATCCCTTAATTTCATAACGGCTACCGCCAATATATTTATTATTTTATCCGTCTGCTCTATTTTGATTCGATTGACGAATGTCGCACAGGATATGCTTTTTATACGCTATGACATTAATCTTTCAAATAACCTTCGTGCCCGTAAAATTCGCACGCAGTTAATCTATGTAAAAAAAGTGGCAATCGTCATCCTTGTGTCATTCTGTTTGTCGATGATTCTGCTCAGTTTTCCGGGTGTGCGTAAATTCGGCACGACAATTCTGGCCGGTGCCGGGGTAGCAGGGATCATCATTGGTTTTGCCCTGCAGAAGTCGCTGGTCAACCTGTTTGCTGGCATCCAGATCGCCTTTACGCAACCAATAAAAATTGACGATGCCGTGGTCGTTGAAAAAGAATGGGGATGGATTGAGGAGATAAATCTGACCTATGTCGTTGTGCGTATCTGGGATCTGCGCCGACTGGTTCTGCCCATTACCTATTTTACAGAAAATGCCTTCCAGAACTGGACGCGTAATAACGCACAAATATTAGGATCGGTGTTTCTTTATGTGGATTACTCCATGCCGTTGGAGCCGCTCCGCAGACATTTTGAAAAAGTGCTGAGCGAAACAAAACTCTGGGATCAACAGACTCAGGTGCTTCAGGTGACCGATACGACCGAAAGAACCATGACCATCAGGTTATTGATGACGGCACAGAATTCCCCCACAGCCTGGGATTTACGCTGTTACGTACGGGAAAAAATGATTGAGTTTATTCAGCAAAATTATCCGCAGAGTTTGCCTCATGTCAGGGCAACCCTGACCGACGCCGATGCGGTAGACAAAGAAGCCCGCTGCTAATCGCGTATTGGGGGAGAGTGGAACGTACAGAGGTGCTGATCGCCGTATAAACGTCAGGACAACTGTACTTCTGCTGTTTGTTTACATCCGTAGTGGATGGCATGATTCGATGATGCAAACCGGACGCATCATTCCATTCTGTTTTTAAGGGGCCTTATGAAACACAAATCGATCTATCGCGTGGGTGACTGTGAGGTTTTTAAAGTGCCTGAACTTGAGGCGTCTTTATCGGTAAGTATGCTCTATCCTGACCAGCAACTGGATAGCCTTTCCCCTGAAAACATCTCGCTTTCGGTGCATAGCTGGATTGTCCGGACACCGGGCGCCACCCTTGTCATTGATACAGCCAGTGGCAACGGGCGTGAGCGTCCCGGATCTCCGCTTTCTCATCAACTGGATACACCTTATGAACATCGTTTCCGCGAGACGGGCATCGATCCCGATGAGGTGGATTTTGTTTTGATCACCCATTTGCACGGCGATCATGTGGGCTGGAACACCCACCAGGTGGAAGGCAAGTGGACGCCGTTTTTCAGGAATGCGCGCTATTACTGTTCCGATATCGGTCTGAAAAACTGGCAAAACGATCCTGCAAGACAAACCCTGTTAGAGGACAGCATCAATCCGGTTATCGAAGCTGGCTTACTTGAAACGCTGGATATGACGACAAAACCGATCCTTGCTGAATTATTACGCTTTGTGCCCACGCCCGGTCACAGCCACGATCACGCGTCAATTATTCTGCACAGCGCGGGAGAATATGCCTTATTTACCGGCGATCTTATGCATAACGAACTTCAGGTCAGGCAACCCCATCTGGCCTCTCGCTTTTGTGCAGATGCCGACCAGGCGGAAGTGCAACGCCGATGGGCAATGGAATGGGCCGCCGATCATCAGGCATTATGTTTCAGTTCGCACTTCGCCCAGTCGTCTGCGGGTTATCTGAATAAAACCGCAAACGGGTTTGAATGGCGCTTTGTCTGAGTAAGCCCCTGTCGCTCCGGCTCAGGGCCGCCATGCGCTCTTATTTTTGGGTCGTTCAAGGATTTTCGCCCGGCACATCTCCTCGTGCAGAGCGTCGTTTTTAGCTTGCGAGGCAGGGCATAACACATTCATTCCAACGCCTGTGATAACTTGTTAGGCTTTCCCGACAGACGTTCAGGAGGGTGCCATCATCATGGTTAGACGCATTGGGGTGGAAACCTCCATCGTTAAACACGCAGACAAAAATGTTGAAGTCACCTTGTTGCAGGTAAAGGAGGCGACGCGATGTATCCTGTTTGTCGCCGGGCTGGGGGGCAGCCCACTGCGCCACCTTGAGCTTCTGCAGACCTTTACCCGGCAGGGTATTTCCGTTGTCGCGCCGCATTTTGAACGCCTGACCTCTCCCTTTCCCTCCAGGGCTGAATTGCTGGAACGTAGCCAAAGGCTCGCCTTAGCCGGGAACAACTTTTGCAACCACTATGACTCGATAACCGGGGTTGGGCATTCACTTGGCACGGTGATTTTATTGATGCACGCCGGGGCCACAGCCTGGACCAAAGCAAGAGAGTCGGTCGTTTTTGACGGCAGGCAGAGGTTAAATCAACTGGTGCTTTTAGCACCGCCAGCAGATTTTTTTCGCGCGCCGTCGGCGCTGGTATCCGTCAACCTCCCTGTTCAGATTTGGGCGGGTGAAAAGGACAGCGTTACGCCACTTTCAGAGGCACTCTTTCTCAACGCGGCATTAGCGCATCACACGCAGACAGATCTTCATGTTGTGAAAGATGCCGGTCATTTTACCTTTATGAATACATTGCCTCCGCACGTCACCGATTCCTTTGCCTCGCGAGATACTTTTCTTTTGGATTTGGGCGAAAAGATATCCCATTTTGTTACTGCTTAGTGCCACAGGGCACAGCCAAACAGCGGCTGGGTAAGAGGGGCGCTAATGTGAGATAAACGCGTTCACCCTCTGACTATCAATAACGCGATGATTTTACCCATGACCAGAAGCCAGGGCAGGGATAAACGTCATTGAATGAAATAGCGCCCTGTTGTAACCCGTATTTTAATTCGCGGTGCGCGGTAGTAAAAATAATGGGGTCAATAATGAATAAAAGCGGAGGCGTGCTTAGCATGATAGCGAATTATGAGTATCTGCCTGGAGGGGGAAATATCGTTATCACTGGCATGATATTATCATGGGTGCTGAAATCAATGCTTAAAAATGAATCATTTACGGTTTCGCTTGCCGTCTCTGTAACGTCCGATCACATAATACTGGAGTGGAATAAGCTGCTGTTTAATAAGTATAATTAAATTTTTATTCATTTATTTCCTCTGGCTGCCTGCAATTTCCGTCATATAAGTTACGCTTTGAAAGGTGATTGAAAGCAAACAAGACGGCGAATGATATTTATAACTACCTGATTGACTGACACTGCCATCATTTTAAGTGACAACGTTATTGTTTGTAATAAATCAGGCCGGAATAGTCTGAAAATGCCTTTTTTTAATGGGCGTAAACTTCTTTGTCGATAATTAATTTTGTTTTGGTTGAAATGCTTTTTTAAGAAAAACCGCATTACCTTCGCAGTAACTTTATTATCCGCCAAAGGCCGAATGAATAAGCCAGATAACGCTGATTCTGTATTGCCATGTCCTGTGAATAAGGAAACGCTAACGCAGAATCATCAATGACCCGAGAGGAAAGAGTATGAAAGCAGTCGTTTATAACGGACCCTTTGATGTTTCAGTTAAAGATGTGCCCGATGCCAAAATTGTCCGCCCCACCGATGTTCTGGTTCGCATCACCACCACCAATATCTGCGGCTCAGATCTTCACATGTATGAAGGACGCACCAGCTTCGAGCAGGGCCGTATTTTAGGGCATGAAAATTTGGGGCAGGTGGTTGAAATTGGCAGTGGCGTAGAGCGAATCAGCGTAGGTGACTATGTCTGCCTGCCGTTCAACGTAGGCTGTGGATTCTGCGAAAACTGTGAGAAAGGCCTGACGGGATACTGTCTGACAGCCAACCCTGGTACTGCTGGCGCTGCCTATGGCTTTGCCGAAATGGGCAGTTGGGAAGGCGGTCAGGCCGAGTTGCTTCGCGTCCCCTTTGCCGATTTTAACTGCCTGGTATTACCGCCCGATGCGGTTGAGAAGGAAGATGACTACGTCATGCTGTCCGACATTTTCCCGACCGGCTGGCACGCCACAGAGCTTGCGGGCTTAAAAGCTGGTGAAAGTGTGGCTATTTACGGTGCCGGCCCGGTGGGACTCATGGCAGCGCACTCGGCCATTATCAAAGGCGCATCGGAGGTCTATGTTGTCGATACGCATGCCGACAGGCTGGCACTGGCGGAAAAAATCGGTGCGATTGCCATTAATGCCACGGGCGCTGATGCGGTAAATAAGATTCTCGATCTCACCGATGGTCGCGGCACCGATTGCGGTTGTGAATGTGTGGGCTATCAGTGCTGCAACAAACATGGTGTTGAAGACAATTCTGACACGATGAACAGCCTGGTTGCCTCAACAAAAGCCACGGGCGGTATTGGCGTGGTGGGCGTGTTTGTTCCACAGGACCCGGGTGCAGCGACTGATCTGGCGAAAGAGGGCAAAATGCCTTTTGACTTTGGTAGTTTCTGGTTCAAAGGACAATCCATCCGTACCGGCCAGGCGAATGTTAAAGCTTATAACCGCCAGCTTGCACGACTGATTTCGCAGGATAAAGCGAATCCAGGGCAGATTATCTCGCATCGCTTAAAACTGTCTGAAGCGGCAGAAGGCTATAAGCACTTTGACGATCGCGACAGCGGTTGGACAAAAGTGATTTTAAAACCTTAAGTCGTTCGTCATTACCATGATTGCCCCAGTCTGGTGAGTACGCCCGAGTGCGTGTGAACCAGACTGCGGGCGTTCAGCCTCTAAATGAAAGCCTTTCTTTATCAGTCAATCAGACCTGTTGGCATTGAAAGCCTTAGCTGAAGGTAAGCCCCATCCATGAGCATGATGCGCGGATCGCTTCCAGGGCGAAAAGCGTGAGATTCTTCTAACCGACAAGGTGACTGAAAGGGCGATTACCAGGGCGCGCGGTTTCGATCAAAAAAGAAACCCGCAGTCATCGCCTGGGGAGCCTGATCGGCAAGCCAGACAATGCCATCGGCCGCTTCCTCAACCGTTCTGTAGCCTGTATGCCCATTAAAATCGGTGGCGGTGTAGCCTGGGTCGACGGCGTTTACGCTAATGCCAAACCACGTAAGTTCATGAGCAAATGCCACGGTCACGCCATTCATCGCCGTTTTCGAACTGGTATAACCCATTGCCTGGACGCGTGAATAGGGATGTGCCCGATCGGCGACCCACGCCAGCGATCCCAGCCCGCTACTCACCATAATCACTCTGGCTTGGGGCGCGAGTTTAAGTAACGGAATAAAACACTGGGTCACGCTGATGGCACCAAAAACGTTAGTGTTATACACCGCCATAATATCGCTGACTGACTGCTCACTGGGGGCGACAGGTTGAATCCCGGCAATGCCAGCATTGTTGATAAGAATATCCAGTTTTCCATCTGACTTCAGTACCTGTTCAGCCGCCGCCTGAACGCTGGCGGCCTGGGTCACATCCATCACCGTCAGATGCACATCCAGCCCTTCTGCGGCGAGCGTGTTCAGCGCTGCGTGGCCAAGCTGCTCGTCACGACAAGCCAACCAGACCTTATAACCCAGTAAGCCCAGTTGCCTGGCCGTCTCAAATCCAATGCTTTTGTTCGCGCCGGTGATAAGAACACTTTTGTTGGTCATTTTCTGCTGCCTCAGTTATCTCTGCTGGTGATATGGCCCCGCTAAACGCATTACCGGGCGTGTTCAGCATTTATAGCCCAGGCAATGCTGTTTGATAACAGAGGCTAATACGAATAACCTGATCGAAATGGCGAACAATCGTAGGCCGTGTAGATGAACGATTTATCGATTTTTCTGGCAGTGTTTAATGCTAAGGGCTTTCGTGCGGCAGCCAAAAAGCTGGGGCTGTCTCCCTCTACCGTCAGTGAAAGGGTGACCGCGCTTGAGCTGAGCCTTGGCGTGCCGCTTTTTATCCGCACGACGCGCAGCGTAACGCCGACTGAAGCCGGCCGGATGTTGTCCGAACGTATGTCGCCACTGCTCAGCGAAATGCGGAGCATACTGAACGACGTTGCCAGCTCTCAGCAGGCGGTGCGCGGGGTGCTTAAACTGAACGTCACGGGTGCCGTCATGGTGGATATCCTTCCCGCGCTGATCGATCGGTTTCTTGCTCATCATCCGCGCTTACAGGTGGAAATCATGGTCGATGATCGCCTCATCGAAGCCACATCGGAAGGCTGCGATGCAGGAATACGTTATGGCGAGCACCTTGCCCAGGATGCCATTGCCATTCCCATCGGCCCTCGTCAACAGCGTTTAGCGCTGGCGGCGTCACCGGCTTATCTCGCCGCTCACGGCTCGCCGTCACATCCCGCCAGGTTAACGGAACTTGACTGCATTCGTCTGCGATATTCCAGTGGCGCGCTGATCCCATGGGAGTTTGCGCATAACGGAGAAACTGTCCGCGTCGATGCGCCCGGACGTCTGACTATCGGGGTCAATGGTGTGTCGGGGGCGATCGATCTGGCAATAAAAGGTCAGGGCATTATCGCGACGTTTGAAAACTGGCTTCAGCCTCACTTTGAAACAGGCGAACTCCATCCGTTACTCGAAGCATGGTGGCCTGCTTTTGAAGGGCCGTGGCTCTATTTTCCCAGCCGGTTTATGTCTGCGCCGTTGCGCGCATTTGTTGATTTTCTTAAAGAGGAGCGCGAGGGATGTGCGGATGAAGGCAGGTGCTAACGATTCATGTCGTGATGCGATGCAGCAAGTGCGCCGGGCCATGCTCGCGAACAGGCTAAGGCGCAGGCAGATTTAGCGTTTTAAGGGCGATGTCTTGAGCGACCCGCTGGGTTAATACAAAACCGTACGGTCGGGGTTAACAGGGGCAGCGCAGTATATTTTAAGTCTGCGTCAGGGTGCGCTCTGGCTGTCGCAGTCCGATTGCTTGCTGCACCTCACAAAGCGGTGACAAAATGAGGCCGCCACAGAGGGGATGAGACCGTTTTTCTGCGCGATATCCAGGTCACCGCTATTGTCACATGTCGCACCTGCCGAAACGCCCTGGCAGCGGTGATGTTCAGAAGCCGTCATCGCATGCTGTAAATCGGTATTCAGATGTGATTTGTAATCATCAAGCGCATCACGAATATCAGCCGGAGCGAGCCATTCCAGGTGCTTAGACGGGCACTGCCGGGTGAGTTCAGCCATGTAAGTTTGCCATGCATGGTCGGCAGGTGCTGCTGCCAGCGCTGCGGTTGAACCTGCAAATAGCAGGACAGCCAGTTCAAGTCGCATGATCATTTCCCACACCGTTCAGAGGTTATACATCGGGATAGCCATTTTCTATGCTGCATCAGTAATACGTTGAGGTAAAGCGTCTCTGTCGGCACAGGCGCGAACGGTGAAGGCGCGCAGTTTGTTGAGTCTCTGGCTTTGCCCACCGGAGCCTACAATGGATGATCTGGCGAGTAAAAAACGCTGCCTGATGTCGGGCGCGCCGTTAGCCTTGTTTCCAGCTTGTCTGGCCGGTCGCAATCTCGGTTAGCGGCTCCTCGCGCCACTGCCAGGGTTGCCGAAGTACCACGCGGCTGGCGAATTTTGCTATGCCAATCTCATCTTCCAGCAAACGCTCCATCAGGTCCTGAAACTTGTATAAATTGGGGGCGATAATTTTCAACAGATAGTCGTAGCCACCACTGATGTTATAGCACTCCACGATCTCCCGGTACTGACAGGCGCCGGATTCAAATTTAATAAAATCGGCAGGATAATGGCTGTTGAGCGTGATCTCGGAAAACACCACCAGATTGTTGCCCAGTTTGTTCAGCGTGACCCTGGCGGCGTAACCCGAAATAATGCCGCTTTGTTCCAGGCGCCGGGTACGCGCTAAACAGGGACTGGGGCTGAGGCTAATCGCCTCAGCCAGTTCAACTATTGAACAACGCCCCTCGCGCTGAAGATGCTCAAGTATTCTGATATCAGTTCGATCGAGAGGCTTAGGATGTGACATAGACAGGTGATTACCTCGGAATGGGCTGTGACGCCCTGGCTGCAGTCGCTTCCGTTAACGACTGATCGAGTACCTCGATTATCATTTGCGCCTGTTCCGCCGTCAACACCAGGGGCGGACGAATCTTCAGCACGTTATGTCCCATTGCGCATGCACTCAGCAGGACACCTTTCTGGCGCATTCTGTTCACCACCTGACTGGTTAGCCAGCGGTCCGGGGTACGGGAAGGGCGATCGGAAACCAGTTCCACGCCAACAAAGAGGCCCGCGCCACGCACATCGCCGATGGCTTCATGCTTGTGACTGAGGGCGGTAATGCCCTCAAGCAGAAGCGCGCCTACCTTGCGGGCATGGGCAATCAGATCATCCTGTTCAATGGTTTTCAGGACGGCCAGCGCGGCGGCACAGGAAACCGTATTGCCCGCAAACGTATTGAAATAACGGGCGCGTTGACCGAACTCTGCCAGAACGTCAGCCGTGGCCAGCAGCCCGGCAATCGGTTGACCGTTGCCCATCGGTTTGCCCAGCGTAACGATGTCCGGGATGACGTTGTGACGCTGAAAGCCCCACATGTTTTCGCCCGTGCGTCCGAAGCCAGGCTGCACCTCGTCGGCAATAAACAATCCTCCGGCCTGTTTGATGGCATCGACCGCGCCTTTCAGGAAACCCGCTGTGCCAGGCAGGATGCCATCGCTGGTAAACAGCGAATCGACGATCAGTGCAGCGGGCTTAATGCCGTGCCGCTGCAGATCGGCAATGGCGTTTTCGACATCACGCGTGAAGCGCTCGCCGAGATCGGCCCCCTCGGCATGGTAGAGACGGGGCGCGGGCACCAGACGCACATGAGGCCCAAGGTCAACCGAGGTGCCCAGCGAGGGCGAGAACTGAGAAACCGCGTCCGTGATGCCATGGTAAGCGGTTTCGGTCACGATGATGCCGGTGCCGCCGGTCCGTATTTTGGCAATACGGTAGGCCAGATCGTTGGCTTCACTGCCTGTGCAGGTCAGCATCAGATGCGCAAGCGCCGTTTCCGGCACGGTCGCCAGCAGACGTTCGGCCAGTTCCAGAATGGTGTCGTGCAGGTAGCGGGTATTCGTCGCGAGGGTTTTAACCTGCTGACAAATGGCCTCGGTGACGGCAGGATGACAATGCCCAAGTGAGGTCACATTGTTATAAATGTCCAGGTAGCGACGGCCTTCAGGATCGATAAGCCACACGCCTTCACCGCGCACGATGTGTAAGGGATGCTCGTACATCAGACGATAAGCCGGACCCAACAGCGCATCGCGCCTTTCGATCATCGCGGCCGTTTCCGGTCCCACGTCGGCCTGACCGGGGATATAGGCGTTTACCATATTAAGATCGGTGGTGCTTTTCATTAATTTCTCCCATTTCAGAGTTCAGTCAGCAATCGGTCACGTGCCGCATCGCGAGACAGATCCGCCATGAAGGACAGCGCCTCCCAGGCGGCTGGATTATGACGCATGATATAGGCGCGGTTATGGGGATAGCGGACCGCGCGCCATTCGGTAATCAGGACGGTAATCAGATGACGGGTGGCCATCAGATCGGTAACGATGTCTTGCTCCATGTCGTTGAGCGGGAGCGTTTTGTGATAGGCACCCACGAACTGGGCTGCGCCTTCAAACGGATCGGGCTGGCCTGACATTTGAAAGGCCGCAGCGGTCGCGACTTCGCCCACCAGTGGGGCATAAAGCATGTCGCCAAAATCGATAATCCCCGTAATGCGGTCCTGTTCCTCTGGCGCCACCATCACGTTGTAGAGGTGAAAATCGTTATGGATGACCTGCGCCCTGATTGCCGACAGGCGCGGCAGGACGTGCGTGGTGAAACGCGTCATAAATTTCTCCGCCAGCCTGCGGCGCGTGGGGTCGACGAGTTCTTCCAGCTTATCCATCAGACGATGTGCGGCAGAAACGTTCCACAGTAGATCATGGCTGGCGGCAGGATGTGTGAAACCCTGTAAAGCCAGATCGAGTTGGGCCAGGCAGGTGCCCATGGCACGACGTTGTGCAGGCGTTCGGTCCGTGTCCTTAACCTGCATCCCGTCCAGATAGGTCAGCATCCTGACAGTGGTTTTTGCACCATCAGCTAGAGTGACGTTGTCACAATCCTGTCCTTTGCGCGTCCGCACAACACGCGGAATCAGCAGGTCGGGTGCAACCTCAGCGACATGGTTGAGCGCCTTAATCTGGAAATCCACAATCGACAGCGCTTCAGAGGGATTACTGATCTTCAACACATAGCGCGTGCCGTCTGCCTGCTCGATGCAACAGTTCTGATCGCGCTCACTGGCCAGTGACCGAATGTTGCCCTCAATGCCATACATTTCAGACACTAAAGATTGAATGGCCGGAAGTGAGAGGGCCGGCGCGGCTGTGCTCAATGCGACAGCAGGGTTGGTGTGTTCATCAAGCATCATTTTCCCTCGCTTTACCGTCTTTGGAGACAAATCAAAGGCCCAACAGGCCGGCAAGCTGGCGGAAGTTGGTGAGCCGTTCAACGCCATAGCCGTCGACGGCGGGCTCATGCCCACGATCGATAAATGCTTTGCCCATAAAGCCGAGGTCGGATGCCGTCATCAGGTCATAACGGAAGCTGGAGGAGCAGTGCATGATGTGTTCTGGCCCGCAGCCCAGTTGGTCAAACATGTATTCAAAAATCTGCGCACGCGGCTTATAAGCACGCGCCTCTTCTGCCGTATAGACAGCATGAAAGGGCGCTTTAAGATGGGCGACGCTGTGTGGGATAAGATCGGTCATCGAATTCGACAGGATCACTAAAGGAAAATGTTGGGATATCAGTTCCAGCGTTTCCACAACGTGAGGATGCGGCTGCCAGGTGGGCACGGCGTCATAGAGAGCCTGCGCGTCAGTATCGCGGTAATCCACATCATGAGCTTTACAGGCCCGCTGAATGGCGTTTTCTACCACCTGGAAAAAGGGCTTCCAGTCGCCCAGCACTTCATCAAGACGATAGAAACGAAAGCTTTCAAGAAAGGCGGGCATCCGCTGTTCTGCGATGCGATCGGCAAAAAGTGTCTTTGCTGTCGGTCCCATTTCAAAATTAATTAGCGTTCCATAGCAATCGAAGCTGATAAATTTTGGTTTATAAATCATGTGATTAACCCCTTTCATTTGTATAAAAGAAGTATATCGTGGTGAGCGAACAGATAATTTCTTATTGACCACTGAATGGAGTGGTTTTTGCTCAATTCGCCATAGCACGCGGCATTATCCGCATAGCGTTAATCACGCCCCGATGGCTTCGTCAGCGTCGTTCCCCGGGGCCGCCCACCGGCAGCGCAGAAATTTATCAGCCCGACTTAGCCCAAAGGCGTAGTTTGCGCCTGCATTGTGTTTTACACTGCGCGCTGAAAAAAATGAGTAGATTAACGATTAGGTAGGCGGTAATGGCGATGAATGGAACAATCACAACCTGGTTTCAGGATAAAGGCTTTGGCTTTATAAAAGATGAAAACGGCGATAACCGCTATTTTCACGTGATTAAGGTCGCCAACCCTGATCTGATTAAGAAAGATGCGTCGGTCACGTTTGAGCCCACCACGAACAATAAAGGGCTGTCGGCCTATGCGGTGAAAGTCCTGCCGGAAAGCAAATACATCTTCATTGCGGGCGAGCGGCTTAAGCTTACCGCCATTAAGTCTTTTGTGGTTTACAGCGAAGAAGTCCCTGCCAGTAGCCGCATTGATAAAGAAAATACGGTGCTGTCTGTGGGCATTCTGATGAACAATATCAAACCCAAATCAGCCGACCAGGCCGATGAGATGCGTACGCTGAAGAAACTGGCGATCACCACTTTTCAGGGGGCGACCTTAATCTTCTCTGAGGATGAGATTGATATCGATGCCACGGTGAAACTGCTCAAGGTCTGACAGCTTCGGGCCAGAACTGCCAGCGCCTTTCTCAACAAGGCACTGGCAGCCTGTAAGCATTCCGGTGCACCCCATCGCTGGGTCTCTTTGGTCCTTTTGGCCGCTTTCGAACAGGATAGTTGTGTTCGCCAATGCTTCTGGTGCCTGTCTTTTACACCTTACAGACTCCTTAATAAGTTCTCTCTGTAACCGAATATCAGATTACCTTGGTGAATGAATGGCTCTCATTCAGCGAGGGTTTCGTTTTTCTGTTCCGTTACCCTTCGTCTGCAATCCAGCGGTTATGGGTCAGCATTAAGGTTCTGGCATGTATGAATGTCAGGCCAGGGCTGTCTTCTGGAATGCGCTTTTCGTTGTTTTGTAATACAGCGCGCGCCGTGCTTTTTACTGCACTGGCTTATGCTGTGATCGTAGTTGACGATGTGACTGTCAGGCGTGTAATTGTGTTTTCAGTACATAATTAATTTATTTTTATCAAAATTAAAAAAAATGGTTTTTTAACTGTAATTTAATACGTCAGCATTTCCATTGCTTTGTTTTCTGTTGAGGCTTTTCCTGCCAGGTAAAGAAGATTTTAAAAAAACGCTCGCATCAGTCAGGTTTACAACATTTTTAATAAAGATGTTATTTGCATTTATTTTTGGTGAATAAATTTTTTTGTTTGTTTTTATGGTTGTTTAAAGTTGACAGAAATTAATGTTAAAATTGGAATTAAAAATTCAATTAAATTATAACATTAGCGCAATAATCTATTGATTTGATATCTGGTTGAAGATTGTCCTATTATTGTCCGCAGGACACGGAGGTGTCCCGGCTGCTTACAGCGATACAAGGATAATGTAATGGATAAAGATTTCCAGAATAACGCGTCAGAAGCACGTACCCATCTAAAAAATATCTGCATAAAGCCGGAGCCGGTAAGCAATAAATCCCCTCCCTGAGGTGCCCGGTGAGGGATGATTGCCGTAACGGCCAGGGCGTCGGGCGCCTGGTCATATGCAAAAACTCATCGTTAATAAAACTAACCTCAACGCCGGTGTTTTCGAATATTACCGAAAACTCATCTGACTGTTAAAAATACGTGTGCAGGTAAAGGCGGTGAAAACAAAATCAGTCTCACGTTGTGAATACGAAAGGTTTTTCTGAGCAAGCTTCAAGACAGATACCGGAGTTGTCGGCCTTTCTTTTTGGCTGAGAACCTTTTCGAACGTTGAGCAAAAAACTGTCTGCCTGACCCCGCGCGCTGTGAGTTCCCCATAACGGGAAACAGCGAAGGGCGGTAGCGTGCCCGGAATCCTTCGGAAGAGCAAAAAATGGAAAACCCAGCCAGTCTGTTACACCGTTTGAATGCTTATTGTGCCCATGCCAGGGAAGCCGCTGTCTGCCTGTGCCAAATCCGCGTGCGCAGAAATGCTGCCTAAGCACTGGCGGCTGAAACTGCTGGAGCAGGGTAAAGGCATCTGATGTTACTGGCGCGCCGCAACGAATGGGATAGGGATGTCCTCAGACAGGATTTGTGCGGCGGGCACGGCAAACAAAAACCTCAACACCGTCTGTAGCTTTCGAAAAGTATTCATTTAAGTGGTGCAGGAAGCAGGGTTATTAGCTTCTCTGGCGGGTAACAGCCTGTTGACTCAGCAAATACTGCCTGAAATGAGTCAGGTGGCTGACTGATATAGCGGAAAAACAGATGCTGACCTCGCTGACGCTGGAATGATGCGAGGAAGACGCTGTCTCGTTGGAAATTGACCGGACACAAGGAGTGGACATATGAGCAACAATCCCCCCATAAGATTCAGTCACAACCACCACCGGCTTTCGGTGAAGGGATGTGGCGCAGAGCTTGATGTGCTGGCTTTTGAAGGCGATGAAGCCTTAAGCAGACCGTTCCGCTACCGGATTGAATTCACCTGTACAGACCATGCCATCAGCAAAGAGATGATGCTGATGAAGCCCGGTTCCCTGACGCTGCAGGCCCCGGCTGACACGGGTTTCGGTAGTAAAGTGCAGCAGACGTTACGGGTGATTCAGGGCGTGGTGACCGGCTTTGAGCGCCTCAGCACTTCTAAAGAGGAAACCCGCTATGCCCTGACGCTCCGGCCGCGCCTGGCGCTGCTTGACCGTTCGCACCAGAACGCCATCTACCAGGACATGTCGGTGCCGCAGATTGTGGAAAAAATCCTGCGCGGGCGCCACAACATGCGCGGTCAGGATTTTCTGTTCTCGCTGTCAAAAGAGTACCCGCGCCGTGAGCAGGTGATGCAGTACGGTGAGGACGACCTGCACTTCATCACCCGCCTGCTGGGCGAGGTCGGTATCTGGTTCCGCTTCACCACCGACACGCGCCTGAACATCGACGTGGTGGAGTTCTGCGACGGTCAGCAGGGCTATGAGAAAGGCCTGACGCTGCCGTCGGTGCCGCCGTCGGGGCAGCACTCGCAGGGCGTGGATTCGGTGTGGGGGATGGAGAGTCATCACAGCGTGGTGCAGAAGCAGGTCAGCACCCGGGACTACAACTACCGTCAGGCCACGGAAGACATGAACGCTCTGGTGGACGTGACCCGCGGGGATGCGACCACCTACGGCGATGCCTACCACTGGGCGGATAACTACCTGTCACCGGGCCGTACCTGTGACCGCAGTCCGGCACCGGAGTCCGGTGCGTTTTATGCCCGCATCCGGCATGAGCGTTACCTGAACGGCCAGACGCAGACCCGGGCCATCACCAGCTGCCCGACCCTCTCTCCGGGTCAGGTGCTGAAAGTCACCGGCGGTTATGAAGTGGCGGAGGTATTTGCGCAGGGCGTGGTCATCACGGCGATGCACAGCCAGGCGCGGCGGGATGAAGACTTTCGCGTGCATTTTGAGGGCATCCCGGACAGCACGGATTTTTGCTTCCGCCCGGAGCCGGGCTCACGCCCGGTGATGGCCGGCACCGTACCGGCGCGCGTCACCAGCACCACCGAAAACGACACCTATGGCCACATCGATAAAGACGGCCGCTACCGGGTGAACATGCTGTTCGACCGCGATAACTGGGAAACCGGGTTCGAGAGCCTGTGGGTACGCCAGTCCCGCCAGTATGCCGGGGACACCTACGGTCTGCACCTGCCGCTGCTGGCGGGCACGGAAGTGGCGATTGGCTTTGAGGACGGCAACCCGGACCGGCCGTACATCGCAGGCGTGCTGCACGACTCGGCCCACGGTGACCACGTGACCATCCGCAACTACAAACGTAACGTGCTGCGCACCCCGGCGAACAACAAAATCCGCCTTGACGACGAGCGCGGTAAAGAGCACATCAAGATTTCCACCGAATACGGCGGCAAGAGCCAGCTGAATCTCGGACATTTAGTGGATGCTGAGAAGCAGAAGCGCGGTGAGGGTTTTGAGCTGCGGACGGATAAGTGGGGAGCCATCCGGGCACACAAAGGGATATTCATCAGCGCTGATGGCCAGACGAAAGCACAGGGCCAGGTGCTGGAGATGCAGCCGGCCATCAGTCTGTTGAAAGGAGCGTTAAATCAGGTAACCAAATGGGGAACGATTACTCAGACACACCACAACGTTGCCCCTGATACTGAGCCATTAAGCGAATTTGTTTCCGGTGCCAGTGAGCTTACAGAGCCTACTTTGTTGCTGTCTGCACCGAAAGGTATTGCCGCCGTCACGCCGGAAACGAGTCTGATGTATAGCGGGAAGGGGCTATATCTACAGAGTCTGGGCGAAGTCAATGTCAGCACAGCACAGCGCTATTCCGTGAACGCGAGCTACTCTGTCTCAATCCTTGCCCAGCTTGAAGGGATGCGGCTGGTATCCGCTAAAGGTCCGCTTAATATTGAGTCACATGGAGATGTCCTGTCGCTGACTTCTCTTAATGATGTCACTGTTCAGTCAACACAAGGGCACCTGCAGTTAACGGCTAAAAATGGCATCACTCTGGGCTGCGGTGGGGCTTACATTCGTCTTACGCCACAGGGGGAAGTGCACATTCACGGTCCGGGATTAATCAGTCTCAAAGGCCTCCACGATTTGCAGGGGCCAGACAGCGAGAATTTCCCCCTGCCTGAACTCCCGGCATCGATATGTAAAGAGTGCCTTAAAAAAGCCCGGGAGCTGGCGCAGGGCTTCGTCCCCAGGGAGGCATAAATGACCACACGATGGATTGAGGAAGTCGCTGTTACTTGCCGGACATCCGGGGCTGATTATCTTGATATTATTGTTGATCAGGCTGGGCTGGATTTCAGCGTGATACCGGCACTGGACGCACTCTCTGTGGAGTGGCAGTCGCTTTATCATGGGCTTCCGGAAGCGTTTATTGTCGATGATGCGCCGCTGATTGCACGCATTACGCTCGATGATCCTCAACAGATGCAGTGGCTGAAGGACATGAGTCAGTTGATCGCTGTTCAGTCTCCTTTGCTGCTCTTGTGTTCACACTGGCCTTTTTCTGCCCTGACTGGCTGGCTCACACAGTGTATGGATATTCTGCAGGAAGGGCGGAGCGGAATTTTACGATTTTACGATACGCGGATTTTCCCACTGCTTTTTACGCACGTTCTCAAAGAGGAACAGCAACAGCCTTTGTTGCGTCCTGTCCTGTTCTGGGCCTGGCAGGATATGGATGGCAACTCAAGAGGTATAAAAGGTAACAGTACGCCTCAGAATCGCAATGAAAAACCTCCCAAAATCGACCTCAGCGATCGCCAGTTGGATCACCTGCTGTGTGTCTGCGATGTCATGATCCTCCTGTCCCACAGTGCACCACTAGCGGTCAGGTATACATCACAACAAGCGCTTTTTTTTGATTGTTATCAGGGCATGGTGGAGGCAACCAACCAGGGCATTATTCTGGATGAAGCCCGCGAGGCCTGGGTCATTGAAAAATGGCTTACTAAACAAGTAAAGATCTAATAGTGAAAGGAAACCGCTTCAGCCCGGGTGCAGCCGCCATTTCCCCTTTAGTCCCGCCTCTGTAAGGAACCTCAGATGAAACACACAGTATTAACCCCGCTGCTGGCGGCCCTGATGCTGTTAACCGGCTGCTCACAGCCTGCCGCTCAGGCCGGAGGTGGCGGCGGCACCATTAAAGCCATCAACCACACTAAATGGGCGATTAACCACTTCAGCGTGGATAACCAGTCGGGCATCGACATTATCGGCCCGTTCCAGGGCGGTGGCGGAGGCTGCTGCTACAGCGTGCCCGCCCGCTGGACGCCGGGCATGACGGTGCGTATTGACTGGGAAACCGGGGTTGGTGGTTCTAAAGGTTTTCCAGGATTCGCTGACAGAGCTAAATACAAAGCCTGGAAGACAAAGGTTGACGAACAAAAACGGCAGCACAGCAAAACCGTCCCGGTTCCCGGCTATAACGGCCAGGACGTCTGCGGCATCACGGTGCACTTTTTGCCCTGCGATGACGTGAAGGTCACGACCAGCTGCTGGTCACCGAGAAATGCCAACTACCCGATAAAAGAGCCCATCAGGATGAAGGAGCCGGAAGTATGTCCGAAATAACGGTAACCGCGTCAGCCCGGGTGCCGCCACCGCTATCTCTTCAGTTTTGCCTCTGCAGGGAACCTCAGATGAAACACACAGTATTAACCCCGCTGCTGGCGGGCCTGCTGCTGTTAACCGGCTGCTCACAGCCTGCTGCTCAGGCCGGAGGTGGCGGCGGCACCATTAAAGCCATCAACCACACTAAATGGGCGATTAACCACTTCAGCGTGGATAACCAGTCGGGCATCGACATTATCGGTCCGTTCCAGGGCGGTGGCGGAGGCTGCTGCTACAGCGTGCCCGCCCGCTGGACACCGGGTATGACGGTGCGTGTTGACTGGGAAAGTGGGGAGGCGTCCACTGAAGGTTTTCCTGGATTTGCAGATTCAAAAAAATATAGGGAGTGGAGGGACAAAATGAAAGAGAACGATAGGCAACACAGCAAAACCGTCCCGGTACCCGACTATAACGGCCAGGACGTCTGCGGCATCACGGTGCATTTTTTGCCCTGCGATGACGTGAAGGTGACGACCAGTTGCTGGTCACCGAGAAATGCCAATTACCCGATAAAAGAGCCCATCAGGATGAAGGAGCCCAAAGTATGTCCGAAATAACGGAAACCGATTTAGCCTGGGTTCCACCGCCGTTTCCGGCCCAGGGGCGCCTGCCGACGCAGGCACTGCAAGTTGGTCAGAATTGCCATCAGCAGAACAGCGCCGAGCGGCTCTACCGCCAGGAACTGTGTCTGGCGGCCGGGCGACGTGTCGAGCCGCCATGCTGCAAGACGCTGCATATCAGTCTGTTTTTCGACGGTACGGGGAATAACCTGAACAATGACATGCTGCTGGCTGACCCGAAGCATCCGACCAATATCGCGCGGTTGTTTCGCGCAACTATTGGAGATGGTACAGCAGGTGGCGTATCTGATACGAGCAGGATGCCGCTGGATTCGGCAAGCGACAGCGGCGGCAAATACTTCAAATTTTATATTCCCGGTGTGGGCACTCCGTTCCCGGAAGTGAACGACCCGGATTATTCCACTATGGGGCTGGTGGGTGCAACCAAGGGTGAGGAGCGTATTAACTGGGCGCTGCTGCGTATTATTGATGTGCTAATGCGCATAAGTAAGGACCCGGAAAACAACAGCATAAAACTGTCCGAGGGTGCCAGCCGTAAGTCCCTAGAAAAAATGGGCACCAGCTGGAACCGGCTGTGGTCTGGCGGAAGCCACAACCGTTATGAAGAGTTCAGCCGTTTACTGAATGAGTTAGCCCCGCAACTGAAACCACTGCTCACGCAGCCGGAGCCGGGCAAGCCGAAGCTGCTGGGTATCAAACTGTACATTTACGGTTTTTCCCGCGGTGCCGCCGCTGCGCGTACGTTTGTTCGCTGGCTGAGCGAACTGCTTCCCCCACCAAAAGCGGAAGACGAAAAACCCCCACAGTGCCTGCAGATTGGTGAGATGCAGTTGCCCGTCAGCGTGGAGTTTCTCGGGCTGCTGGATACCGTGGCCTCCGTTGGGATAGCGCACGTTGTGCCGATAGCCGAGGGGCATATGTCCTGGGCAGATGGCACCATGGAGCTGCCGGACGATAAAACCTATGGCGGTCTGATAAAAAAATGCGTGCATCTGGTGTCCGGGCATGAGCAGCGTCTCTGCTTTCCGCTGGACTCGGTGCGCCGGGGTGACGGCAAGTATCCTTCCTGTGCCACCGAAGTGGTTTACCCGGGGATGCACTCGGATATTGGCGGTGGGTATCCGCCAGGGGATCAGGGGAAAGCGAATGCTGAGCATGATAGCTATTTGCTGTCGCAAATAGTGTTGCATGACCTGTATTCAAACGCTTTTTCTTCTGGTGCTCCACTGAAAGTCAATAAATCTAGTTTACCGGAGAGTTTAGGAAAGGACAGTTGGCGCGCTCTTGATGCTGAGCAAGTTAGAGATTTTGTCGTCGCACCGGAATTGATATCAAGATTTAACGCCTGGCGCGAACTCACCCTGAACCTGACCACACCAGAAAAAATCACGCCCGAAGAGGCCTCACAATACGAACCACCGCGCGCCAGCGGCAGTCTGGAAACCGTCGTTGAAAACCAGATTGCGTGGATCACCGCCTGGCGTATCGAGCGCTATGCCAGAGGTTCGATGCTGAAAACGCCATTCTACCAGCGCGCCACCAATACCGAAGCACTGCCCGCCGCGCGCAAGGCGGCAGAAGAAGCACGGGATGAAAAGCAGCGAAAGGTACTTGAAAAGCGTCAGGACCAGATAGCAAAACAGTCTGCCGACAGGATGGATGAGCTTGTGCTCTATCCGGGCATCAAGGATTTTGACCCGGATATGGCGCAGACCCAGTTGTTTGAAGCGGCGAAGGAGTTTGGTAAGGATTACCACGACGGTTACCGTATCCCGGAGAACCTGGCGCAGGTGGTGCTGGATACCGTGCTCCAGCCGATGATTTTCGTGCTCAATACCGATGATGAACCCCGGGAATACCGGCGAATGAAGGCTGACGGAGACGCGCGGGTGTCAGTCCTGTTCCCTGCCGCCGGTGAGCCCAGTAATGCCGGACAGCCCGCCGGGCTGGTCAGGGCCTTATTCGACGATCAGGTGCACGACTCGCGTGCCTGGTTTATGCACGCTGCGCTGGGTTCGCGCGAGATGTGGGGCGGCTACTTCCGCTACCGGATGATTTATTTCAGCGACAAATGTAATAAGTCCCTGTCGCCGCTGGTGATCGCCGGGGATCTTATCGGGTTTGCCACCCTGACCACAGGTGTTGTGCTGAGCTTCAGACAAAAGACCCTGACCGGAAAGCTGGCAGGGCTGGCCGCGACAGGCGCCGTACGAACGCTGCAGGTTGAAGTGCTGGATCAGATCACCGGTGAACCCGTGCCGGAACTGCCGGGCGGGGAACAGCAGCGGGCATTTACCCGGGAGCCGGGCGTAGTGGTTGCACAGCGAAAAGCGCTTGTGGCTGAACAACAGCTGGCGCGGGCGCAGGCTGCGATCCCGGCCAGCTGGCTTGAGCAGGTGCTGGCGGCAACTGTCTGAGAAAGATAAAAAAGATTTGGCATGGGTAACACCGCGAGTCCCCTTTATTCCCGCCTCTGCAAGGAACCTCAGATGAAACACACAGTATTAACCCCGCTGCTGGCGGCCCTGCTGCTGTTAACCGGCTGCTCACAGCCTGCCGCTCAGGCAGGTGGCAGTGGAGGTGGTGGCGGCACCATTAAAGCTATCAATCACACTAAATGGGCGATTAACCACTTCAGTGTCGATAACCAGTCGGGCATCGACATTATCGGTCCGTTCCAGGGCGGTGGTGGAGGCTGCTGCTACAGCGTGCCCGCCCGCTGGACGCCGGGCATGACGGTGCGTGTTGACTGGGAAACCGGGGTGGGGGATATGGGTGGATTTCCTGGTTATCAGGACCGAGAAAAATATCTTGCCTGGGCTAAGAAAATGAGAGCCCAAAAACGTCAGCACAGCAAAACCGTCCCGGTACCCGACTATAACGGTCAGGACGTCTGCGGCATCACGGTGCATTTTTTGCCCTGCGATGACGTGAAGGTCACGACGAGTTGTTACACCTACGGCAGTCCGTCCTACCCGATAAAAGAGCCCCTCAGGATGAAGGAGCCCAAAGTATGTCCGAAATAACGGTAACCGCGTCAGCCCGGGTGCTGCCACCGCTATCTCTTCAGTTTTGCCTCTTCAGGGAACGTCAGATGAAACACACACTATTAACCCCGCTGCTGGCGGCCCTGCTGTTGTTAACCGGCTGCTCTCAGCCTGCTGCTCAGGCCGGAGGCGGCGGCACCATTGACGCCATCAACCACACTAAATGGGCGATTAACCACTTCAGCGTGGATAACCAGTCGGGCATCGACATTATCGGCCCGTTCCAGGGCGGTGGCGGAGGCTGCTGCTACAGCGTGCCCGCCCGCTGGACACCGGGCATGACGGTGCGTATTGACTGGGAAACCGGGGTTGGTGGTTCTAAAGGTTTTCCAGGATTCGCTGACAGAGCTAAATACAAAGCCTGGAAGACAAAGGTTGACGAACAAAAACGGCAGCACAGCAAAACCGTCCCGGTACCCGACTATAACGGCCAGGACGTCTGCGGCATCACGGTGCACTTTCTGCCCTGCGATGACGTGAAGGTCACGACGAGTTGTTACACCTACGGCAGTCCGTCCTACCCGATAAAAGAGCCCCTCAGGATGAAGGAGCCCAAAGTATGTCCGAAATAACGGAAACCGCGTCAGCCCGGGTGCAGCCGCCATTTCCCCTTTAGTCCCGCCTCTGTAAGGAAAGTCAGATGAAACATGCATTCTTAAGTCCGCTGCTGGCGGGCCTGCTGCTGTTAACCGGCTGCTCACAGCCTGCCGCTCAGGCCGGTGGCAGTGGAGGTGGTGGCGGCACCATTGACGCCATCAACCACACCAGATGGGCGATTAACCACTTCAGCGTGGATAACCAGTCGGGCATCGACATTATCGGCCCGTTCCAGGGCGGCGGTGGCGGCTGCTGCTATAGTGTGCCCGCCCGCTGGACGCCGGGCATGACGGTGCGTATTGACTGGGAAAGTGGGGAAGCATCGACAGATGATTTCCCGGGATATGAAAAATGGGACAAATATCTGGAATGGGAAAAAAAAATTAAAGCCAGTCATCGGCAGCACAGTAAAACCGTCCCGGTACCCGACTATAACGGCCAGGACGTCTGCGGCATCACGGTGCATTTTTTACCCTGCGATGACGTGAAGGTCACGACGAGTTGTTACACCTACGGCAGTCCGTCCTACCCGATAAAAGAGCCCCTCAGGATGAAGGAGCCCAAAGTATGTCCGAAATAACGGTAACCGCGTCAGCCCGGGTGCCGCCACTGCTACCTCTTCAGTTTTGCCTCTTCAGGGAACCTCAGATGAAACACACAGTATTAACCCCGCTGCTGGCGGTCCTGCTGCTGTTAACCGGCTGCTCACAGCCTGCCGCTCAGGCCGGAGGTGGTGGCGGCACCATTAAAGCTATCAATCACACTAAATGGGCGATTAACCACTTCAGTGTCGATAACCAGTCGGGCATCGACATTATCGGTCCGTTCCAGGGCGGCGGTGGCGGCTGCTGCTACAGCGTGCCCGCCCGCTGGACGCCGGGCATGACGGTGCGTGTTGACTGGGAAACCGGGGAGGGGGGGTCAAAAGGTTTTCCCGGGTTTGCAGATACTGAAAAATATCTGGACTGGGAAAAAAAAATGAAAGCCCAGAACCGTCAGCACAGCAAAACCGTCCCGGTACCCGACTATAACGGCCAGAACGTCTGCGGCATCACGGTGCATTTTTTGCCCTGCGATGACGTGAAGGTGACGACCAGTTGCTGGTCACCGAGAAATGCCAATTACCCGATAAAAGAGCCCCTCAGGATGAAGGAGCCCAAAGTATGTCCGAAATAACGGAAACCGATTTAGCCTGGGTTCCACCGCCGTTTCCGGCCCAGGGACGCCTGCCGACGCAGGCACTGCAAGTTGGTCAGAATTGCCATCAGCAGAACAGCGCCGAGCGGCTCTACCGCCAGGAACTGTGTCTGGCGGCCGGGCGACGTGTCGAGCCGCCTTGCTGCAAGACGCTGCATATCAGTCTGTTTTTCGACGGTACGGGTAATAACCTGAACAATGACCTGCTGCTGGCTGACCCGAAGCATCCGACCAATATCGCGCGGTTGTTTCGCGCAACTATTGGAACCGGTACGGCGGGTGGGGTACCGACTGGCGGGCAGGCAACGCTGTTAGATGATGCTGAAGACGGTGGCGGGAAATATTTTAAGTTTTACATGCCCGGAGTGGGTACCCCTTTCCCGGAAGTGAACGACCCGGACTATTCCACCATGGGACTGGTGGGGGCTACTAAGGGTGAAGAGCGCATTAACTGGTCGCTGCTGCGCATTATTGATGTACTGAAATTTACCGCAACTGAAGAGTGGCTGAGCACCGCAGAGAGTCGACAGTCCATCAGCAAAATGGGCACCAGCTGGAACCGGCTGTGGTCTGGCGGAAGCCACAACCGTTATGAAGAGTTCAGTCGTTTACTGAATGAGTTAGCCCCGCAACTGAAACCACTGCTCACGCAGCCGGAGCCGGGCAAACCGAAGCTGCTGGGTATCAAACTGTACGTTTACGGTTTTTCCCGCGGTGCCGCCGCTGCGCGTACGTTTGTTCGCTGGCTGAGCGAACTGCTTCCCCCACCAAAAGCGGAAGGCGAAAAACCCCCACAGTGCCTGCAGATCGGTGAGATGCAGTTGCCCGTCAGCGTGGAGTTTCTCGGGCTGCTGGATACTGTAGCCTCCGTTGGGATAGCGCACGTTGTGCCGGTTGCAGAGGGGCATATGTCCTGGGCTGACGACACGATGGAGCTGCCGGACGATAAAACCTATGGCGGTTTGATAAAAAAATGCGTGCATCTGGTGTCCGGGCATGAGCAGCGCCTCTGCTTTCCGCTGGACTCGGTGCGCCGGAGTGACGGCAAATACCCGCCCTATGCCACTGAGGTGGTTTACCCGGGGATGCACTCGGATATTGGTGGTGGGTATCCGCCAGGAGATCAGGGGAAGGCTAATGCTGAACACGATGGATTGTTTCTATCTCAGATTATTTTGCAGGATCTATACTCCTCTGCTTTCGGGATTGGAGCACCCCTAAAAGTACCGCAGGATGTATTACCAGAATCATCTACAGATAATTGGCGAATCATGCCTATTGATCTTATTTCTCAATTTTTAGTTTCTGATGTACTTGTCAATCGCTTCAACGCCTGGCGCGAACTCACCCTGAACCTGACCACACCAGAAAAAATCACGCCTGAAGAGGCCTCCCAATACGAACCACCGCGCGCCAGCGGCAGTCTGGAAACCGTCGTTGAAAACCAGATTGCGTGGATCACCGCCTGGCGTATCGAGCGCTATGCCAGAGGTTCGATGCTGAAAACGCCATTCTACCAGCGCGCCACCAATACCGAAGCACTGCCCGCCGCGAGCAAGGCGGCAGAAGAAGCACGGGATGAAAAGCAGCGAAAGGTACTTGAAAAGCGTCAGGACCAGATAGCAAAACAGTCTGCCGACAGGATGGATGAGCTTGTGCTCTATCCGGGCATCAAGGATTTTGACCCGGATATGGCGCAGACCCAGTTGTTTGAAGCGGCGAAGGAGTTTGGTAAGGATTACCACGACGGTTACCGTATCCCGGAGAACCTGGCGCAGGTGGTGCTGGATACCGTGCTGCAGCCGATGATTTTCGTGCTCAATACCGATGATGAACCCCGGGAATACCGGCGAATGAAGGCTGACGGAGACGCGCGGGTGTCAGTCCTGTTCCCTGCCGCCGGTGAGGCCAGTAATGCCGGACAGCCCTCCGGGCTGGTCAGGGCCTTATTCGACGACCAGGTGCACGACTCGCGTGCCTGGTTTATGCACGCTGCGCTGGGTTCGCGCGAGATGTGGGGCGGCTACTTCCGCTACCGGATGATTTATTTCAGCGACAAATGTAATAAGTCCCTGTCACCGCTGGTGATCGCCGGGGATCTTATCGGGTTTGCCACCCTGACCACAGGTGTTGTGCTGAGCTTCAGACAAAAGACCCTGACCGGAAAGCTGGCAGGGCTGGCCGCGACAGGCGCCGTACGAACGCTGCAGGTTGAAGTGCTGGATCAGATCACCGGTGAACCCGTGCCGGAACTGCCGGGCGGGGAACAGCAGCGGGCATTTACCCGGGAGCCGGGCGTAGTGGTTGCACAGCGAAAAGCGCTTGTGGCTGAACAACAGCTGGCGCGGGCGCAGGCTGCGATCCCGGCCAGCTGGCTTGAGCAGGTACTGACGGCAACTGCCTGAGACAGAATAAGGAAAGGAGAACTGATGAGTAAAGTCATCCGGAAAGGAGACAGCCTGAGGGAATATGGTGGCAAGGTATTAGGCGGGCATTACCAGTGTTTTGGTAAGGGGTTTGCCTGTAAGGGGGACCCGGTTCGCTGTAACAAACACGGTGTGACCACCATTGCTGAAGGTAGCGCATTGACCACGGTTGATGGACAGCCGGTAGCGCTGCATGGCCACCGCTGTACCTGCGGCTGTACGCTGGTCAGCTCATTTCCTGACTGCGGTATTGAACAATGAGGCCCGAACCTGATTATCCGGCGTACAAAACGGCACGTCCGCCCGGTACAGCCAGGTGGCTGTCGGCCATGGCACTGCTGGTGCTGTTCTGCGGCGGCGCTGGGGCGCTATTGCCATCAGCCCAAGGCAAAAGTTCGCTTGTTGCCAACAGTATACTTGTGGCACTGCTGCTGGCGGGCACAGGCTGGCTTGTGCGGTTGTTGTACTATCGTGTCAGCATGCATAACGCTGCTCTCTACTATCAGTTGGTGGAATATGAACAGCAGCAGTGGTGGGCGCAGCATCGTCAGCCGTTCTGGTTAAAAGAAGTCGTATTGCTGGGGCCAGCGGGTACGCGCCCAATTGACTGGCTGCGTGTACTTAATCGTGAACAACGCCCACCGGAGGAAAAAAAAGAGGAGGGCGGCAGTGCATTGAGATTGCCACAAATTTTGGCCACAGATGCTGTCACGCGCGAAAAACGGCTTGCGGAACTGCTGGTTATTGCGTGGCAAAAGCAGCGAACTGAACAAAAACTCTCTCCTCCGCTGCGTTGTTACTGGCAGGGTACTGATATCACCTGGCAGGCATTTCGCGAAAAGATGTCGATGGCTTTCCCGGAAATCGCGCTGCCAGCGCGGCCTGAACCCTGGCATGGGGAAGCCACTCTGACAGAGATAGCGAGAGATCTTGCTGAAGCCAAACCCGAGGACACGATACTTATAGCCGGGTGTCAGGTGATCGCGGCGCAGCAAGGTATAGCGCGTCCCGCCGGAGAATCTGCCGTACTGTGGCTGGCCGGACGTAATGGCCCGGTACAGTTGACGCGTGGTGAAACTTTTTCGCCGGAGCAAGGTGATGTTTTGCTCACAGTTCTCGCCCGTTCACTGGAACAAAGTGAACTGAAAGATCCTCCAGAAGCCTGTACGTTGTTTTCCCTGCCCGGCACCGAGGCGCTGGCGAGCAGTGGCTGGGATGTCAGCCAGCATTTGCAGGACGTCAACTGGGGGGATATCGGCGATATGGACGCTTTGATCGTTTTATCGCTGGCGGCAATCTATGCCTCCCACCACCAACAGCCGTGCGGCTGGATTGCCCGCGACCCGATGAATACCCTCGCAACTGGAATTGTAAAACCTGATGGACAACACCAATAAACCTGCTGCCATCTCTGTGGCAGCCACGGCAACGGTCTGTATTGCTATGACCACCCTACTGGTACTGCTGGGTGGACTGGCATGGTGGCTATGGGCGACCGAACGTTCAACGGAATGGGAAATGCTGCGCCCGCTTATTGTTTCTGGCTTTATCGTCTGGGGCATTGCGCTCAGCCTACTGGTACTGGGGTTTATGGCTTTACGGTTACTGGTTAAGGACAAGGTTCGCCTGCCAGCATCCTGCAAGCGTAAACCCGCAAAAGTTACCGGTGGTGGAAGGGCTTATGGACAGCTGAAGACATATCTTCGTACACGCTATAACCTCTTCTGGTGCCATAAAGTCCGCCTGCTGTTAATCACCGGCGACGAAGCCGCAATCGAACAGCTGGTTCCCGGCCTGCAGCAGCAGCAGTGGCTGGAAGGCAACCGTACCGTGCTGATTTACGGCGGCAGCCTCACCGCTGAACCCGATAAGGAAAAATACACCGCGCTGCGCAGGCTGCGTCGCGGGCGCCCGCTGGACGGGATTGTCCGCGTCATGCCTGCGTCGCTTAACCTGACGCCACACATCAGCGACAACGACCTTCGCGGGCTGGAGAAAATCAGCGAACGGCTGCGCTACTCCGCTCCGGTCTGGCTGTGGCAGTTGTGCAGCAGCGACTGGTCGCAGGCCACGCGCCCTGAGCAGGCGGTCGGGGCAACGTTCCCATTGCGCGCCAGCGAAGATGATATCGTCCGCCAGCTTGAGCGGATGCTGCCGGCCCTGCGGGTGCAGGGGATAAGCCAGGTCGCGGAGAACAACAGCCACGACTTCCTGCTGCGCCTGGGCCGGCACCTCAGAGAGGGCGGTATCGCCCGCCGGGCTCAGCAACTGGTGCCATGGCTGGCTGCCTCTCAGCAGCGCGTGCCGCTGCGCGGCCTGATGTTCAGCCTGCCGCGGGATACGCCCGTTGATGTGTCCGGGGCAGTTAAATCTCCTGACGCTGCCATGACAGAAAAATACCGCCCTGAATCACAACGCCATGCCCTGACCCTGCCGGTGACCTGGCAGGGCATTGTGGACGACTGTGCCCGCGTACGCGGCCGGCGTGTCGCTGTGCCGTGGGAACAGGCGACCGGCGGGACGCTGATGGCCATCATGGGTGCCTGGGGAGCGGGGCTGCTGCTGTCGTTTGCCGTCAACCGCCAGCAGATTATCTCCGTTGCGCAGCAGGCGCATGCCCTGGTGGAGCATCCTTCCGTATCGGATGACCAGCTGACGGCCCTGCATACGCTGCGTAACGCGGCCGGCCGCCTGCAGCACCGCATCCAGGAGGGCGCCCCCTGGTATCAGCGCTTCGGTCTGGACCACAACACGCAGCTGCTCAGCGCGATGCTGCCCTGGTACGGCGTGGCGAACAACCGCCTGATACGCGACCCGGCAAACGCCGCCCTGATGCAGAAGCTCAGCGCGCTGGTGAACGCCGCCCCCGACAGTGACCAGCGGGCAGCGCTGGCGAAGCCGGGCTATGACCAGCTGAAAGCCTGGCTGATGATGGCCCGTCCGGATAAAGCCGACGGCGCGTTCTACGCCCGGACCATGAAGGCCGTGCAGCCGGCGCGGCAGGGCATTTCAGCCGCCCTGTGGCAGAGCCTGTCGCCGGACCTGTGGGCCTTCCACATCACCGGACTGCCTGAACAGCCACAGTGGAAAATCACGCCGGATGCGCAGCTGGTCAGCCAGAGCCGCCAGGTACTGTTACAGCAAATCGGACGGCGTAACGCCGAAAGCACCCTGTATGAAAACATGCTCAAATCCGTGCGTCGTCACTTCGCCGATGTCTCTCTGGAAGACATGACCGGCGGTACCGATGCGCGGCGACTGTTCACCACCGGGGAAGTGGTGCCGGGCATGTTCACCCGCCAGGCCTGGGAAGGCGGGATTCAGCAGGCTGTCGAAAATGCCGCACGTTCGCGCCGGGATGAAATCGACTGGGTGCTGAGCGACAGCCGCAGTGCCGTCTCCGCAGACCTGTCGCCGGAAGCCCTGAAGGCGCGTCTGACGCAGCGTTACTTCAGCGACTTTGCCGGCAGCTGGCTGAGCTTCCTCAACAGCCTGCACTGGAATCCGGCCAGCAACATTGCGGACGTTACCGACCAGCTGACGCTGATGAGCGATGTCCGTCAGTCGCCGCTGATTGCCCTGATGAATACTATCGCCTGGCAGGGGCAGACCGGCCAGCAAAGCGAAGGCCTCCCGGACGCCCTCATCAAATCGGCTAAAGACCTTGTAGGCGGGAAAGACAACCCCGAGACTGACCCGTCCGCGTCAGGCCCACAGGGGCCGCTCGGTGAAACCTTCGGGCCGCTGCTTCAGCTTCTGGGGAAAAATAAAGGCAGCCATGTGATGTCGGCTGACACTTCACTGAGCCTGCAGACGTATCTGACCCGCATCACCCGCGTGCGTCTGCGCCTGCAACAGGTGGCCGGTGCTTCTGACCCGCAGGCGATGATGCAGACCCTGGCGCAGACCGTATTCCGGGGCAAAAGCGTCGACCTCACCGACACCCGGCAGTACGGCAGCCTGATGTCGGCAAGCCTGGGCGAGGCGTGGAGCGGCTTCGGCAACACGATGTTTGTGCAGCCGCTGACCCGGGCCTGGGAAACCGTACTTCAGCCGTCGGCAGCCAGCCTCAATGACAAGTGGCGCCGCTCCGTGGTGGCAAACTGGCACACCGCCTTCGACGGACGTTTCCCGTTTGCCGCCAGCAAAAGTGACGCCTCTCTGCCGATGCTGGCGGAGTTTGTGCGCAGGGACAGCGGGCGCATTGAGCGCTTCCTGAACACGGAACTCAGTGGCGTGCTGCACAAAGAGGGCAGCCAGTGGATAACTGACAGGGTCAACAGCCAGGGGCTGAGCGTTAACCCGGCCTTCCTGCGGGCGATTAATCAGCTGAGCCAGCTGTCGGACATTCTGTTCACCGATGGCAGCCAGGGCATCAGCTTTGAGCTGCAGGCGCGTCCTGTGCCGCAGGTGGTGGAAACTCAGCTGACCATTGACGGACAAAAGCTGCACTACTTTAACCAGATGGCCGACTGGCAGCGCTTTCGCTGGCCGGGCGACACCTACAGGCCGGGGACGATGCTGACCTGGAGCACGGTCAATGCCGGAGCGCGCCTGTTCGGGGACTACAGCGGAACCTGGGGGCTGATTCGCTGGCTGGAGAAGGGGAAACGCGAGCAGCTTGACCGAAGCCAGTGGATGATGAGCTTCAGCGCGCCGGATGGCCGAACCCTGCAGTGGGTGCTGCGCTCACAACTCGGAAAAGGTCCGCTGGCGCTGCTGGAACTGCGGGGGTTCACGCTGCCGGATCAGATATTCAGTGTCGACAGTGCGGTGATGGCGCAGACGGCAGACGTTGAGAGCAGTGACGATGAAGGGAGGGGATAACATGCTCCTGACTGGCGGGTGCTTTACGGATAATCAGGGCAGAACGCATTCACAAAGAAATCCTGTATCAACTGAGGACGTTACCTGACGCAGGCCGATAAAATGACATGTGGCGGGATAACCACAACGGGCGCAGAAGACCACAGCCTGTTTGATAAACCCGTTGCCAGGATAGTGTGAACTGCAGGAACCTCGCTCGCTATCACAACATCGCCGGTGGCATCGACAACGACACCCTTCACACCAGGTGAATTGCAGTAACCCGCTACACATGTAAAACTGACTCTCCGATCTTAAGCGCGCACCACATCAGCGTCTGCAATCTGACACCGCCTCAGGTATAATCCCGCCCATTCCTTATCAGATTCAGAGACGAAGATGGCAAAACTCACCTTACAAGAGCAGCTGTTAAAAGCGGGATTGGTCACCAGTAAGAAAATGGACAAGGTCCAGAGAACGGCCAAAAAATCGCGTGTTCAGGCCCGCGAGGCGCGCGAAGCTGTGGAAGAAAACAAAAAAGCCCAGCTTGAACGCGACAAACAGCTCAATGAACAACACCGGCAGGCCGCGCTTTCAAAAGAATATAAGGCGCAGGTGAAGCAGCTGATCGAAATGAATAAAATCGACATTTCTAAAGGCAATATTGGTTTTAACTTCACCGATAATAATCTGATTAAAAAGATAATGGTCGATAAGCTGACCCAGTCACAGCTTATTAGTGGCCGTCTGGCGATTGCGCGTTTGCAGGCAGACAACAGCGAAGAGAGTCATTACGCCATTATCCCCGCGAGCGTTGCCGATAAAATTGCCCAACGTGATGCGAACAGTATCGTCTTAAACAGTGCGCTGAGTCAGGAAGCGCAGGATGAAGACGATCCTTATGCTGATTTCAAAGTACCCGATGATCTGATGTGGTAATGACTGCAATCAGGCGGGATAACCGCTGAGCCTTGCAGCAAAGTGCTGTGCACTCTCGCCGCAGGGCTCGCGCCGTTTGCCGCTCGGACGGCGGCGGCAGGGCGCATTACCCTGGGCCAGGTTGACCGCGCATTTATCGGTATTGAGCATCGATAACATCGTCCCGGCATCCTCAGGCGAGCCGGGATACATAATCAAGCCTGATCCGATCGCTTTCGGGATCGAAACGCCGCGACTTTCATGCGATTGCCACAGGTCGCCATGCTGCACCAGCGGCGGCGGTGCGATTTACTGAGGTCATGGAAAAGCAGGATACAGTCATGTGCTTCACACTGGCGCACGTACGTAAAGCTGTCACTGACAACAAGCTCGACCAGTGCGTTGACCACGGGCCAAAGTAGGGTGGCTGTACTTATCTCCTCGTGGCTAACCGCGATCTGGTATCGCTGCGCGTCATCATCCCACGCCAGTCGCTCCGTCGGGCGCCCGTCCTTATAGAGCCTGTTAAGAACAGTCAGGTCCGCAGATAAGCCATTCATCGCAGCATCGACTAATGCACGTGCACTATGGCGCAGCGCCCGCGCTTCATGTAACAGCCCATCAGATGCCTGCAAAGGCGCGCCATCCGGCCAGATCCCTGCCATCTCCAGCCAGAGCATCACGCGTCGATCGTCGCTGAAACCGTCATGTCGCTGCTCGTCCACGCCGTATTCACTATTGATAAAGTCCAGTGCGAGGTTATCCGCCAGGAAAAGGAAGTCGTGGGTGTTGAGATCGGGATTCATAGCTGCCTGTAACTGTTAAAAACATATTTGACAGGTTAGCAAATAAGATCGTAACCTTCAAATAACAACTTTAACGGTTACATCATAAGGAAACATCATGGCGGCTTCAAAATCCATTACGACGACAGACAGTTTGCGTACGCACGACGTTAACGATGCACAGCAACTGGATGGCGTAAAATACCGCTACGAGCAGGTCGGCGACGTCAATGTGTTTTATCGCGAAGCGGGCGATCCCAGCAGGCCAACAATACTGTTACTGCATGGCTTTGCGGGGTCATCATTTATGTTCAGAGACCTGATTCCACAACTGGCTGGGCGCTATCACGTGATCGCTCCCGACCTGCCTGCATTCGGGTTTACCGAAGCGCCCGCGCGGGACGCGTACGCTTACACCTTCGAGCAACTGGCGATGACTATCGAACAGTTAACACAGCAGCTCAGGCTGAATAACTATGCACTGATGGTGCACGACTACGGCGCACCTGTCGGCTGGCGGCTTGCCGTCAGTCATCCGGAGCGGATCACGGCCATTATTTCTCAGAACGGTAACGCCTACGAGGAAGGGCTGGGAGAGGGCTGGAAACCGATTCAGCGCTACTGGCAGGAACCGACTCAGGAGAACCGCAATGCGCTGCAAGACTTCCCAACGCCCGCCTCCATCAAATGGCAATATCTTGAGGGCGTGCCGGATAAAAGTCGTGTCTCACCCGATGGTTACACGCTTGAAGGGCTGCAAATTCTGCGGCCGGGTAACGCGGACATTCAACTCGATCTGCTGCTGGATTACGCGTCAAATGTTGCTATGTATCCGGTGTTCCAGAACTACTTCCGCCAGTATCAGCCGCCATTGTTAGCGGTGTGGGGAAAGAACGATCCCTTCTTCCTGCCTGCTGGCGCACGTGCGTGGAAACGGGATCTGCCTGCGGCGGACATTCGTTTCTTTGATACCGGACACTTCGCGCTCGAAACGCACGGCCAGGTGATTGCAAGCGTGATCGCAGACTTTCTGGACAACTTACGGCTGAAATAAGCCGATATCCGGTGCGATGCGAAGAGACGGTGCCGCGCAGTGCAAGGCGGCCGGGCCAGCGGTGTGATTAACGTACGTTAAAACGGGCTGGGGCAGCGAGCGTGAAACGGCGTGCCACTGACGGGATGGACAAAGTGCAGTTCACTGGCATGAAGCATGAGCCGCGGTGTCTGCTGCGTACCCGGCAAATCAAGACCGCCATAGAGATCACAGCCCAGAATCGGATGACCCAACAGCTGGCAGTGAATACGTAGCTGATGTGTGCGTCCGGTTTCCGGGGTCAGCGTCACCCGGGTCAGGGGAAGGGCCGTGGCGTCATCCCGTTTTTGATATAAACGTTCAGTAACCTGGTAACCAGACCGGGCTGGTTTGCCATGGCGCGGGCAAATCGACATCCGTGGAAAGCGGGCCGCATCTTTGGCAATTGGGGCATCAATCACACCTTGCTCATCCGTTACATGCCCGCACAGCAGCGCACTGTATTGCTTGGTGACGGCGCGCGCGCTGAATTGCTGGCAAAGCGCGGCGTTAATGGTTTTATTTCGCGCCACGACCATCAGCCCCGAGGTACCAAAATCCAGCCGGTGAACCAGTGTGCAGCCAGGAAACAGCTGCACCAGGCGATGATGTACCGAGTCCAGGTTTTGTGGATTTTTACCCGACAGGCTCAGTAGCCCACTGGGCTTGTCGATTAGCACCAGATGGTCATCCTCATAGAGAATGTTTATCGCCTCGTGGCACGGCGGAGCAATAAAAGTATCAACGATCGTAGACATCAGTAAGCCTGAGGAGTGAGCAGGGAGGGATGATAGCGAATTATTAACGGTCAGGCGAATGGGGCTGGTTGCAGAACCCGACAGCCACAGGCTTATATCAATGCGATTAATGCGGCCCTTGCTGACAAGACGGCATCAGCCTGCTGGCGCAAACTCACACATGATGCTGGCGAGAATGCGACGAGTAAGGGCTGTTGTGGGTGGCAACGGGAGGATTAATCTTTAGCTGCGAGCCATAATGTCCGGCCATTGCACTGCTGATCCTCGACAACATGATGCACAATATGGAAATCGTACTGTTGCAGGAGTGACGCGTATTCAAGCGGCGACAGGCTGGAATGATAAAGCGGCTCACCCTGAAATTCACCTATGGCTTCGCCGTCCGCCGGGCCAGCGTTAAACATCAGTGCGGTGCCCTTACTGGCATGCGCAGAAAAAATGGCAAACATCTGCCGCTGATCGGCACGGGTGAGATGAAAAAAACTGTCCCAGGCAAGAATACCATCGAAACGATGTCCCAACTGCAGCTCCCGCATATCCGCCACTTGCCAGGTGTGTTCAGGAAAGGTTTCTTTGCAGCGGGCAATCATTGAAGGAGAGCTGTCAATGCCTGTCACACGGAACCCACGGCTCAGCAGATACCCGGCAATCGGCGTTCCATTGCCACATCCCAGATCCAGAATATGTCCGTTGGGACGAACATGATGGAGGAATCTGTCCAGCCAGGGTTTTTCTGACAGGTTGGTGGCGCGCAGTTTTGCAAATGCGGCAGCGTTTCTTTCATACAGTGATATTACTGACCTGAACGCCTCATTATCCATCATCTCTCCATAACCTCAGATTTATCATCATTATCACTATCGGGATCAGGTTCGCGGCGTAAGTCCGGCAGCGTCGAATAACACGATCCGTTCCCTTACACCGCGAATGATTTACGCCCCTGTTTAAAAATTATAATCCAGCATCAACGTGTAACGGGTAGTGATCGCATCGCCTTGAGTGACCCAACTGCCACTCTGATTTTTCAATGCCCCCGTGACTTCGCCAGAAACAGTAAAGCGCGTAGTCAGCGGATAATTCATCGACACTTTCAGGAACCGACTGCGGGTGTTCTGGAATATTTCACCATCCTCAGGTTGGGCATTATTTTTCTTATAATGTCCATATCCCCCGCTGAGGGTTGTAGAGAGTTTTCCCCAGTTATGCCAGACGCCTACGGATGTGGTCCAGCTTTTTTCATCTATATCGCCCCATTGTTCTCTGTCTAAAATTCCCGAGGCGAATTGCTGGCGAAACCAGATGCCCGTTGTGTTGTTGATAATATATTGCATACCCGGCTCAATCTGGAATGAACGCACATCACGATCATTTTGTGAACCGCCACTGCGGCGGTGATCGATTTGCTGATAAAGATAATTAAAGAATGAGAGGCGGTCTGTTAAACGTAAATCGGTAAAGAATTTGACGCGCCCCTGCCAGCGGTCCTCTACAGACGAACTTCCGCCCATCACATCCCAGCCGTAGCGCAGACGTTTGTAGAAATATTCGTGGCCGACAATAAGTTGAGTCCACTGATTCTGGCTGAGGTAAGTCTGGTCTTCCCAGGTACCGTTATAATTGGTGGTTCGGCCTTCAGAAAAGGCCAAATACCAGCCGGGTAATGCATCATGACGCATTACACCCTGCACAAAGGTGAGTGAGTCATTGCCGTTATGAAAATGGCTGTTACGCCAGTTGTTATCCTCAATCGCATATTTCATTTTTAACTGGCCATGAACGCGACCGCCGGCTGGGTTTGATGAGCGGGCAGAGGTCCACATGATATCTTCATCCAGATAGGACCACGGATCGACCGCAATAACGGTGCCTGATAAATCCTTCATGACGCTCATGCTCGCATGGGTCAGGGTTGGACACAGCAGGGCAAAAATAATACTCAGGGCATGATGTTTTTTCATAATACGATCCCATTAAATCATTTCTTTTATTTTCAACGTCGCGTGAAAATGATCGTTTTGAGGCAGGCTGATGCTCCAGGGTTTCCCCTCCATGGAATACATCCGGGTACTGAATGCCGCCTTATTGTTGATGTAAAAAACAGCAATTGAGTTTTGTATCAGGACGCGCAACTCAATTTTTTCATCAAGCGGAACATCTACCCAGGATTCCGCATTGTCCTGATGAATTGAGGTCAGCGGAGAGTTAAAAAAATAAACTTTCCCTTTGCTCTTATTGAACACCACGTTCAGCCCGGCCTTACTGATGCTGTCGTCAGTAAGGCCAAAGCTCATAACCATGCCGGCAGAGGGAATATCCACGGTGGCAGTCAGCACCGCGCGTTTAGGCAGGGGCGGATACACAGAGGACTGTAGCGATGCGAACTGTGTGGTCGTTTTTAGCGTTTTACTTTCTGTCAGCGTGGTAACCGGACCTGGATTCGCGTCGATGGCGGTCTGCAATTCCTGCGGAATAACACTCTTGAGCTGGCCCTGAGGCTCCGCGATTAACTCGTGAACAACCAGATTCCCTGCCCAGTCAATATTGCCGCTGTCACGGTTTCCTGCTTTGGTGGGTATCCAACCAAAAACGAATAAGCGGTCGTTTTTGCGTACCAGTTTTCCCGCGTAAAAACCTGAGCCATCGACCACATAATTATCCGTTTTTCGCCACGGCCCTTCCGGATTATCCGCGACACGGTACTGTGTCAGACGCAGCGGCCACTGATCGCTAAAGCTGAGATACCAACGTCCGTTGAAGAACACCAGCGTCGGACATTCGAGATTGGCGTTCGTGGTGATAGTGTCATTATCGAAAAAGATACCGCTGTCTTCCCAGTTTGTTAAATCGGTTGAACGGTAACGGGCAATAACCCCTCGGCCGTTGCTACGCGTGGTAATTAACATCCAGTATTCTTTTTTTTCTTCGATCCAGACAACGTGAGGATCGCGGAAGTCATTACCGCGATACTTATTGCCCGGCAGAAGGGTGTCATTGGGATGTTTAACCCAGTGAAGACGATCTTTACTGGTGGCGTGCATAATGGACTCCACCGGAAACACGTTTTCATTGTGGGCGGTATACCAGGCATGCCAGGTGTCGCCGACTTTAATGATCGATCCGGTTCCCAACAGCAGTTCCGGGTCGTCAACGTTATTGACGTAGGGAATCACTTCAGAGTGGTTTTGATAATCATATAAGTTGGCACTCGACAGCAGATGAATCGCGTGCACGCCTAAGTCACTGCCGCCACGGACATCATTAAGATAAAAAATATCAAATTCGCCATTGTTATACACCGGCATGGGATCGCCAATAAATGAGCCTTCCACTCGCGGGAAAAAGCCATTAATTCGCGTAATGCTTTTATTTTGTAATGTTTCTTTAGAGGGTTGTGAATAAACTGGCGTATTTCCAACGGAAAGCGTCAGCAGTGCGACGAATGTCGCTAACGTTAATTTTTTCATGCTGCACCTGAATATCAGAAGTTATAATTCACGCCAACCACGGTAAAGGGATTCCATGAGTGACCTTTATATGTCCAGAGTCCGTCTTCTTTCGTAAATTCTGCTCTGAATTCACCATAGAGTCTGACTTCACCAAACACCGGATAGCTGAGGGTGCCGCCGATAAATTTATAGCGGCCATTATAAAAAACTTCGTTGGCGTTACTGGCGTTCTCGGTTTTGTCCTGACCGAAGCCCACATACAGCGAGGTTAAAAGCGGATACCAGTTTCGCCAAAGCCCGGCCGTTACTTTCCATTCCACTTCAACAATGTCACCCCAGTTTTCACGTACCTGACGGTTATAGTAATAATAAGGCCGTAAATACAATCCCATATCCGGATTCACGCGATATTGAATAGCCGGCTCAGTTTCAAAAATATATTGTTCAAGATCGCCATTTCCCGGTTCATTGCCCTGGGGCTGATATTCGCCATAAGCATAACCGGCAAGACTCCATTTATTGCTGAGTCGCAGGTCCTGCCAGACTTTAAAACGATTCTTCCAGCGTTTCGTGGCTGTTTCGGAACCGATCATGGCTTCTGTACCTATATTACCTCGCCAGGTTTCAAAGATATGGCCAACAAAAAACTCATTAATCGTATTGGTGGCATCGTATTTCTGATTACTGAACTGGCCTTTATAGCTGTCTTCCCGGGCATTCCAGAAACCAAAGTACCAGTTTGGTAACTCATCATGCCTTAAAAAAGCCTGTATGGTTGCGAGCTTAAACTTTCCGCTGTTTTTACTCTTATCACGCCAGCGAACATCATCAATTTCGATCTGTGTGCCAATGTTGCCGTGTAAGCCGCCAGCCTCCATATTGCGGCCGATACTGTTCCAGTGAACTGGCGGATCTTCCTGTCTTAAACGCAGCAGGCTGACATCTGCTGGCATAGCCACCTTACTGCTGAGTTCAGGGTCGGTTATGTTATTTTCGCCTGCAGGGGATAAGGTCGCCGGCACGGGTGATGCGGCATGTTCGGCTGTCCTGTCCACCGTAACCGGCGAGGAGGAAACGTGGCTGACCGGCGGCGCAGGTTCCTTTTTAGCAGGCGCCGTGCGGATAGGGTGATTATCCGTTTCATCATAAAAATAACTTTGATAGTTCCCGGTATAAACATTTGACGAGTCCGGTGTGTTTTCGGCTACAGCAGGAAAGGCCGCTAATGACAGCATCAATGCCAGCGTTTCTTTTCCCGAAACCCTATTTTTTCTATTCATCACACTAACCCGGTGGAACGGCGTTAATATTTCATCCATTTTTCTGTCTCATTATTTCAGGCGAGAGCAGCCAGTCAGAGACTGACAGAAATAAAAAATCAGCAGCTAAGAGGCGTTACGGATCGGGACGGAATTATCTGTCCAGAGACCAGTACCCAGCGTCTTCTAAGGCGGCGACGCCGTTATGGGCAAACAACGTTAAATCGCGCTTGTCAGGCTGAGGGTAAATTCGGCTACTCAGGCAGGCGGTGCCCGCATTGACAAACACTTCCACAGAGGAACGGTCAATGAAAATTTGCAGCGACAGTCGCTTGTCTGCTGGCAGGGAAATGCTGCGTGTGCCCTCAAGCAAAAATTCCGGGTAACGACGCTCGACAATTAGCCGTTGGGCCTGATTGTCGACGTAAATTCGCAGCCCGTCGCCTAACGCAAGACCATATTGCTCCGCCGAGGACGCGTTGAGATCCCATTCCAGCCGCACTTCAACCGCCTCGGCATGTTCCCCGATAGACAGGGTTTGATTGTTCAGCTCGCGCACCGGGACCGCATAATAACGGTCACGCAGGGCGGCGACCTCGGCCGCGGGCTTCATCCGCACACGGTCATCATCGCCCAGGCTTAACTCACGCGGCAGAGAAAGCATCCCGGCCCAACCGTCCTGCTGTTCGGGCATCGGTGATTCCCACATATCCAGCCAGCCGATGACAATGCGGCGACCATCCGGGGTCAGGAAGCTTTGCGGCGCATAAAAATCGTGACCATGGTCCAGCTCAATGAATTGTCCATCATGGATGAAGGCTTCACCGGGTTGCCATTCGCCGAGCAAATAGCCGCTCTGAAACAGATTGCGATGGTGATAACCTGTCGCTGCGATCCCCTGCGGGGAGAAGATCAGGACGCGTCGATTGCCCAGGGAAAAGAAGTCCGGGCACTCCCACATAAAGCCCATTCCGTCTGCCGCCTCGGCAAAAACACCTTCGTCGTGCCATTCACGCAGATCGGCGGAGCGATACAGGCGCACCTGACCTGTGTCCTCGACGCGGGAGCCGACAACCATGTACCAGAACTCACCTTCGCGCCATACCTTGGGATCGCGGAAATGATGCAGGCCTGGCGGGGTATCGATCACGCAACCCTGGCGTTCAAAGTGGATACCGTCGCGACTGGTGGCCAGGCACTGAACCTGATAGAGGTTGTCATCCGTGTCGGCGGGTCCGTGAAATTTATGGCCTGTATAAATCAATGCCAGCGTGTCGCCGTCCACCACGGCAGAGCCTGAGAAGCAGCCGTCTTTGTCTGCCGGGCCTTCCGGTGCCAGCGCAACCGGCAGATGCTCCCAGTGCACCAAATCTTGACTGCGGGCGTGCCCCCAGTGCATCGGTCCCCATTTTGTGGAGTAGGGGTGATGCTGGTAGAACGCGTGATACCAGCCTTCAAACCAGACCAGGCCGTTAGGGTCGTTCATCCAGCCTGCGCGAGCGGCAAGGTGATAACGTGGATACCAGCGTGGATTAATCCCGGATTGCGAGGTTTCAAGTGCCTGTTCAGCCTGTTTTAATAAAGATGTCATTGTGTTTATTCTCAATAAATTACACAGCGTTTTGCTGTAACAAGGATGGCTCAGAGGAGGACTTAGTTGAGCGCAAAAGGAAAATGGAAATAAACGTCGTGCAGAACACCATGATGCCCATAATCAGATAGGACTGGGCAAAGCCAAACCGCTCATAGCTAAAGCCCGCCAGCGGCGATAACACGGTGCCAATAATTGAGCTGGTACAGGCGAAGCCCACCAGATAGATCGTGGAGGACAGACGCTTATCGAAATTCAGACTGTTATATTTAAAAATGGCGACCAACAGGATAGGGAGTTCAACAGCGTGAAGCAGTTTGGTGATGGAAATCAGCAGCGGACCTACCACCAGGCCTGATGCCACCATGCGCAGCGCCATCACCATACCGGCGAATATCAAACCGTTTTTAGCGCCAATCCGGTTAACCAGCCAGGGCGCACAAAACATGCCTGCTGCCTCCAGAAAGACCTGGACGGAGTTTAAATAGCCAAACATGGCGTTCCCTTCTTTTAACGTCGGAAACTGAGAAGAGAAATAAACCGGGAATTGCTGATCGTACACGCCATAAATACAGGTGCCGACTACGAAAAAGATCAGCGCCCAGAAGTGCGGCAGGGTGAGCAGGCGAAAGGCATCGGCAAGCGAGACTTTTTTAGCCCCGATTTCGAGTTTCTCCATACTTGCCGGGGCCGCCACTTTCAAACGCGCCAGCAGGCAGAAGAAAACCAGTCCGGAGCATGATGCCACCAGGAAATTAAGATTGGGGTTGATATTAAACAGCAGCCCGGCAAAAAACGTGGCGATAGCCCAACCGAGGGAGCCCCACATCCTGGCCCGGCCAAACTCGAAGCTGCTCTGACGGGCAACGCGTTCGGTATAGGATTCCAGCACACCGATACCGCCGTTAAAGGTCAGGCCAATAAACACACCACCGAACAGGCTACCCAACAGAATATTCACACTCAGCAAATAGCTAAACAGCAGGTAAGCAGGGCCGGAGAGAATCAGCAGGGCGGTAATAAACCACAGCAGATGTTTGCGCAGACCCAGTCGGTCCTGAATAAAACCATAACAAACCTGGGCAAAGAGGGCCGATACGGATAAGACCGAATAGATGATGCCGGTTTGCGACGCCTTAAGGCCGACTTCCTGGTGAAGCCAAATGGAGAGAAGTGAACTGGAAGAGGACCAGGTCATAAAGAAAAAGAACAGCAGTGCGCTGAGTAGCAAATAGCTGCGGGAAGGCCGTTTTTTCATCTACATAATCTCATAAGAAGGATATGCCAGAATGGTAACGTTAACATTTGTGGTGTACACTGCGTTTGAGTGCAATAGTCGATGTTAATCACAAAAGTTAACGTTAACATCGATGTGTTGAGACCTCGATCAACTTTTTGATTCGGGTTTGCATATTTCTGAGATTTACGCTGAGGTAAGGGCATGGGTAGTGGCACAGCATCCGTTAATAGCGGGATGCATGAAAACCAGGCCGGAATCGTGGGCAGGCTTAATGGAGAGGTATGGCGTCTTTAAAAGATGTGGCCAGACTGGCTAATGTATCGTTAATGACGGTATCGCGGGTGCTGAATGACCCTGACCGTGTGAAGGCAGAAACCCTTGCCAGGGTGCAGGCGGCAATATTACAGCTTAACTATGTGCCGGATCTTTCTGCCAGGCAGGTTCGGCGTGTCGGTGCCAAAAACAAAACGATTGGTGTGCTTGCGCTGGATACGGTCACCACGCCTTTTTCTGTCGAGATCACGCTGTCCATTGAGGAAACCGCGCGCGCGTATGGCTGGAACAGCTTCGTGGTGAACATGTTTTCAGATGATAACCCCGATGATATTGTCGATCTGCTTCTTGCACACCGACCCGGCGGTATCATCTTCACGACCATGGGACTGCGCGAAGTCAGCGTGCCACCCAAGCTACTGACGCATCCCTGCGTGCTGGCGAATTGTGAGAATAAAGGGGAGCCGGTGGCCAGCTATATCCCTGACGACGAACAAGGCCAGTATCACGCGGTGCAGTCACTGCTCGCGGCAGGATACCGCCGACCGCTCTGTCTGCATTTACCGATCAACCATCTGGCGACGCGCCGCCGCCGTAAGGGGTTGGATCAGGCCTGTCGTGAAGCCAATATTAACCCCGATAATCTTGATCATTGTTATATGCAATATGGTGACGAGCACTACCGCGATATCCCGGACATGCTGATGGCACATATTCATCAGGGGCAGCCGCAGTTCGATGCCGTGATATGTGGCAATGACCGCATTGCGTTTATGGTTTATCAGACGTTGCTGGGGCAGGGAATACGTATCCCACAGGATATTGCGGTGCTGGGTTACGATAATCTGGTTGGCATCGGTAATCTGTTTTTGCCGCCTTTGTCGACGGTGCAGTTGCCGCATTACGAAATTGGTCGCCTGAGTACGTTGCATATTATTAACGGGTATAGCCACCGCAATAGCGTGCTGGTCGACAGTCCGTTGCTGTCACGTCAGTCATTTTAAAAATGCCTTGTCAGCCAGGATAAACCCGAACAACGACGGGCAGGGCTGATGTCGCGCTGCCCGCCAGAAGGCCGGTGTTATTTAAAGGCCTGGGAAGATTTATCCCAGTATTTTAAAAATGCCCGCCTCATTCGTCCGGTACTGCCAAAACCGCAGAGCCTGGCGACTTTTTCAACATTGCCCACCCCGTTTTCCAGCATCCCTTTTGCAGTATCTACCCGAATCCGCTCGACCACTCTCGCCACCGTTTCACCCGTTTCAGCGGTGAATTTGCGTATGGAAATCCCCGTACGTAAAAGACCTGAAATCGCGCTGGTACATTTAGGGGCATTTATGGATGGAGGGATGAACGCAGACATGTTCCCCCTGTCATTTTTTGAGGAAATCTTCGAACGCTATCCTCAAGAGGGCAACAAAGCGCATTTTATCGAACTTGTGGCGAATGTGCTGACGAAAAAACCGCACACAGCCTACCTGACGTTTGAAAACGATATCGGCATACGCAGGGTCAAAGATTATCATCCGCTAAATTATTGCGATAAAAAGCCTGCTTATCCTTTTAACCGCTAGAATTTAACGCGCAGTCGTATGAATGATAACCGGTCATTTAACGCCGGATTTACTGTCCAGAACGCATGCCAGCCATCGTCTGATGTTTAACAGATGATGCATCACCTGGCAGAAAAGGGAGCGGCAGGATGAGGATGCAAAAAAAACCACTACAAATTTTTCAGGGGCGAGCGCAAGTCAGCAGCTTAAAAATGATTTTAGCCTCAGTGACCGTCCTGTTTATCGCCCCGGCCTGTGCGGAGGATGTATTAGCGCTGCAAAAGGGCATTTATGTCGATACATCACAATCGTGTCGTGACCCCGCGAACGCCGGGATAAAACACTATGACGGGGTGGGACTGAATAGTGCGCATACCCACGCCTGCAAGCTGAATATTCAGTCTGCTCAGGGCCGCAACTATGTTGTCACTCAGCGTTGCATTGATGCCGGTGTGGGGGCTGGCCCTGACGTCAGCGATACGTTTACCCTGACGGTGATTAATCATCACCGGTTTACCTTCAGACAAGGTCAGGGCGCAGTCACTTACCGCTATTGTCCCGATAATCGTTTACCTGCCGGGCTTGTTGCCAAATAGCCATCACCTCACGACAACGCCAGACTGAATGATTATTCTGGCTTCTGTGACTGGATCGAGCGGGATCAGAAGCCTGGACGTTCTGTTATTTCGGTCACGGTTATGCTGCCTGGATTTTATATCGACTCCGGCAAAGCACGCCCTGTGATTTATGCCGATGAAGCTAATGATACATTCTTAAAAAGCTCGATTCCTCAACGCAAAGGCTATATCAGATGATAAAAAGTTACGATCATGTCGGGTTTTCAGTGAGAAACATCAAGCAGTCCTTGCACTTCTGGACAGCGGTGCTGGGCGGCACACTGTTACGTGAAGGGAACATGTCCGGCGCGATAATTGATGAGGTAACGGGAGCGCGAGGCGCGGATGTGCAAATGGCACTGGTTGAACTGGCAGGCATGAAAATAGAGCTCCTGCAATATGACAATATTGCGGTGCCGGATGAATCGTCGCCTCCCTATGCGCCGGGCTATGCACATCTGGCTTTCAGGGTTGAACATCTGGATGCACTGCTGGAGCGTGTCTCACTGCATGGCTGGAAGACGCCGGGCCAACCCCAGACCATCGCTGCCGGCCCGTTAAAGGGAACCAGAGTGATATACGTGATGAGTCCTGACGGGCAGACGCTTGAATTTATGGAGTAACCGGTGAACCATGAAAACGGGCCAGCAATCTGACCCGTTCGCAACGTCTCAGCAATCTTAACGTTTCATATGGTAGTACGCATCGTTCCAGCGCAGGGCATCTTTGAAAGCAGGCAACCGGGTATGTTCATCTATAACCAGCACTTCAATGCCGTGCATCTCACCATACAGATACATATCATCCAGGCTTAATGCCTGACTGAACACGGTATGATGCGCGCCGCCGGCCAGAATCCAGGCTTCAGAGGCGGTTGCCAGTGACGGTTGAGCCTTCCACAGCGCACGGGCGACAGGCAGTTTTGGCAGCGGTTTAGGCTGTTCAATGGCATCCACCACGTTGACCAACAGACGGAAGCGGTCACCCATATCAATCACGCTGGCGTTGATCGCGCGGCCTGCGGGTGTCGAGAAGATCATGCGCGCCGGATCGGCTTTGTCGCCAATGCCCAGGAACTGAACGTCAATCAGCGGTTTCTCTTCCAGCGCGATGGACGGGCACACTTCCAGCATGTGTGAGCCCAGAACTAAATCGTTACCCGGTGAGAAGTGGTAGGTGTAATCCTCCATAAAGGAGGTTCCGCCGGGACGGTCGCCCGCCAGCACTTTGAAAATGCGCAGCAGGGCAGCCGTTTTCCAGTCGCCTTCGCCCGCAAAACCATAACCCTGGCCCATTAAGCGCTGTACCGCCAGACCGGGTAACTGGGTCATCCCATGGAGCGTCTGGAAGTTGGTGGTAAACGCCTTACAGCCTTCATCGTCCAGAAAACGCTTCAGGCCCAGTTCAATGCGTGCAGCATCCAGAACATGTTGACGCTTTTCACCGCCGACGGCGGCCACAGGGGTAAAGCGGTAGTGGCTTTCGTACTCATCGACCAGCGCGTTAACATCACCATCGCTGACGCTGTTAATCACCTCGACCAAATCACCCACGCCCCAGCCGTTGACGGCATAGCCAAACGTGATTTGCGCGGCGACTTTATCGCCTTCCGTGACGGCCACTTCACGCATGTTATCGCCGAAACGGGCCACTTTCAGGTTCTGACTGGCCTGCTTAGCCAGTGCGGCACGCATCCAGTTGGCAACGCGCTGCTGGCTGTGTTTATCCTGCCAGTGACCGGTCACCACGCTGTGTTGCAGGCCCATACGTGCGCCAATAAAGCCAAACTCACGACCGCCGTGGGCCGTCTGGTTCAGGTTCATGAAGTCCATGTCCATGCTGTCCCACGGGATTTCAGCATTGAACTGTGTATGAAACTGCAATAACGGTTTCGTTAATACGTTTAAACCGCCGATCCACATTTTGGCCGGCGAAAAAGTATGCAGCCAGGTAATGATACCCACACAGTTTTGATCGTGACTGGCGTCGCGGCACAGCGACAGCGCTTCATCAGGCGATTTCACCAGCGGTTTCAGTTCCAGGCGCACAGGCAGTCCCGCCTGATTTAAACCTTCCACCACCTGACGGGCATTCTGCTCAACCTGACGTAACGTTTCCGCTCCGTAGAGGTGCTGTGTACCAATGACAAACCACACGTTGAACTGTTGCATAAACCACTCCTTTACTTAGCGGAAGCGGAACGTGCGGCATAATGAGGTTCTGCCGTCACGCACCATTGTTGATAGCGTTGATAAAGTTCCTGATAGCGCGCGACGCGCTGCGGATCGGGCTGCAACGTGACGTCAATCGGGCTGGCCATCACTTTCTGTGCCTGCTCGACGTCGCGGTGAACACCGGCGGCCACGGCAGCGAAGATCGCCGCACCCAGCGCACAGCATTCATCCGAGGCGACGATATCCAGCGGACGGTTCATCACGTCGCAGCAGGCCTGCATGATGGCGGGGGATTTACGGGCAATACCGCCCAGGGTCAAAATGTTCTCAACCGGAATAGCCTGTTGCTCGAAGCACTCCATGATGGCGCGAGCGCCAAAGGCGGTCGCTGCAATCAGGCCACCAAACAGGGCCGGCGCGTCGGTGCCGAGATTAAGATCGGTAATCACGCCTTTAAGACGCTGATTGGCGTTGGGTGTGCGGCGGCCATTGAACCAGTCCAGCACCACCGGCAGGTGATCCAACTGAGGATTAGCGGCCCAGGCGTCAGTCAGGTTTTTGATCAGCGACTTTTGCATCTCAGCCAACTGCGGCTTGAGTTCAGGATGTTGCTGCGCTGCCTGCTGTAACGGCCAGCCCAGCAGGCGGCTGAACCAGGCATAAATATCGCCAAATGCCGACTGACCGGCTTCCAGACCTATTGCGCCAGGCACCACGCTGCCATCGACCTGGCCGCATATGCCTTTAATGGCGCGATCGCCGACTTTTTCGGTGTCAGCAATCAGAATGTCGCAGGTGGAGGTGCCAATCACTTTGACCAGCGTATAAGGCCGCGCGCCTGCGCCCACTGCGCCCATGTGACAGTCAAACGCACCGCCCGAAATGGTGACCTGCTGTGATAAACCCAGGCGCTGTGACCATTCGGCACTCAGGGTGCCCACCGGCAACTCCGCCGTCCAGGTCTCTTTAAACAGCGGCGAATCCAGCTGTTGAGTCAGACTGGGGTCCAGCGCATTGAGGAATTCAACATCGGGCAACCCGTTCCAGTCACCGTGCCACAGGGCTTTGTGTCCTGCCGCGCAGCGCCCACGCCGCAGTTTATCAGGGGCGACGGTATCGCTAAGCAGCGCCGGTACCCAGTCGCACAGTTCAACCCAGGACACGGCGGCCTCGCGCACCGCAGCATCGTTGCGGGTAACGTGAAGGATTTTTGCCCAGAACCATTCAGAAGAGTAAATCCCGCCAATATACCGGCTGTAGTCGGTAAAGCGGCCACTGTGACAAAGCTGGTTGATTTCCTCGGCTTCTTCTATTGCCGTGTGATCTTTCCACAGCACAAACATTGCATTCGGGTTTTCAGCAAACTCAGGCCGCAGAGCCAGTACGTTGCCGTCACGATCGATAGGGGCCGGGGTGGAGCCGGTGCTGTCAACGCCGATGCCGACGACGGCCGCACGTTGCGTTTCACTCAGCGCATTTAATACGCCGAGCATCGCCTGCTCCATGGCGTCGATATAATCTTGTGGATGGTGGCGGAAGCGGTTGCTGTGAGGATCGCTGTAAAGTCCTTGCTGCCAGCGTGCATAGTTTGCCACGGCACTTTGCAGCTCCTGACCAGAGTGACAATCCACCGCCAGCGCACGCACCGAATCACTACCAAAGTCCAGTCCCAGGGTGATGGCTTCAGTACGCATTTGAATCTCCTGTTATGAATAAACCTCCTTATCCTGTGATGTGTAAGAAATAACGGTTAGTCATGGCTGGCTGAGAATATGCACTTTTCTGCCATGAGCAGTGAAATTGTGATCCATTGCAAAAGTTAATAGACGGTTAAATTTGCTAAATGTATGGATCATTCTGTCGTGATTTTAAGATGTGATACCGCTCTACATTTTTCTTCTCCATTCCCGCTAAAAATAGGCCAACGTTTAAGCAGGCTCCCATCGCGGCTCGCGCTAACGTCCTGATTTACTTCTGTACCCAAAAAAGAAAGTTAACTGGTAACGTTTACACCAATTCGTTTTTAACAGCGATAAAACAACTAGCGCCGGAGAGCATCATGCATAAATTCACTAAAGCGTTGGCAGCCATTGGGCTGGCAGCGGTTATGTCACAATCAGCTATCGCCGAAACCATGAAGCTGGGCTTCCTGGTCAAGCAACCGGAGGAGCCGTGGTTCCAGACAGAATGGAAGTTCGCTGATAAGGCCGGTAAAGATCTGGGCTTTGACGTGATTAAAATCGCCGTTCCGGATGGTGAAAAAACCCTGAATGCCATCGACAGCCTTGCGGCAAGTGGCGCGAAAGGTTTTGTTATCTGTACACCGGACCCCAAACTGGGCTCGGCCATTATGGCCAAGGCGCGCGGCTATGGTCTGAAAGTGATTGCAGTGGATGACCAGTTTGTTAACGCCAAAGGCAAGCCAATGGATACCGTGCCATTAGTCATGATGGCGGCGACCAAGATCGGTGAGCGTCAGGGTCAGGAACTGTATAAAGAAATGCAAAAACGCGGCTGGGACACGAAAGATACGGCTGTGATGGCGATTACCGCCAACGAGCTGGATACCGCCCGTCGCCGCACCGGTGGCTCGATGGATGCGTTGAAAGCTGCGGGATTCCCGGCAAAACAGATCTATCAGGTGCCAACCAAGTCTAATGACATCCCCGGCGCATTCGATGCCGGTAACTCCCTGCTGGTACAGCATCCTGAAGTGAAACACTGGCTGATTGTCGGCATGAACGATAACACCGTGCTGGGCGGCGTGCGCGCAACAGAAGGTCAGGGCTTTAAGGCCGCTGACGTCATCGGTATCGGCATTAACGGTGTGGATGCGGTGAGTGAACTGTCAAAAGCTAACGCTACCGGCTTCTACGGTTCTCTGCTGCCAAGCCCGGATATCCACGGTTATAAAAGCAGCCAGATGCTCTACAACTGGGTGAGCAAAGGTCAGGAACCACCGAAATTTACCGAAGTTACCGACGTGGTGTTAATCACCCGCGATAACTTCAAAGCCGAGCTGGCGAAGAAAGGGTTGATGTAACAACAGGCTGCTCAGGCAGCACAGGTAAAGTAATCGGGCCACAGAGAACGCAGGGGTTTCCCACGTGACTGCAATGGGTAACAGGATAAACCCTAAACTGCCGGTGGCCCGACTCATCAACGTTATTTATTGGAGAAACCATGAACACTGATTCAGCCTTTCTGTCGTTTCATGGCATCAGTAAAACCTTTCCCGGCGTGAAAGCGTTACAGGATATCTCTTTTGAGTGCCACGGTGGTCAGGTGCATGCGCTGATGGGGGAGAACGGTGCCGGTAAATCGACACTGCTTAAAATCCTCAGCGGCAGCTATCTGCCAAGCGGCGGCGAAATTCGCATCAAAGGAAAGCCGGTTAATTTTCAGCACACCACCGACGCGCTGGACGCGGGTGTCGCAATTATCTACCAGGAACTGCATTTAGTCCCCGAAATGAGCGTGGCAGAGAACATCTATCTGGGTCAGTTGCCACATAAGCGCGGGTTGGTAAACCGAAAACTGCTGCGTTATGAAGCGGGCCTGCAACTCAAAAATTTAGGCATGGATGTCGATCCAGACATGCCGCTGAAGTATCTGTCTCTGGGGCAGTGGCAGATGGTGGAAATTGCCAAAGCGCTGGCGCGTAATGCGCGCATCATCGCCTTTGATGAGCCCACCAGTTCACTGTCCGCGCGGGAAATCGACAATCTGTTTCGCGTCATCCGTCAACTGCGGGCGGAAGGGCGCGTTGTGCTTTATGTTTCGCATCGTATGGAAGAGATTTTTGCCCTCAGCGACGCCATCACCGTGTTTAAAGATGGTCGTTATGTTCGTACCTTTACGGACATGGCAAACACGCATCACGACGATCTGGTTCAGGCGATGGTGGGACGTAATCTGGGCGATATTTATGGTTACTCCCCGCGTGAAAAAGGGGCCGTGCGGCTGGAGCTGCAAAATGTTGAAGCGAAGGGCGTCAGAACGCCGATTTCGCTTAATGTCCATGCGGGCGAAATTGTCGGCTTGTTTGGACTGGTCGGCGCAGGGCGCAGCGAACTGCTAAAAGGGCTGTTCGGGGCGACGCGACTGCGCGGTGGGCGTGTATTGCTGGATGGTGAGCTGATTAAGATCGGCGCACCGATCGATGCGATTCGTGCGGGAGTGATGTTGTGCCCGGAAGACCGCAAAGCCGAGGGCATCATTCCGGTGCATTCGGTCCGCGACAATATCAATATCAGCGCACGCCGCCACAACCTGACCGCCGGGTGCCTGATCAAAAACGGCTGGGAAGCTACCAATGCTGACCGCCATATCCGCTCGCTCAATATTAAAACCCCAAGTGCCGATCAGCTGATCATGAACCTCTCCGGGGGCAACCAGCAAAAAGCCATTCTGGGGCGCTGGCTGTCAGAGGAGATGAAAGTGATCCTGCTGGATGAGCCAACGCGCGGCATCGACGTTGGGGCCAAGCACGAGATTTATAACCTGATTTATGAACTGGCAAACAAAGGCATTGCGGTGCTGTTTGCCTCCAGCGATCTTCCGGAAGTGATGGGCCTTGCCGACCGCATTGTTGTGATGCGTGAAGGCGCTATCGCCGGAGAAATACTGCATGACGAGGCTACGGAGCAGCAGACGCTGAGCCTGGCTATGCCTAAAACGACACAAGCGGCCGCCGTGGCCTGACAGGAGAGTACCGTGACTTCATCCACGACATCTAATACGCCGCCAGTAGCACCACGCCGTGGTCTGCATCTTGGTCGCATCTGGGACAATTTCGGCATGTTGGTGGTCTTTGCACTGCTGTTTATTGCCTGTGCTGTTTTTGTGCCTAACTTCGGCTCTTTTATCAATATGAAAGGCCTGGGGTTGGCCATGTCGATGTCCGGCATGGTCGCCTGCGGCATGCTGTTCTGCCTGGCCTCGGGTGATTTTGACCTGTCGGTCGCCTCGGTTATCGCCTGTGCAGGCGTGGTGACCGCCGTGGTCATCAACATGACCGAAAGCCTGTGGATCGGCGTCGGTGCCGGGCTGGTACTGGGCATGGCAACCGGCTTTATCAATGGTTTTGTGATTGCACGGCTGAAGATCAACGCCCTGATTACCACATTGGCGACCATGCAGATTGTGCGCGGCCTGGCTTATATCTTCTCGGATGGTAAAGCAGTGGGCATCGAAGACGAGCGTTTCTTTGTTCTGGGCTTCGCTAACTGGCTGGGCGTGCCTGCGCCAATCTGGATCACCCTGGCCACCATGGTGATTTTCGCCTTCCTGCTGAACAAAACCACCTTTGGTCGTAATACGTTGGCCATCGGCGGTAATGAAGAGGCCGCCCGTCTGGCTGGCGTACCGGTGGTGCGAACCCGCATCATTATTTTTATCCTGTCAGGTTTGGTCTCCGCCGCTGCGGGCATCATTCTTGCCTCACGTATGACCAGCGGCCAGCCCATGACCTCCATCGGTTATGAACTGGTGGTGATTTCTGCCTGCGTACTGGGCGGCGTGTCCCTTAAGGGCGGCATCGGCAAGATTTCATACGTCGTGGCCGGGGTGCTTATTCTTGGCACCGTCGAGAATGCGATGAATTTATTAAATATCTCGCCATTCTCACAGTATGTTGTACGTGGTTTGATACTGTTGGCAGCGGTGATATTCGATCGCTACAAACAAAAGAATAAAGTCTGATTTGGCGTGAAACCTTCCCGCGGACGCGAAAGGCGTCCGCGCGTGATCAATCAACGACGAAGTGAGGACGTTATGTATCACCGTGAATTACCGGCAGAGCAGCAAAACCCTTTGCTGCCTGGATATTCGTTTAATGCCTGGCTGGTGGCGGGTTTAACGCCTATTACCGCGGATGGTCCGCTGGATTTCTTTATTGATCGCCCACACGGCATGAAGGGCTATATTCTTAACCTGACCATTAAAGGCAAAGGCCGGGTATTTGATGGCGAAAAAGCCTTTGATTGTGAACCTGGCGAAATGCTGTTGTTCCAGCCTAAAACCGCCCATTATTACGGTCGTGCACCCGACAGCCCGCAGTGGTTTCATCGTTGGGTCTATTTCCGCCCGCGCGCTTACTGGCATGACTGGCTGCGCTGGCAGGATGAACAGGAAGGCGTCGGACGCCTGCGGTTACCCGAATCGCTGCGTGGCGAGTTTGATCGCCTGTTTGCCACCATTGAACAAACCCATAACTCCTCGCGCCGCTTTGCCGAAGAGCTGGCGATGAATCTGCTGGAACGTCTGTTGCTGCGCGCGGTGGAAGAAGATCCGCGTAATCATCAGCAAATTCGCGATCCGCGCATCATTGAAGCCTGCCAGTACGTCAATAATCATCTCGCCAGCGAGGTGAAAATTGAAGAAGTGGCTCGTCACGTGTGCTTATCGCCTTCACGGCTGGCGCACCTGTTCCGTGAGCAGATGGGCGTCAACCTGCTTCGCTGGCGCGAAGATCAGCGGGTGATAAGAGCAAAGCTGCTGCTGCAAACCACTCAGGAACCTATCGCCAGCATTGGTCGTGAAGTGGGCTACGACGATCAACTTTATTTTTCACGAGTCTTCCGTAAACGCGTCGGCGTTAGCCCAAGTGATTTCCGCCGACGTAATCAGGATGTGCACGATAATTTAGCCAGTCAGAGCGCCTGGACCGCGGCCCGCAGCACAGTCTCCTGATTTTAAGGGGAATCCTCCTTGTTCTGACGAGACTATTAGTCTTAAATCAGTCTGGTTAGCGAATAAAGAGGAAAAGGAATGAGCGAGAAACTGCGAGTTGGACTCATTGGATATGGCTTTGCCAGTAAAACATTTCATGCTCCGCTGATTGCGGGCACGCCGGATGTTGAACTGGCAGCCATCTCCAGCAGCGATGCCAGCAAAGTCAATGCCGATTGGCCATCCGTGAAGGTGGTGGCCGATCCTCAGGCGCTGTTGGACGATCCCAGCCTACAAATGATTGTTATCCCCACACCCAATGATACTCACTTCCCTCTGGCCAAAGCGGCGCTGAATGCGGGTAAACATGTGGTCGTGGATAAACCCTTTACCGTGACGTTGTCACAAGCACATGAACTGGATGCGTTGGCGAAAGCCAAAGGGCTGTTGCTGTCCGTGTTTCATAACCGCCGCTGGGATAGTGATTTCCTGACGCTGAAAGCCCTGTTAGCGGACGGCGAGCTGGGCGAAGTGCGCTATTTTGAGTCGCACTTTGACCGCTTCCGCCTTGAGGTACGTCAGCGCTGGCGTGAAATGAAAGGGCCAGGCAGCGGTATCTGGTACGATTTGGGGCCACATCTGTTGGATCAGGCGCTACAGCTGTTTGGTCCACCGGTGGCTATCAATCTGGATCTGGCTGAACTGCGCCCCGGTGCACAGACCACCGACTATTTCCACGCCACGTTAACCTATCCGCAGCGCCGTGTGGTGCTCCACGCCAGCATGTTAGTGGCGGCAGAGTCCCCGCGTTATACCGTTCACGGTACGCGGGGCAGCTACGTTAAATATGGCCTTGACCCGCAGGAAGATCGTCTGAAGGCCGGCGATTTTCCGCCCAGCGAAGCGTGGGGCTACGACATGCGCGATGGCACACTGACGCAGGTTGACGGTGACACCATGACCGAGAAAAGCTGTCTGACCCAGCCGGGCAACTATCCGGCTTATTATGCCGGCGTTCGTGATGCCATCAACGGACGTGGGCCCAATCCGGTCACGGCTGAAGAGGCGATTCAGGTGATGGAGCTGATCGAACGGGGGCTGCAGTCAGCCGAGAAACGCCAGACACTGTCTCTGAAATAGTCAGAGAGTGAAAACCTGTAAAAAAGGCCGCTGATTCAGCGGCCTTTCTGTTTACTGCACTTTTTATTTCTGCATCTTTTATTGCAGCTTCGCCCGAATAGCCGCTTTTTCAGCTTCACTCAGGAAGGCAATCGTAAGGCCGTTTTCCTGAGCCTGGCGCATCTGCGCCTGACTCAGTCCCGCAGCAGGTGCGGCATGTCGATATTCATGTTCCAGCTCAATGCCCTGTACTGCAGGATCGTCTGTGTTAATCGTGGCGAGAACGCCATGCTCCAGGAACACTTTAAGCGGATGTTGTGCCAGTGAGGCAACGGTACTGGTTTGGATATTTGAGGTCAGGCAGGATTCGATACCGATGGCGTTTTCCGCCAAAAAATCCATCAGCGCGCGGTCTTCAATCGCTTTTACGCCATGACCGATACGTTCAGCGCCTAACTCGCGAATGGCCTGCCAGATGCTTTCCGGACCTGCCGCTTCACCGGCATGCACGGTAATGCGGAAACCGGCATCCCGCGCGTGGGCAAAGTGACGCAGGAACTGATTACCCGGCGCGCCCAGTTCATCACCGGCTAAATCGACGGCGGTGATGTGATCGCGAAAAGCCAGTAAACCATTGAGTTCGTCCAGGCAGGCCTGCTCACCAAACGTGCGGCTCATGATGCCCGTTAAACGCACGTCGATATCATGCTGCTGGCATCCGGCTTTTATGCCGTCAATGACGGCTTCAACCACACCTGCAATCGACAGATTATGCGTCATCGCCATATAGCCTGGCGAAAAACGGAGCTCGGTGTAATGGATACCTGCTCTGGCGGCATCCTCCACGTTTTCGCGGGCCACGCGCTGGCAGGCATCAAGATCGCCCAGCACTTTTACGCCCCAATCCAGCTTTTGCAGAAAGCTCACCAGATCCGGCTGTGTTTCCGTAACCTGCACATGCGGACGCAGGGCTTCAAGGGTAGTGGCGGGCAAGGTCAGGTTAAACTGACGGCCTAAATCAAGAATGGTTTGTGCACGGATGTTGCCATCAAGGTGGCGATGAATATCAGTAAGGGGAAGCGTTGAATCAATCATGGAGTGCACTCGTCCGGGTATCTGTAAAGTGCAGAACATTATAAAAATATCTTGCGCAACAACGCCAGCGATTTGCGCAACAAGTGAGTCAGGTGCTGCTTAATTGCGCAAGGGAAGGTGATCTTCGAACATGCATTTTGCCAGTTATGGGGCAGCATGGGACGTTCAGGCATAAAAAAGGCGGCCAAAGCCGCCTGATTCAGGAAGATAACGCTTATTCTGGCATGCCTTCGTTGGTTGGCACGCCCAGCATATAACGCGACATAAACTGTTCCAGCGTCATTTTATCGCCATTCATATTCACCTGGCCGTTAGCATACTGCAGGCTGGTGACGATGTTGTTGTCCTGGGTTTGTGTCAGACGGAACATCTGCCCCATCGCCGCCAGGCCTTTAACCTGCTGATCGGCCAGCTTCTGCGCGTCGTCAGCCTGATAACCTTCTGCCAGTCCAATGTGACGCATGGTTTCTGTTGCCATTGGCATATTGATAGACAGTTTTAAATCTAGCGTTTTCAACACGCGGTCTACCGTGGCGGCCAGCGTCTGCGGCTCGCCAGTCACTGTCGATGGATCGTTAAAGTTCGCGTTCAGATTAAAGGTGCTTTCACCTTTATCATTCTTCCAGCTCAGAGGTGCAACGCTGATCGTTGGCGCGCCTTTTAACAGCACAGGCAGATTATTCAGCAGAATGGCACGAACGCCAGTCTGGAAACGTACCGGATCGTCTGCCACGCCGGGCTGATTCATCAGCGTGGTCAGCTGGGCGTTATAGTTATCAGAGAAGGTTTTTACGCTCTGCGCATCAAACTGTGACAGCTTCATTTTTAAGGCAAACTGGCCCAGATTTTGTTTTTGTACTTCAACGCCATCAATTTTGTAATTGATATCGCCACTGATTTTGCCCGCTTTGTTATCAAAGGCAGAATCACCGACCATCTTGTTAAGAATCACAGCGTCCTGACCATTCACGGCGGCGGCGACTTTATCCACGCTGATGGATTGATCGCCAATGCGCACGCCTTCGCTGGTGAGATGGGTATCGGCGTTAACTTTCAGGCCTTTCAGCGTAAACATGACTGGCTGGTCGACCTGATTCTTGCTGGTGATAGCAACGCTTGCGATGTCACTGTCCAGCGAGACTTTATCGCCTTTGTTATCTGCACTGATGTTCACCGTGCCGCCACTGGTGGCCGCGCGCTGCGCCGTTTGCGCATTTTGATAATCGATTGGCAGAATATTTACCGCGGTATCGGTGCTTCCACTGTAACCCACGCGCGTTTCAGCATTAATGAACGACTGGTTGTTCGTCAGCTCAAACAGTTTTTTGACCGCGTCAGTGTTTGTCAGGGTGGTATGAACCGATGCCATGCTCGGGATCAGGTTGAATTTTTTCAGTTGGGCGAACGGGAAAGGACCGTGATCGATCTGCTCATTAAGAATGATGCTCTGACCCGGTTTTAACAGCGGGTTATCTTCCGTTTGAGAGCTCGCCTGAATGACCACATTCATTTTACTGCTGAAAATACCGCGTTGATAATCCTGATAGCTGACCTTCAGACGACTGTTGGGCGCCAGAGTAGTTAACTGAGCGTTGGCATTTTGAATCATCTGATCCATATTGCTTTCCAGCTTTTTGCCGGTAAACCATGCCGCACCTGTCCAGACTACGCCCAGAGCAACTACCACACCAACGGCAACTTGAGTCTTTTTCATTGCTGAATCGTCCTTATCCTTGATTTCATCCGCCTTGCAGACTGCGCCAGACAGCGGAAGAAGAAGCGCCCGCAGGCATTTTAGCTAATAGTTTGAAATAATAGCAGTTAAGCGCAGTGACGTCAGCCGTCTCAGTTTAACGCATTAAATACACGTGCTACACGGCCGTGACCCACGATCGTCAGGGACGGATCGTTCGCCGCGACAAAACAGGATTCGCCGGGTTTTAGCACCAGTTGCTGCTGGCCGCAGACGAGCGTTGCCTCACCTTCAATGCAAAACAGCAGGGCTGCACTGTCCTGATGGACAGAAAGCGGCTTATCCGTAACCGTATGAATGGAAAATGAAAAATCATCCACCGGAATAGGAAAGTTGAGACTGTTTTCGTGCTGTTCGGGTTGGGTCAGTAACTGACTGGCCGGTTTTTCTTCAAATTTCAGATTGGCCATCAGTTCTGGAATATCAATATATTTTGGCGTCAGGCCAGCGCGCAACACGTTATCGGAATTGGCCATGACTTCCAGCGCGACACCATGAAGATAGGCGTGCGGGGTTTCAGCAAACAGGAACATGGCTTCGCCGGGTTGCAGAGTGATCACGTTGAGCAGCAGCGGAGAAAACAGACCGCTGTCATCCGGATACTGCACGGCGATGTCGGTAATGGTCTGCCATGGCTCACCCTGGTGTTGCTGGGCTGTGGTCATCAGGACAGCTAACGCGTGCGATTTTGCATCGTTCTCAAGTGAGAGCAGGGTGGAAAACAGCGCCGCCAGGCTCTCCAGGTTAGGTTGGCGCAGGAACTGCGCAATCTGCGGATGCGCCCCGGCAACCGGCTCCAGCAGTGAAACCATCTCTTTCAGTTCGCGAAAGCCGTTGATGGCTTTAAACGGCGTCAGCGCATAAACCAGTTCGGGTTTGTGGTTAGCGTCTTTGTAATTACGTTCCGCGGAGTTAAGTGGGATGGACGCGGCATTTTCCCGCGCAAAGCCCTCTTCGGCGGCGCGTTTGCAAGGATGCACCTGAATTGACAGCGGCTGATCGGCACACAGCACCTTAAACAGAAAAGGCAATTCGCCAAAGCGCTTCGCCACGGCATCGCCCAGCATCTGCTGCGGATTGGCCGCAATCACATCACGTAACGAACGCGGCTTGCCATGTTCTTCTACAGTCGATGGGCTTTTTGGGTGCGCCCCCATCCACAGTTCAGCCATCGGCAACTGCTTAGGATTCGCCATGCCATAAAGCGACGTTAATGCTGTTTTACTGCCCCATGCATAATTTTGCAGAGAGTTAGCCATTTTTTTCATGAAATTAATTGCCTTACTGGCGGGAAATATTGCGCTTATTAAACCAGAAACTGACATGGAAAATACATATCCAGCGCAAGAAGGATGCTAAGCTCGGAGGATGTTAATAAATTGTATAGGTTTAACCGCGTCACACAGGCTTTAACCGGCAATGGGTGACGCGACGTCTTATCTTAAACTGTGCTAAGGAGAGAATCATGGCAGCCAATCGCGTTGAAAAAGATTCAATGGGGCCAATTGATGTACCGGCTGAGAAACTTTGGGGCGCACAGACACAGCGCTCACTGGAGCATTTCCGTATTTCGACAGAAAAAATGCCTGTCGCGTTGGTTCACGCGCTGGCCATGACCAAGCGTGCCGCCGCCAGCGTTAACCGGGATCTGGGTTTATTGCCAGCGGAGCGGGCTGAGGCGATCGTTAACGCCGCCGATGAGGTGTTAGCGGACAAGCACAGTGACGAGTTCCCCCTGGCGATCTGGCAGACCGGTTCCGGCACCCAGACCAACATGAACATGAATGAAGTGTTGGCTAACCGTGCCAGTGAGCTGCTCGGCGGCGAGCGCGGAATGGCGCGTCTGGTGCATCCTAACGACGATGTTAACAAGAGCCAGAGTTCGAATGATGTTTTTCCCACCGCCATGCACGTGGCGGCAGTGATTGCGGTTCGCGAACATCTGGTTCCACAGCTGAACGTGCTTAAACAAACGCTGAGCGCCAAGTCAGAGGCGTTCAAAGACATCGTAAAAATTGGTCGTACACATTTACAGGATGCCACGCCGTTAACGCTGGGCCAGGAAATCTCTGGCTGGGTCGCCATGCTCGAACATAATCTTAAGCATATTGAGCAGAGCATTCCGCACCTTGCGGAGCTGGCACTGGGCGGCACGGCGGTGGGAACCGGCCTGAATACCCATCCTGAATACGCGGTTCGCGTGGCTAAAGCCTTGGCCGATTTAACCCAACAACCTTTTGTGACCGCGCCGAATAAATTTGAGGCGCTGGCAACCTGTGATGCGCTGGTACATGCGCACGGGGCGCTTAAAGGGCTGGCGGCGTCGCTGATGAAGATTGCCAATGATGTGCGCTGGCTGTCATCAGGCCCACGCTGTGGTATCGGTGAAATCGCTATCCCGGAAAACGAACCGGGCAGCTCGATTATGCCAGGTAAGGTGAACCCAACCCAGTGCGAAGCCCTGACGATGCTGTGCTGCCAGGTGATGGGGAATGATGTGGCGATTAATATGGGCGGTGCGTCAGGCAACTTTGAGCTGAACGTTTATCGTCCGATGATTATCCATAACTTCCTGCAGTCGGTGCGTTTACTGGCAGATGGCATGGACAGTTTCAATCATCACTGCGCCACCGGTATTGAACCTGTACGTGAGCGAATTGAGCAGTTACTTAACGAGTCGCTTATGCTGGTTACCGCGTTAAATACGCATATTGGCTATGACAAAGCTGCGGAAATTGCCAAGCAGGCTCACAAACAAGGCTTAACGCTTAAAGCCTCGGCGCTGAAGCTGGGTTATCTCACTGAAGAAGAGTTTGATGCCTGGGTTCGTCCGGAAGAGATGGTCGGCAGTATGAAGCAGTAAGTCAGGTGCATCAGGGCCAGCACGGCCCTGATGTCATACCGGACAATCCACCCATAAATGCAGTCGGGGAATCAGCAAATACAGCGGTTCGGCGGCAGGCTTATAGCGATGCGTAATATTGTCGGCATCATAATTCAACAGTTCACCTAACTGGGGCACCTGGCTGCGGTCGCGACACAGCACCAAAATCGGTGACGGACAGGCCAACTGGGTTTGCTTTTTCTCTTCTGCGCGCCAGACCCGCGCGATAGGCTGCACTTTGACCGGACGCTTGATTTTAAGACGCGCCGAAGCGGGAAGGGCACGCACATCCGCCAGCTCTTGCTGCACCTTTTCTGCCCACTGCTCACGCGTCCAGGGTGCCTGTGCGCGACCGGCTTTCAGGCTTTTTTCCAGTTGAGCGACAATCTCTTCCCGTTTCACGTTTTTAATGACCTGCTTATTGGCCCAACCAAAACGTAAACTCTCTGGTGCTGTGATAGCGGTAAGGGTTCGGTAGGCATTAAGGGTGATCAGCCCACGTAAATGCTGATGAACAAATTCAAAGCGGGCTTCAGAGGGCAGGCCGGACTCCACGGTAATCAACTGTTCCAGACGGGCTTTACATTGATTGATCCCCGCGATACGGTCGGTCAGTTCACGCTCTTCCTGTTCGTTGCATTCAATGCAAAGCGCACCTGGTAAGCGCACGGCGGCTTTAGTGCTGAGCTTTTCCGACTGATGCTGCATAAACAACCGACAGTAGTGATTAAGCGCCATCTCGCGTGCCGCAATGCCAAGATGCTGCTCGACGGTAATCTGGCTGATGGGGTCATGTTCGTGGCCTTTTTCGACCGGCGGTAAACGAAAGACCCGGGCAATCAACAGCGGAAGCGACTCTGTCTGCTGACGGAGTTCCCCCAATGCCTGCTCAAGATCCTTTACGCATTGCTGCATGTCTGTCACTAAATCGTAGCGCACTGTTGTCTTCTCCATAGTTACAACATGCTTACTGTGGCAGAGCGGTTCCTTCTCTGCAATAGCGCTTATAGTTACAACATACTTTTAGTCAGGCAATGAAAACCGTGCCGCCAGCCCGCGCTGACAGCAAAAAAGCCATCAGCAACATTTTTCCCCCTATGCATTAACATGTTATAAAAACCCTTTGCCTGCTAACGGATGCCCGACATGGACGTAATGAAAAAGCCTGGTTCATTCAGCATTATCCTTATGGGGCTGGTTCAGATCGTCTCATGGGGGGGATCTTTCTACCTGATGGCGGTGATGGCTGCGCCCATCGTGGCGGAAACCGGCTGGTCACAACAGTGGGTTTATGGCGCGCTGTCGTTGGGAATTCTGGTCTCCGGGCTGCTGGCACCGCGCTGTGGGCGCATCATTGCACAGACCGGCGGGCGTTTAATGCTGGCATTAAACGGGCTCGTCATGGCAGCAGGGTTAACCCTGATGGGGTTCAGCCATTATTTACCTGTATTTTTATTTGCCTGGGTGATCATTGGTGTGGGCATGGCGATGGGGCTGTACGATGCACTGTTTGCCACCCTGGGCACTCGCTATGGCGGACACGCGCGCGGTGCCATTACCGGCATCACGCTTATCTCGGGATTCTGCACCAGCCTGGTTTGGCCGGGCACGGCGCTGCTTATTCACTGGTTTGACTGGCGCGGCGCCTGTTTCGCCATCGCCGGGTTGTTGCTGGCCTGTGTCCTGCCTGCCTATCTGTTTGCGTTGCCGCCAGGTAAAGCGCCCGCACCGGTAAAGCGTAATAAAAGTCCGCACGGCGCTGAAGCGGATTTTCCTGTGGTGCTGTTCCGTCTGCTGTGCGCCATTTTTACCCTGGCATCGGTGATCATGACGGCGATATCCGTTCAGTTAATTACGCTGCTGGAAGCAAGCGGTTACAGTCTGGCCTCTGCGCTAGCAATCAGTGCCATTCTGGGGCCGTGTCAGGTGGCGTCGCGCATAATCGATATGGCTTTTAAAGGCGGGCATCCCATCTGGACCACATTTTTTTCAGTGGGATTGGTCGCGCTGGGTTTATTGCTGTTGGCACTGTTTCCTCAAACGGCGCTGTTCAGCATGATACTGTACGGCGCGGGCAACGGCCTGCGTGCGATTGTGCGTGGCACCTTGCCGCTGGTGATGGTTAAACCGGAAGCCTATGCGGTACTGGCGGGCAGAATGGCGCGTCCGGCGCTGATCGGTCAGGCGCTGACGCCGCTGGTGTTTGGCTATGTGTTTGCCACCTATGGGGCAAACGTCACGTTGTGGCTCCTGTGCGTGCTGGCCGTGCTTAATGTATTGCTGGTGGTGGCGCTGAAAAAACGGCTTCCCGCGCGCGTCAGTGCTGCACCGTAAGCGAATCGGGGAAGTGGCAGGGCGGTAAGCACCTTGTGCTGTCGTGGGCCTTATGCTGGTGAATATGTGCCTTGTCGCGGGCCTCTTGCTTCTAAAAAGTAACCGTGTTTGTTATATTTACAGCTGATTCATTGTTCACTCATGCGGCAATACAACAATAAAAACGTACCGCAACTCAGGATACAAAGATGCTTGATTATCGCTTCCCGACAGCTTTGCAAATGGTTCTGAGCGTGGCGATGGCGGAGCAAATGGGAAAACGCTCTACCAGCGCGATTCTCGCTTACGGGCTTGAAGCAAACCCAAGTTTTATACGCAAGTTGATGGTGCCATTGACGCGTGACGGAATTATCGTGTCCACGCTGGGTCGTACTGGTTCCATCCATCTTGGCCGACCGGCGGCGGATATCACTCTGCGTGATATTTATGTCTCCGTCACCGATGACAAAAAACTCTGGGCCGCCCGCCCGGACGTTGCCCCGCGCTGTCTGGTCAGCGCCAACCTGTGCTGGTATTTTAAATCCATCGCAGAAGAAGCCGAGCAGGCATCCCTGTCGGTATTAGCCAAACGTACCGTTGCGGATGCGCTAAATGAGCTTAAAACCCACGATACCAGCAACTGCACTGCCGTGCCTGAGCCGGATGTGGCAGAGCCAGAAAACCTGTGCAAAAAAAGCCGCTGATGCGGCTTTTTTTATATCCTGAACCTGCCAGCCGCTAAATCCGTCATACGGATCAGTAACTGAGCAATCATACCGCCAGCTGAAAAACCACACGCATATTAACGCCCGCCTGTACTTCACTCCCTTCATCCATGATGTCGTTATCGACCCAAGGCCTGTTCGCAGTCTGCGATGATACGTTTGCCAGCTTAGCCATCTTGGTTGCATCTGTTCACTTCGTCGCGTGCTACACAACCTGGCGTTCTGGGGCAAATCCCTTTTCGTCGGTGTTAAACCATGCTCCCTTAAACGCACCAGCCCCTGACAGGCATGGCATAATCTGTGCGGCTGCACATCAGGCATCAGGTGGTGCGGTTCAGGAAAATATGAGAGCAAAATCCGATCCGGGCGATAAGATTACCGCCCGGATCAAACCGATTATTGTGGATGCTGTAAAGCGTGATGCGCGGCTTTACGCGTCACCAGCTTACGCAGCGTCACGTAGAACACCGGGGTCAAAAACAGACCAAACAGGGTGACACCTAACATGCCGGAAAATACCGTTACACCCGTGACGCCCCGAACTTCAGCGCCCGCACCTTCACCCAGAATCAGGGGAATTGTACCGGCAATGAAAGCAATAGAGGTCATGACGATAGGGCGGAGACGCAGGCGACAGGCTTCCAGCGCGGCCTCAACAATGCCTTTGCCCTGAATCTCCAGTTCACGGGCGAATTCAACAATCAAAATGGCGTTTTTACAGGCCAGCCCCATGAGCACCACCAGTCCGACCTGGACAAACACGTTATTGTCGCCGCCGGTTAACCAGACGCCGACCAGGGCAGACAGCATCGTCATCGGCACAATCAGGATCACCGCCAGCGGCAGCGTCCAGCTCTCATACAGCGCGGCCAGCACCAGGAACGCCAGCAGGACAGCGACAGGGAAAACAATAAGCGCCGTATTGCCCTGCGTCGCCTGCTGATAGCTGAGATCGGTCCACTCAATATTCATGCCGTTCGGCAGTAACTGGCCGGACAGGGTTTCAAGTTGACGCATCGCCTGAGCAGAAGAGAGCACGCGCGGATCGGCATCACCGATTAAGTCTGCTGCCGGATAGCCGTTATAACGAATAACCGGATCGGGTCCGTAGGCCGTGGTGATGTGCACCATGCTGCCAATGGGCACCATTTCACCGCGGTCGTTGCGGGTGCGCAGGTTCGCAATGTCCTCAACGCTGTCGCGGAATTCCCCATCCGCCTGCGCCATGACGCGCCAGGTGCGGCCAAAACGGTTGAAATCGTTAACATAGGATGAACCCAGATAGGTTTGTAGCGTACTGAACAACGCGGTCAGCGTCACGCCCTGAGCTTTCGCTTTGTCACGGTCAACCTGCACCTCTAACTGGGGCACGTTGGCCTGGTAAGAGGAAATGGGGAAGTGCATGCCTGGCGTCTGCATCACCGCACCCGAAAGAGTGTTAATGGCGGTTTGCAGTGCGCCATAGCCCAGTCCGGCCCGATCCTGCACGTACAGGGAATAGCCCGAACCCTGACCTAATCCCAGAATAGGCGGTGGCATAATCGAAAAGCCAAAGCCCTGTTGAATGCGGGAAATTTTCGCATTGATCTCCGCATTAATCTGCGCCGCCGTTTGTTTGCGCTCGCTGAAGGGTTTCAGGCCAAAAAAGACCGTGCCACTGTTCGGCGTGTTGGTAAACTGCAACGCATTCAGGCCGGGGAAAGCCACTGCGTAAGCCACGCCTTCCGTTTGCAGGCCGATTTCGCTCATCTGACGAATCACTTCATCGGTGCGCGCTAATGACGAGCCTTCCGGCATTTTTACGCCACCAATCAGGTAAAGTTTATCCTGAGTAGGAATAAATCCTCCCGGTACGGCATGAAACATCCAGCCTGCACCAACCAGTAATACCAGGTAGACGCCAAACACGGCACCGCGACGACGCAGCGTTTTTTCCACCATCGATTCATAGCCGTGCGCGCTGCGCTGAAAGACGCGGTTAAACGGACGGAAAATCCAGCCAAACAGCCGATCGATCAGGCGCGTCGGCATATCTTTCGGGGCCTGATGATCCTTAAGTAACAGCGCGGCCAGCGCGGGCGAGAGGGTGAGTGAGTTAATGGCGGAAATGACCGTTGAAATCGCAATGGTGGTGGCGAACTGCTTGTAAAACTGCCCGGTCACGCCCGACAGAAACGCCATGGGGACAAACACGGCACACAGCACCAGAGCAATAGCAATAATGGGACCGGAGACCTCACGCATCGCCTGATGCGCAGCCGCCTTAGGTGACAAACCCATCTCGATATTGCGTTCAACGTTCTCCACCACCACGATGGCATCATCCACCACGATACCGATGGCCAGTACCAGCCCGAACAGGCTCAGCGTATTAAGCGAGAATCCAAGCAAATAAAGCACGCTGAATGTGCCTACCACCGACACGGGAACCGCCAGCAGGGGAATGATCGAGGCCCGCCAGGTTTGCAGGAACAGAATCACCACCAGCACCACAAGAAACACCGCTTCCAGCAGGGTTTGCACCACGGCCTTGATAGAGTCACGAACGAAAACGGTCGGATCGTAAGGCGCGGCCCACTTCACATCATCAGGGAAACGGGTTGCCAGTTCGTCCATTTTGGCCCGCACCGCATTGGACAGATCGATGGCGTTGGCTCCCGGTGCCTGGAAGATACCAATACCGACAGCGTCTTTGTTATTTAGCTGCGAACGCAGAGCATAGCTGCCCGAGCCCATTTCAATACGCGCGACATCACGCAGGCGCACCAGCGAACCGTCTTCCGAGGTTTTTAAGATGATATCGCCAAACTGCTGCTCGTTCTCCAGCCGCCCCTGCATATTGATGGACAGGAGAAAATCGCTCTGTTTTTTTAACGGTTCTGCCCCAAGTTGCCCGGCGGACACCTGCACGTTCTGCTCCTGCATCGCGTTCACAACGTCAGACGCGGTCAAACCGCGCGCCGCCACTTTATTCGGGTCCAGCCAGACGCGCATCGCGTATTCACCGGCACCAAAAATCTGGATTTGCCCAACACCCGGCAGGCGGGCCAGCTCATCTTTCACTTTCAGCGTGGCGTAATTGCGCAGGTAGAGCGAATCGTATGTGTTATTCGGAGAAAACAGATGCACCACTAACGTCAGCGTTGGCGACATTTTTTGAGTGGTGATGCCGAGCCGCCGCACGTCTTCCGGCAGTCGCGCCTCGGCCTGAGCCACGCGGTTTTGCACCTGAACCTGCGCCTGATCCGGATCGGTGCCAGGACGGAAGGTCACCGTGGTCACCAACACACCGTCAGAACCGGCCACCGACTTCATGTACATCATGTTTTCAACCCCGTTTATCGCTTCTTCGAGCGGGGTCGCTACGGAATCAGCGATCGCTTTCGGGTTAGCGCCAGGGTATTCAGCACGCACCTGTACGCTGGGCGGCACGACATCGGGATATTCACTGATGGGCAACAACGGGATAGCGATCAGTCCGGTAATAAAAATCAATACGGACAGCACGGCAGCAAAGATCGGCCGATCAATAAAAAAGCGGGAAAAATCCATAACAACCTCAGATTATTGAGCGGCAGTGGCAGCCATATCGACAGTTTTTGCCGTTACCGGCATACCGGGCATAAACACTTTTTGCAGTCCGGCAACGATAACCCGATCGCCCGCCTGTAAACCGGCGGCAACGATGCGTAATCCGTCTGCCATCGCACCGGGCTTAACGTCCCGACGTTGGGCTTTCCCCTGGGCATCGACCACATAGACATATTTGCGGTCCTGGTCGGTCAGCACGGCTTTATCGTCGATCAACAGGGCATTAAACTGCGCGCTACCGGGAAGACGTACGCGGGCAAACAGGCCGGGCGTATAGGTGCGATCGCGGTTATCCAGCAGGGCGCGCATACGGATTGTGCCGGTGCTGGCGTTGAGTTGGTTATCCAGGAAGTCGACGTTGCCACGATGCGGATATCCCTGTTCCCCTGCCAGGGCAATTTCAACGGGCAGGGCATGCCGCTGTTGTCCCTGACGCGCCATCGCCTGATAGTGCAGAAACGTCGTTTCATCGACGTCGAAATAGACGAACATCTTGTCCTGCGCGACCAGTGTGGTAAGCACGCTGGCGCTGTCACCGGCGGTGACCAGGTTGCCGCTGGTGATCATGGCCCGGCTGGCCCGACCGTCAATCGGTGCGGTCACGCGGGTAAAATCCAGATTGAGCTGGGCCATTGCCACAGAGGACTCGGCGGCCAGCACATCGGCCTGCGCCTGACTGGCTGTTGAACGCCGCTGTTCCCACATCTCGCGCGATACGGCCTGAGTCCCGACTAACTTCTCCGTTCGCGCCGATTCGCTTCGGGTCAGGCTGGCCTGACTCCGTGCCCGGGCCAGCGTCGCTTTTGCCTGTTCCAGCGCCGCGCGGTAGCTGCGATCGTCGATGGTAAACAGCACCTGACCTTTTTTAACCTCATCACCTTCGTGATAATTCACGGTATCGATATAACCCGAAACCCGTGGCCGAAGCTGCACGCTTTCTACGGCTTCGACGCGCCCGTTGAAGCTGTCCCACTGACTGACAGGCTTTACCAGTACATCTGCAACGCTGACCTCGGGCGGCGGCGGTGGTGCATTTTTTGTCTGGCCGGTGTCGCACCCGCTTAGCAGACTGACCAACAGTCCCATTCCCAGTAGGGTAGATCCCTGACGAACCCAGTTAGTAATCATTGTTGTGATTCCGCGATGAACAGTGAAATGAAGCCCGCAGGCCAATATTTGCAACTTCTATGGTTGCAATTTATCGCGAGGAGTGTAGGCTTGTGCGTCAAAGAACTGCAAGAATTACTGATACACTTTATGTGCGGTATGACAAGCCGAAGAAATCGGCCTGGCGGTGACTGAAAATAAGCCCCATAAAAAGTGCGGCATTTAATGTATTAATTAAACTTGCATTAAGTGGCATTGTCATCCACGCTTTTAGTGTAACTGCAACTGATACTAATACTGTTCGCTGCCGCGACGGGAGACTAAACATGATGAGTAACGCTTTTATTCACGACCTTATTGACTGGATCGACAACAACATCGAAGCACGTCTCGATCTCGACACCGTTTCTGAGCGCGCGGGCTACTCAAAATGGCACCTGCAACGGATGTTCAAAGAGCACACGGGCTATCCACTGGGTGAATATATTCGCATTAAAAAGCTGAAAAAGTCGGCTGACCGCCTGACCAGCACCAATGAACCTATCCTGAACGTGGCGATATCGCTGGGTTTTGACTCTCAGCAGTCTTTCAATCGCAGCTTCAAACGACAGTATGGTGTGGCACCGGGCGCATGGCGTCGTCACAGCGTGCCTTCTCAGGCTGCCATGCAGTCAATGCAGTAAACACCGCCGGGGCCAGGTAATCTGGCCCGCGCTTTTTGATCCTCAGGTAAAGCTGCTATCATCTGCATCCTGTTTAAAGGGATGCCATCATGTCAAAAAAACTGTGGGTTGGGCTGGTTCTGATCCTTGTCCTCTGTTGGGTAGGGTTAAAACCTTATTTGACCTCTGCACCAGCCAAAACGTCTGCGTCAGACATTGCTGCTCTTACGGATGTGCGAACGGTTGCCCGGTGGGTCCTGCAGCATCAGCAACTGCCCGATTATTACATTACCAAGAAGCAGGCCCGTCGCCTTGGCTGGAATCCCGCGAAAGGGGACTTGTGCGAGGTGTTGCCGGGTAAAGCTATCGGCGGCGATCGTTTTTCCAACCGCGAAAGAAAATTACCTGAACGTTCCGATCGTCAGTGGTTTGAGGCCGATGTGAACTACCGTTGCGGTCACCGTGAAGCCGACCGGTTGGTTTACTCCTCCGATGGCCTGGTTTTCCTCTCTACCGATCACTACCGCACCTTCAAGCCGGTCCCTTAATCATGCTGACCTTACGTTTCGACCTGCGTCAGATCACCGAACGTGATGCCTTCTATCGTGCGTTTGCCGCGCAGAGCGGTTGCAGCGCTGGATTCGGCAACAATCTGGATGCGCTATGGGACTGGCTGACCGGAGGAATGGCGTTGCCCGCCGAGATTCATCTGCTGCATGCAGAACAGTGTCATGCCGAGCTGGCACCTGTGGTGGCGTTGCTGGAGGAGGCGGCGCAGTCGCTGTCGGGCGAGCTGCGCCTGATTGGCAGTTAGTGGCGTAACGGTTTAAGCAGCGCGGTGAGTGACTCGCGCGCGGCGACCGGCAGATCGCCACCGCCGGTATAACCGTTGTTCTCAATAATCACCGTGTTCAGCCCCACCAGCCAGTCGTAAATATAATAGGCCGTATGGTTAGCGGGCGCGGCAGAAAGCTTCGTCAGTCGCTGACCTGCGCTAAAATTCACGCTGGGCGCGGGCGGACGCGAGAAAATGGACTGTCCCCGATTGACCCGGCTTCCCGGACGTTCCGCTTCTGGCCGCTGAAGAAAACCAAGCCAGGCGACAAAATCCCCCAGCACCGTCATCGCGCGGGTTACCTGACGGTCGGCACGTGATTCGTGTGTCATGCTCTGTGCATCCGGTTCATGTAACGCCTGCTGCAGGGACTGCAGAATACCGGTGCGGAAGCTGGCCGTAATCAGTTCTTCGATCAACCACTCCATCGTCGCTTTATCAATATTCAGCAGGGCTAACAGGCTCTGGTTTTCCGGCAGCTGACGCAGGTGGTTCAGCCACAGGCTAAAAACCTGACGTGGAAACTGGGCTGAACCCTGACCGAAGCTGGTCTGCTTAGGGGCAGGCTGTTCAACTTCGGCATCGCTGAACAAATCAAACTCAAAGCCAATACCAAACTGATTTTCCGGTGCCTGAATACTGGAGGTCGCCGCCGGAACAGACGAGGTGGACTGGTTGAGCCACAGCTGGCGCAAGGCTTCGCGGGACGGCTGTAAGCGCTCAAGCAGTTCGCCATGCAAACCGGTGCGGTGTTGTAAACATTTCAGCAAGGTGTCGGCGATGCTTTGCCTGCGAGCGGCCTGGTCTGGCGACGCACCGGCTTCCGTCCAGGGCTGCAGTCGGCGCTCGACTACGGCGTGCTGGATTTGTGCCAACTGGGCAATCAGCATATCGCGACGTGCGTCGGGCTGCATTTCTTCCTGCAGCCAGTCAGACATCCGATCCACGCCTGCGCGATCCAGGGCCAGCATAGAACCCCACTGCTGACCCGGTTGTCCCACCTGACGCTGTACCGCCTCGTCAACATTGATCTGCTGATGGCGCGCATCGTAAGGCGTGATCGCCCAAATCAGGCGAGGTTTTTCACCCGCTTCATTGACCGGCTGGTGGCGCTGCCATTCACGCAATGCCCGACTGGCGACATCGACATCCTGACGCTGGCTGGCGGCGGTGCAGATCAACAGCAGGTCGATACTTTGCCGGGCGGCATACAGGCCCGGGATCAGGATTCGTTTGTGCTCAAGCAGGCGCGCGCGTAACGCATCCTGCTTCTGCAGACGCTGGCGCTCTTCACGCAGCGCCGGATCGCTCGGCGTTCCGGGAGCAGGCAGTTCCAGCATGTCGGCATCGTCATACAGCGCGGTGCGCGGGGTGGAGCTGAGTGGGATGGTGACCTCAAGCGTTAGCAGGGCCAGTAATCCCAGCGTCACGTTCTGCGGCTTACCCAGACGGTTACCGTTTAACGGACAGACTTCAACCGACAGCGACTGATCCTGCTCGCTGGCGGGAACGATCAGCTGCTCAGCGGGCAGCAGGGAATTATCCGTCAGCAGGCTAAGCGGAGCCAGTACCCGGGTGCTGTTACGCAGCTGATGGCGTAAGTGCAGTAAGCTTCGCACCAGCTCATTCAGGGCCGGCTCGGCGGGCCACAGCAGTGAAAACAGCTGCACACGGTCATCCACGCTCAGCCAGGGAGCCAGTTCAACAGCCTGCGGCCAGAAATGGCGATCCAGCTGGGCGTCATACAGGTGATGACGGCGGCACCAGGACCAGAGCGTGACCAGTGCATCGCTCTCCAGACCCGGCAACGGCGTAGTTAAACGATGGCGTTGCAGGCGCTGCAGCACGCTGTCAATTTTCGCGGTGTCGGGCTGCGTTACCCCTTCACCACAGGAGATGGCCAAACGCAACACCTCGGCCTCGCTCAGCAGCGTCAGCTCGACCGGCCACTCCGAGGAGAGGATTTCACGCTGGTGGGTAAAACGCGTTGCGGTGGCAAAATCGAGATTGCCGGGGTTGACGTGCTGGAAATAATTAATCGGTTTATCGCTCAGCGCGGTGATCAACTGACCTTGTGCGTCAGCCACCATTTCCGTCAGCAGCCAGGCTTTGCCCGCCTGCGACTGTCCAAACAGCGCCAGCGTCACCGGGCGCGCAACCTGCTGCGCCAGGGCCTGCGCCTGCACGCGCGCCTGCCGTAACTGCAGGGTCAGGGTTTCGGCTTCCAGTGCCAGCCGCGGCGACTGTTCGCGGGTGCTCTCAATCCAGGCCAGGCTGCCGTTCAGGGCGTCCTGCAATAAACTCAGGCGTTTTGCCAGCGTCTGCGGCTGGCGGGGTTTTACCGATCTCATCGTTTACACACACTCCCGCTGTCAATCCAGTATTGCGCATTGGCATTGCCCGTGGCGGAGAGAGTATTCAGTTTGAGGCTCAGATGTTCAAGTGGAACACGCGTGCCATCATCCAGTTTGGCTTCGCTTAACACCAGATTTTCAGGGCCGGGCGCACCCGGACCGGCCTTCACTGCCAGCTTCACGCGCAGAACGCTTTCACCTGCGACCTTGCGTGCCAGTGCCGCATCGTTGAGCGTCAGGCTGTAGAGTGGCGAGGCGGGCCAGCGTTCATTATCTAACTGGCGGAATCCCAGGCATACGTTACCGCGAATGCGGAAGCTGCTTTTACGGTCCAGCGAGAACTGGTGATCGTCGAGATCGATGTCGCTATAGCAGAGGTTCTCGTCCGTCAGCGCCTGATTTTCGTCCAGCATGCCCAGATAGCGAATGGTGGAGTAAGGCTCAAAGTCACCTGCACGGAACCAGAAGCTGCTCAGGCGTAAATCCAGCGCCAGCAGACACAGCATCGCGCCGACTGCGGCGGTCGATTTCGGGTTATCGATACGGCCGTGCTTATTAAACGGATACCAGTCACTGGTGTGATAGCCTTCGAGCGACAGAATACGGCTACCCGGCAGTGGCTGTAGATGGCGCACCAGCGCCTGAATGCCCGGGAACCGCGACGGGCGCCCGGTCAGTAGCAGCACATCGCACTGATAGAGCGAGACCACTTCACACATGGAGCGCAGGGCCGGAATAATCGCCATGCGGTGCTGCATAAACTCACCGTGAAGCTGGGCCATGCTCACGACCAGCGGCACCTCAAGCAGATCGAAACGGCTGTTACCGCCCAGTTCTCGCTGAATTTCACCATTAATAAAGGCAAGCACCGCATCGGCAGGGCGCTGATCGACCAGTTCGCCAAACAGGGCGTTGATCTCGGCATGGCTTTCCAGCGGGTCCCAGTTTTCGTACCGTTCCAGCACCGCCTGAGCCAGCGGGATAAACAGCTGTAACGTGGCCTGCTGGCGTAACGTTGCCTGTCCATCCATGCGGCTGTCGTGACCAAACAGCTTGTTGATCAGCGGCTCAGCCAGCGTCAGTCCTGCTTTTTGCAGGCTCTGCTGCAGTGCAGGCAGAATCCACAGCTGAATCACATCCAGTAAAATATCATCACCGGCCACTTTGAAGCCTTCGCGAAACAGCAGGCGCGGGGTGATTTTGACGTTGTTGCCCTGACCGTCGTCAAGACGGTACTGGGTAATGGCTAAATCGGTGGTGCCGCCGCCAATATCAATGGAGGCGATACGCAGGCTCTTGCCTGGCAGCTCGTCGGCTTCGCGCGGACGGTCGGGGCGCGCCATGCTGCTAAAGAAATCTTCTGCACGACCGGCAAAGTTAACCTGGGTCTCGTTAAACAGCCACACCATCTGGCCGCAGGTGGCTTCGTCCCACTCCATCTGCACATCCGGCACGGGTTTGCTGCTTTGGGCCTGGTTCTGCTCGGTAAAATCCTCGTCAGCCGGATGCCAGCCCTCGGCTTTCCACACCAGCGCGATGGCTTCCTGCATACGGCGACGGAATATTTCACGTTCGGGTTTTGGCATGGCGGACGGCAGCGTCAAAATGACATGGCGCAACTGACGCGGCGCATGGCTTTGCGGCATACGCTGACGCTGTGCCGCGCTGTTCATTTGCATCAGCGCCTGAGCCAGTAACTCACACAGCATAAAGGTCATCAGTGAACTGCGGCTGTAGTGGGCGGAGAACACGGGTAAGCGCTCGTCCACGGGCAGCGCATACAGCGGCTGACCTTCGTCATTCATCAATGAGGTAAAAGGTGCAGCACAGGCCTGAGGCTCACCCTGCGGACTCTGTTGATTGAAGCGCCAGCCTGGCTGATAGCGTGCTTCGTCCCACAGGTAACGGCGAGGGCTGGACAGGCCGGTGCTGCCTTCCAGACCCGCACGCTGCAGCGCCAGACGGCTGGCTTCACGTCCGACGCGAGTTAACGAGGGCCACATAAAGGCCTGCTCGCGGCCGCTTTCCAGCGAAAAGTTAGCTTTACCAAAACGGGCTTCGGCAAATTCCAGTCGACTGTCGAACAGTTCGTTATAAACCCGATGGGGCTGAGACAGATCGCGCATTTGCAGCTCATAGGTCTGCTTCAGGCCATTGCTCTCTTCCGGGTGATCTTCCACGAGGATGCCGCAGGTGTGGGAGTTCCCCACGTCGAGAATGATATCGACATTGACCGCCGGCGTTTGCAGCGTGGCGGCCTGAATATGAATTTCAGTAAGGTTAAGCTGTTCGCCCAGCAATTCCAGCAGGTTGAGGTAGTGCGCCTGGTATTCAAACTCACGCAGAGCCTGGCTAATTGCCTGTTCCCGGCGATCGGATACGCGATCCGTGAAGGACTCGCGCAGCCAGCCATCCACCCACGTATGGTCAAGAAAATCGCCCAGTTCGTAGTTGTGCCAGGCCAGCGCAAAGGTGACACCGTTTTGCGCATCGGAGGGCGTCAGTCCCAACTGCTCGCCGCCGTCTTCTTCAGGCACGCAGCGGGTATCAAAAGCCAGGGTGACGCGGTGCGTATTGCCTGTGCTGTCCGGCTTATCCAGGGCAACCAGCCGCATGCGCGCCCAGTTTTCCGGGCCGCCAATAAAACGTCGGCCTGATGCGCAGCGCAGCATCGGCAGCGGTAGCCAGCATGCTTCCAGCAGCGTCAGGGAGTCGGCCAGGGCGATATCGGTTTCAGGGCGCACCACTTCCGGCGCACCGCCGTCCTGCGGATAGAGTAAAAACTTACCGCTGTTGCCGTCTACATTCAGGCGCAGCAACGGGCCGTTCGCGGTCTGGCGCACGAACTGGCGGCGCGCCTGAGTAGCGGAAAGTTGCAGACCAAAATCAAGGAACTGTACGCCACTGTTCTCAATCAGTGAAATCTTCTGCTTATCATCGATCAGGGGAGCCAACATAGTTACTTACTCTCACGCTTAATCGTAATGGGATACGTACGATCCCCACTGTACTGTGCTTCACATGCTGCCGCGCCAATGCTGGAATGACACACTAACAACGGCATGCGATAACGCGATTTGTCCGCGCACCGGGCAGTAAAGCGGCTCTCAATCACCAGGTTACCGGCGCTGGTCATCGCAGCGGTCACATCAGCCTTACAGGTGGTGTTGCCCTGGTTAATCTGGACGTTGCCTTTGCCGTTTTTGAACTGGAAGCGCATGACAGGCGGTTTACCGGTTGGGGTTTTGACCTGGTCAATCTCCACGCGCCAGCGACCATCAATGACCTGTACCTGGCCATCGCGAACGGCATCCGGTGTCACCACCAGATCCTCGGGTTTAGCGGGCACTGCCGGTACAACGACGTTTGAAAGCGTGGATGACGGGGCGCTGGCCGTTGCTGTCGCGGCGTTTGCCACCACTGCGGCCGGTTTTTGTGGCAGCGTGGCGGACAGTTTTTCAGTCGAAGCCACCACCGCCGGAGGCTTACTCGCGATAACCGGCGCAGGAGCCGGGCTGTTTTGAGCAACGGGTTGCGCCGTGGTAACCGGTTCTGACTTTGGCATATGTAAAATAACAGCCGTCGCTGCCGCAGCGGCCACGGCCAGGGTTGGGATGAGATACCACAGGCGGAAAGACCGACGACGCACTGCCGCCACAGGCAACGGTTCGGCTGCCTGAACAGGGACATCGCTGACCGTCGGCTCCGTAACCTCGGGTTCAGGTATCACCACAGCTTCAGGTTCTGGCGCAGCAGCCACGGCGACGGCGACAGGCTCAGGTGGCGGTTCAACCAGCACAGTGGGCAGTGACTCTTCAAGGCTGTCACGCAGGCAGGCCAGCGCATCATCACGATTACGCTCCTGAGCGTCGACAAATCCCCAAAAGGTAATGACGGGTTTACCGTTAACCAGATATACATATTGCTGATTAGGGAACTGCAGGCTTTTGCCTAACAGCGCACCAAACAGGCGCATTGCCGGATTAGCTGCATCGCGTGCGCGGGCGCTGATCTCCTGCAGGTCCTGCTGGCAGGCGGTGAGGTGTTGTAAAGCCTGACGGCGTTCATAATCGCTGGCACCCATCCAGGATTTCACTTTGCCCGGGAAGGGCGAGTACCAGTCAAGCCGGTCGCCACGTTCATTGGTTTGTGGAATGGCCAGGCAATTTGCCAGCGCGCTTTGACGGCGCAAACGCAGGGTTTCACGGATTTGCAGGGCGGAAGCAAATACAGGCTGGCCGTTCTCGCCCAAAGCCAGAACCGCATCCAGATTGCCGCTGCGCAGAAAAGTTTTTGCCACCTGTTAAGCCCTTATCGGTCGTTGTCTGAGGCAGAAGATCGCGTGTTATCGTCGATTACGGTGATTTTACGTGGGACAATGGCAAATCAAACCGCTGAAAAAGGGGATAAATGCGTGGTTTTTTGACCCGCTGCCGGGAAAATAACCAATGCCCTGATGATGTTACGCTGTTTTACGCTTTAATAACAGATGTGCAACCACGCCACCGACCAGGCCCCAAAACGCCGAACCGATACCGCAGAGCGTCACGCCGGATGCCGTAATCAGAAAGGCAATCAGGGCGCTGTCGCGCTCGTCGGGCGTATCCAGCGCACGTTGCAAACTGCCGCCGAGGGTGGCAAGCAGGGCCAGACCGGCCAGAACCTGAACCATCACCTCAGGCAGTGCGCTGAACAGCACGGCAATCAACGCCCCGGATAATCCGGCCAGCAGATAAAAAAAACCAGCCAGCGCGGCCGCTATCCAGCGTCGTTGCGGATCGGCATCCACCTCTTCGCCCATGCAAATCGCGGCAGTGATTGCTGCCACACAAACCGAAAATCCGCCAAACGGAGACAGCACCAGGGCCAGCAGCCCGGTCCAGCTCATTAATGCGGAGATCGGCGGTCGGTAGCCGTGTGCCTGCAAGGTCGCAATGCCTGGGGCATTTTGCGAGGCCATGGTCACCAGAAAATAGGGTAGACCAATACCCATGAGCGTGGGCAGTGAAAAGGTCGGCCAGACAGGGGCGGGAAGGCTAAAGCGCGCCACATGCTCAGGGAAATGAATGCTGCCTTGCCCAAAGGCGATGGCAAGGCCCGCCAGCAGGGCGATAAGAATGGCATAGCGGGCGAACCAGCGGCGTGCCAGCAGCCAGATAAAACACATTGATGCGGCCAGAGTGAAATTAACTGATAAATCGCTAAACGTCTGCAGGCCAAATCGCAGTAAAATCCCCGCCAGCATGGCGGCTGCCAGCGAGGCGGGAATGTGGTTCATCAGCCGGGCAAACAGGCCGGTTACGCCGCACAACACAATCAGGGCGTTGGCAAAAACAAACACCCCGACGGCGTCGTTGACAGAAACCCCTTGCAGGCTGGTCGCGAGTAACGCCGCGCCAGGCGTGGACCAGGCGGCTAAGATCGGCATCCGGTACGCCAGAGACAGCCCCGCCGAGGCAATGCCCATCGCAAGGCCAATCACGGAAAGCCAACCGGCGATCTGCGTGGGCGATGCGCCTGCCGACTGAGCGACCTGATAAATAATCGCACCGGTACTGCTATAGCCCACCAACACCGCGACAAAGCCGGAAACGGTCATGGGCAAGGTAATGGGGAACGGCGCGCGGCGTGCAGACATGATGTAACCCTCTTGTGCGTTATAGCGCACATCGTCGCACAGGGCGTTATAACGCACAAGTGTTACACTGAAGCGGTACAGCAGGAGACAACATGGAAAATTTGCAGCAATATCTTGGCGATGCGCTGAAACAATTGCGCCAGGCCAACGGCTGGAGCCTGACTTCAACCGCGGAAAAAACGGGCGTGAGCAAGGCGATGCTGGGTCAGATTGAACGTGGCGAATCCAGCCCCACGGTGGCGACCTTGTGGAAAATCGCCACCGGGTTCAATGTCCCGTTCTCATTTTTTGTTCATAACGGATCGCTTTCCGCCGGTGAGGTGGCAAGTTACCGACAGCATAATGCCCAGATGACGGTCACGCCGCTGTTACCTTATGACGAACGACTGCGTTTTGATTTGCTGGCAGTTGAGCTGGCAGCCGGTGCACAAAGCGATTCCGCGGCCCATGAGCACGGTGTGATTGAGCAGGTGGTGGTGGTGGAAGGGGAACTGTTACTGGGCATCGAAGACACCTGGCGGCGGCTTAAACAGGATGAGGCCTTTCAGTTCAGGGCGGATGTTGCCCACAGCTACCGTAATCCCCTGAACAGCCGCTTACGCTTTCACAGCCTGATTCATTACCTTGGGCGAACCTGAGCTTACAAATTGAAACCAGCCGCGCCTGTTCAGATCTGACCGGCATTTGTATACTCACTTCCCCTTTGTAAGGCCGCGCTGCACGCCTGTTTGCACCTCGTTGCAAACGCTGACTGCCTGAGCGTCGCAGTCTGCACCTTACTGACTCGTTATCTGTTACCGCTTCCAGAGGAATTATCATGGCTTTAACCACACTTGATGCGAAAACCGCGCTGATCGTCATCGATCTGCAAGAGGGGATTGTTGCGCTGCCAGTTGTGCATGAGCCACAGCCAGTTATCGAACGCTGCGCAATGCTCGCCGCTGCATTCCGTGAAAAAGATCTGCCCGTTGTGCTGGTCAACGTTGCTGGCGGTGCGCCAGGACGCAATGAGATGCCGCGTCACGAAGGCGAGCTGCCTGCCAACTGGGCAACCCTGGTTCCTGCCATGACACCGCAGCATAACGACCTGACCATCACCAAAAAAACCTGGGGCGCTTTTCATCACACGGCGCTGCATGATGAACTGCAAAAGCGTGGCATCACGCAGGTCGTTATTTGCGGCATTGCCACCAGCATTGGGGTGGAATCGACGGCACGTCAGGCCTATGAATTAGGTTACAATGTCACGTTGGCAGTGGATGCAATGACTGACCTTAATAGCGACACCCACGAAAACAGCATCAAGCGCGTGTTTCCCCGTCTGGGCGAAACGGGCAGCTGTGATGATGTGCGTGCAAAACTCAACGCGCTGTAATCGCTAAGCAATATCCCAGGGATTGAGCAGCATAACGCCCAGTCCCTGGAAATCTTTCAGGTTACGCGTGACCAGGATTAAATCGTGCTGTAGCGCCGTTGCCGCAATCAACGCATCGGTTTCAGCGCGCCGGTCGGGCACGTGCAGTTGGGCGCAGCGCCGCGCGATGGGGCCATCAACAGGCAAGGTTCGCTGACGATACGCCTCAAGTACCTGTGTCTGATACCAGAGGCGCAAACGTTGGGCCTGCTCTTCATCCCGCTGTTCAAGATGCAAAATCCCTCTCTCTATTTCCAGCAACGTCAGGGCGGAAATAAAGGTGCTATCAGTGCTGACCGTGACAGCCCAGGCTTCGACGTTCGGATCGACGCGCGCTGTTCCTGCCTTGCGCAATTCGGAAACGACATTCGTATCCAGTAAATATCGCATCAGAAATCGACATCCCGCGCGGTAATACTTATGCGTTCCGGTGTAAAATCGATATCTGCTGTTTCAGGCATGGCTAATGCCATCGCCAGATTTTTTTTGCCACCTGTTAATGTTTGATAAGCCTCAAACGTTAACAGGACATGTGCGGGTTTACCGCGATCGGTAATGTACACTGGGCCGTCCTCCGCCTCTTTTTTCGCCTTTGACACGTCTTGATTAAAGGCACGACTTGAATAGATTTTGTTCAACGTGAGTGCTCCTCACATGTAGTTACGTTACTACATAGAGTTTATGTGAGTGGATCTTTTTGAGCAAGTTTTGAACGAAACCTCGAGTGCTCTCGCAAAATGGCACAGCGAAAACCGGGATGGGTGGGTGATACAATGAACTGACTGACGACAGCGAGATGCCAGCGTCAGGAAGGATGGCGGGGAGAGGCCACCTGAGCGGCGGCCGCGTGATACCGGCGCGGCCGCCCTGTATTACTGGAAAGCGTAACTGACCGTCAGGCCCACGCTGTAGTTGCGCCCCGGTGCCGGTTCGAAATAACGGCTGTTACTTTCGTTGACGATCACCGAGCCCACGTAATTCCGGTCAAACAGGTTATCTACCCGCCCAAACAGATCCAGTGTCCAGCTGGCAACCTGCCACTTATAGCCGCTGTTCAGCGAGGTAATGGCGTAAGAGGGCGCCCGAACGTCATTGCTGTCATCCGCCGCAATATTGCTCATGTAACGCCATTCTGCCCCGGCGTAAAAACCCTGTTCCGGGGCGTAAGCCAGCCCGGTATAAAGCATATTGCGCGCGATGCCGGGAATACGATTGCCGTTGCAGCTGTTGTCACCACAGGCATTGGTGCGGTATCACCGAATACATGGATATGCGTCAGGCCGTGTGTGCTTTTGCAGAACGCGCCGCAGAAAAGCTGAGGAAAGAAAGGCAGTACTGCAAACAGATTGCTGTATTTGTGCGTACCAGTCCGCACGCAGAAGAAGAGGTGTTTTACGGCAATCAGGCCCACGGGAAACTGCTCACGCCTTCTAACGATACCCGCGACATTATCCGGGTGGCTATGGACGCACTCGATCAGATATGGCTCGACGGTCACCGCTATATGAAAGCAGGAGTAATGCTGGGCGATTTTTTCAGCCATGGAGTGTCTCAGCTCAATCTATTTGATGAGTACCGGCCACAGCCTAACAGCGAAGCTCTGATGCGTGTCGTTGATGGACTCAACCAAAGTGGCAAAGCAAATTTATTTTTTGCGGGGCAGGGAATTGAAAAGTCTTGGGAAATGAAGCGGGAGATGCTTTCCCCCGCTTACACAACCAAATTTTCAGATCTTCCGATAGTAAAGTAACGTTTAAAAAAAGAGAATAAAACCCTCTATGAATTTTTGAGCGATGCCAATCGGAAATAATAAACAAATTAAAATTTATTATATTTATTGCAAAGTGTGCGAGTATGCGTGAATAACCCTTTATACCTTATCGTTGGAGTAATGCCACTTGCATTTGAAAGATCTTCTATTTCATTCATCAAGCTTTGAGAGGCATCTCTAAAAGCCAAAAGGTCATTGTGCTTTTCAGAAATCTCATTATTAATTATTGCTTTTTCAGCTATTAAGTCTTGGTTCAATGATTTTAAGTTTTTTACTTCATTCGTTAAATTCTCGCAGGATATCCTTAAATTTTCTTTCACCTCCTCCAATTCCAAAAGCTCCCTTTCCTTTTCTCCATTCCTTTCCTTTAAGTTATTGATAGATAATTGCATTTCTTCAATCTTAACTTCTTCGTTTTTCGTTTTTGTGTTATATGCAATATCAGCTTCGGCTCTCAAAACTTCAGTGGTTTTCTTTCGAGCAAGTGCGTAATCCGTTCTGTCTGCTAATTTATCTTGAGCTCGCTTAAATGGTCCGTTTTGAATCTTGTAGGCTTGTTCTAAAACGTAAGGCATTGCTATTACATATAATGCTGAAGAAAATAAAGGGCTGATCAGTGAGTTGAACCAACTTCCGACGGCAATAATTGCGCCAATCTTTATTTCAATATTTCTATCGCTAAATAACAATATAAGAATTATCTGCCAGTTGAATATGATCCAAGAAATTATAAATGAAGAAACTATAGGGTTGGATATCCGTTCAGAAATAGATTGACTAACGGATTTTTTTACTTCATTGATGTTATCAAACATTTAAAGGTCCTAAACATAATGGTGGCTTAACAAGCTTACCTTCAGATTATAGATTGTAATAGTCTTAGTGAAAAATAGTCAGGGTGTGAAAAATGGTTTTTTCTTACCCAAATCATCCATGGCCGCTTAACGCGGCCATAAATTTTATCTGTTAGAAATATACAAAGTCACTTCAAGCCCTAATCTCAAGACAATAAATTTAGGTTTTTTCCACATAACAGAATCCTTTATCAAAGAAAACTAGCACTCGTTTAGACAAAATTCTAGCCGAAATGAGTACATAAATGAGTACATAGGTAATATGACTCAATTAATTTAATATATAAAAAACAGGTACATAAAATCAATTCAGTCAGGCCTTTGTCTGTTTAGCTAAAATTTTGTCGGTTCTGAATCTGCAATCCTGGTACGCTGGTCAGGCTTTCTGACAGGTTAACGCGCGGCGCGGCCTGGCGCATATCATCGCCGTTAACCACGCTAACAGCGGCAGGCGTATCAAGTTCGCTCAGGCCTTTTGCGGACGGTGCCGCGCTGACGACCAGCGTATTATCGCCGTCTGCTGCGAAGAGCGGCAGCGAAGAAAATATGGCAGGCAGGACTAAAAACGGCAGGCTGACCCGACGTAATCGCTTAATATTCATTTGTATTTGGCCTGAAAGCGTGGATTCCCTGGGTATGTCGCCTACCAACCCGCGGCTTAAAACCACAGCGGTTAACGGCAGGTCGCGAAACTAGTGGTGCTAAATGAACCAACTGGAACAATCGCGGCATATATTAATAGTTTTGTCAGTTGTTTGGAAATCGTAAATGATTGATCGGTTTATATGATCGTCATGGCGTTAAAACGTCATGCCCTCAGCGCGGTTAACCCCGTGATAGCGCACGACGGGCGGGCAGGCGGGCAAGCCAGTAAGGCAAAGGCCAGCGGACGTACAGGGTCACAGGTGCTACATTTTAGCGTGCACCGCCGGGTAAGCTTAAGGCGGACAGCACTAATCAAAAATAAGGAAATCAGCATGAAACAACCTGATGTTGCAGTACTGGGATTAGGCGCCATGGGGCACGCCTTTGCCGCCAATTTACTCAAAAAAGGTTTCAGGGTTTACGGCTGGAACCGCACCCGCGCACGGGGCGAAGATTTGATTGACGCCGGGCTGACGTTAGCCGCATCCGCCGCGGACGCAGTGCAGCAGGCCGACGTCGTGATTGCGATGTTATCGGACGGTAGCACCACAGAGCAGGTGCTGCATGAGGCGAAAGCGGCGTTAAAACAGGGCGCAACCCTGTGCCAGATGGGCACCATCGGTGTGGAAAAAACCGATGCGCTGATTGCCTTCTTCGCTCAGGAGCGCCCCGATGTGGTGTTTATTGACGCGCCGGTTTCCGGCACCAAAGCCCCCGCAGAAAACGCCCAGATTCTGGTGATGGCCAGCGGCGATCGGTCCCGTGCTCAGGCAGCAGAAGCCGTGTTCGGCGCGATAGGTAAAGGAACGCAGTGGCTGGGTGAGGCGGGCAAGAGTTCGCGCATGAAGCTGGTCATCAACAGCTGGCTCATTGGTCTGATGCAGAGTCTGGCCGAAAGTACCCGGCTCGCCGACCAGTTTGGGTTTTCCACCGACGACCTGTGGCAGGTGCTGGACGGCGGCCCGCTGGCCGTGCCCTATGCCAAAATGAAGCTGGGCATGATCGCCAGCGATGATTATACCCCGCAGATGCATCTGCAATGGGCGCTCAAAGACGCAAAGCTGGCGCTGGATGCCTCTGAGCGTTCACTGCCCGCACTGGAAAATATCGCCAGCGTCTGGCAGCAGGCCGTGGAAGCCGGGCACGGTGAAGAGGATTTAGCGGTGATCTACAAGTATCTTAAATCGCAATGAGTTCGACGGTCAGTTTTGATTTCAGCACCCGCCCGCTGGTGCCGCTGGCGCACGATTATCCGCATGGTGCCACAGAACCCTGGCACCATCACAGCTGCGCGCAGCTTATTCATACGCTGAGCGGCGTAGTGCGGGTTGAAACGGAACTGGGCAGCTGGACCGTACCGCCCAGCCGTGGCGTCTGGCTGCCTGCCTTCACCAGCCACAGCTTACACATCACCGGGGCGGTCGCTGCGCGCACGCTGTTTATCGATCCCTTTGCCAGAGCCGATCTTCCCGCCAGCTGTCAGGTCGTGCAAATTTCTGCACTGCTGCGCGAGCTGATTATCAACGCCATCGATTTGCCTGTGTCCTACGCGCCAGCCAGCCGCACCGAACGGATTTATGAATTGATCCTGGATGAGATACGCAGCATGGACGTGCTGCCTTTTGCCTTGCCCCTGCCACAGAGTCCACGTTTACAGGCGCTCTGCCTGCAGGTTCAGGCTGACCTGTCTGGCGACTGGTCGCTGGCGGCAGCCAGCGCCAGGCTCAACCTGTCTGGTCGAACGCTGGCTCGCCATTTTGTACGTGAAACCGGCCTGCAGTTCAGCGACTGGGTACGGCGAGCCCGCGTGGCTATCGCCCTGACGCGGCTGGCACAGGGCGACAGCGTATTGCGCGTGGCTCTGGATCTGGGCTATGAAAGCCCAAGTGCCTTCAGCGCCATGTTTCGCCGTCTGCTGGGCGTGTCACCAACGGACTACTTTCCTGCGGCAGAAAGTGGCTCGCCGCGTTAAGCAACGCCTGCAGTGCGGCGCGCGACGTATCATTGTCGATGCTGACGCCCCAGTGGCGTTCACCCTGCAGATTCATACAGCTGACATAGGCGACTGAGCGGCTGTCGCTGCGTTTTCCCAGCGTGTGTTCATGATAATGTTCAATGGTCAGCGCCAGGTCCAGCGTCTGACGCAGTGCCGTAACGGCGGCGGAAAGCAGGCCATTCCCGCTACCAGTCAGCGGCACGGTGCGGTCGTGATGATGGACGTGAGCCCGCAACTGCGTCTGCTCGCCCGACTCGCTTTGACTGTGTGCATCCATCAGGCGCAGGGCAGGCTGTTCAATCTGATAGTGACGGCAAAAAAGTTGCCAGACAGCATGCTGCGTCATTTCTTTTCCATACAGATCGGTTTCCTGTTGAACACAACGGCTGAAATCCTGCTGCAGTGCGCGGGGAAGGTGCAGGCCGTGGTTTTGCTCCAGCAACCAGGCCGCGCCGCTTTTACCTGACTGACTGTTTACCCGGATAACGGCTTCATAACTGCATCCAATATCGGCAGGATCGAGCGGCAAATAGGGGATCTGCCACCGCGTTTCCTGGTGCTGGTGGCGATAAGCGAATCCCTTTTTGATCGCATCCTGATGAGAGCCGGAAAAAGCGGTAAAAACCAGCTCGCCTGCATAGGGATGACGGGGATGGACCGGCAGTTTATTGCAGTCGGTGACCACCTCAATCACCCGGGCCATATCGCTAAAATCCAGTCCCGGCGCAATGCCCTGGGTGTAAAGATTTAACGCCAACGTGACTAAATCGACATTACCGGTACGCTCACCATTGCCAAACAGGCAGCCTTCAATGCGATCGGCACCCGCCAGCAGAGCCAGTTCCGCGCAGGCAACGCCCGTCCCTCGGTCGTTATGAGGATGAACGCTGATACATACCGCGTCACGTCGGCTAAAGTGACGGCAGAAAAACTCTATCTGATCGGCGTAGACGTTGGGCGTGTTAACTTCAACGGTGGCCGGCAGGTTAATGATCATCGGCCGTTCCGCGCTGGGTTGCCAGACGTCGGCGACCGCTTCACAAATCTCCAGCGCGAAGGCGGGCTCTGTAAAACAGAAGGTTTCGGGCGAGTACTCAAAGCTCCACTGTGTTTCGGGCGCGGCCTCACAGGCGGCTCGAATCTGTTGTGCGCTTGCGGTCGCCAGCGCCACGATCTGTTGTTTACTCTGATTAAACACGCGCTCACGAAATAAGGGGGCGGTGGCATTGTACAAATGCACAATGGCGCGCGGTGCCCCTTCCAGTGCGCAGAAGGTTTTTGCAATCAGGTCGTGACGCGCGGGCGTTAATACCTGCAGCGTCACATCATCTGGAATTCGCTTTTGTTCAATCAGGTCGCGCACAAAGTCAAAATCGGTTTGCGAGGCGGAAGGAAAAGCGGCTTCAATTTCTTTGACACCGCAGTCCAGCAGCAACTGCCAGAACTGAAGTTTTTGCGTGCGGTTCATCGGTTCCGCCAGCGCCTGATTTCCATCCCGCAGGTCAGTAGACAGCCAGCGCGGCGCACGGGTGATCTGTTGTGAAGGCCACTGGCGGCCAGCCAGCTCAACGGACGGAAACGGGCGGTATTTCTCAGCCGGGTGCATCAACATAGTCATCTCCTTGTAGGTGTTTAAGCCAGTGTGGCGTGGCGAGAAGTCTGTCGCGCGCGGAAAACTGACAACCTGAAGCGCAAAAGTGACAACCTTGTTGACGGCGTGTGGCGCTGCGTGCGCAGGCGTTTGCTGAAGTGGAAAGACAGCGGTAGCATAAGCCGATGTTTCCCAAGGTGGTTTCCTATGCTGGTTTTTGACGGGCACAACGATCTGTTACTTAATCTGTGGCTGTACCATCGCGATGCGCCCGCAGAGGCATTCTTTGCGGGCGTGCCGAAAGGCCATCTGGACTTTTCTCGTATGCAGCAGGGCGGTTTTGCCGGCGGGTTGTTTGCTCTTTTTGTACCGCCGCAGGACTACCTTGCTCAGGTCGCCCCGGCGCGTGCGGCGCAAGAAGCCTATGAGCCACTGACGATTATGTGGCAGCAACTGGCGATACTGCAGCAAATAGCCGCGCAGTCAGACGGGCGCGCCAGGCTTTGCCACTGCGCCGCAGAGATTGAAGCCTGCCGCGCTGAAGGGGTTCTGGCGCTGGTGGCGCATATTGAAGGCGCTGACGCCCTGGACGCGGACGGCGAAACGCTGAACGCCTTTTATCAGGCTGGCGTCCGCTCCATCGGGCCATTCTGGAACCTGAAAAATCGCTTTGGAGAAGGCGTTAACGGCAGTTTCCCGGGATCGCCGGACACAGGACCAGGGCTGACGGCAGAGGGGGAAAGGCTGATCGGCCAGGCCGCTGCGCTAAACATGATGATTGATGTTTCGCATATGAATGAAAAAGCCTTCTGGGATACGGCCCGCCTGTCTGACGCGCCCCTGGTTGCCAGCCACTCCAACGCCCATGTTCTGTGCCCACAGCCCCGAAACCTGACGGATGACCAGCTCAAGGCTATCCGTGCGAGCGGTGGGGTGGTCGGTATTAATTTTGGCAACGCTTTCCTTCGCGCCGACGGTAAACGTGACAGCGACACCGATCTGGCAGAAATCGTCAAACATTGTGATCACTTGATTAACATAATGGGCGACGATCATGTGGCGTTCGGATCGGACTTTGACGGGATTTCGCCGCCGGAAGCGCTGGGCGACGTGAGCGGTCTGCCGCGATTGCTCGCCGTTTTTCGCGACTCGGGCTATGATCAAAGCGTACTGGAGAAATTAACGTGGGGAAACTGGCTGCGGGTTTTGCACCAAACCTGGCTGGGTTAACACGTTTTCTTACGGGCTTTTCATTGATTTCACTGTGCGGTCTGCGAGAAAATAGTGTGACAAGGTTCGCATTTCAATCCCTGTCACACTGCTGTTTTGCAGTAATTTATTTGTCTGTTTATCTATAAGGAAGAAAATTATGTGGAAAAAACCAACGTTTGTTGATCTGCGCCTCGGTCTGGAAGTCACGCTGTACATCTCCAACCGCTAATCATTTGCCCGCCGTTTGCGCGGGCATTTTGTTTCAACACCTGGTCCCTTTCATGTTTATTAAAGTCCTTGGATCTGCTGCAGGCGGTGGATTTCCGCAATGGAACTGCAACTGCCCCAACTGCCAGGGTGTGCGTAACGGCACCCTGCAGGCCACGCCGCGTACTCAGTCCTCGATCATCGTTAGCGATAACGGGGAAGACTGGGTTTTATGCAATGCCTCTCCTGACATCAGCCAGCAGATTTTGCACACGCCAGAACTGGTTAAAAAAAACGTCCTGCGCGGTACAGCCATCGGCGGAATAATTCTTACCGACAGCCAGATTGACCATACTACGGGCCTGCTCAGCCTGCGTGAAGGCTGCCCACATCAGGTGTGGTGTACGCCCGAAGTTCATGACGATCTGACCACCGGTTTCCCGGTCTTTACCATGCTCAAACACTGGAATGGCGGACTGCAGCATCGGCCCATTCGTCCGTTAACGCCGTTTAACGTCGATGTTTGTCCGGATCTCCAGTTCACCGCCATCCCGATTCTCAGTAATGCACCGCCATACTCGCCATACCGCGATCGTCCGCTACCGGGCCACAACGTGGCGTTGTTTATTGAAAATCGCGCTAACGGTCAGACACTGCTGTATGCGCCAGGCCTTGGTGAGCCGGATGCGGTGATCCTTCCCTGGCTGGAGCGGGCCGATTGCCTCCTGATTGATGGGACGGTATGGCAGGACGATGAGTTACTGACCGCCGGAGTGGGTAAAAATACCGGAAAAGCGATGGGGCACCTGGCGCTGGCCGACGAGCAGGGGCTGATGGCATTACTCGCCCGGCTGCCGGCAAAACGTAAAATTTTAATTCACATTAACAACACCAATCCTGTTCTTAACGAACAGTCACCTCAGCGGCACTTCCTGTCACAACAGGGAATAGAGGTGAGCCATGATGGGATGGCGATACATCTTCAGGACTAAATCATGCTGATTACGGAAACCCTGTCGCCGCAGGCCTTTGAACAGGCGCTGCGCGATAAAGGCGCGTACTACCATATTCATCACCCTTACCATATTGCGATGCATAACGGCCAGGCCACGCCTGAGCAGATTCAGGGCTGGGTGGCGAACCGCTTCTACTATCAGACCAGTATTCCGCTCAAAGATGCGGCGATCATGGCCAACTGCCCGGACCCGGCGACCCGGCGTAAATGGGTACAGCGCATCCTGGATCACGATGGCAGCCAGGGCGACGATGGCGGCATTGAAGCCTGGTTACGCCTGGGCGAAGCGGTGGGCCTGAGCCGGGATGAGCTGGTCTCGGAACAGCATGTCCTGCCGGGCGTGCGGTTTGCGGTTGATGCCTACCTCAACTTTGCGCGCCGCGCTAACTGGCAGGAAGCCGCCTGCAGTTCCCTTACCGAACTCTTCGCTCCCCAGATTCATCAGTCGCGGCTTGACAGCTGGCCTCAGCACTATCCGTGGATCAAAGAAGAGGGCTATTTCTATTTCCGCAGCCGCCTGAGTCAGGCGAACCGCGACGTTGAACACGGCCTGGCGCTGGCGCTGGCATTTTGTGATACCGCTGAAAAACAGAACCGCATGCTGGAGATTCTGCAGTTCAAGCTGGATATTCTGTGGACGATGCTGGATGCCATGACAATGGCTTACGAACTCAAACGCCCGCCTTATCATAGCGTTACGGATAAGGCAGCCTGGCACACAACCCGACTGGTATAACGATGAACGAACACGCAATTGCCGCTTTTCGCCGTGGCTACCGTATGCAATGGGAAGCGGCTCAGGACAGTCACGTCGTGCTCTATCCAGAAGGCATGGCGAAACTCAATGAAACGGCCGCCGCCATTCTGGCGCTGGTGGACGGCAAACAGGATATTGCCGCCATCATTGCCATCCTGGATGCCCGTTTTCCCGAAGCAGGTGGCGTCGGCGAGGATGTTAAAGAATTCCTGCAGTCAGCGTATGAACAAAAGTGGATACAGTTTCGTGACCCAGCATAAACCCGGCGTGAACCCACCGCTCTGGCTGCTGGCAGAACTGACCTACCGCTGCCCGCTCCAGTGCCCGTACTGCTCGAATCCGCTGGATTTTGCCCAGCAGGAAAAAGAGCTGAGCACCGAGCAGTGGATTGAGGTGTTCCGCCAGGCACGTGCCATGGGCAGCGTGCAGCTCGGCTTTTCAGGCGGTGAGCCGCTGACGCGGAAAGACCTGCCCGAACTGATCAAAGCGGCGCGCGATTTAGGTTTTTATACCAACCTCATTACCTCCGGAATCGGCCTGACGGAGAAAAAGCTGGAGGCGTTCAGCGACGCCGGGCTGGATCATATTCAGATCAGTTTTCAGGCCAGTGATGAAACCCTGAACGCAGCGCTGGCTGGTTCGAAAAAGGCGTTTCAGCAGAAGCTGGACATGGCGCGCGCGGTCAAAGCCCATGGTTATCCCATGGTGCTGAATTTCGTCTTGCACCGTCACAATATTGACCAGATCGATAAGATCATCGATCTCTGTATCGAGCTGGAAGCCGATGACGTGGAGCTGGCGACCTGTCAGTTTTACGGCTGGGCGCAGTTAAACCGCGAGGGCCTGCTGCCAACCCGTGAGCAGATTGCCCGGGCCGAAGGCATCGTTAACCAGTACCGTGAACGCATGAGCGACAGCGGTAATCTGACCAATCTGCTGTTTGTTACCCCCGATTACTATGAAGAACGTCCCAAGCCGTGCATGGGCGGATGGGGCGCTATCTTCCTGAGCGTCACGCCGGAAGGCACGGCACTCCCGTGCCACAGCGCACGCCAGCTGCCGGTGGCTTTTCCCTCTGTGCTTGAGCAGAGCCTGGAAGATATCTGGTACCACTCGTTTGGCTTTAACCGCTATCGGGGCTTTGACTGGATGCCGGAGCCTTGTCGCTCTTGTGATGAAAAAGAGAAAGATTTTGGCGGCTGTCGCTGCCAGGCCTTTATGCTTACCGGCGATGCAGACAATGCCGATCCGGTGTGCAGTAAATCCCCGCACCACGGTAAAATTCTTGATGCGCGCCGTGAAGCTGACTGTAGCGACATCAAAATCGGCCAGCTACAGTTCCGCAATCGCAGCAACTCTCAGCTGATTTATAAAACGCGGATTCTGTAATGCCCACACGTTGCCTGCAACTTAACGGACTGAAGGTGACGCTGATCCACCAGCCGGAGGCCAGTCAGTCAGCGGCACTGGTGAGCGTCGCGGCAGGCAGCCATGATGAGCCGGATAGCTGGCCCGGCCTGGCGCATTTGCTTGAGCACCTGCTTTTTACCGGCAGTCAGCGCTGGCCAAATGACGGGCGGTTGATGAGTTGGGTTCAGGCCTGCGGGGGACAGGTGAATGCCAGCACCCAGGCCCGCCAGAGCGCGTACTTTTTTGAAGTCGCGCCTGAGAATTTTAGCGAAGGCCTGCTGCGCCTGCAGGATATGCTGAGTGCGCCACGACTAACCCTTGAGGCTATCCGCCAGGAGATTGCCGTTATTGATGCGGAATACCGGCTGCTGCAGCATCATGCTCCGGCGCGGGCGGAAGCCGCTATCTTCACGCCGGTGACGTTCCCCGCCGTATTTCAGCGCTTCCAGACGGGCAACAGGGCAGCATTTGGTGACAACGTCACCGAATTGCATGCGGCGTTGCAGGCCTTTCATCAGCGTTTTTATCACCCTGAGAATATGGCGTTGTGGCTCCAGGGGCCGCAGTCTCTGGAAGCGCTCACCGGTCTGGCAGAAACCTTTACCGCCGCGTTTCCCCCACGTCCATTGCAGCTGCGTAAGCGTGCCAGCATCGTCCCGCAACCGGTTCAGCTGTCCCCCGACCGGAGCCTGGCCTTGCAGCAGGAAGGGCCGTCCGCGCTGTGGCAAAGCTGGCTGTTACCTGCCGCGTTTCGTGACAGTGTCACTCTGGTGCGGGAATTTTTACTTGATGAGGCGCTGGGTGGCTTACTGGCCACGCTCCATGCGCGCAACATCGCGACTGGCCTGCAGGTGAAATGGCTTTATCGATCTGACACGACCGACTGGCTGGCGATAACGGTCGTCAGCGAGCAGCCTGCGCCTGTGATGGCACTGCTGAATGCGTTTCTGCAGGCGTTAAGTCGTACCACCACGGCGCAACGGCAACATTACTGGCATCTGGCACAGCAACGGCTGGCTGCGCAATCGCCACTGATGCAACTGCAGGCGCGTGCACTGGGTTTTGCGGCTGTGGGTGAATGTCCTGATATCTCTGCCTTATTGAGCGAACTGTCCACCCGTGCCGCGACCACGCTTTTTTGTGCCGCCGATACGCAGGGGGAAAAGCGTCTTGTACAGGGCTATGAACTCGCGCTGGCAACCTGGCAGGTGCCAGCGCACCGTTGCCCGCCTGTTGACTGGTCATTTTACCCGCAGCAAAGTCCTTTCCCACTCAGTGATGCGCCCACGGATGTGGCGGTTCTGCCGCACATCGCGCCGGATACGTCGCCGGGTACGCTGGTGCTGCGCTCCGAGCTGTTTACCACGCTGGCGGCGGGCCCGGCATATGACCATGCCTTACGGCCCGTCTTTGCGGTGTTACGCCATTTTGCCGCTAGCGGCGAGTGGCGCGACGTTCAGGGCGTCTGGCAACTCAGGCTGCAGCTGCCGTCAGACAAGACACTGCTCAGCGCGGCTCTGGCGCAGCTTCTGCAACGCCTGAGCCAGCCAGCCAGGGCATCCTCACCACACATACCGGGCATTGCGATACGCGAACTGCTGCGGCAACTGCCTTACCAACTGGCTACCTCTGTGGAGCCTGCAGGCTGGCGTGCCGCCCTGTTGGGCGGTGATGCTGACCAGCTGCGGATCGTGGCGCAGCAACTCAGTGTGCTTAAGGTGAATTCCCCGACGCGTCCGGCTCGCGCATCGGTTGCCGGTGAAACCTGTATCCCCCAGGCGACGGATGACAGTGCTGTTTTGCTGTTTATTCCCCTGGACGACGGGCAGCAACTGGCAGCGCTTCGTGCTCTGGCGCTGATCTGTGAGCCGCGTTTTTACCAGCGCTATCGCGTTGAGCAGCCGGTAGGTTATGTGGTCAGCTGCCGCTACCATCGCAGTGTGGACACCGATGGCCTTCTTTTTGCCTTACAGTCGCCGGATTGTCCGGCATCAACATTGATTCAGTTCTGTGAAGCCTTCCTGCATGACATGACGCCTGGCGTTGCACAATGTGATATCAACCCGATCAAAACTCAGCTCATGGGGATGAAAGAAGACCCCGAGGTGGCAGCCCTGCGTCAGGCGAACGGCCTGACCAACCTTGAGCCTGAAAAGGTCGCCTCACTGACTCAGGAAGCGGTGCAACAGCTGCATCAACGATTGTTAACCTGCCGACACCGCTGGCGCATTCTCTACACTAAAGGTAAGAATTAAAATAATCACTCAGTGATATTGCTGAATAAATTTGATTGTTTACGCCAAATCTCTTCACTTTTTATTCGCGTTTATATGCCCCAAACTCAGATGGACGCCATAAAATAAGGAATAGAAAGTGAAGAATGTAAAACGTTTAACTCTGCCACTGCTCGCGGCTGCTGCGCTGTATGTCCCTGCCTCTCAGGCAGAAGCCATGCATTATCAACTCGACCCACAGCATACGTCTGTAGTGATGAGCTGGGAGCACTTCGGCTTTTCGCATCCTACCGCTGATATTCCAGATGCTACAGGTTCCCTGGTGTTTGACAGCAGCAAACCTGAGCAGTCGCGTGTCGACGTTACCCTGCCGGTAAGTAAAATTGACAGCCATGTCGCTGCCCTGACCAAAGAATTCAAAGGTGCGGACTATTTCGACGTTGCGAAATACCCCAGCGCCACCTTCCGCAGCACTAAAGTCATCGCTAAAGGCGATAACAAGTTTGATGTAGAAGGGAACCTCACCCTGAAAGGTATTACCAAACCTGTCACACTGCACGCCACGCTGAACAAGCAGGGCGAGCATCCGATGGTGAAGAAGCAGGCGATTGGTTTTGATGCCACCGGCACCATCAAACGTTCAGACTTCAAACTGGACAAGTACGTGCCCGCGGTCAGTGATGACGTGAAACTGACGCTCTCTACCGAAGCATACGCGAAGTAATTCTGCGTTTGCGTTCTCAGCCCGGCACTCAGGTGCCGGGTTTTTTTTTGCCTGGCCTGGCTACGGGCAACCCGGCAAACAGGCAGCGTCTGCATTCAGCGTTGTCAGGCCCTGAACGAGTCGGCGGCACCGAAACCGCCTCAAAAAGCGCCAGCATTGTCTGAAAAAAAAGCACTTCATCACGCTATTTTCGGCGGCTGAAAAAGCCTGAGCCCGTCCCGCGTAAAATTAATCCTCTGCCGTACCTAAAAAAATGAGGCGAAAATCACAAATTTGCATCGTGATTTTATCGACGCCTGCGCGATATAACGTTGACAGAAAAGCGAGGGGGATCGTCATATTTAACTTGTTGTTTTAAAAGGATAAGCTCACAACCCACCTTTGCGATTAAAATGTGATTTCTTTCACATAAATAAGCCATTTGTACGCGCTGTCAATACATCACCTAAATAAATTCCTCTCATTTTTGTGATCTTAATTGCAAATATCAGTCTGTTATCCCGAAACAATAGCTTCAGACGCATTAAGCCAGAAGGAAGTCAGGATGAGAATCGGAATGGTAATTAGCGGCGGCGACGTAACCGGCATTAATAATTTCATTTTCCAGGTGGGCAGAATGACCCAGGCGGAAATGGTGTTATTTAATGGCGGCATTCCTGGACTGCTGGATAATGTCTGTCAGGAAATATCGCAGCGTGATTTACTGGATTTTTCCATCACGTCCATTCCGGTGATGCAGTCGGGCAGAACTGCGCGAAAATTAATTCGCAGCGAATATGAAACCATTGCCCGGCAGTTAAAAACATTACGCATTGATGTATTAATTCTGGCTGGCGGTGACGGGTCGCTGCAATTTTTGCACACGCTGAGTGAATTTGGCGTCAACTGTTTTGGCATCGGAATGACCATTGATAACGATGTCTACGGCAGTGATTATACCGTGGGTTTTTCCACCGCCTGTGAGCAGGTTTTAAAAGAGGTGGCAAAGCTGAGAAACACCGGTCGGGCCTTAACCGGACGTGTGTTTATGGTAGAACTGCTCGGCGGTTATTGTGGTGAGCTGACGCTACAGTCCGCCATAAAATCCAATGCCGATTTTGCGCTGATCCCGGAATGCCAGATTCCCACTAGCGTGCTGGCAGAACGCATCACTCAGCGGCTCAGCGAACAGAACAGCGTGGTAATCCTCTGTTCAGAAGGTTACACACGAGAATATTCACCGGGATTTCAGGGCGCGATTGATACATTAATCAAGCAACTTGAACCGCTGATCGGCGTGCGTATTCGCAAAACGATCGTCGGCTATGGACTGCGTAATGGCGACCCCACCTGTGAGGAGATTTATCAGGGCACCATTATGGCAAGTGAAGTCGTCCGTTGTATTCAATCCGGGATGCGTAATAAAGCCGTCATTATTAATGGCAGCAATAAGCCTATTCCGATTGACTTAATAAGCATGAAAAAACGCCTGGTCGATACAGAAGGGCACCATTATAAACTCGCTAAACAACTGCATATATTGTGAGGAGAAAACATGCTGAAAATTTTATGTGTCTGTGGTTGCGGTCTGGGATCAAGTTTCGCTATCGAAATGAGTGCGAAATCAGTTTTAAAAAAACTGGAGATTGAAGCCGATATCGATCACACCACGATTTCAGAAGCTAACGCATTTAAATCCGACATGATTTTAACGCAAAAAGCCTTTGCGGATGTCTTAAATGCCGACGCCACACCAGAGCAAATTAAACGCGTAATTATATTAAATAAACTCACCGATAAAGCTGAAATTGAGCAAAAGATCGTGGCTTTCTTAAAAGAACGTAATGTGAAGGTTGCTAATCATGAATAGTGTAATCAATTTTCTGGTTAAAGACTTATTGGGGCAGGCGTCTATTCTGATCGCGTTTATTGCGCTAATCGGACTGGTCCTGCAAAAAAAATCGGCCGGGAAGGTCGTGGAAGGGACCTTTAAAACCCTTCTGGGCTTCTTGATCATGATGGCGGGCATCAACATTATTGTGGGTGCGCTTACCTTCCTTAACAGCATTTTTACCCACGGTTTCGGCATGCAGGGCTACATCACCGACGTGGCCGCGATTGCCGGGCTGGCAAACCGTGAGCTGGGCTCGGAAGTGGCCATGACGCTACTGGTGATCTTTATCGTCAATATCATCATTGCGCGCCTGACACCGTTTAAATACATCTTCCTCACCGGCCAGGCGCTGTTGTGGATGGCAACCATCGGGGCCGTGATCGGCTACAAAGCCGGTCTGACCGGATTACCGTTAATTCTGACCGGCGGTATTTTCGGCGGCATCATGGCGGTGGTGATGCCGGCACTGGCACAGCCGGTGGTGCGTCGTATCACGGACTCGGATGACGTCGCGCTCGGCCACTTCTGCACTATCGGTTATCTGCTCACGGCGGCGGTGGCGAAAGTCGTCGGCCGAGGCTCACGCTCAACGGAAGACTTAAAGCTCCCCGATAACTTTAAGTTTTTGCAGGACACCTATCTGTCGATGGCGGTGGTCATGGTGCCGATGTACCTGATTCCCGCTGTGGCGGCAGGTCCAGCCTTTATCGCCCAGTACAGCAGTGGTACCAACTACCTGATGTATGCCTTTATGCAGTCTATCCAGTTTGTGGCGGGCGTCTTTGTTTTATACAGCGGCGTGAGACTGCTGCTGAATGAACTGGTCCCGGCCTTCCGCGGCATTGCGATGCGACTGGTGCCGGATGCCAAACCTGCACTCGACTGCCCGGTCATGTTCCCTTATGCGCCTAACGCGGTCATCGTCGGCTTTCTTGCGACCACGCTCGGCTCTGTTGTGGGCATGCTGGTCTTCCCAATGTTTGGTCTGGCGATGATTCTGCCCGGCTTGCTGACCAACTTTTTTGCCGGCGGTACAGCAGGCGTATTTGGTAACGCACTGGGTGGACGGCGCGGGGCGATGATTGGTGGATTCGTCCACGGATTATTTATTACCTTCCTGCCCGCCATTCTGGTACCGATGCTGGAAAGCTACGGCTTCACCGGCGTGACCTTCAGTGATTCCGACGTGATCAGTACCGGTCTGGTTCTGGGACATGCTTTCCAGCATAACTGGCTGTTTGTCGCCGTATTCGTTGCTTTTGTTACCGCTATCGCCTGGTTTGTTAACGGAAAATCCACTAAGCCCCGTGAGGAAAACGTGCATGAAACTTTATAACTTTACCGAATTGCTGAAAATTGCCAAAGAACGTGAATTTAAAGCGGTAGGGTCGTTTAATTTACACTGTCTTGAGATGTTGCCGGCGTTTTTTAAAGCGGCAGAAAATACGCACAGTCCACTGATGATTCAAATATCAACCGGGACCGCGAAATATCTGGGACACGAATTATTGGTTGATGCCATTAAGTCATTATCCAAAAGTAAAAATATTCCGACCTGTTTGCATCTGGATCACTGTTCCGATTTAGACGCGATTCAGACGGCAATTAATGCCGGATTCAGTTCGGTGATGTATGACGGTTCACATTTATCGCTGGAAGAGAATATCGCGAATACCCGCCGGGTGATTGATATGGCCCGTCCCGTGAATGTTTCCGTCGAGGCTGAGCTGGGCGCGATCGGCGGTTCTGAAGACGGAAAATGTGTGGAAATGAGCGATATCGTGTTTACCACGGTCGAGGATGCGAAACGCTTTGTGGATGAAACCGGCGTGGACATGCTGGCCATCTCCATCGGTACCGTTCACGGCCTTTACACCGGTAAAGCCCACATCCAGCATCAACGCCTGGCGGAGATCACGGCTGCCACGGGAACGCCGCTGGTCCTGCACGGCGGAACCGGGGTCAGCGATGAGGACATGCGCCTGGCCGTGGGCAGCGGTATCGAAAAAGTTAACGTAGGTACGGAAATGAATGTGCAGTGGGTTGCCCAGTGCAAAGCGACCTTTGAGAAAGGCAAAGTCAATGACAGCGTGCGTAATTTCCTCGTGCCTGCCAATAATGCCGTCACCAATGTATTAGTTGAGAAAATGCAGCTGTTCCGTTAAGCACTTTTATTATCCCGACGTGAATAAACCTGAGGTGCCCTGGCGCTTTTCGGGGCAGGAGACGCTATGTTTGGATTCATGAAAAAGAAAGGGGGAAATAATGCCCCAGATGATGCAGAACGGGATCGTCAGGCAGAAAGTGTCAGTGAAAAAATAACGGCGCTGGAAGCGAAACTGGCGATTAATTCAGGCGATATTGAAACGCAGAAACAATTAATGCTGGAATATAATCGTGCATTATCCCTGTTTGCGAAAAGCCGCCGTTACCGGGATGACATTGATCCTCTTTTTGTGAAAATTGATGAATTACGTAATCTGGTGCGTAAATCAGTTTAAGGAGCAGTAATGACCATTAAACAGTTATTACAGGAAGCCAATGCTGTTCAGGTAGGCATTGCCGCCAGGGACTGGCGGCAGGTGATTGCCATGGCGGCAAAACCGCTGGTGGAGGGCGGTTATGTTCATGCCTCTTATCCTCAGGCGGTCATTGATAATACGCTGACGCATGGTGCCTATTACGTGTTTGAAGAAGGTATCGCTATTCCCCATGCCCGCCCGGAAACGGGCGTTATCCGCGACTGCTTCAGCATGGTATTGCTGGCGGAACCCATCTCGTTTGAGGGAAGCGATAAGGCGGATATTGTGATCATGTTTGGTGCCCGCGACAGTAATGCGCACATAGAAGAGGGCATTCGCGCCATTGTCAGTATGCTTGAGGATGAAGAGACGCTGGTAAAATTACGGCGTGCCAGCAGCGTTGCGGAAGTAATGGAGATCCTATGACCAGTGAGACTGACATAAAGCGCGTGGTGTTAGTTAACGGGATTCCTGCCTCCGGGAAAAGCACGCTGGCCCGCACGTTGTCACAGCGTTTTTCCTTGCCGGTGTTAACGCTGGACAGCCTGAAGGAGCCGTTTATGTCCAGCTTTGCGCCGGTCGATCGCCAGCGCAACCGACAGCTGGGCTGTGCGGCTTATCAGGCTATCTGGAATATCATCGGCCAGTCGCCCAGCGACTGCGTATTCCTGATTGATGCCTGGTTTGGCTTTCAGCCTAAAACGGTACTGGAGCAGGGATTACAGCGGGCTGGCGTGAATGACGTGCTGGAGGTGTGGATGCAGATCTCACCGGACGCCGCCGTGGCACGCTACCAGGCGCGGCTGACGCAACGCATGCCGGGTCATCCCGGTGCTGAGTACCTTCCTGAGTTGCGTCGTCTGGCTGAGGAAGCGCAGCCGATGGCACTGGGGCCGCTGTTAAAGGTCAATGCCAGTGCTATCGACGAGCACGCCGTGATCCAGTGGCTGGCTCAGTCTCTGGGCCGGGCAGGCTATACTGCTTCTGATGAGGATAATACCGAGGAGAAGCAGCATGCCACAGCCGCCTTATCTGCAAACGGGCGAGAGCGTCGTGCTTTATGATGGCGTTTGCAAACTCTGTACAGGCTGGGTGAGTTTCCTGCTGCGCCACCGACTGGCGCAGCAGGTCCGTTTTGCTGCGGTGCAAAGTGAGCAGGGCAAAGCGCTGCTGAAGTGGGCGGGGTTGACAGAGGACAATATCAATACCATCGTCTATATCCGTGGCGATCGGCACTGGCTGCGGGCACAGGCGGTGCTGCGTGTGATGCAGCAGCTACCGATGCCGTGGCGGGCGCTGAGCGTGCTGCGCTGGTTTCCCCGCCGCATCAGTAATTTTTTTTACGACTGTATTGCGCTAAACCGCTACAGGTGGTTTGGCCGCCACCCGGCTCAACAGGCTATTCAGGCAGATTATCCGGGCCGCTTTCTGCCGCCACATCCCTAACCGCAACGCGGTTGCAGTAAAAAACACCACGAATGTGAATTAAAACCCTCATTTTCCTTCAGGTTTACTAATATTTTACAGGCAGGTTTACCGCGCGATGGAAACGTAATGCGCTGTGCCTGAGCGGTATTATTATTGAAAATGGAGATGAAAATGCGCAATACCTCTGGACGATCGGCCGTTGCCGTGACGCTTTATGCTCTTCTGGAACCCGTGCCGCTTGGCTTTTTTGTGGCAGCCTGGTTGTTCGACATCATCTATATGAAGACCTATATCATTCTCTGGTCAATCAGTGCCAGCTGGCTGATTGCCATCGGTCTGGTGATGGCCATCCTGCCCCGAGTAATTAGTCTGGTTTATATGTTTCGCGGCAGTACCGCACCCGAGAAAACCCATTTCTGGCTCTCCCTGGTTGCCGTTCTTCTGGCTATCGTCAATGCCTTTATTCACAGCCGTGATGCTTATGCCGTGGTGCCGACGGCGGCTGTGCTGTCGACGCTGGTCGTGATACTGCTGCTGCTGGCGAATGTGCAACTTGCACTGCGTCAACGTACTGCTTAAGGAGAAGCCATAATGAAAATGCCGCAACATTCCCTTATTGCGCTGACGATGATGGCCCTGCTGACGGGTTGTGATACCGGTGCGACAATCGATCCGCAAAAGCAAACGGGTGCCAATCCCGAATTACCCGACGCCAAAAACTTTATGGTGCCGCCAATGCAGGTGCCTAAAGGCGTGCCGTGGAAGAACGGTGAAAAACCCACGGTGGCTCAGGGCCTGAAGATTGAGAAGATTGCTGACCATCTTCAGCATCCGCGTCAGGTTTATGTGCTGCCCAATAACGATATTCTGATTGCCGAATCCAACGGCATGCCCAAACCCACGACCAAACCCAAAGAGTTAATCACCGGTCTGGTGAAAAATGCCTCGGGGAAAGGTGGTAAGGGCGGCAACCGCATTACCCTGCTGCGTAACGTCAACGGAAAATGGGAACAGCACCGCTTTATTGACAACCTGAGCGCCCCGTTTGGTATGCAGCTGGTGGGTAACACCTTGTATGTCGCCAACGCAGACAGCCTGGTGAAATTCCCTTATACCGAAGGACAAACCGAAATTCGGACCGCTCCGCAACGGGTCACCGAGTTACCTGGCGGCCCGATCAACCACCACTGGACCAAAGCGCTGCTCGCCAGTCCGGACGGCAGTAAACTCTATGTTGGCGTGGGTTCCAACAGCAACATTACCGAGAACGGCATCGGCGCAGAATATCGCCGCGCCGCCATTCTGGAAGTGGATGCCGCCAGCGGTGCCAGTCGTATCTACGCCAGCGGTTTGCGTAACCCCACCGGTCTTGGCTGGGAACCCCAGACGAAGCAGCTGTGGGCGGTGATTAACGAGCGTGACGAAATTGGTTCGGACCTCGTGCCTGATTACCTGACCTCCGTGAAAGAGAACGGCTTCTATGGCTGGCCCTACAGCTATTTTGGTCAACATGTGGATGTACGGGCACAGCCGCAGCGTCCAGACCTGGTCGAAAAAGCGATCAAGCCTGACTATGCACTAAGCTCGCATGTCGCCCCGCTGGGATTGCTGTTCTATGGCGCGGAGAATATGCCACAGTATCGCGGCGGCGCATTTATCAGCGAGCACGGGAGCTGGAACCGTAAACCGCTTAACGGCTACAAAGTGGTTTGGGTGAAGTTCGAGAATGGAAAACCGGTGGGGCAACCGCAAACCGTGGTATCGGGCTTTTTAACCGAAGATGAAAAAGAGGTGCGCGGCTTACCGGTCGGCCTGGCCAGTGACAAACAGGGCGGTTTGATCATCGCAGATGATGCGGGTGATTCCATCTGGCGCGTCAGTTCGGTGAACTAAGCGGTAAATAGCAGGCATAAAAAAAGGATTTGGCGTGATGCCAAATCCTTTTTTCTTGTGTTCGTTGCCCGGCGGGTAACCGGATGGCGAACGAGGTGCTCAGCACTCTCCACAAACAGATTGTAAAGAGTGCCGCCGCAGACTTCAAGTTTAGCCAAAATGCTGTATATTTATACAGGTGTTGAGTGTTGGGCATCGCCTCATGGTTAACTGACTGCTTCCAGGGGAGCACGGTTACATAAATCCCGGCAGGTAACAGGTGGTGCTGACCTGTGGCTTAAACCATGAGTGCCGCTCAGCCCTCTCCACAAAGATGTGCTCAGGCACCCGGCGGGTAAGGGTAAAGCCCCGGCTGCTGAACAGCGCGCTCCTGTTGTGGGAGAAGGAAAGTGATGGAACTGACAAAGCTGATTCTGGAGATTATCCGGATCATCTTGCAGATCATCGTTGCCCTTATGCAACTGACCGGTCATGCAAACTAACCGGAACTTTGACCAAGGCGGAGCTAACCACTCCGCCTTTTTCGTTGTCAATTGCCTGTCATCTTTCCCGGCTACAGTGGCGCAGCAATCAGGCGCCCGAAAGGCACGACTTATCCAGACATCAGACCAGATCCGGGAGTTTTTCATGTCACTTGCCGCAGTCAAACCCGCCAGGCTTCAGCAGACCGAAATTGACACCAGCGTACGTATGCGTGAAACCGAGGTTGGGGCGCAGTGTGAAATTTTGGCGCACAGTTACCTTGAGTACAGCGCCATTGGCGATTTCTCTTACGTCGGCGAGCACTGCTGCATAGCCGATACCGAAATAGGCCGCTTCACCGCCATCGCCAATCAGGTGCGTATTGGCGCGCCCAACCATCCTATGGATCGGGCATCACAACACCGCTTTACCTATTGCCCAGAGTATTATGATGCTGCCGCGACGCGCGACCACGGTTTTTTCACGGCACGCCGTGAGGACCGGGTGGTGATTGGCAACGACGTCTGGATAGGCCATGGCGTGATTGTGCTGCCGGGCGTGACGGTAGGCGATGGGGCAGTCCTGGCGGCGGGTGCGGTGGTGACGAAAGACGTTGCGCCTTATACCGTGGTCGGCGGTGTGCCAGCAAAACCGATTCGCGTTCGCTTTCATCCGGCCATTGCAAGCCGGTTACAGCACATTGCATGGTGGAACTGGCCGCTGGAAAAAATCATGGCAAACCTGGCCGATTTTCAGACAGACGACATTGAGCAGTTTTGTGCCAGACATGGCTGAGAACGTCAGAAAAGCCAATAAACGGTGGCGAACGCCACCGTTTGACGTGCTGGTTAGCGCTTAGCGCGCGCTTCCTGCACCTTACTGGCGATACGGTCGCCGATGGTTTGATCGATATTGCGCCAGTAGGCAAAGGCACGTGAAAGCACCGGTTCTTCAACGCCGTTCAGCAGATGCCCGCTGACATTATTCACCAGCCTGTCGCGCGCGGCGTCATCCATCACCTTGTTGATTAAGGTATTTGCCTGGCCGACGTCGTCATCGTCCCGACGCAAAGTGTAAGGCGCACGCACCATATCACCGCTGGCAGACCAGACAGAGTCGGTCGGATAACGATCGCCATCGGCGGCGGGGCCACCTTTGCTGTTAGGGGCATAAACCGGATCGGACACCGGGTTCATACGCATCGCGCCATCTTTGCTGTAGCTGTTCACCGGCGACTGCGGGGCATTGACCGGAATCTGCTTATAGTTCACCCCAAGTCGTGCGCGGTGGGCGTCGGCATAGGCAAACACGCGACCGAGAAGCATCTTGTCCGGGCTGAGTCCAATGCCAGGCACCAGATTATTGGGCTCGAAAGCGGCCTGTTCAATCTGCGCATGGTTATCGGTCGGGTTCCGGTCGAGCGTCAGCTTGCCGACTTTGATTAGCGGATAATCACTGTGCGGCCAGACCTTGGTCAAATCGAAAGGGTTGTAACGATAGTGGTCAGCGTCGGCAAACGGCATGATCTGCATGTACAGCGTCCAGCTCGGGAAATGGCCGTTTTTGATAGACATGAACAGATCACGCGTGTGGTAATCGCCATCTTCCCCTGCCAGCTTGTCGGCTTCTTCCTGCGTCAGGTTTTCAATGCCCTGATCGGTATGGAAGTGGTATTTCACCCAGAACTTCTCACCCTGGTCATTCACCCACATATAGGTGTGGCTGGAATAACCATTCATATGACGCCAGTTTTTAGGGATACCGCGATCGCCCATCAGCCAGGTGACCTGGTGTGAGGATTCGGGCGACAGGGTCCAGAAATCCCACTGCATGTCGTTGTCACGCAGATTGTTATCGGCGCGGCGCTTTTGCGAGCGGATAAAATGCTGGAACTTCATGGGATCGCGAATAAAGAACACCGGTGTATTGTTGCCCACCATGTCGTAATTGCCTTCGCTGGTATAAAACTTAATGGAAAATCCGCGCGGATCGCGCCAGGTATCCGGACTGCCGCGCTCGCCAGCCACCGTTGAAAAACGCATCACGACGTCGGTTTTCGTGCCCGGCTGAAAGACTTTGGCTTTGGTGTAGCGACTCACATCTTCAGTCACCTCAAAAAAGCCAAACGCGCCGCTTCCTTTCGCATGGGGTTGCCGCTCAGGAATGCGCTCGCGGTTGAAGTTGGCCATTTGTTCAATCAGGTAGTGGTCGTGAAGCACCAGCGGACCGTCGGGACCGACGGAAAGGGAGTGTTCATCGCTGGCGACGGGGATACCAGCGTCTGTTGTGGTGGGTTTACGCTCATCATGACTCATTGAAATTGTCTCCATTTTTGTAAGGGTAATGCATGGAGTAAGCGTAGCGTAAATCTGGAGACAGCAACGGCCGATCCCGCGCCGATGTGCATTTTCACGGCGCCCGCCCGTTTCTGCCGCTCTTTCCGCACCTGTCCTGCAACGCCTTGCTAACGCAGAGGTTGTGTCTTTTTGACTGACCACCACAGGTTGTTGCCTGAGGTGATTAATACGTGACCGCCCTCGCAATTTACTTATTTCCCCCACAACAACGGTTGCGCGTTATCGCGTAAAGAGTAAATTATATTATAACTTCACAGTTAGTTGTGAAAAAGGAAAGTACATTACAACCCTGTTACTAAGGATTGAGCCTCATGTCAGATTTAAAGTTTGCTACACGTCTTAACTCATTCGCTTCAGGGGCACATCTCTACTGGCCAGATTTGCAGGGCAAACCCTCTGTACTGCAAATGGTTGCGCGCGCGGGCAAGGTTAAAGGCTTAACGCATTTGGATCTCAACTATCCCCAGCACCTGACCAGTGATGTGAAAACCCTGCGCCAGGCTATCGACGACGCGGGCCTGGCGGTCAACGGCATGCAGATGCGCTGGGATGCACCGCAGTTCAAAATCGGTGCGTTTACGCATCCCGACGCAAAGATTCGCCGTGAGGCGATTGATCTGACCAAGCGCGGCATCGATACCGGCCGCGAGTTTGGCTCACGGTTAATGACGTTATGGATGGGGCAGGACGGTTTCGACTACTGCTTCCAGGTCGATTACAAAAAAATCTGGGAGGACGCGGTGAGTGCGGTGCGTGAAATCGCCGACTATGCGCCGGACGTGGATGTGAGCATTGAATACAAACCCAATGAGCCTCGCGCCTACAGCATCTTTCCTAACGTAACAACCTGCCTGCTGGCCGTAGAAGAAGCCGGTAGCCCTAATCTGGGCATCACGCTGGATTTTGCCCATGTCCTGTTCGCCAATGAAATTCCTGCCTGGGCGGCGGCCATGGTGGCACGTCGTTCAAGGCTGCTGGGGCTGGATTTGAATGACGGCTGGGGCAAACGGGATGACGGGCTGATGGCGGCATCGGTTAATCCGCGCGCCACGCTGGAGTTTCTGTGGCAGATGCAGCGCGATGGTTATCAGGGTGCCTACTATTTTGACACCTTCCCGGATGCCAGCGGGCTTGACCCGGTGCGCGAAGCAGAAATCAACATCGCCACCGTGACGCGATTACTCAAGCTTTGCGACCAGCTTAACGATAATCCCGCATTGATGGAGGCGATAAGCCGTCAGGACGCTGTCGCCTCACAGCAAATCGTCAACGACATTATGCTGGCGCGTTAATGCAGGGCGTCAGCTGCAGAACAGCAAAATCTTACCCTACAAATGCATAATAAAAGGCTGAAAAAATGAAAAAACGTTTACTCGCCGTCATCGCTTCCTCGCTGCTGTGCGCCAGTGTCTATGCCGCAGAGATGGCGCCGCTCAAGTCCGATACCGAACAGGATCGCACCGAATGGTCGCAGCTCGACAGTAAATATGGCGCGATGCCCAAGATCGATAAATCGCTCAAAATCGGTGGTGTCTCTAAAACCCTGACCAATGAATACTGGCGTTTGCTGGGCGAGGGTTATCAGAACGCCGCTAAAAAATATGGCATCACCGTGGCTTATCAGGCCGCAGCGAATGAAGACGATCAACTGGGTCAACTGTCGATTGCCGAAACCATGATTTCCCAGGGCTATAACGGCCTGCTGGTTTCCCCGCAAACCGACATTAACCTTGAGCCTGCACTGGAAAGCGCCAACAGTAAAAAAATCCCGGTAGTGAACGTTAACGATGCGGTTATGCCGGATGCGGAACATTACGTCGGTAACGTCCAGAAAGACAACGGTGTGCGGGTGGCGAAATGGTTTATCGAGCACCATCCGCAGGGCGGCAAAGTTGCGGTGATTGAAGGCCAGCCTGGCGTCTATGCTGCCGGACAGCGCACCAGTGGATTTAAAGAAACGCTGAAAGCCAACGGCAAGTTCAATGTGGTGGCCAGCGTACCGGCCAACTGGAGCCGTGAGCAGGCATTTAACGCCGCCAGCACTATTCTGCAACAGCATCCTGACCTGATCGGCTTTTACGCCAATAACGACACCATGGCATTGGGTGTCGTGGAAGCGGTGCGTTCGATGGACAAAGCCAAACAGGTAGCCGTATTTGGTACTGACGGGATCTCCGATGCTTATGCGTCCATCAAGCGCGGCGAACTGACCGGTACCGTGGACAGTTTCCCGGTGCTGACGGGTGAAGTGGCGATGGATGTGATGCTGCGTTTGATTAACGGCCAGAAAATCTCACGCGTGGTTTCCACACCGCAGGCGCTGATCACCAAAGAGAATGCGGATGCATTTTCCACCAAAGACATGGACAAGCTGCGTCAACTGTTAGCGCAGCAGTAAGCCTGGCGGAGAGCGTATGGAACAGTATCGTTTAATGATGCGCGGCATCAACAAAACCTACGGCAGCGCCGCAGCTTTACAGAATGTCGACTTTTTTGTGAAGCCCGGTGAAGTGCATGCCCTGATTGGTGAGAATGGCGCGGGGAAATCCACGCTGTTGAATATTCTTTCCGGCGTGCGGGGCGCAGACAGTGGAGAAATCAGCGTCAACGGTCAGACGGTGCAGATGAAAAGCCCACTCAGCGCCCGTCATGCGGGGATTGCGATGATCCACCAGGAACTGCAACACGTTCCAGAGCTCTCAGTTGCGCAGAATATGTTTCTGGGTCGCCCACTGACCAAAGCAAAAGGGTGGTGGGTGGATAAAAAAGCCCAGCTGTCGCGCGCCACGCTGATTTTGAAACGGCTTGATCCCACGATCGATCCCAACAGCCCGATCAAAGATCTTAAAGTGTCTCAGCAGCAGATCGTCGAAATTGCCCGTGCGTTACTGGATGACGCTAAAATCATCGCCATGGATGAGCCGACATCCAGCCTGACGCCGCGCGAATTTGACCGGCTGGCTGAACTGATTGCCGATCTCAAGTCGCTGGGTGTGTCCTTGATCTATGTGTCACACAAGATGAACGAGATTTTCCGGGTCTGCGACCGGGCGACCATCATGCGCGATGGTAAACAGGTCGGGGTGGTGAATATCTGTGACGAAGATGAAGAGAGCATCGTCGCCAAAATGGTCGGCCGTAAGATAGAAAGGCTCGATCATAACGCCTTTGTGACCGCACAGGAAGTGTTGCGGGTCGAAAATCTGGCGCGTGGCAACGAAATATTACCCGCTAATTTTAGCGTCAACGCCGGGGAAGTGTTGGGCATTGCAGGGTTGGTCGGGGCAGGACGCACCGAGTTGCTCAAGCTGATTGCCGGTATCGACAAGCGCAGCAGCGGCACGGTACAGGTCAATGGTCAGCCCGTCCCGAATCATAATATCAGCGCGGCCATAAAAGCCGGAATCGGTCTGGTACCGGAAGACCGGAAAAAAGAGGGCATTATTAAAGCGCGCTCGGTGAAGATGAATATGGCGCTGCCGTCCATGCGTCAGTTCACCCTGGCGGGTGTGATAAATAAACTTCGGTTAAATCGGGTGGCGCACGATGTCATGAGCGACCTTAAACTTCGCCCCATGGATATTGAAAAAACCATCGGTACGCTGAGTGGCGGAAATCAACAAAAAGTCATTATCGGACGCTGGGTCGCAGCGGATGCCAAAGTCTTTTTATTTGATGAACCCACGCGCGGCATTGATATTGGTGCCAAATCCGAAATTTATAATCTGATTGAACGACTGGCGCAGGCAGGTAAAGCCATTATTGTTGTCTCGTCAGAGATGACGGAAATTATTCGCATCTCCGATCGCGTATTAGTGATGCGGGAAGGAAAAATAACGAAAGAGTTAAAGGGCGAGGCGATTACTGAAGACAATATTGCCCGCTTTGCGATTAAAGATGTCGAAACTGCCTGAGCGAACACCTCTCTATAAAGGTTATCACTATGACGACTGAAACAAATATGCAGCCGGTTGGCCGTGCATCACCGCTGTTGAAATTTAACCTGCGCGATGCCGGAACCTTAATTGGCTTACTGATTATTGTGGTGACATTCTCTTTCCTGTCGCCGGTATTTTTTACCGTCCCGAATCTGTTGAATATTTTGCAGCAATCTTCGATTAATGCCTTAATTGCCCTGGGCATGACGCTGGTGATTATTTCAGGCGGTATTGATTTATCGGTCGGGCCAACCGCCGCACTCTCTGCCGTGTTTGGCGCAACGCTCATGGTCTCTGGCGTGCCTGTGCCCCTGGCGGTTATCGCCACGCTGGGCATTGGCGCACTGAGCGGTATTTTCAGCGGTACGCTTATCGCCTATGCCGGGCTGCAACCCTTTATCGTGACGCTGGGCGGCTTGTCGCTGTTTCGTGCCATCGCGCTGATCTACACCGGCGGTAATCCGGTCTTTGGTATTCCGATGTCGTTCCGCAGCCTGATTAACAGCACGGTGTTCGGTGTGCCAACGCCCATCGTCGTGGTGGCCGTGATTGCCCTCTGCCTGTGGACGGTAATGAACAAAACCCCGTTGGGTGAGTACATTCTGGCGATTGGCGGCAATGAAGAGGCGGCTCGTGTGGCCGGTGTGCCGGTCAAACGAACCAAAGTCACGGTGTACGTGATCTCAGGCATGCTGGCCTCTCTGGCATCGCTGATTCTGATTGGCCGCCTGGGCGCGGCGGAACCGACCATCGGCAACCTGTGGGAGCTGGACGCCATCGCCGCTGCGGCCATTGGCGGCGCGTCTTTAATGGGCGGCAAAGGCAGTATCTTTGGCACCCTGATTGGGGTGATTATTTTGGGGGCGCTGCGTAACGGTCTGACCTTGCTTAATATTCAGGCGTTTTATCAATTGCTCGCTACGGGTCTTATTATTATCATAGCGATGTTGATTGACCGAGCGACCCGAGGCAAGTAATGAAGCAAGATCCGCGAGCCATTGGCGCTCAGATACGTATGCGATTACCTCAACTGACGCCGTTAGAACGGCGGGTTATTGAGGCAATCACTGCCAGAACCGATATTACCGAACAAACGTCGTTAAAAGAGATCGCGCAGGAAAACGGTGTATCGGAAGCAATGGTGGTTAAGATCACGAAAAAGCTTAACTTCACAGGATTCAGAAATTTCAGAAGCAGTTTAATTTATTATAACGCCTCTGAAGTGGCAGGTTTGCATGCGGAAATTGAGCCCGATGATTCATCGGAACAGTTACTGGCGAAAGTATTCAGAACCTCAATTCAGGCCATTGAAGAAACCCTGTCGGTTTTAGATGTCTCTGAATTTAACCGTGCGGCAGAGATTATTTTTAAGGCTCGTCATATCGATCTTTATGCCGTGGGCGGATCGGCAACGGTTGCGCGCGATCTTTCCCACAAGATGCTTAAGATTGGGATTAAATCCACCGCTTATGATGATGCCCATATAATGCTGATGTCTGCGGCAGTGTTATCTGATGATGATGTGGTTATCGCCATCAGTCACTCCGGTGCCACGCGTGCTGTGAACGATCCGGTTAAATTAGCCGCCCGTAACGGTGCCAGAGTGATTGTGATTACGAATTACGCCGAGTCGCCTGTTGCGCGTCATGCGCATGTGGTACTTAATTCAACTTCTCAGGGATCGCATCTGTTAGGTGAAAATGCCGCATCACGAATTGCCCAGTTAAATATACTGGATGCGCTGTTCGTGGCTATCGCGAAAAAGGATTTAAAGCGGGCGGAGAAAAACCTGATCAAAACCCAGCATGCGGTTCAGGATCTGCGGGAATTCTGAGCATGAGTAAAATTGCAGTCACCGGCAGTCTTCATTACGACATTATGCTGGATGCCCATCATCGGCCTGAAAAGGGCGAAACGGTAATGGGAAACGCCTGCCACTACAAGTTTGGTGGCAAAGGCGGTAACCAGGCGATAGCGGCAGCCAACGCTGGCGCAGATGTACGTTTTATCGGGGCCGTAGGGGCCGATCAACAGGGCGCGTTTTTACTGAATACGCTGCGTCAGGCCGGGGTTAACACCGATTCGGTCGCAACGATTAAGGATGTCCCGTCTGGCATGAGCGTGGCGATTACCGACGCGGAAGGCGACTATGGCGCGGTGGTGGTATCCAATGCCAATCAGCACATAGCGGCGGAGCCGTTCATGCAGGCCGGTTTCTGGCAGGATGTGTCGATGCTGGTGTTGCAAAATGAAGTGCCGGAAGCGGTGAATCTGGCGGCGGCGCAGGCTGCGCGGCAGCAGCGTATTCCGGTATGCATTAATGCCGCCCCGGCTCGCCAGCTCTCTGCCGAATTTGAACGTTGCGTCGATTTGCTGGTGGTGAATGCGGTTGAAGCCCGGGATATGAGCGGCGTAGCGGTGACCGATCTGCTGTCAGCCAGAGAGGCGGCAGAGCAGCTGGCATCACGTTTCAGTCGTGTTGTGGTCACGGCAGGGGAACATGGCGTGGCTTTCAGCGAAGCCGGCGAAACGCACAGCCTGCCTGCCCGTCAGATTACGCTGGTCAGCACGCACGGCGCGGGTGACTGCTTCATGGGCGTCTTGTGCAAGGCGCTTAATGATGGCAACGACCTTGCGCACGCGGTAGCAACCGCCAACGATGCTGCGGCAGAGCACGTCTCACGCCCGATCAGATAAAAAAAATGCAACGTCCATGACGTTGCATTTTTACAGGATCGGCTGGTTTACGAGGCGACTTTAACCACGGTTTTTCCGAAGTTTTTGCCGTTCAGCATATCGATAAAGGCTTTGGGGGCCTGTTCAAGGCCCTCAATCACGTGTTCGCGATACTGAATTTTTTTGCTCTCAACCAACGGCGTCATGGCTTTCAGGAATTCGGGATAGCGATGGCCGTAATCCTGGAAAATAATGAAACCCTGCATACGAATGCGACGTTTCAGGATGCCCGCCATAATCAGCGAGGTTCTGTCCGGACCGGCAGGGAGTGCTTTCTGGCTGTAGGCGGAAACCAGACCGCAGACCGGCACGCGCGCGGCGGTATTTAACAGCGGGAAGACGGCGTCGAACACTTTGCCACCGACGTTTTCGAAATAGATATCGATGCCGTCCGGACAGGCGTTTTTAAGCTGTTCTTCAAAGTCCGGGCTGTGGTGATTGATACAGGCATCGAACCCCAGGTTTTCTACAGCATGACGGCATTTTTCTTCGCCGCCCGCCACGCCCACCACGCGACAGCCTTTCATTTTACCTAACTGACCCACTGTGGCACCCACCGGACCGGTTGCGGCGGCGACCACGAGGGTTTCACCTTCTTTCGGCTGACCGATGTCCATTAATCCCATATAGGCGGTAAAACCGGGCATGCCCAGAATACCCAGCGCCCAGGAAGGATGGGGCAGATTGTTATCCAGACGGGCAACATCTTTGCCATCAGAAACCGCATATTCCTGCCAGCCACTTTGGCAAAGTACCCAGTCGCCCTCTTTAAACTCACTGTTTTTGGATGCAGCGACCTGACAGACCGTACCGCCGACCATCGGTTGATCCAGCTCAGCCGGTGGCGCGTACGATTTTCCCTCATCCATGCGTCCACGCATGTAAGGGTCCAGTGACAGATAAATCGTCCGCAGTAAGATCTCGCCGTCTTTGATCTCCGGCGTCGACCGCGCAACATAACGGAAATTCTCTTCCGTTGGTTCACCCTGTGGGCGTGAAGCCAGAAGCCAGGCGTGATTTGTTGTCGATTGTTCAGTCATAGTGTCGTCCTTTGCATGGGCTAACCGCTAGGGGTTGCCGGGAATGAATGGCTAAAGTGTAGATGACTGAAAAAAGGATGCTTAACCCTGCTGGCGGTTAACAGGCAGGAGGGAAAGGGCAAGACCGGCGCGCGACGCAGCAGCGCGCGTTTCTGCTGGGGGGATTCGGATTGCTCTGAATCACCCGCGCGGCGTGACAGTGCTTTAACGCGCGAAGCGGGTTGGCGGTGGCACTTTTCAGGACCGCCGTGACAGCCCTGGTGTGAGACACAGCCGCTAAAACTGCTGAAACCGAGGTTAGCAGACCTGATATTTGTCTCTTTCTGCAGGCGAGTCAAAATCAAGCCTGCGCCAGTAACGACATGCACGGCAGTGACAGGCTTCAGGGCGTTCATCCAGCGCCATAACGGCCATCACCGCATCACCGCCATGACGCTGGAAAGGGCTTAGCTAAACCTTTCTGGCCGGAAAGTGGCGAGCATCGGATGTTGCACACCATTGAGTATTTCATCGGTGAGAAGTTCGCCCAAAATCAGTGCCAGCGTTGCGCCCGAATGGGTAAACGCAACAAAGCACCCCGGCACTTTTTTCAGCTCCCCGACAACCGGTTCCCCGTCACCCGGAACCGGCTTTAACCCGATTTTCCAGCTCTTTGCGTCCAGGGGTTTACCCTCACCAATCAGTTTACCGGCTTCCACCATTAACTGGTTGATGACCGCCTGATCAATGCTGTACTGACCATCGGCATGCGCAACGATATCCTCTTCGTACCAGTCATGGTCCACCGCCAGCGTGTTGCCCGGATTGGGGCGTATCGCCGCGCGCGGCGTGTTCATGACAACCTGCAAACCCTGATTTTGTGCAGTGCTGGTGACCAGCATGGCGACAGGCGACGCGTTTGCAATGTGCACACCAAGCGGCGCAACCACCTCGGGTGTCCAGGGGCCACAGGCGACAAGCACACGATCTGCGCTAAACTCACCGCGCTTTTCGCTACGAATGCCTGTCGCACGCCCCGCAGTGGTGATCACGCTTGCTTTTCCCGCATGCTCAACGACTTCGCCGCCTGAGGCTTTGAACTCATGAATCAGATGTTCCATAAGATGGGGCAGACTGACCCAGCCTTCACCCGGATTGGCAATCGCGACACGGGTAAGGGCGGTTCTGTTCACCTGAGGGTCAACACGATTTACTGTGGTGTGATCGACAAGGAGAGATTCGTAGCCATGCGCTTTTTCGTAATCATGGCGCGCCAGGGTTCCCGCATCATCGTCCTCCTCCCAGAACAGCGCGCCATCAAAACGCAGCCAGTCGAGATCGGGATGGCGTGCAAACAGGGTATGGTAACGCGCAATCCCTGCCATTCTTAGCGCATGATAAGGTTGCGACCGTTCGCCCGACGAGTTGAGCCAGGAAAGTGAACGTCCCGAGGCCCCGGAGCAGAGTTCCGCTTCAGTTACCAGCGTCACTCTGGCACCGGCTTTGGCCAGTTGCCAGGCGGTCGATACGCCCAGCACGCCACCGCCCAGTACAACAACGGTTTTGACTACAGCTTGTTCAGTCATGATTGATTCCTTTGTTAAAAAGTTACGCCGTTCAGGCAGTACGCACGCGGTTTTGCTGATGAAGCTGATCGATAAGCTTCAGTACCGCAAGCGCCTCATCTGTCTCGACAGGCGGTGGGCCGCCATGCAAAAGCGCACTGGCAAGCAATTGATAAAATGCGGGATAGTTACCGCGCTGCAGGATAACGACATCGCTTTCCTCCGCGGTCCCCATCAGGGGATAACCTTCGGGCGGCGTAACGCCGTACTGGTTGTCCGTGGGCGACATGCCTGCAGCCAGCTGTGGCTCCTGGTTATCCAGTCCCCAGTGGGTAAAGGCGCGCTTGCTGCCCAGCAGATGGAAGCGCGGGGCGTTCAGGGCAGCCTGACCATTCATCCACAGCCGCGAACGCACGCCGTTTTTATGCAGCAAGGAGACAAAACAATCCTCGTCGGTGTCCGACTGTTGACCCGAATAGCGGGCTAACTCGGCGCTGGCTTCCTCTACCGGACCGAATAACTGTATGGCCTGATCAATCAGATGACTGCCGAGATCCAGCAGCAGGCCGCCGCCTTGCGCAAGGGACACCGTGTCACGCCAGTTGCCAAACCCCTCAGGTCGCCACCACTCAAAGCGGGATTCAAAACTTCTTACAGTGCCAAACGCCTCTTCCTGCACCAGGCGCTTAAGCGTCAGAAAATCCCCATCCCAACGGCGATTGTGAAAGACCGTCAGCAAGGTATTGGCTTGACGGGCAGCGCTGATCATCGCTTCTGCTGCCTCGACGTCAGGGGCGAAGGGTTTGTCCACCACCAGATGAATGCCGCGCATACTGGCCTGCAAAGCCTGTTCACGATGTTGTGCGGGTGGTGTAGCCAGCACGATGAGATCCAGGGCGATTTCACCGCTGTCGATAAGCTGCATCAGCGAAGGCCAGTCCGGCACAATCCGTGCCTGCGGGTAACCTTGCTGGGCGGATGCCACGCGCTGTTCATCGCGACTGACAATCACGTCAAGCCGGTAATCGGCATTGTGCGCTAGCAGCGGGGCATGAAAGACGTTTCCGGCAATACCAAAACCCACCAGCGCCGTGCGGACAGGACCTGAAACGGTAGAATGTGACATCAGAGCACCTCGGATAAAAATCGCTGTAAACGGGCAGACTGGGGACGTTCAAACAGTTGCTCGGGCGTGCCGGCTTCGACGATCTCGCCTTCGTCCATAAATACCACCTGGTCGGCAACGCGTCGGGCGAATCCCATCTCATGCGTCACCACCACCATTGTCATGCCGCGCTGACACAGCTCGGCCATCAGCGTCAGCACGCCTTTCACCAGTTCGGGGTCGAGTGCGGAGGTGGCTTCGTCAAACAGCATCACTTCCGGTTCCATCGCCAGCGCCCGGGCGATGGCCACACGTTGTTGCTGCCCCCCGGAAAGATCGCGCGGTCGATGATCGGTGCGTTGTGCTAATCCCACTTCGGCCAGACGTTGCCTGGCAATGCTCAGCGCCTTCGCTTTCGGCTGGCCTTTGACTTTCCACGGTGCCAGCGCCACGTTTTCCAGCGCGCTGTGGTCGGGGAACAAATTGAAGTGTTGAAACACCATGCCGATGCGCAGTCGCAGCGCATCGGGTTTGTCTTTTAATACCGAGCGGCCGGCCAGTAAAACATCGCCGCTTTTCGGTTCATGCAGGCGGTTGATGCCCCGCAGTAACGTCGATTTTCCCGACCCTGAAGGGCCGATAATGCAGGTTGTGGTGCCGGGGGCGATGGCTAACGACACATTGCGCAGCACTTCAATCGGGCCGTATGCCAAGGTCAGATTGCGCAGCTCAAGACTTGCGCCATGAAAGGCAGAAGAGGTTGCCATGTTAATGTCCTTGTCCGCTGGTCAGAGAGGCAGTGGGCGCGACCGCCCGTTTTACCTCCACTTCATCGATTTCTTTTAAACCGCTTTGAGGGGCCGCAGCACGACGGCGTCCGGTGCGGTAACGGATATCGATGTGGTTCACGGCGTGCGTGAGTGGCACGGTAATCACCAGATAAAACAGGCCGGCCAGCATCAGGGGAGACAGGTTGCCGCTCAGTACCGCAGCATCCTGGCCTACCCGGAACAGCTCTCGCTGATAAGTCATCAGCCCCAGCAGATACACCAGTGAAGAGTCTTTGATGATGGCGATAAACTGGTTCACGATGGCGGGTAATACACGCCGGATGCCCTGTGGGATGATCACCAGCCGCATGGCCCGGCTATAACTCATGCCCAGCGCCCGACAGGCTTCCATCTGCCCCTGTTCGATGCTCTGAATACCCGCACGAAAGATTTCACCCATATAGGCACTTGCAATCAGGCTTAGGGCAAAGATGCCGAGGGGATAAGGCGTGGGGCCAAATAACTGGTAACTGAAACGCGCCAGCCCCTGACCAATAAGCAAAATGGTGAGGATGGAAGGCAGGCCGCGAAACAAGTCGGTATACAGCCGGGCAGGCAGGCGCAGCCAGCGCGAAGGTGAGATCCCCATCAGCGCCAGGATCAGGCCGAAAAAGGTGCCAAGTAGCGTGGCCGACACCGAGATAATCATGGTGTTAACCAGCCCCGTTGCCAGCAACTGGGGCAGGACGTCCATCATCGCAGGGATATCGAAGAAGGTACGCGAAAGAATAGTAATGAGATCCATAGCCGATTCTCTTTTGCGGGTGACAGACAGGGTCCATCACCAGGTACATTCACACGCACAACGTGCGCGGCGATTAAGGGTGCTGGGGCAGGTACTGTGCAGGCATCGGCGAGCCTGGGAACCACTTCTCATAGAGCTTTTCCCAGGTGCCATCCTGCATCGCATCTTTAATGGCTTTATCCAGCGCCGCTTTGAACGCTGGCTTGTTTTTGGCTATCGCCACCCCGGCAGGCGCATCAAAAGAAGGGATATTCGCGGCCATGACCAGATTGAAGCGCGCGGCATAATCTTTGGCGGCTTCATAATCAAGGAAGGTGGCATCAAGCGTGCCGTTATTCAGCGCGGAAACCGCCGCGTTGTTGTCAGGAAACCGAACCAGGTCGGTCTGTTTAAAGTGCTGCAACGCATAGGTTTCCTGCAGCGTTCCCTGAATCACGCCCAGTCGCTTATGGGCCAGCGTCTCGACATTTTTCACGCCAGAATCACTGCGCGTTAACACCGTCAAATAACCCGCCAGATAACCTGTCGAGAAATCCACGGTTTTTTCACGGGCGGGGGTAATGCCGATTGCGGCTACGCCCGCGTCATATTGCCCGTTGGCGACGGCGGGCAGGATGGCGGAGAAATCTTGCCCAACGAAATCCACCTTATCGATCCCGATGCGATGGGCTACATTTCTGAAAAATTCGACGTCAAAACCGGTGAAATTGCCGTTTTTGTCTGTAAAGGTATAAGGCTTTGAATCACCCAGACTGGCGACACGCAGGTGCCCCGGTTCGATTAAGCCATACGGATTGTTATCACTTGCCGCGTGTGCACTGAAGCTGGCTGAGAGCATTACAGCAATGCCAAACAGGGCTGCGGATAAAGAGGGTAAACGTTTATGCGATGTCATAAAGCTCTTCCGATTTTGCAGGTGAAACGTCAGAGTCCACTTAGCCGGTGATATTATATTGAGACCGGTCTCAGTGAGGCGTAAAATGAAACCGGTGCTTGTTGTGAGACCGGTCTCAAATGGATATAATGATATTAAGCACACGCTTTAAGCAGCGTCAATCCAGATGTTATCAACTTGTGATTCGAAATAATTATGACAACAAAAAAACCTCAATTACGGGGGCCGACGGTCGCGGATGTTGCACGCCAGGCAGGCGTTTCCAAAGCGCAGGCAGCAAGAGCGTTAGGCGGATATGGATCGGTCAGTGAAGATGTACAAACCCGTGTGGCTCAGGCGGCGGAAACGCTGGGCTATCGGCCCAATGAACTGGCACGCAGCATGAACACCGGGCGTTCAAATACCCTTGGCGTCATCGTGGGCGATATCGAAAACCCCCATTTTGGGCTGGCATTACGCGGCATGGCCGATGTAGCCCGCCAGGCGGGTTTTCATTTGCTCCTGAGTAACAGTGATGAAACCGTGGAAGAGGAGCGGGAAGCCGTACGTGTGATGCTGGACAAACGCGTCGATGGCATCATCGTGGCGCCCTGTAGCTCCCTGGCACGGGATAATGAACATCTGAAACAGGTGCTGGTGGAAGGGCGGGCACTGATGACCTTTGACCGCTCTGTCGAAGGGCTGGAGGTGGAAACGATTCAGGCAAACTTTCTTAACGTGGCAAAGCATGCCACGGAATTATTACTGAACGCCGGCCACCAACGTATCGCTTATCTTTCCAGTATGCGCATCGCCACACCTTATTCCCACTCTGTGGCGCTGGGGCCCACGCCTGTCGCGCAACGTGTTAAAGGCATGATTGATGCGCATCATGAAGCGGGAAAGGTTCTCGATCCGGCCCTGGTCCGTCTGAATGCTATTAATAATGACTGCATTGAGCAGATATTAACTGAACTGCTCGCACTCTCCGATCCGCCCAGCGCACTGATCGCCTCGGATAATCTCATTGCCATGGGGATACTGCGCGGACTGGCAAAACGCGGGCTACGCGTCCCCGAGGATATCTCGTTCGTGATGTATGATGATTTTCCCTGGACCGAACTGATGACGCCGGCGATTACCGTCGTGGCGCAGCCAGTGTATGAGATGGGCAGAGAGGCTGCGCGCAGGCTGATCTGTCATATCCGACAGCAACCGGCTGGCGTGTTACCTGAGTTTGAAAGCTGGATGGTGGTGCGGGGATCGATTGGCGAAAAGCGGCCAAAAGCGTGCAGAGAATCTGGCGGCTAGCTTGCGTTGTTGGCAGCAACCACGGCAACCGCATTGATCCCCAGAGACCGCTGTTCGGGTTGTTATCAACCAGCTTATCAGCCGTCGTGATGTCGGCACCTTCACTGCGCGAGCCTTAAGAATCTGCGTTTCAGCAGTTGAACAACTGCTATTACTCTCTGGCGCTGGGGGTGTTGCCCGCCGCCCTCAGTGCTTGCCACGCTTTCTGATTAATCGAATAAAACAGGCTGGGTGGTGCATTGTCGACATCATAGATCTCGTCGATAAACCGCAAACCGGTTTTTTCCAGCACGCGTATTGAGGCCTGATGAGGGCGTCTTACCGAGGCTGAAATCGTCTCCAGCCCCAGTTCGCCAAAACCATAGTCAACGGCGAAGCGTGACAACTCGGTAGCGAACCCTTTGCCCCAGGCGTGGGTGGCGAAGCGGTAGCCAAGGTTGTTGACGGTCCTTTCGCCATAAGTACGCACGCTTAATCCCCCAAAGCCGATGATGATCTCTGGCGCCTCCTGGGTCGCTATCGCCCAGCTGTCATAGCCGTAACGCTGAAACGACGCCAGTCTGTCGGCCAGCACCTTTTGCGCGTGGGCCAGGTCTGGATAAGGGCCTGCGGGGTTAAACGTATTGGTCGCGGGGTCGCCGTAAATGCTGAACAGATCCTTGTCATCGGAAGGGCGCATAGCTCTGAGCAACAAACGCTCGGTCTGAAGATGCACTATAAACCTCACTGTAAAGCTATCTGAATGACGTATTAATAGCCTGTTTACTCAACAAGGAGAAGTGATGAATATTCAGCAAATGCGTATTGCGCGGCCCGTGAGCGATGTAGCCGCAAGCAGCAGCCTGTATTGTGCCGGTCTGGGACTCACGCGCATGGGAGAATTCACGGATCATGAGGGTTTTAGCGGGGTGATGTTGGGCGATAAAACCCTGTCATGGCATCTGGAATTTACCCAATGTCATCACCATCCTGTACAACCGGCTTCGACAGCCGAGGATCTTCTGGTGCTTTATCTGCCGGATGAAACCCACTGGCAACAGCGCTGCTCAGACCTGACGCGCGCAGGCTTTGTGAGGGTCACCGCGTTTAATCCTTATTGGGAGAAAAACGGCGCAACCTTTCAGGACAACGATGGTTATCGGATCGTGCTTCAGCACGGCGCGTGGCAACCTTAACGCCTGCTTTTTCAGTTTCGCGCGTTACAGGCGCGTTGTTTCAGGTAATGCGAAGCAAAGCGCAACGCACTATCGCCGCCAGACGTTAATTTTATGGCAATCAATTAAACGTTAATGCATGGCATATTTTCATTTACGTTGTCGATAAAGCGAATTCTTGCCTGTAGCCAACAGGGTTTTACGACTCACATCGGATTTTTTTTTAAACTCAGCGCAACGGCTAAGCCACGGAATTTTTCACAGGCACTACAGCAACTGCCATTCTGATGCCCGATCTTGTTAACGCAATTTCCCCGCGATTCTTTTGTTTTTACCTCTACCGCACGCATTCTTTTTCATGGTGGCTGAGGTCAGCGTGATTCGTCGTTAAGCGTCGTACTGCGCCGCGAACTTTCCGCATGAGCGACTAAACAGCGATAGCGGACGTGATGGTTAGCGGATTCGTCAGGCAATGCCCATATCTGTCAAAGTGGACATCTCTGGGTGCGAAAGCCTGGTATTGGTGCCCGGATAAACGCATGGCATGATGGGGAACGTTTTCTAGCCAAAGAGCCAACACGTGATCAATATTGCCTGCTTACATACCGCCGCCAGCAATATCGCCATCTTTGACGATGCTGCCCGGCAGCTTAATCTGACGCATCTGCAGCTCAGCCATCTGGTCATGCCGCACCTGCTGGCGGAAGCCGAAGCCAGCGGTGGCCTGACGGCAGGGCTTTACGATCGGCTGGTGATGCTGCTACAGGATCTGCAACCGCATTTTGATGTCATTCTGATCACCTGTTCAACGCTTGGGCCGGTTTCTGCCGCGTTTTTTCCGCTCAAAAAACCCTGCGCTGTCTGGCGTACCGACGGCATGTTGGCAAAAGCCGTGCACAGCAATGAGAAAAAAACGGTGGTGCTTTGTGCCGCTGAATCCACGCTCGGCGCAACACGGGCACTGTTCTGCACTAACGGACGGACGCCTGAAGTACGGCTTATCCCGGATGCCTGGCAGCGATTTAAAGCGGGTGATGAGGCGGGATATCTTCACTGTGTGCGTACGGCGGTAGAAGATGCCTGGCTGCAGGGCGCAGAGCAGGTGGTGCTGGCTCAAAGTTCGATGGCACCGGTTGCGCAGTTTTTTACACCGCAACGTCAGCCGCTGTCAGGGCCTCATCTGGCGCTGCTGCAGTGTCATCATCAACTCAACCGTTGAGGCCGCAAACAGGTTGCGGCCCGTACAGGTTATTCGTCTGGCTTCAGCGTGCCTTTTGCCCCGTGGGGTTCTGAGCGCAGATATTGTGGTGGCGCTTTGACGTTGGCGCTAAATTCAGCCGCGGCGTGCCATGGCCAGCGCGGGTTATAAAGCATTCCACGGGCCAGTGCGACCAGGTCGGCTTCGTCCTGTTGCAAAATCGCCTCGGCCTGCTGCGGCTCGGTAATCAATCCCACCGCAATCACCGGAATACCAATTTGCTGGCGGATATCGCGCGCAAAGGGAACCTGATAGTTTGGTCCGACCTTGATCTGCTGCTGTTCAGACAGCCCACCGCTGGAGACGTGAATATAGGCGCAGTTCAGGGATTCAAGCTGCTTTGAGAAGGCGATGGACTGGCTGACATCCCATCCACCCTCTACCCAGTCGCTGGCTGAAATCCGCACGCCAACCGGAATCTCTGCCGGAACGGCTTCGCGCACCGCGTTAAACACCTCTAAAGGAAAACGCATCCGGTTTTCCAGCGAGCCGCCGTATTCATCGCTCCGCACGTTGGATAACGGGGAAAGGAACTGATGCAGCAGATAGCCATGGGCGGCGTGAACTTCAATTAATTCAATCCCCAGACGAACGGCGCGTTTTGCCGTCGCGACAAAGGCATTTTTAACGCGCTCAAGATCGCTGACCTGCATTTCCAGCGGAAGATGCTCGCCGTCACTGAACGACAGGGCAGAGGGGGCAAGGGTTTGCCAGCCGCCATCCTGAGGCGCAATCTGCTTGCCACCTTCCCAGGGAACGGTACAGGAGGCTTTACGCCCGGCATGGCCTAACTGAATCCCGATGGGCATGTCGGAATAGTGGCGAATATCGTGCAGGACGTCAGCCAGCGCGGTTTCGGTTTCATCGTTCCACAATCCCAGGTCGCCGTAAGTGATTCGGCCAATATCTTCAACGGCGGTGGCTTCAATAATCAACAAGCCTGCGCCCGAAAGGGCAAGATGGCCAAGGTGGATACGATGCCAGGCGGTCGCACGACCTTCCTCGGCCGAATACTGACACATGGGCGCAATAACGATCCTGTTATCCAGGGTTAACTCACCCAGAGAGAAGGGGGAAAAGAGTTTGCTCATAAAAACCTCATTGTCTGCGCTCGGTTAACAGTCTGGTGAAAACTATAGTGGCTGATTGGCAAACGCGTGCGTAAAGCTGCGTAACAATTTATTGGTGATGACGGTTAGCGCCTTTAGTTACAGCATACATATAAAGTGAAACTAACAGGTGCAATATGAAAATAAGTCATGGGCTATATGAAGGGAAACCTGTCAGCGTCAGCAGGAAAAGAGGGCATGAACCCTTGCTGTTAATGCCGATGATAACAGCAGGGTTCAGGGCGTAGAATAACGCGTTGCGAAGATTGATCGGTCACAATCAGGCTCTCTGCAATGCCTTCTCATCAAGCGAATACAGGGTAGCGGTCGCTTCCAGAATATGCTGCTGGTCATTACCCGGCTTATGGGAATCGACGTGGGTGATGTGATAGCCGACCGCACCGGCCTCAGTCGCTTTGCGCAGCAGTGCATCCGTGATTTCTTCCATCGAGGTTGCCCAGGTCACGGTCGTCACGCCCATCGGCTTGATGGCATTTTTTTCTTCCTGGGATAAGCCAGTGCGGATAAAAACAGGGCTTACTGTCTGAGGAGAAAAGATAGACAAAATATCCTGAACAAGTGCTTTCATTTTCGTGCTCCTGAGTATCTGAATTTACAGCATCACGCGCCTGTTAAGCGCCATCGATTTATTAATTCGCCATGGGTTCGATTAACGCATGCATGTTAAGGACTGTCGGCAAAAGTTATAAAATACCTTTTCGAGTTAACGAATTTGGCTTTTCTTGCTAATCAGATGCTTATGAAAGCTTCAGCCACACTTGAGCTGAAATATGGCAGGTTTTTCGTGTCTGCTTACAGGTTGTGAAATCCAGATACAAAATATCAACACAAAACCAACAATTGAGCGGGGAGCGCATTAATGCGCGCCGGAAAAGGCGGATTGCAGCAGGCTTACAGAGCTTTACATTGCCAGAAAAATCGCAAAATAGCCGGTTTATGCCTGTAATTGATTGATAAATAACAGATGTGAAAAATACGAAATTTGGCTTAAGGAAATAATCCGTTCATCAACCGAAGGTTTTCATAAAACTGTCATACCGTGCCGCAATACTGCGCAGCCACGAAGTCACAAAAAGACATTTTTTGAAATCATTTGAAACCTGTTTTGCGTTCAGGCGGTTGCTGCAATTATAAGGAGAGTTTTATGTCACGCCAACTTCGTCAATACAATGCCTCTGCAACATTTTCACGACGTCAATTAAGCCTGTGCCTGCTGGTGCTGGGCAGTATAACAGCCAGTGCAGCCGCACCTGCCGTCGAGATGAAAGCGAAAAACGTGATTGTCATGATTAACGACGGTGCAGGGTGGGGAACATGGGATGCAACAGCATACTGGCAATATGGCGGGCGCGACAAAACGCCTTATGCCGGATTTCCGGCAAAATATGCCATGACAACCTATCCGCTTAATGCGTCGAAAAAGGCGACACACAGCGATGAATCCCTGGTTAATTACGATGCGCAGAAAGCCTGGGATACCACGAAAACAGATAACAGGGATCTGCCCTTTAAAGGCTATGAATATCTGGCCATTAACCCTACCGACAGCGCTGCTGCAGGCACCGCGCTGGCATCGGGGATAAAAACCTATAACAACGCCATTAACGTCGACAATAACGGCAAGCCGGTCGACTTTGTCACCCTCACCGCCAAAGCGCAGGGGAAAGCCACGGGCGTAGTCACCAGCGTGCCGTTCTCGCACGCTACGCCAGCCGCCTTTGGGGCGCAAAACGCGTCACGTAATGACTACCACGCGATCGCCAGACAAATGCTCACCGCCGGTCAGCTCGATCTCATCATGGGAACCGGGCTACCCGGTTTTAATGTGAACGGAACGGATTGCCAGCATCTGGCACACAACGAATCCAGGACAGGCTGTGGCGCTGATGCGAACCGCTATCTGGCGAACGCCGAGTGGGATCAGCTGCGTGCCGGTAAGCTGGCACCGGCAGGCGGTCAGCCGTGGAAAATGGTACGCAGTACAGAAGCGTTCACCCAACTGGCTAATGGCTCTCTGAACTATGACGGCCCGCTGCTGGGATCGCCAAATGTGGCACCCAACGGTACGCTGCAGCAGGGACGTCAGGCTGAGTTTGTCGGTAAAGATGCCGCTAACCCGTCCGGCGATGCATTTATTACCACCGTGCCAACGTTGAATATGATGACCCGAGGCGCGATGCAGCACCTGAGTAAAAATCCGGCTGGCTTCTTCATGATGGTAGAAGGTGGGGCGACCGACTGGTCTGCGCATACCAGCAACGCCTGTAGCGGCAAAGGCGACTGGGGCAATACGTATAACCCCAATTGTGTGGGCGTTGAATACGGCCGCCTGATTGAAGAAAGCGCCGATTTTAATAACGCCGTTGCCTCCGTCATTGAATGGGTCGAGAAAAACAGCAACTGGAATGAGACCTTGCTGATCGTGACAACGGACCACGATAACGGTATGCCGATGGGGCCCGATGCGCAGACTACCGCGTTCCAGCCTGTCATCAATAAAGGTAAAGGCGCGATGCCCGGTATTTCTTTCCGTCCGACCGGTAATCACTCCAACGCACTGGTTCCGCTGTGGGCGAAAGGTGTGGGGGCTGAAGCCTTTGCCCAACGTGTACGTCGACACGATGCGGGCTATGCCAGACATGTCGGTTTGAATGATGGCAATTACATCGATAACACCGATGTTTTTACCGTCGTTAAGGCCGTGCTGGAAGGAAAGGCGGTTGAAAAAATCACGCCGGAGCAGGCCAGTAAATCCTGATGTGACAACGTCATAAGAAACAAGGCGTTTTACGGATTTCTGATCCACGCCTTTCCCCCGGTGCCGGTGGCGATAGCTGACCGGCACCGTTTTTTTTAACATCGTGATGAACTCAACCATCCCGTGTCTGCCGCTTTTTTTCAAAACGTCAGCAATATTATGCCGCCTCATTCGTCTACCTCATCACACAGGATTGTTAATTACTGATGAGGTCACCCTGATATGAGAGATATTGATAACCATCCGTTCCGTCATGCCCGTGGTATGGGCAGAAACCGACTGGCGAAGCCATTGATCGTCGGTGTCGTTTTAATTGTCGCGCTATGTCTGCTGGTCATGTCACTATGGAACGCCTTACTGCCCACCATTATTGGGGTCAAAACGATCGGTTTCTGGCAGGCTGCGGGACTGTTGTTACTGTGCCGGATTCTGTTTGGCGGATTGGGGATCAGGCCGGGGATGTTTGGCCATGCCCGACGCCGTATGCATGAGCGCTGGATGCAGATGACACCAGAACAACGAGACGCATTTATGAAGCAACGTCGTGACGGTTTTGGTCATCGGGGACACCATTGCCGGGATAAAGCCCGTAACGAACAGCCGCCGTCTCCCAATGACAGCCATGATGCCCGGACTGAGTAGACGATGAAGGCCAGCGCATCGCAAACCTCATCATGGATAAAAGCGCTTACGCTCTGCAGAACAAAACTCCACTCTTTTATTCGCGCCCGTACCTCAGCACGCGATGAGGCTGAGGATATTTTGCAGGAAATTACCTGTCAGCTGATGGGTGTGGAACAGCCGGTTGAGAATATCTCCGCCTGGCTGTTTCGTGCAGCGCGAAATGAAATGACGGACCGGGCACGTAAGAAGCGGGAACTGCCGCTTTCCGTCTTCAGGGAAAACGATGAGGAGGAGGCGGTAGAAAATGAACTGGCTGAAACCCTGTTTGGCCTTCCGCAAACGCCTGAAGATGATTACCTCAGAGCACTGCTCTGGGACGCGCTGGAAGAGGCATTATCCGAACTTCCGCCCGCTCAGTTTGAGGTGTTTGACCAGACAGAACTACAGGGGATCAGCTATAAAGCGCTGTCACAATCAACCGGGATCAGTGTTCAGACCTTGCTGTCGCGTAAGCATAAAGCGGTGCTGTATCTGCGTATGCGCTTGCGTGCGGTCTACGACGATCTGGTAAATAACGACTAAAAAAGGCGGCCACTGGCCGCCAGAGTGCGCCTTATCATCTGGTCGTTACAAGAATGACAAGATCAGCCTTTCACGCCACCGGCGGTCAGGCCGTTCACCAACCAGCGTTGCGCCAGCAGGAACACCAGGGTAATAGGAATCGCAGAGAGAACGGCGGCGGCGGCAAAATCGCCCCACAGATAGTTTTGCGGGTTAAGGTATTGCTGCATTCCCACCGCCAGCGTGTAGCTGTTGACGTCGCGCAGCAGTAGCGAGGCCACCGGCACTTCAGTCACCGCAGCGATAAACGCCAGAATAAACACTACCGCTAAAATGGGCACCGACAGGGGCAGCAGCACCAGTCGAAACGCCTGCCACGGCGTCGCACCATCCAACGCAGCCGCTTCCTCCAGCGAACTGTCTATGGTTTCAAAATAGCCCTTTATCGTCCAGACATGCAGCGCGATGCCGCCAAGATAGGCAAAGATCACGCCGCCATGCGTATTCAGCCCAATAAACGGCAGGTATTGCCGGATGAGGCCGAACGGCTCGGCTCGACGTCCGCGCGGCAAACATTAATCAGCAGTGTTAAAGGCAAGGGTTAATCACTCCTACAGTGCTGATTTGTTGCTTCTTACGCGCTAAGGCGCACCTTTTTACGCCTAATGTCTGTCCAGTGGGGTAATAACATCACGATGCGGAGTCTGCCCATCATTCCTTCCATTTACGGGCACGTTCCTGCAGCCTTGCCAGGCACAATTTCTAACCTAAACAGTTAATTTTAGGTACGCGATCGCGTTTGAGGACGCACATCATTGACGGCGCTGATACAAGAAAGGCTCTACCACATCAGGAGTCTTAATTATGTTTATGCGTTTACTGATCCCGGCAGTTGTTTTGTTATTCAGCGTATCTGTTATAGCCAGTAACGGCTTTCGACAACTCAAAATAGGCGAAAACCAACGCCCTTTTGAAGTTGCGGTCTGGTATCCCACCGAGACGCGCTCGCCGTTAGAGTTGGTTGCGGATAATCCTGCCTTTGAAGGAGTGAATGTGATAAGAAATGCAGAACCCTCCGCCGGGCACCATCCCTTGTTACTTTTATCTCATGGTTATGGCGGGAACTGGCGCAACCTTGCATGGCTTGCTGATGCGATGGCCACTCAGGGTTATATCGTGGTCGTGCCTAACCATCCCGGCACAACCACTCAGGATTTAACCGCCGCGCACGCTCAGCAACTTTGGCAACGGCCGCAGGATCTCGTCAAGGCGCTGGACATGATTACGGCCGATCCTTCCCTTGCTGGATACGTTGATCATGACCGAGTGGCGGCCGTCGGGCACTCCCTTGGCGGCTGGACAGTGATGGAATTAGCTGGAGCGCGTTTTGATACTCAACAGTTTGTTGCTGACTGCCTGCAACATGCTGAACTGTCCAGCTGTCGGCTCACGCAAAAACTGGGCATTCAGCACGCGCTAACAGCGGGACAGCTGGAAGCGAATCTTCGGGACCCACGAATAAAGGCTGTCGTCACGCTGGATCTTGGACTGGCGCGAGGACTAACGCGCGTCAGCCTTACACAGGTGACCTCGCCAGTGTTGGTTTTGGCTGCAGGTGTTGACTCGCCAGCGCTACCCGCCAGCCTGGAATCACAATATCTTAGTGATAATCTTATGCAGTACGTTGTGAATTACAGAGTAGTGCCAGGTGCAACACATTTCAGCTTTATGCAGTTATGTAAACCGCAAGGCGAAAGCCTTATTGAAAAAAGCGCACCCGGTGAAGGGGAAGTTTGCCATGACGGTGCGGGCGTCAGCCGCAGCGCGTTACATAAAATACTGGCGAATGAAATCAGCGGGTTCCTTAACACCGCACTTCATTACCAGCCATAGCCTGGCGGAATGCGGTTGGTGTTTTGCCAGTAATGCGCAGAAATTCACGGTTAAAATTCGACTTACTTATAAAGCCGGTTTCCAGCATGATATCCGTGATTTTCAAATGTGGATGGCACAACATCTCCTGCGCCTTTACCACCCGAAAGGCATTGAGCCACTGCGAAACATTACACTGTCGCGTGGCGTTCACGGCACGAGAAATTTGCCGGGCTGGGATGCCGAGTTTGCGTGCGAGTTTATTCAGGGTCAGATCATGATCAAGATAGTAATCATGTTCACGAATTTGCGTTTCCAACTCCAGACACAACGCTTCGAGTGATTCATCCTGCAGCGGGTTGCTGTCTGCCAATGAGGGCGTCATAGTTTCGGTGTGGTGCTTCGGCTCCGGAAGACGTTTGGCAGCGAGCAAAATCGCAAGGCAAATCAAAGGCAGTAGTGTGCCCTGAAACACGGCAATCAACCCGGGCGCGATATCTATTCTCAGGCTAATTGCCGCATCGGCGAGGGCCGAAAAGCAAAGGAAGCATCCTGCGGCCAGCATCATCTTCTGCGTAAGAGAAGCTTTACTAAAGCGTGATATTGAAAAGAAATCGGCTCCGTTTCCTGCCGTACGCAGCAGTGCAATGCCGTACCCGGCGTAGAGGATAAAAAGCAGGCAATCTGTTAGCGCGGGAAGAAACAGCTGGATGAACACCATACCGTATACAGGAAGGGTTGCCAGTCTCAGGCGACGTGCACGCGAGTAATATGTGAGATCGGTAAAACAAGACCATGCCACAGCCGGTAAGAAGGTTGCCAATAGTGCCTGCAAGGGTTTCAAAAGGGCGAAATGCCACTCCCATCTGATGATGCCCAGCGCGATAAGCAGCGCTGAGGCGGCGATAAAAAGCATCGCGCCGCGGTATTCGCGCCGCCCGGAAACCATCAACAACATCATTAAAATCAGCAGTGCCAAAAGCGTGATAACAGGGAAGGGAATGGAAAACATGCGATGCGTCCGCAAAGTGTGTTGGCGTTATCTTGACATATTTGCTGCACCACAGGTTAGCGAAACGCTCGTTTGCTTTATCAATAAAATGCACAGGCTGCGGGATAAACGGGCGCTTCAAAACGCACAGGCAGCAGCACGCTGCCTGTCTGTGCCGTTATTTAACGCGACGTGTATCGGGCATCAGTAAGGTGGCAAAGCCCAATAGTGGAAGAAAGCCACAGGCGTTGTACACCGTGGTGATGCCGTACCAGTCCGCAAATTTCCCCAGCGCCGCCGCCGCAATCCCGCCAATGCCAAACATGGTGCCAAACATAATCCCGGCCACCATGCCGGTGCGGCCCGGCAGGACTTCCTGCGCATACACCACCAGTGCGGCAAACGCCGATGAAAAGACCAGACCGATACAGACGGTCAGCACGGCGGTCCAGAACAGATTGGCATGCGGCATCAGTAGCGAGAACGGGATAACGCCCAGAAACGAGATCCAGACCACTGCCTTACGACCAATACGATCGCCGACCGGCCCTCCCACCAGGGTGCCGATCGCCACGGCGGCCAGAAAGGTAAACAGGTAGATCTGAGCCTGAGGGATCGGGAGCTGAAAACGCTCAACCAGATAGAAAATGTAGTAGTTACTAATAGAAGCAATGTAGGTAAATTTTGCCAACAGCAGCACACCGACCACCGACAACGCCAGTTTCACATCTCGCGGGGACAGCGATCGCAGTGACTGGCCGTTATGTTTTTTCATGTGTGCATGGCCGTGCTTAACCGTCCAGCGGCTGATGCCGGAAAGCACAATGACTGCAAACAGCGCAATCAACATCAGCCAGCCCACCGCCAGTTGCCCATGCGGAATAATCAGCATCGCGGCCACTAAAGGCGCAAAGGCCGTGCCGATATAGCCACCGACCTGAAAGGTGGACTGCGCCGTACCAAAGTGCCCGCCCGATGCCATGCGTGCCACACGGGAGGCTTCAGGGTGAAAGGTTGCGGAACCCACGCCGATCAGCGCCGAAGCAAGCAACACCACGGAGAAGTGCGGGGCTATTGCCAGCAGTCCGATGCCGAACAGGGTTGCCACCATGCCAGAGGGCAGCAGCCAGGGTTTAGGATGTTTGTCGGTATACAGGCCAATCCAGGGCTGCAACAGCGAGGCGGTCATCTGATAGATAAGCGTAATCAGGCCAATCTGCGCATAGCTGAGAGAAAAATTGGATTTCAGCAAAGGATAAATCGACGGCAGCATGGCCTGGATAAAATCGTTACAGCAGTGGGAAACCGCCACCGCGCCAAGAATCGACACCAGAATCTTCTGGCTGTCGTCAACGGTCGGGGCCAGGCCCGGCGGGTTTGATTTTACGTCGCTGGAGTAATCAGACATGAGGATTTCCGTATAGGCGGCTTTACGTTTGTTGACGTATCTTACCCCACGAAAAAACAGCGGTGCTGACAAAAGTGCTATTTATGGCAAATTAGTAAAATAATTGTTAATGCTCATAATGTTTTACTCAGGCAAACCGAGGCGGGCCTGTCCACATACACGCCATAGCGGTCGGTTTCCTGATAACCCTGACGCTGATAAAACGCCACTGCGCGGGTATTGATGACGCGGGTAGAAAGCCGAATCGCTTTATAGCCCCGCTGCCGGGCAAGTTGCTCAATGGCTGCCAGCAGCGCCGCGCCGGTTCCCGCACGCTGTCGGGTGGAAAACATGCGTTTCAGTTCGGCCGTATCAGGGGAAACATGCAGCAATGCGCCGCAGCCAACAGGGTTATCCGCATCATCGGTGGCCAGTATCCATAGCGCGTCGTCTGAGGGAGTAAAGTGATGCGTCCCGTCGTCGCCGGTGATTGACAACAGCTCGGCTGACAGACGGGCCGTCAACGTCTGCAGCGCCGGTGTGCATGCGGGGACGATCCTGGTATGGATCACTTTGCCTGGCCCCAACGGCTGCGCAGGTAGTTAACGGCCTGCTGGGTTTGCGGCTGATTCAGGTAATCTTCCCGGAACAAAATAGTGCCATCGATCTGCGGGATGGAATCGTTAAGATCCAGTTGTCTTTTTAGCTCCGGCACACCACCGTTAATCGTCCACTCCGGCTCATTTTTAGCCGGCACGCCAACCTTGTATAAAGCAATGCCGATATACAGGCGGGTTTTGGTTGGCTTCACCACGTTAGCCCACCAGTTTGCCAGCACATCATAGCGGGCAGCGCTGCGCGAGAAGGGCCAGTAAATCTGCGGCGCAATATAGTCCAGCAAGCCTTCCTGCACCCAACGGCGCGTATCCGCATAGGATTCATCATAAGCCGCCGCACCGCGCGTATCCGAGCCTGCCGCATCATGGGAGCGGTTACGCCAGACGCCAGCCGGGCTGACGCCAAATTCTACATTCGGCTTGAGCTGCTTGATGGTGTGAGATACCTGTTCGATTAACAACTGCGTATTGTGCCTGCGCCAGTCCGCTTTGGACGCAAAACCCTGACCGTATTGGATAAAGGTCTGGCTGTCATTCAGGGCAGAACCCGGTGATTCGGCATAGAAATAATCATCAAACTGCACGCCATCGATGTCATAACGTTTGACCACTTCTGCCACGATGCTGGTTATCCAGTCCCGGGCATCAGGAATACCGGGGTCGAGCACATAGCGATCCCCCGAGGTACGAATCCAGTCGCGATGCAGCACAAACACGCTGGCAGGCTGCTGTGACAGCGTGCGGTTAAGCTCAGCCACCGTTGAAGGTTTGGTATTCACCGAGACGCGATAAGGATTAAACCAGGCATGTACCCGCATACCGCGCCTGTGCGCCTCGTCGAGCATAAACTGCAGCGGATCGAAGCCCGGGTCCTGACCAATCTTTCCGGTCATCATGTCTGACCAGGGCAGGATTTTTGATCTCCACAGGGCCGTGCCGTCTGGTTTAACCTGAAAAAACACGGTATTGATGCCCAGGCTTTTCAGCTTATCCAGCTTATCGGTCAGCGCTTTTTTTTGCTGACTGACGCGCACGTTGTCATTGCTGATATTCACGGAGGCGATCGGTGGCCAGTCAAGCCGTGAAACCGTCGTCAGCCAGACGCCGCGCACCGGTTCATGATGTTGCACCGGTTGAGAAGGCAGCGGCGGTTTACTGGGGGACGGGAAGGGCGTAACCAGCGATTTAGGCGGTTCAGAGGCACAACTGACCAGCAGCAAGGCCGATGCGGCTAACAGGCCAGTTTTTACCACCGCGTTGAAGCGGAACAGGTCGCGAAAGGTGATGATGATAAACTCCGTGTAGCGCAGTCCTTGATGCAGGCTATTCTGATCCTATTTGCCGCAAAGTCAATCAGCCCTGCCAGCATCAGGTCACGCAGTTTGCCTTACCCGGCGGCTATACTTTTTATGCTAATGCGTAACCTGAGCAAAGGAGCGATAGATGAAAACATATAAAGGCAATAAACAGTCATTGCCGGTTCGCTATTGCAAACAGTGCCAGAAACCGATGACCTGGCGCAAAAAGTGGGAGAAATGCTGGGAAGAGGTGCAATATTGCTCCGAGCGCTGCCGAAGACAACGGCGAGGGAATACGCTGCAAGCCTGATCAGGACACATAATCGGCCCATGAGTCAGCCTAAACGCAACGATGTAACATTTAGCAAAAGTTATCCTGACATTTACATCACTGTTCCCACGCACCATCGCGATTACTGTACCAGGCTTAATGAAAAGCGAATAACAGTGATTGTGGAGCAATATGAAAGAGCAAGAGAATACATCGGGCATTCATTCCTATGAAGGTGCCGCAGGCGGCTGGGGTGCCCTGAAAGCGGTGGCTGGCGCTATTCGTGGACAAATGGCGGTCAAGCAGGACGTCATCGCGTTGTTCAAGGTCAACCAGCCCGAAGGGTTTGACTGTCCGGGCTGCGCCTGGCCCGATCCCAAGCACACCTCCTCGTTTGAATTCTGTGAAAACGGCGCAAAAGCGGTTTCATGGGAAGCCACCAGTAAACGCACCACACCTGAATTCTTTGCTGCGCATACCGTCAGCGACCTGTGGCAGCGCAACGCCCATGAGCTTGAAGGCGAGGGCAGGCTGACGCATCCGATGAAGTACGATCCCGCCAGCGATACCTATCAGCCCATTGAATGGGAAACGGCCTTTAACGAAATTGGCGAGCGGCTGCGCAGCTATAACGATCCGGACAGCGTGGAGTTTTACACCTCGGGTCGCGCCTCCAATGAAGCCGCGTTTCTCTGGCAACTGTTTGCCCGTGAATTCGGAACCAACAACTTTCCTGACTGTTCCAACATGTGCCACGAGCCGACCAGCGTTGGCTTGCCTGAATCGATTGGCATAGGCAAAGGCACGGTGGAACTGGATGATTTTGACCATTGTGATTTGGTGATCTGCATTGGCCATAACCCCGGCACCAACCATCCACGTATGCTGGCAACCCTACAGGAAGTGGCAAAGCGCGGAGCCAGAATTGTGGCGATCAACCCGCTACGCGAGCGCGGGCTGGAACGTTTTACCGCACCACAAAGCCCGGTTCAGATGCTGACGCTGAGCTCAACAGAACTGGCCTCGACCTACTACAAAATTCGGGTAGGCGGCGATGCCGCGATGCTGAAAGGCGTGATGAAATGTCTGTTAGCGATGGATGAGGACGCCAGAGCGAAAAGCAATCCGGGCATCTTCGATCTCGCCTTTATTGAAGAACATACCCAGGGCATTGACGCGTTGAAAGCCGATTTGGCGGCGACAGACTGGGAGCACATCCTGAAAATCTCGGGTATGGAGCGTGAGCAAATTCAGCACATTGCTCACCTTTATGCCAATGCTGAACGCACAATCATTTGCTATGGCATGGGGATTACCCAGCATCAATACGGCACGCAAAATGTTCAGCAGATTGCCAATCTGCTGCTGTTGCGCGGCAATATGGGCAAGAAGGGCGCGGGGATCTGCCCTTTACGCGGTCACTCTAACGTGCAGGGCGATCGTACCGTGGGTATTACTGAGATTCCCACAGAAAGCCTGCTGAACAGCATTGAAAAAGTGTTTGGTTTCAAACCCCCAGCCAAACATGGCCACGGCGCAGTTCAGGCCGTGCAGGCGATTCGCGATGGAAAAATCAATGCCCTGCTTTGCCTGGGCGGTAACCTGGCCGAAGCCATGTCCGACCCGCAGGAGACGTTCCCTGCCATGCGCAAGCTGGATTTAGTGGTGCACATGGCCACCAAACTGAATCGTTCTCATTTGTTGCTGGCAAAACACAGCTATCTGTTCCCGGTGTTGGGACGCACAGAGATCGATCAGCAGCAATCCGGTGCGCAGAGCGTAACCGTTGAAGATTCCATGTCGATGGTTCACGCCTCTCGCGGTACGCTTGAACCCGCCTCACCGCATCTGAAATCCGAGCCAGCGCTGGTAGCCGGTCTGGCAAAAGCCACGCTGCCGGGCACCGTGGTGGACTGGGACAGCATGATCGCTGACTACAGCACCATTCGTAACGCCATTGAGAAGGTGGTGCCAGGCTTCGACAACTTTAATGAGCGCCTCCAGCAGCCGGGCGGTTTTCGTTTACCTAATGGCGCGTCGGAACGCGTCTGGCATACGCCGTCGGGTAAAGCACAGTTCCTGCTCATGGACGGCATCAACGAAGATCCGCGATCGTTCAAATGCCATGATTTGGTGCTGACCACGCTACGCAGTCACGACCAGTACAACACCACGCTTTACGGCCTGGACGACCGCTATCGCGGTATCAAAGGACGCCGGGATGTGTTGTTTATTAGTGAAAATGAGGCGGAGAAAAACGGGGTTCGCATGGGCGATCAGGTCAACATCATTGCGCTGGACCCGGACGGTAAGCCTACCCATCGTCGACTCAATAATCTGACCATCGCGGTCCATGACATGGCCGACGGCTCTGTCGCAGCCTATTATCCCGAGGCCAATGTGCTGATCCCACTGGACAGTTACGACACAAAGAGCGGTATTCCCTCCTATAAAAGCACCCCGGTGATGATGGAACCAGTCCGGTCAGAAGTACCAGCGGACGCGGCGACCCTGCGCTAATCGCTTTCTGCTGGCATAAACCAAACCTTAACGAACAGCCATCTGAGTGGAAATCTCTGCTCAGATGGCTATACAATCGCCGCGAATTTTACTCAAGAGGCAATCAACCTTGGACAAAAGTCCCGAACGATTACACCTGGCTTCTGCAGTAAGATAGTCTTCTGGCTGTCTTAACTGCGCGTTAAGATGGCGGTTTTACAATCATCCCTCCACAACGTGATGCGCTCTGTGCATCAGCGCCTGCTGTAATCCATTTTATTCATCTTTACTTTTCCGTCCTGCGCATACTGCGTGGCGGAGAGAGGTTTATCATGGACTGGAAAATCTTTTTACTGCGCGTGTCGGCTGCGCTGATTCTGGGTGCGCTCATCGGCAGCGAACGTCAACTGCGTCAACGCATGACCGGCTTACGCACCAACGCGCTGGTCAGCACCGGCGCCTGCCTGTTTGTGCTGATGACCCAATGTGTACCGGGCATTGCCACCGATGCCACGCGCGTAGCCGCCTATGTGGTTTCCGGCATCGGCTTTCTCGGCGGTGGCGTGATTATGCGCGACGGGTTAAATGTGCGCGGCCTGAATACCGCCGCCACTTTATGGTGTACTGCGGCCGTCGGCGTATTGTGCAGCATGGGGTTATTGCTCGAAGCCGCGATTGGCTGCATGGTGATTCTGTGCGCCAATATCCTGCTGCGCGAGCTGGCGCTGGGCATCAATCGTCAGTCGATCGTGTCGGCTGACGAGGCGGTACAGCATTATAAAGTGCAAATCGTTTGTCTGGCTCAGGATGAAGTTCAGGTGCGCAGTCTGATGCTGCACAGCCTGGGCAATAGCGGCTTGCGGCTGCAGTCGCTCCACAGTGAAGATCTGGACCCGCCGCACCGCATGGAAGTGAATGCCGAAGTGATGGGACAGCCCAGCATGACCGGGCAGCTGGAAAGTCTGGTAAGCCGTATCAGCCTGGAGAAGGGTGTCAGTTCAGTGCGCTGGCAGGTGTGCGGGCTTGATCCAGGTGAAAACGGGTAGGGTAAAACAGGCGTCGCTACGTGAATTCTGAGAAACGGGCAGGGGAAGTATGGGTCAGAATTGGCGTAGCGTCGTTATTACGTTCTCAAGAGTACTCAACTAAAAACATCTGAATTTTAATTTATATGTAAAATGAAATGCTGTTAACAACCTCTTCGAGTATATCTTATTTTGGTATGAGACATCTGAATATAAAATGAAAAATCAACACCCTCGGGGGGATGTTAATCTCGCTAATGTTTTTCTTTCTTAATACATTAAAGATATATGTTTTTGTTACTATATGTATCTTTTTATATTTTAATGTTGGATTTTGTGTCAATAAATTTCCATCATTGGGATGTGATTGCACAATTCAATTCAGGAGGCTAATGGATTTCCGTATTTAAACAGAGTGTAAACAAAGGACAGGAAAAAAATTATCTAATAAGAAATTCATTATGATTTTATTTATTTTAAACACACTCAAATTAACCAGGTTTTAGTTTAACATTCACCAGTCAAGTTTTTGGGTGTTTTTAATTTACGACTCATGAGTGGTTTATATTTTTAATAAATGATATTTTTTGATGTTAAAAAAAGGAAGTTTTTCCGCCACGGTCTCATCCTTGTAAAGGATACGGAATGTCGCGCTTTATACATTCATTCATTTTCTGTTCTACATTCGCATTGAGTACTCTGGCCACTAAAGCCTATTCCTCTTATCATATCAGCGCCTCAGCGTGGAGAGAGACAAAGGAAACCGCCTATCCAACGCTCTGTGATAAACATCAGATTGAATTATTCTCATGCCCTGATAAATCACGACACACGATTGCATTGTGCATGACCAGAAAAGATGAATTTATAAGCTTTGTCTACCGTCAGCATCGAATAAAGAAAAGCATTCAGCTGAACAACATCCAACGGGTTATGGATAGCCCGTCAGGTGGACCATCTACCATATTGCAAGCTGAAACAGGAAAAGGCTTATTTCGATTTTATCTTGATGAAAATTCTTCAGATTCAAATTCAAATTATCCAGGTGTGGTGACTCTGAACGGAAAGGTCGCATTCGTATGCATTCACGACCATAGAACATATCGAACCCCTACATATATTATTAAATCGAAACAAGGTGAAGATGAGCTGGTAAATCTCTGGCATATTAAATTCAATGCTTTTTTTGAAAAAGAACAAAAAGATAACCCGGAATTATATGAAGATAAAATGGATGATCTATGGGGATCATGGCCGGAGTAATCATTTAATTTGCAAGTGAGTGTATTTTAAATTGAAGGTGAATTAAAGATTGCTTAAAACGACTGTGTCATTAAGTAAATATTGAGGAAAAGATGGTATTTTTCAAGGCAAAAAAAGAAAGTAATTATAAATTCAGAAGAAAAGTAAAGTCAGCTATGTTTATATTGGTTTTACTCTTGGCACTTCCTGGTGCTTTTGTATATTTTGACTTCGTAAAATACAGCACTCTTGGCCATTTAAACTCAACAATAAAATTTATTATTATTTTTTTATATGTACTGATTTTCTTTTTTAGCTTAACAAAAAGGAAGTGGCATTACTTCTTTGTTTTTCTGTTGTCACTTACCATGCTCGTGATTTACCCATACTCAGGTTTGAAAGATTTAATTATTCATAAAGGATTTTATACACTCAGAGGTCAGTTTTATAAAAACCTATCACACTGCGCTGTGGAACATTATGGTAAAAATCAGGAGCAAACACTCGCCTATTGTTTTAGAACATACCCTGAAATCGAGGGAGAAAATTATGATGTTTTTTATGATACTGGTGGAGAGTTGATGTTACCGGAAGATAGTCGTTCTTGCTCGTGGTATAAAGCCTGGTACTCAATTGCCAGAGAAAAAAATAACAGCATACTCTATGGTGTTGCTAAAGAAATCAGTATGCCTTCCATACTCATGAGAATGTCTGATGTTGGTCATTCTTTTTACGCAGTGGAATATGATTTATTTGATCGAAACTTTAATTATTACCCTCTTTCCTACTGCGGCATAAAATAAAAAATCAAACCGGATTTTGAGCTTGCAGGAAAGCGGGGTAAGCCTGGTAGCAATAATTACAAAATGGGTTTAACAAGTCCGCAGGTTGATTTTTTAATAGCTATTAAATTTACAAAAAATTTTCCTGCGTTCTATTACTGTAGTTAAGCGTTTTTGGATTAACAGCGAGTAGGAGGATATCTAATCAAAATATAAATGCAACTGCATGTAATAAAATGCAACCATTTGGGTGTGAGTAAAATCTAAGCATCCCGCTATTGTAAGTTTCAGTAAACCAGACTACTGTTGTTTCTATAAGGTTCTGAATAGGTTATAAAAGCCCTTAACTTGCTGGCCTCTTATCTTTACTGTGCGGATCACTCGATGAAGCGTAGAACATCTTTCTTTTTACTTTCCGGCCTTATATTGCTGATTTCCGGCTGCAGTCATCATCCTCGCTCAGACGCTCCCGAGGACACTTCCGCATCGGATTCAACGCAAAACCCTGACTTAATCCCGATTGTTGCTGCATTGCATGACCAAATGCATACCTGGCATGACACACCGTACCAATGGGGCGGAACGCAACTGTCGGGCGTCGACTGTTCGGGCTACGTCTGGCGCACCTTGCATGACCGCTTTAATCTGCCGATGGATCGCGTGACTACCGCCGATCTCCTGCATATGGGCGTTCGCGTCACGCCGGAACATTTGCAGCCGGGCGATTTGGTCTTTTTCCGCATCGGCGGTGGTATGCATGTTGGGTTCTACGATACTGACCATCAGTTTATTCATGCCTCTGCCAGCAAAGGCGTGATTCGTTCTTCACTGGATAATCCTTACTGGAAATCCGTTTACTATCAGTCTCGCCGTCTGACACGTGAATATGGCGCACAGGTGACGCTGAATCGGGCAAGTTAATGCGTTGAACACAGGCGTTCTGCCCGAGCAAAGCATGAGTGGGGAAATCAGCCACGCGTCTCACGACAGAATGGTGGCTTATCTCCGTTCACACCCACTTCAGTGTGCTTAGTATTGCAGCCACGCTTAACGGGGCGACGCAGCCGTTATGTAGCAGGTTGGTGTTTCTATTGGTTACTGTGTAAAGGCGCGCGTTACACCTGCGGCTCCACAGATGCCTTTGTTTGCAACGCGTTATTTAATGGTTTGTCGTGATGCCCATTGTTCGGGCGTCAACGTTTTTACATCAAACTGATCGCGCGTCCGGCAATAAGTATTCCCACCCATACGACCAATCGCGTCCATAAGGTGCTGATCGATGTGCAGGTTTTCCGGGTTAACCGCATCGCTACGCACATAGACGCCGACCACTTCACCAAGAATAATTTCGCGCGCGGGGCCGACCTGCAAAGTGGTATGTCGGCGGCATTCCAGCGCGGCTGGCGCGGCAAGAATGCGCGGGCTGCATACCTTGTTGCCCGGAACGGTAGCCAGGCCAGCTTCACGCAGTTCATTCACCTCTGGCGCAAATTTAATCGCGCAAACTTCCATTTGTTCGACCAGCGCCTGGTCCACAATATGCACGGTAAATTCGCCCGTTTCACGAATGTTCCGGGCTGTGTCTTTAAAGCGCATATCGGCATAATTTTCGACACCAATAGCAACAATGGCCGGATCGTGTGTTAACACGTTGAAGAAGCTAAATGGCCCGGCATTCGCGTGCCCGTTTTTATCAACGGTAGTCACCAGCGCTACGGGGCGCGGTATCACCGTACCAATCAGTATTTTGTAGCGTTCCCGTTCGCCTAATGACGCGAAATCAAACCAGGTGTGCGAATTCATATCAAACTCCGGCTGCAATACGGTGGGTTTCAAGCGGCGTATGGCGGCTAAGGTTTTCGAAGCCGTCCTGGGTCACCACATAACAATCCCCAATGTTGCAACCGGCCGATAACGGCTCAAGCCATTGGGTGTGCAACACAAACACCATACCTTCCTCCAGACGATCGTAATTGTGAGACGAAATGTTGAAGCTGTTTTGGCCGCCCGCCATGCCGACTGAATGGCCCAGGTTCGGGTTATGTGGGCCGTGAGTGGCAGGGTAAACATGCATGAGTTTGCGTCCCTGTGCTTCCCAGTCTGCATCCGGGACATACTGTTGCGGAATTAAACGTGCCTCGCCGTCCGGCATGGGTGACCAGTTATACGGCATGCTGCGGGCTTCGGGTGAGGTCAACAGTCCTTGCGCGATCATGGGCGCAAAGGCTGCATTGTTGATATCGCGCATTAACGCGCCCGGCTTAATGAATTGCTCCGCACGTTTAACGCCTTCAGTACAGGCGTTTAACACCAGCTCCTGGCGGGCGGTAATATCGCCCACGGCAATCATGCGCGCCGTCTGGGCGGTATAGCCGCGCCAGGTGACATTTGAGATATACAAATTGATCAGGTCACCCGGACGAACAATATGTCCGTAAGGCTTGCCGCAGTGTGTACCAAACGCATTGATACCAATTTGATAGCCATCGCCGGTCTCACCACCGAATGCCATTTGCGCGGCGGTAAAGGCCGCAAAGATTTCATGATCGGTGATACCCGGTTTCGCCACATGGTAAGCCGCTTGCGTACCGATGCTAATCAACTGTGCCGCCGCCCTGAACATCTCGATTTCACGCGCGGAGCGCACTTTTTGCAGTCGGTCCAGAATGGCGTTGTCTGCAATCCATTGACTGCCGGGTAACTGGATTTCCAGCGACGCCCAGAAAGTCAGGCTGGTACGATCGCCAATTTTGCCAATCTGTGCACGCGCTAATCCCAACTGACGCAGTATCGCGGCACATTTTTCGGCCGTTTTCACCACCGCGTCGCCGGGACGGTCAGCATATTCGCGGCCTATTGGCCCAATCTGCCAGATGTCCTCGACCAACAGCGGCTCACCGGCTGGCGGAAGCAGCACTGACTGGGTGAAAAACGACAGCAGCGTCAAGGGCTTATTGTTATCTGTGGGGATGATCAGCACACCTTCGCGCATCCAGTCGCAGATATAGCGAAGATAGGGATTTGACGCATGAAACCAGCCCACGCTGCCTGCGTGAACGATCAGCGCATCGTGTCCGGCCTCTACGGCCTGACGACGGATTTTACGCAGCCGCTCTTCAAACTCCTCCAGCGGCAAGGGCGGCGGGGCGGAAAACGTGAAGTCAGGCTGGAAATCAGCCAATAACGCGCCGATGCGATATCCTGCGGCGGCAGTCGCATGAGTAGTCATAGTGAATCCTTTTTATTTACGGGTTTTGCGGACGCGGTGCCAGTACACGGCGCGCGACCAACATGCCCATCAGGGTTATCGCAATCAGAATGCCGGAGATGGCCGCAACGCGAACATCCAGCGACTCTTCAATCAGTGCAAACATGCGCAGGGGAAGGACTGTGGTGCGAGCGTCAGCAAGGAACAGCGTGACCGTGACGTTATCCAGAGACTGGATAAACACCAGAAATGCCCCGGCGGTGATGCCCGGCATCAGCAGCGGCAAGGTGACGCGGCGCAGGGTCATAAACCAGCTCGCTCCCATTACCGTCGAGGCTTCAGCCAGAGAGGGATTCATTCCCTGCGCAACCACGGATGCTGCCCGATACATCAGCGGGCCGAACACCACGATGTGGCCCGTAACCGTTAACCATAGTGACGGTGTCACGCCAAAAAAGTTGGCAACGATTAAGGCCGCCAGGCCGTAGACCAGACTGGGCAGCACCAGCGGTGCCAGCAGTAATGGTTCAATGGCATTGACGCTTTTACGTTTCATTCGCGTCATGCCAATGGTGGCGGGCACGGCGAACAGCAGCGATCCCAACACCGCCAACCCGGCAATTTTCAGGGAGTTCCAGGCCGCGATCTGCTCCGTTCCGGAACGAACGGGGTCCAGTAAGGCCTCGTACCAGCGCAGGGAAAATCCCTCGGGCGGATACTTCAGTGTTTGACCGGCGGTAAACGACATCATGATGGCAATAACAATGGGCGCAACCAGATAGATAACGCAAAGCGTGCCAAAGCCATAGACGAACAGGTTATACAGTGCAGCAGGCACCGGGTTTTCTCGATGATTACGCATGGCCGCTCAGTCTCCGGTGGCGTGAAATCATGGTCAGGGCAACCAGCAGGCAGCCAGTAGAAAGCAGCAGCACCACGGCGATGGCAGAGGCCAATGGCCAGTCAAACAGCGTGCCGACTTCGCGATAAATCAGCTGTGGAACATACACATTGCGCGCGCCACCGATCACGGACTGGGTGACAAACGAACTACTGGTGCTGGCGAACACCAGAATCCAGCCGGCCAGTAAGCCCGGGAGCATTAAGGGCAGCAGTACGGTGACGAAAATTCGCCACGGACCTGCACCTGAAACCTGCGCGGCTTCCGTGAGTGCGTAGGGAGTCCGCGTGAGAATCGCAATCAACGGCAGGATAATTAACGGCAGATCGATCTGGCACATTGCCAGGACCAGACCCAGCTCGGTAAACATCAGGCTGGTTGGCATGCCGGTGATGCCCAGCGCCATAAGGGCATCACTGACAGGGCCCTGGCGTCCCAGAATGACAATCCAGGCAAAGGTTCGCACCACGTTGCTGGTCAGCATCGGTATCAGCGTCAGGAAAATGATCGTCTGACGCACTGTGCGACCGCTGTGCCAATACAGCAGAGCGATGGGAATCCCCAGCAAAGTCGTCCCAATAACGGTTTCAATGCCCAGTCTTGCGGTATTAAGCAGCACGCGGAAGTTAAACGCATCGCCAAAAAAGCGAGCGTAATGCTCAAGCGTGATACCGCTTTTGGTGATAAAGCTGAATCCGACTAAAACAGCGAGCGGCGTTGCGAAAAACACCACGGACAGCAACAACATGGGCACCACATACGGAAAGCCGCTCTGTTTCATCACGCCACCTTATCCAGCAACAATCGTATCGAATTTGCGTATCCAGGCATCGCGATTTTTGTTGATCGCGGTCCAGTCGGGATAAACCAGCGAAGGCAGGTCCTGGCGAGTAACGTAGGCCGAGATGGCAGGCGTCAGCGCCACATTGTTGTTGGTGGGAAACATTTCTGCTGGCGGTAGCTTGAACTGATCCTGAGCGGCCTGTGAGATAGCGGCATCCATATAGGCATAAACCGCCTCTGCGTTTTTACTGCCTTTGGTCAGGTGAATGTTGACCGGTGCCGCCGGTGTACCGGTTTTAGGATGCACAAATTCGGCATTCATGCCCAGGCTCTTCAGCCGCGCGACGTTACTGGTGCTGCACATAAAGACCGCAATTTCACCTTGCTGGAACAGCGTCATCTGGTGATTGGTGCTGTCGACGATGCTCTTTAGCTGCTCAGGGTGTTTCTGGAACAGTTGAAACACGGCATCCATATCATCTGGCCCTTTGCCGTATATTTTGGCAATTTCGGTATAGGCCATGACGGCGGTGTTAGAGCCAAACCCTGTCCAGGAGACCAGCCCTTTAAACCTGGGATTCTCAAACAGATCGGCATAGCCATCCGGCCTCGGTACCATATCGGGATTGTAGGCAATGCCGTTGACTTCCACGGTCACCGTCGGCCCGTATTCTCCCTGAAAACTTTTATCGAGCAGGTGCCAGTTTTTCAGCCGTGAAGGATCGATTTTTTCAATCAAATTATTTTGCAGAGCAACGTCAGTTTGCCCCGGAGACATCAGCAGTGCGTCATAGGGCGGATTGCCCGGGCTGGCCATCACTTTCGCGAGCTGGTCCTGGGCCATCGCTGGCGCAATCGTCAGGCCAATGCCTTCTTTCTGCAGCATCGGTGTTAATACCGTGCGATAAGCGTCCTCCCAGTTGCCAGGGAAGGTGGCTACCACGGCTGATTGCGTATTGGCTGCCAATGCCCGTAACGAAAGCGGCAGCAGTGAGGCTGCCGTCGCCCCGGCAATCAGTTGACCGAACCGACGACGACTGATGTTAACGTCTTTCATAGTTTTTCCTTCTTATGCGCTTAGGATTGCGGTTCTGCCGGAAAGGCATGGCAGCGTGTGGTATTGATCTCGGCGAACAACTGCGCGCCGGGGCGAAGAAGCGGGGTACCGGCACCACGCACTTCAGACGCGCGCAGGCTGCCACCACAGGGAAGCGTCATCTCGTGGAGCAACGTCGGGCCCAAAGGAACTGACACGCTCAGCGTAACCGGCTGCGTGTTTTCGTTGGGGTGCGGCATCAGGGTGATGTCTTCTGGTCGGCAGGTGATGATGACCTTAGCGCCCAGAATAAAGTTGAGTCGCCTGGGCAACCGCAGCGTCATATCGTCAGGCAGGCCAATTAAGGTGGTATCGTTGTCAAAGCGCAACACCGTGCCCGGCAATTGGTTGGTTTGACCAATAAAGGTGTTAACAAACAGCGTGCTGGGCTGGTCATAGACCGCCATCGGCGTATCAATCTGCTCGACATTCCCCTTGTTCATGAGCACCAACCGGTTCGCCAGGCTCTGGGCTTCCTCTTGATCATGCGTGACGATCAGCGTGGTGATACCCAACGTTTTTTGCAGGTGCAGTAACTCAACCTGGAGATCAAACCGCAAGGCGCGGTCGAGCGCACCAAAGGGTTCATCAAGCAATAATAAAGAAGGGCGGCCGGCAATGGCGCGGGCAACAGCAACACGCTGCTGCTGTCCGCCCGATAATTCGCGCGGCAGGCGATTGCCGTACTCTTCCAGCCGCACCAGCGTCAGCATCTCTTTCACACGCGCTTTGCGCTCAGCGCGCGACATCTGCTGACAAGACAAGGGATAGGCGATGTTCTCAGCCACGGTCAGATGCGGGAATAAGGCGTAGTTCTGAAACACCATGCCAATACCACGGGAGCGCGCTGACATTTGCGCAAGGTCCTGATGACCTAACACGATTTTGCCTGCCTTGGGCTGAATCAGTCCGGCAATGGCGCGCAAGACGGTCGATTTACCGCACCCGCTCGGCCCAAGCAGCGCCACAATTTCACCCGGCTCAATGGTGAACGAAATATCACTGATAGCATTACTGCTGCCGTAACTGTGGGTAAGTCCATGAACGCTAAGACGTTTACGTTCTGATGTTTTAGGCATAGTTGACATAGTGCTTCCCTGGTACGGCATCGTTTAATGGAACGATCAAGTCGAAGTGAGGAATTTTGCAAGTGGCGTGCCAGCCTGAAATACAGGGGGAGGCGAAAAAGCACAATACGTTGATTATTAATGCAAATTATTTTCATTAACTTATTCGTATGTATTTGCGAATATCTTTGATTCAATTTTTATTCATAAATAATCGATCAGCATTCACTTTTATAGTGCGAAACTTCCTTAATTTGGTGCAGCCTGATGTCATTTTATGCCACCGCTGCAGCAGGGCTTGTTAACGGCAAAGGCGGTAATCGCGCGAGAATGCAGGCTGTACAAGGGATTGAGAGAAGAGTAATTCCGTACAGAATTAATCGGGAAATAATTCGCAAAAATATTCGAATGTTTTTAATTTACTTTTTAGTTATTTGCATCAGGGAGTTAGCCATAGCTGTTCCTTGAGTGGCATGAGGCTTGCACGCAACAGCCTACAATGACATCTAAAGGGTTCGTCTATGAGATTGGGAATTGATGGGTTAAAGCTGCCGGAGGCAAAAAAACGAGGTCCGCTCGCCAGCCTGGATCATGTGAAGAATCTGGGGCTGAGTGGCATTTTTTTCAGCACGCTACTGGATATGAGCCCACAGCTCGATATCGCTGAACTGCGTGATATCCGGCAAAAGGCTGATGATTCAGGCCTTTACCTCGAAAGTGGATTAGGCAAAATTAATCCCTATTGCAGCGCTGAATCACCCGAATTACGTGACATTGGCGACGGCGATATCATCGCAGGGTTAACGCGGATGATTGAATCGGGGGCAGAAATTGGCTGCCGAGAGCTTTGGGTGTCACCTGGTAATTTCAAACCGGCTTATCGTGGTCGGCTGGCGGTCGATCGCTTTCGTACAGATGTCACCTGGGATGAGCAGCTTAGCGCCACAGAAAAAGTGCTGCGCAAACTGGCGCCGGTGGCACGCGCTAATGGTGTACACATGAACATAGAAACCCATGATGAGATCACCTCATTTGAGATTCTACGTCTGATTGAAGCGGTCGGGGAAGATTGTCTGGGCGTGGTGCTTGATACCGCCAACATGTTGCAGCGTGGGGAACATCCGGTCTGGGCAACGCGCCGCCTTGCGCCCTGGGTGCGTCAGACGCACATTAAAGATGCCTATATTGGTCGGGCGGAAGGCGGGCTTGATTTCCAGCCGCGGCCATGCGGCACGGGGATAGTGGATTTCACCGCCATTCTTACCTTACTGGCGGAAGTGAATCCACAGCTAAACCTCTCGCTGGAAATAGCCCGATCGTCAGACGATCAGCGCCGTGATGCAAACCCACGACAATGCATCCAGATTGACGATCCTGTCTGGCGTGCAGGTCATCCGGACCTGACGTCAGAAGAACTTGAGGCCTACTTCGCGATGCTCAATGCGTATGAAAAACGGGTCATGGCAGGTGAAGTGGCTGACTTTGAGTTTTACGAAACAGCGAACTACGGCTATCCCAGCTATCAGTATCAGTCCTACGGTTTTGAGCAGGCGATTGGCTTTATTCAACAATCCTCTGAGCATATCCGTGCGGTATGTGCCCGACTGAATATTGTGCTTAGCTGAGGTTTGCGCAGCGAAATTATTACAGAGATAGTACAATCCGGTTTTCAACAAGTGCGATAGCGGCTTGATGCCTGCTATTGCCTGACAAGGAACAAGAGATGAAAAAAACGCGCAGTCGGGCAGGTGCGGCAGTTTCTGGCACAGCGTTGACAGGTGGAGAAGGTCATGACGATGTTTCTGAGCGCATCCGTGCCACCCTGGCGGCGGCCATTAGCGAAGGCGCACTCAAACCGGGAAGCAAAATTCTGGAAGAAGCCATAGCCGAGCATTTTGGCGTCAGCCGGACTGTGGTTCGCGGTGCTTTAGGCGTTTTAGAAAGCGATCACCTTCTGGAGCGTAAGCACAACCGGGGCACCTTTGTTGCCGAGCCGGGCATTGAAGAAGCAAAAAGCCTGTTTGAAGCGCGGCGTAAAATCGAAGGGCTGCTGCTCGAAATGGTTTTACGGCGAGCCACGCCAGCCCAACTGGATGCGCTGACGGCGTTAACCGACGAAGAAGAGCACATCCATCAGCATGGCGATGAGAAATCCAAAACCGTTTTATCCGGTAAGTTCCATCTTGTTTTGGCGGAGTTGGCCGGCAATCCCGTACTAACCGAGATGTTGTCGAAAGTTGTGGCACGGTTATCGTTGGTGATGGCGTTATATGAAGAAAAGCACAGTGACGATTGTGGTGCAGACCATCACCGCATGATTGTTCAGGCACTAAAGGATAACGACCTTAAACAGGCTCAGCATTTGATGGAACATCATTTGTCGGACATTGAAAGCCGCGTCCGCTTAACGGCAGGTCAGGGCGACCGTCACTCATTTATGTCGGTGCTGGAGAATTTTTCCTGACAAACTTGTCGACGCCGAGGCAACCGCACTCAGTCTGATGTTGGTTTGAGGCTTAATCGAGAATGACGTTATCCGGGCTGGAACTGAGCATGGCCTGGCAACAGGCTGTTAGCCGTAAGCCATTTTCACGGTAACGAGCGGCAGTGAAAACAGATCGGACAGAACCAACAAAACGCATGTCGGGTAAACGTGGCGAGGTTACTGTGAAAAAAACGTGGCAATGGCCAGACTCAAACTGGCAACGCTACGTGAATTCTGAATAACTCGCAGGGGGATTATGCGCCAGTTTTCGCGTAGCGCGATCGATTTGGAATGCGCTTCAAGACATAAAAGTGCGCAGGTGAGGAGCCCGTGATACCGGGGAGCCATCTGAGTACGTAATTAGATATCTTATTTAACTTATGTTGAGCGAAAATTCAGTTCATGAGTCATGTTTTTTTTATCCGTATGATTTAATTTATTATTTGTAATTTAAAGACCAGTTCACTTTCGGAGAACTTCATGAACTAACAAAAGATCTGCTTCTTATAGGCATTTCCTGGCAATGTGCTACACAACCCTTTACCCTTCACAATCGCATATAAAGCCCTACCAATTATAGGTGGTATCTAATTGTTGTATTGAAAAAATCATGATTTCCAATGACATTTAGATTCGTTAATACCTAATCAGAACTGATAATTCTGATGGCGGTAGCGTTGTCAAGTTTGCTAGGTTTGCTTGAGAAGAATCGGTCAGGTAAGAGGGCTATTAAGAGCTATGTTGGCCGATCGGCGTGAAGTGAACTCGCCCGCGACTCTTATACCCTGAGTGGCGGCGTTTATGGATACCGGCGGGTCCACAGTGACCTGCGAGAAATTGGAGAGGTATGCAGTAAAAACAGGGTAGCGAAAATTATGCGGCAGAACAGAATCAAGGCCGTACATGGCTATAAAATCCCGCGAGGAACACGGGGACGTCCGTCAGTCATTGCTCCTAAACGGGTACAGCGGGAGTTCACAGTTGTTAAGCCAAACCAGGTCTGGGTAACGGATATTACCTACATACGGATCTGGCAGGGCTGGCTGTATCTGACCGTGGTGATAGACCTGTTTGCCCGTAATGTGGTGGGCTGGTCCATGAAACCCACACTGTCACGCGAACTGGCGCTGGATGCTCTCCTGATGGCCGTCTGGTGACGAAGGCCTGAGGAAACCGTTATCGTGCACAGCGACCAGGGTAGTCAGTGTAGCAGCGATGACTGGCGACGGTTCTGCTATGCTAATAACCTGTCACCCAGCATGAGCCGACGCGGTAACTGCTGGAATAATGCAGTGGCAGAATCCTTCTTCAGTTCGCTAAAAAAAGAGCGCATCAGAAAGCGGATAATAAAACCCGGGATATGGACCGGGCTGATATCTTTGATTATATCGAAGTGTTCTACAACCGGGCCCGACGCCACAGTCACCTGGGAGGCGTAAGTCCAGAGGCCTTCAAAAGGCCTCGTCGTGAGGACAGTGAATGTCTACGGGAACGGGGTCACTCCACAGTTATGTTCGGAAGTTTGGCTGACCCTTTTTTTGACCCTACAGGTATGTTACATTCGGTGATGTCATAGTGATATCGCTCAAGGGAATGCATAAAAATGACAATCAAGGAAGTTTTCATAACGCCGCTGGGCGCGTGCAACAAAAAATATAAACATCGGATACAGAAATTAAGATCATATTCTACTGAGTTAGAAGGTTACTTCTGACTCTGTCTCTAAATTTGCCTAGGACATATTGCATGTCGAAATCGGCTTCCTCCCATCCTCATACAGCTGCACCTACATGGAGTGGGTTTATTTATCAAGGGCATTTAGCGCTTTATCATTCCATAGAATGTGTGCTCAATAAAATGTCGTTTGAGTTGCAAATCGACAGCATTGATGATTTTTCGATAATTGAAAATGGAATTGCAGTTTCTACACATCAGGTAAAAGCGCTAGCAGATGATAAAAGAGCTGCCTATAAGGAGGCTCTCGAAAAAGCTGCATCTACATATATGTTGTGTGATAAGACTACCAAAAGATATTTTCATACATCTGCGCGCCTTGATGATGCTTCTGATTTTGTTGGCAGCAATGGGAATGTCGTTAAATTTTATACTTACGATGGACTGCCTTACTGCTATCTCCAAGATGTTGAAGAAAAAACGAAATCAAAAATTGAGACGTACTTGGTTTCCGAAAAGTTACCTTGTAGTGATTTTTTAGTGAATTTGAAGTTCGAGGCTTTGCAGAGTCATATTGCCGCTCAAGTAATATATATACACGCGTGCAATCAGGATGGGTTAATGAGCGCCGCAGAAGCCGCGTTTACTCAAACTTTAAAAAGTGAGAAGATTGTAGAGTTATTAAGCCTCACCGCTACCCATGAAGACGACATTGTATACAAAATGTTCCAAGCCAGGATGACCGTTTGTAAATCATTGTATGGGTATACCAATACAATGGAAAAAACAGCAGATAGAACTGTTATTCAAAAAGTTGCAAGTGTTTACGATCAGATTAAAGAGTTGGGTGATACTCCATTTATATGGTTGTGGAAGTCGTTATGTTTTGGATCTTCCACAATGGTCGTGAGTGAGAACAGTGTTTATGATTATGTGGATGTGATCTACGATATAGATAAAGCACCACTGAGTGAGCAAAAGCCTCCTTACTATAGGTGCTCTGCCGGAGATTTTTATTTGCCAACAGCAATTTCGGCAGACAATGTTCGACGGGAGCATAGGTTTGCTGAAGATCTAATGGAGCAGCTGAAAAGCGATCCAGAACTGATAGATATCTTAGTTGAATATCAATGGCTAATCGCAGCTAGAGCAAATATTTTTTCACCCGCTGAGCGATTTTGTGCAGCTACCGGAGCTTCGCGGGATGCTGTAGAAGATGAGTTTTCATTGATGGGTAAGGATCGTAACAAAATAACTAAAGCCTTTGATGCAAAAATAATTTCAAAGGAAGAGGCGAGGGTGAAGTTGAATGATTAAAGATATTGTTCTACAGGCTGCCTTGAAACATGAGTTTACTTTGTTTAATACCGGCGACGATTCTAAAGCAGATGACGTCACCATAGAGTATTCGGCAGGAGAAACTTTAGCTGGTCTTGAAGGTGTTGATTATAAGTCTTTGACTTATTTTAGTCAGGATAGTGGAGATAGGAAGCGATTCCTCGCCGTGGTTGAGTGTGGAAATATACCATCACCGCAGTTGCTGAATAAATTAGTGTTACTGTATGCTCCTGAAGCATTCAAATCTGATCCTGCTTTCGATAAAAATACCGATCTGATTATTTTGCATAAATTAAGGCATCGAGCTGATTTTAATGGAATTGAGAGTAAGGTGTTTGGTATTGAAGAAAATCCATATTATTTTAAAAAATATTTTCTTTATTACAGCGAAGAAGAGCTTAGGTTGTTAGAAGGGCACAACTTCGAAAGCGTTTCAGCGATGGTTGTCGATGATAGGATGTTTGCAGAATATCGAGATCAACCGCTATCGCCTACATTATATAGTGTCGCGGCGAGAATTTTTATAAAGCTTCCATTTGTAAAGGTTCCTGTTAAGGAAAGCTCACTGAAGCCGCTTGATATTTATGTAAAGGAAGCACTCGCCGAGAAAAAATTGACCGGTCTTCATCTCAAAATCTTTAATGCTTCTGCATCTGGGATTGAAGCAGACAAACTAATCGAGACTCTGATTCATGAAGAAATGGAAAATATCCAGCCTTAAGATTGAAAATTTCAAGCCATTTGAAAATACATCTATTGATTTTCGAGCTGCCTCCATGATTACCTTGGATGGCCCCAATGGTTTTGGAAAAACTAGCATATTTGATGCGTTGGAGCTTTTGTTTACTGGCGTTATACAAAGAATTATCAATACAAATGATGCAACAGTTGCAAAACGTTCGCGCAAAAAACAATTTGAAGAAAACATATACTGGAATAGAAATAAAGAGGGCGACATCGCTATTAGAGCTGAGCTCATAAATCAAGATTCAGGAGAGTCAATTTTCCTAGCTCGTGTTGCTACCATAACGGACCTATCGAACCCGGATAATAATGCACCTGATAACTTCTCTATTTTTAAGCTTTACGAAATAAGCAGTATTGACTCCAATAAGTTTGGAGAGAGTCTTGATTCTAAAGCACTAGAGAGTATTCTAGGAGAGAACTTCTTAAAAAATTTCTCTTTATTGAACTATCTTGAGCAAGGGCAGAATAGATACCTATACTCGACGGATGCCACTGAAAGAAAAAAAGGCATTGAGCATCTTATTAATACCGATAAATTGACGGGACAGATATCATATTGCTCCGCGTTAGAAAATATTATTACGGAATCTTATACTGGGAAAGTGCATACTGACCTCCAGGCTGAGTTGAATGAAAAAATTAAACAGCTTAGTGGTCAGTTTCAAGATGCCGAGAATGCCGTTGACTTCAAGCGGTTAAGTACCGCGCTGCCGTCACCTGGTTGGGATGTTGAACAGCCTCTATCGGCTGTAAATGATACAGATATTGAAACTCTGATACGTGAATTACGGAATATGTTTAGAATATATCAGAACTTTGATGAGGTTCTGACGAGAAAGGCTAATAGTAATATTGATGAGTTTTTAAAAAGAGAGGTCGATATAAAGTTGGCTCTTCAGTTGGGTTTTGAAGTAGCTGGATATGAAGGTCTGAAAGTAAAGGAGTCAACACTAGTTGGGCTGGATCATGATCTTTTAATATTCAGAAAGCCAGCTTCAGAGATAAATGAAGTAGACCTAAACGGTCTTAAGAACGCTGCTGATTTGGTTGGTGTAAATAGTCTCATTGAGGTACGGGATCTAATTAAATCTGATAGTGCAGCTAAGAACGCAAAGCTTGTAAATTTACTAAATGCTCATGCAGAGTTGCTGCGGCGACACCAAGAATGTGAAGATTTGGAAATTTCCGGTTGTCCATTCTGTGGGTTCTCATGGGCGACTTACGCTGCGTTAGAGGAAGCCGCTGTAAATAATGCGGAAAGAATTAGATCTGAAATAGATGCTTCTGCCCAAAAGTTGGAGGAGACAGTAAGGTCAATACAGGACTTACTAAATTTACAGATAACAGCATTCACACAGCAGCGTGACCTAGTTGCAAAAGATTTCGATAGTGTACTTTTTAAGGCTCTCACAGCAGCAGAATCTAAGTTCTCAATCATAAGTGAAGTGGCTTTGCAGTTGGTAAATTATGGCGTATCAAAAGACCTTCGTTTTACGGCTGATGATGCAGCTCTGCTGTTACGGTTTAATGAAGCAAAAGGGATTATTGCGACAGCTAAAAAACCAGAAAAGGATGTGCTACCTTTAGACTGGTCATCTAGCTTAGAGATGGCTTTCTTGAACGCATCAGATATAACCTCACTTAGTATTTCGGATTTTGAAAATAAAGAATCCTATCTCAGAGCCGCTCATTCTAAATTCAAAAGTGAAGAGTACAAGTCCAAAGTAGCTGAGCTTGATAAGCTCAGTTCTAGGATTGAAGCTGGCAAAAAAATAAAAGCAAAAATTGTTAATCTTAGGAAGCAATTGGACGACACTGCGAAGCAGTATGCGAAAAAGACTATTGGTGATATAGAGCTGTTATTCCATATATATAGTGGAAGACTCATACAGAACTATCAGCGTGGGTTAGGTTTGTTCATAGTGAGCGGTAAAGGAGATATACTCAAATTCAATACTGCGCTGAAGTCTGATCATGATGCAATCCTGTCTATGAGTAGTGGGCAAATCGCATCATTAGGTTTGGCATTTTTCCTAACATTGAATAGGGTATATGCGCTTAATCCATTTATACTGATTGATGATCCAGTACAGTCAATGGATGAGATTAACATTGCTTCATTGAGTGATTTGTTACGGGTGGAGCTTTCAGATCGTCAGATTTTGTTGTCAAACCATGAGATGGAAGTGTCAACATATATGCGGTATAAATTCAAGCGCGCAGGATTGTCTCAAGCATCTGTTTCTATGTTGCCAAGAAACATAACAGAATAAATGTGTTTTAGGGGTGCGCCTTACAATTAATTTTTTGAGGCGCACTTTTTAGTTGTTTGTTGCGCTTTGCCTAACCGAGCTAATATCAGCCAGTAATAATATTTGGTCGAATTTGAACGAGTTTTAACAGGTGGTGGGCGGTTCCGCACCTATAATCGAACTCATTGTGAGCGATGTGTTGTAAGCATCCCTGCAAACCGGCCCATTCATTTTGAGCCTCAGTATAAATATGAAATCAGCCGGGGAGTGGAGCCTAGCCACATGGATAAGTACACGTTTATTGATCGATATTTTCACAGCCAGCGCGAGCTGTTGGACATCAGGCATTCTGAAGAGCGGGATATCAATACGCTGTTTACCTACCTGAATAATCTCCACTCTACTGCTGATAAGCTGCAAGAGTTATTCAACTGCAGCATCAAAACTGCTCCAGAATTCAAAGTACTCAGGCTTATCAGGAATTATTTTCACCATGTCGGGGACGTTGACGAAATTCGTCTCCATGTCAAAATCGAGGAAAATGTTCTCGTTAGCCATTCGCAACACCTTCTAATACTGACCTGCCCCCAGTATTAGATACAACCATCAGTTAGTAATGTCGGTTTGTTTACCTTCACATTTTCCATTCCGCCACCGTGCTGCAAACTCTGATGGCGTCTGATAATTCAGTGCTGAATGCGGACGATACTCGTTATAATCCTGCCGCCAATCTTTAATGACTTTCCTGGCGTGAACGATATCGCTGAACCAGTGCTCATTCAGACATTCATCGCGAAATCGTCCGTTAAAGCTCTCGATAAATCCGTTCTGCGTTGGCTTGCCCGGCTGGATTAAGCGCAACTCAACACCATGCTCAAAAGCCCATTGATCCAGTGCGCGGCAGGTGAACTCCGGCCCCTGGTCAGTTCTTATCGCCGCCGGATAGCCTCGAAACAGCGCAATGCTGTCCAGAATGTGTGTCACCTGCACGCCTGAAATCCCAAAGGCAACAGTGACCGTCAGGCATTCCTTCGTGAAGTCGTCCACACAGGTCAGGCACTTGATCCTGCGACCGGTGGCGAGCGCGTCCATGACAAAATCCATCGACCAGGTCAGGTTGGGCGCCGCCGGGCGGAGCAGCGGCAGACGTTCTGTTGCCAGCCCTTTACGACGACGTCTGCGTTTAACGCCCAGCCCGTTCAGATGATAAAGGCGGTACACGCGCTTGTGATTAACCAGAAGCCCTTCACGGCGCAGTAACTGCCATATGCGGCGATAGCCAAAACGCCTGCGCTCCAGTGCCAGTTCAGTAATGCGCCCTGATAAATGGGCATCATCCGCCGGACGCTGAGCGTCATAGCGGCAGGTCGACAGGGACAAACCTGTGAGTCTGCAGGCACGACGTTGCGACAGACCGGTCGCACCACACATAAACTCAACGGCTTCCCGCTTCTGGTCTGTCGTCAGTACTTTCGCCCCAGAGCCACCTGGAGTGCCTCCTTATCCAGCATGGCTTCGGCAAGCAGCTTCTTGAGTCTGGCGTTCTCTTCTTCAAGCGACTTCAGGCGCTTAACCTCGGGCACCTCCATACCACCATACTTCTTACGCCAGGTATAAAAGGTGGCGTCGGAAATGGCGTGCTTGCGGCAGAGTTCACGGGCAGAAACCCCGGCTTCAGCTTCGCGGAGGATACTGATGATCTGTTGGTCGGAAAAACGCTTCTTCATGGGAATGTCCTCATGTGGCTTATGAAGACATTACTAACATCGCGGTGTATTAATCAACGGGGAGCAGGTCAATACCGCTAGAAGTGCTCGCAAAAAGCGTGAAATCATTTATCGATAACACGATACCTGACAAAAAAACAAAAATTACAAATCCAAATTGCGATACGTACAGAGGGAAATGAGTGATATCGCTGAGATCTTCGGCTACGCCGCAAATCTCATGAAAGACCTCGAAATGTTCTGCCAAAAGCCCAGTCTAAGGCTTGACGGAAGGGTATATGAACTCGGATTTGATATGTACAAATTCGTTTTCAACATCACGAATATTATTGCAGACAAATGCCGAGAAATCCCAGAGCTACGCGAAAAGAAGGTAATAGTGATCATCTATGGTCAGTCGACGTCCGTAAAGTCGACCTGACCGATGTACGCGACATCACCACAGAAAGTGTCTATCCAGTACTGATGGAAGAAACAAATTATGCATTCCCTGACCGCAATTCAGATATCAAAGGTTGGGTTCGGACCGATGATTTGTCACCTTATGAAGCTTGTCTGATTCGAACTGACAAGGAAGGGGAACAGTGGGTAGCGCTTTCACACAGCTATTGGGACGAGGATAAAGCGCCGAATGAAAATAGCTGGAATTCACCTTACCTGGCAGTGCGTGCTTATTATTCAAGCGCACTCATAAATGAAAGCATCCAGAACTTTAAACAGAAAAGTGCGCGCGATATTTTCCAATATAATCAGGGGAATAGCTGTTATCGCGGTTATCTTGCTGAATATCCTGACAGCCCAGTGTACAAACAACTTCTTAATAATGAGGAAGATAGTGAAGCATTTAATTTTACAGAAGTCAGTTTACTACGCGGAAGCGAATGGGAATATGACTACTCATATACCACGCCCGAGCGCCAGGATAACCTCATTGCGCCATGCCAGGGAATCATTTAAGAACTCGAACTTTTATGGGATTGTCAAAGCGGTTGGGTTGATCGTTCTGGCAAACTTATCGCCTTCCATCATAAAGGTGTAAGACAAAGCGGACTTTTCATTCATCGTTCGGCGTTGAACGCCTACCTGTCCATAACAGGTGAAGAACTTATATATCGCCGTTTTGCTAACAGGGGATATTTTGATTTAGCTGGCCGTAACGGCTCGCAAATAGACCTGAAAACTTGGCTCCAGTACCGGGCAGACAAGGCGCCAGTAGTTTTACGAGAAGAGGAACTGCCGTTTAACTGCTGACAACGATATTTATTAAGTAATCAGCTGACTGCCCTAGCATAAATGATTCAACAGACAGTGTCTGTTGAATCATTGAGCTCTGCTGAGAAGACAGTTTCATTCATTAGATATTGCATTGGCAATATCTTGCGCAAGTAATGCGTTTTGAATGTTCACCAGTATCTCAGCGCCGGGAGCTAACCTGCCATGTGTAAGTGCTGCGACATCTCGAGCAAGATTGACAGCTCCAGATGCAACGTCGTCGTTCAACATTCGAAGAAAATTATGAACAGAGGTGCCCGCTAAACTGGCATCGAAGGCCAGTAGAGCAATTTCAAGTTTGTGTTCATCGGTTTGTCGCACGGTCTGTTCAAGAATAGGGCGCTTGTCACCACCCAGTCTGAAATAACGTAATCCATCAAGCTCTATGATCAGATCGATAATGGGTTGTGCTGCACGCACCAAGGCATCGTCTAGCCGAGGAATGGATAGCGTATCAAGCCAATCATCAACACTATGTGGCGAGGAAAAGAAACTGGAAACACCACCGACTATTAATTGTGAAATCGCAAATCCAGCGATGCGTGGGATAATCCACATCTGGCGACTTTCACCAACGTCAGCACGAATCTGCGCTGCATGCTCATTGAACCAGACCAGCCAATCAGAAGGCGTTTCCAGGTCGACCACTGCAAGAAGTTCTACATTTGGCCAAGGCAGGAGGGACTTCCAATCCGGACGAGTATAAAGCGTTAATTCGATGCCGGATGCCTGTAGTCTGGCTTCGGTTTGGCGTAAGTACCTGCCGGAACGCGTTTTCAACTGCTGTTCAGCTTCAACTTTAGCCAGACGCAGTGCATTTCCAAGCTGAGCCTTGCGGGTTTTCACTATCCACATCTTTGTTGGATGGGATGATTCGCTACCAGCCTCGGCGGCTAACAACCGCAAAGAGGCAAGGATATTTTCCAGTCGCGTTAATAATGGCTCGGGGTCCATGCCCACGATAGACCACGGTTCCCTGCGTGCTTCACTGACACTTTTTAGCAGGTCCCCTGTCCACGCGACAAAGGCACCATAGCCATCCGGTATCTGATTAAAGCGCCTGACCAAATCAGCCGAGCAGGAATGTAGTAAATTTTGTAATGGTTTAACATGCTGCTCCGGCGCCTCGCCAGTTGAAAGACCTTCCTGTGGTGAAGTCAGGTTACAAGCCCCCTCAAAAACCTCACCGAAACGCTCAAGAATTTTTGGTGGTGGTACCTTGCCCCGTAGCACACAGTCTACAATACGTTCCAATACAGGCATAAGCTGTTCCAGCAAGGCGTACGCACGCTGCAGGTAAGCGGAGTAACTTTCTGTTCCAACCAGTTTTGCCGCTGCGGCAATCCAGCGCTTATTCCATTCTGGCAGAGCCTTGGTGGGTAGGTTTTCACGGGGTATGCGTTTGGTAGCAACAGGGTATTCCGACAGACCTGAAAGAAGGCTATCGGCAGCAATGGCATCAACGGCGACTACTGCTGCGGTAGGGTCTAGTCCAAGCAATAGCTCACAAAATTGCACGACCTCTTCATGCACATCGTTCTGGACAGACGGTGCGACGTGAAAAATGCGACTGTGCAGTAAACGACCATCGGGCGTTGCTTCAACATCAATTTCATCCGTCCACGGTATTTCAGTTGTGATGCGGGCTAATAATCGATCCCGGACATCATCCTCTGCCCAGATTATGGCAATTTTCGGGTCGATAAGTCGCGCAACACCCAGTAACTCTGCGGCGTTGCTGAGGTTGTTCGCATCAAAATCAGGCCTTAAATTGCTTAGCGCCGACCTGATACTGTCAGGAATATCCATGCCGACCAAAGTACCCATGAAGGTACATAAACGTTGGGTATCAGCGCGTACGACTAATGCGTTTATTGTGTCCAAGGAAAGTGCGGACAGTAACACTTGTCGCGGATCAGAGGCCGAACACAACTGTAATTCACTCATGGCTTTTTGCAGGTGCTCAGGGAAGGGGATTATTGATGTATTTTGTCCCGCCATAACGAACATGACGGCCAGAGTAATCAATGTTGGCTCCACGCCAAGTGCCCGCGCCTTGGGTATCCAGTCACTCAGCGTTGTTTCGATATGAGCCTGCCCCAAACCGAAGAGGCAACCGTTCAATGCGACAGGGGCAAGTTCTTTTTCAAGTCGAGTCACCAGTGTCTCAATCAGAGACGTTGCTGCATCTGGAATATGAATAGAAACATAGCTTACAAAGCTGCTCAGACTGTCATCGTTGACTGTAAGTGCGGTACTAATGGCCGCATGTGACGGTGTTTGCAATAAATGCGTATGACAGAGTTCAAAAAGTGTCTTTGAACGGAGTTGATGAAGTCCTTTTAGCTGGCCATCCACTGGTATGGAAACCAGATGTTCATCAATTAGTCGACGTAACGCTCGGGTAAGTGCGCACTGTTCAATGCCGAGAACTTCCGGCAATCGGCTGACATCAATCGTCGCGCCTGCCGCCCCGGCAAAGGAAGTAACACTGAGAACAGCCAGTTCTTCATCCCTGGATTCGCGAAGTCGCTGATCTATTTGCTCAGCAAGGATAGACTTAAGTCGCCCTCCACGAGTCAAAATATGCGTATATTCCAGAAGAAGCCCGCCACTCTTGGCCCATGGCTCGCGCCATCCCGCCCAATTTGTCTGACCTTGTTCCACTAATTGGCGCCAAATCTTTTCTGCTACAGCCTCTTCCATGAGCGGACGTACTTCGCGAGCCCGGGAACGCGAGGCCAACATAAGAGTGTCTTCCTCCCTGATTGAACCCAACAGTAATATGCCACTGCCAACGGTAACTTCTTTAAGCAGCGCATTCCAAAGCTGACTAAAACGTCCACCAACGTCATCGAACACAAACCCGACAGGCGCGTCAGGAGAAGCCCTTAATGCACGGGTAAACTGAATGAGAAGATGAACATCAGCCGCATCACCTCTTCTCATCTCAAACCATCGAGTAGTATGTCGACTCGCGCGCGCGGTTTCCCACATCAAAGCAGACTTACCAGCCCCTGACAGACCAACAATTAAAGTCGCACCAGCAGATTCTAATGCGGAGAGTACCTCATGACGTGCATTCGGACGCTCGGCAACAAGACCTGCAGCCAGATGGCCGGGCCGTGTGTTCACACCCTGGTAGAAGGACGGGTCATTGAATGGTGTCAGAAAATCGACAACATCACAGTAACCGTTGCGTAAAGCTGATTCCATTCCCGCCATGTCCAGCGCTGGCTCTATTCGACGAAGAGTAGTTTCCACATCCGATATACCCAGCCCTTCAAAGCGACCATCCCTCACCAGACCATTTTTGTCCGCCAGCGCGGCAATCTGTTTCAACAACTCACCATAATGAATCTGAGCCGCCAAATCTGAGCAGGGCATGGTGCAATGAATACTTGCCACTGCGGCCTCAAAAGGATTTGGTGCAATCCAGATTTGAGTACGTGCGGCAAGGGCTTCCCACTGCGGGTCATCCTGAAGTGGACTGACCAGAGCTGGATGCTCAGCTAACAAATGATCGGCCACTGGCCCCTCGGCAACAGGATGCTCAAGAACAAGAATTAGATTTGTATGGAAGGCGGCATTTTCAACGCGCGCCCAGAGCGCTCGTATAAACCCGACTGCAACCGCCACGGGAAATGGTCCAAGATGGTCACGCCGTGACTTCACCTGCACGAGAGCAGAGCCTATAGTACTACTTAGTTCGTAATCATCTTTCCCTTCGGGAATCACAGCCCCATAGGGGAGTTCGTTAGCCCAGCAGCGAATGGCCAGCCAGACGCCAGCAGCATCTTGATATCGAAAACCCCGACCAGCATGAGAGCCTGCACGTGATGTTGCCAACTTACAACTCCTTGAGAGAACGTGTTAGGTTCCTGAAAGTATTGGTTTACTGAATACACGACATTTACCCCACAATTACTACGGATATGAAGAGAATGTACTCTGTACCTAATGCAAGAAACGAGAGGGGGATCCAAAATTCTAACGTATTGATTTATCAGTTAGTGGAAATGTCTTATGAAGTTATTTACCACTGTAGGTGATTTAACATAATATACATTATGTGCACTTTAATATGGTGGGCTTTGACAGGTTCATCTTGCGTCTTTTATGTCTGCTACGGCTTTTCAGGATCTCAGCCCGTTTTGCATCTCACTGCTTTTGTCTGATGACGTTCGTCTCTCATGCCGTCTTCAGGCCACCATCAAAAGACCTGTGCTGCTATGCTGCATTTCTATTTAATCAGACAACCCAATTTGAATGATGATCAACGACCACATATCCTGTGCTGCGACTTATGTTCATCACCCGAAACGCGCATCAATTTCGTTTTTAGAAAACGTCTTCATCGAGAACTCACAGTGCTTTCCATAAAGACGGTCATCCACGTCTCACTTCGCTTTTCGAAAACGTCTCATGGCAGAACTCACGCTCAGTTCCGTCATGCCGCGTCGTGATGTGTTGTCAGGCTCAGCTGCAAACTAACGCCTGTAAAAAACTGACGCTGCTACGTGAAAGTTAGCGTACTCAGGTGCCGCATTCCCCACAGAATCCACCCAAATCGATCACGAAATTTTGGCTGTCTGGTACAGATCATTTTCAGAAAAAAATCAGCCCGTCTGTAATCACAATTCCGTCATTCATCTTCAGTCGTGCCTGAGGTTGAGATGTGATGCGTTGGCAGCTTACACCGCCAGGGCGTGCAATGAAGAACAGCGCTGCCCTTTTCTTCTTTATCCTGATTAGACAGTTTTGACCAGACCCGGTTAACGACTTCATCTCAGTTTTGTTTAAGCCTGCCGCAGGCTCTGCTCGAACATCGCCAGATTTTCCCGCGCTTCCTTGTACTGATAAGATGTCAGTTCAATCTGATTTCCATCGGAGTTCACTTTCACCTCAATGGGCAGGCGTAAAGAGAACCAGCATTAAACAGATTATTTATTAATGCAAAAAGTCGCGCATCAAATAGCACTTAATTTAACATAATTAAGACGCGATGCTTTAACGCCCCGTTATAGTTTTAATGTAGCGATAACAGAGCGCCATTATTTTAGAATAAGGATCTGCCTAATGAACGTCGGCGACGGTTTCCCCCGCAGCCTGACAATACGGTAATTCAGGCAGACCCAATTAACTAATTTAAAGCAGATAGGAAGGCGATTTGTTGGTGAACTGCGTTATACAGTCATCTAATATTTGCTGCGTGACTTCAGTCACTTTGGCATAACTATGCGCCCGCCATTGCGGCAACGTATATTGCGGCGTGCTGGCCGTACTGCCGCACAAAATACTGGTATAAAGTGACTTGCCATCTTTATCTTGCGTTGCGCGGGATAAGGCTGTCGTCATGATAAGCTCATAGTTATCATCGCCACCGGCAAGGTTTTTATAAATCAGCTTCCATGTATACGGGCTAATTTTCACTGCGTCCGGGTATTTTTTGGCAGGATGTTTATCCATTTCTGTCTTAAGAATCTCACTGACTCTCGGCATCAGATAAGCGACTGATGGATTAGCCAGTCCTTTCACTTCAGTGCCTTTGAGATCGGATTTAGTAAAGCCTGTCGCCTGTCCACCGGTCGTAAACATCATGGTGACGAACTGTAATGTTTTAAGTGCGACGACTTTTGAAGTATCACCTTGCGTCACGTATCGCAACTGATTATCGGTTGGTTGATTAAAGTCGGTTTCCAGCTCATTCCAGGCCTCAATCGTTATTTGAGAACTGTTGGCGGAGGTAATCGTTTCTGATTGAACCAGTTTACTGGTCGGCGGGAGCGGTTTTGACGCACATCCACTTAATAACAGCGCCATTGCCAACAGTGAATAATTCCTTTTTATCATCATTCTCAATCAATCTATTATTGTATGTGGAATGACTATCGGCGAGCAGACAGGAAGCTTTAATTAAATATGAAATATAATTTATGTATTCAATGAAGTTAATTCGATGCTGCCATCACCATGCCCTGCTCTTCCTGATACAAACAGCGGGGCGATGACGGTTTTATTTTGAATATATTTTATACAACCGTTCTCATTCTATTCAGGTCTGTTTCAGGGTAGCAGACGCAGTATATTGGCAGGATAAATCGTGTCGGCTGTTTCACTGAGTGCCTTGATGGTCCACCAACGTGCGCTGGCTATAACTGACTTCTCATTTTCACTCCAGCCCTGCGTGTTAATCTCGTCACCCGAGACAGTGACAACATAAAAACGCTCGTGTGCCAGAACACATTCACCTGAGGGCAGCGTCATCTCAAATTTGCGCTCACCCACGGACGGACCAACCTTCTCCTGACGTATACCGGTTTCTTCATAAAGCTCTCTGACCGCTGCCTGCTCGAAGGATTCGCCCTCCTCTACGCCACCGCCGGGCGTCGCCCAGTAGGCATTGCCTGCCAGCGCATCCTGTTTATGCACGAAACGAAACAGCAAAACGGCATGGGAAGCATTGAGGATCAGTAATCGGGCCGAACGACGAGTGCGCATGTCATCTTCCTTTTTGATTGGGCCTGAAGCGCATTTAAGCGTTCTGGCCTGCCCTTGCCCATCAACTGGCGCGCAAAAAATCCTGCCAGCGACGCGTCAGATAGTTGTGTTCATCCATCACGGCATTCCACACGGCAATATGGCTCATGCGCTGTTCGTAGCTTCCTCCGTCACGCACTTCACCTTGCGGAATCAACGGTGCGCCCCAGGCATCCAGCAGCACCTCGCTTGCTGGCTGACCGCCATACCAGAAGTCCCATTCTGCCGCAGACAGATGCGCCCGGCTGCGCTGCGCGTTGGAAATATAGTAACCCTGTCGCGCCATGACAGCGCCCGGCCAGCCGGATTGCCACCAGTTTAAATAGTCATAGGCCGCGTCTTTGATTTTGCCGGTCGCGCAGCGCGAAAGCGACATGCCGCCATACCAGGCGCGATAACCTTCTCGCGGGCGTGCCATTTTATAGCCGCGCTGATGAAAATGATGACGGAAATAGATGGGCGCCCAGAGGCTCTGCACTTCCACCTGCTGATTGGCGATAAGGTCGCATGCCTCGTCCTGCGAGGCCCAGAATGCCGCGAAATGCCCATTGCGATTGAGGCGCGCCAGTTGCTGAGTCAGCAGATCAATCTCTTCAAGCGTAAGATTACCTGGGTTGGCAAAGCGCGCCAGGCCAGCGCCCTGCATGGCAAGCGCGGCATCAATGCCGCCCATTGCCGCATCTTCCTGTAAAGCCACCTGCCCCGTCAGCGAAGGATGCAGGAGCCAGCCCCAGCTCTCCTCCTGCTGCTGCAACGCCGCGGGCAGTCGGTCGGCGTGATAAGCAAAGCTGTCTGCATTGTGCGTGAGCGGCAGCATACTGATGTGATCGCTGGCATGGCTGCCCAGATGCATATCGCGCTGCACATACAGCCGTTCAGAAGGCACGCTGCCGTCGGCCAGCGGCAGATCCGGACGTAACCTGCCGGTTTTCGCCAGCGGGGTAATTTCATCCCAGTATTTGAGACGTTTGATTTCCAGCGGCTGGATGGCCCGGGCAGGCCAGACAAAATCGATATTGTGAAACCACTGATCGTACAGGTCATAACTCTCCGGCTGCATGACGGCAATGCGTTGCGCATCTTCCACGCTGTGCAGCAGGTATTCGATACGAATGCCCAGATCTTTTTCGGCCCTGACGCGCAGCATTTCCAGCAGCGTGACGGAGGTGCCGAGTACGCGTAATGTCAGTTGATCGTTGACTTTGGCTGCAGAGTTCATCGTTTTACTTATCCTTTAACGCCTGCTGGAAGCGGTTAAACCCTTGTTTCAGCCGTTCTGCGTCGAGTCCGCGCAGAATAAAAACCAGCTTCGATGTTTCTAAATCCCCCGGCCAGTCATTCATGTGTACCGGCGGATGTAACGTATGCTGAACCCCGTGGATCACCACCGGCGCACTGCTGCCGCTGAAGCGTAAAATGCCCTTCATTCTGAGTACCGATCGTCCATGGCTATGTAACAGCATTGACAGCCAGATAGCAAACGCCGGCCAGTTCAGTTCGTCTTCCAGCGTGATCACGCAGGTTTGTGTCAGAGGGTGATGATGCGTCGCCTGTCCGGTCAGACTGTACGCGGCGCTGCCCACGGCACCGAGCCAGCGAAACCGCTGCGCGTGCGTGCCTTTTGCCAGGCGCAGCGCAAATAACGCCTCAGGTTCGGCTAGTGCCTGCGCTGTGTCACTCAGTTCCGCCATGGGGTTTAAACCGGCAAGCCAGGTCTGCAGCGCCATCATCTCGTGGTGATCAATACGATCGCGTTTGCTGAGCAACAGTTTATCGGCCGCACTGACCTGGGCTAACCATTCCGGCTGATGGGCCGACTGGAGGCGAGCGTGCTCGGCATCCACCAACGTGACCAGCGTTCCCTGACTGAAATGGTGCTTGAGTAGCGCATCATGCAGTAACGTCGACAGAATGGGCGCGGGATCGGCCAGACCGGTGGTTTCGAGAATCACCTGGCTAAACGGCGGCAGTTCGCCGCGGGTACGGCGTTCATACAGATCCAGCAGGGCCGTTTTCAGTTCACCGCGAATCTGGCAACACACGCAGCCGCTGGGTAACAGCACCGTATCCGGTGCCACTTCATTTAACAGATGGTGATCAATGCCAACTTCACCAAACTCATTAACCAGCAGCGCCACATCGTTGAGATTTTGATGCGTCAGCCAGCCTTTCAGCAACGTGGTTTTCCCACTGCCCAGGAAACCGCTCAGGATATGCAGCGGCAGTTTTTCATGTTGCATAGCCGCTCCTTTTTGGGCCATCAGAGCGCCGCCAGCCAGGTTTCATCCAGCGGATCGAGGGTGCGTTTTGTCATCTTCTCCGCTTCTTTCCACAGCAGGTCCAGCGAGCTGACCATGACCTGCTGCCCGGTCGGGCTGGACAGCACCCAACTGGTGTGAAATCCCGTTAAGCTCAGGCGCCAGGGTTTGAGTGCCCGGTTAAGCAACGCCAGTTGCTTCAGACGCAGCTGGCGCTGGGGCAAGTCGTTTTCCAGCGCGTCGCTCCACTGCGGGCCGTTATCCAGTAATCCACACATTCCACACATAACCAGCTCCTTAGGGCATAACATCGCCGGAATTAGGCCCCAGCGTCTGACCGACAAACAGATTGCCGCCCGGCTCACTGGCGAGTAGCAGCGCGACCGGTGCCACCTCTTCTGCCCGCCCAAAACGCCCCAGCGGCAGCTCCGCGGCCTTGGCGGTTTTCCACGCCTGATTGATGCCGTCAATTAGCGGGGTTTCGATCGGTCCCGGCGCAATCGCGTTCACCAGCACATTGTCTGAAGAGACCTCAAGCGCCAGCGATTTGGTAAAGCCGATTACGCCCGCCTTCGCGGCGGCGTAATGGCTCAGTTCGGCACCGCCTTTGATGCCTAACTGTGACGCAATGTTGATTACCCTTCCCCAGCGCTGCGCCAGCATCGAAGGCAGCGCCCGCTGGGTTGCCAGAAAGACGCTGCGCAGATCGACCGCCATCATCTGCTCCCACATCGCCAGCGTGATGTCGGTGCAGCGGGCCTGGGTCAGCATCCCGGCATTGTTAACCAGAATATCAATCCCGCCGAAGCGTTCGAGGCAGGCATCCACGCCCGCCGTCGCCCCGTCCACCTCACCGACATCGGCCACCACGCCAAAGCACGGCGCGTTCAGCGCGCCACAGCGCGCGACCATCGCCTCCAGTTTGTCGCCGTCGCGGTCAGTCAGTATCAGCTGCGCGCCCTCCCTGGCAAACAGCGTGGCAATGGCGGCCCCGATTCCGCTGGCCGCGCCACTGATCACACAGCGTTTGTTTGCTAACTGCATACTCTCTCCTTAATCAGGCCAGCGAACGGTCAGGCCGCCATCGACAATCAGGCTTTGCCCGGTGAGATAACTGCTTTCTTCGCTGGTCAGAAACGCAATCGTCTTTGCCACCTCCTCGGCCCGACCAACCCGTCCCAGCGGAATCGCGTGGGCCGCCTTCGCCAGCCCTTCCGGGCCAAGCGAATTTTGTTTGTCCAGCGACTGAGGCGTTTCGATCAGGCCGGGGATAATCGCATTACAGCGCACGCCGCGCGGTGCCAGTTCGACGGCCAGTGACCGGCAAATGCCCGGCACGGCAGCTTTGGCGGCGGCGTAGTGCGCATGTTCCTGCCAGCCATAAACCCCGCCCGCAATCGATGACACGGCAACCAGACTGGCCCCGGTCTGAAGATGCGCGGCGGCGGCGCGGAACAGCCGCATCACGCCTGTCAGATCGACATTCAGCATTTCATCCCAGCGCGCATCGCTCATCTCATCAATCCCTGCGCGGCGCAGAATACCGGCGTTGGCGACCACGTAGTCAAGCCGACCAAAGTGCTGCACACCCTGGGTGATAAACGCATCGGCTGAGGCGGTTGAAGCAACATTGAGCGGCAGCCAGAGCGCATCGCCGCCCGCCGCTTCAACCTGCGCGGACGCCAGCGCCGGATCGTGAGGGTCCTGCGGGTAGTAACCCGCAATCACCCGCACGCCGCGTTGCGCATACAGCGTTGCCAGCGCCAGACCAATGCCGCTGGCCGCGCCGCTGATGGCAGCAACCGGCGTTCCCTTATCATTCTGCATGTGCTGTCCTTAAGCCTGAGGCTGGGTAGAAGCGGTAGCGACCTGGCTATCCCGTTGCGTCACCGGGCGGGCAAACAGAATGATAATGCCCGAGACAAAACACGGCACTGCGCCGAACCACAGCGCGGCGTCCTGCCAGTGTCCGCCCTGGCTCAACACCGAGGTGGTGCCGACACCGGCCACGATAGCGCCCACGGGACCCATCGCCATGATCAGTGCGCCAGCGGTGGCGCGGATGGCCGTCGGGAAGCTTTCACTGATAAAAAACAGGGCCGCAGCATAGGGGCCGATCAGGAAGAACAGCCCTACGCTGTACAGGGCAACGATGATGGCAAAGTTGTCCGGACAGAACAGCATGGCAGCAAAGGCAATACCGCCCAGCATCCAGCCTCCGGCGATGGTGTTGCGGCGACCAATGCGATCACCGAGCCAGCCGTGTGCTAAATAACCGCAGTAGCCCACCAGGTTTGAGAGAATCAGGATCAGCAGCGAGTTATTAAATGACACGGCATGGGTTTTGGTAATCACCGTGGTGCCCAGAACGCTGAAGATCTGAATCGCGAACCAGTTCAGCAGGATAGCAATGCCCAGCACAAGCGTAGAACGCAGCGCCGTTCCCCGAAACGCCGAGGCAAAACCTGACTTAGGCTGATCTTCATAAGGCACTAAATAATCCGCGGCCACCTGACGCGCATCTTTATCATTACCCTGCTCGCGCAACGTTTTGATTTTTTTCTGCACTTCAAACTGTGGCGTTTCTTTGAGCCGGAGCGCCAGCAATGCGATGACTAACGAGGGACAGGCGGCAAAGATAAAGCTGCCCTGCCAGCCAATGATCGGCAACAGAATGGCGGTCAGCGCTGACGCGACCAGCGCACCCACGGGCCAGCCGCCCTGCACCAGGCTGTAAACGAAGCCCTTGCGTTTGTTGAGCTTGGGATCGTCCAGTGCGCTGTACAGCTCTGACAGATAGGTCGCGTTTACCGTCTGCTCTGCGTAACCCAGACCGGCCACGGAACGGATGGCGGTTAGCGCGCCCTTGCCCCATAAGCCGCCTATCGCGGTCAGCAGCGAGCACAGCGCGGCGCCTCCGACCGTGATCACAATCCCCATGCGCCGCCCCAGCCTGTCAACCAGTGGGCCAATGGCCAGGGCGATTACCGCCCCACCAAAGGCTACCCAGGTGGCAATCTCCGACTGCTCAACTTCACTCCAGCCAAAGTGTCCGCCGATTTCCGGCAGCAGCGTGCCGAAAAGGATGAAGTCATAGACGGCAAAAATCCAGGCGAAGAAGGCAATCCATGTGGCGAACTTCACATCCCTGATGGTTAACTGCTGCGGCTGCCAGCCATTTACAGATTTTTTTTTGTAGATGCTCATGTCGCGATCGCTCTGCTAGATAAAGGAAAGAGACTTAACGCGGTTTGCGCGCTAAGAAGTCGTCTGCGATTTCGTCAAAAGTGACAAATCGCACACCCTGGTGGCTTTGGATGTACTTGATCAAACGTTCCAGCATCAGCAGAACCTGCGGGCGGCCTGAAACGTCGGGATGGATAGTCATGGTAAACACGGCGTAGTCGTTTTCGCGGTAAACCCAGTCAAACTGGTCGCGCCAGATCTCTTCCAGATGACGAGGATTAACGAAGCCGTGGCTGTTTGGCGACTTTTTGATAAACATCATTGGCGGCAGATCGTCGAGATACCAGTTGGCGGGGATTTCCACCAGATCGGTCTCTTCACCGCGCGCCAGCGGTTTCATCCAGCTGTCGGGATGCTGGCTGTAATCAATTTTGGTCCAGCTGTCGCCAACGCGAACGTAGTAAGGATGAAAGTCGTTGTGCATCAGGCTGTGGTCATACTTAATGCCTTTTTTCAGCAGCAGTTCATTGGTCACATTGCTGAACTCCCACCAGGGCGCAACGTAGCCTGTCGGGCGTTTGCCAGCCAACTGGGTGACCAGCTCAATACTGCGGTCCAGCACGGCTTCTTCCTGGGCAGGCGTCATGGCGATGGGGTTTTCATGGCTGTAACCGTGCACGCCAATTTCATGACCCGCATCTACCACCGCTTTCATCTGCTCGGGAAAGGTTTCAATCGAGTGACCGGGAATAAACCAGGTGGTACGTAACTGGTGCTCGGCAAACATTTTCAGCAGACGCGGTGCGCCTACTTCGCCGGCAAACAGGCCGCGTGAGATATCGTCCGGGGAGTCTTCACCCCCGTACGAGCCCAGCCAGCCCGCCACCGCATCGACATCCACACCAAATGCACACAAAATTTCTTTAGCCATGATTCATTCCTCTGGAGGAGTTAAGCGCAGACAGACGTGTCTGCTGTGAACGTGCCTGTTACCGTGCTGGCAGCATGAAGAAGCCGGCGATCTTCGCCAGCAGGAAGGGAAAAAAGCAGGCTGGTAGGCAGCCCGTCTGAATCGGTTCCGGTCGGAAAAGCGATACCCGGCATGTCCAACAGGCTGCCCGGCATGGTTAACCGCAACGTGGCCAGATTGGTGTCGGCAAACAAGGTGCTGTCACGCATCAACGGCGCAAGTTCCGGTGCGGTATGGGCGACGGTGGGCGTAATTAGCACCGCGCCATCCAGCTCTGCGGCGAGCGCCTGTTGCCACTGTTTACGCTGGGTAAGAAAGGTCGTGAGAACCGCCGGGTCCTGATGGCTGGCGGCAAGCAGTCGGTCGCGAACGCGCGGGTCCATTACCTCCGCGTCAGGCGAGGCTAACAGCTCGCGATGCAGCAGCCAGGCCTCACGTCCCCCCGGCCAGCCGTTGTCTTCAATCCACGCCAGCGCCTGGTTAAAGGCCGCCAGAGGCGCGCGCTCGATGTCAAATCCGGCAGCCGTCAGCTGCTCTAACCGGCGATAACCGTTGTCGCGTACCGCGGGTTGGCATGCGGCCAGTAAGGCGTCATCGAAACGAAAATGCGGTGCGGGAAAACGCATCTTTTCCCGTCCGCACAGGATGTCATCCAGGGCGATGGCATCACGCACGCTTCGGCAAAGCGGTCCGACCGTGTCCAGCGACTGCGCCAGAGGATATACGCCGTCCATCGCGTAACGGTGGCGGCTGGCGCGATAGCCAATGGTGCCGCTGAATGCGGCGGGAATGCGTATTGAGCCGCCGGTGTCGGTGCCAAAGGCAATGCAGGCCAGCCCTTCGGCGATTGCCCGTCCGGCACCGCTGGAGGAGCCGCCCGGCGCATAAAGGTGCGGCGTGTTTGTACGGATGGCCGGCGTGCCAAAATAGGGATTTAATCCCAGGCCGGAGAAGGCAAACTCACTGAGATTGGTTTTACCCAGCGTCACCAGGCCTGCAGCCGAGCACTGGGCCACCAGCGCCGCGTCCTGCTGTGCGACAGGGACATTTTTTCGCGTGGCCGATCCGGCGGTGGTCTGGCTCGACTGAATATCGAACAGATCTTTCCAGGCCACCGGAATGCCATCCAGCGGACTCAGCGGGCGGCACTGCTGCCAGCGCAGAGTTGAGGCTTCAGCCTCGTCGCGGGCACGCGCGGCGGTAATGGCGATAAAGACAGAGTTGGCGTTTTCTGCCGCCTTCAGGCAGGCCTCGGTAAACGCCAGCGGTGACAGACGCTGTTGTGCATAGAGTGCACTGATGCCCAGTGCATCAATCTGACCAGCCATAAATGACTGACGAACGTTTTCGGCCTGCACGCGATCACCTTTAAATGTATATTACGTTTCAATGTACATTTGAAGATAGCAATAACGGTGCCACAAAAAGCACTGTTAAGTTGCATAATTGTGATCGTGTCGATCATTAAAAATAAAAAATGATTTTAATCAGATGCTTATCTATCGTTGTTTAATTTTTATCACGTCATGGCAGAATAAATGGCGCGCCCACATTAAATGTATTAATTTATAACTGATCCATTATTGGGCGCGGTGCACTATATCAGTGCTGCATCAGTGCTGCGCAGCGCAGGCATCGGGAGTCGTGTCAGGTATGCTAATGTGGCTGGCAGGACGGGGAACTGAAGATGACACAATGCAAAACAAGGTAAATGGGACTGACATGGACGATGCAGGTTCTGCGCGTTACGAGAGTATCCGGCAGGTTTTACTGAAGGTTTTTCAGCAGGATGGCGTGCCTGAGGGGCTGGTATTACTGGAAGGTCCCCTGGCGCAGCTGTTTGGCACCAGTCGTGTTCCCGTCCGGCGCGCGTTAAGCATGCTGCACGAAGAAGGCTGGATTGCCCGCTTTGAAGGGCGAGGCTTTATTGTTGCACGTGATAATCAGGAAGTGGAGCCTGTCCGCATTGCGCTGACGCGGGAGTTGTTCGGCCTTGAACAGCGCGATGAACTGGTTGATACCCGCAGCACGGGTGAAAAAGTGCTGGAGAACCTGCAAGGTATTCTTTCTACCGCCATGGTCTTTGGCTGCTATCAGGTTGATGAACTGGGCGCCGCGAAACATTACAACACCAGCCGCGCGGTAATACGTGAAAGCCTGATGCGCCTGCGTGACAAAGGACTGGTGGAAAAAGAGCCCTATTCTCAATGGCTGACAGGGCCGCTAACTGCGCGTGAGCTGGCCGACCATTTTGAGATCAGAGCGAACCTGGAACCTGCGGCATTATGCAAAGCGGGCGACCGGCTCAGTGTGGCCTGGCTTAATGAACGACTCGATAACGTCCAAAAGTACCGAGGCAAACAGCTGAACCCCGCTGAACTCGAAACGCTGGAAGAAGATCTGCATATACGCTGCCTTGAACCCGCCGGAAATAAGCTGATGATGCAAATTTTGCGGCAAAATCAGTCGCCGTTTATTGTCACCCGCATTTTTTATGATCTGCTCAAAATTCCCGTCGACAGCGCAATGCTTGATGAACACGGTCTGGTTTATGAGTTTTTGCTGAAACGAAACTGGGCGCTGGCGGCGGCCTGTATGCGAGACCATCTTGAGCGGGCGCAGGTCAGGACGTTGCAGCGTCTGAAAGTGTTGTCGGTATTACCGGTGCCTGAATTGCCGGTATTTATGGAGCGCCAGTAAAAATGAAACTGAGAGCCAGATAAACATCAGGCCGGCCTGGCTCCGGCTGCCGCGTTAAATAATCTGCGCAATTGTCGGGTGTAATCGTAAATTATCAGCCCAAAATCGCGTTGCCTGTAAAAATGCGGCTGTTGCGCCGCATTATCGATATAGCGATGAATCCTGCGGCAAGCCCTTCACGTGAATACACCGCGCGTTACCTGCCCGTCTTTCACCTGACGCTGCTTGTGTTAAGAAGACTTAATGTAATTGTTAGCTTATAATAACTTCGCTTTTCAATAACACTAACAAAGCTGCAGCCTGCTGAGACGGATCTCACGCCATTTTCCTTATATGTCGGGAACCCTTTTCAGTATTGCCAGATAATAAACAGCTTGTCCCTCCCACCGACAGTTAGCGAGCTTATTATTGTGAATAAATTAACGGCATTGAAAAAAGGATATGCAAAGGTCTTTTTATGGCTTTTGCTCACGCTGTTTTTAACCCCTGCTATTACGTTGACGTTTGCCAAATACGGCAGCAACGAACTCGACAAAGAATATACGCAAATCTTTATCGATGATGCGCGTGCGCAAAATCAGAATGTGGGGAAATTAACGCGTTTCCTGCAAGCTAATCCCCCATCCACCGTGTGTGGCCCTGTCGCCGACGATCTGCTCGACTATAAAAATGCCGTCTGCGGCCCGGGTTCTGAGCTGTCGCAATTTTATCTCATCGGCAAAGTCGCCTTGTGGACAATGGTTTTCAGCGGCGTCATTTTGCTGATGATTTTACTGTTTAGCGCCCTGGCCTTTAAAAGCAGACAAGGACAGTTACTCAGTCTCAGGCTCGCTCGTCCCTTTCTGATGCTGGCGTGCTCGTTGCAGGTGCTGGTACAGGGCGGGATGCTGGTATGGCTGTCGTTCTGGGGCACCGCCTTTTTCACGCAAAAATACTATCCAAAGCTGGTGCTGCTGGTCGCACTGCTGGTTTTAGCCGGTATGTATTACATGATCAAAGGCATCTTTAAAAAGCTGCCGCCGGAGGACAGCATTGAAGGCGACGTGGTGACCCGTGAAGCCGCCCCTGCGCTCTGGGCGCGCGTTGATGCGCTGGCCGCGAAGGTCGGCACCACGTCACCGGATCACATCATTGCCGGGATCGATACCAACTTCTACGTGACAGAAGCCCCGCTGAGCGTGAATGATCAGCCGCTGCAGGGCCGAAAACTGTATGTGAGTATTCCCCTGCTGCGTCAGCTCAGTACCGCACAAGCGGATGGCGTCATGGTGCATGAACTGACGCACCTGCATGAAGGCGATACCGCGTCGGGTGCACTACTGGGGCCGAAGCTGCACCGGTTTGATATGTACACGCATTTGATGAGTGAGAATCTGGCAACGCTTATCGTTTTCTATCCGCTCTATCTGTACCGGCTGTTTTTTGAACTGGCCTGGCAGCGCAACAGTCGTGAACGCGAATTTGTCGCGGACCGAAATGCGGCAACGCTGGTTTCCTCGTCGGCGATTATCGAATCGCTGATCAAAATCTCAGCCTATGCCAGCTATCGCTATGAGGTGGAGCGTAAGCTTTTTGAGAATAAAACGCTGTATGAGAATGAACCTGGCATCAGTCAGGCGATCGCAGCCGGTCTGCCTCACCATGTTAGTTCTTCCGATTTTGTCAGCGCGATGCGCGAACAAAACATACCGCATCCGTTTGATTCGCATCCCCCGCTGTCTGAAAGGATGCGCAACGTTAACTATTCTGTGGAAGATGCAGATTATGCCGCTATCGCCGCGACCTCACCGGCAGACAGTTGGGTCGATCTGATCCCCGTAGCCGATCAGATTGAACAACAGCTCTGGCAGAAATATGAGCGTGACTTTACGTCGCAACATGAAGAGAGCCTGGCCTGGCGTTATCAGCCAACCGGTGAAGAAGAAACGGCGCTGGTCTTAAAGTACTTCCCGGATGTGCCCTTTACGCTCAAGGATGGCTCGCAGTTGACCATTACCTGGCAGGGCATTGTGCAGCCACAGTCCGCCGGGCTGCTGGAATGGGATAATGTCAAAAACATCAACGTTCTCCGTCAGTTCGGCAGAGATATTTTATATGTGCAGCATGTCCAGCCCAATGCGCAGGGCAAAAAGCGCAGCAAAATCCGCTTACCGGGTCTGAAAAAAGAGATTGAGAACGTTAAGCACACACTCAACTATTACTGGCATCGTCACCAGACCGTGCAGGCGCTGAAGGCACAGGAACTCGCCGAAAACAGCCAGGGCACGGCGTAACCTCATTCGTCGCTGGCGTGCCAGCGACGGTTTTATTTCCCGCCTGCTAACAACGGTTGCCGTTAAGTGTCAGTACGAACCCGTTATCGGCCTGTCGCCGCTGTTGCTTCGACCTCCAGTAACACACCGTAGTGAAGTTCAGGAACGGGCACGATGGCTCTGGCGGGTTTCCACGCGCCAAGCCATTGTGCATACAACGTATTAAATTCCGCCCAACGTTCGACATCGACCAGATAGACTCTCACCATCACCAGATGATGCTTGTCCAGACTTTCCTGCTGCAGGCAGGCCTCCAGATTAGCCATTACCTGCAAAGCCTGTTCGGCAAACGACGCTGTGCTGAGCATTTCGCCCGCTGACGTAACCGGCAACAGGCCGGAGATAAACATCATCCCCGACGCCAGAGCATAATGTGAATAGTGGCCCGGATGCGGTTTGTCGTGGATATCGTGCGCGTGTATCACTGGTTGCATCTTTCCTCCTTACATCATGCCAGGCTTTTTCATGCTGCTCCCGTCACGGAAACGGGAATAGCGGAACGCGACAGGATCGACAATCGGTGCATCCCCGGTCACCAGGTCCGCCGTCAAACGTCCCGCACCGGGGCCAATGCCAAATCCATGACCGCTGTAGCCGGACGAGAGGATAAGTCCCGGAAGCTGCGGCACGGTTGAGATGACCGGAATGTCGTCCGGCATACAGTCAATCACGCCGCCCCAGGCCTGGCTCACACGAAGCGATGCCAGTGCCGGAAACTCGTTGCCGATGGCCGCCAGCCCTTTTTCGACGACGCCGTCAGAGACCTGCGGGTCCAGTACACGGGTTTTCTCGAAGGGTGAAATGCCCTCCATGGACCAGCTCGCCCGCGACTCTGGGCCCGTTAAGAAGGACGCCAGCCGGATTTTGGTGTGAAGATTTAAGCGGCGAGCTTTATATAACGGGAAAAACTCGCGGGCATAGCGTAATCCCTGAAAGCCCGGTTCCAGTCGTCCGGTTCCCGACAACGCAATGGTATATCCGCCGTCCAGTCGTGGACGACAGGCAAAAGCATCCGTGTAAAAAGGCATGGTGATGAGTTGCTCAACGGGACAGGTACGAAACGCACTGCCAATCACGTTACCGGCCGGTAGATCGATGCCGTGACGGCGACAAAACAGCGATGTCCAGGCACCGGCGGCGCACACTACGCTGGCGGTTTTTATCAGCCCGCGTTCTGTGATCACCCCACTGACGCGCCCTGCCGAAATATCCAGACCGCGCACCGCACAGCGCTGAAACAGAAGTGCGCCCTTTTTCACGGCGGCTTCCATCAACCCCGGCGCGGCTAACGCCGGATCGGCGTGACCATCATCAGGTGAATGTACCCCGCCATTCCAGGCAGTGGTACTGCCCGGCGTCATGGCTTTGGCCTCGGCGGCACTGAGCATCCGACTGCGAATACCGTACTGCTTCGCCATTTTTCCCCAGTTATCCCAGTTGCGGATATCTTTTTCCGTCCGCGTGGCATAGACCAGCCCGCTGGCACGAAACCCCACGTCCATGCCAATTTCGTCACTCAGCGCATGCCAGCGTTGCAGGGCATGCATAATGAGCGGAATCTCCCGCTCATCGCGGTTAAGCTGACGGCACCAGCCCCAGTTACGGCTTGACTGCTCTGCCCCGACCAGGCCCTTTTCGATCACGGCAACCCGATAGCCTTTTTGCGTCAGTTCCCAGCAGGTGGCTGCCCCTGCAATTCCTGCACCGATAATCACCACATCCACCGAATCGGGGAAATGGATACTGTCCTGAACAAGTCTGAGCGGTGCGGGCATAGTCTGTGCTCTCCAGCGAAGGTGTTAGCTGATTAAAAATCGATTAATACACTTTTGTAGCGCTGACAGGACTCAAAGGCCTGCCTGCCAAGATCCTTGCCAAAACCGGACCCCTGGAAGCCCCCGGTTGGGATGATAAAGTCCCAGGTCCGACGATAACGATTAATCCAGACCGTGCCGCTATCCAGCGCTTTCATCAACCGCATCGCACGCGGCATGTTCAGAGTATGCACGCCAGCACACAGGCCAAAGACATTGTGCTGCGCCAGTGCAAGGGCTTCTTCTTCATCGCTAAACGTCTGAATGGTCAGCACCGGTCCGAAGATCTCCTGCTGATTCGCGACGTTATCCTGACTGACACCGGATAACAGCGTCGGTTGCCAGAACCAGCCCTGCGCGGTGTTTTCGTAGCGTTGACCGCCCGCCAGAATGTTCGCACCCTGTGCCACGGACTGCGCGATAATCGCCGCCACTTTTTCACCCTGACGCTGGTCGATGAGCGGACAGTAACGGGTGGATGCCTGCCAGGTCATACCGGGCACGGGTTTCTTGCACAAGGCAATCAGCTTTTCGATCACCGCTTCTGCTATGCCTTTCTGGATGATCAGGCGCGTGCCTGAGACGCAGGCCTGGCCAGCATTCACGGTGAAGCCCAGAAACAGACGCTCGGCTATCTCGTTGGCATCGCCTGCATCATCAAACACCAGTTGGGGACTTTTTCCACCCAGCTCCAGCGTCACCGGTTTGGTGCCGTGCAGCGCGGCCTGGCTCATGATTGCGGCGCCGGTCGCAGTGGACCCCGTAAAAGACACTTTTCTTACCTGCGGATGCGTGACCAGTGCATTACCCGTAACCTGCCCGCCGCCCTGAATCACGTTGAGCACGCCTGCCGGAATGCCCGCCTGCACCGCCAGCTCAGCCAGCCGTGCGGTGGAAAACGGCGTCAGCTCAGAAGGTTTCAGCACCACCGCATTGCCTGCCGCCAGGGCCGGCCCGCACTTCCATGAGGCCATCGACAGCGGGAAATTCCACGGCGTAATCGCACCGATCACCCCATAGGGTTCCGGCACCAGCATTCCCAGGCTGCTGCTCTGGGTGGGAAAAACATCGCCGCTGTATTTATCTGCGCATTCTGCATAGAAGCGCAGGGCCGCCGCAGTAAACGGCACTTCAATATTGCGGGTGTCCGTTATCGGACGCGTGGAACCGACCGCTTCGAGTTGCGCCAGGTAATCTCTGTCGCCGTCGATTAAATCTGCCCAGCGGGAAATCGCCGCTCCCCGTTCCCGTGGTGAACAGCTTGACCAGCCGCTGCTGATGCGCTTTTCGTCCGCAATAGTCACCGCATCAGCTACTGTAGCGGCGTCCGCCTCGTTAATGTCGGCATAATGCTGACCATCAGAGGGACGTTTGATGCCCAGCGTGCGGCCGGATGCAGAAACGAACTGGCCGTTGATAAAGTGGCCGGTAGAAAGACGGACCTTATCTGGATCAAAATCTGACATGATGTCCTCGCACAATGAATGAAAAAACGCCCGGCTACCAGCCCACAACCCGTTGCCAGACTTCATGTTCGCCGTTCCGGGTGTCGATCACCTGGTAATGCGTATGCATCGCGGCGGTCGCACAGGCATGATTGGGCAGCACGCGCAGCACGGTGCCGAGCGGGAAGTCTGCCGTCGAATAATCACCGTAATGTGGCAGCGCAATAATCCCGTGTTCCTGATTCGTGGTCGTCAGGAGCAGCCCCAACGGACAACCTTCGTCGTCGCACACCAGCCCATAACCATAATCGGTATGCTGAGCGGCGGTGCCGCGATCGCGTGACATGGCCATCCAGCCTGCATCGACGAAGATCCAGCCTTTTTCGTGATTGTGCCCGATCACCGTGGTGACGACGGAAAGCGCGATATCGTCGCGGGTGCAAACGCCCAGGTTGTGCATAAACAGATCAAAGGTGGAAAATACCCCGGCTCTGACTTCGGTCACGCCCTGCAGATCATGGGCCGCATGCGCCGTCGGTGTGGAGCCTACGCTGACCACCGGGCACGGAATCCCGGCGGCACGAATATGATTTGCTGCCGTGACAGCAGCCTGACACTCTTCCTGTGCGGCAAGGATAATCTCCTCCTGCGACCGGCAGTGGTAAGACTCACCGGCGTGCGTCATTACACCTTCCACCACCATCCCGGCCTGGTGCAAATGACGGGCAATCGCCGTCAGCGCCGCGTCAGCAGGTTGAATTCCCCCGCGATGGCCGTCGCAGTCAATCTCGATAAATACAGAAAAGATCACCTGATGTTGTAAGCCGTAGTCGCTGACGGCCTGTGCCTGCGCCATGCTGTCCAGCAACACATGCACCTGTTTCCCGTTGCGGCGCAGGGCGGCAACGCGGGGTAATTTACCGGGCGCAATGCCCACCGCGTAAAGCACATTGCTATAGCCGGCGGCGGTAAAGGCCTCGGCTTCGGCCAGGGTAGAAACGGTGGCAGGCGAAGACAGATCCTGCAGCAAACAGGGTGCCGCCTGGAGGGTACGAAGTGTTTTGAGATGCGGGCGAATCTGACAGTGCTGTCCTTCAATCCGCTGGTATAACCGATTGATATTGCGTTCGAACTTAACTTTATCTAACAGGAGATAAGGTGTCGTCAGGGTTAAATGATTGAGCATCGTCGGCATTCCTGTAGAGGTTTAGTTGATGCTCTCATCGTTTAAATCTGTTTAAAATGCGGTCATGCCCAATTAATGATTAGGTTTGAACCTAATGATCAACAGTGAAGATTTACGTTTTTTTCAGGTCATCGCCTCACATCAAACCCTTGCCGCTGCCGCACGCTATCTGGACATCACCCCGCCCTCGGTGACGCAGCGTCTGCAAAGCATTGAAAATAAAATTGGGGTTAAGCTGATTCTGCGCCCGGCAAAACGCATCATCCTGACCGATGAAGGCGAAGCCTTGCTTGAGCGGGCGCGCGTGATTTTGCATGAGATAGACCAGTTGCAGGACGTGATTGACCAGACGCGAAACCGTATCAGCGGTACACTGAGAGTGCTGGCCCCGCTGGGCTTTGGCTCTGAATATATTGCGCCCTTGCTGGCCGATTACGCGGACAGCCACGAGGATCTCAGTATCGATCTGACGCTCTCCGATAACCCCGACTGGATGCAGGCCGATAAGTGGGATGTGGTGATCTATATTGGTCATCTGCGTGACTCAACGCTTTACAGCACGTGGCTCGCCGCCAATCCGCGTATTCTCTGCGCCTCTCCCGCTTACCTGCAGCACTATGGCACACCGACACATCCTGATGCGCTTCATCGCCATCACTGTCTGGTGATCAGGGAGAATGCCGAGGATGTCACGCGCTGGATATTTACCCATAACGGTGACGAAACCATCGTCAGAATTACGCCGCGCCTGGCCAGCAACGATGGCCGCATCATTAAAAAATGGGCGCTGGGCGGGAAAGGGATCATGGTGCGTTCGGCCTGGGATATCCGCAGTGAGATTCGTCAGGGGTTGCTTATCCCCCTGCTGCCCGCGTTCACCCTGCCGGCGGCGGATATCGTCGCCCTGACCAGCCTGCAGGAGAAAAAACGGCTTCCCCGCACCCAGGGCTTTATCGAATTAATGAAAAAAACCTTCAGCTCGCCGCAGTGGGAAGCCGGGTAGGTTTTCTCTCATCCCCCTGCCGCCAGCGGTGGCTCAGGATAAAAATTCTGCCTCTGTGACTTTCTCAAGCCAGGTCACCGGACTGCCGTTAAGGGATTCGGCAATCGCAATATGTGTCATAGCGGTGTTGGCAGTCGCCCCGTGCCAGTGACGTACGTCTTGCGGTATCCACACCATATCGCCCTGATTGATTGTGTGCTTATCTTCGCCTTCACACTGAATCCAGCCCTGACCGGCGGTGACTATCAACGTCTGGCCCAGGGGATGCGTGTGCCATGCCGTCCGGGCACCTGGCTCAAAGGTGACGGTAGCGCCCCCGACCCGGGCTGGTGAGGTTGTGCTGAACGGGGCGTCAATGCGGACCTGACCGGTGAAATACGCCTCAGGCCCTTTGGCTGAGGGAACGGATGCATTTTTGATGATTTTCATGATGGCCTTACCTCTGATAGATGGAATCGATACTGTTTATGCGTGAAAAACAGGAATACCCTTCTCGCATTTTCACAGACGAAAACTCAGATGCTGAAAGAGAAGGTTAACGCGCTGATTGCTTTTAGCGTGGCGGCAGCAAAAAAGTTTCACGCGCGCCGCTGCAATACTGCGTCTTCCCCCTTGGCGCTGAGCCATGCAATACGGGAACGTGAAGAACGGATGGGAGGAGGTCTTCTGTCGCCCACCACCCGACCTGTCGCGCCCATGCGGGCAGGAGAACGCCGGTTGAAAAGGTCAGGCTTTGCGACTGAGCGTGATAGCAACGCGCCACGTTGAAAAAAATTATTTTTTTTCTGCATCCAGTTTGTATCCCGCTCTCGTATATCTCATTGAAAGCCACTTACTCCACGCTCTAATGAGGATTTACGATGAAAAAGCTAATTGCTGTTACCGTTGTATCAAGTGCATTGCTGTTTACCACCGCATCCATGGCCGCTATGACGTCGGATTCTGTTATGGTGGGCGGCGCGGCTATGTTCCCTCAGAAAAATATTGTTGAGAACGCGGTCAATTCCAAAGATCACACCACCTTAGTGGCGGCGGTTAAAGCGGCCGGTTTGGTCGATACCTTAGAAGGTAAAGGCCCTTTTACCGTGTTTGCCCCCACCAACGCGGCGTTTGCTAAGCTGCCAGCCGGCACCGTGGACAATCTGTTGAAGCCAGAAAATAAGGCCATGCTGACCAGCGTACTGACCTATCACGTGGTTGCAGGTAAGTATGATATGAAGGCGCTGGAAGCCAAAATTAAACAAGGCGGCGGTCATGCTGAGTTGAAAACCGTTAACGGTCAGCCGTTGTGGATCATGAATAATGGCCCCCATAACATCCAGCTGAAAGACGGTCAGGGCAACGTAGCCAATATCAGCACCTATGACGTCAACCAAAAAAATGGCGTGATAGATGTGATTGATACCGTATTAATGCCGAAGTAATTATTTATACTCGAACGGAAACAGATCATCCGGGACGCTTATGGACAAGGTGCAGGCAGTGGAGCAGGTAAAACTAATGAAGGCAGTCGTCGACGGCGATCGCCGGGCATTTGAACACCTTTACCGGCTGACATCGCCACGCCTGTTTGCCATCGCGTTGCGCATGTTGCAGCACCGCCCCTGGGCAGAGGAGGTGCTGCATGATTGCTATATCACCATCTGGAGCAAGGCTGAAACCTATAATGCTGAGCTGAGCTCCCCGTTGACCTGGATGACCCATATTGTCCGTAATCGCTGTATTGACTGGCTACGCAGCGGACAGGCGCGTATGGCCAGTTCGGAAGAGGCGCATAATGATGCGCTTCTGGTTGCTGAACATGACGAACTGCATAACAGACAGGATGATGCACAAGCCGCTCGATTACAGCGCTGTCTGGGAAACCTCAGCAGTGAGCAGCGTCAGAGCATTACGCTTGCCTACTATCAGGGCATGTCTCACAGCGATATTGCTCACTGGCTCCAGCAGCCGGTCGGATCGGTAAAAAGCTGGATCCGCCGGGCGATGGCGCACCTTCGGGAGTGTGTCGGACTATGAATAAAAAACACCAACGTGACGATGCACTCTCTGCTGAATATGCGCTTGGTACGCTACGCGGTGGCGCGCGATTACGTTTTCAGAAGCGTCTGCAGACCGAGCCTGGACTCGCTGAACAGGTCGCCAACTGGCAAAACCTGCTGTCCGGGCTGGATCTTCACGTCATGCCGCAGGTGCCACCGGCGTATGTCTGGAAGAAAATTGCGTTAAGTCTGCCGGCCAGGAAAAGGCCCCGCGCTGCTCGCGCCTATATTGGCTGGATGGTTGCCGCCGCCCTTGCCGCCCTGACGCTGGTGTCTTATCAGGCCATCAAGGCCCCAGAATTTACGCCGCTTACCGTGATGAATGACGCCCAGCACCAGGGGCAATGGGTCGTCAGTGCAGACAAGACGCTCACACAATTGCGCGTCACGCCGTTGCAGCCCGCGACGGTAGCCGCCAACAACAGTCTGCAACTGTGGCTGATTCCTGCCGGTCATCAGCCGGTTTCTCTGGGACTGCTCCACGCGCGGGACACCACCGAGCTTAAACTCGCAGGACGTGATGCGGTAAAAAACGGGGTTATCGCGATCAGCCTTGAACCGGAGGGCGGTTCACCAACAGGTCAGCCCACCGGTCCGGTGCTCTACAGTGGCAAAATATAATATCGAAATGCGATACGACACGTGATGCAGACCCTGGGCATATTCGAGTGAAAAAAATCCCCTTTCGAGCCTTATAGCGCCCCCAGGGTGGTCACTATCAGCGCGACCACCCTGGGCGACATCCACTAAAAACGTTGCCAGTTATCTTCCTGCTTAGCATAGGCCGCGCGAGCCTGAATAAAGGCCGGAGAAACGGCGGCAGGACTGTGCTGGACAACCGGCGCGTGCTCCACCAGCACAAATGCCGCGACAAGTTCGTTCAGGGCCGTAGCCTGATCCATCAGTGAGCGAGAGGCCGACGAGGCTTCCTCCACCAGCGCCGCATTCTGCTGTGTCACATCATCCATCTGATTGACCGCCTGATGCACCTGACCAATACCGAGCGACTGCTCCTGAGACGCGACGGCAATTTCATCCACAAGATCGGTCACCTGACGGATCGCCTCATTCATGCGCCCCATGTTCTCACCCACCTGCTCCGCCTGATTCACACCGGTTTCCACATAACGCATGGAGGATTCGATAAGCTCTTTAATTTCGCGCGCCGAAGCCGAAGATCGCTGCGCCAGATTGCGAACTTCTCCGGCTACGACCGCGAATCCCCGACCCTGCTCACCTGCCCGCGCCGCTTCTACGGCGGCATTGAGCGCCAGAATATTCGTCTGGAAAGCCACGCCTTCTATCAGGGTGATTATGGCGGTGATCTTTTCAGAACTCTGTTTAATGTCGGTCATGGTGCCGAGCATCGTATGGACTTTCGTGGAGCTGTCATCGGAAATTTCACGGGCGTTTTTCGACAGTTGACTGGCAAGTCGGGTGTTTTCTGCCGTCTGACGGACGGTTTCACTCAGCTCTGACATGCTGGCGGCCGTTTGTTCCAGCGAAGCCGCCTGCTGCTCGGTGCGGGAAGAGAGATCTTCATTGCCCGCGGAAATTTGCGAAGAGGCTGAACTGACCGAATGGGCCGACCGTTCAACCGATGAAAGCGAGTTCGCGACATTCCCGATAAGATGATTAAAGGCTTTAGCCGTCAGACCAATTTCATCCTTGCGCGAATCATCGGCACGCAGCGTAAGATCAAGCCGCTCACTGGCGCGTTCCATAGCCGATCGCATACCGTTAAGGTTTTTACGGATGCCCAGAATCGTCCTGATGGAAAAAGCCCCGAGCAACAGGATAATCGCGACTGAACCGGCAATTAACGACCAGAGTGTTTGCCGGTAAACCCGGTTATTCTCTTTTTCAAATACCGCGCCGACCTCTACATTGAGCTGGAGTTGTTTCTGATAACTTTCAATTAAATCACGAATAGTCTGACCGACGCCGCTATTTCCCTGCAAATCCACCAGGGCGGTATCATTATGTGTTCGCGAATTTGTCAGAAAAGCCGGCAGGCGCACTTCCATTTGTTTAATCAGCGCTAAGGCATTTTCACTGAGCTTCGTATCCTGATCGTTAGTGGTTTCGTTCTTGAGGTAAAATTCAGTCAGTGCTTTAAGCGCTTCAATACGTGTGGAAATTTCCTTTTCAAATTCAGCCTGTTTATCAAGGGCTTTTGCACTTTGATGCCGATAGAGCGCTACGTTAAGTCGGTTACTGCCGTTAACCATTTTATCCAGGTCAACAATCGAGGGCAGTGTGTTGGTTTGCACGTACTGGAAGCGCGACTGAAAGCCGCCTAATACCATGATGACGATCACAACCATAGCAATCATTGATGCTGAGAGTAATGAAAACGTCAGGAAAAGCCGCTGAGTAATAGTCATGTAAATTTCCCAAAATAATAGGTTCGCCAGTCTGTACACCGTACTGAATGACATTCGCTATTCAGGTATCGACAGCGCGGGAATAAGCATTAATGCGCCCAATGATCATTGCGGGGAATAACGGAGATAGTGGGTATAATCGGGATAAAAAGTATTAGTGCGTTGAATGTATAAAGAAATTGACAACCTTATCTTATCTAAAAACAATAAAAAGGATTAATGGATAGAGCAAAGTGGAATTTATCATTGTTGATGGCGGAATACGCTTTTTAAAAAAAGCATGTAACGTTAATGCATGAAAGTTCGGTTAAGGGTAGTTAAATATCGTTCCTGACGGCGTGCAGAAGGACGATATCTTTGCCAACATCTTTGAAATAAATTAACCGCATAAAATGACGAGCGAATTAATCATTAGTAAGGACTATTTTTAAAATATTTTCATTTTTTGTGTCACGTCTTCCAAAAAACCGGTTATCTGCTTCTGTGATATTGCTTACATGCAGACAGTAGGTGTCAGTCAGGATGACGCTGTTCTGCGTCAGCCCGGTAGTGCCGTTTGGCAACTTATCTGGCTTGCTTCATCTCGCGCATTGCGCGGCCCTGATGTGGTGAAGCCGTCGGGAATTTGCCTTAGTGCATCATTATTTTACAGGCCGTTTTAGGCTGTAACGGAATAACCCGGTCAAGGGCGCAAAAGAAGTGATGAGTTAATCGACAACCGTGTAAAAATGCCGTAAAAAAAAGGCACAAACCTGTAAAAATGTAGTTCATAACTTCACCACCTACTCCCTAACGCACGCTAAACCGCGTAATCTCATCCTCACCTCTGACCGGGATAATGACCCGGCGGACGTTGGTGATTACGCGAAGCAAAACAGGATATTAAATGGCGCAGTCTGAAAAGCAGTCCCTGCCTGCAGGTATGTTGGCGGCAGCGGGGATCGTATTTGGTGATATCGGTACCAGCCCGCTCTATACCTTAAAAGAGTGTCTTTCTATTCTTCCCTCTGGGGCGGTGACAGAAGAAGCCGTGATGGGTTTTCTGTCCCTGATATTCTGGGGGCTGACGCTGATTGTGACGGTTAAATACGTCATCTTTATCATGCGCGCAGACCACGATGGCGAAGGCGGAATACTGACGTTAATGTCGCTGGCCCGACAAAATGTTGGCGCACGGCTCAGTCGCATTATCGTCCTTGCTGGCCTGACGGGCGGGGCCTTTTTTTACGGTGACGGCATTATTACTCCCGCTATTTCTGTGCTTTCCGCCGTTGAGGGGATTGAAGTGGTGGCCCCGGCCCTGGATCGTTATATCGTTCCGCTGTCCGTGGTGATCCTGACGTTGCTGTTTGTGATTCAAAAGCACGGTACTGAACGCGTCAGCCGCATCTTTGGGCCAATCATGCTGGTGTGGTTTATTACCCTGGCAGTCCTTGGGGTACGCGGCATTATTATGAATCCCCACGTTTTACATGCGCTTAATCCGGCGTTTGCCCTGACCTTTTTACTCAATCATGAAGCCCTGTCCTTTGCTGCCTTAGGGATGGTGGTGCTGGCTGTTACCGGGGCTGAAGCCCTGTATGCGGATATGGGACATTTAGGCAAAACCCCTATCCGCCTCGCCTGGCTGATCATTGCCCTGCCCGCACTGGTGCTGAACTATTTTGGTCAGGGTGCGCTGGTGCTGGCCGACCCCAGCGCAGTCAAAAATCCGTTTTATATCCTGGCCCCGGTCTGGGCGCAGATTCCCCTGATTGTGCTGTCAACGCTGGCCACGGTTATCGCTGCCCAGTCGATTATCAGCGGCGTGTATACGCTGACGCATCAGGCTATCCGCCAGGGCTTTCTGCCGCCGATGCGCGTGATATTTACGTCTGCTACAGAATCGGGGCAGATTTATATTCCGGTCGTAAACTGGCTTCTGTTTGCGGCTGTTACGGTGGTAATCCTGGCTTTCCGTCAGTCTTCGGCGCTCTCTTCTGCTTACGGTATTGTGGTGACGGGAACCATGGTGCTGACGGCCTGCCTGGCCGGTATTGTTGCCTTTAAAAACTGGAAGTGGCCATTACCTGTTGCGCTGTTTTTCCTGCTCTGCATGTTGTTAATCGATGTACCGCTGTTTGCGGCAAACCTGATGAAGCTGCTGTCGGGAGGTTGGGTGCCGGTGCTGCTGGCGATGACGATGCTGGTGCTGATGCTTATCTGGAGCAGTGAACGCTCCCGGCTTATCCGCCGTCTCACCGACGATCCAGTCAGGCTGAAAGCGTTAATCAGCTCTCTGGAAGCCTCTCCGCCCATGCGCGTGGGGGGAACAGCCATCTTCCTGACGCGCAAAGAGTATGAAATTCCGCAGGCCCTGCTGCATAACCTGAAACACAACCGGGTGCTGCACGAGCGTACCGTGTTACTGCACATCAAAACGGTCGATCTGCCCCGCGTGCACAATCAGAAACGCATCGCGCTGCGCCAGCTGTCGCCTTCGTTCTGGCAGGTTACCGCCGCGTACGGCTGGCATGAACGCCCGTCAATGAAAGATGTGTTGCACCTTTGCGGGCTGGAAGGATTTGGCTGTACCTTAAATGAAGCGTCGTTTTTTACCTCTCACGACACGCTGGTAATGAAAAAACGTCGCGGCCTGGCCCATGCTAAAGGGGCGATATTCCACTTCTTCCAGCGTAATGCATTACGCGCGCATGAACAGTTCAGGATACCGGCCAATCGGGTGATTGAACTGGGTGGGCAAAAAGAGTTCTGATAAGGGATTGCGGCAGAGTCCCTGAGGGGCTTTGCCGCTTTCCGCTTGCGTGATGAATCTTAACTGCCAGCGCACCGCGTTCAACCTTCTGCTGCCAGCCCACAATCCTTCGCTGCGCCTCGTCAGGCTTTTTCAAACTCGCAGGCTGAAACTGCGTCAGACAGGTCAGCGCATGCTGTGCGACGTCGGCCCAGGGACAGGTTTGCTCTTCTCGTGGCTAAAAAACCTTTCGTTGCTCTGGCGTTCACTTTCTGCTGAGTTCGCCTGTTTTAGCGCAGCGCCATAATGCCGTGCAGCCGTCTCTGTTTCTTGTCATCGGGAAGCCGTGGGTAGGCCGGACTGACACACGGCGAGCATCCTGTTTGGGGACGGCACAAGCGGCTCATGAGTCATCGGCGTGCTGACGCCTTTCACCCTGACGGGCACGTCATGCTAAAGAAAATCGCTGCACGCTTCGGGCGACATGCTGGTGTCTTTGACGTTAACCCTTCACAATAACCTTATCGGTTCCCCCTGTTTTGTTGATGCCACTAACATTTCATCCCTGTCGCGCGACGCAAAGTTGCAGGATGAAAAAAGGAGCAAGCCATGTCTGATGCTACATCGGGTCAGTGCCACTGCGGCGCTGTTGCGTTCAACGTTGAACTGCTGGATGGCCTGAAAACCGCCCGGCGCTGTAACTGTTCGTTTTGTCGTATGCGCGGTGCGGTCGTGGTATTCGCCCCCGTCTCCGGGCTTGAGGTGGTCAAAGGTAAGGATAAGCTAAGCGAGTATCGGTTTAATACGGGTGAGGCGGTTCATTACTTTTGCTCTGTCTGCGGCATTTATACCTTTCACCAGAGCCGTTCCAACCCTGAACAGTACGGCGTGAATGCCGCCTGTCTGGCGGGGGTTTCTCCTTTCGATTTTGCCTCCGTTCCTGTGACAGATGGTAATCATCATCCCAAAGATGGCGGTAAAGGCGGTGTGGCCGGTTATCTCCACTATGTGGCAGAAAAGCCCTGACGGTCAGTCCGTCAAAGCCAGTCAGGCTGGCGTACCCTTTCCAGCATGATCATCGCATGGCTGAACACCGCGTCGGCAATCGCCAGAGGGTAATCGTCAGGCAGGCTGTCGCGCAGCTTAACGATCGCAGCCGGTAAGCCCGCAATAAAGGCCGTCAGTATCTGCTGCATCTTCGCCTGACTCAATCCGACGCTGCCCGCGCTGGCGACAAAATGCGCTGGCCAGATCGCGTCAATGTGATGCCGTTTCCCCTCAGGGCCGGGCACGCCCATCGCCAGCTGAAAATCTTGCCTGTCTGTCCTGCGCAGTGAAAGCCCGGGACAGGCAGACAGGATCGGGCTAAAGGGGGCCAGTCGGAAACTGCCGCCACGGGCGATGAGTATCTTGATCTGTTTGGCGTGCCCGCCGGTAGCCCCAATCAGCCACTGAAAAACCAGATAGCGCATCAACTCCTCACGGTCTTTCATGGCGCTGCTCGACCCCATCAGCAAGGCCATCACATCCTGAAGCCCCGGTCCACCCTGCTGTTCATAACGGCTTGACGCCGGTAATCCCAGCGCCTGGCACACCTCCTCTTCAGGAAGATAATAAAGATGTTTTCCGTCGCGGCTCCAGCGGCGATCATAGCTTTCGATGCGTAATTTCCGGCGGCCATCCTCATGAAACAGCCTGGCATCCGCTACCGGGAGCCTTAGCTCGCGGGCAAGGGCCATACACAGATAGGCATTGTCGATATCAGACTGCTGTGCCTCGTCTGCAGCGCTGAACACGCGGTAGGTCGCGTTATCCGGCGCAAGGGGTTGCTGCTTCACCGGCAGCAGCGTGATCGCGCCGGGCAGTTGGTGTCCCACTTTTTGCAACAGTGCAAAGACATCGCAGGATTTTATCGGGTGCTCAGCGTAAATATCGCTTTTAATCAACGTGCTGGGTGAGAGAAGGTTTTCGAAAAAGTAAGCCACCTTCGCAGAATGTATCGCAGCATGCTGCAAGGGCAATGAAAGCGACAGCGGCCTGGCAAGCGGGTGCCTGAGCCACTCCTCGTCATACTGGAAACGGAGTGCGCCGCTGTGATGCAGCGTCAGCGTGCCCGTCCGCGTCCCGTTCATCCAGGCAATCAGCTTCGCCATTACCAGGCATCCTCAGATGAGGCTGAAGGGGGTGGATTCCCCTGAAGCACGACGGCGAGATTGAGCGCCTGCAAGATTTTGAACAGGGTAGCCAGCGACGTCGTCTCCGGGTTGTTTTCGAAGTGAGACAAAGTTGCCTGTTTAAGGCCCACGGTCTTCGCCAGTTCAGCCTGCGTCAAGCCATCTTGTTGACGCAATAGCTTTACCTGGTTCGCCAACTGCCTGGGGCTGTAGATCATGTGGCACGCTCCGTAATAAGTGAGTTTTATCCCCGATAGAGGATATTATCAGACTAACTGCAACATACCTGAAAAGCAAAAATATCCCCTATAGCGGATATTTGAGAGAAAACATCGCCCCGCTTTCTCCGCACGCGTTTCTCCCTGAGGGTAACGTATTCCACTACAGAGCAGGACAGGCAGGATTTGCTCGCCGGGCGGCGCGCTGACCATAATCCGTTTATCGATACCGCGATATATGGCCCGCTGGCGGGATGTTGCCGGGATAAACAGGGGAAATTACGGGTCGGGCTGACTGGCAGCCAAAAAGGAAACAGGCGGTGTATTGCGTTTCGCTGGGCAGCGAATACCTGCGGTTCAGGCCTGGATTAACGCTGGGTTAAGGCAGCAGAACAGCTATCGCGGCGGATGGCCGTGGTGCCCTTGCCAGATAGCTTCAGTTTTCAGGCGTTGCCCTTCTGCTTAATGTATTGCAGATGTCACTGACGGATTTTCCCGATGTCGGCATACTGCTTCATTATCTGATGCGCGCGTTAAACAAGGTGAGCTGACTCTTAGCCATGAAAGGCACAAGGATGATGCCCTGCCCATTCCGTGATGGGCAGGGTTAAAGGTCAGGAAATGTTTATCGTGCAGTCGCTTAACATGCGCCAGTGGCAAGGCAGAACGCGTGTTTCACCCGTCACCGTTACTGTACTGACGCCGTGGATATCGCGACAGGAAGAACCGACCTGCAGCTCAAACTCGCCGGGTTCTACGATGCGCTGGCCATCGCGGCGCGTAAAGTTGAGCATATCCACCGGAAGCCTAAAGCACAGTTCGGCGGTTTTACCCGGCTGCAGCGTGACGCGCTGGAAAGCTTTAAGCTCCTGAAGCGGTCGCACCATGCTGGCCACCTTGTCCCGGACATAAAGCTGCACCACTTCACTGCCCTGCCGTTCGCCGGTGTTGGTGAGCGTGACCCGGAGTTGAATCTCCCCATCAATCGCCACGTTGTCCTGTTCTGGCTGCGGCTGGCCCCAGTCAAAGGTCGTCCAGCCGCGGCCAAACCCAAACGGATAACGCGCGCCAAAATGGAAGGCGATCGGCGTACCGCCGCTTTTCAGTTTGTGATTGTAATAAAACGGCATCGCACCGACGTTTTTCGGTACGCTCACCACCAGGCGGCCCTGGGGTTCCGCGCGGCCGGTCAGAATATCCGCTATCGCCCAGCCGCCCTCCTGCCCCGGTGCCCAGGCCAGCATAAAGGCGGCAACCTTGTCTTCCAGACCTTGCAGGCTATAAGGCCGTCCCCCGGTCATCACGACGATCAAGGGTTTTCCGGTTGCGGCAAGGGCCTCCAGCAATGCTTGTTGTACGCCGGGCAAATTCAGGCTGTCGGTGTCAGAACCTTCACCCACGGTGCCGCTCTGGAACAGGCCTGCCAGATCGCCCACGCAGGCAATCACCACATCGCTGTCTTGCGCCACGCGAACGGCATCGGCAATCAGGTGGGTATCCTGTGACACAGGCGATTGCTGCATGGGTTTCGCCGCACTGTCGCCGGGGAACACAGGGGCACCTGCAGTGCGTTTCTCAATAATATGACAGCCTTTGGCATAGCCGACATTTTCCTGCCCCAGGTAATGTTGCAGCGCGGCGAGCGGCGTGGTGACCTGCGACGTTTCCTCCAGCATATCGCTGATAATCAGGTGAACGGGAAAGCTGTAACCGCTTAGTAGCGCAAGCGGATCGTCCGCACAGGGCCCCACTACCGCAACGCGTCCGCCGGTTTTCAGCGGCAGAATACCGTTGTTTTCCAGTAAGGTGATCGACTGGGTTGCCACATCACGTGCAACCTGACGGGTGGCATCGTCCTGCAGAGAAATCGCCGCTTCATTGATATAAGGATGCTCAAATAAGCCCAGGCGGAACTTCTCGGTCAGGATGCGTGCCACGATCTCGTCAACCTTATCCATCGACAGCAGATTACGCGACACGGCGTCGGCCAGATGGCGAGCGCAGTCATCCTTCGGCAACTCCACGTCCAGCCCGGCATTAAACGCCAGCGCAGCCGACGTTGCCGCATCCTGCGCCACGCCATGATGCTGGTGAAGCAGACTGACACCGCCATAATCAGCCACGATGATGCCGTCAAATCCCCACTGTTCACGCAACACCTCGGTCAGCAAAAAGCGATCGCTGTGGCCGGGTTGATTATCAATGTCATGGTAGGCCGGCATCACCGATCCTGCGTTCGCCAGCTTTACCGCCATTTCAAACGGCAGCAGAAAGATATCGTTTAATTCGCTGAAGCCGAGGTGAACGGGCGCGTGATTTCGTGCGCCTTCGCTGAATGAGTGACCGACGTAATGCTTAAGCGTGGCCAGCAGATCGCGCTTATCGCCTTGCAGGCCTTCGACATAGGCGGTTGCCATCACCCCCACCAGCCAGGGATCTTCGCCAAAGGTTTCTTCTGTCCGGCCCCAGCGGACATCGCGGGAAACATCCAGCACGGGGGCCAGTCCCTGTTTGCAGCCAATTGAGCGGGCTTCGTCGCCAATGTGCTGAGCCGCCCGCCTGATCAGTTCAGGCGCCCAGGTTGATCCGTAATTCAGCGATGAGGGAAAAAGCGTTGCCCCTTTGCACAGCAGGCCGACCAGGCACTCTTCGTGAAACAGCGCTGGAATCCCCAGGCGCGATCCTTCCATCACATCACGTTGCAGGCGATTCGCCGCCCGTACGCCGGTTGCGGCGTCAACAATATGTGTTCCCAACGGGCGGGTAATCTGGCCGATGCCGCGGGTTAATCTCTCTTTAAGGGCATTCTGGGCACTCACACCGGTAAAGGTGTCGCTTAAATCTGTCCGTTCCTGATGGTTGCCCTTTTCATCCAGGATAAGCCAGTAAGCATGCATCTGCGCGAACTTTTCCTCTGCCGTCATGCGTGGCAGCAGGTCGGCAACACGTTCACTAACAGAACGCTGAGGGTCCTTGTAGATTACGGTCATGTTTCACTCCTTCGTACTGATTTCAGATAGCGTTTTGGGCGTCCATTTTCTCTTCAGCGGCACGCTTTGCGGCCAGCTCAAGGGCAATCGCATTGACGCGGGTGCTGTTAAGCTTGTAGAGGCAAAGCAGCAGCAGCATGGCAATAAATAAAACGCCGGGAATAATGTTGTGCATCAGATTGATAGTGGTAATCACGTGAGGCGTTTGAGCCGCCACGCCAGGCTGGTAGTGCACCAGCCCCAGAATCCAGCCCACGACGGCACCGCCCATGGCGAGGCCAAATTTGATGGCAAACAAGGCGGTGGAGAAGACCAGGCCGTCCAGCCTTCTCCCGCTGCGGTGTTCTTCGAAATCCACGACATCGGAGAACATATTCCACTGAATGGGTGTGGTCAGATTTTGAACAAAGCCAAAAACGATATTTATGCCGATGATCAGCCAAACCTGTGAAGGCGGAATAAAATAAATGGTCGTGACGAAAAAAACAAAACTGACCAGGCAAATCTGATAAGCACGCACGCGATCAAATTTCCCCAATAACCGCTCTGAAAAAAATGCACCGCACAATGCCGCTATCATGCCGGTAATAATAAAGGTGAATACCAGGTCAGGCCGCAATAAAACATAGTTCATGTAATATATTGTGGACGAGCCACGCGTCACTACCGCAGTCAGCAACAGGATGTTGAAAATAACAATGATGAGCCATTGGCTGTTTTTACTTAACAGCTTCAGGTCGGACCACATCGAGCTTGCACTATCGCCGCGCGGTAAATAACGTTCCCGGGTCATAAAGAAGCAACAGTAGATTAAAATCACCCCTAAAAAACCCATGAACCCCATGGCAAACAGGTACCCTTTCGCCTTGTCGCCCTGACCTAACAGATCCACCAGCGGCAGCCCGATGACCGTGACCACCAGTCCGCCGATAAAGGCACAGGCAAAACGCCAGGATTGCAGAGAATGGCGTTCTCGTGGATCGAGCGTCAGCGCACCGGGCATGGCGCAATAAGGGACATTTACTGCAGAGTATATGAAGCTGAGGATGGTATAGGTGACACAGGCATAGACGATTTTCGCGGTCGGACCCACATCAGGAACATAGAAGGTTATCAGGCAACTCACGCCAAACGGAATCGCGAACCACATTAGCCAGGGGCGAAAACGTCCATGTCGGGTTCGGGTTCGGTCAACTAACGCCCCGATACAGGGATCGACAAAGGCATCCGCCAGGCGAACCATCAAAAACATCGTCCCCATAATCGCGGCGGGTAAACCAAATACATCCGTATAGAAGTAGGCCAGAAACAAGGTAGCGGTTTGCCATACCATGGAACTGGCGGCATCACCGATGCCGTAACCAATTTTATCTTTTGTTTTAAGCACAGAGGATATAGTCATTGTTATGAGCCTTATAATTAGGTAAACACCTTGATCAGTCAGCTATCCACGGCCTGTATGGACAGGCAGGTCCGGCTCAAGTATTAGTAATACGGCCCTGTGCCAACAATTCCAGAAATTAACAGCCAATTTATGATATTTGGTTTTTTTACCGCTTTGTGATGCAGGCCATATAGATAACCAATAAATCAATTAATGTTGAGCGACATATTTATGACATTCGGCGGGGTTACTTTGTTAAAAACCGGCAGGCGTCCCATATAAAATTGGTATGACACGGGAATATGCACTATTGAAATAGTACAGGGCGGTGACTATTTGTATTGTTTTCTGTTGCGTTATGGCAAATAATATCCCCTCAGGGAGAATTTTACCGCTTGAGATGCGTTATCCTGCCCACTGACAGACAGAGAATCCCTATTTCAGTCGAATAAAGTGTTATTTAGCTGAACGTCAGCGCGAAAAGTTAGTAAAATCAGTACAGGATAGCCGTGAGGGCCGCAGTAACTTTTTAGAGGAAATGGAATGCTTGAACTGTTTGACGTCAGTTACGAAGAGCTGCAAACCACACGTTCAGAAGAACTTTATAAGCTCAGAAAAAAAACTTTTAGCGACCGCCTGGGATGGGAAGTGGTATGCAGCCAGGGCATGGAGTCGGATGAGTTTGATGGGCCAGGGACGCGCTATATTCTGGGGATCTGTGAAGGGCAATTAGTGTGCAGCGTGCGCTTTACCTGCCTGGATCGGCCCAATATGATCACTCACACCTTCCAGCACTGTTTTAACGACGTCCCCCTGCCCGCCTGTGGCACGGAGTCAAGCCGCTTTTTCGTCGATAAAGCACGCGCACGCGAACTGCTGGGTGAACACTATCCTATTAGTCAGGTATTGTTTTTAGCGATGGTGAACTGGGCGCAGGATAACGCGTACAACCATATCTATACGATAGTCAGCCGGGCAATGCTGAAAATTTTGAAACGGTCCGGATGGCAAATCAGCGTTGTCAAAGAGGCTTTTCTGACTGAAAAGGAACGGATTTATCTGCTGACTCTGCCAGCCGGAGAAGAGGATAAACAACAACTGGGTGGCGATATTGTCTCACGTACGGGCTGTGCGCCCGTCGCGGTAACTACCTGGCCGCTGACGCTGCCGGTCTGATAAGGTCTAACTCCACACCCAGTCTTATAGCCTGTCGGGCGTTACTGACGCCCAATTTAACCACGACGTTTTTGATGTGGAACTTCACGGTGCTGACGGAAATACCGGTAATGGCGGCAATTTCAGAATAGGTTTTACCCATGCTCGCCCAGTACAACACTTCATTTTCACGCGACGAAAAAATCGTTTTGTCGGCGTTCTGATTCACCGTCGGTGCTCTTTCGGCTTCTGTCCCGGCCAGTCGATACATCTGCTCATTAAAATCAATCAACAGCATCTGCATGGTGCCCTGCTCAGACGCAAGGCGCTGCTCCAGGGCTGCCTGATCGTTGCCCTTAATAATGACGGAGAGCAACGCGAGGTTGTTCATATGGTCATGGAGCACGTAGGTAAAGCCATTAACGATGTTGTACTGCTTTGATAATGAGAAAATTTTGGTAAACCGCAGATCGGACATCAGGGTAATGTTTTCATCCCAGGCAAACGGCGAGGTCCGTTTGAAGGCGGTGAGGATGACCGGATCGGTTAACTGAAAATTGTTGGCACGGTATAACCTGACCCATTCGTCAGGATAACTGGAAATAATCAGAACATTTGAAGGATTTTTTTTGCTCACCACCGTGTAAGCGTACTCAGGACTGCCAAGCGGAGATAACTTTCTCTGTATGTAAGTCTGAAGCGTATCCATTATTGTTTGATTTTCAAGAAAAAAAGAAAACATTCAGGCTCCATGCTGCTTCTTTTACTTAATGATGACATAACCTGCACTTTAGTACAGGTAAGATGATACTTAAGAATAACTTACAATGATTCATCCAGAGGTTACAATGGCTTCAAGTTGTTTAGCGGTAAAAAAAAACCTGACCTGCAAGGCCAGGTCGCTAAAACAGCCAACACCAGGGAAAAACTTTCCGGCCAGACGTCACAAACTATAAAGTGGTGCTGGCCGGGACACTCATAGTAACATCTTAGAAACATTTGTACAAACATTTAACATCACTGCGCATTGCTTTATTCTCCTCCTTAATCTCCTTTAATACAATCGCTTATTCATACTCGTCATAACTGCCCTGTTCTCAATAGCTTAGCGTAAGCAACCCGCGATTATTCGTCGCTGCTGTTCTCTTCCGTTTCGTGCCTGCGCCTGCCGCCAAAACACATAATCGATATATTCTGCTATTACCGCTGCGCTTAGCGGACATTACGTCGGGGAATTTGTCTGATAAAGTCCTTTTTTAACTGGCTTCGTGCATTAAATAAGCAGTTGAATGTGACAAACATCACATCTGTGCCAGGCTTAAGTTCCTGACAACAGTTCAAGGAGCTCACTATGACGACGTCAAATAAATCAATTCTCGACCCAGATCGCTTTCCGAAGCCGCCATTCAGGCAGCAGCCGCAACAGGCACCCGGACTGGCCAGTGAAATGGACCCTGCTCCCGATCATGGTGAAAAAAGCTATCGTGGCCACGGTCGTCTTGCCGGACGTAAAGCGCTGATTACCGGCGGCGATTCAGGTATTGGTCGCGCCGTCGCCATTGCCTATGCACGTGAAGGGGCGGACGTAGCCATTAACTATCTGCCGGAAGAAGAGTCAGATGCGGTGGAAGTGGTTAAACTGATCGAGGCCGAAGGCCGTAAAGCGGTGGCGATTCCCGGCGATCTGCGTTCCGAAGCTTTTTGTCAGAAGCTGGTTAAAGAAGCGGCTGAGAAACTGGGCGGGCTGGATATTCTGGTTAACAACGCCGGACGTCAGCAGTTTAATGAATCCATTCGGACGCTGAGCACAGAAGACTTTGATGCCACCTTCAAAACCAATGTCTATGCGCCATTCTGGGTAACGAAAGCGGCACTGGCTTATCTGCCGCGCGGTGCATCGATTATTAACACCTCTTCTGTTCAGGCCTTTAAGCCCAGCGATATCCTGCTGGATTATGCCCAGACTAAAGCCTGTAACGTGGCCTTCACTAAGGCACTGGCCAAACAGCTCGGCCCGGAAGGGATTCGCGTTAACGCGGTCGCCCCAGGCCCTTACTGGACGCCTCTGCAGCCGAGCGGCGGTCAGCCACAGGAGAAAGTGGAGCAGTTTGGTGCCGATGCACCGCTAGGCCGTCCAGGCCAGCCGGTTGAGATCGCCCCGCTCTACGTTACCCTGGCTTCAGATGAATGCAGCTTTGCATCTGGACAGGTATGGTGCTCTGACGGCGGTACCGGTACGCTCTAATCCGCATTGATCCCCTAATGGCCGCGCACAGCGGCCATTTTTTTAGTCTCGGCGTTACTGAATGGCCTCCAGGATGGCGGCAGCCGCTTTTATCCGCGCCGGGTTGGGGTAGTTTTTATTCGCCAGCATCACAACGCCGCTGTTCAACTGTGGGATAAAGGCAATGTAGGCACCAAATCCGTTTGTGGAGCCGGTCTTATGAATCCAGCTGGCACGATCCGCCGGTTTGGGCGGGTTCAACAGCGTTGCCGGTTGTGCCTGTCGCGCCATGTTGTTGTCGCTGGCGTCAACGATCGTTTGGGTATCCATCGGCCAGGGATAGCTTTCCCAACCCAGCCCCTGAGACAGCTTGCCTGCCGTTAAGTAGCGCGACTGTGCCGTGATCATACCATTTCGCAAAACGGTATTACCGGACGATAATCCGTTCGGATTCGCATTGGCCTGCATAAAGGTCATCATGTCGCGTGCGGTAGACTTCACGCCATAGGTTTCTGCTGACAGCATACCGGGCGAGACGCGCACCGGCTGTCCGTCTTTATATCCCCACGCATAGTCAAACATCATGGAAGCCGGAACCCTGTAAAAGGTGCGCGTCAGCCGCAATGGCGTAAAGACGTTCTTCTGCATCGCCTCTTCAAACTCGCCTTTTATCATCAAATATCCCAGCAACCCCAGGCTGACATTGGAATAGCGGCGCTGCGTGCCGGGCGCGGCGTCAGGCTGCCACTGTTGCAGGTAAGTCAGCAACGTATCCTGGTCGGTCACGCTGGCGGGAAGCTGTAATGGCATGCCGCCAGCACTGTAGGTGGCAAGGTGCACCATTTTAATCGCCTGCCACTGGGGGCCTTTCAGGGCGGGCCAGTACTTTTGTACCGGGTCGTTGAGATGAAGTTGGCTGTTACGCATCATCACGCCCGCCAGTACGCCGGTAAACGTTTTGCTCACAGAACCCAGTTCAAACAACGTGTTTTCGGTTACGCGTCGATCGGATGCGGTATCGGCTACACCAAAGTTCAGGTACTGCGGGCGGCCTTTATACAGCACTGCGACCGACATGCCTGGTATGCCCTCCTGCTCCATCAGCGGCGTAATGATGTTCTTCACCCGCGAGGCAATGTCCTGCGAGGATAAATCTGCAGCGCTGCTGCTGGCGCTAAGGGCGACAAGTAATGCAGTAAGGTATCGTTTCATCAGCACTCATTCAGGTGGCAGGTTATTTACATTGAGCCGCGCATGATTGCACGCAAAGCTGTGCCTGGGTACTGCAGGCACCGGAATTACGCGTATTACAATGCGATTGCTCAACATAACAACGCGTCTGACAGCTGGAGAGATCACATTTTGCAGCGGCGAGCGTCAACTGAGGTAACGGCGCGCGTGGGGGAAACGTGGGTGCGGGTTGTGACAATGCGCTGCTGACCATCAGGCCGGACAGCAGCAAAGCAAGCAGATATTTCATAACCGATCTCCAGAGAAACGCGTCAGTTAAGTATGGTGACTCTGGCGCGTAACGTCTGATAAATCTTACTAAATTGAGATCGCGGGTGGATGTTCAACAACATCGACGACGCCACGACGATAAATTTCGTTAAGGCGCGCGCAATACTGGCGCGGATCGTGCTGCTGTTTAATGCGTAAAATCGATCCTTCAGCCTTTTCCGTTAATACCTGTGGATGCGCCAGGATATCCAGCAGTGTTGATTTCAGGCCGTCAATTAACGCCCGGCGCAGACGGTGTTTGTCGGCTTCGCTGTTGACCTGATATTCGCGATCGTCATTCAGCGTACCGCCGATCGTCCAGCCTGCACTGGCAGGATTAATTTCCGGCAGCGCGCGCACATTACTGGTTAATACCGGGCAACCGCTCGCCTGCATTTCCAGTACCGAAAAGCCGTAGGTTTCCTGCCAGGTGGGTAATAAGCCAACATCGCTGCGCTGAAACAGTTTCAACAGTTCCGGATTCGCCATCTGAGAGTGATGGGTAATAAAGCTGAGGCGGGAAATGCGATCCTGAATCGTGCGATAAAAGGCGTCATCGTCCTGGAACTGACGGTGTGCCACATTATGCCGCTTATTCAGGTCACCAATAAGCTGAACGTCTAGCTGCGACGCATCAATCTGGCCGGCTTCAACCAGTTCGCTCAGCGCCAGCACAATTTCTGCGCCGCCTTTGCGATAAAACTCGTTGCCGACAAACACCAGACGGATGTTGTCACTCTGGCGTGCAGTTTTTTCTGGGGTAAACAGCGTTTGCGGCGGATGCATCACCAGGGTTTTGGCACGAATTTTTGCGGCGACATCGGGTTTAAACAGCTTCATCTGAATATGAAGCGTGGCCTCTGAAATGGCAATCAGGCCGAAACAGTTGTCTTTCAGTAAATACGGAATCAGGCGCTTTAATTCTGGGTTGTCCTGTTTGGCAACCCCCGCCACCGGCAGCACGCGCGGCAGTTCTGTTTCAAATGTCGCCACCCAGTTCATCTGGGTGATCGCCACTTCATTAAACAGATGCAAAATATTGGGCTTCTGCCCCATTGCAAATGGCACAGGTAAAAAGACAAAGCTTTTATTTTTTTTCAATAAACGGGTACGCAGCGGATTGAGGAAATAGAAAACGTTACGTTTTTTCAGGTTGATATAGTCGTTTTCCGGATTGACCAAAATATTGCGCTGCTCCGGATAGTGATTGTTACTTATTCCGATTTTCATGGAGGAGTCCGAAGTCATTGTGAGGGCGAACGTGATCTATATCACGCTAAATATGAAACGGATTATAGGTAACATCTTAAAAACGCAAGGTTACTGTGGTTTACAGATTTCTCTGCACCGGCCAGGTGCAGATCGTTGCACAGCTACCGTGCATCGACTGTGGTTATCTGTTGTGTTATCCCGACAGATTGAGGCATCCGGCCCTTTTCGCTTCTGGTACAAAAGTTGCAAATTACTGATATGTACACAGGAGATAACATATGAAAGCGATCGTCATTGGTGGCGGAATGGGTGGGATGACCGCCGCACTGGCTCTGGAACAGGCCGGTTTCGAAACTGAAGTTTATGAGGCGGTCAAAACGATACGGCCTGTTGGCGCGGCGATTTCTGTCTGGCCAAACGGCGTGAAGTGCCTTAATGCACTGGGACTGAAAGAAAAAGTCCGCGCTCTGGGCGGTAACATGGCGTTTATGGCCTATCAAGACGCGTTTTCGGGTGACACGCTGACCCGCTTTAGCCTGGCACCGCTGGTGCAACAGGTGGGCGAATTTCCCTACCCCATCGCCCGCGCGGAGCTTCAGGCGATGCTGCTGGATGCTTATGGCCGCAGTCGGGTGAATTTTGGCAAACGTATCGTCCAGGTGGAGCAGTTCGCCAGCGGCGTTATCGCCACCTTTGACGATAACAGCCAGGCGCAAGGCGACTTTCTGGTCGCGGCTGACGGGACGCATTCGGTGATCCGCGATTATGTACTGGATGAAAAATTGCCACGCCGCTACGCGGGCTATGTGAACTGGAACGGTCTGGTCAGGATTGATGAGACCATCGCGCCCGCCGACCAATGGACAACCTTTGTGGGCGATGGCAAGCGCGTTTCACTGATGCCGGTAAGCGGTAATCGTTTTTACTTCTTCTTCGATGTCCCGCTGCCCGCCGGTCTGGAGCAGGATCGTTCAACGATGCGGGACGATTTGCGCCACTACTTCAGCGACTGGTCTGAACCCGTGCAAAAGCTAATTTCGGCAATTGACGTGGACACCACCAACCGGGTCGAAATTCACGACATTGAACCTTTTCAGCGTTTTGTTAAAGGCCGGGTGGTATTGCTTGGCGACGCGGCACACAGCACCACGCCCGATATCGGCCAGGGCGGTTGTGCGGCCATGGAAGATGCCATTGTGCTGGCGTCCGCGCTGTCTGCGCATTCGCTTGGCATCGAGGATGCGCTACTGCGTTACCAGATGCGCCGTGTCGAGCGCGTTAAGGATTTGGTGTTGAAAGCGCGTAAACGCTGTGACATCACCCATGCTAAAGATCCCCAAATGACCTCGGCGTGGTATCAGTCGCTGAAGACGGAAACGGGTGAACGGGTACTGGCTGGGTTGTGCGAAACCATTGAAGGCGGTCCGTTGGGTTAATAAAACAGGGCGGCATTGCCGCCCTTTCGCTTCTCGCTTATTCCGCTAAGCCGCGGTTTTTCAACATAGGTTCGAGCTGAGGCTCACCGCCGCGCCAGGCTTCATACAACGCTTTAAGATCGCTACTGTTGCCACGTGACAAAATCTTTTGTCGAAAGATATCGCCATTTTCCCGCGTCAAGCCGCCCTGTTCGACAAACCACTGGTAGCCGTCGTCGGCCAGCATCTGAGTCCAGATATAGGCATAATACCCCGCAGAATAGCCGCCGCCCCAGATATGCTGAAAATAGCTGGAGCGATAGCGTGGGGGAACGGCAGCCAAATCAATATCGTCGCTGCGTAACGCCTGCTGCTCGAATCCGTCAACGGACTGCACCGGCGTTCGACCGTCAAGGCTGTGCCAGTGAAGGTCCAGTAGCGCGGCAGCCAGCAGCTCGGTCATCTCATAACCTTTGTTGAATTTACCTGCCCTGATGATTTTTTCATGCAGCGCCACCGGCATGGGTTCACCGGTCTGGTAATGCCGGGCGAAATGGCGAAACACCTGCGGCTCACTTGCCCAGTGCTCGTTAATCTGCGAAGGGAACTCGACGAAATCACGCGGCGTTTCCGTTCCTGACAGGCTGGGATAACGCTGACTGGCAAACAGGCCATGCAACGTATGACCGAACTCATGGAACAGGGTAATAACCTCATCCCAGCTCAGGAGTGCGGGCTCACCGTCGGCGGGTTTGGTGTAGTTACAGACGTTGTAGATCACCGGTTTGGCGTCGAGCAGCGTGGACTGGTTAACAAAGTTGCTCATCCATGCGCCGCCGCCTTTACTGTCACGCTTGAAGAAATCGGTATAAAACAGCGCCATCCCACTGCCATCAACATCAAAGATTTCATATACCTGTACGTCTGGATGGTAAACCGGCAGATCGTGACGCGGGGCAAACTGAATACCATAGAGCTGGGTCGCAGCCCAAAACACGCCATTTTCGAGCACCGTGTTGAGTTCAAAATAGGGTTTGATCTGGCTTTCATCCAGATCGTACTGTGCCCGCCGCACCTGTTCTGCATAAAAATTCCAGTCCCACGCGCTGAGCGTGAAGTTGCCCTGCTGGCTGTCGATGGTTTGCTGAATGGCCGAGGCTTCACGCTCCGCACGGGCTCGGGCGGCGGGAACGATATTACGCATAAAGGCGAAGGCAGCATCCGGGGTTTTTGCCATCTGATCCTGTAACTGCCAGGCGGCAAAGCTGGCAAATCCCAGTAGCTTCGCCTGCTCAGCGCGCACCTGTGCCAGACGCAACACCAGCGCTCGCGTGTCGTTGTCATCGCCTTTCTCACTGCGCGTCATGGCAGCATGGAACAAGGCCTGCCGCGTCGCGCGATCTTCCAGAGACTGAAGCGCAGGCTGCTGCGTGGTATTTTGCAGCACCAGCCACCAGGCATTCTCCAGGCCACGCGCGCGGGCAGCCGCCTGGGCGACGGCCAGATCGGACGGGCTCAGCCCCGCGAGTTGCTGGACATCATTCACCATCAACCCGCCCGCCTTGGTGGCAGCCAGCAGCTTGTTGGTAAACTGCGTGCTGAGCCGGGCCGCTTCCTGGTTCAGCGCCTTTAACTGCTGCTTTTGCGCTTCCGGCAGGTTCGCCCCCGCCAGCTGAAAGCGCTGCCATAGCACGTCGACCAGGCGTTTCGATTCGGCATCAAGTTGGTTGCGCTGCAAATAGACCTGATCGATGCGTGAGAACAGCGGTCGGTTCAGCATGATCTCATCGTTTAGTGCGGTGAGCTGTGGCGCGATATCCTCGTCAATCTGCTGAAGATAGGGGCTGGTGTGGGCGGAGGTCATCGCGTTGAACACCAGGCTTACGCGGGTCAGCAGTTGGCCGCTTTTCTCCAGCGCCTCGCAGGTGTTAATAAAGGTCGGCGCATCAGGATCGGTGGCGATGGCCTGCACTTCCTGGCGTTTTTCTTCGATACCGGCCTGCAGCGCAGGGAGAAAGTCGGTTTCCTGAATCTGATCAAAGGGTGGCGTGTGATAAGGCAAACTGCTGACGCTAAAAAAAGGATTTTGACGGGCGTTCATAGGCGCTCCTGGAGAACAACACAGAGTCTCATAGTGGCAGGTTGCCTTTGACAGAACAACCTACCCGCGTGGTTGTTGATACACCGCGATAATTTCCCCCGCAATCGCGACGGCGATTTCGGCGGGCAGCTTCCCTTTGACATCGGGTAAGCCCATGGGACAGCGCAGGCGCGCCAGCCGGTCTTCGCCAATCCCTTTGCCTTCCAGCCGGTAGCGAAAGCGCTGACTTTTGCTTTGCGAACCGATGACGCCGGCATAGCGAAAATCACCCCGCCGCAGGATAGCTTCGCACAGGGCAAGATCCAGCGGATGATGGTGGGTCATAACGATATAATAGCTTCCGGGGGCCGCCCCGGCCACGCAGTCCAGGGGATCGTCGGGCTGCTGGACGTTGACGCCAGGCGGCACCGACGCAAACTGGTTATCCCGACTGTCAATCCAGTTAATGTGACAGGGTAACGTAGCCAGCAGGCTAACCAGCGCCTGACCGACGTGACCGGCACCAAACACCAGGATTTCTGGCTGCGCCTGCATGAGCGGTTCAAACAGAATCGTGGTCATTCCGCCGCAGCACTGCCCCAGTCGCGCGCCCAGGCTGAACTCTTCGGTATGGGGGCGCCGCTCTCCACCTTCTAACAGCGCCCGTGCCTGAGCGATGCACTGAAACTCCAGGTGACCACCACCGATGGTGAGAAAGGTTTCACTGTCCGTCACCACCATCTTGGCACCACCGTCACGCGGTACTGAGCCTCGGTCTTTCAGCACGGTGATCAATACGCAGTGTTGCCGCTTCTGGCGCAGGTCGTGCAGAATGGCAATCCAGTCATGATAAATCATCCGCACCTCCGGTCATGCGCTGTACGCCCCAGAATACCCGCTCCGGCGTGGCGGGCGCATCCAGCCCGGGATGCAGGCGATAACCGGCCACGCTGGCCACCGCATCCTGCAATGCACACCAGGCGGCGATCCCCAGCATGAAAGGCGGTTCGCCCACGGCTTTCGAATGAAAAACCGTGTCCTGCGGGTTCTTGCGGTTTTCCACCAGGGTGACGCGCATGTCGGCCGGTACATCACTGATGGCAGGAATTTTGTAGCTCGCGGGGCCGTCAGTCATCAACTGGCCCTGGTCATTCCAGACCAGTTCTTCACAGGTCAGCCAGCCCAGCCCCTGTACAAATCCGCCTTCAACCTGTCCGATATCGATAGCCGGATTCAGCGACGCGCCCACATCATGCAGAATATCCGCCCGTAGCAGCCGGTATTCACCCGTCAGCGTATCAATAATCACCTCACAGCAGGCCGCACCGTAGGCGAAGTAGTAAAAAGGTTCGCCGCGACCGGCCTGGCGATCGTAATGAATGCCGGGCACGCGATAGTAGCCGGTAGCCGAAAGCGGCACCTGGTTCAGCCAGGCAAGCTGGGCGACCTGAGCAAAGGTGTAATAGTGATCCGCCGCCCGAACGATGCCGTTGCTGAAATTCACCGCATCTGGCGCGCACGCGTGCAGCGTGCATAACATGTTTGTCATGCGCTCACGCAGGATTTCGGCGGCGTTCTGTGCCGCTTTGCCGTTAAGATCTGTGCCACTGGACGCCGCCGTCGGCGAGGTGTTGGGTACTTTCCCCGTATCGGTGGCGGTGATTTGAATGCGATCGACCTCAATTTGCAGCACCTGGGCGACAATCTGCGCCACTTTGGTGTTGAGTCCCTGGCCCATTTCTGTCCCGCCATGGTTGAGCTGCACCGTACCGTCGGTATAGATCAGAATCAGCGCTCCGGCCTGATTGAGGAAACTGGAGGTAAAGGAAATACCGAATTTAACCGGCGTCAGCGCCAGTCCGCGTTTCAGCACGGGATGCGTCGCGTTAAACGCTGCGATGGCTTCGCGCCGGGCATAATAGTCACTGCTGGTTTCCAGCTGCGCCGTGATCTCATCCAGCAGATTGTCTTTCACCTGCTGGTGGTAATGGGTGATATTGCGCTCATGTTTGCCGTAATAGTTGCGTTTGCGCAGCGTGAGCGGGTCCAGCCCCCGTTCACGGGCGATGTGGTCCATGATTTGTTCGATGGCGACCATGCCCTGCGGACCGCCGAAGCCGCGAAAAGCCGTATTGGATGCGGTATTAGTGCGACAACGGTAGCCCGTGATCAACGCATCCCCAAGGTAATAGGCGTTATCCGCATGAAACATGGCCCGATCCACTATCGATCCGCTCAGATCGAGCGAGTAGCCGCAGTTCCCGGCAAGATCGATTTTTACACCGCACAGCCGTCCGTCGTCGTCCACGCCCACATCGTAGCGCACATAAAAAGGATGCCGTTTGCCGGTAATACGCATGTCATCGCGCCGGGCCAGGCGCATTTTAACCGCGCGCCCGGTCAGGTTCGCCGCAACCGCACACAGGCAGGCAACGCTCGCCGCCTGGGTTTCTTTACCGCCAAATCCCCCGCCCATGCGCCGCATATCAATCGTCACTTTGTTCATGCTGATGCCCATGACCTCTGCCACCAGCTTTTGAATTTCCGTTGGATTTTGCGTGGAGCAAAAGACCTGCAGCGCATCGTCTTCACCGGGGATGACCATCGCCGTCTGGGTTTCCAGATAAAAGTGCTCTTGTCCGCCGATATGAAATGCGCCCTGAACGCGGTGCGGGGCACGCGCCAGCGCCGCCTCGACGTCACCGCGCTGGTGAATGTGGGGTTCCTGGACAAAGCTGCCCTGTTGCAGCGCCTGTTCCACGTCCAGTAATGCGGGCAGAACCTCATACTCGATGATGGCCGCCATCGCGCCCTGCCTGGCCGCGTCTGGCGTTTCGGCCAGGACGGCAAGAATGATCTGTCCAACGTATTCGACTTTTTCCTGCGCCAGCAGCGGATCGCCGGGCTGCAGTGGCCCGACGTCGTTTATCCCGGGCACCTCTTGCCAAGTCAGGACGCGCACCACGCCGGGAATGGCATAGCACGGCTGCACGTCAACCTGCGTGATGCGGGCATGTGCATGTTCACTCAGGCGAGGACAGAGATGCAGCAGGCCGGGCTGCTCCGCTTTATCATCGATATACATCGCTTCGCCAGACACATGTTTATCGGCGCTTTCATGTTTATTGCTGCGTCCCACGCCGCTGCTGATGTCACGCGCATGGGCAATGGGTAAGGCGGAATCGGGCAATGCCGGACGGTTATGAGACATAGCGGCTTACCTCGGTAATGGATAATCCATTCAGACGGTAGAAATAACGGCGCAGCAGGTTGCCCGCCACCTGCAGGCGGTAATCGGCACTGGCGCGGAAGTCGCTGAGCGGCTGGAAGGTTTCTGCCAGCGCCTGGCAGGCCTTTGCCATCGTTTCTGCGGTTAAGGGTAATCCGACGATGGCCTGCTCACAGCCCGCCGCGCGCACTGGCGTTGCTGCCATACCGCCAAAGGCGATGCGCGCCGCGGTGACAATGCCGTTCTCGGTCTGGATGTTAAAGGCGGCAAACACGGCCGAAATATCATCATCCAGGCGTTTTGACACCTTCCAGGCCACAAAATCAGGTGACACCGTCACTTTTGGAATGATGATGCTATGAATAAATTCCCCTGCCTCGAGCACGGTTTGGCGATAATCGGTAAAAAAGTCGTCGAGTGACAAGGTACGTTGCGTGTTGCCTTTCTGCAGAAGCAAGGAAGCATTTAACGCCAGCAGCGTAGGTGAAGCATCGCCAATCGGGGAGGCATTCGCAAGATTACCGCCCAGCGTGCCGAGCTGACGAATTTGCAGTGAGGCAAAACGCGTCAGCATCTCGGTCAAACCCGGTATGCGCGTCGCCATAAAATCGGCGATTTTTTCCAGCGAGGCCGCGGCTCCCAGCCGATAATACGCGTCATCCTCATGGCACACTTTCAGCGCATCAACCTGTCCTAGCGCAATCATCAACGGAATGCTCTGATAACGCTGGGTGATCAGCAGGCTGAGATCGGTGCCCCCTGCCAGCAACGCGGCGTCGGGCTGCGCCGCGTAGAGCGTGGCGAGCTGTTCAACGGTTTTGGGGATATAGCAGTAGCGGCCTTTGTCCTGCACCACCTGGACTTCCTGGCTATTCAGCGCGGTCAGGCGCTCAACTACCTTCTCTTCCTGCCGATCAAAGCGGTCAGGCTGCGGCTGCGTCACCACCTGCTCGGCGGCCGCCATGATGGAACGATAGCCGGTGCAGCGGCAGAGGTTACCGGCCAGCGCGTGCTCTGCCTGTTGACGATCCCAGCCATGATTGTTTTTCTGCAAACTGAACAACGACATCACAAAACCCGGTGTGCAGAAGCCACACTGTGAACCGTGGCAGTCCACCATGGCCTGCTGAGCGGGATGCAGGGTTTTGCCCTGACGTAAATCTTCAACCGTAATAAGCTGTTTGCCCTGTAATCCACTCACCAGCATCAGGCAGCTGTTAACGGTCTGATACTGTAATTTTCCGTCTACCACACTGCCCAGCGTCACGCTGCAGGCACCACAATCACCCGAAGCACAGCCTTCTTTGGTTCCACAGCGGCGCTTGTGGGTGCGCAGATAAGACAGCACCGTCAGATTAGGATCGATCTGTTCTTCGGTAATCGGTAAATCGTTAAGCAGGAACTGAATCATGCGGCATTCTCCCTTGTGGCGGATTGCCAGACTGGCTGACCGTTAACCCAGGTCTGAACGATGTTTCTGTCATCGCCCAGGGTCATCAGCACAAACAGTTTCTCCCAGATATCCTTGCAGTTACTCATGCGCAGCTTTTGCAACGGGGAAACGGCCATATCCAGCACGACAAAATCGGCTTCTTTACCTGGTAAAAAATTACCAATGTGCTGGTCAAGATCCAGGGCATGAGCACCGCCCAGCGTGGCATGATAAAAGGCTTCTGCCGCACTCAGCCTGTATTGTTGCAGCTGGCCGACCTTGTAGGCTTCCCCCAGCGTTTGCAACATATTAAAGGTGGTTCCCGCCCCCACATCGGTGCCCATGCCGACGTTAATGCCCTGCTGCCAGCTGCGTTTGATATTAAACAGGCCGCTTCCCAGAAACAGGTTTGAGGTCGGACAAAAGGCAATGGCGGAATCGGTATCATGCAGGCACTGCCATTCATGATTTTCCAGATGCAGGCAGTGTGCAAACACGCTGCGACGACCGGTCAGCTGGTATTGGTGGTAAACGTCGAGATAGCCATTGTGATCGGGGAACAGCGCTCTCACCCAGGCCACCTCCTGCGGGTTTTCGCTGAGGTGCGTATGGAGCCAGACATCAGGATAGGCCGTACGAAGCGTCTGCACTTTTTCCAGCAAGGCGGGCGAAGACGTGGGCGCAAAACGCGGCGTCAGGGCATAGCCCAGGCGGCCCCGCTGGTGCCAGCGTTCAATCAGCGCACGGGTTTGCTGATAGCTTTCTTCCGGCGTTTCGACGAGGTAATCGGGCGCATTGCGATCCATCATCACTTTTCCGGCAATGATGCGCATATTCAGCGCTTCAGCCGCGCTGAATAAAGCCTCTACCGACTGAGGATGAACCGTGCCAAAAATCAACGCACTGGTGGTGCCGTTGGCCAGCAACTGGTGAAGAAAAAACGCCGACATTTGCGCGGCATGTTCCGGGCAGCGGTACTGGCCTTCTACCGGGAACGTATACTGATTCAGCCATTCGAGAAGCTGTTCACCAAAGGCACCGATCATTTCCGTTTGGGGATAGTGGATATGGCAGTCGACAAAACCCGGCATGATCAACTTACCGCGCAAATCGATGACGGCGTCTGGACGCAGGCTGTCGCTCACCTCATGCCAGTCATGCAGCGCCACAACGCGGCCCTCACGTAAAATGAGCAGGCCATCGTCGATATAACGCGCCTGGGCTAAAATAGCCTCAGGATCTTTTGCCACGTCGACGAAATCGAAAAAACTGGCGCGAATCGCTGTGTCCGGGCTTGTAAACATAGGGTTTCCTCTTACCGGACGCGTCATCTCGTCGTCCTGTTCCTTTAACACTCTCTATAGGTAATACATTGCAAGAGTCGTGCCAGCAGCAGTTTAATTAAAATCCTTTATTTTCATAAAGATAGATGGATTTATTTGTTGCGCAACATTTACGCTGACAAATTCTCCACGCAACCGATTGCTCACTCAAGGCAATCGGTTGCTAAGCCATCTGCCGCCTGAATGCTTCCCCGGCAGCGTCGGGCACTGCACGGTTTTAGTGCAGCCTGCGCTAAAACAGCGCAACGTCGCGGTCATCATTGCCTCAGAATTCAACGGGCATACGCAAAACTGACATGCTAAGGTGATGCAAACACCACGAAACGGGATAAGGGAAAAGCGAGATGATTATATTTGTTACGGGGGCCACCGCAGGATTTGGCCAAAGCATTACCCGCCGGTTCATCGAAACCGGTCATAAGGTCATCGCCAGTGGACGTCGAGCAGAACGGCTGAAGGCGCTAAAAGCGGAATTGGGCGACAATCTGTATACCGTTCAGTTAGATGTGCGTAACCGGGCATCCATTGAAGAAGCCATCACGCAGTTGCCTGATGCGTGGCGTCATATTGATGTTCTGGTGAATAACGCTGGCCTGGCGCTGGGCATCGAACCGGCGCACCGGGCAGATGTGAATGACTGGGAAAATATGATCGACACCAATACCAAAGGGCTGGTCTATATGACGCGCGCCGTCTTGCCTGCCATGGTAGAGCGTAACGTCGGCCACATTATTAATATTGGTTCCATTGCCGGCAGCTGGCCTTATGCCGGGGGCAATGTCTATGGGGCAACCAAGGCTTTTGTGCGCCAGTTCAGCCTCAACTTACGTACCGACTTGCACGGCACGGCACTGCGCGTGACCGATATTGAGCCGGGCCTGGTCGGCGGTACCGAGTTTTCCAACGTGCGCTTTAAAGGCGACGATGACAAGGCCGATCGGGTTTACGAAGGCGCGACAGCCCTGACGCCGGAAGATGTCACCGAAGCCGTTTACTGGGTGGCGACACTGCCGAAGCACGTCAACATTAACACTCTGGAAATGATGCCTGTCAGTCAGACCCTGGCGGGACTGAAAGTCCACAAACCCTGATCGCAGCGCCAGCCACCCGGGCTGGCGTTTACGCTTTGCCCCAGCCCACCACGATAATTACCATGCCGCTCAGAGCAATCAGTGCGCCACTCCAGTCCCATACACTCAGCCTGACCCCGTCGACCACGCGCAGCCACAGCAACGCCGTCAGCACATAAACGCCGCCGTAAGCCGCATAAACACGTCCGCTGGCGGCAGGATGTAAGGTGAGCAACCAGACAAACAGCGCCAGGCTTAATGCGGCAGGAAATAACAACCAGACAGAGGCGCCCTTCTTCAACCAGAGCCACGGCAGAAAACAGCCAATAATTTCCGCCAGTGCGGTTATAAAAAACAGGAAGGTGGTTTTGAGCAGCACGATAATCTCTCTGACAGGTAAACAACATGCACACAACTGGTGAGCAAGTAATCGTCAATGGTATACTATCCTCATTTGATGCAATAGTTTTACCCATAGGTAAAAGCAGAGTTAATCGAAGGATATTACGATGAAAAAATTGGTTCCGGTTCTGATGGTGGCCCTGCTTTCTGCGACCGCCCTGTCTGTGAGTGCAGCTACCGATCACCTGATTATTGAAAACGGCAGCAGCGCGCTGAATAACGAAGCGGCACGCCAGAGTAAAGAGCAGTGGAATGATACGCATATGCTGCGTAATAAAGTGAACAATCGGGTGGAAAAAGAGTTCGATAAGGCCGATCGCGCCTTCGACACACGGGATAAGTGCGAACAAAGTGCTAACCTGAATGCTTACTGGGAACCGAACACGCTGCGCTGTTTAGATCGCCGCACAGGCCGCCCGGTATTGCCGTAAATTTCAGCTATAGTAATGACTGACGCATGACAAAAGGAAAGGGTTATGAAGATCAAGACTGCATTACTGACAGCGACGTTTTTGGCATTCCCCTTGCTGGCTCAGGCATCCTGCGAATCTGTAAAAGCGGATATCAGCCAGAAAATCATTCAAAACGGTGTGCCCGAATCTGGCTTTAGCCTAGACGTGGTCGCCAACGATCAGGTTGATCAGGCGGGCGGTCAGGTGGTCGGCCATTGCGACAACGACAGCCAGAAAATCGTCTATAAAAAGCTGGGCCGCGATGAAGGTGCATCTGTGCCGGACAGCGCAGGCAGCTCGCAAGATACCTCAACACAATAACGTTCAGGGCGACGATAACTGTCGCCCTTTCTTTTGCCGCGCTATCTCTCTGACCGCCTGTCACGCAACGCGTTACTGCTGCTCCCGCCTTATTCAGCCTGCTGTGGCTGTTGGCGCGGCATTTTCCATGCTACCCACATCGTCAGTAACGCAATCACCAACGCCACGATAAATACCGAATGCAGCGATGCGGCAATGGCCTGCAGCATATGTTGCAGAACATCGGGGGCCAGCCGATCGCGGGTTTCCTGTGACATGATTTGCTGAACCGGGTCCTGCGCCTGCGGCAGTCGCCACTGCAGATTCAGATTCAGCACGGCACCCATCACCGCCGTACCCAACGCCGAACCGATCATGCGGCTAAACATGACCGACGCGGTACAGATACCGCGCACGTCATAATCGGCATGATTCTGCACGGACACCAGAAACGTCGTGCTGGTCATTCCCATGCCGGTGCCGATGACAAACGCCGTAAATCCGGCCTGAAACAGCGAGCTTTCTCTGTGTAACAGCAGCAGCAAGGCGCTGCCGCTAATCAGCAACAGCGCGCCCAACAGCGCGGTAAAGCGGTAGGATGTCACCAGCATCAACCGGCCACTCAGGGTGCTTGCCAGCGGCCAGCCTATCGACATCATCGCCAGTGCGGTCCCCGCCTGAAGCGGCGATCCTCCCGTCACGCCCTGAATCCAGATCGGCAGAAAAGCGCTGACGCCCATCATGGTCGCACCAATCACCAGATTGCCTAAGTTTCCTGCGATGATAAGCCGGCTCTTCCAGATGACTAACGGAAACAATGGCGACCGGGTGCGCTGCTCATGGCGGGTTAACTGCCAGCCCGCCACCAGGCCAATGAGCAAAAACAGCAACAGCCAGTATCCCAACTGCTCCGCCTGCAACAGCGCAATCAGTACGGCGCTGATACATAACGTCAGCCAGCCGCTGCCGGTCAGATTCAGGGACTGAGACGGCTGAGCTTTCTGCGGGTGAGCGGGCAACAGCGCCGCCAGCATCAGCATACTGATCATGCCAATCGGTACGTTGACCCAGAAAATCACTGACCAGCTAAAGTGCTGAACCAGCCATGCGCCAGACAACGGGCCGATAATGGCGGCGACGCCCCACACGCTGGACAACCACCCCTGCACGCTGGCCCGTTCACGCGGGGAATAGACGTCGGCCACGATGGTGGAACTCAGCGGCATGATGGCACCGGCACCCAGTCCCTGGAACGCGCGGAAAATAATCAGCCAAAGCATACTTTGGGCAAAGCCGCAGAGCACGGACCCCATTAGAAAGAGGGTGATGCCAAGGAACAGCATCTTTTTTCGTCCCCACAGGTCGGCCAGCCGTCCATAGAGCGGCACGCTTACCGCCTGCGTCAGGAGATAGACCGAGAAAACCCAGCCGAACTGCGAAAAGCCGCCCAGGTCAGCCACAATGGTGGGCATCGCGGTCGCCACAATAGTGACTTCAATGGCCGCCATAAACATCGCCAGCATACAGGCAAAAAGAATCCAGTGACGGCGCGATGGTGCGGAGGTGCTGTTGGTCATGATGCTCCCTTTTTGAGTCCTCTAAGGCTAGCGCAAATTTAGCGCGACAGGAATCACTTCAACTCAATATGTGACACCGTCACCTAATAGATGCGTTTTTAGGTAGTTTCGCCCTTAAACCAGTTGCTATAAGGGCTGAGGCGCTTTTGGGCTATTCCTATCTTCCTGATTTTTCCGATAAAAACTGGCGCGCTTCGCTTGGCGCTGCTATAGGAATAAAGCTGTATTTTCTGCAGTTGCTGAAATTACGCAGAAAATGGCAGCGGTTTTCGATCTTTAGCGACAGTCATGGTTTTGGAAGCTGCAATCAATTTAGCCGCTTTTGTCATGCTGTTTTGGGTATGTATAACAACAGATCTGTTAACAGGGAGAATCCATATGCATAACGCTTCACTGGCCAAACGTGCCGGTCTTGCGCTGCTTGCTGTTGTAGCAGTGTTGGGCGCACTGGTCTGGGGGCTTGGCTGGGATACACTGGTCGCCCGCAGAGTCGATCTGATTTACCTTGGACAGCAGCACCTGTTTTTGGTGTTTTGGTCAATGCTGTTCGCGCTGCTAGTCGGTATTCCCAGCGGTATCCTGCTCAGCCGCCCTTTTGCACGTCGCTGGGCAGAATATGTGATGCAAATCTTTAACGTCGGCAATACGCTGCCGCCGCTGGCCGTACTGGCGCTGGCCATGGTGGTCATCGGCATCGGTGACAAGCCTGCCCTGATCGCGCTGTTTCTGGCCTCCTTACTGCCGATTGTCCGTAACACCTATTCCGGACTCAGCGCAGTGCCGCCTTCCCTGCTCGAGGCGGCAAACGGCATCGGTATGACAAAGTGGCAACGCCTGCGTCAGGTTGAAATCCCTAACGCCTTACCGGTAATTCTGGCTGGCGTGCGCATCGCCACGGCCATTAACGTAGGCACCGCCCCGCTGGCGTTCCTGATTGGCGCCAGCAGTTTCGGCGAGCTGATTTTCCCCGGCATTTATCTTAACGACTTCCCTGTGCTTATTCTGGGTGCGGTTGCAACCGCGCTGGTTGCACTGGTGCTGGATATGCTACTGGCGTCATTAGGGCGCTATCTCAGTCCGCACGCTGCGGCATAACAATAAGGGGTTTGTAATGCTAACGCGCTGGATTAAGAGTTGTACTCTGGCATTGATGACCACGCTGGCACTCAGCCAGACCGTACAAGCCGCCACACCGCTGGTGCTCGCGACTAAAAGCTTTACCGAGCAACACATTCTGTCTGCCATGACGGTGATGTGGCTGCAAAAGAAAGGCTTTGACGTTGTCCCGAAACGCAACATCGCGACCACCATCAGTCGTAATGCCATGATCAACAAGCAGATCGACATGACCTGGGAATACACGGGTACCTCGCTGATTATCTTCAACCATATCAACAAACCGATGTCCTCTGAGGAGGCTTACAACACCGTTAAAAATCTGGATGCCAAACTGGGCCTTATCTGGCTCAAACCGGCCCCGATGAACAACACCTATGCCTTTGCCATGCAGCGCGCCCGGGCTGAAAAAGAAGGCATTTCTACTATGTCGCAACTGGTTGCAAAAATGGAACAGGTGCGAAAAACGGACCCAAAACACAACTGGCGTCTTGGTCTGGACCTGGAATTTTATGGCCGTTCCGATGGGATGAAGCCCCTGCAGAAGGCCTATAACCTGACGCTCGACAGGCCACAGATTCGCCAGATGGACCCGGGCCTGGTCTACAACGCTGTACGCGATGGTTTTGTTGATGCCGGGCTGATTTACACCACGGACGGGCGCGTGAAAGGGTTCGATCTTAAGGTGCTGGAAGACGATAAACACTTCTTCCCCAGCTACAACGTGACGCCGGTGGTGCGTAAAGACGTCCTGGAGAGCCATCCCGGTCTTGAGGCGGCGCTGAATCAGCTTTCCCCGCTGATTACCGACGAGGCCATCACCGAGATGAACAAGCGGGTGGACATCGACCACCAGTCACCTGAACAGGTGGCGCGCGATTTCCTTCAATCCAAAAACATGCTGTAAGGAGGCATCGTGGATACCCTTCATTACATCATTGATAACTGGAATAACCTGCTCACGCTTACCTGGCAACATACCTGGCTGGTGCTGGTCGCGGTGGGATGCGCCATTGTGATTGGCGTGCCGCTTGGCATTTTGATCGTGCGGTTCAAATGGCTGGCAACGCCGGTGCTTGGGGTTGCCACGATTGTACTGACCATCCCAACCATTGCCCTGTTTGGCCTGATGATTCCGCTGTTCTCCCTTATTGGTAAGGGAATCGGTGCCTTGCCCGCTATCACAGCGGTGTTCCTCTACTCATTACTGCCTATTGTGCGTAATACCCACACCGCGCTGGAGAATCTGCCAGATGGCCTGCGTGAAGCCGGTCGCGGCATTGGCATGACGTTCTGGCAGCGCCTGCGTTGGGTGGAGATTCCCATGGCGCTCCCGGTGATCTTCGGTGGTATCCGTACCGCTGTGGTCATGAACGTCGGCGTGATGGCTATCGCTGCCGTAATCGGCGCGGGCGGCCTGGGCATGCTGTTGCTGGATGGTATCAGCGGCAGTGATATTCGTATGCTGATCGCCGGGGCGCTGATGATTTGTCTGTTGGCTATTGTTCTTGACTGGCTGCTGCACCGTTTGCAGCTGGCGCTGACTCCTAAGGGAATTCGATAATGATAAAACTTGAAAATCTGACGAAAACCTTCAGCCAGAAAAATGGCACGCTGATGAAAGCGGTGGACAATGTGAGTCTGGAAGTTCCCGCCGGGGAAATGTGTGTGCTCCTGGGCCCTTCCGGTTGTGGTAAAACCACCACGCTGAAAATGATTAACCGGTTGATTCCCGCCACCAGCGGCCGGATTTTAATTAACGGCGAAGATACCAGTACGCAGGACACCACCACCCTGCGCCGCAATATCGGTTACGTGATCCAGCAAATCGGCCTGTTCCCTAACATGACGATTGAAGAGAACATTACCGTTGTACCACGCATGCTGGGCTGGGATAAGAAGCAGTGCCGCGAGCGGGCAACGGAGTTGATGAGCATGGTGGCGCTTGATCCGCACAAGTTCCTGCACCGCTATCCGCGCGAAATGTCCGGGGGCCAGCAGCAACGTATCGGGGTGATCCGCGCGCTAGCGGCGGACCCACCAGTGCTGCTGATGGATGAGCCTTTCGGCGCGGTAGACCCGATAAACCGGGAAGTGATTCAGAACGAGTTTCTGGATATGCAGCGCCAGTTAAAGAAAACGGTGATGCTGGTCAGCCACGATATTGATGAAGCGTTAAAGCTTGGCGATCGTATCGCGGTCTTCGGTCAGGGCAAAATTGTCCAGTGCGCCAGCCCGGATGAGTTGCTGGCAACGCCAGCAAACGAGTTTGTTGGCTCGTTCGTCGGTCAGGACCGTACCCTGAAGCGTCTGCTGTTAGTTCAGGCCGGCGATGTCACCGACCAGCAGCCAACGATCACGGTGAAACGCTCAACGCCATTAACGGAGGCCTTTGGCACCATGGACGACAACGACATGCGTTCCATTACCGTGGTGGACGACGACGGTAAGCCATTAGGTTTTGTGAAACGTCGCGAAGCACGAAACGCCAGCGGTCGCTGCGAAGAGATGCTGCATACCTTTAAAGTCACCGGCAAAGCCGAGGAAAACCTGCGTGTGGTGCTGTCAAAACTCTATGAGCACAACACCGTATGGATGCCAATTGTGGATGAGGATGGACGCTACAGCGGGGAAATTTCTCAGGATTATATTGCTGACTATCTCAGCTCAGGGCGGACTCGTCGTCGTCTGAATCCGTAACGAATCAGGGCCGCAATCGCATTGCGGCCCTTTTATGATTGACCTTGCTTCTCATCCCATATCACTGTCTGTTGGTGCTCTCAGACACATCACGTCTGAAAAAATAAAGCGTTCTGATTAGCGGACTACCCTGATATTGCGGTTTATATCAGGCTATTTTTGCACGGGCAAAATGCAGGTTATCCGCGTTAAGCCGCGAGATATCAAGATATGGCGACAGGTCGCGTTGCTCTGCGCGCGGTAAATAAGGCAACTCACCCAGAAGGGGCGCGGAAATCTGTTCACGCAGGACAGCAATGATATCGGCATAGTGCGCCAGTCCGGGATTAATACGATTTGCGACCCAACCCACAAGCGGTAAACCGTCTGCCAGAATCGCCTCGGCCGTCAGCAGCGCATGGCTGATGCAGCCTAACTTAATACCGACGACTAAGATCACCGGCAGTTGCTGCTCGACCACCCAGGTCGAAAGCGGTTGCGTATCGTTCATCAGGCTGCGCCAGCCACCGGTGCCTTCGACCACCACGCGGTCGACAAGCTGATTGAGGTGCTGCAACCCTTGGGTGATTTGCGCATAGTCCACCTTTTCAGGCGGATAGCCGCAAATCTCCTCTTTCTCAAAAATCACCGGATTGACGGCATGATACGGCAGCGCAAGGGAAGAGGCGTTTTGCAAAAATAAACCGTCCTTGTTTCTCAGGCCCTCTTCTGTCCTGACCCCGCAGCGGGCAACAGGTTTGTAACCCGCTGCCCGCTCGTTCGCCTGACTAAAACTTTGTAGCAGCGCGCGTGAGACCACGGTTTTTCCCACTTCGGTATCGGTTCCAGTAATAAATAGCGTTTTCACTCGACTTCTCCTTCACAAGCGGTATGGGCTAATCGACGATTAGGCTTTCGTGCGAATTCACATTCTAAGGAAGGAAAAGACCGGGCAGATTGCGTTAGCGCAAGGTTAGTGATGCTTAACCTTGCAGTAACTTAACTAACAGGTAACCACTGTAGAGTGAATCCTTGATCAAGGCGGCGGCGCCAAGTGTGCCAGGCTCAGTAAATTCAGTCGGTGCTAGCTGAATTTCAGCGCTGTAAGCAGGTAAAGACTGCTGATGAATCGTGTTCTGTACGGCGGGAAATAAAATATCTGCCGCCTGATTTAGCGGCGAACCTATAAGAATTTGTTGAGGATTAAAGATGTTGACCATCATGCCCAGGATTCTGCCAACGTGATGTCCCACCGTCGCGATCGCATCCCGGGCGAGCCGATCGCCGGCCTGCGCCGCCTCGCAGAGAGCGGAAAGCGTTAACGCCTGATGATGTAACAGGCTGTCAGGCTGGCCTGGCAGCCGTTGGGCGACCAGCGCCAGCAGGCTGCCGGTGCTGGCAACCGTCTCCAGACAGCCGTGATTGCCGCAGTAGCACTGCTGACCGTAAGGATCGACCTGAGTATGGCCCACTTCGACCAGCGCCCGTCCGCTTTTGTGCAGCAGTTGACCGCCCGTGATGACACCCGCGCCGACGGTTTCATCGATCACAATCTGTATCACGTCCTGTGCGCCACGAGACGCCCCAAACAACGACTCAGCCAGCGTCCAGGCTGAGATATCATGCTGGATAAATACCGGCAGACCGGTGCGTGCCGCCAGGGTGCTGCCCAGAGGCATATCATGACAACGGTAACCCGGTAAACGGTGCACGACGCCGGAGGCGGCATTAATCAAGCCCGGCAAGGTGATGGCTATCGCGGTGAGCCTTTCTAACTGCTTCTGATGCCGAATAAAAAACGCATCGACATGGTCGGTCAGAGTCGTCAGCAACGGCTGTGTTGGGTCATCGGGCAAAGGCAGATGATCCTCAACCCGCGCCCTGCTGCTCAGATCGCGTAAGGTGAGCGTCAATATGCCACGATGCAAACGGATAGCCAGATAGTGCCAGGCATCCGTATCAAGGATAAGGCCAATCGCCGGACGTCCACGGGCACCCGGCTCCTGAAACTCGGTTTCCTGAACCAGGTGGGCATCAAGCATTTCCCGCACGATTTTTGTGATGCTGGCAGGGGCCAGTTGGGCCCGTTTTGACAGTTCAATACGCGAAATGGGCCCATGCTGATCGATTAACCGGTAAACGACCCCCGCATTAATTTGTTTGATTTGGTCAATATGGCCAGGTTGACTGTCCGAACTCACACCCTGCTCCGGTTATTTTCGCGCTTCTAAATAAATATCCGCTATGGTGCGGCAGATTGGCTTGTTACGGCAAAGATTTGCTTAGATATGTGATTTATCACACATAATTTTTCTGACATTGTGGGATCGCTGCCCTTTAGCGACGCAGCAAAGCCATCATATGCGTCATCTGCGCGCTCATCTCTCTTTCACCCGACCACACCAGCCACATCTCCGAGAGCGCATCCGGTTCCTTAAGCGGCAGCCATACCACATTCGCGAGGCGCGCGTGGCTAAATGACAGCGGCAGGATGGAAACGCCCAGCCCGGTTGCCACCAGTCCTAATATGGTCATCGCCTCGCCGACTTCCTGAGTGATATAGGGCCGGATTTGATAACGCTGCAGGAGATCAAGAATTTCGCTATAAAGCGCTGTCCCCACCTGGGGATCAAAAAACACAAAAGGTTCGTTTGCGAGTGCCTGTAGCGAAATCTGCCCTGCTGCGGCCAGCGGATGCGCTTTATGCACCACGGCACACAGCGGCTCACGCAGCAAAAGCTGATGATGCAGATCCGCCGGAAGCGGCGTGTTACGCATCACCCCAAGGTCCAGCTTCCCTTCATGCAGCGGAGCCAATTGCTGGCGGGTATTAATTTCCTGCATCTGAACATGCACCTCAGGCCAGCGCTGACGAAACCGATAAAGCGCATCCGACATCACGCCGATAAAAGCAGCAGAAGAGGTAAAACCAATGCGCAGCTCCCCCTCTTCACCGCGATGCAAACGCGCAGCGCGTTGCGTTGCCTGATCAACCTGCAGCAGGATGGCCCGCGCGTCCTGTAAAAACTGCTGTCCGGCGGGCGTGAGCTGCACGCTGCGATTGGTGCGGTTAAAGAGCTGCGCGCCTGTTTCCGCCTCAAGCTGCATAATTTGCTGACTCAGCGGCGGTTGCGAGATGTGTAAGCGTTGGGCTGCGCGGCCAAAATGAAGTTCTTCCGCAACGGCGATGAAATAACGTAGATGACGCAGCTCTATATTCATATGTTAAACATCTTATTTGAGATTATTAATATATTAGACAACCTAATCTGCCTTTTCTAGAGTAACGCTATGTTTTTACTCATAAGGACCCATTGTGAATCGCTCCTCACCTGCGCTGCCGCTGGACAGAAACGTGCCGGAACAGTCTGACGTTCCTGCGTCTGACGGCATCGTGCGCGGCACACGCCCGTTTATGCGCGTTACGCTCGCCTTGTTCTCTGCCGGGCTGGCGACCTTTGCCTTGCTCTATTGCGTACAGCCTATTCTGCCGGTGCTCTCCACACAGTTTGGCGTTTCACCCGCCGCGAGCAGCATTTCTTTGTCCATTTCAACCGCGATGATGGCCCTGGGGTTGCTGGTTACTGGCCCGCTGTCGGACGCGATAGGACGTAAGTCCGTGATGGTGACGGCATTAATGCTGGCGTCAATCTGCACCCTGCTGTCGGCCACCATGACCAGCTGGCACGGCATTTTGCTGATGCGGGCGTTAATCGGCCTGTCGCTGAGCGGTGTGGCCGCCGTGGGGATGACCTACCTGAGTGAAGAGATTCATCCCAGTGTGATCGCCTTTTCAATGGGGCTGTATATTAGCGGAAACTCGATTGGCGGTATGAGCGGCCGTTTAATCAGTGGCGTGTTAACCGACTTTTTTTCATGGCGCGTGGCCATCGCGGCAATTGGCTGCTTTGCCCTGGCCGCCGCCCTGATGTTCTGGAAAATCTTACCGGAATCCCGTCATTTCCGTCCGGCCTCGCTGCGCCCACGCCATCTGGCGATCAATTTTCGGCTGCACTGGCGGGATGCGGGATTACCGCTGTTGTTCGCAGAGGGCTTGTTATTGATGGGTGCCTTTGTGACGCTGTTCAACTACATTGGCTATCGCCTGCTGGGCGCGCCCTGGCATTTAAGTCAGGCCGTGGTGGGATTGTTGTCGGTTGTCTATCTGACGGGTTCATGGAGTTCGCCGAAGGCCGGGGCATTAACCAACAAGTTTGGTCGCGGTCCGGTGATGTTGGGTTCTACCCTGATTATGCTGACAGGCTTACTCCTGACTGCCTTTAACGCCCTTGTGCTGGTGTTTGTCGGTATGATGCTGTTTACCGCCGGTTTTTTCGCCGCCCACGCTGTTGCCAGCGGCTGGATTGGTCCTCGCGCCCGCCGGGCAAAAGGTCAGGCCTCTTCGCTGTATTTGTTCAGCTATTACGTGGGCTCCAGCGTGGCTGGCACGGCAGGCGGCTTTTTCTGGCATCAGTTTGGCTGGGACGGTATTACGCTGTTCATCTCCGCTTTACTGCTGGTGGCACTGTGGGTTGCCTGGCAGTTGCACAGGCGCAAACTCTAGCAAATCTTAATAAATATTCCGGGTGGTTTGCTGCCCGGAATGCGTCCTGTACAAGAATTGTCCGTATTATCAGCGTGATTGCTGATTTCACGCGTTTCCCCGCTATACTCGTTTTGATCCCAAAGATTAATGTAATCTTTGAATTCACAGCAAAGGGGAGACCTAATGGCGCGTTACTATTACGTCAACAAACAATCAGGCTACAACAATAATCATGTTGTGCATGCAAATGGCTGTAAATACCTTCCGGACCTGGAAGGTCGGCTGTTTCTTGGCACGTTTTATTCGGCGACCGCCGCCATTCAGCAGGCGCGCAAATATTATCCCGGCTCTTTAGGCTGTGAGGAATGTTGCCCGGTGACCGCGGCTAAACCTCAGCCTGCCCAGGACAGTGTGGCGCTTAAGCACGGCGTCGATTTCTGATTACGCGCGCCCGTTTGACGTAACGATGGCGGTTCCTGGCCGCCATCCTCAACCACTCCTGTGTTGCCCTTTATATCGCCCCTCTCTGCTGCCTGACGCGGCCAATCATCCTTTCGTTATCCCAGCCAGAAGTGGTCAATTCGTTAAGCTTTTTCGCTTTTTTCCGTTATCTTAGAGCCCTTACTTTCTGACAGGGATTTACCATGCGTGATAAATTTGCCGCATCTCAAATTGCGCTTCACTGGCTTACCGTTTTGCTGCTTGTCATCGCCTATGCCACCATGGAACTGCGCGGCTATGTCGAACGCGGCTCCTGGCAGCGCTTTGCCATGATGGTGACGCACTTCAGCGCCGGGGCGACCATTCTGGTGGTGATGTTGTCGCGGTTGCTGCTGAAAATCCGTCATCGCAGTCCTGCAATTATTCCCCCGGTGCCGCGCTGGCAAACCGGCCTGGCCCACCTGACGCACACACTGATTTATGCGCTTTTCATTACCCTTCCGGTGCTGGGTCTGGCGTCGCGTTATCTGAAAGGACGTGAGTGGTGGTTATTTGGCATTCCGATGCCAATGGCCGGCGAGCCTGACTTTGATCTGGCGGACACACTGACCGACTGGCACGAGACGCTCGCTCCCTTAGGCTACTGGCTGATTGGCTTGCATGTGGCAGCGGCGCTGTTTCATCACTATGCCCTGAAAGATAATACGTTGGGGCGCATGATGCCCGGACAACGTAATCGCCAGCCATAAACACCACCTGCAGGCGTCAGGCTAAAAAATTTCATCTTAATCGGCGCCTGGTGGTTCCACCCGGCGCTTAATTCCTCCACAATAACCGCTAAATTGTGACGCAGGTCACTCTCATGGGGTGAGCATTTTCATCCATTTTTGACGCACAGACTGATTTAACTTCTCATGCCATCAACAACTGTTTCCCGTAAAACGGCCTGGCTACGCGTGGTGCTGCTGGCCATCGCCGCTTTTGTTTTTAATACTACCGAGTTCGTGCCGGTGGGATTGCTTTCAGATATTGCTGCAGGCTTTTCGATGAAAACATCGGAAGTGGGGATTATGCTGACGATCTATGCCTGGGTGGTGGCCTTGTTGTCACTGCCTTTGATGCTGTTGACGCGAAATTTTGAGCGCCGGTTACTGTTAACGGTGCTGTTTAGCGTCTTTATTGCCAGCCATGTGCTCTCGACGTTTGCATGGAGCTTTAGCTCCCTGATCGTGTCACGTATTGGCATTGCGCTATCCCACGCCGTGTTCTGGTCCATTACGGCTTCGCTGGCCATTCGCGTTGCGCCTGCAGGTAAAAAGACCCAGGCGCTGAGCATGCTGGCGACCGGGACTGCGCTGGCGATGGTGCTGGGCGTGCCTATCGGCCGTATTGTGGGCCAGGCATTGGGCTGGCGTACCACGTTCGGCGTGATCGGACTGTCTGGATTGGTGCTGATGATTATGCTGGTCCGCATATTACCCCGGCTGCCCAGCGAGCACACGGGATCGCTCAGCAGCGTTCCCCTGCTGTTCCGCCGTCCGGCGCTGGTGGGAATGTATCTGCTGGTGACGTTGGTGGTGACCGCGCACTACACCGCTTACAGCTACATTGAGCCCTTTATGCAGCTTGTCGCCAACGCCAGCGAGGGGTTCACGACGTTACTGCTGCTGCTGTTTGGTTCGGCGGGCATTGTCGGCAGCCTGTTGTTCAGCTCGCTGGGTAAAAAATTCCCCTCTGCACTGCTGATTGCCGCTATTGCCCTGGTGACCCTGTGCATGGGGCTGTTAATCTTCGCGGCTGTTCGCCCTGGGGCTATCATTACCCTGTGCGTGATTTGGGGAATGGCCATGATGATGATCGGCCTGGGGATGCAAATCCGCGTGCTGTCTCTGGCCCCTGATGCCACGGATGTGGCGATGTCATTAATGTCCGGTATTTATAATATCGGTATCGGCGCGGGTGCGCTGTTAGGCAGTCAGGTTAGCGCTTATATGAGTCTGTCTGATGTGGGTAATGTGGGGGCGATGATTGGTCTGGCCGCACTATTATGGTGTGTCTGTATTTTCAAACGTTATCCACAGTTACGTTCTAATGGCTGATAATAACAGGCTTCAGATTTTATCTGGAGCCTGATGTTATTTACTGCTCCCCGTCACGCTCGTCTCAAATAAGATCACAGACCGTGCGACGTAAAACTCCGGTGCCCTTCCAGGCCCTGCTAAATAGCCGCTTATCAGGGTGAATCACTCTGACATTCTGAGAAATAGCGCTGCGTTCCGCCTCACCGAAAACGGTCAGATTGCTGAACAGTCATGCACCGTCCAGCCTGACGTACCGGACATCGGTCTGGCTGAAGTAAGTCCCCGGCCCTGTTTACCCGCCAGTCAACGATAAAATGCCCCCTGAAAATACCTGCAATCCTTAAGCTTATATTCTTAGCCTTTTTTATGGTCGTTACGCCCAGCGGTGCAGGATCAACAGGTTTAAACGTGTTGTATTAAATGCTTAATTAAAATGCATCGCTCATTGTTCAAAAAACGTATCGCGCATTGATTTAGGCCAATAGAATTTAACCTGCGGGTTATAAAGCCCGTCGGTTACTACGCAGAACTTAATATCACCTCAATAATCTCAACACTTCCATTACATCTGTTTACCCCGTATAACAGAGAAAATAATTAACGTCAGGTGTCATGATGACGAGAAAATGGTTAACGCTCTATTTATCGCGTAACGTCAGCCAGGTGATGCTGGAAGACTTTCGGGCAATTTTACCCGCGGATGGGTTGAAAATTTTTGTTAATGACTTAGACGACACACACCATGCCACAGTAGAATGTGTTCAGGCAGAGGATTCATGCGCACTCATCGCCTCTGCCGTTGTCGTGTGGCGTCAACTGGGCCATATCCACACGATGATGTACACCAAAGGCGAGCTGCAGCGTTCGGTTAATGAAGCGACCCAGTTTGAGCTGTTTACGTTGCTGAAGAACCATCGTGCCGTGCTACGGCTGGCGTAGCCCCGGAATAACATGGTCCCTGAATATTCATCCCTAACAACCCTGACAGGATAAACATGAGAATTGGTCTGTTGTTCCCCATCGCTATCATCGTGGCCGGTATCGGTTTTCTCGCCTGGTTTATTGGCAGTGGCCTGGCCATGCCGGGCTCCTGAGCTTAACGTAGCTGACTGTCTTTACTGCCGCGACGGTTATACAGACTGCTGTCTTTTTGTTGCTTATCGATTTTTTCCTGACAGGCGACACAGTAGCGCACGCCTTTCAGTGCCTGACGACGGGCAGCCGGAATCGGCTCACCGCAAAGTTCACACTCTGTGGCGCTTTCTCCCTGGCCAAGCGACTGACGTACGCGTTCAATACCGTCGTTGACCGTACTGTCGATCTGTTCCTGTACCGCCCCTTCTGAAGCCCAACCGTTTGCCATTGCTATTTCCTTACTTCGTATCAAACACCTCTTAAATGTACAACATATCTGATATTTTGCAGGCAAAACGGCGCACATCCCTGTGAGCCTGCACAGCATGGGTTACTGTTTAATATCGACCTGATAAAAGATGTGTTTGCCAAAAGGATCGACTTCATAGCCGCTGACCGTATTGCGGACTGGCTCGTAAATGGTCGAGTGCGCAATCATGACGGCAGGCATTTGATCATGCATCATCTGCTGTGCCTGCAGGTACATGCTGGTCCTTTTACTTTGATCCGGTTCGGCCCGCGCCTGGGTGATCAGCGTTTCAAACGGCTGATAGCACCATTTTGAAGAGTTTGAACCGCCTTTCGCCGAGGTACAGCTGTAGAGCGGCCCGAAGAAGTTATCAGGATCGCCCGTCGCAGTGGTCCAGCCCATCAGCGCGGCCTGATGTTCGCCGCTGCGCACGCGTTTAAGGTATTCACCCCATTCATAACTGACGATATTGGCTTTAATGCCGACTTTAGCCCAGTCAGCCTGAATCATCTCCGCCATCCTGCGCGCGTTGGGATTGTAAGGGCGCTGAACCGGCATTGCCCACAGCGCGATTTCCGTACCCGGCTTTACGCCAGCCTCTGCCAGCAGTGCTTTTGCCTTTTCTGGATCGTAGTCATAATCCTTAAGATCCTTGTCCGCGCTCCATACACCCGGCGGAAGGATGTTTTTGGCAACCGTACCTGTGCCTTTAAAAATCGCCTCAATGATGGCCGGCTTGTTTATCGCCATAGCCAGCGCCTGGCGGACTTTTACATTATCTGTCGGCGCTTTGGTGGTATTAAACGCCAGGAACCCCGTGTTCAATCCTGCCGCCTGCTTCAGGGTGATGTCCTTGTTCTGCCGCATTTTTTCGAGATCGGCCGGATTCGGGAACGGCATCACCTGACACTCATTTTTTTCCAGCTTGGCATAACGGACCGCCGCATCAGGTGTGATGCTGAAAATCAGCCGATCAAGTTTGGCTTTTCCCTGCCAGTAGTCAGGAAACGCCTTGTACAGAATGCGTGAGTCTTTTTGATACTGAACCAACTGGAAAGGCCCGGTACCGATCGGGTCCATATCGACCTTCTCAGGCGTGCCCGCCTTCAGCATTTTGTCAGCGTACTCAGCAGAGTGGATGGAGGCAAAATACCAGGCCAGATCGGCAAGAAAAGGGGCTTCAGGATGAGCCAGCGTAAAGCGCACGGTATGGTCATCTACGCGATCGATGTGGGTGATGAGCGTCGCCAACTCCAGGCTGTCAAAGTTGGAATAGTTGCCACCCGATACCGCATGATAGGGATTTTTACTGTCCATCTGGCGCATAAAAGAGAAGATCACATCATCCGCGTTAAACGCGCGGCTGGGCGTAAACAGCTTATTACTCTGGAATTTGACGTTATGACGCAGATGGAAGGTATAAACCTTACCGTCGGGACTGATGTCCCACCGCTCTGCCAGGCTCGGAATCAGTTCCGTTGTGCCAGGCTTAAAATCTACCAGGCGGTTGAATACCGGCACTGCGCTGGCATCCACGCTGGTTCCCGAGGTGTAAAGTTGCGGATTAAAGTTCTCCGGGGAGCCTTCTGAGCAGTACACCAACGTTTTCGCATTGACGCCGCTCGCCAGAGCAATACCCGCAGTAAGCAGTGCCAGGGTCGTTAGCCTGTTTCTCATTATTGTCCTCGCTTTCTGTTGACTTCCGTTAGTCAGAATATCTAAATGAATTATTTAGATGTTTGATAGATAGCATGAATCTCCACCATAGCGAACCCCGCAGTACGTCAACTAATAAGGATTAGTGATGACCGACAAACTTCAGACGCAACTGATCACGCGTTTTTTTCGTTACCTGGCGGTAAGCAGTCAAAGTGATGCCAGGTCCAGCACATTGCCGAGTACCCCGAGCCAGCACGCGATGGCGAAGCTGCTGGCGGACGAATTGCGCGAGCTGGGCCTTGAGCAGGTTGTGATTGATGAACATGCCACTGTGACCGCGGTAAAACCGGGCAACTGCCCTGGCGCGCCTCGCATTGGGTTTATTACGCACATCGATACGGTTGACGTCGGGCTGTCCCCTGACATCCATCCACAGATCCTGACCTGGCAAGGAGAGGATCTCTGCCTGAACCCGCAACAGGACATCTGGCTGCGTCGGGATGCGCATCCGGAGATCGCGCCCTACACCGGTCAGCCGATTATTTTCAGCGACGCCACCAGCGTATTAGGGGCGGATAATAAAGCGGCGGTGAGCGTCGTCATGACGCTGATGGAGAATTTACAGGGCAAACACGGCGATGTGGTGGTGGCATTCGTCCCCGACGAGGAGATCGGCCTGCGCGGGTCTAAAGCGCTGGATCTTGAAGCCCGCTTTAACGTGGATTTTGCCTGGACGATTGACTGCTGTGAACTGGGCGAAGTGGTGTATGAGAACTTCAACGCGGCCGCAGCGGAAATCCGCTTTACCGGCGTACCGGCGCATCCGATGTCGGGGAAAGGCGTGCTGGTTAACCCCTTGCTGATGGCCCACGATTTTATCAGCCACTTTGACAGGCAGGCGACGCCGGAACATACAGAGGGCCGTGAAGGCTATATCTGGTTTAACGAAATGCAGGCCAACGCCAGTGTTGCAACGCTTAACGCATCGATTCGCGATTTCGATCTGACAAGTTTCGCGGCACGAAAACAGCAGCTTCAACAGGTTGTCGAGCTTATCGCCGCACGCTATCCCACGGGCAAGGTAGAGATGACCGTTCGCGATATTTACAGCAACATTAGCAACGCTATTGGTGACGATCGTCGGGCCGTTGATCTGATTTTTGCTGCCCTGCGCGAACTGGATATTGCGCCCAAAGTGATCCCTATGCGTGGCGGTACCGATGGTGCAGCGCTTTCTGCCAAAGGATTATTAACACCGAACTTCTTTACGGGCGCGCATAACTTTCATTCACGCTTCGAGTTTCTGCCCGTCACCTCGTTTGTGAAGTCCTATCAGGTGGCAGAGAAGCTGTGCTATCTGGCAGCGGAATAGTTCATCAGGAAGGCCGTTGTAAAACACCGCCTTCGCGATGAAGGCGGTGCACAGGTTTCGCTTAGAACGTTACCCAGTCGCCGTTATCCGCGGTGGCGGTTTTCGGCTGAAGAGGTGCCGATGGGCTGGCCGGTGTTGATGGCGGTTTTCGGCTGGTCACGAGTGCCGCTGGCGCATCACTGGACAAACGGAACTGCGCCACCGAAGCCTGCAAGGCTTCCGTTTGCAGGGCCAGCGCACTGGCAGCGGCAGACACTTCTTCGACCAGCGCGGCGTTTTGCTGCGTCACGCTGTCCATTTCGGTCACCGCCGTGCCGACCTGCGAAATGCCTTTGCTTTGTTCTTCTGAAGCCTCGGCGATTTGCTTCATGATCGCATCAACATCCTGAACCGACTTCAGGATACCGCTCATGGTGCCGCCGGTGGTGCTGACCAACTGGGCGCCCTTTTCCACGCGCTCAACCGAATCGGCAATCAGGCTGGCGATCTCTTTCGCTGCACCGGCGCTGCGCTGCGCCAGGTTTCTGACTTCACTGGCTACTACCGCAAAGCCACGGCCCTGTTCGCCAGCGCGGGCCGCTTCCACTGCGGCGTTGAGCGCCAGAATATTGGTCTGGAAAGCAATGCTGTTGATGACGTTGGTGATCTCTGCAATTTTCTTCGAACTGTCAGAGATGCCGTTCATGGTGGTCACCACTTCACCCACCAGGCTGCCGCCCTGTTTCGCCGTTACCGTTGCCGCTTCGGTCAGCGTGCTGGCCTGACGTGCATTTTCCGCATTGAATTTCACGGTCGCCGTCAGTTGTTCCATACTGGCAGCGGTTTGCTCCAGCGCGGCGGCCTGCTCTTCGGTGCGGGATGACAGATCGTTATTACCAATGGAAATCTCGGCGGCACCGCGTGAAATATTTTCCGTACCGCTGCGAATAGCACTGACGGCTTCGCGCAGACTGTCCTGCATGGCGCTCAACAGCGGCACCAGTTTACCGACGCAGTTACGGCCCATATCCTCGACGGGTTTGCTCAGGTCGCCTTTGGCAATCACTGAAAAATGCTCGCGAATTTTTTCCAGCGGCTTGACCAGCATTTTGACCAGATAACGGTCGGTAAACAGCAGAATCAGCAAGCCAATCACCACCGTGACTGAAATCATTGTTTTCGTCATCGCGGTCAGACGATCGACTTCGACGCGCGTTTGCCCCAGTTTTACGCTGGCCACTTTATTGAAGTTTTCAGTACTGGCACCGAAGGCACGGCTCAGCGCGGGCGTGACGTCATTCGCCTGTTGGCGATAGACATCCAGCGAATCCTGACGGGCACGCTGAAGCTGGACAGTAACGCCCTGGTCGAGCAATTTTTGCCATTTATCAATCACGTCATTGGCAACGGCAGGGTCCATCGGGCCAGGAGAAAGCTGTTTAAACAGGGTTAACTGCTGAGACATGCTGTCTAATGCCTGTTGTACGGGCGCAAAAGCCTCATCGTTTTGCGCCACACCGGCCGTTTTTTTCTCCATTACGCGCGACAAACGCGTGATCATACGAAAATACTGATCGTTACCTTTACTCAACGCGGTCATCTGCTCAACGATATGGCGGTCGACATCATTGCCGTCACTTAATGACGTAAGTGAATGAATGCTGAACAGACCGATACCGCTCCACAGCAGGCAAAACAGCCCGAGTATCGTCAGCATTACCGCGCGAATAGTGAAATTTTTAAGCATACCCATACTGAAATCCCTTAAACGTTAACCCGTAAAACCGGGCGTATGGGATATATCGGCAGAAAAGCCGAAAATGTAACGGTATTGTTATACTTTTTTATGCGGTCACGGCTGCGTGGCAAGAAATCATAGCCTGCAGTGAAAATCAGGCCCGGCGGTGGCCGCAAGTGCATCCGGTACTGACGAATCTGCCCCTACAGCCGCACCATTCGCGACATCATCAGGCGAAACAGAGACAGGCGGCGACGCATAAAGCCCCGCAGCAGCCTAAATGACGCTTTACCCTCGCCACCAAGTGACATTGTCACGTCATTGTCAGCGCGCCAGATGGGCCATGAGCGTTCTCCGTCAAGCTGCGTCGTCTTACTGTTCACGTCGCGGGCGAAGCGGAACCAGTAGTCGCTAACCTGCTGCGCAAAGGCGCGGTCTGCAGCCGTGAAGCAGCGGTCTTCACTGATTACGGGCATGTTCTCAAGGGTATTCATCACGTAGGGAATTTCATTACCGTGCCAGGTGCCGTGCGGATAGAGATCCCGGGCATTTTCAGAGACGTAATCAAACCAGTAACGCCAGCCAGGCATAGCGACTTTTTGCTGTGCCCGCATCACCAGCCAGGGAAGAAGCGTAAAGGTCATATCGCGTGCTGCGGCACGCCCGAGCAGCGCATCCTGCTCAACACGGTAAATCCACTTCAGCACACGATAGCTCAACCGGTTTTGGCGGCGAATCCGATCTACCACGGTGGCGGCATCGACGCCAAAATACTCCAGCACGCTGGCCTCGTCGCTGTTGCTTCCTGCCATCAGCGGCAGAGGATGCTGGCGTCCGGCCATAAAGGTCTCCAGCACAGGGGCAGGCAGAACCGTATCGCCCGCGATAGCAACCGGGCCGAGTCCATAGCGGCTGTCCAGGGCCCAAAAGGCATCGGCAGGCAGCGCGCGGAGCTGTTCCATGCTGGCATCAGCGGGTAAACCCAAACCGGTGGCGACCTTCACCCCTTTCTTAAGCGCTGCAGCGCGGGGAACGTCAGGCAGGCTGTAGGCACTTTGCACTATCCCTTTGTGGAAAAGACCGGTCGCCAGCGGTGAGCAGCAAAGTGATAACACGCTACGTGCGCCCGAGGATTCACCGAATAGCGTAACGTTACTGGCATCGCCGCCAAAGGCGTGAATGTGCTGCTGTACCCATTTTAATGCCGCGATCTGATCCAGCAGGGCAAAATTATGAAGTGTGCCGCTCGCCGCCTGCTCATTTTCCATGGCCGGATGCGCAAAAAAGCCCAGATGGCCCAGTCGGTAGTTAATCGTGACGATCACCGCCCCGCGTGAGGCCAGCGGTTTGCCATTATAGGGGGCCAGACCACCCGAACCGATCGTGAAACCGCCACCGTGCAGCCACACCATCACCGGCAAGGGTTTTTCTGGTCGCAGCTCTGGCGTCCAGACATTCAGGTAAAGACAGTCCTCGCTGAAATCACCGGGATCGCCCCCGCCCATGGCAAGACAATAGTCGCGGTTCTGCCAGCTCGCGGCAGAAAAGTGCAGCGCGCGTCGTACACCCTGCCAGGGGAGTACCGGCTGGGGCGCACGCCAGCGTTGTTCCCCCACTGGCGGTGCAGCGTAGGGAATGCCTTTAAACACGAAGATGCCCTCATCAATGCCGCCCTGCAGCTCTCCGTCAGCGAGGGTGATCTTCAGGCCCTTTTCATTTTTCATGCGTTGTTCCTTGTCTGCGTCCGCTGTCATTATTTCAGGCAATTTGCCGTTGTCCAGAAAGGGGAACGGTAAATACGCCTAAAACGCACCGGTTACGCACGCCATCGTTGACCGCTACCCGCGAACGTGTGTTTAGTACAGCGTATCGTTTAACCCGTTAGAGGAACGGAAAATGTTCAGTGGCATCAATCAACTTTTTGTTCGAATGACCGATCATCCTGATTTTGGCAAGCTGTTGTTACGTTTGACGTTGGGTGGATTACTGCTGTTTCACGGTGAGTTCAAGCTGGTACACGGCGTGGGCTGGATTGCTCACCTGCTGCGACAGCACGGCCTGCCGGGCTTTCTTGCCTGGGGCGCATGGCTGGGTGAAATAGTTGCTCCGCTCATGCTGATTGTGGGATTCATGACGCGGCCTGCGGCGTTTATCATTGCGGTAAATATGGTGGTGGCGACGCTGCTGGTAAAAACCGGGGCGGTCTGGCACCGCACGGACGTGGGAGCCTGGGCGCTGGAAACCGAAGCGCTATTCCTGCTGGGAGCCTTTATCATTATGTTGCTGGGCCCGGGGAAATATACGCTGATACGCGATTCCCGGTTGCAGTAGCTGAGTAAATCGGGGCGATAGCCGCCCCGATATTGTTATGCCTGTATGCCACACCGCTGTAGTGAGGCTTGTTGTCGTGCGGCGTACAGCGCCATTTCGTCCAGTACGGCACAACCCAGTGCGGTTTCAAAGCTGCTGCGGCTTGCCTGACCCGCAGAACGCGCCTGCGTTTTATCCCCAAGGTTAGACTGAAAAATACCTGCCGCACTCACCGGCAGAAAATCCTCATAAATAATGGGATCGGCCAGCACCCGACCCTGGTCGATCAGGCTATCCAGTGATTCACCGTGCCGAGGCGGTTCCGCCTGCCCCTTGTCACTGAGGCGATAATGAAACCAGGCGAGTCCCGCCAGGCGCAGTTGCGTTTCGTTATCCGGGAAAGCCTGAAATACGGCGGTCAACTGCTGCTGATGCTGTTGATTGTCAGCCCCGCTACCGGCCTCATTCAGCAGCCGATCGTAAAGCGCGCGCCCTTGCGGCGTTAAGGCGGCACCGCGCTGTTCAATCTCACCAAAACGCGCAGTGTGGGTGCCCTGATAGCCATCTTTGAAAACCACAGGTTCTTCCAGCGCTTTAAAACTGGTCTGACGCAGTAAAATGGGGACGCTGCGCCGTGGTGGGCCTTCAATAACCGCTTTGGGATCGATACCGCGTGCCGGCATTAACGCCTGGACGCGGTCAATGTCCAGCGTGCGTGGCGTAAGATGGTTGATATGACAGGCAGGGAAACACACCACGTCGGCAATCAACCGGTGTTGCTGATTGAGCGCCTGATAGGTTTTACTCTCAACGAGGCTGTGTGAGTGCCAGCGAAAGGTTTCTAACGCCTCGTCGATAAACTGCTGCGCCTGCGCCTCGGTCAGTCCGCCCTGCTGCTGATGCTGTTTAATCAACGCGCGGCAGCCTGCGGTGAAAATATCCCGCGAAGCCAGGATAGTTGTGGCTTCGTCGCGCAGCGCCTGATCCTCGATGAGTTCCAGTCGCAGTAATGAGGTGAAGATACGGAAGGGATTGCGCCGCAGTGCCTCGTCATCAATGGGACGAAAAGCGGTTGAGTGAACCGGCACGCCCGCCTGAGAAAGGTCGTAATAGCCTACCGGGAACATGCCCATCACAGCGAACATCTGGCGCAACATGGCCAGCTCTTCAGCACTGCCGACGCGAATCGCGCCGTGACGTTCCAGGTTTAAACGGCTCATCTCATCAGCCTGGGTTAAGCGTTGTTGCAATGCACTATCTGCCGCCAGCGTATCCTGATTAACCTCTATGACTAACTGCATCAGCGTGCCGTAGAGCGGCACCTCTTGCTGATACATGTCCGACATTGCCCTTGAAAAGCCGGTACGGATGGCATCCGCACTTAAAAAGTTATCCATAATAACCACCTGACAGCGTGAGCGTTGCAGCTACTGTAATCCAACGCGTTGTCGCCAGCGGAAAATATCATGAATTTGTGATCGGCTTAAAACCATAACGGTTTTTAATCACCAGCATTATCGTCGTGAGCACGGCCGGAATCGCCAGCAGTAAAAAGATCAGGTTGAAAGACCAGCCCAGCGTCAGCATTTCGGCCCCCACAAACGCGCTCAGGATGGCACCGAGTCGTCCAACACCGTGCATCCAGCTGGAGCCGGTCGCGCGGGCATGAGTGGGATAATAGCTGGCTGATAAGGCATTCATGCCGGTGTTGGCTCCGTTAAAACAGAAGCCGCTAAAAAAGGCAATGCTGCTCATTATGGTGACCTGTGCCGGTGAGAACCCTAACGCCACAATGGCAATGCCACCGCAAAAGTAGATGACGGCCAACGCCAGGTTGGCATTGAACCGGTCCATCAACCATCCGGCAAATAAGGAACCCAGCGTGCCGCCCGCTTGATACATCGCAGTAATAATCGCGGCCTGGGTAACGGTCATCCCCTGCTTACTCACCAAGGAAGGCAGCCAGCTGCCTATCAGATAGACCAGAAACAGTCCCATAAAATAGCCGCCCCACAGCATCAGGCTGCCGGTGCGATAACGGGGGGAAATCACCGTCGCGATGGCATTCTTTTCAGGCAGCGCAGCGTCCGCTTCAGAGGCGTGAAACTGGCTATGCGAGTGGGTGCTGCCAGGGATAATACGTTCCAGAATGGTTCGGATGCGTTCTGCTGGCGCACCCCGGCTAATGAGGAAACGCACGGATTCAGGAAGCTGCTTTACTAATACCGGCAGCACCAACAGCGGCAGAATGCCGCCTAATAACAGGACGGAATGCCAGTTGTAGCGCGGCAACAGCCAGGACGCGGCAAATCCGCCACTGGCTGCACCAAAGGTGAAGCCGCAGAACACCACGGTGATAATAAACGAGCGTCGGCGTTCAGGGGCATATTCGGCAACCAGCGTGCTGACGTTCGGCATGGCTGCGCCCAGCCCCAGCCCGGTCAAAAAGCGGAACAGTACCATCTGTTCAATGGAATGGGAAAACGCGGTGGCCAGCGTCCACAGGCCGAAAAAAAGCACGCTGAAAATAATCATTAAGCGACGGCCAAAACGGTCAGCCAGCGGCCCGGCAACCATTGCGCCCAGCGCCAGGCCGATGAGTGCCGCGCTGATCACCACGCCCAACTGCGAATTGGTCACGTTCCAGGCCGTTTTCAGCGAGGGGGCGATGAAGCCCATAATGGCGATATCCATGCCATCGAGGGCGACCACGATAAAACAGAGGACAATCAATCGAATCTGGCCACCGCTCAGGCTACCCTGATTGATTAACCGGCGAACATCTACCGCCTCAACGCTGCTCACGGGCAACCTCTCCTTAACGAAATAAACCATCAGTTTTGGTAGAAAAAACGGCGCTTATGATAGCCGATCGTTAATGATAAAACGCAGAATTTTGCATGCAAATAATAATCATTCAACAAGCGGATAATTAAGTCGATGATTTTACAGCGACTGCGCGCAGGCCATGACGAAAGGAATCGTAGCGCAGGTATTTATTATCAATAACTTACAGGGATTACCGTCAAAAAGTACACTTTGTTAATAAATATTTGCAGCAAAGTTAACAAAATCCGGTTTAAATAGTTGCCAGTCACCTGGCAATGTCATTAAGTTTGGGAAATGGAAAAAAATATCCTTTTCAATCAGCGCATTCGCTTGCGTCATTTACATGCCTTTGTTGCCGTTGCGCAGCAGGGAACGCTGGGGCGTGCAGCCGAGACATTGAGTCTCAGCCAGCCTGCACTCTCTAAAACCCTTAACGAATTAGAGGAACTGACAGGCGTCAGGCTGTTTGAACGTGGCCGACTGGGCGCACAGCTCACCACCATGGGGGAGCAGTTTCTGACCCATGCGGTAAAAGTGCTGGATGCACTGAACCATGCCGGCCAGAGCTTTAACGAACAGATTAATGAGCGTCCGGTGATTATCCGCCTTGGCGCGCTGACCACGGCCGCCATGGGCATGCTGCCACAGATTCTCGATCGCTTTCATCAGCTGCGCCCCAATACCACCATTCAGGTGGCCACGTTACATAACAATGTGTTACTGGCCGGGCTGAGAGCCGGTGAATTTGACATTGGTATTGGTCGCATGGCCGACAAAGAGATGATGACCGGCTTAACGTATGAGCTTCTGTTTCTGGAGTCGTTAAAGCTGGTCGTCAGGCCCGAACATCCTCTGTTAAGTGACAATGTCACGTTGTCGCGCGCGATGCAGTGGCCGGTGGTCATCTCTCCCGAAGGAACTGCACCGCGCCGTCTTGCGCAGCAGATGCTGGATGAACAAGGCTGTTGTTTGCCGCCGCACTGCGTTGAGACATCCTCAACCTCACTGGCACGCCAGCTGGCGCTGCGCTATGACTACATCTGGTTTGTGCCTTCAGGTGCCATTAAGGAAGATCTCAGCCACAATGCCCTGTTCTCGCTGCCGATTACCTCTCCCGGGCCTGGCGAACCGGTCGGTATTATCACCCGCACTGGCGATACTTTAAGCCTGAGCGCTGAAGTGCTTATGAGCACCATTCGTAAGTTTCACAGCTAGCGACTGCGTTTTGCATGTCGCTCCCAGTTTTCCTGGCGCGCTTTTTCGGTCTTACGCAATCCGACGTAAAGCGCGCCCGCCCCGCCATGCTGCTTTTGCGCCACACAAAACGTCTGTACCTCATCCAGTTCGCGCAGCCAGCGATCAAGATAACTGCGCACGATATTGGCGTGGGATTCGCTGTCGCGCCCTTTACCATGAATGATTAGCAGGTTGCGAAACCCGGCTTGTCGCACGTCCCGAATAAACGTAAACAGGTTCTGCCGGCAGGCTTCCACGGGTTGACGCAGTAAATTAAGGCTGGCGTCCAGCGCATACTGGCCTTTGCGTAATTTATCTAGCACACCCTGCTGAATACCTTCAGCTTTGTATTCCAGCGGCTGATCCAGCGGGATAATGTCCAGATAGCCGCGGGTTAAAAAATTTTCATCTTCCTGTTCTGGCGGCGGCTGGCGGGTTTTCTTGCTGGCGGAGAGATTATTCCACAGCGTATTATCCGCATCCTTCAGTGGCGTAACGTCATTCATCGCGTCACGGAACAGATTGTCATCGTCAAGGTTCATGGCTCGCCCCTGTTAAATGATATGACGCAAAATTGTATATAACCCGAATAGTAGCAAAATCGGGAAAGTCTGCGCTAATCCCGTTTTTAACGTTTTCGCCAGGCATGACAGTGAAGATGGATTCTGTTTTAGATCAAAAAAGCGTAAACATTTATTTACGAAGGTTACACTTTGACATCAAAAAAGCCCGTCAGAACAGCCTTTAGCCGCCGTTAACAAACCACACTTTCTGTAGGCCTAAAAACTGCTCGGATGAGTTCCTTTACGACCAAAAAATGGTAAAATTGACCACAGTCAATTATCGTCGAGCAAACCATTATGTTCCCTGAAAAACGTATACAGTCAGGCGGTTGTGCGATTCACTGCCAGGATTGCAGCATCAGCCAGTTATGCATCCCTTTCACACTTAACGAACATGAGCTGGACCAGCTTGATAACATTATTGAGCGAAAGAAACCCATTCAAAAAGGCCATACGCTGTTCAAAGCGGGTGACGACCTACGATCGCTTTATGCTATTCGTTCCGGCACCATTAAAAGCTATACCATTACCGAACAGGGCGATGAGCAAATTACCGGCTTCCACCTCGCCGGCGATCTGGTCGGCTTTGATGCCATTATGAATGCCAGCCATCCCAGCTTTGCCCAGGCGCTGGAAACGGCGATGGTCTGTGAAATCCCCTTTGATACGCTGGATGATTTGTCGGGCAAAATGCCTGCTCTGCGTCAGCAGATGATGCGTTTGATGAGTGGCGAAATCAAAGGCGATCAGGACATGATCCTGTTGCTGTCGAAGAAAAACGCAGAGGAGCGCCTGGCGGCCTTTATCTGGAATTTATCCCGCCGTTACGGCCAGCGTGGTTTCTCCCAGCGTGAGTTCCGTCTGACCATGACGCGTGGCGATATCGGCAACTATCTGGGTTTAACCGTTGAAACCATTAGCCGTTTACTGGGCCGCTTTCAGAAATCCGGCATGCTGGCCGTGAAAGGCAAATATATCACCATTGAGAACCACGCCATGCTGGAAGGTCTGGCGGGTCAAAGTCACCAGGCCGCCTGACAGATAAGCCGGGTTAATAAATCTTATTTTATTGATCCGGCTACATCTTTTTCACTTTCTTAGTGCACTTAACATAGGCTATCTTTAATCCAGTCGCTTTGGTTTAAGGAGAGTAGCCTATGTCCCAGTATCAAAATATTCTGGTCGCCATCGATCCGCAACAGGATGACCAGCCCGCGCTGCGACGTGCGGTATATCTCAACCAGCTTATCGGCGGCAAAATCAAAGCTTTTCTGCCTATCTACGACTTCTCATATGAAATGACCACCCTGCTCTCACCGGATGAGCGTACCTCCATGCGTCAGGGCGTGATCAGCCAGCGCTCAGAGTGGATACGTGAACAGGCCAAAGCCTATCTGGATGCTGGCGTGGATATCGATATCAAAGTGATCTGGCACAATCGCCCTTATGAGGCCATTATCCAGGAAGTGTTGGCGCACCAGCATGATTTAGTGCTTAAGATGGCACATCAACACGATCGGCTGGAGGCGGTAATTTTTACCCCCACGGACTGGCATTTGTTACGCAAGTGCCCTTGCCCGGTGTGGATGGTTAAAGATCAGCCCTGGCCCGAAGGCGGCAAAGCACTGGTGGCGGTTAACCTTGCCAGTGAAGAACCTCACCATGATGCACTGAATCAGAAATTAATCCGCGAAACCGTCAAACTGGCAGAAAGCGTTAACCATACCGAAGTTCACCTGGTCGGTGCCTATCCCATTACGCCTATCAATATCGCCATTGAGCTGCCCGACTTTGATCCCAGCGTGTACAACGACGCCATCCGCGGTCAGCACCTGGTGGCGATGAAAGCCTTGCGGCAGAAATTCTCCATCAGTGAAGAATTTACGCATGTTGAAAAAGGCTTACCGGAAGAAGTGATCCCCGAATTATCGTTACATCTGGACGCGGGAATTGTTGTCCTGGGCACTATCGGCCGTACCGGGTTGTCAGCGGCTTTCCTGGGTAACACGGCTGAACAGGTCATCGATCATCTGCGCTGTGACCTGCTGGCGATAAAACCGGATGATTTTGTTTCACCGATTACGCTGGATGACGAAGACGAGAACGACTGATCCTTCTTACTGCAAAAAGGGCGACCCGGTGAGTCGCCCTTTTTTATTACAGCGCTTTCAGGATATTTTCCACGCTGGCTTTGGCATCACCAAACAGCATATGGGTGTTTTCTTTAAAGAACAGGGGATTCTGGACGCCGGCGTAACCGGTATTCATCGAGCGCTTAAACACAATCACATTCTGCGCCTTCCAGACTTCAAGCACCGGCATACCGGCAATCGGGCTACCGGGATCGTCCTGAGCGGCGGGATTGACTGTGTCGTTGGCCCCGATGACCAGTACCGTATCCGTGTCGCTGAAATCATCATTGATTTCGTCCATCTCCAGTACCACGTCATAAGGCACTTTTGCCTCTGCCAGCAGCACATTCATATGACCGGGTAAACGCCCGGCGACCGGATGAATACCAAATCGTACTTTTATGCCACGGGCACGCAGCTTTTCCGTGATCTCCGCCACCGGATATTGCGCCTGCGCCACCGCCATGCCGTAGCCGGGCGTGATAATGACGCTACTGGACGCTTTAAGCATTTCAGCCGTGTCTTCCGCGCTGATTTCACGGTGCTCTCCAGCCTCTTCACTGTCCGCTACCGCGCTGCTGTCGCTGCCGAAGCCGCCTGCAATCACGCTAATAAACGACCGGTTCATGGCCTTACACATAATGAAAGAGAGAATCGCCCCCGACGACCCCACCAGCGCGCCTGTCACGATCAATAGATCGTTGCTGAGCATAAAACCAGCCGCCGCCGCCGCCCACCCGGAATAGGAGTTCAGCATGGACACCACCACCGGCATATCTGCCCCGCCGATGGAAGCGACCAGATGCCAGCCAAACGCCAGTGCGATCACCATCATGACAAACAGGGCAAATCCCTGCGCGCCGGGACTGTCAGTGTTAACGAACCAGACCAACAGCAGGAACGACACCACCAACGCCAGCAGATTCAGCTTATGGCGGTGTGGCAGCATCAGCGGCCGCGACGACAGTTTGCCACACAGCTTACCGAAAGCGACCAGGGAACCGGTAAAGGTGACCGCGCCAATAAAAATGCCGATAAACACTTCACTGAGGTGGATGTTTTCCATCACCGCAGGCAGACCGGGCGCATGATCGATATAACTGTTAATCCCCACCAGCACCGCGGCCAGGCCGACAAAACTGTGCAGTATTGCGACCAGTTCGGGCATTTCAGTCATTTCAACCCGTTTTGCCAGCCGGATGCCGATGGCGCCGCCGATGATCATTGCCAGCAAAATCCAGACGACATTGCTGCTGTCCGGGCCGAAGATGGAGGCGAACAAGGCAATTGCCATGCCGCTGATGCCAAAGATATTTCCTTGTCTTGAGCTTTCATGTTTTGAAAGACCCGCAAGGCTCATAATAAAAAGTATTGCGGCAACAATGTATGCTGCAGTCACTAATCCGCCAGACATCGGTTACCCCTTACGAAACATTTTCAGCATACGCTGCGTGACGGTGAAGCCACCGAAGATATTGATACTGGCGATCAATACGGCAATAAAAGAAAGGAAACTGACCCAGCCGCCATGACCCATTTGCAGTACGGCCCCCACCACGATAATGCCGGAAATGGCATTGGTGACTGACATCAACGGTGTATGCAACGCATGGCTCACGTTCCACACCACGTAGTAACCCACCACGCAGGCGAGCGCGAACACCGTAAAATGCGAGAGAAATTCACTGGGTGCCACATTGGCCAGGCAGCCAAACAGCACGATAAACACGGCCAGCAGCAGATACTTACGCCGTGGTGATGCGGCCGTAGCCTCGCTCTTTTTCTGCACAGGTGCAGCGGTGGTGGTGGCTTTCGGAGCGGCTGACACCTGAATTGGTGGTGCAGGCCAGGTGACATCGCCTTCACGCACGACCGTTACGCCACGAATAACTACGTCATCGAAATCAATATCGATCTCACCGTTTTTCTCTTTACACAGCAGTTTCATCAAATTGACGAGGTTGGTGCCGTAAAGCTGTGAGGACTGGGTCGGCAAACGGCTGGGTAAATCGGTGTAGCCAATAATTTTCACGCCGTTCTCTGTGACCGTCACCCGATCGGCAACGGTGAGTGCGCAGTTGCCGCCGGTTTGCGCCGCGAGGTCAACAATAACGCTGCCCGGCTTCATGCTGGCAACCATCTCTTCGGTAATCAGCGTTGGCGCCGGCTTACCTGGAATCAGCGCCGTAGTGACGATGATATCCACCTCTTGAGCCTGCTGAGCAAACAACGCCATTTCAGCTTTAATAAAGGCATCGGACATTACTTTGGCGTAGCCATCGCCGCTGCCTGCCTCCTCTGCAAAATCCAGTTCGAGAAATTCCGCTCCCATACTCTGGACCTGCTCTTTGACTTCAGGGCGCGTATCAAAGGCGCGCACGATGGCACCAAGGCTGCCTGCCGCACCAATCGCCGCCAGGCCGGCAACGCCTGCACCAATCACCATGACTTTAGCCGGTGGGACTTTCCCCGCCGCCGTGATTTGCCCGGTAAAGAAGCGGCCAAACTCATGAGCGGCCTCGACGATGGCGCGATAACCGGCAATATTTGCCATGGAACTGAGCGCGTCGAGCGACTGGGCGCGAGAAATACGCGGCACCGCATCCATGGCCATGACGGTGACATGACGCGCAGCCAGCTTTTCAAGCAGCTCAGGATGTTGGGCGGGCCAGATAAAGCTTACCAGGGTACTGCCCTCGCAGGTGAGCGCGATCTCTTCGTCATCCGGTGCATTGACCTTTAGCACGATATCGGCCTGCCAGACCTGCTGGCTGTCACTCACCGCAGCGCCAGCGGCCCTGTAGCTGTCATCATCAAAGCTGGCGCGCTTACCTGCATCATGTTCAATGGTCACGCTGAAACCCAGCTTGATGAGCTGTTCAACGGTCTTGGGCGTGGCTGCCACGCGCGACTCGTTAGCCAATCGCTCTTTGGGTATTCCAATTAACATAGTTTTCCCTTTCATCGATTAAAGGAGGATGATCCTTGTGGTACACAATGCCGTGACGACACCCGCTTTCAGGCGTTGTGAATGAAATGCAATAACCTAATCGTATCTAAACCTACTGAAATTGTTACGGACGATCTACTACACAGACCCACATCTGTCACATTTGCCGTAATATCCAGTTGAAGCACGGCAATTCCGCCTGTCCGCACTGCACGAAGACTCTCGCAGCAGATAATCTGCTAAATATCACCTGTTCCGCCCTGATATTCCTTTTGGAAAAAGCCAAAATTAACAATGTATTAACCACTTTATCGATACATTTACTGGTCAATTCATCTTATTGTCGTAAGCGTAAGGCAAAATAGCGTCGCGTGACGCTGTGATTAAATAATCTGGTTCACAACAAGAGAGATATCGCAAAAAATGGCTGCGACAGCGTGTTTATAACATGTAATAATCAGCGGCTAATCTGTTATACATCAAGAGTCCAGCACGTTTTCGTACTCATTTTGCGTAAGGCGAAGGATCATTTTTATGAAGCTGAAGAACACTATTCTGGCATCTACCCTGTTATCTCTGCTGGCAGCAAATGCGTTTGCGGCTAAAGAGCTGACGCCAGAACAAGCGGCCGCGTTGAAGCCATTCGAACGTATTAATATCACCGGTCGTTTTAATGCAATTGGCGATGCGGCTGATGCTGTATCAAAGCGTGCTGATGAAATGAATGCAGATTCCTATTACATTCAAGGCATTAACGACAGCAACGGTAACAGCGGTAACTGGCGTGTGACCGCCGATCTGTACAAGGCTAATGCCCCTAAAGCCAGCCAGGAAACCGACTATCGGATGTTCAATGGCCTGAAAGAACTGCCGAAGGCGGAAGCTTATCGTCTGGAGCCTTTCGATACCGTTACCGTCAGCGGCTTTTTCCCAAGCCAGCCTGAGGTAAATGAAGCCATTTCCAAAGCCGCGAAAGAAAAAGGCGCAGCCTCCTTCTTTATTGTGCGTCAGGTTGATGCCAATACTGGCGGCAATCAGTTTGTGACGGCCTACATCTATAAGGCCGATGCCAAGCAACGTGTGGTACAGAGCCCGGACACCATCCCGGCCGACTCTCAGGCAGGTAAAGCGGCTCTGGCCGCAGGCGGAGCCGAAGCGAAGAAAGTTGAAATTCCGGGCGTGGCTTCATCCGAAACCCCAAGCAACGCCGTGGGCCGTTTCTTTGAGACCCAAAGCTCAACCGGTAAGCGTTATACGGTAACGTTGCCGGACGGCAAGGAAATTCAGGAAGTGAATGCGGTGACCGCGGCGCAGATGCAGCCGTTTGATACCGTGACCTTCAGTGGACATTTCGGTTCGCCGACTGAAGTCTCACAGGAAACCGCCAAGCGCGCAGGCGCGAAAGGGGCTAAATTCTACCATGTGACGCGTCAGTGGCAGAACCAGAGCGGTGGTAACCTGACCGTAACGGCTGACCTGTTTAAGTAACACGCGCCAGGGCGGCGATCGCCGCCCTGCTGTCTGTTTGCATAATTCCTGCTCGATTTTGCATAACCACGCATTGCCATCCCGCACCGCACTCCGTAAAATCCTCCGCCTGTTTTTCAGAGTATTAAACGCGTTATACGTAACACAATCACGATATAACGTTGTGTTTATGCTGGTTATCCAGCCACTTATACTAGCAGGAAGAACGTTTTGGAGAAAAAATTAGGCCTCAGTGCCCTGACAGCGCTGGTACTCAGCTCAATGCTGGGGGCCGGTGTTTTCAGCCTGCCGCAAAACATGGCGGCAGTTGCAGGTCCGGCGGCCCTGTTAATCGGCTGGCTGATCACCGGCGCGGGCATTATTTTCCTGTCGCTGGCCATGCTGTTACTGACGCGACTGAAACCCGAACTGGACGGTGGCATTTTTACCTATGCCCGCGCCGGATTTGGCGAACTCACTGGTTTTTGTTCCGCCTGGGGTTATTGGCTGTGCGCGGTTATCGCTAACGTTTCGTATTTAGTCATTGTTTTTTCTGCGCTGAGTTTCTTCACCGACACGCCTGACAGAATCCTCTTTGGCAATGGTAATACCTGGCAGGCCATGCTGGGCGCATCGGTATTGCTGTGGCTGGTGCACTGGCTGGTGCTGCGCGGCGTGCAAACCGCAGCCAGCATTAATCTGCTGGCGACCCTGGGCAAACTGGTCCCGTTGCTGCTGTTTATTGTGCTGGCCGTGATCGCCTTTAATTATGACCGCTTCCGGTTTGATTTTTCCGGGCTGAGTCTGGGCGTACCGCTGTGGGAACAGGTTAAACAGACAATGCTGATTACCCTGTGGGTGTTTATCGGCGTTGAAGGTGCGGTGGTTGTGTCATCACGCGCCCGTCATAAAAAAGATGTCGGACGCGCCACGCTGCTGGCCGTGCTGGCTGCCCTGCTGGTCTATTTACTGGTTACCCTGCTGTCACTGGGTGTGGTTCCGCGTGCTGAGCTGGCGGAAATGCGCAATCCCTCCATGGCAGGCTTAATGACGCGGCTGACGGGGAGCTGGGGCAACGCCATTATCGTGGTGGGCCTGATTATTTCTGTTTGTGGTGCCTATCTGAGCTGGACCATTATGGCGGCTGAAGTGCCCCTGATCGCCGCACAGCAAGGTGCGTTTCCACGCAGCATTGCCCGCCAGAACGCACGTAACGCGCCTGCCGCCTCATTGTGGCTGACCAACGGCAGCATTCAGGTTTGCCTGATCCTTATCGCCCTGACCGGTGCGGATTACAACACCCTGTTAACCATTGCGTCTGAAATGATTCTGGTGCCCTATCTGCTGGTCGGCCTGTATTTGATTAAGGTCGTTAAAGGACAGCAAAAGCCCTGGGCACTGGCCGTGGGTGTCGGTGCCAGCCTGTATGGTATCTGGCTGTTGTATGCATCAGGCCCACTGCATCTGTTTATGTCAGTGGTGCTGTATGCTCCAGGTATTTTACTGTTTATTTTTGCGCGACGTGGCGGACATGAGGTGGCGTTGAAGCCGGTAGAACGGGTTGCCATGATGCTAATCGTAGTGGCAACCCTTCCTGCGATGTGGGAATTGCTGGCTTAGTGAGACTGCCCCAGAACCACACACAGCAGGTCATCCTGCTGTGTCAGCGCAACAGGCTTGCGGTATTCTTCATGAATCGCCTCCAGCTGTTTATCCGACAACGGATACGGCAGTTGGATATCGAAGCGGCAAATCTGTTGCTGCTCAGCGAGCGTAATCAGACGGGCGATGTTAATTTCATCGCTGACCTGGGTTGAAATGATTTGTAATGCTAATTCTTTAAGCTGATCTTCACTCGCCTGCAAGCTGTGCGCAGATTTGCGTGTCACCATGCCAAATATAGGCAGTACACCGTAGATCGCATCCACAAAGCTCCATCGTTTTTTACAGGATGCCGACAGGAAATCACTGTAATTAAAGCAGATGCGATCGCGGTATACCGCTGATGCCAGCTCTTTATCAAACACTTTGGCTCCTCAAGGTGATCACAATGAATCCGGAACTCACGTTAAACGCAGGGTTAATGATTGCATATTTTGCGGAATATATCCCAGTTACTCAAGGATATTTCGTGTGATTGCATAGAGCTCTGCGTCAGGAAAAGTTATGCTTTACTCCTCCTTTTTACGTTAGAAAGAATCATGCACAAAATCGTTTACGTAGAAGATGAACCCGAAGTCGGTTCGTTGATTGCCGCTTATCTTGGACGGCATGATATTGAAGTGATTGTGGAGACGCGCGGCGATCGGGCGGAAGCGACCATTGCCGAACAGCAACCCGACCTGGTCATGCTGGATATCATGCTGCCCGGTAAGGATGGCATGTCCATCTGTCGTGATTTACGCGCAGAATGGCAGGGGCCGATTGTGCTGCTGACCTCTCTCGACAGCGACATGAACCATATTCTGGCGCTGGAGATGGGCGCGCAGGATTATATCCTCAAAACGGCTCCCCCAGCGGTGTTGCTGGCTCGGCTGCGGCTGCATCTGCGGCAGTCCCAACAGGGGCAGAGTGAAGAAACCCCTGCGCCGGCGAAAAACAACCGCATGTTGCGCTTTGGTTCACTGACGATTGATGCGCTCAATCGCCAGGTCGTGCTGTTTGATGAAAACATTGCCCTCTCTACGGCGGATTTCGATTTGCTTTGGGTACTGGCAAGTCATGCCGGGCAAATTCTGAATCGTGACGCCCTGCTGAAAACCCTGCGCGGCGTCAGCTATGACGGGATGGATCGCAGTATTGACGTGGCGATTTCGCGCCTGCGTAAAAAGCTACACGACAGCGCCACTGAACCCTTTCGTATTAAAACCATCCGTAACAAAGGCTATCTGTTTGCGCCGCAGGCCTGGGACACGCGTTCGGTATGAAAAAACTTTTTATTCAGTTCTACCTGCTGCTGTTTGTCTGTTTCCTGGTGATGTCGCTGATGGTCGGGCTGGTATACAAATTTACCGCCGAGCGCGCCGGTCGCCAGTCGATGAACGACTTAATGGCCAGTTCGCTCTATCTGATCCGCAGTGAGCTGCGTGAAATCCCCCCGCGCGACTGGAACAAGACCATTAAAAGTCTGGATCTCGGCTTGTCGTTTGAGCTGCATATCGAGCCAATGAGTAAATTTGAACTGGATGAAAACGAACTTCGTCGGCTGCGCGCAGGCGAAATCGTCGCGCTGGATGATAAGTACACCTTCCTGCAGCACATTCCGCGCAGTCACTACGTTCTGACCGTGGGGCCAATCCCTTATCTCTTCTACCTGCATCAGATGCGACTGCTGGATATGGCGCTGGTGGTGTTTATCGGCATGTCGCTGGGGCTGCCGGTCTTTATCTGGCTGCGCCCGCACTGGAAAGAGATGCTACGACTGGAACACGCCGCCCAGCGTTTCGGCCAGGGGCAGTTGGATGTCCGAACCCACTTTGACAGCACCTCCAGCCTGTTCAGGGTTGGGGTGGCGTTTAACCAAATGGCAGAGAACATCAATACACTGGTCGCCAGTAAAAAGCAGCTGATTGACGGTATCGCCCACGAATTACGTACCCCGCTGGTGCGCCTGCGTTATCGCCTGGAGATGAGCGATAACCTGACGGAAGCGGAGTCGGCGGCATTAAACCGCGACGTCAGTCAGTTAGAGAGCCTGATTGAAGAGCTGCTGACCTATGCTCGCCTTGACCGGCCGCGCGTCGATCTTAATTTGCAATCGCTTGATCTGGCGAACTGGTTACGTGAACGCATGGAAGACTTCCGGGCAATCAACCCGGAGACGCAAATTGACCTGGATTTGCCCCAGCGTGAAAACTACGGCATCTCGGACACCCGGCTGATGGAGCGCGTGCTGGATAATCTGGTGAACAACGCCCTGCGCTATGCCAGTCAGCGGTTACGGGTCAGCCTGTGGTTTGATGGTGCCCAGGGAAATCTGCAGGTTGAGGATGACGGCCCAGGCATTCCTCTTGACGAACGTGAACGCGTATTCGAACCTTTTGTACGGCTAGACCCGAGCCGTGATCGCGCAACCGGCGGCTGTGGACTTGGCCTTGCCATCGTTCACTCTATCGCCCACGCGCTCAGCGGCAGGGTTTCCATTGAAACCAGCCCGCTTGGCGGGGCCAGCGTCCGTCTCTGCTGGCCACTGGATCTTCCCTTTCGGGAACTCCCACGACATTAACGCATTCAGGAGCTTTGTGTGACTTCAGCTTATCAACAACTTTGTGCCACTTTTCAGCGCCTGTCGCGCTTCAGTCACGTCAGCGCCATCGCCGGATGGGATATGCAAACCATGATGCCCGCCGGTGGCAGCGCCGCACGTGGCGAAGCGCTGGCAGAGATGAGTGTTTTGCAACACCAGATTCTGACGGACAAACGTCTGGGCGAGTGGCTGGAACAGGCCGAGCAGCAACCGCTGAATGATGTAGAGCGCGCCAACCTGTTTGAGATGCGTCGCGCCTGGACGCAGGCCACCTTGCTGCCCGCTGAACTGGTCGAGGCGAAATCCATCGCCGGTTCCCGTTGCGAACATGCCTGGCGCAGCCAGCGTCCGGCGAATGACTGGCAGGGTTTTGCCCCGAATTTAAAAGAGGTGGTGCGCTTAAGCCGTGAAGAAGCGCAGCTACGCGCGCAGGCCAATGGCTGTTCCCGTTATGATGCCCTGCTTGACGTTTTTGAGCCGGGGATGACCAGCGCCCGGCTGGATGAAACCTTTGGGCAGTTAAAAACCTGGTTGCCCCAGCTGTTACAACAGGTCGTGGAAAAACAGGCGCAGCAGCCGGTGGTAAAACCTCAGGGACCGTTCGCTATTGATGCGCAGCGCGAGCTGGGGCTTAGCATTATGGCAGAGCTGGGATTCGATTTTAACCATGGTCGGCTCGATATCAGCGCACATCCGTTCTGCGGCGGTGTACCGGAAGATGTGCGCATTACTACGCGTTACAATCAGGATGAGTTCCTGAGCGCGATGATGGGTGTGATTCATGAAACAGGTCATGCCCGTTACGAGCAAAACCTGCCAAAACAGTGGCGTGGCCAGCCGGTCGCGCTGGCGCGATCCACGGCGATCCACGAGTCGCAGAGCCTGTTTATGGAAATGCAGCTGGGCCGCAGCAGCCAGTTCCTGCAGCGCATCCTGCCGCAGGTTATCAGCAAAATGGGTGACCAGCCGGCACTGCAGGCCGATAACTTCGTGCGCCTGACTCAACAGGTTAAACCCGGTTTAATACGCGTTGATGCTGACGAACTCAGCTACCCCGCGCACGTTATTCTGCGTTATGAAATCGAACGTGCCTTGATCGAAGGCGATATTGAGGTTGAGGATATTCCCGCCCTGTGGGATGAGAAGATGCAACAGTCCCTTGGCATTGATACGCGCGGAAACTATCGCAATGGCTGTATGCAGGATATTCACTGGACTGATGGTGCATTTGGCTATTTCCCGACCTACACGTTAGGCGCGATGTACGCCGCACAGCTGTTTCAGGCCTTGCAAAAAGCCATTCCGCAGTCGGCCGAGCTGATTCAACATGGCGAGTTACAGCCCATCTTTAACTGGCTGCAACAGAATATCTGGCAACACGGTAGCCGGTTCTCTACCGAACAGTTGATGCTTAACGCCACGGGCGAAGCGCTTAATCCGCACTATTTCCGCAAACATCTTGAGCAGCGTTACCTGAACAGTTAAGGTAGCAGGCGACCTGAGGGTCGCCTTTCTCTGTCCCCTTCCGCATGTTGTACAATCGGTTACACGGCGATACCAATGACCCACGGACGCGCTGCTTATTTTCTCATATAGTCATTTCACCGGCCCCGCAGTGGGCTACACATGAAAAAATAGTCCGAGGGTTTTGCAATGAAAAAATTATTTGCACTGGTAATCGCCGCTGCTATGGGTCTGTCTTCAGTTGCTTTCGCTGCCGAGACAACTGCTGCTCCAGCAGCTGCTGCAACCACTACTACTACCGCTGCACCTGCTAAAACTGAACACAAAGCTGCTGCTCACAAGAAGCATCACAAAGCTGCACAGAAAGCACAGGCTGCTAAGAAGAAAGCCGTTAAGAAAGACACCGCGCAGAAAGCTCAGGCTGCTAAAAAGAAAGTAGCTAAGAAAGATACCGCTCAGAAAGCGCAGGCTGCTAAAAAACACCATAAAGCTAAACCAGCTCAGAAAGCCCAGGCTGCTAAAAAGCACCACAAAGCTAAACCAGCCCAGAAAGCTCAGGCTGCTAAAAAACACCACAAAGCTAAAGCAGCCCAGAAAGCTCAGGCCGCTAAAAAACACCACAAAGCTAAACCAGCTCAGAAAGCCCAGGCTGCTAAAAAACACCACAAAAAAGCCGCTAAAAAATAAGGCTACCCCTTCGGGTTCCGAGTAAGCGTTAATCATTAAAAACACCCGGTTCTGCCGGGTGTTTCTTTACTGGAGTGGCTAATATGGTCCGTCGCTATCGCTTCGAAATTATTCTGATTGTGATGATCTTATGTGGCGTTATCGCGGCCAGTTTTTTTATTTAGTCGCTGTAGCGTACTGATTAACTGAAAAAACTCCCTTTTTTACCGCTCACTGACTATAGTTATGTCACTTCAGCTATAACAAAAACGTTTTCTTTTTCTCGCTATTGAGAGTTCTATGCGCCTGGCTACCCTGTTAATCGTTGGACTTTTCAGTTTCACCGCTTGTGTTCATGCCGATGATGATGACGACTCGCCGACGCCTGCCGAAATAAAAATGCTGTTTTTCGGTAAAGATCACCGTCAGGCGATTACCGACGTCAGTTCCGCGCCCTGGGATGCGATAGGCCAACTGGAAACCGAAAGCGGTAACCTGTGCACCGCCACGCTGATCTCTCCCCATCTGGCCCTGACGGCAGGTCACTGTTTACTGACGCCACCGGGCAAGTTTGATAAGCCGGTTGCGCTGCGTTTTATGTCCACCAAAAAAGGGTGGCGCTACGAAATTCATGATATTGATGCCCGCGTTGAACCCTCTTTGGTTAACAAACTGAAGGCCGATGGCGAGGGATGGATCGTGCCCAGCAGCGCGGCACCGTTCGACTACGGTCTGGTTATTCTGCGTAATCCGCCTTCAGCCATCACCCCTATCCCCCTGTTTGACGGTTCACGCAGTGATTTAACGGAAGCGCTGAAAGACGCTGGACGTAAAGTCACGCAGGCTGGCTATCCGGCCGATCATCTGGACACCTTGTACTCGCATAGCGACTGCCTGATAACAGGTTGGGCGCAACGCGCCGTATTATCGCACCAGTGTGATACCTTGCCTGGCGACAGCGGTTCGCCTTTACTGTTGAAAGGCGATAAAGGCTGGCAGCTCATTGCCGTACAGAGTTCGGCACCGGCAGCAAAAGACCGCTATCTTGCCGACAACCGGGCCATTGCCGTGACCTCGTTTAAAGACCGGCTTGAAGCGCTGGCCCAGTAGCTTGCCTGAGGGTTTACACGCTCTGAACGCATAAAAAAGCCCGCATCCATCAAGGTGCGGGCTTTTTTTGCTCATCACATCAGGCATCAATGGCTACCCTGCAATTTGCTCCATCGCCTGTAAGATACGTTTATCCGAGATCGGATAAGGCGTGCCAAGCTGCTGAGCAAACTGGCTGATACGTAACTCTTCTATCATCCAACGGATATGCTGCACGTCTTCATCATCCTGACGCTGTGGCGGCAGTTTGTTACGCCAGGCCTGCCATGCTTGCTCAATGGCCTGCACTTTGAGCATACGGGCACGATCGCTGTGAGGATCGACCGGCACCTTCTCCAGCCGACGCTCAATGCCCAGTAAATAACGTAACGTATCTGCCAGATGCTGCCAGCCGTTCTGGGTGACAAACCCCCGATAAACCAGGCCATTCATCTGCGCTTTAATATCCGCCAATGCCAGTGCCAGCGTCATATCAACGCGTCCTTTAAGACGCTTATTGATGTTAAACACCGCTGTCAGAATCTGCTCAACCTGCTTCGCAATCGCGACCACGGTGTCATTCAGCTCGGCGCGCACTTTCTCACGCAGCGCTTCAAACTGCGTTTGTTCCCATGCCGGACCACCGGCCTCTGCGATTAACTTATCCACGCCGCAGGCGATGCAGTCATCGATTAACTCCATCACCTTGCCGTAAGGGTTAAAATACAGCCCCAATTTGGCTTTATTGGGTAATTTTTCGTGCAGATACTTCACTGGTGACGGGATATTCAGTAACAGTAAACGACGCTGACCGCGCCACATCATCTTCTGCTGCTCATGCTCACTGTCAAACAAACGGATGCCGACGCTGTCCTTCTCGTCCACAAGGGCTGGCCAGGCTTTAACCTGATAGTTGCCGCGTTTTTGCTCGTAACTCCGAGGTAAATCGCCGAAGCTCCAGAGATGTAAACCGCTCTGCTCCAGGCCATCGTCCGCCACCTGGGACAGCGTTTCCTGTACCTTGCCTTTTAACAGCACTTTCAGCGCGGCCAGATCTTTACCTTCCTGCAGTTTGCGGTTGTGTTCATCGACAATACGAAACGTCATTTTCAGATGATCGGGCACCTGTTCCCATTGCCAGTTGTCCCGTTCCAGCGTCACGCCGGTCATCCGGCGGAATTCCCGCGACAGCGCATCGAGCAATGGCATCTCCATTGCAGTAACCCGGTCTAAGAAGGCTTCAGCATAGTTAGGTGCAGGCACCAGGTTGCGCCGCAGCGGCTTAGGTAAGGATTTGATCAGTGCGATGATAAGCTCACGCCGCACGCCGGGGATCTGCCATTCAAAACCGGCTTCATCCACCTGGTTAAGCAGCGGTAACGGAATATGAACCGTGACGCCATCAGCATCCGCGCCCGGCTCAAACTGGTAACTCAGTTTAAGTTTGAGGTTTCCCTGATGCCAGACGTTGGGATAATCAAGCTGACTAACCTTATCTGCGCCCTCTTTAATCAGCATCTGCTTGTCAAAATTCAGCAGCTCAGGATTGGTTTTGCTGGCCTGTTTCCACCAGCTATCAAAATGGCGGGCTGAAACAACGTCTTTGCCAATGCGCTGGTCGTAGAACGCAAACAGAGTTTCGTCATCCACCAGGATATCGCGGCGACGGGATTTATGTTCCAGATCCTCGACTTCACTGCGCAGTTTCTGATTGGCACGGAAGAATGCGTGGCGCGTTTGCCAGTCGCCTTCAACCAACGCGTGGCGAATAAACAGCTCGCGGCTGAGCGTTGGATCGATGGTGCCGTAGTTCACCTTGCGCGCGGCCACAATCGGCAAACCGTACAGGGTAACCTTTTCGCTGGCCATAACGGCGCCCTGCGATTTCTCCCAGTGAGGTTCACTGTAGCTGCGTTTAATCAGGTGCTGAGCCAGCGGCTCAATCCACTCGGGATCGATACGCGCCGCGATGCGGCCCCAGAGGCGGCTGGTTTCAACCAGTTCTGCCACCATTGTCCACTTAGGCGGCTTTTTAAACAGACCGGACCCTGGGAAGATGGCAAAGCGAGCATTGCGCGCGCCCGTAAACTCCTGTTTGTCGGCATCTTTCTGACCGATGTGTGACAGCAATCCGGTCAGCAAGGCACAGTGAATCTCTCTGTACTCCGCTGGCTCGCTGTTAACGGGAATGCCCAGTTCACGCACGACCTGGCGAAGCTGGGTATAAATATCCTGCCATTCCCGTACCCGCAGATAGTTCAAAAAGTCTGTTTTGCACTGGCGACGGAATACGTTACCGGACAGCGCTTTTTGCTGCTCGCCGAGGTAGTTCCACAGATTCACAAACCCGACAAAATCCGACTCTTTATCCGCAAAGCGACGGTGTTTTTCATCCGAGGCCTGCTTCTTGTCTGCGGGACGTTCGCGGGGGTCCTGAATGGATAAACCAGCGACGATGATCATCACTTCCCGGACGCAGCCATACTGCTGCGCGGCCAGCACCATGCGTGCCAGGCGCGGGTCCACGGGCAACTGCGCCAGCTGGCGGCCCGATCCGGTAAGCTTATACTGCCCGTCTTCACTGAGGGTTAATGCCCCCAGTTCCTCCAGCAGCCTTACGCCGTCCTGGATATGACGTTTATCCGGCGCTTCCACAAACGGGAAAGCGGCGATATCCCCCAGCCCCAGCGCCGTCATCTGCAAAATAACGGACGCCAGATTGGTGCGCAGAATTTCAGGATCGGTAAATGCCGGGCGGTTGAGAAAATCATCTTCGGCGTAAAGCCGGATACAGATCCCTTCGGATACGCGCCCGCACCGTCCTTTACGCTGATTAGCCGATGCCTGAGAAATCGGCTCTATCGGCAAGCGCTGGACTTTTGTCCGGTAGCTGTAGCGGCTAATACGCGCGGTGCCGGGATCGATAACGTATTTAATTCCCGGTACGGTGAGCGAGGTTTCGGCGACATTGGTCGCCAGCACAATACGCCGCCCGCTGTGCGACTGAAACACCCGGTTCTGCTCGCTGTTAGAAAGACGGGCATACAGCGGCAACACTTCGGTATGGGGCAGATCGCGCTTCATCAGCGCGTCGGCGGTATCACGGATTTCACGCTCCCCGCTCATAAAAATCAGGATGTCACCCCGGCTTTCACGCCCAAGCTCATCCACCGCATCGAAGATAGCCTGAAGCTGATCGCGGTCAACATCTTCAGCCTCTTCTACTACCGGGCGATAACGCACTTCTACCGGATAGGTGCGGCCCGACACCTCAATCACCGGCGCGTTATTAAAATGCCGCGAGAAGCGCTGTGGATCGATGGTCGCTGAGGTGATGATAACTTTGAGATCGGGACGACGGGGCAACAGTTCACGCAAATAGCCCAGCAGGAAGTCGATATTCAGGCTGCGTTCATGGGCTTCATCAATGATGATGGTGTCATATTGCATCAGCAACCGGTCCTGCTGGATCTCCGCCAGCAGGATGCCGTCTGTCATGAGTTTAATCTGGGTGGTTTCGCTGACCTGGTCGTTAAAACGCACCTTGTAACCCACACAGCCACCGAGCGACGTTTCCAGCTCGTCGGCGATGCGGTTGGCAACAGTACGTGCCGCCAGCCGACGCGGTTGGGTATGACCGATTAAACCGGTTATACCGCGCCCCAGTGTCAGGCAAATTTTCGGTAACTGGGTGGTTTTACCCGAGCCGGTTTCACCCGCCACAATGACCACCTGATGATCACGAATCGCGTCAGCGATGGCCTGCTGCTTCTGGCTGACCGGCAGGTTTTCCGGAAACGTAATACGCGGCGTCGCCGCAACACGATGTGTCACACGCTGTTCTGCAGCGATGATATCCTGCTCTAGCTCGGCAGCAAGACTTTGCTGTGCCTCAGGATTTTTGATTTTTTTAGCGCCGTGTAGCCGACGCTGTAAGCGTTGACGGTCGCGCAGCATTAACCCATCAAGCCGCGACCAGAGCGGCGTTAATGGCGATGAAACCGGAGAAGACATAGTGATGACGTACCCTACTCAGACGGGGTTGGCTCAGCGCACGGCGCTAAGATAACCGGCTGATTAACGATAATAATTGCGCCTAGCATAGCACATTCCCTTTCGCGTCGTGGCCGTCGGCAAAACCAGCTTGTTCAATTAATTCGAATATAGCTCTCGAAATATTGCGCTTTCACCCTCGGCCTGATGTTTGTAGAGTGTAAATCATTGAGCGGAAAGCCTTCCGCATAACAGACAGGAAACTACCATGAGCAAAATATTAGTTCTGAAATCAAGCATTCTTGCGGGTTATTCTCAGTCAAGCCAGCTGGCTGACTTCTACATTGAGCAGGCTCAGGCTAAAGGCGACCAGATCACCGTTCGCGATCTGGCAGCAAACCCGGTTCCGGTACTCGACGGTGAGTTAGTCGGTGCGTTACGCCCTTCTGATGCCCCACTGTCACCCCGCCAGCAGGATGCACTGGCGCTGTCTGATGAACTGATTGCAGAACTGCAGGCGCACGACGTCGTAGTGATTGCAGCCCCGATGTACAACTTCAACATTCCTACCCAGCTGAAAAACTATTTCGATCTGATCGCCCGTGCTGGCGTTACGTTCCGTTATACCGAAGCGGGCCCTGAAGGCCTGGTGAAAGGTAAGCGTGCTGTGATTCTGTCCAGCCGTGGCGGTATTCACAAAGACACCGCATCTGACCTGCTGACCCCTTACGTTAAGCTGTTCCTGGGCTTTATCGGTATCACCGATGTCGAGTTCGTGTTTGCTGAAGGCATCGCTTACGGCCCTGAAGTCGCCACCAAAGCAACCAGCGAAGCCAAAGACGCGATTAAGCAGATCGTCACGGCGTAATTATGCTGTTTTGATCCAGAACCGGGCACCCGCCCGGTTTTTTTATGCCTGAAATGTCTCGCCCGGCCAGGTTATTTCTTTAGCCATTGACCGTTAATGCCGCGCACGTATTCACCCGCAGCCGCACGCGTGACCAGCTTTTGTCCCGCAATTCGGGCCACGTCGTCTGTTTTCAGATTGTTCTGCTCGGCAAGACGTTGGTACTCGGCGTTTCGTCCGTCATTAATGCGTTTAACCAGCGCCAGCGTTTCACTGTCGTCTGATCGCGGCGCAATATAGCCCGACAGGGTTTCGCCCACCCGACCTGACTGACGCGCCTCATCAAGCGTTAAAGCCCAGGCGGGCTGGCTCATCGTCGTCGCCAGTAAAAGTGCAATACCGATGCGTTTCATGCTGGCTCTCCTCAGAACAGGCCGCTCTGATTTTTCAGTAAGGCTTCGACATCCTTGTCCACTTTAATGTGGATCTCATGCTCAATTTTCACATTCATATTAATGGTGATGGGCTCTTTCGGTGCGGTCACTTCAATGCGCGGCACGCAACCCGTTAGCGGTAGCCAGGCTACCATCAGCAGTACAGCCCTGAGGCTCATGGTGATTGATCCTTTTTCGACGGCAAGGTGGCGTTTTGCTCCACCCAGGATTGCAAATTATCGCCAAAACGCAGGCTGCGCCACAGCTGGAACAGGTTTTCCTGATGACGATAGTTTAAATTCACGGTCTGAGTGCGATTACTGAAACGGCTGGTGCCTTTCACTTGCGACTCCATGGTTAGCTCCCCGAGATTATCCAGATTAAGGGTGGCCCACGAACGCGAAATCTCCATATAGCGCAGCCAGTCCATTGCCGCACCAGCGGCGATGTTATTACGGGTAATGGCATCGGCCATGTCTTTATCCAGGCGGAAGGTTAGTGGCCCGCTGTTGGCTATCCAGCCGTTTTCAACGATCCAGCGAGGATTATTGATCCACAGCGGTAATTCGCCGTTCACGCTTCCTGACATGGCAAACTGTTTGGGATCAATAGCACTGACAAGCTTGCTCAGGCTGATGTTTCGCAGAGAAACGCGCGCCGGGCTGTGCTGCGGCAGCCGTAATGACGGCATCGTGATCTGGCCGTCCAGCAGATCCATGCTGACATCCTGTAACCATAGCGGATCGCTTTCACGCCAAGGATAAGCACCTTGTAAATCGACCCGAATATTCTGCATGGCAAACTGGTTTTTGACTTCAGCGATACGTAATGAAACCGGCCCGCGACGTCCAAAATGCCACTGCTGATGTTGTAGACGGAAAGGCAGGGAAAAATCGATACCGTTGACCTGGCTGTCGGGTGTCCAGACGCTGCCGTTTTTCACGGTCCAGTGTCCGCCAGCCTGAAAGCCCTGCTTAGCCGCGGCAGAAAATGCTACCTGGGCGCGCAACTCACCTGACTGAATCTTCATTTTCAGTTCAGGACTGAGCAGCGGCTGAAATACCGTCAGCGACTGGGTTGGCCACCAGGCCTGTCCACGTAAACGCTCGCCGTCCCAGCGACCGTTAACACGCACCGGTCCGACCTTGCCCGCTTTCAGCTGTCCGCCCCAGACGAAATGACCTGGATCGCGGCCTGTTGCCGCAAAGTCGAGGGTGGAATCTGCCAGCCAGCCGCCGTAGCTAAAGCGCGTTTCCCCTGCCTGCATCTGGAACTTACCGTTAAATGATGGATGGCGCTCATCACGCTGCCAGTTGACCGGTGCCGTCAGCGTTAAGCGGGGCTTTTCAACCCGAACGCCACCGTATTCAAGTTGGTTAAACCCTGTAGACAAGCGATCAAGATGAATCAGCGTATCGCGCCAGCCGCCGGTGCCGTTCACATCCCACTTCGCCTGCAAGGGGCGCATTTCGCCCTCGCCCCAATAGCGCCAGTTCCACACACCCGAATCGGGCCAAAAGTTATGCGCGCCACCATCAAGATGCAGAGTAAACCGGCCAAAGCTGGGATCGTGGGCACGCAGAATTGCCTGCAGGCGTCCGGAGATCCCTTGTGAGGATAAACGTATACCTGCCAGCGGCCAGCGCGCTTCATCGACTTCCAGCGTGGAGAGTAAACGCCCGCGCAGGCGTAAAAGCGCTTTGGGTTTTACCGTCAGTTGCGGGTTGAGTAACGAGCCGTTCAGCTCGCCAGGAATAGTGCCAAAAAGCTGCATCGCAGAGAATTTGCTTTCACCCGTCAGCTGTAAAGGTAGTTGGCTTTGCGTGAGGCTGAGATGGCCCGGCCCTATTCCCAGTACCACATTACCTTTGCCGCCGCGTCCCTGGGTTAACATATTAAGACGCCCACTGATCTCGGTGGCATCCAGGCCGGCCTGCCAGTTGTTCAGCGTCAGATTCACAAAGCCAGACAGCGGTTGCGCCGCAAGTGGCCAGTAATATTCCCCGCGTTCAATCGTTATGCGATCGCGGCTGGCCTGCCAGGGAAGATCGAGCAAGGGCTGGTCAGTTCCCGCCGTAGTAATATTGAGCACACCACGCTGATGCTGCCAGCTTAATGCGGCTTGCACCGGCTGTGGAAAAGCCGCCAGCGCCAGCATGCCGGTAATCTCGCCGTTAACGGGTAAGCCGTTGGCATATTCAGGCAGTTCGAAGTGACCATTAAGGCTCAGCGGTTCGGGTAATGCCGGATGCGTCAAGGTCAGTTGGCTAATATTCAACTGCTGGCCCTGTAAGGTGGCATCGAGCTGCAAGTTGGTGCCGCGGTAGTGCAACTGTTGGCGGGATGAATCCAGCGTCAGATCCAGCCCCCCGGCATAATCCTGCCAGGGAGAGAGCGTGAGTTTGCCAATATGGATGTCAGCGCCCGGTAACATTGCCTGCCACTGGGCCAGCGTTTTGGGCGCGTCCGTCGCGTTTTCCGTTTCAGGAAGCCGTTGAAGACATTCGCTCTGTAGCGTCACCTGCTCCGCATTAAGTTGCCAACGCGAGTGCTGCCAGCCAAGGGCCGCGTGGTTGACACTCGCCAGACGACAGTCCCCCACCTGGTAATGGATTTGGGGAAACACGACCTGTCCGTTGCGCCAGCGCGGCGCGCCTTCCAGTTCGACGCGTGTGCCGACAGGCAGCCAAATGCCAACCAGACGCGGCAGCCACTGTGTAATGGTCAGCAATAATCCCAGCAGCAACACTATCAGCGCCAGGACAGCGGCGAGACGTCGACGGAAAATCCGCGGCATGAAAACAAGAATCCTTTTTTTCTCAATATCCTGAGAATAATGATGGCACGTAACGCCGGGAAGGTGAAGGTTTCACCCCCTAAGGTAAACAGGTATCAGCAAAAAGTAACAGAAAACGTTATTCTTGTTGCATCCCCTTTTCAGGAGCACAACGATGAAAATCGCCGTATACAGCACTAAACACTATGACCAGAAGTATCTTGAACAGGTCAACCAACAGTATGGTTTCGAATTGGTCTTCTTTGATTTTTTACTCAGCGAAACCACAGCGAAGACGGCTGTAGACTGTGATGCGGTTTGTATCTTTGTGAATGATGACGGTAGCCGTCCGGTACTGGAAGAGCTGGCCGCGCTTGGCGTCAAATACATTGCACTGCGCTGTGCGGGATTTAATAACGTCGACCTTGATGCCGCTGCGGCGCTGGGACTGCAGGTCGTGCGTGTACCGGCTTATTCCCCGGAAGCCGTCGCCGAACATGCGGTGGGACTGATGATGACGTTAAACCGCCGGATTCATCGCGCTTACCAACGCACCCGCGATGCCAATTTTTCCCTGGATGGCCTGACCGGTTTTAATATGCATAACAAAACCGCCGGAATCATCGGCACCGGCAAAATTGGCATTGCCACTCTGCGCATATTAAAAGGGTTCGGCATGCGTTTGCTGGCTTTCGATCCCTATCCGAGCGAGCAGGCTTTAGCGCTCGGCGCAGAGTATGTCGATCTGAAAACCCTGTTTGCACAGTCGCACGTGATAACGCTGCACTGTCCACTCACGCCGGAAAATCACCATTTACTGAATGCGCAGGCTTTTTCACAGATGCGCGATGGCGTGATGATCATCAATACCAGCCGGGGAGGATTAATTGATTCTCAGGCCGCAATTGACGCGCTGAAACAGCAAAAAATTGGTGCGCTCGGCATGGACGTTTATGAAAATGAGCGGGACCTGTTCTTTGAAGATAAATCGAATGATGTGATTCAGGATGATGTTTTCCGCCGTCTGTCAGCCTGTCACAATGTGCTGTTTACCGGCCATCAGGCTTTTCTGACAGCCGAAGCCCTGACCGCGATTTCAGAAACCACACTGGAAAATATCAGTCAGCTCAACCGGGGAGAATCCTGTCAAAATCAAGTTACCGCCTGACGCGGTGGGCCGGCACCATCCGGCCTGCTTCATTTAGCGTGCGCAGTTGCCACCGATCAACGCCTGCTCGCTGCAGCGACGGCCGTTAACTAACTGGCACATCCCGATGCGCGAACCGTCCAGTTGACTTGAAAACGCCAGGGTACCTCCTGCATTGGCACAGTTTGCCTCTGCCATAGACGACATCACCACGTGTGGCTGAACATGGGCGGCAGTAGCTTGCTGTGGTGGCTCGTTGTCGTCGCTGTTACTGCTACAGGCAGACAGTAGCAACGCGGCACCAGCCAGCAGAAAAGTAGCGGCTTTCATCAATCAGACTCCGGGAAGGTGAGTTAAAGGCTAAGCAAGAATATGTCAGGCCTGACGCGGGGTCGATAGAAGAAACAGCTTTTTACAAAAAATATGACGGCTAATTGCAAGCAGAATTATCCTGTTATCACACTGTCACGTAACTGCACTTATCTAAGCATGATGATTACCGGAGAAAAACAATGTTAATGGATATGCTGATTCGTATCGCTTTGGCTGGGATTCTGGGCGGTCTGATTGGCCTGGAACGCCAGATGCGCGCCAAAGAAGCCGGATTGCGGACCCACATCCTGGTCGGTATCGGCAGCGCCATGTTTATGCTGGTGTCCAAATATGGCTTTGCGGATATGTTGATAAAAGATCACGTCGCCCTCGATCCCAGCCGCGTCGCGGCACAGGTGGTGAGTGGTATGGGCTTTCTTGGCGCAGGCACCATCCTGATTCAAAAACAGGTGGTAAAAGGCCTGACCACGGCGGCCGGACTGTGGGTTACCGCCGCTATCGGACTGGTAATCGGGAGCGGCATGTATGAGATTGGGATTTACGGTACGGTACTGGCCCTGGTGGTGCTGGAGGTGTTCCGCCGCCTGAGCCATTTATTGATTGGCAAACATCACACGCTGATTGTTTATCTTAAGGCCAAGAGCGTGCCACTGGTCCTGCTGGTAATGCAACGCGAAGGCATTCGCTACGGTAATATTTCGGTGATTAACCGGGATGAAGAAAGCGGCCAGTGTGAATTAAGCGTGCAGGTGACCTTGTCCCGCAAATCCAGCGATGCGCATCTGTATGACAAAATTATGGAAGTTAAAGGCGTGCAGTCGCTGGAAATGATGTAATCGGTGTAGGCTGGCATCAGATCATTACCCTTGACACCTGTGCAAACAACGTTGAGTGACCCAGCCACATTGACGGGATAACTTTGCTCAGGTGTCGCATAGATTGATAGACTCTGAAAGTACTCATGAGGTTCAATATGTGCGCTCTCTGCTGGGCGGACGCAAAACCACTATTCATCGTCGAAGTCTGCCACTGTCTGTATATGGAAGCATAGTTGTATTAGGGAAATATGATTTTGAAAAATGCCAGATTCATTAAAAACACTGCGCTGTTTATCGTGTGCTTCTTATTAGCCTTCTGGCTTTCAGCATACAAAATGCCTCTGAACGCGTTAACCCAGACAATAGTCGGCTGGTCATATTCGCACCTTCATGGCCTTATAACAGATACTTATGAAAGCGGATCAGATCCGATTACTTTTGCAACGTTGGTCGCGGTCCTTCTCGTTTATTCATTCATACTCTATGCCGCTTGTAGAAAGCTCATCGCTGTCTTCAAAAGATGATAAAAACTCCAATGACGTAAGCCAAAACGGGGGAGTATGACCAGAGTTTAATCGCACTCCCCCGGAGTGCAACTTAGGCAGATGCTGTTGAGTCATTGCCCGCTTGCCGGGCTTTACTTAGTTATAAAATGTTATCTCGCTAGCGCTTTAAATAAGAAACGAAGCCACCACAATTTTTGCCAGACAACATCTCTTTTAAAAGCTGGAGCAGGAATTGATGTCGATTTTACAATGTGCCATGTGAAGTTAAGAAAACATCTACTGTGGCCGTGCTCATAGCCATATGTACAAACCTCGTAATGTTTCTTGCTGTCTACAGGTGTGTTAGTGCTTAAATCCCTGATAAGTGAATGATATGAATCATTCCTGTCGAGGTTCCGCTCAAGACAAAAATAAGCCTTCGGAAGGTAACGCTGACGTGAACCATGATATTTATGAAATTTTACAAACCTGTAATCCTCAGCGCCATAGTGTCCTGAAAACTCTTCATCATAACCCCAAAAACGCATAAATCTTGCGCGAGAAATAAAGAACAAATTACTGTGGCCTTTGTAAAAACCTCGCTGATTTCTTCGATAAATCTTGTAAAAATTTCGATCTGGATTTTTATGATTGATGAGATAACGGAACGTTTTTTCCGGTAACTCATGATCGAGATCAGTTATTAATACTTTGTCTGATTTGGCATAAGTGACCCCTAAATTTCTTGCGCCACCCTGATTCCACTTAATATCACTGTCTATACACAGCCAGGTCAGATTCAGTCTAAACTCAGGTACTTCATACTTTAAAGGAGAGCAGTCGTCTACTATTACAAACTCTGTGACCTGCAATACTTCTTCAGGCATCTTTTCGTATTTCCTGAGAAGGCTTATTACAGAATCAATATTATCTTGATTGCAATAAAAATGTGTTATGTAAGTAAGTTTTATATGCTGCTTATCTGTTATTCTATTTGCCATATTTGTTTTCAGTTCGTTGCAACAAGGAAGCTAATCAACTTCATATGTATATTACAGCGAAGAAAGATAAAGCAAAAAAAACTAAACTCAATAATTAATCACAGCACCCTGAAAAGAATTAATTACTTGACAGAAATTAAGATTGGCTCCAACAAAAATACTGGATACTGTTAACGCTCACATAACCTTGGTTAAAAATCTTCGCTTATATTAACTTTTGATTTGTGGTTTTTTACTTTAATGAAAGCTGACGGTGTATTGCCCCGCTGTCGCGTTCAAGATCTGACGAAAGGTAATCATCGTTTTGTAGTCACGGAGCATTTTCCTGTATCCCTTTCTTTCTCTACTGATACCCAGCATCAGCCATCATCTGTATTAATCAATACACATCAATTGTGAGAATTGTAACCTCTATGATGTATAAGTGATTTTTTTTGGTTAAAGCATCTGTGATTGATCGTTTTTACCGATCGTTTTTGCATAATTGATCTGCACATACGATTACACACACAAACTGTACGCCTATAAGATTGAATGGTTGCTGACACGAGGGAATGTATGATGACTTATATAATTATAATTCTGGCCATTCTTATAGCTGTAGGGATTGTATTTTGGTTAAAGGATCGACCAGGCGATAGTCCGCAATATCAGGAAGGCGGCTACGACTAAATCAAATGACTATCAGCCCGTAATACCGGGATTTTTATTATCCGCAACCGGCAAAGCTGATTCAGTAACTGACCGTGAACCCATAATCTGCTGTTTGGTTGGTGCGAATTCCTCAAGCTCTAAACAGGGTTTGCCGCGTAACTCCCTGACTGTGGGTTCCAGCAGTACGACGTTAAAATGCTTCCTGATGGCGTACGTGCTATGTTCCGCAAGGTCTTTTGTCGTTGTTATTCCCATAACATTAAGTTTTTACTTATGCGCCGGCCGACGTCCCAGACGTCTTCAACAGGCACCAGTGCCAGCAGTTTTCTTTGCCTGTCTATGTTCGATAAGTCCAGCACACAGACCATCTTAGTCCACTTTTTAGCAGCTTGGTTAGCCAGCTTTGCAAGTGTTTTGGTTTGAGCAATACCAACACCTACGATCAGATGAGTTTCCTTATTGATCCTTGCACGTATCCTGAGCCCCAGATCATCAAGAGAGGTTAGACGCTGCATACCATCCAGCAGCATGAAAACCTCGTCAATTGAATATAAGCCATGTCCTCCAGCGTCGTCATGACGCGATTACTCATATCGGCGTCAAGCCCGCACGTTATAACGTCTGAATTCGTTCTTAAGCTTGAAATATAGAGCACCCATTGGGGTTTTTAGCGCCCTTGCTTATGCATTATGGGGAATTTGAACTCTAAGATTGACCTCACAGTTTAAACTCAGTCTCTAATTTTTAGGTTGCATCATCACATTAAATTTGTTAATTATTTATAGTTTCAGAAACATTTACACACACTTAATTGTTTTGGGCAGATTTTATGAGATTACACACGTTAAAAATTAATGGTTTTAAGAGAATCAATGATGCAGAAGTTAGATTTGGTGATGCTACATTTCTCATTGGTTCAAATAATGCTGGTAAAAGCACCGTATTGAAAGCAATTGAATGGCTTCTTTCTAATAAAAAGACAATGGATCTTGATTGTTTTTGCTCTGAAATTGATCAGGAAACCGGTGAAAATAAAGTATGTTGTAAAACAGTTATCCTTGAAGCTGAATTTCGTAATGTTCCTGATTCAGCCAAAGCTTGGAGAGGTTTCAAAGGAAGAATTTTTGAATATGATCCAGAAGACAGTGATGAGACTGGAAAGAGCATTACTTACAGAAAGAGTTATTCTTTGGGAGACGATGCAATTGTAGAACTCAAATCTTTAAAGAGAAGTATAAAAAAAGAATTTGAAAAACTAAAGAAACCCCAACAATTTATAGATGCAGGAATAAACGAAGAGTTAATAAAAGAATTTTTTTTAGATTTGGACAAAAATTTAAGCGCATCAGAAAAAGGTAAACTAGAGTTAATTGATGATATATGGGATCTAAATGATGAGGAAGTTTGGGATAAAAACCCAGGAGGAATAGGTGGTGTTGTTCTCTCTAAGTTACCAAGTTTTTTATTAATTCCTGCAGACTCAGGTGCATCAGAAATTGAAGGTAAGTCAGGAGTTTTACAAAAAACTCTCAATGAGTTGTTTAAAGATGTACGTGGAATATCTGAAAATTACAAACAAGCACAAGCTTGTTTGAACGAACTAGCTAATGAGTTAAACCCTTCAGATGAACAATCTGAATTTGGTAAAATGATGTCAGCACTCAATGCTGTATTATGCGGCGTTTTCCCTGAGTCTAAAATTTATGCATCAGCCGACTTATCCAATCCCGATACAGCATTATCACCGACATTTTCCATAGAGATGTCAAGTAATATAAAGACTTCTGTATCAAATCAAGGTACGGGGATGGTTAGGGCAGCTGTTTTTGGATTACTGAGGTTCAGACAACAGTGGCTGAGAGAAAGAGGCGGAGATGAAAGGAGTCTCATCATCGGTTTCGAAGAACCTGAAATCTATCTCCATCCGAGCGCAGCAAATCAAATGAGAGACTTAATTTATGAACTATCCGGAAACTCATCTCAAATAGTTTCAACCACACACTCTCCATATCTTATTGATTTATCTAGAAAGCCGAGGCAAGTACTCAACAGATTTCATTATGATAAATCACATACTACGATTAACCCATTTTCTGTTACTGAAGAATATAAAAAACTACAAGGCGAAGATAAAGATCATGTGAAAATGGTAATTAGGTTAGACGATCATATATCAAGAGTGTTTTTTACGCGTAAAGTAATAGTTGTCGAAGGGGATACCGAAGAGCTAATTTTTCGCGAAGCAGTAAGAAGAATGCCTGTTGAAGTAAGAAACCGAATCATGACAAGTTCAGAGATTATTAAAGCCAGAGGTAAAGCTGCAATAATAGGGTTATTAAAATACCTCTCTGCTCTGGGAGTCGATTTTATAGTTATACATGACCGAGACTCTGGAGTTAAGGGGGCTGAGATTTTTAACCCCCATATTCTTCGTGCTGCTGGTTCTCCTGACAAAGTGATTGCTGTTGAGGAGTGTATTGAGGACCTCCTCGGCTATCCAGCTCCAGAATCTGAAAAGCCATTTAATGCATATCGCCATACTTTAACATGGGGGGATGACTATGAAGGTATACCTGAAAAAATGAAAGCCGTATTGAATAAAGTTTACAGTACATGGATGTAATGTCAGTGTGATTTCAATCCCTCATAACTTTATGTTTTGAGGGAATATAAAGTTGAAAAAACACTCTATTTATTACTCAGAGTTACCACCGCCTTACTGCGGAGGTCTGGCCTGAAAACAGCCTCGCAACTCGCACAAAACGAACTAACGTCAACCAGGGCGGACATCAGAAGCCGCCATTAGGGTTAAAAACCTGGAACACCCTTTCTTTCCTCACCCGCTAACGTTGAAATATCGCGAAAGGTTGTAGTGTGCGTTTCAATCCATTTGTTTGCAGCGTATAGCGTATAGCGTATAGCGTATAGCGTATAGCGTATAGCGTATAAGACCAGTTTAGGCGATCAAATTCCCGAACAAAATTTAGCGTGCTGAGTGTGGAGCGCCCTTTGCAGTCGCGCTTAATAGCCTGGCGAAAAGCAATTATGATTTCGTAGTCACGGTGCATTTTTTTGCGCTCCAATTTTATCTGTATATAAATACTGCAATATCAATTCATGATTTTGATCAAGCTTTACGGTTGAGAGATTTGTGGAGCCTATGAATTCCAATAATTTTTAGCGTGAATACTCTTCTATGAGCAATTTTAATGTTTACTTAAAAACTCAATAACCATAAATTATACAGGGTTAAATTTTTCTCATTACTATGGCTTTCATTTAGTAACGGCGGGTCGATAGCACGAACATTAAGGACAACGAAAAGGATAAGGAAATGTATTACAGGGACGAAATAATAGATTACTTGCAAGCCAATAACATATTGGCATCTAAATTAGATCGTGCGTTAACAGGTGTCATAGAATTTCCTGCGTGAGCCCATATTTATTCGTGCCGACGCGTTCCGGGCTCAATGGGCATCAGATGCAGATATTGCTAAAATCATTGAAAGAATGATTAGGTAGCCATGATGTCATTTATTAAGAAAGCTTTTTTGTGGCTGTTTCAACAGCTATTTTCGCTTTATGCGCCACCAATTTGCGTTTTAATATTTGCAGTTGCTTTTTTTCAGGTATTCCCTGATGGGCCTCTATGGCCTGTTGGTATATTTGCTATATTCATCATGTTTATATTTGTAAAATATTTAAAATGGTAATGTTATGCATGAGCGCTTTAGTTGGTAAGTCTGTCGGCGGCAGTTGTGGTTGTGTTAGGTGTTTACTGAGTTTTCAAAAAGCAGCATAAAGTGGTCGATTTCTTTTGCACTTCATTATCCGTTCCCACGTGCCCCATTCCCTTTATCTAAGTCTGTTCCAGGGCTGAGGAGAATCCAGCCATGGCGAACGGGCACGATGTAGTCTGTCTGAACTGCCTCAGCTGTTTCAGTGCTGTAGGTCATTTCCCTGTCATCGTTAACCGATTCCTGTTTCAGGCCATCTCACTTATGGCGTAACACGCATCGCTCATCTTTGGAACGCAGCAGTAAAACGTGCTGGCATTCGTCGCCGGAATCCGTACCATACGCGGCATACTTTTGCCTGCAGGCTGTTTACTGCCGCTAGCGCAAATCCATCATTTATTACGAGTCAGCTGGGGCATGAAAGCGCGCTAAGGGTTTATGAAGTCGATACTTCGTGGATACATGAACTGGACGCCGATCAGGTGCAGATGCTCAACAGTCAGCTTGCCCTTTAAAAACGTTGCCCCCTGCATGCCCCTTTTGGTTTTAGAGATTGAATAAAATGCAACAAGATCAGGAAATTAATAAGAAAGAGCAATACAACCTCAACAAACTTCAGAAGCGTTTGCGTCGTAACGTCGGCGAGGCTATTGCTGATTTTAATATGATTGAGGAAGGCGATCGCATCATGGTGTGCCTGTCGGGCGGCAAAGACAGCTACACCATGCTGGAAATCCTGCGTAACCTGCAAAAAAGTGCGCCGGTGAAATTCAGCCTGGTGGCGGTTAATCTGGATCAAAAACAGCCAGGATTTCCAGGTCATATCCTGCCCGAGTATCTTGAAGCGCAAGGTGTTGAGTACAAGATCGTTGAAGAAGACACCTACTCTATCGTTAAAGATAAAATTCCCGAGGGTAAAACGACCTGCTCTCTATGCTCACGTCTGCGCCGTGGAATTTTGTATCGCACCGCCACGGAGCTGGGTTGTACCAAAATTGCTCTAGGTCACCATCGTGATGACATTCTGCAAACGCTGTTTTTGAACATGTTTTACGGTGGCAAGATGAAAGGTATGCCGCCGAAACTGATGAGCGACGACGGTAAGCACATCGTGATCCGTCCTCTGGCTTACTGCCGTGAGAAAGATATCATTCGTTTCTCAGAAGCCCGTCAGTTCCCGATTATCCCGTGCAACCTTTGCGGTTCACAGCCTAATCTGCAACGCCAGGTTATCGCCGATATGCTGCGCGACTGGGACAAGCGCTATCCTGGACGTATTGAAACGATGTTCAGCGCCATGCAAAACGTCGTGCCTTCTCACCTTGCCGATATCAACCTGTTTGATTTCAAAGGCATTCAACACGGTGACGCGGTAGTCGACGGTGGCGATCTGGCATTTGATCGTGAAACGCTACCGGTCAACCCGGTTGGCTGGCGTGCCGATGAGGAAGAAACCCCGGCTGTCAGCGAACGTCTTAACGTGCTGGAAATTAAGTAACGTTTATCTATTCGTTAAAGGCAAAGGGCACGCATCATGTCGCGTGCCCTTTTTTTATACGTTGCGGTGAGGGGGCGGGTCCATTACCGGCGGAAACTCAGGATCCGGTGGCGGATCGGGTTGCGGCTGCGGAATGGGGGGCGGATCGGTCGGAATTGGCTCGCTGCTGTGTATCGCCATAATGCCGTTCTCCTCTGTAGCGAATGGATTTTAAGCTTAGGAAAGAATTGACATCTCAGCCAGCGGACAAAAAAAAGCCGGCGAGTTAGCCGGCGTATTTCGAATTAAAAATGCTATGCAATAATTCTAAAAAAGGAAGTAAGACAATATGGAGCGCAACGCCCATCGCTTGACGTTGCATTCACCTGCGGGAGAGATTTTGCGCGCTTTGCGCATCGCAGATATTGATGTCGATCAGCTTTAGCCCTGTTAATGTGATTTTCCTGCGCAACGCCCCCTGCACCTCTTCCCACGGCCTTATAGCCAGCGTCGCTTACGCAGATAGCCTGCTACACCCAACGCCAGCAGCACGAGTAAAAGACAAAAGACACTAAAGCCATAGCGCCACGCTCCGCCGGGAATGCCGCCCAGGTTGACACCAAACAGGCCGGTCAAAAAGGTAGCAGGCAGAAAGATCATCGCCATCAGCGACATAGTATAGGTTCGGCGGTTCATGGATTCTGCCATTACCGAGGCGACTTCATCTGCCAGTACGGCGGTTCTGGCTACGCCAGCATCAAGATCGTCCAGGCCGCGTCCCAGCCTGTCGGCAATTTCCTGCATTCGACGGCGTTCGCTATCGTCCATCCAGGGCAGTTTTTCACTTGCCAGACGGGAGAAGACATCGCGCTGCGGTGCCATATAACGTCGCATCACAATCAGCTGCTTGCGTAACAGGCCCAGCTCACCGCGCGGTGGAATACGCTGGTCCAGTAAGGCATCTTCCAGCTCAATGATTTTGTCATGTAAATCTTCGATAAATTCGCTGGTGTGACCGGTTAAGGCATCGCAAACCTCCACCAGCCAGCTGCCACAGTTAACCGGCCCGTTGCCGTTTTGCAGATCGGTCAGTACTTCGTCCACGGCAAACACTTTGCGGCGGCGGGTAGATACAATCAGCTGATCGTTGATAAAAACCCGCATCGCCACCAGCTGGTCGGGACGTGCGTCACTGTTGTGGTTCACGCTGCGCAGAACGATCATAAAACCATCGCCCAGGCGGTTAACCCGCGGGCGCATGCTTTCACCGGCAAGCGCATCGCGCACGGCATCCGGAATCTGGGGCGTTGACTGCAACCATTCTGCGCTACGCGGATGCGTATAGTTGAGGTGTAACCAGCACGGATGCTCGTCGTGCAGCAACTGCGTTTCGTCAATCGGCACCATGCCGCCCTTGCCATCCAACTGGCAGGAAATGATGGCATCGGTCACCTTCAGCGCTTTTCCTTGAATCACATCCACAACGTCACCCCACTATCAAAATCAATACGATACAGTCTAGCGTGACGGGATTGAGTTGCAATCTTCAGCCTGTATACAAAGATGTCAAAAGGCGGCCGCATGTCGGCCGCTATCTCTTAATGCTTCTCTATCCACAGCTCGCGGCTGTAGGCAACGTCTTCGGGATTGGTAATCGGATAACCCTTCACCCACGGCTTAATCAGACGACCATTGGTGTACTGATAAAGTGGCGCGATGGGTGCCTGATCAGCGATGATTTGTTCTGCCCGGTTGTAGTCAGCGTTACGTGCCTGCTCACTGGTTTCCATGCTCGCTTTTGCAAGTACCGCATCATATTCGGCATTGCTGAAACGCGGAATATTGCTGCTGTTGCCTGAGGTCAGCAGATTCAGGAAGGTCGAGGGTTCATTGTAATCCCCTACCCAGGAGGCGCGAATAACGTCAAAGTTGCCACTGTTACGGCTGTCTATGTAGGTTTTCCACTCCTGGTTTTGCAGCTTCACGTCCACGCCGAGATTCTTCTTCCACATTGAGGCCACCGCAATCGCTATTTTCTGGTGGCTTTCAGAGGTGTTATACAGCAACGTCAGCTTGAGCGGCTTCCCGGGGCCGTAGCCGGCGGCAGCCAGCAACGCTCTGGCCTGGGCATCCATTTCTTTTTGGTTGTGCTGTTGCTGCAGCGTGGGCAGCGGTTTAAAGCCTGCCGTCACGTCCGGCGTGAAATGCCATGCCGGTTTTTCCCCCGTGCCTAAGACTTTTTCGGCGATGACGGCGCGATCGATACTCCACGACAGCGCTTTGCGGACACGAACATCGGCGGTTGGCCCTTTCTGGGTATTAAAGGCGTAATAGTACGTTCCCAGCTGATCGGGCGTAAAGACCTGGCCCGGCAGCGTCTTTTTCAACAGCGCATACATGTTCTTAGGGAAAGATTCCGTGATATCCACATCATCGGCACGATAGCGTTTGGTGGCGCTGGACTCTTCATTGATGGGCACAAAGGTCACTTTGGTTAAGACGGAGTGGGCGTTGTCCCAGTAATGCGGATTACGCTCCAGGACAATTTTTTCATTCACAACCCGTTGGCTGAGTTGGTAAGCGCCGTTGCCCACCAGTTTGCCCGGCAACGTCCACTGCGCACCCTCTTTTTCAACCACAGCTTGCGGCACAGGATAAAAAGCAACGCTGGAGAGCATGGCAGGAAACCAGGGAACCGGACGCGTCAGCGTAATCCTGAGGCGATTTTTATCCAGCGCAGTCACACCCAGCTTATCCGGTGGCATGTCGCCTTTGGTGATTGCTGCCGCATTGCTCAGGCCGCTCAGCGCAATAAAGGACGCCTGAGAAGAAGAGGTTTTAGGATCGACGACGCGCTGCCAACTGTAGACAAAGTCCTGCGCCGTCACCGGTTCGCCATCAGACCAGCGGGCATTATTTCGCAGGGTAACGATCCAGACTTTGTTGTCACTGCTGCTCCAGCTCTGTGCCACGCCGGGCACAATTTTGCCGTGCGCATCCTGGCTGGTCAGCCCTTCATACAGATCGCGCATTACCTGTATTTCAGGCAGACCTACGGCTTTAGCGGGATCGAGCGAGGCGGGCTCATCTTTAATATGGCGGACAATTTCTTGTTTAGCGGCAAGTTGGGCACCGGCGGGAACATCGGCTGCGAAGATCGGCATGGACGCGCTAAGCAGGCTCAGGGCCGTTAGCGTCAACGAAAAGCGGATTACCATTATCACCCCTTTATAATAAAGAAGCGCTGAATCAGCATATTACTGACTCAGCCTGTTAACGGTCACTTTAGCGCAAATCGCTGATTGATAAATAGCTATTTTCCCTGACCCGCTTTTCCGCTACTTTGACATAAACCCTCAGGAGAAAGTGACTATGTCATCCCTTCACCCGCGACCGCTACGCGGCAAACTGGCTATTTCCTGGCAGCAGTATGGCCGATCGGTTCTGGGCGCCCCGCTGCTCTGGTTTCCGGCCGTGCAGGCAGACAGCGACAGTGGCCTGATTCTGGCCGGTACGCACGGCGATGAAAACGCGGCAATAGCGGCCCTTTCCGCTGCACTGCGGACGTTGCCGGAGGCTCAGCGTCGCCATCATGTGGTGCTGGCGATGAATCCTGACGGCTGTCAGCTGGGTTTGCGAGCCAATGCGAAAGGTGTCGATCTGAACCGCAATTTTCCAGCCGCCAACTGGCAGTCAGGCGATACGGTTTATCGCTGGAATAGCGCAGCAGACGAACGGGACGTAACGCTGTCGACGGGCACACATCCGGCATCCGAGCCAGAAACCCAGGCGCTGTGTGCGCTGATTCATCAGCTTAAACCGGCCTGGGTGGTTTCCTGGCACGAACCGCTGGCCTGCATTGATGATCCCGATCAGACGGAAATCGGCGCCTGGCTGGCGGCACAGACCGGTTTACCTCGCGTCAGCAGCGTGGGCTACGCCACGCCGGGTTCCTTTGGCAGTTGGTGTCACGACCTGAGTTTGCCGTGCGTGACCGCCGAGATGCCTGTCATTTCCGTGGATGAAGCCACTGAAACCTATCTGGAGACGATGCTCACTCTGCTGCGCTGGCAGCCGTAATCAACGCACCGTCCTGCACCTTAAGGGCCGGTTCGGCATCGACAGCCAGCCAGGTTGCACCGTCTAAATCGGCAAAACGCACCAGCGGCACCAGCGGCAGTGCGGCGCGAATCGCCCTTGATGTGCAGATCATACAGCCCGCCATGAGCGTAAAGCCCTGCTGTCGCGCAGCATGCGCCAGGGCTAGTGCTTCGGTCAGTCCGCCCGCTTTATCGAGTTTAATATTCACCATCTCATAGCGCCCACGCAGTGCAGGCAGGCTTTCACGCGTGTGACAGCTCTCGTCGGCACAAATGGGGAGAGGATGAATAAAGTTGGCCAGCGCCTCGTCTTCCCCTGCCGGTAAGGGCTGTTCGAGCATAGCAACCTCAAGATCGGCTAATAGCTGGCAACGCGCGGCCAGGCCCTCAGCGTGCCATGATTCATTAGCATCGATGAGTAATGTCGCCTCTGGTACGGCGGCACGAATCGCCATCAGCCGCTCGGTAATAAAGTTATTATCCATTTTGATTTTGAGCAGGGTGGCGCCATGTTGCCATAAAGCCTGCGCGCTGCTGGCCATCGCCTCCGGTGTATCAATGCTCACCGTGTGGGCAGTGATCACAGAACGGGTCGGTTCGACGCCAACTAACTGCTCCAGACTCCGATGCTGCTGGCGTGCAGCAAGATCCCAGAGCGCACTGTCGATGGCATTTCTTGCCGCGCCTGCCGGCAACAGGTTCTGTAAGGCATCTCGTGACAACCCCTGCTGCAGTTGTGGCATAACGGTAGCAATTTGCTCCAGCACCAGTGCTTCGCTTTCGCCGTAGCGCGTGTAAGGTGTGGCCTCACCAATGCCTTTCACGCCATCTTCTTCAATTTCCACGACGACGACTTTAGCTTCGGTGCGAGTGCCACGAGCAATGACAAACGGCGTGTGCAGCGGCCATGCTTCGGGATAACATTTTACCGTTCTCATTACCTCTCCTTATTGTTGGTGATTCATCACTGTCATTTAACTTTAGGCAACAAATGCTCTCGTAAACCCTTAAAATTTATGTCATAAACAATGGCTATACCTGTACTGACGCGTTATTTTTGTCAGATCACATCATTAGAAGGAATGCTTATGTCTCAGACTGTTCACTTTCAGGGCAACCCGGTCGCGGTTGCAGGTCAGTTCCCGCAGCCGGGCGACAGCGTTAAATCGTTTACTCTGGTGGCTAAAAACCTGGCTAACGTCTCACTCTCTGAGTATGCAGGAAAACGCAAGATTCTGAATATTTTTCCCAGCGTCGATACCGGCGTGTGCGCCTCTTCGGTACGTAAGTTTAACCAGCTGGCGGGTGAACTGAGTAATACCGTGGTGTTATGTATTTCCGCTGATCTGCCCTTTGCCCAGTCGCGTTTTTGTGGCGCGGACAACCTGAACAATGTGGTTACGCTCTCCACGCTGCGCGGGGGTGAATTCAAACGTGATTTTGGTGTGGAAATTGCCGATGGCGCCCTGCAAGGCCTGACCGCACGTGCAGTGATCGTTCTGGATGAGCATGACAAAGTGCTTTACAGTCAGTTGGTGAATGAAATCACCACTGAACCCGATTATGACTCCGCACTCGCTGCGCTGAAATAATGACCACAGCGGATAAGCCAGACTTATCCGCTGCGTTTGTTTTATTCGCTGTCGCCGCGTTTTTGCCCTAAACCGTACTCTCGCAATTTATTGGCAATGGCCGTATGGGAAACGCCCAGGCGTTTTGCCAGTTTGCGCGTGCTGGGATAAGAAAGGTATAAACGCGTCAGAATTGACCGCTCAAAGCGGCTGGTGATCTGGTCCAGCGTCCCTTCCATCGCCTCTTCCCCGAGTGACACATCCAGTGCCTGTTCAGGTAAAACGATATCCTGAGGCCGTAATTCGTGGCCTTCCAGTTGCGTTAAGGCACGATACAGCGCGTTTTTGAGCTGACGCACGTTTCCGGGCCAGTTATAGCGCATCAGAAAAGCATTCAACTGTGAGGACAACCGTGGACGTGGGATGCCCTGTTCATCGGCGAAGCGCGCCACAAACATGTCCGTTAGCGGCATAATGTCCTGAACCCGCTCGCGCAGGGGCGGCAGGTTTAGCGTCAGCACGTTGAGCCGGTAAAAAAGGTCTTCCCTGAATTCGCCACGTTGCACCAGCTCAAACAGATTCTTCTGGGTCGCGCAAATCACGCGGACATTGACGTGAACTTCGTGCTCTTCACCCACCCGCCGGAACGTGCCGTCGTTAAGAAAGCGCAGCAGTTTGGTCTGCATGGTCGGCGACATCTCACCAATCTCATCCAGCAGTACCGACCCGCCGTTAGCCTGCTCGAAAAAGCCTTTTTTTCCCTCAAGCGCATTAGGATAGGCGCCCGCCGCGTGACCAAAAAGCTCACTTTCCGCCACATCATCCGGCAGAGATGCGCAGTTGAGTGCCAGAAAAGGCATTTTCCCGCGAGCGCTGCGTAAGTGGCAGGCCCGCGCCAGCATATCTTTGCCCGTACCGGTGTCACCGATGATCAGGAGCGGCGCATCATGCATCGCCAGCTTGCGCGCCTGTTCCACGACCTGACGCATTTTGGGCGTGACCGCAACGATATGATCGAACTCGGTTTCGTCGGTGACGACCAGACTCTGCAACTGGCGGCCCATGCGAGCGGTGGACTTCAGCATCACCATCGCACCGACAAGCTGTTCTGCCTGGTCATTTTCTTCTGACAAGTAGATCGGATGCGCTTCCATCAGGAAATCGCGCCCTTCTATCACCACATGTTGTGCCTGAGCCTGAACGCGGTCGCTTTCCAGCCAGCGCATAAAGTTGAAGCCGTTGATCAGATGATCGGCCGTCACGTTGCGGATCTTGTTTTCATCAAGATTAAACAGGTTTTGTGCCGCCGGGTTCGCCAGCTCAACCTTACTTCTCAGGTCCACCGAAAACACCGGCTCCGGCATGGCCACCAGTAAGGCGCTCAGAACCCGGTGCTCACGTTCGGAAGGCATATAGGGCACAGTGCGGACATCAGTCACGCCCGGCGTACGGCGGATTTCCGCCATAAGATTACTGAACTGTTCGAATTCCAGCGTAGAGAAATTAAGATAGATGCGGCCTGAGGCGGCGACTTCAATGCCGCGAAGATCGATGCTGCGCGCCACCAGCAGGTCGAGCAATTCGCGCGCCAGCCCGATACGGTCCTGACAAAACACTTCTAAACGCATTGCGTAGGCCTTAATCCGTTTGATATTTGGCGATAATACGCTAAATAACCCGCCCGCAGAAAGAGGGCTGTCAGGAAAAGTTGACAGCGGTGACGCACGCGCGTTTTTTTTTAAACGCGTAAACGGCGTCAGCCAGGATGACGGCCTTACGCGTGCTGAGTGGGTCAGAAATGAACACGCACCGGCAGGCATGGCACAATACGGCTGATGCGCCTTCTTTCACGTACTGCAGAATGACATGACCGCGCCCTTGGCTACAGTGCTCGTCATCCTGTTTCATTTACTGGCGTTTCTCGCCGCCCTTTTGTAGCGCATCTTTTAACTGTCCCAACAGCTCACGACGGTAATCACCCAGGCGCGGTTTATCGTTTTCGAGCCAGGGTAAAGGGCGGCATAACTCCATCGCTTTAATGCCCAGACGCGCCGTCAGCAATCCCGCGCCGATGCCCTGCGCAGCACGCGTCGAAAGCCTGGCGGCGATGTCCTGCGACATCCAGTCCATCCCAACTTCACGCACCAGCTCAGAAGCCCCGGCAAAGGCCATGTTCAGCAGCACCAGTCGGAACAAACGCAATCGACTAAAATACCCAAGCTCAATACCGTAGATGGCGGCAATCCGGTTGACCAGTCGTAAGTTACGCCAGGCGATAAACGCCATATCAACCAGTGCCAGTGGGCTGACCGCGATCATCAGCGCGGATTCGGCCGCATGACGGCTGATTTCCCGCCGCGCCTGGCGGTCAAGAACAGGCTGCACCATCTGGGCATAAAGCCGGACCGTTTCCCCGTCATTGTGGGTTTCATGGCGCGCAGCATGCCAGCGCTGCAAGGCAGGATGCGCCTGATCGAGTTCGGCCTGGCGCGCCAGCTTTTCACAAAAGGCACGTCCTTTCCCAATGCCGTGACTGTTGAGCAGTTCCCGGCCCAGATCGCGCTCTTCGGCCCGCTGACGGAGCTGATACAAACGACGCCACTCGCTGGTCAGCGCGCCCACGCCAGCAAGCACAATCAGCCCGCCCGCCATGCCGCTGCCCAGCGCAAACCAGTCGTGAGCCAGCCAGGCATTGTGGCTCCATTGCACGCCCTGCGCCACCACGCTGACGCCAAACAGCGCCAGGCCAGCGCCCACCATTTTACGCCACAGGCTGCGTTTGGGTTTTAAGGCCGCCTCGACCGCCCGCTCGCCTGCACTTTCTTCTTCAACCGCCGCCTCGTTATCCTGCACGGCTAAAAAGGCGGCCTGTGAATCGGCTTCAAACGTCTGAGCCGGACGCAACACCGCGTCGGGCTTATCGTCCAGAGGCCGGGCAAAATCAATGCGCGGTTTCAACGAATCGCTCATCGCAATTTATCTCCCAGTAAAAATTCCAGTGCCGCATCCATGCGGATATGCGGTACGGGACGATCGATATCCAGCTGCTGCGGGCGAAACTGCTCAAACTGAAAGCCTTGCTGCTGCCAGAACGAGCTGCCTGGCAGCCGCGGCGGAACTTCACCCGGATAAACGGTTAATGCCTCGCCGTCCTGCAGGCGATGACCTCGTAGTGCCGGAATTTTTTCGCCACGATGATCGACCAGCCCGCTTTGCGTGGCCTGAACCGAGGCCAGGCCGATGCAGTCCATACTGATGCCTTCGAACGCCGCGTTTTGCCAGGCATCCTGCACCAGCTGCTGCAACAGCGAGACCATATTGCCATGCTGATCGCTGGTGATGTGATCGGCTTTCGTGGCGGCAAATAACAGCTTATCAATCACGGGTGAAAACAGCCGCCGAAACAGCGTTCGCTGTCCGTAATGAAAGCTCTGCATCAACTGGGTTAGCGCCAGGCGCATATCGTTAAACGCCTGCGGCCCGCTGTTGAGCGGCTGCAGACAATCCACCAGTACGATCTGGCGGTCAAAGCGCAGAAAATGATTTTTATAGAACCCTTTCACCACGTGCTGGCAGTAGTAATTAAATCGCTGCTGCAGCATGGCAAAGTTACTGCCTTTGTCCGCCTGCGCCAGCTTAGCAGCCTGGGCTTCATCAGCTGTCGGCCACGGAAAAAACTGCAGCGCTGGCGCGCCCGCCATCTCGCCGGGCAGCACAAAACGCCCCGGCTGAATAAAGTGCAGCCCTTCCGCTTTACACCGATGCAGGTAATCAGTCCAGGCTGCGGCGATCCCGGCCAGGCGGTTTTCATCGGCGGGGGCAAGCGGATCGAGTTTTTGACAATGTTCGCGCCAGGGTGCGGCCCAGTCTGCGCGATCGCCCTGCATTAAGCCGTTCATCTGCCGCGACCAGGTGAGGTAATCCTGTGCCAGCATAGGCAGATCGAGCAGCCACTCACCTGGGTAGTCAACAATTTCAAGATAGAGCGTGGCGGTATCTTTGAGATGGCGGAGCAATGAATCATTGGGACGGTAACGGAGTGCCAGCCGCATTTCACTGACGCCTCGCGTGGGCGTGGGCCAGGCGGGCGGCGTACTGTACAGCTGCGCCAGCCCTTCATCATAGGTGAAACGGGCGATGCCCATATCCCGTTGCGGCACACGTTTCACGCCCAACAGGCGCTCATCGCGCACCACAGAAAACAGCGGCAGTCGTGCGCCGCTGTGTACAGAAAGGAGCTGGTTAACCAGCGAGGTAATGAAGGCCGTTTTACCACTGCGGCTCAGTCCCGTCACCGCCAGACGAAGGTGTCGATCGACGCCGCGGTTCATCAATGCCAGCAACTCAGTTTGCAGTCTTTTCATCTTTCTCCTTGATGAAGCGTGATGCAACCCGGCTCATCACGCGTTTCAGCAGCGGCTCAAGCGCCAGTCCTAACAGAAGACGAAGTGGACGGCGCGCCACCGATTTTACGGCCCAGCCAGTCACGCCAGCAGGACCATAGGTTACCGCATTGATAATGATAAATTTGGCGGCTGACTTCAATGCAGGCGTTGCACGATGACGAAAAGCCGCAGTGCGTGAAACAGTCATCACTTCCTCCTGACGGTCCGCAGAGGGCCAGTCTGGCCCGCCGCAGGACAACGGTTAAATCTGACGGAAACGACTGCGCACGCTAAAGGTTTCAGAGGTGACGTAACGTTCGATGTCCCGGACATTACGTTCGTCCTGCTGCAGTGCAGTTTCCAGTTGGTCCAGCAATTCGCCGGGGCTGGGTTGATGTTCCCCGTTGTCTGCACCTGCCGGTTTGACGTCCAGGACAAACCCCAACACGAAATAGGCAATCACTGTAAACACGAACAGACCAAAGAACAGCGACAATACGACAATGACACGAAGCAGTCGCACCGGCACATCAAGGTATTCGGCTAAACCGGCACAAACCCCCATCAGTTTCCCTTCGTCAGGCTTGCGCCATAGCGTGCGGCCTTTCATCATGGTTGCCTCCAGTTAGGATGTTCAGCATCAAGGATGGCTTCAAGTGCATCAATACGATCCCGCATGCGCTGTGCATCTTTGGTCACCTGTTGCAGGCGCTGCATCTGGCTTTGCGACAGATCTGCCCCGCCGTTGCGCTTGTTGCTGTAATGTAGCCATAGCCAGACAGGTGCCACAAACAGCACAAATATTGTTAAAGGTATGGCTAAAAATAGTGCGCTCATTGACTCTCCTTAATCTTTTCCAGCAGAAAGCGGCTTATTATTCGCTGCGGTTCATTTTGGCTTTCAGCGCGTTGAGTTGTTGACTGATTTCATCATCCGCTTTCAGGTCGGTGAACTGCTGATCCAGCGTTTTAGGTTTACCAAAACCGTGGCTCTCTGCTTCCGCTTCCATGTGGTCGATGCGACGTTCAAATGATTCGAAGCGCGCCATCGCCTCATCAATTTTACCGCTGTCCAGTTGGCGACGCACATCACGTGAAGAAGACGCAGCCTGGTGACGCAGCGTAAGGGCCTGCTGACGTGCACGGGTTTCGCTCAGCTTTTTCTCCAGCTCGGTGATTTCACCTTTCATACGCGCCAGCGTCTCTTCTACCTGCGCAACTTCCTGCTTCAGCGAGGCAATCAGATCGGTCAGTTTCTGTTTTTCGATTAACGCTGAACGGGCCAGATCCTCTTTATCTTTACGCAGGGCCAGTTCGGCTTTGTCCTGCCATTCCACCTGCTGAATCTCGGCCTGTTCGATGCGGCGTGACAGCTGTTTCTTTTCAGCCAGGGCGCGGGCAGAGGTGGAACGGACTTCAACCAGCGTGTCTTCCATTTCCTGAATCATCAGGCGCACCAGCTTCTGCGGATCTTCTGCACGCTCAAGCAGTGAATTAATGTTGGCATTAACGATGTCAGTGAAACGAGAAAAAATACCCATAATGATGTTCCTCTTATTTGTCATGGTTTCATCTTGCTGGTGATACCTGATTCAAGATGCGTGCCAACTTTTATCTTATTGATTTTATTTGCATTGGTGGCTTTGCAGTTTTTTTAAACTGTTCTAAGATAGTTAAATTGATTAATCCGTGGCGAAATTCATCATGTCCGTTAATAACGACAACCTGCTAGGGGAATCGAACAACTTTCTGGAAGTACTGGAACAGGTGTCGAAACTCGCTCCGCTGGAAAAACCCGTGTTGGTGGTGGGCGAACGCGGTACAGGTAAAGAGCTGATCGCCAGCCGTCTGCACTATCTTTCAGACCGCTGGCAGGGCCCTTTCATCTCACTCAACTGTGCTGCGCTGAATGAAAACTTGCTGGATTCTGAGCTTTTTGGCCACGAAGCCGGGGCATTTACCGGTGCGCAAAAGCGTCATCTGGGCCGTTTTGAGCGTGCAGACGGCGGCACGCTGTTTCTTGATGAGCTGGCTACCGCACCAATGCTGGTACAGGAAAAACTCCTGAGGGTCATTGAATATGGTCAGCTGGAGCGCGTCGGCGGCAACCACGTCTTTCAGGTTAATGTGCGCCTGATCTGCGCCACCAATGAAGACTTACCGGCGCTCGCGGCCGCAGGGCAGTTTCGCGCAGACTTGCTGGACCGCCTGGCGTTTGATGTCGTTCAACTGCCGCCGTTACGCGAGCGCCGTAGCGATATTTTGGTCATGGCCGATCATTTCGCTATCCAGATGTGCCGTGAACTGGGGCTGCCCCTGTTTCCAGGCTTTACACAGCAGGCGCAAAACACCTTACTTGATCATCACTGGCCGGGTAATGTGCGTGAACTTAAAAACGTCGTTGAGCGGTCGGTGTACCGCCACAACACCAGCGATGAACCGCTGGATGAGATTATCATCAACCCGTTTGCGCGTCGTACGGCCCCTGAAGAAGCTCCGCTTCCTGCCAGCACGCCAGATGCTCCCACTGCCCTGCCGTCTCTGCCGCTCGACCTGCGCCAGTGGCAAAACCAGCAGGAGCGCGATGTGGTGGAAATCAGTCTGCAACAGGCGAAATATAATCAACGCCGCGCTGCCAGCTTACTTGGCGTCACCTACCACCAGCTCAGAGCCATCATGAAAAAGCACGGTATCCAGGCGCGGGACGTCCAGGCATAACGGACGATCGACCGGATTAAATTGCAGATAAACGCTGAGTTGTTGCTGTGGTAAACAATGATCATTGTACGGCTGAGACCGGGCGGGTGGAGTCAAAAGGATGGGTGCGGGAAAAAAGGGCCCGCCGAAGCGGGCAACTGGAAGCAATGTGAGCAATGTCGTGCTCTTCTTCGGTAGAGCCACCGTCGAAGCGCAACTGAATAATAATCATTCCTGTTCGCATCTGTAAAGGGGTTGTTGAGAATTTTTCTCATTTCCACACCAATGCTGCGCCTTTATTAGCGCGCCCCCGTCGCCTTTACCCTGCTGCAACGGGCTGGTCGCGCTTCACTTTGCATTGAATTTAACAAGGTGACGACGGTGATGTCTTTCACGCCGCCAACCTGTCCTAACCCGCCTGGGTACAACCCCATCGGAATCGGGCCAGGAAGCATTAGCCGCTTCTTTCTACGCTCAGGTGCGCGAAAAACCGGCAATCGACGATGCGTATTTGGGGCCGCGCCCGCTTTGCGATACACTCTGCCTAATGCCTGAGAATCGTTGAGTTCTATGTTAAAACTAATTCCTTCGCTGTTACTGAGTCTCAGCGTGTTAAGCGCGCCTGTCTGGTCTGCGCCAACACCGGCTGGAGATATTCGTCAAAGCGGATTCGTCTATTGCGTTAATGGCACGCTGAACACGTTTAATCCGCAGATGGCCAGCAGTGGCTTAACGGTGGATACGCTGGCTGCCCAGTTATATGACCGCCTGTTGGATGTCGATCCTTACACCTACCGTTTGCAGTCCGATCTGGCCGCCAGTTGGGAAGTGCGTGATAACGGCGCGACCTACCGTTTTCACCTGCGCCACGGGGTACAGTTTCAGCACACCTCAAACTTTGCACCCACGCGCGCGATGAATGCTGATGACGTCGTTTTCAGCTTTGCCCGCATGTTTGATCGCAAACATCCCTGGCATAATGTTAACGGCGGCTATTACCCCTATTTCGACAGCCTGCAGTTTGCCGATTCGGTTCAGAGCATTAAAAAAATCGATAACGACACCGTCGAGTTCCGCCTTAACAGCCCGGACGCCTCGTTTCTCTGGCATCTGGCGACACATTACGCGCCCGTTCTGTCGAAAGAGTACGCCGACAGTCTGGATAAAGTGGGCCATCAGGAAGAGCTGGACCGGCTACCGGTGGGAACAGGCCCGTTCCAGCTGAGTGAATACCGCAGCGGGCAATATATTCGTCTGGCGCGGAACCCGCATTACTGGAAAGGCGTGCCGCGCCTGCAGCAGGTGGTTATCGATCTTGGTGCCGGGGGAACAGGACGGTTATCGAAGTTGCTCACGGGCGAATGCGACGTTCTCGCCTATCCCGCCGCCAGCCAAATCTCGATTCTGCGCGACGATCCCCGGCTGCGCATGACCCTGCGCCCCGGCATGAACATCGCTTATCTGGCATTTAACACCCGCAAGCCGCCGCTCGACCAGCCGGACGTTCGTCACGCGCTGGCGCTGGCGATTAATAATGAGCGTCTGATGGAATCCATCTACTACGGCACCGCTGAGACGGCCGCCTCGATTTTACCTCGCGCGTCCTGGGCTTATGATACCGATGCCAGCATTACGGGTTTCGATCCCAAAAAAGCCAGAGAAGCGCTTGGGGCAGCGGGAGTAAAAGATCTTCATCTGCGTCTGGTTGTGCCTTCCGCCTCGCAGTCCTGGAACCCAGCACCGCTTAAAACGGCCGAACTTATTCAGGCCGATCTTGCGCAAATTGGCGTGCGCGTCACTATCGTCCCGGTTGAAGGCCGTTTTCAGGAGGCACAGCTGATGGCGATGAACCACGATCTGACGCTGGCAGGCTGGGCAACCGACAGTAACGATCCTGACAGCTTCTTTCGCCCGCTGCTGAGTTGTGCGGCCATCAGTTCCCAGACCAACTATGCTCACTGGTGTTCGCCCGCGTTTGACGACACGTTAAAAAATGCCTTGCTGTCACAGCAGTTGTCTGGCCGCATTGATAACTACGATAAGGCGCAGCAGATTCTGGCGCGCGAGCTGCCCGTGCTGCCGCTGGCTTCATCCCTGCGCCTGCAAGCCTATCGGCATGATATTAAAGGTCTGGTATTAAGTCCGTTTGGTAACGCTTCGTTTGCCGGCGTTTATCGTGATGAGCGAGAGGATCGTTAAGTGATCATCTATATTCTGCGTCGCCTGGTGTTGCTGGTCATTACCCTGTTTTTTCTTTCCCTGGTGAGTTTCAGCCTGAGCTATTTCACGCCGAATGCACCGCTGGAAGGCGCATCGCTGTTTGACGCCTGGTGGTTCTGGTTTAAAGGCATGCTGCAGCTGGATTTTGGCGTGTCCAGCACCAATGGTCAGGAGATTGGCGTACAGCTGCGCGAAGTCTTCCCCGCTACGATGGAGCTGTGCCTGATGGCGTTCACCCTGGCTCTGATCGTCGGCATTCCGTTGGGAATTTGTGCCGGTGCCATGCGGCATAAATGGCAGGATAAGGTGATCAGCGCGCTGGCCCTGCTGGGATTTTCTATTCCGGTGTTCTGGCTCGCGCTGCTGTTTACCCTGTTCTTCTCACTGACGCTGGGCTGGTTGCCCGTATCCGGGCGCTATGACCTGCTGTATCCTGTTCAAAACATTACCGGATTTGCGTTGATTGATGCCTGGCTCAGTCACTCGCCATGGCGACATGAGATGATGATTAGCGTACTGATGCATCTGATTTTACCGGTTACCGTTCTGGCGATGGCCCCCACCACCGAGATCGTGCGTTTGTTGCGCATCAGCACCAGCGACGTCGTCGATAAGAACTATGTGAAGGCGGCCGCCACCCGCGGATTATCCCGCTTTACCGTGATTCGCCGCCACGTATTACACAACGCGCTTCCCCCTGTGATTCCGCGTCTTGGCTTACAGTTTTCCAGCATGTTAACCCTGGCGATGATTACGGAAATGGTGTTTAACTGGCCCGGATTGGGGCGCTGGCTGATTAACGCGATTCGCCAGCAGGACTATGCGGCAATATCCGCCGGTGTGATGGTGACCGGTGGCGTAGTGATCGTGGTGAACGTCCTCTCTGACATTGTCGGTGCGGCGCTGAATCCGCTGAAACATAAGGAATGGTATGCCGTACGATAACATCTACGCCGAAAAGCGCCTGCCCAGCGCGTTTCGTCAAAGCTGGCACCATTTTTATGGCGATATGCCGGCGATGATTGGCCTGTACGGCTTTGGCGCACTGCTGCTGCTCTGCCTGTTTGGGCATTTCCTGGCACCCTATCCCATCGACCAGCAATTTCTGGGTTATCAGCTGCTGCCGCCCTCCTGGTCGCGCTACGGTGAAGTCTCATTTTTTCTCGGCACTGACGACCTGGGGCGTGATTTACTGAGCCGCTTACTCAATGGCGTTGCCCCGACGGTAGGTTCTGCCATTCTGGTGACGCTGTTTGCCACCTTTTGGGCGCTGGTGCTGGGCATTGTGGCGGGTATGACGCACGGCGTGCGCTCTGCGGTGCTGAACCACGTGCTGGACACGTTACTGTCGATACCTTCCCTGCTGCTGGCCATCATTGTGGTGGCCTTTCTCGGCCCTCGTCTTGAACATGCGCTGCTGGCGGTGTGGCTGGCGCTGATGCCACGGCTGGTGCGCGAAATTTACAGCGCCGTCCACGACGAACTGGAAAAAGAGTATGTGGTGGCGGCCCGTCTCGACGGCGCGACCAGCATCAATATTATGTGGCACGCGATTTTGCCTAATGTGTTACCGATGTTGATCAGTGAGATTACGCGCGCGCTCTCCATGGCTATTCTTGATATTGCCGCTCTGGGTTTTCTTGACCTTGGTGCCCAGTTGCCCTCGCCGGAATGGGGGGCGATGCTGGGTGATTCACTGGAACTGGTTTATGTGGCTCCCTGGACGGTAATGCTGCCCGGTGCCGCCCTGATGGTCAGCGTATTAGTCGTTAACCTGCTCGGTGATGGCATTCGTCGGGCCGTTGAGGCGGGAGTAGAATAATGCCGTTACTGGATATTCGTAATCTGACGATTGAGTTCATGACCGCTGATGGCCCGGTTAAAGCGGTCGACCGCATTAACCTGTCGCTCAGTGAAGGGGAAATCCGCGGTCTGGTCGGTGAGTCCGGTTCGGGCAAAAGTCTGGTCGCCAAAGCCATCTGTGGCGTGACCAACGATAACTGGCGTGTTACCGCAGACCGTATGGTATTTGATGACGTCGATCTGCTGCGCCTGTCCCCGCGCGAGCGACGTCGCATCGTGGGTCATAACGTTTCGATGATTTTTCAGGAGCCGCAATCCTGTCTCGATCCGTCGGAAAGTGTCGGACGTCAACTGATGCAGGCGATTCCGCGCTGGACCTATAAAGGCGCGTGGATGAAGCGCTTTTGGTTCTGGCGTAAAAGCCGGGCTATTGAGTTGCTGCACCGGGTGGGCATTAAAGATCACACCGACATTATGCGCAGTTTTCCTTACGAGTTAACCGAGGGCGAATGCCAAAAAGTGATGATCGCCATCGCCCTGGCGAATCAACCCCGCCTGCTGATTGCTGACGAGCCGACTAACGCGATGGAGCCGACCACACAGGCGCAGATATTTCGCCTGCTGAGCCGGCTTAACCAGAACAATAACACCACCATTTTGCTGATTAGCCATGACCTGCGAACGATGAGCCAGTGGGCAAACCGCATTAACGTGATGTACTGCGGTCAGACCGTAGAAACGGCGCAAAGCGAAGACCTGATGAGCACACCGCATCATCCTTACACGCAGGCGTTGATTCGTGCCATGCCTGACTTTGGTCGTCCGCTTCCGCATAAGAGCCGTCTCAATACCTTATCCGGCGCGATTCCATCGCTGGAAAGCCTGCCTATCGGTTGCCGTCTGGGGCCGCGCTGCCCCTACGCACAACGCAAATGTGTAGAAGCGCCACGGCTCACCGGCACGCGATCGCACCTGTATGCCTGCCACTTCCCGCTCAACGTTGAGGGCCAATAAGATGGAAACGTTGCTGGAAGTCCGCAATCTCAGCAAAACCTTTCGTTACCGCACCGGCCTGTTTCGTCGTCAGCATGTTGAGGCGGTGAAATCCGTCAGCTTTACGCTGCGTGAAAAGCAGACCCTGGCGATTATTGGCGAAAACGGTTCAGGCAAATCCACGCTGGCAAAAATGCTCAGCGGCACCGTTGCCCCCAGCGACGGTCAGATTATTATCGACGATCACCCGCTGAGCTTTGGCGATTATGGCTATCGCAGCCAGCGCATTCGTATGATCTTCCAGGACCCATCAACCTCATTGAATCCACGCCAGCGCGTGAGCCAGATTCTGGACCTGCCGCTGCGCCTGAATACCGATCTGGATGCTGAGGCGCGGGAAAAGCGCATTATTACCACCCTGCGCCAGGTGGGATTGCTGCGCGATCACGCCGGTTATTATCCGCATATGTTGGCACCGGGCCAAAAGCAGCGTCTTGGCCTGGCCCGTGCGTTAATCCTGCAACCCAAAGTGATTGTGGCCGATGAGGCCCTTGCCTCGCTGGATATGACCATGCGTTCACAACTGGTCAATCTGATGCTGGAGCTACAAGAAAAGCACGGTATCGCTTACATTTATGTGACCCAGCATCTTGGTATGATGAAGCATATCAGCGATAAAGTGCTGGTCATGCATCACGGCGAAGTGGTGGAGCGCGGCGGCACGGCAGACGTGCTTGCGTCGCCACTGCATGAGATGACAAAACGTCTGATCAACAGCCATTTTGGTGAGGCCTTAACGGCTGAAGCCTGGCGGCGGGAGCGTTGATTTTGCGGCATATAGTGGAAAACGCTGCGCGTTTTTCCTGATTTCAAGCAGACGTGCTAGAATCCGCACGTCGATTAACGTCGGTCGTCTATTATTTAAACAACACGACCGCCAACTACCATGACCATAAGGATTACAGCTATGGGTTTTCTTTCCGGTAAGCGCATTCTGATTACTGGTGTTGCCAGTAAACTTTCCATCGCCTACGGTATTGCACAGGCGATGCGCAAACAGGGCGCAGAACTGGCTTTCACCTACCAAAACGACAAACTGAAAGGTCGTGTGGAAGAGTTTGCCAAAGATTTGGGTTCCGACATCGTGCTGCCCTGTGATGTTGCAGAAGATGAAAGCATCCAATCCCTGTTCACTGAGCTGGCAAAGACCTGGCCAAAATTTGACGGTTTCGTGCACTCCATCGGTTTCGCGCCTGGCGACCAGTTGGATGGCGATTACGTTAATGCCGTAACCCGCGAAGGTTTCAAAATCGCGCACGACATCAGCGCATACAGCTTTGTTGCAATGGCTAAAGAGTGTCGTGCCATGCTGAACCCGAACGCTGCTCTGCTGACCCTGTCTTACCTGGGTGCAGAACGCGCTATCCCTAACTACAACGTTATGGGCCTGGCAAAAGCGTCTCTGGAAGCTAACGTGCGTTACATGGCTAACGCGATGGGTCCAGAAGGCGTGCGTGTTAATGCCGTTTCTGCGGGTCCGATTCGTACGCTGGCAGCGTCAGGCATCAAAGATTTCCGTAAGATGCTGGCCCATTGTGAAGCGGTAACCCCTATTCGCCGTACGGTAACTATCGAAGACGTGGGTAACTCCGCTGCCTTCCTGTGTTCCGATCTGGCGGGTGGTATCACCGGTGAAATCGTTCACGTTGACGGTGGCTTCAGCATCGCCGCCATGAACGAACTGGAACTGAAATAAGTTTCCTCACGGGCGAGCCTTGCTCGCCCTGTGCTGTACACGCCCGATTGCCTCGTTATTCCTTATCGCTATTATTTATCACCGATTGGTCTTTTGCCCTGACCTACCCGTGGGCGACGATAAGTCAGCCCTGCGGCCTGCGACTAAATCACCGCCTGCGCCGCATCAGATTTTGCAAAAGGACGGATGATGCAACAACGCCGCTATCCCGGCCAGGATCACTGGTTTTACGAAAGTCAGACCCGCCCGCGGACCGTACAGGCTGCCCCACTTTTTCCTGAAGCCGCCCATATCGATGACCGGTTTTTACTGGGGTTAGCACAGGAAGCCTCCGTTATTCAGCCTTTACTCCAGACAGACCAGCCCGCGATACAGATCGCCCACAACGTCGTTCTCCAGCTGTTTCCTGACCAGGTGAATACCACGCTGACGCATACGCTCACGCTGTATGATCGGTTAAGTACCGCGCTGACCGTCGCCCAGGTGACAGGCATTCAGCGCCTGTGTAATCACTATTCCGCCCGACTGAACCCCCTGCCGGGTCCAGATTCCTCCCGTGAAAGCAACAATCGCCTGACACAAATTACGCAATATGCACGCTTGCTGGCGATGCAGCCTGCGCTAATCACGGCTGAAAGTGTTCGTGCGCTACATGCGGCTGGGCTGAGTGAAGCCGATATCGTCACCCTTAACCATTTAGTGGGCTTTGTCTGCTATCAGGCGCGTGTCATTGCCGGTATTCATGCTCTGCTGGAATTGCCGGTACGCTGGATGCCGGGGATGTCACCTGCCCCGGATGCCGAGGCAGCGACGTTTGATCAGCCCTGGCAGTGGCAGCCGGTCCTGACGCCGCTGGAGCCGCGTTATGCCAGTGAGGAGCAACATGCTGCGGTCACGCAGTGCCAGGGCTCGCCCGCACTTCAGGATGCGGTCTGGCTGCTGGCGCACGCTGCCGGGTTATTGCAGAGCTGGTTTGCCCTGCGTCATCAGCTTGAAAATACGCTGACCTCATCTGTAGAGGCCACTGCGGCAAGGATTCTGGGCAGCCGCTGGCTCTGTCAGCAGGCTGCAGACGCTAAAAATCTGCTGGATGAAGTGGATGCGGCGCAGTTGCCGGGTGAACAGCAAGTCATTATGACCCTGGCCGCGCAGTTGACCCGCCAGCCGGAGCGCTTTAACGCGCGCGATCTTCAGCCGCTGGCTGACGCAGGCTGGTCACATGCCGCGCGGTTCAGCGTGATTCAGTCCATCGCGCTGGCCAACTGGAACAGCCGTTTATTTTATGCCTGCGGTGAAGCCCGCTAGCTATCGAGATGACTGCGCGCTTCATCGTAAAAATGTTGCGCCAGCGGCGTCGCCCGGCCAGGTTCGGCGACGACCAGCGCCGCCTGGCGCGCCATTTTAGGCATTGCAATGGTCCGTTTTTCCAGTCCATGTAATGAGGCGGGCAGTAAATGTCCTCGTGGTGAGATCAGCACGCCAAGACCGACCTGGGTGCACTGTAACAGCTGCATGATGGACGCGCTTTCGACCACCACGCGCGGCACCAGCGCGACGTCGCGAAACGTCATATCCAGATAGCGGCGAAAATAGCGGGTTGGCTCCGCCAGACACAGCGGCTGCTGTGCCAGCGTTGGCAGGTCAAGCGTTTCATGCGCGCATAAGTGCTGAAAATGGTCGGGATGAAAAACGGCTTCCACGCCACTATCCGGCAGCAGGGATGCCTGAAAATGCAGTTCCCGCAACGTCGCCATTTCAAAAAAGCCAATGCCGACATCGACCGTGTGGCTGTTCAGCGCTTCCAGCAGTTGATCGGCGCTTAATACGGCAATACGATAATCCAGCTGTGGATAGCGCGCCTGCACCGCTTTTAACAATTGCGCCAGCGAAACGCTGCACTGCGGGACAACACCAAGACGAAGCGTACCGTTCACCCCGTGTTTTAACGACTCGACTTCCAGCTTAAGTCCCTGATAAACCGAAACGATTTCCCGCGCCCAGGCCAGTACCCTGTCGCCTTCCGGCGTAAAACCCGCAAAATTGTTGCTGCGGTTGATCAGCGACAGACCCAGCTCACGCTCCAGGTTTTTTAACCGCATCGATAAGGTAGGCTGGCTGACAAAGCTGGCTTCGGCGGCACGACCAAAATGGCGCTCGCGTTCGAGATTGCAGAGATAGATGAGCTGTTTGATGTCGATTTTCTTTACCCGCCGTAACACCGTTTTTATGAATACCTATTATGTGCCGATGGATTAACAGAATGCCAGTCAGAGATAGTGACGTAACCAATACAGCGAAGGCCTTAAACGTACGCTACATATTCAGGGCGCAATAAGGTTATGAAGGTGGCTGTCACAATAGCAGGTCAGATAATCGTGGAAGCGTTGTCAGCATTCACAGGTGAATACCGGTGTTGATGATCTTATAAACGCGTTAATTTGTAATTTTTATTGGTGTTTCCCTGGTGTTGCAGGTGCTTACTTGTGCGGATAAGGCCAGGCGTGATCAATGCCGGTGGAAGAGAGAACGCCCGTGACCAATAAGTAGATCACCACCAAAGCGAAGATAACAATTGCTGATATTTCAAAGATTTTAATCAGACTTCGTTTAGCCATAAATAACCCCCTGCTCATTGCGTGTATTTGACACTCACCTCTTACCTTAGAGTGTTACCGGTAAAGCACAAGTCCTGATCACAAAATGAAACATAAAGTATTGCTTATGTATTGTAATGAATTTGTTAAAGACATAGAAACCAAACGTGAGGAGAGACCGTTGACGGAGATTATTATGGTGAAGGCAGATAACACACCAGGCTTTCGAACGGCTGCACGGCAGCTGCGGAGACTGTAATTAATATTGTGTAATTGCCTGTTTTAGTGTGTTCACTCCCCCTGCCCATACAGGCAATTTATTAACAAAAAACATAACCCCCTGTGGCTGAACTGGCTAAATCAAAACTACCTTGTTGTGTGATGACGGCGAGATGGAGTTGAATACGCCTCGTGACCGTGAAAACACCTTCGAACCGCAGTTGATTAAGACGCATCAAAGGTGCGTAACGCACCTGGACAGCCGGATCGTATCCCTCTATGCCAAAAGCATGACCATCCGTGAAATCGTTGCCACCTTCAAAGAAATTTACGAAGCCGATGTGTTACCCATGCTGATATCTAAAGTCATCGACGCCGTAAAAAGTCAGTCACCACATTCTGCCCAGCTCTTTTTTACGGGACTTTTTTTCTGTCGATGACGGGTTTTATAACGTGACAGTATGAGTAGTAATTAAAGCCAACTTCCCGGTAATATCTTTTCTGGTTCGAACTGATAAGGGATTTTCAAGTGACCATTAAATTTTCCCAGCTCTGGGAGGCACACCCTGAGGTAAAAGGCGATGCCAATCCATGCCGCAAACCCGATGGACATAAAGCCTTTGATGACCAGTGCGCAATCCGTATTGGCACTGCATTAACCCGCTGCGGATACGATGTAAGCCGCCTGAAAGTAGCACAGTGCTGGTATCATCCTAAGGAGGCTGGTCATGTGCTAAGGGCTGAAGAACTGGCCAACGCCCTTAAGAAAACGGCAATTCCGGGTGTTTTCAGTGCGGTGAAAGTAAACCCTGAAAACTTCGAACAGACGCTGCGCGGACAGACCGGCATCATTTTTTTTAAAGATTACTGGCGCAGAGGAAGCGAGAGCTTTGCTAACCGGTCAGGAGACCATATCGACCTGTGGAATGGCGAGCGAGTGACATCAAGATCAAGCTATCTCCGAATTCAGTGGGGACTACACTGGGAAGGTGTGCTCAGCGATTTCTTCAACTCCCGTGAAATCTGGTTCTGGAAGATTATATGAAGCGTTCTTTGCAAATATGTCTGGCGTCATTGGCTGGCCTGGCGGTTGGCGCGGGTCTCTTTATTATTGTATTCCCATCACTTGCCCGCTTCATTAATGGCCCGGTAAAGGGTGAAGATCAAATGTCTGCGAACGCAGCACTTTTATTCATCGGCTTACCTGCAACCGCAATCATCTTTGCTGCTGTGACAGGAACCTGGTGGGCCATACGGCTTAAAACGAAAGCGCAGAGCGGCTTAGGATGACGTTGAAAGCCAGGGCGTTTATTGGGTGAATCCTTGCACGTTTATCAGGACGGTGACGGGGGAGATTACAAGAGCGTTTAAAGAGAGCTGCAGTAGGTACAGGCTGGGACGGACGTTCGATAATTGTTTTATCCTCAAAATCGAACGACCGGTCTCACTTGCTGAAGGGACTGGCCCCCACTTGTACCTTTACTGGGTGAATGGTGATTATCCGACGCCCAGGGCCGCTTTCACCTCTTGTGCGATTTTCTCTACCTGTGGGCCGTAAATCACCTGCACATCATGTTCACTAACGCGGTTGATGCCATTGGCGCCGGTGCTCATTAGCGTCTGATCCACCACTTCTTTCATGTCTTTGACCCGAACCCGTAAACGCGTGAAGCAGCAATCGACATCCTCTATATTGGCTGCCCCACCCAAACCACTGATGATCACGTTGGTGCGCTCGCTGCCTTCAACCAGCTGTGGTTTTTCATCATCCGTTTCACGTCCCGGCGTTTCGACATGCATACGCGTAATAATAAAGCGGAAAGAATAGTAATAAACCGGGGCGTAAATCACCCCAAGCGCCAGCGTCCACCACCAGTGGGTTTTACTGCCGCCAAGCATGCCAAAGACCACCAGATCGATCACACCGCCCTGCACATTTCCAATCATCAAATGCAGCATCGACATCAGCATAAATGACAGGCCGGTTAAAAATGCATGCAGCAGGTAAAGCACCGGCGAAACGAAGATAAAGCAAAACTCCAGCGGTTCGGTGATGCCAGTAGTGAATGACGTCAGTGCTCCAGCCATCACCAGCGCCCTGACGCGCTGTTTGTGTTCAGGCCGCGCGGTGTGATAAATCGCCAGGGCAGCAGCAGGCAGACCAAACATCATGACCGGTATTTTTCCCTGAGCCAGGAACTGGGTGGCGGTGCGAAGCGTCGCGTCCGGGATAAGTCCGGGATGGGTGAGCGAGGCATTAAAGATGTTTAACGCACCGACAATCGTCTGTCCGTCCACGATAGCCATGCCGCCAATGGGCGTGAAGCGCACGGTTTCGTTCAGGATGTGATGCAGGCCCGTGGGGATAAGAATGCGTTCCGAAGCCCCCAACAGAAATGCCCCGTACTGCCCGCTCCGGCCGATCATCTGTCCCACCCAGGCAATGCCTTCGCCAATGGTCGGCCAGACCAGCGCCAGTAAGATGCCGATCAGCGGCAGGAACACCACCGTTACAATCGGCACAAAGCGACGCCCGCCAAAGAAACTGATCGCCGTGGGTAACTGCTGCGTATAGAAGCGGTTATGCAGCATCACGGTGATCAGCCCGGCAATCACACCGCCCAGTACGCTCATATTGTAGGTAAAAATACCCAGCATCTGAATGTACTCAGCCGACGTCATCATGGCTGTGGTCTGATCCAGCCCGGCCTGTTGCAGCGCCTGCGGCGTGGTTGTGGCTGCGGTAATGCCCTTCGCCGCCAGCGTGGCATTGATACCGACATTCATAGCGATATAGCCGATAACGGCGGCAAAGGCTGCGGTAGGCTTTTCTGCTTTCGCCAGTCCAATGGCGCTGGCGACGGCAAAGAATAGCGGCAGATTAGCAAACAGCGCGCCGGCCACTTTACGAATAAACCCGATGATGAGCTGGGCAACCTGCATGTGTGCGAAAGCTTCGCCGGTGACGGCGGGATTCTGCATTGCCGCCGCCAGCCCCAGAAAGATACCGGCCGCTGCAATCACCGAAATTGGCATCATCAACGCCTTGCCAAACGCATGGATCTGGCTGGTGAGTTGTTTCATGGTGTCGCGCCCTTTTCTGTTTTAAACAGCAAGTATTAGCGCGATGTGCCGATAACACCCGTTATGGAGAGGTTACGAGAAGGTAAAACATGAACATCATCACAGTTGGCGCGCCACCACGATAAACGCCAGCTATCGCACCATTAAGCCAATCAATTAGACAAGCTTTGTCGTCGATAGCACACTAATATTTACCATCAGGATATATCCTTGCAACATTCGTCCAACATAAAAATAAGCCTGCACCTATGATGAAATTCAAGCGTCAAATTAAACCATACCGTGCCGCAGCGGGCGGCTGGGGTTCACTGGAAGCTACCACACGTTTTGTTTTCGACAGTAAAGCTGCCCTGAAAAATCTGCGCAATTTAATGCGCATGAACAAAGCTCGTGGCTTCGACTGCCCAGGCTGCGCCTGGGGTGATGACAATAAAAGTACATTTAGCTTTTGCGAAAACGGGGCGAAAGCCGTGACCTGGGAAGCGACGCGCCGCGTGGTCGATACCGACTTTTTCGCGAAACACAGCGTTACGACCCTGTATGCGCAAAGTGACTACTTCCTGGAATATCAGGGCCGTCTGACGCATCCGTTACGCTACAACGCTGAAAGCGACCATTACGAACCCATCAGTTGGGATGACGCCTATGCGCTCATCGCGAAACACATTAAGGCGATGGATAATCCGGATCAGATGGAGCTTTACACCTCGGGTCGCGCCAGTAATGAAGCCTCCTGGCTTTATCAACTGTTTGGCCGCATGTCAGGCACCAATAACTTCCCGGACTGCTCCAATATGTGTCACGAGGCCAGCGGTGCTGGGCTGAAACGCAGCATCGGCGTGGGTAAAGGCACCATTCGTCTTGACGATTTTGATCATGCCGATGCCATTTTTGTCTTTGGGCAAAACCCAGGCACTAACCACCCACGCATGCTGCACAGCCTGCGTCACGCGGCCGATCATGGTGCTAAAATCGTTACCTTTAACACGCTACGTGAGCGCGGTCTGGAGCGTTTTGCCGATCCGCAAAAGCCGCTCGAAATTGTCACCTCCAAAGCGGGCACCATCAGTTCTGCCTATTATCAACCCCATCTTGGCGGTGATATGGCGGCCGTGCGCGGCATGGTGAAAGCCCTGCTGGAAACCCATCGCGCGCGTATTGCTGCGGGCGAAAGCGGCTTGTTCGATCAGGCCTTCCTGAACGCCAAAACACACGGCGTTGAGGCATATTTCGACGCCGTAGATAACACAGACTGGATGCAGATTGTGGCGCAGTCGGGCCTGACAGAAGCACAAATCCGTGAAGCGGCAGCGATCTATCAGAACGCCGATCGGGTGATCTGCACCTGGGCAATGGGCATTACGCAGCACAAGCATTCGGTTGATACGGTGCGTGAAATCACCAACCTACAGCTGCTGTTTGGTCAGTTAGGTAAAAAAGGGGCCGGCCTCTGTCCTGTGCGTGGTCACAGTAACGTTCAGGGCAACCGCACCATGGGCATTGATGAAAAGCCGTCCAAACCTTTCCTGGATGCGCTTGGTCAGCACTTTGACTTTGAGCCTCCGCGTGCGGCAGGCCATAACACCGTTGAAGCCCTGAACGCGATGCTGCGTGATGAAATTAAGGTTCTTATCGCCCTGGGCGGTAATCTGGCCGCCGCGGCACCGGATTCTCCGCGTACTGAAGAAGCTCTATCACGCTGTGGTCTGACCGTGCACATCAGCACCAAGCTCAACCGTAGCCATCTGGTGCCGGGTCATGAAGGGTTGATCCTGCCGACATTGGGTCGCACCGAACGCGATCTGCAGGCGACAGGTAACCAGTTCATTACCGTGGAAGATTCGTTCAGCATGGTGCATGCGTCAGAAGGTGTCGGTATTCCTCTGGCGGAAACACAGCGTTCTGAAACGTCGATTGTTGCCAGTATTGCCCATGCGGTTCTCGGTGATGACAAGGTGAAGTGGTTAGATCTGGCGGCTGATTACAACCTGATTCGCAATCATATTGCGGCAACCATTCCCGGTTTTGGCGACTTCAATACCAAATGCGATCAGCCTGGTGGCTTCTATCTCGGCAATGCCGCGGCAGAGCTGCGTTTTAATACGCCGACCGGTAAGGCCGAGTTCAACCCGGCAGCGCTGCCCGAGTCGCTGTTTCCGAAGCTTGATCAGGAAGTGCCTTTCACGCTGCAAACCCTGCGCTCGCATGATCAGTACAACACCACGATTTACGGTCTCGACGATCGGTATCGCGGCGTGTATGGCCAGCGTGAAGTCGTCTTTATTAACCCAGACGACATGGCTGAGTTAGGGTTTAGTGAAGGCCAGAATGTGGATATTGAAACCCTGTGGAATGATGGCATCACCCGTCGCGTGAGCGGCTTCAAACTGGTGCCTTACAACATTCCGCGTGGCAATCTGGCGGCCTACTATCCTGAAACAAACCCGCTGGTCCCGTTAAACAGCTATGGCGATATCAGCGGCACACCGACCTCGAAATCGGTGCCGGTTAAGCTGGAATTGTCGCAGGCGTTGACCACCCAACGAATCGCCTGATTCAGGCTTTTCTCCAGGCAAAAAGCCGGTTCGTCCGGCTTTTTGCCTTGCCGCGAGACCCCGATTCGCGTAAAACTGTCAGCCGCTATTAGGCCACGAAACGTAAAAATCATGTTCCAGGATAATCCGCTGCTTGCGCAGCTTAAAGAGAAGCTTCATTCGCAAACGCCGCGTGCAGAAGGCGTTGTAAAAGGCACCGAAAAGGGATTCGGCTTTCTGGAAGTCGATGCACAAAAAAGTTATTTCATCCCGCCGCCGCAGATGAAAAAAGTGATGCATGGCGACCGCATTGTTGCCGTCATCCACAGCGATAAAGATCGTGAAAGCGCAGAGCCAGAAACGTTGGTTGAGCCTTTTCTGGGCCGCTTTGTTGGCCGCGTGCAGAAAAAAGACGACCGTCTTTCTATCGTGCCCGATCATCCGCTGCTGAAAGAGGCCATTCAGTGTCGTCCGGTGCGTGGACTGACCCATGATTTCCAGAATGGCGACTGGGCCGTCGCTGAAATGCGTCGTCATCCGTTGAAAGGCGACCGTGGCTTTTATGCCGAACTCACCGAATTCATTGTCAAAGCCGACGACCACCTCGCCCCATGGTGGGTGACACTGTCACGTCATAATCTGGAGCGTGAAGCGCCAGAAATCGGCTTTGGCGACATGCTGGACGAGAACCTGACGCGTGAAGATCTGACCGCTCTGGATTTCGTGACTATCGACAGCGCCAGCACTGAAGATATGGACGATGCGCTCTATGCCGAAGCACTGGACGATGGCGCACTGCGTCTGACCATCGCCATTGCCGATCCCACTGCCTATGTCGCAGAAGGTAGCGAGCTGGATAAGCTGGCGGCGCAACGTGCGTTTACGAACTATCTGCCGGGCTTTAATATCCCGATGCTGCCCCGCGAGCTGTCAGACGATGTCTGCTCGCTGCGCCCTGACGTGCGTCGTCCGGTTCTGGCGTGCCGCGTGACCGTTGCTCAGGATGGTAGCCTGGCTGACGATGTTCAGTTCTTTGCAGCCTGGATCGAGTCAAAAGCCAAACTGGTGTATGACGAGGTTTCCGACTGGCTGGAAAACAGTGGCGAATGGCAACCGCAAAACGAGGCTATCGCTAACCAGATCCGCCTGCTGCATCGCTTATGTCAGTCCCGTGCTGAGTGGCGTCAAAACCATGCGCTGGTGTTTAAAGATCGTCCTGACTACCGTTTTCTGCTGGGCGAAAAAGGGGAAGTGCTGGAAATCATCGCCGAACCGCGTCGTATCGCGAACCGGATTGTTGAGGAAGCCATGATCCTGGCGAACATCTGTGCCGCCAGTGTGCTGCGCGAAAAGCTGGGTTTTGGTATCTACAACGTTCACGCGGGTTTCGATACGGCGAATGCCGAGCAGGCCGCCGCTGTGCTGGCGACTCACGGCATTACCGCCGATCCGCAGGCTATCACCACGCTGGAGGGGTTCCGCGTACTGCGCCGTGAACTGGATGCACAGCCTACTCAGTTCCTCGACAGCCGTATTCGTCGTTTCCAGACCTATGCGGAGATCACCACCGAACCGGGCCCGCACTTTGGCCTGGGACTGGACGCTTACGCCACCTGGACCTCCCCGATCCGTAAGTTTGGCGACATGATCAACCATCGTCTGCTGAAGGCCATCGTACGCGGTGAGCAAATCGGTCGTCCGGATGATGCGCTGACGGTCACCATGAGTGAACGTCGTCGTCTTAACCGCATGGCAGAGCGTGACGTGGGCGACTGGCTCTATGCCCGTTACCTGTCGCCCTTTGCGGCTACGGATCGTAAGTTCAGCGCGGAAATCATCGATGTTTCTCGTGGTGGCATGCGCGTCCGCCTGCTGGAAAATGGTGCCGTGGCGTTCATTCCAGCACCGTTCCTGCATGCCGTGCGTGACGAACTGGTTTGCAGCCAGGAAAGCGGTACAGTACAGATTAAAGGTGATGTGGTTTACCGCGTATCCGACGTGATTGACGTGACCATTGCTGAAGTCCGCATGGAAACGCGCAGCGTCGTTGCACGCCCCGCAGCCTGAGACTAAACCGGTGGGACAGCCTTGTCTGTCCCGCCGACACATTCCACCTCGCCTTCCCTCTGCATGTGCGTGCTAAATTTGCTCCGCGCTTCACAGTTTTATCTTTATTAACTTCCACTTACATTCCATTACATTAACGTTAGCTCGTTGTCTTCGATCGCCTTCCATTCGGTCTCTACAAGGAGTGAGTTATGAAGAACGTCAAAAACGGCGTGCTTTGGTTAGCAGTGGCGTTAATTGGCGCGGGTGCGTTCGCGATGCTGGCGCTTAACCGCGGCGAGCACGTCAACGCAGTCTGGCTGGTGGTTGCCGCAGTCGCCTTTTACAGCATCGCTTATCGTTTTTACAGCCTGTTTATCGCCCGCAATATTTTTGAACTGGACGACCGCCGTCTGACGCCTGCTGAGCGCCTCAGCGATGGTCTTGACTATGTTCCCACCAATAAGTGGGTGCTGTTTGGTCACCACTTTGCGGCTATCGCCGGTGCTGGCCCGCTGGTCGGCCCTATTCTGGCGGCACAGATGGGTTTTCTGCCTGGTACTATCTGGATTCTGATCGGGGTGATGATGGCGGGCGCCGTTCAGGATTTCCTGATTCTGTTTATCTCTACGCGACGTGATGGCCGTTCGTTAGGCGAAATGGCGCGTCAGGAGCTGGGCGCTTTTGCCGGTGTGATTACTATGCTGGGTGCGCTGGGCGTGATGATCATTATTCTCTCTGCGCTGGCGCTGGTGGTGGTGAAAGCCCTGGCGAACAGTCCGTGGGGACTGTTTACCATCGCGGCGACCATTCCGATTGCGCTGTTTATGGGCATCTATATGCGCTTTCTGCGCCCGGGAAAAATCGCCGAAGTCTCGTTGATCGGCTTTGTGCTGATGATGGCGGCCATTATTTACGGTGGTGATGTCGCACAGCATCCTTACTGGGGCCCGTTCTTTACGCTGAAAGGCACCTCGCTGACCTGGGTGCTGGTCATCTATGGTTTTATCGCCTCAGTGTTACCGGTCTGGCTGCTGCTGGCCCCGAGGGATTACCTTTCTACCTTTCTGAAAATCGGCGTCATTGTCGGGCTGGCTGTGGGTATCGTCTTTGCCATGCCAGAAATGAAAATGCCTGCCGTGACCCGATTTATTGACGGCTCGGGGCCGGTCTTCTCTGGCGCCCTGTTCCCGTTCCTGTTTATCACCATCGCCTGTGGCGCTATCTCCGGCTTCCATGCGCTGGTATCCAGCGGAACCACTCCTAAGCTGATAGAGCGCGAAAGCCATATTCGCTTTATTGGCTACGGTGCCATGCTGATGGAGTCGTTCGTGGCCATCATGGCGCTGATTTGCGCCTCGGTACTGGACCCGGGTGTGTACTTCGCGATGAACTCGCCCGCGGCACTGATTGGTACCACGGTAGAAAATGCCTCTCAGGTCATCAATGGTTGGGGATTTGTGGTCACGCCTGAGATGTTAAGCGGTATCGCCCGGGATGTGGGCGAAGCCTCCATCCTGTCACGTGCCGGGGGTGCGCCGACCTTTGCAGTCGGCATGGCACATATCATTACTGAGGTGTTTAACAGCCGCGCCATGATGGCCTTCTGGTACCACTTCGCCATCTTATTTGAAGCCCTGTTTATTTTGACCGCCGTGGATGCCGGCACGCGCGCCTGCCGCTTTATGGTGCAGGATCTGGTTGGCACGGTCGTGCCTTCTATGGCGAACAACCGTTCATGGCTGGGCAATATGTCAGGGACCACCGTCGCCGTCGCCGGCTGGGGTTTCTTCGTTTATCAGGGCGTTATCGATCCACTGGGCGGTATCAACACCTTGTGGCCACTGTTTGGGATTGGTAACCAGATGCTGGCCTCTATGGCGCTAATCCTGGGCACGGTGGTGCTGTTCAAGATGAAAAAGCAGCGCTATGCATGGGTGACGATTCTGCCCACCATCTGGCTGTTTATTACCTCGATGACAGCGGGATGGCAGAAGATTTTTCACGAAAAACCGTCAATTGGTTTTCTTGCTCAAGCCAATAAATTCCGAAAAGGTCTGGATGAAGGCGTTATCATCGCACCAGCTAAAACCGTGGCCGATATGCAAACCATCGTATTCAGTAACCAGATTAATGCTGCCCTGTGCGGGTTCTTTATGCTGGTCGCCGTCACGATGCTGATTGCCGCGTTCTTTGTGATTCGCCGTGCGCTAAGCAGCAACGTGCCTACCACGCATGAGTCAGATGTGGAATTGCGTAAGGAGGTGCGCCATGTATGACAGCATCCATCGCGTAGCGCGGCCCCAGGGTAGCTGGCATATTATGCGTTGCGATTTACTTTCCACCCCTGTTCGCATCGGCTTTCGCTGGCGCGCACTGTGGCAGGGACTTCAGCAAAGTTTTCGTTTGATGGTTGGCGTGCAGGATTATCAAAAATACCTGCAGCACATGCGGCGGCGGCATCCTGAAATGACACCGATGAGCGAGCGGGAGTTTCATCGTTATTGTCTGGATGCCCGCTTTCCCAGTCAGGCCGGAAAGCTGGGTAAATGTCCGTGCTGAACATAAACTGAGCCCCGCTTCGGCGGGGTTTTTTATGCCCGTTTTTTCTGGAAAGTAAAATAAATACAGTTTCATCTTGTGCTGGCATCAGTTGATGAATACTGTTGCTAAAATAACGAGATAACGCCAGCAATGTACTTCCTGGAGGGAGTGACCATGACCGATGAACAAGGGCAATCATTGTTGTATACCTTGTTTGGTACAACCAGCCCTCATTGGCGATTAAACGCGGACAGTGATGCGCTGCTATTTGCCTTAGATGAATCATCGAACACCAGCGTGGCTGTTCCCCTGACGCCGGGTCAATGCAGTTTGCTTCGCGCGATGCCGGTTATCACTTCCAGTATAAATCTGACGTTAACAATACACGGCGAGCAGGTTGCCATGCATTTTGTCGGTCGCAGGATCAATAAATCCGTCTGGGCCGGTACCGCGTCGGCATGGGGCGATACCTCGGCGGTGGCTCGCGACCTGACGCTAGGTCTGTCTTTTGCTGAACAGGTCGTTTCGGAAGCCAATTCCGTCATTGTGATCCTGGACCAGCGCGGCAACATTCAACGCTTTAACCGACTCAGTGAAGAGTACACCGGCCTGTATGAACAGGACGTGATCGGTCGGAATGTTTTTCAGCTGTTTATGACCAAACAGGAAGCTGCCGCCTCACGTCGTAACATTGCGGGTTTCTTCCGCGACGGTAACTCCTACGAAGTCGAACGCTGGATCAAAACGATGAAGGGACAGCGACTGTTTCTGTTTCGTAATAAGTTTGTTCACAGCGGCAGCGGTAAAAATGAAATTTTCCTCATCTGTTCAGGAACGGATATCACGGAAGAACGCCGCGCGCAGGAACGACTGCGCGTTATGGCCAATACCGATGGTATTACTGGCCTGCCCAATCGTCATGCGATTCATCAGCAGATTAGCCAGGCGCTGGAGCGTGCAGAAGGCAGCGAAACCGGCGTGGTCTATCTGGACTTAGATAACTTTAAGAAAGTTAATGATGCCTACGGTCATATGTTTGGCGATCAGCTGTTACAGGCCGTTTCTCTGGCTATCCTGAGCTGTCTGAGCAAAAACCAGACACTCGGACGGCTGGGCGGTGATGAATTTGTCGTGTTGGCGGAACACACCAGCCAGGCGGCGCTGGAGGCAATGGCCACGCGTATTCTCGATCGCCTGCGTCAGCCGTTTCGCATTGGCCTGATCGAAGTTTACAGCGGCTGTTCAGTCGGCATCGCCCTTGCACCGCTGCATGGGGAAGATCGTGAATGTCTGATTCGTAACGCCGATACGGCGATGTATCACGCCAAAGAGAATAACCGCGGTCGATATTGTGTTTTTGCTGAAGAGATGAACCGGCGGGTTTTTGAATACCTTTGGCTCGATACCAATTTGCGTAAAGCGCTGGAGCAGGACCATTTATTAGTGCATTACCAGCCCAAAGTCGATTCTGACGGTAAAGTACGCAGTGCGGAAGCGCTGGTCCGCTGGAATTCGCCAGAGCGCGGGCTGGTATCACCCGGCGAATTTATCCCCTATGCGGAAGAGTCCGGCCTGATCGTGCCGCTTGGTCGCTGGGTCATGCTCAATGTGTTGAAGCAGATTCTTGCCTGGCGGCAGCAGAATATTCACCTGCGCGTCGCGGTGAACGTCTCGGCGCGTCAGTTGCTCGATCAATCGATCTACAGTGACCTGAAGCAAGCCCTGACGGATGCGGGTTTGACCGAGTCCCCAGTAGATATTGAACTGACGGAAAGCTGCCTGATAGAGAATGAAGCCGAAGCGTTGAAGCTGATGCGTAAATTCCAGGAACTGGGCGCGCAGATTCACCTTGATGACTTTGGCACCGGCTACTCCTCCCTGTCGCAGCTGGCGCGCGTGCCCATTAATGCCATTAAGCTGGATCAAAGCTTTATTCGAAATGTGAACAAACGGCCGGTATCGCAGTCTCTCGTCAGGGCCATTGTCGCGGTGGCGAAAGCGCTGGATTTGCAGGTGATTGCCGAAGGCATTGAAACTGTCGATGAAGAAGAGTTTGTCGTGAAAAGCGGCGTCGATGGGCGACAAGGCTATTTTTACGCAAAACCAATGCCCGCAGATCAGTTTGGGCACTGGCTGGCTCAGCATCCTGCCCGCGTCTAGATCGCTAACCCGCTTTACGCAGTGATGCGCTGTGGCGGTTTTGTAACTGTACTAAACGTTCCATATAGGCAATATCTTTCGCTTCGAGCGTAAATGCGTAATCTACCCAGTCCTCGGTAATATCCATTAATTCAGCGCGTGAAAGCTGTAATACCCGCTGACGCGCCTTTAACATGGCACGTACGCCATTGAGTTTTGGCCGCAATGTATCGATAAACGTGCGGGTCGCCCGGTAACTGTCGCCCGGTTGAAATACCTTATCCACTAAGCCTCGCGTTTCGTACCATTCAGCACTGTGGGACTCACCTTGCATGATCAGCTCTTCAGCCAGTTTCATGCCCGAACGCCGCGCGACTAACGAGTAGCCCCCCATTCCCGGAAACAGGTTAAAGGCGATTTCAGGAAAGCCCATCCGGGCATTGTTCTGGGCCAGGATAAAGTGATGCGCCAGCGCGGCTTCAAAACCGCCGCCAAGGGCGCTGCCTTCAATCATCGCGAGCGTAACCGCGCCGGTATCAAATCCGCGGGCGGCCGAGTGGATGCAGTCCACACAAGCCCGTGCATAGGCACGCAAAGCTTCACGGCGGTTATTGCGAATACATTCCACAAAAAAGCGCAGATCGCCACCGGCATTGAACATTTGTGGTACTAACGAGCCGGTTACCCAGAAATCGATAGGTAAGCCCGAACGCTGAGCGGTATAACTCAGGTTCATGATTTCTTCGATCAATTCATGATTAAAACTGGGGCGTGGTTGGGCGCGCAACATCATCCACATGGTGCGACGTCCTTCCTCGTAATAGGCAACTAACTGCGTAGTGTGTCCGGCTTCGGAAAACAGTCTGCATGTGGGTTGGTTAATCACGGTCATTGTCTCATCCTCTGTTATTTTGATGCGCTAATTGCGCCACATCAGCCTAATCCAGAGTGAGGCCAGACCAAATGAGAGATTGATTTACAACATAAATTCCAGAGTGATCCCCGATGCATTCGGTTTAAATGATTAGTATGCTTTCTTGATAAAGTCAGGCTAAATCCCAGAAAGACGCGAACCTATAACGGGTATTGATGAGACTGAAAACTGCTTAACATGCCGCCAGCAAGAAACGGGTCGGGACGCAGACAAGGCTACGCCCCCATAATTATTTCTGGCCGTACCAGGCATTTTCACCGTGCTTACGCAGATAATGCAGATCAAGCAGGGTTTGCTGAATAGGCGGAAGACCGGCAGTGAGTTGCTGGCTAAACAATCCCATGTAGGCCACCTCTTCCAGCACCACCGCACTGTGCACCGCCGCATGTGCGTCTTTGCCCCATGCAAAAGGACCATGCGAGTTTACCAGCACCGCTGGGATGGCGGTCGGGGAAAGCCCGCGTTGTGCGAAGGTTTCAATAATCACCTCACCTGTATTCCACTCATACTGGCTCTTGATCTCTTCATCACGCATTGCTCGCGTGCAGGGAATTTCACCGTAGAAATCATCCGCGTGCGTGGTGCCCCAGGCAGGAATCGGGCGGCCTGCCTGTGCCCAGATGGTGGCGTGGCGGGAATGCGTATGGACAATTCCGCCAACCTCGGGCCAGGCCAGATATAGCGCCCGGTGCGTTGCCGTGTCGGATGAAGGGCGTTTCTCACCTTCAACCACCTCACCGGTGGCCAGATTCACCACTACCATGTCCTCAACTTTCATCACATCGTAGCTGACGCCGGAAGGTTTAATCACTAACAGGCCTTGCTCACGGTCAATGGCGCTGACGTTTCCCCATGTAAAGGTGACAAGGTTATATTTGGGGAGATCCAGGTTAGCTTCCAGAACCTGTTGTTTAAGATGTTCCAGCATTTTTTTCTCCTGCTGAGAAGGGTCTTAATATTCTGCTGAGCAGGCAGGAAAAGCGTTATGGAGCAAATGGCTAAAAAGCAGCGGAAAATGGCTGTGAATGAAAAATTGTGCTGCGAATTAAGAATTATCTATCTTCGGAAATTCTTCAAAATGAATAGAATTCTGTCAGGCATCCGACAGGTCCATCTGTTGATGATGCTTTTCAGCCGCTACAAACAGATCGTCCATGGTGTCTGGCGTTTTTATACCAAAAGGGATGCGGTAATAATGCGACACAGGCGGCCTGAAAAAATTTCACAGCTATACTTACTGTGTTGCCTCTGCATACACAATAAAGGAGAAGTTTATGACAATTACAATGAAAAAAATGACCGCTGTTGTATTAGCAACCACGCTGGTTATGGCGTTAAGTGGCTGTTCAAACTGGTCTAAGCGTGACCGTAACACCGCAATCGGTGCAGGTGCCGGTGCAATTGGGGGTTCTGTATTAACCAACGGCAGCGCGCTGGGTACCGTCGGCGGTGCAGCAGTGGGTGGTATCATCGGTCATCAGGTTCACTAAGAACCGCATTACAATAAATAATAACGGCTACGCAGCGCATCTACATAACAAGCCGGGCTACTTTGTAGCCCGGTTTTTTTTATCCCCCTGCCAGTTTGACCTTCATCCCTTTGGCTTCCAGCAGGCTTTTTAATAAGTCACGTTTGTCGCCCTGAATTTCAATCACACCCTCTTTTACCGCGCCGCCGCAACCGCATTTTTTCTTCAGTTCAGCGGCCAGCTGATTCAACGCTGATTCATCCAGATCCACGCCGGTAATAAGGCAAACGCCCTTGCCTTTTCGTCCGCTGGTTTGGCGCTGGATACGGACAATTCCGTCACCTTTAGGACGTTCTGCCTTTGGCTCGGACTGAGTAAGGCGACCTGCGTCCGTAGAATAGACTAAAGGGTTATCACGGCTCATTTTACCGTCTCCAAATCCTGCAGTAGCGCCTTAAGCGTCGCTGCGGGGTCCGCGGACTGAGTAACAGGACGTCCTATTACCATATAATCCACGCCAGCAAGCCGTGCCTGTTGCGGCGTCATGACGCGACGTTGATCCCCTGCGTCACTACCAAGGGGCCGGATTCCTGGCGTAACCAGCGTGAAATCATGACCGATAACCTGTTTGAACCGCGCGGCTTCCTGTGCCGAACAGACCACGCCATCAAGTCCGCATTCGTGCGTCAGTTTTGCCAGTCGCTCAGCCTGCTCTGCGGGTGACACGGTGATCCCAAGGCCCAATAAGTCATCGGCATCCATGCTGGTCAGGACGGTAACGGCAATCAGCAAAGGCGCCTGCTGACCAAATGGCAGCAGCGCTTCACGGGCGGCATTCATCATACGTGCCCCGCCGCTCGCGTGAACGTTCACCATCCAGACACCGAGATCGGCGGCGGCGGCAACCGCACGAGCGGTGGTATTGGGGATATCGTGAAATTTCAGGTCGAGAAAGATGTCGAATCCACGCTGCTGCAGGGTTTTCACAAGTTGCGGGCCAAACAAGGTGAACATTTCTTTGCCCACCTTCAGGCGGCAACTGCCCGGCTCTATCTGATCGACAAAGTGCAGCGCGCTATTCATATCGTGGTAATCAAGCGCCACTACCACCGGCGAAGTCTGGGATAAGGCCATGCTATTTCCTCTGCAGTAGGCACCTGCTGGCGCGTTAGACAAACGGCACGCATTCTACCTGCCTGCTTTTCGCATCACAATCCCTGTTGTTCTGCTAAGCGATATGCGCACGGAGCTGGACTGTTATTTTGAATAAATGCCGATAGTATGTTGTAACTAAAAAGCAGCGACCGACGCCAGCGCTTCGGGGCTATTGTCCATCGAGTCCGCGAATCGGTTTAACGGATGACCAGGTCCGGCATGAAGGACAGTGCCAGTAAAGCGCATGCGCCGTGAAGCCGCATTTGTGGCAGCGATAGCGTGGCTTGGTGCGGATTTGTTCGCCAACCAGATCGCGCAGCACCATCAGGCTTTCTTTTGCACGCCCATCTTCTGCCTCGTGCAGGTGAAACTCCATCAGGCGATGAAAGACGCGCATATTGGGGTGACGTTGTAACTGATGATTAATGTAGTTTTGCGCGGCTTCGGCGCCCTGCTGCCGCTCCAGAATCTCTGAAAGATAAAGCTCCGCTGCAGCACCTGTATTCTCGTCAACACAACGCTTAAGGAATTCTGCCCAGGCATCAGGCTGGTTGAGGCGCTGAAAACACGTCTCCAGCATTGGAAGCGTTTCACTGACCAGCTCTTTATCCTGATCCAGAACGCGCTGCAAATGCTCGACGGCTTTTGCGTACTCCCCTTTTTCCATCAGGATACGGCCCATCATAATAGAGACGCGGGCGCTCTGCCGATCGGCCGACTCCCCTTTTTTCAGCAGCGTCATGGCTCTGTCGAGGTCGTCGCTGCTCATCGCCTGCAGGGCGAGTTCACAATAAAAATGGGCAATCTCACCTTTCTGCCGGTCTTTACCCAGCTTCACCAACCGCTCAGCGACGTCAATAGCCTGCTGCCAGTCGCTGGTCGCCTGATGGATAAGCAGAAGTTGTTGCAGCGCGCCAATACGAAAATCCGTCTCATCCGTCAGCTGTTTGAACATGTCTTCGGCACGGTCGTAAAGGCCTGCCGCCATGTAGTCCCGCCCCAGTTGCTGAATCGCTAACAGGCGCTGTTCGTAGCTCAGTGATGCGCTTTCCATTAAGGACTGATGGATGCGGATCGCGCGATCAACCTCGCCCCGGGAACGGAACAAATTGCCAAGCGTAAGGTGGGCTTCAACGGTGCCGCTGTCTTCCTTGAGCATATCAAGGAACAGATCGACCGCTTTATCTTGTTGATTGGAGAGTAAGAAGTTTACCCCCGCCACGTAATCACGCGACAGGCGGTTTGATTCCTGTTGCTTGTCCTGCTGCGCACTGCGTCTGCCCATGTACCATCCATAGGCAGCGGCGACAGGAAGTAACAGAAACAGCAGCTCTAACATGGAGGCTTATTCCTGCACAGCCGGCGGCAGCGGTTTACCACTTGTGCCTGGCGTGCTCTGATCGACCTGCGCCTGCAGACGCTTAATTTTACGCTGCGCATTGGCAAGAGAGACGCGAATACGTAACCAGAAGAGCCCGCAGATAACCCATCCCAGCAAAAAGCCAACACCAAAAAGGGTTGCCAGTAAGGTGGAGATACGGAAGTCGCCCTGCGCCAGCAGATAGTTAAAGGTGATAACCTGGTCGTTGTGCGCGCCAAGGGTCACGGAAATGATAAAAATGACCAAAACCACTAAAAAAATCAGCAAATATTTCACAGTGCATCCCGTTGTGAGGTAGTCGAAAAGAATTATGCCAAAATTACGGCAAAAATACTGCTCCTGGCAGCATCAGATGACGCGCTTTTGCTCAATCTCAAGATAAAGATATGGTGCTGAATGTTGCAATTACAATCCTTGCTCCCGTTCAGCGACCTCTTGCTGTTCTTCTGGCGGCAAGCTCAGTGGGCCACAGAAGCGCTGGGCGAGCCAGGTCGCCAGGACAACCAACAGCCAGGAAATGAAAGTGGCAACGGCCAGATCGCGCGGCCAGTGCATACCCAGCAGCAAGCGACTGCCCATTACGGCCACAGACCAGACGCCGACAAGCACGATGGTTTTATAATGCCGACGCGGCCATAACAAGCCGATGACCAGCAAGGCCCAACTGGCGGCAAACATGGTATGTCCGGATGGGAAAGCAAAACCCGTTTCAAACGCCCAGTGTTTTTTCAGCCAGCCGGGAATGTGCGACTCATCCGCGATCAGCTCGGTGACGCGCTGGCCACGTTGCTCGCGGCTCAACTGGTAAAAGGTCTTATCATCCAGCCCGTGGGTTTTCTCCAGCCAGACAACATAAGGGCGCGGTTCCTGCACCTGCTCTTTGATAAAGGATTTCGTGTACTGGCCAGCTAAAATCGTAGCGTTCATGATCAACAGCAGCAGCAGCGCCGGTTTAAGCCTGAAACGCAGGCACCACATCACCCAGGCACTTAACACCAGGCTGGTCAGCATACCCCAGGGCCGCGTGACCGTTTCCGTCATCCAGAACAAGATCTTAAGAAACGTATTACTTTCGCCAGGCTGCCACTGCCAACCGGACAAGCCGACCGCAACAGGCATAATGAGCAGCAGCAGCATTCCTGCCAGCGTACGTTGAAAGATGTTAACCATCCCTTTTCCTTTCTCCTGGTGAAAACCTATAACAAAAGCATAACTTTAGCTTAAAAAAGAATAACATAACCTTTTCAGATTAGATAATCGTGCTTTATCACAACAATCGTTTACACAGATTAACAGCCTGCCTCGCGGTTGTGGCACAATATTCCTCGTTTGTCAGGCCGCATCGGCCTGTGCACTATTATGATGATAGTGCATCCTTTGAGGGTTCTGGAGAGTCACATGCAGCTTAAACGGGTGGCAGAAGCCAAACTGCCAACGCCATGGGGAGATTTCCTGATGGTAGGTTTTGAAGAACTGGCAACCGGTCATGACCACGTTGCTCTGGTCTTTGGCGATATTAATGATAATCAACCAGTGCTGGCTCGCGTCCATTCCGAGTGTCTGACTGGCGATGCGCTGTTCAGTTTGCGTTGCGATTGTGGCTTCCAACTTGAAGCTGCGCTGAATGCCATTGCGGAAGAAGGCCGTGGTGCACTGCTTTATCACCGCCAGGAAGGTCGCAATATTGGCCTGCTGAATAAAATTCGTGCCTATGCTTTACAGGATAAGGGATACGACACCGTTGAAGCCAATCATCAGTTGGGTTTTGCCGCTGACGAGCGTGACTTCACCCTGTGCGCGGATATGTTCAAGTTACTCGGCGTGAATGAAGTTCGTCTGCTGACTAACAATCCGCGCAAAGTCGAGATTCTCAGCGAAGCCGGGATTAACATTGTTGAGCGCGTGCCGCTGGTTGTGGGGCGCAATCCTGAAAATGCGCACTATCTTGATACTAAAGCAGAAAAAATGGGCCATCTGTTGCCTAAGGCCTGAATGAAACAGCCGGGTCGCCCCGGCTGTCTTATTAGTTAAGCATGTTGCGAATGACGTAGTGCAGGATGCCGTCGTTGCGGTAATAGGTCAGCTCATTACCGGTATCAATGCGGCAGCGCGTATCCAGCGTCTCTTTACTGCCATCAGCTCGCGTTAACGTAACCGAAACGGTACATCCCGGCTTAAGCTGAGACAGATTTTCAACGTCCACCGATTCATCCCCCTTCAGACCCAGGGTTTTACGCGTGACACCCTGTGGGAATTCCAGCGGTAAAATGCCCATACCAATCAGGTTGGAACGATGAATACGCTCAAAAGATTCGGCGATAACCACGCGAACGCCTTGCAGACGCGGCCCTTTCGCAGCCCAGTCACGGCTGGAACCCGACCCGTACTCTTTCCCCGCAATCACTGCCAAAGGTACGCCCTCAGCCTGATATTTCATCGCAGCATCGTAAATGGCCAGTTGTTCACCGCTGGGATAGTGTTTGGTATAGCCACCTTCAACGCCGGGCACCATTTCATTTCGAATACGGATGTTGGCAAACGTACCGCGCATCATCACTTCGTGATTGCCGCGACGTGAACCATAGGAGTTAAAATCATTGCGCTCAACGCCGTGCGACAGCAGATAACGACCCGCCGGACTTTCGGCTTTAATGCTACCGGCAGGCGAAATGTGGTCGGTGGTAACCGAGTCGCCAAGGATCGCCAGCAGGCGCGCGCCATGAATATCTTTAACCGGTTTAGGTTCCTTCTCCATGTCATCAAAGAAAGGTGACAGACGAATATAGGTGGAACCTTCATCCCAGTCATAGGTTGCCGCTTCACTCACCTTGATTGCCTGCCACTCTGGCGTGCCGTCAAAGACCTCCGCGTACTCCTTATGATACATATCGCTGGTCACCTGCTGTACGGCGGTCGCAATCTCTTCAGGTGACGGCCAGATATCTTTCAGGAAGACTGGCTTGCCATCACGATCCTGTCCAAGCGGTTCGGTTTGCAGGTTGATCTTCATATTACCTGCCAGCGCATAGGCGACCACCAGCGGTGGAGAGGCCAGCCAGTTGGTTTTAATCAACGGATGAATTCGCCCTTCAAAGTTGCGGTTGCCCGACAGCACCGCCCCCACCGTCAGGTCGCCTTCTTTAATCGCAGACTCAATTTCATCCGGCAACGGACCCGAGTTACCAATACAGGTGGTACAGCCGTAGCCCACCAGGTTGAAACCCAGTTTATCAAGGTGCGGCGTAAGCTGCGCGACGGCCAGATAGTCGGACACCACTTTGGAGCCTGGTGCCAGGGACGCTTTCACCCACGGCTGACGTTTTAAACCACGCTCTACCGCTTTTTTCGCCAGTAAGCCTGCGGCCATCAGGACGCTGGGGTTCGAGGTATTGGTACAGGAGGTGATCGCCGCAATAGCTACTGCGCCATCGGTCAGCGTATGCGTCAGCCCGGTTGCGCTGTCGGTGTACTCAACCTGCTTATGTGGTTTTTGTGCGTGATTGACTTCAAGTTCATTACTGGCGTCAAAAGCGGCAGGCACATCGCCCAGCGACACACGATCCTGCGGGCGCTTAGGACCGGCAAGGCTTGACTCTACCTCATTCATATCCAGCGCAAGGCTGCTGGTGAAAATGGGCTCGTCGCCAGCGTTGCGCCACAGGCCCTGACGTTTAGCATAGTGTTCGACTAACGCCACCTGCTCCGCATCGCGGCCGGTTAACGTCATATAGCTCAGCGTCACTTCATCAACCGGGAAGAATCCGCAGGTCGCGCCGTATTCTGGTGCCATGTTAGCAATGGTCGCGCGGTCCGCCAGCGGCAGGTCAGCCAGACCATCGCCATAGAACTCGACGAACTTGCCGACGACGCCATGTTTACGCAACATTTGCGTAACGGTCAGCACCAGGTCGGTCGCGGTAATTCCGGCGCGCAGTTTACCGGTGAGTTTGAAACCGACCACGTCGGGAATCAGCATGGAGACGGGCTGCCCCAGCATGGCGGCTTCGGCCTCTATCCCGCCCACGCCCCATCCCAGTACGCCAAGGGCATTAATCATCGTGGTGTGAGAATCGGTGCCGACTAACGTATCGGGCCAGGCATAGTTTTCGCCGTTAATTTTTTGTTGCCAGATAGCTTTACCCAGGTATTCCAGATTCACCTGGTGACAGATACCGGTACCTGGTGGTACGACACGAAACTGGTCAAAGGCCTTTTGGCCCCAGCGTAGAAAAACGTAACGTTCGTGGTTGCGTTCCATTTCCAGGCGCACGTTCTCTTCAAAAGCCTCATCGTCGCCAAAATGGTCCACTGTTACCGAGTGGTCGATAACCAGATCGACAGGTGAAAGTGGATTCACTTTCGCCACGTCACCACCGAGGCGATTAACCGCTTCGCGCATAGCGGCAAGATCGACCACCGCCGGCACACCGGTGAAGTCCTGCATTAATACACGTGCCGGACGGTAGGCAATCTCACGATCGGCATGGGCTGTTTTCTGCCAGTCGACGAGAGCCTGAATATCCTCTGCCGTAACAGAGTCGCCATCCTGCCAACGTAACAAGTTTTCGAGCAGGACTTTCATGGACTTGGGCAAGCGGTCAATGTTGCCCAGATGTTGTGATGCGCGAGGTAGACTGAAGATGTGATAGTTTTGATTATCTACCTGCAGTGTTTCCTGACTCTGCTCGCGTAGTGTTAACGACATAGCTCCTCCTTTATAATCATGGTCTTTAAACCTCAGAGACAACAAGGTTTAGTATAAAGATAGACCACTTTTCTGTTAACGTTTTGATTACAACACCAATTGCTACAATCTGACGCAAACAAAAATGCCTCGTAAAATTACGAGGCATTTTTTATAAACCGGAATCGTTATATTACAGGGCAGCCCAAAACGCGGTCATCCACACGGTAAAGGAGAAAGCATAGGCACTGAACCAGGTCATTTTAATCATATTCATAAGATTACTCCTGCGCCGAATGGGCAATAAAAAGCCGTACAACCATCCTTTTTATGGGATGTCATCGTTTATACTGTGTGTGAAAAGGGCTTAATTAAGCAGCCTGAATGACAGAAGATGTGTCTAAAAGAAAAGAGCGATGTTTAATTATTTTGCTTTCGGGTCCAGAAAAGACTCGATGAAATTACGTTGATAATCGTTTAAATCCCAGTTTTCGGGGATAGACACTTTTTCCGCCTTTGCAACCGGCTCTTTTGCTTTGTAGCCAGAGAGACGGTGCTGACGAGTGGTGGTCGTGTGCTTATGGCAGAGTGCGTTTGCCCACATGGCTTAACCCCAAATGCGCCAAATCATTAATGCTACAACAACCCAGAACAGCGCTGAGGCAGCGAATACAGTCAACCAGGCGTTGCGACGAGTGTTACCTGAGCGCTTAACCTTGGTGCTTTTAACCGGGAAACCCGGGTCTACAGTCAGTCTCGTAGTCATAGTTTTTGATAATCACTCTCAACAAAACGATTGATAACATCGATTAAGATTTAGGAAGAATCCTAAACCCGTTAAGGCCAAAAATCCAGTAATTTTTATTGCACAAAACGATTAACGCAATTTATCAAAACGGTTAAAATTACTTAAGTAACGATTAATTACTTATTATTAATAAACCTGAATCGCGGTCACAAAAATTTGAGTTAATTTAACTTTAGATCCAGCCATTACTAAACCCCTCTTTCTGCGGCCCCTGAATAAACGCTTTACCGTCAAGGCTTAACTGGAGTATGGGAATTATCCTGGCGAGTCGCAAAGGTATCACGTCAAAAATGTGTCGTAATTCGCATTTAAGATACAGCAAACTTTAAACATGTGATCGACACAGCATTAACAAAAAAATAATAAAACTTTTCAACCTAAGCATGGCGCTAACGTTCAAACAAAAAAAAGGCTGCACTAAGCAGCCTGAGACTAATGGATTGCACCTACCAGTTACTTAAACGGCAGCTTTATATCCTTAAACATGGCTTCAATATCGTCGTTAGAACGCAGCGCCACCGCCGTATCCACCACATCGCGCGTCAGATGCGGCGCAAAGCGCTGGATAAAGTCATACATGTAGCTACGCAGGAAGGTGCTGCGGCGAAATCCAATCTTGGTGGTGCTGTTGATGAAGATTTCAGAGGCTTCAATTCTGACCAGATCAGGATCAGCGACAGGGTCCACTGCCATACTGGCGATAACGCCGACTCCTAATCCCAGCCGGACGTAAGTTTTTATCACGTCCGCATCTGTCGCGGTAAAGACGATACGCGGCGTCAGGCCCGCGCGCATAAAGGCGGTATCCAGCTCTGAGCGTCCGGTAAAACCAAAGGTGTAAGTGACCAGCGGAAAATCGGCCAGTTCCTCAATGGTCACCTGCCCTTTGCCTGCCAGGGGATGATCGGGCGTGACGACAATAGCCCGGTTCCAGTGATAGCACGGCAGCATGATCAAGTCGTCGTACAGGTGCAGCGCTTCTGTGGCAATCGCAAAATCGGCATTACCCTTTGAAACTGCTTCGGCAATTTGCGTCGGTGACCCCTGATGCATATGCAGTGAGACGCGCGGATAGCGCTCGATAAACCCTTTAATCACGCCGGGCAGTGCATAACGTGCCTGCGTATGGGTGGTTGCCACATACAGCGAGCCTTTATCGGGCCAGGTATGTTCACCGGCCACGGACTTAATCGCATCGACTTTAGAGAGCACTTCACGGGCGATACGAATTATTTCTTCACCCGCCGGCGTCACCTGGGTGAGATGCTTACCGCTGCGGGCAAAAATTTGTACGCCAAGTTCATCTTCCAGCATACGCACCTGTTTACTGATCCCAGGCTGCGAGGTGTAGAGACCTTCTGCTGTCGACGAGACATTAAGATTGTGGTTAACGACTTCTACGATGTAGCGCAACTGCTGTAATTTCATATCTGTTTTTATCCTGGTCGGTTACAGAGTCGCATCCCCGGCTGACGTACTGTCGCCCAGGCGGGTGAAGTATGGCTGAGCAGTAAGAAGGGATCGGAAATGCTATAACCACTATAGCATTTTAAGTACCACTGTAGAACGGATTGATATAAGGCAAGAAAAAGGCCAGCGGGCGCTGGCCTTTAGGGGAATTACTTTTTCGCTTCCTGCCATTTGCCGTCAATATAGAACGCTGACCATCCTGTGGCTTTGCCTTCTTTTTCGGAAGCAACATACTGCTGTTTGGTTTTGCGGCTAAAACGGACCAGGGTTTTATTCCCTTCCGGATCGGTCGCTGGCGCCTCAGCAAGGTATTTCAACTTCTCAGGCAGGCGATCGTGGAAACGTTGCAGTTCCTCAACCAAGGGTGCCCGGGTTTCGCGTGATTTTGGAAACGTGTTGGCGGCCAGGAAAACACCTGCAGCACCATCACGCAGCACGAAATAGGCATCCGACTTCTCGCACGGCAGTTCAGGCAAGGGTACCGGATCTTCTTTCGGCGGCGCGACGTCACCATTGCGTAATATCTTGCGCGTGTTTTTGCACTCATCATTGGTACAAGCCATGTATTTACCAAAACGCCCCATCTTCAGGTGCATTTCAGAACCACACTTTTCACACTCAACAATGGGACCGTCATAACCTTTGATTCGGAACTCGCCCTCTTCGATTTCATAGCCATCGCATTCAGGGTTGTTACCACAAACGTGCAGTTTGCGTCCGTTATCAATCAGGTAGCTGTCCATGGCCGTACCGCATTTCTCGCAACGGCGACGTGCGCGTAACGCATTGGTTTCAGCATCATCGCCTTCCAGAATATTCAGGACTTCATTTTCAGGAATCAGATTGATGGTTTGCTTACAGCGCTCTTTCGGCGGCAATGCATAACCTGAGCAGCCAAGGAAAACCCCGGTGCTGGCAGTGCGAATGCCCATTTTGCGGCCACAGGTTGGGCAGTCGATGGTCGTTAATACCATCTGGTTAGGCTGCATCCCACCTTCTTCGGGATCTTTTTCCGCCTGTTCCAGCTGCTGACTGAAGTCAGAGAAGAAGCGATCGAGCACCGCTTTCCATTCCGCCTGATTGTTAGCGACCTCATCGAGGCTGCTTTCCATATGCGCGGTAAAATCGTAATTCATCAGCTCGCGGAAGTTTTCTTCCAGACGATCGGTGACGATTTCACCCATTTTCTCAGCATAAAAACGGCGATTCTCAGACCTGACATAGCCGCGATCCTGAATGGTGGAGATAATGGCAGCATAGGTTGACGGACGACCAATACCGCGCTTTTCCAGTTCACGCACCAGGGAGGCTTCACTGAAGCGCGCCGGTGGTTTGGTAAAGTGCTGGCTTGGCAACAACGCCTGCAGACTCAGTTCGTCACCCACGTTAACCGGCGGTAATGTGCGATCTTCATCGTTCTTACGCAGTGCCGGCATAACTTTGGTCCAGCCATCGAAACGCAGCGTACGCCCTTTCGCTTTGAGTTTGTAATCGCCCGCGGCTACCGTCAGCGTGGTCGAATCATACTGTGCAGGCGTCATCTGGCAGGCAACAAACTGACGCCAGATGAGCTGATACAGCTTCTGTGCATCCGCTTCCATGTCTTTAAGTTGATCGGCCACAACCTCTACATCAGAAGGACGAATCGCTTCGTGCGCTTCCTGTGAATTCTCTTTACTGGCAAAGGTATTGGCATTGTCCGGCAGATATTTTTTACCGAAATTGCCGTCGATATAGCCGCGAACCATGGAAACCGCATCCTGACTCAGGTTGGTCGAGTCAGTACGCATATAGGTAATGTGGCCCGCTTCATAGAGTCGCTGTGCCATCATCATGGTTTTTTTTACGCCGAAGCCCAGGCGCGTACTGGCGGCCTGCTGCAGCGTGGAGGTGATAAAAGGTGCGCCAGGCTTGCTGCTGGTTGGCTTATCTTCACGATCGGTAACCTCAAAACGCGCTTTTTCAAGCAGCGCCAGTGCGGCATGTGTCTGTTCGTGATTGACCGGACGGAAGGGTTTATCACCCGCGTGGGTGACCTCCATCGCCAGGTCGTCGCCCTTCGGTGTGGTCAGGTTGGCGTTGAGTTCCCAGTACTCTTCAGGAACGAAGGCTTTGATCTCGCGCTCGCGCTCGACCACTAATCGCACGGCAACCGACTGAACGCGACCGGCCGATAAGCCACGGGCGACTTTTTTCCACAACAAAGGGGAAACCATATAACCCACAACACGGTCCATAAAGCGACGGGCCTGTTGCGCATTCACACGGTCAATATTCAGCTCGCCCGGCGTTTCAAAGGCCTGACGAATCGCGTTTTTGGTGATCTCATTAAACACCACGCGGCTAAAGCGTTTGTCATCGCCACCGATCACTTCCCGCAGGTGCCAGGCAATGGCTTCCCCTTCGCGGTCAAGGTCCGTTGCGAGATAGATGTGGTCAGCGTTCTCGGCTAAAGCCTTTAGTTCAGCAACCACTTTCTCTTTATTTGGCAGAATCTGATAGTCCGCTTCCCAGCCGTGATAGGGATCGACGCCCATACGACTGACCAGTGCGGCCTTCTCGTCCTTCTTTACTTTTTTGACTTTTTTATCTGTCGAGGTTTCAGCACTTTTTTTGGCGGTTGAACCACTGGTCGGCAGATCCCGGATATGGCCCACGCTGGATTTCACCACGTAGCCACTGCCGAGGTATTTATTGATTGTTTTGGCCTTTGCCGGGGACTCAACAATAACGAGTGCTTTACCCATATTTACCTTTACCTAATGAATACGTCCTGCTCTACGGGAGAGGATTGGATGCCCAAAAACCCATGAGGTTCACTTTTGCTACGCCTGTTTTTCATTTCAGGTCGTGGGGCTCAATCTCTGGTCAGTGAAAACAGCTCATGCAACGTTATGATAAAAATCGCTTTTTCTCCCTGACTTAATCGCACTTCCCGGTGCAATATCCCTGGAATCTGAAACGCCCACACTGTACCTGATAAAATCTGTTACGCAACTTAATTAGCATCTGCTGTGAGTAAAGCCGCTTTTTTACCCCTCACGGCGGTTTGTCGAACAACGCGGTACGCAAGTAATATAGAAAGAATTAACAGACTGTCAAAAAGGAGCCGACACATGCACAATCAGACCCAGGGTATTTCATCTCAGGCACTACTGGAGATCGCCAATAGGCTGCTTGTACAACATGATGATTATCTCGCCGACATCAAAGCCGATGCGGTCAGTCAACAGGGTGATGTCCTCGTTTTCCGTGGCCCCTATTTTTTGGATGCGCAAGGACTGCCAACGGCAAAAACCACTGCCGTCTTTAATCTCTTTAAACACCTCGCGGTTGAACTGTCGCCCCGCTACCACCTGATATAAAAAAACCCGGCCTTGGCCGGGTTTCCCTTATAACAGCGGTTTGTCACCGCGTTGCCACCACTTCAGCATTAAGCGTTCCAGGACATGCCCCGCGCTATGAGTCAGGCGATCAATCCTTGAACGGCGGCGCACATAGTTAACCCCGAGCACGGTATATTTATCCATATGCTGAATAATAAGGTCGTCACTGGTAGAGATGCGATCGACCAGGCCCAGCGTCAGGGCCTGGCGTCCGTACCAGTGCTCACCGGTTGCCACCTTGTCAATATCCAGTGACGGGCGCATTTCATGCACGAACTGCTTAAACAGCAGATGCGTTTCATTCAGATCCTGCTGGAACTTTTCCCGCCCTTCTTCCGTGTTTTCACCAAACAGCGTCAGAGTGCGTTTATACTGACCCGCCGTATGTAGCTCAACATCAATGTCGTTACGCTTAAGCAGGCGGTTAAAGTTGGGGATTTGCGCCACGACGCCAATCGAGCCGATGACCGCAAAAGGGGCGGAAACGATCTGGCTGGCAACACAAGCCATCATGTATCCTCCGCTGGCGGCCACTTTGTCAACGGCAGCGGTGAGGTTTAAGCCGGCATCCCGCAGGCGTTGCAGTTGCGACGCCGCCAGACCATAACCGTGTACCATGCCACCCGGGCTTTCCAGCCGCAGTAGCACTTCATCACCCGGCTGAGCAACGGCGAGTACCGCAGACACTTCTTCACGTAATGACTTAACTTCGCTGGCATCGATACTGCCATTAAAGTCCAGAACGTAAAGCGTGGGTTTAGTGGTTTCCTGGTTGCCCTGCTTCGCTGCGCGTTTCTCTGCTTTGGCCTTTTGTTTTTCGGCCTTTTTATTGTTTTTTAACCACAGCTTTTGAGCCTGAGGTTTCATTTTCTCAAGCTGCAGCTCTTCTTTCATTTTGGTGTAGTCATCACCCAGTCGCGTCAGGCGGAGTTGCCCACTCTGATGACGTTTGCGCTGTGCGGCGTTAACAACAATCATTATGATAGCTGCAATGGCAATCACCACCGTCACCGCTTTTGCTAAAAACAGTCCATAACTCAAAAGAAGATCCATCGTGTCGCCTTATTAAACAGAGGATTACTGACAAACGGTTAGTTTAACTGGTTTATCCAGACCCGTCGCCTGAAATGCCAGCACCTGGCACAGAATGTACTTATTGCCAATTGCGTCATGGCATGAATTGAGGCATAAAGCGTGAAACCCTCACGTTGCGGGAGGCTCCCAACATGCACTATCAACCTAAAAATGATCTACTCGCGAATCGCCTGATTCTTGTCACCGGTGCCTCTGACGGCATTGGCCGGGAAGCGGCCCTGACCTACGCTCGCTATGGGGCTGAAGTCATCTTACTGGGCCGTAGCGCGGAAAAGCTGCAGCACACCAAAGAGGCGATTGGCCAGTTGAATCAGCGCCCGGCGCACTCGGTGGTATTTGATTTGTCTGATGCAACGCCAGAGCAGTGCCATCAACTGGCCGGGCAACTGGCGCAACAGTTTTCGCATCTGGATGGCGTATTACATAACGCCAGCATTTTAGGAGAAATCATGCCGCTGGCGGACCTTGATCCGCAGGTTTGGCAACAGGTCATGAAGATTAACGTTGATGCGACCTTTTTCCTTACCCAGGCCCTGCTACCGCTGCTGTTGAAATCAGAAAGTGGATCGCTGGTCTTCACCACCTCCAGCGTGGGCCGTACCGGTCGTGCGGGATGGGGCGCTTATGCGGTATCAAAATTTGCGACCGAAGGCATGATGCAGGTGCTGGCAGATGAATATAAAAACCACGCGTTACGCGTCAACTGCATCAATCCCGGCGGCACGCGCACAAAAATGCGCGCCAGTGCGTTTCCGCAGGAAGATGCCAGTAAACTTAAAACGCCTGCCGATATTATGCCGCTCTACCTCTATTTAATGGGTGACGACAGTCGCCGTAAAACCGGTATGAGCTTTGATGCTCAGCCGGGCAGAAAACCCGGAGCAGCTGAATAATGACGGACGAACGCCACCAGCAACGTCAGCAACGTTTAAAGGAACAGGTGGATGCCCGCATTGCCGCAGCCAGTGAAGTCAGAGGTATCCTGATGGTATTTACCGGCAATGGCAAAGGCAAAACCACCGCCGCTTTTGGCACCGCGTTACGCGCCTGTGGACATGGCAAGCGCGCCGCGGCCATCCAGTTTATCAAGGGTGAGTGGCCAAATGGCGAGCGCAACATGCTGGAACAGCACGGTGTTGAGTTTCAGGTGATGGCTACCGGCTTTACCTGGGAGACACAAAATCGCCAGACCGATACCGATGCCTGCCTTGCCGTCTGGCAGCATGCGAAGCGCATGCTGTGTGATAGCAGCCTGGATCTGGTGATTCTTGATGAAATCACCTACATGGTCAGTATGGATTATCTGCCCCTTGACGAGCTGGTCACTGCCCTAAAACAGCGCCCTGCTCAGCAAAGCGTGATTATTACCGGCCGTGGATGCCATCGCACCCTGCTGGATATGGCTGATACCGTCACGGAAATGCGGCCGGTGAAACATGCTTTTGACGCCGGTATTCAGGCCCAGCAGGGAATAGACTGGTAACCTTATTATATGCTATTCAGCAGAGGTCGGACGGGGTGCCTGTCTGACCAGCATCTTTTCGGCATAAATCTGTAAACCTGATCGTCAGCCTGTCACCCGATCGTTACATGAGCCTCTTGCCCAATACCGTTAAACCCTCGTCCGTCGCACCTCAGAATTCCGCTTGCCGCGAGCGCGCTGTTGGGTCGGTTTCGGCAAAAATGCGATCTCTGACGCGCCTGTTTACCCCAACCTGTCGGCCATAAATGTAAATTTTCGATTACGCTTCACGCGCCCTTTCCAGTTCCGTTACCTGAAATTGACCGCCATGATTTACATCAGTCATTGATCACAATCACATAATGCCCGGTGAACGGCCGCAAAAACCGATCGGGATCACTCTTCTATGTTAAAAAAATGATAAAAAAAATTTAGCTTTAATATCATCTCTTTGTGCATGGTTAATCAAAACAAGAGGTTAACCATTAACACGCTAAGTAAATCCATAAATTATTATCTTGTTCGATAACAATTGAATAACTTTTGCCAATGAGAGGGCTGTTATTTTGCTGACCATACTGGGCTTTACGATGGTTGTTTGTTTCATGTATCTGATCATGACCAAACGCATGTCAGCGCTGATAGCGCTAATTCTTATTCCCACCCTGTTCGCTTTGCTGGGTGGTTTCTACCAGGGGCTGGGTGCCATGATGCTGGATGGGGTGAAAACCCTGGCACCTACAGGCGTCATGCTCACCTTCTCGATTCTCTATTTCGGCCTGATGATTGATGCTGGCCTGTTTGATCCACTGGTGCGTTTTATTCTTAAAATCGTGCGGGGCGATCCGCTTAAGGTGCTGGTAGGTACAGCGGTACTGACGCTGCTGGTCTCACTGGATGGTGACAGCTCAACCACCTATATGATTGCTATTGCCGCGTTCCTTCCCCTCTACCGTAAGCTGGGCATGAATGTGCTGGCGATGACCTGTCTGGTTAACCTTGCCAGCGGCATCATGAACCTCTCTCCCTGGGGCGGACCAACGGCACGTGCCGCTGCCGCGTTGCGAATTGACGCGCTCGACATTTTCATACCGATGTTGCCTGCCATTTTTATCGCCTGTGTTGCCCTTGTGGGCCTGGCCTTCATGTTTGGCTTGCAGGAGCGTAAACGCCTGGGCGTGATGAGCATCAGCGACCATCATCTGGATAATATTGAGTTGGGGCTGGGTGATGCTGAAGAGTGTGCAGCCAATCGTCGGCCTAAAATGTTCTGGCCAAACTTTGTTCTGACTACGGTGCTGCTGGTCCTGTTGGTTGTTGGTGCCATGCCCATTCAGATCCTGTTTATGCTGGCCTTCGCGATTGCGGTGATGCTGAACTATCCAACGCTGGAAGAACAAAAGGCCCGTATTGGTTCCCATGCCAGTAATGTGCTGGCCGTGACGGCGCTGATTTTCGCTGCAGGTATCTTTACCGGTATCCTTTCGGGAACCGGTATGGTGGATGCCATGGCGAAAAGCCTGTTGGCCTTTATTCCACACAGTTTTGGCCCCTATCTCGCCGTGTTTACCGCCTTAATCAGTCTGCCTTTTACCTTTTTTATGTCTAACGATGCCTTCTATTTTGGCATCCTGCCGGTGATTGCCCAAACGGCGGCCAGCTACGGTATTTCCGCAGAGGAAATTGCCCGGGCCTCCATTGTGGGTCAGCCTTTCCATTTACTGAGCCCGCTGGTTCCGTCGGTCTATCTTCTGGTCGGTCTGGCGAAGGTGGATATCGGTGACCACCAGCGTTTTGCCATTAAGTGGGGAATTTTAATCAGCCTGGTGCTGATGGCCGGTGGGTTAATTACCGGTGCATTTCCGCTGTTTCACCGGTAAGCCGTTGTCACCTGATCAGTGAGAAAACAAAAAAGCCGCAACGATGATCGTTGCGGCTTTTTTAATGAATCTGTTCTGACGTGCAAACCGATATCAGGTTGCGTTACGCTTACTGCCGGGATTACGGCGGGCAGGTCTGCCACTGGTCTGACTGTGGCGCTTCACGGCCCGACGGATCTGATTGGCCTTGGTACGGCGACGGTCTTTCTCGACAGCAAGTTTGGTGACGGTTTCATCATCCATCCCCACCATGTTACGCAGATAATTGACCGCAGACAGATCAAGCTCCATCCAGCCACCGCGTGGAACGCCTTTTGGCAACGTGATATCGCCATAACGAACACGCATCAGTCGGCTCACCTGGACGCCCACGGCTTCCCACAAGCGACGAACTTCACGGTTCCGTCCTTCGGTCAGCGTCACGTTGTACCACTGGTTGATACCTTCACCACCGGCAAAGCGCAGCGTTTTGAATGCGGCGGGGCCATCTTCAAGCTGCACGCCTTTGCTGAGCTGCCGAATTTTGTCGTCATCAACCTGACCAAATACGCGCACCGCATATTCGCGTTCCACTTCACGGCTGGGATGCATCAGGCGGTTAGCCAGTTCGCCATCTGTGGTAAACAGCATCAACCCGCAGGTATTGACGTCAAGACGACCCACGGCAATCCAGCGCGAACCGCGCAACCGCGGCAGTCGATCAAAGACCGTTGGACGCCCTTCCGGATCGCTGCGTGTGCAGAGTTCACCTTCAGGTTTGTAATAGGCCAGTACGCGGCAGACTTCCGTTGCAGATTCCGCAATAGAAACCAAATGACCGTCAATACGGATCTTCAGGGCTTTGCTGTTTTCGATGCGATCGCCAAGCGTGGCAAGCTTACCGTCAACGCTAACGCGTCCGGCAGCGATCATCGTTTCAATTTCACGACGCGAACCGTGACCGGCACGCGCTAAGACTTTTTGTAACTTTTCGCTCATGGAGCTACCTCATTGTCGCCTTCCCAGGCGTCGGATGGATTAGGAATTTAACCTTAAAAATCAATGGGTTATATTTTCCTGTTGGCCCCATTATACAGGATGTCCCTCGTAATGTAACCCGTATTATGGCGTTGCCCTGATACGCACCGCGGGCAGGCAGCTATCCTGATGGAATCCACCTTCTGCAGCGCTGGCGCGCATTCGTCTGGCAACAGACCCTGCCAGATATCAGCGGCAGGCATAATTATAATAATGAACGCGCTGTACTTAAAGAATCGAGATTATCCTCGCCATCAACAGGACACGTTGTGAAGCACAAAGCATCAGGAAACGCTTTATAGCTTCACGTTTCATCAATTTTATCTGCCTTATTGTGGTGAAATGGCGCACTGATGACCGATGAATTGCCTCAACAGCAAAAAGTAACGCTTTGTTACTTAATTTAAGTTAATGTTTCACCGGCAGCAGTTTTAGATAATTTTGCCGTTAACCCTTCTTAGAGAATTCGCATTAAAAAGATTTGTATTTAATGATTTCTACGCTATAGGTTTATCGCGAAACATTAAAAGCCGAGTAAAAGTGTCGTAAGCAGCGAAAATATAGTGGTGAGAAAAGTTTATTTTTACAGGCGGAATGTCATTTGAGTTAATTTAAAAATACAGAAAACCACACTTAAGCCAAATATTTATTTTTTTAATCATCCGCAGGGTGAGCTTTGCACATTGACCGCACTTTACCGCCTCTTTCCGTCGCATCTTTATTTGATATTTCATAGAGTAACCCACAATAAAGTTGTACAAGAAAAAATATGTTGTACAATTTTAATTATTGCGGGATACTGTGCGAAATAATGCCACCTGACCGACTCACTTTTGGTCAGACGGCTGTGTCGATATTCGCTCTCTCATTACAATAAATTTACATTAAAAAAAATGGACTGGCGGCAATCTCAGCCGATAACCATTATACGACCTTTTTAGCAGCCCTAATCTAATAAGCATGCAGACGACGCAACGTTTCAAACGGCGCTGTATGAAAAAGCCGCTAACTGGTTGTTATTAAATATATATACACCGGCGCATCAGGAATATTTGCGTTAATACGGCTCACGATGAGCTTTAATTTGCATGTCTTGAATCTTCACCAGGGATTTTACTGACATGCTCACCTGAAGACACCACTATGCAAAAACAGTTTGTGTGCGCAGCGTTATTGACGCTGGCTCTGAGCGGTTGTTCTGTGGGCCATACTGAGTACAGCCGTACGGCGATGCAGCACGTTGATATGAGCGTGACAGGCATCCCTACCATTCTTGGTTTAGGTACATTAGGCACCAGCATTCCTTTAACGCCCGACTACAGCCTGACCGCCGCTCACGTGGCAAAATTCGCTGTGCAGCGCGTGAAGTCTTATCACCCTTATTGCGATCTCGCGATTATTTATCATAAGAATCCGCCAAATACACTGACTCAATTCCGCAGCACCGATATTGGCGATGCGGTAAAAATGTATGGATACAGCTATATTTCGGCGCTGCCCGTTGAGTCTAAAGGGGTAAATCTGGCGCGCACGGCGATACGTAATACCTGGAATAAAAGCCCGTGTATTGCCATGGCCTCAAATGCGGGAGTCGTTCAGGGCATGTCCGGCGGCGGCGTCTATAACAGCGACGATACGTTGGGTGGGGTTATCGTAGGTTACTCAGATGCGATTAAAAATGGCCGTAGCGGGAAAGTGATTTTAAAAGATGTTTCACTCTATATCCCTTACGGCCAGTTTAAAAACTGGTTACAGGCGACGATTCCCGTCACCCGTAAAACCTGAGTGGGTTACAGAAACGGTTTCACATCTCCCACACCTTCACGGACGACTTCAGGTGCATCACTGGTGAGATCAATGACGGTGGTGGGCTGCTGTCCAAGCGTGCCACCGTCAATAATCAGATCCACCTGCTTGCCAATACGGTGCTGAATATCTTCCGGATCAGATTCCGTGAAGTCATTACCCGGCAGAATTAACGATGTCGACATCATGGGTTCGTTCAGCACCTCAAGCAGGGCAAGTGCTACCGGATTCGACGGTACGCGTAATCCAATCGTTTTACGCTTTTCATTCATCAGACGACGCGGCACTTCTTTCGTCGCCTTAAGAATAAACGTGTAATTACCCGGCGTGTTATTTTTAAGCAGACGGAAAGCGCTGTTACCCACCTGAGAATAAACAGACAGTTCAGATAAATCACGGCACATCAGCGTGAAATTATGATGACCGTCCAGCTGACGAATGCGACAAATTCGCTCCATCGCCCCTTTCTCTTCCAGCCGACAACCCAGGGCATAGCCGGAATCCGTTGGGTAAACAATCACGCCGCCTTTATTCAGGTACTCTACGGCCTGGTTAATCAGGCGCGGTTGTGGATTATCTGGATGAATATGAAACAGTTGACTCATAGAAACCTCTTATCCCCTTTCCGTACATTCCACTGCGGGTGCCAGTGCGGGAAAACGTTCCCAGACCGGTTCTACCGCCGCAGGTAGCCACAATTTGCGGCCCAGTTCAATCCACGGGCAGGGTTGATGAAAATCAGAACCTTGCGATGCAGCCAGATTGTTATCTCTGGCATATTGCGCTAACTGCGTGCGCTCAGCGGGTGCCTGCTGACATTGTGCGACCTCGATCGCATCCCCGCCAGCAGCGCTAAAACTGGCAATCAGGCGCTTTAGCCATTTTGCCGACAATCCGTAGCGTCCCGGATGTGCCAGCACGGCACAGCCACCAGAATGGTGAATCGCATCAATGGCTTGATTAATTGTACACCATTGCGGTGGGACGTAGCCGGTTTTGCCCCGCGCCAGATAATTTTTAAACACCTGCGCCATGTTATTCGCTTTGCCCAGATCGACCAGATAGCGGGCAAAATGGCCGCGCGTAATCATTCCCCCCTCGGCTAAGCGCTGCGCCCCTGCCAGTGCGTCAGGGATCTGCGCTTTATCCAGCCGTTCAGCAATGCGCTGTGCGCGCTCCAGTCGCGCCGTATACTGACCCGCAAGGAACTGGGTCATCACCGGATGCTGGATGTCGATGTTTAACCCGACAATATGAATTTCATGGTTTTCCCACAGCGTTGAAATCTCAACACCGGCTAAAATTTTTATGGGCAGTTGCTGATTCAATACGGCCTGCTGCGCCTCAGGGATACCCGCGACGGTGTCGTGATCGGTAATTGCCAGCACCCCGACGCGCATGTCTACTGCGCGCTCAACCAGTGCCTGCGGCGACAACAATCCATCGGAAGCCCGCGTGTGACTATGAAGATCGTAAAGCGGAAAACGGGCGATATCGCTCAAAACAACTCCTGCTGGCTACTGATCGGGTCAGCATAATAACGATTTTATCGGCCACTGAAAAAGTGTATTGACATTTTTGTCACGAACCAGTTAACTAGTACACAAGTTCACCGCAGACGGGTATTTGATCATGAAAACTGTAATTACGCTTTTAATGGGTTGGTGGCGCAATGTTTCCCAGTACGGGCGACGTTGTCGTGCACACCTTGCGTAAACACTGTGCAGATACCTGAGCCCGCCTCCAAGCGGGCTTTTTTTTGGACGATATTCAGAGAAATCATCATGCTTAATGCAAAACCGACAGTGAAGTTAATTACCGGCAGCGCGCCCTATCGGGAAGATCCCGCCGCCGTTTTTCATCAGTTATGCGGCGCTCGCCCGGCGACACTGCTGCTTGAATCCGCAGATATCGACAGTAAAGAAAACTTAAAAAGCCTGATGATTGTTGACAGCGCCCTGCGCATCAGCGCATTAGGAAACCGCGTCACTTTACAGGCCCTGTCTGACAATGGCCGTGCGCTGCTGCCGCTGCTGGATGACGCTCTGCCCTCTGAAATCATCAATGAACCTCGCCCTGACGGGCGTGTTCTGACATTTACCCCTGTGCAGGATCAGCAGGATGAAGACTCACGCTTACGCGCCTTGTCGGTGTTTGACGCACTGCGTCTGATTCCACAGTTGGTGAATTCCCCAAGCGAAGAGCGCGAAGCCGTGTTTGTCGGCGGCCTGTTTGCCTACGATCTGGTGGCAGGCTTTGAAGATTTACCGGAACTCAGCAGTGAGCAACGCTGTCCCGACTACTGCTTTTACCTGGCGGAAACGCTGCTGGTGCTGGATCACCAGGCGCGCAGCGCACGTCTGCAGGCCAGTCTGTTCTCGCCTTCTACCCACGAATTTCAACGTCTGCAACGACGCATTGAACAGTTGCATGGACAGATGTTACAACCTGCACCGGCGCTGCCCGTTCAGCCTGTCGAAACGATGACGCTGACCGTCAGCCAGAGCGATGAAGAGTATTGCGCGGTAGTGCGTAAGATGCAGGAGGCCATTCGCATTGGTGAAATCTTCCAGGTTGTGCCATCACGCCGCTTTTCGCTGCCCTGTCCCTCTGCGCTCGCCGCTTATGACACGCTGAAACGCAGCAATCCAAGCCCGTATATGTTCTTTATGCAGGATCAGGATTTTTCACTGTTTGGTGCCTCACCCGAAAGCTCGTTGAAGTACGAGGCTGCGTCTCGTCAGATTGAAATTTACCCCATTGCCGGTACCCGACCACGCGGTCGGCACGCTGACGGTTCGCTGGATCGCGATCTCGACAGCCGTATCGAGTTAGAAATGCGCACGGACCACAAAGAACTGGCCGAGCACCTGATGCTCGTCGATCTGGCGCGCAATGATTTAGCCCGTATCTGCCGTCCCGGAAGTCGTTATGTTGCCGACCTGACGAAAGTTGACCGCTATTCCTTTGTGATGCATCTGGTCTCGCGGGTTGTGGGCACGCTGCGCGATGACCTGGACGTGCTACATGCCTATCGCGCCTGCATGAATATGGGCACCCTGAGCGGTGCGCCTAAAGTCCGGGCGATGCAGCTGATTGCTGACGCAGAAGGCACACGACGCGGGATCTACGGTGGCGCTGTGGGCTATTTCACCGCCAACGGTGATTTAGATACCTGCATCGTAATCCGCTCAGCCTATGTAGAAGATGGCGTAGCCACCGTGCAGGCCGGAGCCGGTGTGGTGCTGGATTCGGACCCTCAGGCTGAAGCAGATGAAAGCCGTAACAAAGCCCGCGCCGTATTGCGCGCGATTGCCACTGCTCACCACTGCAAGGAGATTTTCTGATGGCTGACATCCTGCTGCTGGATAACATCGACTCATTTACCTACAACCTGGTCGATCAGCTTCGTACCTTCGGGCACAACGTGGTGGTGTACCGTAATAACATGCCGACATCGCTGTTAATCGATCGACTGCAAAGCATGAATAATCCGGTGCTGATGCTGTCCCCGGGGCCCGGCGCGCCAAAAGAGGCGGGCTGTATGCCAGAGCTGCTGCGCGCGATGCGCGGAAAGCTGCCGATTATCGGCATTTGCCTGGGTCATCAGGCGATTGTGGAAACCTATGGCGGCCATGTCGGTCAGGCCGGCGAAATTCTGCATGGCAAAGCCTCTGCCATTCGTCACGATGGTGAAGCGATGTTTGCCGGGCTCAGCAATCCCCTTCCCGTTGCCCGTTATCATTCGCTGGTTGGCAGTAACACGCCGGACGAATTAACGGTGAATGCCAGTTACAACGGCATGGTCATGGCGGTCCGCCACGAAAAAGATCGTGTGTGCGGATTCCAGTTCCATCCCGAATCCATTTTAACCACTCAGGGCGCGCGTCTGCTTGAACAGACACTGGCCTGGGCGCTGGCGAAGTAACAGGGAGAAAAGTATGAATACGATTCTGGAAAAACTTTACCAGTCGCAGATCCTGACTCAACACGAGAGTCATCAACTGTTCAGCGCCATTATTACTGGTCAGCTTGAACCGACTCAACTGGCAGCGGTTCTGATTGCTATGAAGGTGCGTGGCGAAAACCCCGAAGAAATCGCCGGAGCTGCCAGTGCCTTACTGGAAGATGCCAAACCCTTTCCGCGCCCGGATTACGCCTTTGCCGATATTGTTGGCACCGGCGGCGATGGCAGTAACAGCATTAACATCTCGACCGCCAGCGCCTTTGTCGCAGCAACCTGCGGGCTGAAAGTCGCGAAACACGGCAACCGCAGCGTATCAAGCAAATCAGGATCGTCTGACCTGCTGGCTGCGTTCGGTATCAATCTGGATATGCCCGCCGAGCTGGCACGTAAAGCGCTGGACGATCTGAATGTCTGTTTCCTGTTTGCACCGCAGTACCACACGGGTTTTCGCCATGCCATGCCGGTGCGCCAGCAGTTGAAAACCCGCACGGTATTTAACGTGCTCGGGCCGCTGATCAATCCTGCCCGCCCGCCGCTGGCCGTGATTGGGGTTTACAGCCCTGAACTGGTGCTGCCCATTGCGCAAACCCTGAAAGTGCTGGGCTACCAGCGCGCAGCGGTCGTGCATGGTGGCGGAATGGATGAGGTGGCGCTACACGATGTCACCCATGTGGCTGAGTTGCGTGAAGGTGAGATTACCCGCTATCAGCTCGGCCCGGAAGATTTCGGCTTTGGCTTCCATCCTAAAGAGGCTCTGGCAGGCGGCACACCGGAAGAAAACCGTGACATTCTTACACGTTTACTCCAGGGTAATGGCGAGCAGGCCCATGAGGAGGCGGTTGCCGTAAATGTGGCGATGCTGCTCAAAGTGTTTGGTAATGAAGATCTCCGTGAAAATGCACAGCGTGCGCTCAATGCCATCCGTAGTGGTCAGGCCTATGAGCGCGTGGTGGCTCTGGCATCAAGAGGATAATCATGCAGGGTACAGTGTTAGATAAAATCGTGAAAGACAAAGCCATTTGGGTTGAGGCACGTAAGCAGCAGCAACCCCTGGAGAGTTTCCAGCAGCGCATTACGCTTTCCAACCGTAGTTTTTATGACGCACTGCAGGGCACCCGCACTGCCTTTATTCTGGAATGCAAAAAAGCCTCTCCATCCAAAGGGCTGATTCGTGATGATTTTGATCCCGAGATGATAGCCGGGGTTTATCGCCACTATGCATCTGCGGTTTCCGTGTTGACCGATGAGAAATATTTTCAGGGTGACTTCGCCTTTTTACCTGTCGTCAGTGCGGCCATAACGCAGCCTGTGCTGTGCAAAGACTTTATTATCGATCCTTATCAAATCTATCTGGCACGTTACTATCAGGCCGATGCCATCCTGCTGATGCTGTCAGTGGTGGATGACGAGCAGTATCGTCAGCTTGCTGCGGTTGCGCACAGTCTACAGATGGGCGTGCTGACCGAAGTCAGTAACGAACAGGAGCTGGAACGCGCCATCGCGTTGGAAGCGAAAGTGGTGGGCATTAATAACCGCGATTTACGTGACCTGTCGATTGATCTGAATCGGACACGCGAACTGGCACCCCGTCTGGGCCAGGGCATCACCGTTATCAGCGAGTCAGGCATTAACAACTATCGTGATGTTCGTGAATTAAGTCATTTCGCCAATGGTTTCCTTATTGGCTCTGCATTAATGGAAGAAGACGATCTTCATGCGGCAGTGCGTCGTGTCACCCTGGGCAGCAACAAAGTCTGTGGTTTGACCCGTCCTGAAGATGCCTGCGCCGCCTGTGATGCGGGCGCCCTTTTTGGTGGGTTAATCTTTGTCGAGGGTTCGCCGCGTCAGGTTGATACCGATAAAGCGCGGGCTGTTATCGCGGGTGCGCCGTTGAAGTATGTCGGTGTGTTCCGCAATGCAGCAATAAGTGACATTGTCACTAAAGTGACTGCGCTACAGCTCAGCGCCGTGCAGTTACACGGTGATGAAGACCCCGCCTATGTAGCTGCGCTTTATCAGGCCTTGCCTGAACAGGTGCAAATCTGGAAAGCGCTGAGTATTCAACATGCCCTGCCTGAGCGTAACTGGCCCCATGTGGATCGTTATGTTTTTGATAATGGCAACGGCGGCTCGGGCCAGACGTTTGACTGGTCACTGCTTCAGGGCCAGGACCTCAAGAATGTCATGCTGGCGGGCGGCCTGAGTGCCGATAACTGCGTCGAAGCCGCGCAGCTTGGATGTGCAGGGCTGGACTTCAATTCGGGTGTGGAAAGCGAGCCAGGTATTAAAGACGCCAGCAAAATTGCCGCCGTATTCCGGACGCTTCGCGCCTACTGATTGACCGGGCCCGTGTTCTGGCGGGCCAAAAAAAAGGATAGCAAAACATGACCTTACTCAATCCCTATTTTGGCGACTTCGGCGGCATGTATGTGCCGCAAATTTTGATGCCAGCGCTAAAACAGTTAGAAGAAGCCTTTGTTAGCGCGCAGAAAGATCCTGAATTTCAGGCTGAATTTACCGACCTGCTGAAAAACTATGCGGGCCGTCCCACGGCGTTAACCCTGTGCAGCAACCTGGCAAAAGGGACAAAAACCCGCCTGTATCTGAAACGCGAAGATCTGCTGCACGGCGGTGCGCACAAGACTAACCAGGTTTTAGGACAGGCTCTGCTGGCGAAACGCATGGGCAAGAATGAGATCATCGCCGAAACCGGTGCAGGTCAACATGGCGTTGCCTCTGCGCTCGCCTGTGCGTTACTGGGCATGAAATGCCGTATCTATATGGGTGCTAAAGACGTGGAGCGTCAGTCGCCAAACGTCTTCCGTATGCGCCTGATGGGTGCCGAAGTGATTCCGGTACACAGTGGTTCAGCCACGCTGAAAGATGCTTGTAATGAAGCGCTACGTGACTGGTCAGGCAGCTATGAAACCTCGCACTATATGCTGGGCACCGCTGCCGGCCCGCACCCCTTCCCGACGATTGTGCGCGAATTTCAGCGCATGATTGGTGAAGAGACCAAAAAACAGATTCTGGAAAAGGAAGGTCGCCTACCGGATGCGATTATCGCCTGTGTCGGCGGCGGTTCCAACGCCATCGGTATGTTTGCCGACTTTATTGACGAAGAAGGTGTCAAGCTGATTGGCGTTGAGCCTGCGGGACACGGTATTGAAACGGGTGAACACGGTGCGCCACTGAAGCATGGCCGCGTCGGCATTTATTTCGGTATGAAATCACCGATGATGCAGACCGACGAAGGGCAGATTGAGGAGTCGTACTCAATTTCAGCCGGACTTGACTTCCCTTCTGTTGGCCCACAGCACGCCCATCTCAACAGCATTGGTCGGGCCGACTATGTGTCAGTCACCGACAATGAAGCGCTTGCTGCCTTTAAAAAGCTGTGCCGCGCCGAAGGCATCATTCCTGCGCTGGAGTCGGCTCATGCCCTGGCGTATGCCCTGAAGATGATTGAGGCAGAACCGGAAAAAGAGCAACTGATTGTGGTGAACCTTTCCGGTCGCGGTGATAAAGATATCTTCACCGTTCACGATATTCTGACTGCGCAGGGAGAAATCTGATGGAACGTTATGATCAACTGTTTACCCGTCTGGCGGCGAAGAAAGAAGGCGCTCTGGTGCCCTTCGTCACACTGGGCGATCCTTCACCCGCGCTGTCATTACGGATTATTGATGCGCTGGTCGAAGGTGGGGCTGACGCGCTTGAACTGGGCATTCCTTTTTCCGATCCGTTAGCGGATGGGCCAACCATCCAAAGCGCCACGCTACGGGCATTTGCGGCCGGTACCACGACGGCACAGTGCTTTGAAATGCTGGCAGCTATACGTCATAAATATCCTGAATTACCTATTGGCTTACTGATGTATGCCAACCTTGTATTCAGCAACGGTATTGATGAGTTCTATGCGCGTTGTGCCCAGGCTGGAGTTGACTCAGTGCTTGTGGCTGATGTGCCTGTGGAAGAATCAGCGCCGTTCCGCCAGGCCGCGATGCGACATGGCATTGCGCCAATTTTCATTTGCCCACCTAACGCCAGCGATGAGCTGCTACGTGAGATTGCCTCTCACGGGCGCGGTTATACCTATCTGTTATCCCGTGCCGGCGTCACCGGGACTGAGAAGCGGGCCAGCCTGCCGCTGGATCACCTGATTGCAAAGCTACGTGAATATCACGCCGCGCCACCGCTACAGGGCTTTGGGATTTCCGAACCCTCACAGGTCAAAGAATCGCTCGCGGCGGGGACTGCCGGTGCGATTTCCGGCTCGGCTGTGGTCAAAATTATTGAGCAGCATCAGGCCGAACCCGAGGTGATGCTGGATGCCCTGAAAACCTTCATTGGTAACCTGAAAGCCGCTACCCGCTAATCGCCTTCATGCCTTACCGTCCGGTAAGGCATGATTTCCCTGTTTTTTTTCATTACCGGTTTGCTAATTTCGGATTTACTGCACCACAATTAACAGGCGCCGTTATGGTAACGTCGCATCCAATTTGTGACAGGGAGAGAAGCAATGAAATGGTTTAAAGTGCTGGCAAGTGCCATGGTCGCGGCTGTTGTTGCATTAACACTGAGCGCCTGTGCGCCAACGCCAACTAAAGAAGGCACCGGCGGTTATATTGATGACACTGTCGTCACGACCAAAGTGAAAGCAGAACTGTTAAAAGATGAGTCGCTGAAATCGACTGAAATTAACGTTGAAACCTTTAAGGGTAAAGTGCAGCTCAGCGGTTTTGTCAGCTCGCCGCAGATGGCTAACCATGCAGTACAGGTTACCCGCAGCGTGGCCGGCGTAAGATCCGTCGTGAATAACATGCAAATTAAATAACGCCGTATTCATCACACGAAGGGCCACTTTTCAGTGGCCCTTTTTTTATCAGAAGCGGTAACCTGCCCCGAAGAAGAATACCCAGGGATCAACGCGCATATGGATGTTCTGCTGCTGATCGCCGGCTTTGAATTTCACGTCAGTATCAATATCCATGTACCACAGAGACGCGTTCAGCATCCAGTCACGGTTGATCTGATAATCCAGCCCGACCTGACCGGCTACGCCCCACGAATTTTTCAGACTCAGATCGCTTAAGCCCGCATCACGTCCGGTCTGGTTAAAATCCGCATCATAAAAGGTGGTGTAGTTCACCCCCACGCCGACATAGGGACGGACCTTACTCTGGCTGTCAAAAAAGTAGTACTGTGCCATCAACGTAGGCGGCAGCTGTCTTACCGTCGCCAGGGTGCCGGTTGGGCCAAGCCCCACTTTATGACGAAACGGCGTGGCGGCCAGAAGCTCGACGCCAATATTGTCAGTAGCCATATAGGTAAAGGTTAGGCCCAGTTGGGTGTCATTGCTGGCGCTAAAGGACCCCATTCCCAGCACATTGTCCGAGCCTTCGGTGGGGCGAACGGTAGCACTCCCTGCACGCACAAAGAAATCGCCAGCCTGATGGGCCAGCGCAAATTGCGGTAACGCAAGCGCCAGCAGCATGGCGCATTTAGCCAGTTTCATGTTCACTCCTGTGAGAAATTAAATGCCTGCACTGAATTATTTTTGCCCGCACAGATTTAGCGCGATTCTTTGGTAAATGCATCTAAATCAACTTAGAAAAATGATTTAAAAAACAATGAATTGATTCAAGTCAATTTTACACCTGCTGCTGCAGGCTAAATATCTCTTGCCGAAATAATATCGCCGCATTACTTTGCTCTTCTTTCCTGACTATTTTGGTTCGATGCCTTAGAGGTGGCGGGCGATCAAATGAGCGAAAATATCAATCCTTGTATTAGCTGTGGTGCCTGCTGTGCCCACTTTCGTGTCTCTTTTTACTGGGCTGAAGCCGATGATGCCGGCGGTCTGGTGCCCACAGAACTCACCGAGCCGTTGAGTCTGTTGATGCGAAATATGCGCGGAACGAACGATCGCTCACCGCGCTGCGTCGCCCTTAAAGGCGATATTGGCGGCTGCGTTTCCTGCGGTATTTATGAGAATCGGCCCTCACCCTGTCGTGAGTTTGACATGTCCGGGGAACAGGGTGTCTGGAATGAAGGTTGCGATCGCGCCAGAGCACGGTACGGCCTCCCCGCACTTTTTCACCCATCTTTACCTGTTATGACAGAAAGTTATCCGGTTGCGGGTGCCAGCGAGCCTCCAGAACATGTACAATCGCCGGGTTAATTAACCCGGTTCTTTCAAGGAGAGTACATGTCTATCACGGCAAGCTCGTTATACCGTGACACTGGAAATTTTTTTCGTCATCAATTGTTCACCCTGGTGTTAATGTCGCTGTTGACCGCGTTTGTGACGGTCATGCTGTTGCATGTTTTAACGCCCGGTGAAGATCAAATGGCGATCTTGCAACAAGGCGAGATAAGCAGTAAGTCGCTGTTTGACCTGGTGCAGAGTATGACACCCGAACAGCAACAGGTGCTGCTCCGCGCCTCTGCGGCCGGGACTTTCGCGGGCCTGGTGGGGAATACGCTGCTGTTAGGCGGTATGCTCTGTCTGATTCCGTTAGTCTCTTCAGGCCAGCGTGTCAGTGCACTGCGTGCGATAGGCGCTGCCGCGCCCTTGCTGCCGAAGTTACTGCTGCTGACTTTTTTAGTCACCTTAGTGGCGCAACTGGGTTTTATGGTGCTGGTGGTGCCCGGCGTATTGCTGACTATTGTGCTATCACTGTCGCCGATTATTCTGGCCAGTGAAAAACTCGGCGTTATCGCCTCGATGCGCGCCAGCATGCGGATGGCATGGAAAAACGTGAAGCTGATTGCCCCTGCCATTATCCTGTGGTTACTGGCGAAGCTTGCCGTAATGTTTTTCTTTACCTCATTGACGGTATTACCTATAAACGTTTCAACGGTCATTTTCACCGCTATAGGTAACCTGGTTTCCACTCTGTTAGTGATTTATTTGTACCGGCTTTATATGCTGTTACGTTGATTGTCCGTGCGCCGCCCGGCGCACTGGCTGGAAAGGCAGCCTTAACTGGAATGACTATGAAGCAGCTACTCGACTTTCTTCCCCTTGTTGTTTTCTTTATTTTTTATAAGTTGTACGACATTTTCGTGGCGTCGGGCGCACTGATTGTCGCAACCGGTCTGGCACTGGTGGCGAGCTGGGTGCTGTATCGCAAGCTCGAGAAAATGACCATCTTTACCTTCGTTCTGGTGGCGGTATTCGGTACGCTGACGCTGGTTTTCCATAATGATGAGTTTATCAAATGGAAAGTCACGGTTATTTACACCCTGTTTGCGCTGGCGTTACTGTTTAGCCAGTGGTTTATGCAGCAGCCGTTAATTCAGACCATGCTGGGTAAAGAGCTGGAGCTGCCTGAGCACGTCTGGCGTAAACTCAACATTGCCTGGGCACTGTTCTTCTTGATTTGTGGTCTGGCGAACATATATGTTGCATTTTGGTTACCCCAGTCATTCTGGGTTAACTTTAAAGTGTTTGGACTGACCGGCCTTACGCTGCTGTTCACGCTCCTGAGCGGCGTCTATATCTGGCGTAAGATGCCGCAACAAGAACAAAAATAATCCTGTTGCCCGTGTTAGCGGGCAGCGTTTCTCTTACGATGACATAAGAAACCAGAGCAATGGACGATAAACATAAATTGCCCCAGGGCGAAATGGTGATGCGCACCCTGGCCATGCCAGCGGATACCAATGCCAACGGCGATATCTTTGGTGGCTGGTTAATGTCACAAATGGATATGGGTGGCGCGATTCAGGCTAAAGAGATTGCCGAAGGCCGTGTTGTTACCGTTCGCGTCGATGGCATGACGTTTTTAAAACCCGTCGCGGTGGGCGATGTCGTCAGTTGCTATGCGCAATGTATTCGAACCGGCAACAGTTCGATGACGATCAACGTTCAGGTGTGGATTAAGAAAGTCTCTTCTGAACCGATTGGGCAGACCTACTGCGCCACCGAAGCGGTGTTTATTTATGTCGCTGTCGATAACGAAGGACAGCCTCGCCAACTGCCCGCAGGGCGGGATAATCAGTCATTCCCTTCCTGATAAAGCGATGCATCTACAATCCCGCTAACAGCCCGTTCGTGGTGAGCGCTTGTCACGTGTAGATCGCTCACCGCTCCATCACTTTCGCCCCCGGCGTCACTCGATGCTGGCCCCGCCATTAATTTTGAACACGATATTCATCGTCAAACCGCTGCCCGGCTTACCACTTTGATAACGCCACGTCCGCATAGCCTGTTTAACGGTGCGCTCAAACATGTTACGCGGCTCAGCAGAGAGAATGTCGATATTATCGACCCGACCATCGCTATCCACGTCAAATTTCACCCTGACGCGTCCTTCGATACGTAATGCCGCAGCCCGAGGCGGATAAGACGGCTTACTGATATTAAGCGCTTTAGGCCCGGTGGATACGCTCTGCGTCGGTGCTGCCGACGGCGTACTTTTCGGGGCCGTCGTGGGTTTACTTTGCGTTGCAGGCGCATCCTGCTTAAACGGGTTCGCCTGCGGCTTCACGTCCTGACGCGGTTTAACTTCGCGTTTTGGCTGTTCGCGCCTGGGCTCTGGCTTAGGTTTCGGCTTAGGTTGCGGTTTGGGGATCGGCACAGGCGCGGGCTTCGGCGGCTCTGGTGCGGGTTGAGGCTCCGGCACGGGCTCCGGTTCTGGCTGGGGTTCCGGTTGCGGCTCGGGTTGAGCGACTGCAGGTTCAGGCTGAACGTCCGGTGCAACCATGGTCACGCTAATCGGCTGTGATGCCTTGGGCAACTCAATGGTCTGATGAAAAGACGCATAGAGAATCCCGCCAATGACTGCACCGTGCAGCGCAACAGACAAGATCATAGCAACAGGCGAGCGTTTAGGTAAGGGCATAGTCAGCGTGGTCATAACAATCGCAGTAATGAAATGAAGTCCCGATTTTAAATGCAAATAGCAATCAGTTTCAATAACCTCCTTATGATGCGGCTAAAAAAGCCTATTTAGCCCAATATGCTGCGTAGGTCATTGACGCAAGGTTTCGTTTGCACTCTACTTAACTATCACTTACCGTGTTGCAAAATTTAAGAGTTAATGGGAGCGCCCAATTGCTTTACGTCATTTATGCTGAAGATAACGCCGATTCTCTGGAAAAACGCAACGCCGTGCGCCCCGCTCACCTGGCACGTCTGAAGTTGTTACATGAAGAAGGTCGGTTAATCGTTGCCGGGCCTATGCCTGCGGTGGACAGTAACGATCCTGGCGTTGCTGGGTTTACGGGCTCTACCGTGGTCGCTGAATTCCCGTCACTGGAAACGGCGCAGGCCTGGGCGGCAGACGATCCCTATATCGCCGCAGGCGTTTATAAGCAAGTCAGTGTGAAGCCCTTCAAGCGCGTTTTCTGATTCGACTCCCATGCAAAAAAGCTTCCGGGCAGCCGCTCTGAAGCTTTTTTTTCGAGATGATGTTTTATGCAAGCGATCATTTTGACCCTGTTACTGGTCATCACGCTGTTAGTCGGGGCGGCGCTCTGTCTGTGGCGCAAACACGGCTGGCGTAATAAAAAACACCTGATTGTGATGCTGATTGTTCTGGCCGCCGCGGTACAGTTGGTCAACGTAAAATTATTGATGACCGGGCAGTAGATTTATCAGCCGCTCAACGCGGCTGAATGATTACAGATTTTGCGTGATAAACAGAATGGAGCGACGTTGCTGCTGCGCCAGTTGATGGCGAATCCCGTGAATACGTTTATAGCGACGTGACTGCCCTTCCAGCCAGCGCGAACGTCGGCGCTGTACCTGACGCAACATTCTCCAGCGGGCAACTTCGTTTCTGCTTTTTCTCATTACGTCCTCTCTGACACCAAACTCACGCGCAGGCATTATAAAGATCTCTGAGCCAATGCCAAATCGGATCTTTCATCGAAAAGCCGTTATTATTAAGGGTTTCGCTCCCCTGCATCTCCACGTAAACTTCTCAAACTCAAGCGCGAACAGGATGTCCACTTAATGACCACGTTTTACACGCTTATCAGCTGGTTGTTGTTGTTTGGTTACTGGTTGCTGATCGCCGGCATCACGCTGCGCATCCTGATGAAGCGACGGGCCGTGACCTCAGCCATGGCATGGCTGCTGATTATCTTTATTCTGCCGCTGGTGGGCATCATTGCTTATTTATCCTTTGGCGAACTGCATTTGGGGAAACGCCGTGCTGAACGGGCGCGTACCATGTGGCCGTCCACCGCCCGCTGGCTGAATGATTTAAAAAAGCGCACCGAAATTTTTGCAACGGATTACAGCGACGTTGCGCGCGCTTTATTTCAATTGTGCAATAACCGCCAGGGCATTGCGGGCGTAAAAGGTAATCAGCTACAGCTACTGACCAGTTCTGATGACGTGATGAAGGCGTTAATTCGCGATATCCAGCTGGCGCGTCATAACGTCGAGATGGTGTTCTATATCTGGAATCCGGGCGGTCTGGCGGACGAAGTGGCCGAGTCGTTAATGGCTGCATCACGCCGTGGCGTTCACTGCCGGCTCATGCTTGACTCTGCGGGGAGCGTTGCGTTTTTCAGAAGCCCGTGGGTGGGCATGATGCGTAACGCAGGCATCGACGTTGTGGAGGCGCTCCAGGTCAGCCTGCTGCGCGTATTCCTGCGCCGCATGGATTTGCGTCAGCATCGTAAAATGGTGCTGATTGATAACTATATTGCCTACACGGGCAGCATGAATCTGGTTGATCCGCGCTTCTTTAAACAAGAGGCTGGCGTGGGTCAGTGGGTTGATCTGATGGCCCGAATGGAAGGCCCGGTATCGACGGCGATGGGGATTGTGTATAGCTGTGACTGGGAGATTGAAACCGGCAAACGTATTCTGCCGCCGCCGCCCGACCGCAATATCATGCCGTTTGAGCAGGAAAGTGGCCACACCGTGCAGGTTATTGCTTCCGGCCCTGGTTTTCCGGAAGACTTGATTCACCAGGCGCTGCTTACGGCAGTTTATTCAGCACGTGAGCAGTTAATCATGACCACGCCCTATCTGGTGCCGAGTGATGACCTGCTTCATGCTATCTGCACGGCGGCGTTACGCGGAGTCAACGTGAGTCTTGTGGTGCCCCTTCATAATGATTCTCTGCTGGTCGGCTGGGCAAGCCGCTCATTTTTTGGCGAGCTACTTGAGGCTGGCGTGAAGATCTATCAGTTTGAAGATGGCCTGCTGCATACCAAAAGCGTACTGGTGGACGGTCAGTTGAGCCTGGTCGGCACCGTCAATCTGGATATGCGTAGTTTGTGGCTGAACTTTGAAATTACCCTTGCCGTGGATGATGCCGGATTTGGCAGCGATCTGGCCTGTGTGCAGGACGACTATATTGCCCGTTCGCGCCTGCTTGACGCTAAACGCTGGGCAAAACGTGCCTGGTGGCAGCGGATTGTCGAACGACTGTTTTACTTCTTTAGTCCTTTACTGTAAAACGAGCGAAATTACGAACTGCCCTTAGATAAACGGGACTGAGAATGGATCTAAACAACCGCCTGACAGAAGACGAAACGCTGGAACAGGCCTACGACATTTTTCTTGAACTGGCAGGCGACAATCTTGATCCTGCCGATATCATTCTGTTCAATCTGCAGTTTGAAGAGCGCGGTGGCGCAGAGCTGTTCGATCCGTCAGATGACTGGCAGGATCATGTGGATTTTGATTTGAATCCCGACTTTTTTTCAGAAGTAGTGATCGGTCTGGGCGAAGCGGACGGCGAGCCAATTACGGATGTCTTCGCGCGCGTGCTGCTGTGTCGCGAAAAAGATCACAAGCTGTGCCATATTTTATGGCGTGAATAGCGGACAGATGGCAAATAAACGCCGGGCAAATGCCCGGCGTTTTGCTTTATAGCGGGTCCACCTTCAGGCAGGACACCGCGTGACGGAAACTGCCTTCAAGCAGCGGTCGGGTCTTCGCACACTCCGGGCCGGCAATCGGGCAACGCGTACGGAAGACGCATCCAGAGGGCGGATTAATCGGGGACGGTAATTCCCCTTCCAGAAGCTGAATCTGCTTATTTTTCTCCAGGTCCGGATCGGGGATCGGCACCGCCGACATCAGCGCTTTGGTATAAGGATGCTGCGGATTGGTGTACACCTCATCGTAAGTGCCCAGCTCAACGGCATGTCCCAGATACATCACCAATACGCGATCGGAGATATGTTTCACCACCGCCAGGTCATGGGCGATAAAGATCAGCGACAGCCCCATTTCACGCTGCAGTTGCTGTAGCAGGTTAACCACCTGCGCCTGGATAGAGACGTCCAGCGCCGACACCGGCTCATCGCAAATGATCAGCTTAGGCTCAAGTATCAAGGCGCGCGCGATGCCAATACGCTGGCACTGCCCGCCAGAGAACTCGTGAGGATAACGGTTGATCAGGTTAGGCAGGAGCCCGACCTTCATCATCATGGTCTTGACGCGATCTTTGATATCCTGGCGCGACAGCTCCGGGTGATAAGTGCGTAACGGCTCTGCGATGATATCGCCGATGGTCATACGTGGGTTTAACGAGGCCAGCGGGTCCTGAAAAATCATCTGGATATCGCTACGCGCCTTGCGCCACTCTTCCTGGCTCTGTCCCAGCAGGTTGCGTCCCAGCCAGGATACGCGGCCCTCTGTGGCCTTAACCAGGCCAATAATGGCACGCGCCAGCGTAGACTTGCCGCAACCTGATTCACCGACAACGCCCAGCGTTTCGCCCTCATACAGGCGCAGGCTGACCCCATCGACGGCCTTAAGGGTTTTTGGCGGCTGCCAGAACCACTGCTTGCCATCTTTGATATCAAAATGGACTTTCAGATCGGCGATTTCGAGTAAGACTTTTTTCTCTGCCAGGCTGCTCATACGAGTTCCTCCACCGGCTTAAAGCAGGCGCGTAAACGCCCTTCTGCAAAAGGTAACAGCGGCGGTGCTTTAGAACAGATATCCATGGCATGAGGACAGCGCGGCTGGAACGGACAACCCTGCGGCAAACGCAGCAGGTTAGGCGGATTCCCGGGAATAGTCGTCAGGCTTTCCCCTTCTGCATCCAGCCTTGGGACGGCGTTCAGGAGGCCAATAGAGTAAGGATGGGCTGGCTGATAAAAGACATCGCGCGCACGGCCATATTCCATCGTGCGTCCAGCATACATCACCAGCACTTTGTCGCAGATCCCCGCGACCACACCCAGATCGTGAGTAATCATGATGATCGCCGTATTGAACTCGCGCTTGAGTTCATTCAGCAATGTCATAATCTGCGCCTGAACCGTCACGTCCAGTGCGGTCGTGGGTTCATCGGCAATCAGCAGCTTAGGACGACACATCAATGCCATCGCAATCATCACACGCTGACGCATCCCGCCTGAAAACTCATGGGGATACATTTTCATGCGTTTACGCGCTTCCGGCATTTTTACCGCATCCAGCATTTTTATCGACTCTTCAAATGCCTGGGCGCTGCTCATGCCTTTATGCAGCTTCAGCACTTCCATTAACTGCTCGCCAACCCGCATGTAGGGGTTCAGTGAGGTCATGGGGTCCTGAAAGATCATGGCGATTTGCTCGGCACGCAGTCTGTTCAGCTGTTTTTCAGGCAGGTTAAGGATCTCCTTACCGTTAAACAACGCCGATCCGCCGATACGACCATTGCTGGCCAGCAGCCCCATCAGCGCAAACGCGGTTTGTGATTTGCCTGAGCCCGACTCGCCCACAATGCCTAAGGTTTCCCCCGCGCGCAGTGAAAAGTTGAGATCGTTAACCGCCGTCACGTCACCATCGTGGGTGCCAAAAGTGACGCGTAAATCTTTGACATCAAGCAGCAGTTCGCTTCCCGTGCGTGCAGCCTGAGAAGGCTGAAATTCATGAATAGTCATCGGGAAACTCCTTAACGATCTTTGGGGTCGAGGGCATCACGCAGGCCATCGCCAATAAAGTTGAAACAGAACAAGGTGACAACCAGGAAAACCGCCGGGAACAGTAACAGCCACGGCGAGACTTCCATAGAGTTAGCACCATCACTAAGCAATGCGCCCCAGCTACTCAAGGGCTCTTGGGTTCCCAGCCCCAGGAAGCTCAGGAAAGATTCAAACAGAATCATACTGGGCACCAGCAGCGAAGCGTAAACCACCACCACACCCAGTACGTTAGGGACGATATGGCGCGTCACAATTTTCCAGGTGGAAACACCACCGACATGCGCGGCTTCGATAAACTCTTTGCGTTTCAGGCTTAAGGTCTGACCACGCACGATACGCGCCATGTCCAGCCAGGAAACCATACCGATAGCGGCAAAAATAAGCAGGATATTGCGGCCGAAGAAGGTCACCAGCAGGATAACGAAGAACATGAACGGGAAGGAGTTAAGGATTTCCAGAATACGCATCATCACGGAATCCGTTTTACCCCCGAGGTAACCAGCGATTGAACCGTACAGGGTGCCGACGATGACGGCGATCAAGGCGGCGGCAATCCCGACCATCAGGGAAATACGCCCCCCAATGGCGACGCGCACCAATAAATCGCGCCCTGATGAGTCAGTGCCGAACCAGTGACCAGAGGTCGTATCCGGCGGTGATGACATCATTCCCCAGTCTGTATCGAAATAGGAGAACTGTGACAGCATAGGCGCGAAAATCACAAACAGCGCGATGAGCATCAGCACCATCAGGCTAATTAACGCGGCACGGTTATGGATAAAACGACGTCGGGCATCCTGCCACAGGCTACGCCCTTCGACTTCCAGTTTTTCACTGAATGCATCAAGAGCTTCGCTATTTTTCTTACTTAACATCATGGCGAACTCCAGAATCAGTAGCGGATTTTCGGGTCGATTACGGCGTACAGCACATCGACAATCGCGTTAAACAGAATGGTTAATAACCCCACCAGAATGGTCAGGCTCAGCACCAGTGAGTAATCACGGTTCAGCGCACCGTTCACGAACAGCTGACCAATGCCCGGCAACCCGTAGATGGACTCAATGACCATAGAGCCGGTGATGATGCCGACAAAGGCCGGTCCCATATAAGAAATCACTGGCAACAGCGCAGGCTTCAGTGCATGACGTAATACGATACGACGCAACGGCAAACCTTTCGCACGCGCGGTACGAATAAAGTTGGAGTGCATAACTTCAATCATCGAGCCGCGGGTAATACGCGCGATACTGGCGATATAGGCGAGTGAGAGCGCCACCATCGGCAGCAGCATGTAGTTCCATTGTCCGCCGTTCCAGCCGCCGCCGGGGAGCCACTTAAGCGTGATAGCGAAAACCAGAACCAATAGCGGTGCGACCACGAAACTGGGTATCACCACGCCGGTCATTGCCACCCCCATCACAACATAATCCCACAGGCTGTTTTGTTTCAGCGCCGCGATTACGCCGGCCGTTACCCCCAGCACCACCGCCAGAATAAAGGCGGCAAGACCCAGCTTGGCAGAAACCGGAAACGCATGGCCGACCAGGTAGTTCACCGAATAATCTTTGTATTTAAACGAGGGACCAAAATCGCCGTGCGCCAGTTGAATAAGATAATCAACATATTGCTTACCGATAGGATCGTTGAGGTGATATTTCGCCTCAATATTTGCCATGACCTCTGGCGAGAGCGTGCGCTCGCTGGTAAAAGGACTGCCGGGTGCCAGTCGCATCATAAAGAAGGAGATGGTAATCAGAACGAAAAGCGTCGGAATTGCTTCAAGCAATCGACGCAGGATGAATTTTAACATTGCCGTACCTACCAGGCTGGTGCTTCACATTGCATTAAAAAAAGTACAGGCGGCGCGCGAGGCGCCGCCGCTGTTCTTGGTATATGTTCTGTTAGTGCTTGATGATATACAGGTTTTTATCGTAGGTGTAATCCAGTGGATCCTTACCGGTATAGCCACCCACATACGGCTTCACTAAACGTGTATTGACGTAGTAGTAAAGTGGCACGATAACGGAATCTTTATCCAGAATCTGTTCGGCTTTCTGATAATCGGCGGCACGGGCTTTTTCATCCCCAGCAGCCAACGCATCTTTCATCACCTTATCAAACTCAGGGCTCTTATAGTGTGGCGTGTTATTACTGCTGTCTGACAGCATGGTGTTCAGGAATGACGTTGGTTCGTTGTAGTCGGCACACCAGCCAGCACGTGCAACATCAAAGTTGCCCTGATGACGCGTATCCAGGAAAGTTTTCCACTCCTGGTTCTCCAGTTTCACTTTGACGCCCAGGTTTTTTGCCCAGATTGAAGAGGCAGCGATAGCCAGCTTTTTATGCAAATCCGACGTATTATACAGCAAATTAAACGTCAGCGGTTTTTCAGGCGTGTAACCTGCTTCGGCCAACAATTTTTTCGCTTCAGCGTTGCGTTTTTCCTGCGACCAGGTAAACCAGTCTGGTTTTAACAATGACATGCCATCAGTTGCCGGTGGTGTATAGCTATATGCTGGCTTCTGCCCCTGAGCCAGTACCTTATCTACGATGATGTCGCGATCAAGACCCAGTTTCAGTGCAGCACGCACGCGCGGATCGGTAAATGGCGCTTTCTGGTTGTTAATTTCATAATAGTAAGTGCACAGATACGGATCGACATGCAGTTCTTTACCGTTATCACGCTGTAATTTCTTAAACAGCTCAATCGGCATATTGTTATAGGTCATGTCGCTGCCGTTATCGGAGAAGTAGCGGTTAACATCACTAACTTCTGAGGAAATGGGCAGGAAGGTTACTTTGTTCAATACAGTGTGCGCATTATCCCAATAGTCTGGGTTGCGTACTAACGTAATGCGTTCGTTGACAACATGGGAATCAAGCTTGAAGGCACCATTGCTGACCATGTTTTGCGGTAAAGTCCACTGGTCACCATACTTCTCGATTGCGCCTTTATTCACTGGTGACATCGATGAGTGGATCAGCAATTTGTAAAAATAAGGTACAGGTTCATCCAGGGTGACCTGCAGGGTGTGGTCGTCTAGGGCTTTCACACCTAACTCAGACGGACTTTTCTTACCGGCAATAATATCATCAACATTCTCAAGGTGACCATATTGCAAGAAGCTAGCATAAGGCGATGCCGTTTTAGGATTCGCCAGACGCTGCCAGCTGTAAACAAAGTCCTGTGCCGTTACCGGCTCACCATTCGACCATTTGGCATTTTTACGCAGATGGAAGGTCCAGACCTTAAAATCTTTATTATCCCAGCTTTCCGCTACGCCCGGGATTGGGTGGCCATCCGTATCACTAATCACCAGCCCTTCAAACAAATCGTGGCTGACGTTTGATTCCGGCACGCCTTCAATTTTATGCGGATCCATCGACTGGATTTCGCTACCGTTTCCTTTAACCAGCTCCTGCTTCGCGGCCAGTTCAACCCCAGCAGGTACCGTGGCTGCCATAACGCTGTTCGCTGTGAACGCACTCATCGCTGCAAAGACGCTGGCAGCAATCAGGGTTTTCTTCGTGATGTTGTTCATTCATAACTCCAGTTTTTTATTTTCACTGAGGGTATTTGCGACCTCAGCGTTCCCCGTATTCGGGTCCCCGGTGTTTGCCTGCCGGGGAGTATTGACCCTGTAGTGTGGTCTGCACGGTCACGCCCTTCCCGACTGTGCCGCCGGTTAAGCGCGTGACTCAGTGTTGTTTAATAAAATAATATTTCAGATCTGTCATGTCCTGCGGATCGTGGCCGGTAAACCCGCCAATCCAGGGTTTGACCAGTCGCACACTGACGCGATAGTAAACTGGCACAATTGCTGAGTCTTTGTCGAGTTGTGTTTCAGCCTGCTGATACAATAATGCGCGATCGGCTTCATTCTCAGTTGTTAATGTTGCGGCTAACAGGCGATCGTATTCCGCGCTGCGGTAAAACGCCGTATTGGTCGACGACTGACTCTGGAACATATTGAGGAAAGTAGAGGGCTCATTGTAATCCGCACACCAGGTGGCGCGAACCACGTCATATTGTGCCTGATGACGTGTTTCCAGCAGGGTTTTCCATTCCTGATTTTGTAACGTCACCTGCGCGCCCAGGTTGCGTTGCCACATGGACGCGGCGGCGATAGCCTGGGTTTTGTTTTGATCAGAGGTGTTATAAAGCAGCGTAAACCGTAGCGGGTTTTTATCGTTATAACCGGCCTCGGCCAGCAATTTTTTCGCCGCGTCATTTCGTTGCGGCTGTGACCAGGCCATCCACGCAGGCGCAGCTAATTTTGCGCCTGCGGTATAAGGCGGTGTAAAGCTGTAGGCAGGAATTTGCCCCTGTCCCATAATTTTATTGGCGATGATGTCGCGATCCAGCGTCATTTTGATGGCCGCGCGAACGCGCGCATCGGTAAACGGCGGTTTTTTGTTATTAATTTCGTAATAAAAGGTGCAGAGCAGCGGACTGACTTTCACTTCATCGCCGATGTCTTTACGCAATTTAGCGAACATGTCAGGCGGAACCGCGCTGTTGGTCATATCAATGCCACCGCTACGATAACGATTGATATCGCTGTTTTCCGAGCTGATCGGTAAAAACGTTCCTTGCTCAATGACGGTCTGGCGGTTGTTCCAGTAGCGCGGATTACGCTTCAGGACGATTTTTTCATTCACTACCCAGTCGCTCAGCGTATAGGCACCGTTACCGATGTAGTGGCCGGGTTGTGTCCATGCTTCGCCCCACTGTTCAATCGCAGGTGCATAGACGGGCTTCATCGCGGTGTGCGCCAGCATTGCCACTAAATAGGGCACCGGCTCGGTTAAGGTAACCTGCAGATGGCGGTCATCAAGGGCTTTCACTCCCAGTTGGTCTGGGGCGACTTTACCGGCAAGAATCGCCTCAACATTGGCAATGTGCGCAGCCTGCAAATAACTGGCATAAGGGGAAGCCGTTTTAGGATCGGCAAGACGACGCCAGCTATAAACGAAATCCTTTGCCGTCACCGGCTCACCGTTGCTCCATTTGGCATTGTCGCGCAGCGTAAATGTCCAGACTTTGCCCTGCTGATTTTGCCAGCTTTCGGCAACGCCCGGCACGACCTTGCCATCATTATCCGTGTTAACCAGCCCGTCCAGCAGGTTGAGGATGATATTCGACTCCGGCACACCTTCTGTCTTATGCGGGTCCAGTGACGCCACTTCTGATCCGTTATTGATGACGATTTGTTGGTTTGCGGACAACGCGACATCTGATGGCACAGTCGCGGCACTGGTGGGTAAAGCTGTCATAGTTAATGCTAAACAAGCCAGATAGTGCTGCGTGTTCATTTACCAACCCTTGTTAAGTGCCAACTTTTATTCTGCCATCCCGTCATCAATAAGGAATAAATCTTATTGTTTGGACATTCGGGAAAACTTTATCGATGCGCCGAAAATTAGCAGATGCTGTTGAGGGGCGCCAAAACTAAATAGCTAAAATGTTACCTGATTCTCTTTTATCATGAGATTTTTCCCAGAGGAAGTGTTAATTTTCGCCATAAAAATAGCTTAACAGACTGATTAATAAACAGACTCATCGATTTGATGGTAATTTAACCAAAAAATAACAATCCAGCCGTTTGACTGTGTTGTTGTAGGGTTATTTCACCTCGGCCCATCATTTAAAAACGCTTTTTGGGACGTATACCAGCATTAATCATGCCAACTTAGGCAGTTAAAGCAGAATGTAATGTGAAAATAGTGACAGGGGGAGAATGCGGGCACGGAGTGGGAGCAGGAAGCTATTAGTGGAAGTGATAACTGGCGAGGGATATGAAGACAGATAAATAATTGCATTAAAATGGTGCAAAACAACCGGAATTTGCACCAGATTAGCGCGCTTCTTATTATTTTTTTTTAAATAAGTGCCTTTTTATCCGACCAGACCGGGAAAAATCGCTTTAATCCCGGTAACGACAAATTCAATCCCCAGGGCCATTAACAATAACCCCATGATACGGGTGATGACGTTAATACCGGTCTGCCCTAACAACCTGACCATCAAGGGAGCAGCGCGGAACAGTAACCAACAGCTGAAGGCAAAAATGGCAATAGCTACGGTAAAACCCAGCAGATTAAGCCAGTTATGGTAACGGGTACTCCAGACGATGGTCGAACTGATCGCGCCAGGGCCAGCCATTAACGGCAGCGCCAGCGGAACCACGCCGACACTTTCCCGAATGGCTGTCTCCGATTTTTCCTGCTTGTTTTGTTTATCCTCGCCTAGCTTTCCGCTGATCATCGACATGGCGATCGTCACGACCAGAATACCGCCTGCAATGCGGAACGAATCGATAGAGATACCAAAAACATGCAGGATCGCATCGCCTAAAAACAGTGAGGTCCAAAGAATAATCGCCACGGCGAGATTTGCCGTCAGATTGGTTTTATTGCGTTCAGCCACGCCCTGATAACGGGTCATGCTGATAAATACCGGAATGATGCCAATGGGGTTAACCAGTGCAAACAGGCCTACGAAAAACTTGATATAGCCAGACAGATCTAATAGCGCAGGATTCACGGTTGACTCCACATCCCAGATGAAAAAACGCGCCTAATGTAAGGGAAAAATGCCCTGGGCGCCAGATGACCTGTTAGTTATTTATTCTGTTAATTTACTTACACTTTAGCGCGTTCTACCAGCCATTAAATATCCTGCGGTAGATGTTACTTTTATTACGGTCTTTTTACTTGGTCGTATGACGCTGATCCCAGGCCGGCTGAAAGGTGTCAGCCGCGATCTAAATTGATCTGAATCATCATTGGTCTCCCCCAAACCAGGTACTCTTTGCCTGTCAGCAACGCGTGTCTCACGTTTAAACCGCAAGAAAGCGCTTTTAGTAAACAATTGAAAACTTGCTGCTTTACTCCCGAAATGGTTGGCGTTTGCATCATAAGTATACTCAGGGACTCAGGCTTGTTTACTAAAAAAGTTTAACTTCCTCAGGAGAGCACAATGGCCGTTACTAATGTCGCTGAACTCAATGCACTGGTTGAACGTGTAAAAAAAGCCCAGCAAGAATTCGCCAACTTTTCTCAACAACAGGTCGATGCCATCTTCCGCGCCGCTGCGCTGGCCGCCGCCGATGCCCGCATTCCCCTCGCTAAAATGGCGGTTGCAGAATCCGGCATGGGTATTGTTGAAGATAAAGTTATCAAAAACCACTTTGCTTCTGAATATATCTATAACGCTTACAAGGATGAAAAAACCTGCGGCGTGCTGCAAACCGATGACACTTTTGGCACCATCACAATTGCTGAACCCATCGGCCTGATTTGCGGCATTGTTCCCACAACCAACCCCACGTCGACTGCTATCTTCAAAGCCCTTATCAGCCTTAAAACCCGCAACGGCATTATCTTCTCACCTCACCCTCGCGCCAAAGACGCAACCAATAAAGCGGCGGATATTGTACTGCAGGCTGCCATCGCTGCTGGTGCGCCTAAAGACATTATCGGCTGGATCGACGCGCCTTCTGTTGAACTGTCCAATCAGCTGATGCATCACCCCGATATCAACCTGATTCTTGCTACAGGTGGACCCGGCATGGTTAAAGCCGCGTACAGCTCAGGAAAACCGGCTATTGGCGTAGGGGCGGGTAACACGCCGGTGGTGATTGATGAAACCGCCGATATTAAGCGCGCCGTCGCGTCCATTTTGATGTCGAAAACGTTCGACAACGGCGTGATCTGCGCCTCTGAGCAGTCTGTCATCGTGGTGGACTCCGTTTATGACGCCGTGCGTGAGCGCTTCTCCAGCCATGGCGGCTATCTGCTCAAGGGACAGGATCTCAGTGCCGTACAAAATATTATTCTGAAAAACGGCGGGCTTAACGCCGCCATTGTTGGTCAGCCTGCGGTGAAAATTGCAGAGATGGCTGGCATCAGCGTTCCGGCAGAAACAAAAATCCTGATTGGTGAAGTTGAACGGGTCGATGAATCAGAACCTTTTGCCCATGAAAAGCTGTCGCCGACACTTGCGATGTACCGTGCTAAAGATTATGAAGATGCCGTCAGCAAAGCGGAGAAACTGGTGGCGATGGGCGGCATTGGTCACACCTCCTGTCTTTATACCGATCAGGACAATCAGACAGAACGCGTGCACTACTTTGGCGACAAAATGAAAACGGCCCGCATTCTTATCAATACTCCGGCCTCTCAGGGCGGCATTGGTGATTTGTACAACTTTAAACTCGCCCCCTCTCTGACATTGGGCTGTGGTTCCTGGGGTGGTAACTCCATTTCTGAAAACGTTGGACCTAAACATCTGATCAATAAGAAAACCGTAGCCAAGCGAGCTGAAAATATGTTGTGGCATAAACTTCCAAAGTCCATTTACTTCCGTCGTGGCTCTTTACCCATTGCACTGGAAGAGATCGCTACCGACGGGGCAAAACGCGCGTTTGTGGTGACAGACCGCTTCCTGTTCAATAATGGCTACGCCGATCAGGTTACCCGCGTCTTAAAATCCCACGGTATCGAAACCGAAGTGTTCTTTGAGGTTGAAGCGGACCCCACATTAAGCATCGTGCGCAAAGGCGCAGAACAAATGAACAGCTTTAAACCCGACGTCATTCTGGCACTGGGCGGCGGTTCCCCGATGGATGCGGCCAAAATTATGTGGGTCATGTATGAACATCCGGAAACCCATTTCGAAGAGCTGGCGCTGCGCTTTATGGATATCCGCAAACGTATCTATAAATTCCCGAAAATGGGCGTGAAAGCACGTATGGTGGCGATTACCACCACCTCCGGTACCGGTTCTGAAGTGACGCCTTTTGCGGTAGTAACGGATGACGCCACCGGGCAGAAATATCCGCTGGCGGATTACGCTCTGACGCCGGATATGGCCATCGTGGATGCGAACCTGGTCATGGATATGCCACGTTCACTCTGTGCCTTTGGTGGTCTGGATGCGGTAACCCATGCGCTTGAAGCCTATGTGTCCGTCCTGGCAAATGAATATTCCGATGGTCAGGCGCTGCAGGCACTTAAGCTACTCAAAGAGCATTTACCCGCCAGCTATGCAGAGGGGGCCAAAAACCCGGTAGCCCGTGAACGTGTACACAATGCCGCCACCATTGCCGGTATAGCTTTTGCCAATGCCTTCCTGGGGGTTTGCCACTCAATGGCGCATAAGCTGGGCTCGGAGTTCCATATTCCTCATGGACTGGCTAACTCGCTGCTGATTTCCAATGTCATCCGCTATAACGCCAATGACAATCCGACTAAGCAAACCGCATTCAGCCAGTACGACCGCCCGCAGGCACGTCGTCGTTATGCTGAAGTCGCGGATCACCTGGGTCTGACGGCTCCGGGCGATCGTACCGCGCAGAAAATCGAAAAACTGCTGACCTGGCTGGACGAAATCAAAACCGAACTGGGTATCCCGGCCTCAATTCGTGAAGCCGGCGTTCAGGAGGCCGATTTCCTGGCGAAAGTGGACAAACTGGCCGAAGATGCCTTTGATGACCAGTGTACTGGCGCTAACCCACGCTATCCGTTAATTGCCGAACTGAAACAGCTGATGCTTGACAGCTATTATGGCCGCAAATTTGTGGAGCCTTATTCAGGTGCCGCTGAAGCGGCAGTGGATCAGCCGGTCAGTGACAGTAAAGCGGCGAAGAAAGCTAAAAAAGCCTAATCAGGTTAATGCCCGGTAATACGGGCTGTAAAAACCCCTTGTCTGGCACGCGCCTCAAGGGGTTTTTTATTGCAATTACTGTGCGGTTACGCAGAACGTCGTCGCTCTCCTGGCTAGCGCGATGATGAAGTGATAACGGTGTCCTGAACCGGACTTATCACTTATTTGGGGCTATGCAACGCGACAGGCTTGAGGCCTTAACAGAGGAAGGTCTGGCAAACCGCAGCGAATCCATTGAGTGACGTCATCAGTCGACGGGCGTTTGCGCGCCATGAATGGCCTGCAAACATCCCTGCTCTATCGCCTTCTTATAATGCTTACGGCATACCGAGATATAACGTTCATTTCCACCAATCACCACCTGTTCCCCTTCTCTGAAAGGTTTGCCATCGCTGTCGAGGCGCAGCACCATGCCCGCTTTACGTCCGCAGTGACAAACTGTCTTCAGTTCAACCAGCTTATCTGCCCAGGCCAGCAGATACTGACTGCCGATAAAGAGCTCGCCAAGAAAGTCGGTCCGCAGCCCGTAGCACAGTACCGGAATATCCAGGTCATCCACCACGTCAGACAGCGCCTTAACCTGTTCACGCGTCAGAAACTGGCTTTCATCCACCAGAACACAATGCACAGGCTGGCGTGCATGCTCTTGTGCAATCTCTACATCCAGTTGGCTGTCAGCATTATACAGTACCGCTGGTGAGGATAATCCAATACGCGAACTGACCTTACCTGCGCCAAAGCGATTATCGATTTCCGCAGTATAGACCAGCGTTCGCATACCGCGTTCCTGGTAATTGTAAGATGACTGCAAAAGAGCGGTTGATTTACCTGCATTCATTGCTGAATAGTAGAAATAGAGTTGAGCCATGTGTGCCGTTTCTCAGATATGATGAAACAAAATAATGGCGATTTTACCATATCTGCTCCGTGATGCCGTGGTGATTTTCAGCATCTTCTGTTCAGATTAGCACCACTAATTGATAATGTCCGGTTAATATGGCACGGCGATTTGTCTTGTTTAAGAGATAAATATTAAAGCACTTTCATGGTGAACCATTAATTTACCCTTTATGCGCAAGCGCATTTTCTGCTAAGCGCTTAATGTTCTCGTTGATTCACGGGTACAGCTGCCACACGTTATCAGGCCGAATTAATAATTCATTAAATTGCTTCTTTCCTCTTTTTAAGCTAAAAATTAATTTAATGTTGAAGTTATTTTTCTCCACCACTACTATTAGCGGGCAGAACAACTCTCCTATTAATTATTCAGAGATCAGGACAATGAGCGAAGCACTTAAAAATCTTAATAATATCCGCACGCTGCGTGCCCAGGCCAGAGAGTGTTCTTTGGAAACACTGGAAGAAATGCTGGAAAAACTTGAAGTCGTGGTAAATGAGCGTCGCGATGAAGAGTCACACTCCAAAGCAGAAAACGAAGAACGTGCGCGTAAACTTGAGCAATATCGTGAAATGCTGTTAGCCGATGGCATCGATCCCAATGAATTATTCGGCGCGCTGTCAGAATCAAAAAGTTCAGGCAAAGCCAAACGTGCTGCTCGCCCTGCAAAATATCAGTTTGTTGACGAAAATGGCGATGCTAAAACCTGGACAGGCCAGGGCCGTACGCCAGCAGCAATCAAAAAAGCCATGGAAGAACAAGGTAAGCAGTTAGACGACTTCCTGCTGTAATGAATGGCGTGTTTCGCTCTTTGTTGGCTTCACTTTAGCTATTTGATTACCAACACCAAAAAAAAGGAAGCGACTGCTTCCTTTTTTATTTTTCACACCGAGTAAAAATTACGGTACCAGTCAACAAAGCGTCTGACGCCTTCATCGACACCGGTTTGTGGTTTAAATCCAATGGCATTATATAACGCTGTCGTATCGGCGCTGGTTGCCAGGACATCTCCGGGTTGCATTGGCATCAGGTTTTTATTTGCCGATATGCCAAGCGCTTTTTCAATCGCCTCAATATAGTGAATCAGACTCACAGGCTGGCTATTGCCCAGGTTATAAACACTATAGGGGGCTGAGCTTGACGCGGCAGAACCCGTTTCAACGGTCCAGTTAACATCGGCTTGCGGAACCACATCCTGCAAACGAACGATCGCCTCGACTACATCATCAATATAGGTAAAGTCGCGCTTCATTTGCCCTTGGTTATACACATCTATCGCTTCACCGGCGAGCATTGCCCGAGTAAATTTAAACAATGCCATGTCCGGACGTCCCCACGGACCATATACCGTGAAAAAACGTAATCCGGTTGTGGGTAATTGATAAAGATGTGAGTAAGTATGCGACATCAGCTCATTGGCTTTTTTGGTCGCTGCATACAATGAAACCGGATGATCGACACTGTCCTCTGTTGAGAATGGCATCTTGTTATTTAAGCCATAAACCGAACTGGATGACGCATAGAGCAGATGTTCGATTTTATGATGGCGGCACCCTTCGAGTATATTCAGGTGCCCAATAACGTTGGCATCGGCATAAGCATGGGGATTTTCAATAGAATAACGTACCCCTGCCTGAGCGGCCAAATGAATAACGCGTTGAAAGTTGTGCTGTGCAAAAAGTGCGGCAATAGCCTGGCGATCGGCCAAATCGACTTTGATGAAGGTAAAAGATGGATTATCGCCGATGACATCAAGGCGAGCTTGTTTAAGGTTTACATCGTAGTAGTCATTCAGGTTGTCAATACCGACAACCTGGTGACCGGCGGCCAGCAGGCGTTGACTTACATGAAAGCCAATAAAGCCTGCTGCGCCGGTAACCAGAAAATTCATAAATCCCTCGTTAATCACACAGCCTGGATAGATGCTCCGCGGCCGATTGCATAATAAACGAAGCCGCGTTTGCTGATACGCTCTGGATCATACAGGTTACGCCCATCAAAAATCACGGGTTCTTTGAGTGCATTCTTAATAACGTCAAAGTCAGGTGCACGGAAGTTCTGCCATTCCGTACAAATCACCAGGCCGTCTGCACCGTGCAATGCCGCCTCTTTGGTACCCATCAGCTTCAAATCATCGCGATGACCATAGATGCGTTGCGCTTCATCCATGGCTTCGGGATCGAAGGCCTGAACGGATGCGCCAGCTTCCCATAAGGTTTCCATTAACACGCGGCTTGATGCTTCACGCATATCATCGGTGTTAGGTTTAAATGACAAACCCCACAGGGCAAACGTTTTACCCTTAAGATCGTCACCAAAGTGGCGTTTGATAAAGGTCGGCAGCTTGGTCTTCTGACTGTCGTTGACGTCTTCCACCGCCTTCAACAGGCGCGGCGTGTAGCCAATGGATTCAGCCGTACGAATAAGCGCCTGAACGTCTTTCGGGAAGCAGGAACCGCCATAGCCGCAGCCTGGATAGATAAAGTGATAGCCGATGCGTGAGTCAGACCCAATCCCCTGGCGCACTTTTTCGATATCCGCGCCTAAGCGTTCTGCGAGATTGGAAATTTCGTTCATAAAGCTGATTTTGGTCGCCAGCATGCAGTTAGCCGCGTACTTAGTCAGTTCTGCACTGCGAATATCCATCAGGATCATGCGATCGTGGTTACGGTTGAATGGCTCGTACAGCTCACGCAACAGCTCCACAACATCGTCATTGTCCGTCCCTACGACGATACGCTCCGGGCGCATGCAGTCATTAACTGCCGCACCTTCTTTCAGAAACTCTGGGTTGGACACCACATCAAAGCTGATGTTGGCATCACGCGCCTTCAGGGTTTCTGTCATGACGGCACGGACGCGGTCAGCGGTTCCCACTGGCACCGTTGACTTATCAATGACGACTTTGTGATCGGTCATATGCTGAGCAATGGTACGCGCCACCGCAGTAACATATTTCAGGTCGGCCGAGCCATCTTCGTCAGGCGGTGTACCCACGGCGATAAACTGCATCACGCCATGATTCACGCCCAGTGCAGCATCAGTGCTGAACTTCAGACGACCCGATTCGTAATTCGACATTACCAGCGGCGTCAGACCCGGTTCAAAAATGGGGATCTTGCCTTGTTTAAGGTTTTCGACCTTCTTTTCATCCACATCAATGCAGAGAACGTCATGTCCGACTTCGGCCAACACCGCAGCCTGAACCAGACCGACATAGCCGATACCAAATACAGTGACTTTCATTGAGCTATCCTGTGTTTAAAATTACTTTTTATCGCTAACGGTTTTGTTGAGCCATTCTGTGAACTCTTTGCCCAACACCGGATGGCGAACACCATATTCAACGAAAGCCTGCATGTAGCCCAGTTTGTTACCACAGTCGTGACTTACCCCTTTCAGGTGATAAGCTTCGACGGTTTCTTTGTCCATCAGCATGGCGATAGAGTCGGTGAGCTGAACTTCGCCACCCGCACCTGGAGGCGTTTTCGCCAGCAGAGGCCAGATGTCAGCAGACAGAACGTAACGACCAACAACCGCGAGGTTAGATGGGGCCTCAGACGCTTTAGGCTTCTCAACCACGCCCACCATCGGTGCGCTGTCGCCAGGATTCAGTTCTGCACCCTGACAGTCCACCACACCGTAAGCCGTCACATCGCTGACTGGCTCAACCATGATCTGGCTGCGGCCGGATTCTTCATAACGGCTGAGCATTTCTGCCAGGTTATCTTTGGTTGGGTTAGATTCGTATTCGTCGATGATGACATCCGGCAGAATAACGGCAACAGGCTCATCACCGATCAATGGATGCGCACACATAACGGCGTGGCCCAGACCTTTAGCGATACCCTGACGTACCTGCATGATGGTCACGTGCGGAGGACAGATAGACTGAATTTCGTCCAGCAGCTGACGCTTAACACGTTTTTCAAGCATAGATTCCAGTTCGAAACTGGTGTCGAAGTGGTTCTCAATGGCGTTTTTAGATGAGTGAGTAACCAGTACGATCTCATTAATACCCGCAGCAATACACTCGTTAACGACATACTGAATTAACGGCTTATCAACCAGCGGTAACATTTCTTTTGGAATCGCTTTGGTAGCAGGAAGCATACGCGTACCCAAACCAGCTACCGGAATTACCGCTTTCTTAACTTTGGTCTTATAGGCAGACATCAAAATACCTCTCTTATAGGCCGTTCAAGTTTTAATGCTTGATATGTCGGTTTAAATTCGGAAATGAGTATATCAGTTACTCGCGAACGGATTTATCCTGGAAGACATCTATCCGGAGAATTTAAGACTATTACCCAAGTGTAAAGCTAACTTCTGGCCCTGTCTTGCGGGCGATAATAAAACAATCATCAGGGTTTACTGATCAGACGATAACATCAGTCGTATGCGGCCTCCGGCCCCCCAAATATGGCATTGCCAGTCATCCGCACGCTGACTAATTTGGTTAGTATGTGTACTGCCCATAGTGCCAAGAGGTACACCGTTACTGAGTTGTATTTGATGGGCCTGAACATGCAAAGTGGCATTTAATCCCGCAGAAACCAGCACCAAATTTTTTAATCCGCGATGGTAATATCCCACCAGCAACGGGAACTGGCCGGTTAAGTTAGCCTGGCGCAGCAGTAAATTAACCTGCCTGAGCAAACTGCTCAGCTCCGGTAAACGCTGCTTTTGTCCTGATAACTGCTCTTGCAGTAATCCATTAAACAATGCGCGCAGGAGCAAAGCGGCCAAAACGCCGTTGTCGCCGGCGCGGGTGACATCAAGACAATAAAAGGCGAGGTCTTTATCAGAAAGCGCGGCAATATCCAGCACCAGACCGGGCTGCTCGGCCATTGTCAGTTGGCGATAATTAATTCGGCAGTTAGCAATACGTTGCTGGACAGGTGGCTGAAGCTCTTTAAGGAGTTTTGCTGCCGCTGACGGATCGCGAACCAGCGCATCCCAGTCCTGAAACAGCTGTTCGTCTTCCTCAACCTTCGATGTAAACATGGAGGGATAAAGGCATTCGTAGACAGCCTCGCGGAAGCGCTCGAAATTTTTTAACGGCTTGAGCAACACATCCTGCACGCCAAGACGCAACACCTGCGCGATATCGGACATATTTTCCGTGGCCGAAATGATCAGAATCGGCACGCTGTTCCCACGGCTACGGACATGCTCGACGAATTCGATGCCGCTCATGACAGGCATCTCCAGATCACAAATGACCAGCTCCACAGAATGCTGCTTAAGTTGCTCAATAGCCTGCAGGCCATCTTCTGCTTCAACCGTGACAGCACCCATGGACGACAGAAATTGGTTTAATAGCGAACGGAAAACGGCCTCATCTTCGACAATGAGTATCTTTTTGCCGATCAGTGGTTTTTCCATTCCATCCCCCTGCGTACCCGATAATTCAATAGTGGTTCATAAAACGCAGTTGCGCCTTTCAGAATAGACCGAAGTAACATCTGTGCGTGAACAACCAGATTATCTTCTACGGACCAGCGGTAATAATTCATCCATTTGTTTCTCAACGGCAACCTTCCCCGCCGCAATAGCTTCTTCAGCACGATGAAAGTCCAACGTGGATATTTGTGGACAAAACGGCTGGATGAGCACGTCGGGCGGATCGCCTGCCATCCGGTTTCGCTTCAGGCGATTTTCCAAAACCTGGATTGAAGTGGCCATGATCTCCATTGCACCCGGCATTTGTGATGCCCGTCGCTGGGTAAAACTGACCAGTCTCTGGCGCAACTTTCCGCGCCAGTCGAGATTGAGCGCAACCGCTGCGGCATGTTCCTCAGTACTTTGGGGCGTCAGCACCATTGAGTTGGGTTGCATGAGGTGCGCATCGTGCTGAAGATCCACGGCAATAACCACATCGGCTCCCAGTGCCCGAGTCAGTGAAACCGGTACCGGATTCACCACGGCACCATCTACCAGCCAATAACCATTGTAGCCGACCGGTGGCAATAAGCCTGGCATACTACAGGAAGCGCGCACGGCCTGATGCAATTCTCCCTCGGTGAGCCATAATTCACGTCCCGTGCTTAAGTTGGTCGCCACCACGCCAAAAGGCTTGTCACATGCCTCAAGCGCATTGTTGGTAATGAGCTGACGGACATGATTAAACACCCGCTCACCGCGCAGAAGTCCACCGCGCTGCCAGGAAAGATCCATTAAGCGGATGACATCCCAGTAGCTGAAGGCGCTGACCCATTTTTTCATGTGCGGCAGCCGATGATTGACATAAGCCGCGCCGACGAGGGCACCAATGGAACAGCCTGCGACGACATCAATTTCTATGCCTGCGCTTTCCAGCGCGTCGATGACGCCAATATGCGCCCATCCTTTGGCGGCACCGGAACCCAGAGCCAATCCAATCTTTTGTTTTCTCATCTTGCTCGGGTCCTGGCGTCAATACATAGCGTCACAAGCGTGGGTCGGATAAAGTAAACGATATCATCAACACCCACTGTTACTCACAGGAGAATATGTGTCCGAATCTTGCCCATGTTGTAGCGGCAAGCAGTATAGCCTATGTTGTCAGCCCTTTGTTAAAGGAACAGAAATTCCCTTATCAGCTGAACAACTTATGCGCTCTCGCTACTGCGCTTACGTTAAACACGACGTCGACTATTTAGTGTCGACCTGGCATCCCACCAGGTGCGATCCCGCGCTTGCCGGGCTGTTGTCTGAAAGTTTTGCTGGTACTGAATGGCTGAGTCTGAACGTCACGCACTGTGAGCCGGGGCGTAATCAGGATGAAGCCTTTGTGACTTTTTTCGCCCGTTATCGTGAAAACGGGGTTAATCGGGCGATGTACGAGCGTTCACGCTTTCTTCGCGAGGATCAACGCTGGTACTATGTAGACGGAATAACGCCCGCTATTGGGCGTAACGATCGCTGTCCTTGTGGCGCCGATAAAAAATACAAGAAATGTTGCGGCTAAGGCAGTTGCCTGCGTAACGGTTTTACCCTTAATGCTTTGACAGGACTCTGATTGAGATGCAAGCGCAAACCATGCAAAGAAAAGTTTTACGAACCATTTGTCCCGATGCAAAAGGTCTGATCGCCAAAATCACCAATATTTGTTACAAGCACGAACTGAATATCGTGCAAAACAATGAGTTTGTTGACCATCGCACCGGGCGTTTTTTTATGCGCACAGAGCTGGAAGGGATTTTTAACGATACGACCCTGCTGGCCGATCTCGACAGTGCCCTTCCACAAGGTTCCGTACGTGAACTGCACAGCGCAGGTCGTCGCCGTGTGGTTATTTTGATCACTAAAGAAGCGCACTGCCTTGGCGACCTGCTGATGAAGAGTGCATTTGGCGGTCTGGATATGGAAATTGCCGCCGTCATCGGTAATCACGATACGCTGCGTTCGCTGGTGGAGCGTTTCGATATTCCGTTTGTCCTGGTCAGCCATGAAGGTTTGTCACGTGAAGAGCATGACAACCGTATGGCAGAAGAAATTGACCGTTATCAGCCAGATTATGTGGTGCTTGCCAAGTACATGCGCGTGCTGACGCCGGGTTTTGTGCAGCGCTATCCCAATCAGATCATTAACATTCACCACTCATTCCTGCCGGCTTTTATCGGCGCGCGGCCTTATCACCAGGCTTACGAGCGTGGCGTTAAAATCATTGGGGCAACAGCGCACTATGTGAACGACAATCTTGATGAAGGCCCGATCATCATGCAGGACGTCATCAACGTCGATCACAGCTATACGGCAGAAGAAATGATGCGTGCCGGACGCGACGTCGAAAAAAATGTCCTGAGCCGCGCGTTAGATAAAGTATTAGGTCAGCGCGTGTTTGTTTACGGTAACCGCACGATTATTCTTTAACCGCCACGGCGCTGGATTGGCTGACATTCCAGCGCTACGGGCAAAAAGTGGACAAACGGTTCACCATTTGCCAGTCGGCGCTTTACAGTCCTGGCGCATTTGGTATGATGCGCCCCGCTTCAGAGCACAACAATTCAGTCCCTGGTGGGATTCCCGAGCGGCCAAAGGGAGCAGACTGTAAATCTGCCGTCACAGACTTCGAAGGTTCGAATCCTTCTCCCACCACCATCTGAATCTGCTGCCTGAACACACATATCATCCCCGGTGGGATTCCCGAGCGGCCAAAGGGAGCAGACTGTAAATCTGCCGTCACAGACTTCGAAGGTTCGAATCCTTCTCCCACCACCATCTCGTATATTGCACTCCCTCCCAAATCAAGACCTTTATCATTATCTTCTTCGGGGAGAGGGATGAGAACCTTCGATCAAGGTTCGAGTCGAGCAGCGCGAGACAACGCGCGCAAGCGTGACCCGCAGGGTGAGGCGCAACGCGCCGAATAATCCTTCTCCCACCACCATCTCGTATATTGCACTCCCTCCCAAATCAAGACCTTTATCATTATCTTCTTCGGGGAGAAGGATGAGAACCTTCGATCAAGGTTCGAGTCGAGCATCGCGAGACAACGCGCGTCAGCGCGGCCCGCAGGGTGAGGCGCAACGCGCCGAATAATTCTGACATCAAGCCCCCCTGATACAGCCTGTCTACCACTCGTTGAAATTGCCCTGCTCTGCCATGACTTTTACTGCAAAAATCGCTACCATCCTGCTTATCATTCGCTGAAGGTCATCCCATGAAATTTATTTCATTTAACATTAACGGCTTGCGGGCTCGCCCCCATCAACTTGAAGCGCTGGTCGAAAAACATCAGCCGGACGTCATCGGACTGCAGGAAACCAAAGTTCATGACGATATGTTTCCGTTAGAAGACGTGGCAAAGCTGGGCTATAACGTGTTTTACCATGGTCAGAAAGGCCATTACGGCGTGGCGCTGCTGACCAAAGTTCAGCCGGTGTCCGTGCGCCGTGGGTTTCCGGGCGATGACGATGATGCGCAGCGTCGATTGATCATGGCCGAGATCCCCAGCCCGATCGGTGATATCACCGTAATAAACGGCTATTTCCCCCAGGGCGAGAGCCGTGACCATCCGACGAAATTTCCGGCGAAAGAGAAGTTTTATCGCGATTTGCAAAGCTATCTGAGTGACAGCCTGGCCGCCGATAAGCCGGTACTGATCATGGGTGATATGAATATCAGCAGTACCGACCTTGATATCGGTATCGGTGAAGACAGCCGCAAGCGTTGGTTACGCACCGGTAAGTGCTCTTTCCTGCCAGAGGAACGTGAATGGATGGATCGCCTGCTCAGTTGGGGCCTGGTCGATACATGGCGCGCACAGAACCCGGACGTTAACGACCGTTTTTCCTGGTTCGACTATCGCTCAAAAGGCTTTGATGATAATCGCGGCCTGCGCATCGATCTGCTGCTGGCGAGCACCGGTCTGGCGTCGCACTGCATTGAAACCGGGATTGATTATGACATCCGCGGCATGGAAAAACCGTCCGACCATGCCCCGGTCTGGTCAACCTTCCGTTTCTGATACGGCCCTGACGCGTGGTAAAAAGCCACGCGTTTTTATTTCACAATTTTCCAAATCAAATTGTTGGTACCCAGCGATTTCTCATCGCGCGCGCACTGCAGCAGCACCCCTTCTGACTTCACTACCGCGCCTTCCGTATAGTTACGGTTTTCAAAAATACAGCACTGCAGACAATTCTGCTGGCGGTTTTGTCCCTGCGTCCAGGCTTCCGCTGGCATATTAACGATCACATCGGTATCGCTACCGCCTGCATCACCCTGTTGGTGACGATAGTTAGCCTGTGCCGGGTTGCAAACAGCCATCACAGCCAGGAGGAGCCATGCTGATTTCATTATTCGGTTTCCTTAGTTTTACGCCTTGCTTTACGCTGCGGACGTTTTTGTCCGGTAGATGGTAAACCACGAAACGCCTGTCCCGACGGCTGCTGCCGCGCCTGCTGAATTAACCCGCTCAGCGTTTGTACCAGCGGCTGCATAAACTCATCGTAACGACAGGCTTTTTCACTGATACGCGTCAGGGTCGATTCCCATTGAGCCGTCATATCCGGCCGGGCAGCGAGATCCGGTAATGAATGGATCAATGCTTTGCCTGCATCAGTCGAATGAATATAGCGTCCTTTCTTGTGTAAAAATGAACGGCGGAACAATAACTCAATAATGCCTGCGCGCGTGGCTTCCGTTCCTAAACCATCGGTCGCACGCAGCACTTTCTTTAATTCTTTATCCTGAACGAAGCGCGCAATGCCGGTCATGGCCGACAACAAGGTTGCATCCGTAAAATGGCGCGGCGGCTGAGTCTGCTTCGCCAGTACCTCACCGCGCTCGCACAGCAGCGCATCGTCTTTCGCGACGACAGGCAACGGCGTGCCATCATTTTCTTCATCACGCTCTTTACTGCCGAGCAGCGCTCGCCATCCTGCCTCAGCCAGAAAACGGGCTTTGGCAACAAATTTACCGCCCGCGATATCCAGATCGATGGTGCATTTACGGAACACCGCATCCGGGCAAAACTGCATTAAATATTGCCGGGCGACCAGACCATAAACCTGCTGTTCGTTTTCGTTAAGCCTGACGGCGCTGGCGCGAGCGGTGGGAATGATGGCATGGTGCGCATCCACTTTTTTGTCATCCCAACAGCGGTTTTTGCGGTCTGCATCAAACTCCGCTGGTGGCGTCAGGTCAGGTTGATGCGCCTGAATCGCATTGAGTACGGCGTGGCGACCGGCAAAATGTTCGTCGGGCAAATAACGGCTGTCAGAACGCGGATAGGTGATCAACTTATGGGTTTCATACAAACGCTGGCACACATCCAGTACCGCCTGCGCACTCAGCCCAAAGCGTTTAGCCGCCTCGATTTGCAGAGTAGAGAGAGAAAAAGGGAGCGGCGCGATCTCGTTCTCGCGCTTGTCATTGTAGGCGGTAACGATAGCTGGCTGACCGCTGATGCGTGCCACCACATGCTCCGCCAGCGAGCGTTTCAGCAGCCGACCTTCTTCATCCTGCCAGGGCTCACAGGCTTCGCTGGGGACCCAGTTGGCGGTAAAGCGACTCTCATCCGGCGTCACAATGTGCGCTTTGACTTCAAAGTAGTCTTTGGGGACAAAATTCGCGATCTCTTCGTCCCGACGTACCACCAGCCCCAACACCGGCGTTTGCACCCTTCCCACTGACAGCACACCATCATAGCCCGCATTGCGGCCCAGCAACGTCCAGGCGCGCGTCATATTGATACCGTAAAGCCAGTCGGCACGTGCACGCGCCAGGGCGGACACGCAGAGTGGAATAAATTCGCGATTTTCACGCAGCCGGTTGATGGCCCGTTCCACCGCTTGTGGGTTCAGGTCGTTAATCAGGCAGCGCTGCACTTTACTGCGTTTCTCTGCGGGGAGTTGCAGATAATCCAGCACTTCATCCACTAACAGCTGCCCTTCCCGATCGGGGTCACCTGCGTGGACCACTTCATCGGCCTGCGCCAGTAATCCTTCCACCACTTTAAGTTGTTTCGCAACGGAAGGCCGCGGCTGCAGACGCCATTTTTCAGGGATAATCGGCAGATCCGCCAGCGACCAGCGCGCATAACGGCTGTCGTAAACATCAGGCTGCGCCTGCTCAAGTAAATGCCCCACGCACCAGGTGACAATCTGATCATTGCCGCAGGCGATGAAGCCATCACCACGCCGGTGCGGTTTAGGCAGCACGTCGGCAATGGCCCGTCCAAGGCTGGGTTTCTCTGCAATAAACAAACGCATTAAATCGGGTAATCCTTAACGTCAGCAAACAACAAGGGTGACAGCGCAAACCGGTCAGCGGAGGGTTGAGCGGCACGATGCCTGCCCCTTAGCCCGCTGAACGGTTGCATCACACGCACAGGCCTGGAGAAGAGTATGCGCTGCCAGATGAAGCAGCGCTATGGTAGCCTGGCGGCGCGCGGCTGATAAGCGCGCCGGGTTCAATGCTGAACTATTCGCACAATAACCGCACAATCTCTCGTCTGGGAGCGATCAGAAATAACGAACGAACGGCACCGTGTCGGGATGTACCACGGTAGTGCTGGATTTCAGCTGCGGTGTGCCCAGGTAAAGGAAGCCCACGATAGCGTCCTGTTCCCGGCAACCGAACGCGTCGCGTACCTGGGGATCGTCGGTCCAGGGACCACTTCGCCAGATACCATTAAAGCCCTGGGCGACCGCCGCCATCTGCATGGCCATCACCGCGCAGCTTGCCGAGGCGATTTGCTCCCAGCGAGGCACCTTGTGGTTCAGCTCACAGTGGGCCACAACGGTAATAATCATCGGCGCACGAAACGGGGCCTGGCTGGCTTTGTTAATGGCCTTTTCATCCAGTTGATTGTCCCGCGCCGCCTTCTCAAGCAGTTGGCTGAGGCGATCGCGGCCCTCGTTTTCCACTATGATAAAGCGCCACGGTTGCAAGGTACCGTGATCGGGCGCGCGCATGGCGGCGCGCAGGATATTATCCAGCACCTCACCGCCGGGGGCTGGCTCCGCTAAGCGGGAGGCCGAACGACGATTAACCAATAATTCAAGTGCATCCATGTTTTTCTCCTGAGGGGTTAAAGCACGCATAATCCTGGCACAGGTGGATTTTTTGTAACAGTCCAGGGTGATTTCCTGCTGACTTTTGTTGCGCCGCTCTTTAGGATGAGGTCGTCAACGGAGACCTGGCCTACAAAGCGGCTATTTCCGGTATATCAATATGGAGAGTGTGATGCGCACATTGTGGCGAATAATTGCTGGTCTGTTCCGCGGGATCTGGCGAGTGTTGAACTTTATCAGGGAATGTATCCTTAACCTGTTCCTGATTTTCTTGATTGTCGTCTGTGTCGGGATCTGGCTTCAGGTCAGCGGCTCAGGCAGTCATTCTGCCCCGGTGCAACAAGGCGCTTTAAAAGTTGATCTGACCGGTGTGCTGGTCGATAAACCTTCCGTCAGCAATCGCCTGAGTAAAATTGGTCGCCAGTTATTAGGCACCAGCAGCGACCGCCTACAGGAAAACTCCCTGTTTGATGTGGTTGATGCGATTCGTCAGGCAAAGGGCGACAGCAATATTAAAGGCATGGTGTTAGATCTGCGTGACTTTGCCGGCGGCGATCAGCCGTCGCTGCAGTATGTTGGTAAAGCGCTGCGCGAATTTCGTGAGAGCGGCAAACCCATTTACGCCTTCGGCGACAGTTACAGTCAGGCCCAGTACTACCTTGCCAGTTATGCGACAAAAATCTACCTGTCACCTCAGGGGACCGTTGACCTGCATGGTTTCGCCACCAATGGGTTGTACTACAAAACGCTGCTCGACAAGCTGAAGGTCAATTCACACGTCTTCCGCGTCGGCACCTATAAGTCTGCTGTTGAGCCTTTCCTGCGTGATGATATGTCGCCTGCCGCGCGCGATGCGGACACCCGTTGGGTGGGACAACTCTGGCAGAATTACCTTAATACCGTGTCGGCTAACCGTCAGATCACCCCTGAGCAGCTGTTCCCTGGCGCGGCAGCCATCATTGCCGGCTTACAGGCCGTTAAAGGCGATACCGGTCAGTATGCGCTGGATAACAAACTGGTCGATGTTCTGGGCTCACGGGCTGATGCCGATCAGATGCTTATCAAGACCTTTGGTTTTGATAAACAGAGCAGCGATTATCGCAGCGTCAGTATTTATGACTACAACGTTAAACCGGACGCCAGCCAACAGAAAGGCAATATTGCCGTTGTTATGGCTAGCGGCGCCATCATGGACGGCGATGAAACGCCGGGCAATGTAGGCGGTGATACCACGGCGGCACAGATTCGTGATGCGCGACTGGACCCTAAGATCAAAGCGATCATTTTGCGGGTCAACAGCCCTGGCGGTAGCGTAACGGCCTCGGAAGCTATCCGTTCCGAACTGGCCGCGGCGAAAGCTGCCGGTAAACCGATTGTGGTTTCCATGGGCGGGATGGCGGCTTCTGGTGGTTACTGGATTTCTACCCCAGCCAGCTACATTATCGCCAGTCCTGTCACCCTGACCGGTTCTATCGGTATCTTCGGCGTGATTAATACGCTGGAAAACACCCTGGACAGCATCGGTGTCCATACGGACGGCGTCGCGACCTCACCGCTGGCGGATGTCGCCAGCACCAAAGCGCTGCCGCCTGAAGTCCAGCAGTTGATGCAGTTGACCATCGAAAACGGCTACCACAATTTTGTTGGGCTGGTTGCGACCTCACGTCACAAAACGCCGGAGCAAATCGACGCCATCGCCCAGGGTCATGTATGGACCGGAAGCGACGCGAAAGCCAATGGACTGGTGGATGCACTGGGTGATTTTGACGATGCGGTGAAGAAAGCGGCCGAGCTGGCGAAGGTTTCACAACCGCAGCTTGACTGGTATCAGGAAGATCCCGGCTTTGTCGATTTGATGCTGAACCAGATGAACGCCTCTGTTCAGGCCGTGCTGCCTGGCCAGCTGAAAGCCTGGCTGCCCGCGCCGATGTACGATGTCATGAGCGCCATGCGAAATCAGCCCGGCCTGTTCGACCATCTTAACGATCCACAAAACCGTTATGCCTTCTGCCTGACCTGCGGTGAAGTGCGATAAACCTCTCAGCCCGACTGCTGGTCGGGCTGCTTTTCCCTGCTGTTGCCCTTATACTGCGCGTTTTACAGCAAGTCTGAGTTCACCTATGCAAAAGAAAAACATCTACGTTGCCTATACCGGCGGTACCATCGGTATGCAACGCTCTGCTCAAGGTTATATTCCGGTTTCAGGTCACCTACAGCAAGAACTGGCAAAAATGCCCGAATTCCATCGCCCGGAAATGCCTGACTTCACGATCCATGAATATCAGCCCCTGATCGATTCGTCCGATATGACGCCTCAGGACTGGCAGTCCATTGCCGAAGATATCCGGCTGAATTACGACCGCTATGATGGCTTTGTAATTCTGCATGGTACAGATACCATGGCTTTTACCGCGTCAGCATTGTCATTTATGCTGGAAAACCTGGCAAAACCGGTCATTGTGACCGGCTCGCAAATCCCGTTAGCCGAATTGCGCTCAGATGGTCAGCAAAACCTACTGAACTCGCTGTATGTTGCCGCTAACTATCCGGTTAACGAGGTGACGCTGTTTTTTAATAACACCCTCTATCGCGGTAACCGTACGACGAAAGCTCATGCCGACGGATTTAATGCGTTTGCCTCACCCAATCTGTCAGCCCTGCTGGAAGCCGGCATCCATATTCGCCGTCTGAACACACCGCCTGCGCCGCAAGGTCAGGGCGAGCTCATCGTACATACGATCACGCCGCAGCCCATTGGCGTGGTGACGATTTATCCCGGCATATCGGCGGATGTCGTGCGTAACTTTTTGCGCCAGCCGGTTAAAGCCCTTATTTTGCGCTCTTACGGCGTAGGCAATGCCCCGCAGAACGCCGAGTTCCTGTCTGAGCTACAGCAGGCCAGCGAGCGCGGCATTGTGGTGGTTAACCTCACCCAATGTATCTCCGGTAAGGTCAATATGGGCGGCTACGCAACCGGAAATGCGCTGGAACATGCGGGCGTCATCAGTGGCTTTGATCTGACGGTAGAAGCCGCCCTGACAAAACTTCACTATCTGTTAAGTCAGGATCTCTCAAGCGAGCAAATCCGTGCCAAAATGCAGCAAAACCTGCGTGGCGAACTGACCGAAGATTGAGACGGAGCAAACGGGAATGAAACGGGCACTGATCATTATTGATATTCAGAACGACTTCTGCCCCGGCGGCCCCATGGCCGTTACAGAAGGCGATCATACGGTAGAGATTGCTAATCGCTATGCCCGTGCCTTTCGCGAAAAAGGTGAGTGCGTTGTGGCATTACAGGACTGGCACCCTGCCAACCATGGCAGTTTTGCCTCCGTGTCTGGTGAGCCGGTTTATACCCTGGGCGAGCTTAATGGTCTGCCCCAAATCTGGTGGCCGGATCATGGGATTCAGCACTCAACCGGCGCAGACTTTCATCCTGGGCTTGATCGCAGCCTGTTCGACGCGGTCTTCCACAAGGGTGAAGATCAGGACGTTGACAGCTATAGCGCCTTTTTTGATAACGGCCACCGGCGTAAAACCGAGCTGGACAGCTGGTTACGCGCGCGCGACATCACGCATCTGGTGATGCTGGGCCTGGCGACCGATTACTGTGTGAAGTACAGCGTTCTGGATGCACTTGAACTGGGCTATCAGGTGGACGTGGTGGCGGAAGGTTGCCGGGGCGTGAATCTCAATCCTGAAGACAGCGAAATTGCCCTGGCGCAGATGGCAGCACAGGGTGCGGTTATTATCTGAAACTGAACGTGAAGGGTTGGCTTGTTGCCAGCCCTTCACGTCTCGAACGGCCTGTCACTTTCACAGGCTGTCCAGGCTTAATGCAGGTTGATACGAGTCACGTCTGGCTCAATGCCAAACTCGTCTTTCAACTGCTTTTTAGACTTGGTGACCATCTCGCCGTCTTTACCGATCGTCATATGCTGTGGGGCCTCGTTATTCCGCGCCTGCCACATCATCACCAGTTGCAGGCTGTTATCACGCTGCTGCTGGGTAAGCGCCACGCCATCTGGCCATTTTCCGGTTTCCACAGCCATAACCAGACGGTCATAGATTTCAGGCGTCATGGCATCAAGCATCGCGTCAAGTTGCTGTTTCATCGTTATCCTTTCGTCTCGTCACCTTGCTGATCGGTAAAGTTCAGCGAGGCGGAATTAACACAGTAGCGTTCACCGGTCGGTTGTGGACCATCCGGGAAAACATGACCGAGATGGGCATCACAACTGCCACAACGGATTTCAACACGCTGCATACCATGTGAATTATCTTCCAGATAGCGAATCGCGTCATCGCTTACCGGCTGATAGAAGCTGGGCCAGCCACAACCTGAGTCATACTTGGTGTCAGACAAAAACAGGGGAGCGTTGCAGACCAAACAGTGGTAGATCCCTTCCTGCTTATTGTGCAGCAGCGCACCGCTGTACGGTGGCTCCGTTCCACGCTGCTGCGTGACATAACGTTGCATCTCAGTCAGTTGGGCGATTTTTGCTTCGGGTGCGGTTTCTTTAGGCATTTGAGCAATTCCGGGATGTCATTCTGTAAAAATCGACTACTATTCTAACAAACGATCAACATTAGTCGGGTCTTTTTTTGTGCTCAACCCTTCAGTCCGTATCCTACAAGGTAGATTTGTGACTTCGATCACCTTTTCTCTGGCATATCCCTATATATTCGGCGAAGGATTCAACAGAGCACGTTTTTTTCAGGTGCGCGCAAGCGGTTGCGGCACAAATAATTCCTGTTGAGTGGATTGACCTGTCGCAACAATTGACACGATTCCGCTTGACGCCTGGTAAGGTTTTTGTAATTTTACAGCCAACCTTTTATTCACTAACAACTAGCTGGTGGAATATATGACTATCAAAGTAGGTATCAACGGTTTTGGCCGTATCGGTCGCATCGTTTTCCGTGCTGCTCAACAGCGCTCTGACATCGAAATCGTTGCTATCAACGACCTGCTGGACGCTGACTACATGGCGTACATGCTGAAGTACGACTCTACTCACGGCCGTTTTGACGGCACCGTTGAAGTACAGGACGGCGCTCTGGTTGTTAACGGTAAGAAAATCCGCGTTACTGCTGAGAGAGATCCGGCTAACCTGAAATGGGACGAAGTCGGCGTTGACGTCGTTGCTGAAGCAACCGGTATCTTCCTGACCGACGAGACTGCACGTAAGCACATCACTGCGGGTGCCAGGAAAGTCGTTCTGACCGGTCCATCTAAAGATGACACCCCAATGTTCGTTCGTGGTGCAAACTTCGACAAATATCAGGGTCAGGACATCGTGTCTAACGCCTCTTGTACCACTAACTGCCTGGCACCACTGGCAAAAGTGATCAACGACAAGTTCGGCATCGTTGAAGGCCTGATGACCACCGTTCACGCGACCACCGCGACACAGAAAACCGTTGATGGCCCGTCTCACAAAGACTGGCGTGGCGGTCGTGGCGCGTCTCAGAACATCATCCCTTCTTCTACCGGTGCAGCGAAAGCGGTAGGTAAAGTGCTGCCAGAACTGAATGGCAAGCTGACAGGTATGGCGTTCCGCGTTCCTACTCCAAACGTTTCTGTTGTTGACCTGACCGTTCGTCTGGAAAAAGCAGCGTCTTACAAAGAAATCTGTGCCGCTATCAAAGCCGCTTCAGAAGGCGAAATGAAAGACGTGCTGGGCTATGTTGAAGATGACGTGGTTTCTACCGATTTCAACGGTGAAATCCTGACATCAGTATTCGATGCTAAAGCCGGTATCGCGCTGAATGACAACTTCGTTAAACTGGTTTCCTGGTATGATAACGAAACCGGTTATTCAAACAAAGTTCTCGACCTGATTGCGCTGGTTTCTGCTAAATAAGGCAGCCAGACAGAAGAGAATAAGGGTGACTTCGGTCACCCTTTTTTTGATCCATTTCGTAAGGAGTCGGGCATGCAAGACAAACTCTTTTCTCTCCCCGTGGTTAAACAGATTACGCCTTACCTGTCACAGCGTCAGGTCGGGGATCTTCCGGCAATCGTTGTCAGCCATCCTCGCGTGCGTGCGGCCATAACGTTACAGGGCGCTCACCTTATTGCCTGGCAACCCAGCGGGGAAAAGCACGTGTTGTGGCTGAGCGATAAAAGCCCTTTCTCGCCAGGTAAAGCGATTCGTGGCGGCGTCCCCATCTGCTGGCCCTGGTTTGGACCAGCGGGTGAACCGGCGCATGGATTTGCCCGTAATCAATCCTGGAAGCTGTCTGCTCATGATGAAAACGAAGAAGGCGTGATCTTAACGCTGGTGCTGGAAAGCAATCCACAGACGCTAAAGTTATGGCCACACGAATTTACGCTAATAGCACGTTTTCGTCTTGGGCAGCACTGTGAGATCGAACTGGAAGCCTATGGTGACTATGAGTCCACCGCTGCGCTGCACAGCTACTTTAACGTGGCAGATATCAATGGGGTCGATGTCTCGGGACTGGGTGATACCTATATCGATAAGGTTAACGACAATCAGGAAGGCACCAGTGACGGTAAGCTGCGTTTTACCAGCCGGGTTGACCGTATCTTTACTGCGGCAAACGACTGCTCCGTGATTAACGATCAGGTGGGACAGCGGCAAATCGAGGTTTATCATCACCACCAAAGTGACGTTGTCACATGGAACCCAGGCGTTGAGCTGTCCTGCAGCATGACAGACATGCCCAACGAAGGTTACAAAACCATGGTTTGTGTGGAAACGGCTCGCATCAGCAAACCGTTACGCAGTGCGGGCGAAAAACCGGCCCGACTGGCGACCACGATTCGTCTGAAAGGTAAACCGAGTTAAGGCTTAAGGGCGCAATTCATACTACGTCCAGTGGTATTTTGTGCCGCGGTGGCGGGAAAGCTTTGTCGATCAGGAAACACTCCTCATCACTCAGGCTAATATCCAGCGCCGCGGCATTTTCCTGCACATGCAGCAGTGAGCTGGCTTTAGGGATAGCAATCACACCCGGCGCACGGATAACCCACGCCAACAGAAGCTGAGCAACCGTAATCCCCTTCTGCTGAGCAATGGCGACCAGGGTTGGCTCTGAAAACAGCCGATTGCGTAAGCGTCCTGCCTGAGCCAGCGGACAATAGGCCATTACCGGCATCGCATGCTGCTGGCACAGGGGCAGAAGATCATATTCGATACCGCGTGAAGCCAGATGATAAAGCACCTGATTGGTTGCGCAGGCTTCACCACCGGCTTCGGCCCACAGCTCATCCATATCATCGCTGTCGAAGTTTGAAACGCCCCAATGCACAATTTTTCCCTGCTGCTGCAGGCTTTGCATTGCGCTTATGGTTTCGTCCAGGGGCACGCTGCCACGCCAGTGCAGCAGGTAGAGGTCAAGGCGGTCGGTTTGCAAACGCCGCAGGCTGGCTTCACAGGCGGCTATCGCGTCATATTCTCCGGCATTCCATGGGTAAACTTTCGATACCAGCAACGCGCTGTCACGGCGCCCTTTTAGCGCCTCGCCGACCACCTCTTCCGCCCCGCCATCGGCGTACATTTCGGCCGTATCAATAATTTTCAAGCCCTCATCCAGCCCAGCCTGAAGCGCGCTGACTTCCTGCTGTCGGCTGTTGCTGTCTTCACCCATGTACCAGGTCCCAAGCCCTATCGCCGGTATTGCCTGTTGACCTGCCACGTTAACGTATTTTGCCATTTTACGCTCCTGCACTGTTATAGGGCAGACAAACTAACAGAGGGCAACGCCTGCCCTCTTAAAGTGCAAATCAGAAAGTGTAACTTACGCCTGTCCAGATCGTGAACTGTCCACTTTTATCAACCATGGGACTGTCTTTGATTTCACTGGCAAAACGGGTGTAGCGTCCTGACAGGTTAGCATTCCACTGTGGCGTAATGCTGTAGCTGGCATTCAGCTCCGCATAAGGTGACCAGCTGTCATCGGGATGATAGCGGCTGATACCGGTACGATCGCTCTCATGGCCAGATACGCCATAGTAGTAACGGTTCTGATTCGCGCTGTTCCACATGGCCCCAATCCCCGGCGTTAAGGTAAAATCACCGAAGTTAAAGCGGTAGAGGTAGGTAAGATCCCAGATGATGCCATTACTGTTGTTGAGTACGTCACCGAGCAGTGAAGTACGAACAATCCCCCAGTCTGCGGTATGTCTGTAGGTCGCACCGCCCATCAGCGTCATGCGGCGCTTATCCAGCCCTTTCATATCGCCCAGATCGTTGTCACCCGGGTCATATTCTTGTGGTGAGCCCAGCAACGTCAGAGACAGCTGATCCTGAGGGTCTTTCCACAGGTAGTAACCGCCCTGTAGCGTGTTAAACCAGAAGTTTTCTCCTTCATAATTGATGATGGGCACGGGCAAATAGCGGTCCTGCCCACCCCGATACGGGGATTGCGCATAAATCACTGATGCACCGAGTGATAAAGGCGCGGCCTGAACTGACTGCCCCAGAAAATAACAAGGGAGAAGCGCGATAAGCGTGTTAAGTTTGAATTGGTTCACAATTTATTCATTCCATAAATATAACAATCACTCATACAGTCTAACGCTTTTTACAGACTGAATTAACCTTATATGAAAATCATCTACCCAATTTAAGGCAGGATGTGGCATAACCGGGTTAGAGACATCACAAATTTGCCATTTATGCGTCAAAAAGGTTTCGCAACAAAATGATTTTGTTATTGATATGTGGCTCACTAATCAAAAATCTATGATGAAATTTCCTGAATGCCTTCTACAGTTAAACTTAATACCGAGGGTTTTGTTGAAAGAGAGTAACCATAAAAGTTGTGCATCCCGATAACAATGATCAGGTTGGCATAAGGGTTGCTGTAGTAAAAGATAATATCTTCCGGGAGCTGTACGAGCACTGATTATTGCTCCTTTACCTGTGCTAAAAACGAAAGGACGGGCATCGCTATGAATATATTCGATCATTATCGTCAGCGTTATGAAGCTGCCAAGGACGAAGAGTTCACACTGCAGGAATTTCTTACCATCTGTAAACAGGATCGCAGTGCATACGCCAACGCCGCAGAGCGACTGTTAATGGCTATCGGTGAACCCGTGATGGTTGACACCGCTCAGGAGCCACGCCTTTCCAGAATCTTTTCTAACCGGGTGATGGGACGTTACCCGGCATTTGAAGAGTTTTACGGTATGGAAGAAGCGATTGAACAAATCGTTTCTTACTTGAAACATGCGGCACAAGGCCTTGAAGAGAAGAAACAAATTCTTTATCTGCTGGGTCCGGTCGGCGGCGGTAAGTCCTCTCTGGCAGAGCGACTGAAATCGCTGATGCAGCGTGTGCCCATCTTTGTATTGAGCGCCGATGGCGAACGCAGCCCGGTCAACGATCACCCCCTGTGCCTGTTTAATCCGCAGGAAGACGCCAATATTCTGGAAAAAGAGTACGGCGTACCCCGCCGCTACCTTGGCACCATTATGTCGCCATGGGCGGCTAAACGCCTGCACGAATTTGGTGGGGATATCACCCGCTTCAAAGTGGTGAAAGTATGGCCGTCGATTCTGGAGCAGTTAGCCATCGCTAAGACCGAACCCGGCGATGAAAACAATCAGGATATCTCCGCACTCGTCGGTAAGGTCGACATTCGTAAACTGGAAAACCATGCTCAGAACGATCCTGATGCCTACGGTTACTCAGGTGCGTTGTGCCGGGCGAACCAGGGCATCATGGAATTCGTTGAGATGTTTAAAGCACCCATTAAAGTGCTGCATCCCCTGTTAACCGCCACCCAGGAAGGTAACTATAACGGTACAGAGGGCATCTCTGCTCTGCCGTTTAACGGTATCATTCTGGCGCACTCGAACGAATCTGAGTGGGTGACGTTCCGTAACAACAAAAACAATGAGGCGTTCCTTGACCGTGTTTACATCGTTAAGGTGCCTTACTGCCTCCGCGTATCCGAAGAGATCAAGATCTACGAGAAACTCCTGAATCACAGTGAGCTGTCCACGGCACCTTGCGCGCCCGGCACGCTGGAAACTCTGGCGCGATTCTCCATTCTCTCACGCATGAAAGATCCAGATAACTCCAGCATCTACTCCAAGATGCGCGTGTATGACGGTGAAAGCCTCAAGGATACCGATCCCAAGGCGAAGTCCTGGCAGGAATACCATGACTACGCCGGCGTAGACGAAGGGATGAACGGATTGTCCACCCGTTTCGCCTTTAAAATTCTGTCCCGCGTTTTTAACTTCGATCATGCTGAAGTGGCAGCCAACCCTGTTCACCTGTTTTACGTGTTGGAACAGCAAATAGAACGTGAGCAGTTCCCGCAAGATCAGGCGGAAAAATACCTTGAGCACCTGAAAGGTTATTTAATTCCGAAATATGCAGAGTTTATTGGCAAAGAGATTCAGACGGCTTATCTGGAATCCTATTCCGAATATGGTCAAAATATCTTTGACCGCTATGTCACTTATGCCGATTTCTGGATTCAGGATCAGGAGTATCGCGATCCTGATACAGGGCAGCTGTTTGACCGTGAGTCACTTAATGCGGAACTGGAAAAAATTGAGAAACCTGCGGGGATTAGTAATCCTAAAGATTTCCGTAATGAAATTGTCAATTTTGTGCTGCGTGCACGGGCCCATAATAACGGCCGCAATCCGAACTGGACCAGTTATGAGAAACTGCGTACGGTGATTGAGAAAAAAATGTTCTCAAATACCGAAGAGCTGTTGCCGGTTATTTCGTTCAATACGAAAACGTCCACGGATGAGCAGAAGAAGCACGATGATTTTGTCGATCGCATGATGGAAAAAGGCTATACCCGCAAACAGGTTCGCCTGCTGTGTGAATGGTATCTGCGCGTACGTAAATCGTCCTGATCAGAGTCTGTAAGCAAACCGGTGCGGGATAGCACCGGTCACTTAAGGACGGGACAGCCCGGCCTGCTTGCAATGTAGTTTGGGGGAACATCATGGCCTATTTTATCGATCGCCGACTAAACGGTAAAAACAAGAGCGCGGTCAACCGCCAGCGCTTCTTGCGTCGTTATAAGTCCCAGATTAAGCAGTCGATCTCCGAGGCCATCAATAAACGCTCGGTGACCGACATCAGTAGTGGCGAATCCGTTTCCATCCCGATTGATGACATCAATGAACCGATTTTCCATCAGGGTCGCGGCGGGCAACGCCATCGTGTCCATCCGGGCAACGATCACTTTATACAGAATGACCGTGTTGAGCGGCCGCAGGGCGGCGGTGGCAGCGGTTCCGGTCAGGGCAACGCCGGTCAGGACGGTGAAGGTCAGGATGAGTTCGTTTTTCAGATCTCCAAAGATGAATATCTGGACCTGCTGTTTGAAGATCTGGCGCTGCCCAACTTGCGTAAAAATCAGCACCGCCAGTTAAACGAGTATAAAACCCACCGTGCGGGTTTTACCTCAAATGGTGTGCCGGCCAACATCAGCGTGGTGCGCTCTCTGCAGAACTCTCTGGCGCGTCGTACTGCCATGACCGCAGGTAAACGTCGCCAGCTGCATCAGCTTGAAGATGAACTTGCCACGGTTGAAAAGTCAGAACCGGCTCAGTTGCTCGAAGAGGAGCGCTTACGCAAAGAGATTGCCGACTTGCGTGCGCGTATCGCTCGGGTGCCCTTTATCGATACCTTTGATTTACGCTACAAAAACTTTGAAAAACGCCCTGAACCTTCCAGCCAGGCGGTTATGTTCTGTCTGATGGACGTCTCGGGCTCCATGGATCAGGCCACCAAGGATATGGCAAAACGCTTTTATATTTTGCTCTACCTGTTCCTGAGCCGCACTTACAAAAATGTCGATGTGGTTTATATCCGGCACCATACACAGGCCAAAGAAGTCGACGAGCAAGAGTTTTTCTATTCACAGGAAACCGGCGGGACCATCGTGTCGAGCGCCCTGAAGCTCATGGATGAAGTGGTCAAAGAGCGTTACGATCCGGCACAGTGGAATATCTATGCCGCTCAGGCGTCAGATGGCGACAACTGGGCGGATGATTCACCGCTGTGTCATGAGATTCTGGCGAAGAACATCTTACCGGTCGTCCGTTACTACACCTATATTGAAATCACCCGTCGTGCTCACCAGACCCTGTGGCGCGAATATGAACACCTGCAGTCGATATTCGATAACTTTGCGATCCAGCACATTCGTGAACCCGAGGATATCTACCCGGTGTTCCGTGAGCTGTTTCACAAGCAGGCAATGGAAGCCTGAGACACGAAGCCGACGCCCTGTCGGCTTTTTTTTGTCTAATAACCTGTTAAAACATGGCCTTCCCCGTCACAAACCCTCCAACTACTCTATTAATATCGTTAAACTGGAGTAACAAAGGCATTAGCAATTGATATAAATTGCATAATGACCATGACAACTCATTGATAAAACATTATCTTGCAGACATAGCATGGGTGTTTCTACACATTAGCTAACATTGATTGCCGTATCTCAGGAGACCGGGTTTGAACCACACTATTGTTTATAGTCTTTTTATTATTGGGTCCGTGCTGGTTGCGTCGAGTATCTTACTCAGTTCCTTTTCATCCCGTCTGGGCATTCCTATCCTGGTCATTTTCCTGGCGCTGGGAATGTTAGCCGGGATTGATGGCATCGGCGGTATCGCCTTCGATAACTACCCAGCCGCTTACCTGATTTCTAACCTTGCCCTGGCGATTATTCTGCTGGATGGCGGAATGCGCACCAAAGCCAGCTCGTTCAAGGTGGCGCTGGGCCCGGCACTGTCGCTGGCAACGGTAGGCGTCATTATCACGGCTGGATTAACCGGCCTGGTCGCCGCATGGCTTTTCCGGCTCGATATGATGCAGGGTTTTTTAATTGGCGCCATTATCGGTTCCACCGATGCGGCGGCGGTGTTCTCACTGCTGGGCGATAAAGGCCTGAATGAACGCGTAAGCTCAACGCTGGAAATTGAGTCTGGCAGCAACGATCCTATGGCAGTGTTTCTCACCATTACGCTGATAGAGATGATCGAGCAGGGCAAAACCGGCCTTGACTGGATGTTTGTGGTACACCTGATTCAACAGTTTGGTCTGGGCATTGCGCTGGGCCTGGGCGGCGGCTGGGCCCTGCAGCAGCTGATTAACCGCATAAACCTGGCTCCTGGCCTTTACCCTTTACTGGCACTCAGCGGCGGTATTCTGGTGTTTGCCCTGACCACGGTCCTGGAAGGCAGTGGGATTCTGGCCGTGTATCTGTGTGGTTTCTTGCTCGGCAACAGTCCTATCCGCAACCGCTTTGGTATTCTGCAAACCTTTGATGGTATGGCCTGGCTCAGTCAGATAGGCATGTTTATCGTGCTGGGCCTGTTAGTCACGCCGTCGGATCTTTGGCATATCGCGGTCCCGGCCATGATTCTCTCGCTGTGGTTGATTTTGGTTGCGCGCCCCCTGTCCGTCTTCATCGGCTTATTGCCCTTCCGTGGCTTCACCGGGCGCGAGCGGGTTTTTATCAGTTGGGTGGGCCTGCGTGGCGCGGTGCCGATTATCCTGGCGGTGTTTCCGATGATGGCGGGCCTGGAAAACGCGTCGCTCTATTTTAATATTGCCTTCTTTGTCGTGTTGGTCTCACTGATGCTACAGGGCACCTCGCTGGGATATGCCGCGAAGAAAGCCAAAGTGGTGGTACCGCCTACGGCGTCGCCCATCAGCCGCATCGGGCTGGATATCCATCCGGAAAACCCCTGGGAGCAGTTTGTCTATCAGCTTAGTGCCGACAAATGGTGCGTGGGCGCCGCGCTGCGCGATCTACAGATGCCGCGTGAAACCCGCATCGCCGCTCTGTTTCGGGATAACGTGTTGATGCATCCAGATAGCGCGACGCGTTTAAAAGAAAACGACGTGATTTGCGTCATTGGTCGTGAGCGTGATCTGCCTGCGTTGGGAAAAATGTTCAGCCAGTCGCCGCCTGTCTCGCTGGATCAGCGTTTCTTCGGTGACTTTATTCTTGATGCCGACGCTCGCCTGAACGATGTGGCGCAAATATATGGTCTTGAACTGGATGAACACACCAATGCGCAACAATCACTGGGACAACTGATGCTCGGCATGCTCGGCGGCACGCCCGTCGTAGGCGATCAGATTGAATGGAATCAGCTGACCTGGACCGTGGCGGAAAAAGAAGATAATCAAATCGTGAAAATTGGTGTACGCCCAAGTGAAGACAAGGAATAATCTTAATTAATTGGCGCGGTTAATTGGCTGAATTGCACTAAGCTTTTATGACATTCAGTTAAAACGGGAGTTATCCATGGGTCACGTGGTTAAAATTGGTCGCTACGAAATTGTCGATGCAGAATTCAGCAGCGAAGAACCTGTGACAGTGAGTATTCCCTGCCACACCAACCCCGGCCTGAGTTATCAGCTCGACGGCTGGGATCATGACACCAGCGTTCCTGCCTGGATTGATGACCAGGAAGTCATCTTGCACATCGGGCATTACGATAAGCAACAAGACCGCTGGGTATTAAAAAAATCAGCATGATCCTGTGAATTGCCGCCAGACAGTGGATTTGGCGGTAATTCCTAAAAAAAGCCCCTGTACGCACTGCTCATAAGTTATACTTTTTAAATATTATCTTTCAAATTAGCCACTTAAACAAAACTCACGCGATTATCGCCTGGTTTTTTAAGAATTATTCCGTATTAACTCTGTCAAATATCTCCTGCATACTCTTCCCCAGTGCTGCATTTTTACGTGACTCAACTCACGCTTAGCGAAATTTTTTCTTGCAGCGTTAATGGCTCTAATGACTGTAACAAACTGAAAACATCCCGGTTTTGGATTTTCAGTCGTTAACCCCTGAACGCGTACTTGATTCTGGTCAGGCCATCTTTTACTTAATTAAGAGAGCAGGTTTTATGGCAAGTACAATGGTAATAAACAATGCGAGTCGCTCATGGAGCGGTCTTCGTAAGAATATTCTTGTAAAGTTTGCACTCAGTTTTTCCGACCTTATTGCGCTGAATTTAGCGCTGTTTCTCTCTGCTGCCACTATTCAGGGTATTTGGGGAGATCTTGATGCGTTTATTCCACCGCATCAAATTGAAAACCGTTTTATTGCGCAGTTTATTATGTCGGTATTATGTACTGGCTGGTTTTGGATGCGTCTGCGTCACTACACTTACCGCAAACCCTTTTGGTTCGAACTGAAAGAGATTATCAAAACACTGGTTGTTTTCTCTCTGCTCGATCTGGCATTAATCGCGTTTTCTAAATGGGACTTTTCCCGCATGGTGTGGGTGTTCAGTTGGAGCTATGCCCTGCTTCTGCTGCCGCTGATGCGCGCCGGCGTAAAAAAAGCCATTAATAAAGCCGGTCAATGGAAAAAAGAGACCATCATCATTGGTTCAGGTCGCAACGCCACCGAAGCCTTCGCGGCCTTACAAAGTGAAGAAATTCTCGGTTATAACGTTCAGGCGTTTATCTCTGTAGAAGACGCGCCGCAGCAGCAGAGTGTTAATGGCGTGCCCGTCATCTCGGCGAAGGATATCAACTGGAACACCATCGACCGTGACAATGTGCAGTTTATTGTCGCGATGGAGTATGAGCAGCAGCCGGAACGCGATCGCTGGTTGAAGTTTTTATCCAAAATGAACTGCCGTTCCGTGTCAGTGATCCCGACCTTACGCGGCGTGCCGCTGTACGGTACGGACATGTCGTTTATTTTTAGCCATGAAGTGATGATTCTGCGCGTAAGTAATAACCTGGCGAAGCATTCCTCACGCTTCCTGAAGCGTGGCTTCGATATTGTGGTGGCATCATTGCTACTGCTCTTCCTTGCACCGGTCTTCGCCCTGCTTTGCTACATGGTCAGGCGTGACGGCGGCAATGCGATTTACGGTCACGAACGTATCGGCCAGGATGGCAAAAAGTTCAAATGTCTCAAGTTCCGCTCTATGGTCACGAATTCCAAAGAGGTTCTGGAAAAACTCCTGGCGACCAGCGAAGAGGCACGCCGGGAATGGGACAAAGACTTTAAGCTTAAGAAAGACCCACGCATTACAGGCATTGGCGGCTTCCTGCGTAAAACCAGTCTTGATGAGTTACCGCAGCTCTGGAATGTGATCCGTGGCGAAATGAGTCTGGTGGGACCACGACCGGTGATTGAGGCTGAGCTTGAGCGTTATGCCGGCGATGTGGATTACTATCTGATGGCAAAACCGGGCATGACCGGGTTATGGCAGGTCAGCGGTCGTAACGATATTGATTACGATACCCGCGTCTATTTTGACTCCTGGTATGTTAAAAACTGGGCGTTGTGGACGGACATCGCCATTCTGTTTAAAACGGCGTGCGTGGTATTCCGCCGTGACGGCGCTTACTGATGTAGCCAGCGATGCCTGTTTCGGACAGGCATCGCGATTTCGTCCGGTAATTCGCTTTCCTTTTGTCCTGTTAATCATTACCCTCTTCCCTCGCTTTATCGAACGTTTACCCTCTGGTTGCTATGCAAAAATATACCTTATTGTTATTGAGCCTGGTGTTACTGGCACCTTTAGGCATCGATCTCTATTTACCGACGCTGCCCCAGATCGCCGAAGGCTTATCAACACCTGTTGCCCTGGTGCAAACGACTATCCCACTCTTTTTGCTGGTGATGGGCCTGGGGCAACTGGTCAGTGGCCCGCTGGTGGACAACTATGGACGTAAGCCCATCGCCTTGCTGGGCCTGGCGCTCTATATTGCTGGCAGCGCCATCGCCGCCACAGCGACCTCTTTCCCGCTGTTTTTACTGGCCCGTCTGGTGCAGGGTTGCGCGGTATGTTGCAGCGCGGTGGTGGCCTTTAGCGGCGTGCGCGACCGACTGAGCGGCGATGATGCCGCCCGGGCTTATGGCTTCCTGAATGGCGCACTGAATATTGTGCCCGCACTGGCTCCGTTACTGGGTGGGCTGTTGGCCAGCGCCTTTGACTGGCGAGCGCCCTTCTGGTTCCTGTGCGCTTACGCGGCAGTAGTGATGCTGATGGTTATCGTCTGGCTCCCTGAAACGCGCCCGGCGGATACGCTGCGCGTTAAAGGCCTTCCCGTGAATCAGTACGCCACCATTCTCCGTCAACCTCGCTTCCTGGCCTTTGCTTTTGCCAATGCGGGGGCACTGGGCATGGTGCTGACCTATGTGTCACTGGCCCCACAGGTATTAATGACCGAAGGCGGTCTGTCCCCTCTGGCTTTCTCTTTCGCCTTCGGCGCCAATGGTTTTTGGATCATGATGGTTAGCGTGGTGGTGAATAAAGCGATTCGTAAAGCGGGCCGACCGTTTTGCCTGGCCATCGGCTTTATTACGATGCTAACGGGTGCCGTGCTGCTGGTGGCAGGCATGACGTTATTCCCTGCGAGTATGCAATCCCACTGGGCGCTGTATATGTTTCCGGTCGCGGTTGCCGTCGCTGGCCTGGCCTTTACCGTTGGGCCAGCCACCAGCTATGCGCTGGAGCCCTATCAACAACAGGCGGGCGTCGCTTCAGCGCTACAGGGGTTTATTCAGATGGCGGGAGGCGCAGCAGGCAGCCTGCTCGTCGTGGCTCTGCCAATGGCAGAAAAGCTGTCGCTGACGTTAATGATGCTGCTGGGTGCAGCGCTGGCCTTCCTGGCCTGGCGCTGCAGCAAAAACATGCAAAGTCGTATTACCGCTGTTAAATAAGCTTAACCGGTACGCGGGGTGCCAGTGCGCACATGAGCTCATAGCCCACGGTTCCGGCTGCTTTCGCCACCTGATCGATTTTGACGTTTTCGCCCCATAACTCGACAGACGAGCCAATGCCAGCCTGCGGGCAAGGCGTGAGATCAACCGTAATCATGTCCATAGACACCGCGCCGACAACCTGCGTCATAATGCCGTCAACGGCAACCGGGGTGCCTGTCGGCGAATGGCGCGGATAACCATCTGCATAGCCGCAGGCTACCACGCCGATACGCTGTGGCTGCTTTGCATGATAGCGGTAGCCATAGCCTACGCCATCTCCAGCCTGAAGTTGCTGCACGCCAATAATCTCACTGGTGAGCGTCATCACCGGCTTCAGACCACTGCTGGCGATATCCTGCCAGTCACCGCTTGGTGAGGCGCCGTACAGTATGATCCCCGGGCGCACCCAGTCGTGATGTGCTTCGGTATGCCACAGCGTACAGGCCGAATTGGACAATGAAAGCGGGCTTTCCAGCCCTTCCGTGGCCTGCGCGATGCGCTTTAACGGCTCGACAATACCGTCAGGATTTTCCGCATCGGCAAAGTGCGCCATCAACGTGATATCCCCGACGTTTTCAATCGCACGCAGTTTATGCCAGATCCCATTGACCTGCTCAGGACGGAACCCCAGACGGTTCATACCGCTGTTGATCTTCAGATAAATATCAACAGGCGCAGAAAGCGTGGCATTGGCCAGGGCGTGAATCTGCCAGTTGCTGTGCACACTGGTGGTCAGTCGGTAGCGATCGATTAATGCCAGGTCATCAGGATGAAAGAACCCTTCGAGCAGTAATATCGGCTTTTTCCAGCCCTGCTCGCGCAACATAATGGCCTCTTCCATGTTAAGCAGAGCGAAACCATCGGTCGCTGACAGGCTTTCCCATACGCGGGCAATGCCGTGACCATAGGCATTCGCTTTGACCACTGACCAGATGCGTGACGCAGGAGCCGCCCGGCGCGCAATCGCCAGGTTATGTCGCAACGCGTGTTGATCGATGGTAGCGACAATTGGACGTGACATACTTCCTCTCCCTGAAGGCTTAACGGGTAGCGTTAACGTTGCGAAGCGGCGATCGGCTGGCCGCAAAACCGGGTAAATAGCGAAAGACGGTGAGATCATCTGCGGCTATCGCGGATGATGTTCCGGACATGACGTCAGCGAGTAACTGACCGGAGCCGCACGCCATTGTCCATCCCAGTGTACCGTGTCCGGTATTCAGATAAAGGTTCGAGAGCGGCGTAGCGCCAACCACCGGCGTTCCATCTGGCGTCATAGGGCGCAGGCCGGTCCAGAAACTCGCCTGGCTGACATCACCGCCTTCAGGATAAAGGTCTGTGACCACCATCTCCAGGGTTTCACGACGCGCCTCCAGCAGTTTGGTGTTAAAACCAACAATCTCGGCCATGCCGCCGACGCGAATACGGTTATCAAAGCGCGTCACTGCCACTTTGTAGGTTTCATCAAGAATCGTAGAAACCGGTGCCGCATCGGGATTGGTCACCGGAATCGTCAGGGAATAGCCTTTAAGCGGATAGACGGGAATATCGACGATATTCTTCATCAGCGAGGTCGAATAGGAACCCAGCGCCACGACATAGCTGTCGCCTTTAATCACTTCCTCACCGCACTTCACGCCATAAATACGATTACCGTCGCGTAGCAACTGATCGATTGGCGTATTAAAACGGAAGACAACTCCGGCTTCTTCGGCCATTTTAGCCAGACGTTGAGTAAAAAGTTGGCAATCCCCGGTTTCATCATTCGGCAGGCGTAATCCGCCAGTGAGTTTATGGTGGGTCGCCGCCAGTGCAGGCTCGACGCTGGACAGCTGATGCGCCTCCAGCAACTCGTAGGGCACGCCGGCCTCGCGCAGTACAGCAATGTCTTTACTGGCGCTGTCAAACTGCTGCTGGGTACGAAACAGCTGCAGCGTGCCGCCCTGGCGGCCTTCGTAGGCAATGCCGGTTTCGGCACGGAGCGCTTTCAGGCAATCACGGCTGTATTCTGCCAGGCGGACCATGCGGCTTTTGTTTTGCTGGTAATGACGCATATCGCAGTTACGCAGCATGTTCCACATCCATTCAAGCTGAAAGCGACTGCCGTCCAGCCGGATTGCCAGTGGAGCATGACGCTGGAACATCCATTTCATTGCCTTCAGCGGTACACCCGGTGCCGCCCAGGGCGCAGCATAGCCCGGAGAGATCTGTCCGGCATTCGCGGCGCTGGTCTCCATAGCGGGCTGAGGCTGACGATCGATCACGGTGACCTGGTGCCCGGCGCGCGCCAGATACCATGCGCTTGTTACGCCTACTACGCCACTTCCAAGAATCACTACGTGCATAAGTCCCCCGCGAAATTAAAAAGCATAATCCACTGTTCACTGGTTTACATTCAGTGTGATCACAAAGTGGAAACATCCTCTAAACAATTCAACTATTTCACCTCTTTTTCCGTCAGCAGGTAACTAAAATCATTTCACAGACTGAAATTCAGAGATTTATGCGCCCTGATGCAAAAAATCAGGCATAAATGACATTGTTTATAGTTAATTCCTCCTCTTGCAGGAGAATCATTTGACGCGCGCCTTTATCCTAAAAAGCAGTGCTTTATGCTAAAAAAAACCCACAGCGCAGCAAGTAGGGCTATTTAATCCCAACCCTTTCAACCTGAAATGATTTTTCTGCCAAAGAATTCGTTTGAGTTCCCCGATCGGATAAGCGACAGTGAACTATCATTGATATGTTCACTCAGTTTTTTTGGGTTTCCTTTCTCAGGAAGAGCCTTAAATAAATCGTAACGGGCAGCCAGTCAGCGTTAGCTCGTTCGCCAAAACAGAGGTGCGCTATGACCACAATCTTTGACGATTCCCTCATGGACAGCAAACGAATTAGCGATGGTCCTGACTGGACATTCGAATTACTGGATGTCTATCTGGCTGAAATTGACCGTGTAGCCAAACACTACGGTCTGGATACCTACCCGCACCAAATTGAAGTGATCACCTCAGAACAGATGATGGATGCCTACTCCAGTGTCGGCATGCCGATTAACTACTCGCACTGGTCATTCGGCAAAAAATTTATCGAAACCGAACAGCGCTATAAACACGGACAGCAAGGCCTGGCTTACGAGATTGTGATTAACTCCAATCCCTGTATCGCCTACCTGATGGAAGAGAACACCATGACCATGCAGGCGCTGGTGATGGCCCATGCCTGCTACGGACATAACTCCTTCTTTAAAAACAACTACCTGTTTCGGAGCTGGACCGACGCCAGCTCCATCGTCGACTATTTGCTGTTTGCTAAAAATTACATCTCTGACTGCGAAGAGCGTTACGGTGTAGAGGAGGTAGAGCGCCTGCTTGATTCCTGCCATGCCTTAATGAACTACGGGGTTGATCGCTATAAACGTCCGCAGAAGATCTCGCTGCAGGAAGAGAAAGCACGTCAGAAAAGCCGTGAAGAGTATTTACAGAGTCAGGTGAATACGCTGTGGCGTACGCTGCCACGACGGGAAAAAGAAGCCACTCAGATTGAAGCGGCGCGTTACCCGTCAGAGCCGCAGGAAAACCTGCTCTACTTTATGGAAAAGAATGCCCCGCTGCTTGAATCCTGGCAGCGTGAAATTTTGCGTATCGTCCGTAAGGTGAGCCAGTATTTTTACCCGCAGAAACAAACCCAGGTGATGAATGAAGGCTGGGCAACCTTCTGGCACTACACCATCCTGAATCACCTCTATGATGAAGGCAAAGTGTCTGAACGCTTTATGATGGAGTTTTTGCACAGCCATACCAACGTCATTTTTCAGCCGCCTTATAACAGCCAGTGGTACAGCGGGATTAATCCGTATGCGTTAGGTTTTGCCATGTTCCAGGACATCAAACGCATTTGCCAGTCGCCAACCGAAGAAGATCGCTACTGGTTCCCGGATATTGCGGGTTCTGACTGGCTTAAAACGATGCATTTTGCGATGCGTGAATTTAAAGATGAGAGCTTTATCAGCCAGTTCCTGTCGCCTAAGGTCATGCGTGACTTCCGTCTGTTTACCGTGCTGGATGACGATCGTAATAACTTTCTGGAGATTGCAGCTATCCACGATGAATCCGGCTACCGCGCCGTTCGCCAGCAGCTTTCGGCGCAGTACAACCTGAGTAATCTGGAACCCAACATACAGGTTTATAACGTCGACTTACGCGGCGATCGTTCACTGACCCTGCGCTATGTACCGCAAAGTCGTGCACCGCTGGATAAAAGCCGCCGGGAAGTGCTTAAGCACGTCCATCGCCTGTGGGGGTTTGATGTGATTCTGGAACAACAGAATGAAGACGGAACAGTAGAGCTACTGGACCGAAATCCACCGCGTAACTCCCCGCTGTAAATGGACAAAAAAAAACCGGACGTCACGTCCGGTTTTTTATTAACGCTTGCTGCCTAAATCATCAGGCATCGTTTTTTGCATTGAATGCCAGATATCCCCGCTCTGACGGCCATAGCGGCGCACGCACTCGACGATTTCGTCCTGAGTGGGCTCTTTATCACACAGGGCAAGCAGCGTCTGATAGAAATCCCGGGCCACTTTGCGGGCTTCCGGATTAGAAAAGTAGTGTCGTCCAACCCGGGTATAGAGCCCTTTCAGCCCGTTCAGGATCAGGCCATAGATTGGGTTGCCGGAGGCAAACGCCAGGCCACGGAACACCTTGTAATCCAGTTCGGTATAGCTATCGACCTGGTCTTCAGCACTATTGACGGCCTCCAGCACTTCGCGCGCCTTCTCAGGATAATGGCGTAATGCGCGGCTAATAAAGATAGAGGAAATATTGGTGCGAACGGATAACAGGTTATCGATCAGTGCGGGCACGCTGTCGTGATCGAGTCGCGCCAGGGTTTCAAGAATATTAAGACCCGAGGTTTCCCAGAAATTGTTAACGCGCGTGGGTTTACCGTGCTGAATCGTCAGCCAGCCGTCACGTGCCAGACGCTGTAACACTTCACGTAACGTGGTGCGCGTCACGCCAATCAGTTCAGAAAGCTCACGTTCAGCAGGAAGAATCGATCCGGGTGGAAAACGGCTGTTCCAGATGCTTTCAATTATATACTCTTCAGCAAATCCGGCTGGACTCTGCGCCTTAATAACCATAACTGTGTGTTCTCATTGCTTTCTGGATCGTAATGGGCACTCATCATACCAGACGCCCTATAGCGGATATAGCCTGCACAACGATTAAAAGCGCGGTTTAGCACAAAATTAAGACAGATTACCGTGATAATCTCTGACGCCATTTAAGCCCACATCACACCTCATTTTTGCGCCTGCACCACCGCAACGGCTGCGGTCTTGCCTATCCGGTTTAGCGCCACCGACGAACAGCAATAACATGCTGTGTGGCGGTTTGCGTGAGGTCATTAATCTGGAGCAGTGTCAGGTCATGTTTGTACATGATTTTTTATCCACGCAGGATGGCGTGCAGCGACTTTTGGTTTACACTGCTGGCTTGACGTTTACAGGGAATGCAATATGTTGCGATATTTAAACCAATGTTCGCGTGGTCGCGGTGCCTGGTTATTACTGGCACTCACAGCACTGGCCTTGGAGCTTACGGCGTTATGGTTTCAGCATGGTTTGGGCTTCAAACCCTGCGTAATGTGTATTTATGTCCGCTGCGCGCTGTTCGGCGTAGTGGCGGCAGGCGTTATCGGCTTTCTTCTGCCTCGCTCACCGTTACGCCTGGTGGCGATTCTGGTGTGGATTTACAGCGCCTGGAAAGGGCTGCAGTTGTCTTACGAACACACGATGATCCTGCTGCATCCCAATCCCTTTGTGACCTGTGATTTCGCTGCGCGTTTCCCGACATGGTTGCCGCTGGATAAATGGCTGCCGTCGGTATTTGTTGCCAGCGGGGATTGCTCAGATCGCGGATGGGATTTTCTGTCTCTCAGCATGCCACAGTGGATGATCGGTATTTTCGCCGCCTATCTGTTAGTCGGCGTGCTGGTACTGATCGCTCAGCCGTTGAAACCTAAACGCCGCGACTTATTTGGTCGCTAACGTAAAAAAGGCTGCCGCTGGCAGCCTTTCGTTTATAAGCATCATCCGTTCCGATCTGGCCGGTCGATAATATGATCTTCCCAGTCGCGGACTTCACTTTCCCGCACGGCAATATAGCGCACCGAAATGCGCTGAGCGTGCATCTCGGTTTTTGACCCTGCGCGCAACGGGTGCCAGGCCGGTAGCGGTTTCCCCTCGCCCAGGAGTCGATAGGCGCAGGTGCGAGGCAACCAGTTAAAGGTCGTCAGGTTTTCGCGCGTCAGCTTGATGCAGTCTTCTTCATATTCAAACCGGCGCTCGTAATTGCGACACTGGCAGGTTTTGATGTTGAGCTGGTTACAGGCAACGTTGGTGAAATAAATTTCATCGGTATCGGCGTCCTGTAACTTGTTCAGACAGCACTGGCCACAACCATCACACAAGGATTCCCATTCCTCATCGCTCATTTGTGCCAGGCGCTTGTGTTGCCAGAAAGGGGTTTCAGTCATGATGGTTGTCCAGATTTAGCGTAAACCGCACCTTATAAAGATATTGGCCCAATGATGCAAGTTTTACAGTACCCGCGTGCTGATGCCATGGCCCGCGATGGAAACCTCTAACGTATCGCCAGCGTGCATTGGCCCAACGCCTTCCGGCGTACCGGTCAGGATGACGTCACCCGCGTGCAGGGTAAAATACTGGCTCATATGGGCAATCAGCGGCAGGATTTTGTGAATCATATCGGCGGTATTGCCGTGCTGACGAACCTCACCGTTCACGACCAGCTTCAGTTCGGTGTTCTGTGGATCACCTGAAAATTCCGCAGTTGGAATAAAACCCGACAGAGGACAGGCGTTATCAAAGGCTTTCGCTTTTTCCCAGGGCTGCCCGGCTTTTTTTAAGCCCGCCTGGAGATCGCGCAGGGTTAAATCCAGTGCCACACCATAACCGGCAATGGCTTTGGCCACATGCGCGTCTGAAGCCTGTTTCAGGGTGGTGCCAATCAGCACCGCCAGCTCAACCTCATGATGCACTTCACCAAACGCATCAGGAATCGATAAAGGCTGACGCATATCGCATAAGGCCGTTTGCGGTTTAATAAAAATTACCGGTTCGGTTGGTGTCGCACTGCCCATCTCTTTAATGTGCTTCGCATAGTTACTGCCAACACACACCACTTTACCCACGGGATAATCTAACAAAGCGCCTTGCCAGTTACGATGCTGATACATGCTAATCCCCTGCTTATGTTACCGAAATGTCAGCCATATCGGCGGGTTGACGTTACGGACAGACGGCACGCAAAGCCAGCCTGCTCATAACGGTTAAGAGTGGTTAAACCTGACAGATGCGTGAAAATTGTCAACAAGTCAGCCAGGCTATTTGTGCGTCACCGCGAACCGATGACCGATCGGATTGCGCTGAAAAAGCAAAAAAACAGCGGTGCTGCACAATTATTATTCACCCCGGCTGGGAATATAAATTGGCCGCCGACCGTCGCGCAAAATTTATATTAAAGGAACAATCCGAGTTAATCTTTTCTGTCGTGTTCGAGATGCGTTTTTAACAAACTTTCGATCGGTGGGGGAATTTGCAAATAATATCCCTGATCGCTTAAACCCTGCTTAACGTTATTGATGTCTGCATTAGCCAGTTTGTCGCGTTGGGCAAGGTTTACCACCATCGCGAGTTGCGGCTTACCAAAGCCTTTGAGCAGGGCGTCAGGAACGCGTGAAAAATCGTCCTTTTTTTCAACGTAGAGATAAGTTCGGTCGCGGACCGGACTTCTGTAGATCACACAAAACATATTTTTTACTCGAATTAACCAGCGCTGAGGCTTGTTTGAATATAGCGGTAACTATAACATGCTTGCAGTACTTCGAATATTCGCCGATCGCGCTTTAACGATGCTTTTATCATCGCTTAGCACAGGGTAGTAAAACAGGACTGAGTCGGGACAGATGCCGCAATCGCCAATCGAATTTAAGGGAAGCAGTTTTACCTTGTCCGTCGTTCATTTGCATCACCATGAGCCAGAGGTGATCCGCAAAGCGCTCCAGGACAAAATTGACCAGGCTCCAGATTTCCTGAAGAACGCACCCGTGGTGCTGAATGTTGCGGCCCTCGATGCCGCGGTGAACTGGAAACAGATGCAGCAGGCCGTGAGCGAAACGGGACTGCGTATCGTCGGGGTCAGTGGATGCAAAGATGATGCGCTGAAAAAAATGATTGCCCGCGTCGGACTTCCGGTGCTGGCTGAAGGCAAAGAGAGCCACAAGCGTGACGCGCAGGAGCCGGAACTCAAGCCCGCTGCAGCCGAACCGCTGGTAGCGAAAACACGCATCGTTAACACGCCGGTGCGCTCTGGCCAGCAAATTTATGCCCGCAATGCGGATTTGATCGTCACCAGCAGCGTGAGCGCCGGTGCGGAACTGGTCGCTGATGGCAATATTCATATCTATGGCATGATGCGTGGCCGTGCTCTGGCAGGCGCCAGCGGTGACAGCGATTGCCAGATTTTTTGCACCAACCTTGCAGCAGAGTTGGTTTCTATCGCCGGGGAGTACTGGATCATGGATCAAATCCCCGAAGCGTTTTTTGCTAAAGCAGCACGCCTCTGTCTTCAGGATGGCGCGCTGACTATACAGACACTTAATTAGGCCCCTTTTCTTTCGTTAAGGAAATCAACATTTATGGCACGCATTATTGTAGTTACATCCGGTAAAGGGGGCGTTGGTAAGACCACGTCAAGCGCGGCCATCGCCACCGGTTTAGCGCAGAAAGGCAAAAAAACGGTTGTCATCGACTTTGATATCGGCCTGCGTAACCTTGATTTAATCATGGGCTGCGAACGCCGGGTTGTTTACGATTTTGTTAATGTCATTCAGGGTGATGCCACGCTGAACCAGGCATTGATTCGTGATAAGCGCACTGAGCAACTTTATATTCTGCCAGCCTCACAAACCCGTGATAAAGACGCCCTGACTCGTGAAGGTGTCGAAAAGGTCCTGAACGATCTTGCAGAGATGGCGTTTGACTTCATCGTCTGTGATTCGCCAGCCGGCATTGAAACCGGGGCGTTAATGGCACTGTATTTTGCAGATGAAGCCATTATTACCACTAACCCGGAAGTCTCCTCTGTCCGCGACTCAGACCGTATTCTCGGCATCATCTCTTCAAAATCCCGCCGCGCTGAAACCAGCCAGGAACCGGTTAAGGAGCATCTGCTGCTGACCCGTTATAACCCGGGTCGCGTTAATCGTGGCGATATGCTGAGCATGGAAGATGTGCTGGAAATTCTGCGCATTCCTCTGGTCGGCGTGATCCCGGAAGATCAGTCCGTGCTTCGTGCCTCTAACCAGGGCGAGCCGGTGATTCTGGACGGTGAGTCTGATGCTGGTAAAGCCTATTCCGATACCGTTGACCGGTTACTCGGTGAAGTTCGCCCCTTCCGCTTTATTGAAGAAGAGAAGAAGGGTTTCCTGAAACGCCTGTTCGGGGGATAAACCATGGCATTACTTGATTTCTTTTTATCCCGGAAGAAGAACACTGCCAATATAGCCAAGGAAAGGCTACAGATTATTGTGGCAGAACGGAGAAGGGGCGACAGTGAGCCCCATTATCTTCCGCAACTTAAGCGCGACATTCTTGAAGTGATTTGCAGATACGTGAAGATTGATCCGGACATGGTGACGGTTCAACTCGATCAGAAAGGGGATGATATCTCCATTCTTGAACTGAACGTCACGCTACCCGAAACGGAAGACGTGCCTAAATGACGTCAACCGTTTCCTGACTTTCCCCTGCGCAGTTGCAGGGGAAATTTTTTACAGCCCGGCAAGGATGTCGGTAATACCGGGTTTCAGCAACTCGCCACGCCAGCCTGTTAACAGCTCGGGTTCGCGGTTCTGTGGCTTAAGCCCCCAGTGCTGACTTAACACCTGATTGATCTGTCGACGAGACGCCAGCAGTTCCTGACTAAAACCACTCTGCTCACTCACCTGCTGTACCAGCGCTTTGATTGCCTTAAACGCCCGCTTGTAATTCACATGATCCACCAGATTGCTTAACGGCGGCGGTAACGCACTCTCATCCAGCTCAGCGGCTTCTGCCACCTGCGCCAGCATCGCCCTGCCGTGGAAACGAATCTCATGGCCCGATAAGCCCAGATGATCTAACTCACCCTGAGAACCCGGCATAAAACGTGCGACTTTCCACAGGTTCTCTTCACGCACCACAAAATTGACCGCCATGTCTTTTTCACGCGCCACTTTCAGGCGCCATGCCGCCAGGCGTTGCAGCGCCGCCAACTGGCGCGGACGCAACTGCCAGGCGTTAGTGATGTCACGCCACGCATCCTCCGGCGCTAACGTATCCAGCCGACGCTGACACAGGTTTTCGCATTCACTCACTGCCGCGGCCATATTACCGGCCTGCTCAACCTGCTGTATCAGTTGATGAGCAATCGGCAGCAGGTAATGCACATCCGCCGCCGCATACTGGCACTGCCGTTCCGTGAGCGGACGGGCTAACCAGTCGGTCCGCGCTTCACTCTTATCTAATTCAACCTGCGTAAAGTGCGCCACCATTGAGGCAAATCCCCAGGAAAGCGGCTGACCACTGAAAGCCGCCAGAATCTGTGTATCAATCATCGGCTGTGGCAGGACACCGAAACGGTGCAGGAACACTTCCAGATCTTCCCCGCCCGCATGGAGAAATTTCGTCACGCGGGTGTCCGTTAGCAGTTCAATAAACGGTGACCAGTCACGAACGGGTAACGGATCGATCAACACTAACTGTTCGCCATCAAACAGCTGAATCAGTCCCAGCTGCGGATAGTAAGTACGGGTACGGACAAATTCGGTATCCAGGGCGACGGCCGCATGCTGGCGTGCTTTGTGGCACACCTCGGCCAGGTGATCATCGTTCTCGATCAGGGAATAGTTCACGTTCAGTTTTCACCGCAGCCGACAACGTGCGGTGCTCCATGTTAAAAGCAATAAAAACGCCGGACAGCGCCGGCGTTCAACCTGAATCCTGACGGTGAATCAGCCTGTGCTGGTTTTCACCTCGTCGCGCAGTTCGCGACGCAGAATTTTTCCTACATTGGTTTTTGGCAGTTCATCGCGAAACTCGACGATTTTAGGCACTTTATAGCCTGTGAGCTGGCGACGACAGTGATCCAGCAGTTCTTCTTTGGTCAGCGAGAGATCTTTTTTAACCACGCAGACTTTAACGGCCTCGCCGGACAGCTCGCTGGGCACGCCGATCGCTGCCGCTTCACGCACTTTGGGATGCTGCATCAGGACGTCTTCAATCTCATTAGGATAGACGTTAAAGCCCGACACCAGAATCATATCCTTTTTGCGGTCCACGATACGGATAAATCCTTCGGGATCAACGGTAACAATATCCCCGCTATGGAGCCAGCCATTTTTCAGGACTTCTGCTGTGGCCTCCGGGTGCTGCCAGTAGCCGAGCATCACCTGAGGGCCACGGATGCACAGTTCGCCAGGCTCTCCGGTAGGCACTTCATTCCCGCTCTCATCCAGAATAATCACGTCCGTTGAGGGCACAGGTAATCCGATACTGCCCGTGTGACAGCTGATGTCATAGGGGTTTACCGAGACCAGGGGGGAACATTCCGTCAGACCATAGCCTTCCAGCAAATAGTGTCCTGTGAGCTTTTCCCAGCGTTCGGCCACCGCTTTTTGGACTGCCATGCCGCCGCCCGCTGAAAGGCGTAACGTCGAGAAGTCGAGTTTGTTAAAGTTGTCGTCATTAAGCAGCGCATTGAACAGCGTATTCACGCCGGTAATGGCGGTAAACGGATATTTGGCGATCTCTTTAACAAAGCCCGGAATGTCGCGCGGATTGGTGATTAACAGATTCTGGCCGCCTAACTCAACGAACAGCAAGCCGTTAACGGTTAATGCAAAGATATGGTAGAGCGGTAATGCCGTGACGACGCACTCTTTACCGTCACGTAACAGCTTGCCGTAGGTCGCTTTGGTTTGCTCCAGGTTGGCCTGCATATTGCGGTGGGTAAGCATGGCACCTTTGGCCACGCCGGTGGTGCCGCCCGTGTATTGCAAAAATGCCAGATCATCGTTGCTGACTTCCGGACGCTGGTACGCCATTTTTTCACCGGCATCCAGCACATGGCGAAACGATATCGCGCCTGGCAGATGATATTTGGGCACCAGCCGCTTCACATACTTCACCACAAAGTTCACCAGCGTGGCTTTAACCGGCGCAAGCTGGTCGCCCATGCGGGTCAGAACAACGTGTTTCACGGCGGTTTCACTGACGACTTTTTCCAGCGTATGCGCAAAGTTAGAAACAATGACGATCGCACTGGCACCGCTGTCATTGAGTTGATGTTTTAATTCGCGCGGCGTGTAGAGCGGATTAACGTTGACCACCACCATCCCTGCCCGCAGAACACCAAACAGCGCCACCGGATATTGCAGGAGGTTCGGCATCATCAAAGCAACACGGTCGCCGGGCTGCAGTTTCAGCGCATGTTGCAGATAGGCAGCGAAGGCCCGGCTTTTCTCGTCCAGTTGGCGATAGGTCATCTTTTGACCCATGTTATAAAAAGCTGGCTGTTCCGCGTAGCGGACAACGGCCTGCTCAAACATATCAACCAGAGAGTGGTAACGATCAGCATTGATTTCGGCAGGTACGTCTGCCGGGTAGCGTTTTAGCCAAACCTTATTCAAGGATTCACCCCGATAATCTTGTTGTGTACTCATCGCCGCCTCGACAATCGTATTTTTAACAATATTTTAACTGATTGTACCAGTTTGCTCTGCTTGTCATGTTGAGGTTGCGAAGTGCATCACTAAATTTCGTGTTAGTTAACAATACAAATAAAAAGCCCGGCTGCGAGCACCGCGACCGGGCTTATTAAAAACGGCTAACGCTTATGGCGTCAGGAAAGTTTCCACCTGGGCAGGCCCGGTGTTATACATGCCCCAGTAAGGATTGGGCCCCCAGTAACCGCCGCGATGACGCGTTGGCCCGTACCAAATCCACGGATCGATCGGCTGTGGTGGCGCAACGATCTGGCGCGTGAGATGCCAGCGCTGGTAGCCCCGCACGTCGATGACCACAAACTGGTAATTTGCCTCGCCAATCTTGCCCTGCTCGGTGCCTTTTAGCGTGCCGAGCACCGTCACGTATTGATCTTTCACATCGGTAGGATCAACAAAGCCCGGAATGTCAGCATAGATTCGGCCAAGCGAGCTGGCACCCAACACCGGTCTTGCGCCCTCATCCAGCGGCTGCGTTGCGATTTCCAGCCGGGTTTTGCCGTTGCGGTTGATAACGTTAACCACTTTACCGCCGAAGCGAGATTCCTGACCAACATAGATGGCCGGATCTTTCATTACGCGCAGCAAGTCCTGCTGGGGCATCGGCGAGTTGCCCTTAATATTATCCGGTACGGAAACACAACCACTTAAAACCAGGGCACAGGCCAACATCAAACCTGCAACACCGCGACGACACATTGACATGGGTATTCTCCTGAACGTTGCTGTTTAGAGTGCCTGGATAACAATAAGTTGCGTCATATTTTACCGTCCGGGCAGTTTTTTCCATGCCACTTCGTTTCTCAGATAAGTGGGCTCGGCATGTTCAGGTTGCACGGTAGCGCCCTGCTGTAATGCGGCGACCGCCAGTGGCAACATATCTTCAGCGGCCGGCAGCGCCACATTGCTGTTGACCAGTTGCAGCGCGTGCCCCTGCTGCAGGTCCGGCCAGGCCTGCCAGCCCGTTCCAGCGGTGTACCATTCCCCTTCCAGCGCCTGCATCCGGGCCAGCGCGGCGGCGGGCGACAGCACGCTCTCAGTCGCTTCCCCCTGCCAGTTGCCCTGTTCATCGCGCTGATATTCGGCCCAGTAGACTTCACCCATACGGGCATCAATCGCGGTTAACACCCGGTTTGCGCCGTGCTGCCGCCAGGCACCCTGTGCCAGCGTGGCCAGGGTGGAGATGCCCGCCATCGGCAAGGCGGCACCTAACGCCAGGCCCTGGGCAATCCCGATACCAATACGGACGCCAGTAAAACTGCCCGGCCCGCGGCCAAATGCCAGCGCGTCGAGTTCGGTCAGTTCAAGCTGCTGAGACTCAAGCAGCTCTGCGATCAGGGGTAAAATGCGTTGCGTGTGATCGCGGGGCGCTATCTCAAAGCGCGCGTCAATCTGTTGCCCGTTGAGCAATGCCGCAGAACAGGCTTCTGTCGCTGTATCCAGCGCTAAAATTCGGACCGACATAACGACCTCTGAAGATTCAAAAACGGCGCGCATCTTAGCACACAATTACTCGCCAGGTTGCTGACGAATAAAGGCAATAGCTTGCGCAATATCACGTGTTCGTGGCGTTGGCGGCAGACTGTTAAGAAACAGCGCGCCATAGGGACGGGAAACCAGCCGCTGGTCGCAAATCACCAGCACGCCACGATCGTCCGTATCACGAATCAAACGGCCAACGCCCTGTTTAAGCGTAATCACCGCGTCGGGCAGTTGCACGTCGCTGAAGGGATCGCCACCCCGAATCCGGCAGTCTTCCATGCGTGCTTTAAGCAGAGGATCTTCCGGCGAGGTAAACGGCAGTTTGTCGATGATCACCAGCGACAACGCATCGCCACGGACATCCACACCTTCCCAAAAGCTGCTGGTGGCCACCAGCAGCGCATTGCCTTTATCAATGAACTGCTTCAGCAGTTGCCCTTTGCTGGTTTCACCCTGCACTAACACCGGCAACGTCATAGAGGCACGGAACTCTGCGGCCAACTCACGCATCATCAGATGCGAGGTACAAAGAAAGAAACAGCGGCCTTTGTTCGCGTCGATCAGCGGCTTCATCATTTTTGCCAACTGACGCGCACCACCCGGACGATTGGGTTCAGGCAGATTGCGCGGCACGCACAGCAAAGCCTGCTGTGAATAGTCAAACGGACTGTTGAGGATCAGATTCTTAGCCTGGCTCACGCCCAGCCGGTCGGCAAAGTGGTCCATCTTTTCATCGACGGCCAGGGTCGCAGACGTGAAAATCCATGCGGCTTTACGGTTATCCATGACTTCGCGGAAGCGTTCGGCCACCGATAACGGCGTCAGCGCCAGCACAAAGTGACGCGATGTGCATTCATACCAGTAACTGAAGCCGGGTTCACTAATGGCGCGTATCCGTTTCAGTCGTGTGCGATAGAGCGCTGCACGTTCAAACGCCGCATCAAGCAGCGCCGAACGCCCTAGCGAGAGCTTGATCACGTCGTAACAAAGCTCCAGCGCATCATCGAGCAGGGTAAACATGCGCATGATGTTGTTATCGCTGAGTAGATCACGCAGGTTACCGCGATAACCCGGCTCGCCCAGCGCCAGACGGAAGTCCTGCGCGCATTGTGCCAGACGGTCGGCTGATTTTTGCAGCTGCTGTACGTCACGGACTTCCGTGCGATAGGCAATAATGATGTCTTTTGCCAGATCGCCTAACTGGCGGCTGGAGAGCTGCTGACCGAAATACTGGCTGGCGATGTCTGGCAGCTGATGGGCTTCATCAAAAATCATCACGTCCGCTTCGGGGATAAGCTCACCGAATCCGCCCTCTTTCACCACCAGATCGGCAAGAAACAGATGATGGTTAACCACCACGACATCGGCGTCCATGGCCTTCTTACGCGCCTTCACCACAAAGCACTCTTTGTACAGCGGGCAGTCGCTGCCCAGACAGTTGTCATTGGTGCTGGTCACCAGCGGCCAAATCGGACTGTCTTCGGTAACGCCGGCACAGGAACTGATGTCCCCATCCGTGGTTTGCGATGACCAGGCGCGCAGCGTCACCAAATCCGTGAGCGCCTGAACGCTCAGATCGCCGCCGGTCGCCGACTGTTGTTCCATGCGCTCAAGGCAAAGGTAGTTAGAGCGACCTTTCAGCAGCGCCGTTTTACCGGTGAACTTCAGCGCGTTGGCAATGGTAGGCAAATCGCGGGCGTAGAGCTGATCCTGCAGGGCTTTAGAGCCAGTGGACACGATCACTTTTTTATTGGCGCGTAAAGCCGGAGCCAGGTAGGCATAGGTTTTGCCTGTCCCCGTCCCCGCTTCAACCACCAGCTCGCCGCTATTCTGCACGGCTTCCGCGACGGCCTGCGCCATTTCACGCTGGGCTTCACGCGGTTTAAATCCCGCAATGCCCTTTGCCAGCGCGCCATCAGTTGCAAAATCGTCTGCCACGAACCCTCTCAATAACGGCAAAAAACACTGTATATTATGCCAGCATTCCCTGACTTAAGGAAATCGCTGACGGTGGCGTCTTTATTACCCTGCCGTCCTGTTGCCTGCAGACCCAGGGATGACGCCGTTTTCAGCGCTAATGACTGATGTAAAGCGCGCCGGCAATCAGAAGCACCAGTAACACCGCCAGAGTGATAAACCCCTGTTTGGCCGTGCGTGACATGCCGACAAAGGTCGATATCACGATAAACAGCAGTGCCAGTGCTCCAAACATCACCCAAAACAGATATTGCGTATTCGCCATGCCTTCATCCTGTTAGTCCTGAACCGGTAAGCGACGTTTTATACCATTTTTCCGCCCGTGATGCGCGGCTGACGCCCAGTGCGCGCTGCAACGGATGACAATCGCACCGGGATTATGGCAGGCTAGGCGTTCAAAAAAACAGGGAGAAGATGATGAGCATTACGCGCATTGATCCAGAACATCGTATGTCCGAAGCGGTCATTCATAACGACACGATTTATTATACCAGCGTGCCTGAAAACCTGGAGGCGGATGCCGAAGCGCAAACCGCCAATGCGTTGGCGGTGATTGATGCCCTGCTTACGCGGGTGGGCAGTGACAAAAGCAAAATCCTTGATGCCACTATTTTCCTGGTGGATAAAGCTGATTTTGCCGCAATGAACCGCGCCTGGGACGCCTGGGTTTCGCCCGATAATGCGCCCGTTCGCTGCACGGTTCAGGCAGGTTTAATGAATCCACAGTATAAAGTCGAAATAAAAATTATCGCTGCACGCTAAACCGCTTGCCGGGCGTCAGCCTTCGTCGTCTTCATCTTCGAAGCGCGCCCGGATCAGTTCACCAGTGTGGCTTTCGCGAATCTCCTGCGCAACCAGGGTAATCGCTTCACCGCTGGACATGCCACCAGCCATTAATTGCTGAATACGTTCAACAGCGCGCTGCTGCTGGTCGTGTGAAAGTGCGGGTAATCCTGTAATCATGTTTTACTCCTGCTATGAGGCTGCCATTATTTCATGGGGAACAAACAGGTGCCAGTCAGGAAAAAATATGTCAGTCTAACGGCCTTACTGATGTCAGATTTCGTGCTCAATGATCGTTCAAACTCATAACCTAAGTTATTCGCCTGACGCCATCACCCACTATTTTTCCCGTATTGCGCATCTGCCGTGGGCGATGCTGTTGTCTTCAGGACAAGCTGACCACAGCGACAATCGTTTTGATATCCTGACCGCCGATCCACTGACGACGCTGACGACCCGGGGCAGGATAACAGAAATTCAGCAGGGCGATCGCTCCCAACGTAGCCAGGACGATCCCCTGTCCCTGGTACAACAGCAGTGCGACGCGTTGGGCATTGCCCCGCAACGCCATCCGGACTTGCCGTTTTTAGGCGGCGCGCTGGGTCTGTTTGGCTATGATCTGGGCCGGCGTTTTGAGCAGTTGCCGCAGACCGCCCTCGCCGATCTTCATACACCGGATATGGCCATCGGCATTTATAGCTGGGCGCTGATTGCCGACCATCACTGTCACACATTAACGCTGGTTGCCATTGATGATGTTGCGCGGCGTCTTCGCTGGCTTGAAGGCTGGCCCGAACGTGAAACCGCGCCTTTCTCGCTGACCAGCAAGTGGCAGTCCAACCTTAGCCGGGATGAATACGCGCAACGCTTCCACAAAGTGCAGGCTTATATTCAGGCGGGCGACTGCTATCAGGTTAATCTGGCACAGCGCTTTAAAGCAGGCTATCAGGGCGATGAATGGCGTGCTTTTTGCCTACTGAACCAGACCAACCGCGCGCCGTTCAGCGCCTTCTTACGTCTGCCGGAAAGTGCCATCCTCAGCCTGTCCCCCGAGCGCTTTATGGCGCTGGATCAACACGTCATTACGACCCGGCCGATTAAAGGCACCCGCCCGCGTAACCGCGATCCTGTTGCTGACGCGGCTCAGGCCGAAAGCCTGCGTACCTCGGCCAAAGACCGCGCCGAGAACCTGATGATTGTCGATCTGCTGCGTAATGATATTGGCCGGGTCGCCGTTGCGGGTTCCGTCAGCGTCCCGGAACTCTTTGTGGTGGAGCCCTTCCCTGCGGTTCATCATCTGGTCAGCACTATTCGCGCCACGCTGCCTGATCACCTACAGGCCTGCGATCTGCTGCGCGCCTGCTTTCCCGGCGGCTCGATCACCGGCGCGCCTAAAATTCGTGCCATGGAGATTATTGATGAGCTGGAGCCGCAACGCCGCAACGCCTGGTGTGGCAGCATCGGTTACCTGAGTTTATGTGGCCGTATGGATACCAGTATCACTATCCGCACGCTGGTGGCCGAAAATCATCACCTTTACTGCTCTGCCGGCGGCGGGTTAGTGGCGGACAGCGAAGTCGAATCTGAATATCAGGAAACCCTGGATAAAGTCAGTCGTATTTTACCTGCGCTGGAAAAAGGGGCCTGAATGGCATTGACGCTCGCGGATTTCCGCACCCGTTTTTTACTGCAACAGCCCCTGGAGCCTGCACAAGCACTCTCAGGTCGTCATGCTGCGGTGTTAATTCCCATAGTGGCACGCCAGCAGCCGGGTTTACTGCTCACCCAGCGTTCGCACGGATTACGGAAGCACGCCGGACAGGTGGCCTTTCCCGGCGGCATGCAGGACCCTGAAGATGCCTCTCTGGTTGCCACCGCATTACGCGAAGCGCACGAAGAAGTGGGTATTTCGCCTCTGCAGGTCGATGTCCTGGGCTGTCTGCCGGCTGTCACCAGCAGCACGGGGTTTCAGGTCACGCCGGTGGTGGGCATCATTCCAGACCAGATTGCGCTGCGCATCAATCCGGATGAAGTGTTAAGTGTGTTTGAAATGCCGCTCACGGAAGCTTTACGTCTGAGCCGTTATGCCGAGCTTGATTACTATAGCGCCGGGATTCGTCATCCTGTCTGGTTGTCGCGCTATCAGGATTACCTGGTCTGGGGAATGACAGCAGGGATTATTCGTTCGCTGAGTCAGCAGATTGCTTTTTAATTGACGCAGCCTCCATTTTTAAGCCTGTTTACAGGCTTCCGCGCAATATCACACTATAATTTTTTCTCGTGGTGTTAATTAGTTTATTTCATGCGAAAAGCAGCGCGTTTACCCTGCTTAGCCGTTTACTATTAGCGCCATAAACTGCTGCGGCAGTCTGAACGTTTTTTGTGAGGAGTGTCACCCATGATTTCGGTTTTTGACATGTTTAAAGTGGGCATTGGCCCATCCAGTTCTCATACGGTCGGTCCGATGAAAGCGGGTAAACAGTTTGTGGATCTGTTGTCTGAACAGGGCAAACTGCATGAGGTGACACGCATCGCCGTCGATGTCTATGGTTCCCTGTCGCTGACCGGCAAAGGTCACCATACGGATATCGCCATTATTATGGGATTAGCGGGTGAGTCGCCTGACAGCGTCGATATCGATGCTATCCCCGCCTTCATTAAAGATGTGCAACAGCGGGAACGTTTGCTGATCGCGAAAGGTGCCCATGAAGTCGATTTCCCTCGCGAAGGCGGCATGGTGTTCCGCAGCGAGAATCTCTCGCTGCATGAAAACGGCCTGCGTCTGCTGGCGTTTTCCGGCGATCTGCTGGTGCTGTCAAAAACCTATTACTCCGTTGGCGGTGGGTTTATTGTCGATGAGGAGCATTTCGGTCAGTCTGCGCTGGATGAAGTGTCCGTGCCCTGGCCGTTCCATTCTGCCAAAGAATTATTATCCCACTGCCGTGAGACCGGGCTTTCCCTGTCCGGCCTGGTGATGAAAAACGAACTGGCGCTGCATTCGCGTGAAGAGATTAACCAGTATTTCACGACAATTTGGCAAACCATGCAGGCCTGTATCGATCGCGGTCTCAACACCGAAGGCGTCCTGCCTGGCCCGTTGCGCGTTCCACGCCGCGCTGCCTCGCTGCGTCGTTTACTGATCTCCTCCGCCAAGCACTCTAACGATCCCATGGTCGTTATCGACTGGATCAACATGTATGCGCTGGCGGTAAACGAAGAGAATGCCGCCGGTGGGCGCGTCGTTACCGCACCCACTAATGGTGCCTGCGGTATTGTGCCGGCAGTGCTGGCTTACTATGACCACTTCATTGAAACGGTTACACCCGATATCTTTATTCGCTATTTCCTTGCCTCCGGTGCCATTGGTATTCTTTACAAAATGAATGCCTCTATCTCCGGTGCTGAGGTCGGTTGTCAGGGTGAAGTTGGCGTGGCCTGTTCGATGGCGGCGGCAGGTCTGGCAGAACTGTTAGGCGCAAGCCCGGAGCAGGTTTGCGTCGCCGCAGAAATCGGCATGGAGCACAACCTTGGCCTGACTTGCGATCCCGTAGCCGGCCAGGTTCAGGTGCCCTGTATTGAACGTAATGCTATCGCATCAGTGAAAGCCATCAATGCCGCACGCATGGCCCTGCGTCGTACCAGCGAACCGCGCGTTTCACTGGATAAGGTGATAGAAACCATGTACGAGACCGGCAAAGACATGAATGCGAAATATCGCGAGACGTCACGGGGCGGTCTGGCAATAAAAGTTCAGTGTGACTAATCATTTTTGAGATTTAATTCTAATTTTTTGCTTTTTAACCAGTGCATTAGTCAGTCCTGCCTGCTATAAATATTAACGATATTAAAGCGACCTGCGGGTCGCTCTGCTTTTCTTCTAGCCTTTCATTTTACGCTCGGGTCCTAAATTTGCGTTGGGCCGTGCCGATAACAACCCAGCTATATCTATTTTCTGGTTTTGGGAAGGTGATTCTTGATGTTCATGGCCCAGCAATATGTTGGACAATACAGACGTAAGCGATTGCTTATTGCTGTGGTGATTGCTTCGATTGTTCTTTCGTTAACGCTGGCTTTTCGCTACTTTGAAGAAAAATCACATGTTCAACAGCGAGCAATCAGTTTTGCCGATAATGCGATTACGCGTTTTGATCGCATGTTTTCACCGCTTGATGTCTCCGCCAACAATATGCAGGGATTGGTCGGAATGTCCTGTCAGGATGCCCGTTTTCCCTTAATCGAAAAGATTTCTTCGCTACAAACCGTGCGCGCTATTTTGCTGGTCGATGAGGACAGGCTTTACTGTTCCAGTATTTTTGGCTCACGAGATATCGCGTTCAGCCAGGTCTACCCTGAACTCGCCCTTAACGAGAAGCGCATGCTGCTCTCCACGGATGACTATTTGCTCAAAGGTTCGCCCGTCTTGTTATTGTGGACGCCCACGACGCTGGATAATCGTTCCGGAATACTTCAGGCCATCAATATTGAATTAATGAGCAGCTACCTGCTGGAGCCGCAGGCCCCCTGGGTTGAACGGGCAATTTTTAACGTGAACGGCAAAAGCCTTGAATATGGCAATCCTCTCATTGAGTCCACGCTGCCTTCTGAGGATGAAGTTACCTATACCGAAGCCTCGCTGCGTTATCCCTATACCGTTACCCTTTATGGTCCCTCACCTTCGCGCCTGGCCCTGGCCTCTTTGCCCTCGCAGTTGCCCCTGGCGCTCATGCTGAGTTTGCTGATTGGCTATGTGGTCTGGCTGGCAACCGCCAATCGCATGAGCCTGAGCTGGCAGATTAGCTACGGCATCACAGCCAATGAATTTATGGTTTACTGCCAGCCCCTGATCAATGCCCGAAACGGTAAATGTGATGGCATTGAGCTTCTGTTGCGCTGGCATAATCCGCGTCAGGGCTGGATTCCACCCGACGTTTTTATTCCCCTGGTTGAACGCCAGAACCTGATTAAGCCGTTAACCCGCTTTGTGCTGAACCGCGTCGTCGACGCCTTGCCGGATCTTCCCCACAGTCCAGACTTTCATATTGCCGTTAATGTCGCGGCGAGCCATTTTCGCGAACGTGCCATTCTGGAAGACCTACAAAATATTTGGTGGCCCGCTAATCCTGTCCCCCAACTGGTGGTCGAATTAACCGAGCGTGATGCCCTGCCCGTGGTCGATCAGACGGTCATTGCTCAACTGCACGACATCGGCGTGCGTTTGGCGATAGATGATTTCGGTACCGGGCACAGTTCGCTGTCCTACCTGAAAGATTTGCAGCCGGACGTGCTTAAACTGGACAAAATCTTTACCGCCTCAATCGGGACGGATGCGATTAACGCCACCGTCACCGATATGGTGATCTCGCTGGCGCAGCGTCTGAATATCAGCCTGGTCGCAGAGGGCGTAGAAACCCAGGAGCAGGCAGACTATCTGCGCGATCGCGGCGTGGATCATCTGCAGGGTTATTACTTTGCCCGTCCGATGCCGCTGGAGGACTTTCCGGCGTGGTTGCGCCATCATCAACTGACCTGTGACCTGTAGTGCCCTCAACGCCATCCATCACGTCAGCAGGTCATGTCTTCGCGCAAAAAAAAACGCATCACTATGTGATGCGTTTTACGCTAAGAAGGTAGGTTAACCTTCTTCTTCCTCATCATGTTGTTGATCTTTGGTCACGCGCACCAGATCGATACGGTACTCCGTGGCTTCGATGATCTGGAAATGAAGCGGCTCAATATCGATGACGTCGCCAGGCTTAGGCAACTGCCCTTTCTGCGCAATCAGCAACCCTGCCAGAGAAGCGTGATCTTCTTCTGGCTTTACCAGCTCGTGGAAGTCGAGGAGCTGCTGCAGTGAATGCAGGTCAGTGCCGCCTTTCACTAACCAGCCATCACCGTCCATGATGATATCCGGCGTTTCATCTTCATCCGGGAACTCACCGGCGATCGCTTCCAGCACATCCAGCGGCGTGATTAAGCCCTGTACCACGCCAAACTCGTTAGTCACGATAACAAAGCTGCCTTTAGCACGGCGCAAGACGCCCAGCAGGTTAATCGGGTCAAGCGTTTCCGGTACAATGATGATCGGTGTATTGGCAGCAAAGGTCGCGACGTCAACGCCGTGATCCAGCGCCACTAACAGCTCTTTGGCTCTGACCACGCCAATGATTTCATCCAGCTCACCCCGGCATACCGGGAACAGGCTGTGCGGCGTATCCAGCAGCTGAATACGAATTTCGTCAACCGGACGGTTGGCATCCACCCAGGAGATATCACCACGCGGCGTCATAATGCTGCGAATCGAACGGGACGCCAGCGTCAGCACGCCATTAATCATATAGCGTTCTTCGTCTTTAAAGGCTTCCTGTGGCATGGCAATGGCAATCGCCTGCTCTTCCGTGCTCGCGGGAGCGGACTGCACCCGATTACGTCCGCCCATCAACCGCAAAATCGCCTCGGCGGTGCGTTCACGCATAGGTCGATGAGACTGATGACGGATAAAGTTGTGGCGGGCAATCTGATTGAACAACTCGATAAGAATCGAGAAACCAATCGCCGCGTACAGATAACCTTTCGGAATGTGAAAACCAAAGCCTTCGGCCACCAGCGACAGGCCGATCATCAACAGGAAGCTGAGACACAGCACCACCACAGTGGGATGCGCGTTGACGAATTTTGTCAGGGGCTTAGACGCCGCCAGCATCACGATCATCGCAATAACAACCGCTGTCATCATCACCGGCAGGTTATTGACCATACCGACGGCAGTAATCACCGCATCCAGTGAGAAGACCGCATCCAGGATGACAATCTGCGTCACAACCGCCCAGAAACTGGCGTAGCTGCGGTTGCCGTTGTTTTCCAACTCACGGTTCTCCAGCCGCTCATGCAGTTCCATGGTGGCCTTGAATAACAGGAATATCCCTCCCGCCAGCAAAATGAGATCGCGTCCGGCGAAGCTGAAACTTCCCACGCTAAACAGTGGACGCGTCAGAGTCACCATCCAGGAGATAAGCGATAACAGGCCCAGACGCATGACCAGCGCCAGCGACAAACCAATCAAACGCGCTTTATCACGCTGCTTAGGCGGCAGCTTATCCGCAAGAATGGCAATAAAGACCAGGTTATCAATGCCGAGGACGATTTCCAGCACAATGAGCGTGAGCAATCCCGCCCAGATCGAGGGGTCGAACAGAAATTCCATTAGTGACTCCTGAACAAGGATGTGATTACGTTAAAGCGTGCCAGCGTCTGATGACGTGACTGAAATAAGCGCGGAAAAGCAGAGAAAACGCGGTCTGGCGTGAATTGACGCGCTGAAGAGCGCAAAGACAAGGTTAAGCAACGTCGGTGACGATCCATAAGGGTGGGCTGCTGCCCGCTACTCCTGAATAATAAACAGATTGCTAATGTATCAGTTCGTACCACGAGGTCAAAAAATTTTCTTATTTTTACACTCTCTCACGGCCGGGTTCAGGCGTCATAAAAACTCAATTTCCCTCTTTTATGCTGCAAATAGCCAACCAATATCACAAACTTTATTTTTTCGGACACTAAAATAAATCCGGCATTCACGTAGTGAGTTGGTTATCCCAACAATGTTGAAATTAGGTTAATTCACATTAACAAGATTTAGATGTTGTTAACGCGATAATTCTTAACGGTTCCTCACATTATGATGAACCAACAAGCGAACGGAGGTAGCACGTGACCATTGCTCTTGTAATTGGTACACACGGCTGGGCAGCGGAGCAGCTGCTTAAAACGGCAGAGATGCTTTTAGGCGAACAGAAAAATGTCGCATGGATAGATTTTGTACCGGGGGAGAATGCTGACACCCTGATAGAAAAATATCAGGCACGACTGGCAGAGCTGGACACATCACAGGGGGTGCTTTTCCTGGTGGATACCTGGGGCGGCAGTCCATTCAATGCAGCCAGTCGGCTGGTCGTTGATAAAACGCATCACGAGGTGGTCGCCGGGGTAAACATTCCTATGTTAGTCGAAACCCTGATGGCCCGAGACGATAACCCCTCTTTTGACGAACTGGTGGCGATTGCGGTTGAAACCGGCCGTGAAGGCGTCAGAGCGTTAAAAGCACAACCTGAAGAAAAACCGGCTGCTGTTGCCGCCCCGCCGTCTGCGCCTCGCGCAGCGGCCCCCGTCAACCGGCCGCTGACGCCTGACGAACATATGAATATTTGCCTGGCACGCATCGACGATCGTCTTATTCATGGGCAGGTCGCTACGCGCTGGACCAAAGAAACTAACGTCAGCCGCATTATCGTGGTCAGTGATGAGGTGGCTAACGACAAAGTGCGTAAAACGCTGTTAACCCAGGTGGCACCGCCGGGCGTCACCGCGCATGTGGTGGACATCGATAAAATGGTGCGCGTCTGGAATAACCCCAAATATGCCCGCGATCGTGTCATGCTGCTGTTTACCAACCCAACGGATGTCCTGCGGATTGTTGAACAAGGCGTGGATATCAAGAGCGTCAACATTGGCGGTATGGCATTTCGCCAGGGGAAAACCCAGGTGAATAATGCCGTCTCGGTCGATGAAAAAGATATCGCCGCCTTTCGCCAGCTTCACGCGCGCAATATAGAACTTGAAGTGCGCAAAGTCTCGGGCGATCAAAAACTAAAAATGATGGATCTGGTGGCTAAGGTGAGCGCATAACACGCCAGCTATATTTTTCTATCCTGTAGAGGACAAGAAGTATGATGGAAATAACCACACTTCAAATTATTTTAATCTTTATTGTCGCCTGTATTGCCGGTATGGGTTCGATTCTGGATGAGTTCCAGTTTCATCGCCCGTTGGTGGCCTGTACGCTGATCGGGATTGTACTTGGTGATATGAAAACCGGCATCATCATCGGCGGTACGCTGGAGATGATTGCACTTGGCTGGATGAATATCGGTGCTGCTGTTGCGCCTGATGCCGCGCTGGCCTCCATTATCTCCACCATTCTGGTGATTGCCGGTGGACAGAGCGTGGGTGCTGGTATTGCGTTGGCCATCCCACTGGCGGCGGCCGGTCAGGTTCTGACCATCATCGTGCGTACGCTGACCGTGGCGTTCCAGCATGCGGCGGACAAAGCCGCGGAAAAAGGCAACCTTACGGCCATCTCATGGATTCACGTTTCCGCCTTGCTGCTTCAGGCAATGCGCATCGCGATACCGGCGCTGATTGTTGCCATCTCAGTGGGAACGGATGCGGTTCACTCTCTGCTCAGTTCCATCCCTGAGGTCGTCACCAACGGTCTGAACATCGCAGGTGGCATGATCGTGGTCGTCGGTTACGCCATGGTCATCAATATGATGCGTGCAGGCTATTTAATGCCGTTCTTCTATCTGGGTTTCGTCACTGCCGCGTTTACCAACTTCAACCTGGTGGCTTTAGGCGTGATTGGCGTCGTGATGGCGGTGCTTTATATCCAGCTCAGCCCGAAATATAACCGCGTAGCCGGTGGGCCCGCGGCATCGCCGTCAGCTAACGACCTCGACAACGAACTCGATTAAGGAACAGGTGACAACATGGTTGATATAACAAAAGTCGAAAAGAAACTGACGCCGGGTGACGTTCGCGCTGTATTTTTACGCTCAAACCTGTTTCAGGGTTCCTGGAACTTTGAACGTATGCAGGCGCTGGGGTTCTGTTTCTCAATGGTGCCAGTGATCCGCCGTCTTTATCCTGAAAACAATGACGACCGCAAGCAGGCCATCAAACGCCACCTTGAGTTCTTTAATACGCATCCTTACGTGGCCGCGCCTGTGTTAGGTGTGACGATGGCGATGGAAGAGCAGCGTGCTAATGGTGCAGCGATAGATGACGGTGCAATAAACGGTATCAAAGTGGGCCTGATGGGCCCGCTGGCCGGCGTAGGCGATCCGATTTTCTGGGGAACCGTTCGTCCGGTGTTTGCGGCCTTAGGTGCAGGCATCGCGATGAGCGGCAGTTTGCTCGGTCCGCTGCTGTTTTTTATCCTGTTTAACCTGGCGCGCCTGTTAACCCGTTACTACGGCGTCGCTTATGGTTACCGTAAAGGGATCGATATTGTCAGCGACATGGGCGGTGGCTTCCTGCAAAAACTGACCGAGGGAGCATCGATTCTCGGCCTGTTTGTTATGGGCGCGCTGGTTAACAAGTGGACGCACGTCAATATTCCGCTGGTGGTTTCACGCATTACCGATCAGACCGGGAAAACCACGGTGACGACCGTACAGTCGATTCTGGATCAGCTGATGCCGGGCATTGTCCCGCTCCTGCTGACTTTCGCCTGTATGTGGCTGCTGCGCCGCAAGGTTAATGCGCTGTGGATTATCGTTGGCTTCTTTGCTATCGGTATATTTGGTTACTGGATCGGTTTGCTCGGGCTGTAACGTTAACCGCATCGGGAGCCTCGGCTCCCGATGCTTTTAAGCGGCCCGCTGCGTGAGAAGTCCGGCTTTTATCTGTAAAGGAAGAACAATGTCATTGACCGACGGCATCATCGCCCTCTGCATCATCGCCCTTCTGTTTTTTGCTGTTTATGATGAAGCGGTTCTGCCACGTCGTCATGGCCCCACGCTGTTACGTGTACCGTTACAACGCCGTCATAAAGCCGACAGCCTGATCTTCATAGGTTTACTGCTCATCCTGTTGTGGAACAACGTCGCCCATCAAGGCCCGAAACTTACCACCGCGCTGTTGATGGTGCTGTGTTTTTTATCATTTTGGCTTTTCTGGCTGCGTCGTCCCAAACTGCTGATGAAAAGTCAGGGATTGTTTTATGCGGGCATGTGGACAGACTATCGACGCATACAGGGCATGAATCTTTCAGAGGACGGCATTTTAGTCATGCAGCTTGAGCAGCGACGTTTGCTGATCGCCGTGCAGCAGCTTGACGATCTTGAACGTATTTACCAAACGCTGGTCGAGGCGCGTTAGTCGCGTTGCCAAAGAGTAATCATAAAGTCCGCGTCACAGTGAAATTGCGAGCTTTCAGCGAGGGACTGCCAGACTTCTGGCCGCGCGCGCCAGGCAAACGGGGTCATCTGCAACAGGGTGGTTGCCGCCTGTGCGGTCAACGCCATCGGATAGGTTAAACGATGCTGGGCCCGTTGCGTAAATCCCTGGTAGACTTTCTCTTCCGACGCGTGAAGCTGCACTTCGCGATAAATCAGCGCCTTGAACTGCTCAAGATGATGAGGCCCCGGCGTAACCGTTAGCAGCAGACCACCCGGTTTGATGACGCGGCTCAGTTCCGCCTCGTTGCAGGGCGCATAGATACGTACCACCGCATCCAACATGTTGTCACTAAACGGCAGGCGCTGGCTTGAGGCCACACAGAATAACACCTGCGGATAGCGCTTAGCCGCCAGTCGAATCGCCATTTTCGCCACATCCAGACCGTATACCTGCCCTTCAGGGGCGAGACTGTCGGCGAATGCGCCCGTGTAGTAACCTTCCCCGCAGCCGATGTCCAGAATCTGCGCAGCCGGTTGCTGCAGGTGCTGATCAAGCACGCTCACCACCCGATCCCGCAACGGCTGGTAATAACCGGCCTGAAGAAACTCACGCCGCGCCTGCATCATGTCAGCACTGTCGCCCGGCTCACGCGAGCCTTTATGTTGAACGGGCAGCAAATTGACATAGCCCTCTTTCGCCTGGTCAAACTGGTGACGATTCTCACAGCGCCAGCTGCGTTCGGTAAGGCTCAGGGGAAAGTGACAAAGTGGGCAAATCAAAGACATCAGGCGCTCCGGCAGAAATCGACGCGCAGAAGTGTACTCGACGGGAAACAATATCGAAAGCGTAAAAAAAGCCTCGGCCAGATGGCCAAGGCTTTAATATCTGAGACAGTGGTGCCTGGCACCCGTCTGAGGCGAAATCAGATAGCAGTAACGTTAACTGCTGCTGGACCTTTCTGGCCGTCCTGAATTTCGAACTCTACGTTCTGGCCTTCAGCCAGTGTTTTGAAACCGTTGCCCTGAATAGCAGAGAAGTGTACGAACACATCTTTGCTACCGTCAGCTGGAGTGATAAAACCGAAGCCTTTAGACTCGTTGAACCACTTAACCTGACCTTTAATCTTTGCCATTTTACTAATTCCTTAAAGTGTTTATTTTGCCCGGAGGCTAACCTACAGATAAAACAGAGACATTACTGAATGAGGCACTGATTAAAGTTCGGCAAGGAAGCGGTATTCAACGTCAACGTCTTTACTCGTAACTTCTTTACTGAAGATGCCATACATAAACAGAACTGTACCTCGTTTAACCCACGAATTGTTATCACATATCCGCTAAATAATGGCAAGCCATTTTTATATGCCTGACCGGCGCTTTTTGCATAATTGCAAAGTGGCTCCCAGAGAATGTACTTCCTGGTACAAAACCCTGGATAGCGAACGCCAGTAATAGCCCTGACATCACTATAAAATAATGCTTTCCTGCCCGGACAGGATGATATCTGACTCCCTTACCCACCTCACTCGCGATGGATAACATTAAAAAAATAACATTGCACTAATATGGCAATATTGCACCAAATAAAGGAGCAGATAAGTGAAGCGCGAGTAATCTATTGCGGCAAGCTTGTACAACAAAACTTATTCCGTACACATATAAATATTATTTTCAGCAAAATCATAAGTTGAGCGTGAACGCAATCATTTATAGCTTGCGCGCAGGCGTTTTTTGAATTAGGCCTGCGCCATGTAGGATATTAAAATGGATTCCAGTCAACACGTAGCGGCGTCTGACGAGAATGTTATCACGACGGATTAATCGGGTTGATATATGTCAGGCTGCGGCTCTCGCCAATCTGCCATGGCGTAAAGTGCCTGCTCGCTTCACCGCTTTGCGTTAAAACACGCTGCAATTCCGCCGGAGGCGCATCCAGCGATTCATCGGCCAGTTCAAAAACCCCCCAATGGATTGGGACAGTAAGAGGCTGGCCGATTGCCCGCCACAACGCCACCGCCTGTTGAGGGTCCATATGTTGTGCCCCCATAAACCAGCGGGGTTCATAGGCCCCGACGGGCAGCGCGGCCAGATTGAACGGGCCGTGACGTTCTGCAATGGCATGAAGATTTTCCGTGTAGCCACTGTCACCCGAGAACCAAAAACGCACTGAGTCGGTTTTAATGACCCAACCGCACCAGAGAGATCGGTTGCGATCGGTAAAGGTGCGCATACTCCAGTGGCGGGCCGGTACCGCATCAAACTGAATCCCACCCATCGCCTTGTGTTGCCACCAGTCCAGCGCGTGCACCTGTTTAACCCCACGACGTTTACACCAGTCCGCCAGACCCAAGGGCACCAGAAAAACAGCCTCAGGAAAATGGCGTACGATCTGCTTGATGGTTGGCTTATCCAGATGATCGTAATGATTATGGGAGATCAGCACGTAATCCAGACGAGGCAACTGACTGATGGTCAGCGGGGACGGCGTTTTCCGTTCTGGCCCGATAAACGGCAGAGGCGATGCCCGCAGGGAAAGCGCAGGATCGATTAATATATAGCGTTGATTCAGCCGCAACAACAGCGCAGCATGGCCCAGCCACCAGAGCCGGTCATCCTCACCGCTCAGGTCGGCAGGTTGCCACCACTGCGCAATAAAGTCGTCATAACCCCGCTGAGGCGGATGGGGTAATCCCTGGGCTTTACGTTCCTTACGCCAGCACTTCAGGTCACCCTGCTGGCGTGTGTCAGGTTCGGGGTTGCGAAAACCCGCCGGTGTGTGATGGGCTTTACTGCTGTCAAACCAGGGATTCTTCCAGGCCATCCGGCCTCCATGCAGGCGTTAACGTTCCGGAATGAGGCGAATAAAATCGCCATTTTCCGGCTGCGCGTCAGTTTTTTGCTCTGACGTACCACTTTGCTTCTCGATCAAACGCTTCAGCAGGGCGTTTTGTTTCTTTTGCTCTTCCAGCAGCGACGCCAGCAACGCAATCTGTTCATTTGCCCGAACGCTGGCGCGGTTAACGTAGAACCACAGGATCAATGCCACAATCAGCATTATCCCCATCACGCCATAGCTGACCACAGGACCCGCATTAGCGGCTAACTCATTCATAACTTCCTCAAGATACCAGGTGAAACCACCATAAAAGGTGCGACCGTCTATTCTACCCTGCGGCGCAGTAAAAGATAATGGCGGAGTAAGGGATGGGCATCATTCTGCTCATTTCAGTTATCTCTGATCGCTTCCCGCGTAAAAGCGAGGCATGCTGCTGCGGTACATCATGTCAGGCAGCAGTCACTGGAACGCTGCGTTAGGTATCATAAGGAGATACAATGAAACTGTTTATTCGGGCGATTATTGTTGTGGGGATTATCTGGCTGGCGATGCTGTTTACCGGCTATGGCATTCTGGCTGGCAGTAATAAGAATGCGGCGGGACTGGGACTTAAGTGTAACTACCTTACCGCACGGGGCATGATCACGGCACAGTATCTGCACACAGACAGCGGCGTAGTGGGCGTGACCGACTGCCCGCTGTTGAAGAAAAGTAGTGAAGTGGTTGATAACTGATCGCACTGAAGCGGGCCAACTGGCCCGCTTTTTTTACGAAAACGTGTAATCGTGATAACCCAGCTCGGCGGAAAGACGTCGTCCCGCGTCTTGCAGCATCATTACATAAGTCTGCTTATTCGACTCTGAGAAGCGAATGGTGGGAAAAGAGATACTCAGCCCGGCGACGGCCACGCCAAAGCGATCAAAAATGGGCACGGCGATACAGCGCACGCCCGCTTCCTGCTCTTCGTTATCCTCACCATAACCCTGCTGCTTCACCTGACTCAGCGCCTCCAGCAGCGCACCCGCGTCAGAAAGTGTATTGGCGGTATGAATGCTAAACGTCATGCGCTGCAGAATCTCGTTGACGTCATCACGGCTGCGCCATGCTAATAACACCTTACCCAGCGCGGTAGAGTGCAGCGGATTACGGCGACCGATACGCGACGACATGCGCAGGTTATACAACGAATCGATCTTGTGAACATAGACGATGCTCTCGTCATCCAGCGCGCCCAAATGAATCGTTTCTTTGGTCAGGCGGGACAATTCCCGCATCTGCACATCGGCACTGCGAATCAAATCGATGTTCTGCAGCGCTTTCGATCCCACCTCAAACAGTTTTAGCGTCAGCGAGTATTTCTCGCTTTCCCCTTCCTGGGCCACATAACCCAGTGACTTCATGGTTTGCAGGAAACGGTAAACGGTGCTTTTCGACATCATCAGCCGTTGAGCCAGCTCGGTAATCCCATGTTCGCGCGCGTCACTTAATGCCTGCAAAATGCCAAACACCTTTTGCACCGACGAGACCGAATCAGGCTGTTTGTCCTTTTCATCAGGAACCATGTGCCACCTTGAATACGTGTTTCAAAAAAAACGGAACGAGGTTGCAGTATAGATGGGCCGACATTGCCCCAGCAATCCTTCAACGCCTGTAACATCTGCAAAATATATTTTTCGGCCCGGCGCGATGCATTTTGTCCGGTAATTGATTAGGATCATGATATTCACCCCCTTTAATATTAGCCTCTATGTCACTCTCTTCTTCAGACGGCGGACTTGCTGTGCCACAACGGTACTGGGCCATTCTGACGATCGCCATTGGCCTCATCATGGCGGTGTTAGACGGTTCGATTGCCAACGTGGCGCTTCCCACCATTTCACGTGAACTGCAGGCCAGTCCGGCCCAGTCGGTGTGGGTGATTAACGCCTATCAGATCGCCATTGTTTCTTCGCTGCTGTCATTGTCATTTCTGGGTGATATCGTCGGCTACCGTCGCGTGTATCAGTTCGGCCTGGTGGTGTTTGTCGCGACCTCCGTATTCTGCGCCCTGTCGTCCTCGCTGACGATGCTGACCGTGGCGCGCGTCATGCAGGGGTTGGGCGGTGCCGCGATAATGAGCGTGAATACGGCCCTGATACGCATTATCTATCCGCCCCGCTATCTGGGACGCGGGATCGCCATTAACGCACTGCTGGTCGCGATCTCAACCGCCGCCGGGCCTACAGTTGCGGCGGCCATTCTCTCGTTCGCCAGCTGGCGCTGGTTATTCCTGGTTAACCTGCCGCTCGGTGCGGTGACACTGTGGCTGGCGTTACGCTACCTGCCGGATAACCCACAGCGGGCAAAAACACAGAAGTTTGATGTCATCAGTGCCGTGATGAATGCGCTTTTTTTCGGCCTGTTGATTTCTGCGCTGGGCGGCTTTGCACAGGGACAATTGCACTGGCTGATAGCCAGTGAAGTGGTGGTGGTCATCCTGGTGGGTTATTTCTTTATTCGTCGCCAGTTAGCGATGGCGGTGCCGTTACTGCCGGTCGATTTATTGCGTATTCCCATTTTCGCCCTGTCTATCTGCACATCAGTGTGCTCTTTCTGCGCCCAGATGCTGGCCATGGTTTCACTGCCTTTCTATCTGCAAAGCGTACTGGGTCGTGATGAAGTTGCTACGGGCTTGCTGTTGACGCCCTGGCCGCTGGCCACCATGCTGCTTTCGCCGGTGGCTGGCCGCCTGATTGAGCGGGTGCATGCCGGTTTACTGGGCGGCATTGGTCTGGCTCTGTTTGCTGTCGGGCTGTTCCTGCTCGCCCGGATGCCGGCCCAGCCTGAGGATAGTGATATTATCTGGCGCATGATGCTGTGCGGTGCAGGTTTTGGCCTGTTTCAGTCACCCAATAACCACACCATCGTCACCGCAGCCCCGCGCAACCGCAGCGGCGGTGCCAGCGGTATGCTAGGAACGGCACGTTTACTGGGGCAGAGCAGCGGTGCAGCGCTGGTTGCGTTGCTGTTCAATCTGATGGGAAATGGCGGAACCCACGCCTCGCTGTTACTAGCCGGGGGATTCTCTACCGTCGCCGCCCTGCTCAGCCTGTCAAGGATGAAAGCGTCCTGAGTCCGGCGACAAAAAAGGCGACTGAGCAGTCGCCTTTTTATCGGGGTTTACTTCAGATATTCGCCGCTACGCAGCGCTTCGATACGTTTGTCTAACGGCGGATGGGACATAAAGAGTTCGCTAAATGACTTTCCTTTACCGTTGATACAAAACGCCATCATGCTGCTGGGTTCCTGTGGCTCATAGCTGGTTTTCAGACGCTGCAAAGCCGCAATCATCTTCTCGCGCCCAACCAGTTTGGCCGAACCGGCATCGGCATGGAATTCACGATGGCGTGAAAACCACATGGTAATAATGCTGGCAAGGATACCAAACACCAGCTCAAGCACCATGGAAACGGCAAAGTACACCAGCGGATTACCGTTGCTGCTTTCTTCACCATCACGGTTGCCGGACATAAAACCGGCCGCAATCTGTGCCAGGATGCGCGACACAAAGATAACAAAGGTGTTCACCACACCCTGAATCAGCGTCATGGTAATCATGTCGCCGTTCGCAATGTGCGCAACTTCATGCGCCAGCACGGCCTCCGCCTCATCCCGGCTCATGTTTTGCAGCAGGCCGGTAGAAACGGCGACGAGGGAAGCATTACGTCGCGCACCGGTTGCAAACGCATTGATATCCGGCGCGTGGTAAATAGCGACCTGTGGCATCGCGATGCCCACTTGCTGTGCCTGGCGGCCAATGGTCTCAAGTAACCAACGCTCGGTTTCATTGCGTGGTTGTTCAATCACTTCACCACCGACCGAACGGAGCGCCATCCACTTCGACATCAGCAGTGAGACAAACGCACCGCCGAAGCCAAACAGACCTGCCATTATCATCAGGCCCTGAACACTGCTTGACTGAATTCCTGTCAGGCTGAGAATCAGCCCGAATACCAACATCACAGCCAGGTTGGTCAGCAGGAAAAGAGCAATACGCATCATAACGGTTAATCTTCCTCAGTAGTTCATGCGCTCATGCGCGGATACATATCCTATGAGCATTACGCGGGTTTTCAAGCGACCTTAACGTTTAAGTGCCTAAAAAGACATAACTTTACAATATGACACAACCTTCCGCGTAACCTGCCGAAAACCGCCCGGAAGAACACATTAACTGCGCTAATCACTGCCAAATTAATGATAAAAAAAAGCACCGCGCTGAGCGGTGCTTTTCGTCAATCTGATGCCGTTAGTTGGTCTTTGCCGCGGGAGCGTCGGGTAATGACTTCTCCAGTTGCGCCAGATCATTGGCAATTTTGACCGTTTCATCCAGATAAGGATCGGGCTCTTTATAGTCCTTCGGTAAATCATCCAGGCTTTTCAGCGGCTTTTTACCTTCAGCCTGATAGCGCGCATTAATCCGTTCCAGACGCAGTGCATCTTCTTCATGATTCTCTTTCTCACGCTGGGCAAGATTGAGTGACACGATATTGCGTTTGTCTTTCATGGCATTAAAGCGAGCGATGTCCTTCATGATGTACTGGAACTCGCGATCTTTAGCGATACGTTCGTCGTGTTCTTTGGTCAGCTGCGGTGCCAGCGCTTTGACATCACCGGTCCTGGTGTACGTGGCGGCCGTAATGCTGTCCCACGGTAACGCGTTATCTTCGAACTTCTCGCCCGTTTCTGCCGCTTCTACGCCGGTCGGCATCAGCAGGTCAGGCGTAACGCCTTTGCGCTGAGTACTGCCACCGTTGATGCGATAGAACTTCTGAATCGTGTACTGCACCGAACCCAGTGCCGGCCATTCCGGGCGCAGCATCTGATCGTAAATCCGGTTCAGAGAACGATACTGCTGAACGGTACCTTTACCAAACGTCGGCTCGCCAACAATCAGCGCACGTCCATAATCCTGCATGGCAGCCGCGAAGATTTCTGATGCTGAAGCACTGAAGCGATCAACCAGCACCACCAGCGGGCCTTTATAGTAAACAATGCCGTCGTTGTCGCTGTCCTGGCGCACGTGGCCGTTGTTATCACGCACCTGCACAACCGGGCCGCTGGGTATAAACAGGCCGGAAAGCGAAACCGCTTCGGTCAGCGCACCGCCGCCGTTGGTACGCAGGTCAATAACAATGCTGTCCACATTCTGCTTCTGCAGTTTCTGCAGCTGGACCTTAACGTCATCGGTCAGGCCAACGTAGAAGCCCGGAATGTCCAGCACGCCGACTTTCTGTTTACCGACGTTATGAACGCTCATTTTAACGGCGCGATCTTCCAGACGGATTTTCTCACGCGTTAACGTCACAATGCGGGTCTTGGTGCCTTTGCCTGCAGGCAGAACCTCAAGGCGAACCTTGCTGCCTTTCGGCCCTTTAATTTTGGCGACCACATCATCCAGACGCCAGCCGATCACGTCTTCCATTGGCTTGCCCGGTTCACCGACGCCGACAATCCGGTCGCCAACGGTAATGGCTTTGCTTTTCGCCGCCGGACCGCCTGCCACCATCGAGTTGATAACGGTATAGTCATCATCCATCTGCAACACGGCACCAATACCTTCGAGCGACAAACTCATTTCAGTATTGAACTGCTCGGTATTACGCGGCGAGAGATAGTTGGTGTGCGGATCGATTTCGTGAGCAAACGAATTCATGGCCAGCTGGAACACATCTTCACTGTTGCTCTGCGCCAGACGGCGTATCGCAAAGTTATAGCGTTTGGTCAGCACTTCACGAATTTCTTTTTCGTCTTTCCCAGCGAGTTTAAGGCTCAGCTCATCGTATTTGACCTTGGCGTCCCACAGCGCATTTAACTCGCTCTGATCTTTCGGCCACGGAGCTTTAGCACGGTCAATATCGATCGTGTCATTGCCGGAAAAGTTCATCGGGCGAGCCAGCACCGTGAGCGCATACTGATAGCGCTCAAAGCGGCGTTTCTGCGCCAGATTATAAAGATCGTAGAAAATATCCAGTTTACCGCTACGCAGCTCATCACCCAGTTGGGCTTTCTTGCTGGCAAACTGCGCGACATCCGACGCCAACAATACGTTGTGGCTGTAGTCGAGCATATTCAGGTAGCGATCAAAAATCTTAGCGGAAAACGTACCGTCAAGATCGAACTGGCGGTAGTGAGAACGGGTAAACCGCGAGGTCACACGCTCGCTCACCGTCGGATCCTGCGGGTCCTCGTGCAATTGAGGAATTTGATCGGCACGCGTGATGTTCTCGGCCGCAAAGGAAGGGCCTGACAACAGCAGGCCCGCGATCAATCCAACTTTTAAAAGGGTGTTCATGCCGGGGTCAGCCTCCGTTTCAGAACTGCAAATGTTCTGCGCGCACAATCATTGCCATGCCGGAAGCGAGCTGCACCCGGACGCCGTCTTTTGATACTTCCAGAACGGTCGCGTCCATCGCACTTTTGCCTGCTTTAACTTTAATACTCTGGCCGGGTTGCAAAGTTGAGGTATCAGTGATGGGTTTAGCCTGCTGCTCCGGGCGTGGTGCCGGTTTGCGATTCTGTGATGCAGTAGGACGCTCAGCAGACTGTGGACGCGGCTTACGCGCGGCCTCACCTTCTGCCGGTTTACGCGGAGCAGGTTTACGTGGGCGACGTGGTGCAGATGCACCTTCTTCGCCTTCACCGGCTTCACGACGCGCGGCTCGCTGCTGGTCGCGTTGTGCCTGAACACGCGCTTTCGCATCTTCAAGCTGCTTGCGGGCATGCTCCACGTGCTGCTCATCGAGCACACCACATGGGTTTCCATCGAGATCCACGCGGGTTGCGCCCGCTTTGATACCGTAGAGATAACGCCAGCTGGAGGTATAAAGGCGCAGGGCCGAACGCAACTGCGTTTTGCTCAGGTTCATTTCGCCCTGAACGCGCTCTACCAGATCCTGAAAGATACCGATTTTGAGCGGACGCGCTTCACCTTCAGCGCTAAAGCAGTGCGGAAAGCGCTCCGCCAGAAAGCTAATGACTTCTTTACTGCTATTCAACTTAGGTTGATTTTCCATGAAATTTCCTGATTACTACGGGTTTGCCGACCAGAGCAGGCATGAACAGGCGACATTATAATGACAACATCGCCAAATGCCATGCAATCCAGTCGATTAGCTGCGCGTCAGTTGCAAATATTTTTCTAAGTCACTGTTCGCGAGCACGTCGCAAAGCCCGTTAGTCAAGGCGACCAGCCCTTTTTCATCTTCACTATCAAAGCGATTGTATTCCACGCTGTCGATGTCCAGAACGCCGACAACCTGACCGTTTATTTTCAGAGGAATCACAATTTCTGCATTACTGGCCGCATCGCAGGCGATGTGTCCGGGGAAAGCATGGACATCATCAACACGCTGAACCTGTTCCTGCGCCAGTGCCGTACCACAAACTCCTTTACCCACCGGAATGCGGACGCAGGCAATCTTACCCTGGAACGGGCCAAGTACCAGCGTGTCCGCTTCCGTCAGCAGGTAGAAGCCTGCCCAGTTCACGCCTTCAAGACGTTCATACAACAGCGCGCTAAAATTACCCATCGCGGCGAGGAACGCCGTTTCTCCCGCCAGTAAGGCGCGCATATCGCGATCTAAATCGGCGTAAAAGGCAGTTTTGTTCATTATTCAACCGTTACTAGTGACATCCGAGCGGCTAACCACTCCGCTTGTTAAAAATAAGCACTAAAAATCCATAGCCATAAGGTGAATCATAGCGTTAGTTACTATAACCTTAACATTCTGTGGATCGAAGCGTGATACCCAAGACAGGTACCCAGGCGATGTCTTACTGACCCTTTGCGTTAATGACAATAAGCGAAACTTGCACTTAATGATGAAAATTCACGCTATCAGCCAGACATTGCCTCACGCACGTTATCAGCGTTGTCCGCAATGCGATACCCTTTTTTCCTTACCAGATGTGAAATCGCATCAGTCAGCGCACTGCCCCCGCTGCAACGCGCAGATTGTGAGCGGCCGTGACTGGTCAATGACGCGTTTACTGGCGATGGCGGCCACCATGCTGGTGCTGATGCCTTTTGCTTTTAGCATGCCGCTCATCGACATTCGCCTCCTGGGTATGCGCATTAATGCCAGCGTGCTGGAAGGCATCGTGCAGATGACGCTGCAGGGCAATGTTCTGACGGCCTCGATGGTGGCGTTCTGTACTATCGGTGCGCCGGTCACCCTGGTGGCGGGCATCGGCTACCTGGCGCTGGGTCAGCGTTTAGGCATGAACCTCCGTCCGGTATTGTTGATGCTGGATAAGCTTAAAGAATGGGTCATGCTGGATATTTTTTTGATTGGCATTGCCGTGGCCTCAATCAAAGTGCAGGATTATGCCGATCTTGAACTGGGCTATGGGCTGGTGGCCTATGTGGCGTTAACCGTGCTGAGCGTGATAACCCTGATCCATCTGAACATGGAGCAACTCTGGGAACATTTTTACCCACAACAGCCTCAGGTGACGCGCCGGGACGATTTGCAGGTCTGCCTCAACTGTCACTATACCGACATTCCTGATGCGCGCGGGCGCTGTCCGCGCTGTCATACGCCGCTCGACTTTCGGCGTCGCCACAGCTTACAAAAATCCTGGGCCGCACTGATCGCTTCTATCGTGCTGTTGATTCCGGCAAATCTGCTGCCGATTTCTGTGGTGTATCTGAATGGTTCGCGCCGGGAGGACACGATTTTTTCCGGTATCCTTTCGCTGGCCTCCGGTAACGTTCCCGTGGCCGCCGTGGTATTTATCGCCAGTATTTTAGTCCCGTTTACCAAAGTGCTGGTGATGCTGGCGCTGCTGATCAGTATCCATTTCCGCTGCGAGCAAGGCATGAAAACCCGCATTCGCCTGTTGCGTTTTGTTACCTGGGTTGGACGCTGGTCTATGCTGGATCTGTTTGTCATTTCACTAACCATGTCGTTGGTCAACCGTGATCAACTGCTGGCTTTTACCATGGGACCAGCCGCGTTTTACTTTGGCGCTGCTGTTGTCCTGACCATTATGGCCGTTGAGTGGCTGGATAGCCGCCTGCTCTGGGATGCACATGCAACAGGAAACGCCGACTACACCGACTAATGCTACGCTGCGCAATAAGCGTAAGATTTCGCCTTTTTGGCTTCTGCCCATTATCGCAATGCTGATTGCGGGCTGGTTGCTCTGGACAAGCTTTCAGGAGCGCGGCACCACCATTTCTATCAATTTCCAGACGGCCGATGGCATCGTGCCTGGGCGGACGCCTATTCGCTATCAGGGCGTGGAAGTCGGTACGGTGCAGGGCATCAATCTGAGCGATGACTACAGCAAGATTCAGATCAAAGCCAGCATCAAAAGCGATATGCGCGATGCGCTGCGTGAAAATACGCAGTTCTGGCTGGTCACGCCGAAAGCCTCGCTGGCGGGTGTGTCCGGTCTTGACGCGCTGGTTGGCGGTAACTACATCGGCATGATGCCAGGTGATGGTAAAGAAAGTGACACCTTCACCGCACTGGATACCCAGCCCAAATACCGCGTGAACACCGGTGAGCTGATGATTCACCTGCATTCACCTGACCTCGGCTCGCTGAATACCGGCTCGCTGGTGTATTACCGTAAAATCCCGGTAGGCCGGGTTTATGATTACAGCATCAACGGTCAAAATAACGGCGTTTCGATTGACGTCCTTATTGAACGTCGCTTCGTGAACCTGGTGAAAACCAACAGCCGCTTCTGGAATGTGTCGGGGATGAACGCTGACGTCAGCCTGAGCGGTGCCAAAGTCCAGCTTGAAAGCCTGGCGGCACTGGTCAACGGCGCTATCGCCTTCGACTCCCCTGACGGCGCTGAAGCCGCGAAAACCGATCAGAACTACCAGCTGTATCCCGATCTGGCACACAGCCAGCGCGGCGTGCTGATATCACTTGATCTTCCCAGCGGGGATAATCTCTCAGCAAACCGGACGCCGCTGATGTACCAGGGCTTAGAAGTGGGCACCCTGACCAAGCTGAATTTGCAGGATGGCGGTAAAGTGACGGGCGAGATGACGATCGATCCGTCGGTCGTGGGCCTGATGCGCGCAGGCACCCGCATTGAGATGCGCAGTCCTAAACTCAGCCTTACCGATACCAGCCTGAGCAGCTTACTCACCGGTAACACCTTTGAACTGGTGCCGGGCGACGGTGCGCCGCAGCAGCATTTCACGGTGGTCGCGCCCAACAAGACGTTACTGCAAAAACCCAATGTCCTCACGGTTAAGCTCAGTGCACCCGAGAGCTATGGCATTGATGCGGGACAGCCGCTGATGTTACACGGCCTGAAAATTGGCCAGGTGATTTCGCGAGATCTGGATGAAAACGGCGTTAACTTTGTGGTCGCAGTCGATCCTGAACAGCGGCAACTGGTCCATGGTGACAGCAAATTCATTGTCAACAGTCGTCTTGACGTGAAGTTTGGTCTGGATGGCATGCAGGTGCTGGGTGCCAGCGCCCGCGAATGGGTTGACGGTGGCATTCGCCTGGAGCCGGGTAAGCAAGGCGCACCCAAAACGGCCTATCCGTTGTTTGCCGATGCCGAACGCGCAGAAGAAGGTATTACCGGCGATGGCCCGTCAACCACACTCATGCTGACCGCCAAAAGCTTACCTGACGTGCAGGCTGGCTCCATCGTGCTCTATCGCAAATTCCAGGTGGGTGAAATTACCAACGTCACGCCGCGAGCCGATGCGTTTGATATTGCAGTCCACATCAAACCGGAATACCGCAAGCTGGTCTCTGGCGAAAGTGTGTTCTGGGCGGAAGGCGGCGCACGTGTTCAGCTTAACGGCAGCGGCTTAACCGTGCAGGCGTCACCTTTGAACCGTGCGTTAAAAGGGGCCATCAGCTTTGATAACCTGACGGGCGCGAAAGTCGATAAAGGCGTTAAGCGGGTGCTGTATCCGTCTGAAACTGCGGCCCGTGCGGTCGGCAGCCAGATTACGTTACATACCTATGACGCGAGCAAACTGTCCGCCGGTATGCCAATTCGCTACCTGGGGATTAACGTCGGGCAAATTGAGTCACTGTCGCTGAGCAATGACAACAATCAGGTGGTGGCGAAAGCCGTGCTTTACCCTGAATATGTCCAGAGTTTCGCCCGCGTCGACAGCCGTTTCTCCGTCGTGTCGCCAGAGATTTCAGCTGCGGGCGTCAATCATCTGGAAACCATTCTGCAGCCCTACGTTAACGTCGATCCGGGTAAAGGCCGTGGCGCGCGGACGTTTGAGCTGCAGGAAAGCACCATTACCGACTCACGTTACCTCAACGGCCTGAACATCTATGTCGATGCCACCGAGGCGGGTTCCCTGTCACTGGGGACGCCGGTGCTGTTCCGCGGGGTGGAAGTGGGTACGGTGACCGGCACCTCGCTGGGTAATATGGCGGACCGCGTCCAGATCGCCCTGCGCATCAGTAAGAAATACCAACATCTGGTGCGTAATAATTCCGTATTCTGGCTGGCCTCTGGCTACAACCTGGACTTTGGACTGATTGGTGGTGTGGTGAAAACCGGCACCTTCCAGCAGTTTATTCGCGGTGGTATTCAGTTTGCTACGCCGCCAACGGTGCCGCTGGCTCCGCAGGCGACCGCAGATAAACACTTCCTGTTGCAGGATGAACCGCCTAAAGCGTGGCGGAACTGGGGAACGGCGATTCCGGACCCGAATCAGCCTTAAGACAGACGGGCAGCGCAGGCTGCCCGTTTTCTTTCTGCGTGCTACACTGCCACCTTTGCCTCAAAGAGAACCTATCCGTGTCCGACTCCGCCTCACGCTTCCCTGCCGACTTCCTCGACCTGATACGCCAGAGTTTGCCCGATGACACCAGCCTGCAGCAGTTTATGGATATCAGCCTGCAGCCTTTGCGCCGCAGCCTGCGGGTTAACACCTTAAAGATCAGCGTGAGCGACTTTCTGGCACAAACGGCCCACTACGGCTGGCAGTTAACGCCCGTGCCCTGGTGCAAAGAGGGATTCTGGATCACCCGCGAGGATGAAAGCCTGCCATTGGGCAGTGTCGCCGAGCATCTGAGCGGCCTGTTCTATATCCAGGAAGCCAGCTCGATGCTGCCGGTAACGGCATTGTTTGATGCGCACCCCGATGCGATGAGCGTCATGGACATGGCCGCGGCACCCGGCTCAAAGACCACCCAGATTGCCGCCTGTATGCATAATCAGGGCGTCATCCTTGCCAATGAGTTCTCTTCCAGCCGGGTCAAAGTGTTGCACGCCAATATTACCCGTTGCGGCGTCACCCATAGCGCACTCACGCACTTTGATGCCCGCGTCTTTGGACCTGCGCTACCGGAGCAGTTTGATGCGATCTTGCTGGATGCGCCCTGCTCCGGCGAAGGTGTCATGCGTAAAGACGCTGATGCCCTGAAAAACTGGTCGCTTGCCAGCACCCATGATATTGCCGCTACCCAGCGCGATCTGATTGACAGCGCGTTTCATGCCCTGAAGCCAGGCGGTACGCTGGTGTACTCCACCTGTACCCTGAATCAGATTGAGAACCAACAGGTGGTGGCCGGGCTACTTGAGCGCTATCCGAATGCCGTCGAAATTGCCCCCTTGCAGTCATTGTTCGCAGGTGCGGAGCGGGCAGCCACGCATGAGGGTTTCCTGCACGTTTTTCCTCAGCTGTTTGACAGTGAAGGTTTCTTCGTCGCCCGCTTACGTAAAACGGCGTCCGTCGAGCGTTTGCCCGAACCGACTTATAAAGTCGGTAAGCTGCCGTTTAGCCACCTGAGCCGCAAGCTCGAAAGCGAGATTGTGCAGGCAGCCGCGAAGGTCGCCATTCAATGGGATGATAGTTTGCAGCTCTGGCAGCGTGATAAAGAGATTTGGCTGTTCCCGACCGCGGTTACACCGCTGTTAGGTAAGGTGCGCTTCTCGCGGATTGGCCTGAAGCTGGCAGAGACCTTTGCAAAAGGCTATCGCTGGCAACACGAGGCGGTTATCGCGCTGGCCTCACCGCGCCCTGAGCAGACGTTTGCGTTGAGCACGGCGGAAGCCGAAGAATGGTATCGCGGTCGTGATATCTATCCTGAAAATGCGCCAACCCTCGACGAAATGATAGTGACCTATCAACATCAGCCGCTCGGTCTGGCCAAACGTGTTGGTAGCCGCATTAAAAACAGCTACCCGCGCGAGCTGGTGCGTGATGGCAGGCTGTTCCGCTAGGCGCACGCACGCAATGTGACACTGTCACGTTGCGTGCCCTGTTTTTGGCCCAGGATTGCGGTTAAATCGGGCGTGATGTGATGGAAGATGCGTTAAACAGGACAGGACCACGCCGGACGCCGCCGGCGCGTTCAGCCTTTATGCGTTGCGCAGTTTGGCGGGATGCGTCAGCAGTTTAGCCGCAGGCCGGATTGGCCGCCGGACTAATTCCCCGCCACAGTTTGGACACAGCCCTTTAAGATGCTGCTCAGCACAGGGAGCGCAAAAGGTACATTCGAACGAACAGATGCGCGCATCGTAGGATGCGGCAGGCAAGTCGGTATCACAGCGTTCACAGTTAGGGCGCAGTTCTAACATGGCATCCTCCTTGGCGGTAGCGTCTGTCAGCGTGGCAAAAGCCGCACCGCTTGTCGAGGATTTTCATCTTGCCATCAGGATGCCGTATGGATTTTATCAGCGGTTAGCGTGTTCCTGATTTTGCGTATCCTTGCTGCCCCGATCGTCATCGTCCTCTTTATTCTCTTCGTCATCCTCGTTCTCTTCGTCGCTATTCACCATCGCCGCCTGAATCGCCTCATCTTCCAGCACCGGGTTAAGCGCCGCGCCTAATGGCGATGTCGCCAGGCTGTCTGGCAAGACCACATGGGGCAGCGGTACTTCGGTGGTCGGCAACGGAAGCGGCGTTTTCATATAGCTCAATGCGGCAATCAGCAGCGTACACAGGGTGAAGAACAGATAAAGCATGTTGCTGCCAAACGGCTGAATTAATGCCCCCACCAGCAAAGGACCGATACTGGCACCGATGCCAAAGGCCATCAATAAACAGGCCGTGAGTGACACGCGCTGCTCGGCAGCCACCTGATCGTTAGCCAGAGCGACCTGTAAAGGATAAAGCGAAAACTGCACCATGCTGGCAACAAACGCGATGCCCAGCACCCAGTTGAAAGAGAGGTTTGGCAATACAACCAGCGGCAGACAGGCCAGCATCAATACGACGGAAATATAGAACAACAGTCGCTGGCGGTCGTAGCGATCGGACAGCCAACTGAGGGGAAACTGTGAAACCAGCCCGGCGAAAATAGTCAGGCTCATGAATATCCCGGTTTGGGCATCGCTGAACCCTTTACTGCTGGCGTAAACCGGTGCCAGACCATAAAACGCACCGACCACCATACCAGTTAACAAGGTGGTACTGAGCAACTTTGGAATCGTGCGAATAAAATAGCTCAGCTCCATGGGCGCGGGCGACATGGGCCGCACATGGGTGCGCGTTGTCAGGGCGATGGGCACCAGACAGAGCGCAAAACACAGGGCCACAATCAACAACGTATTGATACCAAACCCGCTTTGCAGCGTCAGCACCACCTGGCCACTACTCAACCCAAGGTAGGTTGCCACCATATAGAAGCCAAAAATCAGGCCGCGCTGTGAAGATTCCGCCTGATCATTGAGCCAGCTTTCCAGCACCATGTACTGACACATCATGCACAGGCCGATAATCAGACGCAGAAAAACCCATAGCGGTATAAAGTCTGTCAGACCGTGCCCTATCACTGACGCGGTGATAATACCGGCACAGGCCACATACGCACGAATATGGCCGACGCGCGCAATCAGGTTGTGCCCCACTTTTCCGCCGATCACCAGGCCAATGTAATAGGCTGCGATAATCGCGCCGATCACCGCCCCGTTAACCTGTTCATGCGCCAGGCGCAGCGACACATAGGTCGTCAGCAACCCCGACCCCAGTAGCATCAGCAACGTAGTGGTGTAAAGCGGCAGAAATGTTCTAAGAATTTTTCGCATACGACTCCCTGTCAACCACGGTAATCGGTGTCCTGTAATCTTTAAAGATAGTTGATTTTGTGACGGTTTAGGTCGGGACTATTCCGACTATGAAAAAAGCCCGTAAACCTCTCGGCTTACGGGCTGCTGACTCAGGCGTTGGGGAAGGTAATGTTGCTTCCCGGTGCCTCGCGATGGAGGTGGATAAAGTTCAGGTGACGTTCATATTGATCGAGGATATCAATAATCACCTGCTCTTTGCTGTAGTCCATCAGGTCATTGCCCTGACTGCCTTCCAGCAGGAAGGTTTCCAGCCGGTAATAGGTGGACTTACCGCTACGCGCCCGGTAGGTAAAACCAGGTACCGAGTATTGCTGCGGCCAGACCTGGTAGAGGAAGTCCTGCTCGTCGCCCAACTGAACGCGCAAATCCAGATAACCCAGCGGATGCTCGTCGTCAGCCGCCACCTTATCCAGCGAAACCCTGGCGCCACGCAGCTCCAGCTCTTTTGCCACTTCCTGCATGGCAGGGAAGATGGTCTCTTCCATCATCTTCAGGGTGTAACGCGAGCCGGGGTAGTTCATCAGCCGCGACAGGCGTTTTTTCCAGGTCAGACGATCGGTCGCATGTGCCAGGTAAGGCGCAGTATCGCGTGTCGCACTGGCACGACGGTAGTCCTCTACCTTGAGTGACTTATACAATCCCGCCATCACAAAGAAGATCACGAAGCTAAACGGCAGCCCCATAATCACCGTGGCATTTTGCAACGCAGTGATGCCGTTGGTCATCAGCATACTCAACGTCAGCACACCAATCGCCACCGACCAGAAGATACGCAGCCAGTTGGGCGCATCGCTGTTGATGTCTTTCAGTTTTGAGGTGAAGTTACCTAACACCAGCGAACCGGAATCCGCCGAGGTGACGTAGAACAACATACCGGTAATGGTTGCCACCGATGCGCTCAGCTTAAACGCCGGATACTGGGCCAGCAGGCTATAGAAACCGCGCTCTGCGTGCGTCATCACTTCCTGGGCAAAGCCCGCGTCGCCATGAATAATTTCATACAGGGCGGCGTTACCGAATACAGACAGCCAAAGCAGCGTAAAGGTAAAAGGAATCACCAGCGTGCCAAGAACGAACTCACGGATGGTACGACCACGTGAAATACGCGCCAGGAACAGGCCAACGAATGGCGACCAGGCAACCCACCAGGCCCAGAAAAACAGTGTCCAGCTGTTCATCCACTGTGTTGGCCGATCAAAAGCAAAGGTATTCAGCGTCATGCCCATAAAGCGGTTGATATAGTCGCCCACATTAAGGACCAGCGCATTAAGCAGGAAGCTGGTATCACCGGCAAACAGGACAAACAGAATCAGGCCAAGTGCCAGTGCCACATTCAGCTCGGACAGAATACGGATACCTTTGTCCACGCCAGAGGTAACAGAGATGGTCGCGATAACCACCGACAGAATGATCAGGGCCGTCTGGGCGGTCAGCCCTTCGGGAACATCAAACAACACCTTCAGCCCGTAATTCAGCTGAACAACGCCGATGCCGAGCGTGGTTGCGATACCAAAAATCGTGCCGACAACCGCCGCAATATCCACGGTATGTCCAATCGGGCCGTTAATGCGCTTTCCAAAGATAGGATACAGCGCCGAGCGGATGGTTAACGGCAGATTATAACGGTAGCTAAAATAACCCAGCGCAATGCCCATTAAGGCATACATTGACCAGCCGGTTAAGCCGTAGTGGAACAGCGTCCAGACCATCGCCTGGCGGGCCGCCTCCATGGTCTGCCCTGCACCTTCCGGCGGCTGCATATACTGTGAAACAGGTTCCGCTACCGAAAAGAACATCAGGTCAATACCGATACCGGCGGCGAACAGCATCGCCGACCAACTCAGTACACTGAACTCAGGCTTTGACTGCTCTGGCCCCAGCTTGATCGAGCCGAAGCGCGAACACGCCATATAAACCACAAAGACAATGTACAGCGTTGCCGCCAGCATGTAATACCAGCCAAACGCGGCTGACACCCAGTTAACTGCCTTTAAAATCCAGCCTGCAGCTTCGTTGCTAAACAGAATGGTGATGAGTGAAAACGTCAGAATCAATCCTGCCGATGTGTAAAACACTACAGGATTGATTCTGTCTTTTTCACTAGTTGGTGGACTCGTCATCGTTTACCTCTGGTTGTTGGCTTGTAAATTCTGCAAGAGATCAATCCGGTTAAAAATCCGGCGCCCTGGCGGCATGTGTTTTTTTACGCTTCGTTTCCTGCTGTTACATTCTGGTCAAAACTAGCAAATCTGCCACACTTACCGCTTCACTTACTCAACTTTTAAGACACATCATCCTAACAAGGTTTCTATTTATATTGAACATCCAATCAAAAAAAGTTTAAATAGAGGCTCGGTTTCAGGCTGGAGTGAAAGTCATGCCAAAGGTAGGGATGCAGCCAATACGACGTCGGCAGTTGATTGATGCCACGCTGGGCACCATCAATGAAGTCGGCATTAATGATGCCACCATTGCCCAGATTGCGCGGCGCGCAGGCGTTTCAACGGGCATCATTAGTCATTATTTCAAGGACAAGAATGGCTTGCTGGAAGCCACCATGCGCGATGTAACCCGACAACTGCGTGAAGCGGTCGCGCATCGGCTGGCTCCACTGGCGCAGGCTTCGGCAGAAGTCCGGCTGCGCGCTATCGTCGACGGCAATTTTGACGAAAGTCAGGTGGAACGCGCGGTAATGAAAGCCTGGCTTGATTTCTGGTCAAGCAGCATGCATCAGCCTCAGCTTCGACGGCTGGAACGGGTCAGCCACCGGCGCTTGTTTTCAGCGCTGGCAGTGGAATTTCGCCGCCAGTTGCCCAAAGAAAAGGCCCGCCTTGCCGCCCACGGGCTGGCCGCCATGATAGATGGCCTGTGGCTACGCGCCGCACTGAGCGGAAAGCCTTTTGACCCGGCTACCGCCCGGACACTGACCACCCAATTCATTCGTCAGCAGTTAGCTGGCGAACACGAGTAACGGAACCAGGAGAAATTATGTCCCGATTCAACGAGCAACAACTCTACATCAATGGTACTTACGTTGCCGCTACCTCTGGTGAAACCTTCCAGAGCATTAACCCGGTTAACGGTGAGGTACTGGCTGATGTTCAGATCGCCGGACGCGAGGATGTCGATCGCGCCGTTGCCGCTGCCCGAAAAGGACAAAAAGTCTGGGCGGCCATGACCGCAATGGAACGTTCACGCATTCTACGTCGTGCGGTTGATATCCTGCGCGAGCGCAATGATGAGCTGGCTGAACTGGAGATGCTTGATACCGGTAAGCCGTTCAGTGAAACCGCAAGCGTTGACATCGTTACCGGTGCCGACGTGCTGGAATATTACGCTGGGCTGATCCCTGCGCTGGAAGGCCAACAAATTCCGCTGCGTGATACCTCATTTGTTTATACCCGCCGCGAACCACTAGGCGTTGTCGCAGGCATCGGTGCCTGGAATTACCCGGTTCAGATTGCACTCTGGAAGTCTGCGCCAGCGCTGGCGGCGGGCAACGCCATGATCTTTAAACCCAGCGAAGTTACCCCGCTGACGGCGCTGAAACTGGCTGAAATCTACACAGAAGCCGGCGTGCCAGATGGTGTGTTTAACGTGCTGCCGGGCACCGGCGCGGTCACCGGCCAACTGCTGACCGAACATCCGGGCATTGATAAGGTGTCATTCACCGGCGGTGTGGTCAGTGGCAAGAAAGTCATGGCGAACGCGGCAGGTTCCACGCTGAAAGACGTCACGATGGAGCTGGGCGGTAAGTCTCCGCTGATTATTTTTGATGATGCCGATCTCGACCTGGCAGCCGATATTGCCATGATGGCCAACTTCTACAGTTCTGGCCAGGTGTGCACCAACGGTACGCGGGTGTTTGTGCCTGCCGCGCTGCAGTCTGCCTTTGAGGCCAGGATTCTTGAGCGCATTGCACGTATTAAAGCAGGCGACCTGCGCGATCCTGACACTAACTTTGGTCCGCTGGTCAGCTTTAGCCACCGTGATAATGTCATGCGCTTTATTGCATCTGGCATTGAAGAAGGCGCACGTCTGCTGTGCGGCGGTAAGCGCTTAACCGGCGAAGGCTTTGATCAGGGTGCCTGGGTTGAACCCACCGTATTCAGCGACTGCCGTGATGAGATGAAGATTGTCCGTGAAGAAATCTTTGGCCCGGTCATGTCGATTCTGAGTTACACCTCTGAAGACGAAGTGGTGCGCCGCGCCAATGACACCGAGTTCGGCCTGGCTGCCGGTCTGGTGACGCAGGATCTGAACCGCGCACACCGGGTGATCCATCAGATTGAAGCCGGCATTTGCTGGATTAACACCTGGGGTGAGTCCGCCGCCGAAATGCCGGTTGGCGGTTACAAGCACTCTGGCGTGGGACGTGAAAACGGCCTGATGACGCTGCAAAGCTACACCCAGGTCAAGTCGGTTCAGGTGGAACTGACGCGTTTTCAGTCTGTATTTTAATCCCCTAACCTGAGGAACGACGAATGGAATTTGATTACATTATCATCGGAGCCGGATCCGCAGGGAATGTTTTGGCTACCCGACTCACCGAAGACAGCAACGTAAATGTTTTACTGCTGGAAGCGGGCGGCCCTGACTACCGTTTTGATTTTCGCACCCAGATGCCTGCAGCCCTGGCTTACCCTTTACAGGGAAAACGCTATAACTGGGCGTACGAAACAGAGCCTGAGCCCTACATGAACAACCGCCGGATGGAATGTGGCCGGGGCAAAGGCCTGGGCGGTTCATCGCTGATCAACGGTATGTGCTATATCCGCGGTAACGCCATGGATCTGGACAACTGGGCTGACATGCCTGGGCTGGAGAACTGGAGCTATCTGGACTGCCTGCCCTACTACCGTAAATCAGAAACGCGCGATACCGGTGCCAACGATTACCATGGCGGTGACGGCCCGGTCAGCGTCACTACGCCGAAGAAAGGCAATAACGTTCTGTTTGAAGCGATGATTCAGGCTGGCGTTCAGGCGGGCTATCCGCGTACCGATGACCTTAACGGTTATCAGCAAGAAGGCTTTGGCCCGATGGATCGGTTTGTGACGCCTGAAGGCCGACGCTCCAGTACCGCTCGCGGCTATTTGGACAGGGCGAAAAGCCGCCCTAACCTGAAAATCACCACACATGCCACGACTGACCGCATTTTGTTTGAAGGTAAGCGCGCGATTGGCGTCGAGTATTTAATCGGTGACAGCAATACGTTGCACACGGCTCACGCACGTCGTGAAGTCCTGCTGTGTGCGGGTGCCATTGCCTCACCACAAATTCTGCAACGCTCCGGCGTCGGTGCCTCAGCGCTACTGAAGCAGTTCGATATTCCCGTGGTACACGACCTGCCAGGCGTCGGTGAAAATCTGCAGGATCACCTTGAGATGTATCTGCAGTACGAGTGTAAAGAACCGGTATCGCTTTATCCGGCCTTGAAATGGTGGAATCAGCCTAAGATTGGTGCGGAGTGGCTGTTTAACGGCACCGGCGTGGGAGCAAGTAACCAGTTTGAAGCGGGCGGCTTTATTCGTAGCCGCGAAGAGTTTAGCTGGCCAAATATTCAGTACCACTTCCTGCCGGTAGCGATTAACTACAATGGCTCGAACGCGGTTGATGCGCATGGTTTCCAGTGCCACGTGGGTTCAATGCGTTCACCGAGTCGCGGTCACGTGCACCTGAAATCACGCGATCCGCGTCGCCATCCGGCTATCCTGTTCAACTATATGTCTCATGAACAGGACTGGCATGAATTCCGCGATGCGATTCGTATCACGCGCGAGATCATTAATCAGCCCGCGCTGGATAAATACCGTGGCCGCGAAATCAGTCCCGGTATTGAATGCCAGACCGATGAACAGCTGGATGAGTTCGTGCGTAACCACGGCGAAACGGCCTACCATCCTTGCGGCACCTGTAAAATGGGCAACGATGAGATGTCGGTCGTTGACAGTGAAGGCCGCGTTCACGGACTGCAGGGGCTACGCGTTGTCGATGCCTCTATCATGCCGCTGATTATCACCGGTAACCTGAATGCGACCACCATCATGATCGGTGAAAAAATTGCCGACAGCATTCGTGGCCTTGAACCACTGCCACGCAGCACGGCAGACTACTATGTTGCAGGGGATGCTCCCGTCCGCACGGCGCCAGAACGCACGGCGTAACGGTTTTCTGTGCCACCACCAAGCCGGACATCTGTCCGGCTTTTTTATTTCTCTGCCAGAACGAAACCGCGCCTCAACCTACGTCATATTCACCTGATATTCGTCAAATACCCGAACAAACAGACTGTCTCTTCATCTGACTACGTGATATAACGCTGTGGTGTTTATTACCGGAGGCTTTATCCGTCCACTGAAGAGAAGCAACAACGTGGATGCATTGTTAAATTATGAGCAGGACGTTCATTACGCTTTTTACCGCCCTTTTAACCCTTACCGCTTTCAGCGTTAACGCCGTCGATCAGCACTGGCGCAGCGCGCTTTAGCCCCCTCTCTGCCAGCAAATTTCTCTTTCTGCCGTTGCGTTACGCATCACGGTAAATCATGACGTTTATTTGTGGAGAAAACCCATGCGCGCCTGGGGATTATTAGCACTCGCTATTGTTACGGAAATCATTGGCACCTTAACCATGAAATGGTCCAGCCTGAATCAAAGCCAGACGGGATATGTGATCATGCTGGGGATGATTGCCTGTTCTTATCTCTTTCTGAGTTTCGCCATTAAGCGCATTGCGTTGGGTGTCGCTTATGCGCTCTGGGAAGGCGTTGGCATTATGCTGATCACCGTATTTAGCGTGCAGCTGTTTGACGAAACCTTATCGCTGATGAAAGTCTGCGGCCTGTTCACCCTGGTTGTCGGCATCCTGTTAATGAAAGCCGGCAGCGGTGAGGTCAAGGAGGCAGAACATGATCCTGCCTGATCTGATTCACTTTGCCTGGCTGGCGCTGGCCGTACTGCTGGAGATCGCCGCTAATATTTTACTTAAGTACAGCAACGGCTTTAAAAAACCCGGTTATGGGATTCTGTCGTTGGCCTGCGTGCTGCTGGCGTTTAGCGCGCTGTCTCAAGCGGTAAAAGGCATTGAGCTGTCGATTGCTTATGCCCTGTGGGGCGGCTTTGGCCTCGTCGCGACCGTGGCAGCAGGATGGATTCTGTTTGATCAGCGGCTCAACCGAACAGGCTGGGCCGGGCTTGCCCTGCTATTACTGGGAATGATTATCCTTAAACTGGCCTGACACTGCGGGGACGGTGACGTCCCCCATTGTCATTTATGACGTCACGCGTATTAGGCGATGCGCAAAAACATCCCTGCGCGCTCGGGAGGCAGTGCCGGTTCAAAACCATAGCGCGCATAAAAAGCGGGCGTACCGTGGCTGGCGATTAAACTGATATAAGCTGACGGCGGTGCGTGACGCTGAATATAATTCATCAGCGCACGCATAATACGATCGCCTACGCCTTTCTTTTGATGCTGCGGGATCACTGCAATATCCGTAATGACAAAAAAGCATCCTCCGTCCCCGATGACCCGGCCAAGACCAATGGGGCTATCCTGGTTATCCGACCGTGCCCGCGTGCTCTTAGCTGTACTTCACGAGCATTTGCAAAGCCTCATCAAAGTGGCCTTTCGCTTCGGCCTCGCGAAAATAGCGCACGCGCGCCACGCAGACTTCCGCAGGCGTTGCCCCGCTATGCAATAACGTCATCACCTCATCGGCAAACGCATCAAGCGGCATACTGTTGGCATCCTGTGACTGTCCGGGCGCCAGCTCGGTCTGCACCTGGGGCGGGATAATCTCAATCACCTCCACCTTTCCCTGCAATAGCGGCCGAATAGCCGCCGTATAGGAATGGAGTGCCGCTTTGGTCGCACTGTAAGTTGGTGACGCCGGAAAAGGCACAAAAGCCAATCCTGACGAGACGTTGATGATGGCCGCATCGGGCTGACCGCTGAGATGATCGATCAGCGCATCCGTGAGCCTGATGGGGGCAATAAAATTGGTTTCTGTCATTCTGGCTACCTCGCTCAGATCCCGCCCTGTAGTGATATCTTCGGGGCTGAACACACCGGCATTATTCACTAAAACATTCACGTGCGGGTAGGTGCGCAGTAGTTGAGGAATGGCGTTGTTGACGTCGGCTGCATCCGTAACATCCATCACCCAGGTTGCAATCCGCTCTCGTCCGGCAGCCGCGTCGTCTAAGGTTTCCTGCCGACGCCCGGTGATAATCACCTGATTTCCGGCGTCGTGCCAGCGATGTGCCAGTGCGCGCCCAATGCCCGATCCCCCACCGGTAATCAACAACGTATTGCCACTCTTTTTCATGTTTTCGGTTCCCGTTTGACGTACCAGACAGCGTTAGCGAGCACATCATCTCGCCGTTCAATTATTAACCACAGCGTCAGAATCCTCTCACTTTTTTGTTTGCGGGTGGACTTGGCAACAGCGTTAAGGCTTAGTTACCGCCTTAGAGCCAGTATAACTAACTGATTAACGAGGTTTTACCATGTCTGCGACACGAGGTTGGTCCACGGAGCTGGAGGGGTTGCGTGGCATTGCTTCTCTTTGGGTACTGCTGGGGCACATCAGTTTGCTTATCCATTGCCATATCACCCTGATTTCCTCACCCGGCATTGGTGTGGATCTGTTTATCCTGCTTTCGGGTTATCTGATGGCGAAAAACTACGTAGAACGCCAGCATAAAGAGCCCTGGCAAAGTGCGGAAACCATCAAGAAATTCTGGTTACGTCGTTTTTTCCGCATCGCCCCGCTCTACTATTTGCTGCTGGCCGTTGCGCTGATTTACGGCCCCTGGTTTGGTGAAATGCGCGATACCATTGCACAGTTTTATTCCGGCACCGCGACAGAATCCTCCCGCTATGCCGATCAGTCGTTGATGAACGTGCTAACGCACCTGTCGTTCCTGTTCGCCTTGCTGCCCGCCTATGGATTCAATACAACGCTGCCCGACTGGAGCATTGGGCTGGAAATGCAGTTCTATCTGCTGTTTCCCTTTATTATGCTGGCGGTGATGCGCTTTGGCTATGCCACCGCCCTGCTGAGCATTATGGCGCTGAGCTGTGCCGGTCGTTACCTGCTACCCGACTACTATGAAGCGTTTGAAATGCCATCAATGATTCTGATTAAACTGAATATGTTTATTTCAGGTATGTTGCTGGCCGAAGCCGTTCGACGCAAATCCCTGCTTTATATCGTGTTTGCCCTAGCCGGTCCGGCAGTCAGCGTTCTTATCGGATTGGGTGCCATTAAGCTGCAGGTGATGCTGGAAGCCGTCATGATTATCGGTATGGCGGCCGTGCTGTGGCAGTATCAGGAAAACAGTCTGATGGCGAAACTGATCCAGATCCCACGCAAGCTTTTGAACAACCGACTGAGTACATGGTTAGGTGACGTCTCGTTTTCGGTTTATTTGCTGCACCTGCTGATCGTGATTCCAGCGATTGCGCTGTTGCTTAATCAGACGGATATTGAGTATCAACATGATCTGACGCGTTTCCTGATCGTGTGCGCCGTGTCGATTCCGCTGACCTATGCACTGGCATCGTTGCTGTTCAAATACGTGGAAAAACCGGGGATCAATCTGGGTAAAAGGTTCCTGTCAGCTAAGCCTGCACGCTGACCGAACAATGGCTCGCGAGTGCGAGCCATTTTATTCACTTCACACTGCTTTACCCACCTCGTGCTGCCTTTCCCTCACGTGTTCATCCGGTGACTCCGGCGTATCGGCGATGCTGCTATGGGTTTTTAATCCGGCGACATGAACGCGATCGATCCTGGTGTGCACCAGACCTTGTGCGGTTGCCCCAAATGAAATCATCAAAAATAACCAGGCCACGGCTAACGGTTTCTTCATTGCGCTTTCCCATGCTGTGAATGGAGTCGCTATAGTGAAGAAACTGGCGTAATGAAGTGTCTGATAAACTTAAAATTCGCGTCAAGATTGTTACCTCGATCACACATTCTTGCCGCTGTTTATCCTCTCTTCCTGCGGGCACAGCACCCGGTTGCATCCTGCTATCTCGGCACGCGGTGTTATCTGTTCGGTAATGTTGCGTCATCTCCGGGGAGAGAGGATGGCATCGCCGTGTGCGATAGGCGGTAAGGCACTGGCTAAAGCCTGATAGCAGGTCGCTGGCATGATCCTGATGCCCGCTGAATCAGCGCTATCAGGCTTAATCTAAACCACCATTATAATTTATGTTTTCACCGAAAATCCGCGCTCAAACCGATTAAACACATCAACCTGCCATCTTAAATTCCTGAATTCCGCCTGAATATACTGCCCATAACAAAAATATCCCTCTTTATTGATTAAGATCATTTTTCTGATTTATAAAAATAATATTAAAGAAACTTATGTAAATTTTGCTTTTTTCGTTAATCCTTTTCCAGACTGGTGCCGATAGAGAACAAAACGGTAATCCATCGGGAACATCTACATGAAAATCTCTACTCGTCTTTCAATCGGTTTCGGTTTGTTAATTCTGCTTTTTATTATCTGTACCTCCGTCTCCCTTAACTCGCTGCATAACGCTAAAACGGGGATGGATGAGGTCGTGAATGTCAAAATGAGAAAGTACCAGCTTATTCTTGATATGCGCGGCGGGCTGCGGGATTTGGCGATAGCCGTGCGAAATCTGGCCTTACTTTCTGACACGAAAGAGATGCAGCCAGAATGGGAACGCATTGAAACGCAGAAAAGCCTGTTCACCAAAAACCGTGAAACGCTTGAAACCATTATGCAGAGCCAGTCCACTGCTGAAGAACAAGCTGCCTTGAGTCACATCAAAGAACTTGAGGCCACGGTGATGGGTGCCTTTGAGTCCGCCGGGCAACTGGGACTGAAGAATGAGCGAGATGAAGCGACACGTTATCTCATGGAAACCCTGCGTCCGCTGCAACGCGATATGCTGAACGCCCTAAATAAAACCACCGATATTCTGATGCACAACAGCCGAAATGCGGTGGAAGTCAACAGCAATGCCACCAGTCGGGCCTCGCTGACCCTGGTGTTTTTATCCGTGCTTTCCGTGCTGTTCTCGGTGGCCACCGGCTATATGATAACCCGTGTGTTGATGCGCCAACTTGGCGGTGAACCGGCGCAGGCACAGGTGCTGGCGGCCACGATTGCCGCAGGCGATCTGACCTCCAGCGTCACGCTCCGTCGTAATGATTCCACCAGCCTGCTTGCTTCACTGGATGCCATGCAGGCCAAACTTCGTGGTCTGGTATCGGAAATTAAACAGACCTCGGGCAATGTCGCGCTGGCGGCTGAAGAAATCGCCCAGGGTAATACGGAGCTCTCCTCCCGTACCGAACAGCAGGCAGCCGCGCTGCAGGAAACCGCAGCCAGCATGGAACAGCTTACCGCCACAGTGAAAAGTAATGCCGCCGGTGCTCAGAGTACCGCATCTACGGCTCGCGAGACCGCCGTACTGGCACGCAGCGGCGAAAGCGACGTCCACCGGATGTCGGAAACCATGAACGAGATTTCGCTGAGCGCGTCTAAAATTCGCGATATCACCGGCGTCATCGAAGGAATTGCCTTCCAGACCAATATTCTGGCGCTCAATGCTGCGGTTGAAGCCGCACGGGCCGGCGAAGATGGCCGCGGTTTTGCGGTGGTGGCGGGCGAAGTCCGTACCCTGGCGCAGCGCAGCGCTACCGCAGCGAAAGAGATAAAATCACTGATTGAGCAGGCAGTGGAACAGGTTGGTAGCGGCGTGAAAGTCGCCAGCGGTACAGGTGAAAGCATCCTGAAGATTGTCAGCATGGTGGGCGATCTGGCCAGCGCGATGGATGAGATCTCACTGGCCTCTTCCGAACAGATGCAGGGCATTTCTCAGGTCAGCGTCGCCGTCAGCCAGATGGACAGCGTCACGCAGAATAACGCCGCCCTGGTGGAAGAGTCATCGTCCGCTTCACAGTCACTTTCTGAACAGGCGCACGCCCTGCGCGGCATGGTCGAAGCCTTCAGGGTATAAATGCGCCCTCTTCATCTGGCAGAGATGACCTGACCGATCAGGTTATGTCTGCCATCCCGTTACGGGGACCGGGCCAGAACAGTGCGGCCTGGCCCCAGCCGGCCTCTGCGTCCCTGTCTGACTGCCATACCTCGCCCTCATAGATGATGAAACTCTTGCCCTGTTTATCTACCCGCGGCCCGCTGTAGCCGGTGGCAATGCCGTCGCGTTTGACAATGTCCAGCAGGCGCTGCCGCGCTTCCCTGTCGGAAGGTCCGGCACTGAGTCGTGAAGGCAATTGCAGCATCTCTTCCAGGCTGTATTTGAAGCAGCTCAGTGCACAACGATTGGCGTAGACAAATACCGGATCGGCTTCGCTACTGTGGGCCAGAATGCTGTACGGTGCATGTTCATGCAGCCACAGGTAGCGATCAGCACGCTCATCGGGGCAATAAAGGCCACGTCCGGTGAGTGCGCGGTAGCGTTCATCAATACGCTGCAATAAAGCCAGTTGGTTTTCCGTCGACATTATCAACTCCGTTACAAAAGGCAGGATGCGAGGAGGTAATGTGGCGGGATGCGTGTTGAAAATCAAGAATGGGTTACGGTGAAGATGAATGGCTCACAGGTATCTCCCTCGCGCGCTGCGCACAGCACGGCTATCGCCGCTCAGTACACGTTAGAATATTGGCATCTCCCGCGCCCCATCCACAGGGTGATCCATAACGGCATTCGAGTCTGTTGGCTTGCCCTGTGTGCGCTGAAGTCAGCCAGCCTGAACGCAATATCAGGCTGGCTGGCGGTTTAGCTCAACGGCGGCCAAAAGGCTTTATTTGCCTCGATAAGATCGTCGAGAATCGCGTTTGCGACCGCCGCACTCGGCACCGTTTTAGACAAGGTAATGGCCTGCCATAACTTTTGCCGGGAACGCTGTTCCCATGCCTCCACCACAAGCTTTTCGACCGCAACCTGCTGACTCATTAAGCCCTTCTGGAAAGTAGGAATGTCTCCAACCTGAAGCGCTTCCGCACCGTTACGACCGACCAGACAGGGAATTTCCACCATCGCTTCCGGGTCGAAGTTAGAAATGGCACCCCGGTTAGGCACAATTAACAGCATACGCGCCTGAGTATTGAAGGCGATCGCGGTTGCCAGATCGACAATGTAGGAAGCATGTTCGTCTATCTCCAACTCGCCGGCAGATGAATGACCTGCATCGCTGATTGCCCTGCAGGCACTGAATACCTGCTTTTCACGATGATCCATGACTTCATTAGCGCGGGTGCGTGCAGGATTGGAATGCGCGACTACATAATCAGGAAACAGATAATATTTCAGATAGGTATTGGGCAACGTCAGTGGGTCCAGCGCCTGCACATCGCGCGCCTTCACGAAGGTGTCGTTCCAACTCGGCTCTACTGACGACGCCTCTGAAGGCGGCACATAGCCGTGTTTCGCCACGTACTCACGCAGTTGTGGCATCAAATCATTTCCCTTCAGATCTTCAACAGCGGTCCACCAGCCAAAATGATTGAGTCCGTAATAGCGTACCCGCATTTGTTTGCGGTCTTGCAGACCGACAATTTTTGCCATCCGACCTTCTATACCAATCGGCATATCACAAATGTTCAGGATCTTAGCCTCAGGTCGCAGGCGCCGCGTTGCCTCAGCCACGATGGCGGCCGGGTTAGAATAATTCAGCATCCAGGCATCGGGTGAGTACTGCTGCATATAATCGACGAGCTCAAGGACGCCGCCGATTGAGCGCATCCCATAGGCAATGCCACCCGGCCCACAGGTTTCCTGGCCCAGCACACCATGACGCAACGGGATTTTTTCATCTTGCTCACGCATGGGATATTTACCGACCCGAATATGCGCCATAACAAAATCGACGTCGCTAAATGCTTCCTGCGGATCGGTGGTGTAGCTGAACGCAATCTCAGGTGCCTGTTCCTGCAAGATAATCTGACAGGCCTGTGCAATGGTTTCCTGACGGGCGGCGTCATTATCGTAAAATTTCAGCTGGCGCAAAGGAAAGCGGTGCCGGTTCGCCAGGAGCATCAGCACAATACCCGGCGTAAACGTGCTGCCGCCGCCCGCAATTAAAACTGAGAATGTCTTCATAATGGTTTCTCCATGGAAGGTGTTGCTTCAGATTCGGCCTGGTCTTTCATTTGGCTTTCAAGTTGCTCGCGCACCTGGGGGACCTGTAAGCCCACGATGACCTGAATACCGTTGCCACGCCGGACGACACCGTGCGCCCCCAGCGCCATAAACGCGGCATCGTTTTGCGTTTTAGCCTCATCGACCAGGGTTATCCGCAGGCGGGTGGCGCAGTTGTTGATGTTGGCTATATTGCTGGCCCCGCCCAATGCATGCAGAAACCCCCTCGCCTGATCGCGTTGCGGGTTCTGCCCACCAGATGAAGCAGGCGCGTGTCGCGCTGCCCGGTAGTCGGCTTTGTTGTAAAGCCTGACTTCACTGTCCTCACGACCGGGCGTTTTCAGGTTCAACCGCAGGATGAGTTGGTGAAAAACCACAAAGTAGAGGCCCGTAAAAACCAGGCCAATGCCTATTTGGGTCAGGACCATGCCAGCATGATTAGGGAACATGGGTATCCAGTTTTGCGGCAGAAACTGGTCCAGTAAGCCGCCGCCATAATTCCCCACGACGCCGCACATATACATTGCTGTCGCCATGCTGGCGGCCAGCACAGCGTGCACCGCAAACAACAGAGGCGAAATAAACAGGAAGGTAAACTCCAGGGGTTCTGTGATGCCGACCAGTACGGCTGTCAACGTGGCCGGAATTAATAACCCTGCGACTTTGATCCGCTGAAGCGGTGAGGCTGTCGAATAGATCGCCAACGCAATCCCCACTGCGCCAAACACTTTGGCATTGCCATGAAGGGCGAAACCGCCTTGAGGAAACAGTTGTTTGAGGGGTTGCGTGCTCTGGCTGAACGCCTGCAGATGCTCGGCCCAGTAAACCTGGATGCCACCTTCAACCACTGCCGGGCCAAAGATAAAAGGTCCATAAATAAAATGGTGCAGTCCGGTGGGGATCAGAATGCGTTCAAGAAAGGTATAAACCCACACGCCAACAGCGCCCGCATCGCGTAAAAACTGTTGAAGCGACTCAATGCCCATTTGAATTTTGGGCCAGCCAAACAGCGTTAACCAGGCGCAGGGGATCATCGCTAAGAAGGCAACAATGACCACAAATGATGAGCCCTGAAAAATACCCAGAAACACCGGCAGTGGTTTATCAAAATAACGATTGTGTAACGCCGTCACCAGACCGGCGATGACGATGGCACCAATGATGCTGGTATCCAGCGTTTTTATCCCGGCGATCATGGCCAGTCCGCTTCCGGCTTCGGTACCTTTGGAAAAATCGACGGAAAAAAAATCGCCCCAGGTGCTGCCCATGGCATTAATCAGGTAATTCCAGGTTAAAAAACTGACGACAACGGCCAGGCAGGCACGTCCCTGAGCCTGTTTTGCCAACCCCACCGGCAAGCCAACCGCAAAAATTAACGGCATATTTCTAAAAACCGTCCAGCCGCCTTCTTCAATAATGAACACGACTTGATTAAATAAACTATCTGGATGCGTTAGTGCTTCCCCTACAAATAAAGGATTGCGTAACATAATTGAAAGGCCAACGATGATGCCGGCAAAGGGAAATAACAATACTGGGGTAAACATGGCGCCGCCAAAGCGCTGTATTTGACTGAGCATTTTAGTTCCTCACGCAACGACTCTAAGAATATATCGTTATAGTCAATGTAACCGCAGTCAAAATAAGGCAATAGCTCACCTGACATACGTGGTCACTGGCGACTTTGTGAGCACCCTCATGGTTTTATTTTTAATCATGATGTCTATTTTCATGGTAATAACCAGACATCTTGCAGTGCGGTTAAAAAAAATAAAAATTGAGTTTATTTATAACCCCTGCACGCCTTAACGTTATGCTACGTATGTTGGCGGTTATGTCCCCATTCCAGGAGGTACAGAAGTGATCTATAAATTTATTGCTGACAAACTTCGTCTCCGGTTAAATTCACCCTACGTGGCAGTCGGTAGTGCTATACCGGCTGAAAAAGTGCTCGCCACAGAATTTGGCGTGGCGAGAATGACCCTACGTAAGGCAATAGATTTGCTGGTCAGTGAAGGGTTGCTGGAGCGACGACATGGCAGCGGAACCTACGTTTCAGGAAAGGATATTTGTCATGAAACCAGTTCGCTCACCGGGCTGGCTGAGGTATTACGTCTGCAGGGAAAGGAGGTTATTAGTAAAGTTCTGGCATTTGAATTAATCGCCGCGCCTCCCGCCGTAGCCAGTCAGTTACGCATAAACAGCGGTGAACGCCTCTTTTTCTCACGTCGGTTACGATATGTTGATGAAAAGCTGCTGATGCTTGAAGAAAGTTATATGCCAGTTAAAACATTTCCTGATCTTACCCTGGCCCATCTGGAAAAATCTAAATTTGACTATATCGAGCAGGAATGTGGCATTGTTTTAGAGGGCAATTACGAATCTTTGAGCCCGGTTTTATCAGATAAGCGCCTGTCGCACCTCATGAATATCGCTGAGAAAACACTGCTACTTAGAGTCGATTCGCTTTCATACAGCAATACGGGCGCATTTATCAACTATGCAGTGATGTACAGAAACACCTACGATTACCAGGTTAACTATCATTTACGACGCACCGGGTTGAGTGACTAAAGCTATCAGCAGGCTTCATCAAGGCACGAGCGTCCTTCACTCCTGTGAAATAAAATCACCGGTTCGAATCACAGGTCAATTTCCTGAGACAGAGTTTCGCTAACACATTTTAAAATGTCGTTAAATTTAATGTAGCAGGCGATCGGATAAACTTGTCTGTTAATTTAACAAAAGCGTCACTCATAAGGAAAATGAGGGCACTTATTTCAAATTAAGGAAAATGCAGTTCTTTCCTCGCGGCACATCTTTAGCGATCCACTGCTGTGCTGCATAATAGCTTTGTAAAAATTATCCTCCTCCCTATCATCAGCCACGTTCAATTGGTTAATTAAATTTATAAGTCCTTTTAAATGACCATTCCCCCAGAAACTTTCACCCTACGTACAGATTTTATTATTTAAAAAATATGCGTTTTTTATTAATTTTTTATATATTTTCTGCCGATAAGAACCCTGAACTTAACTTTCAGGAATTCTAAGATGAAAATCTCAACGCGTCTGGCAATAGGTTTTGGCCTGTTAATTCTGCTTTTTATTATTTGTATTGTTATTTCTTTCAAAGCCCTTAATTCCGCCAGTGCCGGTATGGATGATGCGGTCAATGTTAAGATGCGCAAATATCAACTCGCCGTTGATATGCGAGATGAACTGAGAGATATGGCTATTGCAGCGAGAAACCTCGCGCTTCTTACCGATATCAAAGCAATGCAGCCTGAGTGGGAGCGGCTGAAACTGCAAAAAGCGGCTTATTTAAAAAATCGTGAAGCCCTTGAAACCATCATGCGTACGGACTCCACGGCCGCCGGGCGTGCCGCGCTGGAAAAACTTCAGGTCAATGAAGATCAGGTGCTCTCCGGTCTGGAAAAGGCCGGTCAGTTTGGTCTGGATAACCGTTCACAAGAAGCCATAAATTACCTGATGGTAACGGTGCGTCCTGCTCAACGTGCACTTCTCAGTTCTCTTAGCGAAATGACTACCGTTCAGTTGAATAACAGCCGTAAATCAGTCGAAGATAACAGTCGTTCAACCCGAACCTCAACGCTCATTTTGGTTATCCTGGGCCTGCTTTCCATCGTGTTTTCAGTCGTCACCGGATTTATTATCACCCGTGTGCTGATGCGTCAGTTAGGGGGCGAGCCTGCTCAGGCCCAGTCTATTGCGGCTGCGATTGCCAACGGTGATTTGACCTCCGCAGTGCTACTGCGTCGTAACGATACTTCAAGCCTGTTGGCCTCCCTTGACGGTATGCAGGCCAGGCTCCGCAGCCTGGTTTCAGAGATCAAAAGCTCTTCCGCTAACGTCGCGCTGGCCGCCGATGAAATCGCACAAGGCAATACCGAACTCTCTTCCCGTACTGAAGAGCAGGCTGCCGCCTTACAGGAAACCGCTGCCAGCATGGAGCAGTTAACCGCGACAGTGAAGAGCAATACCTCTGGGGCACAGCACACAGCGACATCAGCGCGCGAGACAGCCAATCTGGCTCAACGTGGCGAGGCCGATATGCAACGGATGTCGGAAACCATGAAAGAGATTTCAGACAGTGCGACAAAGATCCGTGATATCACCGGCGTCATTGAAGGGATTGCTTTTCAGACCAATATTCTGGCGCTTAATGCCGCCGTTGAAGCCGCGCGGGCCGGAGAGCAGGGTCGTGGTTTTGCCGTAGTGGCAGGGGAAGTCCGAAATCTGGCCCAGCGTAGTGCTATCGCCGCCAAGGAAATAAAAACGCTGATTGAACAGGCAGTTCAACAGGTTGCAGACGGTGTGACAGTCGCGAGTGGAACCGGTCAAAGTATTCTGAAGATTGTTAACATGGTGGGTGAACTGGCAACGGCAATGGATGAGATCTCTCTGGCCTCGTCCGAACAGATGCAGGGGATTTCGCAGGTCAGCATCGCCGTGAGTCAGATGGACAGCGTTACCCAAAACAACGCCGCACTGGTTGAGGAGTCCTCCTCGGCATCACAGTCACTTTCTGAACAGGCACACGCACTGCGCGGCATGGTTGCAGCGTTCCAGGTGTAGCGCCCTTTAGCACAAGGCAATGAAACGTGACCGAGCCCCGGTTACGTTTCGGCCCTCCGGTTGCGGGGGCCGGGTGCTGTCTGACCAACCCTGTGAAAACAGGGCTAGATTGTCGCAAACGCAGTTCCCCTATCTCTTCAGGGCTGGGGTTAAAGTACTTTAGTGCACAATGATGACACCCTGTCTGCTACACCGCTTTAGCCAGAGCTGTAACGCGCTTATTAACACAGTCATGAATAGCCGTCATCGACATCATAAAGGCGGTGAAGCCCACGTCGGCTGAGTTAACCGGAAAATTGATCGATACGCTGCTTAAGGCCAGCATTTTTTAGATAACATCACTCTTTGTGCAGCGAGAAGCCTGATGCGAGGGAGAAAGGTAGTGGACTCTTATTGAACATCAAAAACTCAATATTAGGTGTTATATGCACATGCATGTAAAAATTAGATACTGATATCAGCATGTCAGGGTGCACATAAAGAGAAAAAGACGACATCAAATTTATTTAATGTCGCCATGATTACGTAAGACCTTTTCATTCTGCAAACCAGCTTCAATCAGAGATCATAATCAGCAATTATATCTTCCACCTGCTTGTTACCTCTGTATTTCTTCTTTAACTGTTTTTGTTGCTCACGGGCCTGTGTACAATATTTGTCTACACCAGCTTCAATTTCCTTTTTCCGGCTTTTAGATAAAGAGCTGTCCCACTCACCCGCGAAATGCTGACAGTCCTCAGCGTTGTCCTGAAAAGCCTTTACATCAGCTTGTAATGGCTCAGCTTGCACGGAGGAACAACTGACTGTGACTAATAAGGTTGTTAGCACCATTATTATTTTTTTCATATTATCTCCCATCCGATGACCAGTGGGGCTTATCTCTGGCACCACCATGATATTTAATTACGCCATAACTTCTGCCTACCAGATGAAGTGCTGTATTCATTCCATCCCTCGGGGGGACTTTTATAATGACAGTTCTGTTATTTTTGTCGACGATGTTTAGATCACCTGACCATGAAATGTTCATATCAATAGCATTACCCTCGGTATGCCGACTCCGTAATGCTGGAGCTACATGCAATCCAGTCATGCCGTAGGCGGCTACCATAGCGTTAGCTTCATGCAAACTTTTAGCATCGTTTTTATGGTCCCATTCGATGTTTACACCAGCCATCGGAGGTACATCGGAAACGTGGACGATCCTCCGGCTTATTTTCCAACACCAATGCATGAGGTAAGCTCTTTCTGGTGGGCGAAGCGTAGCTGCAATGGTAACGCTGGCTCCGGCCAGCTTCAATGCAGACAAAAATTGCTCAACATTTGTTCTAAATGGGTAACTTAATGTTTGAGTCGATGCACTGCCCTGAAATTTATTGACCCAACGTGCGCCACTTAACTCCTTCATAATACTCTCCTTTTTTAGCACACTTAATAATAATTGAATTTGAATGGATTGAAAAGTCATAATTAAAATTTCATTAAAATTCACCTGTTAAAAATAGCTTTTTATTTTTTTCTTAAATTACCCCCATCATCGAAAGCACATTTTTAGGCGACAAAGACGAACACTACCAATTTTTATTGGTAGTGCAATTAATTTGAAGCGTGTTTACACGGTATCTAAATCTACGCCTTCCAAAGATGAATTCCTGTGCTTGACTATGGCTTGTGAACCTAAACTCAGTATTGAAATAATCTGGAGTTGAACGATCAGTGCTGTCTTCACAGAGCACGCCCTATAAAAGCGCAAAGAATTGGCCAATAAACATCAAATCATCCCTGAAAAACCATCCATCGACTGGATAAATCAGAGTCATCAGAACCCTTTATCCAAAAGCACCCCTTATAAATATAAACTATTGTATTAATAAAGCATTATTTAGAAATTCATCCGCGACTGTACGTCAGGAAAAGAGTGCGAGTTTTCGAAAAGAATCAGTGAGCCAGTTGAGAAAAATATAAAAAGCAGACAGAAAAAACGATGAGACGGTTAAATTTTTATAACGCCCTATTCAGTAACCGGAGGCGAGTTAAGCGTAAGTCGCTCATAATAATGCTGCAACAAAGCATATTGAAGTGCTAATAACTTTAAAATAAACGGTAATCAGCTTAACTCAAAATACGCTTCACATGAGGGTTGCGAGAATGAGTACGAGCCATGATAAATTGACGTGTATTAGTCAGACTCTGATTTTGTATATTTTTATTGATTTATTAAATTTGTAGCTCGTTCTTAATCGACAAATGTATTTTTATATTTAATTTCCTTCCTGCCAAATCTGGCATCATAGGTTGAATGATCCTCGGGCCATGAATCATGCTTCCGCATAGTATTTGGCCTATGTCCGTCGTTCAGTTCTTTGACCGGTGGTTACCTGACGCCGCTCAAAGAACTGAACGACGGGTTCTAAAAGTTTATCCCAAAGCACTCCGATATTGGTTCGACTAAAGGGCCAGGTTATGCCAAATCCCCACCTGTTTATCTAAAACAGGAAAACCAAAAATCAGCGAAAGCACAAGAATTAACGTATTGATTTTAATGAAAATTAAAATTAATGGTATAAAAAAAGACCGAACACGATTCCTGTATTCGGTCCAGGGAAATGGCTCTCAAGGAGCCGTGCGCTAAAAGTTGGCATTGATAGAGGCTCTCGCCTTGCTAATAAAGCGTAGGACAACCCTGTAGATTTTCCAGCCAGCGCAGCGGCTCAGTCCATAAACCCGACAGGTTTGTGACCGGTAAGACAAATTTTCAGTGATTCGGGCACGTCACCGTGCCCTGAGTCTTATTGGGTGCACAGCGCCTGGGCGCGTTCAACAATCAGTTGCAGACTCATCATCTGACCCGGATGTGCTTTATCGGGTGCCTGAATCACACTGATGGGCTGCGCTGTCACCCGCTTAGCATTGAGCTGGGCATCCGCTTTATCATTGAGCGGATACTGCATCAGAGTACTGGGATTGATGGCAAACAGCGATCCGTCTTTCTCGCAGGTTAACATCACCTCTTCACGATTAAATGGCCATTTGTCTTTGCCAATTTCAAAACGGCTGACGGTGATGATTTGCGCCGCCAGCGCCTGACCAGCCAGCGTTAATAACAGCAGTGTGGGGATCGCTCTCTTCAGCAACATAACTTACCTTTATCGGGTTCTTATCAATCAGATTGGCGACAACGTGGCGAACACGCTGACCAACCCCACTACGCCGCATGCCAGCACAATTTCCAGCTGAGTCATACGAATAAACAGACGTTGCGCAGCAAGGCCCGCAACATGAAAGCGCGGGACCAGCCAGTAACGGTTCCAGAGCGCAATCAGCACCATAAGTGACACCAGCCCTGCCTTGCACAACAACAGTACAACATAATCATTGAGATGCCAGTCTACTGGCGACCCGGCAATCAGCAGGCTGTTAATCACACCGGTGACGATCGTTAAGGCTACAGCAATGTGACCATAACGGGAAAAACGCATCATGGTTCGGATGGCATCAGTCCGGAATTCAATATTACGTGCCACTCGCATCAGCACCAGTATCGGCACTAACCCGCCCGCCCAGAAGGCGGCGGCGACTAAATGTACTGCGTGGTTACCTTGTTGCAGCAGTCCGGTTATACCTTCGCGCATTGCGGCATGGCCGGTGAGCGCCAGGGAGCCGGTCTGCAGCAGGCCAGACAACAACCAGACCTGCTGACGTAGCCGCCCGCGCAGGCTTATCGCGGCCAGGCCGCACAGCGCAAACAGTAGCTGCCATTGCCATACCGATCCCCAGCGGGTTGAGAACACCGCCAACCAGACAGACATGTCTGACAGATTGTGCCAGTCGCCGCTCATCAGCACATTTTGCGTGGCCAGCATCCCCAACGCCGTTAACAGCGCCAGCCAGGCGCTTGCCTTCAGCAAGGGAAACAGACGAGTTGCCAGTGATGGCCGGAACGCAGCAGGCGCCAGCAGCGTGGTATAGAAGGTGCTTCCCACCAGCAATATCAACGCCGTGAAATGCAGCGCGCGCAGCACCAGCCACAACAGGGTCACAGATTTATTTCACGGTAAAAGCGTAACGTCCGTGCGTCTTATGCCCATCCACGGACAGCACGTGCCAGTTGACCTGATAACTGCCCTGCGCCAGCGGTTGGGCAAAATCCACCAGCAGGCGGTTGTGCTGCTTGCCATCCAGCCGGGCCTTTTCGCCTACGGCTTTATGCTGTGCATTGGTTACCTCAACGCCACTGAATGCGGCTTCCACATCTTCTGTGAAGGTCAGCGTAATGTTCTGTGGGGCGGGTGAAACCGCCGCGTTGGCTGCAGGCGTCGAAGACTGCAGATGCGCATGGGCTAGCGCGAACTGGCTAAAAGCCAGGGCACCAGTGGCAACCAGGCCGATTACCACACGAGAAATCGCTGTTTTGTTCATCACATCATCCTGTTAGCTGTCGTTAAGGCCACGAGCGTGGCGCAAGAATACGCCGCAGCGATTTAACTGTCGAGGCCAGCAATGCTATCCTGTACCTTGCGCTATGCGGAGGAAAACATTCCGTTTGGCCACGTTTATCGGGAGAACATCATGAGTCATAACCTTGCCTTGCTGTCGCAGGAAGAGAAAGACAAAGTTAATGTCGATCTGGCGGCGGCAGGCGTTGCGTTTAAAGAGCGCTATAACATGCCTGTCGTGGCTGAAATGGTCGCGAATGAACAACCAGAAGCCCTGCGCGACTGGTTTCGTCAGCGTTTAATGCATTACCGTCAGGCCTCTCTCAACTTGTCACGCCTGCCCTACGAGCCTAAACAGAAATAATGATGCTACGCGTAATTGATACAGAAACCTGCGGGCTGCAAGGCGGCGTGGTGGAGGTTGCCTCGGTCGATGTGGTTGACGGCCAGATCGTCAATCCAATGAGCGATCTTGTGTCACCTGACCGGCCAATCAGTCGCCAGGCCATGGCCGTGCACCGCATTACGGAAGCCATGGTCATCGGCAAACCGCCGATTGAAGAGGCCGTCGCCCGCTATCACGGCAGTGCCTTTTATGTGGCACATAACGCCAGTTTCGATCGCCGGATGTTGCCGGAAATGCACGGCGAGTGGATCTGCACGATGACGCTGGCACGTCAGCTGTGGCCGGGCATCAAATATGGCAATCAGGCGCTGCGCCATAGCCTTAAGCTGGAAGTTACCCCGCCTGCGGAGTTACATGCCCACCGGGCACTTTACGACTGCTATGTGACGGCCGCCCTGCTCATCAGGATTATGGCGATCTCCGGCTGGAATGCGGAAGAAATGTGTCAACGCTCGCAGCCTGCCGCTCAACGTGATGATGTGCTGCCATTTGGCAAGTATCGTGGTCAGGCGTTGGCCGTGATTGCCCGTAAAGATCCGGGTTATTTGAAATGGATGCTGGATAACGTAAAAGATTTGCGCCCACCGTTGCGGCAGGCGCTGCGGAAGTGTCTTAGTCAGCTTCCGTAAGATCTGCCGGTGGCAGGCTGCCCTGCGCAAGGGCGACAATGAAGGTGAGCTCAAGGGCTACGCCTTCATAAGCCTTATATCGACCGGACTTGCCGCCGTGCCCCGAGTCCATGTCGGTACAGAGCAGCAGCAGATTGTCATCCGTTTTATGCTCCCGCAGTTTTGCCACCCACTTAGCCGGTTCCCAGTATTGCACCTGTGAATCATGCAATCCGGTTGTCACCAGCAGGTGGGGACAGGTTTTTGCTTCAACATTGTCATAAGGACTGTATTGCCGGATATAGCGGTAGTACTCCGCCTCATTGGGATTCCCCCACTCCTCATATTCTCCGGTCGTCAGAGGAATAGACTCGTCCAGCATGGTGGTTAACACATCGACAAAAGGCACCTGTGCGACCACGCCATGATAAAGCGTTGGGGCCAGATTAATGATCGCGCCCATCAGTAATCCCCCCGCACTTCCGCCCATCGCGTAAAGCCGGTCTGAATGACCGAATCCGCGAGCCACGAGCGCATTCGTCACATCGATAAAATCGGTGAAGCTGTTCATTTTATTCAGCAGTCGACCACCGTCATACCACTGCTGTCCCATCTCCCCGCCGCCTCGCACATGCACCAGTGCATAGACAAAACCGCGATCCAGCAGACTGAGGCGACTGACGCTAAAATCTGCATCCATGCTACTGCCATAGGCGCCGTAACCGTAAACCAGCATCGGGTTTTGCCCCTTCTGGAAATACTTGCGGTTGTACACCAGCGAGACCGGTACTTCTGTCCCGTCAGAGACGGTGATCCAATGGTGCTCGCTTTTGTAATCATCCGGATTAAAGTCTTTTACCGCACTCTGTTTCAAAATGCGGCGTTCACCCGTGTCCATATCCAGTTCAAACAACGTGGCGGGCGTGGTCATTGACGAATAACCATAGCGCAGCTTGCTGGTGCGGGTCGTGGGGTTGTATGCCAGCCAGGTGACATAGGTGGGATCGTCAAACGCAATGCCGCTGGTTTCTCCCGTTTGCCAGTTGATTTGCCGCAGGCTGGTCAGCCCACGCTGGCGCTCTTCCACCACCAGCCAGTCACGGAAGAGCTGAAAGTCTTCCATCACAATATGGTCGCGCGCCGGGATCACGGTTTCCCAACGTGACTCCTCCAGATAGCGGCTGCGATACAGGCCGAAGTTTTTCCCATCGCGGTTCGAGCGTATAAAAAACGTATGGTCATAATGATCGAGACTGTATTCGTGATCGCGCCGTCTGGGCAAAAAAACCTGAGGAATAGCGTCCGGGAAACTGGCATCAATCAGCTGAATTTCACTGCTGCTGGTGCTGTACAGCACGACCAGGATGAATTGTTTCGATGTGGTTTTATGGATGCTGAGGTGATAGGTATCGTCTTTTTCTTCGTAAACTAACCGATCGTCGCTCTGCGGCGTGCCCAACTCATGTTGCCAGAGCTGGTAAGGCAACAGGGTTTGCGGATGTTTACGTACGTAATAGAGCGTGCGCGAATCGCTGGCCCACGCGAAGCTGGAGGACGCATCGTTGAGCACCTCTGGATACCAACTGCCGTTATCCAGATTGCGAAAGCGGATACCGTACTGACGCCGGGAAAGGAAGTCTTCTGCCAGCGCCATTACCCGGTTATCCGGGCTGATGTGCAGCGCGCCCATGGTGTAAAAATCACTGTGCGACGCACGCTGATTCGCATCCAGCAGCAACGTCCACGCCTCGCTCTCCTCGCTGGCGGCTGGCTGTCGGTAATAGGCAGCGTATTCATTGCCGCTTTCATACCGGCTTTGATAGCGATAGCCATTTTTCACGTAAGGTACGGAGTGATCCTGCGGTGGCAGGCGGTCGATAATTTCATGCAGAATACGATGCTGTAAGGGCTGCTGTGAACCCATGATTTTTTGGCCGTAATTGTTCTCAGCGCGCAAATAGTCCAGTACGTCGCTGTCTTCACGTCTGTCATCACGCAACCAGTAATAATTATCAACGCGCGTCTCGCCATGCAACGAGAGTTCATAAGGTATTTTTTTTGCGCTCGGTGCTTTCATGTCATCCGTCCCGCTGAATGTAATGAACACTAAGCGTGGCACTAATGTAATCAGATGCCAAGTTAAGTACGAACATTGTTAATTAATTCAGGGCCATGTGGCGGCCCTGTTCGGGATTAGCTGGCTTTCTGCTGGAGGATATCTTGCTGAATGCCATCACGGACATCCTGTGGGATTTTTAACGCATCGCCCAGTGCCGATAGATAGCTGCGCTCCATAAAATGGTCCACATCAATGGCGGCACAGCTCAGAAAATAGAGTTCAAGCGCCTCTTCTTCATTTTTGACATCAGCGGCGAGCCACTCAGGGTCCAGCGGTCGCTGCATAGCCTGCTGGATGAGCGTTTCGGCATCCTGACCATAGCCTGCCTGATGGATATTTTGCTCAATCGCTGCGCGTTCCCGATCGTCGATATGACCATCACTTTTGGCGGCAAAGACCAGAGCGGTTACCAGACGTTCTGCCCGCTGATCCACAGGCGTTTGCCATTCGCCAAAGCCGGGGTCATTCTGATGGGTTTCCCGCACCCGTTGTTTATATTTGTTCCACAGCACAGCCCCTGCTGCTGCACCGCCGCCGATAATCAATGCTTTGCCGCCATAGCGGGTTAACAACTTCCGGGATGATTTGCTGGCCACCAGCATGCCCGCCAGCCCACCCAGTGCACCCGGAGCCAACATATCGCTCAATCCACCGCTGGATTTGCCATCGCTGCTTTTTGTAGCCAGTAGCGATTGAATCTGTTGCAGCCAGTTATTCATCGTTCACTCCCTTAACCATTCGGAAACATCATCATTACCAAAAAGATGTCAGGAAACGTCAGAGCAGGAAAAGTAGCGCAAACCCTGCCTCAAAAGCAGAAGGGGTGAGAACGCAAACGTTTTCGTATATACTGCGCGCGCATTTTGACTGCTTTGATTTTAGGTGGATTTATGACGACTCTCGGAACTGCGCTGCGCCCTGCCGCAACGCGCGTTATGCTGTTGGGCTCAGGTGAACTGGGCAAAGAAGTTGCGCTGGAATGTCAGCGTCTGGGTGTGGAAGTGATCGCAGTTGACCGCTATGCCGATGCGCCTGCTATGCATGTTGCCCATCGCAGCCATGTGATTAACATGCTGGATGGCGATGCACTGGCCGCCGTTATCGCGCAGGAAAAGCCTCACTTTGTCGTGCCCGAAATTGAAGCTATCGCGACCGATAAGCTTCTGGAGCTGGAGCAGCAAGGCCAGCACGTGGTGCCCACCGCACGCGCCGCGCGCCTGACCATGAACCGCGAGGGCATTCGTCGTCTGGCGGCAGAGGAGCTGGCGCTTCCTACCTCCAGCTACCGTTTTGCCGACAGTAAAGATAATTTTGTGTCTGCCGCCGCCGAGATAGGGTTTCCATGCATCGTTAAACCGGTGATGAGCTCTTCAGGTAAAGGTCAGAGCTTTATCCGGGATGCCAGCCAGTTGGAAAAAGCCTGGGACTATGCCCAACAAGGCGGCCGTGCGGGCGCAGGACGCGTTATCGTCGAAGGCGTGGTGAAGTTTGATTTTGAGATCACGTTGCTGACCATCAGTGCCGTTGACGGCATTCATTTTTGTGCACCCATTGGCCATCGTCAGGAAGACGGTGATTACCGTGAATCCTGGCAGCCTCAGCAGATGAGCGAACTGGCACTGCAACGTGCTCAGCATATCGCTGAAACCGTGGTAAAAGCCTTAGGTGGCTATGGATTGTTCGGCGTGGAGCTGTTTGTCTGTGGCGATGACGTGGTATTCAGTGAAGTCTCACCCCGGCCGCACGATACCGGTATGGTGACGCTGATATCACAGGACCTGTCTGAATTCGCCCTTCACGTTCGTGCTTTCCTTGGTCTGCCCATTGGTGCCATTCGTCAGTACGGCCCTTCTGCATCAGCCGTGATCCTGCCGCAGTTAACCAGCCAGAATGTGCAGTTCGTGAATGTGGAAGCCGCGCTGGGTGCAGGTTTACAGTTGCGCCTGTTTGGCAAACCGGACATCGAGGGCCAGCGCCGTTTAGGCGTCGCCCTGGCCTGTGCTGATACAACCGAAGAAGCCGTTGCGCGCGCGGTCGCCAGCGCGGCAGCAGTCAGCGTTCAGGGTTAATACCGTTTGCGGTGAGTCCAGGACTCACCGCACACTTTTGACTTGCTTTACTTCGCGCCAGCGACGGCGTCACGCGCCAGTTGGGTAATGCGTTGCCAGTCACCCGCTTCCAGTGCATCGTTGGGCACCAGCCAGGAGCCGCCGATGCAAAGCACGCTTTTCAGCGCCAGATAGTCACGGTAATTCGCTGGTGAGATACCGCCCGTCGGACAGAAACGGACCTGAGGGAAAGGCCCGCCGATAGCCTGCAGCGCTTTTACCCCGCCGTTGGCCTCCGCCGGGAAAAATTTGAATTCCCGCAAACCATAATCCATACCCGTCATTAATTCTGACACCGTGCTAATACCAGGAATCAGCGGGATCGGGCCTTCCACCGCAGCCTTGAGCAACGGCTCAGTAATACCCGGACTGATCACAAACTGAGCACCCGCGTCTGTGACTTCCTGCAGCTGTTGAGGGTTAAGCACGGTGCCGGCCCCTACAATGGCGTCAGGCACATGTTTGATAATGGCACGCAGTGCCTCCATCGCCACGGGGGTGCGTAACGTCACCTCAAGCACCTTGACGCCGCCTGCGACCAGCGCCTGCGCCATAGGAACCGCATGTTCCAGTTTATTAACCACAATTACCGGCACGACCGGTCCGGTTTTCAGAATCTGTTCGGCACTCGTTTTCCAGTTTTTCATCACATCCCCTGATGCATAACATTGGGAGCGGCACGCCGGAGAAAACACAGCGTCAGCCCTGTTAACAGCGCTACTACCATACAGGATTCACGGTTTATCCGTCTATTGCCGGTTGAGATTTTTAAAACGGCAGTTCATTTTTGAGAGTGAGTGCCAAAAAAAGCCCGCACGCGGCGGGCTGAGACATTTATTCAAATTCGTTCCAGGAACGACCATCACGGGTAATCATGGCGACGGAAGCAACCGGCCCCCACGTCCCTGCCTGATAAGGCTTGGATGAATCGCCATCTGCGGCCCATGCATCGATAATCGAATCCACATACGTCCAGGCGGCTTCCACTTCATCGCGACGCACAAACAGCGCCTGAATACCGCGCATGGATTCCAGCAACAGGCGCTCGTAGGCATCCGCCAGATGAGACTGATTGAAGGTTTCTGAGTAGCTCAGATCCAGCTTGGTGGTTTGCAGTTTATGTTTATGATCCAGGCCTGGCACTTTGTTCAGGATCTCGATATCAACACCTTCGTCAGGCTGCAAACGAATAGTGAGTTTATTCTGTGGTAACTGAGAGTAGGAATCTTTGAACAAGTTCATCTCAGGGTTTTTGAAATACACCACAACTTCTGAACACTTTGTCGGGAGACGTTTACCGGTACGCAGGTAGAAAGGTACGCCTGCCCAACGCCAGTTATCGATATCCACGCGGATAGCCACAAAGGTTTCAGTAGCGCTGGTTTTATTCGCGCCTTCTTCTTCCAGGTAGCCCGGTACCTTCTTGCCCTGCACAAAGCCAGACGTGTACTGACCGCGCACCGTTTTTTCGCGGACGTTGGTTTGATCGATTGGACGCAACGAGCGCAGCACTTTCACTTTCTCATCGCGAATACTGTCCGCGCTGAGATCGGAAGGCGGAGACATGGCGATCATCGTCAGAACCTGTAACAAATGGTTCTGGATCATATCGCGCATCTGGCCAGCTTTATCAAAATAGCCCCAACGGCCTTCGATACCGACTTCTTCGGCCACGGTAATTTGCACGTGATCGATCGTGCGGTTATCCCAGTTATTCACAAAGATGGCGTTGGCAAATCGCAGGGCTAACAGGTTCAGCACCGTTTCTTTGCCCAGATAGTGGTCGATGCGGAAAACCTGGCTCTCGTCGAAATATTCGCCCACGCTGTCGTTAATTTCTTTTGACGTTTCCAGCGAGGTGCCCAGCGGTTTCTCCATCACGACACGTGCCGGCTTGTCATTCAGCTTCGCCTTGCCCAGTCCCTGACAAATGGCACCAAAGGTGCTTGGCGGCATGGCAAAATAGTTGATGGTGGTACGGTTTTTCTGATCCAGCATCTTACCCAGTCGTGGGAAATGCGAGGTATCATTCACATCAAGATTACAGAAGTCGAGACGGCTGCTGAGCTTGTCCCAGAGCGCTTCATCAATCTTTTCCTTCATGAAGGTTTCTAACGCTTCACGCACCACTTTGGTGTATTCAGCCTTATCCCACTCAGCCCGGCCCACACCGATGATTCGGGTTTCTTCATGAATCTGGCCCGCTTTTTCTAACTGATACAGCGAGGGCAATAGTTTACGACGGGCGAGATCGCCTTTGGCGCCGAAAATTACCAGATCGCATGCCTGGGCTATTTGTGTTACCGCCATTTTCCTCTCCTCGTTGCAGGATTGTCCCGGTGGCGTTGCGTCCTGAGCACCGGGTCCACGTTGTCATGTTCTTTCAGCACAATGTACTTTTTTCCCCAGGCCAGGTAAACCAGCCAGCGGCGTCACGACGCTAACTCTGCACCCAATTAGCATCTGAGGTAGGTTGACCCGTGCGCTTTCCTCTATTTTTCTGTGTCAAATATTGTCTGGCAAAAATCCAGCGTGGGCCTGATTATCGCAAAAAAAAGTGCTGCAGACTTATCAGACCTTGCGCCCCTGTCGGTCAGGCAGGGTATATTCTCTGTTAATTTACTGTAACAACAGCAATTATTCATTTTAACAGATACGCCATGCTTAGCAGGTCAGGACTATGTTGGATAAAATTCGTGCGCAGATGACTGTGCTCAGTAAGTCAGAACGTAAAGTGGCACACCATATTCTCGCCGCACCTGAGCAAGCGATACATTCCAGTATTGCCACGCTGGCTCGGGCGGCCGAGGTTAGTGAGCCCACGGTAAACCGCTTTTGCCGACACCTGGGCACGGCGGGTTTCCCCGATTTTAAACTTCAGCTTGCCCAGGCCCTGGTGAAGTCACCTAACTGGCTGAGTCGGGATGTGCAGGAAGATGACAGCGTTGAGCGCTACAGCGAGAAAATCTTCGATTCCGCCCTTGCCGGTCTTCAGCGGGTACGGGACAGCCTCGATCTGGCCGCCCTGCAACAGGCCGTGGTTTATTTAACGCGTACCGACAAAATTACCTTCTTTGGTTTAGGTGCGTCCGCCGTGGTAGCGCATGACGCCTTCAACAAGTTTTTGCGGTTTAACCTGCCGGTTATCTGGTCAGACGATGTGGTGATGCAACGCATGAGCTGTATCAACAGCCGCGACAACGAGGTGTTTGTTTTGATCTCCCATACCGGGCGCACCCGCAATATGGTCGAGCTGGCGCAGCTCGCGCGCGCCAACGGTTCTACCGTTATCGCCATGACGTCAGCAGGCTCGCCGCTGGCGCTTAACGCCACGCTGGCGCTGCTCGTCGATGTGCCGGAGGACACTGATATCTATCTGCCAATGGTCTCGCGACTGGCTCAACTCACCGTGATCGATCTGCTGGCTACCGGTTTTACGCTGGAACGGGGGCCGTCCTTCCGGCAGAACCTGAAGCGGGTTAAAGAAGCCCTGAAGGCCTCGCGCTACGATAAAACCGCTATCGCCGATAACGATATCTCCTGATTCACCGGCTGGTCGGGCAGCATCTGGCTGGCGCGTAAGCCTGTGCGAAAAAGCGACCTGGCTTGCGTCTGGTCAATTAAGCTTTCGCTAAAGCCGTCCGGGGGATGACTTCCTTGGTGAGTCTCAGTATTGTATCTAAGAAAAATGCCTTTACTTTACTTCGTAAAGGCCCGGTGCCACAGTTCTGACACACTCGAATGTATAATAATACCTCTGTGTGGTAAGCATGATCTGATAGGTTAACCCCTTAAAATGTAATGATTCAGCTCAGTTCCAACCTCCAAAGGAATCCCTATGTCCCGACGTTTAAGAAGAACCAAGATCGTAACCACCCTCGGCCCAGCCACTGACCGCGACAATAACCTCGAAAAAATCATTGCTGCTGGCGCTAACGTCGTGCGTCTTAACTTTTCCCACGGCACCGCTGAAGATCACCAACTGCGTGCTGACAAAGTGCGCCAGATTGCGGCAAAACTGGGGCGCCATGTTGCCATTCTTGGCGACTTGCAAGGGCCTAAAATCCGCGTTTCAACCTTTAAAGAAGGCAAAGTCTTCCTGAACGTCGGTGACCCTTTCCTGCTGGATGCGTCAATGGGGAAAGGTGAAGGCGATAAAGAGCGCGTGGGCATCGACTATAAAGGTCTGCCTGAAGACGTGGTGCCTGGCGATATCCTGCTGCTGGATGATGGGCGCGTACAGTTAAAGGTGCTGGAAGTTCAGGGCGTAAAAGTCTTTACCGAAGTCACCGTTGGTGGCCCGCTCTCTAACAATAAAGGCATTAACAAACTGGGTGGCGGTCTGTCGGCCGAAGCGCTGACCGAGAAAGACAAAGCAGACATCCTTACTGCGGCAAAAATTAACGTTGATTACCTGGCCGTTTCCTTTCCGCGCTGCGGCGAAGACATGCACTATGCACGTCGTCTGGCGCGTGATGCCGGCTGTGATGCCCTGATGGTCGCGAAGGTGGAACGTGCTGAAGCGGTTGCCTCTCAGGAAGCCATGGACGATATCATTCTGGCCTCAGACGTTGTTATGGTCGCCCGTGGTGACCTTGGCGTCGAGATTGGCGATCCTGAACTGGTCGGTATCCAGAAAGCGCTGATCCGCCGCGCCCGCCAGCTTAACCGTACCATCATCACCGCGACCCAGATGATGGAATCGATGATCACAAACCCAATGCCAACCCGTGCAGAAGTCATGGATGTGGCCAACGCCGTGCTGGATGGGACGGATGCCGTAATGCTGTCAGCTGAAACCGCCGCAGGCCAGTATCCTGCTGAAACGGTAGCTGCCATGGCAAAAGTCTGTCTGGGTGCAGAAAAAATCCCGAGCGTTAACGTCTCCAAACACCGTCTGGACGTACAGTTTGACAATATCGAAGAAGCTATCGCTATGTCGGCGATGTATACCGCCAACCACCTGCAGGGCGTAACCGCGATTATCACCATGACGGAATCCGGTCGTACGCCCCTGATGACCTCGCGCATTACCTCTGGCTTGCCCATCTTCGCCATGTCTCGTCATGAGCGCACGCTGAACATCACGGCCTTATTCCGTGGTGTCACACCGGTGTTCTTTGACAGCAACAATGAAGGCGTGGCTAACGCCCATGATGCCGTAAATCTGCTGCGCGACAAGGGCTTCCTGGTGTCTGGCGATCTGGTTGTAGTAACCCAGGGTGACGTCATGGGTGCCACCGGCACAACCAATACAGGTCGTGTGCTGCGCGTCGATTAATTCCGCCTTTTTAGCCTCACCTGTATTACCATTGGAAACGCGACTGCCCTGCAGTCGCGTTTTTGTTTTTTGACAAGGAGGCCGGATGGCCCGTTACCAACCCATCAGCCAGCTCACTGGTCGCATGATGCTGTTTCCGCTGGCGATGGTGCTGTACGAATTTGCGACCTATATTGCTCACGATATGATTCAACCCGGCATGTTGCTGGTGACTGCCGAATTCGATGTAGGCGCAGAATGGGTATCCACCTCTCTCACAGCCTATTTACTGGGCGGCGTTGTGCTGCAGTGGTTACTTGGCCCGCTGTCAGATAAATATGGCCGTAGGCCAGTATTGCTGTTTGGGATTCTGTTTTTCGCTGCCGCCTGCATTCTGACCACCTGGGTCAGTGATATTCAGGAGTTTGTCAGCCTGCGTTTCGTCCAGGGCATCAGCTTGTGTTTTATTGGCGCGGTAGGTTATGCGGCCATCCAGGAAGCTTTTGACGAAGCCTTAGCGGTGCGCATCATGGCGCTGATGGCAAACGTGGCCTTACTGGCTCCCCTTGCCGGCCCGCTGGCGGGCGCAGCCTGGCTGACAGTGGGAAGCTGGCGCAGTATGTTTTGGCTGTTCGCCGCCTGTAGCGCTGTGGCATTTATCGTTTTATGGCGCGTCATGCCTGAAACCGCCGGGGATCGCACCCAGTCTGTTGCGCTGCCTGTGCTGGCACGCAACTACGGCCGTATTCTCAAAGATCGTCAGGTGATGTTTGGCTCTTTCGCTATTGGGCTGGTGTTTATCCCCATCCTGACCTGGGTTGCGCTGTCCCCGGTGATTTTAATGCGGGATGAAGGGCTTTCCCGTATGCAGTACGCCCTGCTCCAGCTCCCGGTTTTTCTGGCGATGATCGCCGGCAACGTGACGTTGAGTAAGCTGGTAGGCCGGATGCCGATTGAACAACCCGTCAGGTTTGCGGCATGGCCGATACTGCTGGGCCTGAGCCTCGCCCTGTTAGCCACACTGCTTAACGCGCACAGCTACCTGTTTATTACGGCGGGACTCAGTTTGTATGCATTTGGCGGCGGCATGGTCAATGCCGGTCTTTATCGTCTGACGCTGTATGCCAGCGATGAGGGCAAAGGCAGCGTAGCGGCGATGCTGGGCATGGTCAGCATTATGACCCTGGCCACGGGCATTGAGCTGGCTAAGCATTTTTATTTTAACAGCGGGGTGATCGGGTTTAGCCTGATTAACTTTATCAGCGGCATACTGTGGTTTGGTTTGGTGCTGATGTTTCTGCGCGAACGTAAGCGCCACGCAAAAGTGACGCCACTTTAAATCATGCAGGCCGCATTGCGGCCTGCATGTTATTTGCGCGGATACAGCTCGTCACGCGAATAAGGTTCTTTGTCTCCCGCTTTGCGTGTTTTAAGCAGCTTTAATATCCAGGTATATTGTTCCGGATGAGGGCGCACAAACACTTCCACTTCTTCATTCATCCGGCGAGCCAACTGACGGTCATCGGCTTCCACTAAATCGTCCATCGGCGGACGGACATAAATGTCCAGCTTGTGGCTTTCGGCATTATAAACCGGGAACATCGGTATAACCCGCGCACGGCAGACTTTCATCAACCGGCCAACGGCAGGCAACGTGGCTTTATAGGTCGCAAAGAAATCCACAAACTCACTATGTTCAGGGCCATGGTCCTGATCGGGCAAATAATAGCCCCAGTATCCCTGACGGATCGAGCTGATAAAGGGTTTGATGCCGTTTTCGCGCGCATGCATACGTCCACCAAAGCGGCGTCGGGCGCGGTTCCAGACATAATCCAACAGCGGGTCGCTCTGGTGATGGAACATCGCAGCAATGCTTTGCCCTTCTGACGCCAGCAGCATGGCGGGAATATCGATGGCCCAGCCATGCGGCACCAGGAAAATCACGTTTTCCTTTTCGGCGAGCATCTGATCGATAATTTCACGACCGTGCCACTTAACGCGCTTTCGCACCTGAGCCGGATCGCGCATGCCCAGTTCTGCCATCATTGCCATGGCCTGTGGCGCAGTCGCAAACATCTGATCCACGATCGCTTCACGCTGAGATTCACTGAGTTCAGGCAGGCAATAGTAGAGATTAATCAGCGCACGGCGACGCGCTCCTTTCGCCAGCTTTCCGGCAAATTTACCCAGCCGCCCCAGAAGCGGATCGCGCATTTTTGCCGGTACTAACGCAATGCCAGCCAGCGCACCAATGCCCAGCCAACTGCCCCAGTATTTTGGTTTTAAAAAAGAACGTTCAAAAACGGGAATAAATTCACTGTTATTTTTTTTACGGGTTTCCATGCACTCGCCTCAATCAATGACGGGCTAATGATAGTGGCGACGAGTAAATTTGCAATCATCCTGCGCCAGAGATAAAAAAAGTCGACGGCAATACCGTCGACTTTATCAAAAACTTACTTCAGTCCCAACTGGGGTAGCCAGCCTTTCACCTGAGCAAGATACTGTGTTCGTTCTTTACCCGCCAGCCCTTCCATACGCGGCAGCTTGGCCGTTAAGGGGTTCACAGCCTGGTTATTAATCCAGATCTCGAAATGCAGGTGTGGACCGGTTGAACGACCGGTGTTGCCAGAGATCGCAATACGATCGCCACGCTTCACTTTTTGCCCCGGTTTCACCAGCACTTTTTTGAGGTGCATATAGCGCGTCATATACTGACGCCCGTGCCGAATGGCAACATAGTTACCGGCTGCGCCGCCATTTTTGGCCACCACGACTTCACCATCGCCAACCGCCAGAACAGGGGTACCGATCGGTAAGGCGAAATCGACGCCTTTATGAGGCGCAATGCGTCCCGTTACCGGATTAAGGCGACGGGGATTAAAATTAGACGACACGCGGTACTGCTTGACGGTCGGGAAGCGCATAAAGCCACGAGCCAGGCCTGCGCCACTGCGGTCATAGAACTTGCCGTCATCCGCACGGAAGGCGTAGTAATCTTTACCCCCACTGCGTAAACGCACACCCAGCAGTTGGCTTTGAGCACTCTTGCCGTCCATCATTTCACGTGACATCAGCACGCTAAACTTATCGCCTGCACGCAGCTTACGAAAGTCCATTTGCCACTGCATCGCTTTGATGACGCTGCTGGCTTCACCACTGGTCAGGCCGGCACGGCGGGCACTGGCGGCAAAGCTGCCGTGTACCTCACCCTGCATCACGCTATTGCGCCACTCGCCCTGCTGCATCTGCGACTGCATTTTAAAGCCACCGTTATCGGTGCGCTCATAGGTGCGGGTTTCCCGACGCGAAATTTCCCAGGTAAAGGTGTTCAGTGCGCCGTCGTCGTTTAACGTCCAGCTAAGCTGCTGACCGACCTGTAAATTACGCAGATCACGATCGCTGGAGGCCAGGGCGTTAATATCGCCCATGTCGATACCGTACTGATTCAATGCACTACTGAGCGTGTCACCAGAAGAAACCGTGTATTCATGCGTACCAGCGCTGTCTGCGACATCCTGATCGACATCATCCGCAGGAAGCTCTTCATCCGGTTCAGGGGTGCTTTGATCGATGGGTTCACTGGCTTCAGGAAGCAGTGTCCGAAATTCGTTTTTGTCCAGTTCGATGGTTTTGACGATAGGGGTCACATCGTTACTGGGATGGTAGACGTAAGGCCGCCAGACTGCGACGGCCAAAGTGACAACGGTTAACGATCCCAGCATAACGCGGTGGGGGCGCGGCAAATTATTAAATGCGAGGGCGACAGAGCGGGCTATCTGCTGCACGTTGAACTATTCCTCTATGCTCCTTTCAGGCAGGTCTCATACTGGCTCGACAACTGTGAGAGGAATTTCACATAGCTGTCTTTTCCTAAGCTGATGTCTGTGCCCAGTGGATCGAGCGTGCCTTTTCGCACCTGGGTTCCACGGGCAACAGCATCGATGACCGCCGGCCTGAATTGTGGCTCAGCAAAGACGCAAACGGCCTTTTTCTCAACCAACTGTGTTCGAATTTGATGTAAGCGCTGTGCTCCAGGCTGAATTTCTGGGTTAACGGTAAAATGCCCTGTGGGCGAGAGACCGTAGTGTTTTTCAAAGTACGTGTAAGCGTCGTGAAAAACGAAATACCCTTTATCTTTAACCGGAGCAAGCTGTGAGATAATGCGCTTATCTGTGTTCGCTAATTCTGCCTCAAAGTGCTGCAGGTTGGCGTCAAGTTTGGCTTTATCCTGCGGCATAAGTTCCAATAATTTGCCATGGATTGCAACCGCGGTTTTTTTCGCTATCTCTGGTGACATCCACAAGTGCATATTAAACTCACCATGATGATGGTGATGCTCTGCATCGTGATCGTGCTCAGTATCGTCGTGGTCATGATGATCATCGTCTTCACCACCGCGGAGCAGCATCGGTTTTACGCCGGAAATTTGCACTATCTCAAGATTCTTTTTCTCGGGCAGTGCTGCGGCCGATTTGGTCATGAAAGCTTCCATTTCAGGACCAACCCAAACAACTAACTCCGCGTTTTGTAAGCGTTTTACGTCAGAGGGACGCAAGGCATAATCGTGTTCGGATGCCCCATCAGGCAGCAAAACGTCCACGGGCGTCACGCCATCAGCAATGGCCGAGGCGATAAACCCTACGGGCTTAATTGAGGCCACGATAGTGGCATGCGCGGGTAAGGCAGCAGAGGTCGCAAAAGCCATCGCAGTCAGGGTAAAAAATACCCCTTTTTTATTATGTAACATAATGCGTCATTCCTTCGTCATCAACAGATTGGATGTGATATTATAACATTCGAAATTCTGTGCAACCTGTAAATCTTATGCCATCACTTGTCACACTTGAGAACGTATCCATTAGTTTTGATCAGCGCCCGGTGTTATCTGGCGTGAGTTTAGAACTTCATCCTGGTAAAATTTTAACGCTGCTGGGTCCTAACGGCGCGGGTAAATCGACGCTGGTTCGGGTGGTACTTGGCCTGCTTGCGCCCACGTCCGGTCAGGTTCGCCGAAGTGCGGACTTGCGTATCGGTTACGTGCCACAGAAACTGCATATCGATCCTACGCTGCCGGTGACGGTCGAGCGGTTTATGCGTTTGTCACGCGGCGCCCGTAATCAGGATATTTTGCCGGCCCTGAAGCGCGTTCAGGCCGGACACCTGCTGAAATCACCGTTGCAGAAACTGTCGGGCGGCGAAACCCAGCGCGTGTTACTGGCCCGCGCCCTGCTCAGTCAGCCTCAGTTGCTGGTGCTGGATGAACCGACTCAGGGCGTGGATGTTAACGGGCAAGTCGCGCTTTACGATCTGATCAATCAGCTGCGTCATGAACTGAATTGTGCCGTGCTGATGGTTTCCCATGATTTGCATTTAGTCATGGCAAAAACGGATGAAGTGCTCTGTCTTAACCATCATATTTGCTGTTCAGGTACGCCTGAAGCGGTGTCACAGCATCCGGAGTTTATCGCGATGTTTGGACCGCGTGGCGCGCAGGAACTGGCTATCTATCGTCATCATCATAATCACCGTCACGATCTTCAGGGACGTATCGTATTACGCAAAGGACCGGGTCCATCATGATTGAATTACTGCTTCCGGGCTGGCTGGGCGGCGTGATGCTGGCGCTGGCGGCCGGTCCACTGGGCTCGTTTGTCGTCTGGCGCAAGATGTCCTATTTCGGCGATACCCTGGCGCATGCCTCACTGCTCGGTGTCGCCTTTGGTTTACTGCTCAACGTCAATCCCTATTACGCCGTGATCATGGTAACGGTCTGTCTGGCGTTGGGTTTGGTCTGGCTGGAACGCCGCCCACATCTGGCGATTGATACGCTGCTGGGGATTATGGCACACAGTGCACTCTCACTTGGGCTGGTCGTGGTGAGCCTGATGTCGAATGTCCGGGTGGATTTGATGGCCTATCTGTTTGGTGATTTGCTGGCGGTAACGCCTAGCGATCTGTGGGCAATGGCGGCTGGCGTGCTGTTCGTCCTGGCCGTGATGGCCTGGCAGTGGCGCGCACTGTTGTCGATGACCATCAGCCCGGAGCTGGCTCAGGTTGACGGCGTCAATATTCAACGCACCCGACTGATGCTGATGCTGGTAACCGCGTTGACCATTGGTGTGGCGATGAAATTTGTTGGCGCACTGATCATCACATCGCTGCTGATTATTCCGGCCGCCACTGCCCGGCGCTTTGCCCGTTCACCTGAAATGATGGCGGCGGTCGCCGTACTGATTGGGATCATAGCGGTAACCGGTGGATTAACCTTCTCGGCGTTTTATGACACGCCTGCCGGCCCTTCAGTGGTGCTGTGCGCAGCCATACTTTTTATGCTCAGCATGGTGCGCAAACCGGCGCTGTAATCACGCGTCTTTGGTGATACCAAAGTGGCGATAGGCATGCTGCGTGGCCATCCGGCCGCGCGGTGTGCGCTGAATAAAGCCCTGTTGAATCAAGAATGGCTCGATGACATCTTCGATCGTTTCCCGCTCTTCACCAATCGCCGCCGCCAGGTTGTCCAGCCCCACCGGGCCGCCGGTGAATTTATCAATAATGGCCAGCAACAGTTTACGATCCATATAGTCGAAGCCTTCACTGTCCACATTCAACATATTGAGTGCTGTTACCGACACCTCGCCGCTCAGAAGACCATTTGCACGCACCTCCGCAAAATCGCGTACCCGACGCAGCAGGCGATTGGCGATACGTGGTGTGCCCCGAGAGCGGCGGGCAATTTCCAGCGCGGCTTCTTCGCTCAGCGCCAGGCCAAGGCAGGCGGCACTCCGGCCTACGATATGCTGGAGATCTTTTACCTGATAAAACTCCAGACGCTGTACGATGCCGAAGCGATCGCGCAAGGGCGAGGTCAGCGAGCCTGCCCGCGTCGTGGCACCGATCAGGGTAAAGGGCGGCAGATCCAGTTTGATTGAGCGCGCTGCCGGGCCTTCGCCAATCATAATATCCAGTTGGTAATCTTCCATGGCCGGATAAAGGACCTCTTCCACCACCGGCGAAAGGCGGTGGATCTCATCAATAAACAACACATCGTGAGGTTCGAGGTTGGTCAGCATCGCCGCCAGATCGCCCGCTTTCTCCAGCACCGGGCCAGAGGTTGTGCGCAGATTAACGCCCATCTCGTTTGCCACAATATTGGCCAGTGTGGTTTTACCCAATCCGGGCGGACCAAAAATCAGCAAATGATCCAGCGCATCGCCACGCAGTTGCGCAGCCTTGATGAAAATTTCCATCTGCTCGCGCACCTGAGGCTGGCCCACATATTCGGTCAGCATTTTCGGACGAATAGCGCGGTCGAGGCCCTCTTCTTCGTTAATGCTGACAGCGGAGATCAGGCGATCGGCTTCAATCATGAATTACCTCAAATAGCAGCGCGGAGCGCTTCACGGATCAACGTTTCGCAATCCGCATCAGGGCGGCCAACTTTGCTGATCATACGGCTCGCTTCCTGCGGTTTATAACCCAGTGAAACCAGCGCTGCAACCGCTTCCGCTTCTGCGTCGTTGGTCTCCGGCTCCGGGCCAGGCGTGGTAAGCGTAAAGGCCGAATCCCCGCCGAACAGATCGCCATGCATGCCTTTAAAGCGATCTTTCATTTCCACCACCAGACGTTCAGCGGTTTTCTTGCCCACGCCCGGCAGTTTAACCAGCGCGGCGATCTCTTCTTTTTCCACTGCCGTGACAAACTGCTGTGCCGACATGCCCGACAGAATCGCCAGCGCCAGCTTAGGGCCAACGCCGTTCACTTTAATTAACTCGCGGAACAGCGCGCGTTCCTGCTTGCTGTTAAACCCAAACAGCAGTTGCGCATCTTCACGTACCACAAATTGGGTGAAGATCACCGCTTCGTGATTAAGATCAGGCAGCTCATAAAAACAGGTCATTGGCATATGTACTTCATAGCCGACGCCATGCGCCTCAAGCAGCACCAGCGGCGGCTGCTTTTCCAGAATAATGCCCCGTAAACGACCAATCACCTGATGCCTTCCTTATCCAAAGTATGTGGCGGAATTTATACCATAAAAAAGGCTGGATGAATATCCAGCCTGATAGCGATTACGCTGCGGTTGCTGTTAACTCTGGCGCAATCTGCCACGGCTCAGCACCAGCTTGCTGTCACTCATGCGCGCCGCGTTTTGTGCAACGTGGCAGTGCGTGATGGCGATTGCCAGTGCATCGGCGGCATCGGCCTGCGGATTCGCCGCCAGTTTCAGCAGGGATTTGACCATATGCTGAACCTGGCTTTTTTCCGCACTACCTGTGCCCACCACCGTTTGCTTCACCTGACGCGCCGCATATTCGAATACCGGCAAATCATGGTTAACCGCCGCCACGATAGCTGCACCTCGCGCCTGCCCCAGCTTCAGGGCAGAATCCGCATTCTTCGCCATAAAAACCTGTTCTATCGCGAAAAAATCCGGGGAAAACTGCGTAATGATTTCGCAGACCCCGGCATAGATCAGCTTGAGACGTGCTGGTAATTCCGTTGTGTTGGTACGAATACAGCCGCTGCCCAGATAAGTGAGCTGGCGACCGGTCTGACGAATCACCCCATAACCGGTAACGCGTGAGCCGGGGTCAATCCCCAAAATAATCGACATAACGCGTCTCCAGCCTGAGCGTGCGGCAGTACAGCATTAAAGCGTTTCCGCCACCTCGTCGGAGATTTCACCGTTATGGTAAACCTCCTGCACGTCATCACAGTCTTCCAGCATATCGATAAGACGCAGCAGTTTGGGGGCCGTTTCCGCATCCATTTCCGCTTTGGTTGACGGGATCATCGCCACTTCGGCCGTGTCGGCTTTCAGGCCAGCCGCTTCCAGCGCATCACGCACTGCACCCATCTCTTCCCACGCGGTAAACACGTCGATGGCACCGTCATCGTAACTGACCACATCTTCTGCGCCAGCTTCCAGCGCCGCTTCCATGACCGCATCTTCATCATGTCCCGGTGCGTAGGAGATCACGCCTTTTTTGCTGAACAGATAGGCCACGGAGCCGTCGGTGCCCAGGTTGCCGCCGGTTTTGGTGAAGGCATGACGCACTTCACCAACGGTGCGGTTGCGGTTGTCACTCAGGCACTCAATCATCACGGCTGACCCGCCAGGACCGTAACCTTCATAAATGATGGTTTCCATATTGGAATCATCTTCACCGCCCACGCCGCGTGCAATCGCCCGGTTCATGGTGTCACGCGTCATGTTGTTGGACAGCGCTTTATCCATCGCCGCACGCAGGCGCGGGTTCGAGCCAGGATCGCCGCCGCCCAGTTTGGCCGCCGTGACCAGCTCACGAATTATTTTGGTGAAGATTTTACCGCGCTTGGCGTCCTGTGCCGCCTTGCGGTGCTTGGTATTCGCCCATTTACTGTGTCCAGCCATCTTACTTTCTCTCCAATCTTTTATTTCGCCCGAGCTATCTGACGTGCGACCCCGACTCCCGCCAGTGCTCACTCAGGTTGCAGACAACCTGAACGCCCGGAAAAGGCGGCCCCGAAGGGGCGAGCATCACCCGTCATCCTCACGTACTTAAGTACGCGTCGGTTGCGGTACGCTGGCGGTAACCGGCCTCGCTGCGCCGATTACGCTCGACTGTTCAATGCGTTGGTGACGTTGTGTGAAAACTTACCCGCTTCATAAAACTTAATGCATTCGCCGCGCAAATAACGCGTTGCGGCAAGCATTCAAATAAATTCTTCAATCGCCTGACGATTACTCCAGGACTTAGTGAGGGCCGCGGCGGCGGCAGGCTCAAGCCAGCGCGCGGCAAGATGCTCAGTGAGCAGCAGGTCGCGCTCAGTCGGTAAGGTCAACCTGAACCAGTGCTCACGATTGTGCGTGGTGCCGGGCGCGTAACGATGCCGATAGTGCGGGAAAATCTCAAAGTCGATTTCACGCTGACAGTCTTCTATCGTTAGCTGCTCGGCCTGCACATCAATGCCTAATTCCTCACCCACTTCGCGCTCAGCGGCCTTAAGCGGCACTTCATCCGCTTCAAGGCTGCCGGTGACCGATTGCCAAAAGTCCGGGTCGTCACGGCGCTGCAGCATTAACACCCGGCCACTGTCCTGCGCAACAATCACCACTAACACAGAAACCGGATGTTTATACGGCATTACTTATTCTCAAGCTTATCTTTCCTCACCACCTGAATGCCTAATTCAAGCAGTGAGGCCGGATTGGCTTCGCTTGGCGCTTCAGTCATCATACAGGCCGCTGCCGTGGTTTTCGGGAAGGCGATAACGTCACGAATATTATCGGTACCGGTTAACAGCATGGTCAGACGATCCAGACCAAAGGCCAGGCCAGCATGCGGCGGCGTGCCGTACTTGAGTGCATCCAGCAGGAAGCCAAACTTCTCACGCTGTTCATGCTCTTCTATGCCCAGAATGCTAAACACCGTCTGCTGCATTTTACCGTTATGGATACGCACAGAACCGCCGCCCACTTCATAGCCGTTGATCACCATGTCGTAAGCATTCGCTACGGCCTGGGTAGGATCGGCCGCCAGCTGTTCCGCACTCATCGCTTTCGGTGCGGTGAACGGGTGGTGCATTGCGGCCAGGCCACCTTCATCATCTTCTTCAAACATCGGGAAGTCGATAACCCACAGCGGTGCCCAGGCTTTCTCATCGGTGATCTGCAGGTCGCGGCCCACTTTCAGACGCAGTGCGCCTAACGCATCCGCCACCACTTTGGCACGATCGGCACCGAAGAAGAGGATATCGCCATCCTGAGCGCCGGTGCGGCTGAGAACGGTTTCGACGATCTCAGCGTTAAGGAATTTCGCCACCGGACTCTGCACGCCATCCAGACCGTTCGCGCGTTCATTTACCTTCATCCATGCCAGACCTTTGGCACCGTAGATCTCGACAAACTTGCCGTATTCATCAATCTGTTTACGGCTCAGCTGCGCACCGCCTGGAACGCGCAGCGCGGCAACACGGCCTTTCTCGTCGTTAGCCGGGCCGGAGAACACCTGGAATTCCACCGTTTTCAGCAGATCGCCAACATCCACCAGTTCCATCGGGTTACGCAGGTCCGGTTTGTCAGACCCGTAGCGATGCATGGCTTCGGCAAAGGTCATCTGCGGAAACTCACCGAGGTCCACGCCCTTCACGCTCTGCCAGAGTTCGCGGATCATGCGTTCCATAATCTCACGCACCTGCGGCGCGGTCAGGAAGGAGGTTTCCACGTCGATTTGCGTAAATTCAGGCTGGCGGTCAGCGCGTAAATCTTCATCACGGAAGCATTTGACGATCTGATAATAGCGGTCAAAACCCGACATCATCAGCAACTGCTTAAACAGCTGCGGTGACTGCGGCAGTGCGTAGAACTTCCCTTTGTGCACGCGGCTCGGCACCAGGTAATCACGCGCGCCTTCCGGCGTGGCCTTCGTCAGCATCGGCGTTTCAATATCCAGGAAGCCCGCCTCATCCATAAAGCGACGCACAAAGCTGGTGATTTTCGCACGGGTCTTTAAGCGCTCCACCATTTCCGGGCGACGCAGATCCAGATAGCGGTACTTCAGACGCGCTTCTTCGCTGTTGTTCTGATTGGAATCGAGCGGGAGCGGTTCGGAACGGTTAATGATATTCAGCGTTTCGGCAAACACTTCGATTTCACCGGTCGCCATATCGGCATTTTTGTTTTTCCCGTCACGCGCACGCACAGTACCGCTGATCTGAATACAGAATTCGTTACGCAGTTCAGAAGCCAGCTTGAATGCATCCTGACGATCGGGATCAAAAAATACCTGCACAATACCTTCACGGTCGCGCATATCGATAAAAATCAGGCTTCCCAGATCGCGACGGCGGTTGACCCAGCCGCAAAGCGTGACTTGCTGACCTACATGAGACAGATTGAGCTGTCCACAATACTCTGTACGCATAACACTATCCTTTTAACTTCGCCGCTGCAGCTGACAGCACCGGGCCGCGTAACCTGATGAGGTGCTGTCGTAAAAAAGGCCGCTATTATAATGGAAAAAGGCAAACAGGATAAGTGGAGCCACGTTAAAGCGCGGCATTTCCTGTTCGCTTTTCACCGGTTTGCGTCAATATACTGCCTTACAGGATAATTACTATCACACTCAACGGCGGGAGTCAGGCGTGACACTTCGTATTGGTTTGCCACAATGGCACCATGCGCACTGGAAGCGATGGGGCATCGAAACCCTGGCTGACTATGCGCGTTATTTCGGCACGGTGGAGGGCAATACCACGCTGTATGCGCTGCCGGATACCGAAACGGTCCTGCGCTGGCGGGATATGACACATGACCAGTTTCGTTTCTGTTTTAAGTTTCCCAGCAGCATTAGCCATCAGGCAGCTCTGCAAAATACTGACGATTTAGTCACCGACTTTTTTCGCCTGATGACACCGCTCGCCGATCGCATTGGTCAGTACTGGTTACAGCTGCCTGCCAGCTTTTCGCCCGCCCAGTTGAACGATCTCTGGCGCTTTCTGGACAGCTTACCGGCGCATTTTTCCTATGGCGTAGAAGTGCGTCATGCCGCGTTTTTTGCCAAAGGTGAGGCAGAACGCGCCCTGAACCGCGGTTTGCTGCAGCGTGGCGTGAATCGCGTGGTCCTGGACAGCCGCCCGGTTCATAGTTCCACTTCGCAAAGTCCGGCAGCGCTTCACGCCCGTCAGCAAAAGCCTCGCGTTCCGCCGCATGCGCTGTTGACCGGTTCGCGGCCCATGATTCGCTTTGTCGGCAGCGACAATCTGGAAGAAAGCCTGCCACTGTTTCACATCTGGCTGGCAAAGCTGGCGGAATGGCACACCCAGAGTGAACCGCTGGTGTTTATTCACACGCCGGATATGGGACAGGTTTTTCCGCTGGTGCAGGCTTTATGGCCAGAACTCCAAAAAATTGATGCCAGCATCGGTCCCGGACCTGACTGGCCGCAACAGGATTCGCTATTCTGATAGCAATGGGCAGCCTCGCCCCCTCTGGTGATATCGATAAAAAAGGAATCAATGATGATCAGCGCGTTATATGTGGTTATAGGTGCTTTACTGATAATGAAGTTCACGCTCAACGTCGTTCGCTTTCGGCGTCAGCACAAGGTTGCCTTTGGGGATGGCGGCCATCACGACCTGAATATGGCTATCCGTATTCACGGCAATGCCATTGAAACGATTCCCCTGGCGTTGCTGCTACTCGTGACGCTGGAAATGAACGGCGCAGATGTCTGGATGGTTCACCTGACGGGCATCCTGTTTTTTATTGGCCGTTTCCTGCACGCTTATGGGTTGCGCAATGACGCCATGAGCGGCCGCAAATATGGCATGATGCTGACGCTGTTTGCCCTGTGCGGAATGGTGGTTTTTAATCTCATTTATCTCCCCTGGCAGTTGGTGCTCACCCTGCATTAATGTTCGCGGCTTAAAGGGTGCAGGCCGCGGCAGTTTCTGCCAGAATAGCGCCCTTTCCGCTGTCTCTTCGGATTTTCGATATGTCTGATCGCGATCAACTCTTTTCTGCGCCCATTGCAAAACTGGGCGACTGGACTTTTGACGAACGTGTAGCTGAAGTGTTTCCCGACATGATTCAGCGCTCGGTGCCCGGCTATTCCAATATTATTTCGATGATTGGGATGCTGGCTGAACGGTTCGTCCAGCCCAACAGCCAGGTGTTTGACCTTGGCTGCTCATTAGGTGCCGCCACGCTCTCGGTGCGCCGCAATATTCACGTGCCCGGCTGCCAGATTATTGCCGTGGACAACTCTCCGGCCATGGTCGAGCGCTGCCGCCGCCATATCGATGCCTTTCGCGCCGATACGCCGGTTAGCGTGGTTGAAGCGGATATCTGTGACATTGAGATTGAGAACGCCTCTCTGGTCGTGCTCAATTTCACCCTGCAGTTTCTTGAGCCACCGGCCCGTCTTACGCTGTTGAGTAAAATCTGGCAGGGGCTGAATCCCGGTGGTGCGCTGGTGCTTTCTGAGAAGTTTAGCTTTGAAGATCCTGAGGTCGGCGAACTGCTGTTTAACATGCACCATGACTTTAAGCGTGCCAACGGTTACAGCGAGCTGGAAATCAGCCAGAAGCGCAGCATGCTGGAAAATGTCATGCTGACCGACAGCGTGGAAGCGCACAAGGCGCGCCTGAAGCAGGCGGGGTTTTCCCATGCTGAATTATGGTTTCAGTGCTTTAATTTTGGTTCGTTGGTGGCATTAAAATGATCGACTTTGGCCGTTTTTATCAGCAAATCGCCGTTGGCCCCCTGGCAAAATGGCTGGAAGTGCTGCCCGCACAGATCAGCGACTGGCAGCGGGAAAATTTGCATGGACATTTCCGTGACTGGTACAAATCGCTGGAATATTTACCGCTGCTGGAACCCCAGCGGCTGGATCTGCTGAATAGTGTGAGCGCCGATCGTGATGATATCAGCGATCGTCATCGTCAGGGCATTGAGAAACTGCTGCGAAACCTGATTCCGTGGCGTAAAGGCCCCTATTCTCTGTATGGGACTGAGATTAATACCGAATGGCGTTCGGACTGGAAATGGGAGCGCGTGCTGCCTCATATTTCATCGCTGGCCGGACGAACCGTGCTGGATGTCGGTTGTGGCAGTGGCTATCACATGTGGCGCATGATTGGTGCGGGCGCGCATCTGGTGGTAGGTATCGATCCCATGCAGCTGTTTTTATGCCAGTTCGAAGCCGTGCGTAAACTGCTGAATGACGATCGGCGCGCCCATTTGCTGCCGCTCGGCATTGAACAACTGCCGGTTCTTCAGGCATTTGATACGGTGTTTTCCATGGGCGTGCTGTATCACCGTCGCTCCCCGCTTGACCACCTTCTCCAGTTAAAAAATCAGCTGGTGAACGGCGGCGAACTGGTACTGGAAACGCTGGTGATCGAAGGCGATGTGAATCAGGTACTGGTGCCAGGCGAACGCTATGCGCAGATGCGCAACGTCTATTTTATCCCCTCGGCTGAGGCGCTGAAAAGCTGGCTGGAGAAGTGCGGTTTTGTTGACGTGCGTATTGTTGATTTCGCCCTGACCTCCACCGAAGAGCAGCGTCGTACCGACTGGATGACCAGTGAATCACTGGCCGAGTTCCTCGACCCCGACGACAGCAGCAAAACCGTTGAAGGTTATCCAGCCCCGCTGCGCGCCGTGCTGGTTGCCACAAAACCGTAGCCCTCAGCGGCGAGACAGCGCCAGTTTCGCCGCAAAGCCTATAAATACACAGCCGGTTAAACGGTCCATGACCTTCAGTACCCGAGGCCGTTTTAACTGCTCAGCAAAATAATGGCTGCTGCCGATCAGCACCGTGCTCCAGGCCAATCCCACCAGCATATGCGTCAACGCCATCAGGCTGCACCAGATCGCCACGGAAGCACCCTGCGGAATAAACTGTGGCAAAAATGTCACATAGAAAACGCCGACTTTGGGATTCAGCAGATTACCCAGCAAGCCACGGCTAAAGCAGACCAGATGGCTTTGCTGAGCCACGGCTTCAGCAGGCAGCGACGCGCTCTGGGTGCGTGGGTGCCACAGCAGCTTGACGCCCAGATAAAGTAAGTAGGCCGCACCTATCCACTTCAACAGGTTGTAAGCCATTTCAGAGGCCAGCAGCAGCGCGCCCAATCCCAGCCCCACCGCTATCCCCCACAACAAACACCCTGAGGCCACGCCCAATGCCGTGGCGCTGGCGCGCCGCCAGCCTTGTGCCGCTGCCGACCGCAGGATTAAGGCGGTATCAAATCCCGGTGTCAGGGTCAAAATCACAATAGCAAACAGGAAAGAGAGTAAAGAAGCCGTCATATGCGAATCCCCGATAAACACCGACTCACGATATCAAGCGCATTTCTGTCTGTACAGCCAGCAAAAAAGCATTAGCTGCTATTCTTTTTAAGGGCTTTATCTTCGGGCCGGTAACGGCCTTCATTTATGTAACCAGGAGCAACGTTTATGAAATTTATTTTCTCTTCACCCCGCAAATATGTGCAAGGTGCTGGCGTACTCGATGAACTGGGAAACTATGTCGCCGAGCTGGGTAATCATGCTTTTGTGGTGGCAGACGATGTCGTCTGGGGACTGGTCGGTGAGCGGGCGCACTCTACGCTGACCCAGGCGGGCGTGAAGGTTATTCGCCAGCAGTTCAATGGTGAAGCGTCCAGTAATGAAATCACCCGCCTCAGCCAGCAGGCACAGCAACAAGGCTGTAACGTGGTGATTGGGCTGGGTGGCGGTAAAACGCTGGATACCGTTAAAGCAGTTGCCGATGAACTCAAGCAACCGGTGGTTATCGTCCCGACGATTGCCTCCACCGATGCGCCCTGTAGTGCCCTGTCGGTGATCTATTCTGACAGCGGCGTCTTTGAAAGCTATCGCTTCTACAGTAAAAACCCGGATTTGGTTTTGGTCGATACTGCAGTCTGCGCCGCCGCGCCTGCTCGCTTATTTGCCTCGGGCATTGCGGATGGTCTGGCCACCTGGGTCGAAGCCCAGGCAGTAGCCCGTAGCCATGCTAAATCGATGGTGAATGGCGATCCGACCATCGCCGGGCTGGCAATCGCCCGCGCCTGCGAAGAGACCTTATTAACGTGGGGCTACAGCGCCTATGTGGCCGTTAAAGAAAAACGCGTGACGCCTGCGGTCGAGGCGGTGGTGGAAGCGAATACCTTGCTGTCAGGACTGGGGTTTGAGAATGCTGGTCTGGCAGGCGCGCACGCCATTCACAATGGTTTTACCGCCATCGAAGGCGATATTCACCACCTCACTCACGGCGAGAAAGTGGCCTACGGCACCTTAACCCAGATGGTACTGGAGCAGCGTCCCGATGAGGAAATTGCCCGCTACATCCGTTTCTACCGCTCGATCAATATGCCAACAACGCTGAAAGAGATGCATCTGGACGGGGTAAGTTGGGAGAATCTGGTAAAAATAGGGGCGCTGGCCAACAGTGAAGGCGATACGCTGAAAAACCTTAACCCCAACCTGGCACCGGAGCAGATTGCCCATGCGCTGCTGGGGTTGGATGCCTTTAGTCAGACGGTAAAATAATCGCTATTCCGTCGCCTCAGCGGGGTTATCCCAGTACTGGTATTTATAGACCGCGCTGAGGTGACGTTGAATGGTCCCTTTTTCGAACACTTCGGTTTCATTCAGATAACTCAGCGTGCAATTGCCCTTTTCATCCCAAAACTGGCATTCATCCACGGAGCGCAAGGTGCTGACGTCGGTCGTCGCGGTGCCATTCAGGCGCAGTTCCCGCGCCTGCTTGTCGTAGGTGTAAGTATCTTTGCGACGGGCCGAGGTCGAACGCGTTACCAGACCTTGCGAATTCCATTGATAACGGTATTCACCGTTACTGACGGGATCGGTTCCCCGCGCAACACTTTTCAGCAAACGGAAGCCGTTGTCATAACGGTAAGTCGTATCGGTAAAACCGTCTTTGCCCATGCTGATAAATTTATCTGACGCGCTGATGATGTTGCCGTTTTTACCCTTCTGCCAGTTAATCGTGCCCTGGCGATTATCCACCACCACTTCGCTACCCTGCTTTAACACTTTAACCAGATAGGCATATTCCGCGACCCAGCCGCCCTGAACCCGCACCAGGTGTTGCTCCATACTCAGGATGACATTACGCTCATTTTTGTCGTAGCTGATATCGGCCACCAGCAGATCGCCACAGCGGTCGAACTGCCCCAGCACCCGCTTTTGTGAATTAACGTCTTTGCCAAACTCACCGGCGATGACCTGACGTACCTCACCCTTTGCGCTACCGCCCAGCAGAATCCAGTTATTGCTGTTGGTCACCGCTTTATTGTGTGGCTGGCATGCTGCTGCCCATGAAGAGGGGAATGAAATCAGGGTGATTACAGCGGACAGCAGAACGCATCGCATGGTATGAGCCTCGGACGTCAATGTCGTTAACGGTTTACCTTAAATAGCAGGAACCGACTGATGAAGGAAAGCAGAATTATTTTGACAGCACGATTGCCTCACAGGCCATCCCAGAGGCGTCCTGACGGAATTTTGGACAAAAAATACCCCAGCAAATGTGCTGGGGTTTGGTACTTGCAAACATCACGTCATCAAACGGCGTGCTGCGCGGCAAAACTGGTAGTGAGTCAGGCCACTCGGGCGGTATTCATCTGCATCACGCTTTTCATTGCTTCAACGACATCGCTGTCGACGCAGTAACGGCTGAACTCATCAATTTCGGCTTCGGAACACATGGAGACACCCGCTTTGCGGTAGCGCATCGGCGATGCCACAAGGTGGCTGGCCGAGCTGTGTACCTCGCGGATATCCGCATCAAGAAACTTTTGCAGGTTGCTGAGACGTACCCCAGCACCGGCCATAATGATTGGACCTGTGCTGTATTCATTAAGTTCCCTCAATAATGCAATTCCGTTTTCCGCACTTTGTTGCTGGCCAGAGGTCAGGATGCGCCGGACGCCGAAGTCCGTCAGCACCTCAAGCGATCGCTTAGGCCGATGGCACAAATCAAAGGCGCGATGAAAGGTCACCGCCATACCGTCGCAAAGCGCCATAATCTGGCGCATCTGGCTGGCGTGGATATTGGCATCTTCATCCAACATACCCAGCACGATGCCCGGGAACCCCAGTTCACGGATGCGTGCTACGTCTGACTTCATCGTTTCAAATTCACGGCTGGAATAGCAAAAGTCGCCGCCGCGCGGGCGAACGATAGGATGCACCGGAACAGAAATGTCACGACGGGCGACTTCCAGCATGCCTGCAGAAGGCGTCAGTCCGCCTTCACGTGGCGCCGCGCAAAGCTCAATGCGATCGGCTCCCGCCTGCTGGGCGGTTAATGCACAATCCACGCCATAGCAACAAATTTCCAGTGTGGTCATTCTCTTCTCCTTTACATGGCTTCCTGTTCACGCCAAATTCGTCAGGTATGCTTATCCCTTAGAACAGTTTACGTGGAAAACTAACTATGACATTCAATTTTGACCAACGGATAGACCGCCGTCACAGTGATAGTCTTAAATGGCACAAATATGCGGGTCAGGATATTCTGCCACTGTGGGTCGCCGATACCGATTTTCGATCGCCTGAGTCGATCATTGAAGCCATTAAAAGTCGCGTTGACCACGGCGTTTTTGGTTACGGTGATGCGCCTCACGGCCTGATAAAAGCGCTGATCGCACGTTGTGCATCGCGCTATCACTGGCAGGTTGATCCCGAATGGATAGTGGTTTTACCCGGCGTGGTCTGCGGCTTAAATCTGTCGGTTCGGGCCTTTACCTCGCCACAGCAAGGCACCGTTGCCCCCTTACCGATTTATCCCCCTTTCCGTTCGGCCGCCAGACTGGCAGAGCGCGATCAGCTGAGCCTGCCATTAACCTTGCAGCAAGGACGTTGGGTGATGGATCTGCGCGCAGCGGAGGGAAAGATGCAGGACAAAAAGCTGTTGATGCTCTGTAATCCTCAGAACCCAGGCGGCACCGTTTATCGTCGGGAGGAACTGGAGGCACAGCTGGCATTTGCCCAACAGCATGATTTACTCGTGTGTTCTGATGAAATTCATTGCGATCTGCTGTTAACGCCGGGCTTGCAGCATATTCCATTTGCCTCGCTGAGCGATGATGCTGCCCAGCGCAGCGTCACGCTGCTGTCCCCCTCAAAAACCTTTAATATTGCGGGCCTGGGCGCCTCCGTCGCCATCATCCCCAACCCCGAACTGCGCGCACGTTTTACCGCCGTGCGTCAGGGCATTGTGCCCTCGGTGGATATTCTGGCGCTGGTCGCTGCCGAGGTTGCCTGGCGCGACAATGATGACTGGCTTGATGCACAGCTTGAATATTTGCGGGGTAATCGCGACTGGCTGGTTTCTCAGGTGAATGCGCTGCCCGGGCTCTCAATGACATCCCCCGAAGGCAGCTATCTTGGCTGGATCGATGCCAGCGCCTTGCCGGTGGCCAGTCCGGCACTTTACTTCGAAAAGCACGGACTGGGATTCTCACCGGGTCGCGATTTTGGCGATGACCGCTTTGTGCGGATTAATTTCGGTTGCCCGCGCGCCCTGCTGGAAGAAGCGGTCAAACGGCTTAAACGCGCCGTCGAGGCTCTCGCCTAAGACTGCTCACTGGCTACGATCTCTTCCAGGCTCCACGGGTGAAATTTTATCGTGGTTTCCCCATCGGTCACCGCCAGGGTCGGATTAGGCAGACGCTCATTTTCCCCTTTAGGCGAGCTGGTTTTAAAAGAAATACCGGGTTGTGCGAGCGCGTGGTCAGACAGTAGCGCCATCGCACGCATCCCAAGGGTTTCTGGCTCGCCCCTCAATACCACTTCCACATGCTCCCAACCTTCATGGCGATAACGTTTCTCTCCCGGCCACGGCAGTTCAATCACGTCAATGTGCCAACTGGCAATGACCAGAGGTTGATACAGTTTAAACAGGCAGACAGGACGACCATTAATCATGGCCGCCGAGAACTGCCGCCCCATTTGTGCCAATCCCCGCTGCCAACGTTCGGCGGTGGCATTTTGGTGACAGCGCACAGCAACGTGATCAACGTGCAGTTCGTCACCCTTTAACCCCAAACGTTGTGAAAACTTTTGTAACCGTTGTTCAAAGGCGGCCAGATCGTCGCGTAAGTCGTCCAGTTCTGCTGGAAAGGGGGTACTCACTGTTACTTCTCTCCCGATCAAATTTAATTACTTAAGGTTCGTAACTCATTGTCAACGTTGAATCGTAAATGACAAAAGGGTGAGATTCATCTTATTTGGGTGATTATTTTCAGCTAAAGCGAATAAATAACGTTTTTAATTCAGAGTTATCTTCTTTTTAGATCCACTCTTAAGTTGATAAACACCAGCTAATATAATGTTTTTATTGAACATAATTAATACAATAAGATAAGTCTCATTTAATCCCGAACTGATTGCAGCTGCGTCGCCTTTCTTATAAATTTGCATTGATACCATTATAAGGAAAGTTTTTATGACTATGCTCATCGTTGTTGCAACATTGATCGCACTGATGGGATTTGCCCTTGCGCGCCACTGGAAGGTGCGAGAAGACAAAAGTGTTAAAAACGCGCGCCACGCACGCCGTCGCTGACGCCGCCGGGAAACATCTTCGTGCCTGTTTCCCCCGCCTTTATCCAGTTACTGACTCAAGCTGACATTTCACGTATACTTTTTCCCTCATTTTTTCCGTTCTGCCTGATGATTGATCTTTTCACTCCATCCGGCAGAATGATGATGACAGCTCGCTGCGCTGTCAGCGTGCTTTTCTCAGCATATTTAAGGTAATCCGGTGAATATTCAGGCGCTTCTTTCCGCAAAAGTCAGTCAGGCTATGGTGCTGGCTGGTGCTCCCTCCGATTGTGAACCTCAGGTTCGCCAGTCGGCCAAAGTTCAGTTTGGTGATTATCAGGCAAACGGCATTATGGCCGTTGCTAAAAAACTGGGCCAGGCGCCACGACAACTAGCCGAAACCGTCATTCAACATCTGGACCTTAGCGGTATCGCCAGCAAGGTTGAGATTGCCGGACCGGGTTTCATTAATATCTTTCTCGATCGCAGCTGGCTGGCAGATAACGCCAGAAAAGCACTGCATCATCCGCGACTCGGTGTCAGCACCGTTGAACCCCAAACGGTGGTGGTGGATTACTCTGCGCCGAACGTGGCGAAAGAGATGCACGTCGGTCACGTACGCTCCACCATTATTGGTGATGCGGCCGTGCGCACCCTGGAGTTTCTGGGACATAACGTCATCCGCGCCAACCACGTTGGCGACTGGGGCACGCAGTTCGGTATGCTGATCGCCTTTCTTGAGAAACAGCAAAACGAGAACCACGCCGAAATGGCGCTGGCAGACTTAGAAGGCTTTTACCGTGAAGCCAAGCGCACCTACGATGAAGACCCTGATTTTGCGGAGCGTGCGCGCCGCTACGTGGTGAAGTTACAGGGCGGCGACGAGTACTGCCGTCAGATGTGGAAAAAGCTGGTTGATATCACCATGAGTCAAAACCAGCATATTTATAACCGTCTGAACGTCACCCTCACCCGTAAAGATGTCATGGGCGAAAGCCTTTATAACGATATGTTGCCCGGTATTGTCGCCGACCTGAAAGCAAAAGGCTTAGCGGTCGAAAGCGAAGGTGCAACGGTCGTTTTTCTGGATGAATACCAGAATAAAGAAGGTGAGCCGATGGGCGTCATCATTCAAAAGAAAGACGGCGGCTATCTTTACACCACAACCGATATTGCCTGTGCGAAATACCGTTACGAGACGCTGCACGCCGATCGCGTAATTTATTACATCGATTCGCGCCAGCATCAGCATCTGCAGCAGGCATGGACCATCGTGCGTAAAGCCGGCTATGTACCTGAATCTGTCCCGCTTGAGCATCACGCATTTGGCATGATGCTGGGCAAAGACGGTCGTCCGTTTAAGACCCGCAGTGGCGGTACCATTAAACTTTCCGATCTGCTGGATGAAGCCTATCAGCGTGCTTACACGCTGGTGCGCGAAAAAAACCCGGATATGAGCGAAGACGAAGTGGTTTCGCTCGCGGAAGTGGTGGGCATCAGCGCAGTGAAATATGCTGACCTGTCAAAAAGCCGTACCACGGATTACATCTTTGACTGGGACAACATGCTGGCGTTTGAAGGTAACACCGCGCCCTACATGCAGTACGCTTATACGCGTGTGCTGTCCGTATTCCGCAAAGCGGGCATCGAGGCCGAGACGATTCAGGCAGACATCACCCTGAGCGACGATCGTGAAGCCCTCCTGACAACGCGCCTGCTGCAGTTCGAAGAGGTCATCACCCAGGTTGCCCGCGACGGCACGCCGCATGTGATGTGTGCTTACCTCTACGACCTGGCCGGTCTGTTTTCTGGCTTCTACGAACACTGCCCGATTCTGGCGGCAGAGGATGACGCGACCCGCCAGAGCCGCTTACAGATTGCTGCCCTGACCGCTAAAACCCTGAAGCTGGGGCTGGATACGCTGGGTATCAAAACCGTCGATCGCATGTAATTGCTTAAGGCGCTGAGTCCTCACTCAAACTCAGCGCCTGTCTGTCATCCTGCCCACCTGCCTTATCCCCCGCTGCCTCATGATTTCCTCTGCGCCTCTCTGCATGCCTGTCTTCGCACCTGAAGGTGGTAACGACATAAATCAGCACATTATTGCCTCAAAACAAGACATCGTCATGCCTGGCGGCAGCCCGATCGGCGCAGACAACCTACATCCCCTGTTTATCGGCAAAATCTCATGACGTGATGCCATTCTCAGTACCGGACTCTACTATAAGCCCGCATTTCATCAGGTCTTTACGTGTTTCGAGAAAGGATAATCCATCGATGTTAAGAAAAACATTTGCCGAATTCATCGGTACATTCTGGCTGGTATTGGGGGGTTGCGGGAGCGCCCTCTTCGCCGCAAATTTTCCGCAAACCGGGATTGGTTTTGCTGGCGTGGCTCTGGCTTTTGGCCTCTGCGTGCTGACCATGGCCTTTGCTGTTGGTCATCTCTCAGGCGGGCATTTTAATCCTGCCGTCACTCTGGGGCTGTGGGCCGGTGGCCGCATCGGATATCAGACTATTTTCCCCTATATGATTGGGCAAGTGGCTGGCGGTATCGCCGCGGCGGCTCTGCTGTATCTGATCGCACGGGGCCAGGCTGGTTTTGATGTGGCAGCCAGCGGTTTCGCTGCCAATGGCTTTGCCGAACATTCCCCAGGCGGCTATTCACTGTGCGCAGCCGTGGTGACTGAGCTGGTGCTCAGCGCCTTTTTTCTGATCATCATTCAGGGTGCGACCGATAAACGCGCGCCTGCGGGTTTCGCGCCGGTGGCGATTGGCCTGGCCTTAACGCTTATTCATTTAATCAGCATTCCCGTGACCAATACGTCGGTGAATCCGGCGCGCAGTACGGCGATGGCGGTATTCCAGGGAACCTGGGCGTTACAGCAGTTGTGGGTATTCTGGCTGGTGCCGCTGGTGGGCGGTGTAACTGGCGGGTTGCTCTATCGTTATTTGCTGGCAAGTAAAGACTAATGGATGACGGTGATGACCGAACCTGTGGGTCATCGCCCAGACCGGCAGCGGCAACAGGATCGCACGCTGTCGGTCTGACCTGAGCCGGTTGATGGCCCGACTCAGTGATAATTGACCGTCACTTCTGTGCTGACCACTTTTAGTCCCGGCGGTAAGCTTCCGCTGCCGGCGAAACCAAACACCATGTGCAACGTTTCACCTGCGGCAACCCCGGTAAGACCGCGCGTCCCACCATTTGCCCCCTCCAGATCGGTACAACGCTGCTCAGCACAAAGCCGAACCTGCAGGCCTGACGGCGCAGGCTGGGTAAACTGATAGCGCCAGTTTACGAGGCTGATTGCCCCTTTGACCTCTCCCGGCGGCGTCAACGGCTGGGACGATTGCCAGCTCCCGCGATTGACCAGCAACGGCCCTGCGGCGCTGGCACTCCATGCGCCATCTGCGGCCTGAGCAAACATCGGCAGCAGTAGCGCAAACAGCATCATCGATCTCATTGTTTGCCTCCGATGGTGGCGGTCATTCGAATCTGGCGATTATCGCTTAATTCCATATTTGACAGCACCACCAGCTGCGGCATGTTACGGCGCAGGAAGCGGGCCAGTAAGGCACGTAATGGATGATTCACCAGTAATACCGGCGGTGCGCCCATCATCTCCTGACGCTGCAATGCTTCTTGCGTCTGCGCTAACAGACGGTCGGCAAGCCCCGGCTCCAGTCCGCCACCGCCCTGCAGGGCCTGCAGCAACAGGCGCTCCAGTGTGGCATCCAGTCCAATCACCTGAACTTCACCGTTACCCGGGAACCACTGCTGGGTAATTGCCCGACCCAATGCCACGCGTACCACGCTGGTTAATTCCTGCGGATCGCTTTGTACCGGGGCGTGCTCCGCCAGGGTTTCAATAATGGTGCGCATATCGCGAATTGAGACACGCTCTACCAGCAGGTTTTGCAGAACTTTATGCAGGGTGGTCAGATTGATAACGCCCGGCACCAAATCTTCGGTCAGTTTAGGCATCTCTGAAGAGACGCGGTCCAGCAGTTGCTGTGCTTCCTGACGACCAAACAGCTCGCTGGCATACTGACCAATGAGATGATTAAGGTGGGTTGCCACCACGGTACTGGCTTCCACCACGGTAAAGCCCTGAATCTGCGCCTGTTCTTTCAGCGCGCCATCAATCCAGACGGCGGCAAGGCCAAAGGCCGGGTCCACCGTGGCTTCACCCGGTAAGGTCCCTGCGGCGGTGCCTGGGTTGATCGCCATCCAACGTCCCGGATAGGCGTCACCACTGCCAATTTCCACGCCTTTCATCAGAATACGATAGCGGGCTGGTGGCAATTCCATGTTGTCGCGGATATGCACCACCGGAGGCAGGAACCCGACGTCCTGCGCCACCTTTTTACGAATGCTGCGGATACGACCGAGCAGTTCGCCGTTTTGGTTATGATCGACCATCGGAATCAGGCGGTAGCCCACTTCCATGCCCAGCGTATCTTCCAGTTGGACATCGGTCCAGGAGGCTTCAGCCGATGCCGGTGTGTCCATGGATTTGGTGAGGCTGCCCGGCGATTCGATATTCGCTTTAGGCTGCATTTCACGGCCACGTAACCACCATGCCAGGCCCAGCAATGCGGCGGTGAACAGCAGGAAAACAAAGTTTGGCATGCCCGGCACTAAGCCCAGCAAACCAATCACCCCGCCACTCAGCATCAACACGCGGGGATCTTTGAACAGCTGCCCCACCATCTGCTCACCCACGTCCTGGTCGGTCGCTACGCGGGTCACAATCACACCTGCCGCCGTGGAGATAACCAGCGCCGGGATCTGGGCGACCAGGCCGTCACCAATGGTCAGCAACGTATAGGTCTCTGCCGCATGTCCTGCATCCATACCGTGCTGAACGATACCGACCAACAGTCCACCGATCACGTTGATCACCATGATCATAATGCCCGCGATGGCATCGCCGCGTACGAACTTACTGGCACCGTCCATTGAGCCGTAAAAGTCGGCTTCCTGGGTGACTTCGGCACGGCGGCGTTTCGCCTCATCTTCACCAATCAACCCCGCATTCAGGTCGGCGTCGATGGCCATCTGTTTACCGGGCATCCCATCAAGCACAAAACGCGCGCCCACTTCAGCGATACGGCCAGCACCTTTGGTGATAACCATAAAGTTGATAATCACCAGGATGATAAACACCACAATACCGATGGCAAAATTGCCCCCGACCAGAAAGTGGCCAAAGGCTTCAACCACCCGTCCGGCTGCGGCCGCACCCGTGTGACCTTCCAGCAAAATGATACGGGTTGAGGCGACGTTCAGCGCCAGGCGCAGTAAGGTCGAAAACAGCAAAATGGTCGGGAACGCCGCAAATTCCAGCGTCCGCTGGGTAAACATCGCGACCAGCAGCACCATAATCGACAAGGCAATGTTGAAGGTGAACAACAGATCCAGGATGAATGGCGGTAACGGCAGGACCATCATCGACAAAATCATGATGATCAGGACCGGGCCAGCAAGCACCTGCCACTGCATGTCTTTGAAGTTGCCCGGTAGGCGTAGTTTAGCGGCCAGATTAGCCATCGTTTTTGTTCTCTCCTGCAAAGTCCATCTCTGCCGGGACCGGCAGGTCTTTAGGTTTTACGGGTATCAGGCCGCCTTCGCGCTTCCAGCGACGTAGCTGCCAGACCCAGGCCAGCACTTCTGCCACAGCGCCATACAGCGCGCCCGGAATGTGTTGTCCAATTTCAGTATGTCGGTACAGCGCACGCGCCAGCGGCGGTGCTTCCAGAACCGGGATACGGTGTTCCGCGCCCAGTTCACGAATGCGTAAGGCAATATCCCCTGCGCCCTTAGCGATGACCTTCGGTGCACTCATCTTTTTCTCGTTATATTGCAGGGCAACCGAATAGTGCGTCGGGTTAGTGACGATCACATCCGCTTTGGGGACATCGGCCATCATGCGACGCCGGGCTGCGGCACGCATCTGTTGACGGATGCGTCCTTTAACATGCGGATCACCCTCTTGCTGCTTGTGCTCATCGCGAATTTCCTGACGTGACATGCGTAGCTTTTTAAAGTGACTGTACAGCTGCCAGAAAACGTCATAGCCCACCATGGGGATCAACCCGAGCATGACCAGCGAGCAGCAGATGGCAATCATATCCATGCCGTGAATCAGTGCCGTTGTGGGTGACTCGGCAATCAGACGCAGCATATCCGGCCAGTGCGTCCAGATGTACCAGCCTGCCACACAGCCAACCAGGATGGTTTTCAGTATCCCTTTAAACAATTCGGTCCATGCCTGCGCCGCAAACATACGTTTAAAGCCCGTCAGCGGATTAAGCTTGCCGAAATCCACTTTGATGGATTTACCGCTAATCACTACGCCGCCCAGTAGCATCGGCGAGGCGATGGCGACCAGAACCAGCCCACCCAGTAACGGCAACAGTGCGCCAAGAGCCTGCATAATCAGATTGCCGACATGGGCAATAATGATTTTGTCATCGGTGACCATGCCGTGGTCAAAACGTAACCCGGTTGACACCATGGCACCCAGTCGGTGAGCCATCATGGTGCCGCCAATCCATAAAATCATGATGCCGGCTAACAGCATCAGCAATGAGGTCAGTTCGCGCGAACGCGGAATCTGGCCTTCTTCACGTGCTTTTTCAAGTCGGTGGGCCGTGGGCGATTCTGTTTTGTCTTCGTCGCTATTTTCTGACACCACACACCTCGGTTGGCAGGAATTCTGAGCATAGAATGCCAAATTTGGGTTTGGTTAAAGCGTGGATAAAACGTGAAAAACACGCGCTCTTTCACGGATGGCAAAAGAGAAAAGAGAAGTGGCCTGTCAGAAACAGGCCATCTTGAAGAAGGGGGCGATGGCGACCCGGTAGTGGGTCAGCCATCGCCAGACAGGCTGGCGGTTAAAAGCCCAGGCTATCCAACAGGTCATCAACCTGGTCCTGGTTAGCCACAACGCCTGGCGCAGCAGAGTTTACCTGCGGGCCATTGAGCAGCGTGGTGCCAACCTGACGTTTCTCGGCGCTGACTTCTGGCATGTTTTCCAGCAACACCATCAACAACTGGCGCTCGATTTCCTGGATCACATCCATCATGCGCTTGATAACCTGACCGGTAAGGTCCTGGAAATCCTGCGCCATCATGATGTCGAGCAACTGCTTGTTAGTAAAAGAGGTGTGCTCAGGCACTTCCCCTAAATACTCACGCGTATCCGTCACCAGTTCGCGCGCGTCGGCAAGTTCAATTGGATTTTCAAACCACGCATCCCAGCGTCCTTTCAGCGCTACCGCTCCCGCTTCCATTTTATCCTGGTGCGGTTGCGCAGCTTCGACGCTGTTCAGCGCCCGGTCGGCCGCCTGGGCGGTCTTTTGTACTACATAGTCCAGACGGTCGCGGGCGTCAGGAATGGCTTCAGCAGCTTCTGCAATGGCCTGATCCAGCCCCAGCTCACGCAGGCTTTCACGCAGCATGCGGGTCAGTGAACCGATGCGGGAAATAATATCATGTGCCGCGGCTTGCTCAGCTGATTTCGGAAGGTCGCTCATCACATCTCCTTACATACCCAGTTTTTCAAAAATTTTGCCCAGCTTTTCTTCAAGCGTGGCGGCCGTAAACGGCTTAACTACGTAGCCGCTTGCACCCGCCTGAGCGGCAGCAATAATGTTTTCTTTCTTCGCTTCCGCCGTCACCATAAGTACCGGCAGACTCGCCATGGCAGCATCGGCACGAATGGTCTGCAGCAGTTGCAGGCCATCCATATTCGGCATGTTCCAGTCAGAGATCACGAAATCGAAACCACCTGCCTTGAGTTTGCCTAACGCATCAACGCCGTCTTCTGCTTCTTCTACGTTATTGAAGCCCAGCTCTTTCAGCAGGTTACGCACAATACGACGCATCGTATTGAAGTCGTCCACTACCAAAAAGCGCATGTTTTTATCAGCCATATCTACTCCTGTGTTATCTCGCCCGGCAGGACGGGCCTGTTATATACGCAATGCCTGTCCGGCGCTAATTTTCGCCAGCATATGCTGGCTGATGTTGCTTAAATCCACTACTTCGCTCACGCCACCGCTGGCTATCGCCTCGCGTGGCATGCCAAAAACGACACAACTTGCTTCATTTTGTGCGATGGTCCAGGCGCCGGCACGATGCATTTCCAGCATGCCTGCAGCCCCATCGTTACCCATACCGGTCAGGATGACGCCGACGGCATTACGCCCTGCGTTGATCGCAACCGATTTAAATAAGACATCGACGGAAGGTTTATGCCGGTTGACCGGCGGACCTTCATTCAGTTTCACCACGTAGTTGGCACCGCTACGGCCCAGTTCCATATGCATCGCGCCGGGCGCAATGTAGGCATGGCCTGGCAGAATACGCTCGCCGTCTTCCGCTTCCTTCACCGTGATCTGGCACAGCTTATTCAGCCGTTCAGCAAAGGAACGGGTAAAACCTGGCGGCATATGTTGTGTAATCAGCAGCGCCGGGCTGGTCGCGGGTAACGGTTGCAAAACGTGACGAATCGCTTCTGTGCCCCCGGTTGATGAACCAATGGCAATCAACTTTTCACTACTCAGCAACGGGCCGGCTTTCAACGTGAGCGGTGCAGGCATCACGTTACGCACATGCAGACGTGCCCGGGCAGCGGCGCGAATTTTGTCACCAATCATCTGGCTGTAGGCCAGCATACCTTCACGAATACCCAGCTGCGGCTTGGTGACGAAATCAATGGCGCCTAACTCCAGCGCACGCAACGTGATTTCTGAGCCCTGTCCGGTCAGTGATGACACCATGACGACGGGCATCGGCCGTAAACGCATCAGTTTTTCAAGAAAATCCAGGCCATCCATGCGCGGCATTTCCACATCCAGCGTTAACACCTGCGGATTAAACTGTTTAATTAAATCGCGTGCCACTAATGGATCGGGGGCAGTCGCCACCATTTCCATATCAGGATGACTGTTGATGATTTCGGTCATCAGTTGCCGCATCAGCGCAGAGTCATCTACGCACATCACGGTAATTTTGCTCATCATCTTTCCTTCGTCAGTCCATACACGGTTTGCCCACGCAGCCAAAACTCTTTACTAATCTGGCTGAAGTTCTCTGAGTGTCCGGCGAACAGGATGCCGCCAGGCTTAAGCAGAGGAACAAAACGACGTAGAATTTTTTCTTGTGTTTCTTTATCGAAATAGATCATTACGTTGCGGCAAAAAATCGCATCGAAAGGTCCGGGTAAGGCCCAGTCGTTTGCCAGCAAATTAAGTTGGCTGTAGTTCACCATGTTCGCCAGTTCGGAACGTACACGAACCATCCCAGCATGCGGACCCGTGCCACGTAAAAAGAAACGCTGTAACTGTGCAGGCGACAGCGTGCGCAGCTCTTCCTGGCGGTAAACGCCCGCCACGGCTTTCTCCAACACCTGGGTATCGATATCACTGGCGTGAACCTGGAATTTACCCGGTCCCGCGCCCAATGTTTCTGCCAGCGTAATCGCGATAGAGTAAGGTTCTTCGCCGGTTGAGGCAGCCGTACTCCAGACGCTAAAATTACCCTGACGTTTACGTGCATGTTCCGCCAGAATTGGAAAATGATGCGCCTCACGGAAAAAAGCCGTCAGGTTGGTGGTTAACGCATTAATAAACGCCTGCCACTCTGCACTGTTCTGATCATTCTCTAGCAGCGCCAGGTAGCGACCAAAGTCATCAATATTCAGCGTGCGCAGACGACGAACCAGACGGTTGTAAACCATCTCGCGCTTATGATCGGCCAGCACGATACCCGCACGCTGATAAATGAGCTGGCTGATACGGCGAAAATGGGTATCGGAGAGGGGCAGGCGCTGTACCATTTGTGACAGCAGCGTGGTCGCCTCCGGTTGATCTAATAACGTCGATTTCTTCATCTTTGCACCTGGCCTGAACTAAACCTGTTGAACATCTGCTGCTACGCCCAACCGCACATCAGCGGTTGGGCCATCCAGGCAATTAGAAGGTTTCCCAGTTCTCATCACCGCGTGGTGATGGCTGGCGAATACCTTCTGACGGACTTTCTAAACGTAAATTTTTTACCGCCGTAGTCTTGTTAACGGCCTGCGTGACAATTTCTTTACCAATATTGAAGACAGAAACCGCTTGTTTTAAGTTACTGGCCTGATCTTCCAGTGCAGCCGCGGCTGCAGCAGACTCTTCAACCAGTGAAGCATTCTGTTGTGTCACGCGATCCATCTCCGTCACCGCCTGGCCCACCTGGTCAATGCCACGGCTTTGCTCGTCGGATGCAGAGGCAATTTCACCCATGATGTCGGTAACGCGCGTCACCGCGCTGACGATTTCACTCATGGTGTCGCCCGCGCTTTCGACCAGGACTGAGCCGGTGTTAACCCGACCAACAGAATCTTCAATCAGCCCTTTAATCTCTTTGGCCGCCTGCGCACTGCGCTGGGCCAGGTTACGCACTTCACCCGCGACGACAGCAAAGCCACGGCCCTGTTCGCCTGCGCGCGCGGCTTCAACGGCGGCGTTAAGCGCCAGAATATTGGTCTGGAAAGCGATACCATCGATCACGCTGATAATGTCGGCAATTTTGCGCGAACTGCCGGCAATCTCTTTCATGGTTGTCACCACGCCATCCACGACTTTGCCGCCCTGCTGTGCGGTTTCAGAGGCGTTAAGCGCCAGCTTTGAAGCCTGACGGGCGTTTTCCGCATTTTGCTTCACGGTCGCGGTGAGCTGCTCCATGCTGGCCGCCGTTTGCTCCAGCGACGCCGCCTGCTGTTCCGTTCGGGACGAGAGATCGTTATTGCCAACAGCAATTTCGCTGGCACCGGTATAAATCGCATCAGCGCCGTCACGTACGGTGCCGACAGTTCGCACCAGCGCCTGTTGCATGTCTTGCAGGGAGGTCAGCAAATCGCCAATTTCGTTACGCACACTAATATGAATCGGCTGCGTCAGATCGCCGTTCGCGATATGTTGAATGTGTTCGATGCTTTGTTTAAGCGGGCGAATAAGCAGACTTCGCATCAGGTTCCATACCAGCACGATCACTAACAGCGTGACCGCCAGCGTACCGATCACCAGCATAATCATGCTCTGATAGGCGGCATCATTGGCATCCACACCCTGCTGGCTCAGCTTAAGGTTATAATTGAGCCAGTCATCGTAGTCTTTCTGGAATTTGTCCTGATAGCTCTGCGTCGGCTGATCAACAAATCCCTTAAAGTTACCGTTGCCCAGAAACACAATCAGTTCAGCGAGCCCGTCATGGAACTGCTTATAGTTCGCCTGCAGCGTCAGCACGTTAGCTGCGCTTTTGCCTTTCTCAGAAAGATTCGCGTTGAACAAGGCATAGCCTTGCTCGGCGCGCTTTAATTCGCTATCTGCCAGCGCCACTAATTCTTTTACCGTGGCACCTGAACCCGCCATTTGTCCGTCCTGTAAATAACGAATTCCGGCGCGGTTTAAGGTATTTCGCGCCTGAACCAGTGCCACCCAGGAGGTGCCCATGGCGCGTTGAAGAGTACTCAGACGTTGGTTATAGGCAAAGTTTTCTTTATCTTCCGTCACCGTCTTGTAAAACACACCACCTGAAAAAATTTGCAGTAATGCGAACAGTGCCAATACACATAGAAGACCGGAGACAACACGTACTCGACTAAACATAGAAACCTCATTCATTAGCAATTCGATTCTGTTTATCGGCCCGGACGTGCGGAACTTTACGGCCAGCGTGAAGAGAGGTTCACGCTGGCCGTAAAAAGTGTTGGAAAACTTATAAGCGGGAAATTTTAAATACGGCCACGGCCTGTGACAGTGAGCTGGCCTGTTGCTCCAGCGCAGCGGCGGCGGCGGCGGACTCTTCAACCAGTGAGGCGTTCTGTTGCGTCACGCGATCCATTTCCGTTACGGCCTGACCTACCTGGTCGATGCCGCGACTTTGTTCGTCAGAAGCAGACGCAATCTCGCCCATGATGTCGGTGACGCGCGTTACAGCGCCAACGATGTTATTCATGGTGCTGCCTGCGCTTTCAACCTGGAGCGAACCGCTGTCAACGCGCGCGACGGAGTCTTCGATCAAGCCTTTAATTTCTTTAGCGGCCTGGGCACTGCGCTGCGCCAGATTGCGCACTTCACCCGCCACGACGGCAAAGCCACGGCCCTGCTCACCTGCACGTGCCGCTTCGACGGCGGCGTTAAGCGCCAGAATGTTGGTCTGGAAAGCAATGCCATCGATCACGCTAATGATGTCAGCAATTTTCTTCGAACTGCCGGCAATCTCTTTCATGGTGGTTACAACACCGTCCACCACCTTGCCGCCCTGCAGCGCAGTTTCCGATGCCGTTTGCGCCAGCTGAGAAGCCTGGCGGGCATTATCCGCATTCTGTTTCACCGTCGCGGTTAACTGCTCCATGCTGGCAGCGGTTTGTTCAAGCGATGCTGCCTGCTCTTCCGTACGGGCAGAAAGATCGTTGTTTCCAGCGGCGATTTCGCTGGCACCGGTGAAAATGGCATCACATCCACTGCGCACCTCACCCACCGTGGAAACCAGAGAGCGTTGCATCTCATGAATGCCCTCTGCCAGCTGACTCATCTCATTGCGGCCTTCCACCAGAATGGGTTGCGTCAGGTCGCCAGAGGCGATGGTCCGAATATCCACCAGCAGACGTTGCAGAGGATGGATAAGAAGCTGGCGCAGCCCAAACCAACAGCCCATGATGACAACGATAACCAGTACGCCAACCATGCCAAGCAGCCACATCATCTGGGTAAAGGCCTGCTGGTTCTGCTCTGCCCCGTGCGCAGACAGTTCACTCTGCTTCATGCGCCATGTTGAATAGGTGGCCTGCATCGCCTGCTGTTTCTGCTCAATGTTTTGTTTAAACATGCCTTCCAGGTCTTTCGCTTTCAGGCTGGCGATCATGCCGCGCAGTCCGGTCAGGTAGGCGGCAAAATTGTGTTGCAGCTGATCGCGCAATTCGGTATCGGCCCCTGGCGTTTCAGGAATGGCGTTAAACTCCGTCAGGAACTGTTCACCTTTGTTAGCCTCGCTGATGGCTTTATCTGTCAGGCTCTCCAGCTGACCGCCATTCATCTGTGTCGCCAGGCTGGTTTGTAAGCGCAGCATGGCGCGGTTGAGCGTGGTACGTGACTGATTCAGCGCCATATAAGCATCGGTCATCGCCGCAACATTTCGGGTGGAAATTTGCGACAGGGCAAAGGCCTCTTTATCTTTGTGCAGCGCTGACCAGAACAGACTGCCCGATAGCAGCTGCATGGCACCGAAAAGCATCAGTACCGCAATAAGACTGGTCACCACTTTTATTCGTTTTAACATCGTTTTCCCCGAGCGTAATAAGTAAAGTGCAGGGGCTGTATCGGCGGGAATGTGAGATGTTTTAGTGATGATCGAGGAAAAAGCAGCGTTTAAGGCTTTTGTAATTATTGATATCAGTCAATTGTGTTATTTAGCGGGAACGATCACAGACAACGCGAGAAGAATTAACATATTGCGAACGCTGTTAACGCGTTTGAAGCAGGCGAGAATGCAGAAAGCTTTGGAGATCAACACGGGCCAGCGTTCACTGACCCGTGAAGGAAGATTAGGCAGTACGCAGGTTGTCTACCAGCGCCATCTCTTCGCTGCTCAGCAGCTTCTCGATGTCAACCAGAATCAACATGCGGTCGCCCAGTGCACCCAGACCGGTCAGGTACTCGGTGGACATTGTCACAGCAAACTCTGGTGAAGGACGGATCTGTTCCTGCGTTAAAGACAGGACATCAGAAACGCCATCAACCACGATACCGACTACGCGGTTTTCCAGATTAAGGACGATTACGACCGTATTCTCATTGTACTCAACATCGGCCTGTGCAAACTTCACACGCAAATCGATGATGGGCACGATAACGCCACGCAGGTTGGTCACGCCGCGAATAAAGTCAGGCGTGTTAGCAATGCGGGTTACCTGATCGTAGCCGCGAATTTCCTGAACCTTAAGAATATCGATGCCGTACTCTTCATCACCCAGCGTGAACACCAGGAATTCCTGACCAACGGTTTCGCCAGCAATTTTTGTCACGGTTGCCATTCCACTCATGTTATTTACCTTTTCGTTATCAATCAGGCGGCAGCGCCGGCCACACGTTTTTCACGGTTAAGTGATTGCAACGCCGAAACGTCAACAATCAACGCCACGCTGCCATCGCCGAGGATGGTGGCGGCTGAAATACCTGGTACTTTGCGATAGTTGCTTTCCAGGTTTTTAACGACAACCTGATGCTGACCGATTAACTGGTCTACCAGCAGCGCGTAACGCTTGCCCGCGCTTTGCAGAATCACCACGATGCCTTGCGTCGCTTCTGTTTTGGCCTCTTTCACATCAAAGACGTTCCACAGCTCAACCAGCGGCAGATATTCACCACGGACTTCCAGAACACACTCGCCACCCGCCAGCGGTTTTAACTCTTCTGCGCGAGGCTGTAATGATTCCATCACCGCGTTCAGCGGCAGAATGAAGACCTCATCGGCTACGCGCACTGACATACCGTCCAGAATGGCCAGCGTCAGCGGCAGCAGGATACGGATCGTGGTGCCTTTACCTTGTTTAGAGGCAATTTCAACGTGACCACCCATTTCCTGGATATTCCGTTTCACCACATCCATGCCCACACCACGACCAGACACATCGGTTACCTGTTCTGCGGTGGAGAAGCCAGGGGCGAAAATCAACATGCCAACTTCTTCGTCGCTCATGTTTTCGTGAACCGGCAAACCGGATGTGAGCGCTTTAGCAAGAATACGTTCACGGTTAAGGCCCGCACCATCATCTGACACTTCAATACAGATGTTGCCGCCCTGATGTTCTGCCGACAGCGTCAGGTTGCCCGTTGCCACTTTTCCTGCGGCAATACGCTTGTCCGGCGACTCAATACCGTGGTCAAGACTGTTACGCACCAGATGCGTTAACGGATCGATGATACGTTCGATCAGGCTCTTATCCAGTTCGGTAGAACTGCCGAGTAAGGTCAGCTCGACTTCTTTGCCCAGCTTGCTGGCCAAATCGCGAACCAGACGCGGGAAGCGGCTGAACACATATTCCATCGGCATCATACGAATCGACATCACCGACTCTTGCAGGTCGCGTGCATTACGCTCCAACTGCCCCATGCTGTTCAGCAGTTCGCCATGGGCCACCGGGTCCAGCTCACCTGAACGCTGCGCCAGCATAGACTGGGTAATCACCAGTTCGCCCACCAGGTTAATCAACTGATCGACCTTTTCTACGGCAACACGGATGCTGCTCGATTCGCTGGTCTTGGCCGGTGCGGCAACACGTTTGCTTTCGCGCTTGACGGCAGCAACCGGCAATTCGGTGACGGTGGCGGTCTGCACTTCTGCAACCTCAGGCTCAGCATCGCTTTCCGCCGCTGCAGCAGCGTCGGCGTCTGCGCTCGGGAAGCGAATCTGTGCTTCATCAATCACAAAGCAGAGTACGGCAACAATATCGTCTTTACCGACGCCAGTGATGTGGCACTCAAGAGACGTCGAGCCTTTCTTGACGTCGCTGAGCGTGCCGAGGTTACCCAGCTCTTCCAGCATCAGGTCGATGTCTTTTTCTTTCAGATCGACCAGCTGCAGGTGGACGCTGTCTGCGCCCGCTTTCGCTGATTCTGCCTGACTTACTGGCACATCAAGTGAAACCACAACCGGTGCTGCAACCGGAAGACCTTTAGCCTCTAACGCCAGTTGGCGTAATGCTTCACAGATATACTTGAAGCTTTCCGCGTTAGGCTCTTGCGCGGTTTTATAAGCATCTAGCTGTTCCTGCATAATGTCTTTAGTTTCCAAAAACAGATTGATGATGTCGGTGCTGAGCTGCATCTCGCCGCGACGAGCACCATCCAGAATGTTTTCCAGGATATGGGTTGTTTCCTGTAAAACCGTAAAACCAAAGGTTCCGGCTCCGCCTTTAATGGAATGGGCGGCGCGGAAGATGGCGTTAAGCTGCTCAGAATCTGGCTCCTGGGGATCGAGTCCCAACAGGTGTTGCTCCATATCCGCTAACAGCTCATCGGCTTCATCAAAAAACGTCTGGTAAAAATCGCTGATGTCCATGCTCACGGGAATCACCTCTGCTGTGAGGGGGCTGCTGTAGTCACCGCACCCGCCGATGACGCTGGCGGCGCGGAGGTTATTTTACCCGCACCAGCCGATGACGCTGGCGGTGCAGAGGTTACTGTTATCACCGCACTCGTCGACGAAGCTGACGGTGCAGGAGATACTGTGGTTACCGCACCAGTCGAAGACGCTGGTTGTGCGGATGTTGCTGTTTTCACCGCACCCGTCGAAGACGCTGGCTGCGTGGAAGTTCCTGTTTTCACCGCACCCGTCGAAGACGCTGGCTGCGTGGAAGTTCCTGTTTTCACCGCACCGCTCGATGATGATGGCGGCGTGGATGTGGCTGATTTAGCCGCACCCGCGGATGTGGCAGCGGATGAAGGTGCAGACGTTACGTTGTCTACCGCATTCCCTATTGAAGCTGAGGGTGCGGTCACCTTTTCAATGGCTGCCGGATCGCTGACCTGAACGGCGTCACTTTCAGCGTTCTCTTTTTCAATCGCTGCTTCGGTATCATGGTTCAAGACCAGCAGACTAATACGGCGGTTTACGGCATCATCACCACCGCGGTTTTTCAGTTTCATCGTGTCAGCCATGCCGACAACACGAAGAATTTTTCCGCCATCCAGGCCACCAATCACCAGCTCACGACGGGAAGCATTGGCACGGTCAGCCGACAGCTCCCAGTTACTGTAGCCTTTATCGCCCCTGGCATACTGAATGTCATCCGTGTGCCCCGCGATACTGATTCGGTTGGGGATATCATTCAAAACCGGTGCAATCGCACGCAGAATATCGCGCATATAAGGTTCAACTTCAGCACTGCCGGTTTTGAACATTGGGCGATTCTGACTATCGATAATCTGAATACGCAGCCCTTCTTCCACCATATTGATGATCAAATGCGGACGCAGTGCTTTCAGGCGTGGGTCGGCTTCAATCAGCTGGTCGAGCTTTTCACGCAACCGGTTGAGGCGAATCTCATCCAGCTTGCGTTTCTGCGCATCCATATCCACAACCTTTTTAACTTCGCCATCCTTCTTGGTCGCATCGTCACCGCCGCCGGGGATAGGACTGCTGCTATCGCTGCTTCGCTGTCCACCCGTCAGCGCCACTTTTAATGGCGTCTGAAAATATTCCGCTATCTGGATCAACTGCTGTGGACTGGCGATCGACAGCAGCCACATCACCATAAAAAATGCCATCATCGCCGTCATAAAGTCGGCATAGGCAATTTTCCATGAGCCATGTCCTCCTTCATGTTTTTTATGTTTGCGCTTTCTAATCAGCACAATTGGGCGATTGCCATGTTTCATGAGGTCTGATCCGAAGTCTGTTTAGCCGGGTTCTTCGCGTTGCGAACGTGCTCTTCCAGTTCGCTGAACGAAGGACGTTCGGCTGAGTAAAGCGTTTTACGACCAAACTCGACGGCGATTTGCGGTGCGTAGCCATTCAGGCTGGACAGCAATGTCACTTTGACGCACTGCATCATTTTGGTCGTTTCAGCACATTTCTGACGTAATACTGACGCCAGAGGCGAAATAAAACCGTATGCCAGCAAAATCCCGAGGAAGGTTCCCACCATCGCATGTGCAACCAGCGCGCCTAACTCTGCGGCTGGTCGGTCGGCGGATGCCAGGGCATGTACCACACCCATCACCGCTGCGACGATACCGAAGGCTGGCAGGCCATCGCCCACTGCTGCGATACTTTGCGCAGGCACTTCACACTCGTGTTCGTAGGTTTCAATCTCTTCATCCATCAATGCTTCAATCTCAAACGCATTCATGTTGCCGCTGACCATCAGGCGTAAATAATCAGTGATGAAATCTACTAACTGTTTATCGGCTAAGATGCGGGGATAATTAGCAAAAATTTCGCTCTGCGCAGGATCTTCAATATCGCGCTCCAGCGATAACATGCCTTGCTGGCGAGATTTCGCCATTAGCCTGTAAAGCAGGGCCATTAAATCCATGTACACCGCTTTATTGTATTTGGACCCGCGAAACAGCATCGGCAGGGCTTTCAGCGTCTTTTTAATCGCCTTACCGTTGTTACCCACCAGAAAAGCACCCAGACCTGCACCGGCGATCATCAACAGTTCAGCAGGCTGGTACAGCGCACCAAGATGGCCGCCTACTAAAGCGTATCCGCCCAACACGGAACCTAATACAACGATGTAACCTATAATTATCAGCACAAAAAATCCTTACGTCCGTAACGTGTTGGTCGACGTTAAGCCAGAGACCCAGGTGATATTCACCACATGGAGGCAAAAAAAAAGCAGCGGGATTAACCGCTGCTGGATGACTTCCACATTGCGAACAAATTTAAACGGCTTGTTTAACCTGTTCATCCAGCAGTTGTGGAAAGATATCGGCAGTATCTGCAGAAAGTTTACGTCTTTTTACGGCACGTGATGGCGGCTGGCACAGGCTGCAAACAAAACTGCCAATGGGCTGATGTGCATGATTAATGAAGCTACCATTGCAGCTTTTGCAGTCAGATAATTCCAGCATACCGCTTTCAACGAATCGCACCAGGGTCCAGGCGCGTGTCAGCGCCAACAGCGGGCCCTCGTCCGATTGCGGGCACTGCTCAAGATAGAGACGATAAGCTTTAATTACCGCATCAATACCTTTGCTCAAACCGGTTTTCAGTAAGAAAGTCCAGGCGTTACAGAACATGGAAGAGTGAATATTCTGTTCCCACGTCATGAACCAGTCAGTAGAGAAAGGCAACATGCCTTTTGGTGGCGGACTACCACGCAACTCTTTATACAGTTTAATCAGGCGACCGCGGCTAAGCTGGGTTTCACTTTCCAGCATTTGTAAGCGCGCACCCAGTGTGATCAACTCCATCGCGAGCTGAATATCACGTGCTTCCTGAACAATACTTTTTTCACCCATTATACCGCCCTCTTTTTAGTAGGCGCGGCGTCTTTAGACGCGCTGCGTAGTAAACGGCTGGATAACAGAATCCCGGTGTGGATTTGTTGTAAATCATCCACGCGTGATTCCTGCGTCAGGCGATTAATAACGGTGCTATCGGTAAAACGAAACTGACACACAAGTTGATTGGTCTCAGCTAATTTTACCATTTCAGGTAAGGTTAATTCAGACAATGCGTCTGCCATCTTTTCATCAATCCCGAGGCGAAACATTGCCGAAGCTTTTTCCTGGTTAATTAATCGCTGCGCGAGCAGTAAATATGACAAGTTGATATCGTAAATATGTTTTAGTAATTCAGATGTACCCATTTTTCCATCCTGAGAGACGCGACGTAACTTACCGCAGATAACTTCTCTGCGTATCGAGCTGCTGGTTGGTAAATCTAAAGATGGCAAAATAATTAATCATAAACAGCCAATGGTTCTGAGCACTGCTTCTTTTTGTGACCCTTTTACGTCCGGGTCAGAAGTCATTTTTCAGTCCACTTTATTCTTAAGTCGTTAACCTTCTTCCGTGAGGTCTTTTCACATTTTTTAAGACTAATCCGAAAACAAGGCAAATCTATATCGTCTGATCCTCACATACAACGACAGTTAGGTTAAATTTTAGATAAAGTGTGACGCAGGTCACACTTTTGCCCCTATTTTCTTCAGAAATACTTTATGATCACACTTTGCATGGCTAATTTTTGAACAAATCCGTGTTTTTTTTGTAGGGATTTGTCCTGACAAGGACTTAATTGGCAACAAAACCATGACGGAATTGAAACAGGGTGGTTGAGCTCACGTTTATGTTCGCGAATGCAATTTGCGCCCTATTTAGAACCAGCCAAAACCATAAAACTAGTGGAATACTCTGTCACCAGAAACAATTATTCGTATTCAAATTAGACAGTTAGACGTTTACTGACCCCTGAAGACAACCAGTAATGAAAGGCAGCTCAGAAGGATTAGGCGCTTTCTGACAATCCGGTATAAAGGCTGACAGCAAGGTGTTTAGGAGGCGATCGTCGATGTAACAAGGAGTTACATTAAGAACGTGAATGAATTGCAGGCAGGATACTTTTGTGCACTTAGACTATCGGCAGAATTGAAGAGAACTTTAGCTTAACCAGGTAAAAATAGTGTTTTGCCATTTTTGTTACTCATCCTGAGGTCAGGATGGCGTCATACCGTACAGCCGCAGGTCAGGTGAGGCTTTGCGTTAAGGATAACCTATTAGAAACCTGAGTCATGGGACTGGCGAGGCCAGACGCGTTTTGTGGGGGTGAGAAAGGGTTTTGCGAGGTAAGGGATAAGTACGGCAAACAGCAAGCCATCCGTGGCTTGCTGAGGCATCAGGCGAGTTTAGGAAAGGTTGCCACTTTATTCGCTATTCCATGATCTGCGCTACGTGGCGCAATCTTTTCCAAATCGCGTAAGAAGCTTTCACGCCAGGCGGTGATATCGTTTTTGCGTAATACCGCCATCATGTCGTTATAGCGTGAAATCCTTTCTGTACGGGGCATGGTAATGGCCTTGTCCAACGCTGCGGCCACTTCATCCCGGTCATAAGGATTCACTATCAATGCCGAAGTCAGCTCATTAGCTGCACCGGCAAAACGGGACAGCACCAGTACGCCTGGGTCATCCGGGTCCTGCGCCGCAACATACTCTTTCGCCACCAGGTTCATGCCATCACGCAACGGTGTGACTAAACCGACGTCGGTTAGGCGGAAGATTTTCATCAGCAAGCGACGATCAAAGTGCTGGTTGAGGTAATAGAGCGGTGTCCAGCCAAGCGTACCGTATTTACCGTTGATGCGCCCTGCTTCGGTTTCAAGCTGATGGCGGATGTCCTGGTAAGCCTGCACATCACCACGTGACGTTGGCGCGATCTGCGAGTAGCGGATTTTACCCCGATGTTGAGGATAGTTTTCCAGCAGCGCTTCATAAGCCAGGAAGCGCTCGGGAAGCCCTTTAGAGTAATCCAGCCGTTCACAGGCAATGATATTACGCGCATCGCCGAGCTCTTTTTTCATCGCGGCCATCTTCGGTGGCAGCGGCCCTTCTGCCATCTCTTTAATGCTGTCTGGTTCAATCCCGATAGGGTAAACCTCAGTCATAAAGGTGTTGCCGTAGGCGCGATGTTTCTTATCACCCTTGTTCTGCAACTGGGTCAGTTGGCTGACGCTGTCGAGAAAGGCGACGCGATCTGATTCTGTCTGGAAACCCAGTAAATCGTATTCGCACAGCATCTCCAGCAGTTCCTGATGCGGAGGCAGCGCATTGAAAATTTCCGGCGTAGGGAACGGAATATGCAGGAAGAAACCGATACGGTTGTTGATGCCTGCCCGACGCAGCGCGGCGGCGAACGGCAAAAAGTGGTAATCATGAATCCACAAGATGTCATCCGGCTGGATCAATGGCTTCAGGCGCTGTGCCACCGCATCATTTACCTCGCAGTAGCCTTCCCAGGCTTCACGCTGGAATTGCACTAAATCCAGGCGGTAATGGAAGGCAGGCCAGATAACGGTATTGGAGAACTGGCAGTAGTAGAGATCGTACTCGTTCTGGCTCAAAGGGAAAGAAGCGTACTCAATACCGTCGTGCTCCATGACCGATACCGGGTTTTCTTCCTCGCCTGAAAACTCACTAATCTCACCGTTCCAGCCAAACCAGAGTCCGCCAGTGCTCTTAAGCGCATCCAGAATACCGACTGCAAGGCCGCCTGCACTGGTTTTGTTACCATTTGGCATGGCGATACGGTTAGATACAACCACTAAACGACTCATAACCTAAACTCCTTACCAACGTTGTCTTTCTCTAATTGTAATCGTGTTCTTTCAAGCCAGGCATGGACATCCGTAACGTCATGTAAACGATAACGTGCCTCGCTTGGGCCTTCTCCGACTTTTATCGAGATCCCCTGCATCGCATTCACTGCAGCGAATCCTTTTTCATCTGTGAGGTCGTCGCCGATAAATACGGGGATACGGCCTGAGAATGGCGCTTCCTGCATAAATTTATGGACGGCTGCGCCTTTATCAATACCGGTAGGTTTGATTTCAACGACGCATTTGCCTGGCTGCAGCGCAAGTCCATCAAAACGGCTGACTGCCGCCTCTGCCAGTTGCATAACATCCTGCTCGTACTGCGGTGCGCGACGAAAATGCAGCGCAAACGCCATGCCTTTGGCTTCAAGTTGCGTGCCGGGCCACTGCGCCATCGCATTCTCAAGCATGATTTTTAGCGGACGTTCAACGTCGTCCGGCAAGGTCACCCGGTGCAGCTCGCCTGTCGCATCGCGCCGTTCTGCGCCATGAACGCCCGCTGCTGGTGCACGCAGAGGAGCCGCCAGTGCGTCAAGTTGTTCAACGGGTCGACCTGAGACCAGCGCCAGTGCGCCGTGGCATAAAGATGAGAGCCGTTGCAGTTGTGCGACGACATTTTCTGGAATGAAAACGGCATCTGGCTGGGACTGAATCGCTGCCAGCGTGCCATCAACATCAAAAAAGAAGGCATACAGACCGCCGCTCAATGACGGGAATGAGGCATCACTATCTGCCGTCTGGGTCACGTGTCTTCTCCTGTAAATAGGTTCATCATCAGGACATTACAGCAGAGGGATTTCAGCAAGAGGTTGGCTCAAGGCCATATGAAGTAAGGAGAGTGCGTGGTAAAACCCTGCAATTCTATAACGTTATCTCCAAAAACAAACGCGTTTCAATGCTGATAAACCCGCTGACTGTCATTGTCGCCACATAAAGTGTAGTCGCTATCTTCTGTTCTGCCAGAAATATGCATTTCCCGTGCCAGCCGTCTCGCTTTAACAGGGTCGTAGAAAATTTCACTTGCATTTCGCGATTACTGGATCGTTTTTGCGCAAATCCAGACGAAACATAAATGTAATAAATGGACCTGTTTAAGGTTTTCCTAATCTTTCACAGGCAGACTCGACAATATTATTGTCGGCAAATATGTCCTGTCTGTTCTGGACATTTTGATCCCGGCTTTTGCTTCTGGGTTAAATGAATATTCCTCAATTGATAATAAGGGTGATTAATTGTTTTTTCTTATAGCGTATGGCTACCCTCTTTTTCTGATGATTCCTTTTTAAATTGGCGCACTGTCCTTTTTTACTGATTAGATTATTTTTACCGATGCTGAACGCTGTATTTGCCGAAAGGGATGCGTGCTTTACGATAAACGTGCACGTTAACGCGCTTTCTGGTCTTAGCAAATGCGGGCAGGCCGCCGGCGTAAACGCGGTATCATCGAGGCATTGAGTACGGGATGCCTGTAACAGATATTCGTCGTGCGATGTAAAAGTCGCATTTCCCCGGATTCGATAGGCGACCTTCTGGTTTTCGGTCAAAATGCTCAACATGCATGTCCTGAGAAATCCGAGTCTGTTGAGGCGGAGGCGCTGCAACCTCTCTTCCAATAACCTGCGCTGGTTGGTAAAGGTCCCCAAAACACGATTATGAAGATATTGATTGTTGAAGACGATGCCCTGCTCTTACAGGGACTGGTACTGGCGCTGGAAGGTGCAGGCTACGTTTGTGATGGTGTTTCGACGGCGCGTTCCGCAGAAGCGCATCTGGCTAATGGGCTCTATAGCCTGCTGGTTCTGGATATCGGCCTACCAGATGAAGACGGGCTGCATTTGTTGCAACGTCTGCGTCGGCAAAAGCAGATGCAGCCGGTGTTGATCCTGACCGCTCGCGATACCATAGAGGAGCGTATTGCGGGACTGGACGCCGGGGCTGATGACTATTTGATAAAGCCTTTTGCACTGGATGAGTTGCTGGCACGGATTCGTGCGCTGATCAGGCGTCATGTTAATCAGGGTGACTCCCGCGTCGAGGTGGGTAATCTGTCGCTGGATATGACTCACCGCCAGATTCATCTGGACAATACGCTACTGGACCTCACACCAAAAGAGTTCTCCATCCTGTCCCGCCTGATGCTTAAGGCGGGCCATCCGGTTCATCGCGAGTTGCTGTATCAGGACATCTACAACTTTGATAATGAACCTTCCACCAATACGCTTGAAGTTCATATTCATAACTTGCGTGACAAGATTGGTAAAAGCATGATCCGTACAGTGCGCGGTTTCGGCTATGCCTTATCGCCGTCGCGTACAGAAAAAGAGTCGTGATAACCATGAATCCTTATCGCGCTGGCACCACGATGCGTTTTCGGCTGATGCTCACGATTGGCCTGATCATGCTGTTTTTTCAGTTGATCAGCGTTGCGTGGCTCTGGCATGAAAGCAAAGAGCAGGTACAGTTTTTGGTTGAAGCCCATCTGCATAAACGCAATATGGATAAGCACGTTAATAAAGAAGTGCGCGAAGCCATCGTCAGCCTTGCCTTGCCAAGCCTGGTGATGATTACCCTGACGCTGCTGCTGTGCTATCAGGCGGTAAGATGGATTACGCGCCCGCTTTATCAACTGCAGCACGAACTCGAAAGTCGCAGTGAAGTGAATCTGGAACCGATTGTCTTTGAAGGCTCGGTGCAGGAGATTGACGCGGTGACGCAGGCTATTAATCGGCTCGTCGCGCGCTTAACCGCCAGTCTGGAACGTGAACGACTCTTCACTGCCGATGTTGCCCATGAGCTGCGGACGCCTTTGGCCGGGCTGCGGTTACATCTTGAGCTGTTACAACGTAATCAGGCGGTCGATACTCAGCCTTTATTACAGCGGCTGGATCAGATGACTGCAAATGTCGCCCAGTTGCTGCAACTCACGCGTGCCGGTCAGCAGTTTACCTCTGGCAGCTACCAGAATGTCGCGATGGTGGATGAGGTGATCCTGCCGATGGAAGCCGAGCTGAGCGCGATGCTTGAGGCGCGTAACCAGACACTCACTCTGGACGTTGAAAACGCTTTCGTGGTTAAAGGCGATGCCATATTGCTCAGGATGCTGCTGCGTAACCTGGTCGAGAACGCCCATCGCTATAGCCCACCCGAAGGCAACATTACGGTTCGGCTTGAAAACGCCACCGGCATGTCGCTGGTAATAGAGGATGAAGGGGCCGGGATTGACGAGAGTATGAGCGGTGAACTGAGCAAAGCGTTTGTGCGCATGGATACGCGCTATGGCGGCATCGGGCTGGGATTGAGTATTGTCAGCCGGATTGTCCAACTGCATAACGGACAATTCCTGCTGGAAAATCGCCCTGACCGCTCAGGCTGCCGCGCCAGGGTAAACTTCGCTGGCGTGCTTTAGCCGTTGAACCAGCAGGCAAGGAAGGCAATCACTGTGCAGACGGCAATCATGGTAGCAAGATATTCGCTGCTGCTGCGCGACGAAACAGAACTGACGGATACGCTAGTGGTTTTCATGGGTCTCTCCGGTAACGTTTTATGCAGTATCTCTTCCTAATATTAAGGAAACATTAAACCGCACTGCCCTCAGATTTCCCTTCAGGCACAGGCAAGCAATCCCTGCTACGCTAAGTCATTCGCCTCACGGCATTTCCTGACCCTGCTACAGGCTGACACGGAGTGAATTGCCTTGTGGCGTTGAAAACGATCGATCCCATCCCCACCTCTTTCCTTCAGACCAGACAGGAGTAACTTTATGGCTATCGAATATGCAGTGATCGCAGGCGGCTGTTTCTGGTGTACAGAAGCGGTATTTAAAGATGTGATCGGCGTTGAGTCAGTGGAAAGTGGTTATACCGGCGGCGAGCGCCCTAATCCGACCTATGAGCAGGTATGCAGCGGTGCCACCGGCCATGCCGAAGCCATTCGTATTGGTTTTGATCCTGAGAAAGTCAGCTACGGCGATTTGCTGGACATCAGCTTTGCGACCCACGATCCGACCCAGCTTAATCGTCAGGGCAATGACATCGGTACACAGTACCGTTCCGCTATTTTTGTTGAGACGCCGGAGCAGGAAGCAGAAGCCCGGGCGGCCATTGCGCGCGCTCAGCAGGATCACAATGACCCGATCGTGACCACCATTGAGCCGTTAAAAGCATGGTATCCGGCGGAAGGTTATCATCAGGATTATTGGGAAGGTGCCGGTCAGCGCAACGGTTACTGCATGGCGGTGATTCCACCTAAACTGCAAAAGCTGCGTAAGAGTTTTGCTAACCGGGTTAAAAGCGCGCAGTAAGCTTACGCATCCTGGCGAATCTTCCCGACAAATGCGCTGTGCACTGTCGCGTTTTTTGCACTAAAAAACCGACTTTTGCGCAGCCTTAATGCGATTCGTTCAGAGCTTAAGCGAATAGAACAAAAGAGAAAAATAGTGCTTGACCGTTTCAGGCCGACTCCCTATAGTAGCGCCCCGTTGACCCAGCGCGGTCAGCGACAATTTGCGGTGAGGTGTCCGAGTGGCTGAAGGAGCACGCCTGGAAAGTGTGTATACGGCAACGTATCGGGGGTTCGAATCCCCCTCTCACCGCCATCTTCAAAGAAGAGTCCAGACTAACCTCTGGACTTTTTTTTTGCATATTCTCCGTTGAGGGGGATGAGAAACCCCGACCGGGGTTCGACAAAACGGCCCCGCCGTTTTGCATGGCCGCAAGGCCACCCGCAGGGCGAGCGCAGCGAGTGAATCCCCCTCTCACCGCCATCTTCAAAGAAGAGCCTGAACTCACGTTCAGGCTTTTTTTTTACCTATTCTGCGCTGAGGGGGGATGAGAAGCCCCGACCGGGGTTCGACAAAACGGCCCGCCGTTTTGCATGGCCGCAAGGCCACCCGCAGGGTGAGCGCAGCGAGTGAATCCCCCTCTCACCGCCATCTTCAAAGAAGAGCCTGAACTCACGTTCAGGCTTTTTTTTACCTATTCTCCGCTGAGGGGGATGAGAAGCCCCGACCGGGTTCGGCGTCTACATACCTTGATGCTTAGAGGTAAAGAGCTCAGGGCCATTATCGCGAAGAAGTTGCAGCATCCGCATCACCGGTGGGCACGGTGTGATTTCACCTCGCTCCCATTTCGATACGCTATCGACTGTCATGCCAAATGAAAGCGCCACAAGCGATTGCGACATTCCCCAACGCATGCGCACGTCTTTAATTTCAGTTGCCGTCATGGGCTTTACTGCTGCAATACGGGCACGGAGTTCACGATTTTTTGCGCGCTTTGCTATGGACTCCACTTCTTCATCTGTTGCCAGTCCTAACGCGTGAAACGCTTTCGCATCTTCAAGTAGTTCGCTCAATTCGGCGGGTTCAGTTTTCATTACATTTAACCTCTCTGACCATTCCGCTTCTGACGAGCAGGCTCATCACTTCACTGTTTGCACGGAAAAGCATTCTTGCCACATCCCTGTAGGTATCCAGCTGATCTTCATCGATTTCCCTGGCGTATTTCCTCGACAAGTTTTTAACCCATCCATCGTAATAAACCAGGTTGGTGCCTTGTCTGAAGAAGATGACCGTTCGCGCGCCGCCACGCTTGCCCTGGCGAAGAGCAAGGCGCTTTTTAATAACGCCCCCGCCTAAGTCAGCCTCAAACACGCCAGTAATAACGTCACCTGCTGCGTAACACAGGACGCTGTCTGTCAGACGCGTTTTTTTAAACACTCTGTCAAAACGTTTATGAACATAAAGCGTAAAACCCATGAAAAGTCCCTTTTCGTTATGGCGAGAATTATAGTAATGATTACTACACTTCACAAGCCTGAGGCTCCTGGTCTTACGTCCAAATGGGTCTGAAGCTATTCGTAAAAAAGCAAGAAATCCAATCGGTGCGCATCGCCATTACCGATGGCCATGAATAACACCCGCCCACACTATCAGCGATTCAGATTCCCCACTCACCTGTTCACGCCTTGCGTACGCGAAGTGCGAGCCGCTCCCCAAAAAATTACGCGCTACGAAATGTATCCCCCACCAATACAAAAGGCCTACCGGTCTACCCGGCAGGCCCTTAACACATCCATCCCTTATTTTTTATCCAGCGACCATGTCGCACTGCTGACATCCACCTTCACCGGCAATAATCCAATCTGCGTAAATTTATCCGCCAGTGTCTGCTGCTCTTTAAAGACATCCGGCGTCATTCGCTCGGCCCCTAAAGGCATTCTTGCCAGCGCGCGCTGCCAGACAGGTTCGGGCAGGCCCGTCGAGCCAGACAGAATTTTAGCGGCTTCACCCTGATTTTTATTGGCCCAGCTGCTCAGCTTTTCAAGTTCTGAAAGAACCTGTTTTGCGGTGCCGGGATGACCGTCAGCAAATTTGCGACTGGCCAGATAAAAAGTGTAGTGCGGCACCAGGCCTTCGGCATTTTTGAGCAGCCGCGCTCCAGCGTTGGTTTCCACTTCCGCCAGGTAAGGGTCCCAGATGACCCATGCATCCACGGCGCCACGCTGGAATGCGGCTCGCGCATCAGCCGGAGGAAGATAAACCGGCGTGATGTCTTTGTAGCTCAGCCCCGCTTGCTCCAGGGCTGATACCAGCAAATAGTTCACATCCGATCCCTTGTTCAGGGCGACGCGCTTGCCTTTTATATCCTTGACACTTTTTATCGTCGAATCCGCGGGCACCACAATGGCTTCGGTTTGTGGATTCGCCGGTGAGTGACCCAGATAAACCAGGTCAGCCTGTGCGGCCTGCGCAAAGGTTGGCGGCGCATCACCGGTTGCGGCCAGATCGATACTGCCAATGTTGAGCCCTTCCAGCATTTGCGGGCCTGCCGGAAACTCCACCCAGTGCACCGCAATCCCCTGCTTTTTGAATTCGCTGTCCAGCGTGCCACGGTATTTGAGTAAGGCAAAAATATTGGCCTTCTGAAAACCGATATTCACCACGTTGAGCTTTTCTTCTGCCTGTGCCGTCACGATAGTACCAATGTGCGCGACCGCAAGCAGCGCGCTAAATAAGATTTTTTTCATGTCTCTTTCCTGAGTGGTGTTGTCATCAGCGCAACATAACAAATCAGGCGCAAACGGCTTAATGCGTAAAACGTCTATCTTTAGTCATAAAACGTCATTGCGGCCATACCCTGTCACGCACGTTAATCGCTCGGGGAAACAGGCCGAGCGCATAAAAGCGATCGGCGATTCTCTGCTGTTCACGAATGATCGCCAGGTTCATCGACTGCGTTTGATGGCTTCGCCGGGCTAACGCACGTCGCAGCGCGCTATCGGACATGCCCAGCTCTCCGGCCAGCAGACCGGCGGCCTCTTGCGGGTACGCATCAATGTAGCGTCCTGTCTGCTCCAGGGCGGTCATCAGTATCTGCAGCAGGTCTGGCGAATGGTTCGCGAAGTGATGGTCCGCAAGGTAGAACTGATGGTTATTCACTCGCCCGACACCGTCGGCAATGACCCGAAGCTGATCCCCGCTTTCCGCCTCGCTCAGCAAAGGGTCCCACATCATCCATGCATCAACGGCATTCAGATCGCTGGGCGTTAACGGATATTTAGGCGGTGCATAAACAATCCGCACGTCCTCCGGCGTCAACCCTGCCTCATCCAGGATTTGCAGTAGCAGAAAATGGACGTTGGAACCTTTATTCACCGCAATACGTCTGCCCTTTAAATCGGCAATCTGGTTTATTGGGCTGTGCTTTGCCACCAGCAGCGCCACGCTTTGCGGCGCGGGCGGTTCCCAGGCAACATAAACCAGTGCGCAGTGACTGGCCTGGGCAAACAAAGGTGGCACTTCACCCGTGGTGCCAAAATCTATTTCCCGGTGGCTCAGCGCGTGTAACAACTGAGGCCCGGCGGGAAACTCGCTCCACAGGACACTAACGTTTTGCCCGGCCAGCTGCTGTTCAAGTTGCTGGCGCGCTTTGAGGATGCCAAGGTTGCCGAACTTTTGATAACCGATGCGCAACTCGCGCTCCTGCGCGACGGCCATTGAAGCGGTGCGGGGGCTTGACGTCAGGCTACGGCGCGGCTTGATGATGCCGAAATGGCCAAGGTGGGTACGCAGGCTGTTACGGCTGATTCCCAGCAGCGCTGCGGCCTGTAACTGGTTGCCCTGGCTCAGTTCATAGGCATTTCTGACCAGCGCCTCAATGACGCGGGGATAAAGTGGCGACTCGCTGCACTGGATCTGCTGGCGAATAAACGCATCAAGCGCATCCTGCTTTTGTACCTGTCCCGCGCCCGTCACCGTGCCCAGCCGCAGCTGCTGGGGTTCTATCTGCGGTGTTTCGCAGAGCAACACCGCGTTGTGCAATGTATTTTCCAGCTCCCGTATGTTCCCCGGCCAGGAATAGGCTTTGAGCGTTTCCATCGCCTCGTCGCTCAGACGCAACTGCGGTCGCCCCAGTCGGCGCGCATACCGTTGCAGAAAATAGTCTGCCAGAACCGGGATATCCTCAGACCGCTGGCGCAGCGGGGGCAAGGCAACGCTGGCGACGTTAAGCCGGTAGTAGAGATCTTCGCGAAACCGCCGCTCGGCTATCGCCGTTGTCAGATCGCGGTTCGTCGCGGCAATAACCCGGACATCAACCTTCACCGCCTGAGAAGAGCCCACGCGGGTAATTTCCCTTTCCTGTAGCACGCGAAGCAGCTTGACCTGAAGGGGCAGACTGAGTTCGCCGATTTCATCCAGCAGTAACGTTCCGCCCTGCGCGGCCTCAAACCAGCCACGATGGCGATCGCCCGCCCCGGTAAACGCCCCCTTTTCATGACCAAAGAGTTCAGACTCGGCCAGGCTCTCCGTCAGCGCACCGCAGTTAACCGCCATAAAGGGCGCATGACGACGCTGGCTGTGATGATGCAGATAGCGCGCCATCACCTCTTTGCCGGTACCCGTTTCACCGATGATCAAGACAGTGGCGTCCGTGGGTGCCAGCTGATCCAGAATATGCCTGAACGCCAGGGAAGCGGGGTCAATTAAATCGGGGCCAGCGTGCTGCATAGCGCATTCCTGCAGAGTGAGTGAACGCTAAACATATCCCTTGTTGCGGTCAGAAACGAGCCGGTGCCGGTCGTGAATTGCTGCAAACGCAACAACAGCGGTCACACATTGCTGCATTTGCAGCAGTCATTACCACACCGATGAAAATCCATCTTATTGATATTAATAGATAAAAAATAAAATGCCGGTTGGCACGCATTCTGCTTAAGGCTATATAACCGAAAATGAATTTTCTAATTACCAATTTCAAATATCGTTATAAAGGAATCTGCTAATGCGTGATGCCGCTGAAAAAAACATTAATCTTTTTTGGTTCTTACCGACCCATGGCGACGGGCGTTATCTGGGAACCACCCAGGGCGGCAGAGCGGTAGATCTGCCCTATCTGCAACAGGTTGCCCTTGCCGCCGATAATCTGGGATTTTACGGCGTACTGATTCCGACCGGGAAAAGCTGTGAGGACGCCTGGCTGGTTGCCTCGGCGCTGGCTCCGATAACCAAACAGCTTCGTTATCTGGTGGCCGTCCGACCGGGTTTACAACCACCGAGCCTGGCCGCACGCATGGCTGCAACGCTGGATCGTCTGTCTGAAGGACGTTTACTTATTAATGTGGTGACGGGCGGTGACCCGGTTGAAAACAAAGGCGACGGCATTTTTCTCAGCCACGCCGAACGTTATCAGGTCACTCGTGAGTTTCTTGATGTCTATTCTCGCCTGCTTAAAGGGGAAAAGGTGGATTATCACGGGGAACATATTCACGTTGAAGGCGCTGAGATCCTCTTTCCCCCGGTTCAGGCCGAAGGCCCGCCCCTTTATTTTGGCGGCTCCTCGGATGAAGCCGTTGAGGTTGCAGCCAGCCAGGTTGATACCTATTTGACATGGGGCGAGCCGGTAGACCAGGTTGCCGCTAAACTGGAAGTTGTGCGCAAGCGTGCCGAGGAACGTGGCCGGACGCTCTCCTACGGCATTCGTCTGCACGTGATCGTGCGGGAAACCGAGGAAGAGGCCTGGGCCGCAGCCGATAAGTTGATCGCGCACCTGGATGAAGAAACCATTGCCGCAGCACAGAAAATCTTTTCCCGAATGGACTCGACCGGTCAGGCCCGCATGAGCGCCCTGCACGGCGGTTCACGTGATGGACTGCGCATCGGGCCCAACTTATGGGCTGGCGTCGGCCTGGTGCGCGGCGGCGCAGGCACTGCGCTGGTGGGCAATCCGCAACAGGTGGCGGAACGGATACGGGAATATCAGGCGCTGGGCATTGATAACTTTATTCTGTCCGGTTATCCGCATCTTGAAGAAGCACATCGGGTTGCCGATTTACTGATGCCGCTGTTGCCGCTTTCCACCCATGCCGATAAAAAGCAGCGCAGTGTGAATACCGGTCCTTTCGGCGAAACCATCGGGGGCGATCGTCGTCCCGAAAAACAGGCCAGTGCGAGCTAATCAGAGAGGCAGTGTATGTCCGAGCAGCATATTGTCATCGTTGGCGGCGGATTCAGTGGAACGGCGCTGGCCGTTCATTTGGGTCGTCTCGGCAGTTCAGGATTGCGCGTGACGGTTATCGAACCCCGGGCGCAGCTGGCTCAGGGCGTTGCCTACTCGACAACCGATCCGGCCCATCGCATTAATGTGCCCGCCTCGCGTATGCAATTAGCCGGTGATGAAGAAGGCAGTTTTGACCGCTGGTTCCGTGCTTCCAGTGCGTTTATCCGTGATTCGGCTGCCCACTGGCATGACGGCAATGTCTATCCTCAACGCAGGCAGTTTGCTTACTGGGTGAATCAGCAGTTTGAGGCGGTAAAGGCGCATTCCCCGGTCGGGCTGGTACATGTGCAGGACCGCGCCGTAACCTTGCGGCAAGGCACGGTCAGCACCGCATCCGGCAAGCGTATTCAGGCGGATATCGTGGTGCTGGCGATCAGTCATCCCGCGCCCCAGCTTCCCGCAGCCTTAACACCGCTGGTAAATCATCCCGGGCTTATCGCCAATCCCTGGCGGCATCAAGCCCTGTCACAGATTGCGCCTGACGACCGTGTCGCGATTGTCGGGTCGGGCTTAACCATGTCCGACATGGTTGCTACGCTTGAACGGCAGGGACATCGTGGCCCTGTCACCGTCTTTTCCCGGCGCGGGCAGCTTCCCCGGCCCAATCTGAGCGAGGCGAACCTCAGTTGGCAGTTTGATGGTGATCTTACCGTCCCCTTGAGCACCCGCGCCTGGCTGCGGCGAATAAGGCAGGACATCCGCCAGGCCGAAGCAAAATCGATTCCCTGGCAGGTGGTGTTTGATGAGGTCAGGCGCAATGGCCAGGCGATTTGGCAGCGCCTGCCGTTGAGTGAACAACGCCGCTTTCTGCGGCATCTGCGGCCATGGTGGGACGTACACCGCTATCGCATCGCGCCTCAGGTCGGACAGGTCTTAGAGGACAGACAACGCCGTGGTGAATTATGTGTGCTCGCCGCGCGGCTGACAGTAGCTGAAGCCCTACCGTCCGCCCTTCAGCTTACTCTGCAACCCCGTTCTGGCAATGCAGTGATGCTGGAGGTGGAGCGGGTCATCGTGACCACTGGCCCTGCACATGGTGCTTTAACCGAGCGCGATGCGCTGTTAAAACAGCTTTCCGACGACGGCGTTATCCAGCCCGATCCGCTGGCGCTGGGAATACATGTCAATGCGCAGTCACAGACGCTCAACCTTCAGGGCCAGCCTAACCCCCATCTTTACGTGGTCGGCCCCGCGGCGCGCGGGCGTTTTGGCGAACTGATGGGCCTGCCCCAGGTTGCCACACATGCTGAATCCGTCGCCCGCCAGTTGCTGAACCTCACCGCCGAAACGCTAAATGAGCGATGTCCCCTTTCGCTGACTGACTAACTCACCCCTTTTCTTCACCATCCCAATAAAGTGGGCGGCCTGACAGTGCCGCATCCGCTCAGGAGTTTGCTATGCCTAAACAACGTGAAATTCGCTTAAATGCGTTTGATATGAACTGTGTTGGTCATCAGTCCCCTGGCCTGTGGGCGCATCCCCGCGACCGCTCATGGCAATACAAAGATCTGGAGTACTGGACGGACTTAGCGGCGCTGCTGGAACGCGGTAAATTCGATGGCCTGTTTATTGCCGATGTACTGGGTATTTATGATGTGTTCAACGGCAATAATGATGCGGCCATTCGCAGTGCGGCCCAGGTGCCGGTGAATGATCCCCTGGCCCTGATTACGCCAATGGCGATGGTCACAAAACACCTCGGTTTTGGCCTGACCGCATCGCTCTCTTTTGAGCACCCCTATCCGTTTGCCCGGCGCATGTCGACGCTGGACCATCTGACCAAAGGTCGGGTCGGCTGGAATATCGTCACCTCCTACCTGGAAAGCGGCGCCCGCAATCTGGGTCAGGCCACGCAAACCAGCCACGATGCCCGCTATGACTACGCCGACGAATATCTGCAGGTGGTTTACAAACTGCTGGAAGGCAGTTGGGAGGATGATGCCGTCATACGCGATCGCCAGCGCCATATTTTCAGCGATCCCAGTAAGGTGCATCCCATCAATCACCAGGGAACCTTTTTCCAGGTGCCGGGCATTCATCTGTGTGAACCTTCGCCGCAGCGCACGCCAGTGCTTTATCAGGCGGGCGCATCCAGCCGCGGTAAAGGCTTCGCCGCGCAGCACGCCGAATGCGTGTTTGTCGCCGCGCCGTCTAAGGTGCTGTTAAAGAAAACTGTGGCCGATATCCGACGTCGCGCAGAGGAAGCCGGTCGCGATCCACGCAGTATTTTGATTTTCAATATGCAAACGGTGATTGTGGGGGAAACCGACAACGTCGCCCGGGCTAAATGGCAGGATTACAAACGCTATGTCAGCCATGAAGGGGCACTGGCGCTGATCTCCGGCTGGACCGGCATCGATTTCAGTGAGTACCAACCCGATCAGGTGTTTAAGCATCTGCATACCGATGCGATTCAGTCCGTTGTGGAGAGCTTTTCCACTGCCGATCCGCAGCGTGAATGGACCGTACAAAATATGGCCGAATGGGTCGGCATCGGCGGCTTTGGGCCTCTGCTGGTCGGCAGCACTGAAACCGTTGCCGATGAATTACAAAGCTGGGTAGAGGAAACCGATGTTGATGGCTTTAATCTGGCCTATGCCGTTACGCATGAAACCTTTGCAGATGTCGTCGATTTGCTGGTGCCGGAACTGCAAAAACGGGGCGTTTATAAACAGGATTATCAACCCGGTACGCTGAGAGAGAAGCTCTTTGGCCAGGGCGCGCGCCTTGAGCATCCGCACCCGGGCGCTGGCTATCGACGCACCACGTCGGAATCGGGTCTGATTGTCCCGGCGGAGGCATCATAATGAGGTTTGTCCCGCCGCCTGAGGTCTGTCCATCTGGCCTGTCAGCCCCTGGTCAGACCTGAATTATTCCCTCTGACGCTCTCTTTTCACCGGATGCGCGATAACGCTTCCGGTGTTTCTCATGCCAAAAATAAATGAAATAACTTATTGAATTTAAAATAATAGTTATGACTTTTTGTTGTTTGTTTACGGCTCAATTCCTTCATATAAAGGCATTACCTGTACAGACAATAACGAGGACAACATGAGCACACTGAATATTGATGAGGAGGCGGCGATCCCCGCCTCGCCTCACTCCACGCCTATTCGCTCCGTCAGTGATGTCGCGAAACTGATTAATACCCAAAGTGAGAAAACCAGCTATGCGCGCTGGATAGTGTTTCTGGCGCTGGGCGGTGTATTTCTGGATGCCTACGATCTGACGACCCTGTCTTACGGCATTGATGATGTGGTGAAAGCGTTTAGCTTAACGCCCACGTTAACCGGATTAGTCACGTCATCCATTATGATTGGCACGATTTTGGGCAATCTGATCGGTGGATGGCTGACCGATAAATATGGTCGCTATTCCGTGTTTATGGCTGACATGCTTTTCTTTGTGGTGTCCGCCATTGCAGCCGGTCTGGCACCTAACGTCTGGGTACTGATTGGCGCGCGCTTTCTGATGGGCATTGGTGTGGGCATTGATTTGCCTGTGGCGATGGCTTATCTGGCTGAATTTTCGAAATTCTCCGGGAAAGGCAATAAAGCGTCCCGTCTGGCAGCCTGGTGCCCGATGTGGTACGCCGCCTCCTCGGTGTGCTTTCTGATTATCTTCGCCCTTTATTTTCTGTTACCGGCGCAGCACCTTGACTGGTTATGGCGTGCCTCGCTGCTGTTTGGTGCCGTGCCTGCTCTGCTTATCATTGCCGTGCGCAGTAAGTTTATGAACGAATCCCCACTGTGGGCGGCGAACCAGGGTGATTTAAGCGGTGCAGTACGTATCCTGCGCGATTCGTACGGCATCCGCGCGCATGAAGACACCAGTATTCCTGCGGCAACAAAACCGGCCGCACCGGCGGTCAGTTTTCGCGTGTTATTCCAGAAACCTTATCGGGAGCGCACCGTGGTGGCAGCGGTGATGAACGCCTGTATTTCGTTTGAATACACCGCGATTGCCTTTTTTCTGCCCTCCATTCTGGCGCAGTTTCTGGGGGCGGGCATCTTCGAAACCATTTCCGCCTCGCTGGGACTCAACGCGCTGTTTGCCTTTACCGGCGGCCTGCTTGGCATGCGTTTGGCCTGGAAATTTCCGTCACGCCATGTCGCCATTGCCGGATTTGCCCTGCAGTTTATTGCCCTCACCTCACTGGCCTTGATTGGCCATCCCGATGCGACAACCGGCGTGGTGTTTGCCATTTTGATGCTGGGACTGTGGTTGTTTGCTGAGGGCTTTGGACCGGGCGCGCAGTTAATGATCTATCCCGCACTCTCCTATCCCACACATATTCGTGCCACTGGCGTCGGTTTTAGTCGTTCCATCTCGGGCATCGGAAGCGCCCTGGCGCTGTTCATCCTGCCCATCCTGCAGGCGGCTTATGGCACCAACATGTTCTGGATTGTTTCACTGGCCGCCATTATTCCCATCATTTTCTTGTTAGTGGTCCGTTTTGAGCCGACTCGCCACGATATTGATGACCCGTCAACACACGGAGAACACCATGTCTGAACCTGATTACACCTTACTGGCCGCGCGTTTTCGCCCTCTTTTTGCCCGTATCGCCGAAGGCGCCGTCGAGCGTGAACGTGACCGTACGCTGCTGCATGAGCCTTTGCGCTGGCTGAAGGCGGCGGGCTTTGGCACGCTGCGTATTCCTCAGGCACACGGCGGTTTTGGCGCGTCCCTGCCTCAGTTATTCCGCTTACTGACTGAACTGGCCGAGGCCGATTCCAACCTGCCTCAGGCGCTGCGAGCCCATATGGCCTTTGTCGAGGATCGCCTTAATCAACCCGACAGTGACGATCGCCAACGCTGGTTTCGTCGTTTTATCGACGGCGATATCGTTGGCAGCGGCTGGAGTGAAACAGGCAGCGTCAAGCTGGGAGACGTTAACACCCGCGTGTCTCCTACCGACAAAGGCTGGCAGCTCAATGGTGAGAAGTTTTACAGCACCGGCTCGTTGTATGCCGACTGGATCGATGTTTACGCTAAGCGCACTGACAATCAGCGTGATGTGATTGCGGTAGTCAGTACACATCAGGATGCGGTGGCGCGGGACGATGACTGGGACGGATTTGGCCAACGCCTGACGGGTAGCGGTACGACCCGCTTTCGCGAGGCCTGGGTTGAGCCTGCGCACGTCTATGATTTCAGTGAGCGCTTTCGCTATCAAACCGCCTTCTATCAGCATGTTTTACTGGCGACGCTGGCCGGTATTGGGCGGGCCATTGTTCGCGACGTGTCACAGGGCGTGGCAAGCAGAAAGCGAATCTACAGCCACGGTAATGCCCGACAGGTTAGCCAGGACGTGCAGGTTTTACAGGTCGTGGGGCAGATAAGCAGTTGGGTGTGGGCAACTGATGCCGCCGTGCAGCAGGCAACGCATGCGCTACAGCTGGCTTTTGATGCGCACATTCAGGGACGGGACGAAAAACAGATTCATGCGGCCAACGTGCAGGCCGAAGTGGAGGCGGCTAAGGCTCAGGTGGTGGCCGTTGACTGGATTACGCGCGCAGCAAGCGAGCTGTTTAACGCCCTTGGCGCATCAGATACGCGCGTCAGTAAAGCCCTGGATCGGCACTGGCGCAATGCCCGTACTATTGGTTCGCATAATCCAGTGATCTACAAGAGCCGCAACGTGGGTGACTGGGAGGTAAACCAACGTGATCCGACCTTTATCTGGCAGATTGGTGGCGGCGAATAACGCGCCGGGCGAATATAAAAAACCCGGCCGAAGCCGGGTTTTGGTCGCTACATGGCTCAATCGAACGCTAGCTGTAAGCATGCAAAGTGCGCTGACACAGCGCGGAACGCACGCAATCCCCTTTGCCGAAACGGACAATGCCCACCATCTCGTCCTCTTCGAAACGCGCCAGCGCGTCTGCGAGACCAGAAGGCACCCCAGCGGGCAAATCGCACTGGGTTATATCGCCGTTAACAATCACCGTGACATTTTCGCCAAGGCGGGTCAGAAACATTTTCATCTGCGCAGCTGTCACGTTCTGCGCTTCATCCAGAATCACAACCGCATTTTCAAAAGTACGACCACGCATATAAGCAAAGGGAGCGATTTCGACTTTGCCGATTTCGGGCCGCAGACAATATTGCATAAAGGATGCGCCAAGACGTTTAACCAGAATGTCGTAAACCGGGCGGAAATAAGGGGCGAACTTTTCTGAGATATCCCCGGGAAGGAATCCCAGATCTTCATCCGCCTGCAGCACCGGGCGCGTAACGATAATCCTGTCGATATCCTTATGAATCAGGGCCTCTGCCGCTTTCGCAGCACTAATCCAGGTTTTGCCGCAGCCCGCTTCACCGGTGGCGAAGATAAGCTGTTTTGATTCTATGGCGTTAAGATAGTGCGCCTGAGCTTCATTTCGGGCTTCAATCGGTGCCCGGTCACGCACATCGCGCGCCATGCCAATCGAGTCCAACCCACCCATTTGCACCAGCGAAGTGACCGATTCTTCTTCACGCTGACGATGACTGCGGGAGTCATTACGAAGCACTCGTCTTGCTTCTCGACGCGCTTTGATCACTGCTTTCTGTCTTCCCATAGTGGCACCTTACAGTTGGTTTCATTTCCCGCTCAGGCAACAAGCCCGATGCGATTACGTGAACGCTTTAGAGGTTTCAGTTGGCTTCCTTTAGAGCCGTGACAGGCCATGACGATTGATATCCGGCAGCAAAACAGCCTTGCCGTTTACCGGTAAAAAAGGAATGAGGTTGAAGAGAGAAAACACGTTGAGGTGTAAAAGCGATTGAGGAAGAAAGGTCCTCACGGGAAAGTGCGATATTGTTTACTGCTGTACGGCTGTAAAAACATCTATCCATGCGCGAACTCCAGTGTGAGACATCAACACGCCCGATTACGCTTTCATAGTAAAGTGAACCATCTTATTGGTATTTTGCAACAGTATTTTCACTTTAATGAAAAATAAATATTCAACCGACCGTTAACACTGACCTTACTTAAATTAAATTACGCTTGTATTACAGCGTGTTAGTTTATTTGTCGTCAGGTGAACAAACGTTAAAAACGGAGCGCTAAAAAACAGGCTGGAGAGGAAAACGGCCAGGCGAGGAGACGGCATCCTGTGCTGTCACACACAACATGCCGTGACTAAAATTTAATCAACTCTCGAGTAAGGACTGGCCTAAATAATGTTTTTCACTGATAACGCCAGGTAATACAAAAAAGTACCCCCCGCCAAACGGACGTATATACTCTTCCAGCGCCTCACCATTCAGACGATTTTGTACGGTAAGAAAGCCTAATTCTAAATCATGCTGATAACAAACAAACAGCAATCCCATTTCCAACTGGCCCGACGCTGAAATACCCGCTGAATAGCTGTATCCACGGCGCAGCATCAAACTGCTTTCGGTTGCTGCGGTGCGTGGGTTCGCCAGACGAATATGCGCATCCAGCGCAATAATGTCGCCATCAGGGTCCTTGCGATAATCCGGCACGTCGTGCTCGTTCTGCATGCCCAGCGGTGCACCACTCAGTTTCTCTCGGCCGAAAATCGTTTGTTGCTCACCTAATGGCGTGCGATCCCACATTTCAACATGAAAGCGGATCAACCTTACGGCCTGATAACTGCCGTGACGCGCCCACTCAGGTTCGGCCTGTTCTTCCGTTACCCACAGCAGCTTATCCATCAACGCCGTGTTATGCGTGTCCGGGTTAGCCGTGCCGTCTTTGAAGCCCAGCAGATTGATCGGCGTTTCTTTGCCTGCGCTGCGTGCGGCGTGATCGGAAATAAACCCCTCCCGACGCCAGCGAATGCCTAACAGATCGGGCGTGTGTTTGACCACATCACGCAGCGCATGAATCACCGTGTCCTGGGTGTTCGCACAGATTTGCAGCAGCAGATCGCCGTGGCACTGATTTGCATCCAACGCGTCGTTAGGAAAACGCGTCATTGTCTGCAGTTTCACCGGTTTCAGCGCTGACAGGCCAAACCGCGCATCAAACAGCGAGTGGCCGACCGAAACAGTCATGGTCAGATTATCCGGGGCAATCTCTGCCCCGAGAATGCCTGAGTCGAGCGGCGGCAACTGCGGGTTGGTCACTGCGGGTGCCATGCCGCCCCGGGTCAGAAAGGCGATGCGCTGCGTCAGCAACCGGAACAAACGCTGCAGTTCCTGCTTGTCGCTGGTCAGCACATCGAACGCCACCAGCATCATCGACGCCTGCTGCGGCGTCGTAATGCCAGCCTGGTGCACGCCATAAAACGGCTGCGTCTGCTGGCGCGCGTTCGGCGTCACTGTGCCCGGCGAAAAGCTGTCGGGATTCTCGGCGGCCCCGGCATGAAACGGGCATCCGGCACTGACGGCCGCCGCGCCACCGAGCATCCCCAGGCCTTTCAAGAGACGGCGACGCGATGGCTGGGTCAACTCCTGATCCTTATCCATGATTAATCCAGGCCTAAGGTGCCACGCAGCAGGGAAAGATCTTCAGCCAGGGCGGTGATCGGGCCCTTCAACGCGGTGCGGTCGGCAGGCGTCAGTTTTTCGTAAGATTCATACCCCTGACCGCTGCGGTATTTATCCAGGATCGCGTCAACTTTAGCGAAATTCGCATCCACTTTCGCCAGAAGCTGGGGATTCGCCTGCTTCAGAACAGGACGCAACAGCTCGACAATTTTTTGCGCGCCATCGACGTTAGCCCGGAAATCCCACAAGTCGGTGCGGCTGTACCGATCTTCCTCTCCAGAGATTTTGCTGGAGGCCACTTCTTCGATAAGCCCCGCCGCGCCACCGACCACTTTTGCCGGTGGGAAGGCCAGCTCGCTGACGCGTTTTTGCAGATCGTGCACATCGTTGTTCAACTGTTCGGCATAGCCCGCCATATCTTTGGTGCTGTTATCAGCAAACAGGGCTTTTTCCAGACGGTGGAAACCGGTGAATTTCGGATCTTGCGCTTTTTTCTCATAATCATCTTCACGGGCGTCGATGCGACCATCCAGATCGGAGAACAGCTCAGCGATGGGTTCTATACGTTCATAGTGCTGGCGCGTCGGCGCAAACAGCGCTTTGGCTTTTTCTACATCCCCGGCTTTCACCGCGTCAGTAAAGGCCTGGGTGCCCGTCACCAACTGATTCACTTCATCAGTCACATAGGCTTTATAAGCGTTGATCGGGCCGGCCAGTTGCATCAGTTCGGTCTTCCCTTTCTGCGCACTTTTGCCGCCGCTGCCCTGCACAATCAACTTACCTTTCGGGTTGGTCAGCAGGCCACAGGTCATTTCATATTCACCAGCTTCGAGATTGGCGGTCAGTTTTTGACTGAAACCCGGTGCAATATTTTCGCGCTCCTCAACCACCATCACACCTTTGAGGATTTCCCATTCCAGCGCTTTTTGACTGTTATTTTTGATTAAAAACTGAGTCTTACCCGCCTGAACCATCAGCGACATAGGCTCGCACTGCTTGTCAGTGACACTCACGCTAACCTGTGGGATCGCGGCGGCCAGCGTAGAACCGGAAACCGCCAGCAGCGAAGCCAGCACCGCATTACGGCGAAAACGCATCATCATATTTTTCCCTATAAAGTCAGAGGCGCGGCGAACGCGCCAGGTAAACGCGTTAGCGCGCAGCGGCTGAGGTTTCAGCGCGTGCAGGCATAACAAACAGTAATAACGCGGGAATCAAATAAAGCAGCCAGACGGCCACCTCACTGATGCTGGGGGCTTCCTGATAGCCCAGAATGCCCTCCAGCAGCGTGCCAAACAGCGAGTGCGTCGATAAGGTATTACTCATATCGAACGCCACCTGCTGAAAATGGTTCCACAGACCAGCCTCATGAAAGGCGCGGATAGCGCCTGCCGCCAGCCCTGCAGCAACGAACAGAATGAAAATACTGGTCCAACGGAAAAAGTGCGCCATGTTGAGGCGCACGCCGCCCCAGTAGATCGCCATGCCCAGCAACACGGCAGTGGCTAACCCAAGCAGAGCACCTAGCGGCGGTGCGTAACCCACATCCTGCGTGAAGGCGGCCAGCAAAAAGAACACCGATTCCAGCCCTTCTCGCGCCACGGCCAGGAAGACCATCAGGACCAGCGCCAGACCGCCCCCGGCGGATTTCTGTAAGGCCTGATCAACCGCCTGCTCAAGTTCCCGTTTGATATTGCGCGCTACCCGGCGCATCCAGAACACCATAGAGGTCAGGATGACGACCGCAACCACCGCCACGATACCTTCAAACAGCTCTTGCTGTTTCTGAGGAAACTCGCCCGTGGTCTGGTTAATAAAGATGCCCAACGCCAGGCAAAGCGCGGCGGCAATAAACACGCCCGCCCACATGGCCGGAAACCATTGTGTGCGCTGCGTCCGTTTCAGGTAGCTGGCGATGAGGCTGACAATAAGTGCCGCCTCCAGACCTTCACGCAGCATGATGAGAAAAGGAACAAACATCGCCAACCTCTTAAATGTTAAGCAGCGTCAATAAGACGTAAATTTACGTAAAAACGAACGATACCGATTATCATTACCACTCAGAAAAAAACAAGTTCCTTGGTGAAATAATTTCGTAACTGTCTGTGCCAAATGGCAGGCAAAAAAAAGCCCGCCCTCAATAAGGCAGGCTTTTTCAACGCATAACGCGATTTATTTGGTCAGGAATTCAGCCTCGGCAGCCTCAAAGCGTTCGACGGCCTGCGCTGAGGGTTCACGACTCGCCAGGCTAAAGATCACGATGGCGATACTCGCAAAGATAAAGCCCGGAATGATTTCATACAGTCCCAGCCAGCCATACTGTTTCCACACCAGCACCGTTACCGCCCCCACAATCATGCCCGCCAGCGCACCGTTGCGGTTCATGCGTTTCCAGCATACACCAAACAGGACCACCGGCCCGAATGCCGCGCCAAATCCGGCCCATGCATAGCTGACCAGGCCTAAAACCCGGTTCTCCGGGTTAGACGCCAGTGCGATAGCAATTAATGCCACCAACAGCACCATCAGACGGCCGACCCATACCAGCTCTTTCTGACTCGCATTTTTGCGTAAAAAGCCTTTGTAGAGATCTTCCGTCAGCGCACTGGAACAGACCAGCAGCTGACAGCTGAGCGTGGACATGACCGCCGCCAGAATCGCGGAAAGTAAGATGCCCGCAATCCAGGGATTAAACAGGATGCGCGCCAGCTCAATAAACACACGTTCGCCATTCTGCGAAACGCCTGCGGCCTGAGAAGGGTTGTTCTGGAAATAGGCGATACCGAAGAAACCGACGGCTACCGCACCTGCCAGACAGAGAATCATCCAGGTCATACCGATACGGCGCGCGGTGCGAATAGATCGATGTGAGTCCGCCGCCATAAAACGCGCCAGAATATGGGGCTGACCAAAATAGCCCAGGCCCCAGCCCAATAACGACAGCACGGCAACCACATTCAGCCCTTTAAACATATCCAGGTTTTCAGCGCCTTTGGCCTGAATAACCGCCACGGAATCGCTCCAGCCACCCACGGCAATCACCACGAAAACAGGCGTCAGAATCAGCGCGAAAATCATCAGGCTGGCCTGGACCGTATCCGTCCAACTCACGGCCAGGAATCCGCCCACCAGCGTATAGAGAATCGTGGCGGCCGCACCGGCCCACAAAGCCGTGGCGTAATCCATCCCGAAGGTACTTTCAAACAGGCGAGCGCCCGCAACCACACCTGACGCGCAGTAGATGGTGAAAAACACCAGGATCACCACCGCAGAAATCACCCGCAAAATTTTGCTGCGATCTTCAAAGCGGCTGGTAAAGAAGTCTGGCAGCGTCAGGGCGTTATCATGGTGCTCTGTCTGGACACGTAACCGCCCCGCCACGATTTTCCAGTTAAACCATGCCCCGATAATCAGGCCAATAGCGATCCAGCTTTCAGAGATACCGGAAAGAAAAATGGCACCGGGCAATCCCATCAACAACCATCCACTCATATCAGAGGCACCGGCTGACAGCGCGGTTACGACACTGCCCAGACTGCGGCCACCCAATATATAGTCGTCGAAGTTTTTGGTTGAGCGCCAGGCGATAAAACCGATGAGCACCATCCCGAGGATATAAATTAAAAAGGTCACCAACATTGGCGTACTTACTGTCATTTGTTTCTCCGTTATTATCCGATCTCTTAAGAGAAATCTTTTTCCTGAACCATCGGAACGTGACGGCGTCAGGGTAGTACCGCATCAAGAGAAAGCGATTTCCCTTAAGGCGCGGTATCCTGCCGTAAAGGCACGGCGCACACAATGCATTTAACACATCCGTCACATTGGTTTCACCTCCCAAGCCTTTTTAAATGTTCACAGGTTGCGCCCGCTCACAGTTAAGTTGCACCTTTGCATCCCTTTCAGCCTTTATCTTGAATGGGGTTGCAACATTGGCGAGTTTCTTGCAGCAAGATTTGTGCCGCTTTTAAATGTTAATAATGAAAGGGGTTTCAAAGTGTGCAACTGAGGTCACATTTAACACGGTTGCACAAAGTTGCAACATGGGTAATAGTGCAGCCCATGCTCTGGTCAAAACCGTTTTAAGGAAGAGAAAATCATGGGAACAACCACCATGGGGGTGAAGCTGGATGAAGCCACCCGCAGCCGCATTAAACTGGCGGCACAGAAAATTGATCGCACGCCGCACTGGCTGATTAAACAGGCGATCTTTAATTATCTGACCCAGTTAGAAGCGGGTGAGACGGTGGAAGAGATTCCATTGCAGCTGAGCGATGCGGCCGCCGATGAGCTTGCCCCGGAAGAGATGGTTCAGCCCTTCCTTGAATTCGCAGAAAACATTCTGCCTCAGTCGGTTGCCCGCTCGGCGGTGACCGCCGCGTGGCGTCGTCCAGAGACCGATGCCGTTCCCATGTTGCTTGAGCAAGCCCGTCTTCCGGCCGCGCTGGCAGAAAAAACCCATCAACTGGCGTACGCGCTGGCCGACAAACTGAGGCACCAAAAAGGGGCAACCGGCCGCGCCGGCATGGTGCAGAGCCTGCTGCAGGAGTTCTCCCTCTCCTCTCAGGAAGGCGTAGCGTTAATGTGCCTGGCCGAAGCCTTGTTACGTATTCCCGACAAACCGACCCGCGATGCGCTTATCCGTGACAAAATCAGCAACGGCAACTGGCAGTCGCACCTTGGCCGCAGCCCGTCACTGTTTGTGAATGCCGCCACGTGGGGATTACTCTTTACGGGGCGTTTGGTCTCAACCCACAATGAAGCCAACCTGTCGCGCTCGCTCAACCGGATTATAGGTAAGAGCGGCGAGCCGCTGATCCGTAAAGGCGTGGATATGGCGATGCGCCTGATGGGCGAGCAGTTCGTGACCGGTGAAACCATTGCCGAAGCCCTGGCGAATGCCCGCAAGCTCGAAGAGAAAGGCTTCCGCTATTCCTACGACATGCTGGGTGAAGCCGCCCTGACCGCCAGCGATGCCAAAGCCTATCTGGTTTCCTATCAGCAGGCGATTCACGCCATTGGCAAGGCCTCGAACGGCCGTGGAATCTATGAAGGCCCGGGTATTTCGATCAAGCTGTCTGCGCTGCATCCGCGCTACAGCCGCGCCCAGTACGACCGGGTGATGGACGAGCTGTATCCGATTCTTAAGTCTCTGACCCTGCTGGCCCGCTCTTACGATATCGGTATCAACATTGATGCTGAAGAGGCCGACCGCTTAGAGCTTTCTCTTGATATGCTGGAAAGGCTCTGTTTTGAACCTGAGCTGGAAGGCTGGAACGGCATTGGTTTTGTCATTCAGGCTTATATGAAGCGTTGTCCGTTTGTCATTGATGAACTGACGGACCTTGCTCAGCGCAGCCGCCGCCGCTTGATGATCCGTCTGGTAAAAGGGGCCTACTGGGACAGCGAAATCAAACGCGCCCAGATGGAAGGGCTGGAAGGCTATCCGGTTTATACCCGCAAGGTGTACACCGATATTTCGTATCTGGCCTGCGCCCGCAAACTGCTGGCGGTGCCGAACCTGATCTACCCGCAATTTGCCACGCACAATGCGCACACGCTGGCGGCCATCTATCAGTTAGCGGGAAATAACTACTACCCAGGACAGTACGAGTTCCAGTGTCTGCATGGTATGGGCGAACCGCTTTATGACCAGGTCGTGGGCAAAGTGGCAGAGGGTAAACTCAATCGTCCCTGCCGTATCTATGCACCGGTTGGCACGCATGAAACTTTACTGGCTTATCTGGTGCGTCGCTTACTGGAAAACGGCGCGAATACCTCGTTTGTTAACCGTATCGCTGATACGACGATGCCGATTGACGAACTGGTGGCCGATCCGGTGGCCCAGGTCGAAAAAATGGGCATCAGTGAAGGCACGCTGGGCCTGCCGCATCCAAAAATTCCACTTCCACGTGACTTATACGGCAGCGATCGGGTGAACTCTGCGGGTCTCGATATGGCCAATGAACATCGCCTGGCTTCGCTGTCCAGCGCCCTGTTGAGCGGTGCCAGTGAGCCTTACGCCGCACAACCGCTTATCGACGCACCGCTGAGCAGCGGGGAAAGCCAGAATGTCGTCAACCCGGCCGCACCGTCGGACGTGGTAGGTACGGTCCGCAACGCCTCAGAACAGGAGGTTTCGCAGGCCATTGAGGCGGCGGTGAATGCCGGCCCTATCTGGTTTGCTACGCCACCGCAGGAGCGCGCGGCGATCCTTGAACGTGCCGCGCAGCTGATGGAAGGTCAACTGCAGCAATTGCTGGGCATTCTGGTGCGTGAAGCCGGTAAAACCTACAGCAATGCCATTGCTGAAGTGCGTGAGGCCGTCGATTTCCTCTATTACTATGCTGGCATCGTGCGCCATGATTTTGACAACGAAACGCACCGCCCGCTGGGCCCGGTGGTCTGTATCAGCCCGTGGAACTTCCCGCTGGCCATTTTTACCGGTCAGGTCGCGGCCGCACTGGCTGCGGGGAACAGCGTACTGGCGAAACCTGCCGAGCAAACACCGCTGATCGCCGCCCAGGCCGTGGAGATTTTACTGAGTGCCGGTGTTCCGGCTGGCGTACTGCAACTGCTGCCGGGCCTGGGTGAAACCGTGGGTGCGCAACTGACCGGAGATGAACGCATTCGCGGTGTGATGTTTACCGGCTCCACGGCTGTCGCCACGCTGCTGCAGCGTAACCTTGCCGGCAGGCTGGACCCGCAAGGCCGTCCTACCCCACTGATTGCCGAAACCGGCGGCATGAATGCCATGATTGTCGACTCTTCCGCCCTGACCGAACAGGTGGTTATCGATATCGTCGCCTCGGCCTTTGACAGTGCAGGTCAACGCTGCTCTGCCCTGCGTCTGCTGTGTGTGCAGGAAGACGTGGCGGATCATACGTTGAAAATGCTGCGTGGCGCGATGGCGGAATGTCGTATGGGCAACCCGGAACGCCTGTCTACCGACATCGGCCCGGTGATCGATGAAGAAGCGAAAGCCAATATTGAGCGCCATATTCAGGCGATGCGTAATAAAGGCTTTAAGGTGTACCAAACGGCGCAGGATAATCCGCAGGACAGCAAAGAGTGGGCAACGGGCACCTTTGTTAAACCCACGCTGATTGAACTGGATAAGGTCAGTGATCTGACCCAGGAAGTGTTTGGCCCTGTGCTGCACGTGGTGCGCTTTACCCGCAGCAGCCTGCCGCAGTTGATTGAACAGATTAATGCATCGGGTTACGGTCTGACCTTAGGCGTGCACACCCGCATTGACGAAACCATCCTGCAGGTAACGGCGGGGGCCAAAGTCGGCAACCTGTACGTCAACCGCAATATGGTCGGTGCGGTCGTCGGGGTACAACCGTTCGGCGGGGAAGGTTTATCCGGTACCGGCCCGAAAGCGGGTGGTCCGCTTTATCTGTATCGCCTGCTGGCGAACCGTCCGGATGACGCACTGAGCATTACCCTCGCCCGTCAGGATGCTGAGCGTCCGGCCGATAATGCGCAGCGTCAACTCCTGCTGGCTCCGCATCAGGCATTGACCGACTGGGCAACAGATAAACCTCAGCTGTCTTCACTCTGCCAGCACTATGCCGCGCTGGCCCAGGCGGGAACCGTGCGTCTGCTGCCAGGCCCGACCGGTGAGCGCAATACCTTCCTGTTGTTGCCGCGTGAGCAGGTGCTGTGTCTGGCGGACAACGAGCAAGATGCACTGATTCAACTGGCGGCGGTGACCAGCGTCGGTAGCCAGGCACTGTGGCCGGACGATGAACTGCACCGCAAAGTGCTCGCCACCTTGCCGACGGCGGTGAAAGCCCGTATCACGTTGGCGAAAGATCCGCTGGCTGGGCATTTTGACGCCGTGATCTACCATGGTGATGCCGACCAGCTCCGCAGCCTGTGCGAACAGGTCGCGGCGCGCGAAGGGGCCATTGTGTCGGTGCAGGGCTTTGCCCGTGGAGAAACCAATCTGCTGCTGGAACGCCTGCTGATTGAACGATCGCTGAGCGTGAATACCGCGGCGGCAGGTGGAAATGCCAGCCTGATGACCATCGGCTAACGTTCTTCAGACTTTCTCTCTGATCGCTAATGAATAAAGGTTCATGCCCGGCATGAACCTTTTTTTTTCGCCTTACGCATGGCGTAATTTATTTCTGGCATCCGTCATCGTTAAATAAAAACAGCGTTAAAAACGAATATTTCCCCAGAAAGAAAAAAAACTTTATTGCAGCGACCAATGCTGTCAAAAGCGTTGACAGAAAGCGTCAGGTTGATAACGAAAACGCACGCCCTCAGCGCTATTCTCAGTCATTTCCTGCTAATGACTGACGTACGACAACGCGACAGAAACTTATTAGTGGCACTTACACCTTATCCCGCCCTGTCAAAACAAGCCCAATCTAACAACCTGATTTAAAGGCAGTAATTTGATTTAAAATTTCAATATCCCATTATTAATACAATTTTGTTAATCCTTATTTTAGCCAGCCTTCTACCCCTTTAGGCGTATTTGGGGATGTTCTTGATATTTATCAAAATCCACAACCGAAACTTAATCATAATTTAACCAGCAAAATTTACGTTAATTGACATTTCATCATCTTTGCCCTCAATGCAGGCAGATGCCTTCACGCCCGCCTGCACGTAACGTTTATCCTGACCCGGAGTACATTGTGAATAAAAAAGAAAGACTATTACGGGAATGGCATCCTGAAGATTCTGATTTCTGGCAACGGCGCGGGCAGCATATTGCTCGTCGAAATTTATGGATTTCGGTTTCAGCGTTGCTGCTGGCATTTTGTGTGTGGATGTTGTTCAGCGCCGTTTCCGTTTACCTGAATCAGGTGGGTTTTCATTTCACCATTGAACAGCTCTTTTTATTAACCGCACTCCCGGCGCTGTCGGGTGCCCTTTTCCGCATCCCCTACTCCTTTATCGTGCCCATTTTAGGCGGCCGTGTCTGGACCACGTTCAGTACCGCTATCCTGATCGTCCCCTGTGTCTGGCTTGGGTTCGCTGTGCAAAACCCGCAAACGCCCTATGCGGTCTTCATCATTATTGCGCTGCTGTGCGGATTAGCAGGCGCGAACTTCGCGTCCAGCATGGGCAATATCAGCCTGTTCTTCCCTAAACGTCAGCAGGGTTCGGCGCTGGGCATCAATGGCGGCTTGGGTAACTTAGGCGTCAGCGTGATGCAACTCGTTGCCCCTTTTATCATTTTTGTTCCGTTTTTATCCCACGGCGTTCCCCACGGCGAAGGATCAGCCATCTGGCTGGCAAACGCGGCCTGGATTTGGGTGCCGCTGCTGGCGCTGACCGCTATTGCCGCCTGGTTTGGCATGAATGACATTGCCGGAATGCGTTCGTCACTTCGTGACCAGTTGCCGGTGTTGAAAAATGCCCACGTCTGGATCATGGGCATGCTTTATCTTGCCACCTTTGGCTCGTTTATTGGTTTTTCCGCGGGCTTTGCCGTGTTGGCGAAAACCCAGTTTCCAGCGGTGGATATCACGCATTTCGCCTTTTTTGGCCCGCTGCTTGGCGCACTGGCCCGGTCGGGGGGCGGGATGATCTCCGATAAGCTCGGTGGCGTAAAAGTGACCATCATTAATTTTATGCTGATGGTGATGTTTTCCGCCCTGCTGTTCCTCACCTTACCCGGTAGCGGCAGCGGCTCGTTCCTGGGTTTCTACCTGGTGTTTATGGGGCTGTTCCTGACCGCCGGGCTGGGCAGTGGCTCCACCTATCAAATGATAGCGGTGATTTTCCGCCAGCTAACGCAAAGCAAAATGCTGGCACAAGGCCACAGTCTGGATGCCGCACAGCATGCCGCCGTGACCGATACGGCGGCGGCGCTGGGTTTTATCTCGGCACTGGGCGCCATCGGCGGTTTCTTTATCCCCAAAGCCTTTGGCAGTTCGCTGGCCATTACAGGTACGCCCGCCGCGGCCATGATTGTGTTTTTGCTTTTCTACATCGTCTGCCTGCTCGTGGCCTGGCTTTTATATGGTCGTGGTAAGAAAACCAGCGATTAATTCACCCGATTATTATTCACACATCAGCTCATGATTGAGTTGAATTCAACGGGTCGTTGACCCGACTGGAGAAGTGTTATGAGTAAACTTCTTGACCGTTTTCGCTATTTCAAACAAAAAGGTGAAAGTTTCGCCGATGGCCACGGGCAGGTTTATCACAACAACCGTGACTGGGAAGACGGTTATCGTCAGCGCTGGCAGTACGACAAGATTGTCCGTTCAACCCATGGCGTGAACTGTACCGGCTCCTGTAGCTGGAAAATCTATGTTAAAAACGGTCTCGTCACCTGGGAAACCCAGCAAACGGATTACCCTCGCACTCGCCCAGACCTGCCTAACCATGAGCCTCGCGGCTGTCCGCGTGGTGCCAGCTATTCATGGTATCTCTACAGCGCCAACCGCCTGAAATATCCCCTGGTGCGAAAAGCCCTGCTTGAGCTGTGGCGTGAAGCACTGCGTGAGAACCGCGATCCGGTTGTGGCATGGGATGCGTTGATGTCTGACGCGGAAAAATCGCGTCAGTACAAATCGCAGCGCGGCCATGGCGGCTTCGTGCGGGCCAACTGGCAGGAGATGAATCAGCTGATTGCGGCAGCCAACATCTGGACCATTAAACGCTATGGCCCCGACCGCGTTGCTGGCTTCTCCCCTATCCCGGCGATGTCGATGGTGTCCTATGCGGCAGGTACGCGCTATCTGTCGTTAATCGGCGGCACCTGTCTGAGCTTCTACGACTGGTACTGTGACCTGCCCCCGGCCTCGCCCATGACCTGGGGCGAACAGACGGATGTGCCGGAATCCGCTGACTGGTACAACGCGGGCTACATCATTGCCTGGGGTTCAAACGTACCGCAAACGCGTACGCCTGATGCGCACTTCTTTACCGAAGTGCGCTACAAAGGAACGAAAACCGTCGCCATCACACCGGACTACGCCGAGGTCGCAAAACTGAGCGATCAATGGCTGGCCCCGAAACAGGGCACCGACAGCGCCCTGGCCATGGCGATGGGGCATGTGATCCTCAATGAATTCCACCTGAAAAACCCCAGTGATTACTTCCTGAACTATGCCCGTCAGTACACCGATATGCCGATGCTGGTCGTGCTTGAAGCCCGTGAAGACGGCAGTTATGCGCCGGGCCGCCAGCTCCGTGCCGCTGACCTGATGGACAATCTGGGTGAAGAAAACAATCCACAATGGAAAACCGTGGCCTGCAATGCCGATGGCGAACTGGTGGTGCCTAACGGCTCGATAGGTTTCCGTTGGGGTGAAAAAGGGAAATGGAACCTGGAGCAAAAAGCAAACGGCTCTGCCACCCAACTGGCACTCAGCCTCATCGATCAGAACGATGCGCTGGTGGACGTGGCGTTCCCTTACTTCGGTGGACTGGAAAACCCACAGTTCCGCCATGTTAAGCAGGACAACATCCTGCTGCATAAACTGCCGGTGAAAATGCTGACGCTGACGGACGGCAGCCGGGTGCCTGTTGCATCGGTTTATGACCTGACCCTGGCGAACTATGGCATCGATCGTCAGCTGGATGACAGCAACTGCGCACAGGACTACAGCGATATTCGCGCCTATTCGCCAGCCTGGGCGGAACAGATCTGTGGCGTGCCACGCAGCCAGATCGAAAAGATCGCCCGGGAATTCGCCGAGACTGCCCATAAAACCCACGGCCGTTCCATGATCATTCTCGGTGCCGGTATTAATCACTGGTATCACATGGATATGAGCTATCGGGCGATGATCAACATGCTGGTGTTCTGCGGTTGTGTTGGTCAGAGCGGCGGCGGATGGGCGCACTATGTCGGTCAGGAAAAATTACGTCCTCAGACAGGCTGGGCCCCGCTGGCGTTTGCGCTGGACTGGAATCGCCCTCCTCGCCATATGAACAGCACCTCGTTTTTCTACAATCATGCCAGCCAGTGGCGATTTGAGAAATTGCAGGTGAAATCCATTCTGTCACCGCTGGCCAATCCACACGATTACACCGGTCACCTGCTGGACTTTAACGTTCGGGCAGAACGCATGGGCTGGTTGCCTTCCTCGCCACAGCTTAACGTCAACCCACTGGAGATCAGCGCCCAGGCCCGCCAGGCCAACATGACGCCAGAAGCCTGGACCGCTCAGGCGTTGAAAGCCGGTACCGTTCGTATGGCCAGTGAGCAACCCGACAGCGGCACCAACCATCCACGCAATATGTTTATCTGGCGATCCAACCTGCTTGGCTCATCCGGCAAAGGTCATGAGTACATGCTGCGCTATTTACTGGGCACCGATAGCGGTATTCAGGGCCAGCCAGTGGATGATCCGGCGCTGATGCCAGAGGACGTGGAGTGGCAGACCGAGGCGCTGGAGGGCAAGCTCGACCTGTTGGTGACCCTCGACTTCAGGATGTCCAGCACCTGCCTGTTCTCGGATATTGTGCTGCCCACGGCGACCTGGTATGAAAAAGATGACATGAACACCTCTGACATGCATCCCTTCATCCATCCGCTTTCTGCGGCAGTCGACCCGGCCTGGGAATCAAAAAGCGACTGGGATATTTATAAAGGCCTCGCTAAAACCTTCTCGGCACTCTGTCAGGGCCACCTGGGTGAGGAAACCGATGTGGTGCTCCAGCCTGTTCAGCATGACTCGCCCGCCGAACTGGCGCAGACCGGCGATATCTGTGACTGGAAAAAAGGCCAGTGCGACCTGATTCCGGGTAAAACCGCGCCGCATATCGTGACCGTTAAGCGTGATTATCCGGCCACCTATGAGCGCTTCACCTCTGTCGGGCCGCTGCTGGAAAAACTGGGCAATGGGGGGAAAGGCATCAGTTGGAATACCGATAAAGAGGTCGAACTGCTGCGCAAACTCAATTACGTGAAAGCGGACGGTCCGGCCAAAGGACAGCCGCAGATCAACAGCGCCATTGACGCTGCTGAGATGATTTTAACGCTGGCCCCGGAAACCAATGGTCAGGTCGCCGTCAAAGCCTGGAATGCGCTGAGCGAATTCACTGGTCGGGAACATGCCCATCTGGCCCGCAACAAAGAAGAGGAAAAAATCCGCTTCCGAGATATCCAGGCGCAACCGCGCAAGATCATTTCCAGCCCCACCTGGTCCGGGCTTGAAGATGAGCATGTCTCTTATAACGCCGGTTATACCAACGTCCATGAGCTGATTCCCTGGCACACCCTGAGCGGTCGTCAGCAGCTCTATCAGGATCACCCCTGGATGCGGGCGTTCGGTGAAAGCCTGGTGGTTTATCGTCCACCGGTTGATACCCGCAGTCTGGAAGGACTAAAACATATCCCGTCCAACGGCTTTCCGGAAAAAGCCCTTAACTTCCTGACGCCGCACCAGAAATGGGGCATTCACTCGACTTACAGTGACAACCTGCTGATGCTTACGCTGTCCCGTGGCGGACCGATTGTGTGGATGAGCGAAGCCGATGCGCAGGAACTGGGCATTGAGGACAACGACTGGATTGAAGTGTTCAACGCCAACGGTGCCTTAACGGCCCGTGCCGTTGTCAGCCAGCGCGTACCTGCCGGCATGACCATGATGTATCACGCCCAGGAGCGACTGATGAACATTCCTGGTTCTGAAGTAACAGGCATGCGCGGCGGTATCCATAACTCGGTGACCCGCGCCTGTCCTAAACCCACCCACATGATCGGTGGATATGCCCAGCTGGCCTATGGCTTCAACTACTACGGCACGGTCGGTTCCAACCGGGATGAGTTCATCCTGGTGCGCAAAATGAAACAGGTTAACTGGCTGGATGATGAAGGCCGGGATCAGATTCAGGAGGCAGCAAAATGAAGATTCGCTCACAGGTCGGAATGGTACTGAATCTGGATAAATGTATTGGCTGCCACACCTGTTCGGTGACCTGTAAAAACGTCTGGACCGGGCGTGAAGGCATGGAATATGCCTGGTTTAACAATGTCGAGACCAAACCCGGCATAGGTTATCCCCAGGCCTGGGAAGACCAGGAGAAATGGAAAGGCGGTTGGATACGCAAAATCAACGGCCAACTGACGCCACGTCTGGGGAGCCGCAGCGCCGTGCTGACTAAAATCTTCGCCAATCCCGTGGTGCCGGGCATTGATGATTATTACGAACCCTTTACCTATGACTACCAACACCTGCATACCGCTAAAGCAGGTAACAGTCAGCCGACCGCCCGTCCACGTTCGCTGATCAGCGGCGAACGGATGGATAAAATCGTCGGCGGCCCTAACTGGGAAGAGCTGCTGGGTGGGGAGTTCAGCAAACGCAGTGCCGATAAAAACTTCGATGCCATGCAGAAAGAGATGTATGGCCAGTTTGAAAACACGTTCATGATATATCTGCCGCGCCTGTGCGAACACTGCCTGAACCCAGGCTGTGCAGCCACCTGCCCCAGCGGTGCGATCTATAAGCGTGAAGAAGACGGCATTGTGTTGATCGATCAGGATAAATGCCGGGGCTGGCGTTTATGCATTAGCGGCTGTCCCTACAAAAAGATCTATTTCAACTGGAAGAGCGGCAAGTCAGAGAAGTGTATTTTCTGCTATCCCCGCATTGAGTCAGGCATGCCGACCGTCTGCTCTGAAACCTGCGTGGGCCGCATTCGTTATCTGGGCGTGCTGCTCTACGACGCCGATAAGATTGCCGACGCCGCCAGCACGGAAAATGAGCACGACCTGTACCAGCGCCAGTGCGACATCTTCCTTGACCCGAACGATCCCGCCGTGATTGAGGAAGCCTTACGTCAGGACATTCCGCAAAGCGTGATCGACGCCGCCCAGGCTTCACCGGTCTGGAAAATGGCAATGGACTGGAAGCTGGCCCTGCCGCTTCACCCGGAATACCGCACCTTACCGATGGTCTGGTATGTGCCGCCGTTGTCACCCGTTCAGTCGGTGGCTGATGCCGGTCTGCTCGAAGCGGACGCCAGCGTTTTACCCGATGTGGAAAGCCTGCGGATACCTGTGCAATACCTCGCTAACCTGCTCACGGCGGGCGATACCACGCCGGTATTACGCGCGCTGAAACGGATGATCGCAATGCGCCATTACAAACGCTCGCAGACGGTTGACGGCGTGACGGATACGCGCGCGCTTGAAGAAGTGGGCCTGAGTATGCAGCAGGCAGAAGAGATGTACCGTTATCTGGCCATTGCCAACTATGAAGACCGCTTTGTTATCCCCTCCAGTCATCGCGAACTGGCCCGGGATGCCTTTCCGGAACGCAACGGCTGCGGCTTCAGTTTTGGTGACGGTTGCCACGGCAGTGATACTCAGTTCAATTTGTTTAACAGCCGCCGCATTGATGCCATTGATATCGGTAATAAAGCGGGAGGGGAATGATGGATATCCTGAAACTTATTGGCATGTTGCTTGAATACCCGGATGAATCGCTGTGGCAGCACCAGGATGAGGTACGTGCACTGATCGCGCAGCACTATCCTGCACTTTCGTCCTTTACCCAGCATTATCTGGCGGCAGCACCGCTGGATAAGCAGAGCGACTGGTGCGCCCTGTTTGAACGCGGGCGGGCAACATCACTCCTGCTGTTTGAACATGTTCATGCTGAATCGCGCGATCGCGGTCAGGCGATGGTGGATCTGCTGGCTCAGTATGAGCAGGCCGGTCTGGAACTCCACTGCCGGGAGTTGCCCGATCATCTGCCGCTCTATCTGGAGTACCTGAGTCAACAGGATGAGAAAGCGGCGCGCCAGGGCCTGAAGGATATCGCGCCAATCCTCGCCCTGCTGGGCGGACGACTGAAAGCGCGCGGCAGTGAGTTTAGCCAGCTGTTTGACGCCCTTCTCAACCTCGCGCGTAGCCCGCTGCACAGTGAGAGCGTTGCCCGGCAGGTTGCCACCGAGCCGCGCGATGACACGCGCGAAGCGATAGATGCGGTATGGGAAGAAGAACAAATTAAGTTCATCGATGATAAAGCCTGCGATCGTTCTGAACGGCAACAGCATCAACGCCGTTTCAGTCAGGACAGCCGTCCGCAGTATCTTGAACTGACCTCTGGAGGCGCACAATAATGCACTACCTGGACGTGTTATTCTTTGATATCTATCCCTACCTGTGCGGAACGGTTTTCCTGGTAGGCAGTTGGCTGCGCTATGACTACGGACAGTATACCTGGCGTGCCTCATCCAGCCAGATGCTGGACAAAAAGGGCATGCGCTTTGCGTCCAACGTCTTTCACATCGGCATTATTGGGATCTTATTCGGGCATCTGTTCGGCCTGCTCACGCCGCACTGGATGTACGAACCCTTTCTGTCGATTGCCACCAAGCAGAAACTCGCGATGATGGCCGGTGGCGTCTTTGGCTTAATGACGCTGGTTGGCGGCTTTCTGCTGCTGAAAAGACGGCTGCTCAATCCACGCATCCGGGCGACCTCGACGCGCGCCGACATTGTGATTATGGGTATCCTTGTGGTGCAGGTTTCTCTGGGGCTGATTTCCATCATCTTTTCGCTGCAGCACATGGACGGCCTTGGCATGATGAAACTGGTCGGCTGGGCGCAGGCGGTGGTGACATTCCAGGGCAATGCTGCCCAGTGGCTTGACGGCGTTGAGTGGATTTATCGTGTTCACTTGATTCTGGGCATGACGATTTTTCTGGTCTTCCCGTTTACCCGTCTTGTGCACGTCTGGAGCGCGCCAGTTGAGTATCTCACGCGTCGCTATCAGGTGGTACGCGCACGTAAATAAGACGGACGTGAACCCGTCCACCTCATCGCTGGCCGGGTTCATTTCTCTTTTTCAAACCGCTGATATCTCGCCCGGCCAGACGTTATGACCCAAACGCGTGGTCAGATGCCAGGGTAAACTGGCCGTTTTATCAGGGTTGGAAAGATAAACAGCGCGCGCCCTGCTCCCCGATTCGTCAGCGACCAGACGGCAATGGAACACAGTGAGCAGAGGGCCACAATCACCAGCGGATACAGGCTGGCCCACAGCCAGGAAAACCACGCTAATTCAAACAGCTGATGACGCTGTGCCAATAAAATGGCCGTCATACCGAAATACTCAATAAAGATACGATGGAGAACGTAAATGGGTAAAGTATGACGCCCTATCCAGTTGAGCCAGGCCATGCTGCTGATCTGATTTAACCAACGGCAGGCGGCAATACTGATGAGGATGGCAAGGACAGATACGAAAAGGCGCTTATCCACACCGAACAGGCCGTGCAGACCTGCCACCAGCGCCAGCAACAACCACTGCAAGCCATTTTCCCGTCGCCACTCGCTCAAACGCAGCATCTGCGTACACCAGAACGTCCCCAGTATGAAGAACACAAAATACTGCGCCAGACTCTGTGGCCCCCAGAAGGGAATCACCTTTTCTACAGCCAGGTAATTGAGCAGCGTTGCCGCGACCAGCAATAGCACCTTATAACGCTGAAAAAGTTTAGCGCACAGGAAGTAGATCGCTAAACCATATAAGTACCATGAGGTACTCATCGCCAGAAATGTCAGCGTAAGAAACTCCGCCAGCGACCCCGCATAGGCCGCATTAAGATTTTGTGAAATACGCTGTCCGGTGATTTCTGTTGAAATCCCCACGATTGACCACCACTGAATGGCTCCCCATACAAGGTACAGGTAAAACAAATTAGTGATTCGGCTGGTCGTGATGTGCTTCCAGGGGCGATTAATAATGGCATTGCTGGCCAACAAACCTGAAACAAAGAAAAAGGCAGGCATACGCAGTGGGGATAATAATCTATTGAACTGCCCCCACATCTCTGCGGGAAACACGCCCGCGCTCAGGTCTTTTAGCGTATTTTCAAAGCCGGGCAACACCGTATGGTACAGCACAACAAGCAGGATACAGATGCCTTTGAGCGTATTAATCCATGCAATGTGTTCTTTTTCATTGTGCTTCATCAGGGAATTTCCTGCGGCGGTGTCATTCCAGAAAAAACGAATTCGCGCTGCTCATATGATCGTTATGTGGAAAGTATTCCGTATGTCCTGTCACCTGAATGTAGCGAAAGTCTTAAAGTTATCTGTCGGAAACGGTTTAGAACCCAGCTTTACAATAAAGGATATTCTTTGACATTTATGCCGGCTTTAATTTGACGTCGGTAACATTCATTGAGCGTCAGAATAAATCAGGATCGCCCGTCCACAATGGAATATGACTTTACTATGAATTTTCTCTGTCGGTACTTGCTTAACGCTATATTTGCCATTACGTTAACTGTACTTTAAGACAGGCCACTCAACGTAAGTGCAGGTGAGCGTTATCCGACAATCGCGAGTGAGTCAGTCCTCCAGGTAAAAGAGTTTGCCGGAAAAACATTTTGTCCTACGTCGAAACGTATTAATCATGTTGCCCCTTCTCCTGCCGCCTTTAGGGTAATTTCAGGTCCGGATATCACCTGAATAACAGAGAGGGCGCACAGGTCGTGTGGATAAATGCCGTAATAGCTTATTCGTCTTTTTGTTTATTTATGCTCTGCGGAATAACGCAGACAGGCTAAAAAGGCCATTTTGGCTTTTACGGATTCAGGATTAATTTTTCAGTTTTCCATTCGGCACGCGCTGTCTGAATGGTTGTTTCTGATTTACTCACAAATGGAATGTCATCATGAAGCAGACGCGTTTTACGCCCGTTGCCACTACCGCTACCGTTAACGACCAGCAGATACTGGCAAACGACTGGGGCACCCTGACCAAATACGATATGACCTATGTGCGCACCGATGGCACAGAACAGCGCTTTACCCGTGAAGCTTATGATCGCGGTCACGGTGCGACCATCCTGCTCTACAACCGCGACGACAGGACGGTCATCCTGACCAGCCAGTTCCGCATGCCTGCTTTTTTGATCGGTCATCACTTTGAGCTGATTGAAGCCTGTGCCGGTTTGTTGGACGCACGTGACCCCATACAGGCCATCAGAAGCGAAGCGGAGGAAGAAACAGGATATAAGCTGAATGACGTCACTAAGATTGGCGAGATATTCATGAGCCCCGGTTCCGTTACCGAGCGTCTGCACTTTTTTATCGCCCCTTTTACCCGTGAGATGCGAATAAACGCGGGCGGGGGTATTGCCGCCGAAGGCGAAGATATCAAGGTGATTGAGGTGCCGATTAAAGAGGCGCTTGCCATGATTGATGCGGGGACCATCATTGACGCGAAAACCATTATTCTGATTCAGCATCTGGTCATCAAAGGCATCTGCACGCCAGACTAACGTAGACAAAAAACGGGCCAGTAAGCTGGCCCGTGAATTCAGGATGATGAGGTTTGCGTTTCCGCCTGATGCTTACTGAGTAAACGCGGGTGGATAAACAGTATCCGTCCGGGTCCACGGTTCAACAGCGTCCAGACCAACAGCGAAAGCAATGTACACACCGCCACGCCGGTTAACGGCATCAACAGCGCCCAACCCCAGCTAAAGCCCGCATTGCCGAACCAGCCATAATGTAGCGCCAGGGAAATGGCACTCAGCCCCACTAACTCGATAAAAATTCGGTGCAAGACATAAATCTGCAGCGTATTGCGGCCGATGTAATTCAACCAGGCCATATTGAAATGTGCGTTAAGAAAACGGCACAGTACAATGCCAAAGACGATGGTCAACAGGCTGTAAAACGGATTTTTATAAATACCGCCCGCATGATGAAGGATGCCGATCAGCGCTATTGCGCCCAGCCACAGCCAGTGACGACCTTTCAGACCGCTAAGCTCAATTAATGCCGCGCTGAAAAAGACGCCCAGTAAGAAATAGAGATAGTTTTGCGCGACGCTGGCCGGTCCCCATCCGGGAATAAGGCTAAACTGCGCCGCATAGTTCGCCGCAATCGCGAATACGACCAGCACTATTTTCTGTCGATGAAAAAGTTTGGTCACCAGGAAGAATCCGGCCAGCGCATACAGGTACCACAGGCTGGTCATCGACAGCATTAACAGCTTGATAAACTCCAGCGGGGAATCAGCATAGGCGGCATTCTTACTGCTCGACAGCCGCTCGCCCAGATGGGTTGAGATGTAGTGGATACTCAGCCATTGAATCACGCCCCACAGCAGGTAGAGGTAGACAATATTGCTGAACTTCTTGGTAAAGACCGCTTTCCAGCTTTTCTTCACGACCGAATTGGCGGCCAGCAGCCCGGAGACAAAGAAAAATGCGGGCATCCGCAGGGGCGAAAGCCAGGTATTAAATGCTACCCACCAGTGAGCCGGGAACAGACCGGCAGTCAGATGAGGGAGCGAAGGTGCGAACGTGGTGATGATGGAGTGATGCAATACCACAAGTAAGATGCATCCTCCTTTTAGGGTATTAATCCAGAGGATTTCCTTTCTGTCCTGACTCATTATTTCGTCCTGATCGTGCGATGAATTTGTGAAGAATTATTTATATTTTCACGCAGGTCTCAATCAGGCGGCTCTTAAAAGTTACAGTCTGTTACTCGCGCAGAAGCTAAGCCAGTATAAAACCATCAAAATCAAATCATTAAAATAATACTAAATGTAAATTTTCAGAAGAAACTGAGAGGATAAAAGCAGAAGGCACGGCAAGAAACGCCGCCTGTTTCCGGCGGCGTTGGCGTTTATTGATTAAGAAATTTATCGAGAAATTGTCGAGTCCGCGCTTGCTGCGGATCGCTAAACAGCGCTTTAGCCGGTCCATGTTCTACGATGCGTCCCTGATCCATAAAGATGGCGCGGTCGGCGACGTCGCGGGCAAAACTCATCTCATGCGTGACAATCACCATAGTGCGCTTTTCCTGCGCCAGCGCGCGGATAGTGTTCAGCACCTCGCCCACCAGCTCCGGGTCCAGCGCAGACGTCGGCTCATCAAACAAAATCACTTCGGGTCGCATTGCCAGCGCACGGGCAATCGCAACACGCTGCTGTTGACCGCCGGACAAACGCCTTGGGTAGCTGTCTTCTTTACCGTGAAGCCCGACTTTTTCAAGCAGGCTCCGCGCGCGGGCAATCGCGTCCGCTTTTGCTTCACCTTTTACAATCACCGGCCCTTCAATGATATTTTCCAGCACCGAGCGATGGGGAAACAGGTTGAAGTTTTGAAAGACAAAGCCCACCTGCTGGCGTAACAGGCGCACCTGCTCTTTCTGCTTGTGGATGCCCTGGCTGGCATCAATGGTGATATCACCCACTTTAATGCGACCGGCGTCAGGCACTTCAAGCAGGTTAATACTGCGCAACAGCGTAGTTTTGCCCGAGCCGCTGGGGCCGATGATGGCGACGATTTCACCGGGCGCGACGTCAAGGTCAATGCCGTGCAGTACCGTTTGTCCGTTAAACTTTTTCACCAACTGGCGAACGTCGATTGCACTCATTTCGCCTCCTGATCCTGACGGTTAACGTGGGCTTCCAGACGGTTTTGCAATGCTGACAGCACGGTGGCCATCACCCAGTAGATCAGCGAAGCCGCCAGGTACATGGTGAACACTTCCAGGGTACGCGAGGTAATCAATTGCGCCTGGCGAAACAGTTCAGGAACCTGAATGGTGGCGGCCAGTGACGTATCTTTCACCAGGCTGATAAAGCTGTTTCCCAGGGGCGGCAACGCGGTGCGGGCAGCCTGTGGCAGAATAACCCGACGCAGGGTTTGCCACGGCGTCATGCCGATACTGGCAGCCGCTTCCCACTGACCACGCTCAATCGCTGCAATTGCGCCACGCAGCGACTCCGATGCATAGGCCGCCATATTCAGCGATAACCCAATCATCGCCGACGGAATGGGGTCCAGCTCAATGCCAAACTGCGGCAGACCGTAGTAGATCATAAACAGCTGCGCGATGAGCGGCGTGCCGCGAAAGATGGACACATAGATACGCGCCAGCCAGTTTACCGGCCAGAAGCGCGATAAACGCATCAGGGCCAGCAAAAAGCCCAGTATCAACCCAAAGAACATCCCGCCGATACTGAGCTGTAGCGTGAACAACGCGCCTTTAAGTAAAAAAGGTGCTGAATCCAGCACCAGTTGTAAACTTTCCTGCATTATTTCGTTACGTCCGCGCCAAACCATTTCTCTGACAGCTTTTTAAGTGAGCCGTCTTTCTGCATGTCCGCAATGGCCTGATCGATCGCTTTCAGCAAGTCTTCATTGCCTTTGCGCATTGCCACGCCGGCTTCCAGACGGGAGAATGCCGGACCGGCTACGGCCATGGTATCACCGGTTTTCTTCACCAGGTCCAGGGCTGCCAGACGATCGACCAGAATCGCATCAACGCGACCAGAACGCAGATCCTGATACTTGGTTGGGTCATCATCGTAAGTACGGATATCCACGCCTTTAACGTTGGCACGTAACCACTGTTCGTAGTTCGTCCCCAGGCCTACACCGACTTTCTTACCGGCCAGATCCTCTGGTTTGGTAATGCTGCCCGCGTTTTTCTTCAAGGTCAGCGCCTGCACACCTGAAATGGTATAGGGCGTAGAGAAGTCATACTTCTTTTTACGCTCATCGGAGATCGTGACCTGATTGATCACCACATCAATACGTTTAGAATCTAACGCGGCTAACATACCATCCCACTTGGTCGGTTTAAGCTCGGCTTTCACCCCCATGTGTTTCGCCAGTTCCTGGGCGAACTCCACTTCAAAACCCGTCAGCTTGCCCTTTTCATCCTGAAAACTGAAAGGGGGATAGGTGCCTTCCAGGCCCACACGCAGCTCGCCTTTGCTTTTAACCTGCGCCAGTAAATTCTCCGCCGCAAAAGTTTTAACGCTGACGCCTGCAACCAGCGCAACAGCCATCATTCCCGTCACCAGCTGGCGACGAATCTGTGAAAAAGCCATGTTTACCCCATTTATTATTTATCAGTGTGGTGTTAAGCGGCTAAACACGGTTTGCCGCTCTGTCATTATGGGCGTTATTTCGCATAAGACGTCAAAATAACGCCTGAATTATAACCCTTTTTTGCGCTGCGTCTCAGACCGAAGGGTGATAAGCAAATAACGCCGGTGCACCGCCTGTATGCACAAACAACAACGGGCCTTCACGGCGAAAACGATTCTGGTTAATCCCATCAATAAGACCGGCCATCGCTTTACCGGTATAAACGGGATCAAGAAAAATGCCTTCAAGACGGGCCAGCATTTTCACCGCCGCCATGCCCTCTTCATTCGGCTCGCCGTAGCGCGGAGAAAAATACTCATCCCATAGCGTTATAGGTGCCTGCGCCTGCACGGCTAACTGCGTCGCCAGCGCCTGACGTAGTTCTTCAACCTTAGGCAATTGCTCACTGACTTTACGCGACACGGTTACGCCAACCAACTCGGTCTCTGGCAAGAGCTGCTCCAGTCCTATGGCCAGGCCCGCATGGGTTCCGGCGCTGCCTGACGCCACGACCACCGCCGCAAAATCCACTACGCCTTCACTTTGGTGCGCAATCTCCTGGGCACATTCCACGTAACCTAGCGCACCCAGTGCATTTGAGCCGCCCACAGGTAGCACGTAAGGCCGGAAACCCTGCGCCTCCAGACGTTCCGCCTGTTCCGCCAGCTGCGCAGCGGGATGGGTCAGGGCATCGACCATCACTACGTCAACATCCATCAGGTCCAGCATCAGGCGATTACCATTGGTCAGGTAGTTTTCACTCTGAGTCGCAATCGGATTTTCCAGTAACGCTACGCATTTCAGGCCCAGTTTCGCGGCGACCGCCGCCGTCTGCCGCACATGGTTTGACTGAATGGCACCCGCAGTCAGCAACACATCTGCGCCTTCACGCAGGGCATCTGCGGCCAGAAACTCCAGCTTACGCAGCTTGTTGCCGCCCATCGCCAGCGGCGTCACGTCATCACGTTTGATAAAGATGTCGCGGCCAAGATGGTCCGATAATCGGGGCAGGTATTCTAACGGCGTCGGTGCGCCCAGAAGTTCGATACGGGGAAACTGATGAATAAGATGTAAAGACAATGCGGCCTCCATTTGGGCACAGAGCAGTGATCTTTACAGTGTTACAGAAGATGCAGAAAGGATCATCCTGAATTCAAACTCAGGTGATGAACGGAGAAGCGGTCGGGCAAGTATCCACCGGCTGTTACACAACTTCCCCATTTTCCTCCTGTGGACAGGGGGAAAATGGGGTGGGAGACAGAATGTCAGAGGAAAACCTGCCTGACACTTTTACCCGATCCCTTAACGTTGCTGCCAGCCCAAAAACTGGTCGTACTTACGAAGCGCAATACGATAATTGTTATTACCTGCATCGGGTAAGTCTTCTTCCAGGCATTGATGCCAGCTATTGCCTGTGAGTTTTTCAGCCGGAAAATTTCTGGCCTTCAACATATCGTCAAGCCGACGTAAGCGAACCACATATTCACGAATGGTGCTTGGGCTCATTTCAGTCTGTTCAAACAGATATTGTTTGAAGGCCATGATGTCAAAATAATTAGGATGCGTATTACAAAAAATATCGCTGCAAAAACGACAAAGTGCCGTTAATTCTGGCTGCAGTTTTAGCCAAAGCGGCTCATCAATCATTTGATCCATCCGTGCGATGGCCTCTTTATTGATGATCTGGCCACGAAAGACCAGCGCCATACGGTCTAATACTTTGCCACAGTGTGAACAATTGTTTTGGCTGTGTTTGTAGTCTTTAAGATAACGACTTAAAGGTCTGGCTTTGGTTTTGGCTCCCACTGTTGAGTCCCCGATTTCTTATTATTTATAGATCGCCAGGAACTGAGCCTTCTAGCGCGCTCCCGTAAGTCGGGCACGCAAGCGTTTTATCGCCTGACTGTGCAGTTGGCTGACTCGGGATTCCCCCACGTCAAGTACCGCGCCAATCTCTTTCAGATTCAGTTCTTCCTGGTAGTACAGTGTCAGCACCATCTTCTCGCGCTCGGGCAACGCCTCGATCGCTTCAATGACGCGTTCACGCAGACTCCCTTCCATTAACTGATGAAGTGGATTGGCCTCTTCGTGCCCTTCCGTCACCAGTTCCGCACTGTCACCGTGTTCTTCTCGATACTCATCGTACGAAAAGAGCTGGCTGTTGTTGGTATCCAACAGAATCTGCCGGTACTCTTCTATCGAAACATTCAACTGTTGCGCGACTTCCTGTTCAGAAGCGGCCCGACCCAGCATCTGTTCGACCTGATGCATAGCCCCGGCTACCTCACGAGCATTTCGTCTGACGCTACGCGGCGCCCAGTCCCGGCTGCGAAGCTCATCAAGCATGGCCCCACGGATGCGCTGTACTGCATACGTGGTAAAGGCGGTACCCTGAAGCGCGTCATAGCGCTCCACCGCATTCAACAGACCAATGCCCCCGGCTTGAAGCAGGTCGTCAAGTTCAACACTGGCTGGCAGGCGGACCTGTAAGCGCAGTGCTTCATGACGTACCAGTGGGACGTAGCGCTGCCAGAGCGAATGTTTGTCCATCACGCCATCGGCGGTATAGAGATCGTTCACGTTGACTACCCTGCGTTAATGAAGTTATCGGCATGATTATGCAATTCTGTAGGGCTTTTGATTGGCTGAATAGGCGGGATAAACCAAGGTTATTTCAAATTTGTGATGTTTCAGAGCGGGAGGTCCCGCTCTGTACAGACAGACTAACGTAGTGACAGTAAACGCTGGCGGGTTGCGGATGGCACGTTTTCCCACAGTGCACAAACCTGCCCTTCCATCTCCTGATAAAACGGACCAATGCTTTCACGCGTTTTTTCATCCGCATGAAAACGCACCTGCCCGGAATCACCATCAATGCTTATCATTTTGTTGACAAAAAGCCGCTGTAAATCGCTACGCAGGAACAACCCGTTATCCACACTGTTGTCTGCCAGAAAACCTTCATCGTTTTCTCGCGTGTCGATATGGCAGGCTTCAACCCACGGCCACTGATGCGGGTCGAGAAGGCTGGTTCCGGTAATAATACAGGCACCGTAGCGCGCTTTTACGGCCGCCATAAATTCTGACTGGCTGGCTTTCTGCAACACTTTGGCTTTGACTCGCCGCCCCACTTCAGTACCAGGCATAACTGCAGCGGGAATCTTATGTTCGGGCGTGCTCAGTACCACAATAAACTGGATGCGACGAGACTGCGGGAAACAGGGGTTAGACTGCACGTTGAACAGCTGCCACCAGGCATCTTCTTCATCTTCACGCATCAAAACCAGTTTATAACCCCGGCTGTTGATCAGGTTTTGCGCCTGCGCAGAATGGGGATCGACCATGGCATAGACATAGCTTTTCCCTATCACCTTCCAGCGATTATCCTCATCCTCTTTTCCACGACGAAAATAGTGAAAAGGCTGCTGCTGTTTAAGGTAGTACTCAAAACGGCGCAAATAGTTTTTCCGTTCATTGTCGTTAGCAATGAACAACAGGTCTTCCAGAGGACTGTTACTCTCTTCCTGAGCAAAGACAGCACGAATTTTTAACGTCCGATAGCTGGTTGAAGGACTCAGCAGCGCACGCGCCGTCAGTTCTTTCTCATCAGGGTATTGCTGTGCATAACGCCGGGCGATCTCTTCAAAAGAAAGGCGTTCGCCCGGAAGCAGGTCATAGTTAAAGCGCATAACCACCCCAGAACATGAAAAGTTATATCAAAATGAGAGTCATTCTGAAGGGGATTATCGGCATAGTTGTAATGAACTGTAACGCTGCGATGACTTTTTTATTATTTCCCCGTCCGGATTAAAATCCTGCCGTTTAAGTACGTCACATTTGCCTTATTACGCGAGAAAACAGGTATTTTCGTCGCGGATGACCGGGTGTCTTTTCCGCTTGTGCGCTGTGTCTGTTGCTTATCCTTTACTTTACCTGCTTTTTTATCGGTTATTCTTGCCATTAGTTTCACTTGCAAGCTCGTATTCTTTCATCATCACTCTGCAAGCGTAGACCGGTTCTAGAGGAAGTGAATAGCGGGGACGTCATACATGCCCATCGTGAATGGGTTGATTGCAGAACGGGTGACAATTTCCAGAGAGTTTAGGGCATGGCCTGAGATCAGGGCTTCCAGGAAACCTTGCTGAAACAATTACCTAAAGGACCACACCTGCCAAATGAGGAATAACCGCAAAGTGACTTTTCTATCGCCAGTACTGCTGTTGATACTGTGTGCAAATGATCAGCAAGGAACATTACCGCAGGAGTCGCTCTGATGCGCGTTTTACTAACAGGTGCTTATGGTCAACTGGGCCGCTGCATACTGGATCGCTTTCCCACAGACTGGATTACCCTGGCGTGTGGTTCGGCAGAGCTGGATATTACCGACCGTTCAGCAGTCATGCGTATTGTTAAAAAATTCAAGCCTGATGTCATCATGAATACGGCTGCGTACACGGCAGTCGACAAGGCAGAAACTGACCGTACACGCGCACTCAAAGTTAATGCCATCGGCCCAGAGAATCTGGCTCAGGCGGCCAAACTGGTCAGTGCTCGTCTGATTCATATTTCTACTGACTACGTTTTTGATGGCATTAAAAAAACCGCTTACACCGAAAGCGATCAGCCCTGCCCGATTAATTTTTATGGTCTGAGCAAGTGGGAAGGTGAAAAGCGCGTAATAGATATCTTACCTGAAGCCATAATCATCCGTACCTCTTGGGTTTTTAGTGAATATGGAAGTAACTTTGTCGACACGATGCTCCATTTAGCGGAAACGCGTCATGAGATAAAGGTGGTGAATGATCAGTACGGTTGCCCTACCTACGCAGGCGATCTGGCCCAGGCAATGATTCTTCTTGCTGTACAGCCTGAAGCGCGGGGGATTTATCATTACTGTGGTGATGAGCCCGTAAGTTGGTGTGAGTTTGCACAAGCGCTTTTTATCGCAGTAAAAAAAGATATTTCAGTATTCGGCATTCGCAGCACCGATTATCCAACCGCTGCGGTTCGACCGTTAAATTCACAATTATGTTGTGATAAAATCAAAAAAATGAATATAAAAACCTCAGACTGGCAAAGTTATCTGCTAACTATTTATAAAAACTATAAAATAGCCTCTTAGCAGGGGTTGTCTTAATGGGGTAATGTTTACACGACAAAGATGTGCCAGCCAGTTACAAAGCAATCTAACTGGCTGATACATAAGCATTTCATATCAAGGCTATCGCCTCATTATTGAAGTATAGTGTAATCAAAATCTTCCTCTTGCCTGCCTGCTAGCAAATGTCACCCGTTTGCCTCTGTTCATTTCTCAGCTTATTTTTTCAATCTATAAACGTTATCTTTTTTGAATATGGTTATTTGAGCAATGCGAGTGTAATGATGCAGGATAGAGAAAAGTGCTTACTACATTAGAAAGCATTAAGCATCACGGCTAAGGACGAGAAAAGCGTAATAACAGTAAGCAAAACCACAAATAAAATCGTATTATTTCCCTAAACACGATCAAAACTCATAAATATAAAATCCTTGCGTCTTTGCATGGCAATCTTATCGGAGATAGAGATCACTCTGAGGACGTGCGTACATTACTCACTCCGAACGGAGCGCGATAAGAGGTGATCTTTTAAAAATCTTCATCGATGATTATCCTTACAAAATACTTTTTACCATTCTCATCACGAAAAAACGCATTTTTAAAGTCACCATGCGTTGTCGCACGCAATATTTTCAAATGTTCATCAAGCGTAGCGACAGAGTTCAAATCTAATTCACACAGCGCGTTATAGTCCTTAATTCCGTTGTAATTCCCTTCTGCCTGTGGTTTCTTTGTCGTATATGAACCGGAGATGATAGTAAAAATATTTTTACTTATGAGATACTTTTCTGTTGCGATGACGTTTCTGTAAACTGTCAAAGAAGTATCTGAAACTTTCACTTTAACTACCTGCTGATCGATAATTTCGCCATGGTCAACTTCGGCGTCCATTAAATGAATTGTCGCGCCCACAGGCAAACCATTGATAATTGAAAAAGCCTGGGGATACCATCCACGATTAAAAGGATTGAGACCGGGATGAAAGTTAATACAGCATAGGTTATCAGTAAGGGCGGCAGGGAAAATTTGTTTACAATGCAAACTGAAAACCAAATCATACTCCTGAATGATCCTTTCAACTGTGGACTCATCTTTGACATTAATCCGGGTCGCTCCAATAGCCATCATTAGTTGCGGATTCGTGTTAAATGACGTATAGCAAAAGTCCGCGTTGAAGGGTAGCTCAAAGGGCTGTTTTTCAAGTTCCTCTTTAAGATAAAGCGACAGCTCCTGGTTATCGGACACCACCAGTAAACGCTGAGCCTGCGTACTCAGTCGTGCACCTGTTGCCTCTGTATAAACTTGAGTCATCGTCTTAATCCTTTATAAATACGAAATAACCGAAACGGGTTGTAAAGTGTACGAGGAGAATGTGTTTATCTTATATCGACAGTTTACACTGATTCTTACTGGGGTTTGGGACTCCACGAAGATAGTGTTTAAAGGATTAAGAGGGCTTACCCGCGGCAAGCCCTCTTTTTACCTTTACTGCATGTCAAAACGTATTAATCAGGCAACCACATATTCATCCAGTGGCGGAGAGGCTCTCCAGTAAGCATCCAGTCTTTGTGGATGGCATTTCGCAATGCCTCGCCCGAACGTCGTGAGGCTTCCGGATCATCAAGATGCATCTCGATTGCCTCCACCCAGTCTTTATAACGGTTTTTGACGCGCGTGACAGGTAAGTCATAATGATAACACTCCACATCACTGCAAATGACGGGGTATCCGCATGCGCCGTATTCCAGTAGTCTTAGATTGCTTTTACAGCGGTTAAACAAATTATCCTCAACCGGTGCCAGTGCTAAATCGAGATTCAGTGAAGCCAGTTTTTCAGGGTATTTCTTTATCTCTACACCGCTGTAGTATTCATGAATATACGGACGAAGTTTTGGCGGGCACATTCCAAAAAAGACCCATTCAACCCGATCTGCAAAGGCACGAACAACATCCGCAATCATTTCCAGATCGCCCCTGTGGCTCGACCCGCCTGCCCAACCAACCCGAGGTTTCTTACCCTGGTTTCGTAAGCTGGTAAGATGTGCCCACGTTTCAACAGGCAAGCGATTTTCAGCTACGCGGATGTCATGATGGTTACCATCGAATGCATTAGCCAGAGCGGGCGTGGAGACAACAAAACGATCAGCCAGGCTCAATGCTTTGCGAAGCGATTTCAAGATATCTTTCGGCATATTGGCGCGATGAATACTTTTCATTGGCAGATTAGGTAAGTAATCATCCAGTTCAAAGATTTTAAAGGTATTTTTTAATACCCCCAGCCGACGCTGCCATTCCAGTGATTCCGGAGTAATTTGTCTCTGTAAGACGATGCTGTCAGGAGCATACCGGGCAAGTTCAGCCGTGTGATGCATGTAATCCGAAAGACGCCCTTGTACCAGCCCTTCCGCCTTCATTGCTTTTAATGGTTGAATAATTCGGTACTGGCCGCAACCGGTGAAGTCCGCCATCATGGCAATAATAGTCGGCAACGGTTTCCATGACAGTGGTTTCCAGGTCATGTCTAAAGCCTGTTCCAGCTCAAAACCAGTGCCGTTGAGTGACAAGTTAGCGTTATAAGAAGGATCGTTAGCAATTAGCGGCAGCCATTTTTTATAAAAGCTGTCCTGCTCGTCTGTAAATCGTTTGATCTTCTTCTCTTGAGTAGACTTATCCACTTTTTTCTGGCTGACACTCCCTTCGTGCATCACGACGGCGTGCGGTGTCCATACGGTCAGATAGCCTTGTTCACGAACCTTAAGGCAGAGGTCGACATCGTTGTAGGAAACTTTAAAATTCTCTTCGTCCAGTCCGCCAACCGATTCATAAACGGATTTACGGATCATGAGGCAGGCCGCTGTAACCGCAGTGTAGTTTTGATCGACCATCAGGCGGCGCATGTAGCCTTTTGCATCTGCCGGCTCACCAATAAAGGGATGTTCTGCAGGTCCTCTCAGACCTAACAAAACGCCCGCGTGCTGTACTGTATTGTTAGGGAAAAGAAGTTTGGCACCCACCACACCCACTTCGGGCCGCTGTGCATGATTGAGAAGCTCATCAAGCCAGGCACCATCAATAATGGCGGTATCGTTATTTAACAGTACCATGTACTCACCCCGCGCTTCGCGCGAGGCCAGATTATTCATAGCAGAATAGTTAAACGGATAAGGGAAACGCAGAACTTTTATGCGCGCAGGGTCAACAGTTTCTAATCCCGATAACCACTGTTTCGCTTCCGCTGTTTCACTATTGTTATCGACGATGAGGAGCTCATAATTTTTATAAGCCGTTTTTTCCAGCAATGATGTCACACACGTTATCAGTACGGGTAACTGGTCTTTAGTCGGAATAATAATTGACACAAGAGGCTTTTCTGCGTGCTCATATCGAAGATTATACAATCCCGGCCAGGTATTTTTGACCCAACCATTCGAATAACCCCGTTGACGTAGATGTGTGCTCAGGATATCCAGGTACTCTGGATTGGTATTAAGTGAAAAAGTATGAGAAATCACCAGTGGTTCAGGCAGATGCCCAATACTGTTTGTACCATATTGTTCGATAAGTTTAACGATGCCTGCAAACTCCCATGCATTCACATAGCGCGTATCGAAAAAGCCTGAGTTAACGATACACTCACGGCTAAAGAGCCAATGGCGCGCCATTTCAGCAGGATGACTTAACAGTAAATCCAGATTAAAATCAGGACGGAAAGAGGTTCCCGTAATCTCGCCAGCTTGCTGATACATTTCATCCGCATAGACAGCGCTGCAGCCTGCCGCAGAAGGTAATGACAGCGCAAGTTGCAGCAAGCCACTTTCTGTAAGCACACTTCCCGCATTAATGATCAGAATCCATTGTTCCTGACGTTGCTCGATATGTGAATTGATTGCTTCCGCATCATTTCTTCCAGATATGGTTTCAGCATTGCAGGATAATTGTCCGTTATGGTTTACAATAACGGGTACCAACGTCAGGCCTGAAATATGCTTTTTATTAATATCATTTACGGACTGTTCAATAAATAACGGTTCGGCACCACTCGATAAGATATAAACCGCAATCTGTGTGCTAAACATCTGGCTGCTGATGTAATCATCGATCTTTGCTGAATCACGATCGGTGACTGTACGTAATGCCAGCCACTCTTTTAAGCTCTTGTTCGCGCGGTTACCGTCCGACAAGTGTAATGCACTGCTCATCGCAGCAAGAAGATTACAATTGATATAATTTTGGGGATGACTAAGCGCCGTAACCCGCACAGACTGATTCTCATTAGGATCGCCTTTGTACAATCCTAACTGCTCAATCATTAACGGAAACTGTTGATAAGTATTAGAGACAATATCCGCCTGAGATGAAGCCTGATGGCTGACCTGACTTTCAGATACCCTAAATTGCGAAAGCGGCTCACTGATAAAAGCCAAATTACCTTTAACTAAAAGGTTAACATAAATGCAGAGGTCATAAAGATAGGGCAGGACCTGGCCGTTCAGGTAAACCGGATTATGATTTAATTCCGTTAAGGCTTCGCGGCGGCATAGTACGCAGGAAGGCTCACCAATAAAATTAATGATGTAATCACAAAGGAATGAAATAACATCCCGCCCTTCTAAAATAACATCGCCACGGAAAGGATAAGCGGTTGCCATGATATCAGCCAGCACATAACCAGACTCGTCAATACGCTGCCGACGTGAGGAGGCAAGAATGATATCAGGTGAAGCATTGAGTGCTTTGACTAAGCGGCTTACACAATCAGAGCGCAGAATATCGTCGTCATATAAAAATTTAACGTATTCGCCCTGGGCAAAGGATAAGCACCGCTCTATGTTACCCAGTTCCAGTAGCCGTGTTTCGTTTTTATAATAGTGAACTGGATGCGGGCTCCCCTGACTCACTCGCTCAACGACACGAGCGAGCTCATCGCTGCTACTGTCATCACAGATGATAATTTCAATTTCAGGGTAATCCTGCTGCATAGCACTTTTTAGTGCATCCTCGATATAATCACTTTTATATGCAGGGATCAGGATAGACACCAGATTACTTTTTGACATACTAAGCCTCAATGACGATGTGGGAACATCGCAAAATTGTTATTTACGCTGCTCTGACGTGACCGGCTGTCAGGATGACGTGAATAATCTCATTCTGACTCTCTTCACTTAAGGTCGGATAGATGGGTAAGCAAAGAACTTGCTTAGACAGTAAGGACGCCTCAGGGAGATTATCAGGAGATGAAGACGAATAGCCTTTATACATTGGGAATTCTGAAATCAATGGATAAAAATAGCGGCGTACATAAATATTTTTTTCTTTAAAGAGCATATACATCGCATCGCGAGAAAGTGGGAACAGGCTTTCATCGATAAAAATTGCACAGTAGGCATAATTCCAGTCCACACCGGCTGGGACAAAACTAAAAGAAATGCCCTTAAGATGGCTCAACGCCGCAACATATCTCTCAAAAATTTTTCTGCGACAATCCAGGGCGTAGTCAATATGTTTTAATTGCAATAAGCCAAATGCAGCCTGAATCTCGTTCATTTTTCCATTAATGCCCGGGGCAACAACGGTGGTTTCATCTGCAAAGCCAAAGTTTTTCAAATAATCGATGCGACGCTTGATTTTTTCATTTGGGCAAATGATCGCGCCGCCTTCAAAGGTATTAAATACTTTGGTCGCGTGGAAACTTAATACTGACAGATCGCCATGATTCAGTATGCTTTCGCCGTCCTGCTTCACCGAAAAAGCATGGGCTGCGTCGTAAATCACTTTAAGGCCATACCGATCGGCAATTTCCTGAATAGCGTCCATATTACAGGGAATGCCATAGCAATGGACCGGCAATATGGCGGTTGTCTGAGGCGTGATCGCCGCCTCGATTTTAGCCGGATCGAGATTACACGTTACGGGATCGATATCGACGAAGACAGGTTTTATGTCATTCCAGAGTAAAGAGTGAGAGGTGGCAACAAAGGAAAAAGGCGTCGTGATGACTTCACCAGAGATACGCAAGGCCTGCAATGCGGTCACCAGTGCCAGCGTACCATTTGCGAACAGGCAAAGATGTTTCACATCCAGATACTCAGCCAATGCCTGTTCAAGCTGTTGATGAAAAGGGCCGCCATTAGTCAATTGCTTGCTCTGCCAGATCTCTTCAAGATAAGGCATAAACTCTTCCAGAGGCGGAAGCAACGGACTGGTCACCATTATATTGTTATTCATACCCTCTCCTGCTGACCATATGTCATCAAAATAAACCAGATTGATTTATTCTACTCAGGTCAAGGGAGAGTCAATCGGCGCAAAAACACTATAAAAGCGCAGTATTCTTGCTTATCAATAGCAACAGAACAGATAAAAAAAACCCTGCCAAAAGGCAGGGTTCGAATGCGTTGTAAAGAGGATTAACGCAGCAGAGAAAGCATAGTCTGTGGCACCTGGTTGGCCTGGGCCAGCACCGAAGAACCTGCCTGCTGCAGGATCTGCGCGCGGGACATGTTAGACACTTCGGTCGCGTAGTCGGCATCCTGAATACGGCTGCGGGCTGCGGTCAGGTTGGTCACGGTGTTGTTCAGGTTGCTGATGGTGGACTCGAAACGGTTCTGAGATGCACCCAGCAGGCTGCGCTGGTTGTCGACAGATTTGATTGCCGCATCGATATCAGTCAGTGGGCTGCCATCTGTAGCGCCACCAGAAGTAACGGTACCTTTCAGTACGTCAAAGCCTTCAGCGACGGTTGAACGTGCGTTACCGTTGATTGTCTGACCTGAAGTCTGACCTGATGCACTTGCAGTATTGAACAGGTTGAAGCCGTTACTTGAACTGATAGTGATACCGATAGTTTCGCCATCTTTCGCGCCAACCTGGAAGTTATAGGTCGTGCTGCCAGAACCGGTGTTCAGGACTTTAATGCCGTTGAAATCGGTCTGCTGAGTAACACGGTTGATCTCTTCCATACGCTGGTTAACTTCAGACTGAATGGAGTCGATGTCAGACGCTGAGTTAGAGCTGTTCTGCGCCTGTACGGTCAGGTCACGTACACGCTGCAGGTTGTTGTTGACTTCGGTCAGTGCGCCTTCAGCGGTCTGTGACAGAGAGATACCGTCGTTGGCGTTACGTGCCGCAACGGTCAGACCGTTGATGTTAGAGCTGAAGCGGTTAGCAATTGCCTGACCCGCTGCGTCATCTTTGGCGCTGTTGATACGCAGGCCAGAAGACAGGCGCTCAATAGCAGTACCTAATGAAGACTGGGATTTTGTCAGGTTATTCTGGGTAACCAGTGACAGGGTATTGGTATTAATAACTGCCATGATAAGTATCCTTCATAAAGAGATTTAGGTTTGGTTTTTGGCCTGCGGCTTAATTGCCTTCAATAATGTTATCGCCCGCTATGCGCAAAACTTTAAGCCTTACTGGTATTTTTTATCTTAATAAAGGAAAAAACAGGTTTGCGAAAAATTATTTGACCGAGTTTTAAAATCGTCCTTACTGGCTGTCAGCCCCACCTCTCTGAAGACTCATAACCTTATGTTTTTTAAGTCATCATTAAAAATATACATGACCATATCACAGTATCTGACCAGTATATAGACCTCTAACACTACCGCATTTCTGTTGAAGAGAAAGATGCTAAGCCATTGAATTACTGTAAAACCATAATAGTGTAATAGTATTAGTAATGTAACGGACGCAATAATACTTTATCGCGCAATTGAAACCCTCACCGCCCTATTCCGTCTACGTATCACCTTTTTTATGCATGTTATAATCACGGCAGGTTAATAAATGCGGTTTTGCCAGTTAATTAAAACAAGCTATCTTTACGAAATTATAAAAAGAATCAACGATAGTAACGCACAGGATGACAGTAGCAGACTATCCGCTGAAAAATCTTTGCCGCGGTAACATATCCACGGATGGGAATATGAGATAACTGCGTGAGGTTTCAGGCGCCAGAAGACGGAGCTAACGTTTTGCAGCTTCCTACGCGCAGGACGCTATCTAAAAGCCACTTAGCATAGCCAGTAAGGGTGAAAGCCTTAAAACAGTACTGCTTCACTTCAGCTAATATCAGGCCGTGGTAAAACTGTGATTGGCCTGGTATATGCTTGTATAAAATAAAAAAACGCCCTCATTACTGAGGGCGTTTTTATTAATGCGTGCTTTGCGGCAATTAACGCAGCAGAGACAGCATAGTCTGAGGCACCTGGTTGGCCTGCGCCAGCACCGAAGAACCTGCCTGCTGCAGGATCTGCGAGCGAGACATGTTAGATACTTCGGTCGCGTAGTCCGCATCCTGAATACGGCTGCGGGCCGCGGTCAGGTTGGTCACGGTGTTGTTCAGGTTGCTGATGGTGGACTCAAAACGGTTCTGAGACGCACCCAGCAGGCTGCGCTGGTTATCAACCGCTTTAATCGCTTTATCGATATCAGCCAGCGGCGTAGTACCCGTTGCAGTACCACCGCTACCACCCGTTACAGCACCTTTCAGCACGTCGAAGCCGACTGCTGAAGTGGTACGCGCGTTACCGTTAACGATATCTGTGCCTGAAGCCATAGCACGGGTGTTCTGAACACTACCAGACTGACCCGCTGCGGCCAGGTCAAAACCGTCGCTTGAGCTGATCGCGATGCCGATGGTTTCGCCGTCTTTCGCGCCAACCTGGAAGTTATAGGTGGTGCTGCCTGAGCCGGTGTTCAGGACTTTAATGCCGTTGAAATCGGTCTGCTTGGTGACGCGGTCGATTTCCTGCATACGCTGGTTAACTTCAGCCTGAATCGAGTCGATGTCAGACGCTGAGTTAGAGCTGTTCTGCGCCTGTACGGTCAGATCACGTACACGCTGCAGGTTGTTGTTGACTTCTGACAGGGCGCCTTCAGCGGTCTGCGACAGAGAGATACCGTCGTTGGCGTTACGTGCCGCAACAGTCAGGCCGTTGATGTTAGAGCTGAAGCGGTTGGCGATAGCCTGACCCGCTGCATCATCTTTGGCGCTGTTGATACGCAGGCCGGAAGACAGGCGCTCAATCGCAGTGCCCAGGGATGACTGAGATTTGCTCAGGTTGTTCTGAGTAACCAGAGACAGGGTATTGGTATTAATGACTGCCATGATGAATATCCTTTAATAAGAAATACTGGGTCAGGTATTTGGCCTGCGGCTTTATCGCCTTCAATATTGTTATCGTCCGGGCTAAGCAAAACTTTATGCAAGAGGCATATTTTTTAATCGTCTAACGGAAAACAGGTTCAGCCAGGTCTTCAGTCATACCTGAAAAACATCAGCAGAGCTCGAAAGGCCGTAGCGCCGTTTCACTTTCGCCGCTGAATTTCCGATAGCGTAAAAACCGTGGTTAGGATGGAAAGCCAAACGAAAGAAGCGTGGTCGAGGATAATATTGACAGGCCATAAATGAAAAACGCCTTCATCACTGAAGGCGTTTTTATTAATGCATGCTTTGCGGCAATTAACGCAGCAGAGACAGCATCGTCTGAGGCACCTGGTTGGCCTGCGCCAGCACCGAAGAACCTGCCTGCTGCAGGATCTGCGCGCGGGACATGTTAGATACTTCGGTCGCATAGTCGGCATCCTGAATACGGCTGCGGGCTGCGGTCAGGTTGGTCACGGTGTTGTTCAGGTTGCTGATGGTGGACTCAAAACGGTTCTGAGACGCACCCAGCAGGCTGCGCTGGTTATCAACCGCTTTAATCGCTTTATCGATGTCAGCCAGCGGCGTAGTACCGGATGCGGCACCAGTAGCACCACCGGTGACAGCACCTTTCAGTACGTCGAAACCGATTGCTGAGGTAGTACGCGCGTTGCCGTTAACGGTATCGCCAGTGCCCATAGCACGGGTGTTCTGAGTGGTACCGGTAGAGGCGTTACCTGCTGCTGCCAGGTCAAAGCTGTCACTTGAGCTGATCGCAATACCGATAGTCTCGCCGTCTTTTGAACCAACCTGGAAGTTATAAGTTGTGCTCGCAGCACCGGTGTTCAGGACTTTAATGCCGTTGAAATCGGTCTGCTTGGTGACGCGGTCGATTTCCTGCATACGCTGGTTAACTTCAGCCTGAATCGAGTCGATATCAGACGCTGAGTTAGAGCTGTTCTGCGCCTGAACGGTCAGGTCACGTACACGCTGCAGGTTGTTGTTCACTTCTGACAGGGCGCCTTCAGCGGTCTGTGACAGAGAGATACCGTCGTTGGCGTTACGTGCCGCAACGGTCAGACCGTTGATGTTAGAGGTGAAGCGGTTAGCAATGGCTTCGCCAGCGGCATCGTCTTTAGCGCTGTTGATACGCAGGCCGGAAGACAGGCGCTCAATCGCAGTTCCCAGGGATGACTGAGATTTGCTCAGGTTGTTCTGAGTAACCAGAGACAGGGTGTTAGTGTTAATCACTGCCATGATGTTTTTCCTTTAAAAAATTGAGCCAGATTAAGGCGTCTGAATTCGGTTTGCTCACCGATAACCTGATTATCGTCAGCACCTACTCAACCTTTAGAAAAAAAACACAGTAATTTTGAGATGGGCAAACCCAAGAAGACAATTAAAGAAGCACTGCTTATCCAGCCATCGATTTTCTAAAGAACAGGCTAATCTTTTACCACTCGCTGCCGATACTCATTCTACTTAGCGTAAACCTCGTAAAGGATAAACTATGGCAAGTGTAAGTTCACTCGGTGCTGGTACGAATCTCGACCTCAATACTCTGTACACGAGTCTGGAAACAGCTGAAAAGACTAAACTGACGCCAATTACTCAACAGCAGTCGTCCTATAACGCTCAGCTAACCGCCTGGAGCGTGGTAAAAACCGGTCTTGCGAAAGTGCAAACCGCTGCTGCGGCCTTGCAGAATGCGTCCGCTATCGCTGCAACCAAAGTGACCAGTACCAATACGGCATTTACCGCCACGCTTGCCAGTAAAGCCTCTGCCGGTAACTACTCGATTGAAGTAAGTCAGTTGGCCTCTTCTCAGTCACTGCTGTCTAAATCAGCAACCAGTAAAGATACCGATCTGGGTGACCAGAGCATGGCATCCCGCACCATTACTATCTCTCAGTCTGGTCAGAAAACGCCGCTAAGCGTTACGTTGACGAAAGACCAGACCAGCCTGTCTGATATTCGCGATGCGATCAACAAACAACAAGGTAGCGTTAACGCGAGTATTATTAAAGCTGATGACAATACCTATTATTTGTCCCTGACCGCACGTGATAGCGGAACGGCTAATGCGATGACGGTCAGTACCAATGACAGTACCTTGTCTCAGTACATTAACTACAGCCAGGGCGGTAGCAGCAATGCCATGACCGAACAGGTTGCCGCGAAGGATGCTCAGTTAAAGATTAACGGTGTGTCCATCACCCGTAGCAGCAATACCATTACTGATGCTCCTGAAGGCGTGACGCTTAATCTCAGTAAAACAACTGCGACGGGATCACCTGAAACCCTAACTGTTGTCACCGATAATCAACCGATGACGGCAGCGATACAGGCTTATGTCGATGCTTATAATTCGCTTCAGACTACCATTGGTAATCAGACGAAATATACTGCTGTCAAAGCTGGTACTGCTCAGGACTCCGGTAATGGCGATTTATTAGGTGATAACACGTTGCGCAATATTCAGACCAGTTTGCGTAGCCAACTTTCATCGTCTCAGTCCAGTGGAAACCTAAAAACACTGGCTCAGCTTGGTATTACGCAGGATGTGAATGGCAAACTGACTGTCGACAGCACTAAATTGAGTAATGCGTTAACGAATCAGCCTTCCGATGTGTTGAACTTCTTGACAGGCGACGGTAAAACGACAGGTTTTGCAACGCAGGCTAACAACACTCTGACGCAGATGCTCTCAAGTAGTGGTCAGGTACAAAATGCCACTAACGGGATTAATACCTCCCTGAAGCAGCTTTCAGACCGTTACACTGAAGTGAATGATCAGATCACCGCTACGATGGCAAGGTACAAAACTCAGTTTACCAATCTGAGCACCCTGGTTTCTTCCATGACGCAGACGGGTAACTATCTGACCCAGCAGTTCGCCAAATTATAACAGGAGTGGTAAGCATGTACGCTAAGTCCGGTATTCAGGCCTATGCGCAAGTCGGTGTGGAAAGCGCGGTATTAAGCGCCAGCCCACACCAACTGGTCGTGATGCTATTTGATGGTGCCCTAAGCGCCATGAAAAAAGCCGCTATTTTAATTGAACAAGGCGATATCCCGGGTAAAGGAAACGCCTTATCAAAAGCCATTAATATCATTACCAATGGTTTGCGCGCAGGTCTGAATCATGAGGTGGGTGGTGAAATTTCTGCCAACCTCGATAACCTGTATGAATATATGACTCGCCGTCTGTTACAGGCCAATCTCAATAATGATGTTGAGGCGATTACCGAAGTCGAAGGTTTACTGAATAACATCGCGGATGCCTGGAAACAGATTGGACCTAACTATCAGCCACAGCAGGATACGTTTTAATGAGTAATCCACTCGAGCTGCTAAAAGGGTATCAGCAATTGCTCACGCTCAGTAATGCTATGCTGGAGCACGCCAGACAAGGGCAATGGGATGAGCTGTTGAGTTGCGAATCAACTTACATTAGCAGCGTCGAGCGTGTAGCGCGTGATAACGATGCCGACATTCTTTCCGCACTACAGCGGGCACAAATTCGCCCGGTACTTGAGCAAATTCTGCGTAACGAAACCACGCTGAAAACCTTGTTGGGCGAGCGGATGCATGAATTGCGCTCGCTGGTGACGACCTCAACGCAACAACAAAATGTCATGACCTCTTACGGCAATATGGCGGGCAATATTCTTTACCCAAAAAGCCAATAAAAAGCCGACTTTCGCGGGTGGAAACTATATTTTTAGTTCACCCGCGTAATTTCTTCACTCTTATCCCATACTTCCAGTTCTCTCTCCTTTGACTGGAAGCACGTCATGCAGAACCCAACCTTATTGCAGTTTTTCCACTGGTACTATCCCGATGGCAGCAAGCTGTGGCCGGAAGTAGCCGATAAAGCTGCCCTGCTTAACGACATGGGCATCAACATGGTATGGCTCCCTCCTTGTTATAAAGGCGAATCAGGTGGCTATTCGGTGGGTTATGACAGCTATGATCTGTTTGATTTAGGCGAGTTCGATCAAAAAGGCAGTCAAGCCACGAAATATGGTGATAAACAGCAATTGCTGGATGCGGTTAACGCGTTACGCAGTCACGATATTGGTGTGTTACTTGATGTCGTGCTTAACCATAAAATGGGGGCAGATGAGAAAGAACAGATTCGGGTCAATCGTGTTAATCCCGATAATCGTGATGAAATCTATCCAGAAGTCGTGGAGTGCGAAGCCTGGACACGCTTTAATTTTCCGGTACGAGCAGGACAATACTCAAAATTTGTCTGGGACTACAAGTGTTTCAGCGGCGTAGATCATATCGAAAACCCGGATGAAAACGGTGTATTTAAAATCATCAATGATTACACCGCCGAAGGCTGGAACGATCAGGTAGATAATGAGTTAGGTAATTTCGATTACCTGATGGGTGCCAATATCGATTTTCGCAATAATGCCGTCAGAGAAGAACTTAAATACTGGGCGCGCTGGGTTATGGAGCAGGTGCCCTGCACTGGATTCCGGCTGGATGCGGTGAAGCATATTCCGGCGTGGTTTTATAAAGAGTGGATCGATCATATTCAGGACGTCGCCAGCGATCCATTGTTTATCGTGGCGGAATACTGGTCTTTTGAAACTGATAAACTGCAGGAATATATTCACCAGGTTGACGGCAAAACCATGCTGTTTGATGCGCCCTTACATATGAATTTCCATGAGGCATCTAAAGCCGGCAGCGCCTATGACATGAGCAAAATCTTTGATAATTCGCTGGTTCTGGCCGATCCCTGGCATGCCGTGACTATCGTTGCTAACCACGATACGCAACCCTTACAGTCTCTTGAAGCCCCAGTCGAGTCCTGGTTTAAACCGCTCGCTTACGCGCTCATTCTGTTACGGGAGCAAGGTGTGCCAACCGTCTTTTATCCCGACCTGTTCGGTGCCAGCTATCAGGATGAAGGCGGTGACGGCGAAGTCCATCAGGTTGATATGCCGGTTATTCCTGAGCTGGAAAATCTTATTCGTGCCCGTCAGCTATTCGGCTGGGGAGCACAGACCGATTATTTTGATCATCCAAACTGTGTGGCATTTAGCCGCAGTGGCACGGCTGAAAACCCTGGCTGCGTCGTCATCATGTCCAACGGTGACGCGGGAGAAAAACATATTTCGATGGGGGAAGGCTATGCAGGGAAAGTCTGGCGTGATTATCTGGGACACAAGTCAGAAACCCTTACCGCTGATGACAACGGCAGTGCGTTGTTTAGCTGTAACGGTGGCAGCGTGAGCGTGTGGGTAGTTAGCGAGTAGCTCTGTTTTCGACGGTCTTCCTGACCGTCGAATTTTACTGAATAGTTACTAAGCCCAAATTTAGATAGCAAAACATGACATGTTTACAGGCTAGATATGACTAATCTATGGCAAATTTAGGGCAGGATAATAGTCAGTCAGCGTGGCTGTTCATTGTGATAATTTGCAGAAAGGTAATAAAATGCTTGAGCTTGCCGACTTAAAGGTTTTTTTTGAAGAACCCGAAATCAAGAATCTGATCGACCATACCTGGGACAGAGTTGGCGAATCGCTCGCTCAGGCACAATCACAGTTGCCTGCCGAATTAGCAATGCCACGTAAGGAACTCTCCTTTCATACCCAGGTAAAATGTCTCGGGTACCTTTGCTGGTTGTTGCAACATAATAATGTGGAAGGCGATATTATTGAAATTGGCGTCTGGAAAGGAAAATCCACGTCTTTTATGAACGAGATTTGCCAGCACAAGCGCAGAATAATTAGCATTGACCCGATGGAATTGCCAAATCAGGAAAATGAGCTGCGTTTTTATCATCAACGTCTTTTCCCGGAGGTCACGTTGGTTCGTGGCTATTCTGAGGTCAGTATTGAACGAGTGCGGGCATTAAATCCAAGAACGGTACTGCTTCATATTGATGGAGGTCATGAAGGCCGCCATGTTTTACTCGATTTCCTGCTTTATTCTCCCACCGTGATTAAAGGCGGGTTTGTTGTATTTGACGACTACCGCGATCATCAGTATTCACCGCAGGTCGGGCCGGCGGTTGATCTGCTGCGGGCTGGCGGCTATTTTAATGATTTTGATGTCATTGGCAGTCTGCCAGGATTTGAAAATAGCTATCTATTGCAAAAGCGCTAATCACGCTATTGATACGTCTCATTAAAAACGGCCCACAGGGCCGTTTTTACCATCATTTCGCCAGATGAGGACGCATGCTCTCAGGCTCGATATTCTGGATAACCGCAACGCCGGGCTGCTTTGCCACTTCAGCAATGGCGTTTTGACAATCAAGAGTCGGTCGCTCGACCTTACGCATTGTGAGGCCGTCGTATTCCAGCTCCCCATTATCTACATCCAAAGTCATCACCCGCATCTGACGCGTAACGTTGACGTAATCCCCGTTCAGCAGTGTCAGTTTACCTGGTTTCGCAATCACCCGCTGCCACTGGCGACAATCCAGCGTACTGCCATCGGCATGGATAATGAGGCTGGCCATTGCCTTGTCACTGATCAGATCGCTTTGTGGCCCTACCGTCTGCCAGTTACCTTGTAAATTTGCCGGAGCAGGCGTTTGCACCGCACTCTCATAACTATTGATTTGCGCGCAACCACTCAGCGCCAGTGTGGCAATCAGCATCCAGTTTTTCATCTTTGATCCCTACAATCCGGTTGATGGCGGCTACGTTATAATTTTTACGGTAAGGTGCGCAAGCTATCTGAATACGGTCCTCGAGATAAAGCGGCATTTTCCTGGGTATCAGGCGCTGGCGAACGGGGTTTATCCACGCCATCTGCATGAAGGACGCCGTCTTGCCCTGCCCCGGCTATGCCTGACAAGCCTGATGTAACAGGCTACACTGTGCCGCTGCAATAGATATCAGGAAACCTGCAATGAAAACTCCAGAAGCGTATTACGCTCAGGCGCGAACCCTGTTCTTCACTGCCCATGCTGACTTCCAGGCGGCATTAGACGAGCTGACGGAAAGCGATGCACGCGCCGCCAACATGTCGTTGCGAGAATTACGCGAATGGCATGCCGAGCGCATCTACGCCGCTTTTTTACGTCAAAAGAATCTCGATGGCATTATTTTCTCAATCCAGCTCGCGGAACCAGATAAAGCCGTTGCCGCCGAGGCGATAGAGGCGTACCTCAGATCGCATGCGGAATCACTGGGAATGAGCTGGGAAGAGTTCTGTATTAAGAATGAACTGTAGTGACTCAGCCCTTTGCAGGCGAGAAGGCAAGACGCGTGATGCGAACGACAGAGTAACAAAGTGAGCACGCGCTTGCCGATCATCATGTTGACCGGCTTCGCTGGCGACAGACCACAGACTTATCGCCAGCGAAGCCGTTACTCTTCCTCTGCCATTTTACCTCTTACTTCAACATATTTGGCGACGGCCAGCAGCCGGTTGATGTGAGTCAGTAGCAAATCGATATCCGACTGCATGAACTCAGAGGATGAACGTGAAGCCGTTACTATCGCATCCTGAACCGTTTCTGAAATGGTTAACGCGTTGTCTTGTTTCGCCTGGACTAATAAAGCTGCAACCAACAACGACTGCGCTTCGATCTGCGCAGTCAGTTCCTTTGCGTCGACATCCATTTTTGCTAGTTTGAGCAGAATATCTATAACCAATTGTCGCATTGCACTTCTCCTGGTGAGTGAGCGCACATATTGTTGTGAACGCCATCAGAGTAAACCAGATGAAAGTGCTTTTCTACGCAGCTCAGAAAAAACGAATTAACCCGAACATCAGCTTGATACTGTTTTTATTTACAGTAAAATGGCAAAGCGATTTTGCCCTTAAGGGATTGTTAACATGTTTGTAGAGTTAATTTACGATAAACGTAATGTCGCGGGCTTGCCAGGCGCGCGTGAAATGATCTTAGAAGAGTTAGAAAAACGCGTACATCGTGTTTTTCCTGATATCGAGGTTAAGGTCAAACCCATGGAACGTAATGCGATTGAAACCGATCTCAGCAAAAACGAGAAGGCGACGATAGCGCGTCTGGTGGAAGAGATGTTTGATGAGGCAGAGTTTTGGTTGGTGGCTGATTAATCCCTTAATCGCCACCACATCAGTTAGCGGGAGATAACTTAACTCTCCTGCTCACTGTGGTTAATTTCAATTTCGATATCCTGAATCGCCTTCTCCAGATCTTCCAGCAACGTACCCTGCTTGTTGAGCAGCGCATCAATGCGGGCTGCATTGCCCTCATCTTTGTATTCACCGGCATCAAAAGCTAACCAATGGGCGGAAAGTGTCTCGGTATTGGTCTGTGCATAGTGACGCATTTCTTTCAGCTGTGATGCCACGTCACGCAGGTAATCTGTTTTGCTTTTGGTTTCGATTGAATCAGTCATGCTGTCTTTCCTTTTGGTGGTTTATCCAATGAAAATATCGCCTGGAGATTTAAAGATAGGACAATATAGCGATATTGCATTAGGAATAATCGGAAGTGGCTGAAGAGCCTGGTGAGCGAAGTCTGAGTAAGCAGGTCAAACGCTTAGCGTCAGCGTTTAAGCGTAGTCGCAATAGCGCAACAATGCTGGCTAATGCACAGCAGCATTCATCCGTGTCACGGCGGTTTTCCACGAAATTGTTTTGCTGGTCTACACTAAACAGAGTGAAGAAAGGAGCAAACAATGCATAAACATCAGAGTAACGAACAACGTAAACATGAAGGTGATGTCAGCAAAGGATTACCCGAAGCTGCGCCGAATGCGGGTAATGCGTACGAGGAAGATGATCATCCTGCTACCGATGCGCCGAAAGATCATGGCGAAGTCCCAAGAAAAAATGATGACAGCCAGGATGATAAAAAAGATCCATACAAGGCATCCTAGACTATAACACCCTGCCCCTATAAACGGGGCAATCATACTTATTTTTATACAGTAGCTAGTGCAGGAAGCATGCCTTGATGAAATATTATTCTTATCTCGCAACATAAAAACACAATATTTCAAAAAGTCAATTAATTTTAAAACAAAAACTTTACACAAGCTATCCTGGCTAGCCACAAAAAATTAATAAAAAATCATCAATTCAAAAAAACTAATTGCGATCAATAAATTTTAAAAAATTCACAGCGAATGTTTTTTATGCAGGCATAAAAAATGCAATAATTTGCTTCCCCAACACCTTTGAATTAATTAAGAAAAATGACATATTTTTTATTGACATCATTAATTTTATCAACATTTTTATCTAATAGATTTATAATTTGCAAAACAGTTATCACTTGCATAATATTGTTGCTTTTTTGTTTCTGGTCTGTTTGCAATATGTTTACAGGAAATGGCATAACAGATGCCGTTTTTTATCATTTATTCAATAGTACTCGTGGAACATCCCTTGACGACTTATACCCTAAGTTAAAGCTGGCAATACCATTCCTCATTACATCGTCAATACTGATTGGTTATTGTGTCTTATGTAAAAAAAATAAAATCAAAAAAATAAATATAGAAAAAACGAACTATTTTTTCGTTTGTTCACTTCTCATAATACTAACGATGCCATTTTCAAGAAACATATCAGCTTCAATATTACATATTATAAAGCCTCAAGGGAATGCAGACCGCGTCTCGGCGGAATATAAAACTTTAAATTCCAGCTTAAATAAAAAATATAACTATGTTTTTATATATGCTGAAAGCCTTGAAAAAACATTTGAAAAAATAAACGAAACAAATTATTTACCTGAATTATCGAAAATCGCAAACGACTATGCTCAATTTACTAACATAATACAACCAACAAATGGCGGCTTTGGTTGGACGATGGCTGGAATGGTCAATACACAATGTGGCGTACCATTAGTAATGGCGCAAGGGAACACCGGCGGCAACGCGGCCCATTTTTTACCCAAGGCTAATTGTGTTGCTTCATGGCTTAAAAAAATTGGTTACCGGACTCACTTTATCAGAGGCAGTAATAAAGAGTTTGCTGGTGCGGATAAATTTTTTTCACAACATGGATGGAGTCGTCAAGACGATTTGAATTTTTTCATTGAAAATAAAATTGCTAAATCTGATCAAATCAGTGGATGGGGTGTCCAGGATGATGTCTTGTTAGACTATGCATGGGATAAGTACCTTAATTTATCTAATACTAAACAACCCTTTTTATTGTCTCTCCTTACTGTTGGCACCCATGCACCCGATGGTAAAACCTTAGCAACCTGTGAAAATAAAATCATAAAAGAACAAAAAATTAAGATGTTATCCGCAGTGAGATGTTCAGACTATCTTATTTCTAATTTCATTAATAAGTTAATCAATAGTGATTATTTTGATAATACAATTATAGTTTTAGTTTCCGATCACTTAATGATGCGTAACAGTGCCAGCCAACTTCTTGATGCCAACTCTAGCGAGCGTAGAAACAATTTTATTATTATCAAAAAAGGGTTGAATAATTATAAGAATGATAACCCTGGCTCTTTAATTGATGTTTGGCCAACCGTCCTTGATATTTCAGGAAAAAAAGATAACTCACTCGGCTTTGGTGTGAGCCTGCTTTCAAACAATGAAAGCTCTTTTTACAAAAACTTATCTATAGATAACGCCTATGATTATATAAAATTTTCTTCTAAATTATGGAACACCCCCTCATTAAAAGAAGGTTTATCAAAATCTGGAGATCGTATTCAGATCGGAAAGCAGGCTTATTCTCTACCTGTTTTTGCTGAGCTATCAAATGAAAATCTTGGTTCAGTTTGGTTTGAAGGGTTCGCAAAAAACGTAATTCAATATACGTCTAAAGGCAAATCGTTTTTTTACGCAAATCTATGTAAAAACATTGGCATTGATAGTGAAATGATCTGTGCATACCATGTAACTCCAAAAAAAATCACAAAAATGTTAGTAACACCAATGGGTTTGAAATCTGTCTACGAAAAAGATGCAACGAGTATTTTATACAAAGAGCATATTGCAGGTATTTCTTCAGGACCTTACTTCATCGATAGTGGGATTTCTTCAACCGCGGGTAAACGTATGGCTACTCCTTTTGGTTTTTCTTTTCTGACCAAAAAGGATGATGGTTTTAACGTGACTTTAAACTTTGAAACTTGTCATAATCAATCTTTGGATAAAGATAAAATTAAGACCCTTCTGGCAGAAAATCACCATTTAATTTATACTTCTAATGATTCTATTAATTGTGGGGATGATAAAACAACCAATGAGCTTAGCTCGCTTTTGTCAGATAAAAATTTTACAAATCTTGCATTCCGCCAGCAGGTTACGGGAATTATCACTGGAGGTAAAAGCGTCTCTGTAAAAGGATTGCCTGATATGCCGCTTGATACATTCATCGATCTGCAACAAAACACCATTCATCCTGTCTGCGAAGTCTTTCTTGACTGCCCCACCCCCAGTAGTTAAAAAGTATGAAAGGTGCAACAATTGTGTTGCACCTTATAATATTACTTTTCTCACATCACTTTTTTTCATACTATTTAACTGAAAGAGTCATACATCCCTTAGGATAAAAGCCATGTCCTGACAACCCCCTGCTATTTTTATGAAAATTACATAAACCTTAACCAGTTTATTCTCATGAGCAGGATAGTATCTTTTTGATAGTATTGAAGACTCTTGACTCATGCGAGTTATTAATGGCGGAAAAATCCGTTTTTATCATTGCAAAAGCATCCTTCCGACAACTTTCTTCAATTGCATTGGCAAAGTGAGATGAACGTGATAAACGTCTATACAACCAACATCGAGGCCAACAGTTGAGTAAATAATAAGTTCAGACATTCACTGGACCCTTCCCTTTTGGTTGGTCATATTACTCAGGAAAGCTTTTTTATCGTCTGAACCTCAAAAAATTCACACTTCTGGATGTGCCCACAGAAAAGCCGACCGCTGGTTCCCCTCTGTGCATGGATAAATATTTACGGGTACTACCGGGGTTATTAAGAGAAGCAGTTGCTTTACACGTAGGTGGCTACGTTTTTCTTGTAGCGATCTCTGCCCCGGCTGATAGCAGTCCGGTGCATCTGCATATCCTTAAAATTAATGATATTAAGATTCCTTAATAATGTTACGCCATAGACCACATCATGCCCAGGCAAGAGGGCGGGTTGATATTCATCGACGTCGTAAAACTACCTGACGACTATGCACAATTAAACTTGCTGATAACTGTTCTGAGAATATTGTAAAAAGACTGAATTATTGCGGATTTGAGCAAGTCTATCATTATGGATGTTATGCGGTACGGAACACTAATGAGTAACGCCACAGTAAGGTTATCTGACAAACAGTGCTTCAGGAATACGCAAAAGAAACCTACTGCGTCAGCAGGGTGAGGGCTGATGTAAGAATGAAGCCTCTACAGGCTGATAACGATTATGAGAATAAGGTTTTGTAACTGGCAGATTTTTGATAACAGAAGTTATGAGGACGTTTTTCAGTCTGTGGCTATGTGTTTACTCAGGCACACGATTGTCTGTCGTTACTGATGGCGGTTAGATATTCGGAGTCAACGTGAGGAAAAACAGTCTAAACCAGGTTGTCTTGCATCCAGCTGGGCCTGAGCATCTAATAAATTTTATACCATAAACCCGCTTTCTTTCTTTTGCGTGAAAATGAACGATCTTGAGCTACATCCGTTCTTCGTCAAAGTGGCTTCTCAATCATTCATTTTTTTAAAATACGTTAGCCTTCTACACCTGCATGTTCATGATGTCAGTATAAGCCGACACCAGCTTGTTCCTGACCTGAATGCCCATCTGCATAGAAATTGATGATTTTTGCAGATCGACCATCACATCATTGAGCGCGATACCTGGCTTACCCATTTCAAAATCCTGGGCCTGGGTACGTGCTGTCGTCTGGGTTTCACTGATTTTGTCGAGTGCGGCCTTCATGGTCGCGCCAAAGTCGATATGGCTGGTGACGTCGTTGCTTTTGTTGTTGGCCTGAAGCGACGTCATCTGTAGCTGCTGTAAAACACCGTCGATTGCCTGAATTGACATTGCTGTTACCTCATTGAAAAGAGATGAAGATTTTTGATGAGGAGAGAAGTTAACACATTGTCAATAAGACAAAGCCCCTAAATGACACTAAAAACCGTGGCTTATTCACCCATCGAATTTTGCGTTTCATCAAATAATGCCAGGCATTGAAGTGGAAATTTTATTTAAGCAGGTCAGGGAGTCTGTTTTGCCAACACAACTAACCCGGTCAATTACGTCAGGCAGGAATCGGTCATGAATGCGAGTGCAGCCGCCACACAAGATCAAGATAAGAAAGGCTTCGGTGACCTTCTCGCTCGCCTGCGTGCTAATCCACGTATACCTTTAATCGTTGCCGCCGCCGCTGCCATTGCAGTGGTGTTTGCGTTAGTCCTCTGGGCCAAGACACCTAACTACAGCGTGTTATTCAGCAATCTCTCTAATGAGGATGGCGGTGCCATTGTCACGCAGTTGACGCAGATGAATGTACCTTATCGCTTTGCCGATAACGGTGGCGCATTGATGGTCCCTGATGACAAGGTGCATGAACTGCGTCTGCGTCTGGCACAGCAAGGTCTGCCGCAGGGTGGCAACGTTGGCTTTGAACTGCTGGATAAAGAGAAGTTCGGTATCAGCCAGTTCAGCGAGCAGGTGAACTACCAGCGCGCACTGGAAGGTGAGCTGGCGCGTACCATCGAATCACTGGGTCCGGTTAAAAGCGCTCGCGTGCACCTCGCGATGCCTAAACCTACCCTGTTCGTGCGTGAGCAAAAAGCCCCTTCTGCTTCGGTAACCTTAATGTTGCAGCCGGGTCGCGCCCTGGATGAAGGCCAGATTCAGGCCATTACCCACATGGTTTCCAGCAGCGTGGCCGGTTTACCACCGGGCAACGTCACCGTGGTGGATCAAAGTGGTCACCTGTTAACGCGTTCTGATGCAGTTGGCCGTGACCTGAATGATGCACAACTTAAATATGCTGCCGAAGTTGAAACCCGTTATCAGCAACGTATCGAAGCGATCCTGAATCCGATTCTGGGCCAGGGCAACGTGCATGCACAGGTCACCGCGCAGATTAACTTTGATACCCGCGAACAGACTGACGAGAAATATCAGCCAAATGGCGATCCGAAAAACGCGTCTATCCGCTCACAGCAGACCAGTACCAGCGATCAGTCTGGCAGCCCATATCCTGGCGGCGTGCCTGGCGCGCTGTCGAATCAGCCAGCGCCAGCCAACACCGCGCCGGTGAATGCACCTAATACCAACGCGGCTAACGGTCAGAATGGCAATGGCCAGAACGCAAATGGTCAGAATACGAACGCGAATGGTCAACGGACCAGCACTGCGGCCGCCAGCAGCGTGCCCACCAACTCTCGCCGCGATGACACGGTGAACTATGAGCTGGACCGCACCATTCGCCATACCAAGATGAATGTGGGCGATGTGCAGCGCCTGTCCGTCGCCGTGGTAGTGAACTATCGCGAAGACGATAAAGGCAAAGCGCTGGCACTGAATGATCAGCAGCTGAAGCAGATTGAAGACCTGACACGTGAAGCCATGGGTTATTCACAACAACGTGGCGACAGCGTCAATGTTGTGAACTCGCAGTTCAATACCACCGAACCAACGGTCAGTGAACTGCCCTTCTGGCAACAGCAGACGTTCTTTGACCAGTTGATGAACGCAGGTAAATGGCTGTTGGTTGCGCTGATTGCCTTCATCCTGTATCGCAAAATGGTGCGTCCACACGTACTGCGTAAGAAAGAAGCTGAGAAAGTGGCAGCAGAAGCGCTGGCCGCACGTGCCACACAGCAGAACGATCAGGAAGCGTACAGTGTCCAGCTCAGCAAAGATGAAATGGACCAGGAACGGAAAACTAATAACCGCATGAGCGCTGAAGTCATGAGCCAGCGTATCCGCGACATGTCTGAAAACGATCCGCGCGTTGTAGCGCTGGTTATTCGCGAATGGATGAGTAACGAACTATGAGTCTGACCGGTACTGAAAAAAGCGCCATTCTGATGATGACCATTGGCGAAGAACGCGCTGCGGAAGTGTTCAAGCATCTGAACCAACGTGAGGTTCAGCACCTGAGTGCGGCCATGGCCAGCATGCGTCAGGTGTCGCACAAGCAACTAACAGAAGTGCTGCGTGAGTTCGAATCTGATGCCGAGCAGTTCGCGGCGCTGAGCCTGAATTCTAACGATTACCTGCGTTCCGTCCTGACCCGAGCGCTGGGTGAAGAGCGTGCATCAAGCCTGCTGGAAGATATCCTTGAAACCCGCGATACCACCAGTGGGATGGAAACGCTTAACTTCATGGAACCGCAGGCGGCTGCCGATCTTATCCGCGACGAACATCCGCAGATTATCGCCACCATTCTGGTGCACCTCAAACGTGGCCAGGCGGCAGATATCCTGGCGCTGTTTGATGAGCGCCTGCGTCACGATGTCATGCTGCGTATTGCGACCTTCGGTGGCGTACAGCCAGCCGCGCTGGCAGAACTGACCGAAGTCCTGAACAGCCTGCTCGATGGTACCAACCTCAAGCGTGCGAAGATGGGCGGCGTAAGAACAGCGGCCGAAATTATCAACCTGATGAAAACCCAGCAGGAAGAAGCGGTCATCGAAGCGGTACGCGACTTCGACGGCGAGCTGGCACAGAAAATTATCGACGAGATGTTCCTGTTCGAAAACCTGGTGGAAGTGGACGATCGCAGCATCCAGCGCCTGTTGCAGGAAGTGGAGTCCGAGCAGTTGTTGATCGCACTGAAAGGTGCCGAGCAGCCACTGCGCGAGAAGTTCCTCAAAAACATGTCAGCACGTGCGGCAGATATCCTGCGCGACGATCTCGCCAACCGTGGTCCGGTGCGTATGTCTGCGGTCGAGAACGAACAGAAAGCAATCCTGTTGGTGGTTCGCCGCCTGGCAGAGTCCGGCGAGATGGTAATCGGTGGTGGCGAGGAAACCTATGTCTGATGCATTTTCCGCCCGTCCATGGCAGCTGTGGCAGCCGGTAGAGCTGGGTCGTCCTGAAGAACCTGCCATGGTGACGGCTGAGCCAACAGACGTTGAGGTCTTCGAATCTGAAGAAGATGAGCAACAACAACAGTTTGAACATATGCAGCAGCAGCTGCGTAAAGAAGCCCATGGACAAGGCTATAGCGAAGGCCACCTGCAGGGATTTGCTGAAGGGCAGAAGACCGGTTACGACGCAGGTTTTCAGCAAGGTCTGGCCGATGCACAGCAGCAGCAGGCGCCGTTGCAGGCCCGTATGCAGCAGTTGGTGACTGAGTTTCAGAACACGCTGGAATCACTGGACAGCGTGATTGCAGCCCGCCTGATGCAACTGGCGCTTGAAGCCGCCCGTTCGGTGATCGGTCAGGCGACGACGGTGGATGGTAGTGCCCTGCTTCGTCAGATTCAGGGCCTGCTTCAGCAGGAACCTATGTTCAGCGGTAAACCTCAGCTGCGCGTGCATCCGGATGATTTACTGAGAATTGAGCAGACGTTAGGGCCCACGCTTGATCTGCACGGCTGGCGTTTACTGGCGGATAACACGTTGCATCCCGGTGGCTGTAAGCTCAGCGCCGAAGATGGCGATCTTGACGCCAGCGTAGCCACTCGCTGGCAGGAACTGTGCCGCCTTGCTGCACCGGGAGAGTTTTAATGACCACACGTCTGAACCGCTGGCTTGGCTCGCTTGATGCCTTTGAGAGTCGTATTGCGCAGGTCCAACCCATTCGTCGTTATGGACGTCTGACCCGTGCCACTGGCCTGGTGCTGGAGGCAACCGGCCTGCAGTTGCCCCTCGGTTCGACCTGTGTGATTGAACGTAATGACGGTAAAACCATTAGCGAAATTGAAAGTGAAGTGGTCGGCTTTAACGGTCAGAAGCTGCTGATGATGCCGCTGGAAGAAGTGGACGGCATTCTGCCTGGCGCTCGCGTTTATGCCCGCGCCACGGGTGAACACCCACAGGCAGGCAAACAGCTTCTGCTTGGCCCACAACTGCTGGGCCGCGTACTTGACGGCAGCGGACGTCCTCTTGATGGCCTGCCGTCACCGGAAACGGGCTACCGCGCGGCCTTAAATACGCCGCCGTTTAACCCCTTACAGCGTACGCCCATCACTGACGTCCTGGATACCGGCGTGCGTGCTATCAATGCCCTGCTTACCGTCGGCCGTGGTCAACGTATGGGGCTGTTTGCGGGTTCAGGCGTCGGTAAGAGCGTGCTGCTTGGCATGATGGCGCGCTATACCCAGGCCGACGTGATTGTCGTGGGATTAATCGGTGAACGTGGTCGTGAAGTTAAAGACTTTATCGAAAATATTTTAGGTGCCGAAGGCCGCGCCCGTTCCGTGGTGATTGCCGCGCCGGCCGATGTGTCGCCGCTGTTGCGTCTTCAGGGCGCCGCCTATGCCACACGAATTGCAGAAGACTTTCGCGATCGCGGTAAACATGTCCTGTTGATCATGGACTCCCTGACGCGCTATGCGATGGCGCAGCGTGAGATTGCCCTGGCCATCGGTGAGCCACCGGCCACCAAAGGCTATCCACCGTCCGTGTTTGCCAAACTCCCGGCACTGGTTGAGCGCGCCGGTAACGGCATTGATGGCGGCGGTTCCATTACCGCCTTTTACACCGTACTGACCGAAGGCGATGACCAGCAGGACCCGATTGCCGACTCTGCTCGCGCGATACTCGACGGGCACATCGTGTTGTCACGCCGTCTCGCTGAAGCCGGGCACTATCCGGCCATTGATATTGAAGCGTCAATCAGCCGTGCCATGACATCACTGATTGATGAGAACCACTATGCACGCGTACGCCAGTTCAAGCAGTTGCTCTCGAGTTTCCAGCGCAACCGTGACCTGGTCAGCGTCGGCGCCTATGCCGCAGGCAGCGATCCCATGCTGGATAAAGCCATTCAGCTTTACCCGCAGATGGAAGCCTTCCTGCAACAAGGCATTTTTGAACGCAGTGAGTACGACGATGCCTGCCTGCACTTGCACGCCTTGTTCGGCTAAGCCGCGCGTTTAATACGAGGACATCCTAATGAAAACAGCTAATGCCATTGACACACTGCGTGACCTGGCGGAACAGGACCTGGAACGCGCTGCCGTTTTGTTAGGCGATATGCGCCGTGGTCAGCAGGCGGCTAACGAGCAGCTCACCATGCTGCTTGATTATCAGGATGAATACCGCAACAAGCTGAACAACGACATGTCCAGCGGTATTGCCAGCAATCGCTGGACCAACTATCACCAGTTTATCCAGACGCTGGAAAAAGCGATTGACCAACATCGCAGTCAGTTACAGCACTGGAATCAACGACTGGAGCAGGCGCTGGTTAACTGGCGTGAAAAACAGCAGCGCCTGAATGCCTACCAAACGCTGATTACCCGGGCAGAGGAAAATGCATTACGACAAGAAAACCGTCTCGATCAGAAACGGATGGATGAATTTGCCCAACGGGCTTCACAGAGGAAAGGCGAATGATTACGTTGCCAAACACCGCGTTGACGACCAAAGCCATCGGCACCGCTGAAACATCAGGTACTACAGATTTGCTCGCCAGTGGTGGAGAAGCTCTGCCACAGGACTTTATTACCGCCCTGGGAAACCAGTTGCTTTCCCTCGCTAAACTGCACGGTAAAACCCCACTGGCTACCGATAAAAATGTTACCGCTGACACTGAGGGTAAAACGGCCACGTCATTGAATGCCCTGCTCTCTTCGCTGGAAACACCCACGGCGCTCAGTGCCTTGTTTAAACCGGAAAATATTAAAGCCGGTACAAAATCAGCCGATGATAAAGATGAGTTAACTGGCGCCGTCCTTAATAACAGCGACATGCAGAATATTCAGGCGCTGTTTGCCATGTTACCGGCAACGGGTCTGCAGCAGGCGGTCAAAGAGAGCGTGGCAAGCCGTGACGCCGACAGCCTTCGGGAGGCTCCACGCTCAGCGTTGTCAGCCCTGACCCAGGCTGTTAATACGGCACTGACCGGTGATGACAAAGAAACGAAGAACACTAAGGTGCAGGACGGAAACCTGGCGAGCAAAGTTAGCCAGACAAATCAGGCTGCTAGCGGCATAACCTCCGCGACAAACCATAACCCCGCGACTGCGACTGCACCTGCGACGCTGACCACTGACGGCAGCTTTCAGCAAATACTCAGCAGCGTCACGAAGCAGGATGACCGCCCGTTAACGGCAACGGCCAGTGATAATCAGGCCATTATCAGTGCGCCCCTGAGCAGCGCCAGCAGTTTGCTGCAGTCGCCTGGCGCAGCAGCGCCAATGAACTCACCGTCGACCCCGATGCTCAATGCGCATCTGGGCAGTAATGAATGGCAGCAGGCGCTGAGTCAGCAAATTGTGATGTTTAGTCGCAACGGTCAGCAGAACGCAGAGCTGCGTTTGCATCCTGAAGATTTGGGTGCGATTCAGATCAGCCTGAAACTGAATAACGATCAGGCACAGTTAAGTATGGTTTCCAGTCATAGCCATGTCAGAGCCGCGCTGGAAGCCGCGCTTCCCCAGTTGCGTAGTGCGCTGGCTGAAAGCGGTATTAACCTGGGTGAGAGTCAGGTAAGCAGTGAGAGTTTTTCGCAGGGACAAGGCTTCCAGCAGCAGCAGGAGGCGCGTCGCGACGGACAGCACGGCAGCTTCTCCCTTACTCAGGACAGTGATAACGACATCACGCCCATTGCCGTACCGCAGTCTCTTCAGGCCCGGTTAACCGGCAAGGGCGCAGTCGACACATTTGCCTGACAGCGACAAACGCTGAAGGTAAGCGTAAAACCCGTGTCTTTTCTTGCCATTGTTTGACTTAAGACACGCGATAATCTGTTCAGGCGAGCCGAGAGGCTTGCCCATAATTCACAGGAAGTTACTGCAAAAATGTCTGATAACGCGAAAGCCAAAGGCCGCAAACGAAAACTCTTAATACCAGTGTTACTGATCGTAACGCTGGCCGCTTGCAGCGTGGCAGGCTATGCAGTCTGGCGAATAATGAATAAACACGAGGGTGATAAGCCGGAGGTCGCGAAAGTTGAACCGCCTCCCGCCCCGGTCTTTTTTGCACTTGATACATTTACGGTTAACCTGGTCAATCCCGACAACGACCCAGACCGCGTTCTGTACGTAGGCTTTACGCTACGTCTGGCGGATGAAGAAACACGTCGTCGGATGAGTGACTACCTGCCTGAGGTTCGCAGTCGTCTGTTACTGCTGCTGTCTCGTCAGAGCGCAGCTGCGCTGGCGACGGAGCAAGGAAAGCAAGCGCTTGTTGAGCAAATCAAACAGGCACTGGCACCACCACTGGTAAAAGGTCAACCTCCGCAGGCTGTAGACGACGTACTGTTTACCGCCTTCATTTTGAGGTGAATCAATGGGCGACAGCATTCTCTCCCAGGCTGAAATTGACGCGCTACTTAACGGCGACAGTGGCAGTGCGGAAGAAGAAAAGAAACAAAACGGACCTGAGGGCGACATTCGCCCTTATGATCCGAATACCCAGCGTCGCGTGGTGCGCGAGCGTCTGCAGGCGCTGGAAATTATTAACGAGCGTTTTGCCCGTAGTTTCCGTATGGCGCTGTTTAACCTGCTACGCCGTAGCCCGGATATCAGCGTAGGCGCGATTAAGATTCAGCCTTACCATGAGTTTGCCCGCAATCTGCCGGTGCCAACCAACCTGAATCTGATCCACCTTAAACCGTTACGCGGTACGGCACTGGTGGTGTTTTCGCCGAGCCTGGTCTTTATTGCAGTTGATAACCTTTTTGGCGGTGATGGCCGTTTTCCTACTAAAGTAGAAGGACGTGAGTTTACCCATACTGAGCAACGTGTCATCCGCCGCATGCTGAAGCTGGCGCTGGACGGCTACAGCGATGCGTGGAAAGCCATTTACCCACTGGATGTCGAGTACGTGCGTTCGGAAATGCAGGTGAAGTTCACCAACATCACCACATCGCCTAACGATATCGTTGTGAATACGCCATTCCAGGTCGAGATCGGCAACCTTGTCGGTGAGTTCAACATCTGTATTCCGTTTTCGATGATTGAACCTCTGCGTGAGTTGCTGGTGAATCCGCCACTGGAAAACTCGCGTTCAGAAGACACACACTGGCGCGACAATCTGGTGAAGCAGGTTCAGCACTCCGAACTGGAACTGATTGCCCATTTTGCTGAAACATCATTGCGTCTGTCGCGCGTTTTACAGCTGAAGCCTGGTGATGTTCTGCCGATTGAAAAGCCAGAGCGCATTATTGCCCATGTGGACGGTGTGCCTGTTTTAACCAGCCAGTATGGCACGCTCAACGGCCAGTACGCCCTGCGTGTTGAACATTTGATTAACCCGATTTTGAATTCGCTTAACGAGGAACAGCCCCATGACTGACAGCAAGAAACCGTCCGATGACACCATCTCTGCGGACGATCTGTGGGCTGAAGCAATGAATGAGCAGGTTGGCTCTGGTGCCAGCGCTTCACAGAGTGACGACGTATTCAAAACGTTTGAAAGCAGTAATGCATCAGGTTCGTTGCAGGACATTGACCTGATCATGGATATCCCGGTGAAGCTCACCGTCGAGCTTGGCCGCACAAAAATGACGATTAAAGAACTCCTGCGTCTGACTCAGGGTTCCGTTGTCTCACTGGATGGTCTTGCAGGTGAACCTCTGGACATCCTGATTAATGGCTATTTGATTGCTCAGGGCGAAGTCGTCGTTGTGAACGATAAGTATGGCGTGCGCATCACAGATATTATTACGCCGTCAGAACGTATGCGTCGCCTGAGCCGTTAAGATGAATAACCAGAATCACACGCTACAACCTGCTACGCCTCCGGCGCAGCCGATTTCGGCAGGTTCAGTGCTGACTCAAGTCAGTGGCGTATTAGTCGTCATTATATTGTTGATTCTGGCCTGTGCCTGGCTGGCTCGCCGCATGGGGTTTGCGCCTAAAAAAGTGGGCAGCCGTGAGCTTAATCTTACGGCCAGTGTGCAGGTTGGTCAGCGCGAGCGCGTCGTGATTGTGGATACACCTGATGCGCGCCTGGTGCTTGGCGTCACTGCTCAGCAGATTACTCACCTGCATACGTTGCCACCGGCCTCACCCGACATGAACACACCGGAAAAGCCAGCACCGCAGGATTTCCGTCAGCTGTTACAAAATCTGGTTAAACGTCCCGGAAAAAATCCATGATGCGTCGACTGCTTCCTCTTCTGCCGCTGCTGTTGCTGGCACCGGTCGCCCATGCCCAACTGCCGGGCCTGGTTAGTCAGCCATTAGCCAATGGTGGCCAAAGTTGGTCACTGCCGGTGCAAACGCTGGTTTTTATTACCTCGTTAACGTTTCTTCCGGCCATTCTGTTAATGATGACAAGCTTTACCCGCATCATTATCGTTTTCGGCCTGCTGCGTAGTGCCCTGGGGACGCCTTCCGCGCCACCTAACCAGGTATTACTTGGCCTGACGCTCTTTTTAACTTTTTTTATTATGGCCCCGACGTTCGATAAAATTTATCAGGATGCCTACCTGCCTTTTAGTCAGGATAAAATCAATATGGATGTGGCGATTGAAAAAGGGTCGCAGCCGCTACGTGAGTTTATGCTGCGTCAAACCCGTGAGGCCGACTTAGCATTATTTGCCCGCCTCGCTAATACGGCTCCCATCGCGGGACCCGAAGCCGTACCGATGCGTATTTTACTGCCTGCGTATGTCACCAGCGAATTAAAAACGGCTTTCCAAATTGGCTTTACGGTATTTATTCCTTTCTTAATTATCGACCTGGTCGTTGCCAGTGTATTAATGGCGTTAGGTATGATGATGGTTCCCCCGGCAACCATTGCTCTGCCTTTTAAATTAATGTTGTTTGTTCTGGTGGACGGCTGGCAATTGCTGGTGGGATCGCTGGCACAAAGTTTCTATTCCTGATCTCATCCGTTGCACGGGAGAAATACATGACACCTGAATCAGTAATGGCAATGGGACAGGAAGCGATGCGCGTTGCGCTGCTGCTGGCTGCCCCCATGCTACTGGCCGCGCTGGTTAGCGGTTTACTGGTGAGCCTGCTGCAAGCGGCTACCCAGATCAACGAACAAACGCTGTCTTTTATTCCAAAAATTATTGCAGTGGCAACCACTGGCATCATTGCTGGCCCGTGGATGTTAAACGTGTTGCTGGATTACATCCGCACCGTCTTTTCTAACCTGCCTTATATCATCGGCTGATGATTACTCTCGATAGTAGCCAACTTGTTCACTGGGTCAGTCAGTTTTTCTGGCCGCTTGTGCGCATTTTGGCCCTACTGTCGACCGCCCCGGTGCTCAGTGAACGATCGGTGAGCAAACGGGTAAGAATTGGTCTTGCGGCCATGATTACCTGGATACTGATCCCCAATTTGCCCCCGGTAAACGTGACCCTGTTTTCACCAGCTGGCTTCATGTTGCTGATTCAGCAGATGCTCATTGGTATTGCCATTGGTTTTACCATGCAGTTTGCCTTTGCCGCCGTTCGTACCGCCGGTGAGTTGATTGGCTTGCAGATGGGCCTGTCGTTTGCCACCTTCTTCGATCCCGCCAGCCGACTGAACATGCCCGTCCTTGCTCGCTTCCTGGACATGCTGGCGATGCTTTTATTTTTGACGTTCAATGGCCACCTGTGGCTTATTTCGCTGCTGTCGGACAGTTTTCATACGTTGCCCATTGGTGGCGAACCGCTGCACGCTAATGCTTTTATGGCACTGGCAAAATCGGCCAGCATGATTTTCCTTAACGGCATGATGTTAGCGCTACCCTTGATCGTTTTACTCCTCACGCTAAACATGGTCCTGGGTTTGTTAAACCGCCTTTCACCACAGTTATCAATCTTCGCGATTGGCTTCCCGATTACCTTATCAGTGGGCATCCTGACCATCAGCCTGCTAATGCCTCTCCTTGCGCCCTTCTGTGAGCACCTGTTCGGCGAAATATTTGATCTGCTGGCCCTGTTCCTGACAGAACTGTCCCCCGCCTGAACATTAAGTATCTAACTATTTATCACTTTTGATACTTAAGAAACCCATAACTATCAGAGCATTTTTCAAACCACATTTTTCAGAAATCAACTAAGGATAATCTGATAAGCGTGCGGAAAGTCTTAAAATTATTCTTATTAAACCGCGCTTCGCGTATTTTAGTCAGGCGGTTAACAGAGTCATCGACAGGGTTGTTTTGGTGATAAATTCGGCAATACATTGAATTTATTCAAGAAAAATTTTTATGTGATTTTTCTTGTCAGAAAATGTTTTTTCCGGCATTGTCAAATCGCTTATCGACATCACACTTTCGTGAAATAAATGTTTTTAAGACTTGTCCTATCAGAAAACTCTGGGTTTTCGGCGATAGTGACAGCGCTCCCAAAAAACGGTATTTCGCTCAGTGCGGCTTTATATCAACAAATCAGGTTGATACAGGCTCATGTGTGAGGTCAGAGCAATACAAAATTTTTGCAGAACGGGTCAGGGAAGAAGAATTTTATGGGCCATTGCCTGTTGCCTCGCTGCATCAGCACAATAAAAAAAAGCGCTTTGAAATCTTCTCGTACCGCAACGCGTAATTCATCGTTGATTTAAACGGATAACAAATTGGTGAGGGTCGCTAACATGCCAACGATTATTATGGATTCCTGCAACTACACACGCCTGGGATTATCAGATTATATGTCGTCGAAAGGAGTGAAAAAGAAAAATATCACTTCCGTCTCCGACATTGAGCAATTACAGCAAAGATGTGAGCAGTTAAAACCAGGTGTTGTTTTTATTAATGAAGATTGCTTCATTCATGAAACCGACTCCAGCGAACGTATTCGCAGTGTTATTAATCAGCATCCTGAGACACTGTTTTTTATATTTATGGCCATCAGCAATATTCATTTTGAAGAATATTTGTATGTCCGTAAAAATTTAATTATCACCTCAAAAGCCATCAAGCCTTCGACGCTGGATTCACTTTTGAGTACCTATTTGCAAAAGAAACTCAATATGTCACCGCGTATTTCTTCGGGTCTCGATGTCCACCCGCTTACGCTAAGTCAGACGGAGTCCAATATGCTGAAAATGTGGATGTCAGGTCATGACACCATCCAGATATCAGATAAAATGCAAATTAAAGCGAAAACCGTTTCGTCCCATAAAGGCAATATCAAGCGGAAAATTAAAACGCATAACAAACAGGTGATTTATCACGTGGTGCGTTTAACCGATAACGTGACGTCCGGCATCTATGTCAACGTAAGGTAGTACCTCCCGTCTTCAGGAACTGGCCCACAAGGCCGGTTTTTTTTTGGATTAGCGATCCAGATCTCATTTTCAAGCGTAAACCTTTCCGTTCTTTTGCCGATGTTTTGTTCAACAGAACAACCTCCTAAGAGAGCAAGGAAATGAACACGACGCTGGTTAATGAAGGACATCACAAACTCAGTATTTGGCAAAATATCCGCCTGGTTCCTCTGTTTAGTTTGATATTTGGCGGTATCTTGTTTCTGTTCGCGCTCTGTATCGCGATATCAAGCTATTTCCTTATCCTTAGTAATCAATCACTAAAAGACGCAACCGACGAAATTCAGGTACGTAATGGGCTGGTCGACAGTTCCTCTCATATGCGTTCTGCGCGTTTAAATATTATCCAGGCCGGTGCCGCAGCACGTATTGGCGAAATGGATGAGTTCAACGCCAACCTGGCGGCAACCGATGATCGTATCAAACAGGCTTCAGAAGGTCTTAAAATCTATCTGAATCGTAAAAGTAAAACCCCTGAAGGCACCAAGGTGGACGAGCAGTTACAGGCTCTGTTCAAAGAGTATGTGACTAAGGGCCTGATGCCGATGATCGACGCCGGAAAACAGGGCAGTTTTGAAAGTATCATTGCTCAGGAAACCGATACGACGCGCAAACTGGATAACGCCTATAAAGCCGTGTTGATGCAAGCGATTAAACTTCGTGATGTGCGCTCCGCGCAGATCAACGAGCAGGCTGCCGAGCAGTCTCGCATTGGCTTTATCGCTATGGGTTCCGCATTTATTGCTGCCCTTCTACTGGTGTTGCTGACCTTTGTGTTTTTACGTCGGGTGGTCATTAATCCACTGCACAGTTCAGTGGCGCATATAGAACGTATCGCGCAAGGGGATTTAACGGCACCTTCCGTCCCGCACGGTCGTAACGAGATTGGTTTGTTGCTGGACAACCTGCAACACATGCAGCAGTCGTTAATCAAAACGGTAGGCACGGTTCGTGAAGGTGCGATTGCGATTTATCAGGGATCAAGTGAAATTACGGCTGGCAACACCGACCTTTCTTCTCGTACAGAGCAACAGGCTGCCGCACTCGAACAAACCGCAGCCAGCATGGAACAGCTAACGGCCACGGTAAAACAGAATGCTGATAATGCGCACCATGCAAGCCAGCTGGCCGCTGATGCATCAGGCAAGGCACGTAGTGGCGGTGATATGGTGAACGGCGTGGTGAAAACCATGAACGACATCTCCGGCAGTTCGAAGAAAATTGCCGAGATCACCAACGTGATCAACAGCATTGCCTTCCAGACCAATATTCTGGCGCTTAACGCCGCGGTTGAGGCTGCGCGTGCAGGTGAACAGGGACGCGGGTTTGCGGTCGTCGCCAGTGAAGTACGCAACCTTGCCCAGCGCAGTGCGCAGGCTGCAAAAGAAATCGAATCGCTAATCGCAGAATCCGTGAAATTGGTCAGCAGTGGTTCACAGCAGGTGGGTGAAGCCGGCAGCACCATGGGCGAGATCGTAGAAGCGGTCCGTCGGGTGACCGATATTATGTCGGAAATTGCCGCGGCCTCCGATGAACAAAGCCGGGGTATTCAGCAGGTCAGCCAGGCCGTGACTGAGATGGATAACGTTACACAGCAAAACGCCTCGCTGGTTGAAGAAGCCTCTGCAGCAGCGTCCTCACTGGAAGATCAAGCGGGTAAGTTAACGAAAGCGGTCGCCGCGTTCCGTTTACAGGATACGCCGGTAGCGAAGTCAACTTATCAACCGGATACAGCCCCAAAAGTTTCCGCGCCAACGTTACGTCCAGCCGCGGTCACTCACGGCAACGAGAACTGGGAAACGTTTTAAAAAACGCTGAAGCTTTAGCCACACTGCCAGACATTATCTGACTGGCAGGCAGACAAGTAAGAAAAAAATCGCCCTCTGCGTATCACTATGCAGAGGGCAATTTTTTTACCGGTTACGCGCAGGCGTCAGGCGGAAGGATAGGGTTCGACGAAAACGCCATCCTGATGGCTGCTCTCGTTAAAAAACCAGATACCCTGCGGGTAATCTTCCAACGCGACCAGAAACATTGTGCCTTCACTAAAAGGCTCTACGGCAAGAATTGTGCCGGTTCGCCGTGGCCCGCCATCCGTTTTAACACTGACGCGATCGTCTACCTTCATTTACGACTCTCCTGATATTTTCCTGCTGAACAGTTTAATCGAAGAGCGCCCGTAATGCAGGCGTTAGCGACGTGCGATAACCCAGACAGCGTGGATGATACCCGGGATGTATCCGCATAGCGTCAGTAAGATATTGAGCCAGAACGCGCCTGCAAAACCCACCTGCATAAAAACACCGAGTGGGGGGAGTAAGATCGCGATAAGAATTCGAAGTAAGTCCATAACCATTCCTTTAGGTATTGATAAAAAACGTTTTGTTATCAAATATAGCCCCTTTTTGCCAGGTTACAGCAAAAGTCAGGTAAATCTGAGTAATGCGTTTTTTCATTTTCCTGACATTTCCCTGCGAGACGTTTAACAGGCAGAACAGATAAGCTTCATTTCGTTGCTTTCCTCCCCAGGAAATACAACACCCAAAGTAACAAGGATTATTTGCCCGCGCAGCGCGGGCTTTTTTTTAACTTCCCTGCCCCCGCATTTTCCGCTAAGTTGTATATTTATTGCTCACACTGACCGCTGGAGGCATGCCATGACGCTTCCCCACTTACCCGATCAGAACGACAGAGACAGAGAAATGGACGCGCTGCTTAAGGCGATACAGCCTGAAAGCACTGGCGATCTTCAGGATTACTTTTCTCAACAAAAGCATTCATCCTCGCTCGCGGATGATCATCGTGCCGGGCTGTGCCGTGAACCCGCCGAGCAATGTGAGATGGATATTCAGGATTGCCGTTATGGCGAGATAAGCCGATAGACGACAAGCCGCGCGCCTGTCGCCATAGCGCACACAAAAAAATACCCGGCGCGAGCCAGGTAAGTAGTCAATTCGTTACATCAGGGAAGTCATAGTGCTCTTCGAGACTACGCTTCCCATAAGCCATAACAAGCCTTTTCCATGCGTGTTTTACTCACCTCATTGCCGTCCGCGCGGTCAAACCCACTTCTCTGTCTTGTTAATTCAGCAATAATCGATGCACGATATGACGGAACCGGCTTTTCCCCTCTTCCGGTTTTAGGAATCCTCCTGGTTATAAAGCTTCCACTGCGCAAATCAAAGCCTGCTGTAGACTCAACTACACTAAAACGTAATGACTACGCTGTAGTGTCAAACCAGAGTGAAGGAAATCAGGATGCCCAATTTGAATGAATCGCTGATGATAGTGACCGACCTCGATGGATCGCTGCTTGACCACCACGATTACAACTGGGATGCCGCCGCAGAGTGGCTCGACAGGCTGAGGCAGCACGCTGTCCCCTTAATTATTTGCTCCAGTAAAACGGCGGCTGAAATCCTGCCCCTGCAACGCAAACTCGGCGTTGTGGGCGCGCCTTTTATTGCTGAGAACGGTGCGGTGCTCTACCTCGACGACAGCAAAAGCGTTCGTATCCCGGACGATAAAATGAACTATAAGTCGATTTGTCGGGTTCTGGCCACGTTACGGCAGCAGTTCCGCTTTACCGGCTTTCATGACTTTAGCGATGTCGATGTGTCATCCATGACCGGCCTGAGTGAGGCGGATGCCGCCCTCGCCCGCCAACGTGACGCATCCGAGGTGATCGTCTGGCGGGATACCGATGAGGCGTTCAATCGTTTTCGCGCAGCACTTGCTGACTATCATCTTTCCCTGACCCAGGGCGGTCGTTTCTGGCATGTGATGCCCGCCAGAAGCGGCAAAGGAGAAGCCTTACGCTGGTTGCTGTCGCACCAGACAGACCAGCCGTATATCACTGTCGGCCTGGGCGATGGGCCAAATGATGCCCCGATGCTGGATGCGGTCGATTATGCCGTAGTGATAAAGGGCTACAGCAAGACGCCCGTCACTCTGCAGCGCGCGGATGATGACCGGGTTTTCCATACGACACATCATGGCCCGGAAGGCTGGCGTGAAGGTCTGGACCATTTTTTGACTCAGCCATGAAAAGCTGTTGTTCCTCTGGCAACCCCATAAGGATGATGCAATGAGTGATTTTTTTCAGAATGGCGTAATTACTAACTTTCACAATCTTACGCACCGCAGCGTTGAGTCACTGGAAAAGGAAATGGTGCGCTTTGCCCGTAAGCGCAAAATGGGATTGATCCTGCCATCGCTGTTTTCCGAACTGGAAGGCCCGGCATTGACGAAAATCGTGGATGAGCTGGCTAAGGTGCCCTATCTCGATGAAATTGTCATCGGGCTGGACAGGGCTGACCGCGATCAGTTTCTTCATGCCCGCGAGTTTTTTTCCCGACTGCCACAGCGTCACCGTATCCTGTGGAATGATGGCCCGAGGCTCAAAGCCATTGACGCGGAACTCGACAAAGAGGGCTTATCGCCCACCAATCCGGGCAAGGGCCGTAACGTATGGTTTTGTACCGGCTATACGCTGGCGTCGGACCGCACCAGCTGTGTCGCACTGCACGACTGCGATATCGTCACCTACGAACGCGGCATGCTGGCGCGCCTGCTCTACCCGCTGGCGAACCCGGCTTTCCAGTATGAGTTCTGTAAAGGGTTTTACGCACGGGTTGCCGATGGCAAGCTGAACGGCCGCGTAGGTCGCCTGTTGGTGGGCCCGCTGCTGCGCTCATTGCAAAAAGTCTACGGTCACTCCGAATACCTTGATTATCTGTCCAGCTTTCGCTACCCGCTCTCCGGCGAATTTGCGATGCGGACACACGTGCTTAATGGCATCAAAATTCCGGGTGACTGGGGACTGGAAATCGGCGTGCTCTCGGAAATTTACCGTAACTACACCACACGCCAGTCGTGCCAGGTGGAGATTGCGGATAACTATGACCACAAACATCAGCCGCTGGCGGAAGATGATGGCACCGGCGGCCTGAAGCGCATGAGCAACGATATTGTTCAGTCACTGCTGCGCAAGCTGGCGACCATGGGCGTGCCGTTAACCAGTGACTCCTTCCGGGTGCTTAAAGCGACCTATTACCGTAATGCGCTGGATATGATGGAAATCTATAATCACGAAGCGGCCATGAACGGTTTGAAATTCGATCAGCACGTTGAGGAAGCCGCCGTCGAAATGTTTACGCAGTCGATTCTTGACGCCGGACAGTCATTTATTGAGCGCCCAAATGATAAACCCTTTATCCCCAGTTGGAGTCGGGTCCAGTCGGCTTTTCCGGATATTCTGCAGCGTATTTATAAAGCGGTAGAAGAGGATAACGACGGCAACGTCTGATGCTGCGCGCGCCTTGTGATAACGGCGTGTAAGCCAGGTAGCATAAAATCGGCCAGGCCAGTGAGCAATCACAGGCCTGGACGGCAGAAATCAGGACGTAAACTGGGGCTGCGATTCGCTGGAATGACTAAGCTCATCACTGCGAAAAGCTTCATTCCTGACCGCATAACCATCATACCATCGACATTCCACCATGCCGCTGGCATGTCCGGTCACCACCATCGTTTGCCCGCCTTCCTTATGCTGTACTTCATCACTGATTGCAAAAACCATGTTGCGCCCTCTTTGAGAATTGGCTGTCATTGAAACCATTTCTTTATAGCACGGTAAAAGAGTTGCTGCTGTTAAGACGCGCATAAAAATGGCTAATTCAGAATAACGTAGAAGGATATAGCGGAAATAAATAAAGCGGATAAGGCATTATCCGCTTCGGGGGTTGAGTAGATTAGATTTTGCAGCCTTCGCAATCGGCGTCGTCAATCAGGTCTTCTGGCACTTCTGCCGCCTTTTTTTCTGCCTTCGCTTCGGCCTGCTCTAACTGAGCATCAATATCAAATTCAAACATGTCGTCGCTCATAGTTTTCTCCCCAGAACGCGTTAAAGAATGCGCTTTTATACCGATGACTCACGCAGTTTGGCAATAAGGTTAACCACTAACAGCACGATTGACCCAATGATAAAACCAATCACTAAGTTTGCGCCGTTACTGAGCAGGCTTGAAACCAGCGCACTGAACGGTGCAATCGCATTTTCAATCAGATGATGTAATGGGGTCAGGCCATGGACAATAATGCCGCCACCGACCAGGAACATCGCCAGCGTGCCGACCACGGTCAGAATCTTCATCAACCAGGGGGCAGCGGCCAGTAATACCGCACCCAGCGCCTGCGCCACGCGTGAGGATTTTTCACGCAGCCAGAACCCCAAATCATCAATTTTAACAATGCCGGCCACAATGCCGTAGACGCCAATCGTGACCAGAATCGCGATACCTGCCAGGATCACGACCTGATTCAGTAACGGAGCTTCGGAGACGATGCCTAAGGTGATGGCGACGATTTCGGCTGACAGAATAAAATCGGTTCGCACAGCGCCTTTGATCTTTTTCTTTTCGAAATCGCGCGGATCTTGTTTGGACAACTTATCCAGACGTGCCTGACGCGCCTCTGGCGAGTTTTCTTGTTTATCATGCTGCAGGCTGTGCAGCACTTTCTCCACGCCTTCATAACAGAGGTACGCCCCGCCAATCATTAACAGTGGCGTAATCAGCCAGGGCGCGAACGCGGAGATAATTAGCGCCAATGGCACTAATATCAGTTTGTTCAGGAAGGAGCCTTTGGCAACGCCCCACACGACCGGCAACTCGCGGTTGGCTTTCACACCGCTCACCTGCTGTGCATTCAGTGACAGATCGTCACCGAGCACCCCTGCCGTTTTCTTTGCGGCGACTTTTCCCATTACCGAGATATCATCCAGCAGCGTGGCGATATCATCAAGTAGCGTTAATAAACTGGTTCCTGCCAAAATATTTCCCTTATTCGGTCATCAGCAACGGTTTCTGCCTGCATCAGCCGCAACACATCATCCTCGACGATGTGCAAGGCGATGCGGTGTTCACCGTGGTGCCTGTTCCGGTTCGTTATGTTGACAACACGGGCATCGTTCAATTTCTGTCACGGTCATATCAGCGATGCCCTCACAATCCCATTCGACACGCACTGCTTGTCCGGACGGACCCGCCATATGCAGATATTTACTGACCGGGCTTTCCGTCATCCCGGTAATCTCTTCCGTGGCCACCAGCGTTTCCCCAGCATAGATTCTGGCGGTGGCTTTGGTGTTCACCATGCGCTCATCACGAATCTGATAAAGGCGTTTAACCGTCAGTTTTATGCTGCTCATTTTGGGCTCCCGGTCACGGAAAAGCGTCTATCTAACCTTTTACGCGACGGATTAGCAAGGCTGGCTCATTCACTCTCGCGGTAATGATGAATGCCCTGGTGATCAATCTCGGCGCTGTCACTCATCGCCAGCAGCCACTCTTCCAGGCGTTCAAGCAGCGCCTCATCGTCCAGTTTGAGTTTACCGCGTAGCGCACACTCCCAGATGATCAGTACCTTCCAGCCATTTTCCCGTAACTGCCGGACGTAACGCTGGTCGCGCTCCACATTGCTGTTAATTTTGCCCGTCCAGAATTCGGTGCGCGTGGCGGGCACTTTAAACAAATAACAGTGATGGCGATGCCAGAAGCAGCCATGAACAAAGATAATGGCCTGATGCGACGTCACGACAAAATCGGGCCGGCCCGGTAGATTTTTGTCCTGTACCCGGTAGGTAAATCCACGATCTTTGAGCAACAAAGCTATCCGCTGCTCGATGGCTGTGTCCTGCTGACGAATGGCGCGCATATTTTTACTGCGCGTTTCGCTGGAGTGAACGTCGACCATAGCACCTCCTTAATAGCGACTTATTCAACTTTAGTCGCCGTCCTGAAAAGTGAAAGCCAGCGCCATCAAAGTGGGGCAAATATTTAGCTTGATGTCCACGCGTTCCGTGACGACGCGGGCAACAATTGTCTCTTTTTTGAAGCCCGCGCACACGGAAACACCGTCTAACCCCGTGCCTGCGGATTTCCTCATTGGGCAAGGAGTGTTAGCATAGGCGCTTCACTGTTAAGGATATTTGCATGCACGCCGTCGCACCCGCTGAACCTCTTCTCCCCGCTGCTCTGCATTCCGATGAACTGAACATGTTACACCAGGTGCTGTCGATCTATTCGGTCCGGGATGTGGTCGAACGTTTGCATCAGGCAGGCTTTTCGCACTGGACGCCGCCGCTGCTGAACAGTATTCGTCAGGGCAAGCGCGCGTTGCCCTCTCTGGCCTCTGCGGAACGATCACTGTTACAGGCGTTATTGCCTTCACGGCCGGCGCATTATGATTCACCCGATTTCCGCTTTATCGATCTGTTTGCCGGCATCGGCGGCATTCGACGTGGGTTTGAACGTATCGGCGGTAAATGCGTATTTACCAGTGAATGGAATAAAGAGGCGATTCGTACTTATCGGGCCAATCACTACAGCGATCCGCAGGAACACCATTTTAATACGGATATCCGCCAGGTGACGCAGCCCGCCGGGCTCACGGACGAACAGGCGATTTATCAGTCAATTGATGCAGCAATTCCCGATCATCAGGTTCTGTTGGCCGGCTTTCCTTGTCAGCCTTTTTCCCTGGCCGGGGTCAGCAAGAAAAATGCACTGGGCCGGGCGCATGGGTTTGAATGTCAGGCTCAGGGCACGCTGTTTTTTGATGTTGCACGCATTCTGGCGGCGAAGAAGCCGCCGTTCTTCGTCCTGGAGAACGTGAAGAATCTCAAGAGCCATGATAAAGGCCGGACCTTTGCGATCATTATGGAAACGCTGAATGAGCTGGGATACGACGTGGCGGATGCAGATGCCACGTCCCCCGATCCTAAAGTGATTGATGCACGCTATTTTCTGCCACAGCACCGAGAACGTATCGTTCTGGTCGGCATCCGGCGGGATATTGCCGGTTCAGAACAGTTTACGCTGCGCGATATCCGCAAATTTTTTCCTGCACAGGTCCCCAGCTTACAAAGTTTGCTGGAGCCTCAGCCTGACGAAAAATACATTTTGTCGCCCGTATTATGGCGTTATCTCTATGATTACGCCAAAAAGCACAAGGCACTGGGGAACGGCTTCGGCTTTGGCCTCAACGATCCGCAAAATCAACAGTGCTGTGTGCGAACCCTGTCAGCCCGCTACTATAAAGATGGCTCGGAAATTTTAATCGATCGCGGTTGGGATCGGGAAAAAGGCGAAGCCGACTTTCTTGATGCCCGGAATATGGCACGACGTCCGCGTCGTTTAACGCCACGGGAATGCGCGCGATTAATGGGGTTTGATACCGCAGACAGTCAACCGTTCCGTATACCGGTGTCCGACACCCAGGCCTACAAACAATTTGGTAACTCCGTAGTAGTGCCGGTATTTGCCGCCGTCGCACAGCTACTTTCACCGTATATCCGCGATTTAAAAGCCTGACTCACACTGAAAGTTGCGCTTAGGCGCAACGATTCCTCTCTTTTCCTGCTACCCGGTGGGATTGTCACAACATCGTCACGCAAGCCCAGAATACTGCTGCTTTTTCACTTGATGGGTAGAATGATGTCACCTCTCACTTTATTGTCGCTGCGCGTTCTGAAGCAACGCCCCAGGTTTATACTTCCCGCCATCCCCACCTGGCTGACCAGCCTGCGCGGGAATTTTATGCTCTTTGTGGTGCTGTTCTGTTTATTGCAGTCCATAGGTATTGTTCTGCTTACCGCTCAGGTCAGCCATACCCAAGTCAACCTGACCCAGGCCAGCGCCATGCGTGACCGGCTGGCTTTGCTGGATCGTGCGCGCGTTGAGCTGCTGACAGCCAGCGATAACAGCCATCGCGCCGGCCTTTATCTGATGGAAGATCAGAAAAGCGGTTCCGTTGACAGCTGGAAAAGCCTGGCGGAGACCGCTAAATCGTCTTTGCTGCATGCGGAACAGCTTTTTGCCAACTATCACGCGGCGCCTGGCGGCGAACTTCAGCAGGGATTTGTGTTGCTGACCCAGGGATTAGAAGAGCAGTTGAAAGGTCTGGGGGCGAACAACATCGATGCCTTTTTTATGGTACCGATGCAGGCCTATCAGCAGCAGTTTAATAGCGCATGGTTTAACGAAATCACCCAGACCAATAAGCAACTCACTGCCGTAAACAGCCTGACGCTGCAAACGCTGACTGAAAGCCGCAACCTGTCGCTGATGGTAACCGCGCTGCTGTTTACGCTGCTGCTCACCGGCGGCGTACTGTTGCTGCGAGGTGTGATCATTCCATTACGCCTGGCCAGCCGTCAGTTACAGGATATCGCAACCGGGGACTTAATTAGCTGCCCGGTTCCGCCTCGTTTGCAGTCGCTGGAAACCGCTAAACTGTTCAATGCGGTGGCGGAGATGCGCCAGGGGCTGCGCGCCATTGTGGTAGAAATTAATACCATTGCAGCAAGTGTGGCAGACGGAACGCGTGAAATGCAGCACACCAATGAACAGGTGAGTGAGCAATATACAGCGCAAAACAGCAGCTTTAGCCATATTTCACAGCGTTTACACCGCGTGTCTGAAGAAGTTGAAAACAGTACCCTGTTTTCACAGCAGGCCTCCGAGCAGGCCCATTTCGCCGATGATCTGATGCAGCAGTGCACGCTTCAGGTGGATGAAATGGAGGTTCAGATGCGCCACATCGTGGATTCCTCAGGGGAAATTGCCGGTATCGTTGCGATGCTGGATGGCCTGTCGTTGCAAACGCGTTTGCTGGCGCTCAACGCCGCGATTGAATCCGCCCATGCGGGGGTTTATGGACGCAGTTTTGGCGTGGTCGCGAAAGAAATGGGAAATCTGTCCAATAAGAGTGGCGAATCTGCTCAACAAATTAATGGCCTGGTAAATAATACGCAGCTGCACATTTCAGAGGGCTTCAATAAGGTGAAATCGCTGGAAGCGCTGTTTAACCAGATCAGCGCGTCAGTCAGCGCCGTCGTGGCGCAGCTAAAAGAGCTGCAGGAAAACGCCACGGCACAAAGTCGACGCGTCACCGGCATTGCCGCAGAGGTGGTGGCGCTGGATAAACAACTTCAGACGAATGAAGGGCTCAGCGCCCGACAGGGCCGCACGGTTGATACCTTACAACAACAGGCTGCACGCCTGGCCGAAAGCGTCCAGCAGTTCCGTATCACGCTGTAGCCGTAAAGCTTGAGTCGTAAAAAAGCCGCCTGTACTAAAGGCGGCTTTTATTTATTGTCTTAACGGCATTCACGTCGGATTTTTGTTATTTCTTTTTCTTGCTCTGCTTCTTAAGCAGCGTACGGAGCTGCTTAATTTCGCTTGAGTTTAATGCATCCGAGGCTTCTTCCTCTGTGTTCTGGCTGTCAATGATGGGCTGAGAAGGCGCATTCAGGCTCGCCTGAAGCCGTTGCACGATTTCCTGGCTCATTGACACCTGATTTTCGAGCGCCAGCTGTTTGATATGTTCTTTCAATGCAGGATCAATTTTAATCGTTAAATTAACAGTTTCGGTCATTTCATCACTCCTTTTTGTTATTACTCCCACGCTACCGGATGACTGTATCGATTCCTATACTGTCATAAAAATTTAATATTCAGCGTGTAAGGGACTAAAATCGCGAAGCACCGATTCATCCAGGCCCACTAAATTGCCTTGCAGCTCCGCACACAGCTTGGCCATGTAGCCTACCAGGAAGTCAGCATTGTGTTCTGCCAGCATGCGCCCCGCTTCGGTTTGCATGGTTTCTGGCAACCGCAGTAACTTGGTCTGGAAGTGATCCAGCGTCCACTTTACATCATTGAGTTCCCGATCTTTACCAAGCGGGTCCGCACTGTTAAATAAGGGGCGATTCATCGTACCTGCCGTGTAAAACACCCGCGCAAGGCCGATTGCACCAAGCGATTCCAGCCTGTCGGCATCCTGCACAATTTTCGCCTCCAGGGTTTTTGGCGTAATGGCCGCGCTGAAGCTGTGTGCCTGAACGGCATGCATTACCTGCTCGATCAGTTCCTCAGGAAAATCGATGAAGTCCTGCTGTAAAATGCGCTGCGTTTCACTGGCGGCATAGGTGGATGCCTTATGACGCTCAGGATGATTTTTCGGTAAATTCACCACATCGTGGAAATAACACGCGGTCAGGACCACCAGCGGATCGGCCTGGGTGCCGGTCATAATGCGCTGAGCGCTCATCCACACGCGGCGTAAATGTGCGATATCATGCGCGCCATCATCATGAATCCAGTTGTTTTCAAACCAGGTTTCATAGCGAGCCTGCCAAAGAGTGAGTGACATAGTCTCTTTCCTGTCGGGGTTGAAGTGCGTTCTGATTGACGACGATTTAAGCGCTTACGGCCTACCATCATAGCGAATAGCTAATGACATTTTCTTTACACAGCGGACGTTAATCACCTTTTGAACCTTTAAATTCTTAAAGAAAATGAGACGCTGATCATTTTTATAGCATTTTGACGTAATTAAAACGGCCATTTGCTGCTTTTTCAGCCTTGACTGATTTAATTGCAGGCAGGTTAATTAGTTTAATAAATGTAATGATTTCTGAAAGGCATTTTATCGAAGAGGCACAAAAAACATGACATAACCCGATCGCACTTATCAATAAAATCGGCGAAAGTGACAGACAGATTAATCTGAAAAGGTTCCTATTTTTGCCGATATAACGTACTGTATTCTCACTATCAGATGTCCCGGAACGCGCATTTACACCCGCGTTGTTGATTTTTTATCCGCTCCCCTTTTTCGGGGCAAAAATCACCAATGCTCAGATGGCTATAAGACAGCAAATTGTTAAGGGTAATGATTTATAGTTTTTATGATATTGCCACCATTTAGATGCCCTTGTTGTTTTAGCAGTAACCGGGTTCTACTAATAAAAAGAGGTAATCCATGAAAGAGCGGCCGATTCTTTTTTCCGAACAGCGGGTTCGTGCCCTGTTAGTTGGCCAACAAACGCAAACCCGGCGCATAATGAAAACGCAGGCTTTCGGTCCGGGGCAGGATCACCATGAAGGGGTTCATGCTTTTGATGTTCAGGCGAACCACCTGCATGGCGATAAAATGATGACAATGAACGACATTCGTTATCACTGCCCTTATGGCATGCCGGGCGACCTACTCTGGGTGCGCGAAACCTGGCGTGGCCCGATTGTGCCAGAAAGTACGCTGGCGGATTATGAACGCGATCCCGTGCCTTTCCGTTCGCCAGAATTTTGCCAGTACCGGGCGGACAGCAATGAACTGGGGCAGCATACCTTGGGTGGACCGGACGCGGAGCAGTTTGGCTGGCAAACGGCGATACATATGCCGCGCTGGGCCAGCCGTATAAATCTGCTCATCACGGATGTGCGTGCGGAGCAAATCCAGGACATCAGCGAAGATGACATCATGGCGGAAGGCGTTCAAACCGATTCGCACTTTCTGAATAATTTTTTCACCATGAATGTCAATTCAGAAATGCCAAAAGAAGCCTATCGCAAGGCCTGGCAAAAGCAGTACGGCGCAACCAGCTGGCAGGTAAACCCGTGGGTGTGGGTGATCGAGTTTCAGCGCGCCGAACGTGAGTAAACTTAGCCTGCGCTTTGCGGGCTGAATCACAGACAATTTTCTTGCTAACAGGTTGAATATAACGTCTTCATTCCTGAAGCCCGACAATGCCAGCATGAGGTTCTGATGCTGGCATTTTCCTGTCCGGTCTCTCAGGATTCTGCGACAGCTCGATTCAGTGCGGGACTTACGATGTTCAAATGGCCATGGAAAACACATAGCGACACTGCCGTGATCGAATTGCCCTGGCAGGCCGGTCTGGCACAGCCGATTTTTACCCTACTCCGCCCCGATGAACAGCAATGGTTGATTGAACTGGGGCAACGCTTTCTGCAGCAAAAGAAACTGGTTCCGCTTGAAGGCTGTCAGCTTGATGCGCACCGCACCGTCCGTATCGCTCTGCTGTTCTGCCTGCCGGTGCTGAAACTGGGGCTTGACTGGCTGGATGGCTTTCATGAAGTGCTCATCTATCCTGAACCCTTTAATGTGGAAGATCAGTGGCAGGATGAAACGGGTCTTGTCCATCATGCGCCTGCTGTCCATGCCGGGCAGAGCTGGACCCAGGGCCCTGTTATCCTTAACTGGCTCGATATTCAGGATTCCTTCGACCTGTCAGGCTATAACCTGGTCATTCATGAAGTGGCACACAAGCTGGATGCCCGCGGAAGCGGCTACACCAGCGGTGTCCCGTTGATCCCGCTCCGTGACGTCGCCCAGTGGGAAAAAGACTTGCGTGAGGCGATGGCGGACATCGAAAATGAGGTTGATTTAGTCGGTGAACAGGCGGCCAGTATCGATCCTTATGCCGCCAGCGATCCCGCAGAATGTTTCGCAGTGCTCTCCGAGTATTTCTTTACCGCCCCTGCCCTGTTAACGGAACGTTTTCCGGCGATGTATGCACATCTTCAGCAATTTTATCAGCAGGACCCGCTAAGCAGAATGCAGGCCGGGGAAGGCTGATCTGCTTACTTCGCGAACGCTTTGCATTAAAGCTAGCCAGTTGAATGCTAACCGCTTTTTTGCTGTTGACACACCAGAGCGACCTCGCTAATATGCGCCTCGTTCACACGATTCCTCTGTAGTTCAGTCGGTAGAACGGCGGACTGTTAATCCGTATGTCACTGGTTCGAGTCCAGTCAGAGGAGCCACATTCTTGTTTTCATGCGTCTTCACGAATCTTTATACGATTTAGATTCAACAAGTTAGCGTGAAAATCCTTCCCGATGCATTTTCAGTTTTCCCTCCGCATCGGGCAAGATGGGTGGTCTTATTGGGTGTCATTTCAGTACGATTATAGCGTGACCACTCTACGTCTCTGAACGGCACGACCATCCGCAGCCTAAACTCATCCGCTCAAAGTTTCCGATTCTCATGGCCTGTCCCTTTTAATCAATCCAGGCAGTTCACGTCTCTGGTATCTCAACTATCGGATCAATGTGGCGAATCCCGGCCTGGCTCAGGGGCTATCATCAGCGCCACCACCATGCCCTGATTACAGGCTTCCTGGATTGACCCAAGCAGCGCGTTGGATTAGGCAGCATCAATCGCTAGCGCTTTCCCGCCTTAAAAGATCAGGTGTTGCAGCTGGCCTGCTGCTGCGCGGCGTTATCGGCGTTGACCCGGTTGGTTTGCCACTAATCCCTGCCTGATGCCGTCTTCCGCTGCCGGGTTCCAGACAGTCATTATCTGCTGGCACCAGGTATTTCCGGCAAACGAGCGGCTGAGTGCGAACGTGGTATCCGCCGGGCGGGTGCCCGCAAAGGCAGAAGCAGAGAGAGCCGAAAACAGTGACAACGCGGTGATATAACGGTTTTTAGGATTCATTAGATGAACATTTTTAATGTTATATCGGGTACGCGTTCACGGGTGCAGGCATAGCCCACACCGGTTTTCACCGGTGCGGTATGCCCGTTACTTCAGGGTTTCTGGGTTGATAACGTAAGGTTTCAGGGCGTCTTTCTCCCCTTTCAGATAATTAAGGATGTTGTTGATGCAACGCTCGGTGACCAGCCTTTCAGCCATGCGGTCCATACCGGAAACGTGTGGTGACAGCAGAACATTGTCGAACTGGCGTAGCGGTGAGCTGGCCGGTAACGGTTCCACTTCGTAGACATCCAGCCCCACGCCGCCCAAATGACCGCTTTTCAGCGCCTCAACCAGTGCTTCTTCATTAATCAGCGGGCCGCGAGAGGTATTCACCAGGATCGCGCCGGGTTTCATCATCGCCAGGGTATCGGCGTTAATGGTATGGTGGCTTTCCGGGGTGGACGGCGCATGCACCGAGACCATATCCGCGTTACGCAGCAGGGTTTCCAAATCGACCCGCTCGGCGTTCACACTGGCCAGCAGTTCGTCGCTGGCCCACGGATCACACACCAGGATGCGCATCTCCGCCGCATGGCAGCGGCGCGCCATGGCATAGCCGATGCGGCCCAGGCCGATCACGCCCGCGGTACGCCCCCAAAGACCGGGGTGGAAGCCGTCAAAGAACCACTCGCCGCGCTTGACCATTGCATCACGCTGCGGCAGACGACAGGCCAGAGTCAGCGCCATCGCATAGGCGAATTCAGCCACGCTTTCGTGGTTGGCACCAAACGCCATCGCAATCGGCACGCCGGCAGCGGTAGCCGCTGGGACGTTTACCTTGTCGTAGCCAACCCCCCAGCGGGCAACGATTTTCAGATTAGGGGCCTGAGCGAAGACGTTTTCGGTATAGGGTTCGCCTCCGGCAATGGTCGCCACCACGTTCTGCTGAAGTTTGCTAATCAGTTCCTGCTCATTGGGCAACCTGAAGGTTTCATTTACCTCAACGTCATAGCCAGCCTGCCGCAGCGGATCGAAGACAGGATCGCTGTTTTTAAACTGCTCGGTGAATACTACGATTTTTTCAGGTGTTGTTGCGTTCATAATTCTTTCCTTTGATTTCTGATGTTTTTTTCTCTTCCGAAGGCAGTAAAACAAACAGGGCGACAGCAATCACGGCGGCAATCGCCAGCGCGTAGAGGCCGGCAGCCGGCGTCTGGAAGTAGATTTCAGCCCAGGTACGCAGGTTCGGCGCAACGAAGCCCCCTACCGCGCCGCAGCTGTTGATCAGGGCGAAACTTGCCGCCGCCGCCGCACCACCATAGTAGCGGGTAGGCCAGGTCCAGAAGATGGGCTGGGCGGTCATAATCCCCATCGTGACGAAGCTGAGTGCGACAATGGCTAACAGCGGGGAAGCATGGGCGGAGACGATCAGACCAAACGCAATGCAGCACAGCGAGATGGCCCCAAACAGGCGAGCTCGGCCCAGACGGGCAGCCAGCCCCGGCCAGGTGGCTCCGGCAACCAACGCGCATAACCAAGGAATCGCGGTCACCAGGCCGACCATCAGACCAATCTTTACGCCCAGCAGCGCGGCAACCTGGGTAGGCAGATAAAATGCGACGCCCAATCCGGTAATTTGGATCAGGAAGTAGATGGCGGCAAAGTGCAGCAGTACCGGGCTTTTAATCGCGTCGATGAAGCGGGTATGTCCGGCGCGAGCCTTGTCGGCTTTCTCTTCGTCGAGCGCGGCAGTCAGCACCTGTTTCTCTTCCGCAGTCAGCCAACTCACCTCCTTCGGTGAATTACGCAGGAAGAACCACAGAACCACGCCCAACACACTTGCTGCCAGACCTTCTACCGCAAACATAATCTGCCAGCCTTCCCAGCCGCCAAAGCCGTGCAGATCCAGCAACAGACCGGAAATCGGACCGCCAATAATCAGCGCAATCGGAGAACCAAAATAGAAGATCCCCATGATGTGGGCCCTAAAACGCGAAGGGAACCACTGGGCGATAAAATAGATCGCCGTAGGGAAGAATCCGGCTTCAACAATACCCAGCAGCACGCGCAGAAAATAAAAGGTCTGCTCGTTCCAGGCAAAGGATACTGCCGCGGAAACCAGTCCCCAGGTGACCATAATCCTTACCAGCCAGGCGCGGGGGCCAACACGGTGCATCAGCAGGTTGCTGGGTAATTCAAACAGCGCGTAGGAGAGGAAGAAGATCCCGGCACCAAAGGCAAAGGCCGCATCGGAAATACCGGTAGACGCCTGATAGGCCGATTTGGCAAAGCTGACGTTCACCCGGTCAAGGTATGACATCAGATACATCACTATCAGGCAGGGAATAATCCGCCATTTTGCTTTATTTACCGCACGGACTAATACGCTATCGTTTATGGCTTGCTTACGCATTGAATGCACCTTCATTTTGGGCGCCAGAGAGAGGCATAGCCTCTGGTGCTGGTACAGGGTGGATAAATCAGCTGATTTTATTGTTATAGAATTCTGTTCCGCTGCGGATCTGGTCGAGAATCACTCCCAGCCCCCAAAATTTTTCCAGCACATTTTCTTTGTTTACCCGGCAGGCTTCGCTCTCGAAGGTGCCCAGGCGCTGATGGAAGATTTTGGCATTCTTCGGATAGCCCAGCGTTTCCGACACGGCAGTAAGAGACAGGAATGTCGCCAGCTCATTGGCCAGAGCCGGATCTTTCGCGTGGTGGTGATAAAGCCAGACGTACAGCTCTGGATGGAAATTGGTAAATACCCCGCTGAAACCTTTTGAACCGGCCTGCATGGCGGGCCAGGCAATAGCGGCATTGGCGTTAATGATATTCAGCCGCGTACCTTCGGCCAGCGCCACGCGGCGTTTTACCGTGTCCAGATCGCAGCTTACGTCCTTCAGCACCGTGAAACGTCCGCTGCGGGCGCACCATGAGAACTCATCATCCGTCAGAAGGCGGCGATAAGGTGCCGGGCACTCGTAGAGCCCCAGCGGCAGGCTCTCCGGAAGCGCGTCCAGCAGGGTTTGCAGAGTGGCGTAGAACACCTCGCTGCCCTGGTTCTTCGGATCGAGATGGTTGGTAACCAGCACTAACGCATCGGCACCGGTAGAGGCCATCGCCAGCAGCTCTTTGCGCTGATCGTCTATATCATCACTGATATGCCCGGAAACAATCACCGGCACGCGGCCTGCGGTTTTCTCCACAACGAAGCGTCCCAGCTTTACGCGCTCTTCCAGCGTTAAAAATTGCATTTCGCTGGACTGACATACTGCGAACAACGCATCAACGCCCTTCTGCAGGTACCACTCAATCAGGCGCTCCAGGCCAGGCCAGTCGATTTCGTTCTGCGCGTTAAATGGGGTCAGCATGACGGGTACAACACCGTTAATCTCTTTCATTTTTTTCCTTACAGCCACAGTGTGGTCAGAAAACAATTAAACTTTGCTTTTCAGTCTGTTAAGCGCCTGCTGGCGCTCCGGCATATTTGATGCGCCTTCGCGCTCAACGGCCAGCGAGGCAAAGGCAGAGGCAAAGGTTGCCGCCTGCATCAGCGGCTGACCGTCGGCAATTGAAGCAGCCAGCGCGCCGTTAAAGGCATCTCCGGCACCTGTGGTATCAATACTCACGGCGGGGAAAGCGGGAATGTGCTGGAACTGCTGATTCTCATACAGCAGCGCGCCGCGGGACCCCATCGTGATAATGATGCAACGAGCCCCCAGTTCGGCGATGGCAGTGGCAGCACGACGGGCGCTCTCCAGATTGGTGACCTCGATTCCGGAAAGCAGCGACGCTTCCGTTTCATTAGGCGTAATAACATCCATATATTCCAGCGCTGGAATAATATCGGAGGAATAAGGTGCAGGGTTCATAATGACTTTTACGCCCAGCGCTTTTGCCAACTTCATGGCATTCAGCGTGGCGAAAAAATTATTTTCCAGTTGTAGCAACAGAACGCTGGCATCTTCCAGCTCTTCTTTCAGTTCCGCGATTTCTTTTTCACTGATTGTTTTATTTGCACCGGAATAGATGGCGATCATGTTTTCGCCATTCTCCTGTGAAACATAAATAATTGCACTGCCTGTTGGTTCTTCTTCTGACTGATAAAGTTTAAAAGAATAAATTTCAGAGGAAGAGAGATGCTCCATAGCAAACTGGCTGAACTGATCTTTCCCTACTTTAGAAACAAAATGCACTTTCGCCCCGGCACGGCTTGCTGCCTGCGCCTGGTTTGCGCCCTTCCCGCCCGGCCCAAGCGAGCTACCCAGCGCCATCAGCGACTCTCCGCCTTTCGGAAATCGAGCCACTTTCGCCACGATATCTACGTTAAAAGAGCCGAGAATACAGACTTTATTTTTCATATTATCCACTGAACCTTTCTCATATTTCCTCTGCTTGATATTTTTCAATAAAACTTCAAAATCATTGTCAGTTTCGGAAATTAATTTTGATTGCAGGCTTTTACGAATAATAATAGCGCCACCATGACAGCGTTGAATATATCCCTGCTGTGCCAGCATTCGCAGATCACTGCGTATGGTTTCTTTCGTTACGCTAAAATACTGAGCCAGATGCTTTACCGTTGCACTATTATGTTTATCCAGAAAATTAAGGACATTGATTCTCCTCTCGTCCATAAACATATTCACCCCCCGTTGCTGACTGAAGCATAGGGTAGGCGCATTGGCTAAAAAGTGATGAACATCCTGGAACAATCAAAAAAACAAAAACAAACAAAAACCAAACAATAAAGAAACAACGTAACCCTCGGTTAGTTATAGCGTTAATCCTGATTCGCGGCGCGGCATGTGAGAACGCGCTAAGGGAAGTCAGTCCCGATTGTGTGGTCTGACAAGGCTCTTTCCGTTCGGAGTTACGCGTTGTTCTGGCAGGCGGGTGCAGAGAGATGACGGGTTTATCAGAACAGACTGTCGCGTGATCCCACGCTTTTTATCTGCTCAATAAACAGCACGCGGAATAGGTTGGCGTGGTCAGAATAACATCACCTGACCACGTTACGGAAAGAACGGCGACATCGGGTATCACCGTGAATCATGCCATAGCCGCCTGCTGACCGGCATCTGGACATCTTGCCTGATGTTTACTTCGCGCCGTCAACCAGCTGTCGCAACATCTCAATATGAACGGGTTTATCATTGAGCGCCGGTATGTAAGTAAACGACGTTCCCCCCGCATGCATGAAGATTTCCCTGTTCTGCTCATCCAGTTCTTCCAGCGTTTCTAAACAGTCTGCTGCAAAACCCGGGCTGATTACATGCAGGCTTTTGATGCCTTCATTCGGCAGATTTTTAATCGTCTCATCGGTAAAAGGCGTTAACCACGGCTCTCGGCCGAATCGGGACTGGAACGTCATAATGATCTTCAGCGATGGCATATTGAGGGCGTCAGTGAGTAACTGGGTCGTTAACTCACAGCGTTGCTGGTATTTATCACCCTCACTGGAAAACCTGACCGGTATTCCGTGATACGAAACCAACAATGCATCCGGCACACCGTTCGCCTCAAAAGACTCAAGCACCGAGGTTTTTAATCCCTCAATGTAGGCCGGATGATCGGCATAGTCATTGACGAAATTGATGGCTGGTGTGTAGCGGTTCTTCATTTTTTGCAGGTGACGGCTCACGCTATCCCAGACAGATGAAACCGTTGAAGATGAAAACTGCGGGTACATAGGGATAACAATGATTTTCTCGACGCCTTTTGCAAGAAGTCGGTCAATTGCCCCCCCGATACTCGGTTCACCATAACTCATCCCCAGCTCGACGGGCATCCCCGTCGCCTCTTGAAGCAGGCGGGCCTGACGGACGCTGTAAACCATCAAGGGCGAGCCCTCATCCATCCAGATAGAGGCGTACAGTTTCGCCACTCGCTTTGCACGCAATGGGATAATCACACCATGCAGGATCGGGCACCAAATGATTCTGGGTAAATCAACCACCCTGTAGTCGTGCAAAAATTTCGATAAAAATGTTTTAACCGCAGCAGGCGTGGGTTCTTTTGGTGTTCCAAGGTTAACAATTAAAACACCCTGTTTATTCGTCATTAGCTGGGACCTCTGAAAACCCATGGAAAAAAAGTGCCTGAATAATGTAACACACTCAAGGACATCATCACCTCCGTCTGCACCGCTTGCGCGCATTGACGCAAAACGGAGGTTTATATATTTACGCATCCCGGTTGATGGGCAACGGTCGTTCAACCCTGAGTTGACTGACTACGCGCTTTGTTGCCGTCGCGTTGACCGGCGTTCAGCACAGGCCGCCAAAAAACGTCTCCGCCAGCACCTGGCGTAGGCTGTCCGGTCTTAAAAAAGACCAGTCTGCCAGTGACACGTTGAGGCGCCAATGTGACGTTAAAACCGTCATGCGCAGCGACAGCCCCTTTTCTGATTTTTGACCGGGTTTTACTTACTCAGTCAAAACATCAGGTTGTATCTTATCATCGCCCTGTCGACAAAAGACCAATAGCTCTGATAAGTCACCTTTCATTTTACGCCTGCTCGCTTTTTGTCCCCCTGCCTGACGAAAAGACAGCCGATCAATCATCACATTCATACCGGGTTTGATATCACATCTTGTCAACATTTCGATTTATCAAAGTGAATATTGAGCGTGCTAATATTTAGGAATCTATGTTAACCGTGCTCTGGCAGGCGCATCTCCAGCCACATCTGGCGAACGCTTCACGCCATTCAGCGGAATTCACCTGCCGGAGCCTGGATAAAGTAAAACCAGATCGCAGTCATGAATCAGGCTGGTACCACTACTTTCGCCATCAGGCGTTTTCGGGACGGAAATAATTATGCGTACAGGGGTTTCTTCAGGCGAAGCATCGTTGCTGCAACACCGGTCATTTGTGGCGTTCTGGCTGGCCCGAACCTGTTCTTCATTTGGTTTTCAGATGTTTTCCGTGGCCGTCAGCTGGCAAATCTATGCGATTACCCACAGCGCAATGGCGTTAGGCATGATTGGCCTGATGCAGTTTCTGCCTTCGGTACTTTTGGCTTTGCCTGCAGGTCATTTGGCCGATCAATTTGACCGTCGTCGTATCGTCGTCATTGGGCAACTGATTGAGTGGGCTGCGCTGCTCGGCCTGGTGGCACTAACGTTACTGCACTGGGCAGATCAAATTGAAATTTGGGGGTTAGTCTTTCTGATCTCCCTTGCTAAAGCGCTGGAATGGCCTGCCATTACCTCTATGCTGCCTGCGTTGGTCCCGCCGCCGATTCTGGCGCGCGCGATGGCGGCCAGTTCCGTCGGCGGTCAGGCCGCGGTGATTGTCGGACCGACACTGGGCGGACTGCTTTATGTGGCGGGGCCCGAAGTCGTTTACGGGGTTTCCGCCCTCTTCTATTTGTTGTCGCTGATCTTAATAAGCCGCTTACGTTACGAACGCCCTCCTCAGGTGCGCGTGCCGATGAATCTGTCAAACATGTTTATGGGCGTGCGCTTTATCCGCGAACGTAAAGATGTGCTCGGCGTGATATCGCTCGACCTGTTCGCTGTGCTACTGGGCGGCGCAACGGCACTGCTCCCTATCTTCGCCCAGGATATTCTGCACACCGGGCCATGGGGCCTTGGCTTGTTACGCGGTGCACCGTCGGTAGGTGCGCTGTTGGTCGGCGTCTGGCTGAGTCGCCACAAACTGGAAAAGCATGTCGGCATGATTATGTTCGGCTCCGTTGCCGGCTTTGGCCTGGCAACGCTGCTGTTTGCCCTTTCGACTCAACTGTGGCTCTCACTGCTGGCGCTGGCGGCGCTGGGCGGTTTTGATATGGTAAGCATGGTGATTCGCGGCGCGCTGGTTCAACTGGATACACCCGATACGATGCGTGGTCGCGTCAATGCGGTTAACGCCATCTTTATCAATACCTCAAACCAGTTGGGTGAATTTGAGTCGGGGCTGTTAGCGGCATGGATGGGCGCGGTGCCTGCCGCCGTCATTGGTGGCGTCGGGACGCTGGTGGTGGTCGGGCTATGGATGACGCTGTTTCCGAATCTGCGGAAAAGGCAGAAGCTTGAGAATGAAACGGTGGAGTGATTGGGGCGGTAAAGCCGGTCGTGGCGCTTAAAGTGATAGCGAGTAGAAGTGTGCTTGAGTGGGGGATCATCGTCTTAACAAACAACACTGGGTGTAGGTTTGTAAGATCATCCTGCGAGGAAGCTGGCTAATTGTGTTGGACGATTCGACGTATCCGGAATACTGAAATTGACGCAACTTGTTGCGCCCAAGTCAGAACATCATTTAGGCTGAATCAGATGAAAGAAACAGTAATCACTTAACTGCATCGAATATCGTTACGTATGCTTTACATAAATGACTGCAGAAAGGAAAGGCTTAACCAAGCCTTCCTTTATTATCATTATCAAAGTTTAATTTAATTTAATAATGTGACAGTGGATTTTTTTATAGGCGAGAGTTTTTTTTATTATTTCAAGAATTACTTGCCAGTCTCCACCACCTAAACCCGCACCCAGCATTGGCATCTGGACCTCTAATCTATTACAAAGTGCAAAATCGCATACGGTTTTCAGGCAGTCTTCTAAACTTTCATAGGAAACATATCTTTTATTATCTTTATAGGATGTCTTGATGCCATCTTGTGCAACCATATTCGCGACAAATATTTTATCACTTTTGTTGACTTCAATGAACTGTACGTCTCCCATCTTATAACCGTTGGCTGCAGAAGAAAGATATACCTCTTTAGTCACTGGGTATTTTTTTGCCAAGGCAAGGACAAAACCTTTACCCCACTTGCCTAAATTATTAACAATGTGCAAAATCATAATAGATTCTTTTAAAGGTACTGACGCATCTCCAACATGACTGTGGATATAAGACATTTCGTCTTGATCGATAAAACCTTTCCGCCATTGTTCTTCGAAAATTTCTTCTGTAATCGTTTCAGATTCAGATAAATCCAACTCACTTTTCTTGCCATCATAAAGTAAGTAGCCAACATCTTGATCCCAGTCTGTAACTGAAGACGATGAATAATAGCTTCCGTCCAAAATGCTTATCTGCCTTGTGGCTATTTCACCGATAAACTCGGTATAAACGACACCCTCACCCTTAATAAACTCTGAATCTGCACGGTAGTAACTTTTATTATCCACTAGCATGAACTCCCACTACTCACTATTCGATTTGAAACATCAAGATCTTTATCGTTCTTGACCAGAAAAGTACCTTTTCTTGGCTCTGTTATATTCAACCCTGTCACATCAACTTCAACATAATGCGTGATGCTACCAGACTTTCTGGCATCACCATATATATTAGCAGCCAGCTGGCCTAACGAAATTTTATCAGAGCCCTTAACGTCTTTTAATGTACGTCCTCCGATTGTATCAGGATGAATATTAGTGAAATATTGTCCGTCACCAAATCGCGCGTGTACGCCACCAGTAGAAGGCCTGATAACACGACTATCTTTAATTCCTTCCATTCCTTTCGCATCAGTGAAATGGAACAACGTTCTTATTTCTTCATTCGTCAGCCCAAGCGGGTCGATCCATACTAATGGATTCGGACCATAACGATAAGGGCTAATTCCCCCCGCTAGCCCTATCGGGTCCTGACTAATATACCCTGCAATCTCCGGATCATAGTACCGATAGCGGTTATAGTGCAAACCCGTCTCGGCATCAAAATACTGCCCCTGAAAACGCAGTGGGTTTTCAATCCTGTCAGCAAATACCTGGCCTTTTTCACCCCAGGCACCGGTTTTTTCTGCCCAGACAATCTCGCCACTCACCGACGTCAGCCTGACAGGTGCGCCATTGGGATCGCAGTGATAGTGCCAGCTTTGCCTGCTGTCGCCCTGCTGCGTCAGCAAAGCCAACGGACGAAACGTGCCGGGATAATACACATACTCCCGCATCGTACCGAACAGCGCCGCCTGAGCTTTTTGTCGCTTAAGGCGACTGCCGGTATCGAAGATACTCAGCGCCGCTAAGGATGCGTGCGTGCGGGTGACCGTCTCGCCCGCCAGCGCATCATCCTGCCAGTAGAACCAGCGGGTTTCGCTGTCGGTTTGTTTGAACACCCGGCGGCCAAGCCCGTCGTAGCCATAGCGTACCTGGCTGCTGCCTTTACGTACCGCGATCAGTTGTCGATTCTCATCCCAGAGAAAATCTTCTTTTTCGTCCTGTTCGCTCGTCGTCTCTGTCATTCGACGCCGCTGACGCAGCTCGCCCGCGCGGTCAAAGACATAACGTACGCCCTGATGCACGCCTTCACGAAACCAGCCTTCCGCGCTGTCATTGACCTCACGGGTTTGCGTTTGCAACGGGTTACCCGTTGCATCCTGCACAAACTTTCGCAGTGCGCCGTCCGGGGCGATATGGGCCGTCAGCCTGCCAACAGGATCGTAACGGTAGCGATCACTGCCCCACTGGCTGTCCTCGCGCGCGGTGATATTCCCGCTTTTGTCATAGACAACGCCGCTGGCGAACAGCGGCAAATCGTTTTGCAGCACCTGTTGTGAGGTGAGCCGTCCCTGATGGTCGTAATTCAGGGTGCGCGTGAGTGCTTCAGACAGCTGTTCATGGATACAGCGTCCCGCGGCATCGTAGTCAAACGTGATCGGCGTATCGCCATTCAGTTGCACCGTGCGTAAACGTGCGTACGCATCGTACCCGTAAACCACCCGGTGGCCGCTGTCGCTTTCACGCACGCTCAGACGTCCCTGTGAGTCGTACTGATAGCGCAACTGAAAGCCGTCCTGATCGTCTGTCAGTAACCGTCCCGCGTCATCGTAGCGCCAGCTGAGTCGTCGCCAGGGGTTCTGGCAGAGCACCAGCCGCCCGCAGGGATCGTAGTGAAAGGTCGCCTGCAAGGTATCACCGCTGCGCCGTTCACTCAGTCGTCCGGCCTTATCGTAGCCATAGTGCACTTCACGTCCAAGCGGATCGCGACGTGCGATCAGGCGGCTGCCCTTATCCCAGCTGTACTGCGTTTTCTGTCCCCAATAATCCTGCTCTGCGATCACGCGTCCGAGCCCATCGCGCTCCATCTGCCAGCGTTGACCAGATTGATTGATCACGGCCAGCAGGCGATCCTCAGGATCGTATTCATAACCCAGTCGTGCGCCATCAGGGGTTTCACAGGCGGTAAGCATGCCGGTACCGTTATAGTGGAAACGCGTGGTCTGTCCCACTTCATCGGTAAAGGCGACCGGTTCATCTTCACGGTCATAGTCTATCCGGACATCGCCGCCCGTCGGGTCGACCGTAGCGATGAGGCGATCTTTGGCATCCCAGTAAAAGCGGGTCACGCTGTGACCGGCATCGGTCCGTTCGAGGAGATTGCCGCGCACGTTGTGCCTGAAATGCGTGGTGCCCGCTCCCGCCACGCTGACCGCCAGCAGGAAGCCAAAGCGGTCATAGCGATAATCGGTTTGCGGTGAGCCTGGCTCATTGGCCTGGGTAAGTTGCCCCAGACGATCGAACTGATACGTTGCCGTTATGCCACCCGGATCGACACTGGCAATCAGATTGCCGCCACTGTCGTAGTCGGCGTGCCAGACCGCGCCTTTCTGATCCGTGATCGCTAGCGGCAGGCCATCATCGTTGTAAACGGCCTGCACCATACTGCCATCGGGTAAATGCTCGGCCACCATGCGCCCCTGCGCATCGTAATCCCACCGGTGAACGCTGCCGTCTGGTTCAATCACTTCCACCGTTCGGCCAAGGTCGTCGTAACGAAACACCGTATTGCCGCCACAGGGATCGATTTCAGCGATCGGCAGGCCATTATCATCAAAGGTGATACGTGAGAGATGGCCCAGTGAATCGGTTACCTCAACCTCATTGAGCAGCGGTTCGTAAGCAAAGTGATAATCCCAAACGCCGCCGTCGCCCCAGGCATGAATAACGCGCCAGTCTTCATTGTACTGGTAGTGAAACCCCTGACCGTTCCGATCAAAGTGGCTGACCAGATAATGGTGTTGATAGTCAAAACGTCGGGGATGCGACAGCGCATCAATTTCGGCGCTCAGTTGGCCATTCGCGTGGTATTCATAGCGCGTGAGTGGTGTGATTTCACCGTCCAGTGCATTGTGCAGGCGCAGCGTACTCAGGCGGCCTTTATCGTGGGTGACAAGAATTTCTCGTCCGGTCAGCCCTTCAATACTGAATTCGCGGAGCAGCGTCAGTGCTCCCTCGTGCCAGTCGAAAGCCCAGCCATTGCCGTGACGGTCGGATAACTGCTGTATCGGCAGCTCTCCATCGGCACCGGTGAAATGCCACAGACTGCCCCCTTCCTGTTCGACGCACCAGGTCATCCTGCCCTTCGCGCTGTCCCGCCACAGACGGCTGCCATCCGGCAAGCCCATTACCGCATGTTCACGCCCGTCCGCCTGCGGGAGCGTGGCAAACAGTGTCATCCCATCTGGTTGGGTAAAAAACGCGACACCTTCTTCAGTCAGGATTTCAAGCCGCGTGTCGGCAGGCGTCAACCAGCCATAACCGCAAAGCCCTGCCGTATCAACATCGGCCGAGGAATAGGTCCGGTTCCAGGCCAGCGGCAAGCGGCCTGACAACATAAAATCCTGCTGTTCGAGGCTGACGCTGCCATCGCGGATATCAACGGGTTCGGCGCGCAGTACACGGCATTTGAGAAAACCGGGCTCCATGTTGCGAAACAATTTGCGCCTGTGCTGGGCAAAGCGCTTCATGAAATTTTGCCACTTCACCGACTTCCTGAGCGTCTTTAGTCCCTTACCCAGACCGCTTAATCCGGCGCGCATCAATAACGCCATCAGGTTGATGGTCGGCGGGCCCCCCACGATCACGTTGTTAGGAATAGCAAGATTAAAGGTCAGCGGCAATGTCAGGGAAAGCGGCTTTGGCTTGGTGGCGCGTTTGAGGCGGAACGGCGGGATCATGCCGATAATGTTACAGCTCAGCACCGGCATACCGATGCGTGAAAAGGGTTCGCCGTCGACTGAGACGGTTTTACTGCCCATGAACAGCTCGTCTTCAATCTGCGGACCGCCCGGCATACGCAGTGGCGGCACCCAGGCGCCGCCAACCGGAATATGTACCGACATTCCGCCCGTTCCGGCGCTGGCGCGTTTGATGCTGTTGACATGTACCGTAGTGCCAATCAATGGCAGATAGTCGAACACATCAAACACAATGCCAATATGTGGCGTCGGTAACGGCCAGGGATAGGTATGAATATCCAGTCCTAGCTGCGGATCAAAGTGCGCGCCGGAATGCATGGGTTATGCCTCAGAAGATGGCACGCAGCAGCGCGCGTAAAAAGGTTCGGACCTCGGTCGCCAGACCGCTGTCGGAAAGGCTCAGGAACAGCAGTGCGAGTACCGTTACGACGACGATAAGAATGATGCGGTTTTTCATACTGCGTTGCTCCCTGCATTTTCAGGTGATGATGGATTTGCACTTCCCCACGCTGGCAGGCTTTGCCATTCGCCTGGAGGTGCATCAAAAGGATGGGCGATATCCGGCAGGCCGTTCCACTGGGGATGCAACTGCTCCCGTGCCAGCTGGATAACGCGACGAAAACTGTCGTCACCGTTACGAATAAGCGTTTCTCTTTCCTCACGGATCAACAGGAAGGTGGCCTCAAGCTGCAGTTGCAGACGGCTTTCTGTTTTCCTCACCGATTCGGTATTGGGTGGGTAAGGTAAGCCCGCTTCTGCCTGCTGGATCAGCCGCTGTTTATCATTCTGCCAGCGCGTGGCACAGGCTTCGATGGCCTCAGTACGGCGCTTATCGTGCATGCGCAACAAATCCTGGAAAACCAGCGGCAGTGTGGTTTCCCCGCGCTCCGCCAGCGGGATGCCGCCTGCCGCCTGCACGGCTTTGCCGTACGCTTCCATCGCGGCAGCATGATGACCTGACAGCCACAGACAAAACCCCGACATGCGCCAGCCTTCAAGGGAAAAAACCGGATGCGGAATCGCCTGGGCTTCCAGCGCGGCCTGCCGATAGGCTTTTGCGGCCTGCAAATAGGCTTTGTTGGCGAACCATGCTCCGGCTTCACCAAAGGTACTTTGGGTACGAAGCTGGCCTTTTACAGCGGGATCGTCGATGGCGCTGGAGACGTTTTGTGCCTCACGGTAATGTCCGACCGCTTTGCTGTGGTCTTTGCCTTTAAGCCAGCCGCCTGCAATCAGGTTGTGCAACATCGCCTGCTGATCGTGCCAGCCGCGCCGCTGCGCGACGGCCAGAGCCAGGTTACCCCGGCCGGCCACCTGGGCGGCGCTGCCTTTCTCCAGCAGCAACATGGCATCCGCCAGGTAACGACGCAGCAGCAAACGATCGGAATCGGTATCACTTTGCTGCTGGGCGGTCTGATGCATCACCTTCATGCCGTCGACATCATCGACAATCAGTTGTACGTGTTCAGGATGGGCCTCGTACAGCGGCTGCCACAGGGGCTGCTCGGTGGTATCGATCAGCAGCAAACGCGGTGCGGGCTCGGCGTCCTGCCGCCAGCTTTCGAGCCAGCGCATCAGGGCGCGCTCGTCGCTGACAGCGGCGGGTTTTAGCACCAGCATCAGATAACGTAAATCGTCGGGAAAATGACGGGCGAAGTCCTGCAACAACAGCCGTAACTGCGCCGCGGAATAGCAGGGTTGTAGCGCATCGCTGTTCCAGTCGGCCACATCGGGCGTGGCTTCGTAGTGCTCAATAAACTCCCGTGCCAGCGCCTCGCTGTAGCCATAGCCTGTTTCAAAGGCGGTCGTCAGGCTCAGAAACAGGTCAGGGACTGAACGTCCTTCGGGATGCTGTTGCAGGGCAAGAAAGGCGTCAAGAAGCGACTCGCCTGAAGCCGGTACGCGCCAGATAAACAAACGCGCGTCGCGGTTCTCACTGGCGGTGAGCCAGCTCAGCTCCAGCTCACTCATCACGCGTTCGGTTGGGTTCTTTGCAGCACTCATGTCACATCCCTGTCAGGCATTCAGCTCAATTTTTTTACCATTCACCATCACGCCTGCGGCATTAATGGTAATGGTCGATCCGCCAGCAGTGATTTGCACGCTGCCATTACTGATTAAAATCCCGCTCTCGCCCACATTAATATGGAACGTGTCTGTTGCGCTGTCCGCAACGCTGCCCTGGGTAAAGCGCGTATCACCGCCGGTAATACTCAGCGTGCGGCCTGCGCCGATCGTCACGTCTTGCTTTTGCGCAATCGTGCGCACCTCATTGCTGTTCACGGTGACGTGGCGATTGCCCGTCACGTCGAGCGTCTGATTTCCTGTGACCTGCACTGCGCGGTTTTGCTGCACGCTGACCTTTTCATTGCCCTGAACCGTGCGGGTTCGGTCCTGAATCACCGTCAGCGTTTGTTTCCCTTCCACCGTGCCGGTGTTGTTACTTTTCACCGTCGTCGTGTGATTGCCGGTAATGGTTTCATCGCGATTTTGATCCACGCTCAGGGTTTCGTTGCCCTTTACCGTTTCTGTGCGATTTTGCTGGATCGTCGTGGTTTCATTGCCGTTGATCGTTTTACTGCGATCCTGGCCGACAGTTACGGTCTCGTTGCCGTCTACCGTGCGCGTGCGGTTCTGTTTGATATGACTGATTTCATCTTTGCCTACGGTTTTGGTCCGGTTGCTGCCGACATCATGGGTTTCGTCGTTTTCAACTTCGGTGTCCATGTTGCGTTCGGCGTGCAGCCACAGCTGCTCCTGACCCGGTTTATCCTCAAAACGCAGCGCATTGGCATTGTCTGGCGAGCCGTCTTTAGAGCGGCTCATAAAGCCCATTTGGGTCGCCGCAGCCGGCAGCGCCCATGGCGGCATGCTGGCTTCGTTATAGACGCGCCCGGTAATAATCGGACGGTCAGGGTCACCATTGATAAAGTCGACCACCACCTCATCGCCCACGCGCGGGATCTGAACGCCACCGAACCCCTGGCCTGCCCAGGCGCTAGACACGCGCACCCAGCAGGAACTCGTATCATCCCCTTTTGCCAGCCGATCCCAGTGAAACTTCACTTTGACCCGACCGTAGCGGTCGGTCCAGATGCTTTCGCCCTTCGGCCCGACCACCTTCGCCGTCTGGGGCCCGCCGGTGCGCGGCCAGGGCGTTTTCTGCTCTGGACGAAACACCACGCTTGCCGGAATCACCGAGAAGGTCGTGCGATGGATGGTTGCGCTGTCGGGGCCGCTGGCGTAGCGATTCTCTTCGAACTCGTACTCCGCACCGGTAACCAGATACTCTCCGGCATCGCTGAAGAAGGCGGCATTGGTGAGTTGAAAGGTGCTGCCCGGCACAATGCCCATGGCGGTGGCGGTGCCCTGAGTTTGCTGATGCTCCACCTGCCAGCGCTCCTGACGGATGCGTGCATAAAACTCGCCATGACCGTGTTCAACAAAACGGCCCGGCCAGTCATAGACATCGATGGTGCCAGGAGAGGGTGACTGCGGGTTTTGTCGCGCCTGGAAAAGCCAGGCGTTGGGCTTACGGAAATCGTAGTCGTCCAGACTGTACAACCCCGGCGTTACGCTGTCCGTCAGTGCCCACTGGCTGATGCCCTCTTCGCTGGTTGTGCCGCCCGAGGGCGTTTGATGGTAGGGAATAAATTCGTAGCCGCTAAAGGGCTTGTATTGTGCAACGGCATCGGTGAGCACGATCGTGTGCTTGTCAGCCTCATGGCGAACGTGCCAGGCGATGCCTTCCAGCTCCATCAGGCGGCTGATGAAATCAAAACTGCTTTCCTGATACTGAACGCAGTAATCCCAGTTGCGGTAACTGCCTGTCAGGTTATTTTCCACATTAACCTGATACTCGCCGAATAACGTCTGCACAATCTGTGGAACCGTCTGTTCCTGAAAAATGCGCAGGTTGCGATCACGTTTCATTGGCCACAGGTCGGGCTCAAGCGTGAGCTGATAAACCGCATAGCGCGTACCGGATAACTCCACCGCGCTGACGGCAACCCGGGTGATCTTGCCGCTGAGATAGCGCGGGCGCGCCAGAGTTTGCGTTGGGATAATCAGGGTGGCGGATTTGCCAAGCAGCGCGCTCCGTTCGATGCGCGCATCCGTGCCCAATACCTGCAAATTCAGCGTAAAGGATTCGGACAGCGCCTCTCGTCCGGAGAGCTTCCAGAACAGCAGGCCTTCAACAGGTAACTGAACAGTAATACGATTAAGCATAAACCAAACCCTAACGTCAGACGAAAGCCACGCCGGGCTTCGTTGGTGCGTTTGTCGTTGTAGCGTAGAAATAGCCTGATGAACAGTTAAAGTAAATAAGACAATGTCCAATATGTTACTTAGATACTAAGAAGTGTGAGAGGCTATTACATTCGCGGCAGAAGCTTGCATTTCCTGGGGTGAGCGGCAAAAACCAGGCGCTGCAAAGGGAAAAAGACCGGGTGAGCGGCGCAGGAATGCGCGCGGATAGTGAAATAATACTACTTAGTGACAAGTTGTTAGCATTCGTGCTTTCTGGGCTGTGCTGGCCTCGCTCAGCGTCATGCACGCGAAGCACGGGTCAGCAGCAGAATCACAAAAACACCACCGATGCCTGCCGTAATAATCCCGATCGGCAACTCCTGGGGTGCCAGCAGCGTACGGCTGGCGATATCGCCAGCGCACAGCAAAACCGCGCCGCCCAGGCCACACAGCGGCAACAACAGACGGTGTTTTACCCCGGCAACAGAGCGACACAGATGCGGCACCATCAGGCCGACAAAACCGATCACCCCGGTCAGGGCCACCAGCATTGAGGTCGTCAGTGCACAGCAGAGAAAAGTTTCGATGCGCACACGACTGACGTTAATCCCCAACGAGAGAGCCGTTTGCTCCCCCGCAAGCAGGCCGTCCAGAGAACGGTGTCGTAGCAGAACAAAGCCACTCAGCAGTGCCACGCCGGTGAGCGCAACGGGCAGAGTTTGCCAACTGGCCAGCCCCAAACCGCCCAGCGACCAGAACATGACCGAACTGGCCGCCCGCTGATCGCCAGAGAAAATAAAATAGCTGGTGAGCGCGCCAAACAAAAAAGAGACAGCCAGCCCACAGATGATCAGGTGCTCTGCACTACGCCGTTTTTTAAAATGGAACAGCAACATAACCGCCGCCGCAGAACAGAGCCCGCCCGCAAAGGCCGCAACCGGCAAAGTCAGTTCCCCCAACCTGTCACCGAAACGGGTGATGACCAGCACCGCCCCTGCCGAGGCGCCGGAAGAAAGACCAAAGAGAAAGGGATCGGCCAGATCGTTGCGGGTGGTGGTTTGCAGCAGTGCCCCGACCATTGCCAGCCCGGCACCGGTTAACGCCGCCAGCAAGGTGCGCGGCAGCCGGAGGTCAATCACGATACGGTTGACCATTTCAGACGGGGGCGCAGGGAGTAGCGCCAGCGCGCCCAACACCTGCTTTAATGATAACGCGACCGTGCCTGTAGCAATGCTGATGAGCAGTAGCCCTGCCAGCAGAAGGACGCAACTGCACATGACCCAGGCATAACGGTGAGACACCGCACTCACGGCGCGGTCCCGGAATACAGGGCATGCGCCAGTTTTTCTACGGCTGTGATAGTGGCGGGCCCTGGCGTCAGCTCGGCATACTGCAACTTCAGATAACGATGATGTTGTACGGCTGGCGTGAGTTTCATCAGCGGATGATGTTCCAGGAAACGCCGCAGCGCATCAGCCCCGCCGCCGGTCTGATAATCCAGCAGAATAATAAAATCAGGTTCCGTTGCAGCCACGCTTTCCCATGATGTGGTGCCCCAACTGATATCCAGACCGCCCATCGCATTGGTCGCGCCAGCGGCTGCAATAATGGCCGTTGGCATGGCATATTTTCCACTGGTAAACGGCTTATCCTCGCCGGAGTCATAAACAAACACCTTTACGGGCCGGGCCGTGCTGGGCCGTTGAGGAATCTGTCTGAGGCGTTGCTTCCAGCTCTCCACCAGGGCCTGCGCCTCGGCCTGTTTGCCGAAGATTTTACCTAACGTCAGCTCATCGTTATAAAGCAGATCCATGCTGGCCTGATGCTTGTCTTTTTGGGTAAAAACACAGCTTTCACTCAATACCAGTGTCTTAATGCCGTACTGGCTTAACGATGCAGGCGTCACGTCGCCCCCCACTTTCATGCCGTAATTCCAGCCGGCAAAAAAGAAGTCGGGATTTACCGCCAGCAGCGTTTCAAGAGACGGATATTTAGGTGCCAGCTCAGGAATGGCTCCCATCGCCTGCTTAAATTCAGGTGTCATTTTGTACCAGCCGCTGATGCCCGTCAGCCCGACGATACGATCCTGCACATGAAGCGCAAAGGCCATTTCCGACATATTGAGGTCGTTAATCACTGCCCGTTTTGGCGGTGAATTAAACGTGACCGGCTGGCCGCAGCTCTGAATAGTGACAGGGAAATCGGCGGCAAAAGCGTGCCCGACAGGAATGCTCATCAGCCCGGCGGCAAGACAGAGCGTTAACAATGTTTCAGGCACAGTCTGGCACCTCGAAAATGCGTAAATGTTTTCCGTTAGCGGGATGCGGTACGGTAAAACTGTTTAACCCGAACACCGGCCGGAGATAACGGGATGACAAGGCTCGGGCTGGCGTATCAAAGACCACCTGCTCGCCCTGCGACAGAATCAGCACGCGGTCTGCAAAGCCGTCAATCAGTGACAGATCGTGCAACACCGCAACGGCCGTGATCCCTTTGTTTTTGATTAACGTCAGCAGCGCATGTCGTCCCAGGGGATCAAGGTGATTGGTCGGCTCATCCAGCAATATCAGCTGTGGATTTTGGGCCAGAACGCGCGCCAGCATGGCTCTTTGCCGTTCTCCCCCCGATAGCGCATGTAACGAACGTCGCCGTAAGCCCAGCAGCCCCGTTTCCGCTATCGCCTCGCTGATAATGCGCTGGTTTACAGAATGCGGACAGGTGCGTGCATGAGGAAGGCGTCCAAGTGCAACGTAATCTTCAACCGACAACCGCAGATCAGGCACGTCGTTCTGCGCCATAACGGCAACACATGTCGCTAAGTCCTGCCGGGAAAATGTTTTCAGGCAGCGCCCGTTGAGTGCAATCTCGTCCTGCTGTAGCGCCAGCTCGCGGCTTATCGCCCGCAGCAATGAGGTTTTACCACTGCCGTTCGGCCCGATAATGGCCAGGCGCTCCCCTGCCCGGAGGCTGAAGGTAATGTCATTGAGCAGGCAACCGCCATCGGGTTTGTACAGCGCCCCAATGTTCACCCGCAGTATCGACTCCGTAGGACGTAACGTCTCAGGCCGCATTATGTTAACCCATTTGCTATTTGTTATGTTATAACATAACTATTGGGTTTTGAAAAAACAAGCATTCTGGCGAAATGAAAAAAGGTGCCGACTGAGCGGCACCAAAAGATGGGGATAACGAACGACAGAACAGACTATTTAAATCGGTTTTGAAACAGGCTGGCGGTAATGGCTAACATGCCAGCGCCCAGAGAGCTATGTAGCATCAATGTATTCAACATAACCTATCTCCTCGATTTCACTGTAGGGACAAGCGGTTAAACCGCCTCAGCCAGCTTTTCCTCGTTGGCCTCTTTCTCAATCAAGCGCATCAGCAACGATACCCGGCGATCGGTTCGCTCTGGGGTATCCGGTGGCAGGTTATAACGCAGGGTGTAGAGCTTGCCCTTCTCGTTGTAAAAATCCACCACCAGCACAGGCAGAATTCCGCCTGGCACTTTATTGTAATTCACCGACAAGCGGGTCCTGCCCAGCTGCAGTTTGGCAGCCATGACGGTCTCGCCGACCAGTTTTGGATACAGGCTACGATCTTCGGGCACGCTGATGACTCTCATAACAGCCTCCTGATTATCCGCTTGATAACATAGTGCGGAGAGCGCTGTTCACGCTCCCCGCCGTCGGGTCAAACTGCCATTAAGCCTGATGTTCAATTGCCTCGGAAGTGCGGTGTTCAATCGGAATGCGGCGAGGTTTCTCGCTTTCTGGCACCTCATGATGCAAACCGACCCGCAGCAATCCGTCCTGCAGCCGGGCAGTGGTCACTTTCATATGTTCGGGCACGCTGTAGCTCAGACGGAAGTCTGAACGACTGATGCCCCGATGCAACCAGCCGCTGTTCTGACCTTCTTTGTCCGCCTCGTTATCCGTCACCTCCTCTTTCTGGCCGGTAACCGTCAGGCGACCGCCCGCCACCTCGATCTCCAGCTCGCTTTCTTTCCAGCCGGGTACGCTGACGGTGAGCTCATAGTGCTCATTGTCAGTTTGTCTGAGGTCATAAGAGGGTGAAACCGACACGGGCGCATCACCGGTCAACTGGCTGAAAAGCCGATCTATACGGTTAAACCGGTCAGAGAACGCGGAATCCGCGACAGAAGGAAATACAGGGAAATTACGTAATGCCATAGTGATAACCTCCTGAATTAATGGTTCATTCAAAAGCTCATCTGCGTGGGGACCTTCCCCGTTGCTCAGAGAAATTTATAGGATCGTTTCGGGGAATTTCAAGAGGATGAAAAAAATTTTTTTAAGGTGACTGTCACCTGTTCTGTTACAGATGTCACGGCCAGCAGGACCGCTCTCTGTATGACGCTTAGGGCCAGTACAGAGAGCATCAGCCGGTAATCAGAAGTGATATTTGAACCTGACACGGGTGCCGTAACGATCTTTATTTCCGTTATGGTTATCGGCATGAACCTGAGACCAGTAAGCGCCCAGATAGATATCGAAATTCTGCATATTCATTACATTGCGAAAACGGTACGAGGAATGAACGGTGTGAATGTCATACTTCCCTAAAATGAAGTCGCTCAGGCTGGCTGTAGGGAGATGCTGGAGCGTAAATTCTTTAACATCGTTGCGCGCATAGATATAGCCGAGTTGAATATCACGCCATAAGCCATTCAGACCCGCACTGAAGTTTTGCTCTTTCTTCGCGTCCATGTACGCCGTGCTTAGATTGATGACTGCGCCATTATCCGGGTTGGCGCGCTGGCCATGCCAGCTTAGCGTTGCACCGTAACCGTTGCGCCTGGACTGATCCTGAAACTGACCATCGTGGTCCGTATAACCATACGCATTGCTCACCACATTGCTTTCCATGGCGACCGCCGCCGTTACATCGTTACCGTTCCAGGCGATAACCGGACGCAGATAGATCACATTCTTTTTATGCTCAAGCGTATTGCCATGGTATTCGCCATTTTGAAACAATTTGGTTCCGTCATTCGCCATGGTATTTAATTCAAAATAAAAACGCCCGATTGTTTTGCTCAGCTGGATGGCACCCGCCGATCCTATGCCACGCGCCTCTTTCATCATGTAGATATAGCCATAGCCATCTTCATAGAGATCGTTAGCGGTATTGCCGGAATACTCGATGAGCGTGTCCTGGTTAAGCGGGAACATATCAAAGGCTTCGTAACGACCCACTTTCACCTTCCAGTCTTTTTCCTGACCGAAGAAAAAGGCGGCATCGTCTAACTCAAGCCCGCCTGACAGGTCAGCCAGCGGTTGCACGCTAAAGCCTGCAAAGGATTTATCCGCCATGCTACGGTAACCATCCAGCCCGATTAAAATTCGGCCATTGATATCCCAGCGTTCCGCCTCTCCTGCCTTCCAGTTTTTATCAGCACTGGTTTTTAATGAGGTAATCTGGCCCGTTCTGCTTGCACCGTCGAGATTGAACTCAACATCGCCATAGAGTGTAAGCGCACCTTGTTCTGTATCAAATGTCATCGCGGAAAAGGATACTGAAGAGACAAAAACCAACCCCCAGAAATAATGACGGTATTTCATAGCCAACTCCTTATGCTAAATAACCCTGAGTGAATAAAACCTTTAAGGGAAGTATTTTTTTGAGGTCGTAATAAATTCGTTATAGTTATTACACTGACTTATGTTTTCTATAATATCGTCATGCAGAATATTAGTGAGGAAATCATATATCAACATACTGTCAATGAAGTGGTCTTCACTGATGGCCAACATGAAAACCAGTTTTACCCGTTTGCCGGTATCCCATTCAATGCCATCAGGAAAAATGGCAACGGAGACCAGGGTACTTAACGCAATGGGCGCTAAAGGATGAGGAATGGCGATTTTGTCATCCAGCAGCGTGGATGCACGCATTTCCCGATCTAAAACAGACGCCAGGAAATGATCATTCACCCGCGCCTGCGCGTTTAATCTGTCGCAAAGAAAGGTGATTAACGATGACTTAGTATAATCCCCCGCATTGAGGACAAAAAAGTTGTCAGCTGAGAAATAATTAAGCATCGCATTAACAGGTTGTGTTTCAGACACCAGATAATATTTTATATTCTCAAGCTGCCATCTTTCCGGAAACGGTGGCAATAGAATAATACGTTTATTCTTTTCAACGATATTGACCAGACTGATAACAATATCTTCTTCAACGTGAGACATCAGACTATATTGCTCAACGGAGATCTGCCTGACGATGTGCAAACCCGGATACAGGCTCATGATTTTTTGACAGACCACCCTCGTCGATGCCATTCCCTGATCGCTGACCACCAGCGCCCGCATCCCTTGACCACTCTGATGGCAGATACTTTCTTCCAGAATCGCACCAATATGCATGACCAGATAACCGATTTCATCGGCACTGACGGTAGCGGTGAAAAACTGATCTAATTCACTGAATGCACTGAGCGTTAATTCATACATTAACGGATAGTGGCACTTTATTTGTTCGAGTAGCGGGTTAACAATCGTAATCGCGTTGTTGACGCGAACGCGCATGGCTCTAATATGGCTTAACAGCGTAGCCTGTGACAGCGCGTCGTAATTCACGTTAATAAACCATGATGTACTCACGTAGCTCAAAAAGTGATTCATGATTGTGCGTTCAACCGAATACGCCTCAGGGACCCAATCGTGGCTGGAGGTGGTAGTACAAAAGGCAATAAGGTTCATAGCCGTGAAATCTATTTCACTTTGCGGAAACGGCACGGCTGGGTTAATCCATAATGACTGAAGTAAGGCTTCAGCAAGCGTCTTCCAGCCTGGCTCGGCATCACAAAATTCAAAATCCAGTAGCCATTTCCCTCGCGCCATTCTCTCCTGGGCAATAGCGACGATCAGACTTAAAAAATGCAGGTTCGCGTCGCTTATTTCGAGCTTTTTATCGCTAAGAAAGCGACTTAACACGTTTCTACAGTCTGGATAAGCCCTGACCAGGTCGGTATTATTACCGCCGTGAGTGGCCTGCGTCAGCCGCAGTTGGTGGTCGTATATACAGCGCCGAAAGGCAATTTCGCTGCCTTTAAGCTTAAAGATGTCATCGCCCTCCGACACGATACGCAACTGATAGAGAGAAACGTGACGCTTCAGCAAAGCCATATCATTTCTAAGACTGTAAATACTGATAAACCATTCGGCTTCCAGTTCAGCAAGCATCACGCCCTGCTCATCAAACAACAGTGCCTCCAGCATGGCCGCGCGACGCTCCGCACCCGAACGTGTTTCTTTCCAGGGTTGTTGGCACTGATGCAGTAACAGATGCAAGGCATCGGGATCGCTAACCTGTAAAGAGAAGCCCTTTTTGCGCGTATAGATAAGACGGTTACCAGACTGCCTGACAATATCGCCCACTTCTTTGAGGTCAGTACGGATGGTCCTTGTCGACACCTTCATCTCTTTTGCCAGAGCGGACTGGGTGATATCGCCCTGCGCGAGTGTCATGAAGATGTCCCTGACCCGTTTGCTGGTGAACAGTCTCATGGTTATATCCGTTTAATCTGCACCGTCTGCACATCATTTGGCCTGAGCGTCAGGCGCGTCGGCATGGGCGTCACCTCATCCAGCATCACGAAGTGTGCATTCGGGAGTGATGGAATGACGACGTCGGTTTCGAGATGGGGATTATAAAATCTGACAATGATTCCGCTGTGGTCTTCCGCACATTTCACCGCACTGACCAGCGCATCCCTGAACGTCGCGGGCAGATTCAGCGCACTGTAGGTTTCGGGATAATCGCGTTTCTCATCATTCCAACAAAAACGCAGTCGTCCGTTCAGGAAGTCGCTGTCCTGATAAACAGGAAACTCGGTCAGCCAGGTTTTCGACACGCGGGCATGTTGGGCCTCATCGAATGTGCCGCGATAAGTTCGCCAGCCAAAAGCAAAGGACAAGGTTTTCAACAGCTGGGCATCAGGCGTTTCTACGATACTTTCACCGGACGCGCGGCCCGGCCGATAAAGCAAATTTTCTTTACCCATAAAGCCAAACGTGCGGAACAGCGTCAGCGAGAGCGTATTGAAATCATCCCCTACGATTTCGTATTCACGAACGCCGTTGGTGTGCAGCGTAAAGCCGTGCTGCTCGTCATGCACATTGACATAGCTTTGCATCGGTTCAATCGAGATCGGCTTTTCCTGCCAGCGTTCTTCTTCCCACAGGTGAAGCGCATTAGTTAACTGCACAGGCCGGGTTACGACGCCGAACAATTGATCGGCACATGACACGTTGGCACAGATATCCGTGGCAAAGTGCACACAAAGGCGGTGGCTCAGGCCATTGTTATCAACATCCAGGGTAAACCGGATGAGATCGTCGTCCTGCAACCTGATGTTTACGGACAAATTGAGCGTTGCAGATGTCATTCTTGCCGCCCTTTCGGTCAGATCACCCGGCACCTTAAGGGCATACGTAAGCAACAGACTTTGGCTGATCGCACTTTTCTGACTTTGCACTGCCGTCATGCTGTTTTCGGAGGTAATGATCCAGTCAGCGCGCGGCGGGGAATAATTATAAGAATCGCCATCGTCACCATTTTCCACAAACAGCATCTGCCGCTTATAGCCTTTCCCACTCAGCTTATCGGTAATCGTCAGCAAGCCATTTGCTTCTACCTGGATGTGGTAATAGTCATTTTCGATACTGGTCTGGTTGCTGGTATCAGGCTTAGTGGCCCCGTCTTCAGCAAAATCCATATGCCAACGGCAATAGCCCAGCGCGGGTAAGCCAGGACTTTTGGCGGTCAGTCGCGTGCGATAGACTTTTTCGGGCTTGTGCCAGGGCTTACCCGGATCTAAACGGATAGTCTGGTTAAGCACATACTGAGTGAGGTCCTGCTGCTGCTCAATAACGCAGGGAATAGCCTCACCGTTGCTGTCACGTAAGGTAAAAGGCAACCCGGGCAACCAGGCCTCGAAAGTTATTTGCGGAGCTACCTGCCACGGCAGAGGATTAAACACGGTAAAGGTAAAATCATGATGGCGCGGAATGCGCTCTGTGATAAGCCTTGTATGTAACTCCAGTAAATTCTGCGCCAGCCCTTTTGCTTCTTTATAGCGGAAGAAGACATCCTGATTGGTATCATCGCTGTTACATCCGCCGATGCTGTCATGCGCCGCGTTATAAAACATGCGTTTCCAGATGTCGGCAACAATATGCTTTGGATAATCATGCCCAAGGCTCTGGCTCATGGCCAGTATGGGCTCAAGCGTGTTAACCAGCAGCGCTTCAGTCTCATTGTTGAGTAGCTTCAGGTCAGCACGGCAGGAAAAGATCGTTTTATGTACCCGTGAATGTTTGGCTTCGGTGAGTTCACCTTCTAATGTCCGCGCGTCGGTGCCCACCTCCTGCTCCAGCGCCTTGATAAATGTCAGCGGGTTGCTGATTTGATAATGGCGGCTATCATCACGGGCATTAAACTGCTCGACTAATTCTGGCAAGTTGCGGCGCACGGGAGCCTGGTCGAAGCCATGAGGAAACAGCAGGTGCTGGCGATGACTGCGCGCTTCTATAGCTGCCATCTTCTCATCAAGAAAGGCTTTCATGGTTTCAGGCGTTTCATCTAGCAGGCCACCATAGTGGTATCCCCATGGCATTTGCAGGGCAAAAACCCGGTCACCATTATCACCCTGCCAGAAAAATTCTGTTTCGTGCAGCGTATTATCGGCGATGCCGCGCCAGAACAAAGCGTGATTGATACCGAACTGGCGATAAAGTTGCGGCATATTGCCGCCCTGCCCAAAGCAGTCAGGGACATAGCCCAGCTTCATTACGTTGCCATGCCTTTGAGCCACTTCCATACCGTAAAACAAATTCCTGACAACAGACTCCTGATGAATCACCAACTGATCCGTTTGGGTAAACCAGGGGCCGGTCAGCAAACGCTCATCGGCGATCAGTTTCGTGAGTCTGGCTCGATCCTCAGGAGCCCACTGAAGATAACTTTCGATAAGTGAACTTTGCGCATCAAGTAAATAACAGGGAAAGTCTGGATTACCCTCCAGCACCAGGATAAGGTTTTTGATATGGTTAAACAAATAAATACGCGAACGTGATGAGGTAAAATACCACTCCTGGTCCCAGTGAGTATGCGTATACAGATGAACCATGCGTTTCTTCATGTTATTAACCTTACTAAAATAAATTTTTAGTCAAATTTAATTTCAATATCATCGGAGGCGTTATTGATATTTTCGTTGATGATTTCCGACTCATTAAAATTCACTAAGAAATTTGCACCTATGGCTATAATCAGAGTCCCGACCAATGCGCCGAGAAAGTAAGCCCATGCATTCCCCACGGTAAAGCCACCATACAATCCACCCAGTGGCGGCATAATGGGATAGGCTTTAAACAGCGCCACGGTCATTGAGCCCATGGCCCCTGCAAGTATGTTTAACGGAATTAATCGCGCCGGATTTTTTAAGGTAAATGGAATCGCCCCTTCCGAAATACCTAAAATGCCCATAATGACCGAGCCATTTCCGGCTTCTTTTAAAGTCTCACTGAAATTACCGGGACGGAGGAATCGTGCAGCAGCGTAGCCTAAGGGGGGAATAATAATGGCGACATTCACTAAAATGGCCGGTAAATACACGCCACTCATAAACAGCACATTTGCCGTTCCCCATGCGGCTTTATTTACCGGACCACCCAGGTCAAAACAGATCATCCCACCCAGTACCGCAGCCAGCACCACCGTATTGGTGCCGTCTTCGGTCATACGCTGAACCCAGGCCATCAGCGAACTGTTAAGCCAGTACAGGACATCGCCCAGCAGCAACAGCATCACTACGACCTGCAGCCCAACAGTAATAAACGGCAGGATAATAAGGGGCACGGATGAGGCGGCAGAACCAGTGATGCGGATCTTCCGGGATACCCATTCTGCGGAGTAGCCTGCCAGCAAGCCGCCTAGTACGGCCCCCAAAAAACCTGAGCCGGTGACAGAGGCAATCAAACCCGCCGCAAAACCCGGAGCCAGACCTTTTTTACCTGCAATGGAATAGGCAACGTAAGCACCTAATACGTAATTCATTAATCCAATGATTTTGAAGCCGATATCCTGGGCCAGATACAGCCATTTCTCCAGGCCGCTACTGTGAGCGAAGCTGTCAAGGTTAGGTTCGCCAAGCAGGATACCGATAATTTTGGCCACCGCGACCACTAACGATCCGGCAATAATGACAGGCAGCGCAAAAGAGATACCGGTCATTAAATGGTTTTTGATATTGACCATAGTTTTTTTCATTTTGTCACCAATATCACGGGTTACGGCGCGCCTCGACAGCCGCCACGCATTTTGTAATGACCTCGGCTGCATGTCCGACGCACTGGCTGATTTTTACCCTGATTACGGTCTTACCGGCAAAGCGCTCTTCTTCTTCAATCGAGCGATCGGCGGCAATCAACACAAAGTCCGCTTCAGCAATATGTCCCGGGGTTAATTTATCGATCATCCCCATCGCCCCTTGCTGTTCGATATGTACCTGATGTCCCAACTTGCGCCCCGCTTTTTCCAGCGATTTCGCTGCCATCGGCGTATGCGCTAAACCGGCAATACAGGACGTGACGCCTACAATATTCATGCTTCCTCCTTAAACTGGATTCGTTGCATCATAAACTGATGCAGGGCATCCTTATTTTCGATCGTAAACAACGCTTGCCTGAAATCGTCATCGACAATCTGGCTTGCGAGCGCGTTGATGATTTTTAGGTGCAGAATACTGGCGCCCGATTTTGGCACCAACAGCGCGAAAATTATTTTGATGGGTTCACCATCCAGACTTTGCCATTCAATTGCGTCATTCAGACGAATAAAAATCACGCCGGCTTTTATTACGTTATCCGTTTTGGCATGAGGCATGGCGATTTGGCTCTCAAAGCCAGTGGAATATTCCTGTTCCCGCAGCCAGAGGTCGGTTTTTATTTCCTCCACGCTCATCGCCCATCCCTGAGCAACCGCATGTGAAGCGATAAAATCGAATACTTCGTCTTTACTGGTAAATGCTTTATTTAAGAATATGCTTTCACGATCAATAAGCATGGTTTCCCTCTTGCCGGATTGTTCCGTACCTTGATGAAAAGCCTAACGGAAACCTAAGGTATGTAAACACAAGCGGTTTCCGCTAAGGTGCGGAAGATGTCTGCGGCAGAGCGGGCCAGAAATGGGAGCGTTGTCTAAATAAAAAACGTTATGAGCGTCAGATCATTTGATTTGATAAGGGAAGGTTTAACAGAAGTAAGTAAGGCCGGAATCTATTTAGGGTGACAGGAAGGGATATATTTGGAGATGTGTGGTGGATTTTAGAAGACGGGAGACAGCGTTATCGTGTTGAGTGTGATTCAACGCGAGGAAAAAAAAAGGGGATGTGGACGGAACGGGGGAATGAGTTGGTCTGCAAAGAGGATACCACAGACCAACCTGCGTGCTATTTCATGCGACGCTGCCGGGCAACGCTGGCGAGGCGTTGTGTCCGGCAGTAAATGGCAAACAGGATGAAAGCCTGCCCGTTAAGTATCCAGCGAGCACCAGCCAAAGCAACCAATGCCAGAAGCAGCCACAGGCCCGAGTGGCTACCCGTAACAACGCTGTAGCTCAATAGTAAAACGGTCGATATAAGCAACATCGCACAGACGTAAGCCAGCCCCGCCACACCGGCTGTTTGGCCTCGCGCAAGCAGGTAACTGGCCGTGAGTATCGCGCCAATAATGACGATTGAGGGAACAAAAAAACTCAACGCATGTACCTGTGGGCTGAGCGGAGGTAACGCGTGCAGAAATGTCAGCAAATTAAATGCAAAGGCGACCAGCAACAGCATCAGAACTATTGCAACAGGGAAGCCGTTTTGCCTGGGAAGCGACCCGGAAGGCTGTTTGAAATAACGTTCAAGCTCTGGAGTGGAACGGGCTAGTATGGACTTATCCTGTCGTGCGATTACCTGATCTATTTCGCGACCATGATGCAGTAATTCAGCGATATTACGCCCGACAAGCCATGATAAAAATTGCATTAAAATACCGCCAACGATTGAATGGTTCCCACAATATAGTGCCCGGTGCGTGGCACGTTACCGGGAGCAGCAATGATACCACTGACAGCACTGCCTGCCACAGCCGCTGCGCTCGTCACGACCTGCGCGAGTTGATTAACAAGTTCTCTTTGCACTGGCTCAACAGGGAAACGTTTTGGGTAAAGTCCTGGATTGTAAAACCAGGTTGTTACCTTTCTGTTATAACGTAATTTCCTGACCCACTCCATGCTATTTCTTTATAAGACATATTGATTTTATTCTTTTCTTTTAAGTAATCCATGATCTGAGATGGTGCCCATCCCTGTCCATATGAAAATAAAGCATCGATTTCGATCAGCTTTGTAATCGCTATAATTTGTTCACTTTCGTTTTCAAAGCTAACGCAGTAAGATTTTCCTTTTTCCAGAAAGCCACGCGTTGAAAAACAAGATATGTCCTGGCCGCAACCTACCGATTCAAACACCACTTTCTTATCATCTAATATAGTTACAATTATGGCGTTTAACATATCAATCCTTAATGCTTTTTATATTTAATTGTTGCCGTCTGTTTCAATTTCAACTGAAGCAACTTTGTTTTAAATTGCGTAATAAGGCTTATCCATTCCGCATAGGAAACATTTTTAACATAGTAATCACCTAACCATCTTGGATGACAGCGTGAAAGTAAACTTTCAATAGCTGAGAACCTCACAGGATCTATTTCGTTTAATGTGAGTACTTTACTCATTAGATTATTAATTTCTTCGGCTTCATTAGCGTAAGAGGATGACATCAAGATATCATATATTTTTTGACTCAACCCTTCTAAACCCATAGTAATCCTGTTGACCGTTAATATATGGCTGACCGCAGTGACCACTTTCCATCTAACTCATCAATTCCATTACAACTCTAGCGTAATGCTAACCTCAAACCATCGGCACTCTGCTTAAAAAATTAATATCTTATAATCAAAAGTACTAAAAGCTGCATAACTATAAGATTTAATTATTTTATACATTCTTGTAAGATATAAAAACACCAAGCCTTATTTATGATTTAATTTCTTTCTATTTTGAGTGAGTAGCATGACTTCATATGCATCTTGTGCACTTTGTTGAGCTTTGAATGCCTCTTCTGGACTCACTTTACATTTAACATCTTTATTAACAACCCCACCCTCATCGTAATTTATATAGTACTCCTCATTCTGTTGAGTAATAAACATACCAAAACCACTGAAAATAACTTTTTCCATAACTTTATCCAAATTTTAAATTTTAACAATTATTTTCTTAACTACTTGATTAGGATTAATGGTTGCTTCTGAACTCATGACCAATAACAAACTAACACAGCACACATTTCAGCCTGTCAGATTCTATATCATTTAATTTATTACTTCTTAAGAATTATGTTTTTTCAAGCATTTTATCAATTCATTTTTAAATTAGCCCCCATCAAAATTGAAGCTATACCCCTCCTTCTCTGGATTGGGTAGCAATAATAACTTCATAGGCATCACGTTCACTTCTTTGAGCTTTCAGTGCTTCAACAAAAGTAATTTTTGATTCTTTTTCAAACATAGCAACTGTGCCATCGTCATATCGAACGTAGTAATCATCATTTCTTTTTATTATGTCTATACCATAACCTGTAAAAATGAGTTCAGTCACAGAAAACTCCTTATTGAAGTTACTTTTAATTATGCTTATAGTAGCAACCTGAAGTCCAGCTATAGTATCACGACTGATATTTTTTAGTGCGTCGTTTTATAAATGCAATTATTTATTAATTAAAAAGTATTTTTTAAACCTCAGTATTATAAGAGACTTATAGTTCATCATTAATTTTAACAACCACGCCGCAATTCAATCAATTTCATACACTTTATGAATTTAGCCATGAATTCATTAAGCTTCAACTCATTATGTCACTCTATTGAAGTCAACATGGCAATTCGATTAAGTACTCTTTAAGTCTTTTTAACAACACATCATCATTAAGGCAATCAATTGGTCGAATATTTTCCAACATTGCTATTTTTCTTTCACTCCATTCAAGACCACTTTTTAGACCAATCTTACCATTTACTACTATGGCTATATCGCTCATACCATTCATTTTTCGTGCTAAAGCCTTCACATCCTCATCTGGGTAGGCCCCACTAAATGAATCAACTAAATTCCTCCACGCGTCATCTCCAATATAATCCGATTCTATTCCCATTACCGCCTCAAATGATATTAAATTTCTGCCTGTTGAATTACGAATTGACGGAGCTCGAAAACCTTGAATCAGAAAGATCTCTTGTTTAGTGGAAGTGAAAGAAAGAACTAATCTACTACCAAATTTTACATTTCCATTTTCTTTATTAATATTAATTTTAGCTCATCCATGAAGGATGAACTTTTAACATATACAAAACTATGTTTACTTAAAAACAAGATACACATCTGCTTCTTATGGACCTAAGTCTTCATCTGATTTTCTTAATAAGACATCTTGTCAGAATCTGACTTATCAATCCATCCCAGCTCATTCCGCGTCTACTGATAAAGGTTAGCCTGCAGGTTGTTTAGTTGACCTTATCCACCAAGCTTTCCACTAAAAAGCCATAAAATCAAAAGACAAATGCCTCATTGCAAAATAACACTCTTGATTCAGAATCAAGAGCACTCTTTATTGAGGGCATTATTGTCAAATACCCCCACAAGATAGGACTCATAACGAGCAGGCTGTAACTCCTTATAAGTAAAAACAACTAAAACATCATGCAATTCATTTGAACACTTTGTTTCAAAAAATCTTAATTGGCTATTTTTATATCGATACTCTTGGGTTTCATTTCCAGTCAACTTCAACCCTTTAATACTGCTGACTACAGCTTTCATTTTCTTTTCTTCATACATATCTAAATCCGTTGAATTGTGCAATCCATAATAAACCATGCCATCACAGTACGGACACGAAATCAGCTTATCATTCATCAAGAAAGCATTTTCTAAACCATCGTGAATTAATATCTTCTTTTTCTGATAATTAATTAATTTCATACTTTTAGTAAATAGCCATTCTCGATTAGTTTATCAATTATTGAAGGGGTTTCATGTTGAGTTTCGTAGTTTGGTTAACCTAGAAAACACAGATAAGTGAAACATAGTTCTGAATTTCCTGCAGATAGGTCAGCATAGATAAAACGCCCTACACATTGAGGTTAAAAAATAAACTCTCTGACTTACACATTCATCAATAGAGAGTTTTTTACTTTTAAAGCGGAATGCGTTTTGACTAGTCCTGGCATAGGTTGACACTTTTTTATCTTTTAAAACGCCTGATGTACCTCATCAGGCGTTTTGTATTTTAATGACAGATGAGGACGCTGGCTGTTATAGATCCTGACTGACTCACTGACCATCCTGCCTGCCTGCACCACGTCTGCCGGACGCGTAATCAGTAATGCATTTTTCAGTATGCCGTTAACCCTTTCTGCCAGCGAATTCTGATAGCAGTCGTAGCCGTCCGTCATTGAACAGACAAGACCGTGTTTTTTATGCACTGACTGATACATTGCCGAACAGTACTGAAGTCCGCGATCTGAGTGGTGGATCAGGCGGCCCTTTCCCTGCCGCTCCCTCAGTGCCATTTGCAGCGCCTTAATAACGTGTTCCGTATGCAGACTTTCATGAACATGATACCCCACGATTTTTCGTGAGAAAGCGTCCGTTACCAGTGATGTAGGCCATACCTGTCCTTACCGGAAGCCAGGTGATGTCGGCAACCCATACCTGCTCCGGACCGGAGATAACCGTCTGCTCCGGCCCCGCTTTCAGCAGATTCGGATGCCTGTAAAAATGATGATGGCTGTTCGTTGTTTTATGATAAGCCCTTGCCGGATGAACCAGTAACCGGGCTTCCCGCAGCACAGCGAACAGACTGTCCCGCCCGATATGCAATGCGGCATCTTCCCGCTCGTTAAGAATATGCTGCAGTTTCCGGGTACCCAGTCGGGGCTGCTGTAACCTGATAAGTCTGACTTCCTCAGTAATGCGATGTGCCTTTTCAGACCTGAGCATTTCACGCCGGCATCCCTGATACCAGGCCTGACGGCTTATCTTTAAATACCGGCAGACCCTGACGACAGTCAGCTTCAGGGATTGTGTCTGTGCTTTCGCGATAAGGACGCTAACTGCTTCTTTGTGAGTGTGGCACCGAATTCGGTGTTCATCACCTTCACGACAGCTTCAAAAAACTGCGCTTTAACTTCGGATTCAGCCAGTTGCTGCTCAAGTTCTTTGATTCGTTGTTCAGGTGTGAGGGGAAGAGATTTTGTCATGTTTCCTCCACGGGTGGTGCGCTGCCGGGATGACTGCCAGTCCAGATGACCGTATTTACGTAACCACATGAGCACGGTGGAACATCCCTGGATACCGTAGCGTTCCTGAGCCTGGCGGTAAGTCATCTCGCCTTTTTCAACCTGCTCCACGACTGCCAGCTTAAAGGACAGAGAGTAATCCCGCTGAGTGCGTTTAACATACTGTTTCATCACATTCTCCTCAAAACCAGTGGAAAATGTGTCAACGCTATTCAGGACGGGACATTTTTTAAAAGAAAGATATAAAATAATAATTTTTTATTTTTTCCTCGGTACCTTTATTATTTTGTCACTTAAAGAAATTATCACTTCACAAGCATCCCGTTGACTTTTTTGAACTTTTTCAGCTTCCTCTTCGTTAATTTCAGCTTCAAGGTATTCGGGAACAAGCTCACCGGAGTCGAGCAAAGCAAAGATTTTCCCATCTCTATCTACAAGAGTTATGCCGTAATCACAAAATATTTTAATATCCACTTTCAAAGCCTATTAAAGAGCACGCCTTTGCCTTTACCCGCAGACCGTTAACCCGAAGATCCCGATGCGGACTTTTTCCCCGCGCACGCTACCGATCTGACATGACCTTCTCTAAAAACGCAGCGAACCCTGGCAGGCACTTCAGCGGATGAGCGCGGTGATGGCCTGACAGAAGGTTAAAGTAAAAAAACGGAAGGTTCGTTAAGATTGCTTCCGGATTAAACCTCGAAAACATTAACCAATCAACTTGATGATATCATTCTTAATATCAAAAGCTAATTTTACTATCTCACCATTGTATTTATCTGCATCCGACAACACCTTATTTATATGAAATTTAATTTTCATAAGAGCCTCACCAGATGTGGCGCTGTAATCAATAGCATCTGTAATATCCTTAGCAATATTCGCGCTATTGACCGACTGTTTCTCCAACTTGCCAGCTAGTATTTTTGAACGAGAATAAATGTCATTTTTCATAATTAAAAGAGATTAAAGTTCTGAATATCAACAGCATCCGGCGGAACCACTACTTCGATCCCACCCCCCAAGTTTTCTCCAACCCCCGGAGCAGGCCTCGTGACAAATTCAGCCCCAGGTTTTAAACGTGCAGTCATCAAGAAATTACTTCTGTCCACATTTTCCTGTGGGATTCCATATCTATTCGCATAGCCCGGCGAATGGGGATGTTCTAAAGCCCAGAATTGTGCACCTACTGTTTCACTACGCCCGGTCGTACCAACACGATATAATGTTGCCCCGTTTTCTACTTGTGATCTGGCTGCCAAAGCCTCAGGAGCGGTTGATTGAGTTGCTGGTCCGTATGGGGTTTCTACATCTTTATGCGTTGAACATCTACTCAGCCCCAGCGGGTCAATCCAGCTTAACGGATCCGGCGCATATGCATAAGTATTTAAACCACCCGCCAGCCCTATCGGGTCCTGCTGGGTAAACCGGCCGCTGTCCGGGTCATAATAACGAAACAGATTGTAGTGCAGCCCCGTTTCCCGGTCCAGGTACTGGCCCTGCATACGCAGGTTCTGCTCCACCACCGGAATTCGCTGGGTAGACTCGCGCAGCAGTTTGCCCCATGGGCTGTTCACACCTTCCCAGGTTTTCTGCCCTTCAACGTCAGTCAGCCGTTCCGGCGTGCCGTTTGCCGCGCAGTGAAACCAGAATATCTCCGGGCTTTCCACGCCATCAATACGCGCCAGCGGCTCATAGCTCTGGCTGTCGCTGTAAACGTAGGTCAGCGGAATGCCGTCGTGGATCTCCTGCAGCAGACGATAGCCTTCCCACACAAAGCGCGTCGTGACGGCGTTGCCAGACGGCCTGCCCTGTAACAGTTGCTGGCGGGTTTTACTGATGCGTCGCCCCAGCGGATCATAGCGGAAGCTTACCTTAGTGCGTGGCTTATTGCGGTCCCGCGGTTCGCTGATGACGTCCGTCAGACGATGCTCACCATCGTAACGGTAGCGCCAGCGGGTCTGGCCGTCATCCTTCTCGGTAGTACGGCCATGAATGTCGTACTGCCAGCGGATACCGTTCAGCTCGGTGACGCGGTTATGCATGATGTGGGAAGCAGTATGGCGATCCAGCGGGTTGCCTGCACCATCCCAGCGCCACTGCTCATTACCTGGCTGTGCGCCTTCCTGAGACAGCAGCCGACCGGCGTTATCGTAGTTCCATAATGTCTGGCTGAACGGGTTATCGTCGCGCTCTTCACGGATCAGGTTGTTGCCGTAATCGAAGTCCCGCCGACGGGACCAGACGCGCGGCGCAGGGCGCTGTGCTTCCCCTTTGAAAACGTCACGACGGCGCAGCCTGCCCAGCCGGTCATACTCACTGCGCGTGGTCAGGCCGCCCTGCGTGCGGCTGAGTTCCCGATGCAGTGTGTCACGGGTAAACTCGGTGACCGGCAGGTTGTCCAGCGCGATGCTCAGTAAATGGCCGCTGCCATAGTAAAGCTGTTTCAGGTTACGGCCATCCGGCAGGGTTAAGGCCGTGCAGTTGCCCAGCGCGTCGTAATCCCAGGCCAGTGCGCCCTGCTCCCCCTGCTCACCTACGATGCGGCCCAGCGCATCATACGTAAACGTAATCTCCTGCTCGGCCTGCTGGCTCCACGCGGTGTCAGACAGCGGCAGATGCTGCGACACTTTACCCAGTTGACCACCACCGCTGTAGTGATAGCGCGTCTGGCCTTCCGGCGTGGTCCGCGCCAGCAGTTGCCCTGCACGGCTCCAGTGGTAACGATGGGTAATGGACTGAGGATGTCCGGCGGCAAAGGTGCGTGATACCGTGCGGCCCGCGGCGTCATAATCGTATTTCGTGGCAACGCCATCCAGCCCGACCTGGGCCAGCAACAGGGAATCGGCACCCCACTCGAACTGATACTGCTCGCCGTTCTCGTTTTGCAGCGCCGTCAACCGGCCGCGGCTGTCCCAGCTGCGCTGAACCGTCTCACCCTGGGCATTACGGTTGGCGATTAAGCGTCCGACATTGTCGTAGCGGAATTCACTACGTTTACCATCGGCTGACTCATGGGCCAGTGGCAGGCCGTTGTCGCTCCAGCGCAACCGCTCTTCCCAGCCCTCTGCCCGCTCCAGCAGAACAGGACGGCCCGCTGCATCATAGTGATACCGGGTTTCTTCACCATCCGGCGCAGTCACACAGCTGAGCCAGCCAAGGGGATGATAGCGGTAGCGCGTCGTCAGTCCTGAACAGTCTGTTTCACGGATGACCTGGCCGGCATCATTGAATTCACGACGATAGCTGTTACCCGCCGCGTCAGTTTCTTCGACAACCAGCCCAAACTCATCCCGTTTATAGAAGGTACTCTGCCCGAGCGCATCGACCACGCGCTCAAGGCCATGATGGGGATCGTAATAGTATTTCGTTGTGGCACCGTCTGCCCCTGCGACGACCGTCGGCAGAGAACGGTGTGACAGCCATTGCACCGCCTGCACACCGCCATCCGCATCTTTCTCTTCAACGCGGTTGCCCAGATCGTCATAGGTGAAGCTCACCGCGTTGCCCAGCGGATCGATACGACGCGTCAGGAGTTCGTTTTCATCCCACTCATAGCGCCACTTCTCGCCCCGCTCATCAATAAAGCAGGTGATGAGGTCTGCGGCATTCCAGTGGTGTTCGCGCTGTTGACCGTCATAGGTAGAGACGCGCGTGATACCGGTCTCTAAGTCGTAATGCATATGGCAGCCGTCGCCGGTATTGGTGCGGTTTTCAACGACGCGCCAGTGATCCAGTTTCTGCCAGCGATATTCGCTTTCCAGCCCGCCGGGCAGTTGATGCCAGACCATTAACCCGTCATCGTTGTAACGGAAGCGACGCGAGACAACGCCTGCGGCATCGGTGACGCTGGCAAGCTGGCCCTGTTCATTGTAGGTCCAGTGGGCTAATGGCCAGTGCTGATCACCATCAAAATGGCTGGCTGATGTCGGACGCCGTGTGTGCAGCCTGTCGTCGTAATGCAGGGTGACATCAATAGCCAGCGGCGCGTCATGAATACGCACCAGGCGAGCCTGCTCATCCCAGCCCATCTCCAGCGCATTGCCGTACTCGTCGCTCAGAGAAGCCAGCCGCAGCACTTGCGGATCAGCGGCCGTGCGTCTGTACAGACGCCATACCGCACCGTCGTCGTCGGCAATGGCGATATCACCCAATTCGTTGCGCCTTACCATCAGCCCTTCGCTGATGCTGTAGAGCACCTCTTTTTCACCGGGAACCGCAAAGCTCAGCTCGCGCCCGTTGTCATCAAACCAGGTCGCCTGATTGCCATCCAGGGTTAAATAGCTGTCAAACACCGTCGCCCAGCCAGAACCAAATAATCCGCTGCGCTGGGTCAGGCTGTTATAGCTACGCTGGAAACTGAGCGGGAAGCGGCCAGGCAGGGAGAAATCGCGCTCGGCATCATCATTAAGAACTTTGACGCCGGTGGAGGCATGAACCGGGAACAGCGAGGAGAAGGCTGCGTTAATCGCCATATCCGCCATCATCCCGCCCACGGCGCTCGCCAGCGCGCAGGGCATATTTTTCAGGATCTGGCTGGGGCGACCACGAATCAGGGAAAGGCCGATCATCATCACGGCCAGGCCTGGCACCTTGCCACTTTTAATCTCTCTTACAGTGACGGTTTCACCACCAATGATGACATTGGGGGAAACATCGTCACTCACCGTGGCATCACAGGTGGTTTTATCCTTTGCCCGCACCGCAGGCTGGCCATTGATAAAGACGCTTTTCGATCCCTGCGCCAGATATTGCGGTGCACTGTGCTTTTCACAGGCCACTTTGTCCTGCTCCAGCGGAGAGGTGCCAGCATCGGCAGAGGCGACCGTGGGTTGCCACATTGCACTGCCAAACTGCCCCACCGCAGAGAGCAGCATGCCGCCATAGTCTGCGAAACTCTTGGGCGATTGCGGTTCCGGTGGCGGCGTATCTCCAGGCGTAAGCATCCCGGCCGCGCGTGCAGCTAAAAGACCATTAACGTGAACATTCTCAGAGCCGCTAGCAATCACACCGGCTGGAGAAGGCGGGAATATCATGTCTCCCAGCCCATCGGCCGCTTTAGTGATGTCATCCGAAATGCCCGCAGCGTTCGCTAATACACCGCCAATAATGCCGCTGAGCAGACAGCTGGAACCAATGGCTGCCACGCCGGCCGCAGCCATTCCTGCACCCAGCAATGGTGCTGCTGCTGTTGCCGCCGCACCGACCGCAGCGCCGATCACGGCGTAGGCTGCGCCTTCAGCAACAATACTGGTGATATCAGCGAAAATACTGGAGTGAATGATCTCATCGCCCACACGGGCCGCACGGTTATCCATAGCTTATGCTTTCCGTGGGTTGTTCAGACTCAGGCTTTGTTTGAAGGCACTCCAGCGCTGGCCGTCTTCTTCATTGAAGGCGCGCATCGCGGAGAGGGTAAAAATCATTAAGATGTTGCTATCCGGAACCCGGGCCGCCAACTGTCGCTGCCACACGGCTTGTCCGTTACGATCGAATGCGGTTTCAACTTCTAACGCACGCAAAGCGTTATCCGCGCCAGCCGTAACCCGAACAAACTCAGTCTGCTGAATGTGACCCATCTGGCTGCGCAACGTGTCCCACTGACGTTGAAACTCTTTTTCCGCATCGCTGTCCTCAGGAATCACACCCCGGCTCACCACTAATGCCAGTCCGCTGGCGTCATCCCGCAAAATATTCATGGTGGTGTCCTGCCAGGCAGCAGGAAACAGCGCAAAAGCGCCTTCATTAAACTGATAATTCATAGGGTGTCCGTTTTATTGATTGTTTGTGGCGGGTGGAACCAGGCTACGATAATCGCCATCAGCGTTATCGGCATTTGTGAGTATCTGTGTGTTATCACGAGCAACTTTGATATCAAAAAGCCGGGGAGAAATATCCGGGTCCCCGCCGCAACTGACGTCGTGGTTATCTTCACGAACTGTAATGATGTAGAACGCCTTCTCACTGGTGTCATCCAGGTCGTATCTCAGACATTGATCATCAAGCGCGGTGAGGTGATAAGTATGAATCGCGTCCGTCGCTACGGCGATAGCCTGATCAGCGCTGATTTCATGTTGCTCTGCACTCATGGTGGTATTCAACATGATGTGACTGACTTTTTGCTGGTCAATTTCGAACATCAACTGCTTCTCACCCATCTTATAGATAAGCCAGTGCTGATTATCACTGTTGTCTTCTTTTCCGGGTCCATAGGAAGCCCTGACCTGCTCTACACTATCGCCGACAGCGATGTTACGCGCCGTTGGTACCCCAGCACTGTTCAGGGAAATTTTCGCCAGAATCGTGTGACTGGCATTCCCAATCGCTGTCGCGCTATACAAATCGAAACCTTCATAGCTGTGATGGAAATAGTTAAAACGTTGTTTATCGATAACCGTTTCTCCAACGACCACCGAACTCAAGGCTTTGCCAGCACGAATAAAGCTTTGATTGCTCCATGCGTCGCCAGGCGTAAAGGCGAAATCGTTGAGTAAGATGGAAAAATCACCTGGATTAAGTGCAGGTGTTAACGTTTCCGTGCTGGATTCTGCATTGGCAATACATGTTAATAACAACAGTATTAATGCTGAAAAAGCGCGGCCTGGAAAACGATTTACGCTCATTGAGGTTTTTTATCAGGGTAAAGGGAGGAGAATACCAAATGAAATCGGCGTTGGCATCAGGTTATCATCGTGATCTTCAACGAATTGCCACAGCAGAGCAGCCCTTTTCAAAGTGGGGCTTATTCTTTTCATTCAAATTTTTTACGTTTCGACTTGCATCAGGACTTATCTATTCTTGCAGCATCATTCCCACTTCCCCTGCTGATCTACGAGTACCGTTCCCGTTTTTATTACTGTCAGCGATAACGGATTGAACCTTATGACATACCTAACATCCGCATTTGTAAAAATCATACCTTCGACTTTTTTTGTCTGTTCAGCGTTTATAGTTTTACCTGAAAGAGTGATTTGTTTTCCATCTTTATTTCTGAAGCCAATGTATTTAACTCTATCGCAAACGTTAAAAAAATCACCGCAGCGGTTTAACAGAAGAACAGTGAAGTCCGATGTTGAGAAAACCTTAATTTAAGATTTTGAGAAATCTCTGTTTTCTTTAACCAATGCGTATCTCTGAGGGTAATCAACATCACCTTCGACAGGATTTTTATTTAAACCCAAGAAAGCGTATTACCCTTGCGAATCAGATTTGCTTCCCCTCTACCCTAACCAAAACCGGAGTTAAAAAAACTGTAGCCTGAGTCCCTTTTACAGTGCCATTGAGATTTTTATCTCCGTCCACAGAGCAATCTATTTTCTTACCGCTTCGGGTAACATAGCAGTAAGTTCCAATCAACCGACTGCCACGTTGTTCAATTTTTAGGCTTAAGGTTGAATACAATGTACCATCATTCTTTTTCTGGTCGCCGGCCCATTCACCCGAAAAAAGATCTGAAGTATTCAGACTGCATGAATATAATGATAAAACAAGAGAAAACTTAAACAGTATTTTTTCATATTAGTTTATAGATTTTTCGCATGTTAAATCAAGGAAGCCACTTAAACGACATTACTATAAAATCATTGAAGTACAATTCTTATCGACAGAACTTAGTAAGTTAATCTGGATGAAGCGTGCACAACTTAATCAGGTGAAATACCTTCATGCGTCTCAGTCAACCTTCCTTTTTCTACCCAACCTGTAATTTGATCGCCATCACGCGAGAGATACATAACACTATAGAAACTTTTGTATTCAACATAGGCGTATAATCTGTCCCCCGGAATGATAAAAACGCCTTTAAGCGCGCATTTTTTATTTGGTGCAGAATAAAACTGCAACCGCCCAACGCCGCTCACTTTGAAAACATTATCATTGTTATTTAAAATTACGCCTTTAGCACTTGCAAGCTTATCAAGGTCCGCACAAAAATCATTTGCTAAAACATTACATGGCAGTACCAAAACAGCAATCATTAATATCTTAATCATACTTACCCTAAGCTTTAACAACACTCACTCATTAATACAATTAATTTACACCAAAGAATTTTTCGATCAAAATCAACCAAAGCTAAAATGGATGAAGATGGATAAAATGGACAAGAACTTGATTAAAGCATCTCAATAAAGTAAATTAATTATTAAATAACTTTAAGACGAAAAAATATATTGCCATTTAGTTAATTATTACATAAGAGGCCTTCAATGGAGGGTTTACTTGTCAATACGGCTTATCTTTGACAATTACTTTCCCTCTTAAAAAATCATATTAGTTCATTGAATGGTAGTAATAGTAACGTTACTAAGGCAAATGGGTGTTTTCTGATTAAATGAAAAGGTGATCTCATGTTTATCCATATCAGAAAAACTCGTATAGCCAGTTGTCTCGTTTTCAGAATCGCCACGCGGGTAATTTGATAACTTCGCATCATGATAGTGCTTCTTGACATCACTGAGCGTGAAGCACTTTCCATTAAGTGAGAAACGCAGAAAAGGTGCCATACCTCCCGACGTTTTACTCAGACGCAATTCAATATCGGTTATCGTCGATGCATCTTCAAGCTTTACTTTTTCTCGAACCTGATAAAAATTGATATATTCATTCTGATTTATTAATTTGAACGCTAGCGGCGCACTATTAACATCATCTACAGAGAGGTTTTTTACTACAGGATTCATCTGCGAGATAAAATCCCATATATCTATTGCTTGTACCCTGGCATCAGCTACTCCACTTATCAAAACACTTAACAGTAACACTATTGCTCTAATATTGTGCTGACGATTTATTTTGTTGCAGTTAATATAAAGACATTGCACACTATTTTTTTGGGGTGACATTTTCGATATTATCATAGCATCTCCAATATCTTGATCAAGAAAAGAATAAAAAATTGGTAGCGAACTTAATAGCCCGCTACCAAAAAAAAGCACCTTAGCCGCCTGATTTATTTCTGTATGAAGCATCACACATTTTTTAGTTATCAGTGTTAAGGGTCATCATAACATGACTGATTTTTTCATGTTCAAGCTGAAAAGAGATGCGCTTATTATTAGCATCATAATATAGCCAATGTTGATTATCACTGTCAGCCGTTGTACCTTGACCATACTTGCTGACCAGCGCATTCTGCGTGTCGCCGATCTTGATGCCCCTGGCTGTTTCAATCGCGGGAGTGTTAATACTTATCTGCGCAATAAGGTAGCTGTCAATGTCGCGCTTTTCTTGTTGCCAGAATAGATTCGCAGTATAGATTTCAAAACCGTCAAATTGATGCTGGTAGTACTTATAGCTCATGTCTCCAGCAGGCACATCGCCAACAAAATTTTCACTGATCTGGTCGCCCGCCTGCTTCTGAATTTCACCGCTCCAAACGTCACCCAAAGCTAAAAAATGATGATTAATTATCACACGAAAGTCAGAAGTTTTTAGTTCAGTACTGGAACCATCAGCTATTACACCATGAGCATAAAAAGAAACAATAACTGCCAGCAGCATACCCAGGAGAAAATTAACTTTATTGTTAAGGCATGCCATTTAAAAAACCCCATTCAATAAGACGTGCAAACATCGTGTGTGACAGTGCGAAAACATAAAGCACTATCACACACGAATTTCATTACTCGGAAATGTTCTCCCACTTTCCGTTTTCTGATAGTACTATTTTGCTATTAACAACAACCGTAAGATTACTAATAACATTGTTAATAATATAGGTTGCATCATGATTGCGAAATTTATAGCTCAGAACCGGGCAGGAAGCTTCACCACAATCACTTTTCATGGCTTTTCCTTTTAATCTGACAACCGCCCCATCTGATTTCCTTACACCCTCATAACTGACGTCATTACACTCCGAACCAGCAGCACAGAGCGACGTTATCTTAATTTTAAACTTCTGCGTCTCAAAAACTTTCTCGCTATTGCTTTGTGTTTCTTTTGGACTTTTAGCGGGAGTAGCTGACTGTTCTTTATCAAAACGTTTTGCCCAAAGTGCAATATCTTCCTGCATTTTATTATTTTGACGATCATTACTTACATAACGTATTTCATTATCTTCAGGCAGCATCCATGCAGCGTAGACTTTACCGTCTGGCTGTATAACAAATGCTGATGCCTGCTCAAGATAAAGATCCTTTAACCAGCCCTCGACAAATATACCACCACTCGCTGTTTTGTGAGGTTCGCCAAAAACATCAAAATTCTGGATAAAGTTATTGTACTCACTACCTAGAACAGATTTTAAACTGGAAACGACATTCTGGTCATTAAAAATAGTTGAAACATTGCTCAGACTATTATACTGAGAATAAGTCGACTGGGTATCCGATGCAGTTGCAACACTTACTGAGCCACTTGTAAAAACAACCAAAAAAATTAACTTAATAAATAAATTCATTTTATTCACCTGAAAACTTTAAAAACTCAGCAGCTTCATTACTATAGCGCTTGGTCAAGCCGGTAGAATAATGTTCCCACCAGTTATAAGAAACACCATTTTTCACCGTAGTAGTTGAACCATATATTGACTTGTCATAATTCAACCTGGCGCTGACAAGGTCATTTTGGAATTCAGAAGAACCCATTTTTTCAACATAGTCAATTGATTTTTCAGTCAGTTGTGAAGACTTGACGATGTCATCACCACTCATCGAATTGAGTATAGCCTGAGCTCCCCCCACTCCTCTCATATGCGCTAATGACATAACAGCGGCTTGTTTCCCTGGGTCACTAAAATTAAGCGCTCCGGCTTTTTGAGCTGTCTGGTTCATATATTTTGACACCACCTCAAATTCTTCATCACTCCCCTGTCCATACTTCTTCCTGGCGGCAGCGATATCTTTATATGCAGGCCCAAATCCTTTTCTGAAACCGTACATTTCCGGAACACCGCCCTGTTCACCACCTGCTCCTTCTGACTTCATTATTGACCGGACAACACTATCATCGAGCTTCTTCGTATCACCAGAATTAGCGCTTTGTTTTAACGGCGCAGCAGGCGCGGCCTGCCCCTTTTGTTTTGGGGGGAAAAGATTCACAACGGCCTGATTGATGTTGCCTTTGTGGCCAGCACCAGGTGCACCCGTACCCGGCTGCGCACCGGACGTATTTAAATTGAGTTTTCCGCCTGATGTAGTGATGTGTCCATCACCGTTCACAAACAGATTGAAGCCCTTACCGACAATATTAATATGACCATTAGCATTGAGTTCGATAGCACTTTCGCCACATTCAAGCCGTAACTTAGTACCTGAGCCCAGTACATAGGTATCAACAACATTGTCGATTTTCCCTTGTCCCGTTAAACGCTCTTCCCCACCTTTCACGCCATGTACACGGTTGGTTTCAACGCGATAGAGTTCGTTACCGCCTGCATAGTGGCTGTGGTTGTTGGCAACGGAATGGCTGGAATCATTTTTAACATGCGTATCCATGTTCTTCTGCGCCTGGATCCACAAATGCTCCTCGCCCGCCTTATCCTCAAAGCGTAATGCGTTCGCGGTATCCGCAGTGCCGTCTTTCGAGCGACTCAAAAAGCCCATTTGTGTGGCGGCAGCCGGTAGTGCCCATGGCGGCATACTGGCTTCGTTGTAAACACGGCCAATGATCAACGGACGGTCCGGATCGCCGTTGATGAAGTCCACTACAACCTCATCGTTGACGCGCGGGATCTGTACCCCGCCGAAGCCCTGGCCTGCCCAGGCGCTTGACACCCGCACCCAGCACGAACTCGTGTCGTCCCCTTTCGCCAGACGGTCCCAGTGGAACTTTACCTTCACCCGGCCGTATTTGTCCGTCCAGATGCTCTCGCCTTTCGGCCCCACCACCTTCGCCGTCTGCGGGCCGTGCGTCTTCGGCCACGGCGTGTCCGGCTTCGCACGGTACGTCACCGCTGCCGGCAGCACCGTGAAGTCGATGTTGTGCCGCGTGGCACCCACGTCGCCGCTGGCGTAGCTGTTCTCTTCAAAGTCGTAGTGCGCCGACGTCACCAGGTATTTGCCGTTGTCGCTGAAGTGCGGCGCGTTCAGCAGCGAAAAAGTGTACCCCGGCGCGATGCCCGTCGCCGTGCCGCTCCCGCTCACCATGTGGTGCTCCACCTGCCACACCTCCTGGCGGATGCGCGCGTAGTACTCGCCGTGACCGTGCTCCACGAAGCGACCCGGCCAGTCGTACACGTCCACCGAACCCGGGGTCGGCGACACCGGGTTCTGCCGCGCCTGCAGCATCCACGCGTTCGGCTTGCGGAAGTCGTAGTCGTCCGTGCTGTACATCCCCGGCGTCACGCTTTCCGACAGCGCCCACTGGCTCACGCCCTCTTCCGTCACGCTGCCGCCCGACGGCGTCACGTGGTAGGCTATCGTTTCGTAGCCCGGGAACGCCTGATGCTGGTCCGGCGCGTCGCACAGCACCAGCGTGTGCTTGTCCGCCTCGTGACGGAAGAAGTAGTACATCCCCTCCAGCTCCATCAGCCGGCTGATAAAGTCGAAGCTGCTCTCCTGATACTGCACGCAGTATTCCCACACCCGGTAGCTTCCCGCCAGCCGCGTCTCCACGTTTACCCCGTACTCCTTCAGCAGCGTCTGCACGATCTGCGGCACCGTCTGGCTCTGGAAGATGCGCAGGTTGCGGTCGCGCTTCATCGGCCACAGATCCGACTCCACCGTCAGCCCGTACACCGCGTAACGCACGCCGCCCAGCTCCTCGCTGCGCACGCCTATCTGAGTAATTTTTCCGTTAATGTAGCGCGGGTTCACCGCGCTCATCAGGCCGTCCGTCGGCAGCGTGAACGTGACCGGCTTGCCCAGCAGCGACTGGCGGTCAATGCGCGCGTCGGTGGAGAGCAGCTCCGCTTGCAGCACGAACGACTGGGACAGCGCTTCGCTGCCGCTCAGACGTCGGAACAGCAGTCCTTGTGCGGGTAACTGGACTGTAATGCGTGAAAACATAAAATTCATCCCTGTCAGAAAAGGGTTGGTAAAAAGGGGTACGCGTTAAGGCGCAAGCATCAATACTTTGAACTTTATCAGAGCAATATGCATTTAACCACGTTGATTAATCTTATTACAGTATTCAAAAAAACTCTCAAAATGACCAATGCAACGAAACATATCATCATTATTTTAATGTTCGTTATAAATACATGAAACACATTTATTTAATGAGGGGCTTTAATTACAACCACAAACTTTCCAACTTACTTCACTGCCATCACCAAAAGCTGGCACAAAACTCCAATTAACTATTGAGAAATAATGAACCCAAAGACTGCATACACATCATTCATCCCTGACCTCAAAGCATAACGATACAGCAAAGCAAGATCATTTCGTTACCTTGATATTTTTAACTTCCCTATCCGAGTACTTCCCCCAACTCTTTCGAATATCTGCAGCCAAATTCATTAAATATTCAAAGTTTTCTTTTTCTAAAATATCATTTTCATTCAGAGTAATTTTTTTGCTTATATCAAAATGTGAATTAGGGTTAAAATTGGGAAAAAGAACACCGATATACCATCCCTCTCCCACTTGCAAAAGAATGAAATCACCAGCGTGGGACTTAATAACTTTTGCCTCAATCACAAGTCAATCCTTTTTTATAAAAACCAAACATACTCACACTCGATATCAAAGTGGGATTCAAGCTTTAATGTCAAAGGGATTTAATTAAAAATAGCACAGGCATGGCTATTTATTAATCACACTTCCATCAAACCAATAACATTTACACCTTTAAGCTCAGGCTTCAAATTAAACAAGGTTATTATATCAACAACAATAAATAGCACCATTGAAAGTCACCACTTTAAAATAAGTGGTTTATCATACAGAGCAATACGCTGTGGATTTTTAGCATCATATTTAATTGTCGTACCATTGCCTGGTTTAAAGCGTTCAATTTTTTCAACAGTTAACGGCAGTAAAATGCTGGCCTCAAACTCTTTATTTTCTATTGTTCTGAATTTGAGAAAGATTTTAAAAACAGGCTTGCCACCGCTCCACACCGTGGTCTGCTGGGTAGCAATAATATCGGCATTTACTGCAATCCCGTTCTTCATAACATAACTTTGTAAAAAACCACTTTTTATCAGAGGCCAGGCATATTCAATCACATTTCTTGCTACGAGGAACATAACAACAATGCTAAACGCGATACCAAAGCACAGCCATGCACTATCAGAAAAACTCATAACAGCCTCAGAATGTGTGTCTATACTTCAGAATAGTCACTTTACGTATCAACGTGAGCTTATTTTATTAACACTTCCCTAATCCCATTCAAAATTAACCACCGCCATTTTAGGAGGATCATCATGACTGTATTTTACGGAAATCTTAATCTCTCCTTTTATTTTATGTATTTGACTAGGGTTCACGGCACACATGGCACCATATACTTTATTAACACCATTTATAGTGGCATTGAAATTAAAAGTATAAAAAAAATCCTCACCGTACTTTACATCATTTTGACACCAACTTAATGCAGTTACGCTGATAACGTCCCCCGACCAGTTTTCACGAGTAATCCAATCTTTGATACCTTTTAATTGTGATTTATTAGGCTTTAACATAGACATGAAAATACCGACTGCGCAAAGAGTAATGATAATACCAATTAAAAAAGGCACTTCAGTTAAAAAATTCATATCTCAAACCTGATTAGTTCATATGATATAACTATAATCGGAATGTAAGTTAACCACCAACGCGGGGTAATTAAATTTAATGTAATGAATTTACGACTAAGAAATAACATAACCATAAATAAAAATTAGTTTAAATTAATTTTTGTCCGCAGTCAGACCAAGATTTAAAGTATTGACAATTATCAACCCTCAACCTTATTCGTTAATCTTTATTGGTCTTCCACTTTCATCCCTGACAAATAAGACACTATTTCCTTTTGAATCGAACTTACCATTATAGATGTTTCCAACCTGATATATATCAAGTGCAATCAGCAACACTGTTTCTTCATGTTTCTCGACTAACCAACTTTTTCTATGCGAGTCTGTTACTCTCAGACTCATTTCTACTACTGGATTATTGTTCAGTAAAATCCCGTTTTGTTTCATTGATAATATCGTTATTTCTACATCACTCCCTTTCTCGATAATATCGCTTTCACGTTGATGAGATTTTTTTACTATTTTATTGGCAATATAGTAGCTTATAAATATTATAAAAAACGTTAAGAAAAAGTTAATAACACTCAATGTAGACATACAATCCTTTAGGTGTTTTAAAAATTAGCGCTGCTCATTTTTTCATTTAAAACCACCAACATGGGTTATGCAGACATTTCAACCTCTGTTGGATTTTATTTAGGCCTGTAATATAATCAGTCACAATAAACATCTCCCCACGTCAATTTTATATTTACCTTCGTTAAAAATGACTTTCAAAAAACAAGAGGAGTTTTCACAGTTATAAAGTGTAAAGCCCTATGAATTTATCACAACTTTCATGGTATTTCTCCTCTTGGTACGCATCCCATTTATCCTGAATCCTTCAGCAACGTCTGCACGATCTATGGCACCGTAAGGCTCTTGAAGATGCGTAGATGAAGGTCGTGCTTCATCCGCCACAGGTCCTACTCCAGCGTAAACCCGTAAATGGTTAAACTTACAACCTTCAACGCCTGACTGCGTAGGACTATCTGTGTGATTTTGTCGGTGATTTAGCACGTGTTCACCACACGCAGCAGGCCATCTAACGGCAGCGTAAAGATGATCGGCTTGCCTGGCAGCGACTGCCGGTCAATACGCGCATGCATAGTAATCAGCCCCGCCTCTAGCACTAACAGTATTTCGCTTACGCTCACACTTTGTAACATCAGCCCTTATGCGGGAGTTGTGCAGTAATATGTGAAGACATAAATTCATCCCTGTAAGAGCAGAGGAAGTTAAAGACATAGAGCGTTAAGGCGCAAGCATCAATACTTTGAACTGGCTGGGAACAATACGCATGCCGATCACATTCGTTGAATTTTGCAGACTCATGCTCGTCAGCCGCGTTGCCGGCGTGCCTTTCAATAACACCGTGAATGAACCGGTAAGATGACGCGAGGGTCCCATGACCGTTCCCGATGCCACACCGGTTGCGACGCCTGGGTTATCGCCGTTAGTAAGTGGCGTTACAGTTGCCATATTATGCGCGGGCATTCCCATAAATAGTATATTTAGCGCATTTGGGATTGCCGTTGGCCCCAACGCGATATCTGGATAGGGAACAGGCACCGGTGCGGGCGTCGGCGTCAGGCACACATCCGGGAAAGCCAGATCCACACCAAAAAGCTGACAATTTGCAAACATGTTTACTCCTTAACCCATATGAATCTGTTCGGAATCCACTTTGGTTATCGCTTTCGAGGTGATTACCGTATTGTGAGCATGCAAACGTGCGTAATCTTCCGCTTTCATATCAAGTTGCCCAGCACGAACTTGTTCGGTGTTGTGTGTGGTACGCAGCAGGTTATGGCTAATCTGGGTGATGGTCTGCCATACGGATTCTGCTCGTTTTCCAACGATGCGTGAAAGACTGATCCATGCCGACAGCTTGTCACCACTGTAATTCATCTCGTTGATATGGCAATCACCCTGTTCAGCGCTAACGCGCAGAGCGGCACTGCTTAAACTCAGCTCACCCACACTGTTGATATGCAAATCGCCAGGTATGCTGAGTTCCGCCTTTTGCGGATCGGCACGCTCCAGCACAGCCAGTAGCCAGATCTGATTTTCGACACTGGTGATTAAAACTGTGTCACCGGTTTGCGGCACAATCACGCAACTTGCAGCACGGCGACAATGCCAGCCTCGGCCTTCACACTCAACAGTCAGGCTGCCATCGGCGAAGCTGTGCGTGACAACGCCAGCCGCCTGCACTGGAGGTAAAATGGCTTTTGCCAGCGTATGATTGACACTATTCATTTCTTGATCTCCTCAACTGCGGCTCTGGCGCTGTGCGCTCCATGCTTCAGCTGCCAGTAATTCTTCATCAAATTCAATAATGCCCTGACGACCAGAGAATTGCGCATTCTCCTGGCGCGCCCGATGCATGCGCGTTCGGGAAAAGGTAGCACCGCGTAAATCTGCCTTGCATATATCTGCGCCGGTAAAATCGCTGTACGTCAAATCGCAACGAATGAATAACGCCTGAGAGGCCTTTACCTGCTGCAGGATGCTTTGGAAAAAACGGCTGCCCGTAAAATCTGTATGCTCCATGATTGCACCGACAAAAATAGCCTGATCGAAAAGGCTCCCTTTGCACTGTGCTCCAGTGAGGTCTGCTTCCATGAACAGTGCCTGGCTGGCGTTCACCTGATTGAGCTGAGCGCCTTTAAGCGAAGCGCCTTTAAAATTACATTGTGAAAGTTGAGCACCATTGAATTGCACTGCATCCATGACACAGTCAGTAAACTGACAACCTGTAAAACGCAGATGATCGTAATTCTTACCGCGATGATCACAGTTAAAAAAGACAGTACGGTCAAAATCCCCGGGATTTAGGAAGGTCTGACGTAAATCAATGTTGTAAAACGTAGTAAGCAGACTTTTGCAACCCTCAAAGTGTGCCTCGTCCAGCGCCGATTCAAAAAATACGCAACGATCAAACTGCACGCTTTTAAACTGACTGTGCGTAAGTGGGCATTTAATAAACTGCAAGCGGAGCAGCGCGCTACGCGCAAAATTGCAATGCGTAAGCGCACACTGGTTAAATACAGTGTCGTTTAGGCTTGTCTGCTCTGCAATCATCCCCGACATTTCGCATTGGTTAAAGGCAGACTGCTCAATTTTTGCATGCCGAAAATCGGTCTGACCGAGCTGACATTCAGTGAAAACTGTTTCTTTCAAATTGGCACCCTGCAGATTTGCCCCTGTTAAGGACACTTCCTGAAAAATACCCCCGGAAAGATCATATCCCTGCAGATCAACACCATCCAGATTCAGCTCGCTGATGACTTCGCCTTGTTTGATTCGCCGATGAAGCTCCGTTGCAGTAAGCGCGGTCATACAATTTCTCCATCTCGCTTTGGCAACGTTTTAATTCTTTTTGTAAAGGCGCCGTCAAGCTTCGTGGTTTCACTGGTGAACGCCTGTGAGAGATCGGCGCGAAAAAGGTTAGTGCCCCGGAAACATGCCCCACCCAACTGGCTTTTCTGTAACAACGCGCCCATTAAATTGGCATCCGTGAAGTTCGCGTCACGAAAATCCGTACGCACAAACAGGCTGCTCATTAGGTTTGCTTGCTGGAAATTAGCGCCTTTACAGCTTGCCTCGCTTAAATCACTGTTCTCCACTTTTGCCAACATGAATACGGCAGCATCAAGTGGTATCCCACGCAGATTACTTTGTCGAAGCGTTGCATGGGTAAAATCCGCGCCGCTGAGCGTACTACCTGACGTCACCGCGCAGGTGGACAAGGTGGTGCCAGTGAAACTTGCTCCACTTGCCTCTGTATCAACCCATGAGCAGCTCTCTAAGTCGGCGCGGTCAAAAACAACCTGCACAAGCTTGGATTTAAGAAATGTTGTTTTAGTAAGTTTGGCCTCTGTAAAATCAAGACCCGGTAAATCGAGTTCCATGAACACACATGACTGAAGGTTGGCGCACTGAAAGCGGCATTGTGTAAACCAGGTTTCCCTGAACAGTAATTCGCTGAACATTGCTTCATTGAACGTGCAGTTATCAAATAACGTCTCTTGTAGCTGCGTTTCTTTGAAGTAAGCACCTGAAAAATCGCTTTGGCAGCACTGAGCTAAAGCAAAACTTGCATTCTCAAAATTACACTTGCGTAGCGAACTGTGGTGAAGTTCGGTTCGCGCCAGCATCGCACTCTGAAAATTGGCACCGTCCAGTTGGCAATGGCTTAAATCAGCACATTCCAGCAGCGTCTTACTAAAGTCGGCTCCGCGAAGATCCATACCAGAAAAGTCAGCACCGGTAAGATCCATACCGCTAAAGTTGCCGCCCTGTGCCAGCGTTCGTTCCGCGCGTTGACGAATTATCAGTGCCAGATCGCCTTTCAGACGCAGCGCTGGTGGCTGGCTTTTAACAGACATGAGATACATTTGATGGAGAGCATCACGCATCTGTGTCAGCGTCTTCTCACTCAGGCTATCCTTATTGCGCTGCAGCATTTCTTGCATACGGAACAGTGTTTCCGGACCGCGTGGCTGATGCTCGTCACTTTCGCTTTGCGGATAACGGGCCTCAATCTCGCGCTTACGTTGTTCTGCCTGCGCCTTCATTTCCTCAGCCTGCCGCTCCATTTTTTCGATAAATTCCGGAAGATCTTCCAGTTTAGGTAGCTCAGGCTCATCGGGTTCCTTGAGCAAGTCACCCACGTCACCGCCGGATACCTCAAGACGTGCACGATGCTGCTCACGGAGATGTTTTGCCCGCATCTGCATGTTATCCCGCATCGGACTGTGGGTTTGCTCGACCTGATTATCAATCCAGGGCCCGATGGTCTCATCAGGGATAAGATCTTTTTCGCGAAATGAAAACAGCGCGCCTTTTTCTTTATCCAGGCGTTGCGTGAGCACCTTACGATAGTGATTAACTGAGCGTGGTGCCCCCCGTTTTTCCAACGCGGGCATCAACTGCAAGACATCTGCCGCGTCATCTTCATTGATGCGCGTGTTCCCTTGCCATAACAGAACCATTTGCTCCAGATGAGGAAAGAACCATACCGTGGTTGCGCGCAGTGCAATTTCCTCAAACAGTGTTTCATCTTCGCGCTGACGATTAATAAAGCAGCGTGCCTGCCAGGGAGGAAGTTTGCCCTCCTGCATCGGCTTTTGCGGATGCATATTCCAGATTCGCCAGGCAGCTTGCTCAGGTAAGGTATCGCGATCTGCCCACCATTGATCAGGACTGGCAGCATTAAAGACTTTCCAGTCGATATCGCGCGCAAAACCGGGAAAATCATTTTGTAACCAACTAGAATCGTATTTTTTTCCCATACGACTAAAACGTCGTGGCCAGCTAATATCCAGCGGACCAAACCCCGCAGGCTCAGGCTTTTGTTTAGGCTGCGTAAGACGTCCGCTCATCGCTTCGATGTTAGGTAAGCGGACGAACTCATGGCCCTGATGCACCTCGGGGTGAATGCCAATTCCATAAGGATTGTCATCATGGCCTTCACCGCCAAAAGCGCGACTCCAGTCAAGCCGCATCTGTTCAAAAGGCTGAGGCGCTGTGATGTTATTTCCAACCCAGTAGCGATCGCCAAATACCGCCAGCGACTTGCTTAGCGTATCGACTTCAATCTTTGCCACACAGGCGGTTTTGTCGCTTTGATGATGCGTGTAGGCATGGCCGGTCGCCAGAAATTCGGCGCACACTTTTGGCATGGCTAAATCGAGAACGCCGCCGCTGGTCTGTAACTCGCTGGCAGCCAGTTGCCAAAGCTCCATTTCCGGGCGGAGCTTCGGGTTATCACTCATATCGGCTAACGCCAGCACGGTGACGCCAAGATGGTTTTTACCCTGCCAGCGAAAAGGGCGATTAAGTACGCTCAGGCGGAGAGGTTTAATAATTTTCATGCCTGGGCCTCGTTATGAATAACATATTAAAAAGTACCAAACCTAATACTGGTTGGTAACAAATAAGATGGTGAAATCTCGGTTGCGATTAAATTCAATTAATGAATCAAATCAGGTTTTAAAAAAATAACTTATTAAAACTCGAAGACTATTCTAAGTTAAAAAGAGAGTAGCCCTACAACTCTCTTCTCACTATCCAGGCGATTTGAGGTCACTTTCTTAAATCAAGAGGGTTAGGAATATCCACAATGATTTTTTTAGGATCCCCCTTATAATATCTAATTTTAACTTTAGAACCAGGCTGGTACTTATTCACATCCATGGAATTTATGACGGAATCCTTTTTAATTGTTATATCCTCACCATTTTCAGCCCTAAACTCTAACGTTAATGTAACATTGATAAACCCTGAATTCCCTCCTGATCGACCGTAAGCATTAGTTATTACAGCTTGAGTATCAACGCCGTTAGTAAGAATGTTTTCTTTTTCTTTTTTATTTCTAATGTCGCGAATAAGCATTGATGAAATAATATAAACAAAAATAGCAAACCCAGAAATTGCAATAATATTTGCAAAAATTCTCATAACTTCCTCTCAGATAAACATAAATGCGGCCGCAGCCCGTAAACTCAAAGCCAAAGAATCAAACTCCACTCCAGCCACACGTGTTTTCATACCATTGTCGAAATGTAAGGTAACTGGGTTATTTTCTAATTTTACACCTGTCAAACCAAAGCTTAAGGGTGTAAATGACATACTCAAGCCTTTGAAATCAGTACCTTGAACAGCAACACCCAATGAAATACCAATATAACTCTCCTGATGTCCATGGGCATTAGTCACCCAATATGGCGCATCAATATTTACTTCTGTATCACTATGAATGGTGATTTTATTAGGTGATGTAATTAGAGTTTCGCCACCCAACACTTTCTGAGTCCAACCACCAGAATTAACTGTAAAATCTACTCCGCCTGCTTTGATCTTTTTAATATAGCCGCCATCGAGGACGGTTAAATTATCTCCACCGCGAATTTTGGTTATACGCCCGCCAGTTATGTCAATTTCGTCGCCTTTATTTTTAATATTTAACTTTCGACCATTGATGACAGTAACATCCTCACCATCTTTAAATGTTTTTATTTCCGCGCCATCAACGAAGGTAGTCCGCTTCTGTTTATAATGAAAAGTCGCATCACCTGTTACTTCGTCACTCTGCTCTTTGCCAATAGTGGTAGTCCGGGATCCATCAATGGCAACGGTCTTATCATTCTCTACCGAAATATTCATGTCTTTCTCAGCATGCATATTCAGCAGTTCACCGCCCGGCTTGTCTTCAAAGAACAGATAACTGGCATTGGCCTGATGTCCGTCTTTACTCCGTGTCATAAAGCCCATTCGTGTTGCATCGCCGGGCAATTCCCATGGCGGCATACTGGCTTCGTTATAAACACGTCCAGTAATAATTGGCCGATCCGGATCGCCGTTAATAAAGTCCACGACGACCTCATCGCCCACACGTGGGATCTGCACCCCGCCGAAGCCCTGGCCCGCCCAGGCGCTTGACACCCGCACCCAGCACGAACTCGTGTCGTCCCCTTTCGCCAGACGGTCCCAGTGGAACTTCACCTTCACCCGGCCGTATTTGTCCGTCCAGATGCTCTCGCCTTTCGGCCCCACCACCTTCGCCGTCTGCGGGCCGTGCGTCTTCGGCCACGGCGTGTCCGGCTTCGCACGGTACGTCACCGCCGCCGGCAGCACCGTGAAGTCGATGTTGTGCCGCGTGGCACCCACGTCGCCGCTGGCGTAGCTGTTCTCTTCAAAGTCGTAGTGCGCCGACGTCACCAGGTATTTGCCGTTGTCGCTGAAGTGCGGCGCGTTCAGCAGCGAAAAAGTGTACCCCGGCGCGATGCCCGTCGCCGTGCCGCTCCCGCTCACCATGTGGTGCTCCACCTGCCACACCTCCTGGCGGATGCGCGCGTAGTACTCGCCGTGACCGTGCTCCACGAAGCGACCCGGCCAGTCGTACACGTCCACCGAACCCGGGGTCGGCGACACCGGGTTCTGCCGCGCCTGCAGCATCCACGCGTTCGGCTTGCGGAAGTCGTAGTCGTCCGTGCTGTACATCCCCGGCGTCACGCTTTCCGACAGCGCCCACTGGCTCACGCCCTCTTCCGTCACGCTGCCGCCCGACGGCGTCACGTGGTAGGCTATCGTTTCGTAGCCCGGGAACGCCTGATGCTGGTCCGGCGCGTCGCACAGCACCAGCGTGTGCTTGTCCGCCTCGTGACGGAAGAAGTAGTACATCCCCTCCAGCTCCATCAGCCGGCTGATAAAGTCGAAGCTGCTCTCCTGATACTGCACGCAGTATTCCCACACCCGGTAGCTTCCCGCCAGCCGCGTCTCCACGTTTACCCCGTACTCCTTCAGCAGCGTCTGCACAATCTGCGGCACCGTCTGGCTCTGAAAGATGCGCAGGTTGCGGTCGCGCTTCATCGGCCACAGATCCGACTCCACCGTCAGCCCGTACACCGCGTAACGCACGCCGCCCAGCTCCTCGCTGCGCACGCCTATCCGGGTGATTTTGCCGTTGATGTAGCGCGGGTTCACCGCGCTCATCAGGCCGTCAGTCGGCAGCGTGAACGTGACCGGCTTGCCCAGCAGCGACTGACGGTCAATGCGCGCGTCGGTGGAGAGCAGCTCCGCTTGCAGCACGAACGACTGGGACAGCGCCTCGCTGCCGCTCAGACGTCGGAACAGCAGCCCTTCCGCGGGAAGTTGTACAGTTATACGTGAGGACATAGACATACCTGTTAACTATGGGGATCAAGTAACCAAACGCCTTCCTGATTAATGGTCAACGTTTGTTCGCGTTCGCCACGCTGGCCTGTCACAGAAAACGTGTAATTGCCGGGTGCCAGCTGCAGTGCCGCAAAACCGTTGGCTGCCGGAACAACCGCCTGCGGTTTACCATTCACCTCAACACGCTCGCCAGGCTGGAGCTTAATATAAACCTGTGCCACGGGTTCAGGCGGTGGCGCAACCGGTTCCTGTGGTTTTTCCGGTTCGGCCTGTGCGGTCTGGGTTTGCGCTGGCGTTGCTACCGGTTGTTCGACCGGAGGCTGAGAGGCCACCGGCGTTGCTGGCGCGGTCTCTGTCTGAGCAACGGTCGCAGGCTCAGCAGCCTCTTTATCGCCACTCGCCATCATCAGACCGACGCAAACCCCCACCAGCACGCCCGCCGCGACCAGGCCAGGCAGTGCAAAGCGGTTACGCATCAGTTTTTTCAGCGGCGTTGCAGGTGCAGCCGCTGTCTCATCCTCTTGCTCTTCCTGAACTGGTACCAGCATGGTGCCCGGCCCGCTGTACTTAACTTCAGGCAGCGGTTCAGGTGCTTTTTCTGGCAGCACCATTGAGGCCGCGAAAGCATCAATGCTCTGCGGACGATCTTCCGGTTTCAGCGCCAGCGCGCGATCAACTGCGGCCAGCAAGGTCTGGCTGTAACCGGCCGGCGCGCGTTGCACCAGAGGTTGATAGTTATCTTCAATACTGCGCACCACACTGACCGGCGGCGGTGCGCCAGTGATTAATGTATGCAGTACGGCGCCCAGGGCGTAAATATCGGTCCACGCGCCCTGCTCGCTTTCATCGTTATCGCTGTATTGTTCTATGGGCGCATAACCCGGACGCAGCATGGTTTCACTTTCATCAGAAAGATTACCGATGGTTTTACGTGCCGAACCAAAGTCCAGTAATACCGGCTCACCGTTGCTCTGGATTTGAATATTATCCAGCGAGATATCACGATGCAGATAGCCCGCATCATGGATCGTCTTGATGGCACCCAACAACGGTGGCAGCAGGCGACGAATCCAGTTTTCATCAATCAGATGAGGATTTCGTTCACGCATGTTAGACAGCGTCGTGCCACTGTAGAACACCGTGCCCATATAGGCCGTATCGTTTTGCACCCAAAAGCGCAGAACGTGTAGCAGGTTGGGATGATTAAAACGGGCCAGCAGACGCGCTTCCTGAATAAAGCTGTTCAGGCCCGCATGGAAGGTTTTACTGAAGCGTTCACTTCGCAATACCAGGTTCAGGTCATCGCTGCGCACGGCCAGCGACGCAGGCATAAACTCTTTAATGGCGATATCGCGCTCCAGCTGGTGGTCCCAGGCACGATAGACAATGCCGAAACCGCCGCCACCGATGACATCTTTTATTTCAAATTCGTTGAACCGGTAACCAATCGGAAGTGCATTGGGTACATTCTGGTGATTATCATTTTCCGACATATTCGAAAGCTCTCTGATAACAAACGGCTTTAGACAGCAAACTGGCAAACAAACTCGCCCTGATCACAGCTGACCTGCACGCGACGATAACGTTCATCACGGGCATGGGCGCTGAGCAGTATCTGGCTCATCTGCGGCAACAGGGTATTTGTCAGGATGGCATCGACCATGCGACCGCCAGACTCGACTTCCGTACAACGCTGCACGATCTGGCTGACCACCGAATCGTCAATAATGGCTTCAATACCGTGGTTCTCTTCCAGACGACGGACAATGCGCCCCAGTTGCAGCTTAACAATCTCTGCCAGCATCTCATCGCTTAATGGATAGTAAGGCACCACCAGCAGACGGCCTAACAGTGCAGGCGGGAACACCTCAAGTAAGGGTTTACGCAGGGCGGTGCTGAGCGCATCAGGATCGGGCATCAGTTCCGGGTCGGCACAGAGCGCACTGATCAGTTGCGTTCCTACGTTAGAGGTAAGGATGATAATGGTATTGCGGAAATCGATATGGCGGCCTTCACCGTCTTCCATCCAGCCCTTATCGAACACCTGGAAGAACAGCTCATGTACGTCTGGATGCGCTTTCTCAATCTCATCCAGCAGCACGACGCTGTAAGGACGACGACGAACGGCCTCCGTCAGCACCCCACCTTCACCATAACCGACATAACCTGGCGGTGCGCCTTTCAGGGTTGAAACGGTGTGCGCTTCCTGGAACTCGCTCATATTGATGGTGATGATGTTTTGCTCACCACCGTAGAGTGACTCGGCCAGCGCCAGCGCGGTCTCGGTTTTGCCCACGCCCGACGGACCACAGAGCATAAAGACACCGACAGGTTTATTGGGATTGTCCAGGCGGGCGCGCGAGGTACGTACGCGTTTGGCAATCAGATCCAGGCCATGCCGCTGACCGATAACGCGCTGGTTCAGCGTGTCCGCCAGGTTAAGCACGGCGTCAATTTCATTTTTCACCATACGGCCCAGCGGGATACCGGTCCAGTCAGAGACCACCGCAGCAACCACGCTGGCGTCAACGGCGGCAAACAGTAACGGCGCTTCACCCTGCACCGCGTGCAGTTTCTGTCGGGTCTCGTCGAGCTGCTCACGCAGGGAGGTTTCCCCTTCCGTGACGCAACGTGCGCGCAGGGCAATCAGCTGTTCGACTAATTCACGCTCCTGCTGCCAGCGCGCGTCCAGCGCATCGCGCTCCGCTTCCAGTGCAGTGCGCTGTGCGGCAATACTGGCCTGACGCGTTTCATCACCCAGCCCCACTTTGGTTTCGCGTTCGGCGATTTCCGCTTCGATTTCCAACGCAGCCAGACGGTGCAGGCAATCTTCCAGCGCGGCAGGCTGTGCCCCCTGGCTGACGGCAACGCGCGCACAGGCGGTATCCAGTAACGCTACGGCTTTATCCGGTAGCTGGCGAGCGGGAATATAACGGTGAGACAGCTTCACGGCGGCGCTCACCGCCTCATCCAGCAACAGTATCTTATGATGTTTTTCCAGCGCGCTGACGGTGCTGCGCAGCATCAGGATCGCTTTCGCTTCATCCGGCTCCTGCACCTGCACGGTCTGAAAACGTCGGGTCAGCGCCGGATCTTTTTCGATGTATTTTTTGTATTCTGCCCAGGTCGTCGCGCCGATGGTGCGCAACTGACCACGTGCCAGCGCCGGTTTTAACAGGTTGGCGGCATCGCCTGTACCCTGCTGCCCACCTGCCCCGACCAACGTGTGAATTTCATCGATAAACAACACAATCGGCGTCGGGCTGGACTGCACTTCATTAATCAGGGCCTGTAAACGCGCTTCGAACTCGCCTTTCATTCCAGCACCGGCCTGCAACATACCGATATCCAGCAGCCACAACTGTACGTCGCGCAGCGGTGCAGGGACATCGCCGGCGGCAATGCGCAGCGCCAGGCCTTCCACCACCGCCGTTTTACCAACACCGGCTTCGCCAGTCAGTAAGGGGTTGTTCTGGCGACGGCGCATCAGGATATCCACCATCTGGCGGATCTCTTCATCGCGGCCCGCGACCGGATCGATTTTTCCGGCGCGCGCGCGGGCGGTCAGGTCTTGCGCATACTGCGCTAAGGTGCTGTCGCCCGCCGCAGGGGGCGCGGCGGCCTCACCGGCTGGCTGCACCAGCGCCTGCTGAACTTCCTTGCTGTTAGCCAGCAAGGTATCAAACTGCTCCAGCAAGGCATCGGCATTCACGCGTAAAAACTGCGCTGAAATGCCCTTCAGAACGCTGGCAAGCGTAAAGGTTTTTAACATTCCAATCAGCAGATGACCGCCACGAATGCGTGTCGCACCGTACTTCAGTGAGGCATAAACCCAGGCGCGCTCAACGGCGCTATCGATGTGTTCTGCGAGATCGGATACTGCTCCAGCACCGCGCGGCAGGCGGTCCAGTGCAGCGACGATATCCCGCGTCAGCGCGTTTTCATCCAGTGAAAAATGCTTAATCACCTGCTGAAGATCGCCATCCTGCTGCTGCATAAGCTGATGCAGCCAGTGCACCAACTCGACGTAGGGGTTGCCACGCAGTTTACAAAAGGCGGTCGCACTCTCAAGCGAGGTAAATAACAGCGTATCCAGTTTGCCGAATAGCACGGCACGGCTGATCTCTGACATATCGGTTCTCTTTATTGAAAGAAGCGGGCTAACTATCGGGGAAAGCGGTTGGGCTATGACGGCATCGCCTCAACCTCAAAGGCAAAATCTTCACGATCAACGGGCTGCGGTTGCTGTCCAAGCCAACTGGTGTAGCCCAGCCGGGCCGTACCGCCAAGGGTGATTCCCTTAACGGCTTCGGCCGCCAGAATCAGGCTGAGATCCCACTGCATCTCAATGCCCAGATAGTGACGTACCCAGTCACACACTTCGCGCGAGCCCTGTGCATGGGGTAAAAAGCGTTCATATTGCTCGGCGCTGAGTGGACCGATACGCAGACGAAAACGATGTTGCACATCACGCACAGCCACACCGAGAAAGGCAGATTCGCCAAGGCGCGGCATATGTCGTCCGGCAGACAGCCGGGCCTGATCGCGGCTGTCCAGTGATAACCACTGCGGCACGTTCTGTTGCAGCATAACCGGCACGGCAAAGTAATGACGCAGAATGCGAACCAGTCCTTCCGCATCGTGACCATGGCGACTGAGATGGCCTGACAGCATAAGACGGGCATGTAAACTCAGCGAACTGGCCTGCTGCTGAGCAGGTAAACCAATGCCCGCCACGCAGGCCAGATAATCCTGGAAGCGGCGATCGTCGCGGCGATCCAGAGAACTGGTGGGCTGTGAATTTGCCCAGGCCCGGTAAAACAGTAGCGTGGCACGATGGTGAAACAGATCGGCGAAGGCGCTCAGGCTGTGATCCTGATGGTGATCGATGCGTCCGCGTACATATTCCGTCAGGTGCGTGGGCAAAGGGCCGTTAGGACCAAACAACCCAAAGCTGTAAATGGAGACGTCGTAGCGTTCGTCCTGCTCACGGGCTTTAACCTGTGACACAGTCGACGGTGCAAAGGCCAGGGATGGCTTTTGTCCAATACGCACGGCTTCAAATTTGGGCAGTGGCGCTTTACCTAAGGCATAACGCTGCCCACTCTGGGCATCCAGCTTGCGTAACAGCTGAAACAGGTCATAGCGCCAGGGCGCGGCCATGACCGCCTGCCAAAAACCATCAGGCAGGCGAACGGCCCGCTGTAAAGGAATAACGTGCGCCGTCTCACTCATAGCAGGGCCTTTTTACCCATGCGCGGTGGCCAGTAGCCCACTTCGCCGCGCTGTTGGCTGCTCAGGGTGAATTCGGTAAAGCTGTTTAGCGCGACAAGGCGAGAAAAGACCCGCTCCAGCACGCTGCCAAACAGCCACGGACTGGCACCTGAAAATGCCTGTTCATCGACTTCAAGCGCAATACTGACGCCGCGCGCAAATACCACCGGCCCCGGTTCAGGCACCCGACGATGCACGGCTTTGAGGTTGCAGTGACGTATACCGTCAATCTGCCGGGTTAACGGCGTTTCCGCCAGGCTGGCATATAAACTCAGCATCTGGCGCAGTGCAGCCGCGCCTTCGCCATCACTGCTGTCCATCAGGCTCAGATAGTTCATCTGCAGGTGGCTAACCAGTCGCCATGCTGACAGCCCTTCGGCCAGCGCCGGGCGCGGCGGCGTCGGGCCTTTGCACAACTTAAGCTGCCCGACCGGGATGGAGTCCGGCATAACAAAGTTGCCCTGCTCCTGCTGCAACAGCATCAACGGCAGATCACGGCTGGTACACATGACTTCAGCCGACAAATAGCGGATGTCACTGTTCCATGGCGTATGGTTTTGATCGACCAACGAGAGAAACACTTCAGAACCGATATAGCCTGTGCGAGTGCCATAGCGCATGGCGTGCTCAGATAATGTGCGCTGCTCACGACGCAGTGAGAAGTAAGCGCCATAATCTCCGCCATCATGGCTGAACGTGCTCCAGAATGGCCGGAAGATCTGCTCCTCGCGCTGCCCTTCCACTGAGGCAAATAAGCGCTTCACCGAATGTATCTCGTAGTCCAGCGGACGAATGTTATCGACCACCAGATGGTATTCATGCTGGCTGTCACTGACCTTAAGCCGTTCGGCCGTTTTGGGGAACAGGTTAATGACCGGTGTGCAATGCAGGGCAAGGTGCGCGCTGTCTACCACGCTTTCCAGTGCCGCATCGGCTTTATCCAACAAGATGACGATGTCGAAAGACTGTGTGGTGTCGCAGCGGCGCAGGAAAGGTGCCAACTGGCGCAGACTGACAAACTGGAAACGAGCCGGAAAGGCGAAATATTCCTGCAACAGGCGATAACCGTCGAAATTGCGCAGATCGTCCGGCAACAATGCCTGTTCGGGTGCGAAGCCTTCCTGTTGCAGGGCATCATCGGGCAAAAACTGACGTTGCGGTTTTGCTTCCACGGACTGCAGGATGATGCCAACACGGTGTTGCATCAGCAGCTCCATCAGTTTCAGCGCCTGAATATCGGGTCCGCTCAGGAAGAACATGATGTCATCCAGGCTCATCTGGCTCAGCGAGGAAATGCCTTCGCAGGTGATGCGGATACGGAGTGCGCTGGAAGCTGCTGTCGATCCGACCGCTTTCAGTTCGCCTAAAGGGATGTCTGCCGGCACGCCGCCTAACGACACATCGCTGATACGCAGGGGCTGGAGCATGACATCGTGTGCGGTGGTGTAGCTACAGGTAACCCCGGTTTTTTTCAGGTTCTGGCTTTCCATCATCGTGCCGCGCGGCACTAAGAAACCGTTGCTGATATCACCTTTACGGCTGTCCGGTGTGAGCTGTGCTATCGCCATTGAGGGTGTCGGTGAAAGATAGCCCGGTGCCACCATTTCCAGCATCCGCTGGGAAAACCGTGGAAACTCGGCATCCATCTTTAACTGTACGCGCGACGTCAGAAAGGCGAAGCCTTCCATCAGCCTTTCGACATAAGGATCGGCAACGTCAATACCGCGCATGCCAAGCCGCCCGGCGACCTTGGGATACTGGGCAGCAAACTCCGCGCCCATCTCGCGCAGATAGGCCAGTTCACGGTTGTAGTAATCGAGCAGCTTACTGTCCATGATTAACCTGCATCCTGTAGTTCAAAATGGCCGCTCTCTAAATCAACCTGAGTGCGGAACAGAAACTCCAGCGGGTACGGCACGCACCATAACCGGCCTTTAATCTCAATCGATAACACGTTGTGCAGACTCAGTGAGGTCAGGTCGCTTACACAGCGGACCTGCAAGCCCTGGGGTAAAATACGTGGCTCAAAATGCAGAATGGCATCGGTCATTTTGCGTTGCATATCCTGCCATTCAATATCCGAAATATTTTGTCCCGCCAGCGGTGCCACGCCAAAGTTCAGGACAGAACGCTGTACCTCAGTCAAACCGGTGAGATCGTGCTGCGCCTCGTTATTAATGGTGTTAAATAACCACTGGAGATCGCGCAGAACATTACGCCGCAGCGTACTGTGAGTAATAATGGAACTGTTGCCGGACTCGTTGGTTTTGTCTGGCGCGTCATCCGTCAGTCGATCCAGCAAGGAGGACTGAAGTTTGTCGCGCGCCGTTAGCGTGTCGCGATTTTTGCGCGCACGATAACCGCCATGCAGCTGCGAATAGCCGTCTCCGGACGAATTGTCATTACGACTCATGAGCTAACTCAGTTTCGTTGAAAATAAGCTGTTGCAGTGTCAGTACAGGATAGTCAGCGTCATCACTGAGCCACATCTTTTGCCCGTGTCCGATAAACTGACCGTCTTCGCTGTCTGAAGCCTGCCACTCGGTGACGCTGGCGCGCAGGAAACGTTCGTCTGCCTTGTCCTGTAAAGGATAACGTACCGGAATCTGGCAGATCTGTTCACTGCCATCCACCAGCTGCAGTCGGGTGTGACGCCAGACCAGATCCGTGACGCTCGCCGGTGCCTGAAACTCCATTTCACGAATGGCAGCGAACGGAATCCAGTAATAACGGCCATTGGCGATGGCTTCACAGACCGGTCCAAAACGACTGTCACCGTCCATTATCCAGGCAAACTGGCTTTCCCCTTCCTGGGTCGTGGCGGTGCCGGCACTCGCCTCTGCACTTTCCAGCGCCTGAGCACGCAGTGCCGTACCGGCGGCCTTGTCGCCTGCAATGTCTGCTTTCAGCGCGGCCAGTAAGACTTCGCACCACGGCCAGGCGCTGCCCGGCAGTTGCGGCTCAGCGTCACCGCGTAAAACCGCTGCACGTAGCTGTTCGCCCTCGATGGCCTGTTGCAGCAGGGTCACGGTCGGCTGTGCCTGCGGCAGCATGGCCAGCCAGGATTTTAACTGCGTCTGTGCCCGGCTCCAGTTACCGGCAAGGCACAGCAGCTGTACAAAAGCCGCGCGTAAATCGACATCCGCGGGATTGGCCTGAATTTGCGCAGTGATGCTGGAGAGGTTTTCAGCCAGAGAAGCGCTAGCCAGTCGCTGTTGTAATGAGTCCATTCAAACTCCTTATGCCTTAGTTGATGGTGCGATAGACGGCTGCGGCCGGATCTTTAAGTTCCGGATGCAGTTTTTCCACCAACTGCACTTTGATTGATGCAGGGCTGCTTAACCAGGGTGACCAGATTTTACGGACTTCCTGCAGACGGGCACGCAAGGCGTTTTCGTCCGCGGCTTCACTGGCGGGCATCTCAACGACAACCTGATTTACCGCCTGCCAGCCATTGAACTGTTGATTGAACGGCAACACCAACCAGCTGTCCGGTGATTTTTCATCACTGAGGACCATGCGCTCACTGTTGACGGTGGTGATGGTCAGCTCATCAACCGGCTGTTTATTATTCAGGCCCGACACCGGGAAACCCTGAAGAAAACTCACAGAAACCGATTTAGACGCGTCCTTACCCATTTGCGTTAGCGTGCTGTGTCCGCTTAACCAGCCATCTTTACCACAGGTTACGCCCTGCTTAGCGGGAACAAAGAGCGCACTGGACTGGGCGGGCTGATGCCACCAGGTGCGGAAATGGCAACCATCCAGCAAGCTGAACTGAAGCCAGGGCGTCGTATCTGCCGCCGGCGAGTTCAGTACCACCGGGGCGGCAGGTGCGGTCTGGGTGACGGGCTGCTGCACGGGCGCCTGCTGCTGCACGGACGGCTGCTGCGCAGCCTGAACCGGTTGCACCGCGGCTGGCGGCGTGACCACAGGTTTCCACTGCTGCGCTTTTGCCGCCGTACCCGCAGACAGCGCGCCGCCGTCAGTATCGGTTAATTGCCAGTGCAACTGCTGTAACGGTTTACATTGTGACGCCATTAACCCGGCGACACGCGGCAGAAAATCATTCAGCACCGACGCCTCTTTGTCACCGTGCGTCACAATGCGCAGATTGACCGTGCTCTTACACCAGCTCGAAAGCTGGTTATCTTTTACATCATCAATCCAGACATCCAGTTTCTGAGTTGGCGACTGCACAATGCGATAGTTCTCTGCAAAGGCATGTGTACTCAACAGCAATGCAGTCAGGCCCACTAATCCATATTTCATGTTGGCGTTCTCAATCTCGAAGAGGGAAAAACTGCGCCGCATCAGACAGCGAGTGCAATAAGGTGGTGTCTTCTGGTGAACCTACCCACACAGCCATAGCGCTGAAGTTGTCCTGCTGACCACCCTGCGGTTGGCTGTTTTTGATAATTTGTTGCATCAGGGTCAGCCACTCTTCTGGCGTATTCACCATATGCAATGACTGCTGCATTTGTTCGAGCGTGACGCCATGCCAGAAACCATCCGTGCACAGCAAGAAAGCATCCCCGTCTTCAATAGGCACCACATCGCTGTAGCTGGCATCCCGCTGTTCATCGCCCATGCCTAACGCAAAATAGAGCAGGTTACTGTTAATGCCTTCCGTCTGGTGCCCGGCATCTTTCATTTGCTGGATCAGGCTGTGGTCGGTGGTAACGTGATAGAGATAGCCCCGACGAAACAGGTACAGGCGACTGTCACCTGCATGCGCCCAGTAAGCCAGTTCATAGTCTCTGTCGATAAACAAACTGACCAGCGTTGTCCCCATCCGGCTGTGCTGACTGTTTGCTTTTTGCTGTTGCCGAATCGCGCCATTGGCATAATTCACGTAATCGCGGATGGTTTGCGCATCCAGATGCGCATTCCCATCGAAGGCTTCCATCAGGCTACTGCGTGCAATTTTTGCTGCCACATCACCGCCCGGAAACCCTGCTACACCATCACAAACCACAAAGCAGGCTGAACGTTCACCGATGCTCTCACCGGTTTGATCCTGATTGCTGGCGCGATCGCCCTGATTCGACGTGGAAGCAGTAGAGATATTCATGCGTCATCCGTGTGGGTTTGTGAGTCTTTATACTGATTTACTTCCATGTCGTACGCGTGCAAGAAGGCTTCGCCAAACAAGGTATGGAAGTCATCTTCAATTTCACCGGCGGTTTCGCCATAGCGCTGGACAAAATGCTCCCACAACGCGGCTTTACGGCTACCCGGCAGACCAAGGCGCGACACAGAACCCGCCTGGCGTGCTTCGTCTTCAAGTTGATCGGGATTGAAGGATTGCAGCATGGAAGCAATGATGGCGCGAATACCGGCAATCATGCCTAACTGATGCGCCTGCAGATCGATCAGCGCGTCACGCACAGCCTGACGTGGTGGCATAAAGCCAGGCATACGGCTACCAAACATCTGCATCAGGACCGTCTTACCCGACGGCAGGAGCTTGAACGGGTTGTTGGCATCATCCAGGATCACGGTCATGTCGGCTTTCACACCGCGCTTTAAAATTGACCGTGAAGAAAGCAGTGCCACCGTTCCCTGCGAGAACATGCTGAGCATCTGGCCGAACTGCCGCATCTGCTCACGGTCGAACTGCGGCGTCGGTTGCAGGTCCTGTAAACCCATACCTTCCAGTAACGCATCCAGCAACTCACCTTTTAAGGCATCGCCACTGCTGCTGGTACTGCTCTGCTCTGCCCCACCGCTATTGTTGTGAGAGGCAACCGGATCGATACGCAACCGCCCTTTTGGCGTCGGTGAAGGCGTGCGCTGCACCGCCTGCGGTGTGGGTAAGGTAATGCCGCCATAATCAATCGGACTCTGTGCACCTTCAGGCTGGACAGGCTCCGGTTGAGGATCGAAAGCGGGATCGTGAGTGACCTGCGTTTCCGTGTGATCAAACAATGGCGAGCTGCTTAAATCGGCCAACTCAACCGGTGCCGTATCAAGGATATCTGGCATCGGCTGGTGATTTTCTTTCTGCTGTAATGGCGCCGCTTGATGGGGCTCTTTCTGCTGTAAGGGTGCAGACTGATGGCTCTCTTTCTGCTGCAAGGGCGCAGCCTCAGGTGAAGAAAGCACCACATCAGGCTGGGCCAGCGGCACCGCACCGCTCATCATTAATCCCAGGGGATCGTCATGATGGCGCGGGTCCGGCGTGGCCTGGCTGCCAAACAGATTTAACGGGTCCACGTCGGTGGACATTTCCTCTATTTTTGGCTGCCCTTGCGCGTTTTGTTTTGCCGACAAGGTACTGGGTGTGCGGTCATCAAAAATACTTTCCTGAGCAAACAGCGCATCTTCTTCATCAAACAGGCTGCTTGTTTTAGGTTGCTGACCGATATCCAGGGGTTTATCACTGATCAACTGCGCCAGCGGATCTTCGGGATTACGGTTCGCAGCGGTAGAAGTTAATGGATTCGCTTCAGGCATTTCTGGCGCGGGGCTTTTACGCTTCGATAAGTCGTCAGAAATCGAAAACTCTTTGGCAAGGCTGTCCCAGATCTCGCTTGGAATCGCTGCCGTACTGGCAGCGGTCGGAGCGGCCGAAGCTTGAACAGGGGCCGCATTGGGCACAGCCTGCGGCTTTGGCGCTGCCGCTAACGGTGGCTGTTGCGGTTGCTGCTCGCCATTGAGATCGTTAACCAGCAGGCGATAGTCATCAATGCCGAGAACGTCCCCATCCTGCAACTCCACCTGGCGTCCCCGTTCAAGCGGGATGTCATTCAGCAGCACGCGCGTGACATTGCCACGGTTAGTCAGGCGGCATTCCCCCTCAGCAGTGATGTGCACGATAGCCTGCAGGCGGGAAATAGTGCGGTCGTCGTCAGGCAGTACCAGATTATTATCCACGCCTCGACCAATTGTGCCGCCGGGAGGAAGAAAATCAAAACTTGTATGCGGCGGTTCATGGCCGGGTTTAGCGGTTATTATCGTAAAGCGCATCACGGATTCCTGCGGTTAGCTGTTCGACATCTATATCGCGCGTCTCTCGGGGAGAAAGGCGGGATATAGGTGTAAAGGAAGGTTACTTAAAAAATAAGATTTAAAGCTCAGCTAAAAATGAAAAAATGAAAAAATGAAAAAATGAAAAAATGAAAAAAATATTTTAATTGAACTTAGTTAATCCTGTAAGATCAATAAATTTTTTAACAACCACCAGATTTAACATCATGAAATAACACGACCAACGAAAGCCGATGGTATTTATACATGATACCATCGGCTTATTTTTATTACTTAGATTTCAAATAAAGCGTTTTCAACTCTTTGATATCTTTAGCTCCAGACGCACCAATTTTTTCCGTAAGTCCTTGATCAAGGGTAATATCACCACTTTTGTTATCAACTGAAAAAATAATTGATTCATCAGACGAAGCATTTGGAGAAGAAGCTTCATAAATCACAGCAATTTTTGTCGAAGTGTCATTATCTTTAGAGATGATACCAACCGACTTGGTTGAAGCACAGGTCTCGGCTTCCCAATTGTCAAAACCTATAGTAGGGATAACTTCACTTATGAGTGGTTCTTTCTTTGACCACCCGATAAAACACACATTATTATCCTGAGCGTTAAATCCATGACCAGAAATAAAACTACCAATTGTTTTATTATCGCTAATCAAAGCAAAACTTTGTCCATCAACTGGGGAACCACCGCTTATCATTTTATCGGTAGACTTTTTAAACAAATCCTTCTGAAATACTGCACTTTTTATTGGATGGAGATATGTTTTTGCAACCGCATTGCATGATGCCAGCATTGTTAAGACAATCAGTAAATAACGCATAATTTCTCCATCAACCTTTTAAAGCAATCTGATAATTATTAGCCAGTTTATTATCATAGTCGTTTTGTCTGTACTTAGGGCCATTATAGGTTCTGGCGAATGTGCTCCATTGCTTGTTTTGAAGAGCAGGAAGTAAATTCGGGGTGTTTTTGATGAAATTAACGAAGGCGTCTAATTGCCCCTGAACTGTTTCCATTGATTTTACAAAATCGTTAACACTTCCAAAGCCTGCAGCACGATAATTCTCGCCCATAATCTGAAAAGCACCCCAAGATGCAGATTGTAATGCAGCATTCTTATCAAGCGCTATTGCTTTGTTAAGCTTGCCATATTGAGCGCTAAATTTACCGTAACCACCAGAGTTTTTGTTAGAAATTTCAGGGTCACTATCATACTTACCATTAGTTAAGCGATGGAAATAATGTCTTTCGTATAGTATTGTCGGGCGTCCGTTTTCATCAAAAGCGCCACGAGGTGTCTCAGTCAGAACGACAGATTTTATAGCAGCTATTTCACATCCAAGCTCTTTTGCAGCCTGTGTTAATTGTTCATTACTAAATACTACAGCGCGAGTGGAGCGGTTCGTATTTGTGTGAAATGAAGAATGGACGATAAGATTACGCATAGTTATTCCATTAGGAGAAATAATCCCATCCGGATCTTTCATATGCACAACTTTATCCTGAAATTCTTTTATTCTATTAATTGTACCGGGGCCAATAATGCCATCAACATTCAACTTATTTGAAGGCGTCGTTACAACACTGTTTTTGTTCAATAATGTTTGAATAGTAACGACGTCAGCATAGAGATTCCTTTGTCCAATCCCAACAGCTGCACTGATCCTTGCCATATGCGAGCCTCATTTCCGAAAGAGTGATTAGAAGGAGCAGTAAAGGCCTCTTTTAAAAGAGGCCTTATCTATATTACGCTTCTTTATTTTCTTTAATGTTCCAGCCAGCGCTACTTTCAGCACCTTTACCGCCAGCAGAAGTCTGCTCCCAGTATTGCTGTTTCACTTTAGATGCCTGGAAAGCATAAGTCACACCCACGGTGTCGCCATTATCAGCACCGGTATACTGTACTGAGGTTACCAGGACATCATCTAGTGTGATACGCGTATACTCAACTTGCTGACCACCTGCTTTACAAACAGATAATTCAACTTTGGTGAGGTGCTTACCGCTTGCGCAATGCTTCAGGATTGCTGTGGTTGATTTGTCAACAAGCGCATTCACATGCAGGTCGTTGAAATTGACTTTACCTGCACCACCACCTCCGCCAACACTCATATTGCCGGGCTGAGACGCTCCCCATGAAAAGGAAGTGATATCAGTCCAGCCAGTGTGGTTTGAATCTTTTGATTCACCGGTAACACCTTCTACTTTCATGAACATATCAATAGCCATAATATTTACTCTTCGTTATGGAAAAAGTTGTCGCTTTCGAAAAAGCATCTATATGGCAAAGAGAAAAGCATGGGGCTGAATAAAACAGTCCATATTTTACTTTTGCCTCGACTTCGGGTGTTGCTACAGGCATCCCGAAAGATCCCACCACAATTAACCGCAATAGCAGGAGATTTTTTTGCTGTATGGGTATTTCAAATTAAGGTCTTTGTGCAAAAGGCAACGACACTTATAGAGTGAAACCATTATGTTGTGCACTCTGTTTCACCCAGATTACGCTGCTGAAATAAGCCTGAACCCCGACAAACTGGTTGTAATAATTATGTCATCCGTTGTGCTCACACCGCCGATATTTATAACGTAAAGGCAGGCGGAACATTATACTGACTAATTCACGAAGAAAGCGCGACACTCTTCGCGACAAACGTCACTTTCGGAAAAGGTTTATTCCGCTTCGTGCCAGCCGATATGATTAAAATGTGGGGTAAAACGTAAGCCAGTCATTTTACTAAACGGCCCTGCCTTCATGCAGCAGTACAGTGCGTTATGACAAAAAGAGCACACCCCGCAGGGCGTGCCTCATGTTTTAACGATTAGTTTTCGTTCGACTTCAGCGAGGGCAGTTTTGATACCAGACGCAGTGATACCGTCAATCCTTCCAGCTGGTAATGCGGGCGCAGGAAGAATTTCGCAGCGTAATAGCCTGGGTTATCTTCTTGCTCTTCCACATTCACCTCTGCAGCAGCCAGTGGCTTGCGTGATTTGGTTTCCTGAGAAGAGTTGGCCGGGTCACCATCGACATAGTTCATCACCCAGTCGTTCAGCCAGCGTTCCATTTCGTCACGCTCGCGGAAAGAACCAATTTTGTCACGCACAATACACTTCAGGTAGTGAGCGAAACGGCAGCAGGCGAACAGATAAGGCAGGCGAGCGGCCAGACGGGCGTTGGCGGTGGCATCAGCATCATGGTATTCCGCTGGCTTTTGCAGCGACTGCGCACCAATAAAGGCCGCAAAGTCGGAGTTTTTACGGTGAACTAATGGCATGAAGCCATTTTTCGCCAGCTCGGCTTCACGGCGATCGCTGATGGCGATTTCCGTTGGACACTTCATGTCCACACCGCCGTCATCGCTTGGGAAGGTGTGGCACGGCAGATCTTCCACTGCACCGCCCGACTCCACGCCACGAATCGATGTGCACCAGCCATACTCTTTAAATGAACGGTTGATGTTAGCCGCCATCGCATAGGCTGCGTTGGTCCAGCTGTAGTTGCCGTGATCGGAACCGTCGGTCTGCTCTTCAAAATCAAAGCTGTCCACCGGATTGGTGCGGATACCGTAAGGCAGACGAGACAGGAAACGCGGCATGACCAGGCCCAGATAGCGTGCATCTTCCGACTCACGCAGGCTGCGCCATGCAGCATATTCAGTGTTCTGGAAAATTTTGGTCAGATCGCGTGGATTAGCCAGTTCCTGCCAGGATTCCATCTGCATAACGCTTGGGGCCGTACCGGTGATAAACGGACAGTGGGCCGCAGCCCCGATACGTGCCATCTCGCCCAGCAGCTCGACATCCTGCGGGCTGTGATCGAAATAGTAATCGCCAACCAGGCAGCCAAAGGGTTCACCACCAAACTGGCCATATTCCTGCTCGTAGATTTTTTTGAACAGCGGGCTCTGATCCCAGCCCACGCCTTTATAACGTTTCAGCGTGCGGCTCAGTTCCTGCTTAGAAATACTCATAAAGCGAATCTTGAGCATCTCATCAGTTTCAGTGTTGTTCACCAGGTAGCTCAGACCGCGCCAGGCGCTTTCCAGCTTCTGAAAGTCATCGTGGTGAATAATCTGGTTTACCTGCTGAGACAGCTTTTCGTCAATTTCAGCGATCAGCGCCTGAATCGTGCGGTAGGCATCGCTGGACATCGTAACGGTGTTTTCCAGCGCCTGCTGTGCCAGCGTTTTTACCGCGCTTTCTACCGCTTCGCGCGCCTGATCGCTTTTAGGACGGAATTCTTTGTTCAGCAACGCACTGAATTCATCCTGGCTAAAGCTGGCGCCGCCCTGCGATTGCGGTTGTTGAGAAGTCTGGTTCATTACTGCTCCTCCTTACCTTCAGGGGCATCGGGCTGCTTAGGCACGTGTGACAGCGCCTGCATCAGTGATGGGTCCTGTAAAATCTTACCGATAAGCTCTTCAGCCCCGTTTTTGCCGTCCATATAGGTCAGCAGATTTGAGAGCTGGGTGCGTGCTTCCAGCAGACTGTTCAACGGGTCAACTTTGCGGGCAATGGCATCTGGAGAAAAATCGTCCATGCTTTCAAAGGTCAGATCGATGTTGAGTTTGCCGTCGCCGTTCAGCGTGTTGTCTACCTGGAATGCGGCGCGTGGCTTCATGGCTTTCATACGCTCATCGAAATTGTCGATGTCGATTTCCATGAATTTACGATCGTCAACGCTGGCCTGCGGCTCCAGCGGTTTACCGGCTAAATCGGCCAGGACACCCATGATGAATGGCAACTGAATTTTGCGTTCGGCACCATAAACTTCCACGTCATATTCAATCTGAACGCGGGGCGCGCGATTGCGGGCGATAAATTTCTGCCCACTGGACTTCATTGTTGGCATGGTTCTCTCCATAAATAATGCGCGGGTATAGGCTCGCAGGAGGCGCGCAGGTCTCGCTGCGTAAAGGCTTGACTGTTAGCTTAGTCGCGGCGTCCAAAAATGTTCTCTAACTGATGTACACCATCGGGCGCGAGATCGCGAATGATGTCCAAAAAATCCAGTTCGATCAGGCGTTGTACCCTGTCTATCATCAGCGGCGCCGGATGACTCGGCTCATGCTGGCTGAAGTACTGTTTGACTTTTTCCAGCATAAGTTGGGCTTCTGCCCGAGAATTCAGTTGAGCACTGCGCCAGTCAGTCGCGGCACGCGGGGCGGCAGGACTGGCCTGACGCTCGGTTTCCGGTGCTGACTGCACCGCAGCCGCCAGTGAATGTAATGATTCGATATCCGTGGCCTGGCAGCGCTCATTCAGCATCGCAATGCTGCGCTGCAGCTGACTCATATCCGGTAAGGCCGTTTCATCCAGTTTTTCCACCACAATGCGCCGAATATTCTGCAAACGCTCGGCAATGTTCTGGATGGCCGCAATGCCCGGTTGTTCGCCGCGCGCCAGTTCGTCATTGAGACGTGGCAGCCCACCTGGGTAGTCGGCCACCTCTGTTTTGCTGCCGTCACACAGGGCTGAGGCATCACGCAGTGTAATACCGTCGGACGCATAGCGCATGAGCCATGACTGACGCACCGCGCCGGTCAGTGCCGACTGATCGCCCAGCACCGCGAGCGCATTGATGCGATAAAAAGGATCATGCTCGCCATCTTCTTCGAGGCGGGGCCAGAGCGGCTCCCAGTACTGCAGCATGGCCTGCTCAATCAATTGCAGACCCTGGGCATAACCTGGCAGTCCTTTGAGGCGCGTCCAGGCATGTGTCAGCGTCAGCATGACGCGTAAATCTTTGCTGCGGGTCAGTAGCTCCAGCGCCAGCTTTTCCACTTTATTCCAGTCGGCGGGTTCAGCCGGGATAATAGTGTTACCGAACTGCTGTTCGCCTTTCCCCACACTGGCCTGTTCCATCGCCTGAAAATCCGCATCGTACTCCAGGTTTTCACCGCACGGATTATCGTGGCTTACCGGTATCAGCAAGGTGTCAATATCAATACTCATCCGCTTCGCCTCAGGATTCAAACATAGGAGGATAAAGTCCATTTCGTCCCGGCTTTGCACCGCCCGCCGGATCAAACAACAGTGAAAATAACTGCGCCGTTAAGTTTCCACTGTGGACATGGGTATAAAGCGGGAAGCCATCGCTCTGATTCGTCCACCAGAAACTGGTCTGGAACTGGGGATCAAAGCTTTGTGACGGCAAATGCCAGCTCAGTGTTGAATCTTGTTCTCCGCTGCATATAACCGCCAGAATATCCGATGACTCCTCGTCCTGCTGAGGCTGAGGCAGTGGAATACTCAACAGCGCCTGGTCGAACTGCTCGGGTGTTCCGCCATCCTGCACCGCGCGCAACAAGGTATTCCCCATCTGGTGATACCAGTCGCCCGTGCGTGCCAGTAATGAAGGCATCCATTCGGTCGGCGTAAAATAACGTAAGGCGCAGAGTGGATAATGGCGTCCCACGCTGTCACGTGCGGCCGTCAGACAACCCATTTGGATCAGTTGTGTGCCGAGCATGGGCGGCACCACAAAGTTCCACACCGGCGCTTTAAGAAAAGCCCGTGAGGGGGCATTTTCGCCTTCAGCACTGGTTTGCCAGTGATGCAATCCCACCTGAAACCAGTTAGACCACTGGCGCTGCAAGGTATCGGGAAAGCGTCGTTTCACAAAATCACCCGAACTCGGCAGTTTACCGTACCAGCCAGGTGCTGCGTAATGGGTCATAGTCAGATCCTGTTTCAGGGACAGCTAAATGCGGGTAGCTGGAAAGGATTACGAATGCTGCCAGGCGTGAATGACAGCGTCACATTATGACCATCCACACTGAAGCTGGCTTCGCGAGTCAGCCCACCTACCGACGTTACCCGCGCGCGGTCAAAGAAGCGATTGAGCGCCCATGGGCCGCTGGTGGTCAGCGTCGAGGTGGTGCCATTCGTCAGACCCAGTTGCATACGTACCTGACTTGTCCCGCCCGGACCGGGCCAGCTCACTAACTGCACAGCCTGTGGTCCATGACTATAGCGTAAAATCTGTCCATCCACGTCCAATGTCATATTCAGGATATCGTTATCCATCTTCACCGTACGCAATGTCACGCGGAAGGATGGCGTGGTAGCGCCATTGGCAAAGAAGGCATCACGAATCGACTGAGCCTGTTGGAAAGGACGCAGTAAGGCTTCGCCGCCGGGTAACGTTTTACCGTCAATGCCGGGCGTGAAACGCCATGCGGCACGCGTGGTATCCACTTTGCTGGCCAGATTGTCACGGAAAAAACTGTCCATCAGTCCGGTGCCCGGTGCAAACATGCGCGCCAGGTCATCCGGTGTGACTTCGCTTCGTCCATTACGCACCAACGGGTAACGACCTGCGATAGCCTGACGGCAGAAACTGCCCACCTCCATGGTGATGCGTTTACGGACATTATCCATATCGCGACGTTGTGCATCGCTGCTGGCGCCGACAGCCATACCGGACACCATATTTTGCAGCGAGCCAGGCAAGCGTCCGGCGCTGGCCTGCAGACGGCTTATCGCATCACCAGAAGGCGGTGGCATACCGCTGTTGGCGGCATCCTGCACGGCAGTCAGGTAGCGATAAAGATCGTCAATCTGCTTCAGGAAATCATCGACGGCCAGCACTTTGCTGCCTTGCTGCAAGGGCTGTGCGAGTTCAATAATCGGCGCAAAATGCGCGGTGACCGCTTGCTCAGGCGTTTGCTGCACGGCTGCCTGCTCACCGTTGGTACGTGGCGAAGTAAACAGCGCCTGTAGCGTTCGGGTCGCACTGTTATCTGAAGATGCAGACGGGTCTTTTGCGTTCTTGTCTTCAGGCTGTGCGCGGGTCAGCGTGAGCTGTTTGCTCAGGTTAATTACCAACTGGCGCAACGGTGAATGATTGCCTGACAGCAGGCGTGCCGTATTAATACGCTGCGTCAGATCGGCATTACTGTTGAGCTGAATGTCGCTGAGAAACTGCTCCCACTGACGGATGTAGTCCTGAATATACAGCTGGCGCACCGCAAGGTCGGTTTGTTTGCTGTCTTCATGGGCTGTCTCGGCACCCAGCACCCAGGTATCATCCTTGTAGAGCGCATCCGTCACCGGCGCGATCTGTTTATCAACATGATTCCAGTAACCGTCTGGCGTAAAGAGCCCGGACACGCCGTCGTTGACTGACTTACCGCTTTTACGTGAAAACACCAGTTCACTTTGTGGCCCGCCCAGGGCTGACAGGGTAACCGGTGACAGTGAGCCATCGCGTTCCAGCAGGCGTTTCAGGCGTCCGTAAACGCGCTGTGACAGCGGCATCTGACTAATCAGCGCCTGCTCGCGCTTTACCAGCGCATCATCCTTCGCATACGGCGAGGACTGAATCTGCGTCTCCAGGAGCTGCTGCAGATGCCACGCCAGTTGCTTCACTTCTGCCTGGGTCACGTCCTGCGGCAATTCGCGAGAAATGTTTAACATCATCCATGCCTGGAGAAATTTACCGTCGTAGTGTTTTGGCTGGTACAGCATCTGATAAGCCTTGAGCGCTTCATAGCTGTAGTCGGCATCACTCCCGGTGTCATTGCGCAGCCAGCGGGTAATGTTCTGTGCAACCTGTGGCATCAGCAACTGCTTCAGCGCCCGGTCATACAAGGCCTGGGTGGCATCACTGACTTCCGTTCCGCGGTACAGGCCCATCCGGCGCGTAAGCGGGGGATGATCCAGAGAAAAGGATTCACTTTCAGGAAGGTGCAGCAGCGTGTTGAGATAAGGCACCAACGCAAACAGGTTGCCATTTACCTCTTTTTGCAGCTTGTCGCCCAGTTGCTCAACCTGTGGGCTTTTCGCGGCCATCTCCTGCAGGTAGGTTTTGTTTTTGTTATAACTCACCAGCCACAGTGCACCCGCAATCAGTACAATGACCAGTAACGCAACATAGCCAGACCACAAGCCCACCCGGTTACGTAATTCCCACCAGCGGTTACTGCCGGCCAGACCGGACTCCTGGAAGATGACATTTTCCAGCACGCCCTTAAGGAAAAAGCTCTGGCCTTTGTTTTGCGGAATCGGTGCGTCTTTATCGACCTTGTCCCAACTGCCTGATTCCCCTTGCTGTTGGCCCGGCAGATGCAGCGCGCGGGTCAGTTCACCCATCACGCGGTCAAAGGGTAATCCTTCCTGCGTACCGCTGGCGAAGTAGATACCGCGCGGTGCAAACTGGGTTTCAAAATCGGAACGTGCAAACAGGATATCCAACGCTTCGGCCAACTGTGGGCGCAGCGCGGCAAATTCCTGTGGAAACAGGTAGCTTTCGGCACGAGCCTGAGCATCACTTTCCGCCAACAGGACATCAGCAAGTCCCGCATCCAGTCGCTGTTGCAGCAGCGAATATTCCTGCTGAAACTGGCTGCTGAGTTCAAAGTCTGCCGTTGATGCTTTTGCCCAAGGGAAAGTAAAGCCCCAAATCTGCTCGCGCTGTGCCTTGTCCAGGCTGGAAAAATAGCTGCGGAAGCCTTTTAACAGGTCGGTTTTGGTAACCAGAACGTACACCGGGAAACGGATACCGAGTTGGTCATGCAACTCCATCAGTCGCTGGCGCAACGCCACCGCCTGATTACGCATGGCCTCAGGTGACTGGGATAACAGATCCGCCACACTCAAGGTCACGATGACGCCGTTAACCGGCTGGCGTCCACGGTATTTACGCAGGAGTTCAAGGAACTGATGCCATTCACCGGCATCCCGCTCCTGCTGGCTTTCCTGGGTGGTATAACGTCCTGCTGTATCAAGCAACACGGCTTCGTTAGTAAACCACCAGTCGCAGTTACGCGTACCACCAATCCCGCGCAGTGCGGCCTTACCAAACTTATCCGCCAGTGGGAACTGCAACCCGGAATTCACCAGGGCCGTCGTTTTACCGGCACCCGGTGCGCCGATAATCATGTACCACGGCAGTTGATAGAGATATTGATGACTGAAGCGCTGTGCCCAGAAAGGCGCACCTTTACTGCTCTGACGCTGAAAGTGTGCTTTTTTAAGCATCTCTGTGGCTTCAGAGAAGCGAGTCGCCAGGACCTGATCTTCGCTGGTCAGACGCTTGCGGTCTTCTTCCGGCGCATCCGACTTATTACTCTCCAGGCTGGACATCAGTTTCCGGTTCAGCCAGTAGTTGTAAACGCGCGGAATCGCCTGACTGAGGCCCCAGACGACATAGAGCAGCGCAATGCTGATCATGCGGTTCTGTTCAGACTCCAGCGGGCGAGAATCCACAATTGAGAACACCGGGCCGATAACCCAGATAATAAATGATAACGCGGTAATACCGACAAAACCCCAGGCCAGACGGCTGGTCAGTACCGCAAATAGTACGTTCAGCATGGATTAGTTCCCTCTCGCCAGGCCGTTGAGTTCAGCTTGCGTCGTATCAGGTGCGACCTGCAATGTAATCTCGACACGACGATTACGTGCGCGGTTTTCTGCACTGTTATTCGGCACCAACGGATGCGTTTCGCCACGCCCTTCCGCTTTAACGCGTGATGGTTTAGCCAACTGTTTTTGCAATACGGTCTGCACGGACTGGGCTCGCGCCAGTGACAGCTCATAGTTGGACGCGAATCGGGCACTGCGAATCGGAACGTTATCGCTGTAGCCCACCACCAGAATTTTCCCACTGACATTATTCATGGCTTCAGCAATACGCTGGATGACGGCGTCATAACGTCCGCGAATCTCTGTCGAGCCGGAAGCGAACAGGCCATCTCCTTTCAACGTCACCACGCTTTGATCTGCCTCGTCGCGCACGGCAACCAGGCCTTCGTCGATTTCAGGCTTGAGGAAGGACTTCAGGTTCAGGGACGGCGGCGGCGGCGGTGCCGGATTGCGGATCTGCACTTCTGGCAGCGTCGTCTGATAAATTTTTGCCAGGACTGGCGAGGTGTAATCCCCCAGACGCCAGTTCAGCACAATATAGAACAGGCATGCAGCAAGACCGGCCAGCGCCGCGCAGGCCCACAGCGGAATCATCGGTCGCCACAGTTTGCGCAATACTGGCTGGTCAGTCGGATGCGGCGATAACGCAGCGGCAAAGCTGCCCCTGACGCTTCGAATCATCTGCAACAGACGCTGTTTAATGGTGTCCAGTTGAGAACGGCCATTATCTAAAACCCGATAGCGCCCTTCAAAACCAAGCAGTAAGCAGAAATAGATCAGCTCCAGTAACAGGATGTGCTGACGCGGATTTTGCGAAAGCTTAGCCAGCAACTGGAAAAACTTTTCACCGCCCCAGGTTTCATTGTGGAAGGTCACCAGCAAGCCATTACTGGTCCACACGCCACGGCTTCCCCAGGGCGTCAGTGCTGCAGCTTCATCAAGTGCCGTACACAAACAATAACGCGCGCCTACGATCACCTCATAACTCAGACCGGACTGCTGGCAGGCCAGCTCGAAACGGCGGATCTGGTCGATAAGCTGTTGACGTAAACGTGCGGGATCGTCATGCGACACGGAGTGACGAATCTGTGGAATCGCGTTAATCAGCGGATTAGCGGCTGCCACCAAAATATTCTGATGGCTAAGATCCTGCTGAAATGCATCACTGTTCGGTTTATTTTGTTCCTGCATCATGCCTGCTCAGTTTGAATTATTCTGACTGACTGCGAATGGCCCAGAACTCCATGTTCAGGCCCGGAAAATCACCGGCAAGGTGCAGCGCGAAGGCACCCGATCGTTCCATCTCCTGCCACAGCTCGCTGTTCTTATCCAACTCAAAATAGCTGTAACCTGCATGCCATGGGATCTGCGGCGGCGCGCCCGGCATGGCTTTCAGGGCAAGGCCCGGCAACTGCAACTGCACGAGGTCGCGAATTTTCGTGACGGGGGCGACCTTCATTTGCGCCGGGAAATGCGTTTTCAGGGCTTCCGCTGGCACACTGGCTTTCACTGCCAGCACAAAGCCAAACTCGCGCACCATGCTGTTATCCGGCACGGTTGCGACATTCAGGCCGTGTGAACGCTGGGTCAGCGGTAACTGGATAGCGCTCTCTTCCATCACCTGTGACAGCCCCTGGCGCAACAACAGCGTGAGGCGCGAGAAACAGCCCTGCAGGTCATCATGGTCATAGAGGGGAAAAGCATCGGGCGTGCGAGCCTCCGTCCAGGTTGCCAGCTCAGCTGCCAGCTGCAGCCAGTGGCTGTAGAGGGTTTCGGGATGCAATAGCGGCAGGTGCTGCAAATGCGCATGCAGGCCTAACTGGCGATTGAGCAGCGCCAGCAGCATAAAATCCACCATATCTGCGCTGTTAAAACGGCCTGTGCCGGGTGCACGTTGGCTCAACTGCTGGCTACGCTGCTGAATCATGCCGTGCAGGTCGGTCATCATGCTCTGGAGCGGACGACTGCCAGCAAGGGTAAGTGTGGGGGGAATGTAGTCATTGTCTAAACGAATGTGGTTGTCACTGCGTTTTTCAACGATCTGGGCAACGCCCATCGCTGTCCATTCTGCGGTCAGATCCTGCTCCAGCATCAAACGCAGGCGCAGCTTGCCAAACTGGACGGTGGCCGTCCCGACAGCCTGCGCATTATCATCTTCAACTTCCGCTTCCCAGGCCAGATAGCGCGCCAGCGAATCCGGTGAATCCTGAAAGGTCACGGCTTCACGTCCGTTACGGCGAGCAGGAATCGCCAGGACCACTTTAGCGCGGTCTATATTGCCCGGCACATCCAGCGGTGCGGGCCCGTGTTGCGGCTGGCTGAAGGAAAAAAAGGTACCATCTGGCAAGCATCCGCTGGCGGCACTGAGCGCCAGTTTACCCTGCCGTAACAGAGCTTCATCAAATTCGAGATCGAAAAATCCCCAAACGTAAGGACGTTGCGACTGGCCCCATTCACGCAGTGCGTTTTGCAGAAAGTTTTCTGCCTGCTGGAAATGGTGGGGACGTAAAAACATCCCTTCCGCCCAAACAACCTTTTCGGCTCTGTTCATAATCATCCTTTGAAGACGGTTTTATTGCTTAACGGGACGCATGCCGGCATCGTCTACGATAATGTTGGCGTTTAACTCACCATCATTGCTCTTCCAGAACTGCCAGAACGAACTGCTGTCGCTGTCAGGAAAAGGCAACGCCAGCCGCCACACTTTGCCATCCAGCTTTTGATATTCCGCCATGATGCCGATGAAACGTGCTTCAGGAAGACTTTTGGCACTCAGCGTTTTAGTGAGCTGACCGGACATCAGGAAAAACTGCTGGTTGTTAAGCAGCGTATTTCCCAGCGCGGTAGCAGGTTGATTCTGTAAGGTGAAAAAGTCAGCGGACATAAACTCCGCATCAGACGTCAGTAACATCACCCGGACTTTCAACGGCGCGCCACCATTGATTTGTGGATGCGCCTGAAAATTCAGGTTGTAGCGCGCGATATCAGGCTTACTGCTACTGCATGCCGTCAGCAAGAGTAGCAGGAAGGGCCAGAGCCATATTTTCAGACCAGCGCGTAAATAGGTATGTGCCATTTCTGTCCCTCCCTGCCCCTGACTTAGTTGATGATCCAGGTACCGTTATTTTTGTTCTGGCACGCCTGACTGTTGCCATCGACTGACACACAGGTCTTTTTCCTGGCAGCGGCACGCACACGACGCTTTGGCTGGTCAGCTTTAACGGTTTGATCGTACATATCGCTTTTCACCACGGCACGGAACGGCACATAGCCAATGACTTTTACAGCGCTGGTTGGGGCCTGAGCAGCGGCACCTTTGTTATCAGCTGCTTTTGCATCGGCAGCTGGCGCGGGTGCGGCTTCGGCCTGCGCGTCTTCACCCAATGCCAGCCAGTTATTTTCAACCTGGCCGACAACGGTATAGCTTTCACCGGTTTTTAGGGTTTCAACCACTTTGCCGCTGAAATCCGGGCGCGTCATGACGGACGCCGGATACAAGGCGCGATAGGTTTCATTCAAGGCAGAAAACTGAGCGGGTGCAGCAATGGCATGACGATGCATCAAGGTGGTGCCATCAACCGTGCTGGTCACCATTGTGTCATCCGTCATTTTTGTCGGTGTTTTACAGCCTGCAACAGCAAAAACGAACATCAGGCTTAATGCAATTCGAAAGTTCACCATTTTCTTCATATTTAGTTCCATTAATACCCAAAAAGTGGCCATTGGCCGGTGTTAAGCAAACCATGTCGTCATACGAGGTATGCTGGCCGCCATTTGGAGCCAACATCCTGATTAACAAAACAATTTGCCTGAATAAGATAATTTATTGAGTGTAAAATTTATATTCGATGAGATTGAACAGTGTAGAAACTGCTCATAAAAACCTGATGACCGGAACAAGACGGCTAAATGTAAGATTAAACATTCAGCAAACTGACAAATTCCTAAACGCAAACGTCATTAAGACAGCCTGGTTAACTCTTACGCGCAAACAATTCATATTGCTGAATCGTTAAGTTTTGCAAGGCTGATTAATCGTTATAAGTGTGGGGAGAATGGCAACATCCTGCTTAACTTCCAGTCGATCTCACACAAATAGCAATAAATCAATGGCTTACAAATTAAACTGCAGCACCATAGCTACCGCACGAGCCTGAACATCCTGCTCGCCTGTGTAAAGTTCTTTTCCTTTTATTAACATCTTACACAGCTTTACATAATGCCTGCAAAATTTCAACATAGCTCAGACACATCCTAATCAGTAATAAAACTAATATTTATGGTTAACGCAAACTTCATCCTGGCCTGAGAATACTGCCATGAAAATGGCTAAAAACCGCGAATTCAGGCTGCCTCCCGCTCCGCTTAAGCCTGTAAACATTAGCATAACGAATGCTTAATGAAGAAATTACGTCTGGAAAGCAGGATAATGGGCGCGCCGGGGAAGCGTTTTTAAGTATTAAATCGTAATTAAGTCAAATTTTACCCATAAGTAATAAATCCTAATTCATTTAATTTATTTAAATTCAATGAGTTAAAAACAAGTACTTATATTAATTTAAGAATTATCTTAATAATCTGATCAATTAATAGCGTCTTTCTGCAACTGTTATGGGAAATTAAACGGCATCGCGTCAGTTGTTACAGACCAGCCAGGCCCGCAGGGATAAAGCCTGGCCGGTTTTAAATGAAAGTATGGATGCGGGAAGTGACGTCGGGACGGACGAAAACAGGAAGCCGCAAGCGTTACGCTGAACGCCAACACAGACCAGCGTTAGCCAGCGCGGTGTACGCAGAAATCACGACTGCTGGGCTTTGGCAATCATCTTACGGTAATTGTTCAACCACTTACCGCTGTTGAATCGTCTCCAGAAAAAGAGCCCTCTCACCATCCAGTCGAGGAACATCCCAAGCCAGACGCCAGTCACGCCCATCCCCAGTTCAATGCCCAACAGGTAGCCCACAACAACTCTGGCACACCACATGCTGAACATGGAGACATACATTGTGTAACGGGCATCACGCGCGCCCTTGAGACCGGCGGGAAGAACCCACGAGGCGGCCCATATTGGCATGAACAAGGCATTCAGCCAGATGAGGTGTTTAGTCACATTGATGACGTCGGGATCGCTGGTGTAGAAACGGGCCAGTAAACCTGCCAGCGGTACGGTAAGCGCAGCAATACATGACAGACAGAGCGTGGCCAGCCAAAAGACATGCTTTGCCTGCCGTTCAGCCTGAAACACCTGGTATTTGCCCAGCCGCCTTCCGGTGATGATGGTTGACGCTGAACCCAGAGAGTTACCCGGCAGGTTAATCAATGAAGCCACAGAGAAGGCGATAAAATTACCGGCAATTTCATTGGTGCCCATGCCTGCGACAAAAACCTGAGTCAGCAATTTACCGCCGTTAAACAGCACGGATTCGATACTGGCAGGCACGCCTATGCTCAGTACTTCATATAAGATGCTGCTGTTCCAGCGGCGAAAATAGCTGGAAAGCGTGATTTTTAGCGAAGCATTAAATCCAATCATTAACACATAAATAATGGCGAAAGCGCCGATGTAGCGGGTAATGGTTAACCCTAATCCAGCGCCGATAAACCCCAGTCCATCCCATGAAAAGCAGCCATAAATGAGTACGCTACTGATCATGATATTGAGGATATTCATCCCGCCATTAATCAGCATCGGGATCTTGGTATTCCCTGCCCCACGCAGCGCGCCACTGCCGATTAGCGTGATTGCCGCTGCCGGATAGCTCCATGCGGAAACCTGGAGATAGCTCAGTGCTAAGGCTTTAACTTTTGGTTCGGCAGCGCCCGCAATAGCATCAATGATCAGGTGGCCCCAGAATTCGATAGCAATGACCAGCACCAGCGCCAAAATCGTCATCATGGCCAGAGACTGGCGCGTGGCGGCGCGGGCCCGCTTGCCGTTGCGTCTTGCCAGGCTGAAGGCGACGACCACGGTAGTACCGAGATCGATGGCGGCAAAAAAGGAGATGATGACCATGTTAAAACTGTCAGCCAGGCCCACGCCTGCCATCGCCTCTTTACCCAGCCAACTGACCAGGAAAGTACTCAACACACCCATTAACAGCACACAGGCGTTTTCGAAAAAGATAGGAACTGCAAGCGGCGAAATTTCACGCCAGTACAGCGTGCGGTAGGAACGACGTTTGGGATACCACGCCGTGCGCTTAATCGCCTGCACCACTGCTACGCCGGGATTTTGCAAAGGAGTACCAAATATGAAGAAGTCGGGGGAATAACTCTAATGATGGTAGCCTGCGGGCAAATATGCAAAACGTTTTGCATTCCTGTTAAATCATGGTTACACACTTTTTTTATCTCTGCCTCCCACCCATTTAAATCGCCGCGTTGTCGCATCCGGCACGCAATAATCCCTGGAAGAATGCCTTTTCTGTGCGGATAACCTGATGTAATGGTCGGGTTTATCTGCATTTTCACTTACCCCATCGCGCCAGCGTTAAGCCTCGCCTATAACTCGCAGCAGTAAAATGCGCGCGATCATAGATTCTTCACCAAATCCTTCGTTAAACCCGCTAAGCTGAAGGAAATTGTCGTAAGCATGTGAAAGGAGAAGTTATGCCCGCCCAACGGAAAAATCTTACACGCGAGCAGGCGCTTGATACGCTTGAGCAGATGTATGACGATGCAGTGAATGCCCTGCGCGCGTCGATTAAAGCCTACACGGAAGAAGGATCGTTACCTGATCCCGTTGCCCGGTCGCAAGGTCTGTTTGTTTATCCTGAATTACGTATTACATGGCAGGGCGATGGCCCTCAGCAGAATCGTACCCGCGCCTGGGGACGTTTTACTCACACAGGCAGTTACAGCACTACGATTACGCGCCCGGCTTTGCTGCGCCATTACATTTCTGAGCAGCTTGCTATGCTGGAAAAAGAGTATGAGGTAGAAATCGACGTCGGTCCTTCGCGTCAGGAAATCCCTTATCCTTACGTCATTGACGGTTCTGACCTGTCGCTGGACCGCACCATGAGCGCCGGTATTGCCCGCCATTTTCCCACCACCGAGCTGTCGCAGATTGGTGATGAAACGGCAGACGGTTTATTTCATGCCGATGCCACCTTCCCTCTTTCTCACTTCGATGCGCTGCGCACTGACTTTTCACTCGCTCGCCTGCGCCATTATACCGGCACCGCCGTTGAGCATTTTCAGCCGTTTGTACTGTTCACCAACTACACGCGCTATGTAGACGAATTCGTTCGCTGGGCCATTGAGCAGGTTCGCGATCCTTCGACGCCTTTTGACAGTCTTGTCTGCGCAGGTGATGTCGTTCTGACAGCCAGTACGGAAGACAACGAAGCGATGCTGTCTGATTTAGCGTGGAAGAAGCATCAGATGCCCGCCTGGCACCTGACCTCACCCAACCGCCGGGGCATTACCCTGATTAATATCGGCGTCGGTCCGTCCAATGCCAAAACCATCTGCGATCATCTGGCCGTTATTCGTCCCCATGCCTGGCTGATGATTGGGCACTGTGGTGGCCTGCGTGAAAGCCAGCGTATCGGTGACTATGTGCTGGCGCACGCTTATCTGCGTGATGACCATGTGCTTGACAGCGTGTTGCCACCCGATATCCCGATTCCAAGCATCGCTGAGGTTCAGCGGGCGTTGTATGACGCAACCAAATCGGTCAGCGGTATGCCGGGCGAAGAGGTCAAAGAACGCCTGCGCACCGGAACCGTTGTAACGACTGACGATCGCAACTGGGAACTGCGCTATTCGGCTTCTGCCCTGCGTTTTAACCTCAGCCGTGCCGTCGCCGTCGATATGGAAAGTGCGACGATTGCCGCGCAGGGTTATCGCTTCCGGGTGCCTTATGGCACATTACTCTGTGTTTCAGATAAGCCGCTGCATGGCGAGATCAAGCTGCCCGGTCAGGCAAACCGCTTCTACGATGGTGCGATTTCAGAACATCTGCAGATTGGTATTCGTGCCGTGGAATTATTGCGGGCTGAAGGTGATAAGCTGCATTCACGTAAGTTACGCACGTTTAACGAACCACCGTTCCGTTAAACGATAAAAGATGAAAAAGACGGTATTAAGTGTGAATGCATTTCACATTAATGCCGTCTCTACATTGAATACGTTATGCTGATTCAGGCCGCGTTTAATACGGCAGTGTTGATGAACCAGGCAAATACAGCAAGGATAGCCGGGACCATTAACGTCCAGATTAGACGATTATTCAGGCTTTCAAATTTTAAATCCAGTTTATCGAATCTTTCGTCAATCTTGTCGAATCGATGATCCATGGCATCAAGTCGCCTGTCGATGCCATCAAGTCTGATATCAATGCCATTAAGCCTGAAATCAATGCCGTCAAGCCGTGCTTCAATGCCGTTAAATCTCACATCAATAGCGTCGAATTTTTTGTAAACATCATCAAACTTCACATTTATCGCGCTGAACTGGATATCGATAAGATTAAATCGATTAGCAAAGTTGAATAATATGCCATCGATTTCAGTCAGCTTGCTCTCAATGCTGACCAGCCTGCCGTCAACATCGGCAAACCTGATGCTAAAATGTTCAACTTTATCTTCCAGTTGAGTAAATCGCTGACGTATTTCAACATGAAACACAGTCTGCTCCGAGCGCAGACGCTCAAGATCGGCTTTGGTCGCAAACGCCATGGCGCGCCCACTAAAAAGCGCCAGATCGATTTTTATTTGATGATTGTCGGCTTCAAGTCGCTCAAAGCGCATCTCAAAATTTTCCATTTTTCTGCCTCCTGTCCAGCGATGACTGAGGGTCAAATGCGGATTACCGCGATTCCGTTTTCCATACAGATTGCCCATTATTTTTTCCTGACAGGCGGATTAACTCAATCCATTAATGTAAGTTCCAACCTGCTTCACTGTTATTGAAGCAAAGTCTCGCGCAATAAACATTACCTGATTGAATAAAAAGGAAAAATAAAAAGAGAGTCAACTCGTTCCTTTATTCGCAATGTTTAATCAAAGGATAAAAGGACAGCGGCGTGAAGAAAAGGTGGTTCAGAGACGATCTGGAAGGGAGCGCACAAGGATTGCAGATAACCGTGAATAACCGTCATCCGTTAATTTGGTATACCGCATTAAAACCGTTACAGCATATTCAATATACTGTAACGGTCTGATTAATTAGGCACTCAGCCAGCCAAGTTTAATGACAAATAAGATAGAAAGAATAATCAGTGCAACATTAATCTCTTTGGTGCGCCCGCTGAGTAACTTAACCACGGTCCAGGTGATAAAGCCAAACGCGATACCGTTGGCAATAGAATACGTCAGCGGCATCGTCAGTGCGGTTACCGTCACAGGGGCGGCAGTCGTGATATCTTTCCAGTCAATTTCAGCCAACCCGGACGTCATCAAAACAGCGACAAACAGTAACGCCGGTGCGGTGGCATAAACCGGTACGCTTGACGCGAGGGGAGAAAAGAACAGCGCAAGCAGGAAAAGAACGGCAACCACCACAGCCGTCAGACCGGTACGTCCGCCTGCGCTGACGCCAGCGGCAGACTCGACATAGCTGGTGGTGGTAGATGTCCCCAGCAGAGAACCAAACAGCGCGGCAGCACTGTCTGCAACCAGCGCGCGCCCCATCTTAGGCACGTTGCCCTGCTCGTCAGCCAGCCCGGCACGTTTGGTCACGCCCAGCAGTGTGCCGGTGTTATCAAACACATCGACAAACAAGAAAGCAAAAATCACGCTAATTAAGCCGACGTTAAAGGCTCCGGCAATATCCAACTGCATAAACGTTGGTGCAATTGAAGGCGGTGCAGAAAACACACCACCAAATTTGGTCAGGCCGATCCCCATGGAAATAAAGGTAATGAGCAAAATGCCAATTAATACGGCCCCTGTGACGCGACGCGCTTCCAGGACGACGATGATGATAAAACCTAACATCGCCAGCAGCGGTCCCGGCTTGGTCAGATCGCCAATCCCCACCAGCGTGGCCGGGTTATCCACCACGATTCCGGCACCTTCCAGCGCGATAATCGCCAGGAAAAGCCCGATCCCGGCGGCAATACCTGCGCGCAGCGGCAGCGGGATACTGTTAATAATCCATTCGCGAATCTTAAATATGGATAAGGCAAAGAAGATCACGGCGGACAGGAACACCGCACCTAATGCAATCTGCCAGCTATAGCCCATGTGCAAGACAACGGTATAGGTGAAAAAGGCATTCAGCCCCATCCCCGGTGCCAGCGCAATCGGGTAGTTGGCAATCAGCCCCATTAATACAGAACCAATCGCAGCTGCCAGACAGGTCGCGACAAAAACGGCACCTTTATCCATGCCGGTTGCGCCCAGAATACTGGGGTTAACAAACAGAATGTAGGCCATCGCCAGGAAGGTGGTAATCCCTGCGATGATTTCAGTGCGTACGGTTGTGTTGTGCGCTTTTAATTTAAATAGTTTTTCTAACATCATTATCTCTCGATGATAGAGACGTCACTTAGGTGCGCGCTCTCTTGCCAAAGTTATGGTCATGCTGTTTGTTGTGATACTGAGGGATCGCCAGTGCTGTCGCATGCCAGCCCGGCCACCCGAAATACTGTTTTCGCTTTCCTTAGTCACGTGAGCAATTGCAAAGGCTTAAGCAATTGCTGTGCCAGCCTGGCACGCAATCGATTACCTGGGTGAGGGCAAGCGAGCCTTAAGATAATTCTGAACCGAATCAGGGCGCGATTATGGTGCATTGCCCCCTGACAGCGCAATCGTTTTCCTGCACGGTTCACTCTCCGGGAAATTCTGCGCGTACGCACGGTTTAGCACGTTGCCAGGCGACGCTGGTCACGTTTCAGCTGCATCAACCTGCAGACAATATTGGAATGTGTACACTCGCATTTAACCCTTCAGTAACATTGAGGTCACACGATGAAGCCAGCAATTCTGGTGGTGGATGACGATCATGCTGTCTGCGATCTGTTGCAGGACGCACTCAGTGAACATGGTTTGTTGGTTTATCGCTGTCATCAGGGAAAAGATGCCCTCGCGATGGTGCGCGAACGCCCGGAAATTTCTCTGGTGATGCTGGACATGATGTTGCCCGACACCAATGGATTGCTGGTTCTGCAGCAGTTGCAGCGTCAGCGGCCGGACATTCTGGTGATTATGCTGACCGGGATGGGATCGGAAGCGGAGATGGTGGTGGGCCTGGAGATGGGGGCGGATGATTATATCGCCAAGCCCTTCAACCCCCGCGTCGTCGTTGCACGGGCGCGCGCTGCACTCAGGCGCAGCGGGCGCGTCGTGACGCCGGAAGGTGACCATGAAGGATGGCGTTTTAATGGCTGGCTGCTTGATGAGGCGCGCTGCCAGTTACTGAATCCGCAGCGCGAAACCGTGCCCTTAACCCAGGGTGAATACACCTTGCTGCGCGCCATGGTACGACATGCGCGCAAGGTGCTGACGCGCGATCAGTTACTGGAACTCACTCATAGCGAAAGCATGGACGTGTTTGACCGTACTATCGATGTTCTGATTATGCGGCTGCGCCGTAAAATCGAAGTGAACCCGCATCAACCCGGCCTGATCCGTACGATTCGCGGGCTGGGTTATGTTTTTTCAGCGGACGTGGTGAAACCTGAAGGTCTGCGGCTCTCTACGCAAACGGCCTGAGCCATCCACTGCCGCATCTCGGTCAGTGGACGAATACCATCGATGGCATTCGCCGCGCGTAAATTAAAGCAGGCACAGGTGTGAGCCAGTTGCAGCGTCGACAGCATGTCATCGCCCTGATGGCTGGCAAACAGCACCCCCGCGCAAAACGCATCGCCGGCTCCCACACTGCCAACAATGTCGTCCGGTGCCAGTTGCCATGCTGGCTGCCAGATACCCTCGCCGCCCACCTCCTGACCCCATGCACCTTCCGGTGCATGAATGACCACGCGCTGGCGCACGCCCTGCCCTGCCAGCCACTGTGCAGCGTTTGCAAAAGCCGCCGGTGTCTGAATCCCCCGACTGTCACGCAACACAATACCTGACAGCGCCTGGGCTTCCAGTTCGTTAATGATCAGATAATCCAGCCAGCGTAGTGCGGGCAGCACCTGGGGACGATAATCACCCACGCGTGAGGCCAAATCCAGAGAGGTAAAATAGCCACGCTGCTGCATCTGGGCCAGTAAACGGGCGCTGCGCGTACCAAATTCGCTGTCTGCGCCATCCAGCGTTTCAAGCAGCAGTAAATAGCCTAAATGGAAGATGCGCTGTGCGTCATCAACGGCCGCAAAATGGGGCCTGTCCAGCAGGGCGTTCGCGCCGGGTGAAAAGAAAAACGTTCGCTGCCCATCCGGTGCCGTCATCACCTGCGTCATCGCGGTGGGCTTATGACTGGTGCGCTGCACCCAGCGATGATCGATCTGCGCCTCCTGCATCATGGTCAGCAGATAGTCACCGTCGGCGTCATTTCCTAACAGGCCGATCGCCACCAGCGGAAGCTGACATTGCATGCGCGACAGAGTAAGCAGGACGTTAAGCGGCGCGCCACCTGCCGCCTTTTCGCTATGCTGCACCTCCGCCAGCCAGCCCTGCTCCGGCCAGTGACTAATGCGGTGGACGTAATCCACCAGCATCACGCCAGCGGCCAGAATGCCGTGCCGCGCGCTCATCTATGCCTGCCCTACGCTGCCGAAAATCTTCATTTGCTGCATGACCGTCTCACAAATGGCTTTTTCTACCGCCATGAGCAGTTCAGCAAACTCGTCATAACGCGTATTTCGTGATGCCAGACTGCGCTCTACCGCGTCGAGTGCCGCCTGGGACATGCCGGTATAAAAGTTAATTTTATGGATACCTAGCGAGATAGCCCGGCGGAAATCCGCATCGCTGATGCCCGATCCGCCGTGCAGCACCAGCGGCACGCCGGTTTGCTGACGGATGGCGGCCAGCCGGTCAAAATCAAGTTTGGGTTCGCCTTTGTATTTGCCGTGGGCATTCCCAATGGCAACCGCCAGCGTATCGATGCCGGTTTCGCGGACAAATTCGGCGGCCAGACGCGGATCGGTGAATTTTTCGCTATCGGCCTCCCCGAACAGGGCACCACCTTCATCTCCCCCTACCGCACCCAGCTCCGCTTCAACCGACACGCCCACGGCATGTGCCGCCCTGACAACCTCGCGGGTCTGGCGAATGTTTTCGTCATAACTCAGGGTCGAACCGTCGAACATTACCGAGGTAAAGCCCAGGCGGATGGCCTGCATCACCGCTTCGAAGTGCAAACCGTGATCCAGATTGAGCACCACCGGAATAGCGTGCTTCGCGGCTTCAAACTTTATCGCCTCAACGATCTGGTCGAGGGTGACGTATTTAAAATGCACTTCTGCAATGTTGATAATAAAAGGTGAGCGTTGCTGCCCGGCAGCCGCAAACAGCGCGCGCAGGAAATGGCTGTCCAGAACATTAAACGCGCCCAGTGCGTACCCATTCTGCTGTGCATGAGCCAGCCCTTGTGCCAGAGAGATCAATGCCATTATTCACTCCTCAGATTGAGCCAATGGGAATAGTCGTTGCAGAGCAGCCGGTGCGGCTCCTGATCCTCGTCGAGGGCGTTAAAGCGTGCCAGCGGCGTCAGAAACACATTGTCGTTATCGTCATCGTTAGGCATCGAGACTTCCCCGACCAGCACATCGCCAAAGCCGTTTTCGCCCCAGAAACTGTGCCAGACACCGGCTATCAGAGTAACGCTTTCGCCAGGTGACAGCCGGAGCTGTGACCCTGCAGCATGGGTTTGCCTGATGCCATCCAGCGACACCGTGACCGGCGTGCTCGCTTTTTCATTGCCTTCACGGTTGTAAAGCTCGACGATCAGATTGCCGCCACCGCGATTAATAATGTCTTCCATTTTTCGTGGATGGTAATGCATCGGCGTCACCTGCCCTTCACGCACATGCATCACTTTTTCAGCATAGGGTTTGTGCCAGGGCTTTCCGCCCGGTGAGCCATTGCGCAGGGTGAAGAGCGTCAGGCCGGTTTGCAGAAAATCATCGTCCCCAAAGCTGGTGAGGTCCCAGCCCAGACGTAACGCCACAATTTCATCCATATCACACTGCTGCTGACGCCACTGACGGATATCGTAATCCGCCCAGGGCGGCAGATGGACATCCTGACGCGTAAAAAAGTCTCGCGTGTTTTGCAAAAACACATTCACTTCGGAGCGTTGCATCCTCAGCTCTCCCGTTAAAGCGGCACCCTGAGGTGCCGCGCGCCGGTTTATTTCACTGTCCAGCCCTTGTAGCTGCTGACGTTATTACGATCGATTAACTTCACCGGGATCAGTACCGGTTTATCCGGGGCTGGTTTGCCCTGAAGAATGTCGTAACCGATCTCAACGGCTTTGGCTGCCATCACCTGCGGGTCCTGTGCTGGCGTGGCGGCAAACAGCGAGTTTTTACGCTTCAGCGCTTCCTCGCCGTCCGGCGAACCATCCACGCCGACAATAAAGAACTCTTTGCGCTGCGCCTGTTTTGCAGCTAAGTCTGCGCCGATAGCGGTAGGATCGTTAATGGCGAACACCGCATCGATTTTTGGATTTGCCGACAGCAGGCCGGTCATCACTTCCAGTCCGCCTTCACGGCTGCCTTTGGCGTTCTGGTTAGAGGAGAGCAGCTTGATGTCCGGATGGCGTTTCAGCTCGGTCATGCAGCCTTCCACGCGGTTCTGTACTGCCGAAACTGGCGGTCCGTTAATAATCACCACGTTGCCTTTCTCTTTCAGGCGATCGGCGATGTATTTACAGGCCATTTCACCGGCCTGGGTGTTATCGGACGTGATGGTGGCGTTAGCGCCATCTGCGGCCACGTCCACCGCGACCACGACAATACCGGCGTCACGTGCACGCTTAACGGCGGGAGCAATCCCTTTTGAGTCGGCGGCATTCAGGATAATCATGTCCACTTTGGCAGCAATAAAGTTGTCAATCTGACCGACCTGCTGTCCGAGATCGTAGCCGCTCGAGACCAGCGTGACCTTAACGTTGTCACCGGCCAGCTGGCGCGCCTTCATCTCTGCACCTTTAGTGATCTGCACAAAGAATGGGTTAGCCAGATCGCCTACGGTTACACCAATAGATTTCAGTTCTTTTGCCTGAGCCACACCGGCGCTGAACAGCGTTGCCGCCAGCAGCCCAGTTACAATCGGATTAAAACGCATAGATCTTCTCCTGCTGTTATTTATCTGCCAACTGCTGAATGGCGCTTTGTTTGCTCTGCGCATGTGGCCTGTCAGCCCACATGATGACGAGTTCGATATTTGTCGATCAGCACGGCAATAATGATCACCGCTCCTTTAATCACCAACTGCCAGAAATAGGAAACGCCCATTAATGTCATGCCGTTGTTCAGCGTGGCGATAATCAGCGCCCCAATCAGCGTGCCGGTAATGGTGCCGATGCCACCGACGAAACTGGTACCGCCTAAAATGACCGCTGCGATGGCGTCCAGCTCATAGCCCACGCCAAGGTTGCCGTTGGCGCTGTAAAGACGCGACGCACTCATCAGCCCGCCCAGCCCGGACAGCAACCCGCTCATGCCGTAGACAAATACCAGCACCATGCCCACTTTGATGCCCGTCAGTCGGGCCGCCTGGATGTTGCCGCCCACCGCGTAGATATGCACCCCCAGCGTGGTGCGGCGCAAAATAAACCAGCAGATGGCGATGACGGCAAAAGCGATGACGATGAGCCACGGCACCGGCCCAAGATAGCCGTTGCCTATCCACTCAAAATTAATATCGGAATTAATGACCGTGGTGCCGTTGGCCAGCAGATAGGCCGCGCCGCGCAGAGCGGTATAGGTGCCGAGCGTGACGATAAACGGCGGCAGTCCGGCCCAGGCCACCAGAATGCCGTTAAACAATCCCATGACCAGCCCGGCTCCCAGCGCCATTGGGATCGTCAGTGACGCCAGCATCGGGTCCAGCGAGGTCAGCAGCGCCACCACCGCCGTGGTGCCCAGCATCGATCCCACGGACAAATCGATACCGCCCGTCAGAATGACAAAGGTCATTCCTGCCGCCAGCACAATATTGATAGAAGCCTGGCGCGTAATGTTCAGTAAATTGGCTTCGGTAAAGAAGTTAGGGGTAACAAAACCGAAGACCGCGACGATTAAAATCAAAATCGGTAAAATGCCCACCGTCTGCATGATGTCGCCCATCAGAGCGCGCTTGATCGTCGGTGGGTTAACAGGTGCCGTTTGTGTCATTGTTTTATCCTCATACTTCAAGCGGTGATGCGCTGTGCGCACCGGTTGCCAGCGTCATGATGTTTTCCTGACTGATCCGGTCGCCCGCCAGCTCGCCGGCGATGGCCCCTTCATGCATCACATAAACCCGGTCGCTCATGCCGACGACCTCCGGTAATTCGCTGGAGATCATGAGAATGGCCACGCCCTGTCGCGCCATGTCCTGCATCATGCGATAAATTTCGCTTTTCGCGCCGACGTCGACGCCGCGCGTCGGCTCGTCCAGAATCAGAATGCGGGGACCGATGGCGATCCAGCGAGAGATCAACAGCTTTTGCTGATTGCCCCCTGATAAACCGCCAGCGCGTACCAGCGCATGGGGCACACGAATATTGAGAGACGAAATGGCCTCACTGGCGATTTTTCGGGATTTGCGACGGTTAAGCATGCCGTAGCTGGCATCACGCTCCAGGGTAGCCATCACAATGTTTTCCTGCGCGGCCATCTCCAGAAACAGCCCCTGCTCTTTACGGTTCTCGGTAAGAAAACCAATGCCGTGCGCAATCGCCTCACGCGGGGAGTGAATCGCCACCTTCTGACCATCGATCCATATCTCACCCTGTTTAAGCCGGTGCACACCAAAGATCAGCTGTGCCAGTTCACTGCGTCCGGCCCCCACCAGTCCGGCCAGGCCGACAATTTCGCCCGCACGAACCTCCAGGCTACAGGGATGGACTTTGCCGCCGTCGGACAGGTGGTTGATCGCCAGGCGAACGGCACCGCGCGGAATCGTGCGGTCTTTGTTAAACAGGTCACTGAGTGGACGCCCCACCATCATGCGCACCAGCTCACTGGCATTGAGGTTGTCACGCGTCAGGCTGCCCACGTGCTGCCCGTCGCGCAGCACGCTGACCCGATCTGACAGCTCATAGACTTCAGCCATGCGGTGGCTGATATAAATAATCGCCATGCCTTCGCTGCGCAGACGTTTGATGAGGGCAAACAGTTGTTCGGTTTCACGATTCGACAGGGCGGCGGTAGGCTCATCCATCACCAGAATCCGGCTGTTACGGTGCAAAGCGCGCGCAATTTCAACCTGCTGCTGCTCGGCAATACTCAAGCGGCTGACTTTGTCAGTGGCGCTGAACTGTGCGCCCAACCGGTTGATCACCTGTTGCGCCTCGTCCGCCATCTGGTGGCGTTTCACCATGCCTGCCCGGGTAATTTCACTGCCCAGAAAGATGTTTTCGGCCACGGTAAGATTGGGGGCCAGGTTGATTTCCTGATAGATCAGCGTGATGCCAGCAGCTAACGCCTCTTTGGGCCCTTTCAACTGCCAGGGCTTGCCATCAATTAACACCTCGCCACTGCTGGCCGTATAGGCACCCGCCAGTATCTTCATCAGGGTGCTTTTACCCGCGCCATTTTCGCCCATGAGCGCATGCACCTCACCGGGATACACGGTGAGATCCACCCCTTTTAACGCGTAAAAATTACCAAAGCGTCGGGTGATCTCGCGCATTTCGAGTATCGGCTTTGCTGTCATCTACCCGCTCCTGCTGGTTATGAATAGCAGCGAGTTAAGCAGGGCCAGATAAATGGAAAATGTCAGAAGTCATTCATATTTGTCATATTCCGCCTTGTGCTCGCTCCTATACTCGGCTCATCATCGCACGGTCGGAGAGTCTTTATGCAACGCAGTTCACCGTGGCAAGTCGGGGCGCGCGGTCGCCTGTTGCTGTCTCATTTGTTGGTGGTATGCGTCACATTAATGGTCAGCGTGGTGGCAGTAACCAGCTTTCGTCATGCGGGCACCATCCAGGAACAAGCCCAGGCGCAAACCCTGGCCGATATGAACGGCAGCCTTGCCCTGGCGCGGGATACCGCGAACGTCGCCATTACGGCAGTGCGCTTATCCCAGGTGGTCGGTGCGCTTGAATATCAAAGTGAATCGCGACGATTACAGCAGAATCAGCAGGCTTTGCAGCATTCGCTCTTTTTGCTGGCCAACACACCGCTGGCCGCACGTGAGCCTGAGCGCGTGGCACGCCTGCGGGCGCGCAGCCTGATGCTTGAACAGTCGGTCAGTCTGCTGTTACGCACCGGCCATGAGCGCCATCTGCAGCGCAATATGTTGTTAAGCGGTTTATGGCAGTCGCAACTCCTGCTTGAACGCATTAACGACCTGGCCCTGCGGCAGACCGCAGGTGCACCCGACAGGGAGCTGCGACAGCAGACCGGCAGGCTACTGGATATCGCTATCCGTACCCCTTCGTCAGCCGCGGTGATTGAACAGCTGCAGCAGGTCATGAACACATGGCACAGCGTCACGGCGCAAGGAACGCTGGGTGACAACGTGCAGCAACTGGTGCAGGCCCTGCAAAGCCTGACGCCGCTGTCGGCGGATCTGGAACAGAGCGATCTGGCCATCGCCTACGCCACCTACCGTATCAAAGCGCTGGTGGCCGCGCTGAATGACGACATTACTGCTTACGTACAGCAGGTGGCGCAGCAAACAGAAAGGCGCAATATTGCGACACATCACCAACTCGACTCGGTGAGCGGATTTATCATGCTCTCTGCACTGCTGGCGTTGGCGATTACCGTGTATACCGGCTACTACATTTACCGCAACCTCGGCTCCAGCCTGACCGCCATTGCGGGGGCGATGACCCGGCTGGCGCAGGGAGAGCAGAACGTCAGCGTACCAGGATTGCAGCGTCGGGATGAACTGGGTGAGCTGGCGCGCGCGTTTAACGTTTTTGCCCGCAATACCGCCTCTCTGGCGCATACCTCACGTCTGTTAAAAGAGAAAAGCACCCAGCTTGAGTCCACCTTCCTGGCGATGCGCGATGGTTTTGCCCTCTTTGATAACAGCGGGGAATTGGTGGTATGGAATGCGCAGTATCCGCAACTGCTGGGCATCGCCCCGCGGGATTTGCATCGCGGCATGCACTATCAGCAATTGCTGGAGCAGCTTGATGTGCAGTTGCACGATTTAGCGGAACCCCAGGAAGTCAGGCTGGCAGACGGACGGACGCTGGAACTGCGCTTTAGCCCCGTGCCGCGGCGCGGAATGGTGAATACCGTGCTGGAACGCACCTCGCGCAAGGTGCTGGAAGAAGCGCTGGTGCACAGCCAGAAAATGAAAGCGGTGGGCCAACTGACCGGCGGCATCGCGCATGATTTTAATAATCTGCTGGCCGTCATCATCGGCAGCCTGGCGTTAACCGAAGGGCAGCTTGCGCCCGGCCCTGTTGCCAGCCGGATTGAACGGGCACGCCAGGCGGCGGACAGAGCGGCACTCCTGACCCAGCGGCTGTTGGCTTTTTCGCGCAAACAAACCCTGAATCCCCATGCGGTTTCCGTCGTGTCGTTGATAGAGAATCTACAGGGGCTACTGCAGCACTCGCTGCTGCCCGGTCAGCATTTGATTATCGATGCACAGCGGCCCGGCTGGCCAGCCTGGATAGATGCCAGCCAGTTAGAGAATGCGGTGATGAATCTGGTGGTCAATGCCAGAGATGCCATGGGTGGACAGAGCGGCGAGATTCGCCTGCGCATCTGGAATCAGCGGCGAAGCGAACAGGGTGAAAAACGTGATCGGGTGACGATTGAGGTGATCGATCACGGTTGTGGGATGGCGGATGACGTGCGCGCCCAGGTCTTTGAGCCCTTCTTTACCACCAAGACCACCGGCACCGGAAGCGGGCTGGGGCTGTCGATGGTCTACGGTTTTGTCCGCCAGTCGGGTGGACAGGTAGAGCTGGAAACCGCGCCCGGCCAGGGCACAACGGTACGGCTGTTGCTGCCGCGTGCGCCTGATGTCGCGGCGGCACGTCCCATCGTGCCGGCTCCGGCTCAGCCCGATGCCGCCGATGACCGTCTGGTGCTGGTGCTGGATGATGAACCGGCGGTGCGGCAAACCCTGTGTGAGCACCTGCATCAGTTGGGTTATCTGACGCTGGAGTGCGCGACCGGTGAAGAGGCGCTGGCACTTCTGCATCAGACGCCGGATATCGATTTGCTCATCAGTGATTTAATGTTGCCGGGAGAGATAAACGGTGCCGAGGTCATTCGTCAGGCCCAGCAAACCTGGCCGAAACTGGCAACGTTACTGATCAGCGGTCAGGACCTGCGCCACCAGCCGGTCACGCTGCCGCTGTGTGAGCGGCTGGCAAAACCCTGGCAGGAGGCGCAACTGGTACAGGCGCTCCAGCGCGCCTGGCAGCGAAACGCGCGGCTTAATCGTGCCCGCCCGGCTGCCACAACGGCACCGCTTTCCCAATGATATAGCGCTTACGCAGATGGCTTGAGATCGTATCCATGATCATCACCACCACCACCAGAATCAACGTCAGGAACATCACCACATCCCAGTTCCACAGGCGCATATTTTCAGCATAAACCAGGCCGACACCGCCCGCGCCGACAAAGCCGAGGACCGCCGCTGAGCGGGTATTCGACTCGATTTGATAAAGGCTGAGCGCCAGGAACTGCGGAAAAGACTGGGTGAAGATACCAAAACGGTGCTTCTGCAAGCTGTTCGCGCCCAGTGCGCCCAGCCCCCGGCTGGGTGAGCGCTCTACCGCTTCGTGCCCTTCCGAATAGAGCTTACCCAAGAGTCCCACGTCCTGCAGGATAATGGCCAGTACACCGGCCAGTGGCCCCATGCCGACCGCACGCACAAAGATCAGGCCCCAGATGGCCATATCAATCCCGCGCAGCATGTCGAACAGACGACGCATCAGGAAAGCAATGGGCCGGGCTGCCCGGTCATGCATCACATTACGTGCAGCCAGAAAGGATAATGGCAGCGCCAGCAAGGTGGCGGTAAGCGTACCGGCAAATACGATCGCCAGCGTAATCCCTACCTGAGAGAAATAGTAGCCAAAGGGCCAGTTGGCAAAGTCCTGCCAGACAAACATGCGCAGGAAATAGCGCCCCAGTTGCTGACAGCCCATCAGCAGGCGGCCCCATTCAATACCGTACACCATAAAGAAAAAGACGTAATAGAGCATCAGCGCCAGTGCCAGCATAGCCAGACGCCGCAGATAGCGGTTTTGCGCGGCAAAGAGTTGAGGATGTTGCTGCTTCATCGCCATGATATCAGGGGCCAACGTAACCATATTTATTCCTCCACCACACGGCGGCGCAGGCGGCCAGAAACCGTATCCAGTAGCGACACCACAATCAGAATCAACAACAGCGTCATGCTGACCTGATCAAAGCGATCCAGTTTGATGTTGGTCATTAACTCCTGACCGATTCCGCCCGCCCCGACCAGCCCAAGAATGGTCGACGAACGGAAATTCACTTCCAGCCGCATAAAACTGTAGGAAAGAAAGGTAGGTTTGACCTGGGGCCAGAATGCAAAGCGCATACGCTGTAGCTTGCTGGCACCGCAGGCGGCAAGTCCGCGTACCGGCTTATCCGATGCTGATTCAATCGATTCATAAAACAGCTTGGTCAGGCTGCCGATGGTATGTAAAGCCAGCGCCAGAAAACCGGGAATCGCGCCAATCCCAAACGCCATGACAAACATCACCGCCCACGCCAGTTCAGGCATCGTGCGTAAAAATGCCACAAAGGCACGAATCCCGATGCGCAGGCTGGCGGGCGTTTGCGTGTTGTCGGCGGCAAAAAATGCCAGTACGCCTGCAATGACAACCGCAATCAGTGTGGAGGCCAGCGCCAGCTGTAAGGTTTCCCAAATCAGCGGGAGCTGAATGTTCAGACGATAGCCCCAGTAGGCCAGCGACCCTTCCGTCTTACCATCGGCAAACAGCAGCGGCAGATGCAAAACGGGGATAATTTCGCGGATGTAATCGAAAAAGTGCGGCAACGATTGCCAGATGGTCACGAGACTGAACTCTGACATATTGGCCGCCGCCAGATAAAGCACCACCAACACCAAAGACCAGATGAGCGAGTCACGCTTCTGTTGGCGGCGGATACGTTGATAATAACGTTCGAAGTCGGTCACGGGAGATGTCTCAGATTGAGGTGTGGCAAAGCCATCCTGGAAAGGTTGACGTGCAGACAAGCCCGTCGGCTGTCTCGTGCCGCCTGCCTTGCTGGAGGCGGCACGAGGACGGAAAGCTCACTGCCCTGCCGTTAGCCGCGCGCGCCTTTCATCAGCTCGCGTTTCATATCAATGATGTTCTGAAAGTCAGCAACAGAGGTTTTGCCAATGTGCTGCGCGCCGCCCACGGCTTTAACGAAACAGGCGTGATCGGTTTTATCCAGCTTTTTAATTGCCGCAACCACTTTCTCTTTAAAGTCTGCTGGCAGTTTATTGCTCACCAGAATTGGACCGTTAGGAATCAACGGCGATTGCCAGATGATGCGAATCTGCTTCATCAGATCGGGATGGTCCATACGGATCAGTCGGCCAAACGCACCCGATGTGTAACCGGTGTTGTAATCACCGACCATGGATGTCCAGGTCACCGCGCCGTCAAACTGATTATTCAGCACACCCAGAATGTCCTGCTCATGACCGCCGGAGAAGGTCACGCTTGAAAAGAAGTTGTTGTATTTATTGTCAATCGTGCCGCCAAACATCTTCTTAAAGGCCTGGTTTGGCACGAGGAAGCCCGAGGTTGAATCCGGATCGGCCATACCAAAGGATTTGCCTTTCAGATCTTCCAGCTTCTTGTAGGGGCTGTCGGCTTTCACAATCACCACGGAGTGGTAACCGCGAGACTGATCTTTGTCATCCACAACGATACCCACTAAATCAACGGCCTTGGGGTCCTGAATGTAGACGGACGCGTACGAGGAGGGAGACATGCTCAATACCAGATCCACTTTGCCGCCCAGCAGCCCCTGGATCACGCCTGAATAGTCGGAAGAGTTGCGGATTTTGGTATCCACGTTCAGCTCTTTATCGAAGAACGATTTAACACACTGGTTATCACCAATCTGCTGCGTCGCATTCTGACCACCCAGGATACCCAGATTCAGTTCTTTCGGTGCGTCCGCTGCATTAACGCCAAAGGTAATCAGTGCTGTAGTCAATAAAGCGAAAGATCTCATTTTCATTAGCATTGTTCTCTTGCTGTGATAGTTAGTGGATCTGGTTCAGTTCGTCACCGTACAGCTGATGCAGCAGGCCGTCGGTGAGTTCAGAAGGATGACCGTCAAACAACACCACACCACGCTGAATACCAATGACGCGCGTGCAGTAACTTTTTACCAGCTCAATCGAGTGCAGGTTCACCATCACGCTGATGCCCTGACCGCTGACCTGACGCAACACATCCATAATGCGGGTGGTATTTTTAGGGTCCAGCGACGCGACAGGTTCATCCGCCAACAGAATTTTTGGGTTCTGCATCAGTGCACGGCAAATCGCCACGCGTTGCATTTGGCCGCCGGAGAGGTTCTCGGCGCGCTGCAACGCCTGGGGCAGCATATTCATCCACTCAAGCAGTTGAATGGCGCGGGCGCGATCGGCGTCAGAGAAGATTTTGAAAAAGGATTTCAGCGTGGACGTCTGGCTGAGGCGGCCAAGCAATACGTTGGTCAGCACATCAAGCCGGGGCACCAGGCAAAAATCCTGAAAAATCATGCCGCACTGGGTGCGCCACTCACGCATCTGCCGACTGCTGAGATTCACCACATTCCGATCGGCCTCGCCGTGGTGCAGACTGATAATCGCGCCCTGTGAGGCGGAAATGGTGCCATTGAGCATATGCAGCAGCGTCGATTTGCCTGCGCCAGAGCGACCTATTACCGCCACTAATTCGCCCGCATGCAAATCGAAACTGACGTTATCGAGCACCTTATTGTTAGCGTATGCTTTGCTCAATCCCTGAACAGACAACACTTTTTGCCCGCCTGAATGGGTCAATGACGTGACGTTATCGACCACAGTTTTAAGCAGTGCCTGTGCCATGATGTACTCCGCTGTTACAGTTTACGTTCTGTACGCCCGCCCTCCGAATCCAGAGTTGACGTTATATCGCTGGTCGGTGCTGGTTGGCGTGCGTCATTATCTTGCGTCTGTTGCTCACGCCGCAGGAATCTGACGAGAGACCGCTATATTAAGAACATGGGGGATGAAGGCTGTATTACGGTTAGATGATTAAACTGTGACAGGCAAATCGGCACCGAGAGACAACGACAAACCGTCGTAAGCCGCGCGCACCTGAGCAGGCAAGGCGTGCTCTGCCAGCCAGTTATCCATGTGATGACTCAAATGAATCAGCCAGGCCTGATGGGGTTTCAGTTCATCGATGATTTTCAGCGCTGCGGTGAGATCGTTATGATTTCGCCCACCCTGTCCGGGCGGATCGTTACAGTCCACCACCAGGTGATCCAGCGTCTGTCCGCGCAGAAAATCCGCTGTATCGGGCGGCAGACCGCAGGTATCGCACAGCCAGGCCAGACGCGATCCATACCAGTCAAACAGATAGCCGTGCGTCAGCCGGGAGTGCTGCAGCGGCAGTGCCGTCACCCGCAACGCACCGAACGACTCCGCCACAAAAGGGGTGAGGGATGGACGGAAATCCAGCAGTCCGGGATGTTTGAACAGATCGTCACAGCCCTTCTCATCCGGCGGCCCCCAGACGGGAATAGCGTTGCCTTCGCCCCAGCGCAGGGTGAATAATCCCTGCACGTGATCCATATGATAGTGAGTCAGCAAAATCCGGTTAATGTCACCCGGCTGGAAACGTTCGGCCAGCAGGGGCAAGCCCGCGTCCAGTAAAATACGCGCCTGACCGGCTTCAATCAGGGCGCTACAGGGCGCACGTTTATAACGTGGCTGCTGGCGGGCGCGTAAACAGGCGTGACAGTCACAACCGAACACCGGTGCCCCCGTCACGCCGCCGGTACCGAGAAAGGTCAGTTTCATGGCGACAGCGCCAGCAGCTGGCGTAACTGTTGCACGGTATCCGCCAGCGCGCCATCGTTATTCAGCCGCAAACAGCCCTCTGGTTGATGCTGCGCAGCGCGAGCCAGGCGTTGGGCGATCGCCTCTTCATTTTCGCGTCCGCGCTGCCGTAAACGCGCGGCCAGCACCGACGGGGAAACCTCAATGCACACCGGTAACAGCTGCGCGCCGTAACGCGCGCGCACCTGTTCCAGATGCTGCCGGGACCCGTTTACCAGCACGTTTTGCCCGCATTCAAGCCAGCTATCAATTTCACGCCCGATGCCGTAGCGAAAACCGTGGGCCTGCCAGCTAACGGCAAATAAACCCAGCGCCTCGCGCCGGATAAACTCCGCTTCCGTCAGGGCAACATGGTTTTCTCCCCCCACATCGTGGGGGCGCGTAATGTAGCGGTGCGCAATCAGCAGGCCATCAGGCGGTGCCTCGCGCAGCAGGTCCAGCAGGCTGTCTTTCCCTGAGCCGGAGGGACCTGTTAGCCAGATAAACCGGGCCATCAGTACACCTGCCGACCTTTACTCCACACATGGCGAATATGGGGATGACCATGTTGGGTATGCGCCAGCACCAGATCGGCGCGGCAGCCTTCAGTAATTACGCCACGATCTTCCAGCCCCAGCGCCCGGGCCGGATTACAGGTCACCAGCGCAATAGTTTGCGGCAGAGACAGCGCGTTACGCTCATCTGCCGCCAGGCGGAACGCCGCATCCAGCAGGCTGCCGGGATAATAGTCCGATGACAGGATATCCAACATCCCGTGTGACGCCAGCTCCCAGGCGGCAACGTTGCCGGAGTGCGAGCCGCCCCGCACGATATTCGGCGCGCCCATCAACACCTGCATATTGCGGTAGCGGGACGCCTTCGCCGCCTCCAGCGTGGTGGGAAACTCGGCTATCGCGCTGCCCACGCCGTGTGACTCTTCCACGTGCGCTTCGGTGGCGTCATCGTGACTGGCAATGGCGATGCCATGCTCACGGCACAGCGCGGCAATCGCCAGACGGTTAGGCTGTGACCAGGCTTTGGCCAGCGCCAGCTGATCGCGCTCAAACTCATCCATCTGCTCATCATTAAGCTGATATTTTCCCTGATAGTACTCGCGATACTTTTCCAGCGATGCGTACTGGCGCTGTCCCGGTGAATGGTCCATCAACGACACCAGCGACAGCTCCGGTGACGAGATCAGCGCCTCAAACAGCGGCAGCGTTGTGTGGTGCGGCAGCTCGCAGCGCAGATGTAATAAATGCTCGGCGCGGTTTAGCCCCTTGCGATTACTGTCGCGAATAGCTCCAATCATTTTGCTGAGGTTGTCCAGACGGTGACCGCCATCGCGCACATCGCCCACGCCGATAGCATCCAGCACCGTGGTGATGCCGCTGGCCACCATCAGCGCGTCATGGCTGCTCATGGCCGAGTGTGCCGGCCAGTCGACTTTAGGACGCGGGGTGAAAAACTTATCCAGGTTGTCCGTGTGCAGCTCCACCAGGCCGGGCAACAGATACGCGCCTTCGCCATCCAGCGCGCTGGCAAGCTGGCTGGTCGTTTCGCTAAAGTTGGTAATACGGTCTTCACGAAACTCCAGCGATCCCGCTACGACTTCATTTTCCAGCACCAGCTTTACATAATTGATGATCATGCTTCTGCCCCTGTCGTGAAGGGCTGCATCACGTGCAGGCGGTCCGCCACACGTTCCCGCACCGCTTCATCATGAAAAATCCCCACAATCGCCGCACCGCGCTCACGCGCCTGTTCGATCAGGCTTACCACCGCCGCGCTGTTAACGCTGTCGAGCGATGCCGTCGGTTCATCCAACAGCAGCACCGGATAATCGGCGATAAAACCCCGGGCGATATTGACGCGCTGCTGCTCCCCACCGGAGAAGGTCGAGGGCGCAAGGGCCCAGAGACGTTCCGGTACGTTAAGCCGGGTCAGCAGGTCTTTGGCGCGCGCTTCACAGAAGCCGCGTTCAGCGCCGCGCTCCAGCAAGGGCTGCATGACGATTTCCAGCGTTGGTACGCGGGGAATAACGCGCAGAAACTGACTGACCCAGCCGATGGTATCGCGGCGAATCGCGATAATCTGACGGGCTGGCGCCTGCGCCATATCCACCCATTCGCCCTGATGCTGTACCCAAATACTGCCGCTGTTGGCCTGATAGTTGCCATACAGGGCACGCAGCAGCGTGGATTTACCGCTGCCAGAATGCCCATGCAGTACCACGCATTCCCCCTCACTGACATCGAGGCTGTCATCCTGCAATACCGGCAGTGCCGCACCGTTCTGATTGTGCAGGACAAAGGTTTTGCACAAATTTTCCACGCGCAGTTGCGTCTTCATTGTCGCTGTCGCCATTTAGTTAAGCACCGATGAAACCAGCAGTTGTGTATAAGGATGATGCGGATCATCCAGTACGCGATCGGTTAACCCACTTTCCACCACCCGGCCCTGCTTCATGACCAGCAGCCGATGAGCCAGCAGGCGCGCCACGCCCAGATCGTGCGTCACGATGATCACCGCCAGATTCAGTTCACGTACCAGGGTACGCAGCAGGTCCAGCAGCCGCGCCTGCACCGAGACGTCCAGCCCGCCTGTCGGTTCATCCATAAACACCAGTTTCGGCTGGGTCACTAAATTGCGGGCGATTTGCAGACGCTGCTGCATGCCCCCGGAGAAGGTGGTGGGAAGATCATCGATACGGTTAGCCGCGATTTCTACCGCCTGTAGCCAGTGGCTGGCTTCTGCACGGATATCACCATAGTGACGGTGGCCGACAGCCATCAGACGCTCACCGATATTGCCGCCCGCCGTGACCTGAGGACGTAATCCTTCCAGCGGATGCTGGTGTACCACGCCCCATTCGGTACGCAGTAACCGGCGACGGTCGCTTTCACTCATCTGATAGAGATCGCGCTGCAGGTAATGAATCTCGCCCGCCTGCGGCACCAGCCGGGCAGACAGGCTGCGCAGCAAGGTGGTTTTGCCGGAACCCGACTCCCCCACAATCCCCAGCACCTCGCCCGGATAGAGATCAAAGCTGACCTCCTCGAAGCCTTTTCCCGGTGCATAAAGGTGGGTGAGGTTATTGACCGCGAGCAGCGGTTGTTCACTGTGCATGTTGTTGTTCCTGCTGCTGGTGGCAAAAATCGGTATCTGAGCACACAAACATTCGCGTTCCCTGATCGTCCATCACCACCTCATCCAGGTAGCTGTGGCGCGATCCGCACAGCGCACAGGGTTCGTCCCACTGCTGCACGGTGAAGGGATGATCGTCGAAGTCGAGGCTTTCGACTTTGGTATAGGGCGGCAAGGCATAGATGCGCTTCTCGCGTCCGGCACCAAACAGCTGCAGCGCCGGCATCATGTGCATTTTCGGGTTATCAAATTTGGGAATCGGCGACGGGTCCATCACATAGCGATCGTTGACCTTCACCGGATAGGCATAGGTGGTGGCGATATGACCGAAGCGGGCGATATCTTCATACAGTTTGACCTGCATGATGCCGTACTCTTCCAGCGCATGCATGGTGCGGGTTTCCGTTTCGCGCGGCTCAATAAAACGCAGCGGCTCAGGAATCGGCACCTGGAAAATCAGAATCTGATCTTCCTCCAGCGGCGTTTCGGGAATACGGTGGCGCGTCTGGATCAGGGTGGCATCGACCGTGCGTTCGGTGGTGGCGGCCCCACTGACCCGTTGGAAGAAACGGCGAATAGAAACGGCGTTGGTGGTATCGTCCGCGCCCTGGTCGATGACTTTCAGCACATCTTTATCACCAATCACGCTGGCGGTGATTTGAATCCCGCCCGTGCCCCAGCCGTAAGGCATGGGCATTTCACGTCCGGCAAACGGCACCTGATAGCCCGGAATCGCGACGGCTTTTAAGATGGCGCGGCGAATCGTGCGTTTGGTTTGTTCGTCGAGGTAACCGTTATTATAGCCGCTGAGCTCAGCCATTTTGCTGCTCCTGATAGTCCTGGCGCAGACGTTTCAGCAGTTCCAGTTCGGCCTGGAAATCGACGTAGTGCGGCAGTTTTAAGTGGGAAACAAATCCCGCGGCTTCGACGTTATCCGCATGGGACAGCACAAACTCCTCATCCTGAGCCGGACTGGTGATACGTTCATTGTGCTCGCGGGTCTGTAACGCGCGATCCACCAGCGCCATGGACATGGCTTTACGCTCTGCCCGACCAAATACCAGGCCATAGCCGCGCGTGAAGTGCGGTGCGCTTTCACCGTCGTGGGTAAATCCGTTGACCATTTCACACTCGGTCAGCAGCATTTCGCCAATTTCCAGTTCAAATCCCAGCTCTTCCGGGCAAACGCTGACGCTGACATAGCCGGTGCGGATTTCACCGGCAAACGGGTGGGTTCGCCCATAGCCACGCTGAGTGGAGTAGCCCAGAGAGAGCAAAAAACCTTCATCACCGCGCACCAACTGTTGCAGCCGCGCGGCGCGCGAAGCGGGAAACCCCATTGGCTCGCGGGTGATATCCGTCGGTTCGCTACCGTCGTCGCTTTCACTCTGTGCTAAGCCTTCGTCGCTCATCATGCTGAACATATGCGGACAGTGCTCAGGCAGTGCCTGCTCGCTTCGCGGCGGAAGCGGCGTTTCCCCGTTAGCCATCAGGGTAAAATCCAGCAGGCGGTGGCTGTAGTCGTAGGTCGGGCCTAAAACCTGGCCGCCGGGTAAGTCCTTATACACAGCCGAGATACGCCGCTCAATCCGCATGCTGCTGGTGGCTAACGGCGTGCTTTGTGCCAGACGCGGTAAGGTCGTGCGATAAGCACGCAGCAGGAAAATCGCCTCAACCAGGTCACCGCTGGCCTGTTTAATCGCCAACGCCGCCAGCAAGGGATCGTAAATCCCGCCTTCCGTCATCACGCGATCCACCGCCAGCCCAAGCTGCTGTGCAATCTGATCGCAGGAGAGCTCCGCTACGGCGCGATCGCCCCGGCGCAAGTCGGCCTGCAGATGGTGGGCATTCGCAATGGCTTTTTCGCCCCCTTTCACCGCTACGTACATGAGCACACCTCAACATTTGTTGTGCGTGGCACCGCCATCATCGCTTCGCCACAGGTGAAAATCAGGTCGACGCCCTGAGGAAACGGATGGGGCCGGGCGCGCAGGTATTCGAGCACGCTTTCTGGCAGCTGTGGCGCAATGGCGCGGGCTTCACGCAGCCCTGGCCCCGACAATCGCAGCGGCAGGCCACCGTTTAGCGAGGGCACTTCAATAATCAGCGTGGTGCTTTTTTCCGGTGCCAGGTTGTCACCCGCGGCGAAGTCGCCTGGATTGGGTTGAGCGTCGGCGTGGCTTAATGCAAAGGCCGCATCGTTGCTGTCGGTAATGGGAGCGCCGGTATGAAAACGCAGGTTGTCGCGCAGCTGTTGATTATCCACCTGCGGGTCCAGCCATAGCGGGCTTTCCTGATCGACCAACGTCAGCAGCACGGCGGTGGCGGCAGGCGAAAGTGCGCCCCAGCCCTGTTGCAGCGGCAGGGAAACCATCACGCCCGGCTCGCTCATGGCTTTCAGAATGCGGCGAAAGGCGTGCTGCGCATCCGCAACCGGATGATTAAAACTTGCCAGTAAAGTCATTCATTGTCTCCGCGTACCAGCGTAAAGAAGTCCACTTTGCTGCTGGCAATTTCACGTGCGCGCAGCTGACGCTGCTCTTCACGTGAGGCCGCCAGCGGGGTAATAATTTTTTCCTGCAGCAGTTCACCGGTTTCTGTCTGCTGCAACAGGGCATCCATCAGCGCACAACGTTCGGCATGGGCTTTATCCCGCCCGAGCAGGTAGCTGTAACCCAGGGTGCCATCGTTAAGCCGCACGACTGCGCGCGTCACGGTGGCATCGCCGACCACAAAACGCTTGCCGGTAGCGCCCATGCGGGCCTGCAGGCGCGTCAGGCCAATTTCAGCCGGACGAATCAGGGTAAATTCAGGCTTGAGGTTGAGCGGCTGCCAGTGCGCGTCAAGCTCGGCTGCGCTGCTGTGAGCCAACACCGAAAGCCAGTGCTGGCGGGCCGTTTGCTGTTTCATTAGTGCTCCAGAGTCAGTTCGATCATGTCGCCACGGGTCAGGCTGACGGAGTATTCCGCCATCGCGCCATCGGTGGTTTTATTCAGGGTACGCACGCACAACAGCGGGGAATGCAGCGCGATTTCCAACTGTTTACACTCTTTTGCCTGCGCCCGGCGGGTGCTGATACGCGTCTGGCTGCGCACCAGCTGCTTGCCGGTATGGTGCTGCAGAAAGTCATGGAGTGAACCGCTGTTGAAGCGTTGCAGCTGCGGCCACCAGCTGAGATCGGCAAGAAAGTGATTGATCAGACAGACCGGCAGACCATTTACACGGCGCAGAGTACGCAGGTGGATCACGTCATTGCCTTCGCTCACCCCAAGTGCCGCGGCCACATCGGCACTGGCCGGGCGCAGCACCGCCAGCAGACGTTCACTGGTGGGATCGCTGCCCTGCTCCATCAGGTTTTGGCTGAAGCGGGCCTGGGCATGCAGCGGATAGTCGTAGGGGCGCATCAACACCAAAATCCCAACACCGTGGCGGCGTTGCAGCAGGCCTTTATTGACCAGCTCGTCGACCGCCCGACGCAGCGTATGGCGGTTTACCGCATAGTGATCGGCCAGTTGCTGCTCGGAGGGTAAATAGTCACCACTGCGGTAGCGTTCCTGAACAGCCTGCTCCAGTTGCGCTGCGACAGCCTGATACACAGTGGTCGGATGTCTGGATAACTCCATCACAATTAAATCCTCACATCAGTAGAGGGATTTCGCAGCGAAGGTGCTGCGGGATGGAAACAGACTGACGGGATCAGATGACAGCGAGGTGACGAGACGGTGACGTAAACATGAATTCGCGCCAGCCTGTCGCGTACAGGGCAACAGGCTGGCAGACAGGTCCTTCAGGGCTGGCCCAGGCTATCCAGCAGTGCCGCCGAGGTGGCGACCGCGCCAAAGATACCGCCCTGCATATGAATCATGCTCAGGGCGGCTTCATGATGATGTCGCTCAGTGGCGGCACAGCAGTCGGATAAGACCAGGCACTCATAGCCGCGATCGTTGGCCTCACGCAAGGTGGTATGCACACACACATCCGTCGTAATACCGGTAATAATCAAATTGCGGATACCGCGACTGCGTAACACCAGCTCAAGATCTGTTGCATAGAAAGAGCCTTTACCGGGCTTATCGATGATCACTTCGCCCGGCAGCGGTGCCAGTTCCGGGATAATCTCCCAGCCCGGCTCACCGCGCACCAGGATACGACCGCACGGTCCTGGGCTGCCAATTTCTGCATTCATCCTGCCCGACCGCCAGCGTTTATTGGCAGGCAGATCGCTGAGATCCGGGCGATGCCCTTCCCGTGTGTGAATGACGGGAAAATGCAGCGCACGCATGCGGGCCAGCAACACCTTAAGCGGTTCGACAGGCGCGCGCGTAAGGCCAATATCGTAGCCCATGGTGTCAACGTAGCCGCCCGCGCCACAAAAATCGATCTGCATATCGATGACGAGTAGCGCCGTATCAGCGGCACTAAAATGGCCATCAAACGGCCAGGCATAGGGGGTGGAATTCACACTGTACTCAGGCATTGTTCTTCTCCATTCGCGGCGTCGGGGAACGTAATTTGATAATCAGGGTATAGCTCAGTGCCGCCGTCACCAGGCCGATGACCGCTTCGCCAAACTGGGGAAAGGCCAGATGCGCGATGACCGCGCACAGGCTTCCCAGCGCCCAGGCCGCAAAGGCGGCACCGTGAAACCGTTGCGCCGGGCGCTGTTCACTCAGCTTCGCCATAAAAATCAGATCAACAATCATGACCGCACCAAACGGTGGCACCACCACGCCCAGCAGGCTCAGCCATGCCAGGAAATAGGTCCAAACGCCCGCCAGCGCCAGCAGACCGCCGATGGCACCGAGAATCAGCGTCCAGCGGCGCATCTTGCTGTTAAAAAGATGGCTGAAGCCTACCGCACCGTTATAAAGACAGTGCGTACACACCGAGCCAAGATTGATGAACACAAACAGGAAAGCCACCACGGTTAAAATCTCACCATGCCCCATCAACATGGGCAGGAAATTGCCGCCGTTGGTCAGCGGGTCCACCGCCGCGCCGACCGAGACAATAATCACGCCAAACAGATAGGCGATCAGGTTTGCGACCGGGAACGCGGAAAAGGCGGCGATGACCGCAGCACGGCCACTCTTCGACCAGCGGGTGAAATCGGCAGTCATGGTGCCGGAATCGGCAAACCCCGCCACCACCATGGTGACCGCCGTGCCCATGCTCATGGCTCCCGCCACCGTGGGGCTGCCCTTCCAGTGAAACATGCTAGAAAAATCATGTGTCTGCCCGACGAAATACAGCGCGACAAACCCTAAAATCACAAACATTGGCGCAGCAATCATGCCCAGCACGGACAGGGCACGCACGCCCAGAAAGGTCACGGCCGTAAACAGCACCATGGCAAATGCCGTCACCGACAGGGCATTCCAGCCAAAGGTCTGATGAATCACCGTCCCGGTCAATCCCGTCTGGAAGGCGTACCAGCCGATAACCACGGTCGACAGAAAGCCGGACACGAGGATATAGCCTTTGCTGCCGAAGGTCCTTTTCGCCTGCAGGGCAAAATTCATCCCGGTATTGCCCGCAAACCAGCTTAGTGCGCCGACATAGGCAAACAGCACCAGATTGCCCATCACAATCGCCAGCAACGCAGGCCAAAAGCCAAGGTGCCAGGTAATGATGCCGCCAAACAGCGCATTGGTGAGGATCATGGGGAAACCAAACCAGACCGCAGAAACCGAGCGGGTCGGATGGCGATGCGACAGCGGCACGGGTTCGTGCTCAAACTCCTGCTCTAACGTTGGGGAAGCCTGTTTTTTCATGGCAAAAATTCCTGGTTAAGGTGAATCCACGGACAGGCGCGCTGGGGCACTGACGTTCATCCTGTACTCGCCATCTTTATGGCGGCACAGGTGCCGTCGCGCTGGCGACTGTCATTGCATTGCGTGGTGATGTACTGCCGCCTTACCGGGCTGTTAACCCTTTTCCACGCATGTTGTCTTACCGGTATTTTTAACCCGATAAGAAGTGCATGAAGCATGCCAGGAATCGTCCCTCCCGCGTTGGCACGCGCGGATGTCCGTCTGGATACGGGCTGGGATACAAGATCGAATACTTATGATAAGACGCGGCACCTTACCCGTTGCGGTACGGCGGTTTCTGGCACGCTGATGGGGCGGTGATGCACGATAAATGGGAAACTTTTGAATCTCATCTGGAAAGCGAAAAGCACATCAGAATGTCACTGCGTTGTCATGCGCCCTTCACGCCCGGCGACCACAATAGTCGCCCATTATTCTTGTCGAAGGCTTTTATCATGTCTGCTGTTATCCGTTTTGGCACTTTTCTGGCGCTTTTTTCAGGCATGATTGCGGCGCCTGTTGTGAGCAGCGCACGGACTTCGGCCGCGCTGCCTGCACCGCCCGCTGACCCCGGATTTACCGATAGCGCGCCTGCGGCAAAGGTGCCGGCTTTTGTTGACAGCATCGCCACCAACCAACGCGGGGATGCGCGCTTTGCCACGCTGGAGACGAATGCCGGCGTGCGCGTGGTGTCCGGCTTTCTGGCCCTGTGGCGTCCGCGTACGCTCAAGGTGGATGCGGGGATTTCGGCACCGGCTCGTGATTGTTTTGCGGCGATTACGCCCTCTGATTGCACTGGCCTGCCCGGTAAGGCCCCCGTCTGCGGCATGATACTTAATCATCAGGTACTGGCGGCGAATGTTCAGTATGTGGTTACGGCGACCCGCCAGCGTACGGCAGCCCAGGCCGAGGCGGCCTACTTTGACGATCGTCGAGCCAAAGGCTATAGCGTCACGGACGGCCTGGGTCCGCTGACCGCGGCATGGCGCAGTGCCGCTCAGCAGGTCACCACCATCACGCAGATTCCCGCTGATGCCACGACGGTGCTGTATAACGACAAGGGAAACAACACCGGCACGGGCAGCCATGACGGCAATCGCGACTTCGGTGAGGTGGTGGATTTTCTCAATGAAATGGGTAACAACGCCTCTACGGAACCGGCAAAACGTTTCTATAAATACGCCCGTCCCTACCGCTGGCGTTCAGAGGTGGCGGTGGTGCCTGCCCTTGTGCCCGCAGAAAGCCCTACGCCCGCTACCGATGGCGGATTTATCAGCGGACACACAGCGGAGGCGGTCAGAGATGCCCTGACCATGGCGTGGCTGGTGCCGGAGCGCTACCAGGAGATGGTCAGCCGCGGGATGGAGTTGGGCGAAAGCCGGATCGTCGCCGGGATGCATTCGCCTTTGGATGTTATGGGCGGACGCATGTTCGCGCTGGCCGTTACCACCGCAAATCTGACGGCATATCATGAAGATGCACAACGCGCGTACAAACAGGCGCATCAGGCATTATGGCAACGCACCGATACACAACCCAGCACCTTTCTGCAATACGCTCACGCCGCGCCGCTCAGTGCCGACCGCTTCGCCGATCCTACCCTTAACCGTGCCAGTGCCCTTCGGCGCATGACGTTTGGCTTTGCCCCCATCGCGTCCCGCCATCGTCCAGCGGTGGTGCCCAAAGGTGCCGAGATTCTACTGGAAACCCGTTTTCCCTATCTGAGTGCCATGCAGCGCCGCGTGGTGTTAAAAACCACCGCGCTGTCATCGGGTTACCCGATCCTGGATGATGCCGAAGGTTGGGGACGTCTGAATATCGTGGCGGCTGCCGACGGATATGGTCAGTTTACCGGGAATGTGCAGGTGATGATGGATGCTGAGAAAGGCGGTTTTAATCAGGCCGACAGCTGGCGGAATGCGATTGGCGGCCTGGGAAAACTGACCTTACAGGGTTCAGGTACGCTGCGGCTACTGGGTGCAAATCGCTACAGCGGCGGCACTGAAATTGAAGGTGGCGTGCTGGAGGCCGGTTCAGCCAGCGCCCTGGGCGTGGGTGAAGTTTATGTGGGCAACGCCGGCAGCGTGCGTATTGCTGCGGCCACCCCGGTGCGCGTTAAACAATATTCGGCGCGGCCTCAGGCAACTCTTGAACTGGATATCGATGGTCAGGGCGGAGGTCGTCTCAACGTGAAGGGGCCATTGGTTGCAGGCGGCACGCTGTTAGTGAAGTTTGTTAAGGGTTATCACCCCAAAGCAGGCACGCTGATTCCGTTGATTGAGGCGGGCTCAAATGCAGCCCACTTTGGTCGCATTATTGTCGAGGGCTATCAGGCTCAGCCTGTCAGCTCCGCTACGCGAATCAGTATTAAACTGCTCTGATCCTGAGTACGGGTGGCAAGGCGCGCAGAGGATGGGCTTGCCAGGCTTCTGCGCGCCGGGCCGAAAATTACACGCCGAACTCCATCGGGTTATGTTTACTGATCAATGAGCGTAACGGCACACTGCTTTTCATCACGGGTGATTTAATCACGATATAGCTGAAGTACTTATCGATGCCAATTTGCGCATCCAGCATCTTCTCAATCACATCCTGATAATGCTCAATGCTGCGGGTAATAAAGCGCAACAGGTAATCGTAACCCCCGGTAATTAAGTGACATTCCATGAGTTCGTCAACGTCACGCATGGCGGCTTCAAACTTCATAAAGTCTTCGCGCCGGTGTCCGTTCAGCGTCACTTCGGTAAACACCGTGACAGAGTCGGTAATTTTGGTGAGATTGACGTGTGCTTCATAGCCGGTAATAAAACCGGCCTGCTCAAGCCGTTTAACCCGTTGCAGGCAAGGACTCGGGGAAAGTCCTACTGCATCGGCGAGATTAACGTTGCTGATACGGCCATCTTTTTGTAGTTGCACCAGAATATTGATATCGATGCGATCGAGTTTCATTAAGCCGTTCATAGCACCCCTCATTGTTTACAGCTGTACTGGATGTTCGCTACTACCCAGAGCTACTCTGTGTACACAAGCGTAAAGCGCACTTTTATAGATACTTAAAATACGCCACTTTAAAATAACAAGTACGCTATTTTTTTGTAACACAAAAAAACCCCGGTCTGTCACGCTTTGCAAAAATTGCGCCAGCGTTGAACCCGGTGGCGGCCCCGCTGGCCGCGATACCGGGCTGTTGCCTGTTCAATGAGGGAGAGCGGCTATCCTAAGCGTCCAGTCGCACGCGCCAGGGCAATATCAAAAATATGCAGTGCCTCTTCAAGTTGCGAATCGGTGGTCACTAACGGTGCAAGGAAGCGAATCGTATTACGGTGTAAGCCGCATTTAATCAGCAGCAGCCCTTCCTGACAGGCGCTGTCGAGGATCTTTTGCGTCAGCGCGCTGTCGGGTTTGTGGGTGTCCACATCCAGAATTTCTACTGCCTGCATAAAGCCCACGCCGCGCACGTCACCGATGCAGGCATATTTATCTGCAAGCTGACGCAAACGTTGATTCAACTGCTCACCCAACTGACAGGAACGCGCCAGCAGGTTTTCTTGCTCAAACACGTCAAGCACCGCCAGTGCCGCTGCACAGGCCAGCGCATTACCGCCATAGGTGCCGCCAAGTCCGCCCGGTGCCGGGCCGTCCATCACTTCGGCTTTGCCCACCACACCGGAAATCGGCAGGCCACCCGCCAGACTTTTCGCCATCGTCACCATATCAGGCTTAATGCCGAGTTGCTGGAAGGCAAACATGCTGCCCGTACGACCAAAACCGGTCTGGATTTCATCACAGATCAGCATAATACCGTGTTGAGTCGTGATGCGACGCAACGCCTGCATAAATGCCGGTCCGGCGGGCAGGAAGCCGCCATCGCCCTGCACTGGCTCAATGATAATCGCAGCCACGCGCTCCGGCAGAATCTGCACCGCAAACAGTTGGTCCAGCGCTTTCAGGCAGTCCGCTTCCGTCACGCCGTGCAACGGGTTCGGGAACGGCAGACGATAAACATCGCCAGGGAAAGGGCCAAAATTTTGTTTGTAAGGCGCGGACATCCCCGTCAAGGTGACGCCAAGCAAAGTACGTCCGTGGAAGGCGCCGTCAAAGGCGATGATGCCGGGTCGTTGCGTATAAGAACGGGCAATTTTAACCGCATTCTCCACCGCTTCTGCACCGCTGGTGAAAAACACGCTCTTATAGTGTTCGTCCCCGCCCACCAGCTTATTCAGACGCTGCGCCAGTTCGATATATCCCGGATAGGCCACCACCTGAAAACAGGCGTGCGATACCAGGCCCAGCTGGCGGGTTACAGCGTTAACCACAGCCGGATGGTTGTGGCCCACGTTAAGCACGCCAATGCCGCCGACAAAATCCAGATAGCGATTGCCTTCTACATCCCACACTTCACTGCCTTTGGCTCGCTCAATCACCAGCGGATGAGCGGTAACAATGCCGCGCGGCACATTATGATCTCGGACATCCAGCAACTGGCTGTTGTCCGCATAGGTTTGCTGCTCTGCCAGGACATTCTGCATTTTTATACCTCATCCACGTCGTGTTCGATTGGCTTAAGTATCGCAATCTGTGGGGCAATAACGCTGCCGTAATTCCGTCAGCAGCGGCATTTCGTGTCAAAATCCCACGGGTTTCAGCGAGTAAATGTTGTTCCCAGCCCGTGGCAGGCCAGGGTAATCAACGCCTGGATGCCATGCGGTATCAGCGCGTCGTTAAAGTCATAGGCGGCATGATGAAGCGGCTTGCTGGGGGCCGATCCTATCCATACATAGGCACCGGGCTTTGCCTGTAACATAAAGGCAAAATCTTCCGAGGTGAGTGCAGGCTGGCGCGCCAGTTGGGTTGTCATGCCCGCCGCCTGCAAGGCCGCCAGGGCCTGAGTCGCCTCAGATTCATTGTTGATGGTGGCCGGGTAATAACGCAAATAGTTCACCTCGGCCTGTAACCCGTGCGCCGCCGTAATGTGTTCCGCCATCTGCCGCAGCCGGGATTCAATAATATCCTGCGCTGCCGGGTTAAAAGTGCGCACCGTACCGGTGATGTTGGCTTCCGCAGGGATCATATTGTGGGAAAAACCACCCTGCATTCGCGTCACCGTCAGCAAAGCCGGTTCGCAGGGATCGAGCGCCCGGGAAACCAGCGTGTTTAACTGCACCACCAGTTCACTGACGGCTAACAACGTATCGTGCGTCAGATGCGGCTGTGCGGCATGACCGCCCGCGCCTTTGACAGTGATATCAAACCGGTCTGCCGCGGCCATAATGGCACCGGGCCGGGTCTGAATTTCACCCAGGGGTAATTCAGGCCAGTTATGCAGGGCAAACACTGCATCACAGGGGAAGCGCTGAAACAGACCGTCGTCAATCATGGCCTTCGCGCCTGCCAGGCCCTCTTCTGCCGGCTGAAAGATAAAGCAGACAGTGCCGCTGAACTCAACCTCACGCGCCAGTTTTTCCGCCGCGCCCAGCAGCATGGTGGTGTGACCGTCGTGGCCACAGGCATGACTGTGGTTCGCTACCAGACTGGTCCAGGGCACCTCGCCTTTGTCCTGCATGGGAAGCGCATCCATATCGGCCCGCAGCCCAATCATGCGTGAGCCGTTGCCTTTCTTCAGCACGCCCACTACGCCCGTTTTGCCGATTTCCCGATGCACCTCAATGCCTAAATCCTGTAGAAAACGCGCGACAATATCGCTGGTTCGCTGTTCATGGAAACCCAGTTCAGGATTACGGTGTAGATCGCGGCGCAACGCCACTAAATGGTCCATCTCAATATCCTCGTGAACGATCAACGACGCCGTGCAACGGTTCACCACGCTGAAAGCGACGCAGATTGGCCAGCAGTGCGCTGATCGCGCTGTCGTTTTGCGTCTGGCTGGCGATGTGCGGCGTGAGCCAGATTGCGGGATGCGTCCAGAATGCATGATCGGAAGGCAGAGGTTCAGGATCGGTTACATCAATCACCGCCGCCCGTAACTGGCCGCTGTCGAGCGCATCCAGCAGATCCTGATGATTAAGCTGAGGACCGCGCCCGGCCTGCACCAGTGCAGCACCAGTTGGCAGTTGGCTGAACAGCCCGGCATTTAGTCGCCCCTGAGTACTGGGCGTCAGCGGTAGCAGGCACACCAGAATATCGCTGCGGGCGAGAAAGTCGGGCAGCTGATCGTCACCATGCCAGCACGGCACGTCCGGGATAAGATGCGGTGTACGGCTCCAGCCGCCGCAGTCAAACCCCATCGCCTGAAGCTGGGCCAGTGCCGCGCGGCCCAGTTCGCCCAGTCCCATGATCCCGACGCGGCGCTGACCGGCGGGAATAGCCAGATGCGCCTGCCATTGCTGATGCCGTTGCTGCTGAAAATAGCGTGGCATATCACGATGTAATCCCAACACCGCAAAGGTGATGTACTCCACCATGCCCTGCGTCAGGCCGGGTTCAATCGTTCTGACCAGCGGGATATGTGACGGCAGCGTGGACAGGTCAAACTGTTCCGCTCCGGCCCCTACGGAAAACAGGATTTTCAGATTGGGAAAACGGTCTGCAAGGTTATCGGGCGGCAGCCAGGCGACCAGCGCATCAACCTGATCCGCATCGCCGGTCTCCGGCCAGAGGTGTAAATGAATATCGGGCGCGTGCTCAGCCAGCCAACGCTGCCAGTGCAGGCCGCGCTGTGGCTCCGATTTATAAACGATGTGCATCAGGCCATTGCCTGCGTCATCAGCCCAAATGCCTGCATGCCTTGTGGCACCCAGACGTCACCGCGCACCATCGTGATCGGCGCGTCAACGTTTGTCAGGCCCAGGCTCTCCAGCCAGGCGGCCAGCGGCAGCGCGGCATCCGTATCCATGCGCAGATATTCGCCCTTCAGGCTCTGCATCAGCGCGGCGGTTAGCGCCTGGGCAACCGGAAAATCCTGTGCAATAACGGGTCCAATGACCCAGCCACGACCAAAGCGCCGCAGGCTGGCATAACCCTGAGGGGTTTGCTGGTCATCCTGCAAGATAATGGTCTGATTGTCGGTAATCAGATGTTCCACCAGCGCCGGGCGGAAAAGCCCGTGGGCGGCCTGTTCCATCTGCACCAGCGCATCCCGATCGTCAGGGGTGGCGCTGCGCAGCGTCAATCCAGCCGGAATCTCCACTCTGGGTAACGCGTTCAGGGCAGGCGTTTGGTACTGTAGGATCTTACCGCAGGTAACAAAGCCGAGTTTTTCATACAAGCCCTTACCCATCTCCGTCGCGTGCAGACGCACGTTATAACCGGGCACTTTCTCTAATAAGGCCAGCATCAACTGCTTGCCCAGCCCACACCCCTGGTGCTGATTCGCGACAATCACCAGACCGATGGTCGCCGCCTTGTCGCCCCAGCGCCAGAGAATCGCACTGCCTATTACTTCGCCCTGCTCTTCAATGACCACGCCTTCGCCGAGCTGCATGCCGATGGCCCAGTCTTCATGGCGGTGCGGCCAGTTCAGCGCCTGGCTCATCGCGTAAACCTGGGGAATGTCTTCGGTCGTCATGGTACGAATATCAACTGTCATTTTGCTTTCCTTACATCATGCCGGGTGCATCAAGTCCGCTGCCGTCGATAAAACGGCTGTAGCGATAAGGCGTGGGATCGACCACCGGCGTGGAGTCTGTCGCCAGTTGAGCCGCCAGGCGGCCCGCACCGGGACCAATCCCAAAACCGTGGGCACTGAATCCTGCCGACAACACCAGGCCTGGCAGTTTTGCCACCGTTGAAATGACCGGAATCGCGTCCGGCGTACTGTCAATCATCCCGCCCCAGGCCTGGGCGACTTTCAGGTTTGCCAGCGCAGGAAATTCACGCCGCATTGCCGCAAGTCCGCTTTCCACGACCCAGGCATCGGCAGCGGGGTCCAGAATACGCATCCGCTCGAAAGGTGAAATCGCATCCAGATCCCAGCGGCCCATCGCCTCAGGGCCATTAAAGAACGGCTTCACCCCCAGATTCAGGGTAAGATTTTTACGCCGACTTTTAAACGTGGGATAAAACTGTCGCAGGTAACGAATCCCCTGCGCACCGGGTTCAAGCCGCCCGCGGCCCGATACGGAAACGGTATAGCTGCCATCCATCTGCGGTCGACAGGCAAAGCTTTCGGTATAAAAAGGGACGGCGATAGCCTGCTCAATCGGGTGGGTACGGAAGGCGGTGCCAATGACGTTCCCCAGCGGCAAATCAATACCGTGCCGACGGCAAAACATCGAGGTCCAGGCGCCCGCCGCACAGATCACCCGGGTGGTTTTGATCAGGCCGCGTTCCGTTATGACTCCGCTGACGCGCCCGGCTGAAATATCCAGCCCGCGCACTGCGCACTGCTGGAAAACCAGCGCGCCTTTTTTTTGCGCGCCAATCACAATGCCCGGTGCAGCCAGTTTAGGTTCAGCCGCACCATCCGCCGGGGCGGAAACGCCGCCCAGCCAGTTTGTGGTACTGCCTGGCGTCATGGCTTTCGCCTGCTGAGCATTCAGGATATCGCTGCGCACGCCGTACTGTTTGGCCATCTGGCCCCACTTATCCCAGGCCGCAATATCTGCTTCATTGCGGGTAGCATAGACCAGACCGCTGCGACGAAAGCCCAGCTCTTCCCCGGTTTCAATGCTAAGTTCTTCCCAGCCGCGTAAGGCTTCAATCACCAGCGGCAGTTCGCGCTCGTCACGATTCTGCTGACGGCACCAGCCCCAGTTGCGGCTCGACTGCTCGGCGCCGACCAGCCCCTTCTCGATCAGCACCACCTTCAATCCTTTTTTTGCCAGTTCCCAGGTGGCGGCGGCCCCCGCAATACCGGCACCAATCACCACCACATCGGCGGACGCCGGGAAATCACTGCTGTCCTGTACGTAACGAATCGGTGCGGGCATGGCGTAGCCACCTCTTAATCTGTTTGTTTGCCGGTGCCATGACGCTCATCGCGCCCGGCGCCTGGATACTGTCTGTCTGTCGAACGTGGTCGACGGCATAACAGCCTGTTACTCAGCTTTCAGAATCTCTTCATGCTCATCCAGCCAGCCCTGACGCAGCTCAGGAACCGCACGTTTCAGGCGTTCGAAATAGAGTTCACTGGTAGGCTGGTCATAATTGCTGCGCGCCAGCTGAGTGACGATGCTGCCATTTCGCATCACGACGATCTCATCACATACCGCGCGCACGGCGTGCATATCGTGGCTGATAAACATTACCGACAGGCCCAGCTCGCGGCGCAGTTCGCTGATCAGATCCAGCACGGCGGAAGCTACCACGGTATCCAGCGCCGACGTGACTTCATCACATAAAATCACATCCGGTTCAGCCGCCAGTGCACGGGCCAGGTTAACACGCTGTTTTTGCCCACCTGACAGTGACCAGGGGCGGCGGGACAGCACGGTGCGCGGCAGCTTAACCAGATCAAGCAGTTGATAGAGTCGCTGCTGGCGAGCGATGCCGCTCAGACCATGAAACAGCGTCAGCGGACGCGTTAAAATGCGTTCCACGCTATGGGCCGGATTGAGGGCTGTATCCGCCATCTGGAAAACGTACTGAATACGTCGCAGCTCATTGTCGCTGCGTTTTTGCATCTGGCCCGCAACAGAGTGGCCGTTAAACAGGACATGTCCCTGGCAGGCAGGATTGAGACCGGCAATGGCATGCGCCAGGGTGGTTTTACCCGAGCCGGATTCCCCGATAATGCCAATGGCCTGACCTTTCCACAGCGTGAGATTAATATTTTCCAGAATGCGGACTTTGGGCAATCCATCACTGCCCTTTGGACCGTAACCGGCTGACAGGTCACGCACTTCAAGCAACGGTAGTTCATTCGCCTTTGCCTGACACCAGTTGCTGGGCCGCTCTTTTTGCTGAGCGGCATCCATCAGCAGGCGCGTATAGTCCGCCTGGGGTGCACCAATCAAATGCGCCGTTGTGCCGTATTCGGCAATTTTGCCTTGCAGCAGAACCAGAATCCGGTCGGCCATTTGCGCCACCACGGCCAGGTCATGGCTGACATAAATCGCCGTTACGCCGCGTTGTTTCACCACCCGACGAAAGGCTTTTAGCACTTCAACCTGGGTCGTCACGTCTAACGCCGTGGTGGGTTCATCAAGAATGACCACCTCGGGATCGCTAATCAGGGCCATCGCCGTCATTAAACGCTGTAACTGCCCGCCTGAGACCTGATGGGGGAAGCGATCGCCAATCGTATCCGGGTTGGGTAAGGCCAGCTCACGGAACAACGCCAGCGCTTTGACCTTCGCCGCCTTGCGCGTCATGGTGCCGTGAATCACGACCGGTTCGATAACCTGATCGATGATTTTCATTCCGGGGTTAAAAGAGGCGGCGGCACTCTGGGCAATATAGGACACTTTATTGCCGCGAAACACGCGCAACTGCGCGGGCGTGAGATCCATGATGTTGGTGCCCGCCACATGAATATTGCCCTCAGCGATCTTGCAACCGTGGCGCGCATAGCCCATCAGCGCCATCGCAATGGTGGTTTTACCCGAGCCGGATTCGCCAATCAGCGCCAGCACTTCGCCTTTTTGCACCGTGAAGCGGATATCGGAGACGATATCCAGTTCATCCCCATTGTCGGTATGCGCCGTCACGCGCAGGTTATCGACAGAAATCACAGGCATTGCCGTATGTTGTGTCACGTTCATGCCCCCTCCTTTGCCAGCGTCAACGGACGCATGCTTTGCAAGCTGTCAATAAACAGGTTGACCGCGATGGTCAGGCTGGCAATCGCTACCGCAGGCATCAACACCGCCGGTGAGCCGTCAAACAACCCCTGAATATTTTCACGCACTAATGTTCCCCAGTCGGCATAAGGTGGCTGAACGCCCAGCCCGAGGAAGCTCAATCCACTCAGCAGTAAAACGATATACACAAAGCGCAGACCAAAATCCGCCAGGACCGGGTGCACCATGTTGGGCAGAATATCGTGGATGGCGATGTACCAGCGGCTTTCGCCCCGCAGGCGAGAGGCGCGGACATAGTCCATGTTGCGTAAGTTGCTGGCGAGGGCAAAGGCGATACGAAACGCACCCGGCCAGTAGGTAAACACCGCCGTGATCAGCAGCATCGGCAGCGAGGACCCGAACACCGCCACAATCATCAGCGCCAGTATTTTGCCTGGCAACACCAGCATCGCGTCGTTGATACGGCCCAGCAGCTCTTCCAGCCAGCGTCCGGTTACCGCCGCTAACAGCGCCAGCATGGTGCCAATCAGGCTGGCCAGCATGGCAGCGCCCAGCGCCAGCCCCAGGGAAAACTTCGCACCGTACATAATGCGGCTGAGCATATCCCGTCCGAGGTAATCGGTACCCAGCAGGTTTTCATGCGTCAATCCGCCCATTAATGGCCCGACACCAATGTCGTCAAGATTGTGGGGTGCCCACCAGGTGCCGAAGATGGCGATGATCAACCAGAACAAGGTCACCACCAGGCCCAGGCGGCCCGATAAAGACAGTGACTGAAAAATACGCCACGGAAGCAATATTTTCATCAGCTCCTCCATTTCGGGTTAAAGGCGATAGTGACAATATCCGCCGCCAGCAGCAGCACAAGATAACAGCTGGCAAACAGCATTACGCAGAGCTGTACCACCGGCAGATCGCGATTACTGACCGCGTCGACCATCTGGCTGGCCAGACCCGGATAGCTGAAGATGGTTTCGATAATAATGACCCCACCAAACAGGTAAGAAAGACTGAGGGAAATCGCGTTAGCAATGGGGCCGACGGCATTCGGTAAGGCATGGCGTAACACCGCCCGCATGGGGGAAACCCCTTTGAGCAAGGCCATTTCAAGATAAGGGCTGTCGAGTTGGTTAATAATGGCCGCGCGGGTCATACGTGCCATTTGCGCGACCAGCCCGCAGCATAACGTCATCACCGGCAACGCATAGGCTTTGATGTAGCTGGCGAAGTCCATACTGGGACTGCCCAGCGACATCGCAGAAACCCAGTGCAGCTTCACGGCAAAAATCAGCACCGCAATCGTGGCCACCAGAAATTCCGGTACGGCCACCGTCGCCATCGTGCCAATCACCAGCGCACGATCGAGTTTGGAGCCACGATTCATGGCCGCCGCGATACCAATAATCAGTGCGAGCGGCACACAAATCGCTGTGGTAGTAGCAGCGAGTTCAAAGGTGGCGGGAAGACGCTGCGCCACCAGCTGTGCGACCGGCAGATGACTTGCAAATGAGGTGCCAAAATTCCCCGTCAGCATGCCGCCAAGCCAGGTGAAATAGCGCACCAGCAGCGGCTGATCTAAACCGAGCTGCTGGCGCAAGGCCGCTACCGTTTCTGGCGTGGCGTTTTGCCCCAGGATCATTTGCGCCGCATCGCCCGGCAGCAGGCTGGTGATAAAAAATACCACCGCCGAGACGATAAGCAAGGTCAGGATGCCGGCGCCAATGCGCCGGGCAATCAGGAACATCATGTATCGGTTCATCGGCGAACTCCTTCGTCAGACGATTATCAGGCTGAAAGCCAGGCAAACTCATGGAAGCGATAGCCCATTAGCATGCCCGATGGCCAGGCCTCAAGGCCGTTAACCTTCTTGCTGTAGCCATCCATTGAACTGATAAATGCCGGGATGAGCGTACCGCAGTGGTCATAGATCAGGGTTTGCATATCACCGTACATCTGCTTGCGTTTGGCTTTATCACGCTCACCGCGTGCCGCAATCACCAACTGGTCAAACTGGGGATTTTTCCAGCCGCTCTCGTTCGTGGAGGAGCTTGACAGGTAGAACTGTGAGAACAGCATATCCAGCGTTGGGCGCGGGTTGATCGAGCCGTAGCCGACCGGATCTTTCGTCCAGTGTGTTCCCCAGTAGCCTTCATACGGCACGCGCCGCACGTTAACGTTAAGCCCTGCGTTGCGCCCGACCTGCTGGATGAGCTGCGCGCCTTCCGTCGCGCCTTCCAGCGGCGGCGTGGTAATAATCTCTATCGACTGACCGGTCATGCCCGCTTTGTTGATGTAAAACTTGGCTTTTTCAGGATCGAGCGGACGCGGTTTAAGATCGGCGTTAAACAGCGGATGCCACGGCGGAACCGGCGTGTCATTACTGATATCGCCAAAGCCCTGCAGTACCGTTTTCACGATGATTTCTCTTGGCTGCAGGTATTTCATCGCCAGCACGAAATCCGGGTTGCTGCCGGGTTTGATATCGGTACGGATGATCAGGTTGGTATACATGCCGCCCTTGGTTTCAAGCACCGCGTGATCCGTCGTATGACCAATGCGCATACTGTCTGAGGCTTTCAGGCCCGAGGCCACCTGGATATCGCCCGACAGCAGGGCGTTGACGCGGGCAGCCTGATCGGTAACGCCAAGCAGCTCCACTTCGTCCAGATGCGGCAGGCCCGGTTTGAAGTAGTTCGGGTTTTTGGTGCCTACGGTATTCACGCCAGGCGTAAAGCTCTTGCATACGAAGGGGCCAGTGCCGATCCCTTTGCTGAAATCTTTGGTGCCATCCTGAACAATCAGGAAGGGAGACGTGGTCAGCATGTAGGGAAGATCAAAGTTAGGTGCCACGAGAACAAGCTGCACTTCATTATCGTTGACGGCAGTGATGGTCTTGAACTGTTCAGCAAGCTTGAATGCGCTAGAGGCAACGGCAGGATCTTTATGACGATTAAGCGAGAAAATCACATCCTTCGCGGTAAAAGGTTTACCGTCGTGGAAGGTAACACCTTTGCGCAGTTTAATGCTCCAGGTGATGCCGTCGTCAGAATCAACCGACTCTGCCAGGCCGGGCTTAACGGACATCGCCTTGTCGACCTCGGTCAGACAGCTGTAAAACATAAACTGGCGCGTGTAGTCGGCGCTGTTACTGCCTTTTGCCGGGTCCAGCGTATCGGTTGCAGACGCGTTAGACATCCCGACACGCAGTTTCCCGCCCTGTACGGGTTTGCTTTCCGCCAGCGCCATGCCGGGGAAGCCAATCAGTCCCGTGCTCATCACCGCACCGGCGGAGAGTAGCTTCATTAAACTGCGACGAGACAATGTGCCTTCAGTGATCATCCGCGTCAGAGCAGGATTGGTTACGTCAGATTCTTTATTATCAATTTTACTCATCTGTACACCTCATTACGTGTTCGAGCGAACATGGAAAATTCCCTGCGTTATTCAGACGGCGCATGCTGCATTGCCCATCCGCGGCGGGCTGTTGGTCGCTTTCGGCAAACACAACAACTCCGCAACGGCCTGAAAAACAATGTGAATTTACGAAAGGCGATCCTTTGCTTTGTAGTAGAGCCCGGCAAGGGGCAAAAACCACGGTTTTCCGTGATAGCCCGGCAGTGCAGGCCATGTCTGACGCTGCCAGGGGTTGTCCCGGACTTTCTCACTTAACAGATCGGCCATCACGCGGCCCATCCATACCGACATCTGGGTGCCATGACCGCTGTAACCCAGCGAATAAAATATGCCGTCCTGTTCGCCGGCGTGCGGCAGGCGATCGGCCGTCATATCCACCATGCCACCCCAGCAGTAATCAATTTGGGTGTTAGCCAGCTTCGGAAACATCTTCGCCATTGCAGCATGCAATATCTCGCCGCTGCGTGAGTCCGAGGTCGGATTGCTGATGGCAAAGCGCGCGCGTCCACCAAAGACCAGACGGCGGTCCGCCGTGGTGCGGAAGTAGTTACCAATATTCATGGAGGTAACGTAGTTACGATCCTCCGGCAGCAAGGTACGGATGAGCCCATCATCCAGCGGCTCAGTGACAACGATAAAGCTGCCTACCGGCACGATACGACGCTGGAACCATGGAAACGGACCTTCACTGGAGCAGCCCGTTGCCATCAGCACTTTGTCTGCCTGGATTTCACCCTTGCTGGTCACCACCCGGTGGCGATAACCGTCAAGGCGTTCCAGTTGAGTGACGTGATGGTGGGGATAAATTTTTGCGCCGCTGCGTGCCGCGGCTTCGGCCAGGCCCACACCAAACTTGCCCATGTGCATCTGACCGCCGCGCTGTTGCAGCAATCCACCGTGAAAATCGCTACTGCCGATCTCACGCTGAACCTCATCTTTACTCAGTAACTGGATATCGGGGTCCACCGTGCGCCGCATCAACGTGAAGGCGTCCTGCAGTCCGGCAAAATGCGAGGCTTTACTGGCCAGCTTGAGTTTGCCGCACCACCGAAAATCGCAGTGAATCTGCTCGTCCTTCACCAACTGCTCGACATAGGTAACCGCATCATCAAACGCCCGATAGAAGCGACTGGCCTGTTCAAGTCCCTGGCTGGCAACCAGCGAGGCAAAGTTTTGCGCCACGCCGGTATTGCAGTGACCGCCGTTGCGCGACGAGGCCTGACTCATCACTTCTCCGCTATCCAGCACCACAACATTGATACCGTTTCGCGCCAGCGTCAGCGCCGCAGACACACCGGTAAAGCCAGCGCCTATCACCACCACATCCGCCTGTGACGGCAACGGCCCCGGCGCGGCAGCGCTGAACGACGGGGCGGTGGCTTGCCAGTACGATTCCAGTTTCATGTCGATGTCCTCAAAGACCGACGACGCCAGGCAGGCCGCCAATGTCTTTAACTTCGGTGTATTGATAATACGGATTAGCCGGTTCATGGCCGCGGTTGACCCAGACCTTATGCTTAATGCCGAGGTCGTGGGCGGTCATCAGGTCATAACGGAAACTGGATGACACATGCAGGATCTCGTCCGGACGGCAGTCCAGTTTTTCCAGCATGTATTCAAAACCTTTCATATGCGGTTTGTAGGCACCGGCCTCTTCCGCCGTGATCGTCATATGGATCGGTGCGCCCAGGCGAGGAATATGATGAGGAATCAGGTCATTCATCGAGTTAGTCAACAGCACCAGCGGGAATTCTTTTGCCACTTTGGCTAAGCCAGCGGGCACATCAGGATGCGGGCCCCAGGTGGCGCAGTCAGCGTAAATAAAATCGCTGTCTGCCTGTTGCCATTTCACGCCCCACTTTTTGCAGGTGCGCTGAATAGCATTGCTGACGACATCGTAATAGGGTTTCCATGCACCCATGACTTCGTCCAGACGGTAGCTGGAAAAATCAGTTACAAAGGCGTCCAGCGCTTCTGCGTCGACACGATCGGCGAAACAGCGTTTAGCCGCACCGGCCATGTCAAAAAAAATCAGCGTGCCGTAACAATCAAATGTGATGAATTTGGGTTTAAACAGTGCCATTGAATTAACCTCGTTATTGTCAGGTGTGGTGCTTAAAAATCGATAAGTACACTTTTCTGGCGCTGGCAGGCCTGGAAGGCCTGGCGACCCAAATCTTTGCCAATACCCGATCCCAGAAAGCCGCCGGTAGGGATAATAAAATCGCCAGAGCGACCGTAGCGGTTGACCCAGACGGTACCGGCTTCAATCGCGCGTATCGCCCGCATCGCCCGGGGCAGACTCAGCGTATGCACGCCCGCGCACAGGCCATACGTGTCATGTGCCGCCAGTGCCAGCCCCTGCTCTTCCTCATCGAAGGTCTGAATCGTCAGCACCGGACCAAAAATTTCCTGCTGAACCGCCGGGTTATCAGGCTTAACCTGGCTTAACAGCGTGGGCTGCCAGAACCAGCCCTCATCGGTATCCGCAAAGCGTTCGCCGCCCACCAGCACTTCTGCGCCCAGGGCTTTGGCTTCTTCAATCACCGAACGCACTTTATTGCCCTGGCGTGCATCAATCAGCGGCGCATAACGACTGGTTTCCTGCCAGGTGACGCCGGGTTTAACCTCACGGCACAATGTCGTCAGTCGCGCCGTGAGCGCATCGGCAATGCCGCGCTGCACGATTAAGCGCGTACCCGCTACGCAGGCCTGACCGCCATTGGCGGTAAAGCCGCGCAGAATACGCTGCGCCAGCACCTCAATATCACCCGCATCATCAAAGACCAGTTGTGGACTTTTTCCACCCAGCTCCAGCGTCACCGGTTTCATGCCGAACTGCGCCGCATCGCTCATAATGCGCGCGCCGGTCAGGGTTGAGCCGGTAAAGGAGACCTTACGGACCAGAGGATGCCTGACGAGCGCACTGCCCGTTACGGCCCCACTGCCCTGTACAATATTGAGGATACCGGCCGGCAAACCGGCCTGGACCGCCAGTTCTGCCATGCGTACGGTAGAAAGCGGCGTCAGTTCTGATGGCTTGAGTACCACGGCATTCCCCGCAGCCAGCGCCGGTCCGCACTTCCACGAGGCCATCGACAACGGAAAATTCCAGGGTGTAATGGCACCGATCACCCCATAGGGTTCTGCAATCAACATCCCCAGGCTGTTTTCACGGGTGGGGAACAGGTCACCGCTGTATTTGTCCGCGCATTCGGCATAGAAACGGATGGCTTCGGCAGTGAAAGGAATTTCATGCTGTATTACGTCAGCAATCGGACGCGTCGAGCCCAGCGCTTCAAGCTGTGCCAGCAGCCGATCCTGCTCAATTAAATCGGCCCAGCGACGCATTATCCGACCGCGTTCACGGGGTGCACAGCCTGACCAGCCGCTGGTTTTTAATGCCTGATGGGCCGTCATGACGGCATGGTCAACGTCCTCGGCCTGCGCTTCATGCAGAGTGGCAAAGACGTGACCATCTGAGGGGCGTTTGACGGCAAAAGATTCGCCTTGTGTTTGCACATGTTTCCCGCCGATATAATGGCCCAACGGGAGTTGCACGCTTTCCGGGTCGAAACTCAACATGGAAGAATCCTTATTTGTTACAGCCGTCACACACTGGTTTGGTTAAATTTCGGCAATGCTTTTCTGAAATATTAATTAGGTAATGCAGAAAGTATGCCAGCCGTTAAGAAAATTAAAATGCGTTTAAAACCACGCAAAAAAATTTTTCTGCCGTATTAATGACGGATTTATTGCGGAATTGCCGAAGCCTTAAACAGATGATTTACCTCACAAAAAAGCCGCATTGCTTTGGTGCATTGCGCATGAAACTTGCACTAAAAAGGAGAATGGAAGGAAAACTTAGATCTGGCGCACAAAAAAAAGCGCCAGCAGAGTGCTTATGCTGGCGCGTACATTTATGAATACCGTTTTAAATTACAGGCTGCCGAGATGGAAAGTTTTTTGCTCCAGATATTCATCAATTCCGTAACGTGAACCTTCACGACCAATACCGGATAATTTTACCCCACCAAAAGGAGCGACTTCTAAAGAGATTACGCCGGTATTAAAACCGACCATGCCAAATTCCAGCGCTTCCGCTACCCGCCAGGCACGACGAATATTCTCGGTAAAGAAGTAAGCGCCCAGTCCATAAGGTGTGTCATTTGCCATCGCCAGTGCCTGCTCTTCATCGTCGAAGATAAACAGCGGCGCCACGGGGCCAAAGGTTTCTTCCTGGGCAATACGCATCTCACGCGTGACCTGACCGAGCACGGTAGGCTGAACCCAGGTGCCCGTTCCATTGCTGATGCCGCCTGTTAACAGCGTCGCCCCTTTTTGTAAGGCATCATCGATGTGCGCATTCACCTTTTCAACCGCCCCGGTATTGATTAGCGGCCCGATGGTGCTTCCGGCTGCAAATCCGTCACCCACCTTCAGGGTAGCAACGGCCTCCAGCAGACGGGCGGAAAAGCGTTCATAGATGTTGCGCTGAACCAGAATCCGGTTGGCGCAGACGCAGGTTTGCCCGGCGTTACGGAACTTGCTGGTCATTACGCCCGCCACCGCAATCTCAATATCGGCGTCATCGAAAACGATTAACGGCGCATTTCCCCCCAGCTCCAGACTCAGGCGTTTTATGCTGTCAGCGCACTGCTTCATGAGTAACTGACCCACGCGAGTTGAACCGGTAAAAGAGATCTTACGGACAAGGCGGCTTTCGGTCAGCGCGGCACCAATTTCCGTCGGCATACCGGTGACCACCTGCAAGACACCGGACGGAAAACCGGCGCGCTCGGCCAGTACCGCCAGCGCCAGCGCAGAGAGCGGCGTCAGGTCGGAGGGTTTAACGATAATGGGGCAACCCGCCGCCAGCGCCGGAGCCACCTTGCGGGTAATCATGGCGATAGGGAAGTTCCAGGGTGTGATCGCTGCCGCTACACCGACCGGCTGTTTCAACACGATAATTCTGCGGTCTGAGGTGGGAGCAGGAATGGTATCGCCATAAATGCGACGTGCCTCTTCGGCAAACCATTTGACGAAACTGGCGCCGTACAGCACTTCACCTTTCGCTTCCGCCAGCGGTTTGCCCTGCTCGGCCGTCATGATGATGGCAAGATCGTCCGCGTTATCGATAATAAGCTGGTACCACTTCTCCAGCAGCCCGGCACGTGTGGCATTAGGCGTTTTTGCCCATTCATGACGCATCGACTCCGCGTGGTTAATTGCCGCCTCGGTTTCCTCACGGCCCAGCGCCGGAATGGTGGCCAGCGTGTCGCCGGTGGCCGGGTCGATAACCGGCAAGGTTTCGCCCTGATAGCCATTCTGCCATTGGCCCGCAAACAGCGCCTGTTGGCGCAGCAGCGTGTGATCGTTTAGTTGTATACGTGACATCCCATCCCCCTTTGTTCAGATCTTTCCACTTTATCGGGTGGGGGGAAGCGCAGGATGTTGTTATTGCCAGCCAGAAAGCGTTCGCTGAGAGGATTTACGGCAGAAAAAAAATTTTATGCCGTCACGATATGCCCGAGCGTTAAATCTGAAAATCGATCACCGGTTCATCATCACCCGCTGATGAAAGCGCCTGCTTTTTGATCTCTTCAAGCGACAGGTTGGCGTTGCACAGCTCAAGAAATTGCCAGACGTAGTTGCGCTGTAGCTGTCCCCGTTTCAGGCCCAGCCATACCGTGTTGGCGTCAAACAGGTGCGTGGCATCCAGCCTGACCAGCTCTCCGCCCGGCTCGGTTTCACAGGCCTGATCGGCCAGAATACCGACTCCGAGACCAAGTTTGACATAGGTTTTCACCACATCGGAATCCTGGGCGCTGAGCACGATGTCCGGTTTTAAACCTGCACCCTGAAAGGCTCTGTCCACGCGCGAGCGTCCGGTAATGCCCTGACGATAGGTAATAAGAGGATGGTGGCTCAGCGCATTCAGTGATACCGGTTGCTGCTGAACGAGGTCATGATCGTGCGGCACCAGCAAAGCATGATGCCAGCTGAACCATGGAAACGCCGCCAGACTGCCGTTGTTCACCAGCATTTCACTGGCAATGCCGACATCCACCTCTCCTGCCAGCAGCATATTTACGATTTCCTGCGGCGATCCCTGGTTGAGTTCAAGCCGGACATTGGGATAAAGCTGGCGGAACGCCTTAATAACCGGTGGCAGACTGTATCGGGCCTGAGTATGGGTGGTTGCGATGGAGAGAATACCGCTGGATTCATTGGTGAAAACGTCCGCCAGACGACGGACTTTACCGGCTTCGTCCAGAATTCGCTCAGCGATGGTTAACAACGCCTTACCCGGCTCCGTCATACCGAGCAGTCGCTTGCCGCGCCGGATAAAAATTTCGACGCCAAGCTCATCTTCCAGATCGCGGATATGGCGACTGACGCCCGATTGTGACGTAAACAGGGTGCTTGCCACCTCTGTCAGGTTGAACTCCCGCCGCGCGGCTTCGCGAATAATTTTAAGTTGCTGGAAATTCACACCCTTTACCTCTCTTTACACAATCTGATAACCAGAGGGTAAAAAGGATTATCGATAACAGGAAATACTAAAAAAGTTTTATTTATGCATTTAAAGCATATGACACGCAGCAGGAAGGAATGAATCACATCAGGGAGGACAGCCAGAGAAAGGGCAGTGGCGCGATGTCTCCGCGCCCTGCTTTACAGACAGATCAACAAGGATGAGCGTTAGCTGACCAGCGTGAGTTCGCGTTTTTCCGTCAGCGGCTTGTTAAGCAGCGACAGCAGGATATTTTTAACGGCCTGCGCAGGCGGCGATAAAGGCAAACGGTGCGACAGGTTCAGCGACAACGGCAGGCTGATGGTCGGACTGGTAATGCGCGCCATCCACGCCTGGGTTGATCCTACCAGCGCCCGGGCAGCCGACTCCGGCAACACGGTCACACCCATTCCGCTTGATATGGCGGCGGTGAGGGTAGAAAGCGACTCTATTTCGCCAATAATGCGCGCACTCAGGCGACGCAGTGAAAACGCCTCATCGACCCGCTGGCGCACCGCGCTGTAGTCGCGTGGCAGAAACAGGCTCATCTGCGCCACGTCGGCCAGATCCACGTTGGTCCCAGGACAGGCCGTGGTGCCCACCAGATACAGATCTTCTTTCAGCAACGGCACGCTGTTAATGCCTGCCGTCGGCGCCCGGTCATACAGCACGGCCATATCCAACTGACCGTTGATGATGTTTTCGTTTAGCGCACTGCTGCTGTTTTCATGCAGATAAACCATGATATCGGGATACTGTTCCCGTACGGTTTGCAGCAGCGGCATAGTTAAGGCTGAGGCCGCCGTTCCCGGTGCCAGGCCAATCGACACCTGCCCGTTGACCACCTCACCCGCATTCATCACTGCTGACTGTGCCAGTTCGCACTGCCGCAGAATAACGCGCGCATGGCTGTAAAGTAATTTCCCGGCTTCCGTCGGCGTAACGCCGCGCTTGGTGCGGTTGAGAAGCTGCTGTTCCAACTCACCTTCAAGCGTAGCAACCTGCTGGCTCAATGCAGGCTGAGCAATATGCAGCACTTCGGCTGCCCGCGTCAGGCTACCGATATCGACGATTTTCACAAAATATTTCAGCCGTCTTAAATTCATCTTGCCTCCGTTGCTACGTCAAGGTGTCTGGCTGGTCTCTGTCAACCAGCTTGCATAAGAGGGAATTGCAATATGCAGACCAGGTTTATTCAGATCGCGAAACATGTTGGGAAATAATTGCTAAGCATCAGAATAAACAGCGTTTATCTGTACCTCCAAAGAGGTAAGTCTGGGAGCACCGCCGCATTCAGGCGGCAACGCGAGGTGAGCTGCACCGCAACAGTGCGCAATATGTCAAACCAGCGTGCAGCGTCGGCCCTGTGCCAGCAAAGGTTATCGACGTGCCAGCGCCCGGCCCGGTTATGCAGGAGAAAAAGCAGAAAGAGAGAGGCGTTGCTGCGTAAAAGTCTAAGACGGCAGGCTGAGGGGAAACACGTTTATTGCCTGAGCGATTGATCGATTCGAAACGTCTTCCCACCTGTCACATGTAAATTCGCTCACGTTTTATAAAAGGTTAGCAAGGCGAATACGCAAACGCATTTGTGTTGTAGCAAGGCAGATATCCTCTGGCACCAGAGAAAACCTCCACGGGATTTCGGTAAAAAGCTTTTTAGTTTTGCTGTCTCTTGTTCACCTCAGCCAGCAAAGCGCGAATACGCAAACGCATTTGTGTTGTAGCAAGGCGGCGCCAGGCGCTTAGGCCCAGGAGCATAGTCAACTATGTGACTGGGATAAGCGCCTGGTGCCAACGCCGCTACGGCGCAAAGGCGGCAGCGTATTAGCGTTTGGCGCGATTGCGTCGCATATCGATGGTAACTGCGGCGACGATGATGATGCCTTTGATGATGTCCTGGATATACGCATCCACCCCAACAAAGGTGAATCCGCTTTTAATCAGACCAAGAATCACCGCACCAATCAGCGTGCCGGTAATACGACCCACGCCGCCCATCAGGCTGCTGCCGCCGATGACCGCTGCGGCAATCGCATCCAGTTCATAGCCCACGCCCATGCTTGACTGGCCGCTGCTGACGCGTGCCGCCAGCACCACACCCGCCAGGCCTGACAGCGCCCCCGCGATGGTGTAAACGATGATCAGGTATTTATTGACGTTAATGCCGGACACTTTGGCCGAAGTCATATTGCCGCCGATGGCATAAACATATTTGCCGTAGCGGGTATGTTTCAGCGCAACGTGAAACACCAGCGCCACAACCAGGAAAATCACCACCGGCATAGCACCCTGACCAATAGAGGTGAATCCATCGGACAGAAAACTGATGGGGTTGCCCTGGGTGTAATACTGCGCCAGACCGCGCGCGGAGACCATCATACCCAAGGTGGCAATAAACGGCGGGATACCGGTACGGGTAATTAAGACGCCATTGATCAGCCCGCAAAGCAAACCGACCCCGATACCGGCACCAATAGGTACAACCGCAGGCATATTAACCAGCGACGGGAACATCGGCGTGAGACTGTCTGACGTTTGCGCCAGGCTGGCAGCCACCACTGCGGTTAACGCAATCACCGAACCGGAAGAAAGGTCGATACCGGTCGTAATGATCACCTGCGTCACACCCACGGCAATGATGCCGATGATAGCAACCTGCAGGACGATCAACACCAGGCGGTTAGGATTGAGTAAAAAGGACTGATCGCGCACATACCAGCCGAACATTTCAAAAACCAGGGCAATCCCCACCATCACCACAAAGATGCCGGTGTCCTTTGGCATGCGATGGCGCAAGGTCGACAGAAACGAGGGTTGTTGTTGAGGAGCCTGAGCGGCCGTGACTTTTGTGTTACTCATAGTGGTTTCGCGCCTCATTCGGATGCTAACGACAAAATAGTTTCCTGGTCGGCTTCTTCTTTATTGAGGATGCCGGTAATGCGCCCGCCATGCATCACCATTATACGGTCGCTCATGCCCAGAATCTCCGGCAGCTCTGACGACACCATAATGATGGCGACTCCACGGTTGGCAAGCTCACTGATCAAACGGTAAATTTCGGCTTTTGCCCCTACATCGATTCCTCGCGTTGGCTCATCCAGGATCAGGATTTTCGGTTGGGCCAGCAGCCAGCGAGCGATAAGCACTTTCTGCTGATTTCCCCCGCTCAGGTTATTGATGATTTGATCCATGGTTGGGGTTTTGATGTTCAGGCGGCGAATTTGATCCATGCAGTCCTGGGCCATTTTGACATGGCTGACAAAACCGCTTTTACCGCTGTATTCAGGCATGTTGACGATGCTCATGTTCTCTAACACCGACAACACTAAAAACAGCCCAGACTTCTTACGATCTTCAGTCAGAAACGCCATGCCTTTTTCAATCGCGGCAGACGGCGAGTCGATAGTGATTGGTACGCCATCAATCAGGATTTCACCGCTGTCAAAATGCGTCATACCAAACAGGGTTTCCATCACCTCGCTGCGCCCTGCCCCGACCAGCCCGGCAACGCCAAGGATTTCGCCACGACGTACGCTAAAACTCACCTCAGAAAACCGGTCTTTACAGGTGAGGTTACGTACCGTCAGCACCTCTTCACCAATGGCATTGTTGAATTTGGGGAACAGCTGTGTCAGCTCACGTCCAACCATCTTGGTAATCAGCGACTGGCGCGTATATTCACTGGTGATGTCGCTGCCGACCCAGTTACCATCACGGAAAATACTAATCTCATCCGTGATGGCAAAGATCTCATCCATTTTGTGGCTGATATAGATGATGGCTTTCCCCTGCTGGCGCAGATCGCGAATGATGGTAAATAAATGCGCGACTTCAGTTTCCGTTAAGGCGGAGGTGGGTTCGTCCATAATGACAATGTCGGAATTCCAGGATACCGCCTTGGCAATCTCTACCATCTGCTGCGAGGCAATACTCAGCTCGCCCACCATGCTGTCGGCTTTCAGTTTAATATTCAGCCGGTTTAGCAGCGCCTGGGTTTCTTTATTCAACTGAGCATGGTCGACAAAGCCAAATTTAACCGGCTCCCGTCCAAGCCAGATATTTTCAGCCACGGTCATGTGCGGCACCAGATTCAGTTCCTGATGGATCATAGAAATACCGGACCGTAACGCATCCATGGTGTCCCTGAATTGCACTGGCTCCCCTTTAATCTTAATGGTGCCCTGATCGGGACGATATATCCCGATCAGGCACTTCATTAAAGTGGATTTGCCCGCGCCATTTTCACCCATCAAGGCATGTACCGTTCCAGAACGTACGCGCAGTGACACATTGTTCAGTGCCTTAACGCCTGGAAAGAACTTGCTGATGCCTTCGGCTTCAAGCGCAAAAGCGGTCATACATCACCTCCGTACAACAGGTTCGGGACGTTTATTTTTGGTTCATGCCAACGTATTTGGTGTAGTTGTCTTTGGTGATCAGCTGGAAGGGGATATCCACAATTTTCTGCACTTTCTCACCGTTAGCCAGCTTGATGGCGGTCTGAACAGCGCCTTCACCCTGGCCTTTAGCATCCTGGAATACGCTGGCCACCATCTTGCCGTTCTTGATCATCTGCAACGCATCCGGTGTGCCATCCACGCCTGCTACCAGAATGTGTTTATCGTTCTTGCCTAATGCCTGAATGGCGCCAATCGCCATTTCATCGTTGTTTGACGCGATGGCATTGATATCATCGCCAGCGGTCATCCAGTTACTTACGACATCTACCGCATCGTTACGGGTAAATTTGGCCGTTTGTTTTTGTACCACTTTAATATTTGGGTATTTGGCGACCACGGCTTCAACGCCTTTGGTACGTTCACGCGTGGCTTCATTAGCCAGATCGCCCAGCAGAATCGCCACATTGCCTTTGCCGTTCATGGCTTTCGCCAACGCTTCCATCTGCAGACGTCCCGCCAGCTCGGAGTCAGAGCCCACATACGCCATCTTGTCGCCTAACTGGGCCTGAGGTTTACGGTTAACAAACACCAGCGCCACTCCGGCTTTGGTTACCTGATCGATGATGGGTTTCACGGCGTTCGTGTCTACCGGGTTAACGATGATGACGTCCACGCCCTGACCAATAAAATTTTGTACCTGCTGGAGCTGCTGGGCCACATCGCCTTTGGCATCTTCAACCTGACCTTTCACGCCATCTTTTTGCATTTCTTTTTGCATGGCGGTACGCACAATCGTCAGAAAGTTGTCATCAAACAACGCCATTGAAACGCCAACGGAAATATCTTTTGCCATTGCGGCGGCGGGTAACATGCAGGCTAACAGTGAGGCAACAATCGTTTTTTTGATGTTCATAGGGACCCTTCTTATTTGTTAACTTGCTAGCGAATAACGCTTTGAATGAAAAATATTTTTTACATTCGAACCGCTTCGCTGGCGTTTTTATGGAAAATTTGAGGTAAGGCAACTCCGTTAATGCTTTTTTTTCAATCCACCATTACTTTTCTTATCTACATGATTTTACTAACTAAGGATGAGGCATCCTCTTTGCGCTGGCACGTCCATCCCACTTTCCCGCGCCGAGCAGTTTATTTATTCCATATATTTTGTTTTTGAAATTTTTATCATAAAAGCACTGAAACAAGTGTTTTGATATCGTCAAATAACAAAACTTTGACATGCGTCTAACATCTACTGAGAAATGGGTTTAAAGTGAGATCCTGTTAGCAGTTTGAAAAGCAAGCGAATGTGTCTGATATTCGCCAAAGCGCTGCTTTTACGAGCACTTGAACGCAAACGATGAAAGAGTGCTTTGACATCCCGAACTGACGCCGCTACTATTCGCCCCGTTCCAACAATTCCTCTGTAGTTCAGTCGGTAGAACGGCGGACTGTTAATCCGTATGTCACTGGTTCGAGTCCAGTCAGAGGAGCCAGATTTTGAAAAGCCCGCTCAGGGAAACCTGAGCGGGCTTTTTGCTTGCTGGGGGTTAGCGTTTGTGGCGTCGCCCGGTAAGACGGGCTGCATGGGAATAGCGCGATGGCCAAATCTGTTCCGGTTTAACCCCTAACGCAGCCGCAATAATGCTTTCCCCTTTCGGCCAGGGCCGCGTGAGTGCATTGGCCAATGTGGATGAGGCCAAACCCGCCTTGCGCGACAGTGCTGCCAGCGATGTACCTTGTTTCTTTATTCCCGCGATGATATCTGCCGGATGCCAGTCCTGATGTTCCATCTTATTCACTCCTCGTTATGCAAACGCATCGCATTATCCCATTTTGGGATAAATCAGCCAGCGCGAGATATTCGATTTTGGGATAAAGATCGAGATAAAACGATGTCGACTATCTATACAGAAGAATATCAACGCGTTGTTAAAGCATTACGTGATGCAAGAGTAGCGAAAGGCATTACCCAGCAGCGGCTGGCGGATGCGCTCAATAAACCCCAATCCTTTATCGCTAAGATTGAAAGTGGTGAGCGGCGATTAGATGTGATCGAGTTCGTCCATGTGGCACACCTGCTGGGGATTGAGCCTGCGCCGCTTCTGGAGGAGATAGTGCCGAAACGAAAAATAACGCTGAAACAGAATTGAGAGGCCGGGCTGGCGTTCATTACGGCTACGCCATTTTACTGAATGAAGAAGGCTACCTGGTGCCAGGACCGACGCAAGGTACGCGACACAGAAAATACGGGTGGTGTGCCTGTCACTGGCCTTTTCAATCGCCTGAAAAATCAGAACGGGTACGCTGGTCGCGCCACATGGCAATTGATGATGAAAGAACCGGGTGGAATATCAGGGTGCAGACGGGCTGCACACCCTTCAATAGCCTCTGGGAATGCCTCATCCGTTTCAAAGCCCAACCGTGTTCTGAACGGCGGTGACGACCAGAAAACCTTATTGGGATGTAAAGGATTACCATCAATAATCTGCAGGTCACACAGCTCGTCATTGCGCATTTCACGAGAAAGCTTAACGCGTCATGGCGATGTCATAGTCAGCCTGACGCGCAACCTCATTGTGAATATTCAGTAACCTGCCCATCATTCTCTGAGTCAAGCCGTCCGGCTGCGTTCACGACGTGTTTAAGCCCGGAACCCGTATATTTGCTATCCTGAAATGAAACCTTTTTTGCCGGCTTTCCTCCATGAGGTCTGTCCCATGAGCATCTCGTAAAAGGTGTATGAAGTGGCCTTTATCCTTTTGATGTAACAGTGAACAGAGAGCTGCCAGCGTATAGTTCTTCTGACCGTCGTTGCCAAAGTTGAACGGCGCGTCCCGCGAGATCCCCAACGGCGTGCTTCGGGTATTTCTTTCTCCCTCACGCATCCAAAACGATTCAGGTGCCAGAGGTAGCTGACTGTCCAGAAGGTCGGGCAGTTGAGCGACAGCCGGGCATTTTTGACGATGTTCTTCAGGCTAAAGGACGGTAACAGCAGCGGATGCTCGCTGCGGCTGGCTGAAAACGTTTTTAATCATTAACGATGCCTTTGAAAGAGAAATAAGACAGAGGCGTTGTCGGCACAACAGGACGTAATATGCGCAGCACAACACTTTAATTTAATTGATTTATTAAGGTGAGCTTACGCGTTTACCGGTATCTGTCATGGGGTCAGCTCGTAGTGAGATATCCTCAGACGTTAAAAAAAAGCGTTGTTTTGCGCTTTGTGAAAACGGCCCCTTAGGTTCATCAGCACTCTGCCGAAAACAACATGGGTACGACAAACCATAACCGGAGAGAAAGATGAAGGTATCGACACGACTGTCGGCAGGATTTGCCTTTTTAATCCTGCTTTTTGTTATTAGCTCAGCGGTTGCCATGAGCAACCTGCTTGAAGCGCGTCAGAATATTAATGAGATCGTCAATACCAACCTCAAAAAAGTCACACTGGCTAATGATGCAGGTACGGCCCTGAGAAACATGCTTGTTGAAGTGAGGAACATGGCTCTCTTTTCTGATAAATCAGCGATTGAGAATGAGTGGGGGCGCTTTGAAACCCAAAAAGCGGCTTATACTCAGAAACGTACTGAGCTTGCCGCCATGATCGAGAGAGACAGTAACCAGAAGGAACTTAGCCTGCTCAGGAAAGTGCAGGAAAATGAACAGGCTGCGCTCACCACACTCGCCGCCGCTGCCAACATGGGCAGGCAGAGGCAACTGGATGGCCTTGCTGCTTATCTGACAAATGTTGTTCGTCCTCCTCAGCAAATTCTCATATCCAGTCTGAATGAACTAACAGATATGCAGCGGGCGTTTGCTGAAAACACGGCGGTAAAAAGTAATGACTCCGCCAGTCGCGTTATTAAAACCTTTATTGCGCTCATTCTTGCAACCGTCATTTCCGGAGCAGCAATTTGTGTGTTTATTAGCAGGAAACTGATGCGGCAGCTGGGTGGTGAACCTGGTCAGGCACAGGCGCTGGCAGCTACTATTGCGGCCGGAGACCTGAGTTCCACCGTTGTGCTGCGTAGCAAGGATACCACCAGCCTGCTGGCCTCACTGGACAGCATGCAGGCCAGACTGCGCGGTCTGGTCTCGCAGATAAAAGACGCCTCTGCCTCCGTGGCGCTGGCCGCCGATGAAATCGCCCAAGGCAATACCGAACTGTCATCCCGCACCGAGCAGCAGGCCGCCGCCCTGCAGGAAACCGCTGCCAGCATGGAGCAACTGACCGCCACGGTGAAGAGCAATACCGCAGGTGCTCAGCAGACCGCTGAATCGGCTCGCGGGACGGCACAGTTGGCCCGCTCGGGTGAGTCCGACGTACAACGAATGTCGGAGACGATGCACGATATCTCCGTCAGCGCCGCAAAAGTCCGGGATATTACCTCGGTGATTGAAAGCATTGCGTTCCAGACCAACATTCTGGCGTTGAATGCGGCGGTAGAGGCGGCACGCGCCGGTGAGCAAGGCCGTGGCTTTGCCGTGGTGGCTGGCGAAGTCCGTACGCTGGCGCAGCGCAGTGCCACGGCGGCACGGGATATTAAGGTGCTGATTGAACAGGCCGTTGATCAGGTGGAAAGCGGCGTGTGCGTCGCCTCCGCTACCGGGCAAAGCATTATGAAGATTGTTGGCATGGTCGGCGAGCTGGCGGAGGCCATGGATAACATCTCCCTGGCATCGTCCGAGCAAATGCAGGGCATTTCACAGGTCAGCGTGGCGGTGAGCCAGATGGACGGCGTAACGCAGAACAACGCGGCGCTGGTGGAGGAGTCGTCTTCAGCCTCCCGTTCGCTGTCTGAGCAGGCACAGGATCTGCGGGGCATGGTGGAGGCATTTCGTGTCTGAGAACTCATCGCCGGGTGCATGGACGAATGGGTGTTCTTCTTTGCCTTCACATGCAGCCACAACCCGCAGTACTGTGAATCATGGGTTCCTGCGCGGCGTTATCGCATTCATTGCGAACGTCTGAAAAGAATCCCCCTAAAGTCGCCAACGTTTTACCCTGTCGAACCTGCTTATGCGTGAGTTCTGCACAGCGAATCTCTGAGAGGTTCGCTACTTACTGCAACAGGCTGGGCGCTTTCTCTTCAATCAGAAACCGCACGTTGCCTGTCAGCGAGGGATCATGTCTGCACGTTATCGGCACTGGCAGTCGCATAGTTCACCAAACGTAGTCAGGCTAATGATCTAAACAGACAAGGGTTTGTAGCTAAACCGCTCGTTCTTTCAGCGTATACAGACAATGACAACCTCAGCCAGCGGCCAGCATGAATAAAACCCGCCCGGGTTTCCCGGCGCGGGCTTTACGCGACGACAGTCAGCCACTTTTCCTTCGCGATTACAACACCTCTGCCCACGTCATAATCAGTTTGGCCTGCACAGGCTCGGCCAGCAGACTGGCATCTGGCTGCCAGCTGTCCCAGTCGCGGAAAGCACTGAAATCAAGCCCGGCCAGCGTTTCCAGCGAGCGGACAGAGACACGGTATTCGTCCACCTGCGGCACCGCTTCCGGCTGCAAGGACGGTAACACGCGGCGCGGCTCATCCAGCAACTTATCCTGACTGACCAGCAAGGCGGTCGCCTGCGGTTTGCCCTGTGGCCCAATGCGCAGAACCACTTTCCAGAACATCAGCGGCACCTGTAACTCTCCATATTGCCGATGTTGATCGTTGAGTATCGGTCCGGTCAGCACGCTAATCTGCTGTTTGGTTTTCAGCACGCCGTATTCCAGGATATAGCGCTCAACGCCTTGCCAGTACTGCACGCTCTGATTAAAACGAAAATGCTGCGGTGAGCAGTTAGTAAAATGAAACGTATCTTTGTTGGCGCGAACCGCTTCAGCCGCTGTGCCCCAGGTGGGATCGCTGCGGCGGGTAAGATGACCGCGGTCGAACCAGCGGCTGAACGCGCTATAGAACGACTGACCTGTCACATAACGGCTGTCGATGCGGCTGTCTTCAGACCAGCGGTCGCCTTCGGGTAACAGTGACGGCTGCCCGCTGCCGCGGTCGACGTTGATATAGCGCGCGCCATCAATATTGGTCGCGGTGAAAAAAGCCAGCTGCCGTTCAGCGTTCATCAGCAGGGAAAAGTGTTCGTAATCCAGCCTGGCCTCAGCGCCCTTGCGCCCGTCACGCAGGGGCGCGACTTCACCGGAACGCGGGGCGATAATCGCGGCCATATCGATGTGGGTATCAGCCAGAAAGTCCGCCTGAAAACCGTCGCGGTTACGATAATTTTCGTCTGGCGCGGCGGCACCTGGAAGTGCGTAGTCCGGCGCGGGTTCAGCCTTGAGTGCCTGCATCAGGATTGCCTGCCTGTCAGCAGGCAGCGTCGGCAGTTCGCCTTTCAGCCAGTCAGTGAGCGCGCTGATGCGAATGCCTTCATTGACCCATTTGCCGTTGTCCTCTATCCCGCCATGATGAAGGGCCACCAGTTGCCAGCCATCGTTGAATACCGGCGCACCCGACGAGCCGCCTTCACTGTCGGCTTCGTAGTGCAGAAACTGTTCGTGACGGGCTAACAGCGCATTATTGCGCAGCGTAATTTGCTGTGGCGCGCCAGACGGATGATGGATCAGATTAAGGCTGATGCCCAGTGCATGTTTATCGTTGCGATCGTTAAGCGCCAGCGGCAACGGATTCTCAGCGCTGTCGTTAAGCGCTGCGCCCAGCGCGACGAGCGTGCAGTCAAACGCGTCCGTCGGGCTGGTAAGCCAAAAGCGTTCTGCATCTACGCTATAAAGACGCCCCTGAATAAGCTCGTCCGCCTCGCCCTGACGGTAGCCGAACTGAAGTGTGATACGGCCTGATGCTGCGGGGTCAGGCAGCAGATGATGGTTAGTCACAAAGAGGTTGCCATGAGTGAGAAATCCGCTGCCTTTCGGCACGCCATCTTCTCTGACCAGCGCCACGGCTTTGGCCGCGCGCAATCCTTGCTGCAAAAAAGACACCGGTAGCAGATCGTTCGTGCCGATGATGACACCCTGGCGGGCGCGTTGCTGAAACGCATAGCGCTGCGCGCGTCGTTGATCCGGCTCCGCCTGCTGGCCCTGACTGAGCGCTGTGCGTGTCTGCTGTCGTTGCCCGGCCGTTACCGCCAGCCTTGCGGCTATCTGCGCTTTCAGTTGCTCGTTCATTCGCCTCTCCGTGATAATGTTATGCACCCTTTTAACCATAGCTGCTGCTTATCACGGCACAAGCGGCGCGAATATCACCGCGCGCACCAACGCCCTGCCCTCATCCTTAAGGCCAGGTTAGGTATCTGAAAGGCGATTGAACGAATGCTTAAATGGAACCTTACAAAGGGATTATTGCGGGCGAAATAACCAGGCTGTTGAAACCTTCAGCAAAGGGTTCAGAAGCCGGTAAAACCGCTTTGACTCAGCATCCTGACTCCATTAGTATGCGCCCTGTAGCACGATTCCTCTGTAGTTCAGTCGGTAGAACGGCGGACTGTTAATCCGTATGTCACTGGTTCGAGTCCAGTCAGAGGAGCCAGATGTATGTTTTCATGCATCTTAACGAATCTTTATACGATTAAGATTCAACAGGTTAGCGTGAAAATTCTTTCCGATGCATTTTCATTTTCCCCTCCGCATCGGGAAAGATTGGTGGTCTGATTTGGGGTCATTTCAGTTCGATAATGGCGTAACCACTCTACGTCCCTGAACGACACGACAATCCGCAGCGTAAAACCATCCGCTAAACCTTACAAAGTTTCCGATTCTCATGGCCTGTCCCTTTTCGTCAATCCAGCCGGTTCACGTCTCTGGTGTCTCAAATTTCGTATCAATGGTAAAGAATCCCGCCTCGGCTTAGGTGCCTATCCCGATGTTTCTCTGGCTTATGCCCGGCAGCAACGTGATGGCATACGCAAGGTGCTGGCGCAGAAAATCAATCCAGCACAGCAACGTATCGCCAGGAAAGCTGCCCGCTCACCGGAAAAAACGTTTAAGCACGTTGCATTGGGCTGGCATAAGCGCAACAGAACATGGTCACAGAACCACTCCGTCCGTCTGCTTGCCAGTCTCCGGTTTTTTCCTTTCCATATACCCGGGTCAGTCCCGCAGATTGTCGTTTTGGTTAGTTTAATAATAGCATCAGTAGCTTCCATAACCGTTGGACGAACCCTTTCCTCAACACGAATATCATTTCCCCCGTGATAAACCATTGCTTTCATTTTTCTTTGCATGTTAATCACCCTTCTCTTTTTTTATAAAATCGCTCCAGTTTAAATAACATTGAAAAAAAATACTCACAAAATTATCTTAGTTTTGAAAAACTAAACTATTGGGGATTAGCTCACAAAACCAGCGTGATATTAATTGGCATTAAAGTCCGCCACCCGTTATTAATAACTTAGCACCCACATGAGACCGCTATTAAAATAGATAGAAAACACGCCTGGTGAGAAAGATTATCCGATTAATTTTGGCTGAATTGGTTAACAGATTGGCTATATTGCGCAATGACACTTTACTTTTAAATCCATATCATTTTTAGCGATCATGTCTATATTGATCGTATGCGCAAACCGTCATATCCCTAATTAACAACTTGTGGCGATATCGAACCCATTATTATGATGTTCAATGCAATGGACATGATGTGCAGCGCATTGACGCCGACAATTACGGAAATTCAGCATGTTCAACAGGCAGACTGTCCTTGTACTCATATCAAACGGTTATTATCCGCGCCCATCGTGTGTGGTAGTGGGCATGAAGTATGCGCTGGCGATAATCTCACTGACATTCTTTGTTCTTTTTCCGAGCATGTTGCAAGCCGAAGAGATAACCGTTCATCATACTCAGGGGATAACCAGCGTACCGGTCAAGCCCAGGGTTGTGGCTGTACTTGATATCGCTGCACTAGATACCCTTTCCACGATAGGGGTTGATGTTGCGGGCGTTCCCACACTCAACTATCCCCCTTATCTCGCTAAATTTGGGGAAAGCCGTTACCGGAAGGTTGGTTCACTTTTCGAGCCCGATTACGAAGCACTTAATGCGCTGTCCCCTGACCTGATCATCGTGGGGGGACGTTCATCACCCAAGTACACTCAATTAGCAAAGCTCGCCCCTACCATCGACCTTAGTCCTGACTTTCAACACCGGGTTGACAGCGCCATATCGCATGCGCAGCTTCTTGGAGAAATATTTGGGAAGCAAGCCGAGGTTGACCGTCGTACCAGCAAGCTACGTGCAACAGTAGAGGCACTTCGAGCACAAACGTCGAAAATAGGGACAGGACTGCTGGTGATGACCAGCGGTGGACGCATCGCGGCGCTCGGCCCAAACTCTTGGTTTGGTACACTTTATAACGACTTTGGCGTGCAACCCGTGACGCGCAAACTGGATGATGGCCCTCACGGCCAGGTGATATCCTCCGAGTTCATTCTCGAAACGAATCCTGACTGGCTTTATGTGATTGATCGTGACGCGGCCATAGGGGAAAAAGGAGCATCAGCCCAACAGCTGCTGGATAATGAACTGGTGCGTCAAACTAAAGCCTGGAAGGCTGGTCACGTTGTCTACCTTGATCCTGTCGCATGGTATATTGTTGGCGACGGACTCACTGCGCTTCAGTCAATGGCTGATGAAGTTTCCCTGGCAATAACGAAGACAAAATGACGTCTCCAGCGCACGTTGACAAATCGTCAGTGAAAGGACTTTTGATCGCACTGAGCGTTATCGGATTGCTTTCCCTTATTAGCCTCTTTATCGGTGCGACGACAACTTCGCCTGTATCGCTTTTTGCAGGCAATACGACATCGACTATAAGCATTCTGCTGGCTAGCCGCATTCCGAGGACCCTTGCATTGCTCCTCGCTGGAAGTTCCATGGCTGTTGCTGGCCTGATCATGCAAATGCTTTCGCGAAACCGATTCGTGGAGCCTGGCACAGCAGGTACGATTGAGTCCGCCACTCTTGGGTTATTGCTGGCTGCGCTACTGGCCCCCGGGCTGCCTGTGCTCGCGCGCATGCTTGTGGCATGTTGTACCGCCCTTCTGGGAACACTGCTGTTCCTTGTCATCCTGCGACTGTCGCCCATGCGCTCGCCATTAATGGTTCCGCTCGTCGGCCTGATGCTCGGCGGCGTAATCAATGCAATGGCGACATTTCTTGCCTACCGCTTCGACCTTATTCAGTCCCTCGTAGCCTGGTCTACTGGGGACTTTTCATCGGTTCTGCGCGGCCGCTATGAACTACTGTGGATCTCATTTGGCGCAGCCGTCCTCGCTTACATTGCAGCCGACAGGTTCACTGTGGCAGGACTTGGACAGAATTTCGCAAATAACCTGGGCCTGAACTATCGGCTGACACTCATTACCGGGCTGGTCATCGTTTCAATCGTAACGGCTGCAGTGGTCGCGACGGTAGGTGCAATTCCCTTTGTCGGTCTTGTCGTGCCAAATATCATCAGCATGATGATAGGCGATAATTTGCGCAGGTCAGTACCCTGGACCGCCACTCTCGGCGCCGGTTTCGTACTGAGTTGCGACATTCTAGGTCGCTCCGTAAACCAACCCTTCGAGATCCCAGTGGGCCCCATCATAGGGATTGCTGGCAGTGTGATTTTCCTTTTCATCCTCAAAAGGGGAGCTGCACGATTTGATTGAATCTCAAGAGATAAGACCCGTTATAGTAATCATTTTGCTCGCTACACTGACATTACTCTTATCAGTGGCTTTCATGACAGTCGGTGCAGGAGGACATTGGTCTTTTGTGCTACCTCTTCGTGCACAAAAGCTCGCAGGGCTTTTGTTAGTTGGTTATTCGATAGCCGTCTCTACTGTGCTATTCCAGACCATAACCCAGAATCGTATTCTGACGCCATCCGTCATGGGTTTCGATGCACTGTACGTATTTATTCAGACCTTAGTGGCATTCACCATAGGCTATGTCCACGACGCTACCATCAACCCATTTCTACGTTTTGCAGTCGAGACATTCGTCATGATCGGTTCAGCAACCCTGCTCTATAGCAGACTCTTCGCCGGGGGGCGCAGAGACCTGATGTTTCTGGCGATGGCCGGTCTCGTTTTCGGTGGGCTACTGCGAAGTCTGTCAAATTTCCTGCAGCGTGTTATCAATCCGGGGGAATTCGCCGTCCTGCAGGACCGCCTCTTTGCAAGCTTCAATCTTATCGACGCCAGCCTGCTATTCATAGCAGCAATACTTGTCCTTAGCGTCTCGCTGATAGGCTGGAGAATGCGGCACAGCTTTGATGTGTTGGTGCTAGGGCGAGACACCGCGATCAATTTAGGCATTGATTACAAACGAACGGTTAGAGCCATCCTGATGATGATTGCCATCCTCGTATCGGTCTCTACGGCATTGGTTGGGCCGGTTACTTTCTTCGGCCTGCTGGTAGCCAATCTAACTTATCGTTTTGTCGGGAATGCGCGGCATGCTCTGATGCTACCGGCCTCTGTGCTGATCGCGATGACGTGTCTGGTCTGCGGGCAGTTTGTTCTGGAGAGGCTATTTGGCTTTAATACCGGCCTGAGCATTATAATTGAGTTCTTCGGCGGTATTACTTTCATTATATTAATCATGCAGAAGGCGCGATGATAAAAACGCACGCACTCACTAAACGGTACGGCACAATTACGACTGTGGACAACGTCTCAGTGAGTATACCTAAAGGCGGACTGACATCCATCATCGGTCCTAATGGTGCAGGTAAATCCACACTTATGATGCTCATTAGCAGGTTATTGCCAGCAACCAGTGGAACAGTGACGGTTGACGAGATGAATGTCGTTAACACGCCCACGAACATACTTGCACAACGTCTGGCAATTCTACGCCAGGATAACCATACCAGCGTGCGCCTGACCGTCAGTGACCTGGTAGCTTTTGGCCGCTACCCGCACTCGAAAGGACGTTTCACCCAAGATGATCGAGAGCATATTGAGCATGCACTTGAGTATCTGGACATAACATCGTTGCGCGATTGTTTCCTTGACGAGCTTTCAGGTGGACAGCGCCAGCGCGCCTTTATTGCAATGGTCCTGTGTCAGGACACCGATTACCTGTTACTCGATGAACCCCTGAACAGTTTAGACCTCAAGCATGCTACTGCTACAATGAAGATTCTTCGAAGAGCAGCAGACGATCTGGGTAAAACCGTCGTATTAGTGCTTCATGATATCAACTTTGCTTCGTACTATTCAGATCACATTATTGCGATGTCCGCAGGCAAAATATATTGTGAGGGTTCTCCTGACCAGGTTATTAGAGCTGAACGTCTCGGCCAACTTTATGATATGAAGGTTAGTGTCCATGAACTGAGTGGGCAACGGATAGTGACTTACTACGAATGATATACAAAATATTTTAACGTTGCCCTTTCAGACATCTGAATAAACTGTTTTCGTGAAAAAAAAGCATTAATAAATATAAATCACATGCAAATACTTTCATGAAAATAATGTACCGTGTTAAACAGTTGAGAGAAAACAAGGCGAATGTGACGGGTGCTGGTGGTCCTGACAACCGCCATTTTTCGGTTTCGCTTGTCATTCAGCCAGTTAATGGCAAAGGCGATCCTGGTGAGAGGAGCAAGATTTAGAGAAGCCCGCTCAGGGAAACCTGAGCGGGCTTTTTGCGGGGTATCGCTAACGCACCTTGAAACCCGATTGATGTTGGCAGGCAACACTTTCAGATGGCCTCACTGTTTACACATCGATCATGATTGCCTTCACGCGACGGGCAACGTCCATACATTTCCCTTTCCAGACGGGCACTGATCAATAAAAAATTCGTTTATCAATGGTTTATAGATCGGTAATCAATCGGGATGCTAGTGTTCTGGCTGATAAAAAATTTATAATATGCCCCCCACTGAGAGGCAGTTGATGAGTACGCGCTTTCTTTATTTTGCCTTAACAGTATTGCTAACTGGATGTGTAGCACGGTCTCATGAACCCGATCCGTTACAGGTGCAGTTCGCTAATTATGGCACGCTGCCTAATAACTATAAAACGCTAGTCAAAGATACGTTTTATTATCATCTAAAAGATCCCTATAGCGCCCATTATCGTTTTTTCCAGCCCTATAGAGGATATTCATGGATCATGAATGTTCCCGAAGATAAAGAAGAATTGATGTTCGGTTGGATCATTCCCGGCATGGTTAACGCTAAAAACAGTTACGGAGCCTATGTCGGTCAGAGGAAGTTCATTGTGATTTATTCAAATGGCCAATATCACAACCTTAACTACATCAAAGGTACAAAAAAAATTGGCCGGCCGCTTTAAAACTACATGAGCTTTTGGCCGTTGAGCAAGCCGGGAACGTATCGGCGTGACATCAGGATAGAGCCACCATACGGAGTATGATGGCCAGGCGATAACAGAACCTGGATTTACCAGAGCCATGGTTTCATTATGTGCTTTTAATCGGGTAGGTCGTTAAAGGTTTAATTTCCTTTAAGACAAACATGCTTTGCATCTCTTTGATACGCGGCAGCCTGCGCACGACAGACATGGCGAAATCGGCGTACGAGTCGAGGTCGGTTGCCACCACCTGCAACAGAAAGTCAGCGTCGCCGCCTATGCTGTAGCAGGCCACAACGTCCTCCAGTGCGGTCACCTGCTGCTCAAACTTTTCCGCTTCAGCTTCGCTGTGACAGTCAATGACCACCCGAATAAACACCATTACCCCAGAGCCGGTTTTTTTTCGATCCAGTACCGCCCGATAGCCCTGTATCACGCCCTGTTCTTCCAGTTTGCGAACTTTGCGCCAGCACGGTGAGGCGGACAGGCCAATTTTATCGGCCAGTTCCTGATTGGTGATGCGCGCATCGCCCTGCAATACGCTTAAAATTTTTATTTCTGTCTTGTCGAGTGCCATAGAGGTCAGTTCCTTTCCGATTAAGGCATAAAACAGGTAAATTCTTGCAAAGAGTAAGGCATATCGACGTGATTCAGACAACCCATTTCTGGTCAGCTCCGGCATACTGTATTCACCCTGTGTTGTGTGCGGTGCGAGAGGTGAATGCATTACAGACAGGATGAAACGCAACGAAGTAAGGCGGATAAGGGCATTTTACTTCGCCTCTGAGCGAGCGTGCTGTCAGGGCTACAGGACTCGTGAACAGACGCATACATGTCATCTAAAGAAAGGAAATGCTATGCCTGCCAATGCAGAATTACTGCCTTATGTTTTGGCGCTTGGCCTGGCCGCCGCGATTCCTGGCCCGGGCATGACGGCGATTGTCGCGCGCAGCTTAAATGGCGGTTCACTGGCCGGCTTAGCCGCCCTGGCGGGCGTGATAATGGGCGATCTGTTTTATCTCACCCTTGCCGTTTTTGGCCTTGGCGTGGTCGCGCATACCTATACCGCTCTCTTTACCCTGATTAACTGGGCGGCTGCACTTTATTTGGGTTTTCTGGCCTGGCAGTTTTGGTCTTATCAACCCCATGCAATCAACATCGACCAGAAAGTGACGCGTCAGCAACTGGCTTCAGCCTGGCTGTCCGGTCTGAGTATTACGCTGGGTAACCCCAAAACGATTGCTTTTTATCTGGCAATACTGCCGCTGGTGATTTCCCTGGAGACGATCTCACTGAAATTTTGGGGGACAGTGCTGGTGCCCGTTACCGCCGCGGTATTACTGGCTGTCGGCGCAATGTTTATATTGGCGGCGATGAAAATCCGGGTTTTTCTGACCAGCCCGCAATCGCTGCAGATAATGTACAAAGTGGTAGGCGTGATTATGCTGCTGGCCGCCATCGGTATGATCGTAAAAACGCTGTAATGCAGCAATAACGTCAGAGGGGAAAAGGTGCCGCTGCCTTATCGAGAACGCACCTCAGAACAGACTGATTAATCCTGATTGGCCGGGGGATTTTCCCCTGTCGGCGCAACAGTATTGTTTCGCTGTGGTAGTATCAGCCTCTTACTTTCTCGTTATCAGGCAACCCGTTGAGCACTATGTCGGACACTACGAAACGCAAAAACGATCCCGAAGGGCTTAAAAAACGCATTCTGGCTGGTGCACTGAAAACCTTTGCCGAATTTGGTATGCAGGGTGCTCGCCTGGAGCAGATTGCCGAGAATGCCCAGACCACCAAACGCATGGTGGTTTACCATTTTGGCAATAAAGAGCAGCTCTATATCGATGTGCTGGAACAGGTTTATCAGCAGATCCGGGAACACGAAACCGGCCTGAATCTGGCGGCAATGCAACCTGAGCAGGCCATAACCAAACTGGTTGAGGCCAGTTTTGATTACCATGTTTCTCATCCAGACTTTATTCGGCTGATCTGCATGGAAAACCTGTCCCGCGGTCGCTATATCGCGCAGTCAGCCCGCCTGGGCCAGCTGAACCGTAGTGCGCTGGATCTGCTGGATGACATCCTCAGTCGGGGACAGCAGCAGGGGCTGTTTATTCAGGAAGTCGAGACGCTGGATGTACATCGCCTTATCAGCAGTATCTGCGTGCATCAGGTATCGAACCGGTTCACGTTTAATACTCTGTTCAGCCCCGACAAAGATGAAGCGGACATTATCCGTCGTAACCGCCAGTTAGCGGTCACGGCCACCCTGCGTTATATCTGTCGCTAGCGGCCAGCATCCCGGGCGTAAAAAGCAATAGTCTATGCTTAAGAGGTATTTTTAATATCACTTAACTAAGGACTGCAGTTTGAGCAGAGACGCCAACCTTTATCCGCTACGCCAGACCCACGTTGATCCGCACGATGATGCTGTCTGGAACTGGGCGCAAAATGAACAAATTGGGACGCGTCAGCAGGTAAAACACCCCGCTGATGAAGCCGCGCTTCAGCAGTTATTGCGTGAATCCAGTGGCAAGGTACGCGTGACCGGCAAAACCTATTCCCCTGGCAGAATGTTGTCCGTGCACCCGGACGAGTTGCTGCTGGATCTCAGTGCGCTGACCGGCCTTGTCCGCAGCGACGAGAACAGCGTGACCTTCGCGGCTGCCACACCGCTGGAAGACATCTACAGCACCTTGACCGACATGGATCGCATGCTCGCCTCTTCGCCCGGCGTCATTTCCGTACAGACGCTGGCGGGCGCAATGGCGACCGGCACCCACGGTCAGGGCCTGCAACAGAGTTCGATTGCCGATGAAGCTGAGCACATCCGCATGGTGCTGAGCGACGGTTCAGTTCGTGAGCTGTCACGTGGTGATGCGGATTTTGCTGCTGCGCAGGTTTCCCTTGGCGTGCTTGGCATCGTCACTGAGGTCACCTTGCGCACCCAGCCTTTTCGTATTTTCACCTGCCATAAAAATGCGGTTCCCGCAGATAACCTGGAAAGTGATTTGCTGCGCTGGAATGACGAATACGAACTCAGCAAAGCCTGGTGGTTTGTGGATGACAACCTGATGCACGTGTGGAATGCGCATCAGGCAAGTGAAGACGAGATCCAGCATTATGAGAAGAATGGCCGTGAAGTCGTGGAGCACGCTGATGAAGGTGATGACAGCCTGAATGACACCATCGATCAGACGCTGGAACATATGCATCGCGACACGCAGATTCACGGTAAAGGCGGCAAACAGTTCCGCACCGTGACACGTTTTCGGGATTTTACCGATGTCACCGGCGATATCTATCAGCTGTTCTGTCGCGGCATTGCCGTGCCGCAGATCAACGTGGAGATCGGCGTGCCGCTGGAAAAAACACCGGCGGTTATCCGCAAGATTAAACGCTGGTATGCCGAAAATCGCCCGCACATGCACTATCCAATTATCCTGCGCTGTACCGGTGCCTCATCGGCCTGGCTGAGTCCAGCCTTCGACCAACCCACCTGCTTCTTTGGCTTTGTGGTGTATTACGCCGATGACGGTTCCCTTTCTGAAGCGGGCCTGCACTTTTTAACTGAGGTGGAGAAACTGCTGGCAGAAGAAGGCGGTCGTCCTCACTGGGGCAAATATTATGATGCCTCGCTGTACCGCTGGCAGGATCTCTATCCCCACTGGGGAGCCTTCCGCGCCCTGCGGGAGCAGCGCGATCCGCAAAGCCGCCTTAGCAACGACTACACCACCGCGCTGTTTAATGAAACCGATAAGGGATGATATGTTTGCCTGGGTAACCTTACTGACGCAACCGGATTATCTGGTGGGCGTGAAAGCGCTGCACCGTTCACTGATGCAAAGTAAAACGCGCTGGCCACTGGTGGTCATGGCAACCGATGCCATTGATGCACAAGACTGCGCCGCACTGGAAGATGAAGGCTGTGTGATCCATCGTGTTGACGGACTTTATCCGCACAGCGATCTGAACGCGCACTATGCGTCTGAACGCTTCGGGGAAGTCTGGACCAAACTGCGTGCATGGCAGTTGACCGATTATCAGCGTGTCGTGTTTCTGGATGCCGATATGCTGGTCTTACAGAACATGGATGAACTGTTCTCACTGGATCTCGGTGACAACTTTCTTGCCGCCTGTCATGCCTGCCGTTGCAATCCCAACCAGATCGACGCCTATCCTGACAACTGGCAACCCGAGTTCTGTCACTATACTTGGCAGGAACGTGAGGAGTCGCCACCCGCGCATGTGGATGACTACCTCAACGGCGGCTTTCTGGTACTGAAGCCCGATAACGGCGTGTTTGAAAAACTGGAAGCCCGCATTGCGGCTATCGATGACCTGAGCGAGTACACCTTTTCCGAGCAGGATTTGCTGAACGAGGCCTTTAAAGGCCAGTGGATGCCGCTCTCTTATGTTTACAACGCCCTGAAAACGCTTCGTTTCCAGCATGACAAACTGTGGGAATGTGACGACGTCAAGAACCTGCATTACATTCTGGATAAGCCGTGGCAGCGCGATCTGTCTCAGCCTGTCAGTCAGCGCGATCGCTACTATGCGATGGACAAGCTGTGGTGGGATAAAGCGTCAGCCTGATCAACGCTGACCGGCCCCGACAGGATGCTCGGGGCCGACTTTATGTTGTGCAGTCATAAGTATGATGTAACTAAGACCTATACCGCCTTCCAGCGTCTTTCTGCTGCCGACAGGGCTATCGCCTCCAGCACCTTCTGCACCTGCAATCCTTCTGCAAAATCTGGCCACATGCGGTCGCCCGCAGCGATACCATTAATCAAATCGCGAATTTCTACCGTTTTCTGATCGTTAAAGCCGATGCCATGGCCTGCCGATACGCAGAAGTTAGCATAGTCCGGATGCGCAGGCCCGGTTAGCAGCGTTTTGAAGCCCTGCCGCCCTGCCGGTTCATCATGGATATAGAGCTCAAGTTCCGCCATGCGCTCCTGGGTATAACGCAGCGTGCCTTTGGTGCCGGTCACGACATAGGTCAGCCCCATCTTGGCGCCGCAGGCGATGCGCGAGGTTTCAATTACGCCGTGCGCGCCATTGTGAAAGCGCAGCAAGGCGCTGGCCTGGTCTTCATTTTCTACCGGCAGCTGACGGCTCAGGTCTTTTGGGTCCGGACGGGTTTTAATCACCGTCATCATATCCCCACTGACTTCAGCAATGTTGCCTACGAGGTAGTGCGCCATATTGACAATGTGCGCGGCCAGATCGCCCAGTGCACCTAACCCGGCCAGCGCTTTCTGGCAGTGCCAGTCGAGCGGCGTTTCCGGCTTCGCCAGGTAGTCTTCATTATGGGTGCCATAAAAATGCACCACCTCACCGATTTCGCCCCGCGCAATGATTTCTTTTGCCAGCTGGCTGGTAGGATTCTTCATGTAATTGAAGCCCACCAGGGTTTTAACCCCTGCCGCATTGGCCGCCTCTACCATCTCCTGCGCATCGGCCACCGTCAGAGACAGCGGCTTTTCAGAATAAACGTGCTTGCCGTTGGCAATGGCAGCCAGCGCCATCTCTTTGTGCAGGAAATTGGGCGCGCAGATGTCTACGACGTCAATATTCGGGTCGCATACCAGCGAATGCCAGTCACCCGTGGAGCGGGAAAAGCCAAAGGTGGCGGCCTGCTTTGCCGCCAGTTCGGGATTAACCTCTGCCAGCATCTCACGCACGATCGCCCCTTTTAACGCAAACACCGCCGGTGCCTGGGCATAGGCGATCGCATGGCAGCGACCGATATAACCGCTACCGATCATGCCGATTCTGACTTTATTCATTTTGACTCCGGGCTGACAGAGAAAGGATTAAATGAAATTTAAATTCCATTTAAAGGTATTTCAAACTAAAAATGAAATAACTGTGACGAACCTAAAGAACATTCGTGCAACGAGGCCTTTCAGAGTCGTTAAGAAATGGAACAGAGATTCTGTTTATTGAATAAAAGGTGCATTTTGCGGCCATTTTTGGCGGTCACAAAGCAGAGCGGAACGGCTGAACAGCGGGAGTTGGCGAGTATTTCAGCAATTAGACAGTTTTGTGAAAAAGAGCTTTGACAAGCCTGCGGGACGTCGATAATATGCGCCCCGTTCAAACGATTCCTCTGTAGTTCAGTCGGTAGAACGGCGGACTGTTAATCCGTATGTCACTGGTTCGAGTCCAGTCAGAGGAGCCAAATTTTAAGAGCCCGCTCAGGGAAACCCGAGCGGGCTTTTTGTTTTTTATTTTACCCACTAGCGCTGACAGACGTCAGGTAGAAGAAGACGGCAAGTTGTGCTGGATGCTAACCGGGCTGGCGCGCAGGGCTTTTATATTTAACCAGGCGTTGCTACCTGCGTGCGGCAAAAGATGAAGATCGTCCTTAAGGCGATTTTGGGCCTGCGCTTCCCCTTTATGACTTATCGATCCGCAGCACAATACATCCCAGGCTAATTTCTGCCGTCACCCGCGTGCCGGTTTCAAATCCGACTTCCCGCAGCCATTTACCACTTATATTTAGCGCAGGTGTGCTGGTATCGCCAAAATTAGGCACATAGCCGACTTTGTATCGACGCTGGGTTTTAAAAGATACTGAGACAGGTGCAGCGTCAGAAGGTCTTAAGTTCATAGTCATTTGCAAGCTCCTGGTAAAGAGGATGATTCCATGATAAGAGGTGCCCGTTTCAACGGTGATGGGCTGACCGCGTTGTGAACGTCTGCTTATACTAAACCCGCGTCCGCGTACCTCATAACTTACTGCGTCCTTACCGCGCACCTTAGTGTGCTCTCACACAGCGCACGTGATAATGATGCGTCGCAAAGCTGACGAGGTTTAAAAGACGCAGGCTCGCATGATATCGCCGGGAAAGTTTTCGCTGCAGACGTCCCGGCACTGGGTTTTGCAAGTGCCCGTAAACGATAGCGTTTTTGACGCCTGCCAACAAGCCAGACTCTGGAAGCCTCCTCGCATAACGCTAAAAATAGCCCCCTTTCTGCACGATCCCCTGCCGCCGTCCTGTGCCTTTAATAACCCCAGCGATCGTGCCAGTGCGCGCTGTAAGGACAGTGCTTAACGACGCAGTGCCATGAGCAGTGAATTTCTGATTGACGTAAGGATGTGAAAATCCCTTCCCCACAGCGCGGCGGTTTTTTGGTTTGCCCATCGACACGTTACACGCGATGGAAGGCCTGCGTCTGACTCTTCGCCCCGGTACTGTGCCTGAGCGGGTGGGCAAACTGGTTAGCGGAAAAACGCCTCAACTCCCACTGGGCTGGGTCGATTTTGCCCTGGCGCAGACGGTGTAACCTGGAGGCCGGACTCGACACCCGTATTCATGGTCGTTGCATATGAGGGGTAATCGGAACCGCAGGTCCGCCAAACAAGCAGCGGCCGACCCTGAGAAATTCACCTCAGGGCGCTGTACAGCCTGTCATTTTATTAGGAAAAATAGCGGATTATGGGAATTTTAAGTTGATAAGAGTACTGTACTGCGTGCGTGACAGACTTAGCGGTGATTGGTTTCTGAAAAAAACTTTCACAAACGGGTTGCTGGTGCCATACAACTCGACACGCTTATATTCATTGTGAATAAACTGCTGCAGGATAGTCGCCATATCCTGCGCCTGGTCCGGTGTCATCGCGTTATGAGAGGCTACGGTTTGCTCAAAGCTGAGTGGTATGCGCATTTCCGTATCAGGTTTAAAATTGGCACGTTTACGCTCAGCTTCCACTTTAAACTCTTCAAAGGCTTCGTGTGTTGAATTGAATGTATCAGCCAGCGTTTTGATATGTGCAGCCATCTGGTTAACAGCAAACGTTCTTTTTGTGACGAAATAGCCGCCTACACTCGAAGCAATGGACGCAATAACAGGAAGAGAACCACGCCCAATAATACTTCCCAGACCATTTAAGGCTGACCATAAGGCCATACCTGTCGCGCCAGTAGAGCTGGCTACAGCACCTGTCACAATCATACTCGCCTGCTGTACTTTTACGCCCGCAATACGATTATCCAGGCGACGAATCTCCCCGCCCGGCTTTCTATGCGACGCAGACTCTTCATTCCAGCTTTTGAAGCGGCGGTTATTTTCATCTTTATAATTCGACATCGCATAGGCAATCTGGCTTGTTTCCGTTTTACTGAGCTGGGCGATTTCTTTTGGCTCAAACGATCTGACTAAAATCAGGGCTTCTTCAAGCACCTCTTTTGTCAGAAAATTAGCGGAACCCGCAGGGTTAGAACCAGGGTCCGTAGTAAGGCCCTCAATAAGGTTAACTTTGGGAAATGCCATAACGCCCTCTCTGTTTGATGCCGCCTGACGAAGTGATTAGCTTTCTTTATTTTGTTTAATATCCCAGCCCATCTGCACCGAGGCTGCTTTACTTCCCTGAGAAGCCTGCTCCCAGTATTCCAGTGCCACTTTGCTGGCCTGAAATGCGTATTGCATCCCCAGCGTGGAGGCGTGACCGACTCCGGTAAAGTCAGTCTGTGTCACCAATACATCTTGCAGCGTGATACGGGTGTACTCCACTTCCTGTCCGCCCGCTTTACAGACAGACAGTTGAACTTTTGGCAGATGTTTACCGGTGGCGCAATATTTCACTAACGCAGGCGTGGCTTTATCGATCAATGCCTCAACGCTTAGATCATGATAATTAACTTTCCCTGCTCCACCGCCGCCGCCAACAGCCATATTGCCTGGCTGATGCGCTCCCCAGTTAAATGACAGGACATCAATCCATTTTTTATGATTCGCATTTTGCGATTCACCTTCGATTCCATCTATTTTTAAAAATATATCAATAGCCATTTTTCACCTTTATATTTCAGGGCAGATTCACTCAGCTCTCTTTATTTTGTTTAATATCCCAACCGGCTTTGGTTTCCGCGCCTTTGGTGCCGCTTGCGCTTTGTTCCCAATAGCTGGTTGAAACTTTGGATGCCTGAAAAGCGTAGTCAACCACAATAGTGTCACTTTGCCCGATACCGTTGAAATTGGTCGCGGTAACCAGAACATCTTCTAATACGATTTTGGAATACTCGACCTGGCTTCCACCGGCTTTACAGACGGACAGTTCAACTTTTGAAACATGCTTTCCGCTGGAACAGTATTTAAGGATAGCAGGCGTGGATTTATCGATTAACGCTTTAACACGCAGATCATTGAAATTCACTTTCCCTGCGCCGCCACCGCCTCCCACCGCCATATTGCCGGGTTGTGAAGCCCCCCAGTCAAATGACAGCACGTCGGTCCATCCTTTATGGTTGCTGTCCTGGGATTCTCCTGTGGTACCTTCAACTTTCAAATAAATATCGATCGCCATTAATTTTTTCCGATTACGTTGTGATGAGGATAAAACGGGCGTTGCAATCCGTTATGTTCAGTAGGTTTCGACAGAATTTAGTGCCATTTGATATTAAAAAATATAAAGCAGCATGCAATGACTGTCGTAGCGTGCGAACAAGAAATAAAAAGACGCCTGCGTGTTTTACGCAGTGAAAATGAATATGTCAGGATATCTAAAATAGAGGTATCCTTTTGAAGATCTTGATACATTAATAAAATTAACATGACTTCATGTCAATTAATTTACAACGCACGCTAATTTATTGGGATAAATCTGAAAGCAAATATTATCGAAAGGTTATCGTTTCAGGAGGTAATAGTTTTAACCAAAACGCGGCACTGCCATCGACCTAATCGGCAGGCGTTGGGAGCGCGAGGGCTGCAGAAGTGGGGTGATTATTGAATAAAAAAAACCCACGCAACCAGTGCTGCGTGGGGTTATCAATCGGCTGGAACCAATCAGGGCTTAACGCCAGCCCAGCTCCGGAGCCACATACTTCAGAATCGATTCTATGACGTGCGCATTGTAATCCACGCCCAGCTGATTCGGCACGGTCAGCAGCAAAGTATCGGCTTCAGCTATTGCTTCATCCTCTGCCAACAGCTTGATCAGTTTTTCCGGTTCGGCGGCATAGCTGCGGCCGAAAATGGCGCGGGTTTTCTCATCCAGAAAGCCCACTGAATCCTGATCCTGTCCACTGCGGCCAAAGTAAGCCCGGTCCATATCATTTACCAGTGCAAAAATACTGCGGCTGACGGAAACCCGTGGCTCACGCTGGTGCCCTGCCGCTTTCCAGGCTTCACGATAGGCGCGAATCTGTTTAGCCTGCTGAATGTGGAACGGCTCGCCGGTTTCATCATCTTTCAGCGTCGAGCTTTGCAGGTTCATGCCCATCTTCGCCGCCCATACGGACGTAGCGTTGGAGCCGGAACCCCACCAGATGCGATCGCGCAAGCCTTCAGACAGCGGCTCCAGGCGCAGCAGGCCGGGTGGGTTCGGAAACATCGGCTGTGGATTGGGTTTGGCAAAACCTTCGCCACGCAGCGCATCCAGGAACACCTCGGTGTGACGACGGCCCATGTCGGCATCCGTCTCGCCTTCCTGCGGTGCGTAGCCAAAGTAGCGCCAGCCATCAATAACCTGTTCTGGTGAACCGCGGCTCAGTCCCAGTTGCAGGCGACCGTTAGAAATCAGATCGGCAGCACTCGCGTCTTCCACCATATAAAGCGGATTCTCATAGCGCATATCGATAACGCCGGTGCCTATTTCAATTTTTTTGGTGCGCGCGCCGACGGCTGCCAGCAGCGGAAACGGCGAGCTGAGCTGACGGGCAAAGTGATGCACACGAAAATACGCGCCGTCGGCGCCCAGTTCTTCTGCCGCCACGGCAAGATCGATAGACTGCAGCAATACGTCCTGAGCCGAACGGGTGGCTGACTGAGACGAAGGTGTCCAGTGGCCGAATGAGAGAAAACCAATATTTTTCATCTGTGACGTCTCCTGACGAAAGACGGTTGCTTTCGCGTTATAAACCGTAATGCACAAAGGGTACGCCAGCTTGTCCATCACTGATAGTGAATATCCTTAAGCGCTACGTTCAAGAATTTTGACATAAGGTTAGCCTGCCAGTCCCTATCCTGTTGGCGTTCAGGTTGTAATATTACTTGCGAGCGCGTTGGGTTTTGACGCATAACAGAAATTGCGGCGCTGTGTTAGGGCAGACGCTTTTCATACAAGGATATCGGATGCGCATTTTAATGGTGGGTGCCGGAGCAACCGGCGGATATTTTGGCGCACGGCTGGTACAGGCCGGGCAGGATGTGACCTTTCTTGTGCGTGAGCGCCGTCTCAGTCAATTACAAGAAACCGGCCTCGTGCTGCAAACCCCATCCGGACGCGAAGTCCTGCAACCGCAGTTAGTCACTGCTCCTGCGCTGAACAGCCCGTTTGACCTGATCATTCTGACCGTTAAAAGTACCGGCCTTGAGCAGGCGTTGCGCGATATGAATAACGCGGTCGGGCCAGAAACCCTGATTATGCCGATTCTCAACGGTATGCGGCATTTCGATACCCTGATTGCCCATTTTGGCGCAGACAAGGTGGTGGGCGGCCTGTGCAAAATTAACGCCACGCTTAACGAACAGGGCCACGTGGTGCAGCTCACGCCACTGCATCAGCTCTATTACGGTGCGCTGGATGGCCATAACGACGCACGGCTTCAGCAACTGGATGCGGCGCTACGCACCTGTGCGGTAGAGACGTTTTTTACCGAGGATATTATCAGTGAACTGTGGGAAAAATGGCTGCTGTTAAGCACGTTAGGCGCGGTCTGCTGCCTGGCGCGAGGTAACACGCAACAGGTGCTGAACGCTGAAGGCGGCGAGATGCTGCTTCAGGGCATTTACGCTGAGGTGCTTCAGGTTATTTGCGCCGAGGGTTATCACCCCCGCCCTGCCGTTACCGCCAAAATTTATCAGTGGCTGAACAATCCGGCCACGCCGATGACGTCTTCAATGTATCGTGATTTGACCCAGGGTTTCGCGATTGAAGCGGAGACCATCATTGGCGACCTGCTGTTGCGCGCCAACCGTCATAGTCTTACGGTGCCGCTGTTGAATGCGGTGAACGTTAACCTGCAAATCTATCAACAGAACCGTTAAACACGGAAGTGATGAGAAAGCAGCCGCGCCGTTGCAGGACGCGCGGGTAACGGAATTTTGTTACACTCGCTGCCTCATCTTATGGAGGAATAATGACGTCCCGCTCTGTGACCCTTGATGATGTTGCCCAACTGGCTGGCGTTTCCTATCAAACCGTTTCTCGTGTGCTTAACCGGTCTGAGCAGGTCTCCCCCCGCACCCGAGAAAAAGTTGAAGCGGCGATGCAACAACTTAACTATGTTCCCAACCGGGTCGCGCAGCAGCTGGCGGGAAAAGCCACCCGCACCCTGGGGCTGGCCACCAGCAATCTGGCCCTGATGGCACCGGCGCAAATTGCCTCGGCCATACAGCAGCGCGCCGCCAGAGCCGGATACCACCTGGTTATCGCCATGGACAGTGAAGACAACCCCGAAGCCACGGTGAATGAACTGATGGCCCAACGTGTTGATGCGGTGCTGATTAATATCCCTTTAGAGGCGGCTGAGGCAGAAAAAATCCGCGCGATGTGTGGCAAAAAACCCGTACTGTTTCTGGATGCCGATCCGCATGCTGTTGTCTCTCACTGCCAGTATTCAAACGAACAAGGGGCACGAGCCGCCGTGGCGCACCTGATTGCCCTTGGACACCGGCAAATCGGCCTGCTAAATGGCCCTGTGCGCTCGATATCGGCGCGTCAGCGCGAAGCCGTCTGGCGTCAGATACTGGCCGATCATCAGCTCACCCCCTGCTGCGTACTGCGCGGCGACTGGAGCGCAAAATCGGGCTATCAGGCCATGCTGACGCAGCTACCCGATGCCCTGCCCCAGGCGCTGTTAGTGGCGAATGACGAGATGGCGCTGGGCGCGATGCGAGCGCTGCATCAGCACGGCGTGGCGATCCCGGCCGATATTTCCATTGTGGGGTACGATGACACGGCGGAAAGTGCCTGGTATCAGCCCCCGCTCACCACCGTTCGTCAGGACCTTCAACAACTTGGCACCCACAGCGTTGATCGGGTGCTGGCCGAACTGCGCGGTGAGGCGGTGACGTCCCGCATACTGGAGCCGGTTCTGGTGATACGGGAAACCACCGCCGTACCCGCCAGTCAGGACCTGGACTTATCCGATCTGGCCCGTCAGCTGCAGCAGATTGCGCGTAAGCTCTCGGGTTAAGCGTTTTAGCCCGCCATGCGGGCGCAAAAAAGCCCGCCCAACCTGAAGGTTGCTGCGGGCCGGTGATATCGGTAACGGACGGTTTGCGCTACCGGCGCGCCATTATGGCGCTTTTGTCTCACCCACGCCCAGCGTCTTGAGCTTTTTAGACAGCTCACGGCGCTCTTTAGACAGGTCAGCATTTTTGATGATGTATTCATCAACGCGATCTTCATAGTCAGCACGCATGCTGGCGATGATTTCCTGAATCGCCTCAACGCTCATGCCGGGTTTAATGTATTCGCTCAGGTTATCCAGCAGCAGTACGCGCTTTTGGTTGTCACGAATTTTCTTCTCATTATCGACAATTTCACGCTGCAGTTTGTTCTTGCGGCGAAACGTACGCACAAACTCAAGTACGTCCTGAAATGATTGCTTGGCATTTTCCATGATGGCACCTTTCTTTAAGCCTGCTAAAGCAGGGAGAGAGTCAAAACGATCAGCTTAGCGGCTAGCCAGCCTTATGGGCAATTCTCACAGCTAAATTCGGACTGGCTCTTATCTTAGCGCAAAAAAACCGGGTTTCGCATTAAGTCATTGTCTGAGGTGATTATTTACGCAGCGCCAGACGCATCAAATCGGTCATGCGCTCCAGCTGCTTCGCCAGCTCCAGACTCAGCCAGACATAGCCATAAATCGGCGTTTCCTCCAGACGGTCGCTGCCGTCGGCGATCAACTGCTTAAGTTCTTTGACGATTTCTGTTAACTCATGGTTGGCAGCAATAATGTCATAGGTTTCCCCCTTCACCGCCATCACCGATAAGGTGCGTAACGCGTTTTCCGTCATCTGCTGGGTACGACGCAGCGCCGGCGCGTTCAGCATAATCAGATGGCTTTCCCGCGATGCCCACCAGGCATTAATTTGCATCTCAATGGTGTACACCATATTACGGTTAATGGTCTGAATCGCTTCAAACACCGAACGGGGAATGCGCGTTTCCTTACTGGACGGCTCCAGCAAAGCCCGCATTTTGATCACGCTGGTGAGCAGTTTACCAAACGGCTTGTTCAGTCGCGGCTTGTCCACCAGGTTGGCCGAAAACCCCGCATGATAGATTTTTGCCATCTCGCCCAGCGTATCCGAAAGTTGGATACGCCAGTGAATATACGCGCGTTGCGCCCAGACGGCGGTAAATATCAGCGCCAGCAGCGAGCCTAAAATCACATCGCCGCCGCGCCACATGGCAACGGTGAAATCCCCCATCGGCGCGCCCACCACCACGCAGAGCGTGATGCCAATCAACAACGCCATATAGGGATGTTTCCCCAGGGTCAGATAGCCGCTGATAAACATAATCAGCCCGCACCATGCCAGCATGCCCGGCAGCGAAATGATCTCCAGCTTGAGCGCGATTAATCCCGAAATGGAACCGGCAATCGTGCCACCAATGCGCTGAATGGCGCGGGGAAACACATTGCCCCACGTCGAGATCGGCCCCATGACGACCACCAGCGTAATCAGTGGCCAGGTGCCTTCGGGGATTTCAGTGATGCGGACAAATAAAAAAGCAAAGAGAAACGCGACCGCGATGCGCAGACCGTGCACGCTGCGGTAATGACGATACAACCAGAATTCCAGATTTGAGATGGGCTTATCAGAGCGCAAGGTGGCTGTCCGCTGGTAAAAAGGTGATTCTACGCGATGCGCCCTGTCAGTCCTGGCGCGCCGTCAATATTTTAGTGAATGCCTGAAGCAATGGGTCATTATCTCCGACCCGTGACCGTAAATCAGCAAAATTAACCGCTCAGGTGGCCAGACGGTCCTGAGGCAGGCGATCGCCCGGCACCTGCCCGACAGGCAGGTGCGCGTAGCGTGAGATTAAAACTTACGTTTCAGATAGTCAGAGAGGCGGCTAACTATGCCCGCTTCGTTTACAGCGCTGAGCGCCACCAGTGGATAACTGGCAATCTGCTTATCTTTGTCCATCACCTGGATTTCCCCAATGTTTTCATTGGCTTTCAGCGGCGCTTCCAGATCGGTACGCTGAATCACGTATTTGGCTTTGACGTTCGGGATTTCACTGCGCGGTAGCGACAGATAGACGTCCTCTGCCGTGCCCACTTCCACCTGGTGCGGATTACCATACCAGACATGCTCGCTGCCAATTTTCTTACCAGCATGGAACAGTTGCACCGTGTCGAAGGTATTCTGTCCCCAGACCAGCAGCTTGCGGGCCTGCTCTTCGCGCCCTTTGGCACTTTTACCGCCCATGATCACGGCAATCAGACGGTGCTGACCGACGACATTTGAAGCCACAATGTTGAACCCGGCCGTTTCGGTATGGCCCGTTTTCAGACCATCGACATGCAGGTTGTTATCCCACAGCAGGCCATTACGGTTGTTCTGGGTGATGCCATTCCAGGACAGGGTTTTCTCACGGTACATGGCATAGAAATCTGGCTCGCCGCTGATAATGGCGCGGGACAGTTTTGCCATGTCCCTCGCGCTGGAGAATTGTCCTGGTGCATCCAGACCGTGGACGGTTTCGAAATGGGTATTTGCCAGGCCCAGTTTCTCAACGTAGTGATTCATCAGCTTAACAAAATTGTCCTGGCTCCCGGCGACATAGTCGGCCAGCGCCACGCAGGCGTCATTGCCTGAGTCGATGATGACGCCACGGCTCAGGTCGCGCACAGTCAGCTTATCGCCTGGCTTAAGAAACATCAGCGAGGAACCTTTGAAGACCGGATTGCCCGCAGCCCAGGCATCTTTACCCACGGTGACCATATCGTCGCGGGTAATTTTCTTTTGATCGATCGCGCGATCGACCACATAACCGGTCATCAGTTTGGTCAGACTGGCAGGATTGCGGCGCTCGTCGGGATTGCCCGCGGTAAGAACCTGCCCCGTGGTGGCATCCATCAGCACCCATGACGCGGCATCAATCGCCGGTGGCGTCACGGGAAACGGCATATCGTCGGCCTGTGCCAGCGAAGCCCAAAAAACAGTTACGGTAATTAACAGACGCCTTTTCAACACTTCATCCTTAGTTGCGCAAATAAAACAGACGGGAACTGCCGGACGTTTTACGGCAAAAGCCTTAATAAGGTTTAAATAAATTGAAAAAAAATATGAACTGCTGCGCGCCGTTACGCAGCATTGCCCTGCACGGTTGTGCTGAAGCGCGCAGAAGACTATCCTGAACATTGATTTTTTGCAGACAGGACAGCGACGTGCCCGCCTCTGAATTAACTTTCTTGTTCCACGATTACGAAACCTTCGGCACCAGTCCATCCCTGGATCGTCCGGCGCAGTTTGCCGGTTTACGTACCGACAGCAACTTCAATCCGATTGGCGAGCCAGAGGTGTTCTATTGCCGTCCTCCGGATGATTACCTGCCCCAGCCCGAAGCGGTGATGATCACCGGCATTACGCCGCAAATTGCTGCCTCACGAGGCGTGAGCGAGGCCGAGTTTGCCGCCCGTATTCATGCCCTGTTCACCACAGAGCAAACCTGCGTGGTGGGCTACAACAACGTACGTTTTGACGATGAGGTGACGCGGAATATTTTTTACCGCAACTTCTACGATCCCTATGGCTGGAGCTGGCAGAACGGTAACTCCCGTTGGGATTTACTGGACGTGATGCGCGCCTGCTATGCGCTGCGGCCCGAAGGCATTAACTGGCCTGAAAATGAAGACGGCTTTCCCAGCTTCCGGCTGGAGCACCTGACCAAAGCCAACGGCGTGGCCCATGAAAACGCCCATGATGCGATGTCAGATGTGTACGCCACACTTGCCATGGCAAAACTGGTTAAAGAGAAACAGCCCAAACTGTTTGAGTTTTTGTTTACGCATCGCAACAAAAACAAACTCATTCAACTGGTCGACATCCCCCAAATGAAACCGCTGGTGCACGTTTCCGGTATGTTTGGCGCGGCGCGCGGCAATACCAGTTGGGTGGTGCCGCTCGCCTGGCATCCCGACAACCGTAATGCGCTCATCGTGGTGGATCTGGCCGGGGACATCACGCCGCTACTGGCGCTGGATGCCGACAGCCTGCGCGCGCGTCTGTATACGCGCAAAAGCGATCTCGGCGATCTGGCAGCCGTTCCCGTTAAGCTGGTACATATCAATAAGTGTCCCGTGCTGGCACCGGCGAATACCCTGCGACCAGAAGATGCTGAGCGTTTGGGTATCGATCGTCAGTTCAGCCTGGATAACCTGGCGACGCTGCGGCAGCATCCTGAGGTGCGTGAAAAACTGGTGGCGATCTTTGCCGATGCGGACCCCTTCACGCCGTCGGATGATGTCGACACCCAGCTCTATGATGGTTTCTTTAGCGATGCCGATCGGGCGGGCATGAACATTATTCGCCAGACAGCACCGGCGAATCTGCCCGCGCTGGACCTGACGTTTGACAGCCCACGCGTGGCTAAGCTGCTGTTTCGTTACCGGGCGCGTAATTTTCCGGGCACGCTGGATGATGCCGAGCAGCAGCGCTGGCTGCAGCATCGACGCGAGGTGCTGAACCCGGAGAAAGTGCAGTCCTTCCTGATGGAGCTGGAATCTCTGGCCAGCCTGCATGAAAGCGACCAGGAAAAAGTGGCACAGTTGAAAGCGCTGTATCGCTATGCGCAGGAACTGGTGTCCTGACGCTCAGACTGGCCGGGGAAAGCTAATCGCCTTTCCAGGCCTACGCATCAGATCACCCACCACAGCGCCCAGATCAGAGCAAAACCGCACAGCCCCATCAGGGTTGTCAGTACCGTCCAGGTTTTTAACCCATCCGCCACCGACAGGCCCAGATAGCGGGTCACCACCCAGAAGCCCGCATCGTTAACGTGAGACAGCCCAAGCCCACCGAAACAAATTGCCAGCGTCACCAGCACCCGATGCACATCATCAATGCCGGCGACGGCCTGCGTCAGTAAGCCACTGGTGGTGAGAATCGCGACGGTGGCCGATCCCTGAGAGGCGCGCAGCGCCAGTGACAGAATAAAGGCGGCAGGGATTAACGGCAGGTGCAGTGTTTCCAGCGCCAGGGCCAGCGCTTTACCTACGCCGGACTCAACCAGCACCTTACCAAAAGCGCCGCCCGCGCCCGCAACCAGAATCACGCTGGCCGATCCCGGAATCGCCCGTCCGGTCAGGTCTTCCAGCTTATCTTTGCTCCAGCCACGGCGGATGCCCAGTAGCCAGGCAGCCAGCCCTAATGCAATCAACAGCGCAACAGGCGGCGTGCCAATGACCGTCATCACTTTCCCCAGCAGGCTGTCTGGCGCCAGCAGTGAGTGCGACAACGTGCCCAGCACAATTAAAACAATGGGAATCACGATCAGGCCACAGATGGTCAATGCGCCCGGTGGGGCCGGCTCATTTTTCTTGATGGCACCTTCAGGCTTCGCCATCTGTAACTGTTCCAGCACCTCGACTGACAGATGATACTGACGGCGATTCATCACCCGGGCGACGTAATACCCTAAAATACCAACCGGGACAGAGATAAGAATCCCCAGCAGCATCAGCCAGCCCATATCGGTGTGCAAAATCGCTGCCGCCGCCGCCGCACCCGGATGGGTGGGCAATGCCACATGCACCGTTAACATCACCCCGGCCATCGGCAGGCCAAACTTTAAGGGAGAAACCCGTGCCACTTTGGTAAAGCCGTAGATCAACGGGATAACGATAATAAAGCCCACTTCAAAAAAGACCGGGATGCCCAGAATAAACGCCGCCATCGTCAGGGCGGCAACGGTCCGTTTCAGGCCCAGGGCTTTACTGAAGCGCTGGGCCAGCGACTCCGCTCCGCCGGAGGCTTCGATAATGGCCCCGAGCATGGCACCCAGCACAATAATAATGGTGATATGGCCCAGCAGCCCGCCCATGCCGCTGATAATCGTCTCCATGATTTTTTCAGCCGGGATACCGGTCGCTATCGCCACCAGCAGGCTGACAATCAGTAGCGCGATAAAGGGGTGCACTTTGGCTTTGATGACCAGCAGCAGCAGAATCACAATGCTGGCAGTCGCGATGGCTAACAGCAACGCAGTCGTCATGGTAAACCTCAGAGTAAATTATCTTTTTTAGGATTTTTGGCTACAGCTCAACCTGATGCTGGTGCGTATAAAAGACGACCAGAACTGCACCGGTGCTGACACACCGGTGTGATGTTTATCAATGCTTTAGCGGTTTTTTGCCCAGGGCGAGAACCAGTTCAGCCCCTGAACGGTGTCCCCGCGCGGGATATACTCACAGCCGATCCAGCCGTCATATCCCACCTCATCCAGTAAGCGGAACAGCCAGGGATAGTTGATCTCCCCTTCGTCCGGTTCGTGGCGGTCGGGGGCCGCGGCAATCTGCACGTGGCGGTAACGTCCCGCGTAATGGCGAATCAGATGGCTGAGGTTGCCGTCCACGATCTGGGCATGGAACAGATCAAGCTGAGTAAACACGTTGGGACGGTCGATCAGGTCGACCATCTCCAGCGTCTGATACTGGCTGGCATACAGATAGCGCGGTTTCGTCGTGGGATTTAACGCTTCGATTAATAGCCTGATGTTATGGGGTGCGAAGCGTTCTGCGGCGTAACGCATATTGCTGACAAAGGTGTCAACGTACTGCTGGCGATCCGCACCCGGCGGTACGGTGGCCGCCATGATATGCACCTGGGGACAGTCAAGCGCCAGCGCGTAGGCCAGTGCGCTGTCGATATCGGCCCGTGCCTCCGCTTCCCGGCCTGGGATAGCGCTGACGCCCCATTCGCCAGCCGCAACGTTGCCCGGTGCCGTATTGAACAGCACCAGCTTTAGGCCGTTGTCATCCAGCAGCGGTTTTAGCTGCTCAGCCGGATAATCATAAGGGAACAGAAACTCCACCGCCTCAAATCCGGCCTGTGCGGCGGCGGCAAAGCGCTGCAGGAACGGCACCTCGTTGAACTGGGTAGACAGGTTGGCTGCAAACTTTGGCATTATCGGCTCCTGAGTTCGGCGACGTCGTCAGCGCTGAGATAGCGGATGGCCCGATCGCCCAGAGTAAAGATCAGGCGCGCGGTCTCTTCCAGTTCTTCGGTATTGTCCGCGGCTTCCTGCAGAGATTTACCCACCACGACCGGGCCATGGTTAGCCAGCAAAAACGCACGATAGTGCGGTGCCAGCTGTGCCAGATCCTCCGCCAGTCGCACGTCACCGGGTTTGTAGTAAGGCACAACCGGCACATCGCCCACCCGCATCACCACGTAGGGCGTGAACGGGCGGATGCAGTTCTGGCTGTCCAGATTTTGCAGGCACGACAGCGCGGTCAGGTAGTGGCTGTGCAGATGAACGACCGCCTGGCAGTCTGGATTGTTCAGGTAGAGCGCCCGGTGAAAGGCGATTTCTTTTGAGGGTTTATCCCCGCCAAGCCATTCCCCCTGTAATGTGACCGTTGACAGACGGCTGGCATCCAGCGCTCCCAGGCAGGAGCCGGTGGGCGTTGCCAGCAGATTGCCGTCGTCCAGCAGCAGGGAAAGGTTGCCGGCTGACCCGGTGGCATAGCCGCGCTGGAAGAACGACGCACCGAGTTTGACCATCTCTTCACGGGCCTGTTGTTCAGTCATGGGGAAACTCCGTTTGCGCGCGACGGAAAAAGTGCTCGTTGCCAAAATTACCGGATTTGAGCGCCAGCGACAGCGGCTGCTGTATATCTCTGACCCAGGGAACACCCGGCGAGATCACCGGGCCAATATGAAACGCGGTGACGCCCAGGCTTTGGGCGACCACGCCCGAGGTTTCGCCGCCCGCGACAATAAAACGCTGCCAGCCGCGGGATTGCAGTTCCCGGGCCACCTGCGCAAACAGCTGCTCTACCGCTTCACTACTGCGCTGCGCGCCATATTGCTGTTGGATCGACTGCAGCTGTTGGGCCTCAGCGGTGGCAAATAACATCGGGGCCAGCGGTCCATCGCTATTTTCTGCGACCCAGTCACAAAGCACCTGTGCGTAATGTTCATCACTGAGACAACGCTCGACGCTGATCGCCTGGGTTGGTGCCTGCTGTTGATAGGCCGTGACCTGGCGATGAGTCATCTGTGAACAGGAGCCGGACAGCACGACGGCCCGCTCACCCTGCGGATAACCGGCACGCTGCGCCTGACGTTTATCGCCGCTGTCGCCTGACCACTGACGTGCCAGCCCAATCGCCAGCCCGGAGCCACCGGTGACCAGCCGTCTGTCCTGCAGCGCCTGGCCCTGTGCTAACAGATGCTGCTCACTGAGCGTATCAATCACCACATAGTTAACGCCCTGCTCGCGCAGTTGATCCAGCTGCTGCTTTATCGCCATGGCACCCTGATCCACGGTGGCGGCAGAAATGAGACCGGCTTTTCCCGTACTCTGACTTTCCATCAGCCGTAGCAGATTGCTGTCAGTCATTGGCGTGACCGGATGATGGCGCATGCCGGAGTCGGACAGCAGCTGTTCACCGACAAACAGATAGCCCTGATAAACGGTGCGACCGTTCACCGGCAGGGCCGGACAGATTACCGTTTGCGTCTCATTCAGCTCAGCCAGCAGCGCATCGGTGACCGGGCCAATATTGCCGCCGCGCGTGCTGTCGAAGGTGGAACAGTATTTGAAATAAAAACGTTCACAGCCTTGCTGTTGCAGCCAGCGCAGCGCGTTGAGCGACAGTGCCACCGCCTGATCAGCCGGACAGGAACGTGACTTAAGGCTGATCACAATGGCCTGCGCATCAGACGGCGCTTCCTCCTGAGGGATGCCGTTAAACTGAATCGTGGACAGGCCATTTTGCACCAGAAAGCTGGCAATGTCGGTTGCGCCGGTAAAGTCATCGGCAATCACACCTAAACGTATCATGCTTTCTCCTGGCGCTGCGGCAGCGTAATCCCGCTGAAGATTTTAATGACCGCGCTGTCATCCTCGCGCCCAAAACCAGCATTGCTGGCTTCGGTGAACATAGTGAGTGCAGTGGACGCCAGCGGCAGCGGGAAATGCAGGGCTTGCGCAGTATCGGCGACCAGATTCAGGTCTTTCACAAAGATGTCGACCGCTGAGGTTGGGCGGTAATCGCCGTCAACAACGTGGCGCATGCGGTTTTCAAACATCCATGAATTCCCTGCGGCATTGGTGACCACCTCATACATCGTATCCAGGGGAATCCCGGCGCGGGCGGCCAGCGCCATCGCTTCGGCCCCGACGGCAATATGCACGCCAGCCAGAAGCTGATGAATGATCTTGACCGTGGAACCCTGACCGATTTCGCTCCCGACGCGGTAAACCTTCGCCGCCACCGCGTCCAGCACCGGCTGCAACGCCGCAAACGCCGCATCGCTGCCTGACGCCATGACGGTCATGTCGCCTGTCGCGGCTTTGGCCGCACCGCCTGACACCGGCGCGTCCAGCATCAGCAGTTGATGGTCAGCCAGCCCTTGTTCGATTTGCTTTGCATCCTGCGCGGACAGGGTTGAGGAGACCATGACCACCGTGCCGGGTCGAAGCCTGGCAGCCAGTCCCTCTTCGCCAAACAGGATGGCGTTAACCTGCTTCGCGTTGACCACCAGCAGCAGCACGGCATCAAGCTGCTCAGCAAACGCGTGCGCTGAGGTCTGCGCATCGCGCGCGCCAGCCTGACGCAGTGTCTCCAGCGCCTGCGGATTCAGATCGACGCCCCACGTTGACAGCCCTGCCCGGATACACGACTGCGCCGCGCCCATTCCCATTGAACCTAAGCCTATGACACAGACTTGCGAAACTGGCATCGGTGGCCTCCGTTGTTAAATTAAGTGAACTTTTGATTTCTGTTGTTAATAGTGCCAATAAAGTGCGCACAAAAACGTGCCTTAATTCACATAAATTAACGAAAAGGGATGGACATTAAACATTTATTCACACTCGAAATGCGTCAGCCCTGACTGATCAGCGCCTTTAACAGCCGGTTCAGCGGGGGAAACCGCGTTAAAATTTCCGTGTGCCTTCGTGAGCCGATGCTCTACAATGTGAAAAAATGATAAATCGAGGTAGTTATGATCCCCGTTGAGCGTCATCAACAGATCCTGGCTCTGGTGGCAGAGCGCGGCGTCATGAGCATTGCCGAGCTCACGGAGCGGTTTGGCGTGTCACATATGACCATTCGCCGCGATGTGCAAAAGCTGGAAGAGCAAGGCGCGGTGCTGTCGGTGTCGGGTGGCGTGCGTTCCGCTAACCGGCTGGCCAGTGAACCCTCGCATCTAACCAAGACGGCCCTGTTCAATGATCAGAAGAAGGCGATAGGACGACTGGCGGCCGAGCATATTCCGCGCAACAGCTGTATTTATCTGGATGCCGGCACCACCATGCTGGCACTGGCACGGGAAATCGCCGAGCGGGACGATTTGTTAGTGGTGACCAATGATTTTATGGTGACCAATTTGCTGATGGAGACAAGTCGTTGTCGGGTCATTCATACCGGCGGCACAGTATGTCGCGATAATCGCTCCTGCATTGGCGATGCGGCAGCGCGCAGCCTGCGCCAGTTGGCGATCGATATTGCGTTTGTTTCCACCTCAAGCTGGGGACTGCGTGGATTGTTTACGCCGGATGAAGATAAAGTGGCGGTGAAGCAGGCGGTATGTGACGTCAGCAGCAAACGTGTGCTGCTTAGTGACAGCTCTAAATACGACAAAATCGCCACCTGGCTGGCCTTACCGCTGGAGACGTTCGATGTCATTATTACCGACAGTCAGCTGAATGCGACGGGACGCGAAGCGTTGAGTACGGGGAGCTGGGAATTGGTGATCGCGCGGGAAAACTGAATGGATGCTGCCCTGCTCTGCTCCCGTCATCGGGAACAGAACAGGGCCAGGGTCTTACACTTCTTCGCTAAACTGCGGAACAGGATTGCGGAAACTGCGGGTCACAAACGCCAGATAAATAATACCAATGGCAGCCCAGATCAGGCCCAGCACCATTGAGCTTTGCTCCAGGTTTACCCACAGCGCACCCACGGTCAGCGCGCCCAGCATCGGCAGAACCAGATACTGGAAGTGATCGTTAAGGGTTTTGTTACGTTTTTCACGTACCCAGTACTGCGCGATCACCGACAGGTTCACGAAGGTAAAGGCCACCAGCGCACCAAAGTTAATCAGCGCGGTGGCGGTGACCAGGTCAAAGTTAATCGCCATCAGCGCCACGGCACCCACCAGAATGACGTTCAGGGACGGCGTGCGCCATTTTGGATGGATATAACCGAAGAAACGCTCCGGGAAGACACCATCACGGCCCATCACATACATCAGACGTGAAACACCCGCGTGCGCCGCCATGCCGGAAGCCAGTACCGTGACCACAGAGAAGACCAGGATACCGACCTGCAACGCTTTACCCGCCACGTACAGCATGATTTCAGGCTGTGAGGAGTCCGGCTCTTTAAAGCGCGAGATGTCCGGGAAGTACAGCTGCAGGAAGTAAGACGCCACGATAAACATCAGGCCACCAATCAGCGCGGTCAGGAAAATCGCACGCGGAATGGTACGTTCTGCATCTTTGGTTTCTTCCGACAGCGAGCTGATGCCGTCAAAGCCCAGGAACGAGAAACACAGAATGGTCGCCCCCGTAATCATAGGCACCACATGGGCGTTCTCCGACCAGAACGGCTTGCTGCTGACCACGGTTCCCGCGCCTTCACCGTGCGCCACACCGTAAATCACCATGGCCGTAATCCCGACCATCACCACAACCTGCAGGATCACAATCACGCTGTTGAAGTTGGCAACGGTTTTGATGCCCTTAAGGTTGGACAGCGTCATAAAGCCGACCAACAGCACCACGAAAATCCACGACGGGATACCTGGCACCAGGGTTTCAAAATAGTTTTTTGCCAGCAGGATGTTAATCATCGGCATGAACAGATAGTCCAGCAGCGATGACCAGCCCACCATAAAGCCGACATGCGGACTGATTGCCTTTTGAGCGTAGGTATAAGCGGAGCCCGCAGATGGGAAGCGGCGTACCAGCTTACCGTAACTCACGGCAGTGAACAGAATCGCAATCAGGGCGAAAGCATAAGCGGTGGCAACGTGACCGTCGGTCAGCCCCGAGACAATCCCAAAGGTATCAAACAGGGTCATTGGCTGCATGTAGGCTAAGCCCATCATGACAACCGGCAGTAACGTCAGCGTTTTTTTCAGTTGAGCACGTTGTGGTGCAGCAGAGGTATTAAGCGACATGCTTCAGTCCTCCTTGCGCAGCAACCTGACTGGGTTGACTCACAAGGATACTGCGCATTAAGCGACAGGGAGTAAGGTTTGCGGCAAGCGCGGCGCCGTAGTCGTCACGAAAACGTGTACCAGCCTGAGCCGGTAGAGTATTAAACATCCCCATCTTTACATCCTCTATCTCACGCCAATGCGTGTTTTCAGTGTTTATCTATCCGGGTACGCGCCCGGCCTCGGTTGTGTCAGCGAAAATTCACTCTGTGATAACGTGCAAAAAAATAACCGGCGCGGTGAGCGTCGGTTATGTTCTGAATTTGCAGGGGGCGTATTTTGCCCCAACCCAACGCATTATTTCAAGACGTTGTCGCATAGAATGCAAAATATTAATCAGGCGTTCTTTAACATCCAATCAATTTCCGTGGAAGTGATTAACCTTTCGAACTGCATTAGTTCATAATTTTTACAGCTAAACCACACTTTGGCAAACTTCTCACCCAGTAACTTTTGTAAAGGGTTGCTGTTTTCAAATTCATAAAGGGCATCACTTTGCCGTATCGGTAATGCCAGCCCTTCCGCCTCATGACCGTTACCTTTTACCGGCTGCGGTAAGGAGAGCGGCGTATCAAGACCGTGCAACATCCCGGCTAAAATCGCTGACATCACCAGATACGGATTCGCATCCGCCCCGGCAACCCGATACTCAATACGACGACTTTCTATATCGCCACAGGGGATGCGCAGCGCAACCGTGCGGTTGTTATGGCCCCAGGATGCCTGTAACGGCACATAGGCTTCCGGTACAAAACGGCGATAGGCATTCACGTTTGGTGCCAGTAGCGCCATGGAAGCCGGCATTAAATCAATCATGCCGGCCAGTGTGCGCTTCAGCAGCGGTGAGTCGCTGCCGTCGTCGCAGGCAAAGGCATTATGGTCGGCCGCATCCAGCATACTGATATGCACGTGCATGCCACTGCCTGCATAGTCCTCATAGGGCTTCGCCATGAAGGTCGCCGTCATGCCGTGATTTTCAGCCACCTGACGAATGAGGCGCTTAAGCTGAATGGCGTGGTCGCAGGCGCTCAGTACGTCCCGTGTATGGTGCAGGTTGATTTCAAACTGCCCAGGCGAGGCTTCTGCCAGCGCGCCGTCGGCTGGAATCCCCTGCAGGCGGGCCAGCGTGTCGATATCCCGTAGTACATCGGAGAAGTGATCAAGGTTGTCCAGAGAATAGACCTGGCTCTGCATATTGCGCTCGTCGCTGCCCGGTGCACAGGGCGGCTGAATAAAGCCTTCGGCATCGCGCTTTTTATCGACCAGATAGAACTCCAGCTCTACCGCTACCACCGGAAAAAGCCCTCGGTTACGCAGCTGTTGCCACAGCCGGTTCAGGACATTTCGGGGTTCAACGTCAAAGGGAGTGCCATCTTGGTTGCACATGGTTAACAGCAGTTGTGCAATGTGTTGCGGATCGGCGGCAGAGGGAACGAGCGTATCCGGAATGGGGAGGCAAAGATTATCGGGCTCGCCGAGAGACTGTCCCAGCCCGGCGTCTTCAACGGTGTTGCCAAGAATGTCCATGGCAAACACAGAAGCGGGGAAGTAGCAGCCTTTCTCCAGCTTCGCTAACGCGGAAACCGGGATGCGCTTACCACGAAAAACACCATTTAAATCATTCAGTAAAATATCAACGTACTGCGTTTCAGGGTGGCGCTCCAGCCAGTTTTTCACCTCTTGCTGGAACGCGCTGGTTCGTCTCTCTTCACTGTGCAACGTGAAGTCTTCTACTTCTACCAGGTTAGTCATGATTTCATCCGCCTTTAACCACAAAATGGGAGTGCGTAATGCTCAAAAAAACGGCCACACCTCTAACATAGCGCTAACACAAAAAGTGTGCAAATGTAACAAATCTGTTTGAAGATTCAGCGATGGGTTGCTAGATTGACAAAATATTGCACACTTAACCGTCAGTTATGCCCTTTTCGTCAAATATTTTGAACAGCTGTTGAGGGGGAAGCATGGGCATTATTTTTGACAAGCCGTTGATTGGCGTAGTGATGTGCCAGACTCATCACCAGGGCCATCCCGTCCAGTCGGTGCATAATAAATATCTTGATGCTGTCGTTATCGCCGGTGGCGCGCCGCTCGCTCTGCCTCATCAGCTTATGGCTGCCCCGCATCTATTAGAAAACGCTATGGCTGCACTGGACGGCATTTTACTGACCGGCAGCCCAAGCAACCTTGAACCCTGGCTGTATGGTGAAGAAGGCGAGGAACCGGACGCAGATGCAGGACGGGATCGTCTGGCCTTTAACCTGATTACGCACGCCGTGGGCAAACAGCTGCCGTTATTTGGCATTTGCCGCGGCATGCAGGAGCTGGTGGTGGCTAACGGCGGTGCACTTTATCGTCACCTCAATCAGCATCCCCAGTTTCAGCGCCATCACGATGATGCCGCCGCCCCGCTCCCCCAGCAGTACGCTCCCGCTCACGACGTCAATATTGAACCCGGCGGATTACTGGCCGCGCTGCTGGGTACTGCGCCGTTAAGCGTAAACTCGGTGCATCATCAAGGCGTTCGTGAAGCCGGGCCTCAGCTGCGCATTGAAGCCCGATCGCCGGACGGACTGATTGAGGCCATAAGCCTGGCCAGACATCCTTTCGCGCTGGCCGTGCAGTGGCATCCAGAATGGCAATTGAAACCCGCGACGCCTTCCTTTCAACTGTTTAACGGCTTTATTCAGGCCGCGCATCTCTACAAACGGGAAAAGCAACAATGAGCGATGCGACCCAGGCTCCCGGGCGACGCCTGTCGCAGATTCGTCAGGCGATGGGCTTATCCCAACGGCGCGTTGCTGAACTGGCTGGTCTCACCCACAGCGCGATCAGCACCATTGAACAGGACAAGGTCAGCCCGGCGGTCAGTACGCTGCAAAAGCTGTTAAAGGTCTATGGCCTGTCGCTGTCGGAGTTTTTCTCTGAGCCGAAGGGGCAGGATGGGCCAAAAGTGGTAGTGCGCGCCGGGGATCTGCTGGAGATCGGCAGCCAGGGCGTTTCACTGAAGCTGATTGATAACGGCACCACCCGGCGAGCCCTGGGCATGCTGCTGGAGACGTATCAACCCGGTGCCAGTACCGGGGAAAAGTTACGTCACGCGGGTGAAGAAACCGGCACGCTGCTGGAAGGTCAGATTGTACTGGAGATAAACGGTCAGCAATTTCACCTCTCTGCCGGTGAGAGTTATGTCATCGATACGGGCCTGCCACACAGTTTTACCAACCCTGCCGATGTGCCTTGTCGCATCGTCAGCGCCCATACGCCCGCTAATTTTTAACCCGGGTCGACAGCCAAGGAGCTTAATATGAATTATGTGGAAAATTACTACACTGCGACAAGGAATCCACATGCGCCCTGGCCGGTATTACAGGAGAGCGTTCAGTGTGACGTTTGCATCATTGGCGCGGGGTTTACCGGATTATCCGCCGGGCTGTTTTTAACCGAGGCCGGCTACGATGTGGTCCTGCTTGAAGCGTCACGGGTCGGCTTTGGTGCCAGCGGCCGTAACGGCGGACAGGCGGTCAACTCTTACAGCCGTGATGTGGATGTGATTGAGCAACGTTACGGCAACGATACCGCGAAAATGCTGGGCAGCATGATGTTTGAAGGCGGTGATATCATCCGTGACCGCATCGATCGTTACGCGATTGCCTGCGACTATCGGCCTGGCGGAATTTTTGCTGCCTTTAATGCCCGTCAGATGGCGCACCTGGCAAAACAAAAAGCAGCATGGGCGCGCTATGGTAATCATGAGCTTGAACTGCTGGATGAACGTGGGATTCGACGCGAAGTGGCAAGTGAACGCTATGTCGGCGGTTTGCTCGATAAACGTGGGGCACATTTGCATCCCCTCAACCTGGCACTGGGCGAAGCCGAAGCGATTCGCCGTCACGGCGGGCGCATTTATGAGCAGTCCGCCGCGTTAAGCGTCAACTATGGCTCACCTAATCGGGTGAAAACCGCTCAGGGGGAAGTCAGCGCCACCTTCCTGGTTTTTGCGGGTAATGCCTATTTACCTTCCGAACTGGAACCGCGCCTGAGCCGAAAAAGTATGCCCTGCGGCTCGCAGATTATTGCCACCGAACCGCTGTCCCGCGATCAGGCCCTGGCGCTGTTACCCAATAATTATTCGGTAGAGGACTGTAATTATCTGCTGGATTATTTTCGCCTGAGCGCTGACAACCGCCTGCTCTACGGCGGCGGGGTGATTTACGGCGCGCGGGAACCCGCCGACGTAGAGAAAATAATCCGCCCTAAGATGCTGCGCACCTTTCCGCAGTTACATAACGTGAAACTCGATTTCGCCTGGAGCGGCAATTTTCTGCTGACGATGTCACGTATGCCGCAGTTTGGTCGGCTGGAAAACAATGTCTATTTTATGCAGGGCGACAGCGGTCATGGCGTCACCGCAACGCATCTCTCCGGCAAACTGATCAGCGAAGTGCTGCGCGGTGATGCGGAACGCTTTGACGCTTTCGCCAGACTGCCTCATCTGCCCTTCCCTGGCGGACGGCGGTTTAAAGTGCCGCTGACGGCAATGGGCGCAGCCTGGTATGCGCTGCGCGACAGGCTCGGCGTCTGACAGCCGGTTCATACATTCATTGCCCGGCGAGGGGAAAACCGGGCTTATTCCAGAGGCATTTTTTGCGGGTCATCGTAGCGGTACTCAAAACCCAGCTCGTGACAAATCCGCGAACCGTCTATTAGCTTACCGCTGTCGTCACCGGCTTCAGGCGCAAAGGTCGGTGGCGTCATGCCCAACTGGCGTGAGACGCCGGGGTAGAACTGCGCACGAGACGGATGTTTCAGAGAGCACAGGTTGAACGTGCGCCCGCCTTTAGGCGTTTGTAACAGCAACAGGATGGCCTCAACCACATCATCAAGGTGAACCAAATTGACACCATGTGAACCGTTGGGCAGCGCCAGCTTACCGGCCAGGAAACGTCCCGGATGACGCTTTGGCCCCACCAGCCCTGCCAGACGCAGAATATCCACGCTGGTGCCAGGTAAATCATGCAGCCAGTTTTCCAGCTCCACCAGCGTTTTGCCCGCCGTGGTTTCCGGTTGCAAGGCGCTTTTTTCGGTTTTGATGCCTGAGCTGCCGCCATAGACGGATGTCGAGCTGGTAAAGATAATACGCGGTACGTTACGGGCCAGCGCCGTGTCTACCACGTTTTGCACCGCCTGTACGTAAGCGTCCCCGCCCTCTGCCGTGCGGCTGGCGGGCAAGGTGACGACCAGCGCGTCAACGTCGAACAGCACGTCCAGATCTTCCGCATCGCAGATAAGGTCGGGCGTCAGTTCCAGTTGAAACGCGTCGATACCGCAGCGACGGGCCGCCTCAACGCCATCCGGCGTGGTTTTACTGCCGGTGACCTGCCAGCCCCTGGCGGTTAACGCCGTGGCTAACGGCATCCCCAGCCAGCCCAGTCCTACTATTGCGACCTTTTTCATTTTGTCTCCTGCTGCAGACTTCAAGATGTTCTCATCTTAAGCCTCCGCTGAGTTGCAAACCAGTTCAAAGTGTTTCGGCGCTTTGCGAATAACAACATTAAAAAAGAGTTGCCAATTTCAACTATCTTCGTTAGGTTAATTCCACACAAATGAATAACTTTTCATTATCGAGAATTTTATGACACGCGTTCAGTTCAACCATCATCACCACCATCACCCTGACTAGTCTTTCAGGCGATGTGTGCTGGAAGACGTCTAGGATCTTCCAGTGGTGCGAACGCAAGAGAACCCCCGGAAGATCGTCTTCCGGGGGTTTTTTTATGGGCTGACGCAAATCAATCATTCAGGACAGGTCAATCAAGGGGACAGGAACGATGTTAGACAATAGCCGTTTACGCATAGCTATGCAGAAATCAGGTCGATTAAGCGATGATTCACGCGAGCTGCTGGCACGCTGTGGTATCAAAATTAATCTTCAGCAACAGCGTCTGATCGCCTTTGCGGAAAATATGCCTATTGATATCCTGCGGGTGCGCGATGACGATATTCCGGGACTGGTAATGGACGGCGTAGTGGATCTGGGCATTATCGGCGAGAACGTGCTGGAAGAAGAGATGCTGAACCGCCGCGCGCAGGGCGAAGACCCGCGTTATTTCACGCTGCGTCGCCTGGATTTTGGCGGTTGCCGCCTGTCACTGGCCATGCCGGTTGACGACGCGTACAGCGGCCCGCAGGGCCTGAACAATGCCCGTATCGCCACCTCCTATCCTCACCTGTTAAAACAGTATCTCGACAAGCAAGGCGTCAACTTTAAATCCTGTTTATTAAACGGCTCGGTAGAAGTGGCACCGCGTGCTGGTCTGGCCGACGCGATCTGCGACCTGGTCTCCACCGGCGCGACGCTGGAAGCGAACGGCCTGCGCGAAGTCGAAGTCATTTATCGCTCAAAAGCCGTGCTGATTCAGCGCGACGGCGAGATGCCAGCCGCCAAGCAGGAGCTGATCGATAAAATGATGACCCGCATTCAGGGCGTGATCAAAGCGCGTGAATCGAAATACATCATGTTACACGCGCCAAGCGAGCGTCTCGAAGACGTGATCAGCCTGTTGCCGGGTGCCGAACGCCCGACTGTCCTGCCGCTGGCGGGCGATGTCAGCCGCGTGGCGATGCACATGGTGAGCAGCGAGACGCTGTTCTGGGAAACCATGGAAAAACTCAAAGCGCTGGGTGCCAGTTCTATTCTGGTGTTGCCAATCGAAAAAATGCTGGAGTAAGCGATGAGCAAAATCATGACGCCCGTGAACTGGCAAGCGTGCAGCCGCGAGGAGCAACAGGCGCTGCTGGCGCGCCCCGCACTCTCCTCATCTGACAGCATCAGTCAGATTGTGCGCGACGTGTTGGTCAGGGTGAAAGACGAGGGTGACGCGGCGTTACGTGAATTCAGCGCGCGCTTTGACAAGGTCGACGTAAAAACGCTGCGCGTCACACCGCAGCAGATTCAGGCCGCCAGCGATCGTATTGGTGACGAACTGAAGCAGGCGATGGCAGTAGCCATTGGCAATATTGAAACCTTTCACCGTGCGCAGATCTTACCGCCGGTGGATGTGGAAACGCAGCCCGGCGTGCGCTGTCAGCAAATTACGCGCCCGGTACAATCCGTCGGTTTGTATATTCCTGGCGGTTCTGCCCCGCTGTTCTCTACCGTGTTGATGTTGGCGACGCCTGCACGCATTGCCGGTTGCGGTCGCGTCGTGCTGTGTTCGCCTCCGCCCATTGCGGATGAAATTCTCTACGCAGCGCAGCTCTGCGGGGTAGAAGAGGTGTTTCAGGTTGGTGGTTCACAGGCGATTGCCGCCCTGGCCTTTGGCACGGAAAGCATTCCTAAGGTGGACAAAATTTTCGGCCCGGGCAATGCCTGGGTGACCGAGGCCAAACGTCAGGTGAGCCAGCGTCTTGATGGCGCGGCGATTGATATGCCCGCCGGTCCGTCGGAAGTGCTGGTGATTGCCGATGAAGGTGCGACACCGGCTTTCGTGGCCTCTGACCTGCTGTCACAGGCGGAACACGGCCCCGATTCGCAGGTGATTCTGCTGACGCCTTCCCAGGCGCTGGCTGAGCGCGTCGCCGACGCGGTTGAAGAACAGCTGGCCCAGTTGCCACGCGCCGCGACTGCCCGGCAGGCGCTGGAAAGCAGCCGTCTGATCGTGGCCCAGGATATGCAACAGTGCCTCGACATTTCCAACCGATATGGCCCGGAGCATCTGATTCTGCAAACCCGCGCGCCACGGGATCTGGTCGAACACATCACCAGCGCCGGTTCGGTTTTTCTGGGAGACTGGTCGCCGGAATCAGCGGGTGACTATGCATCCGGTACCAACCACGTGCTGCCCACCTATGGCTACACCGCGACCTGCTCCAGCCTGGGCCTGGCCGACTTTCAGAAACGCATGACCGTGCAGGAACTGACACCGCAGGGCTTCCTGAACCTGGCGGCGACCATCGAAACCCTGGCGGCGGCCGAACAGCTGCATGCCCATAAAAATGCCGTTACGTTGCGCGTTGCCGCACTCAAGGAGCAAGCATGAGTCAGGATATTGAACAGCTGGCACGGGCTAACGTGCGGGCACTGACGCCCTATCAGTCCGCCCGTCGTCTGGGCGGCAATGGTGATGTCTGGCTGAACGCTAACGAGTTCCCGCTGCCGGTGCCCTTTGAGCTGTCGCAGCAAACCCTGAATCGCTATCCGGAATGCCAGCCGAAACAGGTGATCACGCGTTATGCGGCCTATGCCGGTCTCACGCCAGAGCAGGTGCTGGTCAGCCGTGGTGCAGATGAAGGCATTGAACTGCTGATGCGTGCATTTTGTGAGCCGGGGAAAGATGCCATTCTTTTCTGCCCACCGACCTATGGCATGTACAGCGTCAGTGCCGAAACCATCGGCATTGAATACCGTACCGTTCCGGCGCTGAAAGACTGGCAGTTGAACCTGCCCGCGATTGCCGAACAACTCGACGGTGTGAAAGTGGTCTACATGTGCAGCCCGAATAACCCCACCGGTAATCTAATTGATCAGGACGATATCCGTCAGTTGCTGGCGATGACCGCCGGAAAAGCGCTGGTCGTCGCGGACGAAGCCTATATTGAGTTTTGCCCCCAGGCGACGCTCGCGGGCTGGTTAAAGGATTATCCGCACCTGGTGATTCTGCGTACCTTATCGAAAGCTTTTGCGCTGGCTGGCCTGCGCTGTGGCTTTACCCTGGCGAATAAGCCGGTCATTGATTTGCTCATGAAAGTGATTGCGCCCTATCCGCTTGCCACACCGGTCGCCGACGTCGCGGGCCAGGCCCTGAGCGAGGAAGGCGTTGCCCTGATGCGCCAGCACGTGGAAGAGCTGAATGCCAATCGCCGCTGGCTGTTTGAGCAGTTACCACAGATTCGCGCCGTAGAGCAGGTTTTTCCCAGCGAAACCAACTATATTTTGGTGCGCTTTACTGACTCGCCGCGGGTCTTTAAAACCTTGTGGGATCAGGGCATTATTTTGCGTGACCAAAACAAGAATCCCGGCCTTGCAGGTTGTCTGCGTATCTCTGTGGGAACCCGAACAGAGTGCGAACGCCTGATCGCCGCGCTGCAAGCCTTATCTCTGGAGTAAGCATGAGTCAGAAGACCCTTTTTATTGACCGCGATGGCACGATTATCTCTGAACCTCCGCAGGATTTTCAGGTGGATCGCATGGATAAGCTGGCATTTGAGCCGGATGTGGTGCCCGCGCTGCTGGCGCTTCAGGACGCAGGCTATCAGCTGGTGATGATCACCAATCAGGACGGTCTGGGCACGGACAGTTTTCCTCAGGCCGATTTTGATGGCCCGCACAATCTGATGATGCAGATCCTGAACTCGCAGGGCATTCGCTTTAGCGACATTTTGATCTGCCCACATAAGCCAGACGATCACTGCGACTGCCGCAAGCCAAAAACCAAAATGGTGGAAGCCTGGCTGGCAGAAGGCGCACTCGACATCGCGCAAAGCTATGTGATTGGCGATCGTCAGACCGATATTCAGCTGGCCGAGAACATGGGCATTCAGGGCATTCGCTACGGCACAGAAGGTCAGGACTGGAAAGCCATTCAGCAACAGCTGACACAGCGCGATCGCTATGCACTGGTACAGCGCAACACCAAAGAAACCCAGGTGCGCGTCGAGGTCTGGCTGGACCGTGAAGGCGGTAGCAAAATCAATACCGGTGTGGGGTTCTTTGACCACATGCTGGATCAGATTGCCGTACACGGCGGCTTTCGCATGAACATCGAAGTGAAAGGCGATCTGTACATCGACGATCACCACACGGTTGAAGATACCGGCCTGGCACTGGGTGAAGCACTGCTGAAAGCCCTGGGCGATAAGCGCGGCATTGGTCGTTTTGGCTTTGTGCTGCCAATGGACGAATGCCTGGCGCGCTGCGCGCTGGATATTTCCGGTCGTCCGCATATCGAATTCAAAGCCGAATTCAGCTACCAGCGCGTGGGCGATCTCAGCACGGAGATGGTGGAACATTTCTTCCGTTCGCTGTCCTACGCCATGATGAGCACCCTGCACCTGAAGACGAAAGGTAAAAACGACCACCACCGTGTGGAAAGCTTGTTCAAAGCCTTTGGCCGTACGCTGCGTCAGGCCATTCGCGTGGAAGGAAATACCCTGCCGAGCTCGAAAGGAGTGCTCTAATGAACGTGGTGATCCTGGATACGGGCTGTGCCAACCTGTCATCGGTAAAGTGGGCCGTTGAACGTCTGGGCTACGCGCCAGAGGTCAGCCGCCATCCTGACGTGGTGCTGCGCGCCGATAAGCTGTTTCTGCCGGGCGTAGGCACGGCGCAGGCCGCCATGAATCAGTTAGAAGAGCGCGAGCTTATTGAGCTGGTCAAAGCCTGTACGCAACCGGTATTAGGTATTTGTCTGGGGATGCAACTGCTGGGCAGCCACAGCGAAGAAAACGGCGGCGTGCCGACGCTGGGCATTATCGACCAGCCGGTTTCGCTGATGGATACTCAGGGGTTGCCGCTGCCGCACATGGGCTGGAACCAGATTACCTCGCAGGCCGGAAATCATCTGTTTCGCGGCATCGATGAAGGCAGCTATTTCTACTTCGTCCACAGCTATGCCATGCCGGTAAACGCCAGCACCATTGCCCAGTGCCACTATGGTCAGGCCTTTACCGCCGCAGTGCAGAAAGATAATTTCTTTGGCGTGCAGTTCCACCCGGAACGCTCTGGCAAAGTGGGCGCACAGTTGCTGAAAAACTTCCTGGAGATGTAATGATTATCCCCGCATTAGATTTAATCGATGGCAAGGTCGTGCGCCTGCATCAGGGTGATTATGCGCAACAGCGTGATTACGGCAGCGATCCCCTGCCCCGGTTGCAGGACTACGCAGGCCAGGGCGCAACGGTATTGCACCTTGTTGACCTGACCGGTGCCAAAGACCCGGCTAAACGCCAGATTGCCTTACTGAAAAACCTGCTCAACGGCGTAAATGCGATCGTGCAGGTTGGCGGTGGTATTCGTACCCGGGATGACGTAAAAGCGTTGCTGGATGCGGGCGCCAGCCGGGTCGTTGTCGGTTCAACCGCCGTGAAACAGCCCGAGGACGTCAAAGCCTGGTTTCAGGAATTTGGCCCCGAGGCCATCGTGCTGGCGCTGGACGTCCGTATTGATGCGGCGAACCGTAAAGACATCGCCATCAGCGGCTGGCAGGAAGCGGCCGGTGTGACGCTGGAAGAGGTGATCGAACAGTTTCAGCCCGTTGGCCTCAGGCATGTCCTCTGCACGGATATTTCCCGCGACGGTACGCTCAGCGGCTCGAATGTGGAACTGTATAAAGAAGTGACCGCCCGCTTTCCGCAGATTGCGTTTCAGTCGTCGGGCGGTATTGGTGAACTCAGTGATATTGCCGCCTTACGCGGCAGTGGCGTTCAGGGCGTGATTGTCGGGCGTGCGCTGCTGGAAGGTAAATTTACGGTTTCGGAGGCAATAGCATGCTGGCAAAACGGATAATCCCCTGTCTTGATGTGCGTGACGGTCAGGTGGTGAAAGGCGTTCAGTTTCGTAATCATGAAATTATCGGTGATATCGTGCCGCTGGCGCAGCGCTATGCGGAAGAAGGGGCCGACGAACTGGTATTTTATGATATCACCGCCTCATCGGATGACCGAGTGGTGGATAAAAGCTGGGTTTCGCGCGTCGCTGAGGTTATCGATATTCCTTTCTGCGTGGCGGGCGGGATTAAAACCCCGGAAGATGCGGCCCGGATTCTGGAGTTTGGTGCGGATAAAATCTCCGTCAACTCACCTGCCCTGGCCGATCCTTCCTTGATCACCCGGCTGGCCGACCGCTTTGGCGTGCAGTGCATCGTAGTGGGCATTGATACCTGGTTCGATGATGCCAGCGGCAAATATCATGTTAATCAGTACACGGGCGATGAATCCCGGACGCGCGTCACCCAATGGGAAACGCGCGACTGGGTGCAGGAAGTGCAGAAGCTTGGCGCAGGTGAGATTGTGCTGAACATGATGAACCAGGACGGCGTGCGCAATGGCTATGACCTGGTACAGCTAAAGACAATGCGTGAAGTGTGCAAGGTGCCGCTTATCGCCTCCGGTGGCGCAGGTACCATGGCCCACTTCCTTGAGGCCTTTGAACAGGCCAACGTTGACGGTGCCCTTGCGGCATCGGTGTTTCACAAACAGATTATTAATATCGGCGAGCTGAAACGCTTTCTGATCGACAACGGTGTGGAGATTCGCGCGTGTTAACTGAACAACAGTTGTCCCGGTTAGACTGGGAAAAGACCCAAGGCATGATGCCCGTTATCGTCCAGCACAGCGTATCTGGCGAAGTTCTGATGCACGGTTATATGAACCAGGATGCGCTGAAGAAAACTCTGCAGGACGGTAACGTGACGTTTTTTTCACGTACCAAAAACCGGCTGTGGACCAAAGGTGAAACCTCTGGTCACTTTTTGCAGGTCGTCAGCATTACGCCGGACTGTGACAACGACACGTTGCTGGTGCTGGCGAACCCGATTGGCCCAACCTGTCATCTTGGTACGTCCAGCTGCTTCTCGCCTGCTGCCCCTGACTGGACGTTCCTCTATCAGTTGGAACAACTGCTGGCATCACGCAAAAGCGCCGATCCGGACAGCTCTTACACCGCGAAACTCTATGCCAGCGGCACCAAGCGCATCGCACAGAAAGTCGGTGAAGAAGGCGTGGAAACCGCACTGGCGGCGACGGTGAACGATCGTGAAGAGCTGACCAATGAAGCCTCGGATCTGATCTATCACCTGCTGGTACTCCTGCAGGACCAGGCGTTAGACTTCAGCACGATTATCAGTAATCTGCGCGCCCGTCATAAGTAGATTGTCCTCTCTACTGCTCCTCCGTCAGGCGGGCAGCAGCGTTACAAAAAGGCGCGGTGGCGCCTTTTTTATTAAAACGGAAAAGCCGATGCTCAGTACCCATGAAAAATTGATCGCGCTGCTCGATCAACATCAGGCACGTTACCGGCTGGTCGCCCATCAGCCCAGCGGCAAATGTGAAGCCGTCGCACAACTCCGCGGCACCGATGTCGGTCAGGGTGCAAAGGCGCTGGTGTGCCATGTCAAAGGCAATGGGGTTAAACAGCATGTGCTGGCGGTGTTGCCGGCCGACCAGCAGGCGGACCTGTCCAAAGTGGCTGCGGCAGTGGGCGGACGCCGAGCCTCACTCGCCTCACCGGCGGAAGTGGACAGCCTTACCGGCTGTGTATTTGGCGCTATTCCGCCATTCAGCTTTCATCACGATTTACTGCTGATTGTCGATCCGCTGCTGTTTGAACGTTACGATGAGATTGCGTTTAATGCGGGCGTGCTGGACCACTCCGTCATCCTGAACACCCAGGATTACCGTGCACTTTGTGGGGCTAACACTGTGAAAATCATCCTCTAATTGCCATCACCCCGGTCGAAAGGTACTCTGCGTAATACAACATTACGACAACAGAAGATCTTAACTATGGCAACGAAAACCCTCAAAACTCGCCTGCGCGCTGCGCTGGCACTGGCCGTGCTTGCCGGTTGCGCGTTCGGCGCACAGGCAAAAATCGAACAGGTCCGCTTCGCCGTCGATCCCACCTATCCGCCTTTCGAATCAAAAACCCCGCAGGGCAAACTGGTGGGGTTCGATATCGACTTAGGCAACGCCCTGTGTGCACAGATGCAGGCGAAGTGCGTGTGGGTGGAAAGTCAGTTCGACGGCATGATCCCGGCACTCAAAGCCCGTAAATTCGATGCCATCCTGTCTGACATGGGCATTACAGAAGAGCGTTTGAAGCAAATCGACTTTACCCAGCCGCTTTACGATACCCACACTCAGCTTATCGCACGCAAAGGTTCTGGCCTGTTACCGACGCCAGAGTCGCTCAAAGGGAAAACGGTTGGTGTAGAACAGGGCACGGTGCAGGAACGTTATGCCCGCGCAAAATGGCAGCCGCATGGCGTCACCGTAGTGCCTTACGGCGATCAGGCCCAGGTGGAAAGCGATTTAGTGGCCGGACGCCTTGACGCGGTCTTTACCGATGCCGCGCAGGCCGCCAATGGTTTTCTGAAACAGCCGCAGGGCAAAGATTTTGCGCTCGCAGGCCCGATTGTTCAGGACCCCATTATCGGTCCAGGCACGGCTATTGGCCTGCGCAAAGATGACACCGAGCTGAAAACGGCGCTGGATAATGCCTTTGATGAAATCAAGAAAAACGGCACCTTTGATAAGATTCAGAAGCACTATTTCTCGACCGACATTTCCATTCAAAAGTAAGGTCATGAAGGGCATTTTCGCCCTTCGGCCTCTGCAGGGCTATACTCAATGACTTTATGGGCAGCGCTTGCTGCCCTGAACCGACAAAAGGACATTAACACGGTATGTACCAACAACATCACCCCTTGTTAAGCGCCTCTCTCGGCACCCAGCGTGAAATCATCAGTTTTCATTTTGGCGATGACCCTACGCGACAGGTTTATATCCAGGCAGCCTTGCATGGGGATGAAATACCCGGCATGGCTGTCGCGTGGTTTTTGAAACAGCGTCTGCAAACCCTGGAGTCCGCCGGGCGGTTGAAAGCGTCGTTTACGCTGATCCCGGTTTCTAATCCTCTGGCGCTCAGCCAGCACTGGCATGGCACTCATTTAGGGCGATTTCATACCCAGACCGGTCAAGACTTTAACCGTAAGTTTCCGTCGCTTGGCGCCTCGCTGGCTAATGAACTGGCCACTGTCCTGACGCCAAACGAAACCCAGAACAAGCGGCTGATTCGCGATGCGATCGATCGCCACTACCGTGATACCGTGCCCAAAACGGAGCTTGAAGCACAGCGTTTCACGCTGATGCGCATGGCCAGCCAGGCTGATTTAATGATCGACCTGCATTGCGACTGGGAAGCCCTGCCGCATCTGTATACCACGCCTCATGCGTGGCCGGAGGTTGAACCGCTGGCACGCTGGTTAGGCAGTGAAGTTCAACTGCTGGCGCAAATTTCTGGTGGAGAGCCATTCGATGAAGCCTGTTGTGAACCCTGGCTGACGCTGGCTGACCGCTTTAGCGAACAGTTTCCGATGCCGCAGGGCTTGTTACCTGTGACGCTTGAACTTCGGGGCGTGCGCGACGTGTCACCAGAGCAGGCGGAGCAGGATGCCGATGCGATTATCAGCGCGCTACAGGAGTCGGGCTACATTACCGCCAGTGAGGCTGCCGTTTCTGTCGAAGTCGCGGCACCGGTTATCGGCGGTGATGAGCTGGTGTCGGTCGCCAGCGGCGGCGAAGATGTAGTAGGCGTTGACGAGAGCGGTACCGGACTCGGCGCTCCGGGTGTGGCAACGAGCATTGATGAAAGCAGCATCATTAAACAGCGTCATATCGAAGGGACATCCGCCCTGTCGCCTGCGCTGAAAAATCCCCCTACTCCGCTTGCGGGTTGCGAATATGTTCACTCGCCGGTGTCGGGACTGATTCTGCATCGTAAACCTCTGGGTGCGCTTATCAGGCCAGGTGAAGTGGTCGCGGAGATTGTCGATCCGGTAACGGACCATATCACACCACTGGTGGCGGAGTTCGGTGGGATACTTTATGCCCGTCACTGGGCCAGATTTGCCACTGCAGGGATGTTGGTGTTGAGGCTGGCGGGAGAGAAGTCGGTGAGGAGTGGGGATTTGTTGGTTCAATAAGGTAAAAACTACAATTTTTAATAAATGTTCAGGATGTGGAGGTGATTTACCACCTACTCACAGATTTTACGAAAGATCTTTTAATCCTGATGCCATCAAAATAAAAAAAAGCTCATTTTACAATGAGCTTTTTCTAACAATTACAATATCAACCTATCATTTTAGATTTCTTAGATGCGTCAATCGCCTTTATTATTTTTGCTTGTAACTGTAAAAAGCATTACGTGTAATAACAAACAATGCTCCAATAATTGCACCGCCTATTATAGCAAGAAATAATATAAGGCCCTTTTTAGGACTGTCTCGCCTAAATGGAAGATCCGCTTGAGAAATGTATCGATAGGATTGGAGGTTTTCAACCTCGACTTTTAGATGCGTCACAGCCAGCAAAGCGCGCTGAGCTTCATAATACTCTTTGCTATAATCAAGAGGTTTAGAATTCTCGTTTGTCACCATAGCATTCAGTGCATCAGTACCCAGCAAATATAAGGTATCATCAGAGAGAAATTCTGCCTGATTAACTTGCAGCTTATCGACGTTGGATGCCTGAGCAACTTTGAGAGCCTGCTTGATTACATCAAGTCGGTGCTCTTTTTGATTAATGGCAACCTGAGTATAGGTATCGAGCGTATTTGTCAGTTCCCTTGTTTTCACTCCAAGGTTACGCTTAATATCATCACCATAATCTCTCACAACATCAGCATTAACATTATCAATATATTTTGAAAGTTGTGATTGTGCTTCTTTAGCCGTGCTTCCAACAAATGAGATATTGAGTGCATCATCTCTTCCTTTGATGGGCTCTACTCGTAACGACAAAGGCTCTTCAAGGTTGGCAAGTGCGCCTGACAAGGCATTTAGAGAAGCGCTGAATCGGCCAAACAGTTGATTTTGTAACCCACTTAATGAAGGTTTATCTTGTGGTGTATCTGCATATACAATAGCTAAAGCAGCATTGTAGTTAGCAACCTGCCCTGCAGCGGGTAAAGTTACTGTAGCTTGCGATGTCCATTTTTCCTTAACCACACTCACATATATTATTGCTATAATAAGCGCCGTCATCATCCCAATGACAATAAATTTCTTACCTTGCCACAGCTGAAAAACAACATCTATTAAGTCAAGCTCATTGCTTGAAACAGAATTATTTTCATGGGCTGCAGATCCTTTACCTTTAGTGGAAATATTTTCATTCATAAAAATTCAACTCGGGATAGACTGTTTCCAATCGCGTTATATGCAAAAAGGCGAACTAAAAAACGAAACCTCCCAGAAGGGAGGTTTCGTTATAAATCAATCTAACCATTCAGTATGGAAAACGCCATCTTTATCGATGCGCTTATAGGTGTGCGCACCAAAATAATCACGTTGAGCCTGAATCAGATTAGCAGGCAGAACCTCTGAACGATAGCTATCGTAGTAGGCAATAGCGGCTGAGAAAGTCGGTGTTGGAATACCATTTTGTACGGCATAAGCCACAACATCACGCAGCGCTTGTTGGTACTGGTCAGCAATATCTTTGAAGTAAGGCGCAAGCAGCAGGTTAGCAATGCCTGCATTCTCTGCATACGCATCCGTAATTTTCTGCAGGAATTGCGCACGGATAATACAGCCAGCACGGAAAATCTTCGCGATTTCACCATACTGCAGATCCCAGTTGTTCTCGTCTGATGCTGCACGTAGCTGTGAGAAGCCCTGTGCATAAGAAACGATTTTACCCAGGTACAGAGCGCGACGGACTTTTTCAATGAATTCAGCTTTATCGCCGGTAAAAGCGTTAGCCTGAGGACCGCTCAGAACTTTTGAAGCAGCGACACGCTGAGTCTTCAGTGAAGAAAGATAGCGCGCAAACACAGATTCGGTAATCAGCGACAGCGGCTCACCGAGATCCAGGGAACTCTGGCTGGTCCATTTACCCGTACCTTTGTTGGCTGCTTCATCAAGAATCACATCGACCAGGTAGTGACCTTCTTCATCTTTCTTAGTGAAAATGTCCTTGGTGATATCGATCAGATAACTGCTCAGTTCACCGTTATTCCACTCAGTAAAGGTTTCAGCCAGTTCTTCATTGTTCAGGCCGAGCGCCCCTTTCAGCAGAGCATAGGCTTCGGCAATCAGCTGCATATCGCCGTATTCGATACCGTTATGAACCATCTTAACGTAATGACCAGCACCGTCCGGACCGATATAAGAGACGCAAGCCTCACCGTCCTCCGCACGTGCAGCAATCTTATCAAGAATAGGCGCAACCAGCTCATACGCTTCTTTCTGGCCACCAGGCATGATTGAAGGGCCTTTCAGTGCACCCTCTTCGCCGCCAGAAACACCAGTACCGATGAAGTTGAAACCCTGATCTGAAAGCTCTTTATTGCGACGGATGGTATCTTTATAGAAAGTATTCCCCCCATCGATCAGGATATCGCCCTTATCAAGGTGTGGAGTCAGAGAAGCAATCGTTTTATCTGTTGCTTCACCGGCTTGTACCATCAGAAGGATACGACGCGGTTTTTCCAGTGAATCAACAAACTCTTCAACGGTGTAGAACGGCGCAAGCTTCTTGCCTGGATTCTCAGCAATCACTTCATCAGTCTTCTCACGTGAGCGGTTAAAGACAGAAACGGTGTAGCCGCGGCTCTCAATATTAAGTGCCAAGTTGCGTCCCATTACTGCCATACCTACAACACCGATTTGTTGCTTAGACATATCTACTCCTGTCTTGATGTGAAATCAGCAGTACACGACTGCTTTTAATGTGTTGACATGTTATCCCATGATAACGAGATGAGGGAAGTAATTGATGGTTTCAGCATATATCGTTAAACCATAAAAACTTAAAATTTACAGGTGTACTAAACGCAACTAAACTAAAAGACATTTTTGACTTTAGGTTTAATTGGATAAATTTAAAAGGTCCAATACTTCAGATGTTTTAGATTGCATCAATTGAATATTGCCTCGTGATTCTACATTCAAACGCACCACAGGCTCCGTATTCGATCTTCTCAAATTAAAACGCCATGTTCCAAAATCAAGACTAATTCCATCAGTAAAGTCTTTACTTTCTGCAATATCTTTGTAGTGCTCGAGCACACGCTCGATCGATGCGTCAGGATCAGCTAATTTTATATTTATTTCACCAGATGAAGGATAGGCGGCGATCCTTTCTGAAACCAGTTCACCTAAAGACACGTTTTTAAGACTAACCAGTTCAGCGATCAACAACCAGGGTATCATTCCACTATCACAATAAGCAAAATCTTTGAAATAGTGATGCGCGCTCATCTCTCCACCATAAATCGCATCTTCTTTGCGCATGCGTTCTTTAATGAATGCATGGCCTGTCTTAGACATGATCGCCTGCCCCCCGACTGAGGTAACAATGTCAATAGTGTTCCATGTCAACCGAGGATCATAGATTACTTTATCGCCAGGATTTTTCTTGAGGAAAGCTTCAGCAAGTAATCCAACGATGTAATAACCTTCAATAAATCTTCCTTTTTCATCGAAGAAAAAGCAGCGATCGAAATCACCATCAAAGGCTATCCCAAAATCGGCGTTATGCTCTATAACCGCTTTTTGCGTATCTTCACGACATTCGGGCAAGAGCGGATTGGGAATACCATTAGGGAAATGGCCGTCGGCATTATGGTGAATTTTTACTATTTCGACAGGTACATTATTTTCTACGAATCTTTTTTCGATAGCATCAATGACATGCCCAGCTACACCGTTACCGCTATTGACGACCAACTTCAGGGGTTTTAAGTTCTTGAGATTGATACTACTTATGATATGAGAAACATATTCGTTAAGGGTTGATATTTTCGAATAAGTCCCTTTAACGCTACTCTCAACAGGACTAAAAATAGCGGACTCAGCAAGGGACTGAATCTCTCTCAAGCCGGTGTCACCACTAACGGGCTTTGCGCCTGCCCGGACAAGCTTCATACCATTATAATTTATAGGATTATGGCTCGCCGTTACTTCAATACCGCCATCGCAGCCTAAGTGAAATGTGGCAAAGTAAATTTCTTCAGTACCAACCATACCCAGATCAAGTACATTAACCCCCGAATCCTGGAGGCCCTGAGCAAGAGCAAGTTTAAGCTCTTCACTTGTAAGTCTTACATCGCCACCTACAACCACTGTTTTAGGTTGTAAAAATTGGCCGAAAGCGCGGCCTATTTTATAAGCAATATCATTATTAAGTTCGTCGCCAAGTTTCCCACGAATATCATATTCTTTAAAACAAGTTAATTTTTTCATATCATTACTTGATGAATTGAGGAAGTTTAGAAAGATTTTTACATATCAGAACAACTGGCCAAAACAAGCCATTTTTTTTGATAACATCAATATCTTCTTTGGATTTCTTAATAATATTACTGAGTGATCGATTGCTTTCTCCGCCCACCCTCATCGAAATCAGAACTTTTGGGAGATAAAATACTGAGGCTTTGTGAACATATAAATATCGCAGCAAGGAATCATAATCTGCTGAGATTCTGTATGAAATATCAAATGCGCCCCACTCATCATATTTTTTCTTTTTCATGTAAAAAGTGGGATGCGGGGGCATCCATCCAAACTTAAGTTTTCTAATATCGAAGACACCACTATGCCATTTACGAACCACTTTATTCATGTTCTTTTGAGAAACATAATTAAGGTCAGAATAAACAGCATCAACATTATTATTACTAAAACTATTTACAATATCCGACACCGCGGAAGGATATGAAAAAACATCATCCGAGTGAAGAAAACCTACAATATCACCTGTTGAATGAAGGATGCCTTTATTTAAAGCATCATAAATACCTTTGTCCGGCTCGCTAATTATTTTAGAAATCCGTGAACTGTGTTCTTGTGCAACAGCGAGTGTGTTATCCTTAGATCCGCCATCAATAATAATAAACTCGATGTCATCATAATCTTGAGACTCTAATGATAAGACAGTATCTTTGATTGTTTTTTCACTATTATACGTTGCTGTAATTATAGAAACTTTCATTCTTAATATCCTGTCCCGTCATCACCAATACGGATGACATCGTCTTCAGACAAGTATGTTCCTGTACGGACTTCAATGATCTCAAGAGGAAGAACACCAGGGTTTTCGATAGCGTGCGCTTCACCTATAGGTATATATATAGATTCGTTTTCTGTAATTAGGTAACTTTGCTCGCCTTTATATACTCTTGCAGTACCAGATACAACAATCCAGTGTTCAGCACGATGATGATGTATCTGAGTTGCAGTGCGCTGCCCCTGTTTTATAGTCAATTTCTTAACATGAAAACGGGCACCTTCACTTATAGTATCATGTGAACCCCATGGTCTGAATACCTCACGGTGCTGAAGATGTTCACAACGGTCATCAATTTTTAACTGTTGAACAATATCTTTAACGCCCTGCACTTTATCTTTATGTGCAATTAATACTGCATCTTTAGTTTCGACAACGACTAAATTATCAATTCCAACAGTGGCAACAAGTTTATTTTGAGAGTATATATAACTATTGGATGTATCTGAAGTAACGACATCACCTCTGATAGCATTGTCATTTTTGTCTTTAGTGTTTATTTCCCACAAAGCAGACCATGAACCTACATCACTCCATGCTGCATTCATTGGAACCAGGACAGCGTCCTGGGTTTTTTCCATCACAGCGTAGTCAACCGATTCATCTGGGCAATTTTTGAATGCGGTGTCATCTAAACGTATAAAATCAAGATCGGTATGTTGACCAAGTAAGGCTTTTTCACAGTGTTCTAAAATTTCTTTATGAAACTTTCTTATTTCTTTTAAGAACACAGAGGCGCGAAATAAAAACATCCCGCTATTCCAATAATACTTTCCAGAGGATAAGTACTCTTGAGCAGTTTCAAGATTTGGTTTTTCTACGAAAGAATCTACTTTAAAGGAGTAATCATTTACATTAGCGCCTTGCTTGATATAGCCATATCCCGTTTCAGGGCGGTCAGGTACAATACCAAATGTAACCAGCTTACCAGACTCAGCAAGAGGAATAGCATTTTCAACTGCGGTTAAGAATGCTTGTTCATCCTTAATTACGTGATCTGCAGCCAGTACTAACATAACAGGATCGTCTAAGTTCTTAACTGCCTGTAACGCCGCTAAAGTTATTGCAGGTGCTGTATTTCGCCCCACAGGCTCCAGGAAAATCCCTCCATGTTTTATATTATGTTGCCGGAGTTGCTCAGCGACAATAAACCTGTGCGATTCGTTACATATTAAATACGGTGAAAGATGAGGCAAAGAATCAACACGCTTAATCGTTTCCTGCAGCATGGTTGCATCAGAGGTAAGTGCAAGGAATTGCTTAGGATATAATGTTCTCGATAATGGCCATAAACGACTACCCGAACCTCCAGCCATAATAACAGGTAACAATTTTACTGACATAAGATCAATGCCTTTCTTGAAAATAGTTTTTAGTATAGGTGTGAACGGAATCAGAAACTAAAAGTTCTTCTTTGCTGAACCATTTAAATTTCGCATGCTGTATGTCAGGCATACTTTCTGAATCAGATACATTAAATATAGCGTAAGCGAGAACAACATAATGCGTTTTAACATCGTCACTGACGAATGAATCGTCATAATGATGTTCATAAACACCTTTAAAGGTAGCAAGATCAATATCTAAGTTAAGATTTAACTCATCATACGCGATCCGTTTAAAGGCATTAGGGATTGTTTCCGATTTAAATATCCTGCCACCCGGTACAAACCAATAGTTTTGTGCAGGTTTATTATTTCTATATCCTAGTAAAACTTCACCTTTAGAATTTTCAACAATAAGATCAATAGAAATTAAAGGCGCATTAGCGATAACAGACTCAAATAAATCTTTGCTTAGTCGGTGTACCATTTCACTTCCTAAAAGAATTTTGATTCTCTAAAAACCAATTATATGTTTTTTTAAGTCCAACATTAAGATCGGTAGAGTAGGACCAACCCATATCTTTCAGGCGCTGTACATCGAGTAATTTCCTTGGCGTCCCGTCAGGCTTTGAACTGTCAAATTTTATTTCGCCCTTGTAACCAACTACTTCAGCAATTGTTTGCGCCAACTCTCTTATAGAGCAATCAATACCCGTTCCTACGTTTATATGTGAAAGCATAGGTGCAGTATTGTTTGCGTAAGTAGCATTATTCAGCTCCATTACAAAAACCGAAGCTTCCGCCATATCATCCACATACAAAAATTCTCGCATAGGGTTACCACTTCCCCATACAATTACTTCTGAATCGTCATTAAGCATGGCCTCATGGAAGCGACGCATCAAAGCAGGAACAACATGGGAATTCTCAGGATGAAAATTATCATTTTCACCATACAAATTAGTTGGCATTACGCTTCGATAGTCTCGCCCAAATTGCCTGTTGTAAGATTCACACAATTTAATACCTGCTATCTTAGCAATAGCATAAGGCTCGTTAGTTTGTTCAAGTTCGCCAGTAAGAAGAGCAGATTCTTTAATTGGCTGTTCGGCAAATTTTGGATAGATGCAACTTGAACCTAAAAAAAGTAATTTAGGTATATTGGCAAGATGCGCTGCATGGATGACATTGCATTCAATCAGCATGTTCTCATAAATAAAGTCAGCTGGAAAATGATTATTAGCATGAATCCCACCAACTTTTGCAGCAGCGAGATAAACCTCATCAATATCAGAAGACTGGAAAAATTCTTCTACATCATTTTTTGAAAGTAAATTTAACTCTTCTTTTGTTTTTGTAATAATTTCGATATCTGTTCGCCTGGATAGTTGGCGTAGAATTGCGGAGCCTACCATCCCGCGATGACCTGCAATAAATACTTTTTTAAGCATAATTAACTTTCCACAGAAATTGAAACGTTGAAGCCATGACTTTTTAATAATGCATGTTGTTTCGCGTTATCTAAATCGTGTCCTACCATTTCTGCACACATTTCTTCTACAGTAATTAAAGGTTCCCAGCCAAGTAGCTCCTTCGCTTTCGATGGATCACCGAGAAGCGTTTCTACTTCCGCAGGACGGAAATAACGGGGATTAACTTTAACAATAACATCGCCGACTTTTACTTCAGGCGCATTATCACCTGAAACAGACGTTACCGTAGCAATTTCATCAACACCGGTACCCGTGAACGCCAGCTCAATGCCAAGCTCACGTGCTGACATTCTTACAAATTCACGGACTGAAATTTGTTTACCTGTTGCGATAACGAAATCGTCAGCCTGATTTTGCTGCAGCATCATCCATTGCATGCGTACATAATCTTTTGCATGGCCCCAATCACGTAATGAATCCATATTCCCTAACTCTAACTGCTTCTCCAGCCCCTGCGCGATATTAGCCAGTGTTCGAGTAATTTTACGGGTAACAAATGTTTCACCACGACGTGGAGATTCGTGATTAAAAAGAATACCATTACACGCGTACATACCATAGGATTCACGATAATTAACAGTGATCCAGTAGGCATACATTTTAGCAACGGCGTAGGGCGATCTAGGGTGGAAAGGTGTGGTTTCCTTTTGCGGAATTTCTCTTACCTGACCGTATAATTCCGAAGTAGAAGCCTGGTAAAATCTGGTTTTTTTCTCAAGGCCGCAAATACGAATAGCTTCAAGCAAACGAAGAGTACCAATCGCATCTACATCTGCAGTATATTCCGGCGATTCAAATGAAACTGCAACATGGGACATTGCGCCAAGATTATAGACCTCATCAGGACTGATATCTTTCATTAATCTTATTAAGTTTGAAGAATCAGTTAAATCACCATAGTGAAGGTACATATTACGATTTTTACTCAAAGCATTATCAATTCGTTCAGTATTAAACGATGATGTGCGTCGAATTATTCCATGGACTTCATATCCTTTTTCCAGCAAAAAATCTGCAAGATAAGATCCGTCCTGACCCGTTACGCCTGTAATTAATGCTTTTTTCATTTTATATCTCTTATTTCATCATAAAAATTTAATGTTTCCTGAGCCATTTTTGTCCAGGAAAATTTAGCAGAATTAACTAATCCAGATGAGATTAATTTTTCTCTTATTACGTTATCACCGAGTTGTAGCAACGCATGACTGATATCGTCTTCGGTGATTTTATCTAATAGAATTGCTGAGCCAGTAGCGATTTCTTTTACAGAAGAAGAGTTCGACGCTATAACAGGACACCCAGAACGCATTGCCTCTATGACAGGGATTCCAAAGCCTTCATACAAGGATGGATAAATAAGGCAATAGGCATTTGAGTAAAGTAAGTTGAGTTCTTCCTCACTAACAAATCCTGCATGATTAAAGCGACCTGGAATATATTGATTTAACAATGTCATTTCTTCAGGGTTAAACTTGCCGCCACCCACTACTACAAGTTTAATATCTTCATGATTGTGAAGTGCTTTTACACAAGAAGTGAAATTTTTATAACCATTTCTTGCCCCTACAAAAACCACATATTTATCGTTGCTGGAAGTTTTCTCTAAAGGAGTAAAATCGCTAACGCCATTGTATATTACTTTTGTAGGAATATCCCGTGCTTCAGGGATGTATTTAAGCATATCTTTTCGCGTTGATTCAGAAATACAAATAACCCCATCACTATTGAGTATTGCACGTTTTTTTTGCCAATGATGAACTATTGTTTTGAGTCCCTTTGGGAAAACTTCATATGTGAAGTCATGCACAGTCGTGATTATTTTTACATTTTTTTTGTTTACGGGGAGTCGATAATAACTAGAATGGAAAATATCATCTTTTGTTTCAGGTGAAATGCTTACGTCAATATATCTTTCTATGCTGAGACTCATCCGCGGAGTTCGGTTTACATTGAATTCGCTGGCATAGGGATTATTATTAGGATAAATAATCAATTCGTTTTCAATTTTATTTTTCTTCAGATATTTCAAATACTCATCAAAATAAACAGATATTCCACCCGAGTTTTGTAGAGAATAGATAATTCCATCAATAAAAATCATTACGTTGCCTTAATCAGTTATTCCACATGTTAACCATTATATTGAACACAGGAATTCAAGCCCCATCTCATGTAAAACTGCGCATTTTTTTTGCGCTTTAATATAAAGCCCTTCATCATTAAGGTAGTTAGCTGCCTGGAAGATAGTTTCCTGATTCATTATTCCATATCGTGAATGCTCATAAAGCATTGGGCGAGCAGCTTGCGCGATCAGAAAAAGATAAATCATTAATTTGGTAACAGGAAAAGACGCTGTGCTTTTAATTTTATCGAAATAAATGGAATCTGAAATTTTCGTATTGAGTACGATAATTATAAAAGGCAATCCATACCAACCAATTCTTGTCATAACTGGCATCATTTTCCCTATGATTATGGAAAAGCTTATATAAAGGACAATTCCTGGCAATACAAAATTCAATCGCTGTAAAATAAAAGGCTCTTTTTTACGTTTTAGTTCTTTATAGCAAATAAAAATTAGTGCAATCAGTATCAAGTCAAATATGGTACCTATTCCGGCTGAAAGCTGTGGTCGATAAGCTTCAGAGTTTAGGTAAAAATTCAGCTTTTCGTACGCAAGTGAACCAGGCTGCAAAACTGAGAAAGCTATTTTTAAAATAACAAATGGTATAAATAAAAATGCGAGGGATAAAGCCAATGTCGACATTGAACTTAATCGTGATAGTCTCGGCGATATTACAGGTAAGATAAAGATTAAACATATTATTGCTGTTGTATGTATAGTGCTTGCAAGCAAAACCAAGATGACATAATTTATTATTTTTCTTTTAAAAAGCAACGGCATGGCCAATAATAACAATGAAACTGCTATCGATTGCCTTATAGCTTCTATATATAACATCCAATACATAAAAGTCAGCATGGAAAAATATATAAAAGCTTTATTTTCAAATTGTTTTGAAAATTTATCCAGGCAATAAACATTGAATAAAACTATTATTATGTTGTAGCCTATAAATCCTAAATTGCCAAAAATGTAAACTATTAAATTAAAACCAGGTTCAAAGCTAGGTGTATTTTCATCACATTGACTATTTTGAATACAGTCATAATTTAAGAAATACCCAATCCAGTCGTTACCGGCTGGATAAGAAAAGCAAAAAACCAACAAAGTAATAATAAGACAAGTTATTCTTTCGCTTTTTTTATGCCTAAACAATGAAAAAACGAGTGTTATCGCAAAATAAGTAAAATAAATCATCTGGCTACCAAAAAAGCTATAAACATGAATAAAGCATATCCTCTCCTGCTACCAAAAAATATTGCTGGTGAGATATGTCTGAATGCAAAAATAATATCGGATAACCAAGAGTTGCCTAAGGAACTCAGAGACTCATTTCCTTTAACTTTCTTTGCTTCTACTATAAGCTTCGTGATTTTTTTCCTGTACTTTATTATCTTAATGAATGTTTTCGGCAGGTACTTTATCTTTTCGGCTAAGGTTTTCCCTGAACCACCAATAACATTATTGTCATGCTGCCTATAAAGAATCGTTTGGCGATCATAGAAAAATAAACCACTTTCAGTAGCTGCATTGAGTGCTAACCAGTTATCATGCATTGTAATTCCTTGTGGCACTGGTAAGCACTTATCGAGCAGTTTTCTATTCATTATTACTGAGCAGCCATAAACACTGCATTGCCAAATCAGATCGCTACAATCGCTGTTTTTTGTAGGCTCAATCGCACGCGACTTATAAAAACTTTCGGAAATGACTTTAAGACTTTCATTGACCAATGTGAGGTCACTAAAAGCCATAGCTACTTTGTCCTGCGGTTTATGCATGATGAAATTTAATAAATCAACAACTCGCTGCTCAGGCCAATAGTCATCCTGATCTGAAAGCAACACATACTCTGCATCGGTAGCCAGTAAAGCTTTGTTGAAATTGTTGACTACACCGCCTTGTCTTTCTGTATTAATTAATTTTATTCTAGAATCAGTAGATGCAAAATCTTTTATAATTTTAATCGTGTTATCGGTAGATGCATCGTCACTGATATACAAGGTCCAGTAAGGATAGGTTTGTTTTTGTATAGACAATAGTTGCTCAGCTATAAACCTTTCACCGTTATAGGTTGCCATTGCTATGTCAACGTTCTGCATCTAATTTCCTTGAAAGATAAAATAAAGCGAAAAAATCTACTATCACCCTCACACTCCATGCGATTGCAGTCCCTGTCAATGCATAATTAATAGTTAAATAATAAAGCATTAGCAAATAAGGTACTAACTCTAACATATGAAGACTTGCTGTAATGTGTGCCTTGCCAATAGCTTGTATTTTCGAAAATGGAATTTGTGCCATCGCATTAAATAAAAAACCAATTAAAAGGATCTTTAATATTTTTGCAGGTTCTCCGGCATAATCATTTCCCATCCAGGCAACCAGTATCTTTTCGGCAAACGGAATGCCGATGATAAGGATGGGCAAACAACATGCTGCCATTAATAAATAACTCAATTTTTCAAGTTTTTTTCTGTCAACGTTGCCCGCACTTAGTTTAGGAAAAAGCGCTCTGGAAAGTGCTGTAGGAATATTTAAGAGACGAGAGACGGCTTCTGAAGGCGCTGTATAATATGCTATTTTGTTTGCACCGAGCAGATGCGATATCACAAACCGGTCAAAATAGACCATGACAGGTGATATAACATTGCTTATTGTAATCCATCCACCGAACTTCAATAGCCGAAGATAAGTTTCTTTACTTAATTTAAAGTCTCTGAGAATAATTTCACGGCTAAAGTAGAAACTCATTATCAGTGAAATAACCCGACCTACCAGTAACCCTAAAATTGCATAATAAAGACTATTATGCAGCAACACTAAAATCGCAGGTATTGCTGCTATGGAGGAGCTACTTAGTGCGCGCTGTATATTAATTACAGCGAACCTTTCGTGCCCTTCCAGATAAGCTAACCATATTTGATTCAATAAAAAAACGGGTATCGTTAGCGCCAGCACTTTAAATGACGATTGAACGTCACTCACATTGACTGTTGACACATTCAAAAAACCCGGGACATAAGAAGTGATAAAGTAAAGTATTACTCCTGCTATACATCCTAATGCCAAAACAGAAACTGATGCTGTTGATATTATTTTAACTTGCTCATCGTCATCATGTCTGTATAAAGATATTTCTCTTATAACCGCACGTGTTAGCCCTGCATCAAATATGCTTGCATAGCCTACTACAGCAAATGCTAACGTAAAAATTCCAAAAAGCTCAGTTCCAAGCGTACGTGCTAAAATACCCAAACTCGGAATAGCTACAATAGTCGGTATTATGAACCCTGACAGATTAAATATGCTGTTTTTTATTAAACTCATTGTATTATACAGATATGAAATTAGTAAAATTTGATTTAAAAGAACTTCCTTTCTCATCTTTTACTGATAACTCAGGCTTGACATTATCCATAAGAGGCCAGGTAATATTCAAATCTTTATCATCCCATTTTATGCATCTTTCGTTTTCTGGAGAATAATAGTCTGTTGCTTTATAAACAAATTCCACCTCTTCAGTTAACGTATAAAATCCATGGGCAAAACCCTCTGGAATCCATAATTGTTTTTTATTTTCAGCTGAGAGATAAACACCTATCCACTTACCAAAAGAAACTGAGTCCGGTCTGATATCTACTGCAACATCATAAACTTCACCCTTAACACAGCGAACTAACTTACCCTGTGACATGGGTGATTTCTGGAAATGAAGCCCGCGTAAAACATTCTTCTTTGATTTAGAATGATTATCTTGCACGAAGTTTACTTCGTAGCCGACTGCCTCCTCAAAAACTTTTTTATTAAAGCTTTCAAAGAAAAACCCGCGATCATCACCAAATACTTTTGGTTCAATAATCATTACATCATTAATATCTGTTTTTAGGATATTCATATTTTCAATCTGTATGATAAATTTCTTAAAGGCTGATTTTTATTTAAGATGATAATACTGGATAAAAAATCAATTATTACTGTTTTATCATTCTCATCAGATATTGGCCGTATTGATTTTTTTCAAGTGGTTTTGCAAGTTTTGCAACCTGCTCGCGATCAATGAAACCTTTCCTGTATGCAATTTCCTCAGGGCATGAAATTTTTAATCCCTGACGTTCTTCAATTGTCTGTATAAAATTACTCGCTTCAATCAAACTCTGATGTGTTCCCGTATCAAGCCAGGCAAAGCCTCTCCCCATCATTGCTACAGATAAATCACCTTGCTTGAGATAAAGACGATTAATATCCGTAATTTCTAACTCACCGCGAGATGATGGTTTGAGTTTTTTTGCCATATCCACTACACGATTGTCATAAAAATAGAGACCTGTTACAGCGTAATTGCTTTTTGGGTTAACTGGTTTCTCTTCAAGGCTAATGGCTTTCCCGTCTTTATCAAATTCAGCAACGCCGTAACGCTCAGGATCGTTGACGTGATAAGCAAATACAGTCGCTCCGCTTTCTTTTTCTATTGCCGTTTCCATTAATTTTGGCAAGTCATGACCGTAAAAAATATTGTCGCCTAAAACTAATGCACAGTTATCATTGCCTATAAATTCTTCACCAATAATAAAAGCCTGAGCAAGTCCATCTGGGCTTTGTTGAACCTTGTATTCAAGATTCAGTCCCCATTGACTTCCGTCACCTAAAAGTTGCTCGAAACGTGGAGTATCTTGGGGAGTACTGATAATTAAGATGTCACGAATACCCGCCAGCATTAATGTTGATAGCGGATAATAGATCATGGGTTTATCGTATATAGGCAGTAATTGTTTACTGACGGCCATTGTAACGGGATAGAGGCGTGTTCCAGATCCACCTGCAAGAATAATTCCTTTACGCTTTGCCATTCATTTATCTCTTTAAGCACAATCAGCCTGAAATCAGGCAATCAATTGATTATTGTTACGGAATTGCTGCAAAAACTTCACTTAGCATACGCTTAACACCTAACTGCCATTCAGGTAACCTTAACCCAAACACCTCCTGGAAACGGGTATTGTTTAACCGGGAATTATTAGGTCGTCGAGCTGGAGTGGGATAAGCGCTGGTTGCTACAGCATTGAGTTTTTCCAGAGACAGCACAACACCTGTTTTTCGTGCCTCATCAAATATCAATGATGCATATTCATACCAGGACGTCGTACCACTTGCAGTCAGATGATAGATGCCTGCGACGTCAGGCTGACTCAATGCCATTCTAAGAGCATGAGCAGTACAATCAGCCAGCAGTTCCGACCCAGTAGGTGCACCAAACTGATCGTCTATTACAGAAAGTTCGTTTCTTTGCATGGCCAACTTCAGCATAGTTTTTGCAAAGTTGTTTCCTTTCGCTGCATAGACCCAACTGGTTCGAAAAATCAGATAGTTAGTTGAATAGGTACTTAAGGCATGCTCACCCGCAAGTTTACTTGCACCGTAAGTATTTATTGGGCTGGTAACATCGGATTCAGACCATGCGCTGTCGCCTGTTCCTGAAAATACATAATCAGTAGAATAATGGACAACCCAGGCATTAATTTTCTGAGCTTCTTTTGCAATCATTTCAACGCAGTGAGCATTAATCAAATAAGCTTGTTCAGGTTCAGACTCAGCTTTATCTACTGCTGTGTAAGCTGCGGCATTGACGATGATACCAGGTTTGATATGGCGAATTGTTTTTATTAATTCTTCGGGCTTACTTAAATCGCCACAATATTCTTTGGAGTGTCTGTCCAGCGCAATTACATTTCCCAAAGGAGCCAGAGCACGCTGAAGTTCCCAACCTACCTGCCCCGATTTCCCTAACAACAGGATATCCATTACTGACGATCTCCGTAATTCTCTTCAATCCAGCTTTTGTAAGCACCACTTTTAATATTGCTTACCCACTGTGTGTTAGCTAAATACCATTTTACTGTTTTACGAATCCCGCTCTCAAATGTCTCTAATGGCTTCCATCCCAGTTCACGCGCTATTTTGCTTGAATCAATCGCATAGCGGCGATCGTGGCCTGGGCGATCTTTTACATAAGTAATTTGTTCACGATAAGAAACATCTTTAGGACAGATTTCATCCAGTAAATCGCAAATAGTATGCACTACATCGAGATTTTTCTTCTCGTTGTGACCACCAATGTTATATGTCTCACCCGCTTTGCCCATTTTAACCACGACGACAAGTGCTCTGGCATGATCTTCTACATATAACCAATCGCGGATTTGATCGCCTTTGCCATAAACCGGCAACGGCTTACCATCAACCGCATTGAGAATGACTAACGGGATGAGTTTTTCTGGAAAATGATATGGGCCATAGTTATTCGAACAATTCGTTATGATTACCGGTAGCCCATACGTACGTGACCAGGCTCTGACCAGATGATCACTCGATGCTTTTGACGCAGAATAGGGACTGCTCGGCGCATAGGCAGTATCTTCAGTGAAAAGTGGCAATTCAGACCCAACCTCAACCTCGTCAGGATGTGGCAAATCACCATAAACCTCATCCGTTGAGATATGATGAAATCTAAATTTTTCTTTTTTAACACTATCAAGTTGAAGCCAGTATTGTCTGGTTGCCTCAAGTAACGTGTATGTCCCTACGATATTCGTTTCAATGAACGCCGCAGGACCTGTAATTGAACGGTCTACGTGACTTTCAGCTGCCAGATGCATGATGGCATCAGGTTGGTGACGCTGAAGAATACTCGCCATCTCACTTGCATTGCATATATCCGCTTTTTCAAAAGCATAGCGTTGATGGCCATCGATTTCTTTTAGAGATTCAAGATTGCCTGCATACGTCAGTTTATCAACATTAACCACAGTATCTTGAGTATTTTTGATAATATGCCTAACTACAGCAGACCCAATAAATCCCGCACCACCGGTAACTAAAATTTTCACGTTCGCTATCCAGAATATTATTTTTAGTACTACATTCTGAAAAGATTTTTAAACATCTAACATCTAATTCAAAATGCCGTTAAATTTTCACATGAAGATAAACTTCAAACCACAAAAAATCGTTATTACATTTGAAATATTTATAAAACACGCATCAATATTTATCTGCAAATACATTGTTATCATTCTGATTTGTCAGAGTAATTTGATTAACCCTATGGAAACGCGCTGACTTATAAATGATGGCGTTGAATGTAAAAAAGATGCCAATGAAAAAGATCAGTTGCCAACAATCACTGAGGCCAAAAGCATCAAAGCCAATGCCTGTTGCTGCAAGCACCGCCGCACATGCAACCATAACAACGAGTGTCCCACGCCCGGTTAAGCCACCTCGCATAAGGAGATGATGTAGATGTTCACGATCGGGTTTAAATGGGCTTGAACCACGACGAATGCGTGCTGTCATCACCCGAACCATGTCCATCAGAGGTACGGCAATAAGCCACAATGCGGTAACGGGTCGCATCACCGGCTCCGTTCCCTGAGTGGCCAACATCAGTAGCCAAATCACTGTGAAACCGATTAGCGTACTTCCTGCATCGCCCATGAAGACTTTAAACTTTTTACCCCATGGAATACCGAGGTTTAACAATATGTAAGGCAGACAAGCGGCCATGAGGCAGGTACACCACAGCGCCAGATGCTTGTTACCACCGAGTTCAAACACAATGCCTAATGCGCCAAAGGTCACACATGATAATGCACCCAATAGCCCATCGATTCCGTCAACCATGTTAAACGCGTTAATCGCACCTATAACAGCGAATAGTGTGACAGCATAACCAAAGATCCCTAAAACTAACTGAAAACCAAAGAGAACATTACCTAGCGAGTAGAGGTAGTATCCATTCCACATCATGATGCAAGCCATTAGTGCCTGAATCATTATGCGCGGCATTACGGGCAGATCGAAACGATCGTCAAGTACGCCTACGGCTAAAAGCACAGTAGCGCAGAACATATAAATGGTGAAGTCAGGTAACCAACCCGGCTGCATGATATACAGTATCCATAATGATAAGTAGACCGAAACGCCACCAACCAGTGGAATGTGTCCTTTATGCTGTTTTCTGTCGTTGGGCTTATCAACCAGCCCGACTTTGCGAGCCACTTTGCGCGCTATGAATAGCAACGCAAATGCACTTAGAAAAACACAAACGATCTCTTGCATGTATGCACCACTGCTGAGTTGTCATATTTTAACCACGCTACCGCCCCTGGCTATCGCAACCACTTGCGTGAACGTAGTTTTAGCCATCGTTAAGCATAGACTGCATTACAAAATGGCGTTGTATTGCCGGGCTAATATTTTTGAGAACCCAGCCTAATCGATAAAAAACCTTACGATTCTCGTACTATACGGGTCTCGAAACAAGGTTTAAAAAGCCACTTTTTGACAATTTTGTAATTAACCCGGCTGCAAAATCACAAACTTGCTCATTTAATCTACAAAGCTCTATATCCATTCGCACAGTAGGTTAAGTATAACGGCCATATTCCCTTGATTTTATTCATTAAAAAAACAAAAACTTGATGTTCTGATTTTTTTCTAATGAACCAGTTTCATTTGCTGGCTAATGTAAAAAAATTAACTGCCTGAAAGAAAAAACCCCCACGTTGTTCTAATGCTATGTAGTCATTAAACAACGTGGGGGTTTTTTATACGCTCAACGTGACGGGATTAGCGAAACCCATCCGGATTCTTCGACTGCCAGTTCCACGTATCGCGCATCATCGCATCGATACCACGCGAAACCCGCCAGTCCAGTTCCTGGTTTGCCAGCGAGGCATCCGCCCAGAACGCAGGCAAATCACCATCACGACGTGGCTTGATTTCAAACGGAATCGGTTTGCCTGAGGCCTTCTCAAACGCCTTGATCATTTCCAATACGGAGAAACCTTTCCCACCGCCGAGGTTATAGGCTTTATAACCCTCAATCTTGCCAAGATGGTCCAGCGCTTTCAGGTGGCCTTCCGCCAGGTCGACAACATGAATATAGTCACGCAGACAGGTGCCGTCTGGCGTGTCATAGTCACCGCCGAAAACGCCTAACTTGTCCAGCCGACCGATAGCGACCTGGGCAATATAGGGCAGCAGGTTATTAGGAATACCCGTTGGGTCTTCGCCAATCTCACCCGACTCATGCGCGCCGACCGGGTTAAAGTAGCGCAGTGCAATGGTTTTGAAATGAGGTTCAGCTTTGGCGAAATCACGAATGATAAATTCAACCATCAGTTTGGAGGTACCATACGGACTCGTGGTACCACCAATCGGTGTGGTTTCCACGTAAGGCACGGGCGCATTGGCACCGTAAACGGTGGCGGAAGAGCTGAAAATAAAGTTCCAGACGCCCGCATTGCGCATCTCTTCCAGCAGAACTACCGTGCCGGCTACGTTGTTTTCGTAGTATTCCAGCGGCATACGCGTTGACTCCCCTACCGCTTTTAACGCGGCAAAGTGAATCACGGCAGAGATACTGTTTGAAGCGAACAGGTCACGCAGGCAGGCGCGGTCAAGAACATCACCTTCGATAAAGGTGGCTTTCTTACCGGCAAGTTTTTCAACCCGATTGATGGCCTCACGCGAGGCGTTGCACAGATTATCCAGTACCACCACATCATCACCGCGCTCAAGCAGTGCCAGCACTGTGTGGGAGCCGATATAACCTGCTCCTCCCGTTACCAAAATAGCCATCTTTTCTCCCTTTCTGCCGCATCAGCCGCAGCGAATAATATGTGATTACTTCGCCAGAATTTTCTTGATGGCTTCGCGGAACTCGCGACCTTGCGCATTGCTACGCAAACCATAAGAAACAAATGCCTGCATGTAACCCATTTTACGTCCGCAGTCGAAACTGTGTCCTGTCATCAGTGACACATCCACCGTTTTCTTCTTACTCAGGCTGGCAATGGCATCCGTCAGCTGAATACGGCCCCATGCACCCGGTTCGGTACGTTCCAGTTCAGCCCAGATATCCGCAGAAAGCACGTAACGGCCTACCGCTGCCAGATCCGAGTTTAACTCATCCGGATGCTCTGGTTTCTCAACGTAGTTGGTAATGGTGCTGACATCGCCTGGGTTTTCCAGCGGCTGCTCCGTAGTGATAACGGAATACTCAGACAGATCGTAGTCAGTAAGGTGTTTTGCCAGTACCTGGCTGTTACCTGTCTCTTCAAAACGTGCAACCATTGCCGCGAGATTATAGCGTAAATGGTCAGCGGTGGAATCGTCTAACAGCACATCCGGCAGGACAACAACAAAAGGATTGTCGCCAATCATAGGACGTGCGCAGAGAACGGAATGGCCCAGGCCCAATGGCTGCGCCTGGCGCACGTTCATGATGGTCACGCCTGGTGGGCAAATTGACTGGACTTCACTCAGCAGTTGGCGCTTAACGCGTGCTTCGAGCAGAGCTTCAAGCTCATAGGTGGTGTCAAAGTGATTTTCTACCGCATTTTTTGACGCATGGGTGACCAGCACAATCTCTTTGATACCTGCCGCAACACACTCATCAATGATGTATTGAATCATTGGCTTGTCCACTACAGGCAGCATCTCTTTCGGAATGGCTTTAGTCGCCGGAAGCATATGCATACCGAGACCCGCAACCGGGATTACTGCTTTAAGCTTGGTCATAGTTATTCCATCTAATGAAGTGAAGACATACGTCAATTATGCCGGATGGACCGGAAAAGGAAGTATAATCTTTATCTGAAAAGGCAACACTAACTCGCTGTGAAATCTTACAAATTCGGGTTTTTACGATGCCTGAACACCGAAATATGCGGAGTGAACACAATTAATTAAGGCGAGCCTGAGACGTGTTATCAGAATTTACTCAGGTGTTTTTAATACCAGCAGTAAAAAGAAACGGGCGACCTGAGGTCGCCCGTAGTTATTGGCTTACAGCCACTGTTCAAACCATTCTGGCATCACGAAAAGATCGAAGTGATTAACCAGCAGCATGAGTCCCACAAACAGCACCGACACAGATACCCACTGTCGGGCGTAAGGGATAAAGCGGATACCTATCACTGGCTTGATGAAGAATGGATGCGCCAGGGCGGAAATCAGCACCTGTGAGATCGACAACGTCAGCGCGACATAGAGCACGTTTGGCCAGATGAAGGTGGTGGCAAGCACGGCCATGACCACCAGGCTGGCTACGATGTTCCAGTAGAACTCCACGTTAGTGCGGCCATTCGCCTGGGAAATCGCCCCGGTCAGTCCGCCCATTGGACGCAACATACCAAACAGCAGCATCAGCGGGATCAGGTGATAAACCTGTTCATGAGATGCACCATAGAGCACGCGTACAATGACCGGAGACAGAATACCGATAGCCAGGTACATGGCGCTGCTGAAGAGCATTATCATCAATGTGCCTTTCAGGAACAGCTTCTTCAACTGCTCCGGGTCCTGCTGCTTCTCGGCAAAACGCGGCAGTGCCAGGCGGTTAATGACCGGCGACACCAACTTCAGCGGCTGCAGCACCAGCTCTTTTGCCAGTGAATAGATGCCGAGCATCTCGGCCCCCATCACTTTACCGACCACCAGCGCATCGGCCTGGGTGCGGAGCTGGTTAATGGTCTGTGAACCCAGCTGATAGATGCCGTAACGTATCGCACTCAAGAAGGTTTGCTTGTCGAATTCCCATGTAGGACGCCAGGACTTCTCACCCAGCGCAATCATGCACAGAATGCGGGTGAAGGCGTTGATGAACAGGCCAAGGATCGCCGCAGCCACCGTCAGCGAGGTAAACTCCAGCATCGCCACGACGCACAGAAACGCAAACAGCTTGGTGCCCATTTCAATCTTCGCCAGCGACACCATGCGTTTGGTTTTAATGTAGTGCGCCTGATATTGCGAAAGATGCCCCAGTACCAGAAAGTTAAGGCTGGTCAGCATAATCAGCCCCACCAGTTCCGGCAGATGATAGAACCAGGAAACAGGCCAGGCAATCAACAGCATAACAAGGCCGGTACACAAGCTGAGCGAGACGTTCACCCAGTAGATGGTGCTCTGTTCGCGCCGGGTAATGTTCTGGCGATGCACCAGATAACTGCTCATGCCCATGTCCTGCAGCACGCCTGCTACCGCCAGAATCGCGTTGATGATCGCCAACAGCCCCAGTTCATGGGTTTCGAGTTTCCGGGCGAGAATACTCAGTTGGGCGACCTGTAATACGCCTGAAAAACAGGTGCTGCCAAACAACCACATCGCCTGTGACTTTATTCCACTCAAACCATTTGCTCCAGAATCTGTGCCAGCTCGCGATACGCGATGTGCTGATTAAACTCGGTTTCAACTTTTTGTCTGGCGGCCGCGACAACCGGCGCAACGTCCACTTCGCCTTGAGATAACTTCAGCAGCGTGTCGGCCAGCGCTTCGGCATCATCTTCCTTCACCAACCAGCCCGAAACGTTATGTTCGATTAACTCTGGAATCCCACTGTGGAAGGTGGAGACCACCGGCAGCCCCACCGCCATCGCTTCCATCAGGGCAACCGGAATCCCTTCCATATCGCCATCTGCGGCTGTTTTCGAAGGCAACAGAAAGATATCGGCTTCATTGAGTGCCTTGCGGATCTCTTCCTGAGGTTTAAAGCCCGGCATGGTGACGCAGTCGTCCATCTTTTCGTGCGCGATGAAGTCACGCATCATCTGATCCTGGTCGCCATTACCGATGATGGTGTACTGGAACTGCCCGCCGCGCTGTTTGAGAATGGCGCTGGCTTTAACGGCCACGTCCAACCCTTTCTTTTCGGTCAGGCGAGCGACGGACACAATGCGCAACGGCTTGTGAAAGGCATCACGCGGCTGGAAATTGAATTTTTCCGGTTCGATGCCCATGCGGGTAACGTGGATCTTCTCTGGCGGACAGCCCATTGCAATCAGCTTGTTTTGCCACAGATGGCTGATAGGCAGCATCAGTTCGCTCTGCTGGAACAGATTGCGATAATCCTGCTTGTGCTCGTCCAGGATGTGACGACGGGAGATATCCGCTCCGTGAAACACCGTTGCCTGTTTACCTTTCAGGATACCCAGTTCACGCAGCTTGTTTGCCAGCGCACCGGCGTAGCCGAAATGCACCAGAAAGACATCGGCGACGTAGGTCTGGCGCGCGTTGGCGACAATCGCAGGCAGCAGCAGTTTGCTGGACTGTGCGCCATAGCGGCGCACGTTCAGCGAACGGAGTAACGAGACTTTGGTGATTTTCGGCAGAACCAGTTTCAGGCGTTGCCCCAGCTTATCAGCCAGGGAAATTTTCTCTTCTGGCAGCAGATAATGGGTTTTTGCCGCCAGGCCATATTCGTCAAACGCGCCGTGCCGGTTCACTAAGTCCCCCGGAAACACCGAGATAATCTCGACGTCGTAACCGGCATCAATAAAGTGAGTGACCTGGTTGAGAACAAAGGTTTCTGAGGCAACCGGGAAACGCATAGTGAAAAAAGTCAGTTTCATCACATTATCCTATTACGTTTAGAATCTCTTCCGTGATTCTGTTACCGACTTCCCTTTCGCGCGCCACGGCGATGTCGACGTTTTGCTTGATGGTGTCGTAGTCGGCCAGGATAGCCTGAACCTTATCAATCAGCGAACCGTCCATCAGGCTCTGCACATCGGTCGCCATTTGCGGCAGACCTAACTGATTCATGACGCCCATGGATTTGTGTTCATAGTTAATAGCGACCGCAGGTGTGCCAAAGTTCATTGAGATGATGGCTGAGTGCAGACGGGTTCCAATGGTCAAATGACACTCGCTGAGGAGCACTCCCAACTCAAGGTCGTTAAACTCATCCATGACAACGTGATAATGCTCAGGCTGCTGGACATGGTCGCGTAAAGTCAGCGCCACCATACGGTCATCTTTTGCATAGCTGTCGATGCCCGTGCAGGTTGATAACGCCACGACCTGGTAACCGCTGGCGATCATGGCATTGATCACCCGACCGAATGCGGCTTCATACTCTTGCTGCGTCACGCCGAGACGCTTATCAAACGGGGCCAGTTCGCGGACCGTAATCGCAATGGTTTTACGTTCACGGATGACGCTTTGCCAGTGCTGCAGGCTGTGGCTGGGATTGTCAACGTGGCGGGCGCGAACCAGGAATGCGGTATCGACGCCGGGCACCACTTTCGAGCTGGTCACGCCGTCGCGCTTCATCAGGTCCAGGCTGACAGACTCACGCAAAATAAGTTGATCAACCCGGTCAAAGACAAAATTGGCCAGTTGATTAGTGCGGGCGTTCTGGAAGGGGCCGACTGAGTGACCGATGAGATAAAGCGGTTTTTTCGCCAGTAGCGCGCAGAGCGCATGATCAAACTGGGTAACACCGTAGAGATCGACGAAAAACGATCCGCCAACCTGAATCACCGCATCGTACTGCGCCAGACTTTCCGTAAAAGCTTTTAGGTGCGGCGGAACGGAAAAGGATTTATACGGCCCGCCTTTGCCCAGGTGCGCCATCATGATATTCGGCATCAGTCGGTTAGCGACTTTGCGTTTCACGGAGCCAATCAGGCCTTTACCCGAGGAGTTATTGTGCAGGAAGAGCTTATCCTGCTGAATATGTTGCTGAAGCAGATAACCGGAGCTGGTTGGATAACGGCTTATAACATCAATATCTACATCGTTGCGCGCGGCCTGAATTGAATCAATCAGTCCACGTAGAATCGCGCCATCCCCACGATTCCCACAGGTATGGTTACCCACCAATAAAATCTTCATAAAAACTCCGAATAATTTTTTCTAATTCTACCAACCGCCCAGTTCCGAAACGGGCAAAATGAATACGATTAAAAACAGCAAGTTATTTCAGTTCACCAACGTCCCAGATTCTGTTGGTGTTGGCTGCCATCAGGCAGCCCTCTCTCATGACGATTTGATAGCAAAATACGGTAAAGCGACCTGCTTACCGTTAATAACGACAGACACGAATCCTTCAGGTTTGCTGGTATCCACCTTGTCATCAGACAACGTGCGGGAGGCCAGCAATAAATCCCCCTGCTCATTCGCGCCCACGCCCGCTTTGCCATTGTGCAGGCTGAAACGCTGTGGGGCAGCATGGCTGCTGCTGTCCGGCGTGGCCTTCGCCATTTTGGCATCGACCCGCGCACAACGGCCGGTCACAAAACGATCTTTCGCTGTGCTCTTGATCATCACGGCGGCAGATGGCGTCCAGCCGGCCAGTTTGACGAAAACCTGGGTGTCGGTATCGGTTTTGGCGACGTAACGCACATCCAGCACCGGGCTACTGCCTTCCGCTGACCAGCTGGCTTCGGCATGGTCTTTCTTACGTTGAATATGAATCACCGCCCGGCCGCCGGTGTTTTTGCCACTGATCAGGTTCATCAGCGGTTCACCGTCCGTGCCGTTATTGAACTGCGACTGACCAAAGAGTTCGATTTCCCACGAATCACCGACGGTCGGGGAATAAAGATTAGCCAGTTCGAACCACACGGCCTGATTGCTGTTGTTTTCCAACAACCAGCGCGAGGTGAGGTAGTTATATTTCAGGCTGCCATCAATGGCGACGCCATAGGATTCAACGCGGGTTGATCCCATCTCCCAGGCGCTTAACCACCGGTCGCCCTGCTCTGAATTATCAATCCAGCTACCGGATTGCAGGTTGGTCTGACGTGTATTCAGGCGGGAATGCCAGGCGATCAGCGGATTTTTACAATCCTCAAGGCTGAGGGCGTCAATAATCCACTGTCCGTTTGAGATATCACCCGGATTGTCGCAGTGCTCTATCCAGCCGTTATGAATCAGCGACTGGCTGCAGCGCGGTAGATTGAGGACTTTGCCGCCCTTACAATGCTGAGCGTTAAAGTTAGACAGCTCGATGGCCGTGCTGTGATCCCAGTTGCCCTTCTTCTGACCGGACCAGCCCGCCTGGATCACATCACCGGTACAGGCCGAGGCGTACCACTGGTCAATCTTACAATCCAGTGTATCCAGCAGGCTGAGCGCGGTGCCGCCGACCTGGTTGAAGCGCAGGCACGCGCCACGGAAAAACTGGCCGCCCGGACAGGTATTACGGAACAGGCCCTGTTTATTGGGACTGGAATCCGTATTGCCGTTGAAAATCAGGTTAGAGATTTCCACCCAGCGGGCGCTGACTTCGAACACAAACGGGGATTTACCATCTGAAACGATGGTGGTCGCCGGGAAATAGCCGAAGTTAACCATCGCCCCGGAGATACGGAAGAAACGGCGCTGTTCTTCGCCGAAATCACAGCCGGACACAAAGAAGGTACCGGCAGGGAACTGCACACAGATGGGCTGATCGCTCTGTTGCGACCACTGGTACATGGCTTTAATCGCGGGCGCACTGTCGGTTTTGCCGTCAGCGATAGCGCCAAAATCAAACAGCGACAGACGGTTGAAGTCATCGACCACGCGACGCCAGTGAAATCCGTCGCCGCTGAAAATCACCCCCTGATCGTCCTGCGCCGGCTGAAAGCTGCCGACGAACTCACCGCCGCCCACTTCAAGCCCGGCGTGCCAGCTTTTCAGCTTGATTTTTGCCCCTTCAAACAGCGGTCGCGTCTTGCGCAGATCGTCTACCGAGGGGATCTCGCCAATAAGCTGGTAACCCGCAGGCTGCGCCAGACGCTGGCTGAAGGCCGCCTGGCCCGGCTGGCTGACATCAGGAATGTTAAACACCATCTGCCCGTTGCTGTCTTCCAGCGCCATCGAGTGCGAGGGGTTGGCTATCAGCGCCGCATTATCTTTAACGAACTGGTCAAAATTGCCTTTGTTCAGGGTAATCGGCTGGCTGATTTGTGCCAGATTACCTTTTGCATCGCGCAGGAATACCGGTATCTGGTTACCCGGTTTGCTGGCATCACTGCCGGATTGACCAATCCACAGTTTTCCCTGAAAGTTTTGCCAAAACTGCGGCGGCATCGCATAGACGTTTTCAGGTGTCAGAATGGGTACATCGCCTTTGGGAATCACGGTGGCATCAACCGACTTTAGCGCCATGCCATTGTTTTTAGCGGCGTAACTGGAAAAGGTGCTCACGGAGAGCGCCCCTACAAGGGCGGAGGCTGCGGTTTGCAAGACTTCTCTTCTTTTCATGCAATAAATCCCGTCGTCATGAAGGCTATAAACTCAGCCATAAAAGGTGTCCCATGAGGCACATCAAAAGTGAGCTTCTCCAGCCCGTTACACCAGTGCCAGCCAGCTTTGTTTAATTTGCTTGCCGTCAAATTTCAGCGCGGTTTGTTGGGTTTTTTCGCTCATGGCGTAGAACAGCGCATCATCGCTGGCGAGCTGTTCCATCCGCGCCAGGAATTCGCTTTTCTTGTTCATTGGCACCAGGAAACCGTCTTCACCGTGGTTAATGATCTCCTGCGGGCCGGTTGGACAGTCATAGGCGACGACCGGCAGTGACCAGGATTTTGCTTCCAGCAGCACCAGCGGCAAACCTTCGTAGCGCGAGGTCATCAGCGCCATATCACTGTCGCGATAGTAATCATTGATGTTGGTGACTTTACCGACAAAATTCACGCTGGAAGTGATGCCCAGTACCGCCGCCTGATCGTGCAACTGCTGACGTAATTCGCCGTCGCCGGCAATGACCAGCGTCCAGTCAGGATGCGCTCTCGTAAAGTCGCGCCAGATATCCAGTAACAGGTCAAATCCCTTTTGATTGTCCAGACGGCCCACGGCCAGCGCCTGACGATGGCGCGTGGTGCGATGCCAGGATTTGTACACTACCGGGTTAGGAATGGCCTGACTGGGAATGTGCCAGCGCTGAAACACCTGGTGATCTTTATCCGTCAGCACGATGACGCGATCGTAGTAGCGCAGTAGCAGGAACTTGAGGAATTTAATGGGTTTACTGAAGGAGTTAATGGCGATGTGCTCGCAGGCATAAGCTTTGAAACGCTTCTTTTTCAGCGTCATCAGGTTCCAGAAGGCAAACATCACGCTCAGGCGACCCATGCTGATTAAAAATACGTTGTCGAAGCCTTCCTGCTGGATACGGGCAACGGCACGCTTGATGGGATTGCTTTCCCCTTCAAAGCTGACGATCTGTTTGACCTTCTCAAAAGGGTAAAAGGGTTCACCGTGCCCCTCTAGCGAGTAGATGGTGACGTCGTGCTCATCGCCGAGACATTCCGACATAAAATTACAGATATTTTCGGTGCCCGCATACGAGTAAGCGTCTTTGATCACCAGGACAATTTTTTTCATGAAACGTTATCCACCTCAAATTTATACACAATCCTGCCGATCGGCTTAGCGGTGTTTCAGGCTAAACAGCACACCATTCACCATATACCAGGCGTAATAGTAATAGATTTTTAACGGATTGTTTTTATAGATAATTCTTAATAGTTCGAGGTGCCATTTGGCGGCTTTATTTTTATTACGCGACAGGGAATCACCCAGTTCGTAATAATTCACCAGAATGCTCTGAATTATGCGGGCCTGTTTATAACGGTTAAACAGTTCGTAGAGGAAAAGGAAGTCTTCATGGCCTTTGCGTTCAAACAAAATGCCACCCGGCGGACGGCGAAAACAGACGGATGAGAAGCACACCCGATACTGTTTTTTCACGAAGTTATCCTGTTGCAGATAAGGCTTTGCATAGCGGATATCGTGGTCGGCTTTGCGCGTTTTGTAGTGATATTCCGTAATGACCAGATTATCGCCATCGGCAATAGCCTGCATCTGCTGACGCAGCTTGTCGCTGTGCCATTCGTCATCGCTGTCAAGAAAGGCGATGATCTCTTCTGTAGCTGCACGCAGTCCGACATTGCGGGTTTCTGCGGCGCCCATGTTGACCGCGTTATCGAGAATGGTAATACGCGGGTCCTGACACTGTTCTCTCACCCACTCGAGTGAATCATCGGTAGATTTATCGTTGATCAGATACAGGTGCCAGTCCTGATAGGTTTGATTGATAACGGACTGCACGGCGCGTAATACCGTCTGGCGAGCATTATACATAGGCATAACAATGCCAACGGTACCAGAGTGATTATTCATTTTCATACCTGAATAAATAAAATAGACGGAGCCACCAGGAGCCTGTCCGGCAGCGTTAAAACGTCACGACATTCAATGGAATCAGGAGAGCGCCTTTTCGCCGCCTAAACGCGCTTTTAACTTGTCTTTCACGCGGTTCAGGAAGTAAGTGCGGTTGTCTTTATTGGTCAGCAAGAAGTAGCGTGCAAAACTGACGCTCGCCATCAGCGAGTTGCCGTCCATTTTGTAGCGCAGGGGCAGCTTGAACGCTTTGTAGGTGTGAATATCACGTGCGGTAAGGTGCGGTTTCATCGTCTCCAGCCAAAACAGGGAGTACTTGACCGATTCACCTTTGTGTTTAGAGCCAAACTTCGTGACCAGATGATAGTTAGCCAGCGGGAAAGCGATCATTTCAAACCGGTAACCCATGCGATCGGCACGGATGCAGAAATCATAATCCTGATGGCGGATAAACCGCGCGTCGAACTGAATTTTAGCGGCATCTTCACGCTTCAGCACAATGGTGCTGGTTTGAATAAAGCCATAACAGCCAAACAGGTATTCCGCCACAGTTTCATTTTCGGCGGGCGGCTGCATGGGCATGACTTTCAGGAACTCACCGTCCTGATAGATGTTCACCTGACTGAAAATAATGGTGTTCTGTTTGCCTTGTGCCTCAAGCTCAGCAATTTTCTCGCTGACCTGCTGCAGCTTGTCCGCATGCCATTCATCGTCGGCATCCAGAAAACTGACGTAGTCACCCGTTGCCAGCTCGATGCCTTTATTACGAGCCCCGGCACCGTTGAGTTTCACCTCAGATAACACCAGATTGATGTCCAGATCCTGATAGCGCTCACTGCGCACCACGTCGGCCAGCGCGGCAGCATCCGCGGATTTGTCATCCACGATGATGACCTCGAAATGACGATACGTTTGTGCTTTAACGCAATCCAGCGTCGTGACAATCGATTCTGACGCGTTATAAGCCGGAATTACGATGGAGAAACGAATGTCCTTCATTGCCAGCACCTCATAAAAGTATTCAAAAATAAACAATTCAATCGACAAACGTCGAAGAAAAACCTGTGATATTTCAGGCGACCGCCGCGCTGAGTGAAGCCGTTCACGCGGCGCGGATCGCCGGGTCCGTTACCGAATCAGCCAAAACTCCTGGGCCACTTCATACCCAACAACCGCTTGCTTGGTTGAAATGGTGTTGTAGTAGAGGTAATAGAGCAGGAAGAAAAACAGCATGCCAAACAGCGCCGGCTTCCATACTCGCCTGGCTTGATAGATCAGTGAGGTCAGGATGATGGGTTCAACCTGTTGCAGATAGTTAGAAAGACGCGAACCTGACGGGAAGTTGTACAGGAAGATACGGATCGCCCCGCCGATAGCAAAGCTTAAAATCAGCAGGTAGTTCAGGCGATACTGCGCATAGTTTTCGCGTTTCAGCTCATTGCTCAGCATGAAATAGAAGAAGATAAACACCAGCATGATGTTCTTCAGGTTCGACACTGACAGGATGCTGCCATCCATTGCATAGGAGGGATCGTTGTTATAACCCGATGCCCTTTCCCCCAGCGATCCAAGATGACCGGCAATCAGGGCAATGAAGCTTGATCCCCCCACCACCGAGAGCGGCAGACTGAAACCGATGATAATCACCGGCCACCAGCGCCAGTCACGAATAAACAGGAATGGCACCAGCGTCACCACCATCACGGCGGTGTTGTGGCTCATAAATGACAGAATAAAAAAGGCAAAGGCCCACCAGTAACGCTTCAGGTATATCGTCCACAGTACGCCAAGGAACAGGGCGGAACTTAAGCCAAAACGTATCTGGTTAATGTCTTTATTGATAAAGATGTGTGCCGAATACAGCGCCAGCGCCAGCACCGGGTAAGGTGACATCTTTTTGAAAAAATAAGCGTTTATCGATACCGCGATGGCGCAGAAGACAAACAGGAACACGCTGGCATTGTGCGAAACTAAGCTGGTTACCCACGCCATCGCAAAAATCAGCGGTTCGTAGCGGAAAAACGCAACGGTCTCGAAAAATCCGTTGATCTGGATGCGCCGGATAAAGTCTTCGAAGAAACTGCGGTACTGGTAGTCATCCATGCCGGTGCCAAGCCCGCGAATACCACCAAACACGATCAGAATAATGGCCGCAAAGCACAGCAGCCAGGTCAGAATATAATTTGTGCGTTCGTCTTTTTTCACCAGGATTTCAAACAGCGAAATCAGCAGCAAAAACCCTGATATATACCAATATGGAGCCATGGTGTGATTCCTTAAATCCACAAGTTCTCATGCCAACAGCGGCCTGTGCTGATTACCTTCCAGGTTGATATCTCAGCGGGTCTGCGCCGACATCGCGACAGACAAAAGCGTGTTGATGATGAATTCTGATGATTGACGTTAGATCGTCGCTTATTGTGCGTTGTATCCAGAATCACCTGTGCAAATCGTTATGTGTCGTCATCCTGAGCCTGCGATCAAAAGGGGCGGTCAAACCCGCCCCTTTTCTTTCAGCTCTTAGCTTTTCGTCGGTTTACCGTACTCGTAGTCGTAGTAGTCATAGCCATAACCGTACGAGTTAGCCGCTTTTCGTACCACGGCGTTAAGGATAATCCCTTTAATTTCGATACCGTTCTGGGCAAAGCGTTTGAAGCTGACATCCACTTCTTTCGTGGTGTTGGTTTCAAAGCGCGCCACCATCAGCGAGGTACCGGCCAGCTTACCGATAATGGAGGCATCCGTTACGGCCAGAATCGGTGGCGTATCAATCAGGACTATGTCGTAATTTTTACTTGCCCACTCCAGCAGTTCACCCATGCGGCGGTGCATCAACAGCTCCGACGGATTCGGTGGAACCTGACCGCGCGGCAGGAAGTCAAAACCGTATGGTCCTTGCTGGATCATCGCCGGCGTAAACTCAGTTTTGCCTGACAGCACGTTAGAGAGACCGGATTTATTTTCCGCGCCCAACAGTTCGTGGGTGTAACCACGGCGCATATCACCATCGATAAACAACACCTTCTGCCCTGCTTTCGCAACCAGAGTGGCGAGGTTAACGCAGATAAAGGTTTTACCAATACCCGGACTTGCACCGGTAATCATCAGAATGTTGTTTTTCGCTTCCATCATCGCGAAGTGCAGGCTGGTACGCAGGCTACGAATCGCTTCGATGGACAGATCGGTTGGGTTACCCAGCGCTAACAACGTCTCATGCGGATCGGTTTTCACCTTGTGACCGCGACGTGCCAGTGCTTCGGTATCTTTCTTACGTTGCCACTCGGACAGCGGGACGCTGGCATAAACGTTCATGCCCAGCTCTTCCAGCTGCTCTGGGTTCTCGATACCGTGATGCAGCAGCGCCTTAAGCAGTACCACGCCCACGGACACCATCAGACCCAGAATCAGGCTGGCGGCAATAATCAGCAGCTTTTTCGGCGCAACCGGTGAATTGGCAGTCGCGGCCTGATCGATAATACGTACATCACCCACGGTACTGGCTTTACTGATGCTCAGCTCTTGCTGACGATTCAGCAGCTGCATGTAGATTTCCTGTCCTGACTGCACATCGCGGGTCAGACGCAGAATTTCCTGCTGGGTTTTAGGCATCTGCGCAATTTTCTTGTTCAGCTGCGTCTGCTCGTCTTCCAGCGTTTTACGCTTTTCCAACAGCGCCCGGTAGGTTGGGTGATCCTTGGTGAACAACTGTGAAACTTCGGCTTCACGGAAGGTCAGCTCGTTAAGCTGGCTCTGAACACTGACGGAAGAATCCAGTGCCGATTTTGCTTCGAGCGACAGGTCAACGGACTCATTCTCACGACGGTAAGTGTTGAGTTTGTCTTCGGCCTGATCCAGTTTGCCGCGAACTTCCGGCAGTTGCTGTTTCAGGAACTCCAGGCTTTTCTCGGCCTGTTCGGATTTACGCTGCACGTTCTGTAACAGGTAGTTATTGACGATCTGGTTCAGAACTTTGCTGATCTGCTCCTGATCTTCACCCACATACTGCAGTCCCAGTACGCCGGTATCTTTCCCTTTGTCCGCAACGGTCAGGTTAGACAGGATGCTGTTAATTGCCTGCAGATCGTTGAGTTTGGTGACGGTAAACGTGGTGCCAGGCTCCGCATTGATATCGCTGACCAGCATGCTCACGTCGCCGTGTTTTTCGAACTGCCCCACTTTACCTTTGAACAGCTCATCGCCATCAGCCGAAACGGTGTAGCTGTCTTTACCCGTAACCGCCAGTTCAACACTGCGTTTTTCAATAGTGCGCGGGATTTCAAGACGGGATACCGCGACCTGTCCGGGCTTGTTGCCCATCAGACGCGACAAGCCTTTACCGATGACCGGAAAGTAGTTCTGCGAAACCATCGCATCCAGGCCGAGGTCCTGAACGGTTTTCCCCAGCACCATACGTGATTCAAGGATCTGGATTTCGGTATCTGAGGCCGGCGTCGTGGGCATGATTGACTGCAGTTCATTCAGGACGGTGCTGCTATTCTTCTGCTCAACCTGAACCATGGCGTCGGCGCTGTAAATGGGCGTCGCAAACAGTGTGTAAAGCGTTGCCACCAGCATGAAAAAAGCGGTAACAGCGACGATGACCCAGCGGTGATCAATAAGCTGTCCCACAAGATGCGCCAAATCCCACCCATTCGATTCCTCGCGTGGCGCGGTCATGACTTTGTTTTTTATATTCATGGATAATCCCAACTATCGGCTTAGTACGCTGACCCATTTCTGAGTGGCGTGTTCCAGTAACCCGTAAACCTCTTCAAAGGCCTCACGGCTTTTTCTGTACGGATCCGCTATTTCCTTCTGATTGAGCCAGTGCCCAAGCAGCATCGTTTTGCCGCGTGCAGCCGGATCGATGCGGTTAACCTGTTCAATATGGCGTTTTTCCATCACCAGAATCAGGTCATACTCCCGGCACAGGCTGGCCGTTAACTGCTGGGCCTCATGACCGTCCAGGGATAACCCTTTTTCGGCCGCCACCTCAGTCGCGGTTTTATCCGCCGCATGACCGACCAGCGCGCCGAGTCCGGCAGATGCCACAGGAAGGTGCGGCAGCGCACGTTTGAACAGGCGCTCTCCTGTGGGAGAGCGGCAGATGTTGCCTACGCAGACGACTAACACGGACTTAATCATGGCTAAACCTTAGTTCGACCAGTTGCGGATGCGCTGTGCGGCCTGAGTCGCATCGTTAACACCGGCGATGGTTGGTATCAACTGCGATATCACACGGTTCCAACGCGTCAGCGGCGTCGAGGTTACGTAGACGATATCGTAAGGTTCAAGTTGGAATTCGGTACCCATGACCATGGAGGCCGCATCTTTGGTGTTTAACTGATAGATGTTGGCAATTTTGCTGCGATCAGTGCCGCGAGTTGGTCGGATAACAAACACACCGGTCGCGTCAGAGGTGGTTTGATCCATGCCCGCCGCGTTACCCAGTGCTTCCGCCAGCGTCATGCCGCTGCGATCCATTTTCAGGGTTGCCTGCTGTTTCACTTCACCCATCACAAAGACTTTCAGATCGTCATTGCGCGGCACATACAGAATGTCACCCGGATAAAGCAGATGGTTTTGGCTCAGATCGCCGTTCTGCATCAATGCCTGCAGCGAAACGCGCTGCTCACGACCGTTGTGAGTCAGAATGACATTACGCCAGTCTGCATCCGCCGCTAAGCCACCTGCGGCGTTAATCGCATCCAGGACAGTGAGCGGGACGTTGGTAATGGGCTGCTGGCCTGAAGTGGTCACGGCGCCGGTCACATAGGTTTTCTGTGACTTGAACGAGGCGATGCTGACATCGACCTGAGGGCTTTCGATGTACTGCGCCAGACGACGCGCGACTTCATCACGCACCTCACCAACGGTACGACCAGCTACACGGACTCTGCCAATGTAAGGATAGAAAATCGTGCCATCTGAATGTACCCAGTTACCGGTGTCGCTGGCGCTGCGGTACTGACCTGCGGGGGTGGTGAGCTCAGGGTGATCCCACACGGTGATGGTGAGCACGTCACCAATGCCGATGCGGTATTCGTAGTTCTGAATCTCGGTCTGGAGTGATGGATTAGCCTGTGCCACCAGGGGCTTGGGACGCATTCTCTCCACCAGCGTTGGTGTTAACGGGTAAACGTTAACGTATTTGTCGATGTCAAAATTGTTGTCCTGCTGCTCAATGACATCTTTTCCCGAAGTGGACAAATTTTGCCCCGGCACGACGGTACAGCCGGCCATAAACGTGGCAGATACCAGAACAGGTATCATTTTCATTTTCATTGTAATCATTTAGATCTTCGCTATCAGTTAATGTTTGATAGAGGCGAATACGCCGCTGTGTAAGCGCTCGAAAAATGTAAACTATCCTGAATCAGGCCCTGAACATGTCGTTCATTATTCTTAGCTCCTGTCTTTTACCAATAACGCGCTTTACCCGGGACGGATTAAAGCAAAGCAGAACATTTCTGTTTATCAATACCGTACCGCTTTTTTTTAGAAAAACCTGCCAGCCGGGCACCTGAAAAGGGCTGCTATCAGAGCATGGCTGACAGAGTTTTTTTCTGCGGCTAGTAAGCACCATCACGTTTAAGTACGACACCAACGGTTTTGAACAAAATCGCAATGTCGTTCCACAGAGACCAGTTTTTTACATACCATGAGTCGAAATAGACTCGCGTTTCATAATCTACATCGTTGCGCCCACTGACCTGCCACAAGCCTGTCATGCCCGGTTTGGCCATCAGGTAGTAATCGACATCGCCAGCATAGCGAGCCAGTTCATCTTCAATCACCGGACGCGGTCCGACCAGGCTCATATCGCCACGCACGACGTTCCACAACTGCGGCAGTTCATCAAGGCTGGTTTTACGAATAAAGTGCCCGACTTTAGTAATACGTGGATCGTTCTTGAGTTTGAAATCTTTGTCCCATTCAGCACGGGCAATCGGGTCCGTGCGTAAGACTTCCTCCAGCACTTCCTTCGAGTTAATCACCATCGAACGGAACTTGAGGCATTTGAACTTACGACCGTTTAAACCTACGCGCTCGTGACCATAAATCGGCGGCCCACCATCGCGTCCGACCAGGAAGCCCAGTACCAGCAGAGCCGGTAGCAGCATCAGGATGATCGACAGTGCACCGAAAATATCGAAGGTGCGTTTCAGGAAACGTGAGGTACGTTTTGCCAGGTTATTCTGAACACGCAGAATCATGACTTCATGGCTGAAGATATAGGCCATGTCGGTGCCGTAAAGCGGCACACCGCGCAGCGTCGGGATCACTGACACAGAACGGCAGTTATGCATGGCCAGGGATTTCAGCCACATGTCGCGGTGCTGACTTTGCTCGAACTCAACCGCAACAATAAACTGCGTTTCACTGTTCGTCAGATTCCACAGCGCTTGCTCATCGCGCAGCACCGGGATACCTGAAATCAACTCCTGCGGGCAGGAGCCGTCCACGTCATAGAAGGCAATCACGTCGAAGCCCATGACTTCTTCGCTCTGCAAAGCCTGCCAGGCTTCCTGGGCGTTTTTATTGCTACCGATGATAATGGTCTGCTTTTTCCACAAGCCGTATTTATTCAGCAGGCGTTTAGACAGCGAACGGCAGACCGGAATGATCACCAGCGTAATAAGCCAGGTCAGCAACCAGACAAAACGTGACATCTGCCATTGAGACAAGGCCGTGATCGACAGTTCAATGACGGAGAAAATGAGAATGGTACGAAAAATTTCTTTTAATTCGAACCAAAAAGGTTTGCGATAGGTGTAATGACGCAGCCTGACCCAGAACCAGAACACGCAAATTACAGACAGGCAGATGTGTGTAGCAACTTTTAAATTTAATTCCCGATCAGACATATCCGACAACAGTGAAGGAGATGTCATATTAATTAGCATCATCGCGATAAATAATGCCGCGTTGAAACATATTAAATCAGAACAAGCCAATAATAATTTGGTGATAAGACTTTTAAACGTAAATTCGTTATCGCGCATATTTAACTCTTTATTTTATTTCCTTAACCCACCACACCAGACTCTTAAGCGACCAGCATTGTCCCTTAAGCCCGAGCGTTTCTGAGGGGAGCTCCTGCGGCATTTACGCCATTGTCATTGACTATGAAACCAATAATACCGTACTCAATACCAACAGATTACTCTGACTTTATCAGCAACATGCTGATTAAATATCAAACCGAAGCGGCGACTCAGACACGCTACCGCCCTTGGCTGTCGCTGCCAATACCGCCCTGATTGCCACTGTTTTTCGCTGCACCGCGTGCGATTGCGCACAAAACATCCTTGTGCAGAATGCGTTGACATTCCGCTACATACCATGACGGATTATCGCGCAAATTACAGATTCAGGCGCAGGCGTTGACTAACTCGTTGCTATACTAGTTATTACTGGCATGTTTACAAGTAGACCCCGCCATCCCTGGACTATTTTAGGAAAAAGACTACCAGTAATAAGTATTGAATCCGCCCATTTTCGGCTTTGAGGTGGAAAAAAATCAGATTTATTCCATGTTGGCACCAGGAATAATCGCATAAGAAATTCCTCTGAATGAGAAATGCGGTGACATTAATCTGCAACCTTTTTCCGCTACTGTCGTCCCCGCATTAATCAATCTGCTGAAGAATTATCCTGTAATTAATGTATGCGGTATTCAATTAAATCGTAAAGAACCTGTAAGGTCGCTATTTGTCCCCTGGCCCTCTCTCCACTATCATCAGATAAAGCTTATTTTTAGACATTCAGGTGAATAAAGCATGTTGGAGGTAATGGCCGACCCCGCGTTATGGGCAGGTTTAGTCACGCTAATCGTTCTTGAACTGGTACTGGGCATCGATAACCTGGTATTTATCGCCATTCTGGTCGAAAAGCTTCCCGCCGCGTCGCGCGATCGGGCCCGGGTTATTGGCCTGCTGATGGCGTTGGTCTGCCGACTGCTGCTGCTGGCATCTCTTTCCTGGCTGGTAACACTGACCCAGCCATTGATGACGCTGGCTAATCACGCCTTTAGCGCCCGTGACCTGTTACTGCTGTTCGGTGGACTGTTTTTATTGTTTAAAGCGACAACAGAACTGAACGAAAGACTAGAAGGTAGCGATGACGACAACGCTCAACAAAAAGGCGGCGCTAAATTCTGGCCAGTAGTGGCACAAATTGTGGTGCTGGACGCGATATTTTCGCTGGATGCGGTGATCACGGCTGTCGGTATGGTAAACGATTTGCCCGTGATGATGGTCGCGGTTACCGTCGCCATTTTATTGATGTTGCTGGCCAGTAAGCCCCTTACCCGCTTCGTCAACAGTCACCCGTCCATCGTTATCCTGTGCCTGAGTTTTTTGCTGATGATTGGCTTTAGTCTGGTGGCGGAAGGGTTTGGCTTTGCCATTCCTAAAGGCTATCTCTATGCCGCCATTGGTTTCTCGGTGCTTATTGAAGCCCTGAACCAGCTTGCGCAGTTTAACCGTCGCAAGGTGCTGTCTGCCGGTCGTCCGTTACGGCAGCGTACCGCTGAAGCGGTTTTACGCCTGTTACGCGGCGAAGCCGAACGGGCAGAACTGGATGCAAAAACGTCGTCGATGCTTGCCGATGGCGATTCAGTCGCGCTGTTCAATCGTCAGGAGCGCGTGATGATCGCCAGAGTCATGGGGCTTGGACAGCGTCACGTAAACAGCATTATGACGACGCGCCACGATGTTCAGCATATTGACTTAAGTGACGATCCGGCCGTCATTATGGCGAATCTCGACAGTAATCAGCATACGCGCATCGTTATCACGGATAACGGCAACGAACCGCTCGGCATTGTGCATGTTAACGATTTGCTGCATCAGTCACTGCACCACCATTCACTCGATTTACGCAGTCTGATCCGCCAGCCGCTGGTGTTTCATGAACGCATCACCCTGTTACAGGCGCTGGAGCTGTTTCGTCAGGGGCACACGCACTTTGCTTTTGTCGTTGATGAGTTTGGTTCTGTGGAAGGCGTTGTCACCTTGAGCGATTTGATGGAAACCATCGCCGGGAGTCTGCCCAATGAGGCAGGTGAGACCGATGCGCGCTATGACATTCAGCCTAACGGTGCGGGCGGCTGGATTGCCAATGGCCAAATGCCGCTAGAAGACCTGGCAATGTATGTCACCTTGCCGCTGGACGACAAACGTAATTATCACACGCTTGCCGGGCTGGTGATGGACCGACTGCAGACGATCCCGCAGGAAGGCGAAGAGATCGCACTCGGCGATTACCGGTTACGCACCCTGCAGGTTGAACACCACCGGATTCAGAAGGTAGAAATCCTGCCAAACCCCGACGCGCCGCACTGAAGGCGCACCTTTATGGGCGCGGCGAATCCTGGTGGCTGTCTTTGGTCTGCTGACGATCGAGCCACTGATTCAGACGTGTTTTAGCCTCGTTTTGCAACTTATCACGGAGCACATCGTCAACCGGCAGCGTATATTGTGGATTATCCCAGCTGCCGTAGATACGAAACGGGATCGCCTGGCTGGAGAGCGCTGCAACCAGTTTTTCATCACCCTGCCAGCCGCTCAGCGTCAGGCTCAGCGTCACGTCTAACTGTTGCTGCACCATATTGACACTGCCGTCGCCCCGTAATGCCAGTTGCTTACTGGTACCGTTAAGATGGCTAAAGGTGAGTTGCCCTTTTTTCAGCGCAAGCTGGCCGCTAATGTCGTCGATGCCCTGCCCTGATGCCTGATCGTCACTGCTGATACGGTCGCTGACGCGTGCGACGGCGCGACGCACCATCTGCTGCAAGTCAATTTGTGCCAGCTTGAGGTGGCTCACACGGATATCCGCTTTGCCCTGCCAGCTGCGTTTCGCATCCTCAAGGGTAAGATTATCACCCGCCAAATCGCCATTAAGATCCACCGTTCCCTGTAACGACTGCGGCAAGGCAAGCGCCTTTAACAAGGGCTGGATATCAACCTGGTTCAGCACCGGCTTAAAGGTGACATGAGTAACGGGCTGACGAATATCAATGCTGCCGGGAACAGAGAAACTGCCCTGTCCTACTGAGCCAGACAGCGTGCGCAGTGTCATCAAGCCCTGTTGGTTAACCGCATCCACAGCGAGTTTGGTGAGGCTAAGACCTCGCCACACCGCCTTATCCGCCTGCAGTTTGACATCCAGATCGATATCGTTGAGCGGCGAGTCCGCATTCGTGGGTTCGCGCTGATCGGCAATCACCGGCGCAGGGGCGATCTGGCTGCTTTGCCCACTCACCTGCTGGGTCAGGGATGAGATAAACAGCAGGTTGTCCATATCGAGTGAAGTGGCATGAAGGTCCAGCGCCAGTTGTTGCGGTGGCGTGAGGTTGCCTTGCGCATTGCCGCTGAGAACGCTGTCGTTGGCGTTAAGCTTCAGGTCGGTGACGGCAAAGGTATTCCTGTCGGCATTCCAGCGTCCCTGAAAGCTCAGCGTACCTTTAATGCCCTGCGGCGGCAGGCTGGCACCAGACAGATCGTAATCCAGCTGATCGAGCTGACCGCTTAACTGATGAGGATACTGTGATTTGTCCAGCCGGCCTTTCAGATTGACTAGCGCCGTGCGCTGGTTGCGCGTCAGGCTGGTATTCAGCGTGATCGTTGCCACGCTGGACTGATCCTGCTCCATATCCAGATTCAGATTGCGGAAGGTGAACGCATCACCGCCCGGCTGTTGCCAGATAAACAGGCTGTCCGACAGCTGAAGCTTGTCAATATCGAATGACCACTGGGCAGAAGAGGTCGGCTCGGTATTGTGCGGGCCGCGCGGCGCATCCTGCGGGGCCTGTGCGGCACTGTCAGGCGTCACGCGCACCACGGCATTTTTCAGCATCACCTGGCTGACGCTCAACTGATGCGACAATAAAGGCAGGAGGTTTACATCCAGGCGCATATTGTCTGCAGAAACAACGGGCTGCGACGCACCGGGCGCCGTCAGACTCATACGACCGGCAAGAATGCTGAGTTTTGGCCAGACATGCCAGCGCAAATCGCCGTTGATGGTAAGTTGATAACCGCTGCGCTGTTCGACCTGTTGTACCATGTAGCTACGAAAGTCGTTGGGATTGACCAGCAAAACCAGCGCGGTCAAGCCTGCTACGACCACCACCAGTAAGATGGCCAGCGTGGTTATCACTCTTCTCATCACATCCTCATGAATTAGTCTTTATCGATACGACTGGCATCAGCACCCTGCTGGCCTCGATATTTCGCGTTCTCACGGCGATTATAAGGGCGCGCGGCTGGCCCGGAAAGCGGCTCAAAGCTTAGTGCACCAATCAGCATCCCGGGGCGCAGCGCCAGGGGCAGTTTGCCCGAATTATAGAACTCCAGCACGATACGGCCCTGCCAGCCTGGATCGATACGGTGCGCGGTCACATGGACCATCAAACCCAGGCGCGCCAGCGAGGAGCGTCCGTCCAGCCAGCCTACGAGGTCGTCAGGAATGGTGACGGATTCCAGCGTTACCGCCAGAGCCAGCTCTCCTGGATGCAGGAAGAACGCCTCGCCTTCGGGGAGAACGATCTCATCGCTCATCACGCGATCGAGCGCGGCACTCACTTCGTCCTTCGGGCCACTCAGGTCGATAAAGGCAGCGGTATGTCCACTGAAAGTACGGAACTGATTGCCTAAACGGACGTCAACCGTTGCACCATTGATACGTTCTACGGGTGGCCGCGGCGTAATCGCCAGTTTTCCGCTATCAAGCCAGGCTTCAATATCGCGGTCGCATAATCTCATTGCGGTAACTCCATGAAGTAAGTGTAGCGAACAGGGCGCATCTGTGCTGTTAACCTGTTCGCGCCACGTCCTTTGAGACGTAAACTACTCGAAGAACTGGTTAATCTTGGCCTTGAGGATATCAATGGCGATACGGTTTTTACCCCCGCGCGGCACAATAATATCTGCATATTGTTTGGAGGGTTCAATGAATTGCAGAAACATAGGGCGAACCGTTTTCTGATACTGGCTCATCACGGAGTCCATTGAACGACCACGTTCATTCACATCACGCTTCATACGACGCATCAGACAAATGTCGAGCGGCGTATCCACAAAGATGGAGAAATTCAGTTCCTGACGCAGGCGCGCATCGGTCAACAGTAAAATGCCTTCAAGGATGATGACTTTTTTACGCTTAATTTGCAGCGTTTCTTTCGTACGGGTGTGCTCGACATAGCTGTACACGGGTAACTCAATGTCCTGTCCTGCTTTTACCGCACGCAAATGCTGTAATAACAAATCATGATCCATCGCGCTGGGATGGTCATAATTGGTTTTAACCCTCTCTTCCATGGTGAGGTGACTTTGATCTTTGTAATACGCATCTTCAGGAATAACGCCGATATGTTCATCGCCCACCTGGTCGCGGATTTCACGATAGAGAGTACTGGCGATTAAACTTTTACCGGATGCGGATGCACCTGCAATGCCAACGATCACGCACTGATGAGACTTGTCAGTCATACTTTTAAAAACCTGATACTGGAGCCAGAAACTGTGCGCAAACTGCGCACCCAGTTAATGGGGCTGAACGGAGAGGGTGAGTTGGCGCTAAGTATAGGGATTTCGGCCTTTTGATGCCAGAGAAATGGCATTCTCCCTTTTCAGACTTTCCCCTTTTAACCTAACGGATTTCACCGATAAACTAGCAGCACAAAACAGAATGACGACGCACAGCACCTGTCGGGCCTGATGTGGCTGATGAATAAGGGCGTTTTGCCCGAAGAAGAATAAAGGAAGACTATGCTCTGGAAGACCCTCACCTATTTTGGTGACAGTATGTTGTTGATTCCCACGGCGGTGATTATTGCACTGATTTTGCCGTGGAAAAGCGATAACCGCCGCACCGTATGGTACTGGATCATGGCGTTTGGTTTAGCCGGGTTGGTTGTCAGCGTGTCCAAAATACTGTTTCTTGGTTTTGGTATCGGTAGCGCCCGCTTTAACTTCACCGGGTTTAGCGGTCACAGCGCCATGTCCGCTACCTTGTGGCCAGTTATGCTTTGGTTAATATCAGGGCGCTGGTCAAGCCGGTGGCGCGTCTTTGCTATTGGTGTGGGCTATGTCATTCCATTGATGGTAGGTCTGTCACGACTGGTCATTCATGCCCATTCCATTAGTGAGGTACTGACCGGGCTGTTGCTGGGCTTTACGCTCAGTACCGCGTTTTTACTGTCGCAACGGCAAACGGCGCTGAAGGGCTTTAGCTGGCCACAAATTGCCGCGGCGCTCCTGGTCCCGGTACTGCTGCTGGGGCACGGCCGGATAGCAACGACACAACAGTTTCTGGAGCAGTTTTCTGCCCGTCTGGCTGGCATGGAAAAACCTTATACAAGGGCCGATCTTTTCCGCGACTGATAAACTGAATGGCGCGTGCTGGCGCGCGCCATTCAATCCAACGAATACCGCAATTTAATGATTTCCCCCCTGTTTTTTCTACCAAATGTGCTAGCATTCTTCCAATAACAATGGCTCGCGCACCGCATTCCATTGCACTATCTTGCTTCCTGCTGGATCGATAAATGATCGTTGAGACACTGGCCTCGTCAGATAAATCACCTAACACGTGGCTACACGCCTGCTGGCTTAGCCTGGCTTCCTTCGTCCTTACGTTGTTCTGTCTTGAACTAATTGTGGTCAGCGGTAAAATTTCGCCGCTCTGGTTCTCAACGGCACTGATGACCATCGTGGTTTTTCGTTGCACTTCACGCCAGCTGCCCTTTTTGCTTCTTGCCTGCTTAATTGGTACGGCGGTGGCAAACGCATTGATCATCGGCCCTGCCCTTTCAAATTTAAAATTTGCGCTGCTTAATCTGTTGCAGGCCCTGATGGGCGGATTTTTATTACGCGCATTACTTAACCGGGATGCGCCGCTGGTTTCGCTAAATGACTGGATACGCTTTGTCATTGCCACCGGCATCATTTCTCCGGTTATTGGCGGCACCCTTGCCCTGTGGGTACTGCACGTGGGTGAACAGGCGTCGTTTGCCTTCTTTTATACCTGGGTGATTTCAGAAATTATCGGCATGCTCGCCCTTGGCCCGGTTTTGCTGCTGCTCTCCTGGCCACTGCCGCACGATTATCTGAAACGCGCGTCGCTGTTTGAAACGCTTATCACCCTCGTTCTGACGCTCACCGCCAGCTATTTATCGCTGCGGTTCTTACCCTGGCCGTTTACCTTTATTTTGGTCGTGCTGTTCTGGTGTGCCGTGCGGCTGCCCAAGGTCGAAGCCTTTGTGCTGTTTTTTCTTAACGCCAGCTTTATGGCGTTACTGCTGTCATTAGACTGGATTAAGGTCACGCCTACCGTCAGCGCCTATGCGGTCATCACCAGTTGGCTTCCGTTTTTGATGGTTTTAATCCCCTGTCATATCATGTCGTTAGTGATGGATGCTTTCCGCCATGAAAAGCATCACATTAGCGAGAGCGAAACCCGTTTTCGTCATGCCATGGAGTATTCAGCCATTGGCATGGCGCTGGTTTCTGTAGAAGGCCGATGGCTTCAGGTGAATAAATCCTTGTGCGATACGCTGGGTTATCCCGAGCATGAACTCACCAAACTAACCTTCCTGCAAATTACCCATCCCGACGACATCTATGACGATCAGAAGCGACTGGAGAAGCTGCTCGAAGGCAAAATTTATTCCTACACGCTGGAAAAGCGCTATTTTCGTAAAGACGGCGAAATAGTCTGGGTACGGCTGACCATCTCCCTGGTGCGCGATAACGCGCAGCAACCGCTCTATTTTATTGCGCAGATTATCGATATCTCCGAACTGAAACAGAGCGAACTGGTGAATCAGCGTCTGATGGAGCGGATTACGCTGGCGAATGAAGCAGGCGGCATCGGCGTATGGGAATGGGACATGATCAGCGGCGAAGTGCTTTGGGATAAACGCATGTTCGAGCTGTTTGGCATGAAATCCTATGAATCGCCCAGCTACGAGCTCTGGGTGAAGATGGTCCATCCCGCCGATCGTGAGTATTGCGTGATGACGATACAAGGCGCTATTGAACAAAGCAGTGCGTTCCAGATGGAGTATCGGGTGGTGCGTGAGGATGAGCACTACTGGATTCGTACTCAGGCTAATCGCCTGCTCAGTAAAGATGGCCGTATTGAGCGCATCCTGGGGATCTCCCAAGACATCACGCCGTTACGTAATTTGAATGATGCACTGTTTCAGGAAAAAGAGCGCATGATGATCACGCTGGACTCTATCGGTGAGGCTGTTATCAGTACCGATCAGGAGATGCGCGTGACCTTTATGAACCCTGTGGCGGAAAAAATGACGGGCTGGTCTCAGGATGCCGCGGCAGGCAAACCGGTCAGCGAACTATTGCATATCACCCATGGTCGTCATGGCCCTGAAGTCGAAAACCTGCTGCTGAACCACATCCCCTCCGAAAAAACCGCGCCCTACCTGTCTGAAGAGTGGGTATTACACACGCTGAACGGCGAACATATTGATATCCATTACAGTATTACGCCGCTCAAATCTGAATCTGGCACCGAGCGCGGTGCGGTGCTGGTTATCCAGGACGTCAGCGAGTCACGTAAAGTGATGAAACGCCTGAGTTACAGCGCCCTGCACGATACGCTGACCCGATTACCTAACCGGGCCAGCTTTGAGCTGCAACTTAAGCGACTGCTTTCCGACGCTGTCGAGCATCAGAATCAGCACGTGCTGGTGTTTATTGACCTTGATAAATTTAAGGCGGTCAACGACAGCGCGGGACATGCCGCCGGGGACGCCCTGCTAAGCGAACTCTCGGACTTAATGCGCCACCGCCTGCGCGGCAGCGACTTCCTGGCCCGGCTCGGCGGCGACGAGTTTGCCATCCTGATGCCCGAATGCCGGGTCGATCAGGCCTGCGAAGAGGTCGAAAACATCGTTCGCGCCGTCAGTGACTACTGTTTTGAATGGCTGGGGCGCGCTTATCAGGTCGGTGCCAGCGCGGGCATTACGCAAATCTCCGCTCAAAACGCGCAGAGCAGTGATGTCCTTTCGCAGGCGGATATTGCCTGTTATAACGCCAAGCGAAGCGGCCGGGGCCGCTATATGGTGTATGAGCAGCACCCTCTCGCGTTGATGGGAAACCCTCACGCCCTGGATCTGACGATGCTGGATGCCTTGCAGGTTGAAATGCAGGTATGGGCGGTCGCGCCGCCCGGTAAGCCTCATTCTGCCAGCGTCTGGCTGGTGGAGATTCAGCTGTTCACCGAGGAAGGGTTGCTTATTGATGAGCATCTGCTGCGTAACAACCTGACCGATGAGGCGCTGAAACGCCGACTGGAAGACAATATCGTTGCGGCCTTTTTCGGTCAGCGTATTTCAACAATGAGCCAAAAAGGCATCGCCTTGATATTGCCCCTTGATGTGAACGCGCTTTACGATCCGGCCTTTGTCGAAAACCTGTGTTTTCGCTTCGCGGAATCGGGTCTGGCCGATAGCCATAGCGGGATTGCGCTTAACGCCGCCAGCGTCCTTGCCAGCGGTGAGCGCCTGATCGGCGCGTTGACGAAACTACGCCAGGCGGGCTGTCGCATCGTATTGCAGCATTTTGGCCGTAATCTGGATGCCTTTAATCAGCTCACCGGCAAGGTCGTTGACTGCCTGATTCTGGCCCCGGAGCTGGTAGCTAACCTGCACAATAATCTGATGGATGAGATGCTGATCTCCATTATTCAGAGCCAGACCAGCCAGCGTGATATTACCCTGCTTGCAGGCCCGGTTTCGGTTCCAGCCGTTCTCACCACGCTCACCCGTCTCGACGTTGACGGCGTCTGGGGAAGCGCGGTCGCAGAACGCCAGCCACTGAGTAAACTGGCGGAAGAGTCCCTTTTCGCGATTCGCTAATTCTGCCGCTCACCGCTTGCCACGACCTTTCAGCTGCGCTAAAGTCGCCCCCTTTTTTCCTGCCTGGGGGCGAAAAATGTTCATTGGATTCGATTACGGTACGGCTAACTGTTCCATTGCGGTCAGCGAAAATGGCTCGCCACGGCTGTTAACGCTGGAGAAGGGTCAACGCCTGCTGCCGTCCATGATTTGCTCCCCTACACGTGAAGCCGTGACGGAATGGCTCTATCGCCATCATCAGGTTGCCACACCTGAACAGGAAAGTACGGCGCTGCTGCAGCGGGCGCTACGCTACAACCGCGAAGAAGATATCGATGTTTTACCCGACAGCATTCAGTTTGGCCTGACCGCGCTCCAGCATTACATGGTCGATCCTGAAGATGTCTGGTTTGTTAAATCCCCTAAATCTTTTCTGGGTGCCACGGGCCTGAAACCGCAGCAGATTGCCTTTTTTGAAGATCTGGTCTGCGCCATGATGCTGCACATTCGCCAACAGGGTGAAACGCAGACCCAGCAGCCGATCGACCAGGCGGTGATAGGCCGTCCGGTTAACTTTCAAGGATTAGGCAGCGAAGACGCGAATCAGCAGGCACAGGGCATTTTGTTACGTGCGGCGAAACGCGCGGGCTTCCGGGATGTGGAATTTCAATTTGAGCCAGTGGCGGCGGGCCTGGATTTTGAGGCAACGCTGGATAAGGAAACCCGCGTGCTGGTGGTCGATATTGGCGGGGGAACCACCGACTGCTCGATGCTGCTGATGGGCCCGCAGTGGCGCAACCTGTCAGATCGGCGTGAAAGTCTGCTGGGCCACAGCGGTTGCCGCGTGGGCGGGAACGATTTGGATATTATGCTGGCGTTCAAGGCGCTGATGCCCTTACTGGGCGCGGGCGGTAACACCCAGAAAGGCACTGCCCTGCCTGCCCTGCCCTGGTGGAACGCCGTCGCCATCAACGATGTGCCTGCGCAAAGCGATTTTTACAGCACCGCCTGCGGCAAGATGCTGCGCGATTTAGTCCGCGAGGCAGAAAATCCTGTCGCCGTCGCCCATTTACTCAAGGTATGGCAGCAGAAGCTGAGTTATCGCCTGGTCCGGACCGCCGAAGAAAGCAAGATCGCCCTGTCCGATCGCCCCGACTTTACGGCATCCCTGGATTTTATCACCGCCGGTTTACAGGCCGATATCAGCGTGACCACCCTGCAGGATGCAATCAGCCAGCCGCTGGAGAAGATTCTGGAGCAGGTACAGCTGGCGCTGGCAACCAGCAATATCAAACCCGAAGTGATCTATCTCACCGGCGGCAGCGCCCGCTCGCCTCTTTTACGCGTCGCACTGCAGCAGGCCCTGCCGGGTACGCCCATTGCTGGTGGAGACGATTTTGCCTCGGTCACCGCAGGTCTGGCGCGCTGGGCAGAGGTGATGTTTGCCTGACCCTGCCGGGTGAGACAGTAAAAGGACAGCGTCAACGGCCGGCGATGTCGCCAGAGTCGGTATCAAGGCTCTGCGCTCCTCGCGCCGCTGAAGCGCCCTCTCTGCATCATTCGTTCACCTGACGTCACCTCATGCCTTTTGCTCGCCTTCCTGCGGGCAAACGCTGGCGTTTTCACGCCGCTCCGCGCTGCGTATTGCCGCCCGACACCTGCCCCTTCTGGCTTTTTGCGCTTGTTGCCATTGATGAATTTAATAAATCATTTCCTGACCACAACAGCTCATCACGCGCTATTCTGTGGCACACTCATTCAAATGCGTTATGAATACGGCCCATCAATTAAACGACAATATGTCTTCAGAAAATCGACATAATTACGCAGTGCTGACAGATATCCTTAATTCCTTCAAATTTTTACCCGCAGGGACGACTACAATTCGTGGTTTGCAGGCAACCTTTTAAGCCCGCGCCCTGGAAAGACAGTGCTGGAGAGCAACAACAACAATGAACAACCGATACCCTGTTATGAAAAAAGCGTTGATTGCGCTGGTGGTGATTGCCGTGGCCGCAGGCGGCTATTACTGGTGGAAGCATCCGGCCCAACCCGCAAGCGACGGTGACGCATCCGGCCAGTCTGCACATGGTAAAAGAGGCAGTGGCGCGCATAAGCCCTTAGCGCCGGTGCAGGCGGCCAGTGCGGTCAAAGAGAGTGTGCCGCAATACCTGAATGGGTTAGGCACCGTGACAGCCGCCAACACCGTGACGGTGCGTAGCAGGGTGGATGGGAATCTGATGGCTATCCACTTCACAGAAGGCCAGCAGGTGAAAGCCGGCGATCTGCTCGCCGAGATCGATCCCCGTCCCTATCAGGTAGCCCTCATGCAGGCACAGGGTCAGCTGGCGCGCGACCAGGCTACCCTGGCGAACGCACGCCGCGATTTAGCCCGTTACCAGAAGCTGGCGAAAACCTCGCTGGTTTCCCAGCAGGATCTGGACACACAGAGCGCCCTGGTGAATGAAACCCTGGGCACAATAAAAGCCGATGAAGGCAGCGTTGCCAGCGCCCAACTGAATCTGACTTACAGTCGCATCACTTCACCTATCGATGGCCGCGTGGGTCTGAAGCAGGTTGATATCGGCAACTACATTACCAGCGGCGACACCAATGGCCTGGTGGTGATTACTCAAACGCATCCGGTCGATGTGGTGTTCAGCGTGGCTGAAAACACTATCAGCCAGATCATGCAGGCGCAGAAAACTGGCGAACCTTTACTGGTCGAAGCCTGGGATCGCAGCAATCAGCATTTGATCACCCGCGGTAAACTGCTCAGTCTGGATAACCAGATTGATGTGACCACCGGCACGATTAAAATTAAAGCGCGCTTTGATAATCAGGATGACCTGCTCTTTCCTAACCAGTTTGTTAATGCGCGCCTGAAGGTGAATACCTTACAGGATGCCGTCGTGATTCCCACCGCAGCGCTGCAAATGGGGAATGAAGGCCACTTTGTCTGGGTGATCAACAGTGAAGACAAGGTCAGTAAGAAAAGCGTGACCGCCGGTCTGCAGGACAGCCAGAAAGTGGTAATCAGCGCCGGACTCAACGCAGGCGACCGCGTCGTCACCGACGGGCTGGACCGCCTGACAGAAGGGGCAAAAGTCGAAGTGGTTGCCGCGCAGAGTCGCGCCACAAAAGAGACCCGCACCAGCTTGCCGTCCAAAGGGGAATCTGAGTAATGCAGGTTATGCCTCCTGACCACAGCGGAGGGCCGTCACGCCAGTTTATCCTGCGTCCGGTCGCGACCACCTTACTGATGATTGCCATTTTACTGGCGGGGATTCTGGGTTACCGCTTTTTGCCGGTCTCTGCCCTGCCTGAAGTGGATTATCCGACGATTCAGGTCGTTACGCTGTACCCCGGGGCGAGCCCGGATGTGGTGACCTCCTCCATTACCGCCCCGCTTGAACGCCAGTTCGGCCAGATGTCCGGACTGAAACAGATGGCATCGCAAAGCTCGGGTGGCGCCTCAATCGTCACGCTGCAATTTCAGTTGACGCTGCCGCTTGATGTGGCGGAGCAGGAAGTGCAGGCGGCGATCAACTCTGCCACCAACCTGCTGCCCAGTGACCTGCCGAATCCGCCGGTTTACAGCAAAGTCAATCCGGCCGATCCACCGATTATGACTCTGGCCGTCACCACCAGCAGCATGCCGTTAACCCAGGTGCAGGACATGGTGGAAACGCGCGTGGCGCAGAAAATATCGCAGGTCACCGGCGTCGGTCTGGTGACGCTGACGGGCGGTCAGCGTCCGGCGGTGCGCGTGAAGATGAACAGCCAGGCGCTGGCCGCCATGGGGCTGACCAGCGAAACGGTGCGCACGGCGATCACCAATGCCAATGTCAACTCCGCGAAAGGCAGCCTGGATGGCCCTACCCGCTCGGTCACGCTTTCCGCCAACGATCAGATGAAATCCGTAGAGGATTACCGCCAGTTGATCGTCAGTTATAAAAATGGTGCACCGGTGCGCCTGGCGGATGTGGCAACCATTGAACAGGGCGCAGAAAACAGCTGGCTGGGTGCCTGGTCCAACCGTGAACCAGCCATTGTGCTGAATGTGCAACGCCAACCAGGTGCCAACATTATTGCCACCGCCGATAGCATTCGCGCCATGCTGCCGTCACTGATCGCCAGCCTGCCTAAATCAGTCGACGTGAAACTGGTCACTGACCGCACCACCAACATTCGTGCGTCCGTCAGCGACACCCAGCATGAACTGATGCTGGCAATGGGGTTGGTGGTGATGATCATCTACCTGTTTTTGCGTAACGTGCCTGCCACCATTATTCCGGCCGTGGCAGTGCCCCTGTCGCTGATTGGCACCTTTGCGGCGATGTATTTTTTGGGTTTTTCCATCAACAACCTGACGCTGATGGCGCTGACCATCGCCACAGGCTTTGTCGTAGACGATGCCATCGTCGTGATTGAGAACATCTCGCGCTATATCGAGAAAGGCGAAAAACCCATGACGGCCGCCCTGAAGGGCGCGGGCGAAATTGGCTTTACCATTATCTCTCTAACGTTTTCACTGATTGCGGTGCTAATCCCGCTGCTGTTTATGGGTGATGTCATCGGCCGTCTGTTCCGCGAATTTGCGGTGACGCTGGCGGTGGCGATTTTGATTTCAGCCGTGGTCTCGCTCACCCTGACGCCGATGATGTGCGCCCGCATGTTGAGCGCAGAATCGCTGCGCAGGCAAAACCGCTTTTCCCGCGCCAGCGAAGCTATGTTTGAGCGAGTGATTGCGGTGTACGGTCGCGGGCTGAGTCGGGTGCTTAACCATCCCTGGCTGACGCTATCCGTGGCACTTGGCACGATGCTGCTTACCGTCTTGTTATGGATCGCGATTCCTAAAGGCTTTTTCCCGCAGCAGGATAACGGCATCATCCAGGGCACTCTGCAGGCCCCGCAGTCGGTGTCTTACGCCAGCATGGCTGAGCGCACCCGTGACGTTGCCTCGGTGATAATGAAAGATCCCGCGGTACAAAGCCTGACTTCGTTTGTGGGCGTCGACGGCACCAATCCGTCACTCAACAGTGCCCGGTTGCAGATCAACCTTAAACCGCTGGATGCGCGCAGCGAACGTATTCCTGAGATTCAGCAGCGACTGCAACAGCAAATCAGCATGATCCCCGGCGTCACGCTGTGGCTCCAGGCGGTTCAGGATCTGACGATTGATACCCAGGCCAGCCGCACGCCCTATCAGTTTACGCTGCAGTCCGGATCGCTGGACTCACTCAGCACCTGGGTTCCTGCGCTGGTGAGCGCCTTGCAGAAACTGCCCGCGCTGCAAGATGTCAGCAGCGACTGGCAGGATCAGGGCCTGGAAGCCTATATCAAAGTCGATCGTGACAGCGCCAGCCGGTTGGGTATCAGCATGGCGGATGTGGATAACGCGCTCTACGATGCTTTTGGGCAGCGGCTGATCTCCACCATTTATACCCAGGCAAACCAGTACCGTGTGGTGCTGGAGCAGGACAACAGCACCACGCAGGGCCTGCAAAGTCTGGAGGGTATTCGCCTGATCAGTACCGACGGCGGCAGCGTTCCCTTAAATGCTATCGCCAGCATTGAGCAGCGCCATGCGCCTTTGACCATCAACCACCTGAGCCAGTTTCCGTCTGCCACCTTCTCGTTTAATGTGGCGAAAGGCTATTCGCTGGAAGATGCCACAAAGGCGATAACCCAGGCCGAAGAACAGCTTGGTATGCCGTCAGAGGTGATGACGCAGTTCCAGGGCAGCACCCTGGCGTTTGAAGCAGCACTGACGAGCACGGTGTGGCTGATTGTGGCGGCTGTCGTGGCGATGTATATCGTGCTGGGCGTCCTGTACGAGAGTTTTATTCATCCCATCACCATTCTTTCAACCCTGCCAACCGCAGGTGTGGGTGCCTTGCTGGCCCTGATGATAAGCGGCAACGAGCTGGATATCGTGGCGATCATCGGCATCATTTTGCTGATTGGCATCGTGAAAAAGAACGCCATCATGATGATTGACTTTGCCCTGGCTGCGGAGCGTGAACAGGGCATGAAGCCGTATGACGCGATCTATCAGGCCTGCCTGCTGCGTTTCCGACCTATTCTGATGACCACGCTGGCCGCGCTGCTGGGGGCGTTACCGCTGATGCTGAGCACCGGCGTCGGCGCAGAATTACGCCAACCGCTGGGTATTGCTATGGTCGGCGGCCTGATCCTCAGCCAGATTTTGACCCTGTTTACCACACCGGTTATTTACCTGCTGTTTGACCGACTGGCGCATAACCTGCGTCGCCGCCTCGGTCACACGGAGGAACAGCAGTGAAATTTTTTGCGCTGTTTATCCATCGCCCGGTTGCCACCACGCTGCTGACGCTGGCGATTGCGCTGGCCGGGATGCTGGGCTTTCGCCTGCTGCCCGTCGCCCCGCTGCCTCAGGTGGATTTTCCGGTGATTATGGTGTCGGCTTCTCTGCCCGGTGCCTCGCCGGAAACGATGGCCTCGTCAGTCGCCACGCCGCTGGAACGTTCCCTGGGCCGCATCGCCGGCGTCAGCGAAATGACCTCCACCAGTTCCCTGGGATCGACCCGCATCATCATGGTTTTCGATTTTGATCGTGACATTAATGGTGCGGCGCGGGATGTCCAGGCGGCGATCAACGCTGCGCAAAGCCTGCTCCCCACCGGTATGCCTTCGCGCCCGACCTATCGCAAAGCTAACCCGTCTGATGCGCCGATCATGATCATGACGCTGACCTCCGACCTGTTCAGCCCGGCTCAGCTCTACGATTACGCCTCCACACAGTTGGCGCAGAAGCTGTCGCAGATTAACGGCGTTGGCGATGTCACCGTAGGCGGCAGCTCTTTGCCCGCCGTGCGCGTTGCGCTGAACCCGCAGGCCCTGTTTAACCAGGGCGTTTCCCTGGACGCGGTACGGCAGGCCATTTCTAACGCCAACCAGCGTCGTCCGCAGGGCGCGCTAGAAGACCGTCAACAACGGTGGCAGCTGCGCACCAACGATGCGCTGCAAACCGCCAGTGAATATCAGCCCCTGGTGGTGCATTACAACAATGGCGCGGCGGTGCGCCTGTCGGATGTTGCCACGGTGCAGGATTCGGTACAGGACGTGCGTAACGCCGGGATGTCACGGGGTAAACCGGCGGTGTTGCTGGTCATACGCAAAACCGCCGATGCGAACGTGATTGACACGGTGGATCGCATTCGTGCCGAACTGCCCGAACTGCACGAGATTATCCCTGCGGCCATTAACCTTGAGGTGGCGCAGGACCGCTCGCCCACCATCCGCGCCTCGCTTGAGGAAGTGGAACAGTCGCTGGTAATTGCCGTCGCGTTGGTGATTCTGGTGGTGTTTGTGTTTTTACGCTCTGGTCGCGCCACGCTGATCCCTGCCGTGGCGGTGCCGGTATCGCTGATCGGCACCTTCGCCGCGATGTATTTATGCGGCTTCAGCCTGAATAACCTGTCACTGATGGCCCTGACGATCGCCACCGGATTTGTAGTGGATGATGCCATTGTGGTGCTGGAAAACATCGCCCGTCATGTGGAAGCCGGGATGAAACCCATGGCTGCTGCGCTAAAAGGCGTGCGTGAAGTCGGCTTCACCGTGCTGTCGATGAGCCTCTCATTAATTGCGGTATTCCTGCCGCTGCTAATGATGGGCGGATTGATTGGTCGCTTCTTCGCCGAATTTTCTATCACGCTGTCGGTCGCCATCCTGATCTCCCTGTTTGTCTCTGTCACGCTGACGCCGATGATGTGTGCTTACCTGCTCAAGCCCCATGCGCCGCGCAGTCAACCGCAACGACGGGGATTTGGACGGCTGCTGCTGGCGGTGCAGTGCGGTTATGCACGCTCACTGACCGTGGTACTGAACCATGCGCGCTGGGTACTGTTGCTGCTGCTGGGGACAGTGGCCCTGACGGTATGGCTGTTTATCAGTATTCCCAAAACCTTCCTGCCCGAGCAGGACACTGGTCGCCTGTCTGGCTTTATCTCAGCCGACCAAAGTATTTCGTTTCAGGCGATGCGCGGTAAGCTGGAAGACTTTATGAAAATCGTCGGTGCCGATCCCGATGTGTCCAGCGTGGTGGGCTTCACCGGCGGGATGCGCACCAACATGGGGCTGATGTTTATTTCTCTGAAACCGCTGTCTGAACGAAAAGACAATGCTCAGGCGGTGATTGCCCGGTTGCGTACGAAACTGGCAAACGAACCCGGAGCCAACCTGTATCTCAATGCAGTGCAGGATATTCGGGTGGGCGGTCGCGAAGCCAATGCCAGCTATCAGTACTCGCTGCTGTCAGACGATCTTGCTGCGCTTCGCACCTGGGAACCCCAAATCCGCCAGGCCTTTACCGCCCTGCCGGAACTGGCTGACGTCAACTCCGACCAACAGGATAAGGGCAGTGAAATGGCCCTGACCTACGATCGCGCCAGCATGGCGCGGCTGGGAATCAACGTCTCAGAAGCCAACGCCCTGTTAAATGATGCATTTGGTCAGCGCCAGATCTCCACCATTTACCAGCCGCTGAACCAGTACAAGGTCGTCATGGAAGTGGACCCCCGCTATACCCAGGACATCAGCGCGCTGAATCAGATGTTTGTGATTAACAGCGAGGGCAAACCGATCCCGCTCGCCTGGTTTGCCAAATGGCAGCCAGCTAATGCCCCGCTGTCCGTTAATCATCAGGGGCTGTCTGCCGCATCGACCATTTCCTTTAACCTGCCAGAAGGTGTTTCCCTGTCACAGGCGTCGGAGGCCATCGACCGCACCATGACCGCGCTGGGCGTGCCGTCCAGCGTGCGCGGCAGCTTTGCCGGTACCGCGCAGGCTTTCCAGCAATCACAGAGCAGCCAGCTGTGGCTGATGCTGGCCGCCATTGCGGCAGTCTATATTGTGCTGGGCATTCTCTATGAGAGCTACGTGCATCCTTTGACCATTCTTTCAACGTTGCCCTCGGCAGGCGTCGGTGCGCTGCTGGCGCTGGAGCTGTTTGATACGCCGTTCAGCCTGATTGCCCTGATCGGTATTCTGTTATTAATCGGGATCGTTAAAAAGAACGCCATCATGATGGTGGACTTCGCCCTGGAGGCAGAACGTAAGGGTAACCTGAGCGCCCGCGATGCCATTTTCCAGGCCTGCCTGCTGCGTTTCCGCCCTATTTTAATGACTACCCTGGCCGCGTTGTTTGGCGCACTCCCTCTGGTGCTGACCAGCGGAGATGGCGCGGAACTGCGCCAGCCGTTAGGGATCACCATTGCGGGCGGGCTGATCATGAGCCAGCTCCTTACCCTGTATACCACGCCAGTGGTGTACTTAATGATGGATAAACTGCGACGCAAAAAGCGCACTCAGACAATGAATGCGACGCAGCACTAAGGGGTAACTATCATGCAGAGCGTAACGGTCCGCTGGCAGTTATGGATTGTCGCCTTTGGCTTCTTTATGCAGGCGCTGGATACCACCATCGTCAATACGGCCATCCCGTCCATGGCCCACGATCTGGGCGTGAGCCCATTGCATATGCATTCGGTCATTGTCGCCTACGTGTTAACGGTGGCGGTCACCCTGCCCCTGAGCGGCTGGCTGGCCGATCGGTTTGGCGTCAGAAATATCTTCTTCAGCGCCATCGTGCTGTTCAGCCTGGGTTCGCTGATGTGCGGGTTATCCCACACGCTGGATCAGTTGCTCGTGGCACGCGTACTGCAGGGCATCGGCGGGGCCATGATGGTGCCGGTAGGCAGGCTGACGGTGATGCGCATTGTGCCGCGCGATCAATATATGTCCGCCATGACGTTCGTCACCCTGCCCGGCCAGATTGGTCCGCTACTGGGTCCGGCACTCGGCGGGGTGCTGGTGGAATATGCCAGCTGGCACTGGATTTTCCTGATTAATATCCCGGTTGGCGTGATCGGCGCTATTGCCACCTTAAAGCTGTTACCCAACTACGCCATGCCGCCACGACGCTTCGATTTTTTGGGTTTTATTCTGCTGGCTGCGGGCATGGCAACCCTGACGCTGGCGCTTGATGGCCAGCGCAGCAGCGGCGGCTCCGCGTTGTTGCTGGCGGCGATGATCCTGACAGGCACAGGTTCCCTGCTGTTTTACCTGCTGCATGCGCGCCACAACGACGATGCGCTGTTTAGCCTGAAGCTGTTTGATAATCGGGTGTTCTCCATCGGTTTACTCGGTAGCCTGGCGGGCCGCATCGGCAGCGGGATGTTACCTTTTATGACGCCGCTTTTTTTACAGATCGGAATGGGTTTCAGCCCGTTTCATGCCGGTTTAATGATGATTGCGATGGTGCTTGGCAATATGGGCATGAAACGCATCGTGGTCCGTATCGTTAACCTGTTCGGCTATCGCAACGTGCTGGTGGGATCGACGGTAGGTCTGGCGTTGGTGGTGTTGCTGTTTCCGCTGGTGGCTATGCTGGGCTGGACGGCCATGCTGCCGCTGGTGTTATTCCTGCAAGGGATGGTGAATGCGATTCGCTTCTCCTCAATGAACACGCTGACGCTGAAAGAGCTGCCGGACGATCTGGCATCCAGCGGTAACAGCCTGCTGTCGATGATCATGCAGCTTTCAATGAGTATCGGGGTAACCGTCGCGGGCCTGCTGCTGGGCGCGTTTGGTCAGTCGGCACTGGGGCAACAGGGGTTAAGCCACCAGGCCTTTATCTATGTTTATCTCTGTATGGCCCTGATCATTATTCTGCCTGCGCTGGTGTTCTGGCGTGTCCCGAAAGAAGAGAGTAAAAGCGTCGATCTGCGACGCCGGAGAAGTGAATGAGATCGTTTCTGCGCGTTGGCATCGGTGCCAAGCTGTTTATGGCTATTTTCTCCACCTGCATGCTGGTACTGATTACCATGCACTGGGGCGTCAGGCTGAGCTTTGAGCATGGCTTCGTCGACTACATCAAACGCGGTAATGAACAGCGACTGAATTTGCTGGGCGCGGCGCTGGCCGATCAGTACGAACAGCATGGCAACTGGGATTTTCTGCGCAACAATGACCGACTGATTTTTACCATGCTGCGCTCGCTGGAGCAGAATCCCGACAGCAACAATCAGCTTCCGCCGCACGGCTGGCGAACCCAGTTCTGGGTGCTCGATCAGCAATATAAAGTGATGGTTGGTCCGCGCTCACAGGTACCGCCAGAGGGAATACGCCACAATATCACCACCAGCAACGGCAAGGTGGTGGGCTGGATCATCAGCTCACCGCCCGAACGCCTGACGCGCAGTACCGACATTAATTTTGATCAGCAACAGCGACGAACCAGCTGGTATATCGTCGGCTTGTCAACTCTGCTTGCCGCGCTGGTGACCTGGCTGATGGCGCGAGGCCTGCTGGCTCCAGTAAAAAGGCTGGTGGACGGTACCCATCATCTGGCCGAGGGGAATTTAGCCACCCGAGTAGAAGTCAGCAGCCAGGATGAACTGGGCCAGCTGGCACATGACTTTAACCTGCTGGCCAGCTCACTGGAGAAAAATGAAAGTATGCGCCGGGCGTTTATGGCCGATATTTCTCATGAGTTGCGAACGCCGCTGGCTATTTTACGCGGTGAACTGGAGGCGATGCAGGATGGCGTTCGTCAGCTGACGCCCGACGCCATTACCTCATTGCAAAGTGAAGTTGCATTGCTGACGAAGCTGGTAGACGACCTGCATCAGTTGTCTCTTTCTGACGTGGGTGCGCTGGCTTACCGCAAGCAGGCCACGGATTTGGTGCAGCTCATTGAGGTCAGCGCAGGCAACTTTACCGAACGCTACCGTGCCCATGACCTGACACTGAAACTGGCTATGCCTGAAGATGCGCCCTTCTTTGGCGATCCCGATCGCCTGATGCAGTTGTTTATCAATCTGCTGGAAAACAGCCTGCGTTATACCGATGCGGGCGGCACGGTTCAGGTTCGTCTCTGGTATGACGCACCCTACTGGCACGTCACCGTTGAGGACAGTGCACCCGGTGTGGATGGCGATCAGCAGGCGCAAATTTTTGAACGGTTTTTCCGCACCGAAGGGTCCCGCAATCGGGCCAGCGGCGGCTCAGGTTTGGGTCTGGCAATCTGTAAAAATATTGTTGATGCGCATGGCGGAACCATAACCGCGACGCACGCTGATTTAGGTGGACTGAAAATCGCGCTACAATTGCGTTATGTTCCTCCCGTTTAGAAGACTATGAATCAGGAAAACACCTACCCGCTGATCCTTGTGGTTGAGGATGAACCCAAGCTGGCGCAACTCATGATCGATTATTTACAGGCGTCCAACTACCGTACCCACCATCTGGCGCATGGCAATGAGGTGCTGGACTACGTTCATCAAACCCCGCCCGATCTGATCCTGCTGGATTTAATGCTGCCAGGTAAGGACGGCCTGACGCTGTGCCGTGAAATCCGCCGTGACTCTGAACTGCCGATTATTATGGTGACCGCGCGGACAGAAGAAATCGATCGCCTGCTGGGGCTGGAAATTGGGGCGGATGACTACGTCTGTAAACCGTTCAGCCCGCGTGAAGTGGTGGCGCGGGTGAAAACCATTTTGCGTCGGGTGAAACGTTCGCCTGAAGAAGCCCCGGTTGCGTCGCTGCTGAAAGTGCATGAAAGTCGCTTCCAGGCCAGCTGGCGCGATGAACCGCTCGACTTAACGCCTGCGGAATTTCGTTTGTTAAAAACGCTGTCCCTTGAGCCTGGAAAAGTGTTTTCACGCGAGCAGCTGTTAAACCACCTCTATGATGATTATCGGGTCGTCACTGACCGCACTATTGACAGTCATATCAAGAACCTGCGCAGAAAGCTGGAAAACCTGGACAGCGAGCAGCCTTTCATTCGCGCCGTGTATGGCATGGGCTATCGCTGGGAAGCCGATATCTGTCATTTGATTTAGATTGATTCAGATCAATTTACTTCCTTTTTCTCACTGCCTACAATTCCGCACCTTTCGCAGGGGTAACGCCCCTGCACGTGCCGCCCAAGGCGGCATACTGACCTGACATCAGTGAGTACGCCATGAAACCAGAATTACTTTCTCCAGCGGGTACGCTGAAGAATATGCGTTATGCCTTTGCCTACGGCGCAGATGCCGTGTATGCCGGCCAGCCACGCTACAGCCTGCGGGTTCGTAACAACGAATTCAGCCATGAAAACCTGGCGAAAGGCATCAACGAAGCCCATGCGTTGGGTAAAAAATTTTACGTCGTCGTCAATATCGCCCCGCATAACGCCAAGCTAAAAACCTTTATCCGCGACTTAACGCCGGTGATTGAGATGCAGCCGGACGCGCTGATTATGTCCGATCCCGGTTTGATCATGCTGGTGCGTGAGGCTTTTCCGGCCATGCCCATTCACTTATCCGTTCAGGCCAATGCCGTTAACTGGGCGACCGTGAAGTTCTGGCAGCAGATGGGCCTGAGTCGGGTGATTTTGTCACGTGAACTGTCGCTGGAAGAGATTGCCGACATTCGTCAGCAAGTGCCCACCATGGAGCTGGAAGTCTTCGTGCACGGCGCGCTGTGTATGGCATATTCCGGGCGCTGTCTGCTTTCCGGCTACATGAATAAACGCGATCCGAACCAGGGAACCTGTACCAATGCCTGCCGCTGGGAATATCAGTTGCAGGAAGCCAAACAAGATGACGTCGGCAATATTGTTGAAATCCATCAGCCGGTGACGGTGCAGGAGGTCACGCCAACCTTGGGCATCGGTCAGCCCAGTGATAAGGTTTTTCTGCTGGAAGAGAAGATGAAACCCGGCGAGATGATGAGTGCCTTTGAAGATGAACATGGCACCTACATCATGAATTCGAAAGATTTGCGTGCCGTGGCGCACGTTGAACGGCTGAGCCAGATGGGCGTTCACTCATTAAAAATTGAAGGCCGAACCAAATCTTATTATTACTGCGCCCGCACCGCGCAAGTCTATCGCAAAGCGATTGACGATGCCGCCGCCGGCAAACCTTTTGATCCTGCCCTGCTGGAAACCCTGGAAGGTCTGGCGCATCGCGGCTATACCGAAGGCTTCTTACGTCGCCATACACATGACAGCTATCAAAATTACCAGAACGGCTATTCTGTTTCTGAGCGCCAACAGTTTGTCGGCGAATTCAGCGGTGAGCAGCGTGATGACTGGGCGGAGGTGGTGGTGAAGAATAAATTCGTCCTGCATGACAGCCTGGAGATCATGACGCCCTCTGGTAACCTGATTTGTACCCTGGATGCCTTGCAAAACAGCCGGGGCGAGCCGACGGACGTGGCACCGGGAGACGGCCATCGTGTCTGGATGAAGGTGCCTCCACAGGTCGATCTGCAATTTGCGTTGCTGCTGCGCAATTTTACCGACGGTCAGGATACGCGCGCGCCTCACGCCACCGGGGTGACAGGTTGACACATTTTGACAAAAGCACGAGAAGGATCACAGACGGCTTAATTTTGCTGCTCTATAGTGCTGCCTGCTACCAATGAGTAACAATTATCAGCAGCTGTAACTGGATCCACCTCATTCACCCGCCCGGCTCCCCCGTGCGGGTTTTCTTTTTTCTCCCTTTCGCCCATCATTTTTCTCTCCAGGCTGTGCTATAACCACTACCTACGCTTTAGATCTTCAAGGAACAGATAATGGACAAAGAATCGCTTACGCTGCTGATCCTTAACGGTAAAGGCGCAGGCAATGATGATCTACGTGAAGCGGTCACTAAGCTGCGCGATGAGGGCTACAACATTGCCGTGCGCGTGACATATGAAAAAGGCGACGGCGAACGCTACGTCGAAGAAGCGCTGGAATTACAGGCGGTCACCGTGGTGGCGGGCGGTGGCGATGGCACCGTCAATGAAATCGCCACCGCACTGGCGTCGGTAAATGTTGCCGATCGTCCTGTCTTGGGGATTATTCCCCTGGGCACGGCCAACGATTTTGCCACCAGCGTCGGCATCCCCGAAGAGATCGAACCGGCTTTACGGCTGGCTATTCAGGGCAAAGCGTACGACATCGATTTGGCCCGGGTGAATCAGCGTCACTACTTTATCAATATGGCGACAGGCGGTTTCGGCACGCGCATTACCACCGAGACGCCAGAAAAGCTGAAATCGGCGCTGGGTGGGGTTTCCTATTTTATTCACGGCCTGATGCGCATGGACACCCTGAAACCCGACAGCTGTGAAATCAGCGGGCCCGATTTCCACTGGCAAGGCGATGCGCTGGTCATCGGCATTGGCAATGGTCGCCAGGCGGGCGGCGGTCAGCGATTATGCCCTTCTGCGTTGATTAATGACGGCCTGCTCGACGTCAGCGTGGTCACCGCGCAGGAGTTACTGCCCACCCTGCTGCATTCCCTCACCGGCGGCGATGAAGATAATCCCAGCATCATTTCGACCCGTTTATCGTCCCTGACGATTCGCTCGCCCCACGAGATGACATTTAATCTGGATGGCGAGCCGCTGTCCGGGCAGGAATTCACGATTGATGTTATGCCGGGCGCGTTAAGCTGCCGTCTGCCACCGCAGTGCGCATTGCTGAACTGAGTGCGCCGGGAGTGAAGGCTCCCGGCTTAGATGTAAACAGTTCGTGATTACATTCACAATTTTGTTACGCTAACTTGTATGGTAGTAGTAGGACGCGTAATTTTTCATCCTTAACGCCGGAATGGCCTGTCGTCCTCTCCGCTACAAGGATGCATTATGCTGCAAACTGACCACCTTCCCGCTGATGTCCAGCGCCCAGCCTACAACCGTCGCCAGCTTAAAACCCGTATGGTGCACATCGGTTTTGGTGCGTTTCATCGCGCACATCAGGCGTTATGCAGCGATAAGCTGGCCGAACACGGCAGTGACTGGGGATACTGTGAAGTCAACCTTAACAGCGGTGCACTCATTCAGGCGCTGCGTGAACAAGACCTGCTCTACACGCTGACAGAGAAAAGTGATGATGCGGTGGAAACCCGCGTGATCGGCATTATCACCGCCGCGTTACACGGCAAAACGGACGGTATCCAAGCCGTGATTGACGCGATGTGCCAGCCTGATGTCGCCATTGTATCGATGACCGTCACCGAGAAAGGCTACTGTCACCTGCCCGCCAGCGGGAACCTTGACCTGCAGCATGTCGATATTCAGCATGACCTGGCGCATCCCGAACACCCGCAGTCTCTGCCGGGTCTGATTGTTGCGGCAATCCGCCGCCGTCGCGATCTCGGCTTAGCGCCGTTTAGCGTTATGTCCTGCGATAATATGCCGGAAAATGGCCGTGTGACGCGTCATGTCGTTATGCAGTTAGCCCAGCAGCACGATCCCTTACTGGCTGAGTATATCCAACAGAACATCACCTTTCCTTCCACCATGGTGGATCGTATCGTTCCCGCCATGAATGACGCGGCGTTTGACGCGTTGCGTCTGCGCATTGGGTCCCATGATCCGGTGGCCGTCGAAGCCGAACCCTTCTTTCAATGGGTCATTGAGGATAATTTCGTCAGCGGCCGACCTGACTGGGATAAAGCGGGTGCAGAACTGGTGCAGGATGTCCTGCCGTTTGAGCAGATGAAGTTGCGCATGCTCAATGGCAGCCACTCATTTTTAGCTTACCTTGGCTATCTTGCCGGTTACGAACACATCAGCGACTGTATGGCAGATGATGCGTTTCGGGCAGCGGCTCGCGCACTGATGGTCAATGAGCAGGCACCCACGCTCACTATTCAGGGCGTTGATTTACCCGCGTACGCCGATGCTTTGATTGCCCGCTTTGCCAATCGCGCGATCAAACACCGGACGTATCAGATTGCAACTGACGGCACACAGAAACTGCCCCAGCGCTTTCTGGACAGTCTGCGCTGGCACCTGAATAACGGCACGCCTTGCCCGTTACTGTTGCTGGGCATTGCCGCCTGGATGCGTTATGTCAGTGCGGTCGATGACAAAGGCGAGCCTATTGAGATCCGCGATCCGCTGAAAGCGCAACTGGCGACATGTGTGGCCGAGAGTGATGACGGTGAAGCACGCGTGCGGGCCTTGCTGCGCTTGAACAGGGTGTTTGGCGATGACCTTGCCAAAAACGGTGAGCTGGTTAAACAACTTACCGCCTGTTACCAACAGCTTGCTGCACAGGGTGCACGCGCCAGCGTACAGCAGGCTACCGCAAGCCAGCCGCAGCACTGATGCGATAGCCCAACGCCCGGACAGACTGATTTTTACATGGACAGCAATATGACACTTTCTTACACCATCACCACCAGCGAGCCGGTAAATCAGCAGGTTTACCGCTACCTGCGCCGCGATATCGTGACCTGCGTGATTCAGCCGGGCGCATCGCTTTCTGAAAAAGAGGTTTCCGCAAGGTTTAACCTCTCTCGTCAGCCGGTGCGTGAAGCCTTTATCAAGCTCGCGGAAGCGGGGCTGGTGCAGATCCTGCCGCAGCGCGGCACCTTTGTCCGCAGGATCTCGGCTAAACGGGTCGAAGATGGCCGTTTTATTCGTGAGGCCGTTGAGGTTGCCGTGATCCGCCGTGCGGCTCAGGAAATCGGTGAGCCGGGACTGATGGCACTGGAACATAATCTGCAGTTGCAGCGCATCACGGCTGCCCGTGGCGACAGTCAGATGTTCTTAAGCCTGGATGATGAGTTTCATCGTCTGATCGCTGAGAGCATTAACTGCCCGCTGGCATGGGAAACGGTAGAGAACATCAAAGCCACCATGGACCGGGTACGTTATTTAACCCTGAACGACGTTGCACCCGCCGAAACGCTGATTAAGCAGCATGACGCTATTTTTGCCGCGCTGAAAGCAAGCGATCCCGAGATGGCAGAGGCAGCACTGCGCCACCATCTGCAGGCCATGAAGTTTTCGATCACCCCCGTCATCAAGCAAAACAGCGCCTGGTTCGACGAGGATTAACGCCTTGCCGGACAGCCAGGCGCAAGCATGGCGGCTACCACCACTGATGAAAATGGTGCACCGGTCCAATCCCGTTGCCGACCTCCAGCGAATCCGCGGCGAGTAACGCCTGCTGTAGCCAGGCTTTCGCTTCGCTAATCGTCGCTTCCCAGCTGTGATGGCGCGGCCGCAAGGCTGCGAGCGCGGCGGACAGCGTGCAGCCGGTGCCGTGCGTATGGCGCGTATTTACCCGTACGCTGCTAAAACGCTGCCGTCCTGTCCGGGTCAGCAGCCAGTCCGGGCTTTCATCGTCATCCAGATGACCACCTTTCATCAGTACCGCCTGACAGCCCATCAGCAACAAGGCTTCGCCCTGGGTGAGCATCTCATCTTCATTGACTGCCACCTGGCATCCCAGCAATGCAGCGGCTTCAGGCAGGTTAGGTGTAATCAATGACACCTGCGGCAAGAGGCGCTCACGTACACAGGCAATTGCATCCGGGTTCAGCAGGGCATCACCGCTCTTTGCCACCATAACCGTATCCAGCACCACAAAGGGAATGTCCCGCCGCTGCAGGCCATGTGCCACGCGCTCCACAATGTCCGTTTCAGCGAGCATGCCAATCTTCGCACTATCGATGCGCACATCATCCAGCACTGAGTTCAGTTGGGCGGTCACAAATTCAGGCGCAATACGGTATACCGACTGCACGCCGCAGGTATTCTGCGCCACCAGCGCCGTAATCACACTGGTGCCGTACGCGCCCAGTGCAGAGAAGGTTTTTAAATCGGCCTGGATACCGGCACCGCCACTGGGATCGGTTCCTGCAATCGTCAGGGCATTAATGCGTTTCATCGCGCGCCTCCAGCGTCCAGAGGGCATCCAGAAAAGCAGGCGCAAAGCTGCCCGGTCCATCTGCTACGTGCGCGGCCTTTTCCCCGGCCAGCGCCATCACCCGGCAGGCGCAGGCGATGTTGATCAGTCGGTCACCTGGCAAACAGGCAAAGGCCGCAACCACCGCCGAAAGCGCACAGCCAGTGCCCACCACCCGCGTCATTAACGGCGAGCCGCCCGGAATCGCCCAGGTCAGCGTGCCGTCAGTGGCATAATCCACTTCGCCGGTCACCACCACACAGGTATGAAAGGCTTTTGCCAGCTGTTGTGCTGCCTGCAGTGCGGCTTCGGCCGGGTGCAGGCTGTCAACACCGCGTCCGCCTGCGGCCTGCTGCGCCAGCGCCAGAATCTCTGAGGCATTGCCGCGTACCACTGCAGGCGATTGCGCGAGCAGCTGCTTGCAAAACGCGGTGCGCAGCGTCAGTGCGCCCACCGCCACCGGGTCCAGCGTCCAGGGCGTGCCAGCCTGGTTAGCTGCAAGCACCGCAGCCTGCATCGCCTGCTTACGATCGTGGGTTAGCGTACCGACATTAATCAGCAGCGCATCGGCGATAGCGCTAAATTGCGCCGCTTCTTCAGCGTCGATAACCATGGCCGGCGAGGCATTAAGGGCGAGTAAGACGTTAGCGGTTAGCGTTTGCACCACATCATTGGTCATGCAGTGCACCAGCGGTGACTGACGGCGAAACTGTTGCAGGATGGGCGCGCATTGCGCATCAGAAAGGTGCTGCGGTTGATGTGTCATCATAACTCCCAACCGGCGGACAAGAAGGCGAATGCGGTCAGGCATCGGACTTCCCTACGCTGGCATTATCCAGATCAGGTAATACGGGTTTTTCTCAGCCTTCACGAAGAAGGGCACCCCGAGTCATTTACAGTAAAATCAAAAGCTTGCGATTAATGCTCCTCATTAATCCCTGATCAGGATATTAATGCCAGCGGGAAGTCTTGTAAACGGCAAAAGCGGCCCTTTTGGGCCATGTGTGACAGGTAGAGTTACAGTTAGTGTGACATAAGCAGCTATCCATTTCTTAGACGTAAGTTTGAATGAGCAGTAGAATATGAACAAATTCGAGAAGGGAAATGGCATGCCAAACTCTCCTGTTTTGGAGTTACAAGCGCTATCTAGTGACCCATCAGTGGACATAGTCGCAACATTGATGAAAGCCAAAATGATCGCAGTAAAACTGGGATTACCAGAGATAACAGAATGGATTGAACTTGAACTGAATGGTTATCCAACTAACAATGCAGCACCTGACTACAGGAAGGGCCAGGGGCAGCTTAAGGCATTGAATCCTTTTAATGGTTGGATTCCGGTTGATTTGGGTCAAATTGACTTTGAGTTACAAAAACAATTCAAGACTTTCACTATTATTGAGTCTATTTCATCCGTGCAAAGAATTGCGATGCTGGGTGAAAAGAAAGCAAGCTTGGTTGTGCCCGTCGAAATCGCAGGGATGTTGGGTATCGGTCGTAAACACATTCCTGAAATCAGATGGTTCTTCAGCATCGGGTTTGTACATGGTTTGATTAACTCTGTCAGACAAAGAACTCTTGATTGGGCATTAGATCTTGAGCAAAAAGGTATCTTAGGGGAAGGATTAAGGTTTTCTCAAAAAGAGAAAGAGGCAGCACCAATGACTGTTCACAACATCACGAATATTCACGGTAATGTTAACAATGCTGGTGTTATTGGCTCTGGTAACGGTGATATCACCCAGAACAACAGCATCACCTCAGGTGATTTCAACTCACTGGAAAAGCAACTGAAGGAATGGGGTGTATCAGACGAGGACGTCAGAACTCTACATCAAGTTGTCCAAGAATCACCAGCGCCAACTAGCCCAGATAATTTTGGTAGCAGAATCGGCGAATGGCTGGGGAACACAATCGGTAAAGCGTACGCGGGTACACTGAGGATAGCAGGTGACCTGCTCCCCGTTGATTAATACACCGCGATGTTAGTAATGTCTTCATAAGCCACATGAGGACATCCCCATGAAGAAGCGTTTTTCCGACGAACAGATCATCAGTATTCTCCGCGAGGCTGAAGCCGGAGTTTCTGCCCGTGAACTCTGCCGTAAGCACGCCATTTCCGACGCCACGTTTTATACCTGGCGTAAGAAGTATGGCGGCATGGAGGTGCCTGAGGTTAAGCGCCTGAAGTCGCTTGAGGAAGAGAACGCCAGACTCAAGAAGCTGCTCGCCGAGGCCATGCTGGATAAGGAGGCGCTTCAGGTGGCTCTTGGGCGAAAGTACTGACGACAGACCAGAAGCGCGAAGTCGTGGTGTTGATGTGTGATGCGACCGGTCTGTCGCAACGTCGTGCCTGCAGACTCACAGGTTTGTCCCTGTCGACCTGCCGCTATGACGCTCAGCGTCCGGCGGCTGATGCCCATTTATCAGGGCGCATTACTGAACTGGCACTGGAGCGCAGGCGTTTTGGCTACCGCCGCATATGGCAGTTACTGCGCCGTGAAGGGCTTCTGGTTAATCACAAGCGCGTGTACCGCCTTTATCATCTGAACGGGCTGGGCGTTAAACGCAGACGTCGTCGTAAAGGGCTTGCAACAGAACGTCTGCCGCTGCTCCGCCCGGCGGCGCCCAACATGACCTGGTCGATGGATTTCGTCATGGATGCGCTGGCTACTGGTCGCAGGATCAAGTGCCTTACCTGCGTCGATGACTTCACAAAGGAATGCCTGACGGTCACTGTTGCCTTCGGGATTTCAGGCGTGCAGGTCACGCGTATTCTGGACAGCATTGCGCTGTTTCGCGGCTATCCGGCTACGATAAGAACCGATCAGGGCCCGGAGTTTACCTGCCGCGCGCTCGATCAGTGGGCCTTTGAGCATGGAGTGGAGCTGCGACTTATCCAGCCCGGCAAGCCGACGCAGAACGGATTTATTGAGAGTTTTAACGGACGCTTTCGCGATGAATGCCTGAATGAACACTGGTTCAGCGACGTCAATCATGCCAGGAAAACCATCAGCGAATGGCGTCAGGATTATAACGAATGTCGCCCGCACTCCACGCTGAATTATCAGACGCCGTCTGAATTTGCAGCGAGCTGGAGAAAGGGTAATTCTGAGAGTGAAGGATCCGACATTACTAACTGAGCTTTGTATCTAATCCTGGGGGCAGGTCAACCCGGCTGGGATAATTGGCATATTTGCCAGCACCTTTGATTTTTGTTGCGTGTACGCTGTAGTTCGAAAAGTAGCTTATAATTCGCTCGCTGGAGCGGTAGTTTAAGCTAAGCGCTAACTCCTTAATCGAAATCCCAGCGAGAGTTCGGAATTCATTCACTGGCATAGCATAGCCACCTAGAGAGCCATAGATAGCTTGATTCGGATCGCCAACGATGAGTATTTTGGTCTGTCCGTTGCCTGCACGAAGTATGGACGTGACAATATTATACTGGATCTGTTTGGTGTCCTGATACTCATCCACAAGGATGTGGGAAAACACTCGCGAGAGCAGCATTGCAATTTGACTTCTGTCCCGCATCAAGCTGTAGGCATACCAAAGGATAAGTTCGAAGTCGATCTGTCGATTCGCTGACAGCTCATCGAAGTACGACTTCAAAACTTTATGAATGATAGGGTGTTTTCCCATATCCACACAGCCGAGCTGATACCCCGTCTCGGTAACATAGTAATCGCAATCCCAATGAGTGACACCTTTATACGGAGCGCATAGTCTCTCCAGTAGACGCTCACGATCATGTGGGTCGATCACGCGGTAGCCCTGTGCAAGTGCAGGGGAATAGATACCGTATGGCTTGAGTATCCACTCTAGACAGAACGAATGGATCGTACCAATCCATAGACCCGAAGTATCGACTCCCAGGTCCTCAATTCGCTCTTGAATCTCATCAGCAGCGCGGTGGGTGTAGGTAATGGCTACAACGATCCGCTTGTCAGTACGACGAGATAGTTCGTAAGCAATTTTGTAGGTCAGGGTGCGGGTTTTACCGCTACCAGGGCAAGCGATCAGAAAGATGCTTGATGGCTCGATTACTGCCGCCGCCTGCTCTGGATTGAGGTCTCTTGGGTCCCAGGCAAACATCACTGCATCTCCGCTAAGAATACATTAATGGCGTCTCCCGGTAACATAAGCCCGATTTCTCTCCTCAATTCAGCCAAGCCAATATTTCCCTGCACAAAACGCTCAACTACCAGAAGAAATGCTTGCTTCGCTGGCGAATTCAATACATCGGAACCGTATCTGTATTCGGCGCGATGCTGGAGAATTCTGACAAGAAGGGGGAGAGGAAATCTGCCATGCGCAAAATGAATCGCCTGCATGATATAGGCTGGGATCTGGACTTGGGGAGTAAGGTACTCAGCGAGCATGAGAGCGAACCACCCCTTACCCTCTTGCTTTGCCATTGTCAGCGTACGATTACCCATTTGTGACAGGTCTCCGGATTGGAGTTGCTGTTTCGCCACTTTCCTTGTTTCCTCGTCCTTGTAGACTGTAGGAATGGTTTGGACAACGGCCTCATGATTACCGGCTGCGACAAAATCGACCTCGAACGTATGTTTGGCGTAGAAGATTGCAAGCCATGGATTATCTGCAGTGAACTTGGTTAAATCGGCCTGCCGTTCTAAACCAGCTTTCTGGGACCCAGCGGCTTTGGCCTTTGCCTTAGCCATACCTTCTGTATCAGTTGGCTGAAGGGTGACGTCAAAGAAGGCTTGGTCCAAATCAGTAATGATGGCGCATCGCTTCTTAATGCGGGTGTTATGGAAGAGTAGAGCAACATTCTTGAAGCCTGTGCTACGAATGTTGATAACACTGATGCCTAACTCATCAACGCTTACTCCCAATACTCGCTTAATTAGGATTGGTATCAGTATCTCCTCCACATCACCTTCGACGAGTATCACGCTTTTGGCGAAGAGCAGGTTGCTACGTACCGCATCCAAGTAACGCTGGATACTATTTATCTGGATTGGTTCAAGACCACTGGCTGGCTGATAGGCCTCGCAGAACGCCCCATGACGACCCAAGATATTGATATTACTTACGTTACTCACTTCAGAGATGTGAGTGGAGTGAGTCGTGTAGATGATCTGCGCGTCGCTATATGCAATGCGATCGAACAGGGTTTTTTGAATGTGTGTATGGATGTGCGCTTCCGGCTCCTCGATCAAGAGGAAATTGGCGATTGTCAGTTTTTCGCGCTGATACTTGAACTCAAGTAGTTTAAGCGTCAAATAGATGAGATTGGCTCCGCCCAGGCTCAACTCATGGATTGCCCCTTCGTACCCTTCCTCTGATTCACCCACGAAAAGTCTGAGAGACTGGAAAAGCTTATCGGCTTCTTCTGGAAGATCAGATTTGATCGAAAGTGAAGCTGGCGAGTAGGTTTCACCAGCGGCGTCCTTAATGGTCTCACGAATGTGATTACGAACTGACTGAACGTCTTCTAACTCTTCGATCGAGGCATTGAGTTCGTGGACCATCTCGGTGATAGGCTTCATCGTTGCTGGATTGATTTCCCCACTCTTGCTCTTAAGAAGGGTGAATAATGGGTTAGTGCGATTGTTGTGGAATTCAGAAACAACATCCCGCAAGGCTTGAATGAAGGTCAGCGATACCTCCTTCGTAACGGAAAGAAAACCGGGCACCTTTGCCCCGATTTCTGGAAATTCCGTCTCTGACGAGAAGATACAATTATCGAAATCGCCAACAATTTTTTTGTACACCGAAGGATCGCTGAAGTCCGCCCAGCTCCGTCCGGTGAAAATAGTTTCATAATCATCGATTGTGATTGCATCAAGGATCTCCGTGAGTTGTTCATCCTCAAAGACGTCCAAGGCAGCCAACTTCAGCCGAATATCTTTTTTAGGCCGGAAGATAAGGTTATAAGTTGCCTTATGGATTGGCCCAGCATCCAAAGGAGCTGTTCCATGGAGAAAGAGTGCTTGAACAGATTCATCGGCGGTTATCTCCTCGAACTCCATGCTGATGATGATCCAGTGGCCTTGCCATTGACCGAGTGAGCGGCTGAAATCAGACTCATCTAGGCGATAGGCAGCACGCACCATGGTGTCGTCAAGTAGAAGGCGAATAGCTCGCAGGATGTTAGATTTACCGGAGCCGTTTTCCCCAATAATGGTGTTCACTCCCTTGTGAAACTGGAGAGACGTGTTTTTGAAGTTCCTGTAGTTGACCAAAGTCAGTTTGGAAATATGCATGTTTCTCCGGCCTACCGCTCCTTGAGCAGCCTAAGTTATTTGCCAACGATTTTAGCGCAACTATTGATAGTCACTCTTCTTCACGTCTGTAGTTTGCACGAAGAAAATCCTCATACTTCGCTGGAAGTACGGCAATTTCTCCCCACGTTTTATCTTTGGACCAGTACCCTGCACCACATGAGTCTATTTTTCCAAAAAAGAGAAGAATTCGTCTCAATGCATTTGCCTGAGTAATTCCTCTGGCATCCAAATCACCATTACTGGCAGATATTCTGAAATCGACATTGCCAACGAGCCTAGGGTGCCTCAAAAATACGTGACTGGTATGTTCAAATCGATCTATGCGTACAATTTCTCCAAAATAAAAATTGGGTATATCATCTTCAGAATCGATCTCAGCGGCCTCCTTCAAAGACTCCGCTAAAACATAATGATATACATGTTCCCCTACCGCAACGTGGATATCTCGATAGTAGTTTTGCCGAAAATTTGTGCACAACGATTGAACACTTGTCACCTTACTTGGTAGGTGGAAGGTCTGGCCTTCGTGCCTAGAGGCAGGAATATTAACTGGCGGCCCATCTTCACTTTCAAATTCTGTTTCAACCGGTTCAGGATGTTCTTCATCTTGTTGTCTTGCATTATTCTGAGGCCGCTCTTGCTTGAAACCACTAATGATAATAAGTTCACCATCTTCGACGGCTTGAGCTGCTTCGGCTTCGTTATCGTATTTTTTCCCAACCATGATCCCACTTCGTAAACGGCAATACGGTGCGTCTTCATCAGGGTAATGTCTAAAAAGAGCGTCAGCGCCGTTCGCCATGATAGACACTGCTGGATCTCCTGGAACTCTTAACAAAGGTTCATAGCATGAAGGGCAGTGAAGATATCCTTTCATTTCTGCTTCATATTCCAACGGCTCAACTTCGACTCGGTTTAGCACTACAATGGGCATTGTTGATTTGTCCCATTTTGGATCGTAATAAGCATAAGCGATTCTGCGGCTAGTCATATTCTCTCCTTTCGATAAATTTCATCAATGATTGCTTTTTCCATAAGATATAGAGATTCCGTCAAGATATCCCTGAGCATAGGCAGCATGCGGGCTCTTATGCCTTACATTTCCAGCTTGACTTTCAGGAAGAGAATCTAAATTAATCTGAAGTGTTTCATCACGTCTCATGCCTGCTTCATAACCTTTTTCATACGCGCAGCCACAACATTTATGTCTACCGATTCCTCCTTGATCGTCAGGAAGCTGTTCAAAAAAATCCCAGTAACGATGCTGATCTTCGCAATTAGCCATAATTCAAATTCCCTTTTGCAAATGAATACTCAAACTATATGAATATCCAGCACCTGCATTTCAAGATGAATCCTAAAGACTTTTTGATCGACATCACAAATGCAGACAAAAGTTTGGTTTCATCCCTCCCAGCGAAGACCATCAATCACATAGCAGACTGAAATCAAAGGGAATGTGTGCAGATAACGCTGGGTAATTCCTGATCCGCTTTTCTCATGACCGACTACCTGTTGCAGATGCGCTAAGTTGCCAACCCAACCGCCTAAACAGGTTGATATCATGGTGTGCCTAAACGAGTGCACCAAGCGCCGCTGTCCATAATCATCAAGGTACGGAATACCAAGCTGATCGCGAACGTCAGCTAACACTTTGCCGATCTTGGGCATGTTCTTACCCGACACTGGCGAGAAGATTTTCTCTTTCCACTGCCGATTAACAAAATCGAGGAATCCCCACTCGATCAGTTTGGGATGGATTGCCACCTGTCTTGTTGCGTTCTCGGTTTTTCCCTGTCCTCCCTCTGCAATCAGCAGATAGTGTCGCTGGCTGTCCTCGTCATATTTGATCTGTGACTTCTCAAGTTTGGCGATCTCTCCTCTTCTGGCTCCCGTGTACGCTAGCAACAACGTGATCCACTTCTCCCAGCCGTCAGACTGCTTGAGCGCCCAGCCTACAAATTTTCTCATTTCTGCCGCACTGTATGCGCCAAACCTCGCTTTAGACGGTGCAGCCACTACGCCATCAGTCGGAGACTTATCCAGAATATCTTTATTGTCAGTCAGGAAGGTTTTGAACAATGATTTGTAGATCTTCAGATGCTTGTGAATAGACTCAGCACCAACCAGATCTTCAGGTGGCACATCATCGCACTCAATCAATTGCTGAACGGTCATCGACCGATACGGCTGCACAACACGCTTAGGCAAGTTTTCAACGACTTCCATCACCTGCTTAATATCCTGTTTGGTGATCGTCGTTACATCTGTTGTTGTACCAAGGACAATTAACAGCACTTCCATAAACCGTTCATTGGCCTGTGAGATTGCCTTTGTCCAGTTCTGGGCCTTCTCCCTTTTGTACATATTCCACGCGCCAGCCAGCGTTAATACTTTCTTTAGTTCAGGCTGCTTTTGAGGCTCAGTAACTGCTGGCCGGGTAATCGTTTCCCGATGTTCCTGAATGACCATTGGCTGAATATTGCTCTGCTCACTATCGAGAAATTGTTGAGCCAGCCAGTGTTCACTCTGCTGCTTCAATCGGTTACTGAAATCTGAAAGACGTTGGCCAAACTGATCCGGGTGGACAGTTCCACGTTTGACTAATGGAATGGCTGGAGAAGCAAATGACATCAAGAGTTGCGCGTGGCTGTGGCTATCCGTCTCTAAAGAACGACGGAAATATTTACTACCGGATAGGCGAAAGCTGACGTAGTAGATCCCGTTACGGATGATGGTGTGATTGATAGATGCGTGTGCCATTTTGTTTGTCTCTGTGAGTGACAACATAACAAAATGAAGAGAAAAAACCGTGCAAGCCTTTGATTTATATCTTTGATAATTGCCAGGACTACGCTGGCATTATCCAGATCAGGTAATACGGGTATTTCTCAGCCTTCACGAAGAAGGGCACCCCGAGTCGTGTTACGAACAGAAGCATAAGTAAGCACCCTGTTTTAAGCAAGGCACTTATTATTTTTTCGATTGGATATGCAAACGTTTTGCATGATCTCGATCAACCACCAACCTCACAAAAAAAGGCTTAATGCTGCGGGCTGTAAATTCATACGTAATAGTCGTGAAAACATTTCCGCTATTTAATAATAATATTCGTATCTATTACACCGCCTTTTAATAAATAAAGCCTGCCTTAGACATCGCAACAAAAAACATATAATTCATGTAGTTAATAAACAAACAGAACACTTCATACTTTACAGGAAGCATGATGCGATTCTTAGCGCTTATTCCTCATCGTCACCGATGGACCGACATTAACATAACCCGTCAGGGTGCGGTTTCTCCTTCTGGTCGACACTATTATTCCACTTATATTTCTGCCCGCTGCACACATTGCGATGATGTCATTCACCGTGTTTACTATCGCGATATCAGTGATGAACAGGCGCGGCGCTGGCTGGGCTAATCATAAAATTGCGACCTGGTACTGACCGGCAGGTTACGTTGCTGGCGTAATTTGCTAATCTCACGTCCAGTGATTTTTTACGTGTGAACGCTTATGCCTTTCCTGCTGGATACTTTAGGACACCAGATTTATCTTTCGGCCCCGTTGTTTATCCTGATTTTTCTGGGATTCGGCCTTATCCGGTTCGGCAAATGGCCCGTTACCGTCAGTGAAGGCATGAACCGTTTTGTGTTCAAAGTCGCCCTGCCCTGCATGCTGTTTCGCATCATGAGTGACTTTTATAACAGTCCACCGGTCGATGTGCGCCTGCTGCTGGCGTTTTTTGGCAGTTGCCTGTTGGTCTTCATTGTGGGCCGGATTGTGGCCTCGCGCCTGTTTCAACTGGATGGCGTAGCCGGATCGGTCTTTGCCCTGGGCGGTGTGTTCTCGAACAATGTGATGCTGGGGATTCCGGTTGCCACCGTCCTGCTTGGGCCTGCGGCCCTGCCCTCCGTCGCCCTGGTGCTGGTGTTTAACAGCCTGATACTGTGGACGTTATTAACGGTGTCGGTGGAATGGTCAAAACAGGGCAGTTTTTCACTGGGCGGCTTTAAACGCACCTTGATCAGCGTGCTAAAAAATCCGTTAATCATCGGGATTTTATCCGGTACCGCCTGGAGCCTGCTACAGCGCCCACTGCCCGTTATTGCCGCCGAACCTCTGCGCATGCTGGCCTCCATTGCTGCACCCCTGTCCCTGATCACCCTTGGCATGAGCCTGGCGCACTACCGGATTCGTGAAGGCTTGAAAGAGAGTTACACCATCTGTGCGTTGAAGCTCATTCTGCAACCGCTGTGCGTATGGGCGATTGCCTGGCTAACCGGCCTGCCCGCGCTGGAAAGCAAAGTGGTGGTGCTACTGGGGTCAATGGCGGTTGGGGTGAATGTGTATCTGATGTCGCAGAAATTCAATGTGATTACCGGGACGACGGCCGCCAGTATGCTGTTTTCCACGCTTTTCGCGGCGATAACCACGCCGCTGTGGATGATGTTAATGACGCTGGCGGGATACTAAAAAGGCCCTGTAACGCAGGTTACAGGGCCTTGATCATGCGCACGAAAACTTAGTGCGCAGGCTGGGTGCGAATCAGGTAGTCAAACGCGCTCAAAGAGGCTTTTGAACCTTCACCGCTGGCAATAATGATTTGCTTGTAAGGAACGGTGGTGCAGTCCCCTGCTGCGAAAACGCCTTTCAGGCTGGTTTCGCATTTCGCATCGATCATGATTTCGCCCATCTTGTTGCGTTCAACCGCGCCTTCCAGCCAGTTGGTGTTAGGCAGCAGGCCGATCTGAACAAAAATGCCCGCCAGCGCCAGCTCATGGGTAGTCTGGTTGGTGCGATCCAGATATTGCAGGCCCGTGACTTTACTGCCGTCGCCTTTCACTTCGGTCGTTTGTGCATTAAGAATCACATCCACGTTTTTCAGGCTACGCAGTTTGTCCTGCAGCACTTTGTCAGCACGCATTTCACTGGCGAACTCCAGCAGCGTCACGTGTTCAACAATGCCCGCCAGATCGATAGCCGCTTCGACACCAGAGTTACCGCCACCGATCACCGCAGTGCGTTTGCCTTTAAACAGAGGACCGTCACAGTGCGGGCAGTAGGTTACGCCTTTGGTGCGATATTGCTCTTCGCCTGGCACGCCCATGTTGCGCCAGCGCGCACCAGTGGCAAGGATAATGCTGCGTGATTTCAGGACCGCGCCGGATGCGGTTTCAATGGCGTGCAAACCGCCTTTGACCGCAGACGGAATCAGTTTAATGGCGCTCTGGCTGTCAATGACGTCCACATTGTAGTCATCTACGTGGGCACGCAGGGCGCCGGCCAGTTTGGCCCCTTCCGTTTTCTGGACGGAAATGTAGTTTTCGATATCGACGGTATCCAGTACCTGTCCACCGAAACGCTCGCCCAGTAACGCAGTGCGGATGCCTTTACGTGCAGAATAGATGGCCGCAGCCGCGCCAGCCGGGCCGCTACCGACGATCAGAACCTCGTAAGCATCGCGTTTGTTCAGCTCTTCTGCTGCACGCTTGTCTGCATTGGTGTCAACTTTACTGACGATCTCGGCCAGGCTCATACGTCCCTGACCAAAGGCTTTGCCATTCAGATAGACAGCAGGCACGCCCATCACATTGCGTTCCTGAATTTCATTCTGGAACAGACCGCCGTCAATCGCGGTGTGGCTGATGCGGGGATTCAGCACCGCCATCAGGTTTAATGCCTGCACCACATCCGGGCAGTTGTGGCACGACAGTGAATAATAGGTTTCGAAATGGAAATCTCCATCCAGTGCCACAATCTGACCGAGCAGGCTTTGCGCTTCTTTAGACGGGTGCCCACCGGTCTGTAGCAACGCCAGCACCAGTGAGGTAAATTCGTGACCCAGCGGGGAACCGGCAAAACGTGGGCCGTTATTCGCACCAGGGTTGGTGATTAAAAATGAGGGCTTACGCACCTGACGATCGTTCTCTTCACGGAAGCTGACTTTGTCAGACAAGCTCGCGATATCGACCAACAGATTGCGAATCTCCGTTGATTTTGCGCCATCATCCAGCGTCGCAATCAACTCCACAGGCTTGGTGAGTTTCTCAAGGTAGGCTTTGAGCTGCGTTTTTAAATTGGTATCAAGCATAGTGAGTTCCTGGTCAAAAAATCGGGTGCCGCAGCACCCGATGAGAAAATGATCGACGTATCGATGCGAAATTAGATTTTGCCAACCAGGTCCAGAGACGGCGCTAGCGTAGCATCACCTTCTTTCCATTTTGCCGGGCACACTTCACCTGGGTGAGACGCGACGTACTGTGCTGCTTTCACTTTGCGCAGCAGATCAGACGCATCACGACCGATACCTTCAGCGGTGATTTCTACCGCCTGGATAATACCCTGTGGGTCAACAATGAACGTACCACGGTCAGCCAGACCTTCGTCTTCGCGCATGATGTCGAAGTTGCGGGTCAGCGCGCCAGTTGGATCGCCCAGCATCGCATATTTGATTTTAGCGATGGTGTCGGAAGAACCGTGCCAGGCTTTGTGGGTAAAGTGGGTATCGGTAGACACGGAATAGATGTCCACGCCCATTTTCTGGAACTCTTCGTAGTGATCCGCTACGTCGCCCAGTTCGGTCGGGCAAACGAAAGTGAAATCAGCTGGATAGAAGAAGAAAACACTCCATTTACCTTCAACGTCTTTCTCGGTTACATCAATGAATTCGCCGTTTTTAAAAGCGCTGTTTTTGAACGGCTTAATTTTGGTATTGATAATGGACATGTGATGGCCTCCTTTAGAATATGTGATGCAGGTTACAAATTTTCTGGGCCAACATCTAATAAGCGCTCGTTATCAATAAAATAAACGAAAGCTATCAAACGCCGATCGTCATGATCTTTCAGGGAAAAAACCGCTTTTTTGCGAGCGGTGCTGTTCGTAACGTCACTCTTTACTTGCTTATGCGCCAAATACCACGTGTAAAAACCGACGGCGCACCGCATTCTCCCCAAACGGCACCATCGAGCAGTGTACCGTGAAAAAGATGACATTTGTTCTGCTTTTGCTTTTTTGGCAATCCCTGCCAGGTTTGTTAAAAAGACTTAACGGAGCATGATGTGCATATTCGATTGTTTACTGAGGCCGATCGCCCTTTTTTGCGAACCCTGTTTTTGGCCGCACGCCGTCATAACTGGAACTGGATTGAAAACGATGACTGGCAGCTTGAAGACTTTGATCGGATCATCCCTGGCGAAACCGTTCTGGTTGCCGAACTGGATGGTCATCGGGCGGGCTTTGCCGGGCTGATGGAAAACGATAACTTCCTGCATAGCCTGTATGTCGATCCTGCGTTCCAGGGTCGTGGCGTGGGCAGCGCTTTACTTGACGAGGTGCAGTCACGCTTTACCTCTACCGGAGCACTGAAGTGCCTGGAAATGAATAAAGCCGCGCAAACCTTTTATTTGCAGCGCGGCTGGAAAATCATTTCACAGGGTGAAAGCGAACAGGGCAACTATGTGCTGATGCACTATCCCGCGGCCTCGCTTTACACCAGCGATGCCGACGCGCGCTAAAGCGCCCGGAAGGCGATATCGCCCGGAATCACCTCACCCTGCCAGTAAAGCTGGGCAGCCACCCGCCCGGCAAGCTGGCGATAAAGTGCCGCGAACTCGCTGTGCGGACGACGGATCACGGTGGGTTCGCCATCGTCGAGATCTTCGCGCAGTTGAATATGCAGCGGAAGCTGCGCCAGCAGCCGGGTGCCATAATCGTCCACCAGCCGTTGCGCACCGCCCGTGCCGAAAATCGGTTCATGATGGCCGCACTGGCTGCAAATATGAATGCTCATATTTTCAACAACGCCCAGCACCGGCACGTTAACCTTCTCAAACATCACCATGCCTTTGCGCGCATCAATCAGGGCAATATCCTGCGGCGTGGTCACTACCAGCGCGCCGGTCACCGGCACACTTTGCGCCAGGGTGAGCTGAATATCGCCGGTACCTGGCGGCATATCCAGCACCAGATAATCCAGGTCTGGCCACAGGGTTTCGGTAAGCAACTGCATCAATGCTTTGCTGGCCATCGGCCCACGCCATACCATCGCATTATCATCTGTCACGAGATAGCCGATGGAGTTGGTTGCCAACCCGTGGGACAGAACAGGGGCCATATGCGTTCCGTCGGGTGACGTGGGACGTTCTTTTTCGCAACCCAACATGTTGGGCACGGACGGGCCATAGATATCGGCATCAAGGATACCCACGCGCGCACCTTCCGCTATCAACGCCAGCGCCAGATTGACTGCCGTACTCGATTTGCCAACACCGCCCTTACCGGAGCTGACGGCAATGATGTTTTTCACCCCGTTGACGCCAGGGTGATTCTTAACCCGTTTCAGGGTGGCGATATCATGACTTAAGCGCCAGTCAATCGCCTGTGCGCCGCTTAGCCGCAGCAGCTCAGCACTGGTTTCGGCTTTAAGGTCTTCAAACGCACCGCTCCAGGCAAACGGCATCAGCAATTCAATGTGCAGCGTGCCATCGAGCAGCGCCACATGATGTAATGCCTTGAGGGCAATCAGGTTACGTTGAAGCGTCGGATGTTCAAAGCTGCTCAGCACGCCGACCACAACGGCGCGTAAGGCTTCTGGTGTATGCGGTTCCCGGGATTGCGCTGTCATCCCCACTCCTTTTTCTGCTGTGCTTGCGCTGTGTTCCAGCGAGGTAATAACAATTCTATCAGATGCCGATCGTTTCGCGGGCTGTTGCGCATGGGAAATCCCTTGTGTTTACGCGGCTGTGCCCATCGGTTACCATCTAAGCCCGTTTTTTACTTAACTGAAAGCTACGCAAACTATGACTCAAGTCGCTAAAAAAATTCTGGTAACCTGCGCCCTGCCTTACGCAAACGGCTCAATTCATCTCGGTCACATGCTCGAGCATATCCAGGCGGACATTTGGGTGCGTTATCAGCGAATGCGTGGCAATCAGGTTTACTTCATCTGCGCCGATGACGCTCACGGCACACCGATCATGCTGAAAGCGCAGCAGCTTGGTATTGCGCCGGAGCAGATGATTGCTGAAATGAAACACGAGCATGAAACAGATTTCGCCGGTTTCAATATCAGCTATGACAACTATCACTCTACGCATGGCGATGAAAACCGTGAGCTTGCCGGGCTCATTTATGGTCGCCTGAAAGAGAACGGTTTTATTAAAAACCGCACGATTTCTCAGCTATACGATCCGGAAAAAGGCATGTTCCTGCCGGACCGTTTCGTCAAAGGCACCTGCCCGAAATGTAAGTCACCCGATCAATACGGTGATAACTGTGAAGTGTGCAGCGCGACCTACAGCCCGACTGAGCTGATCGACCCGAAATCCGTGGTTTCCGGTGCGACGCCGGTCCTGCGTGACTCTGAACACTTCTTCTTTGATCTGCCGTCGTTCAGTGAAATGCTGCGTGCCTGGACGCGTTCTGGTGCACTGCAAGAGCAGGTCGCAAACAAAATGCAGGAGTGGTTTGAGTCGGGACTGCAGCAGTGGGATATCTCCCGTGATGCGCCCTACTTTGGCTTTGAAATCCCAGGCGCGCCGGGCAAATATTTCTACGTCTGGCTGGATGCACCTATCGGCTACATGGGATCGTTTAAAAACCTGTGTGACAAGCGTGGCGATATCAACTTCGACGAATTCTGGCAGCAGGATTCGACCACGGAGCTGTATCACTTCATCGGTAAAGACATTGTCTACTTCCACAGTCTGTTCTGGCCGGCCATGCTGGAAGGCAGCGGTTTCCGTAAACCGAATAACCTGTTTGTGCATGGTTACGTGACCGTCAATGGCGCAAAAATGTCGAAGTCACGCGGGACCTTTATCAAAGCCAGCACCTGGTTACAGCATCTGGATGCCGACAGCCTGCGCTACTACTACGCGGCGAAGCTCTCTTCACGTATCGATGATATTGACCTGAACCTGGAAGATTTTGTTCAGCGCGTCAACGCCGATATCGTCAACAAAGTGGTCAACCTTGCCTCGCGTAATGCCGGTTTCATCACTAAACGTTTTGACGGCAAGCTGTCAGCGGAACTGGCCGATCCCGCCCTGTATCAAACCTTCCTGGACGCATCAGAGAAGATTGGTGAAGCCTGGGCGAGCCGTGAATTCAGCCGGGCCATTCGTGAAATCATGGCGCTGGCCGATTTGGCGAATCGCTATGTTGATGAGCAGGCACCCTGGGTGGTGGCGAAGCAGGAAGGCCGTGATGCAGACCTGCAGGCCATTTGCTCAATGGGCATCAACCTGTTCCGCATCCTGATGACCTGGCTGAAACCGGTGCTGCCATCACTGACCGAACGTGCTGAAGCGTTCCTGAACAGCGAACTGCACTGGGATGCGATTCAACAGCCGCTGCTGAATCATCAGGTCGCGCCATTTAAGGCGCTTTATGGTCGTATTGAAATGGCGAAGGTTGAAGGCCTGATTGAGGCATCAAAAGTGGATGCGGCAGAAGCCAATAAACCGGCGGTAACCGGCCCACTGGCGGATGCACCTATTGGCGATACCATTACCATCGACGATTTTGCCAAAGTGGATATGCGCGTCGCGCTGATTGAGAAAGCGGAATTAGTCGAAGGGTCGGACAAACTGCTGCGTCTTGAGCTGGATCTGGGCGGTGAGAAGCGCCAGATTTTCTCAGGCATTCGTGCGGCCTATCCCGATCCTGCGGTGCTGGTCGGCAAGATGACCATCATCGTGGCCAACCTTGCGCCGCGTAAAATGCGGTTTGGCGTGTCGGAAGGCATGGTGCTGTCTGCCGGCCCCGGTGGCAAAGATCTGTTTGTCCTGTCCGTAGACAGCGGTGCCGTACCTGGCATGCCGGTGAAATAGTCCTCTGGCCATCCTCTGCGGTTTACCGCCGGGGATGGCGCTTCAGCCACACGGCTGATTGCTGGCAGGCCAGGCCGTTAGTGCGTATGATAAAACCCGTTAAAAACAGGAGCCTGTCATGCACACCGTGCTAACGATGAGTTGGCGTTATCTGCGCGCTTTTATCATTATTTATCTTTGCTTATATGCAGGAAACGGCATAGCCCTGCTGCTGCCCATCACCCTGCCCGGCAGCATCATCGGCATGCTTATTATGTTTGCGCTGCTTGCGTCGCAAATCCTGCCCGTGCGTTGGGTCAAGCCGGGCTGTCATCTGATTATCCGCTATATGGCGCTGCTGTTTGTGCCCATCAGCGTGGGCGTCATGAATTACACCGATATCCTCACCGCGCAATTCGGTCCTGTTGTCGTCTCCTGCCTTGTCAGTACCTTCGCTGTCCTTGCCATTGTGGGGTTAAGTGCCCATAAACTGCATTCGCGACCTACGGCCAAAGAGGTTAACGATGAGTGATATTTGGTGGTCGTTGCCACTCACTGTCGGGGCGTTTTTACTGGCGCGCAAGCTGGCGGCAAGACTGAAGATATCGTTGCTGAATCCGCTACTGGTTTCCATGGCCGTGATTATTCCCCTCCTGCTGTTACTGCACATGCCCTATGCCCGTTATTTCGCTGGCAGCGAGGTGCTGAATCAGCTGCTGCAACCCGCGGTGGTGGCCCTGGCGCTGCCGCTGTATGAACAGATGCATCAAATCCGTGCCCGCTGGAAATCCATTATCGGCGTGTGCGTGATTGGTAGCCTGACGGCAATGATTTCGGGCACCGCCATTGCGCTGTGGATGGGCGCAACCCCAGAAATCGCCGCCACGATTTTGCCAAAATCGGTGACCACCCCGATTGCCATGGCGGTCTCCCAATCGCTGCACGGCATTCCTGCGATTAGCGCGATTTGTGTATTGATCGCCGGCGTGCTGGGTGCGGTATTTGGTCATATGCTACTGAATCTGTTAGGCGTGAAGAGCAAAGCGGCACGCGGCCTGGCGATTGGTAATGCCTCTCATGCACTGGGAACGGCACGGGCTGCGGAAATTGATTTTCAGGAAGGCGCCTTTAGTTCGCTGGCATTGGTGATTTGCGGCATCATCACCTCGTTACTGGCTCCCTTTGTTTTCCCGCTGTTGCTGCACTGGTTTGGCTAAAACTTTGGGAGAGATCTCGCAAAGTTGAAAACTGTAAGACATGTTGCATTGTCAGAGCGACGAAGATCACATATAAACCGATGTCTGGCATACCGCTCTGATGATTGAATGAGGCTTCCATGCATCCACGTTTCCACTCTGCCGTTGAAGGACTTCCCGCTGCACTGCAAACCGCGCTTCGCCCGGTGCTGAGCGAGCCGGGATTTGACGCGATGCTGCGGGCCGAGCAGGTCACCCTGTTGCAGGCGCAAACCAAACTGGATGCAGATGCCCTGGCGCTGGCGCTGCTGCCGGTCGCCGCCGCCTGCGCGGTGGCGACGCTGTCGCAGTTTAACGTCGGTGCTATCGCGCGTGGCGTGAGCGGTAACTGGTATTTCGGTGCCAATATGGAGTTTACCGGTGCGACCATGCAGCAAACCGTTCATGCGGAGCAAAGCGCCATCACCCACGCCTGGCTGCGTGGCGAATCGCGCCTTGAAAGCATCACTGTCAATTACACGCCTTGCGGTCACTGTCGCCAGTTCATGAACGAACTCAACAGCGGTACAGACATTCGCATCAGCCTGCCGCAGCGCGACGTACAGACGCTGGCGCATTACCTGCCAGATGCGTTTGGCCCGGGTGATCTACAGATTATGGAACGCCTGATGGATGATGTAGACCAGGGCTACGTTGTAACGGGCGATGCGCTGGCTCAGGCCGCGGTTAAGGCGGCTAATCGCTCTCATGCACCTTACAGCCGGGCGTTTAGCGGTGTCGCGTTACAGACCGTCTCAGGCCGTATTTTTAGCGGACGTTATGCAGAAAACGCGGCGTTCAATCCCAGCCTGCCGCCGCTGCAGGCCGCACTGATTTTACTGAACATGGCAGGTGAGTCCTGTCACGATATCCAGGCCGCCGCACTGGCCCAGACGCACCAGCCTGCTCTGGATCAGTTTTCGGCTACTCAGGCGACATTACGCGCGCTGGGTTGCGATCAACTGACGCAGGTGCCCCTGGCAAAAGCGTAATGTGCGGCACGGTTTTAAACAGTTTCTAAATCTTTTATTTACAAAAGCTGTACATCGGCGAGAAATTTCATAGGATCTGGCGCCAGGCCTTCGTCATCACAATAAAACTGGCGTCCACCCTACTCTTTGATTATTGCGCCAGGAAAACTTGCAACCGGAGCATGACTGCATGGAACTCGAATACGAAAGTAAACGCCCGCTATATATTCCCTATGCTGGCCCTATTTTGCTGGAATTTCCGCTGCTGAATAAAGGCAGCGCCTTCAGCATCGAAGAGCGCAATGAGTTCAATCTCAATGGCTTACTGCCTGAAGCAGTAGAATCCATCGAAGAGCAGGCAAAACGCGCATGGCGTCAGTTTCAGGACTTTAAAAACAATAACGATAAACATGTTTACCTGCGCAACATTCAGGACACCAACGAAACGCTGTTTTACCGCCTGCTGGACAACCATCTCGAAGAGATGATGCCGATAATTTATACCCCAACCGTCGGTGCCGCCTGCGAACATTTCTCGGAAATTTATCGTCGCGCACGCGGCGTATTCATCTCCTACCCCAATCGTGCGCACATCGAAGACATGCTGCAAAACGCCACCAAGCAGAACGTAAAAGTGATTGTGGTCACTGACGGTGAGCGCATCCTTGGCCTGGGCGATCAGGGCATTGGCGGTATGGGCATTCCAATTGGGAAGTTGTCACTGTACACCGCATGTGGCGGTATCAGCCCGGCTTACACGCTGCCCGTTGTGCTGGATGTGGGTACCAATAACCAGCAACTGCTGAACGATCCCTTGTATATGGGATGGCGTCATCCACGTATCACCGGTGAAGAATATGATGCCTTTGTAAATGAATTCATTCAGGCCGTTAAACGCCGCTGGCCGAAAGTGCTGTTGCAGTTTGAAGACTTTGCACAGAAAAACGCGATGCCGCTTCTGGAGCGCTACCGTGATGAAGTGTGCTGCTTCAATGACGACATTCAGGGCACCGCTGCCGTGACCGTCGGCACTCTGATTGCCGCAAGCCGCGCTGCCGGAAGCCGCCTGTGTGAGCAGAAGGTCGTCTTCCTGGGCGCAGGTTCCGCCGGTTGTGGTATTGCTGAGCAGATTGTTGCCCAAATGAAGTCGGAAGGTCTGAGCGACGACGAAGCACGTAGTCGCGTTATGATGGTGGATCGCTTTGGTCTGCTGACCGACAAACTGCCTAACCTGCTGGATTTCCAGAGCAGGCTGGTGCAGAAAAGCGACAATCTTAAAGACTGGGATACGTCAAGCGACGCTATCTCCCTGCTGGACGTTGTGCGTAATGCACAGCCCGACATTTTAATCGGTGTGTCAGGTCAGCCTGGCCTGTTCACGGAAGAGATCATCCGTGAGATGCATAAGCACTGCAAACGTCCTATTGTGATGCCGCTTTCCAACCCAACCTCGCGCGTTGAAGCCACTCCAGCAGACATTATTGCCTGGACCGATGGTGCAGCGCTGGTGGCCACTGGTAGCCCGTTCTCACCGGTTTCCTGGAACGGCAAAATCTACCCGATTGCGCAGTGCAACAACTCGTACATCTTCCCGGGTATCGGTTTGGGTGTGATCGCCTCTGGCGCGTCCCGTGTCACCGATACCATGCTGATGACAGCCAGCCGTGCGCTGGCGGATTGCTCACCGCTGGTGAACGACGGTGAAGGACCGGTACTGCCTGAAATTAAAGATATTCAGGGCGTGTCGAAGATTATCGCCATGGAAGTGGGTAAAGCCGCGCAGCTGGCTGGCGTGGCAGTGGTGACCTCAGAAGACGTGCTGTCACAGTCCATCGCGAACAATTTCTGGCTGCCTCAATACCGCCATTATCGCCGTACCTCGATCTAAAAATTGCTGCGCTGGGTCGTCATTGATTCAGCGCAGCTCAAATTTACACCAGCCAAACGGGGTAAACTTGCTTAGCAGGTGTAGCTCAAGTAGCCTTGTCCCACCAAAACTTCTGATCTCGAGTGCTCAGGCGCATGCTGAAACGCGTTTTCATTGCTCTGCTTTTCATCATCTTAACGATGGTGGCGACGGCGTTCGGCCTTGATCGCTGGATCAGCTGGAAAACGGCACCTTATATTTATGACAACCTCGCATCGCTCCCCCATCGACAAGTGGGCGTCGTGCTGGGGACGGCGAAATATTACCGCACAGGTGTGATTAATCAGTATTACCTCTACCGAATGCAGGGCGCGCTCAACGCCTATAACAGCGGTAAGGTTAACTACCTGCTGTTGAGCGGTGACAATGCACAGCAAAGCTACAATGAACCGATGACAATGCGGCGCGATTTGATCAAAGGCGGTGTCGATCCTGCTGATATCGTGCTGGACTATGCCGGCTTCCGTACCCTGGATTCGATTGTGCGCACGCGCAAGGTATTTGATACCAATGACTTTATTATCATCACCCAGCGCTTTCACTGCGAGCGGGCACTGTTTATCGCCTTGCATCTCGGCATTCAGGCTCAGTGCTACGCGGTGCCGTCCCCTAAAAATATGCTCAGCGTGCGGATGCGTGAAGTGGGTGCACGTCTTGGCGCGCTGGCGGATCTGTTTTTGCTGAAGCGCGAACCGCGTTTCCTTGGCCCGCTGGTACCGATCCCTGCCGTGCATGAGATACCTGAAGATGCACAAAGCTATCCGGCTGTGACCCCGGAACAACTGCTGGAACTCGAACAGAAACGCCGTTAGTTATCCCGCCAGCTCAGTGCTGCTTTTCCTTAACTGAAAGGGCTGACGAGACTTCGCACGGCGCTTCCTGCCCTGCCATCTTTTCATCCTGCCATCTTTTCATTCTGCCGTTCTGCCGTTCTGCCGTTCTGCCGTTCTGCCGTTCTGCCGTTCTGCCGTTCTACTCTCAGTGTTAGAAATCATACGAAAAGGCAATATCGCATCCAGCGCCCGTCGAGGGCTGAAGGCGAACAGACGTGCAGGAGACTGTTCTTCACTGGCCAGTTTATGCACTTATCGAGTTACGGATTTCTGGGTTTGCGGGTTTGCGGGTTTGCGATTTTAGCTGATGAACTGATGATATTAAGGCCGTGCCCAGCCTAAAGACCAGCTGACGAACGCGCATTTGCACGGTCCAAAAAAAAGCGGCCCGGAGGCCGCTTGTATGATTGCCACTTCTGTTATTTTTTACGCGAATACTTCAGCGAGTCGAGCGCCACTGCAAAGATAATGATGCCGCCCTTGATGATGTACTGCCAGTAAGGGTTCACACCGATGTAGGTCAAACCGTAGTTGATAACGGTAAAGATCAGTACACCGGTCACCACGCCCGCAACGGTACCCACACCACCGGCGAAGGAGACCCCGCCGACGACGCAGGCTGCAATTGCATCTAACTCATACATAAAGCCGAGGTTGTTGGTGGCTGAGCCGATACGGCCCGCTTCCAGCATGCCGCCGAAGGCATAAAACACACCGGACAAGGCATAAATTAAAATCAGGTTCAGGTTAACATTGACGCCTGAGACTTTCGCCGCTTCCGGGTTGCCCCCGATGGCAAAAATGTTTTTACCAAAGCGGGTTTTATTCCACAGAATCCAGACGAAAACGATGGCAACCAGCGCATAGAACGTGATGTACGACAGCTTGAAATCACCGAAACGCAGAAACCCCTGAGTAAAGGTTGAGAAGCCGTCATAAAAACCTGCGATAGGTGACGCACCCACAAAGTCGTAATACAGGGAGTTAATACCGTAAACGATAATCATGGTGCCGAGCGTGGTAATAAACGGCGTCACTTTGAGATAGGCAATAATAATCCCGTTAACCAGCCCAATCACTGCACCAATTGCACAGACGATCAGAATAACCACTGGGATCGGTACAGTTTCCATGTGTGGAAACACTTTATTGACGTTATCCATCGACTGCAGCAGCGTTGCCGCGACAACCGCCGCCAGTCCCACCTGACGGCCTGCTGACAGGTCCGTACCCTGGGTCACAATCAGCCCGGCGACGCCCAATGCGATAATAATACGCACCGAGGACTGGGTGAGAATGTTACTCAGGTTCATTAAACTTAAAAATGTCGGGTCCTGGAAAATAATAATAGCCAGTAGTACCAGCAGTACGACATAAATGCCGCCCTCTTTAAGCCAGGTTAGCGCATTCTTTTTTGTAGTCGCTTTCATGTTAACAGCCCTTACTTCATTAAAGGTGTAATGACGCTAAACGCAATATTTCGTTCTGCGTGGTAGTTTTCGTATCAACAATGCCGGCTACCAGACCGTTACTCATTACCAGAATACGATCGGTGATGCCTAACAGCTCTGGCATTTCGGAAGAGATAATAATGATGCCCTTTTCTTTCTTTGCCAGCTCCGCCATCAACTGGTAAATCTCGAATTTGGCACCCACATCAATCCCGCGCGTCGGTTCATCGAGCATTAATATTTCGGGCTGAGTCAGCAACCAGCGTCCAATAATCACTTTCTGTTGGTTACCACCAGAAAGCGAACCAATTTGCGTATGATGCCCAGGGGTTTTTACCCGCATGGAATCGATCACCCATTGGGTATCGCTTTTCATGCGTTTATTATCCAGCAGGCCAATACTGTTCTTATATTTTTTGATATTGGATATAAGAGAATTAAAGCCAATATCCAAAAAGGCATAAATACCGGTAGAACGACGCTCTTCCGTCACCAGCGCAAAGCCGTGGTTAATGGCTTCATTGGCCGTATGATTGTTAATCGTTTTACCATGCAGTTTAATGGTGCCGCCTGATTTTTCGCGAATGCCAAACAGCGTTTCAACGATATCAGTACGTTTTGCACCCACTAACCCGGCAATGCCGAGTATCTCCCCTTTACGCAAATCAAACGAAATATCACGAATAGAAGGCTGACGCAGTGAGGTCAGATTACGCACCTCAAGAATGGTTTCTCCCGGGACGTTGATACGATCCGGGAAGCGCTGGCTCAGTGAACGTCCGACCATCATGGAGATGATCTTATCCATATCCAGCCCTTCAAGCGGCTGAGTCGTAATCCACTGACCATCACGCAGGATGGTAATTTCATCGCACAGCTGGAAGATCTCTTCCATCTTATGCGAGATATAAACAATACCGCAGCCGCGATCTTTCAGCTTACGGATAATCGTGAACAGATGATTAACTTCTTTTTCCGTTAAGGAGGAAGTCGGTTCATCCATGATCACGATTTTTGCGTCATAGGAAAACGCTTTAGCAATCTCAATCATCTGCATTTGCGAGACAGAGAGATGGGCGACTTTATCACGAGGATCGATATTGATATCCAGCTCGTCAAAAATCGCTTTGGTATCACGGTACATTTTGTCCTGATCGACAAAGAAGCCTTTGCGTGGATAACGCCCAAGCCACATGTTGTCCATCACGGTGCGTTGCAATACCAGATTTAATTCCTGATGCACCATTGATACGCCGTTTTCCAGCGCTTCTTTGGAGCTTTTATAATCAATTTCCTGCCCTTGAAAAAGAATACTGCCGGTATCTTTTTTATAGATACCAAACAAGCACTTTAACAACGTCGATTTACCAGCGCCGTTTTCACCCATCAGTGCATGAACGGAGTGAGGCCGCACTTTTAAATTAACGTTATCGAGAGCTTTCACGCCGGGAAATGATTTACTGACGTCGGTCATTTCCAGCAGATATTCGCGCTGCGCGGTCGTATTATCACTGGCCATAATTTACCTGGCTAAAAAACGGTGATGACATAAAAAAGGCGCAGCAGCTGCCGCGCCCATCTGCAAAAACTTATTTCTGGAACTGAGACAGGTTTTCTTGATCGACCGGTACATAAGGTACGCGGACGATCTTATCTACCATCTTGAAGTTGGTGCCTGCTGTAGCCGGTTTGCCATCTGCAAGGTTTTTCGCCATATCAATGGTCGCTTTCGCCTGGTTTTCCGCGTCATTCAGCACGGTACCCGCCATTGCACCTGACTTAACCAGCGCCAGCGCTTCAGGTAACGCATCCACCCCGAATACCGGAATGGAAGACATGTTGTGCGCTTTCAGTGCTTCAACTGCGCCCATTGCCATTGCATCGTTGTTAGCGATAACCACTTCAATTTTCTTAGCGTTTGGACCAGACAGCCATGCGTCCATCTTATCCTTCGCCTGAGCGGTATCCCACATAGCCGTATCCATTGCTAACTTCTGGGTTTTCAGGCCGTCTTTGTTCAGCGTGTCGATAACATATTTGGTACGTGCTTCTGCATCAGGATGGCCCGGCTCGCCTTTCAGCAGAACATACTGGATCACGCCATCTTTATTCAGGTCCCATGCTGGGGTCGCTTTCCAGTGCTTCTCAATCAGTTTTCCCTGAATCACGCCTGACTCTTTAGAGTCGGTACCCACGTAGTACGCTTTGTCATAGCCGGCCAGCACTTTAGCGTTAGGCTCTTTATTGAAGAACACCACGGGAATATCGTTAGCACGGGCTTTTTGCACGACAACAGCCGCAGCCGCCGGGTCAACCAGGTTAATGGCTAACGCTTTCACGCCTTTTGCCATCAACACGTCAATTTGATCGTTCTGTTTGGATTGATCGTTCTGTGAGTCATTCATCAGCAGCTGAATGCCGCCCAGTGTATTGGCTTCTTTCTCGATATCTTTACGAACCATCGACATAAAGTTGTCGTCGTATTTGTAAATGGTCACGCCGATGCGTGTGTCAGCGGCATGAGCAGTTGCACCAAACATCATGCTGGCAACCAGTGCTGTGAGCGTGAAAACCTTCTTATTCATGGTATCTCCGGTTTTTTTTGCAGGGTCTTTTTTTGTTCAGCCGCCCAGATGGCGTCAGAACATCAGGTAGAATTATTCGGCGAGGCAGGATGCGCTTTATCAGGCGGAGCAACTGCTGTGCCATGCAAAACTCGACTTCCGTGACTTCCGTGTAGGCAATGCATCCATAGTGCGTGTCATGAACCATGTAAACCGACGCCCGGTCGGCCCCCTCATCAAGAGAGTGGCGTTACATAATGTTTCAGTACTGTTAGACGCTGCCATCATAGTGAGAGCAATGTTAATTAACTGTGAATACAATCACAGATTGAAAACGGTTACATCGCTGAATCGCCTGAATTAGTGACGGACTCCACAATTTGCTTTTGCGCCACCGAGTGGCGGCGTACCAGCGTCGGCATAAAGATGTGTTTTGCACTGCTGTCGATACAGCCCGCCGCGCCCTGAAGCGCCAGCTCAGTGGCAAGTTTCGCCATAGAAACAATAGGATAACGGACCGTGGTCAGTTGAGGATCGGTATAACGTGAAATCGGGATATCATCGAAGCCCACCACTGAAAAATGCTGGGGCACCTGAATACCGTTGTCTTTTAAGGCCGTGAGGGCCCCCGCCGCCATGCTGTCGTTGTAGGTGAAGATGGCACTGAGGTTGAGATTACGGCCCAGGAGTTCCACCATTGCCGCTTCCCCCCCTTGCATATCAGGCTCCGCGCTGGCAATCCAGCTTTCCTGCGGGCGAATCCCCTGCTCTGCCATTGCCTGCAGCCAGCCTTCCCGTCGCTGCGCGACATCTTCGATAGGATGGCTGGAACACAGATAGCCAATGCGGCAATGACCCTGTTGCAGCAGCATTCTTGAAGCCATCAATGCGCCTGTTACATTATCAAGGCTGACGCACCGGTGCTCAAAACCCGGCACGCTACGGTTAATCACCACCATACCGGGCACCTGGCTCATAAAATCAGCCAGTTCCGCATCTGAAAGCGTTTTCGCGTGCACCACCAGCGCATTGCAGCGTTGGCGAATCAGCACCTCAATCGCGTGACGTTCTTTCTCTTCATGGTGCCAGGAGTTACTGATCAGAACATGTTTATGTACGCGCTGTGCCACCGTGTCTACCGCCTTGACCAGCGCGCCAAAAAAGGGATCGGACACATCCATGACGACCACCCCGATGGTATCGCTCACCTGGGTTGCCAGCGCCTGTGCATTGGCATTTGGGCGATAGCCCAGAGCGTCAACCGCCTGTAACACCACATCACGTGTTTCAGCGGTGACCGCGCTGCTGTTATTTAGTACGCGCGAAACGGTAGCGACCGACACACCGGCCTGACGCGCAACATCACGAATCGTTATCATGCAGCACTTCCAGAGAGATAAGGCATTATGCCAGTTACAACACCGGCGCTATTTTGTCAGGGAAGACGGGCGTGCAGCGTGAATTACGTCACATCAATGAAAACGGTTACATACAATTCTGTAACCTTTGTGATGGCGGTCATTATCTTTCAGAAGGGGAAGTGGATGAGGGGCCTGCCGCAATTTGCGTCAGACGACGCCAGACCCATTCCATTGGGCCCTGCGGAAAATAGCGCAACCACAGCACAGAAAACAGCAGGTTAACGCACCAGATGGCCGGTACCAGCATAACCAGCTGTAGCCGTGAGAAATGCATAAACAAGCCGAAGCGGTAAAACAGCGTGGTGCATATCAGGGATTGCAACAGATAGTTGCTGAGCGCCATCCTGCCCACGCAGCGGATGGCATAGCTCAGCCGCCAGCGTTGGAGAGAAGGCCAAAAGCCGAAACATAATGCGACATAGCCAAGACTGATCAATGGACTGGCCAGGTCACGCGGCAGTTGCAGAAAAAAAGCGCTCCAGCGGTAATCCCAGTCGACCCACCACTGTGCGGCAACACCGACAGTAGCGATCAGTAACCCCAGCGGCAATAACATTGCGGCTACGCGCCGGTAGTGCTGTACCGGAAAGGCGCCTTTCAGCCAGCCGCAGCGCACCAGAGCAGCACCCAGCATCATCAATCCGGCCAGTTGCCAGCCATACTGCGCCACCAGCGCCATCAGGCCCGAGGAAAGGTGGTCCAGACGAATCTGCACGGCAGCCAGCCCGCCCGTCAGCTTCCAGAACTGCTCATACTGAATCCCGGCGGCACCCGGCAGCCACGATGGCGAAGGTTCAGGGCTGGAGATAAGCCCGAACACCAGCAATACGGCACATCCCATTAGATAGAGCAGGACGCCCGTGTTAATGAGCCCTCGCGTAGAAGGTACATCACGCAACATACGCCAGGTGATCAGCCCGATAATGCCGTAATCCAGTAAAATATCCCCTTCCCAGATAAAGACACTGTGAATAAATCCCAGCACCACTAACAAGGATAAACGGGCACTCAGCCAGCGACTGCCGCGTGACAGCTGCATTTGCAGCCCTGCGCCAAACAGCAGAGCGAATAGCGTCAGGAATTTGAGCTGGGCAAAGATGTCGGAAATGGCCCATGTCCAGGCATCAGAGAGCGTGACGCTGCCTTGCCAGGCGGGATTGAGATACGCGGCGGAAGGTAAACCAAAGCCAATAATGTTTAACACCAGAATGCCGAGAATGGCACAGCCCCGAATGAAATCCAGCACGAGGTAGCGTTGCATGTGGAATCCTGAAGTATCAGGCAGACGACAGCCGCGCCCGCCTGTCAGCTTTAGTTATGACGTACCGCGCGCAGAAATTCCTGACGGGTGTTTTGGCTGGATTTAAACAGGCCGCCCAGCGAGGTCGTCGTGGTCGCGCTGGTTGCATCCTTCACGCCGCGCGCTTTGACACAATAGTGAACGGCATCAATCGAGACGGCAACGTTGTTGGTGCCCAACAGCGTCTGCAGCGCCAGCAGGACCTGCTGGGTTAAACGCTCCTGCACCTGAGGCCGCTGTGCGAAAAACTGTACGATACGGTTGATCTTTGATAAGCCAATCACTTTATCTTTGGGGATGTAGGCAACCGTCGCTTTCCCATCGATAATCACAAAGTGATGTTCGCAGGTGCTGGTCAGCGTAATGTCGCGAACCGTGACCATCTCATCCACTTTCATCTTGTTTTCAATGAGGGTGATTTTGGGGAAGTTGGCATAATCGAGACCGGAAAAGACCTCATCGACATACATTTTGGCGATGCGGTGCGGGGTTTCCATCAGGCTGTCATCTTCAAGATCCAGATTCAGCAGCTGCATGATTTCCGTCATATGGCCTGCAATCAGGCTTTTACGCGTTTCATCGTCTATTTCACGCGTGGGTGCACGCAGCGGCGTTTCCAGTCCACGCGCCAGCAGCGCTTCGTGGACCAGTGCAGCTTCCTGACTTAAGGTACTCATCTTACTCTTCTCCGGCAGGTGTTGCGCCCGCCGTTTGTTGCCAGCGGGTCATATTACTGAGCGCGTATTGTGAAACTTTCTGTGCAGGTAATCCAGCAATCAATCTGATTGGGGATGAAAGCTTTTCATGCTGCCCGCCGCCAGACCAGCAGCCCTGCCCATATCAGGCTGGCACCGGCGACCCACAAGGCAGGCTCCAGGCGATGTAAGAACAGCGTTGAAAGCGAGGAAAGCATCGGCCCTGCCAACTGCCCAATCGCATATCCGGTTGTCAGCAGCCCGGCCATATAACGCATATGTTGCGGTGCCAGCTCACGGGCGCAGAGCAGCGACAGCTGCACCACGCACAGAAAGCCCCCGCCGACCAGCAGCGCGCCTGTTAGCAGGCCGCTGAATCCAGGGAGCAGCGCCGCCGCCAGCACGCCCAACGCCTGCGCCCACAGCACCACGGCTAAGCGGGCATGGCTGCTGCCTGTCCGGCGAGTGGCAATGCCTAACACAATACCCACAACTGCCGCCCCGCCGAATACCGGCCAGACGAACTGGGCCGTGGCACTGCCAGGGAAACGCGCCGCCGCCATCTGTGAAAGAAAGGTTGCTGGCAAAATATAGCCAAAGCCGGCCAGACTGTAACTCAGAACCAGCCGCTTCAGATTGCGGGTCAGAACCAGCGGTTGCGGGGCCTGTTCGGGCCGATGCAGTTCACCCGCGCGCGGCAGGTTCCGGCTGATAAGCGCGACCAGCACCGCTGCCAGCGCTGCATAAACCGACCAGGCCAGTGCTGCGCTGACCTGTAAACTGTGTAGCGCCACGGCCAACAGGCCGCTGACAAAAATGCCTGCGCCCGGCCCGGCAAACACCGCTGCCGACAGGCCGGGACGGCCATGGTGGTGCAACTGCTCGTTGCTCCAGGCCGCGACCAGCACCATCGCCCAGCCGCTGGCCCAACCAATAACAAAGCGGATCACCCCATGCCATCCAGGCCCGTCAGCCAGGGCTGACAGCGCCGTCAGTACAACGGTGCCCCATATTCCCAGTTGCAGACGCAGCTCAACGCGTTGGTGCGCGCGCATGGCATCAAAAGAACCACACAGATAACCCAGGTAGTTTAACGCCGCCACCAGGCTGGCACTGGTGAGGGTTAACTGATGTTCCTGGATCAGTAAGGGCACCTGCGGGGTAAAGGTAAAGCGCCCTATTCCCATAGCCACAAACAAGGTTAAAAATGCACTTATCGCCACGCGAAACGCCATCTGGTACCTCAGTTTTTTGCGTTGAAACTTGCTTATAGCATGAACGATGCTTAAACTCACAAAAAGTGAATAATCTTAAGCAACTTGTTTACGGTAAGAGAACACTATGGATTTAGTTCAGTTACGTATGTTCTGTTCCGTGGCAGAGAGCGGTTCCCTGGCCCGTGCGGCAGAACACTTGCATCGGGTACCGTCCAATCTCACCACGCGCCTGCGCCAGTTGGAAGAGGAATTGGGGGTGGATCTGTTTATTCGCGAAAAACAGCGCATCCGGTTATCGCCTATGGGCCATAATTTCCTTAATTACGCACAGCGTATTCTGGCGTTGAGTGATGAAGCATTAAGTATGACCCGGGCGGGTAAGCCTGGCGGTAACTTCGCGCTTGGCTCCATGGAGAGCACGGCGGCGACGCGCCTGCCCGGCCTTCTTGCTGCCTACCATCAACGTTTTCCTGCGGTCGCCTTATCGCTGATCACCGGCACCTCGGGAGAAATTATCGATCGGGTGCGCGAAGGCACCCTGGCGGCAGCCCTGGTCGATGGGCCGGTTCAACACGACGATCTCAATGGCTGCATTGCCTTTCGCGAGGAAATGGTTTTAATCACCGACCTTGACCATATCCCGGTGACCTGCGCACGGGACACCCAGGAGGATACCTTGTTTGCGTTTCGTAACAGCTGCTCCTACCGGGTTAAACTTGAAGCATGGTATCGCGACAGCCAAGCGGCACCTAACACGGTGATGGAGATTCAGTCCTATCACGCCATGCTGGCCTGTGTGGCGGGCGGTGCTGGCGTTGCCATGATACCGGCGTCGGTCCTGAAACAGATGCCAGACCGCACCCGTGTGCAGGTACACAGCCTTCCGGCTGAATACCGCGACACCGCCACCTGGCTGATGTGGCGACGCGATGCCTTCACGCCCAACGTTGAGGCGCTGAAGTACCTTATTATCGAACAATTTCACGATCGTCCGCTCAATGATGAGCTGATGCATCCATTGCATGCAGCGGAATAGTGTTTCCGCGCTATTTTTAACTTATCACGACCATCCAGACGCCATGTCGCGTCACAATCTGACTGTAAGAGGGATTGCATGAACATGATCAAAACCCGCGCCGCCGTAGCCTGGGCCGCAGGCGAACCGCTGAAAATCGAAGAAGTGGATTTAATGCCGCCGCAGAAAGGGGAAGTGCTGGTACGTATCGTCGCGACCGGCGTCTGTCATACCGATGCTTACACGCTGTCTGGCAGCGATCCCGAAGGTGTGTTTCCGGCCATTCTGGGTCACGAAGGCGGTGGCGTTGTTGAAGCGGTGGGCGAAGGCGTGACCAGTGTTGAAGTGGGCGATCACGTGATCCCGCTTTACACGCCAGAATGCGGCAAATGTAAGTTCTGCCTGTCCGGTAAAACCAACCTGTGTCAGGCCATTCGTACCACGCAAGGCAAAGGTCTGATGCCTGATGGTACTACGCGTTTCTTCAAAGACGGCAAACCCATTTTCCACTACATGGGTACCTCCACCTTCTCTGAATACACCGTCGTGCCTGAAATCTCCCTGGCAAAAATCAGTAAAGAAGCCCCGCTGGAAGAAGTGTGCCTGCTGGGCTGCGGTGTGACCACCGGCATGGGTGCGGTGATGAATACGGCTAAGGTTAAAGAAGGCGATACCGTTGCCATCTTTGGTCTGGGCGGTATTGGACTGTCTGCAATCATCGGCGCGAAAATGGCCAAAGCCGGTCGCATTATTGGTATTGATATCAACACCAGCAAGTTCGATCTGGCCCGTAAGCTGGGCGCGACCGATCTGATTAACCCGAAAGATTATGACAAACCCATTCAGGATGTGATTGTTGAACTCACCGACGGCGGGGTGGATTTCTCCTTTGAATGTATCGGTAACGTCAACGTCATGCGCTCTGCCCTTGAGTGCTGTCATAAAGGCTGGGGTGAGTCGGTGATCATTGGGGTAGCGGGTGCGGGTCAGGAAATTTCGACGCGTCCGTTCCAACTGGTTACTGGTCGTGTCTGGCGTGGCTCTGCCTTTGGTGGCGTAAAAGGCCGCTCACAGTTGCCTGGTATTGTGCAGGATTATCTGGACGGCAAATTTGCCCTGAATGATTTCATCACGCACACCATGCCGCTGGAAGAGATTAATGACGCCTTTGATTTAATGCATGATGGAAAATCGATCCGCTCCGTCGTACATTTTAATAAGTAATCGGGGGCGCTATGACATCTACTCTGGAGCTGCTGGAAGAGCATCGAATTTTTGGCGGCTGGCAGCAGCGCTGGCGTCATCAGTCACAGGTGCTGAACTGCACGATGACGTTCAGTATCTATTTGCCAAGCCCGCGCGGTGAGTCCCCACCGCCGGTGGTGTGGTTTCTGGCGGGGCTGACCTGCAATGATGAAAACTTCACCACCAAGGCGGGCGCGCAGCGTGTTGCCGCCGAGCTGGGTCTGGTGTTAATCATGCCAGATACCAGCCCACGCGGTGAGCAGGTCGCCAATGACGAGGGCTATGATCTGGGTCAGGGCGCGGGCTTTTACCTTAATGCCACGCAACAGCCCTGGGCAAGCCACTACCGTATGTTCGACTACCTCAGTGAAGAGCTGCCCGCAGTGGTCGCCGATAACTTTAAAGTCAGTGAACGTCAGTCAATCATGGGGCACTCCATGGGTGGACATGGCGCGCTGATGCTGGCATTACGTCTGGGCAATCGCTTTGCGTCTGCCTCGGCGTTTGCGCCTATCGTCAATCCGTGCGACGTTCCCTGGGGCCAGAAAGCATTCACGGCCTATCTGGGAGAGGATCGCCAGGCCTGGCGCGCGTATGACAGCTGTCAGTTGATGCATAACGTTCAGCATCGCCTGCCGTTGTTGATCGATCAGGGCGACAGCGATCAGTTCCTGGCCGATCAACTCCAGCCGGAGCGCTTAGAAACGATTGCTCAGGAGATGGGCTTTCCATTAACACTGCGTATCCAGCCTGGCTACGATCACAGTTACTTCTTCATTGCCAGTTTCGTTGAAGATCACCTGCGCTTCCATGCGCAACACCTGTTGGTGGGGTGATATAAAAAAGGGGATTGCCTGAGCAATCCCCGGATTCTACGCCAGCCCTTCCTGGATCAGCCCGTCAATCATGACCTGCGGTGTTCCTCGCGAACAGTGCTCAATGCGGCCCTGCACGCCGTAAACCTGCGCCAGCGTCGCGGGTGTAATGACGTGATCCGGCGCGCCTTCAGCAATGAGTTTGCCCTCTTTGAGCATCAACGCATGCTGAGCGTGGCGCAAGGCGATATTGATGTCGTGCACCACCACCACCGTAACCATATTGCGCAGCGCGGTTTCGCGCCGTACCAAATCCATCACGTGGAACTGGTAATTTAAATCCAGCGCGCTGAGCGGTTCATCCAACAGCAGCAGCGCAGGCCGACGAATAAGCGACTGCGCCAGGCCAACCAACTGTTTTTGTCCGCCAGACAGCTGGTCGAGATAACGCATGGCCAGATGAGCGATGCCCAACTGCTCCAGCAGCTTCATCACGTCCGCTTCGCTGGCGGCACTGTGTAATCCACTAGAGGCACGCTGCGCCACAATAATGGACTCCAGCACGTGCAGGTGAACACCCGCCGGCAGGGATTGGGGTAAATAAACCACCTGCCTGGCACGGCGCGCGAAAGGCTGGGTCATCAGGTCTTCCCCGTTTAGCCACAGTTCGCCCTGCCCTTTATTCAGCCCGGCCAGTGCACGCAGCAGCGTTGATTTGCCGCAGCCGTTCGGTCCAAGCAGTACCGTAATCTCGCCACGCGGCAAACGCGCGACATTCAGGTTTTCAATCACCCGACGTTTAGGGTAACCGGTGGTGAAACCGACCAGGCTTAAACCTTGTTCCATCACACATTCCCCCGATGACGCAGAATAATACTCAGGAAGAACGGGACACCAATCAGCGAAGTGACAATGCCGACCGGAATGATCGCGCCAGGGATCAGGTTCTTCGACGCCACGGAAGCCAGCGACAGCACCAGTGCACCGGTAAGTGCGCTGGCAGGCAAATAAAAGCGATGATCTTCACCAAACATAATGCGTGCAATATGGGGTGCGACCAGGCCAATAAAGCCAATGGGGCCAACGAAAGCCACCGCCAGTGCGGAAAGCACGCTGATGCGCAGCAGAGTCGCCAGACGCAAGCGACGCACATCGATACCAAAACTGATCGCCCTGTCTTCCCCCAGCCGCAGCGCGGTGAGCTTCCAGCTACTGAGCATGGAGAAAGGAACCAGCACCGCAAAGGCTGCACTCAGTACGCCCAGTTTTTCCCAGGACGCGCGCGCCAGGCTGCCCATGGTCCAGAACACCAGTCCCTGCAGCGTATCTTCACTGGCGATAAACTGCATCATCGAAACCAGTGCATTGAAGGTAAACACCAGGGCGATACCAAACAGCACCACACCTGACGAGGACACCTGGGTCCAGCGTGTAATCCCGTCCAGCATTAATGCGGCGAACAGGGCAAACAGAAACGCGTTAGCTGAAATAAACCACTGCCCGGAAATACCGGGAATACCCACGCCCAGAATAATGGCCAGCGCGGCACCAAACGCGGCCGCAGAGGACACGCCCAGCGTGAAGGGGCTGGCAAGGGGATTATTCAGGATGGTTTGCATTTCCGCCCCGGCCAGACCGAGCGCGAGGCCGACAACAATGGCCATTAATGCATAGGGTAAGCGGATATCCCAGACGATCACGCGCGTACCCGCATCAACGCTCTCGGGAGACAGCAGTGTGTGCCACAGCACGGATAAAGAAAGCCCTGCCGGACCGAGCGTAAAATCGAGAATGAGTGAGGCGAGTATTGCTATCAGCAGCGCGCCCAGCCAGAACAGGCGGCGGCGCACAACCTGATGATAGTTTGTCAGTGTGTGCTGATGGCCCTCTTCAGCACCGATCAACGAGGATTCCGTTGTCATGATTCAACCCAGTAATGGCTCCAAAATTAAAATCGCAGCCACAATAGTGCAGGTGATAATAATTATCAATTCATCGAATGTTAACAGTGATGACGTAAGGTAAAAAGCGCACGGCTTTCACCGTGCGCTTCTGGTCATTTATCGTCTTGATGGAGAGGGAATTCCATCTCACTGTATTTGATAATGCGACCGCCCCGCACCAGCCTGTAACCCAGCCAGATAAGCAGAAACAGCGGTAGACCAATATAGGTGGTTGCCACACCATACCAGTCAATTCTGTCCTGCAGGAACGCCTGATAATTCTGCCCTAAGGTAATCATCAGGCAGAGGATGAAGGCAAAAATGGGACCGACAGGAAAGAAGCCCGAACGGTAAGGCAATGCGTTAAGATCACGCCCTTGCGCCACATAACCACGACGGAAACGATAGTGGCTGATCGCAATCCCCAGCCAGGCGATGAAGCCGGTCATGCCGGAGGTATTCAACAGCCAGAGATAGACTTCCTGATTGCCAAATTTCGAGGTCAAAAAACACAGGCCCGCCACCACCGTGGTCGCCCATAGGGCATTTCGCGGTACACCGCCTTTTGACAGTCGGGCAAAAATACGCGGCGCTTTGCCTTCACGAGCCAGGTTATAAAGCATTCGCGTTGAGGCGTACATTCCGGAGTTACCGGCGGACAATACCGCCGTTAAAATCACCGCATTCATTACCGCCGCCGCCGACAGCAGACCGGCATTTTTGAACACCAGCGTAAACGGACTGACGCTGATATCTTTAATATCATTGTGCAGCAGCTGCGGATCGGTATAAGGCAGAATCAGGCTGATGATCAGGATTGCCAGCACATAGAACAGCAGAATACGCCAGAACACCTGACGCACCGCGCGCGGGATATTCTTAGCGGGATCTTCTGATTCACCCGCCGCGATACCGATCAGCTCAGTGCCCTGGAATGAGAAACCGACAATCATTGCCACACCGATCATCGAGGCAAACCCACCCGCAAAGGGCGCGTCCCCCACCTGCCAGTTATGCCAGCCCGCATTTTCGGCGCCGCCCATAATGCCGACAATCATCAGCACGCCGACCAGGATAAAGATCACCACGGTGACAACCTTGATCAGCGAGAACCAGTATTCCGTTTCGCCAAAGCCCTTCACCGAGATGTAATTAATCAGGAACATCAGGCTCAGGAACAGGGCGCTCCAGATCCAGCCTGGCGTATCCGGGAACCAGTAATTCATGACCAGTTGGGAGGCCACCAGATCGACAGCAATCGTAACCGCCCAGTTGTACCAGTAGTTCCAGCCCAGCGCGAAACCGAAGCCTTCTTCGACATATTTTGCACCATAGGTAGCAAAAGAGCCCGATACCGGCATAAACGCCGCCAGTTCACCCAGGCTGGTCATCAGGAAGTAGACCATCAGGCCAATTAAGGCATAGGAGAGTAACGCGCCGCCGGGGCCAGCTTGAGAGATGGTGGCTCCCGATGCGACAAAGAGACCTGTACCAATTGAACCGCCGATGGCGATCATGGTGAGGTGACGTGCTTTTAGATCGCGTCGTAACGCAGGTTGTTGTGTTGTATTTGAGTCATTATGCATGTGTAAACATTACGCTGGGTAAAAATAAGGCGCGATTGTAGCAGCAAAGGCCGTGCTGTATAGCGAATGCTATACAGTTATAAGTTACCTTCATGATTCACGGGAAATTATTAGCGGCGATGCCTGTTTCCCTGAATTTCAAGGGGTTGAACCGCTGATTTCACCACCAGATCGGCTCTCTGCGTTTATTCACGGCAGTAGGACAAAAACCGCGTCAGGGCCTTTGAGATGTGTTTTTGCCGATGATGAATGCGATAAAGCGTACGCGTCAGATTGGGCAACGGCGTATTCAGTTCGATAAGCGTTCCGGCGCTCAGTTGATCGGCGATGACGCGGCGGGACAAACAGCTAATGCCCATACCGTGCCGGACGGCATGTTTGATCGCTTCAGAATTCCCCAGTTCCATACCGAGCTGGAACGTCGGTAAATGGGACAATAAGAGATAGTCAACGATTTCACGGGTGCCTGAACCACGTTCGCGGAGAATCCAGGTGGCATCGGCCAGGGTTGTCAGTGTGACCGGCTGCTGCAAAATCGGGGCATCGGGCGCGGCAAATACCACCAGCTCATCTTCAAGCCAGGGCTCACTCACCAGTTCCGTCATATGACACGGGCCTTCTATTAACCCCACGTCTACTCGAAAATCAGAGACGGCCGTGATCACGTCCTGACTGTTTCCGACGCTCAGCTCTAAAGGTAAGGTCGGGAAATCACGGCGGTAGCCGGCAATCATCCCGGGCAGCAGGTAATTCCCTATCGTACTGCTGGCATAAATACGAATCGCACCGTTATCTTCTTTAAATAACTGTTCGATTTCTGTGGCCTGTTCAAGCAGCCCCACGGCGCGGGGATAGAGTAACCGGCCATGCTCGTTCAGTACCAGCCGCTTGCCGACGCGATCGAAAAGCTGAACGCCAAGCTGGTTTTCCAGATCGGCCAGGGCCGCGCTGACGGCTGACTGAGACAAAGCCAGCACCTGGGAAGCCTGGGTGGTGGAACCGCTTTTCAGCACTTCGGTGAAGACTTCAATTTGCCGCAGTGTAATGTGCATGGGAACTCCTGAATGACTTAACGCTGTACAAGGTAAATGATCAAGGCTATCCACAGCAGGAACACCACCGCCAGCACGCTGAACACTTTTTTACCGCGTACGCGTTGTTGCCGGGCACGCTCCGCGCTGCTGTCACGCACCGCCTTCGGCAGCATTTTCAGCAACAACATGGCACCCGTGGGAATGATCACCGCATCATCCAGTAGTCCCACCACCGGGATTACATCAGGAATCAAATCAATGGGGCTGATACCGTATGCCATGAGTCCTACCGCCAGGCCTTTACACCACAGCGGCGTTCGCGGATCGCGACAGGCATAGACGAGCGTTAAAACATCTCTTTTGATAAGCGTAATGAAACGCCCCAGTCGTGCGAACAGCATAAACCCTGCCTTATCACTTATAGCGGTAGATTATAAATATATAATCAATTTCACTTTTAACAAACCTGGCGTGATGATGCGTACTCAACCAGGAGCGTAATCATGGCCGACATCAGCATTTCTAAATCTCATCCCGTGCAGCAATGGCTGCCGGGCCTGTTGTTATGCGGTACGATTGCCGCCGTCACCGCCCTGCTGGATCAGGTGCCGGCCGTCTCGCGTCTGGGACTGGGTTCATTAACCCTGGCCATTATGCTCGGCATCATTATCGGTAACACGGTGTATTCACCCGTGGCCGGTCAATGTGATGCAGGGGTGCTGCTGGCAAAACAAAAATTGCTCAGGTTGGGCGTCATTCTGTTCGGATTCCGCATCACCTTACAGCAAATTACGGATGTCGGCCTGAGCGGCGTACTCATTGATGTGTTGACGCTCAGCAGCACATTTTTTATGACCTGTCTGCTGGGAAGACGCCTGCTGAAGCTGGATCGTGACACCGTGTGGTTAATCGGTGCAGGCAGCAGTATTTGTGGCGCAGCGGCCGTGCTGGCCACGGAGCCGGTCTTAAAAGCGGCCCCGTCAAAGGTGGCGGTCGCCGTGGCAACCGTGGTGCTGTTTGGCACCCTGGCAATCTTTATTTATCCCCTACTGTGGCCACTGGTTCATCATCTTTTCCCCACGGTGAGTCTTACCCAGTTTGGTGTGTTTACCGGTTCAACGATCCACGAAGTGGCTCAGGTGGTTGCCGCCGGGCACAGTATTGCGCCAGAAACCGAAAGCAGTGCGGTCATTGCGAAAATGCTACGGGTGATGATGCTGGCCCCCTTTTTACTGTTGCTGAGCGGTGTGCTTCGACGTGAACAGGCAACACAGCACAGGGCGCAGCCCATCACCTTTCCGTGGTTTGCGTTGCTATTCGTCGCTGTCGCCCTGTTCAATTCTCTGCACTGGTTGCCTGCCGGGTGGGTTAACGCGCTCAATACCATCGGTGGAATACTGTTGACCATGGCCATGGCGGCTCTGGGTTTAACCACTCGCTTTACTGCCCTGCGCGCAGCCGGATTTAAGCCCGTGCTGTTGGGGGCGCTGGTATTCAGCTGGCTGATTGTTGGCGGCGGCAGTATTAATCTGCTGGTTCAACATTTTATGGCCTGAGCGCGCGAACATGGAAGTCTCTGACCGGCTCGACGCCGAGCCGGTTATCCCGGTGCTTCGGCGCGGGCTTGACACAATGGCGACGGTTTTGCGAGACGTGCCGAACATTACCCTGCTGCTGTTAGGTGAACGTTCCTGGCTGCTTTATTTTACGCCGGTGGATGTTTACGAGCCGGGACTCATGAAGATAAAAAATACCACGCCTACGCCTCACGATGCTCTGTTTCGGCAGTTTCTGACACAGCCAGACATTGCCCGGGATTTTATGGCGATCCATCTGCCGCCATCGTTACGCGTGCTCTGCGATCTTTCTACTCTGCAACTGGAATCAGGTTCGTTTGTCGAAGATGACCTGCGGCAGTACTTCAGCGATGTGCTGTACAGCCTCAAAACCTCATCCGGCAAAGGCTATATCCATGTGCTTATCGAGCATCAGTCAGGTCCGGATAAACACATGGCCTTTAGATTGATGCGCTATGCGGTTGCCGCTATGCACCGTCACCTGCAGGCCGGGCATAAAACACTGCCGTTGGTTATCCCAATGTTGTTCTACACCGGTAAACGCAGCCCCTATCCGTATTCCCTCTGCTGGCTGGACGAATTTGCCAACCCAGACATCGCGCGGGCGCTGTATACAACGGCTTTCCCGTTGGTTGACGTAACAATTATCCCGGACGACGAGATTGCGCACCATCGCAGCATGGCCGCTTTAACATTGCTGCAGAAGCATATCCACCAGCGTAACCTGACGGCGCTGATGGACAGGCTGGTCACCCTTCTCCTGAACGAATATCTCTCTTCATCGCAGGTAATATCGCTGGTAAACTACATGATACAGGTGGGCGAAGCGTCGGATGCGCACGCCTTTGTTCATAAGCTGGCACAGCGGGTGCCGCAACACGGAGAGGCTCTGATGACCATTGCAGAACAGCTGGAACAAAAAGGCATCGAAAAAGGCATTGTAAAAGGCAGGAAGGAAGAAGCGCTGAAGATTGCCCAGACCATGTTAAATAACGGTCTTGACCGCCCTACCGTGATCAAAATGACCGGCCTGACCGAAGAGGAGTTAGCGAAACTCCGCCATTAATCCTCTGCCTTCTTCTGACTTCTGACACACATGCGCCATGGGGCAACGGCTGATTTCCCCTTGCCCAATCCCCTCTCTGAGCGCGTTCTCGCGTTAATGGCTGTCAGGAACGCGCGCTTCCCAGCCCGGCTGTTCTCCCGGTCTAAACCGCTCCTGACCTGGCTAAAAATTTCCTGCGCACCGCGCTTTGCCATCGCGCCATCGTGTATCATGCCGTTAAATCTGAGTTAAATCCTTCAGGAGAACGGCATGAAGTATATTGGCGCGCACGTCAGCGCATCGGGTGGCGTGGATCAGGCGGTGATCCGCGCCCATGAACTGGAAGCCACGGCTTTTGCGCTGTTCACTAAAAATCAGCGTCAGTGGAAAGCGGCCCCGCTGTCAGATGACACAATTGCGGCCTTCCGCGCTGCCTGCGAGAAATACCAGTTTGCGCCGGGCCAGATTCTGCCGCATGACAGCTATTTGATCAATCTGGGTCATCCCGTCATGGAAGCGTTACAAAAATCCCGCGATGCGTTTCTTGATGAGATGCAACGCGCGGAACAGCTGGGTCTGACGTTGTTGAATTTTCATCCGGGCAGCCATCTACAGCAGATCGATGAGCTGAGCTGTTTAAAACGCATCGCTGAGTCAATCAATATCGCCCTGGATCAAACCCACAGCGTCACCGCCGTTATCGAAAATACCGCCGGTCAGGGCAGTAATCTCGGCTTCCGCTTTGAGCACCTGGCAACCATTATTGAACATGTTGAAGACAAATCCCGCGTAGGGGTTTGCATTGATACCTGCCATGCTTTTGCGGGCGGTTACGATCTGTGCAGCGAAGCCGCCTGCACCGAAACCTTTGCTGAATTCGATCGCATTGTGGGTTTTAACTATCTTCGCGGGATGCACCTGAACGATGCCAAGAGCACGCTGGGCAGCCGGGTTGACCGTCATCACAGTCTGGGTGAGGGGAATATCGGTAAAACCGTGTTTAGCTGGATTATGAAAGATGCGCGTTTTGATGGCATCCCGCTGATTCTGGAAACCATTAATCCGGATATCTGGAAAGATGAAATCGCCTGGCTCAAGTCAGAGCAACGTTAAAAAAAGGAGCCTTGCGGCTCCTTTTTCGTTTTTAACTTAACTATCAGGCTTTTGCCAGCTCTTCTTCAGGACGCTTCAGTACCGCATAACCTAATCCGGCAATCGCTGTACCAATCAAAATCGCCATCAGATAACCGAGCACTGGGGTAATCGCACCAGGGATGAGCAGCACGAACAGGCCGCCGTGCGGTGCCATCAGTTTGGCACCAATCGCCATCGAAACTGCACCCGTCACCGCACCACCGACGATACAGCATGGCAGAACGCGCATGGGATCACGAGCCGCAAAAGGAATCGCACCTTCTGAAATAAAGCACAGCCCCAGAACCAGCGCGGCTTTACCGCCTTCCTGCTGACCTTTATTAAATTTACGACGCGCAACCAGCGTAGCCAGACCCATGGCCAGCGGTGGCACCATACCGGCCGCCATAATCGCTGCCATCGGCGCGTAGGTTTGTGAACTCAGCAGCCCAACGCCAAACGCATAAGCCACTTTGTTAACCGGACCGCCCATGTCGGTACACATCATGCCACCCAGGATAGCACCTAACAGGATCGCATTGGCGGTACCCATATTAGCCAGCCAGCTGGTCAAAGCACTCATGATGCCCGCGACCGGTTTACCTACCACATAGATCATCAGTAAACCGGTGATCAGGCTGGCAAACAGCGGAATAATCAGGATGGGCTTCAACGCCTCCATACTTTGTGGCAGCTTCACTTTACCGCTAATCAGCCTGGCAGCGTAACCTGCGATAAAGCCTGCGATAATACCGCCAAGGAAGCCCGCGTTAATGCTGGTGGCGATCATACCGCCAATCAGTCCAGGCGTCAGACCCGGACGATCCGCGATAGAGAAAGCAATAAAGCCTGCCAGAACCGGAACCATCAGTGCAAATGCACTGCCGCCACCGATTTGCATCAGCGCCGCCGCCAGAGTACCCGGCTCTTTAAAGGCCGTGATACCAAAAGCAAACGACAGTGCGATACTTAAGCCGCCCGCCACAACCATTGGCAGCATGTAAGATACGCCGGTCAACAGGTGACGGTAAGCGCCCGCGCCGCCCTCTTTCTTCTCTTCCTGCTGACTGTTTTGCGAGCCAGAAGGTTGGTAAGGCTTCGCTTCTGCAACCGCTTTATCCAGCTCCTGTGCAGTCTTTTTCAGCGCCAGACCGGTTGAGGTGCGATACATCGGTTTACCCGCAAATTTTGCCAGATCCACTTCGATATCCGCTGCCACAATCACCAGATCGGCTGCGGCAACTTCTTCAGGCGTAATCGCGTTACCCGCGCCAACAGAGCCGCGGGTTTCCACTTTTACCCACCAGCCACGTTTGGTGGCTTCGGTCTGAATAGCCTCGGCCGCCATAAAGGTATGCGCGACGCCCGTTGGGCAAGCGGTCACGGCAACGACGCGTTTTGGTCCATTCGCTGGCGCAGCGGTAGAGGCAACAGCCGCGGCAGGTGCTGCCGCGCTGGCTTGCCAGGGCTTAGCTTCAGCCTTAGCACGATTCAGGAACTGTTCAGGTTCGCTGACCGCCTGTTGTACATCACCCAGCCAAACGGACTTTCCGTTCAGCGCGGCATCATCCGGCACAGTTTTACCTGTGACGATCACCAGCTCGGCCTCTGCCGGGTTTTCGGTTAGTGTTAAACCAGCCTGCGCAGCCGCAGCAGCCAGGCGTTGTTTTGCCATGTAGGCAGAAGCCAGTCCTGTTGAAGGATCTTTTATCAGCAGCGTTTTCACTATCGCTCTCCTGCTGTCAGTTAACGGGTTGTAAGTCGACGCGCGCCATCATTGCGGCCAACTGGGTACGATCAGTAACGCCGACGTTGCTCTGGCTGACAGCCATCGCGGCTACCGCAGTAGCCAGACGTAACGTATGTTCACTGGATTCACGCATTAACAGGCCATAAATCAGGCCACCTACCATGGAGTCACCTGCGCCAACGGTGCTGACAACCTCGCACACCGGCGGTTTAGCAATCCATTCACCTGAGGCATTGACCCAAAGTGCGCCTTCTGCGCCCAGAGAAATCACCACATGTGCAATGCCCTGCTCACGCAACTCATGCGCTGCGTCAATCACGTCCTGGAGCGCAGGGAGTTTGCGCCCTGCCCAGATTTCCAGCTCGCGACGATTAGGTTTAACCAGCCAGGGCGCAGCCTTCAGGCCTGCCACCAGCGCTTCGCGACTGCTGTCAAAGATGATGCAAGGACAATGCGTACGCAGTTCAGTCATCCAGCGAGTAAAGGCATCGGGATCGACGCCTTCAGGCAGACTGCCGCTCACGCAGACCATGTCAAACTGACCCAGCCAGGTTAATGAATCGCTGGTGAAGCGATCCCAGTCCTGCGCCGTGACCTGGAAGCCAGAAAAGTTAAGATCGGTCACATCACCGGTTTGCTCGGTAAGCTTGACGTTGATGCGCGTACGACCATTGACGACCTGAAAACGGTTGGCGATACCCAACTCACTGAAGAGTTGCTGAAAGCCATCCTGATTGTCTTTGCCGAGAAAACCGCCAACGGTCACGTCGATGCCCAGATCTTTCAGGACCTTGGCAACGTTGATGCCTTTACCGGCAGCATGCAAACCGGTGGTTTTCACCAGATTGACTTCGCCACGTTCAATTTCGGGCGTAAAACCAACTAAATCATACGCAGGATTCAACGTGATGGTTGCAACACGTCTGGTCATGCCGCCCCCTCACCTAAACCACTGTTAATGGCTTCTTCAATGGCATTAAGCGCCTGCTGTGCATCTTCACCACTGGCAGTGAAACGCAGGCGGTGGCCTTTTTTCACGCCCAGCGCGACGACCTTCATCAGGCTGCGTCCGTTTGCCGGTTTACCGCTGCCATCAAGGTTGGTAATCGTGATGTCGCTATTAAACTGTTTGATCACGCTCACCAGCGCCGTACCCGGGCGCGCATGCAGGCCATGCTCATTGCGGATAGTAAACTCAGCCGTCAGCTGATCTGCCTGCTCGTCAACTTCGCTGGTCAGCAGGGCATAAACGCCTGCTGCATCCGCTTTCAGCAAACGGTCGGCTTTGTTGTTCTGTAACAGTGCGCTCAGATAGCCCAGGACCTCTAATGGTCGTTCATCAACAGCGGCCACGCTTACTAACATCGCCACGGATTCACCCTGATGCTCGAAGGCATTCGCCGCGCGGCTGACGGCCACTCCGCTTTGCAGATTGCCCTTGCCGCTGTCACTTAACCAAATACCCTGACCCAGGCTTACGGGATTGCCTGACACCACGTCGGCAACATAGCTGGCATCGACCACGCCAGCGGCCTGTAAGCGTCCGGCATTGAGTGCCTGCAATGTCATCAGGTCGCGTGCGTTAACGTCCAGCGTAATTAACGATGTATCGAAGCTGAATTCTGCTGATTGCTTCTCACCCATCAGCAACGCACGAAGATCCTCGGCGGAGGCGGTTTTGAGCTGTTCAGCAATGCTGTCGTCGCTGAGTACATGGGTCAGCTGGCGCAGCAACGCCAGGTGTTCATCCGATTTCGCGGCAATGCCAATCGCGACATAGGCAGTTTGATCGTCACCCCAGGCAATTCCCTGTGGAAACTGGAAGACCTGAACGCCGGTTTTCAGCACCAGATCGCGCGTGTCGGTGGTGCCATGAGGAATGGCGATACCATTACCCAAAAAGGTTGAGGTTTGCTGCTCACGCGCCAGCATGCCATTGACGTAACCTTCCGCCACGTTACCTGCAGCGGTAAGTGCCGCCGCAACCTGACGAATCGCATCTTCTTTGTTTTGGGCGCTGGCTCCGTTATGGATGGCCTGCAATTCGAGCTGGAACATAATTCTCCTCGCTTGCTGATTGAATCGTTTCAGCTCATTGGTGTTGGAACTTGCTGTTTGAACCCGTGAAGGTTGTTACAGCAACGCTGAAACGTTTCAGGGATTGTTATTCAGCTTGGCTTTACAGGCAAGAAAATGCGTAAACGACATAACAGATCTTTGACGTTACGCACAATTCAGAGAGGTTGGGAAATTATCTTAAAAATAGTGCTGAAGTCTGGACGACACAAGGTCAGTCTTTTCAGAAGGATTTCAGCAGCGTCAGCTGACGCCGCAAACACAGTCACCTTAAGCTCAGGAAGGCACCTTGCCCGACAGTGATAGGCCATCCGCACGTGCACAACAGCATGGACCGCACGTTAATCCCCAGGATGAGGCTAAAGGTTAGAACAGCATGGCTAAACCAGCGGCAAAAAGCATCGACAAGCCGGTGGCCAGTAAACCTGGCAAAATAAACGGGTGATCGATTACTCGTCGGCCCAGACGAGTGGAGCCGGTATCATCCAGCGCAACGGCGGCCAGCAACGTGGGATAGTTAGGCAAGATAAACAGGGACGCGGTTGCCGGAAAACAGATGACAAGTGTGGCGGGCGCAATGCCCATGCTCAAGGCCATCGGAAACAGAATTTTGGTCGATGCCGCCTGAGAATAGAGAAAACATGATGCCAGTACGATAATCAGTGCCAGTAACACTGTGGAATCCAGAAAATAGCGCGCGGCCATATCCTCTAACCACAGGCGATTGCTCTCCATAAACGTGGAACCCAGCCAGGCCACGCCAAGTATACAGATACAAGACGTCATACCGGTTTTAAACACCGATGACCCCGGAATCGTATGCACATTCACCCGACATAACATGACGATAGCCATTGCCACCGCTAACATCACGGCAATGCGCGCCTGTCCGCTATTGAGCACGGGGCGAGTAATGATTTCCAGTTTGGGGCTGCTGATAATGGCATAAATCAGCACCGTCACCAGGCCAATAATAAAAATCAGAACCGAACGTCTGCCGTGAATAGCGGAATGCGTAAGCTGCACGGTTTTCACCGCATTATCCTGATGTTCAAGCTGGTCAGTGTGACGTAAGCGATCCCACCACAGGTAAAACAATGCGGTACATAAGAGCGCCATGAAGGTGGCAGGAATGGTCACGGCAATCAGTTCTATATAGCCCCAGCCGTGCGGCCCCTGTTCCAGAATACCAGCGAAAAAAATCACGGCTGCCGAAATGGGTGATGCCACAATGCCAAGTAACGATGCGGCGACAGAAAGCGCTAATGCGCGGGTTGGACGAAGATGATTATCTTTGGCTACTGCCACAATCACGGGCATACAGGCAAAAGATACCTGCCCAGTACTGGCCATCATGGTCAATAACCAGGTTGAGAGCGGCGCCGTAATCACCAACAGCCGTGGATAACGGCGTAAGGCACGCTCGGTCAGTTGCACCAGATAATCAATGCCTCCTGCCTGCTGCATGGCCGAGATGGCGACAATCACCACCATGATAAATATCATTACCAGCATCGGCAGGTCGCCAGGTGTGGCACCCAACGCGCACAACATTAATACTCCCGCTCCGCCTGCAAACCCCACACCGATACCGCCAATACGCATGCCTAAAAACAGGAAAAAAAGCACGGTCATAAACTGTAGTATTAGCATGATTCCATTCCTTCTGACTGCGTTTTACACAGCTACCGCCCACACTCAATACGGGTACAGGCTTCATTTCCCCGCGCAAGGCTGTATCAGGCTATTTGTCGATATGTCCTACAGAGAAATGGAACACGGCTTAATAACCGTTTTCTGCGCATCGGGTGCACTTAGGGGCGTAAATTCTTTTTGCGTTGATTTATTATTTCTCTGGATGCCTGCCGGTAAGCAGACCGGGACATCTCAGAGAAATACGTTGAATCGCGCTACGTCGTTACGACAGGCAGTTCCCACATTGATGCGTCCTGCCTGCCAGACTCGCCCGTTTTATTTCACCCGACCCAGCTCAGCAGCACGCATTGCCGCGTGAATCTCTTCTGCCGCGCCTTCACCCAGCGGTAACAGCGGTGAACGGACAGTGGCATGTTCCAGAATGCCACGCGCAACCAGCGCATGTTTAAGTGCGACGGTGCCTTCCATATGTGAACCACGATGGTACACCGCTTTAGTCACAGGCATCAGTCGGTCATGTAATGCACGGGCTGTCTTATAATCCTGCGCTTTACCGGCATTGATCATTTCAATCAGTGGCTCAGGTGCAATATTGCCGTAGCCCACCAAAAAGCCATCAACATCAAAAATGGTATGCAGCAGATATTCATCATGGCAGGTCAGAATCTGAAGATCGGGACGTTCACGGCGGATGACAGGAATTTCAGTATCCCAACGACGCATGTTGCGTACACCATTTTTCATCGCAAACACGCCCGGCTGAGCGGAAATATCCAGCAGTGTTTTCAGGTTATAGGTGGCTTTAGTGACGTCGGGATACTGGAATAAGATAAGCGGCAAGCCACTCTCTTCATAAACGACGCGATAGCGATCCTGTGGCGCGCCGTCCTGATAACCAAAACGCAACCAGCCGTGTGAAGGATAAAGTAAACCGGCAGCCGCCCCCGCCTCAACAGCGCGTTTTGCCTCACGTGCCGCCACTTCAGTTCCTTCCCCAGTAATACCGGCAATGACGGGGATCTTGCCTTCAACGGATTTTACAAATGCCCGAATGACGTCGGCCTGCTCATCCTGGGTCAGAAACGTGCCCTCACCTGCGTGCCCCAGGACCACCAGCCCTTTTACGCCGTCAATACTTCCCAGCCAGCTGCCCAGACGTTGAATAGCGTCAAAATCGACTTTTCCTTCGCGAGTGAATGGGGTAACGGGTGCTGGGGTTAAGCCTCTGAGGTCGATATTAATCATAATTAACTCCTTGATGTAATAGACATTTACTCATAAGTACAGTCAGGATGAAAAATAAATGCAAACGTTACTGCAATCGTTTTCACGTAAGTTAAATTCGCAATGTAATCTCATCGCGTCAACCGGCAACTGTTAATAAGTGCGGCAGCCATCACAAAACATCCAGGGAGAAATTCATTGTCTGCGATCCAGATCGCAGAGGGTTCATGACCGCATTACACTCGCAATGCAGTCATTGGTCAGACGGTTACTGATGAGGGGAAGCGGTGGATTTTCGCGGGATTAACGTGGGAATAATGGTCGATAAATGCGGCTCATTCCTGCCATTGATGAGCATATCCACGGCATTACCTGCAATATGTTCCAGTGGCGTACGCACTGAGGTTAAGGCGACAGGCAACCGGCTGACGAGAGGAATATCGTTATATCCTACCAGTGACAACTCTTTACCAATGGTGATCCCTGCATGATGCGCCGCCGCCATCACGCCAATCGCAATCTCGTCATTGACGGCAAAAATCGCTGTAGGCCGCGAGGAATGGTTTAACATCGACGACCCCACCTCTTCGCCCGACTGGATATTAAAGTCAGAGGAACGACACCACTCTGGTCGAACAGACAAACCGGCTTCCTTCATTGCCCGTTCAAAACCTTTACGACGATTCAACGCATTGGAGGCAAAATCCGGCCCACCAATCATACCGATTTTTTTATGGCCTAAATCGATCAGATGGCGCGCGGCAAGGTAGCCGCCCATTTCGTCATCACCCACGGAAGAGGGGCTTACGCCGTCGGTGCGCAATACCAGTACGTGCGGTATTTCACGTTCCCGCAGCGTCTGGGGAAGCGGATCGCCCAGACGGCAGGTTGAAAGAATCAGTCCGTCGACGCGTCTGTCCAGTAAGGATTCAGCGGACGCTTTTTCCTGTTGCGGGTCGTCACCACAGGTCGCCACGATGGCAAAGTAGCCGCGTCGTGAGGCAGCAGTGGCGATAGCCTCAAACAACATCGCCGTCACCGCATCCGTCATGCGGGGAACCAGTACACCAAGCGTACCGGTGTCGCCCCTTCGCAGGCTGGAGGCAACATAATCGCGCCGATAGCCAAGTTCACGAGCAACCTGGCGAACTTTTTCAGCTGACGCGCTTTTTGACTGTGGAAGCCTTTCATCCAGAATTCGCGATACGGTTGAAATGCTTACGCCTGCGGCATTGGCAACATCACGCATCGTTATCAGCCTTTTATCCGACTGTTCCTTTTCCTGGCTTTCCTGATCCATATATCACTCCGGGGATTAATGTGGGTGGCAAAGATCCATCTGCAGACGGCAACAATATACAACAGACGCGATAACAACGGGATACGCGGTTAACATGCACTGCCTGGGGGCCGCACTTATCCTTCTCTTAACGCTCACAGGGTGCCATTTTCAGCCATTACGCTCTTATAGTTCTCCCCCGCCGTAGCCTGTCCGCAAACTCAATGAGAAAGAGTATGACCTGATTCACGCTTTTTTGATTGCCTGAGAGAGGAATGTGAACTCGTTAACAATTAACTACGCCGCTTGATTGACGCAGCAGAATATTAAACCAACGATAACCCATATGAAAACGATTGCATTAACGTTTTCATATTATCAATTTGCATATTTTTTTATGCAATAACCATCAGTGAGTGGGCGGTAAACGTATGGCTCCGGCACGGTCGTTGTCTTGCACGTTTGCCCCCTATCCATCACTAAACAGGGTGTCACTATGTCAACTCAGGTTATCGCTTCCCACGCCAGTCCCGCCGATTCATCTGTATTACTGGCGCGGCTTGAGCGATTGCCCATCACACGCCGGTTAATGGCTATTCGTGTTGTGGTGGGGCTGTCCACTTTTTTTGATGCCTATACCATTATTGCTATCGCGTTTGCCCTGCCACAGCTGACGCAGGAATGGGGACTCACGCCGACATTTGTCGGTCTGATCATTGCAGCAAGCTATATCGGGCAACTGGTAGGTGCACTCTTTTTTGGCACGCTGGCAGAGAAAATTGGCAGGATTGGTGTTTTGCGTATCACCATCATTATGTTTGTCATCATGGATGCCGCCTGCCTGTTTGCCTGGAACGGCTGGTCGATTCTGGTTATCCGTTTTTTGCAGGGGCTGGGAATTGGTGCAGAGGTCCCGGTCGCCAGTGCCTATATCAACGAGTTTGTCGGTGCAAAGAAACGCGGCCGTTTTTTTCTGCTGTATGAAGTTATCTTTCCGGTTGGCATGATGTGTGCCGGTCTTATCGGGTTCTTTCTGGTACCGTTTTATGGCTGGAAAATCATGTTTCTCATTGGCCTGATCCCCTCAGCCCTGGCGGCACCTTTGCGCTGGTTAATGCCGGAATCTCCGCGCTGGTTAGTCTCTAAAGGCCGCCATCAACAGGCTGAAAAAGTTGTCCAGTCCTTCGAGGCAGAAGCTGTACGTCGTGGTATGCCATTACCCGAGCCCGTCATTAAACCTGTAACGGTGATACCCGCGTCATCCAGCGGGGTGAAAGCCCTGTTCTCAGGTATCTACAAATCCCGGACGTTTATGCTGTGGGGTTTGTGGTTGACGGTTTATACCATCAATAACGGTATGGTTACCTGGTTTCCAACCATGTATAAAACCCTGTTCCACCTGCCGTTAGAAACCAGCCTGGCCTATGGGTGGATCACCTCGGCCTGCGGCGTCATTGCCTCTGTAATTTGTGCCTTTAAAATCGATCACGTAGGGCGTAAGCGCTGGTACAGCTGGGCATTTATGCTGGCCATTATTCCGCTCATCGTGCTGTGTGTATTAGGGGCTAATGCGCCCTGGCAGATACTGATCTTTGGCAGCATGGCCTATGCCATTTTGCAAACTATCGCCTTCTCACTTTATCTCTATTCTGCCGAACTCTATCCGACCCGGCTTCGGGCGACAGGTACTGCCTTTTCCAGCGCCTGGCTACGCGCCGGGTCATCTGTTGGGCCATTAATGGTGGGGTTTATTGTGTCTGGCTTTGGGATCAGATTTGTTTTTATCACGTTTGCCGTCATTGCCCTGATCGGTGGCGTGATCACCCTGCTGTTCGCGATTGAAACCAAAGAAAAGTCGCTTGAAGAGTTATCCCCTTAACCAGGCAACAGCACACCGATAATGAAGTCAGTTACATCGCCATCATCCGGTTTTGGCCATGCGCCACCGAGAGCCTGGTCAGCGCATCGTTAACAGCCTGATTTTGGGACGGACAGAAGGAAAAACCAAACGCGCGGTGATAGCTCAACAACAGGGAGGCCGAAAAAGGTTATGGCGCGGTGCTCTGCTCAAGGTGAATCAGATATTCCATGGCGTAATGACGATTGCTGCCGCACATCTCAACCGATGGCTGAAGTCCCGCACACACGTCTGGCCGCAGGGGAGATGCAAAAATTTTGCAGAGGTTATTATCCGCAAGCTGAATGCAGCGCGTATTAGCGGGTTTACCCTGAGGCATGCCAGGAATGGGCGAGGAAATGCTGGGGGCGATACAACAGGCACCGCAATCTGTACGACATTCCATCTTTCACATCCGGGATAGGGTAAACCGCGGACGATAACAGAATGGGGATTACCCCGACATCACTTTTACAGAAAAAGAGGTTAACGCCTAAGCGAACGGCATTGCGGTTTGTGCTGAAATCGCCGTTGCAAGGGGAAGACCTCGTAAAACCTGGCTTATCTACTCATAAAACCGGCCTGTTCTGCCCTGCCACTCACTATCGACAACAAAATTTTTCGCGCTATCTTGCCTGTTAAGAGGCGCGCGAGTAACGTTGCGCGCACTATTACTTTGCGAGTGAGAACAGCAATGCCAAAAGCGAATGAAATTAAAAAAGGAATGGCCGTTACCCACAATGGAAAACTGCTGCTGGTCAAGGATATTGACGTCCAGAGCCCCAGCGCGCGCGGCGCGGCAACGCTTTATAAAATGCGCTTTACCGATGTCCGCACCGGGATGAAGGTCGAAGAACGCTTTAAAGGCGACGAGATTATCGAGGCTATCTCTCTGAGCCGCCGCAGCGTCACCTTCTCCTATATTGACGGTGATGAATACGTCTTTATGGACGATGAGGATTACACGCCTTACGCCTTCAAAAAAGAGCAAATAGAAGAAGAGCTGCTGTTCATTCCGGAAGGTGGCATTCCCGGCATTCAGGTTCTTACTATGGACGGACAGGTTCTGGCGCTGGAATTACCACAAACCGTGGACATGGACATTGTGGATACCTCGCCCGGTATTAAAGGCGCGTCAGCCAGTGCCCGCACCAAACCTGCCGGGATGAGTACCGGTTTAGTTGTTCAGGTACCGGAGTACCTCAGCAACGGTGATCGCATCCGAATCCATGTGGCAGAACGTCGCTATATGGGGCGCGCAGACTAATTGCCTGCGCTACAGGCTGGCGGCTGAATAATGTTATAATATAACAACATTACCTTTTTTATTCTGCAGGAGCCGCTGGCATGACGCGCGTTAACCTTCTTACCGGATTTCTGGGCAGTGGTAAAACCACCACGCTGCTTCATCTGTTAGCGCATAAGCCCGAAGAGGAAAACTGGGCTGTGCTGGTGAATGAATTCGGTGAAGTTGGTATTGATGGTGCGTTACTCGCCAACAGCGGTGCCATCCTGAAAGAGATACCCGGCGGTTGCATGTGCTGCGTCAACGGACTGCCCATGCAGGTCGGGTTAAACCGACTGTTAAAGCAGAATAAACCCGATCGCCTGCTGATTGAGCCCACTGGACTGGGCCATCCGCGCCAGTTATTACAGATGCTGACCTCGCCGGTTTATCAGCCCTGGCTCGAACTGCAGGCAACGCTTACCCTGCTGGATGCACGGCAACTTGCAGATGAGCGCGTGGCGAAAAATGAAAACTTTCGCGATCAACTGGCCGCCGCCGACATTATTGTCGGCAATAAACGCGATCGCTGGAGCGAAGCCGATCGGCAGCGCCTTGAGCAGTGGCTTGCCGCACACCAGGACGATCGTCAGTTTGTTACTGCCGAGTTTGGTCAGATTCCCCTCGCTTTGCTCGACAGGCCGCAAGGGAAAGCGCGCGCCATTCCGCATCCGGCCCACCATCATCATCACTCAGCCCCGGCCAGTGGTATTGCCGCAATGCGACTCGACGGGCACGCAACCTGGCGTCGGGCGGTCAATCAGGGTCAGGGTTATGTTGCCTGTGGCTGGATTTTTGATGATGAAACGGTGTTTGATACTCTGCCGTTGCTGGAGTGGGCGCGGCTTGCCCCTGTCGATCGGGTTAAAGGCGTGCTGCGCATTGCGGAGGGTGCCGTCAGCATTAACCGTCAGGGAGAAGACGTTCATATTGAAATACTGGGTTCAACCCCGCCAGACAGCCGCGTTGAGATGATTCATTCCTCATCTGCCGACTGGAATAGTCTACAATCCGCTTTGTTGAAGATTCGTTTAAGCTGACATGGTTAAGGTCGGCGGTTATTTTTTATTAGGGCAGAATTATGCACGCAACACGCCTTGTCACCATCCTGCTGCTGAATGCACTGGGAATGATGCTGTTTTTTTCCTGGTATTTACCACCTGGTCATGGGTTTTGGTTTGATATCGATAAAGGGATTTTCTTCGCTTTCAATAATGAGATGGTTAATTACCCGGGCTTTGCCCTGCTGGTCGCGATTACCAACTTCCGCGGTTTTGACGCCGTGTCATTACTGGTAATGGGCTTGCTCTATCTGTGGCTATGGCAACGGGAAACACCGACAGGCCGACGTCGTATGCTGGCCATTGGCATTACGATGTTGCTGACAGCCGTCATCCTGAATCAGGCCGGTCATTTGCTACCGGTGAAGCACGCCAGTCCAACGCTGTTTTTTGAAGGGGTTCATCGCGTCAGTGAGTTGACCGGCATTCCAGCCAAAGACGCGTCTAAAGACAGTTTTCCAGGCGATCATGGCATGATGCTGATGATCTTCGCGGCATTTATGTGGCGCTATTTTGGCTTTCGCACATTTTTAGTCAGCGTGGTCATTGTGGTGGTGTTTTCTCTTCCACGCATAATGGCTGGTGCACACTGGTTTACCGATATTGCCGTTGGATCACTTTCGGTTACGCTGGTGGGATTGAGTTGGTGGTTATTAACCCCGGAAAGTGATTACCTGGTTAATTGGTTTTATCACAAATTACCGGGTAAAAATAAACCCCAACAGTAATTCATTAGCCCGGGCGGAATAATGTTTACATTATAAACCGCCCTTATTTATAAAAAACCGAATGAAATAATTAGCAAGCTAACTAGAAATCCCTTTTCTGAACCCTATGATAATCCAGCATTTAGCGTCAGCCCGCAACGCTCGCGGCGCTGCCGTGCTTCTGTTAACCCACACTATGCCTGGAATTAGCGCCAGATCATCCCTTTCCTCAGGTTATCAGCCCTGAATAACTGTTGATAAAGTGAACAAGTTATTTAAGTTTGATAAGTATCAAAAAAACCTATCAGAATTTGATTAAAAGCTCTCGCCACGGCCTCTGTAATCGGTTAATCTCGGTCGCAGTGAGAAAGAAGTAGCAGTATTAAGCACGCTTTCATCGGTAAAATGTGGTGATTTACACAATTTTATAATTAAAGCATTGTCTTGTTCTGACTGGCTTATTAATCTCATTCCGTTTTGTCATCTGGCTGGCGACAATCTTGTCGTAAGGACTTCGAAGGAAAACCCGTATAATGGTCAAGTCTCAACCAATACTGAGATATATCTGGCGGATAGTGCCCGCTCTTGCGCTGGCAACACTTCTCTCAGCTTGTAGCAGTACCCATAACACCGTAAAAAACGAGAATCATGAAGTTAACAACCAGAATGGTTTTTTACTTCAAGCGTCTCAGGATGAGTTCGAAGAGATGGTGCGTAACGTCGACGTTAAGTCGCGCATCATGGAGCAATACGCAAGCTGGAAAGGTGTACGTTACCGTCTTGGCGGTGATACCAAGCGTGGTATTGATTGTTCCGCTTTCGTTCAGCGCACTTTCCGCGAACAGTTTGGCTTAGACCTTCCCCGCTCCACCTCCGAGCAGCAGGGAACGGGTAAAGAAATTTCTCGCACCAGACTGCGTCCAGGTGATTTAGTTCTGTTTCGTGCAGGCTCCACTGGTCGCCATGTGGGTATCTACCTCGGCAATGACAATTTTGTTCACGCCTCAACCAGTAGCGGTGTCATGATCTCCAGCCTTAATGAAGACTACTGGAAAAAGCGTTATAGCGAAGCTCGCCGGGTCTTAAGTAAAAACCCGAGCTAGTGCTACTCTCGAACGTCCTCTCAGCCAGAGAAAAACAGAACGCTGCCTTTGCAGCGTTTTTTTTTGAATCCCTCGAATCCGCGTAAAAATACTTGTTTATCAAAATAATAACGAGACATTATTAACAGACTCGTTATATTCTCAGACGCAAATATTCGGGCGATTGCGCACCATTAAGTTTTGTATTTTGATCAGGGGAAGCACTTCATGCCATTGTCGCGGGCGCTGATACGCCAGGCAACTTATCCTCGTCGAATCGCGTGGAATAGCGCGATTGTTGGCAGTCTGTTTTTTTTGTTGTTAACCTCTGTTTTACTTACCGAGACTCAACATCAACGGGAAAATCAACACAAGCAGTTGCTCATCGACAGCAGCAACGACTTCCAGCGTCACGTGGCGACGCTGATTACAGATACCCTTTCTCCCCTGCTTCCGTTCGTCCAGTCAGAATGCTATATCGGCAATCATGAGTTAACTGCACGTGCCGCGTTTGCCGGCGACATACGCGCCATCATTTTAGTGAAAGACGGTAACGCCTTTTGCTCTTCAGCCACCGGCAGCTTTTTTCAGCCACTGAGCGCGATTTCGGCCCGTACCGATACCACACGCGACCGGGACATCCGTTTATTGCCGGGTACCCCTATGCAGCCGACGAAACCGGTACTGGCGATATGGATCAAGCAACCCGGCACCCTACAGTCCGGCATCTTTACCACCTTGAATCTGAGCCTGGCCGATTACCAAATAAAAGCGTCCTCGCATCCTGAAATTACCGGGATTGCGATACTCGCGCATAATACCGCGATGACCAGCTGGCAAACCACTCTCGTAAGAAATCATCAACTCCCTCCACCGTTAACGCAGATCACTATGGACGGGCTGCCGTTCCAGTTTGCACTCTACGGCTCAACCTTATCCGCAGGCGATTTCCAGACCATTATGTTGAGTAGCCTGTTGATGTCATTACTCGCTGGCTGTACGTGTTGGTTTTTACTGACCCGGGTTCAGCGACCCGGTAAAGAAATTACTCTGGGCATCCGGCGTGGTGAATTTCGCGTCGAGTATCAGCCTTTAATTACGGCTCAGGATGGCAAATCTTACGGTATGGAGGCGCTGCTACGCTGGACGCATCCGTCCGGTGAAACGGTCTCACCCGATATTTTTATCAGTTACGCTGAAGCACAAAACCAAATTATCCCCCTGACCCGCCACCTGTTTGAACTGGTCGCCCGCGATGCACACCAGCTACGTCATAGCCTGCCCAAAGGAACCTGCCTCAGCTTAAATATTTCCCCCCTGCATCTGAGCGCCTGCAGCTTCCGTGACGATGTCCTGTACTGGCAGGACAATATGCCTCACGATCATTTTCAGTACGTCTTCGAAATCACTGAACGGGCCGTAGTTGAAAACGGCAATGCGACTGAACTGTTTCACTGGCTACATCAGCGGGGAATTAAAATCGCAGTGGATGATTTTGGCACCGGGCACAGTGCGCTAATCTATCTTGAAAAGTACCCTTTTGATTATCTGAAAATTGATCGTGGATTTGTGCAAAGTATTGGCACCGAAACGATCACTTCACCCGTGCTGGATACAGTGTTACAACTGGCTAAAAGGCTCAACCTGATGAGCGTGGCTGAAGGTGTGGAAACCGATGAACAAGCCAGTTGGCTGATCAACCGCGGCGTCACCCATTTACAGGGGTATTTCTTCAGTCGGCCGTTACGTCCAGAGCAGGTAAGAGACTATTTTCAACGTCAAAACAGTCAACCCTCGCGTTAATCACCGTCGATTATCGCTGCGGTGCAAGACACTCACAGGAGAGAACATCCCTTATGCCGCTCCGCTTTGTCATTTTGCTGCTGTGTAGCTTGCTCATCACCCCGCTGCATGCTTCTCCCGTTCAGACAAGTTACACCTTTGCTCAACTGGGATCGCCGAAGTACCCCAGAGACTTCCGTCACTATGACTATGTGAATCCTGCGGCACCAAAGGGCGGCAAAATTGTCCTGTCGGTCATCGGCACTTACGATAACTTCAACCGTTATGCCTCACGAGGCAACCCTGGCGTCGGTACCGGGCCACTGTATGACAGCTTATTCACTACCTCGGATGACGAAACCAGCAGCTACTATCCGCTGATTGCTGAATCAGCACGACATCCTGATGACTTCAGTTGGATGGAAATTACGCTTAACCCCCGCGCACAGTTTCACGATGGTTCTCCCATCACGGCTGACGATGTGGCCTTTACTTTCCAAAAATTTATGACCGAGGGCGTTCCACAGTTCCGAATATTTTATCGTGGTGTAACAATTAAAGCCCTTAACCCCCAGACGGTACGAATCACCTTACCGGCCCCGGATAAAGACCTGATGCTGGGGTTGCTGACGCTCCCAGTGATATCTCAAACGTTTTGGCAGAATAAAAAATTTAATGAGCCGCTGAGCCAGCCTCCGTTGTCGAGCGGGCCTTATCGCGTGAGTAAGTGGAAACTGGGCCAGTTTATTGAATTCAGTCGGGTCAAAAACTACTGGGCGGCGGATTTGCCGGTCAATCGTGGCCGTTTCAATTTTGATGTCATGCGTTATGACTATTATCTGGATGACAACGTTGCGTTTGAGGCATTCAAAGCCGGTGCCTTTGATCTCCGCGAAGAAACGTCGGGGAAGAAATGGGCCACCCAGTATCTGGGTCGTAACTTCGATAATCAGCAGATCGTTAAAGAGACCACGCCGAATACGGCCTCAATTGATACGCGCTGGCTGGCGCTGAATAATGAAAAACCCCTGTTTCACGATCGCCGGGTACGGCAGGCAATGGCGCTGGCTTTTGATTTCGAATGGATGAATAAAGCACTGTTTTATAATGCTTTTAAGCGAGCCAGCAGTTATTTCCAGAATACGCAGTACGCGGCGCAAGGCGTGCCTGATGCTGCACAGCGGAAAATACTGGCACCGTTCAAATCACAGTTACCTCCTGAAATCTTCACTGAAGCCTATGCGCCCGCGAAAACTGACGGCAGCGGCTACGATCGCGCTAACCTGCTTAAGGCCATGTCACTGCTGAATCAGGCTGGCTGGCATATCCATAACCAGCGCCTGGTGAACGATAAAACCGGGCAACCCTTTACCGCAGAGTTGTTGCTGCCTGCCGGTGTGAATAGCGAGTGGGCGCTTCCCTATCAGCATAGTCTGTCGCGGCTGGGTATCACGTTAACCCTGCGCCAGATTGACAGCTCGCAGTACCTGCGCCGCCTGCGTAGCGGCGACTATGATATGGTCAGTAATATTTATCATGCTATGCCGACGCCCTCACGCAATCTGCAGGCCAACTGGCAGTCAGACTATATTCAGTCTTCGTGGAACACGGCGAGGGTAAAAGATCCCATGGTCGATAATGTTGTCAAACAGATCATCGCTCATCAGGACGATGCCGACGCGTTGCTGCCGTTGGGACAGGCGCTGGACCGCATCTTGCTGTGGAATGCGTATATGATCCCGATGTGGTATAGCGCCGAGCAGCGGCTTGCCTTTTGGGATAAATTTTCCCATCCTGCCGTTAAACCTGCCTACAGCACAGGTGTGGATAACTGGTGGTATGACGTGAATAAAGCCGGGCGACTGCCGGCCGACAGACGCTGAGGAGAGCCCGGTTGGCACGTTACTTTTTACGCAGACTGTTACTGATTATTCCTACCTTATGGGCGATCATTACGCTCAACTTTTTTATTGTACAGATAGCACCAGGTGGCCCGGTCGATCAGGCGCTGGCAAATATTCAGTTTGGTCAAACCAGCGGGCTGCCCGGTGCGGGCGGCGGTGACAGCGGCGGTACGCAGGCCAGCCTGCATCGCCTCACGCCCGGGGATAATCAGTATCGCGGCGCGCGCGGTCTCGACCCCGAAGTTATCGCAGAAATTGAGCGACGTTACGGCTTCGATAAACCTATCGGGGAACGCTATCTTACGATGCTGTGGAATTATGTGCGCTTCGACTTTGGCGACAGCCTGTTCCGCAGCGCCTCCGTATTGCAGTTAATCAAAGAGAGCCTGCCCGTTTCTGTCAGCCTTGGCCTGTGGAGTACGTTGATCATCTACCTGGTGTCGATTCCTCTGGGCATTAAAAAGGCCGTGCGTAATGGCAGCACGTTCGATATCTGGAGCAGCACCTTCATTATCATTGGCTACTCCATTCCGGCGTTTCTGTTTGGCATTGTCTTGATTGTTCTGTTTGCGGGCGGCAGCTATTTCGACTGGTTCCCCTTGCGCGGACTGACCTCTCCACAGTTTGATACGCTCCCCTGGTACGGCAAAATAACCGATTATCTGTGGCATATCGCGCTGCCGGTACTGGCTACGGTGATTGGCGGTTTTGCCACCTTAACCATGCTGACTAAAAACGCATTTCTTGATGAAATTCGAAAACAGTATGTGGTCACCGCCCGGGCCAAGGGCGTTTCGGAACGGCGCATCCTTTATCACCATGTGTTTCGCAATGCGATGCTGCTGGTGATTGCCAGTTTTCCTGCCACTTTTATCAGCATGTTTTTTACCAGTTCGGTACTGATTGAGGTGATGTTCTCGCTGAATGGCCTGGGCTTACTGGGCTTTGACGCTACCGTCCAGCGTGATTATCCGGTGATGTTTGGCACCTTGTATATTTTCACCTTGATTGGTTTGCTGATGAATATCCTGAGCGATTTAACTTATACCCTGGTTGATCCACGCATTAATTTTGAGGGGCGGTAATGCACATTTCCCCGATGAATCAGCAGCGCTGGCAGCGCTTTCGTCATAACCGCCGTGGCTACTGGTCGCTGTGGATTTTTCTGCTTATCTTCGTTCTTTCCCTGTGTGCCGAGTTAGTCGCCAATGACAAACCGCTGCTGGTGCATTATCAGCAACGCTGGTACGCCCCGCTATTTTTCAACTACAGCGAAAGCGATTTCGGTGGCGAGTTTGCTACCGCGGCAGATTATCAGGACCCCTGGTTGCAACAGCGTATTGAAAAGCAGGGATGGGCGCTGTGGGCACCGATTCGCTTTGGTGCCAACAGCATTAATTTTGCGTCACAGGTGCCCTTCCCTTCCCCGCCATCATGGCAAAACTGGCTGGGCACAGACGCGAACGGTGGCGACGTTTTGGCGCGTCTGTTGTACGGCCTGCGTATTTCGCTGCTTTTCGGCTTACTGCTAACTCTGTTTTCCAGCGTGATTGGCATCGTGATCGGCGCGATACAAGGCTATTTTGGTGGCAGAGTGGATCTGATTGGTCAACGCCTGATTGAGGTCTGGTCCGGAATGCCGTCGCTGTTTTTACTGATCTTACTGTCCAGCGTCATCCAGCCCAGCTTCTGGTGGCTGCTGCTGGTCACCGTGCTGTTTGGCTGGATGAGTTTAGTCAGCGTGGTACGCGCTGAGTTCCTGCGTACGCGAAACTTTGACTATATTCGCGCCGCGCAGGCGCTGGGCGTCAGTGACGGACGGATCATGCTGCGCCATATATTACCCAATGCCATGGTGGCCACACTGACTTTTCTGCCTTTTATCCTGTGCGGTTCCATCACCACTTTGACCTCGCTCGATTTTCTCGGTTTTGGCCTGCCCATTGGTTCGCCTTCTCTCGGTGAACTGCTGCTACAGGGTAAAAATAACCTGCAGGCACCGTGGCTGGGTTTATCTGGCTTTTTCACGCTGGCGATTCTGCTGTCGCTGCTTATTTTCATTGGCGAAGCCGTGCGCGACGCTTTTGATCCCAGTAAAGGAGTCTGAATGAGCGCCCCGCTGCTTGCTGTTAATCATCTCTCCGTCGCCTTTCGTCAGGGCAAACAGCTGCATCAGGTGGTGGAGGATGTTTCGCTGCGCGTTGAGGCGGGTGAAACCCTGGCTCTGGTAGGCGAATCCGGTTCCGGGAAAAGCGTTACTGCCCTGTCGATCATGCGCCTGCTTCATGACGCCGCGGTGACCTATCCCCAGGGGGAAATCCTGCTGGCTGGGGAAGACCTGCTACAGGCATCGGAGCAACGGCTTCGCGGTCTGCGCGGTAATCAGATGGCCATGATTTTTCAGGAACCGATGGTGTCCCTGAACCCTCTGCACAGTATTGAAAAACAGTTATACGAAGTGCTTTCGCTACACCGTGGGATGCGACGTGAAGCCGCGCGGGCAGAAATACTGCGCTGTCTGGATCGCGTCGGTATTCGCCAGCCGGCCTCGCGCCTGAATGATTTTCCCCACCAGCTCTCCGGGGGAGAACGCCAGCGCGTGATGATAGCCATGGCCCTGCTCACCCAGCCGAAACTGTTGATTGCCGATGAACCCACGACTGCGCTGGATGTAACGGTTCAGGCGCAAATCCTTAACCTGCTGCGCGAACTGCAACAGGAACTGAATATGGGGATGCTGTTTATTACCCATAACCTGAAAATTGTTCACCAACTGGCGGACAGCGTGAGCGTGATGCTCGCTGGTCGGGTGGTTGAGCACAACCGCAGCCAACCGCTGCTCACGCAGCCACAGCACGCTTATACCCAGCAACTGCTGGCGGCCGATCCGGAAGGCCGTGCCGTGCCCCTTCCTGCAGCGACGCCGGTTATCCTGAAAGTGGATAATCTGCGCGTCGGTTTTCCCCTGCGCCAGGGGTTATTTAAACGTAAAACGGGCGAGAAAATCGCCGTAAATAACCTCAGTTTTAGCCTGAAACGGGGAGAAAGTCTGGGGCTGGTGGGCGAATCTGGCTCGGGTAAAAGCACTACGGGCCTGGCCCTGCTGCGTCTTATTGCGGCTCAGGGCGAGGTCTGGTTTGATGATCGACCGCTGCATCAGCTGTCACGAAAGCAACTGTTGCCGTTACGTCGCCGTATTCAGGTGGTGTTTCAGGACCCTAATTCTGCGCTGAATCCCCGTATGACGGTGCAGCAGATCATCGCCGAAGGCCTGGCGGTGCATTATCCACAGCTGAGTGCTGCCCAGCAGGATGAACGGGTTAACGCGGTAATGACAGAGGTGGGTCTGGATACAGAGAGCCGCCATCGCTACCCGGCGGAATTTTCAGGCGGCCAGCGTCAGCGCATTGCCATTGCGCGCGCCCTGATTCTTGAACCGGAACTACTGGTACTGGATGAACCGACGTCGTCGCTTGACCGCTCAGTGCAGAAACAGATTCTGACCCTGCTGCGCGGATTACAGCAACAGCGTCAACTGAGCTATCTGTTTATCAGTCATGATTTAGAAGTGGTACGCTCGCTCTGCCATCAGCTGATCGTACTTCGTCAGGGCGAGGTCGTTGAACAAGGCGATTGTGAAGCGTTGTTTGCCGCACCTGCACAGGCTTATACCCGCGAGTTGCTGGGTTCCGTCACGCTCAGTGACCAATAAAGGTTTCCGCAATAGCCACGCCCTGATTTTTCAGGCAGCAGTTTGTGGCGCTCTCATCACACCGGCGGATAAACAGGCAGGGTTGCCCTTCGCACTCGGCGATTTTTCCGTCCACCTGAATGGCTGCCAGCATGTCTTTAAGCTCGTGCAGAATTTCCCATGCCGGGACGCCATCATGGCTGATCAGCCGTAGCGCAATCACATCATGCTCTTCTGAGCCGACATCGTCGGTTTCAATCACGCCACGACGATCGCTAATCCAGCGAAACCGCTGTGGCAAGCGATGCACAACCGAAAGTTGCAACATAGTGATCAGTATCTCCAGAGAATGAAGCTCAATTTACAACCAACGGTGTCTGCATCGAGAGCCGTTAAATCATGCTAACGCGCAGATCCTGCAAGGCGTCCTGTAAAAGCAAATTTGAGAGTTAAATCTCACTTTGGGCTATATGTACCGCGTTTAATGATAACTAACAATCATTTTAGACCCAATGTGATTACTTTATTTGCTATTTTTTTTCACAAATAAGAAACATTATTTTATAAGCGGATAAAGGCGGATCGCAGCAAGGCGCGACGCCCGCTTAGCGGGCGACGGAACGAGGACGTGAAGCGTAGAGAAATAACAAAACAGAGAGGGTCGCGCACAGCGCAATGGTTCCCACCATAGGCCAGGCACTGTTAAAACTGAACAGAGACAGCAGCGCGCCAGCCAGTGCGCCGACACCAAAGCGTAACGTACCCGCCAGAGAGGAGGCGGTACCGGCCATATGCGGAAACTCATCAAGGATGACGGCCATCGCATTAGACGACACCATGGAAACACAGCCGATAAACATCGCAATGCCCAATACCAGCGGCAGGAACCCCAGATCGAAAGCGCTCACCATCAACAACCAGATGCCCATCGCAAACTGCACCAACAACCCAAAACGGAACAGGGCGACGGGGCCAAAATGGCGCACTGCCCGGCTGTTAATCAGCGTCATGATGAACAAAAACACAATATTCAGGCCGAAGTAGTAGCCAAAACTCTGCGGCGAAATGTGATTCAGTTCGATGTAAACAAAAGGGCCGGCATTGAGAAAAGTGAACAGCCCCGCAAACGAGAATCCGCTTGATAACATATAGCTGAACGCCCGCTTATGGCGAAACAGGATAACGAAATTCCCCAGCGTGGTGCGCAGGTGAAAGCGCTGCCGCTGCTCAGGTTTAAGGGTTTCGCGAATCTGGGTCGCCACCAGTACGGTGGTGATAACGGCCGCTATCGACAGCGTCCAGAAAATGGCGTGCCAGCTCCAGATTAACAGCAGCCAGCCGCCGATAATCGGGGCCAGTAGCGGTGCGATGGTGGTAATTAACATCACGAATGACATCATGCGCGAAAAGTCCTCTTTCGAGTAACTGTCGCGCATCAACGCATTGATTACGACGCTGGCGGCGGCCGCAGACAGGCCGTGCAAAAACCGCATCGCAATAAGCTGTTCAATCGACTGCGAGAGTGCGCAGGCCGCCGCCGCACAGGCAAAGATCAGGGTACCCAGCGTAATGACCGGCTTGCGGCCATAGCTGTCGGCCAGGGGACCGTAGATCAACTGACCGATGGCAAACCCCAGGATGTAAAGATTGAGCGTCATCTGCACGCTCCCGGCGGACACCGCAAACTGGCGCGCAATTTGTGGCATCGCTGGCAGATACATGTCTATCGATAACGGCATCAACATCGCTAACAGGCCGAGAATAACGACCAGGCCCATCGGCGAATTCTTTTCCTTACGCACCGGGTTTCTCGCTATTTCTGTTTAAGTTCTTCTGGCAAGCCAATGCTGGCTATCTCTTCTGCGGTTAACGGGCGGTATTCCCCCGGTTCTAACGCGTCGTCCAGCGCAATCGCGCCAATGCGCTCGCGATGCAGGCCAACGACCCGGTTACCCACGGCGGCGAACATACGTTTCACCTGATGGTAACGGCCTTCGCTAAGCGTCAGCAGCACCTCAGTGGGCGTGATGACCTCAAGCTGAGCAGGTTTTGTCAGGTGCTTTTCATTATGCAGTTGCACACCTGCGCTGAATTGCGCGGCCGTATCCTCGCTCACCGGCGCTTCCAGCGTCACACGGTAGGTTTTCTCGCAATGGTGACGCGGTGAGGTAATGCGGTGTGACCACTGACCATCATCCGTAAGCAGAACTAAACCGGTGGTATCAATATCCAACCGGCCTGCGGCATGCAGCTTAAATGCCATCGGTTCTTCAATGAAATAGATAATGGTGGGATGATCGGGATCGTCCGTGGAACAGACATAACCCTGCGGTTTATTCAGCATAAAGTAGCGCGGCCCGGTCTGCATCTGCAACACGTTGCCGTCATACTCAACCTCGTGATCGGGCTGCAGTTTGAAAGCGGTGTCGCGCACCACGTCACCGTTAACGGTGACACGTTGACCACGGATTTCACGTGCAGCGATAGCACGGCTGATTTCCAGTTGCTGAGAGATGAATTTGTCGAGTCGCATGAATTCGTTTTGCCTGTTACTGCGGAGGGAAACTAAAACGGCCTGTTTAACCGTTGAAAAAGTATGAGAAGTATATCCTGAACTGCGCCTCGCTGACAGCGCGTTTACAGTGGATTCGTGGCATAATTGCGGCAGATTTTACAAAAGTGAGCAGCATGTCTTTTACCTTACGCCCTTATCAACAGGACGCGGTCGATGCCACCATCGCCCACTTCCGTCGCCATCATGAACCTGCCGTGATCGTCCTGCCCACCGGGGCCGGAAAAAGCCTGGTGATTGCCGAACTGGCGCGCCTGGCACGCGGTCGGGTGCTGGTGCTGGCGCACGTCAAAGAGTTGGTGGCGCAAAATCACAGCAAATATCAGGCTTACGGACTTGAGGCCGATATCTTTGCGGCAGGGTTGCAGCGTAAAGAGAGCCAGCGAAAGGTGGTGTTCGGCAGCGTCCAGTCCGTTGCACGTAATCTCAGCCTGTTTGACAGTGCTTTCTCACTGGTCATTGTGGATGAGTGCCACCGTATTGGCGACGATAAAGAGAGCCAGTACCAGCAGATTTTTCATCATCTGCGCCAGCACAATCCCCAGTTGCGATTGCTGGGTCTGACCGCCACGCCGTTTCGCCTGGGCAAGGGATGGATTTATCGCTTTCATTACCACGGCATGGTCCGTGGCGATGAGAAGGCCCTGTTCCGTGACTGCATCTACGAGCTGCCTCTGCGCTACATGATCAAGCATCAGTTTCTGGTGCCGCCAGAACGGCTGGATATGCCGGTAGTTCAATATGATTTCAGCCGTCTCACCGCTCAGGCTAATGGTCTGTTCAGCGAAGCCGACCTGAATCGGGAGCTCAAACAGCAGCAGCGGATTACTCCGCATATCATCCGGCAAATTGTAGAATTTGCCGAGGATCGCCACGGCGTCATGCTGTTTGCCTCCACCGTGGAGCACGCGCGCGAAATTCTGGGCCTGCTGCCCGAGAACAGCGCACTGGTGTCGGCGGAAACCCATGCGCAGGCGCGCGATGCGGTGATCGCGGCGTTTAAAGCCCAGCAGCTTAAATTTCTGGTTAACGTCGCGGTGTTAACGACCGGCTTTGATGCGCCGCATGTGGATCTGATTGCAATCCTGCGCCCCACCGAGTCGGTCAGCCTGTATCAACAAATTGTGGGACGCGGTTTACGTTTGTCGCCCGGTAAAAAAGATTGCCTGATTCTGGACTACGCCGGAAATCCGCACGATCTTTTTACCCCTGAAGTGGGCGCGCCAAAAGGCAAAAGCGACAATCAGCCGGTGCAGGTATTTTGCCCTGCATGTGGTTTCGCGAATACATTTTGGGGCAAGGCCACCCAGGACGGCATGGTGATTGAGCACTTTGGCCGGCGTTGTCAGGGCGTTCTGGAAGACGATGAAGGCGAGCGGGAACAGTGCGACTATCGGTTTCGCTTTAAAAACTGCCCGGACTGTAACGCTGAAAACGATATCGCCGCTCGCCGCTGTCGGGAATGCGACAAGATTCTGGTCGATCCCGACGATATGCTCAAAGCCGCCCTGAAGCTGAAAGATGCACGCGTACTGCGCTGCGGCGGCATGGCGCTGGAACAGGGTAAGGACGACAAAGGCGAATGGTTGAAAGCCACCTATTTTGATGAAGATGGCACCAGCGTCAGCGAACGGTTTCGCCTGCAAACGCCCGCACAGCGCAAAGCGTTTGAGCAACTGTTTATGCGCCCTCATCAGCGCGCCCCTGGCGTGCCATTAGGCTGGCAAACCGCTGCCGATGTGCTGGCTTTGCAACCCCTGCTGCGCCATCCCGATTTTGTTGTGGCGCGCGCCAAAGGCCACTTCTGGCAGATCCGTGAAAAGCTCTTTGACTACCAGGGACGCTTTCGCCGCGCTAACGAACTCCGTTAGGCCGGATTAGCGTTTGCCCCTGCTGCCTATTACGGCTATAATGCCGCCCGCTTTTGCATGTGCATAAGCAGTGTTGAATAACCCTTCTGTTACTGGGTCGCCTGTAGCAGGAATCATAAAGAGACGTATCAATGTTCACTATCGAAGCAGCAGAACGTAAAGAGCAGGGTAAGGGTGCGAGCCGCCGCCTGCGCACAGCAAACCGTTTCCCGGCCATCATCTACGGTGGTTCAGAAGCAGCGGTTGCTATCGACCTTGACCACGACCAGGTGATGAACCTGCAAACTAAGCCAGGCTTCTACGATGAAGTTCTGACTCTGGTGGTTGACGGTAAAGACACCAAAGTTAAAGTGCAGGCTGTTCAGCGTCACCCGTTCAAGCCAAAACTGCACCACATCGACTTCGTTCGCGCTTAATCGCCGAATGGGTTGAACGTAGAAGGGCCGGTTGCGAAACCGGCCCTTTTATTTTGTCTGTTATCCGCCGGAACACATTGCCCCGGACTGGTATTACTTACTGCTGGTGCGGCGTTGAAGCTGTTCGCGCAGGTTAGGTGGCGTTCCTTTGATGGTCAGCGTATCCGTTGCCGGGTCCCAGAAAATGCGTTCACCAAGTAACAGTGCGTCGAAGTTCAGGGTCAGACCGCCGCCGCTGCCGGCAAACTTGGTTAACTGGCGTAACGTACCGCGATCCGCCGGGAAATGTTCTTCCAGTTCATAGCCCTGTTCCTGGGTAAAGACTTCAAACGTCTTTTCACCCAGCGGAGGGAGCTCGCCTGATAATTCTTTTAGCGCAATCTCTTCGCCCGCCTGAAGCTGCTCATTACAGTAGCTGTAAACCTGCTGACGGTAATTTTGGCGTTCGTTTTTATCCAGATTCGACTCGTCACAGTAGTCATCTACCGCCTGTAACAGTCCCCGGTTTTGCGCCTTGGTGTCCAGTCCGACTTCCGCACCCAGGAAGTCCATAAAGAAATCAGAAACTTTGCGCCCGACGCGTCCACGCAGGAAGGTCAGGTAACGGGTTGATTCCGGATTCGTTTCCCATTCGGTCAGATCGATACGCGCCACAATATCGGCATGATTAATATCCAGATAATGGGTACTGCTGATATCCATTTGTTCGTTGACGCGCATACTGGACTGGCTGTTCAACACCGCCACCAGTAAATATTCGACCGCCAGGTAGCGATACTGAATAAACAGCACCACGCCGCCTTCGGCGAACGGATATTTTGCCAGTTCATCACGCAGACGTCCGGTCGCAGCCCGGCTAAAAGCGAGAAAATCATCGTTACCTTTGCGGCAGTTGCGCAGCGCTTCTGCCAGTTCGCTTTCAGCATTAAACAGCCCGTAAGCTTTACTTTTCGCACTGTAAACACGGTGCAGCTCTTCCACCATCGCTTCGACGGTGTTGGTGGCAGGCAGTAACGAATCACGAAGCACCAGCTCTAACTGATTTTCATCACGTTTAATTAACTGATGCAAGGCAATCTGGTCGATATCCAGACTCATGGTAAACTCTCCTAATAGCACAGGCGCGTATTCAAACACCGCCAGCAGCAGCTTTCAACTCCATGCATCATGCGAACAGTGCGCTTTCGATAAATTTGCGGAAAAAAGTGCGCTGTTCCGGTACTATATCGCCTTTTGAGACGAGATAACTTTTCGCTATGCCACAATCATCCCGTTACAGCGACCAACGCGTTGAACAACTCCTCGCGGAAATGGCGCAGGTTTTGCAAAAAGACCAGGCACCCACCGACCTCTCCCTGATGGTACTGGGGAACATGGTAACCAACCTGATTAACAGCGATGTTGCGCCTGCGCAACGCCGCTCTCTGGCACGTTCTTTTGCTGATGCTCTGCAGGCATCGGTAGACGACAGCACCCATTAATTCGCTGATCTGACGTAAAACTATGGTAACCAACCGACAGCGCTACCGCGAGAAAGTCTCCCAGATGATTAGCTGGGGACACTGGTTTGCTCTGTTCAATATCTTTTTCGCGCTGATTCTGGGTAGCCGCTATCTGTTGGTTGCCGACTGGCCTGCCTCGTTGGCGGGACGTATCTATGCGTACACAAGCTGGGTGGGTCACTTCAGCTTTATTGTGTTTGCCGCTTATCTGTTGATTATCTTCCCGCTGACGTTTGTCGTCATGTCGCAACGTTTGATGCGGGTGCTTTCGACGGTGGTCGCCACCGCCGGCTTAACGTTGCTGATGGTCGACAGTGCCGTGTTCAATCGTTTCCATTTACACCTTAATCCGGTGGTATGGGAACTGGTGATTAACCCCGATCAAAGTGAAATGGCGCGCGACTGGCAGCTGATGTTTATCGGTGTGCCGCTGATTTTCCTGGTGGAGATTCTGTTTGCTACCTGGAGCTGGCAGAAGCTGCGCAGCCTGAACCGCCGCTCTTTTGGCAAGCCGCTGGCAGCGCTCTTTATCAGCGCCTTCTTTGCCAGCCACTTAATGTATATCTGGGCGGATGCCAATTTTTATCGCCCGATTACCATGCAGCGCGCAAATTTGCCCCTTTCCTATCCTATGACGGCACGTCGCTTTCTGGAGCGCCATGGTTTGCTGGATGCGCAGGAATATCAGCGTCGTCTGGTGCAACAAGGCGATCCTGAAGCCGCAGCAGTACAGTATCCGCTCAGTGATATCACCTTTGCGGATAAAGGCGCGCGCGATAATTTGTTAGTGATTACGGTGGATGGGCTGAACAGCGCCAGTAGTGACAGCGCCCTGCCAGCATTGAACCAGTTTGCCAGCCAGAACGTACGCTTTACCCAACATTTCAGCGCGGGCGATAATGCAGAAAAAGGCCTGTTTGGTCTGTTCTACGGTATCTCGGCCAGCTATATGAACGGTGTGCTGGCACAGCGAACGCCGTCCGCCCTTCTCACCGCATTGAGCACCCAGGGCTATCAGTTTGGCCTGTTCTCATCGGATGGATTTAGTCAGCCACTTTATCGTCAGGCTCTGCTGTCCGACTACACGCTGCCTGCCAGTGAAGAACAGCCCAATGCCAGCACCGTCTCGCAATGGCAAAACTGGCTGGGCGCTCAAAAGAGCGATGGTACGCCATGGTTCTCCTGGGTGGCACTGCATGGCCCGACAGTGAGCGGCGATAACGCCAAAGCACGGCAGCGCAGCTATATGCGTCAGGCACCGGCGCTCAATGATCAGATTCAGGCCATTCTCACTACGCTGCAGCAACGTGACTTGCTGAAAAACACCGTGGTGGTCATTACGGCGCAGCATGGCGTGCCGCTGGATGGCGATCCCGATAATGAAGGCAATCGCCAAATCCTGCAGGTTCCACTGGTTATTCACTGGCCGGATACGCCAGCACAGACGGTGACGCGCCTTTCCGATCATCAGGATGTGATGGTGACGCTGATGCAGCGCTTGCTACACGTAAGTACGAATCCGGTGAATTATGCCCAGGGCGAAGATCTGTTTGCTGCTCAACGTCGCCATGACTGGGTCACCAGTAGTGAAGACAACAAGCTGGTGATCACGACGCGTGACATCACGCTGGTGCTGAACAATAACGGGAGCTACCGCGCTTATGACGCCAGTGGAAAAGTGCTGAAAGATCATAAACCGGAGCTGGCGCTATTGTTGCAGGTGCTCACAGAAGAGAAACGTTTTATCGCTAACTGATTAATAATGCGGCAGTTAGTTGCCGGGTAGCTTGCATTCGTACGAAGAATCAGTAGACTAGCTTTCCAAAGTTCGGCACGTAGCGCAGCCTGGTAGCGCACTGTCATGGGGTGTCAGGGGTCGGAGGTTCAAATCCTCTCGTGCCGACCAAATAATCCCTTTAAAAGCAGCCTCTTACGGCTGCTTTTTTTATTACCTGCGAGCAGAGTCAGGCAATATCCATTCTGACAGCCCAGATGCCCACGCCTTTCTGGTATCTGGGCGATCAAACCCTCAGGGCTGCAGATCGATCACCACCATATTCCAGCTGAGAGGCGGAAGTGACACCTGTTTCTGGCGACGCTGTGCGTCGGTGACAGTGCGCGGCTGCGGCACCACCTTATCCGGCTCAGTAAAGGTATTTTTAGCGTCCAGCGCATGGCCCGCTAACACGACATGTTGTGATAATGTCCCCTCACCAAACTCATCGAGCACAAAGGTAATGTCTGCCGCATCATGGGCGTGCGTGTTCAGCGCGAAGAAGGCGATCTGCTGTTTCTCTTCGTTGTAAACGGCCGCGCTCTGAACCTGTCGGGTTTCGCCATGCACGGTGTTCACCGTAGGAACATTGGCAAAATAGCGTAATGCCTGTCCCCGTCCATACTGACTCACCATCTGGAAAGGCCAGAAGATGGTCTGGCGAATCACCTCACCACCGGGGCGGGTGAAGATGGGAGCAATCACATTGACCAGTTGAGCCAGGGACGCCATTTTTACCCGGTCACAGTGATTGAGCAACGAACACATTAGCCCACCGAACGTCAGCGCATCCAGAAAAGTATAAGATTGTTCCAGTAATGGCGGCGCTTCCTGATACAGGTTGTTCGGGTCGATAAAGTGATCCTGCCAGGGCTCGCCTTCGATAGACCAGATATTCCATTCATCAAACGACAGCATCATCTTTTTATCGCTGCGCAGTTTGGCTTTAACATAGTCGGCCGTTGCCGTAATAGTATGAATAAAATCATCCATTTTCTGGAACGAGGCTAAGAAATCCTGTGGATGACCGGTGCTGTTTTCAAAGTAATGATGGCATGACAGGTAGTCAATCTGATGATAAAGCCCCTCCAGTACAATGCGATCCCATTCGGGATAGCTGGCCTGAAGCGAATTAGAACTGCCGCATCCGACCAGCTTGATATCCCGATCAACCCAACGCATGATTTTTGCCGTTTCACGCGCTTTTTTGACGTAATCTTCCGCACTCAACTGCCCGGTCTGCCACTCGCCATCCATCTCGTTGCCCAAGCACCAGAGCTTGAAATTATAGGGTTTTTGCCGACCATGCTGGATACGCAGATCGCTGAGTGCGGTGCCGGATGCCAGATTACAGTACTCAATGAAGTAACCGGCCTCCTGCGGCGTGCCTGTGCCGAGATTGACGGCGATCATCGGCGTAACGCCATACTTTTCGCACCAGGTGGCAAACTCATCTATGCCAAACTGATTGCTTTCTTTGGTCAGCCACGCGTAATCCAGCCTTACCGGGCGCGCTGATTTTGGGCCAATACCATCGCGCCAGTTGTATCCCGAGACAAAATTACCGCCGGGATAACGGACGGTGCTAATCCCCAGCTCTCTTACTCGTTCGCCCACGTCCTGACGAAAACCCTGTTCGTCCGCCGTGGCATGGCCCGGTTCATAGATGCCGCTGTAGACGGCCCGTCCAAGGTGTTCCACAAAGGAACCGTACAGGGCATCGTCCACCCGATCGATGGTGTTTTGTTTTTGAAAAAAGTACTTAATCATTTTCTTCCCTTCTGTTTTCACAATGGATTACAGCTGGAGACTCAGTCGGGATGAGTCGAGAACAGATCGTCTTCAATGGTTTTCATTTTGGCGGTGGTCAGGATATAGCACGTGCGGACCAGCCACACAGACAGCAGATAACCGACCACGGGAATCCAGACCATCAGTGCGTAAATGCCATCGATCGCGCTGCGGCTTTGTTCGGCCACATTGGCCTGATAGCCGGTAAACGACAGAACCCCGCCCACAATCGCGCCACTGACGGCCAGGGCAATTTTGAGTGAAAACAGGTTGCCGGAGGCACAGATTCCGGATAAGCGCTTGCCCGTTTTCCAGTCACCGTAGTCATCGACATCGCCAATGAACGACCACAGGATGGGTGCACCAATCTGATGAATGACAGACAGGATAAAAAACCAGATGAAAACCAGCACACTACTCTGGGCGGGTAAAAAGAAGAACACGATCGACATTGCCAGGGCTGTCGATTTAGCGGCCTGATAAACCTGGACTTTACACCAGCGGTTGGTGAAATACGGGGTAATGTAAGAGCCAAGAATACCGGCAACAATGCCGGTACTCAGAAACAGCGTGGCGTAATAGTCGTTCAGTCCCATCACGTATTTTGCGAAATAGATACAGGCCGCGCCGCGTACAAAGGAAGGAATGCAGTCGAGAAACATGGCAAAAACACAAACAACCCACTGATCGTTTTTTGTAATTTGCCGGATGATCGCGAAAATCGACTCCCCGGCATTGCTCTTAGGTGTGATGCGCTCTCGGGTGGTCGCGACGCAAAAAACAAACAGAAACAGGGAGATCACGGCAAACAGCGTGATGACCCAGAAGAAACCAATTTGCCGGTTTCCGTTACCGAAAAACGCCACCATCGGCAGTAAGGTCAGGGTGCAGAACAAGCTGGCAAGCCCTGCGCCCATAAAGCGGAACTGCTGGCAGGAAACCCGTTCCTGCGCATTGGTGGTGATCACCCCGCCCAACGAGCAGTAAGGAATATTCACCCCAGAGTAAAGCAGCGACAGGATCAGATAGGTAATAAAGGCATACATGACCTTTGCATGGCCCTGTAAATCCGGCGTGTAAAACATCACCATACAGCTAATGGCAAAGGGCACGGCAAAGCCAATAATCCACGGGCGAAAACGCCCCCAGCGCGTCGTGGTTTTATCAATATAAGCGCCGTAAAAGGGGTCGAAAACCGCATCGGCAAAACGTACAACAAGAAATATGGTCGCCACAACACCCGGTGCCAGTCCAAATATATCCGTATAGAAAAAAGACAAGAACATGGTTATCGGATTAAACAGCATATTACAGGCGGCATCACCGGCCCCAAATCCGGCCTTTTCAACAAAGCCAACGCGGCCCGAACGCACCGGCTGGGCACGATAAGCGGTATCACTGTTTGACGTAATATTCGTTTTCATTTATCACCTTTCACCTTCCTGAAAAGAGGTGGCGATAAGCATATGTTTTAGAGCTATTTTTGGCCTACGATGCCCCTCGCATAAGCAAAATCATGACTATATTTTCCATATATTTAGCTTATGCAGGCATAAAAGCCGGAGGACATTCCCCCATTGTGTAACCTCCTGTGATGGAGAACGGTGTGATTTCCTGTATATAAATATCGTGCTGAATGGTGGCAAAAAGGGCATTAAGAGGAGAGTAAAGAGGAATAAAACAGAATCGCTTCACTCACCCTCTTGTGGGTTTGAATTAACTAATCATTTAAGTAAAAGAGGTTAATTAAAATATTGCTCAATCGATATAAACCTGATGAAAAGCATTATCGTTAAATAATGAAAATTAAAAATATACAGTGCAGAAACATGCATATTTAATGTTGTAAAAACGCGGTGAAAGTGCCCTTACGGCGTCAACGTACCAGGCTGACCGACGATACATCCTCATCGTGCAGCACGCGTTTCCTGCCGCGTGCAGAAAGCAGCCCACCCTCAGAGCAGGCGCGGGGCCATCTGCTCTGAGGGTGGGCTGCCCTGTTGCGGCGGTCTGAAAGCGGCGGTCAGCGCTGCCACAGTGCAACCTCGAAATGACATTATGAATAAATTCCATTAACTTACTCGTCGCAGGAAGCCCAAACGCACGCTACGCTTATCGGCATCATTGGGTTTGTGGTTGAATACAAACAACATTTTCAGGCATACGATTAACATGAATTATTTGAACGACATACAACACTATATTGAAAACAAACCTGCACTTTCTGTTACTATTAACCTCGTTGTGTTGATCGTCGCGGGCCTGGTTGCGCATCTGATTTGTAAGTTTTTTGTGGTAAAAGTGGTACGTAAGGTGTTTTTTAGTACCCATAAGAAACAGGTGCCGCTCGATAAAGATGTCAGGTTGTCTGAAAAAATCTCTAATTTCATTCCGGTTATCACCGTTTACTTTCTGCTGCAGTTTATGCCGGACTTGCCCGAGCATCTGTTAATCGCGATTAAGACTATCTGCGGCATTTTATTTATGGTTTACCTGTCGCTGTTTTTCAATGAAGTCCTGGAGATTATCAATATCTCCTATGTTAAAAAGTCGAAACGTAAAAATCATTCGATTAAAGGTTATATTCAGGTCGGCAAAATCCTGGTGCATATCATCTCGGCGATTATGATCCTGGCCATTATGTCGAATAAATCGCCAGTGATTATTATCTCCAGTCTCGGTGCGGTGGCGGCGGTGCTGATGTTGATATTTCAGCATACCTTGTTGTCGCTGGTGGCGAATATTCAGCTGTCATCCAATGATGTGCTGCAGTTGGGCGACTGGATTGAAATCCCGGCGAACAACATCAGTGGTGAAGTGATTGATATCGCCCTTCACACCATCACCATTCGCAACTGGGACAACACGCTTTCCCGTGTTCCCACCAAAACCTTTCTTACTGAAACCTATACCAACTGGCAGGCCATGTTCTCATCCGGTGCTCGCCGAATCATGCGCAGTTTTTACATTGATCAGACGTCGATAGGTTTTGTGGACCACGCCATGCTGGAGCCCATGACGCAGATTCGCGGCATCAGTGAGCAACTCTCCAAACTTATGGATGGTCGGGAACTGAATGCTGTAGGTGACCGCTGGTTTGTTGAAAACGGTATGACTAACCTGATGATCTTCCGTCACTATCTTACAGCCTGGCTGGCTCAGCGAGATGACATCAAAAAAGACATGTATATCGTGGTGAGGTCGATGAAGCCTTCTTCTGAGGGGCTGCCCATTGAAATCTATTGCTTCACGTCATCAATTCTGTGGGTCGATTATGAAAATACCCAATCGACAATCTTCGAATATATCTATGCCATCGCTAACGTCTTTTCATTGCGCATCTACCAGCGCCCGTCAGGAAGCGACCTGAGTTTTCTGGCACAGGAGCGTCAGCAACCGGCAACCCATAATGAAGCCCAGACCTGAGAAGCCTTTGCCCTGCCTGCTCTTTTTCAGACGTGAGCAGGGCTAAACAAATTCGGTCCGCCAGGCTGTTCAGCCCCGCCTGGCGCTTATCGTTGGTGTATCGGACTTTCCTGAAAAATTGCGAATAAATACAACATTAATTATAAAAATCATTTATTTATTAATAAAATGCAAATGTTGATTACTTCACAAAAACAACAAATATGACAGTCTTTCATTAAATTGAAACAATTCTGTCATGAAAAAAACGTATTCTGTTTGCTCCTGAAATCGAGGGTACAGATATGATCATCAAAGCTAAAAACCTGAAGGATGCAGAAAACTTACTGCACTCAGGCATCAATAAGGTGGAGCTGGCATACGACATCGGTTGTGACGATTTCTTTCGTCTGGCAAGTCAGTGGTGCGAACGCGGTGCGCGCATCAGTAAAAGCCAACAGCATTTTGTCGTTTCAGTAAAAAACTTCCCCATCCCGCCCAACGATTGATTATAACAAGCTACCAACCTCACACCGCCTCCCTGTTGTTACAGCCAGGCACCGTGTGATTTCAAGCGCCAACCAGAACTTTTCTAAGCCGCTCATCACTGAGCGGCTTTCTCGTTTCTCAGTGCCCCTGTCTGACGCTCGCCGCCGATGAGCAACGCGCTCAGCACGGTGTGACTGACTGAGCCTGAGACGATCTCAGCAAAAATTATAAACCCGTATCGGTAAGCTTGACGGCATCCAGGCTGGCGTGGTCGCGTTCGTTACCCGTTAACTCGTAGAGGACGCCATCACGCATCTCCAGCAGGCGGTCGGCGTGGATAAAGTAGTGGTCATCATGGCTGATGGCAAAAACGGTTTTTCCTGCAGCCTGCAACGCGGGCAATAACTCACGATAGAAAACCCGACGGAAATGTGGGTCCTGATCGGCGGCCCATTCATCCAGCAGCAGGACGTCGCGTTGCTCAGCGACGGCCAGCAGCAGCGCCAGCCTTTTACTCTGCCCTTTCGACAACTGCAAATTCAGTATTTTATTCCCTTCAATTTTCAGCTTGTCCTGCATTTTGAGCTTTTCGAGCCATTGCTGTACCCGGCCAGGCGAAGCGGGATCGCCTTTGCTGTCTATCAGACGGTCAAACAAATGCACATCGGTGAAAACCGCTGAGAAGTGTTTACGCCAGCTATCAAGGTCGCTGACATCAACCGGTTTGCCGTCTATTAGCATGCTGCCGGACTGAGGCCGATAGAGTCCTGTGAGTAACATGGCCAGCGTCGATTTCCCGCTTCCGTTACCGCCAATTAAAAACACCAGCTCGCCACGATGAAGCGTTAAATTAATCGGCCCGACCTGGAAACCCTTATCCCCGTAGTGAAAGGTGATATCACGCAGTTCAAGGGTTTGCCACGCGGTGTCGCCAGAAAAGGCAGGAAAATCCGGTTCATACGGGGCGAGGTCAAAGCTGTTGAGTTTGCGAAAGGCGACCTGAGCACTCAGTAGCGTTGGAAGTGCCCCAACCGCTGACAGCAGTGGCGTGCGCAGAAACAACAGCGTCAGGGAAAAGGTGGCTGCCACCGCCGTATTGGCCCATCCCAGACTGTTGGCCATGAAAAATACCATGCCAATCGCGCCAAGCATCATGATGTTTGACCAGTTTACGGCACTGAGATGAAAGGTATCGGCACGCACGATATGGTGCCGGTAATCACTGGCATCCTGCTGATATACCTTGTCGTAGATCAGTCTGGCGCGCTCACGGTTAAGCTGGAGCTCTTTGCGTCCCTCAATAACGGTCTGGTAATCGCGATACAGGTTGTCTTCAACATCCCGCAATTTTGCCATATGCTGATAAACCCGCGACACCAGCATCCAGCCGCCTGCAATCGTCACGACCAACCAGCCGCTGGTCACCAGTAACATCTTTGGGGACAGCCAGGCAAGATAGAGTGCCGATCCCAGCGTGATAATGATTCCCTGAATTAACTCGGGCAAACGAACAAAAGCAAGGGTGATGGCCCGTACATCGCTGGTTAATCCCGCCAGCAGTTGTGCGCTACCAATCTGTTCGATGCGCTCCACGCGCGTGTCCAGGATGCGCTTGATAAATTCACCACGCATACGCCAGACAAACCGATGGCCCAGCCAGGTCAGTGCCAACTGTGAGGCCAGCGTTACCGCCATCAACATAACCACCTGGAACAGGAACGCGGGCAGTACCGTCAGGGAGGTATTAATCGCGACAATCATCTCGCTATTAATAAACGCGATCATGCCAATACCTAACGCGGCACTCAGTAGCGTGAGCAGAATCACGCCAATAAAAGGCCAGCGATACTGGCGAAAAACCACATTTAACAGTGCCATAAAACCTTACCAGACATGAAAATCAGCCAGCAGTGTAAAGTGATGGCAAATGATAGCAATCGTTATTCGCACCTTGCGCGGCGGACTAAAACGCCCGTCGGAAAGTGAGGTTATAGCGAAAGGCGCCGGTGAGCGGATGGATACCGGCTTTAAGCGGTAAGATACCGTGATAGCGCAGGCGCGAAGGCCCGCCCCAGACCACCACATCGCCATGTTCCAGCAAAACCCGCTGTGCATGGTCACTTCGCTCAAAGCCACCGAACTGGAAAACTGCAGGTAAGCCCAGGGAAACGGAGACAATCGGCTGGCGCAAATCTTTCTCATCCTTGTCCTGGTGCAGCGTGAGCTTAGCGCCGGGCTCATAGCGGTTAAGCAGGCAGGCATCCGGATTGAATCCCGGAAAGCCGGCTTCTTCAGCGGATTGTCGGGCCAGCAAACGAAACGCGTCCGGCATAGCTGGCCACTGACGTTGACTGCTGCTGTCCTGCTCGCTATAGCGGTAGCCGCGCGCGTCCGTAGACCAGCCGAAATCGCCGCAGTTGGTCATCGCAACCGACATGCGATGACCACCTGGTGTGATGCGGTGTTCAAACGGATTTTGCGCGGCAATCGCCATCATCGCCTGGTACAGTGCTTCCGCCTCATCGCGGGCGCGGCGGCGTAAAATTACCGCGCCCTCAGCCAGCGGTTCTTGCCAGGGTGAGGCGTCACTAAACAGATCCAGCATAGATGTTCTCTCTGTCAGTCAGATGGAATAATAAAAGCGGAAAACTGGGGCGACATCCAGCTGACAAAGTTGTCTCCTTGCTTGCTGATTAAGTACACCGCCAGTTTCTCTTTGATTGCCAGCGCTTTGGCCTTTTCAGTGCCCAATACCATTAATCCTGTATCCCAACCATCGGCTTCCAGCGCGGTGGTGGCAATCACGGTCGCCGACACCAGCTTATGGTCGATTGGCCGCCCCGTAGCAGGATCGATGATGTGTGAAAGTCGTTTGCCATCCAGTTCATAATAGTTGCGATAGCTGCCTGAGGTACTGATACCGTGCCCCTGCAGATCGACCCGCGCCTGAACGGCATTTTCCCGGTCGGTCGGTTTCTGAATCGCCACCCGCCACGGCTGGTTCTGCGCATTCATTCCACGCGACAAAACAGCGCCGCCCACCGAGACCAGATAATTATTAATGCCTTCCTGCTCCATCAGGCGCGCCAGATGGTCCGTTGCAAAACCTTCTCCCACCGTGGAGAGGTCAACATATAAGCCTGGCAGATCTTTTTGCAGCCACTGCCCTTCTCCTCCCTGAATCACCCGCAAATGTTGCAAGCCAGTCAGGGCTCGGGCCGCGGCGATCTGCTGATCGTCAGGAATATGGCTGGGCTGCTTATCGGGACCAAAGCCCCATAAATTAACCAGCGGACCGACGGTAATATCCATGGCCCCTGAGGTTTTCTTGCCGATTCGCAGGGCAAGCGTCACGATATCAGCCATGTTTTCACTCACCGGCTGTGGCGTCGTGGCACGGCTCTGATTAAAGCGCGACAGCACAGAGGTGGGCTTCCAGGTTGAGAGTTCCGCATCATCGGCATCAAGCCGTTGCTGAATGCGCTGCTGAAGCACGGCTTTACGTCCGGCATCAACCCCTGCCAGGCTAACTCGCCACACCGTCCCCATTGTTTTCCCTTCCAGCACCATGGCGTCTTGCTCTTTTGACGACGGGTTATCACACCCTGCCAGCAGCACCATTGCGGCCACTAACAGCAGATTTATCTTAAAGTTCATCAATATTCATCCGTAACAGGTAATTTATGCATATTTCAAAGCACAAACACTAAGTAAAGTAACTTAAATATGGTTGATAAAACTTATGCGCTCTACCAGACTAGCTCGTTCCGCTCGATCTTGAGGGCGTCAGAAAAAGGAGTAACAGATGATTTTATTAATCCTTGCCGCTGCGTTGGGCCTGTTCGTGTTAGGAAGTTATAAAACGTGGCAGCAGCGTCGAAACCGCAATGTGGCGACAGCCTATCTGCGCCGCCGTTGATCGCCTCTGCACCATTTAAGGTCATCCGCCCCTTTATCCGCGCGCTATTGTAGCAAGATCCCCTGTTTTTCCGTGGCTATGAGAGCGGTCGGACTGGCACGATTCCTGCACCAGTTATATCGTCTGATTTGCTGAGAGGTGTGGGATGGAGAAGACAGAGACTGCGATGGCTACGATGCAAAACTGGTTAAGTTTTGCTGCGTTCACCTTGTCGGGTGTGGCATTCGAGGGGGCGAGATATGGCAACGTTATCGTGCCGCAGGATGAAACCGGGCCAGAACAGATAACGAATGAATAAAACCAGGGAGCGCATTTGCGCTCCCTGTGACTTTTAGAACTGGTAAACCAGCCCTACGCCCACCACGTCGTCGGTATTAATTCCCGCCGCTTTGGTGAAGTCGTTGTCGTCCAGTAAGTTGATTTTGTAATCAACATAGGTCGACATGTTTTTGTTGAAGTAGTAAGTCGCACCGACGTCGACGTATTTCTTCAGATTCTGCTTGCCCCAGTTCTGCACATCGGTACCGCGTGAGTTCACGTAGGCCAGAGAAGGACGCAGACCAAAATCAAACTGGTACTGAGCCACTAATTCCCAGTTATCCGCTTTATCCGCATAACCGTAAGCCGTATTTGGCTGGTTACGGCTGGTGCTGTCACCGAAGCTGGTCGCGTTATACGACCGGGTATACATCGCAGCCAGATAAATATTATTGGCATCATATTTCAGACCGCCGGTATAAGCTTCCGCTTTATCACCACGTCCCAGGATACCCGCAGCATTACCATTCTGGTTGCTGGTACGATCGGACTGGAAGGTTGCGGCACCAATACCGAAACCGGAACCCAGATCATAGGTGGTGCTCAGGCCCCAGCCGTCGCCGTTTTCACCCAGCACATCACGACCGCCGCTCGCTTCCGTTGGGTTGTCATTTTTGCCCTGATACTGGACGGCAAAGTTCCAGCCATCGACCAGACCGAAGAAGCCGTTGTTACGATAGGTCGCCATGCCGTTGCCGCGCTGGAACATAAAGTTGTCCGCCCCATAAGTATCACCACCAAACTCTGGCAGAACGTCGGTCCATGCGCCGATGTCATAAGCCACGCCGTAGTTGCGACCATAGTCAAATGAACCTGCATCGCCAAACTTCAGCCCTGCAAAGCCAACGCGGGTATAGCTGTCAGCCGTGCCTTGTGCCTCAGAATTGTTGAGTGCGGCCTGGTATTCCCACTGGCCATAACCACTCAGTTGATCGGTGACCTGGGTTTCACCCTTGAAGCCAAAACGGACATAGGACTGGTCGCCATTGGCGCTGTCGTTATCCGAAAAATAGTGCAAACCGTCTACTTTGCCGAACAAGTCTAATTTATTGCCGTCTTTATTGTATATTTCAGCCGCATTTGCCGATCCCGCTGCTGCCAGTAATACAGGGATCGCCAGGGAGAGAATGTGACGCTTCATTTTATTACCCTCTGTTATGTGCCTTTTATATTTGCCACTGCAAACCGATGGTAATATCGGTCGGCAAACCATTGTTGTTTCATAGCGAGTAATAATCCATCGTAAAAATGCTACTAAATTTCCGAAACTGTTTCATAATCTGTAAAATTTATTTCTACATGTAAATAACACGGAACTTATTAGCCGCACAGAGTGATAAAAAATAAAGCACAAAATGATAATCCAATCGAAAATAATAGTTATCAGGATGATTTTAATGGGAATATTCCTAAGCACTCAATGGTAAAACTTATTGCGCCCCAGCCAATATACTTACCCCCGCTATCATCATTTATTTCTTATCTTCATTCACCCCGAATGATTTTTTTTACCCTTATATATCGCCGGGCTTATTGCCCGGCTTTTTTTTGCCTGATCGCCTCTGCTCTGGTTTCATACGCGCTAAATAGCCTTGATTGTTGCCGCTTTTATCACCAAATTTATTTATTGATTTAAGAAAATATAGTGCGTCAGCAGGTAAGGCTTATCTGGTAATTAGTCACTCCATGAAACTATAACAGGCCGCCCGATTCGGACTGGCGATATTAGCGTTCGCGCATCGATTCTTTGACTTTATTCAACGGCTTAAGCAAATAGTCCATTACGGATTTTTGTCCCGTCTTAATCTCGACGTTCGCCACCATACCAGGAACAATCGGGAAGCGCCGTCCCGCCCGATTCGTCAGCTCCGCTTTTTGCGTACGCACATAAACCCGGTAATAGAACTGGTCGCGCTTGACCTCATCCTGCAAGGTGTCAGGAGAAACGGTTTCCACCACGCCCGCTAAGTCACCGTAAATCGACGAGTCATAGGCGGTGACTTTGACCACCGCGGCCAGTCCGGGCCGGATATAGGCGATATCACGAGGATTAATGCGGGTTTCAATCAACAATTGATCTTCCAGAGGAACGATCTCCATTATCTTTCCGCCCGGCTCAAGTACCCCGCCGACTGTCGTAACCTGAATATCCTTCACAATCCCACGCACCGGTGAATAGAGCGTCGCGCGCGTCAGCTGATCTTCTTTGCCTGCGGCGACCTGAAGCTGGGCGTCCAGTTCAGCATTGTTTTTTACCTGCTCTTCATGAGCACGGACCAGATAGTCGTTACGCGCCTCATCGATCTTACCGCGCAGATCGCTTACCTGGCGGCGCAGGCGGATCACTTCTACCTGCCCTGCTGCCCCCTTCGCCACCAGCGGTTCAGTTAAACGCAGCTCATCCTGTACCAGCCGTAAAGACTGTTGCAGATTACTGATGGTTTCGGTCAGATTACGGCGACGCGACTCGTACAGTTGCCTCTCACGCGCCACCAGTTGCGGCTCTTTCTGCGTCTCTGCACTGAAGGTAAGCGGAATCCCCGACAGTTCAGCGTTGAGCCGTTCTGATGACGCACGCAGCGTGCGCACTCTGGCTTGTACTTCGCCAAAGTTTGACTGAAAACGGGTGGGATCAAGCGTGGCCAGTATCTGACCCTTTTCGACGATATCGCCCTCATGCACATTGAGCTGCTTAACAATGCCGCCGTCCAGGCTGTCAATCACCTGTGCGCGGGTGGATGGCGTGACCTTTCCGGTGCCTACCGTGACCTCATCAAGAATCGCCATGTGCGCCCATACAAGAAAAATGGCCAGCGCCGCCGTACATAACCAGATGATTGCCGACGTACGCCGTTCATGTTTGGCCAGATCTTTGTCCATCACCACGCTCATGCCGCACCTCCCTGACTGGCATCCGCAACGTTGTGGGTCGCGCGCCGTAAAATCTGATCTTTTGCGCCGTCCGCGATGATGCGGCCGTTTTCCATTACGACAATACGATCGACCATCTTCAACAGGGCGGGACGGTGCGTCACCAGAATCAGCGTGCGTCCACTGATCCAGCCCTGCATCTGGCGGATAACATGCTCTTCAAGCTGCTCATCCATGGAGGCGGTCGGCTCATCCAGCAGCACGACCTGCGGCTGGCGCAGAATCAGTCGGCTGAGCATAATCATTTGACGCTGTCCGCCTGACAGCCCGCGCCCGCCCTCATTGATAATGCGATCCAGACTGGCCGCATCCTGCTGGACCAGCGACAGTGCCCCACTGATGCGTAATGCCTGTAGCATGTCCTGCTCGCTGGCGTGGGGATTGCCGAGCAGCAAATTCTGCCTCAGCGTGCCAAAAAACAGACGGGAATCGTGGGACAGCCAGCCGAGCTGTCGGCGTAGGTCGGTCGGATCGATATGGGCCATATCCACGCCGTCTACCAGCACTTTTCCCTGACTGGCCTGCGCCTGGCCCGCCAGGATCTTCAGTAAGGTGGATTTCCCCGCACCGACCTTCCCCAGAATGGCGATTTTTTCACCCGGCTTGACGTTCAGCTGCTGCACATTAAGCACGTTCTTTTCGTTTTCTTCGTCGTAGGTATAGTGCACGTTGCGCAGTTCATAATGCCCGGTCAGCGTCGGGCAGTGCGCCATGGTGGCGGAATCAGGTTTATCGAGTGGTTTTTTCAGCAGCTCATCCAGCCCTTTCATGGCGGTTTTGGCGTGCTGCCAGCGAGAAAAGACCATGGTTAACTGCATCAGCGGCGCGATAGTGCGCGAAGAAAGCATGCTACAGGCGACCAGCGTTCCGGTGGTGATTTGTGAGTCCAGCACCAGGTAAACCCCAAATACCAGCATGCCCGCATAGGTCAGTTGCTGCACGGTGGCTGCCCAGCCGGTCAGCCTGGCTCCCCACAGGCGTTGCTGATTACCGATCGCGGCGCTGACCTCATGTGTCTGTTCCCACTGGCGCTGAAAATAGGGTTCGGCCTGCAGCGCTTTGATGTCTTCAATGCCTTCGATTGTTTCAACCAGCACGGCGTTTCGTAGCGCGCCTTCGCGCAATCCGGCTTTCGCCAGCCGCGCCATCGGGAACTGGACTAACATGCCCGGAATAATGATTAACGGAATAGCGGCCAATGGGATCAGTACCAGCCAGCCGCCAATAAACGACATGATAAACAGGAACAGAATGACAAAAGGCAAGTCTGCAGCCGCGCCGACGGTGGTTGAGGTCAGTAACTCACGCACCTGATCGATTTCGCGCAGCTGAGAGATAAAGGACCCGGTGGATTTGGGCCGTGACTCATTGCGGATATTCATTGCCCGGGCAAACAGCATGGCGGAAACTTTTAAATCGATGCGTTTGCCCATCAGGTCAGACACCTGCGTGCGCATCAGGCGAATCAGATATTCAATGGCGGCGGCAATCAGTACGCCGACAAACAGCACCCACAAGGTGGCCTCGGACTGGGCGGGAATCACCCTGTCGTAGACCTGCATTGAAAAGAGAATACCGGCCAGCGCCAGCACGTTACTGATTACCGACGCCACGGAGATTTCCGCGATGCGACGTCCCATGCCGCGAAAGTTTTTCCAGAACCAGTGCGGTTCATAGGGCTGCACGAACTCATCGATTCGGGCATCTCTGCCGCGTGCGGCTACGCCAATCACGCCGATATCACCCTGCGCTCTGGAGAGCAGGCCGGCCAGCTCGCCTTCGCGAATCACGTCACCGCCTTCGCTCAGCCAGTAGCGTGCGCCGCCGTCAGCATCGATCTCTTCCAGCACGGCAACGCTGTTATTTTCCATGACCAGCACAACGGGCGTGATCTCCTGCCGCCAGCGTAGTTTGTTCTGTGGCACCATCGTGAGATGGAGCCCAAGGAGACCACACAGGCGCTCCAGCTGCTGTGCCACCGGCAGGTGTTCAAACCAGCGCATTTGCTGGCGCAGCGTTTTTCCATCTGCAGGTTTGCCGAAACGGGCCGCCACGCGCAACATCGCAGCAATCCAGTTATCGGTCGTCGGGTTTTGTGCACTCATCGTAAACGCCTTTTAAAACGGGTTCGCTATTGCAACGAAGGAAGAAGATCGCCACTGCTTTTTTGACGGTCGATACCCATGATGTCGAGCAGGTTATCAACCGCAGCGGCGTAGCGGACGGTGGCATCCCAGCCGTCATAAAGCGCAGTTATCCGCGCGCTGTCGGCCTGAAAAACATCCTGCTCGACGCTGAGCAGATCATTCAGACTGCGTTTACTCAGCCGGTATTCATCGGCATAAACGTTGCGTGTATGTTCAGCGCTGGCTAACTGCGCCTCACCCGCCAGTTGACGCTGCTGAGCGCCAATCATGTCGGCGTAAGATGTGGAGGCATTTTGATTAATCGTGAGTTTGGCTTGCTGTACCGCAGCCTGCGCGGCGAGCCTATCGCCTTCTGCTGACTGTGTTTTGGCATTGACCAGACCGCCCTGATAGAGCGGCGCTTCGACCTGAAGCTGGACTTCATCATCCCAGTATGAGCGAGTGTCATTTTCATAACGTGTCCGACCGGCCTGGACCTTGATACTGGGCCAGTGCCCCGATTGAGCCTGACGTACCCGCTCCCTGGCGGCTTCCTGCTTGTATTGTGCACTGCGCACCGCAGCACTGCTTTCATAGGCAATTTTGTCCAGGGTAATTTGCTGTTGTAGCAGTGCCTGGGGCAGTTCAGGCAGCGTGGCAGGCACCACGCCGGTCAGGACGGTAAGCTGTGCGTTAGCAGAGCGCAATTGCGCCAGATACTGCTCACGCGTGGCATGCATGGCGGCGATACGTGTTTCGGCCTGCAGGACGTCAGACTGAGAGTTCAGCCCGGCATCCGCGCGCATTTTGGCGATGTCACGCACGTGTTCAAGCGAGGCGATATTGGTCTGCGCGGTAGCGGCCAGCGCCTGGTAGCGTTTGACCTCCAGATAAGACTGCAAGGCCTCTTTAGCGACCTGCGTCATCGCGTCGAATAAACTAAACTGGTAGGCATCCGACAAGGCATGCTGTTCGTCTATTGCGCCATTGGTGCGGCCAAAGTCATACAGCAGTTGGCTCAGCACGATCCCGCCGGAACCATTATTATTCAGGCTGCCAGAGGAGTCGGTTTGATGAGAGCGCCCCGCCGCCCCCTGAAGCGATAGCTGAGGATACCAGGCGCTCTGCGCAGCACTGAGATCGCCTTCACCGATATGAATCTGCGCCGCCGCCTCCGAAATCTTCGGGTTACGTGAGAAGGCGCGTAATATGGCATCTCGCAGCGTTAAAATGGCGACCTGCTCTTCACTCGGTGCCGCTCGCCAGTTAAATTCCGCTTTGGGGAGCGGTGCGGCAAACGCCGCGGGTAATACCACGCCATTCAGGGCGTAAAAAAACAGGGCTAAACGCGCTTTGTTCATTATTCATACCAACAGGTGTTCTTATGATCATTTGAAGACGTCCTGGTGATTTCAGCATACAAAAAAGCAAGGTCACGATGAGCATTACGCATTTTATTGTTAATTTACTTAATGCGTTTAATAGAGACCGCTAAGCGCGAGTTAATATTAATAGTACATATCCCCCAGCGGTTCATTCTAAAAATCACCAATTATCAAATATCTTTACTGAAAGGCGATTTTTTAATCAGTTGCACCCCCCTCTACCAGTTAAGAAAAAATAAACAACAACCTGTTTGAATAAGTTGCATGGCTTACCATTCTTAAAAGCGACAATGCAGGATACCAAAGCGTCAAAAGTAAGGCTGCGGCCAACCCGTCGGATGGATACAGGTAACTGCGCAGAGGTTTCCACGGCCCGCGGGTTTGCGCTATGCGGCCCCCTTTACTCAGACAGGAAGCCGTTGCCCGAAACGGCAACGCAAGGCCTGGTGCAGGTTTATAAGCAGGCTGGCCTCCAGCCAGTGCGTCCATTTTGCGCATCGCTCACAGAGCGTGGCGGCCCGCAATTTTGCAGAAAAAAGCAGCGGGTGCTTACGCAACCGCTGCTGTGAGTCACTGCTTAACTACGATGTGGCAATTTAGACGACGTGTACCTGCAGATTGTGCTGGACCAGCACATCCCCAAGCGTGTTGTCATTGGTGAGTGCCGAGTTATGGTAGACCTCATAGGACTGGCCATTCACCATGCGCTCTCCACTGATCTCCCACGTACCGCCCAGGCTGTTAACCAGGGTGACCAGGCTGCCGTCAGCCCCTTTAATCATCAGATCATCGCTCTGTTTGTCAGTAATATTCAGTGCCTCGTTGAGATCCAGTTTCACTGAATTCGTCCCGCTCTGACCGAGATCAAGCACTTCAATATTTTCCACTTTCAGACCAAGATCGGTCAGATCCAGCGTCAGATGTTCACCGTTCAGCACCAGCGTATCGGTACCGGCTCCGCCATCAATATGGTTAAAGTGCAGATCGCTTACCGTGACCGTATCAGCACCACTGCTACCGTTGACCGTTGCACCTTCTGACGTCGTGCCATCGGCCAGCGTAATCACCACGCCTCCAATGCTGTAGCTTTCCTCTGCTGGCGTTTGATCTACTGCGGTTTCAGCCACGGCAGCCGCCGCGACAGCCGTATTCTCCTCCGCCGCACTGACCGGCGCGGCCACATCGGCCTCGGTAGTCAGGGTTGAAGCCACATGCACCGTAGGTGTTGCCTGTTCAGTGGACTGCGTGTTGTGATGCGTATCCAGACTGGACGCAGCACTGTCGTCCACCACCGAGAACAGCGCAACGGATTCGGTCGCCGACGTGGTGGCCACCGGCAACACAGCACCTGCCAGCAACGTATTGGTTGTGGTATAGCTGTTACCGGCCACATCCGTAATCGTGATCTTAGCCAGCGTATTTAAGGACAGCAGCAGTCCACCTACCGACAACAGCGAAGGGCTGAAGTTAGCGGAGTAACGTCCCAGCGCATCCGTCGTGGTATTGATCGTCGGTCCGTTGTTGCCGTTCGCCAGTAGCAAGGTGACGCTGACTTTTGTACCCTGAGCCGCGTTAAGCGAACCCCCTTGCACGGTGAGTCCATTTACCAACGATGACACTACGCTCAGAACGGGGTCCGCGCCCACAAGGGGCTGGTTGTGCGACAGTGCCGTAAAGCTACTTGTGGTCGTGGTGCTGTTACCGCCCACATCGGTGACGGTGACGGCAACAGAATGGCTTCCGTCTGTAATGCCTTTCAGGGTGGCTGACGGCACACTTATTGTCCATGTACCGTTACTGCCTATCGTGGTCGTGAAAATATTACCCGCCACGTTAACGGAAACCTGCCCCCCAACCGCATTACTGCTGGTGCCGCTGATGGTTTCTGCAACATTCGCCTCAGTGATATTCAGATAACCATCACCACCGAAGTAGCTGTTGATGCCCGCCGTTGGCGTCGTCCGGCTGGCAACGCCCAGCGAAGCCGATGCATTGCCCGTGTTACCCACGCCGTTTATCACGCTGGCCGAGACGGTATAGAGCCCATCTGCAATCGCCGCGAGACTGGAAGCAGCGACAGGAATACTCCAGTTTCCATTGCTGCTGACCGTGGTCGTAAAGGTCTGGTTGCCAATCGTCACCTGCACCACCGAACCTTCGGCGTTGGTGGCTGTACCGCTGATGGTCTGGGTAGTTTTAACATCCGCCACGTTCAACGCGTTATCGCCAAACAGCGAGGTAATCGTCAAGGCAGGCGCGGTGTTACTGATGACGCTCAGGCTACCGCTGCCCGTCACGGTATTGCCGTTAACATCCGTGCCGGTCACCGCAACGGCTTTAACGCCATCGCTGATGCCCGTCAAATCGGTTTTCGGCACGCTGATCGTCCAACTGCCGCCGCTGATGACTTTCGTTGAATAGGTGATGCCGTTTAGCGTTGCACTGACTGTCGCCCCCGCAGACAGGTTTGATGTGCCGCTAATGGTCTGGTTAGAAGCCAGATCGGCGGCGCTCAGAATGCCGTCACCAAACACGGTATTGACCGTCAGAGAAGGCTGAGTCAGGGCCAGCTGCACGCCCGCGCTGGTGGACGTAGTATTACCCACAGCATCGGTGACCGAGGCACCCACCGTAAAATTACCGCTGAGCAGGGTTGACAGAATCGCCGGTGAAACCGTTGCCGAGAAGGTGCCATCACTGTTGACCACCGCGGTTAACGTGGTGCTGCCAATCGCCAGCCTTACCGTACTGCCGGCGGCTACGCCGGTTGCGGTGCCGCTAACCGTCTGGGTTATCAGCGACTCGGCAATATTCAGTACGCCATCCCCAAACAGTGGGTTGAGTGTCACTTTAGGTAAATTGTTGATACCTACAATGGCAGAAGCTGAACTATTGGCGGTATTACCGGCGCTGTCCGTAACGCTGACGCCGACCGTCAAGGTACCGTCCGTCAGGCCCTGGAGCAGCCTTGGCGTCAGTGCCACCGAATAGTTGCCACTGGCGTCGGTTGCCGTGACGATTTGCTGACCACCCACGGTCACCACGACACGAGAACCTGCTTCTGCACCGCTCACGACGCCACCAATGGTCTGCCCCAGCAGCGCATCGGCGGCATTCAGCAAGCCGTCACCAAACAGCGGGCTGATGGTAAGCGTAGGCGCAAGAGTATCCACACGAATACCGGCACTGGTGGAGGCGGTATTTCCTGCTGGATCGGTGACCGTTGCGCTAACGGTGAGATTACCCTGTGCCAGGGTGCCGAGAATATCCGGCGTTACGGTGGCGGTGAAAGCCCCGTTGCTGCCCACTGTTGCCGTTACCTGGCTGTTACCCACGTTCAGCGTGACCAGTGAACCTGCAGCAACGTTGTTCACCACGCCGCTAATGGTCTGGCTGGTGGCAATATCGACCAGGTTAAGCACACCATCGCCGAACAGTGACGTCAGGTTGATGGTTGGGGTTTGCGTAAAGATACCGATAGTCGCGCTGTTGCTGGCGACGTTGCCAACGGCATCGGTAACAGTAACGCCCAGGGTCAGATTACCATCAAGTAACGACGTCAGATCGCTGGACGGCAGCGTCACGCTCCAGTTACCACCGGCCTGAACCGTGGTGTTATAAGTGTGAGTTCCCAGGATAACGGTCACGCGTGAACCTACCGCCGCGTTCTCAATCACCCCGCCAATCTGTTGATTGACCGCCGCTTCGGCAATGTTCAGCAAATTATCACCGCCAAACAGGCCGGTCAGGTTACCCACTACAGGCACGGCATCGACAATCGCGGTGACCGTTTCGCCAACGCTGCGGGTGTTGCCTGCCGCGTCGGTTAGCGTCACGTTCACAGCCAGTTCACCATCGCTCAGCAAGCCCAGGACAGATGGCGGCACGACAATCGCCCATTTACCGTCCTGACCGACAGTGCTGGTCAGCGTGGTGCCGCCAAGCGTAACCGCGACCGTTGCGCCTACACCCGCCGACGTTGCCGTACCGGTAATGGTCTGAGCAACCGTCGTGTCGATCGCGCTCAGCGTGCCGTCACCAAACACGGAATCAACCACCAGCGTTAAGGCGGCATTAACCACCTTGTTCACGGTGATAGTGGCATCCGTTTGATTACCCGCCTGATCGTTAACGCGAACGCCAAACACCAGTGCACCATCATTGAGGCTGGACAGCACCTCTGGTGTTAAATCAATGCTCCAGACGCCGTTAGCGCCAATGACACCTGTCGCGATGGGGGCACCATCTCCGACATACAGAGAAATGGTTTGTCCCTCTTCTGCCCCCGTTGCCCTGCCCGTTAACACTTGACCGACGGCAAGATCGGCGGCATTAACCAGGTTATCGCCGAGGAAGCTATCAATCTCAATCACTGGTGCGGTCGTATCAACGTCAATATTACGGCTGGCGGTGCCTGTGTTACCGGCGGCATCGGTCAACTGCGCAGTAATGGTCGTTTCACCGTTGGCCAGTGCCTGCATATCGCTGGCTGGCACGCTGGTGGACCAGGTTCCGTCGCTCTGGACGATGCCTGTGTAGGTTTTACCGTTCAGCGTCACGGTCACCGTGCGGCCCGTTTCGCTGGTGTCTGCTGTACCACTGATCGTCTGACGCGTTGAACTCTCACTGGCGTTAACCACATCATCGCCTGCGAAGCTGTTAATCGTCAGTGTGGGTGCCGTCAGATCGATCTGAACCGTACCGCTGGTGGACACGGTATCTGTTCCGTCGGTGGCGTTGACCGTGATGGTGACGGGTCCGTCAGTGCTTCCGAAATCGCTGACCGGCAGCGTTGCCGTGGTCCAGTTACCGTTAGCGTCGATCGTGGTGCTGTACTCCACCCCGTTGATCACAACGGTGACGACGCCGCTATCCCCCAGGTTTTGCGATGTTCCGCTGACCACAACGCCGCCCGCCTGCTGATCGACCGTACTGATGATATTGTCACCCGACACAGTGCCCAGCGTGACGAGCGGGCCTGGTGGCGGTGTCAGGTCAACCTGTAGCGTCAGATCCTGGGTGACCGGATTACCTGCCAGATCGCTAACCGCAAGCGTTAAGGTGGTGGTCGGTTGTGTAAAGGTGCTCATTTGCTCTGGCGTCAGCGTCAGGCTCCAGGCACCATTCGCGCCCACGACCGCCGTACCCAGCACGGTGCCGTTATAGGAAACGGTTAACTGTGTGCCGGTTTCCGCGCCCTCAGCGACCCCGGTCAATACCTGAGACTGAATACTCTCGGCGTAATCGAGCGCATTATCACCCGCAAACGTCACCCCGGTGATCGAAGGTGGCGTGGTATCGATCACCAGCGATTCGCTGAGCGTCGTACTGTTTCCGGCGGGATCGGTGACGGTGATGGAAACCGGATAGGTGCCGTCGGTAAAGGCTTCCAGCTGCGCGTTACTCAACGGCAATGTCCAGCTACCGTCCGCCGCGATCTGGGCATTGAACGTGCTGGTGCCAATGGTCACCACCACCTGTTGCCCGTCACCAGCCTCACCAGTACTGCCCGTCAGAGAGATGCCACTCGCCACGTCAGCGGCGTTGACATAGCCGTCACGTGGCAGCGGATCGACGCTCGGTGCCGGCGGGGTCAGATCGGCGTTAAAGGTAAACTGCGCGGTGGCGGGGTTGCCCGTGGCATCCACCACATTCACGGTGACGCTGTGGGGACCCGTGCCAATCGCATTTAATGCATTAGGTGGAATCGTGACGCTCCAGTTGCCATTCGCATCGACCGTCCCAGGATAGCGTGTTCCGTTGAGATCCACGCTGATGCTTACTGCCTGGTTTGCGCCGGTGCTGCCGGTCGTACCGGTCAGCGTTACGCCTGCGGCGGCCTCGCTGATGTTCAGCACATTGTCGCCACCAAACTGCAGGTCGGCAAAGGTTGGCACAGGAACGGTGACGGCGGTGACCACATTAAGCGTGGTGCTGTCGGTATTGCCCGCAATATCCGTGGCGGTGACGGTAATCACATGGCTGCCGTTAGGGATCTGCGCCATTTGATCGGGCGTCAGCACCAGTGACCAGCTTCCGTCAGGCTGAACGGTGGCACTGAGCGGCTGATCGTTATTAAAGCCGCTGAGGGTGACCGTTACCGTCTGGCCATCCCCGCTAATGCCTGTCGAACCGGTAAGCGTCTGATTTTGTGCCGCTTCACTGGCGTTCAATGCGCCGTCACCGAACGGCAGATTGAGGCTGACATCCGGCAGCGTTTGTATGGCAACTACAATATTGCTGTTGATGGATGCCGTATTGCCGTTGGTGTCCGTCACGGTCAGCGTGACCGGCCAGTTACCATCTGGCAGTGACTGCAATAAGGTTGAAGGCAGACCCAGTGACCAGGTCCCATCACCATTGATGGTCGCGGCATAGGCTGTGCCGTTAACCGTTACCGTAACGGATGCTGCATTATCGATATTCAGGTTGCCGCTTAACGTGCCATCGGTTTGCGCTTCGACAGCGTTGATACGACCATCACCAAATGGCGTATTGAGCGTCGGCAGCGCAATGGGGGCCGTGGCCGTCGTGAAGTCTTGCGTGGCAGTCGCAGACGTATTTCCGGCACGGTCAGTGGTGGTCACGCTGATCGTGTGCGTTCCATCCGCCAGCCCGGCGATCACGTCTGGCGGCAGACTGGCGCTCCAGTTGCCGTTCGCATCAATGGTCACGTTAAGCGGTGTGCCATCTACGCTGACGCTGACGGTTTGTCCGTCACCAAACGGCGCCGTGCCGGTAATTAACTGCACCGAGGCCGCTTCGCTGGCGTTGATGATGTTATCGCCAAACAACGTTGGGGTTATCGTTGGATCGGCCGGTGTCGTCACCAGGATCTCTACACCTGCGCTGACTTCAGCCGGATTCCCTGCTGCATCGTTGGCGGTGACAACCACCTGCGTTGCGCCATCTGGTAATGCGTCCAGCGCGCCCGGTGCCAGCGTTAAGGTCCAGGCACCGTTGGGGCCGACCGCCGTATTAAACGTCTGATCGCCGATCGTCACCGTGATCGGGGTGCCCTCTGGCAGATTGGTGGCATTGCCGCTGAGTGTAAGCTCGCCCGCCGCATCAGCCTGACTGACAAGCCCATCACCAAACGGCGTATCCAGCGTCAGCTCAGGCAATGTGCGGAAGGCCACATCCAGCGTGGTGCTGTTATTGGTCGTGATATTACCGTTGACGTCCGTGGCGGTAATGGTGAAGGTCTGGCGTCCATCATTGAGCTGCTGCAAATCCGCAGCCGGGATCGCCAGTGACCAGGCCCCGTTACCGTCTGCAAGGGTGGTATAAGTGATCTGATTCAGCACGACGGTAATCTGCGCGCCCGGATCGCTGTTGCCATTGACGGTTAAATCCTGCAACGACTCCGCCTGGTTAAGTGACGCGCCTGCGCTCAGGTTGATATCGCTCAATACTGGCAGGGTCGTATCAACCGCCACATTGTGATTGGTCAGGGCCGTATTGCCTCCCACATCATCCGCCGTGACGACAAAGGTTTGTTGTGAACCAGAAGGCAGGCCACTCAGGGCTGAAGACGGCACTGACACCGTCCAGTTTCCGCTGGCATCCACCGAACCGGTATAGCCGACGCCGTTCAGCGTGACGGTCACTACCGTTCCTTGCGCCAGATGCGTACTGCCGCCGCTCACGTCAAGGTCCGAACCCGCTTCGATTGCGTTAATAATGTCATCATTGGCGACCACGTCCACACTCAGCGTCGGCTGGGCAGCGTCACTGGCAATGACATTCAGGGTTACGTTGCTGCTGGTCGGGTTGCCTGCAGCGTCGGTGGCGCTGACGACGACGCTCAGCTGTCCGTCAGGTAATGCACTCACATCCGCCTGCGGGACGGTAATTGTCCAGCGGCCATCATTCTGCACTTCACCCGTATAATTCTGACCATTCAGCGAGACCGTTACCACCTGACCCGCCGTCAGATTAGTACTGCCGCCGCTGATGGTTAACTCTGCAGCCGCTTCAACCCGGCTAACATAATTATCATCGCTGATGGCATCAACGGTCAGTACAGGCAATGCCGCGCTGTCTGCAACGCGCGTCAGCGTCTGGGTTAACGCCGTCTGGTTGCCTGCGGCATCCGTCAGCGTAATGTCCAGCTGATAGGTGCCATCCGGCAAGCCCTGCATCACGCTGGCTGGAATCTCAAGACGCCAGGTGCCATCCGATAAAACCAGCGTTTGATAGGTTTCACCCTGCAGTGTCACCGTCACCGTTTGCCCTGCATCGGCCAGCGATGCGGTGCCGGTAATCGGAATATTTTGCTGGATTTCCAGCGCGTTAATCAGATTATCACCGGTAACAGGATTAAGGCTGAGTTCAGGTGGTGTGAAGTCGACCGTGACCGACGTGCTCAGGCTGCCGCTATTGCTGCCCGTGGCATCACTGACGTTGACGACGACCGTATTCGCGCCTTCAGGCAGCGCCTGCAAGACTGCGCTGCTAAGCGTGACTGTCCAGTTCCCCTGTGTATCCACCGTTGCCGCATAGTCATTACCGCCCAGCGTGATGGTCACAATCTGGCCCGCACCGGTGAGACCGGTCGTGCCCGTGAGCGTTTGTTCGCTGGCCGCCTCGACCTGACTGATATAATCATCGGCAAATGGCGTATTAATGCTTATCGCTAAGGTCCCCGTCGCGACCGTAATATCACGGGTTTCTGTAAAACTGTTGCCCGCCGCATCGCTGACGGTCACCGCCAGGGTATAGCTTCCCGCCGCAACATCGGCAAGGGCACCCGCGGGCAGAGTAAAGCTCCAGTTGCCGTTCGCATCGACCGTGGTATTCCACACCTGGTTATTGAGGGTGATGGTCACCACCTGGCCTTCACCGGCGTCACTGCTGCCGCTGAGCACGATGGGCGCGGTGCTTTCTGAAGCGTCAACGATATTATCCCCGGCGACCGGGTCCAGCGTCAGGTTTGGTGGCGTGAGATCAATGTTAACATTACCGTCTACCTCACGGCTGTTACCCGCGGCGTCAGTGACCGTAACCCTGTAGTTGGCGCTGCCTTCATTCAGTGTGGTTAAAGCATCGGCAGGAATATTCACACGCCAGTTACCATTGCCGTCTACCGTACCGTTATAAACATTGCCGCCCAGTGAAACACTGACGGTCTGACCCACACCGCTTACACCCGTGGTTCCGCTCAGCTGTTGTGTGCTGGAAATATCAGCGGCATTGAGGGTGCCGTCACCGAATGCCGTGATCACGACAGGATTAGGCAGGTTGTTGATCGCAACGTTTAAGGTGCCTGAACTGCTCAGGGCGGCACCCGTCGTGTCCGTCGCTGTCACCGTCAACGTGGCAGGACCATCCGCCAGGCTCGCCAGCGCAGCAGCCGGGATGATCACGCTCCATGTACCGCCAGCGGAGACCACGGCGTTATAAGTGACATTGTTAAACTGCAGCGTGACGGTGCTGTCTGGTGCCACATTCACGGTGGTTCCCGTGATGATTAACGGCTCACCGGCTTCGCTGGCATTCAGGAAGTTATCACCGCTTATGGTATCCAGCGCCACGCCAGATGCATTGCTGTTAACCGTGAGAGCAAGATCCGCTGTCGTGGTATTTCCTGCTGCATCGCTGACGGCAACCGTGTAGGTGGCACTGCCATCCGCCAGGGACGACAGAACGGTAGCTGGCACCGTCAGCCGCCATGTTCCATCTGCCTGGACGGTACCGCTAAACACATCGCTACCCACGGTCAGTGTCACCACCTGCCCAGCCTCGACGTTCGTCGTGGTACCCGACAGTTCCTGATTAACCTGGCGTTCCGCCCCATCAATCAGATTGTCACCGGCAAAAGCATTCAGCGTGAGTGTGGGTAATGAAGCTGCATCTGCCTTGACCGTCAGGTTGCTGGTATCGGTCGTGATATTGCCCGCCGGATCGGTGGCGGTAATGGTTAAAGGATAATTGCCGTTGGTCAGCCCATTGAACGCAGCAGGCGGTACTTCCAGCGTCCAGCTACCGTCTGGATTAGCGGTGGTGCTGACCGTTGTGCCGTTAATATTCGCCACGATAACGGCATTGCCTTCGCTGTTACCGCTCAAGACCAGTGGCTGCTGAAGTTCAGCAGCATTGAGAACGCCATCACCAGACGGCGTAGCCACCGTCAGCGCTGGCGGTAAGGTATCCACTGTGACATTGCCGGACGCATTGCTGGTGTTACCGGCAATGTCGGTAACGGTCACTGTATAAGGCACCGTTCCCTGGGGTAAGGCGGTGAGCACGCCAGAAGGAATATTGACCTGCCAGTTACCGGCGTTATCGACAATACCGGTGTAGTTGACGCCATTAAGACTGACGACAACGCGCTGCCCTTCTCCGGTTACACCACTGTTGCCGGTGATAAAACCGCCCGCTGCCGCTTCACTGGCATTCAGTACGCCATCAACAAAGGCATCACCCGGTGTGGCAACCGGCACGTCCGTCGCCACGACATTAATATCTGAGGTACTGGTCGCCAGCGTATTGCCGTCAGCGTCGGTGATGGTGGTCGTCACCGGAAGTGCACCGTTAGGTAATCCCACGAGGCTGCCGGCCGGCAGCGTAACCGTCCAGTTGCCATCCGCACCCACCGTACCGGTGTAGTTCGTGCCGTTAACATTGACGTTAACAATGCTGCCCGCCGGAATATTGCTGGTGCTGCCGCTAAGTACCACCTCGCTTGCCACGTCATCGGCATTGAGATAGTTGTTGTTGCCTGCAGGAGCCAGAGCAACGCTGCTTCCCGTTGCGTCAACCACAAAGTTAAGCTCAGTGCTGGTCGTGTTACCTGCGGCATTCACCACGGTGACGGTCAGGGCCTGATTACCCTCATTCAGGGTTGCCAGTGCGGCTGGCGGTATACTGATGCTCCAGTTTCCGCTTGCCTCAACGGTGCCGCTGTAAGTGATACCGTTAATGGTTACGGTGACTTGCTGGCCGGCCTCTACGTTAGTCGATGTACCGGTAAGGGTTTGAGGGAGTTTTTGCTCTGACCCATCCAGCACACCGTTGCCAGCAAAAGTCCCGCTGTCAACGCTCAGCGTGGGTTGCACTTCTGGTGCTGTGGCGACATTCAGCTCGCTGGTGTAGGTCGTCTGGCTGCCATTCGCGTTGGTGATGGTCACGGTAAAAGGATTATTACCCGAAGGCAACGCAGCCAGATCGGACTGATCGATGCGTAACGACCAGCGCCCATTAGTCGTGACAAACGTGCGATAGAATCGGCCATTGAGTGACATGGTGACCTGATCGCCATTCTGACCGGTACCGCTCAATACCAGCGGTTGCGTCAAATCGCTTACGCTGAGCGTATTATCGCCGCCCACGGGGTCCACGCCCAATGAGGGTGGCAGCGTATCAATGGTTACGGTGCTGGTCTGGGTAACCACGTTTCCGGCCTGATCGATTGCGCTAACGATCAGTGAATTATTACCCTGGGGCAGCACAGCAAGATCGCCTGCGGGTAGCGTCACGCTCCAGCTGCCGTCGCTGTTAACCGGAACATCGTAGGTTTTGCCACCCAACTGAACCTGGACCTGTTGCCCGGCACCGGTAATCCCGGTACTGCCGCTCAGCACCTGATCGCTGGCGGTGTCCAGGTTGTTAATCACCCCATCGCTCACCGATCCGGCATCCAGGGTAATGGCTGGCAGGGTCGTAGCCTGCAACGTAACGTCTGCAGTATCGGATAACAGATTACCGTTGGCGTCTACCGTACTGACGGTGATCTGCTTCAGCCCATCGCTTACCCCGTTAAACGCGGTTGACGGAATGGTGACGGACCAGAGGCCATTCGCATCTACCGTTCCGTTGTAATTAACGCCATTAAAATTGACCGCAACCTGCTGCCCTGGCGAACCACCCGCGATCGACCCTTTTACGGTTAATCCTTGTCCTGCTTCAAGGGCATTGAGGAAGCCATCACCGCCCAGTGGCTGCGATATGGTCAATGTACCAGGCGTACCCGTTGCCGGTTCGACGGTAATGGATTCATTATTGGTTGCACTGGCGCCTGCACTATTGCTGACGCTGACGTCAATGGTGGTGGAACCCGCTGCCAACGCCCCGAGCGCTGCGGATGGCACCGTCACGCTCCAGCTGCCGTCCGGCCCGACGGTGGTGGTGTACGTCTGCCCGCCCAGCGTTACGGTGACGGTCTGGCCCGCCTCGACGTTGGTGGTAGTGCCCGACACCGGCTGATCGCTGGCCTTCTCGGTATTATCAAGAACGTTGTCACCGGCAAACGGATCAACGGTCAGCGTCGGTGCGCCCGGCGTGGTAACCGGAGCATCCACCGTCACAACCTGCTCTGCGCTGGCGGTAGTGCCTGCCGCATTGCTGACAGTGACGTTAAGCGTGGTGGTGCCCGCCGCCAGCGCGGTCAGCGCCGCCGACGGCACCGTCACGCTCCAGCTGCCGTCTGGCCCGACGGTGGTGGTGTACGTCTGCCCGCCCAGCGTCACGGTAACGGTCTGGCCCGCCTCGACGTTGGTGGTGGTGCCCGACACCGGCTGATCGCTGGCCTTCTCGGTATTATCAAGAACGTTGTCACCGGCAAACGGATCAACGGTCAGCGTCGGTGCGCCCGGCGTGGTAACCGGAGCATCCACCGTCACAACCTGCTCTGCGCTGGCGGTAGTGCCCGCCGCATTGCTGACGGTGACGTTAAGCGTGGTGGTACCCGCCGCCAGCGCGGTCAGCGCCGCCGACGGCACCGTCACGCTCCAGCTGCCGTCTGGCCCGACGGTGGTGGTGTACGTCTGCCCGCCCAGCGTCACGGTAACGGTCTGGCCCGCCTCGACGTTGGTGGTGGTGCCCGACACCGGCTGATCGCTGGCCTTCTCGGTATTATCAAGAACGTTGTCACCGGCAAACGGATCAACGGTCAGCGTCGGTGCGCCCGGCGTGGTAACCGGAGCATCCACCGTCACAACCTGCTCTGCGCTGGCGGTAGTGCCCGCCGCATTGCTGACGGTGACGTTAAGCGTGGTGGTGCCCGCCGCCAGCGCGGTCAGCGCCGCCGACGGCACCGTCACGCTCCAGCTGCCATCTGGCCCGACGGTGGTGGTGTACGTCTGCCCGCCCAGCGTTACGGTAACGGTCTGCCCCGCCTCGACGTTGGTGGTGGTGCCCGACACCGGCTGATCGCTGGCCTTCTCGGTATTATCAAGAACGTTGTCACCGGCAAACGGATTAACGCTAAGGGAAGGTGTATTGGGTGTGCCTGGCGTTCCCGGTGTACCTGGAGTTCCTGGCGTAGCCGCGTTGTCATCTCCGCCACCACCACCGCCACGGCGGGTGCCGAGTGCTGCGCCCGCAAGACCCAGCAAGCCGACACCACTCGCCGTCATCAGGCCGGTGGAAATATTGCTGTTATCTGCCAGCAGAAGCGGCTCCACGCTATCCAGCGACTCATAGCTGGGCGTCACGGTTGTCGTGGCTAAATCGGTTGCACCAGCCGTGGTGGGAAAGAGCGCATGATCGGGCGGGTTCACGCCATCGTCAAAGACAAGTTCACTGTGATCGCCTGCGGCATCATCCAGGAAGAATTTTTTGTAGCGAACAGAACTTCCGTCACGCATCTGGACGATTAAATCGTCGCCCTGACGCTGGTATTGTACGACGGCCTCACGTGTCCCGTTGATGCGTACAACGCTGGGTTCACTGAGCGTAATCGTTTGTGTTATGCCGCCGTTGACCTGAGACGTGAGCGTACCATTTGCACGAGAAATGATATCGACGCGACTTTGAGTGAGTTCTGCCATCTTGACCTTGCTCCACCAGAATATCTAATTAGCTGAAATGTAAAACCATAAAAATAAGTTATGATTTCACATTGACGTTTTTTCATGCTGTGTATCAGAAAACGTTTCAGTCTGGTGTGGGCAGTGCGAGAAAAAGACACAGAAAACCGACCATGTCCTAAGCATTTACTTTATTTTTTAAAATTCTTGTTAACCGATGTTCATAAACAGCAACACCATGCAATCAATAGTTAACTTATCGCGTTTAAAAATCAATCATAAGATGCAGTTTTATTTATGAATTAATCAAAATAACATTAGCCATATTTGTGATTAATCAGCAGAGCACAGGGTGGGAAAGATGATCTCCCATGTCAAAACATTGCTAAATGTTTCCAGTAAATAGCAAAAGTGACGGAAAAGACTCTCTTTTTTGGGTTCTTTGCTTTCTGCCAGATACTCAAATTCAGCTAAGCTATTCACCTTGCGAACTTGTGATGAAGATCGTCCTGGAAAGGGAGCTGTTTTGGGTTTATTCGCGGGCTTTGCCAGGAAAGTTCTGGAAAACACATCCATCAGGATAAAAGTCGGTACACTGGCTTTTCTCATGACCTGTTACAGCAGGCCGGTTAACCTGTTAAACCTGTGTTCTCACAGCGTTTTACAGGAAATTGATGCTACACTTTTCTGCTTTGCTACTGATGAATTAGAGCCATGACAGCACTGGATGCCGCAAAATCAAGCCAATCTGACAGCCGCCTGAGCGGGGGCACCCGTACTATTTTTTTGATCAACGGATTGGGGATGTCTGCCTGGGCTCCGTTGGTGCCCTATGCACGCGATCGATTGCACTTAGATGGCGCCTCATTGGGTGCGCTTTTGCTGTGTCTGGGAATTGGCTCACTCCTTGCCATGCCGGTGACCGGCACCTTAGTGGCGCGCTTTGGCTGCCGCAGAGTGATCGTCTGTTCGACGTTAGTGGTGTTATTCATGATGCCGCTGCTCGCCACAGTGCAAACACATTTGTTAATGGCAGCAACATTGATGCTGTTTGGTGCCGGACTGGGCATGCTGGACGTCGCCATGAACTATCAGGCGGTAGAAGTGGAAAAAGCATCCGGCAGACCGATGATGTCGGGCTTCCATGCTTTTTTTAGCCTGGGCGGTATTCTGGGTGCCGGTGCGGTTAGCCTGCTGTTAAGCCTGACGTTTACCCCGTTAATAGCCGTGTTAATCATTATGGCCGTGATGGGGGTACTGTTGCTCTGGCGTCTGCCAACCTATATGAATCAGCGCTTACATCAGCCCGATCAGTCGTGGCTGGTGATTCCGCGTGGACGCGTCGCCTTTCTGGGCATGCTGTGTTTTATTCTGTTTTTAGCGGAAGGAGCCGTGCTCGACTGGGGCGCACTTCTGCTGTTACAAAACCCCTCAATGACGACGGCGCATGCCGGGCTGGGCTATGCCCTGTTTTCCGTCGCCATGACGATTGGACGTTTTAGCGGCGATAAAATCATTCACCGCGTTGGCCGCTACCCGGTTATGTTGATGGGCGCACTGGCGGCGGCTTCAGGCATGACCTTAGCCGTGCTCCTGCCCTGGCCAGAAGCCTCACTGCTGGCTTTCTTACTGGTGGGTTTTGGTTTATCGAATACCGTGCCCATGTTATTTAATTCGGCAGGTAATCAGCATGATATGCCGGCGAACCTGGCGATTTCTGCCATGACAACGTTGGGATATGCAGGTATTCTTTCTGGTCCGGCGTTGATCGGGTTCATTTCTCAATGGATTAGCCTTAGCGGTGCATTTTTGCTTATTGCGCTGTTATTGTTAGCTGTGGCTGTCAGTGCGCGCAACGTTGCGCGATAATTCAGGTATCTGAGCGCTATGTTGTATAAGTTTCCGCTGACATCCGGTAATGTCACTCGCTTTTTTATCGTATTTAATCTGGTGCTGTTACTGGCGCTGGGCTTTATGGTGCAAAATTCCGTCAATGCCTGGTTGACGGATAAACGTTATGCCATGGCGGATATGGCGCGTGATATTCAAAAACGCATTGATGCCTATCGCTTTGTGACCTGGCAGATCTATGAAAACCTGTCGACCAGCGCCGCCGGATCGACACCCGCCACGAATTTACAAGAGACGCGCCTGCGTCCGGATGTCTACTATCTGGAAAAAACCCGACGCAAAACCGAAGCGCTGATTTTCGGTTCGCATGACAGCAGCACGCTGGATATGTCGATGCGGATGTCCAGTTACCTGGATACGTTATGGGGTGCAGAAACGCCGACATGGTCAATGTATTTTTTAAATGGTCAGGACAACAGCCTGATCATGATTTCCACCCTGCCCCTGAAAGACATGACCACGCGCTACAAAGAGAACGCCATCAGTTCTCTGGTTGAGGCACGACGTGCAGAAATGCTGCAACAGGCTAATGCGCTGGATGAGCGTGAAAGCTTTTCACCGCTGCGTCATCTCGCTTTTCAGAATGACCACTATTTTACCCTGCGTACGACGTTCAATCAGCCGGGCCATCTGGCCACCGTGGTGGCATTTGATTTACCTGTTAATGACTTGCTCCCACTCAATATGCCGGTGGAAAACTTCCAGCTGCGTCAGGATGCTCCGCTGAATAACAGCGCCAGCAGCAACCAGGAAGATGTCGAAACCACGCAGGTTTCGTTGGTCAGTCACGATATCGAAATAGCCGCAACGCTCCCGAGCACATCGTTACAGCTGGTCTATCAGGTGCCCTTCTTACGCCTGTTGCTCGACAGCGCGCATAATTTGATGTGGCCGTTGCTGATTAACCTGCTGCTGTTCTTGCTGTCACTTGGCGGAATGTTGTTGTTACGTCAACAGTCTCTGCGCCCGAGTGAAAACCAGAGCGCCGAGCTGGATTCGCTCCGTGTACTTAATCAGGAGATTGTCGCCAGCTTACCGGTTGGCTTGCTGGTCTATGACTTCGCCAGCAATCGCACCTTGTTAAGCAATAAAATCGCTGAGCATCTTTTGCCTCACCTTAATTTGCAGAAGATCATCAATATGTCCGATCAGCATCAGGGCGTACTCCAAGCCACGATTAACAATGAGGTGTATGAAATCCGCCACGCGCGCAGCGTCTTATCACCGCATACTCAGCTGTTTATGATGCGCGATCAGGATCGTGAGCTACTGGTGAACAAGAAGCTGCAGAAAGCGCAACAGGTGTTAGATCGTAACCACCAGATGCGTCAGCAGTTGCTCCATCACCTTGGTCACGCGTTAAACCAGCCGCTGGAAAAGATCGTTTCGCAGCTGGTTCACCTGAGCCAGCGTGAGAACGACGAGAGCGTGCTGGATATTCTGGATGAGAGTCAGTCACTGGCCCGCCTGGTTGACGATATCGTGCTGCTCAATCGCCTTGAAGCGCATGACTGGTCCCCGGATGCCTCGGTGTTTAACCTGCAGGAACTGCTGGACGAGATCACTCTGGAAAGTCTGCCGCTGCTGCGTCGCAAGGGATTATCGCTCGTGGTGAATAATCATCAGGCGAATGATGAAATGCGGTTTGGCGATCGCCGTGCCCTGCGCAAAGTGCTGACGACGCTGATGCATTATGCCTTGATCACGACGCGCTGGGGCAAGATAACGCTCGAAGTGAAAACGGCGGAGCACCATCCCGACCGCCTTTATATCGAGCTGGTGGACACCGGTGCCGGACTCACCGTGGATGAACTGGCCAATGTCGACTTCCCGTTCCTGGGCGATACCAGCCAAGATCGTTATGGTCAGGCTTCCGGGATGGCGTTTTTCCTGTGTAAACAGCTGTGCAAGCAGATGGGCGGCAGTCTGGAAATCGTCGCCAAAGCGGATATTGGTACTCGCTATAATATTCAGCTTCCGCTTACGCTTGAAGAAAAGCGCGAAGAGGATGAAGAGAAAATCCTCGAAGGGATTACCGCCCTGGTGGAGATCGCGGTTGAAGACGTCCACAAGATCGTCTGTCGCCATCTGGAGAACTGGGGCGCACGCTGCCTGACGCCAGATGAACGCATCTCAGGCCAGGATCATGATGTACAAATTACTGACGACCCCAGCAAATTATGTGGCTGGGCTTTATTGCTGGCGGAAGATGAACCCGGCCATCATGCTTTAAACGATCAACAGTATCGCGTCAATTTCAATCTCAGCAATGCACTACTTGATGCATTACTGGCACTGATTGAGAAGCAATTGTCCCACGATGTGATGGAGGATGACACCGACGATGACGCCAGCACGCCACTGTTAAGTGGTGGCTATTTCCAGCTGTTTACTGAGACAGTACCGGATGATGTAAAGAGATTGTATACTGAGTCAGCGATATCAGATTATGCCTCGCTTGCTCAGACAGCTCATCGCCTTAAAGGCGTGTTTGCTATGCTCAATTTGACACCGGGCAAACAGCTTTGTGAAGAGTTAGAACACCACATTAAAGTGTGTGACGATTCAAACATTACAAATACCACCAGTAATATTGACGCTTATGTCAATCAACTGCTGCAGCAAGGTAACCAATAAGATGAATAACTTGAATGTAATTATTGCGGATGATCACCCAATTGTTCTTTTCGGTATCCGAAAATCTCTGGAACAAATTGAGTGGGTTAACGTTGTAGGCGAATTTGAAGATTCAACGGCGCTGATCAACAACCTGTCCAAGCTTGATGCGAATGTTCTGATCACCGACCTCTCCATGCCAGGTGAAAAGTATGGTGACGGTATTACGCTGATTAAATATATCAAACGTCACTATCCCGACCTGTCCATTATTGTTCTTACCATGAACAATAACCCGGCGATTCTGAGCTCGGTACTGGATCTGGATATTGAAGGGATCGTACTGAAACAGGGTGCGCCAACCGATCTGCCAAAAGCGCTGGCAGCCCTGCAGAAAGGCAAGAAATATACGCCAGAAAGCGTGGCTAAACTGCTGGAGAAAATCAGTGCGGGCGGTTATGGCGACAAACGTTTGTCGCCAAAAGAGAGCGAAGTATTGCGCCTCTTTGCTGAAGGTTTCCTGGTCACAGAAATTGCCAAGAAGCTGAACCGCAGTATTAAAACCATCAGTAGCCAGAAAAAATCAGCCATGATGAAGTTGGGTGTGGATAACGATATCGCCCTGCTCAACTACCTGTCATCGGTCAGTGCGACCCAAATCGATAAAGATTAAGTCCGCAGGCGGTGCGTTTACGCACCGCCTCTCTTCCCGGCTATCCTTCCCGCGTTTTTCGTACCCGCTCCGCATAAATACCCAGCGTCGTTTTCAGCACGTCTAACGTCACTGGCTTCGACAGACAGTTGTCCATTCCGGCATCCATACAACGTTGTTTTTCTTCCGCCAGCGCATTCGCCGTCACGCCCACCACCGGGAATACGTGCCCAAGCTGACGCAACCGCTGTGTCAGGCGATAGCCATCCATATTCGGCATGTTCACATCGGTCAGCACTATATCAATGCTGTTACGGCTGAGGACATTCAACGCATCAACGCCATCCTGTGCCGTTTTAACCTGATAACCCAGCGTGCCAAGCTGCTCTGACAGCAACATACGGTTGATAGGATGATCGTCAACGATCAGCACCATAATGTCGTCGTTATGAATTTTCTCTTCCACCGGACTGGCCAGCGACAACGCATCGTTCACGTCGGATTCAACCGCAATGCGGTAAATGCGCGCCAGCAGGGTTGGCAGCTCATGCAGGGTGGCGGTGCTGTGAATCCAGCGCCCGGCCTGGGGCTCACGCGGCATGTCCACGTGTGAGCCGTCAACGGTGATAACTGCGCGAACCGGAGAGCTAACGTCTAACGAATAATCCGTTAACACCACATCATCACTGCCGGGATCAGCCTGATATTCGGCGACCTGAATACCATGCTGCTTTAACAACCGCTCAAGATACTGCGCCAGGTATTCATTACGCATCGCCAGCCAGATTTTCTTATCCTGTAACCCATCCAGCAGCGGGATTGAAGGCTGCTTACCGTTATAGATGGGAATGCGCACAATAAACTGGCTTCCCATCCCTGGCTCAGACTCAACCTCAATATCACCGTCCATCATATTGATGAGCTTTTCGCAAATTGCTAAACCCAGCCCGGTGCCCTGAAAATTACGCTGTACGCCATTACCCACCTGGAAAAAAGGATCGAACAGTCGGGTTAACTCTTTTGCCGGAATGCCGACGCCGGTATCCCGCGTGCGGAACGCCAGATAGCCTTGTGTGACATAGGCATGCAGGATAATGCAGCCCGTATGGGTAAATTTAATGGCATTATTCAGCAGGTTAGAAATCACCTGTTGCAGGCGCAGTGGATCGCCATCAAGCGCCTGCGGCACATCGTGCTCGATATAGCAGTAAAGCGTCAGACGTTTCTTTACCACCAGGGAGAGGTAGTTACCAACAATGTGGGTAATCACTTCTCGCGGCGAGAAAGGACGTGGTTCTATCTTCAGCTGCTCCGACTCGATTTTGGAGAAATCGAGAATATCGCTGATGATTTTCAGCAGCAGGCTGGAGGAGTTATTCATTGCGGTGACCAGCGACGCTATCCCGCTCGGCAACTGCCGCGTCTGCAGCAGATCCAGGTTGCCAATGATGCCATACAGCGGCGTACGAAGTTCGTGGCTGACCGTCGCCAGGAACATCGATTTCGACTGGCTGGCCTGTTCAGCAGCATGGGCCATTTCCTGTAGCGATTGCTCCATACGGACGCGCGCGGACACGTCCACCAGCACACAGATGGCTACGTTCTCATTTCGATAGCGGGAATGCACGAAGCTGATTTGCAGGTTAGTGTTGCTGCCCGTCAGCACATCGACAAAGTTAACCTGCTGACCACCGATAATCTCATTCAATCGCTTACGATCTTCTTGCGTCAGCAGCGTGAGATAGTTGTGCGCCAGCTCATTACTGAGAATGTTGGTGCCATCGCTGGTGCGCAGAATACAAATCCCGACCGGGGCCGAGGCCACAATTTTACGGTTAAACTGCTCATGCTCTTCCAGCCGGTGGGCATTTTCTTCCGCTGGCAGAAACATGCGCCGCTCAAATAGCCAGGCCAGCGTAAACAGCACAATCGCGCTCAGGATATTAAGCAATAAGGCATTAATCATCATCAGCTTAAGCTGATCGACCAGCACGTCGGTCGATACCGACCACACCACGTTAAGATTCGAGGGCGGCAGCGGTTTTTTCAGCACCAGTTGACGATAACCGTCAAGATAGCCAAACCAGGTTTTGTCATCGGGCAATTCATTTAGTGAAAAACCTAAACCACCCCGGCGCGAGGTCAGGAGCGGATAATAGTTTTCATCCGTGATCGTGGCTGTTACGGGCAGGCTACCGGGCTGAATAAACTCCTCAAGCTGAATGTTTTGTTCCACCCCCAGCAAGGCCTGAAGCTTATCGGCAACGTATATCGGCATCACAACAGAGAAGCTACCCACGCCAGGCTGCGCGCTACTGTTTACCCAGTAAGCGGGATTGCGCCGGTCCTCTTCCGAGCTGTTGCGGTAGCGTTGTAGGTTTTCTTGCAGTAGTTTCAGACTGCGATCGCGACTGACGTTATTGCCGATAGCAAAATCCGCCAGGCACTTACTATCCCCACTAATCAGGAAAACCCTGCTCAAATCATAAGATGAGGCAAAGTTGCTTTTCCAGTAATTGATATAGTTGCCAAGTGAGTCCAGTGAGGTGCGCCAGGTGGTGCTCATGGAGGCACAGTCGTCGCCTGAATACAGTGGCGTAAACTGCGGTTGAATGGTTTTGCCGGCCGGTAACCGACCTGAGGGATCGGCCCCGCTACTGGTTAAATGGTTTTCAGCGATGTACTTGAGCTCACGCATCATGCCCGCCGAGTGGCGCACGTACCAGTCAATTGTCCCGTAGTTGCTGGCGAATTCCTGACGAACCTTATTCTCTTTATCGTGAAGTACGCTGATGATATAGAAGGTGGTCAGCACCGCGCCCAGTAACCAGATTAGCAGCGCCAGCGCGCGAAACAGATAGCGCGAAATGCGAAGCGTCGTGCGGAAAGAGACTAGATATTTCAAAGGTGACTCGCAGGTGGCAAGGTTAGTCGCATCGTTGGATTTTTAATGCTCATACACTAGCTTTATCGCAGCAAAAAAGCCAGTCGGCTACGGAGCGCGACCGCAGTTTGGGAATGTTTGACCTTACGGGAAATCATCCTTGCTAACACACCACCGCAAAAAAAACGGCAGGTCGGGTTGCCCCTGACCTGCCGTTCATGACTCACGTGCGTTGGATGACTTACACGTCGTCGTCCGCTGCGGGGACATCGTCGTCGTCGTTGTCGACTTCAGGCACGATATCTTCGTCCCCTTCCGCGACGCTGCCGTCGATGGAATCCAGCTCTTCTTCTTCCACCGGCTCCGCAACGCGTTGCAGTCCGACAACGTTCTCGTCTTCTGCAGTACGAATCAGAATCACACCCTGGGTATTACGGCCCACGATGCTGACTTCAGATACCCGTGTACGCACCAGAGTGCCTGCATCGGTGATCATCATGATCTGATCGCTGTCGACCACCTGCACTGCGCCAATCACCGGACCGTTACGCTCGGTCACTTTGATAGAGATAACGCCCTGCGTAGCACGCGACTTGGTCGGGTATTCGCTGTTAGCTGTACGCTTACCATAGCCGTTCTGGGTGACCGTCAGGATAGCGCCCTCTTCGCGCGGCACGATGAGTGAAACCACCCGATCGTTCTGCGCCAGCTTGATACCACGAACGCCCGAAGCGGTACGACCCATGGCACGCACGGCAGATTCGGCGAAGCGCACCACTTTACCGGCAGCCGAGAACAACATCGCTTCATCGTTACCGTTGGTCAGCGCGACACCAATCAGCTCATCATCATCGCGCAGGTTAATGGCAATGATACCGGCGCTGCGTGGGCGGCTGAACTCTTGCAGACCCGTTTTCTTCACTGTACCGCTTGCGGTTGCCATGAAGATGTTGAAGCCTTCGGTATATTCGCGCACTGGCAGAATCGCCGTGATACGTTCGTTGGCTTCAAGCGGCAGCAGGTTGACGATGGGACGTCCACGCGCACCACGGCTGGCTTCCGGCAACTGGTAGACCTTCATCCAGTAGAGTCGGCCACGGCTGGAGAAGCACAGAATGGTATCGTGGGTGTTGGCCACCAACAGACGATCGATAAAGTCTTCTTCTTTAATGCGTGCGGCTGACTTGCCTTTGCCACCACGGCGCTGCGCTTCATAATCCGTCAGTGGCTGATATTTCACATAACCCTGATGCGACAGCGTAACCACCACGTCTTCCTGATTGATCAGGTCTTCGATGTTGATGTCAGCACTGTTCGCGGTGATTTCCGTGCGGCGCTCATCACCAAACTGATCGCGCATCAGTTCCAGCTCTTCGCGGATGACTTCCATCAAGCGCTCTGAGCTTCCCAGGATGTGCAGTAACTCGGCAATTTGATCCAGCAGCTGTTTGTACTCATCCAGCAGCTTTTCATGCTCAAGACCGGTCAGTTTCTGCAGACGTAAGTCCAGAATGGCCTGAGCCTGTTGCTCGGTCAGATAATACTGGCCGTCACGAATACCAAACTGCGCCTCCAGCCACTCCGGACGGGCTGCATCGTCACCTGCGCGCTCCAGCATGGCTGACACGTTGCCCAGATCCCACGCTTGTGAAATCAGGCCCGCTTTGGCTTCCGCTGGCGTCGGTGCACGGCGAATCAGTTCGATGATCGGATCGATGTTAGCCAGCGCAATCGCCAGGCCTTCAAGGATATGTGCGCGATCGCGCGCCTTACGCAGTTCAAAAATAGTACGACGCGTCACCACTTCACGACGATGGCGAACGAAGGCTTCAAGAATCTCCTTCAGCGCCATAATCTTCGGCTGGCCCTGATGCAGTGCCACCATGTTGATGCCGAAAGAGGTTTGCAGTTGAGTCAGTGAATAGAGGTTGTTAAGGACCACTTCACCGACTGCATCGCGTTTGATTTCAATGACGATGCGCATGCCGTCTTTATCGGACTCATCACGCAGGGCGCTGATCCCTTCGACGCGTTTTTCTTTCACCAGCTCGGCGATTTTCTCGATCAGGCGAGCTTTGTTCACCTGATACGGAAGTTCGTGAATGATGATCGTTTCACGCCCGGTTTTGGCATCCACTTCTACTTCGCCACGGGCACGGATATAAACCTTACCACGGCCGGTGCGATAGGCTTCTTCAATGCCGCGGCGGCCATTGATGATTGCCGCTGTCGGGAAGTCAGGCCCCGGAATGTGTTCCATCAGCCCTTCAATGCTGATGTTTTCATCTTCGATATAAGCGAGGCAGCCGTTGATCACTTCGCGCAGGTTATGCGGCGGAATGTTGGTTGCCATACCGACTGCGATACCGGACGAGCCGTTTACCAGCAGGTTAGGGATTTTGGTGGGCAGAACTTCAGGGATCTGCTCTGTACCGTCGTAGTTCGGAACGAAATCGACGGTCTCTTTTTCCAGGTCAGCTAACAGGTCGTGGGCGATTTTGGACATGCGCACTTCGGTATAACGCATCGCCGCAGCGGAGTCGCCGTCGATGGAGCCGAAGTTGCCTTGACCGTCCACCAGCATGTAACGCAGGGAGAAAGGCTGGGCCATACGTACAATGGTGTCGTAAACGGCAGAATCACCATGCGGGTGATATTTACCGATAACGTCACCGACGACGCGGGCAGATTTTTTATAGGGTTTGTTCCAGTCATTACCCAGTTCGCTCATCGCGAAAAGTACGCGGCGATGCACTGGCTTCAGGCCATCACGCACATCGGGTAAAGCTCGGCCAACGATGACCGACATGGCGTAATCGAGGTAAGAATTTTTTAACTCTTCTTCGATATTAACCGGTGTAATTTCTCTCGCAAGGTCGCTCATGGAGCCGCTATCCCTCTACTAATCCCGGATTTTAAAGGTGCGAAAGTATATCATAGAGCCGCACGTGAGGGAAAAGTAAAGCAACGACAACCACGAGGTTTTTCATCCCTTACTGGCACAAATTTAACCCAGACAGGTACAACACGAAAATGCACCTTACAGGCGATGCTGGACACAGAGTGAAACGTATAATTTGCGACCAATAAACAGGTTTACTTCGGCATCAGCCACTCTTATCACTCCTTGATAATCACAGCAGTTGAGGCAGTCGTGTGACATGTTGAATTGTTGCTTTATGACCGCCACTCTAAATTGCAGAAAACCAGGATTAATCCCAAAAAACATCTTTCACGCTCAGTTCCACTGGCTCTGATTGAATTACTCATTCTAAGGTACTTCAAAATCAAAGAGTAAATGTTATGATATTAAAAAAATTAATGTAACCGTTGGCTATCCTATGAATATATCACTGGTTGAAAACACAGGTCTTTATTATATTATCGAGCGTATTTACCCTCGTGACGGACTCATTCCTGATAATTTTTCTTTTGGTGGAATTTCCCCCTCACTCGTTCAGATATATCGCATGGTGATTAGCCTCTCCAGAAAGCAAGATATGTATATGGAGGGAGCAAAAATCAACCCTGCAAATATCACTCTTTGGCAGACTATAAAATATTCGTTTGGCACCCCGGTACAGACAAAATACACAGGTGATTTAGTGTATACGCTGGCATTTTCAGGTTCGTTAGCCTCCTTTTCAGCACTCCCTGACTCTGATGTATTGGATATACCTAAAAACTTGACCAAGCCCAGAACAACCAGAATTTCACCAACGATCAATTATGGGAAAGACCCTATACCTAACATTATTCTTTACGGGAACAAAAACGTAAAGTTCACTATGGATAATGGTGGAATAGATACACCTACGGCAATGGCAAAGTACAATAGCAATACAAAAGAAACAAAATTAGTTACTGATAAAACAGAACTAAAAAAATCAATGCTTGATCTAAAAAAACATGGTGTAACACTATGAATAACAAGTTTTTTTATTTATTTTCAATAATATCATCACTGTTCTTATTTTGTCTCGGCTTTAATTTCCATTATGAAATTTTAACGCTATCTTCTGCCTGTCAAGATTTTTTTTCTGGTAACATCAGTAGCTTATTTTATAATAAAACTATTACTGGCCTCACGTTATCAATATTTTGTTTACTCGCTGCATTTATTCTTAGAAAAAAATCAGCACGCGTAAAAAAAATCATAACCCAACAATTCATTCAAATACTAACATCGATAATTGCAATAACAGTCAACTCCAAGATAAAACCCATTCCATGTGAAAGCATTACCACTGGATATCCACTGAACATCTTCCTGGCTTTTTTATTCGGTTTTATTATTAGCATGATATTTGTTTTAAAAAGGAGAGAACCTTGATTTTTAAAACCATAAAAAAAGGGTTCAGACTCTGCATGAATTACGAAGAAAAAGATTCGAAACTCGAATACTTCATCTTCCTGGTTTTCCAGCTAGTCTGGTTTTCGCTCTACCTGTCCTTTCTGGCGGACGATTCCCTTTCAATCCTGCTGATCATTGCATTTATTATGCCTCTTATTTCCAGCAGTTTGCGGTGCCTTAACTATCTGAACAGAAGCCGTGCGATTGGTTTTTTGTGGATACCCTTTCCCTATTTCATGGCTTTAATCCCTTTGTTGCTAACCAGAAAACACATAACGTAAGCGCGTTTTTTGTCTCGCCGTTTTACCCTTACGCCAACTGCGATCAGGCCATCTTTAGCTTCCGGTCATCATTCTGATAGTGCTGATAACATAATCACATTTCAGTTGCTCCCTCCTTTCGGCTTGCCAGTGAAACATTCTCTTTTGTCATCGTGCCTTTCGATTTAAGCCAGGTTTGGCTATGACTGCTGACTCTTCAGCCTACGGCCTGGTTCAGCTTGAGGTATACTCCCAACCATCAACGCTATTAGCCGGAGTAACAAGGTTATGATTTCAACTTCACAGGAAAGCGGTCAGAACGTTGACCATAAGGAAATTGCCAAGTTTGAGGCCGTTGCCTCGCGCTGGTGGGATCTGGAGGGCGAATTTAAACCGCTGCACCGTATTAACCCTCTGCGGCTGGGCTATATTGCACAACACAGCAACGGGCTGTTTGGCAAGAAGGTGCTGGATGTCGGCTGTGGCGGCGGTATCCTGGCCGAAAGCATGGCACGGGAAGGCGCAGTGGTCACCGGATTGGATATGGGCGCTGAACCGCTGGAAGTCGCGCGTCTGCACGCGCTGGAAAGCGGCGTCACGCTCAGCTATGTGCAGCAGACGGTGGAAGAGCACGCCAGCCAACACGCGGGCGAATACGATGTGGTGACCTGCATGGAAATGCTGGAACATGTGCCCGATCCACGTTCGGTGGTGCACGCCTGCGCGCAGCTGGTGAAACCCGGCGGTGAGGTGTTCTTTTCTACCATTAACCGTAATCCCAAAGCCTGGCTGATGGCTATTTTTGGCGCTGAGTATGTTCTGCGCATGGTGCCGCGCGGCACGCATGATGTGAAAAAATTTATCCGCCCTTCCGAACTGCTGGGCTGGGTCGATGAAACGCCACTGCGTGAGCGCAATATGATTGGCCTGCACTACAACCCCATCACCGATAAGTTTCGTCTGGGTAACGGTGTTGATGTGAACTACATGATACACGCCCACCACGGCGACGCCTGATCCGCCGCAGCGTGCGGCTCTGCCCACGCTGCTGTCATCCTGTTGTCATCTGCTCGCGCTAATTTTCCCATGGGGCAGTTCTGTGTCATCGGAGCCATGACATTTGCACATCTTGCTGATGCCTGCTTTCTGGTGTTTGAAAAACTTGCGCAATGTTTGAAAAATCAGCGGTCGATCATAAATTGCAATATTTTCTCTGGATGGTTGACATGACCTGCGGCCTTACGAGACGCGGCTTAAGAAAACCCTTAGAAAATACAACCCCCGTAGACATCATTTTTTCCTCTTGTTAAGCGCCAGCAAAATACTAGAATAAGCCTCCATATTGTTATACATATCTTCGACAACCCCAAGATGTAGTGTTTATCCACAACATTATTCACAATGAATATGCTGTGCATAAATCGGGATTTCTTTTAATTATTGGATACTCACGCAAAGGTAAAAACGCGACATGAACCAAAGTCTGCTCGTTACTAAACGCGATGGCCGCCAGGAGCGCATTGATCTCGACAAAATTCACCGTGTCCTCGACTGGGCGGCCGAAGGGCTGAACAATGTGTCGGTTTCACAGGTAGAGCTGCGTTCCCACATTCAGTTTTATGATGGCATCAAAACGTCTGACATCCATGAAACTATCATTAAGGCCGCTGCAGACCTCATTTCTCGCGATGCCCCTGATTATCAGTATCTGGCTGCGCGACTGGCTATTTTCCACCTGCGCAAGAAAGCTTACGGTCAGTTTGAACCCCCAGCCCTGTACGATCAGGTTGTTAAGATGGTCGATCTGGGTAAGTACGACCGCCATCTGCTGGAAGACTACAGCCGTGAAGAGTTCGAGCAGATGGACGGCTTTCTCGACCACTGGCGTGACATGAATTTTTCCTACGCGGCGGTGAAGCAGTTAGAAGGCAAATATCTGGCTCAGAACCGTGTATCCGGTGAAATCTATGAAAGCGCACAGTTCCTGTATATCCTGGTCGCAGCCTGCCTGTTCTCAGCTTATCCTCGTGCGACCCGCATGGATTACATCAAGCGTTTCTATGATGCGATCTCGACCTTTAAAATCTCACTGCCGACGCCCATCATGTCCGGTGTGCGTACGCCTACGCGTCAGTTCAGCTCGTGTGTGCTGATTGAGTGCGGCGACAGTCTGGACTCCATCAATGCCACTTCCAGTGCGATTGTGAAATACGTTTCTCAGCGTGCGGGCATTGGTATTAACGCCGGCCGTATCCGCGCGTTGGGTAGCCCTATCCGCGGCGGTGAAGCCTTCCATACCGGCTGTATTCCGTTCTACAAACACTTCCAGACCGCCGTAAAATCCTGTTCGCAGGGCGGCGTCCGTGGTGGTGCAGCCACACTGTTCTATCCCATGTGGCATCTGGAAGTCGAAAGCCTGTTAGTTCTGAAGAACAACCGTGGCGTTGAAGGCAACCGCGTTCGTCATATGGACTATGGCGTGCAGCTCAACAAACTGATGTACCAGCGTCTGCTTAAAGGCGAAGACATCACGCTGTTCAGCCCGTCAGACGTGCCTGGCCTGTATGATGCGTTCTTTGCCGATCAGGACGAATTTGAGCGTCTCTACACCAAATACGAAAAAGACAGCAGCATTCGTAAGCAGCGTGTCAAAGCGGTTGACCTGTTCTCGCTGATGATGCAGGAACGCGCCTCAACGGGCCGTATCTACATCCAGAACGTCGATCATTGCAACACGCACAGCCCGTTTGACGCCAGCATCGCTCCCGTGCGCCAGTCTAATCTGTGCCTGGAAATTGCGCTGCCAACCAAACCGATGAGCGACGTTAACGACGACAACGGTGAAATCGCGTTGTGTACGCTGTCAGCCTTTAACCTGGGTGCCATCGAAAGCCTGGACGACCTGGAAGAGCTGGCAACACTCGCGGTGCGTGCACTGGATGCCCTGCTCGATTATCAGGACTACCCTATCCCGGCCGCACAACGCGGTGCAATGGGTCGCCGTACGCTGGGTATTGGCGTAATTAACTTTGCTTACTACCTGGCGAAACACGGTGTACGTTACTCCGACGGCAGTGCCAATGGTCTGACGCACAAAACGTTTGAAGCCATTCAGTACTACCTGCTGAAAGCGTCCAATGAGCTGGCGAAAGAGCAAGGTGCCTGCCCGTGGTTCAATGAAACCACTTATGCGCAGGGCGTGCTGCCGATCGACACCTACAAGAAAGATCTGGATGCGATCTGTAATGAGCCGCTGCACCTGGACTGGGAAACCCTGCGTGAGCAGATTAAAACCCACGGTCTGCGTAACTCGACGCTGTCCGCGCTGATGCCGTCTGAAACCTCATCGCAGATTTCAAACGCAACCAATGGTATTGAGCCACCGCGTGGTCATATCAGCATCAAGGCATCCAAAGACGGTATTCTGCGTCAGGTTGTGCCGGAGTATGAGCGCCTTAAAGATCAGTACGAACTGCTGTGGGATATGCCGTCGAACGATGGTTACCTGCAACTGGTCGGCGTGATGCAGAAATTCGTCGACCAGGCGATTTCGTCTAACACCAACTACGATCCGTCACGTTTTGCCAACGGCAAAGTGCCGATGAAGCAGTTGTTAAAAGATCTGCTGACCGCCTACAAGTTTGGCGTTAAGACACTCTATTATCAAAACACCCGTGATGGTGCGGAAGATGCACAGGATGATCTGGCACCTTCTATTCAGGATGATGGCTGCGAGAGCGGCGCCTGTAAGATCTGACGGTCGGGCGGGAAGCCTTTCCCGCCCACATTTTCCCGCGAGGCCGGTGCTGAGCCTCGTCTACTTTGGACAGTTTTTATGGCTTACTCCACTTTTTCACAGAACAAAAATGACCAGTTGAAAGAGCCGATGTTTTTCGGTCAGTCCGTTAACGTGGCGCGTTTTGACCAGCAGAAATACGACATCTTTGAAAAACTGATCGAAAAGCAGCTCTCCTTCTTCTGGCGTCCTGAAGAGGTTGATGTTTCACGTGACCGCATCGACTACCAGGCACTGCCCGATCATGAAAAACACATTTTCATCAGCAACCTGAAGTATCAGACCTTGCTGGACTCGATTCAGGGACGCAGCCCGAACGTGGCGCTCCTGCCGCTGATCTCCATTCCTGAACTGGAAACCTGGATCGAAACCTGGGCGTTCTCAGAGACGATTCACTCGCGCTCTTATACGCACATCATCCGCAACATCGTCAACGATCCGGCTGTGGTGTTTGACGATATCGTCACCAACCAGCAGATTCTGGCGCGTGCCCAGGATATCTCGAAGTACTACGATGACCTGATTGAGATGACCAGCTACTGGCATCTGTTAGGTGAAGGCACACATCAGGTCGCGGGTAAGTCCGTTACCGTCAGCCTGCGTGCGCTGAAAAAGCAGCTTTATATCTGCCTGATGAGTGTCAATGCGCTGGAAGCGATTCGTTTCTACGTCAGCTTTGCCTGTTCATTCGCGTTCGCCGAGCGTGAACTGATGGAAGGCAATGCGAAAATCATCAAGTTGATTGCCCGCGATGAAGCCTTACATCTGACCGGCACCCAGCACATGCTGAACCTGCTGCGCACGGGCGAAGACGATCCTGAAATGAAAGAGATTGCCGCTGAGTGTCGCCAGGAGTGTTTTGAGCTGTTTAAGAAAGCGGCGTTGCAGGAAAAAGAGTGGGCGGAATACCTGTTCAGCGGCGGCTCAATGATCGGCCTGAACAAAGATATCCTGTGCCAGTATATTGAATACATCACTAATATTCGTATGCAGGCAGTTGGCCTCGACCTGCCGTTTGAAACACGCTCGAACCCGATTCCCTGGATTAACGCCTGGCTGGTGTCGGACAACGTTCAGGTGGCCCCGCAGGAAGTGGAAGTCAGCTCTTACCTGGTCGGTCAGATTGACTCCGAAGTGGGTGAAAACGACTTCGACGACTTCCAGCTGTAATAATGAGCCGTTCTGTTGTTATTCTGCGCAGCTCCGGTACCCGACTGGAGTGCGCAGACGATCACCCTAACCTGCTGACCATGCTGGAAGCCAACAATCTGTGTGTTGAATTCCAGTGCCGCGAAGGCTACTGCGGCTCCTGCCGTATGCGGCTGCTGAGCGGTGAGGTCGACTATGCGGAAACGCCGCTGGCTTTCATTGAACAGGGCGAGATTCTGCCCTGCTGCTGTAAGGCGAAAGGCGACATTGAGCTTGAGCTTTAACGCCTGAGCCGTCCGCGTTTAAAAACCGTAATCCCGACCGGGTTGCGGTTTTTTTATGCCCACGGATAGTTCAGGGAATACGCGCAATCACCTTAATTTCAAAATCAAACCCCGCCAGCCAGGTCACGCCGACCGCCGTCCAGTTGGGATAAGGTGCCTGAGGAAACAGGGCATTCTTTACCTGCATGATGGTTTCAAACTGATGTTCAGGATCGGTATGAAAGGTGGTGACGTCGATAAGATCGTCCAATGTGCAGCCCGCCGCCGCCAGGGTTTGCCGCAGGTTATCAAAGGCAAGCGCTACCTGAGCGGCAAAATCCGGCTCTGGCGTGCCGTCTGTGCGGCTGCCGACCTGGCCGGAGACAAACAGCAGGTCACCAGAGCGGATGGCAGCAGAATACCCATGCATGTCATACAGCGCATGGCGTCCTTCGGGAAATACGGCCTCACGAGTCATCATACAATCACCTTTAATCGATTTACGGTCAGTAAGTCATGCACGCATCACCTGCTTGATTTAAGATACATGGCGTATATGAAATAGAACACAGATACGCGTCGTATGTCAAATCCAAATACGGTACGTATCTGAAAAGGAGGAGAGATGACAGCACGGCCACGCGCGGTCACGATGGAAGAGAATCGCGTCAAACTGATATCCGCAGCACGCAAAGCGTTTGCAGAAAAAGGCTTTGCAGCCGCTTCTATGGATGAGCTTACTGCCAGCGTCGGGTTAACCCGGGGAGCGCTCTACCACAACTTTGGCGATAAGCGCGGCCTGCTCGCCGCCGTTGTAGCGGAAGTCGATAGCGAAATAGCCCATCGGGCCAAAGAGAGAGCGGCGGGTATAAAAGACAGCTGGAACCAGCTACTGGAGGAAGGGATCGCGTACATTCACATGGCGCTCGACCCTGAAGTCCAGCGCATTGTGTTACTGGATGGCCCGGCCTTTCTTGGCGATCCCTCTCTCTGGCCCAGCCAGAACGCCTGCCTGGCTGCCACGCAAAGCGCGCTGAGTGAGATGGTTGAGAACGGAGTAGTGAAGCCGGTGGACGTCGAAGCGGCAGCCCGCTTGCTCAACGGTGCCGCTTTTACTGCCGCATTGTGGGTGGCCGCCAGTGATGATCCTCAGGCGACCTTAGCGAAAGTGACGGCGACATTTAACGTGCTGGCGGGGGGGTTACTGCAGCCTACGGCATCATGCCAGCCGAGACCGGAGTAGCGTTCGTGCAGAAGAGCCGAACAGCCTGGATGTACAGGGCCGCCTTCACGCAATGCGGCCCTGTAATCCTTAGTGCTTAACCGTTTCGATTACGTCAATCCAGCCGTGGCCTGTGCTTACCTCACTGCCGTGCAACCAGCGCCGCAGCATATTCATCGCCATCATCGCCACGACTTTTTGCCGGGTTTCCAGGTTGTGGCGACCGTGGCTGAACTTCACGCGTTGCCCCCATGTGGCCTCTGGCGTATGGAGCGCAACGGAGATTTCGCCTTCGCGTAGATTGCCTACCGACAGGGCTAACGGTGTCTGAAGCCTCGCCGCCAGCGCCTGAGTACGCATTACCTGTACTTCAAGACTTTCGTCCTGCTGCGGTAAAATTTCGGTGGCGCTCAGGGGAACCTCAGCTGAAGCCAGCTGCCAGTTCAGTAAACCTGCGGTGTACTGCTCGCTAATCGCCAGGCGCCAGTTACGCTGATGCAGCTCACGCGCCAACAGTGCAGGCAGCCCCTCGGTGCCTTCAAAAATCGTGCACTCCGCCAGCAGCAAACGCACCTGTTGCCAGACCTGCTCCATTGCAACACGCTGGGAGGCCGGCCCGGTCAGTTTGATTTCGATAATGGGCATCGACGAGCGGTAGCCCATTAACACGTTCTCTGGCAGGGGCAGCGGCTCCAGTTCATTGGCAATGTCACTTTCCCCACGACCAAACGTGGTCAGGCGCAGACAAAGCGGCGGCTCGGGCAGTTCAAATTTGTCTTTCAGGCGGGGAATGATTTGTTGCTCAACCATGACTTTAAATTCTGAAGGCACGCCAGGGGTGAAAAACAACCAGCAGCGGTTGAGTTGCATGGCGAACCCACAGGCGGTACCGACCGGGTTATCCAGCATTTCAGCGTTAGCGGGGATTTCTGCCTGCTTGCGATTGCTGTCTGCCATCACCCGTCCGCGGCTGGCGAACCAGGCCTCCATGGTTTCCAGCCAGTCTTCCTGCATGACCAGCGCTACCCCGCTCGCTTTGGCCGCCGCCTGAGCACTGAGATCGTCACTGGTAGGGCCAAGACCGCCGTTGACGATGAGGACGTCCGCCTCAAGGCTACGCGTCTGTAGCGTCTCCACCAGCGATGACAGGGAGTCACCGACCGTCGTACGGCTGGTCATCGGCAGCCCGTGCTGAAATAACACATCAGCCAGCCAGGCCGCGTTGGTATCGACGATTTGACCATGTAACACTTCATCGCCCGTGGACAGCATTTCAACTCTAATCACGTTCTTTCTCCTTGTGCCAGTCACTTCACTTTAGGAAGCCCCTGCGTAAAACACAATCTGTAAGGCGGATTTAGCACGGAATAAAACCTTTTCAGGCGGGACAGGCGGGAGAGTAAAACAGCGGGACTAACATGCGGGTGCGAAGAAGCCGGAATTCAAAAAACAAAACGGACAGGACGAAGCCTGCCCGTTGTACGCGATGTAGTGCGCGTTACGATTAACGGCGAGCCAGCAGCAAGCCTAAAATCAGTCCCGCAGTCGCACCGATGCCGATGCCTTTCCACGGTTTCTCATGTACGTAGTCATCAGCACGGTAAGCCACCTGCTTAGCACGATAGTAGTAGCTATCGGATGCCTGGCTAACACGTGACTTTACATCTTCCAGCGCTCGTTCAGCTTTGGTTTTGAGTTCGATATATTTCTGGTCGGCCGGATCGCCTGATGACTTCAGCACTTCTTCCAGCGTTTCGGTCAGCAGTGCGATATCGTCGTCATAGCCTGTTTCGAAAGGTTCAGTCTGTTTTACCATCATTTCCTCCATGTGAATTGCAAAGCACAAAGGTAACTATAGCCATAAAATAGGGCTTTGCGCGGAACCCGACCAGGAATCGCCTGAAAATCAGCATAAGTAAACCGAACGCAAGTCAATCTGTGTCACGCTGAGCGCTACGCAAAGAAGTGTAAGAGATGGCCTGCTGGCCGTAATTTCGCTTCGCTTATTTGATTTATCTGATAAATTTTAGCGAACTGAATTTTTCTCTACGCCGACTGTCGTACCCTGCTGTTGCCTGTAATAATCAGGCCATGTGCATAACAATGTACTGACACGACAGTCACAACAAACTCGAACAGCTAAGGAATGATCTCTGGCATGAATCGAAGAATGTTTATGAAAGCGTCAATGGCCTTCTCCGCGGTAAGCGGTATGACAGGTTTATCGACGCTGTTCGCGCAATCCGCCTGGGCAGACGATGGCATTGCTGACGGAACCGCAGTACGCTTCGATTTCGATGAGTTGAAGAAGAATGCGGCCGCGCTGGCTAAAAAACCCTGGGGCGGCGCACCCGGCCCTCTTCCACCCACGCTGGCGACCCTGACACCGCAGGCATACAACGACATTCAGTATGATGCCAGCCACTCTCTGTGGAACAATATTCCCAATCGCGAACTGGATGTGCAGTTCTTTCACGTAGGAATGGGATTCAAACGCCGCATCCGCATGTTCTCCGTGGACAGCGCCAGCCGTGAAGCACGTGAAATTCATTTCCGTCCTGAGTTGTTTAATTACAACGATGCCAAAGTCGACACCAAACAGCTGGAAGGCAAAACCGATCTTGGCTTTGCGGGCTTCCGCGCGTTTAAAAAGCCTGAGCTGGCCCGCCGGGATATCGTCTCTTTCCTGGGTGCCAGTTACTTCCGTGCGGTCGATGACACTTATCAGTACGGCCTGTCCGCCCGTGGCGTGGCAATCAACACGTTCAGTAATGGTCAGGAAGAGTTCCCCGACTTTACGGCGTTCTGGTTTGAAACGCCGAAAGCCGAAGACACCACTTTTACCTGCTATGCCTTACTGGACGGAGCCAGCGTTACCGGTGCCTATAAGTTTGTCATTCACTGCGAAGCCGAACGCGTGGTGATGGAGATTGAAAACCATCTCTTTGCCCGCAAGGATATTCGCCAGTTAGGCATTTCGCCGATGACCAGCATGTTCAGCTGCGGCACCAACGAACGTCGCATGTGTAATACCTATCACCCACAGATTCACGACTCCGATCGCCTGGCGATGTGGAGCGGTAAAGGGGAATGGATTGCCCGTCCGTTGAATAATCCTCAGCGTTTGCAGTTCAACGCCTATGAAGATGAAAACCCACGCGGTTTTGGTCTGCTGCAGCTTGACCATGACTTCGAGAATTATCAGGACGTTATCGGCTGGTATAACAAACGTCCGAGCCTGTGGGTTGAACCAGTAGGCAAATGGGGCAAAGGCGCCATCAACCTGATGGAAATTCCAACGACCGGTGAAACGCTCGATAACATTGTTTGCTTCTGGCAGCCCGCTGAGCCCATTAAAGCCGGCAGCGAATACAGTTTTGCCTACAAGCTTTACTGGAGTGCCCTGCCGCCTGTACAGAGCGATCTGGCGCGCGTGGATGCAACCCGTACCGGCATCGGTGGTTTCCCTGAAGGCTGGGCACCCGGCGAGCACTTCCCGGATGTCTGGTGCCGTCGCTTTGCTATCGATTTCATCGGTGGTGATTTGCAGGCCGCGGCCGCGAAAGGGATTGAGCCGGTAATTACCGTTTCATCCGGCACCTTCAAACAGGTTGAGATTCTCTATGTCGAACCCATCAAGGGCTACCGCATTCTGTTCGACTGGTATCCCAACAGCGACGCCGTCAAACCGGTTGAAATGCGTCTGTTCCTGCGGACAAAAGAGGAAACCCTGAGTGAAACCTGGCTCTATCAGTACGTTCCGCCGCCGCCGGATCAGCGTAAATACGTTGATGACCGTCAGATGACGGTGAGTTAATCGTTCAGGCTTGACCTAAATGCATCCCAGGCGCTCTGCCGGGATGCATTTTTTTTGCCCATCATCTCCTGCAGCGCGTGGTGAATGCGCACCCGTCAGCGCGCCTCTCTTTTCAAACCTGCTCCGTTTCGCCCAGTGCACAGGCAGACTCATTCACCAGCCTGTTCTGCTCTGCGCATATCAATATGGGCAATGCCATCTTCAAGATAGCTGTCGCTGACCGCCACAAAGCCATGTCGCTGATAGAAAGCCTGGAGATGCGCCTGGGCGGAAAGAAACAGCGAATGTCCCGGCCAGTGCTGTTCACAACTGGCTATCGCCTGCGCCATGAGCTGGTTTCCCAGATTCAGACCACGCGCCTTATCAGAAACGATCACGCGCCCGATGGTGACGTCTGCCTGCGGGCCATCCGGTGACAAGATGCGGGCATACGCAAGCAGTTCACCCTGCGCCATGCCCAACACATGGCGGTTATCGGCCTGCAAATCCAGGCCATCGATGTCCAGATAGGCACAGTTTTGCTCCACCACGAACACCTTGCAGCGCAGGACCAGCGCCGCATAAAGCTGCGGTACGGTTATGGCTTGCTGGTGAAGATCCAGCCAACTGATTTGCATCTCTTATCCTTATCACAATGGGCTGACTGCCCGGCGGCGCAATAACACTAATCTACAATGCTACCCTTTCTGCAGCCAGCGTTGATAATGCCCAGGCCAGGCGACCGTGGGCGTTCCGGGTTTTCCCATGCCAAACCCATGACCGCCCGTGAGATAACGATACATCTCCACGTCAACCTGATGCTGTTGGCAGGCACGTGCCATAATCAGTGTGTTATGGGGATCGGAAACCGGATCGTCCTCGGCCTGGACCAGAAAAAAAGGGGGCGATGTTGATGTCACATAATTCTGCACTGACCAGGCTGCATCTTCTGCCGCCGTGGCATGCGCACCGACTAACATACGGTGCGTTGCCGTGTGCGTATAAGGCGCTTCCAGGGTGATGACCGGATAGATCAACGCAGCAGCATCAGCATAAGCGGGCGTGCTGTCCAGGGCATCCATGGCTGGGTAGCTGTGCAGCTGATGCCGGGTCACGGCCATCCCGAGCAGATGCGCACCGGCTGAAAAACCCAGCACCGTTAACCGCTTTGCCTGCGGCCTTAACAGCCGTAGCGCGCGCTGGGCGTCCTGTAAGGCCACTTCATTCCCATCAGTCCAGCCCTCACCGGGAAGACGGTAGCGCAGCACCGCTGCGGTATAGCCGCGTGCGGTTAACCAGCGCGCTGCAGGCCAGGACTCTTTTGCCATCTCAATGCGCTGATAGCCGCCGCCTCCGGCTATCAGAACAACATGACCGTTCGACACGCTGGGACTTAACACCGTTAAGGTCGGGATGGCGATATGACGTTGCGCCCCTGAAGGCAGCGTCTCGATCTGGCCTTCCGGTCCCCCGCCGCCCGGCGGTGTGCCAGGCCAGAGCGGCACCACCCTTTGAGAGTAAGCGGATGGCTGAGCCTTGGAACCGGTACTCCTGGCGGCAACCCATGCAGCTGCCAAACCTGTCAGAAAACGGCGACGATCCATAGCGGGTACTCCTGATAGCAAGGTATGGCCCATTTCAGCAGGAAACTATGGAAACAGAATGAAGATATGCATTTTATAACGGGAAGGTGGACGCATCAGTAGAAGCAAGCGGGTTTGAACTGACCAACGGGCTGACGGGACAGGATCAAGGCAAAAAAAATCAGGCCCGGAGGCCTGATTCAGTGTAACGGCGTAAACTTACATCAGCGGCTGGGCCATTTGTACCAGTCTGATTAACGGCTGTGGATAAACACCCAACAGCAGCACCAGAATCGCAGAAATCAGCACCACAACACCACCGGCGGTGAAAGCCCAGTTCGCTGGCGTATCGCGGCTCAGCAGTTCTGGTGGACTGAGGTACAGACTGACGGTAACGCGCAGATAGTAATACAGGCCAATCGCACTACCGACCACGACCGCACCGGTCAGCCACCACAGGTGAGCACTGACACCTGAGGCAATAACGTAGAACTTACCGATAAAGCCCAGCGTCATTGGAATACCGGCCAGTGACAGCATCATTACGGTCATTACCGCAGACAGAATCGGACGATGCCAGAACAGACCACGGTAGGAGTACAGTGAATCGGCGTCCGGGCCACGATACGGGCTCGACATCAGGCTCACGACACCAAACGCACCCAGGCTGCTGAACAGATAACCCGCCAGGTAAACCCCAGAGGTTTCCAACGACAGCTGATGATCTTTAACCGCAATCAGCGCGACCAGCAGGTAACCCAAATGGGCGATAGACGAGTAACCGAGCAGACGCTTGATGTTGCTCTGCGAAATCGCCATCAGGTTACCGAACAGGATGGAAACAAAGGCGATAATGCCCAGTACCGTCCGCACGGCTTCGCTGTCCGTGACCGGCGCGTACATGAACAGACGCATGACAACACCAAAAATGGCAATTTTACTGGCGGTTGCCAGGAAAGTTGACACAGGTGCAGGCGCGCCTTGATACACGTCTGGCGTCCACAGGTGGAACGGCACCAGCGACAGCTTAAAGCCCAGACCGATAATCAGCATACCCAGGCCCACTAGCAACAGCGGTTCCTGAATCATGCTGTCAGTGAGGCTTTTGCCCAGGCTGACAAAGCCCAGGTTGCCGGAGTCAGCGTAAATCAGCGCGATACCAAACAGCAGGAAAGACGATGCTGCCGCCGACAAGATAGTGTATTTCAGGGCCGCTTCCAGAGAACGTTTCTGGCGGAACGCGTAACCAATCAACCCAAACAGCGGCAGAGACAGCAGTTCAATACCAATAAACAGCGACGCAAGGTGGTTAGAGGCTGACAGTACAATACCGCCCAGCGCGGCAATCAATACCAGCAGATAGAACTCGTCCTTGTTATCCGGGAATGTTGCCAGCCACGGATAGGCGAAGGTACAGGTTGCCAGGCTGGCCAGCATCACCAGTGCGGTATAGAACATCGAATAAGCGTCGACGCGCAACAGCGGCGTGACGTCCATCGCCCCGACATGGCCCACAAAGTAGAGTGACAGCAGAGCCAGGTTCAGGCCAACCACCGTTAGCGTGGCGTTAACAAAGTGGTTGCGTCGCCAGGCAATGGACAGCATCACAACCACCACCGTCAATCCGACGATTAACAGCGGCAGCAACGCGATCAATTGTTGAGGAGTTATTGTCATGGCGAATTACGGCCTTGTAGTTGAAATTGAAGCGGTAAACCACTGCTGAATATTGCTCATTGCAGCATGTGAGGTATCCAGAATCGGCTGTGGATAAATACCCAGCAGCACCAGCAGAACCACGAGCACGCCAATGGTCATGAATTCACGTGCCGACATTCCCGGCAGTGGATCTTTAGATTTCGCTTCACCGTAATAGGCACGCTGCATCATTACCAGCGAATAAACCGAAGCGAAAACCAGACCAAAGGTCGCAATCACAATAATGACAGGGACGATCTGGAAGCTGCCGGTGAGGATCATAAACTCACCCACGAAGTTACCGGTGCCCGGCATCCCCAGGTTGGCGACAGCAAAGAACAGTGATAAACCCGGAATCCATTTGATACGCGACCACAGACCGCCCATCTGACGCATGTCACGCGTGTGCAGACGCTCATACAACTGTCCACACAGGATGAACAGTGCCGCCGCCGACAAACCGTGCGCAATCATCTGTACCACTGCGCCCTGCATAGCCAGCTGGCTACCGGTGTAAATCGCAATCAGCACAAAGCCCATGTGTGAAATCGAGGTGTAGGCAATCAGTCGTTTAATATCAGTCTGCGAGAACGCCATCCATGCGCCGTAGAAGATACCGATAATACCTAACCACATCGCGACAGGTGCAAACTCAGCCGAGGCGTTGGGAAACAGCGGCAGGCTGAAGCGCAGCAAACCATAGGCTGCGGTTTTCAGCAGAATACCCGCCAGGTCAACTGAACCGGCTGTCGGTGCCTGACTGTGCGCATCCGGCAGCCAGCCGTGCAGCGGCACAACCGGCATTTTCACCGCAAACGCGATAAAGAAGCCCAGCATCAGCAGATATTCAACGGTGTGCGACATTGGCGTTTTCAACAACTGTTCGTAGTTGAAGGTCCAGACGCCGGTAGCGTTGTAATGAACAAACACCAGCGCCAGAATCGCAATCAGCATCACCAGACCTGACGCCTGGGTATAAATAAAGAATTTGGTGGCGGCGGTGATACGTGTCTTACCGTCCGATGCCTTATGTCCCCACAGTGCAATGAGGAAGTACATCGGCACCAGCATCATTTCCCAGAAGAAGAAGAACAGGAACATGTCGATGGCAAGGAACACACCGATAACGCCGCCCAGAATCCACATCAGGTTAAGATGGAAGAATCCCTGATACTTCTCGATCTCGTTCCATGAACACAGCACCGCCATCAGGCCGAGCAGTCCAGTCAGCACCACCATTAACAGCGAAAGGCCATCAAGCGCTAAATGGAAATTAATGCCGAAACGAGGAATCCAGGGTACTGAGAAGCTCGATTGCCACTGCGGAATACCCGCTGCCTGCGTCAGTGAATAGCCACCCTGCAACCAGAGCTGCAGTGAAAGCGCCAACGTCAGCCCCATGGTGATCAGGGCAATCCAGCGTGGCACCTTCGCGCCGAAGCGCTCGGTGAGCCAGCAGATAAAACCACCGAAGAAGGGTATGAAAATTAGCCAAGGTAATAACACGGCATACTTCCCTTTTTTTTGTCCTGGCTCGGGCTATCTCACTTGCCCGTTTCGCCCCCGGCAGTGCTCGCAATCCTCACGTACTTCAGTACGCTCCGGTTGCTGTGCGCTGGCGGTGGCGAAACGGGCTGCGCCGATTACGCCCTTACATCAGACAATCTTTGACATTCTTAATGGGTAAGTTTTCACACCTACCCGCTCATCAATCTTTAAATTACCAGCAACAGGGCCAGAACCACGACAGCACCCACGCTCATCGACGCCACGTACCAGCGCAGATAACCGTTTTCACTCACCACCAGACCTTTATTGGCGATACGTGAAAGCAACGCAGGCAGGTTCATCAAGCCGTTAAGCGGATCGCGTTTCAACAGCCACGCAATGCCCAGGTAAGGTTTGACAAACACTTTATCGTAGAGCCAGTCGAAGCCCCAGGCGGCGAACCACCAGGTGCCAAAGAACCGGCCCGGGCCACTATTGGCGATGCGGGTAACCAGTTGACGCTTGCCCAGCCAGAGTGCGGCAGCAATAACGATGCCGGCAACCGCGACCAGACCAGAAGCGATCTCCAGCGTCACTTTACCGTTTTCACCAAACTCATTAGCCGGTAAAACACCCGCCAGCGGTGGGGTAATTAATGCGCCAATAAAGGTGGAGAGCACCAGCAGTACAATCAGCGGCAGATGATGGGTAATGCCTTTACCCGCATGAGCATGAATTTTCTCTTCGCCGTGGAACACGATGAAGATCATGCGGAAGGTATAGATTGAGGTCAGGAACGCCCCCACCAGACCCGCAACCATCAGGTTAAGATGACCGTTAGCCAGCGCACCAAACAGGATTTCATCTTTACTGTAGAAACCTGCGGTAATCAGCGGCAGTGCCGCCAGCGCCGCGCCGCCGACCAGGAAGCAGGTATAAACCAGCGGGATACTTTTACGCAGTCCGCCCATCTTAAAGATGTTCTGCTCGTGGTGGCAGGCCAGAATAACCGAACCTGAAGAGAGGAACAGTAAGGCTTTAAAGAAGGCGTGAGTCATCAGGTGGAAAATCGCGGCATCCCACGCCTGTACGCCCAGCGCCAGGAACATATAGCCAATCTGGCTCATGGTGGAGTAAGCGAGAACACGTTTGATGTCCGTCTGCACCAGCGCGGCAAAACCGGCAAGCACCAGGGTAATGGCACCGATAATGCCGACCAGATGCAGCACTTCAGGCGTCAGCAGGAACAGGCCATGTGTGCGGGCAATCAGGTACACACCCGCCGTCACCATGGTCGCGGCGTGAATCAGTGCCGATACCGGGGTTGGACCTGCCATTGCATCCGCCAGCCAGGTCTGTAAAGGCAGCTGGGCAGATTTACCGACCGCACCGCCTAACAGCATCAGGGTCGCCCACTGCAGCATGTGATTGTCGGCGGCAAAGTGTGCCGGTGCCAGTTCAACCATTTCGCGGAAGTTGAGCGTACCCAGTTCGTTGTAAAGAATGAACAGGGCAAAGGCCAGAAACACATCGCCGACGCGCGTGATGATAAAAGCTTTCATCGCCGCTTTGCCGTTTTCTGGATTGCTGTAGTAGAAGCCAATCAGTAAGTAGGAGCACAACCCTACCCCTTCCCAGCCCAGATACATCAGCATCAGGTTATCCGCCAGCACCAGAACCACCATGCTGGCGATAAACAGGTTGGTATAGGCGAAAAAGCGGGAATAGCCCTCTTCGCCACGCATGTACCAGGAGGCGAACATATGGATCAGGAAACCGACGCCGGTGACCACCGACAGCATGGTCAGTGACAGGCCATCCAGGGTCAGATTGACCTGGATGTTGAAATTGCCCACGTGAATCCAGGTCCACAGCGCCTGAGTGAAGACCTGCTGCCCGTTAGCAAAGAAGTCGAAGCCAACAAAAACGGTCGTCAGTGCGGCTAACCCCACCGATCCCATTCCCACAGCAGCCGATAAATTCTCTGACCAGCGACCACGGGAAAACGCTAACAGCAAAAAGCCGATTAGCGGAAACAAGACAGTTAAATAGAGAAGATTCATCCGCGCATCTCGCTCACAATATCAATGTTCAGCGTCTGACGACGACGATAGAGCTGAAGCAGCAGGGCCAGACCAATACTGGCTTCCGCTGCGGCGAGGCTGATTGCCAGAATATACATCACCTGACCATCGGCCTGTCCCCAGTAGCTGCCCGCGACGACCAGTGCCAGGGCCGCAGCGTTGATCATGATTTCAAGGCTGATCAGCATAAACAGCAGGTTACGGCGCAGTACCAGCGAGGTCAGTCCAAGGACGAACAGCACCGCGGCCAGAATCAATCCATGTTGTAACGGAATCATGCTTGCTCCTTATTCGCCTGCGCGGCTTCGTTTGAACGGTTGCTCAGCACTTCACCCTGACGCTCTTCGCGTCCCAGATGGAAGGCCACCACCAGACCGGCCAGCAGCAGCATTGACGCCAGTTCAACCGCCAGGACATAAGGGCCAAACAGGCTAATACCGACCGCTTTCGCGTCGATGATTTTACCGTCAATGCCCTGGTCATGCGCTGTCATGATGGCGTAAATCATGACCGCTAACAGCAGAAACGAAACCAGTCCGGGACCAATCCACAATGACGGGCTCAGCCATTCGCGTTCCTGTTTTTCAGTGGCTTTGCCCAGATTGAGCATCATCACGACGAACACGAACAGCACCATAATGGCACCGGCATAAACGATGATTTCCAGCGCACCGGCAAAATAGGCACCCAGGGAGAAAAAGACGCCAGCCACCGATAACAGCGAAACGATCAGGTACAGCAACGCATGTACCGGATTAGTGTGGGTGATAACGCGTAACGTCGTCACTACCGCCACCAGTCCGCAAAGATAAAACGCAAATTCCATGCCTTGCTCCTTAAGGTAATAAGCCTTTGACGTCGATGGGTTTCGCTTCGTTTTCAGCGTCACCTTTATCTTTACCGTCAATCGCCATACCTGCCATGCGGTAGAAGTTGTATTCCGGATATTTACCCGGCCCCGAGATCAGCAGGTCTTCTTTCTCATACACCAGATCCTGACGCTTGAACTCGCCCAGTTCGAAATCCGGCGTCAGCTGGATAGCGGTGGTTGGGCAGGCCTCTTCACACAGACCGCAGAAAATGCAGCGTGAGAAGTTAATGCGGAAGAACTCTGGATACCAGCGACCGTCTTTTGTTTCGGCCTTTTGCAGTGAAATACAGCCTACCGGGCAGGCTACTGCACAAAGGTTACAGGCAACGCAACGCTCTGCCCCGTCGGGATCGCGGGTCAGTACAATACGACCACGATAGCGTGGTGGCAGGTAGACCGGCTCTTCCGGATACATCTGGGTTTCGCGTTTCGCGAAGGCATGCATGCCTATCATCCAGATACTGCGCACTGTCGTGCCGAAGCCTACGACAATATCTTTTAATGTCATTTGTTTACCCCTTACTGCGCTGTATACAGAATGACTGCGGCGGTTGCCAGCAGGTTCAACAGCGTCAACGGCAGACACACTTTCCAGCCGAACGACAGCACCTGGTCATAGCGTGGACGCGGAAGCGCAGCACGAATCAGGATGAACATCATCATAAAGAACGCCGTTTTCAGGGCGAACCAGATGAATGGCGGCAGGAAAGGCCCATGCCAGCCACCGAAGAACAGCGTAACAATCAGCGCTGAAACGGTGGTAATCGCAACGTATTCGCCCACAAAGAACAGGCCAAACTTCATACCGGCATATTCAATGTGGTAACCGTCGGCCAGTTCTTGCTCAGCTTCTGGCTGGTCAAACGGATGACGGTGGCACACTGCGACGCCCGCAATACAGAAGGTCAGAAAACCAAAGAACTGCGGGATGATGTTCCACAGGTGCGTCTGGCTGTTGACGATATCGGTCATATTGAACGAGCCCGCCTGTGCCACTACGCCCATCAGCGACAGCCCCAGGAACACTTCATAACTCAGCGTCTGGGCAGAAGCACGCATGGCACCTAACAGCGAGTATTTGTTGTTACTCGACCAGCCAGCAAACAGCACCGCATAGACCGCCAGGCCTGCCATCATCAGGAAGAACAGTAACCCGATGTTCAGGTCAGTGACGACCCAGGTCGGTGATACCGGTACGATGGCAAACGCCAGCAGCAGTGACACAAAAGCAATTACCGGCGCCAGGGTAAAGATAAAGCGGTCTGTAAAGGGGGGAACCCAGTCCTCTTTAAAGAACATCTTGATCATGTCCGCAACCAGCTGCAATGAGCCGCCCCAGCCTACACGGTTTGGTCCGTAGCGGTTCTGGAACAGACCAAGCAAACGACGCTCGGCGAAGCTCATAAACGCACCACAGCCCACGACAACCAGCAGAATCACCAGCGCTTTTCCCACGGCGATCAGAATGTCGATAACACCCGGAGTTAACCAGCTCATTGCGCCGCCTCCTGCAGAGAATCAATTTTTGCATTCGCCAGGAATGGCGGCACGCCTGGCAGACCGAGTGGAAGGCCCACCTGCCCTGCCTGCAGCGAAGAAGAGAAGCGCACAGGTAAGCGAACGGTTTCACCGGCACAGGTTAATTCCACGGATGCGCCGCTGTTCACGCCCAGCTTAGCCGCATCATCCGGGTTCAGCACCAGGGTCGGTGCCGACATACGCTGTTGGATTACCGGCGCACGCTGCGTCATCTCTTCACTACCAAACAACTGGTAGTAAGGGGCGACACGGAACTGACCGGTGGTGGCATAAGCACCTGGTACGCTGCTGAACCAGGCTAACTGCGCCTCGCTGGCTTCAAACAGGCGAACGCCGGGATCGCCGTGACGCAGTTTGCCGCCCACTTCATCCTGGAATTTGTTCCATGCCTGAGGTGAGTTCCAGCCGGGTGCCCAGGCAAACGGAATCTGCGAACGCGGTGCGCTCGGCTGGTTGTTCCCTTCCATAGAGAAGGCAAACATGGTGTCCTGATCCTGTGGCTGACGCGGCTCATGCACGCTGATATTAGCGCGCGCGGCGGTACGCCCACTGGCACGGTGCGGTGAACGCGCCAGTTTCTGACCACGAATACGGAAGCTGGCATCCGGTGCAGCTTCTTTAATGCCTTTAAGCTGTGGCAGGCTGGCGACCACGGCGTCAATAACATGATCGAGCTGCGTCCAGTCAACGTGACGGCTTTCCAGCGCGCTGTGCAGTGAATGCAGCCAGCGCCAGCTTTCAAGCATCACGATGCTGTTGTCGTAATAGGCAGGATCGTAGACCTGGAAGAAACGCTGTGCGCGGCCTTCATGGTTAATCGAGGTGCCGTCACTTTCTGCGAAGCTGGCAGCGGAAAGAACCAGTCCGGCTTTTTCCAGCGTGGCGGTGCGTTGATGATCAACCACGATCACATTAGCGGCATGATTCAGCGCGGCATCGACCTGCGCTTTTGGCGCATGACGATAAAGATCGTTTTCCAGCACGACGACCGCATCGGCTTCGCCGCTTTGCAGCTGCTCCAGCGCGTGGTCCAGGGTGTTTCCGCCCATCAGGCCCAGCCCCATGCTGTTCGCATGGCTTGCCAGTAAGGTAATACCCACCTCTGCGCCGCGTGCTTTAAGCGCTTTCGCCACGTTTGCTGCGGCTTCAATCATGGCGCGGCTGCCGGAGTGGACGCCGGAGATAATCAGCGGCTTTCTCGCACCCGCCAGAGCCTGTACCACCACATCCAGCTTGCCGTTCAGCGCAGGGTCGAAATCGCTTACGGCCGGGGCGGTTTCGTCCAGCGCATTGGCGATGGCAAATCCAAGACGTGCCTGATCTTCCACTGGGGCACGGTAGCTCCATGCGGCAATATCATCGAGACGCGTTTCATCGACGTTGGTAACAAAGAGTGGATGCTTAGCGTGCTGACCGATATTCATGATGGCCGCGATTTGCCAGTCTGCGACTTTCTGCGCAGCGGCCATTTCACGGGCCTTGCCTTTCACCGCCTGGCGAACAGACAGGGCAACGCGCGCGCCGACCTGCGTCAGGTCTTCACCCAACACCAGCACCGCGTCATAGCTTTCAATTTCGCGCAGCGACGGCGTATAAATCCCACCTTCGCGCAGCACTTTTAACAGCAGCTCAAGGCGCTCCTGCTCACCTGCAGGCATACCGGTAGAGAAGTTTTCGGCCCCGACCAGTTCACGCAGCGCAAAGTTACTCTCGATGCTGGCGCGCGGTGAGCCAATACCAATCACACGTTTCGCCTGACGCAGAACATCAGCACCGACGTTCACCGCCTGCTCTGCATTCAACGTTACGCGGTCGCTGCCACGTAACTGCACCGGATGATGAGGACGATCTTTCAGGTTCACATAACCGTAACCAAAGCGACCACGGTCACACAGGAAATAGTGGTTAACGCTACCGTTATAACGATTTTCTATGCGGCGCAGTTCACCATAGCGCTCACCCGGGCTGGTGTTACAACCCACGCTGCACTGCTGGCAGATGCTTGGCGCGAACTGCATATCCCATTTACGGTTATAGCGTTCAGAATGGGTTTTGTCGGTGAAGACGCCGGTTGGGCAGATTTCGACAAGGTTACCGGAAAACTCGCTTTCCAGGGTGCCGTCTTCCGGGCGGCCGAAGTAAACGTTGTCATGGGCACCATAAACGCCCAGATCGGTGCCATCAGCATAATCTTTGTAGTAACGCACGCAGCGATAGCAGGCAATACAGCGGTTCATTTCATGCGAAATGAACGGGCCAAGATCCTGATTGCGATGGGTGCGTTTGGTAAAGCGATAGCGACGGAAGCTGTGGCCGGTCATCACCGTCATATCCTGCAGATGACAGTTACCGCCCTCTTCACATACCGGACAGTCGTGCGGGTGGTTCGTCATCAACCACTCGACCACGCTTTCACGGAACTCTTTCGCTTCGCCATCATCAATAGAGATGAAGGTGCCATCAGACGCCGGCGTCATACAGGACATGACAAGGCGGCCGCGGGTATCTTCAGCGTTCTGGAATTGCTTTACCGCACACTGGCGGCAGGCACCCACGCTTCCCAGCGCCGGATGCCAGCAAAAATAAGGAATATCAAGGCCCAGAGACAGACATGCCTGTAGCAGGTTGTCCGCTCCGTTCACATCATATTCTTTACCGTCTACATGGATTGTAGCCATAGTGACATGCTTCCGTAAGGCTCGTCATAAACGAGCGTTAATCAAATTCTTGTCCCTGCACACTGCAGCAGGAACGGCGGCACAGGGCCAGCTCCCGTGGATAACGGCGAATTACCAGCGCGCTTTCAGCAGGTTTGGCTGAATACCACCGATAGCTCGGGTATTACCAAACACCTGCGGCGCGATGCCGGCTTCAAACTCTTCACGGAAATATTTAATGGCGCTTTGCAGCGGTTCGACGGCACCAGGTGCGTGAGCACAGAAGGTTTTGCCCGGGCCGAGCTGGCGGCAAAGCTGCTCCAGGGTTTCGATATCCCCCGGCTGGCCTTTTTTCTGCTCCAGCGCGCGCAGGATCTTCACGCTCCACGGCAAACCATCACGGCATGGCGTACACCAGCCGCAGGATTCGCGAGCAAAGAACTCTTCCAGGTTGCGCACCAGTGAAACCATATTGATTTCATGGTCGACGGCCATAGCCAGGGCAGTACCCAGGCGGCTGCCTGCTTTACCGATGCTGGCGAACTCCATCGGCAGATCCAGGTGCTGATCGGTCAGGAAGTCTGTTCCTGCACCGCCCGGCTGCCAGGCTTTGAAGCGCAGGCCATCGCGCATGCCGCCCGCATAGTCTTCAAGGATTTCACGAGCAGTGATACCAAACGGCAGCTCCCAGACGCCGGGGTTTTTTACCCGACCTGAGAAGCCCATCAGTTTCGTACCGGCATCATCGCTCTTTGACAGGCCCTGATACCATTCAACCCCGTTGGCCAGAATAGCTGGCACGTTTGACAGCGTTTCAACGTTGTTGACGCAGGTCGGTTTACCCCAGACGCCAGCGCTCGCCGGAAAAGGTGGCTTAGAACGTGGGTTAGCACGACGCCCTTCCAGCGAGTTGATCAAGGCCGTTTCTTCACCACAAATGTAGCGGCCGGCACCGGTGTGCACGATGAGTTCGAAATCGAACCCTGAGCCCAGGATATTTTTACCCAGTAAACCGGCTTCGGTGGCTTCGGCGATAGCGCGGCGCAGGTGCACCGCAGCTTCAATGTATTCGCCACGCAGGAAGATATAGCCACGGTAAGCTTTCAGGGCAAACGCACTGATCAGCATGCCTTCCACCAGCTGATGAGGCATTTGCTCCATCAACAGGCGGTCTTTATAGGTGCCCGGCTCCATCTCATCGGCGTTACACAGCAGGTAACGGATGTTCATGGATTCGTCTTTCGGCATCAGGCTCCACTTCAAACCGGTAGAGAAGCCTGCACCACCACGTCCCTTCAGGCCGGAATCTTTCACCAGCGCCACGATCTCATCCGGTGCCATGCCTTTCAGGGCTTTTTCTGCACCGGCATAACCGTTTTTACTGCGATACTCATCCAGCCAAACGGGCTGCTGATCGTCACGCATGCGCCATGTCAGGGGATGGGTTTCGGCAGTACGAATGATCTGTTTAATTGTCATTGATACTGCTCCAGCAAAGAGGCGATGCCTTCCGGCGTCAGATGAACGTGCGTATCTTCATCCACCATCATGGTTGGGCCTTTATCGCAGTTACCCAGGCAGCAGGTTGGCAGCAACGTAAAGCGACCATCGGTTGTCGTCTGACCCGGCTTGATATTCAGGTTTTCTTCCAGGGCAGCCTGAATTCCCTGAAAACCCGTAATGTGGCATACCACGCTGTCGCAATAGCGGATCACATGGCGGCCAACCGGCTGACGGAAAATCTGACTATAGAAAGTGGCAACACCTTCTACGTCGCTGGCCGGAATACCTAACACGTCTGCAATGGCGTGAATTGCGCCGTCGGGTACCCAGCCGCGTTGCTTCTGCACGATTTTCAGCGCTTCAATTGACGCGGCGCGTGCATCTTCGTAATGGTGTTTTTCGTGCTCAATCGCATGGTGCTCTTCCGCACTCAGCACGAAGACCTCGTTGGGGTCGATCGTTTTAATAGCAATGTGTTGATCGTGCATAATTAGCGGTCCACGTCTGACATAACAAAGTCGATACTACCGAGGTACACGATTAAATCGGATACCAGGCTGCCACGGATTACCGAAGGAATCTGTTGCAGATGCGGGAAGCTCGGCGTACGCACACGTGTGCGATAGCTCATCGTGCTGCCATCGCTGGTCAGGTAGTAACTGTTAATCCCTTTGGTCGCCTCAATCATCTGGAAGGATTCATTGGCCGGCATAACCGGGCCCCATGACACCTGCAGGAAGTGAGTGATCAGGGTTTCAATGTGCTGCAGCGTGCGCTCTTTCGGCGGCGGCGTGGTCAGCGGATGATCCGCTTTAAACGGCCCTGCCGGCATGTTGTTCAGGCACTGCTCAAGAATACGCAGCGACTGCCACATCTCTTCCATTTTCAGCTGCACGCGCGTGTAGGCATCACTGATACCGGCACCCACGGGCACGTCGAAGTCGAAGTTTTCATAGCCTGAATATGGCCGCCATTTACGCACGTCAAAATCAAGACCGGTCGCGCGCAGAGCCGCACCTGTGGTGCCCCATGCCAGCGCTTCTTCCATATTGTAGGCCGCCACGCCTTGTGAACGTCCCATCAGTACCGTGTTGCGCAGCGCCGCTTTGTCGTACTCTTTCAGGCGCTTCGGCATCCAGTCCAGGAAGTCACGCAGCAGGCGTTCCCAGCCATTCGGCAGGTCGTGTGCCACACCGCCAATACGGAACCAGGCCGGGTGCATACGGAAACCGGTAATCGCCTCAACCACGTCATAAATTTTCTGGCGGTCGGTAAAGGCAAAGAACACCGGTGTCATGGCACCGACGTCCTGAATAAAGGTGGAGATGTACAGCAGGTGACTGTTAATGCGGAACAGCTCGGAGAGCATAACGCGAATCACATTAACGCGGTCAGGGACAACGATACCGGCCAGTTTTTCTACCGCCAGTACGTAAGGCATTTCGTTGACGCAGCCACCGAGGTACTCGATACGGTCGGTGTAAGGAATGTAGCTGTGCCAGGACTGACGCTCGCCCATCTTCTCCGCGCCACGGTGGTGATAACCAATGTCCGGGACGCAGTCGACGATCTCTTCACCATCCAGTTGCAAAATGATGCGGAAAGCACCGTGCGCGGAGGGGTGGTTTGGACCGAGGTTGAGGAACATAAAGTCTTCATTGGCGGTGCTGCGTTTCATGCCCCAGTCTTCAGGCTTGAACGTCAACGCTTCCATTTCCAGATCTTCTTTCTGCTTCGTCAGCGTAAAAGGATCGAACTCGGTCGCGCGCGCGGGATAATCCTTACGCAGCGGATGCCCTTCCCAGGTCTGCGGCATCATAATGCGCGTCAGATGCGGGTGACCATCAAAGGTGATGCCAAACATCTCCCAGGTTTCGCGCTCGTACCAGTTGGCATTGGCGAAAATAGTGGTGATGGTCGGCACATGCATATCGTTTTCAGATAAAGCCACCTTGAGCATGATGTCGCGATTGCGTTCAATCGACAGCAGGTGGTAGAAAACGGAAAAATCCGCGTCAGGTAAACCTGCGCGGTGGGTACGTAAACGTTCGTCCATGCCGTGCAGGTCATAGAGCATGACGTACGGCTTAGGTAATTTACGCAGGAATGTAATGATTTCCAGCAGCTGTTCACGCTTTATCCACACCGCCGGAATACCGGTGCGGGTGGCCTGAACGGTAAAGGCATCCGGCCCAAAACGATTACGCAGCTCGCCAATCACCGGATCATCCAGGTGATCGCGGGTTTGCCATAGTGGCTGAGCGAGATCTTGCGTGGTCAAATCTGTCATACGTTACTCACCATTCCGGCCTGATAACAGGCGCTCAAATGAAGGCGTCAGGATGGTGCCATGCATTAATTTGTGATGTTGTCTGCTGCAGGCACGAATTCCATCCATACGGTTAACTTAAACTTCGTCTGGTGTACGCAGGTTGGTTACTGCAATACGTTCGCCACGCTTACGTTCACGCTCAGACTGCATATTGGCACGATAAACGCCCTGATCACCGACCACCCATGACAGGGGACGACGCTCTTTGCCAATCGACTCCTGCAGCAGCAGTAGCGCCTGCATATAGGCTTCAGGACGCGGCGGGCAGCCTGGGATATAAACGTCAACCGGCAGGAACTTATCCACGCCCTGCACGACAGAATAGATATCGTACATGCCGCCTGAGTTGGCACAGGCACCCATGGAAATGACCCATTTCGGCTCCAGCATTTGATCGTACAAACGCTGAATCACCGGGGCCATTTTGGTAAATGGCGTACCGGCGATCACCATAAAGTCAGCCTGACGTGGAGAAGCACGCATAACCTCAGCACCAAAGCGCGCCACATCGTGCACGGCGGTGAAAGAGGTCGTCATCTCAACGTAGCAGCAGGAAAGACCAAAGTTGTACGGCCACAGGGAATTTTTACGTCCCCAGTTCACCATGTCGTGCAGGGCATGTTCGAGCTTGCCCATGTAAACGCTGCGATGAACGTGCTGCTCCAGCGGATCGCTGACGATTTCCTGCTTTTGCAGAGGGTAACGGTCGTTCTCACCACCGTTTGGGTCTATGCGGGTGAGCGTATAGTCCATCTTATTGCCTCTCTTTTACTGCTTGTGAGGATTGGTGTGACTTACCGTGGGAGTTTTAACCACGATTCGGCGGCGTGCAGGCGTCCAGTCCAACGCGCCAATGCGCACCAGATAAACCAAGCCCGCCAGGAGCACCAAAATGAAAATTGCGGCTTCCGCAAAGCCGATCCATCCACTTTCGCGGATTGAAGTCGCCCATGCGTATAAAAAGAGAGCTTCTACGTCGAAGATAACGAAGAACATCGCCACCAGGTAGAATTTTGCTGACAAGCGGAGGTGAGTATCACCGACAGATTCAATGCCGGACTCAAAAGGTGTGTCTTTGTAACGGGCACGCGCTCTGCCGCCAAGCAGCCATCCTCCGGTTAACATAAACGCACAGAGGCCAAATGCAATGACGATAAAAACGACGAATGCCCAATGCTGAGCGATGATTTCGGTGGTAGTTAACATACTCTTTGCTTACTCATCAAAAGTGGCGCTGGCATCCTGCTCGGGTTCTGGCAGCAAACTCACCACATCGATTCAAAGGGAAGGATAAAAACCTTACAAATTTTGCTGTTACTCTGAAATAAGCAGCAATTTTATGGGGTTTTTTACTCCTTTCTATAACCTTTTGTCAACTTAGACAAAAGTATCCAAACTTTATTTTACACCTGCATCATATTATTAACATATGATGCGCGTGTTTCCAGCTAAATCGCTTCAGTCTGTAAGGGTAATTTTAGTGTAGCGGGTATTTGCGCGCATGGATCGTGCATTTAACCCCCATATTTTGACAGGATTTTCAGGCTTTTCCTTCCCTTTGGAATGGCTATTTTGTTGATCCAGAACACAGAATTATCTTTTTTGTGTTAAATTTCAGCAGTTATCAGACTGATTCGAATCAACTATTTCACATTTTACAGACGTCCTTCTCTCACGTCCGCTCGATTGCGGGTGGCTGACAGCAAGTAAAGACAACACCTCGAAAATCGGTTTTTTTGCGCAAGAAAAAGCCTAAAAAAAAGCCCCCTGTCCTTTTTACAGGACAAGAGGCGTATTTACAGAGGTTATCGTGCTGCTAAATTGCGCATTTTTTGCAAAAGAATGCGGTATTTACTCTTCATCATCCAGCAACAATGTGCCATCGGCATTGGCCACCATGTTGTAAGGATCGTGCGTAGACTGCATAGCATTAAAGATCGCCAGCGCCAGCTCGTTATCACTGTCAGCATTGCGACACAGCAGATATTGCGTATCAGGTAATACCGGTAAGCCTTCAGCGGCACCCATGACACGCAATTCCGGGCTCATCATTTCTACCGGACGCGCCGTTACACCTAATCCTGCTTTCACCGCAGCGCGCACGGCCGCCAGGGTTGATGCAACGTAGGAGATACGCCACGGAATACCAGCTTCATTAAGATGGTCAATCGCCATATCGCGGTACGGGCTTGGCTCATCAAGTAATACCAGTGGAATCGCTTCCCCACGCTGGAACACGTAATCCGCCGCGCAGTACCACAAGGTCGGCGACGTGCGCAGGACCTGGTGAGTAAAGTTACCCGGGCTGGAGGTCGTGACAACTAAATCGACTTCGCCCTGGTTCAGCATTTCCATCATAAAGGGATTGCGTTTCACGCGAACATCAATCGCCAGTTTTGGATAGACAGAGGTCACGCGGTTTAACAGGAATGGCAGAATGGTGTCGGACGTATCGTCAGAAGCGCCAATCGTCAGTACGCCCTGGATGTTGCTGTACATCAGGGAAGTACAGGCTTCATCGTTAAAACGCAGGATTTTCCTGGCATAGCCCAGAAGCTGAATACCGTGTTCTGTTAACAACTTGTTGCGGCCATGTCTGGCAAACAACTCTTTACCAACCAGTTGTTCCAGACGTTGCATCTGCTGACTTACTGCCGATTGCGTTCTGCACACCGCAGCAGCGGCGGCTGCAAAGGTGTTCAAATCAGCAACAGCAACAAAAGTTCGGAGCAGATCGAGATCGAGATTGAGTATCGGACGATTTGCATTAGTCATGTTTTTTTCTTCACTTATTAGATTTTTAAGAACTACTATCCTGGTGTTATTACATGCTTATCAAAGCGATAAGCGGTAATGATGCTTCATGGCGTCCCGGCAAAGGGCCGACATAAAATTTACTTACGGAGGAAGACGGAACTTCCCTGCAAAACAAGGAAACCGGCTCCTGAAGACAGAGACAACTTCTGTGCCGAAGGCACGGGATGCAAAAATGCGGGAAGCTGTGTAGTTGTCTTTTTTCTACCCCCAAAATGCGGTTAAGCAGGGGTAAACAGGTCTGGAATACGCTAACGGTGTGTAGCGTTTAATCTCATCAAATAGTAAATTATACTTAATCATTTTTGACCGCAAAATGGAAATGTTTTTATGAAAAGCATTGCATATTTTGATCAAATCGCATCTTACATTCATCCTTGTCCCTCCTGAGCGGACGTAACCTGCCGGAAAACAGTAAATACGACTTTTCATTGTCGAAACATGCATTGAAGATGCTCTGCATTATTTCTGTCGGCCTTAATAATCGTTAAAAAAACCTTAGATATAAATGCGTTAACATCAAGAGCAACCGTTGTTTTTCAGGTTACTCTGATTAACTGTGGTCAAAGCCGCGCAAATTTTATGCATTAATAAAGCATAATTAAACTATTTCGCTCATGACGCATTGCGCACACTCAGATTGTGTCACGGCCTTCAGGTTCATTATCGGCATAATAAAAGCAGACATTACCCAGCGCTCAACTTTTACTCACAGAACAATAAACCAGGAAAGCCTTATAAACCAAACGTTTCAACCGGACTGCATGATAACCAATATGCATTACGTCGTCTGCCCGAAGACAAAGATGCTGAACACGCCAAAACCGTTTCTTGCCCTTCTTTTGTAGGCCTGAGGAGAGTACATTGTGCAGGTTTGTTTTCAGCGGCAGGCAAAAGGATTCTGCACATTAAGGCGGCCACAATGACTTTTCAAATTGATAAATCCGGCAAACTGGACAATGTCTGTTACGACATTCGTGGGCCGGTTTTAAAAGAGGCTAAACGCCTTGAAGAAGAAGGTAATAAAGTTCTTAAGTTGAACATCGGCAATCCGGCACCTTTTGGTTTCGAAGCGCCGGATGAGATTCTGGTTGATGTCATCCGCAATCTCCCCAGTGCGCAGGGGTACTGTGATTCCAAAGGGCTGTATTCTGCCCGCAAAGCCATTATGCAGCACTACCAGGCGCGCGATATGCGCGACGTTACGGTCGAGGACATTTACATCGGCAATGGTGTGTCAGAACTGATTGTCCAGGCTATGCAGGCGTTACTGAACAGCGGTGATGAAATGCTGGTGCCTGCGCCCGACTATCCGTTGTGGACCGCCGCCGTGTCCCTGTCGAGCGGCAAGGCCGTGCACTATCTGTGTGATGAATCCGCAGGCTGGTTCCCGGATCTTGATGATATCCGCAGTAAAATCACGCCGCGCACCCGTGGCATTGTGATTATCAATCCCAATAACCCCACCGGTGCGGTTTACAGCAAAGAGCTGTTAATGGAAGTGGTTGAGATTGCCCGTCAGCATAACCTGATTATTTTTGCTGACGAAATCTACGACAAAATTCTGTATGACGCGGCACAGCACCATTCTATCGCTGCGCTGGCACCGGATTTACTGACCGTCACCTTTAATGGCCTGTCTAAAACCTACCGCGTCGCGGGTTTCCGCCAGGGCTGGATGGTGCTGAACGGCCCTAAAAAGCATGCGAAAGGCTATATCGAAGGCCTGGAAATGCTGGCATCCATGCGCCTGTGTGCCAATGTACCGGCGCAGCACGCGATTCAGACTGCGCTGGGTGGCTACCAAAGCATTAGTGAATTCATTGTGCCCGGTGGACGGCTCTATGAGCAGCGCCAACGTGCCTGGGAACTGATCAACGAGATCCCCGGCGTCAGCTGTGTGAAGCCGCAGGGCGCGCTCTACATGTTCCCACGTATTGATGCTAAAAAATTCAATATTCACGACGATCAGAAAATGGTGCTGGATTTCCTGTTGCAGGAGAAGGTCCTGCTGGTACAGGGCACGGCGTTTAACTGGCCGTGGCCCGATCACCTGCGAATCGTCACGCTGCCACGCGTTGACGATCTGGAGATGGCGATCAATAAGTTTGGCCGTTTCCTGCAGGGCTACCGTCAGTAGTCCTGTTGCGCCTATACTGATGTGATGTCGGGGAGAGCTCGCCTCTCCCCTGTTGCAAACAGGAACCACCATGACTCAAAGCCATTTCTTCGCCCACCTTTCCCGTCTCAAACTGATCAACCGCTGGCCGCTGATGCGTAACGTACGCACCGAAAACGTCTCGGAACACAGTTTGCAGGTGGCGATGGTTGCCCATGCCCTGGCCGCCATTAAGAACAAGAAGTTCAATGGCAATCTCAATGCCGAGCGCATCGCTATGATGGCGCTGTATCACGATGCCAGTGAAGTGCTGACCGGCGATTTACCGACGCCGGTGAAGTACTACAACGCGCAGATAGCCCACGAATACAAAAAGATTGAAAAGATTGCGCAGCAGAAGTTGATTGAGATGCTGCCGGAAGAACTGCAGGATATTTACCGCCCGCTGATTGATGAGCACCTGCACAGTGAAGAAGAGAAAGCCGTGGTGAAGCAGGCCGATGCACTTTGCGCGTACGTAAAATGCCTTGAAGAGCTGTCGGCCGGCAACAATGAATTTTTATTAGCAAAGGCGCGGCTGGAGAAAACCCTGAGCCAACGTCGCTCACCCGAAATGAGCTATTTCGTCGAGGTGTTTATTCCCAGCTTTAGCCTGTCTCTGGATGAAATTTCGCAGGATTCGCCGCTCTGATACGGGCGGCTGCACGCCGCCACGTTCTGCTTAGTCTTTACTGTGAAAAGCAAACTTGCCCGTCGTCTGTTGGGTGACCACCAGCGATGTCAGTGAGGTCAGGCGCAGCGCCACCTCATCGATGCGTGGTGTATCATCTGGCGCATTGGCGGCAATGACAGCACAGCCTGCCGCCAATCCTGACATCACACCAGCAGGCGCGTCTTCGACCACGACACAGTCGGCCGGAGAGAGTTTCAGCATTTTTGCCCCAAGTAAGTAAGGATCGGGTTCCGGTTTGCCCTTTGCCACCTGCTCAGCCGTAATAAACACGGCAGGCTGCGGTAATCCTGCTGCTTTATGGCGCGCATGTGCCACCGGCACGGAACCTGAGGTGACAATCGCCCAGGGGATCTGCAACGCATCCAGTTGCGTGAGCAGCGCTTTTGCGCCTGGCAGCGCCTGCACGCCGTCGGTGTCTTCTGCTTCTGTTTTTTCCAGCGCCAGAAACTCAGCCTGTATCGCTTCTTCTGACTGGCCCGACATGAAGTGGCGCAGTGAAGTAATAGCCTGCTTACCGTGAATGAAGTCCAGAATTTCATTAGCCGCAATGCCATGACGTGCACCCCAGTTGCTCCAGGCACGTTCTACCGCCGGTAGTGAATCAACTAAGGTGCCATCTAAATCAAATAAAAAACCACTGTACTCCACGCGTCACTCCTCATCAGGCGTTAATGATTTGCGCAATCTCGTTTACGCTTAAATGGTATTGGCGAGGACAAGTCTGCCACAAAGCCAGCATCCGTTGATACTTTTCCCACATCGGCGTTTGCGCATTAAAGCCGTGCGTGCCGGCATCAAAATGGGTATAGCGCCCTTCGGTATTCACCATAAAACGCACGTAGCCCAGATAACGCGATTCCGTGGCGGCATCAAAACCCAGGAACGCCAGACGTCGTGGATCGATGTCGCCTTCGGCTTTAAGGTTTGACCAGGAAACCTGCAGCGCATGGTGCATCTCCATAATGTCGATGAGCGTGCGGCAGGTTTCTTCGGGTAGTTTGCCAAATTCTTTATCCAGTTCACGCATCTGCAGGCCGTAACCACGCTCAATGATGGTTTGGTAGCGACGAAAACGTTCGGCGTTCTCCGGCTCCAGCATCGCCATGATTTTGTACTGGTTTGTCAGGATCAAACGTTGTGCATGGGTCATTTCCATCATCTCTTCCTCAAGCCCGCTGGCCGTTCAGGTTTTATACGATGGAAGGATAATTACACAGGGGAAACGATGTGGGCGTTGCCACATCGCTTTTCATTGATTTAAGCGCGGGTTTGGGTGCAATAATTTGCCGCACGGCGCAGATTAAAGATCGTCCAGAAATGTCCGGTCCAGTTGCTTGAAGGCACGCTTAAGCAGATCGGCCAGCGCCTGGTATGTGGGTTTCCCCTCAACCGGGGCAATCGCCTGCCCTGCGGCTTCCAGTTTCGTGCGCACCTCGTGAAACCAGCGCAGCAGCGTGGGCGGCAATGGCGTGACCGAACGCTTACCTAACCACCATAAACCCTGCATGGGCAAACTGCAGGCGAACAGGGCCGTCGCGACCGCTGGGCCAAGTTGGCCACCCATCGCGATTTGCCACGTTAACGTAAAGATCGCCAGCGGCGGCATAAAGCGAATTGAAAACCGTGTCGCCGAAGAGACACGATTTTCAGGAAAGACTGGCGCCAGGCGTTTATCGTTGGGCCAGGTCTTCATATAATGCTGTCCGCGTTGAAACATCCGGAACCAGCCGGTGTGAGATTCATTCGCCATGGCTCGCCTCAACTAATGCTGTATTTTTTGAAAAATAATTATAACGACACAACTTTACGTAACATCCTTCAAATGTTTTTGTCTTTAAAGGTGACTCCGGCTATTCTGTCGCCGATTTAACAACGTCCCTGCCGCAACTTTCCTTGTAACAGAGACGACAAGGCCCGTTTTAAGCGAATTTTCAAATTTATGCGTAAAAACTCAAATTTTTTTGCGTAAAACGCACTATTTTGACCTGGGTATGACTTCTGTCATTAATCTGGCTGCTTCAATGGGCTACGCTGTAAGTCTGATTGCGTTATTTTTAGCCACTTTTAACAAATAGGTACTTCCATGTCGAGTAAGTTAGTACTGGTTCTGAACTGCGGCAGCTCTTCCCTTAAGTTTGCCATCCTTAATCCCACCAGCGGTGAAGAATTCCTGTCTGGCCTGGCAGAATGCTTCCACCTTCCCGAAGCGCGGATTAAATGGAAACTTGAGGGCCAGAAGCAGGAAGCCCCTCTGGGTGCTGGCGCTGCCCACAGCGAAGCGCTGAATTTCATTGTTAAAACAATTCTGGCACAAAAACCAGAGCTTTCAGCACAAATCGCAGCAATAGGTCACCGTATTGTTCACGGCGGCGAAAAACTCACGCAGTCAGTGGTCATTTCTCAGTCTGTCGTGCAGGGTATCAAAGATGCGTCATCTTTTGCACCACTGCATAACCCAGCCGGCCTGATCGGTATTGATGAAGCCATGAAAACCTTCCCCCATTTGTCCGACAAGAATGTGGCGGTTTTCGACACGGCTTTCCATCAGACAATGCCGGAAGAGTCCTATCTTTATGCGCTGCCGTATGCGCTTTATAAAGAACATGGCCTTCGTCGCTATGGCGCGCACGGCACCAGTCACTACTATGTGACCCACGAAGCGGCAAAAATGCTCAACAAGCCGCTGGAAACGTTGAACATTATTACCTGTCACCTCGGTAACGGTGGGTCTGTTTCTGCTATCCGTAACGGTGAGTGTGTGGATACCTCTATGGGGCTGACACCGCTGGAAGGCCTGGTGATGGGTACCCGCAGTGGCGACATCGATCCCGCGATTATTTTCTTCCTGCACGACACCTTAGGCATGAGCGTTGACGCCATCAACAAAATGTTGACCAAAGAGTCCGGCCTGTTAGGGCTCACCGAAGTCACCAGCGACTGCCGTTATGTGGAAGATAACTATGCAACGAAAGCGGATGCCAAACGCGCGATGGATGTCTTCTGCCATCGTCTTGCCAAATACATTGGTAGCTATACGGCGCTGATGGACGGCCGTCTTGATGGTGTAATCTTTACCGGTGGTATCGGCGAAAATGCGGCAATGGTGCGCGAGCTGACCTTAAATAAACTGGCGCTGCTTGGCTTTGAGCTTGACCACGACCGCAACCTGGCGGCACGCTTTGGCAAGTCAGGTTTTATCAATAAAGAAGGCACCCGCCCGGCTGTGGTGATTCCGACTAACGAAGAGTTAGTGATTGCCCGCGACGCCGCACGTCTTACCGCCTGATCTCCTTTCGCCGTCAGCCCATGCTGACGGCGTTGTTTTGACACCCAGTGAAATCTGAGAGGTTCAATCGTGTCACGTACAATTATGCTCATTCCGACCGGCACCAGCGTCGGTCTGACCAGCGTTAGCCTTGGCGTCATTCGCGCCATGGAACGTAAAGGCGTTCGACTGAGCGTTTTCAAACCCATTGCTCAACCGCGTGCGGGCGGCAATGCACCAGACCAGACCACCAGCATTGTGCGCAAGAGTTCAGGCATTCCGGCCGCAGAGCCGTTGCCAATGTCCCGCGTGGAATCGCTGTTGGGGTCAAATCAGCAAGATGTGCTGATGGAAGAGATTATTGCCCGCTACCACGCCAATACCCAGAATGCTGAAGTGGTCCTGGTCGAGGGCTTAGTCCCCACGCGCAAGCACCAGTTTGCCAACGCTCTGAACTATGAAATCGCCAAAACGTTAAACGCTGAAATCGTCTTTGTGACCGCGCTGGGCAACGATTCGCCTGCACAGCTTAAAGAGCGTATTGAACTGACGCAAAGCAGCTTTGGCGGGTCAAAGAATAAAAACATCACTGGCGTGATCATTAACAAACTGAACGCGCCGGTCGACGAACAGGGCCGCACGCGCCCCGACCTGTCAGAAATTTTCGATGATTCGTCAAAGGCCAGCATTGCCAACATCAATCCTGACCAGCTGTTTGCCAACAGCCCACTGCCCATCCTGGGTTGTGTGCCCTGGAGCTTCGACCTGATTGCCACCCGCGCCATTGATATGTGCCGCCACCTTAACGCCCGGGTCATTAACGAGGGTGAACTTCAGACGCGCCGCGTAAAATCAGTGACGTTCTGCGCACGCAGCATTCCGCACATGCTTGAGCACTTCCGTCCAGGCTCGCTGCTGGTCACCTCTGCCGACCGTCCTGATGTGCTGGTTGCTGCCTGCCTGGCGGCAATGAACGGTATTGAGATTGGTGCCATCCTCTTAACCGGTAACTATGAAATTGATGAGCGCATCGCCAAACTGTGCGAACGTGCCTTCCAGACCGGCCTGCCGGTATTTATGGTGAAAACCAACACCTGGCAAACCTCGCTTAGCCTGCAAAGCTTCAACCTTGAAGTGCCCGTGGACGACACGCAGCGTATTGAGAAAGTCCAGGAGTACGTTGCCAGCTACATCAATGCTGACTGGGTTGAATCCCTGACGGCCACGTCTGAACGCAGCCGTCGCCTGTCACCGCCGGCCTTCCGCTATCAGTTGACCGAGCTGGCACGCAAGGCAGGCAAACGCATTGTGCTGCCGGAAGGGGATGAACCCCGCACCGTCAAAGCGGCAGCCATCTGCGCCGAGCGCGGCATCGCGACCTGTGTTCTGTTAGGCAATCCGGATGAAATCCAGCGCGTTGCGGCAGCTCAGGGCGTTGAGCTGGGCAAAGGGATTGAGATTGTTGATCCCGAAGTGGTTCGCCAGAACTACGTTCCACGTCTGGTCGAACTGCGTAAAAGCAAAGGCATGACCGAAGTGGTTGCTCAGGAACAGCTGGAAGATAACGTGGTGCTGGGCACCATGATGCTGGAAAGTGGTGAAGTCGACGGGCTGGTCTCCGGCGCAGTGCATACCACTGCAAACACCATCCGTCCGCCGTTACAGCTGATCAAAACCGCACCCAACAGTTCGCTGGTCTCATCGGTGTTCTTTATGCTGCTTCCGGAGCAGGTGCTGGTCTACGGCGACTGCGCGATCAACCCGGACCCCACCGCTGAACAGCTGGCAGAAATTGCCATTCAGTCTGCCGATTCCGCCAAAGCCTTCGGCATCGATCCGCGCGTCGCGATGATCTCCTACTCAACCGGTAACTCAGGTGCAGGTAGCGACGTGGAGAAAGTGCGCGAAGCAACGCGACTTGCCCAGGAAAAACGTCCAGATCTGGTGATTGATGGTCCGTTGCAGTATGACGCGGCGATTATGGAAGACGTGGCAAAATCCAAAGCCCCCAACTCGCAGGTTGCCGGTCGCGCAACGGTGTTTATTTTCCCGGATCTCAATACCGGTAATACCACCTATAAAGCGGTACAGCGTTCAGCTGACCTGATTTCAATCGGGCCAATGCTGCAGGGCATGCGTAAACCGGTCAACGACCTGTCACGTGGCGCGCTGGTGGATGACATCGTCTACACCATCGCTCTGACGGCGATTCAGTCGCAGCAGGCTGAAGGCTAAGTTTCCATGGCTGAACAAGAGCATGCAGACTGCATGCTCTTTTTTTTGCCTATTGCAGCGTAACGTCAAGCGCGCGCAGGTGCTGAGGCTGCCAGGACAGTCTCACTTCACTGCCGGCCTTCCAGTCGGGTGACACCTCAGATGCGGCCATTTTCACCATAAAATTCCCCTGCCCGGCAACCTCAGTGAGCATTCTCACGTGATCCCCCAGATAGATAAACTGCTGTATCCTGGCCTGAACAGACTGTTCGCCCGGTTTGTCGGCGTTCACGTTGATGCGTTCTGGGCGAATACTGAGCTGTATTTTCTTACCAGGCGAGCTCGGGCGCACCTTCAGCGCATCCAGCTGAACACCGTTATCCAGCGTCACCTGATAATAATCGCCATGCTGTCCCGACTGCGTGGCCAACAGGCTGTTATTTTCGCCGATAAACTGCGCCACAAAGGCGTTATCGGGCTGCTCATAAAGTTTATGCGGGCTGTCCATTTGCTGGATCATTCCATCATTGAAGACCGCCACCCGGTCTGACATGGTCATGGCTTCACTCTGGTCATGCGTGACATAGACAATGGTTAGCCCGAGCATGCTGTGGAGCTGCTTAATCTCCATCTGCATGTGCTCGCGCAGTTGTTTATCCAGCGCGCCTAGCGGCTCATCCATCAGGATCAGTTTGGGTTCAAAGACCAGCGCCCGCGCCAGGGCCACGCGCTGCTGCTGCCCCCCAGACATCTGCGCGGGATAGCGGTCTGCCAGCGAAGTGAGTTTAATCATATCCAGCACCCGCTTAACCCGCACACTGATATCGGCTTTGCTCAAACGGCGAATCGACAACGGAAACGCCAGATTTTCCGCCACCGTCATGTGGGGAAAAAGCGCATAGTTTTGGAATACCATACCGATATCACGTTGATGCGGCGGCAAGGTGTGAAGGGGTTTATCACGCAGCAGGATTTCACCATCGGTGGGCGTTTCAAATCCGGCCAGCATCATCAGGCTGGTGGTTTTCCCGGAGCCAGATGGCCCTAAAAGAGTCAAAAACTCCCCTTCTGCCACATCCAGATTGAGGTTGCGCACCACCAGCTTGTCGCCGTCGTAGCTCTTTTTGATGTTGCGAAAACTGACAAAATTTCTCATGGCGTACTCTCGTAAACAGGATAAAAAAGGTGTCGGCACGATTCATGCATCATCCTTTTGACGTGCGAATTCTGGCGGGCCTTTTTTTAGCACTACCACAACGCCTTTGATTTGCACAAGCAGAATTTGACAACAGGAAAAGAAACGGCTTACAAAATCACTTTGCAGGCCATTGTATTTTATTGTCTTTTTATATTTAACATTAATTCAACGTGAGATTGCTCACAGAATCAGGCAATCCAGGGTGATGCACGCTGATGGTGCCTCAGGGCGAAACTGAGGCAATTTGCAGATGATGTTCCAACCGGGCAAGGACAGGCGCAAAGGCGGCGGGGATATCTGCCTCGTTAACGCAGGCGTAGCCCAGCAGCAAGCCTCGCTGCGGCGTCCCTTGCAGGTAGTAGGATGAAAGCGGACGCGTTAACACACCGCACTGTTCTAACTCTGCGCTGAAGGCCACATCGTCGATGCTGTCGGGCAGCCTGAGCACCAGATGCAAACCTGCATTGCTGTGGTGCACAATCCAGTCAGCGCCCAGCGAGGTGCTAATCACCTCCACCAGCACGGCCCGGCGACGGCTGTAAATCTGCCGCATGCGCCGAACGTGGGCCGCATAGTGCCCTTCCCGAATAAACTCCGCCAGGGTGAGCTGCACCAGGCCGTAGCCGCCACGATACAGCTCTGAGTGTGCCATTTTCATGCGTGCGGCCATGGATTTAGGCACCACCATGTAGCTGAGCCGGATGCCCGGGTACAGCGTTTTGCTGAAGGTGCCCAGATAGATCACTGGTGCATCCGCCGCCAGGCCCTGTAGCGCCGGGATCGGGCTACCGGTAAAACGAAACTCACCATCGTAGTCATCTTCCACCACCCAACTGCCGCTGCTTTTGGCGCGCTCCAGTAATTCATGGCGCCGTTGCAGGCTCATCACCGCACCCAGTGGGTACTGGTGGGAAGGCGTCACACAAATCAGGCGCGGTACCGGGCTGTCCGGCTGCTCAGGGGGCAAAACCAGCCCCTGGTCGTCAACCTGAGTGGGAATCAGCGTCACCCCATTCACCGCCAGCACATTACGAATTCCCCAGTATCCCGGCTCTTCCACGATAGCCCTGTCACCGGGATCGCAGAGCATTTTCGCCAGCAGATCCAGCGACTGATGCGTTCCGGCGGTGACCAGGATCTGCTCGGGGCTGCAGTTCACCGATCGGATCACCCGCAGGTAATCGGCCAGCGCCTGTTGTAACTCGACGCAGCCGCCGTGGCTGGCATAGCTAAGATTCTCAACCGGCAGCCGCCGGCTGAGGCGAAGCTGTATTTTTCGCCAGATGTCGTGCGGCATATGGCTGACGTCCGGTACGCCGGGCATAAACGCGCCCCACTGATGGCTCCCGGCACCGCTGTTCGCCAGCAGACGTGAACCCCGTCGCGACAGCCGGACGGGTTTCATCGGCGGCGTTACCGGCCTGACCAGCGGCTCTCCCGGTGCCTGTTCCGGTAATACCGCACTGACGAAGGTGCCGCTTCCGGTACGGGTTTGTAAGTAACCCTCAGACTGAAGCTGTTCATAAACTGCCAGCACGGTGTTACGTGAGACTGCGAGTTCACGAGCAAGGTCGCGGCTGGCGGGCAGTCGCGTCGCGGTGGCAATGGCTCCATCCTGAATGGCTGACTGCAAAACATCATACAATCGCTTATTCAGCGTACCGCCGGAAAGCGAGGCCAGACGTTGTGCAAGCAGGTCACCGAGTAAGCTTCGCAAAATTGGTACCTCAAAATAAAAAAAACTGGCTCTGGATTATAAAACCCTGAAAACGCTAAAAAGCAAGGAGGCAGATTCCACTGTAACAATATGGCAACAAACACCATGAGGTCGCGTTATGAGTAACAGTGAAGTTCAGGTTCGTCGTCTCAATGCTACGCCGCGCGGCGTGGGCGTGATGTGCGATTTCTATGCGGTGAAAGCAGAAAACGCCACGTTATGGGATCATCAGGGACGCGAAATTATCGATTTCAGCGCAGGCATTGCCGTGCTGAATACCGGACATCGCCATCCCAAAGTCATCGCCGCCATCAAAGAACAGCTCGACCATTTTACCCATACCGCGTTTCAGGTCGTGCCCTACGAAAACTACATCGCCCTGGCAGAAAAACTGAATGCGCTGGTGCCGGTGAATGGGCCCGCCAAAACCACTTTTTTCTCCACCGGGGCGGAAGCCGTTGAGAATGCGGTGAAAATTGCACGCGCCGCCACGGGCCGTCCTGGCGTTATCGCCTTTACGGGGGCTTTCCACGGTCGCACCAACATGACGATGTCGCTGACCGGCAAAGTGGTCCCCTATAAAACCGGTTTTGGCCCTTTTGCCAGCTCAGTATTTCACGCCCGCTACCCGAATGCACTGCATGGCTGCAGCGTGGATGATGCACTGGAAAGTTTGCAGGCCATTTTCCGCTGCGATATCAGCCCACAACAGGTGGCGGCCATTATCTATGAACCGATTCAGGGTGAAGGCGGCTTTAATGTGGCACCGCCCGCCTTCGTCACCGCTCTGCGTAAGCTGTGCGATCAGCATGGCATTTTGCTCATCGCCGATGAGATTCAAAGTGGCTTCGCCCGCACCGGCAAGCTGTTTGCCAGTGAGTACTATCCCGACGTGCAGCCAGACCTGATCACAATGGCAAAAAGCCTGGCGGGTGGTATGCCGCTGTCGGCGGTATCAGGACGGGCTGAGGTGATGGATGCGCCGCTGCCCGGCGGTCTGGGCGGCACCTACGCCGGCAGCCCACCGGCCATTGCCGCCGCGCTGGCCGTGCTTGAGGTGATTCGCGATGAGAACCTCAGCGAGCGAGCCCTGCAACTGGGTGGGCAACTGGTTGAAACCCTGCAAGGTGCAGGCTGTAAAGCGCTGGCAGAGGTGCGCGGTCATGGTTCAATGATCGCCGCTGAATTCATGGATGGCGCAGGCAAGCCCAGTGCGGACATCGCCAAAGCGATTCAGCAACAGGCGCTGGACGAGGGGCTGCTGCTGCTCACCTGCGGCGTGCACGGCAACGTGATCCGCTTCCTCTACCCGCTCACCATCCCGGACGCGCAGTTCCGCACGGCACTGAACCTGCTGAACCGTATTCTGGGCAAGTATTGAGTTTCGCGTTCTGCCACGCCGCCCGTTCCGCAGCGTGGCAGTACCCTGGCATTAAGATTGCAAAGCAAACACCGGGCAGAGAATTCTGCCCAAATATAATAATTCAGGAGTCCGGGGATGATGAAAAATATAGCGGCACTGGTTCTGGCGGCGGTGGCTGTCCAGGCGCAGGCCGAAAACCTTACGGTGGTTTCTTTCGGTGGTACCAACAAAGACGCGCAGGATAAAGCGTTTTATAAGCCTTTTATGGCCTCAGGTCATGACGGCATAGAAGCGGGTGAATATAACGGTGAGATGGCGCGCATCCGTGCCATGGTCGAAACCAAACAGGTCGGCTGGGACGTGGTCGAGCTCGAAACCCCGGAACTGGAACGTGGTTGTGAAGAAGGGCTGCTTGAAACGCTGGACTGGAGCAAGTTGGGTAACAAAGCCGACTTTGCCAAGGGCAGCGTAAGCGAATGTGGCGCAGGCTTCTTCGTCTGGTCTACCGTACTGACCTACGATGGCAACAAGCTAAAAACGGCCCCAACCAGTTGGGCGGATTTTTGGGACGTGAAAAAATTCCCGGGCAAACGCGCCTTGCGTAAGAGCGCGAAATACACGCTGGAAATTGCGCTGATGGCGGATGGCGTGAAGCGCGAAGACGTTTATAACGTGCTGGCAACCCCGGCGGGCGTGGATCGTGCCTTTAAGAAGCTGGATCAGCTCAAGCCGAACATTCAGTGGTGGGAATCGGGCGCACAGCCCCTGCAGTGGCTGGTTTCAGGCGACGTAACGCTGGCGTCGGCCTATAACGGTCGCATCGGCACCGCCCAGGCAGAAGGCCATAACTTTAAAATCGTCTGGGATGGCAACCTGTACGACTTCGACAACTGGGCCATTGTGAAAGGCTCAAAACACAAAGCGCTGGCGGAAAAGTTTATTGCCTTCACGCTGAAACCCGAAAACCAAAAGGTCTATGCCGAAAATATTCCTTATGGCCCTGCCAATATCCAGGCTGGCAAGCTGCTGGCTGCCGATCGTTTAGCCCAACTGCCCACCGCGCCTGACAATATGGCCAAGGCGGTTCAGGTGAACGCGACGTTCTGGCTGGAACATGGTGAAGAACTGGAACAGCGCTTTAACGCCTGGGCCGCGAAATAACCCTCTGCCGGACCCGCTCCGGCAGCACCATTGAGGAGGTCGGCATGAGTCAAAACCCCGTTATGGATTCAGCGCCCGTAAGACGCACGGAAGGCGCATTCAGTCTGCGTCACAAATTCAACCGGGCTGGTTGGATCAAAACGCAGCGCTCCCTGCTTTTAGTTGCCCCTTTACTGATTTTCGTCGTGGTGTGTTTTTTATTTCCCATCGGCTCGATTCTCAGTATGAGCGTGAATAACCCTGAGCTTAAAGATGGGCTCCCGCAAACCAGCCAGGCCTTAACCAAGTGGGATGGCAAGGCGCTGCCGGATGAAAGCCTGTTTGCCACTATGGCAAAAGAAGTCAGCGCGGCGCGTGAACAGGGCCAGATTTCCGGCATTGCTAAGCGGTTAAGTTATGAAGACAGCACCTTTCGTCGGCTGATCCTGGCCGTCCCTCGCCAGGCTCCCGAGGATGGCCTTAACGTCAAACAAACGTTGATCGACAAGCAGCCGATGTGGGGAGAGCTGTCCACCTGGCAAACCCTGAAACGCGTGGCCAAACCTTATACCAGTTATTATCTGCTGTCGGTGTTTGACCATAAGGTCGATGCCAAAACCGGCGACATCACACCACAGTCGCCCGATCAGGCGCTTTATGTGAATGTCCTGCTACGCACATTGTGGATGGCGACCGTCGTCACTTTATTGTGCGTCGGCCTGGGCTATCCGCTGGCTTACTGGCTGGCGAAACAGCCGTCTAACCGGGCCAACCTGCTGATGATTATGGTGCTGCTGCCCTTCTGGACCTCATTAATTGTGCGTACCGCGAGCTGGATTGTGCTGCTGCAGTCTGGAGGATTAATTAACCGGACCTTAATGGCAACAGGTCTCATCGACAGCCCGCTCACGCTGGTGTTTAACCGGGTCGGCGTCTACATCTCGATGACACATATCCTACTGCCCTTCATCGTGCTGCCTCTGTATGCGGTAATGAAAGGCATTTCCCCCAGCTATGTCCGTGCTGCCGTGTCGCTGGGTGCGCATCCCTTTGTGGCCTTCTGGCGCGTCTATGTCCCACAGACATTTGCCGGGATTACCGCAGGTGCGCTACTGGTGTTCATGATGGCGATTGGCTACTACGTGACACCTGCCCTGTTAGGCGGGCCGGACGATCAAATGGTCAGCTACTTTGTTGCCTTCTTTACCAACAGCACCATGAACTGGGGCATGGCCGCCGCCTTAGGTAGCCAGTTGTTGATTATCGTGACGTTGCTGTATGTGGTGTATTCACGTGTCACCCGGACTTCATCCGAAGCTGCGGTGCGTTAAGGAGCGAATGATGAGACAACAAGGTTCAACGTTGCTGCGGGTCTGGCGCTACCTGTTTAATTTCTACGGCGCAGCGGCACTGCTGTTTTTGATTGTGCCTGTCCTGGTCATCGTGCCGCTGTCATTTAACGAAAGTTCGTTTCTGAGCTATCCGCTAAGTGGCTTTTCACTGCGCTGGTATGCGGCCTTTTTTCACTCGAAGGAGTGGATCGGTGCGCTAATGAACAGCCTGCTGGTTGCCCCACTGGCGACGCTGCTGGCCAGCGTCCTCGGGGTGCTGGCCGCTATGGGCCTGGTACGCGGTGAGTTTCGCGGAAAAGCCCTGGTGATGGCGATCATTATCTCTCCCATGGTTGCGCCCGTAGTGATCATCGCCGTTGGCATGTTTTTCTTCTTCGCCAAACTGTCACTGCTGAACAGCTATCTTGGGCTGGTACTGGCCCATGCGCTGCTGGGCGTGCCCTTTGTGGTGATCACGGTGATTGCCGTGCTGAAAAGTTACGACACAAATCTGACGCGGGCCGCCGCCAGCCTCGGTGCCTCGCCGCTGCTGGCGTTTCGTAAAGTCACCCTGCCGCTGATTGCACCCGGCGTATTTTCCGGCGCGTTATTCGCGTTTGCGACCTCATTTGATGAAGTGGTCGTGACGCTATTCCTTGCCAGCCCAACGCAGCGGACATTGCCGATTCAGATGTTTGCCGGTATCCGCGAAAATCTCGATCCCACCATTGCAGCGGCCGCCACTATCATGATTGCGGCTTCGCTTTTATTACTGATCGTGATGGAAGTGCTGCGGCGGCGCGGGGAAAAGATGCGCCAGGCGCAACCGGCTTAGATCACCCTCAGTATAAGGGTGCGCATTGTACCACCGCCCACGCGGTTAACCTGTGGGCGGTGGTACGATTAGGACAGTGCGCATCCTGCCGCTGTCAGCCTGACAGGCGCACAGTCACAGCAAGCGCTGAACCGGCCCTGCGCCTTGTCATCGTCCGGTGAAGGTGAACCGCACCGTTGACCCATAACCGCTTTCCTGTTCTGACAGGCCGACTAGCATAAATCCCCTGCCCGTTTCTTGCGCGCAAGGTGAATGGACGGCGTTGCCCTGACAACGCGACTGATGGCTAAAAGACGGGGAGCTGATAATCAGGCGGGAATGCGGCGGCGATTAAAACAGAGGACTAGCTTTGCGAACGGCCATGACCGCGCGCAAAGCTAACAGAAGGTATCAGTGACTGTTTTCGTTGTTACGACTCAGCCATAAAGATAAGGCTTTAAGCGAATCATCGGTAAACTCATCACAGCGCGCGGTGATTTCATCCGGGGTCATCCAGAAGATTTCATCCACCTCTTCTTCCTGCATGGCAAAGGGGCCGTGCGACACGCAACTGAATAAGCCGCCCCAGACGCGGCAATGCTCATCTTCAAAGTAGAATTTGCCATGTTCTGCAAAGGGAACATCCGCAATGCCCAGCTCTTCTTCGGCTTCGCGTCGCGCAGATTCCAGCATGTCCTCGCCACTCTGCACCACGCCACCGGCAGTTGCATCCAGTTTACCCGGCATAAAATCTTTGATTTCAGTACGGCGCTGAACCAGTATTTTGCCCATACCGTCATGAACCACGATATAGGTTGCGCGGTGACGTAAGCATTGCGCGCGCATCTGCGCACGCGTAGCCTGTGCAACGACTTCATTCTCTTCGCTTACGATATCGACCCATTCGATTTCGCCACCAGCAATGTGATCCACCATCCGTAACCCTTTCCTGTTTAGCGTGTCTTTATGCACGCGCTGTTTGCCACGTTTTTATCAGTCGTAAGGTAATCACTTATGACGGGTTGAGCAAGCGCCGATCGCTAGCGATTTTTGCCGCTTTCCGCTAACCATAACTGGACTGATGCTCGCTGCCATTGAAACTCGGCATAATGTTGTAAACGCGCAGGCAACGTATCACCATGCAGCGCCAGTCGATTAAGCATGACAGCCAAATCGGTATCTGCAATGCACCACTCACCAAATAAATTTTGCTGCCGCTCCGGTAACAGGCGCTGTACGGCGGCGATCAGTTTATCCGCCGCTTCCAGTGCCGCTGGCGACAACGGCGCAAAGTGCTCTCCCGCAAACAACACCTCGGTAGGACGCTCCTGGCGAATCGGCATCAGATCGCTGCGTAGCCAGGCCTGAATTTGCCGGGCGCGCGCACGTTTCTCGCGATCTTTGGGATAAAGACGTTCGTACTCGGGGGCGGCAAAACGCTCCTCAAGGTATTCGCAGATCGCCGAGGATTCACTCAGCATAAAGTCATCGACCTGTAAGGTCGGCACACGGCAGGTTAACGACAGATCGCGGTAGGTTTCCGCACGCTGCTGGTTTTGCGATAAATCGAGACGCTTTACGCTAAAAGGCACCCCTTTTTCGCTGAGCGCAACATAAGCCGACATGACATAAGGACTAAAGAAAGATGAATCTGACCACAGGGTGATGGAAGGGTAATTCATCTGCTACCTCGAATGGCTAAAAGGGGTGCCTCATGTTTACCGACTTTTATTTCTGAAAACAACCAGGCGCTGGTCCGATGTTTGGGGTCAACTCGCTAAATTACGAAGCGGCTCACGCCACACGGGTACGACTCTTCTATGATGAAGTAAGCAAAAAATAAAAAATCAGACGGAGCCGCACTATGCATATCTTAATCACCGGTGGAACCGGGCTTATTGGCCGCCATCTTATCCCACGTTTACAACACTTCGGTCACGAGGTTAGCGTGGTCACCCGCGACGTGGCCGCCGCACGAGAAAAGCTGGGGGAGGATATCGCGCTCTGGTCAGGCCTGGCGCAACAGCAGTCGCTTGACGGCATCGATGCCGTCATAAATCTGGCCGGCGAACCCATCGCTGATAAACGCTGGACCGAGGCGCATAAACAGCAGTTGTGCGAGAGCCGCTGGCAAATCACGGAACGCATCACCTCACTGATCAATGCCAGCACCACACCACCGCGCGTCTTCATTTCGGGATCGGCGACGGGCTTTTATGGCAACAGTGGCGACGTCGTATTAACCGAGGATGATCCCGGCCAAAATGAGTTTACCCACGAGCTGTGTGCCCGCTGGGAGCAGTTGGCGCTGACCGCTCAAACAGAGCGCACGCGCGTCTGCCTGCTGCGAACCGGTGTCGTGCTGGCGCGCGAGGGCGGCGCGCTGAGTAAAATGAAACTGCCGTTTAAACTGGGTATCGGTGGCCCTATCGGCAGCGGCAAACAGTATATGCCGTGGATTCATATTGATGACATGGTCAATGGCATTATGTGGTTGCTGGACAATGACGACTGCAGCGGCCCTTTTAACATGGTTTCGCCCTATGCCGTGCGCAATGAGCAGTTTGCCGCCACGCTGGGCGAAGTGATGCACCGCCCTGCTTTTATGCGCACCCCAGCCAGTGCCATAAAACTGATGATGGGTGAATCTTCTGTGCTGGTGCTGGGTGGGCAACATGTGCTGCCCAAACGACTGGAGGCGTCGGGTTTTCGCTTCCGCTGGTATGAGCTTCAGGATGCGTTACAGGACGTGGTAAAAAACTGAGCGACAGAGGGGAGCATGGCGCTCCCCTGTCGTTTACTGCGACGTGACGGCGGGTTTTGACTTCACCCTACGCAGCGCGCCGTGATTCGGTTGCGGGACGCGAATGATAAACGTCAGCACACCAGCAAACACATACAGACCGGTGTACGCCCAGACCACGCCGACGATATCAAAAAACGGCAGCATCACCGAGGCGATCGCGGGCGCGACAAAATTGCTCATGCCGGCAGACAGGTTATATACCGAAACGGCCGCGCCCTGATGATGCGGCTCCAGCGTGGGGAAAACCGCCGTCATCGGCACAAAGGCTGCAACGAAAATCCCCAGCATCACGGCGGGAATAAGGGCGACCAGGAAATTGTGACCGGCATAGACAGGCAGGTAGTAGAACGCCAGGCTGGAAACAGCCATTCCCAGGCAGCCAAACCAGCGTACCTGGCGAATCCAGCCAATACGTTCGCCCATGATGCCCCAGAAAATATTGGTAAAGATGGTCACAAAGAAGAACACCGCCCAAATTTGTAGCCACTCCGACAGGGTAAACCCAAGGCGGTCCACAAACAGCAGCGGCATGATGATGGCAAAGCCAAACAGCGACAATGTGTTAATGATGCGGATAAGGCAGGCATAAAACACATGCTGGTTGGTGAACAGGATGGTCACCGCTCGCGACATCTCCGTCATTTTTTCCCGCAGAGGCAAGTTGACGCGAGAACGATCGACCGGCACGTTGCGCAGGCTAAAGTACGCCAGCAAGCCGCCGCAGGTGACCCAGCCAATCGCCAGCCATAATGTGCCGGTTTCACCAACGGAAGGGATAATCAGGCTTGGCAGATAGCTTCCCACTACGCCGATCCCCACCGAATACATCGCCCAGAACCAGCCCGTGGCGGCAGCCAGCCTTTCCCGTGGCAGGACCTGCACCAGCATCATCATGAATGAGTAGATAAACAGCGGATAGGCCAAACCACGAATACCATAGAACAGCACCATGAGCGGATAATTACGCATCCCTAACCCCAGGCTCATAAACAGGGCATGCATGACCACCCACAAAATAAAACCAATCAGCATGGCGCGCTGCGGGGTAATCAGCTCCGCCACCACACCTGACGCCCATGCCGCCAGCGCCACGGCTAAACCGTAAAAAGTGAACACCAGCGCCGACTGGCCTGGCGTGAACCCCATATCGGTAATATGGCGTGACAGGAAAGCCATCTCGAAGCCGTCACCCGCCATAAAAACGGCAATAGCCACAAATCCCCAGATCAGATGTTTGGGCAAGCCAAACCAGTACGCAGTAGAGTGCATGACGATGGTCCTTCTCTGTTCGGTTACAGGTTAATCAGGTCAGCGAGCGAGACTGACATGGTTGACGGTAGAGCCACGGCACTGTGTAAGGCGGCGCTAAAGCCTCTGGTCCTGGGCAGAAAACGCCAGGATTTGGCACGTTGAGGTACATTTGCGCGTCCGCCCGCTCATGACCCGCCGCATTGACGAGATGTATAACGATGGTCAGCGCCAGCACCGCGACGTTCAGGCAGCTGCGCGTTACCCGCTTCATGGGCTCTGCTCTGCCCGGTGCGGATAAGATGCGGCATGTTCCGATGCCATGCTGCTGCCGTGATTTCACCATCGGCGCTTTTAGCGCTGAGCGGCCAATATCCATAGCCAGAACCAGTCATCTCCCTACACCACGGCAAGAAGTTGCTCTGGCTGGACCAACCATGTTTCCAGCCCGGCCACGGTCGTGGTCAGCCGCGCATGAAAATCGTCAGACGCGGCCAGCTCACCAAACAGGGAAGACTGGCTCATATATGCCGCCAGCGGATCGGTGCGGGCAAACCACTGCTGAATCACGTCGGGTTGCAGCACGCCATCCTGATAGTCATAGGGCAGCTCTCCCCGGGCCCAACGCTGCAAAAACAGATAGAACAGCGCGGGTAGCACCAGGCTGGCGGCTGGCGGCGTGCCGCGCCGGTAACATTCCTGCAAGGTCGGCGTCACCATCGCGGGAATTTTTGACAGGCCATCCGCCGCCACACGTTGGTTGGTGTCTTTGATCCACGGGTTACTGAAGCGAGACAACACCACATCCCGATAGTCCGCCAGGTTTAGCGGGCTGGGAGAGAGCGAGGGAATGACATCCTGAGAGACGTATTCCCAGGCCATCTGGTGGATGGCTTTCTGTCGGGTGCTTTCATCGATGTAAAGCAAGCCGATAAGGGTTCCCGCCCAGGCAATTGCACTGTGGGTGGCGTTCAGGATACGGATTTTGGCCTCTTCCCAGGGCAGCACCGAGTCCACCAGCTCGACGCCAACCTGCTCCAGCGCCGGACGCCCGGCAATAAAATCGTCTTCAATGACCCACTGAATAAAGGATTCCGCCATCACCGGCACCGCATCATCTTTACCTGTCGCGGCCTGAACCCGCTCAGCGACATCTGCCGTGGGGCGCGGGGTGATACGGTCAACCATGGTATTTGGCGATGTCGTCTTCTCGCGTACCCACTCGGCCAGGCGATCTGCGCCCTTCGCCGCCAGGAAAGCTAAAAAGCCCTGGCGAAAACGTTCACCGTTATGACGCAGATTGTCGCAGTTCAACAGCGTTACGGGTGCACCGCCGTTGGCAACACGTGCCGTCAGGATGCGCACCAGCGCGCCATACAGCGTCCGTGCCTCGCCGTTAAGATCCGCACGGATATCGGGCTGCTGCAGGTCCAGTTCATGCTCCGGCGTTAAATAGTAACCGGCTTCGGTCACGGTAAACGCGATCACCCGGGTTGCCGGATCGGCACCCTGCCGCACCAGCGCGCTGATCCCTTTGTCCCACGGCAGAACCTGACGAATCGAGGTGATGGTTTCGTAATCGCGATCGCCTTCTGGCGTGACCGTTTCCAGCACATATTCGCCTTGCTGCGCAGCCAACTGCGTGAGTAACGGCGTGGCATCATCGCGGATATTTCCCAGGGCGATATGCCAACGGCTGTCGCCCTGCTGCATCAGTCGATGCAGATACCATGCCTGATGAGCACGATGGAACGAGCCTGCGCCGATATGCATCCAAACTGACGTTGTCATCACGACCTCTTTAAGCATTTGTTTAACTAGAGGGCATTTGCCCGGATACACATATGTTAATCAGAGGTTACGTCGATGTACTGTGATTAATTTCACATTTAAAACATTCGCCCAGAAAATGCGCTTTTGCCCGAATAGGCTTTTCGCCGCATTGCGCGATAAAATGGCGGTTCACAGAAGATGGAATGCCGGAATGAACAAAGAAGAGAAGAAACAGGAACTCGCCGCGCGTGCTGCCTGGATGTATTACGTCGCGGGCTTAACGCAGCAGGAGATCGCCCGGGCGCTGGGATTGTCGCGCCAGGTTGCCCAGCGCCTGATTTCAGGGGCGCGTGAAATGGGAATGGTCAGCGTGAAGATCGATCATCCTGTCACGCACTGCCTGCGTCTGGCGCACGATGTGCAGGAAAAATTTGGCCTGCAGCATTGTCGCGTCGTGCCCTCCGGTGGCCTTGACGACGACGCCATACAGCAGATGCTGGCGGTGGAAGGTGCAGAGGTGATGTCACAGTTTATCAATGACGATCAGCCGCAGGTGTTTGGCATTGGATCGGGCAAAACGCTGCGCGCCATTATCGATGCGCTGCCCTGGGTGGAACGCCCTCAGCACCACTGTGTTTCCATGATTGGCGCGATTGCCCGTGACGACTCGGGCACCCGCTATGACGTGCCACTTAAGCTGTCTGAAAAAATGCAGGGCAAGTATTTCTTCATCCCCGCGCCGCTGTTTGCTGACAGCCCGGAAGATAAGCAGATGTGGTGTCAGCATCAGGTCTATCAGCGCGTGGTCGATCGTGCACTGCAGGCCCATGTGACGTTTCTGGGGATCGGGGAAGTTAACCCCGGCTGTCCACTGAATGCGGAAGGCTTTATTACTGACCGTCAGGTGCAAGCGCTGAATGCGCGCGGCGTTGTCGGGGAAATGCTCGGCCACTTCTTCAATCAGCAGGGCGAACGTGTTCTGGGGGAGACCGATGCGCTGTTAACCAGCGTGACGCTGGAAAGCCAGACGACGCGCAATATCATCGGCTTTGCCGGTGGTGAGCGAAAATATGCTGCCATTCAGGCTGCGGTGAAGGGCGGCTGGATATCGGGCCTGGTGACCGATGAAACCACCGCCATGCGCCTGCTGAATGACAGGTAACTCAACTACTTCAGCGATCCCTTAAGGAACTGCTGTAAGCGTGGGCTTTTCGGGTTACCGAATAATTCCGTCGGGGGTCCCTGCTCCTCAATTTTTCCCTGATGCAGGAAAATCACGTGGCTGGAAACGTGACGGGCAAATTCCATTTCGTGTGTGACCACCACCATGGTTTTGCCCTCTTCGGCCAGTTTCTGCATGATGCGCAGCACCTCACCGACCAGTTCGGGGTCCAGAGCAGAGGTAGGCTCATCAAACAGCAGCACTTCCGGCTCCATCGCCAGTGCGCGGGCAATCGAAACGCGTTGCTGCTGACCACCGGACAGGTGTACGGGATATTTTCCCTGCGCCCGCTCATCAATGCCGACCTTATTCAGATAGGTAATGGCGCGCTCACGTGCCTCGGCTTTACTCAGCCCCAACACCTGAATCGGCGCTTCCATGACGTTTTCCAGCACGGTCATGTGGCTCCACAGGTTGAAATGCTGAAAGACCATCGTCAGACGGGTACGAAGCAGGCGCAGTTGCTCCTTGTCTGCCACTTTTAACTGGCCATCCGTATCGCGCACCAGGGTAATGGCGGTGTTGTTGACCACAATGGCGCCTTCGCTCGGTTTTTCGAGGAAGTTGATACAGCGTAAAAAGGTACTTTTCCCTGAACCCGACGAGCCAATAATACTGATGACATCGCCCGCATTGGCGTGCAATGACACGCCTTTTAATACTTCATGTTCACCGTAATGTTTATGCAGGTCGGTGACGCTTAATTTGTTATCAGCCATAGTCTTACTCAATGCGATGAAGAAGGTTTCACGTGCGCCAGCCAACGACGTTCCGCAAGACGAAACAGGCTAATCAGCACATAAGAAATAATCAGGTACAACACGGCCGCAATGCCGAACGCGGTAAAGGGCTGATAGGTTGCCGCGTTAATGTCCCTGGCGATTTTCAGCAAATCTGGCACGGTTGCGGTAAAAGCCAGTGCGGTTGAGTGCAGCATCAGTATGATTTCATTGCTGTAAACCGGTAAGGCCGTGCGCAGCGCAGAAGGCAAAATAATGCAGCGATACAGTTTAAAGGTGGAAAAGCCATAGGCCCGCGCGGCTTCAATTTCGCCGTGTGGCACAGCACGAATCGCACCGGCGAAAATTTCCGTGGTGTAGGCGCAGGTATTCAGGGTGAAAGCCAGTAACGTACAGTTCAGGCCGCTACGGAAAAACGCATTCAGCAGTTCCGTACCTTTAACGATTTCCAGCGTATACATGCCGGAGTAGAACACCAGCAGTTGCACATAAAGCGGCGTACCGCGAAAAACGTAGGTAAAAAGCCACACCGGCAGGCTGATAAAACGATTCGGTGACACGCGCGCAATCGCCAGCAACACCGCCATGCAGCCGCCCAGCACGACCGAGACAATCAGCAGCCACAGGGTAATGGCTACGCCGGTGAAGCGATAACCGTCTGTCCAGAGCAGCGCTTTCCAGTATTCGTGAAGAATCTCGATCATAGCTCCGCCCTCTTCACACCGACCGTGTAGCGGCGATTGAGCCACCAGAGAATGCCGTTAGACAAGGTCGTAAAGACCAGATAGATCACACCGGCTACGATGGCAAAATAAAACGGCTGCCATGTGCTTTTGCCAGCCAGCTGCGTGGCTTTAACCACATCTTCCAGACCTAACAGGGAAACCAGCGCCGTGGCTTTCAGGATCACCTGCCAGTTGTTACCAATGCCGGGCAGCGCATAGCGCATCATCGCCGGAAACAGGATTCGGCGGAAAATCTGGGAACCGGTAAAACCAAACGCCGTGGCCGCTTCGATTTGCCCTTTTGGCACCGCCATAAAGGCACCGCGGAAGGTTTCGGTAAAATACGCGCCGTAAATAAACCCCAGCGTAATGATACCCGCAACCATAGGATCGATATCGAACTGGGCCAGTCCGAGCGCATCGGTAAGGTGATTCAGCGCAATCTGCAGACCGTAGAAGATCAGCAGCATCAGAACGAGGTCGGGCACGCCACGAATCAGCGTCGTGTAGCCCTCAAAAATCAGGGACAGCAGGCGATTACGCGATAGTTTCGCGCCAGCACCAATCAGACCCAGGATCACCGCCATCAAGACTGAACTCAGCGCGAGCTCAAGCGTGACCAGCGTCCCTTTTAAAATGACATCAGAATAGCCATACAACATGGAAAAAAGTCCTGTCGTGGGGTGGAAACGACGCGGTGCCCGCCCTACAGACGGGCCGCGTTGCTTCTGTTAACACATAAACGATAACGCACAACGTTGCCCCGGCCAGACAGGCTGGGGCAACCAGAGGCGCATCCTGTTATGCGAACAGCAGAAGCGAAGACGACAGATCAGTCACCGTACACGTTGAAAGTAAAATATTTCTTCGCGATTTTGTCGTAGGTACCGTCTTTACGCATAGATTCGAACGCTTTGTCAATGGCCGCTTTCAGCTCGGTGTCATCTTTACGCAATCCCATGCCGGTGCCGACGCCAAAGATTTTATCGTCTTTCACTGCCGGGCCTGCAAACGCATAGCTCTTGCCAACCGGCTGTTTCAGGAAGCCTTCGGCAGCCTGAACTTCGTCCTGGAAGGCAGCATCGATACGGCCAGCGGTCAGATCCTGATACACCAGATCCTGGTTAGCATAAGGCGTGACGGTCACACCTTTTGGACGCCAGTTCTGATTAGCATAGGTTTCCTGGGTGGTGCCCTGCAGTACGCCGATATTTTTGCCTTTCAGCGACTCAGGAGTGGGTTCAATTTTTGCGCCTTTAGGCGCCACTAAACGCGCATTGGCAGCATAGAGCTTGTCAGAGAACGCAATTTCTTCCTGACGCTTAGCGGTGATAGACAGCGAGGAGATGATGGCGTCGATTTTCTTGGCTTTCAAAGAGGGGATCAGCGCATCAAAGTCGCTTTCTACGTAAGTACACTTGGTCTGAATACGTTTACAGATTTCGTTAGCCAGATCGATATCAAAACCGACCAGTTGTCCTTGCGCGTTTTTCGACTCAAACGGCGGATATGTTGGGTCAGTGCCGACACGAATCGAGGTCGGTACTGCTGCAAATACGCTGGCCGCACTGGACAGGCCCAACATTAAAGAAAGAGCCAGAACACGCTTCTTCATAGATTACCCTCAAGTAAAATGCTTATTGTTATGTGGTGCATGATGTGTGTTTGCGACTAACACTGCCTTTTCCTGTGCATGTTTCATGCCAGTTCTGCAACGTTACCGCCTGCCCAGCCAGCCGTTTAGCCACGAAAAGGCTGGGTTTGTGAATGGAATATATCAGTGATGTCGCAGAGAAAAAGCGATGTTGTGAACTTTTAGTTCAGGAAATACAGGAACAGTGATCGCTCCCGCGTTTCTGCACCAAATAAGTGCGGAAGAAGAAACTTATGCACCTTGCCAGCGCACAAATAAATCCTGCGGCAGTTCAATATCAAACTGATCGATAACCCGATTAACGGTCTGATCGACCAGTTGATCAATCGTGGTAGGACGGTGATAAAAAGCAGGCACCGGCGGCATAATGATGGCCCCCAGTTCAGCCGCGGTGGTCATCATCCGCAGATGACCGATATGCAGCGGTGTTTCACGCACGCACAGTACCAGCTTGCGCTGCTCTTTCAGCACCACATCCGCTGCACGTGTCAGCAGCGAGTCGCTGTAGCTATGCACAATACCGGACAGGGTTTTCATCGAGCAGGGCAGAATCACCATTCCCAGCGTTTTAAACGACCCGGAGGAGATGCTGGCGGCAATATCGCGCACATCGTGAACCACATCGGCCAGCGCCTGGACGTCCCGCAGGCTGTAGTCGCTTTCCAGGCTCAGCGTCTGACGTGCTGCCTGACTGATGATCAGGTGCGTTTCCACATCGCTGACCTGCTGCAAAACCTGCAACAGCCGGATGCCAAATATCACGCCGCTTGCGCCAGAAATACCAATAATGAGTCGTTTCATCGTTCAACCTTGCAGTGGCAAAGCGCACCATAATAGCGCAGACCGGCAGAAAACACAGAGGGCGGGATAAGTCCCGCCCTCTTATTTGCATTCAGGTTAGCTTAGCCTTCGTTATGCAGCTCAAGATTTTCCACTTCATTTTGACGGGCAATAGCTTTTGCGTCGTCATTACGCAGGGATTCCAGATATTCAAGATAGCCCTGATCGACGTCTTTCGTCACATAAATACCGTTGAAGACGGAACACTCGAACTGAACGATATCCGGGTTTTCTTCCCGTACGGCTTCGATAAGGTCATCAAGGTCCTGGAAAATCAGCGCATCTGCTTTGATGATCTGGCGAATCTCTTCCACTTCACGACCGTGGGCAATCAGCTCGGTCGCGCTTGGCATATCGATGCCATAGACATTGGGAAAACGCACTTCCGGTGCGGCAGACGCAAGATAAACCTTTTTCGCGCCCGCTTCACGAGCCATCTCGATAATCTGCTCAGAGGTGGTGCCGCGCACGATAGAGTCATCAATCAGCAGGACGTTTTTATCGCGGAACTCGGCACGGTTAGCGTTGAGCTTGCGGCGAACCGCGCTGCGGCGCAGTTGCTGACCCGGCATGATAAAGGTACGGCCGACGTAGCGGTTTTTAACAAAGCCCTGACGGTAAGGCTTATCAAGGATTCTCGCGATTTCCAGTGCGGTATCCATTGAGGTTTCCGGAATCGGAATCACCACGTCGATATCCAGATCTTCCCACTCGCGGGCAATCTTCTGGCCCAGCTTGGTGCCCATACGGACGCGAGCGCTGTAGACCGAAATCTTATCCAGGAATGAGTCCGGACGGGCAAAATAGACGTATTCGAACAGGCAAGGATTGTTTTTAGGGTTTTCGGCGCACTGACGGGTAGAAAGCTGTCCCTGCTCAGTGATATAGACCGCTTCACCCGGTGCAACGTCACGGATGAATTCAAAACCCAGGGTGTCCAGCGCCACACTTTCAGACGCCACCATGTACTCGGTACGGCCATCGGCAATGACGCGTTTGCCCAGCACCAGCGGACGAATGCCGTTAGGATCGCGGAAGGCCACCATGCCGTGACCGATAATCATCGCCACCACGGCATACGCGCCACGAACCTGCTGGTGCACCGCCGCAATGGCGGCGAAAACGTTGTCGGCTTCCAGCGGATAGTGCTGAAAACGATCCAGTTCCTGAGCAAATATATTCAGCAGAATTTCAGAATCTGAGGTGGTGTTCACATGACGGCGACCCTTTTCGAACAGGCGCTTACGCAGCTCATGTGCATTGGTCAGGTTGCCGTTATGGGCAAGAGAAATACCGTACGGCGAGTTGACGTAGAACGGCTGTGCTTCAGAAGCGCTGGAGCTGCCCGCGGTAGGATAGCGTGCGTGACCAATCCCCATGTTGCCTTGCAAACGTTGCATATGACGCGCTTCGAAGACGTCGCTGACCAGACCATTCGCCTTACGCAGGCGAAAGCAGTTCAGCGCATCGATGGTACAAATGCCTGCGGCATCCTGCCCACGGTGCTGGAGCACCGTTAACGCGTCATAGATCGACTGGTTGACCGGCATGAAACCGGTGATACCGACAATACCGCACATGTTGTCATTTCCTCATTAAGCCGTACGCCCGGTGGCCTCACCGGGGCAAAAAACTCGACGTGCTTTTCAGGTAGTCAAAAAACCACCTGATTATAGAACTGAACTCGGGAATAAGTTGAGACTGCTGCCAGTCCGGGCTCTTCGAAAAGCCCGTGAATGTATCAAGGAAGAACAGCAAAGCGGCCACGATGAGCACACCACGCAACGCCCCGAAACAAACGCCTAATACCCGATCGGTTCCCGACAGGCCGGTTTTCTCAACCAGCGAGCCGATAACGTAGTTCACGATTGCCCCCACAATCAGGGTCGCGATGAACAGCACCGCAATCGCGATTCCGTTACGAACCAGTTCGTCGTCAAAACCTGTGAACCAGACTGCAAGGTAGGCATAGTAATGACTGGCGACAAAAAACGCGCATCCCCAGGTAACAAGAGATAAGGCTTCGCGGACAAACCCTCGAACCAGGCTGACCAAAGCCGAAAAACCAACTACCGCAATAATGACGTAATCAATCCAGATCATGAACTCTTCCAGCGCCAGTGCCATTGCACCCCTGCTTCCAGTTCGGGGCGCATTCTAACAGAAAAAGAAAACGTTTGCGTAGGGGTTTTCAGGTTCTGCATCCATAAAAAAGGCGATGAAAAAATCCCTCTTCGCCTGTGTCATTATTAACCCATTAACAGGTTGAAAAGTGGTCGCTATTCACGCCTGAGCCGCACCCGGCGTCCCCGTTCCCGCGGCGAAAGGCGCTGCCTGTTAATCTTATCGGCAGCACCAATCAGCGGTTTAACGTGCGCTGTAAGATTTTACGACGCCGCTTAAGCCCGACACGTTTTTCAGCTCAGCTACCGCCGCCTGCATTTTGGCTTTTGAAGCGTCCGGCCCAACATAAATACGGGTGATTTGTCCCTGTACCGGCGTGGACGGCACCGTATAAGCCCGGTAGCCCGACAAGCGCAACTTCGCGACGATTTCATTGACCTTACTGGCATTTTTCAGCGCACCCAACTGCACGACATAGGCCTGACCGGCAGGCTGACTCTCTTTAGGCTGCTCTGCTGGAGCGGGCTTTTCCGCAGGCTGCGATTGTTCGGCCGGTTTGGTTTTTTCAACCGGCTTAGCCTGTTCAACCGGCCGGGGTTTTTCCACCGGTTTGCTCTGCGGCGGCTCTGCCGATTTCGGTTTAGCCTGTTCAACCTGTTTTGGTCGGGTTGGCTCCACCGGTTTGGCTTTCGGGGTGGTCGTGGCCGTCGATGAATGTACCGGCGGCGGCGATACCACGCTCGGCTCGCTGCTGTGCTCTGGCTGACTGCTGCCCTCGGTGGCGTCAGCGTCATCCGCATCAGGATGGCTGACCGCACTGCCCGCGCCCGCAGGCGGCTGCGCAGGAAGCGACTGCGTCACCGGCGGCACCATTTCGCTGTCCTGCTGATCATCGGGTTTGGGCACCAGAGGGATCGCGGCAAACTCTTCTTTGTAATGCTTTTTCTTACCATCCAGCAGCCCCGGCAATACGATTACGCCGACGGCTACCAGAATAACGGTACCGACTAAACGGTTTTGAAACTTACTCGCCACGTCCTTTCTCCGTTTCAATCGATTCCATGACCTGCGCGACCGTCAGGAAAGAGCCGCAGACCAGAATGATATCCTGCGGTTCCGCCTGCTGGCGCGCCTGTTGCCAGGCCTGTTCAACATCCGCGAACGCCTGAGCGGAGGTCACGTGCGCCATGAGTTGTTCCGCGCTGGCACCGCGAGGGCCATCAAGCGGCGCGCAATACCAGTTGTCCACCTGAGGTGACAGCGCCGCCAGCGTGCCAGCAATATCTTTATCATGCAGCATGCCAACGACCGCATGTACCCGACCTGCCTGCGGCAGCGCCGCAAGTCGCGAGGCCAGATAGGCTGCGGCGTGGGGATTATGGGCAACATCCAAAATTACGCGAGGTGATTCGCTGATCGTCTGGAAACGGCCGGGCAAAATCGCCAGCGGCAGATGCGCACGGATCAGCGCCTCGCTGACCTTCAGCCCTGAAGCGCGAAGCGCCACCAGGGCGGTAGCCGCGTTAGGCAACGGCACCTGAGGCAGAGGCAAATCACTCAGCTCGCCTTGCGCATCGCGCAATGACCAGCTTTCTGCCTGCTGCCGGTACTGCCAGTCGCGCCCGTGCTGCATTAACACCGCGCCTTTTTCACGGGCGACTTCAGCAATGGTGGCGGGCATATCCGGTTCACCGACGACCGCCGGTTTAGCCTGGCGGAAGACACCGGCTTTTTCCCGACCAATACTGTTACGATCCGGGCCAAGCCAGTCGGTATGGTCCAGCGCAATACTGGTAATGACCGCGACGTCTGCATCGACAATGTTGGTCGCATCCAGCCGACCGCCCAGCCCGACTTCCAGAATGACCACATCCAGCTTTGCCTGCCTAAACAGGTTAAGCGCCGACAGCGTGCCAAATTCAAAATAGGTCAAAGAAATTGTACCGCGACCCGCTTCAATGTCGGCGAAACTGGCGCTGTGTTGGGCTTCACTGAGTTCCTGCCCCTGAACCCGGACACGCTCGGTGTAACGCACAAGATGCGGTGAGCTGTAAACCCCGACCCGATAACCGGCGGCGATCAGTAGGGTTTCCAGAGTGCGACAGGTGGTGCCTTTGCCATTCGTGCCCGCAACGGTAAACACGAAGGGCGCAGGCTTAAGCAGGTCCAGACGTTGCGCCACCAGGCGAATACGATCCAGGCCCAGTTCTATCGCCTGAGAGTGGAGGTGTTCAAGATAATAAAGCCACGTGGCCAAAGGCGACGTGGCTTGAGGAAGGTGAAGATTGTCCATATGTCCCGTTTTGCAAATTTATACCCGGTGAAAGCCGCAAGGTATACGGTGCATTGGTGGAAGGCGCGACCCGCGCGCCTTCGGTCTCCTGTCAGGCCTCGTTGCTCTCCGGGTCGGTCGTCGCAGGTGCGAACGCTTCACCGTCGTGCAGCGGTGCTGGCAGATTCATCATTTTTGCCAGCAGACTCGCCAGTTTATAGCGCATTTCAGGACGACGGATGATCATATCAATCGCCCCTTTCTCAATCAGAAACTCACTACGCTGGAAGCCCGGCGGCAGTTTTTCACGCACGGTCTGCTCAATCACGCGCGGACCGGCAAAGCCGATCAGGGCTTTAGGTTCGGCGATATTCAGATCGCCCAGCATCGCGAAGCTGGCAGAGACGCCACCCATGGTTGGATCGGTGAGGACCGAAATATACGGCAGACCCCGCTCCTGCATTTTCGCCAGCGCGGCGCTGGTTTTCGCCATTTGCATCAGCGACATTAACGCTTCCTGCATACGCGCCCCGCCACTGGCAGAGAAGCAGATCATTGGGCAGTTATCTTCCAGCGCCTGCTCCACTGCTCGCACGAAACGTGCGCCAACCACAGAACCCATTGACCCGCCCATAAAGGCGAATTCAAAGGCGGCTGCCACAACCGGCATACCGTGCAGCTGACCTTTCATCACAATCAGCGCATCTTTTTCATCCGTGGCTTTCTGTGCAGCCACCAGACGATCTTTATACTTTTTGGAATCCCGGAACTTCAGCAGGTCCTTGGGTTCCAGTTCGCTGCCCAACTCCACCAGCGTGCCCTGATCGAGCAGGCTCGCCAGGCGCTCACGGGCGTGCATGCGCATGTGGTGGTCGCACTTAGGGCAGACCTCAAGATTACGCTCCAGCTCGGCACGATAAAGTACCTGGCCACAGCTGTCGCATTTCGTCCACACTCCTTCCGGAATATTGGCACGACGTGCAGGCGTAATGTTGCTTTTATTAAGAATGCGTTCAATCCAGCTCATTGATGACCTTTCTGTTAAAAACTGACCTGGTCCAGTCGTCTCGATACTGCTGAAAACCGCTTCAGCAGACGGTAAATGTCGCTCATTAAACCACAACCAATTAAGACTGTGGATAAAAATCTGGTCTTACCCCTGAGCAACGCCGCTGCTCAGGGTGGATTTTACTGCTTAGCCTGGCGGCGATGACGCCAGATTTCAATCACACCCGGCAGAATCGATACCACGATGATCCCGAGGATAAGCAGCTTAAGATTTTCCTGCACCACAGGCAAATCGCCAAACAGATAACCCGCATAGGAGAACAGCAGCACCCAGGCCAGCGCGCCGGTGACGTTAAACAGCGCGAAGTGGCGATAGGACATGTGCCCCATTCCGGCGACGAAAGGCGCAAAGGTGCGCACGATAGGCACGAAGCGGGCCAGAATAATGGTTTTTCCCCCGTGACGGGCATAAAACGCATGGGTTTTATCGAGATAGCTGCGGCGGAAAATCTTTGAGTCTGGGTTACTGAACAGCCGTTCGCCAAACAGTTTGCCGATGGTGTAGTTCACGGCATCCCCGAGAATAGCGGCAATGACCAACAGCGCCACCATGAGATGCACGTTGAGATCGTTACCCGGCAATGCCGCCAGCGCCCCTGCCACGAACAGCAGCGAATCCCCTGGCAAAAACGGCGTCACCACTAATCCCGTTTCGCAGAACAAAATCAGGAATAAAATGGCGTAAATCCAGATGCCATACTGCGCTACTAATTCGGCCAGATGCACGTCAATGTGCAGAATAAAATCGACCACAAAATGGATGAACTCCATAACGATCCCTTGTACGTAAGGTTAATTAATCCGCGAGGAACAATGGCCCCATCGCCGGCTGTGGTAAAGCAAAATGCGCGGGATAATCCACCGCAACCAGATAAAGCCCTTCGGCTTTCGCCGTCGCCGCTGCCAGGGTACGGTCTTTGGCGGCCAGCAGTTCAGCCATCCAGGATTCTGACTGATTTCCACAGCCAATTTCCATCAGACTTCCGACAATATTGCGCACCATATGGTGCACAAAGGCATTCGCTTTGATATCGACAATCACATAAGGCCCCTGACGCGTGACATTAAGGTGCATCACATTGCGCCACGGCGTTCGCGACTGGCACTGCACGGCGCGAAAAGACGTAAAATCATTCTCGCCCAGCAGGCACTGACCGGCACGCTGCATCTTTTCCACATCCAGAGGATAGTAAAAGTGCGTCACACCGTTGCCCAGAATCGCCGGACGTAGCCGCTGATTGTAAATCAGATAACGATAGCGCCGGGCCGTTGCGCTAAAGCGGGCGTGAAAGTCATCCGGCACCGCCTTTACCCAACGCACAGCGATATCATCAGGCAGGTTAGCGTTGACGCCTAACGTCCAGGCCGCATCGGCGCGCGGTGCCACGGTTTCAAAATGCACCACCTGTCCGGTGCCATGGACCCCGGCATCGGTGCGGCCGGCACAGAATACGCTGACCGGATGGTCAGCCACTTTCGACAGCGCCCGCTCCAGCTTTTCCTGCACGCTGCGCACTTCCTGCTGACGTTGCCAGCCATAGTAACGGCTGCCGTCGTACTCAATGCCAAGTGCCAGTTTTTTTGTCTGACCTTCTGACATCAGTACATGTACTCCTGGACCAGCTTCTCAGCGGTTTTTACGGCCATCAGCGCGCCGCCAAAACGAACGTTGTCCGCCACTGACCAGAACTGCAACAGCTCCGGAATGCCGTAATCATTACGCACACAGCCGATGCTCATTTCATCGGTGCCGGAGGCATCCGTGACCGGCGTCGGCACCTCGGCCTCTTCGCTCAGACGAATATCGGCCGCCAGTGCCCATTCTGCCCTCGCCTCTTCGGCCGACAGCGGGCGCAGGTTTTCAATGTGGACAATCTGCGCATTGCCATAAAACACTGGTGCCTGAATGCTGCTGACGGCAACCGGCAACCCGTCGTCCTGCAACACTTTACGCACCTGATCGACCAGGCGACGCTCGCTTTCTACGCTGCCTTCACTGTCCGTCTGCTGCGGCAGAAGGTTAAAAGCCAGCTGGCGACCAAAATGGTGCTCGTCAGCGGGCACGCCGTTCAGCAAACGTGCACTTTCCCCTGCCAGCGCATCCACGGCCGCTTTGCCGTGCGTGGAGACAGAGATCAGATTCGTCACCTGTAAACGGCCTAAACCTGCCGCATCGACCAGCGGTTTAATGGCCGTCAGCAACTGGCTCACCAGATTATCTGCCACGCTGATGATATTGCGATTACGGTAATCCGCCAGCACCTGGGGATTGACGTCCGGCACCACCAGCGGCACGTCCGGTGACAGGGCAAACAGCTCACTGCTGTCGATAACCAGGCAGCCTGCACTCGCCGCTTCTTCTGCATAGCGTTCTGATGCCTCGCGACCGGCAACAAAAAAGGCCAGTTGTGCCTGTGACCAGTCAAACTCCGCCGCGTTTTCGACCCGAACAGAACGGCCTTCGAAACGTTTAATTTCACCGGCACCGTTATCGCTCGCCAGCAAATACAATTCACCAACCGGGAACTGGCGTTGAGCCAGCAGTTCCAGTACAGCGTTCCCTACTGCGCCTGTTGCGCCAAGTAGCGCAATATTCCAGCCGTCAGACATGTTGGTTTACCTCAGACAATGACATAAAAACAGAAGGCGGTGATGTCACCGCCCGGGGATTCAGAATTATCCCTACCTTCACCCGCCGTTCACGCAGGCGGAACCAATCAGGTTGAGGATAATATGGCGTTAAAGCCCAGTTGAATAAGCAGATCAGCGGTGGCCTGATCATCACAGTTCACCTGTAATGATGACCATTCACGACGCTCTTCATACTGTTTGCGCAGGCGGTCAAACTCGCCCGGTTTCGCCGCCACTTTTCGCAGTGGCGCATCATCGCGGCGCACATCATACACCAGATGCACTAACCGTTTCAGCGTTGGCTGATCGAGCGGCCCATTCAGACGGATCTGGCTGAATTCCGGCGTGGGTAACAGGCTGCCGAGCGGCACCTGCTGCGGTTGACCAATAAAGTCGCACCAGGCCTCAAAAACCTGGGTGGTGCCGCGCGCTTTGCCTTCCAGGGTATAACCGGCAATGTGGGCTGTGGCGATATCGACCTTATCCAGTAGTGCCAGGGAGAGATCCGGCTCCGGCTCCCAGACGTCCAGCACCACGCTCAGATCGTGGCGCATGTTCAGCACTTCCAGCAGCGCGGCATTATCGACTACCGGGCCGCGGCAGGCATTAATCAGAATGGTGTCAGGCTTCAGGGCCATCAGCCGCGCAGCATCCGCCAGATGCCAGCTCTTGTAAGGGCCAGATTTAAACAGTGGCGTATGAAACGTCAAAATATCGGCCTGCTCAACCAGCGTATCGAGCGAGTGAAAATCCCCTTTGTCCCCACGGTCAGCCCGGGGTGGATCGCACAGCAGCGTTTTCACGCCCCAGGCTTCCAGGCGTTTCTGCAGACGGCTGCCCACGTTACCCACGCCAACAATGCCCACGGTACGATCGCGCAACAGGAAACCGTCGCGTTCAGCCAGCAGCAGCAAGGCAGAAAAAACATACTCTACGACGGCGATGGCGTTACAACCGGGTGCGGCCGAGAACGCGATGCCCGCCTGCGCAAGCCAGGCTTCATCGACGTGATCCGTCCCGGCCGTGGCCGTGCCCACAAACCTGACAGGTTTATCCTGCAGTAACGCCGCGTTAACCTGAGTGACCGATCGCACCATCAGTCCATCAGCGTCGGCTAATTGCGCTTCGGGTAATGGCCTGCCAGGTACGGCAACCACATCGCCCGTACGGCTAAAGAGTTCACGGGCGTAGGGCATATTTTCATCGACGAGAATTTTCACCACGGCTTTCCTGTGTGTTGCATTTAAGGGCGCTATTCTGGCACAAAAGCCCCGCCTTAGCCTAACCTCCCCATGCCGTCGACCATAAGGCTGGCAGAAGCATGTCAGACAGGCGTAAACTGCCGCGGGTCTGAGGCTGGAGTCATGCTATGTTTTTTCTGTTTCCGCTGTTTGCGGTATTGATTTGGTCGGTTAACGCTATCGTTAATAAATTATCGGCGGGGGCAATCGAGCCTGCAGCCATCTCCTTTTATCGCTGGCTACTGGCGTTGCTGGTGTTAACGCCGTTTGTGTTACCCGGCGTAATACGGCGCTGGCAGGCAATCAGGCCGCACCTCTGGCGTTTGATGGTTCTGGGTCTGCTGGGCATGGCGCTGTATCAAAGTCTGGCTTACTATGCCGCCCACAGCGTGAGCGCCCTGTTTATGGGCATTATTGCGGCGCTGATTCCGCTGTTAACGGTGTTGCTCAGCGTGCTGATCCTGCGGATTGCGCCGACGGTGGGCATTCTGGTGGGCAGCCTGATCTCGTTCTGCGGCTTAATCTGGCTGGTTAGCGCAGGCAACCTTCATCAACTGCTGAATCACGGTATCGGTGCCGGAGAAGCGATGATGCTGGCGGCATCCAGCTGCTATGCGCTTTATGGCGTGATGACAAAACGCTGGTCGATTCCGTTGCCGGTCTGGCAGAGCCTTTACGTGCAAATTGCCTTTGGCGTTCTGCTGTTGTTACCCGGCTTTTTGATGACGTCAGATGTCTCGCTCACGCCGCGCAATCTTCCCCTGGTGGCCTTTGCCGGGCTGTTTGCCTCTATTCTTGCGCCCTGGCTGTGGATACATGGCGTTCAAAAGTTAGGGGCCAGCATTACCAGTATTTTTATGAATCTGACACCGGTGTTTACCGCCATCATTGCGGTGCTGTTTCTGCATGAACATCTGCACAGCTATCACTGGATTGGCGGCGGTCTGACGCTGACAGGCGTTCTGCTGGCCCAGCGGCTGCGCAGGCCGTTAACCGCGCGCAAACCGGTTAACACCGATCCACATTGAACTGGACGGTAACCCGTAGCCCGCCCAGTAACGGGCTGCGATCCAGCGTTACGGCAGCGCCGTGCCAGGCACAAATATCCTGGACCAGCGCCAGCCCAATGCCGGCGCCGGCATGCATAGCGGCATTATCCAGCCGGATAAAAGGCTGCAGCGCTTTTTGCTGCTCGTCCGGGCTAATCCCCGGCCCCGCGTCTTCAATTTGAAGTGTTCCGCTCTGGAGGCGCGCAGTGATCATCCCTTGAGAAGGGGTATATTTAATCGCGTTATCCAGCAGGTTGGCACAGAGTTCGCCCAGCAACAGCGCGTCGCCTTTCACCTCACTGTGTTCATCACCCTCATAACCCAGATCAATGTATTTTGCGCGTGCCGCGGCATAACGGCTAAAGCAGGCCTCGCGGACGATGGCCGCTAAATCCACCCGCGCCATGGGCTTATCTTCCCCGTGACGGGCTTTAATTCGCGCCAGTTGCAGCAAGCGATCGGTCAGCAGGATGGTGTCATCCAGCGTATGCTGCATGCCCTGCAGGCTTTCGCGCCACTGTTCAGGCCGGTCGCTGTCCAGCGCCGTGCTGATCTGGGTTTTAAGGATGGTGAGCGGGGTGCGAAGCTGGTGAGCGGCATCGGCGCTGAACCTGTCCTGCCGCGCCAGTAGCCCTCTCAGTCGCTCAAGGTAGCGATTAAAGGCGATGATGAGCGGCTGTAACTCCGACCACGGCAGGGACGGCAACGGTGTCAGCGCCGCGCCGTTACGGCGCAGCACGATGCGTGACAGACGGCGCAGCGGCCGCAATACCCGGCGCAGCATCATGCTCGCCAGTAACAGCGTGATGAATACCAGCGCGCTTTGGCTGAGTAACGCAGTGCGCATCAGCCCCTGAGCAAATGCCTCACGGGAGTGAATGGTTTCCGCCACCAGCACCAGCGCCATGCCTTCCACGCCCGACTCACTGACCGGCTGCCATAACGCAGCCACCCGAATGCGCTGCTTCTGGTAAAGCCCGTCATAAAAATGCACTAACGCGGGATAGGCTGCAGACATTTCGCTGGTGGCAGGAATCGGGGGCAGCCCGTCATAGCCCGATAACGTCTTGCCCTGGGGCGAAATCACCTGATAATACAGGCGGTCATTCATATTGCGCTCAAAGCTGTCGAGCACCACCCAGGGCACATCCACCTCCAGATGCTGATGACGAACCACCAGCCGCTCGGCGACGGTGCGCGCAGAGGCCAACAGGGAGCGATCGTAGGCCTGATTCGCCGCCGCCAGGCCGCTCTGATAATGGGTATAAACCGACAGAATCCACAGCAGCACCAGCGGCAGGCCGAGCCACGCCAGCAGCTCACCGCGTAGAGAATGAATCAGTCGCATGGCAGGGTTTCCAGGCTATAGCCCAGCCCTCGCAGCGTCACAATGCCCACATCACTCCCGGCCAGTTTTTTCCGCACCCGATGGACATACAGCTCAATGCTTTCCGGGCTGGCCTCGTCCACCAGCGTAAAGGTCTGCTCATAGAGGTGCTGCCGCGAGACCGGACGGCCACGGCGCTGCATCAGCGTGGTGAGCACACTGGACTCACGCGGCGTCAGCGCCAGGGGTTTTTCGTCCAGCAAAAAGTAGCCCTCGCCGTTAAGCTCAAGCTGTCCCAGCGTTTGATTTTGTGGCGATTGCCTCTGTGAACGCCGCAACAGCGCACGCAGACGCGCATCCAGTTCATCCAGTTCGAAGGGTTTGGTCAGGTAGTCATCGGCACCGGTGTTCAGACCCCGCACGCGGTCGTCCAGCGTAGTGCGCGCGGTCAGCAGCAGCACTGGCATATTTTGTCCCCGACGGCGCAGCCGCGTTAATACCTCGATGCCGTCCAGACGCGGCAAAGAGACATCCAGCACCACCAGCGCATAGTCTTCGCTTTGCAGGCTGTGGTCGGCCGCCACGCCATCGACCACCCAGTCCACGGCAAAGCCTTTCTGGGTTAACGCTTTCTGTAACCATCGCCCCAGTTCCGCCGTGTCTTCAACCAGTAAGAGACGCATATCACATCCTTTCACTAAACCTTATCAATGAAAGGTAAATGAAAGGCTACTGATTTAACAATTCAGCAACGCCGAATTGTCGGTGGTAATCACACTCTGGAAGAAAGATGGAGCGCACGATGAAAAAAATAATCCATACCGCCCTCGCCTCTGCCCTGCTGGCTTTAATGTTGCCGTCATCCGGCTATGCTGCTGCACCAGACAGAACGGAATGCATCGCACCGGCTAAACCCGGTGGCGGTTTCGACCTGACCTGTAAGCTGATTCAGGTTTCGCTGATGGAAACCAAACAGATTGAGAAACCGATGCGCATCACCTATATGCCAGGCGGCGTGGGTGCAGTGGCCTATAACGCGATCATTGCGCAGCGTCCTGCCGAAGCCGGTACGGTCGTAGCCTTTTCGGGTGGCTCGCTGCTGAATCTGTCCCAGGGCAAGTTTGGTCGCTATTCGGTTGATGACGTTAAGTGGCTGGCGGCGATTGGCACCGATTACGGCATGATTGCCGTCCGTGAAGACGCGCCGTGGAAAAACCTGGGCGAGCTCATGGCCGCGATGAAAAAAGATCCGACCAAAGTGGTGGTGGGCGCGGGTGCTTCCATCGGCAGTCAGGACTGGATGAAGACCGCGCTGATCGCTAAAGAAGCCGGTATTGATCCACGCAAAATGCGCTATGTCGCCTTCGAAGGCGGAGGTGAAGTGGTCACCGCCCTGCTGGGGAATCATATTCAGGTAATGTCGGGCGATCTCAGCGAGATGGTGCCGCATTTACAAGGGGGCAAACTGCGCGTGCTGGCGGTAATGGCAGACAAACGCCTGCCCGATCAACTGGCGTCGATTCCGACCGCCAAAGAGCAGGGATTTAACGTGGAATGGCCCATTATCCGTGGCTTCTATCTTGGCCCTAAAGTCAGCGATGCCGATTATCAGTGGTGGCAGAGCGCCTTTGAGAAAATGGTGCAAACCCCAGAGTTCAAAAAGCAGCGCGAACTGCGTGGCCTGTTTGAATTCAATATGTTCGGCGCAGAACTGGATAAATACGTGAAAGATCAGGTTGCCGCTTACCGCGAGCAGGCGAAATCCTTTGGTCTGGCTAAGTAACCGGGGGACATCATGAGCGATCGTATTTTCGCCACCCTGTGGCTACTGATGTGCCTGGCAGGCCTGGTCATCGCTTGGCAAATTCAAAGCGAATACAGCTATGAGCCCGTTGGACCGCGCCCTTTTCCGCTCATCCTTCTCAGCCTGATGGCCTTCTGTGCTCTGATGCTGCTGCTGAGAAAACCGGATGACATCAAGTGGCCTACGGCAGCCACGATGAAACGACTGGTGGCGCTGGCGGTGATGATGCTGGTTTACGGCGGGATGTTTGAAACCCTGGGCTTTCCGCTATCCACTTCGCTGCTGACTTTCGGTCTCGGCATGCTGTTTGGTGCACGTTGGTGGGCCGCCCTGCTCTCCGGTGCGGTAATGGGATGGTCACTGTTCTACGCCTTTGACCGTTTACTTGACGTGACCTTGCCCGCTGGCAGCCTGTTCAATTAAGGAGAGAAATAATGGAAACCTGGTCTTTCCTGATGCACGGTTTTGCCGTTGCCATGACGCCTGAAAACCTGCTGATTGCCCTCATCGGCTGCTTTATCGGCACGATCGTCGGCTTACTGCCCGGACTCGGGCCGATCAACGGCGTGGCGATTTTAATGCCGCTGGCGTTCGCCCTGCACCTGCCTGCCGAATCAGCGTTGATTCTGCTGGCGACGGTTTATCTGGGTTGTGAATACGGTGGGCGCATTTCCTCCATCTTGCTCAACGTCCCGGGCGATGCCGGCGCGATCATGACCGCGCTGGATGGCTACCCGATGGCGCTGCAAGGCAAAGCGGGTGTGGCACTCTCGATCTCTGCCGTCAGCTCCTTCGTCGGTTCCACCATCGCCATCCTCGGCATCATCTTATTCGCCCCGTTGCTGGCCCGCTGGTCGCTGGCGTTTGGCCCGGCCGAATATTTTGCGCTAATGGTCTTTGCCATTGCCTGCCTGGGCAGCATGATGAGTCAGAACCCACTTAAGTCGTTCCTGTCGGCCCTGATCGGGCTGAGCATGGCGACCGTGGGCGTCGATGCCAATACCGGCGTCTATCGCTTCACCTTTGACAGTGTGCACCTTTCTGACGGCATCCAGTTTGTGGTGGTGGTCATTGGCCTGTTCTCGGTCAGCGAAATTTTGCTGATGCTGGAATCCACACACAGCGGGCAGAAAGTGGTCCGCGCCAGTGGCCGCATGATGTTCAATATGAAAGAGGCCGCCATGTCTACCGGTGCCACGCTGCGTGCCTCGTTTATTGGCTTCTTTGTGGGTGTGTTACCCGGCGCGGGCGCGACCATCGCCAGTGCTATCGCCTACATGGCCGAGAAAAAAATCAGCGGCAGCGATCAGTTTGGTAAAGGGGATATTCGCGGTGTGGCTGCGCCGGAAGCGGCGAACAATGCCTCCGCCTGTGGCTCGTTTATTCCGATGCTGACGCTCGGCATTCCCGGTTCCGGTACCACCGCAGTGATGGTCGGTGCGCTAACGTTGTATAACATCACCCCTGGCCCGGCGATGTTTACTGAGCAGCCGGATATTGTCTGGGGGTTGATTGCCGCGCTGCTGATTGGCAACCTGATGCTGTTGATCATGAACATCCCGATGATTAACGTGTTTGCGCGTATGCTGACGATTCCGCTGTGGTTCTTAGTCCCGGCTATCGCCGCCATCTCCGCGGTGGGCGTTTATGCGGTTCACAGCACCACCTTTGACCTGCTGCTGATGGTGGGATTGGGCATTTTCGGCTATATCCTGCGAAAAATGGATTTCCCTATGTCACCGCTGATTTTGGGGTTTGTACTGGGTGAAATGCTGGAACAAAACCTGCGTCGGGCGCTGTCTATCAGCAATGGTGAAATGGCTATCCTGTGGGAAAGCCCGATTGCCAAGGTGCTGCTTATCCTGGCTGTAGCCGTATTGATTGTGCCTCTGGTATGGAAACGACTGCGCCGTAAACCCGCCCCCGTGCATCAGTAAGTAAATCTTTGTGCGAAACACACAAGCCCCGTGGATTTCCCAGGGGCTTTTGTTATCATAGCGTATTCTGTTTCCGGCGCACCCCACGCTGTTCTGTTTCCCAAGGAATCCGCCATGCAACCTGTCAGCGGCCCCGGTGTGCCGGTCGGCGATCGTTCATCTGTTAATCCGCAAACTGACGCCCCGCGTGCAGGAAGCGTTGCCGGTGAACAGCCCCTTTCTCCTGCCCAGCGCACGACGCTTGAGCGTTTGATTGTGCGCATTATGTCGCTTAGCACGCTTAAGGCGCCCGAACTCTGGGCCGGTTTACGCCATGAAGTGGGTGTTAAAAGCGAAGCAGAGCTTCAGTCGCGCCATTTTCCGGCTGCGGAGCAGTTTCTCAATGCCCGCCTGGCGCAGGTGCAGACAGGCCACGGCACACGTCAGTTAATGACGCAACTGACCGACCTGCTGCCGAAAGGTAATAATCGTCAGGCGGTCAGTGATTTTATCCGCCAGCAGTTTGGTCAGACGGTGCTGAGCGCCTTAACCCAGGACCAGCTGCGCCAGGTATTAACCATGCTGCAAAATGGTCAGATGGCAATTCCGCAACCCCAACAGAGCCGTACCAGCGATCGTTCGCTGCTGCCTGCGGAGCATCAGGCGCTGAATCAGCAAATTGTTCGTCTGGCTGCCGCGACAGGCGAATCCAGTGGCAAAATATGGACCGCTGCGCTGAAGCTGGTCAATCTCACCAGTGGCGATCCTATTCCGTCGCGCCATTACCCGCTGCTTACACAGTATTTGCAGGTGCGTCAGACGTTGAGCCAGCACAGTGCGCCGACGTTACAACTGGTAGAAGCCTCGTTGAAACATCCTTTGGATCAGCGTGAACAGCAGATGCTGCAGGATTACAGCCTGCAACGTTTTCAGGCCACGCCGCAAATGGTGCTGACCCCGACGCAAACCCAGGATCTGCTTAACTTCCTGTTTGCGCGTCGGGCTGAAAGAGCCCATGAGCAAGCCCTGGCCGACAACGAACTGAATCCGCATCCGATATGGGCGCCCATTTCCGGTTCGCTGCCGCCGGCTTTGCAACCGCTGGCAGCGCGCCCGGTGCTGAGCGCGGTCGTGGGGTTGATTGTTCTGGCCTTTTTACTGTGGCTGGTGTTGTAATTTAACACCCACAGGATGCCGCAGAAGCTGTCTGCGGCCATTCGCCCGCCTCATCGCCCCATGTCATCGGATGACCGTCTCGCTTCCAGAAATCCAGCCCGCCAATCAGTTCTTTGACTTTAAATCCCAGTAACGCCAGCTGATACGCCGCTTTGGTAGAGCCATTACAGCCGATGCCATCGCAGTAAGTCACATAGAGCAGGTCGCGATCCAGAGAAGCCGTGCTGGCTTCATTGATTTCCCGATGAGGGAAGTTTACCGCGCCGCTGATATGGCCTGCCCGCCAGGCTTCCACCTGACGGGCATCGATCACGACAATCCCCTGCCGTTGGTGGGCCAGATCGTCAGCCAGATCCCAGGCATCGGTGTAATAAGCCAGTTTGGCCTGCAGATATGCAACGCTCTGCTGCGGTAACGCCGGGGGAAAACCTAAAACAGATGACATTCTTTTTTCTCCTGTTGTGACAGACAGGCAGTTTACGGCAAAGTGGCCTACTGAATAATACCGCTTTCAACAAGGTGATAAGACCATTATGACGTCGCCGCTGCTGCAATTGTTTCATCATCAGGCAACCGGTGGTCTGCGCGACCGCCTGTGCGCCACACTTCGTCAGTGGATTGAAACCGCGCACCTTCAGGTCGGGCAGAAACTGCCCTCAACGCGTCAGCTGGCAACCGATTTAGCGCTGTCGCGCGTCACGGTTGAAGCCGCTTACGCCCAGCTTGAAAGTGAAGGTTACCTGCGGCGGGAATCCGGTCGCGGCAGCTTCGTCGCCATCACGCTGCCGGGCAGTTCGCCCCGCGTGCGCGCCAACCGCATGGCGACATTCTCACAGCGCGGCCAGCAGATGCTGGCAACGGGCGGCTGTCAGGATGCGCCCTTTCCCTATGCGTTTGCGGCAGGTTCGCCGGATTTACGTGCCTTTCCTCATCCTCTCTGGCGGCGGTTAACCGCCCGCGTTCAGCGCACCGCTGGCCCTGACGTGATGGGCTACGGCGATCCGCTGGGTTATCTGCCACTGCGCCGCGCGCTTGCTGACTATCTGGCTCTGTCACGTGGCGTGCAGTGCGAGGCTGATCAGGTGATTATTTTAACCAGTTCACAACAGGCGCTGCAGCTGCTGGCGCTAATGCTGGTTGATGCAGGTGATGAGATCTGGATGGAAGAGCCGGGCTATGCGGGGGCGCGTAATGCCTTTCTTTCTGCGGGGGCCAGAGTGCGCGGTATTCAGGTGGATGCCGAGGGTGCGGTTCCCCAACCCGGTTCCGCAAAACTGATGTATCTGACCCCTTCGCATCAGTATCCCACCGGCGTGTCCTTAAGCCTGCCGCGCCGTCTCGCCTGGCTGGACTGGGCACGTCGTCACGGCAGTTGGCTGATTGAAGACGATTACGACAGCGAGTTTCACTATGACGATCGCCCTGCGCCTGCGATGCACGCGCTCGACAACGATAGCCGGGTCATTACCCTCGGAACCTTTTCGAAATCGCTGTTTCCCTCGCTGCGTCTGGCGTGGATGGTGGTGCCTGGCCCGTTGGTGGCACCTTTAGGCCGGGCGCGCAGCCTGCTGGACGGGCATAGCGCACTGCTGCCGCAGGCGGTAACGGCAGAATTTATGCAGCAGGGGCATTTTGCCAGCCACTTGCGGCTGATGCGCCAGCTTTATCACAGTCGTCGCGATCGCCTGCTGGAGCAGCTAGCCCAGCGTCTGGCGCCATGGCTCAGGCCGTTTCCCTGCCCGGGTGGATTGCAGACAACCGTTGCGCTGGTGCAGGGCGACGATGCCGCCTTAACGTTACAGGCGGCAAAGGTGGGTTTATTACTGCCCCGACTCAGCCCACTGTACAGCGATAGCGCACCTCAGCAAGGCTGGATTTTAGGCTTTGCGGCGCTAACGCCCGATGAGATTGTGGCCGGGTGCGACAAACTGGTCAGGCTGCTTTCAGCAGGCTCATCACGCAACAGTGGCTGAGTGGCAATCCCAACGTAAAAAAGGCCGGCAAGCGCCGACCTTTTCGTAGGGTTCACGTCATGCTGCGTGCAGCATGACGTTTTAGTCCAGCGTTATGCCTGGTATTTGCGCATGGTCAGCGTGGCGTTGGTGCCACCAAAACCAAAGCTGTTAGACATCACGGTGGTCAGCGTTTTTTCTGTCGGCTGCGTCACGATGTTCATGCCTTCTGCCGCCGCATCCAGCGAGCTGATATTGATGCTTGGGGCAATAAAACTGTGCTCCAGCATTAGCAGCGAGTAGATGGCTTCCTGCACGCCCGCCGCCCCTAAGGAGTGGCCGGTCATCGCTTTGGTGGCAGAAATGTACGGCGTGTTGTCGCCAAACACTTCACGAATCGCGCCCAGCTCTTTGACATCACCGACCGGGGTAGAGGTACCGTGGCTGTTCAGGTAGTCGATTGGCGTGTCCACGCCGTGCATCGCCATCTTCATGCAGCGCACTGCGCCTTCACCCGATGGCGCGACCATGTCTGCACCATCTGAGGTTGCGCCGTAACCTACGATTTCAGCGTAAATGTGCGCACCACGTGCCAGTGCATGCTCCAGTTCCTCAACCACGACCATACCGCCGCCGCCCGCAATGACGAAGCCATCGCGTTCGTTATCATAGGTACGTGAGGCTTTTTCTGGCGTCTCGTTGTAACGCGTAGACAGTGCGCCCATTGCATCGAACTCACAGGCCATTTCCCAGCACAGCTCTTCGCCGCCGCCCGCAAAAACAATATCCTGTTTGCCCAGCTGAATCTGCTCAACGGCGTTACCGATACAGTGCGCGGAAGTCGCACAGGCTGAACTGATCGAGTAGTTTACGCCGTGGATCTTAAACGGCGTAGCCAGACAGGCTGAAACGCCTGACGCCATCGCCTTGGTCACCACATAAGGGCCTACCGCTTTCAGACCGCGTGGGCTGCGCATGGCATCCGCACCAAAAACCTGAAAACGTGGGGAACCTCCGCCAGATCCTGCAATCAGACCAACGCGTGGATTGTTCTGGTAAGCCTCGTTGCTCAGGCCAGAATCTTTGATAGCCTCTTCCATAGAGAGGTAAGCATAGATGGACGCATCACTCATAAAACGCACAACTTTGCGATCGATGAGGCCAGTGGTATCGAGTTTAACGTTACCCCAGACGTGACTACGCATGCCGGAATCTTTCATCTCTTGGGAAAAAGTGATGCCTGAGCGGCCCTCACGCAGAGATGCCAGCACCTCTTGCTGGTTATTACCAATACTGGAAACGATCCCTAAGCCAGTAATCACAGCACGTTTCATTCAATCATCCTCACCACTTCTGTTATTTGACGAGCACTCTAGCTTACACTTGTACGCCGAACAAGTCCGATCAGCCATTTCCTTTTGTAAATTTGCGTCATGTCACGTCGACCGATAAAATCCTGACACTCCCTGAAAAATGAGCCTTTACTGTGAAACTGCCCCAGGTTGAACACGCCCAACTGAGCTGGAACGAACAGGGTACACCTGTTTCCCGAGCGTTTAACGACGTCTATTTTTCCAATGACAACGGTCTGGAAGAGACGCGGTATGTCTTTCTGGGTGGCAATGATTTCCCGCAACGGTTTCATCAGCATCCGCGCGATCTGCTGATTGTTGCCGAAAGCGGTTTCGGCACAGGCCTTAATTTTCTGACGCTGTGGCAAGCCTTTGATTCCTTTCAGCGCCACCATCCTGATGCGGCCTTAAAACGACTGCATTTCATCAGCTTTGAAAAATTTCCGCTGACCCAGGCCGATTTGACGGCGGCGCATCAGCACTGGCCCGAACTGGCCCCCTGGGCTGAACAACTTCAGCGCCAGTGGCCCCTGGCACTGCCGGGCTGCCAACGTGTGTTATTTGATTCGGGCCGCATCACGCTGGATCTGTGGTTAGGCGATATTAATGCGCTAATTGATAATTTTGATGACAGTCTGCATCGTCAGGTCGATGCCTGGTTTTTAGATGGCTTTGCGCCGTCGAAAAACCCCGATATGTGGACGCCTGACCTGTTCCAGTCGATGGCAAAACTGGCGCGACCGGGTGGCACCTTCGCGACCTTTACGGCGGCGGGTTTTGTGCGGCGCGGTTTGCAACAGGCGGGCTTTGCGGTGACCCGGCGTAAAGGGTTCGGGCCAAAACGGGAAATGCTGTGCGGTTCGCTCGAGACCGCACCCGCGCTGGCGCATCGCCAGCCCTGGTATGCGCGCCCTGCGCTGTCCAGCAAGGAGATTGCCCTGGTTGGCGGCGGCGTGGCAAGCGCCACGCTGGCCCTTGCGCTGCTGCGCCGGGGCTTTCAGGTAACGCTCTACTGTGCCGATGAGGCACCCGCTCTGGGCGCGTCCAGTAATCGCCAGGGCGCGCTGTATCCCCTGCTGAATCAGCACGATCCCGCGCTGGCCAGCTTCTTTCCTGCTGCATTCAGTTTCGCCCGTCGCCTGTATGACGCACTCGATCTCCCTTACGAACATGACTGGAGCGGTGTATTACAGTTGGGCTGGGACGAGAAAAGTGCCAGCAAGATTGCGCAGATGCTGAAGATGGCCTTACCGGCTGAGGTCGCTTACAGCGTCAATCGCGACGAGGCGGAGGCACTGGCCAACGTGGCGCTGGATTGTGGCGGCATCTTTTATCCGCTGGGGGGCTGGTTAGCCCCGGCTGAATTGACCTCTGCGTTGTTATCCCAAGGTGAACGACTCGGATTGCGTGTTCACTGGCTGCACCGCGTCACCGCGCTGGAACCGCATTCGCAAGGCTGGCAGTTGACCTTCAGTGAACAACCCGCCACCTGCCACCAGGCTGTGGTGCTGGCCAACGGTCATGCGATTACCCATCTGACCCAGACCGACTCGCTGCCGGTTTATCCGGTCGCCGGCCAGGTCAGTCATATTCCGGCTTCACCCGCGTTATCGGCGCTGAAAACGGTGCTCTGTTATGACGGTTATCTCACCCCAGCCAGCCCACAGTTTGGGACGCACTGTATCGGCGCCAGCTATCACCGTGGCGATACGTCGACGGCCTACCGTGAAGATGACCAGCAGCAAAACCGCAGCCGTCTGCAGCACTGCCTGCCCCACAGCAGGTGGGTGGATGAAGTGGACGTCAGCCAGGGCGAGGCGCGCAATGGCGTGCGCTGCGCCACCCGAGACCATTTGCCCATGGTGGGCAGCGTGCCGGATTACGCGGCGACGCTTGCCACCTATGCGGATCTTGCACAGCAACGCGCCCGCGAGGCAGAAAGCGAAACGGCACCGTATTTTTCAGGGCTTTATGTGTTTGGCGCGCTTGGCTCACGTGGATTGTGCAGTGCGCCCCTGGCGGCAGAAGTGCTGGCGGCTCAGCTCAGCGGCGAACCCCAGCCGCTGGATGCCAGCACGCTGGCGGCGCTCAATCCAAATCGTTATTGGGTAAGAAAATTGCTGAAGGGCAAAAAAGCGGGGAACTAGCACGGGCGGCGTACCGCCCCGTGCATTCAGGCAGACTGCTGGCGGGCCTGTAAAAACAGGTTATCCCACATACCAATCACCAGCGCCTGATCCCGGGGCGATAATTCTCCGGCGGCGATAGCGTTTTGCAGGCTTCGTGTCACCTGGATCTGTAACGCTTGCGGCGTGTGTTCGTCCAGGCGTTCCACTTCCGCCACTGCCAACGTGAGGTGGCCACGCAGATAACCGCTGGCAAATAGCTCATCGTCACTGGCGTGCTCAACCATGTCGTCAATCAGGGCCAGAATACGTGCCTCAAATTCTGCGATCATCTCATCATTCCTCTGTTATTAAGTCCCTTCTGCATCACAAATCGTCCGGCCAGGGAAATTGCGATGCGGTCAGAGAAGGCCTGCCATAATAGTCAGCCAGGGCTGAAATAAAGCGTGCGGGACGGGCAGGAATACCCGACGCCAGGTAGTTCATGACCTGGGCATGAACCTTTCGCTGGAACACAATGCGATCTGGCTCACAATCTCCTTCGAGATTGTCACAACTGACGTTGAAGGGAAAGCCTGCAGCCACACAAAACATCCATTCCAGCGCCTGCGGCTTAACCTCTACCGCTTCGAACTGGCTTTGCGTTTGCGCGTCGCGACCATCCGGACAATACCAGTAACCAAAATCCACCAGCTTGCGCCGGGCTTCACCCGCGATGCACCAGTGCGAAATTTCATGTAACGCGCTGGCGTAATATCCATGAGCAAATACCACCCGATTCCATGGCGATTCGTCATCCGCAGGAAGATAGATCGGTTCGTCATCGCCTTTAATTAGACGGGTCTGAAAGTCGTGGCTAAAGCAATCATCAAACAGCGCGATCAGCTGTTCGTAGTTATGAGTTGTTGTCATTAAGTCATCACGTAAAAGTATTACAGATTCAGCGTGGTCAGCCAGGCCATCAATTCACTGCCGTGGCTGTCCCAGAGCAGTTTGGCGCTCATGACCGCCGAAACGATTACCACCATCGGGCGGATCAGCTTTTGTCCACGTGCCAGTACCAGCCTTGCACCCAGCCGGGCACCACAAAATGCCCCCAGCATCATGATAAGCCCTGTGCCCCACACCACTTTGCCACCAAATATAAAAAACAGCAGGCTACCAAAGTTGGAGGTGAAGTTAAGCAGCTTGGCGTGCGCAGTGGCTTTTGCCAGGTTATAGCCGCACAGCGTAACGAAGGCCAGTGCGTAAAATGAGCCGGCACCCGGCCCAAAAAAACCGTCATAAAAGCCGACACAGCCACCGCCAATCAGGGCGAAAGGCAGCCCCTGCAGACGGTGAACGCGGTCTTCTTCACCGATACGTGGCATCAGCAGAAACCACATGCCGATAGCGATTAACAGCAGCGGCAACACCTGACGCAGCATATCAGCCTGCAGGTGCTGGATGAGAATGGCCCCGCCAATCGACCCCAAAAAGGTCATGGCGATATTCAGCCGCTGCTCGCTGAGTCGGATGGCTCCGCGCCGGACAAAATAGAGGCTGGATGAGAAAGATCCGCCGACCGATTGCAGCTTGTTGGTCGCCAGCGCCTGCGCCGGTGACAGCCCGGCAGCCAGCAAAGAGGGAACCGTTAACAGTCCGCCGCCGCCCGCAATGGAGTCAATGAACCCAGCCAGCAGGGCAATAAAAAACAGCAGCACAACCAACAGCGGGCTGACAACGAACCATTCCATGGGAACCCTTACAGTAAATGTTTATCCAGCAGTGCCTGACAGGCCGCAGGCAGCGGCGGTGGCTCACGTTTTACCGGCGCAGAACCAGGCTGTTTGGGCAAAAACCAGCTCTGAAGTTCGGCTCCACAGCCATCACCCGCAGGCGGTGGGGCCTGCTCTTCACACTCGGTGCTGCCCTGAGGACAGCGCAAGCGAACGTGCATGTGCGCGCGATGCGCAAACCAGGGACGCACTTTTCGTAGCCAGCCGCGATCGCTACCTGCATCAGCACAAAGCTGCTTTTTAATCGCCGGATTGACGAAGATACGTGTCACATCCTCATCTTTGGCCGCCAGTTTGATCAGGCTATCGATTTCAGGCTGCCAGTGACGCGCCACCACGTTCTTGTCGTCAGCGGTGACGAGATCCAACGGCTGCGGTTTAAGGAGTTGCTGCGCGCTCCAGCGGGTTTTAGGCAGTTGTAGCCAAATATCGACGTCCAGCCCGGTTTGGTGGCTGGCATGTCCACTGCTAAAGCGCCCGCCTGCCGCCATGCCCATATCGCCAATCAGCACGTTTCCCAGTTGGAGGTTATGTGCCTGGGTCGCCAGGCGCTGAATAAACAGGATCAGATCGGGATGACCGAAATAGCGGCGCTGATCCTGGCGCATGACCTGATAATCCGGCGAGTTAAGCGGCAATGCCTGGGCACCCACGATACAGCCGTTGGCAAAGCCCCCAATCGCATTGGGCTCACCCGCAACAGGGTGCTGGATACGTTGCCACGGCGTTGCCGCCAGGCTGGAGGCACTCAGCAGGAGCGCACTCACCATCAGCAAGATTTTCATAGGCTCACCAACGTGGCACCGTCGAGTTAACCTCACCGCACTGCGCGCGCTGGCGCAGCAGATGATCCATCAGCACGATAGCCATCATGGCTTCTGCAATGGGCACGGCACGGATGCCCACACAAGGATCGTGACGACCTTTGGTGATCATCTCCACTTCCCCGCCATCGCGGGTGATGGTTTTACCCGGTACGGTAATACTGGAGGTCGGTTTCATGGCCAGATTCGCGCTAATCGTCTGACCGCTGCTGATGCCGCCGAGGATACCGCCTGCATGATTGCTCTGAAAACCGGTAGCGCGGATTTCATCACGATGTTGACTGCCGCGCTGATTCACTACGGCAAAACCGTCGCCGATTTCCACACCTTTCACCGCGTTAATGCTCATGAGTGCATGCGCGAGGTCAGCATCCAGGCGATCAAAAACCGGTTCGCCCAGGCCTGGTGGGACATTTTCCGCCATAACCGTGACCCTGGCCCCAATCGAATCCCCTTCTTTCTTCAGGGCGCGCATCAGTTCATCCATCGCCTCCAGCTTGTCGGCATCCGGGCAAAAGAAGGGATTCTGTTCAACGATGCTCCAGTCTTTCAGTTCGCAGGCAACGTCGCCGATCTGCGCCAGATAGCCGCGAACCAGGATACCGTGCTTCATCTGCAGGTATTTTTTAGCAATCACGCCGGCCGCCACGCGCATCGCGGTTTCGCGTGCCGATGAACGGCCACCGCCACGGTAGTCACGCGTGCCGTATTTTTGCTCATAGGTGTAATCCGCATGGCCCGGACGGAACAGGTCTTTGATGGCACCGTAATCCTGCGAACGTTGATCGGTATTCTCGATCAGCAGGCCAATCGAGGTACCGGTGGTGATGCCATCAAAGACACCGGACAAAATTTTCACCTGATCCGGCTCACGGCGCTGGGTGGTGTAGCGCGACGTTCCCGGACGGCGACGATCAAGATCGTGCTGGATATCGGCTTCGGTTAACGGAATGCCCGGCGGCACGCCATCAACGATACAGCCCAGGGCAATACCGTGAGATTCACCAAACGTGGTGACGCGAAAGAACTGTCCGATGCTGTTTCCGGCCATTGAGATTCCTTGTTACGGTTTGACGGGCGAAAGTTCGCCCACCCTTTTAGTCTTTATAAAATGAGAAATGGTGCTGTGCATCAACGATCTGCTGACGGGTGAGCATAAAGACGCCGTCACCGCCGTTGTCGAACTCCAGCCAGGTGAAAGGCACGTCAGGATATTGCTCCATCATATGCACCATGCTGTTACCCACTTCGCAAATCAGCACGCCCTGTTCGCTCAAATAGCCCGGCGCGCAGGCGAGGATGCGACGCACCAGTTTAAGCCCGTCGCTGCCCGCAGCCAGACCCAGTTCGGGTTCATGCTGATATTCGCTCGGCAGGTCGTCCATATCTTCCGCATCAACATAAGGCGGGTTAGTCACGATCAGATCGTACTGTACCGGCGGCAGTTCGCGGAACAGATCGGCGCGAATCGGCGTCACGTGATGCATCAGACCGTGCTCTTCAATATTCTGCTCGGCCACCGCCAGCGCATCATGAGAAATATCCACCGCATCCACTTCAGCTTCCGGGAACGCATAGGCACAGGCAATCGCAATACAGCCGCTGCCGGTGCACATGTCCAGAATATGACGCGGTTTTTCCGTCACTAAACCGGCAAAGCGGTTTTCAATCAGTTCACCAATCGGTGAACGAGGCACCAGAACGCGTTCATCAACGTAAAACTCATGGCCGCAGAACCAGGCCTTGTTGGTGAGATAGGCGACCGGGATACGCTCGTTCACGCGGCGAATGACGCGCTCAACGATACGATGGCGTTCGCTGGCTGTCAGGCGCGCGTTACGCATATCTTCCGGGATATCTAAGGGTAACCACAGCGTGGGCAGAACCAGCTGGACAGCTTCGTCCCAGGGATTATCTGTGCCGTGTCCGTACCAGATTCCGGCAGCGGTAAAGCGGCTTACCGACCAGCGCAGCATATCCTGAATGGTGTGCAGTTCATTCACTGCCTCATCGACGAAAATTTTGTCCACGTAGCCCTCCGCAGGCCTTTTACTAAATCGGCCGATAGTTTGCCACGAAGCCGAGGAGAATTCAGCGCGGCAAGGTGAAAAAGCTGACAATTAATGACGGTTAACGGTAAGGTATCGGCTTCTGCTGTTAATCAGCCACCTCAGATATGATTTACGAATAATGAGTAAAAAAAACCCCCTGAGCCAGGATGATCAAGCGCTGTTTCGCCAGTTGATGACGGGCACGCGTCAATTAAAACAAGACACTATCGTGCACAAACCGGCAGTGAAAACCCGGGAAGTCCCAATAAAAAGACTGCTGTCTGAACAAGCGGATAACAGCCACTACTTTTCAGATGAATTCCAGCCGCTGCTGTCCACTGAAGGGGCAACGCGCTATGTTCGTGCCGACGTGAGCCATTTTGAACTGAAGAAGCTGCGCCGGGGTGACTACACGCCAGAGATTTTTCTTGATCTGCACGGGCTGACCCAGATGCAAGCCAAGCAGGAGTTAGGCGCGTTGATTGCCGCCTGTCGTCGCGAACACCTCTTTTGTGCCAGCGTGATGACCGGACATGGTAAACATATTTTAAAGCAACAAACGCCACTGTGGCTGGCCCAGCATCCCTGGGTCATGGCCTTTCACCAGGCACCCAAAATGTTTGGCGGCGATGCCGCGTTATTAGTTCTTATTGAAATTGAAGAGTGGCAACCGCCAGAATTGCCTTGATATTCAGGCAGAAAAACGTCTTAAGCCCCTTGCCCTGCCGCCCCGCTTGTTCCCCCTTTGCCGGGGGAATCCGCGCCACTGCGTTACACCTTCTTCCCTTATCACGCGTCATTCCGCCCCTTATTGTCCGGGCGTTCTGCTGATTTCTGTTCAGGCTGACGCAGACTATTTGCTTAAGAAACTATTTATACTGAATACAATTTTCCCGCTGCCGATAACGTTCAGGCATTTAGGCATATTACGTTTGAACATTATTGGCACATTGACCAAGGGAACTTTTTGAATGAGCGGGTTGAGTAATTTTTTTGAGAATTTAAAAGTGGGCAAAAAGCTCACGCTCGGTTTTGGGCTTATTTTATTGTTGAGTCTGGCTGTCGCGATATGCGGCATTAAAAATCTGAATGACATTAGCGTGCGGGCCGAAAAGCTCAGGGAGCTTAAAAGCGTCAATGACCGGTTTTCACAGGCCAAAGATGCCCGCCTGCAATTCGTTAAAACACATGATGAAAAATTCATCGTTCTGAACGAAGACATGCTGAAAGAGGTAGATCAGAACTTGAAAAACCTGGGCGTTTTTCGTTGGGATGACAGTCAGCAGGCAATGATTACCGCGATGCCGTCGGCCATTGCCACTTACCGGCAGAAACGGGCCGGTACCGTGCAGGCCGTCCGTGACGGTACGCAGGCGCTGACGAACCTCTCCGTGGCTGATGAGATGCGTGCTATTGGTCAGCTCGCCGCAAGCAATAACGGTGACGCGCAGACCGCCGCCGCGTTGCAGGAGATCAATAAGCATTTGAGCGGCGTAGCGGTGCGGGTGAAACTCTTTGGCCTTGAGCATAAAGATGAAGATCGCAATGTGCTCAGCAGCTTCCTCACTGAAACCGTCGGACTTATTGCGCAGATCAAATCTCGGCTTACCCCCGCAGACGCTGCAGCAATCGACAAAATCAGTGAACAGCTCGTGACAAAACAAGCGGATATCAGCGCGATGATGGCCTCGGTAAAAGCGGGCGAAGAGGCCACAGCCGAACTGGCGGCGGCAGGCAAAACCCTGACCGATATGAGCAATGCGTTGTTCACCCAACAGCTGGACGCCACTAATCACGATGCCAGACAAGCCGTTTGGCTGATGGCGACCATTGTTATTGGTGCCATCATTGCGGGTATTCTTATTGCGCTGTTTATTACCCGCCAGCTGACGCGTCCCTTATCTGAGCTTCTGCATATTGCCCGACAAATGGCACGTGGCGATCTCAGCACCGTGATGCACACCTCTCGCCGGGATGAACTGGGCGAACTCATGCATGCGGTAGGTGAAATGAGTGATGAACTGCGCCGGATTATCAGCGGTATCCGCAGCGGCGTTACCAGCGTGAGTCAGGCGTCGGCAGAAATCGCCTCCGGGAATAATGACTTGTCTGCGCGAACGGAAAGTCAGGCGGCCGCCCTTGCGCAAACGGCAGCCAGCATGGAGCAGCTGACATCCACCGTAAAACAGAATGCCGATAATATTCATCATTCCAGCAGACTGGCGCAGGAAACCTTCGACACGGCCAGCCGTGGCGGACAACTGGTTACCAGCGTGGTCAGCACGATGAATGAAATTTCTGCCAGCTCAGGAAAAATCTCGGAGATCACCTCCGTGATTAACAGCATCGCGTTTCAGACCAATATTCTGGCACTGAACGCTGCGGTCGAAGCGGCACGGGCCGGCGAACAGGGTCGGGGTTTTGCCGTCGTCGCCAGTGAAGTGAGAAACCTGGCGCAGCGCAGCGCGTTAGCCGCGAAAGAAATCGAAACGCTGATTCAGGATTCGGTTGCCCGTATCAGCGCGGGTTCGCAACTGGTCAGTCAGACAGGCAACACCATGGGTGAAATCGTTACCTCAGTCAGCAATGTGACAGAGATACTGAACGAGATTTCTCAGGCATCTGAAGAGCAGAACCGCGGCATTGCGCAGGTGGGCGTGGCTATCGTTGAAATGGATAACGTGACGCAGCAAAACGCGGCGTTAGTGGAACAGTCCTCTGCGGCGGCCAGTGCGCTTCATGACCAGGCACAAACGCTGGCAGGCTCGGTATCACGTTTTGTGATTGCGTAATCTGTTCGGGAAAAGCCTGACGGGATGGTTGTTCCGTTGAGGATTCATGCATGTTCGGGCCATTTTATGGCCCGACATCATTACATGGCTTTCGCCAGTTTTTTCGGGCTAATCTGCCACAGCAATGTGCCCTGGCTTTCAGCGGGATCGAAGTCAACGCAGGCGATTGCAGAAGTGGCAAACATTGGCGGTGTTTCCTGGGGGCACAGTTCCGACACCAGGTATCCCACCAACGGTAAGTGAGAGATCACCAGCACCGATTTCACCCCTTCATTGGCCAGCGCCTGCAAATGGCATCCCACCAGACCGGGATCGCCGCCGGGCGTGAGTTCCGGCAAAATATCCTCACCGTCTGGCAAAGGAAAGGCCTCACGAAACGTGGCGAGCGTTTGCTGCGCACGCAGATAAGGACTGACCAGTACACGTTCAATGTCAACAGACTGACCTTTTAACCAGTTTGCCATTTGACGTGATTCGTCACATCCACAAAGCGTTAAAGGCCTGACCGAATCACTGGCAGCCTCAAGAGCCGCATCGCCGTGACGCATGATAAAAACTTGCATAAAGCACCGCTGTAGTTTGTCGACATCGCCTGATGCATTCGCGTCAGGCGCTTCATTCTGCGAATGAACGTCGTGTTGTACCCTAATGACTTCAGTATAGTCAACCGGTTGTTTATTAAATAAGCACCTGTCAGATTCGTGTAGCGCCTCACGCTTGTGCGGCGCGTTTCTAACCCCCTGAATCAGGATGGGTATTCGTATTTATGAAGAAGTGTAAAACTTTGTCTGCTGCTCCGCTGCGCGCAGCAATGCCTCACAGGGCGCAAAACGGTCACCGTATTGCTGCTCAAGCCGCGTTAATCTGCTCACAATCTCTGCTGCGCCCAGCCTGTCAATGTAATGAAACGGCCCTCCCAGGAACGGCGGAAAGCCAATGCCAAACACGGCACCGATATCACCGTCCCGCGGCGAGCGAATAACCTGCTCATCCAGACAGCGCACCGCTTCGTTTAACATCATCAACACACAACGCTCGGCAATCTGCGCGCCACTCTGCGTCTTCACCGGTTTACGCTTCAATAAGCTGTACACCGCGGGATCGACTTTTTTGCGCGCGAATCGCGACGATCCATACAGATAAAACCCCTTACCGTTTTTACGCCCTTTGCGTCCGTCCTGAATCACCGCATCCAGCGCAGAAGGCGCAGCAAACCGCTCGCCATAAGCCTGTTGTAACCCCGGGGAGATTTTACTGCCGACATCAATCCCCACTTCATCCAGTAACTGAACGGGCCCGACCGGGAAACCAAACTTCACCAGTGCCCGATCGATGTGATCGATCGGCTCCCCTTCCACCACACAGCGCATGGCTTCGTTGATGTAAGGCGTCAGAATACGGTTGACGTAAAAGCCCGGTTTGTCCGCCACCACTATCGGCGTTTTACCCTGTTTCCGTGCCAGCGTGACCGTGCTGGCCAGCGTTTCAGGTGAGGTTGTCGCATGCGGAATCACCTCCACCAGCGGCATTTTTTCTACCGGACTAAAGTAATGCAGACCGATGATGTTCTGCGGACGCTGGGCCGTCGCGGCAATCTCCGCAATAGGGATCGATGACGTGTTAGACGCAAAGATCGTATCAGGCTGACAATGCGCCTCGACGTCGGCCACCATCTGCCTTTTAAGCGCCAGATCCTCAAACACCGCCTCAATGACCATATCGCGGTGAGCAAAACCCTGATAATCGGTGCCGCCGCTGATGCGTGCCATCTGCTGCTGACGCTGCGCCGGACTTAACTGCCGACGTTTCACTTTTTTACCGAGCAGCGCCCAACTGGTTTGCAGCGCATGGTTGATGCCTTGCAGGCTGATGTCTTTGATGCGCACCGGCAACCCGGCATTGATGGCGCTGACGCTGGCGATCCCGCCGCCCATCAGTCCGCCCCCCAAAACCCCAACCCGCTGGATGAGTCGTGGTTCGGCACGGGTCCCGTTCTCTTTCTTCAGTGCTGTTGAGGCAAAAAACAGACTGCGCAGCGCGGCCGACTCGGGTGTCATCGCCAGCTCGCCAAACGCGCGCGCCTCGGCGGCATAACCGGCCTGGCTGTTCTGCTCCAGGCCGATGCGTACCACCTCGATGATGCGCTGTGCCGCAGGATAGTTACCCTGCGTTTTACGGTCGGTTTCACGCCTGACCAGCGCGAACAGCGCCTGGCGAGCCACCGGGCCTTGCAGCAGTCGATCGCGCAATGGCAGCGGCGCTCTGCGGAATTTTCCTTTTTTTACCTGCGCAATGGCGGTATCCAGCAGAATGGCCTGCGGCACGGCATCGTCCACAATGCCCAGCTTTTTCGCCTGTTTTGCTCGCAGATTTTTACCGGTAAGAATGAGCGGTAGCGCTTTCTGTACGCCGATTAAGCGAGGCAGACGCTGGGTACCGCCCGAGCCCGGCAGTAATCCCAACTGTACCTCCGGCAGGCCGATGCGGGTTTTATCATCCAGCGAGCAGATGCGCGTGTTACAGGCCAGCGCCAGCTCAAGACCACCGCCCAGGCAGGCACCGTGGATCGCTGCCACCACCGGAAAAGGTAAGGCTGCGATAGCGGCCATCACCTCCTGTCCTTGTCTCGCCAGCGCTTCCGCCTCATGGGCGTTTCGACAACGATCGATCATGCTGATATCGGCACCTGCAACAAAGTTGTCAGGCTTGCCGGAAATCAGCACCAGCCCCAGCAACTGCGGGTTCTTGCGCGCCTGCGCGATGATCGCCGCAATCTGTGCCGCAAACTCCGCCTTTAATGTATTCATCTTTTCATCTGGCACATCAATGGTGATCACGCCAACGTGATCGTCCCGCATCTGTAATGTGAAAGCGCTCTGTTCCATTATTCGGCCTCCAGAACCATTGCTGCACCTAAACCCCCGGCGGCACAGGCCGTGACTAAACCCAGCCCTCCGCCCCGGCGGCGTAATTCATTTAACGTCTGGGTGATCATGCGCGCACCGGTGGCGGCAAAGGGATGCCCAAAGGCGATCGATCCGCCCGAGACGTTAAAGCGCGCCTCGTCGACCTCGCCCAGCGCATGCGGACGGTTTAACACGTCCCGGGCAAAGCGTTCATCACGGAACATTTTTAAATTGCTTAACGTCTGCGCCGCGAACGCCTCGTGCATATCTATCAGGGTTAAATCACTTAGCGTGATTCCGGCGCGATCCAGCGCTAAAGGGGAAGCATAGGCCGGCCCTAGCAGCATGTCCTGCCAGACGTCGATAGCGGTAAACGCATAGCTGCGTAAGTAGCCCAGCGGCTGTAACCCGAGCTCTTTTGCCCGGCCTTCACGCATCAAAATGACTGCCGCCGCACCGTCGGTAAGCGGCGTGCTGTTTGCCGCGGTGACAGTACCGTGCTGGCGGTCAAACGCCGGACGCAGTCGGGCATAGTCGGCGGCTTTCGCATCCATGCGCACATTATTATCCTGTTCAATGGGCGTTTTCCACGGGGGTACAAAAGCGGCCATCACTTCCTGATTCAGCACGCCTGACTGCCAGGCCTGGGCTGCACGCTGATGCGATCGCAAGGCCAGCGCGTCCTGCTCTTCCCGGCTAATGCCATGCGTTTTCGCCATCTGTTCTGCGGTATCACCCATGCGTAATCCTGTGGAATATTCCGCGACCGCAGGCGGCACCGGTAACAGATCTCGGGGCCGCAACCGCCGCAGAATATGTAACTTCTGCGAAAAGCTGCGCGCTTTATTCATGTCCACCAGCGCACGCGCCAGCGTTTTACTCACCCCGACAGGCAACACCGAGGAGGAGTCAGCCCCGCCCGCAATGCCCACAGAAATGGTACCGGCCAGTAAGCTTTCGGTGACGTTTGCCACCGCCTGAAAGCTGGTGGCGCAGGCCCGGCTGACGCTGTAGGCGTCGGTATTCACACTCAGGCCACTGCTCAGCACAATCTCACGCGCAATATTCGGTGCTTCCGGCATCTGCACCACCTGCCCGAAGACCAGTTGTTCGATGATGTCGACCGGAAGCTCACTGCGGGCCATGATTTCGCTTATCACCATGCGGCCCAGCTCGACCGCTGGGATGCCATGAAAACCCGTAGCCTGGCGAAGGAAAGGTGTACGTAATCCGTGGGTTATGGCGATGCGCTCGCCATTACGCGTCAGCAGTGACTGCGCTTTGCTCATTGTTTTCACCTGTACATCGTGACCGAGGCATCATTGCCGAAAGAGGTCTGACCTGATCCACAGTGTTAACCACAAGCCGGGGCGCCGCCAACATCAGGAGGAGAAAAGTGAGATGAGAAACACGAAAATGAAAAACGCCGCACAGAAGCGGCGTCTAAAGCCTTAACGTAAACCCAGTTGAAAAATCAGGGTTTCAGCCTGACAGCTAAAGGTGAAATCGATATTAAGCTGCACGCCGTCGGCCTCTTCCACCATGCTGGCTTGGATAACGCAGGGTTCGGACTCGACCTGCCGCGCTTTTTCAGTCAGGCGGGCCAGTTTACTTTCCGCCTCGGCACGCCGGGCAAACCATTCTGACCAGCTGGCCGTACAGTCCGAATTATCCATCACCGTACCGACATCGACACAACAGCACGCGGCCGTTTCTGTCGAGCTACATTTTTTTAAAGCATCAGTCATGGGTCTCTCCTGACAACACATCATAAGGTGGGTAATTTTCTGCTAAAAATTTTACGCCTTCGTTTTTCAGGCTGCCAGACACACCGCGCTAAGTGACGAATATCACAATAAAATTTGATATGGATCAGTTTTAATCCTGCCTCTCTTGCCGTTTTATCCTGAGAAGTGTTAAGCAGATCGAATTTTCATCGATCAAATTGGAAATATTTTAAAAACAATATTGCAACATGTGTACAGGTCGGACCTATACTCTCCGCACTGGTCTGATATGTACGTTTGACATCAGTCCATACAATCCGCCGTTCCTTGTTACGCGACGTCACAACGTTAAATAATAATTCACATGAGGTTGTGGTCATGAACCATAAAAACCTGTTCGCAAAGTCAGCCGTGGCAGCTGCAGTAGCGCTAATTTCCTCTAACGTATACGCAGCCGGATTTCAGTTAAATGAATTTTCTTCCATTGGTTTAGGTCGCGCTTATTCTGGCGAAGGCGCAATGGGTGATACGGCGGCCTCAGCCAGTCGTAACCCGGCAACCATGGCGCTCATGGATCGTCCTGAGTTTTCTATCGGTGCGGTTTATATTGATCCTCAGGTCGATATCAGTGGGCAAAGTCCATCGGGACGCAGTCTGGATGCGAAAAACATCGCCCCCAATCAGTGGATCCCTAACCTGCATTACGTCCAGCCGATTAACGATCAATGGTGGGTTGGCGCATCCGCGACCTCAAACTACGGCCTGGCGACAGAATTTAATGATGGCTATACCGCGGGGGGATTCGGCGGTAAAACCGACCTGATGACCGCTAACCTGAACCTCAGCACCGCTTATCGTCTGAATGAGCATTTCAGCTTCGGTGTGGGCTTTGACGCTGTTTATGCCAAAGCAAAAATTGAGCGTTATGCTGGCGAATCCTTCTCTGCACTCGGCATTCCGGCTGATACGCAGATTGCCCGCCTGAAAGGTGACAAATGGGGCTACGGCTGGAACGCCGGTATTTTGTATGAAGTGGATGAAAATAACCGTTTCGGTTTCACCTACCGCTCTGAAGTGAAAGTCGATTTCGATGGGGATTACAAAAGTAATCTGCCCGCCGCTATCAATGCCTTTAATCTTCCCGGTGCACCTTTTGGCACAAGCGGTAATACCATTCCGGGGTCACTAACCCTGAACCTGCCAGAAATGTGGGAAGTTTCAGGCTGGCATAAAGTGGCACCGCAGTGGGCCGTGCACTATAGCCTGGCTTATACCAGCTGGAGCCAGTTCCAGGAGCTGAAAGCGACGGGCTCAAACGGCCAGACGCTGTTTTACAAAGATGAGGGGTTCCATGATGCCTACCGCATCGCACTGGGTACCACCTATCAGTACGACAAAAACTGGACCTTCCGCAGCGGTATCGCCTTTGATGACAGCCCGGTTCCGGCAGATAAACGTTCTATCTCTATCCCGGATCAGGACCGTTTGTGGCTGAGCGCCGGTGCCTCTTATGCGTTTAACGACGCTGCATCGGTAGACGTCGGCGTGTCTTACATGCACGGTCAGAAAGTCACCGTACAGGAAGGCAACTATACCTTTAACTCCAGCGGTAAAGCCTGGCTGTATGGCGCGAGCTTTAACTACAAGTTCTGATGCGCTAAACGCATAAAAAAAGCGACACTGCGTGTCGCTTTTTTATTGTCCAACAGTCATCAACGTTATCAGGACGACAGCGTAACAGCCTTACATCATCCTGAGGCCGCCCTTTGCACAGGCGGCTTTTCACTGGACTTGGCTTACTGAGAATCAATATCTTTCAGATCGCCCTGAATCGCCGCAGCGTTAGGATTATCTTCTGGCTTCAACTTGCCGCCGCGCGCCAGGAAGTCATAGCGCTGGAAATAGGCGCTACGCACAAAGGCGTAAGGATCGCGTTGCTGTTTCAGGATGGCATCCGAGTCCAGCAGTTGCGCGCGTGATTCAATGCCTTCCAGTGTCCATTTACCAATCGACATGGGCCAGGTCAACCAGCCAAGCACAGGATAAAGCGTATCGACGTAGTCACCGCCGTCCTGACGCACCGTGAAGCTCCCATAGCCAGGTAACTGCACATAAGGACCGTAACCCACACCATAATGACCCAGCGTAGTACCAAAACGCTGCGATCCCTGACGTGCCAGTTCCGGATTGGCTTTACCGGCGACATCGATGAAACCGCCCAGCCCCAGCACCGTATTCAGGAAGAAGCGCGTAAAGTGGATACCCGCGTTACGCGGATCGCCGACCAGGATAGCATTCACCATACTGGCTGGCTCGCCAAGGTTACCCAGGAAGTTGCTCAGGCCAGCACGTGCAGGCACGGGCACGTAGTCGCGCCAGGCGACTGCCACAGGGCGCAGCACGTACGGGTCCAGCACGTTATAGTTGAAGTTGAACATTGTGCGGTTAAAGCCTTCAAGCGGATCGCTACGCCCTGCAGGCGCGTCGTCGTCAGGCTTTGAACTGGCACAACCAACCAGAAGCACACTGGCCAAGGCCAGGCTGGTCAGGCGGTGATCCATTTTTTTCTCCCTGTGCATGTAAGTTATTTATACCCTGCAAGTTTCACCGGGTAGATCAGCGCATTGCAGCAAGCATAGCTGATATCTCCCGTGCGGTTCACAGATTCAGACATTGCCAGATAGCAGCCGGTTAAGGCTGCTGCTGATCGATCGCCACGGCAATGTGCTGATGACCATCCCAGGGAACCACTGCGCTACGCCCGAACCAGTCGCCCGGCTCTGGACTGGCGCGGCCATTGCGTGAAATTCTGACGCGCACCTGGATCTGTTTCTGCGCCGAAAGACGGCGATCTTGCAACATGGCATTACTGTCATCCAGCGTCAGCGATACGGGAAAATGGCCGGGCGATAGCCGCTTCACCGCCACCGGGACAGGCGATATACCGTCAGTAACCGAAATATACATGACTCCGCCCGGCGGTAACATTTTTTCTGCCTGCGGAGAAAGTGTCACGTCGACCGCCAGTTGTGTGTTTTGCTGCCCGGCGTCTGTTTTGGCTTGTTCAATGCTGTGCGCGATGCCGTCGCGACGAGGATCATCGGCCGGCAACATGTGCAACAGCGCTTCCCAACTGTCTATGGCCTGCGAATACTGCTGCTGTTCAAACGCATTATAGGCCAGCAGACTCAGCGTGCGGATATTCTGCGGATGCTGTTTAAGCAGAACCTTAAGCAACAGCCCGGCCTGGCGGTTATCCTGAGGATCGCCCGATCGCGTCAGTACCTCGGCATAATCCTGCTTTAAGGCCATATTGTTGGGTGCTAACTGGAGTGCTCGCTCAAACGCCTGACGGGCGGTTGTGGCATCATTGAGTACCATACCAAGACGGCCCAGCATCGCCCAGCCGCCACGATTATCAGGTTCGCTTTGCAGTTGGCTGCGCAAACCGAGCTGTAAACGTGAGAGTTGCTCCAGGGTAAGCGGCCGGGCATGAGGGTCCATGACCTGCGCGCGCAGCGCCGGATAGTCTTCCTGTATCTGCATCCAGCCACTCAACTGCGTTAATCCGCCGGTTTTGAGATAGCTCGCCACAGACACGACGATCAACACGATAAGGCCGGGTAACAGCACCCAACGACGGCTGCTGCTGTGCGCGTGGGTCTCCGACGCAGGCGGGATGTCACTGAGCAGGGTTTGCTGCAACTCTCGCTCCATCACGGCCCGATCGGCAATCACGCCCTGTTCTTCATCCTGAGTGAGTTCAGCCAACCGTTGCTGATAAAAATGTGTGTTAAGGCTGTCACGCGCATCTCCGCGCGCCTCGCGTTGTCGCCAGCCTGCAGCCAAAAACAGCACGCAGGCCGCCAGCAGGAGCAGCAACATCGTGATTAAAAAAACCGCCATTATACTTTCCTGTCCGACTTCAGAATCGCCGCCAGGCGCTGCTGTTCTTCATCATCAAGCTCGCTGCGGGTTTTGCGCTGACGACTACGCAGCACGATCACGGCAGCGCCCAGTACCATAAACAGTGCCGGCCCGGCCCATAAGATCAGGGTGGATGGGGTGACAGGCGGCTGGTAGCTGACGAAATGGCCATAGCGCGCCACCATATAGTCGATGATCTGCTGACGACTCTGTCCCTGTTTCATCAGTTGGTAAACTTTTAACCGCATATCTGACGCAATCATGGCGTTGGAGTCGGCAATGCTGTTGTTCTGGCACTTAGGGCAGCGCAGCGAGGCCGTGATGTCCCGGTACTGCTCTTCCTGCGCGACGGAGTCAAATGCATAGGTATCCATCGCGGCCCACAGGCTGGCGCTAAACAGCAGCCCACAGATCATCATCACAAGGGATTTCATGCGCCGCTCTCCTTCATATATTTATCCCACAATGGCTTCACTTCCTGTTGCCAGACGCGCGGGTTCAGGTCACCGGCATGGCGATAGCGAATAATCCCGTTGCCATCAATCAGAAAAGTTTCAGGTGCACCGTAGACGCCAAGATCGAGGCCCAGCATTCCGTCACCATCATACAGGCTGAGCGCATAAGGATTCCCCAGCGTATTCAGCCAGGTCACCGCCTTTTGGCGATCGTCTTTGTAGTTCAGCCCTACAACACGGACGCCCTGCTCTGCCAGCGCATTAAGATAGCGATGCTCGGCGCGGCAGGTTGGACACCAGGTCGCCCAGACGTTCAGCAACAGCGGCTTACCGGTAATCAGCGTCTGCTGATTATAGGTTTGACCCGGTTTATCCAGCGCCTCCAGCCTGAAAACGGGCAGGGGCTGGCCAATCAGAGCTGACTCCAGCCGGGAAGGATCGTCCCCTTCAGCATTCCGTGACAGTTGCCACAGGAGGGCGGCTGCCAGCAGTAAAAATAATCCCAGCGGAACAAACAGAATTTTTTTCATGCCTGCGCCTCAGGATCGGCTTTCTTGCGCGAGCGATAGCGGGGGTCCAGTAAACAGAACAGGCCGCCGACAGCCATGAACAACCCACCAAACCAGATCCAGCGAACAAAGGGTTTGTAATAAAGACGCACCGCCCAGCTGCCGTCATTCAGCTCTTCACCCAGCGCAGCGTAAAGATCACGGGTAAAACCCCCGTCAATAGCCGCCTCGGTCATCATGGTACGCGCAGCAGAGTAAAAGCGTTTTTCGGCATACAAGATGGCTTCCGGCTTGCCCTTGCGAGAAACATCAATGACTGCGACGCCGCCACTGTAGTTAGGGCCTTGTAACTCCTGAACATCACGAAAAACAAAATGGTAGTGATGGATATCGACGCTGTCCCCTGCTTTCATTCTTACATCGCGCTCAACGCTGTATTGAGTACTGAACGCAATGCCAATCACGGTGACGCCCACGCCAAGGTGTCCCAGCACCATGCCCCAGTGACTGCGCGAAAGATGACGTAATCCGGTGAAAAAACGGTGACGATGGGTGGCGCGTTCATGCAGCTCCATCAGGGTCAACACGATGATCCATACCGCCATCAGTAATCCCACCACCGTCATGGCTTCAACACGATCCTGTAACCACCAGGGCAGCAGCACGGACGCGATCAGCGTGACGACCAGCGCTAACAGCAAACGGCGCACCAGTTTTTGCGGTTCATCACGTCGCCAGCGCACTAACGGCCCAATACCGAGCATCAATGCCAGCGGGGCCATTAACCAACTAAACATCGCATTAAAGAAGGGTTCGCCTACCGAAATGCTGCCCAGGCCTAATTGCTTATGCACTAAGGGCAACAGCGTACCGAGCAGCACCACCAGCATGGCCGCAATCAACAGTACGTTATTCCCCAGCAGGAAAGATTCGCGCGACCAGAGTTCATTTTGCACCCGACTGCGCACCTGTCCGCCTTTAATGGCATACAGCAGCAGTGAACTGCCAATCACAATCACCAGGAATGCCAGAATAAACATGCCGCGCGCAGGATCGGAGGCAAACGCGTGCACCGACACCAGCACGCCAGAGCGAACCAGGAAGGTGCCGAGCAGGCTCAGTGAGAACGCGGTGATGGCCAACAACACCGTCCAGGCTTTGAAGGTGCCGCGTTTTTCCGTGACCGCCAGCGAATGCATCAAAGCGGTGCCCGCCAGCCACGGCATAAAGGACGCGTTTTCCACCGGGTCCCAAAACCACCAGCCGCCCCAGCCCAGTTCGTAATAAGCCCAGGCTGAACCCAGCACAATGCCGATGGTGAGAAAGAGCCAGGCGGCGGTGGTCCAGGGGCGCGACCAGCGGGCCCAGGCCGTATCCAGCCGTCCCGCCATTAACGAGGCGATGGCAAACGCAAAGGCCACGGAGAAGCCGACATAACCCATATACAGCAGTGGCGGATGAAAAATCAGACCGATATCCTGCAACATTGGGTTGAGATCGCGACCGTCTACAGGAAAATCGGGGAGCGTCCGGCTAAACGGATTTGAGGTGAGGATAATAAACAGCAAAAAGCCCAGATTAATCATCCCCATCACTGACAACACACGGGCCAGCGCGTCCTGCGGCATACCACGGCTGAATATTGCCACGGCCAGCGTCCAGCTGCTGAGCAGCAGCACCCACAACAGCAACGAGCCTTCGTGCGCGCCCCAGGTCGCGGCAATGCGGTAATACACCGGCAGGAGCGTATTGGCGTTGTTAACGACATAGCTGACGGTGAAATCATTAACGATAAAGGCCCATACCAGCAGCATAAATGCGCCCGCGATGCAGGCAAACAAACCGGCGGCAAGCGGGCGCGCCATTGCCATTAAACGCGCGTCCTGACGCCATGCGCCCCACAGTGGATAAACGCTGAGCAGAAGCGCCAGCGCTAAGCCGAGACAGAGTAAAAAACTGCCCACTTCTGGCATCATGGTGTGTTCCCTGCCTGCTGTTTCACGGCTTCCTGCCCTTGCGGTGCGGGCTTCATTGCCATGGTAATTTCGGGTGGCGTGTAGTTTTCATCATGTTTCGCCAGCACCTCTTTCGCGTTAATCAGATTGCCGGGTTCAAGAACGCCCTGGGTTACGACGCCCTGACCTTCACGAAACAAGTCCGGTAAGATGCCGACAAAGTTAACGCTGACCACGGCGCTGCCGTCATAAAGCTGAAAGGCGACGGCCAGGGTTTGGGGATCGCGTGTCACGCTGCCGGGCATCACCATGCCGCCCACGCGCAGGCGCTGTCCAGGCTCAGGTCTGATATGCGCTTCGCCTTTGCCATTGATAATTTCACCCGGCGTGTAAAACAGATCGATATTGGACCGCAGCGCATACATCACCAGCGCCGTGGCCAGCCCAAGTCCGGTTAGTATCGCCAGCACAACATACAGACGATGACGACGACGGGTATTCACTTTTCCTCTCCTGTCGGTTCACTGGCATGTTGACGTCTGGCCGCACGCAGGCGGCGCTCCCGGGCATCACGCTGACGAATGTCAGCCAGCAGACGACGATGCGACAGCAGCGCGTGCAGTGCCAGCCCCAACATGGGTAGTACCGTACACAGGACGGCCAGCCAGACATAGAAGGCATAGCCTCCCATGGCAAAGAAGTCATGCCATGAGGCAAAAGCAGGCGTCATGACTTGCTCCTTGAGTTCGCAAGTGCAATCGCCCAGGGACGTCGGCGTTCCGTTAGCAGGATAAGATTACGCAGGCGCAGTAGCGTAAGAGTAATAAACAACAACAGGTAACCCAGAATCGCCCAGCGCAGCGGCGTGCGCATCGGTGGCGCTATCGCCTGCTGCATCAGCCCGGACGATCCCTGGTGCAGGGTATTCCACCACTGCACGGAAAAATGAATGATGGGCAGATTGATCACGCCGACCAGAATCAGCACACCGGCTGCGCGCCCAGCCGTCCGGCGATCGTCAAACGCATGGTACAGCGCGATAACACCCAGATATAAAAACAGCAGCACCAGCTCAGACGTTAATCTGGCGTCCCAAATCCACCAGGTGCCCCACATCGGTTTGCCCCAGGCAGAACCGGTGACTAAGGCAATAAAGGTGAAGACGGCTCCCACCGGTGCCATCGCTGCCGAGACCAGATCGGCCATTTTCATTTGCCATACCAGGCCGGTGAATGCGGCAACCGCCATGGCGCTGTAAACGCCCATCGACCACATTGCCGCAGGAACGTGAATATACATAATCCGAAAGCTGTCGCCCTGCTGATAATCCGGCGGTGCATAGCCAAATCCCCACACCCATGCCAGCAGCAAACTCGCTATGCAGGCCACGGCGCACCACGGCACCAGCCGACCGCATAACTGATAGAGCCGTTCAGGCTTTGCCAGCTGATGTAATCCTTTCCACATGATGAATTGCTCACATTTAATTAGTGCTTATCTGCACGTCTGTTGCGTGATGATTTATTGCAGCGTGATGCGCAAGGCAGCCGCTGTTGCAAAAGGGGCCAGCGTGGCACTGCCAACCAGCATGGCACCCAGCAGCGCCAGATAACCGCCAATGGCTAACCCCTGCCCCGCCGCATCGATGGCGGCGCTGGCAAAAATAAGGACCGGAATCGCCAGGGGTAAAACCAGCAGGCTGAGCAGCACGCCGCCGCGACGCAACCCAACGGTCAGCCCAACCCCGATGGCACCTAAAAAACTCAGCGTTGGCGTACCGAGCAGTAGCGTTAATGCCATGGCCCGCCAGCTGTGCATATCCAGTGAGAGCAACATGGCAACCAGCGGTGAGAGCAGAATCAGGGGCAGGCCGGTTACCAGCCAGTGGGCGATCACTTTGCCCATCACCGTGACCGGTAGCGGCGTGGGCGATAATAAAAGCTGTTCCAGCGTTCCATCGAGATAGTCGTCACGGAACAGCCTTTCCAGCGCGAGCAGCGAGGAAAGCAAGGCGGCAACCCAGACAATGCCAGGGGCAATGCGCGCCAGCTGCTGTGGCTCGGGTCCAATGCCCAGCGGGAAGAGCGTGATGACAATCAGGAAAAACCACAACGGATTGACCACCTCTGCCCCTCGACGAAATGCGATACGCAACTCACGCTGAATAAGGCGAAACAGCATTAATGACACTCCACGCTTTTCAGACTGATTTTGGTTATTTCTCCGCGCCAGCCGGGCAAAGCCTGATGGCTGGTCAAAATCAGCGCCCCGCCGCCACCCAGGTGGTCGGCAAACCGGGCGATTAGCGTTTCAACGCCGGTTTTATCGATGGCGGTTAAAGGCTCATCCAGAATCCATAACCTTGCCTGGGTCAGCCACAACCGTGCCAGGGCAATGCGACGCTGCTGCCCCGCAGAGAGTTGCGATGCCGCGACGTCTTCATAGCCCGCCAGCTCAACGCTGGCTAGTGCGTTAAAAATTTGTTCATCGCTGCACGTATGATGATAAAACCGCAAATTTTCCAGCGGAGAAAGTGCCGCTTTGATACCTGGAAGATGGCCCAGATACAGCATGGAACGGTGCCATTCGTCGCGTTGCCGCTGAATGGGCTGCGACTGCCACAGCACGTCACCCTGTTCTGGCGCGCTTAATCCCGCCAGGACGCGCAGCAGTGAGGTTTTACCGGCCCCGTTTGGTCCTTCAATTTGCACAATGTTGCCCGCTGCCACGCTAAACGTAAGCGCCTCAAAGAGCGCACGCTCATCACGAACACAAAGCAGATTGATGATTTCCAACATGGGAGGGTAAATCGCGCCAGCCAAATAAGGCGGAAATGATAGCACAATGTTGCAATCTGCCGAAGACCGCGCGCCTCTCGCTTTTCAGGCTGTTGTAGACATTCGTGCTTTACGCGTGGCGCAACGGTCAAAAAGCGCGCTCCATTAAAATGTTGTAACTTTTGTTAGCAATTACAGAAACACTTTCACACACCAAAAAACGTCTACGCTTATAACGCATTTGCACTGTTACCAGGAGAAAACATGAAGCCTTCATCAAGCATGAATCAGGGCAAAAATGATGTTGATAGCGAAGAAAAGGACGAAGGCAAAGAGGATATCGAGGTAAATGAAGATGCCCTTCCCTCACGCGCTGCCGCTATCCACGAAGAAATTCGTCAGGATGGGGAGAAAGAGCTGGAGCGTGACGGCATGGCCCTGCTGTGGTCAGCCATTGCGGCCGGTTTGTCGATGGGCGCGTCGCTCATGGCAAAAGGCATTTTTCAGGTTCATCTGGACGGCGTACCCGGAGCCTTTTTACTGGAAAACCTGGGCTACACCTTTGGCTTTGTGATTGTCATTATGGCCCGTCAGCAGCTTTTTACTGAAAACACCGTAACGGCCGTGCTGCCGATAATGCACAAACCGACGATGGGCAATGTCGGATTACTGCTGCGCCTGTGGGGCATTGTGTTGTTGGGGAATCTCATCGGCACGGCATTCGCGGCGCTGGCGTTTAACGAGATGCCCATCTTTGATGAGGCCACACGACAAGCCTTTACCGATATCAGCATGAAAGTGATGGAACACACGCCGGGTGAGATGTTTGCCAATGCGGTGATTTCAGGCTGGATTATCGCCACGATGGTCTGGATGTTCCCCTTTGCAGGGGGCGCCAAACTGTTTGTGATTGTGATGATGACCTGGCTGGTCGCGCTGGGCGATCTGGCGCATATCGTGGTGGGTTCTGTTGAGGTGTTTTACCTGGTATTTGACGGCAGCGTACCCTGGACCGATTTTATCTGGCCCTTCGCTATCCCGACATTGCTGGGTAACCTTACCGGTGGCACGCTGATTTTCGCCCTGATTAGCCATGCACAGATCCGTAATGATATGGGCGAAGCTGCACAGGCCAAAGTGAAAGCCGAACGGCGAAAAGCAGAGAAAAAACGTCAGCAGCAACAAGAAGAACGCTAAATTGCTGACAGAATGAGCAAACGCGCGGCAGTGTAGTGAATCCTGCCGCATAACTGCGGTATACTGCGCTGGCGTCTCCTTAGTTAAATGGATATAACGAGCCCCTCCTAAGGGCTAGTTGCAGGTTCGATTCCTGCAGGGGACACCAGATGTTAGCTCACCTACGTATTTCAAAATCTATTTACTCCTTTAATTTCAGAAAGTTACCTTCCATTTATTACCCGTTAACGCCACCGCCCTAATGCAAAATCTACGCCGTTTAGTTGGTACATATGTTGGTATGTTAAGTTCGGTAATGCAGCGACCATCAGAAGAGGGTTTTTAGTATGGCGCTCGCTGAGTTAACAGTAAGAAATACAAAGCCTTCTGATAAACCTGTCAAATTGACAGACGGTAACGGTATGCAGTTAACACTCATGCCATCTGCTCGTTTGAGTAAACTGCGATTTGCTCACCGGTCATAAGTGGACTTCAAAAATTCACTTCGGACGATATCCGCAAGGCGTAAACTAATGGAAGAGGTAACCTATTCCGCAAGAAGGGCAAAAATTAAATAAAACCTCGTCTGGTTACATTAAGCACACGAGCCAAAGCACTCCCTGAAAAGCTTTATTCGAGCAGTAGTGACAAAGAAATTAAATCGGGGAAATTCACAAAGCCAGAATAAAAATGAAGCGTCCTCATGCTGTACCAGGATCGACTCAATCCTTGATCGCCCTTTGGAAACCGGAAGAACTAACCGGAAACGACCACCTTATTTTTGCTGGACGATACGATGACTGAATCAACCCCGGCTTTTAGCACTGTGTTTATTTTTCTGTCTGCTGTTTCAGTTCAGCATAATGGGCTGTCAGTTGTTTCAGATGCATTTCCAGTTGAGACCGGGCAGCAGCAGGTAATGGTTTCCCCGCAGGATGTTGTGACAGTGCCCGCAGTTGTTCTTCAGCCGGTATGGATTGATTAAAGAACTGCATCGTGGAAAAAACTACTGATTTCAGCTCACTGATCGTCATGTATTTTCCCTTTTGCTCATCCAGCCCGTTCAACCTGTCACTTAGTTTCTGTAGCGTCATCATTCCCTGATGCCAGCCATTCAGGCGTTCTGTCGACAACGCGGCAGCATTGAGTTGTTGCTGCCATTGCTTTATCAGGGGTTTTGTCTGCTCCGGCCACAGTGCCCTGGCCTGTTCCAAAAGCTGTCGACTCAAGGCGATATTCCAGTCAGGAGGCAATTTATCCAGTCGGGCAAGTTGCTGCTGTGTTTGTGTTATCACTGTTTGTGATGAAAGTGATTGCTGACGCAACATATCCAGTTGTTCAGGCGTGAGCGTTGCAGGTAAAGGCGCCAGGGATGCTGCAAGCTGAGCCTGAAGCGGGTCAGGCCGGTGAAAATACTGCCAGCTCCACACTGCGACGATACTTATCACCAGCATGGTGCACATCCCGGCAGCGAAGGATGTCCGTTTTTTTACCGGGGCAGGTATTGCCGCCAAAACGTCCACATTCGCCTGATGTTCCGCCTGTGCAACGTACACCCACTTCACTGCGCTTTCTGGCATATTTTCAGACGAGCTACCCGCAAGGTCCCCCATGGAGGCATCATGCATCACGGTGGCCGGCAATACTATACCGGACTGAACCGTCGCCGTTGTACTGGTTGTCCCATCGCTGTTTTCCAACCGGACAGCGCAATTGTGCATTAAGGTACGCAGAGTATCGAGCTGGCTAAGATGTTTTAGTTCCAGGCGCTTGAGCACTTCCCCGATACCGGTAAGCCGTTGCTCAGCCCGGTACAACTGGCTGAGGTCGCTGTAATTGATCTGGAGCGAACGCATCCGTTGCTGCAAACGCTGACTCAGACTGCTGAGGATTTCCATGCGGGCATGGACGGGCTGCGGCCACAGCGTCCCCCATTGATGGCTTATCAGGGCGTCGAGTATCGCAAGTCCTTCATTAAGGCCGACCAGTCCGGCCAGTTGCGTTCGGGCCAGCGTGTACCAGGCTGCCGTCTGCAGTTCCACACCGTTCTGCTCAAACAGTGAGAGACAGCGTTTTTCAACATATCGCCAGTTCACATCCGGGCGCGCGGGATGTGTGAGCTTACTCAGTTCATCGCGCAGAGCGGCGTAATCCGCTAACGTGCGCGGGTCGCCACCGGTTTTGATTTTACGAGGGGGGATGTCATGCATGACCAGTTGTCCGTTTGACGTAAAAGGAGCTGTGGAGGGTTATTGCTTATGCGGCTTTGCTTTCTGCATATTCGAGACTCTGTAGATACTGAAGTGCCACCGGGTCAGCGATGTATTAAATCAACATATAGCTGAAAAGTTCCTACCCGGTTCCCGGGGCGAAAGCGATGTTTAACAGGCTCCCTTCGTGATGTGAAACCTTAAAATATAACGTCCAATGCATACCGGGATTCATCGTCATTTAAGACCTGCCTAATCAACCAAGGGCCCTGTAAAAGACCATACACAATGAAAAAATTCATAGCGTCGCCATAAAACCTTAGACCCGCACCAGCGTTCAACCAGAGAGCGAGTGCTCCTTTTTATTGTCCACCAAAGCGCAATCCTGTTATCAAACTCAATCAGGTCGTTTTCACTCTCAATGAGCTGAAAAAATCGTTCATCCCGCCACAGACACCAGCAGTAGTAATGAGTCAGTAAAAAGAGTCTCATCATCAACACGCAATCGACTGAAAAAAAGATCAAAAATCAACACTAACGGCGGCGTCAGCGCAGCGAAATAACGCCAGCTCGCCAGATGAAACTGACAGGATGTGATCTCGCCTTAGAGACGGGTTGTCGTATCGAGATACTGCTGTTGCTTAAGATGGCGTAACAGAACCCGACCTTCGGGCATAAACTCAGTGCCATAGCGGACCAGACCAACGCCTTTGAGTTCTGCGTCAATGGCATAGCGCAACTCACCGGGGACGTTCTGCTCCAGCAGGACAACCGCTATCCTTTTCAGTCGGGGCTCATATTTGAGCAGGACGGCGGACAATGCCCCCATCAGCTCATGGGCCGTTCCCGGCATGCCTTGCAAGATTCTGGTCATATCCGGCAGACCGTAATCCGGCAGGTGCGCCAGGGTTCCCGCACGGCAGTTAAGGATACGCTGCATGTTATCCAGTACAGAGAGGATGACCTGATTTTCTTCACTGACCTGATTGAGAGCAAGGCCACCGGTAAAATGACCGGTGAGCATTTCATACAGCGAAGGCGTGTAATGTTCCCGAGGCATTAGTCATCCTTGAGCGGTTGCAGCATCAGATAGTTATTACCGGCTTCCAGAATACGCGGCTTATCCGGATCGAGTTCTTCGCGCTGAATCACCAGCTTCCAGGTATTCTTAACCCTGTCCGGATGACGGAACAGTCCGGCCACCGCCACAAACTGCGCACCGGCTTCCATTGGCATGTTAAGGCTCGCATCTCCACCCGGCTTCACCACCACATCCCGGCGGGCAAGCAGGTCGGCTTTCAGAATGGTGTCACCTTCCTGGAGCAATTGCTGGTAGAGCGTTTTGTCGAAGGTTTTGCGGTCTTTCAACTGGTAAATCCGTATCACAACAGGCACAGACAACGAGTTGCTTTCGCGGGCGTCGGTATTCAGCGCCTCACGTGCTGTGAAATCAAGGTGCAGCACCTTGATCTTTTTGTAAAAAACAGCGTTAAACGCCGATTGGGTACTATCGGCAACCCCCTGGGTTATTCCGCAGCCCGCCAGACTGAATGCCATCAGAGGCATCAACCAGAGCGTTTTAGTCAAACTTGTACGTAACACGTCGGTTTCCTTGTTGTGGTTTCGCAGGCTCCAGCCCGGTGTAGTAACCCAGTTCGGTCGTAAAGGTCGCAGGGATATCCGCCGGAAGCTCATCGCCCTCTGCGCCCAGCACACCGTTCATGCCGAGCCAGAAAGGGTCTTCGCCCAGCAGTGGCACGGCCAGCAACCGGACAGACGTGGTCAGGGTAATGCGTGCTTTGAAGCGCCATCCCAGGTACACCCGCAGCATGACCAGAAAATCCTGATACAGCAGACCATCCGGTTTCCAGCCCTGCGCCTCCTGTTCATTATTCGTCGCGAGCGCAACCAGCAGTTGGCTGCCCGCATCCATCGCTTCGTCACCCAGTGGCGTATTGCCGTCCAGCAGAAAATCGGCATCACCATAGAAGCCCAGTGGCCGAGTGACCTCCACGGGTCGAAGGCAGTACGGGCTGACCTTCACGGTGGTATCCGGGGCCAGTAGAGTGACCAGCGCCTGCATCCCCTCTTGAGTTTTGCCCGGCTGTCGCAGTACACCCAGCAGCGCCAGAAAGCGCGATACCGGCGTGGCAATGTGGTTTGCTGTGCCGGGAATACCCAACCCCACAAGGCCCAGCAGTGACTGCGAGATGCTGTCGGTACCGCCGGGCTCAAAGGTGGCCGGGTAAGAGTACTTACGCCAGATGCGGTAAAACTGCGTCAGAATGCGATGGCTGAAGATATCCAGAAATCCCTGCAGCGCTTCGTGCCCTTCACTGCGCTGAGAGATGTCATCGAGATAGGCCGTCGGCAATGGTGAGTCAACCCCATACATCCCCATAAACGTGGCACGGATAACCGGTGGCTTGCTGTCATCGTCCTCATCATATTCAACGGTTTTCAGCTCACTGGCCGGAAACCCCATGCCCGGATGCGGCGCAAAACGTACCGGGTCATCCCCGGGGTGGCTGGTCGCGCCCATCAATGGCCTGTCCGGATTACGTTTCTCCAAAAGCTGACATAAACGGTAAAAGTTAATGCGGTGAAGGTCGGCCTCCAGCCTTGGGGTCAGCCGGGAATGCGGCGGTTGTGCTTCTCTTCCCATTCCAGGCGTTCTCCGGTCGGTTGCAAAATGATAATCAGGCGGTTAAAGAGATAGATGTCGGTATAGAGTGCAAAGAAGCGGCTCAGCATCTCGCCAAACAGGCAGATATCGCCGCGCCCGGCAAAGCCGTGGCTGTCCAGCGTCACGTCAATCTGCACACCACGAACCAGGTAGCCCTGCTCGAAACGCTCTGTTTCACTGTGTTTCACGTTGAGGATGGCTTCCAGGCGACGACGGTTCATCTCGCTGTCCGTCCATTCATACAGCGCCAGGGTACCGCGCAACACATCGGCATTATCCATCATCGACAGGAACCCGCTGCCGAGATGGCTCAGTACGCGCCAGTGAAAACGGTCCCTTGCCGGGGGATAACAGGGTAACGTCGGCGCACACAGGTTACGTACGGCAATGCTGGCCGAAGTGGTTTTCATCACCGTATCAAGCACGGTGCTTTGCAGCGCACGCCGCGGCAGTTGGCCGTTGGTGCCGGTGAGCGTCAACGACAGGCTTTCATCTTCCGGCACCGTATGGTTATCAAAGGCTTCTCCACCGAGGATAAGCCAGGTGTTATGTAACCCGGACGGACCGCGACGCACGCGGGTGTGGTAATAATATTCCGGCGCTTCGTGACGCATCATCCCGCCTTTGTGGCGGAAGCTCGAAAACGGTACGTAGGTATGCTGGCTCGATGAGATTACCGAATCCACTGCGTAAATCTCCGTATGTCCATCCTGCACGCGCATCGGGCGCAACATGTATTCGGTCTGCAGGGAGTTGAGCGTCAGCGGATCAGATTCCAGCGGGAACAGGTTAATCACCGGTACGCAATTCAGGCGCAGATGCTTTTCGGTAAAGCTGAAATCATGCTCCCAGCGTTCTGTCAGCACCACGTCGATCTCAAACCAGGGAAGTTCAGCCTGAAAGGCCACGGTCTCCAGCCCACGCAGCCCCGTAAACATGAATTTTTCACGGAAGGTGAAGTACTCCAGCAACAGTTGATAGCCGCTAAAGCTGCTGCTTCCCTTCGGCCACAGGTCATCTTCGTCGCCGAAACCCAGCGCAGTGAAATAACCGTCGAGCGGTCTTCTGTCCCTATCACCCGGCATCCGCAGCCACAGACACGCCGTGTTCATGGTAAAGGCTTCATGCATGGCGCTGGCCAGCGGTGCGTCAGCGTTGAAGTAGAACGGAATCTGACTGAGATCGACACGGCTCCAGTCGGCAAGATGGCTACAGTTGAAACGCAGGTTGATGACCGAACGCCCGTCAGGATCAGTCGACAGGTGGACGTGCTCCAGCGACAACGGCTGAAGGGTTATTTGTTTGGTGGTGGTGTACCGGCAGCGCGTGCCCTTCACACCAATTGGTCGTGAGTTCACTTCGAAACCTTTGGCAATACGCATCTGCTCTTTCATTTCACGCCAGTCAGGGGTGAACTCCACCACCGACATCGACGGAATGGTGCGCAGATAATGCGGCCACAACAGGCTGACCAGCCCTTCGGTCAGTTCAGGCAGGTCGTCATCAAGCTTCTCACGCAGCCGGCCCATCAGGAAGGCAAAGCCTTCGAACAGGCGTTCCACGTACGGGTCGCGCGCCCCCGCTTTATCGAGATTGAGCATTGCCGCCTGCTCGGGGTGAGCGCGGGCAAACTCTTCACCGGCTTCCAGCAGGTAGCGCATTTCAGCGTCATAGTAACGCAGGGTTAAGTCATCCATAAAAACCTGAATATATGAGTTTTAAAGGTATGCCAGGTGTTTTTACCCACACAGCACCGTACTGCTTGCCGGATCGAGCGCAATCAGACCGGACAGAAGCAAGTCCATCTCGGGCTGAAGCCGTGATTTATCGGTTTCACTGCGTGTGGCTTTGATGCGCAGCAGTCTGAGGCGACGCGATTTCACTTCAAACAGCAGTGCCGGTGTCCACTGCGTGAGGGTGATTGACTTTGCGGCACTGTCGAGCTCACCCAGCAGATGCAGGGCAAGTTCATTTTTGCCTTTCTGCTCGGCCACGCGGGCCATCAGCAGACGCAGTAACCATTTGTCTTTTGTGGCGTCTGTGCCCGGGCGGGTCTGCAGCCAGTGAAGTGTGGCATCCAGACCATCAGTATCCGCTTTCTCCAGCGCTTCCGGCTCAAGAGCCAGAATATCGTTATTATCCCCACTGTCGGCACTGACAGGCTCATCCCGCCAGCCAGCCATATCGTCCAGCACGTTCTGATTTATCCAGTTCAGCGTGACCTCATCGGCAAAGGGCGTACCGTCATTAAAGGCCAGGGTTTCAAGCCCGGTAAGGCGGCGCAGCAGTCCTTTCAGGTCGGCGGCGATGATATCAGCCAGTACATCCTGTCCCGATTTCATCAGGGCCTGGTGGACATACCACTGCAAATCCAGCCAGAGGTGATTAGCGCCACGCGAGAAAGTGCTGTCCGCCTGCTCCAGTATCTCCAGCCAGCTCTGCTGCAGGTACAGGCGTTTGAGCATGGCCCGCTGGTCAGCGCGCGGCGGTTCGATGCGCGTTTTTCCTTCGGCATCCGGGGCCGGAATAGCACTCAGCGTGTCATGACGCAGGCTTTTCATCAGCCGGTGTGCGGCAAGCCATCCATCGGGTTGCTCACGCAGATATCCGGTCAGGGTGCGGGCCTGGGCCAGCAAATCCTGACCGGAGGTAATGCGGCTCAGAACCGGCGCGTCAGCCTCTGTCGTGTATGATGCCTGTGCCTTATGACCGACGTTTTGCGGCACCACGGCATCCACGCCACCGGCTTTGATCAGTCGGGATTCCAGCGCGTTGTACAGGGCATTCAGACCGGGGCGTGAGACTTCTGGCTCAGTCTCCAGACAGTCACTGATAAGCAGCAGTGCACCGGCAGTACGCTGAGCATCTTCCCTCACCACTTCCGGCCAGAGTGACAGGCTGTCAAGCACACGGGAGCCTGCGAGCCACTCTAGTGCCGGTTTACGGCTCCGCTCGCGCTGTGGATGAAGCTGCGTGCCATAGCGCTGCAGCAATCCCGCCAGCAGTTCAAGCCCTTCGGCAAAGCCGGTTTCTCCGTCCTGGTGCAGACGTGCCCAGCAGTAATAGGTGGCAATCCGGATATCTTTGGCGATAGTGGTCAGTAGTTTTTCGCCAAGCGTGCAAATCAGCCCGGTATCAATGCCGGAAAGTTTGTTGACTTCCTCCCGGATGCGCTGAAAATCATCGTCATAGCCGGGATCTTCTCCCGTTGCGCTGGCATCGCTGACCGGAGTAAGCCAGGTCTGCCAGTTTTCAGTACGTGCCTGCGCCTGTTGCCGCAGTTGCGTGTCGTCAGCCTGACAGGCGGCAACCAGATTCTGCAGTGTGCTCATTATTCTTCACCCTCCCTGTCACGGCTTCCCGTGTTAGCCATCACCGCACTGTCGACACTGAATATCTGATCCGGCAGCGTGAACCCCCGCAGTTCCAGCAGCGCCAGCGGACCTTTTCCGAGTTGTGAGCGCAGCACCCACTGCAGGGTTCGGCCATCCGGCGCGTTGAAGCTCATCATCCACTGGCTTCGGTCAAGCTGCTCGCGTTTCCCCTTCTCCAGCCAGCGAATCAGTCCCCAGGTTCCGCTGTAGTCCCCGAACAGGCGCGCACCGGCATTGACCGTGCTCCAGGTCAGCATCGTCCCCGGCCTGTAGGTGTCGCCCGGCCAGCGAAAGCGCTGCCAGTCGGCCATCTGGTTAAAGTAGTGCAGCTTTTGTCCGTCAATGGTCAGCTGAGTTTCCACCACCTGCGGCACAGGTCGCGCCTGCAGCTCAAAGCTGATGCCCTGGCTGCCATCGGTGAACAGAATGTCCGACAGCTGGCTCAGCTGATTAATCGCCCGCAGGAAGGCCGGGTTAACGCTCAGCCCCTGGCTGTTGACCCTGTCAGTTATCCACTGACTGCCCTCTTTGTGCAGCACGCCACTGAGTTCCGTGTTCAGGAAGCGCTCAATGCGCCCGCTGTCCCTGCGCACAAACTCCGCCAGCATCGGCAGAGAGGCGTCACTTTTGCTGGCGACAAACGGGAAACGTCCGTCGAAGGCGGTGTGCCAGTTCGCCACCACGGAGCGGCGCCACTTGTCATTCAGGCTGGCTGCCGACGGCTGAAGTACGGTTTCCCAGGCCCGGGTCAGCGGCTGCACAAACATCGTGTTGCCGAAGCCGCTCCACGCCTCGCCCAGGCTTGCCGACATCAGGCTGCCGTACTGCCGGGTGTCGGTGAGGTCGACGCTTTTGCCCCGGAATACGGTCTGCGCCAGGGTCTGCATCATCGCCTGCGGGTCAGAAGCACCGGCCACCTGCTGCAGGCGCAGACGCACGCGGGTGATGCGGGTCAGATACGTCTGCAGGCTCAGCGAATTGTCAGCCGACATCACATGGCTGCCTTTGTTTTTCCCCAGAAGCTGAAGCAGTGGCCCGAAGGTTTCACCGAGCGGCCCCTGCGGGCCGGAAGCGGACGGGTCAGCCGCGGGGTTGTCTTTCCCGCCTACGAGGTCTTTAGCCGATTTGATGAGGGCGTCCGACAGGCCTTCGCTTTGCTGGCCGGTCTGCCCCTGCCAGGCGATAGTATTCATCAGGGCAATCAGCGGCGACTGGCGGACATCACTCATCAGCGTCAGCTGGTCGGTAACGTCCGCAATGTTGCTGGCCGGATTCCAGTGCAGGCTGTTGAGGAAGCTCAGCCAGCTGCCGGCAAAGTCGCTGAAGTAACGCTGCGTCAGACGCGCCTTCAGGGCTTCCGGCGACAGGTCTGCGGAGACGGCACTGCGGCTGTCGCTCAGCACCCAGTCGATTTCATCCCGGCGCGAACGTGCGGCATTTTCGACAGCCTGCTGAATGCCCCCTTCCCAGGCCTGGCGGGTGAACATGCCCGGTACCACTTCCCCGGTGGTGAACAGTCGCCGCGCATCGGTACCGCCGGTCATGTCTTCCAGAGAGACATCGGCGAAGTGACGACGCACGGATTTGAGCATGTTTTCATACAGGGTGCTTTCGGCGTTACGCCGTCCGATTTGCTGTAACAGTACCTGGCGGCTCTGGCTGACCAGCTGCGCATCCGGCGTGATTTTCCACTGTGGCTGTTCAGGCAGTCCGCTGATGTGGAAGGCCCACAGGTCCGGCGACAGGCTCTGCCACAGGGCGGCTGAAATGCCCTGCCGCGCCGGCTGCACGGCCTTCATGGTCCGGGCGTAGAACGCGCCGTCGGCTTTATCCGGACGGGCCATCATCAGCCAGGCTTTCAGCTGGTCATAGCCCGGCTTCGCCAGCGCTGCCCGCTGGTCACTGTCGGGGGCGGCGTTCACCAGCGCGCTGAGCTTCTGCATCAGGGCGGCGTTTGCCGGGTCGCGTATCAGGCGGTTGTTCGCCACGCCGTACCAGGGCAGCATCGCGCTGAGCAGCTGCGGGTTGTGGTCCAGACCGAAGCGCTGATACCAGGGGGCGCCCTCCTGGATGCGGTGCTGCAGGCGGCCGGCCGCGTTACGCAGCGTATGCAGGGCCGTCAGCTGGTCATCCGACACGGAAGGATGCTCCACCAGGGCATGCGCCTGCTGCGCAACGGAGATAATCTGCTGGCGGTTGACGGCAAACGACAGCAGCAGCCCCGCTCCCCAGGCACCCATGATGGCCATCAGCGTCCCGACGGTCGCCTGTTCCCACGGCACAGCGACACGCCGGCCGCGTACGCGGGCACAGTCGTCCACAATGCCCTGCCAGGTCACCGGCAGGGTCAGGGCATGGCGTTGTGATTCAGGGCGGTATTTTTCTGTCATGGCAGCGTCAGGAGATTTGACTGCCCCGGACACATCAACGGGGGTATCCCGCGGCAGGCTGAACATCAGGCCGCGCAGCGGCACGCGCTGCTGAGAGGCAGCCAGCCATGGCACCAGTTGCTGAGCCCGGCGGGCGATACCGCCCTCTCTGAGGTGCCGGCCCAGGCGCAGCAGGAAGTCGTGGCTGTTGTTCTCCGCGACCTGGCTTATCCCCTGCGCCCGCAGGGCCGGCAGCATCCGCTCAAGCTGGCGGACGATATCATCTTCGCTGGCGCGCCGTGGGAACGTTGCCCCGACCGCCTGCTCAGGGCGCGTGGCCTGCGGCCAGTCGCTGCTGCACAACTGCCACAGCCAGACCGGAGCGGAGTAGCGCAGCCGTTCGCTGATTTTCTCCAGCCCGCGAAGGTCGTTGTCGCTGATGTGAGGCGTCAGGTTAAGCGACGCAGGCATGACGCGGACAATCCCGTCCAGCGGGCGTCCGTGACGCAGCCTGCGCAGCGCGGTGTATTTTTCCTTATCGGGTTCAGCGGTGAGGCTGCCGCCGTAGATCAGCACGGTACGGTTGCCTTCCAGCCACTGCTGCTGCTGCAGGCCGGGAACCAGCTGTTCGATTGCGGCTTCGTCGCCGGTGATTAACAGCAGGCGGACTTTATGGCGCCAGAAGAGGTAATAACGGCGGCGGAGGTGTTTTTTAAGGCTGGAAAAAAGCTGAACCGCATCTTCACCCTCAATGGAGAGTTGCCCGATTTTCTCGTCAGGCATTTGAGGCTTATAACCTTTCTGATTTCTTCTCTGCTTCCATCTCCACCAAACAGGTGAAGCAATAAGGCCAAGGAGCAAGACAGCAAAAACGCCGCCCCAAATTGTCCAGAGTTTCTGAGTTGAAATCCCAATGTTGTTCAAACTATCCTGGTTGATAAAAAGTACAAAAGCACTTATCCCAGCCAGGCCAACAAGCAGAAGAAAATATCCCCATGAACCATAGTGAACGTTTGGCAATGTTTGTTTTTCGGTCATGCGTAAAGCTCCCTGGTAATCAAGCAAAGTGTCCCTGTTTGCTGCGGCGTCTGATTAACAAGCAGCTGATCTTTACCCGTTATATTGGCCGCTTCGGCCAGCATGGCCAGGGAGAGCGGTAAAGCCATCTCTCCGGGCGGGCCAAAGGAGAGATCGATAGAATATAGCGGCCTTTTTTCAGGCAGCAGCCACTGATGGAGGGTTGCGTACTGCATAATTTCTGCGGCAGTTTTTTCAGCCGTCCCCAACAGCCAGACGTGTTCCAGATTTTCCCTGTCAGGCTGTATATATTCAAAAAACATATCTAACTCATTAATAAGCGCCCCTGCTTCCAGCGGCATCATCCGGGTTATACCAGCGATAACGGACAGTGAGTGCAGGCGAGCAAAGGTGGATGAAGCGATAAGCTGAGCAGAAATAAACTCACTTGAATGCCCAATGCTTCGAGAGGGCCAGTCCTGAAGACAAAGAATTAATATCAGCCCTTCAGAGATATTCACGTCATAGAATGACTCTAAAGTTACTGGTGAAAAAAATGCAGTGGGCATAAGATCCCATTGTTGATAAATCGACTCATTGCGATATTCATCAACCTTTCCCGGCGACTGAAAAACATAGATAGTGTGTAAAAAATGTCGATACCCTGGATATTGCAGTTCCAGTTTCAGGTCTGCTTCTTTCATTAATACAGGAAAACTATGCGGAGAGTTGAATAATGGTCGGGCTTTATTTGGATATGCTGGCACCTTATCCAAATCCCCCAATAGTGCCTCCATTCCATTTTCTTCTGGAGAAAATAGAACATTACCAACCACGGCGACCTGCCGCCGACTCCAACTACGCCATTCAGCTTTGGTTCGTTCTGTTTCACGTTTCCAGGCCCGACTGGCTATGACAGACTGTTCATAACGGTTTAACATTATCCCAAAGAAACATAACCAAACCAAAAATGCAGGCAGGATACCGTAGAAAAAAACTTCAGTGTAGGTTGCGATATTCCAGATCGCTACGCTAAAAAAAGCACCTAAAATTAACATCAAGATAAGTAGCATTATCCAGAAAAAATATTTTGGTACTGGAAGTGTCTTTTGTTCAGGAATATCAGGTATAGGCCATGCCATAGTAAACTCTATATTTTTGTGATTTTATTTAAAACCCAACGTGAAGAATAAATTCGTGAGTAAAGCTTTTGAATATATGAATATCACAATGCCATCCAATGCATTTCATACATACCTCATACATTACCCAGGGTTATCAATATAACACTTCATAATTCAGGATCATCCATTACCCCCTGTAAATCAACCTGAGAACAGATACGGTAAATTTACTTTTGCATTTAATTGGAAATTTTTTGTAGCTAAGAACATCAACCTTCAGCGCTTTTAAAAAACGATCTATAATTCAAAAAGTAACGCACTATAAATGTAACAAACAGGAGCAACCCATCCGAATGATTTTCCTTCAGCTGTCACAACAGGAAATTAGTAACTATTGAAGGTTTATATTTTGAATCTGCTTCATTGTCGAAAAACATGTCTGAAAATACGCCGCATAAATCAAAGTAAACTAGTTTATATTCCACGTTGTCAATCCCTCCACTTCCTCATCCAGACTGCCTGTCACTTAGTTCGACTCCTGCGCTGATCTTTCCTTGAGCGTGAGACGGATGAAGATATTAAATCCCTCTTTCATTGCAATCACTATCATTTAATAAACCCAGGCTAATCACGTTATCTTTATCTTCAATCTCAGAGATTTGCAATGGATGACCATTTTTATCCAGGCGTCCGTAATAACCCCTATCCTCAGCAGTTATTTTATAACACTGTCCATCAAGGCTTAAACCAGAGAATTGGCTGATTATTTTAATTTTTTATTACGTTCGGCTGTGGCCGGTTTCGTTTGGCAGGCGGTGATGAAAACAATAGATATCAGACTGGCAAGAAATAATATGTGTTGCGGTTTATACCCCATTGATTATCTCTATTTATTTTCAGTCTCAGAAAAACGTTGCAACTGAAATCACCTTCTCAAATAAAGAGATTTTCATTTCATTTATAAACCCCTCATTAACTATTCTGCTTGCAGAATAATATTTATTACATCTTTGAATATTTTTACAACGGAAATGGATTTTTAAGCCCTCCATTTATCTTAATTTTTAGAATAGCTATCATTAATAGTTGGGATAAATTTTGCATTGCACGGGCAGGAACTAAAACTATCAAGTGACCCCGCCAGAAGTTGACCTCCATTAAATGTATCTGACGCTCCGCCTAAGATGTTATAAGTTCCGGAGTGCTTACCACAGCTAACCTTATCTCCTTCTCTGGCAGCAGAAACGCCATACCATTGAAACGTAGAATCACCGGTAAGTATCTTCCCACCGCACGTGGTGCTATCACCCACTCTTAAAAAATATCCGACGATCATTATTTGTCCTTTATTTAAAAATATTTCGGAAGAATATGAAATCGCGACTAAATTCACTAGCGGCTACTTATAGCGCAGGGAATTTACCAGTCTGTCCCAGATTTCAATCATCTGCGCTTCGCTGTAGCGCGTTTTTTTATACTCACTGGTGAGTACAATACTAAATATTGGCTTATCCGGTGTGGCATAACGCTCATTGGCCTTAAAATCAAAATCATAGAATGTATTCTGTTCATCCTTTCCCGTTGCCGTACTCCTGAGGGTCTGGGTACCGCCAAACAACCATGACTCTGCCGGAATACCGTTCGGCGAGAGCGCTACTTTTTTAATGGTGTACTGATTTGAGGTTTTAAGCGCTTCATTAATTTGTGCGCTGCGGTTAAACAAGGTGTCCTCTGACCCGGGGTATTTATTGTTTGTATACACACCCAGAATGAAATCATCGTTTTCATAACTAAATGTAATTTTTTCCCGGTGTTTTCCACCATCATCCCGGATAAACCCATTCGGAATGCACACACCTTTAGCCGGTGGGATATCCTCATCTTTTCTGCCGCTTAAACGGGATATCAGGGACAGCATGGCCGCCAGTTTGGCTGGTTTGGTATTTGAATCGGCTTCAGTAAATCCTCTCGCCAGATATTTTAGTTTTTTTTCACTGTGCTTTTTATCTGAAAAATCACGAATATTCGTTGTAATAACAAAGGCTGTCATACCTGAATAAACATGAGCTTCCAGCTGCCTGTATATATCCGGAGTGCCCGACTCATTATGATCGAAAATAGCGCCTCTGCCATCAGGGAGCAGAATAGTCTCTTTTAAAAACGGGGCATTCTCAGGGCGGTTACCTGGTTTATTAATGGCATCACGCAGCGCCTGCTCTCTTGACTGTACCCGCTGTTTAAAGGCGGGCGGATAAAGAGATTCGCTTTCAATTCTAAACTCATCGATAAAGACCATATCGGGAAGCTGATTGTTGAACGACCCGGGAACGTCAATCACATAACGCCCGATACACTGCGGTTTGGTCTGCGCAAACAAGGTGTTTATCACTGTACTGTCCTTCTGTACTGGCGTGGAGGCCGCTACCGTGGCGACAAGAAGCATCCCGACAGCCAAAAGCGCTGAGGCAGAAAACTCACGAAGACACTGCATGGTGAAAGCTCCTTTTCAGCATGCCCGGCAAGCCCTTTCAAGAAAAAAAGTAAGGCAGGCACCCATCTTTATCCTTCATTTATAACGCAGGGAATTTACCAGTCTGTCCCAGATTTCAATCATCTGCGCTTCGCTGTAGCGCGTTTTTTTATACTCACTGGTGAGCACAATACTAAATCTTGGCTTATCCGGCGTGGCATAACGCTCATTGGCCTTAAAATCAAAATCATAGAATGTATTCTGTTCATCCTTTCCCGTTGCCGTACTCCTGAGGGTCTGGGTACCGCCAAACAACCATGACTCTGCCGGAATACCGTTCGGCGAGAGCGCTACTTTTTTAATGGTGTACTGATTTGAGGTTTTAAGCGCTTCATTAATTTGTGCGCTGCGGTTAAACAAGGTGTCCTCTGACCCGGGGTATTTATTGTTTGTATACACACCCAGAATGAAATCATCGTTTTCATAACTAAATGTAATTTTTTCCCGGTGTTTTCCACCATCATCCCGGATAAACCCATTCGGAATGCACACACCTTTAGCCGGTGGGATATCCTCATCTTTTCTGCCGCTTAAACGGGATATCAGGGACAGCATGGCCGCCAGTTTGGCTGGTTTGGTATTTGTTTGTTCTTCAGTCGAGGTTTTAAGATATTCAGCTTTCCTTTCTTTGTATTTCGGCGCAGAAAAATCCCGAATATCTGTTGTTATAATGAAAGAGATGCCATTTACATATACATGACCTTCGAGTCTTCGATAAAGATCATCCGAACCGGACCGGTTACTATCAAAAATCACGCCTTTACCTTCAGGGAGAGTAATGATCTCTTTTATAAAAGGGGCATCCTTCGGATCATTTTCTGGGTTATTAATGGCATCACGCAGCGCCTGCTCTCTTGACTGTACCCGCTGTTTAAAGGCGGGCGGATAAAGAGGTTTGCTTTCAATTCTAAACTCATCAATAAAGACCATATCGTGAAGCTGATTGTTGAACGCCCCCGGAACATCAATCACATAACGCCCGATACACTGCGGTTTGGTCTGCGCAAACAAGGTGTTTATCACTGTACTGTCCTTCTGTACTGGCGTGGAGGCCATACTCTGGGCAATATAAAACATGCTGCCCGCCACCAGAGATAACGCTGTAAGATGCCGAATAGCATTCATGTGATCGGGATCTCCTGAACCATGTTCACAATGGCCCTAAGGGTAAACTGCAGGGCCGGCCTGGCCTGTATATCCTTCAGGCTGCTGACGTCATAGGCTCCCTGATGGTCAACGTTGGTTGCCAGAATGCTTTTAATTTCACTGTTACGGCATATTGCACTCAGTGACTCCACTGGTACCGTGCCATCCCCGGGCGTTTTTGATGACGTGACAACGTACATCTGAGAACGATTAAAAGGCAGGGGGATCTCCCGGTAGTTGTTGGGCAGTTTCCTGTCACTCTCATGCATATTTTTTGGGTAGGTGATGGAGGTTTTCCGCCACGCCAGGGTCCCGTCGGAGTCGATTTTATGACCATAGAAGGTGTAAGTATTAGGGTGGTAGCCTCTACTATCCAGCAGAGAAATAAATCGACGAACATTACTATCGACTAATTCATGGTAAGTATCCCAATTATTCTGAATAACCGCCTCATCGGTATCGATAATGTCGGATTCATACAAGCGATACCAGAGAGTTCTATTGAGGTAAATTTCACCGAAGGGGTCCCGGGACTGCGGCAATTTAATATCGCTGCCGTCTTCGCCAGCTTCTTCCACGGTCAGCCAGGGTGCCCCGGAAAGGTATTTCGCCGAGGGTAATAACTGCAGCGGCGCGGGTGCTCTGGCGAGGACAGGCATCAGCTCTTTCGCGGTATTACCTAATACGGCTCCGGCCATGCCTTCCTGTTTTGCGCCAACTTTCATGCGGCGGTAGGCCGCTGGTGAGCCAAGGTCGGGTATCACCCCATGTACCATTCCCAGGATTTTATCTTTCGTTCCGCAGACCTGGGACGCATAACGTGCCACCAGCCCGCCCATGGAATGGGTGACGATAATGACTTTTTCCTGCCCGGCGGGAAAGGGCATGCCGTGGCCGCAGTGATTTTTGTAGAGGTTGATAGTCCTGTCGATAAAGGCTACCAGCCCTTCCGCCGAGGTTTTATTATCCTGTAGCCAGTTATAGCCATAGACGTGAACCGGAAATAAAAAGCGCTGAAAATGGTTCAGTTCCTCCTGTGTCAGGACGGATTCGCGGGTAATTTCAGTATCTTTTCTCTCTGCCAGAGATTTACCGACCAGTTGACTTAGTACCCCACTTTTCCCCGACGTTGATTTGCCGTGGTTATCAAGAGCCTGCTGCCAGTCATCTATCAGCGCGCCCTGCAGAATGCTTAAAAATTTGCCATAGCTGAAGGATAAAACTTCCCCCCAGCCCCGTTCCCGGCGGGTTTTAAATAATTCCCCGTCATCGGAAATCGGAGTGTAGATGGTCTGGTGAATGTCTCCTCGGTTATCAACCTTTGTAGTTTCTGGGTTAAGCAGATCTCTTCGTTCAGTACCATCCTTTCGTGCCCATTTAAGATATACCGCCCCCAAACTATCACCACGCCAGATATCATTTTCCTTTCCTTCATCATTGCTCATCAAATTACTCCCCATTACACCAGGAAGGAAGATAACAGGGATCGTTTTAATAGGCGGATGAAGTAAAATGGGCTCAGCGTTCGCCGATTTTTTCTGACTCTGTATACCCGGCCAGCACACCTTACCCTGGTCATCCCATTTCGGATGTATATAGGTTAAAGACGAACTGCTATCATTACTCATAGTATTTTCTTTCCCCATTAATTCCTTTTCCTTCAAGGAAATACTTTCTGAAAATTTCGTTGGAGCCATTATAATTTCGCATCCTTGGATAGCTACCCCATGATAATAAGTAGTGATATCAAATTATTTCAGCCAGACAAAAGGCTAACTATTTTCCGCACTTAATTTTTCATTCAATATAGTGACACTGAGAAAATCAATATTCATATTTTCCGCACAAACATGGTTCTCGAAAAAGATAAATAAAAATCACGACCTTCCTGGCTCAGGATCTCCTCACCAGACTTGTGCCACACTGCCGCTCGCTGGATAATTCTTTCGGTGCGGCGTAACAATGTGCACTCGCTGATGGTGATTCAACTAGCATTTAATGCATCCGGTGTTACTTTATCGTTTAATTAAAATGCCCCTGGACGTAAACGCAGGGCCCGGCTGATCCTGTCCCAGAAGGCGGTAATCTCCGCCTGGCTGTAAGACGTTGGAGGCTCGTTTTCGTTATAGAGATTCAGGAATGCGTTGGGGGTTCGGTATCCCGCTGTCGTTTCATTTATAAATAAGCTGAAATCATAACGGGGCCCGTCTTTCAGCGACTGTAACCCCGCCGACAGTATCTCCTGTGCGTGCAGTCCGTTCACCTTGAAGGCCCCTTTTCTTTCGATATGCCCCCGGGCACGCGCCAGGTTAGCCGCTATTTCGTCTGCTCTGTCGAGCATCGGCTCTTTTTCCCGCGTAAAGTTATCGGTTTCCAGGGCGATACTGATGTTATCCAGCTGAGGACTTACCAGCCATATTGAGGTGTTTTCTTGATCTGCTTCCTGAGGATCGGTGGCAATAAATGCGTGACTGATGCAGGTTCCGGGGATGGACGGAATCTCATCATCCTCGCGTCCATGCATGCGGGACAGCAACTCCTGCATCCGGTTAATATCTTTTTGAACATCATTTCTAACAGGATCCCCATCGCGCATCTTTTCATAACGCGGAGCAGAATCATTAGTTGTCTGCTTTTGTAGTTTTATCGCTACACCATTGGAATAAAAATAACCCTCAAGAATTCGTCCCATATCATTAGCACTAGGATCAATATTTTGCTCAAAGATTACTCCCGCCATACCTTCAGGCAATGACCAGACTTTCTTCAGAAATGGCATATTCTGTGGGTTAATTGTTTTCGCTTCCCTGAGCTCTTTTTCACGCCGCTTCAGCAACTGCGCAAAAGCCGGAGGAGACATCTTCTGGGTTGTGATATAGGTTTTGTATGAATCGTCGGGGCCTGATACATCCGCCACCCAGTAGTTGTCTGCCAGTTTCTCCGAGTATCGCTTAACTGAAAATGAGGCCGGCAGATCTATCAGGTAGCGGCCGGCACAATAGGTTTTCATCTCTGTAAACAGCCGATCCATCTTTTCCTCCTGCGGGGGCGTCAGCTTTTGTGGGGCCGGACTGGCGCGCGAATAAAACCAGAAGGCCAGCAGCACGATAATGCCGCCCGCCAGCGCTGTAATGTGTTTTTTAGTTAACATAAGCCAGCCCCGTTAATTCCGTTTCATGAAAAAAATGATCATTCTCCTGCTAATGCCAGGTATTACCCGTGAATAAACAGCGCGGTTACAGAAGACGCTTTCTGGTTTGGTATTAAAATGCCCCTGGGCGAAGGCGAAGGGTCCGGCTGATCCTGTCCCAGAAGGCGATAATCTCCGCCTGGCTGTAAGACGTCGCAGGCTCGTTTTCGTTATAAAGATTCAGGAATGCGTTGGGGGTTCGGTATCCCGCTGTCGTTTCATTTATAAATAAGCTGAAATCATAACGGGGCTCGTCTTTCAGCGACTGTAACCCCGCCGACAGTATCTCCTGTGCGTGCAGTCCGTTCACCTTGAAGGCCCCTTTTCTTTCGATATGCCCCCGGGCACGCGCCAGGTTAGCCGCTATTTCGTCTGCTCTGTCGAGCATCGGCTCTTTTTCCCGCGTATAGTTATCGGTTTCCAGGGCGATACTGATGTTATCCAGCTGAGGACTCACCAGCCATATTGAGGTGTTTTCTTGATCTGCTTCCTGAGGGTCGGTGGCAATAAATGCGTGACTGATGCAGATTCCGGGGATGGACGGAATATCATCATCCTCGCGTCCATGCATGCGGGACAGCAACTCCTGAATCCGGTTAATATCTTTTTGAACATCATTTCGTCCTTTCCCCCTCCGTTCCCTGTCTTCTTTGTAACGCGGAGCAGAATCATTAATCGTCTGCCTTTGTAATTTTATTGCTACACCGTTGGAGTAAAAATACCCCTCTATAATACGAAGCGCGTCATCAACGCTTTCATTTTCATTTCGCTCAAAGATTACTCCCGCCATACCTTCAGGTAACGACCAGACTTTCTTCAGAAATGGCATATTCTGTGGGTTAATTGTTTTCGCTTCCCTGAGCTCTTTTTCACGCCGCTTCAGCAACTGCGCAAAAGCCGGAGGAGACATCTTCTGGGTCGTGATATAGGTTTTGTATGAATCGTCGGGGCCGGATACATCCGCCACCCAGTAGTTGTCTGCCAGTTTCTCCGAGTATCGCTTAACTGCAAATGAGGCCGGCAGATCTATCAGGTAGCGGCCGGCACAATAGGTTTTCATCTCTGTAAACAGCCGATCCATCTTTTCCTCCTGCGGGGGCGTCAGCTTTTGTGGGGCCGGACAGGCCAGCGGGTAAAACCAGAAGGCCAGCAGCAGCACGATAATGCCGCCCGCCAGCGCTGAAAGACGTTTTTTAGCTAACATAGGCCAGTCCCGTGCTATTTACCTGTTGGGCAATTTTGATTATTGAGCGCAGGGTAAACCAACGAGACTCTTGCGTATGTTCATTTTTATAAGCGCCTTCATGATCAATACTTAAACCTAGCAGGGCTTTAACATGGGGCGCGCGGATAGCCGCCGCACTAACAGGGACTGTACCATCGCCGGCATCTGCTGGTGGCAATAGCGTATATTTTCGGTAAATATTACCGTCATTTTCTGTTATCAGGCCCGCAATTCGCACGGTTTTGTTATAAACAGTTGGCGGATAGAAAATGACACCTTCACTGCTGGTTTGCGAACGATATTTTTTATTGGTCTTATCTGAACTGATATCCTTCCAGTGCAGGTTGGCATAGGTAGGATATGTATTACCGTCATTACCATAAAAAGCAAAAGTATTTTTATGGTATCGTCTATTCAAACTCTCAATAAAAGACTTCACTTTGTTATTAATTAAAAAATCATACTCATCCCAATCCTTATCCAGTTGTATTTTATCCATTAGTTTATTATCCGGATTAATAAAGCGCTCCTCACACAGCGCCCACCATACCGAACGTTTAGTATAAATCTCGTTATAAGGATCTTTCAGGGGTAAACGCTGCGCCATGCCATCAATATGTAACCATCCTTTACCATAACCGGTGCCCGGCAATAGTTGCAGCGGACCTGGCGATTGTGCCAGTACTGCGGTCATTTCCGCACCGTTACTGCCAATCACCCAGCCGGTTGTTCCCGCCTCTCCCGCTTTCATGCGCTTATAGGCCATAGGTGCTCCCAGATCTGGCATCACACCATGCACAATTCCCAGGATGTACTTCTCTCCATTTTGACCTGCCAGCAGTTCTGAATAGAACCGTGCAACTAATCCTCCCATTGAATGGGTGACCAGGATTACCTTTTCACATTTACGCCCGTCGGCCTGATAATCATTAATGATTTTTTTGATTTTAACGTTTACTAAACCGGCCGAATCCGTATTTGACTGTAACCAGTTATAACCAATGGCATGAACCGGAAAAAAGTATTTATAACTGAGCGCTACTTCTTCTTTCGTCAGCGGACTTTCGCCAATTTCAGCATGCAAAACCTTATCCAGCAGCTCCTCGCGCAGTGTTTTTTTACCATTTTGACTGATTTTATTATTCATCATGATGCGGTGATCATTTAAGGCCTGTTGCAGCCAGACCAGAAAGGTACCGTAGCTCATAGCAGCCACTTCTCCCCAGCCTCTTTCCCGTCGGGATCTGAATAACTGCCTTTCTTCCTCACCTTCCGGCTCAATCGCCCCATCGGAATCAACACTGGTCTTGCTCGGATCCAGTAGTTTTTTCCGCTGTGAGGCACTTTTGGTTGTCCAGGACAGCATGCTAGCTATGCTGTCAGCCTTCCAGATTGACTGGTGTTTATCGTTCTTCAAATTACTGCCCATCACGCCAGGCAAGAAAATCACAGGAATAATGCGGTCCGGCATTTTATAAATAACATCAGCTTTACCTTCTTCTTTACGACGAGACGTTACGGTGTAGACAGGCCGCCCCGTCTTATCAAAATGAAAAGGCGCTATATTATTTTCTTTGATATCACTCATCGTCTATTCCTCATCCTTTATCCTGGCCTGAAAAACCTCAGGAGCGACGCCCCGCTGCGTGGCTGCATGACCAGAAAAGGAGGTCGTGAGTGTTTGTGCTGCCTCATCTGCCCCCGTAAGGTTAATCTTCTGTCCTGCAACCGGAGTATTTTCATAAGGCCATACCACCTTAGGCGTCACGGCAAAATCCGCGCTTTCCCAGCTCTGCGCCGCCTGGACCATGCTCTGCCCGCCGAACTTCTGCCACACCGCCGCCCGCTGAATAATTTTGTCCGGTGCCCCGCACTCCACAGTACCCTCAGCGATGCGGATATAGCCGCCTCCGCTGGTGAGAATAAGTTCCTGCTTCGCGCTGATGACCAGCCTGCCTTCGCTGCTGCTGATACGGATATCTTTCAGCGCATCCAGCGTCATCTCATCCCCCTGCGCCTGTATCTCCACCTTTCCTTTGCTGGCAAAAATTTTGATGCCCAGCTTTTGCGCAAATAAACTCACTCTTTCCCCGGCCGCCACGGTGAATCTTTTCAGTGCGCTGAAATCCGTGTGCTTACCACTGGTGCTGATAACATTCTCACCCGCTGACAGCTGCACACTTTTTGGCGTGCTCTGTGCTATGCCCTCCGGGGCAGAAAGTAACAACGCGGACCGTTTTAAATCGGTAAGGGTTTGCTGCAGCAGTGCCTTCTGCGCCTGAATATCGGCCAGTTCGGCTCTGGCTGTTTCCACTGCCCCGCTCAGGGCCTCCGCCTGGTTCAGGGCCAGCTGTAGCTGACTCAGCGCCGCCTCCATCTCCAGCACCTGACCATGTGCTTTCGTCTGGCCATCAGCGCTGATGAATATCCCTTTGTGTGCCCGGATGGCTCCCCACTTATCCGTCCGCAGCTCAAAACCCTCACCGCGCTTCTGCTTCTCAGCATCCACTAAATGTCCGAGATTCAGCTGGCTCTTGCCGCCGTATTCGGTGGAAATCTTGATGTGCTCTTTACCGCGCTCGTCATCGAGGCGGATTTTGTTGTTCGCCGGGGTGCGCAGCACGTTACGTTTGTAGTTGCGGATGGTCACGTGGTCACCGTGGGCCGAGTCGTGCAGCACGCCTGCGATGTACGGCCGGTCCGGGTTGCCGTCCTCAAAGCCAATCGCCACCTCCGTGCCCGCCAGCAGCGGCAGGTGCAGACCGTAGGTGTCCCCGGCATACGGGCGGGACTGGCGTACCCACAGGCTCTCGAATCCGGTTTCCCAGTTATCGCGGTCGAACAGCATGTTCACCCGGTAGCGGCCGTCTTTATCGATGTGGCCATAGGTGTCGTTTTCGGTGGTGCTGGTGACGCGCGCCGGTACGGTGCCGGCCATCACCGGACGTAAGCCCGGCTCCGGGCGGAAGCAAAAATCCGTGCTGTCCGGGATGCCCTCAAAATGCACGTGTAAGTCTTCATCCCGCCGCGCCTGGCTGTGCATCGCCGTGATGACCACGCCCTGCGCAAACACCTCCGCCACTTCATAACCGCCGGTGACTTTCAGCACCTGACCCGGAGAGAGGGTCGGGCAGCTGGTGATGGCATGAGTCTGCGTCTGGCCGTTCAGGTAGCGCTCATGCCGGATGCGGGCATAAAATGCACCGGACTCGGGCACCGGATTACGCTCATACGCGCTGCCCGGCATCAGATAATTGTCAGCATAGTGGTACGCTTCCCCGTACGTGGTCGCGTCCCCCCGGGTGACGTCAACCTGAGTATTCATATCCTCTGTGGCCTGACGGTAGTTGTAGTCCCGGGTGCTGACCTGCTTCTGCACCACGCTGTGATGACTCTCCATCCCCCACACCGAATCCACGCCCTGCGAGTGCTGCCCCGACGGCGGCACCGACGGCAGCGTCAGGCCTTTCTCATAGCCCTGCTGACCGTCGCAGAATTCCACCACGTCGATGTTCAGGCGCGTGTCGGTGGTGAAGCGGAACCAGATACCGACCTCACCCAGCAGGCGGGTGATGAAGTGCAGGTCGTCCTCACCGTACTGCATCACCTGCTCGCGGCGCGGGTACTCTTTTGTGAGCGAGAACAGAAAGTCCTGGCCGCGCATGTTGTGGCGCCCGCGCAGGATTTTTTCCACAATCTGCGGCACCGACATGTCCTGGTAGATGGCGTTCTGGTGCGAACGGTCAAGCAGCGCCAGGCGCGGCCGGAGCGTCAGGGCATAGCGGGTTTCCTCTTTAGAAGTGCTGAGGCGCTCAAAGCCGGTCACCACGCCCTGAATCACCCGCAGCGGCTGCTGCACTTTACTACCGACCCCCGTGTCAGCCGGGGCCTGCAGCGTCAGGGAGCCGGGCTTCATCAGCATCATCTCTTTGCTGATGGCATGGTCTGTACAGGTGAATTCAATCCGGTAGCGGAACGGCGTGCTCAGGGCCTCGTCGCCTTCAAACGCCAGCACGTCAGGCGCGGCTTCACATCCCTTCACCGAAAGCAGGTGGTGGTTGTGGCTAAATCTTATGGGGGGATTGTTGCTCATATGGCCACTCCTTCAGTTCGGTTGAAGTCCAGTGAGACACCTTTTTCATCGCTCCAGCCGAGTGCCAGTTTGCGTGGTTTCTGCTTCGCCGCCATATGGGTCAGCAACTGCTGACTCAGCACCGGCAGAATTTGTTGATTGAGCAGGCTGTCAACGTTGCGCGCCCCGGTGTCCGGCAGCAGACAGGCGGCGGTCAGTGCGTCATAAAGTGTTTCGTCGATGTGCGTGGTCAGCCCGTAGTGACGATGTAAGCGTTTGCTGACCTGAGCCAGTTTCATTTCCACGATGGTACGCATTGCGGCTTCCGCCAGCGGACGGTAAATGACGGTCTGGAAGCGGGCGAGCAGTGCCGGCTGGAAGTGGTCGCGCAGCATCGGGCGCAGCAGTTCGTGCAGGTCGCTTTCGGTGGCATCCGGCTGTTCATCGAGCAGTTGCATCAGGTGGTCGCTGCCGAGGTTCGAGGTCATCAGAATGACCGTGTTGCGGAAGTCGATTTCCCGGCCTTCACCGTCACGCATAAAGCCACGATCGAACACCTGATAGAACAGGTTCATCACGTCACGGTGGGCTTTTTCCACTTCATCCAGCAGCACCACGCTGTACGGGCGTTTGCGTACCGCTTCGGTGAGAATGCCGCCCTGGCCGTAACCGACATAGCCCGGCGGTGAGCCTTTCAGTTGGGAAACGGTGTGCGGCTCCTGATACTCCGACAGGTTGATGGTGATCAGCGATTTTTCACCGCCGTACAGCACGTCTGACAGCGCCAGCGCGGTTTCGGTTTTACCGACCCCGCTCGGGCCGACCAGCAGGAATACGCCCTGTGGACCGTTTTCGGACGTCAGCCCGGTCTTCGCAGCGCGCAGGCGCCGGGCGATGGCTGCGAGCGCCATGTCCTGCCCGACCACGCGTTTACCGATTTCATTTTCCAGGGCCAGCAGTTCAGTCTGTTCGTCTTTCATCAGCGACGACAATGGCACGCCGGTCCAGTCGGCGATGACATTCGCTACGGTGCGCACGTCCACATCCACCGTCAACAACGGGTTACTGCGCTGCATGCCGTTCAGCGCCTGTTGCAGCCTGTACATCTCGCTCTGACGGGAAGTGTCCTGGCGGCATTCCATCAGTTGTTCAGTGAGTTTCAGCTCCTCAACGTACCGGGTTTCCAGCTCCCCGAGTTCCGCCATCAGGTGCGCTTCTTCCTGCTCAATCGCCGTCAGGCGTTCACCGTGGCTCGGATGACCAACGGCAATATCCTCCAGCAACGCCTGCTTCTCTATGTCGAGCGACGTCATCTGCGAGCGAATGCGGATCAGCTGTTCCGGTACAGTGTCCAGGTTCATGCGCACGCGGGCGCTCGCGGTATCAAGTAAATCCACCGCCTTGTCGGGCAACTGGCGGCCTGTTAAGTAACGTCGGGAAAGCGTAACGGCAGCACGCACCGCATCGTTGGTGATGTGCACGTTGTGGTGTTCGGCATAGCGGGATTTCAGGCCACGCAGCATCAGACATGCCGTGTCATCGTCCGGCTCATCCACCTTCACCCTCTGAAAGCGGCGCTCCAGCGCAGCATCGCGTTCGAAATACTGCTTGTATTCGGACCAGGTTGTCGCGGCAATGGTGCGCAATTCGCCACGCGCCAGCGCAGGTTTCAGCAGGTTGGCGGCATCCGCGCCACCGGCCTGGTTACCGGCACCGATAATGGTGTGGGCTTCGTCGATAAACAGCAGGATCGGCACTGGTGACTGCTGCACGGCATCAATGACATTTTTCAGACGCTGTTCAAACTCGCCTTTCACGCCTGCGCCTGCCTGCAACAGGCCGAGGTCAAGGGTGCGCAAGATAACCGGTTTGAGCGATTCCGGTACGTTGCCCTCGGCAATACGCAGCCCCAGGCCTTCGACCAGTGCGGTTTTCCCCACGCCTGGTTCACCCACCAGGATCGGGTTGTTCTTGCGGCGGCGGGAGAGAATATCCACCATCTGGCGGATTTCCGTATCACGCCCAAACACCGGATCGATTTTGCCCTCTCTGGCTTTGGCTGTGACGTCGAGAGTGAATTTATCCAGTGCGTTCTGTAACGCTGGGTTCAGTTCGCCTTCCTTCACGTCCTCGCCAGCCGGGCGAACCACAAATTCAACCTCCCCGCCGTGTCTCTGCGCCAGTTCGGCTTCCTGCTGCACTTGCGGGCGTTCGTCTGACTGTGCGTCCAGCAGCGGACGCAGGCGTTCAAGCTGGCTTTGCCCCAGGGTCAGCAGCGGCCACAGACCATCACAGCGTACCAAATTCTGTTTTTCAACCAGCGCCATTAGCAGGTGGTGACTTCGGATCTGTTCTTCACCGTTAAGCGAGGCAATCAGCCAGGCTTCCTGCATCAGCGACTGGATATTATCGGAGAGCTGCGGTCGGTGGCGCACGGAGCGCGGCTGTTTATCCAGCCAGCCGAGTAAATCCTGCCAGATGCTGTCCATGTCCCACTCGTAACGGCGGGCCAGCACCGTCAGGTCACCTTCCCCCTGTTCGAACAACTTCAACAGCCAGTGCTCCGGCAGGATTTCTGCATGGGCGCGGGTCTGACACAGAGAGGCAGCCCCTTCCATCGCGCGGGCGCAGTAAGGGTTGAGACGTCGAAGAAGGATTGCCGGGTTTTCCATGTTTTTAAACTCGCTCTCTGAAGACCTTCAGGCACGCTACCGCCCATCGCTTTCCTGTGGTCAGGAACCTAAGCGCATCAGGTCAGATTTCTCGGTTGTAGGATGTTTTGCTCAGTACCCGCCGGGCAGGCACTCAGAAAAACTGCGGACAAGTCGCCCTGCCCGCATCAGGCTTACGCCGTGGCGCGTTCGTTCCACGAATCGGAATGAATGATGTTGCCGTCTTTGTAGGTCCAGGTGATTTTTTCGTAACGCAGTTCAATGCGCTCAAGGTGGTTGTGCTTCTCTTTAGAAGGGTCCTTGATGTCGTACATCTCAGGGTTCACTTTCACCACTTTTACGTTTTCCAGTTTGGTGTTGAAGTACTCCACTTCCTGGCCCGCATCGTTGATCTTGTACCACCTGAATTCCGCAGACTTGAGGGTCTGGCCGGTGGTCACCGCCTTGTAGAGATACGGGCTGGAGGAGTCGATCTCCTTGGTGAACAGGAATGGGGTGTGAATGCGGGTACCGGTCAGCTTGCCGGTGTTGTTATCGGTCGGGATATACAGGTTATGCTCCTGAGCCACCACTTCGATGCTGCCTTCACGATCCTGAACGTCCACAGACCCTTTAATGTCCGCGCCGCCGTCGTCTTTCAGCCAGAGATAAACAGGAATTGCCATGGAATTACTCTCCATTGTGTAGTGATGCGCCATCATCCTGAGATGACGCCTGGGTGTGGCCCGGTACCTGGCAGGCATTGGCCTGTGGTACCAGACTGATTTCGACACGGCGGTTGAGCGCGCGCCCATCCGGGGTGTCGTTGGTTGCGATCGGACGGCTTTCGCCATAGCCCTGCACCGCAAAACAGCTTTCCGGCACGTCGCCGGTGTCACGCATCCAGTCGCGCACCGCTTCGGCACGTTTCAGTGACAGTGTTTGGTTGATCTTCGGGTTACCGCTGTTATCGGTATGGCCGGACACAACAATCAGCCAGCCCGGCTTCGCTTTGATGCCGACCAGCGAGTTCACCAGCATTTTGGTGGAGCCGGGCCTGAGGTCGTACTTACCCGAGTCGAAAAGCGACATACTGTTGAGGCGCACGATTTTTGGTTCAGTTTTGGGTGTCGGCTGTGGTGCGGATGGCTGTGGTCCAGACGGCTGGGGCGGCGGCACATACGAACGGATCGCATCCAGCACGGGCATTCGCAGGCGCTCGCCCCGATACAGACCGAGGCTCATTCGGATCGGCTCACCATTGCGCGCCCAGCTATCCAGTTCTGCCGCATCGTTACGCAGGACAGCAACGGCAGCGGCTTTGGGTGCGACATCATGCATCGGGATACGGTCATAGCGGGCAATATCGAAGCTTACGCGTTGCAATAGCTGGCGATTGTTCCAGCCACTGCTGAGCAACGAAGCAATCGCCGCCACAGTGAACATCCCGAGCGCCCAACGGAAGGCTCTCCCACGTGGCGTCAGTCCTTGCCCTTCTGGCAGCAGCGGCAGGATAAAATCCGGGAACGGGGAAATACCCGTGCTGTCGGTTCCCACCGGCTGCCAGCCCTTCACCTGCTGCATCCCAGTGTGACGGGAAAGCCATGCCGTCCAGGCCGATGTAGCCAGGCTTCCGACCAGAATCGGCCCCATTCCCCACAGCACCGCAGTAGGTGCCATGACAGGAACATCGGGGTTTTCATCCATAAAGACAGCTTTGACATGCTGATGGAACCAGCTCATCAGGCTGTTCATCAGCACCTGCTGCTGCATCGCAGGCGTTCCGCCGGTAGTGATCCATGCCGCGATTGAGGCCGGTGCTGAAGATTCGCGCCAGACTCTCACCCCTTCTCCCGGGATAGCCGCCTGCCAGAGCGGGTTAGTCGTCATCGCGCTGCCGATCTGACCATTCAGAATCAGCGGCACTGCATGGCCGGTCTCTTTACGCAGTTGGCTGATTTGCCAGCGCAGGGCCAGCAGGCAACAGGTCAGGGCTTCGCTGTCTGCGTGTTTCTGCGGACAGACGCTGACCATCACCGACAGCTGACGTCCCCAGTCAGGACGCAGCCACAGTACTTTACGGGCTACCTGCTCAAGATCCTGACCATCCGCCACGCGAATCCAGCATCCCTGCGTGACAGTGAGCACCGGTGACGGCTGCGGCCAGGCCAGCGGCAGATCGCCACACACCAGCACAACGGGCTGACGGTAAGTGGCTTCCGGAAGATCATCCAGAGGCAGGGTAACGTTGTGCTCCGCGCGACGACTGGCGACAGTCCAGAACGCCAGGATAAGCCCCAGCATCGCCAGCAGGACAAGTACAGATCCCCATCTGGATACCGGTAAAAAACTCAGACATACCGCCGCGCTCAGCACGGCGGCCCACAGCGCAAGCCCACGCTGTTGTGCAGGACTCATTTCACGGCCCCCGGCAACAGAGTCAGCAGCATCTGATCCAGCCAGTGATCCAGTCCCCACCAGAGTGCGGCAACCACCACCACGCTCAGGCCGATACGCACGGGCCATGACGCCAGCACGCCGCCCATTCCTCGTCCGATATGGCTTTCCGCCAGTACCGGATGGTTTTGTGGATAGCTGAACGGTGTGACATATTCACTGAGTGCGTTAACGAGTTTCTGGCGCTCAGGGTCGTTTAGAGAGCGGAAACTGCCGAGGAATCCCAGCATCATGACTCGCTGGAAGCAGGTCACGACAGCATGGTCAGGCGCCGGTTCACGCAGCACTTCGCGCATCCGATCGCACAGCGTATCGCCGGCGTCCATGGTGCCGAGGAAGTGCCCCTGCAGAGGAATGTGATACCACTGCACACAGGCGTCATCCTCCACACCGCGACCTTTGACCGCCTCATCAAGCAACGCACACTGTGCAGTGAGGATGTGCTGACAGCTGGCTTCATCAAGTTCGCTCGCTTTCAGCTCACGCTGCACACGCTCGACATCAGCGATGCAACGCTCCCACAGCGTTCGCCCTTCTCCATCCTGAAATTTCGGGCCGTGCCGCAGGCTGACCACCTGTAGCCAGGTATCCTGCAGCAGGGCATCAATATCAATGGACGCGGCAGCGCCGCGTTTACCCTCACTCATGTTCTTAGTACCGCAAAGAGTTCAAGTTCAGGCTCGCCGAGCATGCCTGGAACATAAAACATACAGGTGCCGCTCTGGAGCATGTCGTTGGCCAGAGGATGAGAGACATCAAGGCTGAAATACTGGTTTTCCAGACGCAGTGGAATGGCGGCAGGCACATGACGCAGTGGCGTCAGAGGTACGCCCACCCGCGATGAATTGACGATACTCCTGACATGATCGGGACTGCCGACCTTACACTGGCGCGGGAACTGTTCCTGCAACTGTGCCACCGGAATCGGTGAACGCACGGACAGATAGTAATCCGCCCCTTCACGCAAACGTGGATCGTGCAGCCGGGCCTGCCAGACGTGAAGTCGGGCATCATGCTCAAGCGCAATCGCCACCACCCGCGACGGCAGGCTGGCTTCCAGCAGATCGCCCAGTAAATCAAACAACGGCGGGAAGACGTGATTCAGTTGCTCATGCTGCCAGACCGGGATTGCACTCACCTGGTGCTCCAGCGAGAAAGTCAGCAGGCTGCCAGCGAGTCGTGCCAGTTCCAGATACAGGCGCTCAGGCGGGCTTTGCGGGTGGCGCTGAAACTGTCCGAGCACCGGCTCGGCGCTATTCAGGGCATTCAGCAGCCAGAAAAGGGACACGTCGGCCACGGCAAAATCGGCCATCCGCTCATTGCTTTCACGACGCATTGCCATCAGACGACTCAGTCGGGCACGCAACTGGGTCATCAGCTGCTCCAACTGGGTCAGCAGCCAGTGGCTGCCCTGAATGGTCAGAAGGGGGGGCAGAAACGTCTCATCACGTTGCCACAATCCTTGCGAATCCTGCTGCAGGCGCGCGACCGGACAGGTCAGGTAATCGCTGTTGTTCTGATGGCTAAACCGCAGCGTCAGCTCGGGTTGCATCACCGCAATCTGGCGGATATCGTCTCCGAACGTATTGCGGACATCCCGCCAGCGCTGGCGATAACGCACAGGACGCTCGGCCACTTCATCAGGTTTAAGGCAGTTACCGCCATTCGCCCGCAGCAGCGGAAGTGCCAGAACCACCACGACCTCCTGTGATTCCCCCTCAAGCGCCAGTACCGGAGGCAGGTCGTCAGCATTATCCGTGTCGATAAGCGTCCCGTCCGGAAAGCGGATGTGCAGATGGCTGGCCTGCAGGCGGCCCAGTTTCAGTGTTTCCGGTTCAAAAGCGACATTGATCACGCCCCAGGGCTGTGATAATCCCATTCGGGCGATACCTTCGGCAGACCAGGCCGCATACGCGACCTGTTGCTGGAAGTGCTGGGGAGAGATCATAATGCCCCTGCCCCATAACGGTTGTTCCGTTTTCATCGGCTTCCTGCCTTTCGTTACGATTTCGCCTTCGGCATCTGGGAAACCAGTGACAGGTTGACGTCCATGCCTTCTACCTGGAAATGCGGCACCGCGAAGAGTTTCACGCGGAAGAAGCCCGGATTGTCTTCGATGTCTTCCACCACCACTTTCGCGTCACGCAGCGGGTGAGACGCCTGCAGCTCATCGCCCGGATCGGTCATCTCCGTGACCAGACTGCGAACCCAGGTGTTCAGCTCAAGCTCCAGCAGACGACGGTCTTTGGTCGTACCGATATTTTCACGCTGGATCAGTTTCAGATAATGGGCGATGCGTGACAGCAGGAAGATGTAGGGCAGACGGGCATTGATACGGCTGTTGGCGGTCGCATCCGCTGTATCGTACAGCGCCGGTTTCTGGGTGGAGTTCGCCGAGAAGAAGCACGCGTAGTCACGGTTTTTGTAGTACGACAGCGGAATGAAACCCAGGTTGGCGAATTCAAATTCGCGGGTTTCCGGGATCATCACTTCAGACGGGATCTTCACCTGATTACCGGTGCCCAGATCGTACAGATGGATAGGCAGGTCCTGAACGGCACCGCCCGCCTGTGGGCCACGAATCTGGACGCACCAGCCGTTGTTGATAAAGCTGCGTACCATATTCGCGGCAAAGGCAAACGAGGCGTTGGTCCACAGATATTTGTTGTGATCCGGGCCTTTCACCTCTTCGACATAGTTGAAGCTGCGGACCGGCGTGGTATCCGGGCCATACGGCAGACGGCCCAGTACACGCGGCATCACCAGACCGATATAGCGGGAATCATCGGTTTCGCGGAAGGATTTCCACTTGATGTATTCCGCGCGGTCAAAGTAGTTGCCGATATCCTTGATGGCCGCCACCTCCTCCATGGCGTCCTTGAGGAAAAATTTCGGACCTGCGGAGCCGATAAACGGCATATGTGCTGCGGCAGAGACTTTCGAAATATTGCGCAACAGGGCCACATCCTGTGCAGAGGCATCAAATTCGTAGGCGGAGATCAGCGCGGCAATCGGTTCGCCACCCGGTGTGTCATATTCATCAATGTAAGTGTGTTTATACAGTCCGCTCTGGATAATTTCCGGGCTGTCTTCAAAGTCCTGACGCAGGTCTTCTTTCGACATATCCAGCAGTTCAACTTTCACGTTCTGGCGGAAATCGGTTTTATCGACCAGGGATTTCACGCCGCGCCACAGACTTTCCACCGCCTGAAAAGCATCGTGATGCATGACGGCATCAAGCTGACGGCTGATCTGGTGATCCAGTTCGGCGATATGATGGTCAATCAGGTTTCTGTCGAGTTTCTCAACTTTTGAACCAGATTTTGTCAGGCATTCCAGAAACACCTGCATGCCGGCGGTCAGACGTTCATCCGCCGTTGCATCCGACATCGCCTGTGCATCCTGCCAGATATCCAGTGCGCTCAGCTCAGACACCGGGTTCAGATTGATTTTTTCAAACAGGGACGCATAAACCCCACCCGCGGCTGGGCGTTCCAGTACCACGCTTTCGCCACCCGCAGCCTTCTCATTTTTTACAGACATCAACATCTTCCTTATTAATCCGTTATTAATCCGTCAAAACACTCTGACCGTTAGGGCTGTTTCGGGGCCAGAGCAGACAGCTCAGACCGAAGTTCGGCACTTAATGCCGGATCGAGCAGAATGTTTTCCAGCTCTTTTCGGAAAGTCTGGTTGTCCAGCAGGTTGGCCTTTAAATCACGAAGCAAATTGCGCATGGAAAGCATGGCTTTCAGTTGAGGTATTTGTCGGGACACCTGTTCCGGAGAGAAATCTTTCATGCTCTGAAATGTCAGACGGATATTTTCTTCGCTACCGTCACCGGCAAGCGTGTTTTGAACGGTAAGATTGACTTCTGGGGAATATTCGGAAAGTACGGCGTCGAAATTATTTTTGTTCAGATTAACTTTTTTTCGCTCGGATAACGGTGCGGTCTCCTTGCCATGACTGAAATCACCCGCAACCAGTAATTTCAGGGGGAGCTCTGTTTTCTTGCTCGCGCCACCGGTATGCAGTTCAAGTTTTAGATTAATACGTGCTTTCGGAATTTCGGACTGATAGGAAGAATTAGACATGGCTGTCCCTGTTCTATTGCGTTATAGAAACGGTCAATGCCAGCGAGAAATTAATAAGAATAGCAAACCCAGCAAGAACAACGTCCCGGTTCACGTCATCCGACGAGAATAAAAACTCGGAATCAAAAGCGGGTGCATTCCATTCACCAGCATGTCGACACTGTATTGTTGAGCGTTTATCTGCGATGGAAAACATTCGGATAAACGCCAACGGACAGAGTGTAAGAAGGTTAAACACATGACAGTAAATGAAAAAGTGTAACAAAACGTTACAATAATCAGGCTTAACATTTTTATATCATCTTTTTGATTTATATGACTTTTAATTAATAACCCTTTCATGCCGCATGGGACAAGGGTGTTCAGTAAGTGATCAATTTAGCTTAGGGATTGAATCCCGAAAAATCCCGACCACAATGTGAAATATTTAATTTTAGTTTTAACAAAAATAATAATCAGGATGCGACTGCGCTCGGGAAAATATGAAGACATGGTCATACTTTCATAATTCTCTTTTCGTTAACCTGGGGGTTATTTATTTTTATTGAAGGAGAGTAACGATCACCACTGGGCTCTTCACCTTTTTCATGCCAGTGCCTGTGACAGGTAAATCTCAGGCACCAGGTGCCTGGACGATCGGGAACAACAACCGTCCAGGCGGCAATAAGCAGGGAGCGGCGCAACTCACTTTTCAGCGATCTGAACGCGTCGATAAACTGAATGGCATCATCGACAGACAGAATTCGGTAACATTGCCTGCTCAATAGTGATGAGCCAGATTAAGGTAATATTTTAAAACTTCCCATCCATCCCCTGATAAAATCGTGCAAATCACATTGGTGACGCGAGCGATTAGTATCGTTTGGCAGCGGGCCCCAGCAAACTAACGCCGTGTGGTGCTGAAAATATCCGGGCGGTTGAGGTTGATATAATCTACCCCCGCAGACGCTATTTCCTGATGAACCTTTATGTCGTCACCACCGTAATAAACCATGATCTCAAGGCCAGCCTTACGGCTTGATTCAAGGATTCCGGGATTACGCATCTGCTCAACGTTCACCTCGATGATAGAACCATGATGCAGGGGTGCAACAAGAGAGGGAGACATGGCGATATCGAGGGTCATCATTTTGCGAAACTCCGGTGCCACAGCCTGAAGGCCAGTGCGCATCGCGTCGGAAAACGAAAAGAAGAACGTGTCGCGCACCATACCGAGATCCCGGACTAACGCAGCCACTTTGAGTGGATCGCAGTATTTCAGCTCAATATAGACACCCGCGCGACCGCGCAGATGTTCAAGGTAGTCATCAAGCCGCGGCACAATGGCACCTTTAAAGCGGTCGTCGAACCAGCTTCCTGCATCCAGTGCATCAATATCGCGCGACAAGGCATGACCAACGAGGCCCGTGCCGTTCGTCGTGCGATCCAGGGTCTCGTCATGGATAACGTAGAGTACACCGTCTGCGCTCTCTCGCACATCCAGCTCAATGTAATCGGCCCCCTGCTCAAGCGCCAGGTCTGCGGAAAAGAAGGTGTTCTCTGGTGCAAAATGGTTGGCACCACGGTGTGATACGACTCGGGTCATTAACGTATTTTCCTGTTAGCTAGCCAGCATAAACATGTTTGCTGGGGTGGCAGAATACCGAGAGGTTGGCATGAAGATCGACGATGCGTTTACCAGAAGCATTGAAGATAAGGGTCAGTTCGGGTTGACATGCGATACCGATCCGGGAACCGGTCGCATGACGCACCGCTTCACCATATTCCAGCGCGCGGAGAATGCCGGCTGGCGTGTCAATCGTGTAGAAAACTTCACGTCCCATCGGCTCAACGATGATAACGTCACCACAGAGAGGCGCATGATCGGCGGCAACCAGGTTGATATCCTCCGGACGCAGACCGAAACAAACGGGGCCATCGTATCCGTGATTCAGTTCAAAGGATGATTGTCCTAATTGCAGAAAACGGCCAAGTGCCTGTCCCTTCACAAGGTTCATGGGCGGTGAGCCGATGAATCCTGCAACAAAGAGATCGTCCGGACGCCTGTAAAGGTCGTCTGGCGTGCCGATCTGGACTATCTCGCCATGATTCATACAGATGATCCGATCGGCCATCGTGATGGCTTCCAACTGGTCATGGGTGACGATCAAGGTGGTGAAGCCGAGGCGTTTCTGAAGATTCTTGAGCTCCGTGCGCATGGTGATACGGAGTGTTGCGTCAAGGTTAGAAAGCGGCTCGTCAAGTAACAGGATATTCGGTTCCTTGACCAGTGCCCGGGCAAGCGCCACGCGTTGTTGCTGCCCACCTGAAAGCTGCGATGGGCGTCGATCGAGCAGCGCGCTTATTTGCACAAGAGTAGCCGCCTCTTCCACGCGCCGGGCCATTTGGTCCTTATCGATTTTTTTAAAACGTAACGGGAAGGCGATGTTGTCGCGCACCGTCAGGTTTGGGTAAAGCGCATAAGACTGGAAGACGATACCGACATTACGATCGCGGGCATCAATGCGATTGACATTGTGCCCGTCAAACGCGATCTCACCGCTGCTCGGCGCATAAAGCCCCGCCAGAAGAAACAGCGTCGTCGACTTACCACATCCGGATGGGCCGAGAATGGCAACGAATTCACCGTTCTCAATGGCAAGATTCATCGGTTTCAGGACCTGGGTCTCACCCCAGTTTTTGGTGACATTGTTGAGCGTGATCGAGGCCATGACAATTATCCCTTAATACCGCCAAAACTCATTTGGGTGATGTATTTCTGCGTGAAGGTGTAGAGAACAAGCACGGGAAGTAAGTAGATGATGCCGACGGCGGCGATCATGCCGTAATCTGCGCCCGTATTATCCTGTGCAACAAAGAAAAGGTAGAGGCTCATGGTCATCTGGCTTTTGTCGATAAGTAGCGTCTGGACAAAAACGTACTCCTCCCAACCGCGCAAAAAGGTAAAGGTAGCAATCGCAATCAGCCCGCTACGCACCTGTGGCAGAACCACCAGGCGAAAGGCCTGGAAGCGGGTCGCGCCATCTGTCACCGCACTCATCTCAATATCCCAGGGCACGCCGTCAAAAAAGCCCTTAAGGACGAAGATCGCGTAGGGCAGCTCCAGCGCACTCATCACCATCACCACGCCGGAGAGATGGTTGAGCAGGCCCATATAGTGAAGCTGGATGAAGATAGCGATGGTCAGGGCCAGCGCGGGAAAAGCATGTAACAGAAGCAAACCGCGAAGGAAATTTTCCCGACCGGCAAAGGCAAAGCGCGATAACGCGTAGGCTGCTGGCGTCGCGACGATCGTCACAATCAGCGTTTGGGAGACGGCAAAGATCAGGGAGCTACCCAGTGCCGTCCAGGCCGACGGCATCAGCTCCACGCGCGTTGTGCCGGTATTCGCAATATCCCGGTTCCACAGAAAACGGTAGTTGTGCACTGTCATATGGGGCATCAGGAAAATCATCACGAGGAGCAGCACAATGATACCGAGCGCAGTCCAGGACAATATCGGTCTGCGCAGGCGATCTGCCAGAAAGGCAAGCACGATCGCCCCGAAATAAGCCACGCCCGCAATGGCGCTGGTGCGCCAAAGCACAAGCCGGCTGACGGACTCATCAGAGGTGGTCAGGGATTTTGCCAGGAGCCAGAGGTAAGGCAGCAGAATCGGGACCGAAATAATCGTCAGGAAGAGAATGACCGCAGACAGGAAGCCGACACGATTGACGGTGCCTCGACGTTCAAGACGCGCCCATTTCGATTGGGCAACCGCTGTGGTTTGTACGCGTGACATCACAATACCTCGATTTTCGGCGCGGCAAAGGTCGCGCGCATATTACTAACACGCCATTGCACTAAGGTCGCGGCCACGCCAATCACCATCAAACCAAGCGCCAGCGCCGCGCCATAGGCGTAAGCCCCATTTTCAAAGGCACGACGGTAGATATAGAGCGCATACGGCGTGGAATCGTAGACAGGGCCGCCTCCGGTGATGAGCAGAATGTATTCGTAGGTGGTCATCAGGGAGAGGCCCTGATAGATCGTGATAAATCGAATGGGCTGAGACAGCGCGGGGATCACCACATAACGCAGCACGCCCCATTCGCTCGCCCCGTCTATCCGCGCCGCATTGGCGAGATGTGAGGGGATGGAGCGAATTGATGACGTCAGAATGACCATGGCAAAAGATGCCCCCACTAACCCATTCGCCACGACGATCAGAAACAAGGGGAAATCATTGCGCAAATTCACAGGCGGCAGGCCTAAAGACCCGGTTACCTGATTAAGCAAACCGGACGGCGTGGGATCGGCAACCCATATCCACAGAATACTGTAGAGTACGGCCGGTGACATGCGTGGCAACAGCCAGAGACCGCGAAACAGATTACCGAGTCTGTCGGGGATGGCCGTCGACGTTATGGCCAACAGGGCACCCAGCCCGACATTGAAAATAAACAATGTCGCCGTGACGTAGATCAGCGTCGTCAGGAGCACGCCAGGAATGCGCGCATCGCGTGACACGATCCGCTCGAAATTCTGCAGTGTAAATTGGCCGACCCGAAGATCCGCGCCCATATCGGTAAAGGCGATGACAGTATTGACGATGATGGGCGCCAGGAAAAAGACGACCAACAACGCGATAGCAGGCGCGAGATAGAAAACGGGTCGGGCTGGCCGGTGCGCCCGAGGCTGGAACTGAGACATGACCTCATCTCCTTAAATATTAACGATCACGCTAAGCGCGACACCCGACGGGCTAAACACTATTTTTTGGCGACAGAGGCGCGAATCTCAATATCGTCGCCGAACTGCAGTTCAAGCTCTTCAGCGATAAAATCAACCGCCTGTTTTGCGGTCATTTTCCCTGTCTCAACGGCCTGAAGACCGCTGAACAGCACCTTGTTATAGCTGCCAAACTGAATGTGATTGGGCACGAACTTCGCATGCGCCATCATTGGCGAGGCGGCTGACAGCACCCAGTTATCCCGGTATTTCGGCATCGCCGTTTGCGCGTTGCTGATGGCCGTATGATAGGAGGTCACAGCATGCTCGTTGTTGAAATAGGGTAAGGTTGCCAGTGCGACGAGTTCGGCAGCAATATCGGCATTTTTACTTTTGGCATTCACCGTATAGAGAAGCGGATGCGACAGGTTTGAAGGCTGACCGCCCTTTTTGGCCGCCGGGGCCGGAATCCAGCCTATCTTATGAAAATAACCCTCTTTGTCTGACGGCCAGACCGCCCCATTTTTGTCTCCCACCTGCCAGGCCACCGCCCAGACACCCTGGTGAAAGATAAATGCCTTCTCCTGTTTGAATGCCCCCTGAATGGCATCCCAACTCATCGCCGTATTATCGACAGGGGTAACCCCCTGCTTCGCATTACGCGCATACCACCCAAGGGCGTCGGCCATTTCAGCCTTAGGAAACATGAGTTTACCGGTCTTCTCATCCATGAATTTCACGCCGTAAGACTGAAAGACCATAAGATAATCAATACCGACGTTCGGGCGGTGCAGCATGCCATATTGGGCTGCTTTGCCGTCCACGACTTCTTTGGCAAGTGCGGTCAGATCGTCGAGTGTAAAATCACCGGACTCAACCCTGGCCGGAATAGCGTTAATAAAGGCTTCATCCTTGCCGATTTTTCTCAACATATCTTTGTTGTAAAAAAACATCCGTATTTCAGCATCCTGCGGTATGCCGTAGATCTTTCCATCCTTTGCTTTCGCCGATTCCCACAGCACAGGCAGGATATCGCTATAAACCCACGGTGCAGCGGCGATCTTATCGTTCATTTGCATGGCATAACCGTCCTTAGCAAACTGACCGATCCACTCATGGGGCAGCACATAGATATCCGGTCCCTGGCCGACGGACATTGCCTTCAGCATGTCCATGGCAAAGTCGTCCCAGCCTTTGACAGCACTGCTGTTGGCCTGAACCACAATATGCTTGTCGACACCCGCAGCCTTAAATTGCTTGTTCATGATGTCGGCGGCATCTTCGATATTGGTGATGCGGTTGGGAGCACTCCGCTCGGCGAGCGTGGAGAGCTTGATGGTTATCTCCTCGGCGTGGGCAAGGCCGCCACACAGCGCGGAAATCACCAAGGTGGCGAGGACAGTCAATTTTTTCGACATGGTTTTTATTCCCGTTGTGCCTATTATTTAAGTAAGTTAATTTATTTAAATGACAAGTTCATGACCATGTGAAAATGACCGGGAGAAGATGAATTGACTTCATCGAAGCATTGGGAAGGAATCGGTACAACGCAGTCTGCCGTGTTACGTTATCTTCGTCGCAACGACTCTGCATCGCGTGCTGAAATCGCCGATTGTTGTGGCGTGACAGCGGCGGCGGTGAGCATGATGACCCGCGATCTCATCAAGCGAGGTATCGTCGTCGAAGGAGCTCGTCGTCCGTCTGGCCGGGGCGCACCGCACATCGATCTTACGCTTAATTCCGCAATCGGTTATGCCATAGGGATTCATGCCAGCCGCTTTTCTATCACGCTGATGCTGCTTGATTTCAAAGGCAAGTTGGTCGATGAAATTGAACTGATCGGCCTCTATGAAACCTTTGCCGAGGCTCGGTCAGCGATGCAGGAGGGTCACAAAACGCTGCTGGAGAGAAATCACATACCGCATCGTTTACTGATTGGTGCAGGCATCGCCATGCCGACACGGTTTCAACGCGGTGTTGCGCCTCTCCATCTGGCCCCCGAAGTGACTTCCTGGGATGAACCCGGGCTGTATGAGTCCATCCGGCAGGCTTTGGGCTGTCCGGTGTTGATCGAAAATGATGCCAATGCTGCAGCAATGGGCGAGATGGCGCTCGGTAATGCGGCTAATCATCAAGACTTTGTCTATCTCTATCTGTCAGAAGGCATCGGCAGCGGCATTATTTTGGGCAAACAACGCTATCGCGGTCATCTTGGCAATGCGGGCGAAATTGGCCTGTTACTTCCACTCGAAAGACCACGGCCCTCTTTTACTGACCTTGCTGCCTGGTGCAAAAATCACCTCGGCCAGATACCGGATGGTCGTTCACAAGCCGTCTGGCACCGTTTCCTGAGCGAAAACGTATCGGTTCTCGACGGGTGGATTGAACGCACAGGCCCGGAAATCGCACGCCTGGGCTTTATGCTAAACGCTGTCCTTGCGCCAGCGGCTATCTATCTTGGGGGCACACTGCCGCAGGTCGTGCGTCAACGGCTTGCTATCTGGCTCGATTTTTCCGCGTTAGATACCTTAAATGACACTCATGTCGTGCAACCTGAAATCTGCCTGCCGGATATCTCAGCTACGGATACCGTCGCATTCGGTGCCGCCGCCATGGTTCTGCATAATGTGGCTCAGCCGGATACGGGGGAATCGTAGCGCATTTAACCGCCACCTCAGCGTGATTTAACATGGCTTAAAAACACGTCGCCATGGGCGGTAAGCGCTGTCCCGCTGAACGTAAAGTGGAAGCCGCCCAACAGGGTGTTTATCGTGGCCATTCTGTTTCCAGCGTTGTAACACCTCTCAATATCACCCTCAGCCGGGAGCGGTCTGGGTTGATGCGCGTTTATCCCGGCCTCCCCCTGAAAAAGCAGTCCGCACCGACAAATAAAACCACTCGCTTCTGTTTCTGTCTTTTTCACAGGGGAAAACAGGTTTGCCGGGGTGAATATTCCCGTTCTGGCAGGAAGCGATCATCGAGTGCGCGTGCAGCATTGAGAATAAAGGCCGGCAAGACGAATATTCACGCAACAATGCCAGAATAAAGAAGAGCCGCCGCCATCAGACCAGAGGCAGGCGTTTTATTCCGCGTGATCAGAACCGGCAGAGTTGGGATGCCACGCGATCCAGCGCTCTGTCATAACTGGCCCGTTCCCCAGCACTCAAGAATCCCTGCTTCTTAACAAATTGATTGGTGTCTTTTCGCACCTGCTCAACCTGCCGCCACATTTTTTCCGCCTGTGGTTGTGTCAGAAGACGGGCTTTGCGGGCAGTACCAATATCGGCCTGAAGAATATTGGCACGTACGGAGATATGCGCCTGACGGGGATCGGTAATGGCACCGCCCACATTGCCCTGCACATCATGTTGCGTGTTGAGATCGCATCCCGGATAGTCTGGCGCAGCCGACGCGGCGAAGGTGCTAAAAGCGATCAGATAAAGCATGGCGTAACATAGCATTCTCATGGTAGCTATCCTGGTCATCGTCGTTAATTAACCTGTTCGGCTGGCGCGTTGGGCAGCCATAAGGCGAAAATCCACTATAATCCCCACTCAGGCCCGTCGGATGAAAGCGTAATGGTTACAGGTTCTCCGCACACTTCAACACAGGGCGCGTCATGCGTATTCCAGCGAAACAGGCAGAGATGCCAACCGCCGGGGATGATACGAGAACAATCAATGATCCCATGTGCGCCTGACGCCCTTGCCTTATCGGCATTTTCCCAGGACAACGGCATCAGCCCTTGCTTCAGCGCTGCTCGCCAGGGGCTGTTGGATGCCTCGGGGATTATCCCCATTTGCAGGCAACCTGCCTTATCCCGCTGATCGATGACCCTGGCACCGCTCACGCGAAGCGGAATAAGCACACGCGCTAATCCATCTTCCCGCATATAACCCGAAACCGCCATGATGGACCATTCAGGAATGGGGCTCATATAAAGTGCGGGCTGCCCCTGTCGGTGATAACGTCCTGCGCTTTGCGGCCCAGGCGCGGCGAGAGCGGCGTGCGCATTCGTTGACAACACCGAGCGGTAAAACTGGCCCGAAAGGGGCAAAAAAGCGTCAGCGTCCATTTCCCTCACCTTATTAAGCGCCCGGGCGACATTCAGGCTGGCTCACCTAAACACTCTCAACGCCCATCTGTTTGTGCCGGTGCTGTTTTCTGGTCGATGGCGGATGACACCGCTCATGGGTGCCAGGCAGATAATAGTGACCATCAGCAGAGCGCGCCGTACCACCGGGACAACCGTCCATTCCGCGCTGCCCGTTCTTTCCCGCAAGGCCATCACCGCCAGGCTGTCCATTTTGGCTGCCGCCGTTGCCACCTGCGCCCCCATTACCACCCGACCCGGCGTAGCAGGCGGATACCGATAAAAGCAACATTATCCCGGTTACAGCAGCTAACTTATGCATGAACATACCGCCTTCATTCGTCATTATTATTCGACAGTGATCGAGTCCGGTTTTTGCGCCACGATCTTAAGCGAGGTGCCTTTTATCGCGTCACTGACCGCTTCCCGGAGGGTCATGGTTCCCTGCACCGGATTGACGTGGACAGCGCCGGTTCGCGACAGATCTGTCTCAATAAAACAGCCTGAAGCATGGGCTAACTGCTGGGCCGTTTCATCAAAGCGCGGGAGATTAACATGGTAAGTGCCCTCGATATCACATTTACCCGGAGAAATGTGACCAGAGGATGAAGGGCTGCATGAGGTGCAAGCGGCGGCGAGCATCAGCACGCCAAGGCTCTTCAGACTGACTGAATACATAAACCTCTCCGGCAGAATAAACAGGAATTTATTATTCTCACAAGACAGGGTGACTGTCTGCATGCGGAATATGTCTGAGTATGACGCGCTGAAGCGCGCGCAGGCACTTAATCGCCGGTTAACCAATCGCTCTACCGTCGCCCACTGTTACGCATCGCCAGCATGGTCATCTGGGGTAAGCGGAAGAGTTAGCAGGATTTATCGATGCTAATGCCACCGGGGCGAGGGAGAGTGATGCAGTTATGATTAAGCGCGGGCGAAAAAGCAATGCCGGTTAAGAAGCTAAAGATGAAAGGAGAGGTAAAACTGAGGACGGGTAAAGTTGAGGATATCGACGCCATCCCTGGCATTACCATGATGATACGGTCAGTTTTCATACATTAGGCATGAGCCGCTGTCACGCTCTTGCTACAGGCTGAACCGTACCGGGCGTGGAACCCTTTCCTGTCCGGGCGTCATGCCCATTGTTGCTGCTGATTGACAAGATGTTGTGGTTGATTTATTGCCTTACGCGCAATCCAGTAGAGCAGAACTCGCTCGTCGTCACTGTCACGATCCGCCATTGACAATAATTTCAGCGCCAGCGTAGATTTAGTGACAGGCTGCTGCTCTGCGCTCAATTCAATCACTGCCTGACCGATAATGCAGCAAACCTCATCCTCACTGGTGACGGATTCATATGTCCGGTCTTTCATATTTCCTCCTGTTGAATGAACTTTTAGCATGGCAAAAAAACGCTGACTCTGCCGGAAAAAAGCACTGTTTGTAACATTCCCTTACTGCTATTTACCTGAGGTCATCACATAGCTATACCGGTAACGTTTATCGCTCCTGCCATTCATGCCACTCTCGCGGCATTTCATTCCATTTTGCATTCCATTCATGCCCTTTCTCCCCGCACGCGCAAGGCTAAGGTTTATTCTGGCCGCAGTTTCCAGTTTCCCATCGGGAGTAAACATCATGAATAAGCCACAACAGGCTGTCTGCCAGCGTACACGCTGGTTAACTCTTATCGGTACGGTGATTACCCAGTTTGCGCTGGGATCGGTGTATACGTGGAGTTTGTTTAACGGTCAGCTGTCGCAAAAACTGTCGGCATCGGTCAGCGAGGTGGCCTTTTCATTTGGGTTGCTGAGCCTGGGGCTGGCGGTGGCGTCTTCGCTGGCTGGCAAACTTCAGGAACGTTTTGGCGTCCGTAAGGTGACTATCGGCGCGGGCGTGATGATGGCGCTGGGTTTATGGCTGACCTCCCATGCCGATAACCTGATGATGCTGTATCTCAGCGCAGGCATTCTGCTGGGCCTGGCTGATGGCGCAGGCTACCTGATGACGTTGTCAAACTGCGTTAAATGGTTTCCTGAACGTAAAGGGGTGATATCCGCCTGCGCGATTGGTGCCTACGGACTGGGAAGCCTGGGGTTCAAATTTATCTGTGGCGCGCTACTGGCTAAGTTTGGGCTCGAACAGACCTTCATTATCTGGGGATTATTGGCCATGACGATGATGATCATCGGGGCGCTGATGATGCGCGATGCGCCATTGCAAAGCCCGTCGACCGTACAAAATCAGGCAAACCGCAACTATACGCTGGCGGAATCAGTGCGCCTGCCGCAGTACTGGATGCTGGCGCTGATGTTCCTGACGGCCTGCATGAGTGGCCTGTACGTGATTGGCGTCGCTAAAGATATCGGGGAAGGCTTAGTGCATCTCAGCACCCAGACGGCGGCTAACGCGGTGACTGTCATTGCCGTGGCTAATCTGAGTGGTCGGTTAGTGCTGGGCGTACTGTCTGACAAAATGGTTCGTATCCGGGTTATCTCGCTGGCCCAGCTGATTTCGTTAGCTGGCATGAGCGTTTTACTGTTTACCCAGATGAATCAAACCACCTTTTTCCTGTCTCTGGCCTGCATCGCTTTCAGCTTTGGCGGCACCATTACCGTTTTCCCTTCGCTGGTCAGCGACTTTTTCGGCCTCAATAATTTGACCAAAAATTATGGTCTGATTTATCTGGGATTCGGTATTGGCAGCGTTTTAGGTTCGCTGGTCGCCTCACTGTTTGGCGGTTTTACCGTAACGTTCAGCCTTATCATGACGCTATTGGTGATGTCATTACTGCTGTCACTGACGATTCGTATGCCGCAGAGCCCGTCTGTTCGCGAGCCGCTGCTGCAGCGTCAGTAATCGCGAGGGGCCAGGTCAGACTGGCCCCTTTTTTTAGCCGCGAAAGCGCGGTTCCGCCATACCGGCCACATCAAGTTCAACCGCAAAAATATCACCCGACGCTGGATAGCGCTCCCGATCTTCTTTACTGAGATTCTCTCTTGAACTGGTGATATACAGCGTTTTTAAATCGCGACCGCCAAAGGCGACCATCGTTGGCCACTTAACCGGCAGACTGATCTCATCCACGATTTCGCCATCCTGTGGATCGATACGCACCACCCGACCGCCATCAAATAATGCCGACCAGTAAAAGCCTTCGCTGTCTACGGCTGCACCATCGGGCAAGCCCCCGCGGGCATCAAAACGTCGGAAAACCTCACGTTCGCCCGGTTCGCCCTGGGCATCCAACGGATAGCGGTAAAGCACTTCGTTCGGTGTGTCCGTGTGATACATCCACTGACGATCGGGTGAGAAGGCTACGCCGTTTGAAATCTTGATGTCACGCGCTTTGACATCAAGCTTCAGATCGGGCGTCACACGGCATAGCAACCCTCCGTTTTTATCCTGTGGCTCCCACAAGCTACCGCACCAGAAATTCCCCCAGGGATCGACACGTCCGTCATTGAAACGGCTTTTCTCCGCGATGCCTGGATTATCAGCCACTTTCTTCTGCGGTTTACCCTGCTCATCCAACAGCCACACGCCACCGCGCAGGGCGGCGATGATACCGCCCTGCTCACGCAATCCAATGCACCCCACCTCTTCCTGTTGGGGAAACGTCGTCAGTTCGCCACTGATGGGATCAAAACGATGAATAGCTGGAGCCAAAATATCAACGCACCACAATACCTGTTCCTTGACCGACCAGAGCGGGCATTCCCCTAACTCCGCCTGAAGTTGCAGAATATTTTTTACCTTGTGAGCCATGTTTGCCTCCATTTATTGTCCTGCTAATAATGTAGCGCCAATTTCCAGACCCAGGAGAACTATTTTCACCGTATTTTTAAGACGGTTCTTACTTCTGCTTGCGCTTATTCATCCCATTCTGATGGGAAGATTAAAATTGCTTTTTCGACATTGCCGGAAAAGAAATATAAAGAAATACTTCTGCAGGTAACTCTACAATCGCTACATGTTTGCTCCACTATTTCGGCGTAATATCTAAAACATCGAAAAAGAGGAGATGGCGTATGAAAGAAACAAGTACAACAGTCCTTCCCATGGTCGCAGTGGGTTATTTTATAAACGGGCCAAAAATGCTATCAGGACATAAGGATGACAGGCAGCGACAGGGAAAATGGTCTGCCAAATATGAGAACCACTGAAGGGCAAAGATTTCACACAGCATAATATAAAAAAAAGAAGGTGGGATTAAATCCCACCTCGTTTTATTGGTTAACTCTTCACCGCATAATTACACTGATACCAGGTTTTCTTTAAGCCTGGTATTGTGCTGTCCTGAACAGGTAAATTTTCTACCTTATCAAAACCTTTATTCATGCAGTAATTCGCCACATCAATTTCCATCGCGTCGCGATTAACTTTTGACGGGTCGAAACGGTACTGTACGGTGTTTGAATGAGCATCTTCATCTACTCGCTCAAACGCCCCGGGTTTGCTGGCAGTACAGCCGCTCAGCAGAATAAGTGCCAGTGCACCAATAACTATTTTTTTCATTTTTACCTCACATTTTGTCGCAGTGTAAGGCGCGGCAAAATGGGTATCTATAGGAATAGTACGCGAGCTGTTGCGTATTTACGAAGTTTTACCAATTGATTCAATACGGTTAAACAGTTGGCATAATGTGCCATTAAACTGCGAAACTGCATTCAACGGAAAACATTCAAAGCACAACACCAGGCATTACTCTAAAAAAAAGCCTCTCTCAATTCAGCCCGCGTTTAGCGGGCTTTTTTTCGCTTATCCCTCGCCCGAAAGCGCAATCATTCTACGAAGCAGATTGGCTGCTTGCTTGTCAGGGAGTGCGAGAATCGCCGTGTAGAGATCGATGGACATGGCACACATAGATGAGCGGTCAACCGCCGTGTCTGCAGGCATATTGAGCTGTTGCAGCTTATCACCCCATTTTTGGTAAAGGCGATCCACGATATTTTTCAGGTCGTGCTGAGCCTGGTCGCGATCCATCGGCTGTTCTTCGGTCAAACTGTTGAGCAGTAAATACTCGGTGGCTTCTGCATCCTTTTGGTTCAGTGCGGCTGGCAGCGTTTTGGCCAGATTCACCCCGCCCTTCACCTGCGGATAAAGGAATTGAAAACAGAGTCCGGGATCAATCTTATTCAGCGCCTGCATTTCGTCGACGGAAACGCCAATATAATTAACGACGGCGCGACTTGAGCCGCGCATCAGCCGCTGATTAATCACATCTGTGAGCCAGCCTCTTAGTTCACCGACGGCCTGAATCATCGGCTCGCCTTCACGCAGTTTGTGAGACAGTTCGCGCGTCAGTAACTTCCACAGGGCGGGTTCCTGGGTGCGCAGCACGCGATAAACCGTCGCCTGCGCCATATAGTCCGCCGCCCGCTCATAGCGTTTTTCCTGTTGCTGCTGAGGCAAAATCCAGTTGAACCACAACATATTCGACAGGATAAGCGGCAGGATAAAAAGCACGACGCCCTGCCACACCCGCAACCGGGTGGTTCTGACCAACATCACAATGATAAGCGCCAGTAGCACAAAGGCCACCAGCGTAATAAAAAGCAGGGAAGTCATACTACGTTGTTAATCCTTACGCACATCAATCAGTACCGGGCAATGCGCGCGTTCAACAACAGCGGCACTCACAGATCCTTTTAATAAACGGTTAAAGGGTGACAAATGGCGCCGCCCCATAATAATCATATTGGCGTTTAGCTGTTGCGACTGGGCGACGATGGTATCAGCGGCTTCACCGGCCAGTATAATGCCACGCGCCTTAATGCCAGCCTGCAGCAACGGGGCCAGTGCATGCCGTACCACCATCTCAGCGGTATTTTGTTCATCCTGAGCCGCCACAAAATCCGCCGGATCTTCCCCTGCATCAATATCAATAGGTTGGCTGCAGGATGAATAAGCGGGATCGATACAGCATAAAACGACGACTTCCGCACGGTGTGCCTGCGCTTGTTCAATCGTTAAAGAAACCACTTTCTTCGCCACCGGAGAATTATCAATAGCCATCAACACTGTTTTCATTGAGCAGTCATCCTTCAACAGCGGCAATTTTGCCAATTTCGCGAATCAACGCCTGTTTGCATTGCAACATTTCCTCACGATAACGAGCCTCATGTTTCTTAAAACGTGCCGTTGGCACCAATAATGACACGGCAAAACGGCCAAAGAGCGTGTCCAGCGCAAAGGCCATCGTCGAGATACCTTCAAGCGTTTCACCGCGATCGTAGGAAATACTGGTTTTACGCACCTCATGAATCATCTGTAAGAGCTCGGCCAGCGTCTTAACCGTTTTATCAGTCAGTTCGCGCCAGGCGTCGCCCACCCGTGCCTGCACGTCAGCGTCACTTTCCAGCGCCAGCAGCGCTCTGCCCCCTGAGGTGCTGTAAAGCGGCAGATCCAGCCCGATACGCGGAACAACCCGCAACTCTCGTGATGCCACCACGTAATGCACAACGGCAAGCTGTGAACCGCTGGCGCGGGCCAGTGATACGGTTTCATTGGTATCCGCAGAGAGTTTTTCCATCAGCGGTTTGACTAAATCCACCACATCCGTGTTGACGCTGGAGAGGAGCTTAAGCAAAGCCGGGCCAAGGCGCAGTCCACCCGCACCGCTGCTACGAACCAGCTCTGCGCTATCCAGGGCCGCAACGATACGCTGAACGGTGGAACGCGGCAGATCAACCACCTGTGCGATCTCGCCCAGGCTCATGCCACTGGGATGTTCGCCTAAGGCATTAAGAATTTTTGCCGCACGTGCAATAACCTGAATGCCGCCCGTTTTTTCATCCTCGCGGCTGGATGATTGATGAGTCATAGCGTCGTCCTTTTTGAGCTGGCTTACTGTAACCCGAAAAGCGCACCTTTTACAGCATGTACCGCATTGCAATACAGCATATTGCCATGTAATATCGCCGCGCTGTATCGCATTGCAATACATCGAATCATAATAACGAGACCACCTGCTATGACGACCCGGCCCGGCAATGCGCCGACGCTGCATCCCTTTACCCTGCGCCTGGCATTAGGCTTGCTTGGCGTGTGGATCGCTGCGCTCACCTCAGGACTTAACGATCGGGTCAGTGATATCGCCCTGGCCGATATTCGTGCCGCCCTTGGCATCGGCTACGACCAGGGAAGCTGGATTGTCTCTGTCTATCAGGCTGCCGAAGTCGCCGCCATGATGATTGCGCCCTGGTTTGCCGTCACGTTTTCCCTACGGCGTTTTTCGCTGATCATGTCTGCGGGGTTTTTACTGTCCGGCATACTGCTGCCGCTCATGACCAATCCTGTTCTGTTTATGGCGTTACGCGTTGTACAGGGTCTGTTTGGCGGCGCGCTTCCGCCTATGCTGATGACCGTCGCGCTACGCTTTTTGCCGCCGCCGATTAAGCTCTACGGCCTGGGTGCCTACGCGCTGACCGCCACCTTTGGCCCCAATATGGCGGCTTCTCTGGCTGCCTTCTGGACAGATGAAGTCAACTGGATGTTCGTCTTCTGGCAGGTCGTGCCCGGTATGCTGATTGCCATCTTACTGATGGCCTGGGGATTACCTCAGGATCCGCTCCGTACTGAACGTTTTCAGCAGATCGACCTGTTTGGTATGGTCACCGGCTGTAGCGGCATGGCGCTGATCATTCTGGTTCTCAGCCAGGGTGAACGTCTGGACTGGCTTGATTCCCCCCTTATTACAGCAATGCTTTTCGCGGCGTTACCGCTCCTGGTGGTGTTTTTGATTAACGAGTGGTTTCATCCGCTGCCGCTGTTTAAGTTGCAGATGCTGAGACGGCGTAATTTGATGCACGGTTTACTGGTGTTGGCGGGCGTGCTCATTGTGTCGTTATCCGGCTCGGCCCTGCCTTCAGGCTATTTTGCTCAGGTCGACGGATTCCGCATTGGACAGTTTGCGCCGCTGGCTTTAACCATCGGCTTGCCGCAACTGATTATTGCGCCGTTTATCGCCGCCCTGCTGAATATTCGCTGGATCGACTGTCGCTGGATGCTGTCGCTGGGCCTGATCTTTCTTATCGCCTCATGCCTGCTGGGTATGCAGATCACGACGGGCTGGTCGCGGGACAACTTTTGGCTGATTCAGGCTTTACAGGCCGTGGGTCAGCCGATGGTGATTCTGCCAGTATTGATGAGTGCCACCAGCGTCGTTGCCCCACCGGAAGGCCCGTTTGCCTCAGCGATGTTTAATACGGTTCGGGGTTTTTCCAGCATTGCCGCCTCCACGCTGGTGTCGTGGTTCGTCAGCCACCGAGAGCAGTTTCACTCCAACATTCTGATTAATCAGGCAGCCAGCAGGCCCTGGTTGATGACGGCGCCAGACAGCAGCCAGGCCAGCGCCAGCTATCCGCTCCTGCCCGACGGCAGCGCCAGCTCTGTCGAAAATCTGCGCGGCTTTGCCATGCAGGTCAAGCATCAGGCACTGGTACTCGGCCTGAGTGATGCCTGGATGCTGCTGATCGGTTTTGCGCTACTGCTGCTGCTGGTGACGGCTCTGGTACCCAAACGGGTCTGGCCTCCTCAAACCTTGATCCAACCTGCAACCTCCACGTCGGGATAACTGAATATGCGTGCTTTAGCAATGAGAAGAACCCTGCTGCTTTCCCTCCTGCTGCTGGTTTTACTGGCGATGGCGCTGGCGGTCTGGGCGGTGATGACCCGTAACGATCACCGCACCAATGATGCCTGGGTGAATGCCGATTACACCATTGTCGCCCCGAAAGTGTCGGGCTACATCGCCCGTATCAACGTGAAGGATAACCAGCAGGTCGCGGCGGGCGAACTGTTAGCCACGCTGGACGATCGCGATTATCAGGTGGCGCTTGAGAGTGCCAAGGCCGACCTGCAGGTCAGTGAAGCCAAGCTGTTGAGCAGTCAGGCACAGCTGGAGCAGCAGCAATCGGTGATTGCGCAGCAGAAGGCCAGCGTCGCGGCCAGCCAGGCCACAGCGCAGTATGCCGGTCAGAGTGCGGAACGCTATAACCGTCTTTATCAGCGCGGCACGGTGGCCGCAGATGAACAGCAAAAAGCCAGTTCTGCACAACGATCCGCGAGCGCCACGGTGCGCCAGAGTGAAGCGGCCCTGGCCTCGGCGGTTAAGCAGGTCGGCGTGTTACAGGCGGCGGTCAGATCCTCAGAAGCCGATGTCGCCGCAGCGACGGCCAGCGTCGATCAGGCGCGTCTGAACCTGTCTTATACCCGCATTGTGGCACCGGTGGCCGGCATGGTGGGACAGCGTACCCTGCGCCTGGGTGCCTGGGTGTCAGCAGGCACGCGTCTGCTGGCGGTGGTGCCCTTGCAGCACACCTATATCACGGCAAATTATCTGGAAACCCAGTTGAAGGATGTTCGTCCGGGGCAACCCGTGCGCATTGAGGTCGACGCCTTGCCCGATCAGGTCTTTACCGGTCATGTCGACAGCATTGCGCCCGCCACGGGCGCGACGTTTTCAGCGATTTCTCCTGATAACGCTACCGGCAACTACACTAAGGTCGTTCAGCGATTACCGGTGAAAATTGTGCTGGATGAGGGACAGCCGAATCTGGCCCAGTTACGCGTCGGCATGTCTGCGGTTCCAGAAATTAACGTTCAGTAAAAAATGTGAACAAACTCTCAGAACCAAACTATTTCTTTTCGGTCTGATTACGCGTAGATTAGCCCCGATCCTGTTCTGAGTTATTCAGTTCGTCCGGGAGACCGTTGACCGTTGACCTGAACGGCGACCTGTCCCATCTGTCCGCGTTGCGCTGGATCGGGATCGCCAACATCGTAACCGCTCAGAGGAGTTCGCTTGTGAAATATGCTTTGATGGGAATTTCTTTCTTCGTACTGCTTTGGGTCGGCACCTTTGTGCTGATGCTGTAGTATCTGCAAGCATTCCGCAGGGGGCGACAGACGGTCGCCCCAGTGGCGGACTAGATCTGTTCTTCCATGTTTTTCACGCTGCCCGGCAATATACCATCCGCACGAAACATCGCTTTAATCCCTCTGACTGCCTGACGTATACGATCGCTGTTTTCAATCAGCGCAAAGCGGACATGCGTGTCACCGTAGTCACCAAAGCCAATGCCTGGCGAGACGCAGACTTTCGCCTCCTGCAGCATGTGCTTCGCAAACTCCAGCGAACCAAGGTGGGCATAGTGATCAGGAATTTTCGCCCACACGTACATCGACGCTTTCGGGATATCGACCATCCATCCCGCTTCGTGCAGCCCTTTTACCAGCACATCACGCCGCCGTTTATATTGCTCAGCAATATCGCGCACGCACTGCTGATCGCCTTCCAGCGCCGCAATCGCAGCCACCTGTAAGGGCGTAAATGTGCCGTAATCGTGATAGCTCTTGATACGCGCCAGCGCGGCGACTAACTCTTTGTTACCCACCATAAAGCCAATGCGCCAGCCCGCCATGTTGTAGCTTTTTGACAGCGTGAAGAACTCTACCGCGACATCACGTGCCCCTGGCACCTGCATGATGGAAGGCGCTTTCCAGCCATCATAGACAATGTCCGCGTAGGCCAGATCGTGAATCACCAGGACGTTGTACTGCTTCGCCAGCGCAATTACGCGCTCGAAAAAGTCCAGTTCGACACACTGAGATGTGGGATTGGAGGGAAAACCGAGCACCATCATTTTGGGTTTGGGATAGCTTTCGCGAATAGCGCGTTCCAGCTCATTGAAGAAATCGATCCCTTCCACCAGCGGTACAGATCGCACCTGTGCACCCGCGATAACGGCACCGTAGATATGAATAGGGTAACTGGGGTTGGGCACCAGCACCGTGTCGCCATGATCAAGCGTCGCCAGCATCAGGTGAGCCAGCCCCTCTTTGGACCCGATGGTGACGATAGCTTCAGATTCAGGATCGATATCAACCTGATAACGCTCTTCATACCAACGAGAAATCGCGCGACGCAGGCGAGGAATACCGCGTGAGGTCGAATAACCGTGCGTGTCTTCACGTTGTGCCACCTGGCACAATTTTTCTACGATATGAGGCGGCGTTGCCCCGTCGGGGTTGCCCATTGAAAGGTCGATGATATCTTCGCCACGCCGACGCGCAGCCATCTTCAGTTCAGCGGTGATGTTAAAAACGTAAGGCGGCAGGCGTTCAATACGTGTGAAACGACGGGTTGTGCTGTTATCAGCCATGGTGTCCTCTGGGAAACGTTAGCGCCCGGACCGTCCGAGCGACGCTGGTCACTGCGGTGACCTCTACAAGAACATAACTTGCAGATAACAACTTTGTCGAGAGGAGCAGAAAATTTTTTATATTTGCGGATTGAGCCGTTCAAGCAGCCAGTCATTCACCCAGCGGTCATTTAACAGATAATTATTTTGCAGCGTGCGCTGTAGCGTGAAGCCATTTTTTTCCAGAATCCGCCGTGATGCCCAGTTGCCCTCCACCACCAGCGCCTTGAGCTTGAGGAAATCGGCGTCGAACAAACACTGACACAACGCCCCCAGGGCTTCACTGCCGAAGCCCTGGCCACAGTAGCGGTGCAGCAGCATGTAACCGATTTCGGCCTGGCGAGCGGGCTGCCATTCAGGTGTACAGCCAAATAAGCCAATGGCTTCTCCGCTGTCGCGCCGCCTGGCGACCAGGCACAGCATGTGAAAGCTGCCTACCTGCCAGGGTGCCAAACGCTGGCTGAACCGTTCACGGATATCCTCTTCGTCAGGAATTTCACTCACCCAGTTCATCGTGTCGCGATCTTCGTGCACCGCCCGGAACAGTTGCCAGTCTTCCGGGCGTAATGTCGTTAACGTCAAACGTGAAGTGGTCAGATGCATACTCTGCTCCCGGCAAACAGGTCTCAAAGGAAAGCGACTGCGCTGATAATCCTGTCAGGCTTCAGTACCCCGCCCCGAATCCAAAAGAGGGAAATAAATGTTCCCCTTTATCGTGGTCAACATTTCCCCTTTTCGCTGTTTTAGAGAAATTGATCTAAAACATGAACAGTCATGCTGACCGCTGGGCGCGCTGGCGCATTATCATTACATTTTTTATCATAGCGTTCTTTAACATAGCTGAAGAGTCGCCTGTGACCTCACACTTTAACATGCTCCTGGCCGTCTTTGATCGCGCGGCGCTCATGCTGATTTGCCTGTTTTTTCTGACGCGAACCCGGCCTTTTCGTCAGTTATTACAAAAAGATGAGCACACTTCGCTGGAAAAAAGCGCTGTCATTGCCATTTTTTCCCTGTTTGCCTTATTCAGTACCTGGTCAGGTGTTAACGTCGAAGGTTCATTGCTTAACGTGCGGGTTATCGCCGTGATGGCGGGCGGTATTCTTTTTGGCCCCTGGGTGGGGATCGTGACGGGCGTGATTGCGGGCCTGCATCGTTTTTTGATTGATATTCACGGCGTGACGTCCGTGCCCTGCCTGATTACCAGCATCATTGCCGGGGTGGTTGCGGGCGGGATCAATCGTCGGGTGCAGCGCGAGCGACGCTGGGTGGTAGGCATTCTGGGCGGGATGTTCTGTGAAAGCCTGACGATGCTGCTTATTCTGTTATGGGCGAAACCTGTCGCCCTGGGGCTGGCGATTGTGTCCGAAATCGCCCTGCCGATGATCCTCGGCGCATCAAGCATTGGCTTAATCGTGTTACTGGTGCAGAGCGTTGAGGGTGAAAAAGAGGCCAGTGCGGCTCGTCAGGCCAAACTGGCGCTGGATATTGCTAACCAGACGCTGCCGCTGTTCCGGCAGGTAAACAGCGATTCACTTCGGAACATTTGCGACATTATCCGGCGAGAAATCAAAGCAGATGCCGTCGCCATGACCAACAAGCAGAAAATTTTGGCCTATGTTGGTTACGGCGAGCAAAACTATCAGCACGGCGATGACGGCATCAGCCCCACCACGGCTCAGGCCATCAACAGCGGTAAAATCATCATTAAAAACAATGATGAAGCCCACAGAACAAAAGACATTCACTCCATGATAGTGATTCCGTTACGGGAAAAAGGCAACGTCACCGGCACCTTAAAAATCTACTATCGTCGCGCGCACCGTATTACCGGCTCGCTGAAAGAGATGGCCGTTGGCCTGTCGCAGATTATCTCGACCCAGCTTGAAGTCTCCCGCACCGAGCAGCTGCGTGAAATGGCCAATAAAGCGGAACTCCGCGCGCTCCAGAGCAAAATAAATCCGCATTTCCTGTTTAATGCGCTCAATGCGATTTCGTCTTCTATCCGGCTCAATCCAGATACAGCGCGTCAGTTAGTCATCAATTTATCGCGTTATCTGCGCTACAACCTCGAACTGAACGACGATGAGCTTATCGATATCAAAAAAGAGCTGTGGCAGGTAAAGGATTACATCGCCATTGAGCAGGCCCGCTTTGGCGATAAGCTCACGATGATTTACGACGTGGATGAGGATTTGCATTTTTCTCTGCCCAGCCTGCTTATTCAGCCCTTAGTCGAAAACGCCATTGTGCACGGCATTCAGCCCTGCAAAGGAAAAGGTGTGGTGACATTGAGCGTGCGCGATTTGGGCGACCGGGTGCGCATTGCGGTGCGGGACACCGGGCAAGGCATCAGCGATGAGGTCATTGACAGAGTTGCACGCAACGAAATGCCGGGCAATAAAATCGGCCTGTTAAACGTGCATCACCGGGTTAAATTGCTGTCGGGCCAGGGACTGCATATCGTGCGTCATCAACCCGGGACAGAAATCGCCTTTACCCTGAGCAAAACCGGACAGCCACTGGTGGGAAATCTTGCATGAAAGCCATCATCGTAGAGGATGAGTTCCTTGCCCAGCAAGAGCTGAGCTGGATGATTCAGCAGCACAGCAACATTGAGATTGAAGCCTGCTTTGATGACGGACTCGACGTCCTGAAATACCTGCAACAGCACCGGGTGGATGTGATATTTCTCGATATTAATATTCCGTCGCTGGATGGCATGTTACTGGCGCAGAATATTCATCAGTTTGTGCATAAGCCTCTGATTGTTTTTATTACCGCCTGGAAAGAACATGCAGTAGAGGCCTTTGAGCTGGAGGCGTTTGACTACATCCTGAAGCCCTATCATGAGTCACGTATTATCACGATGCTCAACAAGCTGGAAGCCAGCTGGCAACAGCAGCACACAATTACCCAGGCACCGAGCGCGCAAAACCCCCTTACGGTTAACCTGACCAAAGACGATCGCATCATCGTGACCGACGTGAATGATATTTACTACGTCGAGGCTCATGAGAAGTTAACCTTCGTGTATACCCGCCGTGAAGACTATGTCATGTCGATGAATATCAGCGAATTTTGCTCACGCCTGCCCGAGCAGCAATTCTTCCGCTGTCACCGCTCTTACTGCGTTAATCTGAATAAGATCAGAGAGATTGAACCCTGGTTCAATAATACCTATCTGCTCAAATTAAGGGACAAGGACTTTCAGGTGCCCGTCAGCCGTAGCAAGGTAAAAACCTTCAGGCTGCTCATGCGTTTGTAGGGAAACCACAGGACGGAGAGAACCCTTCCCGTTGGGGAAGGGCAATGGCGGTTATCAGAGAATACGGCCCAGGGTTTGACGCAGGTGTGCACCTGCACCTAACAAGCCTGGCTGATCGTGGGTGATCATATAGACCGGAATATCGGCAACGTAATCGCGAAAACGCCCTTTGTCTTCAAATGCCGCACGGAAACCCGAGGATTTAAAGAATTCCAGGAAGCGCGGCACAATGCCGCCTGCGATGTACACGCCACCAAAGGTGCCGAGGTTCAGCGCCAGATTACCGCCAAAACGCCCCATGATGACGCAGAACAGCGACAGCGCACGACGACAATCTGTACAGCTGTCCGCAAGCGCACGCTCACTCACCTCTTTCGGCTTCAGATTCTCGGGAACGCGTTGATCCACTTTCACAATCGCCCGATAGAGATTGACCAGACCCGCGCCTGACAGCACGCGCTCGGCTGACACATGGCCCAATTCTTCCCGCAACACTTCCAGGATTTGATCTTCTTCTTCGCTGTTGGCCGCAAAGTCAACGTGGCCACCCTCACCAGGCAGGCTGACCCAGCGCTTATCAACATGCACCAGATGACTGACGCCCAGTCCAGTCCCCGCGCCGTAAATGGCCACTGGCTTGTCTTTAACCGGCTCTTTGCCACCAAACTGGATCACATGTTCTGCGCCCAGCATGGGAATGGCCATGGACACCGCGGTGAAGTCGTTAATAATTTCCAGGTGTTCAAAACCGATGTTCTCTTTGAGCTTTTTGGTGGAAAAAGCCCAGTCATGGTTGGTCATTTCAACCCAGTCATCGGTAATCGGGCAGGCAATGGCGATACAACCGTCTTTGATATCCTGCTTTTGTTCATCAAGATAGTGGCGGATGACGGCTTCGAGGCTGTCGTAGTCTGATGTTGCGAATGTTTTGGCCTGGGAGATGCTGCCGCTTTCCACCTCACACAAAGCGAGGCGGGCGTTGGTGCCGCCGACATCGCCGACCAAGGCATAAGTTGTCATTCTTCTGGTGCTCCGCTTGGGGGTCTTAAAGAGTTGGAGGACACTATAAAATCCTGCCGATAAAACAACAACGCTCACCGAAGCTATGGGTGAGCGTCTGACTCGTGTGTGCAACAGCCTAACCGCGTTAGTCTGGCGTGCACAGAGGCAACTTTCCGAATCTCAACCGCCGTTGCGCTGGCTCAGGCAGGCTGAGACTTTACGCAGTAACGGCGGCAGGTCATCTTTTTGCATCACCACTTCAATAAACGACAGCCTGTGCTGTTGTTTAAGTAGCGTCATCAGTGCCTGCAACTGCACGGTTTCACTGATGCGCCAGCTCTGCGCCTGGCATTGCAAACTCATTGCCTGCGGCAGCGCTGTCCAGTTCCATTGCGCGATATCATTATAACGTTGAGCGGCACCATGAATCGCCCGCTCTACAGTATAGCCTTCATTATTGAGGAGAAAAATAATGGGATGCTGTTGATCCCGCAGCATGGAACCTAACTCCTGAATGGTCAACTGGGCCGAACCGTCGCCAATAATCAGGATAACGCGCTGAGCAGGCTGGGCAGTTTGCGCACCGAACGCGGCGGGTAAAGTATAGCCGATAGAGCCCCAGAGCGGCTGTACCAAAAGCTGCGCACCGACGGGCAACCGCAGCGACGCAGCACCAAAAGCCGCCGTCCCCTGATCGGCCAGAATAATATCACCCGGCTGCAGGAACGCCTGCATCGCCTGCCAAAAAGCAGACTGGCTGATGATGGCTGCATCCGGAACCGGCTCTGGGGGCGACGGCGGACAGGCGGCCTGCCAGTCGGCACCATGACGTTCAAACACCGGCAGTAACGCGCTTAGCGCATCCGCCATCGTCAGGGGTGCGAACGTTTGCCCCGCCACGCTGGCGCTGTGCGGCTGGATATCAATAAGCCGGGCCGGGCTGAATTGCTGGGTAAAACCGGCCGTAATCGTGTCGGTAAAGCGTACGCCAGCGCAAATCGTCACGTCCGCGTTTTCAATTTGCTGGCGCACGTCACCTTCACTGCCTTCTCCCGCATAGGTACCGACAAAACCCGGTTGCTGTTCATCCAGCACACCTTTACCCATCAACAAGGTGGCACAGGGAAACGCGCGTCCCGCCCGCAAGGCTGCCAGTGCCGGTTGCTGCTGCCAGCGCTGCGCCAGAAAATCGGCGAGCAGCGATACACGCTTCGCAGGTGCCAGCAACCGCTCTGCCGCCTGCTGAAATGCGATGCGCACCTCATGAGGTGAAGCGGTAGGGCGCATTAGCGGCTGCTCAGGCGCTGAGGTTTGCCGCTGGGCCACATCCACCGGCAGCATTAAATAGCCAGGACGGTGCTGCTGAAGCGCGGCCAGGATGACCCGGTCAATTTCAGCCGTGGCATTGTCGGCCGTAAGCTGTGCCGTGGCAGCGCTCACCTCCTGCGCCATGCGGATGAAGTGACCAAAGTCGCCGTCTCCCAGCGTGTGATGCACACAATCCCCCTGCTGCATCGCCTGACTCGAAGGCGCGCCCACAATGTGGATAACGGGCACATACTCGGCAAAGCTGCCCGCCAGACCGTTAATAGCGCTGAGTTCACCCACGCCAAACGTGGTCAGCAGCGCCGCTACGCCTGAGCAACGCGCATAGCCATCGGCTGCATAGGCTGCATTCAGTTCGTTAGCGCATCCCACCCAGCTAATGTCCGGATGGGCAATAACACGGTCGAGAAACTGCAGATTGTAGTCGCCCGGCACACCAAATAAATGCCTGACACTGCACTCCTGCAAGCGAGCCAACAGATAATCACCAACCGTAAAATCGGACATAGCGCGTTCCTTTTAGGGGATTGTTCTGATAAGTATCTGACATGGCGTAAATTTGGCGAGAACGGCTGCAGATTTTAGCCAATCTATTGCATGGCAAGCCCGCGTTACGACCGTGTATTATTCCGTGAATATGCGACTTCACGCGGATTAATACTGAGTGTAAGCGTATACACTCCTCCGGTTTTGGTACATTTATTCGTTTTCACTCAGGACCCTTATATGACAGCTTTCCCTCATCCGGACCGATATCAGCATATGCAGTGGCGTCGCAGTGGGCGCAGTGGCCTGAAACTTCCTGCGATTTCACTGGGCCTGTGGCATAACTTTGGTGACAGCACACAGTTGGATGTCAGCCGCCAGCTATTGCGCCACGCTTTCGACTGCGGTATCACGCATTTCGATCTGGCGAATAACTACGGCCCGCCTCCTGGCTCAGCTGAAACGAATTTTGGTCGTATCATGCGTGAAGATTTTCAGGCACACCGCGACGAATTGCTTATTTCGACGAAAGCCGGTTACACCATGTGGGAAGGCCCGTATGGTGACTGGGGTTCGCGCAAATATCTGGTGGCCAGCCTGGATCAGAGTCTGCGCCGAACGGGACTGGAATACGTTGATATCTTTTATCACCACCGTCCCGATCAGGAGACGCCGCTGGAAGAAACCATGCGCGCGCTGGATCATGTCGTACGTCAGGGAAAGGCGCTGTATGCCGCGATTTCAAACTATCCCGCGCAACGGGCGGCTGAAGCGATGGCGATTTTGCGCGATCTGGGTACGCCTTGCCTGATCCATCAGCCTCGCTATTCGTTATTTGAACGCACGCCAGAGCAGGGATTACTTCAGACACTGGATGAACATGGTGCAGGTTGTATCGCGTTCTCACCCCTGGCAGGCGGTGTCCTGACCGATCGCTATCTACAGGGTATTCCACAGGATTCACGCGTTGCCAGCGGCAGCAAGTTCCTCAACGAAAATCAGCTTACTGATGAAAAAATGGAAAAAGTCCGCAAGCTAAACGCCATTGCTCAACAGCGCGGCCAGAAGCTGGCGCAGATGGCGTTAACCTGGGTGTTACGTGATCCACGCATTACATCAGTGCTGATTGGGGCCAGTAAAACGGCACAAATCGATGATGCAGTACAGATGCTGAATCAGGCTCCTCTCACGGATGACGAGCTTGCCGCCATTGAGTCTGCCCTGCAGTAACATGCGCCGCCTGCTTCGCCGGGCGGCCATGCCGGAATACTCTTAAACCCTGATTTTTCGCGGTTTTTCAGACGGTTTCCACAGGTTTCTCAGACGCAATATCGACAGAATAGCGAACCAGCAGCGGAGACACGCTGCCGTCAGGAGAAAATCATGATACGTGGAATTTTACTGGCTGCCTTTGTAGCCATGTTAACGCCGCTGGCAATGCACACCGCTCAGGCCTCAGGGTCATCAATTAATCTTGCGCCGGGCGTATCGCTTCATCTGGGCGATCGCGACCGCCGCGGCTATTACTGGGACGGCAACCGCTGGCGCGAGCCGCGCTGGTTTAACGATCGCTATGCGTATAAAGAGCGTCGCTGGTGGCGACACGAAGCGTGGCGACGTCATCAGCAGTGGGAACGTGAACGCCAGTGGCGCGCGCGCGACCGGCAACGTCGTTGGGAGCATGAACGACGCCACTGGCACCACGAACGCCGCGCGCACCACCGTTATCCGGAACGCTATCGCTAAAGCGCGTCGGTCGGCCCGCGCATCGGCAGATCACCTGAGGCGATAGCGCTAGAGGTGTTTCACTCTTGCCATAACAAACCCATCCCAGCCCTTTTCACCTACGGTTTGAATGGCTGTGGCCTCCAGACGGGCATCGCTGGCCAGCAGCTCGAAAAACGCACGTACCCCCTGCACGTTGATGTCTGCGGAATCGGCATCGGTTACCGCCCCGCCGCGCACAACGTTGTCGGCGATAATCACGCTGCCAGGACGAGCCAGGGCTAATGCCCAATTCAGGTAAGCGGGGTTATTTTTCTTATCCGCGTCGATAAAGATGAGATCAAAGGGTCCCTGCAGGTGAGGCAGTACATCCAGCGCCGCACCGATGCGCAGATCGACGCGTCCAGACAACCCGGCATTGCGGATGTTATCACTGGCAACCTGCGCATGATGGGCGTCGGCTTCAAGGGTGGTGATTTTCCCTTCTTCGCCCAGCGCCTGCGCCATCAGGATGGTGCTGTAACCCCCAAGCGTGCCGATTTCCAGTACGCGTGCTGCGTTTAGCATTTTTATAAACAGTGCAAGCATGTTGCCTTGCAGGGCAGAAACGTCGTGGGCAGGCAGCCCCGCCTGACTGTTGGCAACCAGCGCGGCTTGAGCAAGGCGATCGGTAGGGAGGAGTAACTGAGAAAAATAGTCGTCGACCGCGGCCCATTTTGCGTGGTCTTCTGAAGGATAATCCGGCTTCCGCATCATTCTGCTCCTGAATCATCAAGACAGAAGAAAATATAAACCAATGCGGATAAACCTCAAGACAATATCATTCACATCGAAAACAGACGCCTGCCTGACCGTTTATCAGGCAGGCGCGTTACATTCCCATTGCCTGACCGATTAACAGATAAGCGTTAAGACTCACCACCAGCACCACGATGACGCGCCCCGTATTTTGCATCAGCCGTGAATTGACCAACGCATCGCCCATCAGCTCGCGGTTGCCGGTAAACGCCAGCAGCGGAATGAGTGCCAGTGCGATACCGAAGCTGAGCAGCACCTGACTCATGACTAACACGCGCGTCGGGTCCCAGCCCGCCCAGATTACGAGAAACGAGGGCACCATGGTCACTGCACGTCGTACCCACAGTGGAATATAGAATTTAATAAACCCTTGCATAACCACCTGACCGGCCAGGGTGCCGACCACGGTTGAAGACAGCCCCGCCGCGACCAGGCTTAGGCCAAATACCGTTGCGGCAGCGTGCCCCAGCAGAGGCTGTAGCGTGGTGTAAGCCTGATCGAGTTCGGCAATCCCACTGTGGCCGCTAAAATGGAAGGCGGCAGCGGCCGTGGCCATCATCGCCAGGTTGACAAACCCCGCAATGGTCATGGCAATGGCGACATCCAGTTTGGTTGAGGAATAGCGCTGAGCCTGACTGTCATCGCTTTTCCCCTGGGTTAAGGCGGAATGCAGATAAATCACGTGCGGCATAATGGTGGCTCCCAGTACGCCGGCGGCAAGAAAGACCGCGTCGGTATTGGGCAGTGACGGCAGTGCCATGCCTTTAACCAGTTCACTCACTTTTGGCTGTGAGAAAAACAGCTCCACAATGTAAGCCGCCGCCACAAACAGCAGTAGCCCGCCAATCACCAGCTCCAGCGGTTTTTGCCCACGATTTTGCAGCATCAAAATTAGCACGGTGGCTACGCCGGTCAGCACGGCGCCCTGCATCAGAGATATCCCCAATAGCAGTTTGAATCCCAGGGCTGCACCGATGAACTCTGCCAGATCGGTCGCCATGGCAATGATTTCTGCCTGCACCCAATAGAACCATACCGCCGGACGGGGAAAACGATCGCGGATATGTTCAGCCAGGTTTTTACCCGTTGCGATGCCCAGCTTTGCTGACATTAACTGAATAAGCATGGCCATGATGTTGGCCCATACCACCACCCACAGCAGTTGATAACCGTAAGCGGCACCGGCCTGAATATTGGTCGCAAAGTTACCCGGATCGATATAGCCGATAGCGGCGATAAAAGCAGGCCCCAACAGGGCGAGTTTGACTTTTCTGGCTCCGCGAGCGGCGCGCTCGGCGGCACGGCTTTCAAACATAGTGGCTACCCTGTCTTTGTTTTACCTGTGCAGCTTAAGGCGACGCAGGCGCAAGTGAAATTTGGTTTTGGTAATCGCTGTAATAGATAGTGCTATAAAGTATAGCCTTTGCTATACCCTGCGTATGTAAAAACCCTACAACTTAAGGCGCAATTCCGTCACTCTACGTGTTGTGTAAATTACAGACAATAGATTTAAGTGAATATGATGTGAAGAATTTGGTTACAGGGCGTGATCGGTGAGAGTTTTCTGAGAAATTTGGCGATATTGAATACTTATATTGTGGTAGAGATCTCGTTTTTCGGTAAGCCGTTACATAGAATACGCAGCAAAATACAATCCTCCTCAAATTTGGAGCAATCATGTCCCATATTTTGCAGTTTCTTTTAGCACTAGTGGTTGTCGGTGTGCTGGCCTTGCTGGTCAGCCACGACAGAAAAAGTATTCGAATTCGCTACATCGTACAGCTTCTGGTCATCGAAATCATTCTGGCATGGTTCTTCCTGAACTCAGAAGCCGGTCTGGGCTTCGTCAAAGGATTTGCCGGTTTCTTCGATCATCTTCTGAAATATGCGGCTCAGGGCACTAATTTCGTCTTTGGCAACATGAATGATAAAGGCCTCGCCTTCTTCTTCCTGAACGTGCTGTGCCCCATTGTCTTCATCTCGGCGCTGATCGGTATTCTTCAGCACTTCCGCATCCTGCCATGGGTGATTCGCGGTATCGGTACTGTGTTGTCCAAGATTAACGGAATGGGCAAACTGGAATCGTTTAACGCCGTAAGCTCTCTGATTTTGGGACAGTCTGAGAACTTTATCGCGTACAAAGATATCCTGGGCAAAATGTCACAACGTCGTATGTACACCATGGCGGCAACCGCGATGTCGACGGTTTCTATGTCTATCGTGGGTGCTTACATGACCATGCTGCAGCCTAAGTATGTGGTCGCGGCGCTGGTGCTGAATATGTTCAGTACCTTTATTGTGCTGTCGCTCATTAACCCTTACCGCGTAGACAGCGAAGAAGATCTGCAGTTGCAGGACCTGCATCAGGGTCAGAGCTTCTTTGAGATGCTGGGCGAATACATTCTTGCTGGTTTCCGCGTCGCCATTATCGTTGCGGCCATGCTGATTGGTTTTATCGCACTGATTTCCGGCCTGAACGCGCTGTTTGACTTCATTTTCGGTGTCACCTTCCAGGGCGTGCTGGGTTATGTCTTCTATCCGTTTGCCTGGGTAATGGGCGTGCCGTCTGGCGAAGCGCTGCAGGTTGGCAGCATCATGGCAACGAAACTGGTTTCCAATGAGTTTGTGGCTATGATGGATCTGCAGAAAGTTGCCGGTCAGCTGTCACCCAATGCAGAAGGCATCCTGTCGGTGTTCCTGGTCTCGTTCGCTAACTTCTCGTCTATCGGTATCGTTGCCGGTGCGATCAAGGGCCTGAACGAAGAGCAAGGTAACGTGGTTTCACGCTTTGGTTTGAAACTGCTGTACGGCTCAACCCTGGTCAGCGTGCTGTCTGCGGCGATTGCAGGCCTGGTACTGGCATTCTGAGTTAGCGCTCTGCAAAACATTAAGGCGAGTCAAATGACTCGCCTTTTTTGTCTTTATCCCGCCTGTTTGCTGGCTTGTGTTCAGACACAATGCTTGATCACGCTTACCACACTCATCAATACTGCCCGACTAGTGGGAGCGCGCCCCGATTATAATCCAGAGCGAATCCCCTCTTTCCATCGGTTATGTTTGTTTAACAGGAGCCATGATGAGTCTGGACCCCGACGGCTATATTCCCACGCTGCCGACAGCTGACATTCAGCCGGCGTTTCAGGCTGTCGTCAACGCAGCCGTGGCCCGTCTGAGCGCTGACTATCGGGATGGCCTGCACAGCATTTATCTTTACGGTAGCGTGGCGTGCGGAAACGCCGTCAAGTGCAGATCGGATTTAGATCTGTGTTTACTCTTCAGCCATCCACTCCGGCAAGAGCAGCAAGACAGACTGTCAGCGTTAAAACAGGCACTGGCGGAAGAGCATCCTGTGGTGAGTAAAGTCGATTTTGATATCGGCACGGTCAATGAGGCACTCGCGCCGGAAAACCGCCTTTCCTGGGGCTACTGGTTAAAGCACCACTGCCGCTGCCTCTATGGCCTGGATCTCTCTGTGTACTTTGAACGTTTCCGCCCGTCCCGCGCGTTGGCACGGGCAATAAACGGTGATGTCGCAGCGGTATTGAGTGGCTATGCCACGTTATTATCCCGCGCCAGCCAGGCTCGTGAGCAGCAGCAATATCAGCGCGCGGCGGCCAGAAAACTGATTCGCTCAACCAATATGTTACGCACAGATAACGATATCGACTGGCCACGCAGCCTGGAGGATCATGTTGTACGATTCGTTGCGCTTTATCCGGAACGTGAAGACGCGATCACCTTCTTTTTAGCAGAGAGCAAGACGCCACAGGCAACTGTTGCGGAATTTACTTCACGCCTTAATGATTTCAGTCGATGGCTGTTGCAGCAATTAGGTTGAACGGGGGCGGAATCCAGGCGTTAAGTGGAATGAGAATGCAACGCAGTGCAGTTGAAAGATGTCAGGAGGCGATAAGCGGGATATATATAACAGATGTGCTTATAAGCAAGCGCTACGAACAAAATGATAATGGCTGAAAAGCCAGAGATTTGGTGGAGATAAGCGGGATCGAACCGCTGACCTCTTGCATGCCATGCAAGCGCTCTCCCAGCTGAGCTATACCCCCACATCTGGAAATCGTTTTTTCAGTGCCAAACTTTTGGGAAGAAGTTTGGTGGAGCTAAGCGGGATCGAACCGCTGACCTCTTGCATGCCATGCAAGCGCTCTCCCAGCTGAGCTATAGCCCCGTACCGAAAAAACCGTCGTGTTAAGCGACGGACGGCATAATATGAAACCCCCCATGGAGTGTCAACGGCAAAATCACATTCTGTGTTTGATCGCTGAAAAAGACGGCAAACTCAGCGTGATGACGGGCGTTTGTTTCTCTCTTGCCCTTGTTAACATCATGAAAGGAGCCTGGGTTTGATGAGTAATTTTTTATCGGCTGCTAGGTTAATACGCGGTTAAATATGTTATAGGAATTATCTTGTCTTCCCTGTAATGTCGTGTAAAACTTAGCCCGCTATGTAATACGGCTGCATGGTTTTCTCCAGCGCACCGTTCTTCAACCAGGCGTTTTCGCTCCAATACTAAAATCAATAGAGAATATATGTCGCTGCATACACCCAAAGAGATCGCCCAACTGGCGATTCAGGCTGGCGTGGCAAAAAGCCATGCCTCCATTAGTTCCTTAATTATTCTTGGCTTCATGGCAGGCGCCTTCATCGCTACAGGCTTCTTGTTGGATGTCCACGTTATCAACTCACTCCCAGCGGACTGGGGTTCATTTGGCGGCTTTTTAGGTGCTGCGGTGTTCCCGGTCGGTTTAATCCTGACCATTCTGGCCGGTGGCGAGCTGTTAACCGGCAATATGATGACGTTGCCTGTTGCCTGGTTTGCACGCCGCGTAAGTGGCTACAGCGTATTACGTAACTGGTTCTGGGTAACCATTGCGAACTTCCTTGGCAGCATCGCTATCGCCTGGTTCTTTGGGCATATGCTGGCCATGACCGAAGGCGACTACCTGAAAAAGACATTGGCTATTGCTAACGCAAAAGTGCATGCCGATTTCCTGCACGCCTTTATCTCTGGCATCGGCTGTAACTGGCTGGTATGTCTTGCCGTGTGGCTGGCATTCGCCAGTAAAGACGTGGTAGGCAAAATTTTCGCTATGTGGTTCCCGGTTATGGCGTTCGTCGCCATTGGCTTCCAGCACGTTGTCGCGAATATGTTCATCATCCCTGCTGCGATTTTCGCCGGACAGATGAGCTGGGCTGAATATTTCCCCAATTTCGTGGCGGTATTCTTAGGTAACGCCGTTGGCGGTGCCGTCTTCGTTGGTCTGGCTTACTTCCTCGCTTTCCGCCCCGCTGCCGAGCAGCCACGCACCGCGCAATAAACTTTCTTTGCCTTTTGTTGAGAGACAAAAGGCAATTTCGTTTCCAGTTACTTTCACGCGTTACGATTTGCTGTAATATGTATGGCTAATGTATTTAACAGGGACAGCATCGTGAAAAAGGAATGGCTAACTCCGGAAGAACTGGCAATCGAAACGGGCTACAGTCGGCAGACGGTGAACAAATGGATCAAACGCGAGAACTGGACGACCACGCCAAAGCCGGGTGTTCAGGGCGGAAAAGCAAGACTGATTCATATTGATGAACGCGTGAAAAGTTTCATTCAGTCGACGCGCAATCTTAATGAACCCACGGCAAATTACACGCCTCCAGCGAATTCTTTACCTGCGTTATTGATAAGCTCTGTCCAGCAAATGAGTCAGAATGAACAAGATCAGCTTACGGCGTTGATTCTGCGGGAAGGGATTAAAGGTGTACTCGGCCGTCTGGGGATTAGTGAAGAGTAAGAAACCGGAAGCGTAATGCTTCCGGTTTTTTTTATTAGTTCTGTGCTTCGCGCTCGGCAATAAAGGCCAGCGCTTTTTCAATACGCGCGACACTGCGGGTGCGACCAATCGCTTCCACCGTGACATCCAGTCCTGGGGACTGACCTGCGCCGGTCACGGCAACGCGCAGTGGCATTCCCACTTTACCCATGCCTACGCCCAGCTCATCCGCGCTCTGCTGAATCGCCTGATGCACGGTTTCGGCATTCCAGTCAGTCAATGCAGCCAGCTTATCGCGAACCACTTCCAGTGGTTGACGTGCAACCGGACGCAGATGCTTTTTCGCGGCATCGGCATCGAATTCTGAAAAGTCCTGATAAAAATAGTGGCATGACGCCGCCATCTCTTTCAGCGTCTTACAGCGCTCACCGAGCAAGGTCACCAGCTTCGCCAGCTCCGGGCCAGTGCGGGTATCAATATTCTGCTGTTCGATGTGCCATTGCAGATGTGTTGCCACATATTCTGGCGGCAGCGCGTTGATGTAGTGATGATTTAACCACTGCAGCTTTTCGGTATTAAAGGCGCTGGCGGACTTACTGACCGCGTCCAGGCTAAACAGCTCTGTCATTTCTTTGACAGAGAAGATTTCCTGATCGCCATGAGACCAGCCCAGACGGACTAAATAGTTAAGCAAGGCTTCTGGCAGATAGCCGTCATCACGGTATTGCATGACGCCTACCGCACCATGTCGCTTAGACAGTTTTTTACCGTCGTCGCCCAGGATCATAGAAACGTGGGCATAAACCGGTACCTGTGCACCGATAGCCTTGAGAATATTGATCTGGCGCGGGGTGTTGTTGATGTGATCTTCACCACGCACAACATGGGTAATGCCCATATCCCAGTCGTCGACCACGACGCAGAAGTTATACGTCGGTGAGCCATCGGTGCGACGGATTATCAGATCGTCAAGCTCCTGATTGCTGAACTCAATCGGGCCACGAATCTGGTCATCAAAAATAACCGATCCCTCTTGTGGATTACGGAAGCGCACCACATGCGGTTCATCATCGGCATGATGTTCATGGCTGTCGCGGCAACGGCCGTCGTAACGCGGTTTTTCACCGTTAGCCATTTGCGTTTCACGCAGCGCTTCCAGACGCTCTCTGGAGCAGTAACATTTATAAGCCGTACCCGCTTCCTGCATTTCATCAATAACGGCGTTATAGCGATCGAAACGTTTAGTCTGGTAATAAGGACCTTCATCCCAATCCAGGCTCAGCCAGTTCATCCCATCCATAATGGCTTCAATGGCTTCCGGTGTTGAACGCTCAAGATCGGTATCTTCAATGCGCAGCACAAACTCGCCCTGATGATGACGGGCAAAGAGCCATGAGTAGAGGGCGGTACGCGCGCCACCTACATGTAAGAAGCCGGTGGGGCTTGGCGCGAAGCGAGTTTTGATTTTCATTCAGTATTGCCTTAAATGCGCAGGTTCGTTGTCTGGATGACAAAAAACAGGTTAGACGCGAAAAGAGTGCGCATATTCTAGCATCTGATGATGAATCCTCAATGCATGCAAGGCAGCTGAGCGCCAGCAAACCCTATATTTCTGCTAAGAAAACCAGCACATTGGATAAAATCGCTACGGGATGTTTAAAATTAAACCGAACGCACAATTATGTTTTAAAAAGCGTTGACTCAAAATCAACTATCCCTATAATGCGACTCCACACAGCGGGGGTGATTAGCTCAGTTGGTAGAGCATCTCCCTTACAAGGAGGGGGTCGGCGGTTCGAACCCGTCATCACCCACCACTCTTAACAAGGTTTAAGATGGCCCGCAGTGTGCAAGAGATAAGATATGGGTGATTAGCTCAGTTGGTAGAGCATCTCCCTTACAAGGAGGGGGTCGGCGGTTCGAACCCGTCATCACCCACCATATCTTAGTCAGATGACACTCTTGTGAAGCAGTACCGAAGTGGGTGATTAGCTCAGTTGGTAGAGCATCTCCCTTACAAGGAGGGGGTCGGCGGTTCGAACCCGTCATCACCCACCACTTCGGGTCGTTAGCTCAGTTGGTAGAGCAGTTGACTTTTAATCAATTGGTCGCAGGTTCGAATCCTGCACGACCCACCAAATTCAGAAAAAAGCGCCTTCAGGCGCTTTTTTCGTTTCTGCGCTCCGATGTCTGACGTGCAGGATGAGAACCTGCTGCAGGTTCGACTGAATCGCAAAGCGATTCAGGCTGATGCGCCAGCATCACCCGAAGGGCGAGGCCCACCGGGCCGAGGCAATCCTGCACGACCCACCAATGTTGAAAGGCGCCCTAAAGGCGCCTTTTTGCTATGCGTAAAACGTGCGGGATGAGAACCTGCCGCAGGTTCGACTGAATCGCAAAGCGGTTCAGGCTGATGCGCCAGCATCACCCGAAGGGCGAGGCCCACCGGGCCGAGGCAATCCTGCACGACCCACCAAATTCAGAAAAAAGCGCCTTCAGGCGCTTTTTTCGTTTCTGCGCTCCGATGCCTGACGTGCAGGTTCGACTGAATCGCAAAGCGGTTCAGGCTGATGCGCCAGCATCACCCGAAGGGTGAGGCCCGGACGGGAGAAACCCTGTCCAACTTCCCTCTCCACATAAAGCCCTGGCGGCCCTTTTTCTTTTATGTGCTCAGATGACAGTCGGGTCCATCTTACCTGCTCGTCACCGCTTCTCTTCCCTGCCCGCCTTAACCTCACGTAAGAATGTAAGAATCTTTTCACATATTTAACACTCAGAGACATTAAGCTTTTCCTGTTAACGTCCGATAACCTAAAACGTCTAATTGTAAGGAGAGCCTCATGACAACTATATTAACCAGCACACCGAGTATCGGAAGCGGCAGTTCATCAGACACGGTCAATTCAAGTGATACCGCATCACAAATCGCCAGCCTGAATAAGCAGATTTCTCGTCTCAACGATCAACTGAAAAGTTTGGGCGACGATAAGACGATGACCACAGAGGAGAAAAAGAAGCAGCAAGATACGATTAAGGCACAAATCCAGGTTTTAGAAGCGCAAATCCAGCAGTTACAACGCAAAGAGCAACAGAAAGCTGAAGCAAAGCAGGCGCAAAAAGAAGGTAATACTGCCCCTGCAGATGGTGTTAATCGCCCTACGCAAAACAACCAACTTGACGTTTATATTTAAAACGCAGGTCTGGATTCGCGTTGTTGCGTCAGCAATCTTGCCTGCTGACGCACTTCCTGCCATATCGCTTCGGCCGCTGGCGTTAAAGAGCGATTTTTACGCTTAATTAACGTCAGGGTGCGATTGATCTCAGGATAGAGGCGCCGTACCGTCAGTGCGCGCCCCGCCGGTAGCGGTAATGCCAGAGCCGGTAAAATGCTGATCCCGATGCCCGCATCGACCATGGGAAAAAGCGTAGCGGGATGGCCGATTTCCTGGATCACGTGAATATTCACGTTCTGCTGGCGTAAAGCCGCATCAATTAATATCCGGCTGCCTGAAGCGTAATCCTGCAGCACCATCGTCCTGCCGTCCAACATAGACCACTGCGCCAGTGCTACCTCGGCAAGCGGATCGTCTTCCCGGCACAACAGCAGAAAAGGTTCGTCCAGAATCGCACAGCAGTCAAAATCCGTGTCATTAAGCGGGCCGATGACGATCCCAAAATCGACTTCAGCATTGCGTACACTTTCTAACACCCATTGCTGAACGCGATCGTGCAAAATGATCTTAATATCAGGATAGCTATGCTGGCTGGCGGCAAGACATTGCGGCATCAGGTGCGCAGAAATGGTCTGGCTGGCCGCGATTCTCACCGTCCCACTGCGCTGTTCACCGTAGCTGCGGATATCAAGCAGCGTCGTATTCATCTCTTCCAGCAGCCTTTCCATGCGCGATGCCAGCTGCTGTCCGGCCTCGGTCAGGACCACTTCGCGCGTCGTACGGTCCAGCAGGCGAACGCCGATTTCATTTTCCAACTCTTTTATACTGTGGCTCACCGCTGACTGGCTCAGGCCAATAGCCTGCCCGGCCTGGCTAAAGCCGCCATAGTGGGCAACGGCAACAAAGGTGCGTAGCTGACGCAAAGAGTAATTCATCGATTTCCCACATAGATTAATCTAATAAATTAATTTTATTTCTAAACCCGCATCACGCACAATCCTCTCAGACTTAATTTAACCGGATTGTAACGATGGGATTTTTACGTATAGACCCAATGATGATAAAGCTTATCATCACCGTGTTGTTGGCCTCTTTTATTCCTGCCAGAGGCGGCTTCGTTGACGTTTTCCAGTACCTCACTACCGCCGCGATTGCCCTGCTTTTCTTTATGCATGGTGCCAAGCTGTCGCGCGAAAAAATCATTGCCGGTAGCAGCCACTGGCGTCTCCATCTCTGGATTATGTGCAGTACGTTTGTGATGTTCCCGGCTATCGGCATGCTAATCGTCTGGTGGCATCCGGTGAACGTCGGCGCAGAGATTTATACCGGTTTCCTGTATCTGTGTATCTTACCTGCCACCGTGCAGTCAGCGATTGCCTTTACCTCGATGGCCGGCGGGAACGTTGCCGCCGCGGTATGTAGCGCATCGGCATCCAGCCTGTTGGGCGTATTTATCTCCCCGCTGCTGGTGAATCTGGTCATGGACGTCAACAGTAACGGGCCGGGCGATGGTCTGGAGCAGGTGGGAAAAATCATGCTGCAGCTGTTGGTGCCTTTTGTTCTGGGCCATCTGTCGCGTCGCTGGATTAGCGGCTGGGTGGAAAGACATCGTGGTCTGATTGGGATTACCGATCAAACCTCCATTCTGTTAGTCGTTTATTCCGCCTTCAGTGAAGCCGTGGTCAACGGCATCTGGAAACGCGTGGGCGTTGATACGCTGCTGTGGATTTTGGCGGGATGCGTACTGCTGCTGACGATCGTACTGCTGATTAACTACTTTGCCTCTCGTCTGTTCGGCTTCAGCCGCCCGGATGAGATCGTTGTTCTGTTCTGTGGTTCTAAAAAGAGCCTGGCAAACGGCGTGCCCATGGCGAACATTCTGTTCCCCGCCAGTGCGGTCGGCATCATCGTTTTGCCCTTGATGATCTTTCATCAGGTCCAGTTAATGGTGTGTTCGTTTATAGCCGGACGTTATAAGAAAACCAACGACATGCAGGCTAAAAAAGTAAAAGCCGCGGCGGTGGAATCGCAGAAGTAACCCAAACGCTGCCTCGTTGGCTTGATACCCACGAGGCAGCGTGCTTATTCACCGCGCTTTAAGGGCTTCACCAGCCCTTCCAGCCCTTCAATTTTAATGGTCAGCGTCAGCTGCATCAGCTCACCTAAACGCCCTGACGGAAAATCACCACTGCGGGCAAACCACAGCAAATAGGGTTCAGGCAAATCAATCAGCATCCGGCCTTTATATTTGCCAAAGGGCATGGCCGTATTGGCTATCTCAACCAGATACTGTTTATCCATTTCAGGCCCCCAATAACCGAATCATTTCAGCCTCATCAATCACCTCAATGCCCAGCTCCTGCGCTTTCACCAGCTTAGAACCGGCAGCTTCGCCAGCGATAAGCAAATCGGTTTTCCTGGATACACTCCCGCTCACTTTCGCGCCGAGCTCGGTAAGACGGGCCTTGGCATCGTCCCGGTTCATCTGTGACAGCGAACCTGTGAGCACCACGGTTTTGCCTGCAAATGGACTGTCAATCTCTTCGGCTTTCACCACCACCACTTGCGGCCAGTGAATGCCAATATCCTCAACCAACTGACGGATGACTTCCCGATTGCTCTCTTCTTCCATAAAGTTGCGGACATGCTTAGCGACGACGGTGCCGACATCCTGCACCGCAATCAACGCATCAAGATCGGCGTCCATCACCTTCTGCAACTCACCAAAGTGGTTGGCCAGATTAGCCGCCGTGGCTTCTCCGACTTCACGAATCCCCAGTGCATACAGGAAGCGCGCCAGCGTGGTGGATTTGGCCTTCTCTAACGCATCGACCACGTTCTGCGCTGATTTCGCGCCCATGCGATCCAGACCGGTCAGGGTTTCACGGGTTAAACGGAACAGATCCGCTGGCGTTTTGACATACTCTTTTTCCACCAGTTGATCGATGATCTTATCGCCCATGCCATCCACATCCATGGCACGGCGCGACACAAAATGCTTCAGCGCTTCTTTGCGCTGCGCGCCACAGATCAACCCACCAGTACAGCGCGTCACGGCTTCGCCTTCGATGCGCTCCACATCTGACCCGCAGACCGGACAGTGGGCAGGAAACACGATTTCACGGGCATCCTCAGGACGTTCGCTGGCGATGACATTCACCACCTGAGGGATAACGTCACCGGCACGGCGAATAACCACCTTATCGCCGATACGCAGGTCAAGCCGTTCAATCTCGTCCGCATTATGCAAGGTGGCATTGCTGACCATGACGCCTGCCACCTGCACCGGCTCCAGTCGGGCGACAGGCGTAATCGCCCCTGTGCGGCCGACCTGGAATTCGACATCACGCACTACGGTCATCTGCTCCTGAGCGGGGAACTTGAAGGCCACAGCCCAACGGGGCGCGCGGGCCACAAAGCCCAGTTTTTCCTGCAAATCCTGAGAATCGACTTTGATCACCACGCCATCAATATCAAACCCCAGCGCTGTACGCTGGGCTTCAACGTCGTGATAAAACGCCAGAGCCTCATCGGCATTATGAGCCAGACGAATACGATCGCTGACGGGCAAACCCCAGGCTTTAAACTGTTGCAGACGCGCCATGTGGCTGCGCGGCATCTCGCCCCCTTCCAGCAGACCTAACCCGTAGCAAAAGAAGGTCAGTGGTCGTTTCGCGGTGATTCGCGGATCAAGCTGGCGCAGGGAACCCGCTGCCGCATTGCGCGGATTGGCAAAGACTTTGCCCTCGGTACGGCGCGCTTCAGCGTTCAGCTTTTCGAAACCGCGTTGGGTCATAAAGACTTCACCGCGCACTTCGACGCGGGCGGGAATATTCTCGCCTTTAAGCCGCAGCGGGATGGCGCGAATCGTCCGCACATTGGTGGTGATATTCTCGCCGGTCGTTCCGTCTCCGCGTGTGGCGGCACGGGTTAACAGTCCATCTTCATACAAGAGGCTGACGGCCAGGCCATCCAGTTTGAGTTCGCAGCAGTAAACCAGATCGTCGCTGCTTTTCAGACGATCCTGAACGCGTTTGTTGAACGCTCTAAAGCTGGCTTCATCAAAAGCATTATCCAGTGACAGCATGGGAACTTCATGACGTACCTGCTCAAACACCATCAGCGGAGCAGCACCCACGCGTTGCGTCGGTGAATCCGGGGTAATCAGATCGGGATGTTGTTCTTCAAGCTCACGCAGTTCACGCATCAAACGGTCGTATTCCGCATCGGGAACGTCCGGCGCATCCATTACGTGATAAAGGTATTCATGATGGCGCAGCGTAGTGCGCAGTTCGGTGATGTGTTCCTGGACGGATTTCATATAACCCCATCAGATAAAAAACCCCCGACAGGCGGGGGTTTATCATAACAAATTGGAAAAGTGCGGATCAGTCTCTGGATTCAACCACATCGCGGATACGCGCTTTGTAGGTTTCCAGTTTCTGCGGCGTCATCATGCGGCGCTCGTCATCAAGTACCACGCCACCGACATCGTCCGCAATGCGCTGTGCCGACTGCAGCATCAGTTTGAAATTCTGATTCGCATCACCATACGACGGCACCATCATGAAAATGGACACGCCAGGCGTAGTGAAGTCGGTCATTTCGTCTGGATTAAATGAGCCGGGTTTGACCATGTTAGCCAGGCTAAACAGCACCGGGCCACTTCCGGCCGGACTGAGATGGCGATGGAAGATGTTCATTTCGCCATACTGGAAGCCGGCCTGCAAAATGCCCTGTAACAGCGCTTCACCATTAAGTTGACCACCAGAATGGGCGGCAACATGCAGAACCAACACGGCTTCTTTCGGTTTGCTGCTGGCCGCCGGTCGGGACTCGGGCTGCTTAGGCTGCGGCGGGCTAACCACTTCTGGCTCAGGCTCAGGTGCCGCCTGGTAAACCGGATTAGGCTGCACCGCATCCAGCGGGTCGGCATCCAGCAGAGGGTCCGCCTGTACCGGAGGCGCGGCAACAAAGGTAGGCTGCTGGCGTGCTGGCGCGGGCCGTTGCTGGGGCGTAGGTTCAGACGTTGGCGCTGGGGCAAAAAGCGGATCGCTGTCAGGCCCGGCGGTGGATGACTGACGCGCACGCGCTGCTGTGACAGGCTCGTCCGGCTGCACGCGAGTGTCATCGAAATGAGGCTCCTGGTGTTCGCGCGTGTGGCGCACACGAACTTCACCGACGCCTTCTGCTACGTCATCGGTCAGGGTCTCATCATCATGTTCATCACGTTGTTTCAAACGTTTGTGAGGGCGATCGCGGAACACTGAAGAGCGCTCTTTACGGCTGGTCCACAGTCCGTGAATAAGAAGCGCTATAATGGCGATCGCGCCAACAACGATTAATATCAGACGCAAATCCTGCATCATTGTATTCTCTGTTGTTCCAATACCTTGCCACCGCGGCAAACTTTATTCTCTAACTGTATTTGCCCTGCCAGATAAGTGCAAGTCTGTGCAGTATTTTCTCACAAATAAGATAGACCACCCACGCTTTTTCGCTGTTTTTTTACCCAAACGGCACCTGGCCAGCAGAAAAAGCCAGGTTATAGTGGGCGCGCCTTAACATCTTCAGGAGAATGGGCTCTATGGCTGTAAACAATTCGGTATCCTCTTTTAACGGTGTGCACTACTTCAGCCAGGGCTGGAAGCTGGTCAGATTACCCGGCATCAGGCGCTTTGTGATCATCCCTTTACTGGTCAATATCGTTCTGCTGGGCGGCGCTTTCGTGTGGCTTTTTTACCAGCTGGATACGTGGATACCACAGTTAATGTCCCATGTGCCAGACTGGCTGCAGTGGCTGAGCTATTTGCTGTGGCCGCTGTCTGTGATTTCCGTCGTGCTGGTGTTCAGCTACTTCTTTTCCACCCTAGCCAATCTGATTGCTGCCCCCTTTTGTGGCCTGCTGGCAGAACAACTGGAAGCGCGCCTGACCGGCAAACCGCTCCCCGACAGCGGCTGGGTCGGCATGCTCAAAGATATACCGCGTATCATGAAACGTGAATTACAGAAGCTGGGCTACTACCTGCCCCGCGCGCTTGGCTTACTGCTGCTCTACTTTATTCCGGGCTTTGGGCAAACTGTCGCGCCGGTGCTGTGGTTTATGTTCAGCGCATGGATGCTGTCCATTCAATACTGCGACTATCCCTTCGATAACCATAAAGTAGGTTTTCAGCAGATGCGCCATGCCTTGCGTCAGCACAAGACGGCGAATATGCAGTTTGGGGCGCTGGTCAGCCTGTTTACCATGATTCCTGTGGTTAACCTTGCCATCATGCCGGTGGCGGTTTGTGGCGCAACGGCGATGTGGGTTGATCGCTATCGCACGCGCCTTGCCCGCGCGAACCCAGGCTAAACTCATCAGCCAGCCTTATGCGATTTTTTGCAGGTCTTATTGCCATGAGACATATAGATATATGATTTCTTTCCTTCCGCCAGAAAGAAGAACAGGTATGCTCTGAGGGTTCCCAATAATTCATACAGTTAAGGACAGGCTATGAGCAAGATTTATGAAGACAACTCTTTAACAATTGGTCATACGCCGCTGGTTCGACTGAACCGCATCGGTAACGGCCGCATCCTTGTCAAGGTTGAGTCCCGTAACCCAAGCTTTAGTGTGAAATGCCGTATCGGTGCCAATATGATTTGGGACGCAGAAAAGCGCGGTATTCTTAAGCCCGGCATTGAGCTGGTTGAGCCGACCAGTGGTAACACCGGGATTGCCCTGGCGTACGTGGCTGCCGCACGCGGTTATAAGCTGACGCTGACCATGCCGGACACCATGTCCGTTGAGCGTCGTAAACTGCTGAAAGCATTGGGTGCGAACCTGGTGCTGACCGAAGGCGCAAAAGGCATGAAAGGCGCAATCGGCAAAGCTGAAGAGATTGTTGCCAGCAATCCGGATAAATTCTTGCTGCTGCAGCAGTTCAGCAACCCGGCTAACCCGGAAATTCATGAAAAGACCACCGGTCCGGAAATCTGGGAAGACACCGATGGTGAAGTGGATGTGTTTATTGCCGGTGTCGGCACCGGTGGCACCCTGACAGGTGTGAGCCGCTACATCAAAAACACCAAGGGTAAAAAATCGTTGATCACGGTGGCGGTCGAGCCAACCGATTCTCCCGTGATTGCTCAGGCAATGGCAGGCGAAGAGCTGAAACCTGGCCCACACAAAATTCAGGGCATCGGGGCCGGCTTTATTCCGGGCAACCTGGATCTGGCGCTGATTGACCTGGCTGTCGCGATCACCAACGAAGAAGCTATCTCTACGGCACGTCGTCTGATGGAAGAAGAAGGTATTCTGGCAGGTATTTCCTCTGGCGCTGCCGTCGCCGCCGCGCTGAAGCTGCAGGAAGACGAAGCCTATGCCAACAAGAATATTGTGGTTATTCTCCCCTCTTCTGGTGAGCGCTATCTGAGTACTGCCCTGTTTGCCGATCTCTTTACCGAGAAAGAACTGCAGTAAGCGGGAACGCTTTCGGATAAATGCTTAAAAAGCACCCAGATGGGTGCTTTTTTGTGGCGTAGATCTCACTTTTACCATGCGGCAGATTGATTTCAGTAACGTGGCTCTGGTATTTAGACTGCCAATTATTTCGAAGCCTGAAATTAATCCTCCTTTGAAGTGGATCAAGCTGAGTCAATATTCAGATTTAGTGAAAGGGCGAATCACGGCATAATTACCCGGTGACGTGCTCAAAACGCTTTTTGACACTCAGCGGGAAAGAAAGACTCATTCAAGCGCATTTGTCAGACAGTAAGATGTATACCCGCGCACCTACACAGGCTAAAGTTACGGCTCCAGGCTAGACTTTAGATCCATAACACTAATCCTGAAAAAGTTGGGGAAATAGAATGTTCCAGCAAGAAGTTACCATTACCGCACCAAACGGACTGCATACTCGCCCTGCTGCGCAATTTGTCAAAGAAGCTAAAGCCTTCCAGTCAGAAATCACTGTCACCTCCAATGGTAAATCTGCCAGCGCTAAAAGCCTGTTCAAGCTGCAGACTTTGGGTCTGACCCAGGGCACCGTTGTCACACTTTCTGCGGAAGGTGAAGATGAGCAAAAAGCCGTAGAGCATTTGGTTAAGCTGATGGCGGAACTGGAGTAATCTCCTTTCTGCACCGCTTTAAAACGACTCTTCTGCGCCATTGCGTGCAACATCTTGATCGCGGACAAACTGTCCGCGTTATTGCTTTCGTAGAGTACGTGTCCCACGACTATGGCAATGCAACGAGTCCAGTCAGCCATCGTGATAAAAAGGTAAGGTTATGATTTCAGGCATTTTAGCATCACCAGGTATCGCTTTCGGCAAAGCTCTGCTGCTGAAAGAAGACGAGATCGTCATCAACCGCAAAAAGATTTCAGATGATCAGGTTGAGCAGGAAATTCAGCGTTTTCTTCAGGGCCGTGGCAAAGCGGCTGAGCAGCTGGAAGCCATTCGCATTAAAGCCAGCGAAACCCTGGGTGAAGAAAAAGCAGCGATCTTCGAAGGCCACATTATGTTGCTGGAAGACGAAGAGCTGGAGCAGGAAATCACCGACCTGATCAAAAAAGATCACGCTACTGCCGATGCCGCTGTGAACTCAGTGATTGACGCTCAGGCTAAAGCCCTGGAAGAGCTGGACGATGAATACCTGAAAGAGCGCGCGGCGGACGTGCGCGACATCGGCAAACGCCTGCTACAAAATATTTTAGGTCTGCACATTGTCGACCTGAGCGCAATCCAGGACGAATCTATTCTGGTGGCGAAAGATTTAACGCCGTCAGAAACCGCACAGCTGAACCTGAAAAAGGTGCTGGGCTTTATTACCGATTTGGGCGGTCGGACTTCGCACACGTCAATCATGGCTCGCTCGTTAGAGATCCCGGCAATCGTCGGTACCGGTAACGTGACCGCCACGATCAAGAACGGCGATTTCATTATTCTGGATGGCGTGAACAATGCGATTCACATCAACCCGTCTGAAGCGGTTCAGGAAGAGCTGAAAGCCGTTCAGCATCAGTATCATTCAGAAAAACATGAACTGGCCAAGCTGAAAGACCTGCCGGCGGTGACGCTGGATGGTCATCAGGTCGAAGTCTGCGCCAATATCGGAACCGTGCGTGATATCGCCGGTGCCGAACGTAACGGCGCTGAAGGTGTAGGTCTGTACCGCACCGAGTTCCTGTTTATGGATCGCGATTCGCTGCCTACTGAAGAAGAGCAGTTCCAGGCCTATAAAGCCGTTGCTGAAGCGATGGGATCGCAGGCCGTTATTGTGCGTACCATGGACATCGGCGGTGACAAAGACCTGCCTTACATGAACCTGCCAAAAGAAGAGAACCCGTTCCTGGGCTGGCGTGCTATCCGTATCGCGATGGATCGTAAAGAGATCCTGCATGCTCAGCTACGCGCCATTCTGCGTGCATCCTCCTTCGGTAAGCTGCGTATCATGTTCCCGATGATTATTTCGGTCGAAGAAGTACGCAGTCTGAAAGCGGAACTGGAGCTGCTTAAAGGGCAGTTACGCGAAGAAGGCAAAGCGTTTGATGAGTCAATCGAAGTCGGCATTATGGTTGAAACCCCCGCTTCTGCCGTGATTGCCCGTCACCTGGCTAAAGAAGTCGACTTCTTTAGCATTGGGACAAACGATTTGACGCAGTATACTCTTGCAGTAGACCGTGGTAATGATTTGATTTCGCACCTGTATAACCCAATGACACCGTCAGTATTGAACCTCATCAAACAAGTTATTGATGCGTCTCATGCTGAAGGTAAATGGACTGGCATGTGTGGTGAGCTGGCAGGTGACGAACGTGCTACACTACTGTTACTGGGAATGGGGCTGGACGAATTCAGCATGAGTGCCATTTCTATCCCTGGCATCAAGAAAATTATTCGTAATACACATTTCGAAGATGCGAAGGCGTTGGCAGAGCAGGCACTGGCTCAACCTACGGCGGAAGACTTGATGAACCTGGTTAACAAGTTCATTAAAGAAAAAACGCTCTGCTGATCCACGAGATGCTGGCCCCAAATTACTGCTTAGGAGAAGATCATGGGTTTGTTTTCTAAACTTTTTGGCGAAAAAACAGATAGCGCTGGGACAATTGATATCGTAGCGCCTCTGTCAGGCGAAATCGTGAACATTGAAGACGTACCAGATGTGGTGTTTGCAGAAAAAATCGTGGGTGACGGTATTGCGATCAAACCCAGCGGCAACAAAATGGTTGCACCGGTTGACGGTACTATCGGCAAGATTTTTGAAACCAATCACGCCTTTTCAATTGAATCAGATAATGGCATTGAGCTTTTCGTTCATTTCGGTATTGATACCGTTGAGCTGAAAGGTGAAGGCTTTAAACGTATCGCTGAAGAAGGTCAGAAGGTTAAAAAAGGCGACGTGGTTATCGAGTTCGATCTGGCCCTGCTGGAAGAGAAAGCAAAATCAACGTTAACACCGGTTGTCATTTCCAACATGGATGAGATCAAAGAGCTGACTAAGCTTTCTGGTCAGGTCATCGTGGGTGAAACGCCGGTGATTCGTATTAAGAAGTAATCCGCACTAAGATGTAAAAAGAAAAACGGCACCCTCAAAGGTGCCGTTTTTTTATGGCCTGTGACAACATTAATGCGGCTGCCAACGCGGTAAACGCAGGGTCAACTCAAGACCGCCTTCTGGCCGGTTAACGGCGCGGACTTCGCCATGATGCGCCAGAACCACCTTACGCACGATAGCGAGCCCCAGCCCATAACCTTTCCCCATCAGGGGTGAATTCACCCGCACAAAAGGGTCGAAAATACTGGAGAGCTTGGTTTCATCCACGCCAGGCCCCTGATCGCGCACGTGAATGGCCAGCCACTGAGATTCCACCTTCAGGCTCACCTCAATCCGCTGTCCCGGAAGCGAGAAGCGCAACGCATTGCGCAACACATTCTCAATGCCACGACGACACAGTTCAGCATTGCCGCGCACGGTATGATCGGCCTGACCGTCAACGTCAAACGTCACCTCAACACCGGGAATCTGCGCTTCATAACGCAGATCTGTCACGACCGCCTCTAACAATCCCGCCAGATCAAAATAGTGTTCACCCGGCATACTTTCATGCTCCGCACGCGCCAGGGTCAACAGCTCGCCGATCATCTTATCGAGCCGTTGTGCCTCTTCGTCAATGCGATCCAGTGAAGCATTCACGTTTTCCGGCCGTTGCCGTGCCAGGCCGGTTGCCAGTTGCAGGCGGGCAAGCGGGGAACGCAGTTCATGGGAGATATCATGAAGCAGAGCTTCACGCGCCTTCACCAGTGTATCCAGCCGCTCCACCATGGCATCAAAGGCCTGCGCCACGCTGGACAGCTCATCGTGGCGTTTACGCAACGCCGGGTAAAGCCGGACGCGCAAATCACCATTTGCCACCCGGGAAAATCCTTCACGCAGTTGTCGCATCGGCCGGGTCAGGTTCCAGGCGAGAAGCAAACTGAACAGCAGCCCCACCGAGCCAGCAAAGATAAACATCGGCTCGGGAATATTCAGGAAACTGTGCGGCCGCCCTTCCCGACTCCGTTCGCGCATGCCTCTGAGATCGTACAGGAGCTCATAATCCTTGCCATCGGCACCTTGCACCTGGCGCACCAACTGGTCGGGGAATAGTGATTTATCGGGTGTTTCGGAAACGGAGGGGATTGCGGTGGCGTCAGACTGAAGATCATCAACGGGATTGATGCTGAGAAATTGCCGTTCTTCAGGCGTCCATTCCGCTGTCATTACCGCAAGTGCGGCGGGCCCTTCACGTTCCAGCACAGATGACGCTGACGCCATTATCACGTCAGCCAGACGCTGTGTCACCAGGAGTTCAGGTGGATGGTGTCGGGTACCGGAAAGCGAAAACCCCAACCAGATAAGCTGGCTGATAATGACAAACACCAGCCAGAAGCCCAGCAGGATCTTCCAGAACATGCGTCCGCGATAGCTGTGATTCATCGAATGCGATAGCCAATGCTGCGGACGGTTTCAATCGTAATGCTCTCCGCCGTCAGCGCACTGAGTTTCTGACGGATATTGCTGATGTGCACGTCCACGCTACGATCGTAAGCCTCACGCGGTCGTCCCAGCCCTTTTTCTGACAGTTCGTCTTTGGTGACGACACGGTCGGGTGAGCGCAACAGCAAATCGAGCAGGTTAAATTCTGAGGCGGTCAGGTCAAAGGTTTTGCCACGCCATTCCGTAATGCGCCTGGCCGAATTGAGGGTTAACTCGCCCCATTGCAGTGTCTCTTTCTTGTCCTGCGGCGGCGCAAGCTCCTCAACGCGGCGCAGTACGGCGCGCAAACGCGCAACCAGCTCACGGGGATAACAGGGCTTGGGCATATAGTCATCAGCGCCCATCTCCAGCCCGATGACCCGGTCAATGTTATCGCCTTTGGCGGTCAGCATAATTACCGGTAAGCGGCTTTGCTGACGCACCTGGCGCAGCACATCGGTGCCGCTCATATCGGGCAGCATGATATCCAGGATCATGGCGCTAAACTCACCGGACAGCGCCCCCTGAACACCGGCCGTGCCGGTTAAAACCAGTTGCGTGTCAAAGCCTTCCGTAATCAGATATTGGCTTAACATGGTGCCTAACTCTACGTCGTCATCTACCAGCAAGATTTTCATTGTTATCTCTCATGTGTAACTGGCGCTATTTTGACCCGAGTCAGCGCAATGCGCAGCCGGTTTTACGCGATCCTTACAGATGCGATTAAGCATAGTGCGAACCCAGGCAAATAAAAAAGGCTTATGCACCCGGCGGATAGCACAAGCCTTTCTTAACGCGTCGATATTGACGACACGCTACTGATAGATGCCGGTAGAAAGATAGCGATCGCCACGGTCACAGACGATGGCCACCACCACGCTTCCCGGCCAGGCTTTGGCAATGCGCAACGCCCCGGCAACCGAGCCACCGGAACTGACGCCACAGAAAATGCCCTCACGACGCGCCAGCGCGCGCATGGTTTCTTCGGCTTCCTGCTGGCCCATATCAATAATCTCATCCACCAACTCAGGACGATAAATGCCCGGCATATAGGCCTGTGGCCAGCGGCGGATGCCAGGAATACTGCTGCCTTCGGTCGGCTGCAGGCCAATCACTTTGACGCCGGTATGATGATCTTTTAAAAACCGACCTACGCCGGTAATCGTGCCAGTGGTGCCCATGCTGGAAACAAAGTGGGTCATCCGCTGTTTCGACTGCTGCCACAGCTCCGGCCCGGTGGTTTGGTAGTGGCCAAGTGGATTGTCGGGATTATTAAACTGATCCAGTACGGTGCCTTCACCCCGGGCAGCCATCTCCTGGGCCCGATCGCGGGCGCCTTCCATTCCCTGTTCACGGCTGACCAGCACCAGCTCGGCACCATAGGCACGCATCGCATCCTGCCGCTCCTGGCTCATGTTATCCGGCATCAGCAGCCGTAGCTTATAACCTTTCATTGCCGCAATCATCGCCAGCGCAATACCGGTGTTGCCGCTGGTGGCTTCAATCAGCCGATCGCCTGGAGTAATGTCACCGCGCCGCTCCGCCTGATGGATCATCGACCAGGCGGCGCGATCTTTCACTGAACCGGCGGGATTATTCCCTTCCAGTTTAAGCCAGACCTCACTGCCGTTGTCAGGCGTCAGGCGTTGCAACCTGATGAGCGGCGTATTACCGATGGTGTCTTCCAGAGTGGTCACGGTGCATTTCCTGGCAAAACGCTATCCGCCATCGTTCAGGCTTCAGCCTGAGTCATTGCGGTATAACGGTCATTAAAAAGGCGGGACACTGTCCCGCCCTGCGTGAAAAAGAAAATATCAGGCGCTATGCGCAAAGGCAACCGCCCGTAACGGCGTCGCCCCCTGATACAGTCGGGCCTGCTGTAACCCGACGAACAGGCGTTCGCCACGCAGCGGTGCGGTTTGTTCGCCATCAAAGACCAGCGAGAACGGCTCGCTCTGCCATCCGCTTGGCTGCACCACCAACTGCCAGAAATGACCGCGAGGGCTCACCTCTAAGACCTGGACAGGCAATGGCGTTTCCAGGCTGCTCCTGCGTGAAACGTCGATTTCCCACGGACGCAGGAACAGATCGACCGCGCCCTGATGCGCTGAGGTATAACCTAACGGCCAGTGATGCGCGCCCACATGGAACTGAGAGCCATGAACTTCACCGTCAAAGCGGTTAACCTCACCCAGGAACTCCAGCACGAAACGCGTGGCAGGATCGCGCCAGACCTCGTCCGGCGTCCCCACCTGTTCAATGCTGCCCTGGCTCATCACCACCACGCGATCGGCCACTTCCATCGCCTCTTCCTGATCGTGGGTCACAAACACGCTGGTAAACTTCAATTCTTCATGCAGTTGGCGTAACCAGCGACGCAACTCTTTGCGCACCTGCGCATCCAGCGCGCCAAACGGCTCATCCAGCAGCAGGATTTGCGGTTCCACTGCCAGCGCCCTTGCCAACGCGACGCGCTGTTTCTGCCCGCCAGAAAGCTGGGCCGGAAAACGGTTTGCCAGATGGGACAGTTGCACCATCTCCAGCAGGCGCGTGACGCGCTGCCTGATCTCCGCACTGGACGGACGCTCACGGCGCGGCAACACCGTCAGACCAAAGGCAATGTTGTCGAATACCGTCATATGGCGGAACAGCGCATAGTGCTGGAAGACAAAGCCTACCTGACGCTCGCGCGCATGCAGACGGCTGACATCGAGGTCATGAAAACGGATCTGACCGCTGTTCTGATGCTCCAGCCCGGCGATAATACGCAGCAGCGTTGTTTTACCGGAACCGGACGGCCCCAGTAATGCCACCATCTGGCCAGAAGGAATATCCAGTGAGATATCGTTCAGCACCGCTGTGCGACCAAAGGATTTGTTGATCTGGTTAATCTCAATGCTCATGATTGTCCTCCAGTTGCAGGCGTTTATGCTGTTGCTCTAAACGCCATTGCACAATGCTTTTCAGAAACAGCGTCACGATTGCCATCACGGTCAGTAAGGCCGCAGCAGTAAAGGCGCCTACCGTATTGTAATCCTGATGCAGTAATTCAACCTGAAGCGGTAAGGTATAGGTTTCACCGCGAATAGAACCGGATACCACCGATACCGCACCGAACTCACCAATGGCGCGGGCGTTTGTCAGCACAACGCCATACAGCATGGCCCAGCGAATATTGGGCAGCGTAACGCGACGGAACATCTGCCAGCCCGAGGCACCTAACAGCACGGCGGCTTCGTCTTCATGACTGCCCTGACTCAGCATCACCGGCACCAGTTCGCGCACCACAAACGGACAGGTAACGAAGACGGTAACCAGCACCATGCCAGGCCAGGAGAACATCACCTGAATATTATGGGCATCCAGCCAGCCGCCCGCCGGGCCATTGATGCCCCAGAACAGGAGATACATCAGGCCCGCCACGACAGGCGATACGGCAAACGGAATGTCGAACAGCGTTAAAAGCAGCTGGCGACCGGGAAAGGTAAAGCGTGTCACCAGCCAGGCCAGCAGCGTGCCGAACACTAAATTCACCGGCACGGTAATCAACGCGACCAGCACCGTCAGCCATATGGCATGCAGCATATCGCTGTCGGTCAGGTTGCTAAACGTCACGCCCAGCCCTTTGTACAACGCTTCCCAGAAGATGGAGACCATCGGCACCACCAGCAGAAGCAGCGATATCAGTGCGCCAATACCAATAAGCAGCCACTTACTCCAGTTAACCGGCTGGCGATCGGCCGTGTTGAGTTGCGAAATCTCTGCCATTAGTGGCCTCCCAGACGACGACCAAATCGGCTTTGTAATGTATTAATCGCGAACAGCAACAGCAGCGATGCCGTCAGAATCACCGAGGCGATGGCGCTGGCTGCCGGGTAGTCAAATTCCTGCAGGCGGACAAAAATCATCAGCGAGGTCACTTCGGTTTTCCAGGCGATGTTGCCCGCGATAAAGATCACCGCACCAAACTCACCCAGGCTGCGGGTAAACGACAGCGCAGTGCCCGCCAGAAGGGCTGGCGCGACTTCGGGCAACACGACCCGGCGAAAGCTCTGCCAGGGCGTTGCGCCCAGTGTCTGAGCGGCTTCCTCGTATTCGGGACCTAACTCTTCCAGCACCGGCTGCACGGTTCGCACCACAAAGGGAATACTGGTAAACGCCATCGCCAGCGCGATACCGATCCAGGTATAGGAAATCTTGATATCGAAATGGGCAAACCACTGTCCGTACCAGCCGTTAACGGAAAACAGACCGGCCAGCGTCAAACCCGCCACGGCGGTGGGCAGCGCAAACGGCAAATCCATCAGCCCGTCAAGCAACGTGCGGCCAGGGAAGCGATAGCGCGTTAAAATCCATGCCATTAACATGCCGAATACGGCATTAAACAATGAGGCCACACCGGCCGACAGTAACGTCACTTTGTAGGCTGCGATCAGTTGAGGATTGGTGACAACGTCCCAGTATTGCTGCAGCGTCATCTGCGACAGCTGCATAATCAGTGCGCTGATGGGCAGCAGCAGCACCAGGCAGGTAAACAGCAGGCTGGTGCCGAGGCTCAGACCGAAACCGGGCAGAACGCGTTTTTGGCTGGCTGCAAACATGATTACCGCCCCGCCGCTAACAGTTTATCCAGCTCGCCGCCGCTGGCGAAATGGGTTTTCATTACGTTATCCCAGCCGCCAAACGCCTCTTCCACCCGAAACAGGTTGGTGGCAGGGAAGCGGGCTTTTTGCTGCGCCATTAACTGCGGATTGTTCACGCGGTAATAAAAATCCGTGATGATTTTCTGCGCCTCGGGGGAATACAGCCAGGTCAAATACGCTTTTGCCGCATCGCCCGTTTTATTCTGCGCGACATTTTTATCAACCCAGGCGACCGGAAACTCCGCCAGGATATCGGTTTTTGGCACCACGACTTCATAGTCATCTTTGCCGTATTGGTTGCGAATGTTATTCACTTCTGACTCAAAACTGATCAGCACATCTCCCAGGCCGCGTTCGGCAAAGGTGGTTGTGGCACCGCGACCACCGGTATCGAACACTTCAACATTCTTTAAAAACTTCGTCATAAACGCGCGGGTTTTGGCCTGATCGCCACCGTCAGCCTGGCTGGCAGCACCCCAGGCCGCAAGATAGGTATAGCGCCCGTTACCGGAGGTTTTGGGATTAGGAAAAATCAGCTTCACATCGTCACGGGTTAAATCGGACCAGTCGTGAATCTGCTTTGGGTTTCCCTTGCGCACCAGGAACGCCATGGTGGAATAAAAGGGTGAACTGTTATTCGGCAGACGCGTTTGCCAGTCGGCCGGAATCAGCTTGCCTTTATCGTGTAACACCTGCACATCCGTGACCTGGTTATAGGTCACGACATCGGCACGCAGACCTTGCAGGATCGCCAGCGCCTGTTTAGATGACCCGGCATGGGACATCTTAATGGTCAGCTTGTCGTCAGGATGGCTGGCATCCCATTGACTGACAAAAGGCGCATTCAGGGCGACGAATAATTCACGTGCAACATCGTAAGAGCTGTTTAGCAGCTCGGTCGCGTTTGCGGCACCGGCCAGGCTCAGCGACAGTGCGAGTCCGCTCACGATTTTTTTCATCGCTGGTAAGGTCATGGTTCACCCTGAAGAAATTTGATGCAGATCTCATCTGCCGATACAGCAGTTTATTTATAACTCAGCGTAAACCCGTAACGGTTTTATATATCGTTTGCTGATTTCAAAGTCGAAAAAGGCATAAGGCGGTGGCAGAAGATAGCGGGAAAATGGCATTGGACGCGCAGGGCTGAGGGTCTGCCCTGCGGTTTAGCGGTATGAAAAGGCCTTAGCGCTGCCAGACAATTTTGCTGAGCTTCCAGCTCTTGAGTGTGTCATCCGACGGCATCAACCCTTCTGGCCCGTGCCAGGTTCCGCTGTAGACATAGCGAAGATGCTGACTGTTGGGCGCGCGGCACTCCACGTCACGGTTGTCCAGCCCGCTCGCCAGCACACAGTTATTGAAGGCTTTGTCGAATTTGGTGCTGAACGCGTCACCGATTTTGCTGCCATCGGCGCTGGCAATGTGGCTGTCCAGCACTTCAATGCGGTCAACCTGCGACTGGCCATAAACCACCAGCATTACTTTGCCGTCATCCATGGCCTGCCAGAACGACACCACCTGACCATTATGACCGCGCATGCCCTGGCGCAGATCGTACTTGCCTTTCAGCCCCTCTTTTATGGCGGCTTCGGTCATGGCGGTGGAGCCATTAATGCCACCCACGCCCTGCTCTGTGGCTGTCAGCGAGGGCCCAAACCAGTTCCAGGGCAGCGCCGATGACCAGTGGTAGCTCAGTGGATTCCACCAGCTTACCTGCTGGCTGCTGTTAGCGTCAGTACCGGAGGAACTGGCACACCCACTGACCAGTATGGCCGCAGTCAGTAACGTGTAACGAACAGCTTTCATGAAAACTCCTGTGAATAAAAGAACAATAAAGGACAATAAGGCAGAACTGATTGGAGTCGCAAAGCGGCAAAAAGTTTATTCGGGATACTGTTGCGGTACAAAGCAGGCGCGAAGCCGGATGCTGCTGAATAACCACAGCAGCGCCAGCAGATCGAACAGCGTCAATAACAAGGGGAGCGGCGAGCTGAGAAAATCAGCCAGATACAGTTGAGCGCCTTGCCAGAGCAGGTTAATCGCCATAGCGAGCATTAAGACCTGGCGCCAGCTGCGCCACAGTCTTGGCAGACGCGAACGGTAGCCGGTCAACAGCAGGCCAAACAGCGCCGGTAAGCCCAGCGCCAGGCCTGACCAGAAGGCCTGGCGGTCAGGATAAAAGAGCGCCAGAAGATCGTTCCCCTGCTGGCGTGACGCGCCGGCCATAATCAACAGCAACCAGGTCCGTGACTGTAGCAGCAGAATCAGCCAGAAAAGAAACGGCAGGCGCAACTGGCCTTTATCATCGTACTCTTCCGGTGGCCAGACAGAATTAATATTCACGATCTTCGATTAAACGTTTGCCCAGTAACACCACATCGACCGTTTCGTAGTCGAGCTTTTCATAGAATGCGACCACCTGATCGTTCTCTTCACGCACCATCAAATGGATTTTTGGACAGCCGCGCGCGATCAGTTTTTTCTCAAGGCGGTTCATCAAGGCATTGGCAAAACCGCGCCCCTGATAATCAGGATGCACAGCAAGGTAATAGGCCGCGCCGCGATGGCCGTCGTAGCCACCCATCACCGTGCCGACGACTTCACCGCCCACTTCTGCCACCAGGAAAAGATCGGCGTCGTGATGCATTTTGCGTTCGATATCCAGCTCGGGATCGTTCCACGGCCGTAACAAATCGCAGCGTTCCCAGAGCGTGATTACTTCTTCAAAGTCTTCCTGGCGGAAGGTGCGGATTTCCATCTTCTTTACCTGCTATTCACCACAATTTGCTGATTATCACGCTTTCTTCGGCTGGCGCAACCCTCCCTACCGGGGGCAACGTTAAAAAAAAGGGATTTGGCTGTTAGTGAGCTGAAATACAAAGTAATAACCTGAAATGGTTGAAAGATCGCCGTGGCGCTAACGTTACGCTATAACACGTTGCATTATTGTTGCTTATGGACCTGCACATGCATTTGCTTAAACGTTTAATTCACCGCCGCCAGCTTCTGCTGTCAGGACTTGCACTGGCCGTGTTGTCTCCGCGCGCCGTACAGGCAAAAGAACAGCAGGCGTCTCTCTCTTCCCGTCACACCTCGCCAAAGCCGCCAGCCAGTAACGGTAAACGCATCGTCATGATCGACCCTGGCCACGGCGGGATTGATTCGGGTGCGGTGGGCGAAGAAGGCGCGGAAGAGAAGCATATTGTCTTAGAAATCGCCAACAACGTCCGCCGTGAGCTACAGTCACATCCGCGCATTGAGGTGCGCCTGACGCGCGACAGCGATCACTTTATTCCCCTTTATCAGCGCGTGGAAATTGCCCATCAGCATGGCGCGAATCTGTTTATGTCCATCCATGCCGATGGCTATACCAGCCCGGATGCCAACGGCGCCTCGGTGTTCGCCCTGTCCAACCGCGGTGCCAGCAGTAGCATGGCGCGCTATCTTTCAAACAGAGAGAACGATGCCGACAAGGTCGGTGGCGCAAAGGTGGAAGCGCAGGATCACTATCTGCAACAGATCCTGTTTGACCTGGTGCAAACGGATACCATCAAAAACAGCCTGACGCTGGGCAAACACGTGCTGGATCAGATCCGTCCGGTGCATCACCTTCACAGTCAGCACACGGAACAGGCCGCCTTTGCCGTATTAAAATCCCCGTCGATTCCCTCGGTGCTGGTGGAAACCTCGTTTATCACTAACCCGCGGGAAGAGCAGTTACTGGGCACCAGCGCATTCCGTCAAAAAATTGCATCGGCTATCGCCACCGGAATAATCAACTACTTTGATGAGTACGATCGCCGAATGTCGTAATGAATCAGCTATAATCACGTCCAATTTTTACCAAGAGAAGCCCATCACATGCCTGATATCTCCCGTGTAAAAACGTTCCTGTTGGATCTGCAGGATGAGATTTGTAGCAAGCTGACCGCCGAAGACGGCGGTGCACAGTTTATTGAAGACAGCTGGCAGCGCCCCGGCGGCGGCGGCGGACGAAGCCGCGTGCTGCGTGATGGCGCGGTCTTTGAACAGGCCGGCGTCAACTTTTCGCACGTTCATGGCGACCAGATGCCTGCGTCTGCTACCGCGCATCGCCCTGAACTGGCCGGGTGCAGTTTTGAAGCCATGGGCGTTTCACTGGTCATTCATCCTCATAATCCGTATGTGCCGACCAGTCATGCCAACGTACGTTTCTTTATTGCCGAAAAACCTGGCGCTGAACCTATTTGGTGGTTTGGCGGTGGCTTCGATATGACACCGTTTTACGGTTTCGAAGAGGATGCAGTGCACTGGCACCAGACGGCATTCGATATTTGTCAGCCCTTTGGCGAAGATGTCTATCCGCGCTTTAAAAAGTGGTGCGATGACTATTTCTATCTGAAACACCGCGACGAGCAGCGCGGCATCGGTGGGTTGTTCTTTGATGATATCCACCAGCCCGGCTTTGAAAACAGCTTTGCATTGATTCAGGCGGTGGGCCGGGGCTTCCTGGACGCTTATCAGCCAATCGTCGCGCGCCGCAAACACGTGCCTTTTGGCGAGCGGGAACGTCAGTTTCAGCTCTATCGCCGTGGTCGCTATGTGGAGTTTAATCTGGTGTGGGACCGCGGGACGCTGTTTGGTCTGCAAACCGGGGGCAGAACGGAGTCTATCCTGATGTCCCTGCCGCCGCTGGTACGCTGGGAATATAACTATCATCCAGAGCCTGACTCGCCGGAAGCGGCGCTCTACCGTGATTTTCTGCCGGTGAAGAACTGGCTTAACCTGCCGGCGTGAAGTCTGTCCGCCTGCCCCGCATGACAGGCAGGCAAACCAGCCCTCTGCGGGGCGAAGGTTAACACGGGGCCGCATCGTTGAATGCGGCCCCGTTTCATTACAGCGGCTGGGTTTGTGCTTCCACCACAGCCAGCGCCACCATATTAACGATGCGCCGCACGGAGGCGATACGGGTAAGGACGTGTACGGGCTTCGTCATTCCCATCAGCACCGGCCCCACCGTTACACCTTCAGAACTGGAGACGCGCAGCAGGTTGTAGCTGATTCGCGCTGCCTCCACATTGGGCATGATCAACAGGTTGGCACTGCCTTTTAGCGGGCTGTCGGGCATGATTTCCCGACGAATACTTTCCACCAGCGCCGCATCACCGTGCATCTCGCCGTCAATTTCCAGCTCAGGTGCCCGCTGCTGCACCAGCGCCAGTACGTCACGCATTTTACGCGCGCCGGGTGCATTTGAGGTGCCAAAGCTGGAGTGCGACAACAGCGCCACGCGCGGTTCAATCCCAAATCGCCGCACGGTCTCAGCTGCCATAAGGGTAATGTCTGCGAGCTGCTCGGGCGTGGGATCTTCATTCACATAGGTGTCAGCAATAAAGGTGTTGCCGTTTGGCAGCAGCAACGCGTTCATGGCTCCCGCGACTTTCACATCGGAACGCAGGCCCAGCACTTTTTCCACAATCTCGTAGTGCTCGTTGTAATCCCCAATGGTGCCGCAGATGAGCGCGTCCGCTTCACCGCGATAGACCATGATGGCACCAATCAGCGTCGGATTACCGATCACCGCGCGCTGCGCCTGCTCAGGCGTTACGCCGCGCCGCTTCATCATCTGGTAATACTCATTCCAGTATGCTTTGAAACGCGGATCGGATTCATTATTGACGATTTCAAAATCCTTCCCGGCTTCGATTTTCAGCCCCTGCTTCTCCAGCCGCATGGCAATCACGTTCGGGCGGCCTATCAGAATGGGTTTTGCCAGCCCCAGCGACACGAGTTCCTGCGTCGCATGCAGCACCCGCACCTCTTCCCCTTCGGCCAGCACCACGCGTTTCGGCGCTTTACGGGCCTGAGAGAAAATCGGCTTCATAAACAGATTGGTTTTATAAACAAATTCCGTGAGCTGTTCGCGGTAGGCGTCAAAGTCGCTAATCGGCCGGGTTGCCACGCCGGAATCTATCGCCGCTTTCGCCACGGCGGGAGCAATCTGCACGATTAAACGGGGATCGAAAGGTTTAGGAATCAGATAGTCCGGCCCAAAACTCAGGTCCTGATCGCTATAGGCCGATGCCACCACATCGCTCTGTTCTGCCTGCGCCAGATCGGCGATAGCGTGAACCGCGGCCAGCTTCATCGCTTCATTGATGGCGGTCGCGCCAACATCCAGCGCACCGCGGAAGATAAACGGAAAGCACAGGACGTTATTCACCTGATTAGGAAAGTCAGAACGGCCGGTACAGATAATCGCATCAGGCCGCACGGCTTTGGCTAACGGCGGCAGGATTTCTGGCTGCGGATTCGCCAGCGCCAGAATCAGGGGGTCCTTTGCCATGGTTTTCACCATCTCAGGCGTGAGCACGTCCGGGCCGGAGCAGCCAAGGAAAATGTCCGCGCCCTCAATCACCTCCGCCAGCGTGCGTTTGCCCTGATCCTCAACCGCATAGTCGGCCTTGGTCTCGGCCATATTGGGTTCGCGCCCGCGATATATCAGGCCTTTGGAATCGCACACCTGAATGTTGTGTTTCTGTAAGCCCAAGGCGACCAGCAGGTTCATACAGGCAATCGCCGATGCGCCCGCGCCGGACACCACCAGCCGCACGTCTGAGAGCGCCTTTTTGATAATGCGCAGCCCGTTTAACACCGCTGCCGTACAGATAATCGCCGTACCGTGCTGATCGTCGTGAAACACGGGGATTTTCATCCGTTGCCGCAGCTGCTGCTCAATGTAAAAACATTCCGGCGCTTTAATATCTTCAAGATTGATGCCGCCAAAGGTCGGCTCCAGCGCCGCGATAATCTCAATCAGCTTGTCCGGGTCATGCTCATCGACCTCAATATCAAAGACGTCAATGCCGGCAAACTTCTTGAATAATACACCTTTGCCTTCCATCACCGGTTTACCGGCCAGCGCCCCGATGTTCCCCAGGCCCAGCACCGCCGTGCCGTTAGAAATGACCGCCACCAGATTGCCGCGCGCGGTGTATTTATGGGCGGCCAGCGGATCGGCGGCAATTTCTAAACAGGGTGCGGCGACGCCGGGTGAGTAGGCCAGGGCCAGATCGCGCTGCGTCGTCAGCGGCTTGGTCGGCGACACCTGAATCTTGCCGGGAGTGGGATACTGGTGAAAATCAAGCGCACTTTGCTTCAGTTGGTCATCCATTTGACGTCCTTCTTCGCCAGGTGAGTGAGCGCCCAGTATAGAAAGCAGACCACCACAAAGCGGTGAGGCGCTTCAAAGAACCTCATTTCTTAGGGCACAGATTGTTACAGTCTGGCCTGCGTCATTTGTCATGGCTGCTATTCTTAATAGCCGGGCAGTCGTTATCCGCAGAAATGCTCTCTCGGGTGGTAACGCGCTACCCTCATCGCACAACATTCAGAGAAAACGCATTTTCACTGCACCCCGTCTGTTGCAATGTGGTGAGTCGGCGTTACTGCGACCCGTAATGTCTGCACGGATTAGGGCACGAGGCCAGAGGTGTTCCCTTTCGTTACAATGTATTTTCAAGGAGTGTAGAAATGAACCAGCTTGAAGCCCTTAAACAGTTCACCACCGTGGTGGCTGACAGTGGCGATATTGAATCGATTCGAAATTATCACCCACAAGATGCGACCACCAATCCCTCGCTTATTCTGAAAGCATCTGCTCTCCAGCCTTACAAACATCTGATTGATGACGCCATCGACTATGCGAAAAAACAGGGCGGCAGCAAAGAGACGCAGATCATCAATGCCAGCGACAAAGTGGCTATTAACCTCGGTATGGAAATTCTGAAAAGCATACCGGGCCGTGTTTCGACCGAAGTGGATGCGCGCCTCTCCTTCGATCGTGGCATGTGCGTCACGAAAGCTGAAAAGCTGGTTCGCATGTATGAAGAGCATGGCATTGACCGCTCACGTATTCTGATCAAACTGGCGTCAACGTGGGAAGGCATTAAGGCAGCGGAAGAACTGGAAAAAAATGGTATCCAGTGCAACCTGACGTTGCTGTTCTCGTTTGCGCAGGCGCGCGCCTGCGCCGAAGCCGGTGTTTACCTGATTTCGCCGTTTGTCGGTCGTATCTATGACTGGTACAACTCACGCAAACCGATGGACCCGTACAGCGCTGATGAAGATCCTGGCGTGAAATCCGTGCGCCGTATTTACGATTACTACAAGAAGCACCGTTATGACACCATCATCATGGGTGCCAGCTTCCGTAAAGTTGAACAGGTACTTGCGCTGGCCGGTTGTGACCGCCTGACGCTTTCACCAAATCTGCTGGAAGAGCTGCAAAACAGTGATGAGCCAATTGAACGTAAGCTGGAGCCGTCAACCGAGTGTTTCCATCAGCCGTCGCCGCTGTCTGAAGCTGAATTCCGTTGGGAGCATAATCAGGACCCCATGGCGGTAGAAAAACTGGCAGACGGTATCCGTCAGTTCGCCGTTGACCAGCAAAAACTCGAAGATGTGCTGGCGGCACGCCTCTAGTTTTCCCCTCTTTTACCGGGCGGGAGCACTCCCGCCCTGATGCTTAACAAGGGAGACCCTTTATGTCCTCACGCAGAGAGTTGGCTAATGCCATTCGCGCATTAAGTATGGATGCGGTACAAAAAGCAAAATCTGGTCACCCTGGTGCGCCAATGGGCATGGCAGATATCGCTGAAGTATTATGGCGTGATTTCCTCCAGCACAATCCCACCAATCCCGCCTGGCTGGATCGCGACCGCTTTATCCTTTCGAACGGCCACGGCTCCATGCTGCTTTACAGCCTGTTGCACCTGAGCGGTTACGATCTGCCTATCGAAGAACTGAAAAACTTCCGCCAGCTGCATTCCAAAACGCCGGGGCACCCGGAAATTGGCTACACGCCGGGCGTTGAAACCACCACCGGCCCACTGGGCCAGGGCCTGGCGAATGCCGTCGGTCTGGCGATTGCTGAACGTACGCTGGCGGCCCAGTTTAACCGTCCCAATCACGATATCGTCGACCACTTTACCTATGTGTTCATGGGCGACGGCTGCCTGATGGAAGGTATTTCCCATGAAGTCTGCTCGCTGGCCGGTACTTTAGGTCTGGGTAAACTGATTGGCTTCTACGATCACAACGGTATTTCTATCGATGGCGAAACCGAAGGCTGGTTTACTGACGATACGCACAAACGCTTCGAAGCCTATAACTGGCATGTGGTGGGTGAGATTGACGGCCATGACGCCGATGCTGTGAAAGCGGCCATCCAGGAAGCGCAGAGCGTCACCGACAAACCGTCACTGATCATCTGCCGTACGGTCATTGGCTTCGGCTCACCGAATAAAGCCGGTAAAGAAGAAGCCCACGGCGCTGCGTTAGGCGAAGAAGAAGTGGCGCTGACCCGTAAGCAACTGGGCTGGAACTACCCGGCGTTTGAGATCCCTAAAGAGATTTACCAGCAGTGGGATGCCAAACAGGCAGGCGCTGAGCGCGAAAAAGCCTGGAACAACAAACTGGCTGCCTATAAGCAGGCTTATCCAGAGCTGGCCGCAGAATACGAGCGCCGCATGAACGGTGGAATGCCGGCAAACTGGGAAGCGGAAACCGCGAAGTTTGTTGCCGAGCTGCAGGCGAATCCGCAAAAGATTGCCAGCCGTAAAGCCTCGCAGAACGCACTGGAAGCTTATGGCAAACTGCTGCCCGAGTTTCTGGGCGGTTCCGCCGACCTTGCGCCGAGTAACCTCACCATCTGGTCAGGCTCAAAATCCATTAAAGACGATCCGGCCGGGAACTATATCCATTATGGTGTCCGCGAATTCGGCATGACGGCTATCGGTAACGGGATTGCCCATCACGGCGGCTTTGTGCCCTATACCGCAACCTTCCTGATGTTCGTGGAGTACGCCCGTAACGCGGTCCGTATGGCGGCACTCATGAAGGCTCGCCAGATTATGGTGTATACCCACGATTCCATTGGCCTGGGCGAAGACGGTCCGACCCACCAGCCGGTTGAGCAAATTGCCAGCCTGCGCGTGACGCCAAATATGAGCGTATGGCGTCCCTGTGACCAGGTAGAGACAGCGGTGGCCTGGCAGGCGGCGATTGAACGTCATCACAGCCCGACTGCGCTGATCCTGTCGCGTCAGAACCTGGCACAGCCTGAGCGTACTCCAGAGCAGGTGGCTAACATCAAGCGCGGGGGTTATGTGCTGAAGGATTGCGATGGCACGCCAGACATCATCCTGATTGCCACCGGGTCCGAAATGGAAATTACCCTGGGTGCGGCAGCGAAGCTGACGACCGGCGGTCATAAGGTCCGGGTGGTTTCGCTGCCATCCACTGACCTGTTTGACGCACAGGATGCGGCTTACCGTGAGTCGGTACTGCCTTCCACCGTGAAAGCGCGCGTCGCGGTAGAAGCGGGCATTGCAGACTACTGGTATAAGTACGTCGGACTGGACGGTGCCATCGTGGGCATGACCACCTTCGGTGAGTCGGCTCCGGCGGAAAAACTCTTTGCTGAATTTGGCTTTACGGTGGAAAACATCGTCAGCCATGCTGAAGCCCTGCTGAAACCGGCGTAATCCCTGTCCGCCTGAGCGTCCTGCCGCTATCCGGCAAGGTCGCTCGTTCAGCGTACCACTGCGCGCCAGCCCTGTGCTGGCGCGCGGCTTTCTGAAATCCGCTTCCTGTCGCAGATCGCCTCACGCCTGGTCTTCGTTATCCGTCCTGAACAGGCGAGATACCGATATCCAGTGAGCATGGCATCCCGCGCGTTATCTCACGTATCTTCCTGCCCGACAGCCGATGTGCATGATGCCGTTGAAGCCCTGCTTTACGCTCCCTTCAGTGGGAACCCCAGCGGAACAGAAGAGGAAAACGCGCGTATGGGATGCGATGGCGTTGAGTGGCGCGGAATACTCGCTATTGCCGAGCGATGACGCGGGTTTACCCTGATTGAATCCTGTTTACCTCTGTGAATATCAGCCAGGCCAACGCTTTTATCAGGACGCCAGGTCAGACTGCCGTCTACGCAGACTGACCTGGCGTTATTTATGGAACAGGTTTATTTCAAAAAGTGGCTCAGCAATAACAACGAAAGCGAAACGTTAATGGCCCCGCCGATGCGCGTGGCGATCTGCGCAAACGGCATCAGGCCCATGCGATTACCGGCCGTCAGAATGGCCACATCGCCGGTGCCGCCCTGACCACTCTGGCAGCAGGAGACAATCGCGACATCAATCGGATGCATACCAATCTTTTTCCCGACGAAAAAGCCCGTGGCGACCAGCGCACTGACCGTGCTGATAATCACCAGCAGGTTGGTGAGCGTAAACGCGGTGACCAGAATATGCCAGGGCGTAATGGCGACACCGACGGCGAACAGCACCGGATAGGTGACAGCAGTGCGAAAGAACCGGTAAACGACCTGAGAACCCGCCAGAATACGGGGAGAAACGCCATTGACCAGCTTCACCAGCACAGCCAGAAACAGCATCCCAACCGGCGCAGGCAGACCGGTAAATTTCTGACCCAACATGCCCACCATATACAGCAACACCGCAAGCAGCGCTCCGGAAGCAATCGCGGTGACGTCAACTTTCCCCGAAAAAACGGATTGCAGCGGCTCAGGTTCAACATTGGCGATGTTCGGCATCAACTGGCCTTCTCCCGTCAGGTGCGGATAACGTTTCCCCAGTTGGTTCAGGCAGCCCGAGATAATAATGGCGGTCACGCCACCCAACATGACCATGGGCAGAATACGGCCCAGCGCGACGCCCTGATCCATATGCAGTAAGGCCGCATAGCCAATGGAGAGCGGAATCGCGCCTTCACCGACACCACCCGCCATAATCGGCAGAATAATAAAAAAGAAGATCTGGAAAGGTTCCAACCCCAGCGCCAGCCCGACGCCCATGCCAACAATCATGCCCACCACTTCTCCGCACAACATGGGGAAAAAGATGCGCAGAAAGCCCTGGATAAGCACCGTGCGGTTCATGCTCATAATGCTGCCGACGATAATGCAGCAGATGTAGAGATAAAGAATATTGGTTGATTTATAGAATTGCGTCGTGGACGTCACCACGATGTCGGGAAGCAAACCGTAGTAAACCAATGCAGAAGGGATAAAGGTGGCACAAATCGCGGCGGCCCCCAGCCTGCCGACCACGGGCAGACGTTTACCAAACTCCCCACAGGCAAAACCAAAAAAAGCCAGCGTGGCGACCATGACCACGATATCGCTTTTCAGCGTCCCACTCAGGCAGTCTACCGCGATAAGCAAGCCCGCCAGTACGAAGAGCGGCAGAGGAATAATCCCGACTTTCCAGTTATCCATAATATGCCACCACTGATCTTTCAGGGTTTTACGGCGCGATGTACTGGACAGTTTCTCAGACAAGAAAGAATCATCAGGTGTGCTCATTATTATCCTCTTTGCATCGTTATTTTTTTCAGGATGCCGTTAAAAGAGGATGAATTACGTGAAGGGGAAGGTGTCTGGCATAAAGTTTTAATGGTCTTTTTTAAATTGAGTGATCGTCGTCCTGATTCGTGCCGTGGTTTTTATGGTTTTTATTGCGGTTCCGTCTGCTTTCCCACGTTAAGGGGCAGCGATGCGGCCAAAAAAACAGCCAGCGTTTTTTTTATGCTGCTTATCATGCGGTTATACTGGGTTGGCCCATATTGTTAAAAAGATGATACAGTAATGTTATTAATTCAAAGCACGTGTAATCGTCATGAAATTGTCATTTCAAACGAAGCTGTTCCTTTCGCTCGTTGTTTTTACGTCTGCCCTGTTCGTGCTACTGGGTAGCTATTATTACGTCAGCATCAACCAACAGATCTACCAGGCGATGAGCATGCGTGCCAAAGTTCAGGCCGAGGAGATTGCGCAGATACCTGACCTTAAAAAAGAGATAGCGGACCACAACATTCAGGCCATCCAGTCATTGATGCAGACGATTGCCAGCAAGAGCGATGCCAGTTTTATCGTTATTGGTGACCACAAGGGCCTGCATCTTTTTCATTCCGTGAGTGAAGATAAAGTCGGCAAGCCGTTAGTCGGCGGGGACAACGCTGCGGTACTCTCGGGCCAAAGTATCACCACCATCCGGACTGGCGGTCTGGGGATTTCGCTGCGAAGCAAAGCACCGATTGTTAACGCTCAAGGCCAGGTCATTGGCATTGTCTCCGTGGGTTATCTCACCCGCTATCTTGAGGCGATTACCTTCAGCAATATGGTCAATATTCTGATCGTGGCTGCCCTGCTGCTTATTGCCCTGTTCGTCTTCTCCTGGTTTTTTACCTGCAATATTAAAAAGCAGATTTGCTCGCTGGAACCGCGTGAGATTGGCCTGATGGTGCGTCAGCAAAAAGCGATGATGGAGTCCATCTATGAAGGGGTTATCGTCATCGATGAACATCTGCGAATCGAAGTGATCAACCAGGCGGCGCGAAAACTGCTTGGACTGGCGCAGTCCGCCGAACAACTGCGCGGGCAATCTGTCAGCCAGGTGATCTCACCCGTTCCATTTTTGTCGCAGCCGGTCATGCTGGAAAAAGATACCCATGATGAGATTAGCCGCTTCAATTCGCTGACCGTTATCGCCAGCCGGGTCCGTATTATGCTGGAATCGTCCCTGATGGGATGGGTGATATCCTTTCGCGACCTCAATGATATCGACTCACTCAGCGCCCAACTCAGCCAGGTAAAACGTTACGTCGATAATCTGCGCATTATGCGTCATGAACAGCTTAACCGCATGAACACCCTTTCTGGCCTGTTGCACATGGGCCGCTTTGAAGAGGCAATCGATTATATTGAGGCACAGTCAGAGCACGAACAGGAGCTGCTGGACTTTGTCTCCACCCGCTTCCAGTCGCCCTTGCTCTGCGGTTTACTGCTGGGCAAAGCGGTACGTGCCCGCGAGAAAGGCGTAGATATCCACTTTGATCCCGCGTGTCTGATGGATCGCCCCTTTCTTCCGCTCACGGATGCTGAACTGATCTCGGTGACTGGCAATCTTCTGGACAATGCCATTGAAGCCACCCAACGCGCGCCACTGCCGCACGATCCTGTCGAAGTGCTGATTAAGCTCAACGCGCGTGAACTGATCATTGAAGTCGCCGATCGCGGTGTGGGCATCCGTCCTGAAATCCGTGAGCATATGTTCGAACGCGGGGTGACGACCAAAACCCGAGGCGATCACGGCATCGGGCTGTATTTAATCGAAAGCTATATTGCCCGCACCGGCGGAACGATTGAGGTGAGCGATAACCTGCCGCGCGGTGCTATTTTCTCGCTGTTTATTCCCTGTGTGGAAATAAATCAGTATCCCACCACGGAAACGGAGAAGGTCAGCAATGCAACATGATCCTATTGATGTCCTGATCGTTGAGGATGAGCATGAACTGGCTCAACTTCATGCAGAACTGATTAACAACCATCCTCAGCTGCGGCTGGTCGGAATAGCGCACTCACTGTCTGAGGCGAAGCAGCAGCTTGAAACAAGATTGCCGCAGCTTGTGCTGCTGGACAATTATCTGCCGGATGGCAAAGGCATCACGCTGATTGGCGATCCTCTCCTGGCAAACGCTAACTGTTCCATTATTTTTATTACGGCCGCCAGCGATATGGATACCTGTAGCCAGGCCATTCGTAATGGGGCCTTTGATTACGTCCTTAAACCTGTCTCATGGAAGCGGCTTAACCGTTCGCTCGCCAATTTTATCGCCTTTGCGGAACAGCAACGCACATGGAAAATCGTCGATCAGAAGAATGTGGACGTGCTGTATCAGTTACAGGCAAAAAACTATCCGCACGACAACGGCAGTAAAGGCATTGAAGAAAATACCTTAGCACGGGTACAAACGCTTTTTGCGGCAGCCACGACGCGCCTTTTTTCGGTGGATGATGTGATGGCCGAGACCGGAGTGAGTAAGACGACCGCCCGCCGCTATCTGGAGCACTGCGTTGAAACAGGGTTTCTGACGGTGGAAATGCTGTATGGCAAGGTAGGGCATCCCAGACGAATGTATAAACGCGCATGATGTTATCCCGGGATTGACGCTGTCGGCGCTGAGCTGCCCAGGCATCACGGCACAAGGGAAACCAGTCCGACAGGTGACCGCCACATTGGGCCAGGATGCGCTATCAGCCCGGCAGCGTGCTGTAATCCGAAACAAAAAAAACTGCCCTTCCCTCTTCCCGTCATTCGCAAACGCATTACTATAGGCTTTCTCCCGATTTCTATAGCGAAGCCGTCCCCGTTGAAAATGCGCACTCCTTATTTACTGGCCTTAATGGTTTCTTTGCTTCCCCTTAAAAGCATGGCGCAGGTTGCGCCCGATCCGTTGCTGGCATCGCAAATTGTCGATCGCTATGCCGAGCACATCTTCTATGCCAGCGGTGCCACCGGTATGGCATTGGTCGCGATAGACGGTAATCAGCGGGTTTTCGCCAGTTTTGGTGATACGCGGCCAGGCAGCAATATTCGTCCGCAAAAAGATTCATTAATTCGCATCGCCTCACTCAGCAAGCTGATGACCAGTGAAGTGATGGTGAAGATGGCCGAGCGCGGTGAGATCCGTCTTGACGATCCCCTGAGTAAATATGCACCGCCCGGAAAACGGGTTCCCAGTTTTGACGGTCAGCCCATTCGCTTGATTAACCTGTCGACCCATACCAGCGGCCTGCCGCGTGAACAGCCCGGCGGCAAACCGCATCGTCCGGTGTTCGTGTGGCCCACGCAGAGTGAACGCTGGAGCTGGTTAAACAAGGCCAACCTCAAAGCCGCGCCAGGCACCAACGCGGCCTATTCCAACCTTGGTTATGATCTGCTCGGTGATGCGCTGTCACGTGCAGCAGGTAAACCTTACCCGGCACTGCTACAGCAGTTGATTACCCGTCCGCTGGGCATGAAAGACACCACCTTTACGCCGTCACCTGAACAGTGCGCCCGTCTGATGGTCGCGGAAAAAGGGGCCAGCCCCTGTAACAACACACTGGCAGCGATTGGCAGCGGCGGCGTCTATTCGACACCTGATGATATGGGGCGCTGGATGCAGCAGTTCCTGAACTCATCGGTGAATCATCGTACGCCGCAAATCGACCGCCTGCAGACCTTGATCTACCGTCGCGACCAGCTACATAAAGTCGATGGCATGGATGTGCCGGGCAAAGCCGACGCGCTGGGCATGGGATGGGTTTATATGGGCCCGGCAAACGGTCGTCCTGGCATTATCCAGAAAACCGGTGGTGGCGGTGGTTTTATCACCTATATCGCCATGATTCCGCAGCAAAACGTTGGGGTTTTCGTGGTCGTCACTCGTTCGCCACTGACGCGTTTTACCCCGATGAGCGACGGCGTCAACAACCTGCTCGCGGAGCTGGTGGGCAATCAGAACGGCTCACCGATGATGGTGCAGGCGATTCCTTAACCGCGGCTATCCGCCGTGACTGACTGGCTCACCCAGAGCGTGGGCCAGTCGTCACTGCTGTGCCAGGCATCGCAGGTCGACTCCTGCGCGTATTCGGCTAAAACAAAGCGCTCGCCATCAAACTGCCAACGGGTGGCCGTGCCGCAGTCGCCCAATCCACGTCCCTTGCCAAAGGTATAGAGCTGCCCGGTTGCCGCATCATAATCCGCATTAATCAGCTCAAGCTGGCGATCTGTGTCACCCGGCGGCGTAAAAGGCAGAGTCAGGGTCAGACCGCGCGCCACGTAGGGCGGCGCACGCGTCACTTCAAAGGCCAGATCGATAACGTTGTACGCGCCCATCTCACAGCTCACCAGCAGCAGCGCTTTTTTATCGGTCAGGGGAGATACGCTCACTTCCCGGCGCAGCGGATCGAGCGAACAGCTGTCCGAATTCACGCGCCAGGTGCCGTAATCGATAAGGCCACTGGTCTCTTCACGCGTCAGTGGCGCAGGCGCAGCTACGGCGGGTTGCAGCTGTGGCACCGCAGGGGCGGCCGGCACGCTGTTTCGTTCCCCGCGCCTGACCCAGGCACTGATGTCATTAACCCGTCCCTGCACGTCATCCATATATAACAGCGCCGCCTTCATACCGCGCAACGAAATCTGCGGACCGGCATTGAACGTCAGCTGCAGGCTTTTGGCATCCATGGTCAGTTCAAGGAACTCATTAATAGCGATGGGATTACTGGTGGCAAGATGGTGCGGTTCGACCGTCCAGTGCTTGAAATCGGGCCGGAGTCGGCGTTGATCGACTAACAGATTATCTTTTAGTGCCGGGCCGGGAAGCGCTCCGCTGTAGGCGCTGCCGTAATCGATGCGCAGTAAAGGCTGGTCATCCGTTCCCGCGTGGCGGGAAAGGGTCATTACCAGGCCTTTGTCGCCAGGTATGCTTCGCGCAACGCAATGCGCTGCATTATTGCAGGTTAATTGCCAGTCAGAAAACAGCTTCTGTACCGGCTCAGCCTGAACAGCTGCAACCATAAAAAAAGGCAACGCAAACAGCGATTTCATCCCATACCACATTAAGAAAAACCAGCCCCAACTTCTTTGAGTGGAAGATGATAGCGCAATCGCGCACGTCACGAAGGCCGCATTCTGTGAAGTGCTCAGCAAGCGCAGCTAACCGTCTAAAAAACATCCGCTTTATGACAAGAGAAGTGCAATAAAGTCTGCAGAATATTTATCATGCTGATTCACCTCGCGCCGCTCAATCGGATTCGTCGGACATTCCCGCCCGTGCAATCGGTCAAATACACATAAACGGTCAAAAACAGGCATGATATAGTCGTCAAAAGATTAAACATAAAAGGTTATCAACAGATTCTTCTCAGGTTAAAAAGCCCTTATAAGGTGATCAGCATCACTTTTTAATAATAACGATTACATCCCGTTTCATAAAAACCCAACAAATATCTCTTTATGTGCGCCGTGAAAATAGCGTCCTGCGTACCCACGCTCAGGCCACATTTTTGCCACGCGCCTTCCAGTACTTTATAACCCTCGGAGGCCAGCATGTTGCCGATTGAACGCCAGCAGAGAATTATTGATGAATTAATGCGTAATGGACGTGTCATTGTCGCGGAACTTACCGCATTGTGTCAGGTTTCGCAGGAAACGATTCGTCGGGACTTAGCGCAACTGGAAAAGAAAGGCATATTACAGCGAAGTCATGGCGGTGCAGTCCCGGTTAAACAATATAATGCGGCTATACAAATAAATACTCGTGGCATTAATGAATATGAATTATCTTTTCGCCAGCGAATTAATGAACATGTCGATGCCAAAATGGCCATTGCCAAACGGGCACTGGGATTTATTAGCGTGGGTGACTGTGTATTACTCGACAGCAGTACCACCTGTTTTTATCTGGCCCGACAGTTACCCGATATAGAATTAACGGTATTAACCAATTCTCTGCGCATTGTGCAGACGCTGGCGGCGCGCAGCAGTATTCGCACGATCTGCCTGGGCGGAGAATATTCCGATCGCTATGAAGATTTTCACGGCATCGTGACTGAACAACCCTTAAAAGAGTTTCAAATAAATAAAATCTTTTTTTCCTGTAGCAGTCTGGGCAATGACGGTTATTTACGCGAAGGGAATGAACGTAATGCACATTTAAAACAACAGCTCATTCTGGCAGCAGAACGAAAACATTTATTAATGGACAGCTCTAAGTTTCTTCGGCCCTCATTCGCGCGTGTTTGCCATTACCGTGATGTGGATTTTCTCATTACTGACCAATTAAAAGATAAAGAACTGGAACAGGAACTGGCGTGGAACGGGGTAAATATTATCGACTGTTCGCAACGCCCTCAGTCCGTACAGCTTATGAATAATTAAATGGAGTCGCTATGAAAAAACAGCTTATCGCCTGCACCCTGATCGCGTTATTTGCATTCCAGGCCCAGGCAGCAGAAAAAATACGAATGGGGATCGTGGTGAAAATTGGCGGCATTCCGTGGTTTAACGCCATGGAGGCCGGGATAAAAAGTGAAGCGGCGAAAAGTGGGATCGATGCGTGGATGGTCGGGCCCACCGCAGCCGACCCCGCCTTACAGGTGCGGGCCATTGAGGATTTGATTGCGCAGAAAGTGGACATCATTGGCGTGGTGCCGAACGATCCCAAGGTGCTGGAACCCGTTTTGCAGCGCGCCCGTAATGCGGGCATCAAAGTGATTACCCACGAGTCGCCGGGCCAGAAGTTTGCCAACTGGGACTTTGAGTTGGTGGATGCAACTACCCATGGCATCAACCATATGAAAGCGCTGGCAGCCTGTATGCACGATGAAGGCCAATACGCGATGTACGTTGGCAGCCTGACGGTGCCGCTCCACCAGCAGTGGACCGACGCCGCGCTGGAATATCAAAAGCAGCATTACCCAAAAATGCAATTAGTCACTGACAAATTTGGCGTGGGGGAATCGCTGGATGATTCCATCCGTACAACCAATGAGCTGATGTCCAGGTATCCGGATCTCAAAGGGATTCTGGCCTTTGGTTCTCAGGGCCCTATCGGCGCAGGCCGGGCGGTGATGAACCGCAACAAGAGTAACCAGGTCTGCGTCATTGGCGCATTCAGTCCGGGCCAGGGCGCGCAGCTCGTCAACCGGGGTGCCATTAAAGGTGGCTATATCTGGAATCCGCATACCGCCGGAGAAGTGTTTGTCCGTCTTGCCGAGATGATGGAGAAGAACACGCCAATTAAAGATGGCATGACCATTGAAGGATTAGGCAAGGTGCGGGTGGATGAAACCACGCACACCATTCTGGGCAACAACACCGAAAGCCTGGATAAAGCCAACCTGCCGAAACTGATTAAGCTGGGGCTGTAGTGATGGAACCTGTCGCACCACAAACGCTCGTCACCCTGAACAGGTTGTCGAAAACCTTTGGCGGTCATCGCGCGTTGAGCGATATGTCGCTGACGCTGCTGGCCGGTGAAGTGCACTGCCTTGCCGGGACGAATGGCTGTGGCAAAAGCACGCTGATCAAGGTGATGTCCGGCGTACATGCGCCGGACAGCGGCAGCGAGATCCGCCTGGGCGACGGGGAAATCGTGCCTCGCCTCTCGACACAGCAGGCCAGGGACTTTGGCATACAGGTGATCTATCAGGACCTGTCCCTGTTCCCCAACCTGAGCGTGGCTGAAAATATCGCGTTTGAACACAACCTGCGTGGCCTGTTCGGCTGGCACCAGCGTAAGACGCTGTTTGACAGCGCCCGGCGCGTTGTCGAGGAGCTGCAATTCACGCTCGATCTTAACGAAAAAGTGGCGCATCTCTCTATCGCCCAGCGGCAACAGGTGGCTATCTGTCGTGCCCTGGTTGCCGATGCCCAGCTGGTGATCATGGATGAACCTACCGCCTCACTTACCCGCACGGAAGTGAATCAGCTGTTGCGCACGGTGCGCTATCTCAAGCAGAAGAACATCTGTGTGGTGTTTGTCAGCCATCGTCTGGATGAAGTGCTGGAGATCTCGGATCGGGTCACGGTCATTCGCGATGGTCGCAAGATTGGCAGCTTTCCAGCGCAGGAGATGACGCCGCACCGCCTGACGGAGCTGATGACCGGACAGAAGCTGGAATATCCGTTAAAAAATCCAACGCGCAAGCGCGATCGGGTGCTGCTGGAGGTGGAGGATCTCAGCCGTAACGGACAGTACCACGACGTGAATTTTCGTTTGTATGAAGGCGAAGTGCTGGGGCTCTGTGGCCTGCTGGGTTCAGGCCGTACCGAGCTGGCCCTGTCGCTGTTTGGTATGACCCGGCCTGACAGCGGCAAGATCTGGCTGGACACGAAACCGGTGCGCTTTCGCAGCCATGAAGACGCGATCAAAGCCGGTATTGGCTATGTGTCAGAGGACCGCCTGACGCTGGGGCTGGTTCAGCAACAGTCGGTGGCCGATAACATGGTTTTACCCATCCTCGACAAACTGCAAAACCGCTTTCACCTGATTGATGAATACCGCAAGAACAGGCTGATCCTGCAGTGGATTCAGCAACTGGGCGTCCGGGTTGCCGACCCTGAGCAGGCGATCGCCACGCTTTCCGGCGGCAATCAGCAAAAGATCGTTTTAGCCAAGTGGGTGCTCACTCAGCCTCGTCTGTTAATTCTTGATTCGCCCACTGTCGGCGTGGATGTCGGGGCGAAAGCCAGTATTTACCAGTTGATCCACGAGCTGGCGCGTGAAGGCTTGTCGATTATGTTGATTTCCGACGAGGTCCCTGAGGTCTGGCACAACTGTGACCGCATTTTGCATTTCCGCGACGGCACGATCCATGCCGAATACCAGCCCGACAGCGTTGAGCAACAGCAACTTGCAGAGGTGATCAATGCCTGACTTATCCCGCTTACGTCCTCATTCCAGTCAGGGCTGGCTGACCTGGGTTTTACTGCTGTTCATTGTGGTTTTCTCACTGACCAGCGACCAGTTCCTCAGCGTGCAAAACCTGCTGGATTTAGCCGAAAGCTATGCGGTAACCGGCATCTTTGCGCTGGGGCTGTTTGTGGTGCTGGTCACCGGCGGCATCGATATCTCCTTTGCTGCCGTCGCCTCGGTGGTGCAGTACTTTATCGCCGCCCTGTTTGTGCACTATCTGTTTGATAACGCACTGCTGAGCATTATCCTGGCCATTGCCTGTGGCACCCTGTTCGGGGTGATCAATGCCTGGCTCATCACCTGGCTGCGGGTCGTTTCCATCATTATCACCATCAGTATGCAGTCGCTGTTGTTTGGCCTGCTGATGTGGTTAACCGGCGGACGCAGCCTCTATCAGTTACCCGACTGGTGGATCACCTTACGCAACGTGCTGCCGTTTACGTGGCAAGGCCAGACGTTTCAGCTTGGCCTGCCGCTGCTCATCCTGCTGATCATCGCCACCCTGACCGCCGTGTTACTCAACAAAACCCACTTAGGCCGCCAGCTTTATGCCGTCGGCGGTGACGCAGAGTCCGCTCGGCGCATCGGGATTCGCGTCGGCCTGATCCACCTGTTTGCCTATGGCTGGTTGGGTGCGATGGCAGCGATTGGCGGGTTGGTACAGGTTTACCGCATGGGTGAAGTGGTGCCGAACGCGCTGGTGGGCGGTGAACTGGATGTGCTGGCTGCCACCGTGCTGGGTGGTGCCAGCCTGATGGGCGGAAAAGGCACGGTCAGCGGCACCTTAATGGGGGTTTTCCTGATCGCCATTTTGAAGAACGGTCTCAACCTGCTTGGTGTATCCAACTACTTCATGAACATCGTGGTCGGCGGGGTCATCATGATCGCCATCGCCGTTACTCACTATAAAAAACGCAAAGAGACTGACGTCAGCTTTGTCTGATGGGAGAACCCCCTATGAAACCTTTATTGACGTTAAAACCTGACGGCACCAATACCGGCCTGCTGCTGCTCATCGCGTTTGCGCTGGCGCTGTTCAGCATCCTGTTGCCCGGTCGTTTCTTTACCGATTCCACCTTTCTCAGCATGGCCTTTCAACTGCCTGAGCTGGGCTTGCTTACTCTGGCGATGTTTATTGCCATTCTGAGCGGGGGATTAAACCTGGCCATTATTACGACCGCCAACCTGACCAGCTTATTCATCGCCTGGGTGCTACTGAGCATGTTGCCGGACGGCGCGGGAACCGGCCAGCAACTGGGCTGGTTGCTGCTGGCGATGCTGGGGGCGATAGTCATTGCGGCACTCATCGGTCTGATTACCGGCGTGATGGTCACGCGCATCGGCGCGCATCCTATTCTGGTGACGCTCGCGACCATGATCACGCTCAACGGCATCGGCATCTGGCTGACAAAAGGGGCGGCGGTGAGCGGCATGCCGCCGGTCGTGCGCGCCCTGGGCTCCGATACGTTGCTGGGTGTTCCGCTGCCGCTGTGGGTGTTTTTACTGGCCGCCGCCCTACTGGCGCTGTTCCTGGGAAAAACCCGCGCCGGTAAATGCATCTATATGGGCGGCAGTAACATCAATGCCACCTGGTTTAGCGGTATCAACACACACCGCATGATCATCCTCGTCTATGTCATCTCCAGCCTGCTGTGTGTCCTGGCGGGGCTGGTAATGATGGCGCGCTTTAACTCTGCGCGCATGGGTTATGGCGATGCCTATCTGCTACTGACCGTGCTGGCCATTATTCTTGGCGGCACCGATCCCAACGGCGGCTTTGGCCGCGTTACCGGTGTCGTTCTGGCGCTGATTGCACTGCAGATCCTCTCCACCGGCTTCAACCTGATGAATATCAGCCAGCACGTTAGCCTGGCGATGTGGGGCGCGGTACTGATTGTGGTGCTCGCCGTGAAACAGGGCAAAGCCCGACTGAATGCACGCCGTGACGTGAAGCGCAGCAAGCGCCTGAGCGCGGCACTGAATCCTCTGACTGAGAAAAAGGAAGTATGATGCGTATTCAAATCTCCCCATCATTGATGTGTATGAACCTGATGGAGATCAAACAGCAGTTGGCTGTGCTGAACTCCCGCGCCGACTTCCTGCATGTCGATATCATGGACGGTCACTACGTCAAAAATATCACCCTCTCACCGTTCTTTATCGAGCAAATCCGTCCGCATACGCCGGTGGCTATCGATGTGCATTTGATGGTTGAGCAGCCTACTGATTTTATTGAGGCGGTGGCCAAAGCGGGGGCTGACTTTATTTGCCCGCACGCAGAGACGATCAACCGTGATGCCTTCCGGGTCATCAACCAGATCCGCAGCCTGGGGAAAAAACCGGGCGTGGTATTAAACCCTGCCACGCCGGTGTCCTTTATTCACCACTATATTCATCTGCTGGAGAAGATCACGGTGATGACGGTGGACCCGGGTTATGCCGGGCAGCCGTTTATTCCGGAAATGGTCGAGAAGATTCAGACACTCAAGGCGTTAAAACAGGCTCACGGCTACCGCTATCTGATTGAGATTGATGGTTCCTGTAATCAGCGCACTTACCGCAACCTGCTTGAGGCCGGGGCGGAAGTGCTGATTGTGGGCACCTCGGGTCTGTTCAATATACATGAGGATCTCACCACCGCCTGGACGATGATGCGCAGCAGTATTGATGCGGCGCAGGAACTGGTGCAGGAGTCGGCATGAAACGACGCTGGCTTGGCATTGACATTGGCGGTACCAGTACGCGCCTGCAGTTGATGGAAGAAGGCCGGAACTGGTGTGGCTTTCGTAAAGTGCCGACCGCCAGCTGGTCACAACAACCGGATGCGCTGACCGCGCTGGGCGACGTGATCGGCGAAACTCTGGAGACACAGCCGGTAAACGGCGTGATGCTCGGCTTGCCCGGTATTCTCAGCCGTGACCGTCAGCAGGTGATCTCTTTGCCCTTTATTCAGGCGCTGGATCAGCAACCCGTGGTGGCGCAACTCAGTGCGCGGCTTGGCGTGCCGGTTGCGATGGATAAAGATGTGAACCACCTGATGTTATGGGATCTGCTGCAGCTTGAGAGGCTACCCGCGAATGCCGTGGGCTTGTATCCCGGAACAGGTCTGGGGAACAGCCTGTGGCTGGAAGGCCGGTTTTATCATGGTCATCATGGGGGTTCAGGCGAGTTAGGCCATATTCCGCTGGCGGACAACGATCTGCCCTGCCCGTGCGGAAACCGGGGTTGCGCCGAAACCCTGATATCCGGTCACTGGCTGAGCGGCTGGGCAGCATCACAGCAGCCCGATACCGCCATTTCGCAGCTCTTTACCCTGCACGGCGATCACCCCGATCTGCTGGCGTTCGTCGAGCGCCTGGCCCAGCTGATCGCCAGCGAAATGAATATTCTCGATCCCGAGTACCTGATTCTGGGCGGTGGCGTGCTGGCGATGGCTGATTTTCCGCTGGCGCGGCTGCGCAGTGCCATACAGCAATACCTGCGTCCACCCGTGACGCGCCAGGGTTTGAAAATCGTCTTCAGTCACGCGACCGATCATACCGGCTGTCGCGGTGCCTGTCTGGCCGCTGAGCGCTATTTTGGAGGGGAAAAATGAAAGGCAAAGTGTGTGTGTTTGGCTCCTTCAACCTGGATATCGTGGCAGGCATGACGCGCTTTCCGTTACCGGGCGAATCCTTAATTGCACAGCACAGCATGATGGGGCCAGGAGGCAAAGGGGCTAATCAGGCCACCGCCGCGCTACGCGCCGGTGCCCGGGTGCACTATATTGGCAAAGTAGGACACGACGACTTTGGTCTCTTTGCCCGGCGACATCTGGAAAAAACCGGTTTTGATGCGATTACGCTGTTCACCTGCAAAGACAAACCCACCGGAAATGCGTTGATTTACGTAGCCGGTAATGACGCCGAGAACATGATTTCCGTCTATCCGGGTGCCAATCTCACCGTGACAGCCGCAGAGGTTACGCGCTGTAAACCGACCGTTGCGGCGGCGGACATTCTGCTGGTGCAGTTGGAAAATAATCTGAGCGCCATTCAGCGCATGATTGATCACGCACGCGCAGCAAATACCTTTGTGATCCTCAATCCGGCCCCGTTTCAAAAAATCAGTGATGCCCTGCTGGCGAAGGTCGATCTGCTGACGCCAAACAGCACCGAAGCCATGCTGCTGACGGGCGTGAAGGTCACGGACATGGCCAGTGCCCGGCAGGCCGCCGAGGCGCTTCACCGTAAAGGCGCACGTCAGGTGATTATTACCCTTGGCACAGCCGGTGCCTTACTGTCTGACGGGCATCAGCTGCTTCACATTCCTGTTTTTCCCGCCACACCACTGGATACCACCGGCGCGGGCGATGCCTTTAACGGTGCGCTGGCTGCCCGGTTAGCCGCAGGGGTTTCTCTGGAGCAGGCCGCGCTCTTTGCGGCGGCGTTTGCCTCTCTGTGCGTCGAACAACCCGGCGCCGCCCACGCTATGCCCTCCTACGCCGATGCACTGGCGCGCCTGCAGGCGCATCCCGAATGCGTGGCCGGGAACGTCATGGCCTGCGCGTAACCCGGCAGCAGATGTGCCGCCAGGCACATCTGCTCTGCACATCATCAGAGCGTCAGCCAGCCGGCGATAAGCGCATGCTGCAACAACATAATGGTTTTGCCGTCGCGAATCCGCCCTTCTTTCACCCACTGCATGGCATCAGGAAAAGCCATTTCCAGCACGTCGATCGCTTCATCGTCGACACCGCCGCCCGCATTCTCACGCAGCGACTCGTGATATTCAGCCGCAAAGAAATGCACCAGCTCGGTCACGCCACCCGGCGACATGTAAACCGCGTAGAGTTTTTCCACCTCTCCCACGGCATAACCGGTCTCTTCGATGGCCTCTTTGCGAATGCAATCTTCAGGGGAATCATCATCCAGCAGGCCCGCGCAGGCCTCAATCAACATACCGTCCTGATTACCGTTAACATAGGTGGCGATGCGGAACTGGCGCGTCAGCACCACACTGTTTTTTTCACGGTTATACAGCAGAATGGTGGCACCATTGCCGCGATCGTAAACTTCGCGTTTGTGACGCACGATTTCGCCCTGGTTGTCGGTAATCTCATAGGTGATATTACGCAGAACAAACCAGTTCTCTGACAGCAGCTTATCTTTGATGATGTTGATCTTGAACGACATGGACGCTCCGCAGCCATATGAAGGGAGCCAGAGATAATAGGACGTGCAGCCAAAGAAAACTATCTGAATTGCGCACCGCCCGCACGCCATCATCAATAACGGCGAGCCGAAAACGCAGGTGCAGCGCAAAAAAATGCCAGCACGCTGGCTGGCATTTTATGCAGCAAATGGGGTCATGTTTATGACGATTTGCCGTCGTGCTCATGGTGGTCATGTTCGGTAGCGGCGATGGCATTAACACGCTTGCGCACGCCAAACCAGCCCAGTACCAGAATCACCGCGATCAACGGAATGGACGCGATAGTGTAGGTTCCATTTGGATAGTCGAACGCCATCAAGACCAGCACGCTAAACAGGAACAGCAGCGTCAGCCACGAGGTAAAAGGTGCACCCGGCAGCTTGAAGCTGACATCGTCCGCTTTGCCTTCTTTGATCGCTTTACGCAGGCGTAACTGGCAAAGCACGATAAAGCCCCACGACGAGATAATGCCGAGCGACGCCACGTTTAATACGATTTCAAACACTTGAGACGGCACGTAGTAGTTAAGCACCACGCCGATGATATAGACACCCACGGTGACCAGAATTCCGGCATACGGAACCTGCTGGCTGCTCATTTTTGACATGAACTTAGGTGCAGATCCGCCCATCGACATGGAACGCAGGATACGACCGGTGGAGTAGAGACCGGAGTTCAGGCTGGATAATGCCGCACTGAGCACCACGATATTCATGATGCTGCCAATATAAGGCACGCCTAACTTAGAGAAGAAGGTCACAAACGGACTTTGTCCGGCCTGATAGGCATTCCACGGCAGCAGCATCACCAACAGCACCACAGAACCGACATAGAACAAACCAATACGCCAGATGACGCTGTTGATCGCTTTCGGCAACATGGTTTCAGGATCTTTACACTCGCCGGCGGCCGTACCGACCAGTTCTATCGAGGCGAAGGCAAACACGACGCCTTGCACCAGCACCAGCGCCGGTAACAGGCCATGCGGGAATAAGCCGCCGTTATCCGTGATCAGATGGAAACCCGTTGCATTACCATCCAGTGGTTTGCCCGTGCCGAGAAACACCACACCGACCACCAGAAACACCACAATCGCCAGCACTTTCACTAAGGCGAACCAAAACTCCATTTCGGCAAACCACTTTACGCCGATCATGTTCATGGTGCCGACAATCGCCAGTGCGCCCAGGGCGAACACCCACTGCGGCACATCGCCAAACGCGCCCCAGTAGTGCATATAAAGCGCAACGGCAGTGATATCAACAATCCCGGTCATGGCCCAGTTAACAAAGTACATCCAGCCCGCCACATAAGAGGCTTTCTCGCCCATGAACTCACGAGCATAGGAGACAAAGCTTCCGCTGCTGGGACGGTGTAAAACCAGTTCGCCCAGTGCACGCAGGATGAAGAAAGAGAAGATACCGCAGACCAGATAAATGATGGCTAAGGCCGGACCCGCTGCCTGTAAACGGGCGCCTGCGCCCAGAAACAGACCCGTACCAATGGCACCACCGATAGCAATCATCTGTACGTGACGATTGCCCATGGCTTTCTTATAGCCGGAGTCGTGGGAATTGAGCCAGCGTCGTTTCGCAGCGCGCATGTCCGCTGCTGATTTCTTAGTAGATTTCATAGCCTTCCTGTTTGTCCTGACCATAAGTCATAGCGCATCCAAACGATTGCGTTTAGCAGTGCGAAATGGGTTGTCTTCCTCTGTGCGCCCGCCTGTGAGTTGACTAAAAGCGGCGCGGGAATTTACGGCGATGAATCCTAACCGTTATGTAACATCGAAGCAAAATATACCGAGGGGATCAGTCGGACGATTTGTAAAAAATTTTTCTGAGATCACAAAAAAACCGGCCTTTGGCTGGCCGGTAAACACTACAGGGATGGAAAAAGAGAGGGTTTAGCGGTAAATCTCTGCGGTGCCGGTCCAAAGACTGGAATCGCCGGGTGTGTCCACGCCGATAACTCGGAAATGGCTGGCGCCTTCGGCTTTCGCCTGCTGCGAAAGCTGGCGGGCGACATCATCAAGTGAGCCATTCACGCTGGAGACAGAGACGCTGCCAATCTTTTGCAGGTTCTGGGCTTCACGTTGATCCACCGCCGTGGCGGCGAAGGTCGGGAATGACGCAGTGGCCAACAGGGCGGCGGCGGTGAGGTAAGCAGGTAAATGTTTCATCAATACTCCTGTACTCGCGTTGGTCGCTGTGGTTAAACACGGTAGTGATTATTGCCGAGATAATGAAAGGCAACCTTTGTGAGGTGTAAAGCTGTGCGAGTAATGTTCGCTCTGACGTCGGGATTCCTGGGAAACGTCAACTGCGGTTATTGAGTGACTGAACGGCGCGCGTTGGGCGATGCCATGACAAGCCGCTTGCGTATCCCGCCACCTCTTTTATAATTCCCTGCCATTAAAGGGGTTATTACCGTGATTGTTAAACGCTCTGTTACCAGAAGTATTGCGCAGTCTTTAACCTTGATTGTGTTGCTGGCTTTACTGACTACCGGTCTGGCGCTGCTCACGCTGTCCAGCAGCCTGCGCGACGCGGAAGCCATTAACCTGGCGGGCTCACTGCGGATGCAGAGTTACCGGCTGGCCTGGGATGCCAGACTGGAGCCACAGCTGCTGGCGAATCATCTGGTGCAGTTCCAGCAAACCCTTGATGCCTCCGTTTTACAGCAGCTCGACCGTCCCTGGGTGCCACGCAAAGTGATTGACCACTATCAGCGTTTGCGTGCGGGCTGGCCCGTTTTGGCTCAGCATCTTCATGACAACGCGGCGCAGGCCTGGCGGCAGCAAATGCCTGCTTACGTCGGGGAAATTGACCGCTTTGTTCTGGAACTGCAGCGTTATGCAGAACTGAAAATGCGGGTGGTGGCGGTCAGTAGTCTGACAGGCGTGGTGGCGATTGTGGCCCTGGCGCTGATGACAATCCGCTTTACCCGCCAGCAGGTGGTTAAGCCGCTGAATGCGCTGGTCACGGCCAGCCGGTATGTGGAAAGCGGTAATTTTGCCTTTCCACCACTGCATGTCCAGCCGCAGAATGAGCTCAAGGTGCTGTCACATACGTTCAGCAGTATGGCCGCACAGTTACAGTCTCACTATCAGATACTGGAGCAGCGGGTACGCGACAAAACCCGGGATCTCACCCAGGCGAACCATACGCTGTCATTGCTCTATGAGAGTTCACAGATTTTGACCCGCGGCCCCTTGCACCCAGCCCTTTTCGACAACGTGTTAGCCAACGTGCGCGCAAGGGAAAACCTTGCGTTTATCCGGCTGGAAGGCGAGTCGTTTATATTTGCGTCGGGCCAGATCGATCCTTCATACGCCTGGCATCATTTACCCTTGCAGCAGGACGGTCAACCTATTGGCACGCTGCGCTGGCAAACGACCGTCACAACGCCGCCGGAGGCATTAATGCGAAGCCTGGCCGCCATGCTGGGGCGGTCACTCTGGATCTGGCAGACCCAAAAACAGCATCAGCAGATGCTGCTGCTTGAAGAGCGCGCAACGATTGCACGCGAGTTGCATGATTCGCTGGCCCAGGCGTTAACCTACCTGCGAATTCAACTGACACTGCTGCGGCGCACCGTCGATGCTGGCGATCGTGCCGCACACGACATCATTGCTGAATTTGATCGGGCGCTGGCAGAGGCTTACCACCAGCTGCGCGAGCTGCTTGCCACCTTCCGCTTAACCATTGAAAAATCAGATCTGGTGGCGGCCCTGCAAGCCATGATCGCCTCCTTACAGGAACAGTCCGCGGCCGAGATCCAGTTCACCTGCCAGCCAGGCCTTCAGGACCTGGATGCCCAGCAACAGGTCCACGTCTTACAGATCGCCCGAGAGGCGCTGTTAAATGCGATTCGCCATGCCAGTGCTCAGGTGATTATTATCGACTACCAGCACACGGAGAAAGGTGAACATGTCCTGACCGTGACGGATGACGGCATCGGTATCGGCAGCACGGAAGAGCCGCCCGGCCATTATGGTTTAACCACGATGACCGAACGTGCTGAACGGCTGGCAGGGTCTTTGCAGATTACAGCACTGCAACGGGGCACGCGCGTCGCACTGCGCTTTCCGCCGCGCCTGGCTCAGCAGATTGAATAACGCCACAACCGCACCGTTTTGCATTTTACCCACGCCGCAATAATCATGCAGGATGTGGCAGATCAACAGACGAAGACGAGATTGCCCCGTACAATGAACATCCTGCGCCTGAACGTTCAGGCGCAGTCTGGAAAACCGATCATACGTACTGCCCATACCGCAAGCCAGTAATGCCAGGGGACAGGGAGATAACATGGAACAACCTGCTTTAACCATCATGATAGTGGACGACCATCCACTCATGCGCCGTGGCATTCGCCAGTTACTGGCGCTGGAACCGCAGCTACAGGTCGTCGCGGAGGCCAGTAACGGCACCGAAGCGCTGGCGGAAGCCCGCCGCCTGACACCAGATGTCATCCTGCTCGATCTGAATATGAAAGGCATGTCGGGCCTTGATACGTTGAAAGCGCTGCGCCACGAAGGCATTAGCTCACGTATTCTGGTCCTGACCGTCTCTGATGCGCGCAGTGATATTTATGCCCTTGTTGATGCGGGCGCAGACGGATATTTACTCAAAGACAGCGAACCCGAAATCTTGCTCGGCCAGATTATGCAGGCCTCGCAGGGCGAGAAAGTGTTTAGCGACGCGGTGAAGCACTATCTTGCTACGCGGCATAACAGCGACGATCCTTTCCGTTTGCTGACCGAACGCGAACGCGGGGTGATGCAGGAAGTGGCGCGAGGACTGTCAAATAAAGAAGTCGCGAATGCGCTGCATATTTCAGAAGAAACGGTGAAGGTGCATATTCGTAACGTCCTGCGCAAACTGGATGTGCGTTCACGCGTTGCTGCAACAATTATGTGGATTGAACGTCGAAACAGTTGATAAAAAACGCGCAAATTTACACATTCTCTATAATTTCTCCACTTTTCAACCCGGCCTCGCACGTAAAGTAGACTTCTACCCGTGCGTGGTTTGCGTGGATTTTTTGTGCATCATGCGCTGTATCGCTCATATTAATAATAAAAGCAGTGAGGAGTGTCGATTCAATGTCGAATTTCTTTATCGACCGCCCTATTTTTGCCTGGGTTTTGGCAATTTTGCTGTGCCTTTGCGGCACGCTTTCCATTATTTCGCTTCCTGTTGAACAGTATCCTGACCTGGCTCCCCCAAACGTGCGTATCACCGCCACCTACCCTGGCGCGTCGGCACAAACGCTGGAGAACACCGTAACTCAGGTTATCGAACAAAACATGACCGGCATCGATAACCTGATGTATATGTCCTCCAACAGTAGCAATACCGGACAGGCACAAATTACCCTGACTTTTACCGCCGGGACCAATCCAGACGAAGCGCGCCAGCAGGTGCAGAATCAGTTGCAGGCAGCACTACGCAAGCTGCCTCAGGCCGTGCAGTCGCAAGGCGTCACGGTAAACAAAACCGGCGACAGCAATATTCTGATGGTGGCCTTTGTCTCGACCGATGGCAGCATGGACAAGCAGGATATTGCCGATTACGTCGCCAGTAATATTCAGGACCCGCTGAGTCGTATTGACGGCGTGGGCGAAGTGGACGCCTACGGCACGCAATATGCGATGCGTATCTGGCTCGATCCCTACAAACTGACCGCCTATTCTCTGACCACAGATGATGTGGTTACCGCCATTAAATCTCAGAACGCCCAGGTGGCCGTCGGCCAGGTCGGTGGCCTGCCCGCCGTCAAAAAACAGGCGCTAAACGCCACGGTAAATGCGCAGTCGATGTTGCAAACACCCGAGCAGTTTAAGGCGATTACCCTGAAGAACAATCCTGACGGGTCGGTCGTCACCCTGGGCGATGTGGCTGATGTGGCGCTGGGTGCAGAAAAGTATGATTATCTCAGCCGCTACAACGGCCAGGCGGCGTCCGGACTGGGTGTAAAACTGGCGTCCGGCGCGAACGAGATGAACACGGATAAACTGGTGCGTGCTCGTCTGGATGAGCTGTCACAGTATTTTCCACATGGGCTGGAGGCCAAAATCGCCTATGAAACCACGCCTTTTGTTAAAGCCTCTATTACGGATGTCGTGAAAACCCTGCTGGAGGCCATCCTGCTGGTGTTTGGCGTGATGTACCTGTTTATGCAGAACTTCCGTGCCACGTTAATCCCCACTATCGCCGTGCCGGTGGTGCTGTTTGGCACCTTCTGCGTTATCTATGCCTTCGGATACAGTATTAACACTCTGACCATGTTTGCCATGGTGCTGGCTATCGGTTTGCTGGTGGATGATGCCATCGTGGTGGTCGAGAACGTTGAGCGAATCATGAGCGAAGAAGGGCTGTCGCCCCGCGCGGCCACCCGCAAATCCATGGGTCAGATTCAGGGCGCACTGGTGGGCATTGCGCTGGTGCTGTCAGCCGTGTTCATCCCCATGGCCTTTTTTGGCGGCACCGTGGGGGCGATCTACCGACAGTTCTCCATCACCATCGTCTCCGCCATGATCCTGTCAGTGCTGGTGGCGATGATCCTGACGCCCGCGCTCTGTGCCACGCTGCTCAAGCCCATCGCCAAAGGAGAGCATCACGGTCAGCGTGGGTTTTTCCGTTGGTTTAACTACCATTTTAACCGCAACGCCGACCGCTATGAACGCGGTGTCGCCAGTATCCTGCGCACCGGCGGGCGCTGGCTGCTGCTGTATCTGGCGATTATTGGCATTATGGCGTACCTGTTTCTTCATCTGCCCTCCTCTTTTTTGCCGCAGGAAGATCGCGGCATGATCATGACCCAGGTACAGCTTCCTGCCGGTTCGAGCATGGATCAAACCTCAGCGGTAGTGGCAAAAGTTGAAAAATATTACCTGACCAAAGAGAAAGACAATGTTCTGTCGGTCTTCTCAACGATCGGTTCCGGGCCGGGCGGTAACGGGCAGAACGTGGCGCGTCTGTTTATCCGTTTGAAAGACTGGGACGACAGACCAGGTGCCGATCGCACCTCATTTGCCATTATTGAACGCGCCGGTAAAGCGTTTAAACACATCAATGAAGCCGTCGTGATTGCCAGCAGTCCACCGGCAATTACCGGGCTGGGCAGCTCATCCGGCTTTGACCTGGAATTACAGGATCATGCCGGTATTGGTCATGACAAGTTAATGGCGATGCGTGACACGCTGCTGGACAGGGCCAGCAAAGACAAACTCCTGTCTCGCGTGCGCCACAATGGTCTGGACGACAGCCCGCAGTTGCAAATCGATATTGATGAGCGTAAAGCACAGGCACTTGGCGTGTCACTGGATACCATTAACGACACGCTGACCACCGCCTGGGGTTCCAACTACGTTAACGACTTCCTGGATCGCGGCAGGGTGAAAAAAGTTTACGTTCAGGCGGAAGCCCCGTACCGCATGCTGCCGGATGATGTCAATAAATGGTACGTGCGCAACAGCAGCGGCACGATGGTGCCCTTCTCCGCGTTTGCCACCAGCCGCTGGGAAACGGGTTCACCGCGTCTGGAACGTTACAACGGCTACTCCTCACTGGAAATCGTCGGGGAAGCCGCGCAGGGCGTGAGTAGCGGCACCGCGATGGACGAGATGGAAAAACTGGTCAACGCTCTGCCGCTGGGCGTCGGTTTCCAGTGGACGGGTGCGTCGTATCAGGAGCGGTTATCCGGCTCTCAGGCTCCCGCACTCTATGCCGTTTCTCTGCTGGTCGTGTTTCTCTGCCTGGCGGCACTGTACGAGAGCTGGTCGATTCCCTTCTCGGTGATGCTTGTCGTCCCACTTGGCGTTCTTGGTGCTTTGATTGCCACCTGGACGCGAGGACTGGAGAACGATGTCTATTTCCAGGTCGGTCTGCTGACCGTCGTGGGGTTATCGGCTAAGAACGCAATACTGATCGTAGAATTTGCCAATGAGCTTAACAGCAAAGGCGGAGAACTGATTGAATCGACGCTGGCGGCCTCACGTCAACGCCTGCGGCCGATCCTGATGACCTCCCTGGCCTTTATCTTCGGTGTGATGCCGATGGCGATCAGCAGCGGTGCGGGATCGGGCAGCCAGCACTCGGTGGGAACGGGCGTCATGGGCGGTATGATTTCCGCCACCCTGTTAGCCATCCTGTTCGTCCCGCTGTTCTTTGTTCTGGTGCGTCGCCGCTTCCCACTCAAAGAGAAACATCAGGACTGAGCTGCCGCCTGTTTTCACAATGAACAGGCAAAAAAAAACGGCCTCTGAAAACAGCGGCCGTTTTATTTCTGTGTGTGGTAAGAATTACAGCAGAGGGGAAATTGCCCTGCTTTTCTCCTCGCGTGTTACTTATTGCGTAACATCGCTTCGATGAATTCTTTCCAGTTCCCCATTTCGGTGTCAATCATAGAACCCTCTCTTATTGTAGTGGCAATATTACGCCTTTTTTTTCGCCTGGTGAATACGTTTACACCTGTTATTACTATCGGCAAAGGCGCCAAAAGGCTGAGTCTTTTCTGATTTGCTGGCTGACGCACATTTCAGCAAAGGCTTAACCTGACAGGTTTTAATGCGGTTTTGACCAGGACGTAGCCTAAAGAGCGTAATTAAGGAAATTCTTAATTCAGAATTGATAAACCACGTAATTATTAGAGGCAAAACTGAAACCGTTTACCTACAGGCGGGAAACCTCTGTATTGGCGCAATTTATTTCCCCCAGACGCCATCGGGCGGATGATGCATCAGATCACACTATGGTAAACTGCCGAGCTGATTTTAATGACAGGAGCAGACGATGAGCGCGCAGTGGGTCATGTTTGGGATTAAGAATTGCGACACGATTAAAAAAGCGCGTCGCTTTTTAGAGGCGGCGGGCGTGGACTATCGTTTCCACGATTACCGTGCTGACGGCCTGACCGGTGACCAGTTGCAGCAGTTTATCGACGTGCTGGGCTATCAGGACCTGCTCAACACGCGCGGCACAACCTGGCGTAAGCTACCCGAGGCAGAGCGTGAGGCCATTACGGATGCCGGGAGTGCCAAAGCGCTGATGCTGGACCAGCCCGCCATCATCAAGCGCCCTGTCCTGCGCGCGCCCGACGGCGCTTTGCTGCTCGGCTTCAGTGAATCCCTTTACCAGAACCTGCTTCAGGAGAAGTCATAATATGTTTTGTCCGGTCATTGAGCTGACGCAGCAGCTTATTCGTCGTCCTTCTCTCAGCCCCGATGACGCCGGATGTCAGGCGCTGCTGATTGCGCGTCTGGAAGCGATTGGTTTCCATATCGAAACCATGAACATCAACGATACCCTGAATTTCTGGGCCACCCGCGGTGAAGGCGAAACCCTGGCGTTTGCCGGCCACACCGATATCGTGCCGCCTGGCGATGCCAGCCGCTGGATCAATCCGCCGTTTGAACCCACCATCCGTGATGGCATGCTGTTTGGTCGCGGTGCCGCCGATATGAAAGGATCGCTGGCCGCCATGGTCGTTGCCGCCGAGCGCTTCGTCGCGGTTCATCCTCATCATAAAGGACGCCTGGCCTTTTTGATTACGTCTGACGAAGAAGCCAGTGGCGCAAACGGTACGGTAAAAGTCGTTGAGCGCCTGATGGCACGTAACGAGCGTCTGGATTACTGTCTGGTCGGGGAACCTTCCAGCAGCGAAGTCGTGGGTGACGTCGTGAAAAATGGCCGTCGTGGCTCGATTACCGCTAACCTTACCGTGCATGGCGTACAGGGCCATGTGGCCTATCCTCAGCTTGCTGATAACCCGGTGCACCGTGCTCTGCCTGCACTCAATGAGCTGGTCGCCACCGAATGGGATCAGGGCAATGCCTTCTTCCCTGCCACCAGCATGCAGATCGCCAACGTTCAGGCTGGCACCGGCAGCAACAACGTGATTCCCGGCGAGCTGTTTGTCCAGTTCAACTTCCGTTTCAGTACCGAACTCACTGACAGCATGATTCAGCAGCGCGTGGCAGAACTGCTGGATCGGCATCAGTTGCGCTATACCATCGAGTGGAAACTTTCCGGTCAGCCCTTCCTGACATCACGCGGCAAACTGGTTGATGCCGTAATAAACGCCGTAACGCACTATAATGAAATTAAGCCGCAGTTACAGACTTCTGGTGGAACCTCTGACGGACGTTTTATTGCTCGAATGGGCTCGCAGGTGGTGGAACTGGGCCCGGTGAATGCCACAATTCACAAAATCAACGAATGCGTTAAAGCATCCGATTTACAAATGCTGAGCCGAATGTACCAACGCATCATGGAACAATTGATCGCCTGACAGCGAGGGAAGGAGCGGGCCTATGGAGTTTATTAAAGATTATTGGTGGATACTGGTGATCCTGCTGATGGTAGGTGTGTTAATGAACGTTTATAAAGATCTGAAACGCATCGATCACAAAAAGTTTATGGATAACAAGCCTGATCTCCCGCCACACCGTGATTTTAACGATAAGTGGGACGACGACGACTGGCCGAAAAAGAAATAACCGCTTCGCGCCCTCGCCTGTGTGAGGGCGCACGATTACATCGTCATAATGACATCATCACTGCCGGGTTTTCCGCCGCCCAGCGCCTCATCAAAATAGCGTTTCGGCACCGTGTACTGCAGATGATGCAGGGCAAAATGCATACTGCGCTGATCGATGGCATGTGCCAGATCTTCCACAATATTTAGCGTCACGTCACCGCCGAGCAGCCTTAAACGCTGTTCAGCCTGCTGGGCCTGTGCCAGCGGAATGTTCTCATCCTCATCGCCGTGAATCAGATGCACAGTCGTACGCGTGCTGGCTTTTTCCGGTAGCGTGACAAAGCGGCCACTAAAGACAATCGCCCGACCAGCCAGATCGTCGTGGGCTTTGATGCCTTCCAGCACCATACTGGCACCCTGTGAAAAGCCCACCAGCGCGGTGGCTTCGGGATTCACGCCGCTTTGCTGCTGCCAGTGGCGAACCGACGCCACAAATTGCGGCATGCTGGTGTCAACACAGGCCTGCTCGCTTTTATCATGCAGTCCGGCTTCCTTAAACCACTGACCGCCAGGGCCAGGCGATCCCACCGACACCACCAGCGCCGCAGGAAAGGTTTTAGCAAACCAGCTGCCAATTTCGGCCATGGCGTCGGGATTATCACCAACGCCATGATAAAGCAGAAACAGCTGGGCAGCCCTTGCAGGCTGCTGAACAATTACGTATCTCAGTGTCATATCGACCTCCTGCTACTACTCTACGCTCCCGGGCGCAGGATGATATTGGGAATATTTGAACGACTTGGTGGATTTATTGCAATTGCCTGCGCAACGCGTCGCCATCCCTGTCGGGTAACGCCAGCAGTGCCCCGGCGGCTTCAGCGCGTAACGCCATAATAAGCGCCTTGCGTCCGTTGAGCCGTGCCGCCTGCGCCAGTTCAGCCAGACTGATGTTGGCGCTGACCGCCTGCCGGAGTAACGGCAAAGGCTGCTGGCTGATATCCACCAGCCGCTGGAGAACCGCCAGGCTTGCCTCCAGTGGGCGCTGCGCCCAGGCAAAACCGGCTGCCAGCCAGGCATCGTGCGGGGTAAAATCCTGATCACAAGCCTCAGGTAATGGCAGGTCCAACTGAATATGTGATCTCAGCAGTGGCCAGTCGCGTGCCAGTTGCCCGCTCGCCTTCTGCTGCAGCTGTTTTCCGGCGGGCGTCAGCCCCCGTAAGGCCATCGCGGCGTAGCAGCCGCTGCTGGCTTCGCGCTGACTGCCGATCCGTGCCAGCGTAAAACCGCAGGCTTGCCAGAACGCCCAGAGATCGTCAGTGTAGCCAAAGCTGACGGAGAGGTAGTCGTATCCGGCGGCATCGGCACTGGCGGACGCAACCAGTTGCTTTCCGGTTCCCTGACGGCGGGAAGACGCGGCGACAGCAATCCGGCTGATGCGTAAGGCGCGAAGCGTGGCGGCGTCGGTGAAACCCGCGTGCGCCGCCAGCGACTGCGCAACTAAGTTACCGCGAGGCCGCCTGTGGCCCGCCCAGACGGCCTGCGCTAATTCATTTGTCAGTCCGCCCTCTTCCACCAACCATAGCGCCCCCTGCAGCGCCGGAACATCGCCCGCCAGCCAGAGATGCATTCCCGGCGCATCCAGCAGGCGACGCAGATCCAGCGGTGAGGTGCGGTAATGCGCACGGGTGAGCAGTTGATAAGCCGCCTGCTGGGCAGCAATGTCAGAGCCTTCGACTCGCCGGGGCGATAACTCACCCGTTCCCGCTGTATCGGGCGCATCCTCGAACAGCAGCGCCTGGTTAAGCCAGTGTTCCAGCGGGTCATGGCGCGCCCAGCGCAGCGGTTCGTCCAGGGTAAAATGGCGTACCTGCTGAAGCGCCGCACAGAATTTCAGCATAAAGCCCCGGCCGCTGCCTTCATAACCCTGAATCGTCGTTACCAGCAACACGCGCGGAAACCGCGCCACCAGCGCATGGAGTAGCGGTGCCGGAATGGCGGCGGCTTCATCCACGATGAGCCAGTCAACGTCAGGCAATGTGGGCAGGGCCAGGATCGCATCAGGTGCCATAAACCGGTAATGATCCCCGGCGAAGGACGCTAACACTGTCGTGGTGATTTTTGCGGGTGCGGTGATCAGGCAACGCGTGTTCTGCCGGGCCAGCATGCCTGCCAGCGCCGACTTTCCTCTGCCACGTGCCGCTGTGATCACCGCCACGCCCGAAGAGAAACAAGCCAGCTCGTGCAAAATCGCCTGCTGCTGAAAAGCCGCCTGACAATGCCAGGCGGGCCGTGGCGTCCAATTGGGCAACAGGAGCGGCTGCAGCGGCTGGTGTAACAGCACCTGCTCATCATTTTCAATCAGGTATTGCAGATGATGGACAAAGTTTGGTGTGGCTATCGGCTCGCTGACATCCGCCCAACGCAGGCTGTCAGCATCGGGCTGCTGCGCCCAACGCGTCCATTCGGGCACTAACAGTAGCAGCCAGCTACCGGCTGTCAGCGTTCCTGCCAGCGCCGCCAGCGCCTCGGCATGAAAGCCATATCGGGCATCGAAAACGGCATGACGGAACTCGCGCCCCAGCAGCGTACGAAAGGCGGCAGTCGGACAGTGCGTGCCCACATCTGGCGCGTTATCGCTCAGCCACAGCCCGTCGCCTTCCAGCGTCTGGCACCAGGCGATCGCCGTCTCCTGGCACCAGCGGGCTTCCCCGCTGATGACGGCTAATCGCCGAATACCGGCGGCCTGCATGGCACAGGTCACTGCTTTCAGGTTCATCCTTTATTAGCAAAGGTATCGCACTGGCCGGGGTTACCGCTGTCGAATCCGCGTTTGAACCAGGTATAACGCTGCTCCGAGGTGCCGTGCGTAAAGCTGTCCGGGACGACCCGACCCTGACTTTTCTGCTGCAGGCGATCGTCACCAATGGCTTCGGCGGCGTTTAACGCTTCCTGTAAGTCCCCGACGTCGAGGATTTTTTCCTGCTCCATATAGTGGCCCCAGACGCCGGCAAAGCAGTCGGCCTGTAGCTCCATTTTTACGGACAGCTGGTTTATCTGGGTCTGGCTGGCCCCCTGCTGCATCTGACGGACCCGGGGTTCAATGCCCAGTAACTTCTGCACGTGGTGGCCGACTTCATGTGCAATCACATAGCCCTGCGCAAAGTCTCCGCCTGCCCCCAGTTTGGTTTTCATATCGTCATAGAAGGACAGGTCGATATAGACAGTCTGGTCTGCCGGGCAATAAAAAGGCCCCATAACAGACTGCCCGGTCCCACAGCCGGTGCGCGTGGCTCCGCGATACATCACCAGCTTCGGCGGCGTATACTGTTTGTTCATCTGTTTGAACAACTTATCCCAGGTATCTTCGGTCGTCGCCAGCATCACCGAGGTGAACTTCGCTGCCTCGTCCTGATTCGGGTTAGTAGTGCGCTGCTGCTGGCTCACCGACGCGCCCTCGCCTCCAGTAAGCAGCGGCGTCAGGTCATAACCGTAATACCCCGCCACCGCGACCAGAATCAGCATGATAATGCCCGCTTTGCCGCGCGGCAGAGGAATACGGCCTCCCCGGTTGCCCGATGACTGATTACGGCGATCTTCTACATTGTCGCTTTCGCGACGTCCTTGCCAGCGCATGTTTTGCTCCCTGTGGCAGGTTAACTCTGATGGCATGATTTTAGATGCGTGACGGAGCAATCACCAGCTTTACGCCAAAATGAAAAAAGGAGAGCCGAGGCTCTCCTTTCATTGATTCACTGAGTTTTATTCAGTCGAGTTTGACACCCAGACGCCGGGCTACCGCTTCATACGCTTCAATCAGGCCACCCAGGCTCTGACGGAAGCGGTCTTTATCCATTTTATCCAGGGTTTCTTTGTCCCACAGACGCGCGCCATCGGGTGAAAATTCGTCACCCAGCACAACTTCACCGTTGAACAGGCCAAACTCCAGCTTGAAGTCCACCAGGATCAGACCCGCATCATCAAACATTTTGCTCAGTACGTCGTTCGCTTTGTAGGTCAGCTCACGCATACGTGCCAGATTCTCTTTGCTCACCCAGCCAAAGGTTTCACAGTAGGATTCGTTGACCATAGGATCGTGTTTAGCATCGTCCTTCAGGAACAGGTCGAACAGCGGCGGGTTCAGCACCATGCCCTCTTCAACACCAAGACGCTTGACCAGCGAACCTGCCGCACGGTTACGGACCACACACTCAACCGGGACCATGTCCAGCTTTTTCACCAGCGCTTCGTTATCTGACAGCAGGGCTTCCATCTGCGTCGGAATGCCCGCTTCCTGCAGCTTCGTCATGATGAAATGGTTGAACTTGTTGTTCACCATGCCTTTGCGATCAAACTGCTCAATGCGGGCGCCGTCACCGGCTGATGTATCGTTGCGGAATTCAAGTATCAGCAGATCCGGGTTATCGGTGCTGTATACGGTTTTCGCTTTACCGCGATACAACTCAGCTCGCTTTTGCATCTTATTTAACTCCAAACATGAAAGATCCGGTTCTGAGGCAGACTATTTGCGTTGATTGCCGTGACGCAATCGATTACCTCGTCTGGCGCTATTATGCCAAAAAACGAAATAAAAAGGCCGGAGAATCTCCGGCCTGAGGTAATTTTTTATTTATTCAGTGCGGCCTGGAACACCGCCACTAACGCATCGTTTTGCGCCTGTGTCAGTACATGGCCTTTAGGATCAATAAATTGCAGGCTGGTCCGGTTGTCGAGGTCGCCAACCTGAACCTTGTAATCGCCGTTCGGCAATTCAGGATCTTTGGCACCTACGCTGTCCCAGGTGCTGCTGCCTGGCGACTTGTAGGTCACTTTCATGCTGCCAGTCGAACGCGTGCTGTCGGTCACTTCCATGCCAACACGATTCATGGCTGCCGGTAAACGCTGCCATGCCACGTTGAACGGCGTACGCAGCACCAGCATTGGCAGACCGGTATCATCGGCACCGCTTTGCACGTCAATCGCACCGCTGACGCGGCCCGCTGCGGCGTTTTCATTTATGGTGGCGATCTTATCCATTCCGGCGGCAATTTCATTCAACATTTGTGCGGTATAACGCTGAACCTGTACCGGCGACGTCACGCTATTGCCTTCCTGCTGCAGTTCAAGCAGACGCACGGTCAGGACCTGCTGATAACTCTGCGACTGAACGCTGATTTGGTAACGGCCACGATACTGCTTATCTTCGTCCGCCCGGTTCCACTGTACCCAGTCGGTCGTCAGCTGCTGTCCGGCGTCATTACGGGAAGCGATCGGGAAGTTATTCGACTGTACAACGCCTACAACCTGAGACCAAATCGAGCCGCGGCTGTTATCAAACATCAGCACGCCGGTGTTATTGCTGAACTGCGCACGTGAGCCGTTCATCAGCGCCAGAGGCTGAGCAGGTGGGCGAATATCGAGCTGCTTGCCCACTGGCGCCTTGCTGGTTGACGGTGGAATATCGTATTCGCCGTTCTGGACAGGCAGAATCATGCCCGACGGCGCTTTCAGTTCGCGCAGCCCGCTGGCCTGTAAGTAAGACTCATCACCGCTGACCTGACGTTTATAACGCTGATCGTTCGAACAGGCCGACAACAGCATCAGGGTGGAAAGCCCCACCACCGTTGCAACCGTTGACCGCTTTACTGAGTAATTCATTCAAACTCCCTAAATTATCGCAAACCCGCTTTCACCAGCGCCTGCTCCACTTTCGGCTGTGCAACCGCAGTCAGTGGCGTCATAGGCAGACGCAGCGTGTCATTAGCGATTAATCCTAGCTGTTTTGCCGCCCATTTAACCGGGATTGGATTAGGTTCACAGAAAAGCGTCTGGTGCAGGTGCATCAGACGCTGATTCAGACGGCGAGCTTCCACGAAATTACCCTGCTGTGCGAGCCTGCACAGCTCGGCCATTTCGCGTGCTGCTATGTTTGCCGTCACCGAAATGACGCCATTGCCGCCCAGTTGCATAAAGTCCAGTGCGCTGGCATCGTCGCCGCTCACCAGGATGAACTCATCATTAACCAGCTCTTGGATCTGGCTGACACGCGATAAGTTCCCCGTTGCCTCTTTGATTCCGATAATATTTTTGATTTCAGCGAGGCGGGCAACGGTTTCCGGCAACATATCACAGCCGGTGCGCGAAGGTACGTTATACAGCATTTGCGGCAGGCTGGTACTGTCAGCAATCGCTTTAAAGTGCTGAAACAGGCCTTCCTGCGTCGGGCGATTGTAATAAGGCGTAACGGTAAGGCAACCGACAACACCCGAATTCTCAAAGCGTTTGGTCAGAGAGATACCTTCCGCTGTGGCGTTAGCACCGGTTCCGGCAATCACGGGAATACGCCCATCCGCCAGTTCCAGGGTTTGCAGCACCACATCACCGTGCTCGTCATGGCTCAGCGTGGCTGACTCGCCGGTGGTGCCGACGGAAACGATCGCCGCAGTACCGCTGGCGACATGGTAATCAATCAGTTTTTTCAAACTCGCACGGCAGACATTACCTTTGTCATCCATTGGCGTAACGAGTGCAACAATACTTCCCGTAAACATTGGCGATCCCCTCGACAAACAAGTGCTTCATGGTACGTTTTACACTTAGGGAAAAGCAAGCAAGCTCCGCCATTCCCGCGCTTGTCAGCAGTTTTTTTTATGTTTACCTTATGGTTATTAGCAAATGCACAGGGAATCCTATTTTGCCGCAATCTCAACCCCACCACCTGGTGATCACCGCTCTGGGTGTTGACCGCCCGGGTATCGTCAATACGATCACCCGCCACGTCAGCAGTTGCGGTTGCAACATCGAAGACAGTCGCCTTGCCATGCTCGGGGATGAATTTACGTTCATCATGCTGCTTTCCGGTAGCTGGAACGCGATTACGCTGATTGAGTCGACGCTGCCGCTGAAAGGCGCTGAGCTGGAGCTGCTGATCGTCATGAAACGCACCCATGCCACAGCCCGGCCGCCGATGGCGGATACCGCGTTTATTCAGGTCGAAGTGGCTGACTCGCCGCATATCATTGAGCGCTTTACGGATTTGACAGATAAGCACCAAATGAACATTGCGGAACTGGTGTCACGTATCCAGCCCGCCCAGCAGGATCGGCCCGCCACGCTGTATATTCAGATGACGGCGCACAGCCCAACGCGTAGCGATGGTCCGGCATTTGAACAGGCATTTAATGAACTGTGTCAGGAACTTAATGCCGAGGGCGCGTTACGTCTTTATAGCCTGAACGATGCCGATAACCGTGAACTGGTGATACCCGGCAGGTAAAGACGAGCGCCGCCTTGACTGTTCTGCTACGTTAAAAGTACGGTCAGGTGAGGAAATCGTCTGAAATTGATTATTTTCCATTTGGCAGTTTCTCGCCTCTTGGTGTATTAACCACAGCATGAACTCAAAATGGAGAGATGTGATGAATCCACTGAAAGCCGGTGATACCGCACCGAAATTTAGCTTGCCCGATCAGGATGGCGAACAAGTGAATTTAGCCGACTTCCAGGGGCAGCGCGTTCTGGTCTATTTCTATCCAAAAGCGATGACGCCGGGTTGTACCGTGCAGGCATGTGGTCTGCGTGACAACATGGATGAGCTGAAGAAAGCTGGCGTCGAGGTGCTGGGAATCAGCACAGATAAACCTGAAAAGCTGTCACGTTTTGCAGAAAAAGAGCTGCTTAACTTCACTCTGCTGTCGGACCAGGAGCATCAGGTTTGTGAGCAGTTTGGCGTCTGGGGTGAAAAAACCTTTATGGGTAAAACCTATGACGGCATCCATCGCATCAGCTTCCTGGTGGATGCGAATGGCAAAATCGAGAAGGTGTTCGACGACTTCAAAACGTCAAATCACCACGACATCGTGATGGACTATCTGAAATCAGCCTGATGTCTTCAGGGCGCGGCATCTACCGCGCCCTGAACGTTTAACGATTCAGCGTTTCATCCAGCGTGGCCTCAGGCCAGGCGTGCACCACCGCCTTGACCAGGGTTGCGAGCGGAATCGCAAAAAACACGCCCCAGAATCCCCACATCCCACCAAAGATCACCACCGATAAGATGATAACCAGCGGATGAAGATTGACCGCCTCTGAGAACAAAATGGGCACCAGCACATTGCCGTCCAGCGCCTGAATCACCAGATAGACGGTAAGCAGCGTCCAGAACTCGCTATCCAGCCCCCATTGGAATAAGCCCACACCAATAACCGGGATGGTCACCAGCATCGCGCCAATGTAAGGAATCAGAACTGAAACGCCCACCAACACGGCCAACAGAAGCGAATAGTTGAGGCCGAGGAACATAAATGCCAGCCAACTGGCGATGCCCACCACCACCATCTCCAACACTTTGCCACGAATGTAGTTGGTGATTTGCTGGTTCATCTCTTGCCATACTTCACCCGCCAGCCCACGGTTACGCGGCAGGACGCGTCGCACGGCACTCAGCATCTGCTCTTTATCCTTCAGCAGAAAGAACACCATCAGCGGCACCAGCACCAGGTAAATCATCAGGGTCATTAATCCCACCAGCGATGCCAGGGAATACTTCACCAGAGAATCGCCCACGCCGCTGAGACGACCGCGCAGGTTCTCGACGATGACATCAATGATGCCGGCATCGACCAGGGCGGGAAAACGTCGCGGTAACCCCGCCGCATACTGATAGAGTTTGTTCAGCATGTTAGGCAGATCTCGCGTCAGGTTGATGCCCTGTTGCCAGGCCACGGGCGCGACGATCAACACCAGAACCAGCAGAATTCCGGCAAACAGCACCAACACAATGCTGGTCGCCCAGCTACGCGTACAGCCAATGCGTTGTAGCCGTACCGTTGGCCATTCAAGCAGATAAGCCAGTACCACCGCCACCAGTAAGGGGGCCAGCAACCCGCTCAGGAAGAAAAGAATGCAGAACCCCGCCAGCAGAATCACCAGCAGGCCAATCGCCTGGGGATCGCTAAAACGGCGTTTGTACCATTGAATCAATAAAGCCAGCATGCCGTCAGGTCCATAAGGTCAGAAAGGGCCATGATTGTACCGGATATTCTGGTGCTGGAAAGACGTGAAAATCAGTCCGTGACCTGACAGGTGCTAGCGGATGATGAAAAACGGCACGCGGTGAAGGTGCGTGCGGCACCATTCCCCCCGGCCTCAGGCTTCCCGCCGTTACGCACTGGCAGGCAAATCGTCGCCGACGGGGGTCATTATCTTCACCGCAGGCCAGCAACACGCCCGGCCTGCTGTGGGCCGTTTTCAGGCGTCAGGCTTCATTCACCCAAATACGCATCTCCCCTTCTCCCCGGTTCGCCCAACAGAACCAGGGAATAAACGTCAGCGTCTGGGTTTGCTGCGCGGCAGGGGCGTGATCGAAGTGCCACAGCGGCTGGCGATCAGGATCGCTGGCGGTTTTTTTCACCCCTTCAGCCTGTATTAACACCTTATGCGCAAAAACACCGCGTCCTTGAATGGTGGTGAACGATGCCGACGCGGGCAGCCACAGATTGTGTAACTGCTCGCCGTTATCGGCCTGCTCCAGGCAGTACACCAGCGGGCCGCGCTGAACCGCCACCTTGCCCGCCACGTGACGCACTAACGGATTACCATAAACCCGGCGCACCGGCATCGGGAGCGTCAGAGTGAGCGTATCGCCCTCTTGCCACTGTCGCTCAATGTAGAGATAACCCTTGCGGGCGCGATCGGTCACAGCGTCGCCGTTACAGCTTACCTGCGGCGCCTCACACCAGTCAGGCAGACGTAACGCCAGCGTATGTTGCACGGGCTGCGCGACATCGACGCTGATGGTGACCTTTTCATCCCAGGGGAAATTACCGCTTATGCTAACGCCCAGGGTATGTTCACCGACCGGTATTTCAACCCGGTTGCCGACATAGAGATTGATATAAAGCGCATCCTCGCGTGGCGTATAAATATAGTGGCCGAGTGAGGTCAGCACACGGGCAATGTTCGGTGGACAGCAGGCACAGCCGAACCAGCGCTGACGCACAGGTTTCACATGATCGTAGATATGATTAAAACTGAGGGTTTTCGGGTGCACCTCCAGCGGATTGACGTAGAAGAAGTGTTTCCCGTCCAGCGCCATGCCGCCCAGTACCGTATTATACAGCGCGCGTTCCATTACGTCGGCGTACTGGCTGTCGGCTTCCATTTCCAGCATACGTCTGGCAAACATCATCAGGCCAATGGACGCGCAGCTTTCGGCATAAACCGTGTCATTCGGTAAATCGTAATCGCTACTGAATGCTTCACCGCTGCCCTGGGAGCCGATGCCACCGGTAATATACAGCTGCCGCTGCGCCATGTTGTGCCATAGCCGCAGGCAGTCCTGACGTTTTTCTTCGTCCTGGCTCAGACGCGCAAGGTGCGCCACGCCGGTCATCAGATAAACGAACCGCACAGCATGTCCCACCGCGTGCTGCTGTTCTGCAAGGGGTTGATGCGCCTGGCTGTAAGCCTTGTCCTTCACCATCCAGGCCGGGCCATAGGTATTCCAGTAGGAGGTCTGCCCGCGCTTCTCGTACTCAATATCATAGAAGTGAGGCTGCGTTCCCCGCTGCGCGATAAAATAATCTACCAGCGCCATATAGCGTGGGTCCTGGGTCACTTCATACAGCCGCATCAACGCCAGCTCGATCTCCGGATGGCCTGGGTAGCCGTGCAGCTGATTTTCGCCGGGGCCAAACATGCTGTCGATGTGATCGGCAAGCTTGCACACCACCTCAAGTAAACGGCGTTTACCTGTTGCCTGGTAAAACGCCACGCCCGCCTCAATCATGTGTCCGGCGCAATACAGCTCATGGCATTCGGCAAGATTCGTCCAGCGATCTTCCGGCGCTTTCACCGTGAAGTAGGTATTGAGATAACCATCCTCGCACTGCGCCGCCGCCACCAGTTCAATCACCTCATCCGCCGTCTTTTCCAGTTCTGCATCAGGCTTCTGGCAAAGTGACCAGGCGACGGCTTCCAGCCATTTCGCGACATCGCTGTCCTGGAAAACCATGCCATAAAATTCCCCTTCCTGCTGGCCAGCCGCGATGCGAAAGTTTTCGATGGCATGGCTGGGATCGGCTTCGTCGATCCGATCGTTGAGCGCCTCCCATTGATAAGGAATGACCACCTCCCGCACCAGTCGTTGATACTGACCGAGAAAGGGATCGTGAATCGTCAGCTTATGCAGATCGACTTCATTGACAGACATTTTACTCTCCTCAGGACGGGACATGGCGAATTCGCAGGTCGCTGGAAATCTGCGCCATCATCGGGTTATTGAGCTTGCAGGCGCGGATGGCGAATAGCAGCAGCAGATGAAACAGGGCAGGCAACAACGTTTCCATTGCGGTAATGCCCTGCAAGGATGCCGGTGTCTGATGCGTGATTCCTGGCTTGTAAGCCACCAGGATAAACAGCAGGCTGATAATGACGCCGCTGGAGGCCCAGGCAAGCTTAATAAAGAACAGGTTAAACGCGAAATTCATGCCCGATGAGCGGACGCCGTTTTTCCATTCACCGTAGTCATCGGCAAAGGCCATCAGGGCAAAGTGCAGCGGGAGCGTGAACCCCAGAATGACGCCGTTGACGAGGATCACCACCAGCCATAATACCTGCCATGACGGCCCCACCGGCAGGAACCACATCATGACCGCCAGCACGGCAAGCACAAAATTGGTCCAGTAGTAGAGCCGGACGGTGTCGATGTGTTTTGCCAGCGGGTTAACGATGACCGCGCCTAAGATAGAGGCTAAGGTCACCATGGTAAAAAACAGCGAAGTGTAGGCGGTGCTGCCCTGTAACACATAGGTGATGAAGTACATGTAGCCGCCGCCACGGATATTGAACACGTTAATCAGCAAAAACGACATCACCAGCATCAGTAACAGCTGATCGTTTTTACGCAACCCGGCCATATGTTCGCGCAGGGTAAACTTGCCCAGGCTGTCCAGCGGTACGCGCTCGCGAACCCAGAAGAAGCAGCACAGGAACATCACGACCGCCAGAGCGCACAAAATGCCGACGCCAGACTGATAGCCGAGTGCCGCATTCCCCTTACCTAAGACAGAAACCAGCCACGGCAGCCCTACCGAGACCAGAAATCCGGCCACGCCGCACAGCACAAACCGCCATGACTGGCACGCCAGCACTTCTGTGTGGCGGGTGGTCATGGTGTTAATCAGCGCGCAATAGGGCACATTAATGGCGGTATAGCTGACGGAAAGCAGCAGGTAGGTGGCAAACGCCCAAACGATTTTCATGTCCATGCTGACGGCGGGCACCGTGAACGTCAGGACACCAATGATGCCAATGGGGACAGCGACCCACAGCTGCCAGGGACGGAAACGTCCCCATCGGCTATGCGTACGGTCGGCAATCACGCCCATCACCGGATCGGATATCGCATCAAACACGCGCAGCGCCATAAACAGGGTGCCGACCAGCGCAGGTGTTAAGCCAAAGACATCGGTGTAGAAAAACGTCAGAAAGTTCATGATCAGGCAGGTGATCACCGTGCCGCCGGCGTCTCCCAGCCCGTAACCTATTTTTTCACGCAGGGACAGCGCACTCTGCGTCGCCGACTGGCTAAGATCGGCCTGAGCGATGGTGGTAGAAGTCATAAAAACGCCTCATGCAGGACAGAGAGGATGACCCGCTTTCTGGCGGGCTTATTGGTGTTTTAGCGCCTTACCCGATTTATTCTGTCAGGAATCCGTTAACCAACAAGAGCACAAAAAAGTATAAAAACGGGGTAATTCCGACCTGTGAAGCAAACTGTGAAGTGGATCAGATACATTCGTGGTTTTTTGTTAATAATCATAGACAAAGGTGATTGTCAGGGTTGTCGCAGCGGGAAAATGAATAATGATGTTCGAATTATCCATAGCGTTTCCGGTTCGGGTGCAAAATGGCGGGCTGTTTATTTCACGCGGTGTCGGGACACATCCGGCACGCAGGCTGACCTCGTGGGAGATCATCTTCGTTGAGCGCGGTCAGTTAACCATTCGCGAGGATGACGTGCTGTACAGCGTGCAGGCCGGCGAAAGCCTGCTGCTCAGGCCCGGGCATTTGCATATGGGTGAAGGGATTTTTCCGGCGGATCTGAAATTTTACTGGCTGCATTTTGACTGGTTGAAACAGCCGAAGCCTCAACATGGATTACACCAGGCACTACTGCATCTTCCCCAGCATACCCGCGTTGGCGATCCGGCCTATATCATCGCCCTGTTCAGGCAGTTCCTCAGCGAGCAGGAAAACATTCACCGGAGCGTCGCACTGGAATGTATTTTACTGCTGATCCTCCAGCAGCTCGCCGCTCCCGCCCTGCATGAGGACGTCGTTGACAGTCCCGGCGTTGACCTGGCCTGGAAAGCGAACCAGCTCATTCGTACCCAGTATCACCTGCCGCTTTCGACCTCCGCACTGGCAAAAATGCTGCATTGCAATGCGGATTATCTGGGACGCGTTTACCGGCGCGTATTTCGCCTGACGCTGACGGAAGCCATCCACCGGCAGCGTGTGTTAATGGCAGAAAAATTGCTGATCGGCGACAAGCTGCCGCTAACCGAGGTGGCGCGCCAGTGTGGGTTCAATGATGTAGGCTATTTTCGCCAGATATTCCGCAAGCACACCGGCTTAACGCCCGCCAGCTGGAAGCGGCGCTACTGCCGGGAACATATCAATTCCTGATGATTCGCCCCGGCCCGCCGCGGGATTTCCCCGCACGGGCGAAGCGCCAGGTCTGCCGACGCGGTTAACGATTAAGACGCTTTAACGCGTTTCGCGACCACGGTGCAGTTGCGCCCGGTGTTTTTAGCCTGATACAGGGCATCATCGGCCCGCTTCAGGCTGCTTTCCAGTGGCAACCGGCGCGCGTCCCATTCGGCCACACCGATGGATATGGTGATATGACCGACTTCCTCAATCTCTTTTTCCGCGATGCTGTTCCGAATCCGCTCGGCCGTGGCCTCTGCTTCTTTCAGAGAGGTATTCGGCAGCAGCATTAAAAACTCTTCGCCACCGTTACGGCTGACCACGTCCGACTGCCGGGCGCTCTGCCGTAGCGCCTGCGCCACCTGCTGAATCACCCGGTCGCCAACATCGTGTCCCCAGTTATCATTCACGCTTTTAAAATGGTCGATATCCAGAGCCAGGACGGCGAAAGGCTGGCGTATGCTCTGGTAATAATCGAGTACCGCATTCAGCCCGCGTCGGTTCAGTAACAGGGTCAGTGAATCGGTCTGTGCTTCGGAGCTCAGGCGACCGATTTTATCCTGTACCAGACCAATGCCGGTGAGTAGCGCGCGTTTTACCTGCGCGGCCTCAAAGTACCATGCGCGAATGCCGCCAATTTCATAAGTGGCGCTTGAGGCATCAATTTTGCTGGCCTTGCGGGCCAACTGCCAGAGCGGCATGGCGATCATCCGCGCCAGAATGACCGCCACCAGCAAGGTCAGCAGCGCAAAGGGCACAGAACGTTTCAGGACTTTCAGGAGCAGGCCCGACAGCGGTTGCAGCGTGACGTCGACAGGCTTCAGTGCCACCACCATCCAGCCGGTCGTCGGGACGATGGCGTAACCCGCCAGCCGGGTCGGTTTGTCGGTCTCCGTTAAGACCAGCGAGCCATTATCTTTTTCCTGGCGCTCACGTTCGCTCATCAACGGCGGCATAATTTTGCCGACCATTTGACGATTCTGGTGATACAGCACCTGGTTATTACTGTCGAGAACAAACACGCTGGTGCCGTCACGATAAAACTGTTCACCCAGCAGCGCGTTCAGAATACTTTTCTTTTTAAGGTAAATCGTGCCGCCAATATAACCCAGATAGCGTCCCTGGTTATTCCAGATCGGCCATGAGACAAAAATAAGCAGGTTATTCGCAGCGGAAACCGTCGGTTTGCTAATTAACGGCTGTCGGGTTTGCAGCGCTTCGCGGGCCGCATCGCTGGTCAGATGCATCCCCGTTAAAGTCAGGGATTCAGGTGATATCGCCCGAACGTTGCCGTTGTCATCTACCACGGCGACAGAGTTGAAACTGTCGGTCTGTTCACGTAAACGGTTAACTTCCGCTTTGAGCAGTGACGCATTATTGAAATCTTTTCCCAGTACATTGGCGCTAAAGTGCAGTTGAGACTGCGCCAGACGGAAAAAAACCTCACTGGTGGAGGCCAGCTTGGCGGCATACGCGCGGTTGGCTTCCAGCGTGCTGTCAATCAGCACCATGCGTTGCACGCGCCAGGTCGCATATAAATTATTGGCAAGCGTGATGACAATACTGGTAATTACCAGCAGCGCAATAAGCGTGCGTAAGTCCGCCCGGGGACGGAAATTAATTAGCATGGCGTGGACGCCACAGTGCAAAGATTCATTTTGCTGTGCCTGGCTCTGTTGTTTTTATGGTAATAGCGGTCCTACTGCGTGTAAGTCTACACGCTGTAGGACAATTTGAGCAGGTTTAAGCGCGGCATTCACCAAAAAGTCAGCCTGTACGGCCTTTAATCGATTAAACCGTTTTGGTCATAAAAAGGCCAGGGCCCGTCATAGTCACCAATGGCACATTGATGCGTCGTCATTCCCTGCTGTGGATGCCAGCGATGGAGCAAAAATCCGGCCGGTTCCAGCACAAAATTTGCAGGCCCATCCGGTTGCAGATCCAGCGCGACCTGATGGGAGACGCCAGGCGCAATACAGGCCAGAGTTCCTGCAAAGCGCGTCTGAATGGCGCGATGCACATGGCCGCACAGCACGCGTTCTGTCTGCGGATGGCGGGCAACAATCGCCGCCAGTGCGTCGGGATCGCGTAATCGCTGGCGATCCATATGATCGATCCCGCAGGCAAACGGCGGATGATGCAGCATTACCAGCGTCGGCACGCTCGGTGACGCGGTCAGTGCTGCATCCAGCCAGCTAAGCTGCTGCTCATCAAGCTGGCCCCACGGTTGCTGCGGCACGCTGGAGTCGAGCGCCAGCAGTTGAATACCCTTCACCTCCTGCCGCCAGTTGAGCGTTGGCCCCTGCTGCAAATAAGGATGATCGGGAAACGCCGCCCTCAATGCCTGGCGATCGTCATGATTGCCCGCCATCAGATAAAACGGCAGATCCAGCGTTGCCAGCGCCTGCCGTAACGTCTGATACTCTGCCGCCGTGCCAAAATCCACCAGGTCACCGGTTATTACCACGGCATCGGGCCGCGGCCTAAGCCCATTCAGGGTGTTAATCGCCCGTAGCAGGGCGTTATAGGTATCGACCTTTTTATACGACAGACGACCGTGGGCTTTAATATGCAAGTCGCTGATTTGCGCAATCAGCGTAGGTTCAACAGACAAACGTTGTCTCCTTAAACAGTAAATTCAAGCGCGGCCTGCTCAGCCACCGACCAGCTGACGCGCTGCCCGGCGTGCCAGGTTTCCCGTGCGTGTCGCTCTACCTGAATCGGCTTGTCCAGCCCGATATCGATCATCAAACGTTGGGATGCTCCGAGAAAGGTGCTGGCAACGATATAACCGTGCTGTGCATAGCGGCCTTCGTCTGCCAGCAGCACATCCTCTGGGCGACAAAAACGCAGCGGATGGCCCTGCTCATCACGTGCGATACAGTTAATCGCGCCAACGAAATCCGCCACAAAGCGAGAGGCCGGACGCTGATAGATGGCCTGCGGCGTGTCGATCTGCACCAGGCGTCCCTGCTCCATGACGGCAATACGATCGCCCAGCGCCATGGCTTCCTGCTGATCGTGGGTCACGTACACGGCGGTGATAGCCAGTTTTTTTAACAGGCTCCCGATTTCCAGACGCAGCCGCTCGCGCAGTTTGGCATCCAGCGCCGCCAGCGGCTCGTCAAACAGCAGCACTTTAGGCCGTGCCGCCAGCGCTCTTGCCAGCGCCACGCGCTGTTTCTGTCCGCCGGAGAGCTTGTCGATATGACGTTGGGCCAGGGAAGTGAGATCGACCAGTTCCAGCATTTCCTCAACACGTGCCTCTCGCTCGTGGCGCGGGATGCCCTGCACTTTCAAGCCATAAGCCACGTTCTGTGCCACGTTCAGCGTGGGGAACAGGGCGTAGTTTTGAAAGACCATTCCCACGTTACGTTTCTCGACAGGCAGGTCGGTCACGTTGCGATCGTCAAACCACACTTCACCCGGCGCATCGGTGCTCTCCAGGCCGCTGATAATGCGTAACGTGGTCGTTTTGCCGCAGCCGGATGGGCCCAGCAACACCAGGGTTTCGCCTGACCGCACGCTCAGATCGAGCGGATGGAGCGCCTGGTGATGATTAAAGCGGCGTGCGCAGCCGCGCAGCGTCACGTTTACAGCCTCAAGGATCATGCTTTCTCCTCCCTGTGTTGCTGACGAGACTGGCGTTCAAGCCAGTGATTACAGGCGTTGAGCATCAGCAACAGTGGTAAAATCATTAAAATAAAGATCAAGGTATAGGCCGACCCCACTTCCAGCCGCATGGAGGCATAGCTGTCGGCCAGGCCCACGGGCAGGGTTTTGGTGAGTGGCGTATGTAACATCCAGGTAATGTTAAATTCGCCTACCGATAGCGTGATCACCATAAAGGCTCCGGCGAGAATGCCGTTGCGGCAGTTAGGCACCACCACGGTGAAAAAGCGACGCCAGAAGCCCGCCCCCAGGCTGGCGGCAGCCTCTTCAAGGCGCGGTAGCTGAATAGCCTGCATCACCGCCAGCACCGGGCGAATCATAAACGGCAGCGTAAAAAGGACGTGGCCGATCAAGATAAAAACCCAGCTGTCACGCAGGCTGCTGAACTGACCGTACAGCAGGATAATGCCCAGTGCGGTGGCCAGGCCCGGTAGCGCTACCGGCAACATCAGGCACTCTTCAATGCGTGATGACCAGCGCGACGGCGATTTCAGTAAGCCCCAGGCGGCCGGCACACCGATCACCAGGGTGACCGCCAGACAGCTGACGGCGATTAACAGTGACAGCCAAAAGGTGTCGCTGTACATCTCCCAAACCTGTTCCACCCATTTCAGCGTCAGTCCGCTGCGCAAACCAACAAAGTAGTTCTGCGTCACGCCCGCCAGCATCGACAGGATGACCGGAACAATCATGAACAGAGCAGTCAGCGTGGTAATGGCGATTTGCAGGTAAAATAAACCACGACGTTTCATGACGACGTCTCCTGGCGGGATTGGGTGAGCACCCGCGCCAGCATTAAGCCTGCCCAGGCAACGGCCCCCATGACCACCGACAGCGCCGCAGCAGTGGCGAAGTTCGCGTAGTTGGTAAATTCGCCATAGATGGTGAGCGGAAGGACACTCAGGTCAGTTCCCAGAGTAAATGCGGTGCCGAATGCGCCCATGCTGGTGGCAAAGCAGAGCGCACCGCTGGAGAGCAGTGCCGGTTTAAGCCCCGGCACAATCACATCCCAGACAATGCGCCACTGGCTGGCACCTAACGAACGGGCCGCCTCTTCCAGCGAGCGATCCAGTTTTTCGCTGGCGGCCACTAATGTCACTATGGCGCGCGGCAGTGAAAAGTAGAGATAACCAATGAACAGCCCGGTCAGTGAATAGGCCAGCGTCCAGCGCTCGTCAAACAGGCGCAGGCTGATCTGGGCCAGAACGCCCTGCCGTCCCGCCAGCATCACCACTAAAAACCCCACCACCACGCCAGGAAAAGCCAGGGGAAAGGTCAGCAGTGCCAGCAACGTTCCGCGCCCGGTGAAGCGCTGGCGGGCCAGAAAGCAGCCCACCACAGTGGCAATGACCAACGTCAATAGCGTGACCGACAGCGACAACAGTACGGTATTCACCAGGCTTTGCAGATATTGCGGCTGGGTAAGCACCGTCCAGTAACCACTGTGCTGGGTGCTGCGATCTGGCGTCATGCCCATCTGTAATAAACGGGCGAAAGGCAACAGCCAGAACGCGGCAAAAAACAGTAACGCAGGCAGCAGCATCCATGGCCAGTTAGCCCCCTGCTCGCGTCGGCGTGACCGGTGGCGCGAAGCCACCGGTAAATCGCGGCGGGCGTCAGACGGTGCCATTACCGAATCTCACTCAGGTAACGGGCAGAGAAGGCTTTCTGTGCATCGGCCATCTGCTGGTAGTCCACAGTGTGCGCACGGGCGTAATCACTGTCTGGCAGAAAGTGCGTTTTAGCCTCAGCAGACATGGCAGAAGGACGCACCGGACGCAGATAGGCATTGGCCCAAATCGCCTGACCTTTATCAGACAGCACATAGTCCATGACTTTTTTGCCGTTGGCGGCATGGGGCGCGTTTTTCACCAGGCTGATGACGTAAGGCACCGTGACCGTTCCTTCCTGTGGGATCACAAATGCCACATTGGCATGGTCTTTATATTTGGCGCGATAGGCATTGAAGTCGTAATCCAGCAGAATCGGGATCTCACCGGAGATAAGACGCGCGTAGGCGGTCTGCTTAGGCACGACAGGCTTGTTCGCCTGTAACTTTTTGAACCAGGTCAGGGCTGGGGTGAAATCCTGCATGCTGCCCCCTTTCGCCTGGTTTACCGCCACGGCGGCAACATAACCGACAAACGCACTGGCCGGATCGAGATAGCCCACCATGCCTTTGTATTCTGGCTTCAGCAGATCGTCCCAGGATTTGGGAATGGGCGCGCCGCCCAGGGCATCCACATTCACCATAAAGCCCATCGTGCCGGAGTGCAGTGCAACCCATTTCCCCTCCGGATCTTTCATGCCTGTCGGCACCTGATCCCAGTTGGCTGGCTTGTAGTCAGCAATCACGCCTGCCTGCGCCGCCTGGATACCGAAGCTGACGCCGTAGTACACCACGTCGGCAACCGGATTACCTTTCTCGGCAACCAACTGCGCCAGAGCCTGTCCTGAGTTCTTGTTATCCTGCGGCACCACGATACCGGTGTCTTTCTTGATGGCCTGCAGCTCAGTGGCCCAGTCCGCCCATTCGGGTGGGCAGTTGTAGCAGATAGCATTTTCAGCCGCCTGCACCAGCGGGCTGGAAAATGCGCAGGCGGTAAAGAATGCCGCCCTGGCAAGCAGCGTGATTTTATTGTATGTAGACATGATGGTTCCCTGATGTTGACGAGTGAAATACGGCCGCGATGCTCTCGCCTGTACGCAGCCGGTGGTCCAGCAGGCGCGAGTCATCGTGAGAAGGTTGGAGAAGCATATCGATTGCGCAGGCACCCAACTGATCGCTGGGCTGCACTACGCTGGCGAGTGATGGCGAAAGCTGTTCGCCAATGGCAATGCCATCAAACCCCATGACCGACAGCTGTTGCGGCACCTGAATGCCTGCACGTGCCGCCGCGCCAATCAGACTGATCGCCAGCAAATCGTTACTGCAAATCACGGCGGTCAGCGGGTCAGGGCCGTTGATCAGCGGTAAAAGCGGATCGAATCGGGATTGGATATGACTTGGCATGTCAATCAGCCCGCGAGGGACCAATCCCGCCTGCTGCATGGCATCGCAATAGCCCAGATAACGCTGGCGTGCACGGTCAGACTGCAACATCGGCCCTGCCGCCATGGCGATATGCTGATGGCCCAGCGCAATCAAATGTGCCGTGGCTTCCGCCATCGCGCGGCGGTTATCCACGTACACACAGCGCCAGTTTTGGTTTTGCGGGACGTTATGCGCCAGCACAAAGGGCATGTGCGCCGCTGCCAGCGTCGGTAATACGCTGCTGCTGTCCGCGTCGGACACGGTCAGCACCAGGCCCGCGACGCGCTGACGCAACATATGTTCGACAATGGCCGCTTCGCGTTCTGGCTGGTAATCCGTCGTTGCCACCAGCAGGCCATAACCCGCCAGCCGCGCCTGTTGCTCCATGGCCTCAAGCTGCAAGGCAAATACCGGGTTACTGAGTGAAGGAAGTAAAACCCCCAGCGTGGTGGAGTGTTGCGTGCGAAGCTGGCGCGCAATATGGTTTGGTCTGAACCCCAGCTGTTCCGACGCATCCAGCACTTTTTTCAGGGTGCCAGGCTTGAGCAGATGGGGATCGGAAAAGGCACGGGCCGCGGTTGCTCGCGAAACGCCTGCCAGTACCGCCACACTGATTAAATCACTCATCTCACCCTCGTTTATCCGTAATGAGATCGATCTCATTGCTGCGTAAACTAACGGCGTTGTGTGACACGCACATCACGGCAAGATGACGTTGTGGTGACAGCAGCCCAAAATGCCGCCAACACGTCGCAGCCAAAGGCAGCGTTCTGATTTTGCTGTAAGGCGCGGTGGCCTTGCTGAAGAGAGCCGGCATGAAGCCGGGAGGGAGACTTTCGGCGCGCAAGAACCGAGCGTCATTGCCGGGTCACGGAAAGAGATGCTGCCCGAGCTTTGCCCCTTCGTCGCCTCAGCGGAGAGGGGATGATCATCGCCACGTCGGTGTCTTTACTCAGCCCGCTGACAGGCCAGCGTTGTGCATCCGTATGACGTTCTGTCGCCCACCGTGGCCTGACAGGTCGCGTTTTACGCACAATCCCCTGCACCTGCTGCCACTGCGCCATTTCATTCTTCCCCACCAGTGGTTAAGATACGAAGAAGGCACCAATATTGACGTAAAAAAAGAACATTTCCGCTGCTTACCTGGCTAAATCAGGGATTCATTACAGGATAAAGGCATGTTGAACCGGTTAAAAAAGACGCTGATTGCGACGCTGCTCCCTGCACTGACATTATCCTGCCCGTTAACCTCGCACGCAGATATCAGTGACTCATTGCCGGATATGGGGACAACGGCAGCCTCGACCTTGTCGATTAATCAGGAACTGCAGATGGGCGACTTCTACGTCCGCCAGCTCCGCGCCAGCGCCCCGCTGATTAACGATCCCTTACTGAATCAGTACATCAACCAACTCGGGCAGCGCCTGGTTTCACATGCGGACGGGGTTAAAACGCCTTTCCACTTTTTTCTGATTCAGAACGATGAGCTCAACGCGTTCGCCTTTTTTGGCGGTAATGTGGTGCTGCACGCGGCCCTGTTCCGTTTTACGGATAATGAGAGCCAGCTGGCGTCGGTGATGGCCCATGAAATTTCCCACGTCACGCAACGCCATCTGGCGCGCGCGATGGAAGATCAAAAACGCAATGCGCCGCTGACCTGGGTGGGCGCTCTTGGCTCCATTTTACTGGCAATGGCCAGCCCGCAGATGGGGATGGCGGCACTCAGCGGCACGCTGGCAGGCACGCAGCAGGGAATTATTAGCTTTACCCAGAACAATGAGCAGGAAGCAGATCGCATCGGTATTCAGGTGTTGCAGCGATCGGGGTTTGATCCCCAAGCCATGCCTAACTTCCTGCAAAAACTGGCTGATCAGAGCCGTTTCTCTTCAAAACCGCCTGAAATACTGTTAACGCACCCGCTGCCTGACAGCCGCCTTGCCGATGCGCGCAACCGTGCCAACCAGATGCGTCCGGTGGTCGTGCAGTCATCACAAGACTTCTATCTGGCCAAAGTGCGGTCACTAGGCATGTATTCGACGGGCCGCAACCAGTTGACGGACGATTTGCTCACGCAATATGCCAACGGTAATTCTCGCGAACAGCTCGCCTCACAGTACGGTAAAGCCGTGCAGTTTCTTCAGGCCAAAAGCTATGGCGAGGCGAAAAAGATCGTGGCACCCCTGCTGGCTAAACAGCCTGAAAATGTCTGGCTGCTGGACCTGATGACGGACATTGATATCGGCCTGAACCAGCCGCAGCAGGCAATAGCTATGCTGACCGCCACGCAGGCGGCAAAAACCAGCCCGGTCGTGCAGCTAAACCTCGCTAACGCTTATGTGGAAGCGAAACAGCCCGCGAATGCCAGCCGCATCCTGAACCGCTATACCTGGACACATAAAGATGATACCAACGGATGGGATCTGCTGGCTCAGGCCTCAGCACAGCAGGGACAGACAGATGAAGAACTCTTTGCCCGCGCCGAAAGTCTGGCGTTGAACGGCCAGCTCGATCAGGCCATTAGTGCCCTGAGCCGTGCCAGTGCACAGGTGCCGCTCGGCAGTCTGAAACAGGCCCGATACGATGCCCGCATCGATCAGCTGCGTCAGCTTCAGCAACGCTTTAAGCAGTATCAAAAAGGATAATAGTATGGTGACGCTTTATCATAATCCGCGCTGCAGCAAGAGCCGGGAAACCCTGGCGCTACTGGAGCAAAAGGGTATTCACCCGACAATCGTGCGTTATCTGGACACACCGCCCGATCGCCAGACCCTGCAAATCCTGCTGCAGAAACTGGGCATGCAAAGCGCGCGTGAGTTGATGCGCCATAAAGAGCCATTATATGCGGCGCTGGGGCTGGATCGGCCAGAAATCGGGGAAAGCGCGTTGCTGGACGCCCTGCTGGAACATCCCAAATTGATCGAGCGACCCATTGTGGTTAACGGCGATCGCGCCCGACTGGGACGTCCGCCCGAAGCGGTGCTGGAGATTATTTAGAGACCGAGGGTTTCTTTCACGAAGGGAATCGTCAGCTTACGCTGGGCGCTGATCGACGCACTGTCCAGGCGATCCAGCGTATCAAACAGGGTACGCATTTCACGATCGAGCCGCTTCAGCAAAAACCGACCAACGTCTTCGGGCAGTTCAAATCCCCGCAATCCGGCACGCAGTTGTAAAGCCTGTAACTTATCTTCATCGGAAAGCGGCTGTAGACGATAAATTTGCCCCCAGTCGAGGCGGGATGCCAGGTCGGGCAAATGCAAATTAAGCTGACGCGGTGGGCGATCGCCGGTAATAAATAACCGAGTATTGCCGGTTTCCAGGATGCGGTTATAGAGATCGAAAATCGCCATTTCCCATGCTTCGTCTCCCGCAATGCATTGAATATTGTCGATGCAAACCAGCGGCAGTTGCTCCATGCCTTCCAGCACTTCCGGGACAAACCAGGTTCGTTTATCAAGCGGCACATAGCCCACGGCTTCGCCGCGTGCGGACATTTCAGCGCAGGCGGCGTGCAGCAGATGGCTGCGACCGCCCCCTTCACGAGACCAGAAATAGAGATAGCTGCCATGCTGCTGGCTAAGCGCACCCTTAATCGCGGCAATGAGCGACGGGTTTTCACCCGGCCAGAAGCTGGCGAAGGTTTCGTCGTCAGGTAAATAGAGTGGCAATGACAATTGTGCCGGCGTGTTCAGAAGCACCTCAGCAAGAGAACAAGCAAAAATCGGGGCAAGTCTATCATAGTTTTTAACCAGAGATGAATCGGGCATCCCTGCCCGCGTATTGACGTCTAGCTGCGCGATGACGACTCGGGGTTATCTTCTGCATCCAGAATCACTTCTTCCGGACGCAATACGGAAATCACCCGAAAGATTAAGGCCAGCGCAACGCCGACGAGTGTTGCCAGCGCCATGCCTTTTAGCTCGGCAGCACCGATATGCACTTTCGCCCCGCTAACGCCAATAATCAGGATAACTGAGGTCAGGATCAGGTTTTGCGCCTTGTTGTAATCCACTTTAGATTCAATCAATACGCGAATACCGGACGCACCGATAACCCCATACAGCAGCAAGGACACGCCGCCCATAACGGGCACCGGAATCGCCTGAATCGCGGCCGCCAGTTTGCCCACGCAGGAAAGTAAAATGGCGAAAATGGCCGCACCGCCAATCACCCAGGTACTGTAAACACGGGTAATCGCCATCACGCCGATGTTTTCGCCGTAGGTTGTGTTAGGCGTTGATCCAAAGAAACCTGAAATGACCGTCGATAAGCCGTTGGCGAACATCGAACGATGCAGCCCGGGATCGCGCACCAGATCTCTTTTCACGATATTCGCCGTGACCACCAGGTGGCCCACATGCTCGGCGATAACCACCAGAGCAGCAGGCAGAATGGTCAGCATGGCAATCCACTCAAAGCGCGGCGTATAAAAGGTTGGTAAGGCAAACCAGGGCGCATGTTCAACGCCGCTCCAGTCCACGATGCCCATGAATGCGGAAAGCGCGTAACCCACCAGCACACCGATCAGAATCGGAATGATGGCCATAAAACCACGAAACAAGACCGAACCAAACACGGTGACGGCCAGGGTGACGACGGAAATCAAGACGGTTGTGCCGTCCGGCGACTGGCCTTCGGCAGGAAGCAGTCCGGCCATATTCGCGGCTACGCCAGCCAGTTCCAGACCAATGACGGCCACGATGGCGCCCATCGCCGCAGGCGGGAACATCACATCCAGCCAGCCTGTCCCGGCTTTTTTAACGATCAGCGCAACCAGGCAGAACAACACGCCACACATAATAAAACCGCCCAGCGCCACTTCATAGCCCAGCGGCAGCAGCAGCAAGACGGGCGAAATAAAGGCAAAGCTCGATCCCAGATAAGCCGGGATTTTTCCTTTACAAATAAACAGATACAACAAGGTGCCAATACCGTTAAACAGCAATACCGTCGCCGGATTGATGTGGAACAGAATCGGTACTAATACCGTAGCGCCAAACATGGCAAACAGATGTTGCAGGCTGAGCGGAATGGTTTGCAGTAATGGCGGCCGTTCGCTAACGCCGATAGCGCGACGAGTCATTAAAAGTCCCCTTGAGTTAATCGTCTGTTTTTAGATAAAAAAAAGCCGACTCTGTGGTCGGCTAATTCATTTGATGGTCTGTTACGACAGAAAAAAGCGGCCCGGCCTGCTGCTGCAGGCTGAAAACACCGTGATGCGTGGAGCCGCGCATTTTCGTCATTACTTGGTGCCGAAGATTTTATCGCCAGCATCACCCAGACCCGGGATGATATAGCCTTTGTCGTTGAGTCCCTGATCCACAGAAGCGGTGTAAAGCTCAACATCCGGATGCGCTTTTTCCAGCGCGGCAATGCCTTCAGGCGCAGCGACCAGCACCAGCACTTTTATGCTGCTACAGCCCGCTTTCTTTAACAGATCGATCGTGGCGATCATCGAGCCGCCTGTGGCCAGCATCGGGTCAACCACTAACGCCAGGCGCTCTTCAATATTTGAAACCAGCTTCTGGAAATAAGGTACTGGCTCCAGGGTTTCTTCGTCACGGTAAACGCCTACAACGCTGATGCGCGCGCTGGGAACGTGTTCGAGCACCCCTTCCATCATGCCCAGACCGGCACGCAGAATAGGCACCACGGTGATTTTTTTACCTTTGATTTGATCAACCTGAACCGGGCCATTCCAGCCCTCAATCGTCACCTTTTCGGTTTCCAGGTCGGCGGTGGCTTCATAGGTCAGCAGACTGCCAACTTCAGAGGCCAGCTCGCGGAAACGCTTTGTACTGATATCATGCTCACGCATCAGTCCCAGTTTATGTTTGACCAGCGGGTGTTTAACTTCCACGATCTTCATTGTTGTTCTCCCGGAGTGAGTTGAGCTAAAAAAAAATCGCCGGATTATACCGCCTTTTCGCCCCTGCGCCACATGTGCTTGCGCAATCAAATGCATTTTGTCAGGACAAAGTAAGGATTAATGAAAATCGCCAGGGACGCAATCTGAGACTCGCAAACGTTTGCCTGCGCTGGTAGAATTGCCGCGCTTTATATTAAACCACCAACCGCAACTCGCGTGGGGACCTCGCAGTGACCGATAAGACCTCTCTCAGTTACAAAGACGCCGGTGTTGATATTGATGCTGGTAACGCTCTGGTTGACCGTATTAAAGGCGTAGTGAAAAAGACGCGTCGCCCGGAAGTAATGGGTGGACTGGGCGGTTTCGGTGCGCTTTGTGCGCTGCCGCAAAAATACCGTGAACCCGTGCTGGTCTCCGGCACCGACGGCGTAGGTACCAAACTGCGTCTGGCGATGGATCTCAAGCGCCACGATGCCATCGGCATTGACCTGGTGGCGATGTGTGTCAACGACCTGGTGGTACAAGGCGCTGAACCGCTCTTCTTCCTGGATTATTACGCCACCGGCAAACTGGATGTGGATACCGCTTCCGCCGTTATCACCGGTATCGCCGAGGGTTGCCTGCAGTCAGGCTGTGCACTGGTGGGCGGTGAAACCGCTGAAATGCCAGGCATGTATCATGGCGAAGACTACGACGTGGCTGGCTTTTGCGTGGGCGTGGTTGAGAAGTCAGACATCATTGATGGCAGCAAAGTGCAGGATGGCGATGTCCTGATCGCATTAGGTTCCAGCGGCCCGCACTCCAATGGTTATTCACTGGTGCGCAAAATTCTGGAAGTCAGTGGTACCGATCCGCTGGTGGAACAGCTGGAAGGCAAACCGCTTGCCGATCATCTGCTTGAGCCAACCCGTATCTACGTCAAGAACATCCTGAGCCTGATCGAACAGGTCGATGTTCACGCTATCGCTCACCTTACCGGTGGCGGTTTCTGGGAAAATATCCCACGCGTGCTGCCCGATAACACCCAGGCCGTGATTGACGAGAACAGCTGGCAGTGGCCCGCCGTGTTTAGCTGGATGCAGCAGGCCGGTAATGTCAGCCGTCATGAAATGTACCGCACGTTCAACTGTGGCGTCGGTATGGTGATTGCACTGAGCCCTGCCGATGCGGATAACGCCGTTGAACTGATGCGCGCCGCTGGTGAAAATGCCTGGAAAATTGGCGTGATTAACGCATCAGAAGCGGAAGAGCGTGTGGTCATCACGTCATGAAAAAGCTGGTTGTGCTGATTTCCGGCAACGGAAGCAATCTTCAGTCCATCCTTGACGCCTGTGCAAACGGGCGTATTCACGGCAGCGTCGCTGCCGTATTCAGTAATAACGCTTCCGCCTACGGCTTAGTCCGCGCCTCGCTCGCCGGGATTCCGGCGACCGCGCTGAATCCCCGTGATTTCAGCGATCGTGAACGTTTTGATCGGCAGCTTATGCATGAGATCGATGCTTATGCCCCGGACGTCGTCGTGCTGGCCGGTTATATGCGCATTTTAAGCCATGCTTTTGTGGCGCATTACGCTGACCGCCTGCTGAATATTCACCCGTCGCTTCTGCCCAAATATCCCGGTCTGCATACTCACCGCCAGGCGCTGGAAAACGGCGATGCTGAACACGGAACCTCTGTGCATTTCGTGACGGATGAGCTGGACGGTGGGCCGGTGATTCTACAGGCAAAGGTGCCGGTTTTTGCGGAAGACAGTGAAGCGGACATTACCGAGCGCGTACAACATCAGGAACATGCCATTTATCCACTGGTGATTAGCTGGTTTGTTGAAGGCCGGCTGGCCATGCGTGAGGGTCAGGCCTGGCTGGATGGTAAACCATTGCCCCCTCAGGGTTATGCACACGAGTAACTCACGGGGAGCCTGGCTCCCTGCACCTGTCAGCCATACCGCCCGGTAATATAATCTTCCGTTCGCCGCACCTTCGGCGCAGTGAAAATGCGGTCGGTGTCATCAAATTCGACCAACGCGCCATTGTGCATAAAGGCGGTGTAGTCCGACACCCGTGAAGCCTGCTGCATATTGTGGGTGACCAGCACCAGCGTGAAGTGCTGTTTCAGGGTGCTCATCAGTTCCTCAATCACCAGCGTTGAAATCGGGTCCAGCGCGGATGTCGGTTCATCCAGCAACAGCACGTCCGGCTCAATCGCGATAGCACGCGCAATCACTAACCTTTGCTGCTGACCGGTGGAGAGCGTCAGGGCATTCTGTGCGAGTTGATCTTTCACTTCCCCCCATAACGCCGCCGCCCGCAGTGCTCGTTCACAGGCCTCGTTCAGCACCCGCTTATCGCGCACGCCCTGTAAGCGCAGCCCATAAACCACGTTTTCGTAAACCGACTTCGGAAAAGGATTGGGCCGCTGGAACACCATCCCAACACGACGGCGTAGCGCGGAACGATCCTGAGTGGGCCGCATAATCGACTGCTGCTCAAGCAAAATGTCCCCGTCGACACGACAATTGTCGATCACATCATTCATGCGGTTAAAACACCGCAGCAGCGTTGATTTGCCACAGCCGGAGGGACCGATTAATGCGGTAATCCGGTTTTTAGGCAGTTGCAGCGAGATATCATGAAGCACCTGGCGCTCACCGTACCAGAGTGAAAGATGATCAACGGTTAGCGCAATATCAGTTTCGGGCATTGTAGTCATCGTCAGTTATTGAGTCATCAGGCGATAGCGTTCACGCAGACGGTGACGCAGGCCCATGGCTAACAGGTTCAGCAACAGAATAATTAACACCAGCAGCAGCGCCGTGGCAAAAACCAACGGACGGTCGGCCTCTGTATTAGGGCTTTGAAAGGCTAAATCATAAATCTGAAAGCCCAGATGCATGAATTTCCTGTCAAGGTGCAGATAGGGGAAGACGGCATCAACGGGCAATTCCGGTACCATTTTTACCACGCCAACCAACATCAGGGGGGCGGTTTCTCCCGCCGCGCGGGCCACCGCCAGAATCAGCCCGGTTAACATGGCCGGAACCGCCATCGGTAACACCACATTCCACAAGGTTTCGGCCTGGGTCGCCCCGAGCGCCAGCGATCCCTGCCTCAGGCTATCCGGAATACGTGATAACCCCTCTTCCGTTGCCACAATCACCACCGGCAGGGTCAGCAAGGCCAGCGTCAGCGATGCCCAAAGTAAGCCTGGCGTGCCGAACGTGGGATTTGGCAGTGCGCTGCTGTAAAACAGCCGATCGACCGTTCCGCCCACCAGCCAGACAAAAAAGCCCAGACCAAACACACCATAGACAATAGAGGGCACGCCCGCCAGATTCACCACCGCGATGCGCACCAGCCGAGTCAACGCATTACGTCCGGCATATTCATGCAGCCAGACTGCCGCGATGACCCCCAGCGGCATGACCACCACCGACATCAGCAGCACCATCAGCACCGTGCCGAACAGCGCGGGGAAAACGCCAAAATCGCTTTCGCCTTCGGCAGGTGAATCGCTGACAAAGCGCCACAACTGCTGTAAGAAGTGCCCTGTTTTTTCTGTTAGCGTCATGGCGTTGGGCTGCCAGGCGGCCACAATCTGCGACAGTGGGATGCTGTGCTCAATGCCATTAACGTCACGCAGAATCAACACGTCACGCTCGCTTTCTTCTTGCAGGTTGTTGAGTCTTTCATTGAGCTGGATAAGCCGGCGTTCCAGGGCTGCCTGGTTGGCGTCGTATTCTGACTGCGCCTGTAAATCGAACTGCTTTTCCTCACGCTGCTGTTCAGCCTGATCGTCTAACTGATCCAGTTGTTGATTCAGCTGAGCCATATCAATACGACGGATCTCGCTGGCCTGGCGCACAGTGAGCTGTACCTGTTCGAGTCGCTGCTGCAGTAGCGCATGGATGTTCTTTGCCGTCAGCGCCTCATTGTCTTCGCGCAAGCCGACAAGCCAGCCGTAAGCATTGCCGTGGCTGCGGCGCTGTAACACCATGATATCGTCCGGCTGACTGACCGCCGGTGCGGCTTTGCTGAGCGCAATACGAAAATCGGGCGCGGCCCAGTCGCGATTGCCGGTCTTGATCAGGTAGCGGTGCAGAAAGGCTCGCTGGCCGTCTGTCCCTTCAACGGGTGCCGGATACTTCGACTGCCGCTCAAGGGTTTCACCCAGCAGGCGGGTTTGACTGCCGTCGGGCTGCGTAAACGTATAGAGTTCTACTCTGTGGGGCCAAAACGTCCGTAGCCCCTGCCATCCCAGCAACCCAATCAGTAAGGTAAACGCCAGCAGACACACCGTCACGGCCCCGGCCGTTAACCAGCGCCAGCGGTCGTTTTGTCGCATCACCTTCATGCCTGCTCCTTATACTGACTGAAGCGCAGGCGCAGGCGCTGGCGGATGAGTTCTGCAAAGGTATTAATGATCATCGTAAAAATCAGCAGCAATAGCGCACTTAAGAACAGAATCCGATAATGGGCGCTGCCCACCGCGGCTTCGGGCATCTCAATCGCGATATTGGCGGAAAGCGTACGCAGGCCGCTGAACAAGCCGCCTTCACTTTGCGGCGTATTACCGGTCGCCATGAGTAAAATCATGGTTTCGCCGACCGCCCTGCCAAAGCCAATCATCAGGGCGGCAAAGATGCCCGCCGAGGCGCCCGGCAGCACCACACGCGTCAGGGTTTGCCAGGGCGTGGCACCCAGCGCCAGTGAACCTTGTCCCAACGAGGCCGGTACGCTAAACAGCGCATCCTCTGCCAGGGTAAAAATTAAGGGCACCAGCGCAAACCCCATCGCCAGCGCTGCCACCAGCAGGTTACGTTGCTCGTAATGCGGTAGCCAGTCGCCGGCATCCGGTACGATCAGCGTCGACAGCCACAACGTTAGCAGAGTGACAACAAGCAGCACAGGCAGTAATAACAGCACCTCGCGCCCCGGCTGCCGCCAGCGTTCAGGCAGACGATGGCTCACTACGCCGCACCCGAGCAGGCTACCGGCAAGCGTGACGGGCAGCAACAGCACGCCAATTAACGCCTGACCCACATGGGGCGCTAACCATAATCCGGCTATCAGTCCGATCACCACGCTGGGCAGTGCGCCCATCATCTCAATCGCGGGCTTAACCCAACGGCGCAAGCCCGGCGCCATAAACCACGCAGTATACATGGCAGCCGCCAGCGCCAGCGGTGTCGCAAACAACAGTGCCATGCTGGCCGCTTTTAGCGTGCCCACGACCATGGGGATTAAGCTGAATTTTGCCTGATAGCTGTCGCCAGCATTCGTGGATTGCCAGACCCAGTCGGGTTTAGGGTAGTTTTCATACCAGATTTTTTGCCAGAAATTACGCCAGGTCACATCCGGCCAGGCATTCGTCAGCTTCAGCGTTTCCCAGCCTGACTGCCGTTCCAGCAACAGGCTGTTGCCATGGGGTGAGAATTGCGCCTGAAGAATGCCGGGGGCCAACTGGCGTTGCAGGATCGGCCCATTCTGTTTACTGGCAAAGACTTTCAGCATGCCGGCGTGATCAAAAGTGGCGAAAACCCGTCGCTGTGGCTCGCTGATGATCGTGGCCTGTCCGGCGCTGTGTTCAAAAGTACGCACAGGGTGTAAGCGCAGACCGTGCTCACCTGCGATGGAAAACCACTGGGTAATGCCGCTGTCATCCTGGATCAGCAGGGTTTGCCCTCCAGCCAGTAACTGCAGCTGTTGAGGCACCTGAGGCAGCGTCTGCGTTTCGCGCAGCCATGCTCGCCCGTCATCAATTTGCCAGACCCGCAGCAGGTGACCTTCGGTGGTATACAGCAGGTCACCTTTTGGCGACAGTAACAGATGTTGGGGCTGCTGGGCTGGCAGCGTAATCAGCGATGCCTGCTGGTTAGTGCCCAGCGTCAGTATGCTTAATCCTGCGTCACCTGAGGCGGCAATGCGCCACTGTTCCGGGGTAATCGTGGCGAGCGCCATCTTTTTTATGCCACCCTGCGGCAGCCGAAACACGTTATCGCCTAGCGGAAAATGCCACTCGCCCTCGCCCTGGCTTATCACTGGTTGCAGCAGCGTTAAGTTGCCCTGGGCATTAAGCAGTAATGTCCTGTCGTCTGCGCTGGTCACGATTTGCTGTGGAACGGATGACAGTGCTAAAGCCGGTGCCGCCGGTTGGCCATTCAGCGGAATAAATCGCGCCTTACCATCACTGCTGATTCGCCAGCCCAGGGTTCCCTGGTTGCCAATCGCCAGGGCCGGGGCCGAGTCCCACAGTCGTTGGCTGCTGATGCTTTGCACGCCCGGCGCGCTGAACAGCGGCAGGACCACCCAAAGCAACCAGAAGAACAGCAGCATCATCAGTAGCAGAATAGCCACCCCGCAAGACGTGACGAGGCGCCGCGTAAAGCGGTCAATCGCACGTCGTCGGCGATCGCTAAACTGCACAGGAATATGGTTTACGCTCATGCGGCCCTGATTATCCGGCGGAAATGAGTCGCTATGTTGCCCGTAGCTGGTTGATAAGACAACTTTTGCCGTTGGACAACCTTGCCATACTCTCGCCATAATGCAGTTGGATACTGTATCGTCGTCAGTCCTGCAACCGTCATACGGAGTGAGAATGGGTCAGGTAAAGCTTTATATCGAAAAAGAAATGAGCTGGTTGTGCTTTAACGAACGTGTTTTGCAGGAAGCGGCAGATAAAAGTAATCCGCTGATTGAACGTATGCGTTTCTTAGGTATTTACTCGAACAACCTCGACGAATTTTACAAGGTACGTTTTGCCGATTTGAAACGACGTATCCTGATTGGCGAAGAGCAAGGCTCTGCCAGTACGCCACGTCATTTATTAAAGAAGATTCAACAGCGCGTCCTGAAATCAGATCAGGAATTTGATGCCCTGTATAACGACCTGCTGCTGGAGATGGCGCGCAATCAAATCTTCCTGATTAATGAGCGTCAGCTTTCCCCCAATCAGCAAAGCTGGCTGCGCCACTATTTCAAGCATGAACTGCGTCAGCACATCACACCGATTCTGATTACCCATGAAACCGACCTGACCGAGTTTCTTAAAGACGATTACACGTACCTGGCCGTTGAAATTATTCGCGGTCAGGATATTCAGTACGCCCTGCTGGAGATCCCCTCCGACAAGGTGCCGCGCTTTATTAATCTGCCAGCTGAACCGCCACGTCGCCGTAAGCCGATGATCCTGTTAGATAACATCCTGCGCTATTGCCTGGATGATATCTTCAAGGGGTTTTATGACTACGACACGCTCAACGCTTATTCGATGAAAATGACGCGTGACGCAGAGTACGATCTGGTAACGGAAATGGAGTCCAGCCTGCTGGAACTGATGTCCTCCAGTCTGAAACAACGTCTGACGGCTGAACCTGTGCGGTTTGTTTACCAGCGTGACATGCCGGACTCGATGGTGGCGCTGCTGTGCGACAAACTGTCGATTTCAAATTATGACTCCGTCCTGGCGGGCGGCCGTTACCACAACTTTAAAGATTTTATCGGCTTCCCTAATGTCGGGAAAAACAACCTGATTAACCGGCCGATGCCGCAAATCCGTCATATTGGCTTTGATGGTTTCCGCAACGGCTTTGATGCCATTCGTAACCGCGACGTGCTGCTTTACTATCCCTATCACACCTTCGAGCATGTGCTGGAATTGTTACGTCAGGCGTCATTCGACCCGAGCGTGCTGGCGATTAAAATCAATATTTACCGCGTCGCCAAACATTCCCGCATCATGGATGCGATGATTCACGCCGCCTATAACGGGAAGAAAGTCACGGTTGTAGTGGAACTTCAGGCCCGCTTTGATGAAGAAGCCAATATTTACTGGGCGAAACGTCTGACTGAAGCCGGTGTGCACGTTATTTTCTCGGCACCCGGCCTGAAGATTCACGCCAAACTGTTTTTAATTTCCCGACGTGAAGGCGAAGAGATCGTGCGCTACGCCCACATCGGCACCGGTAACTTCAACGAAAAAACGGCAAGGCTCTACACGGACTATTCCCTGTTAACCGCCGATGCTCGTATCACCAATGAAGTGCGCCGGGTGTTCAACTTTATCGAAAACCCTTACCGTCCGGTGACCTTTGACCATTTAATGGTTTCTCCGCAAAACTCACGTCGGATGCTGTATGATTTGATCGATAACGAGATAGCCAATGCCCAGCAAAAACGCCCCAGTGGGATTACGCTGAAAATTAACAACCTGGTGGACAAAGGGCTGGTAGACAGGCTTTATACCGCATCCAGCGTGGGCGTAAATGTTAATTTACTGGTGCGCGGAATGTGCTCATTGATTCCAGACTTGCCCGGGATCAGTGAAAATATTCGCGTAATCAGTATCGTTGACCGCTTCCTGGAACACGACCGTGTTTATATTTTTGAAAACGGTGGTGATAAGAAAGTGTTTCTTTCATCCGCTGACTGGATGACGCGTAACATTGATTATCGCATCGAAGTTGCCGTAGCGATCCTTGATCCACAAATAAAGCAGCGCATTCTGGACATTATTGCTATTCAGCTCAGCGACACCGTTAAAGCCCGGGTTGTCGATAAAGAGCTGACTAACCAGTACGTTCAGCGCGGCAATCGTCGTAAAGTGCGGTCGCAGATGGCTATTTACGATTACATTAAGAAGCTGGAACAACCTGAATAACGCCTATGCCAATCTCCCAAAAAAGTACGCCGAAACCTCAAGAGTTTGCGGCAATTGACCTTGGTTCCAATAGTTTCCACATGGTAATTGCCCGCGTGGTGGATGGTGCTTTGCAGGTTCTGGGGCGTCTGAAGCAACGGGTACATCTGGCCGATGGTCTGGATGCCAAAAATTACCTGAGCGAAGAGGCAATGGAACGCGGGCTGAACTGCCTGGCGCTGTTTGCTGAACGCCTGCAGGGCTTTAACGCCAGCAACGTGACGATTGTGGGCACCCATACGTTACGCCAGGCGGTGAACGCCGAAACCTTTTTGCAGCGTGCAGCAGAGGTCATTCCCTATCCGATTGAGGTGATTTCCGGCCACGAAGAAGCTCGCCTGATTTTTATGGGCGTCGAGCATACTCAGCCAGAAAAAGGCCGCAAGCTGGTGATCGACATCGGCGGCGGGTCAACGGAATTGGTTATCGGCGAGGATTTTGAGCCGCAACTGGTGGAAAGCCGTCGTATGGGCTGCGTCAGTTTTGCCCAGCTTTATTTCCCTGGCGGTGAAATCAGCGTAGAGAACTTTCGTCGCGCTCGCCTGGCCGCCACTCAAAAGCTGGAAACGCTGGCGTGGCAGTATCGTCTGCACGGCTGGCAGTATGCGCTGGGCGCATCGGGCACCATCAAAGCGGCCTGCGAAGTGCTGCTGGCCATGGGCGAGAAAGAGAAGCTGATTACGCCCGAGCGCCTGACCATGCTTTACGATGAAGTCATTAAGCACAAATCCTTTGCGGCGCTGAGCCTGCCGGGTCTGTCTGAAGAGCGTAAAAGCGTATTTGTTCCCGGCTTAGCCATTCTCTGTGGCGTGTTTGATGCACTCGCCATCCGTGAGCTGACGCTGAGTGATGGCGCCCTCCGGGAAGGCGTGCTGTATGAAATGGAAGGCCGTTTCCGTCATCAGGATATTCGCAGCCGTACAGCCCAGAGCCTGGCTAATCACTATGCCATTGACAGCGATCAGGCCCGGCGCGTACTGGAAACGACTGAACAGCTTTATCTGCAGTGGCGCGATCAAAATCCCAAACTGGCGAATCCACAGCTGGCTGCGCTGTTAAAATGGGCAGCCATGTTGCATGAGGTCGGGCTGACCATTAACCACAGTGGTTTACAGCGCCATTCTGCCTATATTTTGCAGAACACTAACCTGCCGGGCTTCAATCAGGATCAGCAAATGCTGTTGGCGGCGCTGGTCAGATTTCACCGTAAAGCGGTGAAGGTGGATGAGCTGCCACGCGTGACGTTGTTCAAGAAGAAGCAGTTTTTACCCCTGATCTTTCTGCTTCGTCTGGGCACCTTACTGAACAACCAGCGCCAGGCCACGACGCGCCCGGATTCGTTAAAACTGACCTGCGATGACGGTCACTGGACGCTCACCTTCCCGGCAGGCTATTTCAATCAGAATAACCTGGTGCAACTCGATCTTGAGCGTGAGCAAACCTACTGGGATGAAGTAACCGGCTGGAAACTGATTCTCGCAGAAGCCTGACAATGCGGGCATTGACTGCCCGCATCACTGAACCGACGACGATGACATTACGAACCGATAATTATTTTGCCGAGACCTATGGCTTAACACCGACCCATTCTGAAGTGGTCGAAGCCTTACCTCAGTTGACGCCCGGAAAAGCGCTTGATCTGGGATGCGGAAGCGGGCGTAACACGCTGTTCCTGAATCAACATGGTTTTGAAGTCACGGCCTGGGACCATAATCCCGCCAGCCTGGATCGCCTGAATCACATTATTGCCACCGAAGGCCTGACCGGCATTCATACGGCCCAACAGGATCTGAACCAGGTGCGTTTTAATGGGGCCTACCAAGTGGTGCTCTCCACCGTGGTAATGATGTTTTTACAACCGGGAACGATCCCGCAGCTTATTGCCGATATGCAGGCCTGTACGGTGAAAAACGGCTTTAACCTGATTGTTGCGGCCATGAATACCGAGGACGCGCCCTGCCCGTCTGACTTCCCGTTTGCCTTTAAATCGGGTGAGTTAAGTCATTACTACCGCAACTGGCATATTGTGAAGTACAACGAAAACTGGGGACAGCTACATCGCAAAGATGAAAACGGCAACCGGATTAACTGCCGCTTTGCCACGCTGTTGGCGCAGAAAGCCAGTTATTAACACAGTTGTGTTTTTTTTAAACAACGGTTGATTTCACTGGGCGACTGTGACTAAATATTGCTGTCGCCCGGTTTGGGTTATTACAGGAATTACCCTGCGTGAACAGCGCCCTTTCTCCACGAAGACGTAAAAAAAGCGTCAGCATGACGCGGATTGTTTTACTGATCAGTTTTATCATTCTGTTTAGTCGCCTCGTTTTTATCCTGCCTGCGGCCTTCGAGCATCACCAGCAAAAACAAACTGAATCACCGCCGGTGATCACGACGCTTTCTGACAGTCGTTAATCGAAAGGTGTCATTAACCTGATTAAACGACGCGCAATCCCGCTGCTTGCGCCATTTTTTACATCCCTTTTCCAGTCAAAACGCTACACTTCGTGCAGGTGCTTTCAGACTAAAGGGATGCAATGTGTCTGCCTCACACTCTCAACGTTTAAGTGAAATTCGTCATCGTATTCTGACGCTGCTGCTCAATGAGCACGACCTTGTGGATGAATTACTGGATAAAGCCAGTCATCTCTCCCCTGAGCAGCAACGTGAAAATGTGATACATCGGGAAATACTCCAGCAAGACATCAGCCAGCTTCACGCCGCTGACCTTGCCGATATTCTTGAAGCCTTGCCTGAAGAAGCCCGACTGGCACTCTGGAGCCTGGTTCCGGGTGAAAAACGCGGCCGCGTACTGGTTGAAGCCTCAGAAACCGTCTGGGACAGCCTGACCGAAGAGATGAGCGATCGCGCCATCCTGCAGGCGATGGAACCGCTGGATATTGACGATCAGGCCTGGCTGGTGCGTTACCTGCCGCGCGACCTTACAGGACGCCTGCTGACCTCTCTGGAGCCGAACCTGCGAGCACGCATCCTGAGCGTGATGCAGTTTGACCGTGATCGCGTGGGTCGGGTCATGGACTTTAATATCCTCACGGTACGCGAGGATGTCACATTAGCCACTGTGCAGCGCTTTTTGCGTAAAGGCAAAAGCATGCCGGATGGCACAGACAAAATCTTCATCACCAATGAAAACAATCAGCTGCTGGGCGAGCTACTGCTAACCGATATCCTGCTGAACAAACCTAAGACTATGGTGAGCGACGTGATGAATTCGCATCCCACCACCTTTCAGCTCGACGACAAAGCCGAAGACGCGGCCAGTGCCTTTGAACGTTATAACCTGATCTCAGCGGCGGTGACCGATGCGCAGGGTAAACTTATTGGCCGTATTACCATTGAAGACGTTGTCGACCTGGTCAACAAAGAGAACGAAAGCAATATCCGTAAAATGGGCGGGATTAGCCAGGAAGAGGATGTTTTCGCCCCGGTGCGTAAATCTGTGCGTAATCGCTGGGCCTGGCTGGCGATCAATTTATGTACGGCGTTTATTGCATCCCGCGTCATTGGCCTGTTTGAAAACACTATCTCGCAAATTGTCGCCCTTGCCACGTTAATGCCGATTATTGCCGGTATTGGCGGTAATACCGGCAATCAGACCATCACGATGATTGTCCGCGCCCTTGCGCTGCATCAGGTTGAACCGGGCAACTTCTCGTTCCTGTTTATGCGCGAACTCAGCGTAGCCTTGATCAACGGCCTGTTCTGGGGCGCGATTATGGGCGGTATCACCTGGCTTATGTACGACAACATGGCGCTGGGCGGCGTCATGATGCTGGCCATGGTGCTGAATCTTTTGCTGGCAGCCATAATGGGTGTGATGGTGCCGCTGGTCATGACCAAAATGAAACGCGATCCCGCCGTGGGCTCCAGCGTATTAATTACCGCCATCACCGATACCGGTGGTTTTTTTATTTTCCTGGGCCTGGCGACGATCTTCCTGATACCGCATTGATTACTGGTTTTGATAACCGTAGCGCTGCAGCGATCCCATGACATTCAGTCGACGTGTCACCTGTGCCAGTTCGCAGGTGACCGCGGGCAGCTGGTAGTGATTGCGCTGCCCCAGCCACTCCAACACATCAGCTAAATGCCAGATAGCCGTTTTGCCATCGTGTACCGGTAACGGAAACTGTTTGCTGTGCGTCAGCATCAGTTTGCGCATGTTCTGACGTGATACGCCAATCAGGTCTGCAACATCGGTTAAGCCGACAAAATCAGGCGCGGCTTCAACCATCAATGCGCCAGGAATAGCAGACTGCACATCTGCTATCGCACTGCTGAGTGCGTGGCTCGCCGAGTCGGCGTGGCGCGTAAATTCCAGCGCCAGCTTGCCTGCCACACCGGCACCGACCAATGCATCATCGCATCCTGCCTCCGCCAGTTTTTCCAGTAACGCATCAATGGACCCCGCTGATTCAGGCAATTCAAACCGCAAGATGAAATGATATTCCGTCATATTAATTCCCTCTTTTTAACGTATCAGTAACGGTACAGTTATCTACTACGCGCCGCAGCGCTCTGGCATGGTTATGGGCATTTTTTGGGGTGCGCCAGATGCAGGTCAGACAGTATTCCCCACAGCGGCACGTCGACAGATTTGCCGGACAGTACATTTTGCCCCATGCGTGATGACCCGTAGCCACCACGAGCCACCCCTGTGATTCTGCGTAACATAAGGCGGCTTCAATCTCTTTGCTGGGATGTCGCTTTCTGTCCACCATGGCGCCTATCATTCCTTGTTTTTAGAGGGTTGTCAACTGACAACTAAAGTGTCATTCGTGCGGTACAGGGGCAGCATGCGGGCTGTCTGGCGGCAGGTAAAACAGGTTGCGACTAAAATGGAAAGGATTACGCAAAAAAGTGTCAGCCTGACGTGATGGACGACAATCGAAGATAACAACGGAGGAAATATGTTTAAAACTGATGACCTGGTACAAGCGAAAACGGGCGGACCCAAAATGGTCGTACTGCGTGCCGATGGTGAAACACTGTGGTGCGCTCGCGTGGACGATGCCAGCAAAAAGGAAATTGAAGTTAACGCAGAAAGCGTCAATCTCTACCATGAAGAGGGCGATTTTGGCGTCTGTTAAAAGGGATGACGTGACTCACACCGACCGCAACGGTTAAGGCAACCGGCCGTTCGGTTACCCGGGAGCCTGGCTTCCGGGTAACCTTTTCTGATTGCCCTATTCCGGGCTATTCGGCCGTCAGATTTTATTTTCCTGCAGGTTATTGCTGCCTAAACCACCGATAAAGGGCAGCCGCAACCGAAACGGGGAAAAGCCTATTCCCGCGCTTAACCCCAAAAGATTGAATTCAATCCCCTCTTCCGCCCCTAAGGTGATGCCTGCTACGCCGAGTATCGACACCTGAACCCCACGACCTGAAGGCGGTAACCCCACCGGACGCCATAATGGCCGGTAGTCTTTTCCCAGTGCGTTGGCGGGCAAGTCAAGCTGCAAGGCGGGCACGTTACGACCGATGTGCGCCATAAAGGTATTACTGTTGGGTCCAGGCCAGGCATGATAGGTGGTAGGCCAGGGATAGGATTTTATGGCGGCTTCAATTTGCGGGATCATTTTTTGCGCATCGGGGCCGCGGTGCTCAACCAGCAGCCGCGGTTTTGCTCCGTACCAGTAGCCATCAGGCAGGGATGAATTGCGCCTGACTTTATCGCCACTGCCCCAGCTAATCACTTCGTAACGTGTATAGCGGGTTTCACCTGCACGTTTAAAGATAATCCACGGATGCACTGCGATTGCGCCTTTCCAGCCGTATGTCGGTGCGGCATAGACCTGAACAATAGCCTGACTGGCATGAGCATGGGGATCGGGCGCAACGCCAGCCGAATCCCGGCGCGCCGTCGCCCAGCCACCCTGGCCGGTAGCGTTGTTACCATGAGTGGCTTGCGCCAGGCTGGCCGCAAGCGACAGCAAAATTACGGTGAGAAAACAGAGACTGAAGATTTTCAGAGGCAGCATCGCGGTTCCTGCAGGTAAAAGATAAGGGATGATTTTGCAATGAAATATAGGGTTTGTATTCACTAACTATGCTGCGATGTCATCGCAATATTCACTCCCGCTGGTTAGTGGCTGCTGACGTAATGCCCGCCATCACGCAACGTTAAAAGGCCGTGATGGCTGTCACCACCAGCATGCTCAGAGGCGGGCTATACGCAGAATCAGCCAGCCTGAAACCCGCCCAGGCTCAAGAAGTAAACAGGGATACTCGCCGCCCGCATTCAGCGGGCAACCGGTCTGGGCTGCCCTTTGCTTTGCGGTCAGTACGGAAGGCGTCAGATCCAATCCCGAAGGCACGCGAAGCCTGCACTTCACCCACGCACGAGGCGGATAACAGATTCCAGGTGCATTTCATGCCTGGCGATTTCAACAACAGCATAGGTTATCTTGAACCCGCCGTCTGAAAACTAGCCTGTTATCGCCTTTTCCGCTACACGCTGCAACCACGCTTCATAGCGCTGCTGCGCCTCCGGCGCGACAGGTTGGCTGCGTGAGTTTATCTCACCTTCGATGCCAAATATTTTCCACATCAGCGGCGCGAGTCCTGCGATCACGCTGTGTTGACTGCTCTCCATTCTCAGCCATTCCAGACTGGATGTCTGGTAACCCGGCAGTGCCTCGGAGTGATAATCGAAAGCTTTGCCCAACCCGGAAAGATACATGATTTTAGCGGCAGTCAGGGATGGCCAGCGAAGGGAAATATTCAGCGGCAAGTCCAACATAGCGCGCTCATTCCAGACCTCCGAATACGGAACCTGTTGGTTAGCCAGCAACGTCAGCATTAACGATTGCCCCAGCCCGGTCAGATAGACAGGCAACGCGTCAGCCGGAGGACGTTGATAAAAGGCATCCAGTGGATGTTCGCGCTTCAGGCCGGCCTGCATCAGTAATTTTCGCTCCAGCTCCTGCATCACGTTGCCTAACCCGGCATCCGTTGCCTCTTCAGTTTCAGTCAACTGTTTACTGCGCGTGGTGCAGTTCCACAGCGACAACGCAATCTGCCAACGACGCTGTTCGCCCTCGCCAGTGCAGCCAATTTCCCCCGTCACCACATACTTCATGTCAGGAGGCAGGATCTCATAAATATCCTCACCCACCATCGGTTGGCCAGTGAGAACAGGACCATGGCCCTCCGCCATCAGAAAATAGGTGCACGCCGCATAATCACTCCAGTAATGTACGGCTTCAGCCAGATAGAGCGGAATCGCGCGCGACAGGCGGCCAAGCTCGTCTTCACGCTGTATGCCCTGGGCTGCTAATCCATCAGGTATTTTTGATAACGCAAAGAAACCGATCTTCGCTGTCTCTTCGGATTTTTGGTTAAACAGCCAGTCGGCTTTGCATAAGCCGTAATGCCAAATGGGCTGCGTGACAGATAACGTTGTGATTTTCACATCATCAGGCGCCACCTGCTGAACGGGTTCCGTTTGGCGACGTTTCTCTTCAAACGCTTGTCTGTAATAATCAAGATGCTGCTTGATCGGGGCAAAATTGAGTGCATACAGCTGGTTAAGAAGCTTGAGCCCCTGCTCCGTCTGGTCCTGCTCAAGATAAGCCTGCAATAAATTTATACCGGCCATAGGATCGTGCTTTTGAACATCGTAATGAGGCGCAACCAGCGAAATCAGAAGGGGAATCTCGCCATTTCGTCCCAGGTCACCAGAGATCATATACAGCGCGTCAGAATCGTACCGTCCACCCGACAGTACCTCGTCATAAAGTCCGCGAGCCTTGTCGGTTTCGTTATGCTCCAGATAAAAACGGGCCATCCAGAGCTGTGCCCGCCAGCTTCCCGGCATCGCGGCAATGCTGCGTAAGCCCTCGATATAGGCCTCATCACCACCCCGCTCGCGCTGGATGCTCGCCCACCAGAGTAAGCCATTGTCGAGGTTGGGGTCCGTTTGAATGGCCTGCCAGAGCGTGTCATCTGCCTGTTTATCCTCACCACGCTCGGAAAAGACTTTCGCCAGATTAGTGAGTAAGGTTCCTGTCGCGCCTGATTTATCGATTCCCTGGCGCAGGGTTTGTTCTGCCGCATCCAGTTGGCCGGTTTTCATCAGTACGATGCCGTGAAGGGTATGACTTCGCTCGGGATTGCTGTCAATGTCCACCAGGCGCTCCGCTGCCGCAACCAGATCGGAAGCAAAGGCGTCTTTCAACCCCATCAGAATCGCGGTGTACAACGCGTCCGCATCATCCCACTTCTTTTCCAGATCCGGCAGAAAGACCTTCTCACGCCATTCATTGCGTGCAATGTACATTTCCTGTCCATGAGCATCGTAAGCAACAATCATCTCCCGTTCTTGAGCGGGCTCGTCTGGTGCGGTATCGGCGGGTTGGTTTTTATTGCGCAGAGAAGAGAGAAGACGCTTAAACATGGTTAATTCAATCCTTGAGTAGTGAGACATCAGACAGCCTGATTGCCAGCCTTCATCATGCCGCCTGTGTTCGCGCCCTGAGGCGGTTTTACCGACTGACAGCGTAGCGGCACAGATATGAGTGTAGCGCTCAAAAAAACAGCTGGCACGAAATTGATTAACCAACGGGCAAATAGTTAAAAAATGCCGTCCAATAGCGATGCCGCGCCTCTTCCTTTTGCCTTTCGTCATTCACATTCTTATCGCATCAGAGAGAAAATATTAAGTAGCGCACTATTTAATAGTTTACAACACGATAAAATCCTGCCATCTTAGCCAAACTAAATAGTGCACTACTTAATCGCAAACACAAGGAAATCAAAATGAACGTGAAACTCACCGCAGGTGCTTTATTGTTAGCCAGCCAGATCACATCAGCATGGGCCAGCCCTGTGGAGAATGCGCCTGAACCTACCGTTGGTGTCGCCGCCTTTCTTAAAGCCCTTAACAGCGGCGGCGGCAAGCCCATCGAAACCTTAACGCCGAAAGAAGCACGCGCAGTGCTGACAGGCGCGCAGCAAGGCGCCGCGCTGCCGCCAGCACAGATTTCTGAAAAAACCATCACAGCATTGGGCAAACCACTCAAACTAACGATTGTTAAACCCGAACACGCCAGCGGAGTGCTCCCGGTATTCATGTTCTTCCACGGTGGCGGCTGGGTGCTGGGTGACTTCCCGACGCACGAACGTCTGGTGCGAGACCTTGTGAACGAATCCGGCGCTGCGGCGGTATTTGTGAATTACGAGCCATCACCGGAAGCCCATTATCCGGTCGCGATTAACCAGGCTTATGAAGCGACAAAATGGGTAGCCGAACACGGTGCGGAAATTGGCGTTGACGGTAAGCGCCTGGCGCTGGTCGGTAACAGCGTGGGAGGCAACATGGTGGCCGCCGTCGCGCTGCAGGCCAAACAACATAAAACCCCGGCGATTCGTTACGATGTGATGCTGTGGCCTGTTACCGATGCCCGCTTTGATGATGCTTCTTATCAGCAATTCGCCAACGGCTATTTCCTGACCCGAAACATGATGAAGTGGTTCTGGGATAACTACACCACGTCAGATAAAGATCGGAATAACATTCTGGCTTCTCCGCTGCGTGCCACTGAGGCACAACTGGCAGGTTTACCGCCAACGCTGATTCAGACTGCCGAACTCGACGTGCTGCGCGATGAAGGTGAAGCCTTTGGTCGTAAGCTGGATGCCGCCGGTGTACCGGTGACGGTTACCCGCTATAACGGCATGATTCACGACTTTGGTTTGCTGAATGCCTTGAGTAAAGAGCCTACCGTGCGTACGGCGATTGGCCAGGCGTCAGCGGAATTGAAGGAACATTTAAAATAAGTTCATTTCTTTCCAGAGATAAGATGGCTCATAAAAAATTGTGGCCAGAACAACATTAATGTAAACGATAACGTTTGACCAGCCGAAGAATAACGGCTGGTTATTTATTTGTCTCAAAGCTACCAAAGGGGCTTTTTTCTTAATAAGTCGATTATAAATTCGGGTATTGGTTTTCTCATAATGGCACAAGCCGTTATCTGTCGTTTTTTAGATACTCATGCCGGTCCTACTTATTATTGGCGTTAAAATCCAACAGATTACCTCTGTAATGAAAGCCATGCTTACACATCGGTTAAACTTAACCCACTGATTATATTGAGTTTTAATTAATTTCGTTGCCCAACACCACGATTTTCGACGGCGAGTCATTTCTATAACGTATAGTCACCTGCCGTCCCGGCTTGAACTCATCTGCATTGAAAATTTTCACCACTACGTCTTTTTGCGTCAGGATTTTTTCAGTCCCAGCGGTGAATTCGACGGTAAGATTGATTGAGAGGCGTCCCTCAGCATTCTGATTGCGATGCTGCACTGCATTAATAATTAGGGCCGTCGTTTCCGTACCATCCTGCATTGTGGACTCATTGCCGCGTGCCGCCAAAACGGAATTGCGAATGCCTATAATAACGATCATTACAATAATCGCCGTTGCGATTATCAGACTCCACATAGCTAAATTTGCCATTTTCATCTTCTTAAACAAAAGTGGTTAACGCGCTCAGAAAAGAGCGAAAACTAGATAGTGTTGTTTCTGTTCCACTAACAAACTGAATTTTATTGTCGTGGCGTTTAAGCTCGAAAGGTTTGTTTTTTATTGAAAATGCACCAACTGACACACTCATGACGGATGTACTAATTGTTGAGGTCGTAAAGCCAAAAGAAGCGCCAGTAAAACTTTCTGAAAACCCAGTAACGCTGAAAGAGTTTCCAGTAAAACTTTCATTATGAGCTTTTGCTTTGCTTTTAATATTTGGTGCGTCAAGGTTTATTTTCGTGGTGCTACGTAAGGTAATATCATGCGGACTATATATAGTGATAGTGCCGTCATTAACGTTCTGCGTCCAGTTTCCGCTATTAATATTTACTAGTACACCGTCATTAATGGTTTCAACTTTACCACCACTATCGATGGTCGTATTCAAGCCCTGATTATACGTTTCTGTCAGTTTGCCGGTTACGTGATGGGACTCTCTACCGTTAATGGTAGTATCACGGTAACTTGTTACCTCGACGGTATCTCCACCATCTAAGACTTTTAGCGTTCTTCCTTTTTGTATAGTCGTGTGCTCACCATTATTGAAGTTTTTCGTTTCGATATTATCAACGGTAGTCGTACGCTTTTGGTGATAATGAAAGGTTGCATCCCCGGAAATATTATCGTTTTGTTCTTTTTTTATCGCGGTGTTACGGTTGCCATCAATACTTACGTTCTGATCATTTTCAACTGAAACCTTCATATCCTTTTCTGAATGCAAATCAACAAGTTCATAACCTGGATTATCTTCAAAAAAAAGGTGGCTGGCATTGTCTTTATTACCATCTTTACTTCGAGTCATAAAACCCATCACTGTCGCGGCGGCTGGCAATTCCCATGGAGGCATACTGGCTTCGTTATATACTCGTCCAGTAATTATTGGCCTGTCTGGATCGCCGTTAATAAAGTCGATAACGACTTCGTCTCCAACTCGAGGTACTTGTACACCGCCAAAGCCCTGACCAGCCCATGCACTTGATACACGAACCCAGCAAGAGCTAGTGTCATCGCCTTTGGCATGCCTGTCCCAGTGAAACTTCACTTTTACCCTACCATACCTGTCAGTCCAGATGGTCTCTCCAACAGGTCCAACGACGCGAGCTGTTTGCGGCCCATGGGTTCGTGGCCATTCTGTTCGTTGTTGCGAGCGAAAATTAATATCTGCAGGAATCACTGCAAAATTTATCTTATGGATACTATCGGTGACGCTACCGCTAGCATAGCTGTTTTCTTCAAATGTATAATCTGCGCTGACAACAAGGTATTCATTACTATTAGCTTTATAGGGCGGCGCAGAGAGAGTAAAAGTGTATCCTGGCGCAATGCCAAGTGCCGTACCGGAAGCATCAACGCGTTGCTGTTCTGCCTGCCATTCTTCCTGGCGAATACGTGCATAAAATTCACCATGCTGCTGATCAACAAATCTTCCCGGCCACTCATAATAATCTATTTGACCTGGCGAGGGTGAAGCGGGGTTCTGCCGAGCCTGAAACATCCAGGCATGAGGTTTCCTAAAATCATAGTCATCTATGCTGTAAAGACCTGGCATTACTCGTTCACTTATAGCCCATTTCCCTATGCCTTCCTCACTGGTTGTACCACCTGACGGGCTGATATGGTAAGGAATAACTTCATAACCATTGAAAGGTTGATGACTCACTGCTGAATCCATTAGCACAAGCGTATGCGATTCCGCATCGTGTCGGAAAAAGAAATATATTCCTTCAAGTTCCATCAACCGTGAAATAAATTCGTAGCTACTCTCCTGATACTGAACACAATATTCCCAGTTACGGTATTCGCCAGTAAGCTTGTCTTCAACCTGTACATCATATTCGGACAGGATGGTCTTAACAATATCAGGAACCCGCTGATTCTGAAAAATACGCTGATCTCGATTTCGGAGTAGTGGCCATAAATCAGATTCAATTTTGAAGAGATAAACCGCATAACGAATCCCGTTCAGCTCAGTCCCCTGAAGGTTTACCTCCGTTATTTTACCGTTGAAATAACGAGGCTGCAGACTCTGAGTGGGAACGAACACTGTCAACGATTTTCCAAGTAGCGCTTTACGATCAATATTTTCATCTTGGCTGAGCATAGTAACGTTCAGGGTGAATGATCGGGACATTACTTCTGTACCATTCAATTTCCAGAACAGCAAGGATTCCGCGCCTGCTGGCGGGATTACTGTAATGCGGTTAAACATTCATTACCTCCTTGAAACATAACCAACCGAGATTGAGTTGAAACATCCAGCGTAAATGTAGTGCGTACTTAACAATTAAGTGCCTAATACTGCTATCAAGCTGATAAAATATGTAATGATAGTACCGTTATGGATTCTATTAATCACATATTTCTTGTGGGTATGTGGGGTTCATACTACGTTTACAGAAAATTCTTAATCCGTTATGCTAATATTGTTAAAACATAAATAGTATGCAGTATGGTTCAACACTGTAACATTGAAGCACGATATTATATCAGCCATCATATAAAACTACCGCAGCTACTTTCAACATCTGCAATAGCCTGAGCTAAATAATCAGGACAATCGATGATGTAAGCTGCATGCAGATAATCTGCGCCTGACTCCTTTCCCTGTCATCTCCCCCACGAAACGATTGTAAAGCTGAATGGCGTTGCAGTAAGTTTTCAGTTGTGCACTGCATAGAGAAGTTTTGATGATAATGTACAGTTTTAGAGCTATTTTCAGGCTCTTCAGCATGCCGATAAGGCAAAAATTATTACCGACGCTAAATCGAGTCTTTCAACAATGGATAAAAAGAAAAAGCCACCAGCAAAGGCTGATGGCTCAAGGTTTTTACAGTTCGGTGTCAATCGTCAGCAAAAGGCTGTAAATCATTCCCACTCAATCGTCGCCGGTGGTTTGCCCGAAATATCATAAACTACCCGGGAAATGCCGTTAACTTCGTTGATAATGCGATTGGATACGCGGCCCAGGAAGTCATACGGCAGGTGCGCCCAGTGGGCGGTCATGAAGTCGATGGTTTCGACCGCACGCAGTGAGACAACCCAGTCATATTTGCGGCCATCGCCCATCACGCCAACGGAACGCACAGGCAGGAACACGGTAAAGGCCTGGCTGACTTTGTTGTAGAGGTCGGCTTTGTGCAGCTCTTCAATAAAGATGGCATCTGCGCGACGCAGCAGGTCACAATACTCTTTCTTCACTTCACCCAGCACGCGCACGCCAAGGCCAGGCCCCGGGAACGGATGACGATAGAGCATATCGTAAGGCAGACCTAACTCCAGACCGATCTTACGCACTTCGTCTTTAAACAGCTCACGCAGCGGCTCGACCAGGCCCATCTTCATCTCTTTTGGCAGGCCACCCACGTTGTGGTGCGACTTGATCACGTGCGCTTTACCGGTAGCCGAGGCAGCGGATTCAATCACGTCAGGATAAATAGTGCCCTGCGCCAGCCACTTCACGTCCTGCAGGCGCAGTGCCTGCTCGTCAAACACTTCGACGAAAACGCGGCCAATGATTTTGCGCTTCGCTTCCGGATCGTTTTCCCCTGCCAGGGCATCCAGGAAACGTGCTTCACCGTCAACGTGCACAATATTCAGACCAAAATGGTCGCCGAACATGTCCAGCACCTGCTCAGCTTCGTTCAGGCGCAGCAGCCCGTTATCCACGAATACGCAGGTCAGGTTTTTACCGATGGCGCGATGCAGCAGCATGGCAGTCACTGACGAATCCACACCGCCGGATAAGCCCAGGATCACTTTGTCGTTGCCGACCTGCACACGCAGACGCTCGACGGCATCCTCAATGATTTTCGCCGGTGTCCAGAGCGCTTCACATTCACAAATATCCATCACGAAACGTTCCAGCATGCGCAGTCCCTGACGCGTGTGCGTGACTTCCGGGTGGAACTGCACGCCATAGAAGCGTTTCTCTTCGTTAGCCATGATGGCAAACGGACAGGTTTCTGTGCTGGCGACCGTAACAAAACCATCAGGGATAGCGGTCACTTTATCGCCGTGGCTCATCCAGACATCCAGCAGCGGTTTACCGGCAGCGCTGATGGCATCTTCGATATCGCGAATCAGCGCGCTTGCGGTGTTGACTTCAACCTGCGCATAGCCAAACTCGCGCTCGTTGGACCCTTCTACCTTGCCACCCAACTGCATCGCCATGGTTTGCATGCCGTAACATACACCCAGAACCGGTACACCCGCGGTAAACACATAGTCAGGTGCGCGCGGGCTGTCGTTTTCGGTGGTACTTTCCGGGCCGCCAGACAGGATGATGCCGCTTGGATTGAACTGGCGAATCTGCGCTTCGGTGACATCCCATGCCCAGAGTTCACAGTACACGCCAAGCTCACGTACGCGGCGCGCGACCAGCTGAGTATATTGAGAACCAAAATCGAGAATCAGAATGCGGTGCTTATGGATATTTTCCGTCGTCATTGAGGGGTTTCCAGAACGGTGACTTTAAGTAAAGCGCCCGGCTGTTGCCGGGCGGGAAATCTTACGGGGTTATGAACCCATGCGGTAGTTTGGTGACTCTTTGGTGATGGTCACATCATGCACGTGGCTTTCATTGATGCCCGCACCGCTGATACGCACGAATTCAGCTTTGGTACGCAGGTCATCAATGGTCTGGCAGCCGGTCAGGCCCATACAGGAGCGCAGGCCGCCCATTTGCTGATGCACGATCTCTTTCAGGCGGCCTTTATAGGCCACGCGGCCTTCGATACCTTCTGGCACCAGCTTGTCAGCAGCGTTATCGGTCTGGAAGTAGCGGTCCGATGATCCTTTAGACATCGCGCCCAGCGAGCCCATTCCACGGTAGGATTTAAAAGAACGGCCCTGGTAAAGTTCGATTTCACCCGGCGATTCTTCAGTACCTGCCAGCATCGATCCCACCATCACACAGGACGCGCCCGCCGCAATCGCCTTAGCGATATCACCAGAGAAACGAATCCCGCCATCTGCGATAACCGGAATGCCCGTGCCTTCCAGCGCGGCAACGGCGTCAGAAACGGCGGTAATCTGAGGTACACCCACACCGGTAACAATACGGGTGGTACAAATTGAGCCAGGGCCGATACCGACTTTGACCGCGCTCACGCCAGCTTCAACCAGCGCCAGCGCACCTGCACCTGTCGCCACGTTGCCGCCGACGATTTCAAGCTCAGGATATTTAGCGCGGGTTTCGCGAATACGTTGCAGCACGCCTTCGGAGTGGCCATGCGATGAATCAATAAGCAGTACGTCCACCCCTGCTGCAACCAGGGCATCCACGCGCTCTTCATTGCCCGCACCTGCACCCACGGCGGCACCAACGCGCAGACGACCCTGCGCATCTTTACAGGCGTTAGGTTTACGTTCGGCTTTCTGGAAGTCTTTAACGGTGATCATGCCCAGCAGGTGGAAACTGTCATCCACGACCAGCGCTTTTTCTACACGCTTTTCATGCATTCTGTGCAGCACGACATCACGGGCTTCGCCCTCTTTCACTGTAACCAGACGTTCTTTCGGCGTCATAACGGCAGTGACGGGCTGGGTAAGATCGGTGACGAAGCGCACATCGCGACCGGTGATAATGCCCACCAGTTCGTTGTCCGCGTTCACCACCGGATAGCCGGCAAAGCCGTTACGTTCGGTCAGCTCTTTGACTTCTGCCAGCGTGGTGGTTGGCAACACGGTCTGCGGTTCGGTGACCACGCCGCTTTCATGCTTTTTAACCTTACGCACTTCATCTGCCTGGCGCTCAATCGACATATTTTTGTGAATGAAGCCCAGACCGCCCTCTTGCGCCAGCGCAATAGCCAGACCCGCTTCGGTCACGGTATCCATCGCAGCAGAAAGCATTGGAATGTTCAGACGAATGTTTTTGGTCAGTTGAGTGCTGAGATCGGCCGTATTCGGCAGGACGGTGGAGTGTGCAGGAACGAGCAGGACGTCGTCAAAAGTGAGTGCTTCTTTAGCGATTCTTAACATGGCAATACTCCACCTTGGGTGCGTGAGAATAGATAAAATATTGCCGCGGCATTATACAGGCCGTAATCGATTGCCTCCACTATTATTTAATAAAAAGTCTTGATCCGCACAATCAGCAATGTAGTATCGACTGATTAACCTACTGATTTGGAATTTGATCTTCGTCACATGTCGCTGCCGCCAAACGCCAATATTTTTACCGTCAGCCGTCTCAATACCACAGTGCGTCAGCTGCTGGAAAATGAGATGGGTTTGGTTTGGCTCAGTGCCGAGATCTCCAATTTCACCCAGCCTGCCTCGGGTCACTGGTACTTCACCCTAAAAGATGATGGCGCACAGGTACGCTGTGCCATGTTCCGCAATGGCAATCGTCGCGTCACGTTTCGTCCTCAGCACGGTCAGCAGGTCCTGGTGCGCGCGAACATCACCTTGTATGAACCGCGCGGCGATTATCAGCTGATTATTGAAAGCATGCATCCCGCTGGTGAAGGCCTGTTGCAGCAGCAGTTTGAGCAGTTGAAAGCTAAGCTGGCACAGGAAGGCTTATTCGAGCCCGGGCACAAAAAACCCTTGCCCCAACCGGCTAAACAGGTTGGCGTTATTACTTCCGCGACCGGTGCAGCCCTGCACGATGTACTGCGTGTGCTGCATCGTCGCGATCCGTCATTGCCTGTGGTGATTTACCCCACCGCCGTACAGGGCGTGGATGCGCCTGCCGCTATCGTGCGCGCCATTGAGCTTGCGAACCAGCGTGCAGAGTGCGACGTGCTCATCGTGGGGCGCGGCGGCGGTTCGCTGGAAGATCTGTGGAGTTTTAACGACGAGCGAGTCGCGCGTGCGATTTTTGCCAGTCGCATTCCCGTGGTCAGCGCGGTGGGCCATGAAACCGACGTGACTATTGCCGATTTTGTTGCGGACCTGCGCGCGCCAACGCCTTCTGCCGCGGCAGAGATTGTCAGCCGTAATCAGCTTGAACTTCTGCGTCAGCTGCAGTCACAACAGCAGCGGCTGGAAATGGCGATGGATTATTATCTGGCACGCCAGCAGCGGGGCTTTAGCCGTTTAGATCACCGCCTGCAACAGCAGCATCCGCAGTTGCGCCTGGCCCGCCAGCAGACTGCACTGTTTCGCTTACAGCAGCGCCTGAGCGAAGCGATGGAAGTGCGGCTGCGCAACGCCAGCCGCCAGCAGGATCGCCTGTCACAGAGGCTGGCACAGCAGCAACCACAGAAGCGCCTGTATCTGGCGCAACAAAGCCTGCAAAGCTGGCATTATCGCCTGCAACAAAGCATGGAGAAATTGCTTAACCGCGACAAAAACCGCTTCGGTCAGCTTGCGGCCCAGTTGGAAGGCGTCAGCCCGTTAGCCACCCTGGCGCGTGGCTTCAGCGTCACCACCGACAACGCGGGTCAGGTGGTGAAAAAAACACGTCAGTTAAGCAACGGCGATTTACTGCGTACCCGCCTTGATGATGGCTGGGTAGAAAGTCAGGTCACTCAGCTGATTCCTGAAAAACCGAAACGAAAGAAAAGCATTTCTTAACTATACTTCCTGGTACATCCCTCGTGCCAAGGAGTCTACAATGGCTTTCAGCGTTATACCTCCCTACATTCTTCGTAAGATTATTGCTCACGGTTCCGGCTATCAGCAGGAGCAGGCGCGCCGTACGCTCACCCACGTTCAGCACCTGATGGCGGAGCACTGGCAAAAGACCGCTGCACCCAAGACCACGCAGGCCGGGAAGATTGAGCGTGAAATCTATGACGCCAAAAATCAGGAAACGTTTCCGGGCACCCTGGTGCGTAAAGAAGGCCAGTCCTCAAATGGTGACATTGCCGCCGACGAGGCCTGGAACTATCTTGGCGTAACTCATGACTTTTTCTGGCAAATCTATAAACGCAATTCTCTGGATAATAACGGTTTGAAATTAGCTGGCACCGTGCATTATGGCGAGAAATATCAGAATGCCTTCTGGAATGGTCAGCAGATGGTATTCGGAGACGGCGATGGTGAAATCTTTAACCGCTTTACCATCGCAATCGACGTTGTTGCGCATGAGTTATCGCACGGTGTCACAGAAACCGAGGCCGGTTTGATCTATTTTGAACAGGCTGGCGCACTGAATGAGTCGATGTCCGACGTATTTGGCTCTCTGGTGAAGCAGTTCAGTAAGAAACAGACGGCGGAGAAAGCCGACTGGATCATTGGTGAAGGCTTGCTGGCGAAAGGTATCCACGGTAAAGGCTTGCGATCGATGTCGCACCCCGGCACCGCTTATGACGATCCCATGTTGGGTAAAGACCCGCAACCGGGCCATATGGACGATTATATTAAAACGCGTGAAGATAACGGCGGTGTGCATCTGAATTCTGGCATTCCTAACCGTGCCTTTTATCTGGCAGCAAAAGCATTAGGTGGATTTGCCTGGGAACAGGCAGGGCAAGCCTGGTATGACACCTTATGTGATGATAATTTGCATCAGGATGCTGACTTTAAAGCCTTTGCACAGTTGACCGTGCAGCACGGTGAAAAGCGCTTTGATCGTTCTGTTGGTAGCAAAATTGAACAGGCGTGGAAAGAGGTAGGCGTATTATGAGTCAACTCCCCGAACTTACCGATGACGCAACCATTGTGGTTACGCGTGAAGGTGGCTTTGCTTTTATTCCCGGCTTACGTAGCGAGCGTCGTTTTCCTTTGGGTGAACTTCCTGCGCCAGAGAAACAGCGCGTCTGTAAAGTGCTGGAACAGGCGATGCCGCTGTGCGAACCAGAGGAAAAAGCGGCTAAGGTAGGCGGCGGGGACCAGCGCTATTTTCGTATCCAGATCCAGTACGCCACGCGCCGTGAAGCAGGCACTGTAGTGCTCCTGATACCGGAGCAGTCGGCACCGCCGGAGCTGGCGTCGCTCTTCCGCGACGGAAAATATGACTAGTCCTGGCATAGGTTGACACTTTTTTATCTTTTAAAACGCCTGATGTACCTCATCAGGCGTTTTGTATTTTAATGACAGATGAGGACGCTGGCTGTTATAGATCCTGACTGACTCACTGACCATCCTGCCTGCCTGCACCACGTCTGCCGGACGCGTAATCAGTAATTCATTTTTCAGTATGCCGTTAACCCTTTCTGCCAGCGCATTCTGATAGCAGTCGTAGCCGTCCGTCATTGAACAGACAAGACCGTGTTTTTTATGCACTGACTGATACATTGCCGAACAGTACTGAAGTCCGCGATCTGAGTGGTGGATCAGGCGGCCCTTTCCCTGCCGCTCCCTCAGTGCCATTTGCAGCGCCTTAATAACGTGTTCCGTATGCAGACTTTCATGAACATGATACCCCACGATTTTTCGTGAGAAAGCGTCCGTTACCAGACTGATGTAGGCCATACCTGTCCTTACCGGAAGCCAGGTGATGTCGGCAACCCATACCTGCTCCGGACCGGAGATAACCGTCTGCTCCGGCCCCGCTTTCAGCAGATTCGGATGCCTGTAAAAATGATGACGGCTGTTCGTTGTTTTATGATAAGCCCTTGCCGGATGAACCAGTAACCGGGCTTCCCGCAGCACAGCGAACAGACTGTCCCGCCCGATATGCAATGCGGCATCTTCCCGCTCGTTAAGAATATGCTGCAGTTTCCGGGTACCCAGTCGGGGCTGCTGTAACCTGATAAGTCTGACTTCCTCAGTAATGCGGTGTGCCTTTTCAGACCTGCGCATTTCACGCCGGCATCCCTGATACCAGGCCTGACGGCTTATCTTTAAATACCGGCAGACCCTGACGACAGTCAGCTTCAGGGATTGTGTCTGTGCTTTCGCGATAAGGACGCTAACTGCTTCTTTGTGAGTGTGGCACCGAATTCGGTGTTCATCACCTTCACGACAGCTTCAAAAAACTGCGCTTTAACTTCGGATTCAGCCAGTTGCTGCTCAAGCTCTTTGATTCGCTGTTCAGGTGTGAGGGGGAGAGATTTTGTCATGTTTCCTCCACGGGTGGTGCGCTGCCGGGATGACTGCCAGTCCAGATGACCGGATTTACGTAACCACATGAGCACGGTGGAACATCCCTGGATGCCGTAGCGTTCCTGAGCCTGGCGGTAAGTCATCTCGCCTTTTTCAACCTGCTCCACGACTGCCAGCTTAAAGGACAGAGAGTAATCCCGCTGAGTGCGTTTAACATACTGTTTCATCACATTCTCCTCAAAACCAGTGGAAAATGTGTCAACGCTATTCAGGACGGGACAATAAGCAGAAAAAAGGGCCGCTAGCGGCCCTTTTCTTTTATCCGTTACGACGTGCTGTTACTTGCTGTCAGGCAGCGCATAAGCAATCACGTAATCACCGCGATCCGGTGACTGACGTGCACCGCCTGCCGAGATCAGAATGTACTGCTTACCGGTTTTTGGTGAGACATAGCTCATCGGGCCGCCCTGACTTCCCACAGGCAGACGCGCTTTCCACACCTCTTTACCGGTTGCGCTATCGAATGCCCGCAGATAGTAATCCTGGGTGCCGGCAATAAAGACCAGACCGCCCTGAGTTGCCAGCGTGCCGCCCAGCGTTGGCATACCGATTGGCATTTTGGCGCGCATTTTAATCCCAAACGGACCGGTATCCTGTACGGTACCAACCGGGACCTGCCAGACGATTTTCTGGGTCTTCATATCGATAGCTGACAAGGTACCAAACGGCGGTGCCTGGCAGGGAATGCCCAGCGGTGACATAAAGCGGTTCTTGTTCACCGCATAAGGTGTGCCTTTCAGAGGAACGGCGCCCATACCGGTATTAATCGCTTCACCGCCGTTGCTGCCACGGGAAACCTTGCTGGTATCCACCGGAATCATCTGTACCCACAATCCTAAACGCATGTCGTTGACAAACAACAGGTTGTTATTTGGATCGGTGGACATGCTGCCCCAGTTCATCCCACCCAGCGAGCCAGGGAAGCTCAGCGACTTATCGGTGCCCGGCACGGTAAACAGGCCGTCATAGCGCATGGATTTAAACGCGATACGGCAGGCAAGCTGATCGAACGGCGTGGCGCCCCACATATCAGACTCTTTCAGTTTCTGATTGCCAATCATTGGCATACCGGTCGAATGCGGCTGGGTTTTCGTATATTGCTCGTTCGGGATATGCCCCTGCGGCATCGGCAGCTCTTCCACTTTAGTGAGAGGCTTGCCGGTCAGACGATCCAGCACAAAGATCATGCCGGTCTTGCCACCGATAACCACCGCAGGTTTGGTGCTGCCGTCCTTCATCGGGAAGTCGATCAGGCTGGGCTGCATCGGCAGATCGAAGTCCCAGAGATCGTTATGTACGGTCTGATAAACCCACTTCTCTTTGCCGGTTGTGGCATCAAGCGCCAGTACTGAGGCACCGTATTTATGGTCGAGTGCGTTGCGGTTCGCCCCCCACAGATCGACTGAGGAGCTTCCCATTGGAATAAACACGGTGTTCATGGCCGGATCATAGGACATGGGTGCCCATGAGTTCGGCGTACTCCGCGTGTAGTCCTTACCCGGCATCAGAATGGCATTGGGATCGGTATTGCCCGGGTCAAAGGCCCAACGCATCTGGCCGGTGATCACGTCAAAACCGCGCAACACACCGCCTGGCATGTCTGTTTTAACGTTGTCAGCCACGCGCCCGCCTACAACAACCGTTGTACCGGCAATCGTGGGTGCAGACGTGAGCTGATAAAGGGGATCGGGCGCATCACCCAGGCCCGCTTTGAGATCGACGATGCCGTGGTTTCCGAAGTCCTCACAGAATTCACCGTTGTCGGCATTGATAGCAATAAGACGTGCATCAATGGTATTCATCAGAATACGGCGCTGGCAGCTGTCTCCGGCAGCCAGAGTCACGCCTGGGACCGGCGTTGATCCCGGTTGAGTTGGCTGGGTAAGCGGTTTGGTGGCATCAAAATAGGCCAGTCCACGGCAGCGCGGCCAGACTTCTGCCTGGGCATTAATTTCACGCTTCCAAATCTGCTTGCCGCTGTCGGCTTCAACCGTAATCACATTGTTATGCGGGGTGCAAAGATAGACGGTATTTCCCACCTGCAGCGGGGTTTGCTGATCTTCAGCACCATTGCCGGTTGGGCTTTCTGGAATATCGCCAGTGTGGTAAGTCCAGGCGACCTGCAGATCCTTCACGTTATCGCGGGTGATCTGGTCCAGCGCAACAAACCGGCTTCCCCCTGCGGTATTCCCATAGTGATCCCAGTTTTGCTGTTGCTTTGACTTATCCACCGGGATCAGCGGCAGTTCCTGACCGGTTGAAGCAACGGTAGGATGAGGCTGGAACATCTGCACTAATGTGGCAACCATGCCTACGGCAATGACGGCAGAAAAGGCATACGAGACTTTTGCCAGAGAAGGCTTATTTTCACGCTTACGCAGCGCGGGCCATGTGATGAATGCCAGGATCATTAAACCCGCAGGCACCATCAGACGGGAAACCAGTGGCCAGAAATCCAGCCCGGCGTCGATAACGGCCCAGATTAACGTCCCGACAAACACCAGCAGGAACAGAACCACTGCCGATGATTTGGCACGGACAAACTGAATGGCGGACAGCACCATCACGATGCCTGCAATCAGAAAATACCAACTGCCGCCCAGCGTCGCGAGTTTTCCCCCGCCAACAGCAAAGAACAGGCCGGTTGCCAGTAGCACCAGCCCGAGCAGCACGGACCATATTCTCAACCCTTTACCGGATCGAGATGATGTTTCAGCCATAACACTTACTCTCCTGATAAACAAAGCCGCTCCCGTCCTGTGCGACCCGGCTCATCGCCGGTCACGGTGCAGGAAAAAGAAACAGCGTTGTTTTATTCCAATTAAAGCGGACCCGCGTTCATGAAAAGAATGATGTGTTCCGGAGGCAGCCTATGCTGGCGTGACTCCGTCATGACGCGGCAAAAATTGTACCACCTGGTACGTTATCCCGTGAAGGTTTATACGTGTTCGTTACGAAGCAATAGCATTTTCGCTACAAATTTTTACGCCGTTACGGCTCGCAGCGTTTGGATCGTTATGTGTTGCAGGTTGAAGCACCCAAGCGTCAGGCAGGAACAATCCTGTAAGTCAGACGGTGTTTTGAAACTAAGCCGTGACCATGATTACAAAAGTAGTCAGTCGCGCCGCAGCTTCTGAGTTGCTCAAGGGGCTGATGGCAGTCGGGGCAGACAGGCTGATAGTGATAACGGACACCACAACCGGTACAGATAAGATCGGTGGCGTCCGGGGCTAAGGGTTGCTGACATTTTTCACAGGTTGCGCTCATTTTTTTCATCCGGCCAGGCAAATAAGCGCAATTCTATGACAAAAAAAAGAGGGCCATCTGGCCCTCGATCAGTTAACGCTTATTTTTCTTCATATGCGCCATCAAACGCTTGCGCTTTCGCTGTTGCGTCGGCGTCAGCAGATTGCGTTTACCTTCATAAGGGTTTTCACCCTCTTTAAACTGAATGCGGATTGGCGTCCCCATCACGTTCAGTGAACGACGGAAGTAGTTCATCAAATAACGTTTGTAGGAGTCCGGCAGGTCTTTAACCTGATTACCGTGTATCACCACAATCGGTGGGTTATAACCGCCCGCATGGGCATATTTCAGTTTAACGCGACGACCGCGAACCAGCGGTGGCTGATGGTCTTCCGCTGCCATGTTCATAATGCGCGTCAGCAGTGACGTGTTTACTCGCTTCGTGGAGCAATCGTATGCTTCCGTGACGGACTCAAACAGGTTGCCTACGCCGCTGCCATGCAACGCCGAGATAAAGTGCACGCGCGCAAAATCGATAAAGCCCAGACGGAAGTCGAGCGTTTCTTTGACTTCGTCACGGACTTCCTGCGACAAGCCATCCCATTTGTTCACCACGATCACCAGTGAACGTCCGCTGTTCAGGATAAAGCCCAACAGGGACAGATCCTGATCGGAAATGCCGGCACGCGCATCGATCACCAGCATCACGACGTTAGCGTCTTCAATCGCCTGCAACGTTTTGATTACCGAGAATTTCTCGACCGTATCCGTGATTTTTCCGCGCTTACGTACGCCAGCGGTGTCGATCAACACATACTCGCGACCGTCACGTTCCATGGGAATGTAGATACTGTCACGGGTGGTGCCTGGCATGTCGTAAACGACCACGCGATCTTCACCGAGAATACGGTTAGTCAACGTAGACTTACCGACGTTAGGACGGCCAACAATCGCCAGCTTAATTGGCAAGGTTGTAGGATCGAAATCATCCTCTTCTTCCTCTTCCTCACCGTTTTCTTCTGCCGCTAAGGCTGCCCAGTAAGCTTCGTTTTCGTCTTCTTCGGTCATCTCGACCGGATCGACCTTCTCCATCCACGGCAGCAGGGCCGTTTCAATCAGGCTGGTGACGCCGCGGCCATGAGAAGCGGCGATGGCGTGAATCTCACCCAGCCCCAGAGAATAGAAGTCTACGACCGCCTGATCCGGATCCAGTCCGTCAGTTTTATTCGCGACCAGAAACGTCGCTTTTTGGCGAGAGCGAAGATGTTTTGCAATTTGCCGATCGGCGGCCATCATGCCTGCGCGCGCGTCCACCATAAACAGCACAACGTCTGCTTCTTCAATCGCCAGCAGCGACTGCTCTGCCATACGCGTTTCAACACCGTCTTCGGTGCCATCAATACCGCCGGTATCGATAACAATAAATTCGCGCCCTTCCACTTCGGCGCGACCATATTTGCGATCGCGAGTCAGTCCAGGAAAATCCGCTACCAGCGCATCTCGTGTGCGGGTTAAACGGTTAAACAGCGTAGATTTTCCCACATTGGGACGCCCAACCAGCGCGACCACAGGTACCATAACAATGCCTCAATAATGTATTAAATCGCCCGAATGGCGTGATTATAACGGCTTTAGCCGCTCAGTTCAGGCTTAAGGCGCTAAGGATACCATGCCTGACTAAAAACGAAACGGCCCCTGATGAAATCAGGAGCCGTTGTGCCGGAAGGATAACCCTGCCTGACAACTTACCCGTTAGCGGGTAATGGCGTAAACTTCACCGTCTTTTGACTGAATCAGCAACTTGTCGCTGGCGACGACTGGCTCAGTCTGGAAGCCTGAACTGTCCAGCTTTTGCTGGGCAACAAAACGGCCGTCGGTGGTGTTCAGCCAGTGCAGATAGCCTTCGCTGTCACCGACCACAAGGTAGCCGTTATACAGGACCGGTGAAGTCAGATTGCGATGCAGCAGATCGCTTTGACGCCAGATAGCCACACCGCCATCCGCGTTGAGGGCAATCACGCGATCGTCCTGATCCACCAGGTAGATACGACCCGCATCCACAATCAGATCTTTCACACCGCCGATTTCACGTTTCCACAAAATCTGACCAGAACGTAAATCCAGTGCAGTCAGGTTACCGTTGTAGGCCAACGCATACACAACGCCGTTAACAATGACCGGCGTGGTATCCACATCGCTCAGACGGTCGATTTCTGTCGCACCGCTCGGCTGTGAAATACGCTGCTGCCAAATCAGCTGGCCCTGGTTCAGAATAACGGCGCTAACGCGGCCGTTATCGCCACCCACGATTGCGCCACCAAAGGCAACAGACGGGGCAGATTCACCGCGCAGTGACAGCGCAGGCATATCCAGGTTAACGGTCCATTTTACTGCACCGCTGGTTTGATCAAGTCCCTGCAGCATACCGTTGCTGGTGTGAACCAGTACCAGGCCATCGCTGACCACCGGACGCGACAGCGCTTCGCCCGCGGCTTTGGCTTGCCATGCAATCGCACCATCGCTGGTGTTCAGTGCATAGACCTGGCCACGTTCGCTGCCGATGTAGAGGCGGTCGCCACTCACGGTGATACCGCCAGACAGCATGGCAGAGCGGTTTTTCGAGAAGAAGCCGGTTTTCTCAGAGAGATCGACTTTCCATTTTTCTTTACCATCCGCCGCGTCGAGCGCTTTTACGATACCAAAGCGGTCAGCAGCATAAACGGTGCCGTCTTGCCAGGTCGGGTGCAGGTTAGAGTAGAAATCACCGATTCCATCACCCACGCCAGTGCTCCACACGGTCTGAGGCGTGAACTGATTTTCCACCTTCGGCAATGGGGCCATTTTCACTACATCTTCTTCGCCGCTGAACAGCGAGCAACCACTGAGCAAGGTGACTGAGATCAGCCCCGGCAGCAGGTATTTACGTAATTCCATGCGCTCTCTCTTGACTGGCTTAGCTTAAGTTATTCATCTTCATCTGCATCATTTGCTTCAGTGCAGGAGACGCATCAGATTCGACGCCTTTGCTCCATGCATCGCGCGCGCCCTGCTTATCGCCTTTGCTCAGCAGCGCTTCGCCGCGGATGTCAGCGACAATGGCTGTCCAGCCATCACCCTTCACACCGTCAAGGGTTTTAAGTGCTGCATCAGCCTGATTTTGTTGCAGTTGAATGCGTGCCAGACGCAGGTTAATGACCGCCTGCAGGTTGGCATCTTTCGTGTCTTTCAATCCGTTTTGCAGCAGGGTTGCGGCTTTGTCCAGCTGATTGCTGTCGACATACTGCTTCGCCAGATCCAGTGCCGCCAGGGCACCGTAGGTATTACTGTTTTCGCTGGCGAAAGTGTTTACCGCTTCCAGCGTTTCTGGCTTACCGGCCTGCATGGCACTGGTGACTTTCTGGTATTCAGCTGACACGGTTTTAGCTGAATCCTGCTGATGGCTGGACCAGTAACGCCAGCCGCCCAGCGCAGCGATCCCGATGACGACACCGACAGCTAAGGCTTTACCGTTGTTGGCGAAAAAGCGACGCAGCGCATCAACCTGTTCGTTCTCATTGCTATAAACTTCCACGCAATCCTTCTCCTTTCAATGGTTGTGCTGTGACACGCTTACTGCAACAGCGTGCGCAGTGCAGCAGCCGCATCCGCCTGCGCCAGCGTTTGCTGTTCGCCATTGCGCAGATCTTTAATCACGACCTGACCGGCCTTCTGTTCATCTTCACCCAGCACCAGAGCAACGCGAGCGCCCCACTTATCCGCACGGGCAAACTGCTTCTTGAAGTTACCGCCACCAAAGTTGGTCATCAGTTTTATGTCGGGCAGTTGGTCACGCAGCTTTTCAGCCAACTGCATCGCCGCTGACTGAACCCCCTGGCCGGAAGCGATAACATAGACATCGACATTGCGCGCGGGTTCAAATTCGGGATTAACCGCCTGCACTAACAACACCAGGCGCTCCATTCCCATGGCAAAACCAACAGCAGGCGTTGCCCGACCGCCCAGTTGTTCGACCAGGCCATCATAACGACCACCACCGCAAACGGTGCCCTGCGATCCCAGGCTGTCGGTAACCCATTCAATCACCGTGCGGTTGTAATAATCCAGCCCACGCACCAGGCGCTGATTGACTGTATAGGCAATACCGGCGTCGTCCAGCAGCGCACGCAGACCGTCAAAATGCTCGCGTGACTCCGCATCCAGATAATCGCCCAACTGGGGCGCATCATTTAACAGCGTCTGAATATCGGGATTTTTGCTGTCGAGTACACGCATTGGGTTGCTGTACATGCGGCGCTTGCAGTCTTCGTCCAGCGCGTCTTTGTGCTGTTCCAGAAATGCCACCAGCGCGTCGCGATAGCTGGCACGGGCTTCAAGCGAACCAATGGAGTTCAGTTCCAGACGAACATGATCGGCGATACCCAACGCTTTCCACCAGCGCGCATTGAGCATAATCAGTTCGGCATCAATATCCGGCCCCTGCAGGCCAAACACTTCAACGCCTATCTGATGAAACTGGCGATAGCGCCCTTTCTGAGGTCGCTCGTAGCGGAACATCGGGCCCATGTACCACAGGCGCTGTTCCTGATTATAAAGCAGACCGTGTTCGATACCTGCACGCACGCAGCCTGCCGTCCCTTCCGGACGAAGCGTAAGGCTTTCGCCATTGCGATCGTCAAAGGTATACATCTCTTTTTCAACCACATCGGTAACTTCACCAATGGCGCGTTTGAACAGAGGAGTCTGCTCTACGATAGGTAAGCGAATTTCGCTGTAACCATAGTTCGCCAGCACTGACTTCAGTACCGCTTCAATCCGTTGCCAGATGGCCGTATCCGCAGGCAGAAAATCGTTCATCCCGCGAATCGCTTGAATATTCTTCGCCACGTTAAAATCTCTTAATACAAAAAAACCTGTCCGGCATCATACCTCATGAGGATGAAACCGCACAGGCTCAGCTAAAAAAGTCATGCATGCCGAACAGGAACCGGATTATTTTTCCAGTTGCTGCACGTCAATACGACGGGATTCATCCAGCATGGCCGCTTTGGCACGAATGCGCGCTTCCAGTTGATCGATCATATCGTCATTATCCAGACGCACGCGCTGACGCACGCCATCTTCATAGAAGCCGCTTTTCTTGTTGCTGCCAGTCACGCCCAGCGTGGATACCGTGGCTTCGCCCGGACCATTCACCACACAGCCGATAATGGAGACGTCCATCGGGGTGATGATGTCTTCCAGGCGCTGCTCCAGGGCGTTAACCGTACCGATAACGTCAAACTCCTGACGTGAACAGGTCGGGCAGGCAATGAAGTTGATACCGCGAGAACGAATGCGCAGCGACTTCAGAATATCAAAGCCGACTTTCACCTCTTCAACCGGATCGGCGGCCAGAGAAATACGCAACGTGTCGCCAATCCCTTCGGCCAGCAACAGCCCCAGGCCAATAGCGGACTTCACCGCACCTGCGCGCGCGCCGCCCGCTTCGGTAATCCCAAGATGCAGAGGCTGCTCGATTTGTTTTGCCAGCAGACGATAAGATTCAACCGCCAGAAAAACATCCGAGGCTTTAACGCTGACTTTGAATTGATCGAAGTTGAGGCGATCAAGATGATCGACATGCCGCATCGCTGATTCCAGCAGGGCCTGCGGTGTAGGTTCACCGTATTTTTCCTGCAGATCTTTTTCCAGCGATCCGGCGTTAACACCGATACGAATAGGGATATTTTTATCGCGGGCGCAGTCAACGACGGCGCGAATACGCTCGTTATTACCGATATTGCCCGGATTAATACGCAGGCAGTCTACGCCGTATTCAGCCACTTTAAGCGCGATACGGTAGTCAAAGTGGATATCGGCCACCAGCGGCACATTGACCTGCTGCTTAATCAGCTTAAAGGCTTCTGCGGCATCCATGGTCGGTACCGAAATGCGCACGATATCAACGCCCACGCGCTCAAGGGCTTTAATCTGGTTTACCGTCGCGGCCACGTCAGTGGTGCGGGTGTTGGTCATCGACTGGACGGCGATTGGCGCGCCGTCGCCAACGGGCACCTGGCCGACGTAAATACGTTTGGACTTACGGCGGATAATGGGTGCTTGGTTATGCATATTTCTTCTCCACAATTGCCCGGTACACGCGATACGCTGTTATTGCGCACCCAACGTCAGGCGAGCAACCTGGTTATTACGGATAAAACGACTTAAATCAACGGGTTTATTCTGATATTGCACCTGAACAACGGATGGCGCGCCAATTTTCAGACGATAAGGTGCTGTGCCTGACAGGCTCAGCTTGCCGCCGCTACGCTGAATACCGCTGAACAGTTTTTTACCGGTAGCATCCGTGACGTCCAGCCAGCAGTCGCCTGTAAAGGTCATGACCACTGAATTGGGATCGGCAGCCGGTTCGCTGACCGCCGCTGCGCCTACTGGCATCTGCTGCGCAGTGTTGGCCGGTGCAGTGCTACTGGTATCAGTCGGTGCCTGCGAAGGCGACACGACTGCGTTGTTCTCTTCCGGCTGCGTCGCCGCAGCAGTGTTATTGCCGTTACTGCTTTCAGCGGGTGCCGTGCTGGTCGCTGCGCCAGTGTTAGCCGGTGTACTGCTGGTATTATTGTTCAGCGGTACGCTGGTGCTGTTATCCGTTGATGCGGCGTTAGTTTGCCCTAACGGGATTGACTGGCTGCTGTCGCTGCTACTGCCGTTCTGATCGGCCATCGACACCAGCTCATCCTGAGAGGCTTTATGGTTCTGCCACCACCAGGCACCCGTCAGACCGACCACCACGAAGATCACCAGCCAGGTGAAAATCATCAGCCAGCCGTCGCGTTTCTTACGGCGTTTGCCCAGGGAAAAACTCTGCATCGGCTCAATTTTTGTGGCGCGAACCGGCGTCTGTTTTTCCATCATCGGCAGCAGTTCCTCTTCAGGAATATGCACCAGACGGGCATAAGAACGGATGTAACCGCGCAGGAAGGTAGAGGCTAAATTCGCAGGTAATCTGTCTTCTTCAATTTCACGTACGGTAGAAAGTTTAAGGCACAGGCGTTCAGCAACATGTTGCTGCGTGAGTCCCATTTGTTCACGGGCCAGACGCAGGCGTGTACCTGTGGAATGAACTGCAGAATTTTCTTGAGTGGCTTCAGTATTCATTAGCTAAATAACGCTGGTACTGTATCGATTGCGGAAAACGTCGCGCTAACTGGTCGCCATAACGTGAAACGTCTGCGGCATTTCCCTGTTGCGCGGCGAAACGTATGTGTAACGCCAGGCTGCGTGCCGTCGTCGGCAGCGGCTGGTAAAGCTCTAATAATAGCGCTACGTTAGCCCACTGGTCATTTTCGACCGCGCTTTCAGCTTCGGCTAGTAGCGCCTCTCCTTTACTCTGGTCCGCATCGAGCGCATATGACAACGCAGCACGCGCTGCCTGTCTGTCCCCTGCCCGCAGATAACAATACCCCGACAGTTCATACGCATCGATACGGGCGTCTCCTTCCTGCGCACCCTTCGCCCGGATAAACTGTTGATGCGCATCATCATACTGCCCTAAAGCGCAAAGAAACGCACCGTAATTGTTAGGGATGTAACCATTATGTGGCGCAATTCGCTGCGCATTTGAAAAATGGAAATGCGCAGCGGCGTTTTGCCCTTGCCGCTGAGCCAGCCTGGCCAACGCCAGGGGCACCCGGTAATCCTGGGGATCAGCAGCCTGTGCCCGCAGGAGATTACGGCGCGCAGCAGGGTAATCTTCCACTGCCAGGTAGTGCATACCCAATTGCAAACGCAGTTCTGCTGCCCCGGGTTGTGACGGTGAACTGACACAACCGCTTACAACAAAAACGGCCAGTAATGCCGCGCGCATCCCTTTGCACATATCGTCTCCATCCTGTTATCTCTGTGGCGGGCATCAGCCTGCCACGCAGAGACAGAATGGGAAACGCTGTTAATCAGCCTTTCAGAGCGCCTTCACAGATATCGCTTCGCCCGCCATTTTCTTACGCAGGGTACGCTTGGTACGGTCAATGACTTCACCGGCTAACTGACCGCAGGCGGCATCAATATCATCACCACGGGTTTTACGCACAATGGTGGTAAAACCGTAGTCCATCAGCACCTTAGAAAAGCGGTCGATACGGCTGTTAGAGCTCCGGCCATAAGGCGCACCCGGGAAGGGGTTCCATGGGATCAGGTTGATTTTACAGGGCGTTTCTTTCAGCAATGCTGCCAGTTCATGCGCATCATCCGTGCTGTCGTTAACATGATCCAGCAACACATACTCGATGGTGACACGTCCCTGGTTTGCATTGGATTTACCAATGTAGCGTTTAACCGCGGCCAGGAAAGTTTCAATATTGTACTTCTTGTTAATGGGTACGATGTCGTCGCGCAGTTTGTCGTTTGGCGCATGCAGCGAAATCGCCAACGCAACGTCAATCATGTCACCCAGCTTGTCGAGGGCCGGAACCACGCCCGAGGTCGACAAGGTGACACGGCGTTTTGACAAACCAAAACCGAAGTCATCCAGCATGATTTCCATAGCCGGGACGACATTATTCAGGTTAAGCAACGGCTCGCCCATGCCCATCATCACCACGTTGGTGATAGGACGCTGGCCGGTGACTTTGGCGGCACCGACAATTTTTGCCGCACGCCAGACCTGGCCAATAATTTCTGATACGCGCAGATTGCGGTTAAAGCCTTGCTGTGCCGTCGAGCAGAATTTACATTCCAGTGCGCAACCCACCTGAGATGACACGCACAAGGTCGCACGCTCACCTTCCGGGATATAAACCGTTTCAACCAGCTGATCGCCTACGCGAATAGCCCATTTAATGGTGCCATCCGTTGAGCGCATCTCTTCGGCCACTTCCGGGGCGCGAATTTCGGTGAGTTCCATCAAGCGGTTACGCAGCTTCTTGTTAATGTCGGTCATCTGCTCGAAATCATCGCAGCAGTAGTGGTAAATCCACTTCATCACCTGATCGGCACGGAACGGTTTTTCACCGAGCGAGACAAAAAATTCACGCATCTGCTGACGGTTAAGATCCAGCAGGTTGATTTTTTGGCTCTTCGGAGAGACGGAAATAGGCGAGGTGGACGCGGACGTCACAATCTGTTCGGACATAATGTTCTCTGGCCTCGTTGTTACACGTTATGGCGCTGTTGGGAAAAGAAAAAAATTACGCCTTCACTAAGCTGACTCAATGAAGGCGCAATATTGTACAACATCTGCTGCCTGATAACAGGTGAGACTTGCCTGTGTTCAGCAGATTTTTGTAAAGCCGCGTACGCGTCAGCCGCTAAGGGATTAACGCGTGCGTGGGCAGATTTCGTTTTCGCCGAAGAAGTAGGCAATTTCACGGGCTGCTGATTCTGCAGAATCTGAACCGTGAGTGGCGTTCTCGGTGAAGCTGTCAGCATAGTCAGCACGCAGTGTACCGGCCAGTGCGTTAGCAGGGTTAGTTGCACCCATCAGGTCACGGTGACGCTGAACGGCATTTTCACCTTCCAGCACGGAAACCACAACCGGGCCAGACGTCATGAATTCAACCAGACCGTCGAAGAACGGCTTGCCCTGGTGCTCTGCGTAGAAACCTTCAGCCTGCTCTTTGCTCAGCTGCAGCATTTTTGCGCCAACGATTTTGAAGCCTGCGCTTTCAAAACGGTTGTAGATAGCACCGATCACGTTTTTCGCGACGGCGTTTGGCTTGATGATAGAAAAAGTACGTTCGATTGCCATGATGACCTCTGTCTTGACGTTCTGAAGAAACCGGAGGCGCGCCCCGGCTAAGAAACGGCGCCGATTATAGGGGTTGAGTGTGACGTTGCCTATCACAGAACCCATAATTTATTGAAAAATCTTGATCTGCGTCTGTGCGGACAGCTTTCCACTGTGATTTAGCGCAAAAAACACTCAATCGCGGGAGAAGCCGACGGAGGCGAGTTGACCGGCTTCATCCATCACCACCAGCTGATAATCGCCAGCCCGGTCGAGGCGCAGCGACAGCGTGCCGTTCTGACTTTCCGTCTCAAGCGGCTCGCCATTTAAAAACCACCAGCGCTGAACGCCCTGACCACCCTGCACTGCCACCGGCATCACCAGCGTCGTAGTACCCGGCAGCGGCTGAACGCGCTGTCCTTCGATAACGCCGGTGACAATCAGCGGCGCGCTGCTGCCCTGCTGCAAAGGCGGACACCGGGTGTCGATAGCCGGTAAACGCTGCGCCCGACGCTCCTGCGGCGGCAGCCAGGCCTCCAGCGGCAGCGGCCACACCAGGCGTTCATGGCTGATAGCATGCGGACAATCCGCCGCAACCCGCAAACCCTGTTCGTTCTGCCAGTAGTGCAGGCGTAAGCCGCTCAGGCTTTCCTGCCCCGGCGCGAGTAAGGTGGGCGGTAGCGTCTCATTTAACACCCAGCTCTGCCGCCGCTGTCGACAGTTCTCATCCCCGGCAGGCAATGGCTGACCGCCAGGCCAACAGATGCTGGCCACGCTGACCGACGCTGGACGCGGATCGGTGGGCATTTCCTGAGCGGCTACGCGGTTCATCAGTACGCTGTTAATTTGATTCATGACAGGCACGGCAGACGCGAAGCCAAATTGGCCGGCCACCGGAGTGGCATCCGGTCGTCCAACCCAGACACCGATTAAATAACGAGGATTTATCCCCACCGCCCACGCATCGCGGTAGCCATAGCTGGTGCCGGTTTTCCACGCCAGCGGTACGACAGCAGGCGCGCTGCCATTGCCAGCAGGCTGGGCCTCTCCCGCCAGAATACGGCGGATAATCCAGGCGGCCCCCGGCGACAGCAGCGGGCGCGCCTGTAAAGGTTGATCGGCCATCCAGCGCAGTTGAGCGGCGTTGCCATGACGGGCAAAGGCACTATAGGCCGCGACGATATCATCCATGCGCGCCCCTGTGCCGCCCAGTATCAAGGAGAGGTTTGGCTCCGCCCCCGGAGGGAAACGTAAATTCAGCCCCACGTTGCGCAGACGTGCGGCGACATTTTTGGGGCCAAGCGCCTCCAGCAGTTGAACGGCGGGCAGGTTTAGCGATCGTACTAATGCCTCGCTGGCACTGACCGGGCCATGAAAACCGGTATCGAAGTTGCCTGGGCGGTAATCGCCAAAGCGGCGCGGGACATCCTGCAGTAAGGACTCGGCATGAATGAGCCCATCGTCCAGCGCCATGCCATAGACAAAGGGTTTTAATACCGAGCCTGGCGAACGCACGCTGGCAATCATATCGACATGACCAAACCGGCTGTCATCACTAAAGTCTACGGAGCCGACATAACCCCGTACCGCCATTGTCGTGTGATCCACCACCAGCATCGCCAGCGAGGTCCGTGGGGGGAGCTGGTTTTTAACATTCAGCGCCATGTTTTCCAGCTCACGCTGCAGGGACGGGTCCAGCGTCGAGACAATTTTATCGTGCGTGGTCATCGACAGCAGTCGTCGCGCCAGCAACGGCGCCATCTGCGGCATCTGGCGCGGCGGAAGCCAGACCGGCTCCTCGCGGATTTCGGCGACCTGGCGGGGCGACCAGACATGATACTGTGCCAGCCTGTCCAGCACCTTGTTACGTGCGGCTTCCGCCCGCTCTGGCCAGCGATCGGGGCGCAGACGACTGGGCGCCTGCGGTAATACGGCCATCAGGGCCGCTTCGCCTCGTGTCAGCTGCGACGGGGCTTTTCCCAGCCAGCTCCAGCTTGCCGCCCCAATCCCTTCCAGCGTGCCACCAAAGGGCGCGCGATTGAGATAAAGCGTTAAGATGTCGCGTTTAGAAAGATGCCACTCCAGTTGCAGGGCGCGCCATGCCTGAATCAGTTTGCCGCGCAGTGTTCGCGGTTGCGGGTCAATAAGTCGTGCCACCTGCATGGTTAAGGTGCTACCGCCCGAAATGACGCTGCGATGACGCAGATCCTGCCAGGCTGCGCGAAGCAGGGCCAGGGGATTAATGCCGGGATGATACCAGAACCAGCGATCTTCATAGGTCAGCAACGCCTGTAAATAGGCAGGCGAGACGTCACTGGGGGTGACGGGATAGCGCCAGATGCCCTGGCTGTCGGCGAAGCGCCACAGTGGCGTGCCATCCTCGGCGACCACCACGCGTGCGGGCTGCACCTCTTTGAGGGGCAAGGGGAATAACCGATCCAGAGTCAGCGGGATAAACAGCAAGGCCAGAATAAAAAGCGGCAGGGCTACCCACCGCTTTTTGATGTGCCTGTTTTTGATCACAACCCGGCCCGGCTACGGTTGTACATGCAGCTGTTGCGGCGTAGCGCCAATCGCCCGCCACTCAGGTACGTACATCGATTCCACCTGCGGTGGCGGCATGTGGTAGAGGCCCGGCGTCACCGCGCGCGCCAGATACATCAAGGTGGCAGGACGATAAGTATCCACTGCCAGCGCGGCAACGAAGCGATCGTCACGGAACTCAATATGCCGGATGTTGGCCTGCTGCATATCCATCATGCTCTCTTTTAACGCATCCGCACTGTCACCCAGGCTGGCACTGCTGTCTGCCAGATTCTGGTTTTCCAGCTCCAGTCCGGCCGGTAACAGATCCACGACCAGCGCATCGCTGATGCGGCGTTTCGCGGCTACGGTAAGACGGACCACCAGCAATTCACCGCTGCGCAGATTATTGAGATCCGCCAGTTTACCGTCCAGGGTGAAGTACTCTCGCTTAACGGACAGCATATGGCTGACCGGATTCGGCGGCGTCAGCGGATAACCGACCACATTCAGGCTGCCATACAGCGGTGCCGTGCCAGGATTGCTCACCTCAACGCCTTGCGCCAGTTGTTGATTATCCAGCCCTTTATTCACAGGCCCACTGCTGCTTACGGGCGGTTGATGACCCTGTAATATCGCCTGCCAGTCCTTACCCTGTGCGGTTTGCAGCGTGCGCGCCGCCAGGTAAAGCGCATTGTTCTCCTGGGTGGAGAGCCAGCGCTTCCCGTTCAGCTCTTTTGACAGTGACAGCAGCAGGCTGTTTTGCAGTTCCGGCTGCAGCTGATATTCCGCTAACAGGGCGATCATCATCCCCTCATCGCGCACCGTGCTGCCATAGTCGCCAAACCAGCTGCTTTCAGGTCGTGACAGCGTGGCGCCCTGCATCACAGCCAGCGGCGAACGCTGCCCATCCCCCATCAGCTTCAGCGCTACACCCAACTGCATCAGCGCCAGCCCCGATTTGGCCTTGTCACGTTTTTCGTAAAGCGCACGCAACGCGCCCAGTGGCGCACGCTGCTGACGCGCCAGCACCAGGCCGGCATAAGCCTGAACGCTGAAACGCAATGCATCGGTGTCGGCACTGCCACCGGCGGTGATTTGTGAAGGGTCCTGTAAATAACGCAGCAGCCGTGCGTTAGCCCGATCAATCACGTCAGGGGGCAAGGCATAGCCCGCTTCGCTGGCGCGCAGTAAAAAGTCGGTAACATAAGGTGTAAGCCAGAACTCCTCTTCACTCTGCTTACTCCACAACCCAAAACTGCCGTCAGCACGCTGCATCCCGGCCAGACGGGCGATGCCGGTGTCAACGGCGGCCCGACGAACGTCATCACTGCTGGTTTTTATCCCCATAGCGCTGAGCTGCGCCTGACTGGTATAGAGCGACGGCCAAAGACCGCTGGTGGTCTGCTCCAGACAGCCATAGGGATAGGCATAAAGCGCACTGATGTAGCTGGCGATATTTAAAGGCGGACGATTACTCAGAGTCAGTTGTCCACTCAGGGTTTCTGCATCCAGACCCGCAAATGCCGCCGCCGTGACCTGCCAGGGGCTATCGTGGTCAATGACAGCGGCAAAATTGAGCGTTTGCGCAGGATAAGGCGGCCTTACGCCAATCTTCCACGTCTGCTGACTGGGCCGCACCGTCTCACCGGGCAGGTTCAGTCCTGAAATCTGCACCTGCACTTCGCCGTCACCAAACCCGGTTTTCGCCGTCACGGGCACCTGCAAGGTGGTCCTTTCGCCTTTTGCCAGCGTCACGTTTTGTGTGGCCGCGCCCGACAGCCCTATCAGACCTTTGGCAGTCAAATCTACCTTCAGGGTTTGCGGCAGGTCCGTCAGGTTGGTGATATCCAGTGCCAGTGACGCGCTGTCCCCGCTGGCCAGAAAACGCGGCGTGGCCAGTTCGCTGACCAGCGGGGCAGCCACCACCAGTTTGCGTTCTGCTGCGCCAAAGCTGTCATCGCTCCAGACCTGCGTCATCAGCCGCAGTTCACCGTTAAAGGCCGGAATGGGCAGTGTCACTGAGCCCTTGCCGTTTTTATCCAGCGTAACGGCCTGAAGTTGCTGTGCCACGATATTGACATGGGTGACCGGTTTTTTACCGCCGCGCGTCATGGATTCGTCTTCACCGTCTCCGCCAAAGCGCAGAGCGGCCAGCCGTCCACCGCCTTCAATCAGTTGACCAAACACATCGTACTGATCGACGTTATAACGCTTGCGACCGAAAAAAGCCGTCCAGGGATCTGGCGTTTTATAATCCGTCACGCTTAATACACCGCTGTCTACCGCTGACAGCAGGACGTGCACCTTGTCAGGCAGCGGGCCGCCTTCACGGCTGGCCTGAACGTTCACCGTCAGGTTCTGCTCAGGACGGACCTTATCGGGTGCGTCCAGCGTCAGCGTTAAACGTCGCGCCTCGGTCGCCATCGGCAGATGTAACAGTCCGACCGCCCGTTTCGGCGTTGCGCCGCTGGCCTTGTCCCCTTCCCGAACCACAATGGCACTGAAATAGAGATCGTGACGCTGCCAGTTGTCCGCGATCGGCACGTCCACCTGCGTTCCACCCTGCGGCACCGTTAAGGGTTGCCACCAGAGCGTCCCGCTACTGGATTCCACCATCAGATAGCCTTTCCCGGCCGTGGGCGATTCGACCTGCAAATGGACGGTTTCACCCGGCTGATACGCGGCTTTATCCAGCTTCAGCTTGACCTGGTCCGGACGCAGTGCGCCTGTACCATTGGTATTATCCTGCCAGTCATAGCCCGCCTGAAAACGCACGCTGCTAATGATTTTTTCACCCGACTGGACTTCAAGCCGGTAGCTGCCCCACTCAACCGGGAAGCTGACCTTCGTGCTGCCGTCAGCGGGAATGCTGACAGATTGCTCATCTTCCTGCAGGTCTTTGGCATCGTAACGTGACTGCCAGCCTTCGCTGTCAGAGAAACTCCAGTAGTAATCACGCCGTTCACGAATCAAACGCACATCAAGCTTTTCTGCCGCCAGCTTAGCGCCCTGACTGTTGGCATAAACAATATCGAATTCTGCCAGGCTGTTTTCTGGCACGGTCGGCTCATCGTGATAGCTGTCATTGCGGTAATCGTAAACCGATTTATTGCCAAACAGTGGACGAATGCCGGGCAACGCGTCCGCGGGCCAGATGGCCTGAGTAGCACGTCGGGTGACCGGGCGACCGCCGGTTTCCAGCAGGCTGGCCTGCAGTATCAGGTTCAGCGGTGAGTGAAGCTGATCCCACTGATTATCCACGGTCAGTTGCGCCTTGCCGTTGGCGTCAAGCTTAAGATCGACATCGTCCAGACTGCGCTTCAGGCCCTGTTCGGTGATGTCACCAAACTGGTAGCCCGGCAGCGCAGCAACCGCCTCACGGGCCGGACGCAGATAGAGCTGTCCCTGCAGCTGATTCCCTGCCGCAGGCGCGCCATACAGATAACGCCCCTCAATGTCGAACGTAATATCGGCATCCGCTGGCTGGGGTTGTTCATCGTTTTTCAGCGTTAATGCCATGCGCTCAGGCAGAAAATCCTCAACGCGGAAATGCCACTGCCGCAGCTGGTTATCACCGGTATTCAGCCGCAGCATCCAGCCGCCGGTCATCGCCGAAGCCGGTAAAGCAAACCGCTGCTGATAGAAACCGTCCTGCGGCTGCCAGACCACCGTGCGCACTACCTCGCCGTCAGGCTGTACCAGTTCTGCTTTAACCGGTTGGGCCGGTAAAGGCTTGCCGTCAGCATCGCGCAGCAGCGCATTGACGATCACCGTTTCGCCAGGCCGATAAATGTCTCGTGGGCCGAAGACGAAGAGCTGTTTGTCATAGCCTTCGGGCCCCGCTACGGGGAATTCGGCTAAATCCAGAGCCGGACGTGCCAGGTCGATCAGCGAGGTTTGCTCGCCCTTCATGGCCAGCAGGAACGTGCCTTTTTCATCTGCATTAAGGCGCAAATGACCGCTGCTGTCGCTGGTGCCGTTTTGCAGCACCTGACCTTTATCATTCAACAGCCTGATACTGACGCCGGAAAGCGGTGCGCCGTTTTCCAGACTCTGTGCGAAGAGTTCAAACTGGGTGGGAAAGCGGTGCAGCGACAGGCCGATATCGCTCAGGGTAAACAGCGTCGCAGGCATGCTGTAGTGATAAGTGCCCGCCTGCTTCATCACCGCCAGATAAACCCCTGGCTGCTGAAGCGGCTTAATGTCTTTCAGCGGCAACTGCAGTTTTTCCCGCGTGTTACGGGCCGGGTTGAGTTCAAAGCGGCCGGTATACACCAGTTGGCTGGTTTTCAGCAGTTCCTGAGATTGCCAGGTAGACAGGTTGTTGCCGTAATTCCACTGGGATAGGAATTCCGCCAGGCCCGCATTTTTGATTCGGAAAAAATCCACATCCACCTGGTCCACGTTCAACGCCAGTACCGGCAGCCCCTGAGCGATACGCAATGGCAACAGGGAGCCTCGGCTGGCAAAGCCCACCATCGGCTCAATGTCACGGGTAGTGATTTTTTTGCTGTAGGCCGTTGCCAGCGTCTCACCGCTGGCGGCGCGCAAGCCCGAATCGACGGTCACGGTGAACTGACGAGAGGGTTCAGGATGGCGAAAACGCAGGGCTTTACGATTGCTGGAAAGCTCCCAACCACCATCGACTTTGCCGTGTTTATCGTCGATCAACCTGACCTTTTGCGCCAGATCCTGCTTGTCATCCAGCGGCTGATTAAAGGTTAAAACCAACGCCGCCGCGCCATCAAGCTGTAATTCAGAGAGATCGATAATGGTGAGCGGTTTGCTGGCCTGCGCGCTGGCTGCAGGGGTTTCTGCACTGACGGGAAAAACAGGTAAGGTGGCGACAGACAGCAGCGATCCACCGATCAGCATGCTGAACAGCAGCCGGTTAATGCGTTTTTTCATGGTAAATCCTTCACCGGGTCCCAGGGGAATTGTTGTATAACGCTGGGCAATTTCACATCAATGCTCGCATTTAATCAACGCTTCTCTTGAGATGGTGTGCACATTACCCGACACTGGCATGACAGATTGCTGAGATGAGGTTGTTATGACGACGCCACTGTTTGTGTCCGCCGACTGGTTACAAGAACACTACAACGATGAAACGCTGCAGGTACTGGACGCACGTATGCTGCCGCCAGGCATGGATGCGGTTCGCAATATCCAGGCTGAATACCTGGCGGGGCATTTGCCCCACGCACCTTTCTTTAATATTGAAGCACTTTCCGATCACACCAGCCCTTATCCGCATATGCTCCCGCGCGCTGAAAGTTTTGCCGTGGCCATGCGCGAGCTGGGTGTGAACAGTGATAAACATCTGATTGTTTATGATGAGGGCAACCTGTTTTCTGCGCCCCGCGCCTGGTGGATGCTACGCGCATTTGGTGTGGCGCAGGTTTCCATTCTGGCAGGCGGTTTACAAGGCTGGAAAGCCGCAGGCTTGACGCTGGCGGAGGGCGAAGTGAGCCTGCCTGAAGGTGAATTTGACACAGAGTTTGATGACGGCCTGGTGAAACGCCTGACTGACGTGCTGCTGATTAGCCATGAAGGTGGTGCGCAAATTGTGGATGCGCGCGCGGCTAACCGCTTCAATGCCGAGGTAGATGAACCGCGTCCCGGTTTACATCGCGGGCACATTCCCAACAGTTTGAATCTGCCGTGGAACCTGCTGGTTGAACAGGGACAACTGAAGCCGGCATCCGAACTGCGCGCCCTGTTTGCCGAAGCAGGCGTGGATATTCATCAACCCATTGTCGCCACCTGTGGCTCAGGCGTGACCGCAGTCGTGTTGATTCTGGCGCTGACGTCGCTGGGTGTCCGGGATGTCTCGCTCTATGACGGTTCCTGGGGCGAATGGGGCAGCCGGGACGATTTGCCGATTGCGAAATAAGGAAACGCGCGGCCAGAGCGGCCGCGCGCGTTGTCAGATAATACGCTGACCGCCTTTGAACTCGCGCAGGAAGCTTCCCCAGCGGCGTTCATAAAAGGGCGTAATGTGGGCGGTAAAAAAGTGGCTAATGCCGCGCTCTTCTGCCGTGACCTCGCAGATATCAATGGGTGCATCATCCAGTAATGTGTCGCTGGCAACGCTGCCGGCGGCCTGAATAATCGTCTCAATATCGCTGTCGGCTTCAATTCCAATCAGCAAGTTAGCCTGCTCATCAGCATGTTCTCGGATGCTGGCAACAAAGGCGCGTTTCACCTGCTTATATTTGCTAAACAGCTGGGTCAGGGAGTCGATCATCTGAGCGGGCGGCTCTGCCACTTCTGACAGCAACAGCGACTGTCCCCCTTCCAGCACGCTTTGCTGCGTGAGTGCACTGCCTTCTTCGCCCAGCAGATGGCTGATTTCCGCGGCGGAGAACTCTTTGCCGGTAGGCAGTTTTGGATTGAGAAACAGGGTTTCGCCGCGCGTCATTTCAAACAGGGTGCGCACGGGTAAACGTAAATACGCCTGTTCGTCATCGACGGCGTCGCTCATTGCCTGTTCGGAAGTAAAAAACGGAATGACGCTGCTGCCATCCTCTTTCTCCCAGTGCTGGAGATCGACTGGCGTGCTGGCATCCAACTGCTGGCTGGTACTTTCGCCGGGGACCCAGACATCGGCTTCCAGCAACAGCTGGAAAAATTCAGGCCGGTGCGCAGGCTCGGTCGCTGCCAGCTTCAGTACCTCTTCAAGACGGTTCATAGTTTACTTCTACCTTCAGAAAGCGGTGGCCAGGCCACCGCTGGATTGCGCTTATTTCAGTAACAGGTTGGCGAGGGTCCGCACTCCAAGACCGGTTGCACCGGCAGCCCACTGATCCACCGCGCTTTTGCGGTAAGTTGCTGAGCAGTCAATGTGTAACCAGCCCTGCTGATAGTTGCTGACGAAGTACGACAGGAACGCGGCAGCGCTGCTGGCACCCGCCGAGTGCGCCGGGCTGGCGATGTTGTTCAGATCGGCAAAGTTCGACGGCAGATGGTTGCGATGGAATTCTGCCAGCGGCAGACGCCAGAAAGGTTCGTTTTCGCTGACTGCGCTGCCCATCACCGACTGCGCCAGATTATCGTCAAAGGTAAAGAGTGCGTGATAATCGTTACCCACCGCCGTTTTCGCTGCACCGGTCAGGGTTGCCGCATCGATCAGAAGCGTCGGGTTCTGCTCGCTGGCATCAATCAGACCATCAGCCAGCACCAGGCGGCCTTCAGCGTCGGTGTTCATCACTTCCACTGACTTGCCGTTGCGGTAACGAATAATGTCGCCCAGCTTAAAGGCGTTGCTGCTGACCATGTTATCCGCGCAGCAGAGGTAGAGCTTAACGCGCTTATTCAGGCCGCGAGAGATTGCCATAGCCAGTGCACCGGTCACGGTGGCTGCGCCGCCCATGTCTGACTTCATCGAGTCCATGCCAGCGCTCGGTTTCAGGCTGTAGCCGCCGGTATCAAAGGTAATGCCTTTGCCCACCAGACACGCGTAAACGGGAGCTTCGCTGTCGCCGGTTGGGTTGAAATCCAGCGCTAAAAAGACCGGCGGACGGTTGGAGCCGCGACCGACGGTGTGCAGGCCCATATAGCCTTGTTCACGTAAATCGTCGCCTTTGGTGATGCGATAGCTGACGGCTTCACCACCCAGTTCACTGAGTAAGTCGATAGCGCTGTGCGCCAGTGTTTCCGGGCCCAGATCGTCTGCAGGTAAATTGATGGTATCGCGCACCCAGCCCACGATCTTACGGCGGCGATCAAACTCCGCCTGCTCGTGTTCACCCAGTTGCGGCCAGTCCACCTGGTTTTTACCTTTTGGACCTCGATAGCCCTGCCAGAACGCCCAGCACTGCTCCAGGTGCCAGCCTTCACCCGCCAGCGCCACATGACGAATGCCCTGTCCATCCAGTTTACGGGCGGCCCGCTGGATGGTCATCAATGCATCCGCATCACGCAGGTGCAGCGTCATGCCGTTTTCGTTGCTGCTTAACAGCGCTTTTTCGCCCCAGCGCGCATCGGCGGGCTGGCTGCTGAGAGTAATCTTCATGGGTTGTGTATTCATTGTAGGGCTCCGTATTCGTTATTCGTTTCATCCAGCCTGTTTTTGCGACGGCTTTTAATTCAGATGTTACGCTGCACGCCGCAGACGTTGTCGGCGCACAGTTTGTCAGCCTCGGCTGGCAAATGCATTATGACTTCATGAGTTCGCGCAGCCGGGTAACAGACTTCTGCACCAGCGCGATGGCATAGTCGATCTCTTCTTCAGTGGTAAAGCGTCCCAACGAGAAGCGAAGCGAACTGTGTGCCAGCTCTTCGTTCAGGCCAAGCGCGCGCAGGACATAGGAAGGTTCCAGACTGGCAGAGGTACAGGCCGATCCAGACGACAGCGCGAGATCTTTCAACGCCATGATCAACGACTCACCTTCAACGTCAGCAAAACTCACGTTAAGAATGTTGGCGCAACTGTGCTGCAAATCGCCGTTTACACTCACGCCACCTGTCTGACGAAGTCCCTGCCAGAGCCGGTCACGCAGTGCAGCCAGGCGCGCCATCTCTTCTTCGCGGACTTCACGGGCAATGCGATAGGCTTCACCCATACCGACAATCTGGTGCACAGGCAAGGTGCCCGAACGCATATTACGCTCATGACCGCCGCCGTGGATTTGTGCATCGATTTGGATACGCGGTTTACGGCGCACATACAGCGCGCCGATGCCTTTGGGACCATAAACTTTATGGGCGGAAAAAGACATCAGATCGACAGGGAGTTCGCTGAGATCAATCGGGAGTTTACCCACGCTCTGGGTCGCATCAACATGAAACAGGATGCCCTGTTCGCGACAAAGCGCGCCCAGCGCGGCAATATCCTGAATCACGCCGATTTCATTGTTCACGTGCATGATCGACACCAGAACCGTGTCGTCACGCAGCGCCGCGCGCAGATCCTCAACAGCGATCAGGCCGTTCGCGGCGGGCGTCAACCAGGTGATGTCAAACCCTTCTCGTTCGAGTTGCAGGCAAGTATCAATCACCGCTTTATGTTCGGTTATGCTGGTGACAATGTGCTTGCCACGCGCCTGATTGAAATGGGCGGCACCTTTAATCGCAAGATTATCGGATTCGGTCGCACCGGAGGTAAACACAATTTCACGCGGGTCAGCATTGACCAGCTCTGCAACCTGATTACGCGCAACGTCCACCGCTTCTTCTGCTTGCCAGCCGAAACGGTGTGAACGGGAGGCCGGGTTACCAAACGTGCCATCCAGCGTCAGGAATTGCATCATTTTGCTGGCCACACGCGGATCGGCCGGCGTGGTGGCGGCATAATCCAGGTAAATCGGTAATTTCATTGCGCTACAGCTCCGTATAGAAAATCATACGTATTTATAGCAGATTCAGCCCCTACCGCGTTAGCAGTAAGGGCCGGAGAAGCGGAGGATTACGAGGCGCGAAGATTAACGTTGATTTCCTGAGCACGGGAGTTCTGGAAACGGCGGTTGTCGTTGGCATTTTGGCGATCGGCCACGTCCAGGATTTCCTGATTATTCACCAGCTCGGCCAGCGTAATGTTGTTCAGGAACTCACTGATGCGCACGCTCAGATCGCGCCATAAGACGTGAGTCAGGCAGCGTTCGCCGCCCTGGCAGCCTTCTTTACCCTGGCACTTGGTCGCGTCCACGGACTCATCCACGGCAGTGATCACTTCACCTACCGCAATCGCATTGGCTTCTTTACCTAACAGATAGCCGCCACCCGGGCCACGAACGCTTGCGACCAGGCCATGCTTGCGTAAACGCGAGAATAACTGCTCCAGATAGGAGAGCGAAATGCCCTGGCGTTCAGAGATATCAGCCAGTGGAACCGGGCCCTGGTGAGAATGCAGGGCAACGTCCAGCATAGCGGTAACAGCATAACGTCCTTTGGATGTCAGTCTCATAGCATACAACCTCAATAGCGTCCGGTTATCGGAGGATTAGCGAAGATGACAGCAAGTCTGACATTCCCGAGTAATTTGGTCAACTATTTAACCAAGTAAATTACTCAAGTATTTAACCTGGTAATTTACTCAACTATTATTCGCTGTCCGGCTTCGTCTTTTTGCGCTTCTCAAAAGATGAGAGCATACCGCGCAAAATATTCAGCTCATCGCGTTCAGGACGGGCGCGCGTATACAGACGACGCAGTTTGCTCATCACCTGACCGGGGTTGGCTTCGCGGATAAACCCGCTTTCCAGCATCATGTTTTCCATATGCTGATAGAAGCGCTCCAGATCGTCCACCAGCGGATAAGGTGAAGCGTCGTACTGCGGTTTTGGACTCTGCTTCTCTTGCGCCTGCAGCCAGGCCATGCGCACTTCATAAGCAATAATCTGCACGGCCATCGCCAGGTTGAGCGAGCTGTATTCTGGATTGGCCTGGATCGCCACGTGATAGTGGCACTTTTGCAGTTCCTCGTTGGTCAAGCCAACACGTTCACGGCCAAACACCAGCGCGACGGGTGCCTGCTGCCCTTCTTCAATGCTTTTAACACCGCATTCGCGGGCGTCCAGCATCGGCCAGGGCAAAGAGCGGGAACGTGCGCTGGTGCCCACCACCAGGCTGCACCCGGCAATGGCCTCATCCAGCGAGTCAACAATCTTCGCCTCGCCAATCACGTCACTGGCACCCGCAGCCAGAGAGATAGCCTGAGAATCAGGCTTCACCAGTGGGTTGACCAAATAGAGGTTCGTTAACCCCATGGTTTTCATGGCGCGCGCTACGGAGCCCATGTTGCCGGTATGAGAAGTTTCCACCAGCACGATACGAATATTTTGCAGCATAATTGGGATCGGTCAGAAAATGATGAGGCGTACTCTAACATAAAGCAGGACATTTACCGAACACCCTGCTATACTCCGCGCCGTTTTCCCCGTTCTTTAACATCCAGCGAGAGATACCGATGCATCCAATGCTCAACATTGCCGTGCGCGCAGCGCGCAAGGCCGGAAATTTAATTGCCAAGAATTATGAAACCCCGGACGCCGTCGAGGCCAGCCAGAAAGGCAGCAACGACTTCGTAACTAATGTTGACCGCGACGCAGAACGCCTGATTATCGAAGTCATTCGTAAATCCTACCCAAAACATACCATCATCACTGAAGAAAGCGGTGAGCTGGAGGGGGAAGATCAGGACATTCAATGGGTAATCGATCCGCTGGATGGCACCACCAACTTTATCAAACGTCTGCCTCACTTCGCCGTTTCTATTGCCGTCCGTATTAAAGGCCGTACAGAAGTGGCTGTCGTTTACGATCCAATGCGTAATGAACTGTTCAGCGCCGTGCGTGGACAGGGTACGCAACTTAATGGATACCGCCTGCGTGGCAGCATCGCTCGCGATCTGGACGGCACGATTCTTGCCACCGGTTTCCCCTTTAAGCTCAAGCAACACGCGCCAGCCTATATGAACATCCTGACGAAACTGTTTACCCAGTGTGCCGACTTCCGTCGCACGGGTTCTGCTGCGCTGGATCTGGCCTATGTTGCGGCAGGTCGGGTTGACGGTTATTTCGAAATTGGTCTGAAACCCTGGGATTTCGCCGCAGGTGAACTGCTGGTGCGTGAAGCTGGCGGGCTGATTACTGACTTCACAGGCAACCACGGCTACCTGCAATCAGGCAACATCGTTGCCGGTAATCCTCGCGTGGTGAAATCGCTGTTATCCGCGATGCGTGATGAGCTGAGCGAAGCGCTGAAGCGCTAAAAGAAAAGGCGGCACGTTAACGTGCCGCCTTTTTTATTGCCTGTCGGTTAGTGACGTTCGTGTGTGAGTACCTGAGCTGGCTGAGTACGACGACCCACCATTCCCATCACACCTGCCAGTACGGCTTCAATAATCAGGATAAAGAAGGCATACCAGCTGGCTTTGGCCGTTGCCTTGGCAGCCTGTTCACCCGCTTCGCGCGCTTTCTGCTCTGCCTGTTTTTTCAGTTCCTGATATTTCTGCATGGCCTGCTGATAGCTTTGTTCAGCCTGATTAACGATCTGTTCTGCTTCCTGATCGCTTTTTCCGGTCCGCGCTTTAATAATATTTTTTAACGCATCACGGTCGGCTGCCTGTAACGTATCCGAATGACGTTCAATGACGCCTTTAAACCAGTTGGTTAAATCTGTGTCGGCGGTTTGAGGATGGTTAGCGGTATTATTCGCCTGGTTCTCTGCATTCTGCGCTTCATTATTCGCATCCTGCTTCAGTTTTTCCGGCTGTAATTCAGGCTTACCCGTTTGACGCAGCGTAGTTTCCAGTTCTTTCTGCATATCGTTTAAATTAATATTGTTTTGCTGCAGTTTGTCTTTTGCCATTTGCGTAACAGATGGCGCAGCTGCTGAAATACCACTGCCTACCGCCTGAAAACCCGTGCCAAGAATATTCATGGCACCGCCTAATACGCTACTGGCAAGGCTGACCGCCAGGTAAATAGTTAAAACGGTGCTAATACCAAACATCAGCAGTCCGTGCAGCGCACCTTCACGCTGGGCCAGGCGTCCGGCGACGTAACCACCGGCAGCAATGGCGAGCAGCATTTCAATTGCCGTCCAGACTAACGCACCGGTTCCCAAATGTTTAAATGGATTATCTTCCTGCAAAGGATCAATGGTGGTAGCACCAATTGCCGTACCCAGCAAGGTTAATAATATGTGAATAATCAAAGCACAAATTACACCGGCAAAAATGGCACTCCATGAAATGCGTTTAAGGGGTAAACCTGCCGTTCCAGTTACCAGCGGATCGTGGTAACCATTATTAATACGGGTATCAGCCATGAGATATTTTCCTCGCAACACAGAAAAGCCGTGCCATGTTTATTTATTCCCAGGATGGGAAGTGGATTAGCTGTTAATAGCGTAGTCAGTGAAAACAACTTTCACCACTAAACCGTCAACAGAAAAATGAAAATAGCAGAGGAAAAGAAAAAGCGGAGAATTCACAGCGGAAATTGACTTCCGCTGCTATGGAAATTAAAACGGCCGGATTCCACCCGCCAGCCCGGGTTGGGCTGATTGCCAAAGTGCACAGCCCACAACAATTAATGTCAGGCTTCCCAGTAATGCCAGTACAGGCAGCAGGCTGCGCGCACCTTTACCCGCCTGGCTGTCAGCGCCAAGACGTTGCGCCAGAGCACGGGAACGCTGAACCAGTAAACCAATGGCAGAAATGGTCAGGGCGGTGCCCAGGGCCATGACGGCTGCAGAGAGCACGCCCCACAGATAAACGCCAATCACCTTGGAAAACAGCAGCATCATAACCGCGCCAGAGCAGGGCCGCAGTCCCATCGACACCACCACCAGCAGTTGGGTTTTGCCGTTAACTGCGCCAGCAACCTGCTGCGCACTCGGCAGATGTGCATGCCCGCAACCACAATGCTCATCATGTTGATGGTGAGGATGGATCGCATGAATTTTCATTGCCGACGGTGGACGCAGCAGCAACCAAAGCGTCTTGATTGCCCGGTAGCCAACCCAGATGCCTAAGGCAATAACCAGCAGGTAGCTGCCCTTCTCCAGCCAGAAACTGCTGAGATGCAGCTGGCGCGACGAGGTTTTCAGCACCACGAGCATCAGCGTGACCAGGATAATGGCGACCGAGCCCTGAAGCAGGGAGGCCAGCAACGTCAGCTTCATGCTGGTTTTTAATTTTGCCGGATGGGTTGCCAGGAAGGTAGTAATCACCACTTTACCGTGGCCCGGCCCTAATGCATGGAGCACGCCATAAATCAGGCTAAATGCCAGTAACGACAGTCCGGCATGATGGGGCTGCTCTGCAACCTGCTGCAGGAGCTGGGTCATCTGGCGATGCAACACTTTTTGCCAGAGAACACTTTGCAGGAGTATCTGCGGCCAGTGTAGCCAGATTGCCGCCCCCACCGTGCCAAGCGCTGCGGCAAATAGCGCCAGCGGCCACAGCCTTTTTTTGGGCCTCGTCGTAAGCGTTAGTGACATGTCAGGATTACCGTTTGCGCGAACTGCCTGCCTAAATCCATATCCTCTGGCGGCGCATCCGCCTTGTCGAGCGAGAGGGCATATTGTTTCAATGAATCGTCAGGCTTTGGCGTATGTAACGTAAATGAACAGCGTGACTGTAAAGCTGGCGGTACGCTTAGCGCCTCAGGTTTGTCGTAAAACATATCGACGAAGTAGGTGGGATCGAAGGTCAAAATCTCGAAGCGCTCATTGTTGAGTAAAGGCGGCTCGGCCAGCGGCAGGACAAACTCCAGTACCGCCTTGTTGCCGCTGCGTGACAGATTGTACTCTGTTGGTAAATTCAAGAACTTCACCCGCTGCTTGTTGTGCCAGATTTCAGAAAAGTAATGTTGTCCAAGCACGTTAGCCATCACTCCCGCAGCCAGCTTCTTCCATACCACCGTACCCGGTTTGGCATCACTCGCGTCATACAGCAAATCGGCAGACGTAATCTCATCCATGGTCCAGGTCATTTTCAGACCGGTGAAACGATCGTCCTTCGTGACCAGCTCGGTTTTCATATCGATAAAGCTATGGGGATGTGCCAGGACTGACGAACTTACCAGGCAGAGTAGTACGAAAAACATGCGTTTCATAATGTTATAAAGTAACTTTCCTGATGAAAAGGTTTCATAAGTAACAAAATTTTGTGACCCGCCTTAAACCTCTGAACAAAAAGTCGGGTAAACCGTTCACGGGTCCAGGTGGTTGACTATTCTTAGCTAAAAATAGCCTGCTGGATAATGATTGATGAGTTCTGCTACATCTTCAGCACCACTCTTCACCGGTTTACAGCGTCGCTGCCATCTGTTGTTACTGCTGTTTCTGCCTGCTCCCGCGCTGACGCTTAAAAGATTAAGCCTGCTAAACGGAGTGGATATCGCCACCGCGAGACAAGATATCGCGGAAGTCGGTGATGAGATACAGCGCTATCATCAACTGGAGCTTCACCAGATGGTGGATGGCAGCCTACGCATTCATGGTACAGAGCTGGATCGCCGAATTTGCTTAATACACAATTTGCGACGCAGCCTGCGACTGTCGCAGGCCTTTGTCTGCGAGCATTTTGCTGCCCCCTTACGTCAGCGCCTGAAACAGATGAAAATTGAAAAAGCGCTGTACGATGAAACCAACTTGCAGGCGCTAATTCAGCACTGCAGCCTGTGCCTTAATCGCCCGTTCAGCACACGCGATCAACTCTTTTTACAAATATTTATGAAATACGGTCTGTGCCAACGCCAGCCTGCCATCTTTACTGCCCAGCAGCAGGCATGGCTGGCAGCAAAGGCAGAACGTCAGGCCGCAACAGATGTTATCCATCACTGGCAAAAACGCTGCCATCTGTCGCCGGACGCCAGCGAGACTGATTTCTGGACGCTGCTCTTTAGCCTGCTCCACTCGCCTGATCCTGACTGCGTCACGCATTCCAGCGAACAGCGTCTGATGCGCGCCACTCAGCGACTGATTGATGACTTTGAGCATTATGCTGGCAACGCTTTTCATGAACGATCTGAACTGCAGCAGCAGTTATATACCCATTTAGCTCAGGCGCTGGATCGCACCTACTTTACTATTGGTATTGATGACAGTGTGGCACAAGACGTAACCAGGCTTTATCCGCGCCTGCTGCGCACGACACAGCAGGCGCTGGTCGCTTTTGAGCAGGAATATGAGATCTGTTTCGAAGCGGAAGAGGTTAGTCTGATCACCGTGATTTTAGGTGCCTGGCTCATGCAAAGTAGTGCGCTACAGGAAAAACAGGTGCTGCTGCTTACCGGTGACGATCCTGAGCTGGAACAGGATGTCGAGCAGCAGATCCGGGAGATCACCTTGCTGCCTGTCAATATTACTTACCAGCGCGTTGAGGATTTTCAGCGCGATGGCGCACCGCGCGAAGTCGATTTAATTATTTCGCCATATGTGACTTCGCTGCCGCTGTTCTCGCCCCCGCTGATTCACGCAGAACTGCCGCTGACAGAATACCATCAGCAACGCATTCGCTATTTGCTTGAATCGTAGCGCGGGCGCAGGAACAGTGCAGGCACGACAACCAGCGCCATGACCCAGAAGAGATGACCCTGCAGATGGGTAAAGAGGACGCCGCAAATCATGGTCATCACCGCAATACCGCCGCCCATCGCCAGCGCCGAATAGAGTGACTGCAAACGAATAACATCCGTTCCCTGACGTGAAGCGATGAAACGCATCGCGGCCAGATGGCAGACCGTAAAGCTGCCGCAGTGCAGAATTTGCGCCACGATCAGCAATGGCAAGGCGGTGCTGGCTCCCAGCAGGCTCCAGCGAATCAGCGCACAGAGGCCCGAGAGCAGCAGCAGATCGCGCGCGCGCCAGCGGGGAAACAGCCGGTGACTCAATGCAAATACCACAATTTCAGCCACCACGCCCAGCGACCATAAATAACCGACCACCGACGCGGAATAGCCGCTCTCCTGCCACCAGATTGCGCTGAAGCTGTAATAGGCGGCATGTGCGCCCTGTAATAACGTGACGCACACCATAAAGCGCCAGACCGCGTTTTCCTTTATCAGGTCACGCCAGGCCTGCCAGCCACCGCTTACCCCGCCCTGCCTTTCGCTGCCCTGAGGATGTGTCTGTGGCGTCAGCAACATGCCCGCCAGCATGCTGACCAGCCCCACTGACAGCAGCATGAGGATCGCCTGTGAAGAGAACGCACTCACCAGCATCCCGGTCAGCGCCGAGCTAATCACAAATGCCAGGGAACCCCACAGGCGCACGGGCCCATAGGCCAGACCAATCTGCTGTGTCCAGGTTGCAGCCAGGGCATCGCTTAACGGCACCAGCGGTGAGAAAAACAGGTTAAAACCGGTCATCACTAACAGCAGCCACATCCACTGTTGCCCGACCCAATAACCGACGGCAATAAAACAGGTCAGCAGCGCCAGCAGCCGTAACGCCGTAATCAGTTGTGCTGGATTTTTAACCTGGGAAGCAATAAACAAACTGCCAACAAAGCGCGCTACCATGCCGCATCCCAGTAACAAGCCAATTTGTTCAGGGTCCAGGCCGACACCTTTAAGCCAGACGCCCCAGAAAGGAAGATAAATACCGTAACAGAAAAAGTAGGTGAAGTAGCTTAATCCAAGCCACCTGGCGGAGCCGATTGCCATGTTCCCTCCAGCAGCGATGCTACCAGGCAATAATGAGTGGTCGTTACTTTGGCAGAGCCGGGTCGTGCAGGCAATAAAAAAGGATGGCCGGGGCCATCCTCTTGTCAGACTGTGTTTTCAACAGAGCCTGTTATGCGTAAACCGGCAGACGCGCACAGATATCCAGCACTTTCTGCTTAGTGCGTTCAATGGTGGCTTCATCATTGACGTTGTCTAGCACATCAGCGATCCAACCGGCCAGTTCACGCACGTCCGCTTCTTTAAAGCCACGGCGCGTGACGGCTGGCGTACCAATACGCACACCTGAGGTGACAAACGGACTTTTCGGATCGTTCGGCACGCTGTTTTTGTTCACGGTGATGTTAGCACGGCCCAGCGCGGCATCCGCTTCTTTACCGGTCATGTTTTTGCTGACCAGGTCGATCAGGAACAGGTGGTTATAGGTGCCACCTGATACGATGTTGTAGCCACGCTCAATCAGCACCTCTACCATTGCTTTGGCGTTTTTTGCCACCTGCTGCTGGTAGACTTTAAACTCAGGCTCCATCGCTTCTTTAAAAGCAACGGCTTTACCTGCGATGACATGCATCAGCGGGCCGCCCTGTCCACCGGGGAATACGGCAGAGTTAAGCTTTTTGTACAGCTCTTCGTCGCCACCCTGAGCCAGGATGATGCCACCACGCGGACCCGCCAGGGTTTTGTGCGTTGTGGAGGTCACGATGTGCGCGTGAGGAACCGGGTTAGGGTAAACATCTGCAGCAATCAGACCCGCAACATGCGCCATATCAACAAACAGCCATGCGCCAACGCTGTCAGCGATTTCACGCATTTTAGCCCAGTCGCAAATACCGGAATACGCCGAGAAGCCGCCGATGATCATTTTAGGCTTGTGGGTTTGTGCCAGATCGGCCAGTTCGTTGTAGTCAATTTTACCGGTTTCATCGATACCGTAAGGCACGACATTATACAGTTTGCCTGACAGGTTAACCGGCGAACCGTGCGTCAGGTGACCACCGTGTGCCAGGTTCATACCCAGGATGGTATCGCCGGGCTGCAACAGCGCGGTGAAAACGGCAAAGTTAGCCTGAGAGCCTGAGTGAGGCTGAACGTTGGCATAGTCTGCGCCAAACAGGGCTTTAGCACGATCGATAGCCAGTTGCTCGACAATATCCACGTACTCGCAGCCGCCGTAGTAACGCTTGCCCGGATAGCCTTCGGCATATTTGTTAGTGAGCTGTGAACCTTGCGCCTGCATAACACGCGGGCTGGTGTAGTTTTCAGAAGCAATCAGTTCAATGTGCTCTTCCTGACGCACTTTCTCTTGCTCCATCGCCTGCCACAACTCGGCATCATAATCGGCAATGTTCATTTCACGCTTTAACATCCGCATCTCCTGACTGGCTATCTTTAAATCGGCAATTTACGCCCCCTGAGGGCGAAGGCTGACAGTGTAAACCGTTTTATCTGGGTAAGGTAGGGTGAATTCCCTCTTTTTACGCAAACGTTTGGCTATGGAATAGCAAAGCATTTTCACCACATTTTTTGCAATGCCTGCCCTTCAACATTATTCCTGACGATGAAACAGATTTCCTTCCATTTTGTAGCGAAAACCTGCCAGTTGCTGCCAACAAAAAGTAAGCGAAGATTTACAGCGTGAAAGAAGTGGATATAAGATGCATTTGAAATGCAACTTTAAACGAGGTGTTGTCATGCTTGATGCACAGACCATTGCTACCGTGAAATCCACCCTTCCCGCCATCGCCGCCTGTGGTCCCGATCTCACGGCACATTTCTATAACCGCATGTTTTCTCAACATCCAGAACTGAAGCATGTCTTTAACATGAATAACCAACGTAATGGCAGTCAGCGCGAAGCCCTGTTTAATGCGATATGCGCCTATGGGGCAAACCTAGAAAACCTGACGGCGATACTGCCTACTGTTGAAAAAATTGCTCAGAAGCACACCAGCCTCATTATTCAACCCGAGCAGTATGCAATTGTGGGTGAGCATTTACTCGCAACCATCAAGACACTGCTGAATCCGGGTGATGAGGCGCTGGCCGCCTGGGGCCGCGCTTACAACGTACTGGCAGAGGTATTTATTCAGCGTGAAGACGCCATTTATCAGGCGTCAGAACAGCAAAAAGGCGGCTGGCGCGGGAAGCGGGCGTTTCGCATCAGTGCGATTGAACAGCAAAGTGCCGTCATTAAAAGCTTTACCTTTACGCCTGTGGATGGCGGCCCGGTTGCAGCGTTCAAACCCGGGCAGTATTTGACGCTTCACTTACAGCCTGCGGGGTTTGAATATCATCAGATTCGTCAGTACTCACTAACCACAGCCAGCAACGAGAAAACCTACCGTATCGCGGTTAAACAAGAAGCGCTGGGGAGTGTATCAGGCTGGCTGCACCGGCATGCCGAAGTGGGTGACGAGGTGCAGCTGGCCGCGCCGCACGGCGATTTTTTCCTGCAGGTGCGCACGACGACGCCGGTCACACTCATTTCTGCTGGCGTGGGACAAACACCGATGCTGGCAATGCTGCACGCGTTAGCTGCACAACGCCATCCGGCGCCCGTCAACTGGCTCCACGCTGCCGAAAACGGTAAACAGCATGCCTTCGCAGAGGAAGTAAACACGACCGGCGCCCAGCTTCCTGATTTTGTACAGCACATCTGGTATCGCGCGCCCGATGAACAAGACGCAGGCCGCTATGATGCGCAAGGTGTTATGGATTTGGCGACAGTGTCAGCACGACTGCGGGATGTGAACACCCACTTCTACCTGTGTGGGCCACTGGGCTTTATGTCTTTTATCGTTAAGCAGTTGCATGCGGTGGGCATTGCGGCAGAAAGAATTCACTATGAGGTGTTCGGGCCGCATAAAGAGATGTGATCTCAGGACATAAAAAAGCCCGCAACAGGCGGGCTTCTGACTCAATCGTAATCAAATCGCTTCTTCGTCTTCTTCGCCGGTACGAATACGCACTACCCGAGCCACATCGAAAACAAAGATTTTACCGTCGCCAATTTTGCCGGTTTGCGCGGTGCGCATGATGGTTTCGACGCAGGTATCAACGATATCGTCCCCGACCACCATTTCAATTTTGACCTTGGGCAGAAAGTCCACCATGTACTCTGCGCCACGGTAGAGTTCCGTATGGCCTTTCTGGCGGCCAAATCCTTTTACTTCGCTCACGGTCATGCCGGTGATGCCGACTTCAGCGAGTGCTTCACGTACGTCATCAAGCTTGAAGGGTTTAATAATTGCATCGATCTTTTTCATGTCAGATCCTTTCCTCACGCCCTCCATGTGCAGAGGGATTTTTAAGTATAAATGTCGCTGGCAATGCCGCAGGCTTATTGGGGCAGAAAACTACTCTTTAAAGTCGCTGGCGTCCAGTTCATGCCGTGACAGCAGCTTATAGAATTCAGTACGGTTACGTCCAGCCAGACGCGCGGCGTGGGTGACATTTCCTTTGGTCATCTGCAACAGTTTGCGGAGATAATTGAGTTCGAACTGGTTTCGCGCTTCTACAAAGGTAGGCAACGCACTGTTCTCTCCGCTCAGCGCCTGCTCCACCAGCGCATCGCTAATGACCGGCGAGGAACTGAGCGCAACACATTGCTCAATAACGTTAACCAGTTGACGTACGTTACCCGGCCAACTGGCAGATATCAGGCGCTTCATCGCATCAACGGAAAAGCTGCGTATCTGTGGTTTGTGCCGTTCTGCCGCCTGACGCAGCAGATGGTTCGCCAGCAACGGGATATCTTCTGTGCGCTGATGCAGCGCCGGAATTTTCAGATTCACCACGTTAAGGCGATAAAACAGATCTTCGCGGAACTCTTTCTTTTCCATCGCCTTTGGCAGATCCCGGTGCGTTGCCGAGATAATCCGCACGTTGATATCAATATCATTGTTGCTGCCCAGCGGCCGGACTTTCCGCTCCTGTAACACGCGCAGTAATTTCACCTGCAGCGCAGGCGGCATATCACCGATCTCATCCAGAAACAGCGTGCCGCCCTCAGCGGCTTTAAACAGCCCGTCACGCGCGCTCACCGCACCGGTAAAGGCACCTTTGGCATGACCAAACAATTCTGACTCCAGAAGTTGTTCGGGTAAGGCCCCGCAGTTGATGGCGATGAACGGCTGCCCCGCGCGCGGGCTTGCCGCATGGATAGCCTGCGCCAGTACCTCTTTGCCCGTTCCGCTTTGCCCGTTGATCAGCACACTGACGTCTGACTGGGCCACCATATGTGCCTGTTCAAGCAAACGCAGCATCTGTGGGCTGCGGGTGACAATCGCTTCCCGCCAGCGATCGTCACTCACTGGCGCGCGCTGTGCCAGGGCCTCATCTATCGCTTTATACAGTGCGTCGCGATCGACCGGTTTGGTCAGGAAGCTGAAAACGCCCTGCTGCGTTGCAGCTACCGCTTCCGGGATCGAGCCGTGAGCCGTTAAAATAATGACCGGCAAGCCTGTATGACGCTTTTGAATTTCGCCAAATAATGCCAGGCCGTCCATTTCATCCATGCGCAGATCGCTGATGACCAGCTCGATTTTCTCTTTCTGCAAAAGTCGAAGCGCCTCGGGTCCACTGGCGGCGGTGGTCACCTGATATCCCTCACTGGTGAGGCGCATACCTAACAGTTTGAGCAGGCTGGGATCGTCATCCACTAAAAGCAGGTGTGCCGCATGTTTCACCATTACTGTTCGTCCTCTTGTGGCAGGGCCGTTCCGTGACTGCCGTCAGACATATCGGAGGTTTTGCGCGACGAAAGCTGGCGTTCGATATCGGTTAAACGCTCCAGTTTGCGCTGGGTATCACTGAGCTGCTGACGCAGTTTTATCTGCTGTTGACGCAGTGAATCTGATTGCGCATCGCTGCTCTGCTGTAAATGGGCGTAACGCGTACGCATGGCGCTTAACTCAAGCTGGGCAACCTGATTACTGCGCCAGAGCTGAATGAATGCCCGCAGGTTGGACGGAAACTGCTCACTGTAGCCATCGAGCACGTTGATGTAGTCACGACGCTCCAGCGGCGTCACATTGCCGTTTGCCATTAAGACGCCTTGCTTAAACGCTCGCGCCCAACTGTCCACCGGCCAGCGATGGGCCTCCGCGCGCGCTTCCGCGGGAGAAAGCCGTTCAGCACAGTCGATACTGCGCATCCAGTAAAGGGGATTCGTCATAGCGGCGCTATTTTCAATGCGCCAGATATCGCCGCAGTGCGTGGTGAGATAGTCAACCAGGCTGGCTTCAGGCACCACAACGTTGCCGCTGGCAGGCTGGGTTGTTGAGGTGACCGGGGATGAGGCACATCCACTGAGCATCATGCTGCTCAGGGCGCTTAAAATAATGACGGCGAAAAATTTCATGCTTCAGACTTTCCCGGCTGTGGTATTCAGTTCGATGCGAAAACAAACATCAGCGTCGTCGCAGGCAACCAGTTGCAGGCTACCGTGCATACGGCGCAGACAATCCTTTGCGATGCTTAACCCCAGTCCGCTGCCTTTAACCGGCCCTTTGCGCTGGTGACTGCCCTGGAAGAAAGGCTCAAAAATCATCTCCTGCTCATTTTCGGGAATGGGCGTGCCGCTGTTAGCCACCTCGATCACTATCCGGTCGTCCTGCTGGCGGCTGCGCAGCCAAATGTTACCGGATTCATTGCCATAGTTCACGGCGTTAGAGTAGAGGTTATCAATCACACTCATCAATAGCATAGGCTCTGCCTGGCAATCCGTTGCTTTGAGATCGATATCGACATGCATGAGTTTGGTTCGCGCCGTAAGCGCATGCGCGTTAACCACATCATGCACAATGTCATTCAGCTTCACCGCTTCTAGCGTAATCGGCCCATCGGCGACCTTACGGTTGTAATCAAGTAATTGTTCGATAAGGCGTTGCAGATGACGGCTGCTGTTATCCAGTATTGAGACAATTTCTTGCTGTTCCGGATTCAGTGCGCCCGCCACTTCATCCGCCAGCAGTTCTGTGCCTTCACGCAGGCTGGCCAGCGGTGTTTTAAGTTCATGTGAAAGATGACGTAAAAATTCATGGCGCTGGGTTTCCAGCCAGGCCAGGCGTTCACTTAACCAGATAATGCGCTGCCCCAGAGAGCGTAGCTCCCGCGGGCCACGAAACACCATACTGCTTCCCAGCTCACGTCCTTCACCAAGACGATTAATCATGCGTTCAACACTTTTTACCGGACCGATGATCATGCGGGTAAACAGCAGGGTTAACGTCAGACTGATGATAAACAGGATCAGCGCCTGCCAGCCGAAGAACTGGCCGCGATCGGCAATTTCACGCTGCAGCTGCAGACCACGGGCAAACACCACTTCTCGCGTATCCTGGACCAGCTGCACGTTCGTCGCTGAAAACTTTTCCAGTGCCTGAGCGGCGTGAGTTACGGGATTGCCGTTATCACATTGCAACGTTTCCAGTTGCGGCAGCGTGGCCTGCAGGGTTTTAAACGCCGGTAAATCAGGCAGGCTATCGGCATGGGAACTGAGCATCTGACTGTAGCGAATACGCTGCGTCTGATAAAGCTTTGCCAGCGACGTATCACCCAGCACGCAGTACTGGCGATAACTGCGCTCCAGCTCAATGGCGGTTCGAGCCATGGCCTCACTGCGCCTGACGTCGGTAAACGTATTGCGGTTGGTGTCGGCAGCCTGATTGCTTAACGCCGACAGGCTTTCCCAGGCCTGCCAGGCCAGCACCAGCAGCGGAAGGAGCACCAGCAAAAAGGCCATCAGCACCAACTGGCGCAGGGACCGGGGAAATAAACGCCATTTTTTCACGCGACAGCTTCCTTAAAGATACGCTTATCGGATGCTAGCGGAGTCAGCCCAGAGAAGGAAGAGGCAGAAAAGAAAACGGCAGGCGCGATGGCCTGCCGTTAGCGTGCCGCCCTGGCAGCACGTGAGAATGGGTGGAGCCTAACTCAACGTTGCGTCCGATGCTTGATAACGATGCAGAACATACGATTATCGGTGTGGTGGACGACAGGCTCCGTTTGGTGCGTCATTCGGGCTTTATGAGCTCTACCCGCAGCGCGGTGGCAATCATAAACAGGTGAATGAGCAGCGTGTTAAGTATAGCAAGGTTCATGCCAACAATGAAAGGCCCTTTATTTTCAGGGCATTGGCTGCCAGTTTACCTCTTAACGCTTCGTTCCGGACCGTCTGGTCTGCTAAAAGTGTCGCCAAATACCAACACAATTTTGTCGTTCAGAATCTGCTGAGAAAAATCATCAAGATAGATGTCACCCATTAGCGACAAAAAAAAGTGACGGCTGTCTCCTTTTGCCAACAACCGCGCCATAAAAAATGGGAGGCCTGAGCGCCTCCCATTTTTTTTACAGCAATTAACCTAATTGTTTACGCACGTTACGGAAAATACGCATCCAGGGGCTGTCTTCACCCCACTCAGCCGGGTGCCATGAGTTGCTGACCGTGCGGAACACGCGCTCAGGGTGCGGCATCATAATGGTGACGCGCCCGCTCTCGTTGGTCACGGCGGTGATGCCGTTTGGCGACCCATTCGGGTTTGCCGGATAGGTTTCTGTCACCTTACCTGCGTTATCGACATAACGGAGCGCCACCAGCCCTTTGGACTCGAGGGCGGCAAGATGCGCCCCATCGCGAACCTCAACGAAGCCCTCGCCGTGCGATACGGCGATTGGCATACGTGAGCCGGCCATACCGTCTAACAGTAACGACGGGCTGGCAGCCACTTCAACCAGGCTGAAGCGCGCTTCAAAACGCTCTGACTGATTACGGACAAAGCGTGGCCACAGTTCGCTGCCGGGGATCAACTCACGCAGGTTAGACATCATCTGGCAGCCGTTACAGACACCGAGCGCCAGCGTTTGTGGGCGATGGAAGAAGGATGCGAACTGATCGCGGACGCGTGGGTTAAACAGAATGGATTTTGCCCAACCTTCACCGGCCCCTAATACGTCACCGTAAGAGAAGCCGCCGCAAGCCACTAACGCCTGGAAACGTTCCAGATCGATCCGTCCGGCGAGCAGGTCACTCATATGAACGTCAACCGCAGTAAACCCGGCGCGATCAAAGGCGGCGGCCATTTCCACATGGGAGTTAACCCCCTGCTCACGCAGGACGGCAACGCGTGGACGCGCACCTGTGGCAATCATTGGTGCTGCAACGTCTTCTTCTGGCTTGAATGTCAGGCTGACGTTCAGACCCGGATCGTTGTTATCCTGCTTTGCCTGATGTTCCTGATCGGCACAGGCTGGATTATCACGCAGACGCTGCATCTGCCAGGTGGTTTCGGCCCACCAGGTCCGTAAGGTGTTACGGCTTTCGCTATACACAGCACTCTCGCCAGAACGAATCACAAAGCGGTCGCCCGGCTTCGCACATCCCAGCACATGGCTGCAGTGCGCCAGACCGTGCGCTGCAAGAATCTGCTCTACTGCCTCACGATCGGCGGCGTTGATTTGAATGACCGCCCCCAGCTCTTCGGTGAACAGCGCAGCCAGCGCATCGCTGCCCAACGCCGCGATATCGACGTCAATGCCGCAGTGACCGGTAAAGGCCATTTCCGCCAGGGTAACAAGCAGGCCACCATCTGAACGGTCATGGTAAGCCAGCAGTTTTTGTTGGCTGACCAGCGCCTGAACGGCATTAAAGAAGCCCGCCAGTTGCTGTGCATCACGCACATCTGCAGGCTTGTCGCCCAACTGACGATAAACCTGAGCCAGTGCCGTCGCGCCTAAGGTGTTAGCGCCGTTACCAAGGTCGATCAACAGCAGCAGGTTATCCTGATCTGCCACCAGCTGTGGCGTCACGTTGCGGCGCACGTCTTCTACACGGGCAAACGCGGTAATCACCAGAGACAGAGGCGAGGTCATTTCGCGCTGTTCGGTGCCTTCCTGCCAGCGGGTTTTCATCGACATGGAGTCTTTACCCACCGGAATGGTGATGCCAAGTGCCGGGCACAGCTCTTCACCGACGGCTTTTACAGCGTCATACAGGCCAGCGTCTTCACCCGGATGGCCTGCTGCCGACATCCAGTTAGCCGAAAGTTTCACGCGCTTCAAAGAACCGACCGGCGTGGCCGCAAGGTTAGTCAGTGCTTCACCGACGGCCAGACGGGCGGAGGCGGCAAAGTCGAGTAGCGCCACAGGGGCGCGCTCGCCCAGCGCGAAGGCCTCACCATGGTAGCTGTCGAGGCTGGCCGTTGTTACGGCACAGTTGGCGACCGGGATCTGCCAGGGGCCGACCATCTGATCGCGCGCCACCATGCCGGTTACGCTGCGGTCGCCTATGGTGATCAGGAAGGTTTTTTCCGCCACGGTCGGCAAGTGCAGCACACGGTTCACCGCATCCGTCAGCGTGATGCCGTCGCGCTGGAGTGGGTGCCCCTGAGCCTGCTGTTTCACCACATCGCGGGTCATTTTCGGGGTTTTCCCCAACAACACATCCAGCGGCATATCAATCGGGCTGTTAGAGAAGTGGCTGTCTTCCAGCGTCAGATGCAGCTCCTCGGTGGCTTCACCAATAACCGCATAAGGCGCACGCTCACGCTGACAAATAGCAGCAAACTCGGCCAGCTTCTCTGGGGCGACGGCCATCACATAACGCTCTTGTGATTCATTACACCAGACTTCAAGCGGGCTCATTCCCGGTTCGTCACTGAGGATATCGCGCAGGTTAAAGCGGCCACCGCGACCACCATCGCTGACCAGTTCCGGCATCGCGTTGGACAATCCGCCTGCGCCCACATCGTGGATAAACAGAATGGGGTTGTCATCGCCCAACTGCCAACAGCGGTCAATGACTTCCTGGCAACGGCGCTCCATTTCTGGATTGTCACGCTGCACTGACGCAAAATCGAGATCGGCATCGGACTGACCCGACGCCATTGATGATGCAGCACCGCCACCCAGGCCGATATTCATCGCCGGCCCACCCAGCACGATCAGTTTGGCACCCACGGTGATTTCACCCTTCTGCACGTGATCGGCACGGATATTTCCGATACCGCCAGCCAGCATAATGGGTTTGTGGTAGCCACGCAGTTCAGTGCCGTTGTGGCTGTTAACCTGCTCTTCGTAGGTACGGAAGTAGCCGTTTAAGGCTGGACGACCAAATTCGTTGTTAAACGCCGCGCCGCCCAGTGGGCCTTCGGTCATGATATCCAGCGCGCTGACGATGCGCGCAGGCTTGCCAAAATCCTCTTCCCATGGCTGTTCAAAGCCGGGAATACGCAGATTCGATACCGAGAAACCGACCAGGCCAGCCTTCGGCTTTGCGCCTCGTCCGGTTGCGCCCTCATCACGAATCTCACCGCCGGAGCCGGTTGCCGCGCCAGGCCAGGGGGAAATCGCGGTGGGATGGTTGTGGGTTTCAACCTTCATCAGAATGTGCGCCGCTTCCTGGTGATAGGCGTATTCGCCTTTCTCAGCATCCGCGAAGAAGCGTCCCACCTCAGAGCCTTCCATGACCGCAGCGTTATCTTTGTAGGCTGACAGAACATAATCCGGTGTTTGCTCGAAGGTGTTTTTAATCATTTTAAACAGCGATTTAGGCTGTTTTTCGCCGTCGATAATCCAGTCAGCGTTAAAAATCTTGTGACGACAATGCTCAGAGTTCGCCTGGGCAAACATATAAAGCTCAATGTCGTTTGGATTGCGCCCCAGTGCGGTAAAGGCAGCCAGCAGATAATCAATTTCGTCTTCTGCCAGCGCCAGTCCCAGCGTCATATTGGCTTCAACCAGCGCCTGACGGCCTTCACCGAGCACATCGACGCTTTTGACCGGCTGAGGTTCATGGTGAGCAAACAGCTGCTCGGCCTGATTGAAATCGCTGTACACCGTTTCCATCATGCGGTCATGAAGGAGCGCCGCCAGCGCCTGCCACTGGGTTTCCGTCAGTTCAGGCGCCTGGACATAAAAGGCCATGCCGCGTTCCAGACGACGCACCTGCGAAAGATCGCAGTTGTGGGCAATGTCAGTGGCTTTCGATGACCACGGTGAAATGGTGCCAGGACGCGGCGTCACCAGCAGTAAACGCCCTTGTGGCGCATGTTCAGCGAGAGAAGGGCCGTACTTGAGCAGGCGCTGCAGACGGGACGTTTCATCCTCGCTCAGCGGCGCGCTGACATCGGCAAAATGGACGTACTCAGCGTAAATATCACTCACCGGCAGATGAGCGTCCTGAAAGCGGGTCAGCAGTTTGTTTACACGAAATGCCGACAGGGCGGGCGAACCACGCAGAATTTCCATCATAAGATCTCTCGTCTTCGAAGCGCCGGGCGACGCTTCATTGGGCGCAACAGGGGAAAACGGGGCGTATTATAGAGAAACCCACTCCGCGACGAAACCGTTTGCGCAAAATTTATGGCCAACAAGATTTGCCTGAAATTTGCGCAAAACTTGCTTTATAAGTTGCTCTACCTGAGTTTGTTGCGCAAAATGCCCCTCGCTCTGGGAGTTAAAACAAGATCAATACTGCCTTAAAAGACAGAGGCCTTGGAGCCATCGAGAGATAACTATTTGAAACGCCTAAAATTTAATTATCTGGTTATCGGTCTTCTCACCGTGCTGCTGGCTTTGGCACTGTGGCCGTCCATCCCCTGGTACGGTGGTGGACAAGATACGATCTCACAGATTAAATCACGGGGAGTGCTGCGCGTCAGTACCGTAAACTCGCCGTTGACTTACTACACCGTGAACAAAGCACCGGCCGGGATGGACTACGAGCTGGCGAAGCGTTTTGCCGATTATTTGGGCGTGAAGCTCGACATAACCGTGCGCGCTAACCTCAGTGACCTGTTTGATGCGCTCGACGATGGCAAAGCCGATTTGCTGGCGGCGGGCCTTATCTACAACGATGAGCGCCTGAATCGCTATCAAACCGGCCCCGGTTACTACAGCGTTTCGCAGCAGCTGGTTTATCGCGTGGATAAACCCCGGCCGAAAAACCTGGGTGACCTGAAGGGACGGCTGGTGGTTGCCTCAGGATCGGCCTACCTGTCGACGTTAAAGAGCGCCAGGACAAAGCAGTATCCCGATCTCGACTGGGCCATTTCGACCGATCAAAGTCCAAAAGCCCTGCTGGAAGCCGTGGCAGAAGGCAAGCTGGATTACACGATTGGCGATTCCGTAACGATTGCCCTGCTTCAGCGCATTCATCCTCAGTTAGCCGTTGCCTTCGACGTCACGGATGAAGAACCCGTTACGTGGTACCTGCCCCATGACAGTGATGACAGCCTGAATGCTGCGATGCTGGATTTCTTTAACAGCATGGGAGAAGAAGGCGCGATGGCCCGACTGGAGGAGAAATACCTTGGTCACGTCGGCACCTTCGACTACGTAGATACGCGCACCTTCCTGCGTTCCATTGATAACGTCCTGCCTGACATTAAGCCGCTGTTCGAGAAGTATGCCAATAATATCGACTGGCGATTACTGGCAGCCATTTCCTATCAGGAATCGCACTGGAATCCGCAGGCAACCTCGCCGACCGGCGTGCGCGGCATGATGATGTTAACGCGTAACACCGCTGACAGCGTTGAAGTGGGTGACCGTACCGATCCCGAGCAGAGTATTCGTGGCGGGAGCCAGTATCTGCAAAACATGATGGAAAAGGTGCCACAAACCATTCCGGAAGATGAACGTATCTGGTTTGCGCTGGCGGCGTATAACATGGGCTATGCCCATATGCTGGATGTGCGTAAGCTCACCGCGAAACAGGGCGGTAACCCGGACAGCTGGGCTGACGTGAAACTCCGTTTACCCATGTTGAGTCAAAAGCGTTACTACACGCAAACCACTTATGGCTATGCGCGCGGGCAGGAAGCCTACAACTACGTAGAGAATATTCGCAAGTATGAGATTAGCCTGGTGGGCTATTTGCAGGAGCAGGAAAAACACCTTGCCCAACAGGCCGCTCTGGAAGCGGAGATGGGCAAAGGTTATCCTGCCGTCACGCCCGAGGTGGCAATGAACTAACTGTCGCGCTGCGCCTGACGCAGCGCTTTTTGTTGCTGGCGGCGCATACGGAAAAAATCGCTCAGCATCCCCGCGCACGCCTCTTCCAGCACACCGTGATGCAACGCCACCTGATGGTTCATGCCCGGATGGCCTAACACGTCAATCAGGGAGCCGGCTGCGCCGGTTTTCACATCGTGCGCCCCATATACCAGACGACCAATGCGAGCATGCACCATCGCCCCCGCACACATAATGCACGGCTCCAGCGTAACGTAGAGCGTGGTATCAAGCAGGCGATAGTTTTCCAGCACTTTTCCGCCCTGACGTAGCGCCATGATCTCCGCGTGGGCCGTGGGATCGTGCTGCCCGATAGGCCGGTTCCAGCCCTCGCCTATCACCCGCTCTCCCTGAACCAGCACCGCGCCCACTGGCACTTCGCCCTGCTCCCATGCGCGCTGCGCCAGGGTAAGCGCACGGCGCATCCAGTATTCATCTTGTTCTTGAGTCACGCAGACCACTCCCGGCAGCAAAAAAGCGGCGCATTATACCCATCACGCCCGGAAAACCGAAGCGCGATGGCCGTTATTCCAGCTGCTGTAATTCACCAACCGGCGTGACGCGCCAGCGATGCTGGCAAAAGAACAACAACGGGTTGTCCTGTTTGCTGTCGCTGTAACCGCTATAAAGCTGCAATGGCGTACCGATCTGCTCTTCCAGCTGAACGACTTTTTCGTGACCGAGGCAGCGCATTTTCAACACACGTCCTCCTAAACCGCGCTGCATCTGGCTGGCGATCAGCTTTACTCGTGGCAAAAACGCGGAGTCATAATAGACCTGTTCAACCAGAGACTGAGGGGACCCTGTAATCAGCCACACATCTGCATCATCGCTGCTGAGGTATTCACTGAGGCGTTTTTGCACCACGGGAAAGGCTTTAACGCGTTGCCGAAACCATTGGGCGAATTCGGCCTCCAGGCGCAACAGGGTTGCTTCAGAGCGGCCAAAGGTAATCGACCACAACAGCAAACTCATCGGCCAGCGCGCGGCACGTCCCTTGACCAATAATCCTGCGCCCACCACCGGCAGTAACGGCACCACCAGCAACACATTCAGCGGCTTGCGACGCAGTAGATAGCGCATGAAGGTGCCAAACATGTCCTGTTGGTGCAATGTGCCATCAAGGTCGAAAAACACCACGCGACGTTGTATATCGTTGGTCAAACAACACTCCTTTTTAACGAATATGCATCAACAGCCTCTATTGTAGTCATCTTCGTCCAGCGAGGCGATGACTGTCATTTTTTATTCCAGTGACTACAATGCCCATTGAATCATTTATTCCATGCGGAACATCCGCTAAATCACAAGGATTGAGCATGAGTTCATTGCTGCGCATTCGCCAGCTTTATCCCTCTCTGGCGCTGAACGAGCGGCGGCTGGCGGATTTTTTACTGTCACAACCGGATCGGGCACGGCATTTAAGTTCGCAAAAGCTGGCGGAAGAGTCAGGGGTCAGTCAGTCGAGCGTGGTTAAGTTTGCGCAAAAGCTGGGATACAAAGGTTTTCCTGCGCTCAAACTGGCACTGAGTGAGTCACTGGCGGATAAAGATGCCATTACTGTGCACAATCAGATACTGAGTGACGATCCGCTTAAAGCGGTTGGCGAAAAATTGCTGACGGAAAAACTCTCGGCGATTCGTGCGACGCTGGATATCAACAGTGAAGAGAAATTAAATGCCGTCCTGCAGTTGCTTAAACGCGCGCGCCGTATTTTGCTGGTCGGGATTGGTGCGTCAGGCCTGGTGGCAAAGGATTTTTCATGGAAGCTGATGAAAATCGGTATCAATGCGGTGGCGGAACAGGATATGCACGCGCTGCTGGCCAGCGTGCAGGCGATGTCAGCCGGCGATGTGCTGCTGGCGATTTCCTATACCGGCGAACGGCGCGAGATTAATCTTGCCGCGCAGGAAGCCGTTCGTGTGGGCGCGGATGTGCTGGCATTTACCGGCTTTACGCCGAATACACTTCAGCAGTGCGCTACGCATTGCCTGTACACCGTGGCAGAAGAGCAGAGCACACGCAGCGCCGCCATCTCGTCCACCACCGCTCAGTTGGCGTTAACCGACCTGCTTTTTATGGCGCTGGTGCAGAACGATCCTGAGCGCGCATCCAGCCATATTCGTCACAGTGAGGCGCTGGTTAAGAAGCTGATTTAGGCAGAAAGCCAGGCTCACTAAGCGTAGATAATATGCTAAGCATATAATGCAAGAAGCCAGCGATAACGCTGGCTTCTTGCAATGCTGTGAATACTAACCAAACCTTAAAAGACTAGCTACGACTCAGATCTTGCGTAGAGATTGGTAAATACTGGCCCATCCCTGTAGTCGCTGATTCGACTGCTGCCTTGTTTTTTGCTACCAGATAGAAGGTTTCAGCCGTAGGTTGCTGAGCGTGATCCGCAGAATAAAGGGCAAATTTTACGACTTTCTTTCCACCTTCATACTTGCATTCCATATCCCAGCTTATCGTTGTTCCTTGCGTTGCTTTACATTTACCCTTTCCATAGGTGTACTGCAGGAAGTTATTCGTTTTATTTTCCGCCGACGCAACGAAATCTGGCCGAGATCCGCCTGCTGAGAGGCTTGCATAAGCTGTTGTTGCAGCCAGAACAGCCACGCCTGCTATTAAAAGAATTCTTTTTTTCACCTGACACAATCCATCGATATTTTTGATGAGTGGATTTTATCGGAAAAATCCTAATCACGCATCTGTTCTCACTCATTTTATGACAAGATATTTCTACTGAGCGCATTTTTTGTGTAAACCTTACAAAACCTGCGGAGATAACTTCCAGCGGTTCTAAAGCCTTTGCTTATCCTGACGTCTAAAACTTCAACTAAAGAAAGTTAATTTCTTTAGCTCTGAGCATACCGAACGCGATAAGAACCATATAAATCAATGTGTTATTGATTTTATTTTGGTCTTTCAGGATTTTACCTATCAGCATCATTTTTGCGTTAAACAGAATATGATACTGTCTGGCGGGCTTAGGGCGGCAAACAAAGGCTCATGGCCATTGATTTCGGACTTATTCCTGTAGCGCTAATAGCGAAAGTTGCGCTGAGACATTTTGGCGTATTTTACTGCCGATAATGGCATAAAAGACCAACATAATTTATCAATTAAGAAACCACAATGGCTTTACTGATTACCGAACGCTGTATTAACTGCGATATGTGTGAACCTGAATGCCCGAACCAGGCGATCTCAATGGGTGAGTCGATATATGAGATTGATGTGAGTCGCTGTACCGAATGTGTTGGTCATTACGATGTGCCAACCTGCCAGAGCGTTTGCCCTATCGATAACACGATCATCATTGATCCACAGCACATCGAATCACGCGATGCGCTGTGGGATAAGTTTGTACAGCTAGATGGTTAGCTTTCGATAATCACCGTGGCGCAGGCATAGTGACGCTCGTCCGCCAGGGTGACATGCACATGTTGCACGCCCAGCCGTTGCGCCATCTCAGCAGCATGATCGAAGAAGCGCAGCAGCGGTTTACCCAGCGCATCGTTATAAACTTCAAACTGGTTGAAAGCCAGCCCGCCACGAATGCCGGTGCCGAACGCTTTTGCTGCCGCCTCTTTGACCGCAAAACGCTTAGCCAGAAAGCGCACCGGCTGAAGGTGCTGCTGGTACTGCTGCCATTCGGCATCACTGAGCACACGGCGTGCCAGACGGTCACCTGAGCGTGAAATCACGTCGGCAATACGCGCTATTTCGACGATATCGCTACCCAGTCCTAAGATAGCCATTAACGACGCGCTTCCCGCAGCAGCTGTTTCATCTCTTTCACCGCCTCAGGCAGGCCGCTCATGACGGCGCGTCCAATAATCGCATGACCGATGTTCAGCTCATGCATTTCCGGCAGTGCGGCAATCGGCAGCACATTGTGATAGGTCAGGCCATGTCCGGCGTTGACTTTCAAGCCACGGCTGGCCGCAAAGGTCGCGGCCTGACGGATACGTGCCAGTTCAGCCTCGCGAGCCGGGCCTTCGGGCGCTTCTGCGTAGGCACCGGTATGAATTTCAATATAGGGCGCACCGCTGGTCACCGCCGCCTCGATTTGACGATGATCGGCATCGATAAACAGGGACACCAAAATGCCCGCTTCGCTGAGTTGTTTCACCGCCGCGTTGAGTTTTTCCTGTTGTCCTGCCACGTCCAGCCCGCCTTCTGTGGTGACTTCCTGACGCTTTTCCGGCACCAGGCAGCAAAAATGCGGTTTGATTTCACAGGCGATAGCCAGCATCTCCTCGGTCACTGCCATTTCGAGATTCATACGCGTTTCAATGGTATCGCGCAGGATGCGGACATCTCTGTCGGTTATGTGGCGACGATCTTCGCGCAGGTGCACAGTGATGCCGTCCGCTCCCGCCTGTTCAGCGATAAACGCTGCCTGTACCGGATCGGGATAATGGGTTCCACGTGCGTTGCGGACGGTAGCGATGTGGTCAATATTCACGCCTAACAGTAACTCAGCCATGACAATCCTCGGTTCATTATGGTCATTGTGCTGAGTGTACCGCGCAGAGATAAGGCCAGGCTACGGGTCAGAGCTCTGTCTCGTCAGAAATAGTCGGCTTTTTTTTCGGTGTGAACTGGCGAAAAAGCTCCTGGCTTTTTAGCGGTTTACCGCCCAGATAGGGTTTAAGCGCCATGCGGGTGAAACGCTTGGCTGCACGCAGGGTTTCTGCGTCGGGGAATTCTCGGGTAAACAGCGCCTGCAGCTCGCGACCGGTGAAACTACGCTGGTTCAGCACCAGGCTGGCAATAAAGCCCTTCTCTTCACGATAGCTGTAGGTCATGGTTTCGCTGACCGGTTCGCCGCTGCCCGCGCAGTGCAGGAAGTCCACGCCGTAGCCAAGGTGTCCCAGCAGCGCCAGCTCAAAGCGACGCAGCGCCGGTTCGGGTGAACCTTCGGCCCCCGCCAGCATCTGGATGCATTGCAGGTAGTCAAAAAACAGATCAGAGAAGGGAATGTGCTGTTCCAGTACCCGAGACAACAGCTCGTTGACGTACAGGCCGCAATAAAGCGTGATACCGCTGAGAGGTAAGGCAAGGGAGACCGCTTCAGCGTTGCGCAGGGTTTTTACGTCCCCGCGCCCGCTCCAGCGCACCAGTAAAGGCGTAAAAGGCTGTAACGTGCCTTTTAACTGCGAACGCCGTGAACGTGCCCCTTTTGCCAGAACACGAACGCGGCCTTCACTTTCACTAAACAGGTCAAGCAGCAGGCTGGTCTCGCTGAAAGGGCGACTATGCAGCACAAAGGCGCGTTGCCAGCCTTCCATTTAATCAGAGATCGTCTGTGTAACCCAGGCTGCGCAACGCACGTTCGTCGTCCGCCCAGCCGGATTTAACTTTAACCCACAGTTCAAGATGCACTTTCGCGTCGAACATCTCTTCCATGTCTTTACGCGCTTCAATACCAATGGTTTTGATTTTGGCACCTTTGTTACCAATCACCATTTTCTTCTGCCCTTCACGCTCCACCAGGATCAAACCGTTGATGTCGTAACCGCCGCGCGCATTCGACACGAACTGTTCGATTTCAACCGTGACCGAGTAAGGCAGTTCCGCGCCCAGAAAACGCATCAGCTTTTCACGGATGATTTCTGAGGCCATAAAGCGCTGAGAGCGATCGGTGATGTAATCTTCCGGGAAATGATGGTCAGACGCCGGCAGATGCTTACGGGCAATAGCCGCAATGGTGTCGACATTTTTACCGTTTTCTGCGGAGATCGGCACAATATCGATAAAGTTCATCTGCTGGCTAAGGAACTGCAAATGCGGCAGCAGAATGCTTTTATCCTGAATATTGTCGATTTTATTAATTGCCAGCACGACAGGCACTTTGCCATCGCGCAGCTTGTTTAATACCATTTCGTCATCGGGCGTCCAGCGCGTGCCGTCCACCACAAAGATGATGAGTTCAACGTCACCGATAGAACTGCTGGCCGCACGGTTCATCAGGCGGTTAATCGCCCGCTTCTCTTCCATGTGCAACCCTGGCGTATCCACATAGATCGCCTGATAGGCGCCTTCAGTATGGATGCCCATAATGCGGTGACGAGTGGTTTGCGGCTTACGCGATGTAATCGAGACCTTCTGCCCCAGCAACTGGTTCAGTAAGGTGGATTTGCCGACGTTTGGTCGGCCAACTATCGCGACAAAGCCGCTGTATGTAACGTTTTCGCTCATTCGAATCCTGAGGTTTTCAGCGCCGGTTGCGGCGCCGGGATAAAACTATTCCAGACCAAGTTTAATCAGCGCCTGTTCGGCTGCTGCTTGTTCAGCTTTACGGCGGCTGGAACCTACGCCCACCACCGGCTCTGCCATGCCACTCACCTGACAGTGAATGGTGAATTCCTGATCGTGGGCTTCGCCACGTACCTGCACCACTAAATAACTTGGCAGTGGCAGATGCCGCCCTTGCAGATACTCCTGCAGGCGCGTTTTGGGATCTTTTTGTTTGTCACCCGGACTGATTTCGTCCAGGCGCGTCTGATACCAGTCGAGGATCAGTTTCTCCACCGTCTGAATATCACTGTCGAGGAACACGCCACCAATCAGCGCCTCTACGGTGTCCGCCAGAATGGATTCACGGCGGAAGCCCCCGCTTTTTAATTCGCCAGGGCCTAAACGCAGGCATTCACCCAAATCGAACTCACGCGCCATCTCTGCCAGAGTGTTACCCCGCACCAGCGTGGCACGCATACGGCTCATATCCCCTTCATCCACGCGTGGAAAACGGTGATAAAGCGCGTTAGCGATCACATAGCTGAGGATGGAATCGCCTAAAAATTCGAGACGTTCATTGTGTTTACTGCTGGCGCTTCGATGCGTCAGGGCCTGCTGTAAAAGTTCAGAATGTGTAAAAGTGTAGCCCAGTTTACGCTGAAGCTTGTTAATCAAGATGGGGTTCATGCGATTCCAGTTCTGTTTTGCGTCTGTCACTCTGCATACCAAACAGGGCTGGAAAACCAACACATTCTGTTTGGTGTGCAGTGGCCCCCAAATGGAGGCCACCCTATTTGCCTGACGGTCAGGCTACGGTTAGTGGATACCACCAATACGACTGAGTCGTACGCCGGTTGGCCACTGACCTTCTTGTTTTTCGAAACTCATCCAGATGGCGACCGCTTTACCCACCAGATTGCGCTCGGGCACAAAGCCCCAGTAGCGGCTATCGGCGCTGTTATCACGGTTATCGCCCATCATGAAATATTGTCCCTGCGGCACAACCCAGCTAGCCTGCGGCTGACCCGGCTGCTGATAATACATGCTCGCCTGGCTTTGTGCTTCGGTTACTAACAGAATGTCATGCGTCACATCGCCCAGCGTTTCTTTGCGCGTTGCCAGACGTAATCCGCCCTGCATGCTGTCATTCAGCGGTAACTGATAGAAACCATTACCCGCTTCATTGCCGTCAAACCCGCTGAACGTCTGAACAAATTTGCTGGGTTCGATATTGCTGTATGTCACAGGCAGCGCTTTGCTACAAGGTTTGCCGTTATCGCAGGCCGGGTTAATGGTCAGCGTTTTACTGTATGGATCGTACGTGACCCGATCGCCAGGCAAACCGATCACGCGTTTGATGTAATCCAGGCTGGGATCTTTCGGGTATTTAAATACCGCGATATCACCGCGTTTTGGATGCCCGGTCGGGATCAGCGTCGTTTGCGTAATCGGGTCTTTAATCCCGTAGGCAAACTTCTCGACCAGTATAAAGTCACCAATCAGCATGGTTGGCATCATGGAACCGGACGGGATCTGGAATGGCTCATAAACAAAAGAACGCACAAAGAACACCACGGCCAGCACCGGAAATACTGATGCTGCGGTTTCAATCCAGCCCGGCTTAGGTGCCATCTTCGCCAGCGCTTTGCTGTCGAGTGAATCCCCGGCCTGCGCCTGCGCCGCCGCCTGCACCGCACGCCGCTGTGGTGCCCACTTAATACGATCAATCACCCAAAGAATACCGGTAATCAATGTCGCTATCGCCAGTATCAGGGCGAACATATTAGCCATTTGAGATCCTTATTTGCTGTCTTTTCCGACATGCAGAATGGCGAGGAATGCTTCCTGCGGCAGCTCAACGTTACCGACCTGCTTCATTCGCTTCTTACCATCTTTCTGCTTCTGCAACAGCTTTTTCTTACGACTGACGTCACCGCCATAACATTTGGCGAGAACGTTCTTACGCAGCTGTTTAACGGTCGAGCGAGCGATAATGTGGTTGCCGATAGCCGCCTGAATCGCAATATCAAACTGCTGACGTGGGATGAGTTCTTTCATTTTCTCAACCAGATCACGTCCACGATAAGGTGCGTTTTCACGGTGGGTAATCAGCGCCAGCGCATCAACACGTTCTGAGTTAATCAGAACGTCGACGCGCACCATGTCAGAGGTCTGAAAACGTTTAAAATTATAGTCCAGTGAGGCATAGCCACGTGACGTTGATTTCAGACGGTCAAAGAAGTCGAGCACCACTTCGGCCATCGGAATTTCATAGGTCAGCGCCACCTGATTGCCGTGGTAAACCATGTTGGTCTGGAAGCCACGTTTCTCGATGCACAGTGTGATGACGTTGCCCAGGTACTCCTGAGGCAGCAACATATGACACTCGGCAATGGGTTCACGTAACTCTTCGATATTATTGAGCGGTGGAAGCTTTGACGGGCTATCGACATAGACCACTTCGCCGCTCGTGGTTTGCACTTCGTATACAACTGTCGGTGCGGTTGTGATCAGATCGAGATCGTATTCACGTTCCAGACGCTCCTGAATGATCTCCATATGCAGCAGACCCAGGAAGCCGCAGCGGAAACCAAAGCCCAGTGCCGTTGAACTTTCGGGTTCGTAGAACAGTGAGGCATCATTCAGACTCAGCTTGCCCAGCGCATCACGGAAGGCTTCATAATCATCAGAGCTGATAGGGAACAGACCGGCATAAACCTGCGGCTTCACTTTTTTAAAGCCCGGTAAGGCTTTATCAGCCGGATTACGTGCGGTTGTCAGGGTATCGCCCACTGGCGCGCCAAGAATATCTTTGATGGCGCAGACCAGCCAGCCAACTTCGCCGCAGTTGAGTTCATTGCGATCAACCCGCTTCGGCGTGAAGATGCCCAGTCGGTCAGCATTGTAGACCTGACCGGTGCTCAGTACCTTAATTTTATCGCCTTTACGCATGGTGCCGTTTTTTACGCGCACCAATGATACGACGCCAAGATAGTTATCAAACCAGGAGTCGATAATCAGCGCCTGCAGCGGGGCTTCTGGATCACCTTCTGGCGGCGGAATGTCGCGGACTAAACGCTCCAGGACTTCAGGAACGCCCACGCCAGTTTTGGCCGAGCAACGCACAGCGTCGGTCGCATCAATTCCGACGATGTCTTCGATTTCCTGAGCAACACGATCGGGATCGGCAGCGGGCAAATCGATTTTATTCAGCACCGGCACGACTTCCAGATCCATCTCAAGTGCGGTATAGCAGTTGGCCAGGGTTTGTGCTTCTACGCCCTGTCCGGCATCAACCACCAGCAATGCGCCTTCACAGGCTGCCAGTGAGCGGGAAACTTCATATGAGAAGTCAACGTGTCCCGGTGTGTCGATGAAATTGAGCTGGTAAGTTTCGCCGTCTTTCGCTTTGTAATCGAGCGTTACGCTCTGCGCTTTAATCGTAATGCCACGTTCACGCTCCAGGTCCATAGAGTCAAGAACCTGTGCGGCCATCTCGCGAGCAGTTAATCCGCCACAAATCTGAATCAAGCGGTCAGAGAGCGTGGATTTACCATGGTCAATGTGGGCGATGATGGAGAAATTTCTTATGTGCTTCATTTATAGGAATATCTTCACGTAGAGAATCAGTTAGGAACCTGAGCACAGACACATTCAGGAAGATCGCTCTTAACCCACAATCCTGTCAGCCTCATTAATGACGACGCATATTACACTGTTAAGGCCGCGCATAAAAGAATGGAACGTTGTGGAAACGAAACAGTTTTTTGCGAGGAGTCATAATGGCAAAAGCCGCAGCAAGTGCGGCTTGAGTGAGGATCAGGCTTCGCTTTCAACGCGCAGCGCATCAGGCGGCAAAGCGATGTTCAAAATAACAGGCTGGAAGGCTTCACGATCGCCAAATTTCATGGAAATGCCTTTAGCAACGATAAACCCGCCCACACCGCCTAACAGCGCACCGCTGGCTGCCGCAAGGTCGCTGCCAAACAGCGCCTGAAACAGGCCGGCAAACAGGAACAGGCCGAACAGTGGCGTCATATAAACCAGCAGCGCAGAACCCAGCAGGCTGCTCTCTTTGATTCCCAGTTCAACGCGCTGACCTGGCTGCAGTGGCTTGCTGCTGGCTATCTGCATCACGTGCGCATTCTTAGGACCCAGCTTATTCAGCATATGGCTGCCACAGCCTTTACGAGCCTGGCAGCTGTTGCAGGACGTTTTTGCTTCTGTGTGCAGCGTGGCGATGCCATCCTGCCATGCCACAACGGTGGCCCATTCTCTCATCATTTTTTTGCCCCGAGCTCGACGCTGTCTGCGATACGTTTTGCCGTCACGGGCGGTAGCTCGCCGACGACCGTAATCTCGTTATTATCGCGTATTACGGTCTGCACCGTACGACGTCCCGTGCGCAATGTCTGTGCGGTGCTGTTTTTATCTGCTGGCGTCACGTTGACGGCAAAGCTAAACAACCCATCGCTGTAAAGCCGTGACTCTAGCGATTTATTTAATGTGGGAATCATTCGACGGCTTTGAGACACCAGCGTCATTCCAGCGGGAAGCCAGTCGGGCTGCCAGTCTAACGAGACGTTATCGGCTTTAGTTAATGACAACGACGGCGGCAGATTAGCTTTCTCCAGCCCCTGCATCAGATTACGTACGCCATCATCGACCGCAAAGCTGATAACACGGAATTGCTCCATCGTTTCGCCATCGCGGTCCAGCAAATCGACGCGAAGAGGAAGCTTGGTATCCACGTCCAGCCATACGACATAGCTATAGCGCGTGCCATCGCGTGAAACGATGCGCACCACGTCACACATCTGGTCGGCAATGCGCGAGCGGCCTACGGTAATAAAGTCATAGGCGACATCCAGCTTGGCGAAATCGGCATAAATAATGGACGGGAGTGCATCCACAATGTGATTGCCCGGCAGAGAGAAAGGTTCAATCCCGGGTTCAAAATAGCTGATATCGTTGCCGCGCTGAATCACTTCACGACGCGGGCCGTCCATCTGCAGCACCTGCGCATACACGCGATCGTCAATAACCGCATGACGATAGCGCAGCGATTCCATGCCAAGGCGGGACACATTGATATAGGCGAATTCGTAGTTGAGGGTCTGGCTTGCCTGCTCCATCTGCTGCAATAACGCCCCAGACGCAGAAACCTGCGCTGGGGCGGCAGATGACCACAACAGGCTGCCTGCCAGAAGGCTGACGGCATACCATAGCGGCTTCATTACTGCTGCTGCATTCCTAATGACTGATTACCAGGGACATTGGCCTGCGCTTGTTTAGGCGCATTGGTTTCAAACTGCAGCTGGTCCGCATGGAGGCGACGCTGGAGTTCATAGTCCTGCAGCATGGCATTGACGCGGCGACGCTGGTCCTGCACCTGTTGCGTGACATTACCGCCGCCAAAGGCATCAGACGGCACGCCCAGGCTCACAGGTGAGGCTTTACCCATCACAGGTAAGGTATTAAACACCGGCGAGTCGGAACTTTCGACGCCGCCGCCGGCCGGTTGGTTGTAATGCTGGACGCCAACGATAACAGCCAGGGAAACACAGGCGGCGACGCCAACCTGGGTAATCTGTGCCGCCCACGGGCGAACTTTATGCCAGAACGGCATTTTTTCCCAGCGAGAAGGTTCGGGCTGTGCTTCGGGGATCAAGGTTGTAACGTTGCGCTGTGGCTCTTTTTCAATAGCAGCAGCGACGCGTGCAGCAATATCAAAATGCAGGTGCTCACCAACATCACCGCGCATGGTATCGCGGATGAGATGGTAGCGTTCCCAGCTTTTTTGTAGATCTGCATCTTTAGACAGCGCTGAAAACAGCTCGTTATCTAAAGCCTCACCATCCATTAAAGCGGAAAGTTTTTCTTTCTGCATGCCTAATACCCTTCCAGTAGCCGTTATCACTGACGTTGGATAAGCGGTTGAACTTTATTATCAATGGCCTCACGTGCACGGAAGATACGCGACCTCACCGTGCCCACCGGGCAATCCATAATGACGGCGATCTCTTCATAGCTCAGACCGTCAAGTTCCCTGAGGGTAATTGCCATTCGCAAGTCCTCAGGAAGCGCCTCGATGGTACGAAAGACGATTTGTTTCAGTTCATCTGACAACATTAAGTTCTCAGGGTTCGAAATTTCTTTCAATGCGCCCGCACTTTCGAAGTTTTCAGCATCAATTGCATCAACGTCACTGGAAGGCGGACGCCGTCCCTGAGCGACCAAATAATTTTTTGCTGTATTCACTGCTATCCGATACAGCCATGTGTAAAACGCGCTATCGCCACGGAACGAATCCAGTGCGCGATAAGCCTTAATGAATGATTCCTGAACGACATCAGGCACATCGCCTGAAGGGACATATCGTGAGACCAGGCTCGCCACTTTATGCTGGTAACGAATTACCAGTAAGTTGAAAGCCTTCTGATCCCCCTTCTGAACCCGTTCAACAAGAACCTGGTCCGCTAACTGCTCGCTCATCCGAGGTAATGTCTCCCCAAATACTTTCTTATGCGTTAAGGAACTGCCAGCACACCGCTATTGAGCAAGCATGCGCTTTGAGTCTTTGCGTGGCGAAAAGTTCACTCTCAGCCTCTTTTTAGCCACTTTACGGCAGAATTACACAGTTTGTTGGTTTTCGTTCAGTGTAAAGCGCGCAAATCGCAGGCAGAGTAACCTATGACAACAGCTTTTTCATCTTTAAATCCTTGTAATCGATTAAGTTTGGTATCAAAAACCCTGCTTAAAGCCGTTATACATTAACCTTTTGATATATCTGATAAATTAATTTAAAGGCGCGAATCCTGCGCCGTTTGTGTTCAAAATACTTCACAAAAAACGACCAAACGCTTATGCTCGGTCCATTCTTGTTTAGTAAATTAAACACCATGACAACTTTCTCTCCCTCAGATTATCAGTGCGATGTACTCATTGTGGGCAGCGGTGCGGCAGGATTGTCGCTGGCATTGCGTCTGGCAGAGCATTATCAGGTCACCGTATTAAGCAAAGCGCAGGTGAATGAAGGCTCGACGCTGTATGCGCAAGGCGGCATTGCGGCGGTCTTTGACGAAACCGACAGCATTGATTCGCATGTTGAAGACACGCTGGTCGCAGGGGCGGGTTTATGCGATCGCGCTGCCGTCTCGTTCGTCGCCAGCAATGCGCGTCACTGCGTACAGTGGTTGATTGATAACGGGGTGGCCTTTGATACCGATCCACAGGCTGCGGGAGAGATGCGCTATCACCTGACGCGAGAAGGCGGCCACAGTCATCGCCGTATTCTGCACAGCGCGGACGCGACGGGCCGCGAGGTAGAAACCACGCTGGTAGGTCAGGCGTTACATCATCCGAATATCCGCATTCTTGAACGCACCAACGCGGTGGATCTTATTCTTTCAGATAAGCTCGGCCTGCCGGGCCCGCGTCGTGTTACCGGTGCCTGGATCTGGAACCGCAATCGCGAACGGGTTGAAACCTGCCGCGCACGTGCCGTCGTACTGGCCACAGGCGGTGCCGCCAAAGTGTATCAGTACACCACGAATCCCGATGTCGCATCGGGCGATGGCATTGCGATGGCATGGCGGGCAGGTTGCCGTGTGGCTAACCTGGAGTTTAATCAGTTTCACCCCACTTGCCTGTTTCATCCCCAGGCACAAAACTTTCTGCTCACCGAAGCGCTGCGCGGCGAAGGTGCCTGGCTGGTGCGGCCTGATGGTTCGCGTTTTATGCCCGACTTTGATGCACGTGCTGAGCTGGCACCGCGCGATATTGTCGCCCGCGCCATCGATCATGAAATGAAACGCCTGGGCGTGGACTGTATGTATCTGGACATCAGTCATCAGCCTGAAGCGTTTGTGCGTTCGCACTTCCCCATGATTTACGAAAAACTGCTCACCTTTGGCTTTGACCTGACGAAGGATAAGATCCCGGTGGTGCCCGCTGCCCATTACACCTGCGGCGGCGTGATGGTGAACGAGCAAGGCCGCACCGATATCAACGGCTTGTACGCGATTGGCGAAGTCAGCTATACCGGCCTACACGGTGCCAATCGCATGGCGTCAAATTCACTGCTCGAATGCCTTGTTTATGGCTGGTCGGCGGCGGAAGATCTGCTGCGTATTTTACCCGAGGTTGACGCTGTAGACAGCTTACCGGCCTGGGACGACAGCCAGGTGGACGATGCCGATGAACGGGTGGTGATTCAGCATAACTGGCATGAACTGCGGCTGTTTATGTGGGACTACGTGGGGATTGTGCGCACCACCAAGCGGCTGGAGCGGGCATTGCGCCGCATCACGCTGTTGCAACAGGAAATTGACGAGTATTACCGTCACTTCCGCCTGTCTAATAACCTGCTGGAGCTGCGAAACCTGGTGCAGGTGGCTGAACTGATGGTGCGCTGTGCGCTGCAGAGGAAAGAGAGTCGCGGGTTGCATTTTATCCGCGACTATCCTGATTTGTTACCCGAGGCACAACCTACCGTGCTGCAACCCGGTCATGACATAAATAAATAGAAGTCGCGCGTCAGGCTTTGCCAGGCTTCAGAGTATTGTCTGTCCGCGTCGCGAATAGCCAGCCGTTCAAACAGGGTTTCGCCCGCGCTGGGGGAAAACCCCAGCAGCACCCGATGAGGTGGGCGATGCGCGTATTCCGCAACGTCAAAGCGAAAGCGTAAATGCCAGCCGTCAGCCTGCGCCTGGGCGATAACCTGCTGCCCTGTCGCTTCGGGTAAGATCACGCAGAAAAACCCCTCTTCTTCAATCAGCGAGGCCGCACAACGTAATAATGTTTGGTGATCTAACGAGCCGGTGGCGCGCGCGCTGGCTCTTGCGGACGTCGCGCAGGCCACACCGGGCTCAAAATAAGGAGGATTACTGACGATAAGCGAGTAGCGCGCTTCGCAGTTTTCAGCCCACTGGGCGATGTCCTGCTGATGGACATGAATCCGCGTTGCCCAGGGAGAGCGCTGGATATTTTCGCGCGCCTGCTGTGCGGCATCGGGATCTAACTCTACCGCATCAATGTCAACCGCTGACGGAGTACGCTGGGCCAGCATCAGGGCAATCAGCCCCGAACCAGCACCGATATCAAGAATCCGCTTAACCCCGGCCACCGGTGCCCATGCGCCCAGCAAAATACCATCTGTACCGACCTTCATCGCACAGCGGTCGTGGGCAACAAAAAACTGCTTGAAGGTAAAACCATTCTTTTTTAATTGTGGCCGCGTCTGCGGCTTGTCCTGCATCATACTCAGCGACCATTCACCTTTTTACCTGCCGTACGGCAAGGGCTCAGTGTAACGTGGTGGGTTGGGGAATTCACGTCGTTGACGTAATCTGGCGCAGTCAATACCGATAAACAGATGAAGATTACGTCCGATCTGTCTATAATCAGCGCCCCAAACTGAGGTAGAACATGACCGTAACCACATTTTCCGAACTTGAACTCGACGAAAGCCTGCTTGAAGCGCTGCAGGAGAAAGGCTATACGCGCCCTACAGCAATTCAGGCTGCTGCCATTCCCCCCGCGCTGGAGGGCCGCGACGTTCTGGGTTCGGCACCTACCGGGACCGGGAAAACCGCTGCGTATTTATTACCGGCGTTGCAGCACCTGCTCGATTTTCCACGCAAAAAGTCTGGTCCGCCACGCATTTTAATTTTAACGCCAACCCGCGAACTGGCGATGCAGGTTGCCGACCAGGCGCGTGAACTGGCTAAGCATACGCATCTGGATATTGCGACGATCACGGGCGGCGTAGCCTATATGAACCACGCCGAAGTGTTTAGCGAGAATCAGGACGTGGTGGTGGCGACCACCGGACGTCTGCTGCAGTACATTAAAGAAGAAAACTTTGATTGCCGCGCCGTTGAAACCCTGATTCTGGATGAAGCTGACCGCATGCTGGATATGGGCTTTGCCCAGGATATCGAAACCATCGCGGGTGAAACGCGCTGGCGCAAACAGACGTTGCTGTTTTCAGCCACGCTGGAAGGCGAACACATCAAAGATTTTGCCGAGCGCCTGCTCAACGATCCGGTCGAACTGGAAGCCGATCCCAGCCGTCGCGAGCGTAAAAAGATTCAGCAGTGGTATTACCGGGCCGATGACCTGGAGCACAAAACCAAACTGCTGGTTCACCTGTTAAAACAGCCAGAAGTCACCCGCACCATTGTGTTTGTGCGTAAGCGTGAACGTCTGCATGAACTGGTCGGCTGGCTTCACGATGCCGGCATTCGTACCAGTTACCTTGAAGGTGAGATGGTGCAGGCGAAACGCAATGAGGCGATTAAGCGCCTGATTGAGGGACGCGTAAATATTCTGGTAGCAACGGACATCGCTGCGCGCGGTATCGACGTTGACGACGTGAGTCACGTGATTAACTTCGATATGCCACGTACGGCGGACACCTATCTGCACCGCATTGGACGCACCGGTCGTGCCGGTCGTAAAGGCATTGCGATTTCGCTGGTCGAAGCGCACGATTATCTGCTGTTGGGTAAAGTCAGCCGTTATGTGGATGAGCCACTTAAGGCGCGCGTCATTGATGAGCTGCGTCCTGTGACCCGTGCGCCATCACCGAAATCCACGGGAAAACCGTCGAAAAAGGTGCTTGTGAAGCGTGCAGAGAAAAAAGCGAAAGACGAAGAGAAACCACGGGTTAAAAAACGCCACCGCGATCTTAAAAATGTCGGTAAGCGCCGCAAGCCAAGCGGCAGCACGCCGGACAGCGAGAGTGCGGAATAATTCAACACCCGCTCAAAAAAATCGCCTCTTTATGAGGCGATTTTTATTTTATCAGGCCAGTAAATACCGCTTTAGTGCCATTTTAACGCCCAACAGGTTACTCCGGCCTCACAGTCAGGCGTGACGCGCCTGCCCGAAAAGTTATCTCCTTGTTAATAGAAATAAATTCCCGGATAAGGCATTGCGTTTTATTTCGACACCAGAGCCGTTACAAACTTTCTGTAAAGGTGCGGGTAATCACGTCGCGCTGCTGTTCAGCGGTAAGTGAGTTAAAACGTACGGCATAGCCCGACACGCGGATAGTCAGCTGTGGGTACTTCTCGGGATGTTTCACGGCATCTTCCAGCGTTTCCCGGCGCAATACGTTGACGTTTAAATGCTGTCCACCCTCGACGCGCACCTGAGGTTTCACCTCGACAGGCACTTCACGGTAAGCGACGTCGCCGAGTTCCCCAATCGTCACAATCTGATCCTCCTGATAGCCTGCGACGGCACAGAGACAGCGCGCCTGCGCTTTTTCCTCGTCCAGCAGCCAAAACGAGTTAATTAATGCCGGATTACTCGATTGGGTAATCTGAATACCTGTGATCATTTCAATCCCTCCAACAACGTGCTGACGGTTGCCAACACCGTGAATCAGTCAATTTGAGACTGTTGGTATATCACCCGATAGCGACCATGACTTTGACCTGCATCAATTACAATCGGGCGTTTTATCCTCACGCTGGTAAGCTTTTGATTTTAAAAACGCGCCTTAAGAAAATTTCGTTTAATTTTTAAAAAAATTTTGGGCTTCATGTCTGCAGAGTGAACCGCTAAGCTTAAGGTTCGAAATACAAGGGAGTTGATCATGGCTGAAAAGCTGACCTGGCATGACGTGCTGGCTGAAGAGAAAGAAAAACCCTACTTTATCGAAACCCTGAAGCATGTCGCTAACCAGCGGGCTGCAGGCGTAACGGTTTATCCGCCGCAGAAAGATGTGTTTAACGCGTTTCGCTTAACCGAATTAGGCGATGTGAACGTGGTGATTCTGGGACAGGACCCTTATCACGGCCCGCACCAGGCCCACGGGCTGGCTTTCTCTGTACTGCCGGGCGTGCAGACGCCGCCGTCATTGCAAAACATGTACAAAGAGTTGCAGCAGGATATTCCGGGCTTTGAGAAACCCAATCATGGTTATCTGGCAAGTTGGGCGGAACAGGGCGTGATGTTACTGAACACCGTACTGACCGTTGAAGCCGGTAAAGCGCATTCTCATGCCCGACTGGGATGGGAAACCTTTACCGATACGGTGATCAAGGCTATCAATGAGCAGCGTGAAGGCGTGATCTTTCTACTTTGGGGCTCACACGCGCAGAAGAAAGGCAGCATTATCGATCGCCAGCGCCATCACGTTCTGCAGGCACCGCACCCTTCCCCGCTTTCGGCACATCGTGGCTTCTTTGGCTGCCAGCATTTTTCCAAAACCAATGCGTTGTTACACGATGCCGGTAAAACGCCGATTAACTGGACGCCGGTCTTACCTGAGTAAACGCCATAAATACAAACGGCCGCGTCAGTGCGCGGCCGTTGCAGGATAAAGCAATAATCAGGCTTTCGCTTTCGCCACGGCAACCATGGCCGGACGCAGCAGGCGGCCATTCAGCGTATAACCGGGTTGCATCACCATCATCACGTGGTTCGGCTCGAAATCCTCAGATTCCATCATCGACATCGCCTGGTGCACTTCCGGGTTAAACGGCACACCGGTTTCACCGACCACTTCAACACCGAATTTACGCACCGCGCCCAGCAGGGATTTCAGCGTAAGCTCAATGCCTTCAACCATAGAGGCAGACTTCTCGTCTTCTTTGTTTGCCAGTTCCAGCGCACGTTCCAGGCTATCAATCACCGGAAGCAGCTCATTGGCAAACTTCTCCAGCGCAAACTTGTGCGCTTTTTCAATATCCATTTCGGTGCGGCGGCGAACGTTTTCAATTTCGGCCTGCGCACGCAGTTGAGCATCCCGTACGCCCGTCTGCAACTGGGCTAACTCAGCTTCAAGCTGAGCGATGCGCTCATCACGCGGATCCACCTCTACTGCTGTCTCCGCGTCCTGAGGTTGATGTTGATCCTGTTGAATTTCGTCTGAGACTTGCTCGTTTGGGGTGTTCTGTTCTTTACTACTCATGAATTTCTCCGCGTTTTGCACATTCACTTCGCTGGTTGGCTTATTATGGGGATTGGTTTGACGGTTTCAAGGGAACACGTCACATCATCGTGCCGATTTGGCTTATGAGGAACACCCACTCGATGAACAAACACTTTAACTGTATTGGTATTGTGGGCCATCCACGCCATCCTACCGCACTGACGACGCATGAAATGCTGTGTCGCTGGCTGACCGCCAAAGGCTATCCCGTTATTGTTGAACAGCAGATTGCGCAGGAACTGTCGCTTGGCGATGTCCAGACCGGTACGCTGGCTGAAATCGGTCAAAAAGCCGATCTGGCCGTTGTGGTGGGAGGTGACGGTAATATGTTAGGCGCGGCCAGAGTGCTGGCGCGTTATGACATTAAAGTGATTGGCATTAACCGCGGCAATTTGGGTTTTTTAACCGATCTTGACCCCGATAACGCGCATCACCAGCTCGATGAAGTGCTGAACGGCAACTATTTTGTTGAAAGCCGCTTTCTGCTGGAAGCACAGGTGTGCAAGTCGGATTGCTCGCCGCGTATCGGCAGCGCTATCAATGAAGTAGTGCTGCATCCGGGCAAAGTCGCCCACATGATTGAGTTTGAAGTTTATATCGACGAAGTTTTTGCCTTCTCGCAGCGTTCAGACGGCCTGATTATTTCTACGCCCACCGGCTCGACCGCCTATTCGCTTTCCGCCGGCGGCCCGATTTTAACGCCCTCTCTGGACGCCATTACCATTGTGCCCATGTTCCCGCACACCTTGTCCGCGCGCCCGCTGGTGATCAACAGCAGCAGTACGATTCGGCTCCGTTTCTCGGCACGTCGTAACGACCTTGAGATCAGCTGTGACAGCCAGATTGCGCTGCCTATCCAGGAAGGGGAAGATGTGCTGATTCGCCGCAGCGAAAACCATCTCAATCTTATCCATCCTAAAAATTACAGTTATTTCAATACGCTGAGTTCGAAACTGGGCTGGTCAAAAAAATTGTTCTGAAAATGACCGCGCCCTCTTTACTGTATAAAAAACCAGTTTATACTGTATGAAAAACCATATGTGTTTATTCATACAGGTGACGCTATGCTGGCACAACTGACCATCAGCAATTTCGCTATCGTTCGTGAGCTCGACATTGATTTTCAACGCGGTATGACCGCCATCACCGGTGAAACCGGTGCAGGTAAATCTATTGCTATCGATGCGCTTGGGTTGTGCCTCGGCGGCCGTGCCGATGCAGATATGGTGCGTCAGGGCGCCAGTCGCGCGGACTTGTGTGCGCGCTTTCAAATCAAAGCCTCGCCGTCGGCACAGCGCTGGCTGACTGACAATCATCTGGACGACGGTAGCGAGTGTCTGCTGCGCCGTGTTATCAGCGCCGATGGTCGCTCACGCGGCTTTATCAATGGCACAGCCGTTCCCCTCTCTCAGTTACGCGACCTGGGCCAGTTACTGATTCAGATTCACGGACAGCATGCCCATCAGTTGCTGCTCAAGTCCGATCATCAGAAGCATCTGCTGGATGCCTACGCCGGTCATGACGACTTGCTTGTTGCAATGCGTGCGTCCTACCAGACGTGGCACCAGAGCTGCCGTACGCTGGCGCAGCATCAGCAGCAGGCGCAGGAGCGTGAATCCCGCCGTGAGTTGTTACAGTATCAGCTTAAAGAGCTGAACGAGTTTGCCCCGGTGGCAGGCGAGTTTGAGCAGATTGACGAAGAGTACAAACGTCTGGCCAACAGCGGCCAGCTGTTGTCGACCAGCCAGCAGGCGCTTCAGCTGTTAGCCGACAGCGATGACACCAACCTGAACAGCATGCTGTACAGCGCGCGTCAGATGCTGTCTGAACTCAGCGCGCTGGATGACAAAGTGAGCGGCGTTTATAACCTGCTGGAAGAAGCGGCGATTCAGTTGAGCGAAGCCAGTGACGAACTGCGCCACTACTGCGACAGTCTGGATCTGGACCCGAACCGCCTCTATGAGCTGGAACAGCGTATCTCCCGACAAATCGCCCTGGCCCGCAAGCATCATGTGGCGCCAGAAGGCCTGCCCGCTGTGCACCAGCAACTGCTGGATGAGGCGGAACTGCTGTCACAGCAGGAAAGCGATCAGGAAAGCCTGCAGACGTTGGTAACCGAGCACTACAACGCAGCCCTCCAGTGTGCAGAGCAACTGCACGCTCAGCGCAGCCGTTATGCAACCGAGTTACAGCAGTTGATTACCCAAAGCATGCATTTGCTCTCTATGCCGCACGGTCGCTTTGCCATTGAGCTGATCTTCAACCCTGAGCAACTGACCGCTGACGGTGCCAGCCGCATTGATTTTCAGGTGACCACCAACCCCGGACAGCCATTACAGCCGCTGGGTAAAGTCGCCTCTGGGGGTGAACTGTCGCGTATCGCGCTGGCGATTCAGGTTATCACCGCTAAGAAAATGGAAACGCCGGCGATGATTTTCGACGAAGTTGACGTGGGGATTAGCGGTCCGACGGCTGCGGTAGTGGGTAAAATGTTGCGCCAGCTTGGGGAATCCACCCAGGTCATGTGCGTAACCCATCTGCCGCAGGTGGCGGGTTGTGGGCATCAGCATTTCTATGTCAGCAAGGAAACCGATGGCGAAATGACGGAAACGCACATGCAGCCGCTGGATAAGCGCGCACGCCTGCAGGAACTGGCACGCTTACTGGGCGGCAGCGAGGTCACCCGCAACACACTGGCTAACGCGAAAGAACTTTTAGCGGCCTGATATGCACTTTTTTACCACAGCGTGGTCATATGCATGCTCTGTAGAGGTTTCCAATAGCGAAAAGGTTTATTATCATCGACAGCTAATGTCGCCTGAATAATAAAGCCTGCCGCAGGCAGAGTTCAGAATTTGATGGCAGAAGAACAGCCTGTAAAAGGCGTTTCGCCCCGGAAAAGGAATGTATAGATGCGCTGTAAAACGCTGACTGCCGCGGCAGTAGTAATGTTAATGATGACCGCCGGATGTTCCACTTTAGAGCGCGTTGTTTATCGCCCCGATATCAATCAGGGTAACTATCTGGTTGCCAATGATGTAGCCAAGCTTCATAACGGTATGACACAGCAACAGGTGGCCTATACGCTGGGTACGCCAATGATGAAAGATCCCTTTGGCAGCAATGTCTGGTACTACGTGTTCCGTCAGGAGCCAGGTCACGAGAAAGTGAAACAGCAAACGCTGACGCTGACCTTTGACCGCAGCGGCGTACTGACCAACATCGACAACAAGCCAGCGCTGTCTTCGCAGGATAACTAATCGAAGAGGCAAAGGTCGTTACCGACAAACGACCGGGCATCACAGAATGTAAAAAGGCGCTGATAAGCGCCTTTTTTAATGACCGAAGTTTGAACCAACTGGTTATTTTTTACTGCTCGCTGCGCGCTCCGCACGTTGACGACGAAGCTCTTTAGGATCGGCGATAAGCGGACGATAGATCTCTACCCGATCGCCTTCCTGCACGCTGTCGCTCAGTTTTACCGGATGGCTGTAAATCCCCACCTTGTTGCTGGCCAAATCGATTTCAGGCCGCAGTTCCAGTAAGCCTGATTTGCGGATAGCCTGCTCAACCGTGCTGCCCTCTTCCAGTTTTACATAGTGCTGATACTGTTTTTCGGGCAGGGCGTACACCACCTCGACAGAGATATCAGGCACTGTAAACCTCTTTGGCGCGCTGGGTGAATGCCTGCACCATGCTATTAGCCAGTTCTTTAAAGATTCGACCAAATGCCATCTCAACCAGCATGTTGGTGAATTCAAACTCCAGGCTTAGCTCAACCTTGCAGGCATCCTCCCCAAGATCGATAAAGCGCCAGCCACCGGTGAGTTTACGGAACGGCCCATCGACCAGTTGCATATGAATGCTCTGGTTGTCAGTCAGCGTATTTCGGGTGGTAAATGTTTTACTGATGCCCGCTTTCGACACGTCGACTGAAGCCGTCATTTGGTTTTCTGAGGCATCCAGTACGCGGCTTCCGGTGCAGCCCGGCAGGAATTGCGGGTAAGCATCCACATCATTTACAAGTTGGTACATTTGTCCGGCGCTAAAGGGGACCAGCGCCGAACGACTAATCTGAGCCATAATGGTTCCTGTTCGTCACAAAACCGCTAAATAATAGCATTTTCAGCGATTAAACAAAAATTCCTCATTGTCATGGTGTGCTAGAATAGCCTGTTTCCTGCTGCCCCGCTGGACTGGGGATGCGATAACCGACCAAGTGATGTAAAATACGCGGCATTATGACAAAGAAAAAAACACACAAATCCGGTTCTGCCACCATTGCCATGAACAAGCGCGCTCGCCATGAATACTTCATTGAAGAAGAATTCGAAGCTGGTCTGTCGCTACAGGGATGGGAAGTTAAATCACTCCGTGCAGGTAAAGCTAACATCAGCGACAGCTATATTTTGCTGCGCGACGGTGAAGCTTATCTGTTCGGTTCCACTTTTCAGCCGCTGGCGGTGGCCTCATCGCACGTGGTCTGCGATCCCACCCGCAGCCGTAAACTGCTGTTAAAGCAGCGTGAGCTGGACTCACTCTACGGTCGTGTCAACCGCGAAGGCTATACCGTCGTTGCGCTGTCGCTCTACTGGAAAAACGCCTGGTGTAAGTTAAAGATTGGCGTTGCACGCGGTAAGAAAGAGCACGACAAGCGCAACGACATCAAAGATCGCGAATGGCAAATGGATAAAGCACGCATTATGAAGAATGCCAATCGTTAAACACTGGAATTCGATACGCTTTTTTGCTAGTATTTGAAGTTCTGGGGCTGATTCTGGATTCGACGGGATTGTGAAGCCTTAGGAGCATGCCGAGGGGCGGTTGGCCTCGTAAAAAGCCGCAAAAAAATAGTCGCAAACGACGAAAACTACGCACTAGCAGCTTAATAACCTGCTTAGAGCCCTCTCTCCCTAGCCTCCGCTCTTAGGACGGGGATCAAGAGAGGTCAAACCCAAAAGAGATCGCGCGGATGCCTTGCCTGGGGTTGAAGCGTTAAACTGAATCAGGCTAGTCTGTCAGTGGCGTGTCTGTCCGCAGCTGACCGGCGAATGTAAAGACTGTACTAAGCATGTAGTGCCGACGGTGTAGTAATTTCGGACGCGGGTTCAACTCCCGCCAGCTCCACCATTTTTAACAGGACCACACCCGGACAATGGTAGTCAGAACAACCATTTACGGACACTGACCAGACAGTAAGTGGACACTGATAAGAAAATTAAGTGCACGTGAAATGCACGCGCAGTTTGGATCCAAACAAAAAGCCTCTGATTAACGTCAGAGGCTTTTCTGTTTGTGTCTGATTGCAACAAATTATTTAGTCGCTCAGGACGGGTTTGCAGGCCAGGTAATTTCTGGCGCTTTGCTCAAATCAACCCTGTTCACATCAATGCGATATTTTTTCCAGAGCGGGAGCAGTCGCTTTTCCTCATCTGTAGCTATCCCTAAATCGACTGCATCCTGCAGCGGGTTGATCGCGTCTGTTGCCACGCCGAGATAATAGGCTTTCAGCCCTGTGGCTTTTGCGACTGATTCCTCATGCGGAATGACGCGCGGCAAAATTTTTTCCCCGTCAAACATCCATTCGCCGTTTGCGGCAAACCCCTTCGGAATATCCTTTTCTTCAATGGACGTGACAGAGCGGTTTTCAGGATACAGGCCGGTGGCATCGTAACCGCACGTCCGGATGATGTTGTCCGACTCAAAAGCAATCTTTAGCAGGCCGTTATCCAGTTCTTTCAGCACAGTTCCGTACCAGTCCTGCCCGTCGTCCGTCCTGAATGCATAATCAATAAAGGTCGGCACTTCCAGCGGATACTTTTTAAAATTCTTGTAGATTGTCATTCTCACTCCTTAAAGCCAGGTTGCATCAATCCAGTTACCGCCAACTTTTCGCTGTAGCCTGCGGTAGAATATTTTCGTGATGCCCACATAGTTACCCGTTGACGTTGAAGTCAGGCCGGTAACATAGCAGCCACTTGGTACAACACTGTCGGTAGATTGTCCGGTCGCGGGAATACTCACATTCATGGATTCCTGCTGGCCCAGACGGAGGTCTGACGCCATATTTCCGTTCAGGAATGTGCCGTCACGGCCTATTTCCAGATAGCGAATACCGTTGATTTCCACGGCAAAACTTTTAAGGGTATTGTCGCCAGCCCTCACTATGCCGGTGCGGACATAATCGTTGTACCAGGTATAACTTGACCAGGCGACAAAGGTATCAGCAGACTGCCCTGCGGCTGCAGATACTATCTGCACCGGGTTCGATTCTTTAGGAAGCGTCTCAACCTGATTAAAGCGGAAAAACTGATTGTAATTACCGCCACCGGCAGATACCGCCCCCACATTGCCCGGCCCTAAATTAATATCTCCGGTTCCGTCGAACGGCACGCCCGCAATATTTCTGGGGGTGGACAGTTTTGTCGCACTGTCTGCGGTGCCTGCGCTGGCAGCTTTACCGTTTACCGGCAGTGCGCCCACATCACTGGCTGAAGGTTTATTCAGGGTATGATAAATCTCTCCCCAGTTCGAAAAGTTGCCGTTTGAAAGCATCATGCGCAGAAATGCACGGGGCGAACCGCCAGCAGCCCCCTGTCCCAGACCTGCAACCTGCCAGCCTATCTGGTCACCCATTGCATGAGTAATCCCACCCACCCACTGACCAGGGATCGGGCCGATATTGTCTTTCGGAGCAAAGTAATCGAAACGCGACACATCAACCGCCGCCATAGTGCCGGGCAGTTTTTCATTACGGATCCCCAGCCCAAAAGCGCCTGTACCCATAAAATCCTTACTCAGACCTGTGACCAGCTTTGAGATAAAACCATTCACATCACCGTCATCCAGCACATCCTGTCCTGATTTATTCGCAACATACTGCGCCAGCGCTGCCGCGATAAAGCTTGCCTGCCTTAATACCTTGTTGATCTGCGCGGAACTGGCCTTACCGGACTGAAAGCCGCTGGCCAGCGCCACCAGCGCCTCGTAATCAGTCTGGCTGGTCACGTTCGCACCGTTGCCCACCGCAAATGGTTTAAAATTATTTGCTGCCATCAGAGTTGTTTCTCCCATGAACCACTGTCGAAGCCCGATATAAACTGGTTGTCCATATCGAACCCAAAAAACGTACTTCCCTCAGACGGGGTAATGACCGAGGGGATTTGAATGCTGCCCGCGTAAACGCCCGCCGCCTTTACTGTCAGATAGCCCTGACGAATAGCCGCAATGAGCTCTCTCGACACCAGGCTGATATCCTTTTCAGGAAACACCCACAGGCCGACCGTCATATCCTGACCGTCAACGATCTGCATTTGCAGCCCTGAGCCGGCCAGCGCGTTATCCAGAATCGCTTTTAACGAACCGTTGGTGCCGTCCCAGTTGTTAATAGCTATCTTGGCTTTGAGGATAATCCGGTAGGTTTCATCGCTGAGGCGGGTATAACCGCTGTCGGGATCATACGGCCCCTGCCAGACACCCTGATCCCAGCCCAGACCATCCGTATCAAAGGAAAAATAAACCCCTGATATAGGCACGGCCACCGTGCGGCTCCGGCCAATCCATTCACCGAGGATGTCCAGCTGAACGCCCACGGCCTGATCGATATCAAAGGCCGTTAATAGCCCGTCTATGGCACTGCCGGTATCCGTGAGGGGGCGTGTGGACAAATCGACATGCTGTGTGAAAAGTGGCTTTGTGCGGTGATAATTGGTTATCAGGTCGGTGTATTTGCTCATGACGCCACCGTGACAGTGATGTTATCCACTGAGCAGGTCACGGCCTCGTTAAACGCCGTCACGATATTGGCCGGTGCGACCGTAGCAGCCGAACGCCCGATCTGCAGGCTGTTGATGTCGTAATACCGGCTTTCCCCACCGCTGACCACGCCCAGATTTGCCGGTGAATAAACGCGGCTCAGCAGAAGGTCATCGCCGATATCCAGCGAATTAACGTAATCCGCAATCGCTTTTTTGATGTCATTGCCGACCTGCGTCGTGTAGCCCTGAAACACCTTAAGCGTGATGGCTACAAAAACGGGTACCGGTGATGATCTTGAAAAACTGATGGTGTGGGGGTTTTGCCACGCGTCAGGCACAATTACAGAGGTGCTGCCAAACGTGGCGACGCCCTGCCCCTTTTTGCTCTGAATCACCTGAGCAATGGCGTTAACGTCTCCACCGTCCACAATTGCCGCAACGGAGTGCGCAGGCAGTCCGTTTGCGTCCTGGCTACCGGTGTCGTTTTCATACAGTTTGTGACGTGTCACGCCAGTGACGTTTGCGATCGCCCCGTCCAGCGCCGCAAAAGGCGTCAGGGACGGAAGCGCAACGCTCTGCCGCTGACGGATGCGAAGTTCTGAGTCCTTTTCTGCTGCACTGCCTACCGTTGCCGCTGACGCATTGGTCACGCTCAGCCAGCCGCGCGTGGGCGTGTTAATTTTACTGACCGAGCCCGCCACAGCAGCGACAGCACCCGATACCGCACATGTGGAAGTGGCAATCACGGTACCGCCCGGGCCGATGGTCACGCTTGCAGGCAGGTTCCAGATAATGCCGTTGGCGTCCTTCACCGAACCGTTGGTAATCGTGGTACCTGCCGTACCGGCCAGCGTCAGGTCAGCGGTTGAGTTCGTGGCCGCCCGGCGGCTGATACCGTTAATTTTAACGTTGCGTGAAAGCGCGTCGGTCATACCTGTTGACGGCGAAAACGAGTTGTAAACCGCAATAGCGGTATTGTTGGCATCGTGAATGGCCAGCGCCACCAGCGCCACCATCTGACCGTCTTTACTGTCAGGATCCAGATAGGCATCGGTACCGTAAATCTGCTGAAAGTAGCCGGTAATTGTGGTGAGGATGGTCTGATAAGCAGGCGCACTGATGCCCTGGGCGGTTACCGTTGCCGATAGCCCCAGCGTGTCTAGGTTGAGAGCCATTAAGCCTCGCTTGTAACGGTGGTCGTCCCGTAAATGGTGTCAATCGTCGCGGTGAAGATTACCCGGCGACTGGTGGTGTTCAGGTTGGTATCGAAAGAGATGAGGGATTTCACGCCCTGTGTCTCAAGGATGCGCTGGCGTATGGCGAGGCTGTACGTTTCCGGCTTCTGCTTACCCAGTACCGACTGTATCCATGGCGTTCCCGCCGTGGTATCAAGAAACCACTGACCGTACCAGAGCAGAAAGCGCGTTTTCACAGCCTGCGCCACAGCGTCGGGTGAGTTAATCAGCCAGGTGTCATCGCCACGGCCAAACGTGTAATCGCCATCATCATCTTCGCGCCGGTATTGCATCAGTTAACCCCGCCTGTTTTATCATTGCCTTTTTGAACACCACTATGAGTGTGCTGATCGCTGATGTCTTTGCCGTTAGATGTAAGCGAGCCAATGAACTGAATCGCGCCCGTAATTTTTGCGGCTGTGCCTGCTGCTATGCTGCCCACCATGCCGCCTGCCCACGTTAACAAACCTGAAATCGTTACTGCCTGGCTGAATGTGGCCAGCGGCGTTGTAACGTTGAAGCCGCCCGGAGCCACGACATTGACGCCCTTGCTTTTTGGGTCAAGTTCGATATAAGCAGAACCATCATCAGTGCGCATCTGTAGGGTTGTGGTGCTGATGCCGGATATTTTCTGCGCCTGTGACTGTGGGCCAACGAAAGCAAACGCATCGGATAAATCATGCTGGCGCGGATCGACAGGCTCCTGAACGCCTCCGTTCTGCCACCAGAAATCGATACAGCGGTCAGAAAACAACACCAGGCATTCATCGCCGGCTTTTACAGGGAAAGTAATGGTGCAGCCACCACCGCGGGGAAAGATTACCGGCACATCAGTAAGCAGCGGTAGCGGCGCTGACTGAACCTGCCCTTTTTCATCTACTCCCTGACCTGCAATAGCGGGCTGTATCGTGCAGGTGCATGTCGCCGGATCGAAAGACTGGACAATTCCGGGCAAAGACACGCGTAACATGGAAAAAATGGTGCTGTACAGCTGCGAGCTCATGTGCTCACTGCTGCCTACCTGAGAATTTAACGAAACGGGCATTTGCTTTTCTCCGGGCATAAAAAAACCCGCCGTAGCGGGTTTTTTGTTTTCAAACATCTTAATGTAACTGCTCTGTGCTGATCACGAATAGCCTGTGAAGATGGCAATCTCTGTCATTACCCCAACAGAAATCTGCCCATGTCCCGTAAAAATCATCCCAGTTTGTCATAAATGTTAATGGGCGATCTTCCTGGGTTCCATCAGAAACGTAAACGTGATAACCGTCAGACTGGATTGCCCAAGCAATCATTCTTTCCCAGAATCGGCGGCCTTCTAATGTCTGTTCAGCATCCGATACCACGATAGAGTAATGAGATAGCAGGTGACGGAAAAATTCCTGTGGTAAACCTCTAACAGCAGATTCATGCTGAGGTTGCACAGTCCGCCAAACAAGTATCTGAGTACATGTTTTACGTGTTGGAACGATATGCTCTAACAGAGCCAGTTTAACTGCGTAAACAGTTTCAGGTATCTCACTATCAGTTACTAAGCGATACTGATCGCCTTTCATTGAAGCCAGTAACCTGTAGCCATGTGGCGTTACGAATCCAGGCAAAGAAAAATCCTTCACACCTGAAGCCATAAACGCTTCAGTATGATCGATATTTTTCTCACTCATATTCAGTTTGGCATCGAAGCCAGCTGACGGGATTAGTAATGGCATTTTTCTGTTCACTATAAATGTTTGCATAATGTCCTCCGTGCGTTGCAGGAGTACTTCTGACAAAAAGGCCGAAACGAGAAGGTTTCGGCTGATCAATCATGAGTTACCTATTTGGTAATGGAAGTGTATTACCTCTAGGTACATGCTGCAACTTGTTCTTAAGGATAGTTTGTAACCGTTGCACTGTAGTTTACTACTATCTGTAGTAGTTATCGGTTCAGTAACTGGAAGGCTTTAGGCTTCTTTTGAAGATATATGTAAACATCTTCGGATGGTGATAAATCAGACGTTTCCATATACGGAAACAGTACAGTTACTTAACACGCTTACAGTCATAGGTCCAAAACTGCCGCGGCTCGTCCATGTTCTTGCGGATCACCTCGACGTTGAGAATCGCTTTTCCGTTGCGCTTTACGTAGTCAAGGCCCAGCCAGCGGCCCACGCTCGCGTCCGGTAACATCCACTGCATCATGACGTTATCGAAATCGTCCTTCTGCTTAAGAAAAGTCATCTTTTGCGTTTCAGGTGCCTGGCCATTGATGTGCATCAGGCCATCATTTTCACCTTTAAGGAAAAAGGGGCCGCATTGTGATGCTGCAAAAGCGGAAACAGGCGACAAGCACATTAGCAATGCTGCAACTTTTAAGAGTTTCACTATCCGACCTTATTGATTGTGGAAAGGCTTTGTAGCTCTTTGGCTCCTTTGGCAAGACAGAGTAAATCCATGTACCAGTTCTGCCCGCGTGTATCGCCAGTATAATCAATACTGCCTACGGTGTAATCACCATCAGTATTTATTGCGGCCGGTTGCGAAACCGGAATGCCATCGACATACAGATTGCCGTCGCTGGCGCGTTCACCCAGCCGGGCGGGCGACATCCCGATTTGCTCATTGCTGAGAGCCACGCGATAGACGGATGCCTGATCGAGGCGAACCAGTCCGCCCAGCTTGATGGCCGGATTAATCAGGCACCGGACGTTTACCCCTGCCCCCATTGTCTGCTGCGGCATCCCGATCAGGCCGGTACTGGAGTTAAGTACCACCACCTCATCGATGTATTTCGACTCAGGAACAATGTTCACCTGATTATTTTCATACCACCAGTTGGCCTGGCACTTCCTGGCGATGCCGTACATCACATCAGATGTGTTGCCCACCAGCACGCGACCGCGGGGGAAAACCGTATCAGGGAAATCGGGTACCGATCCGGCCGTGATGCCATACGGCTGATACGTCTTCATCCCCGCTTCGAACAGGTCTGAATATTTCCAGCCGGCTGCCACGGTGGTTCGGACTGACGCATATAAATGCCCCTGCCAGCCGTCAATACACTGCAGCAGCAGCCAGGAATCGGTAACGTTGTCTTTACCGGCCACGGTGAAACGGATGTCGCCGTTAAAAATCATGCCGGTATTGCGGTCGGGATAATTACCCGCTTCATCAGGATTACCGTTATAACCGGCAATCACCTGAATGCGGGTGAATTCCTGCGACATGATGCGATTCTGCGTGGCCGGTGACAGGTTGTAAATTTTAAAGTTGCCCACGAACCCGTTAAAAATCGTCGCGGGCATCTTCTGAATATTAAAGGTGACTTTCAGATCGGTAAGCGCTATCCCGTCGCCCTTGTCATTCAGCAGCTGTAATTCAAAATGGCGCATCCAGTTCTGTGACATTTTTTACTCCGTCCGGATAAAAAGGTGACTGCGGATCCCGAGGTCGTTCTCGCCGGGATAATCCTGATCGTCAGCATCGCAGACCACGAACAGCGAAAAGCCCAGATTCAGATACGCATATTGCGCCAGCAGGTCAGCGCCGGTCACCAGAGGTATGCCGCCCGCTATCAGCGAGCCAGAGCTGTCGCTTAAATCCAGATACCAGCAACCGGCGCGCCAGATGACGGTGACCTTATAGAGGCTTCCCGCTATCGTGGTGCTGAATGTCTGATTCTGAGGCTGTAGCGGCATTTCGGTAATCGTCATGAGAAAAGCCCTTTCGCTGCGGATACTGCCGATCTCAGAATGGATTCAGACGGCTGTTTAGGCGTTTTGACTCCGCTGTCCTGAACCGCGCTGGTGTTAGCACCAAGCGTCATGTTTTCTTTTGGTGCGCCTTTAATGGTCTGCGCCTGCGTGGTGATGACTTCGCGAAGGGTCAGCGTGGCCATCAGCACATTTTCCGTTGCCTTGTCCGTGGTGACGTCCAGCACACGGATCAACATGTTGCTGTAAAGCCGCTTGCCGGTTACCACGTCGAACGGCTGACGGGAGCGCTGCATATCAAGCAACTTGGCATACATTTCTTTAGGGCTGCTTCCCAGCGAAAGGCCGATGGCTGAGGTGTTAAGCAGATCCAGCACCGAACCGCCCCCGGAAAATCCGATTTCCATGACCAGTTCAGAGGCGCGCCGGTAGGCATGATCGGCAACAAAACCTGCGCCGTCAGCGCTTGCGCCTGCGGCCTCAGACGTCACCCGTTCAACGGGATGTTCGGTAATCTCCAGCACGTCACTGTGCTTTTCGCTGATGACCACATCGGGGATGATGATGCCGATTTTCCGCGACCGCTGGTGCAGCAGTACCGAGAGAATGTCCATCAGTTGCCCCTGTTCATCTGCTGTGTCGCGCGTGAATTAACCTGGTTCTGTTTGTCGGCAATAATGTTACCTGCCTCGCGCGGATCCGAAACGCCGTGAATATTGATGACCGTTTCCTGATGCATTGAGGCACCGCCCGGCATATTGCTGAGCACGCGGGGAACGTAGTTGCGCGTTTCCTGCGGCATCAGCGCCATGCCATATTTCTGGACGTTGCCCAGGCCCCAGTTATACGAGGCCAGCGCTTTGGTCAGGTCGCCGCCATTGGCTTTCAGCAACTGAGAAAGGTATTTGGCTGCAGCCTGCGCGGCCTTCATCGGGTCGAACGCTTCACCACGGCCCAGCCCCATATCGCGGCCGGTACCCGGCATCAGCTGAAAAAGCCCCTGCGCACCGGCACCGGAAACGGCGTTGGGATTACCGGATGATTCGGCTATAGCCACACTGCGCAGCAAACCTTCCGGCAGCCGGTAAAGCTGTTCCAGCCTTTGCATCGCCGGTTGCATCCAGCCCAGCAGCGCGGCACCGTCTTTTGTCGGCTGCGGACGCTTACCGTCACCAAACCAGCCGTTAACGGTCTGGCCTATGCTGCGCGGATCAAAGCCGGTTTTGTCTTTAAACCAGTCGGCGGCATTGTTTGCGCTGGATGACACGACAGGCATCGCATCAGGATTTTCTTTGCCCTGGTGCAGTATCTGACTGCCAATGCGGGCGGCATCAGACCAGCGGCCCTCGTTAATGGCGCTGAGCAGGTCGCCGATCATCGACAGCATTTTACCGAACTCGCCAAACTGCTTTGTCAGGCTGGCAATGTCACTTTTCAGCGTCCAGTTTTTCAGGTCGATGTTGAGCAGGCGCGCAACCTGATCGCCCGCGTCCCTGAGCGACGATTTCAGTTCCTTTATGGCTTTCAGGGCAGCGTCAACATCCGGCTGCCACTTTTTCCAGTCGATCAGGCTTTTGCCGCCTTCCTTCCAGACTTTGTAATCGTCATAAAGCGAGAAGATTGCCAGACCTAACGCGGTGACGATCCCTACCGGCGACGTCAGAAAAGCAGTATTCAGCAGCCGCCAGGCACCCATCAACGCACCGAATATCTCGATAAGCTGGCGCGTGCTTTTGTCCAGTGTGTTCCACCAGTCCCGGATGTCGCCCGCTGCCTCGATGAGCCGGAAAACCACCTTCCCGATGGTGTCAGCCAGCCAGAGGATGAGTTTTATCCCGCCGGTCAGCGCCGCTTCGATTTTCGGGAAATTATCGATGACCTGTTTGCGCAGGCTGTCGATGGAGCCCGCCAGACCGCCCGCGAGGTTTGAGCCGATTTTGTCCCGCGCCATGCCCGCCATTTCACCGAACGACCGCAAAGAAGTCATGAAATGGTTAGAACTCACGGCGGCCGCATCGGCGTTATAGCCAATGGCCTTTGCCATCTGCGTATACTGCGCGGAAAACTGGCCCACGCCACGGCGCATGGCCATCAGAGTGTTTTCATCAATGCCCAGCATCTGTGCGTACTGGTTGGCGCGGTAATACGGCATATTGCGCAGCTTATCGCCGACACCCGTAAAAATGCTGGCCATGTCGCGCATGTTGCCGCTGGCGTCCCGCGTCTGCACGCCCAGGCGGTTAAGAAAGCCCTCCGCGCCCGGGTTGTTGCGCATGAAGTGGGCGAGACTTTCCAGCGATGACCGCGCCGCGTCAACGGTACCGCCCATCTGAGACACGGCAAAGCCGATCTGCTGAATGCCCGCCACCGTTGCCCCGGTGCGCTGCGACATCCAGTAGAGGTTGTCCAGCCCGCTGGCGATTTTGGCCGTAAACGCCACCACCGACAGCGCCGCCGCCTCGACTGCCGCACCCAGCTTTACCGCCTGCAGCGTGGTGGCCGCTATCGTGGCGTCAAACTTTTTCGCACCGGACTCGTCCACCTGAAAGCCCAGGGAGATCAAAAAATCCTTGATAACATCAGCGTTCATTCGCGGCTCTCCAGCGGGCTATGCGGGCTTCGTTGTCTTCTTCAAGTCCGAGATAATCAGCACCCTCGGCAATACGGCACAAATCGACGGCGCCCGATTCAAGGTCTTTGAAGTCGATCCGGAAAGCCTTTGCCACCTTCCAGATCATGTCGGTACCGTCCGGCAGCGTGTCGAGCGTCAGCCCTGTGGCTGCTGGCCCTCCGTCTCTTTCTCTGGGGGTGCGGGCAAAAAATTTCCCAGGCTGTCGCCCACCACGCGACCGACAATCTGCAGCATGCTGAACAGGTCAATGTCGTCGAACGCCAGATCGTTGCCCTGCGCAACCGGCACCCAGCGGTCTTTACCGTGCGCTCGCTGTACCACTGCCAGGCACGGAAAGATGATCGCGTTGGTGTCTTCTTCACTGAGCATCGCGAGCTTGTCCGCCACCACTGGCAGCAGCTTTTCGAACACCGGGGCATAGCGGGTAAAATCACTCGCCTTTTCTGTATCTGCATCCTGCACAGGTTCAGATTTCGGCAACAGATTCTGGATGCTGCCGAATTCCGCCAGCAAACCGGCCAGCACTGGCAGCAGCTTGCGGGACACTTTAAGCTGGTCGAACACGCTCAGCTTGTGAGCGCTGTAGCGGATGCCTTTAATCTCAAACTGCATGATCAGAACTCCCCTAAGATTTCGTCGATTTTGCCCGCATCAAACACCCAGGAGACGTTGCCGGCCACTTTCGGGTTGTTCCAGTCTGGCTGTTTCTGAAACGCGCAGGCGCGTGCGGTCACGATGTCACCGGATGCCTTGTTGCGCAGGACGATCACGTTATTGCCCCACAGCGCGGACGAAACCGACTGCGCGTTATACATCAGGGACAGTTTCTTGTTCACGGGTGACGTCTTCTGCAGGTTGACGGTGACGGTCCCGGCTTTGCCTGCATGCAGGCTGTGCATCACCTCACCGTCAGCGCCGATCGTCATGGTGTTTTTGGCCTCCGACATGGTGACCACGATCCCCTCATCAGAATTTGCGGAACCGTAACCCAGATCGATAATGCCGGTCGGCCCCGTCAGCGAGGCCGTGATATCCATAAAACTGTATGCACCACTCATTGATTATTTTCCTCAGCGCATGACGTTAATCTGAACGCTGGCGTAGTGGATTGCTCCCGCCAGCTTACAGGCCACCTGAACCGGTACCGATTTACGCGCTTCGCGGTCAGCCTGTGCCTGAGACGAAATCGCGGGCATGTAGACGTAATACCCTTTGGTCAGGGTATCGCCCGGGGAAAGCTGGCCAATCTTGCCGCCGTTCCAGACCCCGGGCGCGATCAGACCGTTGTTCACCGCCTGGTCCATCGACGCTTCCACGTTTGCCATGATGCGCGTGTTGCCCGCATCGGTCTGCGGCACCTTCGTTCCGCTGGTGTACAGCAGATTAAAGAGGTTGGTTTGTACGTAGTTCTGCAGCCAGTCGAGGCCGTGGCGCTCATCAAAGAAATCGCCGTTGCCCATGACGCCCTGCTGCAGAATGGCCGTGTCGTTGGCGTAGTACACGTAAACGTTGCAGTTCTTCGCATCCAGCGCGGCCGCCTGTGCGGGCGTCAGGCTTTCATAGGTGATGCCGGGCTCCTGCTTGAATTTCAGCGTGATGGTGGTACCGAACCCGTTAAAATCCACGGTGAACGCACGGCCAAACGCCGAAATTGCCCCGTAATTGCTGGTGGATGAATACTGCACGAACGTGCGGCTGTATTTCGCCGCTTTCACTTTCGACGCGATATCGGTGTTCACTGTAGTGAGCAGCGCATCGGTGTTTTTCGTGGTAACGGCAAGGATGCGGCTTAACGATGAGGACTCAATCGCGGCGCATACCGGCAGCAGGTCGTCGTCTTTACGGTCGGCGTCATACGTCACCCCGAGACCGTACCAGTTGGTAAAGCCCAGGCAGGCGTTAACGCCATCGAGTAAGGTCTCAACCTTACCGACCTCGGCCGCCGCCAGCGTTTTCGCCCAGCGACCGACATACACCTGCGAAGGCGTCGGCGACTGTGAGAAGTACGCCACGGCGGCAAGGTATTCCTCACTGTTGGTACCGAAGTCAGTTCCGATGCTGGCCGCCGAGGTATACAGGCGGATACGTTCGGTCAGCGGAATGGTGGTTGCGCTACCCAGGATGAGCAGTGAGCCAAAGTTACGGCCCGCCGCCGCCCTCGGCGACATAATGATGTCCACGCTGGCAACGTTTGAAACGGGTAAGCCCTGCGGCATGGGTTATTCTCCTGAAATACTGAAAGGGGCGTCGGTCAGCGACTGGATGCCCCAGGTGCTGATGACTTTGCGGCGCAGGCGGACCATCACGTCGTAACGGCGTACCCACTGGTTATTGATGAGTTCCGGCGCCGGCCGGATGCTGTCGCAGTCAGCCAGGGTTAATCCCCACTGGCCCAGCGTGTCGTTGTTCTGGTTAACGGCGAGTCCGTCCCGAAACTGCGCGGCAACCTGCTGGCCGGCTGGCCCGTAAAACGAGGCCAGGCACTCCACCAGCTCATGCCACCACTGTTCGACGGCAGCGTCGGTCTGGTTAACAAGCGCGGGACCGGCATCAGCTGCAATGCCCGTGATGCCGAATGCACACCAGTTAACATCGGCAGGGGGAATGGCAGGCTGGTCAGGCTGCCAGCGGGCAATGACGCGCCCGGCTGCCAGCCCCGACAGGTTGCGGATCCACTGGCTCAGGTGCACATCCAGCGGCGTATCATAGTCGGTCGCGGCCTGCTGCGGGGTTAGCCAGCCGGGCTGGCCCGTGGTGTTACTGCTCAACGGGCGTTCCTCCGTCAAACGGCAACAGTTCGCAGTGCGCCTGAACAAAGCCCGCGCCGTATGCGGTGTACGGATCGACAAAAGAAACACGGTAATCGCGCCCCTGATACGTCACAATGTCCGCATCCCGTCCCGTCTGGCCCTGCGTCAGGCGCTCTGTGGTGACGATCAGGATTGCACCATGCACCACCTGCCCCGCCTCAAGCCTGCGGCTTTCCAGCGCCTTGTCCACCGTCACCACGCCCGCAAACGGGGAACTGGTGACGGTATTTTTCCCGAACCCGTCATCATTGACGACCATGCTGCGGCGCTTTACAACTAAGGTGGTGTCGCAGAAGTCGGGATCGAAAAGGATGTCTGTTACGTCAAGATCCGGCATTTTTATCCCTCACAACGTAGGTGATCGAGCGGAGCAGTTGCCCGGTGTCATAAAGCGGTTTTGTACCGCTGCGGCCCCGGCTGCGGCGGGCGCGTAACGTGGCTTCGGCAAGCGGGGTAAGCTGGTCACCGGCCGTGATGACGTTTCTGGCAGCGTTTACCGCCTCAGTCCCTGCGCGGTTCAGCATGGCTTCGGCAGCGGACGCATTACCGCTGAGGACTTCAAAAGCGGCCTGCTTCATCAGCCCGGCCACCTTATCGCGCGACTGCGCCACCCCCATATGCAGAAACGGACGCGGCGGCAGCTGAACGCTGTAGGCAGCGACTTTGTGCTGCGTGGCAAAGTTGCTTTTCGCCTGCTGCACAAACTGCCCGTTGCGTTTGAAACTGCCATCGTCAGCAATCTGGCGGTAAACGGTGGTCATGTGCTCCGGCACGCGGATAGTGCCGCCAAAGCTGTGCAGATAGCCCAGTTCGGCGTTGTTGATTTCCATCCCGTCTGAACGTTCGGCACGGTCAGACGGAATACCCACCAGCACATCGCGGTTGCCCAGCGTTTTGAGCGCATCAAGCACCGCCTGAGCATTGTCCGCACGGAGCACAAGACCGGATTTCACAGTTGCCGCCCTCCCGCACCGAACATGCAGATTGTCTGGTAAAACTCAGCGCCATAGCGGGTGTTGTTCCAGAAACCCGCGGCAGGGTTGAGCGTTGATGAGTTGTCATAACTTACGCTCACCTTATCGACCGATTTCGACGAAACAATCCCGCTGCTGGAGCCGCCCGGGCGTCCCAGCGCTGCGGAACGGTTGTCTCCCGCCTGCAGCGTGAGGTAATGCGCGACAAACAGTTCCACCATGTACGGAAACAGGCTCCCGAGCCGGTTCTGATCCAGCTGGATATCAGCCAGATTCAGCCTGAACTGAACCAGAGGATCGGGATAGAGGGTGTCACTGGAAAACTGAGGAAAGTCGGTGCGGAACTGCTGGACAGACGGGAGAAGGCTATTTTTTGGCTCCATTGACCTGCTCCGTCAGCTCGGCAATTTTCTGCTTCTGCTCTTCGATAAGCGCATTACGCTCGGCCAGACCATCGGCAGCGGCTGTGACCTGCGCGGTCAGTTCGCCGTTTTTAGCCGTTAACTCAGTATTCTGGGTAGTCAGATCGGCAATTTTGGCATTCAGTTCGTCGATTTTGCCCTGGTTCGCCCCGTCACCGCCGTTGTCTGTCTTATCCAGCACTTCGGCATAGCGCTGCGTAAACCAGTGATCGGCAATTTCGTTTTTGACGTTATGAACACCGACATCAAAATCCGTTTTGTTGTACTCGGAGTCGTTGAACGTAAAGGGGGTATGTACACGAATTCGTTTCATGGATTTTCCTGAAAGAAATGGCCCCCTGCGGGGCCGGTTGTCAGATACCGTCCACGTACAGCATGGTATCGCTGTAACGCAGCTCAACCGCACCTACCTTGCTGTAGTAGGTCACCAGCTGGCGCAGGTCGCGGTATTCCATCGGGGTGCGCTGAAGCGGCACCAGCGGGAACTGAACGTACTTGCGGTCTTTGGTGTAAAACACCATGCGGTTAACGTTCTGCATCGCGCCCGCTTCCAGCCATTTCACAGGCTGAATATCCAGTGGTTTACCGTTCTGCTTGTAGGCGATGGTGTTTTCGCTCAGGTAGTCGAGCAGCGAGCGGTTACCGGCATCGGAAACGATGATGCTGGACAGCAACGCATACTGGTCAGGCGGGAGTCGCAGCGAATCCGGTACTACGGCACGTCCTGTCTGTTTCCAGGCTGTGGTGAGGCCGTCATTGATGGATTTAGCAATCTCCATCGCCGTGCTTGACGCCCATGTTTTTGCGGCAGGAATGGTTTTAACATTCGCCTGGTTAAACAGCCCTTTCACACCCAGGATGGTGCTGCCCACGTAAACCTGACGGTCAACGTTCAGCTGGTAAGTCTGGTTCATCGCTTCCAGCTTCTGGGAGTCAATCGGGCGTCCCATCTGCAGCGCGGAGGCCAGTTCGAAAACCGTCCATGACAGCTGGCGCGACCAGGGCGTCAGCGGCAGCGAGGTTTTCTGGATATCCAGATCCACACCGGCAATCACGTTGGTGCTGTTACTGATCCACGATTCGCCATCGGTACCCACTGAACTGGGCGCGGCGAAACTGCTGTTTGAGAAGCTCGAAATTTCATCCGCAATGGAGACGTCTTCGCGCAGGTCAACGTCACGGCTCCACGTGTACGCCAGCAGCGGCATGTTGAGAACCGGATCGAAACGCTCCAGTTGCCCAATCAGGAACGCACCGGAATTATCGATGGTCTGTCGGTCGTAGGTGATCATATTCAGTGCTTTCCTTAAATATTGAATGCCAGTTCGGCGATGCCGTTGGCGTCGGTGGTACCGATAAAGTGCGCGTTGGTCACCAGCACGGTATTGGCTGCGGTGGCATCCGCCACGGCTTCAAAACCGCCGATCGGCTGTGTTGGCGTTGCACCTCCCACGCGGATGTAAACCGCCCCGTTGTCCGCCACGTTACCGGCATTCACTTTGACGCCGATATAGCCACGCACCAGCGCATCGCCGGTGTAGTTCGCCGGGTTAGTCAGCTGGCGGGCCAGGTCTTTGTCAGAGGTGAACGGATAGGAGCGCACGCGGATACCGTATAACACGGCAGCGGCGTCACCGGCCGCCAGTGGCACAAACTTGCCGTTCACTTTTTTACCCGGCAGGCCGTCACCGGCGAACGGGTTGGTGGTGTCCATCACGACAGGCTCTACCGTTGAGTGATTAGGACGGGTTAGCGCACCGGCGTAGCTGAACGGCTGCGTTAAATAAATGGACTGACCTGTCATTACTTGGCCCCCTTCTTAGCCCAGAAATCTTTGTTTTTCTCATTCAGCGCGGCCACATCGCCGGACTGCGAATTTGCGGTAAACACCGCCAGGCTCAGGCCGCTGTTATTGCGGCTTTTTGCCAGTTCAGACGCGCCGTTAAAAATGCTGTCCACGGTCGCCATGCTCATTTTGGCGAAATCAGGATTTTTACCTGACAGCGGTTCGATGAGTTTCAGACCGTCAGCGGTGCGCAGCGCAGCGCCCAGCACTTCGCGCTTGAGCGTGCCCATTTTGGAGCCTTCAGGCAGTGAGAAACCCGGCAGGATGAGCTCTGCACGTGAGAGAACGTCCTGCTGATAGCCGGCATCGCCGGTCATCTTCTTCTCTTCTTTTTTCTCGTCGTCGTCATCAGCATCGCCAGTTGGCGGCGCCATCTTGTCGGTCAGCGCTTTCACTGCGGCTTCGATAGCGGCAATGCGCGTTTCGAGGTCGCTGCTTTCATCAGCAACAGCGTTCCCGGGCGCGACAGGCGGAACGGCCGCATCCGGACCTTCTACTTTCACCACCACCGTGGTTACGCCGTCATCATCCTCGTCACCGACCATGTTGTCCGGCGCGTTATTCAGCAACTCTTCGGCAGCAGCTGAATCTCTGGTTTTCACCGCCTTGCGCAGGCTGGCTAACCACTGCTTTGCTTTACTTGCCATGCTTATTGCATCTCCTATTGAACAGCGAATACCGGCCCGCCCATTAGGAACAAGCGCGATGTGATTACCCCGGATGTCATACTGATTAGCCCGTCCGGGGGCGGTTTCGTCATACTCTGCGTTGTAGCCGCAGGAAACCTGACGAAGGCCATCGTTGATTGCCTGAATGCCCAGGGCGTCTTTTATGACGAGATCGGCAATCAGGAGGTCTGACTGGTCACCCTGACCGCGCCGGACGTTGGCCGCATGACCAATTGCCAGCTGTCGCCAGTTGGCCGGATCCACAAAAAGAATGTCGCCCGCCTCGTCCTCGGGATGGAGGATCACCACGGTCATGCCTTCAAAGGACGCCATCGCCTCGGGCGAGAACACCTCATCGGCTGATCGGGTGACGATGATTTCCCCGTCATCGTCGGGCGTGAGTTCCGGCAAATCCTCTGCACGGTAGGCCTGGTCACCCAGGCGGGCGATCGGCACGTCTTTACACAGCAGCGAGCCATCGCCCAGCAGGTAACGGTTAGGCCCCAGCCGGGTATTGAAGAAATATTTCATTGTTCACCTGCGAAATTCAGGCATAAAAAAAGCTGCACAAGGCAGCTGTAATAAGGTCAGCGTGAGGGATGCGGTGCCGCTATCAAATCACCATCAGGAAAAACCACCTCGCACCAGCAACGGCAGTTAGGTAACGCGCCTGCATGGCCGGTCATGCCGTCCAACGTAGGCGGATCACTCCAGTAGACGAACTTGCCTTCCATTTCGGCATGAGAGTGACGGACATCCCCATCATGAGCCGTCCGCCAGATGTAGCCCATTGACCCACTGGCCGTTGATCGCGCCTGCGTCAGTGCGGTGACAGCCCTCCCGACCTCGGTTCGCGCGATGAGTTTTGCCCGTGAAGCCGCCACATCACCGGATGCTGCGATTTCTTTCGCAAACGCATCGGCACGGCCACCCGCCGCCATGGTTTCAATCGCGCGGTTCTGGATGTCGTAAATGCGGCCTGCGGCTTCGAGCGGCAGCGATTTGATGTATTTCACCTGCTCAGTAACGATGCTGCGCATGACATGCCCGATGGGCGTGTTGTTAATGACATGACGCAGCTCAGCGCCGATCTGCTGGCTGTTCTCGCGCCACTCTTTTTCGCTGTGCCGCGCTATTGATGCGGCAAAGCCCGTGGCGACCTGATTAGCCCAGCCGTCAATGATTTCGCTGTAGCGCTCCAGCGCATCCATAATTTCGGTGACGCTGTCATTTGAACCATCGTAACGGCCATTTACGATGTCGCCCACTGCCCGCGCTATCTTGCGTAGCTGTGTGGTGTAGCTGATTTGCACCTGCTTCGGGATCCGGCGCGTCGTCATCACTTTCTTCGGTGAACCCTGGCGGCTCGACCCCTTTGGCATTCTCAATATCCTCATCGGTGATGTTTGAGCCAATGCCCGTTACGCGGGATGATTCGCGCAGTTCAGCCATAGCAACGTGCAACGGCATCAGGCCGCTGTCGATTGCCGCATTAAGCGTATCAACCGTGTTTTTTGCCACAGTGGAGCGGTCAGTGTCTGACATCTGCCAGAGCGGGTTAAACTCAAAATCGAAGTCATCCGGCAGCGGCGTGCCGAACTCAGAGCGGTGAAGGATTTCAAACAGTCGCCGGACAGGGCGACGCTCCCGGCGTTCCTGTAGCGAACCCACGTTGTCGTAATAGTTCGCCAGATCGGATTCGCCGGTACTGAAACCGGCTGGCGACTGGCCCAGCATGCGGATCAGCGGAATCCCCGTCGCACCCGCAATCTGCTCACCGAACTGAGAAAGGATGTCCGACAGGCCCGCAAACGAATAGCTGTGCGTCTGAAATACGTCTTCTTTGTCCATCAGCGTCATGCCTTCGATGGACTGAAACAGGCGGATCAGGTCGATGTGTTTCATCAGCGCCGCTTCGCGCTCACCACCAAACCCGAGAATCTCACGCAGCTTTTCGATGCTGTAGGTGCGCAGATGCGCTTTGTTCACCAGCTGCGCCGCGCCGGTTGATGCGCTGTCGAACGCCATGATGCGATCGTAAAGACGTTCAACCACCGACATGCCCCAGCCGTTTTCGGTATACGCCTGCTGATAAGGCAGGCCCACACCGTCCATGCGGATCAGACGGCTGTGGTGAATTTTCCACGCCGGGATGCCGTTTTGCGCGGCTACCACCTCATAATATTTTGGCTTGCCCAGGTCGGGACCGGGCTCGGTGATGATTTCCGTGATGGTCTGGTTGAGCATCCAGCGATCGAGCACCAGCATGCCCTTAAACTGGTCGCGACCGATGGTTTCCATGCGAAGGGGCGACGACATGTCCTGACCGTCAATCAGCAGCACACCTACCGCGCCACCGTAAAGGCGTGACCATTTAATGGTGTCGCTTAATCCTTCCCACAGTGACAGTTCTTCCCAGCGGCCGGTCAGTCGGGCTTTTGCCTTGTGGTCCATCTGCGACGTGATGGTGACGCCCTTGCGCGTCATATCATCGGCGATGGTGTCTACAGCCGCGCCCACAATCCACGATGAACGGTAGGCAAACTCCAGCAGCACGCGGTTGCGTGAGGTGAAGTTCGGCATATAGGTGCCGTGACCGCTGAGGTTGCCGGACTGGAGGCCCAGACGGGATACAAAGTTGTCGTAACCGTCGATCGTCTTTGTTGGTGCCGCACTTTGCTGGCGCGGGCGTTTCTTACGAGCCATTTTTACCCCTTGCCAGTAAATCCCAGATATCCATCGAGGTGAACTCCATCGGCGCATAGGCAATCATCGCGGAGTCAGCCAGGTTAGGCGATTTGGTGCCGTCCGGCTTTTTGTCCACGACGATTTTGCCCACGCCGTTCACCGAATAGGTGGGCTGTGAGAGTTCGACGATAAGTTTGTTTTTAAGCGGCATGCTGCCTGATATCGAAATGATTTCGTCAGGACTGTACGGCATCTTTTCTTCTACGGCACGCCACGTATTGCGGAACAGGGTGCGCAACCGCCACCAGCCCTGCGCCTTGGCATTCGCGAAGAAATCTTTATTTAGCCGGCCCTGCTGGCCATATTCACCCGGAACCGCTTCATCTTCGGGATTGGCTGGCGATCCGCTGCCACGATATGGCGTGGCGGTTATCTGGCGTTCACGCCTCTCTTTTCGCTGCTCGTTGATAACGCGGGCATCGCCTCGCGCACCCGCCCCGAGACCGTCAGAGTCAAACCGGTACATTTCAAGACGGCGCTGATCGCAAATGCTGAATGCCCTCTGGACGGTGCCAAAGATGTCATCGCCTTTCCCTGACCACTCTTCAATATCTTCCAGCAGGAAGCCGTGACGCGAAGTAAAGGCGTTAGTGTCTTTGCCTTCGTCAGCGACATCGAGCGCGCCCATTCGCTGGCCAGTGGGCTGAATACCCAGCTTGATATGAGCATCGACAGCCGCCTGCACCCAGGCGGACGGAATCAACACGCCTTCCACAGACGCGCTGTAGTTGATGTCGATTTCCTGCGCCACGGTCACGGCGTCGAGTTCTTCGCACTGCTTTTTATACCAGGCATCATCTTTGCGCGGATCATCACGCCAGTGGAAAGTAAACACGTCCACCTTGCCGCTGTGGCGGCGCTCAGCAAACGAGTTCGCCATGCCGTTGGGCGTTGAAATGTCCTGACGGCAGTTTGTGGTTGCCGATAATGAGGCGTCCACCAGATAGGGGCGCTCAAGGAACGCGGACTCATCGACGATGTAGAACGATGTGCGGTCACCGCGCCCGATGCCGTCACCGGCTTCACCCGTCATGGCTGAGTCATTCTCAGGGAACAGGATCCGCATGTGGGGCGCGTGTGCTTTGGGATTCCAGCCGCCCCGGAACTCAACGGGCAGCAGGCCAATGAAGTTACGCGCTTTGTCAAACAGCGACTTAGGCGAACCGATTTTGTCTACGTATTCCTCTTTGCGCGAGCCAAACCCGGCAATAATGCCGCGATTGAACAGGCACAGCGATGCCGCCATACCCACGGTCAGCCAGGACATGCCCATATCACGCGTTTTTTCGGTAATACCGGGCTTTGAGGTGCGCCAGTGTTCGACGAACCACTGTATCCACTCTTCCTGTTTGGAGAACAGCAGGAACGGGATACGGGCTGGCAGGCCGCGCTCAACGTTACGCGGATCAACCGTCATGCCCCAGTCGATGATAAACTGGGCCGGATTGTCACGGTAGAAAGCCTTCATCGCGGGCAGCATGCCGGGGTTTTGCCTGATGCGCTGCAACCTCTCCATGCGCCATTCAAACACCTGCGTGTAATCCGGATTACGGAAATCGAAGGGGAAAGGAATAGGCATGAAATTGTTCCGATTTAAACGCTATTTAACATAATAGATGTTACCCGCCCTGGCGAAACAGCACTCACGCGCAGTTAGCCGATAAACACGTATTTCCTGATGATTTCATTACGGAAAAGCTGAAAACGGACTGCATAAACGGTGCATAAAAGCCGCCCGAAAATGCATAGCCCGAAAAGGTGATGAAACCGTTATTTCCGGCAGTTATCCCATCATTTTGCGATAAAGCTCTGCGGCCTCGTCAGAGGTCAGCGAAACGCTCTCGGTTTTGATAGGCCCACCATTTGCCCCGGTGCTTTCAACCTTCAGCTTGTTGGTGTATGCGTCGCCAACCTCTTTCGCCGCCTGCTCAATCAACTGGGCCGTAAGGGCAAAGTTCTTCATGGTTTCGGTGCGCGTTGCCATGCGGTCGAGCGTCCGAAGCCGGTAAGCCTTATTGGCGATCGGGATATCCGCTATTTCGGTCTGGAACCTGTTGCGGGTGTCGCTGAACATGTCCACCCATTTCTTTGCCAGTCCCTTGCCGTTCGACTTTGTGGGGTCGTGGGATTCCACCTGCTGGCGAGTGATGGAAATGCCAAACTCTTTTTTGACGGACTCCACCACCATTGATGGGGTATCGAAACAGGCAAGCGACTGAACGATGAAGGCTTTGACCTCACCTCTAAGTGTCGCCATGTGATACCTGCCCGTCATAATCAGTCAAGAATTAAGCCAGCTTTAACATGCATGTGCCGCATGCCCTGGCGATGTCGATATTGGCCACCTCTGCTGGTTGGCTGGCAGCGTCGATAAGCTGCTTAACTTCTTCGCTGGCGCCGTAGCGGCGAACAACGCCCGTGAACTCTTCGACGTCATGCCCACGCATGCAAAGCTTGGGCTGTCCATCCCGCGTAAACTCAGGTGCGCCAAATTCGTCTGTTTTTTGCGCAATGTGATAAAGCTCATGCTCAACCAATGCGCAGAATTCCAGATCGCTACAGTTCATACAGAAATCAGCAGCAAGGGTGATAATGAAATCAGGCTTGCGGCCAAACCATTCATATATCTGCTGTTCCATGCGTGCCTTTTGCCAGCCCCCGGCACGCATCATCACTTCCTCAGCCTGCCCCAGAACGGTACGCCCTTTTTTGGTGAATGCTGTAGCGGCCCAAAGAAACGCTATATCCCCCTCAGCGAGATGAACATGATCGGGGTTATGTAACCGGCCATCACTGCTGATGATTTGTTCCTGCACCCAATACCAGACCTCATCAGCAGGAATGAGAGAAATGTACGGCTTAAACTCCTCTACTAAATGCTCTGGCGGCATGGGTCGTTCGCTCATATCAGTTCCTGACGAAAGTCACTTTGGTGGTTATGAGACGGCGAATTAGCCTGGCGGCCTCGCGTTCCATATCGGCAATGGTTTCTGGCGTGGCAGCTTTACCGGCATACTTACGTTCTATCTCACCCAGCACTGCGTTAACGTCTGCATTGGCTGGAGGGAGGATTTCGACTTTTAGGCGGGACATATTTACTCCAATAAAAAACCGCCCGAAGGCGGTTCGTATTTGCTTATCAGGCAAGTTCGCTTAAGAAGTTCAACTGCCCAAAAATAGTTCGAGACATATCTCCTTTAACATGCCCCTTGAACAAGTAATGGCTCATATGATCTTCAATTTGAATCTCAAGATCTAACACCGAGTGGCCATTAAAAGCAGTTGTATCATTTTTGTTATAGGGAATTGACTTTACTGAGGCCGTTTTCCCATTGACCGAACCCTTATAGATACAAACATAATCGCCGCCATTAATTTTGCCGTTTTGGACAACTACAATGCCATCAAGCGTCCCGTTTTTATTAACATTTGTGTTGAAAATCAGCTTATAGATCCCGTCTTTCATGATTCACCCCTGAGATATTATGCCTTTTGGCATGAGCATTATATCACTGCCACTAATGCTTTCACCCTCCACAACAGCGGCGAAAAATTCTCGGGGGAGGTAGCGAAATTTAAATCTCGCCAAAAAAATCATAAAACCCACCGCTTACGCTTGCGATGCATAATCCAATAGCTAACATTACCGAAGTAATAAGAAATGAAATCCGCAAGTTTGGGTCCCGCTGGGGCCTTTTTTTCATCATCAGGCGCACTCGTAAATGCGCCTTGTGATGCTTACGCCAGCTTTTTAGCCAGTGAAGCCACATCGTCAAATACGGTATCAACGTCATGGCCTGCCACTTTCAGCAGTTCTTTCACCTTTGCCAGTACGGCATCAGTTTTATCGGTTGCTGTTGTGGCCGGCTGTGCAGTGGTCGCGGTGGTGCTGTCATACAGTGGTTCGGACATCGTTACTTCCTCTCTTTTTAGTAAAGCCCAGTCACTTAACCAGGCGTAGCTTAAATCTTTTTTGGCGCTTCACTCTGCGCCCCCTGTGGTTGAGACACTGCCTGCTCATCCAATTTGCTTTTCAATTCATCAATCTGAGCCTGAAAGCGCTGCTCTACATCGTGCCAGCCGTCGCGGATGGCTGTTGATTCGGCCTCTGCCTTCTGCGGGCTGTTCTTCCAGCGAAACAGGCCCACCAGCCAGCCAGCAGCGAAACCAGTAACAAGCGCAATCAGCGCCCACGTAATGAGTGCGGTAGTGGTGTACATTGATTCATTTACCTTTAGAGTGTGCGGGAGGTAAGCAGACTTTACGAACGTAGTCCTGCAAGCCGGTCAGTTGCTTTGTGACAGTTTCGATTCGCTCTCTGAGGGTGAAATAATCCCGCTGAGCGGCGTCTGTAAGTCGGGGGCTGCCATCATCATCCACGCGGGTGGCGGAGGATTTACCGGACACTGGCCGATCACATTTGGCTGAGACGCGCAGGCGCTTAGCCCCAGAATCGACATCCCTACGCAGATCGCTAATGGTTTTTTGCGCATCGGCTAAATCCTTCGTGTATCTGGCATCGATTGCCGCAACAGACTGCTGGCGGCGCTGCATATCGTCAATGGTTGCCTGGCGCGTGTCGGCAATGTTTTTTTGCGCATTTCGCTGCTCCTGAAAATGCAGGGCGTTGTCACGGTAGCGCCCCACAGCCATTAACAACCCGGCTATCAGCACCACCAGCATGAACGCCAGCACAATGCGCCAGTTAATAATTAACCAGGTCATGGGTTCAGGCTCCAGTTGCAGATCTCCCGCTCAACGTCACGGCGGTTCGCCAGCCCCTGAATCCTTACGCGGTCAACATATACCCAGCTACGAAGGCCATCACAGGCTTGCTGATAACGACCGGCATTAAGGTTGCGCAGTACCGATGAGTGCTCGAATGCATTAACGCCAACGTTATAGCTAAAACTGATAAGAGCGGCTTTCTGGTATGCATTCGCAGGAACCTTTACCGAACGATCAACCGAACGTGCGAAAGGTTTTAGATCCTTATCCAGCAGGGCTTTGCATTCAGCCTTGGTGTAGGTTTTTCCAGGGACAATGTCTTTCCCTGTGTGGCCGTAGCATACGGTCCAGACGCCGCCGACATCACGGTATGGCGTGTAAGAATTGCCTTCGAGGCTCGGGATCAGAACAGCCGCGATGGCCAACGCACCACCACCAGCAGCTGTAATGAGGCTTTTACGTAAAGCGGGTGAAATAGCCATTATGCTTTCTCCGCCAGCTTTAAAGCCTTGTTGACTGTATCGACTACTTCGGGCGCTTTGTCCTCGTCATGAGAGGGTGAGCGGTTTAAATAACTCTGGATCGCCGCAGTGCGTAGACTCTCCTGCTCTGCCTCGAACTTTCTGGCCAGTTCTTCCCGGTTGCTCTCTTTGCGTTTGTAATACGCGTTCACGACGAATGTCGCTATGCCGAGCATCACGCCGCTGACCAGTCCGATAAAATTCCAGTCCAGGTGATAAACCCAGTCATACCAATTAAAAAGGCCGTTACAGACCAGGCCACCCGACGCGCAGTAGGTAACCCCTGATGCAATTTTGTCAGGCATAATTTTCATATCCACCCCCGTGCGGGGACTTGTCCAATTAGGAATTGTCTACTTTCTGAACTGGACAAGCCCGGTTAGCCTTTTTCGTGTCGAATGAAAAAGCACCGTGCTGCCGCTGGGTAGCCAATGAATGGAAACTGTGTTTTGCACAGTCAGTTATGGATTGCGCACCACCCCTTCGTTACAAGGCGTGTAATGGGAAATGACGGGCGAGCGCAAATGAAAAAGGCCCGCCAGTGGCGAGCCTTGATGTGGGTTTGAGGTCTTTCTTTTAAATTCGCGCTGATGAACAGCACACAGAAATCCCATCATTGGCGTGATAATGGTCCATTTTATTCACGCCGTCAATACATAAGATAAATCTTATTGCTTCATATTCCTGATTTCGCTGTTTCCCGTCACACGCTGCAGCATATCGCCCGCTATAGACTCTTCCTTGTGGCACTGGTTAATGAGCGCTTCATAGAACGGTTTGAAATTGCGCGACCACGTTGGCTGGCTTACTGCCATAACGACATACCCAACAGCACGGCGCACAGTTTCAGCAGGCAGGCGCGCATAACCGCGGCCGGTGCATTTGGTGCAGGTTTTCATGACAGGTACGCCCTGAATCTCGCTCTGCTCAATGTCCAGCACTTTGCCTTTTCCATGACAGCGACACGCATTGCTGATCACGCCTTTCCCTTCACAGGTACCGCAACGGACACGCTGAATCTCTCTCACCTGACGCGTTCCCGGACGGCTGAAGACTGATTTCATTTTAAAAACTTCAGCATCAATAAAGCCAGTACCGTTGCAGCAGGTGCAGGTGCGTGTACTTGCCGCGCTACGCGAATAATCCATGTAGGCAAACGTTGCAAGCAATTGCACAAATTCGCGTTTAATATTCTCCTCGAGTTCGGCGACTGCCCGGAAAAGCCCCGCCTTACTCAGACCGAATTCAGTTAACATTTCAACGGCGCGATCACTGGACGTGATGCCATGCTTGGACAGGAATAATTCAAATCCGAAACGAGCCTGCGCGCCAGTCAGCCCGAAGGATGCCATTACATCTGAAATATCCAGGCTGTCACTGGCCGTTGCCCGTGGAGAATCGCTGAACATAGGTGATTTTGGTGCGAAAAACTTTATCGTGCTTTCAAGGTTCAAGGTGATTCTCCTTACTGAATTTTGCTGCGTTTATAATTTCAGGCAATGCTCTCGATCCTTATCTGCCCTTTCTCTCCCCAGATTTTTGTAATACGTGCATCCCATACGGCGCTGTCTTCTTCAAACACGGCATCCATCAACGCTTTGTGCAGATTATCGACATCGGGCCTTTGCTGGTGGGGCTGGCCGCTGAACTGCGCACGCTTCTTTTTGCTCCAGCTGTCGGGCATGGGCAATACAAACGTGATGTGACAACCGCAGTCAGGCAACTTGATTTGGTTTAAGCGCACCTCATCGCAAAATGCCCGGTACCGGAGGACAGCCGGCCGCTTTGCCCATCGGTCACGTTGAGTCTGACGGGGCTTACCCAGCGGTGTGATGTCATAAATTTTGATCAAAATAGTCTCCCCGTTGGTTCATTACCGTTGCGTGATGATTTATCCCGGCCAGCCTGCGCCGGTCTCTCGCGGGCAAGCTGCGCCGCTATTGCCTGATCCGTTTCGCGGAAATGCCCGTTTCGGAATTCCTGATAAACCACGCCGCCCTGTGGGCCATGACGGTTTTTACCGATAATGATTTCAGCCAGGTGCGCAGCCGGGCTGTCCGGGTTATAGGCACCATCGCGATAAATGAACCAGATGCCGTCCGCGTCCTGCTCAATGCTGCCACTGTCACGCAGATCGGCATTTAACGGGCGCTTGTTCGGGCGCTTCTCTACTTCGCGCGACAGCTGGCTGAGACAGATAACCGGCGTGTTAAGCTCCATCGCCATGGTTTTGAGGCCGCGTGTAATCTCACCGATCGCCAGGTCATTACGTTCTGCCGATGGCTTTTTGATGAGCCCCAGATAGTCAGCCAGGATAAGCGACAGGCCCGGATAACGGTTTTTATGACGTGTGGCCACCGCCCTGATTTGTTCAATGCTGAGGTTTGTAGCATCGACAACCCAGACATCAAGATTCGCAAGCTCAGCCAGACCCATGGAGATCCGGCCCCAGTCTTCATCGTCAAGGTGGCTGGCTTTGCGCAGTTTGGAAACGGATACGTTGGACGCGTTCGCCAGCTGGCGCTCAATGATCTGGCCTGCCTGCATTTCCATGCTGAAAATCAGAACGCCGCGCTGTACCCGCTCAGTTCCGAGCGAAACAGTGCGCTGGGCTATGCCCTCGGCGATTTTCAGTGCCAGCTCGGTTTTACCCATTCCCGGGCGGGCAGCGATAACGATCAGGTCGGTGTCGTTTAATCCACCTGTGATTTCGTCCAGATCATCTATGCCCGTTTTGATTGTGTTCGACTCTTCATCACCGGCCACGCGTTTTTCCAGCGTGTCCATATACCCGTCAAGCAGTTCACTGGCGCGGATCGGCAGCACTTCTTCATCTGGCCGACTGATGTTCATCAGCTGGCGCGTAAAGTCCTGGATACCCTCCATTGCGGTATCATGGTTATAAGCGCTGGTGATCTTCTCGTAATGGCTTTCCATGAGGCTGATAAAGCCACGAACCATGTATTTTTCATTGAGACTTTTTGCATAGCCCTTCATGTTCGCCGCGCTCGGCACCATCTTCATGGTTTCCATCACGTCAGCAAAAATACCGTTTTCACTGCCCATGGCCTCCGCCACCAGCAACGCATCAATCATTTTTTTCTGCGTCGCCTGGCGCTTAATCTCGGTATAAAGTTTTGAGTAAAACGGGTTCGTGAATGCTGCTGGCTCGACGGTAGCCAGCACGTCGTAGGCATCAGGCGTTAAACCGGAATGAAGCAGGCAACCCAGCACACTGGCTTCGAGATACAGGTCAGACATGATTGCCCCTCCGTACCAAAAGCAGCGTGTCAGGCTTCATCAGCCAGTCGAAGTTGGCATGCCAGCCACTGTTGCTTTTGCCGAAATAGGATGCGCGGGCCTCATTGAAAAAAGCGCTGAAATAATTGCGGAAACACTCGTTTGCCGGTTTTTCACGTGGGAAGTGTGTCGCCAGACGTCGGATAGCCTTCACTCTGTCTTCGTCAATTTCGGCATACATCAGACGGCCGGCCGCCAAATCGTTGTAAGCATCGATCACGGCATCGCAGTCAACTTCGACCTGATTTTCATCCCACTGGGTGGCATCAGCCAGATAGCCGTCGAACCGGTTCACACGGCAGATGTTCGCGGGCTTGGCGACAGTACCGTTGCGGCGTTTCCACGTCTCAGCGACCCAGCGCACCACCAGCTTGAGGTCATTAACGGTGTAGGCTTCGCGGGACGGACGTTCAGTAAGTAAAACGGCAAAGGCTTCTGCAGAGCGACAGGTGGTGCCTGTGACCTCGTTGTAATACTCCAGGACCTGTTTTGCCTGTGATAAAACTTCCTCCGAAAATTCCCCCTTGGGGGCTTTAGGGGGATCTGTATTTATTGTCTTTTGAATATTGTCTTTTGTGTTTAGCTGTTTTAGCGAATGGGTATTAGCTGTTTCGGCTAAACTTTTATTAGCTGACTCAGCTAAACATTCGCTGACTTGGCTAATCTTCTTCATATCCCACATTGAGACATACTTGTTAATACCCACTTTCGAGCCACCCTGGACTAAAAAACCTCGCTCAATAAGCTGACGCTTAGAAGAGCAAACGTGTGTATGGTGAATGCCCGTCATTGCGGCGATCTGGGTATTGGTAATCCGGTCCATGGACTTGTTGAAACCATAGGTTTTACGCATCACGGCCAGCATGATTTTTAACTGACGAGCAGTAAGATCAGCCTGTAGTAGCTGATCGGTAAGCTCATTAGCGACACGCATGAAGCCATCATCGGTATCGGCCACGCGCTGCTCCTCACGCCCCGGACGGGCGCTAAATTGGATTATTTCTGCGGTATTACTCATGGCCGGACTTCTCCCGCTTCGCCTGCTCCAGTGCCTGACGTAGCAGCCGACAGGCATCAGGTGAATACTGGCGTGCGAGTTCATCCCGCGCCATGTCTTTATGTACAGTAGTTTCCTGTTGCGGCTTACGGCGTTTTTGTCGCATAATTAACCTCGCTTCCCAAAAGCAACGCTGTACACGACTGGACAGTTGGCGCTGTTCAGTCGCTCTTTCCCACCTCGGTGAAATACTTCTCGAAGTACCATTTCGGTACACAGCACAGGTGTTCGTAATCAGGACGCATGAATATGACCCTACGTTCCTGCCTGTCGTAACTGATGATGCGCACGACAATGCCGCGCTTGTCCCGAAAGCGCTTGTCGGTTTCAACAAACCTTTCATCCACCAGAGCCCCCGTCTTTAGAACGAATATGCTCAAGCATGCCAATCAGGCACTGGGCCAATTCACCAGTTTCATCGCCCTTGATGATCACCATGCCTGCTGGTTGTTGGAAATCTAAAGCAGCAAGTAAACGGCTGGCCTTTTCGACCAAACCGCCTCGACTCTGCCAGCGGCTAACCTGTGATTTGTCGACCCCCAATTTCTTCGCAACTGCCGTCACCCCCTCCGCGGCAATACGGCTCACGATCTCACTCTCGATGTCACGCGCTTTGTTGCGCGACGTTGTGATTGAATCCATTTAAATTTTTCCTTATTTGGAGTTCAGGTTTATAGGATGTGGAAAGAGTTGAGGTAGGTCTGGCCTAATCTCATAGGCTTTAACTTCTCCGTTAGTGGCTTCTACAATCGCGTTAACATTTTCAGGAGAAACCCTTTTTTTGTTATGCAACCAACTCCATACGTTTGGCTGGCTAACACCTACGTGTATGGCTAGCTTTTTTTGGCTTCCAACAGATTGGATCGCCTTTTGAATAGCTTTGTTAACCATGTTTATACCCTTTAGTCTGTAAAGCGAGAATAATAACTATGAGTTCACACAAAGTAAATACCCATGGATATTTGACGATGGATAACCACAGTTATATGTTCGCGGGCATGAATACAGAAACTCTCGCCGATCGGCTTAAGCTGGCAATGAAAGAAGCAGGGATGAGTCAGGCACAGCTCGCTGAAGCTGTGGGAATAGCTCAGCCTAGCATTTTCAAAATTTTGTCTGGAAAATCACAAAATTCTGGGTACATAGTCCATTTATCTAAGGCGCTTGGGGTAAGACCTGAATGGTTAGCGCTTAACGAGGGACCAATGCGCAAAAGCCATGAGAGTAATTACGACGCGCCATATCCCCCACCACAAACGCCAGATGTAAAATTCGTGCATATTTGGAAGGCAGAAGAGAAAACTAAGGATTTACAGGCAATTCCCAAAGAGCTGAACGCAGAATCATGTCGTGCCTTTTTTCTCGATCATGACTCGGGATTTCCTGAAGCAACTTTGAATTCTGTCGTGGTTGTTGATGTAAATGAACAGCCCAAAGTGCACGATTATGTGTTTGCCTGTGTTCATGGTTCTTACAGCGTATACAAATTCCTCCCCGGAGATGAGGGAGGTTATCTTTCCCCTTCTGATCCTCGAGCCTCTCTTTTGAAAGTGGGAGAGACAGCAAAAATCATAGGTGTTGTTGTATACATCTCTAAGAAATTCAATCGGTAAACGTTCAATCCGGTAGCTACATGTAAACATGCTGCCGGAATTTTTTCATACTCCCCGTTATCTCCCCTTATGTAGCCGACTTGCATAGAGCCCCCGTTTTTCGTTTAGAACAATCCTAGCTAATTTCCCAAATACTGTATATAAGTACAGTAAAGTTTCCAACAAAAGCGTAACGGTAAATCTCCAACCATCCATCAATAAACATCCCGCCTGCTCTCGAAAAATTAAATTCATATATTTTACAAAAACATATTACTTTAAGTTCAAATATTCATACCTAAAGGTATTGATTGATAAAATACCTATTGTTATATTGCAGTCACAGCAAGACGCAGCCCACCGCAGACAGCTGTTCTGCTCTTTAACAAATGAACATGTAATCACCGCGCTGGTGGCTGAGAGGCCCGAACTCAGCACCCTGGCATCCCCTGACCTCACGGGGTAAAGGCATCCCAGGCATGCGGCGGACAGTGTGGTGATTCAGTTTTTTTTGAGCTGCGTGAGATAGCAGGCGCAGCATCAAAACGAACTGGCCAACATATCGAATGAGGAAATTTGAGATGGATAAAGCCTACTAAGAATATTTTGAACAAAAAAAGTAGTGGAGCCAGCCCGGACTGACGAGCTGACTTTACTCACTTTAGCTAATTCGCTGAGGTGTCGGCAGTTCAGAGTCACCATTTTTATCACGATAATTTTGGCGGATATCCAGTAATCGCATTTTGAAAGATTGCAGTTCTTCTGCGGTATCAGCTACGCCAACCACAACGAAATCCACTGACACATCTGATACGAACAAATCCATGTTGCGCTTAACCGTATCAGACAGCCGCTCAACGATAAAAGCGTCCTGGGTTTTGCTGTGCAGTAAAAGGAAGTGGTCACCTTGAATTTTCATTGGAGCCCTTATGTATAAAGTTGAAAATGCGAAAGTTTTGTTTATTGATGATTCTGACATTCAGGACTCAAACGTGTCACTTGGCGATGGAGCGCTGAAACCTGAAGTAGATTTAGCCAACCTCGACGCAGAGATCATTATTTACCAAAACAAAATGATCAAGAACGTTTACGGTCCGGCTGAAAAATTCCCTTTCAAAAAAGGTTAACGCCTCACCAGGGCAAAGTCCGGAATACCGCAGCAGTTTAGTTGGACTTAAAAGTAAACGCGGGCTTGAAGCTGGAGGATGGGGCCAGCACACAACGAAAAGAGCGCTGGCATGCAAAAAACAATTTCGCAGCCGTTGCAGTACCAAACGCCAGGATGGGGCGGCAGAAATGCGGTAGTGCTCTTTTCTTTGTGGTGAATTGCAGTCCATTGAGACAACCAGAAGAGCAGCACCTGGCGCCACAACCCCACATTGCTGTGTAGTCTTTGGCCCCCGCCTCGGGGGCATTTTTTTGACTACCTATCAGCGCTCCGAGGTATCCATGAATTTCATCCCAAAACTGACCCGGCAGCGCATTAGCGAACTGCCCGAGGGTACGCCGATCCGCATCGGTGCCCGCGTTGTTATTTTCGACAGCTGCACCCTCGAACCGAATTACAAGGGTGAGAACGAAACCTTTGTGTATTACATCGACGAGAGCGGCCAGCGGGAACGCCATTTCGAATGGCTGTTACTCGAGTCAGGCACGGAATTTATTGAATCGGAACTGTGCGAGTACTGCGCCCGGTTCCGGCACCCAACGGACATAAAGCAAGTTTCTATCAGGTTCTGGAACCGCAACGAGGTCCGTTCATTCTGCAGCGATAAAGGCTGCGCCCTTCTTTACCAGCAAACAATCCGCGTCCCGGCAGCGCGCCAGGGCAAACCAAGGAGACGTATCTCATGACCCCTGTCGAACGCCTGCAGTTCAAACATCGCCTGACGGGCGCTGATTTCCACCCGAAGCCACGCCACTGGCTGACTCCGCTGCTTATCGCACTGTGTGTGGTGGCGGGAATGTGTTTGCTATGACAGTGACAACCATCCCCACTGAATTCGCCCTCAACGAGGCCATGCGTTCGCTGGCGCTGAGTACCATCCTGGCGCTGTGTGAGCAAAATCAAATCAGTCCGGCAGATCTCGAAATGCTGGCCCACCAGATGGCCCAGCGTGAAGCAAACGCGGACGCTAAATCAGGAGCTTTAAATGTCCACCACCATTCGCGTGATAGACACTGAAACCACCAGCTTTGAGGGTGGCGTGTGTGAGCTGGCCAGCATCGACATCGTTGGTGGCCACCTGTGTAACCCGATGAGCGATTTTGTTAAACCGCCTGAGCCGATTACCGTTGGCGCCATGGCAGTGCATCACATCACTGATGCGATGGTTGCCAATGCCCCGCCGCTCAGCGATGTAATTGACCGTTATCTGGGTGCCGACGTTTATGTGGCGCACAACGCCGCGTTTGACCGGCCAAAGCTGCCACAAATAACGGCGCCGTGGATCTGCACGCTCAAGCTGGCCCGCAAGCTTTATCCGGAGCTGGAAAGCCACTCCAACCAGTATTTGCGTTATCACTTCATGCTCGATGTTGATGTGCCTGAAAACCTTCATGCGCACAGGGCGCTTTACGACTGTTACGTCACAGCGGCATTGCTACTTCGCCTTAACCGTGACGCGCGCCTGACGATAGCCCAGATGCGTGAGATCTCCGCGCGGCCTTCCCTGCTTCACACGATGCGCTTTGGCAAGCATAAGGGCAAAACCTTCGAAGAAATTGCCGGACAGGACCAAGGTTATCTCCGCTGGGCGCTGGCAAATATGGATCTGGATGAAGACCAGAAATTTACCATGCAACATTATCTGGAGGTCTGAATGGGAACCCCTGTATTGATTCTGGGGGACAGCGGCGCGGGCAAGTCCTACAGCCTCAGAAACTTCAACCCGGACGATTGCCTGCTCATCCAGTGCATCCCCAAGATGCTGCCTTTCCGGCATAAAGGCACTTGGAAAGTCCACGGCAAATTAGACGAAGAAGGTAAACCTCTGCGGGGTAATGTTTTTCGCACGGATGACTGGGTTGATATTGAAGACAAAATTCAGCGCATGGTGCTTTCAAAAAATCGACGTGTGCTGATCATTGATGATTTTCAGGTAGTGATGCAGCACGAAAACATGCTGCGGGCCTATCAAACTGGTTACACCAAATTTACGGAGATGTGTGATCACGTCTGGCAAATCATCAAAGCAGCAACTGAACTACCTGATGATATCCGTGTTTATTTTCTTGCCCATACCGAAGAGTCAGAAGGTAAGGTGAGGATGAAAACCATAGGAAAGATGCTGAATGAGAAGCTTACTCCAGAAGGTTATTTTTCGGTCGTTCTCCGCGCCATAAAAAAAGATGGCAAACACGTTTTTCTGATCAAAGGCGATGACAACGACACCGCCAAAGCCCCACCAGATTTATTCCCCGATCAAACCGAAATGGAAAATGACCTGTTCGCTGTAGACCAGGCCATTTGCAACTTCATGTCCGAAGGAGACATTTAATGCAGCCTATGAGCTTTAAGTTCGATCCCGAAGCGGCTAAAAAAGCTGGATCCGCAGCAATCATCAATGAAACGGGTGCTTACGAAGGGATTATCCTTCATGCACAGGTTGGTTTCGGTACCGACAGTAAGTCGCAGTCACTCGAATTACGCTTCGAATCCAACGGCGCCAAATCCGATTATCTGCGAATCAACTTTATTGGTCGCGACGGTGAACCCACTTTCGGGATGGACCTCGTGAACGCCCTGATGTGGACAGCTGGCGTCCGTGACCTTATTCCCGAACAGCAGCAGACAAGCGAGGGTACTGCGTGGGTATTTCCTGCGCTGACCAACAAAAAAACCGGCCTTGTGCTTCAAAAGGAATTGCGTACTAAACAGTCTGATGGCTCAGACACTTACCAGATGAACATCCGGCATGTCTTCCAGCCAGGCACGCGCCTGACTTATGCCGAGTTTGCAGAAAAACTTCCAGCCGAAGCCATTGATAAACTAATGCTGAGCCTGAAAGATGTTGATAAGCGCCAGCCAGTTGCTGGTAACGGGCAAAACACTGCTCAGCGCGGCGCGCCTACCGGCAACCGTTACGCAAATCAGAACACCGGCGCTGCACCTCAATCTAAACTCCAGCAGGCTGCTGCCAATCGCAATAATGCACCTCAGCCTTTACCTGACTTCGACGACGATATCCCATTCTGAAGAAGTACAAAAAACACTCGCAATTTTGATTTCCGTTCACCATAACCGCCTGCATCTGAGGCGGTTTTATACCTATCGCAGCTGGTAACATTTTTTTCATTTAAGACTATTCTTAAGCATATGATCAGGGTAACATTCATTAAAATATGTTACCTATCAGGTCAAATAATGCTCGATTTCTTTAAGGATATTTTTTCTGCTTTTCGCCAAAGCTCATTAGAAAGGATTAAAAGCCCCTTTCTCGGTGCTTTCGTTTTTTCTTGGATTGGTTTTAATTGGCAGATGCTATCAATACTTTTTTTAAGCAAACAAAATATCTTAGGACGACTTGATTACATAAATACTCACTTCGATGTTGGTAATTATATTCTCGGCCCCATATTAACCACATTTATCATATGCTTACTTTTACCTTCTGCTAACAAATTCGTTACTAAGTTTCAAAAGGGAACCAATCACGAAACTAATATGCTTATATTGCAATCTAAAATCGATATTGCCAGTAAACAGGTAGAAATTGCAGACTATGAAGCAAAAAAGAAACTAGCAGAAGAGAGAGAAAAGAAAAACATTGAAGCTAATATTCACGCAATACTTGAAGAAAACATTGATTCACGCGAAAAATTAAAATCATTAAATGAGCAGTCTTTGCTGAATGACAGACTAATTAGCGCTTTAAACAATGAGGTCGCCGATCTTAGAAAGGAGGTAAAGGCGTTAAATTCATCCTCGGAAAAAACCGCAGATGAGTACCTCAAATCATTGAAAGAAATCTCTTCATTGAAGGTCGAAATAGAAAAAAACAAAAGAGATAAATTGGAACACTCTCAACTAAAAAAACAAAATGAAGAACTAGCACAGAAACTGATGGAAGAAAATTCAGTTTTAAATAGTAGAGAAAAATACATTTTGAAGCTTGAAAGTGAACTGCAAAGCATAAAAACAAACTTAGCTTTTTTATCGCCTTTACATCCTGTAGGATTGGGCTCTCTTGCTAAATATGATAATGCAGTACCAAAGAGTATGTCTGAAGCATTGACTCAAAGTGACTACACTTTAAAAGATGAAACTAACGATAAGAATTATAATCAGTAAGATTCACTCTCACCATTTAAATGCGAAAAAATTTCTGTCATTTCATAGCATCAAAAACCAGCATTAAGGACGTCCGAAGAAATATCTCAAGAAAAATATTAATATAGAAGGCAATCCATCAAGACATCAATAGTACATTACAAGTTCATCAAAAGGAGAAAAAATGAACCCCTGGGGAGCAATAATTGCAGCATTAATTGCCGGATTCATAGCATTTATCGGAATGGTTATCACCAAAGAAAATAAGGTTTCAGAATTCAGACAAGAATGGATTAAGGAGTTAAGGGGACTTATTGCAAAGCTTTATTACCTATATGGTTTTATCAGAACTGATTCTGGGTTGAATGACAAGGAGAGAAAAGAAAAAAACAATGAAATCAATGAAGTCATTGCAGATATCAACCTACATTTAAATTATGGAAATCAATCAACCAATGAAGAAAATCTTCAAAAAGCAATTACTACGCTCAATGGCAAGATTGAAATTGGTATAACCACGATGGGACCCTACTTTGATGATTTATTAAAGCACTCCCACCTAGTTTTAAAAGAAGAATGGGAAAGAGTTAAGAAAGGTGAGAAGAGTTACATTTTCATAAAGGATGTTTTATTTGTAGTCGGCTTCTTCTCTATGGCTTTACTTATGCTAAGCATGATTATCTATGCTATTTCTCACTCTGGCATTTTACTACTTTCAAAATAATCATTAATCATACTGTCAAACCTCGCCCCTACGAGGTTTTTATTGCCCTTTTCACTTCGATTACTCTGCGTTTTAACAGGAGGCGTTATGCTGATCGGCTTCGTCCTTATCATTTCCTCTGTACTCCCCGTACCTGTAAGCGAAGGCATCTACCCAACCTTAGCCGCATGAGAACACGTTAAAGAACAACTGCTTAAACGAGAACCGATTTCTCAGCTTGAATGTGCGGAAGTGAGGCGCTAAATTACTGTATAAATAAACAGTAATTTGATGGTATGTATGCGCAGGTTTGTCAGCGGCGGTTTAACTTTCTATCTTCTGGATCCGGGTGACACTGAGCCAAATTTAGCAAAGGAATATCTCAACATCCCAAGATACCTTGTCAAGCCTGTCGATAATGGATGGCGTGCTTTAATCCTGCACACTAACGAACGAGACTGGCAACAAATCAGCGACCGCTTGTTTGTTTCAGAGAACGAAGCGTTTAACTTCGCGTATGAACATTTTTCTGTTGAGCAGAGTAAAACTGAGCGACTTCTCCCTGGATGGAAAAGTGTCTGATTAACCTAAACCGCGAAAGCGGTTTTTTTATGTCCCTATCCCAATGAAAACAAAATTCCTCGCGCACTACGCGCGGCACAAACCCCTGTATGACGTGTCCGTTTCTGGGTGCGTCTGGATCCTGCTGCTCATGGCTATGCTTTGTCTTGAGCTTTATCTCCAGTGAGGTGAGTTCATGGATACTCAGTTATCCCAGGGAAAGCCTACTGGAACGGCCGTCAGGTTACCTGCTGCTGTTCCGCCTATGATTTCCCGCATCGCTTTAGCGGTGGTCGGTGCAATGGCTACCAGATGGCAAAAAACTGCTTTGAAAATCGTCTCAGTTGCATGAACTGCATTTGCCTTCATGAAGGTGGCTGCGACGTAGTGAACGAAACGGAAACCCCTGCCGAATGCCCTCACGTAGTGGACTTTTGCTCTTACTACCAAATTGATCTGACCAAAAAATTCAAACGCTGATTTGAGGTATCCCCCGAATGGAACCAACCCAACTATCGCCATATTGTCTGGCGCTTGAAACTTTGCGCGCCCAGCCTACCCACCAATTAAAACAGATTGGCGATCAGTGGCGTTCGCCCGATCGTCTCTGGTGGGGAATAAATTCGATGTTCGGCCCGTTCGTGCTGGACCTTTTCGCCGATGAGAGTAATGCCAAATGCGAGGCGTATTACAGCGCCGAAGATAACGCACTTTCGCAGAACTGGTCGGAACGCCTGGCTGAGCTAAATGGCGCAGCGTATGCAAATCCGCCCTACTCCCGCGCCTCGCAGTACGACGGGCAGTACATTACCGGCATGCGCCAGATAATGGCCCATACGCTGGCAATGCGTGAGGCTGGTGGTCGCTACGTCTTTCTGATTAAAGCGGCAACTGGCGAAGTCTGGTGGCCAGAGGATGCCGACCATATCGCATTCATTCGGGGCCGAATCAGTTTTGACCTGCCCGCATGGTACCGGCCAGAGGAAGGCCAGCCCAGTGAATCGTCTGCCGGGTTCGGTGCTGCTGTCGCTGTTTTTGATAAATCATGGCGAGGACCAAAGTTCGATTACATCAGTCGTGATCAGCTTGAAGCGCGCGGCGCCACGTTTATGGCTCAAATTGAGCGTGCAGCGCAACGTCTGGCGACGCGGCATATTCAGCCCACCATCCCAGAGTCAGCGAATGATGTCTGGCCAGCCGAAGTACAGCTATTAGCTGAACAACTGCCAGGCATTAAATCACTCGCAACCGAGCACCAGCGTAAGGTCATGCATCACATTAATCGCATGCTGCTGGAGCGCCAGCCCTCAACAGAAATCATTGCTGCTGCGCAGTCGCTGACAGCCACTTTCGGAGAACAAACACTGTGAGAGAAATCATTGTCGATAATTTTGCCGGGGGCGGCGGAGCCAGCACCGGTATTGAAATGGCAACCGGCCGAAGTGTCGATATCGCTATTAACCATGATCCTAACGCGATCGCCATGCACACTACCAACCACCCTGACACACTTCATTACTGTGAGTCTGTGTTCGACATTGACCCGGTTGCAGCGACCGCAGGCGCGCTAGTCGGCCTGGCGTGGTTTTCACCTGACTGCCGCCACTTCAGCAAAGCCAAAGGCAGTAAGCCGGTTAAAAAAGAAATACGCGGACTGGCATGGATTGTCGTTCGCTGGGCGCTGGCAAAGCGTCCCCGCGTTATCATGCTTGAGAACGTCGAAGAATTTAAAACCTGGGGGCCACTGTTACCCACAGAGGAACGACCGGATCCGGCCCGCGCAGGTGAAACCTTTGCCGCGTTCGTCGGCATGCTGAGTACCGGTATTCCTGCTGATCACCCTGCGCTGGATGAGGTCTGCGACTTTCTGCAAATCGGCCGGCACAGCGCAGACGCGCAAAAACTGGTTAAAGGCCTGGGCTATGCGGTCGAACACCGGGAGTTACGCGCCTGCGATTTCGGCGCGCCAACCATCCGTAAACGTTTCTTTATGGTCATGCGCTGTGACGGGCAACAAGTAACGTGGCCGGAGCCGTCACACGGTGATCCGAAAAGCCTGACCGTCCAGTCCGGACATCTCAAGCCATGGCGAACTGCGGCTGAATGCATCGACTGGTCTATTCCCTGCCACAGCATCTTTGGCCGTAGCAAGCCACTGGCCGAAAATACGATGAAGCGCATCGCGCGCGGCATTCAGCGCTTCGTGATCGACAACCCGACGCCATTTATCGTTAAGTGCAATCACACCAGCAACCAAACCCAATATGACTGCTTTCGTGGGCAGTCGGTTGATGAACCTCTGCAGACCATAACAAAGACACACGGTTTCGCTGTGGTCGCCCCTATTTTTGCAGGTACCGGCGGATCAACCTTCCAGATGAAACCGCGCCCGGTTGATAAGCCGTTTTTTACGCTGTTGACTCAGAACCGCACCAACGTTGTCTGCCCGATGCTAGCGCCGGTGATATCCCGCCAGTTCGGTAACAGTATCGGCCACGCGGTTGATGAGCCAGCTGGCACGGTCATGGCAAAGGGTGGCGGAAAGAGCGCGCTAGTCACAGCGTTTATGGCTAAGCACTTTGGAGGCAACTATACCGGCCCCGGCGCCGCGTTAGATGGGCCAGCACATACCGTCACCACCACGGATCATCATGCTCTGGTCACTGCTAACATCATGGTTAACAACACTGGCCACCCGGGCGGCTCCGTTGAGGAACCCTCTCACACCGTGACTACCGGAAATCACCACGCTGTCGTCACGTCTAACCTGATTAAATTTCGCGGCACCAATACGGGCCAGACAACTGACAGCCCGGCACACACCATTACGGCAAACGGTAACCACCTGGGAGAGGTCCGGGCGTTCCTGATGAAGTATTACGGGAATGAAAAAGGCGGCGTAGGCCTGGACGAACCGCTGGGAACGGTGACCACTAACGACCGCTTTGGCCTGGTAACGGTTGATGGCACCGATTATCAGATTGTCGATATTGGCATGCGTATGCTGCAGCCCCATGAGCTCTATGCCGCTCAGGGCTTCCCGTCCTGGTATGTCATCGATCGGGATTATCGCGGCACCAGATATGCCAAAGATAAACAGGTTGCCCGCTGTGGCAACGCCGTTCCCCCGCCTTTCGCTGAGGCTCTCGTAAGAGCTAATTTGCCGGAAATGTGTTCGCCTCTTTCACAGGAGAAAATCGCATGAGTCTTGATTGTGTCCCCCTTTCCACCTACTGCAAAAACACTGGCGAATCGGTCGAAGCCATTAACAAACGGATACAAAGGAAGATCTGGCAGGAGGGTGTTCACGTATTAAAAGTGGACGGCGTTAAAGAGCGCTGGATTGATCTTGATGAGGTAAACAGATGGGCAAGAAAGAGCAGGGATCCGCTTTACCGCGGGGCGTGACAGTCCGCCGCCACCAAACCGGCGACACTCTTCAGCTTACCTTCACCTTTAAGGGGGTTCTCTGTCGGGAACCCCTTTCCGGTTTAGAGGTAAACCCACGCAATATTAAATATGCCGATCGCCTTCTGGGCGAAATACAAAATAAAATATCTCTGGGCACTTTTCTGTATGGCGATTACTTCCCAAAATCGAGGAAGCTGGCCACGTTCGGTGAAGTGAAGAAAACGAAAACGGTCAGGGAATACCTGGACGAGTACATTACGATCTGCACAAACCGCAAATTATCCCCCTCCACCATTGATGGCTATCAGAAGTGCATCACATCATTGTCCGCGCTTCATGCTCTCCCTGTCACCGAACTGACAGCAGGAGCTATGAAGACGTGGATCAGCAATAAAAATGCCAAGTTAAAAACCATCAGGAATCTGCTGTCATTCCTCCGCAGTGCGCTGGACGAGGCCGTAACTGATGGGCTTATCGAGCTAAACCCGGTGTCGCTCGTCACTGCATCACGTTACCGGCCCAAACAGACGTCAGACGACAAAGACGATTATATCGTTGACCCGTTCACCCCACAGGAGGCCAAAGCCATATTTGCAGCCTGTTCGCATGATCAATGGCGTTACCTCTTCCAGTTCGCTATGCATACCGGCCTTCGCAGTTCTGAACTGTGCGCACTCCGCTGGCAGGACATAGACCTGGTGCATAACACGGTACACGTTCAAAAGGCGAGTGTGGTTGGAGTCATCAAAGGCACAAAAACCGCAGCCGGTACCCGTAAAGTTGAACTGGATGAAATGGCGCTGGCGGCGCTTACGGGGATGCGACCTTATACCTTTATGCGAAGTGAATATGTGTTCGAGGATCCGAAAACAATGGAGCCGTGGAGCGGTTCCGCCGCAATACGTAAAAAGGCCTGGATGCCTGCATTACGCCGCGCGCAGGTTCGGTACCGAAATCCATACCAGACACGACACACCTATGCGACCCGGCATATCAGTATCGGCGTAAATCTTTACTGGCTGTCTGGGCAGATGGGGCATAAAGGCCCGGAAATGCTTTTCAGGCACTACGGTTCTTACTTAGCGGAATATGATGGCAGGACTGTAGCTCTGAAAAAATAACAGCATCATGAAGCCGCGCTTAAGCGCGGCGACTGTTACTTAGCAAAAGTTTTAACAATTTGAACAATTGCCCACATTACTGATGGCAAACCAATCGCGAGACCAATTATCCATTTAATACTATCAATTTTAGACTCAGACATAGATTTTTGGAGCTTCAATTCGGTATTTTCCAATTGAGCGCTAAGTAATTGTTTATGATTATCAATTTTTTCATCAAAAGAACGATGCTTAGCATCCAGTTTGTGGTCAAGACTTTCAAGCCTGTGATCCATACGAGACACGGACGTCTCATGGCTTACTTTTAGTTGCGAGATTGATTCCATAACCCACTGTAACTGAGTATTCTCGCTAGTCTTGCTGGGGGTACCCTCCCATTTTGGCGGTTCACCATCAGAGAAGCTTGAACGTCTATTTGATTCATGCATTCTCTAAACCCCTTTAGCTGTAAGCCAGTCCCATGTGTTTTTTGAATGAAAACCATAATAGGTAGTGATAGAAGTCACTATTGCCCAGCCACACAAACCATTCGTTATTCCCAAGAAATCACAAACCTCTTTGGGAGTCACCAAGTTTGCAGGAGCACTGACAAACCAAGTTGAATTATCGACTTTATGATAGTCTTGGGGGGGTAATTTTTGAGTGATGGATCCCCCCATCTTGACAGTGTCGCCAATTGCAACAACCGCAAAAACAGCCATCCTAACTCCTTAAGGATAAGGTTCGGTTGATTGCTAGTATAGCGCCAGTTGATTTCTTATGGAACTTTTAGCGTCTGCGGATGGACCTAAGCAGGACTATGATATGCACGTACAATGCACGCGAAAATTTGATTTATCAAAATATCCAATTAAATCAATTCTGAACAGTGTTTTGGGGCGCGGGTTCAACTCCCGCCAGCTCCACCAAAATTCTTTCGCGGCGATACCAGAATTGTCCGCTGAAGTCCTGAAAGCCCTCAAGGTGAAAGCTTTGCGGGTTTTTTTGTGTCTGTAACCTTCCAGGACGATCCGCCTGAATCCAGAAATAATCGGCACACGTTAAGATACACGCTTTAATGTGGGCCAAAAACATGTACCAATTATGGTCGGAAATCAGTCATGACGCGGATCACACGCCTCCTCACCAATAAAGAAATTCTCAAAGCTAAGACTCAAGAGAAAGACTTCATGCTGCACGATGGCGACGGCCTTTTCCTGCTCATCAAAACATCAGGTAGAAACTGTGCCGTTTTCGCTATCAACGACCAAATAGCAGTAGTCGCACAAATTCGCTGATGCTGATTGCCGCCGATCGCAAAGATAACGGCACAGGCCAGTTAAAGGCAGAGGAAGCTGCGAAAGCCTACAAAGTCAAGGCCGCTTTACTACTGAAGCCGGCGACTGGAACGACGTCTGGCAGACACGAGGCGACATCGTGACGCAGGTGCTTCTTACCGCCTTCACTCAACCTCACAAGTAAAGCCCGTTCGAGTTTCTCAAATCCATGAGCGCCAGTTAAAAGGCGGAGCTGCTGGTCGATCACTACGGGCAGATGCTGGCCGTGTCGCCCGTCGGAGAGAAAATCTACCGTTATTAGAACGACGCATAACAGGTGATGCTGGTACAGACGTTGCACCGTGAAATTGCCGCATTATTTCAGAAAGTGCGTGCACCGTTTTCTGCGGCCAGAATCGGCAGCATACTTTATACACTCAAACTAATGGTTCCGCATGGGTGAACCGGCGCGCCGCCTGATTGGTTTTCGTAACGGCGTTTTTGATACGACCAACGGTACTTTCAACCCGTACCGCCGCGAGAACTGGCTGCGCACGTTAAACAGCGTTTATTACTCTGCGCCGCGCCCGGGTGAAAATCTCGCAGACCACGAGCCTAACTTCTACCGTTGGTTAACTCGGGCGGCCGGAAACAATGACAATAAGCAGGAGAGAATCCTCGCGGCGTTATTAATGGTGCTGGCAAACCGCTATGACTGGCAGATGTTCCTTGAGGTGGGCCGGTCGAGGCGGAAGCGGGAAAAGCGTGTTAGCCTCGATCGCCACGCAGCTCGCTGGCCGCAAAACCACCACCTCCATTGATACGCTGGAATCATCGCGGAAACGTGCCAGCGTGATGGGACTCTCGCTGATTATTCTACCCGATCAGAAGAATTGGAGCGTCGACAGCGCGGACATCAAGGCGATTACCGGCGGCGATGCGGTAGCCATCGATCCCAAATATCGCGATCCCTACTCAACTCAAATCCCGGCGGTGATTCTAGCGGTGAACAACAATCCCATGCGTTTTAGCGATCGCAGCGTTGGCGTGTTGCGCCGTCGGGTAATCCTGACGTTCCAGGAAGTAATACTGGCGAAAGAGCGCAACCCACAGCTACTCGACAAAATCATCGCCGACCTGGCCGTGATTGTTCGTCACCTGATGCAGCGCTTCGCATCACATGATAAAGCCCGCTAACTGTTGCTGGCGCAGCAATCATCCAGCGAAGTGCTGGATGATTGCTGCGCCAGGCCGTCCGCTGGTCGATTTCTGTGGCTATCTGCTGCCGCTCAGCCTGACAGCTTTCGACCAGGCTGGGCAGCAGACGCTGAAAGAGTACGAGCGTGTGTTGCTCAAGCGCCGAACCAATAACGGTATACAAACAAATCTTACATTACATGAGGACAGCGAGGCAGACTGGTTACCTGCATGCAGTAATTAAATTAAAACACTAGCTTAGTCCGGTATTTTTAACAATCATGAATAAAAGTGATAAAAAATCATTAAAACCAATCTTAAGCCAATGCGAAATAATATATCCTCATGATGCCATCGCTATAACCGCACTCTAATCCATCAAGTTACTTGTCAACTATGCAAAAACATCCTGACCACAACAATATATTATTAGCTCATTGTTTTTAATAAAAAACCTCAAGCACTATGCTCTTTATCAAACAAATCAATTTCACTAGGTTCTATATTTGAATCCATCTCATCAAAAGCAACAGCATCCACGATTTTAGTTTTCTTTAGTAATGATATTATCCTTGATTTATTGGGGTTTTTATCTGCACCCGGTATCCAATCTAAATCCCATAACCCATCAATAGTAAAACTTTTTCCTCCATTAATTTCATCATCGATACGCAAGCATAACGCCGAGTTATATACCCCGCTCCATGCGGGGTTAATCTTTCCTTGCACCCTTTGGAACCAAATATCAAGCATCTCAGTGTTAGGTTGCTTCCCTAACTTATCATAAAGCTTTTCTAACTTTATAAATTTTAGATTATTTCTTTTATAAAGAAAGCTTAGAAGCTTGGAAAATATTGCCATGCCGACCGGGTAAGTTGTTGGGTTTTTAGCCATTATACTAGCTATTATTCCTAACATTGCCTCAACTTGATGTCCATTGTTTGCAATTTTTTTCCTTGCAAACAACCTCCTTAAAAATTCATTTAAGTACCTTACTGTTATTTTTGAATTTTGATGCCTCAAGGAAAATAAATATATTGAATATAACATTTTTTGCGGTGAACTAAACTTCAACTCTTTGATATAGTCAATTTTAGCTGGCTTAAGTGAATGGTAAATAATATCTTCATGCAGCTCTGTTTTTTTAGAATTCAAATCCAACCCAAATGATGCTAGTACAGAAACCAAACACTTAGATATTTTATCCAGTTCATCCTTACTATTTGAAAAAATTCTATAATCGTCGCGATAACGTACCACTTTATAATTTTGGATATTTAACTCATCAGTTTTAATTCTTAGTTCAAGATCTAGCTTCCCTAAGATTAATTCTGCAAAGGTGTCCATGAGAGTGCTACCCAAAGGAATCCCATTAGTTTGATTGTTCATCATCATTTGGATATGAGTGTCAATCACACGACCTGGGTTATCTTTTTTTTCTTTCTTTTTTGCCTCTTCTTTTGTCACAAAAACCCACTCAAAACTATGAGTGTAGATTGATGGATAGAAATTAGAAATGTCGGTGCTAAACATAAATTCATATTCAAGAGACAGAGATAGACTTTTTTGCTCAAACTCTTCCCACCAATTAATTATGGACGCAGCTATATTGGATGAGTTTTTCTTAATTAATGGAATACTTGAGCACAGAACATGACTATTAAGCTCAAAGTCTTTAAAAACCTTACTTATATTTTCCCAATTATCAGGTGAAGTAATTAGCCTACAAAAATAAACATAATAAAACGGATTTATCAGCGTTATACGCCGCCAACTATACAGACCATCCTTACTGACCAACACTTGATAATTTATCTCTTTCCCCATTAAATTTTTGGGCTCTGGAGTACAACTAATTCTCTCACTAGCTAAGTCAGCATTTATTTTTTCAAGAAGTGACGAGAAGTTTATATACTTCGGAAGTTCTAAGGTTGTATAAGATTCATGTTTTAAAAAATATTCCAGTGCAGAAGAACTTGAAAGTTGATATACTTTTTTCATCAATGTCGCTCTTTATGTTTTTAATTTAAGAATAGTTAAAATGCTCAACCACAGTTATATTAACAGAAAGAAATAGCATACCAAAAAAAATAAAAAATAAAATTATATTTACCTTAAGAAAATAGCCAAAACTTATAATTCATTCAAAAAAAACAACCAGCACCAATTAAATAGGTACAGACATGAAAAGATTGAGTAAAGTCAGGCATTAGAAACCATTTGGTAATATGAGAAGTAAATATTACCTGTTTGTGCTGCATGACGTTTTTTTCTCAATAACAAACTCACGAAATCAATGCGCTCTTCAAAAACAGCCATCAGGTCACCACCATCCATAAGAAGAATAGAGGCACCGCCAGCTTGATGTGCCGCTACACCATCCGGTGAGAATCCATTGATTGAAAGGAAAATTCCTAAAGTGTTTTCTAGCTTTGTACGGACTTTATCAGTAAATGCAGCCAAGGCTGATTTATTAACCAACTCCTTATGCCATTTCGCTTCAAATAAATACTCTGTACCGTCAAGTGTGAATGCGCCGTCTAACTGTTCGCCAAGATTTTTAAAAGAAGCCTTAGGGTCTAGGTCGAAAAGATCAAAAAGTTCATACATAATGCGTTCAAGTTCAAACCCTCTTCCTTGTGGATCACTCGAACTAATAAGCGACATATATTTGTTTTTTTGTGACTCAAGCTTTTGGCGAACAGCTGCATTTTTACGTAATTTTTGTGCTGCAATTTCTTGTCGTTTCTTTATTTCGTCTTGCTCGCGCTTAATATCTTGATGTGGTTCTACAAGTTGTTGCAACTGGTGAATTGCGTTACGGGCTTTCTCAACCTTCGCGGAACCACCATCAAGAACCTTAATATGAGAAAAATCTTTTAATTTGCATAATTCATAGCAAATATTGGTGAGGTCACCGAGGTGATTCGAAGGATGAGCTACAAGTAGGTCAACAACATCAGAAGCGATCTGTCGCTTGTAATTCTCCCAGTTAAATGAACTCAGAAGCCCTGGATTAGAAAGGCAAAGACTCAGAAAACCACGCAAATCGGATTTGTACCAATATACTGAACACAACGCTTCTTTAAGCGCCATTACACCTGCTGGTGAAAGTTGTTTAGCCATAGATGCTCCTAACCTCTCAAGGATTTGGCTCAATTATATAATTGTTTCCATAGGAAATGGCGCTGTCAAAGGCTTGTTCGCCAATTCACCTTTAACTCTAATATACTGAACAAGTGCTAAAAAAAATAGACTTTTCTCATTGAGGTTACCCAGAGATGTGTGTGTTGAATTATGAACACCCATTCGCAATGTTAAGATATCAGAGATAGCCTAGGGTGCATTAGTCAAAATTATTCGGGTTTTAAGAGTTCGGCTATTGGCACAGAACTTAACAGCACCTCTCTGTGAACCTTGCCATCCAGACAGCCCGATAACGCCCAATAGTCTTCACACACAATCCGGATTTGCTCTTACTAAATGCTTAGTTCGAAGTTATGACACTAGTGCACATTCACCTTCAAACCATTCATCACCTAATACCATGAATTTATTAAACAAAAAATAAAAGTGAACAGTGTGAACACTTTTCTCTAATATCATTTTATTTTGGAATTAACGCGGGGCATTCGTTATCCTTACCTGCCGTTCCGGGGTATAAGAGCCTGTAATTGGTACACGCTGCAAAGTTGAATTGGATTAAAATCTAATTTTACATGAGCTTGCGCAGTCTATTCAGATTCCGCCAGCCCAAAATTCTTTCGCGACGATACCAGAAGTGTCAGCTGAAGTCCTGAAAGCCCGCAAGGTTAAAGCTTTTCGGTTTTTTGTGCCATGAAGTCTGATTTAATCTTGTAAGCACACCGGTTTTAATTCCCCGCACTTTTTGTGATTTCCGCGTTTTCGGCCATCAGCCTGTACTCTTCCGGCGTCTGATTATTCAGAGATTTATGAGGTCGCTGGCTGTTATATTCCATCTGCCAGAGTTCTGGGATTCCCGTACTTCGTTCAGGGTTCTGAACAGGTAAAAATCCAGTATTTCTGTCCGGTAAGTCCGGTTAAACAGTTCGATAAAGGCATTCTGCGGCGGCTTACCCGGTTTGATAAAGTCCAGCACTACATCATGCTCTTCAGCCCACTGCGCAAGTGTCAGTGAGATTAATTCCGGCCCATTGTCCATCCGTATCTTCAGTGGATAACCACGGTTTGCCACGATCCTGTCCAGTACCCTGACCAATTGCTGTGCCGGGATATTCAGGTCGATTTCTGCCGCCAGTGCTTCCCGGTTAAAATCATCCACCACATTGAAGATTCTGAAGCGCCTGCTGCACACCAGTGCATCGTTCATAAAATCGATGAACCAGCTCTGGTTAAGTGCATCAGGCGTCGCCAATGGTGCCGTGAGGCGTTGCTTTCCCCTGCGACGAAAGATCAGTTTCAGCAGAAAGTAAATTCGGTGCACGCGCTTGTGATTCCAGGCATTACCCTGTCTGCGCAGCACCTGGAACAGCTTCTCAAAACCGTACCGGGGATAACGTTCAGCCGCTTCTGGCAGCGCCAGGATCACGGGCTCATCCCGGCGGAGATCGGGCTGGTAAAAATACACCGTCCTGCTCAGCGATAATGTCCTGCATGCCTGCCGTAAGCTCATAGAAAACTGCACCGTCAGATAGCTGACAAGCACACGCTTCATCACTGGTTTTAAAGCTGTTTTCGATGACATCTTTTAACGCACGATTTTCCAGACTCAGGTCGGCAAACATCTGCTTCAGACGACGATTTTCGTCCTCAAAATCTTTTATTTTTTTGATATCAGCTGCTTCCATCCCGCCGTATTTCGCCTTCCAGTTGTAATAGCTGGCTTCAGAGATACCGGCTTCATGGCAGACATCCTTGACAGTTCGCCTAGCTTCGACGGACTTCAGAACAGCGATGATCTGGTGCTCAGTAAATCGGATCTTACGCATAGCGATCTCCTCAGGGGACATAATCAGTATGTCGGAAGATCTCTAAAAGTGAATGGTTCGTTTAAGAGGGATACTTACACCCTACAGCCATCAACAGTGCGTTCAGGACAATGTCCTTTATCATCCGGGATTGCATTAACCAGCCGATTACCTTACGTGAGAACAGATCAACCACCACGGCAAGATACAACCAGCCTTAGTGGGTCCTGATGTAGGTTATGGATCGACAATATTGAGATCCAGACACAGGCCACCGATGCCAAAGGCATTGCACAGGAAATCCCCGGTAATCTGAAAGATGCCGCATGACATTTTGACTATGCGCTAAGAGCATAGAGCGTCCGCTATCCCTGCCCGGAATCTGCAAAAAATTACGGGCAGGGGCTGTACAACGTTTACACTCTGACCTTCCACCGCGTACTATTCGCTGTGAAGCCTTCTAAGGACGACAACACAAGGAATGTATCACGATGGCCGCACTACATTTTCCCTGTACCATATTCACTACCCAAAATCGTATGGACGACTACAGCGCTAAAGATATGCGCTGTGGGGATTTATCTGAATCACAGTTAAAATCTGAATATCGACTGGTGGATGTTTCAACCAGGGTCAATCCTTATACCCTGACGAAAATTACCCCGTTTAATCAGCCACAGTCTATGTTTTACGGCTCCCGTGGAGAAGGGGAGAAAATTACCCGTCAACAGTGTACCGCAATGATGTTTGATGAGTTCCGCCATTTATCGCGCCTGTTCTCGATTTATGGCCCATACAAACACCTGATCGAAAAGATGATCACCCATATGCAGTACGATAATGGCAAACCGTTCACCAATATTCACCTGGACGGTGCTTTGAGGGAGCAAATTCTCAAAGATAATTCGACAGAGAACAGTACGCGCTTGCGTTTAGAGAAAACATTTAATACGTTTATCGACTGGGATAATAAAAATTATCCCATAAAAAATAAAGATGAACTGCGTAAAGCAATAGCATTCGGAAAACTCCCTAAATTCGACAGATTTCAGGATAATTATAATGGCATGGGAATTACTGTACATGATACCTGGGCAACGCATATCACCATAAAATCGCTACAGGTTGATAATGACCGTTACCGGGCGGTAGTGCATTACAAAGTCCAGGATCATTTTGGCCTTGATGTTGACGATATTTTAAAATTCCAGTTCAACCAGTTCCGCTTTTTTCGTATCTGGTTTGTGTTACAGCGATACAACCAGTTTGGTTTCAAGCCATTCATGACAAATATTGAAGCCAAAATTGAAATCACCGGGGGACGAAATGAAAGCTAACCTCAAAAAAATTATACTTGCACTATCGTTCTTCGTTAGCTTGCTACTAGCATGTGTACTCTGGCTGTCACTGCGAACGGTAGAAATTGTTGCCGTTCATAAAGACGGTAACTACAGCTCAGTTTTAGTAAAAAACTTCCCGATTACGGACAAGGGGAAAATCGACTGGTGGCTGGAAAACAAGGATATGCTCAAAAAAGAATATGACGTTCCCGCCCCAGATAATGATGGCTTTTTCGAAGTCATTTTTTGGAATTTCGACAAGGGTTATAAAGAGACCGATGGCTATGACAATTTATGTTTTAGCGATATGAAGCCGCCAATAAATTGCATAGAGAAAGATAAGGTTTTCACTGTATGGAATGACAGGAGTAAACATATATTTTTTGGCGTTCATGATGGATTTTATCGTACAAAGGAAAATGGTGAAATGGTGAAAATTAAAGATGAATAAATTCGCGCCCCTCGCGTAGGGACAGCAATAACATTATGCTACATTGGGTAACAGTGAATAATAGAAGGGTTAGAATAAATTAATTTCGAACCTTCTAGCATTTACATATCCTTTGAATGAAAAATAATTTCACTGTTATCCACCGAGCTACATGAGTTATCATCGGTCTAAAAACACGATTTTGGTGACCATATGAACATCTTTGAATTTGAAAAAAAACTTGCTGAGAATGGTTTCAATGCAAAAGATATTGCTGCTTTAAGAATGCAAGCAGAAAAAAATGGAACTACTTATCCAGCTTTGCTCAAAGAGCTTAGTATTCGTTTTGTTGCTGCCTCAATACTTGTAATCATCCTCGCTATTGTATGGATATACACACTCGTATATAAAGATAGCCTCGCAATCACCTCTTACTCGATAACAATGCTAATTACAGCCCCAATTTTCTATATTTTTACCCCAATGAGGTTAGGCTACAGAGCATTTCGGCATTCGAGAAAAAAGTGATTTATTTTCTATTATCGCATGTAGATTTAAGAGCAGAATAGTCGTTATACATTTCTACTCCTAATTCAAAACGGCTCATATCTTTGACACCCCTAACGAAATCGGAGTTTATGTAGTAAAAAGATGAAATGTTTCAGGTTTTCTTATCAACCTAAACATGCCATAGGCAGAAAGAGCAAGATCCATACTTCTGTAAGCAATTTCACCTCTTTTTTGGTCAAAGCCAATGAATAAAGAGCTGTGGTCAATGCCTGCGTTAAAGGCCGTGAGAGCGAATGCAACGAACAACGCTCAAATAATATGGTAAGTTTGGTGCGTCGACCCTGGCTGGTGTAGGAGTTGGTTCAGTGGCCGGATTGGGATTACGCGCAGCAATAGGGATCGCCACAGCAGGAACAGGAGCGGTAGTATGTGCAGCAGTTGGCTCAATCGCTGCGGGTTATGTCGGTGCCAAAGCGAGCGACTCTATAATGGATACTATCTATGAATACATGGGAATTTGAACAATGAAGTCGGCCATAATGGTTTTAATTATGCTTCCTATGGTTTGCTTAGTGGTAAGCGTGCTTTTGTATCTAAGTAACAGATCCCGCTACCACAAATTGATTTCTGACTTCCAACAAAAGTATATGCTGCCTACCCCTTACTTATTGCATTGCAATATGGGTTACTTAGGTTCGCCACTAATGCTCTATTTTTTTATGCGATTAAAACAAAACAAAAAAATCTTCTTTTTAGACCCAAAAAGCCAAGCCTATGATTTTGCAAGTAACAGTCAACATAGCGCAGAGATAAATAGCCTCAAACCGTTATATTTTACTTTTTTATTGGGCTTTTTTTGTTGTTTTTTACTTGCAGTTATCGCTGTTCTAATCAAAATTAAAATAATTTAATGATGTAAATAAACACCTGTTAACAGCCAATTTCCCTTTACCATTAAGATAATTGATACTGAAACCGTTAAAAAATAGCCATTAACGGTGCTGGCATAGCAGGTGGTGCAGCTGGAAGTGCTTTAGCAGGTTTGGTATGCGGCCCGTGCGCACCCGTTTGTGTGTTGATTGGTGGATTTGTTGGTGGTGCACTAGCCGCCTTTGAAATGGGACGTTTTTGGGGATAGTCATGGAACAAACTCTCTCGGTAAAGCTTGTTGAGAAAAGTAAAGCAACTGATTTTCAGCAGGCCGTTTCTGAAGTAGTGATCGATAACGAACCGACGGGTATCACTATAAAAGGACAGGTACTCGAAGCCTCAGTTAAAGTCGACAATGACAGGTATATTCTTTTCACAACGGATGATGTGATCTTTGAGGAGTTTCTTACTGTTACTCTCATCAGCCTGAGTCAGGGGATTGTTGAAAGTTTGCAGGTTGGCAATGCGTATTCATCAGGTTCTTTCGAGGCGCTGTCTGTCAATCACAAAACCATTGAGTTCAATTTCATTGGCGGGTCTGTCTGGACAATTAAAGTGAACGACACCCCAAAGCTCCGTGTTCCATTCTTTTCCGATCCGCGTGGTGTAAAACGCTCTTCAGGTCTAAAAGCGTATCTGACTATAGATGCAAAGCCATCGCCCTCCCCGACATAAAAAACCTTTTAACAAAAGCAATTGGTATACATTTAGGTATACCAATTATTTTTACATTTGATATTTATATTAAATTTCATTCAGATAGGTGATTTATTCAGATTCCGCCAGCGCCCAAAAACCCCCTCCCCATCCTTCCCCTTGACAACCTCCCCCTCTATGCCTTAAAAAAGGAAACGATCATTTCCTAATTGGAGGTTAGCCATGAAACCCTCTTCCCATACCGGTAGTGCGCAATCCTCTGCGGGCCGACCACGCGCTTTCAACGAAGCACAATTTCTGGACGGGGCCATTAGGCTTTTCCGCGATCGGGGCTTTAGTGGCGTCAGCATCAGTGACATCACCGCTGCCACCAACCTCAGTACCGGTAGCGTTTACAAGGCGTATAAAGACAAACAGGGTGTTTTTGCCATGGCGCTTGAGCGCTATGTGTTTCTTCGCGAAGAGCAGATAAAAACCCGGCTGGAAAAGGCGGCAACGAGTAAAGATAAGCTTGCGGAACTGCTGCGGGACTATGTTGAGCTCAGTCAGGGAAAAGACGGCAAGCTGGGCTGCATGGTGGTGGCCGGTGTCACCAACTTCGACCAGCTTGGCGCTGCGGCCAGTAGCCTGGAGAAACAGCTGGCAAAGCGACGCAGCAACATTGCGGAATTGATTAAAAACGGAAAACAGGACGGTTCCATTGCCACGACTACCAACGAAACCGCCGCTGCCGAGGTCATTCTGGCGTTACTTCAGGGAATGCGCGTCATCGGTAAGGCCTCAACCCTCACACAGGATACTGAGCGTTTTGTGGCTCAGGCGCTGAAGGTACTGGAATAAGCCATGATTATTTACGTCGTTATTGCCGTTCTCGCCGGGGCGATGCTGCCGTTGCAGGCGGTCTTCAATGCTCGCATGGGCCATGCGCTGGGTTCACCGCTTTGGGCGGCGGCGGTATCGGCACTGGTTTCGGCACTCGTTCTTTTTATACTCGGCGCTATCACAACCGGAACCTTACCGCGCACCTCATCCCTGCCGTCTCTGCCTTTATGGGCGTGGTTTGGCGGTATTTGCGGTGTGATGACGCTGGCTGGCGTCACGGTCAGTCTACCGCGCCTGGGTGCCGCCGCGATGGTCGCCCTGGTCATCGCCGGGCAGGTAGCCTTTTCTCTGGTGATTGATCGTTTCGGTCTGTTTGGTGTTCCCCCTCATCCCATTACAGTACAACGCGCCATGGCAGCGGTTCTGCTGTTAGCCGGTACTGTACTTTTACTACAGGAATAGATTATGTCTGCTTTTATGCTCCCCGCTGCACCCGATGGTTTTAGTCACCACTTTGCGCGTGTAAATGGTCTGCGCTTTCATTATGTGACAGGTGGCCGTGAGGATGGCTTACCCCTGGTGTTACTGGCAGGTTTCCCCGAAAGCTGGTTTGCATGGCGAAATGTCATGCGGCCCCTGGCTGATAAATACCGAATCATTGCCGTTGATTTGCCGGGACAGGGGGATACAGATAAGCCGCTTTCCGGTTACGACACTCAAACGGTTGCCACGCGACTGCATGCTTTTGTCGATTCACTCGATTTAGGATCGTACTTTCTTGCGGCACATGACGTCGGTGCCTGGGTCGCCTTTACCTATGCGATGTTATATGGCGATGAAATACGTGCGCTGACCTTGATGGACGCCGGTATCCCGGGAATATCCCTGCCGGATAAACTGCCGTCGGCCTCCGACAAATCCTGGAAAACATGGCATTTTGCCTTCCATGCCGTGGCTGATCTTCCTGAAGCCTTGCTGGCAGGACGTGAGCGCATTTATCTGGAATGGTTTTTCCGCGAGAAAGCCGCTGATCACAGCTGTTATGGCGAGACTGAACTGACCGAATATGAGCGGTTGCTTAAAACACCGGGGGGATTACGCGCAGGGCTGGCATTTTACAGAGCGCTGTCTCAATCCGCTGCGCAAAATGCAGAACTGGTCAGGCTGGGGCGGTTGATCATGCCGGTGCTGGGGCTGTCCGCCGACCAGGGCTCCATTCCTGATATGGCTGCCACGTTGAAAGCCTACGGCGATGATGTACAGGGTCAGCGTCTCTCGGATTGCGGACATTTCCAGCCCGAGGAGCAACCCGAAGCCACGGCCCATGCGCTAGCCGCGTTTTTTGGTCAGTACGCACATTAAAATCCGTTGATTAGTCTGACAACGGTATAACGTAATCAGAACGCTAATTTATTATGCGAAGCCGTCATAGAACTTTTGAAATAGCGTTTTGGAGGATGATGAAGCAAACCGCTTCGGTGACTCTGCGTGAAAAAAATAAAGCCACGCATGTTAAGCCGGCAATTTCTTAAGTTGTTATCAGAATAAACCGACAGGCATCTCAATTAACGGACAAATATTGGACGCCGCGGTAAAGGTCGATAACGACAGATATCTGCTGTTCACGACAGACGATATTCTCTTTAACTGTAACGCTAATCAGCTTGAGCAAAGGGAATATTGAAAGCCTGCAAACTGGCAATACGTCTTCATCAGGTTTTTTCGAACCGCTGTCGGTAAATGACGAAACCATAACATTCAGTTTCATTAGTGGTTCTGTGTGGAAAATAAAAGTGAATGACGCCCCCAAACTCCGCGTTCCTTTCTAACGCGAGCAAGGTGGCGTCAAACGCGTTTCGGGCTTAAAGGCCTATTTAAAACAGAGGCTAAGCCCTCGCCCACCTGATAACCACCTTTGTGGCGGTGATGGATATATGCCCAGACATCCCCGTCATTTCAGCCTGTCGCACCCTGTATTGTCATGAAACCATGACAAATCTGAATGACACGCCGTCCGCGCAATGCCGGAACCAAACCGGACAAGGCCATGTTATGTTTTAAACGTTCCTGTAAAGTTGATGATGAGTTAACTATTCAATAAAAAATCGTTACTCACTCTTAAAAGCTTATGGATTATAAAGAAGAGAATATTTAATCTTTGCAAGTTACTTATAGGCACCTTATTATTTATTCTCACCGTTAACTCAATGTTAAATTCTGAAAATTACAAGTAAAAATCATTTCAATTAAATCAGTTAACGCCAAACTCTCGCGAGAGATTCATGGTGTCGCCCTCTCCTCCCGCTCGCCTTTATCCGTTAAAAAAACTATTCAGTTTCCGGACGGATTTATTTTTTCGACAATTGATAATGATTCTTGAGTTGATTCCCATTTGCATATGGAATTATGATTTCTTTCGAGTGTGGCTTCCTCAACTGGATGACAATCGTTAAAGGATTAATCGTTATGCTGCCGTTAAAAAAAATCACCCGTCATATTACTACGAGTTTATTCATTCCCGCCTTTGGTATGGTTTCCCCCGCTCTGGCTGAGCCTGATATTAACGACGACAATGAAGATGTGATGGTGGTAACGGCATCGGCAATTGAACAACGGCTTAAAGATGCGCCCGCATCCATCTCTGTCATCACCGCAGAACAGCTGGAAAGAGACATCGGTAAATCGGCCACGGATTTGGCGGATATTCTCGAACGTGTCGCAGGCGTAACAAAAGCGATTGGTACAGACGTGAGTTCCGGTATTCAACTGCGCGGGATGCCAGCGGCATATACGCTGTTGTTGGTGGATGGCAAACGCATAGGCTCAAGTAACGGCATCAAAAGCACACAGCAAAACTATTTCGACGACATTAACTGGATTCCAACCGAATCCATTGAACGTATTGAAGTGGTCAGAGGGCCAATGTCCGCGCTCTATGGTTCCGATGCGATGGGCGGTGTGGTGAATATTATCACCAAAAAAAATAATGATGCCTGGCACGGTGCATTAACGGCAGGCACCCGTCAGCCGCAAGATGGTAACCGGGGAAACACCCAAACCTGGACAGGCAGCATCGGCGGCCCGCTGGGTAATGGATTTGATTTACGCGTTAACGGTTCGTGGAATAAGCGCGAAGCGGATAAAAGCGAGACCGACGCATTGCGCTGGGGAAGCGGCCAGGAAGGACGCAAGAATGAAAATTACGGCGCAGAACTCGGCTGGGATATTACCCCTAATCACCGCCTGTCCGTTTCCACTCAGCAGGGAACCGAAAAAGGGATTCCCGGCGAGTCCAGTGACGGCAGTGAAATTGCGCTGCGTGGCGTGGATAAACTTGAACGTGAAAATTATGCGTTGGATTATCGCGGTATTTTTGACTTTGGCACGGTGAAGCTGAACGCCTATCAAAATAAGTTCAAAAACTGGGTGTCCGATATCCCGGTGATTTCTGGCGCTACGGTAACGGGCAGCCAGGATGTCGCGCTATGGAATAAAGAAAGCATCGTGGAAGGCGATATTAACCTGCCTTTTGAGTTCGGCTTACCGCACAACCTGACATTCGGCGCACAGTGGAAAAAAGAAGAGCTGAACAATCCTCGTTCTATCGGCGTGGTGGCGGACGCCTCCAGCACCTACGGCAAACACAGCGGTGAAGCCAAAAGCACCGGCCTGTTCGTCGAAGACCAGATCGACCTGCTGGAGGATGTTTCACTGACTCTGGGCCTGCGCAGAGATAATACCGATTACGGTAACAGGACAACGCCGCGCGCCTATCTGGTCTGGCAAGCCACGGACGCGTGGACATTAAAAGGCGGTTATTCAGAAGGTTTTAAAGCACCCAGCGTGCGCCAGGCAAGCAAAGGCTTTATTGAATCCTCAAAAGGCGCGGGATGTAACGGCTATGCCGATTACAACGGCGGAGGTTGTTATACGATGGGCAGTGACCAACTCAAGCCTGAAACGTCACAAAACTGGGAAGTTGGCGCAATTTTCGATTACGAGGGATGGAGCGCAGGACTGACTTTCTTTGACAGCCGATTCAAAGACAAAATTGCCGCTGCCCCTGTTGGCTATATTCCGGGCGATACCTCCGGCCGCTACTGGCTTGAACGCGTCAATCTTGACACTGCGCGCACCCAGGGCCTGGAGGGCAATTTAACCCTTCCTTTGATATCAGAAGAAAAGGGTCCCTGGATGAAGCGTCTGTCACTGAATAACACGCTCACGCGAATGATTAAAGCCGAAGATTCTCTGGGCGTGATGTTAGTGACAACGCCAAAACTCTCCACCTGGTCTTCTCTTGACTGGCAGGTTAATGACGACATAAGCCTTTCATTTACCGCAAAATACTATGGAAAAATGCTGGGACTGAACAGCAGCGCAGACCAGGCCGCGCGAGGCAATACTGCGACAGCACGTATCCGAAAAGCCTACATGATTTATGGTCTGTCAGGACAATACAGGGCAACGAAACACCTTAAGTTTAATGTCGGGCTGGACAATCTTTTTGATAAAAATCCTGTCTCTGACACTCCGTCCTCAAGCGGGGATTCAGGCAACAATTACGCGGTGCCCGGTCGCACCATGTATGCCTCAATAACGGCCTCATTCTGATCGCCCTGCTTTGTTATCAGGCCGCTGCATTAAGGGCGTTTTGAAAAGGATGATTCAGGTAAACCAGCCCGGTATGGCGATATAAAACCTGAACGTTAACAGATGCCAGCATCACGTTTTATTTATTGCGACCTGAGAGTAAGCGGTGCTGGCACGTTGAGCGTCATACAGGCAAGGTGCGCCGGTTATCTGACCTGACGCACAGATTAACGATTATTTATAACCGACTACGAATGCTTTCCCATGGATAAAAGCAACGCGCAAGGAGAACTTATGCGTTTCCCTCTTCTGACGATTTTATTTACCCTGGCCTGCATACTGACCGTTTTCCCTCCGGCTTCGGTCCAGGCGGCACAAACGGTCAGCGTCACGCATCTACAGGGAACCACCGCGCTGCCGCTGCATCCCCAACGCGTGGTGATTCTGAATCCGGCCACGCTGGATATTGCCGATGCGTTAGGCATTAACCCTGCGGGCGTCGCGCAATCCGGTTTCACCTATCCGGCGCATCTGGCTAAATACAACAGCCATGACTATTTCAATGCCGGCACGCTGTTTGAGCCAAACTATGAAGCCTTAAGCGCTGCCGGGCCGGATGTGATCTTGGCGGGTGGCAGAGCCCTTGCGGCCTACAACAAACTCAGCGATATCGCCCCAACCGTTTCGCTGGATCTTGACCCGAACAATGTCATGGCAAGTCTGACACAGCGTACTACGCAACTGGGGGAGATCTTTGGTAAACAGGCCCAGGCAAAGGCCGTTTTAAGCGCCTTTAATGCACAAATTGCAGACCTTCGCACCGCCGCCGCTCAGTCGGGCAGCGCCATGATGTTAATGGTAAACGGAGGCAAACTCAGCGCCTACACGCCGCACTCCCGCTTTGGTTTTATTTTTGATGTGCTGCAGTTCAAACCTGCACTCGCTATGCCAAACGCCAGCAAACATGGCAATGCCATTTCACCCGAGCTGATCATGCAGGCCAACCCCGACTGGCTGTTCGTTCTGGATCGTGACAGCGCCATCGGCAGCAAAGAAGGCCTGTCGGCCCGCCAGGTACTGGATAATCCGCTGGTGCGCCGCACCACCGCCTGGAAAAAGCAGCAAATTATCTATCTGGATTCCGCCTCGCTGTATATTGCCGGTGGAATCCAGAGCTACAGCCTCATGATGAAGCAGATCAGGCAGCACCTGATCGCGGCCGGGAACCAGCCCTGAATGAAATACGGGGCTTATCTTGTCAGCCTGGGCCTGCTGGCTGCGCTGGTTATTCTGAGCTTAGTGACGGGCGTAACCCGCGTGTCATTAATCGACCTGTGGCAAGATGCAGAGATGCGGGAAGTTCTGTTTATCAGCCGCTTTCCGCGTACCGTCGCGCTGGTGCTGGCCGGTAGTGCGATGAGTGTCGCGGGCCAGATCATGCAGATGCTGACGCAAAACCGCTTTGTTGAGCCTTCTGTCGTGGGCACCACGCAATCCGCAAGCCTGGGGCTTTTGCTGGTGATGGTCTGGTATCCCGCCGCGCCCGTCATCGTCAAAATGTGCATCGCGTCCCTGTTTGCCCTGGCTGGCACGGTGCTGTTTATGCTGCTTATTCAACACATCCGTCAGAAAAGCGCTTTTATCGTGCCGCTTACAGGCATCATGCTGGGGGCCGTTTTCAGTTCCGTGACGACATTTTTGGGGATGCAGTTTGATATCCTGCAATCCCTGGGCAGTTGGGAATCCGGTGACTTTTCCAGCGTGATGCAGGGACGTTATGAGTTGCTCTGGATTGTCGGGCTGATTACCCTGCTGGCGGCCTTCATTGCCGATCGGTTCACGGTGGCCGGCCTGGGCCATGATTTTTCTGTTAACGTCGGGCTTAACTACCGCAAGATTCAGTTAACGGGCATGGCCATGATCGCCATCGCCAGCGGCGTGGTTATCGTTGTGGTCGGTGTTTTACCTTTCCTGGGATTGATCGTCCCAAATATTGTCAGCATGATTTTTGGCGATAATTTGCGACGAACCGTGCCCTGGGTCGCCATGACAGGCGCCATGTTGGTATTGAGCTGCGATATCCTGGGACGGCTGATTATTTATCCCTTTGAAATTCCGGTCAGCGCCTTACTCGGCGTGCTGGGCGCAGCCGTTTTTCTGGTGCTGATTATCAGGGGAAAGCGCTATGCCAACTGATCTGTTGCAACCGTCCCACGCCCCGAGAGCGGCACGATCGCCCGTGAAGCGGTTGTGGATATTGGCGCTGCTTGCGGTCGTATTATCCCTGGTCTTTATGACACTGCATCTGCAGGGAAATATCAGCTACATACTGAAACACCGAGGGCAGATTTTATTAACCATCGTACTGGTCGCCTTTGCATCCGGAATCAGCACGCTGCTTTTCCAGACCATTACGCAAAACCGCATTCTGTCGCCGTCGGTGATGGGGCTTGAGTCACTCTTTGTGTTTCTCCAAACCCTGTTGGTGTTTTTTATTCAGCTTTCGCAACTGAGTCAGATGGGCAGCGTGGTGCAGTTTCTTGGCGAAACAGCGCTGTTAATGATCTTTGCTACGCTGCTCTACCGCTGGTTATTCAACCGCAGTGGGTTGGATCTTCACCGGGTATTGTTAACTGGCCTGGTGTTCGGCACGCTGTTTCGCAGCCTTTCCGGTCTGATGCAGCGCTTACTGTCACCTGGCGAATTTGCCGTGCTGCAAAGCAGGATGTTTGCCACCTTTACCCATGCTGATGCTGAGGTACTGGCCATTTCAGCCATGATGATTGTTGCAATCACCGTTATCGTCTGGCGGCTTCGGCATCGCCTTGACGTCATTGCGCTAGGGCGCAATAGCGCGACGGCACTGGGTGTGCCCTATCAACATTATGTGACCGGCCTGCTGCTGCTGATTTCGCTGTTGGTGGCGATTTCAACCGCGCTGGTCGGGCCGATGACGTTTCTGGGACTGTTGGTGGTTAACCTTGCCTGGCCGGTGGTGGGCTCCTGGCGTCATGGTTATTTGCTACCGGGGGCGATTCTTATTGGCATCATTATGCTGACGGGCGGACAGTTGCTCCTGGAGCAGTTGTTCAACATGGCGGGAACGCTGTCCGTCATTATTGAATTCTTTGGCGGTGGGCTCTTTATTTATCTGGTTCTGAAAAAGGTGGCGACGTGATTGAAGTTGCAAATGTTAATAAAGCGTACGGACCCTTATCTGTCCTTAAAAACATTAATGAAACCCTGCCCTCATCCGGTATCACCTCAATCATCGGGCCTAATGGGGCCGGCAAATCCACATTACTGTCAGTCATTAGCCGCCTGATGATGCCCGACAGTGGCGAGGTCAGGATCGACTCGCTGGTCGTCAATGAAACGCACAGCGAGAAGCTGGCGAAAATCATGTCAGTCCTGCGGCAGGATAATCATTTTACCAGCCGACTCACGGTTTACGATCTGGTGAGTTTTGGCCGATATCCCTATTCAAAAGGGCGCATAACGGAAAACGATAAGCATCATATTCATCAGGCATTATATTTTCTGGATTTACTGCCACTGGCTGAACGGTATCTTGATGAACTGTCCGGAGGACAGCGGCAGCGCGCCTTTGTCGCCATGGTGCTGTGTCAAAATACCAAATACGTTCTGCTGGATGAGCCGCTGAATAATCTTGATATGAAACACAGCGTGACCATGATGAAGCAGCTACGGCGCGCCGCTGACGAGCTGGGAAAATCCATTATCCTGGTCATCCATGATATTAACTTCGCCTCGACCTATTCAGACCATATTATCGCCATGAAAAACGGTGAGGTTTTTTTCAGGGGCACCCCGGCTGAAATGATGAAACCCGATCTGATCGAACGCCTTTTTGAAATACCTGTCGCGGTTGAAACCGTGGCGGGGCAACATATTGCGGTTTACTACCGTTAATCCTGTGCACTGAGCATGAACGCCGGCGGTGTTCCCCGGCCCTGTCACGCTCATGTCGGGCAACCATCCGCCTGTCAGCCGCGTCTGCGCTAATGTGGGCCTACAGAATGCGTGTTTTTCGCCGTACGCTTTTCACGCGTTACGTGCATACACGAAATCACAGAAAGGTTTTCTCGCGCCCAGTTGGGCCGACAGTCTGGCCGCACTGTCCCGCATCAGGTCGCCCAGTCCTGCCGCTTTACGATCCAGGGTTAATCGTGACGATGGCCCCGTCAGCGCAAGGGCTGCCGTCAATTTATCCCCTTCGCCAAACACCGGGATGGCAAAGGCGGCAGTATGCGGATCGCGCGCGCCTGAGGTATAGAGCGGTAAATCGGGCGCGTCAGTAAACAAGCTTTCGCCCATTCCCCAGTGACGCAGCACCTGGCTAATCGCCGAGTTATCCAGCGGATAAAGCGAGCCAGGCAGTCGCGTATGGCGCAAACCGTCCGACGACTCCGCACGGAAGACACAAAGACGCTGGCCGTTATCAATCACATACCAGCTGGCGCTTTCGTTTGTTGCCGAGGCCAGCGCCTGCAGTTCGGGCTGAACCACGCTGGCCAGATGAAACGACTGTTCATACAGCTTGCCCAGATACAGCAACCTTGGCCCCAGGGTATAAATGCCATTCTCCCTTCTGACCACATAACTCATGCGTTCCAGCGAATTCATCAGGCGATAAACGGTGGTTTTATGGTAACCCGAAAGCTGTGACAACGCCGTGAGTGACAGACTTTCTTCGCCTGGCTTAAAACAGTCCAGCAAGGCCAGTGCCTTCTCTACAGCATTAACGCCTTCATTTCCCATTTTGCTTCTCCTGATTTTTGCTGGAACCGAGTGTACCCGAAACTGTGAGTCACATCTTGTTTACATCACAAACAAGCTCGCAACACTGGCGTCATCGTCAGTATCACCGATATAGTGGTTTCATAATGTACAACCTGATTTTACTGTGTAAAACAACCTATGAGGTACGCTATGTCCGCTAATGAAAAACCCATGATTAACCGTGAAGTTACGCGAGTCAGCGCTGATTATGTCAGACGCGCGGCTGAATTTCAGGCCGCGATTATTGCTGATGTGGCAGGCAGAAGGGGCACACTTCATGGCCGCATCAAGCCGTTGGGTGCACATATGAAAGTGGCGGGTCCGGCAGTGACCGTCGAGGTTCGTCCCGGTGATAACCTGGCGATCCATGCTGCGCTGGCGGTTGCTAAACCTGGTGACGTCATCGTGGTTGATGGTAAAGGTGATATCAGCTGCGCGCTATTGGGCGAGATTATGGCAACCCAGGCCGAAGCGTCCGGCATTGCTGGCATCATCATCGATGGCGCAGTCAGGGATGCCGATGCACTCAGCACGCACACCTACCCTGTTTTTTCCGCAGGCCTTAACCCTTGTGGCCCAACCAAGTCGATTCCCGGGCGCGTGAATTATCCCGTTTCCGTTGCCGGTGCCACGATTAACGCGGGCGATCTGGTCGTCGGGGATATCGATGGCGTGGTGGTCGTGCCGCGCGACGACGTTGAAATAGTATTAGCACTCGCGGCGAAAAAGCTGGATATGGAAACCCGTCGTATTGCCGCGATCAAAGCGGGGGACAAAAGACCGGGCTGGCTAAACGGTGCACTGCGTGCAGCTGGCATGTTAGCGGAAGGGGAGGAACTCTGATGCGCAAACAGGACACCGTCATCGTAACTGGCGAAGATCTTGCCCCCGCCGCCCTCGCGATGCTGGACAATTATGAGGTGGTTTTTGCGGGCAGTAAGCCGTCTGAAGACGACTTATTCACGCTGTGCCAGCAGTATAATCCCGTTGGGATCGTGGTGCGCTATGGAAAAATCAACGCACGCATTATGGATGCCGCGCCTGCGCTGCGCGTGATCTCCAAGCATGGCAGCGGCATTGACGTCATTGATCAAGATGCGGCGGGCGAACGCAACATCAGCGTCCAGTCTGCGCCAGGCGCCAATGCGGCGGCGGTGGCTGAACATACCTGGGCACTGATTCTGGCCTGCACAAAATCCCTGCTCCCGCTGGATCGCCGGATGCGTGAGGGACACTGGGATAAATCCACCCACAAGTCACTTGAACTGGAAGGTCGGACGCTCGGGCTCGTCGGGCTGGGCGCGATTGGCGGCCGGGTGGCAGATATTGGTCGCGTGTTTGGCATGCAGGTTATTGCTTACGATCCCTGGGCGAAAACCTTGCCCGCGGGCTGTGAGCAGGTGGACGATTTAGCCACGCTGTATGCACGCGCAGATATTGTGTCACTGCACTGTCCCCTTACCGCGCAAAACAGCAAGATGATTAATGATCAGGCGCTGGCACAGTTCAAACCCGGTGCCGTTCTAATCAACACCGCACGTGGCGGACTGATTGATGATGATGCCCTGGTTCGTGCGCTTAAAAGCGGCAAACTGAGCTCGGCGGCGCTGGACAGCTTTACCGTTGAACCCCTTACTGCGCCGCACATCTGGCAGTCTGTCGAAAACGTCATCATTACCCCACACATCGGCGGCGTAAGCGATAACTCTTATGTGAAAATGGGCACCGCCTCCGTGACCAATCTGCTCAAGGTCTTAGCGCAAAAGGAAGCCACCGTATGATGTGCCTGACAATGGCGGAAGTCAGGCAGACAACGATTTTCACCCGGCTGCCTGACCGTTTCCGCGTCCCCGACAGCAACAATGCCTGGGCTGCCGCCAATCGCGGCGGCCAGCTTACCGATTCGTTTCTGGAAGGGCCGGTCTGGCATCCTTCGGGCTGTCTGTACCTGACCGACATCCCCTTTGGCCGGATATTCCGGGTCGATATGGCAGGCAACTGGGAGATCGTCATGCAGTACGACGGCGAACCCAACGGCATGAAACTCACCGACCCGGATACGCTTCTGATTACGGATTATCGTCACGGGATAATGAAGCTTTGTCTTAAAACGCAAACGATCACCCCCAGGCTGTCGCGCCGCAATAGCGAGAGTTTTCGTGGCGTTAACGATTTAACGCCTGACAGTCGCGGGAATCTTTACTTCACCGATCAAGGGCAAACCGGGCTGCACGATCCCACCGGACGGGTTTACCGGCTCAGCCAGGACGGCCGACTGGATATCCTGCTGGATAACTGCCCCAGCCCAAACGGGCTGGTTCTGTCGCCAGATGAAAAGGTGCTGTATGTCGCCATGACGCGCGGTAACTCAATCTGGCGCGTGCCGCTTCAGCGAGAGGGTTCGATCAGCAAGGTCGGTCAATATTTTACCTCGCACGGACCCAGCGGTCCCGACGGGTTAGCGATGAACGCGCGCGGCGAGCTGCTGATTGCCAATCCGGGCCTGGGCCGCGTCTGGCTGCTCAACGATCTGGCTGAGCCTGCAGAAATCCTCACCAGCCCCGCCGGACGCTCCACCACTAATCTCTGTTTTGGTGGAGAAAATTTACAGCAGCTGTTTATTACCGAATCCGTCAGCGGCAGCATTCTTACCTGTTCAATGAAAACACCAGGCCACCCACTGCCCTTCCTTTCCACTGCTTTTCTCTGAGAACAACTCTGCGTTTCCTGAACGCAGCGGAGGCAACCATGAATCTGCATTCTGCAAGCGCCGGCTCACCTGTTGAGCCGCAAGCCGTGTCCGCATCTCGTGAAGAAATGAATCAAACAGATTTTGAACAAAGCGAGTTAGCGGCGGGTAAAGCGTTCCGCCGTATCCTGCCCTTTATTTTCCTCTGTTACGTCGTGAGTTATCTGGATCGCACCAATGTCAGCTTCGCCGCACTGGGCATGAACGCCGATCTGGGCATCACGGCTGAACAGTTTGGGTTTGGGGCCGGGATGTTTTTCATCGGCTATTTCCTGTTTGAAGTGCCCAGTAACCTGATCATGCAAAAAGTAGGGGCCCGTATCTGGATCGCCCGCATCATGATTTCGTGGGGCATCATCTCCATGGCGACCGCCTTCGTCACTGGCCCTGCCAGTTTTGCCTTTGCCCGTTTCTGTCTGGGCGTGGCCGAAGCAGGATTCACACCCGGTATTTACCTGTTCTTCACCTACTGGTTTCCCGGAAGCTGGCGCGCAAAAATTACGGCGGCGTTTTTGGTCGGGATTCCCGTGGCAAACATCATCGGCGCGCCCTTATCCGGCATGCTGATGCAAATCACCGGACACGAACATATCCGTAACTGGCAGTAGCTGTTGCTGCTGGAAGGTTTTCCGGCCGTTATCCTGGGCATAATATGCTTGTTCTTTTTGCATGACCGCCCAGCAAAAGCAAACTGGTTAAGCGATACGGAAAAAACGTTGCTGAGCAGGCGACTGGCAGACGAGCAACAGCAGATAGAAAAGGCGCACGGTTCCAGCCTGCGTGATGCACTGCGTAATCCGCTGCTCTACCTGCTGGCTTTCATTAACTTTTGCGGCATTGTGGGTTCTATCGGTGTCGGCTTGTGGATGCCGCAGATCATCAAGCAGATTGGCGTTAGCCATACCGCGACCGGCTTCCTGACCGCATTACCTTACGTCTGCGGCGCGTTAAGCATGCTGTTCTGGGCGCAGCGGGCAAATGCATCCGGCCACCGCATTCGCTGGATCAGCGCTGCGCTGGTGATCGCCGCCATCGCGCTGGCCTGCAGCGCCGTGGTGGATGAACCCGTGGTGAAGATGCTTGCACTGTGCTTTACCGTGAGCGGCATTCTGGCTTTTCAGGCATCGTTCTGGGCATTGCCTTCAGGCTTTCTCACAGGAAGCGCCGCCGCAGGGGGTTTAGCGATGATTGTCTCTGTCGGAAATCTGGGCGGCTTTGTCGGGCCTTCTCTTATTGGCTATGTGCGCCAGACAAGCGGAGGATTTATGTGGGCGCTGCTGGCGGTGTCCGCTGTGTTAATGACAGGTGCCGCCACCGTGGCGTTAATCAACGATCCTTACCGCAAAACGTAGCGCAATCGGCAACTTATCTTTTATAAGAAAAACAAGGCGCTCCGGGCGCCTCTTTCCTTTCCTGCGCCCTCCTCTCGCCCTTTATCTGCCCTGTAAACGTGTCTGGCATAAAAAAAGCGCCCTCAGGCGCTTTACCGATGTTCAGACGAACCCACTATTTGCTTGCGGTCGACAGGCTTTGATCCACCTCGATTTTCGCCGCGCTTTTGCGGCCCATGATCAGCACCGCAATGCCTCCCGCACTGCAGAGTACCGCCAGTGGAACCATCGCCAATGCATGACTGCCGGTTTGCTCATTGATAATGCCGTAGACGTTAACCATCAGGCCACCACCAATCAGATTCGCCATTGCGCCGATAGCGGCTAAGCCCGCCGCCGCGGTGGTGGAAGACATCCAGCCCGACGCCAGCGCCCAGAATGGCCCTTTCATGGAGTAAGCACCAATCAGCACCAGCGACAGAATGACCACGCTTCCCGCCAGCGACTGCGTGAGGAACGCTGACAGCAGACCGCCCGCGATCAAGAAAAGCGTTAACGCAGTATGCCAGCGGCGTTCACCCGTGCGGTCAGAGCTGCGTCCCCAGATAATCATCAGCACCGACGCCAGGCCATAAGGAATGGCGTTAACCAGACCGGTGGTGAAATTGTCCAGCCCAAACGACTTGAGCAACTGTGGCGACCAGACGCTCAATGTGGAACCGGCAGCCGAAGCGCCCGCATAAATCAGTGCCATCACCCAGATGTGTTTGTGGCGCAGAAGCTGCCACAACGAAATATGACCAATCACTTTGCGTTTTGCATTTTCTGCCGCAAGCGTGGTGCTGAGCCAGTTACGCTGCTCTTCGGTTAACCAGGTCGCATTTTCAGGGCGATTGCTTAACAGGAAAAAGGCGGCGATACCTAAAAGCACGGCGGGAACGCCTTCTAAAATAAACAGCCAGTGCCAGCCGCGTAATCCGAACCATCCATCCAGTGACAATATTGCGCCCGAGATCGGTGAACCAATGAAGTTTGCCGCCGGGATCGCAACCATAAAGGTGGCAATGACGCGGGCGCGATATTTACCCGGAATCCAGTAGGTTAAATAAAGGATAACGCCGGGAAAGAACCCTGCTTCGGCAGCCCCCAGCAGAAAGCGCAGGAAATAGAGCATTTCGGCACTTGAAACAAACGCGGTGCAGACGGACACGATGCCCCATGTCACCATGATGCGTGATATCCAAATCTTTGCGCCAATCTTTTGCATCGCTAAGTTGCTGGGCACTTCGAACAGGAAATACCCGACAAAAAACAGGCTGCTTGCCAGACCAAAGACCGCCCTGGACAAGCCAAGATCCTCGTTCATTTGCAACGCTGCCATCCCGATGTTGCCCCGATCGATAATCGCGATCAGATAACAGACGATCAGGAACGGCAGGATCCGTCGTATAACGCGCTTTACGGTCTGCTGTTCTATCTCGGAGGTTAAAGCGCCATTCGGCATATTTTCAGACATGGTGTTCCTCGCAGAATTATCATGGTTTTACGCCGGGACACAATCATTGTTTCACCCTGTAAAACTACGGTGTACAAAGTACAATCATTATCTGGGTAAACCTTTCCCTGTGCAGGTAAATGTTATGAGGTTGTGTGATTTGTCACAAAAAGGTAGCTGCACGAGTTGTGATATGTGACGCTGCAGGAGTTTTCAGGCGGTGATCTTGTAGCTACGTGGGGATAAGCCGCAGAGAAAAAGCAGGCAGAGCCTTCCCGCAAATGGGGTTTGGCCCTGTGCGGGATAATACGACAGAGAGAATGGCCTACTGGTTAACGCTCGCCACCAGCGGCGCGAAGAATGGCAGGCAAGTTGAGGCGACACGATGGATTAGCCTCAACCAGCCTGAAGGTCGTTATGCTTTCAACGAGGCACCTTTAGAGGCAATCACGTTCTGATACCAATAAAAGCTCTTCTTACGACTGCGTGCCAATGTCCCGGCCCCGGAATCATCGCGATCAACATAGATAAAACCATAACGTTTAGACAGTTCTGCCTTAGACGCGCTCACCAAATCGATCGGCCCCCAACTGGTATAACCCATCACATTCACGCCATCTTCAATCGCCTCACGGACCTGCAGCAGATGGTCATTGAGGTAATTGATGCGGTAATCATCCTGAACCATACCGTTCGCATCCGGCGTATCTTTGGCACCCAGACCATTTTCCACAATAAACAGCGGTTTCTGGTAGCGATCCCATAAGGTATTCAACAAGGTGCGCAAGCCGACAGGATCGATTTGCCAGCCCCACTCTGAACTCTTCAAATGAGGATTGGGCACCATGCTCAGAATATTGCCCCGCGCCTGCTTGTTCAGTTCTTCATCGGTGGTCACGCAACCGGTCATGTAGTAACTGAAGGAGATGAAATCCACGGTCGACATCAGCGCATCGCGGTCTGCGTCGGTGATATCCAGCTCAATCGCGTTTTCACGAAAATAGCGCAACATGTAGCCGGGATACGCGCCCCGGCACTGCACGTCTCCAAAGAACTGCCAGGTGCGGTTTTCCTGCAGCGCCTTCAGAACATCTTCGGGCTTGCTGGAGAGCGGATACACCAGCCCACCCAGCAGCATATTGCCAATTTTGCCGTCTGCGATGACCTCGTGACAGGCTTTAACGGCTAACGCGCTTGCCACTAACTGATGGTGAATGGCCTGATAAACCTGCGCTTTGCTGCTGGTTTCCGGCAGGCCCACGCCTGTCATCGGCGCATGCAGCGACATGTTGATTTCGTTGAACGTCAGCCATAGCTTCACCTTGTGTTGATAGCGGGTAAAAACGGTACGGGCATAACGTTCGAAAAAGCCGATGACCTTGCGATTGCCCCAGCCGCCGTATTGTTTAACCAGCCCCCACGGCATCTCGTAATGAGACAGCGTGACCAGAGGGGTAATGTTGTGTGCTGCCAGTTCATCAAACAACTTATCGTAAAAAGCCAGGCCCGCCTCGTTAGGTTGCGCCTCGTCGCCATGGGGAAAAATGCGCGTCCAGGCGATGGAAACGCGTAAACAGCTAAACCCCATTTCGGCAAACAGTGCGATGTCCTGGGGATAGCGGTGATAAAAATCGATTGCGATATCTTTGATGCCGCTGTCTCCCGCCACGCGTTCGACAACCGGGCCAAAAACCCCTTGTGGTTGTACATCAGAGGTGGACAAGCCTTTACCATCCTTGAGATACGCGCCTTCTACCTGGTTAGCGGCAAGCGCGCCGCCCCACAAAAATGTCTCTGGAAATGTTTTCATCTGACTCTCCTGTTAGTGGTCACTGACGCGCAGCAACGGCATTCCCGCCTCCACAGCGGAAGAGGACAAAACGGTCACCGTGTCGAAGCTGTCGCTATTACTGATAATGATGGGCGTTGCCAGATCAAATCCGGCAGCAAGCATGGCCTGACGATCAAACGTCAGCAGAATGTCCCCAGGTTGCACCTTGTCGCCGACGTTTACGTGGGCGGTGAAAGGTTTCCCTTCGAGTTTGACGGTGTCGATGCCGACATGAATAAGCACTTCAATACCGCTATCGCTCAGCAGGCCAATGGCGTGTTTCGTCTGGAAAAGCGAGGCGACTTCGCCCGCAAAGGGCGCAATAACCTGGTTATCGGCTGGAATAATGGCGACGCCTTTACCCATCACGCCGCTGGCGAACGTGGCATCAGGCACCTGATCGAGAGCTAACACCGTCCCCGTCATCGGTGCCAGCACCTCGTTCTTCTCGACAGACAGAACGCCTGGAAGATCGGGCGCCAGCGTTTTGGGCATGCCAGCCACAAGGGTCAGCACACCGCTCAGGACGAATGCCACCAGCGCACCGACGATGCCGCCCCACAGCGTCATATCGACGCCACCAGGCGGGATCATCTGCGCGATGGTAAAAATATTGGCAAAGCCAAATGAATAAACGTGCGCGTGGCTGAATCCCACGATGGCTCCGCCAATCGCGCCTGCGACACAGCCGAAGATAAACGGACGCCGCAAAGGCAGATTCACGCCATACACCGCAGGCTCGGTAATGCCGAAGATGCCGGCCATGATCGACGATCCCGCCAGCATTTTCTGACGGGCGTCTCGGGTGCGTAAAAAAATCCCCAGCGTGGCGCCCACCTGGCCCATCACGGCGGGCAGTAACATGGGAAGCATTGAGTCATAACCGAGCACCGCCAGATTGTTGATCATTAACGGAACCAGGCCCCAGTGCAGACCAAAAATCACGCAGACCTGCCATAGTGCGCCCATTGCCGCGCCGGCCAGCCACGGTGCCAGTTCGTAGATCCATTGATAGCCATTCGCGAGCAACTGGCTGAGCCACGTCGCCACCGGGCCAATAACCAGAAAGGTCAGCGGCACGGTCACCACAATACAGATCAGCGGCGCGAAGAAGTTTTTCATCGATGAGGGCAACAGCCTGTTGCCCTGCTTTTCCAGCCAGCAGCTGACCCATGCAGCAAGAATAATGGGAATCACAGAGGAGCTATAGTTGAACCAGGTAATCGGGATGCCAAGAAATGACTCGCTTATCGCCCCGGCTTGCTGACTGGCGTGAAAAGCCTCAAGCATCATCGGATGCGTCAGCGCGCCACCAATGACCAGGGTAATAAAAGGATTACCGCCAAACTTCTTACCGGCCGTATAACCCAACACCAGCGGAAAAAAGAAGAACAACGCATCGCTGGCGGCAAACCAGATTTTGTAGGTGCCGCTGTCGGTGGTCAGCCATCCGCACACCACCGCAAGAGCCAGCAGCCCTTTCAAAATACCGGAGGCGGCAAGAATGCCGATAAACGGCGTGAAAATAGCGGAGATCACATCAATCAGGCGGCCAAAAAAATGCCCCTTTTCAGCCTTATCATCGCTGTGGTCGTGCGTCTCGTCAGTGAGTCCCGCTTCATCACATACCGCCAGCCAGACCTCGTGAACGTGGTTGCCGATCACCACCTGAAACTGTCCACCGCTCTCTACCACCATGATGATATCGGGATGCTGCCTGAGCCCTTCAACATCCGCCTGATGATGGTCTTTGAGCCGGAAGCGAAGACGCGTGGCGCAATGCACCAGACTGATGATGTTCTCTTTGCCGCCGACGTGGCTGAGAATATCCCTGGCCAACGGTTGATATTTCATGTTGATGTCCTCAGAGCGATGCCGCTGGCATCTGTTAAAAATAAAAAAACCTGAGAACGGCCCCCTTGTGTGTCATGGGCCGCGCTCAGGTTTTGCCTGCGCAATGCAGTTACAATCCTGTGTTAATAAGGCTTAATGCGCCTCTTTTCTTACCCGTTCGATATGAATGGCAAGAAACATAATCTCTTCCGTTGTCAGTTCGCGCTGATAGCTTTGCTGTAGATACTGTGAAACTTTCTCCGCGCATTTCCAGGCTTTCGCATAGTTGTCTTTGACTGCCGAATGCAGTGAAACATCATCATCCGGCACCACGGTGCGCGTTAACATGCGTTGAGCAAAAAATTTCAGGTGCGTCACAAAGCGCTGATAACTGAGCGACTCTTCCTGGTAATCCAGCTTCAGTTGATATTTCACCAGTTGCAGGATTTCCTGCATAACATGCGTCACGTGCATCACTTCTGGCATTTCACTGTTGAGCTGCGCGGTGACCAGATGCAGCGCGATAAAACCGGCTTCGTCCTCGTCCAGCTCGGTATGAAGACGGCTGGCAATGATTTGCCTGGCCTCCTGCCCTAATGCAAACTCCCTGGGATAAAGCCGTTTGATGTCCCACAGCAGAACGTTCTTAATCGCCAGCCCTTTCTTCTGTCGCTCAATCGCAAAGTAGCAGTGATCGGTCAGGGTGATGTACAAACTGTCCTGCAATTTCCCCAGCTGTTGTGTTGCCCGTTCGATAATGCGATCGCAGGTCGTCATCACCTCCAGCGGAATCTGGTTGAGTAACTCCCCGAGGCGATGAACCAGCTCATCGTTTTGCAGCGCAAACACCTTTTCTACACGCTGCTTGTCCAGCGCTTCACCCACACGTTTCTGAAACGCCAGCCCCCGGCCCATAACAACCTGCTCACGCCCGTGCTCATCCAGAACAACCACCACATTGTTATTAAGTATTTTGGCGATTTTCATCAGAACCCCAGAAACAAAAAAACCCGACTTCCGGCACAGGCCAGGAAATCAGGTTTTGCCTGCCGCAGCAGTAACAATCCAAAAAAGGCATCTTATCAGTTTCATTTTGCGCCTCAATACACCGCCACTAAAAACGTGATGTCGCGCGAAGGTCTCTTCATGTTTTCACTGCACGCGAGCGCAGACAGGCGAAAATACACCCAGGATAAGGCGCGAATCGATGACCTGACCGACACCGACAGCGTTTTGTGTTGAGAGCGCCTTCAGTGCACGCGTCGAACGTGCCTGGTCAACGCATTCACGGTTATCCGGCAATCACCCGACAACTGGATTATCCTCCATGCGCCACTATTTGCTTTCAGGTAACAGCACTCCGTTCAGAGGCGCAGGTGTTCACTGATAACAGGTTTCGCGATATTCAAAACAGTGTTAAGCATCAGGTATTCCGGGATTCACGCTATTACTATTAATATCGCGAGGAAAAAAAATTCGCACCCTAATAATTAAAAATGCCTGATAAATAATAATGAGAAATATAGTAAAGGGTAACAAAGCCCTGCAACAAACGAATCGGCATTGCATAAAATCCCTGTGGCTGATAAGAAATGAAAAAAACGGAGGGATGATTCAACAATGAAATATAACGCTTTGATAGCGGCCCTGTTTATTACGATCAGTGCACCCTCTTTGGCTGCTATCAACAGAGTCGTTGACGGCAAACGCCCGCCAAATACGGTTAAATCCGTAAAGGTGTTTTTTACCGGCGCGGTCACGCTTAATAAGGTGATGTCGCTTTCATCCGTGCTCGATGAGATCGGTCAGAATTATAAATCAGCCACGCAGGTGCTGCTCTATATCAGCAGCCCCGGTGGTGACATTGATGCCGGGAAAATTGGTTATCAGGTCGTTAAAAACTCCCCCATTCCCGTTACGACCGTGAACGCCTCCTCCGTTGAGTCCTCGGCAACGATGATCTACTGCGGCGCACAAAAGAGGCAGGTTATGGGTGACAGCATTTTCTTACTGCATGCGCCAACCGTTGGAAACCCGCCGCGTAGCAATGTCAGTGAAAATATGCTGGACGAGAAAAGCGAATTTACCAGCAGATACCGGAACGTGATAAAAACGATTTATCAGTCCTGCACCCACCTCACTGATGAGCAGATTGAAAAGATCACCTACAGTGAAGATAACCATAAGCTGCTGGACAACAAGCAGGCATTAGCCACGGGCATCGCCACAGGCGAAATGACCGATTTTCAGCCTGCTGATGCCGCGTATTATATTCATGATAATGACTAAAAGATGATGAAGAGGGGCTGAGCCTGCAAGTCAGACAAGGTTCGAGCCGTTGGATGACAACACCGCTCATTTCCCCTTGCTGTGCAGGGGGTTTTGTTGAAAAGGGTGCACAGCATATGCACCCTTTTTTGACAGACGACATGCAGGTTTTCGCCCTTTAGGACATGGCTTACCTGCCCACTTTATCTACCTGTCACCACTCAACACAGATTTTGCCCAGATGCGAGCCGCTCTGCTGCCAGGCGAAGGCCTCGGCAATATCGTCATATTTAAACGTCCGGTCAATAACCGGTTTCTGGTTCATGCTTTCCAGCGCCTTCACGTAGTCAATCTGGTCCTGACGACTGGCAACGATCACGCCTTTAATGCTGACCTGCTTCGCCAGAACAGACAGAATGGACAGCGTTGCTTCATCGCCGGAAATGATACCGATTTGGGTGATGTGCCCACCGATTTTGACCGCTTTCAGTGACTCGCCCAGCGTCGCCGGGCCGCCCACCTCAACAACATGATCCACGCCCACGCCGTTGGTCAGTGCGAGGACGCTATCGCCCCAGTTCGGGGTGCTGCGGTAGTTGATGGTTTCATCGGCACCTAACGCTTTAACGTACTTAAGCTTTTCATCTGATGAGGAGGTGGCGATCACCCTGGCACCCATCGCTTTGGCGATCTGCAGGGCGGCAATGGACACGCCGCCCGTTCCCTGCACCAGCACGGTATCGTTGGCCTGCAGTTTGCCTTCGGTAATCAGGGCGCGCCAGGCTGTCAGGCCAGATGTGGTGATCGTGGCTGACTCAGTGTGCGTCCAGCCTTTCGGGGCATGGGTAAAGGCATTCTCAGAACGCACCACGTATTCGCTGGCCATGCCATCAATGCCGTCTCCTGGCGTGTGGGCGAAGCCACCGACGTCTGCCGTGGGTTTGCCGGACAGCCAGACAGGAAAGAACGTCGAAACCACGCTATCGCCCACACGGAAATCGTTAACGCCTTCGCCAATGGCGTCAACAACGCCTGCACCATCAGACAGCAGGATGCGGCCATCTTCGGTTGGAAACTGCCCGGTCGCGACAATCAGATCGTGAAAATTCAGGGAGCCGGCTTTGATAGCGACCCGAATCTCACCTTTGCCCGGTTGGCCCGGATCGGCGATGTCCGACACTTGGATATTGTTGAGGCCGCCTGGTGCTTTAAGGGTAAGTGCTTTCATGCTTTTCTCCGTTAAAAGAGGGATGTCTTAATCAGCAGTTGCTAAACATAGACCATATGTGCATTTTATTAAATACGGTCATTTAGGTGATATAGGTACATTTTGGATACTGTAAAAACCCCAAGATATGAAAATTACGATGCGGTGGCCTGCCCGGTTGAAGCCACGCTGGAACTGATTGGCGGCAAGGGTAAAGGGATGATTCTTTACCACCTGCAAAACGAAACGCTGCGGTTTAATGCGCTAAGAAGACGGCTGGGTGATATCACGCCGCGGGTACTCACGCGGCAACTTCGGGAACTGGAAAACGTCGGGTTAATTCATCGCGAAGTGTATGCTGAAGTTCCGCCGAAGGTGGAGTACAGCATGACCGAAGAAGGCGCTTCGCTTGCGCCCTTGCTTGGGCTGTTAAAGCAGTGGGGAGAGCAACACGCGCTGGCCTTATTAGGCAAAAAAAACCCCGCCGTTGTGCCGGAAACGTCCGAGGCTGAAGCACAATGAATGGTCGTGCGCGCTGACCCCGAAACCTGTTATGACTGACGCTGGACAGGTTCCTCCGCAGGATATCATGGGGAGGAACCCGAAACGCCCGTGGTGAGGTTCAGTCGTTTAGTGCGTTTCCATCTGCCACATCAGAATGTGGCCCGCAGCAACCGATGACCGGTTTTCTGTGCAGCCTCGCCATCGATTATTTCGCAAGCACAGAAGCAACCGACTCACAGTTCACCGGCATCCTGTGCTCTGTCACGGAGACAACACAAAATCCGGCCGCATCTTTGCTGTAATGTGCCGCCACACTGAAACGATTGTGGCGTTTAATCTCCTCAACCGGCGGGATTGAGCCAGGCACACCACCCACTGCGGTTTGCGAGCCTACCGTCCAGGGCTGGGTAAACAGATTGTCGTTAACGCTAACCGGCCCGTCGGTCGGTACACCTCGAATATAAACACTGCCTCGGTTTGACGTCCCGTAGCGGCCATAATCAAACAGATTATTGTTTATGATGATGTTTTTCCCGCCGTGGCCCTGCGCGCCCTTGTGCATATCAAACTGATGGTAAGCGCCCCGTGCTCCGCCATTGAGCACAAGGTTGTTATAAGCATGATAGCCCTCACCGTCATCGCCTTTTCCGGCAATAGCATGACGATTAGCGTTAAAGGTATTGCAGTAGATATCGGCCTGGGCGTGGCCATTTTGTACCACCACACCGTAGCCCAGTTGGGTACGGATATTATCGTGGATAACGTTGTGATGAATTTTATTGTCGACGGACGTTTTTACGCTAATCCCGGCCCACGGCCAGTGATAAATCTCATTGTTGTCGATATCAATATGATCGGTGCCGGGTAAAAACTGGATACCAATCGTTTTATTCGGCGTGTTCGGTTGTCCAGAGGGGCCTTCAATACGCAGCCCGGTTATCCTTGCTTTAGCCTCAACAACATACACAGGATATTGATTAAGTCCGTCATTGAGCCGCGGCGTTTGTAATAAAGCGCCCCGACTGCCTTTTTCACCACGATTGCTAAAAAGCGTCTGCCCGGCTTTGATGCGCAAAGCCTGTGGCTGATTCGGCACCGTGATGGTGACATCACCCGGGACATAGATGAAGGGATGATTGCTGTCGACAGCCTGTTTCAACGCATCGAAAGTGCGGACAGTAACATAGTGGGCGACGTTATCCGGCGTAAGACGCTCCTGATACTGCGCCCCACCACCAATAACATCGCAACTGCTCACCGCGCTAATGGCAGAGCCGGATATCAGTAACAGGCCCGCTATGGCTATTTTCATTTTGGTCATCTCCTGTCGACGCCCGACCGCCGATACAGGCCAGGCTGTCACGTACGCCGTTTTGCAGGGCAGCAATCGCCCTGCCATGTTTTATCCAATGGTACTGTCTACGACCGCCCGCGCTTGTGCAAACAGTTGCTCATAATGCGAGTGGCTGTCCTCAATCGTCTCCTCCACCCCCAGGGTGTTATAGAGGAAATGAACCTCCACGTCACCGATCGCCAGATAGTCCGTAACGCCCATCATGTAATCCGTAATGTTTTTCTCCCAGCCGTATTTAATAAAGGTTTGCTGAGAACCGCCGACCAGCGCCAGCCAGCGTACTTTTTTATCTTTTAACGCGCTGTTTTCACCGTAGGCCAGACCATAGTTCCACACGCGTTCCAGATAGCCTTTTAACATGGCGGGATAGCTGTACCACCATAACGGGAAGACAAAAATAATGGCATCCCGATCGTTAAGCTCGTTGAACAGGCGATGGACTTGTGGCGAGTAGCATTTAGCGGGATTTTCCCACTCTGGTTCGTCCTCTTCCCGCATCGCCGGATCAAAGCCACTGCGGTAGAGATCCAGCGTTTTAACATGCGCGCCCCGTTGTTCCGCCCGATGGCGCAGGCTCGCCACCATCTGTGCGGTGAGTGAATCGGCACGGGGATGTGACCAAACGATATACAGGTTTGCTGGTTTCATCTTTCACCTCATCTTGTGTTGAGGCACTCACATTACGCTCGCCACATTACTGTGTGAAACCTATGATTTGAGATGGGTTAATGAGAGATTTTCACTAATGAAACTGAACGTTTATGACTTCGCGACCTTTATCGCGGTCGCCCGCCACAAAAGCTTTCGCGCGGCCGGTGACGAGCTGGGCCTGTCGCCCTCGGCGGTTAGCCATGCCATAAAGCAGCTGGAGCAGCGGCTGAAAATTCGGTTGTTCAACCGTACGACGCGAAGCGTTGCACTCACGGAAGCGGGTGCAAATCTGTTTGAACGTTTGCGCCCGGCCGTTGATGAAATCAATGTGATACTCGATGAGGCTAACTGTTTTCGTCAGACGCCAATGGGGTCACTGAAAATTAATTCCTCGCGTCTGGCCTCGCGCATGGTGTTAATCCCGCTGGTGGCAGCATTCAGTCGGCTTTACCCGGATATCCGCGTGGAAATCACCACAGAAGACCGGCTGGTGGATATCGTTAAAGAGGGTTTTGACGCAGGCATTCGTCTCAGCAGCAGGGTTGAAAAAGACATGATCGCCCTTCCTGTCGGCCCCAAAATTAAGTTGGTTGTGGTGGCCACGCCGGACTATTTCGCCCGCCATGCGCCCCCGGCGCACCCACGTGACATCGTTAATCATCAATGTGTGATGTTTCGTCACGGCAGCGGTCGCATTTATCAATGGGAATTCGGCGGCCCGGAAGGCAGGCTTGAGATACTTCCGGGCGGTAATATCGTACTGGATGATATGGACTCTCAGCTTGATGCCGTGCTGTGCGGCGCGGGAATGGGCTATCTTTATCACGAACAGGTTAAACCTTACCTGGCGGACGGTCGGCTGATTCCGGTGCTGGAGGCATGGTTACCCGAACAGCCCAGCCTGCAGTTTTACTATCCCAGCCGCCATTATATGTCCTCGGCGTTAAGGGCATTTGTTGACTACATCAAAGACGCTTCGTCAGCCGCGTTCAGCCGCTAAGCTCGTACTCTTTTAACTTACGCCACAGGGTTGTCGGGCTGATGCCGAGCATGGTTGAGGCGAGCGATCTGCAGCAGTGCGTCTTTGTCGATCACATCGCGATCGGACATTTTTGAAAGACGAACGATAATGCCGTCACAGCCAGAGATATCTCGAATGATATCTTCCTCTCCCATCCCTGAACCCGTAATCAGTTCATAGCCTCGACTTTCTAAACAGGCGCGCCCTTCCGCCATACTTCCTGAGAGGGCAAAATCTTATACGTCGTTTAATGATCTCCTGTGTTGAACTCAGCATTTCTTTTGCACCTCAGCAAAAATATAAGGGGAAACAACAGAGCGCAATTCGCTAATATATTTTTTACTGGCAACTAATGATGCGTTTATGTCCATTGCCAAATTTTTTAATATTTATTTTAAAAAATCAATATTGAATACCGACTTCAATCTTCGTTCATTTCAACATAAAATCCACCATTCAATAATACCAACCTAACAACCCAACCTACCATTAAGTCATTCACTTACATATGGAGCGGGAAATTAACCCGTCCATTCATCATTTAAAACAATTAAAAAACACCGCAAAGTAAAAATAACCACCCAACCAAAATAAAATCATAAAAAACCATATTAAAAAAACAACAAAGACATTAAAAAAACAAACCAACCAAGAGAAGCAATTAAAAAACACAATGATAACATACAGTTCCACTCACATAGATCCAGATCATATAAAGATAAATAAGTCGCACGCACAGGAAACTTATTATTGAATTCGTACCGCATTGTCATTTAAAAGTAGTGAGCCATTTAAGCGCGCCTCATTCATCAATGGCTCAGGTAAATACAAAAGATAAATAAAAGGACTTCTCACATGAAACTTAAATTAGTTGCAGTGGCAGTAACTACATTGTTAGCAGCAGGTACAACAAATGCTGCTGAAGTTTATAACAAAGATGGAAACAAACTTGATCTGTACGGCAAAGTACAGGGCTTACATTATTTCTCAGATGACAAAGGTGAAGATGGTGATCAGTCCTATGCTCGTCTGGGCATTAAAGGCGAGACGCAGATTACCGATCAACTGACTGGGTTTGGTCAGTGGGAATACAATATGCAGGCTAATAAAACGGAAAGTGACAACGATCAGTCATGGACCCGCCTGGGCTTTGCAGGTCTGAAATACGGTGACTATGGCTCGTTTAACTATGGCCGTAATTACGGTGTGGTTTACGATGTGACCTCATGGACCGATGTGTTACCTGAGTTTGGCGGCGACACTTACGGTTCTGATAACTTTATGCAGCAGCGTGCCAACGGCCTGGCGACCTACCGTAACACCGACTTCTTCGGTCAGGTTGATGGCCTGAACTTTGCCTTGCAGTATCAGGGCAGAAACGGGGGCAATAGCGGAGAAGGCGCCACCAATAACGGGCGTAATGCTCAGAAGCAAAATGGTGATGGCTACGGTGCGGCTGTAACCTATACCTTCTGGGACGGTATCAGCGCAGGTCTGGCCTATTCTCACTCCAAACGTACTCTGGACCAAAATGGTATGACACTGGGTGAAGGTGATAATGCCGAAACCTATACCGGCGGTTTGAAATATGATGCCAATAATATTTACCTGGCAGCGCAGTTCACTCAGACCTATAACGCCACCCGCATCGGTGATGGTGCCATCGGTTTCGCTAACAAAGCGCAAAATTTCGAAATGGTCGCGCAGTACCAGTTCGACTTTGGCCTGCGTCCAACCCTTGCTTACCTGCAGTCCAAAGGCAAAGATATTGAAGGCAATTTTGGCGACCAGGATCTGGTGAAATACGTGGGCGTGGGCGCGGCCTATTACTTCAACAAAAACATGTCAGCGATTGTCGATTATAAAATCAACCTGCTGGATGACAATGACTTCACCAAAGCAGCCGGTATCTCCACGGATGATATCGTTGCTGTAGGTCTGGTTTATCAGTTCTGATAAGACCTTACTCATACAAAGCCAGCTCTTGTGGGCTGGCTTTTTTGTATTCACTCAGGTGAAAGAGGAAAGCCCTGCAAAGGTTTAGCGGACATTGCCTGTGTGGAAAGTGTCAGTTTCTCCTGCAGGCCGACAGGCTGGATATGTCTGCCTGCCATTGCACGCGGTGCAAGAAAGGGTCGGGCGGCATTGCCATGTATCCTGAGCGACCCGCGCGCCTGACATCGTCGGCCAGTTAAGCGTCCCTTTGCATTTCGCCTCGTCTTCAGGCGGCAAAGCGTATTTGTGGCGGCCCGCCAGCGTTTATACGCACTCTCTGCGCCAGCGGCTTTATTCCCCGGACACAGCCTGCCCTGATGAAAGATGAGCTCCGTCGTCTGGCTTTAGCGGCTGAAATCGCCACCGAGACACAACCTGCATTTTGATGACTTCGGTGACGTTGGTGACATTGGTGACTGACCGGACACTATGCCCGTTTTAGCGATGGGGCGTTCGCCTTCATAAACGCACGCCGCCAATCGTGGTAATCCATATCACCACAGCCCACCGGACAGGCCGAGCCGTATAGCATGAGGCTCTCGAACGGTTTTTTATACTTTTATGGCAGGCCTGGCTGCGATGCAGACGGAAAGGACGCGACAGCATACCGGGTTCAGGCTTGCCATCACGTCCGTTTTTCAAGGACTGTTAAGACCTTTTACGCGCCAACTTCTCTGTGACGTTCATAACGGAAAAGTAGAACAGCGGTACAAAGAATATTGCCAGCAGCGTGCCGCTGATCATGCCGCCAAACACGCCGCTGCCAATCGCCTGCTGCGTTCTGGCACTGGCCCCGCTTGCCAGCATCAATGGCATCACGCCTAACGTGAAAGCAAGTGATGTCATCAGGATAGGTCGTAAACGCATACGCGAAGCTTCCAGCGTTGCCTCAACCAGCCCTTTTCCCCCTTCATGCATCTGTTTAGCAAATTCGACAATCAGAATGGCATTTTTTGCGGACAGTCCAATGATGGTGATCATGCCGACTTTGAAAAAAACATCATTCTGCATATTCATCAGGCTGACGGCAATGACCGCGCCCAGCAGCCCAAGCGGCACAACCAGCATAACGGAGACCGGGACCGACCAGCTCTCATAAAGGGCTGCCAGCACCAGGAACACCACCAGCATGGACAGCACCATCAGCATCGGCGCTTCGGAAGCCGATTGCTGCTCCTGCAACGAGCCACCGGTCCACTCAATCGCGAATCCTTCGGGCAGCTGTTTAGCCAGGCGACTCATCTCGTTAAGCGCATCGCCGCTTGAATATCCCTGTGCGGGGTTGCCGTTTATCTTTATGGACTGATAGCCCTGATAGCGGACTAACTGCAGCGGTGCTGTTTCCCATTCGGCATGAACAAATTCAGAGAGCTGAACCATCCCGCCCGTCGCATTACGGACATACAATCCGAGTATATCGTCGAGCTGCATACGATATTTCGCGTCGGCCTGAATGATGACCTGCTGCATACGATCGCTGTTTGGGAAATCATTAACGTAAAGCGACCCCATCGCACCGGACAGCGTCTGGCTGATTTCGTCAAAAGAAACCCCCATGGCAAAGGCCTTTTGCCGATCGATATTAAGCCTGATCATCTGCCCATCGGGTAAACCGTCAACGTACACATCCCGCACCACATGGCTTTTCGCCGCCAGGGCCAGTAGCTGCTCTTCCGCCTGTTTCAGCGCTGCATAACCTTTACCAGCATGATCCTGCAGGCGAAGGGTAAAACCCGATGAATTACCCAGTCCGTCAATGGCCGGCGGGATGAGGTTGAAGGTATCCGCGTCGGGATTAGCCGACATCACTTTCTGAGCACGTTCGGCTTCGGAAAAGGCAGTGGCCCCCTGCCGTTCGCCCCAGTCTTTTAACGTCGTGAAGGCCATGGCGGAGTTGGGGCCGGACCCCGCAAAGCTGAACCCCATAATCGCGATGCTTGACTGGATAGCGGGGCTTGAAAGCACCTGCTGTTCGAACGCTTTAACCACTTTTAGCGTGCGCTCACTCGTAGCGTCTGACGGTAGCTGGATAGAGGTCATAAAGAATCCCTGGTCCTCTTCCGGCAGAAACGAAGAAGGCAGGTTTTTCATCGCAAGGACAAGCAGCAGACACAGGGCCAGATAAACCCCTAATGCGCCGCCCACCCGTTTTAATAAGCGGCTTACGCCGCGACCATAAAGGTGAGTCATGGCGGCAAACTTATTGTTAAACCAGCCAAAAAAGCCTTTTTTCTGATGGGCATGCTTATCAGTGGATTTTAACAGCGTGGCGCACAGCGCAGGCGTCAGGCTGAGCGCCAGGAAGGCAGAGATTAAGATGGAAACCGCCATGGAGAGCGTAAACTGCCGGTAAATCGCCCCGACGGAACCGCTGGCCATCGCCATGGGAATGAAGACGGCACTCAGCACAAGGGTGATACCGATTACCGCACCGGTTATCTCTTTCATCGCCTTTTGCGTCGCTTCTTTTGGACCGAGCCCCTCTTCCGCCATGATTCGCTCGACGTTTTCAACCACCACTATCGCATCGTCAACGATAATCCCTATCGCCAGAACCATACCGAACATGGTTAACACGTTGACCGAGAAACCGGCCAGCAGCATAACGGTAAAGGTGCCCAGCAGGGCGATGGGCGCAACGATGGCAGGGATAAAGGTATAGCGAACGTTCTGCAGGAACAGGTACATCACCAGGAAGACCAGAATCATGGCTTCTATAAAGGTATGAATCACCTTCTCGATAGAGATCTTCACAAACGGCGTGGTATCAAAAGGAATGCTGTAAGCCATGCCCTCTGGCATTGCCTGCCTCAGCTCGTTCAGGCGGAGTTTGATCCGCTCTGCGGTTTTTACCGCATTTGCGCCGGACGAAAGCTGGATAGCCGCGGCGGTCGAAACATGTCCGTTTTCACGGCTGGCAAAACTGTACGTTTGTGAGCCGAGTTCCACTCGCGCCACATCGCTCAGCACCACGCGTGAGCCATCCGGATTTGCGCGCAGGGTGATATTCGCGAACTCCTGCGGTGAACCAAGCTGTCCTTTAACCAGTAATGGATAGCTAACCTGCTGACCGGCAACCGCTGGCGAGTCGCCGGTACGTCCGGGCGCAATCTGGGTATTTTCGGTAGTAATGGCCCGACTGACATCGCTGATGGTCAGGCGATACTGGCTAAGCCTTACCGGGTCCACCCAGATTCGCATCGCTTTCTCTGCACCAAACAGCTGAACGCGACCGACGCCCTCAACCCGACGAAGCTCTTCGGAAATATTACGGGAAAAATAATCACTGAGATCGGCCTCGGTAAGCTTGCCGTCCTTCGACGTCAGTCCGACGATCATCAAAAAGTTAGCACCTGAGGCTTCAACGCTCAGTCCATTCTGCCGCACGACCTGCGGCAGCCGCGACTCAATCACTTTGATGCGGTTTTGCACGTCCACCTGGGCCAGTTCCGGATCGGTGCCTGGCGCAAAGGTCACCGTTATCGTCGCCATGCCACTGGTATCGCTGGACGATTCGTAATACAGCACATGCTTAACCGATGAAAGCTCGCGCTCAATCAGCGCCACCACACTGTTATTCATGCTTTCCGGCGTCGAGCCTGGATAAGAAGCGTTAATGCTGATGGTTGGCGGTGCGACCGAGGGGTAAAGTGCGACAGGCAATTTTGGAATGGAGAGCAGACCAAACAAGATAATAAAGACGGCAATTACCCAGGCAAAGATGGGTCGATTAATAAAAAACTGAGGCATGATTTACCCTGACTAAACAAAAGAAAGATGCTGGCCAAAGCCCTCATCTGTTGTGCTGTTATTCACGCGCCCTCGCGTGATCTCTGATGTAAAACGTTGTCTGTCAAACCAACATCATCGTGACTGGCTTGCCTGCTGTATGCGTTCACGGCTCCCTGAGTCGGCGCAGAGCAGCCTTATATAAAAGCCGGGTTGCGCGGCCTCCCCGGCAGGCCAGTGCATGGGTAGCCACCGCTTCCCAGAGCGTTTTCTGGGCTGTACGCCCGGCAGAACGACTGAGGGGTTTCACAGGGCGGTACGGCGTCGCTATGACGCTTTTCCCCTGAACGGTCATATAAGGATGTTGTGATAAAACTGTTGCGGGATTTAAACCGGTGGCGAACAGTAACAAAAATAAAACACAAAAGTTTAATTTTATTAAATTCCGGGGCGTCATCACACATACTCTCTAATAATGCGCATTATTCCGGAGTGTAATCCGTTAACAATGACCTATTATGTAAAATTTATGGAGAGAGTATGGATGCGTAAAAGTTAAAAAAATTTATTCATAAAGTAATATATTAGATAGACAACTTAAAAGCGCAGGACGTAATATACGCCAAAATTCATTCATTAAACAGATTAATACAGCACAGGACAAAAATAACCCTCCTGTCTATTTCACCGGGAAAAATCTGATATGAAAATAGCCGAATCCGAAAGGTTAATCATCAGAAAATTTATGGAACAGGATGCGGCGGGCCTGTTTGCGTATTTATCCGATCCTTATCCAGCCTGTTTTTTGGATGAGAAGCTGGAGGATTTTGCCGCCGCCGTGCAGGAAGCAAAAAACAGAAGCCGCGACGCGACGCAGTTTGCCCTGTGTCTGAAACAGACGGATGCCTTAATTGGCCATTTTTTTGCCTCTAACGACGACGAGCCTGACGCGAAGACAATGAGCGTGGGATGGTATCTTAATCCTGAATATCACGGTCATGGCTTTGCTCAGGAAGCCGCAACCTGCCTGTTTAATTACTTATTCAAGGTGAAAAATGTGAGGCGCATTTACGCCTACGTTGCGGATTATAACGACGGATCGCAAAAGTTATGCCAGCGTCTGGGAATGCGGCTGGAGGGCTGTTTCAAAGAGCATGTGTCATTTACTGATGATGACGGCATAACCCTTTATGAAAACACGCTGATTTTCGCCATCTTGCAGAAAGAGTGGTGCGGACGCTGATAGCCTTCCCCGTCGCCGCATCACCGCGCGACCCGGTCACCTCGCGGTGTGCGAATGGCAGGCAGGTCGTTTTATTCTGCTGCCCGGCCCGGTGCTTTTGCTGGTCTGCCTGTACTGACAGGCGTAATGTTCCTGATGCAAGGGCGAGCTTAATGTCTGACTGTGCTGCCCTCATCATCCGCAACAGGTTTTATTCATCTTGAGGGCGTTATGAGTAACGATAATCTAATCCTGGTGGCAGAGGATGACTTTGAAATTTCTGATATCTTAATCAGTTACATCAAACGCGCCGGAATGAAAGCCGTACATGCGGCAGATGGCGAAAACGCCCTGGCCTTAATCAAAAGCTTACAGCCTGACCTGGTGCTGCTGGACATTCAACTGCCGTTAATAGATGGCTGGAACGTGCTTTCCACCTTGCGTAAAGACAGCAACACGCCGGTGATTATGGTTACCGCGCTGGATCAGGATATCGATAAACTGATGGGGCTTCGTCTGGGTGCCGATGACTATATTGTTAAGCCCTTTAACCCGTCGGAAGTGGTCGCCCGCATCGAAGCCGTTCTGCGCAGAGCCAAAACGCAGGCCCCACCACAAACCCTGATAAGAACCCGCTTTATGACCATCTATCCCGATGAGTTCTCTGTTGAGATCCATAGCGATGGACAGACGTTTACACCCGTTCTGACGACCACAGAATTTAAGCTGCTCACGCACATGGCAAAATATCCCCGTAAAGTCTTTAGCCGCGAAGAGTTGCTTAATGCCTGCCTGCCCGAAAGCGATACGCTCGACAGAACGGTAGACAGCCATATGAGCAAGTTACGTAAAAAATTTGAAAGCTGTGGCTTATCCGGCGTGCCAGAAAGTATTCGTGGAATAGGCTATCGCCTGGGTGAACAGAAGTGAACAAAGACAAAGCGCTCAGTCGGCAAATCCTCCTGTTTATGCTGTCTCTGACATTTACTATCATTATCGTCGCCGTGGTGGGCTCCTACCTGTTCTACAGCTTTATCATCGATAATTTCCCCGGCGGTTTATCCGCCAGTAACAGTGAAAGCATGACGGTCTTTGACTGGGTCTGGATAGCGATCAGCTCTGTAATCAGCTTCCTGATTGCCTTACTTTTTGCTTTTAAGCTCTCCGCGAAAATACTGAATCCACTCAGCTCCGTTGCCACCAGTTTACGCCGCATTTCTCAGGGGGATTTAAGTGCCCGCGCCGCTAACAGTCGGAGCCGCCTTGGTGAGGTCAATATTCTGGTCAGAGACTTTAACGAAATGGCAGAAAAGTTGCAGACGCTGGATAACGAACGCAAGTCCTGGAATGCCGCCATTGCCCATGAACTCAGAACGCCCGTCACGATTTTACGCGGCAGGCTACAGGGGCTGGTAGAAGAGGTATTTGAGCCCGATCCGCAGCTGTTTAAAAGTCTTTTGCGACAGACTGAGGGATTATCCCGGCTTATCGACGATTTACGCGTTGTGGGGGCGGCAGAAGGCGGTTCTTTTATGCTGGATGTTAAACCCGTCGCCTTTAACGACGTGCTGGAGAACGTTAGCGCCTCGTTTTGCCATCAGTTTAGCGAGCAGGGATTTAACCTGATCATTGAGCAAAATACTGCCGTTACGCAATGTGATCCGCTGCGGATTATTCAGTGCCTGACCATCTTATTTGATAACGCCCTTAATTACGCCACGCCGGGCGTCATCCGGGTGCGCAGCGGACACCAGGACAACACGTTTTTTATTGAGGTGGAAGATGCTGGCCCCGGCGTGCCCGAGGATTTCCAGCGTCATATGTTTGAGCCGTTTCAACGCGGCACGGCGGGTCGGGCGATAAACCCTGCGGGATGTGGGCTGGGTTTATCGGTCGCGAAGGCCATTATGCAGGCCCACGGTGGCGACATCAGTTATCAGACCTCCTCTCAGGGCGGTTCACTGTTTTTACTGCGCTGGCCCGTTGCCCTTTAGCGTAGATCCACCGCTGGGCTGGAAGGAAAGCGGTGGGTTTTATGGTACGCCTGCTGCTGCCACATCGCGCCGAGCTTAGCATCCCATTCCTGAGGCAGGATTTTGAGCTTGCCGCGCTGGGGCGTTAAGGTTATTTCGCTGAAATACAGGCTGTCGTCTTTGAGCATGATATCCACTCTGCAGTAGTCAATGTCTTTTGCCAGCGCCTGGGCAGCAGAGAGTGCGCGATAGAACAGCGCAGGTTCCGGTATCGAAGCAGGATGGTTGGGATACTCAATCTGGAATGGCTGCAGTTCCCATTTTCTGTTGTAGACATTCACATATTCCCTGCCCTGCTCATCGGTGAAGTCGGCTTCAATAAAACTCGCACAACCCGCAAAGCAGTGGATGCGCAACATTTCAGGCGTCGTGCCTCTGTCCCGCCCCTCGAACAGCTCAATATATTCCTCACAAAGAAGGGTCGGCACGATGTCTTTGTATTGCCATTCTCGTGTGCAGTAATACATATTTTTCTTCATGGCCAAATCCAGCGTTAATAACGCGGCTTGCGTATTGAACGTACCTTTATCTTTGCAAATTATCGTGCTGCCACTGTCGTGATTGCACTTAATAACGAAGCTATTTGGCAAGGTGTTAAAATCAATATCTCTGGTGTTTTTGTAGGTATTAATTAACGGCGCGATCATCAGTTCATCGGTTCGGCTGAGCACATATTCACGCACGGCGAGTTTATCTGCCAACTGCGTATAAAGCGGGTTTCTGTCATAAATCAGTCGATAGCACATTTTTTCATTCAGCGTGACAGGATGAATCAGATTCGGCTCTCTGTTTAGCAACGTGCGCAGTCGTTGCGTATGAAAACGTGTGTCATTGATGAGGAAATACCTCGCGACTTTGAGGTTATATTCCACATATTTAGCGATGTAGTTCAGCGTATTCATTTCATCCTCCACGAAAGTGGCAGGATGATAAGCAGAATAGATTGCTGGAGTTTGTGTGGATGATGGAGCAGAGATGGAGCAGACGGGCCCTGCCGATAGCGTTGCGGACGCTGCCCAGCCAGCAGCCAGGTCATTTGGCGCTGTACGCACCTGCGGCCGGGTCAACCCGCGCCCCGGAACGCCCTGCCGTCGCGTTTATCACGTTTCATATGGTTAATATTATTTTATCTATCATAAGGTTAATCATCACCACCTTCACTTCTGCGGATTATTTACGCCCCTGTTTTAGCTCAATGTTATTTATTTCTATATCCACCGGTCAGGTTACCTCCCTTTAATCACTCAAGTTATTTTTATACATTTCGGCAAAAAGATAACCCATTTAATAATGATTTCTATTTACATTTTATGTCTGATAAAATTCGCCGCGCCAGAATGTTAAAAGCACGCAGTCTCATTTTATTGATGGACAAAACAAATGAAAAAAATGCTTAGCCTGTTGAGTTTTATTTTCCTGACGACGAGTTCCGCCTGGGCAACCACTTATCCTCTGACGATTGAAAACTGTGGTCAGAAAGAAACCTTTACTAAGGCACCCGAACGCGTGGTGGCGCTTGGGCAGAATACCGCTGAGATTCTGCTGTTGCTGGGACTGCAGGATAAAATGGTTGCCAGCGCATTCTGGCCGACCAAAGTCTTACCCCAGTTAGCGGAACAAAACGCCAAAGTGCCGGTACTGACGGTGGAGATCCCCACGCTGGAGTCCATCCTGGCGAAGAATCCCGACTTTGTTGCCGCACAGATTCAGTTGCTGATGGGGCCTAACAGCAAGGTTGCCAAACGTGAAGACTTTGAGTCAGTGGGGATGAATACCTATCTGTCTCCGGGCATGTGTGCCACCAAACAGAACACCGGCGACATTTACGGTAGCCGTGCCACGCTGTGGAATATGTCCTACGTTTATGAAGAGATTGCCGATTTTGCCAAAATCTTTAACGTAGAAGATCGCGGCCAGCAGGTGATCAACGACTTCAAAGCCCGCGAAAGCGCCCTGAGAAAAGCCTTCCCGAAAGGCAAAAAAGATCTCTCCTTCCTGTTTTGGTTCTCCAGTTCCTCGCCGTCTGCCGATGCTTACGTGGGTGGTAAAAACGGCGCATCGGGTTTTATTGCCAATGTGTTAGGCGGTCATAACGCGATTACCACGGAAACCGAGTGGCCCACCGTGAGCTGGGAAAGCATTATTGCCACCAATCCGGATGTCATCGTGGTCACCAGCCTTGACCGTAACCGCTGGAAACTGGATAACGCCGAAGAAAAGATCAAGTTCCTGAAAAGCGACCCGGCGGTCAGCCAGCTGGATGCCGTGAAGAAAGGCCATATTGTGGTGATGGACGGTCAGGCGATGAACCCGACGATCCGGACAATTTATGGTGCAGAACAGGTTGGCGAACAGTTACGTAAGATGGGCCTGAATTAATGCGTGAAGAGGTTGTGCTGGTGCGACGTAATGTGAGCTTTATTGCTATCGCGCTCATCGCCATCGTCGTGCTGTTTGTCGTTATCGCGCTGGGCGTCAGCGTGGGCGAACTGTCGATACCGTTGAAATCGGTGATGTACACCGTGACCAATAAACTGGGTATGACGGATGTGCCCGTTAATCGCATTCATGAAAGCGTTATCTGGGATTTCCGTTTAAGCCGGGCATTGGTTGCGGCGCTGAGCGGTGCGGGCCTGGCCATTTGCGGCGCCGTCCTGCAGAGCCTGTTGAAAAATGCGCTGGCCGAACCCTATGTGCTGGGCGTTTCGGCTGGCGCATCAACAGGTGCGGTGTTAATCGTGGTATCGGGCGTCGGGGCCGGCGCCATCTCTCTGTCTCTGGGTGCCTTTACCGGTGCCTTTGCCGCTTTTGCGTTTGTTGCTCTGCTGACCAACGGCGCGCGCGGCGGAACAGAACGTACCATTCTGGCCGGTGTGGCGGCATCGCAGCTCTTTAATGCCATTACCGCTTACACTATCAGTACCTCGGCTAACGCCCAACAGGCACGTGACGTGATGTTCTGGCTGCTGGGCAGCTTTAGTGGCGTGCGCTGGCCTGAGTTTCAGTTGGTTCTGGTGATTGTGCTGATCGGCTTAGCGGTCTGCCTGTACTACTCCCGCGCGCTGGATGCCTTTACCTTTGGTGACGACGCAGCGGCCTCGCTGGGTATTCCGGTCGGCGTGGTCCGTCTGGTGCTGTTCACCGCGACCGCCCTGATGACCGCCACGATTGTCAGCATGGCAGGCTCGATTGGCTTTGTCGGTTTGGTCGTTCCCCATGTGATGCGTTTCTTTTTTGGGCCGCTGCACAGCCGGTTGCTGGTGGCCTGTGCCATTGCGGGCGCAATTCTCATGGTGCTGGCGGATATCGCATCGCGCATGTTGATTGCGCCACAAAGCCTGCCGGTTGGCGTAGTCACCGCGCTGGTCGGCGTGCCTTTCTTTGCAATTATTATTTATCGCTCCAGGACGCAATAATGAGCATCAGCGCGCAAAACCTTACCTGGAAGGTAGGGAAAAAAATTATCGTTAACGATGTCTCCCTGGCGGTGTCACCGGGCGAAACCGTGGGTTTGCTGGGCCCGAACGGCTCCGGTAAGTCGTCACTGTTGCGCCTGCTGGCTGGCCTGCGTAAGCAACATAAAGGCAAGGTACTGCTGGACGGCAAAGATCTGTCATCCATTGCCAGAAAGCAACTTGCCCGTCGCGTTGCCTTTGTGGAGCAACATGCGTTAACCAGCGCCAATATGACCGTGCGTGACGTGGTGAAACTGGGTCGAATCCCGCATCATTCGCCTTTTTCCAGTTGGACACATCAGGACGACGAGATAGTCGAAGCCGCCCTGAAGCGCGTGGATATGTGCTCACGCTGCGATCAGGGCTGGCAAAGTCTTTCCGGTGGGGAGCGGCAGCGCGTGCATATCGCCAGAGCGTTAGCGCAGGCACCCAATGAAATTCTGCTTGATGAACCCACTAACCACCTGGATATTCACCATCAACTCCAGTTGATGAAGCTGATCAGCGAACTTCCGGTTACCAGTATTGTTGCCATCCACGATCTGAATCATGCGGCACTCTTCTGTGATCGGCTGATTGTGATGCTGGAGGGGGAACTGATTGCCCAGGGATCGCCAGATGAGATCCTGACCGAATCCCTGCTGTGGGAGGTGTTCAAGGTCAGAGCTAAAATTGAGCCATCGCCAGTACATGGCAAGAAGCATATTCATTACTATGCCTGACGCTGCGCTGCGTTTTTAAATCTGTGTCACCGTTACCGCCGCGCCTCCAGGCTTATGGACGTCGGCTCTGCCAGCCAGCCAGTTTGTCTTTGCTATCGGCTTCTATGCGCGGGTGCCCTTTCTGGCGCTCTTTCTGCGCAATGATATGCGCCTGTCGGGCAGCCTGAGTGGATTGCTCCTGGGGCTGCGCACCTTCGCGCAACAGGAGATGTTTCAGGTCGAGGGCGCTGCGCTGGCCGGAAATGTCATGATGGGCAACCCGCTAAATGCTGTGCTGACGCCGTCTCCAGAAGCCACCCTGGCCGGGTTACAACTGGCTATTTTCCCTTTTCTGAGTGCTGTCGCCCTGCTGATTATTTGTCGCCCATTAAAGAATAAAAGGCAGGCCAGATCGCACCGCGTATTTTATAAGAACAGAGATAAGATGTATTAATTATTAAAGGATGAACCATTTGCAGGATTTACGTCCTGGCTCTTTTTTTAATAAGCCACTGTTTTCCAGCTTCAGTAACCAGTTTCTCGCGGCATAAATAGACATATCACATTCATCCGCAACGTCCCGGGTCACAATGCCTTCAGCCTGACGTTTAATCAGGCACATCATCACGTCTTTCATTTTGGGTTTTCTTTCCGTTTCCTGAAGCTGATTCCATTTCGCCTCACACTGAATTTTATATGCTAAATTTTTCATCGCTGGCTCCGTATAAAGGTCAAAACCTGACTTCATTGAAGAAATTAAACGCCCGGATAAGATCGCCTGTCTGTAACAGCAACAAACCTCACTGACGGCAATCTTACCGACGGCTTAATTTAACAATGACGCCAAAGGACAACCACAAACACTTAAACTAGACCAATATTAGATACAAAATTCTAATTTTATAAATAAATACAAAACTATCATCTGAAAAAGACGACATGAAGCTCGCGCAAGGCGCACCAGAAAAGAAAAAAAAGCGCGCACTCAGGCGAACGTGCCGCGTTTTATGCAGCCCGCTATAACGTGCACGTTGGGTAAATCAGTTAGCGTGTATGGCAGACAATGAGCGGTAAAACGCGTGTGCCAATTAATACCGCATCATCCATATCGGTTATTTTGGTGATATAGAGGTAAGAAAAATCAGTATTCAGGACGTTAGCAGGCACATTATCCCGCAGCCCCCGGTGGACGGTGAAATGATTGAGTTTATAAAGAAACTGGATATAGGGAGAATACTGGAACTCCGCATTACGTCTTAATACGTAATCTTTACCGTTTTTATGCACGGTGCCATCAACAGAGACCATTGCCTCGCCTGAATAACGTAGCGTCAGCACAAAGCTGGCATCCAGATGAAAGTCGGTGGTCGCATCGCGCTGTTGTAAATTGGCCGCACAGGTAAATTCAAACATTTCACGGTGCGATTTAACGTAGTAATAGCTGATATAAACCAGCAAGCCCACTAAGACAGTTATCAGACCCAGCAACGAGGCAAGGCGTTTTTTACGGGTTGTCATTGTCCGGCCTCCATCCCAGCTCTGTATAATTTGAGCATGCTATTTTTTTGTTCTCTGTTCTGACGCAGTAAGAGACATACATGTTGCCAGGGTGTCCGGCCATAACATTCCTGTCGGCATAAAACATATACCGACCGCCCTTCTGACAGGCCATCTGGCTACTCGCAATTATTTTGCGCCACACCGCTTCAGTCGGAAACGTCGATTCTCCAGGGTGAACCGGGAGATAAAACACATCACAGCCGTTAAGTTGGCCGACGCTGATGGGCGTCATCGTCTTTTCTCTTATGAGCTGCGGGAGCAGAAATCCAGCCCCCACCAGCACCAGGATGCCGAAAAACACCCAGTAACGACGCGCGCTGCGGCGTGTAACCGGTAAGGAGGCGGGAGGAATGTCCTCCGTGGAAGACTCAGGCTGGATTTCCGTTTTGTGGATACGGATAACCGGATTAAAAACGAACCCCACTTTGTAGACGGTGGTGATCGCCTCCTGATCGATGCCAAGAGAGGACAACCCACGCCGTATTGCTGAAACGTAAGCATTCAGGCTGTTAGAAGATGGCGTTGCGCCCGTTTCTTGCCAGAAGTTATCCAGAATCTGTTCCCGGGACAGCACGACGCCGGAGCTTTTCAGAAACATTTCCAGTAAATGGTTGCAGGCCGGCGATAACGGCACGCTGGTTTCGCTGGAATCCACCAGACACAGCAAACTCTGAGCCGGTATATACCGAACCAACTCATCAATCACATACTCTGTCTGTTGCATTCTGTCCTCCGGCAACAAACAGCGTGGATAACCCATAAAAAACACATACGTGGCAACGAACCTTTATCTGCTCAGGGAAAGACGCGCAATTATTCGCTGTAGAGCACCATGCCCGAACGATAAATGCGTATTCAGATACAGCAGCCTTATCGTCGTGAAGACCAACACGGAATGTTAACGACCCACGCCCGCTGTGGTGGACGCGGTATAGCAGATATCGGCTTACCTGAAGATTCCCCGACGCTGGGGCGGTGAATTTTTCGCAAATTGTATCAGAGAAATCCGACGGGAGAGAGGGAATGACTAACGGCTGGTTTACATTTATGGCATCGCTTTTGATAAATTGATCCATAACAACGTGTGCAATGCAGAAAAACGCTGGGATTTTGCGGGAAGACAGGTGGATGCCTGGGCGAAACGATGCTGACATCCACCTGCGGTTGATTAGGTTATGGGTTTACCGCTAGCTGGGGGATTAATACCAGCGCCCAAAACGTTTGATATAAAACATTTTCATGCCCTGCGCCACCAGGCAGTAGCTCAACAACGTCAGCACCAGCCAGGGGAAATAGTGCCATGGCAGCGGCACTAACCCGACCATAGCGCCAAGCGAAGAGAATGGCAGCAGAATCCCGGCGGCGGAAATCCCCACGGTGGTCAACAGCACGGGTAACCTGGCACAACTCTGAATAAACGGGATTTTCTGCGTGCGTAGCATGTGCACCACCAGCGTCTGTGACAGTAAGCCTTCAACAAACCAGCCGGACTGGAACAGCGACTGTGCACCCGCATGATTCGCGCCAAACACATACCACATCAACGCAAAGGTCGTGACATCGAAAATGGAAGACGTTGGCCCCATCCACAGCATAAAGCGTTTGATGTTACCGGCATCCCATTTGCGGGGTTTACGCAGAAACTCGCGGTCCATTTTATCCCAGGGCAGCGCCAGCTGAGAGATGTCATACATCAGGTTCTGAATCAGGAGCTGAACAGACAGCATAGGCAGAAAAGGAATAAACGCACTGGCAATCAGCACGGAGAACACATTGCCAAAATTTGAACTGGCCGTCATGTTCAGGTACTTGATGATATTGCCAAAGGTTTCACGCCCTTTCAGCACGCCCTCACCCAATACCGCTAAGTCTTTTTCCAGCAAAATAATGTCCGATGACTCTTTGGCGATATCTGTCGCGCTGTCGACCGAGATCCCGACATCCGCCTCGCGCAGTGCGGGCGCATCGTTGATCCCGTCGCCAAGAAAGCCGACGGTGTGTCCATTTTGCTGCAGCAGTTTAAGCACACGTGACTTCTGCTGAGGCGTGAGTTTGGTAAAAATCATGCAGCGTTCTACGTCCCGACGCAGTTCGTCGTCACTCATGGCGTCGATGTCGTTGCCGGTCAGCATGGCTTCTGAAGCCAGCCCAATTTCCTGACAGACACGCATTGTCACTAACGGGTTATCGCCAGTAAGCACTTTGACCTTAATCCCGCTGTCTTTCAGCGCCTGGATTGCCTTGCCCGCGCTCTCTTTCGGTGGGTCCAGAAACGTCAGCATGCCTTCAAGGGTTAATTCGCACTCATCATCGCGGCACAGCGGCAGCGATATTCCCTCCTCGCGCGTAGCGACCAGCAGCACACGAAAACCCTGCTGATTGTAATGACGGGTCAGCGCTAACAACTCTGCACGCTTTTGCTCGCACAGTGGAATCGTCGCATCGCCCTGGCGCAACGAGGTCGCCGCTGCCAGCATTTCTTCTACCGCACCTTTGCAGATCAACAACGGACGATGGTTATGCAGATCTTCCACCACTACCGACACACGACGGCGGACAAAGTCAAAGGGTAGCTCGTCGACTTTCTGAAACTGACTGCACGCGGCTTTAGACAGGCTTTGCTCGCCAAATTTCAGTACCGCGCGATCCATTAAATTTTTTGCCCCACTCTGGCTGCTGCTGTTAAGCCATGCCAGCAGCAAGACTCGCGCATCTTCTTCGCCGTTGCCGTTAAGATGCGCCGACAGCAAAATATTGTCCTGCGTCAGCGTGCCGGTTTTATCGGTACAGAGCACATCCATTGCTCCCAGGTTCTGAATGGCGTTCAGGCGTTTAACAATGACCTTGCGGCGTGACATGGCAATGGCGCCTTTTGCCAGATTGGCACTGACAATCATGGGCAGCATTTCCGGTGTCAGGCCCACCGCGACGGCCAGCGCAAACAGCGTGGCATCCATCCAGTCACCTTTGGTGAAGCCATTAAGCAGTAAGACGATCGGCACCATCACCAGCATAAAACGGATGAGGAGCCTGGAAACGCTGTTCACACCGCGGTCAAATGACGTTTGCGGCCGGCGACCAGACAATGAGGCCGCCAGCGAACCAAACCAGGTTTCACTGCCGGTGGCGACGACCAGCGCTCTGGCCGTGCCGCTGGCAACATTGGTCCCCATCAGGCAGCTGTTTTTGAGTTCAAGTACGCTGCGACCGGGTTGCTCTTCGATCTCCACGCCAGCGCTGAGATCGTTTTTTTCCACAGGCAAGGATTCACCGGTCAGGATCGCCTGACTGATAAACAGATCGCGTGAGGTCAGCAAGCGTACGTCAGCCGGCACCAGATCCCCCGCGCTCAGTAAAATGACATCGCCTGGCACCAGTTCGCGCATATCAATATCGTAGCGACGGGAGATGGCACAGCCCTCTTCCCGACGCAGCACGGTGACCTGAGTGCGAACCAGGGATTTCAGTGCCTGGGCCGCGCGATTGGTGCGAAACTCCTGCCAGAAACGCAACAGCCCGCTGAGCGTAACCATGGTCAGAATAATTATCACGCCGGAAAGATCGGTTTCCTCACCGGCACGTAACGGCAGCCAGTAATCCGTTATCCCGCTCACCAGCGCCAGTACCATCAGCACATAAATAAACGGATTATTGAATGCCGTAATCAACTGGATAAATGCAGAAGGCGCTTTCTCGTGCACGACTTCATTCCGGCCATAGTCGCCGAGTCGCGCTTTGGCTTCTGCGTGCGTCAGTCCTTCATAGCTGCTGTGCAGATTGCTGAGCGTCACATCGGTGCGATGGCGTGCTTCGCGCTCGATGGCATAAGGTGTTTTTGATTTTTTTACTGAACGTTGCGCGTTATAAACCCTTGCGGCTTGTTCGATTTTCATGTCGCTCATGTCGACATCTCCCTGATTTAAAGCAACAGATATCCTGCATGCGTAATAATGCATGCCCGGTTTTCCGGTGATGACCGGTTTATTTAAGGTGTCCGCCTTTCAGGACAGGTAAATAATTCCCGCCGCGCAGCCGTAATATCAGGCCGCCATAGGTCGGACCTTGCGAAATAAACGCAAAGCAAAGGAAGACGAAATGTGAAAGGGTGCGCAGCCCGCAGCTACGCCTGTCGAGGCGGAGGAAAAAGTGCCAGAATATACATCAACATAGCGTGCTCTCGCGGTGACTACAGCGTTTATTTTAAGGAGAGCAATCGAAACCTACAGAGGGGATTGCTGCCCGCCAGGTGGCAAGCAGCGAAATGCAGTTAGCTTGCCGGAGTTAAATCGTATTTAGGGTGACTGTCCAATGTATGACTCCTGCAACTATTTTGACGTAGTATAAACGCCGCACCCGGCGGGTAAAGAAAAATAGCCGTTTAACCGGCGTTTCGTTTATTAACCGTTTCTGTTACACCCTGCGATTTTCATTTCGTCTTATAACCGTCCTGCATTGGTTATAACTTTTTTGCATATCATTAGCCCATAATGGACTATTCTTTGCATGAGCCCTTTCGTACACTCGCGTTACTTTCTCAGGCAAGGATTTTCCATGAAAAAAATAATTCCATCACTACTGGCCTTGTCACTGGCCACCGCCTTTAGCGTAAACGCTGCCACACCGAAAGACACGCTGGTCGTGGTTCAGTCGACCGACGATGCCGACAGCTTCGATCCGGCTAAAGGATTTGAACTCACCAGCGTACAGGCTTTTACCAACATTTATCAGCGCCTCGTTCAGTCCGATCCGCAAAATCCGACCGACTTAAAACCGACGCTGGCAACCTCCTGGCAGCCAGGCAGTGACAACCGCAGCCTGACGTTTGCGTTACGTAAAGGCGCGACGTTTTCCAGCGGTAACCCGCTGCGTCCGGAAGATGTGATCTTCTCGCTGGGCCGTGTTGTGAAACTGAATCTTGATCCCTCCTTTATTCTTACCCAGCTTGGCTGGAACAAAGATAACGTGGATGGCTTCCTTAAAAAGGTCGATGACGACCATGTGCAAATCAGCTGGACTGCCGACGTCAGCCCGGCCTACGTACTGAGCCTGCTCTCTGCCCCGGTCTCCTCCATTGTGGATGAAAAGACCGTGACGGCACATGCCACTAAAGGCGATTTTGGCAACGGCTGGCTGGCGACCAATTCCGCCGGGAGCGGCCCGTACCAGATCCGCAAGGTAGTCATGCACCAGGCCGTTATCCTGACCGCCAACCCGACGTCGCCGGCGGGTGCGCCAAAGATCAAAAATATTCTGATTAAGAACGTGCCGGAACCGGCTGCCCGTCGTTTACTGCTTGAGCAGGGTGATGCGGACATTGCCCGTAATCTGGGCGCAGACCAGATCGCCTCGCTTAAAGGCAAAAGCGGCGTGACCACCGAAGCCTTTCCGATGGCCTCGCTGTATTACATCCAGTTCAACGTAGGCAACAAAAACAATGCCGCGCTTAAAAACCCCGCCTTCTGGGAAGCGGCACGTTACCTGTTCGACTATAAAGGCATTGCCGGTCAGTTGCTGAAAGGACAGTTCGATGTTCACCAGACATTTCTGCCGAAAGGTTTTCTCGGTGCGCTAAACGATACGCCTTACAGTTACGATCCTGAAAAAGCGAAAGCGATTCTGAAAAAAGCGGGCCTGACCAACGTCAGCTTCACCCTGTCCACCAGCAATCAGCCACCTTACCTCGACATCGCGCAGGCCCTGCAGGGCAGCTTTGCCAAGGGCGGCGTGAAAGTCGACGTGTTACCGGGACTCAGTTCTGAAGTCTCGACGCGCGTAAAAGCGCATAACTACGAAGGCACGCTGAATGCCTGGGGCGCGGACTACTTTGATCCCAATACCAACGCCGCGTCCTTTGCCTATAACCCGGAAGATGGCAGCAAGACGATTGCTTACCGTTCCGACTGGCATATCCCGGAGCTGAACAAGCAGGTTCTGGCGGCGACCGCCGAGAGCGATCCGAAAAAACGCGTTGCGCTCTACCAGGCCATGCAGCGTGAAGTGCTGAAAAGCTCCCCTTATGTGATTGGCCTGCAGGCGAAAAACCTTATCGCCCTGCGCGACAATCTCAAGGGCTACGTTCAGGGCATCAACCCGGACATGGTTTACTATTCGCAGGTTACGAAGTAATGGCACACTCTGCCTCTTCTGCCGGGTCCTCCCGGCATATTTGGCGGCGCGTTGGCCGCCTTTCATCAGGCTTACTGTCGCTGGTGATCACCCTGCTGGGGTTACTGGCGTTCACCTTTATGCTGTCGCATCTGTCCCCTATCGATCCGGTACAGCAGATAGCAGGCGATCATGCCAGCGAAGCGACCTATGCGCAGGTGCGTCACGACCTTGGGCTGGATCAACCGGTACTGATGCAGTTCTGGCACTACGTCGAGCACCTGTTGCGCGGCGACCTTGGGGTTTCCCGTCTGACCAACCAGCCTGTCAGCAGCGACCTGCTCCAGACGTTTCCGGCAACCATTGAGCTGGCCACCTGCGCGATGATTTTTGCCGTGGTGTTTGGCGTCTTGCTGGCACTGCTGGCCGCCTGGAAACCCGGCAGCGTGATTGATAACGTCGCCCGTTTTATCTCCCTGCTGGGTTACTCCGTGCCGGTCTTCTGGCTGGGCCTGCTGGGCCTGTTGCTGTTTTACGCGGTGCTGCACTGGTCTGCCGGGCCGGGTCGACTGGATGATATCTGGGCCTATACGCTGGAGCCGAAAACCGGCTTCGTGCTGATTGACAGCTGGCTGTCAGGTGACCGGGAGATATTCTGGAACGCCGTCGCGCACTTATGGTTACCGGTAGTGATCCTGGGTCTGCTGGCGATGGCAGGCATTACACGATTGCTGCGCGCCGCGCTGCTGGAAGAGAGCAGCAAAGAGTATGTGGTGCTGGCGCGTGCTAAAGGCGCGGGCCGGGTGCGTATTCTGCTGCGTCATATCTTCCCTAACGTGCTTGGTACGTTGATTACCGTGATTGCCCTCTCTTACGCCACGCTGCTGGAAGGCTCGGTCCTGACGGAAACCGTGTTTGCCTGGCCCGGCGTGGGCCGCTACATGACCAATGCGCTTTTCTCTGGCGATGTGCCGGCGATTTTAGGTGCCACCTTACTGATCGGCGGCTGCTTTATCCTGATTAACGCGCTGGCGGATGCCCTTACCTGGTTAACCGACCCGAGAACACGATGACGCAACAACTCACTGAACTTGAAACGGTGCGACCACGCCACAGTCGCCGCCGGATTACCTCGTTAACCATTGGGTTAACGCTGGTGGCTATTGTCATTCTGATGGCACTGCTGGCCCCGCTGATCGCGCCGTACGATCCGAATCTGCAAACCATCTCCAGCCGGTTGCTGCCGCCTTCGGCTGCACACTGGTTTGGCACCGACGGTTTTGGCCGCGACCTGCTGTCCCGGGTGATTTATGGCGCGCGTCCTACGCTGCTGCTGGTCTCGTTAATTCTGATCCTGACCATTCCGGTCGGCTTACTGGTGGGGATTACCGCCGGTTATGTGGGCGGCTGGACCGAGCGCGTGTTAATGCGCATTACCGATATTTTTCTGTCGCTGCCCAATCTGGTGATTGCGCTGGCGCTGGTCGCGATAATGGGGCCGGGACTGATGAATGGCGCGCTGGCACTGGCACTGACCAGTTGGCCGCCGTTTGCCCGTCAGGCGCGAGCCGAAACGCTGTCCCTGCGGCGCAGTGACTATCTGGCCGCCGCCCGTATGCAGGGAATTACCGGTTTTCGCCTGATGTTCGGCCATATTCTGCCACTGTGCCTGCCCACGGCGGTGGTGCGGGCCGCACTCAGCCTGGGCGGGATTATCCTGGCCGCAGCCGGACTGGGCTTCCTGGGCATGGGCGTGCAACCGCCTACCGCCGAGTGGGGTTCCATGGTGGCAGAAGGCAGTAAGGTGATCTTTGACCAGTGGTGGGTGGCTGCCGCACCCGGCGCGGCCATTCTGTTTGCCAGCCTGGCCTTTAATCTGACAGGCGATGGCCTGCGTGACCGACTGGATACCCGACATGCAAAATAACATTCTTGTAGAGTCGCTGAGCATCCGCAGCGGCGACGCGACGCTGGTGGATAATATCAGCTTCGCCATCGGACGTGAGCGCGTGGCGCTGGTCGGTGAGTCCGGTTCCGGCAAATCACTCACTGCGCGCACCTTGATGGGATTACTGTCGCCATCGCTGCATCTGCACGCCAGCCAGCTGCAGGTCGCCGGTGAAAACGCCCTGACCCTGAATGAACGCAGCTGGAGTAAGCTTCGTGGTGATCGCGTAGCCATGGTGATGCAGGACCCCAAGTATGCGCTGAATCCGGCGCGGACGATCGGCTGGCAGGTTGAAGAACCGCTGATTCTGCACCGCCGTCTGAGCCGAGCAGAACGGAAAGAAAAAGTCTGCGATATGCTCAACGCGGTGGGTTTGCCGGACCCGCGTGCGCTGATGCAGTTTTATCCGCACCAGCTTTCAGGCGGTATGGGCCAGCGCGTGATGCTGGCGATCGCCCTGATTACCGATCCTGCCTTTTTGATTGCCGATGAGCCTACCTCCGCGCTGGATCACGCCATGCGCGATCAGGTGCTGGCGCTGATCCGCCAACTGGTTGAATCCCGTAATATGGGCCTGCTGCTGATCAGCCACGATCTGCAACAGGTGTCAGAACACTGCGAGCGCGTGATGGTGATGTACAAAGGTCGGGTGCTGGATACGCTGCCTGCTGCCGACCTGCCTCAGGCGACACATCCTTACACCCGCACGCTGTGGTCATGCCGTCCCAGTAAAGCGACACATGGACAGCTGCTGCCGGTGCTGGACCGTGCAGCGCTGGAGGCCAATAACGATGATTAATCTGCATAACCTCAGCGTGTCACACAAACAGGGTTACGATCTTCGCACCGTGGTGCATGACGTGAATCTTCAGGTGAACGCCGGTGAGTGCTTTGGCCTGGTCGGCCCGTCCGGCTGTGGTAAATCGTCGCTGCTGTGGGTCATGGCCGGGCTGAATCCCCACTGGCAGGGGGAGATGCAGCTGGCGGGACATCCGGTGCTGCCGGGCAACACCTTTACCGGTGCGCTGCGTCAGGAAGTGCAGATGGTGTTTCAGGACCCTTACGCGTCCCTGCATCCTCGCCACCGCCTGCGGCGCACGCTGGCTGAGCCGCTAAAACTGCTGAAGCGGGATAACATTGCGGATCGTATTCATGACGGATTTCGCCATGTGGGTCTGGACCCGGCATTAGCCGATCGTTATCCTCATCAGCTGTCCGGCGGCCAGCGTCAGCGCGTGGCGATTGTTCGCGCCCTGCTGCTGCAACCCAAAATACTGCTGCTGGATGAGCCGACGTCAGCACTGGATATGTCAATACAGGCTGAAATCCTCAATCTGCTTAACGATCTCAAGCGTCAGGATGGCCTGACCATGGTTCTGGTCAGCCACGATCCCGATGTGATTGACCATATGTGTGACCGTGCCGTACGCATGGCGCAGGGGCGGATCGTTGAGCACATTGCCGCCCCAGCCTAACGTAAGGAAAAACGATGACCATCAGACTCCGCCCGCTGGAAAGAGAAGATCTGCACTTTGTGCACCAGTTAGATAACAACGCCAGCGTCATGCGCTACTGGTTCGAAGAGCCCTATGAGGCGTTTGTTGAGCTGTCAGATCTTTACGACAAGCACATTCACGATCAGACCGAACGGCGTTTTGTCGTCGAGCATGAGGGGCAAAAAGCGGGAATGGTGGAATTGGTGGAGATCAACCATGTCCACCGCCGCGCCGAGTTTCAGATCATCATCGATCCGACACATCAGGGCAAAGGCCTGGCGACGCAGGCCGCCCGGCTGGCGATGGATTATGGTTTCTCGGTACTGAACCTGTATAAGCTCTACCTGATTGTCGATCAGGAAAACGAGAAAGCGATCCACATCTACAGCAAACTCGGTTTTGAGATTGAAGGCGTGTTAAAACACGAATTCTTCATCAATGGCGAGTACCGCAATACGATCCGGATGTGTATCTTCCAGCATCAGTACCTTGAACGGCATAAAACCCAGGGCAGCATGGTCAAACCCACGGCCCAGTAATCAGCCGCGCGCGCCAACCGGATTCATGTAAGGACGAGGATGCTCCGGCTCCAGGTTGTACATCCCTCCATAGAACGGATCGACCAGTAACCAGCCCGGTAAGCCAAGCAGTGGAATGTTCCCCAGCAGGTACCACAGGTTGGCGCGGGCCTCAATCGGTACCGTCACCGGCACATAGCCCGGGCTTTCCAGCATCAGCAAATAGTGCTTCTTGCCAAAGTAGCTGTGGTTGGATTTCTCCAGGATGACGGTTTTGGGCGTGTATCCTTCCGCAACCGGACGGCCGTTTTCATCCTGCACGGTAAAACGCGCGCCCGGCGGCTGCGAATCGATCAGGACCGATTGGGTTTCATTGCCAACAATGGTGGCGCAGCCGCTCAGGAGCATTGCGGCGGCGAGAGCCAAAATGTGCTGTTTCATGGAAGGGTCCGATAAAAGTCAGGAAGCACAGTGTAAACCGCCCTTCCCACCTTTTCATCTGTCTCAATCGGGCTATCATCGCCCGATTCTGCTGCTTTATTGCGGTTGACAATGCCGGGCAATAGCCGCGATGTCTGCAGGCGAGGTACGGCAGCAGCCGCCAATTAACCGGGCACCGGACTGCTGCCACTCGGTAAACTTGTCATGCAAGGTGCAGCCAGAGGGGGCAGAATGCCAGGTTTTACTGCTGGCATCGTACTGCTCACCTGAATTGGGATACACCACCAGCGGTTTGTCTGTCAGGCGCTGTAGCTGTTGTAAGGCCGGCGTAACGCTTTCCAGCGCGATACAGTTGATCCCCATCGCGACAACCTGCGGCTGCGCATTCAGATACGCGGCCACTTCATGCAGCGGCGTACCATCGCTGATGTGTTCGGCATCACGCAGCGTAAACGAGAACCAGGCGCTGCTGTCAGGGAATTCGCCTAACAGGGCAACCAGCGCGCGCGCTTCAGCAAAGGAAGGGAGCGTTTCGCAGGCCAGCACATCCACGCCCGCCGCCAGTAAAGCGGTGATGCGTGGGCGATGAAACGCCATCATCTCGGCTTCGGGCAGCGCATAGTCACCCCGGTATTCCGAACCATCGGCCAGAAACGCGCCGTAGGGTCCGACAGAGCCGGCCACCAGCAGGATCGTTTCATCGGCCTGCGTCGCCAGATAATCACGACGGGCGCGGGCGGCCAGTTCAACACTTTGTCCGATCAGCGCCAAAGACTGTTGTTCGTCCAGGCCGCGCGCCGCAAACCCCTGCGGCGTCGCCTGATAGCTGGCGGTAATCGCGCAGCGCGCGCCCGCCGCAAAATAGTCGTAGTGCACCTGATAAATCAGCTCAGGGTTTTCCATCAATACTTTTGCAGACCACAAGGCATCCGCCAGATCACAGCCTCGGGCCTCAAGCTCGGTCGCCAGCGCCCCATCCAGAATCAACGGTACAGACTGTTGTAGTGCGTGCGCAACAGGATTATGCGACATCCCTGGCCTCCTTAGCCTGTGTTTTTTTGTGCGTGACATGGTAAGCGGCATAGCAAAACAGCACAAACGGAATTCCGCACCACAGGGCGATGCGCTGCGAAGGATCGAATGCCAGCCCCACACAGGCCAGCAGGCAAAGCAGGAAGCCCAGGACTGGAATGAGCGGATACAGCGGCGCGCGGTACACCAAATCCTGCAGCGATTTCCCCTGTTGCACATGACGCTTGCGGAAAACGTAGTGCGATGCGCAGATGCTTAGCCACACGGCGACCACCGCAAAGCCAGAGATAGCAGACAGCGCCACAAACACGGTATCCGGCGCGATAACACTGGAGAACAGCGCCAGCAGGCCGCCTATCATACTGACCGTGATTGCCAGCAGCGGCACGCCGCGTTTGTTGACCCGGGCGAAAGCGCGCGGCAGGGTCTTTTCATTGGCCAGCGACCACAGCATACGGCCCGAGGCATACAAACCTGAGTTAGCGGCCGACAGGATGGCTGTCAGTATCACAAAGTTAATGATATCCGCCGCCCACGGAATGCCGATCTTCTCAAACACCAATACAAAGGGGCTTTTGACGATACCGGCCTGGTCCATTGGGATCAGCGCCGCCAGCACGAAGACCGTGCCGACAAAGAACAGGATCAGGCGCGCGACGGTGGTGCGAATCGCCAACGGCACGACTTTCTGTGGATTTTCGGTTTCACCAGCGGCTATACCAATTAACTCGGTGCCGGAAAACGCAAAGTTCACCGCGACCATGGTCATGAGAATCGGCAACACGCCATTGGGCAGCCAGCCGTGAGCAGTAATATTACTCAAACCCGGCGCAGGCGTGCCGTCCTTCATGGGGATAAAGCCAAACATCGCCGCACCGCCCAGCACGATAAAGGCAACGATGGTGATGACTTTGATAATGGAAAACCAGAACTCCCCTTCGGCAAAGAAGCGGGTGGAAATCACGTTGAGCAGATAGATGGCAATACAGAACACCAGGCACCATATCCACACCGGCACATGTGGAAACCAGTACTGCATACAGAACCCTGCCGCCGTGAGGCTGGAGCCCAACGCCACGGTCCAGGTCAGCCAGTACAGCCAGGCAACGGTATAACCTGTCGCCGGGCTCAGGTAGCGGGCAGCATACACGTGAAACGCCCCCGTTTCAGGCATGGCGACCGACAGCTCACCCAGACAGGCCATGACGAGCCAGACCACCAGCGCGCCAATCAGATAAGCCAGCAGCGTGCCTGCAGCTCCTGTCGTGGAAATAATGTAGCCGGTATTAAAAAACAGGCCGGTGCCAATAACGCCACCCAGCGATAACATCACCAGGTGACGAACTTTCATGGTTCGCTTGAATTGATCCTGCGAAGAAGTCGTCTGCTCGCTCATATACTCCATCCGTATGGACGTCTAAACATCTATATGCAGCAGATTTATACGCGTCACTGCGTTGAAATGCAACGGGCGAAGCGGTAACGCGTCGTCGGGAAGGGGTCGTTGCCCCGCGTTTACGGGGCGGGATGCGCTAGTCGAACACGCTCTGTATGTAGCGTTCCAGCGCCATTCGGGAACTGAATCCGTGGGGAATACCGTAATGTTCCTGAGAATCACCCGCCAGGTAGAGAGGGAACTGCGTGTAGTGATCACAGGTTTTCATTTCGGAAGCCGGGTCGGCAAACGGCTGACTTTTTTCTTTCAACGTTGGGTGGATTATCAGCGCCGTGCGCCCCATGCGGGCTTCGCGGTTAACATAAACATAGTTGTCGCCACGACGGTAGCCATAGGCACGTGGGGTAATTTCATCGACTTCAAAGCCTACTTTTTCCAGGACGCGCGCTACCTCATCTGGTCGTAAATACATGCTTGATCCTCTCCTCTTCAAAAGCCACGCAACCTTACATCAGCATGGCTGTACGGGCATTCGGAATTTTCCCTAAAGGGCCTTTCCGCGCCTCGTTACGCAAAACGTGGTCTACACTAAGTATTACGTGTTAATTACAAGGGAGCCAAAAATGTTTAATCGAACGCAAAAAAACGATGACATTGATATCAATCAGGATGTGAACGAGCTGGCTGATTCACTTGAAGCGCTGCTTAAATCTTACGGCAGCGAAGCGAAAGATGATGTTAATTCTGCACGCAGTCAGGCGGAAGCCTTACTGAAGCAAACCCGCGCAAAACTCAATGGCGGCGGTAACCGTGTCTCACAGGTTGCCCGCGACGCAGGTTATCAGGTTGATGCCTATGTGCATGACAAACCCTGGTATGGCGTAGGTATCGGCGCTGCCGTGGGGATTGTTCTGGGCGCGCTGCTGGTTTCACGCCGCTAATCCCTGCCTTATCGTTATCATCGGCCTCGCTCACTGAGCGGGGCTTTTTTGTGCCTGTTTTTTGCACAACCGGCTTTACAAATTTTTTTTTCGCGTTGCAGACCGCGCCGCGACTGACTTACCGCCCTCACCCCGATTAACCCTATATATAGTACGCTTGACCGCCAAAGACACTACATCTAGTATTCATTTCATTGTCATCCCACAAGATGTTTGCAAGGACGAAGCCTGATTCAGGGAAATACACTTCGTTATCCGCAGCGGCACCGCAATGAGAGAGGAATACGAATCATGCGCATTATTATTTACACTAAGAACAACTGTGTCCAGTGTAATGCCACGAAAAATGCAATGGATCGCCACGGCATTGACTACCACCTGATTAACCTTGATTCACAACCTGAGGCGGTTGATAACCTCAAAGCGCTGGGCTACCGCCAGGTGCCGGTTGTGATGACCAGTGACGATCACTGGAGCGGATTCCGACCGGACAAGATAGCCCGCCTGTCTCAGTCTGTTGCGATCGGCGGGTAGCCACATGTTTCCACTGGTCTATTTTTCCAGCCAGTCGGAAAACACCCATCGGTTTATTACCCGTCTGGGTCTGCCTGCGTACCGCATACCGATTGATGGTAAGCAACAGCTGCATCTCCACCAGCCCTATATCCTGGTGGTGCCGAGCTACGGCGGCGGCAGTCATCGCGGGGCCGTGCCCAGACAAGTGATTCAGTTTCTCAATGATGACGTTAACCGCAGCGGACTGCGCGGCGTTATCGCTGCCGGTAATCGTAATTTTGGTGAAGGTTACTGCCTGGCGGGCGACATCATTGCTAAGAAATGTCAGGTTCCCTACCTGTATCGGTTTGAACTGATGGGAACCCCCGACGATATCGCCAATGTGAAAGCGGGAGTAACCCAATTTTGGCAACGACAGATACCCTCAACAACGTAGCGCTGGACTACCATGCGCTGAACGCCATGCTGAACCTGTATGACGCCGATGGCCGCATCCAGTTTGAGAAAGATCAGCAGGCCGCGCGTCAGTTTCTTATTCAGCACGTGCAACCTAATACTCAGCACTTCGCCAGCGTTGCCGAGCGCCTGCGCTATCTGGTGGCCGAAGGCTACTACGAAGCCGCCGTGCTCAATCAGTATGATTTTAACTTCCTGTGCGCGCTGCACGATGAAGCCGAGGCATGGGGCTTTGAGTTCAAAACGTTTTTAGGTGCGTGGAAATACTACACCAGCTATACGCTAAAAACCTTTGATGGAAAGCGTTACCTGGAAACCTTTGAGCAACGCGCCTGTATGGTGGCGCTGACGCTGGCACAAGGGGATGAAGCGCTGGCACGATCGGTGCTGGAGGCCATCCTGAGCGGGCGTTTTCAGCCCGCGACGCCGACGTTCCTCAACAGCGGCAAGCAACAGCGCGGCGAGCTGGTCTCCTGCTTCCTGCTGCGTATTGAAGACAATATGGAGTCGATTGGCCGGGCGGTGAATTCTGCCCTGCAGCTGTCAAAACGCGGCGGCGGCGTGGCGTTTCTGCTGTCGAACCTGCGCGAGTCCGGCGCGCCGATTAAGCGCATTGAAAATCAGTCTTCCGGGGTCATTCCGGTGATGAAGATGCTGGAGGACGCGTTTTCCTATGCCAATCAGCTTGGCGCACGTCAGGGTGCCGGGGCGGTCTGGCTCAATGCGCACCATCCAGACATTTTGCGCTTCCTTGATACTAAGCGTGAAAACGCGGACGAGAAAATCCGCATCAAAACGCTGTCGTTGGGCGTGGTGATCCCGGATATTACGTTCCAGCTCGCCAAAGAGAATCAGCCGATGGCGCTGTTCTCGCCCTACGATGTTGAGCGGATATACGGTCAGGCGTTTGGGGATATCAGCATCAGCGAAAAATACCAGGAGATGCTGGCGGACGACAGAATCCGTAAAACCTATATCCAGCCGCGCGATTTCTTTCAGACGCTGGCGGAAATCCAGTTTGAATCGGGCTATCCCTACATCATGTATGAGGACAGCGTCAACCGGGATAACCCGATTGCCGGTCGCATCAATATGAGCAACCTTTGCTCAGAGATTTTGCAGGTGAACAGCGCCAGTGAATTCAATGAGGATCTCAGCTATCGCCGGATGGGAAAAGACATTTCCTGTAACCTTGGTTCGCTGAATATTGCCCATGCGATGGACTCTGGCGATTTGGCCCACACGGTGGAGACGGCAATACGTGCGCTAACGGCGGTGTCAGATATGAGTGATATCGGTTCGGTTCCCTCCGTGGCGGAAGGCAATCGCCGCTCCCATGCTATTGGCCTGGGCCAGATGAATCTGCATGGCTATCTGGCCCGCGAAGGCATCGCCTATGGTTCACCGGAAGCGCTGGATTTCACCAACCTCTATTTTTACTGTGTGACCTATTATGCGCTGCGCGCCTCAAATCAGCTGGCAAAAGAGCGCCAACAGGCCTTTGATGGCTTTGCGGCGTCAACCTATGCCACCGGTGCCTATTTTGACAAATATCTGCAGTGTGACTGGCAACCGCGTACGCCCCGCATCGCTGCCTTGTTTGCCAGTGCGGGCATCACCTTACCCACGCAGGATGACTGGTTGGCACTGCGGGACTCGGTGATGGCGTCCGGTTTGTACAATCAGAATTTGCAGGCGATACCGCCCACCGGTTCGATCTCTTACATCAATCACGCCACGTCCAGTATTCATCCGATTGTGTCGCGAATAGAGATCCGCAAAGAGGGTAAAACCGGCCGTGTTTACTATCCGGCGCCCTTTATGACCAATGACAATCTGGAACTCTATCAGGATGCTTACCAGATTGGGCCGGAAGCCATTATTGATACCTACGCTGAGGCGACCCGGCATGTGGATCAGGGCCTGTCATTAACGCTTTTCTTCCGGGATGACGTGACCACGCGCGACATAAATAAAGCGCAGATTTACGCCTGGAAAAAAGGGATCAAAACGCTTTACTACATTCGACTGCGCCAGATGGCCCTGCAAGGCACTGAAGTTCAGGGCTGCGTCTCCTGCGCACTGTGAGAACACATTATGCAACTCAGACAAATTCAAGCCATTAACTGGAACCGTATTCAGGATGAGAAAGATCTTGAGGTATGGAACCGTCTGACCAGCAACTTCTGGTTACCGGAAAAAGTGCCGCTGTCCAACGATCTGCCTGCCTGGCAGACGCTGGATAAACAGCAGCAGCAGCTGACTATTCGCGTGTTTACCGGCCTGACGCTGCTGGACACCATTCAGAACGTGCTGGGTGCACCGGGATTGATGCCCGATGCGCTGACGCCGCATGAAGAGGCGGTGCTGTCGAATATCAGCTTTATGGAGGCGGTACATGCCCGCTCATACAGCTCGATTTTTTCGACATTGTGTAACACCAGCGATGTGGACGCCGCTTATCAGTGGAGCGAAGAGAATCAGGCGCTGCAAAACAAAGCCGAGATCATCCTCACCCATTACCGTGCTGACGATCCGTTGAAGAAAAAAATTGCCAGCGTTTTTCTGGAGTCATTCCTGTTCTATTCGGGATTCTGGCTGCCGATGTACTGGTCCAGTCGTGGCAAACTGACGAATACCGCCGACCTGATTCGGCTCATCATCCGTGATGAAGCGGTACACGGCTACTATATCGGCTACAAGTACCAGAAAGCCCTTGAGCAGGTTGATGAAGGTCGCCGCGAAGCCTTGCAGCAGTTCGCCATTGATTTGCTGCTGGCGCTGTATGAAAACGAGGTGGTTTATACCGAGGCGCTTTATGGCGATGTCGGCTGGGCGGAAGAGGTCAAAACCTTCCTGCACTACAACGCCAACAAGGCCTTGATGAACCTAGGCTACGAAGCGCTGTTCCCGGCAGAGATGACCAACGTCAACCCGGCGATTTTGTCTGCCCTGTCCCCTAACGCCGATGAAAACCATGATTTCTTTTCGGGCTCGGGTTCTTCCTATGTGATGGGAAAAGCGGTAGAAACCGAAGACGAAGACTGGAGTTTTTAGTGAACCCTGTGCCGTGATTCTGCGGCACAGTCATTAATCATTAATGACACTGATTTATAATCCGTTATTTCAGCCTTATCGCTATCATTATTTCTTATCCCTTTCCCCTGATCCTAACGCCATTCTGGCAATTCCCTTCGTCTGAGCAGGCTAATTATCTGCTATTTCTCAAATAAATCACAAAAAATTCATCTTCCCTCATCCCTTGTGAACGCTGGAAATTATCGCCATGACGGGTAATTTTTAGTCATGGATATTTCACGTCAGGGTTGACAGATAATCTGAGTATGTCAGGTTATAGCCTGCTTAAATTCGACCAGGACACGTCATTTCACATTAAAATAATTTAATCAGGGCTTCACTATCGCATGACAATTAAATTAGAAGTAAAAAATCTTTATAAGGTATTTGGCGATAATCCACAGAGGGCATTTAAATATATTGATAAGGGCTGTGGCAAAGAGGAGATACTCGCAAAGACAGGCTTGTCGTTGGGTGTCAAAAATGCCAGTCTGGCCATTGAAGAAGGCGAGATATTCGTCATCATGGGGTTATCCGGTTCAGGAAAATCCACCATGGTTCGCCTTCTCAATCGTCTGATAGAGCCGACGCGCGGCCAGGTGATTATTGACGGTGTCGATATTGCGAAAATATCGGACAGCGAACTGCGGGAGGTTCGCCGAAATAAGATCAGCATGGTGTTTCAGTCATTCGCATTAATGCCGCATCTTAACGTGTTAAATAATGCCGCGTTTGGTATGGAATTAGCCGGAACGCCCCTGGTGGAACGGCAGGAAAAAGCCCTTGAGGCGTTGCGTCAGGTTGGGCTGGAAAATTATGCTCATGCCTATCCTGATGAACTGTCAGGCGGAATGCGTCAACGTGTAGGTCTGGCTCGTGCTTTAGCCATTAATCCCGATATTTTATTAATGGATGAAGCCTTCTCTGCGCTCGATCCCTTAATTCGTACCGAAATGCAGGATGAGCTGGTGAAATTACAGGCCAGACATCAGCGCACCATCGTGTTTATTTCACACGATCTGGATGAAGCCATGCGCATTGGCGACCGCATTGCCATTATGCAAAATGGCGAAGTCGTCCAGGTGGGTTCACCTGACGAAATCCTGAATAATCCAGCCAATGATTACGTCCGTACGTTCTTCCGCGGTGTCGATATCAGCCACGTTTTCAGCGCTAACGATATTGCACGCCGTAATGCTGGCGCGCTGATCCGTAAAGCGGCCGGTTTAGGCCCGCGCTCGGCCATAAAACTGCTGCAGGATGAAGATCGTGAGTTCGGCTACGTGCTGGAAAAACAGAAATTCATCGGTGTAGTGTCAACCGACTCTCTTAAAGCGGCGCTGGCGGCAGGACAAGGGCTGGAAAGCGCCCTGCTCGACGCGCCCACGGCGGTTCCTGCCACGACCTCGTTAAATGAACTGCTCTCACACGTGGCGCAGGCACCCTGTGCCGTTCCGGTGGTGGGAGAAGAAAATCAATACGTCGGCGTGATCTCCAAAAGCACGCTCTTACGTGCTTTAGATCGTGAAGGAGCCAGCAATGAGTAAAGAGACATCAACCCCATGGGATAACGCGGCGGCAACGGATACACAGAGCAGCCAGAGTAGCGATCCCTGGTCTGGTGCCGCAGACCAGAGCAGTGCCGCCGACAGCAGCCATCATGCAGCCACTGGCGGTGCAGATGCATGGGGCACCCCGGATGGCAGTGCCGCGACAGGCTCCACCAGCAGCACCGACTGGTTGAACAACGCGCCCGCGCCCCAGGCTGACCATTTCTCGCTCATGGACCCCTTCCATAAAACCTGGATTCCGCTGGATCACTGGGTAACCGAAGGGATCGACTGGGTGGTGAATCATTTCCGCCCGGTCTTTCAAAGTATTCGCGTGCCGGTGGATTATATCCTCAGCGCGTTTCAACAGCTGTTGCTGGGTATGCCCGCGCCCGTTGCTATCGCGCTGTTTGCGTTAATCGCCTGGCAAATCGCCAGTCCGGCAATGGGCATTGCCACGCTGATTTCGCTGATCGCCATTGGCGCTATTGGTGCCTGGTCGCAGGCCATGATTACCCTGGCGCTGGTGCTCACGGCCCTGCTGTTTTGCATCATCATTGGCTTGCCGATGGGGATCTGGCTGGCGCGCAGTGAACGCGCGGCAAGAATTGTGCGCCCGCTGCTGGACGCGATGCAGACCACACCGGCCTTCGTTTATCTGGTTCCGATTGTCATGCTGTTTGGTATTGGTAATGTGCCGGGCGTTGTCGTCACCATTATCTTTGCCCTGCCGCCGATTGTCAGGCTGACCATTCTGGGGATCAAGCAGGTTCCTGCCGACCTGATCGAAGCCAGTGAGTCCTTTGGTGCCAGCCCGCATCAGCTGCTGTTCAAAGTCCAGTTGCCGTTGGCGATGCCAACCATTATGGCCGGCGTGAATCAGACGCTGATGCTGGCGCTGTCGATGGTGGTGATTGCCTCCATGATTGCCGTCGGTGGACTGGGCCAGATGGTGCTACGCGGCATTGGTCGTCTGGACATGGGCCTGGCCTCCGTGGGCGGTGTCGGCATCGTGATTCTGGCCATCATCCTTGACCGCCTGACCCAATCGGTGGCGCGTGACAAACGCAGCCGTGGCAGCCGCCACTGGTATCACACCGGGCCAATTGGCCTGCTGACACGTCCCTTCCGTAAATCCTGAACAGTAAAGGTGGCCGTTATCTGCCGCCTTTAACGCGACAACAAAAACGAGGAATAACCATGCGCAAGACGATCCCTGCCGTAGTTGCCATTCTGGCGGCCTTATCCGCTTCTCAGACGTTCGCCGCCGATCAGCCCGGTAAAGGCGTTACGGTTAAACCGGTACAGAGTACGATTGCTGAAGAAACGTTTCAGACGCTGCTGGTGAGCCGTGGCCTGGAGAAACTGGGTTATACCGTCGAGAAACCCAGTGAAGTGGATTACAACGTTGCCTATACCACCATTGCGTCTGGCGATGCGACCTTCCTGGCGACCAACTGGCAGCCCCTGCATGACGATATGTATAAAGCCGCAGGCGGGAGCAATAAGTTTTATCGCCAGGGAACCTACGTCTCCGGTGCGGCTCAAGGCTATCTCATCGACAAGAAAACCGCTGAGAAGTATCACATCACCAATATCGCCCAGCTAAAAGATCCGAAAATTGCCCAGCTGTTTGATAGCAATGGGGATGGTAAAGCGGATATGACCGGCTGTACGCCAGGCTGGGGCTGTGAGGCGGTGATTAATCACCAGAATGAGGCTTATGGTCTGAGTAAAACCGTTACCGCTAACATGGGCAACTACTCGGCAATGGTGGCGGACACCCTGGCGCGCTTTAAACAGGGAAAACCTATCCTGTACTACACCTGGACGCCTTACTGGCTGAGTGATGTGCTTAAACCGGGCCGCGACGTCGTTTGGCTCCAGGTGCCGTTCTCCTCATTACCGGGCGAACAAAAAGGCGTGGATACCAAACTGGCTAACGGCGCGAACTATGGCTTCCCGGTCAACACCATGCACATCGTTGCCAACAAAGCCTGGGCGGAAAAAAATCCGGCCGCGGCCAAACTGTTTGCCGACATGAAACTGCCGATTAATGATATCAATGCGGAAAATGCAGCCATGCATGCCGGGCAAAACTCGGAAGAGGATATCAATCGTCACGTAGACGGTTGGATCACAGGCCATCAGGCCCAGTTTGATCAGTGGATTAGCGACGCCCGCGCTGCCGCTAAATAAGGCACAACTGACTGACGAAGGGCGGACGGTGGTTCGCCCTTTTTTTTCGCCATCACCTGTCCATCCACGCGCCACATAAACATAGCCCTCAAATAATTTTTTAGGTTATTATTAACGTCACATTATTAATTTTTACCTCTGCCTCCCTATGACAACCTCTCGTCCTGGTTTAACGCCCGCCCTGGTGGGACTGATGTCCGTTGCCACCGGCCTGTGTGTCGCCAGCAATTATTATATTCAGCCACTGCTCCACACCATTGCGCAGCACTTCGACTTATCTGTCGCGCTCGCCGGGTTCATTGTGACCACCGCACAGCTTGGCTATGCTTGTGGGCTGCTGTTACTGGTCCCGCTCGGCGACATGCTGGAACGGCGCGGCCTGATTGTTGGCATGATCGTGATGGCTGCGGTTGGCATGGTGATCATTGCCCTCTCTTCATCCTTCCCCTTTCTGCTGCTGGGAACGGTGATCACCGGGCTCTTTTCCGTCGCGGCACAGATTCTGGTGCCGTTGGCCGCAACGCTGGCCGCGCCGGAAAAACGAGGAAAAGTCACTGGCACGGTGATGAGCGTACTGCTGCTAGGCATCCTGTTGGCACGAACCGTTTCGGGCGGCCTGGCACAGTTGGGTGGCTGGCAAACCGTCTACTGGGTCGCCAGCGTCTTGATGCTGCTGATGGCACTGGCCCTGTGGCGCACTCTGCCGCGCATTACGCCGTCTGTCTCGCTAAATTACCGCCAGCTTCTGGTTTCCATCTTTCAGTTGTATGCGGCCGATCCGGTGCTGCGTACCCGGGCTTATAGCGGCTGCCTGACCTTTGCGAATTTCAGCATCCTGTGGACATCCATGGCGTTCCTGCTCTCCTCCGCACCCTATGGGTTCACGGAAGGGGAAATCGGACTGCTGGGGCTGGTCGGTGCAGCCGGTGCGCTGGCCGCCAGAAAGGCAGGCTCGCTGGCGGATAAAGGTAAGGCCGGACTCACCACCAGCGCAGGCTTGCTGATTATGCTGTTGTCATGGGCAGCGATCGCCTGGGGCGCGCAGAATCTTGTGGCGCTGATTATCGGCATTTTGTTGCTGGATCTTGCCGTTCAGGCCGTGCACATCACCAACCAGAGCGTCATTTATGCGCGTCTGCCTGAAGCACGCAATCGCCTGAATGCCGGTTATATGACCAGCTACTTTATTGGCGGTGCGCTAGGCTCATTGTTGTCGGCAAATGCCTACCATCTGGCAGGCTGGTATGGCGTCTGTGTGGCCGGGGCGATATTGACTTCCCTGAATTTGATCATCTGGTGGCGGAATCGTGGTCTGGAACAGGCGAATAGCCCGAATAGTGTGATTTAGCCTGTTCAGCAGAGTGTGAGTTTGCTATCGTTGGCCCAAAGTTATTCACGTAAGTTATTTTTTCTTTCGTAATCATTTGATGTCGTACCGTTTCACTGTACGACCAACGCGTATGGAATCGATGCGCAAAACCTTTACCCTGGGGTCAAGGACAGATCGTGAATCACCACAGTGCGACAGCCTGAGGATGGGGTTTCAGAACCCGGTCACTCACCCATAACGCTGCCACCGTGGTTACTATAAAAGTTGAAATTAGTGAGGTTTTTTCTAATGGAAAGTTCGTTTACGCCCATTGAGCAGATGTTAAATATCCGTGCAAATCGTCATGCAGATTTTCCCTTCCAGGAGATTCTCCTGACGCGTCTTTGCATGCACATGCAGGGTAAGTTGCTGGACAATCGCAACAAAATGCTTAAAGAACAGGGGATTAATGAAACCCTGTTTATGGCGTTACTGACGCTTGATGCACAGGAAGATCAGAGCATCCAGCCCTCTGAACTGAGCACCGCGCTGGGTTCATCACGGACGAATGCAACGCGTATCGCTGATGAGCTGGAAAAGCGCGGCTGGATTGAACGTCGTGAGAGCGCTCAGGATCGTCGTTGCCTGCATCTTCATCTGACCGAAAAAGGCAATGCGTTTCTGCAACAGGTGCTGCCACCTCAGCATCAGAGCCTGCAATACCTGTGGTCTTCTCTGACCGGCGATGAGAAATCGCAGTTGGAAAACATCACCCGCAAGCTGCTTACCCGTCTGGATAAAATGGAAGAAGATAAACTAACTGCTTCCCTTTCACGGTAATAGCAAGATCTGCGACACAATCACCTGACGAAATCGTTATTTTAACCCTCTTTTATCCGGCCAGCGCTTAGTCGCTGGCTTTTTTGGCTCGGGCGAAGGTGAAAACGGAGTTTAACCCGCCGATATAGTGGAAAACGTGGAGAAATAAATGAGTGCAACAGAGGCGCAAAGCCCGCATCAACCAGTCAATAACAAGAAGAAAAAGCGCAAAGGTGCGCTGATATTACTGGCGCTGGTGGTCATACTGCTTGGCATTGCGTGGGGCGTTTACTGGTATTTAGTGTTGCGCCACTATCAGGAAACGGATGATGCTTATGTCGCCGGTAACCAGGTGCAGGTCATGGCCCAGGTATCAGGCAGCGTGAATAAAGTCTGGTTTGATGATACCGATTACGTCAAAAAAGGTGATGTGCTGGTGTCGCTGGATAAAACCGACGCACAGCAGGCGTTTGAAAAAGCGCAGACCGGGCTGGCAACCAGCGTGCGTCAGGTGCACCAACAGATGATCAATGCAAAGCAATATCAGGCAACGATTAATCTCCGCCAGACCGCGTTAGATCAGGCACAGGCCGATCTGAAACGTCGCGAACCGTTGGGTGCCTCTAACCTGATTGGGCGTGAAGAACTGCAACACGCGCGCGATGCTGTGGCTTCAGCGAAAGCGGAGCTGGATGTGGCGGTGCAGCAGTACAACGCCAATCAGGCGGTGATCCTGAATACGTCTCTGGAAAACCAACCCGCAGTGAAGCAAAGTGCGGCAGAACTGCGTGACGCCTGGCTGGCGCTGCAACGTACTGAGATTCGCAGTCCGATGGATGGCTATGTGTCTCGCCGCAGCGTGCAGGTCGGTTCACAGATCAGTACCAGCACCCCATTGATGGCGGTCGTACCCGCAACCAACCTGTGGGTGGACGCTAACTTCAAAGAGACACAGCTGGCTGGCGTGCGTATCGGCCAATCGGCCACCGTGGTGGCGGACATTTACGGTGACGATGTGGTGTACCACGGTAAAGTCGTGGGTCTGGATATGGGCACCGGGAGCGCGTTCTCGCTGTTACCGGCGCAGAACGCCACTGGTAACTGGATCAAAGTGGTTCAGCGACTGCCGGTCCGTATTGAGTTGAACCAGGACGAAGTGGCTAAACATCCTCTGCGTATCGGGCTGTCGACATTGGTAGAAATTGATACCGATAATAAAGACGGCAGCGCACTGGCTACCAGCGTTCGTCAGCAGGCTGCCTACAGCAGCAACGCCCTGGCCATTGACCTTGCACCGGTCAATAAGCTGATTACCGATATCGTCCACGCGAACGCCGGATGATGACCCGGAGGCTGTAATGGCACAAGCACCGCTTAAAGGGATGCCACTGGTCTTAATGACCATTGCGCTATCCCTGGCGACGTTCATGCAGGTTCTGGATTCCACCATTGCTAACGTTGCTATACCGACCATTGCGGGTAATCTGGGGGCCTCAAACTCCCAGGGCACCTGGGTCATCACGTCTTTCGGGGTGGCAAACGCCATCTCGATTCCGATAACGGGTTGGCTGGCCAAACGCATCGGTGAAGTCAAACTTTTTACCTGGTCGACCATCCTGTTTGCGCTGGCTTCCTGGGCCTGCGGCATGTCCGAAAGCCTGGAAATGCTGATTTTCTTCAGGATAATTCAGGGGATCGTGGCCGGTCCGTTGATCCCGCTGTCGCAAAGCCTGCTGCTGAATAATTATCCGCCCGCAAAACGCAGTATCGCCCTGTCACTCTGGGCGATGACAGTGATTGTGGCCCCCATATGTGGCCCCATTCTCGGTGGCTGGATCAGTGATAACTATCACTGGGGCTGGATCTTCTTTATCAACGTGCCGATTGGTGTTGTGGTCATTATGCTCACGCTGCAAACCCTGCGCGGTCGTGAAACCGCTACCCAGATTCGCCCCATTGATACCGTTGGCCTGGTGCTGCTGGTTGTCGGGGTTGGCTCGTTGCAGGTGATGCTGGATCGCGGTAAAGAGCTGGACTGGTTTAGCTCAACAGAAATTATTGTGCTGACGATTGTCGCGGTGCTGGCGCTGGTGATGTTATTGATTTGGGAGCTGACAGACGACCACCCGATAGTCGATCTGTCGCTGTTTAAATCGCGTAACTTCACCATAGGCTGCTTGTCCCTTAGCCTGGCCTACATGCTCTATTTTGGGTCGATCGTTCTCTTGCCGCAACTGCTGCAAGAGGTCTACGGCTATACCGCGACCTGGGCTGGGCTGGCCTCGGCGCCAGTCGGGATTATTCCTGTCATCCTGTCGCCCATTATTGGCCGGTTCTCCCATAAGCTTGATATGCGGAAACTGGTCACCTTCAGTTTCATCATGTATGCCGTTTGTTTCTACTGGCGCGCTTACACGTTTGAACCGGGCATGGATTTTGGTGCATCAGCCTGGCCGCAATTTATTCAGGGCTTCGCGGTCGCCTGCTTCTTTATGCCACTTACCACGATTACGCTGTCGGGTTTGACACCCGACCGGATGGCGGCGGCATCCAGTTTGTCAAACTTTGTGCGTACGCTGGCGGGTTCAATCGGGACCTCGATCACCACCACGATGTGGACGGATCGTGAGGCAATGCACCACAGTAATCTCAGCGAATCGGTGACGCCTTATAACGTCAATGCGCAGCAGATGTACAGTCAGTTGGAGGGGATGGGCATGACGCATCAGCAAGCCTCGGCGTACATTGCGCAGCAGATCACCAATCAGGGATTGATCATCTCTGCCAACGAGATTTTTTGGGCCTCGGCAGGCGTGTTTCTGATACTGCTGGTGCTGATCTGGTTTGCCCGTCCACCCTTTACCGCCGGTGGCGGTGCGGGTGGCGCGCACTAGTCGTAACAGCGCGTAGCCTTGTGGCAGGTTCTGGCGTGGCGGTGATGCATGCCAGAACCTGTATTGGCTACCAGCGCGTCGCTTTCATATCAATCACGAAACGGTACTTCACGTCACCTTTCAGCATTCGCGTGAAGGCCTCTTCGACCTGCTCTCCGCGAATCATCTCAATGTCCGCCGTGATATTCTGCTCGCCGCAAAAATCCAGCATCGCCTGCGTTTCTTTAATGCTGCCAATCGATGAGCCGCTAATGCTTAAGCGACGGAACACCATCGGCGTCACGTCCGGTGAAACGTGCGGACTGTCCGGGATCCCCACCAGCACCAGGCGACCATTGGTTTTAAGCGTCGCCAGGTAAGGATCAAGATCGTGAGGGGCCGCCACACAGTCAAGGATAAGATCCAGCCCATTCCGGCTGGCTTGCATCGCCGAGGCATCGCGTGACACCACCACATGACGGGCACCGAGACGCTGGGCGTCCTCGGCTTTGTCTGGCGACGTGGTGAAAAGCGTGACCTCAGCGCCCAGGGCACGTGCCAGCTTCACGGCCATATGCCCTAACCCGCCTAAGCCAATGACGCCGACCTTATCGCCCGCTTTAACGTTAAAATGGCGCAGCGGTGACCACACGGTTACGCCAGCGCACAACAATGGCGCAACGCCAGCCAGCGGCAGGTGCTGTGGCACCGACACCACGAAGTCCTGATCGACCACCACGTGCTCGGCATAGCCGCCCCATGTGCGGTCACCGGTGTATTTATCCGTACCGTTATAGGTGGCAGTGAAGCCGGCCTCACAATATTGTTCTTCCTGATGCTGGCAAAAATGGCATGTGCGGCAGGAATCCACCATTACGCCCACCCCCACAATATCACCAGGCGCAAACCGACTGGCAGCGTGACCAGTTTCAACCACCCGTCCCACAATTTCATGTCCCGGCACCAGGGGATAATGGCTTGCCGCCCATTCGTTGCGTGCCATGTGCAAATCTGAGTGGCAAACGCCACAGTAAAGAATCTCGATTCTGACATCCTGCGGCTGAAGCGGGCGCAGTGCTATCAGCCCGGACGTAAGCGGCTGGGTTGCATCGTGGGCGACTAGTGCATTAATTTTCATCGTGCCTCTCATAGTGACTGGCTTTATATAACTGAGGGCGGCAAACTCTACTTAAATGGGTTCATTATTGATAGTAGTTACCATTTGGTGACCATAAAAGGAGTGCGCTGACGATGCCTGCCTGGGTAGAAGGTAAACTGGTTTTTTATGTGGATTCGCCACCACGCCGACTGATGGATCTTTTTTCTGCCAAGTGGAATCCGATGGTGCTGCATGCCTTGTACCACTGGCCCGGCGGACGGGCGCGCACGGGCGAACTACAGCGGAGCCTGCAGGGAATATCGAAAAAGATGCTGTTTCAGACGTTGAAGGAGCTTGAGCAGCGAGGGTTAATCGCCCGTCATGTTTATGACGTGATCCCACCCAAAGTGGAGTACCAGTTAACCGCCCTGGGCAACCGTTTTGCAAAACCGGTGGAACAGCTTTATCAGTGGGGGCTGGATAATCAGCGGGCGCTTGATGAGATGGATGAACAGGTTCAGCGCGCGGCATCTGGCGCTGAAAAAGATACGGGCTGACGGGGAAGATATTTCCCGGACAGCGCCGGGAAACAGACAATGGATGGCGCGTTTAACGGCGCCATCATTTAATAGTACGGTCAGGCGTTCTGACGCCACCATTCGGCAAGCAGTACGCCGGTTGCCACCGACACGTTCAGGCTTTCAACATTACCGGTGCCGCCAATTGACAGGCTCATATCACCCTGCTGGAAGGTGCTGTCGGACAAACCTTCACGCTCCTGTCCCAGCACCAGTACCATTTTGGCAGGCAACTCAGCTTTAGACAGCGGCGTCCCCTGATGGCTTGAGGTGGTCACTATGGTGTAACCCGCTTTGCGGAACGCTTCCAGGCCTTCATTGAAGGTGGTACCGCTGATGGCCTGAACATGTTCGGCTCCGCCTTCAGCCGTGCGAACCGCCGCACCCGATTCCAGCAGCGAGGCATCGTTGACCAGCAGGCCTTTCACACCGAAGTGCGCGCAGCTGCGCATGATAGCGCCAAGATTATGGGGATTGCTGACATCTTCAAGCGCCAGCACGCAGTCTTTGGTTTCGGCCTTGCTGAGCCACTCGGCCACGTCCATGCCCATGCGTTTTTTAATCAGGAAGCAGACGCCGCCGTGGTGCTCAGTACCGGAAGCTTTGGTGATCTCTGCGTCATCCACAACGTGGTAGGCTTTGCGGTTAGCCGCCAGCCAGCGCAGCGCATCGCGAAAACGCGGCGTCACACTTTGCACAAACCATGCACGGACGATGCATTCAGGACGGCTCTGGAACAGTGCCTGACAGGCGTTTTCGCCATAAACACGGGTTTCTTCCAGACGCTGACGACGAATCTGCTCTACGTCAACCACGCCTTTACCGCCAATCCCAGGATTTTCGGGTTTGGTGTCTTCGGCTACCGGTGGGCGGGATACGGTGCGCCAGGGTGAATCGCTGCTGCCGTAGGCATCACGATTGTCGCTGCCACGATCGTTGCGCCGCGGTGCGCTGTCACTGCGGCGTGGTGCGCTGTCGCTGCGACGGCCCGTACTGCGTCCGCCGTCTTCACTACGCTCAGTACGCGGGCCAGATGAACGACGATTGTCTTCACGACGAGCAGCAGGACGGCCACCTTTGCCTGTACGAGGATTCGGCGCACGCGCGCTTTGCTCATCTTCGCCACGCACGTACATGACTTTGACCTTACCACTTTTGCCTTTAAATTCGTCGTTCATTTCTTCCTCCTGCATTGAGAGCGCGAAGATTACCTGATGTGACTGCGCTTAGCTATCAACTATTGAACCTATAGAGCAATCCACATTGAGCCGATCTTATCACCCTTTCATAATGGGTAATATTGAGCAAAGTGCTCTACATCATTATCAGAGGTTTTTATGAATACGGTATGCACGTCTTGCCAGGCAACCAATCGCGTTCCCGAAGAACGGCTTGCCGAGGGTGCCAAATGTGGTCGCTGCGGTGAAGCCTTGTTTTCGGGCGATGTCATTAACGCGACGGCCGCAACGCTGGACAGCTATCTGCGGGACGATCTGCCGGTCGTGGTGGATTTTTGGGCCCCGTGGTGCGGACCCTGCGTTAACTTCGCCCCGGTATTTAAAGATGTCGCTCAGGAGCGCAGCGGTAAAGTCCGCTTTATCAAAGTGAATACAGAGGCAGAACCGGCTTTGAGCAGTCGTTTCCGCATTCGCAGCATCCCGACCATCATGGTGTTTAAGAACGGCGAGATGGTGGATGTCTTAAACGGTGCCATGCCGAAAGCCCCTTTCAACGAGTGGCTCGACGAATCCCTGTAAGCACGACAGGCCAGCCTGGCTGGCCTTTTCCCTTTGTTCGACGCTTCGATTACACTACGCTTTTTCCTGTCCTGAATAATCATGTCTGATAATGCCGTTTTGCGTTTACGAGCCCAACGCCTGGCCCGTGCCACGCGTCCCTTTCTGGCACGCGGGAATCGTGTGCTCCGCTGCCAGGGATGCCTGTTGCCTGAAATAAATTGTCTGTGCGCCAGCATCCAGGTGCAGTCTGCCCGCAGTCGCTTTTGCCTGGTGATGTTTGATACCGAACCCATGAAGCCGAGCAATACGGGCCGGTTGATTGCCGATGTGTTACCGGACACCCAGGCATTTGGCTGGTCACGTACCGAGCCCGATCCCGCATTGCTGGAAGCTGTTGCCGATGAGGCTTATCAACCGCTAGTGGTTTTTCCTGCCTCGTATGCGGATGAAGGCCGCGAGGTTATCCACTCGCCGCCGCTTGCGGGTAAACCGCCGCTGTTTATTATGCTGGATGGCACCTGGAACGAAGCGCGGAAGATGTTTCGTAAAAGTCCCTGGCTTGACCGCTTTCCGCTGATCTCGCTCAATGTTACGGCCCCTTCTCGCTACAGGCTGCGCGAAGCGCATGGCGAAGGGCAGCACTGTACCGCAGAGATCGCGGCAGCGCTTCTGGAGCAGGCGGGCGACACGGAAGCGGCACAGGCATTAATCCAGCATTTTGAGCAGTTCCGTCAGGCTTACCTTGCGGGTAAGCCGCATCATCCCGGCCAGGCGCGGTAATGCGCGCCGTGGCAGGCTGATTGTCGTTATTCAGGCTGGGATCTGCCCGACGGTAAAAAAGTCTAAAAGCGTTTACACTCACCTAAATCTCGATGAATGGAGAAGGTGATGAGTCAACGTGGGCTGGAAGCGCTGTTACGACCCAAATCGATTGCGGTAATCGGCGCCTCGGTCAAGCCGGGACGGGCAGGCTATTTTATGATGCGTAATCTGCTGGCGGGTGGCTTTAGCGGCCCGGTGCTGCCGGTGACGCCAAAATATAAAGCGGTTAGCGGTGTGCTGGCCTGGCCTGACATTGACAGCTTGCCCTTCGCCCCGGACCTGGCGGTGATCTGTACCCATCACAAAAGAAACCTTGAGCTGTTACAGCAGCTTGGCGAGAAAGGGTGTAAAGCCTGTATTATCCTCTCCGCGCCCGCCAGTCAGTTAGCCGAGTTAAAACAGTGTGCCAGCCGCTGGCAGATTCGTCTGCTGGGTCCCAACAGTCTGGGATTACTGGCCCCCTGGCAGGGCCTTAACGCCAGCTTTTCTCCTGTTCCTATCGCCAAAGGCCGCATCGCGTTTATTTCGCAGTCGTCAGCCGTATCCAATACCATCCTTGACTGGGCGCAGCAGCGCAACCTTGGCTTTTCGTGGTTTATCGCCTTGGGTGACAGCCTGGATACCGATGTGGACGATCTGCTGGATTTTCTTGCCCGCGACGGTAAAACCAGCGCGATTCTGCTTTATCTTGAACACCTCAGTGATGCCCGTCGCTTTGTTTCAGCATCCCGCAGCGCCTCCCGTAACAAGCCTATTCTGATCATCAAAAGCGGACGCAGCCGTCAGGCGCAGGCGCTGCTCGGCACACACAGCGGTCTGGATGCCGCCTGGGATGCGGCTATCCAGCGCGCGGGCTTATTACGTGTACAGGATACGCACGAGCTGTTTACGGCGGTGGAGTCGTTAAGCCATATGCGTCCACCACGCGGGCACCGGCTAATGATTATCAGCAATGGCGCGGCACCCGCTGCACTGGCGCTGGATGAACTCTATGCCCGCAACGGGAAGCTCGCCACGCTGAGTGAGCCAACGGTACAGCAGCTGAATGCCGTGCTGCCGGAAGGCGTTGGCCACGGCAATCCGGTTGATTTAAAAGACGATGCAACGCCGGAACGCTACCTGGCCTGTCTGACCGTTCTGCTCGACAGCCACGATTTAGATGCCCTGATGATTATTCATGCCCCCAGTGCCGTCGCCCCGGCGACTGAAACCGCAGAGAAAATCATCCAGCTGATTCATCAGCATCCGCGCGGCAAACAGCTTACGCTGTTGACCAACTGGTGCGGCGAATACTCTTCTCTGGCGGCACGACGGGCTTTTACCCAGGCTGGCATTCCCACCTGGCGTACGCCGGAAGGAACCGTCACCGCGTTTATGCATCAGGTTGAATACCGGCGTAACCAGAAGTTACTGCGGGAAACCCCTGCCTTGCCGGTAAACCTGACGCAGGATAGCGCTCAGGCTCACCAACTGCTGTCCCAGGCGCTGGACAAGGGCATTTTGTCTCTGGACACGCATGAAGTGCAGCCCGTCCTCAAAGCCTACGGTCTGGCGACGCTACCGACCTGGATTGCCAAAGACAGTGAGGACGCGGTCACTATCGCCGAACAAATCGGTTATCCGGTGGCACTGAAGCTGCGTTCGCCCGATGTGGCGCATAAGTCTGAGGTACAGGGCGTAATGCTCTATCTGCGTAACGCCGCGGAAGTAAAGCGAGCGGCTGACGCTATCGTTGACCGGGTAACACAAACGCTGCCGCACGCACGGATTGAAGGGCTGGTTGTACAGAGCATGGCCAACCGGGCCGGTGCTCAGGAACTGCGGGTCGTGGTGGAGCAGGATGCCCTGTTTGGCCCCATCATCATGCTGGGTGAAGGCGGCGTGGAGTGGCAGGCCGAGAAGCAGGCTGCCGTGGCTTTACCACCGCTCAATATGACGCTGGCGCGTTATCTGGTGATTCAGGCAATCAAAAGCGGCAAGATCCGCAGCCGGAGTGCCCTGATCCCGCTGGATGTCGCTGGCCTGAGCCAACTGCTGGTGCAGGTCTCTAACCTGGTGGTGGATTGCCCGGAAATAAAACGCCTGGATATTCATCCGCTGCTGGCGGCGGGCAGTGATTTCACCTTACTGGACGTCACGCTGACGCTTGCGCCTTTTACCGGTGACAGTGAAACGCGTCTGGCCATACGTCCTTATCCTCAGCATCTGGAAGAGCAGGTAGAACTGAAGGACGGTCAGCACTGTTTATTCCGCCCCATCCTGCCCGAAGATGAACCGCTTCTGCGCGACTTCATCAGTCAGGTCACCAAAGAAGATCTCTACTACCGCTATTTCAGTGAAATTAATGAGTTCACCCATGAGGATCTGGCCAATATGACGCAGATTGATTACGACCGGGAAATGGCAATTGTTGCGGTTCGTCAGCATCAGGGGCACCCGGAAATTATCGGTGTCACTCGCGCCATTTCTGATGCAGACAACATTGACGCGGAGTTTTCGGTGCTGGTGCGCTCGGATCTCAAAGGGCTGGGAATGGGACGACGTTTACTTGAAAAAATGATTCGTTACACACGCGCCCATGGTCTGCAACAACTGAATGGCATTACCATGCCCGGCAACCGCGGCATGGTCACACTGGCGAAAAAACTCAACTTTAGCGTAGATGTGCAGATGGACGATGGCATCGTCAGCCTGAAGCTTTTGTTACAGGATAATGTCACTTTGCCGTGTAGAGAAAAGTAAAAATCGCCCCGTCCGCCGTGGTTGATGTTATTATTTAGCGTTATGACCCTGATTTGGTGGCAAAAGGCCATACAATGAACCGAGAAGAAGTGCACTGTGATGTTGTCTAAATTTAAACGCAATAAACACCAACAACACCTCGCACAGCTGCCTAAACTGTCACAATCTGTTGCGGATGTGTCGACGTTATATTCGCCTGCCGAATTTCGCGAGACGCTTTTGGAAAAGATTGCGTCAGCGCAATCGCGCATTTGTATCGTCGCCCTCTATCTGGAAAATGACGATGCGGGTCGGGCCGTTATGGATGCATTATATGCCGCGAAAATGGCTCGTCCACAGCTGGATATCAGTATCTTAGTCGACTGGCACCGCGCGCAACGGGGTCGCATTGGTGCCGCACGCGGTGTTACTAACGCCGACTGGTATTGCGAGATGGCCCAGCAACATCCCGATAACGTGATTCCAGTCTATGGCATTCCGGTTAATACTCGCGAAGCAATGGGCGTACTGCATCTGAAAGGTTTCATTATCGATGATACCTTGCTCTACAGCGGCGCCAGCATTAATGACGTTTACCTGCATCAGCACGACAAATACCGCTACGACCGCTATCAACTCATCCGTAATGCCGCGCTGACCGATACCATGTTCGAATGGATGAACGTGCATTTGAAAGATGCAGAGGCGGTCAATCGCCTGGACTATGCTGACCGTCCATCCAGCCCGGAAATCAAAAATGAAACGCGTCAGTTTCGTCAGGACTTACGCGGCTTTAACTATCAGTTTGAAGGTAATGCCGGTAACGATGAACTCGCCGTCACACCGCTGGTCGGGTTGGGTAAGCGCAGCCTGCTGAATAAGACTATTTTTCATTTAATGCCGTGCGCCGAAAAGAAGCTCACCATCTGCACCCCCTACTTCAACCTGCCAGCACTGCTGGTGCGCAATATCATTGCCCTTTTACGCCAGGGTAAAGAAGTTGAGATTATCGTGGGGGATAAAACGGCGAATGACTTCTATATCGCGCCCGATCAGCCGTTTAAAATCATCGGTGCCTTGCCCTATCTCTACGAAATTAACCTGCGTCGTTTTTTAAGCCGCCTGCAGTATTACGTCAGCAACGGTCAACTGACCGTGCGTCTCTGGAAAGACGGTGAAAACAGCTATCACCTGAAAGGCATGTGGGTTGACGATGAGTGGCAGCTTATTACGGGCAACAATCTTAATCCGCGCGCATGGCGACTGGATCTGGAGAATGCGGTCCTGATTCACGATCCTCTGCAGCAGTTGACCGAGCAGCGACAGCATGAGCTGATGCTGATTCGTCAACACACCAGGGTTGTTGGGCACTTCCGTGAGTTGGAAAGCATTGCTGACTACCCGGCGAAAGTGCGTAAGCTGATTCGCCGTCTGCGCCGTATTCGTATCGATCGGCTCATCAGCCGTATCCTGTGAAGATCCAGAATGCCGCAGCCTGACTGCGGCATTCTGTCTGCCCTGTTACAACTTAATGCCTTTTCCGTGCCGGTGTAGCAGCAGCGACACCAGGAACGCCAACGCCCCCATGACGGAAACGTACCAGAAGAACGTGGTCTCCATACCGTTGTGCTTCATCAGTAACGCCACGTACTCTGCAGATCCACCGAAGATCGCATTTGCCACCGCATAAGAGAGCCCAACGCCGAGCGTTCGAACCTCCGGCGGGAACATCTCTGCTTTCAAAATCCCACTGATTGAGGTGTAAAAGCTGGTAATCAGTAACGCCAGCATAATCAGGGCAAAGGCAATACCGGGACTTTGTACGTTTTGCAGCAGCGTCAGGACAGGTACCGTACAAATCGCCGCACCCGCACCAAAAATCATCATGGAGGTGCGTCGGCCAATCCTATCGGAAAGGCCGCCAATAATGGGCTGTAGCAGCATGTAAACCAGTAAAGCGCCGGTCATCAATCCACTGGCGGTTTTGGCATCCATGCCTGAAGTGTTCACCAGGTACTTCTGCATATAGGTGGTAAAGGTGTAGAAGCTCAACGAACCGCCCGCCGTAAAACCCAGCACCATCAGGAAAGGTTTCGTGTGGTTACGTAATAAGCCAATGACACTGCCGGCATCGCGATGCTCACGGCTCTGTTTATCGGAAGTTTCGTCCAGAGAGCGACGCAGCCACAGCGCTACCACGGCCAGCATCGCCCCCAGGAAGAACGGAATGCGCCAGCCCCATGTACGTAGCTCCTGATCGGTTAACATAAACTGCAGCACTACCACCGTCAGCACAGCAGCTAATTGTCCGCCAATTAATGTCACGTACTGGAACGATGCGTAAAACCCTTTCCGCCCTTCCAGCGCCACTTCACTCATATACGTTGCGCTTGTACCGTACTCTCCGCCCACTGACAGTCCCTGAAACATACGCACCAGCAATAACAGGATCGGTGCGGCGATCCCGATACTGTCATAGCCCGGCAGGCAGGCAATCACCAGGGAGCCGAAACACATCATACAGACAGAGATCAGCATCGATTTTTTGCGCCCGTGGCGGTCACCGATATAGCCAAATAACCAGCCGCCAATTGGCCTCATTAAAAAGCCTGCGGCAAATACGCCTGCTGTTTGCAATAACTGGGTTGTGGTATCACCTTGCGGGAAGAAAATGTGGGCGAAGTAGAGTGAGAAAAACGAGTACACATAAAAGTCGAACCATTCGACAAGATTACCTGAAGATGCGCCTACGATGGCCCAGATACGTTTTTTTTGGTCAAGCACCTGCGCTTGTTGATTCTTGATCACGTCTGACATGCTATGTCTCGGCTCCTTGCTGATAAGCAGCGTTAAAGCGTTGAGTAAAGCACGGTCATGGCGGAAACGGAAAGATGTGTTGTCTGAATATGACAAAATGTGACATGTGTTGTTAATTCCCTGAAACAACTGAAATCTTCAGTCGCGCAGGCAGGGGAGGCCAGCGGCCTCTTCCCGTCCACATGCACATCAATGACGAGGAAGAGGTCATGTTAACCCGTTAAAACGCGGTGACTACCGTTACCCCCGGCGATTCAAACTTATCCATATTCATTAACGCTTCTATGGATTGCTCAAGGTTAATGGTTCTGCCAATGAGCTTTTCAGGGCGGAGTTTTCCCGCCGCTATCATATTCATCATGACGTCATAGCGGTGAGCCTGCATGCCATGACTGCCAATAATTTCCAGTTCATTAGCAATCACCCTGGCCATTGGGATAGTCGGTGCACTGTGTTCACCCGCCATCAGGCCGATCTGGATGTGCCTGCCTCTTTTTCTTAGCGAGTTAATGGAGTTCACGCAGGTGACCGTATGACCGAGTGCATCCAGGGAAACATGCGCTCCACCCTGGGTAATGTCTTTGATGGCTTCCGCCACATTGTGCACACGTGCAGCATTCACGACGGCGACGGCACCCAAATCCCGGGCCAGCTGCAATTTATCCTCCGCGATATCAATCGCTACCACGTTTGCCCCAAGTGCATTCGCAATCATGATGGCGGAGAGGCCAACCCCACCACAGCCGTGGACGGCAAGCCACTGCCCTGCAGACGTTCTTCCCTGATCGACTACTGCCCTGAACGAGGTGATGAAACGGCATCCGAGGCTCGCTGCGGTAGTGAAGTTAAGTGTGTCCGGCAGCGCGATGAGGTTCAAGTCCGCCTGCTGTACCGCCACATATTCTGCGAAAGACCCCCAGTGAGTGAAACCTGGCTGGAACTGACGATCGCAAACCTGCTGATTGCCCGAGTGACACTCGTGACAAAAACCACAGCCCGACACAAAGGGCACCGTGACATTATCGCCAGGCCGCCATTTTGTCACCGCGCTGCCAACAGCTTCTATCGTGCCCGCAAATTCATGTCCTGGCACATGCGGCAAAGGGATATCGGGATCGTGCCCCACCCAGCCATGCCAGTCACTTCGGCAAACCCCGGTCGCTTTGACCCGAATCACCACGCCGTGGGGCTCGGGAGTGGGGTCCGGCACCGTTTTCAGTAGTGGTGGCGACAGAAATGACTCGTATATGACAGCTTTCATCAGTAAACCCTCATCGTAGGTGTCTTTAAAATTATACCTTTCGATCAGGAAATTACTTTTCAGCTATTGCAGCTGAATAATTAATTATGAAATTATCCTTCATTAAATACGCTAAAAATGAGTGGATATGTCAGTGAGCATTCTGGATAGGAAAGATCTGGCGCTGCTGCGTTATCTTCAGCAGGACGGCAGAGTATCGAGCCTTAAGCTTTCTCAGGATTTGGACGTGAGCCCAGCCTCGGCGTGGCGACGACTGAAACGGCTTGAAGATGAGGAATTTATTGAAGGCTATCAGGCGGTGATTAACCGCAGAAAGGTGGGCTTTGGCGTGATGGCATTTGTCCGTCTGGTTTGCAGTCAGCACAGTGAGGCAGCAACCCGGGACTTTGAAGAACGGATCACGGCTAATCCTTACGTACTTTCCTGTCACAACATCACCGGTGAAGCCGATTTTCTTTTACAGGTCGTGGCGCGGGATTTAGACCATTACAGTCTGTTTATTGAAAAGGAATTGCGTAAATTACCCGGAATTCTGAGTATTAATTCTTCTATATCACTGAGAGAAGTGAAAAAAACGCATCCGCTACCGGTCTAGCGGTGGGGCAGGTTTATAACGCCAGGTGCAGTGCAAGATAACCAGCCTGACGCCCCGCTTTCCGCAGGTTACGGGCGTAAAAAAGCCCTGAACTTTCGTTCAGGGCTTCTTCACTTATTGTAGGGAGTGAGAGCGTCTGTGAGTAAGTTTTTTACGTTACGACGGATGACCTGCTCCCCGTTGATTAATACACCGCGATGTTAGTAATGTCTTCATAAGCCACATGAGGACATTCCCATGAAGAAGCGTTTTTCCGACCAACAGATCATCAGTATCCTCCGCGAAGCTGAAGCCGGGGTTTCTGCCCGTGAACTCTGCCGCAAGCACGCCATTTCCGACGCCACCTTTTATACCTGGCGTAAGAAGTATGGTGGTATGGAGGTGCCCGAGGTTAAGCGCCTGAAGTCGCTTGAAGAAGAGAACGCCAGACTCAAGAAGCTGCTTGCCGAAGCCATGCTGGATAAGGAGGCACTCCAGGTGGCTCTGGGGCGAAAGTACTGACGACAGACCAGAAGCGGGAAGCCGTTGAGTTTATGTGTGGTGCGACCGGTCTGTCGCAACGTCGTGCCTGCAGACTCACAGGTTTGTCCCTGTCGACCTGCCGCTATGACGCTCAGCGTCCGGCGGATGATGCCCATTTATCAGGGCGCATTACTGAACTGGCACTGGAGCGCAGGCGTTTTGGCTATCGCCGCATATGGCAGTTACTGCGCCGTGAAGGGCTTCTGGTTAATCACAAGCGCGTGTACCGCCTTTATCATCTGAACGGGCTGGGCGTTAAACGCAGACGTCGTCGTAAAGGGCTGGCAACAGAACGTCTGCCGCTGCTCCGCCCGGCGGCGCCCAACCTGACCTGGTCGATGGATTTTGTCATGGACGCGCTCGCCACCGGTCGCAGGATCAAGTGCCTGACCTGTGTGGACGACTTCACGAAGGAATGCCTGACGGTCACTGTTGCCTTTGGGATTTCAGGCGTGCAGGTGACACACATTCTGGACAGCATTGCGCTGTTTCGAGGCTATCCGGCGGCGATAAGAACTGACCAGGGGCCGGAGTTCACCTGCCGCGCACTGGATCAATGGGCTTTTGAGCATGGTGTTGAGTTGCGCTTAATCCAGCCGGGCAAGCCAACGCAGAACGGATTTATCGAGAGCTTTAACGGACGATTTCGCGATGAATGTCTGAATGAGCACTGGTTCAGCGATATCGTTCACGCCAGGAAAGTCATTAAAGATTGGCGGCAGGATTATAACGAGTATCGTCCGCATTCAGCACTGAATTATCAGACGCCATCAGAGTTTGCAGCACGGTGGCGGAATGGAAAATGTGAAGGTAAACAAACCGACATTACTAACTGATGGTTGTATCTAATACTGGGGGCAGGTCACGGACACGCCATCCGGCTTTCTCACGCGCCGTTTCATCCCGGCCCGGCGGTTTGAATGACGCGACGGCGCTCGCGCAGTCCCGGCCGCGCAGCATAACCGTCCTGACGCCCCGCTTTCCGCAGGTTACGGACGTAAAAAAGCCCTGAACTTTCGTTCAGGGCTTCTTCACTTGTTTGATGCCTGGCAGTTCCCTACTCTCGCATGGGGAGACCCCACACTACCATCGGCGCTACGGCGTTTCACTTCTGAGTTCGGCATGGGGTCAGGTGGGACCACCGCGCTAAAGCCGCCAGGCAAATTCTTTGTGCTCTGTCCTGTGTCTTTTACGCTGCTGCTGCGTTGGCTGTGCGCGCGCTGCTCAGTCACATACTTCAGTATGCTCCTTCACATCGTCTTACACGCCGCCTTGCTTCAGCGCAAAATCCTTCGGACTCTCGTCCGCAGAACAGAACTAAATGCTTTTCCGGTAAACAATGCTGAAAATTCAATTCGTCTCTCAACCAAAACGCCTCTGGCGTTGTAAGGTTAAGCCTCACGGGTCATTAGTACCGGTAAGCTCAACGCATCGCTGCGCTTACACACCCGGCCTATCAACGTCGTCGTCTTCAACGTCCCTTCAGGACCCTTAAAGGGTCAGGGAGAACTCATCTCGGGGCAAGTTTCGTGCTTAGATGCTTTCAGCACTTATCTTTTCCGCACTTAGCTACCGGGCAGTGCCACTGGCGTGACAACCCGGACACCAGCGGTGCGTTCACTCCGGTCCTCTCGTACTAGGAGCAACCCCCCTCAATTCTCCAGCGCCCACGGCAGATAGGGACCGAACTGTCTCACGACGTTCTAAACCCAGCTCGCGTACCACTTTAAACGGCGAACAGCCGTACCCTTGGGACCTACTTCAGCCCCAGGATGTGATGAGCCGACATCGAGGTGCCAAACACCGCCGTCGATATGAACTCTTGGGCGGTATCAGCCTGTTATCCCCGGAGTACCTTTTATCCGTTGAGCGATGGCCCTTCCATTCAGAACCACCGGATCACTATGACCTGCTTTCGCACCTGCTCGAGCCGTCACTCTCGCAGTCAAGCTGGCTTATGCCATTGCACTAACCTCCTGATGTCCGACCAGGATTAGCCAACCTTCGTGCTCCTCCGTTACTCTTTAGGAGGAGACCGCCCCAGTCAAACTACCCACCAGACACTGTCCGCAGCCCGGGTAACGGGCCTACGTTAGAACACCAAACATTAAAGGGTGGTATTTCAAGGATGGCTCCACGCAGACTGGCGTCCACGCTTCAAAGCCTCCCACCTATCCTACACATCAAGGCTCAGTGTTCAGTGTCAAGCTGTAGTAAAGGTTCACGGGGTCTTTCCGTCTTGCCGCGGGTACACTGCATCTTCACAGCGATTTCAATTTCACTGAGTCTCGGGTGGAGACAGCCTGGCCATCATTACGCCATTCGTGCAGGTCGGAACTTACCCGACAAGGAATTTCGCTACCTTAGGACCGTTATAGTTACGGCCGCCGTTTACCGGGGCTTCGATCAAGAGCTTCAGCTTGCGCTTAACCCCATCAATTAACCTTCCGGCACCGGGCAGGCGTCACACCGTATACGTCCACTTTCGTGTTTGCACAGTGCTGTGTTTTTAATAAACAGTTGCAGCCAGCTGGTATCTTCGACTGCCTTCAGCTCCGTCAGCAAGTGACTTCACCTGGTGGCAGCGTGCCTTCTCCCGAAGTTACGGCACCATTTTGCCTAGTTCCTTCACCCGAGTTCTCTCAAGCGCCTTGGTATTCTCTACCTGACCACCTGTGTCGGTTTGGGGTACGATTTTGTGTTACCTGATGCTTAGAGGCTTTTCCTGGAAGCAGGGCATTTATCACTTCAGCACCGTAGTGCCTCGTCGTCACGCCTCAGTGTAAAGTGAACCGGATTTGCCTGGAACACACACCTACACGCTTAAACCGGGACAACCGTCGCCCGGCTGATATAGCCTTCTCCGTCCCCCCTTCGCAGTAACACCAAGTACAGGAATATTAACCTGTTTCCCATCGACTACGCCTTTCGGCCTCGCCTTAGGGGTCGACTCACCCTGCTCCGATTAACGTTGAACAGGAACCCTTGGTCTTCCGGCGACAAGGTTTTTCACCTTGTTTATCGTTACTTATGTCAGCATTCGCACTTCTGATACCTCCAGCATGCCTCACAGCACACCTTCAACGGCTTACAGAACGCTCCCCTACCCAACAACACATAGTGTCGCTGCCGCAGCTTCGGTGCATGGTTTAGCCCCGTTACATCTTCCGCGCAGGCCGACTCGACCAGTGAGCTATTACGCTTTCTTTAAATGATGGCTGCTTCTAAGCCAACATCCTGGCTGTCTGTGCCTTCCCACATCGTTTCCCACTTAACCATGACTTTGGGACCTTAGCTGGCGGTCTGGGTTGTTTCCCTCTTCACGACGGACGTTAGCACCCGCCGTGTGTCTCCCGTGATAACATTCTCCGGTATTCGCAGTTTGCATCGGGTTGGTAAGCCGGGATGGCCCCCTAGCCGAAACAGTGCTCTACCCCCGGAGATGAGTTCACGAGGCGCTACCTAAATAGCTTTCGGGGAGAACCAGCTATCTCCCGGTTTGATTGGCCTTTCACCCCCAGCCACAGGTCATCCGCTAATTTTTCAACATTAGTCGGTTCGGTCCTCCAGTTAGTGTTACCCAACCTTCAACCTGCCCATGGCTAGATCACCGGGTTTCGGGTCTATACCCTGCAACTTAACGCCCAGTTAAGACTCGGTTTCCCTGCGGCTCCCCTATACGGTTAACCTTGCTACAGAATATAAGTCGCTGACCCATTATACAAAAGGTACGCAGTCACCCCCGTTAAGAAGGCTCCCACTGCTTGTACGTACACGGTTTCAGGTTCTGTTTCACTCCCCTCGCCGGGGTTCTTTTCGCCTTTCCCTCACGGTACTGGTTCACTATCGGTCAGTCAGGAGTATTTAGCCTTGGAGGATGGTCCCCCCATATTCAGACAGGATACCACGTGTCCCGCCTTACTCATCGAACTCACAACCTGTGCACCTTTGTGTACGGGAGTATCACCCTGTACCCTGCGACTTTCCAGACGCTTCCACTGATGCACAAGCTGATGATGGTTCTGGGCTCCTCCCCGTTCGCTCGCCGCTACTGGGGGAATCTCGGTTGATTTCTTTTCCTCGGGGTACTTAGATGTTTCAGTTCCCCCGGTTCGCCTCATGCAGCTATGTATTCACTGCATGATAGTGTGACGAGTCACACTGGGTTTCCCCATTCGGGTATCGCCGGTTGTTGCGGTTCATATCACCTTACCGGCGCTTATCGCAGATTAGCACGCCCTTCATCGCCTCTGACTGCCAGGGCATCCACCGTGTACGCTTAGTCGCTTAACCTCACAACCCACAGGCGTTTTACGCTGCGTGTCATGAGCTTTTGAGAGACCCGAACGCGTTGTCCTGTGTTCCTTATTACGGAGGAACACGACAATGCGTCGTTTCAAATTTTCAGCTTGTTCCGGATTGTTAAAGAGCATAATACTTCGCAGCACACCGTTGCCGGTACGCTCTGAAGTATTTTTCAGAAATACAGTAATATCAGTATGGTGGAGCTAAGCGGGATCGAACCGCTGACCTCCTGCGTGCAAGGCAGGCGCTCTCCCAGCTGAGCTATAGCCCCATACAGTTACTGCAGAGACCACTACTACCACTCAACCGAGTACACTTCATGAGAAATGTAATTCGTGCTCAGGCAAGGCATGTTTTCGCGAAGCATAGTGAACTATGCGAGCCGGAAACATAACGCAGCATGAGACGAATTTGGTAGGCCTGAGTGGACTTGAACCACCGACCTCACCCTTATCAGGGGTGCGCTCTAACCACCTGAGCTACAAGCCTGTAGAGGTTTTTTCTGCTCGTTACTTTCTATCAGACAATCTGTGTGAGCACTTCGCGGGAAGGTATCTTCAGGTAAGGAGGTGATCCAACCGCAGGTTCCCCTACGGTTACCTTGTTACGACTTCACCCCAGTCATGAATCACAAAGTGGTAAGCGCCCTCCCGAAGGTTAAGCTACCTACTTCTTTTGCAACCCACTCCCATGGTGTGACGGGCGGTGTGTACAAGGCCCGGGAACGTATTCACCGTGGCATTCTGATCCACGATTACTAGCGATTCCGACTTCACGGAGTCGAGTTGCAGACTCCGATCCGGACTACGACGCACTTTATGAGGTCCGCTTGCTCTCGCGAGGTCGCTTCTCTTTGTATGCGCCATTGTAGCACGTGTGTAGCCCTACTCGTAAGGGCCATGATGACTTGACGTCATCCCCACCTTCCTCCGGTTTATCACCGGCAGTCTCCTTTGAGTTCCCGACCGAATCGCTGGCAACAAAGGATAAGGGTTGCGCTCGTTGCGGGACTTAACCCAACATTTCACAACACGAGCTGACGACAGCCATGCAGCACCTGTCTCACGGTTCCCGAAGGCACTAAGGCATCTCTGCCGAATTCCGTGGATGTCAAGAGTAGGTAAGGTTCTTCGCGTTGCATCGAATTAAACCACATGCTCCACCGCTTGTGCGGGCCCCCGTCAATTCATTTGAGTTTTAACCTTGCGGCCGTACTCCCCAGGCGGTCGACTTAACGCGTTAGCTCCGGAAGCCACTCCTCAAGGGAACAACCTCCAAGTCGACATCGTTTACGGCGTGGACTACCAGGGTATCTAATCCTGTTTGCTCCCCACGCTTTCGCACCTGAGCGTCAGTCTTCGTCCAGGGGGCCGCCTTCGCCACCGGTATTCCTCCAGATCTCTACGCATTTCACCGCTACACCTGGAATTCTACCCCCCTCTACGAGACTCAAGCCTGCCAGTTTCAAATGCAGTTCCCAGGTTAAGCCCGGGGATTTCACATCTGACTTAACAGACCGCCTGCGTGCGCTTTACGCCCAGTAATTCCGATTAACGCTTGCACCCTCCGTATTACCGCGGCTGCTGGCACGGAGTTAGCCGGTGCTTCTTCTGCGGGTAACGTCAATCACTGCGGTTATTAACCACAATGCCTTCCTCCCCGCTGAAAGTACTTTACAACCCGAAGGCCTTCTTCATACACGCGGCATGGCTGCATCAGGCTTGCGCCCATTGTGCAATATTCCCCACTGCTGCCTCCCGTAGGAGTCTGGACCGTGTCTCAGTTCCAGTGTGGCTGGTCATCCTCTCAGACCAGCTAGGGATCGTCGCCTAGGTGGGCCGTTACCCCGCCTACTAGCTAATCCCATCTGGGTTCATCCGATAGTGAGAGGCCCGAAGGTCCCCCTCTTTGGTCTTGCGACGTTATGCGGTATTAGCCACCGTTTCCAGTGGTTATCCCCCTCTATCGGGCAGATCCCCAGACATTACTCACCCGTCCGCCACTCGTCACCCGAGAGCAAGCTCTCTGTGCTACCGTCCGACTTGCATGTGTTAGGCCTGCCGCCAGCGTTCAATCTGAGCCATGATCAAACTCTTCAATTTAAGTTTGATTTGCTGAAACCAGTTCAGCGGTGCTCATCTGTAAAACGTCATAATGAATTTCATTATGTGTTCACTCGTGAGACTTGATATTTTTTACGTCCGGAGACGCTGATATCAATCCTGCGAGTGCCCACACAGATTGTCTGATAAATTGTTAAAGAGCAGTGCGAACAGCGGGTTAACCGTCTGTCGCGAGGTGGCGTATATTACGCTTTCCTCCTTCAGAGTCAACTTCTTTTTCAGAAGTTTTTCTCCGGCGGCTCAGTTTCCTGAACCTCCCTACACCGCATTCCGTAAGCCGTTGTGCCGTGTCAGTGGAGGCGCATTATAGGCAAATATTTTAGGCTGACAAGCGCTAATTCAAATAAACCTTTCGAGTGCTCACTTTCCAGGCAATGCGCTTTAAAAACGACCCAAACCGCAACTAGCAGGTACAAAAAACGGGCATTTCGCCCGTTTTTGCAGAGATGACCTTACTGATGCGCCGTAATGACGTCGTCTTTTACATCCATCTCAATCACTTTGCCCGGAACCAGCGCACCAGAAAGAATCTGCTGTGCCAGTGGGTTTTCTATCTGCTGCTGGATAGCACGTTTCAATGGACGCGCACCGTAAACCGGGTCATAACCGTTTTCACCCAGCAGTTTGATTGCGGCTTCAGAGATATGCAGCTGATAGCCTCGGTCTTCCAGACGTTTATACAACCGCTGTAGCTGAATCTGAGCAATAGAAGCAATATGCTGCTCACCCAACGGATGGAACACCACCACTTCATCAATACGGTTCACAAACTCCGGACGGAAATGCTGACCCACAACGCCCATGACCAGCCCTTTCATCTCGGCATAATTCAGATTACCGAAACGTTCCTGAATCAAATCTGAACCCAGGTTAGACGTCATGATCACAACCGTATTGCGGAAATCAACAGTGCGTCCTTGCCCGTCCGTCAACCGGCCATCATCCAGCACCTGCAGCAGGATATTGAAGACATCGGGATGCGCCTTCTCAATCTCATCCAGCAGGATCACCGAATAAGGACGACGGCGAACCGCTTCAGTCAGATAACCACCCTCTTCATAGCCGACATAACCCGGAGGTGCGCCCACCAGCCGCGATACAGAGTGTTTCTCCATAAATTCGGACATGTCGATACGAACCATCGCATCGTCACTGTCAAACAGGAAGTTAGCCAGTGATTTACACAATTCCGTTTTACCTACCCCGGTTGGACCCAGAAACAGGAACGACCCGACAGGACGATTTGGATCAGCCAGGCCTGCGCGGCTACGGCGAATGGCATTAGAAACCGCTTCAACCGCTTCATCCTGTCCAATCACGCGTGAGTGAAGCGACTGCTCCATACGCAGAAGTTTGTCACGCTCCCCTTCCATCATGCGAGCGACCGGAATACCGGTCCAGCGCGCCAGGACATCGGCAATCTCTACATCTGTTACGCGGTTGCGCAGCAGCTTCATGGTCTTGCCTTCAGCCTGTGTAGCGGAAGCCAACTGTTTTTCCAGCGCCGGGATCTTGCCATACTGCAGTTCTGACATCTGCGCCAGATCGCCGGAACGACGAGCCTGCTCAAGCGTAAGCCGTGCCTGCTCCAGTTCCGCTTTAATATTCTGCGTACCTGTTAACGAGGCTTTTTCCGCTTTCCACTCTTCTTCCAGCTCGGCATATTCACGCTCTTTCTGGTTTAGCTCGGCTTCCAGCATATCCAGACGCTTGACGCTGGCATCGTCAGACTCTTTCTTCAACGCCTGCTGTTCCAGCTTCAACTGGATAATGCGGCGTTCCAGGCGATCCAGCGCTTCAGGTTTGGAGTCAATCTGCATACGGATGCTCGATGCTGCCTCGTCAATCAGGTCAATTGCCTTGTCCGGCAACTGGCGGTCGGCGATGTAGCGGTGTGAAAGCGTGGCGGCTGCGACGATAGCCGGGTCAGTGATCTGCACATGGTGGTGCAGCTCATAGCGCTCTTTCAAACCACGCAAAATCGCGATGGTATCTTCAACGCTTGGCTCTGCCACAAACACTTTCTGGAAACGACGCTCCAGAGCGGCATCTTTTTCTATGTACTGGCGATACTCGTCCAGCGTGGTGGCACCAACGCAGTGCAGCTCACCACGAGCCAGCGCAGGCTTGAGCATATTACCGGCATCCATCGCACCGTCTGCTTTACCCGCACCAACCATCGTATGCAGTTCGTCGATAAACAGAATGACATTGCCTTCCTGTTTTGACAGGTCGCTAAGTACCCCTTTCAGGCGCTCTTCGAATTCACCACGGTATTTCGCCCCCGCCACCAGCGCTCCCATATCCAGTGCGAGTACGCGGCGGCCTTTCAGCCCTTCCGGTATTTCACCATTGATAATGCGCTGTGCCAGCCCTTCAACGATGGCGGTTTTACCTACACCTGGCTCACCGATTAACACCGGGTTGTTTTTAGTACGACGCTGCAACACCTGGATGGTGCGGCGAATCTCTTCGTCACGCCCAATCACCGGGTCCAACTTGCCTTTTTCGGCGCGTTCGGTGAGATCAATCGTGTATTTCTTTAAAGCCTGACGCTGATCTTCAGCACCTTGATCGTTCACGTTGTCGCCTCCACGAAGTTGTTCAATCGCTTTGGTGAGCTTTTCGTTGGTGGCACCTGCGGATTTCAAAATATCCGCCAGCGAGCCACGTGAATCCAGGGCTGCCAAAACAAATAATTCAGATGAGATAAAGTTGTCGTTGCGCTTCTGTGCCAGCTTGTCGCACAGGTTAAGCACTCGGATGAGATCGGCAGAAGGTTGCACATCGCCGTCGCTGCCTTCAACCTGAGGCAGACGGTCAATAGCCTGATCAATCTGCGTACGTAACGCTGCGACGTCAGCACCGGCTGAGGACAACAGCGGCGCAACAGAACCGCCCTCCTGTTTGAGCAACGCACTCATCAGGTGTAAAGGTTCAATGAACTGGTTGTCGTGTCCCAGAGCCAAAGACTGCGCGTCGGAGAGAGCGAGTTGAAATTTATTAGTAAGACGATCCAGACGCATAATTCCTCCCATTACAGGTCAAATGCTACTGGAGATTAAAATGAGGTCATTCCTCAAATTTTCAAGGTTAATGACCTGAGATAGGAGTAAAAAATGCGCTGTCTGGATCGTCTTATGGGCTAAGACTATAACAGCCAAATTAAAGTTGCCATACGGCCGGTGACACCATCGCGACGATAGGAGAAGAAATCCTCCTGCTCGTGAAAGGTGCAGCGTGAGTCCGCGCTAACGGATTTCACTCCTGCGGCGTGCAGCCGCTGACGGGCCAGCAGCCAGATGTCGGCGTAGAATTTCTCGCCCGCTGGACGAAAAGCGGCGGCGGCCTGTGGGTCTTTCTCCACAAACGCACGACGAACTTCCGCACCGACTTCAAATGCATCAGGGCCAATTGCCGGACCGAGCCAGGCGTGGATATGAGCGGGAGCAGCCTGAAACTGGGCCAGCGTATTTTCCAGTACGCCGCCACACAGCCCACGCCATCCGGCATGAGCCGCAGCTACTTCGTTGCCGTCATCCGAACAGAACAACACGGGCAGACAGTCAGCCGTCATTACCGCACACACCACCCCTGTATCACGGGTGATACAGGCATCTGCCTGCAGCGGCAGGTTTCCGCCTGCGCTGAGGCGTTCAACGTCGGTTGAATGGACCTGCTCAAGCCACTGTGGCATCGCCGGCAACGCCGCAAGCGAGACCAGCCGCTCTCGGTTAGCCGCCACATGCTGCGGCTTGTCACCCACATGGCTGCCCAGATTCAGCGAACGCCAGTAGCCCTCACTGACCCCGCCCTGACGTAAGGTTGAGGCGGCGCGCACCCGATCAGGCGCAGGCCATTGTGGAATAATCAGGCTCATAGCCAGTCCAGTTGATCCTTGAACATCTCTGTATCCGCTTTCAGCGCATCAATCAGATCGATCATGTCCTGAGGTATCGCAGCATGAAACTCCATTTCAATACCCGAGATAGGATGGTAAAGACGAAGCATCGTAGCGTGCAGCGCCTGACGATCAAATCCGCGCAGCGTGGTAATGAAGTCTTCAGATGCCCCTTTTGGCGGACGCGGACGACCACCGTAAAGCGGATCGCCCACCAGAGGATGATTAATATGCGACATATGCACACGAATCTGGTGCGTACGGCCGGTCTCCAGTCGTAAACGTAACCGCGTATGGGCACGGAAATGCTCCATGATGCGATAATGGGTTACAGCCGGTTTCCCCATTGGGTGCACAGACATATGAGTACGTTTTGTCGAGTGACGGCTAATCGGTTCATCTACCGTCCCGCCAGCTGTCATCGTACCAATTGCCACGGCTTCATATTCGCGTGTAATTTCGCGACGCTGCAGTGAATCTACAAGGTGCGTTTGCGCCGGTACGGTTTTCGCCACTACCATTAGCCCGGTCGTGTCTTTGTCCAGACGATGGACAATACCTGCGCGCGGTACATCCATAATGGCCGGATAGTGATGCAGCAGTGCATTAAGTACGGTGCCATCGGGATTTCCCGCGCCCGGGTGCACCACAAAGTCACGTGGTTTATTGATGACGATGATATCTTCATCTTCGTAAACGATATCCAGCGGGATGTTTTGCGGTTCCCAGCGCTGCTCTTCTTCGATCTCTGCATCGATAGATACGCGCTCGCCGCCAAGCACTTTTTCTTTTGGCTTATCAATAACAGTGCCGTTAACACTGACGCGCTGGTCGAGAATCCATTCTTTTATGCGAGAACGTGAATAATCAGGGAACAATTCCGCCAAAGTTTGATCTAAACGTTGTCCGAGTTGTGACTCGGATACCGTTGCGGTGAGTTGAACTTGTTGTGCCATATACAGCTTCTTCGTTAACGTTGGGTTTTACGGCGATGCCGTTTAATATAATGTGCTATCGTACCTGGTCATTACCGGGAGCTATACGGACAGCTTCCGCCATAACATTTTGAGGATAATCACTTCGTCATGACGCGTATGAAATATCTGGTGGCTGCAGCCACACTGAGCCTGGCACTTGTTGGTTGTTCCGGCTCAAATGACGCGGTACCGGACAACCCGCCTTCTGAAATCTATGCTACAGCGCAACAAAAGCTGCAGGACGGTAACTTTAAAGCGGCGATTAAGCAACTGGAAGCGCTGGATAATCGTTATCCCTTCGGTCCCTATTCGCAGCAGGTTCAGTTGGATTTGATCTACGCGTACTATAAAAATGCCGATCTGCCCATGGCACAAGCTGCCATCAGCCGCTTCATGCGTTTGAATCCAACGCATCCTAATATCGATTACGTCATCTATATGAAAGGGCTGACGGATATGGCGCTGGACGATTCGGCATTACAGGGCTTTTTCGGTATCGACCGTTCCGATCGCGATCCTACCCATGCTCGTGATGCATTTCGCGACTTTGCACAGCTGCTGCGCAGTTATCCAAACAGCCAGTACGCGGCTGATGCATACAAGCGTCAGGTCTACCTGAAAGATCGTCTGGCAAAATATGAGCTTTCGGTGGCGCAATTCTATACCAAGCGTGAGGCTTATGTCGCGGTTGTTAACCGTGTTGAGGGCATGATGCGCGATTATCCGGATACGCAGGCTACGCATGACGCGCTGCCACTGATGGAAAACGCCTATCGCCAGCTGCAACTGAATGCCGAGGCGGAAAGAGTCGCAAAAATTATCGCCGCCAATAACGGCTGATACGTTTGCGCTTTTAGCCACAAAAAAAAGCAGCCTTTAGGGCTGCTTTTTTATGCTTGCAGAACAAGTAAAATGTTCACTTTCCTGCCGAGCTAACTCATCAAGAATGCCTTGATAATGCTTTGGCTTCAAGGCTTTTCAGCCACATTCTCGCCCTTTCTCACAATTTGCTGTAGTTGACAAAAAGTGACATTTTTTTGTGATCAAAATCACACATCTATAGGCATATCGCGCTATGCTGGATCCATTCAGACGGCAATCACAGAGAGGTAAGAATAATGATCGTGAATATTACCAGTAAGCAAATGGAAATCACTCCAGCCATCCGTGAACACGTCGAAGACCGTCTCGCCAAGTTAGAAAAATGGCAAACCGACCTGATTAACCCACATATCGTTCTGTCGAAAGAGTCCAAAGAATTTGTGGCGGACGCCACCATTAACACACCCAACGGGACACTGGTCGCCAGTGCCAAGCACGACGATATGTATACCGCTATCAACGACCTGATTAGTAAACTTGAGCGCCAACTCAACAAAGTTCAGCACAAATCTGAAGCGCGCCGTGCGGCCACCAGCGTCAAAGACTTTACGCCCGCCGCAGAAGAATAAGTTCTGCTCCAGCCTTACAGACGCGCCTACGGGCGCGTTTTTTGTTGACAGCTTTTCATCTGTGCGGTTACTCTCAGTTCAGCTTATTTTTCGGAACCTGTCATGAAAACACTGTCGTTTTTCTTCGCTTTCTTTTTTACCTTCCCCTGATTGGGAGGCCATTCGTCGTGTAAAAAGAAAGCGAAGACGAACAACAAAGCCTCCCAATCGGGAGGCTTTTTTATTGGATAGCTTACAGGTGAGCCTTATGACCCCGGACAATCCGCTTCTGGCACTGCGTGAAAAAATCAGCGCCGTTGACGAAAAACTACTGACGTTACTCGCCGAACGGCGTTTGCTGGCTGTGGAGGTGGCACAGGCGAAACTGGCAACGCACCGCCCTGTCCGCGACGTTGAACGTGAACGCGCGCTGATTGAGCACCTTATCGTGCTGGGCAAAAAACATCAGTTGGATGCCCACTACATCACTCGTCTTTTCCAGTTGGTCATTGAAGATTCGGTTCTGACACAGCAGGCGTTGCTGCAAAAAAACCTTAACCATCCTCATGCTCACGCGGCCCGCATCGCCTTCTTAGGCCCGAAAGGCTCCTATTCTCATCTGGCGGCGCGTCAGTATGCTGCACGCCATTTCAGTAATATGGTGGAGTGCGGTTGCCTGAAATTCCACGACATCATTAAACAGGTCGAAAACAACGCGGCAGATTACGCCGTCTTACCGATTGAGAACACCAGCTCCGGTTCTATCAACGACGTTTACGACCTGCTGCAACAGACCAATTTATCGATTGTGGGTGAGCTGACGCTGCCGATTGAACACTGCATGTTGGTCAGCAGTCAGAGCGATCTGGAACAGATTGAAACGGTCTACAGTCATCCGCAGCCTTTTCAGCAGACCAGCCACTTCATTAACCGCTTCCCACACTGGAAGATTGTCTATACCGAAAGCACCGCCGCGGCCATGGAAAAAGTTGCCGCACTGAACTCACCTAAGGTCGCGGCGATCGGTAGCGAAGCCGGTGGCGAGCTGTATCAGTTACAGGTGCTTGAGCGCAATCTGGCAAACCAACAGCAGAATCACACGCGCTTTATTGTCCTGGCCCGAAAATCCATCGAGGTATCCGATCAGATTTCGGCGAAAACCACGCTGATTATGGCAACCGGTCAGCAGGCGGGTGCGCTGGTTGACGCGCTGTTGGTATTACGTCAGCACAATCTGATTATGAGCAAGCTGGAATCCCGTCCGATTAACGGTAACCCATGGGAAGAGATGTTTTATCTGGATGTGCAGGGCAATCTGCAGTCTGAAAAAATGCAGCAGGCACTGGAAGAGCTGCGTGCGATGACGCGTTCATTGAAAGTGCTTGGTTGTTATCCCAGTGAAAATGTCATTCCTGTCGAACCCGAGAAGTAGCCAGTAAAAAGGCATCCAGATGGATGCCTTTTTACATTACGGACGGCTGTCGTTAGCCGAGCGAAGCAAGCTTCTGCTCTCAACCAAAAAGCGTTTGGCGTGATCGCCAAACCAGTCTTCGACCCGATTAAAGCTGGCGATAAAGGCGTGTTTATCACCTTGCTCCAGCAGCGCAATGGCTTCACCAAACCGCTGATAATAGCGTTTGATAAGGTTCAGGTTATTTTCAGACGACATGATGATATCCGCATACAGCTGCGGATCCTGCGCGAACAAGCGCCCCACCATTGCCAGCTCAAGCCGGTAAATGGGCGAGGATAATGCCAGCAGCTGATCAAGATTGACGTTCTCTTCAGCCAGGTGAAGGCCATAAGCAAAAGTGGCAAAATGGCGCAGCGCCTGGATAAACGCCATGTTCTGATCGTGCTCTTCCGCCCCAATACGATGCAGGCGAGCTCCCCAGACCTGTATTTGCTCCAGCAGCCACTGATAGGCTTCGGGCTGCCGCCCATCGCACCAGACCACAACCTGTTTGGCAAGGCTGCCGCTGTCAGGTCCGAACATGGGATGCAAACCCACTACCGGTCCGCGATGCGCCGCCAGCATCGCCTGTAAAGGCCGATTCTTGACGGAAGCAAGATCCACAAGGATGCAGTCATCCGGCAGTGGAGGAAGCTGTTCAATGACCTGTTCAGTCAGATGAATGGGCACGCTGATAATCACCATACCAGCATCGCTTAACAGCGCATCGGCCCGATCCCAGTCGTCTTTATCCAGCGTTTTCACCTGGTAACCCGACAGCGTCAGCATTTTAGTAAACAGCCGCCCCATCTGGCCATTACCGCCGACGATAACCACCGGACGAAGATCGGGACGCAGCGTTTTAAAGCCTTTATCGTTTTCGCTGGTATAGGATTCTCGCATCACACGGCGCAATATGTCTTCGATCAAATCGGCAGGCACACCCAGTGCTTCCGCCTCTTTGCGACGGGACGCCAGCATGGAAGCCTCCCGTTCCGGGACATAGATAGGTAAACCATGACGACTTTTTACTTCGCCCACTTCCGCTACCAGTTCCAGACGTTTTGCCAGTAGATCCAGTAACGCTTTATCTACCGTATCAATTTGTTCGCGTAATGCGTTTAGTTCAGCCACCATTGCCCACTACACCTCGTGTGAAAGACGCGCCGACAGCACCTCGTGTAGCTCATCATGCATTTCACGCAGTAATACCTCCGTGACGCTCCAGTTGACGCAGGCATCGGTAACAGAAACGCCGTACTTCATATCACTGCGCGGCTGCTCCGAAGACTGGTTGCCTTCGTTAATGTGGCTTTCCAGCATCAGGCCAATAATCGAACGGTTGCCTTTCTTGATCTGGTCAACGGCCGACTGAGCAACACCAGGCTGACGGCGGTAATCTTTGTCAGAATTACCGTGGCTGCAATCTATCATTAAGGCTGGACGGAGTCCCGCTTTAAGCATGGCAGTTTCACATTGTGCTACGTCTTCCGGGCTGTAATTTGGCGCTTTGCCGCCGCGTAAAATCACATGCCCATCGGGATTGCCCTGGGTTTGCAGCAAGCAAACCTGGCCGGACTGATTGATGCCCACAAAGCGGTGAGGCATGGCTGCAGCGCGCATAGCGTTGATCGCCGTCCCCAAACTTCCGTCCGTGCCGTTTTTAAAGCCCACCGGCATCGACAGACCCGACGCCATTTCACGGTGGGTTTGCGATTCCGTGGTACGTGCACCGATCGCCGACCAGCTAAACAGATCGCCTAAATATTGCGGGCTGTTTGGGTCCAGCGCTTCAGTAGCTAAAGGTAAGCCCATATCGACCAGGTTAACCAGTAATTCACGGGCAATATGTAAACCCGCTTCCATATCGAATGAGTTATCCATGTAAGGATCGTTGATTAACCCTTTCCAGCCAACGGTGGTGCGGGGTTTCTCAAAGTAGACGCGCATAACAAGATACAGGCGATCTTTTACCTGTTCAGAGAGACTTTGCAGACGACGGGCATAATCCAGAGCAGCTTCCGTATCGTGAATTGAGCAGGGGCCACAGACCACTAACAGGCGCGGATCACGGCCTGCAATGATATCGGCAATCGTCTGGCGCGAAGCGGTGATTTGCGCCTGCTGCGCGTTGCTCAAGGGGAATTTGTTTTTCAGCTCTTCTGGAGTAATCAACACTTGCTCATTGGCGATATGAACATTGTTTAACGCGTCTTTTTGCATCGTCCTGTCCTTTACTCTCATTTATACGGTCATGGGGTCCTCATGGAGGAGGTGCTTAACTGTATCATAAGTGGTACATCTGGCAATCCTTTGTGTACACTTTATTTACCACATTAAAAATACACCGCCAATAACCTTAATTAAATAATAAATAACAGAAACTTAATTAATGTCACAAAAAGCCCCAGCTATTTTTTAGTGTAAATTAAAATGTACACTCAATTTATTCCCCGGTGCAAAATTGCTTGTTAACATAAAGGGGGAAACGTACAAGGATGAGAGCATGACCCCGATGATTTCGACACTTCGCCTGCGCCCTTTCGATTTACATGATATTGAGGCTTTCACGGAAGCCGTTAACGACTCTCTGGACACATTGTTGCCCTGGATGAGTTGGGCACATCAGGATTATCAGCCGCATGAAGCCGAAAGCTGGATTCGCTTTACACACTTACAACGCGCACTTAAAGAAGCGGAAGAGTTTGCCATCGTGGATGCCGAGAACCGCCTGCTAGGTGGTGCAGGCTTTCGCTTTGCTAAAAAACCGGGAGAGTTTTGCGCTTTGGGGTACTGGGTTCGACGTGACGCGCAATGTCAGGGCGTTGCCACGCAGGCGGTAAAGTTGTTGCTGGATTTTGGCTTCGCGCGTCCGGAGGTGCAAACCATTGAACTGCTGGCAGTTGAAAACAACTATGCCAGCAGACGCGTCGCGGAAAAAAGTGGAGGCCGCTTTATTGATTACCGCTATGGCGTGATTATCTTAGACAGCGGCCCGGTTAACGCGGCAATCTATCACTTTCAACGGCCATGATCCTGGATATCAACGTGCCGTCCCTGCTGCCAACTGGCCGCATTTACAGGCTATAAGCCTCAGCGTAGGCAATAAACCAGCTATTAACGTCCATAGTTTTTCCTACGTTGCGCAGTGTGATGCTGCCGTATTCGATGCGTGCCAGTTCGAATGCGCGCATCTCTCTGTGGAAATGGCAATAGCCCTTAATAAACATGCCATCACAGGATTCAACGTCCACACGTCGGTAAGCGACCCTGCCCTCAAAATCAAAATAACTGAAGCCGATCTCTTTCAGATCTAACCAGGGCATATCAACCTCGACAACCGGAACGTGCTCCGCAACAGCTGTAGCTTTTCTGTTCTTGCGCGCCAGCTCCTTTCTGTGCTCGCGTCCTGCCCAGACAATAATCACGTTAGCCGCCACAAAGATAAGGGCCGGACCATACAATCCCAGTGCAAGAAAAAGGGGAAACAACACCAATCCCATGCTTACCCAGACTGCCGTCAGGCAGCGGCAAAGCCACTTATGCTTGTTGCCTTCCAGTGCATATCGGGCTGAATAAAATGAGGCTAGCGAAAGCATTAAACCGGAAACTAAAAAAACAACGTCCTTCAAAACCTGTCCTTATGGCAGTGAGAATGAATCAGGTAACGATCATATCAGTTCAGCCTCAGCCCTACGCTATGCGACTGATATGCCAGTTAATGTCGTGTGTCGCAGCAAAACGATGGCGATCTCGCAGCACCGGCAGCCGGCCGGGATCTTGACACACATCCACGGTAACAGCGTGACGTTTCCACTCTGCTCCATGTTATTTTCAACAAGAAAGAACGTATTATCCTGGCCTGTCTCTTTTAGCCTGAAGACGACGGCAAAAAAATCGTTATAGGCACTGGCATAAAAAAAGGGGCTGGCACATTGCCAACCCCTTGTTTGCTATTAACTTTTAGATGTCGCGTTAGCGATACCTTAGTTAAGACGCTCTTTGATACGAGCAGACTTACCAGTACGCTCACGCAGGTAGTACAGTTTGGCTTTACGCACAGCGCCACGACGTTTAACAGCGATGCTGTCAATTACCGGAGAGTGAGTCTGGAAGACACGCTCAACGCCTTCGCCGTTAGAAATTTTGCGAACAGTGAATGCAGAGTGCAGACCGCGGTTACGGATAGCGATAACCACGCCCTCGAATGCCTGCAGACGTTTTTTAGAACCTTCAACGACCCATACTTTCACTTCCACGGTATCACCCGGACGGAAGGAAGGTACGTCCTGTTTCATCTGCTCTTGTTCAATTTGCTTAATAATGTTGCTCATAATTAAATCTCTTATCCTGGGTAAACTGATAGTCAGGGAAGATCACTCTCCCGCATCATCGTTTTGTCGCTGGTGTTCCTGTTGGAACGCCTTAAGCAACCTTGCTTGCTCTTCAGTCAGAGCCAGGTTTTCCAGAAGTTCAGGTCTTCTCAGCCAGGTACGGCCTAGCGACTGTTTCAGACGCCACTGGCGAATATCGGCATGGTTGCCCGACAGTAAAACTGGCGGAACCTCCATCCCGTCTAACACTTCAGGTCGGGTATAGTGCGGACAATCCAGCAATCCCTCCGAGAACGAATCCTCATCGGCTGACGCCTGCTTGCCGAGGACTCCCGGGATAAACCGGGCGACTGCGTCAATCATCGTCATCGCTGGCAGTTCCCCGCCGCTGAGAACGTAATCACCAATTGACCATTCTTCATCAATTTCGGTCTGGATTACGCGCTCATCAATCCCTTCATAGCGACCACAGACAAGGATGAGCTTGTCACGTGACGCCAGTTCGCAAACGCCCTGTTGGTCCAGTTTGCGTCCCTGAGGTGAAAGATATATCACCCTGGCACCCTCTCCCGCCGCTGCTTTCGCTGCGGAGATGGCATCCCGTAAAGGTTGTACCATCATCAGCATTCCCGGTCCGCCACCATAAGGACGTTCGTCCACAGTACGGTGCCGGTCGTGCGTGAAGTCACGAGGACTCCAGCTTTGAACGCTGAGCAGGCCATTTTTTACTGCCCGGCCAGTTACCCCGTAATCGGTAATAGCGCGAAACATCTCTGGAAACAGGCTAATTACACCAATCCACATCGTCTTCGCCGTTACGTTACCGTTTGATTCGGAGATCAAAAACCAGGATCCCAATCTACTTCAATAAGGCCAGTAGAGAGATCGACTTTCTTGATAACCTGTTCATCAAGAAACGGAATTAACCGCTCCTGTACACCAAACGCATCTTTCAGGTTTGCCTTGACGACGAGAACGTCGTTCGAACCGGTTTCCATCATATCGATGACTTTACCCAGCTCGTAGCCTTCAACGTTGACTACCTTGCAACCCATCAGGTCTTTCCAATAATAATCACCGTTTTCCAGCGCAGGCAGTTGCGTCGAGTCGACCTGGATTTCGCAATTGGTCAACTGTGCCGCCGCATCCCGATCGTCAATGCCTTTGACTTTGATGATCAGGTCCTGATTGTGGTGCTTCCAACCATCCAGTTCTACCTGCTGCCATTTACCGGCGCGCTGGATAAACCAGGGTTGGTAGTCAAAGATGCTTTCAGCGTCTTCAGTGGAGGAAAACACTTTGAGCCAGCCGCGAATGCCGTATGCCGCACCCATTTTACCCAGAACAATCGGGTTAACAGGTGCCTGTGCGGCAAGTTGTCTGCTCATGCTCACCACCGTGACAGATTAAGCTGCTTTCTTTGCTTCTTTGATCAGCGCGTTAACGCGATCAGAAAGCGTTGCGCCCTGGCCAACCCAGTGCTCGATACGATCCAGATCCAGACGCAGACCTTCTGCCTGACCAGATGCGATCGGGTTGAAGAAACCTACGCGCTCGATGAAGCGACCGTTGCGTGCATTGCGGCTGTCAGTGACGACGACCTGATAGAACGGACGCTTTTTAGCGCCGTGACGTGCCAAACGAATTGTTACCATAACATCCTCTTCAGTTAATAAAACACCCGGCCCCCATCGAGGAACGGGGTCCGGGTGCTGTATAAAAAGCCCGAAAATTTTACTCATTTTGGCGCAAAAAGCAACCTAAACCGAGTAATCCCAGGCTTTTTTGTGGAACCCATTAGCGTCCTGGGAAACCTGGCGGCATCATACCTTTCATGCCGCGCATCATTTTCGCCATTCCGCCCTTCTTCATTTTCTTCATCATGCGTTGCATGTCGTCGAACTGCTTCAATAAGCGGTTAACGTCCTGCACCTGCATTCCTGAACCTGTGGCAATGCGGCGTTTGCGCGAGCCTTTAATAATTTCAGGTTTCTCACGTTCTTTACGCGTCATCGAATTGATGATGGCTTCCATGCGCACCAGCACTTTGTCATCCATTTGCGATTTTACGTTGTCTGGCAGTTGCCCCATGCCTGGCAGCTTGCCCATCAGGCTCGCCATGCCGCCCATGTTACGCATCTGCTTTAACTGCTCAAGGAAGTCATTGAGATCAAAACCGTCGCCGGTTTTCAGTTTCTTCGCCAGTTTTTCTGCTTGTGCGCGGTCAACTTTGCTTTCGATATCTTCGATAAGCGATAGCACGTCGCCCATCCCGAGAATGCGCGAGGCAATGCGGTCTGGATAGAACGCTTCCAACGCATCGGTCTTCTCGCCCATCCCCATAAATTTGATCGGCTTGCCGGTGATATGGCGAATCGACAGAGCAGCACCGCCGCGAGCGTCACCATCCACCTTTGTCAGAATAACCCCAGTCAGCGGCAGCGCTTCATTAAAGGCTTTAGCGGTATTCGCCGCATCCTGACCGGTCATGGCATCCACGACAAACAGCGTTTCAACCGGATTAATCGCGGCATGAACCTGTTTGATTTCGTCCATCATCGCTTCGTCTACGTGCAGACGACCCGCGGTATCCACCAGCAATACATCATAAAACTTGAGTTTGGCTTCACGCAGCGCGTTATTAACGATATCAACGGGCTTCTGGCTCACATCCGATGGGCAGAAATCCACACCGACCTGCTGCGCCAGCGTTTCGAGCTGTTTAATCGCCGCCGGGCGATACACGTCCGCAGACACGACCAGCACTTTTTTCTTGTGCTTTTCACGCAGGAATTTACCCAGCTTACCTACACTGGTGGTTTTACCCGCACCCTGCAGACCGGCCATCAGCACAACGGCCGGCGGCTGTGCGGCAAGATCCAGCGCGTTGTTTTCAGCACCCATTGCCGTAACCAGTTCGTTACGGACGATTTTGATAAATTCCTGGCCCGGCGTCAGGCTTTTGTTGACGTCGTGGCCTACCGCGCTCTCTTTGACGCGATTAATGAAGTCACGCACCACCGGCAGCGCAACGTCAGCTTCCAGCAGCGCCATGCGAACTTCGCGCAGCGTGTCTTTAATGTTGTCTTCAGTCAGCCTTCCGCGGCCGCTGATATTGCGCAGGGTTTGCGACAAACGATCGGTTAAATTGTCAAACATTGTCTCTCACTTAAAGAAAATCGCGAGGCGCCATATCGGCAGAATGCGGCGGATTATAACACGAAGCAGTGGCGATCTCTTCAATTCCACCTCAGATCGTTTGGAGCCTGCTCCTGCTGGCGCTATACTGCCCTTTTCCTTTATCTGACTGATGCCTGAAAGGAACTATGTCCGTTTTCGCGATTGTGGCGCTGTTCGCCTACTCCCTGAGTCTTGCACTCATTATCCCCAGCCTGTTGAAGCGTCAAAGCGGCTGGCGCAGATTAGCTGTGCTGTCGGCCTGTGTGGCGTTAGTGACACATGCTGTCGCCCTGCAGCAACGTATTTTTGCTGTCGATGGCGGACAAAATCTCAGCCTGCTCAATATTGGCTCCCTTGTCAGCCTGCTGATCTGTTCGATCATGACCATTGTTGCCTCGCGAAATCGTGGCTGGCTGCTGCTGCCGATTGTCTATAGCTTTGCGTTAATCAATCTGGCCTTTGCCACCTTTGTGCCAAATGCGTTTATTACGCATCTTGAAACCACGCCTGGCATCATGATTCACATTGGCCTGTCGCTGTTTGCCTATGCGACACTGATTATTGCGGCATTGTACGCGTTGCAGCTCGCGTGGATCGATTACCAGTTAAAAAACAAAAAGCTGGCTTTCACTCAGGATATGCCGCCGCTGCTTACCATTGAACGTAAGATGTTCCACATTACGCAGGTTGGCGTTGTATTGCTGACGTTGGTGTTGTGCACCGGCCTGTTCTACATGCACGACCTGTTCAGCGCCGAAAACGTGGATAAGGCCGTGTTGTCAATTATTGCCTGGTTTGTCTACATCGTTTTGCTGTGGGGCCACTATCATGAAGGCTGGCGCGGTCGCCGCGTGGTGTGGTTTAACTGCAGCGGCGCACTGCTGCTTACGATGGCTTACTTTGGCAGTCGCGTACTTCAGCACCTGCTTGTTCACAGTTCTTAATAAAAAGGAAGTTTTGCGGTGGAACATGTTTCGACCACGACCCTGATTGTCACACTCATCATTATGGTGCTGGTTTCAGCCTACTTCTCCGGCTCTGAAACCGGCATGATGACACTCAATCGTTATAAATTGCGCCATCAGGCTAAGCATGGCCATCGCGCAGCCCGCCGCGTCGAAAAATTGTTAAAGCGTCCGGATCGTCTTATCAGTCTGGTCCTGATCGGTAATAACCTGGTCAATATCCTGGCGTCCGCCATTGGGACCATTGTGGGAATGCGTCTGTATGGCGATGCAGGCGTTGCCATCGCGACCGGTATCCTGACATTTGTCGTGCTGGTCTTTGCCGAAGTCCTGCCAAAAACGGTCGCCGCGCTTTATCCAGAAAAAGTCGCTTATCCCAGTAGTTTTCTGCTCGGTCCGCTGCAATACGTCATGCTGCCGCTGGTCTGGTTGCTGAATACCATTACCCGCCTGCTGATGCGCCTGGTGGGCATCCGGGCGGATGGTGCGATTAGTTCTGCCCTCAGCAAAGAAGAACTGCGAACCATTGTCTATGAGTCGCGTACACACATGTCGCGCCGTAATCAGGATATGTTGCTGTCCGTACTCGACCTGGAGAAGGTCAGTGTGGACGACATCATGGTGCCGCGTAATGAAATTGTCGGTATTAATATCAACGATGACTGGAAGTCGGTGATTCGTCAGTTAAGCCATTCACCGCACGGCCGCATTGTCCTGTTCCGTGATTCGCTGGATGACTGTGTCGGAATGCTGCGCGTGCGCGAAGCCTGGCGCATGATGACCGAGAAAAAAGAGTTTACGAAAGAGATGCTGCTACGTGCCGCCGACGAGATCTACTACATTCCCGAAGGCACGCCGCTCAACATCCAACTGGTGAAGTTTCAGCGTAACAAGAAAAAAACGGGTCTGGTGGTGGATGAATACGGCGACATTAAGGGCCTGATTTCGATAGAAGATATTCTGGAAGAGATCGTCGGCGATTTCACGACGTCGATGTCCCCTTCACTGGCTGAAGAAGTGATGCCGCAAAACGATGGCTCGGTGCTGATTGAAGGCAGCGCCAATATTCGTGAGATTAATAAAGTCTTTAACTGGCAACTGCCGGAGCAGGAAGCTCGCACCATTAACGGTATGTTGCTGGAAGCGCTGGAAGAGATCCCCACCGTTAACACGCGCGTCCGGGTGAATCACTATGATGTCGATATCCTGGATGTGCAGGATAATATGATTAAGCAGGTTCGCATTACCCCGCGGACACCGCTTAAGCAATCCGTCGGTTCCTGATGCAGACAAACCGCCTCTAAAGGCGGTTTTTCTTTTCGTCACAACCTGCGCCACTTCATGGCTGGCAACAGTCGCCGTCATGCATGACACCGTTGTTTTAGCTGCGCAATAAAAAACGCCGCTAACAGGCGGCGTTTTACTGTCAGAACAGCCGAAGCCAGACTAGATGTGCAGTTCTTTCAGTTTTTCGGCAGGCAGTTTCAGATCGTCGTTATGGTTCACGCCGATATCCTGCGCCAGCACGTTGCGGGCAATTTGCTGCGCTTCATCCAGTGAGTGCAGCTTATAGCTACCACACTGATATTCATTCAGCTCAGGGATCTGGTTCTGATCTTTCACCTTCAGAACGTCCTCCATCGCGCCTTTCCAGGCTTGTGCCACACGCTGCTCGTCTGGTGTGCCAATCAGGCTCATATAGAAACCTGTACGGCAACCCATAGGCGAAATATCGACAATCTCCACGCCGTTACCGTTGAGATGGTTACGCATAAAGCCTGCAAACAGGTGCTCCAGCGTGTGAATACCGCGTTCCGTCAGGATGTCGATATTCGGGCGACAAAAGCGCAGGTCGAAAACAGTAATCGTATCGCCATGGGGAGTCTTCATGGTTTTTGCAACACGAACCGCAGGCGCGGCCATGATGGTGTGATCAACAGTAAAACTATCCAGTAATGGCATACGTCACCTCTTGGTCTGAAAAATTTTTTTAGGAACGATGAAACTTTTCCGATCGCCCAGCGTCTGAATATATGAAAGACGCGCATTTGTTATCATCCATCCCTGACAACAGAGATGTTAATTTGGCCACATTGATGTGGCCTTTTTCTTTTCTACCCTTCCCGGCCAGCCAGATAGGTTTCAAAATCTAACGTATCATTCGCTTCAAGCTGCTGCTGCGCGGCGACGGATTCCTGCGCCTGACGCGCGAAGTCTTCCGGCTTCAGCACTTCCAGTGGCTCGTTGATAAGCAACTGCCGATACTGTTCTGCCAGGGCAATCCCCGTACCGGTTACGCCGTTTTCTTTCATCGCATGAAGAATACGCGCCGAATAGGTTAGCTCAGGATCGTCAAAGGATGCCACTAGTTCGTCACAGACTTGCTGATATTCTGTTGTCCCCTGATTACTGTCCAATGCTTCTGCAACGCGGCGCAAATCGGCAAACAGGGTTTTCCCCATCTCGACCAGCGAGTACTCTGCTTCACCACAGCCAACGGCGATCTTAAGGTCTGGTTTACGCCCTTCAAGCACCACACGGTTCCAGTTCTGCCGACTGCACTGTAATTCATCAGCGCTCATTTCTGGCGCGTCTGCCAGCGTACACCAAATCAGGAACAGATCGAGGAACCGCACCTGGTTTTCATCCACACCGATGGGTGAGAAGGGATTGATGTCCATTGAACGCACTTCTATGTACTCGATGCCGCCACGAAGCAGGGCATCAGAAGGCGCTTCTCCGGACCGGGTAACGCGCTTTGGTCGAATCGGGGCGTAGAGTTCGTTTTCAATCTGCAGAACGTTGGTGTTCAGCTGTAACCAGTTCCCCGCTGCATCCTGGGTGCCCATCTTCACGAAGTCTTCCGAGGGCGTTTTAATCGCTTTTTTCAGGGCGCTGACATAGCCCTCAAGTGAGTTAAACGTAATACCCAATGAGCTTTGCGACTTATTGGTATAACCCAGGTCGCTCAGGCGCAACGAGGTTGCATAGGGCAGCCACAGCGTACCTTTCTTATCCGTATCAAACGGTAGCGCGCTTTCTTTGCCCTGCAGGAAGCTGGAGCAAATCGCAGGCGATGCACCAAACAGATAAGGAATGATCCAGCCGAAGCGATAATAGTTTCGGATCAGCCGCAGGTAGCCGGCAGAAATGGTGTCTTTCCCGCTCTCGTAATCTTTTACGTCCGCCCATGCCTGCCAGAATGACAGTGGCAGCGAGAAATTATAATGAATCCCGGAGATGGTTTGCATCAGCGCACCATAGCGGTTTTTCAGCCCCTGGCGATAAAGGGTTTTCATACGACCAATATTGGATTTGCCATACTGCGCCAGCGTAATGTTATCCGCATCCTCAATCAGGCAAGGCATGCTGAAAGGCCACATGCGCTCTTCACCGAGCTCGCTGGCAACATGACGATGGACATCACGCAAAAATGCGAGCATATGGTCGATGCTGTGATCAACCGGGGTGATAAACTCCAGCAGTGTTTCAGCAAAGTCGGTGGTAATCCAGTCATGCTTAAGGGCCGAACCCAGCGACTCTGGATGAGCCGTCGTCGCAAGACGACCATCTGGCTGCACACGCAGCGTTTCACGCTCAATGCCACGACCAATGCCTTTCAGTGCATCAGGATGCGCTTCCAGCCAGGACAACGCTTTTGATACGTCGGGGATCACATTAACCTCCCGCTGTGTGAATAATTTATTTTTGTTCAGCATAGTGTTAACCCTAGCCCCGAATCTGTACGAATCAATGCCACCATTCCATGCCCTGTAATGTGGCGGTCGCAATAACGATGTAACGCAGCGTTTTACCGATAGCCAGAAACAGCACCGAAGGTAACCAGGCAAAGCGTAACCAGCCTGTGAGGACGCAGAGCAGATCGCCTATAACCGGTAGCCAACTCAACAACAGCGCTGCCGGCCCCAGCCGTTGCAACCACGTCATTGCTGTCTCATGCCATCGCCCCTGACGTTTTAACGGCAATAAGCGACCCAAAATTATGTTGGTCAAGCCACCCAGGGTATTCCCTAACGATGCGACTAAAATCAACCCGTAAACTGATGCGCTTTTCGCGATCAGTAATGTAACCAACAGCGCCTCAGAGCTACCTGGAAGGAGCGTTGCACTGAGAAAGCTGCTGCTAAATAAAGACACATAAGCCAGCGTTTCGCTCACAGCTGGCGAACATCAACCACGGCCATACCTGCGGCCTTTGCTGCCTGCACGCCAAAATCAGCGTCTTCGAATACCACACAACGTGTGGGTTCAACGCCCAGTAACGCCGCACAGCGCAAGAACGTTTCAGGCTCAGGTTTATGATGTTCGACGTCATCCGCCCCCACCACCGCCGAGAAAAGCGCCCTGACGCCCAGGTGATTAAGAAGTGCATCGGCCATGGCGCGCTGGCTACCGGTTCCGACAGCCATGGGTCGACGGCCATGATAAGCCTTAACGACGTCCATTAGCGGAAGCGGCTGGACGTTATCCAGCAGCATCGCTTTGACCGCTGCCGTTTTTTCCGCGGCGAGCGCATAAGGATCGTGACCTGACTGATTGGTTTCGACAATTAACTGCGCCAGCCGCCATGACGGCGCACCATTGAAATCCATCATGCGCGCTTCATCGAACGCCAGTTCATAACGCGCCAGCACCTGACGCCACGCTTTTCGATGTGTCGGTTCAGTATCAAGAATAGTACCGTCCATATCGAAAATCAGGGCGTCGTATTGATCGTAGATTGTCACAGAGGACCTCCAACAAATGAGCCACTACTTTAGCTGAATGTGCGTAGGTTGTCGCCAGGCGGGATGAACAGCAAATGCTTTGAAAGCATTAGCAATTTTAGTTTTCGGATAAAGGTGAGCGGGTTGGAAAGCCTGTAAGGTCGCGAATTCCCAGTGATTTTGTGAGGTAAGTTGAAGATCAGCGTTGCGCTAAGAAACGCATAAGAGATTAACGGAAGAGCGTAGAAAATTTAACACAGCGCTAAATGTTAACCTGCCTGAAAACGGCTATCGCACGGATGAATTTGAACCGGGACAGTTCAGACGGTGTAAAACGGGTCTGTGAAGAGAAAAAGGAAGACTGGCGAAGATATGTCAGTCATGCCGCTAACCGGCGCTGAGGAGCTAAAGAGATAACGATCTGTTTGTCCTGCATGATACGAACTGGGGGAAGGTTGTTTGTTATCCGGCTGGCTGTACGCACATCCGGTCAGGACAGAGAGAGAAGGAGGAGGAGAAGGAGAAGGAGAAGGGTTTCGCTTTAGAAGTGCAGAATATGGTGCATCCGGGAGGATGACTCGGCTGTTGCCTCGCCCTGCGGGCCGTTGCTGAAGCAACGTTATCCTCCCTGGTATTTGCTGTAAATACGTCAGGATATGGATAGAGGGATTTTGCTTTAGCTTTAGAAGTACAAACAGGGGAATTTCGCTTTAGCTTTAGAAGTACAAACAGGGGAATTTCGCTTTAGAAATGCAGAATATGGTGCATCCGGGAGGATGACTCGGCTGTAGCCTCGCCCTGCGGGCCGTCGCTGAAGCAACGTTATCCTCCCTGGTATTTGCTGTAAATACGTCAGGACAGGACAGAAGGATTTCGCTTTAGAAGTCTAGAATATGGTGCATCCGGGAGGATTCGAACCTCCGACCGCTCGGTTCGTAGCCGAGTACTCTATCCAGCTGAGCTACGGATGCATTGAAAATCTTTTATGGACTGACAGAAATCAACCTGGGGGTAATACGAAGAATGGTGCATCCGGGAGGATTACCAGGCTTGCGCCTTGCCCTGTGGGCCGTTGCTGAAGCAACGTTATCCTCCCTGGTTCTGACTGACAAATCGATGATGTCTTACAGACCAGGAACACACCTCCATACTCTGAAGTATGGTGCATCCGGGAGGATTCGAACCTCCGACCGCTCGGTTCGTAGCCGAGTACTCTATCCAGCTGAGCTACGGATGCATTATGAAATTCTTGTACAACGCAGGGTGCTAACGGCTCACCATGAAGGAATTGCTAGTTCACTTTACAACTCTGTTCCGACGATGTTATCTGCTGGCGCGTCGCCTGACATCAACATATCCAACAATATGGTGCATCCGGGAGGATTATTCGGCTGACGCCTCACCCTATGGGCCGTTGCTAAAGCAACGTTATCTTCCCTTGTTCTGACTGGCATATCGACGATGCCTTACAGAACACTCATACACGTCCATATCGAAAAACATGGTGCATCCGGGAGGATTCGAACCTCCGACCGCTCGGTTCGTAGCCGAGTACTCTATCCAGCTGAGCTACGGATGCATCGGAAATGGCGGTGAGGGAGGGATTCGAACCCTCGATACAGCTTTTGACCGTATACTCCCTTAGCAGGGGAGCGCCTTCAGCCTCTCGGCCACCTCACCTTACGCGTTCTTCCGAACTGTGCTTCTGAACTTTGTTTCTGCTCATCGGCACTGCGTGGCGCACATATTACTTTCCCGCACTTATAAGTCAAACAATTTTTCGGAAGGTTTTTTCCGTTTGCACAAATGACAGGCAATTGGGACAAAATGACGGCAAAAAGAGTGAATAATCAACAATGAAAGATGATGAAGTTAATAAAAATGGGAGATGAGGAGTAAAAAGAAAACGAAGAGGCAGAGAAACAAGGGTAGCGTCTCGCACAGGTGCGAGACGCTGAATCTGTCAAACGTTGGTTTGTTGCGTTTTTTCGGCCTGGATGCGCTGATAGATCTCTTCGCGATGCACAGACACTTCTTTTGGTGCGTTAACACCAATGCGGACCTGGTTACCTTTGACACCCAGTACCGTTACAGTCACCTCATCGCCAATCATGAGGGTTTCACCAACTCGACGAGTTAGAATAAGCATTCTTTGCTCCTTGAAAGATTAAAAGAGTCGGGCTTATGAAGCTTCCCGGCGTTATCCATCACTTAACGCTGCACACAGGCTATGAGAAATACACCATTGCACATCAACGCGCCAATACATTCTGCTGATAAATAGTTTAGCCGAAATACGCTACATCAACCCGACTTTGTCACTAGCAAATTTAACATCGTATTAAAAAGCGCCGGAACATCAGTTCTGGCGCTTGCTACGATGAATTATTTTATTTCATTACAGACGGCTCGAAACCCATCCTTCAACGCCTGCCAGCGCACCTTTCAGTGCAGTAGCATCACTGCCACCTGCCTGCGCCATGTCCGGTCGGCCACCGCCCTTACCTCCTACTTTAGGTGCAAGTTCGGCAATCAGCTCCCCGGCTTTTACGCGGTCGGTTAAATCTTTCGTTACGCCAGCAATCAGTGACACTTTGCCATCCGCTACCGTAGCCAACACGATAATCGCTGAGCCCAGTTGGTTTTTAAGATCATCCACCATGGTTCTCAACATTTTCGGATCGGTATTGCTCAACTCAGTCACCAGCAGCTTAACGCCTTTGACGTCAACCGCATGATTACCCAGTTGTGCACTTTCCTGCGCTGCCTGCTGATCGCGTAACTGCTGTAACTCTTTCTCCAGCGAACGCAGATGATCAACCAGACTGCGCACTTTTTCATTCAGGTTACTGCTGTTGGCTTTCACCAGGTGGGCAATGTCCTGCAGTTGGCTACTCTGAGCGTACACCTGCGCCAGCGCCGCTTCACCTGTTATCGCCTCTATACGGCGAATCCCTGCGGCAGTACCGGACTCGGCCTGAATGCGGAACAGACCGATATCACCCGTACGCGCAGCGTGCGTACCGCCACACAGCTCAACCGAGAAATCCCCCATGGTCAGAACGCGTACGCGCTGATCGTATTTTTCACCGAACAGGGCCATCGCGCCCTTGGCTTTTGCCGCTTCAAGATCCATCACATTGGTTTCAACGGGCAAATTGCGACGGATCTGGGCGTTAACAATGTCTTCAACCTGACGAATCTCCTGAGGTTTCATGGCCTCAAAGTGTGAGAAGTCAAAACGCAGGTATTTATCGTTTACCAGAGAGCCTTTCTGGGCAACATGTTCACCCAGAACCTGACGCAGTGCTGCATGCAGCAGGTGAGTGGCGGAGTGGTTCAGACGAATACGCGCACGACGCGCCTCATCAACCACAGCCTCAAGACGGTCACCAATGCGTAATTGTCCGCTGCTCAGTTTGCCAATATGACCAATAGCCTGACCATATTTTTGCGTGTCCTGTACGCTAAACAGCGCGTTGCTGCCTTTCAGCTCGCCCGTGTCGCCGACCTGGCCGCCAGATTCGCCGTAAAAAGGGGTTTCATCCAGTACAACCACTGCATCCTGACCGGCAGTCACGGCGTCAACGGCTTCACCCGCGACGAACAGTGCCTTAACGGTCGCCGACAGGTCGAGTTGGTCATAGCCTTTAAACGATGAGGCGGCGTCGATACGAATGACATTGCTGTAATCGGCGCCAAAGCCACTGGCTTCACGTGCGCGCTGACGCTGCTGTTCCATCGCCTGTTCAAAACCGGCTTCATCGATTTTGAGATTGCGCTCACGGCAGACATCGGCCGTCAAATCAGCAGGGAAACCAAAGGTATCGTACAAGCGGAAGACGGTTTCACCATCCAGCGTATCACCCTGCAGTTTCGCCAGTTCGTCGTCCAGAAGCGCCAGGCCACGCTCAAGCGTTTTAGCAAACTGCTCTTCTTCACTTTTCAGAACGTTCTCAACCTGAGCCTGTTGCCTCTGTAGCTCTTCCCCTGCTGCTCCCATCACCTCAACCAGTGGCGCAACCAGCTTGTAGAAGAACGCGTCTTTAGCCCCCAGCATATTGCCGTGACGCACCGCGCGACGAATGATACGACGCAGGACATAGCCACGGTTTTCATTCGAAGGGATCACGCCATCAGCGATCAGGAATGCACAGGAGCGAATATGGTCGGCAATCACGCGCAGCGATTTGTTGTTCAGGTCGGTTGCACCGGTAACCTGTGCGACCGCTTCAATCAACTTCTGGAACAGGTCGATCTCATAGTTCGAATTAACATGTTGCAGCACCGCCGTGATACGTTCCAGCCCCATCCCGGTATCAACCGATGGCTTAGGTAATGGCAGCATGGTGCCGTCAGCCTGACGGTTAAACTGCATGAAGACGATATTCCAGATCTCAATGTAGCGATCGCCATCCTCTTCAGGGCTGCCTGGCGGTCCGCCCCAGATATGATCGCCGTGATCGTAGAAAATTTCGCTGCAGGGACCGCAAGGGCCGGTATCGCCCATCTGCCAGAAGTTATCCGACGCGTAGGCGCTGCCCTTATTATCACCGATACGGATAATACGCTCACGAGGAACGCCAATCTCGTTGGCCCAGATATCGTAAGCTTCGTCATCGGTTTCATACACGGTGACCCACAAACGCTCTTTAGGCAGCTTAAACCACTGCTCGCCGGTCAGGAGTTCCCAGGCAAATGCGATAGCTTCCTTTTTGAAGTAGTCGCCAAAGCTGAAATTGCCCAGCATTTCAAAGAAAGTGTGATGGCGCGCTGTGTAGCCGACGTTTTCAAGGTCATTGTGTTTCCCACCAGCACGTACGCAACGTTGTGACGTCGTTGCTCGTGTGTAGTCGCGCTTGTCCTGACCGAGAAACACATCTTTAAACTGGTTCATGCCGGCGTTAGTAAACAGCAACGTCGGATCGTTGTTAGGCACCAGGGAGCTGCTTGCTACAACCTGATGTCCCTTACTATTGAAAAAGTCGAGAAACGCTTGACGGATCTCAGCAGTGCTCTTGCTCATATATATCCTGGAATCACGCTAACGAAAGGTCCTTCTTTATCAGGCGTGCCGCATCGTTACGGCAGCAAGCTTGAGGAACCAAAAGGGGTAAGATAAATATTCTTCGGGGGGAAGTAAAATCACATCGGCTATTCGTCGTCAAAATTTCTGAAAACCTGCTGAATATCTTCACTCAGGAAGCCTTTAGCATGCAGGAAGCGCTGTACTTTCGCTTTTTCTTTCCATTCAGTCGGCAAAGGATGGCCAAACTTCTTTTCTGCAAGTTCAGCCGCACAGGCCGACCAGTCAATCTCGGTCTCTTCCATGGCAAGATCGATCGCCTCGCGGCCAATGCCTTTTTGTGCCAGCTCAAGCCTGATGCGTTGCGAGCCAAATCCCTTACGGCTTCGGCTCTGGATAAACCGCGCGGTAAAGCGCTCATCATTTAACCAGCCGTTTTCACTGCACCAGTTCAGCACCTTTTCCAACAGCTCGGGCGTAATGATTTCGGGATCTTTTTGTTTTATCCACGCACTACGCTGCGCAGACAGCTGGAGTTTCTGTTTAAGTTCTTCGCGGCTGTGGTCACGTTGGCCCAGCAGGCGCATCGCGCGATCCAACAGGCGTGAAAATGAGATGACTTGTGGCTGAGGTTGTTCAGACATACTGCGCACCTTTTACAAACGGAGTGAGAGTATGGCGGGAGATGGGGACAGAGGAAAGGCAAGTGAGGCTTTAATGTCAAACAGGAGCGGATTTTTCCGCTCCTGTCTCAGGCTTTAATAGTCTTCGTTGGCTTCGCTTGCCGCGTTCTCAACTTCATTGGCTGAAGCGCCGGCTGCGATATTTTGATCGCCACCGTTAAGCAGCATCTCGCGCAGTTTCACATCCAGCTCGTCGGCTATCGCCGCGTTTTCTTTCAGAAAATTGCCTGCGTTTGCCTTGCCCTGACCAATCTTGTCGCCTTTGTAGCTGTACCATGCACCGGCTTTTTCAATCAGCTTGTGCTTCACGCCAAGATCCACCAGTTCACCGAAGGTGTTGATACCTTCACCGTACATAATCTGGAACTCGGCTTGCTTAAATGGCGCAGCAATTTTGTTCTTAACGACCTTAACGCGTGTTTCGCTACCCACAACGTTATCCCCCTCTTTAATCGCCCCAATGCGGCGAATATCAAGGCGAACAGACGCGTAGAATTTCAGCGCGTTACCACCAGTAGTGGTTTCAGGGTTACCAAACATCACACCGATTTTCATACGAATCTGGTTGATGAAGATCAGCAGCGTATTTGACTGTTTCAGGTTACCTGCCAGCTTACGCATTGCCTGGCTCATCATACGTGCCGCCAGGCCCATATGTGAGTCACCGATTTCACCTTCGATTTCGGCTTTTGGCGTCAGCGCTGCTACGGAGTCAACGATAATCACGTCAACGGCGCCAGAGCGGGCCAGCGCATCACAAATTTCGAGCGCCTGCTCGCCGGTATCCGGCTGCGAACACAACAGGTTGTCGATATCAACGCCCAGCTTCTTGGCATAAATCGGATCCAGTGCGTGCTCGGCATCGATAAAGGCACAGGTTTTGCCTTTACGTTGCGCAGCGGCAATAACCTGAAGCGTCAACGTGGTTTTACCTGAAGCCTCAGGTCCGTAGATCTCAACGATACGGCCCATGGGCAAGCCACCCGCACCTAACGCGATATCCAGTGACAGTGAACCCGTCGAGATGGTTTCCACATCCATTGAGCGGTCTTCACCCAAGCGCATGATGGAGCCTTTACCAAATTGCTTCTCAATCTGGCCGAGCGCGGCAGCTAAAGCCTTCTGTTTGTTTTCATCAATTGCCATTTCTACTCCTAATCATGCCGGGTAAACACGCACGCATGGTGCCTGTGCACTTTCTGTTGCGAGTAATTATACTGTATAGTCATACAGTATCAAGTTTAATTTTTCAGAAATTGACTGGATAACGTTTGTAGCGCCCAGCCAACAGACTGACGGCGCACGGCATCACGATCGCCGTCAAACTGCTGACGAAAAGCCATGACAACACCACCCGGTGCCGCAAAGCCAAACCAGACCGTCCCTACAGGTTTATCTTCACTGCCGCCATCCGGACCGGCAATGCCGCTGACGGAAATGGCGTAATCAGCACGTGCCCGCTGCTGGGCTCCCTGCGCCATTTCACGCACCACCGCCTCGCTGACGGCACCGTATTCCGTGAGCGACGCGGCACTGACGCCAACCAGCTCCTGCTTGGCGTCATTACTGTAAGTGACAAAGCCCCGCTCAAACCAGGCCGAGCTCCCGCTCACGTCAGTAAACACTTTCGCTATCCAGCCGCCGGTGCAAGATTCTGCACAGGTTACCGTGGCGTTACGCTGCTTAAGCGCTTCACCTATCTGCGCACTCAGCGCCTGCAACTGCTGGTCATTCATTTTTTTGCTCCCTGTCGCCGTTGACTGAACATGGTGCAATCCTCACTCTTTTTCAAGCGCTCAGGGCCAGCCAGTGAAGAAATTGCGGTTTACTGTCCAGTTTTAGCCTGTACGCGTCGCCACCATAAACAGTCGTGGGAAAGCCAGCAGCACCCTGCCGTCCTGGCGCGCCGGATAGGCGGTAATCAGGCACTGGTGATAGGCCGCCAGAAACTGCTCCTGTTCAGACACGTCAAGAGGCGCAAGAAACGGACGCAACCCGGTGGCCTTCAGCCAGTGGATAATTGCCTGCGCATCGTCCATAACGTGGTAATAGGTGGTTCGCCAGATATCCACGGCACATCCCGCCTTCGCCAGCACGTCATAATAGTGCTCTGTTGAGGGTAATCTTTTGCGTTCTGCAGCCTGTGCGCTGATCTTCTCGCGCCAGGGCCCGGCTGTCGCCACCTCACGCATTAACTGATGTGACGGTTCATCCAGATTATCCGGCATCTGAATCGCTAACGCGCCCGACGGTGCCAGTTGGTTAACTAACTGCGGTAACAGTGCGGGATGATCGCCAAGCCACTGCAGAGAAGCATTGGCATAAATCACCTGCTGCGGGATGTCGGTTTTCCAACTGCCTATGTCCGCCTGAATAAACTGGCACTGGGGCAAGCGCTCACGCGCCTGCGCTAACATGGCGGTTGAACTATCAAGGCCGATAACCTGCGCCTGCGGCCAGGCATCGTAAAGCAGTTCGGTGCTGTTTCCGGGGCCACAGCCCAGATCGGTGACAAACCGGACATCTTCAACCTTAATTCTCGCCAGTAATTCATGGGCGGGCCGTGTCCTTTCCGCCTCAAATTTACGATACAACGCCGGATCCCAGTCTTGCATAGTGCGTCTCCTCTTGATGACTGCCGATTCACAGAAGATGAGACGCGTAAATACCGATAAAGTGCCCAGCCGGACAGGAAAATGCGTGGAAAAACACGGCAGGCCGAAAGAAGAGAGTCAGCGGTTTAAAAGCAGATGAGCCCGAACAGGCTGGCGGGAATAAGATCGGGCGCAGCCTGCGCCCGGCAGAATCAGTTCTTTTTCACAAACTCAGATTTGAGCTTCATCGGGCCAAATCCATCAATCTTGCAATCAATGTTGTGATCGCCTTCGACCAGGCGGATGCTCTTGACGCGGGTACCAATCTTGAGCACAGAAGAGCTGCCTTTGACCTTCAGATCCTTAACCACCGTCACGCTATCGCCATCGGCGAGTAAATTGCCGTTGGCATCACGAACGACCCTATCCTGGCCGCTGTCGTCACCGTCAGCCTGCGTCCAGATATGACCGCACGACGGGCAATTAAGATTTTCAGCATCTTGCCAGGTGTAATCAGCATGGCAAACGGGGCAAGCAGGTAACGACATAACGGCTCCAGAAAATAAAGGCGGCACGACATAAAGGGCCGCCATCATATATCCTTACAGTTGCTAAGGGTAGGATTAAAACAGCGATCCCTGGCGCGCCTTGCTGACAGCCTCACCCAGTTGCCACACCGTCATCGCGTAATGTGTGCTGTTGTTGTAACGCGTGATGGCGTAGAAGTTAGGCAGACCGTACCAGTACTGGTAGCTGGTGCCTAAATCCAGTCGGAGCAGGCTGACCTCGTCATGCCCATCCAGCGATCCTTGTGGAGAAAGTCCTGATGCAGCCAGCATGCTGACGCTGTAACGGGTTTTAAAACCGTTATCAAGCATGGGCGCCTGTCCACTGGCCGGGACGGCAACATTTTCACCTGGACGCCAGCCGTTCTGCTGGAAATAGTGCGCGACACTGCCTATCGCATCGACGGGATCCCACAAGTTGATATGGCCATCACCGTTAAAATCCACCGCATAGGATTTATAGGACGACGGCATAAACTGACCGTAGCCCATCGCGCCCGCAAAGGAGCCTTTGAGATCGAGCGGATCGTCTTTCTCATCACGCGCCATCAGCAGGAAAGTTTCCAGCTCGCCGCTGAAGTAAGCAGAACGGCGTGGATAATCAAATGAGAGCGTTGCCAGCGCATCCAGAATACGGGTTTTCCCCATGATACGGCCCCAGCGCGTTTCGACGCCGATAATGCCGACAATAATCTCAGGTGGAACACCGTAAACCTGCTGAGCGCGCTGTAGCGCATCCTGATATTGGTTCCAGAAGGCCACGCCATTTTGCACGTTATCCGGCGTAATAAATTTATTGCGATAACGTATCCAGGCACCGTTAGGCCCACTTGGCGGTGTATACGAAGGCGCCTGACGATCCATCAAGCGCAAGACGTAGTCCAGTCGCTTTGCCTGGCCAATAATGGCATGCAGTTGCTGGCGATCGAAGCCATGCTTCGCCACCATTTTATCAATGAACTGTTCTGCGACAGGATTGCTGGCGAAATCGCCAAACATCGGTTGGACGGCATGGGACGGCTCCAGCAAAAAACCGCCTTTAGGCGCAACCAGCTCAGCGGGCGGCTGCGAAGAGTGTGGCTTACTGCTACAGGCGGCAAGCAGGACAAAAAGCGGAAGGAAAGCAAGCTTAAAACGCATCAGATATCCATATAACAGGCCAGACCAGGGATTCTAATGTTAATCGTTCAGGACGAATACATACAAACGAGATTGTAAAAAAAACGCATTTTTAACGATCTGTCCGGCTGTTTTTGTGAAAGGCCTCGATGACGTTAACTCTGGTCAAAAAAAACATTCAGTCGGCGGCCAGGCTTTGCTAAGTTCAATACCCGCTGCGGTAACCCGGATGATGCAGACGCCGTAAAATGGTAATATTTCTGCATGGTCTGTACAGCACGATAGCGGCTGTATATCTCCCTCGTTAAACCCCAGCGTCAACCGTGACGGGAAAAGGAAGCGTCAACCTTGAGTAAGAATGAGATGAACAAAGCAGCGCACATGGACTTGAGTACCCACACCCCAATGATGCAGCAATACTTACGCCTCAAGGCTGAGCACCCTGACATTCTGCTGTTTTATCGCATGGGTGATTTCTATGAGCTGTTTTATGACGATGCTAAACGCGCCTCTCAGCTGTTAGACATTTCCTTGACCAAACGCGGTGCCTCGGCGGGTGAACCGATCCCCATGGCCGGTGTGCCGCATCACGCCGTTGAAAACTATTTGGCCCGACTGGTGCAGTTAGGTGAATCGGTCGCTATTTGTGAGCAAATCGGCGACCCTGCGCTGAGTAAAGGTCCGGTTGAGCGCAAAGTCGTGCGTATTGTTACCCCCGGCACCATCAGTGATGAAGCCCTGTTGCAGGAACGGCAAGACAACCTGCTGGCCGCAATTGTCCAGGGTGCGCGCGGCTATGGTTATGCCACGCTGGATATCAGTTCAGGGCGCTTTCGCCTGAGTGAACCCGCCGATCTGGAAACCATGGCAGCAGAACTGCAGCGGACTAATCCTGCCGAACTGCTTTATCCGGAAGATTTTTCTGAGATGTCGCTTATCGATCAGCGTCGTGGTTTGCGTCGCCGTCCACTGTGGGAATTTGAAATCGATACGGCGCGCCAGCAGCTCAACATGCAGTTTGGCACGCGGGATTTAAACGGTTTTGGCGTTGAGCAGGCCCATTTGGGGCTGCGCGCGGCGGGTTGCCTGCTGCAGTACGTTAAAGATACCCAGCGCACCAGCCTGCCCCATATCCGCTCCCTCAGCATGGAGCGTCAGCAGGACAGCATCATTATGGATGCGGCCACGCGCCGTAATCTTGAAATTACGCAAAACCTTGCGGGCGGTACAGAAAACACCCTGGCTGCCGTGCTGGATAAAACCGTCACGCCGATGGGCAGCCGGATGTTAAAGCGCTGGCTGCATATGCCCTTACGTGACAGCAGCACCATCGCGAAGCGGCAGGAATCGATTGCTGAACTGCAGCCTCTGAGCGAATCTCTACAGCCTGTATTACGTCAGGTAGGTGACTTAGAGCGTATCCTGGCACGCCTGGCGCTGCGCACCGCACGTCCGCGCGATCTGGCGCGCATGCGTCATGCTTTTCAACAGCTACCGGCGCTGAATGACCTGCTGGCCAACGTTGACGCGGCGCAGCTGAAAAACCTGCGCGCGCAGATGGGCGACTTTAGCGAACTCCGCACCCTGCTGGAGCAGTCCGTGGTCGAATCCCCGCCGGTTCTGATAAGAGATGGTGGCGTGATTGCGCCGGGTTATAACGCCGAGCTTGATGAGTGGCGGGCGCTGGCCGATGGCGCAACGGATTACCTGGATCGGCTGGAGGTGCGCGAGCGTGAAAAACTCGGTCTGGACACTTTAAAAGTGGGCTTTAATGGCGTGCATGGCTATTACATTCAAGTCAGTCGTGGTCAAAGTCATCAGGTACCTATCCACTATGTGCGCCGTCAGACCTTAAAAAACGCCGAACGCTACATCATTCCTGAGCTGAAAGAGTACGAAGATAAAGTCCTCACCTCAAAAGGCAAAGCGCTGGCGCTGGAGAAAAGCCTGTATGAAGGCCTGTTTGATCAGTTGCTGCCGCACCTTGAAGCACTGCAGTTAAGTGCCGCTGCGCTGGCGGAACTGGATGTCTTAAGTAATCTGGCCGAACGCGCCTGGACGCTTAACTACTGTCGCCCAACGCTGCAGGATAAACCCGGCATTAAAATCACCGCTGGTCGTCATCCGGTGGTAGAGCAGGTGCTTAAAGAGCCCTTTATTGCCAACCCGCTCTCCCTGGCACCCCAGCGCCGAATGCTGATCATTACTGGCCCGAACATGGGCGGTAAAAGTACTTATATGCGTCAGGCGGCATTGATTGCCCTGATGGCGTGGATCGGCAGCTTTGTACCAGCTGAAGACGTTGTCATCGGCCCGCTGGATCGCATCTTTACCCGCGTTGGCGCAGCAGATGACCTGGCATCCGGACGATCCACCTTCATGGTGGAAATGACAGAAACGGCCAATATTCTGCATAACGCGACTGAAAACAGCCTGGTACTGATGGATGAAATCGGCCGCGGCACCTCGACATACGATGGGTTATCTCTGGCCTGGGCTTGTGCAGAGAGTCTGGCTAATCGCATTAAAGCCATGACGTTATTTGCAACCCATTACTTTGAGCTGACCACCTTGCCTGAAAAGCTTGAAGGCGTCGTGAATGTCCATCTGGATGCGGTTGAACACGGGGAAACTATCGCATTCATGCACAGCGTGCAGGATGGCGCGGCCAGCAAAAGCTACGGATTGGCGGTTGCAGCGCTGGCCGGTGTACCTAAAGACGTCATCAAACGAGCACGTAATAAGCTGAAAGAGCTGGAAACGGTATCGAATCACTCAGCCACCTCAAATATCGACGGTTCGCAACTGCCTCTGCTGGTGGAAGAAACCTCCCCCGCCATGGAAGCGCTTGAAGCCCTGGACCCGGATACGCTGACGCCACGTCAGGCTCTGGACTGGATTTATCGCCTTAAGTCGCTGGTCTGATCCCCTCCGCCCTTTCACCGGGGCGGATAAAACTATCCCGCAGTGAATGATGTTTTCGCCAGCATGTGGCCTGCATGCTGGTTCATGGTTTAGCCTGTTGTTACCGGCGAAAGCGGTGTCATAATGCTGTCGTGTCCCTGTCGTGCGGCGGTCGTGTTCCTGACCGCACGTCCCGGCGATGCTTCTTACCGATTGTTCACTCTTTCGGAGACTGCACTATGCCTAACCTGAATAAAGTCAGAGAGTATCGTCTTGCCCGCGCCTGGTCACAGGAACAACTGGCCGAAATGGCCGGACTCAGCACCCGAACCGTGCAGCGTATTGAAAACGGTGAGCAACCCAGCCTGGAAACGCTAAGCGCGTTGGCCGCCGTCTTTGAAATCAAAGTTACCGACCTGACAGCAGAAGCGCCGGTGAAAAGCGGGCAAGCTCTGGATGACCATATTTCTGATGCCCGCCTGCAGCTGGCACTCGAAACCCAGTTCTTTCGTTCACTGCTCACCGGGGTCGTGGTGTGCCTCATGCTGTATTGCCTCAACCGCGTCACCGAACCTGGTAGTAACTGGTCGCTCTGGGTCGTCGTCATCTGGGGAAGCGTGCTCGTGATAAGAGCGCTGCGCCTGTTTGTTTTCAAACAGTGGATCAACCGCTGGCAGCAAAAACGCCTGCAAAAAATATTACGTAAACAGGACTAGCCCGACCGGTCAGCGCTTTTCTGACAACCTGAAGGAACACCCATGCACTGGTACAGTCAGCAGGCATATAACATCCGTCTGGAATGGGGCATTCCCGCCGTTGAGTATCTCGCCGGAGAAGTGGATGCCGTGGTGATTATTGATGTGATGTCTTTTTCTACCTGCGTCAGCCTGGCGGTTGAAAATGGCGCTCGCGTTTATCCCTATCCCTGGAAAGATCACTCAGTTACCCACTATGCGCTGTCGGTGGGGGCAATCGCGGCAAACAGTGACCGACGATTCAGTGGAGAAGGCTACAGCCTGTCGCCCCATACCTTGCGGCATGTTCGCAAAGGTGAAAAGCTGGTGCTTCCCTCCCCTAATGGCTCCGCAGCCTGCTTCAGAGCAAGAGAATGGGGCGTGCCGATCTTTACGGGCTGCTTCAGGAATCTGTCCGCAACGGCGGCTGCCTGCCGCCTGTTCGAACGTCTTCTGATTGTGCCTTGTGGTGAACGCTGGCCGGATGGCAGCCTTCGTCCCTGCATTGAAGATTATGTTGCAGCCGGCGGCATCATTGCCGCGCTGGGCCGCAGCGGACTGTCACCTGAGGCAGAAACCGCCGTCGCGGCATGGCAATATCATCAGGCGGTTAACGTTGCATCGCTGCACGACTGTTCATCGGCGAAAGAGTTGATTCAGAGAGGTTTTGTGGACGATGTGACACTTTGCCTGGCGCTGGATACCGCCACACAGGCATGTTATCTCACGGGCGATTTTTTTGAGAGCAGACCGTTCTCATCTTGATGGAACGGAGAGAACAGGTAAAAAAAAGCGATGGGGTTAGCCATCGCTTTCTGTTGACGTGCAAAGTTCTGTTTACTCACGGAACAATGCTTCAATGCTGAGGCCCTGACCTTGCAGGATTTCACGCAGACGGCGTAAACCTTCAACCTGAATCTGGCGCACACGCTCGCGAGTTAAACCGATTTCACGGCCAACATCTTCAAGCGTTGCCGCTTCATAGCCTAACAGGCCGAAACGACGAGCCAACACTTCGCGCTGCTTGGCATTCAGTTCGAACAGCCATTTAACGATACTTTGCTTCATATCGTCGTCCTGAGTGGTATCTTCTGGTCCGTTGTCTTTTTCATCGGCCAGGATATCCAACAGCGCTTTCTCGGAATCACCACCTAATGGTGTATCAACCGAGGTAATACGTTCATTGAGACGCAACATACGGCTGACGTCATCAACGGGCTTATCCAGTTGCTCTGCAATCTCTTCCGCACTCGGCTCATGGTCGAGCTTATGAGAAAGTTCACGCGCAGTGCGCAGATAAACGTTCAATTCTTTAACAATGTGGATTGGCAGACGAATTGTACGGGTCTGGTTCATGATTGCCCGTTCAATGGTCTGACGAATCCACCAGGTGGCATACGTTGAGAAGCGGAATCCGCGTTCCGGATCAAACTTCTCAACGGCGCGAATCAGGCCGAGGTTACCTTCTTCAATCAGGTCCAGCAGAGCCAGACCGCGATTGCTGTAACGTCGGGCAATCTTCACCACCAGGCGTAAGTTACTTTCGATCATGCGGCGACGAGAAGGAATATCACCTCGTAATGCGCGGCGAGCAAAGAGAACTTCTTCCTCAGCCGTCAGCAATGGAGAATAGCCAATCTCCCCAAGATAGAGTTGAGTAGCATCGAGTACACGTTGTGTCGCACCCTGCGCCAGCAACTCTTCTTCAGCTACATCATTGTCACCAGATTCATTTTCGACGAGAGCCTTCTCATCAAAAATTTCTGCTCCATTCTCTTCGAATTCCGCGTTCTCATGTAACTCGTTTACTTTCAGCGTATTCTGGCTCATTAAGTGGCTCCTACCCGTGATTCCAGGGCAGATTCCTGAGGACTCTGCCGGATTATCGCTGCGGCAAATAACGCAACGGGTTTACGGATTTCCCCTTGTAACGAATTTCAAAGTGTAATCTAACTGAACTGGTTCCGGTGCTACCCATGGTAGCGATTTTTTGCCCAGCCTTAACTTCCTGTTGTTCCCGGACCAGCATTGTATCGTTATGGGCGTAGGCACTCAGGTAATCATCATTATGTTTGATGATGATTAAATTACCATAACCGCGAAGCGCGTTGCCTGCGTACACCACCCTTCCTGAAGCAGTGGCCACGATTGGCTGTCCGCGCGAACCTGAGATATCGATCCCTTTATTGCCACCTTCTGCGGCAGAGAAGTTATCGATGATCTTCCCTTCGGTCGGCCAACGCCAGCTTCCTACAGGTGTAGAGCTGTCAGTTGTGCTGCTAACCGTCGGCGGTGCGGTAACGGCTGGAGCTGTCGTCGATGCAACATTTGCTCCCTTCGATGGCAACAATTTACTGCCATTCGAGTTACCCGAATCATCAGAATACGTAATAACAGGCTGCTGTGCAACAGGGGCCTGTTTTATTTGTGGTGCGCTGACGACACCGCTCTGCGTTGCATCTGCCGCGGTGATGGCATTGCCGCCGGTAATCGGCTGGCCTGAGCCATTGTCAACCTGCAACGTCTGCCCAACATTCAGGCTGTAAGGCGCCTGGACGTTGTTACGCTGCGCCAAATCGCGGAAGTCGTTTCCGGTAATCCAGGCAATATAGAACAGCGTATCGCCACGTTTTACGGTGTAGGTCTGACCAGAATAGCTACCTTTAGGAATATTCTGATAACTCCTGTTGTACACAATTCGGCCGTTTTCGGTTTGCACATTACTGTTACTGGCGCCCACATTACTATTACTGGTACTAATGATTCCGGAATTGTTCTGTGGCAACGGCGTGCTTCTACTTAACATTCCGCCCTGCGGTGGCACTGAGGGCACACCGCCAGCCGCTGGCGCAGTGCCAGAACTCGCCATATTACTATTATCATTAACGCTGTTACTGTCCCCGATATTGCTTATCGGAGCCTGGGTATTATCGCCTGAACTACAGCCTGCCAGCCAAAAACTCACCAGTGAAAGCGCCGCCAAACGGCGTAACTGAAAAATTGTGCTTCCCGTGCTCATTAATCCCCCGTGGTGGCAACCTTTAAAAAACTGACTTATTCGTCTCACCAGCACAATACACTGTGCGGCACGTTATACGCTGGATTTTCGTTGAATGAACCGGATAGTAGCAATATCAACTACCTGATTCCATGAAACAGTTATGAAGAAATGCTAACAAGACAATCAGGCCAGATCGCCCTGAACTAATGGGACGAAACGAACCGGCTCAATGGTTTCTTCTGTAATCTCACTACCACGGCGGCGCAGACGCTTTAAGACCTGCTGCTCCTCGCCGACGGGCAGCACCATAATGCCGCCCTCTGCGAGCTGTGCTATCAGCGCAATCGGAATCTCAGGCGGCGCAGCAGTGACAATAATCGCATCAAAAGGCCCACGAGCCGGCCAGCCCTGCCAGCCATCACCGTGTCGGGTGGACACATTATGCAAATCAAGCTGTTTCAGACGACGTTTGGCCTGCCACTGAAGGCCTTTGATGCGTTCTACCGAGTAAACATGTTCGACCAGATGAGCGAGGATGGCGGTCTGATAACCGGAGCCGGTGCCAATCTCCAGCACGCGTGAGCACTCGTTGAGTTCCAGCAACGCGGTCATACGCGCGACCATATAGGGCTGAGAGATGGTTTGCCCGGACCCAATCGGCAGCGCCATATTGTCCCAGGCTTTATGTTCGAAGGCTTCATCAATAAAGCGTTCGCGCGGCACATCGGCAATCGCCTTTAACAGGTGTTCATCTTCAATGCCCTGTTGACGCAGCTGTGACAGCAATGTCTCGATACGCCGACTCACCATGCCAGATTTACCTCAGCTTTATCGAGCCAACTGCTGAGAACGTCCTGCGCATTGTGAGCAGTAAGATCAACATGGAGAGCGGTCACTGACACATAGCCTTCATCCACCGCGGCAAAATCCGTGTCGGGGCCGGCATCCAGTTTTTCACCGGGCGGGCCAATCCAGTAGAGGGGATTACCGCGTGGATCGGTCTGTGCAATCACCTGTTCGGCGGGATGACGGCTGCCGCAGCGCGTCACGCGAATCCCTTTTATTTCCGCCAACGGCAGGTCAGGCACGTTGATATTCAGTATACGTCCGGTGCGCAAGGGCTGTTGCGTCAGCGCTTTAAGAATCGCACAGGTTACCGCCGCGGCGGTGGCGTAGTGCTGATGACCATTTAGCGATACCGCCACGGCAGGTAATCCAAGATGACGGCCTTCCATTGCGGCCGCCACCGTACCGGAATAGATGACATCATCCCCCAGATTGGGGCCAGCATTAATGCCCGACACCACAATGTCTGGCCGGGGTTGCATCAGCGCGTTCACACCCAAATAGACACAATCGGTGGGCGTGCCCATCTGCACCGCGATATCCCCATTTTCATGGGTAAAAGTGCGCAATGGGGTTTCCAGCGTCAATGAGTTAGAGGCACCGCTGCGATTGCGATCCGGTGCCACGACCTGCACCTCGGCAAATTGACGCAAAGCCTTTGCCAGCGTCTGAATACCAGGCGCATGGATACCATCATCGTTGCTGAGCAATATCCGCATTTAATTCTGACCTTTTCTGTTCAACCGGGCCGCCGTTATATGGACCTGTTTTGAGGCATGGCAACAAGTTAAGAGTGGACAGCGACTGTTGCATTCTAGCGGTGAGCGAGAGGAAGTGGTAGGCGAAAATAAACGAGTGGGCAGGAAAAGGGCAGGTACTTGCCGATATCGAAACGATTCAGGGCGACGACATGCACAGATGAGGCAGCCAACGGGCCGGGAAAAACCACCAGAAGCAGGCCATGCGGCTTCCCCTGTGCTGAGGGACAAGGGAAGCAGCGGCTTATTCGTCAAGCATTTCAAGAGACTCGGTGCTGTTTAACAGCTCTCTGACGACACTGGTGGCAAAGCTGCCTGCGGGCAGCCAAAATTGCATCTCCAGCGTGGCATCATCCTGCCAGCACCAGCGCAGGTCGCGTGGCACAACCAGCATGGCACGCCGCCCGGCATCTACGCGCTCGCGCTCAAGCAGACCTCGCAGCTCGCCGGCATCGGCCAGGCACTGCTGCTCAAACGCCAGCGCATCGGCCTGCGGGCCGGGATCGCCCTGCCCCGGTAACGGGGCCGTAATACGGAGCGCATGCTGATTCACCCGCGCCTGCAGCTCAGCCAGCTCTTCCGGCTGTGCGACGAACCAACTGCCACGACCGGCAAGTTGCAGAGCATCCCCGTTCATCACCTGAGTGAGTCCACCCTGCTGCTGCAAACGCATGCTGGTGACCTGATTAAACAACGCACTGCGCGCCGCAGAAAGCATCAGGCCGCGCTTGTTGCGATCGCGAATCTGAATCTCGTTGCGCGCCAGCTTGACCGCCGTCACCAGGTTGTTGCCATTGCGACCAAAGCGTTGTTCGCCAAAATAGTTGGGTACCCCGCTGTCGCGAAGGCGCACCAGGCGCGCGTCTGTTTCCTCGCGATGGCTGACCTGGCGAATCACCAGCCGGAAGGCGTTTCCCGCCAGCGCGCCAATGCGAAGCTTGCGTTTATGACGCACCACCTCAAGGATTTCCACGCCTTCCAGCGCAAAACCCGCCAGCACAGGCATGGCATTGCCGGGAACGCGAAAGCACAGCGTCTGTTCGGTGACCGCATGACGATCTTTCATACCTGCATAGCTCAGATCGCGAACGTTCACTTTCATAAACTTCGCCAGCGCTTCGGCAACAAAACGGGTGTTAGCACCGCTTTTGCGGATTCGCACCAGCACATGTTCACCGTCGCCATCAGGCTGATAGCCCAAATCCTCCACGACCACGAAATCGTCCGCTGTCGCTTTGATCACGCCCGTCGCTGTAGGCTTGCCATAAAGGTAATGCAGCGTCATGCCGGTTCCGCTTTCAGCAGCAGTGCGACCGCTTCACAGGCAATGCCTTCACCCCGGCCGGTAAAACCCAGTTTCTCCGTGGTGGTGGCTTTGACGTTGACCTGGTCCATATGGCAACCCAGATCTTCGGCAATATTAATGCGCATTTGCGGTACGTGCGGCAGCATCTTAGGTGCCTGGGCAATCAGGGTAACGTCGACATTGCCAATACAGTAGCCTTTGGCCTCAATACGGCGCCAGGCTTCCCGCAGCAGTCCGCGACTGTCCGCGCCTTTAAACGCCGGATCGGTATCCGGAAACAGCTTACCAATGTCGCCCATGGCCACCGCGCCCAACAGCGCATCGGTGAGGGCATGCAGCGCTACATCGCCATCAGAATGGGCGATAAAACCATACTCAAATGGGATTCGCACACCGCCAATCACCAGCGGACCTTCTCCACCGAAGGCGTGAACGTCAAAACCGTGACCGATACGCATCATGTGCTCTCCTTTGACTGAATCTGACTAAGATAAAAAGCCGCCAGGGCTAAGTCTTCCGGGCGGGTAACTTTGATGTTATCGCTACGACCTGTTACCAGCTCAGGATGGTAGCCACAGTACTCCAGCGCGGAGGCTTCATCGGTGATGGTCGCCCCTTCGTTCAGGGCTCGCGTCAGGCTGGCGGTAAGTAAGGCCCGGGGAAAGAACTGGGGCGTTAACGCGTGCCACAGGTTGTCGCGATCGACAGTGTGCGCAATCGCCGCCTTACCGGGTTCCCCGCGTTTCATGGTGTCACAGACCGGGGCAGCCAGAATGCCGCCCGTTTTGCTGGTCTCCCGTAACCGCAGCAGGCGCTGTAAGTCATCAGGATGCAGGCAAGGTCGCGCAGCATCATGGACCAGCACCCAGCCGGCACCTTGCGCAGCCTGAAGGCCAGCCAGTACCGATTCAGCACGCGTATCGCCCCCGGTCACGCGAATCACGCGCGGATCGCTTGCCAGAGGCAAAGTGGCAAAATGTCGATCGTCAGGGCTTAAGGCGACAATAACCTGCGTGACAGCAGGATGGGAAAACAGGCGGGCAATGCTGTGTTCCAGAAGTGTGTGCTGACCAATCGTCAGATACTGTTTCGGACAGGTTGCCTGCATGCGGCTGCCGATACCGGCAGCGGGCACAACGGCAATCACATCCGCAGAGTGGGACTGATTGTTCATGTTTTATCGTTGTTGGTTTTGCGCAGCTTGTTGCGCGTTGCGTTTGTTCTGGTCAGGTACCAGACGATAGAAGGTTTCACCCGGCTTAATCATGCCTAATTCGCTGCGTGCGCGTTCCTCAATCGCTTCAGAGCCGCCATTGAGATCGTCAATTTCAGCAAAGAGTTGATCGTTACGCATTTTCAATTTGGCGTTATTCGCCTTTTGTACCGCAACGTCGTCGTCGACGCGCGAAAAGTCATGGATGCCATTCTTACCCAGCCACAATGAATATTGCAGCCAACCTAACAGCACCAACAGCAATAACGTCAGTTTTCCCATCCCGCCCCCTAAAAACGGCCCAATCATCCCATAACTTTACTCAGGACTCCACACTGGCAGTAAAAATGCCGTGTAATGCCGTTCACGCAGACAAAAAAGGGAAGAAAAGATCGGGCGCAACGCAGGAAAACTTTTGTAACCTGCTGCTGCGTTTAGACATCAGTCTGGCTACCAGCGAGACAGAAACAGGAACAGTAACCAGAACTGACAAGCGACGGCAACGACGCATATCAGAGAGGTCCAGAGCAACTGCCCACGCAGCCATGTATTCAATACCATGCCTGTCAGGACAGAAACCGGAAACAGCGCCAGGAAAAATGGCCAGGTGTAGAGAAAGAAAAACAGGGTGCTTGAGCCGTACAACAGGAAAGGTATGGCAAGCGCACACCAGTAACATACAAAGCCAATGACGCCGCCCGGAAGGACAGAGCGAGGCTCATCCGGTGTGCCGTGGTCTTTGCGTGCCAGCATGGGAGTAATATTCTGCATAAATATCCTGTCAACGCGAAGGCGGCAAAACGAAAGGCGCTTTGCCGCTGTCTGTTCAGGAACTGATAATATCGCGCTGACGCAGCAGATTTAACAATTGGGCCGTCAGTTTTGTAACCAATTGTTCCCCATTAAGCGAGATTTCTGGCTGGTCCGGCGCTTCATAAACGCTATCTATACCGGTGAAATTTTGTAGTTCACCTGCCCGGGCCTTTTTGTATAACCCTTTAGGATCTCGCGCTTCACAGACCGCCAGCGGCGTATCAACGTAAACCTCGATAAACCGGCCGCTGTCCAGCAGATCGCGCACCATTTGGCGCTCGGCACGATGAGGCGAGATAAACGCGGTAAGAACCACTAAACCCGCATCCACCATCAGTTTAGCCACCTCACCAACACGGCGGATATTCTCTTTGCGGTGCTCATCGCTAAAGCCCAGGTCGCGACACAGTCCGTGACGAACATTATCCCCGTCCAACAGATAGGTGCTGACACCGAGGCGGTGTAGCGCCTGTTCCAGCGCCCCCGCTACGGTCGATTTCCCTGACCCCGACAGGCCGGTAAACCACAGCACCACGCCCTGATGGCCGTGCTGCTGTTCACGCGCCTGGCGCGTCACCGGATGGTCATGCCACACGACGTTTTCATCATGCTGAGCCATTACTGACCGCCCAAAAGATCGCGCGCATTCCAGTGTGGGAAGTGGCGACGCACCAGCGCATTAAGTTCAAGTTCGAACGCGCTGAATTCGCCGTTATGCTGCGGCCGATCGCTCAGTGGCTCATTGATCAGCCCGGCACCCACGGTAACGTTACTGAGGCGATCGATAATGATCATGCCGCCGGTCACGGGATTTTGCTGATAGCTGTCGAGCACCAGCGGTTCGTCAAACGTAAACTCAGCCAGACCAATCCCGTTCAGCGGCAGGCTGTCCACCTGGCGTTTCTCCAGTGAATTAATCTCAACCTGATGAATGACCTTTTCTACTCGCCCACGGGCTTTCTTGCCGGCAATTTTAACATCGTAGCTCTGACCGGCCTGAAGCGGCTGCTCAGCCATCCAGACGACATCCACTGTGGCGGACTGAACGGCACGCAGCTCGGCGCTGGCGTCCACTAACAGATCGCCACGACTGATATCAATTTCGTCGTTCAGGACAAGAGTAATGGCTTCTCCGGCACCGGCTTCCTGCAGATCGCCGTCAAAGGTTACGATGCGGGCGATGGTGGATTCGACGCCAGAAGGCAGCACTTTAACCTGTTGCCCCACTTTCACCACACCAGATGCCAGCGTACCGGCATAACCCCGGAAATCGAGATTAGGGCGATTCACATACTGCACCGGGAAGCGCATCGGTTGGTTAGCCACCACCGCGTTTAACTCCACGGTTTCCAGCACATCAAGCAACGTCGGACCGCTGTACCATGGCATGCTCTGGCTCTGCGACGCGACGTTTTCGCCTTCCAGCGCCGACATCGGCACAAAGCGAATATCCAGGTCTTCAGGCAATTGCCCGGCAAAGTCGAGGTAATCCTGCTTGATCTGCTCATACACAGCCTGCTGATAATCCACCAGGTCCATTTTATTGATTGCCACGACCAGGTGTTTAATCCCCAGCAGCGTCGAAATAAAACTGTGTCGACGCGTCTGATCCAGCACGCCTTTACGGGCATCAATTAACAGGATCGCCAGATCACAGGTCGATGCGCCCGTGGCCATATTTCGGGTGTACTGCTCGTGCCCCGGCGTGTCGGCAATAATGAACTTACGCTTTTCGGTAGAGAAATAGCGGTAAGCCACATCAATGGTAATGCCCTGCTCGCGCTCGGCCTGTAAACCATCGACCAGCAGTGCCAGATCCAGTTTCTCGCCCTGCGTACCATGGCGTTTGCTGTCGCTCTGTAACGAAGACAGCTGATCTTCATAAATCTGGCGGGTGTCATGTAGCAGGCGGCCAATCAGCGTACTTTTGCCGTCATCCACGCTGCCGCAGGTCAGAAAACGCAGCAGGCTTTTATGTTGTTGTGCGGTCAGCCAGGCTTCAACGCCGCCCTGTTCGGCAATCTGTTGTGCAATTACGGTATTCATCTGGCGTCTCCTTAGAAATAACCCTGACGTTTTTTCAGTTCCATCGAACCGGACTGATCGCGGTCAATCACACGGCCCTGACGCTCGCTGGTGGTAGAAACCAGCATCTCTTCAATAATCTCAGGCAAGGTTTGCGCTTCAGATTCCACCGCGCCAGTCAGCGGCCAGCACCCAAGGGTACGGAAACGGACCATGCGCTGTTTAATGACTTCACCTGGCTGGAGGTTGATACGATCGTCATCGATCATCATCAGCATGCCATCACGTTCCAGCACGGGGCGCGGCGCAGCAAGATAGAGCGGCACAATCTCAATGTTTTCCAGGAAGATGTACTGCCAGATATCCAGCTCGGTCCAGTTAGACAGGGGGAAGACGCGGATGCTCTCGCCCTTGTTAATCTGACCGTTATAGTTGTGCCATAACTCCGGACGCTGGTTTTTTGGGTCCCAGCGATGAAAGCGGTCACGGAAAGAGTAAATACGCTCTTTAGCACGAGACTTCTCTTCGTCACGACGTGCGCCGCCAAAAGCCGCATCAAAACCGTACTTATTCAGCGCCTGCTTCAGCCCTTCAGTTTTCATGATGTCAGTGTGCTTGGCGCTCCCGTGCACAAAGGGGTTAATCCCCATCGCCACGCCTTCCGGGTTGCGATGCACCAGCAGTTCGGCGCCCATGGCTTTCACCGTGCGATCGCGGAATTCGTACATCTCACGAAACTTCCAGCCGGTATCGACATGCAGTAACGGGAACGGCAGCGTGCCCGGGTAGAAGGCTTTACGCGCCAGATGCAGCATGACTGAAGAATCCTTGCCGATGGAGTACATCATGACCGGATTGCCGAATTCGGCTGCCACTTCGCGGATAATATGGATGCTCTCCGCCTCCAGTTGACGCAGATGAGTGAGTCGTTTTTGGTCCATCGTTTTTCCTCTCAAGCCAGATTGACAACGGCGGACTCGCGAGCCCCCTGCTGTGCCGAATGCTGAAACCAGGCAAGTTGCCCATGTAAATTAACCACTTCCCCAATCACCAACAGGGCCGGGGAAGGCGCTGACGCTGCCAGCGTCTCAAGATGTTCAAGCGTGCCGGTCAACACCTGTTGGTCAGACCGGGTACCGCGACCAATCACCGCGACCGGCGTTGACGCGGCGCGCCCATGAAGAATGAGCTGTTTGCTGATGTGAGCCGCCTTCACAGCGCCCATATAAATCGCCAGCGTCTGACGCGCACGCGCCAGGGATGGCCAGTCAATATCATCGCTATCCGGACGACAGTGACCGGTAATAAACAGCACGCTCTGCGCATAGTCACGGTGGGTCAGTGGAATACCGGCGTACGCGGTGGCACCGGCCGCAGCCGTGACGCCTGGCACAACCTGAAACGGAATACCCGCCTGCTGCGCCGCCTGCAGCTCCTCGCCACCGCGGCCAAAAATAAAGGGATCACCGCCTTTCAGGCGCACCACGCGTTTGCCTTTTTGGGCCAGTTGCACCATCAACTGGTTAATCTCGTCCTGCGGCAGCAGATGCGCGCTGGCACGTTTGCCCACGCAGATACGGTCGGCATCGCGCCGCACCAGATCGAGGACCTCCTCACTGACCAAATGGTCGTAGAGCACCACGTCAGCCAGTTGCATTACCTGTAGGCCGCGCAGCGTCAGCAGGCCGCTGTCGCCAGGCCCCGCACCCACCAGAATAATTTCACCCTGTCGGGGTGGCTGATCGCCCAGTTCGCTGTCGAGCGTCTGTTTCGCGGCCTCAACGTCACCTGTTGCCATCTGACTGGCAAAACGGCCGTTAAATATTCTTTCCCAGTAACGACGGCGGTCAGACATACGGCTGAAACGTGCTTTGACCTTGTCACGCCACTGCCCCGCCAGTTCGGCCATTTGGCCCAGATGAGACGGCAACAGCGTTTCGAGTTTCTCGCGGAGCATGCGGGCAAGAACCGGCGCGGTTCCGCTGGAGGAGATAGCCACGACCAGTGGAGAGCGATCAACAATAGAGGGGAAGATAAAGCTGCATTTAGGCTGATCATCCACCACATTGACCAGCTTGTGACGGGCATTCGCCTCGTCGTAGACCTGCGCATTCAGCGCATTGTCATCGGTGGCGGCAATAACCAGAAAGACCTTGTCGAGCTGAGCGGGTTCAAAGGAGGTTGCCAGCCATTCAAGCTGTTGCTCATCCAGTAAAGCCTGCAGCTCCGGGCAGAGTTCGCGTGAGGCGATTTGAATGCGCGCGCCAGCACGACGCAGCAGTTCGATCTTGCGCGCCGCGATATCTCCACCGCCAACGACCAGTACGGGTCGGCCTGCGAGATCGGCAAAAAGAGGCAAATAATCCACGTTAACCCTAGTGTTGTTACGATGCGTTATCGCGACTATACGTTCCCTGGTTTATTGAGATGAAATTACGAATTGGAATGAGTTGTTACTGAATGGAATAACGCACGGCAAAAGCTCAGAACAAAATGTGCTTAGCAAATGATCTTATGGGCCTTTCCGGACGATTCAAATTGTGTAATCACCGTCACAGTTTCATACTATGGGTGAAAAAATATGACCGTCCTTATAGGGAATGAGCCACAAGGAACCCGACATGTCTGCCTTTCTTCGCCTGGCGACGCTGCTTGTTGGCAGCGTTATTTTCAGCGCTCAGGCCGTGACCGACGTCACCGGACACTTTGCTGAACAACAGGTTCGACACATTTCTACTTACTTTCCCGGTCGCATGAGCGGGAGTCCGGCTGAGTTGATGGCGGCCGACTATCTGCAACAGCAGTTCACCGAACTCGGTTTTGCAACCAATACCCGACAGTTTAATACCGGCTACAGCTGGCATGAAAATGACGGCACGTCGCGCTGGCATAAAATCACGGCCACCTCAGTCATCGCCGCGCGTGAAGGCAGCGCACCTCAGGAGATTCTGGTTGTTGCCAGCCTGGATACCTGGATTCCACTCAGCCGCAGCGAAACGACGCGCAGCCTGGGCGGATTGCGTTTGCAGGGCGTTGATGACAACGCATCCGGGCTTGGCGTAATGCTGGAACTGGCAAAACAGCTCAGCCATCAGCCACTTCATTACGGCGTGCGCTTTGTCGCGCTCAGCGCCAGTGAGTCACAGCTGCACGGCATGGACGACTACGTGGCGCGCATGAGTGAGAAAGAGAAAAAGAATACGCTGCTGGTTATCGATCTCAACAGCCTGATTACGGGCGATCATCTCTATTTCAACAGCGGCATCAACACGCCGCGTGCCGTGCGTAAACAGACCAGCGAACGCGCCCTGCTGCTGGCTCGCCGCTATGGCATTTCTGCCGCCAGCCGTCAGATGCAAGAAAAGGATTTTCAGGGCATCAATCCTTTCGATGCGGCAGGGTTTCCCCTGCTGGATGTCACCGCGCGAAACTGGAACCTGGGCAGCAAGGATGGCGAACAGCAGCGCAGCCGTTCCCGGCATTTTCCCGACGGCACCACCTGGCATCAGACCGATCGCGACAATCTCGACTTTTTAGACCACTGGCTACCCGGCCGCATTGGCCTGCGTACCCATGACAGCGTGAAAGTCCTGCTGCCGTTGCTGAGTGAGCTAACCAATCCCAAAGTGTGAGGACAGACAATGTATGTGGTGTACCTGAACTATTTTCGGCCGATCGAGGAAGTAGACGCCCTGCTGGCACCGCACATTACGTGGCTGGATCGCTATTTTAACAGCGGCGTATTTATTGCTGCGGGGCGTAAAGATCCCCGCACGGGCGGCATGATAATGGTGAAAGATATTGCGCGCGCACGGCTGGATGCGATTCTGGCGGAAGACCCTTTCATCGCTGTTGCCCATTATGAGGTTACAAAGGTCAACGTAACGCGCGCAGCCGATGCGCTTGCGGTGCTGAAAGACCTGTAGCCCTTTTACCCTGAGCCGACAGCCCGGGTTTAACCCCATTGCTCGTCGGTTCAGGTGAAGTCGGACAGCTTCTGACCTGCATTGATCAAGGTTTTCAGCAACATTTGACGCCGTTCTTCGGGTGTATCCCGGCTGACCATAAAACAGATGGCTGCCACCGCCAGATCGTTACGGGCGCGAATCGGCGCAGCCATACAGCAGGTAAAACTCTCTGACAGCCCTTCCGTCATGGAGTAGCCAAGATGTCCCGCCCGATGAATGTCGGCCAGAAAATCCTGCTTATTTAGCACCTTCCCGTTCGCCAGCCGATAATCCTCTTCCGGGATCAGGGACAGAATTGCCTCATCACTCCAGTTGCTCAGCAGCAAGCGACCGGTGGCCGTCCAGGGAATAGGAATTTTAACGCCAATATCCGAGGTTATCTTGAACGGATGTGCATTGCTCTCTGACAGCACCACCGTATATTTATTGCCTTCCAGCATACACAGCTGCACGGTTTCACCATGCTCGGCAACCATCTCGATCATTAACTGATGCGCCCGACGAATCAGGGGATTGTGCGCGATGTAATCCGCACCGTAGTAGTGCATTTCACGCCCAAAATAGATACTGCCTTCCGAATCGATTTCGACCAGTCCCGCTTCACTCAACAGATTAACCAGTTCATACACGCTTGAGCGGGGCGCGCCTGTCGCCTCGATCAGTTCACGCATCGCCATGGGCTGACGGGCAACGTGTAGCTGACGAAAAATAGCGATCACACGGTCCACGCCGCGCGCTCTGGCGGGTTTATCTTCCTGCATACCCTTCTTCTCCTACCGGGATCGTCACGTTGAGGTTGATTTAATACATCATACACAGGCCACTTTGTTTTACCTACGGGCGTGCACGATAACTGTCGTTTTCTTTTTTCGCTTCATGCTATTTATCGGGGCACTAAAAGAGAGCATGCCATAATTACAAAAAGAGATCCTGATCACTATTTATTTAAAACATTTATCATTAATAACAAATATTCGTGAAGCCGATTGTAAAGCACCAAAATAATCCCGGAGCAGGCTATTGCAAAAAAAATAACATTGTGCAAATCTCAACCTATCCGGTATTGCAGATTTAATTCCGGTATACCAGACAAGCTGCAGTGATGATGTTAAGGGCATAAGCATGACAATTAAGCGCTATGGCACAGAAGGCGGTGTCGGTACCGGAGGACAGAAACTGCCTTTCGCTCGCGCCGTAGAAGCCGACGGCTGGCTGTATATCTCCGGGCAGACACCGATGACAGGCGGTGAAGTGGTCGAAGGCGGCATCATTGAGCAGACGCGGCTGGCCTTTGAAAACTGTCTGACCATTATGCGGGAAGCGGGATATCAGATTCAGGACGTGGTGCATGTGACGGCGGTGCTGACCGATGCCCGCTACTTTAGCTCATTTAATAAAGTCTTTAGTGAGCTATTCCATGAAAATCCGCCAGCACGCATTTGCAGCGTGCAAGACCTGGTGGTGGATTGCAAAGTCGAAGTCGATATGAGGTGTTTTAATTCAGGCCGGAAATAACCTTCTCTTCATGTATAACAGGTGAAAACGCATTCACCCGTCAGAATAAATTGATAATTAAAAAAAGTCCCATCCACATTATTTATTAATGTTGGTGATACCACACTTTTATTTGAGATAATAAACATGAACACGACTTCACACCAAAAGGTATTGAACCTGCTGTTTCCGGCCTTGCTGACGGTTGCCGCTCTTGCCGGTTGTACGCCGACAGAAAAGAAAACGGAAGCCGGTGCCGCACCGCAGTCTACGCTGCAAACCGTGCTGCAGCGTGGCACGTTGCGGGTCGGTGACTGCCTGAGCTTTGCGCCCTTCGGCTTTTACGATAAAGCCGGTAATCCCGACGGCTACGATGTGGATCTGGCAAAATCCTTAGCGAAATCGATGGGCGTAAAACTGGAAGTGGTTAACACCACCAGTGCGAACCGTATCCCTAATCTGCAAACCAATAAAGTGGATGTCGTGTTCTGTAATTTCACGCGTAACCTGGAGCGCGCCAAAGAGATTGGCTTCACTCAGCCTTACGTGGTGGCCAGCGAAGCGATGTTGGTCCGCAAAGTAAGCGGGATCAAGTCGGCCCACGATATGGCAGGAAAAACCATTGCAACCGTGAAAGGCTCAACCAACGGTGACGAAGTCCGCAGCATGGGGATCGATGTGAAGATCCAGGAATACGATTCCTCTCAGGCGGCGATTCTGGCCGTTAAGCAGGGGCAGGCCGATGCCATGATTGAAGATAATAACTTCCTTGCCTACCAGGCCAAACTCGACCCCACGCTTGAGGTCACCAACGAAGCGCTGGTTCCGCTGGAATACAACGCGTTCGGTGTGAAGCAAGGGGATCAGGTGTGGACGAACTATCTCAACGAATTCCTGTTTGAAATTAACGCGTCAGGTGAGAACGCTCAGCTCTACCAGAAATGGTTTGGCAGTAAGCCTCGCTATCCGCTGAACCCGCAGTTCTGACAGGCGAGGACGCAGGTCATGCCTGCGTCCTGTTGAGGAGGCTTTCTATGAGCTATCAATGGCTGACACTCTGGCAGTATGCCGACACCTTTCTCGCCGCCACCTGGTTAACGCTTCAGGTGACGCTGCTGGCTTTTATGCTGGCGCTGGTGCTGGGATTGCTGGCCGCACTGGCAAAATCTGCGCCTTTTGCCCCCCTGCGCTGGCTAAGCCACGGCTACGTTGAATTTATTCGTAATACTCCCGTGCTGCTGCAAATTTTTATTGTGTTCTTCGGGCTTCCCTCGCTGGGCATCACCATGAGTGCCTTTACGGCGGGCGTACTGGCGCTGGGGATTAACGTCGGTGCCTATCTGGCCGAAATCTTTCGCGCCGGTATTCAGTCGGTACCAAAAGGTCAGCTGGAAGCCGCCTGGATTCTTGGCATCAGTCGCCGCCAGCGGTTTTTAAACGTGGTGATGCCGCAGGCCGCGCGCGCCGTCTGGCCTGCCATTATCAACAACCTGATTCAGTTGCTGTTGGGCACCTCACTGCTGTCAGCCATCGCGCTGCCGGAGCTGACGGGAACCGCCACGGTCATCAATGCGCGTACGCTGCTCTACATCCAGACGTTCAGCGTGGTGGCGTTGGTCTATCTGTTTCTCAGCAACCTGTTTTCCTGGCTGGGCAACGTCGTGGGACGCCATCTGTTTATGCCGCCGCTGGTGGTATCGGTCAAACGGCCCCTCTGGTCGCAGGCGAAAAAAATGTGGTCCCACACGGTTAAACGGGAGCCTGCCCAATGAGCGAACTGATTCTCAGCAGCCTGCCGCTGTTATGGCGTGGTCTGGTTATTACGTTATTGCTGTCGGTGGCCGCCATTGTGGGCAGTACCTTGCTTGGCCTGTTGGCAGCCATTTTGCGCACCAGCCGCCTGCCTGTCGCCCGACAAATTGCCCTGATCTATACCGAGCTGTTTCGCGGCACGCCCGTGCTTATCACGCTAATGTTTATCTACTTTGGCGTGGCCTATTTCGGCTATGACATCAACCTGTTTGCCGCGGGCATTTTGGGATTGAGCATTTATCAGGGTGCCTACATTGCCGAGATTTTTCGTGGCGGTATTGAAGCCGTCCCAAAAGGCCAGTGGGAAGTCTCGTGGATACTTGGGCTCTCCAGGCGGCAGACCTTTACCAGCGTGATTTTGCCGCAAACCCGCGGCATCGTCTTACCCCCGCTGGTCGGTCAGTACCTGTCGCTGATTAAAGATACCTCTATTGTCAGCATGATAGGCATGTCAGAGCTGATGCATCAGGGTCAGGCGATCGTCGACCGTATCGGACAACCCGTCGTGGTTTATGGCCTGGTCGCCCTGCTCTATTTCGTTATCTGTTTTCCGCTTTCCCGCTGGGTCCAGCACCAGCAAACCAGGAACCCGTTATCATGAAAAACGCAGCCATTACCCTGAGTCGGATTAGCAAGTCATTTGGGGCGACGCAAGTCCTGAAAGAGATCAGCCTTGATGTCTCGCCCGGAGAGGTACTGGTGCTGATCGGCGCATCCGGCTCCGGTAAAAGTACCGTATTACGGATCATGAGCGGTCTGGAAAAGGCCGACGGCGGAGAGATTTGGGTTAACGGCGTTCCGCTGCATGACCAAAAACGTAATCGTGATATTTGTGGTCAGGTGGGAATGGTGTTTCAGCAGTTCAACCTGTTTCCCCACAAGACGGCGCTCGGTAATGTCACCCTGGCACTGATAAAAGCGCAGAAGCTGTCAACGGCAGAGGCAAACGCACGTGGAATGGCGGCGCTGGAACGCGTCGGACTGGCTGATCGCGCCGATCACTATCCTTCTCAGCTCTCCGGTGGTCAGCAACAACGTGTGGCCATCGCGCGTGCACTGGCGGTACAGCCCAAAATCATGTTCTTTGATGAAGCCACATCCGCTCTCGATCCCGAATTAGTTGGCGAAGTGATGGAGGTGATGCGCGGGCTGGCGCGTGAGGGCATGACCATGGTGGTGGTGACGCACGAAATGGGGTTTGCCCGCAAAACAGCCGATCGCGTTGTTTTTATGGATCAGGGCGTGATTGCTGAGCAAGGCACGCCGGACGACATTTTTGTCCATCCGCAGAATCCGCGCACTCAGCAATTTCTGTCACGCGTTCTTGAGCACTAAGGAGCCGCTATGTCTTTACGTTTCCCGCTGGTCGCAGACGCGAAGCTGGATCGCGCGCAGCCCTCGCCCCGTTTTAAATCGGTTGCTGGCGCGGGCGATGCCCCGCTCGAGGCCGGCACCGCCGTGTTGAGCAGCGGGTCGGTGTTTTCGCCCGTCATGGTGATGAAACAGTCCGCACTGGACAATAACCTGCAGCAGTTGGCGCAATTTTGTCAGGAGAAAGGCGTCATGCTGGCCGCTCATGGCAAAACCTCAATGGCACCAGCGGTCTTACGCCGGGCCGTGACGCAGGGCGGTGCCTGGGGGATCAGCGCAGCGACGCCCGCTCAGGTGCGCGCCCTGCGTCATTTTGGTATCCGTAACGTGTTTCTGGCTAACGAATTAGTCGATCCTGCCGGGATTCGCTGGATTGGCGAGTGGCAGCGCCAGCATCCCGATCATGGCTTTCTCTGCTACGTTGACTCACTGGCGGGCATCACATTGCTGGAGCAAAACCTGGGCGATACGGCGATTGCCGTAGTGATTGAAGTGTCCATCCCCGGCGGCAGAACGGGCTGCAGAACCGCCGAGGAGGCGCTGGCCATTGCTGAACGTCTCGCTCAAAGCCGCCATCTTCATCTTGTCGGTGTGGCAGGCTATGAAGGTGCGCTCGGTGCCGCGCGGGACGCCGCTGGTGTGGCATTAGTTCGGCACTACTGCCATGTGATGCTGGAGTGCGCCAGAAGGCTGGCTGAACGCCAGTTGTTCCACAGCGATACGATTCTGCTCAGCGCCGGTGGTGGAGCATGGTTTGATGTGGTGACAGAATGCTTTACCCAGGCCGTGCTGCCGCTGCCGGTTCAGCCCTTAATTCGCTCGGGTGCCTACATGGCACACGATAGCGGGCTTTATGCGCGTATTGCGCCTTTTGCCCAGCCCGGCGCTGACCACCATTTTGCGGCGGCGCTGGAGATCTGGGGACGCGTTCTTTCCCGTCCTGAACCCGGTCTGGCGCTGCTGGATTTCGGCAGGCGAGATGTCCCTTTCGATCAGGATTTACCGATCCCCTTGTGGATTCGCCAGGCTGATGGCACCGCGCCGCGATCCGGCACCCATTTGCACATCAGTGAGGTTAACGATCAACATGCCTATTTACGCTTACCCAATGATGAGCCGCTGATGCCCGGCGACTGGGTGGGATGCGGCATTTCTCATCCGTGCACGGCGTTTGATAAATGGCGTTATCTTCCCCTGGTGGATGATGAATACCGGGTGGTGGACAGTGTAGAGACGGCGTTCTGACTGCCGCGGACACCTGTGGCTATCGCACGTCCTTCCCTGGGGTTTTGATGTCAGCGATAGCCCCATCGCAAAACGGGCGACCCACAAGGATCGCCCGTTGATACCGCTACGCCGCGTGCGTTAGCCTTCGTGCAGGCCGCACTCACGTTTCAGGCCAAAGAAGCGCGTTTCTTCTTCTGCCATGCCTGGCTCCCACTTGCGCGTGGTGTGTGTATCGCCTACCGACAGATAACCCTCATCCCACAGTGGATGGTATTTCAGGTTGTGGGTTTGCAGATACTGATGAATCTGACGGTTGTCCCAGTCAATAATCGGCAGCACTTTAAACACGCCGCGCTGCACGCCCAGTACCGGCAGGCTGGCACGGCTGCCTGACTGATCGCGTCGCAGGCCCGCAAACCAGGTTTGTGCGCCCAGCGTTTCCAGCGCCCGGTTCATCGGTTCAACTTTGTTGATCTGGTTGTACTGCTCAATGCCATCAACCCCTTGCTCCCACAGCTTACCGTAGCGAGCCTCCTGCCACGCGGGCGAGGTTTCTGCCCGGAACACCTGCAGATTAAGCTTAAGCTGGTCGGCCAGCTCATCAATAAAGCGGTAGGTTTCTGGAAACAGATAGCCGGTATCGGTGAGGATGACCGGAATATCGGGTTGCACGCGCGTCACCAGATGCAGCGATACCGCAGCCTGAATGCCAAAGCTGGAGGAGAGCACATAGGCACCCGGCAGGTTTTCCAGCGCCCAACTCACCCGCTCTTCTGCGGTGGCTTTTTCCAGTTGAGCGTTTGTCGCGGCCAGCGCCATCGCGCGCTGGACTTTCGACATTTCATTCAGTGCTGCCAGATCGATACTCATTTTGCCTCCTGCCAGAAGTCGCGCGCAGGGTCCAGTACCGGCGTAACGATGCCCGCACGAATAACAAAGTCACCAAAGCCTTCTGCGGCCTCGCGCTCTTTTGCCCAGCGACCTACCAGCTCATCAAGTGTGGCGAGAATGTCACTTTCCGTAATATTTTCGCGATACATACGTGGAATGCGCGTTCCAATACGGTTACCCCCGATGTGCAGGTTGTAACGACCCGGCGCTTTCCCCACCAGGCCCACTTCTGCCAGCATCGCACGCCCACAACCGTTCGGACAACCGGTAACGCGTAACACTATGTGCTCTTCGCCTACGCCATGGTTGTGCATGATCTCTTCGACTTTCGTCACGAAAGACGGAAGGAAACGTTCAGCCTCCGCCATCGCCAGCGGACAGGTTGGAAACGACACACAGGCCATCGAGTTTTCGCGCTGGGCCGTCACGTTTTCCATCAGGCCATGTTCGCGGGCAATCGCTTCAATCTGTGCTTTTTGGCTTTCCGGCACGCCTGCCACAATCAGGTTCTGATTGGCGGTCAGACGGAAATCGCCCTGATGAATGTTGGCGATTTCGGCTACGCCGCTTTTTAACGGACGGCCCGGATAATCCAGCAGACGACCGTTTTCGATAAACAGTGTCAGATGCCACTTGTTATCGATACCCTTGATCCAGCCAATGCGATCGCCACGGGTGGTAAATTCGTAAGGGCGCGTTGGCGCAAACGTCACGCCAGCGCGTTTTTCGACTTCCGCCTTAAACGTTTCTACGCCCACGCGTTCCAGGGTGTATTTGGTTTTGGCGTTTTTACGATCGGTACGGTTACCCCAGTCACGCTGTGTCGTCACCACGGCCGCCGCCACGTCCAGGATCTTATCCACCGGGAAGTAGCCAAATTCGCTGGCGGTGCGGGCATAGGTGGCTTTGTTACCGTGCTCAATGGACAAACCACCGCCCACCAGCAGGTTAAAGCCGACCAGCTTGCCGTTTTCCGCAATCGCGATGAAGTTAAGATCGTTAGCGTGCAGATCCACATCGTTATGTGGCGGGATCACCACCGTGGTTTTAAACTTACGCGGCAGATAGGTTTCGCCCAGGATCGGTTCCTGGTCGGTGGTTGCGACTTTTTCCTGATCCCACCAGATCTCGGCATAGGCGCGGGTTTGCGGCAGCAGATGTTCTGACAGTTTTTTTGCCCACTCGTAGGCTTCCTGATGCAACTCAGACTCCACGGGGTTGGAGGTGCACAGGACGTTGCGGTTAACGTCGTTCGCGGTCGCCAGCGCATCCAGCCCGACTTCGTGCAGCATCTGGTGCGTTGGCTTCACGTTCTTCTTCAGAATACCGTGAAACTGGAAAGTCTGACGGTTGGTCAAGCGGATGCTGCCGTAAAGGGTTTTATCGGTGGCAAATTTATCGATCGCCAGCCACTGTGTTGGCGTGATAATCCCGCCCGGCAGGCGGCAGCGCAACATCATCGCATGGCGAGGCTCAAGCTTTTGCTCCGCACGTTCAGCGCGAATATCGCGGTCATCCTGCTGGTACATGCCGTGAAAACGGATAAGCAGAAAGTTATCGCCGCTGAACCCTCCGGTCAGACCATCATCAAGATCCTCAACGATAGTACCGCGCAGGTAGTTGCTCTCTTTTTTTAATCGCTCAGCGTCAGTCAGTTTGCCTTCAACCACCAGCGGTCCAGGGTATTTTTCAGTCATTAGTAAACGTCTCGCTGATAACGGCGCTCAATGCGCAGCTCACTTAAAAATTCATCAGCCGTTTCACGATCCATAGCACCGTGCTCGACCACCACATCCAGTAATGCCTGCTCTACGTCTTTTGCCATACGGTTGGCATCACCACAGACGTAAAGGTGCGCGCCTTCTTCAATCCAGCGCCACACTTCCGCACCACGGGCGCGGATTTTATCTTGTACGTATATCTTCTCTGCCTGATCGCGCGACCACGCCAGATCGATATGGGTTAACAGGCCATCTTTGACATATTTCTGCCATTCAACCTGATACAGGAAATCATCGGTAAAGTGTGGGTTACCAAAGAATAGCCAGTTTTTACCGCCGGCACCGTCATTATCGCGCTGCTGCATAAAGGCGCGGAACGGGGCAATCCCGGTGCCCGGCCCAATCATGATGACCGGTGCATCCGGGTTGGCGGGCAGGCGGAAGTTATCATTGTGTTCGATGAACACGCGCACCTCGCCCTCTTCTTCAATGCGATCCGCCAGCCAGGTGGATGCGCCGCCGCCGCGCTGACGTCCTTCAATATCAAAGCGAACGGCACCGACGGTGATATGTACTTCGGTATCGGTTTCGGCCTGAGAAGAGGCAATAGAATAGAGGCGCGGCGTTAACGGACGCAGTAAGCCGGATAACTGTTCTGCACTCAGCTGCGCGGGTGCCAGGCGAACCATATCAACAATCGGATAGCGTTGCGCATACTGCTGCAGTTTGGCTTTGTCATCCACCAGCGACAGCAGTTCGTCGTTACGTGCTAAGGCTGCGTACTGCGCCACGATTTGCGCGGTGTTAACCGTTAGCTCAAAATGTTTCTGCAGCGCCTCTGCCAATGGCAGCGTCTGGCCCTGCACCTCAACCGGCTCATCGCCTTTCAACCACACCAGTTCAAGCAACTCGTTAACCAGCGCAGCGTCATTTTCGTACCAGACGCCCAGCGCATCACCGGGCTGGTAGCGTAATCCTGAATCACCCAGATCGATTTCGATATGACGCACGTCTTTATCCGAATCGCGCCCGGTAATTTTCTGGTTAACCGCCAGGCTGGCACTAAGCGGCTGCTCTTTGGTGTAAGGGCTGGTGAAAACTTCGTTCACACTGCCGGCAACGGTGGCCGCACTCTGCGCCGGAGACGCGGTTGGGACGCGTTCTTTCAGTACCGCAGTGATTGCCGTACGCCAGGCGCTGGCCTGCTCAGCATATTCGACATCGGCATCGACCCGGTCCAGCAGGCGCTCAGCGCCCAGCTCAGCCAGGCGGCTGTCAAAATCTTTGCCCGCTTTGCTGAAGAATTCATACGATGTGTCGCCCAGACCAAACACGGCAAAGGCCGCGCCGTCCAGTTTGGGCGCTTTTTTAGACATCAGGAATTTGTGCAGCGCAACGGCCTCTTCCGGCGGTTCGCCTTCGCCCTGGGTCGAGGTCACGACGATCAGGATTTTTTCCTGACCAATCTGCTTGAATTTAAAGTCGCCCGCGTTGACCAGATTCACGGTCAGTTTTGCCGCCTGCAGGTCATCGCGAAGCTGCTCGGCCACCCGGCGGGCATTACCCGTTTGTGAGGCAGAAAGCAGCGTAATGGCCGGAGCTTCAGCCTGCGCAGGGGCGCTGGCAACCGCCTGACCCGGCGTTTGATTGACCATGCCCCAGAAATAGCCGGAGAGCCAGGCCAGCTGGGTGGTGGAAAAATCTGTCGTTGCTGCCTGTAAACGAGCAAGTTGCTCCGGAGAGAGCGGAAGCATTGAACCTGGTGCCTGAGTCGTCATCGCGATAAAAATTCCAGTAGCAGAAGTCCGGACCGAATAGTAGCGGAAGAGAAGAAAGGGTACAGGGAGCTATATTAACGATTAAATACGCCTTCGACATATCAAATAACCAAAATGACTAAATGGTTTTTCAGATAAAATTAATCGTTAAAAGTGGTAACGACAGGGTGAGTTAACAAACTCAGCTAATCATACTGTCGGTAGGACGTTCCGACTGGTTATCGCGCTAAAGGGATGGCATAAAGACAGGAAAACCGCCACGGAGTGACGACAGATGCCAGACAGTATCACAGCATTACCGGCTGCATTGGCAGAGCAGAGTCTGGAAAAACTTGGCTTCAGCTCGCCTCCTGCCCCTGACGAGGCCGGACTGAGCACGCTTTATCGCGCCTGGTGCCAGTCGGTGCCCTTTGATAACCTTCGCCGACGTCTCATCACAGAAGACGACCGCGCCCTTCCCCTGCCAGGTAGCACGGCCAGCGACTTTTTCACTCACTGGTTAACCTTTGGCACAGGCGGTACCTGCTGGGCTGGCCACGGCGCGTTGTATGCCCTGCTCGCGTATTTGGGTTTTCACGTGCAGTTTGGCCTTTCCACCATGCTGTCTCCGCGTCCGGCACCCGTGGGTTCTCCCGGTCATGGCATGTTGATTGTTAAGCTGGATGGACGCACGCTGGTGGTTGACAGCACGCTGCTCCACGGCGATCCGCTTCCGCTGGAGGCCCGGCTGAACCCGCATCCCGTCTGGGGCACCCGCGTCCATCAGCATGATGGCAGCTGGTGCATACACTGGAAGCCGCTGGGTCGGGCATGGCTCGACTGTAAAATTCTGGCAACCGACCTTTCCGCTGACGCGTTCCAGTCACGCCATCAACAAAGCCAGAGCAACAGCCGCTTTGACGGTGCCCTGCTGATTCGCCGCGCTCACGGCGAGACGATCACGGGAATTGTGAAGGGAGAGCAGGTCATCCGGGATCGCCAGGGAAAAGAAAGCGTTACGCCGCTGTCACGTTCAGAGCAGCACCGGCTGCTGATTGAGGAGTACGGCATCGCGGAAGCCCTCGTCGCGCGACTTCCGGCTGACGATCCGGTACATCGCTGAGCGCTTTTCAAGGAAAGTGGGGGACGCGTTTTACCATTCTGGCTTAATCGTCGTTAGACGGCGCTTAGCGGATGCGAAAAACCGCCTTTTCAGGTAGAATTCAGCGGTTTTTAATGCCTGAGAGCGATTATGTCTACCACGTTATTTAAAGAGTTCCAGTTCGAAGCCGCGCACTATTTACCCAATGTGCCGGCAGGACACAAATGCGGCCGTTTGCACGGTCACTCATTCCTTGTTCGTCTGGAAATTACCGGTGAAGTGGATGCGCATACCGGCTGGGTCATGGATTTTGCAGAGCTGAAAGCGGCGTTTAAACCCCTCTATGACAGGCTCGATCACTACTATCTTAATGAGATCCCTGGGCTGGAGAATCCCACCAGTGAAGTTCTGGCGAAATGGATTTGGGATCACATGAAGCCTCGCCTGCCGCTGCTGAGCGCGGTGATGATCAAAGAAACCTGCACCGCAGGCTGCACCTATCGCGGTTAATCCGCTTCGCTACGGCCGCTCAGGGTCGATCGCCCGTATCTTCACCTGTTGATCGGCCTGCTGCCGCCTTTCCAGCGCGGCGTCATGTTAACGGTCTGGCGGCCAAAGGCCGCCAGCGTTTTATCAGGCAATATTCAGATATTTATGGGTCTGCATCGACAGTCGCCAGTTGCGCGCAATGCAGGTTTCAATACACAGCTTTGTTGCCTCATCTTTGCGACTAATTGGCTGCAGCGCAATGATGCGTGCTTTGCTGTCGTGGATGCCTGCCAGCAAATCGTCTAACGCATCCACATCACGTTGCCGGGCAACCGGGTGCTTAATTTCATCCGCACGCCTCAGGGCCTGTGCCAGGACGTCATAACCGCCACGCATGTTTACCTTGGGTGAAACGGTCACCCAGGTGGCATCAGCGCAGTGGATTTCGTGGGTCCCGCTGGTTTCAATCTGACACTGGAATCCCGCCGCCTCAAGTGATGCAGTCAGCGGACGCAAATCATAGATAGCCGGTTCACCGCCGGTGATCACCACATGGCGAGCCGTCCAGCCCTGTTGTTGTATGCTGCTCAGAAGCGTCGCCGCATCGGCATTGCCCCAGGCATCGCTTTCCACCGTTTTGACCAGAATATCGCCTAATGATGTTTCCCGATCCGCCTGTTTTTCCCAGGTGTGCTTGGTGTCGCACCAACTGCATCCTACCGGACATCCCTGTAAGCGGATGAAAATAGCCGGCACGCCGGTGTAATAACCTTCGCCTTGCAGCGTCTGGAACATTTCGTTAATCGGGTACTGCATAATGGTCTCTTTGGTTTTTTCAAAACGCGATTATCGCAGAACACCGGGTTGAGATCATGTCAGGTGATGCGAAAGAGCGCGAGCTGTTCGGCACGCGCCAGCTCGCAGGTCAGCTGAGGGCTGTGTTCAGCAGCCCGTTCAGACGGACAGATCCACCCAGACCGCCGCATGATCCGAGGCGGCATTAACCTCTTTTTTCAGTTCAGGATAGGTTTCCCACTTTACCGGACGCACGCCAGGCCACATCCCTTTGCGCCATACACCGCCCTTCTCTACCTTTTTCCACAGCGCGGGCGACAGCAAAATATAGTCAATCTTGTTGCTGGCAGTGCAGCCGCCCCAGGTCCCCGGATAGCCGCCGTTATCAAACTTTTCATGGGTGAAGATATCTTTCAGGTCGGTTTCTTTCAGCAGCGGCGACAATGCATCACTGTCCGGCGTATCGTTAAAGTCGCCGGTGATGGCAATCAGCGTTTGCCCCTCTTTAATGCGTTGCTGATAAATCGCTTTCACCCGTTCGGCCTGCTGCTTGCGGCGGGCATCGGAACTGGCTTTAGCGCCGTAGCCTTTACTCTTAAAATGGTTAACCAGCACGTGCAGAGTTTGGCCATCGGCCAGCGGAATCGCAAATTCGGGACAGTCGCGAGAGAAAATCAGGTTGCCCTGTTTATCTTTATCATCAACGTGGCTGCGGATGGTGTCGATGGCAAAGCCTGCCGCTGTCATCAGTCCGACATCGATTCCCCGCTCATCGTTGCCGTCAATCACCATGACATGATCAAAAGGCGTTCCCTGGCGGGCCGGCAGCATGGCGTTGTTGAATTCCAGCAGGGCGGGACGGCTTTCTGCCTCCACCACGGTCAGGATATCCGCGTGAAGGTCAATCATGACCTGTGCCGTTAACCCCATGGCAATTTCGTCTATCGGCGCGCGGCGCAACTCCAGTGAACCCACCCAGTCAGCGCGGCCTGCGGCAATAATTTTTATTCCGCTGTTGTCTGTCGGTCGGGTCAAAAGTTTGCCCCGGTTACGCCGGAGAATAACAAAGGGCCCGGTGTCGGACGTTTGCAGGCCAAGTGCATCCATCAATTCGACCATCTGTTTTTTGTCCGCGTCGCTGTATTCCACCTGTCCCAGCAGGGCATTAAGTTGGGCAAATTTTTCCAGCGTCGGTTTGCCCGCTCGCCATTCATTCTGGTTCATTGCTCTGGCGCGATCGAACAGGTTTTCAACGTTATAAGAAGCCAGTCTCATGCGTATCCCCTTTCAGGCAGTCAGAAATGTGAACCTGAAAGCACCCGCAGACGCGCTTCAGGCAAGCGGCAAGGTGCATTGTCTGTTACAGGCGCACGGTGCTCGTCGTTCAGTGTCGATGGGTTTTGTGAAGAACGGATGTAAACAGCATAGACGTCGCGGAAAAATGTGAGGTGAGCGGCATAACCTGTGGGCATAAAAAAACCCGCCAGCATGGGCGGGTTTTATCAGAAGTCAGAAGCAGTAAACTTACTGGCCTTTCACTTCTTTCAGACCGTTGAACGGGGCTTTTGCACCCAGCGCTTCTTCGATACGGATCAGCTGGTTGTACTTCGCAACACGGTCAGAGCGGCTCATTGAACCGGTTTTGATCTGGCCTGCAGCTGTACCGACCGCCAGGTCAGCGATGGTCGCATCTTCCGTTTCACCTGAACGGTGAGAGATCACAGCGGTGTAGCCTGCATCTTTCGCCATTTTAATCGCAGCCAGGGTTTCGGTCAGAGAACCGATCTGGTTGAATTTGATCAGGATGGAGTTAGCGATACCTTTGTCGATACCTTCTTTCAGGATCTTGGTGTTAGTGACGAACAGGTCGTCGCCCACCAGCTGGATTTTATCGCCCAGCACTTTGGTCTGGTAGGCGAAGCCATCCCAGTCAGATTCGTCCAGGCCATCTTCGATAGAAACGATCGGATACTGCTTGGTCAGATCTTCCAGGAAGTGGGTGAACTCTTCTGACGTGAACGCTTTACCGCCTTCACCCGCCAGAACGTATTTGCCATCTTTGTAGAACTCAGAAGCCGCACAGTCCATAGCCAGGGTAATGTCTTTACCCAGCTCATAACCTGCTGCTTTTACCGCTTCCGCGATAACAGCCAGCGCTTCGGCGTTAGAACCCAGGTTTGGCGCATAGCCACCTTCGTCACCTACCGCCGTGCTCATGCCTTTGCTTTTCAGCACTTTTGCCAGGTTGTGGAACACTTCAGAACCCATACGGATCGCTTCTTTCACGTTTGAAGCGCCAACCGGCTGAATCATGAATTCCTGGATGTCGACGTTGTTGTCGGCATGTTCGCCACCGTTGATGATGTTCATCATTGGCAGAGGCATAGAGTATTTGCCTGGGGTGCCGTTCAGTTCAGCGATGTGCTCGTACAGCGCCTGACCTTTAGAGGCCGCTGCCGCTTTCGCTGCAGCCAGTGATACGGCCAGAATGGCGTTAGCACCGAAGTTAGATTTGTTCTCAGTACCGTCCAGGTCGATCATGATTTTATCGATGTTCGCCTGATCTTTCGCGTCTTTGCCTTTTACCGCTTCAGCAATCGGACCGTTAACCGCAGCAACGGCTTTGGTTACGCCTTTGCCCAGGAAACGGGATTTGTCACCGTCACGCAGTTCCAGTGCTTCACGAGAACCGGTAGATGCACCTGATGGTGCCGCAGCCAGACCAACGAAACCACCTTCCAGGTGAACTTCTGCTTCAACAGTTGGGTTGCCACGTGAGTCGATAATTTCGCGACCGATGACTTTTACGATTTTGGCCATTACGATTTTCCTCAGTACAAGTTAGTCAATTCTAAGACAAACAACGCGCGAAAAGTTCGCGCGTTGTTCGTTAAACTTATTTCGCTAAACGCTTCTGATGCTCATGTGCTGCCTTCACAAACCCGGCAAACAACGGATGACCATCGCGTGGCGTCGATGTGAACTCGGGATGGAACTGGCAAGCAATAAACCACGGATGATTGGGGATCTCAATGATCTCAACCAATTGATCATCACCAGACCGGCCCGCCACACGTAAACCCGCTGCCTCGATTTGCTTCAGCAGCATGTTGTTCACTTCATAGCGGTGACGATGGCGCTCAACAATGGTGTCAGAACCGTACAGCTGGCGAACCTTACTTTCCGGGTTTAGCTGACACTGCTGGCTGCCGAGGCGCATGGTGCCGCCCAGATCGCTCTGTTCAGTACGCACTTCCACATTGCCTTCTTCGTCACGCCATTCGGTGATCAGTGCGACCACCGGATACTTACAGTCTGGCACAAATTCTGTAGAGTTTGCGCCTGCCATACCGGCAACGTTACGGGCGAACTCCATCAAGGCCACCTGCATGCCGAGACAGATGCCAAGATAAGGCACGTTGTTTTCACGCGCATATTTCGCCGTCATCAACTTGCCTTCTACGCCACGATAGCCAAAACCACCGGGGATCAGAATGGCATCTAAATCTTTCAGCAATTCGACACCACGGGTTTCAACATCCTGTGAGTCAATCAGCTTGATATTCACGGTCACGCGATTTTTCAGACCGCCGTGCTTCAGCGCTTCTATAACGGATTTATAAGCGTCCGGCAGTTCGACATATTTGCCCACCATGCCGATGGTGACTTCGCCGCCTGGATTGGCTTCTTCATAAATCACCTGCTCCCACTCCGCCAGATTGGCTTCCGGGGCGTTCAGGTTGAAACGCTTACAGATATAGTCATCCAGGCCCTGCGATTTCAGCATGCCCGGGATTTTGTAAATCGAATCGACGTCTTTCAGCGAGATAACGGCTTTTTCCGGCACGTTACAGAACAGCGCAATTTTGCCACGCTCATTCGCTGGCACCGCGCGATCGGAACGGCAGATGAGAACGTCAGGCTGAATACCGATGGAGAGCAGCTCTTTAACAGAGTGCTGCGTTGGCTTGGTTTTCACCTCGCCCGCCGCGGCCATGTAAGGCACCAGCGTCAGGTGCATGTACATCGTGTGCTCGCGGCCCACATCCACCGCCATCTGACGAATCGCTTCCAGGAACGGCAAGGATTCGATATCACCCACCGTGCCACCGATTTCGACCAGCACGACATCATGGCCTTCGCCGCCTTCAAGAATGCGCTCTTTGATCGCATTCGTGATATGAGGGATAACCTGAATGGTGGCACCAAGATAGTCACCGCGACGCTCTTTGCGCAGGACTTCTGAGTAGATACGACCCGTGGTGAAATTGTTGCGGCGCGACATTTTAGTGCGGATGAAGCGCTCGTAGTGACCCAAATCCAGATCGGTTTCGGCACCGTCGTCGGTGACGAACACTTCACCATGCTGAGTTGGACTCATGGTACCCGGATCGACGTTGATGTACGGGTCCAGTTTCATGATGGTCACATTCAGACCACGCGCTTCAAGAATGGCTGCGAGGGAGGCTGCGGCAATGCCTTTACCCAGAGAGGAAACGACCCCGCCGGTCACAAAAATATAATTCGTTGTCATGCTGAACCTGAGAGTTTAGGTTTAAAGACGGTGGAATAACCAGGACGGGAAAACAGTATACTGGAAACCGCTATCAGCCACAATTGGTGAATCACATCCATCTCCCAACGCATTGCTGCGGGTAACATAGCGGATAGCGGTAAACAAAATTTTGACCTGCGTCACAAATCTGGCGTCAGGCTGAATCGAGTAAGCTCAAGAGAGCAATTTATGCTCGCTGCTGGAATAATCAGCTTTTTTCCTTCGCCTTAACCTGTTGCCAGGCGGCTTCCATTTGCGCCAGGGTGGCGCCCGGCATCGTCAGGCCCTGCGCGGTGATAATGGCTTCTACCGCACGGAAACGGCGCTCAAACTTGTCATTGGCTTTCTGCAACGCCGTTTCGGCCTTGCTGCCCAGATGACGGGAAAGATTTACGGTAGCAAACAGCAGATCGCCAATCTCTTCTTCCAGCTTTTGTGGATCAATCACGCTTTGCTGTGCCTCATGCATCACTTCGTCGATCTCTTCGTGCACCTTATCGAGCACCGGGCCAAGCGTGGTCCAGTCAAAGCCCACGTTGTGGCATCGCTTCTGAATTTTATGGGCGCGCATCAGTGCAGGGAGCGCTTTCGGAATATCGTCCAGCGCGGAGTGCTGCGCTTTTTCTGCCCGTTCGGCGCTTTTAATCGCTTCCCAGTTTTTCAACACCTCTGCACTGCTCTCTGCCGTGCCCTCTGCGAAGATATGCGGATGACGGCGTTCCAGCTTGTCACTGATGGCGTGACAAATATCATCAAAGTTAAAACGCCCCTGCTCCTGCGCCATCTGAGCATAAAACACCACCTGGAAAAGCAAATCGCCCAGCTCGCCGCGGAGATCCTCAAAGTCTTCACGCTGGATAGCATCCAGCACTTCATAGGTTTCTTCCAGCGTGTAAGGCGCAATAGTGGCAAAGGTCTGCTCGCGATCCCACGGGCAGCCCTGCTGCGGATCGCGCAGGGTTTTCATAATGCCCAGCAGGCGATCAATAGAGGTCATATGGCAATCCTTCAGGTGTTCAGTTGGCGTAACAGCGGTGATAAAAGCAGCCAGGCGCACGTCAGAAAGCACGTGCGCCTGATAACAGAAGTTTAGTGCAGACGTCGGGCATCAATAATATCAGGCACCTGGTTCAGGCGAGACAGGACGCGCCCCAGCACCTGATGATTATAAATTTCAATATCCATATCAATGGTGGCTAACTGTTTTTTCGTATCGCTACGGCTTGAAACCCCCAGCACGTTCACCTTTTCATTGGCGAGGATGGTGGTGATATCGCGTAACAGCCCGCTACGATCGTTGGCCGTGACTCTCACGACCAGTGAATAGCCACTGGAATAGCTTTCGCCCCACACCGCATCCACAATGCGCTCAGGCGCGGTGGAAATCAGCTCAGACAGCTGATCGCAGTCGGCGCGGTGAATCGAAATGCCGCGTCCGTGGGTGATAAATCCGACGATATCATCGCCCGGAATCGGCTGACAGCAGCGTGCAATGTGGTGCATCAGGTTGCCAACGCCTTCCACCACCACGCGACCGCTCTCTTTGCGTGAGGTGGGCGCGTGCGATTTTTGCGTGAGCTGACGCAGGGCTTCGCGGTCTTGCTCTTCGGCAGTCGGCTTGTTGAGTTTCGCCTGCAGGAAATTCACCATCTGGTGCAGGCGAATATCACCGCCGCCAATAGCGGCCAACAGCTCGTCCAGCGAGGTGACGTTATAGCGCGGCAGCAGCAGCTTCTCGGCCTCACGCAGGCTGATATCCATCTGGTTCAGCTCGTTATCCAGAATCTGGCGGCCGGCCAGGATGTTTTTATCCCGATCCTGTTTACGGAACCAGTTATGAATTTTGGCGCGACCACGGCTGGTGGTGATGAATCCCAGGTTCGGGTTCAGCCAGTCACGGCTCGGGTTCGGCTGTTTTTGGGTAATGACTTCAACCTGATCGCCCATCTGCAGTTGATAGGTGAAGGGCACGATGCGCCCGCCAATCTTCGCGCCGATGCAGCGATGACCGATATCGCTGTGAATGTGGTAAGCAAAATCCAGTGGCGTAGAACCCGCCGGTAAATCCACCACATCCCCTTTTGGGGTAAAGACATACACGCGGTCGTCAAACACCTGACTGCGCACCTCTTCCAGCAGCTCGCCGGAATCCGCCATCTCTTCCTGCCATGTGATCAGCTTACGCAACCAGGCAATGCGCTCTTCGTGACCTGCCGCCCCGCGCGCATGGCTGGACGACGGGCCTTCTTTGTATTTCCAGTGCGCGGCTACGCCCAGTTCTGCATCTTCATGCATCTGACGGGTACGGATCTGGATCTCGACGGTTTTGCCCTCAGGCCCCAATACCACGGTGTGGATCGACTGATAGCCATTGGGCTTGGGATTTGCTACATAGTCGTCAAACTCATTGGGCAGGTGGCGATACAGCGTATGCACCGTGCCCAGTGCGCCATAACAGTCCTGCAGCCGCTCGGCAACGATACGTACCGCGCGCACATCAAAGAGTTCATCAAACGCCAGCGACTTCTTCTGCATCTTGCGCCAGATGCTGTAGATATGCTTCGGACGGCCGTACACTTCTGCCCGCACGCCCTCTTTTGCCATCTCTTTACGCAGGTTATTAACAAAGTTTTCGATGTACTGCTCACGGTCAATGCGGCGCTCGTGCAGCAGCTTAGCAATGCGTTTGTACTCATCAGGATGCAGGTAGCGGAAGCAGTAATCTTCCAGCTCCCATTTAAGCTGCCCAATGCCCAGGCGATTCGCCAGCGGTGCATAAATGTTGGTGCTTTCTTTCGCTGCCAGTACGCGCTCATCTTCCGGCGCGTCTTTGACTTCACGCAGGTTCATGATGCGCTCAGCCAGCTTCAGCACGACGCAGCGGAAGTCTTCCACCATGGCCAGCAGCATGCGGCGGACGTTATCCACCTGCTCGGAGGCCATGGAGTCGTTATGAATGGCTTTCAGCTGACGGATGGCGTCCATATCACGAACGCCGTGCACCAGCGAAACGATGCCTTTGCCGACGGTTTTTTCCAGCTCTTCTTCGCTGACCACTTCGTCATTAGCAAGGGGGAAAATCAACGCGGCGCACAGGCTTTCGATGTCCATGCTGAGCATCGAGAGGATTTCCACCATCTCGATACCGCGCCACAGCAGTAGCGACTGGTGAGGATGCCCCTGAGTCTGCGCTTCACAATAGCGCCAGGTTTCAGCGAGACGATCACAGGATTGCGGGTTAGCAACGCCAAGGCTGGCGATCCACTGGTCAAGGGCAAACTCCCCTTCCGTATTTAAATGTGCACTTCTAACCGCAACCATATCCTCTCCTGCACAGCGCCCCTGCCGGACACTTATATTTTTTTTCTGAACAGCACCATGGATTCGAGATGACGGGTATGAGGAAACATATCCAGCATCACGACCCTTTCCAATTGGTAACCCGCCGACAGCAAGGTGCTACTGTCACGTGCGAGTGTCACAGGATTACAAGATACATAGACCACGCGTTCTGGCGATAATTTTACGACATGTGCCATAACACCTGCCGCCCCAGCGCGTGCCGGATCGAGTAATACCTTGTTAAAGCCCTGCATAGCCCAGGGCTGATGCGAAACATCTTCTTCCAGATTGTGCTGAAAAAATCTGACGTTTTTAAGATTATTCACGTCAGCATTATACGCTGCCTGTTGCACTAATGCTGCAACGCCCTCCACACCTACGGCACGTTGTACCGATTTTCCTACAGGAAGCGTAAAGTTTCCCATGCCACAAAACAGATCCAGAACCCGATCTTCAGGTTGTAAATCAAGCCATTCGATGGCCTTCGCCACCATCTGCTGGTTGACCGCATCATTGACCTGAATAAAATCCTGTGGACTGAAGATTAGCTCAAGCTGGTGAGAATGATAAAATGGTCGCTGTTCGCTAAATCCGCGCAGCGTCTCACTTCCATCATCCAGAAACAGCATCAGTTGGTGCTGATGCGAAAAACGTTCCAGTTTTGCTATATCGTCGGGGCTTAATGCATCCAGATGGCGCAGTAGCAGCACTGAGCCATTGTCAGCCTGCACCAGTTCAACATGTCCTAACCGTTTGACAGCATTAAGCATGGTGAGACAATTGCGCAGCGGAATAATTAGCGCTTCAAGTTGGGGCACCATAACAGGGCATTGCTGAATATCGACCAGATCGTTGGTGGATTCCTGGCGAAACCCCATCAGTAACTGCTGACTTTTGTTATGCCATTGTAAACCAAGGCGGGCGCGACGGCGGTAGCCCCAGGTGGGCCCGGCAATAATGTCATCAACCGCCACGGGCTGGTTCGCAGCCTGGGTCAGCATGCGCGCCAGCGCACGCGATTTACTCTGCTGCTGCAACGCTTCATCAGCATGTTGCTGCTGACAGCCACCACAGCGGCTAAAATGAGGACAGCGTGGCTCAACCCGTGACGCGCTGCGGCTGAGCAGGCGCACCGTTTTCGCTCTGGCAAACTGGCGTTTGTCCTCCAGCAGGCTTACCTCCGCCTCCTCGCCAGGCAGCGCACCCGTGACAAACAGGGTTTTCCCCTTGTGCCGGGCAACGCCCTGACCAAACGGGTCGAGGTCTTCAATGGTGACGGTGATCCGTTGTTTGGTCGTCACGCGCTGTTTTGCGGAGTAAAATTGCGCCATAGTGTGGTTCTTTCTCTTTTAGATTCGATGTGCATAAGGTTCAGCGGATGCACAGGGACGTCAATGCCGGACAGCAGGCGACTATTATGACCAAATACAGCCTGCGGGCGCGAATGATGATTTTAATTTTGGCCCCTACGTTGATGGTAGGTTTGCTGCTCAGCTCATTTTTTGTGGTGCATCGCTACAACGAGCTACAGCGACAGGTCATTGAGGCGGGTGCCAATATCATTGAACCGCTGGCAATCTCCACCGAATACAGCATGACGTGGCACAATCGTGACGCGCTACGTGAACTGGTTAGTTTACTGCATCGCCGCCATTCCGGGATCGTTCGTGCCATCTCCGTCTTTGACGACAATAATCAGCTCTACGTCACCTCCAACAACAATCAAAACCTCAGTCTGGAATCAAAACAGGCTATTCGCGCGCTTCCTGACGATGTTTCCATCGAAGGCAGCGGCAACCTGCTGATTTTACGTAAGCCGATAACGTCTGAGCGTTACGCCGTTGACGAGCTACCGGAACAGGATGCCAAACCCGCAGGCAATCCTCTGGGCTACGTGGCGATAGAACTGGATCTGCAATCCGTGCGCTTACAGCAATACCGGGAAGTCTTTATTGCCACCCTGATGCTGTTGTTCTGCCTGTGCATTGCCATGCTGTTTGCCTACCGTCTGATGCGGGATGTCACCGGCCCTATCCGTAATATGGTCAGTACCGTTGACCGCATTCGCCGTGGGCAGTTAGACAGTCGGGTGGAAGGTCATATGCTCGGCGAGTTGAGTATCCTGAAAAACGGGATCAACGCCATGGCAATGTCGCTCACTGCTTATCACGAAGAGATGCAGCACAATATTGACCAGGCCACCTGGGATCTGCGGGAAACGCTGGAGCAACTGGAGATTCAGAACGTCGAGCTGGATCTGGCCAAGAAGCGGGCGCAGGAAGCCGCCCGTATCAAATCCGAGTTTCTGGCAAATATGTCTCATGAGCTGCGTACGCCGCTCAATGGCGTGCTGGGCTTTACCCGACAGATGCTGAAAACGCCGCTGCGTACCACTCAACGCGACTACATGCTGACCATTGAGCGCTCGGCCAATAACCTGCTGTCGATCATTAATGACGTGCTTGATTTTTCCAAACTGGAAGCCGGCAAACTGATGCTGGAGTCCATCCCCTTTCCGTTGCGCGCCACCCTGGATGAAACCCTGGTTTTACTGGCTCCGTCGGCCCATGAAAAAGGGCTGGAGCTGACCGTGGTGTGCAATAACAGCGTGCCGGATAACGTTATCGGCGATGCGCTTCGTCTGCAGCAAATCCTGATCAACCTGATGGGAAATGCGATTAAATTTACCGAAAAAGGCACGATTAATTTACGCGTAGATCAACACACCATCACGGCGACCCATGTCGAGCTGGAGATTCAGGTTCGCGACACCGGCATTGGCATTTCCGAAAAGCAGCAGGCGCAGTTGTTTCAGGCATTTCGCCAGGCGGATGCCAGTATTTCTCGCCGCCACGGTGGATCGGGGCTGGGGCTGGTGATCACCCAAAAGCTGGTGCGGGAAATGAACGGGGAGATTACTTTCGTCAGCCGCCAGAATCACGGTTCTACCTTTTGGGTGCGCGTTAAGCTCGACCTCAACCCCAATGCACCGAGTATGCCGCGGGTACTGGATGCGCTGTCGAATACGCGCATGGCCTATGTTGAAGCCAACCCAGATGTTGCCAGCGCGGTGGTGGAAATTTTAGCTGCGACGCCGTTGCAGGTTGAGCACAGCTTAACGCTGGAAGGCCTGAGCCAGCCACGCTATCCCATTCTGTTGATGGCAATGCCGGTCAACGCCAGCCAACCGCAGGTGCTTGAGGACAGGCTGATCCATTCCCTGCTGGAAAGCGCGGATCTGGTCATTATGGCGCTGCCGAGTCCGATGATGTTACTGGCCGATGAGCTGAAAGTGCGCGGTATTGATGGCTGTATCACGAAACCCGTCTCGCAAACGCGCCTGCTGCCGATGCTGCTGGAGCTGCATGCGCGTCACAGCAATGAAATGTCCGCTTCGCCGCGCCTGCCGCTGACCGTGATGGCCGTGGACGACAATCCTGCTAACCTGAAGCTGATCGGGGCGCTGCTCGAAGAACAGGTGCAACACATCGTACTGTGTAATAACGCGGAGCAGGCTATTCGCGTCGCCCACCGGCAAGCGTTGGACGTCATTTTAATGGATATACAAATGCCGGATATCGATGGCATCCGCGCAAGTGAGATCATCCGCACGCTGCCAAACCATGCAGCCACGCCGATTGTTGCGGTTACCGCTCATGCTATTGATGGTGAACGCGAGCATCTGATCAGGGCAGGAATGAACGACTATCTTGCCAAGCCAATTGATGAAAACAAGCTCGCTCAGGTTCTGGCGCGTTATATGCCAAGCCCGACCACCACGGTGCCAGAGCTGCCCCAAATATTGCCAACGCTCGACTGGAAGCTGGCATTACGCCAGGCAGCAAATAAACCGGACCTGGCACGGGATTTACTACGAATGCTGCTGGAGTTCTTACCGGAAGTGCACGGTAAAATGGCGCAGGCCATGGCCGACAATGACGCGATCGCCTTACGCGAGATCATTCATAAACTTCACGGCAGCGCCAGTTACAGCGGCGTGCCACGGATGAAACAGCTGTGTCGTAAGCTTGAGAAAGAACTTCATCAGGCCAGTGATATCGAAGCGCTGGAGCCAGAACTCCTGGAGCTTCAGGATGAAATGGAGAACGTCGCCACGCAGGCACGGCGCATACTCTCCATGCCTTAATCAGTAAAGGGTGATGATACGACGGCCCTGTCACTGCTGCATGGCGGGGCCGTAAAAACGTTTAGTGAAAACCGGCGATTTTCATCGTAGCGGCCACATTTCGCGCAGTGAGCCGGACATTGTTTTCTGCCCCTTTCAGGGCCTCATCCAGCGAGCAAATACGGTAAAGCACGCTAAACACCGCATCTAAGCCATGCTGGTGTACCACACCAACATCGTCAGTCAGGCTGCCAGCAATCCCTATCACCGGAATATTAAAACGCTTGGCGACGTTGGCGACGCCAATGGGCACTTTGCCATTGATACTCTGGCTATCGATGCGTCCCTCGCCGGTGATGACCAGGTCGGCGTCTTTTACCTGTTCTTCCAGTCCCAGTGCTTCGGTAACAATCTCAATCCCGCGACGTAGCTCCGCCTGACAAAAAGCATGCAGTGCAGCGCCCATACCACCGGCTGCGCCGCCGCCACTGACCTGCAGCACATCAATGCCCAGATCACGCTGAATAATGGTGGCGTAGTGCGTCAGTGCCCGATCCAGTTGCTCAACCAACTCGGGCGTCGCGCCCTTCTGTGGACCAAAAATCGCTGAGGCACCATGAGCGCCCGTCAACGTATTGGTGACGTCACAGGCCACTTCAAAGCGGCAGTGACGGATACGGCTGTCCAGCCCGCTAACATCAATGCTTGCCAGTTCGGGCAAGGCACCGCCGCCCTGACCAATTTGCTTGTCCTGCTTATCCAGCAAGCGGGCGCCCAGTGCCTGCATCATGCCTGCACCGCCGTCATTGGTGGCACTGCCACCAATGCCAATAATGATATGTTTAACGCCTTTATCCAGCGCATTTTTAATCAGCTCTCCTGTACCAAACGAGGTGGTGATCAGGGGATCGCGCTGCGCTGCCGGTACCAGCTCCAGGCCACTGGCCGCCGCCATTTCGATGTAGGCGGTATCTTCATTACCCGATAAGCCATAAAACGCCTCAACGGGTTCACCCAGCGGACCGGTTACCGTTAACCTGACTCTTTTTCCCTGCGTCGCGGCCACCATCGCTTCAACCGTACCTTCGCCACCATCAGCGACCGGTATTTTCACATAATGGGCATCGGGGAAAACCTCACGGAATCCCGCTTCGATTGCCGATGCCACTTCCAGGGCAGAAAGACTTTCTTTATATGAATCCGGTGCGATTACGATTTTCATAGGCAATCCAGGCGGTATTAATTAACGATTAGAGAGTGAAAGTGGCCCGACGTCCGCAGAAGCCGGGCGAGTCATTAACGAGAGATTTCGACGTTGGCTAATTTTTCATAATAGCAGGCCAACGCGCTGTGGTCGGCAGTTCCCTGTCCGTCATTACGCAGCGCCTGCATCATCTCCATCACGGCCGCCGTCAGCGGAAGGTGCGCACCGATGCTGTGCGAGGTATCCAGCGCGTTAGCCAGGTCCTTGATATGTAAGTCAATGCGGAAGCCCGGCTTAAAGTTGCGGTCCATCACCATTGGCGCTTTGGCATCAAGAACGGTACTTCCCGCCAGGCCACCACGAATCGCCTGGTACACCAGTTCCGGACTCACGCCCGCTTTGGTCGCCAGGGACAGGGCTTCTGACATCGCAGCAATATTCAGCGCCACAATCACCTGGTTTGCCAGTTTAGTGACGTTGCCCGCCCCGATGTCACCGGTGTGAACCACCGATCCCGCCATGGCTTTCATGATGTCATAGCACTCGTCAAACACGGCCTTATCGCCGCCCACCATGACTGACAGCGTCCCTTCAATCGCTTTGGGCTCGCCGCCACTCACCGGCGCATCCAGCATTTTAATCTGTTTTGCCGCCAGCGCATCGTGGATTTCCCGGCTCGCCAGCGGCGCGATGGAGCTCATATCGATCACAATCAGGCCCGGTTTAGCGCCGTCGATGATGCCGTTTTCGCCCAGGCAGACTTCTTTCACCTGCGGTGAGTTGGGCACCATGGTAATGACCACGTCACACTGTTGGGCCAGTTCTTTGGCATTCGCCGCCGTTGTCGCGCCGAGCTTCACCAGTTCAGCTTCGTTTTCTGCATTGTGATCGCGCACCACCAGTGAATAACCAGCTTTTAACAGGTTTTTACTCATTGGTTTGCCCATGATGCCCAGGCCAATAAAGCCAATTTTCATTTTGTTTCTCCTGATGATTACTTTTTGAATTTGTCACACAACGCCTGAGTGGCACTGCGAAAAACACCGAGATCGCTGCCTACGGCAACGAAAGTGGCGCCCCATTCGAGATAGCGCCGGGCGTCCACCTCAACCGGTGCCAGAATACCGCTGGGCTTGTTAGCCGCTTTTGCCCGCTCAAAGATGTGTTTGATGACCTTCAATACCTCCGGGTGCGCGGGCTGCCCAAGGTAGCCAAGTGCGGCAGACAAATCGCCAGGGCCGACAAAAATGCCGTCCACCCCGTCAACGGCCGCGATAGCATCAATATTGTCCACGGCCTGCTGCGTTTCTATTTGTACTAACACAGCAATGTTGTCGTTAATGGTGCCGTTATAATCCGGCACCGTGCCGTACATGTTGCTGCGATGAGAAACCGACACGCCGCGAATCCCGGCAGGCGGATAGCGCGTTGAGGCCACCGCACGTCTGGCGTCTTCTTCGTTCTCTACAAAGGGGACGAGGATGTTGTTAAAACCAATGTCCAACAGGCGCTTAATAATCACCGGTTCGTTACAGGGTGGACGCACCACCGGCGCACTGGGGCTGCCCTTCAACGCCATGAGCTGAGGCACAAAGGTGGTGATATCGTTGGGTGCGTGTTCACCATCCAGTACTAACCAGTCAAATCCGGCCAGCCCCAACACTTCGGTCGAGAGAGGACTTGCCAGGGCACACCAACTGCCGATCAGGGTTTCACCAGCCAGCAGGCGGCGGCGAAATTCATTTGGCCAGGCTGTATTACTCATGATTTGGCTCCTGTGGAACGGGCTTCCTCAAGGAAGCCCAAAAAAGTTAACGCACCAGGCACGGGCGCTTGTTATCAAACGTCCACTGCGGGATCAGGAACTGCATCGCCTGCGCATCATCACGTGCGCCCAGACCATGCTTTTGATAGAGCGCATTGGCCTGCATGACCTGATCCATATCCAGTTCAATACCCAGCCCCGGTGCCTGCGGCACCGCGACCATGCCACCTTCAATCTGGAAAGGCGTTTTGGTCAGTCGTTGATTGCCTTCCTGCCAGATCCAGTGTGTATCAATGGCGGTGATCTTGCCCGGTGCGGCAGCGGCAACGTGGGTGAACATCGCCAGCGAAATGTCGAAATGGTTGTTGGAGTGCGAACCCCACGTCAGGCCAAACGCGTGGCACATTTGCGCCACGCGCACGGAACCCTGCATCGTCCAGAAGTGCGGGTCCGCCAGCGGAATATCGACCGACTGCAGAGATAAGGTGTGGCCCATTTGACGCCAGTCAGTGGCAATCATATTGGTGGCGGTAGGCAGGCCGGTTGCCCGTCGGAATTCAGCCATCACTTCGCGTCCGGAATAGCCCTGCTCTGCGCCACAGGGATCTTCTGCATAGGCAAGCACGCCTTTAAGCTGCTTGCCCAGCGTAATAGCTTCGTCCAGCGACCAGGCTCCGTTGGGATCAATAGTGACGCGCGCCTGCGGGAAGCGTTTCGCCAGCGCCGTAATCGCTTCTGCCTCGTCGCTGCCGCTCAGCACGCCACCTTTGAGCTTAAAGTCGTTAAAGCCGTATTTTTCATAGGCGGCTTCAGCCAGACGCACCACCGCATCGGGCGTGAGCGCTTCCTGATGGCGCAGGCGATACCAGTCGCAGGCGTCGTTGTCCTGGTTCTGATAGCCCAGTGAAGTCTTATTGCGATCGCCAACGTAAAACAGATAACCCAGCATCTCTACTTTGTCGCGCTGCTGCCCATCGCCCAACAGCGAGGCAACATTAACGCCCAGATGCTGCCCCAGCAGATCCAGCAGTGAGGCTTCGATCCCGGTAACCACATGAATCGTGGTGCGCAGATCAAAGGTCTGATTACCCCGACCGCCGGCATCGCGATCGGCAAAGGTGGTGCGAACCAGGCTCAGGATGTTTTTATATTCGCCAATCGTTTTCCCCACCACCAGCGCCGCGGCATCTTCCAACGTCTGACGGATTTTTTCGCCGCCGGGAATTTCACCTACGCCGGTATGGCCGGCGTTATCGTTAATGATGACGATATTTCGGGTGAAGAAAGGTGAATGTGCGCCGCTCAGGTTTAATAACATGCTGTCATAACCGGCGACGGGAATAACCTGCATGGCGGTAATTTTCGGTGTCGTATTCATCTGTTATCCCTTAAGCAGAGGCCCGGCCAAACGCCGGGCGTTTACGGTCAAATGTCCAGCCGGGTAACAAATACTGCATGGCCGTGGCGTCATTGCGCCCGCCCGCTGGCAGTGATTTGTAGCGTTCGTTTGCCAGGCGGAGTTGTTCCCAGTCCAGTTCGATACCCAGGCCTGGCGCATCTGGCACCGCAATTTTTCCCTGACGGATCTGCAGCGGATTTTTCGTCAGACGCTGATCGCCCTCCTGCCAGATCCAGTGGGTATCTATCGCGGTAGGTTTACCGGGCGCGGCGGCACCGACATGGGTGAACATCGCCAGGGAAATATCAAAGTGGTTATTTGAGTGGCAGCCCCAGGTTAAGCCCCATTCATCGCAAAGTTGCGCGACCCGCACGGCACCGCTTAACGTCCAGAAGTGCGGATCGGCCAGCGGGATATCAACGGCATTCAGCATCAGCGCATGGTTCATTTCACGCCAGTTGGTGGCGATCATGTTGGTGGCGACCGGTAAGCCTGTGGCACGACGAAACTCGGCCATCACCTCGCGTCCTGAATAACCCTGCTCAGCACCACAGGGATCTTCCGCGTAGGTCAGCACATCCTGCATGCCCTTGCACAGCCCGATCGCTTCGTCCAGCAGCCACGCGCCATTGGGATCGACAGTGATTCGCGCCTCGGGAAAGCGTTTTTTCAGCGCCTGGGCGGTCGCGATCTCCTGTTCGCCCGGCAGCACGCCGCCCTTGAGTTTGAAATCTTTGAAACCGTATTTATCCTGTGCCGCTTCCGCCAAACGGACAACGGCTTCGCTACTCAGGGCTTCCTGATGACGCAGGTGATACCAGTCATGCTGTGCCTTCTCGCCGGTCAGATAAGGCAAATCGGTTTTACGGCGGTCACCTAAGTAGAACAGGTAGCCCAAAACGGTCACCTCGTCGCGCTGCTGACCCGGACCGAGCAACTCAGCGACCGGAACCCCCAGACATTGTCCCAGCAAGTCTAGTAATGCAGCCTCCAGTGCCGCGACCGCGTTGACGCGCAGTTCAAACGTCCAGGCACCTTTGCCAAAGGTATCGAAATCGGCGGACTGGTTCCCCTGATGAACCTGCTGCACCAGCCGGTTCATGCGGGCGACCTGCTGACCGATCACCTGGGGTACGGCGTCCACCAGGGTTTGATAGATGGTTTCGCCGCCTGGCGCTTCACCCAGCCCGGTGTGTCCGGCACTGTCAGTCAGGATCACGATATTGCGCGTGAAGCAGGCATTATGGGCCCCACCAATATTCAGCAGCATACTGTCGTAGCCAGCCACAGGAACGACCTGCATATCGGTAATCACGGGCGTTGATTGCGTATTCATGCTGGCTCCTTAACGTGTTTTCAGTTCGATGCGCTTGATGTTATCCACCAGCACCAGATAACTAAGCACGGCAACGAACGCGTGAATGCCCACATAAACCAGCGCACCGTTATAAGAGCCGGTAGACGCAATGATGTAGCCGATCGCGATAGGCGTGACGATGCCGGAGACGTTGCCAAACATGTTGAACAGACCACCGCTCAGCCCGCTGATCTCTTTCGGCGCGGTGTCCGCCATCACGGCCCAACCCAGCGCACCGATGCCTTTACCAAAGAAGGCGGTCGCCATGAACAGAACCACAACCCAGTCCGTCTCAACATAATTACAGACCACCATGGAAGTAGAGAGCAGCATCCCAAGGACAATCGGCGTTTTACGGGCAATATTCAGAGAGCCGGTTTTGCGCATGAGCCAGTCGGATATCACCCCACCGAGCACACCACCGATAAAGCCGCAGAGCGCAGGAACCGAGGCGACAAACCCCGCCTTAAGGATCGACATGCCACGCGCCTGTACCAGATAGACCGGGAACCAGGTGATAAAGAAGTATGTCAGGGCGTTGATACAGTACTGACCGATATACACACCGATCATCATGCGCGATTGCAGCAGTTGCTTAACCTGGAACCACTTATCACTTAAGCTGACTTTTTGCTTCACGCTTTTCTGATCCATGTTGATCAGCGCGCCGCCCTGCTCCATGTATTCCAGTTCTGCTTTGTTCACGCCAGGATGATCGCAGGGATCGTGAATCACTTTGAGCCAGACGAGGCTCAAAATAATCCCCAATCCCCCCATAAACCAGAACACGTGCGCCCAGCCCACGGCAGAGGTCAGCCAGCCCATAATTGGCGCAAAAATCACCGTAGCGAAATATTGTGCAGAGTTGAAAATTGCTACTGCCGTCCCGCGTTCCTGAGCCGGGAACCAGGCTGCGACAATACGGCTGTTGCCTGGGAATGAAGGCGCTTCAGCCAGCCCCACCATAAAGCGCAGCATAAACAGCGCCATCACAATGGTGTAACCGCTGAACAAGTCCACAAAGCCTTGCAGCAGGGTAAATAACGACCAAAGGAAGATACTCCAGAAATAGACGCGCTTAGAACCAAAGCGGTCCAGCAGCCAGCCGCCAGGGATTTGTCCGATAACATACGCCCACGAAAAAGCAGAGAAGATAAAGCCCATTCCCACCGGGTCGAGGCCGATATCTTTTGCCATCGCCGAACCCGCAATAGACAACGTGGCGCGGTCGCCGTAATTGAATGAGGTCACAATAAACAGCATGACCACGATCCAGTAACGCGCGTTGGTGCGTTTTTGTACCGCCTCCGTTGTCTGGTGATAACTACTCATGATGCACTCCTGAAATATAGCGAAAGCCACATTCGCTCTGACTGCATACACATCGCGTTGGGTATCAGAGAGATGTAGGTTAAACACGGCGATTTTTTTAGTGGCAAACCGATAATGCGTCGTGACAAATAACCTGCCCGGGAAAACGGAAATCAGTATATGAAGCTGATTTGGTTGAGGCATTGGAATATCACCCTGGAATAAGGTGAGAAGGAGGAGGCTTTTTTGTGCCGTTGCATAAAACGCTGCGGAACGTTTCACGTATTTTGTAAAAAATCACAAAAAGCGCGCCCAAAGGCGTGGAGATAACTGGCTTTGTGAGAATCTTCACTTGATTTAGTAAAAAGACATTAAAACTGCGTCACCAGAACGCCGAATATAGGTCAATTGCACAATGTGCGGGCGGTATTGCCTCTTTATACTGACCCTGGCAGATACCGAACCTGTGACACCTGGCTTATCATAATGAATGCGCCGCGCAAACAAGGCGCTACCCACTGGAAGGTGAGCGATGACCCCAACATCAAAAGAACAACCGCTCTGCATTAAAGTTCATGAAAATGACAATGTTGCGATTGTGGTGAACAGCCTGGGCCTGGCCGCGGGCACCACGTTTAGTGATGGATTGACATTGATTGAGCATGTCCCCCAGGGACATAAGGTTGCGCTGCAGGCGATTCCTCAGGGCCAGGCCGTGCTGCGTTATGGTGAAGTGATTGGCCTTGCGATTCGTGATATTGCCCAAGGCAGCTGGATCGATGAATCACTCATTGCGCTTCCGGACGCGCCCGATTTGCAGAGTTTGCCCCTGGCGAATAATGTTCCGCCTGACCTGCCGCCGCTTGAAGGTTATACCTTTGAGGGTTATCGCAACGCCGACGGCAGCGTAGGCACACGTAACCTTTTAGGCATTACCACCAGTGTTCACTGCGTGGCGGGCGTGGTGGATTATGTGGTGCAAATGATAGAGCGTGATTTACTGCCCCGTTATCCCAACGTGGATGGTGTGGTTGCGCTGAATCATTTGTACGGCTGCGGTGTGGCGATCAACGCCCCTGCGGCGGTCATCCCTATCCGTTCCGTCCACAATCTGGCCCTCAACGCGAATTTCGGCGGCGAAATCATGGTGGTCAGCCTGGGTTGTGAAAAGTTACAACCTGAGCGCTTACTGGCCGGTACGCCCGACGTGCAGCCTATTTCGCTGGATGACGAAGATATTGTGCGTTTGCAGGATGAGAAACTGGTGGGCTTTGGCGCGATGGTGGATGAAATCCTTCAGGTGGCAGAGCGCCATTTGCAGCGGCTGAATCAGCGCCAGCGTGAAACCTGTCCGTCCTCTGAATTAGTCGTGGGGATGCAGTGCGGCGGCAGTGATGCCTTTTCCGGCGTAACGGCGAACCCCGCAGTGGGGTTTGCGTCCGACCTGCTGGTACGCAGTGGCGCGACCGTGATGTTCTCTGAGGTTACTGAGGTGCGCGACGCGATTCACTTACTGACACCGCGTGTGATCAATCAGGAAGTGGGGCAGCGGCTGATTGAAGAGATGGCCTGGTATGACAGCTATCTTGATCAAGGCAAAACCGATCGCAGCGCCAACCCCTCTCCCGGTAACAAGAAAGGCGGGCTGGCAAACGTGGTGGAAAAAGCCCTTGGCTCCATTGCCAAATCAGGTCGCAGTCCGATTGTGGAAGTGCTGTCCCCGGGGCAACGCCCTACGCGGCGTGGACTGATTTTTGCCGCCACGCCCGCCAGCGATTTTGTGTGTGGAACCCAGCAACTGGCCTCCGGCATCACCCTGCAGGTTTTTACCACCGGCAGGGGAACGCCTTATGGTCTGGCTGCAATTCCGGTGATTAAAATGGCGACCCGCAATGCGCTGGCGGAGCGCTGGCATGACCTGATGGATATTAACGCCGGCACCATTGCCACAGGTGAAGAAACCATCGAGCAGGTTGGCTGGCGGTTATTCGAATTGATTCTGGACATTGCCAGCGGCAGAAAACAGACCTGGTCAGATCGCTGGGGGATTCGTAATCAGCTGGCCGTCTTTAATCCCGCGCCGATAACCTGAGCAAGATGCCGTTATGACTGCGCTAACGGGAAGGCCCGCACGGCCTGATCCCGTTAGTCAGAATGGGCTGCCGCCCGTTTAGCGTGGGACGGCAGCGAAACAGCAAGGCTGACATGCGCTTATCAGAGCTGTTTGCCCCATTGCTCAACCCATGGAGTGGTAACGGATTCAGGTTCCGGATCTTCAGTGGCATCCACCAACAACACCTCCCCTACCCGTTTGGCTTGATGCTCCTGCAACAGGGCGTCAAAACGTTTGCCCGCGCCACAGAAGTTTTCGTAGCTGCTGTCGCCTAGTGCAATGACGCCATAGCGCAGTGTCGGCTGGTGGCCCAGTTTGTCCTGCACGTCGTGGAACAGGCCAGAAATCGTATCCGGAAAATCGCCCTGACCCGTGGTTGACGTAATCACTAAGGCGACATCCTCTGCATAGCCTTGCCAGTCGGCTAACCCAGGATCTTCAAAAATCTTCACGTCATGGCCTTGCTGCTGCAAAACCGGTTCTGCTTCTTCTGCCACCAGTAATGCATTGCCATATACGGTGCCTACAAAAATACCAATTTTCGCCATTTCTCTTCCCCTTTATTCCGTCACGCTATCCTGACCTGAGCCAGCCATAAACTCAACCCGTGGCACATCAGGTAAACAGGCCTGCCAGCCAAACTGATCCAGAACGCCTTGCCAGACAGCATCCAGCCCGGCGCGAATCACCAGGGGTGCTTTAGTCACAGGATGGCTGAGCGCCAGGCTGCTGGCATGTAGCATTAAGCGATTAGCGCCAAAATGCTCAGCTGCGCCGCGGTTCTGACGCAAATCACCATGGGCTGAATCACCGATGATGGGATGGCGCAAATGGGACATGTGCCGACGCAACTGATGCTTACGGCCGGTTTTCGGTTTGAGCTCAATCAGGCTGTAACGTGCGGTGGGATAACGACTGACCGCAACCGGCATCTCGACCTTTGCCAGCGCATGATAATCGGTCACAGCAGGCTGTGGCATGCGCGCATCAGTGACAAATTTGTCGGCGATTTTGTCCAGTTCTTCGACCAACGGATAATCCAGCCGATCGCTGCCTTCAAGCCAGCCACGTACCACAGCGTGATAGGTTTTCTCCATGTGGTGATGCTCAAACTGCTGTGACAGCAGGCGGCCCACTTCACTGGAAAGGCCCATTAACAGCACGCCCGACGTGGGGCGATCGAGCCGGTGCGCCGTAAAAACATGCTGGCCTATCTGGTCGCGCACCGTCTGCATCACAAACTGGGTTTCGTGGCGATCGAGCCAACTGCGGTGCACCAGCCAGCCGGCAGGTTTATTCACCGCCACCAGCCACTCATCCTGATAAATGATCTCTAACATCCGGCAGACTCATCCTCCAGAAGGGCATCCAACTGCTGTAACGTGAGGAGCAGCAGCGAACGACCGGGCTGCTCAGGCGTTAAGGCGACCTCAAAATAGGGCGCGACCGCGAAGTTCTTTGGCAAAGGTTGCCGGGCATCAATGATGGCCCGAACGCGCGGAATCAGTACCCACTGTAACCATTCCAGCGGTTGAAGCGTGTCGAGGAAAAAAGGTTGCTCGCTGGTGAACGCCTGAGCGTCTGGTGCAGCGGTCTGCCAGAGATTGTGCTCGTGCATTATCGCTTCGACCTGCTCAAGCCGTTGAATAATTAAGTGTTCCAGCGTCATGCATCACCTCTGACTGGAGAAAAATGGGTGGCAAGCATAACCCGCAGGCACAAAAAAAGGGAGCACTGTCATTAAACAGTGCTCCCGGTTCGTTTGCAGCTTTCCGGCTACGTTAGTGCTCCCTGCTCATCCGTGACAACTTTTCCCGTGCGAACTCCATCCGCGTATCATCCTGATCAATCCTTAGCCTCCTGGCCCGCCGCCTCTTCTGAGGGGCTCTCATTCTCCATCCTGGAGGTGTCCGTTAACTCCGTCCTGAGTGTCCTGCTTCATCCTGAAGCCTTCCTTGTGACGTAAACTCCGTTACGTTCCGGCCTCCTGGCTACCGTCATCCTGACGGCTCCTGTTGTCCAGGACATCCTGTCCGCGAGTGATATTCTCGTCAGAAACTACTCAAGGCACAAGGTGTTAAAATGATTTATAACCTTACCTTATAGAAGCAGCCCATCAGCGCAGCTAATAAGTTAATGATTTACAATATTTTTACATCTTTTCGGAATAAAGGACGCGTGAATTATAGAGCGATCTCTCACAGAGTTTGTAAGAGATCTCTCACACGGCTGCTAGCAGATATCTGTAACTAGTCACTAAGCGGTTGTAAATTATTGAGAAAAGAGGGGATATCGGACGCCAGCGTGACGCGCTTTTTCTGCCCGGGTGTTTCCAGAATGACATTCCCGCTGATGTTACACAGCGAGATAATGTTCTCTTCAGAATCCGTGGTCGCGATAAACAGGGTCGGGGCCTGTTTCAGACGCCGCTGCATCACTAAATGACCGATCAGGTTTTCCTGCAGTCGAACAAAGTCCTCTTCGCTCCAGACCTGCAGTAACGTCAGCCTGTTTTGTTCATAGCTGGCGCGCATGTCTCCGGCGAACTGGCTGGTATAAAATGCGGTGATTTGCGGATCGAGCTGGATCTCCACCGCTCGCTCAACGGCATCCAGCGATGGCGGCAGGCTAAAGGGCTGGGGCTGCCAGAGGGCACGCTCTCCACGGTTCTCCAGCAGGCAGGGTGAAGGTACGCCATACAGATCACTGCTGGCCGGCACATGGCCGTAATCCTGCTGCCAGTGCTGGCAATATCGGGTGGTGAAATCGATTAAGGCGTCAGCCGTTTGCTGCATCATTCAAATTCTCACTTCTGATAGGTTACACTTACTCACTTTGATGACCTCAGTGGTAACCGTTATGTCTTCTTATCAGCCGGACCCGGCGCTTAGCAATCTGACGCTGGGCAAGCCTACAGCTTATCACGATCGCTACGACAACAGCTTATTACAGGCGGTGCCTCGCAGCATGAACCGCGAGCCGCTCGGCCTCTATCCTGATAACCTGCCCTTTACAGGTGCTGATATCTGGACGTTGTATGAACTTTCGTGGCTCAACAGTAAAGGTGTTCCGCAGGTTGCGGTGGGCGAAGTGGTGCTTGACGCCCGGAGTCACAATCTTATCGAGTCCAAGAGTTTCAAGCTCTATCTTAACAGCTTTAACCAAACCCGCTTTGCCGACTGGGGCGAGGTACGCCAAACGCTGGAGCAGGATCTGCGTGCCTGCGCGGAAGGTGATGTACGTGTTGCGCTGTTTCGGTTAAATGAAATTGAGGGCCAGCCTGTCGGGCACTTTGCGGGCGACTGCATTGATGAGCAGGATATCGAGATTGAAGATTATGGCTTCAATGCCGATTATCTGGTTGATGCTGCTGGTCAGGAGCGGGTGGACGAAACGCTGGTCAGCCATCTGCTTAAGTCTAACTGCCTGATCACCAACCAGCCTGACTGGGGCTCGGTGATGATTCGCTATAAGGGCCCACGGCTCAATCGCGAAGCGCTGCTGCGCTACATCATTTCATTTCGTCAGCATAATGAGTTTCATGAACAGTGCGTTGAGCGTATCTTCAATGACCTGATGCGTTTTTGTCAGCCGGAACAGCTTACCGTTTACGCACGCTATACGCGCCGTGGCGGACTGGATATCAATCCCTGGCGCAGTAACGTGGCCTTTACGCCCGGTCATTCTCGTCTGGTACGTCAATAGTTTGCGAGATATTTCTCAGGAAGTCAGTCAACTATCCGGTTCCACTTGAGCAAGCCCTGCCCACAAGGCTACTCTGGGCAAGGCGGTAAACAGTGGATTGCCGACCAGGGATTTTCGTCACTGCATTTGCAGTGTCAGCCATCACCCTCGCGGGTGCAAAGGAGTTCATTTGATTACACATGTCAGCCCTCTTGGCTCTATGGATCTGCTCTCCCAGTTGGAAGTAGATATGCTGAAGCGCACAGCCAGCAGCGATTTGTATCAACTCTTCCGTAACTGCTCGCTCGCCGTGCTCAACTCCGGCAGTCAGACTGACAGTAGCCATGAACTGCTGTCGCGTTTTGAGAACTTCGATATCAACGTGCTGCGCCGCGAGCGCGGTATCAAGCTGGAACTGATCAATCCGCCTGAAGAGGCCTTTGTAGACGGCCATATTATTCGTTCACTGCAGGCCAACCTGTTTGCCGTGCTGCGCGATATCCTGTTTGTTAACGGCCAGTTAGCCAGCTCTGGACGCTTACCCTGCGCAGAAGACAACGATTCGGTCATGATTACCAACACCGTGTTTTCCATTCTGCGTAATGCCCGGGCATTACACGTGGGCGAATATCCCAATACCGTTGTCTGCTGGGGCGGCCACTCGATTAACGCGGTAGAATACCAGTACTGTCGCAACGTGGGCACGCAGTTGGGCCTGCGCGAACTGAATATCTGTACCGGCTGTGGTCCGGGCGTGATGGAAGCCCCAATGAAAGGCGCAGCGGTAGGTCATGCTCAGCAGCGCTATCGCGACAGTCGCTTTATTGGTTTGACCGAGCCGTCGATTATCGCGGCTGAACCGCCTAATCCGCTGGTGAACGAACTGATCATCATGCCGGATATCGAAAAGCGTCTGGAAGCGTTCGTGCGTATTGCACATGGCATCATCATCTTCCCTGGCGGCGTGGGGACGGCAGAAGAATTCCTTTATCTGCTGGGCATTCTGATGAATCCGCAGAACGAACATCAGGTTCTGCCGCTCATCCTGACCGGGCCAAAAGAGAGCGCGGACTATTTCCGTGTGCTGGATGACTTTATTGTCAGTACGCTTGGGGAGCAGGCACGTAAGCATTATCAGATCATTATCGATGATGCCGCCGAGGTCGCCCGCCTGATGAGAAAAGCCATGCCGCAGGTGAAAGAGCATCGCCGCGAAACGGGTGATGCCTACAGCTTTAACTGGTCAATTCGCATTGCTCAGGATTTGCAGGTGCCCTTTATGCCGACCCATGAAAATATGGCTAACCTCAATCTCTATACCAATCAGCCGCCGGAAAAACTGGCTGCCGACCTGCGCCGGGCGTTCTCCGGTATCGTTGCGGGTAACGTGAAAGAGATGGGCATCCGCGAAATCCGCGAAAAAGGCCCTTATAAACTGCACGGTGATGCCGACATCATGCACCGCATGGATGAACTGCTACAGGGCTTTGTGGCACAGCAGCGTATGAAACTGCCCGGCACTGCCTATATCCCGTGCTACGAAATCATTAAGTAAACCAGGAGGCAGCCTGCGGGCTGCCCTTACCTTATGTCACATCACTTACTTATTGTTGATGCACTCAATTTAATTCGTCGCCTGCATGCCGTGCAGGGCACGCCCTGTGTGGAGGGCTGCGTTGCGGCGTTGCGCCAGCTTCTGGGACACACGCGCCCCTCGCATGTTGTGGCAGTGTTCGACGGCGAGGCCCGTCATCAGGGATGGCGGCATCAGTTGTTACCCGACTACAAAAGTGGCCGACCGCCGATGCCGGAAGATTTACAGGCTGAAATGCCAGCCCTGCAGGAGGCTTTTCGGGCGGTGGGCGTCAGTTGCTGGATTGCCGAACAGGATGAAGCCGACGATCTGGCCGCCACGCTGGCGGTAAAAATGGCGCATGCTGGCCATCAGGCCACCATTGTTTCTACCGATAAGGGCTACTGCCAGCTTCTCGCTCCGGCGATTCGCATCCGCGATTATTTTCAGAAGCGCTGGCTGGATTTGCCGTTTATTGAAACCGAGTTCGGCGTTGCACCGTCCGTTCTGCCCGACTATTGGGGATTATGCGGCATCAGCAGCAGTAAAATCCCAGGCATCGCGGGCATCGGCCCTAAAAGCGCCCGGGAGCTACTGCTACAGTTTGGTTCACTGGAAGCTCTGTATCAGCAGTTGGATCAGGTTCCGACAAAATGGCGTAATAAGCTGCAATCAGGCCAGGAGATGGCGCTTATCAGCCGCGATGTTGCCCGGCTGAAGCAGGATTTAGTGCTGGAAGGGAATCTGAATTTACTGCGTTACCATGGCGATTAACATCACCAGGCCGGGCGCAAGGGCACCCGGCGGTGGTGATTAGCGCTCGTCGCGACGGCCACCCATGGCAGCCCAGATACGACGGATGTGCACCGTCACTTCTTCACGATCGTGGTAGAGCTGGCGCGCGCGAATCTGCGCATTGATCCCATTTTCAGTGAGGCGCTCCTCGATCATGGCCAGATTCTGCGTCACTTCTTCATAACGCTTCTTCATAGGCAATTTCAGGTTAAAAATGGCTTCCCGGCACCAGCCATTCACCACCCAGTCCGCCATCAGATTCGCCACGCGTGCAGGTTTTTCCACCATGTCGCACACCAGCCAGCTGATGTTGGTGCGGGGCGGACGGAAGCGGAAACCGTCTTCACGTTCATGGAACACCTGTCCGGTATCCATCAGGCTCGGTGCCATAGGACCGTTGTCCACCGCATAGACCATCATGCTGCGCTGAACCAGTTGATACGTCCAGCCGCCAGGACAAGCGCCCAAATCGACAGCATACATCCCGCTGCCTAAACGTTCATCCCACTCATCGGCTGGCACAAAAACGTGAAAGGCTTCTTCCAGCTTAAGCGTTGAGCGGCTTGGCGCGTCAGACGGAAACTTAAGACGCGGAATGCCCATATAAAATGGCGAATTGTTTTCTGGCAGCGAATAGCCCACGTAACAGGTGCCGGGGGCGATAAAGAACACATGCACCACCGGGCGTTTTGGGCTTTCGTAGTTGAGCAGAATGTTGCTCTCACGCAGGCTGGCACGTAACGGCACGGTAAATTTACGGCAGAATTTGGTCAGCTCTTTTGCCTGGTTGGTGTCAGGAACTTCAACACGCAGCTCTCCACCTTTCTCCACCACGCCGCTTAACATGCCAACGATCGGCGAAATGCGATCCTCCTGAGGCAGATCGCGCAGCAGTTCACCGACGACCAGCATCTGGCGGGCGAAAATCAACGTGTCGAACGGCAGTTCACGGATCAGCCTTTCCGCATCAGGCTGCTGATAACATTCAAACAGAACATAACCGGCGTCCTCTTTTACCCGAGGAAAGCCGTAAACGTTATGCTCTGCAGCTTTAGCACTAATTTCTGCTGCACACTCTTTTTCAAAGCCGGAGCGGCAATACAGTAAAACTTTATTCATGGCGTTCTGCCTTGGTTTTAAGACGCAGCGCGCCAATCAACATCAATAGCCAGCCAATCAGGAAGAACAATCCCCCGACGGGCGTGATAAAGACAAAAAACGTTAAATGCGACAGCGCCAGCGAATAGAGGCTGCCGCTGAACAATACGGTTCCCAGCGCCATAGACGCACTGCTCCAGTAAAACCAGATGTTACAGCGATACAGCATCGCCGCACCCAGCCCCAGTACAGCCAGCGTATGGTAAGCCTGGTATTCCAGCCCGGTATGAATCCAGGCCATTTCAGTGGCGCCCAGCGTTTTATTCAACACGTGAGCACCAAAAGCACCAAATGCCACCAGGAAAAAACCGCTGATGGCCGCAAAAATAAACATGGCACGTCTGGACATCAACCTATCCTCAAGGTGCGTTTGCAGGTCCCTGCAAAAAAATCAAAAACATTACTGATCATAACGAAAGCGGAATTTTTCTTGTTCGGTTGCCGCTTTGGCGAGAATCCACTGTCGAAAGGCGGCTATTTTACCCAGTTCTGCCTGACTGTCATGACAAACCAGATAAAAAGCATTTTTGCTCACCAAAACGTCATTAAACGGACAAATCAACCGTCCCGCTTCAATTTCGCTTTGCGCCATGACGTTATTGGCTAATGCCACGCCCTGTCCATGAATAGCCGCCTGCAGCACCATGGCACTGTGACTGAAAATGGGGCCCTGTTGCACGTTGATGTGCTGAACGCCCAACTGGCGAATATAGGACTGCCAGTCGCGGCGCGAGGCATCATGTAGCAGAGTAAAGCGGGCAAGATCCATGGGGGTTTTAAGCGGATTCTCCCCAGTCATCAGCGACGGAGAACACACCGGCAGCAGGTATTCTGCATAGAGTTTTTCTACCCGCAGTCCGGGCCAGTTGCCCCGGCCATAGAAAATCGCCACATCCACATCATCAGCCAGTTTCTCTTCATCCCGGTCCACCGCCTGGATACGGACATCAATGCCCGGATAAGCCATATTAAAGCTGGAAAGGCGCGGCACCAGCCATTGAATAGCAAAACTCGGCAGCAAACTGACCGTGAGCGCGCCTTTAGCACTGCGTGCCTGCAGTTTGCGCGTGGCCTCATTGAGGGCAGTGAAAATTTCTTTGATGTCCAGGTAGTAGCTTTGCCCTTCTTCCGTGAGCAAAAGCGAACGATTCCTCCGCCTGAACAGCTTTAATCCCAGAAAATCTTCCAGCGATTTAATCTGATGGCTGACGGCAGCCTGGGTGACAAACAGCTCTTCAGCGGCTTTTGTAAAGCTTAAATGGCGTGCTGCGGCATCGAATACCCGCAGTGCATTAAGGGGAGGAAGACGTTTTGACATGGTTTTCCGTAGCCAGCCTGGCAAAAAATACGCGAACTAATACAAAGGCATTACGTATTAGAATTTATAATCCGAGACATTATAAATTGTCCGTTGAGGAAGCTCCAGCAAATACCTATAGTTGCGCTACTTCCAGAGCCGGAACGAAAAGTTTTTAGATTTGTGAGTGAGTTCGCAGATTTTCTGAAAGCTTTTGGCTTGTGGTCGTGATGTTGTGTTTGCAATTTTGATCTGACCTTTACAGATCAAGCTTTTTAATTCCTGTAGATTTACCCTGTCTGTCCATTGTGATATTGAGTAGCACCGCAAATTGCGGTGCTTTTTTTATGCGCTGACTACTTCGTTTCAACCATCTCTTTCACATCTGAACGGTTAATTTGCTGCTCATTGCCATTCGCATCTTTATAGCTGATCATACCGGTGTCAGTATCGACCTTTGGTTTGCCTTCTGCGACGATCGTGCGGCCATCATTGGTATGCATCACGTAGTTGCTTGAACAGGCAGCCAAAGTAAAGGCCATTGTACAAACGGCCAACATTGCGGCGAGTTTTTTCATCTTCTATCTCCTTGCAGATTGATTGCACCAAACCCCCCGCGTTACGCTGACCAAAGAGACGGTCAAGTGGGATCGACTGTAAGTATGTCGTATCGCCATGCGGGTTAAGTTTATACCTTGCAATACTCAGCATAACCCGCTTTTCCAGCTTTGCCAGACAGATAGCCATCTTTCAGCCTTAATCTGAAAATTAACAACCTATGAGCCACGTATGAGCGCCTTCAATCCTTCTTCATTTCGTCAGCAGTTTCCAGCGCTAAATGATGCCGGTGTTTATCTCGACAGTGCCGCTACCACGCTGAAACCGCAGGCGTTGATAGACGCGACGCAGCAGTTCTACAGCCTGAGCGCCGGTACGGTCCACCGCAGCCAGTTTGCAGCCGCACGCCAGCTGACAGCCCAGTACGAACAGGCGCGTGGCACGGTGGCGCACTGGCTTAATGCCGCCAGCGATCGCCAGATTGTGTGGACGCGCGGCACCACGGAGGCGATTAACCTGGTTGCCCACGGCTGGTTAGCCCCGCGTTTACAAGCTGGCGATGAAATTATTGTCAGTGAAGCGGAGCATCACGCCAACCTGGTGCCCTGGCTGATGGTCGCACAGGCCAGCGATGCCCGGGTGGTGAAATGGCCGATTGGGCCCGATCGCCTGCCAGATATGTCACAATTGCCCGGATTGATTAACAGCCGGACTCGCCTGTTGGCGATCGGACAGATGTCCAATGTGACCGGCGGCTGTCCGGATTTAGCTCAGGTCATCGCGCTGGCCCACGCGGCAGACGTAAAAGTCATGGTGGATGGCGCGCAAGGTGTGGTGCATTGCCCGCCAGATGTGCAGGCGCTGGATATTGATTTCTATGCCTTTTCCGGGCACAAACTTTACGGGCCAATGGGCATCGGCGTGCTGTACGGGAAAACCGAACTGCTGGAAGAGATGATTCCCTTACAGGGCGGCGGTAAGATGCTGACGCAGGTAGATTTTACCGGTTTTACCCCGCAACCGGTGCCCTGGCGTTTTGAAGCCGGTACGCCAAATGTTGCGGGTGTGACCGGGTTAAGCGCTGCGCTCAGTTGGTTGCAGCAGCTAGATATGCGCAAAGCCGAGATGTGGAGTCAGCAGTTAGCCAGCCTTGCCGAGGAGCAGCTTGCTGAGCTGCCCGGCTTTCGAAGCTTCCGCTGCGGCAGTGCCAGCCTGCTGGCCTTTGATATTCAGGGCATTCATCACAGCGACATCGTGACGCTACTGGCAGAGCACGGTATCGCCCTGCGAGCAGGCCAGCACTGTGCTCAGCCGCTCATGGCGGCGTTAGGCGTTGAAGGCACGTTACGCGTTTCGTTTGCACCTTATAATAATCTTCAGGATGTGGATGCGCTGCTGCGCGCCATGCACAGCACCATCGCATTGCTATCGGAGTTTTGATGATGACCGCCCCCCTGTTAGCGCCCCACCCGTTTGGTGTGGAAATAACCCCGGCTGATTTGCAGGCAACCTTTTCCCGCTTTCATCAGTGGGAAGATCGCTACCGGCAGTTGATTTTGCTGGGTCGGCAGTTGCCCGCTTTACCCGACACGTTAAAAACGCCGGATATCGAGCTGAGCGGTTGTGAAAACCGCGTCTGGTTCGGCAGTCAGCTGTGCGAAAAGGGTGCTCTGCACTTTTATGGTGACAGCGAAGGTCGCATCGTGCGCGGTTTGCTGGCCGTGCTGCTGACCGCGGTGGAAGGCAAAACGCCCGCGCAATTGCTGGCGTCCGATCCGCTGGACCTGTTTGAAGAACTGGGCCTGCGCGCCCAGCTCAGCGCCTCACGCAGCAGTGGCCTGAAAGCGCTGGCTGACGCCGTGCAACAAAGCGCACAGCGGTTGCTGGGTTAAGCCTGGCGCGCCGCGCGCGCCAGAAACTTCTTCAGCGCATGGGATACCGCCACAAAGCCGAAGGTGGCCGTCACCATGGTTGCCGCGCCAAATCCCGATTCGCAGTCCATTCTTTTCGGCCCTTCTGCCGTGCTACGTGAGGCGCAAACCGTGCCATCCGCCTGCGGATACACCAGCGCCTCGGTAGAAAACACACAGTCGATGCCCAGCTTGCCTTTGCTGTTCTTTACCACGCCTGACTGCTTCAGACGCTCGCGCAGTTTGGCCGCAAGAGGGTCCTGAATCGTTTTGGCCAGATCGCTCACCTGGATTTGCGTCGGATCGATTTGACCTCCCGCGCCGCCGGTTGTGATCAGTGGGATCTTATTGCGCCGACACCAGGCAATTAACGCGGCCTTGGGGCGGACGCTATCGATGGCATCGATCACATAGTCAAAATCGGCCGCCAGCAGCGTGGCCGTGTTGTCCGGAGTAATAAAATCATCAATGCACACCACCTCACAATCAGGATTAATTGCGCGCAGGCGATCCGCCATCACTTCCGTTTTGGCTTTGCCCACGTTGCCGCTAAGCGCATGTATCTGACGATTGGTATTGGTGATACAGACATCGTCCATATCGATCAGGGTTATTTTGCCAATCCCGGTGCGCACCAGCGCCTCTGCGGCCCAGGAGCCAACGCCACCAATACCGATGACGCAGAAATGCGCATCGGCGAACAGCTGCAGCGCCTGCCGGCCATAAAGACGTGCCGTACCACCAAAACGCTGGTGCCAGGCATCGTTTAACACTTTCATAATTAAACCTGTTACAGAGTGCGGGCCAGCGCGCCCGCAGCATCAAGAATTAGTTAGCACCTAACAGCATGGTGCCGTTGTTACCGCTCTGAGCATTGCTGAACAGCGGCTGCCCAGCGCCAGGCGCAGACTTCAGCACCCACACGCGACCATAATGGTTATAGAAACCGGCAAGATGAGCAGCATCCGGCCCTACGCCCTGATAAATATCGAAGTGCTGGCCTTTAATTGCACCACCTACATCCAGCGCCACCATCATCCGCATCTCATATTTACCGTTGAATTTGCCCTTTTCATTCAGCTGCGGCACTTCTGCCAGCAACACCGTTCCGGCAGGAATCAGTGAACGATCTGATGCCACAGAGGCTTTCGCCACCAGCGGTACAGCGCTGGCGCCGCGTACCGGCACGTAGGATTCAGGTTTGAAGAAGACAAATGAAGGATTGGTTTCTAACAGCGCACGCACTTCCTCTGGGGAATGCTCATCCGCCCACTGGCGAATCGCCTGCATGGACATGTCTTCACGCTTAACTTCGCCACGGTCAATCAGCTCTTTACCGATGCTATGATAACCCCAGCCGTTTTTCCCGCCATAACCAAAAAAGCTCATCGGACGACCGTCGCCGAAATCGACGTAGCCACTGCCCTGCACATCCATAATGAAGTTATCAATAAGTGAATTGCTCCAGGCAATCACATAACGATCGTCTAACCCACCACTATATATAGAAGAACGACTTGGCAGCTTTTGTCCGCGTTTGCGTGGCGGCATCCGGTAAATAGGGTACTGGAACTCGCCCTGTCGCGTGTAGCGCGCCTCGACCACCGGTGTGTAATAGCCCGTGAACTGCACGTTGCCGTAATTATCGGTGCCTTCCATCTGAAACGCATTCAAACCAAACTGCCGCAGCTGACGCGTATCGCCACCGGCTATCAACCAGTTCTCGACCGCACTGTACGTACTGTTGTTGCGACCAAACAGGGCAGATGACGTGGACTGAATCTGCCGCACCTGTTCGCCAAAATCTCTGCCATTAACCGGACGGCCTTTGGCGTTAGGTTGATTGACCAGGGCAAGGGGCTGCTCCAGTTTACCGTCTTTATACTGTTGACCCCGATCGGTTGGCTTAGAACTACAGCCCGCCAGCAGCGCTAAAAATGCGCCAGTAAGTGCATACTTCGCCCAATGTCCTTTCATCTTCATCTCTTTTTATGACTGTTCGCCACGCGACGATAGCAAAGCCGTCATCATAATGAAATCCATCCTGTTTGGTCATAATGGATATCGGTTCAATAAATCATCAAACGGGGGAATCCTTCAGCAATTAACAGCAAATTTAGCCTTTTAGGGCAAAAAGGGGTTGCAACAATCATCGTGCGGAGTATAGTGCGCATCCACGGACGCGGGGTGGAGCAGCCTGGTAGCTCGTCGGGCTCATAACCCGAAGGTCGTCGGTTCAAATCCGGCCCCCGCAACCAATTCTTCTGTGATAGTGCTCAGACAGAAGAGACAATGTGAAAGTCGCTATGCGCAATCGGACGCGGGGTGGAGCAGCCTGGTAGCTCGTCGGGCTCATAACCCGAAGGTCGTCGGTTCAAATCCGGCCTCCGCAACCAATTCTTCTGTGATAGTGCTCAGACAGAAGAAACAATGTGAAAGTCGCTATGCGCAATCGGACGCGGGGTGGAGCAGCCTGGTAGCTCGTCGGGCTCATAACCCGAAGGTCGTCGGTTCAAATCCGGCCCCCGCAACCACTTTAAACACCTGAAAGGGTGTTTTTTTGTATCTGAATTCCGCTGAACGACACAAGCCCACCGCTTTCCCCCTTTTAATCTCTTATAAAACGCCCCTCAGACCGAAGGTTATTCGTGCCGCAGGTATTGCTCTGGTCGATACATTTCTGCTTTCATGATTCATTCGGACACCAAAAGGTCTGGTATGAATAATCTCAATATTGCTGCTCTGACAGCTCAGTACCCGCAGGTCGCGGAGTTAATCGCGCTCAACGAAACCACCTGGTTTAATCCCGCCACGACCAGCGTCGCGGAAGCCCTTCCTCATGTTGGCCTGACGGCACAGGATGTGAAAGAGGCGCACGATCGTCTGAACCGGTTCGCGCCTTTTCTGGCGCAGGCCTTTCCGGAAACCGCCGTCACGGGCGGCATTATTGAGTCAGAGATCGTCGCCATCCCGACGATGCAGAGGCGGCTGGAACAGGCATACGGACAAAAAATTGCAGGTAAGCTGTTATTAAAGAAAGACAGCCACCTGCCGATTTCTGGCTCGATTAAAGCCCGTGGTGGGATTTATGAAGTGCTGACTCATGCCGAGAAGCTGGCGCTGGGCACAGGTTTGCTGACCAGGGAAGATAGCTACAGCAAGCTACTTTCCCCTGCCTTCCGGCAGTTTTTTAGCCAGTACAGCATAGCCGTGGGGTCAACCGGCAATCTCGGGCTGTCGATTGGCATCATGAGCGCCCGCCTCGGCTTTAAAGTAACTGTGCATATGTCGGCGGACGCCCGGGAATGGAAGAAAGCCAAACTGCGCAGTCACGGCGTCAGAGTGGTGGAATATCAACAGGACTATGGCGTGGCAGTCGAGCAAGGACGTAAAGCAGCAGAATCTGACCCGGACTGTTTCTTTATTGACGATGAGAACTCCCGCACGCTGTTTCTGGGTTATGCGGTTGCCGGACAGCGCCTGAAGGCACAGTTTGAACAACAGGGACGCGTGGTTGACAGCAACCATCCCCTGTTTGTGTATTTACCCTGCGGCGTGGGCGGCGGCCCCGGCGGCGTCGCCTTTGGTCTGAAGCTGGCTTTTGGTGAACACGTTCACTGCCTGTTTGCCGAACCAACCCACTCTCCCTGCATGCTGCTGGGCATCATTACCGGTTTGCATGAGGGTATTTCAGTGCAGGACATCGGCATCGACAATATCACGGCGGCAGATGGACTGGCGGTGGGTCGGGCTTCCGGCTTTGTTGGCCGGGCCATGCAGCGCCTGCTGGACGGGCTTTATACGCTTGACGATCAAAGTATGTATGACATGCTGAGCTGGCTGGCGCAGGAAGAAGACCTGCGACTGGAGCCCTCGGCGCTTGCCGGTATGGCTGGCCCCCAGCGCGTCTGCGGTGCCGCGGCTTACCTGCAACTGCACGGTTTTACCGCGACGCAGCTGGACCAGGCGACACATCTGGTCTGGGCCACGGGCGGCGGGATGGTGCCGGAAGACGAAATGGCACGCTACCTGGCGAAGGGCCGCTGAGCACCCGGGCAGCCCTGCTGCGACCCGAAACGGACATCGGGATGCGCGATTACGCACCCTGCATCCGGGCCTGACGCGCCTTTCACCGCCTGACGGCAGGCCGGGAAACGCAGTAGCAGCCTGTTTCCCCCGGCCTGCGACTCAGCGGTGAGCCAGTGCGGCACCGCTTTTGAAATAGGCTTTGATCCCTTCCAGTATCGCCTCTGCCACCTGATGCTGATAGCGCGTGGTACGCAACTTACGCTCTTCTTCCACATTACTGATGAACGCCGTTTCCACCAGGATAGAGGGAATATCGGGTGCCTTAAGCACGGCAAAGCCGGCCTGATCCACGGTGCGTTTGTGCAGATGATTGATGCGCCCCAGACGATGCAGCACTTCTTTGCCAAACTTCAGGCTGTCATGGATGGTCTGGCGCTGCACCATATCAAACATGGTGTGATCCAGATAGCGGTCGCCACTCATGCTGACACCGCCAATCTGATCGGCTTCGTTCTGGCTGTGCGCCAGGAAACGCGCCGCAGCAGAGGTCGCGCCGCGGGTAGAAAGGGCAAATACAGAAGAACCGCGCGCGGCCCGGCTGGTGAATGCATCCGCATGGATAGAGACAAACAGGTCAGCACGTTGCTTGCGCGCTTTGGCGACGCGCACCCGAAGCGGAATAAACACATCTTCGTTGCGGGTCATGTAAGCCTTCATGTTGCGCTCTTTTTCGATCAAGGTTTTCAGCCGACGACCAATCTTCAGCACGATATCTTTTTCGCGGGTTTTGTATTTACCATGCGCGCCGGGATCTTCGCCGCCATGTCCAGGATCGATCATGATGATAATGGGTCGATCGCGTCCGGCTTTACCGGGTAAAGGCTTCTGCACCGTCTCATTTTTTTCCAGATCGCCCTGGTTGTAATCTTTAAGTAATGCCAGTAAAGGATCATCTTCAACCGTATCCTGGCTGGGATAAAGATCGACCACCAGTCGGTGCTTGATGGTGGAAACCGGGGCAAGGCTGAAGATTTTAGGGGAAACGTTGCGCTTCAGTTCCAGTACCACGCGCACGGTGTTGGCATCAAACTGCCCCACTCTGGCGCTTTTAATAAAAGGATCGTCAACGCGCACGTGCTTATTCACGCCCTTTAGCACCGCGTTGAGATGCAAGCCATCAATATCAAGCACCAGTCGGTCAGGATTGGTCAGGGCAAACTGCTTGTATTTAAGCGCGACGTTCGATTCCAGCGTCATACGCGAGTAGGTTGAAGAGGGCCAGATGCGCACCGCCAGAATATGACGGGTGGCTGCCATACTTACGCCACTGACGCTGAGCAGTAACAGCGCCCCTGTACCTTTTAATAATCGTCTACGTGAAACCAGGGGATTACCTTCCGACATGCCACTCCAGCTGTTATATAGTGTTTAAAAAAACGGCAACCAAATAAAATGGCGGCGAAAACTTTATCCAATCCTCCAGGTAATGTCACCCGGAAACCCCAAATAATGCAGGCTGTTAGCGGCATTAGCATCAAGAAAAACGTAAATTATCGTCAGGATTAACGCTTGCAAAATGGCAGTCAAAAGCATAAAAATACACAAAATACGAATAAACATTCACTGAGGGTTAGCCGTGAAGGAACGTAGTACTGAACTGGTTCAGGGTTTTCGCCATACCGTTCCCTATATCAATGCGCATCGGGATAAGACATTCGTCATCATGCTTGGCGGTGAGGCCATTGAGCATGAGAATTTCTCCAGCATCGTCAACGATATCGGCTTGCTACACAGCCTTGGCATCCGTTTGGTCGTGGTCTATGGCGCACGTCCACAGATTGATGCCAGCCTGGCGGCACATCAGCTGGAACCGGCTTACCACAAATATACCCGTGTCACCGATGCACCATCGCTGGAACTGGTCAAACAGGCGGCAGGTCGGTTACAGCTGGACATCACTGCCCGGCTCTCAATGAGCCTCAATAACACGCCGCTGCAGGGCGCGCATATTAACGTGGTGAGCGGTAACTTTATTATCGCCCAGCCGCTCGGCGTGGATGACGGGGTAGACTACTGCCACAGTGGACGCATCCGCCGTATTGATGAAGAGGCCATTCATCGCCAGTTGGATAACGATGCCATTGTGCTGCTTGGCCCGGTCGCGGTGTCGGTGACCGGTGAAAGTTTTAACCTGACGTCCGAAGAGGTTGCCACGCAGTTAGCGATTAAGCTCAAAGCCGAAAAAATGATTGGCTTCTGTTCAGAACAAGGCGTGATCGATCGTGAAGGCAACATCGTCTCCGAACTCTTTCCCAACGATGCTCAGGCGCGTATTGATGAAATGGAAAGCGATGGCGATTTTCTGTCGGGCACCGTGCGCTTTTTACGGGGCGCGGTAAAAGCCTGTCGCAGTGGCGTGCGCCGCAGCCATTTAATCAGCTACCAGGAAGACGGTGCGCTGCTGCAGGAGTTATTCTCGCGCGACGGCATCGGGACACAGATCGTAATGGAATCGGCCGAGCAGATCCGCCGGGCAACCATCAACGACATCGGCGGTATTCTGGAACTGATTCGCCCACTGGAGCAGCAAGGCATTCTGGTTCGCCGCTCACGCGAACAGTTGGAAATGGAGATCGATAAATTTACCATTATCCAGCGCGATAACCTGACCATAGCCTGTGCCGCGCTTTATCCGTTTATGGATGAAAAGATTGGTGAAATGGCCTGCGTCGCAGTGCATCCGGATTATCGCAGCTCGTCACGCGGTGAACTGCTGCTGCAGCGCGTCGCGCTTCAGGCGAAGCAAATGGGGCTGGAGAAACTGTTCGTGCTGACCACGCGCAGTATTCACTGGTTCCAGGAGCGCGGCTTTACGCCGGTGGATATTGAGTCGCTGCCAGAAAGTAAGAAAGAGATGTACAACTATCAGCGCCGTTCAAAGGTGCTGATGGCCGATTTAACCTGACCGTCAACCGGGCGGCCATCCTGCCGCCCTGCTTATTATGCCTGCCCGGCAGCCTCTAACCTTTCCACCAGTCCACTGCGTCGCTGAGTTTGCAGCTGTACGGCACGTTCAAATATTGAGCGATCGCTGTAAATGGTCAGCTGACTGCGCGCGCGCGTAATGGCGGTATAAACCAGCTCGCGAGTCAGCACCGGCAGAAACTGAGTCGGCATGACCAACGCGGTATGGTCAAATTCTGATCCCTGCGACTTATGTACTGTCATCACCCAGGCGGTTTCATGGGACGGTAAACGGCTGGGCTGAATCGCTTTGACGCTGCCATCCGGCAACGGAAAAAACACCCTGAGCTGGCCTTCTTCGTCACGTAAAGTAATACCAATATCGCCGTTAAACAGCCCAAGCGCGCTGTCATTGCGGGTGATCATGACCGGACGGCCTGGATACCAGCGGCTGCCCAGCGCAGGACGGCGAAGACGTTGCAGCTGCATCAGACGCTGCTCTATGCGCTGATTCAGTCCGTGTACGCCAAACGGCCCTTCACGCAGGGCACATAACAGCTGGTAGCGGCTAAATGCCGCGATGGCCTGTTCCGGCGCGGCCTGCTGCTGCACAGCGTGCAGATATGCCTCATAGCCCCGCGCCACCTCGTCCAGCATCGCCTGATAAGCGTCGCCGTCATTGAGCGGCTGAAAAGAAACGTCGTGGTGCCCTGCGGCGAAAATAGTCTTCATCTGGCGCGCATCGCCCTGATTCACCGCCCGGGCCAGTTGGCCGATTCCTGACTTCTCATCGAAACGATAACTCTGCCGCAGCAGGCAAATGCTGTCGCGTACCGCGGGTGCAGCCTCGGCGTCGTTGCCCACAAGCGTACAACCGGTAAGGGTTGTCAGTTGCAAGGCCCGGGAAGCGCTAAACCCTGTTTCGCTACAGCGGCAAATGTCCCCCAGCACTGCGCCCGCCTCAACCGAGGCCAGCTGATCGCGATCACCCAGAAACACCACTCTGGCGTGATGAGGCAGGGCGGAAATCAGTTTTGCCATCATGGTCAGATCGACCATCGAGGCTTCATCCACCACCAGCACATCCAGATGCAGAGGATTTCCCGCATGATAACGCAGGCGCTGCGTGTCGGGTTGCGCGCCGAGCAGGCGATGCAGCGTCGTCGCTTCCGCAGGGAAACGGGCGCGCTCTTCCTCGTTCACCGCCAGCCCCTGCAGAGCTTTACCCAGCGACTCCGTTAAACGGGCCGCCGCTTTTCCGGTGGGTGCTGCCAGCTGTATGCGCAATGGCAGCGTATTCAGACGAATCAGCGCAGCCAGCAGTTTTGCTACCGTCGTGGTTTTACCGGTTCCGGGACCACCGGAAATCACGGCGGTTTTGCGCGTCAGTGCCACAGCAGCGGCAATCTTTTGCCAGTCATCAGGAAGGCTGCCAAACAGGTCGTTTAACACCTCACTGGCGCGGTGCGAATCGAAGCGTCCTTCGTCGGGCTGCAATGAGAAAAAGCGCGCAACCTGCCCTTCGCTCTGCCACAGACGATGCAGATACAAACGCTGATTGCTCAGCACCAGCGGGGTAACGGCACTGCCGTCGCTGACTGCCGACCAGCCCGCCAGCTGCGCATGCAGATCGTCCGGTGCGCCTGCAGCCTGCCACAGAGCCTGGGCCAGTGCAGGCTGACGACCTGCAAACAACCCTGCCTCGCTCAGATTAGCCAGCGGCAGACAGACATGGCCTTCTCCGGCATCCGCACTCACGCAGGCCGCCGCCAACAGCAGAAAAGGCCGGGTTTCATCCGCGATTAAGCGGGCAAACTGAATATCCAGAGGACGCAGTAAACGCTTTTCGACTGCCTGGAGCAGCAAGGCGTTTATATCACTCATAACATTTCCTCTGTGTTGCCAAACAACCTATCCATCTCATCAATAAACGCCGGGTCGGGTCGGGTCGCGAAAATGCCGTTATCGGCAGAGCTGCCGTCCATGCCGCGCAGAAACAGGTAAAATACCCCGCCGAAATGCTGTTGGTAGTCGTAGCCTGCCAGCCGATGCTGCAGATAACGGTGCAACGCCAGGGTATACAGCTGATATTGCAGATCGTACCGGTGATCGATCATGGCCTGCTCCATCGCTTCGGGCGTGTAAGCGGCATGGCTTTCACCCAGCCAGTTGGATTTGTAATCCAGCAGATAGTATTTCCCCTGCCAGCGGAACACCAGGTCGATAAAGCCTTTCAGCATGCCTTTGACCTGCCGGAAATCCAGCTTAGCTCCGCGCTGCGACAGGGGATCGTAGCGGCGCACCAGCGCATCCAGATCGGCTGCAGTCAGCAAATTGTTAATCGGCAGATAGAATTCCATTTCGATAAGTCGGTCACTGCTGTTGATACTGGCCAGCGTCAGGCCTTCCTTGTTAAGCGGCGTCGTCAGCACGCGCGCAATCCACTGCTGAATGACCGGAAGCCAGCTCAGCGGATAGCCATTTTGCTGCAGCTGATCTTCCAGCCAGATCGCGTCTGGCAGTTCGGTAAAATCAATTGATTCAAACAGCCCGTGCAGAAAAGTACCAGGTGCAGCGCCGCGAGGAAAATGGTGCGGCGTTAACAGAGCGTCTTCATCGTCTGCCGCTTCACCCGCGGCATCAATATCAAATTTAGGTAACGCATCCAGCAGCGGTGAGCTACCGTGCTGCTGTAATCCCGAATAACTGGTGACGCGCCAGCTGTCTGCCAGCGCACGCGTCATTTCCCGACTACTCAGCGCATCGTCACGACCTTCGCCTTCATGCCAGATCGCGCCGGGCTGGAGTTCGCTGCTTATGACCTCAATGCCCGCCCCCTCAAGCGCCTGCAGATGCTGGCTGAGCTGTGCGGCATCGGCAGTTTCACCGCGCTGGACCAGATAACCGAGCGCGCTTTTGTGCAGATCGCTCTCGCCTTCCTTTTTACGTGCCCCTTTGATCAGCGGCGCAATGCCCACGCTGCAGTGGTACACCGAGCGGGTAAGCGCCACGTAAAGCAGACGCAAGTCTTCTGCCAGCCGCTCCTCTTCTGCCAGCGACAGGCTTTGCTCATCGCCCTGCACGTCCAGCATCGCGGCAAAGCTTTCGCGATCGTGATACAGGGCGCTGGCGGCCTCGCGGAAGCCGGCGGCAAAGGGCAGCCAGACCAGAGGATACTGCAGCCCTTTCGATTTATGAATGGTGACGATTTGCACCAGGTGGCGATCGCTTTCCAGCCGCAGTTGCTGGCTAGAGGCCTGGTTGTCGGGACGGGCAATTTGCTGCGCCAGAAAACGCACCAGCGCATGCGTGCTGTCGAGTTGAACCGCGGCTTCCTGCAGTAATTCACCCAGGTGCATCAGATCGGTTAAGCGCCGTTCACCGTTGTCTGACGCCAGCATATTTTCGGCCAGCTGCCGCTTGATCATTACGTCACGCAGCATGGGTAAAACACCACGCTGATGCCAGATTTGCTGCCAGCTGACAAACTGCTCTACCAGCGCATCCCAGTCGCGTTCGTTCTGCGTCAGAGCGTCCAGTTCTGCGGCATCAATCGCGAAGATGGACGTCGCCAGCGCGCTGCGCAGTAATCGCTCCTGCTCAGGGGACTGAACCGCCTGTAAAAGCCACAACAGCTCACGCGCTTCGGGCGTAGTGTAAACGCTGTCGCGACTGGACAGATAAACCGAGGGAATCGCCAGGCTGTTCAGCGCATCGCGGATCAGGCTGGCCTCGGTCCGGCTGCGTACCAGCACGGTAATGTCCGATGCTTTAACCGGCTGTAGGGCATCACCTTTGCCAATCTGCGCCTGTCCCTGCTGTCCCGCCACCAGCCAGCGGCTGATGTCTGCAGCACACTGCTGTGCCATAAATTGTTGGTAATCACTTACTCCAACGCCTTCCCCCGGCTGAAGCCAGAAGCGTAAGGCGGGCTGCGGCTGTTGCTGGTAAATCAGTTTCAAGTCCTGGTTGGGCGCAGCCGGACTGACCGGGAGAAAAGGGATCGAAGAGAACAGAAACGGCGCATCGACCTGCGAAAACAACCGGTTAACGCTGTCCACCATTTCTGGGGACGAACGCCAGTTGGTATCTAATGTGTAGTGAGCACTAACTTCACTCCGGGCGCGCAGATAGGTAAAAATATCCGCGCCACGGAAAGCATAGATAGCCTGCTTGGGATCGCCGATAAGCAGCAGCGCTAAGTCTGGCTGATGAATATACAGCGTGCGGAAGATGCGATACTGCTGCGGGTCGGTATCCTGAAATTCATCGATCAACGCCACCGGAAAACGGCTACGAATGGTTTCAGCCAGAAGCGCCCCGCCCGGCTGCTGAAGTGCCTCATCCAGACGACTTAACAGGTCATCAAAGCCCAGTAATGCACGCTGACGCTTCTCACGCTGGACTGCTTCGCGGACCTCCGTCAGGGCCTGCCAGATAATGACATCGCGTAACGTTAGCGGTTCTGCCAGGAACCGATCCACCGCGTCAAACAGGGAATGCTGTGGCGCCTCGCCCTTTTTCGTTTTCTCATGCAGCACCTGCTGTCCAAAGCGCTCCAGCTCTTTGGGATACTGATAATCAAGCGTCTCACTCTGTGCCCACTGTGTCACTTTGGTAACCCAGTTAGGTAAGTGCTTACTGCTATAACTGCGTTTATCAACGCCAGATGCGGTAATAATGCCTTCCACATCGTCGCTGGCGGCCTGCCACTGCTGCTTAAGGGCGTTGATACGCTGAAGATTGGCCGCATGACGTGAGGCCAGGGTTTCATCTGCACGAGGGGGACGCCTGAGCGTCGGCGATTCTCCCTGTAGCCAGGGTCGTAGCGTGGTCAGCAAACTGTCTGGCCCGCTCCACTCCGCCGCAATCACTCTGGCCACATCCAGCGACAGCGGGTAACACTGACGACGCCAGAAATCGGCCGTCGCCTGCCGGAGCAGGGTTTGTTCGTTTTCAATCAGCTCCTGCTCGAACAACATCCCCGATTCAAACGCGTTCAGGTTAAGCATGCGCTGACAGAAGCCGTGGATGGTGAAAATAGCCGCTTCGTCCATTTGCCGCTCGGCCGCCAGCAGCTGTGACGCCGCCTGTGGCAGGTCAGGGATTTGTGCAATCAGCTGTTGATGCATCGGGTTTTGACTTTTACCGCGCACGCAGGCCAGCCGTAGCTGATGGATATTGTCACGAATACGGCCCCGAAGCTCCGCCGTGGCGGCTTCGGTAAAGGTCACCACCAGAATTTCTTCGACGGACAGTGGCCTGCGCCAGGCATGCTCACCGCCCAACCCTAACAGCAGGCGTAAATAAAGCAGGCCGATAGTGAATGTTTTGCCGGTCCCCGCTGACGCCTCAATTAACCGCTCGCCGTTCAGCGGCAGCGTTAACGGGTCAAGTGACTCGGGTCTTGACTGCATCATTGGATTTCACTCTTTACCGGCAGCGACTGCTGCAGTTTGGCGATTTCCTGCCAGGTTCTCCAGCCAGGTAGTGGAGCAAATTCAATTTTGCGCTCGCCGCTACCGGCAATCTGCGACGTCATTGCCATCCCTTTTTTCTGCATCACGGCCTGATGAAAGAAATCGGCCAGACCGGCTGGCGTAAGCAGCTGGACCTGCTCCATCAGCTTTTGCCGGGTATCAAAATCGTAGTTCTGGCGATCAAAATCACGGCTAAAACGATCGGCTTCTTCATTTAGCGTTTGCGGACGCTGTTTAAGATCGTTGAGCATCGCCTGCTGGTACTGGGTAAAGTCGGCCTGGCTCATCGTGCGAAGCCGCTGCTCTGCCTGTGGATAGAATGCCTGATAGCGCTGCATCAGATAAGCAGGCTGCTTGCTGTTACTTTGCAACAGAAAACCGATTCCCCACTGACGTCCTACTGGCATCCGGAAGGCAAACACGGCATAGCCCAGTTGCTCTTCTGTACGCAGCTGGTTGTAAAACCAGGGCTGCACGATCTGGCTGAGCATCGCGCTGTTCGCCATGCTTTGGTACTCGTCATAGCCCAGGGGAATATAGAGTGCCGCCAGCGCAGAGTCTGTGCTGCTGCCGTGCTGTTCCAGATTCGCCTTCAGCGGCTTTTCAACGCTGAGGTAGTTGCTGTGCCAGTAGTGAATACCTCCACACTGCATCTGTTGTTTCAGATCGCGCCCCAGTTGGGTCACGCTGTCGGCGCTGAGATTGCCCACCGCCATCATTTCCGGCGTGGCATTTTTAATTAACGCATCACGGTAGGCCACCACCTCATCCAGCGTAATGCCGCTCACCAGTTTGCGCCTTGTCTCGCGCTGAGTGTAAGGCAGTTGCGATAACAGCTGCATAGGCTGAATCGCCTGCTCAAAGGCTTTGCCTTTTTCGGCCGCATCCAGCCGTTCCAGGTACCAGGATTTGGCCTGCTCAAGCTGAGATTCACTGGGCCGGAAGGTGCTGTAACGATCAACTAACTGTTTGAGTAACGCGGGCAGGCGTTGCGTAAAGCCACTGGCGTTAAAGACCAGGCCATCGTTTTCACTGGTCGAGAAACTGATCCCGCCAATCGACGCCTGCGAACTCAGCTCATCCAGCGCGAGGCTGGCCAGATAGTCGTTCAGACCAAACAGCACCTGTTGGCGCGCATCGCTGATGGCCTGCTGATTTCGCAGCGCGACGGTAATGCTGGCTTTGGGTTCACTGCTATAGAACTGGCTTGGCATCCAGTAAATGCGCATACCGTAATCGTTATCCAGCTTCACCGGATGGCGGTAGACCTTGTCCCCGGTAGCAACCAGCGAGAAATCATCAGGAATGTAGGGATTCAGTACGGGCATCGCGAATTGCATGTCACGCCCGCGCTGCTGCCACTGGGTAAACGTCTGAGCGGTGATCTTATCAACCTGATAAGGCGCGTTGACAAAATAGGCCAGCTTGTTGTGCGGTTCCTGTGGGCTGATGTACCAGATGCGGGCATTCTGCGGCGTCATGCTGTTAAGACGGCCCTGAATCGCCTCAGCATCATACTGGTCGGCAAGGTAAGGCGCATCCAGCGTGTGCTCCACCGGCACACGCTGCATCGTATCGGCCAGCCATTCGATATAATCCATATTGCGCGTGATGGAGGGATAACGGAAATCCAGCGCCAGAACACGGGAAACTTCGTCGAAATAGCGGCGATCGATGCCTTTTTCTCGCAGCATAGAAATGTAGCTAAAGACGGCCGCAACCACATCATCGCGCTGGGCAAGGCCTTTATCGGTTAGCGACACGTTGACCGTAAAAACGCCGCTGTTGCGTTCGGTGACAGGGTCGGCCCCTGCGCTGACGCCATCGGCCAGCCCCTGTTTTTGCAGCCAGTCTGCCAGCGTATTTGGGCTACGGTTGCCCATTAAATAGCCGATGAGCGTGTCCGTTTTACTGCGGAAGCGGTCGCTGTTATTCGGGATACGGAACTCGATTTTCAACTGCTTACGGGGTTGTGCAGGCACGTAATGAATAATAATGCCCTGCTGTGCTTCCGTGACGACCGGCTCGCTAATCGCGGGGACGCTGGCATTGTGGTTCGCCACCCGACCAAAGGTGTTGGCCGCAATGGCGGCCATCTGCGCCAGGGATTGATTACTGTAGATAACCGCCTTCATCAGATTGGCTGAATAGTGACCATGGTAAAAGTCCAGCAGCGCCTGATGCAGGTTACTACCCGGCTTATCCCGTAGCGTTTCCAGATTGCCCCCGTAAAAATGTGCTGCCGGATGGGCCGGATTGATCGTCTCGGCACTGACCTGCCCCATGCGCAAACCGTCCCGCGCGCGCGCCATGGTCAGCTCGGCATTGACCGCGTGGCGTTCCCGGTCAGCATTGACCGGGTCCAGCAACGGCTCAGCAATCGCGTCCGCAAGGCGATCGACGGCAGGCTCCAGCGCATCATTTTCCACTTCAAGGTAATAAGCCGTGCGATAGGATGCCGTGCTGGCGTTGTGACTGCCCCCGTGCTTCTTGAGGAAGTCAGCCAGGCTGTCAGGCTGCGGATAACGCGTTGAGCCCATCAGCACCATGTGTTCAAGGTAGTGCGCCAGGCCAGGCTGTTGTGCAGGATCGTCCAGTGAACCAATCGGCAGCGTTAAGGCCGCCAGCGACTTAGGTGCATCCTTGTCTGATACCAGCAGCACGGTCATGCCATTATTCAGCGTGATCGCCTGATACTGGCGCGAATCCTGTTGGCTTTTACCAATGGTACTGTTAACGGGCTGCCAGCCGGGGCCGGTCTCGGCCTGAACCGTAAACGCCACCAGGCTGAACAGGATGGCCAGGATCAAGCGTGCATGTGTGCGCATGTAAACCTCTTACGTTACCCAAAAGCCGCCTTGCCAGCGCATCGACGGCTGAAAATACAACAAACGTTTTTGGTGTTCTCATCACCTGTAAAGGTGTGACTTACCGATCGTCCTGATGGGCCTGCAGTACCGGCAAGTACCAGTGCTCCGCGGCCTCGGTTATGCGCTGTACATGAGACGCGTCCAGTGCCCTGCACAACCGCTGCAAATAGGGATCGCTCCCCTCGCCCTCCTGCTGATAACCGCCCACCCAGGCCGCCAGTAAACTATTACGGGCTTTGAGCTGAGTCGCCTCATCCGTCAGGAACTGTTGGCTTTTTTTATCGAAACAGGCGTTGAGCCAGGCACCGCCGCTTTTGGTCAGCAGCATTAAGGGTTCCCGCATTCCCTGCAGATAACCTTGCATGTAGCGCGCTAACGTGGCGATGGCGTCATCCGGCGTAACGGCGTGGAAGCACCAGTAACTGTGCTGTCGGCCAAACATCCGGCTTCTGCCGTTACCGCCCAGTGCACAATAAACTAAATGCTCGAGCCACAGTAATAAACCATCATTGATATTCAGCACGCCCGGACGCCAGCGCAACAGACCATCGCTCTGCACCTGGGTCAGCCAACCGGATAACCTGACGCCGTCCAGATCCAGATTGATCTCCCAGCTTTCACCTTCGCTGCGTTGACTGCTCACTTCCGCCGCCACCTCCTGCATCTCTTCGCGCTGAGCCTGCCAGAACAGCTCGCCAAAGGCACCGTAAGGTAAGTTTCCTGCGGCGCGATGATGTGCATAAAGACGATCGGTGTCATCGCCCGTCACCAATGCATTCAGTAACTGGGCATTAATCTGGTAACGCTCCAGGCTGTCCAGGGCAAAAGGCTCGCTATCGGGCAGTTCATTTTCCTCAAGCCAGAAACTGACGCCCAGACGTTGCTGAAACCAGGCCCGAACCGGATGACGCCAGAATCGCAGGAACTGCTCCAGGGCGAGTGTCTCTACGGGCGGAGTGAGCAGGGGCTGGACAAAATCAGGTTGCGGCTGGCCGGTGCCTTGCGCGGCCGGGAGCCACTCGCGGGCAAAGCTGCGTGCCGTCGACGCGGGCTGGAAGTTTTCCGGCGCAAACGGCATGCGGCTGTGTAAATGTTCCAGATGCGCCCTGACCCGCAGTGCGCTCTCGTCCAGATCCAGATCCTCATCCCCGGGCAGGTAGAAACTTTGCCCGATATACTCCAGTAATTCAGTGACCAGTACTGAGGGATAGCGTTCGGTGTTGTCCTGGATTGCGCGTCCGATATAGCTGATATAGAGCTGTTGCTGTGCCGAAATCAGGGCCTCCAGAAACAGGTAGCGGTCATCATCACGTCGGCTGCGGTCGCCTTTGCGCGACTGATGCTGCATCAGGTCAAATCCCAGCGGCGCTAAGGTGCGCGGATAAACGCCGTCATTCATGCCCAGTAAGCATACGACACGGAAAGGAATGGAGCGCATCGGCATCAGGGTACAAAAGTTGATTTGCCCGGCAAGAAAGCGTTGGCTGATGCGCTGCTGGTCCAGCCGACCGCGCAGATCGTCACGCAGCAATACCACCGGGATCGGCTCATCGAAACGTGCGTCCATGCCATATTCAATCAGCGCCTTCCACTGCTCTTCCACCAGCAGTAATGCGGCTTCAGTTTCCGTATCGGCCGTAAAGAACGCATTGAGCAGCTCGCGGCATAAAGGCAGCCAGGCTTCCAGCGGGCGCGGTTCGGACAAGACCTGACGCCAGTGATTAAGCCGTGACAACAGTTCGGCCAGATGGCCCGCCAGTTCGGCCACCAGCCCGCTCGACTCATCGTAAGGTAAAATGCCCTGCCAGTCGCCATGCTGACTTTCCATCGCATAGCCAAGCAGCATGCGTTGCAGGCCAAAGCGCCAGGTGTGCTGACCGGTAACTGGCAAGGACAATGCCTCAACGCTGGCATCATCCAGCCCCCAGCGCACGCCGGACTCACTTACCCAGCGCCGCAGTAAACGCAGTCCGCTCTCATCAATAGAGAAGTGATTCGCTAAGGCGGGTACGTCCAGCAGCGCCAGCACATCCTCTGAGACAAAACGGCTGTCGGGCAGCGCCAGTAACTGCAAAAAAGCGACAATCGCCGGATGCGCCTGGCTGGCCCGACGGTCAGAGATGGCAAAGGGCAGATAGCGTTCGGTCGGCGCATTGGCAAACACGGCCTGAATAAAGGGCGCATAAGCGTCAATGTCTGCCACCATGACGATGATATCGCGCGCTTTTAACCCAGGACTGGCCTCCATCAGCGCCAGTAAATGATCCTGCAGCACTTCCACTTCACGTTGCACGCTGTGGCAGACCTGTATGGCGATCGAGCGATCCTCGGGGTCAAGCTGACGCTTTTGTCCGCTGTAGGCCAGTTCATCCGCCGTCAGGCCAATCACCGCGTTGTCCTGCAGGTTGAGAAGATCGTGCTGCATGCTGTGTAGCAGGTTGTCTTCTTCAACATCGACAAAGGCGTCAATTTCGCTGTTGAGATCCATCTGGCTGAGCAGATAAAGATTATCGCGCCCCAGCTTGCCCCAGGAGGCCAGGAGCGGGTTAGTCAGCTGCTGCTCGCCCTGCTCACTGAACAGCGCAGGCGCGCGCGCCGCGTCACTAAACAATCCACGGTATTCGTCCCGATCGTGGCGGCGACGCTGACGACTTTGTAACTTCGCCAGAAAGGCATAATCCTGAATGTCGCCCCAGTAATCGCGGCAGGGATTCGTGAACAGCAGATAAATATCAATGTGGCGGCCCAGCGCCTGCAACGCCTGCAGATAGACCGGCGGAAGCGCTGAAATACCACAAATAAAAACCCGCTCGGGCAGGTTAGCCGGGGCGGTCTGCGCCTGCTCCAGCGTATGAATAAAGCGCGCATAGAGGTTGGCACGGTGCCATTTAGGCTGGCCCAGTTCCTCGGTGTAATTCACTAAGTCACGCCACAGCGCCGCCTGCCAGATCTGGGCATCGCCCAGGCCGTCAATGTTTTGGCCACGTTCCCAACTGTTCAGCCAGTCGGCGCGATAAACCAGATACTGGTCAAACAGGTCAGCGATACGGGCGCTGAGCTGAAACAGCTTGCGCTTGTCGCCATCGTCGCTCAGGTAATGACGCAGCGAGGCAAACTCATCCTGACGCAGCAGTGAGGGTAAACGATGCATCAGCTTCCAGCTCATGCTGGCTTTACTGAAGGCACTTTCGACCGGAATGTCCGGCAGGACGCGAACAAACATTTCCCAGATAAAGCTGGCCGGTAGCGGGAATTCGATATTCGCCGCAATACCAAAGGTTTGTGCCAGTTCCATCTGTAACCATTGCGCCATGCCCGGACTCTGCACCAGAACCATTTCTGAGGCGAAGGGATCGTCAAGTGGGTCCAGTTTAATCACTCTGGCTGCCAGGCTTTTGAGCAGATCAAGCTGATTAGAGTGATAAACGTGAAACATGAAAACTCCTGTGGAAAATCAAAACGGCATAGCGACGTCAGAGGGTATTCACTCTACCGCGTATCGCATTTGAAGCCTAACAAAAGGCGGTGGGCGATAGCGCCCCCTGGCGGTTAACAGGTTACACGCATCAGGCTGGCGTGACGTTGATGCGGCCCGCTTACCTCAGCTTTTTCCAGCACACAGCCCGCCGGCCCCTGGGTTTTCTCTGACCGGGATTGCCAGCCCGGCACCTCGCGGCCGAGCAGCCGTTGCTCTGCCACGCGCCAGGCTTCGCGTTGTTGCCACTGCTGGCTGAATCCCAGCGTCAGCACCCGGTGATACTGCAGCAGAGCGCTGGTGCTGACGGCCATCAGGAGCAGAGCAAACAGGGCTTCCGGCAGGCTGAATCCTCCCGCATCAGAAGCAGTCTTCCGCTGCGGCCAGCGGGCAGTAGTCAATCCAGCCTTGCGGCAAGGGATGAAGACGGCGACCCTGCACTCTGACCCAGTGCCATGAGGCCATCTCACTGGTGCGGTCTTCACCTTTAAGCAATCCCTTATCATCTGCGGTTCTCTGCAGGCAGCTCTGCCAGCCATACTGTTTCTCCTGCTGGCAGGTCAACGTCTGTTGTTCCGGCCACTGTAATGTCAGCCCCCACTGCAGCGCCGACTGTGCCTGCCAGAATCCCTGAATGAAACGCTGTTCATCGGCCACTCCGCTCATCCCCTGCGCCAGCATCTCACGGCTGGCATGCAGCGTCAGGCTCCCTGTCAGCATAATGATCAACACCATGCCCAGCGCACTGTTGCCCTGCGCCTTCACAAATTCATGCCCTCGACCCAGCGCGCTACCGTTTCGTCCTGTTGACCAGACCGGCCCTGCAGCAAAATGTTGATCAGGCGACCTTCCCGCTGCACATCAAAGGCTTCCACGGAGAGAAAAGCGGGATCGGACAAGCGCTCCCATCCACCGCCGTTACAGTTATCCACACCGCGCTGCATCTCCAGCTGTTTTTGCCGCAGACGATAGCCGTAATAGTCGCTTTCGCTGTGGCTGATCCCTTCCCAGTGACCGTTGCTGTTTTCATCAACGCGAATAAGCAGACAGCTCTCCGCTACCGTCACTCCCCCGCTGCCACATTCTCCCTGGCAATATCCCGCCCTGCGCACGGCTTTTTCCAGGGTAGACAGTATTTGCTGCAACTCCAGGCGCAACTGCACCCGCTGTTGCAGCCTGAGGTTTTCACCCAGCAGCAGCGGCATAAAGCGCCCCGCCCCGACCATCAGTACCGCACTGATGGACATCGCAATCAGCATTTCCAGCAGGCTAAATCCGGCCATTTTCATTCACAGCCCGCTTCATCTGCCAGACACAGGCGAATCCGTGCCCGTGAAGAGATAATCAGCCGTATTCGTCCTGCCGCATTCACCAGCTCAATGCTACCGGCTTTGGCAACGTTGCGGCGTCCGTAAAAACCGGGTTCACCGCGCAACGGCTGCAAGGCGACATCCGCGTGCGGCGCAATAAAATGCAGACGCCTGGCGGCCTCACAGCCGTTGACCGGTGGTTCGGCTACACCAACGCACCAGGGCTGGGTCGTGCGCGCCCACAGAATAAAGTCACGGTTTTGCCAGTTGGCCTGCGCCCGCACGCTGAGCAGGAAGTTCTGCAGTTGCCGGGCGCTGTCCCGTAGCTGTTGACGCTGCTGCCAGCGTTGCCAGCCCTGAGTGGCAAATGCACTGAGAATACCGACAATCACCATGACGAACAGCAGCTCTGCCAGCGTGAAACCTTTTGACGTTTGTTTTTTCATGGCAGTAGAGTGCGGTGTGGCGGGCGGTCTGGCAAAGTGAAAAACCGGGAACGGGAAGCGGCGCTGCAGAGGCGTTTATCTGGTTGTTGTGTTTAAACAAAAGTTTGCGATCAACGCCGCAATGTTACGCCAGACAAACAATAAAAACCCCGGTATACAGCGCCATACCGGGGTTTTTTATGGGGTGAGATTTAAACGGCAACCGGCGCTTTAATCGCTGGATGCGGATCGTAGCCTTCAATCTCGAAATCGTCGAAGTGATAATCAAACAGCGACGCTGGCTTGCGCTTGATAATAAGCTTAGGCAGGGGCCGCGGCTCACGCGTTAGCTGCAGGCGAGCCTGCTCAAGGTGATTGCTGTACAGGTGCGTATCGCCCCCGGTCCAGACGAAATCGCCCACTTCCAGATCGCACTGCTGCGCCACCATATGCACCAGCAGCGCATAACTCGCGATATTAAACGGCAGGCCGAGGAAGATGTCGCAAGAGCGCTGGTAAAGCTGGCAGGACAGTTTGCCGTCGGCAACATAGAACTGGAAAAATGCATGGCAGGGTGCCAGCGCCATCTCGTCCAGCTCACCGACGTTCCAGGCGGACACAATAATGCGGCGGGAATCCGGATCGCGTTTCAGTTGTTCAATCACCTTGGTGATTTGATCAATCTCCTGGCCGCTTGCCGTGCCCCAACTACGCCACTGCTTGCCGTAAACCGGCCCCAGATTACCTTGTTCATCCGCCCACTCATCCCAAATTGAAACCTTGTTTTCTTTGAGGTAACCAATGTTGGTATCGCCTTGCAGAAACCAGAGCAGTTCATGAATGATGGAGCGCAGATGGCACTTCTTGGTGGTGACCAGCGGAAAACCATCCTGCAGATTAAAACGCATCTGGTGACCAAAAATTGAAAGCGTGCCTGTACCGGTACGGTCAGATTTTGGTGTGCCTTCGTTCAACACGTAGCGCATTAAGTCCAGATACTGTTTCATTTTTCCTCGTGAAGTTGTTGCTGCGGGCGACGACGGTACGCCCAAATCATCATAATCACACCGGCAATGATCATGGGCAGAGACAGCAGTTGTCCCATGCTGAGTCCACCGGTGAGCAAACCAAGCTGTGCGTCGGGCTGACGGAAGAATTCGACAATAAAGCGGAAGCAGCCGTAGCCGATCAGGAACAGGCCAGAAACGCTGCCCATCGGGCGTGGTTTACGAATAAACAGGTTCAGGATAATGAACAGCACGATGCCTTCAAGAAACAGCTCATAGAGCTGTGAAGGATGACGTGGCAGTACGCCATAAGTGTTCAGTAATGCCTGATATTGTGGGTTGTTGGCTGCCAGCGCGATATCTTCGCTGCGCGAACCCGGGAACAGCATGGCAAAACGGAAGTTGGGATCCACGCGGCCCCACAACTCACCATTGATGAAATTACCAAGGCGACCAGCACCGAGGCCAAACGGAATCAGAGGCGCAATAAAGTCTGAAACCTGGAAGAAATGTCGTTTGGTACGGCGAGCGAAGATCAGCATCACCAGAATCACGCCAATCAGTCCACCGTGGAATGACATACCGCCATCCCAGACTTTGAACAGGTACAGTGGGTTATCGAGAAACAGGGGCAGGTTATAAAACAGCACGTAACCAATACGTCCACCCAGGAAAACGCCCAGGAAACCGGCGTAAAGCAGGTTTTCTACTTCCTCTTTTTTCCAGCCGCTGCCCGGCTTGTTCGCCCGACGCACCGCCAGCCACATGGCGAAAACAAAACCCACCAGATACATCAATCCGTACCAGTGAAGCGAAAGCGGTCCGATCGAGAAGATTACCGGGTCGAACTGCGGAAATGCGATATAGCCGTTATTCATCATTCACCGTATATTTTCAGCCCTGAAAAGGGGACGTGATGCACATAAATTAGGGCTGGGCATGATAGCACAGCCAGTTTTCTGAGTAGCCGCAGAAATGTAACCTGGGTTAACGCCCACCCCGAATCAGGCCGCCCAGACCGCGCTCTTCCATAAACGCCGACACCAGCTGACGCACATCTGACGCCGAGTAAGCTTTGAGCGCCTGGGTACTGAGTTTCTGCACTTCTTCATAATCCAGATGGCGCAGCAGATATTTTACGCGCGAGACATTCTTGCCGTTCATGCTGAGATGGTGATATCCCATCCCTATCAAGAGCGCCACACACATCGGATCGCCCGCCATTTCACCACACAAGCATAATTCCAGATTCGCCAAATGGGCTTCAATGGAAATGGCCTGCAGCGCGCGCAGCATCGCCGGATGCAGTGAATCATACAGATTCGCCACGCGCGTATTGTTGCGATCCACCGCCAGTAAATACTGGGTCAGGTCATTGGTCCCGACAGACACAAAATCGACGCGTGAGGCCAGATGCGGGATCATAAACACCATGGAAGGCACTTCAATCATAATCCCGATGCGCGGCTTCGGAATCGTATAGCCGAGCATCTCTTCCACTTCCGTTCCGGCGCGTTGAATAAGGCGTTTGGCCTCGTCGATCTCATCGATATGGCTAATCATCGGCAGTAAAATGCTCAGATTGCCTGACGCGGCGTTAGCACGCAGCATGGCGCGCACCTGCACCATAAAAATCTCGGGTTGGTCGAGCGTGAGACGAATGCCCCGCCAGCCCAGGCAAGGGTTCTCTTCACTAATCGGCATGTACGGCAACTGTTTGTCTGCCCCGATATCCAGCGTGCGCAGCGTAACCGGTTTTTCATGGAACAGTTGTAACATGCCCTGATACTGAGCAACCTGCTCTTCTTCGGACGGGAAGCCGCTCTGCAGCATAAAGGGAATTTCAGTGCGATAAAGGCCAATACCGTCAACCCAACTGCCCAGCGTCTGCTCATGCTCCGGGCTTAACCCCGCATTGAGCATGACCTGCACGCGCTGACCGCTTCTCAGTTCACCAGGCCTGTCCACGCCGCCTTCAGCCATTTTACTGAGGGCATTTTCTTCACTGATTAACCGTTGGTACTCCTGCACCAGCACCGGTTCAGGATCGATCAGCAGTTCGCCGCGATAGCCATCGACAATCAGCAGACGTTTGTTTAACTGACTGGGCTGAATGTCCGCGCCCATGACGGTCGGAATCCCCATCGCGCGGGTTAAAATGGCCGCGTGGGAGTTTGCCGCGCCGTCGCGGACCACAATCCCCGCCAGCCGCTCGTGGGGAATTTCCGCCAGCGTTGTCGCCGTCAGTTCATCCGCCACCAGGACGAAACGCTCAGGCCAGGCGTTGACGCCCACCAGAGAATCATCGAGGTGAAACAGCAAGCGCTGCCCCAGCACCCGCAGATCGCCTGCGCGCTCTTTCAGGTAGCTGTCCGTCAGGCTGGCAAACTGGGCGGCAAACTTTTCAATCACGGTTTTGACCGCCCACTCGGCGACCGATCCGCGTTCGATCTCAGCAAAGAGATCTTTTTTCAACCGTGCGTCAGTTAACAGGTGTGAGTAGAGGTCGAAGATCGCCGCGCTCTCTTTCTGCGCGCTGGCGGTAAAGCGTTTGCTGAAGCGACGAAATTCATTGGCGGCTTCACTCATCGCCAGCGATAAACGTTCGCGTTCACGTTGCTGATCCAGCGTCGAGGCGGCAGAAACCTGATCAAGCAGCGGCTGGGTTTCATCCACCCATCCAGGAGCGACAGCGACACCTGGCGCGGCAGCAATGGCCCGAATGCGCGCCAGACGATACTGACCGAACAACTGACTCAACTGCGATTGAGACAGTAGCGCTGCCAGCTGCGTGGCTAAGGTAACGAGAAACGACTCCTCGCTTTCATCAAACTGTCGATGTTCACGCTGCTGAACCACCAACACGCCCATGAGCTGACGGCGGCTGATAATAGGCACGCCAAGGAAAGAGCGATAGCGCTCTTCCTTTACAGAAGGGATGTACTTATAGCTGGGATGGCTCTGCGCATCGGCAAGGTTAATTGGCTCGGCAAGTCGCCCCACCAGGCCCACAATACCTTCATCAAACGCCAGCTTGACCGTTAAGCCACGCGGTTTTTTCAGGCCGCGTGTGGCCATCAGGTAATAACAGCGACGTTCGTGATCGGCGAGGTAGACGGAACAAACTTCCGTTTCCATCGCCAGGCAGATCTCATTAACCAGAATGTCGAGTGCTTCATTCAGACGTGGCGCACTCGCCACCTTTTCAACAATTTCTCGCAACTGAGTGAGCATAAAGGGCGTGGCCTATCCTCTTTTACGTCGATGGGCAGGATGATTTCGCTGCACCGCACTCTCCTGCATGGACATGACAACGCCAGCAAATTCTTTCATAACCCGACGATAAACATCGCGCTTAAAAGAAACAACCTGACGTACCGGATACCAAAAACTTACCCACCGCCAGCCGTCGAATTCCGGCGTGCTGCTGTGTTGCACATTAATATCTGCGTCATTACACATCAACTGCAGAAGAAACCACTTTTGTTTCTGACCAATACAAACCGGTTTTGTGTCCCAACGCACCAAACGTTTTGGCAACTTGTAGCGTAACCAGTTACGGGTAGAAGCAAGTATTCGAACATCTTTGCGGTGTAACCCGACTTCTTCGAACAGTTCGCGATACATTGCCTGTTCTGCGGTTTCACCGGGATTGATGCCTCCCTGAGGAAATTGCCAGGAGTGCTGTCCAAAGCGCCTGGCCCATAACACTTGCCCCTGCCTGTTACAAATTACGATACCAACATTCGGGCGGTAGCCATCATCATCGATCACCGGACTACCTCAAAAGCTAAAATTGAATGGTCTGATTGTTTCACACTCCTTACAGGCGGTAAACCACTGGATTTGCGGGCGGTTACAGGCGTAATACTGGGATAACTCACAGACTAATGCGAAGTTATAAACAAAGACCACTAAAAAGAGCGATCTTATTCACGTTTTCTGTGGATAGCTTTGTGCAGAACGCGGGAGTTAACTGAATAACATCTCAGGATACTTCGGAGGAGGCTCAAAACCAGATTGTCTTTTTCAATTGAAATGTAAGATAATTTTTTTGCATAACCCGCTTTTTACCCACTGAAAATCCACCGGACAAATCCTTCACGCTGACAATTGGCTAAAGATCCACCACAACGCTTTTTATCCACAGCAATCGGCTTAAGCTTGCATCAAAACGGCCAATTCTTGTCAAAAACTGGCAAAGTCAAGGCTGTAAATGGAACCAGTAGGCCGTTCCAGCCAGGGTTATCCCATTTTTCTGTGGATAACTGGGCCTGAGATCCTGTTCATTGTTGATAGCAAGTTGGGATAACCTGCTACATTAGTGAGAGCAGGCAAATTTCACTTCAAAAAAAAGTACTATGTTTCATGTTATTATGTGAGTTATACCGCGTTCTTTCCTGTGGAAAACCTTAGGTTGCCGCAGGCTGCTTAATTATTAATCATTATGAGTTATTCACATGACATTCCTTCCCGGGCCACCTGAAGATGAGGCAACGTTGCTGTCACGCGCACAAACGCTGGCGGGTTTAACGCTGCAAACCCTGGCTGAACAGGCGGGCATTCCGATGCCTGCCAACCTTAAACGGGACAAAGGCTGGGTAGGTATGCTGCTGGAATTACACTTAGGTGCCAGCGCGGGCAGTAAAGCAGAACAGGATTTTGCCCATCTGGGGATAGAACTAAAAACGATCCCTGTCGATCGCTATGGCAAGCCGCTGGAAACCACGTTTGTGTGCGTCGCGCCACTCACCGGTAACAGCGGTGTGACGTGGCAAAACAGCCATGTTCGCCATAAGCTGGCGCGCGTCCTGTGGGTCCCGGTAGAAGGCGAGCGTGAAATCCCCTTAGCCGAACGTCGGGTTGGCGCGCCACTGCTGTGGAGCCCTGACGCGCAGGAAGATGAGATGCTGCGTCAGGACTGGGAAGAGTTAATGGATATGATCGTACTGGGCAAGGTGGAACGTATTACCGCCCGTCATGGTGCCTGGCTGCAGATTCGCCCGAAAGCGGCCAACAGCAAAGCGTTAACCGAAGGGATTGGCGATCGCGGACAGCCGATCATGACGCTGCCACGTGGTTTTTATCTCAAGAAAAGCTTTACCGGCCCCTTACTGGCGCGTCATTTCCTGGTCTGACGACGGCGTTCTCATGTCCGATACTGTATTTAAAGGTGAGTTAGACAAATTTGGTGCGTATAATCTTTGTTTAATTTTCGTTTAGGATATGAGTGCAGGTATGTTCGATTGGATTTACGATCCCAACGCCTGGCTGGCGCTGGGTACCCTGACCATTCTGGAAGTGGTGCTGGGCATTGATAACATTATCTTTCTGTCGCTAGTGGTGGCGAAACTTCCCAAACACCAGCAAGCCCGCGCACGTCGTATCGGTTTGATGGGTGCCATGCTAATGCGTCTGGGTTTACTGGCCTCCATTGCCTGGGTCGCTAAACTCACCAACCCGCTTTTCACGCTGATGGATCATGCTTTTTCAGCACGCGATCTGATCCTCCTGTTTGGGGGATTATTTTTGCTGTGGAAATCCAGCATGGAGATTCATGAAACCATTGAAGGCGAGGAAACCGAGCACAAGAGCAACGTTAACTCGTTCTTTGGGGCGATTGTCCAAATCATGTTGCTCGACATCATTTTTAGTCTCGACTCGGTGATTACGGCCGTGGGCCTCTCTGACCATCTGTTTATTATGATGGCGGCGGTCGTCATTGCCGTGCTCATGATGATGTTTGCTGCCCGCACTATTGGCGAGTTCGTTGATCGCCATCCGTCGGTAAAAATGCTGGCACTTTCGTTCCTGATTTTGGTGGGTTTCACCCTGATTCTGGAAAGTTTCGCCGTGCATGTACCAAAAGGTTACATTTATTTTGCCATGTTCTTCTCAATGGCCGTTGAGTGCCTTAACCTTATGCGCAGTAAGAAAAAAGTGAGCTAGCATTGTCAAGGGCGGCCCCGCGCCGCCCCGTTATTTTCAGATTGATACGATTAACCCAATCGGTAAAAGGATTTATTACTACACTTTTTGCTATGGACGATTCGTGAGGATAAGCATAATGAAAGGGCTGATTAAAATTGTATTACTGGCCGCTGCTGCGGTGACATTAGCGGGATGTAGTTCCAATTATGTCATGGCAACAAAAGATGGCCGTATGATTATGACCGAAGGCAAACCGAGTATTGATAAAGAAACGGGGCTGGTGCAGTACACCGATCAGTCGGGCCATACCGTGCAGATTAACAGTGATGAAGTCTCGACCATTATTGAACGCTAGATGCGAAACGTATCAGCCTGTCGCCACTCCCCTCGTCGGCAGGCTACTTCTCTTTGTTGTTCCCCTTTGTTACCCGCTACGCCTCGCGCTATAGTCCCTGAAGACAGAATACTTATCCCTACAGAAAAGGAAGCCGGCAATGCATTATCACCGTATCCCCCATAGCACGCTGGAAGTCAGCCAGCTTGGATTGGGCACCATGACGTTTGGTGAGCAAAACAGCGAAGCCGACGCCCACGCTCAACTGGATTTAGCTGTCAGTTCGGGCATTAACCTGATTGATACCGCCGAGATGTATCCGGTACCGCCGCGTCCCGAAACCCAGGGGTTGACCGAAAAGTATATTGGTAGCTGGTTAAAAAAGACCGGCAGCCGGGATAAAATCATTCTCGCCAGTAAAGTCGCCGGGCCGACGCGCGGCAACGATGCATCGATTCGCCCTAACATGGCGCTGGATCGCAAAAATATTCGCGAAGCGCTGGACGCCAGCCTGAAGCGCCTCAATACCGACTACATTGACCTGTATCAGCTGCACTGGCCGCAGCGCCAAACCAACTTCTTTGGCAAGCTCGGCTATCAATACAGTGAGAACAGCGTGCCTGTCACCTTGTTAGAAACGCTGGAAGCACTGGCCGAGCAGGTACGGGCAGGCAAAATTCGTTATATCGGCGTATCGAATGAAACGCCGTGGGGCGTAATGCGTTACCTGCAACTGGCTGAAAAGCACGAGCTACCGCGTATCGTCTCTATTCAAAATCCCTACAGCCTGCTGAATCGCAGCTTTGAAGTGGGCCTGGCGGAAATCAGTCAACATGAAGGCGTGGAACTGCTGGCCTATTCATGCCTGGCTTTTGGTACGCTGAGCGGAAAATACCTTAACGGTGCGCAACCTGCTGGCGCGCGTAATACTTTGTTTAGCCGCTTTACACGTTACAGCGGCGAGCAGTCGCAACTGGCGGTGGCGGAATATGTGGCGCTGGCTCAACAGCATCAGCTTGATCCTTCACAAATGGCACTGGCTTTTGTCCGTCAGCAACCCTTTGTTTCCAGCACCCTGCTGGGCGCGACCACGCTGGACCAGTTACAGATCAATATTGACAGCGCCAACCTGACCCTCAGCAATGAGGTTCTGGAAGCGCTTGAAGCGATCCATCGCCGTTATACCTATCCTGCACCTTGATATGCACTGCCAGCCGGGCTGTTGCGCGGCTGGCGTATATCGGCCATCGTCTTTCCCTTTCCCGACAGCCTGACTGCGCGCATTAGGCTCATTCCAGCGCCAGCAGTTCCTCAATGCGTTGCGCGCGACGAATTTCCCGCGGCTCGCCGTTTTCGAACAGGATCTCAGGAATCAGCGGACGGCTGTTGTAGTTGGAAGACATCGACGCGCCGTAAGCGCCGGTATCATGAAACACCAGGTAATCACCGACTTTAGCGGCTGGAATCGCCCGGGTTTCCACCTTGCCACCTTCAAGCTGGGTAAAAACATCGCCTGACTCGCACAGAGGCCCCGCGACCACGCTATCGATCGTCGTTTGCTCGTTGATAGTCCGGTTATCACCGGCCATCAGAGAGATATGGTGGTAGCTGCCGTACATGGATGGGCGCATCAAATCACTGAAGCCTGCATCCACCAGCACAAAGTGACGACTGCCCATCTCTTTTACCGCCCGAACCTGCGAAACCAGCACACCTGACTCTGCGACCAGGAAACGGCCGGGTTCAATTTCCAGCTTCACGGCATGGCCCAGATGTTCAGCTACGCGCTGACGTGCGGCATCCCACAGGCCAAAATAGTGATCGGTATCGATCGCGTCTTCCCCATAGTGATAGGGAACAGACAGACCGCCGCCGGCAGAGATAGCCTCAATATCCTGACCAAATTGCACCACCAGATCGACCATCGCATCGCAGACCTGCTGCAGGTGCGCATAGTCCACGCCTGAACCGATATGCATATGAATACCGATGAGGCGCAGTCCATATTGTTCAATGGCGGCCTGTGCAGCAGGCAGATCGCTGGGCCAGATACCGTGTTTACTGTTTTCGCCGCCAGTATTGGTTTTTTGGCTGTGGCCGTGACCAAAACCCGGATTGATACGCAGCCAGACCGCGTGTCCGGGAGACACGGCACCCAGTTGATGCAGCATGTCGACGGAGCCGGCATTCACCGGCACCTTGAGTTCAGCTATCCTGGCCAACGTGGCGTTATCCAGAACATCAGCGGTAAAGACGATTTCATCGCTGTTGGGCTTAAAGCCCGCCACCAGCGCACGCTCAATCTCGCCCAGGGAAACTGAATCGACTTTTACTCCCGCAGCATGCATCAGGCGCAGAATGTGCGTGTTAGAACAGGCTTTTTGCGCAAAACGCACCACGTCGAAGGCGTGCAGTTGGGCAATGCGCTGTTGAATAATCTGCGCATCATAGGCCCAGAATGGACCGTTATACTGGCGCGCTAGCGGCAATAAATGGTCAACGTTGAGGGCAGATTCAGTCGTATTGAGTGGACGAGGCATGAAATTTTCTCCTGTGGCAATAAAGCCATTAAGCCAGAATCGTGCCATGCCGAAAAATATCTGTTTTAATAGCATCTATGCAAAAATGATATGGAATAGCCCATGGCAAACATCAACTGGCGGCATATCGAGATTTTTCATGCCGTTATGACCAGTGGGAACCTCACTCAGGCTGCAACGCTGCTGCAAACCTCGCAGCCCACCGTCAGCCGTGAACTGGCGCGCCTTGAACGGCAGCTGAGTCTGAAGTTGTTTGAACGCGTGCGCGGCCGCTTACAACCCACGGTACAGGGATTACGTCTGTTCGAAGAGGTACAGCGCTCGTGGTATGGGCTGGATCGCATCATCGATGCGGCAGAAGGATTGCGCCAGTTTCGCCAGGGCGAGCTGTCCATCGCCTGCCTGCCGGTCTTTTCCCAGTCACTGCTGCCGCCTGTCTGTCAGACTTTTTTGCAGCGTTATCCCGATGTCAGTCTGAATATTATTCCGCAGGAATCGCCGCTACTGGAAGAGTGGCTGTCGGCACAGCGTTATGATCTGGGGCTTACGGAAACGCAGCATGCCCCCGCCGGGACCGTTCGGCTGGCGCTACTGACCTGCGATGAAGTGTGCGTGTTGCCGCAGCAGCATCGACTGGCACAGCATAGCGTGCTGACGCCGCAGGATTTTGCCGGTGAGAACTATGTCAGTCTGTCACGCACGGACAGCTATCGTCAGTTGCTCGACGCGCTGTTTCATGAACAGGGCGTGACGCGCAGGATGGTGATGGAAACCCACAGTGCAGCGTCCGTCTGCGCCATGGTGCAGGCCGGTGTAGGGATCTCGGTGGTGAATCCGCTGACGGCATTAGATTATGCCGACAGCGGTGTGGTCATGCGCCCTTTTAGCGTTGCCGTGCCTTTTACTATCAGCCTGGTCAGGCCGCAACATCGGCCAGCATCGGCCCTGGTCGAGGCGTTTGTGAGCCATCTGCAGCAACAGGTGGCCCGTTTTCCCGAGCAGATTGCGAACAAGCTCGCTTAAGCATGCACCCGGGCCGCCGTACCGCCTGACTTGCGGAAGGTGATCAGGCAAACGACCAGCCCAATCGCCGCCAGGGCAGCAGCGGCAACCGGCACCGCCGTCAGTCCATAGCCGCGCGCGATCACTGCGCCACCGACCCACGCGCCCAGCGCATTGCCCACGTTAAAAGCGGAAATATTCAGGGTTGAAACCAGATTGGGGGCTTCTTTACCGTGGCGCACAACATTGATCTGCAGGCCGGGAACCGTTGCAAAGGTTGCCATCGCCCACAAGAACAATGTGATTTCCGCCAGCCACAGCGCATGGCTGGTCCAGCTAAACAGCAGTGAGAACAGCGTAATCAGCGAAAAACTGCCGATCAGGCTCAGGGAGACTTTACGGTCGGCCATTTTGCCCCCCAGAATATTGCCCACGGTCAGGCCCGCGCCAATCAGGAACAACGTCCAGCTCACGCCACGATCGCCAATGCCGGTAACCTGCAACAGCAACGGCGCAATGTAGCTGAACAGTGCAAACATGGCGGCGGCGAAACATACCGTCATCAGCAATGACAGCCACAGTTTGCCATTTGCCAGCGCGCTGATTTCGCTTGCCAGATTGACCGGCTTCTCGTTTTTATTCCCCGGCAGACTGGTGATCAACGCGATAAATGCCAGCACGCCGATAGCCGAAACGCCCCAGAACGTGGCACGCCAGCCAAACAGCTGACCAAACCAGGTTCCCAGCGGCACGCCTAAGACGTTTGCCAATGTGAGACCAGTGAACATCAACGCGACGGCTGAAGCCTGACGATCGGCGGAAACCAGACTGGCCGCAACCACCGACCCTATCCCAAAGAAGGCACCGTGACAGAGCGCAGTCACCACACGTGCCAGCATCAGTAAGTTATAACTGTAAGCCAGCGCACACAGCAGATTGCCGATGATAAAAATCACCATCAACAGGATTAGCGTTTTCTTACGCGGCAACTTCGCCGTTAACAGCGCCATGACGGGCGCACCGATTGCCACGCCTAATGCATAACCGCTAATTAACCAGCCAGCTGACGGAATGGTCACCCGCAAATCGTTTGCGACTTCCGGCAGCAGGCCCATGATCACAAACTCAGTGGTTCCGATGGCGAACGCACTCAGCGCCAATGCCAGCAATGCAACAGGCATAACACTCTCCCAAAAATGATAATTGCTGCGTGACAGTTGACTCACGCAATGTTATGAACGAGCTATAATTTATGATCTACATCACACTGTGTATTACAGCATAGCTGCCTGTCATCTGATACTCACATAACAACAACAATCTATTGCGCAAATGGCAATAATTGACACACACACCAACTACGCTTATTAAACATACTGTTAGAGAAAGAAATACTGCTTTACGCACCAGACGTTGAGAAAGGTTGCCAGCGAAGTAGCCGTTTTTTTGCTAATACCGATTTTAGTTATCAATAAAGTATTAGCGTTGCCGATATAGCTCTTATGAATCGCCAGATGAAATGCAGTCCTACTGACGCGGAGAGAGAAAATGCAACGGCTTATCGTTTTAATGGTAATCAGTCTTACGGGCTGCTCAGTCGGTCATTATGAATACAGCAGAGAAGCTGAGAAACGCGTTGATATGACCGTGACCGGCATTCCAACCGTGCTGGGTGTGGGCACACTGGGTACCACCATTCCGTTAACCCCGAACTACAGCCTTACGGCGGCCCACGTGGCGAAATATTCGCTTTACCGTGTGAAAGCCTGGCATCCGGAATGCGATCTTGCGGTCGTGTACCACAAAAACAGCGAAGCCAACCTGCCCCCATCATTCCGTAACAGCCATATCGGCGACCAGGTGAATCTTTATGGTTACAGCTTCATCTCCGCCATGCCCGTGAGCTCAACAGGCAAAAACCTGGTGAACACGACGTTAGCCAATGACTGGAATAAAGCAAACTGCGTGGTCGTGGCTGCCAATGCAGGCGTGGTTAAGGGCATGTCAGGCGGCGCAGTTTATAACGCCTCTGATGACACCCTGGCTGGCGTGATTATCGGCTACAGTCAGCGCATCAACGATAACCATAGTGGTAAAACCTTATATAAAGATGTGGCGCTGTATGTGCCCTATGCCCGTTTTCAGACCTGGCTGGATGATGCTGTGAAATCTTAGGATTTTTCATCCGGCAGTCCGGGATGCGTGCCCATCTGCTGCTGCGGTGGGTTAAGCCATCTGTCTTTGCGCGTTGCCTCGTAGTCGCGGTTGAGCGGATAAGTAATGCGATTCTCCGGCTTGCTGACCTCGCCGACCACCAGAAAGCGCGCGTCGGCGTCACTGTTATTAATAAAGGTGTGGCAAATACCGGTGCCGGCCGGAAAAGCCACTGCATCGCCCGGTGACAACGGGTAGAGTTCGCCATTGATCCAGGCGTGGGGATTGCCTTCCAGCACGTAGATAAACTCTTCTTCTGCACTCTCTGCATGAGGATAAGACATGCGTCGTCCGGGTCGTAGCCTTTCATGATGGATGCCGAGCCGGGTTAACCCTGACAGTTTTGCCAGAGGTGTACCAATGGACATCAGCTCATCGCTATCGGAATAATGTTCGTTGTCTTCGCCTTCCAGCGCTTGCCAGTGAAGAATGCAGTCAGGACGTTGCTTCATGATGATCGCTCCAGGTTGAGATTGTCAGCCTGGCAGACGAGGGAGGATTACTCAAGTCGACGCACATTGTGAGGCATGGCGGGCAGCAGAAATGAAAAAGGCCGGAATCACCCGGCCTTTAACCAGCATCTGATAATTACTTTGAGCCAGGGCGCAACGCCGGGAACAGGATAACGTCACGGATGGTATGGCTGTTGGTAAACAGCATGACCATGCGGTCAATACCAATGCCTAACCCAGCCGTTGGCGGTAAGCCATGTTCCAGCGCGGTAACGTAATCTTCGTCATAAAACATCGCTTCATCATCGCCCGCATCTTTCGCATTAACCTGCTGCAGGAAACGCTCTGCCTGATCCTGCGCATCGTTAAGCTCAGAAAAGCCGTTACCGATTTCACGTCCGCCGATAAAGAACTCGAAGCGGTCAGTGATTTCAGGATTCTCGTCGTTACGACGAGCCAGCGGAGAGACTTCAGCCGGATATTCAGTGATAAAGGTTGGCTGAATCAGGTGCGCTTCAGCGGTTTCTTCAAAGATTTCCGTCACTACGCGGCCTAAGCCCCAGCTTTTCTCAACCTTAATATGCAAGGACTGGGCAATGGCTACCGCTTTGTCGAAATCCTCCAGATCGGCCAAATCAGTTTCCGGACGGTATTTCTTGATCGCCTCACGCATGGTGAGTTTTTCAAACGGCTTACCGAAGTCGAATTCCTGTTCACCGTAAGGCACAACGGTGCTGCCTAACACGTCCTGCGCCAGGGTACGGAACAGGCTTTCGGTCAGTTCAATCAGGTCTTTGTAATCCGCATAAGCCATATAGAGTTCCATCATGGTGAACTCTGGGTTATGACGTGGCGAAATGCCCTCGTTGCGGAAGTTACGGTTGATCTCGAATACGCGATCAAAACCGCCCACGACCAGACGTTTCAGATACAGCTCTGGCGCAATACGCAGATACATATCAATATCCAGCGCATTATGATGCGTGATAAACGGACGCGCCGATGCGCCGCCCGGGATCACCTGCATCATCGGCGTTTCCACTTCCATAAAGTCGCGTCCAACCATGAACTGGCGAATGCCGGCCATGATCTGTGAACGGATTTTGAAGGTGTTACGTGAGTCATCGTTGGCAATCAGATCAAGATAACGCTGACGATAGCGCGTTTCCTGATCGGCCAGCCCGTGGAATTTGTCGGGCAGCGGGCGCAAGGCCTTGGTTAACAAGCGCAGCTCTGAGCAGTGGATCGACAGCTCGCCGGTTTTGGTTTTGAACAGTTTGCCGCGCGCACCGAGGATATCGCCCAGGTCCCACTTTTTGAACTGCTCGTTGTAGATGCCTTCGGCCAGATCGTCACGCGCCACATACAGCTGAATGCGGCCGCCCACGTCCTGCAGAGTAATGAAGGAAGCCTTGCCCATAATACGGCGCGTCATCATGCGGCCAGCCACGCTGACCTCAATGCCTAAGTCTTCCAGTTCTTCGTTACTCTTCTCGTCATAGCTGGCATGCAGCCGATCGGAGGTGGTATCACGACGGAAATCGTTAGGAAACGCCACGCCGTTTTCACGCAGCACGCTCAGTTTCTCGCGACGCGTTTTCAGTTCGTTATTTAACTCAAGTGCAACGTCAGCGCTCTGCGGTTGTTGTTCAGACATGTCGGTTCCTTATAGCCCTGCTTTTAAACTTGCTTCAATGAATCGGTCCAGATCGCCATCCAGCACCGCCTGCGTGTTACGCGTTTCCACGCCGGTACGCAGATCTTTAATACGTGAGTCATCCAAAACGTAAGAACGGATCTGGCTGCCCCAGCCGATGTCAGACTTATTGTCTTCCAGCATCTGCTTCTCGGCATTTTTTTTCTGCATCTCAAGCTCGTACAGCTTCGCCTTCATCTGCTTCATCGCCTGATCTTTGTTTTTGTGCTGAGAGCGATCGTTTTGACACTGGGTTACCGTACCGGTTGGAACGTGGGTAATACGCACCGCCGATTCCGTACGGTTAACGTGCTGACCACCGGCACCAGAGGCACGGTAAACGTCAATACGCAGGTCGGCCGGATTGATGTCGATATCAATATCGTCATCCACTTCCGGATAGATAAACGCTGAGCTAAAGGAGGTATGGCGGCGACCACCGGAGTCAAATGGACTCTTACGTACCAGGCGATGTACGCCGGTTTCGGTGCGCAGCCAGCCAAATGCATAATCGCCAGAGACGCGAATAGTGACGGACTTGATACCTGCCACTTCACCTTCTGACTCTTCAATAATTTCAGTCTTGAACCCTCTCGCCTCTGCCCAACGCAGATACATGCGCATCAGCATGCTGGCCCAGTCCTGCGCTTCTGTTCCACCGGAACCGGCCTGCAGATCAATGTAGCAGTCGGCGCTGTCATACTCGCCGGAAAACATACGACGAAACTCAAGTTCACCGAGTTTACCTTCCAGCACGTCCAGTTCAGCCACGGCTTCGTTGAAGGTTTCTTCATCGTCAGCTTCTACCGCCAGGTCAAGCAGCCCCTGCACATCTTCCAGCCCCTGGTTCATCTGATCGAGCGTATTAACGATGGCTTCCAGTGAGGAGCGCTCTTTACCCAGCGCCTGAGCACGTTCCGGTTCGTTCCAGACGTCGGGCTGTTCCAGTTCTGCGTTTACTTCTTCAAGGCGTTCTTTCTTGGCATCGTAGTCAAAGATACCCCCGAAGAACGTCGCTGCGCTCGCTGAGGTCCTGAATACGGTATTTGACCGGGTTAATTTCAAACATGTGTTTAGCGTCTTTTTTACGTTCGATGGAATAAGAAATTCAGCCTGCGAGTTTACCCGAAACCGACGGCAGTTTGTAGCGTTGAGAAAATGCGCAGGTCTTAATCTTTCGGCTCAGTCAGATGGACTGGCTAAGCCGAAACGGGCGTGACGATGGTAATCATGACGACAGGGGGAACAGTGCCGCGCAATCCGCCTGCCCGGCTAGCTGAGCGGCCAGAGGTGTTCAACAATCAGTTGCACCGACCGGTTACCGCGGTACTCATTGATATCAAGCCGGTACGCGAGTTCAACCTGACGCACGCTGCTGTCAGGCCACAGCGTGGTATCCACATTAAACGCGATACCGTCAATCAGCGGCCCGCCTTCCAGCGGCTCAACCATCAGCTTCAGGTGACGTTCACCGACCAGGCGCTGCTGCAGTAGCCTGAACTTGCCGTCGAAAGCCGGTTCAGGAAAGGACTGGCCCCAGGGACCGGCATCGCGCAGCATTTCCGCCGTCTGAATTGAAAACTCGGCGGGCTGTAACGCGCCATCCGACCAGATAACGCCCTGTAACGCTTCTCCGGCCAGCCATTCGCCCACCAGGTCGGCAAAGCGCTGCCGAAATTCCTCGTAGCGCGTCGCTTCCAGCGACAGTCCCGCTGCCATAGCATGGCCGCCAAACTTCTGCATCAGGCCGGGATGCAACGTATCAAGACGTTCAAGCGCGTCGCGCAGATGCAAACCCGCAATCGATCGTCCCGATCCTTTCAACATGCCGTCACCGGCAGGTGCAAAGGCAATGACCGGGCGATGGAAGCGCTCTTTCAGGCGGGAAGCCAGAATGCCGACCACGCCCTGATGCCATTCGGGGTGATAAAAGGCCAGCCCCAGCGGCAGATCGCTTTGCTCGCTCTCCAGCTTTTGGCATAACGCCAGCGCCTCGCTCTGCATGCCCTGTTCTATCTCTTTGCGCATCTGGTTAAGCGCATCCAGTTCACTGGCTAACATGCGTGACTGGCTGAGATCGTCGGTCAGTAACAGCGCCACGCCAACAGACATATCATCCAGGCGTCCGGCAGCATTAAGCCGCGGACCCAGCGCAAAACCCAGGTCGCTGGCGGCCAACTGGCGGGCATCGCGGTTAGCGATTTCCAGCAGAGCTTTAATTCCCGGTCGGCATTTGCCAGCCCGGATACGGCTCAGGCCCTGCCACACTAAGATGCGGTTATTCGCATCCAGCGGCACCACATCCGCCACCGTACCCAGCGCCACCAGATCCAACAGGTCCGCCAGATTAGGTTCCGCTCGCGTGGCTCCAAACCAGCCCTGGGTTCGCAGATGCGCGCGCAGGGCCATCATCAGATAAAAGGCCACGCCAACGCCCGCTAACGAGCGAGAGGGAAAATCACAATCCGGCAGGTTGGGATTCACAATGGCATCAGCATCCGGCAGTGTTTCGCCCGGCAAGTGGTGGTCGGTGACCAGCACCGCAATGCCGTGCTGATGCGCCACCTGCACACCGGCGTGGGAGGAGATACCGTTATCCACGGTCAATATCATCTCGGCACCGCGCGCCCTGGCCTGCTCCACCACTTCCGGACTCAGACCGTAGCCATCTTCAAAACGGTTGGGCACCAGATACTGCACGTTGCTGTATCCCATGCTGCGCAGTGCCAGCACCGTCAGCGCGGTACTGGTGGCACCATCGGCATCAAAATCGCCTACAATCATGATGCAGCGGCCATCCAGAAGAGCCTGATGAAGCAAACTCACGGCCTTGTCTATACCGCTTAATGCGCTGAAAGGCAGCAGGTTTTTCGCGCCTCTCTCCAGCTCGGCGGCATCGGTAACGCCACGTTGCAGATAAAGCCGACGCAGGAGTGGCGGTAAATCAGCCGGTAACGCCGGCTGATCAGCCACCGCCTCACGGCGACGTAGTTCGACTTCGTGCTTTACCACGCCTTAACCACCACGCTTTTGATTATCCAGTACCTGCTTGAGTTCCTGTGGGCTTTGATAGCCTGGGATCATCATTCCGCTATCGGTCAGAATAGCTGGCGTACCCTGAATGCCGAACAGCACACCCAGTTGGTACTGCTTGCCGATATCGATATTGCATGAGGCTGGCGCATCCATCTTCGGCACATCGCCTTTCATTGCCTCATCAAAGGCTTTGTTGCGATCGGCGCTGCACCAGACGGCCTTCATGGCGCTGGCGACTTTGCCGTTCATGCCTTCACGGGGGAAAGCCAGATAGCGAACGGTGATCCCCAGCGCGTTATAGTCCGCCATTTGCTCATGGAGTTTGTGGCAGTAGCCGCAGGTGATATCCGTAAACACCGTCACCACATGCTGCTCTTTTGGCGCTTTATACACGATCATTTCCGGGACCAGCGCCTCAACTTTCTTATCCAGCAGCGCATTCGTGACGTTGACCGGCTGAGTGCCGCTGACATCATAAAGCGGCCCCTGGATCATGTGTTTACCATCATCGGTAACGTACAGCACGCCACTTTCGGTGAGCACGGTTTTAAAACCCGGCAGGGGCGAAGGTTGAATCTCAGTCTGGTGCAAACCCAGTTTTTTCAGGGAAAGCTGAATGGCGCTGTCATCAGCGTGGGTCAATCCGGAAAAGGCGCTGGCCAGAAGCGCCAGCATGGCAACATGTTTGTTCATTGTTTTCCTTACTATCCGTCGGTTATGCGCGCGGATGATGCTGTTGATGTAACAGTCGCAGACGTTCCGTGGCGACATGAGTATAAATCTGTGTCGTTGAGAGGTCGCTGTGCCCCAGTAACATCTGTACGACACGTAAGTCAGCCCCGTGGTTCAGCAAATGCGTGGCGAAAGCATGGCGCAGCACGTGCGGTGAAAGCTTTTCGCTGTCGATGCCCGCCAGCGTGGCGTAATGCTTGATACGATGCCAGAAGGTTTGTCGCGTCATCTGCTGGGCGCGGTTACTGGGAAAGAACACGTCCAGCGTCTGCCCATTGAGCAGCCATGGCCGTCCGTGCTCCATATAATATTCCAGCCAGTAAACCGCCTCTTCACCTAATGGCACCAAACGCTCTTTATTGCCTTTACCGATCACCCGCACCACGCCCTGACGCAGGCTGACATCATTCAGGGTCAGTCCCACCAGTTCTGAGACACGCAAGCCGGTGGCGTATAACAATTCCAGCATGGCTTTGTCGCGCAGTTCAAGCGGCACATTGACATCCGGCGCCTGCAGCAGGCGATCTACCTGCGCCTCGCTCAGATCTTTTGGCAACCGCTGGGGCAGTTTGGGGGCTGCCAGCATCGCGCTGGGATCGTCAGATCGAATCTTTTCGCGGTAGAGGTACTGAAACAGGCGGCGCATGGCGCTGAGCAGGCGTGCAGAGCTGGAGGCTTTATAGCCGCCCTCAAGCCGCTCCGCGAGAAACTGTTGCAGATCGGGCGCACTCAGCGTCGTGAGCGTCAAACCGTTATGCACCAGCCAGCCAGTGAGGGTTTGCAGATCCTGTCGATAGGAAGACAGGGTATTTTGCGCCAGATTGCGCTCAATCCACAGCGCATCAAGAAACTGTTCTGTCAGTTCACTATCTTGCACGTTTTCCCCACCGTTCAGTATGAAATCGTGCTCATTATGCCTGATTCAACCCTGCTTCTGATACAATTACGCCAAAGTCAGGATTAACAGAGCACTATCTGCATGAAAATAGGTCTTTTTTACGGTTCCAGTACCTGTTACACCGAAATCGTAGCGGAGAAAATTCGGGATTTTATTGGTGACGAGTTAGTGACGTTGCACAACGTGAAAGATGACGATCCGCGTCTGATGGAAGACTATGATCTGTTGATTTTGGGCATTCCTACCTGGGATTTTGGTGAGTTACAGGAGGACTGGGAGGCAATCTGGCCCCAGTTACCCACTCTCAATCTGCATAACAAGATAGTGGCACTGTACGGCATGGGCGACCAGATTGGCTATGGCGAGTGGTTTTTGGATGCTTTGGGCATGCTGCATGAGCTGCTACAACCAATGGGCGTGCAGTTTGTCGGCTACTGGCCACTGGACGGCTATGAATTCACCAGCCCCAAACCGCTGAGCGCTGATGGCAAACAGTTTGTCGGGCTGGCGCTGGACGATGTTAATCAGTTTGAAGCGACGGATGAGCGCGTCGAACAGTGGTGCGAACAGATTCTGACCGAGACTGCCGACCGGCTGTAACCTCTGTTCTGCAGCCCTTGTCCAGAAAGCGGTGTTAAAAACCGCCGTTCAGAAACGGGGGCTAAGAAGCCGCTGTTAATTCACTTTCTTCAGACAGGGTTATCCAGAAATCATTGTTTTGAAGGCCGTGTTTTAAAAGACATGTTTTGAAAACCGTGCTTTAAAGCCGTGTTCTGAAAGCCCTGTCCTGGGCGCGTTATTCTGGAAACCTTATTCAGGAAACATTGTTCAGGCAACGTTGTTCTGCAAAAAGTGTTCTGGGAAGCGTGTTCTGAAAACATGGCTCTGGAAGCCTTGTTCAGCGGTCAGGTGTCACTGAAACAGCGAGCCCGTAACGCGCGCCATTCCTCTGGCTGCATGTTGTCCTGCATCAGCCAGAGCCGTAAAGTCTTGCCGTTGCCGTTGCGCAGGACCAGTAAGACCGCGCCGGGTAACCAGTACAACGGCTGGTGCGTTTGCCAGCTGTCACCTTGCCAGCGCCAGTCGCGATTGCTGTCGCGCTGTAACCAGCCGTGCCGTTGGCGTAAACGGCGATCCTGTCGCCACCCTTCCCACAGCACTACGGCGACCAGAACCGACTTAATCATCCACTCTGCCGCAGGCAGTTCCATTATCCCGACGCCTGCTATAGTCATTAACAGAGCCAGGGTTAAGGTCGTGCGTGCGTGCAAAGAGGGATGAAGGTTACATCGCCACCGGTCCGCGTTCACGATTGCGCTGCTGGATAAGTTTAACCATACGATTCAGTTCGGGATCGCCCGGTTCGCCATGGTTCATCAACCAGTTGAAAAGATCGGGATCGTCACTTTTCAGCAGGGCGATAAACACTTGCTTATCCGTGTCGTTGAGCGTGTCATATTCGTACTTAAAGAACGGCATAATAGCGATATCCAGCTCCAGCATGCCACGACGGCAGGCCCAGTGAATTCGTGATTTATCATCAATATCCATGCAACAGTTTCCACATTTCACATCGTGGCCGCTAGTGTACCCTGGATTAATGCTGACTGCAGGCTCACAACGCAACCCTGTGCAACGCGCCGCAGAGTCAGGTTTTTTTAACACCTCAGTACGCGTTTTGTGCGCCCTTTTCAGTAAACAGGTTGCATTGCCAGTGTGCTCTTTTAACATTGAAGACATTGTTCCGGATGAACCTTCATACTCAGGATTTATCGATGCCAACATTTACGCTTCCCCCACGTCAGCCCGCAGCCTCGTCACGCCTGCCGTTAACGTTAATCTCTCTGGATGCCTGGGCACTGGTTTCCGTCGTCGGCCCCGACAGCACGCCTTATTTGCAGGGCCAGTTGACTCTGGATGTGGCAGCGCTGGATGCGGCTCACCATCTGCCTGCCGCCCACTGTGATGCTAAGGGCAAGATGTGGAGCAACCTGCGTCTGTTTCATCGTGGTGAGGGCTATGCCTATTTGGTGCGTCGCGAGCTGCGAGACACGCAGTTGCCTGAGCTGAAAAAATATGCCGTTTTTTCTAAAGTCACTCTGGCGGCGGATGACGATGTCGTTTTGCTGGGCGTCGCCGGTTTCCAGGCACGTGCCGCGCTGGCGAATGTCTTTGACACGCTGCCCGACCACTCAACTCCCGTAGTACAGCAGGGCGATACAACGCTGTTGTGGTTTGAACATCCTGCAGAACGTTTTCTGCTGGTCACGTCGCTTTCACAGGCAGAAGCGCTGAAACAGAGGCTGGCGGAGGATGCGCAGTTCAATGACAGCACACAGTGGCTGGCGTTAGATATCGAAGCCGGTATTCCGGTCATCGACGCGGCCACCAGCGCGCAGTTTATTCCCCAGGCTGCAAACATGCAGGCACTGGACGCAATTAGCTTTAAAAAAGGCTGTTACACCGGCCAGGAAATGGTGGCAAGGGCCAAGTATCGCGGCGCGAATAAACGTGCGCTCTACTGGCTGTCAGGCCAGGCCAGTCACCTGCCCACCGCTAACGACTCGCTTGAGCTGCAGATGGGCGAGCGCTGGCGTCGCACGGGCACCGTTCTTGCGGCGGTCCAGCTGGACGATGGCGTAACCTGGGTGCAGGTCGTGATGAACAACGATCTGGAGCCGGACAGCGTACTACGCGTTGAAGGCGATGAAGGCGGTAAGCTGCAGATTCAGCCCTTGCCTTACTCGCTGGAAGAAGGCTGAGTTCAGGGGCGGGATCTTGTCCCGCCCTTTTTTCTTTACATGACGTAGAAGTAGATGGCGCAGAAATGGCAAATACAGCCGCCTAAGACAAAACCGTGCCAGATAGCATGATTAAAGGGCACCCGACGCGCGACGTAAAAAATCACGCCCAGGGAATAGATAATGCCGCCCAACGCCAGCAGCCAGATCCCGCCAGCCGACAGTTTCATCGCCAACTGATAAACCACAATCAGCGAAAGCCATCCCATGCAAAGATAAGTAACCAGGGACAGCACCTTAAAGCGATCGGCGATAGTCAGCTTAAAAAGAATCCCCAACAGCGCCAGGCCCCAGATGACCGCCATTAATCCATAGGCCAGAGGCGACTGTAACCCCACCATCAGGAACGGCGTGTAAGTGCCTGCAATCAACAAGTAGATAGCGCAGTGGTCAACTTTTTTCAGCACGCGCTTAGCACGCGGATGGCTGACAGCATGGTAAAGCGTTGAGGCCAGAAACAGCAGGATCATGCTGCCGCCGTACAGGCTGGAACTGACGATAGTGGTTATTCCAGCGTTCATCGCCATTGCCTTATCAAGCAACAGCACTAATCCTACAATCCCAAACAGGCAACCGAGCCCGTGACTGATACTGTTGGCAATTTCCTCTGCCAGTGGATAACCCTGCGTCGGTAAACTTTTGTGAGTCATAACATTCCTGCCTGAAAAGTGATAACAACTGCAGATTTATCGTGCAACAGAGTACCCAGAAAAAGTTTCAGTGTACAAGTGTAAGCTTAAAATAATTATTGCGGTCAACCCCTGCGCGATTTCTGGTAAAATGCTGGCTAGTCAATTGCCTGATGAGTTTTTCCATGTTCTCGCATCACGATCTTGCCACCCTGAACGATCTTGAAATGCAGGTTTATCAGTACATCATCAAACATCGCGACAGTGTCAGTTACATGACCATCCGCGATCTGGCCGAGCAGGCAGCGGTGTCGACCACCACCGTATTGCGTTTTTGTCGCAAAATGCAGTGTGAAGGCTGGTCAGAATTTCGTATCCGGCTGCGTCTGGCGCAGGAGCAAACGGCCCCTGTGCTGCCGGTCTCGGGCGTCGCGGATATGCTGAGTTTCTTTAAAAGCATCAACAACGATGAGTTTGAGCAGGTCATGCGTCAGGCGGCAGAGATGATCAATCTGGCTGAGCGGGTGTTTTTTATTGGCGTGGGAACATCGGGAAGCCTGGGAAAATATGGGGCGCGCTTTTTCTCGAACGTCGGTAAGTTCAGCCATGCCATTGACGACCCTTATTATCCGGTGAGTCCGAGCTTATATGAAAACGCCCTGGCTATTATCCTTTCTGTTTCCGGCGAAACGGAAGAAGTGCTGCGTATCGCCAGTCAGTTCAGCCTGAATAAGTGTAAAATCATTGCCATCACCAATAGTGAAACCTGCTCACTGGCAAAAATGAGCGACTTTACGGTGTCTTATCATGTACCGGTGATACGAATGGCAGACCACAGCGATATTACGACTCAGGTCCCGGTCATGTATATTATTGAGTCTCTGGGTCGAAAACTGGGTAAATAAAACAAGGCGTTTTTTCGCCGTAACAAATCCCTTTTTTGCTACGGTGTTATAGCGTGACATTATTAAGTGCTTTGCTACACTCAGCCCAATTTTATTGTCAGGGGAGAGAGCGTAATGAGCTTACCAAAAACGTTTCTGTGGGGCGGTGCGGTCGCGGCACATCAGGTGGAAGGCGGCTGGGATCAGGGCGGTAAAGGCATCAGTATTGCCGATGTGCTGACCGGCGGTTCGCATGGTGTGGACCGGGTCATCACTGACGGCGTCCAGCCCGGAAAATTCTATCCTAATCATCAGGCTGTTGAATTTTACTCTCATTACAAACAGGATATTGCGCTGTTTGCTGAGATGGGTTTTAAATGCTTCCGTACCTCAATTGCCTGGACCCGTATTTTCCCGAATGGCGATGAATTGCAACCCAATGAAGCCGGTCTACAATTCTATGACGATCTGTTTGATGAATTACTTAAATACGGTATTGAGCCGGTTATTACCCTTTCCCATTTTGAAATGCCCTATCATCTGGTAAAAGAATATGGTGGCTGGCATAACCGTAAAGTCGTCGATTTCTTTGTTCGCTTTAGTGAAGTCGTACTGAAGCGTTACAAGAAAAAAGTAAAATACTGGATGACCTTTAACGAAATTAATAATCAGCGTAACTGGCAATATCCGCTGTTTGGTTACTGCTGCTCAGGCGTTATTTTCACTGAACATGAAAAACCTGAACAGGCGATGTATCAGGTCATGCATCATCAGTTTGTTGCCAGCGCCAAAGTGGTGAAACTGGGTCATGAGATCAACCCGGACTTTCAGATTGGCTGCATGATCGCCATGGTGCCGGTTTACCCCTTCTCCTGCCATCCGGATGACGTCCTGCTGGCGCAGGAAGCGATGCATCAACGTTATGTATTCAGTGACGTGCAGATGCGGGGTTACTACCCGGCTTATGCACTGAAAGAGTGGGCGCGCAAAGGCTACCACATTGAAATGGAAGCTGAAGATGCTGAAACCCTGCGTAATGGCTGCGCGGATTACGTGGGTTTCAGCTATTACATGAGTACTGCCGTGCAGACCAGCGCCAGCGGCGTAGATGACCCCATTACCGGTTTTGAAGGCGCGGTTAAAAACCCGCATGTTAAAGCCTCAGACTGGGGCTGGCAGATTGATCCCGTTGGCCTGCGCTATACGCTTAACGAGTTGTACGAGCGCTACCAAAAACCCCTGTTTATTGTGGAAAATGGCTTTGGTGCCATCGATAAACCGAATGCACAGGGCGTCATCGAGGATGATTACCGCATTGATTATCTGGCCGCACATATTGAAGAGATGAAGAAAGCCGTCACACATGATGGTGTGGATCTTATGGGATACACACCGTGGGGCTGTATCGACTGTGTGTCTTTCACCACAGGTCAGTACAACAAACGTTACGGTTTTATTCATGTGAATAAAAACGACGACGGCAGCGGCGATTTCTCGCGCGCGAAGAAAAAGAGCTTTGCCTGGTATCAACAGGTTATCGCCAGCAACGGCGAAAAACTGTAAGTCCGTGCCGCAGCGCTCTGCTGCGGCATAATTTTAGCGCCCGCCGGCGGCATCAATAATGCTGCCGGTAATGTAAGAGGCGGCATCGCTGGCTAACCAGACGATGGCTTCTGCAATTTCTTCGGCATAACCGCCGCGCCCCATTGGAATTCCGCTGGCGAGCCGGTCGACTCTGCCCGGCTCGCCCCCGTCCGCATGCATCTCGGTGTAGATCATCCCCGGACGTACGCCATTGACACGGATTCCCTGCTGAGCGACTTCCAGCGACAGGCCTTTGGTCATCGTATCCATCGCGCCTTTCGATGCTGCGTAATCGACATATTCATTTGGCGACCCCGTGCGGGCCGCAGCAGACGACACATTAACAATGCTACCGCCCTGCCCGCCATGATGGATTCCCATGCGCCGGACGGCTTCCCGACTGCAGAGAAAGGGGCCAAGCACGTTGGTGGCAAAAACCTGCTGAATACGCGAGGCATCCAGTTGCTCAAGGCGACATTGCTGGAACAGTATGCCGGCATTATTCACCAGCAGCGTGAGCGGCAGATCTTCCTGATCCAGCCGCTGAAACAGCGACATCACCTGCGCTTCATCACTGATGTCGGCCTGAACGCTAAAAGCCTCACCGCCCTGACGCACTATCTCATCCACAACCTGATGGGCCTCACTGGCGCGTGAGCGGAAATTTACCGCCACCCGGTAGCCTCGGGACGCCAGTAAGAGGGCCGTCGCGCGACCAATGCCGCGACTGCCGCCGGTAACGAGTGCGAGTTGCATGGCTGTCTCCATAAAAAAGGGCCGAAAATCGGCCCTCAGAAATAAATGCGTTAACCTGACTTAAGCATAGTCGCTCATCGGCACACACGAACAGAACAGGTTACGGTCGCCAAAGACATCATCCAGGCGCTTGACCGTCGGCCAGTATTTATTGTGTCCGCCTGCCGGGAACACGGCCAGCTCACGGCTGTAGGGATGCGACCATTCTCCGATGACTTCCGTTTGCGTATGAGGCGCATTGACCAGAGGGTTATCCTCAAGTGACCACTCTCCCTGCTCAACCCGACTGATTTCCATGCGAATCGCCAGCATGGCATCAATGAAACGGTCCAGTTCGATTTTGCCTTCCGATTCTGTCGGTTCCACCATGAGCGTTCCGGCTACCGGGAATGACATGGTCGGCGCATGGAAGCCATAGTCGATCAGGCGTTTAGCAATATCCAGCTCACTGATACCGGTTTGCTCTTTTAACGGACGAATATCGAGAATACATTCGTGCGCCACACGACCATCGCGTCCTGCGTAAAGAATGGGATAGGCCGATTTCAGGCGGCTGGCAATATAGTTAGCGTTAAGGATCGCGACCGAACTGGCCTGCTTTAGTCCTTCTGCCCCCATCATGCGGATATACATCCAGCTGATAGGCAGAATGGATGCGCTGCCAAATGGCGCAGCGGAGACGGCGCCCTGCTGCGTCAGCATGCCATCAATCTGCACCACGCTGTGTCCCGGAACAAACGGGGCCAGATGGGCTTTCACGCCGATCGGTCCCATTCCCGGGCCGCCACCGCCGTGCGGTATGCAGAAGGTTTTGTGCAGGTTGAGATGCGAAACATCTGCGCCGATGTAGCCTGGCGTGGTGATGCCCACCTGCGCATTCATGTTGGCACCATCAAGGTAAACCTGACCACCGTGCTGATGCACGATCTGGCACACCTCACGGATGGTTTCTTCATAAACACCGTGGGTGGAGGGATAGGTCACCATAATGCATGACAGTTTATCGCCGGCCTGAGCCGCTTTTTCACGCAGGTCGCCAAGGTCGATATTGCCCTGTTTGTCACAGGCTACCACCACGACATCCATGCCTGCCATCTGCGCTGAGGCCGGATTGGTGCCGTGCGCCGAGCTGGGAATCAGGCAAAGATGACGTTCACCTTCACCGCGGCTTTCGTGGTAACGACGAATCGCTAACAGTCCGGCATATTCCCCCTGCGCACCCGAGTTAGGTTGCATGCAGAGGGCATCGTAACCGGTCAGTTGAACCAGCCACTGTGAAAGCTGCCCAATCATTTGCAGGTAGCCGCCAGCCTGTTCTGCCGGGCAGAACGGATGCAGTTCGGCAAATTCAGGCCAGGTGATGGGGATCATCTCGGCGGCCGCGTTGAGTTTCATGGTGCAGGAACCCAGCGGAATCATCGCCTGATTCAGTGCCAGATCTTTTTTCTCCAGGCTGTGCATATAGCGCATCATCTCAGTTTCACTGTGATGACGGTTAAACACCGGATGAGAGAGAATTTCACTTTTACGCTGCTGCCCGGCCGGAACCGACTGGCTGTCAGCCGCCACCTGGCTGTCGAGTTGGTCGATATCCTGACCGTGTTCATCACCCAGCAGAATAGCGAACAGCGTGCTGATGTCTTCACGGCGCGTGGTTTCATCCAGTGTGATGCCGACTGCATTATGAATGTCGCTACGCAGGTTAACGCCAAAACTCAGCGCACGGTTAAGCACGCCCGCTTTATCTGCAACCTCTACCGTCAGCGTGTCAAACCAGTGGCTATGACGCAGTTTCAGCCCACCACGCTGGAGTCCGGCAGCCAGAATATCGGTGAAGCGATGGATACGCGACGCAATACGTTTCAGTCCAACCGGCCCGTGGAACACCGCATACAGCCCCGCGATATTGGCCAACAGCACCTGTGAAGTACAGATGTTGGAGTTGGCTTTTTCACGACGGATATGCTGCTCGCGGGTTTGCATCGCCATACGCAGGGCGGTATTGCCTGCCGCATCGCGGGAAACGCCGATAATACGGCCTGGCATAGAGCGCTTGTGCTCGTCGCGGCTGGCGAAGAAGGCGGCATGAGGCCCTCCATAGCCCATTGGCACACCAAAGCGTTGGGCGGAACCAAATACAATGTCCGCCCCTTGTTTGCCCGGCGACTCAAGCAGCACCAGCGCCATAAAGTCGGATGCCATGCTCACCACCACCTTGCGCGCTTTCAGCTCGCTAATCAGGTGGGTAAAGTCGTGTACTTCTCCGGTGGTGCCGACCTGCTGTAGCAGCACACCAAACAGGTTGTCGTGATCCAACGCTTTGGCCGGACTATCGATAATCAGTTCAAAGCCAAAGGTTTCGGCGCGGGTACGCACCACATCCAGCGTTTGTGGATGAATATCGTCAGCGATAAAGAACCGGTTGGCATTTTTCAGTTTGCTGATGCGTTTTGACATCGCCATCGCTTCAGCGGCGGCGGTGGCTTCGTCCAGCAGTGAAGCGGAGGCAATGTCCATGCCGGTCAGATCAATCGTGACCTGCTGAAAGTTAAGCAGTGCCTCAAGGCGGCCCTGCGAGACTTCTGGCTGATAGGGGGTATAAGCTGTGTACCAGCCCGGATTTTCCAGCATGTTACGCAAAATTACCGGCGGCGTGATCACCGCACTGTATCCCATGCCAATCCAGGATTTATAAAGCAGGTTTTGTCCGGCAATGGCCTTTAACTCAGCCAGCGCCTGTTGTTCAGTTGCGGCATCGCCGACAGCGGGCGGGCCTGGCAGCTGAATGTCGGCGGGGACGATAGAACCAATCAACGACGCCAGAGAGCTGGCACCGATCGCCTCCAGCATGACGGCCTGTTGTTCTGGCGACGGACCAATATGGCGCTCGATAAAGGCACCGTTGTGTTCAAGCTGGCTGAGAGTCTGAGTCATGAGCTGTAAATCCTGAATCGGGCTGGGGAACAGAGAATGCAAGTCAGATATGTGCGGCCCCGATAAGAGGCCGCACAACGATTACTCGTCGATGGAGGCTTTATAAGCATCCGCGTCCAGCAGCGAGTCAATTTCGGACTCATCGCTGGCTTTGATCTGGAATAACCAGCCACCGTCATAAGGCTCGCTGTTCACCTGTTCAGGGGAATCGTTCAGGGAATCGTTCACTGCCACAATTTCACCGCTGACGGGCGCATAAATATCTGAAGCGGCTTTGACCGATTCGGCGACGGCGCACTCTTCTCCGGCAGAGAAGGTGGCACCGACCTCAGGCAGGTCAACAAACACCATATCGCCCAGTAACTCCTGCGCATGTTCGGTGATACCAACGGTATAGGTACCGTCCGCATTTTTGCGCAGCCATTCGTGACTGTCGCGGTATTTCAACTCTGCTGGCACATTGCTCATCGCCATTTCTCCTGTAATTATATGTTACTGCGCAACCGGTTTTCCGGCGCGAACGAAAATCGGTTTAGTGACTTTTACAGGCATTTCACGGTTACGGATTTCAACAATCGCGTTCTCACCGATACCTGCCGGCACGCGGGCCAGGGCAATGCTATAACCCAACGTAGGGGAGAAAGAACCACTGGTGATCACACCCTGCTGCATCTGACCCTGTTGATCGGTAAAACGTACCGGCAAGCCGTTACGCAGTACGCCTTTTTCCGTCAGAATCAGCCCAACCAGTTTTTCAGTGCCCTTTGCTCGCTGGCTTTCCAGCGCTTCACGTCCAATAAAGTTGCGGTCAGTTGGCTCCCAGCTAAGCGTCCAGCCCATATTGGCCGCCAGCGGTGATACGCTCTCGTCCATTTCCTGACCGTAGAGATTCATGCCCGCTTCCAGACGCAAAGTATCACGTGCGCCCAGTCCCGCAGGTTTGACGCCTGCGCTCAGCAAGCGCTGCCAGAACGCGACGGCTTCGGCGGCAGGGAGCGCAATTTCATAGCCCGCTTCGCCCGTATAGCCGGTGGTGGCGATAAACAGCTCTCCGGCTTGTACGCCAAAGAAGGGTTTCATGCCCTGCACCGCCTGGCGCTGCGCATCGCTGAATAACGTTTGCGCTTTTTGCTGGGCCTGCGGGCCTTGTACAGCGATAAGCGCCAGATCGTCACGCTCTGTTAATGCGACGCCGTAACCCTGGGCATGTTCACTGATCCAGGCCAGATCTTTTTCACGCGTCGCGGAATTGACCACCAGACGGAAAAACGTCTCGTCCATAAAATAAACAATCAAATCGTCAATCACGCCACCGGAGGCATTCAGCATGCCGGTGTAGAGCGCTTTGCCCGGCTGGGTCAGTTTGGCGACATCGTTTGCCAGCAGGTAGCGCAGAAACTCGCGCGTGCGCTCACCTTTCACATCAACAATCGTCATATGCGACACATCGAACATGCCGGCATCGCTGCGTACGGCATGATGCTCATCCATTTGCGAGCCATAGTGCAACGGCATCATCCAGCCGTGGAAATCCACCATCCGCGCGCCATTTGCCTGGTGCTGTTCAAACAACGGTGTGTGCTGAGTCATAACCATCCTGTGCAGAAACGAGTGAGTTTGAAACCACGCCGCCATGTTGCCGACGCAAACGTTCTCTTTGCCTTGACGTTACCACCGAACCTGACGATTAACCATAAGCAAAGCGAGGTCGAAAGACGTTGCACAGCCTAACCAGGGAGAAAGGCAAACAGGACAAAAAACTGTAATTTTGTGATTAGCCACGCAATAAATACGCCATGGTGATTTATACGCAGCAATTTTATGCGCGAAGCCTGGCAGGATGTTAAAAAAATAGCGGGACGAAAAGGCTCAGGGATAAAAAAAAGTAATGCGAAACATCAGGCAAAATTAGAATAAATCAAATGAGGCGCAATCAGGGTGCAGCACTGCATTTTTATGGTGCAGTCGATTAAGGCGATAAAAAAAGCCAGCACGAATGCTGGCTTTTCTCTGCAGGATGGCGTTAGCGAAGCCACTCTGGCATATCATTCAGGCCCATTGCCTGGCGGAGCATTATCGGCTTTACGCCCGGCAGATTATCGGCTAATTTCAGGCCCAAATCGCGAAACAGCTTCCTGGCAGGATTGTTGCCTGCAAACAATTCACGGAAGCCCTGCATCCCGGCCAGCATCATTGCTGCACTGTGTTTACGACTGCGCTCATAGCGGCGCAGATAAAGGTGCTCTCCAATATCTTTGCCCTGCTGATGCAGGCGACGAATTTCGCCGATCAGCTCTGCGGCATCCATGAATCCCAGATTGACGCCCTGCCCTGCCAGCGGATGAATGGTATGCGCCGCATCGCCCACCAGCGCCAGTCGGTGAGCGGCAAAGTTACGTGCATAACGTGCCGTCAGCGGGAAACACTTGCGTTCCCCTTCCAGCTCGCACAGCCCCAGCCGCATATCAAACGCGACGGACAACTGTTGATTGAACAGCGACTCTGGCATGGCTTCCAGGCGGCTGGCTTCCTGGGGTGAAAGCGACCAGACGATTGAGCAAAGATGCGGATCCTGCATGGGCAGGAACGCCAGAATGCCATCGCCGTGAAAGACCTGACGAGCCACGCCGCCATGGGGCAAGGCTGTACGAATATTTGCCACCAGCGCATGGTGGTCGTAATCCCAGAAGGTCAGGGGAATGTCGGCTTTGTTACGCAACCAGGAGTTGGCCCCGTCCGCCGCAACCATCAGCCGCGCGCTCATCATGCTGCCATCTTGCAGCGTAATAAAGGCTTCATTATCGCCAAATGCCACTTGCTGTAGCTGTGAAGCCGCCAGTAACGTGACATCACTGCAGTTGCTGGCGCGCTGCCAGAGGGCGGTGTGGATCACGGGATTTTCGATGATGTGCCCAAGATGCGCCAGCCCCTGCTGCTCGCCATCAAATGCGATCGCGCCAAAGCTGTCACGCTCCCAGACTTCCATTGCCTGATAAGGGCTGGCGCGGAGGGACAAAATAGTTGACCAGACATCCAGCTTTTGCAAAAGACGTTCACTGGCCGCATTAATCGCGGATACGCGCACAGAGGGAGATGCGCCTGCATCAAATTGCGGCTCGGCCGACTGTTCCAGCACGGCAATGCGTAATCCGCTCCCTTGCAGACCGCAGGCCACTGCCAGCCCTACCATTCCGCCGCCAGCGATCACCACATCGTAAGTTTGCATCAGTGCCTCTCAGTTAACGCTTAACCCAGCCGAGCGTACGCTCAGCCAGAAGATTTCTCAGCCACGGCAGATGATCCATTGCCAGCAAGCCCAGGTTGCGCCCGACGACCAGCGGCGCATGACGATTAGCAAACAGACGTACCAGCCCGTCAGTGATGCCCACGGTAATGGCCCGGTCCTGTTGGCGACGTTGCTGGTAGTGCTGCAAAACCCCGTAGCTACCGGGATCTTGCTGCTGCCGATGTGCATTGGCCAGGGTTTCAGCCAGTGACATCACATCCCGCAGACCCAGGTTAAATCCCTGACCGGCTATCGGATGCAGCGTCTGCGCAGCGTTTCCGACGGTGACTACACGATGGGAAACCGCAGGATTGGCCTGCTGTAACGCCAACGGATAAACATCACGCTTGCCGGTATGGGTGAATTTGCCCAGCCGCCAGCCAAAGGCGCGCTGAAGCTGGCTGAGGAATACCTCGTCGTTCCAGCTTTCTACCTGCGGACGCTGCTCCAGCGGATGGCACCACACCAGCGACAGACGGTTGTTTGACATTGGCAGCAGCGCCAGGGGACCAAACTCGGTAAAGCGTTCAAATGCCCGGCCCTGATGAGGACGCTCACTGGTGACGTTGGCGATAAGCGCCAACTGCTGATAGGCCTCTGTCTGCCACTGAATGCCGCAGGCGGCAGCAACGGCAGAACGGGTGCCATCAGCGGCCACCAGTACCTCGCCTTCCAACTGCTCACCATTATCAAGCGTAACCTGCACGCGTTCCTGGGTACGGGCCACCTGAGTTACGCGTGACGGACAACGCAGTGTGACGCCAGGTGCCTGCTTAAGCTGCGTAAACAGCTGCTGTCCTACGTCGAATAACTCAACCACGTTCCCCAACGCGGGAATCGCATAATCGCTGGCGGCCAGGGATACAACACCGGCATGACCGCGATCGGAAACATGGATAGTGGTGATGGGTGTCGCACAGGGTGAAATACACTGCCAGAGATTGATATCAGCAAGTTGCTGGCAGGTGCCCGCAGACAGCGCGATCGCACGCCCGTCATAGCCCGGATGCGTGCGGCTGGCAGGTTCGCTGCTTTCAATCAGCGTCACGGGCAATGCGCCCTGTGTCAGGTGTGAAATCGCCAGCGCCAGCGTGGCGCCGGTCATGCCACCACCGGCGATAAGAATGGTCATACCGCGCGTGCCGCCGCCATCAATGCCTCAATGGCATCGGGATCTTTCACAACGCTGTCGGTAAGATTCTCGTTACCGTTTTCAGTAATCACGATGTCATCCTCAATGCGGATGCCGATACCGCGGTATTCCACAGGCACATCCGCATCTGGCGCGATATACAGCCCCGGCTCAACCGTGATAACCATGCCCGGTTCCAGGATACGATCGCGGCTTGGCGTGCCGTAGTGCCCCACATCGTGGACATCCAGACCTAACCAATGGCCCAGGCCGTGCATAAAGAATTTGCGATGCGCGTCTTCGGCGATAAGTGCATCCACCTCGCCCTGCATTACGCCCAGCTCAACCAGTCCAGTGACCATAATGCGCACGACGTCATCATTAACCTCGCGGATGCTGACGCCGGGACGGAATCGGGCGAGTGCCGTTTCTAAAGATTTGAGTACGATATTGTAGATAGCCCGCTGCGGCGGGCTGAACTTGCCATTAACCGGAAAAGTACGGGTAATATCGCCCGCATAACCCTGTAATTCGCATCCCGCATCAATGAGCACCAGGTCGCCATCCTGCATCTCACACTCATTTTCGGTGTAGTGCAGAATGCAGCCGTTTTCACCGGCGCCTACGATAGTGTTGTAAGACGGGAAGCGCGCACCGTGACGGTTAAATTCGTGATGAATTTCGCCTTCAAGATGATATTCAAACAGGCCTGGACGACAGGCTTGCATGGCGCGAGTATGTGCCAGCGCACTGATCTCGCCTGCGCGACGCAACAGCGCAATTTCTTCAGGGCTTTTAAACAGGCGCATCTCATGCACCCAGGGACGCCAGTCAGTCAGGCTAGCCGGTGCACTCAGATTCTGGCGAAAGCCTTGACGCAGTTTATCCAGCGCACTAAACACCAACTTGTCAGCCTCAGCATACTGGCCCTGCGAGTGATACACCTCATCCAGACCGTTCAGCAGCAGGTGGAGTTGTTCACCGATATCGTTCCATGGCAGAGCACGATCCACGCCCAGTTTAGCGGGCGCCGCATCCTGTCCCAGACGGCGGCCAAACCAGATTTCTGCAGTCAGGTCGCGCACACGATTAAACAGCACGCTGTGATTGTGGTTCTCATCACTTTTGATCAGTACCAGTAACGCCTGCGGCTCATTGAAGCCGGTGAAATACCAGAAGTCACTGTTCTGACGGAACGGATATTCACTGTCGTTACTGCGTGTTACTTCAGGCGCGGCAAAGATTAACGCTGCGCTGCCCGGAACCATTTTCGCTAACAGCGCCTGACGGCGCTGCTGGAAATTTTCCAGTGAAATCATGTCTGCACTCCCTGTTGAACTCAGATATCTGGCTTAGTGTAGCGTTGGCTTTTGTACTTCTGGTGCGGTCGGTTGCGGGCGCGTGAAGGTATCGTGACAGAGTAGCGCAGCAACGCGAACATACTCGATCACCTCTTCCAGCGACTGCTCGAGTTCTTCCTGATCTTCGTCTTCGTCATAGCCAAGCTGAGCAATCGTGCGCAGATCGTCAATGGCCTCACCCGTTTCGCCGGTGACCTTATCCAGTTTAGGCTGGGTTACGCCCAGGCCAAGTAAAAAATGATTCACCCAGCCCGCCAGAGCATCAGCACGGTCAAACACCGTGATGTCATCATCGCCAGGCAGCATCAGTTGAAAAAGAAAGCCATCGTCCTCAAGCGCAGTAGCAATGCTGGCATGCAGAGACTGCAGTGGCTGGGACAGCGTTTGCGAAAAAGCCATGCCTTCATTCGCGAGATCATGGACCAGCGTTTTCCAGCTGTTATCCTGATTACCGCCACACAGGATGCCGCTAAGCAATCCGTGCATTTCCGCGGGCGTCATACCGACGCCGTGGTGTGAGAGCGCCGCCGCCAGCGCGTTGTAATCGGGGGTTGCGTTCTGTGAAGACATCATTTTTCATCGTCGTTGGCTGTAAGAGTTCGTGGTATGCTACCACTAGCTGCCTCAAGGTTTCCAGAAAAGGGGTTGTATCTTATTTCTCAGGTCTATATAGTTGCCCGCCTCCCAGGCCATTGAAGGCTAAGGGGAATGGCGAGCCAGGTAATCAGTCAGGAAGGTGGCATGTCTGCACAACCGGTAGATTTACAAATTTTTGGTCGTTCTTTGAGAGTAAATTGTCCGCCTGAACAGCAAGATGCGCTGAACGCGGCAGCAGAAGATCTCAATCAACGGTTGCAAGATTTAAAAGTTCGCACTAGAGTCACAAATACAGAGCAACTGGTGTTCATTGCCGCGTTAAACATTTGCCATGAACTGGCACAAGAGAAAGGTAAGACGCGTGACTATGCTGCTAATATGGAACAACGAATCCGTATGCTACAGCAGACAATTGAACAGGCATTAGTTGAGCAAGGTCGCATAACCGATCGCGAGGATGCGAAGTTCGAATAACACTTCATGGTCGCTGTGCTACACTGACGGTGAAGTAAATTTTCTCTGAGATGTTTGCAAGTGGGCCAGTCCCCTGAGCCGATATTTCATACCAACAGAATGTGACGCTCCGCAACCTGTGAGCATGCTCGGTCCGTCCGAGAAGCCTGATGGTTGCGACGGCATGTTCACCTTGAACCAAGGGTTCAAGGGTTACAGCCTACGGCGGCATCTCGGAGATCTCCTTTCTGGTAGTACTGCTTTATCTCCCACCAGGCATGATATAATGCGTCGCTCAAACGACCTTGTCTGGGGGAAACCATGTCAGAACCCTCTTTGCTACCGCGACAGGACATCCGTCAGCATGTTCGTCATTTACGTCGCGCACTCAGCCCCGAACAGCAACACGCTGCAGCCGATCAGCTTGCGGAACACGCGATTAACGTTGCGCCGATTGCCGACGCCAGCAACATAGCGCTGTTTTTGTCTGTCGATGGCGAAATCAATACGCGACCACTTATCGCGAAGCTGTGGCAGCAAAACAAACGGGTTTATCTGCCGGTTCTGCATCCCTTTGCTGCCGGTCATTTGCTTTTTCTTCGCTATACGCCGGAAACACAGTTAATCCAAAATAAGCTGCGCATTCCCGAACCTCCGCTCGATATCCGCCATCTGGTTACACTTGATAAACTGGACGTAATGATGGTGCCGCTGGTGGCATTTGACCGCACCGGGCAGCGTTTAGGCATGGGCGGCGGTTTCTATGACCGCACCTTACAGAACTGGAAACAGCACGCGTTCCGACCGATTGGGGTTGCCCACGATTGTCAGTTGGTTGATGTGCTGCCTGCTGCGGCCTGGGATATCCCCCTGCCCGCGGTACTGACGCCGTCTAAACTCTGGCTATGGGATGAATAAACCCAGGCACGCTCGTGCGCCTGGGTTTATGACAGCGATGGATTAGTAAAGCAGACGGGCGCGGATAGTACCCGGAATAGCCTTCATGAGCTGCAGGGCTTTCTCAGCCAGTTCATGCTCGGCGTCAACGTCAATCACCACATAACCCATCATCGGCGAGGTTTGCAGGTACTGAGCGGCAATATTGATGCCCTGCTCAGCAAAGATCTGGTTGATCGCGGTGAGGACGCCTGGGCGGTTCTCATGTATATGCAGCAGACGACTGGCGCTCACGCCGTGCATCGGCAATGAAACTTCAGGGAAGTTAACGGCGGACAGCGTTGAACCGTTATCCGAGTATTTAGCCAGCTTACCTGCGACTTCAATACCAATATTTTCCTGCGCTTCTTCGGTAGATCCACCGATATGCGGCGTCAGGATAACGTTGTCGAATTCGCTCAGTGGTGAAATGAACGGATCGCTGTTGGTCGCAGGCTCGACCGGGAATACGTCAATAGCGGCTCCGCCAACCTGCTTACTTGCCAGCGCGTCACACAACGCCGGAATATCCACTACGGTGCCGCGTGAGGCGTTTATCAGCAACGTGCCGGGTTTCATCTGCGCCAGTTCATTGGCAGAGATCATATTTTGCGTGGAGGCGGTTTCAGGTACATGCAGGCTGACGACATCGCTCATGTTCAGCAGTTGCGTCAGGCTACGAACCTGTGAAGCGTTGCCGAGCGGCAGTTTGTTTTCAATATCGTAGAAATAAACGTGCATGCCCAGGCTCTCAGCCAGCACGCCCAGTTGCATACCGATATGACCATAGCCAATAATGCCGAGCTTTTTACCGCGCGCTTCAAATGAGCCCTTGGCAATTTTATTCCAGACGCCGCGGTGCGCCTTCGCATTCGCTTCCGGTACACCACGCAGCATCAGCAGCATTTCGCCAATAACCAGTTCGGCAACAGAGCGCGTATTGGAGAAAGGCGCATTAAACACCGGGATACCGCGCTTAGCGGCCGCATTTAAATCAACCTGGTTCGTTCCGATGCAGAAACAGCCCACAGCCACCAGTTTTTCTGCAGCGGCAAAAATCTCTTCGGTCAGTTGGGAACGGGAACGGATACCGATAAAATGCGCATCGCGAGCGGACGCTTTCAACGCCTCGGCATCCAGTGCGCCTTTGTGGAATTCAATATTGGTGTAACCTGCAGCACGGAGGTTTTCCAGCGCACTCTGATGGACACCTTCCACCAGCAGGAACTTAATTTTGTCTTTTTCCAGTGATACCTTTGCCATTTCCCAACCCTATTCAGAATTCAACGAGGACTGAACGCCGCCAGCCGTCTGTCAAAATATCAAAAAAATCGCCTGCGGCAATACAAACGATTGCCTGCCCGTCAGCATGGCCGGGCTCAGAGGGCGCACTTTGCCAGACAAAATCATGGGTTGGCCGCATCGGAAAGAACGAACCCGCTGCCGATGACGGTTATGTGACATAAGTCACCAAATTTTGACCTGGTAAGAAAAGTTTTTTAAATCAAAAAAAAGCGGGCGCCGTTCAGCGCCAGGCGCATTATTTTTTGAGAGTTTTGACGCCGTCCGGCCCACCAATCAGTGCAACGTCTGCGCCGCGCGTCGCAAACAGCCCAACGGTGACCACACCGGGCAAGGCGTTGATGGTTTTTTCCAGCTCAATGGGATTGAGAATACGCAGATTGTGCACATCAAGAATGATATTGCCGTTGTCGGTCACTACATTCTGACGATATTCAGGTAAGCCCCCCAACTTCACCAGTTCACGCGCAACATAACTGCGCGCCATCGGGATGACTTCAACCGGTAGCGGAAAGCGTCCAAGCACATCCACTTCTTTGGATGCATCGGCGATGCAGATAAACTTTTTGGCCACTGCAGCGACGATTTTCTCACGCGTCAGCGCAGCGCCACCGCCTTTAATCATCTGCATTTGTGGGTTAATTTCATCGGCACCATCGACATAAATGGCCAGGTCATCGATTTCGTTCAAATCAAACACCTGAATGCCCAGGCTTTTCAGCTTTTGCGTTGAGGCTTCGGAACTGGAAACGGCACCTTCAATCTGATGTTTAATGCTTGCGAGCGCATCAATAAAGTGGGCGGCAGTAGAACCTGTTCCAACACCGACGATTGTCCCGGGCTGGACATAATCAAGTGCAGCCCAACCAACAGCTTTTTTCAGTTCATCCTGGGTCATGATATGTTTAGAACCTGTGCGATAAGGAATTGCGCGTAGTATAAAGCAAGGCTTGCTGAAAATGCTCGGATGCATTGGGCGGATTTAATGCTTTGGAAGCCAGCCCACAAAAATTTCCCCGACATTGCCGTTGGCACTTTTGTGGCATAGTGACGTCCATCCTGAAGGAGAGAGAAAAATAATGAAACGCCCTGACTACAGAACGCTTCAGGCGCTGGACGCAGTGATACGTGAACGCGGCTTCGAACGTGCCGCGCAAAAGCTGTGCATTACGCAATCTGCCGTATCGCAGCGCATTAAACAGCTGGAAAACCTGTTTGGTCAGCCGCTGTTAGTTCGCACCGTGCCGCCTCGCCCTACCGAGCAAGGTCAAAAACTGCTTGCGCTGCTGCACCAGGTTGAGTTGCTGGAGGAAGAGTGGCTGGGCGATGAAATCAGCGGGACAACGCCGCTGCTGCTGTCGCTGGCGGTGAACGCCGACAGCCTGGCAACCTGGCTGTTGCCCGCATTAAAAGACGTACTGGCCGATTCGCCGGTGCGCCTGAACCTTCAGGTTGAGGATGAAACCCGCACTCAGGAACGCCTGAGACGAGGCGAAGTGGTTGGCGCAGTGAGTATCCAGCCCCAGCCGCTGCCCAGCTGTCTGGTGGATCAACTGGGTGCCCTGGATTATTTGTTTGTGGCCTCAAAGGATTTCGCAGATCGCTTTTTCCCCAACGGCGTAACGCGTTCCGCCCTGCTTAAAGCGCCAGCGGTGGCCTTTGATCATCTGGATGATATGCATCAGGCCTTCTTGCAGCAGAACTTTGATTTATCTCCGGGCAGCGTTCCCTGCCATATCGTCAACTCATCCGAAGCGTTTGTGCAGATGGCGCGGCAGGGATCGACCTGCTGTATGATCCCTCACCTGCAGATTGAACGCGAACTGGCAAGTGGCGAGCTCATCGATCTCACGCCGGGGCTGTATCAACGTCGGATGCTGTACTGGCACCGTTTTGCGCCAGAAAGCCGGCTGATGCGTCGGGTAACGGATGCGCTGATTGCCCATGGCCATCGGGTGCTACGTCAGGATACGGCGGAATAGCGGGCGGTCGACAGATCATAAAAGCGCTAAAGGCCAGGAAAAACGAGCTGGCTGAAGGTTGTGTGCCAAACGTCTAATCTTTGCCGCCGCAAAAGTTGGGCGTTGCGGTGAGAAGGTGTAGTTGTGAAAGCGGCACGGCGTTAATGGCCGTCAGGGCATTTTTCAGAAGGCAATACGCAGCGCTGAGCAGAGGGAATCCACTAGCATTTACCCGCAAGGATGCGGGTAAAAGGCACAGCCGGCACAGCGTTGTGCCGTCTGTGCCGGTCCGTCAGGTTGATGAGCGATGTGAAGGAACCGCATCAGCGGCGCAAGGACCGCCTGGCAAACACTGCCCCTGATGGCTTAACCACAACACCAATAACGGCTTACTGTGCCGTATTCGGTTTCATCTCAAACACCACATCCACCTGGTCATCAAAGTTGATGCTTTGCTGATCGTAGGTTTCCTGCGCAGACGTATCTGCCGCAGCCGAGGCTTTAAACATGCGGTTCATGGGCATTGGCTGATAGTTTGCCACCTGATAACGAATGCTGTAGATCGGGCCCAGTTTGGCATTAAAGCCTTCAGCCAGTTCAGCGGCCTGTTGGGTCGCATTCTTAATCGCGGCTTTACGTGCCTGCTGCTTGTAGCTCTCTGGATTGGCGACGCCCAGTTCAACACCGCGCACTTCGTTCAGACCGGACTTCAGCGCACCATCAAGGAGATCGTTCAGCTTGTCCAGCTGACGAACGGTGACCTGCACCTGACGCACCGCACGATAGCCTTTAAGCTGCGATTTACCGTCTTTGGTGTAGTCATACTCTGGCTGCGTCGTCAGGTTCGCCGCTTCAATGTCTTTTTTCTCAATACCGTTTTTTTGCAGGAAATCAAAATATTGCGCTACGCGACTATCGACCTGCTTTTTTGCTTCAGCGGCATCTTTCGATGAGACATTCACCACAATTGACAGCGTCGCGATATCCGGGCGGGCATCTACGGTTGCCTTACCTGACGTAACAACATGTGGTCCGTTCGGCAGTTCGTCAGCCTGTACGCTCAAAGGCAATGCCCCTGCGCTCATCATCGCGGCAAGCGCCAATGCTTTCAGTTTCATGAAAGTCCTCCTTGAAAAGGTCAGTTCGATGGCTTCCAGTATATGAAGCCCACAAGCGCATCATATTACGCCTTGGTTGGAGTGGAGATTATGGCAAAAGTTCGGCAGATTGACCTTAATAACCGGTTTTCGTTTACCTTTTGGTCAAAACCCAGTGATGACCTGTCGGGCAAGCTGAAACGCAATAAACCACATTACCGCCCCAACCAGCAGGTTAATGATGCGCTGAGCACGCGCCGTTTGCAGTAAAGGCGCGAGCCACGCAGCCAGCAGCGCCAGACCAAAAAACCAGATTACCGACGCGCTGATGGTGCCCAGTGCAAACCACTGTCGCGCCGTCGTTCCTGGCAACTGACCACCAAGGCTGCCCAGCACCACAAAGGTATCAAGATAAACATGCGGATTCAGCCAGGTCACCGCCAGCATCGTCGCAATAATTCGCCCTCTGCTTTGCGTTGCGTGCATCCCTGATGCCAGTTCAATATTGCGGCTAAACGCCGTACGCAAGGCTCCCCAGCCGTACCACAGCAGGAAAGCAACGCCTGCACAGGTAATCATCATCAGGAGCAGTGGGGACTGATTCAGTAGCGCGCTGCCACCAAAAATGCCCGCACAGATTAAGGCGATATCACTTAGCGCACAGAGCGCCGCCGTCATGAGATGATACTGACGCTTTACGCCCTGGTTCAGCACAAAGGCATTTTGTGGGCCTAACGGCAGGATGAGCGCAGCCCCAAGAGCAAGCCCTTGAAAATAAATGGTTAACACAGGATGTTATTCCTTACATCGGTGAGATGCAGGGATTATAGAGAGCGGTTTGGATTAGCGGAAATTGAAAAATTTAATCTGCCATTAACGAAATTAATGGGCGGCACGGGCCGCCCATCGCACGACTTACTGGGTCGCGGTCACGTCGCTGTCTGGCTGTTTAACCTGATGCAGATGTACATCCATTTGTGGATAAGGTATGCCGATGCCTTTGCTATCCAGCGCACGCTTGAAGTTCTTCAGCAAATCCCAGTAGACGTCCTGCAGATCGCTGCTATTACTCCAGCAACGAACAACAAAGTTAAGCGAAGATGCGCCTAATTCGTTCAGGCCAATCTGGATGCCACGATCTTTTAATACGCGCTGATCGGCTTCAACGACATCACGCAACAGAGCAATCACCTCATCCACATCGGCTTCATAAGCCACTCCGACGATAAATTCATTACGACGCACAGGCTCACGCGAAAAGTTAACGATATTGCCGCTGATGATTTTACCGTTCGGCACCACCACAATTTTGCCATCGGCGGATTTCAGGGTGGTAGAGAAGATTTGTACATTGAGTACGGTCCCCATTACGCCGCCCAGATCGACGAACTCGCCGGTACGGAACGGGCGGAAGGTGACGAGCAGCACGCCAGCCGCTAAATTGGAGAGCGAGCCTTGCAAGGCCAAACCGACTGCCAGACCAGCGGCACCCAGCACCGCGATGACCGAGGCCGTTTGCACTCCCACACGACCCAGCGCAGCAATAACCGTAAAGGCGATAACGCCATAGCGTACCAGAGCGGAAAGGAAATCGGCGACGGTGGCATCAATATGGCGCGCGCGCAGCAGCCGATTAACCGTGTTTGAAATTACCCTGGCAATGATCATGCCGACAATGATAATGGCAATCGCCGCCACGATATTGACGGCATAGCTCAGAATCAGTGCCTGGTTATGCACCAGCCAGCCACCGGCACTGTTGATGCCATTAACAACATTCAAGTCTTCCATTTGTAAGCCCTGTTGATGGTTCCCCCTACGGGGGAAAAACAAAAACTGCCAGATGTAATCCGACACCCAAGGGTTAAGGGTAATCAATTATTTAGCCAGGCGCCAAAATGAGTGACATATTAAGACGGCTTTGCACAATTACTCATCAGTGCCCCAGAAGCCACGGTTTTGCTCACTGCACATGGCTCAGGATATTAATGAGCCTGCCGAAAGGATCGCGGACATAAAAACGACGGACGCCCCACGCTTCTTCCGTAAGCCCATATTCCACCGTTAGCCTCGCGGCGACAACGCGTCGGTACACCTCATCAAGATTATCGACCTCAATGGACAAGTCCGGCACAGGCGTGCCTGCACCGCCTTCCAGCGCAATGCTGAGCTGGGGCGCCATAGCATTCTCCGCAGCCCAGGTCACAATCCATCCGTGATCCATGGTCAGTTTCAGGTCGAGAATGTCACCATAAAAGCGTTTAGCTTCTTCCGTATTTTTGCCCTGAATATTCGCGACGATGCGTTTGACAGCCATAAGATCGCCCTCACCTGTTAACTCACAGACAAAGCATACCGGGGACGATGCGATGAGGTTGTGACAGCCGGTCAGAAAGTGTCGCCCTGTAAGAAGAAATAAACCGGGGGTAAGCGGAAAGGATAAAAAAAAGTCCCGATCGGACGATCGGGACTGCGTCATTCATCCGGCGTTCTTGCGAACTCAGACGAGTGCGTTGTGATGCTTACAGAACGTCAACGGCGTTGAGTTCTTTGAACGCCTGCTCCAGACGCACCACCATGGATGCCTGAGCAGAGCGCAGCCATACACGTGGATCGTAGTATTTCTTGTTTGGCTTGTCTGCGCCTTCTGGGTTACCCAGTTGCGCCTGCAGATAGCCTTCGTTCTTTTTGTAGTACTGCAGGATGCCGTCCCAGGTTGCCCATTGGGTATCGGTATCGATATTCATCTTGATCACGCCGTAGCTGATAGACTCTTCGATTTCTGCAGCAGATGAACCTGAACCACCGTGGAATACAAAGTCCAGCGCGTTGTGCGGCAGACCGTGTTTTTCACAAACATATTTCTGTGAATCACGCAGAATCGTTGGGGTCAGTTTTACGTTGCCTGGCTTGTAAACGCCGTGCACGTTACCGAAGGATGCCGCAATGGTGAAACGCGGGCTGATCGCATTCAGTTTTTCGTACGCGTAGTTTACGTCTTCTGGCTGGGTGTAAAGTGCAGAAGCGTCCATATGGCTGTTATCTACGCCATCTTCTTCACCACCGGTGCAGCCCAGTTCGATTTCCAGGGTCATGTCGATTTTCGCCATGCGCGCCAGGTATTTGCTGCTGATTTCGATGTTTTCTTCCAGTGACTCTTCAGACAGGTCGATCATGTGAGAAGAGAACAGTGGCTTACCGGTTTTCTTGAAGTGCTCTTCGCCCGCGTCCAGCAGGCCGTCGATCCACGGCAGCAGTTTCTTGGCGCAGTGGTCGGTATGCAGGATAACCGGCACGCCGTACTGTTCAGCCATCAGATGCACGTGATGTGCGCCAGAGATAGCACCGAAAATCGCTGCGCCCTGTGGCTTGTCTGTTTTAAAACCTTTACCGGCGATGAATGCAGCACCACCGTTGGAGAACTGTACGATAACCGGCGCTTTTACTTTCGCGGCAGCTTCCAGTACAGCGTTAATTGAGTCGGTGCCGACGCAGTTGACCGCTGGCAGAGCGAATTTGTTCTCTTTCGCTACTTTGAAGATCTTCTGAACGTCATCACCAGTGACAACGCCGGGTTTTACGAAATCAAAAATTTTAGACATGATTGTGTCCTGTTTCGTGACCGGTTATCCCCAATACGGGGACAGCGATTTAAACGCCCTGTTTTGGGCGAGTTTTCAGGCGATGCCGCAGGGCATCGCCCCCAAAGGATTACTGCTTCGCACGCTCTTCCAGCATGGCTACGGCAGGCAGTTTTTTGCCTTCAACGAACTCAAGGAAGGCACCGCCGCCGGTAGAGATATAGGAGATTTTGTCTTCGATCCCAAACAGATCGATGGCAGCCAGCGTGTCACCGCCGCCCGCGACAGAGAAGGCCTCACTGTCCGCAATGGCGTTAGCGACGATTTCAGTGCCTTTACGGAAGTTCGGGAACTCAAACACGCCAACCGGGCCATTCCACAGGATGGTTTTAGCATTCTTCAGAATGTCCGCCATGGCCTGGGCTGTCTCATCGCCGAAGTCCATAATCTCTTCGTTATCTGCGACTTCTGAAACCTTTTTCACGGTTGCTGGGGCAGTTTCAGAGAATTCCGTGCCAACACGGGAGTCGGTTGGAACAGGAATACCATATTGATCGCGCAGGCCTTTTGCCGCCTCAACGAAGTCTGGCTCGTACAGCGATTTGCCCACGTTGTTGTCGATCGCGACAAAGGTATTCGCAATGCCACCGCCGACAATCACGGTATCAGCAATCTTCACCAGCGACTGCAGCACATCGAATTTGGTCGATACTTTAGAACCACCCACCACGGCCACCAGCGGACGCTCAGGGCTTTTCATCACTTTACCCAGCGCTTCCAGTTCTGCAGACAGCAGTGGACCTGCACAGGCGACAGGCGCAAATTTACCGACGCCGTGCGTCGATGCCTGGGCGCGGTGCGCGGTACCAAACGCATCCATCACAAAGACGTCGCACAGCGCAGCATATTTCTTAGACAGCGCTTCGTCGTCTTTCTTTTCGCCTTTGTTAAAGCGCACGTTTTCCAGTACCACCAGTTCACCTGCGCCGATGTCGACACCGTCAAGGTAGTCTTTCGCCAGGGTAACCTGAGTACCGTTCAGTTTTTCTTTCAGGTAGTTCACTACTGGCAGCAGTGAGAATTCTTCGTTGTATTCACCTTCGGTCGGGCGACCCAGGTGAGAGGTAACCATCACTTTGGCGCCCTGTTTCAACGCCGCTTCGATAGTTGGCAGTGAAGCACGAATACGTGCATCCGACGTCACTTTCCCTTCTTTCACTGGTACGTTGAGATCGGCGCGAATTAATACGCGTTTGCCAGCAAGATCCAGATCGGTCATCTTAATTACGGACATGGTGAACCCTCTCGTTGATTCTCATAAGTTTTGCCAGACGCAAACCGCGTCTTACCTGAAACCGCTTGCGGCCATCGCTAACGTTGTGTCGAGCATTCGGTTAGCAAAGCCCCATTCGTTGTCACACCAGACCAGGGTTTTGATCAGATGCTGACCGCTGACCCGCGTTTGTGTACCGTCCACAATGGCACTGTGCGGATCATGGTTGAAATCTACTGAGACTAACGGCAATTCCGTATAGTCAACTATACCACGAAATGCCCCTTCTGCCGCGCTTTGCAACAAGGCGTTAACCTCGCAGGCCCGTACGGGCTGGCGTACAGAAACGCTGAGATCAATGGCTGTCACGTTGATCGTCGGCACGCGAACCGCAATGGCTTCGAAGCGATCGTTAAATTTCGGAAAAATACGCGTAATGCCCGCCGCCAATCGGGTATCGACCGGGATGATAGACTGACTGGCCGCACGCGTACGGCGCAGATCGCTGTGATAAGCGTCAATCACCTGCTGATCGTGCATCGCCGAATGGATGGTCGTTACCGTGCCCGACTCAATACCAAAGGCGTCATCCAGCAGCTTAATCACCGGAATGATGCAGTTGGTGGTACAGGATGCATTAGAGACAATACAGTCCGTTTGTTTCAGCTCCTGCTCGTTGACGCCGTACACCACGGTTGCATCAAGATCGTTACCACCCGGATGGGAAAACAGGACTTTTTTCGCCCCCGCACGCAAATGGGCTTCGCCATCGTCGCGGGAACCGTAAACGCCGGTACAGTCCAGCACCACGTCAACGTTAAGCTCGCGCCAGGGCAGCTCATCCAGTCCGGCCTGGTGCAGAATGCGAATAATATCGTCCCCGACCCACAGCTGGTCACGCTCCTGACGGACATCCAGTGCAAAACGTCCATGGCTGGTGTCGTACTTCAGCAGGTGCGCCATGCCTGCGGCTTCAGCCAGTTCGTTAACCGCCACCACCGTAATTTCAGCGCGGCGCCCCGTTTCATACAGTGCACGCAACACGTTGCGTCCAATGCGACCAAAGCCGTTTATCGCTACCCGAATGGTCATCTTTCTCCTGCCAAACCAGACTGAAAAAAAGGTGCTGATAGCCTGAGCGTTTCGCTGCATTTTGTACAGGAGATTCTTAGCCCGGGACAGAGCAAAGCGGCCCAAACTGAAACGGTTCAGCTAGGATAATGGAAGGAAGGAATAACGGGAATGATTGCGATCAAGGGCGCTGCTTATTTTTGGATCTACGTCACAAAAACGGGCAAAAAATCGCTATTACTGGAGGAATAATTTGGTTAATAAGGGGACGGATTCCGCCCCCTTTAATCAGAAGGCAGGCGTGCATTCACTCGCCTGCCTCTCTTTACTATGCCAGCAACGCTTTGGCTTTCGCTACCACGTTATCTACCGTGAAGCCAAAGACTTCAAACAGCTTCTCAGCTGGCGCTGACTCACCAAAGGTAGTCATGCCGATGATTGCGCCGTTCAGACCGGTATATTTAAACCAGTAATCTGCAATACCGGCTTCAATCGCAACGCGTGCGGCAACGGCTTTCGGCAGGACCGATTCACGATATTCAGCCGACTGCTTGTCGAAGGCATCGGTAGAGGGCATGGAGACCACACGTACCTTACGGCCTTCATCGGTCAGCTTCTGATACGCGGCTACAGCCAGTTCAACTTCGGAACCGGTGGCAATCAGGATCAGCTCTGGCGTGCCTGCGCTGTCTTTCAGCACGTAACCGCCACGCGCGACGTTTGCCAGCTGCTCCGCGGTACGATCCTGTTGTGCCAGATTCTGGCGAGAGAAGATCAGTGCGCTTGGGCCGTCTTTACGCTCGATGGCATATTTCCACGCAACCGCCGATTCAACCTGGTCACACGGACGCCACAGGCTCATGTTTGGCGTGGTGCGCAGGCTTGCCATCTGCTCTACCGGCTGGTGAGTCGGGCCATCTTCGCCCAGACCAATGGAGTCGTGGGTATAAACCATGATCTGACGGATTTTCATCAGGGCAGCCATACGGGCGGCGTTACGCGCATACTCAACAAACATCAGGAAGGTTGCGGTGTAAGGCAGGAAGCCACCGTGCAGCGCCAGACCGTTAGCAATGGCGGTCATACCAAACTCACGCACGCCATAATGGATATAGTTACCGGCTGCGTCTTCATTGATTGGCTTAGAACCTGACCAGATGGTGAGGTTACTTGGTGCCAGGTCAGCAGAACCGCCCAGATATTCTGGCAGGATTTTACCAAAGGCTTCGATAGCATTTTGTGACGCTTTACGGCTGGCAATTTTCGCCGGATTCGCCTGTAACTGCTCGACAAACTTCTGCGATTCCTGCTGCCAGTTAGCTGGCAGGTCATTGCTCATGCGGCGGGTAAACTCAGCGGCCAGCTCAGGGAAAGCCTTAGCATAGGCTGCAAATTTGGTATTCCACGCCGCTTCTTTGGCCTGGCCCGCTTCTTTAGCATCCCACTCAGCATAAATATCTGAAGGAATCACGAAAGGAGGATATTCCCAGCCTAACTGCTTACGGGTCAGTGCAATTTCGTCATCGCCCAGTGGCGCGCCGTGTGAGTCATGGGTACCGGCTTTATTCGGTGAACCAAAACCAATAACGGTTTTGCACATCAGCAGTGAAGGCTTGTCGCTAACGGCTTTCGCTTCTTCAATCGCTTTGGCGATAGCATCGGCGTTGTGACCATCTACGCCACGTACCACGTGCCAGCCGTACGCTTCAAAGCGCTTAGCGGTGTCATCGGTAAACCAGCCGTCAACGTGACCATCAATTGAAATGCCATTGTCATCATAGAATGCCACCAGCTTGCCCAGCTTCAGCGTACCCGCCAGCGAGCAAACTTCGTGTGAAATGCCTTCCATCATGCAGCCGTCACCCATAAAGACCCAGGTATTATGGTCTACGATGTCATGGCCCGGCCGGTTGAACTGCGCTGCCAGCGTGCGTTCAGCAATGGCAAAACCCACCGCGTTAGCAATGCCCTGCCCCAGCGGACCGGTGGTGGTTTCCACGCCGACGGTATAGCCGTACTCAGGGTGACCCGGCGTTTTAGAGTGCAGTTGACGGAAGTTTTCCAGCTCACTGATCGGTAAATCGTAGCCGGTCAGGTGCAGCAGGCTGTAAATCAGCATGGAGCCGTGGCCGTTAGACAGCACAAAACGGTCACGATCGGCCCAGTGTGGGTTGGTTGGGTTATGATTGAGATAGCCGCGCCACAATACTTCGGCGATATCCGCCATGCCCATCGGGGCACCCGGGTGTCCCGATTTAGCTTTTTGCACTGCATCCATACTTAACGCGCGAATGGCGTTGGCAAGATCTTTACGAGAGGGCATCTTCTACTCCAGTTCGGATTAATGATTTGCGCCTTAACCTGTTGTAATTAATCAGCTATCGGGCAAAGCACGGGGAAAAGTTTCACCACAATGTACATGAAAAACGGGGCAAAAGTAATGTGGTAAAACGCTAAATGTTCCCGCTTCGTCTGGCTTTTCCAGTAATGTCTGCTAGCAAAATGGCTTATCGCGAACTATAACCTGTTGGTTCAACCACCTGGCACAGATTCAGGTGATTGTTTTTTATCTTGTTACTTATGGGACGACAGAATGAAAATTCAAAAAACGGCACTGGCTCTGGGCCTGGTTGCATTGCTAAGTGGTTGTGAAGGCGTAAACAGTGATGGTCTGCTGCAGTCGGGCGCACAGGCTTTCCAGGCTTACACCCTGAGCGATGCTCAGGTTAAGCAGCTCAGCGATCAATCCTGCGCCCAGATGGACAAAGAAAACCAGGTGGCACCGGCTGACAGCGAATACCAGCAACGTCTGAACAAAATCGCTGCGGCGCTGGGTGACAACATCAATGGCATCCCGGCGAACTACAAGGTTTATCAGACCAAAGATGTTAACGCATGGGCCATGGCCAACGGCTGCATCCGCGTCTACAGCGGTTTAATGGATATGATGACCGACAATGAGGTCGAGGCGGTGCTGGGACACGAAATGGGCCACGTTGCGCTGGGCCATACGCGCAAAGCGATGCAGGTCGCCTTCACCACGACGGCAGCACGTACTGCGGCAGCCTCGGCTGGCGGGATCATTGGTTCGCTGTCACAGTCACAGTTGGGTGATTTGGGCGAAAAACTGGTGAATGCGCAGTTCTCGCAGACACAGGAAACACAGGCCGATGACTACTCCTACAGCCTGTTGAAGAAGCGCGGTATTGATCCCGTTGGGCTGGCAACCAGCTTTGAAAAACTGGCAAAACTGGAGAAGGGCCGTCAAAGCTCTATGTTTGACTCGCATCCTGACTCGGAAGCTCGTGCTCAGCACATTCGCGATCGCATTGCCGCAGACGCTAAATAACGCGTTATCAGAGGGATAACCCTGAGGTTATCCCCCTGTCACCTCAGCCCTTGTTGGCAGCCTGGACGTGCAACATGTCCAGCGCCAGGGTGGCCGCGGCAAGAGCCGTCAGATCGGCGTGATCGTAACCCGGTGCAACTTCCACCAGATCCATCCCCACGATATTCATACCCTGTAAACCCCGAATCAGCTTGGTCGCTTTATCAGTGGTCAAACCGCCAATGACCGGCGTACCGGTGCCCGGTGCATGTGCGGGGTCCAGACAGTCGATATCAAATGTCAGATAGACCGGCAGATCGCCAACGGTGCGTTTAATTTCAGCCAGAATATCGTCCACGCTACGGTCGTTGACCTGAGCGGCATCCAGCACGTTAAAGCCCAGGCTCTTGTCGAACTCGGTACGAATACCAATCTGCACCGAGTGCTGAGGATCGATCAGCCCTTCCTTCGGTGCGGTAAAGAACATGGTGCCATGGTCAAACGTTGGGCCATTAGAGTAGGTATCGGTATGCGCGTCAAAGTGCACCAACGCCATTTTACCGAAGTGCTTCGCGTGCGCGCGCAGCAGCGGCAGCGTGACGTAGTGATCGCCACCGAAGGTCATCATACGTTTGCCGTTGGCCAGCAGTTTCTCTGCATGGGCCTGCAGCTTGTCAGACAGATCCTGTGAATCGCCAAAGGCATAAACCAGATCGCCACAGTCCACCACGTTCAGACGCTGACGCAGGTCAAACTCCCACGGCCAGCGGCAACCTTCCCAGGCGAGATTGGTCGAGATCTGACGGATAGCGCCTGGGCCAAGACGGCTGCCCGGACGGCCCGAGGTGGCCGCATCAAAGGGCACGCCGGTGATCACCCACTCTGCATCGCTGTCGTAAGGCTGGAAATTTACCGGGAAACGCATAAAACCAAAGGCATTAGAAACCAGTGAATTGTCGTACTGATTGCCAAGGGTATTGTACATAAGTCGTCCTCTGTCTGTGCTTGAGTCGGGTCTGGCCCGCGCACCATGAAGGTTGAGATAAAAAAAATCCCTCCCGCGTCGTTAGGCCCGACGAGGAAGGGATGAGTTGCTGCCGATTATCAACAATGTCCCGGCAAGCTGCAAGCGCTTCGCGGGGCTTTATTCGTCTTCTAAATAGGTGTAACCATACAGACCACTTTCAAACTCTTGCAGGAACTGCTCGCGCAGTTCGTCATCCAGTTCAGAGGTCTGAATTTGCTTACGGAACAGCGTCATCAGTTCGTTTGGATCAAGCTGAACATACTGCAGCATATCGGCTACGGTATCGCCTTCATCCGACAGCTGGACTTCCACTTCCCCATTCTGGAACGCGAACACGTCAACCGCTTCGGTGTCACCAAACAGGTTGTGCATATTGCCCAGGATTTCCTGATAAGCGCCCACCATAAAGAAGCCGAGCATCGGTGGATTGTCCACGTCGTACTCCGGCATCGGCATGGTTGTCGCAATCCCATCACCATCCACGTAGTGATCGATGGTGCCGTCTGAGTCACAGGTGATATCCAGCAACACGGCGCGACGTTCCGGCTTTTTATTCAAGCCTTCCAGCGGAAGCACAGGGAACAGTTGATCAATGCCCCACGCATCCGGCATTGACTGGAACAGCGAGAAGTTAACGTAGATCTTGTCCGCCATACGTTCCTGCAGCTCGTCGATAATAGGACGGTGTGCACGGTTGCTGGGATCAAGATGCTGCTGAATATAGTGACAGATGCTCAGATAGAGTTGCTCTGCCCACGCGCGTTGCTTCAGGCTGTAAGTGCCCGATGAGTAACCCGTATGGATATCAAACAGGTCCATCTGGCTGTCATGAAGCCATTCACGCAGGGAGCGGCGGGTGTTCGGCTCGTGCATCTCCTGCCAGGTTTCCCACATGCTCAGGATAGGACGAGGCGCGTCTTCAATATCTGGCGCTTCTGGCTTACTGAATTCGTTACGCTCAACGCCGATGATGTTAGACACCAGCACCGTGTGGTGCGCCGTGACTGCACGACCGGATTCGGTGATAACCGTTGGGTGCTCAAGACCATGCTCGTCACAGGCCGCGCCAATTCCCCAGATCACATTGTTGGCATATTCATTCAGCCCATAGTTAACCGAACAGTCGGACTGCGAACGGGTACCTTCATAGTCAACGCCCAGACCACCGCCGACGTCAAAGCACTTAATGTTGACGCCCAGTTTCGCCAGCTCAACATAAAAGCGTGCTGACTCACGTACGCCGGTGGCGATATCGCGGATGTTAGACATCTGCGATCCCAAATGGAAATGCAGAAGCTGCAGGCTGTCCATCCGACCGGCTTCACGCATGATGTCGACCAGCTTAAGGACCTGGGTGGCAGACAGACCAAATTTGGATTTCTCACCACCGCTCGACTGCCATTTACCGGAGCCTTGTGAAGCAAGACGGGCGCGAATACCCAGACGTGGCACCACGTTCAGGCGTTCCGCTTCTTCCAGCACCATGCGCACTTCGGTCATCTTCTCAAGTACCAGATAAACCTTGTGACCAATCTTCTCGCCAATCAACGCCAGACGAATATATTCACGATCTTTGTAACCATTACACACAATCACTGAACGGGTCTGCCCGGCATGGGCCAGCACCGCCATCAGTTCGGCTTTTGAACCGGCTTCCAGGCCCAGCGGTTCGCCGGAGTTAATCAGAGATTCAATCACGCGCTTGTGCTGGTTAACTTTGATGGGATAAACCAGGAAGTAATCACCGGTATAGCCGTAAGACTCACGCGCACGTTTAAATGCCCCGTTAATGGAGCGCAGGCGGTGTTGAAGAATCTGGGGGAAACAGAACAGTGCGGGCAGGCGTTGGCCTTGTGCCTCTCGCTCCTTGACCAGCTTAGCCAGATCGACGCGTACATCCGGGCGATCCGGGTCCGGGCAGACGCTAATATGACCCAGTTCATTGACGTCATAGTAGTTGTTGCCCCACCAGGCAATGTTATACGTTCGCAGCATCAGGCTGGCGTCTTGATCGTTCATCGCCACCTCCTGCATTGAGCGGAGTGCACCTTGTTCGCCAGCTGACGAACCCTTGATATTCTTCATGCCGTCAGACATCGCGAACCTCAATTTTCCGTTGAAAGATAATAATGTAAACCGACTCAAAGGTCGGAAGTCTGAAAATTCGTTGCCACATATTACGTCATGCTCTGTCTGCGTCGCGAACCCGCACGATGCATCGTTGAATACCTAAGTGTAAAACACTCAGCCATGTCAGGTGCAAAAGGGTCGCGAATAATTGACGACGCTCGCAGCCTGGGCGATATAAACCGCTATCGCGTCAGAGGTTAGCCAGCGCTTGTGTCGGGATAATTACCGAAACCAATAAAATGTCGGCAGAAGAGAAATAAAGGTGGGAAACAGGATAACGCCGGCGCAACGCCAGCACGCGAAGAACCCAGGAGTGGGAACATAAGGCTCATAACTCGTATCACCTCCGCACAGGTCAAAGACATGTGGAAAAGCATCAGGGTGAAAGCCAGACAGTTGTCTGACAGGCGCGACGCGCTAGCACGTCATCCTTTTTTTCTGCTGAGAACGCAGCGGCGTTTTATACATTTTGCGCACAAAAAATGCAAAGAGATTATTTGCTTAATGCCTCCGCCATAAACAGAATTATCCACTGCGCAGCATAAAGTTAACAGCGTAACCTCAAAAAGGGCTGGTAATTCGCTCACCCCGTAACCTAGAATAGACGTCCAGATGGTTTTCCATCTAAACAGGTTAATATCCAGGCGGTGTTGGCCTGCATGCTGACACTACCTGACTGCTCACGGCTTTGCCTTAAGGGGCGTTAAGTCAGCTAATACTCACTTGCGCTATGCAGTCGAATTCAAACCATTGGTAAGGTAAAGAACATAATGGCTAAACATCTTTTTACATCCGAGTCCGTATCCGAAGGACATCCTGATAAAATCGCCGACCAGATTTCTGATGCCGTGCTTGATGCCATCCTGGAACAGGATCCGAAAGCGCGTGTGGCCTGCGAAACTTACGTGAAAACCGGTATGGTGCTGGTTGGCGGCGAAATCACCACCAGTGCCTGGGTCGATATCGAAGAAATCACCCGTAATACCGTTCGTGAAATCGGCTATGTTCATTCCGATATGGGCTTTGATGCCAACTCTTGCGCAGTGTTAAGCGCAATTGGCAAACAGTCTCAGGATATCAACCAGGGCGTTGACCGTAGCGATCCGCTGGAGCAAGGCGCGGGTGACCAGGGCCTGATGTTTGGCTATGCCACAAACGAAACTGATGTTCTGATGCCCGCACCGGTGACCTATGCGCACCGTCTGGTTCAGCGCCAGGCTGAAGTGCGTAAGAACGGCACGCTGTCATGGCTGCGCCCGGATGCTAAAAGCCAGGTGACCTTCCAGTACGACGACGGTAAAATTGTTGGGATTGATGCCGTGGTGCTGTCAACCCAGCACAGCGAAGACATCTCACAGAAAGCGTTGCAGGAAGCGGTGATGGAAGAAATCATCAAGCCTGTCCTGCCTGCCGAGTGGCTGAATGCATCCACTAAATATCACATCAACCCGACTGGCCGCTTTGTTATCGGTGGCCCGATGGGTGACTGCGGCCTGACCGGTCGTAAAATCATTGTCGATACTTACGGCGGGATGGCCCGTCACGGTGGCGGCGCATTTTCTGGTAAAGATCCGTCTAAAGTTGACCGTTCAGCCGCCTATGCCGCCCGCTATGTTGCCAAAAACATCGTGGCCGCGGGCCTGGCCGATCGCTGTGAGATTCAGGTTTCCTATGCGATTGGCGTCGCTGAGCCGACCTCTATCATGGTCGAAACCTTTGGCACAGAAAAAGTGTCTACTGAACAGCTGACCCTGCTGGTGCGCGAGTTCTTTGACCTGCGCCCTTACGGCCTGATTCAGATGCTGGACCTGCTGCATCCTATCTATAAAGAAACCGCTGCCTACGGCCACTTCGGTCGCGAGCATTTCCCTTGGGAAAAAACCGACAAAGCTGCCCAGCTGCGTGAGGCTGCGGGCCTGTAAGGGCTGACGCATCACTGAAAAGCCCCGCCATCTGGCGGGGCTTTTTTTTGCCTGTTCTGCTTCCTTTTCATGGCGTTTTTTCCTTCTGCACATTTTTTTAACTCAACTACACTTTCTTTCGGCTTGTACGCTGCTGATGTGTTAACGCTTACAATTTGAAACGCTTTATATATCGGCTATTTAGGAATTTATCGCCGTAGTTATTCTTCTGAAAATGCGTTATTTTCAGCGTCATCTGATAGGCGTTAAACAGGACATTGTCAGAAACTTCGAGGGTGCTATACCTCACTGGTTACTTGACCTTTCTGGGTTGTAAATGCTGGATTTCAGGGTTTCAGCAAGTGTAAGCGATTACATCAATGTGATCGGGCTCACTTTTTGCTCAGTTAAGGTTTTTTAACATCGATAACAACAATGATGGATAATTTTGGAGGCAACCATGCCTGGCAATTCACATAAAAGCAGAACCTCAAATAAGGCAATGACCTTATTTGTCTGCTTTCTGGCAGCCCTCGCAGGCCTGCTGTTTGGGTTGGATATCGGCGTTATTGCCGGTGCTCTGCCCTTTATCGCGAAGGACTTTAACGTCACTGCCCATCAACAGGAATGGATTGTCAGCTCCATGATGTTTGGTGCAGCGATCGGTGCCATCGGCAGCGGCTGGATGTCATCCCGTCTGGGCCGTAAGAAAAGCCTGATGGCCGGTGCGATTCTGTTTGTTATTGGCTCACTCTGGTCAGCCATGGCACCGAACCCTGAAATGCTGATCAGCGCACGTGTGCTGTTGGGTCTGGCGGTAGGTATCGCCTCTTACACCGCGCCGCTTTATCTTTCAGAGATTGCCCCTGAAAAAATCCGCGGCAGCATGATCTCGCTGTACCAGTTGATGATCACCATCGGTATTCTGGGTGCTTATCTTTCCGATACGGCGTTCAGCTTTACAGGTAACTGGCGCTGGATGCTGGGCGTTATCACTATTCCTGCCCTGCTGTTGCTGGTTGGCGTGTTCTTCCTGCCTAACAGCCCACGCTGGCTGGCGGCGAAAGGCAACTTCCGCGATGCGCAACGCGTACTGGATCGCCTGCGTGATACCAGTGAGCAGGCAAAGCGCGAGCTGGATGAAATCCGCGAAAGCCTGAAGATCAAACAGTCAGGCTGGGGATTATTTACCAGTAGCAGCCACTTCCGTCGTGCGGTGTACCTGGGCATTCTGCTGCAGGTTATGCAACAGTTTACCGGCATGAACGTCATCATGTATTACGCACCGAAAATTTTTGAGATTGCAGGTTTCTCAAATACAACCCAACAGATGTGGGGAACGGTGATTGTCGGCCTGGTTAACGTACTGGCAACCTTTATTGCTATCGGTCTGGTGGATCGCTGGGGCCGTAAGCCTACCTTGATTCTGGGCTTCCTGGTGATGGCGGCCGGTATGGGCGTTCTTGGCACCATGCTGCATATGGGCATTCATTCGTCAGGCGCGCAGTATTTCGCGATTGGCATGCTGCTGATGTTTATCGTGGGCTTTGCCATGTCAGCCGGTCCGTTGATCTGGGTTCTGTGTTCTGAAATTCAGCCGCTGAAAGGACGCGATTTCGGTATCACCGTGTCAACGACCACCAACTGGATCGCCAACATGATTGTCGGCGCAACCTTCCTGACCATGCTGAATACGCTGGGCAATGCACCGACCTTCTGGGTTTACGGTCTGCTGAACGTCTTCTTCATCGTACTGACGGTTATGTTAATTCCCGAAACCAAAAACGTTTCGCTGGAGCACATTGAACGTAACCTGATGGCAGGTAAAAAGCTGCGCGACATCGGTCAGTAAGCCTCCGCTTTTCATGTGTATATCAAAGCCAGTCAGTGAACACTGACTGGCTTTTTTGCTGGCGTTTTACCGGCGTTCTCTCTCGAAAAATCCCCCGCCTTATTATTGTCCAGCCATGGCTATTCGCCCGTAGTCACCGTCGCTGCTTCATTTTTCTTTCAAAGATGCCCGCGGCCCCGGAACAGACTGCCGCCAGTATGGCGCAGATTCGCGCCGTGAAAGATATCTCCGCCCTGATTGAAGCGTCCGCCGTGCGGGTCGAAAATGGTGTCGTACTGGTCAACGATGCGGGCAAAACCATGCATGAGATGACGACTGCCGTTTCATCCGTGCAGCATATCATCGGTGAAATCGTTGCCGCCTCCGATGAGCAGGCTCGCGGCATTGCGCAAGTGACCATCGCCGTCAACGAAATGGATGGGACCACGCAGCAGAATGCCGCGCTGGTTCAGCAGATGTCAGCTGCGTCGAGTTCTCTTGAGGACCAGGCCCGGCAACTGGCGCAGACGGTTAAGCAGTTTCATTAAAAAGCGGGTGGTGCCGGTCGGCCAGCATACCTTTTTTGCAGGCGGTGTATTGCTGTTGAGTTCCTCGCCTGCGCCGCTTATGCTGAGCGCCATGAAAACAGCCCGCCTTCCCATTGCCCTGCAACAAGCCGTTATGCGCGCCCTGCGTAGCGCGCTTGAGCGGGCCAATGAAAAGCTTGAACGCCATTATCCTGAGCCAACGCTGGTTTATCAGCAGCGTGGCACCGCCGCCGGCACGGCCTGGCTGGAAAAATGGGAAATTCGCCTCAATCCCGTCCTGCTGATGGAAAATCAGCAGGTCTTTATTGAAGAAGTTGTTCCCCATGAGCTGGCCCATTTGCTGGTGTGGAAAACCTTTGGCCGCGTCGCGCCCCATGGCAAAGAGTGGAAATGGATGATGGAGAGCGTTCTGGGCGTGCCGGCACGGCGCACCCATCAGTTTGAAGTCGAGTCGGTGCGCAGCCGCACTTTTGCTTATCGCTGCCAGTGTCAGCAGCACCAGCTTACCGTGCGTCGCCATAACCGCGTGCTCCGAGGCGAAAGCGAGTACCGCTGCGTGCATTGCGGTAGCCTGTTGAAAGCCGACGTGTCTCCCCTCACCTGAACGGATTCTCATTCCGCCTGCGCCTGCATTCTGGTACCCTGCCGCCCTTTTAAGGATCAGGGGTAAAACTGGAATATGTCTCGCAAATTAATCATAACCACGGCGCTGTTACTGGCATCTTTTAACAGCCAGGCCCTTAACCTCAATAACTATCATCAAAATAATTTTCAGCAGGCCAAAGCCTTCGCCGCAGAGATTAACCAGGATGCGCCAGGCAGCTTTTATTGTGGCTGTAAGATTAGCTGGCACGGCAAAAAGGGCGAGCCTGACCTGAACAGTTGTGGTTATCAGCCGCGCAAAAATGCCAACCGCGCCGCGCGTATTGAGTGGGAACATGTGATGCCTGCCTGGGAGTTCGGTCATCAACGTCAGTGCTGGCAGAATGGCGGCCGCAAAAATTGCAGTAAAGATGCCGACTACCGCCGTATCGAAACCGACCTGCACAATCTGCAGCCGGCCATCGGTGAGGTGAATGGTGACCGCGGCAACTACGCTTACAGCCAGTGGAACGGCACTGAAAAGCAGTACGGTCAGTGCACCATGCAAATTGATTTTAAAAACAAGCAGGCGCAGCCGCCAGAGCGGGCTCGCGGCGCAATCGCCCGCACTTACTTCTACATGCGTGACCAGTATCATCTGCGCCTGTCGCGTCAACAAACCCAGTTATTCACGGCCTGGGACAAGCTCTATCCGGTGAGCAAATGGGAATGTGAGCGCGACCAGCGCATCGCGCGTGTACAGGGGAATCATAATCCTTATGTGCTCGAGGCTTGCAAGCGTTAAAATCCCTGCCCTAAACTAACGGTTTCACCGCCCCGCCGCGTTAATCCCGCGGCGTTTAGCTCTCAGGGACCTTATGCGCATACCTCGCATTTATCACGCACAGCCTGTTCACGTTGGCAGTGAAATTACGCTGGACGACGACGCCGCCAGCCATGTTGGTCGCGTGCTCCGTATGACCAGTGGGCAGCATGTAGAACTGTTTGATGGCAGTAATCTGACTTTCGCAGCAGAAATCACGCATGTTGATAAAAAACGTGTAAAAGTATCCATCACGGCAAGCCAGGAAGACGATCGCGAATCACCGCTTTATCTGCATCTCGGTCAGGTGATGTCTCGTGGCGAAAAAATGGAATTTACTATTCAGAAATCGATCGAACTGGGTGTAAATGTCATTACACCGCTGTTTTCTGAACGCTGTGGTGTCAAACTGGATGCCGAACGTCTGGCAAAAAAAATTCAACAGTGGCAAAAAATTGCCATTGCCGCCTGCGAACAGTGTGGTCGTAACCGGATACCTGAAATCCGCCCGGCCATGACGCTGGAAGCCTGGTGCAGTGAAGCAGAAAGTGGGTTAAAACTAAATCTGCATCCGCGCGCCAGCCACAGCATCAATACGTTGCCCCAGCCGGTAGAACGTATCCGCCTGTTGATTGGTCCGGAAGGTGGGCTGTCAACAGATGAAATTGCCATGACGGCGCAGCATGGTTTTACCGATATTCTGCTTGGCCCACGGGTTTTACGCACCGAAACCACAGCACTGACCGCCATCACGGCACTTCAGGTGAGGTTTGGTGACCTGGGTTAAGCGATACTTTTAGCTTCATCGGGTCGCGCACAGCACAAACCGCGTCCTGACTGTTCAGCCCCTTTTCGCCCGAACGGAACGAGACGGTAATCCCCGCCTCCTTCAGGAGATAATAATGATCAAGCTTGGCATCGTGATGGACCCGATCTCATCCATCAACATTAAGAAAGACTCCAGCTTTGCAATGCTGCTGGAAGCACAGCGCCGTGGTTACGAAATTCACTACATGGAGATGAACGATCTCTCCCTGCGCGGTGGCGTGGCTTTCGCCCGCACTCGCCTGCTCAGCGTGGAACAGAATGCCGAAAGCTGGTATCAGTTTGGCAGCGAGCAGGTGATTAAACTGGCTGATCTGAACGTCGTGTTGATGCGAAAAGATCCGCCATTCGACACCGAATTTATCTACTGCACCTATATCCTGGAGCGCGCAGAAGAACAGGGCACGCTGATCGTTAACAAGCCGCAAAGCCTGCGCGATTGTAACGAAAAACTGTATACCGCCTGGTTCGCAGAATTCACGCCAGATACGCTGGTCACCCGCTCTAAGCAACAGCTGCGGGCGTTCTGGCAGGAGCATGGCGATGTCATTATGAAGCCGCTGGACGGCATGGGCGGCGCGTCCATTTTCCGCGTGAAGCAGGACGACCCGAATTTCGGTGTTATCGCAGAAACCCTGACTGAACATGAAAGCCGTTACTGCATGGCGCAAAATTACCTGCCGGCGATCAAAGACGGTGATAAGCGCGTTCTGGTGGTCGATGGCGAACCGGTTCCCTATTGCCTGGCGCGTATTCCGCAGGGGGGAGAAACCCGCGGTAACCTGGCGGCTGGCGGACGCGGCGAAGCTCGCCCGCTGAGCGAAAGCGACTGGGAAATTGCCCGCCGTGTCGGCCCTGCCCTGAAGGCCAAAGGCCTGATTTTTGTCGGGCTCGACATTATTGGTGATAGACTGACTGAAGTTAACGTGACCAGCCCGACATGCATTCGTGAAATCGAGGCCGCGTTCCCTGTCTCCATCACCGGTATGCTGATGGACGCCATCGAGAAGCGCCTGGGCTGAGCATAACGCTGGGGCCATGCTCCGTGATCAACCCAACACCGGTGCAGATGTCACGCACCGGTTATCTTTGGTAAAGCATGTGAGAATGAATTTACAGCATCACTTTTTAATTGCCATGCCATCGTTGCAAGATCCCTTTTTCAAACGTTCTGTGGTCTACATTTGCGAGCATAACGAAGAAGGGGCAATGGGGCTGATTATCAATAAGCCGATGGAAAACCTGACGGTTGACGGCATTCTGAAAAAGCTCAAGATCGCCGAAGAAAACCGCGACCCGGCAATCAATCTTGATAAACCGGTGTTCAGCGGTGGTCCGCTGGCAGAAGATCGCGGCTTTATTCTGCATTCGGCACAGCGAACCTTTACCTCCAGCATTCGCGTCTCAGACAACACCGTGATTACTACCTCACGCGACGTTCTGGAAGCGATTGGCACGGCCTCACAGCCCGATCATGTGCTGGTCGCGCTGGGTTATTGTGCCTGGGAAAAAGACCAGCTTGAAAACGAACTGATGGAAAACGCCTGGCTGACCACACCGGCTAACAGCAACATCCTGTTTCAGACGCCGATCTCTGAGCGCTGGCGTGAAGCCGCACGCAGCATTGGCGTTGATATTCACAATATGGCCAGCGATGCAGGTCACGCCTGATGAATACACAAACGTTGTTAGGTTTTGACTTCGGCACCAAAAGCATCGGCGTCGCGGTGGGACAACAGCTGACGGGCAATGCCCGCCCGTTGAGTGCGCTCAAGGCGCAGGATGGCACGCCTGACTGGCTGCAAATCGAAAAACTGCTCAAAGAGTGGCAGCCTGATTTTGTGGTGGTGGGATTACCGTTAAATATGGACGGCACTGAACAGCCTTTGACCGCGCGCGCCCGCAAGTTTGCTAACCGCCTGCATGGTCGTTTCGGCATTCGCGTGGAGCTGCAGGATGAGCGCCTCAGCACCGTCGAAGCGCGAGCCGATCTGTTTGAACGGGGCGGTTATCGTGCACTGAACAAAGGATCAGTGGATTCACAGTCAGCGGCAATTATCCTGCAGGACTGGTTTGAAACCCATTAAGCAATAACGCCTTCGGCCTGACGGGCCAGACGGCTCTGCTCAAACGTTTGCATTCCGGCCTGCGCGCCGGTTTGCAAAATGGCAGGAATCTGGTGCATTTTGCCTTCCCGAATCAGGTTGATGACCGCACTGGTCGTAATCAGCACCTCAAACAGCCCGACTCTTTTCTCATCGATGGCAGAAACCAGCTGCTGCGCGATTACCGCTTTCAGGCTGCCCGCCAGTTGCGTGCGTATCAGATTCTTTTCATCTGCAGGAAACACATCCACCAGCCTGTCCACCGCCTGAACCGCGCCGCGCGTATGCAAGGTTGCCAGCACCAGATGTCCGGTTTCTGCGGCGGTCAGTGCCTGACGAATGGTGTCACTGTCGCGTAGTTCACCCAGCATAATCACGTCAGGATCTTCCCGTAAAGCCGCTTTCAGGCCCAGACTAAACGACCGGCAATGCAACCCGACTTCGCGCTGTTGAATCAGGGATTGCTGGCTGTGATGAATAAACTCAATCGGATCTTCCAGCGTCAGAATATGACGCGCCTGCAGCCGGTTGATGGCATCGACCATAGCCGCCAGCGTGGTCGATTTACCACTGCCGGTTGCGCCGGTAATCAAAATCAGCCCGTCCTGTTTATTCAGTAAGGTCGGCACCACCTCCGGCAGGCGCAACGCTGCCAGCGTGGGACAGTGGCTGGCAATAATACGCAACGCCAGTGACAGCCCGTTACGCTGCCTAAACAGATTGGCGCGGAGGCGTTGTCCACTCACCAGGGTTAACGCAAAATCCAGCTGCCCTTCTTGCTTCAGCTGCGCCTGCTGTTCAGTGTCCAGCCATGCCGAGGTAAACCGCGCCATCCAGTCAGCAGGCAGGACAGGCTGGTCGGGAAGCGTTTCAAGCCGGCCCTGACGGCGCCAGTACGGCAAATGTCCGTTACAAAGGTGCAGATCGGCGGCGTTATGCTTTACACTAAGCGCCACTATTTCATCCAAATCCATTTTGATCTCCAGACTATGACTTCAATCCAGCACAACCTACAGCAAGTCCGTCAGCGAATCGCTGCTGCTGCAACCCGTTGCGGCCGGGCACCAGAAGAAATTACGTTACTTGCAGTAAGCAAAACGAAGCCTGCGAGCGCGGTCGAAGAAGCGGCAGCGGCGGGTCAGATTGATTTTGGTGAGAATTACGTTCAGGAAGGGGTTGAAAAAATTCAGTCCCTGGCCTCACATCCTGGATTGATATGGCATTTCATTGGTCCCCTGCAGTCCAATAAAAGCCGACTGGTAGCCGAACATTTTGCCTGGTGCCACACCGTCGATCGCCAGAAGATCGCCCAGCGGCTCAACGATCAGCGGCCTGAACATCTGCCGCCGCTCAATGTCTTAATTCAGGTAAATATCAGTGACGAAAACAGCAAATCTGGCATCATGCTGGATGCGGTTGCCGAACTGGCTCAGGAGATTACCGCCATGCCGCGTTTGCGGTTGCGCGGGCTGATGGCGATTCCGGCACCCGAACAGGATTATCAGCGACAGCTGGCGGTATGCCAGCAAATGGCTGATGCATTTCACCAGCTAAAACAGCAATATAGTGATGTTGACACCCTTTCACTGGGGATGAGCGATGACATGGAGGCGGCCATCGCCGCTGGCAGTACTCTGGTGCGCATTGGCACCGCTATATTTGGCGCGCGTGATTACACACAACCTTCACAACAATAATTGAGGAACTTCATGTTAACAATGACGTTTTTAGTAAAAACGATAATCGATCTCTACGTCATGGTGCTGCTGCTGCGCATCTGGATGCAGTGGTCACGTTGTGATTTTTATAATCCGCTTGCCCAGTTTGTGGTGAAGATTACTCAGCCGATTGTGAAACCCTTACGTCGTATCCTGCCTGCACTGGGTCCGATCGATACGGCATCTCTGTTGTTAGCCTTTGTACTGACAACGCTTAAATACCCGCTTCTGCTGCTCATCCAGGTCGGCGTGTTCTCTGTCGATCCCACCAATTTGCTGGTTGGGCTGCTGTCGTTGCTGAAATCTGCCGGCTATTTGGTGTTCTGGGTGATTATCATTCGCTCCCTGATGAGCTGGATCAGCCAGGGCCGCGGTGCGATGGACTTCGTGCTGATCCAACTGACCGAGCCATTAATGGCGCCGATTCGCCGCATTCTCCCTGCCATGGGCGGCATCGACTTCTCAGCCATGATTGTGATTCTGGTGCTGTATGCCCTGAATTTCCTTGGCATGGATCTGTTCCCGGGTCTCTGGTATTTGCTGTAAATGAATCAAACTGGAACTGTTATGCAAAAAGTTGTTCTTGCCACCGGTAATCCCGGCAAAGTACGTGAACTGGCGGATCTGCTCGCCGCCTTTGGTCTGGATATCGTGGCGCAAACCGAACTCGGCGTGGAATCCGCCGAGGAAACCGGCCTGACCTTTATCGAAAACGCCATCCTGAAAGCGCGTCATGCCGCGCAGCTTACCGGGCTTCCTGCTCTTGCAGACGACTCCGGGCTGGCCGTAAATGCGCTGGGTGGCGCGCCCGGGATTTATTCTGCCCGCTATGCCGGTGAAGAGGCCAGCGACCAGCAGAACCTGGAAAAACTGCTTCAGGCGCTGGAAAATACGCCCGACGGGCAACGTCAGGCACAGTTCCACTGCGTGCTGGTCTATTTACGTCATGCTTCTGATCCCACGCCGCTGGTGTTCCACGGTAGCTGGGACGGGGAAATTACCCGGACGGCAGCCGGTAACGGTGGGTTTGGTTACGATCCCGTGTTCTATGTTCCGGCATTGGGTAAAACCGCCGCCGAACTGACTAAAGCAGAGAAAGGAAAAGTCTCTCATCGTGGTAAAGCATTGACGCTGTTACTGGAAGCGATGCGTAATGCCTGATTTACCGCCTCTGAGTTTGTACATCCACATTCCCTGGTGTGTACAGAAATGCCCTTACTGTGATTTTAATTCTCACGCCTTAAAGGATGAGGTGCCGCACGTTGAATATGTGCAGCACCTGCTGCGCGATCTTGAAAACGATCTGCCGCTGATTCAGGGTCGCGAGGTTCGCACGGTGTTTATCGGCGGCGGCACGCCAAGCCTGTTAAGCAGCAGCGCCATGCAGATGTTGATGGATGGTGTGCGCGAGCGCCTGACGCTGACGGCAGATGCGGAAGTCACGATGGAAGCGAACCCGGGCACGGTAGAAGCTGACCGCTTCAGCGCTTATCAACGCGCCGGCATTAACCGCATCTCCATTGGCGTACAGAGCTTCAGTCCGCAGAAGCTGGAACGACTGGGCCGTATCCACGGACCAGACGAAGCGAAACGCGCCGCCGAACTGGCTCAGGGATTAGGCTTACGCAGCTTCAACCTTGACCTGATGCATGGCCTTCCCGATCAGTCACTGACGGAGGCGCTGGACGATTTACGCCAGGCGATTGCGCTCAATCCACCGCATCTTTCCTGGTATCAGCTGACCATTGAGCCGAATACCTTATTTGCCTCTCGCCCGCCCACACTGCCGGATGATGACGCCCTGTGGGATATCTTCGAGCAGGGTCATCAGCTGCTGACCGCCGCCGGTTATCAGCAATACGAAACCTCGGCCTATGCCAGGCCGGGCTACCGCTGTGAACATAACCTGAACTACTGGCGGTTTGGTGACTATCTCGGCATTGGCTGTGGTGCCCACGGCAAACTGACCCAGCCCGATGGCCGCATTGTCCGCACGATAAAAGTGCGTCATCCGCGTGGCTTTATGAAGGGAAACTATCTCGACAAGCAGTACGACGTTGTGGACAGTGATAAGCCGTTTGAGTTCTTTATGAACCGTTTTCGTCTGCTGGAGCCCGCGCCGCGTGCTGACTTTAGCCGCTATACCGGGCTGGATGAAACGTGGGTTCGCCCGCAGATCGACCAGGCGCTTGCCGCAGGCTACATCACCGAAACGCCGGAATATTGGCAAATTACAGAGAAAGGCAAACTGTTCCTGAACACGTTGCTGGAGCTGTTTTTAGCGGAAGCGTAACGCATTCCCGGCCCGGAAGCCTGACGCCACAGGTTAGCGTAACCGGGCCGTTTACACCGCCGTTCAACCGCGCTCGGTATTCTGCCTTAGCTGTAACAGCCTCGTGTTAATAATGGCGATGTTAACCTCACAGGGCATACCATCATCCAGATAGACGGTTTCGTTGATCTCCAGCGCCGCATCATTCGCATTAAAATTCAGCAGCCTGAGCTGCTCACCGTCGGTAACGTTGATGGCATTCAGTTGCTGATCACGACGCTGAATTTTCTTGCCGGTGATCTGTTCAATGTACGAATATTTTGAGATTTCCAGTCGCCCAAACTCCATGCTGTTAAACAGGCTGACGGGCAGATGGATATATTCCAGCGCGACAGGAATGTCATCAAAGCACATCAGACGAACGATTTTGTATATCTGGTCGCTGTTCTTGATGCGTAAAGCCTGCGCCATATCGGGCCCGGGCACTTTGATAATGCTGGCAGTGAGCACCTTCCTGACCGCTTTGTGTCCTTTTTTGTGCGCCTGATAATCAAACGGCGAAAGCGCATGAAACCGGCCAGAATGATTACTCTTGCCGATTGAGCCGACGAACAGACCAGAACCTTTTACCCGATAAATGCGCTGTTGCTCAATAAGGATTCGGGTGGCTTCCCGCACCGTTGCCCGGGTAATGCCAATGTTCTTTGCTATGGCAATTTCTGTGTCCAGCTTATCGCCCGGCAGAAGGCCATCCTGCATAATCTTCGTCAGAATATAGTCGACAACCTCTTTTTGCTTCTCTGTAATGCCATCGAACATCAGCATGTTCCCGAATAGTGTGCCCGTGCCTGCGGTGCGCTACAGCAACGCCTTTACGCCCGATTTCCGTCACGACGTGCCAGTAAGAAAGGACCCAGATGTGATCCAGCTAACGATTTTGCACTCAAATTCCCTTCGTCCAGCCAGAAATGATTCTTGCATATTGTATCTGTACAGGTCGAGGTGCATCATCAAGATGACTAGACAGGTTTAACATGTCTATACGTAAGAAACGTTTTTTGCAACAGCGGATGTTCAAAACTGATGCGTGCAGTCAAAATAAAAACCATAATTTATAATGGTTTATATTTATTTTCTTTTTCATCCTGCTGCCAGCCGTTTTGCTGGATAAAACGGAAAAGGGATGACAGCGTGAAGAAACAAAGAAAGCTGACTGTACAGCTTGATGAATGCGGCGATCCTGCATCCTGACTTTTTTGCATAACTTTTTATCCAGGATAACGTATGGCGAATCTGACCCAATGGCTGAATGCCGACAAAATTCACTATCTTGAACGCGTTTCTGACTGGAAAGCCGCGATTCAGGTCACTGGCGATCCCCTGCTCAGAGAAGGTGCGATTTCACAGGATTACATCGACACGATTATCCGCCTTAAAGAGGAAACCGGCCCCTACTTCGTTATCGCGCCGCGCATTGCCATGCCGCATGCCCGCCCTGAGCAAGGCGCAATGAAGCTGGGGCTCTCCGTGGTGAAGCTTGCAAACCCGGTCACCTTTGATGCGGGGGAAAACGATCCTGTCGACATTCTTTTCATGTTCTCCGCCCCTGACAGCAACAGCCACATCGAGATGATCTCGCAGCTGGCTGAAGTCTTGACTGACGACGCCATCATGGAACGCGTGTACCAGGCACAAAGCCAACACGCGTTGTGCGCGGTGCTGTTAGCAAACGACATGTCCAATTAACCTATTCAACTTCAAAGAGGTTTTTATGAAAATTATGGCAGTGTGTGGTTCAGGCCTGGGAAGCAGCTTCATGATGGAAATGAACATCAAAAAAGTGCTTAAAGCGATTGATGTCACGGCGGACGTTGAGCATTCCGATCTCGGCTCAGTGACACCGGACGTGGCGGATGTGTTTGTTATGGCAAAAGACATCGCCTACAGCGCTAACCTGCCGCCGGAAAAAGTCATCATCATTAATAACATTATCGACCTGAAAGAAGTTGAGCAAAAAATTCGCGAGTACTTCAATAAATAATCCTGTCACCCACTTATAAAAGAACACTTACCGCTGAGGTTATTATGTTTATACAAAACCTTTTACTGGTAGTTGTCGACGTGCTGAAAGTCCCCTCTATTCTGGTCGGACTGGTGGCGATGTTCGGTCTGATCGCGCAACGCAAACCGCTGCCGGATGTGATAAAAGGCACGGTAAAAACCATCCTGGGTTTTTTAGTACTGGCAGGCGGTGCCACGGTGTTGGTTGGTTCACTAACGCCGCTGGGGGATATTTTTAAGCACGCATTTAACGTTCAGGGAATTATTCCAAATAATGAGGCGATGGTGTCTATCGCCCTGGCGAAGTATGGCGCGCCCACGACGCTTATCATGGCGTTTGGCATGGTGGCAAATATCACCGTTGCCCGTTTTACCCGCCTGAAATATATCTACCTCTCTGGTCATGTCACCTTTTATATGGCCTGTATGATTGCCATTATCCTGTCGGTGGCCGGATTTGAAGGCGTGCAGCTTATTTATACCGGCTCGCTGACGCTGGGAATGTTAATGGCTTTTTTCCCGGCACTGGCTCAGCCCTATATGCGTAAAATCATTGGGCACGATCAGGTTGCACTGGCGCATACCGGCACGGTGGGTTATGTCCTGTCAGGCTGGATAGGTTCTCTGGTGGGCAAAGGTTCAAAATCCACTGAAGAGATGAACATGCCAAAAAACCTGAGTTTTTTGCGTGACAGCACCATCTCGATTTCCCTGACGATGATGATCATCTATTTTATTTTGTCCGTCTCAGCGGGCAGGGAATATGTGGAGAGTCAGTTCAGCCACGGACAAAACTATCTGGTGTACTCGTTTGTGCAGGCTATTACCTTCGCTGCGGGTGTCTTTATTATCCTTCAGGGCGTGCGTTTAATTCTGGCGGAAATTGTGCCGGCATTTACCGGGTTTTCAGAGAAGCTGGTGCCCAACGCGCGTCCGGCACTGGACTGCCCTATCGTTTTCCCTTATGCGCCTAATGCCGTTCTGGTTGGCTTTATTTCCAGCTTTGTCGGCGGACTGGTGGGGCTGTTTATTCTTGGACAGCTGCACTGGATATTAATCCTGCCAGGTGTCGTACCGCACTTTTTCTGCGGCGCAACGGCAGGCGTATTTGGTAATGCAACCGGCGGTAAACGCGGGGCAATGTTAGGGGCCTTTTCGCACGGTATTCTGATTACCTTCCTGCCGGTCGCCTTATTACCTGTGCTGGGTGCCATCGGCCTGACCAACACCACCTTCTCGGACACCGATTTTGGCGTTACGGGGATACTGCTGGGTAATATGGCCAGGTTCCTTGATAAGGGAACGATCACCATGGTGATCACGGGAATTTTTGCCCTGCTGGTTATTTATAACTACGTTGCCAGCAACAAAACGGTCGCTAAAGAGGTTAACAACGACTAAATCCTGCCAGGGGCTGATGAATTCAGCCCCTTTTGTTTTGCAACGGATTCAGGAAGGGCGCAACCTTGATGACGCCTGACCACGGACGTCTTCATCGCCAGGGCGCGCAGACCCTGAGAACGGGCGACCACTGGCTCAATGAACCGCACGGTGAAGGGCAGACGACCTGCCGGAGCAGGCCCTCTGTGAAGCATTACTTCAGCGAACTGACCAGTGTTTTCCGGTCTTTCTCCAGAGCAATAACCCGGTTACAGACCGCTTTTCCAAACTGCTGGAAGTCGGCTTCCTGATTATTCCACTCGCTCTGAATGGCGTTTTGCAGGCCGCCAAGATTCCCCATCAACCCCTGCAAACCGCTGCCGCCACCGTTGGACATGGCTTTGCTGCCCATCTCATTGATGCTGTCCTGCAGAATACCGCCCATCGCCTGATTAACCAGTTGCTGACCATCGGCACGAACCTGATCGATCGCCTGATGATGGAAGGTTAAACCATCACTGCGATGCTCAATAATGCGGTTCATCTGGGTTTTTAACTGGGTATTCAGCGTTGCCAGCCGCTCATGTAACCGGCTGGATTCCCCGACTTGCTGGGTGATGATATTATCCAGCGCAGCACGCCCTTTCTCCAGACGTGATGTGGCACCGTTATCGATCCAGGGAAGATCGCGACGTAAGGCATTTTGATAATCAATCGCCTTCTGACGGTTAGCCGCATTCATCGTCATCTTCTGACCGTTGAACTGCACATCACCCAGCGTTGAGATCTGCATGTTGCCGTTTTCACCCACCACCTGCACGTTTTGTGGCGTAATAACAACATCATCCTGTGGTTTGACACTGCACTCCCAGGCGGCCTGGGCCTGCGTTGCTGCCAGTAAAAGACCGGCGACCAGCGCGTTACGAATCATACAATCTCCCTGTGTGGGTGTGAAAGCGACACTGCTGGTAACTTAGTCCCACCAGACGTCAAAGAGTTCGGTCACTTTCACATCCTGCAGCTTGCGGTCTTCAAGCCACTTGCGTACCAGCTCACGATGTTCATCGGTGCATTTACCGGTTTGCTCCAGGCAAATCAGCCCTTCCCATGCCAGATAACCGCTACCATCGAAAGCCAGACCATTAGGCGCGATCGCTTCATTGATGAACTGATTCAGGGTTTCGTCGATGTCACTTTCAGCGGTGCCTTCAGGAAAACGCCAGGCTACAGAAAAGCCCAGTTCCTGAAATTCATCAATATGTAATTTTTTACGTAAACGGCGGCTGCGTTGTGTGGCCATTATTTCACCCTCTCAAACATTAAATCCCATACGCCATGGCCTAAACGCTGCCCGCGCTGCTCAAATTTTGTCAGTGGACGCGTTTCCGGACGCGGCACATACGTGCTGTCTTCAGACAGGTTTTGATAACCTGCAATGCTGCTCATGACCTCAAGCATATGTTCTGCATAGGCTTCCCAGTCGGTCGCCATATGGAACACGCCACCCAGCTTAAGTTTACGCATCACCAGTTCGGCAAAGGGCACCTGCACAATGCGGCGTTTATTGTGACGGGCTTTATGCCACGGGTCCGGGAAGAAAAGCTGAACCATGCGCAGTGAGTTATCAGGAATCATTTTTTCCAGCACTTCAACAGCATCATGACACATAACCCGCAGATTGCTGACCTCCGCTTCTTTTGCAGAAGCCAGACAGGCCCCCACGCCCGGCGCGTGCACTTCAATCCCCAGGAAGTTTTGATGTGGCGTATTTTGCGCCATGGTCACCAGCGAGGCGCCCATACCAAAGCCAATTTCCAGGGTCACCGGCGCATCACGACCAAACAGCACAGGCAAATCAATGGGATCAGGCTGATATTCAACACCCATCTCCGGCCAGTAATTATCCAGCGCCAGCTGCTGGCCTTTGGTTAAGCGGCCCTGACGGCGCACAAAACTACGAATCCGACGCAACGGGCGTCCATTTTCATCATATTCCGGGGTGATGACATCATTAATCATGTAGAAGCCTGCTGGTTTGCCTGTTCTGGGAAACGGGCATTATGCAAAGTTCAAAAGCAGAAGCAAGCCTTTGCCACGTTCTGCTTTATTCCTGGGTGCCCTGAAGCGCGATTTCCTGCCTGAGTGTAGAGTAAACCGCAGAAATTTCCTTGTTGAGATCACCCTGTCAGGATCTCGACGCATCACGCGAAAAACAGCTTATAAAGCCATCGTCTGCCGCCGCTGCTGGCTCAGCTTACGATACTGCTGTGGAGACATGCCGACATATTTAGCAAATGTACTGTAGAAGCGGCTGCTGGATCGGAATCCGGCCGTCAACGCCACATCAAGCACGGTGATATCGGTGTCGCTCAATAACGCTCTGACATGGTTGATGCGCATGGCGGTAATGTACTGTTTTAACGTGAGCTGCATAACGCGCTGAAAAATGCCCATCGCATAATTGGCATTGAGCTTAACGTGTTCGGCTACGTCATTGATGGTCAAAGCCTGATCGTAGTTATCCGCAATAAATTCCAGCATCTGACTGACATAAAACTGGGCATGACGCGACACACTGTTTTTATGCGTGCGAGAGGTTTTGTTCACCCCTACCGGCTGCCATCCCGACAAACTAAAGCGTTTAAGCATCAGGCCAATTTCATCGACGGCAAGCTGGCGGATCTGTTCGTCGGGGCTGTTGAGTTCCTGCTGCCAGCGCTGCACTTCAAACACACTGAGCTGCTGCTTTGCCACTGACTTAATCACCATGCCGTGAGTAACATGATTGATTAACTCTCTGTCGAGCGGCCAGGACAAAAACAGATGCATCGGCAGGTTAAGGATAGCCATGTTCTGGCAGTTGCCGGGACGCGTAAGCTGATGCGGTGTACAGGCCCAAAACAGCGTGATGTAACCCTGTTTAATCTGGACGACTTCATTATTGATCAGGTACTCCACGTCACCGTCAAACGGGACATTCACCTCAACCTGACCGTGCCAGTGGCTGGTGGTCATGGCCAGCGGCGGACGCAGTTCGATATCCATGCGCTGGTATTCAGAATAGAGCGACAGCGGACTGCGGGTCTGCTTTTCATCGCTGCTACACATATGCGGGTCGGGTGGAAGCGGTACGCCAGGCTGCATCATCATCATTCCCTCTCCTGAATTATCAGAACCCTGCCATATCTGAAGGGCTCAGGCCAGTAGCAGAGGCCAAAAATGGGCGGTTCGCGTTAATAATTCTCTGCTTTTCAGGCCAGATACTCTTCTTTCCAGGCAAATTTATCCCAAAAACTCAGATCCGATGCTGGCGGCGGGCAGATCTGAGCTTTTGGGAATGCTCCCCCGGTTAGAAGGAAGTTTCGTTAGTTACGGCGTGACACTATGACGTTATCCAACCTTGCAATGGAGCATCCTGATGTCTGCACCCAAAATTACGTTTATTGGCGCGGGTTCCACTATTTTCGTCAAAAATATCCTTGGTGATGTCTTCCACCGCGATGCGCTGAAGTCAGCCCATATCGCGTTGATGGATATTGATGCAACCCGGCTTGACGAGTCCTACACCGTGGTCAGCAAGCTGATGAGTTCGGCTGGCGCGGCAGGCCATATTACCTGCCACAGTGATCAGAAAACGGCATTAGTCGATGCCGATTTTGTGGTGGTTGCGTTCCAGATTGGCGGCTATGAACCCTGTACCGTCACAGACTTTGCGGTATGTAAGCGCTATGGCCTTGAGCAAACCATCGCGGATACGCTTGGCCCCGGCGGCATCATGCGCGCGCTGCGCACCATCCCGCACCTGTGGCAGATTTGTGAAGATATGACGGCGGTGTGCCCCAATGCCACCATGCTTAATTACGTCAACCCCATGGCGATGAACACCTGGGCGATGTACGCACGTTATCCGCATATCAAACAGGTTGGCCTGTGCCATTCCGTTCAGGGAACCGCTGAAGAGCTGGCGAACGATCTCAACCTCAACCCTGCCGATTTACGCTACCGCTCTGCCGGTATCAACCATATGGCGTTTTATCTGGAGCTGGAGCGGAAAACCGCAGAGGGTACCTACGTCAATCTGTATCCGGAACTGCTGGCCGCCTTTGACGCCGGGCAGGCACCGAAACCCAATATTCACGGCAATCCACGCTGCCCGAACCTGGTTCGCTATGAAATGTTCAAAAAACTGGGCTATTTCGTCACTGAATCTTCAGAACACTTCGCGGAATACACGCCCTGGTTTATCAAGCCGGGACGAGACGATCTGATTGAGCGCTACCAGATCCCGCTGGACGAATATCCTAAACGCTGCGTAGAGCAACTGGATAACTGGCGTAGCGAACTTGAGCATTACAAGCGCGCTGAACGCATTGAAAGTAAGCCATCACGCGAGTATGCCAGCGCCATTATGAATGCGATATGGACAGGCGAACCGGCCGTGATTTACGGCAATGTGCGCAATGATGCGTTAATCGACAATCTGCCACAGGGATGCTGTGTGGAAGTCGCCTGCCTGGTGGACGCCAACGGGATTCAGCCCACCAAAGTCGGCACTCTGCCGTCACATCTGGCGGCCATGATGCAAACCAATATCAATGTGCAAACGCTGCTGACCGAAGCCATCCTGACGGAAAACCGTGACCGGGTTTACCACGCCGCCATGCTGGACCCCCACACGGCAGCGGTGCTGGGCATTGAGGAGATTTATGCGCTGGTGGATGAGCTGATCGCCGAACACGGAGACTGGCTGCCCGCCTGGCTTCACGCGTAACGTCTTTGTCTCCGGACATGCAGTCCGGCTGCTGCTGTATTCCATAACAGAAGGCGGGCGCTGGCAACAGCGTCCCGGTACCCGATGAGCATTTCAATAACGACAAAACTCAGCTACGGATTCGGCGCGTTTGGGAAAGATTTCGCTATTGGCATTGTTTATATGTATTTGATGTATTACTACACCGACGTAGTGGGTTTATCGGTTGGTGTCGTCGGTACGCTGTTTTTAGTGGCACGGATCTGGGATGCCATTAACGATCCGATCATGGGCTGGATCGTTAATGCTACGCGATCACGTTGGGGGAAATTCAAACCCTGGATTTTTGTGGGCACGCTGGCGAACTCGCTGGTGCTGTTCCTGTTGTTTAGCGCCCACTTGTTCGAGGGCACGGCCCAGTTGGTGTTCGTCTGCGTCACTTACATCTTATGGGGCATGACCTACACCATTATGGATATCCCGTTCTGGTCGCTGGTGCCCACTATCACTCTGGACAAGCGCGAACGTGAAGAGCTGGTGCCCTGGCCGCGCTTTTTCGCCAGCCTTGCCTCCTTCGTCACCGCAGGCATTGCCCTGCCCTTTGTCAGCTATGTTGGCGGTGACAATCGCGGATTAGGCTTCCAGATGTTTACGCTGGTGTTAATTGCCTTTTTTATCGCATCGATGTTGGTGACGCTGCGAAACGTGCATGAAGTCTATTCGTCCACTGACGATGAAACCACGGACGGCAGCCGGTTGGGACTGAAAGCCATTGTCGCCCTCATCTATCGTAACGATCAGCTTTCCTGCCTGCTGGGAATGGCGCTGGCTTACAACGTCGCGGCTAACATCATTACCGGCTTTGCCATCTACTATTTCACCTACGTTATCGGCGATGCCGCTCTTTTCCCCTACTATCTCTCTTATGCCGGTGCGGCGAACCTGGTGACGTTAATTCTGTTCCCAAAACTGGTGAACATTCTGTCGCGCCGAATTCTGTGGGCGGCGGCGTCCGCGCTGCCCATACTAAGCTGTGGCGTGCTGTTTGCCATGGCGCTGGCGGGCTATCACTCCACTCCGCTGATTGTGGTGGCCGGCATCCTGTTAAATACCGGTACCGCCCTTTTCTGGGTGCTCCAGGTGATCATGGTGGCGGATACCGTCGATTACGGTGAATACAAGCTGCATGTGCGCTGCGAGAGCATTGCTTATTCGGTGCAGACTATGGTGGTGAAAGGCGGTTCAGCCTTTGCCGCTTTCTTTATCGCCGTGGTGCTGGGGATAATTGGCTATATGCCTAACATCGCGCAGTCACAGGAAACCCTGGTAGGTATGCAATTTATTATGATCGCACTGCCCGCGGTATTTTTTATGCTGACGCTGCTGCTCTATTTCCGTTTCTACAGGCTGAACGGCGATATGCTGCGGAAAATCCAGATCCATCTCCTGGATAAATACCGTAAACCGCCGGCGTCAGAAGCGATTCCGGTCAGGAGCCTTGCGATACCTGGATCTGAACCGTAAAAGCCGCACGCCGGGCTTTTAATACCGGGTTTCGAACAGCCACAGCAGGCCAGGTGCATATCATCTGGCCTGCTGCTGTCTGGCATTTGTGATTGATGCTGGCGCGCCCGTGGCGACTCGCCCAGGGGCGGTCAAGGCAACGCATCCGACGGGCCTGAATGAAACAGGCCTTTTCAATCTTCCGGTTTACTCTCACGTGCGCTTATGCTGGAATTCCTGCCCGAATGTCGCGTAATCACGGAAATATCCCCTTTATGATGCAAGCCCCGCAGTTCGCGCAACAGGTGCTGGACTGGTATCAGCGCTTTGGCCGTAAAACCCTGCCGTGGCAGTTGGAAAAAACACCTTATAAGGTGTGGCTGTCTGAAGTCATGTTACAGCAAACCCAGGTGACCACCGTTATTCCCTACTTTGAACGCTTTATGGCGCGGTTTCCTACCGTCAGCGATTTAGCCGCCGCGCCCCTGGACGAGGTATTGCATCTCTGGACCGGCCTGGGTTACTACGCCCGGGCGCGCAACCTGCATAAAGCGGCAAAACAGGTCGTGGATGTTCATGGCGGCGAGTTTCCCCGCAACTATGATGACGTCGCCGCTTTGCCTGGCGTGGGACGTTCTACCGCTGGCGCTATTTTGTCTCTGTCGCTGGGTCTGCATTTTCCTATTCTGGATGGTAACGTTAAACGGGTTTTGGCACGTTGTTACGCGGTAGGTGGCTGGCCGGGTAAAAAAGATGTCGAAAAACGTCTGTGGCAAATCAGCGAGGACGTCACCCCAGCCGAAGGCGTCAGTCAGTTTAACCAGGCAATGATGGACCTGGGCGCAATGGTGTGTACCCGCTCCCGACCGAAATGTGACATCTGTCCGCTTAACAGCGGATGCGAAGCCCGGGCGAACAACAGCTGGGCCAGCTATCCAGGGAAAAAGCCGAAACAGACGTTGCCAGCGCGCAGCGGCTGGTTTTTGATGATGCAACATGGCGACAAGGTCTGGCTGGAACAGCGTCCGCCGGTGGGCCTTTGGGGCGGATTATTCTGCTTCCCGCAGTTCACCAGTGAAGAGGCGATGACCGACTGGCTGACGGCGCGAGGCATTCGGGCGAAACCTCAGCAGCTTACGGCGTTTCGTCATACATTCAGCCATTTCCATCTGGATATCGTCCCAATGTGGCTGTCATGGCCTTCTGCCGGGGCATTAATGGATGAAGCGGGCGGTCTCTGGTATAACTTAACGCTGCCGCCGTCTGTGGGATTAGCCGCACCCGTAGAGCGTCTTTTGCACGAACTGCGCCATCCCCAGCAGTTGCCTTTAGGCCGCTGTGAGATTAACGAGGAAGAATAATGAGCCGCACTATTTTTTGTACTTTTTTACAACGTGACGCTGAAGGACAAGATTTCCAACTCTACCCTGGCGATCTGGGAAAACGCATTTACAATGAAATCTCGAAAGAAGCCTGGCAGCAATGGATGGCCAAGCAAACCATGCTGATCAACGAGAAAAAGCTCAACATGATGAACCCCGAAGATCGCAAAGTGCTGGAAAAGGAAATGATCAATTTCCTGTTTGAAGGCAAAGACGTCCACATTGAAGGCTATACGCCACCCGAAGCATAACCTTTTTGGCCTCAGTACTGGGGCCGTTTTCCAGGTCAGGCATGTATTTTAGATGAATAAAAAGCTGATAGCCCTGCTGGTGATTGCACCCCTTTTAGTTTCCTGTTCCGGAAAAAAGAACCCGACCTATTCAGAAGAATGGGTGAAGGACACCAACGGATTTGACATCCTGATGGGGCAGTTCGCCCATAACATTGAGAACATCTGGGGTATCAATGAGGTTCTGATTGCCGGACCAAAAGACTACGTCAAATATAGCGACAACTATTACACCCGCAGCCATATCAACTTTGAAAGCGGTAATATCACTATTGAGACCATTTCCGGTACCGATCCCACCGCCAGCCTGCGTCAGGCGATCGTGACCACCTTGCTGATCGGCGAGGACCCGGGCAATGTCGATCTTTATTCTGATGTCAACGATATCCAAATCAGTAAAGAACCGCTGCTGTATGGTCAGGTACTGGATAACACCGGGCAGGCCATCCGCTGGCAGGGCCGCGCTCAGGCGTTTGCGGACTATTTGATTGCGAATAAACTGCAGCGTCGCAATTCTGGTCTGCATGTAATCTACTCAGTTACCATCCCGATGGTGCCTAACCATCTTGATAAGCGTGCGCATAAATATCTGCCGATGGTGCGCAAGGCTGCTGAGCAATATGGTGTTGATGCGTCTCTGATCCTCGCGATTATGCAGACCGAATCCAGTTTTAACCCCTACGCCGTCAGCCATTCTGACGCACTGGGTTTAATGCAGGTGGTACAGCATACCGCGGGCGTAGATGTGTTCCGCATGAAGGGTAAATGGGGCAAACCAAGCCGCAGCTACCTGCTGGACCCCGAGAACAACATTGATGCCGGTACGGCTTACCTGTCATTGCTGCAGCGCAGCTATCTGGCAGGCATTCAGGACCCGCTTTCGCGTCGCTATGCCGTCATTACCGCCTATAACGGCGGTGCAGGCAGCGTACTGCGTGTGTTCTCCAGCGATAAGGATCGTGCGGTCACTATCATTAACGGCATGTCACCCAGTCAGGTTTATCAGACGCTGTCTAAACAGCATCCGTCTGCGGAATCGCGGCATTATTTGTATAAGGTGAGTACGGCGCAGCGGAGTTATCATCGGTTTTGATGGGGGGAGCGCCTTTCAGGGGGGATCGTTGGCGCTGAGAGGGGGCTGCCCGCCGGGCGATGGGTTGTTCTGCCCGCCGGGCGTTGGGTTGCTTACTCTGGCTGTGAGAAGGTTCCGCCCGCCAGGCGTTGGGTTGCTTACTCTGGCTGTGAGAAGGTTCCGCCCGCTGGATGTTGGGTTGCTTACTCTGGCTGTGAGAAGGTTCCGCCCGCCAGGCGTTGGGTTGCTTACTCTGGCTGTGAGAAGGTTCCGCCCGCCAGGCGTTGGGTTGCTTACTCTGGCTGTGAGAAGGTTCCGCCCGCCAGGCGTTGGGTTGTTTGGTCTGGCTATGAGAAGGTTCCGCCCGCCAGGCGTTGGGCAGTTTCAGCCTGCCCGTGCAGGCGGACGTGTTAAGGGGCTTACGCCAGCCCCTTAACAATCCCGGCGTCCGGCAGCCGTCGCTGTTCCTTCGTCACTCACTGCGGCCTGACGGACCGTCCGGATGCACCCTCCCTGGCGCAGCCGTCCTCTTCGCGGCATCCCTGCCGCTCCGCCCTGGCCTCCGCTCTCTCCTCAGCGCTCCGGATGCCTCCTGAAAACCCACGCCTGTGAGATCGAATGTTTTCCCGGAAGGTCGGCGTTGTCTGTAATTAACTGCGTGCGGTTAAATGAATGCGGACGTTTAGGGAACAGAAAAATATCTTTATCTCAATATATTAGGATGCGCTCCGGATGCCTCCTGAAAACCCACGCCTGTGAGATCGAATGTTTTCCCGGAAGGTCGGCGTTGTCTGTAATTGACTGCGTGCGGTTAAATGAATGCGGACGTTTAGGGAACAGAAAAATATCTTTATCTCAATATATTAGGATGCGTTCCAAATGCCTCCTGAAAACCCACGCCTGTTAGGGCTTATATTTTTCCCGGAAGGTCGGCGTTGTCTGTAATTGACTGCGTGCGGTTAAATGAATGCGGACGTTTAGGGAACAGAAAAATATCTTTATCTCAATATATTAGGATGCGTTCCAAATGCCTCCGAAAACCTACGCCTGTGAGATCGAATGTTTTCCCGGAAGACTGGCTTCGCCTGTTGTTAACATGCGCAATCAAAACTCAGGATGGGAAAGCCTGACGAACATGAAAAAATGAAAAGTGATGAGCCAGGAGGCTTTTCCTGCATCTGAAGCGGCAACGCGGTTGGTTTTACTACAGATATCGAAGCGGGGGAGTTGGCCGGCCTTCCCGACCGCTGAGCGGATGAGGGATTTCCGGATGAGCCGACAGGACGTCGGCGAGAGCCGGGCCGCGCCAGGGACGGCGCGTCCTGGCGGTCCGGCAGAAATCCTGAAGTAGTGAAGGGACCGCGCAGCGGCGGGCGGGCAGGACGGGAGCCCGGGGTCAAGGGGCCGCGGCGACTGGCGGCCCCTTGTCGGTCGCCCGCACGGGGCAAACTGAAACTCCCTGCCGCCTGGCGAGCGAAACCTTCTCAGAGCTTCCGAACGTCAGCTCCATGAAAGCCCTCCGCCGCCAGGCAAAAAACCATGCCTCATTGCACCATCATATTCGCCACCAGATACTTACGTCCGTCAGCATCTTCCTCGGTGTAAACCCCTTGTAACTCCGGAGAAAAACCAGGCAACTGGTTAATGCCCGCTTCCAGCGCCAGGAAATAGCGCTGTACCGCCCCGCCCCATGCTTCACCCGGTACCACACAAAGTACGCCAGGTGGATAAGGCAGTGCGCCTTCCGCCGCAATACGCCCTTCTGCCGTGGCAATCGGTACCAGCTCAACTTCACCACGAATATAAGCCTGATGTGCATCCTGTGGGTTCACTTTAACCTGCGGCAAACCCTGCTCGCGGAACATCATGCGTTGCAGATCTTTTACGTTAAAGCTCACGTACAGGTCGTGCATCTCCTGACACAAACGGCGCAAGGTGTAACCCGCGTAGCGTTTGGCGTTTTTACGGTAAAGCGTCGGCAGCACTTCAGCCAGCAACGTATCGTCTTTAACATGCTGCTCAAACTGCGCCAACATCGCGACCAGAATCGCCATTTTTTCCGGGCTTTCTGCTGGCGTTAGCAGAAACAGAATGGAATTGAGATCGCATTTTTCCGGCACGATGCCGTTCTCACGCAGGTAGTTCGCCAGAATGGTCGCTGGAATGCCAAAATCAGCGTATTCGCCACTGGCAGCATCAATGCCTGGTGTGGTCAGCAGCAACTTGCAAGGATCGACACGGTACTGATCGCGATCGTATCCGGCAAAACCGTGCCATTTAGCGTTAGGTTCGAAGCTAAAATAGTTAAGATCGCGTGCGATCGCTTCCGTTGGCGCATCCTGCCAGCGCTCGCCATTGACGATTTCCGGCACGAAAGGCAGGATCATTTCACAACGCTCAAAGATCGCTTTGCGCGCTTCAATGCCCAGCATCACGCACTCATCCCACATACGGCGTCCCGCCTCGCCCTGATGCATTTTGGCGTTAATATCCAGTGCGGCAAACAGCGGATAAAACGGGCTGGTTGATGCGTGCAGCATGAATGCGTTGTTCAACCGCTTGTGCGGGCAGAAACGCTTTTGCCCACGAATATGGTTATCTTTTTTATGAATCTGCGAGGTCTGCGAAAAGCCCGCCAGCTGCTTGTGCACTGACTGGGTAACAAAAATGCCGGGATCGTTTTCGTTAAGCTCAAGCGTCAGCGGAGAGCAACCTTCCATCAGCGGAATAAACTGCTCATAGCCCAGCCAGGCCGAGTCAAACAGAATGTAGTCACACAGATGACCAATGCGATCCACCACCTGACGCGCGTTGTAGACCGTGCCGTCGTAGGTGCCTAGCTGAATAATCGCCAGCCGGAATGGACGCGCGTCGTTAGCCCGCTCAGGTGCGACTTTCTTGATCTGTTCGCGCAGATAGCCGTCGTCAAAACAGTGCGCATCAATGCCGCCAATAAAGCCAAACGGATTACGGGCAGCCTCAAGATAAACAGGCGTTGCCCCTGCCTGGATCAGCGCACCATGATGGTTGGATTTATGATTATTGCGGTCAAACAGCACTAAATCACCGCGCGTCAGTAAAGCATTGGTGACCACTTTATTCGCGCTTGAAGTGCCATTTAACACAAAGTAGGTTTTATCCGCATTAAACACTTTGGCGGCAAATTTTTGTGCATGCTTCGCCGAGCCTTCATGGATCAGCAGATCGCCCAGCTTAACGTCGGCATTACACATGTCCGATCGAAAAACGTTTTCGCCATAAAAATCAAAAAATTGCTTACCCGCAGGATGCTTTTTAAAAAACGCACCGCCCTGATGGCCGGGACAGGCAAACGTGCTGTTTTGCATGTCGACGTAACGCGTCAGAGTTTCAAAAAACGGCGGCAATAATGCGGCTTCATAAGCCTGAGCGGCGGTTTCCAATGCCACCCAATCCTGCGGCTCGCCATTCAGTTCACCCGTGACGCCAGGCAGGTGCATCACCTCTTCTTCGAAGGCATTGGCAACAAACACCGGTAAATTAAAACCAGTGTGACGTAACAACGCCAGCACGCCACTGCGTGTATCAGCCAGCGAGACGACCACAGCCGCCACATCGGTAAAATCAGTATTATCCAGCGTAACCACGTCGCGCGCAGTATTCAGGGTCAGATTAGGCGCAACAGCAGCGCTGGCAGCAATTTTAAGTGGTGTCATAACACAAATCCCTAACAGTCAGGGAGTGGGTGCCTGAGGCACGGCAATAGGGAAATTTCCCCGGCGAATAATGTCTGACGCGATAGACCGATAGACATCAGTAAAGAGTAGTCCTTACTCATGTCCAACAGTTGCGGCCCGATTGGCCTCACCGCATAGTGAACGATGTGTGTGTAACTGGCATGACGACGAGGAACAGTTCACGCGCCAGCTCAGGCGAGTGGGAACAAGTGCGGATGCGCATTGAACCGGACATGATAGCGTCCTCTGTTAGCGGGCGGTGACAAGAAAAAAGTGGCGGTCATAATGTCATTTTTTACCGGCAGGAACAACCCGACAACTTTAAATATCAGGTCAATAAACACAAAATAAAAAAGCCTTAAATATCATTTAATTGCACTTAAAACGTTCATAGCCAACCGATTAAGTTTCTGTAATTAATGCAAAATTATGCAATATGCAAATACGGCAGCACCTTCATCAGCCTGTACTGGAACACCACCAAATTGCGGCACGTCGCGCACTTGTCGGTCCAGTGCCTACCGCAATCGGCGTATCAGGCGTAAACTTGCCTGATTATTCTTACGCCTGACGGAGGCTGCATGTTTAAGGCACTGGTCATCGACAATGACGAACAGGGTTACCGCTCTCAACTCAAAGAACTCTCCGAAACACAATTACCCGATCAAGACGTCACCCTCGACGTAAGCTATTCCACCCTCAACTATAAAGACGCGCTGGCAATCTGCAATAAAGGGCCGATTGTGCGCCAGTTCCCAATGGTGCCGGGGATTGATTTCGTCGGACGCGTCACGGCAAGCCGCCATCCTGACTGGCAAGAAGGCGATGCGGCGCTGCTCACCGGTTGGGGCGTTGGGGAAAAACACTGGGGCGGGCTGGCACAGAAAGCCCGCGTGTCTGGCGACTGGCTGGTCGCGCTGCCGGATACGCTGACACCCTTGAATACCATGGCAATCGGAACGGCGGGTTTTACCGCCATGCTGTGCGTGCTGGCGCTTGAAAAACAGGGCGTTAAGCCCGGTAGCGGTCCGGTTTTAGTCACCGGTGCCAGCGGAGGCGTCGGCAGCTTCAGCGTCGCTTTACTGGCAAAGCTTGGCTACGAGGTGATCGCCTCTAGCGGACGGGCCAGCGATGAAGCCTATTTAATCTCCACCCTGGGGGCTACCGCGGTGATGGATCGCGCCGAGCTGACCCAACCCGGCAAGCCACTGGGCAAAGAGCGCTGGGCCGCCGCCATCGACAGCGTCGGCAGCCACACGCTGAGCAATGTGCTGGCCGGAATGCAACGTGACGGCGTGGTGGCGGCCTGCGGCATGGCACAGGGGCTGGATCTGCCCACCAGCGTCGCGCCCTTTATTCTGCGCGGCGTGACGCTGGCAGGCGTAGACAGCGTGATGTGCCCTAAACCGCTGCGACAACAGGCCTGGCAGCGGCTGGGGCAGCTTCTGGATGATGCGTTACTGAGCCAGATGACAACAGTCATCCCGCTCAGTGAGGTATGCCAGGGCGCACAGGACCTGCTGGATGGCAAAATCCGGGGCCGTCTGATCGTCGACTGCGCTTAATGCTCTTTTACGGTCTGGAGCGATGAAGGCGGGCGCGTCAGCAATTCGCTCAGCCCCTGAATCGCCCAGATCGTCCCCTGCTCCATCACCGCTTTCGGCTCACCGGAAAAGTGCTGGCAGCGGGCGATGACGTCACCGCCCGGCAAGGCCCATCCTACCCAAATCGTACCTGCGGGGGTGCCATCCTGTCCGCCGTCCGGCCCGGCATAGCCGCTGATAGCCAGACTGACCGGCTCACCAGAGCGTTCACACGCACCCCGAGCCATTTCGCATACGGTTTCCCGGCTTACCGCCGTATGTTTTTCCAGCGTGTCCTCGCTGACGCCAAGCAGTCGTACCTTGGCGCTTTCGCTATAGGTCACAAAACCGCTGGTAAAAAAATCGCCACTGTTTTCGACTGCAGCCAGCGTCATGCTGATTAATCCTGCCGTGCAGGACTCCGCCGTCGCCAGACGAAGACCAGAGGATAAAAGTTGCTGCCCCAGTAACGCTGCGGCCTCATTAAGTTTCATCATGGGTTTTCCTTTGTTTCCTGCCATGAGTGAAGTATGGCCGAAACCACACAACCTGAAACAGCTAATCTGATGTTTTATCAGAATAAACGCAGGCGCTTACCTGTACCGTTTCGGCTGGCGATGGGTTAAGGTTTGCGCTGCTGTCTGCCACGGGTGAGGATTCGCGTCAGGGTTAGCAACAAAACATCAAGACAAGAAACCCATGCGTAATAGCACAGCCGGACGCGCACGCTAATAGCGCCTGCTGGTCTGAGCGTTAACGAATAAGAAAGAGAGGGAAAGATGCAAAAACCCGTGATCGTCATCCACTACTGTACCCAATGTAACTGGCTGCTGCGCTCCGCCTGGATGGCGCAGGAACTGCTGCAAACCTTTGCACAGGACTTAGCCAGCGTGACGTTGCGTCCGGGCACCGGCGGTGTATTTGAAATTACCCTGGATGAGCATCTGTTGTGGGAACGCAAACGCGACGGCGGATTCCCCGATGCCCAGACGCTTAAGCAGCGGGTAAGGGATATCTGTTTCCCGGAGCGTTCGCTGGGGCACATTGATAAAAATAAATCTGACGACAGCTGATCACCAGCCTCAGTCATTAACTGCGGTTGATTTCATCTGCCGCAGTCTTCAGCACCGCAACAATTTTTTCCCGGGTTTCATCGGTAATCTCCTGCTGCGCCAGGCGAGTGTTTAAGGCACTTTTGAAGTGATAAATAGCCTGCTCAATCTCCGGAATGCTGCGGTTATTGACCAGAACCGCAAGGGATGACAAACGCTTCATCAGGCGAGATAGCAATGCGGCATCGCGCTTTAGCATGGCGTGGCCCGTTTCGGTCAGCACAAAAGCCTTACGCGCGGCGAGAGGATCATGGATATGAATGGCGTCCATCTCCTCCAGCCATGTCAGATTGGGATAAATGATGCCAGGACTGGGCGAATACTCGCCTTTTGACAGCTCCTCAATACATTTAATCAGCTCGTAACCATGCGTGGCGCGCTGCGAGATAAAATGCAGCATCAACAGACGGATCTCGCCCGCATCCAACATTTTTTCACGGCGCTTGCGACGTCCACTGCACGGCTCCGAATGCGCATCGTGGTTACTCTGCCCTGAATGTGCCGAATCCATTTTCATTCTCTGCCTGAGTCAGTGGAAAGAGCCTGATGGTAGTGGGCCGTCAGGCAAAATTCAATCAACAGCAGGTCACGTAAATCCAGTTAGCAGAAGAAGACTTACTTTTGATGCCAGTAAGCCACGGCACGCACACAATCAGCGTCAACCCCGCGCTGCGTGGTGAAATAGTCACACAGCTGTTTCACGAACTGCCCTTCTCCGGTGAGCCAGATAAAGGCGTCGTGCTGCGGAATCGCTATCTTATCCAGTGCGGCAGTGAGCTGCGGTAAATCCGCCAACGTCATGTTACCCCTGCCGAGCCAGCTGATCTCTGCATTGCCGGTATCCGCCAGGTAAGCGCGCCCGGCGGCCTCATCGGCGTAGGCAAACAGATGCAGCGCCTCTGCCTTTACTGTGCTGCTGCGGCGCTTAAACGCTGGCAGCCCGGTTTCATCGCACACATAAAGCTGAAAAGCATAATCTGTCGGCACCAGCAAAGAACCACGCGGACCACCGATGATTAAGGTATCACCCACCTGCGCCTGCGCTGCCCAGTTACTGGCGACGCCGCTTTCATGACTGTAAAAATCCAGCGTCAGCGATGACTGGCCGTCGAACGCCAGTGGCGTATAGTCGCGCGCTACCGGCCGCAAGCCGTCTTGCCACTGAATACCCTCATCGTTGATCGTCGGCAGTGCCAGCGCTGCGCCGTCAGCGGAGGGAAAGAAGACCTTAATATGGTCGTCAAAACCAGGGGAGTTGAAGCCCATCAGGTCGTCACCTGTGAAAACGATGCGCCAAAACGTGTCGGCGATCCTGGTTTTTTCGGCCACATGGATGCGACGAAAGCGCAGTTCGTTACGTACGCGTTCAGGTAAACGACGGGGATAAGATGTATGCACGGTAACTCTCCGAAAACGCGGCTGTGCGAGCGGGGATGGTTTTCGCGCGGCCTGAGTAAATAGAAATCATTCTCATGTTAGCGGCTCAGAATAGCTATGATATATCTTAAGAACAATGACCAAAAATGCGATCGGTTATGAAGCGAGGGAGCGCAAGGGAAGAAGAAGCGGGCGCGTAAAAACAAAAAAGGCGCTTGCGCACCTTTTAAGAGGACTGACGGCAATAACGTTGTTATCGAACCGGGTTTTGTCCGCTGCTTTGAGGCAGAGAGCTGTCACCGAGTATCTCGTTATGCGTGCCCTGCGAGCCAGGGTGCAAACCTGTTGGCACATTGACAGGATCGGTCATTTGCGCGCCAGCCAGAGCCGGAGCCACAGACAGCGCGATAGCCAGCAGCATTGCTGATATCTGGGAAAGTTTAATCATAGTTTTTAGCCTGATAAGGCGCAGAAAGCAGGTGAATATTCCAGCTCAGAGAAATAAAAGCCGTCGTAGTGGCTCCTCAGTGAGCTTCAGGGAGAATTTTACGCCTCGCCAGATTACCTGCTTATAAAATCGTGCGCTTTATCACAGTATGGCGCACGTAATGTGCATTCAGCATTGCGTAACCGGGATGGAAAATACGCCTTCAATGTTGTCAGCTGTGCACCGGGCTAAATCCAGGCACAGTAAATCCATCCCCGGACGGCAGGCAACGCCCAGTTTGGGCAAATGCAGATAATAAATATCCGCGATAAAACGCGTGAGTTGTTCCGGCGTACCGCTCCACGTAAGGCTGGCATACAGGCCAGGCTCAACCGTGCGGACCGGCTTATCCTGATGGACATCAGCCGCTGGCTGCACCTCAACCCCGCGAAACAGACTGATGTGCTGCTGTTCAACAGCGCTGCTTCCGGGACCGTACTGAAACCCCAGCCAGCCGTGTGCAGTTCCCTGATGTGCAAGGACAAAATGACGAACCTGTTCGGCAACGCGCTGATGGCGATCGCTTATATAGTCGCCGTACCTGCACTCCCACTCCAGCGTCTCGCCCTGCAACTGCAACGCCTCTTCACGTACTGTCAGTAACACCTGTTTTACTGGCGCGCGCTGGGCAATGCGTCCGTGAAAATGGCGCACAGGTAAGACTCTGAGGCGTCGGAAAGCCCCCGGCGTCATCGTGAAATGGTTTTTAAAGACACGATTAAAATTTTGCTGATTTTCAAAGCCGAAACGCACCGCAACATCAATCAACGGCATGCGGGTCAGTCGCAGTGCCATGGCGGCGAGCGTGAGCCGGCGTTTTCGCGTATAGGCCGCCAGCGTTTGTCCGGTCATCTCCTTGAACAAACGCTGCATATGCCATTTTGAGTAGCCGGATTTGAGGGTGATCTGGTCGATATTAATGTCGTTGGTCAGGTTGGCCTCAATCCAGTCGACTAAATCATTAATATGCTGTTTTTTTATGGTTTGACTTAGCATTGATGTATGAACAGAAAAAGAGGGGGAAATTCGTCATAAAAGAGTAACAAAAAGCCTTACAAAATGTAATGAAGCGCAGGGTAAACGTCAGGATGGACGGCGAAAAGCGCATTAATTGCCTGGGTTACTATTAAAAAAGCCAGCCCGAAGGCTGGCCGATAACAGAAGAACAGAGCAAACCGGGTACGATATCCTGCCCCGGTTTCGGTACGCAGTGGGTGAAGCTTAGTGGCTGCGCATGCCAGCGGCGGTCATCATCATTCTGAACAGCGTGGCCACCACACCGAGTGCCAGCACACTTGCCCCATAGATAACCACCAGCCACAGCACGCGTTTCCACCACGGCGACCGGGTTTCATTCTGACGTTCTTTGCTGCTGACCTGGGTCTGCATATCAATGGTATCCTTCGTCTGCTTTGATTTTTCCGCGGAACACGTAATAGCTCCAGAAGGTGTAGCCCAGGATCATCGGGATAATCAGCAGGCTGCCCACCAGCATAAATGCCTGACTCTGTGGTGGAGAAGCCGCATCCCAGATAGAAACCGAGGGTGGAATAATATTCGGCCAGATACTGATTCCCAGACCTGAGAAGCCCAGGAAAATCAGCGCCAGCGTCAGCAGGAAAGGCGAATAGTGCGCCTCACGCTTGATGGCGCTTCTCAGTCCCCAGGCACACAGCAGCACCAGAACGGGCACCGGCAGGAACCAGAACAGATTCGGCATGCTGAACCAGCGGTGCGCAATGTTATGGTGGGTAAAGGGTGTCCAGATGCTGATCACGCCAATAATGACCAGCAGCGCCACGAGCAGCGGCGTTGCCAGTGCGGACATTTTACGGTGCAGCTCATGCTCGGTTTTCATGATAAGCCAGGTACAGCCCAGTAATGCATAGGCCACCACCAGTCCGACGCCGCAGAACAGCGGGAACGGGGCCAGCCAGTCCATCGTGGAACCTGCAAAGCTACGGCCGGATACCGGAATACCGTCCAGCATGGCACCCACCGCAACGCCCTGGCTAAAGGTCGCCAGCAGCGAACCGGCGATAAACGACTTGTCCCAAAATGCCCGGTGATGCTCGACGGCCTTAAAACGGAACTCAAAGGCCACGCCGCGAAAAATCAACCCAATCAGCATGGCGGTGAGCGGGATAGAAAGCGCATCCGCAATAACCGCGTAGGCCAGGGGGAAAGCGCCAAACAGGCCCGCACCACCCAGCACCAGCCAGGTTTCGTTACCATCCCAGACTGGCGCAACCGTATTCACCATCATGTCGCGCTCGCCTGCATCCTTATTGAAAGGAAACAGCAGGCCAATGCCCAGGTCGAAACCGTCCATCACGATATACATCAGGACAGCAAAAACGATAATCGCGAACCAGATAACAGAGTAATCAACCATCTCAACGCTCCTCATTCTGGTGAGTGGCAGCAGAGAGCGGACGTGATGGCGTTTTGATCTGGCCGGGGCCACCCGTTTCAACGATATCGCCTTCACCCGTCACCGGACCCTGCTTAATCAACCGCATCATATAGTGATAACCCACACCGAAGACGGAGGAGTAAACCAGGATAAAGGCGAGCAGGCTGATACTCATGTGCATTTCGCCATGCGGCGATACCGCATCGATAGTGCGCTGTACGCCATAAACGACCCACGGCTGACGGCCAATTTCTGTGGTAAACCAGCCGGCTAAGATGGCAATCAGGCCCGATGGCCCCATCAGTAAGGCAAACCACAGGAACGGACGCGACTCGTACAGGCGTCCTTTAAAGCGTAACCACAAGCTGACCACCCCCAGCGTAATCATCAACAGGCCCAGCGCCACCATCACGCGGAATGACCAGAAGATGATGGTTGAGTTTGGACGATCTTCTTTCGGGAAGGATTTTAGCGCCGGTACCTGCTTATCCAGACTGTGCGTCAGAATAAGGCTGCCAAGATAAGGAATCTCCAGCGCATACTTAGTGCGTTCTTCTTCCATATCCGGCACACCAAACAGAATGAGTGGCGTCGCTTCACCCGGCGGGTTTTCCCAGTGGCCTTCGATAGCCGCAATTTTTGCCGGCTGGTGTTCCAGGGTATTCAGCCCGTGCGCATCCCCAATCATGGCCTGAACCGGTGCCACAATCAGGGCCATCCACAGCGCCATTGAGAACATCTTACGAATGGCGGGATTGTCATTGCCTTTAAGTAAATGCCAGGCTGCAGAAGCGCCCACAAAGAAGGCACTGGCCAGAAAGGCCGCCACGGACATATGTAACAGGCGATAAGGGAATGACGGGTTAAAGACAATTTTAAACCAGTCTTCCGGCACGACAACGCCGTTCTGAATCAGGTAGCCCTGCGGCGTTTGCATCCAGCTGTTGGAGGACAGAATCCAGAACGTGGAAATTAACGTGCCGAGCGCCACCATGCAGGTCGCAAAGTAGTGCAGGCCGGGACCGACGCGGTTCCAGCCGAATAACATCACACCCAGAAAACCGGCTTCCAGGAAGAACGCCGTTAACACTTCGTAGGTCAGCAACGGGCCGGTAATACTGCCCGCAAACTGAGAAAAACCACTCCAGTTGGTGCCAAACTGATACGCCATGACCAGCCCGGAAACCACGCCCATACCGAAGTTCACCGCAAAGATTTTCGACCAAAAATGATAGAGATCGCGATAGGTTTGATTATGCGTTTTTAGCCACATTCCCTCCAGCACAGCCAGAAAACTGGCCAGGCCGATCGTGATGGCGGGAAAGATAATATGGAAGGAAACAGTAAATGCGAACTGAATCCTGGCGAGATGAAAGGCATCTAATCCAAACATTGCTTACCTCTTTGCCACATAGAACACCATATAGTTACTTATAATTAACAACTTATGTACAAAGAACGTCATTCCGTTGCACAGAAAAATTCCATGGCGAATGTAAAACGCTTCGCCCTGGTAAAACAGAGACAATCAGATATGTAAAAACTATAACAGTATTTTTTGATTTAGATCATTTTTTTGTTGAAAGATCTTTTATTTGAAAAACAACAATAAAAAGTTAATTACAGCGCAGCAATGTGACATTTTTGTTATTAAATTAGAGGCTAAAAAAGCGCATTCCCGCCAGGCTGCACTGGGTAAAAAAAACCTCGCAACTCGCTGTTTTTCTCTGTTATTCAGCCTTTCCCGGCTGGCTTGAATCCGGTAAAAATCTACATCCCACAATAAAATTACGTGTTTTTTTATATTGTTAGCAGGATAGTGATCTTATCTTCCCTCTCTGACAGTTTTTGCCCGTTCGGGACATATTTAACCAAGAATAAATAAGCGTTTACTCGCGCCATTCAGCACAGGCCAGTTTGCTATTTATGTTAAAATTTAACGCAGTATGTAAATAAAGAACTATCTGCTAAAACCCAAAGTCCTTATTTCTTCCCGATAGCTCGCTGAAATAACCGTATTAGTAAAAACGATGTTAAAAAATGCCAGCGAACAACCTCCCCTGTGGCGCTGGCCGGTTGTTCATGCCGGTCAGTTGCAGTGCAGCCTTTACTCTGCGTAATCGGCTATGGCCAGGCTGGCGCGTCACCTGACAGGCAAGCGCGCCCCGTTCAGGGTGACAATTTATTCCCCGGTGGCGTCTTTTTCACGATGAGACAGAATGCGATCAACATTCTCTTCTAGCCAGTCGGCCAGGCCGACCACCTGCTCCCCCACTTCCAGGCCCAATGGCGTGAGGCGATACTCCACATGCGGAGGCACCACGTCATAGGCAATACGCTGCACAAAACCGTCTTCTTCCATGTAGCGCAGGCTCTGTGCCAGCATGCGTTCACTCACGCCGCCCACCGTCCGCCGTAATTCGCTAAACCGTAGCGTTTTATCTTTCAGCGCCAGCAGGATTAACACGCTCCAGCGGCTGGTAATGCGCTTTAACAGGTCACGTGACGGACAGTTAACGTGCAACAGCTCACCGCGTTTAAATCTTTCACTCATCTTTTCAGACATTTAGTTATATCACTCCACGCTAACAATTCTGTAAGTACTTACTAAAAGTTAGTTTATCGCTTAGGCTGTTTTTCACCAACCGCTATGTTAAAGGAGTTACCCAATGATCGCTGTTACTGGTGCGACTGGCCAGCTGGGCCGTTTAGTCATAGAAGCATTACGCAAAAAAATTGCTGCAGACCACATTGTTGCCACCGTGCGCTCGCCCGCTAAAGCCGGTGACCTTGCCGCATTGGGCGTTGTAGTGCGTGAAGCGGATTACAACAAACCTGAGACCTTAGCGGCCGCCTTTAAAGGGGTAGATAAAGTACTGCTGATTTCGGGCAGTGAAGTGGGCCAACGTGAAGCTCAGCACCGCGCCGTGATAGACGCAGCCAAAGCCGCAGGCGTGAAATTTATTGCCTATACCAGCCTGCTGCATACTGATACTTCTCCGCTCTCACTTGGCATTGAGCATCGCGCGACCGCAGCCATGCTGGCAGCCTCTGGTGTGCCTTACGCCCTGCTGCGCAACGGCTGGTACACCGAAAACTATGCCGCCAGCATCGCGCCAGCCCTGGCACATCATGTGTTCCTTGGTGCTGCGGGCGAAGGACGAATCTCTTCTGCTGCGCGCCAGGATTATGCTGAGGCAGCGGCCGAAGTGATGGTTCGTGACGATCAGGCCGGAAAAGTGTACGAGCTGGCAGGCGATGACAGTTACACCCTGGCTGAATTTGCCGCTGAAATTGCGGCACAAAGCGGAGAAAAAGTCGATTACGTGAACCTGCCACAGGCGGAGTTTGCCGCAGCGCTGAAAGCCGCAGGTTTACCGGCACCGCTGGCGGACTTACTGGCGGACTCCGACGTGGGTGTTGCTCAGGGCGGGCTGTTCGATGATTCGCGCACGCTGAGCCAGCTTATTGGTCGCCCCACCACCGCTTATCAGGATGTGATTCGCGCGACGCTGGCAAAAGGCTAAGGTCGACCCGCTAACCCCCGCTTTACTCGCTAACGACGCCGTCGTCTACCGGTTATCCTGCTCCGGTAGACGACGGCGATCTTGTCTTGATTGCGCCTGATGCCTGCATCCTTATCGCCTCTTGCCCGCGCGGCGTAAACCATGATTCGGTACACGCCGAAGCAAGACATTTTGCCGTGCGTAAACTGCCTGCATGTTTACTCATGGAGATCCAAAATGATTGCTGTTCTTTTTGAAGCAGAGGCACTGCCCGCAGCGCAACAACGCTACCTTGCGCTGGCGGCTGAGTTGACACCCGCGCTGGCCGAAATACCAGGGTTTATCAGGATCGAACGATTTCAGAGCCTGAGCACGCCCGGCAAGGTTTTATCGTTATCGTGGTGGGAGGATGAGAGTGCGGTAAGACACTGGCGGGAAAACACGCGGCATCAGTCGGCACAGGAAGAAGGTAAAAAACGCATTTTTGCCCATTACCAGATACGCGTTGTCCAGCTCATTCGGGACTATTCAGGGCCAGAGGGGCGCGATCATGTTTGATATTCACGTCGTGTTCAGTAATACACCGGGGCGCTTTCATCATTTGGCACCCTGCTCGGCCAGGATGGCATTGGGCTGGAAGGCGGTGGCGTTTTTACAACGTCGCACGAGAGCCACGCGCATTTTCTTGTTGAAGAGGGTCCCAAAGCACATCAGTTATTGTCTGACGCCGGTTTCGATGTCAGAGAGCTCAAAAAACCGTTGATCAGGAAGTTAGCGCAGGAACAGCCGGGAGAACTGGGTGAAATTGCGCGGGTCATTGCGGAAAATGGCATTACTATACTGGTTCAATACAGCGATCACAGTAACCGACTGATCCTTATCACCGATGATGATGAGCGGGCTGGTGACGTCACCCGAAAATGGACATTAGCGACAGCATGAAACTGATCCCTTCCCGGCATCAACAAGATCATCCGCCTTCACTGGAGACCAGCATGTCTGCGGTCGCCACCGCGATGGCGGATGCATCCAGAATGCATATTCTCTGTGCACTAATGGATGGCCGGGCATGGACCGCCACTGAGCTAAGCGTGGTTGCCGACATCGCCCCGTCCACCACCAGCGGTCATTTGCATAAGTTGCTTGATACCGGCCTGATCGTCTGTGTGGTGCAGGGCAGGCATCGCTACTACAGCCTGGCCGATCGCGAGGTCGCCGGGCTACTGGAAAACCTGATGGGCGTTTCGGTTAAGCCCGGTAACGCCGTTAAAACCACGACGCCAAACCGGCTGAGGCGAGCCCGCACCTGCTACGACCATCTGGCCGGTGAGATTGCGGTCGAAATCTATGATTTTCTGCAATCGGCAGGTTGGATAACGTCAGACGGCACAGCCTTAACGCCGTGCGGCACGGCGAACTTTGACAAGGCGGGCATCGTGCTTGCCCCTCGTTCCCGACGAAAAGCATGCTGTCCCTGCCTGGACTGGAGTGAAAGACGCTTTCATGCCGGGGGTGAAGTGGGTGCCGCTTTGTTACGCTTTCTGCTGCAAAAGCACTGGCTGATGCAGGCACCGGGATACCGGGAGCTTGTTGTAACGGACAGCGGCAAAGCGGCACTGCAGCGTCTGTTCAGTATCAGCCCGTTCTGACCGCCGCCCTGTATTGCCCGTTTGTTCAGCACAGGTTACAGGCTTAGCGCTCAGGTTCAGCATCCCGCCGCATCAGCAAGGTATCGTGAAAAACGCCGTTGACATAAAGCGCAGCAACATCCGTCGCGTAGGTCTGAAACCCCGCCGAGCGGTACAGCCTGGCAGCCGCGATGTTGGTGGCGCTCACGGCGAGTTTCAGGCTGCGGCATGCATGGGCTTCCGCTATCGCAGCCGTGAGCAGCGCCTTCGCCAGCCCGCTGCCCCGCCATTCAGGACGCACATACATCCCCCAGAGCGTGGCGACGTGCCGCTGTTTCACGCCTGGATTAAAGCGCACGCCGACGATGCCACCTGTCTGGCCCTGGTCATCGATGCCCGCCAGCATATGGTTTTCACGTAGCATTGCCGCAAAAAAAGCGTCCGGCTGCTGACGCTCGCGATCGTAATCCGCGCCAAAGGCGTCGGGATGACGCCTGAGCGCCTCCAGTCTGATAGCACGGAATGCCGACACATCCTGCTCAGCGAGAGGTCGTAAGATGTAAGGTTTCACCACGGAATTGTCCTTAGCGGGGTTGTTCGCACCATTTTGCTTTATCCTGACACTTCTGTGTATTTTGACGGCTACGCAGGTCAAAAACATGCCCGTTGGCGATGATCAAAATTTATTTAGTTATATCCTAAGAGATTCATCTGAAATGCATTTAATGCAAAACTGGTCATATTTGGTTGAATTGACTGTGTTTTATTCAATGCATACGATTAATCGACAATTTTTATTACGTTCATAGACAATCTGCATTGTTGTTCCTGCCTGCGAGAGGTCTATAATTTCTCTTTTGTGCAACCCCGTTCGCTCAGGAGGCCGTTATTAATACTTATCGCCAGCAACTCAATGCATTCGAAGAGAATCGTGCCGGGGCGGAAGTTGAGTATCAATACGATCCCCATGAACTGAAGCTGGACCGCATGCAGGATTCTGAACCTGAGCCAGAGCTGATCGAAGGCTTACCGGCTCCGGATGCGCTGACGCCTGCCGATCGCTATCTTGAGCTGTTTGAAGCCGTCCAGATGTCGGGCATTTTCGAGGACAGCAAAACCTTTCCCGATTGTTCGCCCAAGTATGATCCACTGGATGTTCTGATGCGCTATCGCCGTCAAAAGCGCAGCAAGGACTTCGATCTGTCGCATTTCGTTACTGAGCATTTTTATATGCCAGGCATTAACGAAAGCTTTTACGTCTCAAATCCCGATAAAACGCTCAACGAGCATATCGACGATCTGTGGCCGGTTTTGACCAAAATGCCGCAGCAGCATATGCCGCACTCCTCGTTGCTGCCGCTGCCTAAGCCCTACGTGGTGCCCGGCGGACGCTTCGGTGAAACCTACTATTGGGATTCCTACTTCACCATGCTCGGCCTGGCTGAATCGGGCCGTGACGATTTGTTGCGCCATATGGCAGACAACTTCGCCTGGCTGATCGATAACTACGGTCATGTGCCAAACGGTAACCGTACCTATTATCTCAGCCGTTCACAGCCACCGGTGTTTGCCTTGATGGTGGAGCTGTTTGAAGAGGACGGCGTGCAGGGTTCACAGCGCTATCTGGATCAACTCATGAAAGAGTATCAGTTCTGGATGGACGGTGCGGGCTCGCTGATGCCAAACCAGGCTTACCGCCATGTAGTCCGTATGCCTGACGGCTCGTTGCTGAACCGCTACTGGGATGACCGGGATACCCCGCGCGATGAGTCCTGGATCGAAGATGTGGAAACGGCTCGTCTTTCAAAGCGCCCGGCAAGCGAGGTTTATCGGGATCTGCGCGCAGGTGCCGCGTCCGGATGGGATTATTCGTCGCGCTGGCTACGTAATCCCAAACGCCTGGCGAGCATTCGTACCACGCAGTTTATCCCCATCGACCTCAATGCGTTGTTATACAAGCTTGAGTTGATGATAGCCACGCTGTCTCATGCCAAAGGCGAAGAGCTTACCGCCCTGGCCTGGCAGAAAAAGGCCGAGGCGCGCAAGCGGGCAATTACCCGCTATTTATGGGACAGCACGGCTGGTGTGTTCCGCGATTACGACTGGCGTCGTGCACGCTTCGGAGCCTTTACCGCCGCCGCCGTGGTGCCGTTGTTTGTCGGTCTGGCTACGCCTTACCAGGCACACCTGCAGGCTATCGCCCTGCGTCACCTGCTGCTCAGTAACGGCGGCCTGCTGACCTCAATGGTGGAAAGCGGTGAACAGTGGGACAAACCGAACGGCTGGGCCCCTATGCAGTGGATGGCCGTCGTCGGCCTGAATAACTACGGGGAAGAGACGCTGGCGAATGAAATTGCCGTTAACTGGCTGAACACGGTGAATAACTTCTATCAGTTGCACCATAAACTGGTAGAAAAGTACGATATCAGCGGCGATCGTGCCCGTCCGGGCGGCGGAGGTGAATATCCGTTACAGGACGGGTTTGGCTGGACAAACGGGGTAACGCGTCGTCTGATGGCGATGTATGGTCACCTGATGGCTGATTAACCGCCAGCCGTACCGAACAGACGCAAAAAAGCCGGGAATCTGTCCCGGCTTTTTTTATACCCGTCAGCGCGTAGTCACGTTATTTCTTCGCTTCTACACCTGGCTGGGCTGAGCGCTGCAGGAACTGTTGAGTCACCTCCGGCAAATGCTGGAACAGCCATTCAGCCATCGCAATTTCCTGGTCGCGAATCTCTGTCAGCACTCTGACACCTTCGCTGTCGCCTACCTGCTCCGCTGCCGCGATGAGACTGGTGTAACTGGCAATCTCTGCGTTTTCGAACACATAGCCGCTCATTGCGCCTTTCACGACTTCGTCAGGGGTAAACATACCGCCAATCGCCTGCCCCATTGCCGCCATTTTTCCCATCACGTCTTTCATAATGGAATGGTCAATATCGTGGCGTTCCAGCAGTTGCTCCAGCAGCCTGAGCTGATGTTTGGTTTCATCCAGATGCTGTGCCAGGCGCTGCTCCAACGCCGGATAATGCTCCAGACGGCCCGCCATTTTACTCAGCATGCTCTCAGCCTGCTTTTCCATGGCGTGAGCATCACGAAGCCAGTCATGATAATTTTCAATCGCCGTCGTCATTTTGATGCTCCTTTAACCGTGCTGATGGCCTGTGCAACGCCGGTCAGTTTTTCATCGGTCTGTTTTTCTTCCCCAAGCGTTTGAGCCAGCAGCTTTGCCGCTTTGGTGTAGCCCAGCTTCAGTGCCAGCGCATGCAGGGTGCCGTAGGTAGCAATCTCATAATGCTCAACTTTCTGCGCCGCCCCGATCAATCCCTGATCGCGTACTTCACCCTTTTCAACAGACTCAATAATCTCCTGCGCTTCTTCCACCAACCCTTCAAGCGCATGACACTTCATACGTTTAATTTTAACCTCGGGCGTGATGTCGACTAATTCATCAAGCCGCTCAATTTGCCCGCGTGTCTCTTCAAGATGTTGATTGAACGCAGCGATAAGATTTTCATCACTGGCTGCGCGGGCCATTTTTGGCAGCGCCCGGGCTATCTGTTTTTCAGCACTGTAAACATCTGACAGGTCATGGATGAAAAGATCATTTAACGTTTTAACAGTCATAAAAAGCGCCTCATTATTTAAACAGCCACACCGTAATTTCAGCGCAGCAACCGTAAATCTCACTCTCATATAACCTTAGTGTAATTAGCGGAAATTGCGTTTAACTTTGCACAAACCCACAGCAAAAGTAGCATTACCGATGCAATTTTTCTTTTACTACCAGTCATTTACTTCTTTTAATTTATCTTCGGTCAAAGAATGATTTTTCATCAATAACGACAAACCTGTACAAAAAATCAATAAACCGTACAACTTAATCCACGCTTTAAATAAAAACGTTCCGCCCGCTGGACTCAGGTTCCATTTTTTTAAATTTGTGATTTTTTTGATATCGGACGACAAGATAAAAAATACCGGAAAGGAATTTCCTTTCCGGCAAGATTAACGCAATCTCACACCAGAGATGATTGACACAACGAATTACACTGGAAGGTTTATCTGTTTCGAAGAAACGTTAAGCTTTTCAGTGCACAAAGATAATGATTAACTCATTGTTAATTAAGCATTAACTCCGGCGACTGACTTTACCACCTTTCCGACCTGCTTCAATAGCGCGTTGCGGATCGTTCTTAAAGTTTCCACCGCTGTTTTGACCACCTTTACGTCCCGCTTCTGCTGCACGTTCTTTGTCTGCAGCAAAATTACCCGCCCCACCACGATATTGCGTCATTCTGTGTTCTCCTCAAATTTCATTATTTAAACAGCACAGTTGAAGTTACATCAGCTAAAGGGTGCCAGAAATAAATGTAGTCATAAAACTTACCTTATCAAGCATGATGTTTGAGAAAAGGCATCACATTTCTGGTCATGGTTTGTGAAGAACTTTCCTCTCATTATTTAGTGATGAAACTATTTAAAGCAGAAACTCAACTAAACCGCATCAGGTGCCCACTGTGTGACAGCGGCACCTTCCAGCCTGTATTAATCGATCGATTCATTAAAAAGTCCACTCTGTTTTTCTTTTAAAGCGAAGCGTAACAACGTGATGATTGCGCCTGACATCGTCAATCTGATCAATAAATGATCTATTTAACCAGGCGTGATAACGCAAATTCCTTTATCAAAAGATTTCATCGGATGAAAATAAGCGAAGCGGTAAATTCGTTTATTATTAAGATACTGATAAAAAGCAGATCATTTAATAATCAACCAGACATCAATTAGCAAAATGACCGGGTCAGAAAAGAGAGAAAAAGATAAAGAGGGCGTTTTAAATAAGCGAAGCGTAGGAAAATAAAAAAAACGCCCTGACGGGCGTTCTTTTCGGACTATTCTGCCCTGCTACTTTTGCAGGAACGTCAGTAAATCTTGATTAAGCTGATCCTGATGCGTCACTGCAAACCCATGCGGACCCTGGTCATAGATCTTAAGTTCCGAGCCGGTTATCAGCGCATGGGCCAGTTTACCGGTTGCTTCAAAAGGCACGATCTGGTCATGACTGCCGTGGATGATTAACGTTGGCACATCAACTTTCGCAAGGTCCGACCGGAAATCCGTTTCAGCAAAAGCGGTCACGCAGTCCAGCGTCCCTTTCAGGGAGGCCATTAACGCAATCGTTAAGGTCTGAGTTAATACACCGTCAGAAACCTGTTGACCGGCGTTCGTGCCATAAAACGGCGCAGCAAACTCGTTAATAAACTGCGCGCGATCCTTGAGTAGCCCCCGTTTAATGCCGTCGAAAACGGCTTTTTCCACCCCTTCTGGGTGATCGTCTGTTTTGCCGAAAATCGGCGTAACCGCACCCAGCAGCACCAGGCTTTTGACTTTAGCGGTACCGTACTTACCGATATAGCGCGACACATCACCGCCGCCCATCGAGAAACCGACCAGCGTTACGTCGCTGAGTTGCAGGTGCTCAATCAGACTATGAATATCTTCAGCAAAGGTGTCGTAGTCATAGCCTTCCCAGGGTTGATCGGAACGCCCGAAGCCGCGACGGTCAAAGGCGATGGCGCGATAGCCCCGTTCAGCCAGAAAGTTAAGCTGGCTATCCCACATATCTGCATCCAGCGGCCAGCCGTGGCTAAAGAGAACCGGCTGACCTTTTCCCCAGTCCTTGTAATAAAGATTAAAGCCATCTTTGCTTTTAAACAGACTCATAAGTGCCTCGCTATGGGTGAAAGTCATGACTCTTCAGGCCAGCGCGAATAACGTTACCGCGACAGCCATGGCAGAGCGGCGATACCTGACAAGTTTGGCAGAGGAGGAAAAATGTTCAAATGCGGAACAGAGGTTTTATTTTGTTGTCACTTAATGTTTTTCTTATCGTTTCCTGTTTCAATGCTTATTGTCCCGTCTTTGTTATTTTCAACTCTCATAATCATTTTTTTATCAATGCATTTATTTTCATTAGTATCAAAACACATCATATCTTGTGTTTCAGAGTTAAATACTCTTATATCACCTTTAGGTTTTGATTTGAATCCATCGCCATAATCCCAAATATTCACATACCAATCTCCGTTGCTTGCAGGTTTTGGTATGTCATATTTTTTTCTCAAATATTCTTTATTTTCATTCCACCAGGCGATTTTACCGTTTTCTGTTAGCGGGAAGTTTTTAACTGCAATATTCGAAAAATTTAGCTCTTGATCTACGACGATGATTTCTGTTTTTCGTAAAACTTCCAGGTAAAAACCTACAGCAATTACGATTATGAAGATAGCTATAATATATTTTTTGTTAAGCATTTGAATTGCCTTTGATAGTCACATAAGTTTCCATATCTGTAAAGAATGGTCTAAATCCGAAATTCACAGATCTTTGTAATACAAACCAAGTCTTAAAGAAATAGAACTGGTTGAATTTCCAGTTCCTGACATCATCTTGATCTAAACCAAAATGGTCTTGAACTTTATATTTTATTTTAGCTGTGTATTCGTTTTGACTTATTGCAAGCTCTACAATTGAAATCTCAGTGCTGTATGTATCATGAACCGCTAAACCCAGTCCATTGAAGCTATCCTGAGTTCTTGTGAATTTTGGTAGTATGCTACTTTTAATATTTATCGCTATTTGTGGTATAGCCTCATTAGGGAGTGTTTTTTTATCGTAATTTATATTTTTATCAAGTATTTCTTTTATTCTTTTAAGGCTGCTATTTAAACTTTTATCAGAAATGATATTATGGTTTAGTGCAGCATTCAGGCTCGCATTTTTGAAGCTATTTCCGTTCGACATTTGCATATGATCGAACATCTGTTTAATGATTCCTTTGTAAGGACCAAAAAAAGAGAAAGGAAGCGTTAGTTTTTTTAGATCCTCAAACATCAGTTTCGCACACGTTTGTTTACTAATTTTTTTCCCAGGAGTAGGCGAGTAGAAGCGGCTTTGTGGATGGTTGAAAGGCGTTAAAAGTTCGAGAGTATACGGATTTACTACAGTCGAAACATCCCGAAGGTTCAAACGATTTTGCAGAAATGAATCAGTCAAATCCCCGAATTTCATATCATCAGAATTTGAATCGTTAAATTTTTTCTGTGTCGAATAAACAATTATTGGTTCCATGTTATTTAATCCGTTTAACCTACCAACAAGCCAATGATAAACCATTGCTCATAAAAAAGGCACCCTACAGGATGCCTCTTGCACGTCGTTATGGGTATCAGTCTTTCAGTAGTTTGTGCTCAATCTCTCTTGCCTGTGCAATGTTTTCATCTGTTGCATCTGCGAGGAAGCTTTCAAGAGTCTCACCGCCTTTAACCAGATCCTGAAGTGCCTGGGCATAGCTTTCTTTCCGTTCCAGGTATGAAGCTTCACAGCCCCGTCTTCATAAGCAAACATACCTTTAGCCGCTGTAGGAGCGGGCTTTACAGCCTCTTTTGCCTTATCTTCATCTTCTTGAGTATGAGTAATGAGTAGAGACGCAAGACGGGTTCCGTTTAACAGCATTTGTTCCAGATCCAGTGGTAAACGACCTCTGCCTGACCACTGCATAACCTGACCATGACTTTCATACTGATACTTAGCTGCTACAGAGACGGGTTCTTTCTGTCTGTTGTTACGAGCTGGAGCATTTGCTGACAGCAACTGAGCAACCTTATTGTCTTCGCTTACCTTAATGCCAGGCCCAGCAACATTTGCAAACAGAGGACGCTACAGATAACCCTCGTGTGACAGCGCTACGCCGCATTTGCCATTTTTCTTGATGCTGTACATGGCCGCATCCGCGCGTGCCAGTGCGCTGTCAAAGTTCTCCGGGTATTCAACCTGAACCACGCCGATGGATGCGCCAATTGAGGCGCTGCCGTTGGCCACTTCAAAAGGCTGTAAGGCTGCCTCCAGGCAAGCGTCGGTGAGCTTCTCTGTGAGCGGATGAGACAACGCAAAAGGAATCAGTAAAACAAATTCGTCGCCCCCCAGACGGCCAATGATGACATTCGCCGGACAGGCCGCGATAAAGCGCTGGCTGAGTTGAATCAGGACATCGTCACCACTGCGATGACCTAAGGTGTCGTTAACATGTTTAAAGTTATCTAAATCAATAAAGGCAATACAAAAGGCTACGTCCGTTTTCATCTCGCGGAAATGGTTGATTAACGCATGGCGATTGGTTAACTGCGTGAGTGGATCGTGCATAGCCAGCGTGGCCAGTTGTTCTTCGTATTGTTTCTCTTTGGTCATATCAATGTGGGTGCCCGTCACTTTAGTGGGCCTTCCCTGCTCATCCCATTCGCTGACACGACCGCGATCCAGTACCCAGGTAATTTTGCCCGTTTTGCCAATCATGCGATGCAACGCCTCATAGAAAGGCGCTTTCCCATCGATGTGATCGTAGAAAGCCTTTAACACATCGCTGGCGTCGTCCGGATGCAGGTAGGATTTCCATACATCGAAATGCGCACCGACCTCTTTAGGCTGAAAGCCCAGCATCGATCCCCAGCGTCGGTTAAAGATAACCAGCTTGCCGCTGGGAATATCCAACTGCCACAGACACAACCCCGTGCCGTCCAGTGCGGCGCTTAATTTATTACGGGCATCGTGCGCAATACGCTTTAACCGTGCGTTATGTTTTTTTAAATTCGCGATTTGCTGCCGCAGGGCTTCTTCAGACATAGGGATAACTGGAAAGGGAAATGTCTATTTTGCCAGTGCTATACATTGTGTAAAGCAGCATGTTGAAAAGACGATGAGACGCGGACAAAACCGGCGTCGACAGGATTTCTCACCCTTAACGGCGTCAGAAACAGCACACGACAAAATCTTAAGGGATAACGTCAGGGCGTTTACATTGTCCCGGCGAGCCTCAGGTTGGTCACAGAGGTATCGCGTGAAGTGTTGGTCAGATGTCAGCCTGTACGTTTTCATCTATAGAAAGCTTTGCTTTTTTAAAGAACAGGCGGCCTGTAACAACAGCATTCTGATAACCACTTGATATGTAATCATAAATAAAATCATCAAATGTAACGCTGACATGTTTATGCAAACTCATAATCACACTTAAATATCTTCCGGGTGTTAAGTAAAGACGTCAGCACGACATCAAGGAGATAAATGATGAACCCGTTAATCACGCTTTCTTTTCACGGTACTCAGTGTAAAAATCAGTCACAACAAGATTCCCATCTCACCGACGCGCTTTTTTTAGGCGATATGTTTTTCGCTCATAATAATGACAACGAACATCATGTAAAAAATTATGGATTACATGGCGCTGCGCCCGGCCATTTCTGTGTAAGAAATGCTGTGCTGGATAATCATTTCCACACTAGCCAAAAAGGGGCAGCGATATATATCTGACCACCACCGCGCATTATTTTTGCCAACCAGTAATAACCCGTAAGAAGGCAATATCGATGTAATCAATGACGTTAGCACCTTTCGGATGCATAAATGCAGAGGATAACTATCATGAAAAAGATGATTATTAGCTCAATGATTGTAGCCGTACTCGTTTTTACCGGCGGTGCCGCAGCCGCAGAATCATTCAAAGACAGCCATACGTTAAATAACGAAGTCGTGTCTGCGCAGGCCGCACAGGCGATGAATGACATTCAGCTTTCTCGCAATGCGTTATTTAATGGCCAGACGCAGCAGGCTAAAACGCTGGCGACCCAGGCTGAAACGTATCTTAAAGATAATAGCGTGGACTGGACCAGGTATATTCGCTACGACAAAAAGGCCCCAATAACAGGTGATAACTATATTCGTATAGGCTCGGACGTCTCGGTTTCTGAAGATTATCAACTTTCCAAACAGAAAAATGACGCGATCGATAAAGCCAACCAGCATATTAAGGCGGGAGATAAACAAGGCGCGCTCGATGCGTTGAAACTGGCAGGGGTTGCCGTTACCGAAACGCAGGAACTCATGCCGTTGCAGCAAACCGAAAATGACGTTTCCAACGCGCTTGCCATGATGAAACAGGATAAGTACTACCAGGCAGGCATGTTGCTGAAATCAGCAGAAGAGGGGGTCATTTACGACACCCAAACCTATTCAGAAAGCCCTGTTAACCCAACCATGCATCACACCCAAACGGGTAGCCATGCTCAGCCAGGTAATAAAGGATAACCATCGTTTTTAATAAAGTTACGTTATTAAATAACGCTGCCGCTTTCATTATTCAGGATGAAAGCGGCAACGTACATCTATAAATACACTATAAGATAATCTGCTTACCTCTTGTTGCGCATAAGTATTACGAATACATCCCACTTCATAAAAAAAGAAATGACTTTTTTACTGAACAAACCATCTTTTCTGACTATTCGAAGTTATTTAAACGTACGCTGCCGCGCGTTACACTTTTTCAAACAACGCTCCAGCACCTGCCCTTTCTATTGATAACCAATGAAATTACTTTTTAACTAAACTAAAGGATAGTTTTCTAAAAAAAAAGACTTCAGGTTATAAACTGCAATTCATCTTTGCCGATAAACGAAATGTAATGGCTTTAATGACAAAAATAATAAGATCACTTATCGGGGAAAAACATGAAAATCACAACAGGCCGTAAAATCGCTTTAGCGTTCGGCATCATCGTCATCGTCTCGCTGATTGGCAGCAGTTTGTCGATCACTAACTTTCTTAAACTGCGCCAGGCCAACACCTGGAACGTCCACAGTTACCAGGTCATGAGCGTCAGCGACAGCATGCTGACCGATATGGTTAATATGGAAACCGGCGTGCGTGGGTTTGTTGTCTCTGGCAATGACAACTTTCTGGCACCGTTTAACAGCGGTAAAACCGCTTTCGATCAGAAGTACAGCCAGCTACGCTCGATGACTGCGGATAACGCCGAGCAGCAGCAAAGGCTGGCATCACTGCTTGAATTGCATAACAGCGTTCAGGGCGTAGATGAGCAACTGATCGCCTTACGCCGCGAGGTGAACAGCGGCAAGCAACCGTTGGAGACCCTGACGCATTTCTTTCAGGAAGGCCGCGATAAAGCGTTTATGGATCGCTATCGCGCCATCGCTGCTGAATTCAACGGTGCAGAAGCCACACTGTTAGCCAAACGTTCTGCAGAGGTAAACAGTCTGGCCTTTGCCACCAAAATGACGCTGAGTCTGGCAGGTATCACCACCATTCTGCTTTCCATCATTCTGGGCACCATTATTACGCGCAGTATTATCCGCGCACTGGGCGGCGAGCCAAAAGCGGCTGCCGATATTGCCGGGATGATTGCGCAGGGTAACCTGACCGTAGAGATCGCCGTTCCGGTCAAAGGACAGAGTAGCCTGATGGGCTCTCTTGAAGCCATGCGCATGCAGTTAGTCACCATCGTCAGCGGTATCCAGTCCTCTGCTGAGCTGATCAACAATTCTGCGAGCGAAATCGCGCAGGGCAATGTCGATCTGGCCCAACGTACTGAAGAGCAGGCCGCAGCGCTTGAACAAACGGCTGCCAGCATGGAACAACTTACCGCTACCGTGCGTCAGAATACCGATAATGCGCGTCATGCGAATACGCAGGCCGACACAACGTCACACGTGGCGACGCAGGGCGGTGATGTGGTGAAACAGGTTGTTGAGACCATGCGCTCCATTTCTGAAAGCTCAGGCAAAGTGGCAGAAATCATTTCGGTCATCGAAGGCATTGCTTTCCAGACCAATATCCTGGCGCTGAACGCCGCGGTTGAAGCCGCAAGAGCGGGTGAAGGTGGACGCGGATTTGCCGTTGTCGCCGGTGAGGTGCGTTCGCTGGCCTTACGCAGTTCCACTGCCGCCAAAGAGATCAAAGATTTGATCACTCAGTCGGTTGAACATGTGGCAAAAGGCTCAGGACTGGCCCGCCAGGCCGGTAACACGATGGAAGAGATCGTGAAATCGGTGCAGGGCGTGACGACGATTATGGGCGAAATCACCATCGCTTCCGATGAGCAGAGCAATGGTATCGGTCAGGTCAGCATTGCCGTCAGCCAGATGGACCAGGTGACCCAGCAGAACGCCGCTCTCGTTCAGCAGGTTTCTTCTGCCGCACAAGGTATGCTGGAGCAAACGGTGATGTTGCGCGACGCGGTTTCCATCTTCCGCATCGAAAAAAGCGCTAACCTCGCTACCCCGGCTTTCCGCTAACCGGCACGCTTTTATTCTGCGTGCCTGAGTCATCACAGAGCCCGGACCCGCTAACCGCTGGCCCGGGCCTGTCTTAACGATTGCGCCGATCATGCCTGTTGCCCCCACGCTTTTCCCGCGTATCCCTTGCCAAAAAAAGCGTTTTAAAAAACACCGATGACCACTAAAGTGAGCATAACCTTACTCACAACGGGCGCAACTATGTTTACGAAAACCTATCAGGTTGACGAAAAGCACATTGATTTTCAGGGCGTGGTGGATGGACTTTACTATCCGTTTTATATGGAATGGACACGTCACGCATTTATGAAAGAGCACCTTGGCGTCGATCTTGAAGAAGAGTTTGCCGCAGGCCGAATTCATATGCTACTTGAGTACTCGCTGCGCTTTAAAAAGAGCCTGAAAAAAGGCGATGAAATGCAGGTCACCTGCGCGCTGGCCGCCAATGAAAAACGCAACCGCGTTAATTTCATCCAAAAAATACTGGTCAACAATGTGGTGTACGCCGAGGCGGTTTTTACCGGCACCTGTCTGGAAAATGGTCGCCCGTCCATCCCGGAATTTTTGCGCAGTGCGATTCCGGATAATCCGTCGTAACGCGGCCTCACTCTGCCACATTGCAACGACGTCCGCCGCACGCGGATGCTGTTAAGGCCGTCACCTAATCGTTGAGGCGCATGCCCTCTGTTGTCTCCACTGCATGTCCTTGATGAATAGCGTGACGCGCCTCACTGCTCTGTTTCGATATGACCGAAATGTGACCTAAATATGACACACGCGATGCCGATAACCTTAGTGGACCCGAGTCGATCGGCCTCCCTTTAAACGGGTCGTTGTCTCTCCACTACGTGGTCAAAATCTTTTGACCTTTTAACGGCTATAAATGGAGAGATCTATGTTTTCCCTCACGCGTTTACTACCAGGCAAAATTTCGCTGGCTGTGTCAGATGCTCAAAATAACATTCAGGCGATAAAGGCCTGTAGCGGTTGGATCGAATTTACCCCAGAGGGGATCATTCTCTCGGCCAACCCGGCCTTTCTGGCCGTGACCGGCTATCAGCTTAACGAAATCACCGGACAGCACCATCGCATGTTCTGTAAGCCAGAGTTCGTCCACTCCCGTGAATATGGCCAGTTCTGGGAAAGACTGGCATCCGGGCAGTCGTTCAGCGGCATCTTCGAACGCTACAGAAAAGACAAAAGCCTGCTCTACTTGAGCGCCAATTATTTCCCCGTGAAAGACAAACACGGCACCGTTAAAAAAATCATCAAAATCGCCAATGACATTACCGACAGGCATGAAGAGCTGACGCACAAAGAAGCCATTATTACTGCGCTGAATAATACAATGGCGACGATTGAATTTACTCCGCATGGTGACATCATCAATGCGAACGAAAACTTTCTCGCGCTGATGGAGTACGATCTTGCAGAAATTAAAGGCAAGCATCACCGTATGTTCTGCTTCGATGCGTTCTATAAAGAAAACCCGGATTTCTGGAATAAAATTCAGCATGGCCGGTCCTTCACCGGACGTTTCGAAAGGGTAACTGCGTCAGGGAAGCGCGTCTGGCTTGAAGCCAACTACAATCCGGTTAAAGATGCCTCGGGGCACGTGTATAAAGTGATTAAGCTGGCTTCCGATATCACCGAACGCGTGGAAACGGCGAAGCAGGTTGCCGATATCGCCATGAGCACATCTGAAAAAACCTCTCATATCACCGTTAATGCAAACGATGTACTGAGCCAAACGGTGCGTAACGCGGAATCAATGGCCTCGCAGGTCAATGCGGCAACGGCAATCAGTGACAAACTGAATTACTCGGCCAAAGATATCAAAGAGATTGTCTCGACCATTAACAACATTGCCGGACAAACTAATATTCTGGCGCTGAATGCCGCAATTGAAGCCGCACGTGCGGGCGAAGCGGGACGCGGTTTTGCCGTCGTGGCGGAAGAAGTCAGACGTCTTGCCGCCTCCACCTCTCAGGCGACGCAGAAAATCAGCAAGGTGGTTGAAGAAAATACTAATCTTATTGATGAGATGTACCGACAGCTCGATGAGATCAACCACTTTCTCACCACAGAAAACGACAAGATCACTAATCTCTCAGACAATATTCAGGAAATTTTTAGCGGGGTAAAAGAGTTCGTCACCGTGATTCACAGGCTGGATGTGTAATCGAAAAGCGCCAGTATCGATAATATGCTGACCGCTTGCGTCAGCGGCGCGCCTGGTCAGGCCATCCTGAAAAGACGACCATCATTCCCTCAGCGCAGAGCGGCTCACGCGTCAGCCCTTATCACATTGTGATGCCGCCCGCTGCCATCGGCTCCCTTTATCGATGTCGGAGCAACCCGTTCAATTCTGCTTTCCCGCCCATCAGGTCATCGTATGGTCACAGACTTCGCGTAGCCTGCTTGATCATTTGCACATATTTTTATCGGGCAGGCTGCCTGTGCAACGCTGGTACGCCGGTTAAAGGGTTGGTCTGCAATGATGCGTAGACCAGAGGCACGCACAGTTGCCACCTCAATCCCGTTCGCGCACGCATGACACTTTTGAGCGCGTTTGCCGGACGATTCGCTGATACAGGGGGAGCACCATGACAACACGGAGAACACTTTTGAAAGGAACGCTGTTGACGCTGGCCGGAATGGCCACCTCCATGAGCCGGGCCGCCGACCATTTGCCGAACGACACAGGCAGAAAATTTGCGGCTGACGGGCGCGTACTGCCGTTTCGGGGCAACACGATCATTTGTCATCTGCCACAGCAAGAAAAAGATTCTGACGCGTTCGATGCGCTGCTGGATATTTACCGCGCATTACCGGCTGAACCCTGGGCGCGCAACGTCACGGCACTGCCGCCATCCAGCTATCATATGACGGTCTTCGGTGGCGCAAACGACAAGGCTCGCCGCTACCCGTTATGGCCAGCAGGGCTTCCACTCGATATGCCGATAGAGGAATGCGATCGTATCCTGGCCGATCGGCTGCGGCAATTTCGCCTGGGTGAGGATGCCTCTCCTTACCGTATGCGCGTTGATCCGGCAGAGCCGTCCGCGAAGGAAAAGCCGCTGACGCTTCGCCTGCTGTCAGCCGATGAGGATACCGAAACCCGCCTGCGCCGTTTGCGCGATCGGCTATCGCAGGTGACTGGCATTCATGAGCCTGACCATGAGCGTTACGGTTTCCACATCACCCTGGGTTATCAGTTCGCCCCCCTGACCGACGACGAGGACGCCGCATGGCGACGTTCGCTGGCGGCATGGAAAACAACCATTGCCCAACGTGTCCCGGTGATAACCCTGGGTAATCCTGAGTATTGCCTGATGAACGATATGTTCGCATTCAAGCGCCAGTTTTATCTGACATAAACGGACGCGCGTCTGCAACAGGCACGCCAAGCGCGGCTGAAAATGCCGCCGCCCTTCCCCAGCCAGGCATACTGGCAAAGCATGTTTATAATGATCTGGCCCGCCCGACTGGCCCGGCTCTTTACGCCCGCTCGTATCGGCTGAATCGTTACAACGCCAATCCTGTTACCCGCCGTAATCGTCATCTTTCTCATTTTTATCTGTGACTCGGCGCACAGTGCTGGGGCATTTGTGGATTCTTTTTCCAGCAGGTGAGGCGAATCACGTTTCGGTTAAGTGCAAATCAGTAAATTCCCTTAACGACTGAAAAAACGATTCAGCTTAAGGAAGGAAAGATGAAGACTAAAATCGCACTTGCCGTATTCGCCGTGATGATATCGGGTTCCGTGTCAGCAAAAACCTGGGTGCTGACGAGTGCTGAACAAGGCACAGACAAAGGAAACTGGCAAATAACCAGCAGCGAGCTGAAGTTACAGGGTAAACCGTTCAGCATCGAACAGAAAGTCCTGCACGGCGGTAAACAAGAAGGCAGTAAAATCCTTGAGATTCGCAGTCAGGATGGCCTGACCATCACGCTGATCCCCACCCGAGGAATGAACCTGCTGCGAGTAGAAGGTTTTGGCACCCGGCTGGGCTGGGATTCCCCCGTGAAAGAGGTGGTGAACCCGGCTTACATCAATCTTGAAAGCCGAAATGGCCTGGGTTGGCTGGAAGGTTTCAACGAAATGATTGTGCGCTGCGGCTATGAATGGACCGGGCATCCGGTGAACGACAAAGGGCGCATCTATACGCTGCACGGTAAAGCGGGTAATACACCGGTATCCCAGCTTGAAGTCGAGGTAGCCGATGCGGCCCCGCATGAGATTCGTATTCGGGGTTTGATCAAAGAGAGCACGTTCAAAAAAGCGGATCTCCAGACGCTTACCGAACTGCGCTATGTGCCAGGCAGCAACCAGTTCAGCCTGCATGACGTGCTGACTAACCATTCAGATTACCCGCATGATTACGAGATTATTTATCACAGCAACTTTAGTACGCCGATTCTGGAAGAAGGCGCTCGTTTCCTCGCCCCGATGTCGAGCATCAGTCCGTTTAATGATTACGCCAAAGCGGGTTTGAAAAACTGGCAAACCTATCAGGGACCGACCAAAGACTTTGATGAAATGGTGTTTAACATCAAGCCGCTTTCCGACAAGGATCATCACACGGTCGCTGCCGTCGTCAATAAAGCCGGAAACAAAGGCGCCTCCATCCAGTTTGATACCCAACAACTGCCACTGCTGACCTTGTGGAAAAATACCGACACGCTGAAACAAGGTTACGTCACCGGTATTGAACCCGGCACCAACTATGCCTATCCGGTGACCGTTGAACGTGAACAGAAGCGGGTGAAACAGCTGGCGCCAGGGGCAAGTACGGCGTTTGATCTGACCTATACGCTATTACACAACAGCGAGCAGGTTAATGCCGTTGAAAAACGCATTAAGGCGATTCAGGGCGACACGAAGATTGATGAGAATGCTACGCCAATAGCGACAGAGTAAAATATCCTGCCTCTCTGCCAGGAAATTTACCCTCACTCAGAGCGGACAGATGATGAATCACACTGACGGGCATTGTTGCCCGTCAGTGCATCAACGAAGCCTGGGCGCGTTTACTTCGACGCCCTGTTGGCTGTTCCTCATAATGCTGTTTCTGCGAACCGAAGATGCATGAGATATCATCGATAAATCAGCAGGTTAATCCTCACGGGCGAGGCACTTTACTTCAGGGAATGTTGAATCAGTTGGATGCTGTTTTTAATTTCATGCTGAACCTTGTTCTCATCCCAGTCCGCCAGTTCTGGCGCAAAAGGTTCAAAGGCATAAATGCCTTTATAGCCTCGTTCTTCAAGCTGTTTAACCTGGCGACAGGTGAACAGGCGATCTTCCGGCGTTAACATTATGCGCTCGGCATCGGTCAGGCTTTCACGCGGACGTTTGTCCTCCACGCCCGACAGGTGAACCAGACCGATTTGGGCGATATCCACCTGGCTGAATTCGGCGTCAGCATCGGGATAGAGATGATGATGGAAGGTATCGATTAATAATTTAAAGGGAACATGGGCATCGCGAATAAGATTCTGCGCCTGCGCTGCTGAACGCAGCGAGCTTTGTGGGAAGCCCAGCGGCTCAACCAGTCCGGTTATTCCATAGGTCGCGAACAGCGGTGCCACATCGCGCAGCGCGTTTACTGTTACCTCTGGCGCAACCGACGAGCCGTCGTTCAGGGGACAAAGCACCAGCGAACGCGCCCCCACCGCTTTGGCATCAGCCAGCAAGGATTCGGTCAGTTGGCGAACCTGTTCCGTACGCTGATTGAAGGGATAAACGGCGTTTATGGTAATAATGTCAATGCCATAGCGTTCAGCCAGTGCGCAAACCTGGGCAGCACTCAGGTTGTCCATCACTTTACCGCTGGGCAAGTCGTTACGAAGTTCAACCTTATTCAACCCCAAACCGTTCACCAGCCTGAAGAAGGCTTCAATGCTCAGCGAGGGGGCGATCTTTCTGTTAATACAAAAACGTTCTGCGGCGATGGTCATGCGACTCTCCTGAACCCGGTAGCATCAAGCGAACCCAATGGGATAATGAAAATATTTATTTCATTTTAGATTAAAAGGAAAATAAATTTCTTTGATGACTCTCGCAAATACGTTAACGCCCGGTTAAAAATCTCAGAAAAGAAAGAATAAAACCCACTATTTTCCTTAATTAACAACAGAATATTCACCATTCTTCTTCTGACAAAAAACCGGCAGGTTCATGTGAAAAAATGCCTCCCTGATGAAATGGAAATTTCATTTAAATGCCCTTTAAGCACCCTGCGAGGACAGCGACAGTCAGGTGTGAATCTTTTACCGATGTCAGGCCAGTACCTGATTATCGTGGGTCAGGTTATTAGTGGAGAGCAGCCATCCAGCCATTACAGTGTGGTCATCGGGGCGATAGCCTGCGCGCCGTTGCCGGCTGAGCGACCAGGATAGGTGAAGCAACGGGCGACATCTTCCGGCCTCGCCGCGCTTTGCCGGGCAACGGAAGCGACGGGCAGCCGCTCCATACCAATGACGTCAAACCGCATTGAGGCGGCATTTGTGAGCATGTCGTTTTGCGCGCCTTGCCGGGCCGGGCCATCGATCTGAGCGCGTTCCGCATGGGGGCAGCGATCGCCCTTCATGGAATTTACACTCCAGAATTAATTTAAATGAAATATAAATTTAAAAAGTGCGAATGCGCTGTCAATTTTTCCTCTGCGCCTGGCGCGCGCGGCCGTTATGACGTGCCAATGCATCCCAATAGGCAGCCTGTCTGAAGTGGTATTTTTATTTTAGAATTCAAAATAATGCCGCATTCCTCGATCTTTCATGCGTATGCATTGCTCACCTGGCAGGCACTGCGCCCCCGCATCCCCGCCGGAATAGCAGTAGAGTTTGATCGCCCTCGCAAAATGAAATCTTTCTTCTGTATTATGGTTTAATGAAAAATATGTTTGCCTATAATCGGGCATTATCCAGATTAAGGTACAACCTCTTCACTGCGTCAAGGCAAACACCGCCTGACAGAGCAAGGGGCCGGGCGACAGGCTACTACCGATCAAAACAGGAATGAGCAAAATGGGCAAAGTGAGACTGACAATGGCGCAGGCGCTGGTTACGTTCCTTGATAATCAGTATCTGAAAGTGGATGGTGAAGAGCTCAAATTTGTTAAAGGCATTTTCGCTATATTCGGGCACGGTAACGTGCTGGGACTGGGTCAGGCGCTGGAGCAGAACTGCGGCGATCTGCGGGTGTTCCAGGGGCGTAACGAACAGGGGATGGCACATGCGGCAACCGGGTTTGCGAAGCAATCTCTGCGTCGTCAAATCATTGCCTGCACCTCTTCTATCGGCCCTGGTGCGGCCAATATGATTACCGCCGCAGCCACGGCCACAGCAAACCGCATTCCTTTATTGCTCCTCCCCGGTGACACTTTTGCAACACGGCAGCCCGATCCCGTGCTGCAGCAAATCGAGCAGAGCCACGATCTCAGTATCAGCACTAACGACGCGTTTCGCCCGGTAAGCAAATACTGGGATCGCATTACTCGCCCGGAACAACTGATGAGCGCCTGCCTTAATGCGATGCGCGTTCTGACCGATCCCGCTGAAACCGGCGCGGTCACACTCTGTTTGCCTCAGGATGTGCAGGGCGAAGCCTGGGACTATCCAGAGTCCTTTTTTGCCCGACGGGTGCACGTGTTAGATCGTCGTCCGGCCAGTCAGGCGCAACTGGATGACGCTATTGCTGCTATTAAAGCAAGCCAAAAGCCGCTGATCGTCTGCGGCGGTGGGGTGAAGTACGCGGGCGCAGGCCAGGCATTGATGCATTTTGCCAGCCGTTACGGTATCCCGTTTGTCGAAACCCAGGCTGGCAAAGGCACCGTTGTCTCATCACACCCTTTTAACGCGGGCGGTGTCGGAGAAACCGGCTGTCTGGCCGCCAACCAACTGGCGAAAGAGGCCGATCTGGTTATCGGCATCGGTACGCGCTTCAGCGACTTTACCACCTCATCGAAATGGATTTTCCAGCATCCGTCCGTCCGCTTCCTGAATATCAACGTCAGTAATTTTGATGCCTGGAAACTGGATGGTATGCCGCTTCTGGCCGATGCGCTCACGGCGCTCAACACGCTGGATGCGGTGCTGGAAAAAGAAACCTGGCGCGCCAGTTGGGGCGACCGTATTGCCGAGCTGCTCACTCAACAGCACAAAGAAACTCAGCGTGTCTATCAGGCAGTATGGAAGGAAACGTCTTTCGTGCCTGAAATCGACGACCATCTGGATCGCGAGTCAGTCTACCGAGAATTTCGTCAATTAACCGACTCAACCCTGACACAAAGCAGCGTACTGGGCGTCCTCAACGAGGTGCTTCCCGAAGAATCGGTGATTGTGGCCGCAGCGGGAAGTCTGCCGGGCGATTTGCAACGTGTCTGGCGCACCCGGGCCGAAAATACCTATCACGTCGAGTACGGTTACTCATGTATGGGTTATGAAGTCAGCGCCGCGCTGGGCGTAAAGCTGGCACAGCCGCAAAGCGAGGTCTATGCGCTGGTGGGCGACGGCTCTTTTATGATGCTGCACTCCGAGCTCGTCACATCGCTGCAGGAAGGCGCGAAGATTAATATCGTGCTGCTCGATAACATGACTAACGGATGTATTAACAACCTGCAAATGGAACACGGCATGAACAGTTTCTGCACCGAGTTCCGCTACCGCTCCCCGGAAAATGGCCGACTGACCGGTGGCCTCGTTCCCGTCGATTTTGCCGCAATTGCAGCGGGCTATGGCTGCAAGACCTGGCGAGTCACCAGCCTTGATGAACTGCGTCAGGCGCTTGATGCCTCGCGCCACGAAGCGGGCAGCACACTGATTGATATTAAAGTGTTGCCGAAAACGATGGTGCACAAATATGGCAGTTGGTGGAACGTTGGCGTCGCGCAAACGGCGCTTTCGGAACGGATTCGCAAGGTTGCTAAACAGATCAATGAAAAACGCGCGCAGGCGCGCGATTACTGAGTGCCGTCCTGACCCTGAAGCCTGTGAACATGTGGGCGTAAGATCATGGCGTTACGCCTCGGTGTCACAGGTGCTGGCCTCATCGGTAAAGAACGTATTCGCCGTCCCTCAGCCTGGGATGGCTATGCTGAATCTGTTGCGGCCGATGCCAGCCTGAAAACAGCGGAAACGGGCGAAACGGTAAGCGTTACGCTGCCTGAACGCCACTCTTTTTATCAGCGTTAAGCGCTGGCCTACCATCCATTTTTACTGACAGGTAACAATGATGAAAATTGCATTTGACGTAGACGTGATAAAAGATCTGGGCGTGACCCGGATGGTGCACCAGGTCGCGGATTGGGGTTATAAGTACATCGAGCAGTCGCCGCATCCCCAGATCAATCCTTTCTATAAACATCCGCGCGCCAGCCGTGAAATCATTACGGAATATAAGCGGGCGCTGAATGAAACCGGTTTAGAGATATCTTCATTTATTTGTGTTTATCGCTGGTCGGGGCCTGATGAACTGCGTCGTCAGGCCGCCGTGAAAAACTGGAAGCGCCTGGTTGAAATCGCCGTCGAGATGGGCGTACAGGTCATTAATACCGAATTCTCCGGCGATCCAAATCAACCAGAAATCTGCGACGAAATGTTCTATCGCTCAATGGAAGAACTGTTGCCTGTTTTTGAACGTGAGGGCATTCGTGTTGAGATTCAGGCTCATCCGTGGGATTTTTGCGAAGAGAACGACGGGACGGTCGACGTAGTGAAATCGTTTCGCAGCGATAACGTCAAATATATCTACAGCGTGCCGCACACCTTCTTTTACGACAAAGGAATCGGTGACGTCGCAAGAATGTTGCGCTATGCCGGTGACGATCTGTCCCATGTGCTCATCGCTGACACCATGAACCACACCAGGCACTGTCGTTATATCGTTAATCCTCCGGGTGTTGATGCCACCATCCACCAGCATGTTGCCGTAGGTGAAGGTGAAGTGGATTTCGACGCGCTGTTCCGTACCCTGCGCGAAATGAAATTCGCCGAGAAGACCTTCAACGTCGGCGGTGAATCTATCGTGGCCGCGTCCCTTTTTGGTTATCCGGAAAAGATGAAGTACCAGGCTGTGGAAACGCGTGAATTGATTGAACGTGAATTGCTCGGTCACACCTCAGCAGTATAACGGTAAGACGTTCGGAAAAGAGTAAGCGGGCTCATGACAAGGATGTCATTGATTTTCTCATGTATTTCGCTGAAGAGAAGCGTCTGGCAAAAAGGCATCAAGCGCTGGAGAGGCAAGAGCACAGTTACCCTCGCCCAGCTTGCAGGCAACACACGCATTCTCTGGATGAAAAGCGGGCACAGCATCGTTGATAACAACCGTCGTGCGTAAGCGCCTCTTACCACCTGACACTGATTTTCTACCCGCTACTTTGTGAAAGAAAAATTCCAAATATTCCACTTAATTCCAGTCTCGTTCAGGCCGGTTTAATGCCGACAGCGCGGTAAATTTTCACGCGTTTGAATCGAATAATATCAATATCCTGGCATCACGTCGGGCCAGCATGCTGCGTTCACATTTTGTTCAGCACCTCTCCTCTTCCTGTCGTTTCATAAAAAATAATTAACAAAACATGATCCATAACTCAAACATAAAGTTTCATAGTTAACATTGATGAAATTTTTGATCTAAATTAATGCTGTTAATTTAGGTGTACTGAGGTGAATGCTTTGCGCCTGGACAAATTTTAGATTTATTTCTCTTACATCAGGTGACTGGAGTCTTGTATGACGAAAGAACAATTTCTCACACTGAACAACGCATCGGGCCCAAACAGTAACGCACCCACTTCGCCTTTTGTGAAGGTCGTTGCGCTCATCGCAACGCTAGGTGGTTTACTTTTTGGGTACGATACCGGCGTGATTTCTGGCGCGTTGCTTTTTATGGGCGATGAGCTGCATCTCACCCCCTTCACAACCGGGCTGATCACCAGTTCTTTGCTGTTTGGTGCCGCCTTTGGCGCGTTGTTATCAGGCCATCTGGCAGCAGCAGCGGGCAGAAGGAAAATAATCCTCTATCTGGCCGTTATTTTTGCGATTGGCGCGGCAGGCACGTCACTGGCACCAGACGTAAACTGGATGGTTTTCTTTCGTCTTATCCTGGGCGTGGCGGTCGGCGGCGCGGCAGCGACCGTGCCGGTTTATATCGCAGAGATGGCCCCCGCCAATAAACGTGGGCAACTGGTGACGCTCCAGGAACTGATGATTGTCTCGGGTCAGCTCCTGGCTTATATCTCGAATGCGACCTTCCACGAAATATGGGGAGGTGAAAGCACCTGGCGTTGGATGCTGGTGGTAGCAACGCTTCCTGCCGTATTGCTGTGGGTCGGGATGATGTTTATGCCCGATACGCCACGCTGGTATGCCATGAAAGGCCGTCTGGCTGAGGCTCGCCGCGTACTTGAACGCACGCGCCACAAGGATGAGGTGGAATGGGAGCTGATGGAGATTACCGAGACGCTGGAAGAACAGAGTTCGCTGGGTAAACCGCGTTTACGTGAAATGCTGACGCCGTGGCTGTTCAAACTTTTTTTGATAGGTGTCGGTATCGCCGTTATCCAGCAGCTAACCGGCGTCAACACCATTATGTATTATGCCCCCACCGTGCTGAAGTCAATCGGTATGTCGAATAATGCCGCGCTTTTTGCCACCATCGCCAACGGCGCGGTGTCCGTCTTGATGACGTTTGTTGGGATTTGGATGCTGGGTAAAGTGGGTCGCCGAACCATGGTGATGACGGGACAGTTTGGTTGCACCGCCTGTCTGGTCTTTATTGGCACGGTGAGCTATCTGCTGCCTGAAACGGTTAATGGTCAGCCAGATGCGCTACGGGCTTATATGGTACTGGCGGGCATGCTGATGTTTCTCAGTTTCCAGCAGGGTGCCTTGTCACCCGTGACATGGTTGTTATTGTCAGAGATATTTCCGACGCGACTGCGTGGCATCTTTATGGGCGGTGCCGTATTCGCCATGTGGATAGCGAACTTTCTGATCTCTCTTTTCTTTCCTCTTCTTCTTGCCCGGGTGGGTCTGGCGGGTACGTTCTTTATTTTCGCCGCCATTGGACTCTTTGGTGCCATCTTTGTTATCAAATGCGTGCCGGAAACCCGCAACAGGAGCCTGGAGCAGATCGAGCATTATCTGAAAGGCTGGCTTGATGATGAAAATCGCCATACGGCCAACAATGCCGTTTTCGTTTCAAAAAGCCGCTAATGGTAGGCGCTTAAGAGTTGGCAATCGCATGTGCCGTAATGAGGACGTTGACGGGATGACAGTGCTCAATGTTATCTGACGATGTCCCGTGGATGACAGCGTTCCAATCTCAACGCTGCGTTGGGCATGACGAAGATGATAACCTTTTGCGCCACCATCTGAGCCGTCATGCAGTATAACCGCCCCGGATACAGAGACAGGCTGATATCCGGGGCGTTATTTATTACCGTCAGGCGCTGAGCTAAGCACCGGTGTTCCCCCTACGGACTAATTTAGGGAAAGCCGTTAGGCCGAAAAGCGACAAGGACGATCAAGCTCATCGAGCTTCTTTTCCACCAGCCATTGGAACGTTTTGCCATCAGGGCGGGAATACAGCGCTTTTCTTAGCGGGACGAGCGCTACCCACTTTTGAGCAATCGTCATTTTTCTGACATCGGCTAGCAGCAGCCCATGATGTTCGCTTATCGCCCGGTTAACGGCCTGCTCGGCGGTGACGCCGGTCCAGTTACGGTTGCGCTTCAGCGCTTCGCCAAACCACAGCAGGCGAAAACTCTGGTGACGTTCAATCAGCCCTTTCACCGCACTGACGCGCTGCCAGAACGTTTTACTGAGGGTATCAATGACATCCTCAGGAAAGAAAGAATCCATGGTGGTTCTCCTTTGCAGATGAATGTTCAGGTCGTTATGTGCCGCTCTATTCTGTGTTATCGGCAAACTTCCGACAGAGATACAGCGGCTTATGAAAGGAATGATAGGCGGGTCACAGGCAGAATCCTCGCCCTTTTACAGCCTTTTACGTCCTTTACACTATCTAAAGAGAGATGACATGACGTGTGAATGAAAAGCCCCGTGTCTGGCGCATTTCTCGTGATCAATAAACTGGCAGTGGGGTTATAGGGTCAGCGGCTCGTCCAGCGCGTTCAGTTGCTGCCGCGCAAACCCTAAAAATACTTCCAGCGCGGCGCTGCGGGGCCGACCGGAAGGCACCTGCAACTGCAAATTGCGCTGGCTTAGCTGATCGATGCCCACGGATCGCAAAACCAGTCCGTGCGCTTCGGCTTCCTGTATCACGCTGAAAGCACTGCAAATGGTCACGGCTAACGGCGTATGCAGCAGGAACTGAAACAGGGTTGAAAAGTTATCGCAGGTGACGACCGGTTCAATCAGATTGCCGCTCATGTGGCTCGCCAGCTCGAACAGCTGTCGTACCGTGGTGTTTTGCTGCGGCAGCGCCAGCGGATAGTGGCTGATATCGCTGAGTGTCACCTGCGGCGCGCTGGCCAGTGGATGGCTCTGATGCATCACCAACAGCACCGGTGCAGGCCAGGAACCGAGGATCTCAACTCCGTGCTCAGCGTGCAGGCTGAACTGTAACGCCAGGTCGCATTCTCCGTTGCGTATCAGTTCTGATACGCCCTGCGGGCTGGCGACCTTGATTTCAAAAAGAATGCCGGGGTTATCTTCCCGAAAGGCGGCAATCATGCGGGGCAGCAACGTAAAGGCCAGTCCATCGGTACAGGCCAGCCGAATCAACGTACGGCGCACGGCTTTCAGCCCTTTGATTTCCGCCAGCGCGTATTCCATATCCAGCATATTTTTGCGCACGTGATGAGCAAAGATTTCCCCGGCTTCATTCAGCACCATGCCACGCGCGTGACGCTCAAACAACGGCACGCCCACCTGTGTTTCCAGCCGCTGAATCTGACGACTGATTGCCGACACGGCAATAAACAGCTGCTCACTCGCCGCGCTGAGCGAGCCTGTATTCGCGACGGCGAGGAAATAGCGGATTTCATTACTGATCATGCGGTCGCCTCATGCTGGTGCATGCCTCGAAAACGGGCACGTTTGCTTTGCTTTAAAAGCAAACCTTACTAGATAAATTGATAATGGTGGCAAAGCAGCGTTTCAGCAATGATGACAAAACCATAATATGAATAAAAGACGAGCAAACATGACAGCCCAACAAGCGGTAGACCAGGCCACCGCATGGTTCGACAGTGGCGAGTTTCAACGGCTACTCGCACGCCGCGTTTCGCAGCGTACCGAGAGCCAGCGTCAGGATCGCGACAGCGAATTACACCACTATTTACATGACGAAATCGGCCCACAGCTGAGTGCATTGGGTTTTACCCTGCACTTCATCGAGAACGCCGAAGCGGCCCATCGTCCGTTTCTGGTCGCAGTGCGCATTGAAGATCCCACTCTGCCTACCCTGCTGAGCTACGGTCATGGCGATGTGGTGTTTGGCGATGATGAAAACTGGCGCGAAGGATTATTGCCCTGGCAGCTCGTTGAAGAAGGCGATCGCTGGTACGCCCGTGGCAGCGCAGATAACAAAGGTCAGCACTGCGTGAATCTGGCCGCGCTGGAACAGGTGTTCATCGCACGCGGTGGACGTCTGGGCTTCAACTGCAAGCTACTGTTCGAGATGGGCGAAGAGATCAGTTCCCCCGGCCTGGCGCAGCTGTGCCAGCAGCACGGTGATCTGCTAAAAGCCGATCTGTTTATCGCCTCGGACGGTCCACGTCTGAATGCAGTGCAACCTACCCTGTTTCTGGGATCGCGCGGGGCGGTGAATTTCCGCCTGACGGTGACTGCCCGTGACAACGCCTATCACTCCGGCAACTGGGGCGGCTTGCTAAGCAACCCTGGCACCCAACTGGCCAACGCCATTGCCGCGCTGGTTAATGCCCAGGGCGTGCTTCAGGTTGAGGCGCTGAAACCCAACTCGCTAACCCCGCAGGTGCGCGACATTCTCAGCCAGATTAAGGTTGGCGGGATGCCGGGCGATCCCGAGATCGATCCGAACTGGGGTGAACCGGCATTGACGCCAACGGAACGTCTGTATGGCTGGAACACGCTTGAAGTACTGGCATTCCTGACGGGCAATCCTGCGCGCCCGATGAACGCCATTCCGGGTGAAGCCAGCGCCGTCTGTCAGCTGCGCTTTGTGGTGGGCACCGACTGGAAGAACCTGGCGCAACACGTCAGCGAACATCTGGCGCAGCATGGCTTTGGCTACGTGAAGGTCGAGTTTATGCGCGGATCGCCGGCAACCCGCCTTGATCCCACCGATCCGCTGGTCGACTGGGTGCTGGCCAGCATCGCCGAAACCAGCGGTAAGAAACCGGCTCTGCTGCCCAACCTGGGCGGATCGCTGCCCAACGAGGTGTTTTCCGACATCCTCGGCCTGCCCACATTGTGGGTGCCGCACTCTTATCCCGCCTGCGGTCAGCACGGCGTGAACGAACATATGCTGAAGTCGATTGCGCGTGAAGGTCTGCAAATCATGACCCGATTGTTATGGGACTTAGGCGAGCAAGGCCGCGAGCTGGTGGCGAAGCACCGTCAACATGCCGGAGGTGCCGCATGAGCACACTCAACACGGCTGCACCGCTGCACGCGAATAAACCCAGCCTGCACAAAACCCTTTTCGCCACCTGCATCGGTAACGCGCTGGAGTGGTTTGATATTGCGGTTTACGGCTTTTTTGCCAGCTATATTGCCCATGCGTTCTTCCCGACCAGCGATCCGTCCGTTTCTATGCTGCTGACCTTCGGCAGTTTCGGTGTCTCCTTCCTGATCCGTCCGCTGGGCGCGATTGTGCTGGGTAACTACGCCGATCGCCACGGGCGTAAAAAGGCGCTGCTGTTGTCCATCAATCTGATGATGCTGGGCGGTGCCATCATTACGTTCATGCCAGGCTACGCGAGCATTGGTCTGGCTGCGCCTTTGTTGATTCTGCTGGCGCGCCTGGTGCAAGGCTTTTCTGCGGGTGGCGAATTTGGCAGCTCGACGGCGTTTCTGGTGGAGCATTTCCCCGAGCGCAAAGCCTTTATCGCCAGCTGGCAGTTCGCCACCCAGGGGGCAAGTACGCTGATGGCATCCGCGTTTGGTCTGGGATTAACGCAGATCCTTACTGAAAGCCAGATTCAGGACTGGGGCTGGCGCATTCCTTTTGCCTTTGGTCTGCTGATTGGCCCGCTGGGGATTTATATTCGTCGCCACGTACATGAACCTGCCAGCTTCGCCACGCGGCAGCCTGAAGTCGCCCCGCTTAAGCGCCTGTTTGGCCGTCAGAAAGAGCTGATGCTGCTGGCGATTGGCCTGATGGTCATCTCTACGGCGGTTAACTACATGCTCAACTATGTGCCGACCTATGCCACCCGCAACCTGCACCTGCCCGGCTCTGTCGCCTTCACCGCCACCTTGCTGGCGGGCGTGATCCTGACCGTAGTAACGCCGATTATGGGCCTGTGGGCAGAGCGCGTTGGCCGTGTCCCATTGATGTGGGGATCGCTGATTTTACTGATCGTCACCATCTATCCTGCCTTTAAGCTGGTGGTGAATCACACCACGCCCACCACGTTGATCGTTATGGTCTGCTGGATGGCGTTGCTGAAGTCGATTTACTTCTCCACGGTGCCGTCGGTCATGGCCGATCTGTTTCCGATGGGCACCCGCGCCAGCGGGATGGCGATCAGCTATAACATCGCGGTGACGGTATTTGGCGGATTTGCGCCGCTGATCTGTACGCTGTTGATCACCGTCACCGGCACCAGCCTGGCACCCGGCTATTACCTGATGGCGATGTCGGTGCTGAGCGGTCTGGCGCTGCTGCGGAGTCAGAAGCGGATTCGGTGAGAGAACAGGTGCACAGGGTTGTGCACCTGACGGATTTTATTACCGCGTTAACGTTCCAGAGATTGAGGATGGCTATGCCTGTGAGAGTGCGTTATCCGGCTTGGTCGCGCGCTTCGCCATATCGGCAAGCGCTGGAATAAGCAGGCTATTGGCCATTGGCCACCTAAGTGCTTAGTTAGCCACTCCTGAACATCAAGCCATTCTGCAAGCGTGCCATCCGATGAAATGTCATAGCAGCCGATGCAAAATCTATGTGCCCGCAGTAGCGTGGTTTTCACCATAAAGTCATAGGACCGGTCTGGTGATCAATTGAACGATGTCTTACAGAATTCACTACCAGACGAATGTTGGCCAAGGAAGAAACTTTCATACTCAAGATCTTCCTTCTCTTCGCCGTTAAAAGAGATAGCGGGTTGTCGAATGCCGCTTTGAACTATCAAGTCAGCTGGCTGCAAAAGTGGATAACGGCCATCACTTGTGCAAAGCACCAACGGTTGCTTATAGCCGGGAACATGCCGGTTTTGTATTATCAAAAACAGGTTTGATAGCTGTACGCTGAACAGTAACCACTGATCGTCAGGAACTGATTTTAGTTGTATGTAGCAATGGCAATAGCCCATGGGTAAATCCTCCAGATGTGAAAAAAGGGATTTATTCGCTAATGGGAGTAAATCCCCATTAGGGTGGGTAAAGCATGCCGTGCGGCGAGGTGATGAGAGAACCTTGACCATCCAAGATGGCACCCGTTCTAAAGTTGTACGGGTATGGGGACCGCCAGATGGCGCTTCTTTAAGGTCCGTGAAGTTTTTTTATTCCATGATAGATTAAAGGTAATGCCCTAAATCTCAAGTCCAATTGTCATAAAAAGGAACTCTAAATGGAAGTTTTTGAAATGATATCAGAGTATGTTTGGAAAACTTTGTCGTTAAGTAAGAAATTTAACATATTACAAGGCGAAGAGACCGTTAGTGATAGTATATTACTCAAACTCGCCATTGCAGGAGATACTTCATTATCAATAATTAAAACCCCTAAGAATATTGAAAAAATAAAAGGAACTGATTGGGAGTGGTGGATTGGTTGTCGTTCTACTGGATGGGTGAGAATTGCTGCTCAAGCAAAAAAAATTGATAAGAATGGTCGACATTATAGCGCTTTTAAACATAAGGTAGGAAAAACAGGCATTTATCAACATAAAATATTAGAGGCCTATAGTAAAAGAAAGACAGCTTACCCTATTTATGTATTTTATAATCACACTAATCTAGTTGACCCAAAAAAACATTGGCACTGCAATAAAAACGAGTTTCAAGAAGATTTGCTAGGCATTAGTTTTACAAATTACTATAACATCAAGGCAAAGTTTACTACTCGAGGAGGGAAGGATTTTGAAAGTTTACATAGTAATAAGTTCATGTTCCCATTAAAATGTTTAATGAGCTGTATAACCATATCGAGAAGAAGAGTTCCATTAGCATCCCAAACTCCGCCATCAAAAAATGGAACCCTACAGTTGATGGTATCTTCTAATTTTTTGAGTTATGCATCTAAACAAAACTATGTCAACTTCCTCAGTCTTCATGGGGAATCACTTGAAAATTTCACTTATTTCAAGGGTGAGGATATTAAAGAGAAAATTTTAAATAGTGATGGTGAGTTCAATCCTTCGCTAAAACATACAGACCAGTTTATTAATTGCCCAAGTAGAATAGTAATTATTGATATTGAAGACAAGCTCATGGCAAGTAATAGTTAAACATTAGACACCTTGTTAATGTAGCTTCCTCTTCCATCCCCATGCCTCAAATCCATTGAAACCATAGCCTCCGCTTCTTTTCTGCTGAGGCCGTATTCTATATGCCACTCAGTAGCTTCACGTAAATATGCATACCTCAAACTGTGCGGCGCTTCTTTCCCTGAAAGCCCTGCATCCTTAGCCACATTTCGGTAGCGATCGATCGCGCTCCTTAGCCTGACCTGCTCCCCGTTGATTAATACACCGCGATGTTAGTAATGTCTTCATAAGCCACATGAGGACATTCCCATGAAGAAGCGTTTTTCCGACCAACAGATCATCAGTATCCTCCGCGAAGCTGAAGCCGGGGTTTCTGCCCGTGAACTCTGCCGCAAGCACGCCATTTCCGACGCCACCTTTTATACCTGGCGTAAGAAGTATGGTGGTATGGAGGTGCCCGAGGTTAAGCGCCTGAAGTCGCTTGAAGAAGAGAACGCCAGACTCAAGAAGCTGCTTGCCGAAGCCATGCTGGATAAGGAGGCACTCCAGGTGGCTCTGGGGCGAAAGTACTGACGACAGACCAGAAGCGGGAAGCCGTTGAGTTTATGTGTGGTGCGACCGGTCTGTCGCAACGTCGTGCCTGCAGACTCACAGGTTTGTCCCTGTCGACCTGCCGCTATGACGCTCAGCGTCCGGCGGATGATGCCCATTTATCAGGGCGCATTACTGAACTGGCACTGGAGCGCAGGCGTTTTGGCTATCGCCGCATATGGCAGTTACTGCGCCGTGAAGGGCTTCTGGTTAATCACAAGCGCGTGTACCGCCTTTATCATCTGAACGGGCTGGGCGTTAAACGCAGACGTCGTCGTAAAGGGCTGGCAACAGAACGTCTGCCGCTGCTCCGCCCGGCGGCGCCCAACCTGACCTGGTCGATGGATTTTGTCATGGACGCGCTCGCCACCGGTCGCAGGATCAAGTGCCTGACCTGTGTGGACGACTTCACGAAGGAATGCCTGACGGTCACTGTTGCCTTTGGGATTTCAGGCGTGCAGGTGACACACATTCTGGACAGCATTGCGCTGTTTCGAGGCTATCCGGCGGCGATAAGAACTGACCAGGGGCCGGAGTTCACCTGCCGCGCACTGGATCAATGGGCTTTTGAGCATGGTGTTGAGTTGCGCTTAATCCAGCCGGGCAAGCCAACGCAGAACGGATTTATCGAGAGCTTTAACGGACGATTTCGCGATGAATGTCTGAATGAGCACTGGTTCAGCGATATCGTTCACGCCAGGAAAGTCATTAAAGATTGGCGGCAGGATTATAACGAGTATCGTCCGCATTCAGCACTGAATTATCAGACGCCATCAGAGTTTGCAGCACGGTGGCGGAATGGAAAATGTGAAGGTAAACAAACCGACATTACTAACTGATGGTTGTATCTAATACTGGGGGCAGGTCACCTCAAGTGCAGAAAACCAAAGTGTACTTGATGCAAGATTAGCAATTTTGTTTATATCCATCTTGCTGAATTTAAATAATTTGATCATATCATCCAACCATAAGAAATGAAAAGTATCAGTCTTTATTTCAAACCTATCAGGTTTATTATTTTAAAGCTTGAGTGATAACGTAATCAAACTCTAAACTAATATTACTTAATCCCACTAAAGACCTTTAGATTTTAACTAACTTTACTATCTTAATCATCACCGTTTTCCTAATCCATTAGCCACCGTGTAAGTATCCCGTCAAAACGAACCATTCACTTCTAGAGAGCTTCCGACATACTGATTATGTCCCTGAGGAGATCACCATGCGTAAAGCCCGATTTACCGAGCACCAGATCATCACCGTTCTGAAGTCTGTTGAAGCCGGACGTACCGTCAAAGATGTCTGCCGCGAAGCCGGAATATCTGAGGCTTCATACTATAACTGGAAAGCGAAGTATGGCGGCATGGAAGCCTCTGATATCAAAAAGATGAAGGATCTTGAGGACGAAAACCGCCGTCTCAAACAGATGTTTGCCTACCTGAGTCTGGAAAATCGCGCGTTAAAAGACGTCATTGAAAAAAGCTTTAAAACCAGCGTAAAGCGTGAGTTCGTCAGCTATATGAAAGAGATGTTTTCGATGAGCGTACGCCAGGCATGCAGGACATTATCGCTGAGCAGGACGGTGTATTTTTACCAGCCCGATACCTGTCGCGATGAGCCTGTGATCCAGGCGCTGACTGAACTGGCGGAGCGTTATCCGCGATACGGCTTTAAGAAACTGTTCCAGTTGCTGCGCCGTCAGGGCAACAGGTGGAAACATAAACGCGTTCACCGGATTTACTGCCCGCTGAAACTGAATTTTCGACGTAAGGGAAAGCAACGTCTGCCGGTGCGCAATCCGGCTCCGCTGGCGACGCCGGAAGCACTTAACCAGAGCTGGTCGATAGATTTATGCATGATGCGCTGGTGTGTGGCAGACGCTTCCGGATCTTCAATGTGGTGGATGATTTTAACCGTGAAGCGCTGGCGAAAGATGCGTATGGATAACGGGCCAGAACGGGTCTCACTGGCACTGGCGCAGTGGGCCGAAGAACATGGTGTGTTACTGGAATTTATCAAGCCGGGAAAGCCGACGCAGAATGCCTTCATCGAACGGTTTAAACGGACGTACCGGACAGAAATACTGGATTTTTACCTGTTCAGAACCCTGAACGAAGTACGGGAAATCACAGAGCGCTGGCTGATGGAATATAACAGCGAGCGACCTCATGAATCTCTGAATAACCTGACGCCGGAAGAATACAGGCTGATGGCCGAAAACGCGGAAATCTCAAAAAGTGCGTGGAACTAAAACGGGTGTGCTTACAGCTAGGCAAGGCCCTAAAAAACGGCCTTAGCCCCATGAACCTCGCCAGTACATTCCTGATAAACTGCTGTCTGCGAAACAAAGCTGAAAGCTCAATACGCCCCCACACCAATATTAACTAGAAATTAAGAACGGATATTGACCATATGGATGCGTACATGACTTTAAGAGGTCCCTGAAACGTAAAAACCCCGATTAAGTGAGCGCCTAAAATTTGTGGCGCCCTAACCCAAAATTGAATTAGAGACTCGACTAAAAATCCATTAAGCATATGATTTTAAATTATTTAAAATTTATTTTCGATGAAAAATGTACCACGCTCAGGCCTAATGTACCGAGAAACTTAACCACTTTCTAACCTTCGAATGTTTTTTCTCAAGGGTATTGACTGACTCAAGTAAATATTAGATAAAGTTACTGATCACGATCAGCACAACAAGTAAATAATCCTTATCTGATTTGTAAAGGAGTTACAAATGACAGCATGTAGTTGTTGTGGTAAAGCTCTTAATCGGGGTATTTGGACAGATGATGGCCAGCATAAAAGCTGCCCATTGTGCTCCACTACCCAAGGAATCCAGCATGTTTTCAGGCGTTATCCTGAGGACTTTGGAACTACAGATAGACGGATTACTCCTAATAATCCTGATGGTGCTCAGAGCTATTGCGTTGACTGTAGAGGGCTAGATAAAGGACAATTATCGCAGGTAGATCTCACCAAACAGAGATTGTGCGATACAGTGAAAATTTAATGAATGTAAATCAGTTAGATGCAGTAGAATGGTTGAAGACACTCCCCTCTGGGAGTGTTGACCTTTTTATTACTGACCCGCCATACGAGTCTCTTGAGAAGCATAGAAAAATTGGCACGACGACCAGATTAAAAGTTAGTAAATCTTCAAGTAATGAGTGGTTCTCAATCTTTCCAAATAGTAGATTTAGTGAACTTTTAACCGAAGTGTATCGTGTTCTTAAACAAAATCGTCATTTGTATATTTTTTGCGACCAAGAAACCATGTTCCATCTTAAGCCGATTGCTGAAGAAGTCGGATTCAAATTTTGGAAGCCTATAGTTTGGAACAAAATGGCTATAGGTATGGGTTATCATTACCGAGCTAAATATGAGTTTGTACTTTTTTTTGAAAAGGGTAAGAGGAAACTCAACAACTTAGGTATACCAGATATTTTGGAAGCTAAGAGAGTAATGCGAGGCTATCCGACTGAAAAACCAGTTGATCTCATTAAAATCCTCATCGAACAAAGTACCCTCCAAGGCGAGTCAGTATGCGATCCTTTCTTTGGATCAGGGTCCGCATTAATTGCTGCATCTGAATTAGGCCGCGATTTTCTCGGTACGGATATATCTTCTTCTGCTCATGATTATTTCAAACAACGTTTATCAATTAGTAATTCGTCTATGAGTGATTAGTTAATCCCCATAAATAGAATAAATTTGGGTGGCCTCATTTAAATCCTGAGGCCCTTCAACTTAATGATTTATGGCTGATTATTAAATCATAATATTTTAATGCTTGAGCTGCAACCAATATTAAGCACAAACATCCCTTAATAAAATAGATTTGTTTAACTTCATTTGTTCCATTTCACCAGCCCGCTGCAAATTCAGCTCGCCTCAAATAATTGAGTGAGCATTGAGGTCTACACTCGTTATATTCCTGTCACCACTCGTTAATAATTTTTCTGTAGTGAACGATATCTCTGAACCAGTACTCATTCTGGTACTCATCTCAAAATAGAACATTAAAAGCTTTCGACAAAACCTTTTTATGTAGGCTTATCCGGCCGAATAAGTCGATGATCAACGCTATGTCCAAAGGCTCACAGGTCCCGTGCGCGGCAGGTAAAATCTGCTCCCTAATCTATTCTGATTGTTGCCGGATATGCATGATGCTTTGGTGTGCGACAGACGATTTCGGACCTTCAACGTGGTGGATGATTTTAACCGCGAAGCACTGGCGAGCGAAATTGACCTGTATATCCCGCCGCAGCGGGTTGACCTTCCCCCTGAAAACTGTGCGTGGAGCTGAAGCTGGAATACTTATACAATCACACTAAGTTAGCATAAAAGTAGGGATCACATGTATTTTTACATGGATTTCCTATTTAACATTCATCCATTTATTTTAAATAGTTAGTAAGTCCAATAAGATCCGGTCCGTTAATTGTAAAACCTACTTATGCTTTTTGAGCAATTTACACTGTTTCTTAGCGCCATATGCCCGTCTTTTCTCGATCATTCTTATATAAAAATCATGGAATTCTTTATATTGGCTTTCTCTCATTTCTTCAGGAAGCATTTCACGAGATCTTGACCAGGCATCCAGTTCCGGCTTACATTTAATGTATGCATCTTCGACGATTTTATTTGCTGGAGTTGTTGTGCTTATGAAAGGAATCGTATTGTTATTGAGGCATTCAACTTCGGGTGTCATAAAACCGGGAGTGTTTGAAAATGCCAAAGCGGGATAAAAGATGCCTAAAAATAATACACGTCTCATTATGTAGTTTTCCCTTAATAAACTTGGTTAGTGCTCCCCATTAATGCATTTCTGTAATTTAGTACGAGCTTATCTATGCCGAACCTGCTTGTTGCTCTCGGCGATGGAGGCATTGCTCATCAGTGCTATCACCGCCCGTCTGCTCCGCGCATCCTTTCGTAGAAATCTCGACTATCACCCAATCCCGGAAACCAAAACCTTACCATCACCTAAATCAAGCCCACTCACCCACTGAAGTACAGCTTTAAAGCCCCCCCAACGCAAAAACCCCCGCCGAAGCGAGGGTTTCAAATTTGTGGTGCCCGAACCCGGAATCGAACCAGGGACACGGGGATTTTCAATCCCCTGCTCTACCGACTGAGCTATTCGGGCAACGGGGCGCATTAAACCTTATGCAGGCCCCAGCGTCAAACGCTTTTCACAAAAATGAAATCAACTGACGGGTTTTCCATCAACCCGGATAGTCACGGACGAAAATTTAGCGATGCGCTCAAAAAGACACCGGATTTTCGCGCTGCCGAACGCCCTCTGACAGGCGATTTTTCGCTGCTATTTTGCTTTATCCACGATTTATCCGCGCTCTTTTTCCCAACCGTTTTTTTGCCATAAATCCGTCATCTGCGCTCATTACTCTAAGATTATTCCTGGACAATCAAGAGCCGCATCATGCAGTTACCCGCCTCTGTGAATACTGTGATTTCCGCCTCAAGCCGTTATGACGCACGGGTGCTCTGCATTGATGTTCCTTTTGTCAGCCCCGACACGGATAACCGTGCCGTGATGGCGCTCTTTGCCGAGCATAAAGATCTTATCGGCCTGCCCGTGGTTGAAAACGGCAAGCCGTTTGGCATGATTAACCGCCACATCTTTTTGTCGCAGATGGCGCGCCCGTTTTTCCCCGAACTCTATGACCGCAAAAGCTGTATCGCCTTTATGGATAAGTTCCCGCTGGTGATTGACGTGGAAAATACCCTGGAAAGCGTCGCACAGCAGGTGGTGGCTAACGGCGATAAGTCTGTGGCCGATGGGTTTATCCTGACCGAGCACGGGCACTATATCGGCATTGGTTTAGGGATCGATCTGATTCGCCGCGTCTCCGATCTACAGGCGCGCCAGCATCAGCAGATTTTACAGAGCATTGATTATGCGCGGGTGATTCAGGACGCGATGCTGGACCGCTCCAACCAGTTAATCGCTTCCCTGCTCGACGACTGGTGTTTGTACTGGCAACCACGTGACGGTGTGGGGGGAGATTACTATGCCTTTCACCGTCACGACAGCGGCTGGCTGGCGGTGATCGCCGACTGCACAGGTCATGGGATTCCCGGTGCCTTTATGACGGTGATTTTGCAGTCTGCGCTGGAAAACGCGCTACGCGAAGCCGATCTCCAGGCCCCGGCCAGCATCCTGCATGCCCTTAACCACCATATCAAACAAACGCTCGGCCAGCTGAATGCCTCTCAGCAAACGTCACTCTCTAACGACGGCTGCGATGCCATCGTGATATCGGTCGATACCGAGCGGCATCAGCTGCGCTGGGCCAGCGCCCGAACCCAGGCGTTTATGCTCAGCCACATCAGTAAAGAAATTACCTCGCTCAGTCAGGATCGCGTCGGCGTGGGCTATACCGATACGCCAGAAGACTATCACTGGCCTGAGCAGAGCTTAGCGTTTAACCGTGGCGACATGCTGTTTGTGCTGACAGATGGCGTCACCGACCAGCCGGGTGGCGAGCGCAATATCATGTTTGGTAATAAGCGCATCCAGTCTCTGCTGATGCGTTATCAGCAGTTGCCCATGCCGCAGTTATCACTGGCGTTTCAGCAAGATTATTTAAGCTGGCAAGGTAACCAGGCGCGACGCGATGACGTCACCTGGTTTGGCTTTCGCTATTGACCGCACCGGGAAGAAAATGAAAAACGAGTCACTACGGGGTCTGCCCTTCAATACCGAATCGCAGTCCGGCCTTATTGCACTACAGTACACCGGCTTTTTTTCACCCCAGAACATCACGGCAATGGGTGAAGTGGTCAAACTGTTTCTGGAAAACCATGAGCAGTCGCAAAAGGTCAGACGGCGGCTGTTCTCCAGCTTTGTCGAGATTGCACAAAACATTTTACGTTACTCTCAGGACAGCCGGGCGCTGAGCCATAACGATCAGCTGTATCGCTTTGGTTCATTGAGCCTGCGCTACGATGATGGTCGCTACTATCTGGAAAGCGCTAACCTGGTCGCCAGTGACGCCACTCATCAGCTGCGCGGTGACTTGGATTCGCTGCGGGTGATGAATGCGGATGAAATTAAACAAGCTTATCGAAACCGGTTACGCGCTGAGAGTCCGGTCTGGAGCAAAGGCGCAAATATCGGCTTGCTTACCCTGGCGCGCGACGTCAGTGAACCGCTGGAATATTGTTTCCAGCCACTGGAGGCCAGCGAGCTCTCTGCCTTTTGGTTAAAGGCCACAATCTGCCATGACTGAAGAAACCCTTATGCAAACCATTCAACTTACCGCCACTGAATGTACGCCCGCCGTAGAGTTTGACTTTGCGGCCCACCGATTCTCCCTGAAAGGAGAATCCTGGCCCGAGAACGCCGCCGCCTTTTACCGGCCACTGCAAAGTGCGCTGGAGTGCTGGCAACCGCAGGCCAGCCAACCGGCAGAGGTGAATATTGACCTGAGCTATTTCAACAGCTCAAGCACCAAGATGCTGTTTGGGCTGTTCGATCAGTTCAACAGGCTGGCGCAGAACGGCTGCACGATAATACTCAACTGGTTCTATGATGCCGAAGACGACGTTTCGGAAGAGTTTGGTGAGGAGCTGTCGCTGGATTTCACCGCGTTAACCGTGAAGCTGCATGCGGAACAGCGCCAATGACGCAACTTAACGAGCTGTTTCTGGAAGAAACCCAGGCACTCAATCAGGCCAGCCATATCGCGGCGCAGCAAAGCCTGCACGCCGAAGAGTATCGCCAGGCGTTGCTGCAGCTTAACAGCCACTACCAGCGGCTAATGCGGGAAACCTACCGGCTAATCTCGCGCAGCGATCGGGCAGAGCGTGAGCTGAACCGGGTGAATGAACAACTTAACGAGCTGGCAACAGAGCTGGAGTACAAAGCCACGCACGATCCCCTGACCAATGTCTGGAACCGCAGCGCCATTATTCAACGCATCAGCGACACGCTGGATCAAACACCAGCGGCCTTAATCATCCTCGATATCGACTTTTTTAAACGCATCAATGATGAATACGGGCATCCCGTCGGAGATAAGGTGATTTGCGAGCTGGTGCAGCGCATTCAGCGTAATACGCCCGACATGGCCAGCATCGGCCGTATCGGCGGTGAAGAGTTCACCATCATGTTACCCAACACCTGGCTGGGTGATGCAGTGATCGTTGCCGGGGCCATTCTTGCCTCATTAAACGCCTCGCCGCTTAATGCCCTGCCAGAGCGGCTGGTCACGGCCAGCCTCGGCGTCAGCTGGGGCGCGGCGGGCACCCGGTTTGAAACGCTTTACACCCATGCCGATGCGGCGCTCTACGATGCCAAAAAGCACGGGCGTAATCGGGTATTCTTCCGCTAGCCTGCCCGATGTTGTACCACCTCGACCGGCGGTGTGGTGGTCGGCGGCAGGAAGATATGGTCAAGCAGCTGGCGCATGACCGGCGCGGCAACCACGCCTTCACCTCCGCCGTTTTCCAGAATCAGGGCCACCGCCACTTTGGGATCGTTGAAGGGCGCGAAGGCAGTGTAAAACGTATGGTCGCGCAGCCGTACCGGAATCATTTTGGCGTTATAGGTCTGGTTTTCTTTCAGGCTAAATACCTGTGATGTCCCGCTTTTCGCTGCAATGCCGTAGGGCGCAGTATGGAAATATTTATAGCCTGTCCCGTTCGATGCGTTGGCCATGCCAAACATGGCATGTCGCACCAGTGACCAGTACGGTGAATGCGGATCGCCAACCTGCGCCTGGGGCAGTTTAGCCTGATAGAGCTGAACGCTGGTGCCGCGCTGCGATTTTTCCAGCAGATGCGGCGCAATCACCCGGCCATTATTAATTAACGTCACCAGCGCTTTCACCATCTGTATCGGGGTGGCAATCCAGTAGCCCTGCCCAATCCCCACCGACACCGTATCGCCCTGATACCACGGCTTTTTATGCACTTTCATTTTCCAGTCGCGGCTCGGTAGCAGCCCGCTGTACTCTTCGTTCAGGTCGATGCCCGTGGGCTGACCGTAACCGAATTTGCTGAGCATGGTGTGAATACGATCGATGCCCATCATAAAGGCCACCTGATAGAAGAAGGTGTCGGCAGACTCTTCGATAGCTTTGGTGACATCGAGCGTGCCGTGCCCGCTTTTTTTCCAGTCACGATAGCGACGATCGGTGCCCGGTAAGGTCCATGTCGGCCCACCAAAAAAGGTGGTTTGCGGGGTAATCACATGGGTTAACAGCGCAGACATCGCCATATAGGGTTTTACGGTGGAAGCCGGGGGATAAAGGCCCTGCGTGACACGGTTGATCAGCGGCAGATTTTTATCCTGCAGCAGCGTTTTGTAGGCCTTGTAGCTGATGCCTTTCACAAACGGATTAGGATCGTAGCTGGGGCTGGAAACCATGGCCAGCACGGAGCCGTCGTGAGGGTCCTCCACCAGCAACGCGGCACGCTGCCCGGCCAGCAGGCTTTCAATATACTGCTGCAGATGCAGGTCCAGCGTCAGGGTGATGTTCTTACCCGCCACCGGGGGCACTTCTTTCAGCACCCGGACAATGCGCCCATGGTTATCCACTTCCACTTCCTGATAACCCGGCTTACCGTGCAGCAGAGATTCATAATAGCCTTCAATCCCCTGTTTACCGATGTTGTGGTCAGCCGCGTAGTTTTCTGCAATACCTTCTGCATTCAGCCGTTTGTAGTCGTTGTCATTGATTTTAGAAACGTAGCCGATGACATGTGCCAGATCGGCCCCATAGGGATATTCTCTGTCCTGATAGGTATCAATGCTGACGCCGGTAAAGCGAAACTGGTTTACCGAAAAGCGCGCCACCTCTTCGTCGGTGAGTTCCTCTTTGAGGATAACCGGCTTATAGCGGCTGCTCTGGTGAAGATCGTGCTGAAAACGTTCTATATCGTCCGGGGTCAGATCGATAAGCGGCGTGAGCTGGCGCAGCACGTCTTTCATATCATCCACTTTATACGGGGTGATGGTGATGTCGTACCAGGTTACGTTGCGCACCAGCGGAATGCCGTTACGGTCAAAAATCAGCCCGCGCGTGGGCGCGATAGGGATCATCTTGATGTCGTTTTGATTTGAACGTGTCTGGTAATAGCTGTGATCGCGTACCTGCAGGCGATACAGGTTTAAACCAAGAATGGTGAAGCAGATGCAGACCAGCACAAATGCCATCACGGCACGGCGTACAAATAACTTCTCTTCAGCGTCGAAATTTCGGAAATTCATCAGGCAGGTATTTTCAGTCTGGCATATTGTTATTTATTGTTCGTCTTCATGATAGTGACATAAGCGATCCTTGCCAGTGCCAAGATGCACAAGCCTGATGAAAAGTGTGTCATTTGATGAGAATGTTGCGAAAAGAACGGGAAGCGTAAATTTTCTGACGCGTTAACCCGGCAACAGCGCGCTGCCGGGTTAAGGATGACATTAATGACGTCGGGGTTTAATCACCCAGCAGTACTGATTCCAGCGCAATCTTGATCATGTCATTAAAGGTTGTCTGACGTTCTGCCGCAGTGGTCTGCTCATGGGTACGGATATGATCCGACACGGTGCAGATAGTCAGCGCTTTCGCACCAAACTCGGCGGCTACGCCGTAAATGCCTGCAGCTTCCATTTCAACGCCGAGAATGCCGTACTTCTCCATTACGTCAAACATCTGCGGATCGGGCGTGTAGAACAGGTCGGCAGAGAAGATATTCCCTACGCGCGCGTCGACGCCCAGATTTTTAGCCGCATCAACGGCGTTACGTACCATATCGAAGTCCGCAATCGCGGCAAAATCGTGATCTTTGAAGCGCATACGGTTGACTTTCGAGTCGGTAGACGCGCCCATGCCGATAACGATATCACGCAGTTTCACATCGGCACGCACGGCACCACAGGAACCCACACGGATAATTTTCTTCACGCCAAACTCGGTGATCAGCTCTTTCGTATAGATGGAGCAGGAGGGAATACCCATACCGTGGCCCATTACCGAGATTTTGCGGCCTTTGTAGGTGCCGGTATAACCCAGCATGCCGCGCACGTTATTCACCTCAACGGCATTTTCCAGAAAGGTTTCTGCAATGTGCTTCGCACGCAGCGGATCGCCCGGCATCAGTACGACGTCTGCGAAATCACCCATTTCTGCATTAATGTGAGGAGTTGCCATAATTCTCTATCCTTTTTAAAAATTTCGCTGTTTTTACAGCATGTTCTTGCCGTAGTCCATGGGGGACAGGTCAAAATAGTGCGCGATCGTCTGGCCGATATCGGCAAAGGTTTCACGATAGCCCAGCGATCCCGGCTCAACCTTCGGTCCGTAAATTAAGATCGGGATGTGCTCGCGCGTATGTTCGGTGCCCTGCCAGGTCGGATCGCAACCGTGATCTGCCGTGAGGATCAAAATATCATCCTCTTTGACCCATTCCATGAGCTCTGGCAAACGGCGATCGAACAGCTCCAGCCCGCCCGCGTAACCCGCAACGTCGCGGCGATGGCCCCAGGTGGAATCAAAGTCGACAAAGTTGGTGAACACAATTGCCTGATCCGGCGCAGTCTTCATTTCCTGAATGGTCGCATCAAACAGCGCGTCCAGCCCGGTGGCTTTCACTTTTTTCGTGATGCCCTGCTCGGCATAAATATCGGCAATTTTACCGACGGAAATCACATGACCGCCCTTTTCGTCCACCAGCTTTTTCAGCATGGTCGGCGATGGTGGCTCAACGGCCAAATCGTGGCGGTTGCCTGTGCGCTCAAAGCTGCCTGCTTTGTCACCCACAAACGGACGGGCAATCACCCGGCCAATGTTATAGCCGCCTTCGGTCAGCTCTTCGCGGGCGATTTCACACAGTTCATACAGCCGCTCCAGCCCGAAGGTTTCTTCGTGGCAGGCGATCTGGAATACCGAGTCCGCCGAGGTGTAGAAAATCGGCTTACCGGAAGCCATGTGCTCTTCGCCCAACTGGTCGAGGATCACCGTACCCGATGAGTGACAGTTACCGAGATAGCCCGGTAAACCGGCGCGTTCCACCAGTTTGTCCAGCAGTTCCTGCGGGAAGCTGTTCTGCTTATCACTGAAGTAACCCCAGTCAAACAGCACAGGCACACCAGCGATTTCCCAGTGGCCTGACGGCGTATCTTTGCCAGATGACAGTTCACGGGCGTAAGCATAAGCGCCCGTGATCTTAGCCTCAGGGTCCAGTCCCGGCGGAAAACGCCCGGTTGAAAGCGCTGCCGCTTTGCCCAGCCCCAGCGCGGTCAGATTCGGTAAGTGCAGCGGCCCTTTACGACCTTTATCTGCCTGACCGTTAAAACAGGCTTCTGCGATATGACCTAACGTATCTGAACCTGCATCACCGAATTTATCGGCATCTTTGCTGGCACCGATTCCAAAGGAATCCAGCACCATAATAAAAGCACGTTTCATGCCAGTCTCCTGCGCCAAAAGCGCGCGACAAGTCAAAAAAAAGCGATCAGATCAGTATACCCGAATCCTGTGCGGTATACAGTCGCTATCCGCGTTAACCCACCTCAGTCACCCGGCGATACACGACGGGCGTGGCTGCTGGCGCGCTTTCACCCAGCGTGATGGCCGCTTTTACGGCGGCAGCGGCCTGCTGCCAGTGCGCTTCGCTGCTGGCATGAATAACGGCTAACGGACGGGAGGCATCCACCTGTTCACCCAGGGTAATCATGTCGCTCAACCCGACGCTGTAATCAATGGCATCGCTGGCGCGCTGGCGTCCACCGCCCATCGCTACCACCGCCATGCCCAGCGCGCGGGTATCCATATGGGTAACACAGCCCGCGCTGTCGGCATAAACCGCTTTGCTCATCGTCGGCGCAGGTAAATAGCTGTCGTAGCGCTCAACAAAATCGCTCGGGCCGTTTTGCGCCGCCACCATGCGGGCAAACACCTCTGCGGCCTTGCCGTTATCCAGCACCGTCATTAATTTTTCGCGTGCCTCAGCATCATTTTCTGCCAGTTTGCCGGAGATCAGCATTTCGCTGCACAGCGCCAGCGTCACTTCCAGCAGTCGCGGGTTACGCTGCGCACCGGTTAAGAAGCGCACCGCTTCACGCACTTCCAGCGCGTTACCGGCTGTGGAGGCCAGCACCTGATTCATATCCGTTAACAGCGCCGTGGTTCGGCAGCACGCGCCATTGGCCACGCCGACAATGGCCTGCGCCAGGTTTTCAGACGCCTCATAGGTCGGCATAAATGCCCCTGAGCCGACTTTGACATCCATCACCAATGCATCCAGGCCCTCGGCCAGCTTTTTCGCCAGGATCGAGGCGGTGATCAGCGGAATGGAATCCACGGTGGCCGTGATATCACGTGTGGCATAAAACCGTTTGTCCGCCGGCGCCAGAGAGTTGGTCTGGCCGATAATCGCCACGCCAACCTGTTTAATGGTCTGGCGGAAGTGGTCATCACTGGGGAAAATATCAAAACCAGGAATCGCTTCGAGCTTATCTAAGGTGCCGCCGGTGTGCCCCAGCCCGCGACCTGAGATCATCGGGATATAACCGCCACAGGCGGCCACCATCGGCCCCAGCATCAGCGACGTGACATCGCCGACGCCGCCCGTGGAGTGCTTGTCGACCACCGGCCCGTTGAGGTTCAGGGATTTCCAGTTCAGCACGGTGCCTGAGTCACGCATCGCCATCGTCAGCGCCACCCGTTCGGCTAGCGACATATCGTGAAAATAAATGGTCATTGCCAGTGCGGCAATTTGTCCTTCGGAAACGCTGTTATCGCGCACGCCGTTAATGAAGAAACGAATCTCGTCTTCACTCAGCGCGTGGCCGTCACGTTTTTTTCGAATGATTTCTTGTGCGAGGTACAAAGTTGCCCCCTTACGTCAGGGAAAGAGGAGAAAAGGCGGCCGGATGCCGCCCAGAGATATCAGTAGCCTGACTGACGAGTATCGCTGCTGTGTCCAAGCGTGTTCAGCAGGCTTGCCAACAGACTGGAGGCACCAAAACGGAAGTGGCGCGCATCAGCCCAGTCAGCGCCCAGCGTATCTTCTGCCAGTTGCAGATAGATGGCGGCATCTTCCGCCGTGCGCACACCACCGGCAGGTTTAAAACCGACATGCGCTTTAACGCCTTTATCGCGGATCACGCTCATCATGATCTGCGCCACCTCTGGCGTCGCGTTTACCGCCACTTTACCGGTTGAGGTTTTGATAAAGTCAGCCCCGGCGTCAATGGCAATTTCTGAGGCCTGACGAATCAGCGCTTCCTGCTTCAGCTCGCCGGTTTCGATAATTACTTTCAGCAGAACACTGGCGTCGGCGCAGACGGTTTTACACGCCTTCACCAAATCAAAACCCACCTGAGCATTGCCCGCCATCAGCGCGCGGTACGGGAAAACCACGTCCACTTCGTCGGCACCGTAAGCGATAGCCGCACGGGTTTCGGCCAGCGCAATCTCAATGTCGTCATTGCCGTGGGGGAAGTTGGTCACGGTGGCAATACGCACATCCGGGGTTCCCTGCTCACGCAGTGTTTTACGGGCAATGGGAATAAAACGCGGATAAATGCAGACGGCTGCGGTATTGCCCGCCGGGGATTTAGCCTGATGACACAGTGCAATCACTTTCTCATCGGTGTCATCTTCATTCAGGGTGGTTAAATCCATCAGTTTCAGCGCGCGCAGGGCCTGCTGTTTGATATCGGTCATAGCGATCTCCAGAACATGGGGTGAATCGTTGAATCACCCTTGCATGTGATAATAGTAACAATTCGGGGCCGGGTAATATGTGCCATACGTCACATCAAAGTATGAAACAACTGCAACATCTAACAAGAAAGTGGATTAATGCACGCTATCCGGCCGAGTCAACCCAGTATAAGCCAGCACTGAGAATGTTACTATTATAACATTTTGGTGAGAAAGGGGTAAACCGGCGGGATTACGGAAGAAGAAAAAGGCTGTGGCTGTTATGCCATAGCGCATCGGCGATCGTCTCGGGCGATTCGTCACGCAGTTCACACAACACCTGCCACACCTGAAAGGCACGCTCTGGCCGGTTAGGCTGTCCCTGAAAACCGTTGAGGGGCATATCCGGTGCATCGGTCTCCAGCAACAGCGAGGAGAGCGGTAGCTGCGCAATGGTCTGCCGGGTTTTACTGGCACGGGGATAGGTAATGGTGCCGCCCACGCCAATCGCATAGCCGAGTTTGATAAACGCCTGTGCCTGTTGCAGGCTACCGGCAAAACCGTGCACGACGCCGCGGCGCGGAAGATCGTGACGGCGCAGATGCAACGCCAGTTGATCGTGCGTGCGGCGCGAGTGCAGGATCACCGGCAGATCGTAACGTTTCGCCAGCTTCAGCTGCGCATCCAGAAAATATGTCTGCTGATCAAAATGGGGCTCTTCACGATAACGATCCAGACCGATTTCACCGAGGGCGACCAGTTTAGCGGGCCGCTGTTGCAGCAACCTTTCAAGCTCAGCAAGGTGCGGCTCTTTATGATGTTCAATCACAATCGGATGCAGCCCCAGGGCAGCATAAAGGGCCTGATGCTCGCGGGCTAACTGGCAAACCAGGTCAAAGCGCCCGGCCTCTACCGACGGCACAATAATTTTTTCAACGCCCGCGTTCGCGGCCTGGCGCAGACTGGCGTCGACCTCATCCACGAACGGCGGAAAATCAAAGTGGCAGTGGGTATCCACAAACCTCATGCCAGCGAACCTTTACTGTAGGCATCATCGTTGCCTGCCAACGGCGTGATCACCGCCGCGCGCTCCGGTTCATTCGCCACCGGCGCTGATGGCAACACGATATCCAGCCCGGTTGCGGGTTCGGCATCGCTCAGCCACTGGCCAAGCGTGGCCATAAAATAGCGGCCACAGCGACGTCCAAGATGGTAGTCCTGATTGAGCGAAGCGACCCGGCTGCCCAGCGCGTTACTGGCTAAGGCGCGCGGCGGGAAGATTTCGATGATGCGTAAATCACCCGGTGGCTTCTCAATAAACTGCTGGGTTTCACGGTAGCTCTGCTCGTGATGATGCAGGATATTGATCATCGGCTGCAGCGCACTGCCGTTGAACCAGCGCTCCATGCGCGTCATCCAGCGCGGCGTGTCAAACATCTGCGAGGGCACGGTGCGGATCACCACAATGGTATCCGCGCCGCGTTTTGCGGCCTCCCGGACGGGAATCGCGTCACTGACGCCGCCATCCAGATAGCTTATTCCTTCCAGATCCACGCCCAGCCGATAAAAGCCCGGAATCGCACTGGAAGCTTTAATAATTTCCAGCCAGTTATCACTGGTGGGCGCAAAATAACTGGGCGCATAGTCATCACTGCGACAGGCACACATATAGAATTCGCGCCCGTTCGCAAACAGCGTTTCGGCACTGCTCATCGCCAGGGGAAATTCACTTCGGGTAATATCGATCAACCAGTCGAGGTCAATAAGATTGCCCCCGCGTAAGAAACGTAGCGGATCGAAAAACAGCTTGCTGGTGGTATAGCGCGTAATGACCCGACGTGCGTAGCCCGGCTGTGCACACACAAAGGCAGACAGGTTCTGTGCCCCGGCTGAGGTGCCAAGCAGTAACTGGAAGGGGTTGAATTTAGCCCGCTGAAACTCATCTAAAACGCCAGCGGTAAAGATGCCGCGTTGACCGCCGCCCTCGCAGACTAAGGCGATTTTCCTGGCTTTAAAAGGTGTGAGAGCAAGGGGTTCAATCGCCCCCAGCGTCACGGGAATACGTATACCCAATGTACCGACCTCAGATTGGGTTCCCGATAGACAAATGTAGGGAATGCAGGGAGTAGAATTGTGGGTCGATACTAGCACGGAGAACCAGCTATGGTGTCCATAAATTGTGCTATTGACGTTGCGCCGTTTAACACATCGTTGCGAATATGAAGCATCCTTTGCTTCACAATAACATTCGCTACAAATAACTGGTCTCCGTTTAATACTGGCTACGCCAGCATTAAACTGTCTGGATCATCGCTATAGCTTTTTACGGCCAGTGAACAAGCTGATGAGGAACAGAATAATACCCACCACGAAGACCACTTTAGCGGCCCAGGCTGCGGTACCGGCCAGGCCACCAAAACCTAATGCAGCAGCGATCAGTGCAATCACCAGAAAAATAATGCCCCAACGAAACATAAGCCTCTCCTTCACCATTTAATATTGAACTGCTTGTTTCATCCCAACGATGGGTATTTTTATCAGCGCGGCCTCGCGAGGAAGCCGCACCGGGTCGTGTTAAGACTTGACCTTCAGGTCATTTTTAACACTTTTTACGCCTTCGATAGCTTTAGCGATGCTCTCAGCACGGTCAGACTGTGCCTGGTTCGCCACTTCACCTGAGAGCTGAACCACACCATCGGTGGTTTCAACTTTCACGTTACGTGAAGGAACCATGTCATCAGCTAATAGCTTAGCTTTAATTTCGCTGGTTGTAGCAGCGTCACCGGCATAACCTTTCATTGACTGGTTTTTTGCGTCTTTCACATGCAGTTTGTCGCTGACGGATTTCACGCCTTCCACTTTTTTCACCACGGCCACGGCTTTTTCAGCCTGGTCTTGTGAGGTGACAAAACCGCTCAGCGTCACCACGCCTTTATGGGTTTTGACAGAAATGTCGGTGCTTTTGATGGAGTCGTCATCAACCAGGGCCGCTTTCGCTTTGGCGGTCACGGCGCTGTCATCCATAAAGCCGCCCACTGATTTCATTGAGCTGTCGATTTTAGAACCGGCGCTGTCAGCCGTCTGTGACGCTTTCTGAGACGCGGATTCCTCTGCAAATGCGCTTCCGCTCAGCAGAGCAGTACCGATCATCGCAGCCATCAATGTTTTAGTAATCTTCGTTGTGTGCATCGATATCATCCTTCTATCTGTTAACTCGCCCAAAACTGTGGGCGCAAGAGCAGCAAACAGTGCTGCTGCGGCACTGGACGCAGGGAGAAATAAGTCTCTTTAACCGTCCGATGAAGTAATCATAGTCGGGATTTAGAGATTTGCTTGGGTAACTGGTTGATCGTGCGTCAAAAGCGAGGAAAAAGCGTGTTTTAGGAGGGTTCTGTATCGGTTAAAACAGGGCCATCCCGCGCTGGAATGGCCCTGCAGGCGCGGATTAATGCTCGCGGGTTTTGCGGAACGTCACATCAGGATAGCGTTCCTGCGTAATGTTCAGATTCACCATCGTCGGCGCGATATAGGTCAGGTTATCCCCGCCATCCAGCGCGAGGTTAACCTCGTTTTTACGCTGGAAATCTTCAAATTTTTTGGCGTCACTGCACTCGACCCAACGCGCCGTAGAGACGTTAATCGCCTCATAGATGGCTTCAACGTTGTACTCGCTTTTCAGACGCGCAACGACCACGTCAAACTGCAGTACACCCACGGCGCCCACAATCAGGTCATTGTTATGCACCGGGCGGAACACCTGCACCGCGCCCTCTTCCGACAGCTGTACCAGCCCTTTCAGCAGCTGCTTTTGCTTCAACGGATCGCGCAGGCGGATACGGCGGAACAGTTCTGGGGCGAAGTTCGGAATCCCGGTGAACTTCATGTTCTCACCCTGAGTAAAGGTGTCGCCAATCTGAATGGTGCCGTGGTTGTGCAGGCCGATGATATCGCCCGGATAGGCTTCTTCCACATGCGAACGGTCGCCTGCCATAAAGGTCAGGGCATCAGAAATCACCACGTCTTTGCCGGTGCGCACCTGGCGCAGCTTCATGCCTTTTTCATAGCGGCCGGAAACCACGCGCATAAACGCCACCCGGTCACGGTGTTTAGGGTCCATGTTGGCCTGAATCTTAAACACGAAGCCGGTGAATTTCTCTTCTTTGGCTTCAACCTTGCGGGTATCGGTATCGCGCGGCATGGGACGTGGCGCCCACGCCACCAAGCCATCCAGCATATGATCTACGCCGAAGTTACCCAGCGCGGTTCCAAAGAACACCGGAGAGAGCTGACCGCTAAGAAATGCCTCTTCATCAAATTCGTTTGAAGCACCCTGCACCAGCTCCAGCTCGTCACGCAACTGAGCGGCCAGCTCTTCGCCTACCGCCGCGTCGAGTTCCGGGTTATCCAGGCCTTTGACGGTACGGACTTCCTGAATGGTGTGCCCTTTACCGGTCTGATAGAGATAGGTTTCATCTTTATAAAGGTGATAAACCCCTTTAAACAACTTACCGCAGCCTATCGGCCAGGTGATGGGCGCACAGGCAATTTTTAACTCGCTTTCCACTTCATCCAGCACTTCCATCGGATCGCGGATGTCACGGTCGAGTTTGTTCATAAAGGTGAGGATGGGCGTATCACGCAGACGGGTGACTTCCATCAGCTTGCGGGTACGATCTTCAACGCCTTTTGCCGCATCGATCACCATCAGACAGCAGTCAACGGCAGTCAGCGTACGGTAGGTATCTTCAGAAAAGTCTTCGTGCCCCGGCGTATCCAGCAGGTTTACCAGGCTGTCACGATAGGGAAACTGCATAACCGACGTCGTAATCGAAATACCACGCTGCTTTTCCATCTCCATCCAGTCAGACTTAGCATGCTGGTTAGAGCCACGGCCTTTTACCGTTCCGGCGGTCTGAATCGCCTGTCCGAACAGCAGGACTTTTTCGGTAATGGTGGTTTTACCGGCATCCGGGTGCGAGATAATTGCGAAGGTGCGGCGGCGTGCCACCTCTTCTAAAAAGGGATTAGACATGAGTGAATTCTTCTCAACGTAGCCACGCACTAACAGGCGCAGCAGATAAATCACGGTGGCCGGCAGAACCTTACCGGCAGGTAAACGGTGCCAAATGCGACTTTATGTCGTCGCGGGGTGAGCGCAAAGTTACATTGGCGTGCTTCCGGTTACCTGGTCAACTTTAAGGCGGCATAGCATACAATATTTTGTGCTAATGGCCTACAGCGTACCGAAGAGAAAGTCACGTCGGCCTGAAATACCGCTCAGCGAGGCTTAGCACGGATGCGGCGGCCCAGGCGCGTGGCGCAGTCATCCCGCCGCCAGCCGCGGCTGTGAAAGTGAAAACCCCCACGTCACTGCGGCCCGGTGCCGGTTAATCCACCAATTCAATCCCTAAGCTTTCCAGCAGAGACACCGCCTCAAGGCGCGAAAATTTGGCTTTAGTGACCGTATTGTTTAAGACATCAATGCTGTAATTCCATGCGTCGGTAAAATCGGCGCCCCGCAACAGCGTGTGATTGAATAAGCTGCCTGTCAGCTCCGATCCGCTGAACGTTGCGCCAGTCAGATCGCACTCTCTGAAGTCAACCTCCGCCACTCTGCACGCCTCCATTTTTAGCCCCTGAAGCTTAAGACCATAAAAGGATGCGCTGGTCAGCATGCAGTTCACAAAATACAGCTCATGATCCAGATGAAAATCAGGCCAGTAGGCTTTTGTCCAGTCGATGCCGGTCAGCTTGCACTCCGTGAACTGCAGGCCATAAAAGCGGGTATTCGGCGCATCCAACAGGCTCAGATTACAGTGCCTGAAAGTGCAGTTAATGAACTTACAGGCGGTAAACTGCGCAGAGGTGAAGTTGACGTTACTAAAGTCGCAGTCTTCAAAATGGGTTTCAGCGATGGTCAGACCGGTGAAATCCTCTTTTGAAAAATGGGTATCATAAAATTCAGCGTGACTGTCGATACGTTGCATATTCACCCTTATCGGTTAATGGTGGCATTTTACCAAAAGCTTATGCGATTTTTTCGCAGCGGAACCTTCTGACGATCACCCTTCACATTTTGCCTCATGAACCGTCATCGAACATGTCTGTTCAGCGTGGCGGGCAAAAAAACGCGCGGTCCGATCGCGTACCTGATTTTCCTCTGTCGCCTCCCCAGGCCGCATACAGACTGCGCCTCAGCCCTCCGCAACATCGCAGAGGATCGCCGCACGCCCCGCCAGGTTAACATTCAGGGAGAAAATTGACCGCGCGAAAAGCAGACCACAATGATAATCGCTCGCATTCAACAGTTGAAATAATTCTTTTTAAATCAATCAGATAAATTGCAACTTTTTCAACAAAAGGCTTCCCATTCGTTACCAGACTGTTGCATAATTCACCACTAATTTAATGACAATCAAAAGGACGCGGCCATGCTGACTGCTGAAATGACTGGACGTTTAAACGACCAGCTGAACCTGGAATTCTTCTCCGCCAATCTCTATTTACAAATGAGTGCGTGGTGCAGCGATAAAGGCTACGAGGGCGCAGCGTCCTTCCTGAAAATGCATTCGCGTGAAGAGATGCAACACATGCAGCGCCTGTTCGACTATCTGAGTGATACAGGTGGTATGCCGGTGCTGGGCAGCATTGCTGCACCGCCCGTTGCTTACAATTCGCTGAACGAAGTGTTGATTCAGGCGCTGGATCACGAAAAGCTGATCACCAGCAAAATCAATGAACTGGCGCACTCTGCCATGACGACGCAGGACTATTCAACCTTCAACTTCCTGCAGTGGTATGTTGCAGAACAGCATGAAGAAGAGAAACTGTTTAAAACCGTGCTGGATAAACTGGCGATGGTGGGCGACAGCGGTAACGGTCTGTTCCTGGTCGATAAAGACCTTGGACGCATGAGCACCGAAAACCACTCAGCCTGAACATAAACCGGCCCACGCAGGTGGGCCGGTTATCAATATTGCGGATGACGACAGCCTGATGCGCTATCGCTTACGCCAGCCGATAACATGACGTCCTTTCACCGTTGATCCACAGCGGACGCTGCTCACCCGGCGGCAACATAATCGCTATCTCACGCCACGCCGGCAGATAATCGCCGCGCTTTTCAATGGTCAGATCCAGCCGTGACGCGCTACTGGTTAAAGACCAGTTCAACCATAACGCATTGCCTTTCTGCCAACCGTGGGTTTCGCCGTCGTCATCGAACACCTCACCCTGGGTGGTGGCATCGCCCGGCGCAGGCCAAATCTGCAGCTCACGCACGTTATCACGTTGCGCATCGGTGGTGGTTTCGCACTGTCCCAGTGGGAGTGCGGCCCCGGCACGGACCAGCAACGGCAACCGATCCAGCGGCGCATCCAGCGTCACGGTTTGTCCGCCCGCCAGCCAGTTGCCGGTGTGCCAGTCATACCAGCCGTGGGTATTTTCCGGCAGATAAACCTGGCGCTGGCGTGCGCCCTGCTCCACCACGCTGGCCACCAGCAGATCGCGTCCCAGCATAAAATCATCGCACTCGTCGTACGTACGGGGATCGTCCTCATGATCGAGGAAGGTCGGCCGCAGCATGGGTTCATCCTGCTCGCTGGCCTGCCAGGCAAGCGTATACAGATAGGGCATCAGACGATAACGCAGGCGGATCGCCTCGCGGATCATCGGTGTCGCTTCCGGATACATCCAGGGCTCGTTCACCGTATGATCGTCATTCCAGGAGTGAATGGTAAACCGTGGATGCATCACGCCATTCTGCACCCAGCGTACAAACAGCTCCGGATCGGGTTTATCCCCGGCAAAACCGCCCACATCGTGCCCCACGTTAAACAGGCCTGACAGGCTCATCCCTAATCCCATGCGGATGTTGTAGCGCAGGGTTTGCCAGTTTGTCCGGTTGTCGCCGCTCCAGGTCTGCACATAGCGCTGCATCCCTGCACAGCCAGAGCGCGAGATCAGATACGGCCGCTTGTCTGGGGCAAAGCGCTGCTGAGCTTCCATCGAGGCCCGCATCATCAGTAGCGGCATCACCGGACGAATATGCTTGATGGCGATGGGCTGACCAAAGCCATAGCAGCGCGCTTCGCCATCCCAGACTTCATATTCGTTATTGTCGTTCCAGGTTGAATCGATGCCTTTTTTCAGCAACTGCTCAGTGACGTTTTGCTGCCACCACGCCACGGTTTGTGGATGGGTAAAATCCAGATGCGAGCCTTCGTCATCCCAGAACACCGAGCGTTCAGGCCGGTCATGTTCCGAATCACGGATAAACAGTCCCTGGTCCGCCACTTCTTTGTAACGTGGATGATCCTGCAGCAGACAAGGCTTGATATTGGCTGCCAGCTTCATCCCGGCCTGATGGAAAGAAGCACTCATCCCCTCCGGGTTCGGCACCTTGTCGTAGTTCCAGTTAAACACGTAGCGCTTGTTGTTAATGGAGGTGTAACCCGACGACAGCTGAAACGAATCGCAGGGAATTTCATGCTCACGGCACAGCTGGATAAAGGACAAGAGTTGCTGCTGCGCATCAGGCGCATCCGTGTAGTGCATGGTGGATCCGCTATAGCCCAGGCTCCACTTCGGCTGAAACAGGGTACGACCGGTAAGGCGAACAAAGGCTTTAGTGACGTCCAGCAGCGTCGGACCCAGCATCATGTAGTAATCCAGATCGCCCGCCTCCGCACGGTAGCGACGATAAGGCAAATGGTAATTATCTAACTCATTGCCCAGATCCAGCCAGCTGCTGCTGAGGTTATCGTAAAACAGGCCAAAGCTGACGCCGTCACGCTGGGTCAGCGTGAAGGGAATATGCTTGTAGAGCGGATCGGTACTGGCCGCGTTATAGCCCATGGCGTCCAGGTTACGCATCTCATAACGACGGTTAACCCGGTTGAGGTCGCCACTTTTTTCACCCAGGCCGTAAACCCGATCCTGCGGCTGGCGGCGCTGATAATGTTCCACACCATCGCCATGCATGTTCAGCAGGTAAGCCCCGGTATGGCGATCGACCGCCAGCGGTTGCCAGCCAGTGCCGTCAAAATGTTCCCAGCTGAGGCACAGCGGATAATGCACGGTGACGCGCAGCCGGTCAGTGGCCAGACGGATTTGCTGCGCCTCCTGCTCAACGGTAAAAGCGGGCAGTGTAAAGCCTTCCAGCGATTCGCGATCGCGTCCCTCCCATGGCACATCCTCCTGGGGAGCAATGCTCCAGGTGCGGTTGAGCGCCAGCTCCCCGTCGCGTTTCAGCAGCACGCGCATCAGGCCATTTTCTAATACGTAAATACGTAAAAAGTGACGTTGCTCGACTTTCAGTTCGACGAAATTCGCCGCCTGGTGATGAAGCGTCCATGTCTTAAGCGTTTTCATCAGGTTACCCTCAATTTTTAGCAGTACGTTGGCGGCGTTCGGCGATAAACATCACCAGGAAAACCGCGCCAATCAGGTCAAAAAAGCCCATGGCAATAAACAGGGGATTAAAGCCAATGGTGTCGGCCGTGACGCCGATAATCAGCGAGAAAATAAAGCTGGCGATCCAGGCACAGGAGCCGCGCATCCCGTTAACCGTTGCCATCTGGCGGCGATCAAAACGCTCGACCACCAGCGCACTCAACATGCAGGAGATCACCTGGTGACCGAACCCGCCGATGGAGATCAGGGCGATGGCCAGATAGGGATCTTTAACCAGCGTCATTAGTGCCAGAGAGATCATCAGGGCAGCCCCGGTCACAGAACTGGCAACGATAGAGTTGACGCGGGAGCAGCCAAACCAGCGCACATAGAGTTTGGTCAGATAACCACTGGCGATGCTGCCCAGATCCGCAGCCAGGAAGGGTAGCCAGGCAAACATCACGATCTGTTTCAGATCCATGCCGCGTTCGTTGGCCAGGTAGAGCGGCACCCAGAAGCTCAGTACCGCCCATGCGGGTTCAGCCAGAAAGGCCGGAATGGCAATACCGTAAAATTTCTTCTCTTTACCAATCTCTTTCATGGCGGTGAAAAACGGCAGCTTTTCGCCGATGACTTCTTTGTCCTGGGTGATAAACGCCCGTTCTTCCTCCGACAGACGCGGATGATGTTCAGGTGAGTGATAACCCCACCACCAGAGCGCGACCCAGATCAGGCCCAGCCCACCGGTCAGCAGAAATGCGCCCTGCCAGCCAAACGAGATATGCGCGACATAAATAATGGGCGGTGCCAGCATCGCGCCAATGGAGAACCCCACGCCAGCCCAGCCTGCTGCTACCGGTCGTTCCTTTTTCGGAAACCATTCCCCAATGGCTTTGGCATTCGCAGGCGTGGCTGCGGCCTCGGATGCCCCCATCACAAAGCGCAGCAGCGCCAGATGCAGCCAGCTTCCGGCTCCGGCGTGCAGCAGACAGGTAATGGACCAGATAACGGCGCAGATTAAAAAGCCCATCTTCAGGCCGATAATATCGATCAACCAACCGCAAAGAGGCTGAAACAGCGTATAGGCCAGCTGAAAGGCGGCTACCACCCAGGAATATTGCTCCGTAGCCATATTCAGGGTGTTTTTCAGTTCGGGGGCCAAAATGCCCAGGGAGTTACGGGTGATGTAGTTCACCGTCACGCCCAGCAGGAACATACCCAGCATCCACCAGCGCAGATTTTTAATAACCCGCACCGTGCGCGACGCGCTGGTGCGGGTGGTCGAGTCGAGACTCATGATGAAACTCCTGTAGCCAGTAATAACCGCGTTGCCGCGAAGCAAACCTTTTTGTCTGATCCGACCTTAAAAAAGCGCAAAACGTGGGTACAGCCCATTTTTTGCAACTCTTTTCATGACACTATCTGGAAATAACAAAAAACCCCTCTCAGACCAGTAGGGACACGATTCAGCACGTTATGAAAATTTTTTCATTTGCAGATTTGAGGGCGATCACAGAATGAAACAAAGCTTAAAAGTGAGCGAGATTGCCGCCCTGAGCGGCGTGTCAGTCAGCACGGTTTCTCGCGTCCTGGCCGGGAAAGCCAATATCCGTACCGCCACGCGCGATAAAGTCCTGCGCATTGCCCAACAGCAAGGCGTACTGGACAACCTTCATCATGGGCGGCTGCTGCTTAATGATCTGATGGTGTTTGCACCACCGCGCGCGTTTGATATCCGCACGGATATCTTTTATTACAAGGTGATCCAGGGCATCAGCGAGGCCGTCAAACCGCACGATGTCCGGTTGCGCTACTGCCCGCTGGAAGAGGTGGAAAGCGATGCCGCCCTGTTTATCGACAAGATGCAGCAGACGGAGGCGGCGCTGTTAATCGGTATCGACGACGAGCACATCCATCAGTTGGCAGCCGAAATGAATAAGCCCTGCGTGCTGATCAATGCCCGCGATCGCCGAATGCGGCTGCCCTCGGTATCGCCCGATCATCAGCTCATTGGCGAGTTTTCGGCGCGCTATTTGTTTGAACAGGGTCACCGGCAAATTCTGTCGCTGCACTGCCTGCGGCGTTACACCATGGAACAGCGGCTGCAGGGAGTGCGCGATGCCTGGCATGCCATGAATCTGCGCTTCGACAGCCGTCAGCACCTGATTACGCTCAACAGCTTTAGCAGCAGCGAAGCCAGCGCCTGTCTGGGTGAGTATCTGCGTCATTGTCCTCAGGCACAGCGGCCCACGGCGATTCTGGCAAGTGGGGATTATATTGCGGCGGGAACCGTGCAGGCGTTACAACAGGCCGGCCTGCGGGTGCCGCAGGATGTGTCCGTCATGAGCATGGATGGTTTTAATCTGGCGACCGTACAGGAGATACCGTTAACCTCGGTGCAGGTGCCACGGGATGAACTGGGAGAAGCTGCCGTCAAAGTCCTTCAGGCGCTGCGTTTAGACCCGGACCTGCCACCCGGCAATCTGCTGCTGAACGGCAAGCTGGTGGTACGCGACTCTGTCCGCCGCATCCGGGATAATCCGGGCCATGCCTCGGTGCAGCAACACGGGCTTTACAGCTGAGGAGGCATCGCGCGCTCAGGCAAAGCTTTCCCAGCGGGATGACAGCGTGAAATGACGCTGCCAGTTCAGCGTCGCGGGCGTTCGGGCGATTAACTGCTGACACAACGCCGGCTCGACAAAAGCGGGGATCACCTGTTCCGCCCCGCTGTGTTGGATCAGCGCCAGTTGATCGTCCAGTGGTGGGTGAACATTCCAGGGTAGCCACTGCGCCAACCCGTTTTGCAGCATCTCGAAGGCCCGCGTGCCGCGCGCCACATGGCTACTAAAAATCAGATTGAATTCGGGTCGCTGGCTCAGCGTGGCAGCCAGGCCACTGTCTGCCACCGCATCGGCTGCGACAATAATGCTGTCAGGCCGCCATTGCGTTGGCGTCGGCTCGCGCAGTAGCGGCAGTAACGCCAGCGCGGTAGCGGCAGGTAATGTATTTTGCGCCAGCAGCTGTGACACTTCCTCACGCACCTGCGGGCAAAGCACGACAGATAAACCCTGGCTACGCAGCCGTAATGCCATCTCCGGGCCTCTGCCATGCAACGGCGCCGTGACCACCGCGCCTTTTCGGGCTGCCTGCACCAGGGCATCAACCTGCTGATCCAGACGCTGATTGCGGTCGCCGTAGGATGCATCGGTAATCAGCCAGCGCGCCCGTGGCGGCCGGTCAAAAGGCAGCAGCAGCGACTCACAGCTCCAGTCTCCCATATAGGTAATCCCGCCCGCGACCGGCAGATGAAACCAGACGGAGCCGGGCGAGTGCCCGCTCCGGCCGGTAAACAGGTTAAGCGGCCCCATCGCGCACTGCCCGTGCAACGGCAGAGAATGCCGCCAGCGGGCTGGCACCGGGCAAGCAGCCAACTGCTGCCAGGTCAGCTCCGTGGCATAAACCGGCGGCGATCCCAGCTGTTGCCAGCTGTCGAGCGCACCGGCATGGTCGCCGTGGGAGTGGGTAAGACAAATCGCATCAACCTGGCCTGTCTTAGTCAGATCCGGCTTTACGCCCGGTTCAGGTCCTGCGCCCAGGTCCCATAACAGGCGATATCCCTGAATCTCAAGCAGGAAAGCGGCCGGCAATTTACCGCCCACGCCGCTCACCACCGTCAGGCTTGCCATGGCAATACTCCCTGCGGCAGGCGGCGCGTCAGACGCGTTGCCAGCAGCATTAAGGTCAGAACAACCAGAATCATCAGGCATCCCACGGCGGCAGCCAGCGGGGCGGAACCGCCTTCATCGAGAAAGATGATGGTAGGCCCCAGGGTTTGTGTGTCAGACGTCACCAGCAGCACCGATACCTGAATTTCATTTAGCGCGGTCAGAAACACCAACAGGCTTCCCGCCAGCGCCGACGGTGCCGCCAGCGGCAGTAAAATATCTCGCATGCGACGCATAAAGCCGGCCCCGCACAGGCGGGCGGCTTCATCCAGCGACGGCTCAATTTGTGCGAAGCCTGCCAGCGTGGGCCGCAAGACTAAAGCCAGAAAGTTGGACAGATAGGCAGCAAGAATGATCCAGACCGTGCCGTAAATCGACACCTCCAGCAGCGGAAGCGGCGGCAGAAAGAACAGTATGGCCGCCACGCCTGTCACAATGCCGGGCAGCGCGTACGTCAGTTCACTGGCAAACCACAGGCCGCGAACCAGCCGGGTGCGCTGCCAGCTCAGGAAAAAAGCCAGAAACAGCGCCATGGCGGTCAGGATCAGCGTCGCCAGGGAGGTCAGCCACAGGCTGGTCACGAAAGCATGACGGATTGCAGAATAGCCCCACAGCGCCTGATAAATGTTCTCCAGCGTCAGGGTTTGCCACGTTAAAGCCTGACCAAAACCCCGCGTCAGCGCCGTGGTCAGCAGCGCGCTGACGGGCATGATAAGCGTGGCGGCCATCCACAGCCAGGCCATGACTTCCATGGGCAAGCGAGCGCCTTTTAGCGGTTGATGGAACGGGCGCGGCGAGCCACTGACCCGGACATCCTGCCGACCGCCCAGCCAGGCGCTTAGCATCATGCCGGTCAGCGTGATCAGCGCAATCAGCAAGGAATAGACAGCGGTATCCGGCAACGCGCTGGGGCCGATGGCGTTGAGCTGTTGATAGACCAGGGTAATTAAGGTCGGTAAACGCGCCGGAATGCCCAACATCGCCTGAATACCAAAATTACCGACGGCCGCCACAAATGCCAGCGCCGCCCCGGCAAAAATGGCGGGGCGCGCCAGCGGCAGAATGATGGTGCGCAGGATTTGCCCGTGCGATGCACCGCTGATCTGCGCCGCCTCCACCAGTTCGGCGGGTAAACGCCGAAGACCGGCTCGCACCGTCAGAAACACCAGCGGCGCATTGTGCAAACCCAGCAGCAACACGATTCCGCCCCATGAACAGAGCGGCTGCTCACCCGGCGCAAACCAGGGTAAACCCAGCCGCTGAAACAGCGATGCCAGCAGGCTACCCGGTGCCAGTGCCTGGAGCCAGGCGAGCGCCGTCACCTGCGGCGGAATCATTAACGGTAAGATAAACGCAAAGACCCAGGCCGCTTTGGCGCGCATATCGCTCAGCGCGACCAGCCAGGCGGCAAATGTACCGAGCAGCAGCGACAGCAGGGTGGCACTCAGCCCGACGCTTAAGGTATTTAGCGTGGCGCTGAGCACCCGACGGCTGACCAGCAACTGCGTCAGCCGGGCCAGATCCGGCACGCCCTGCGGCGCCACCGCTGTCCAGATCAGCCGCCCAAAGGGCGCGACGGACAGCAGTCCGATCGTCAGCACCAGCAGCCCCAGCACCCACGGCTCGGCGCGAAAACGCCAGCGTGCGGGCTGCAAACGGCGGGGCCGACAGTCGTTACTCAGCACGCTCATGTTCAGCCACCAAACAGCGCGGTAAACTGCTCCCGCACCTGCGCATCGTCCGCGACCGCCTTCTCAACGTCCGGCGTCAGCAGTTTGATCTGGTCGACAGGGACAAATCCTTCAGGCGCGGCAACGCGGTCATCGACCGGCCGGTTACCCTGCTGCACCACCAGTTTCTGCCCCTGTTCGGAGAGTAAAAAGTCCACAAAGGCTTTGGCGGCAGGCAGGTTATGTACCGATTTCATAATGGCAACCGGTTCGGTGACGTAAGAAACCCCTTCTTCGGGATAAACCAGGTCGATGGGCGAACCCTGTTTTTTGGCCCGGATGATGTCGGCATCGGTAATCACGCCATATTTATCCATCCCGCTGGCCACGGCTTTTAAAGCCGGTCCGTTGCCGCCCTGCGGCGCAATACCCAGCGCCGCCAACTGCTTATAGAAGTTCCAGCCGATGTCCGGCGTCGTAATATCGGTGTGCAGTTTATACAGGGCCGCCCCGGAGTAAAGCGGGCTGGGTACGGCTATTTGCCCTTTGTTATCAGCATTGAGCAACGCTTTCCAGCTGTTGACCGGTTTGGCACGTTGTGTGTTATAGGCAATCACGGTGGCGATGATCTTGGTACCAAAAAAGGTTTTATCACGGTCATAAAACGCAGGCTTCAGGTGATCCACGGGCGCATCCTGATACGCATACAGCTGCTTCTCTTTCTTCAGTGCGCCGAGGTTGATGGCATCCGCCACCAGCAGCACGTCAGGCTTGACCTTGCCGCTCATCATTTCCGTGTGCAGGACATTCATTAACTGCGTGGTGCCGTTGCGCGTCCATTCCACCTGAATCGCGGGATAAGCGGCTTTGAACGCATCCATGGTTTGCTGCGCAATTTCCGGTGCCTGCGAGGTGTACACCACCAGCTTGCCGCTGGGCTTGTCAGCCGCCTGCGCCAGCGTTGAACCTGTCAGCGCAGCCGTGAACAGTAGCGAGGTAAGAATGACCTTTTTCATATTGTCTGAAGTCCTTTATGCGGGAAGAATCCAGCCGTCATTAACAGCAATACTTACGATGTCGTTCACCGCAAGCGCAGAAACATCATCAAGGGCCAGGGTGAAAGAGACATCCGGCTGCGCCAGCGGACACAGGTGAATGTCGTAATGACCGCCACGGTAGATAATGCGTTCAACCTGCGCGTTAAACTGACCGCGATTAACAGGCATCAGGCGGAAACTGGCACGATGAAAGCTGGCTTTGCCGTGGGGTAACGTTGCCTGCTGCGCTGAGCAGCGCAGCAGCAGTCGTGCGCCGAACAGCATGACCGATGCCTGCCCCTGTCCCACCGGCTCAATATCCTGTACCGGCAGAACCCGTCCCTCATCAATGAAGGTGGCGACCATCTCGTTGGCGGGCTCGCGCCACAGCGTTTGGGGCGAAGCAAACTGCATGACCTGCCCCGCATTCAGCACCACAACGCGATCGGCCATCGCCATCGCTTCGCGCTGATCGTGGGTGATGTAGACCAGCGTTGCCCCGCTGTGACGATGAAAGCGGCGAAACTCCTCTTCCATCGCGCTACGCAAATGCACGTCAAGGTTAGCCAGAGGTTCATCAAGCAGGACCAGCCTGGGCTTTGCCACCAGGCAGCGGGCCAGCGCCACGCGCTGACGTTGGCCGCCGGACAGATCGGCCGGGCGACGATCGGCAAAGGGCAGCAGATCGACCAGCGTCAGGGCTTGCCGGATACGATCCGCCCGCTCTGTACGGTTCACGCCGTTGACTTTCAGGCTGTAGCCCACGTTTTCGGCTACCGTCATGTGCGGCCAGAGCGCGTAGTTTTGAAATACCACGCCAAGATCGCGACTTTCGGGGGGAAGATGAAAACCCTGAGTGGCAAACAAGGTGTCGCCTACCCAGATCTCACCGCGATCCAGAGTTTCGAATCCGGCGATCAAGCGGAGTAAGGTTGTCTTGCCGCAGCCGGAAGGACCCAGCACGGCGATAAACTCACCCTGCTGGATCTCCAGCGATACCGCGTTAAGGACCGGCTGCGCCGCGAAGGCTTTATGCAGCCCGGAGAGTGAAATTGCGGCCATGATTACGTCGCCTGTGCCATAAACGTTCTATGCAAAACGTTACGACACATTGATGACAACACCGTGACAGCAGGCTACTTCGGCAGATGGACCGCCACGTAGCGCTCATAGCGCGACGGCTTAATTTTGGTGAGATCCGCCAGAACCAGCCCGTCAATACAGTTGTTGAAGTCGGGGTCGCTGCCAAAATCAATAAACTGCACGCCGCCGGGTTCGTACACTTCGCAATACTGTTTGTAGAGCGTCGGGATTGCCACGCCGAGGTTGCTGAGCAACTGCTTCAGCCGCTGGAGATCCTCTTTGTAATCATTGCCGCTGAACTGGGCCAGCACGTCAGGCAGCGAGGCCGGATAAGGACAGCGCGACGTGGCCAGGGGGAAGTCCGTCGGAAAATAGATGCGGTAGAAGGCCACCAGCAAATCACGTGCCGCCAGCGGCATAGTGCCAGAGATAGAGACCGGTCCGAACAGATAGCGCACCTCAGGGTATCTGGCGACGTAAGCTCCGATGCCCAGCCAGAGATAATCCAGCCCGCGTTTGCCCCAGTAAGCAGGCTGGATAAAGCTGCGTCCCAGCTCAATGCCCTGACGCAGGATAGGGATCATGCGTTCGTCGTAATGAAACAGGCTGTGACTGTAGAGTCCTTCCATGCCGCGGCGTTCCAACTGTTCGCCACCGGGAATAAACCGATAGGCACCAACGATTTCCAGCTCTGCATCGTCCCACAGGATCAGGTGATAGTAGTCATCATCGTAGCTGTCTAAATCACGTCGGCGGCCGCTGCCCTCGCCCACGGCACGAAAGGCAATTTCCCGCAGTCGGCCCAACTCACGCAGTATCGGCACCGAGGTGGCCCCGTTACGCCGCCACAGATAGATCTGCTTGCCATCCGGGGTATTCCCCAACAGTTCGCTTTGCAGCAGCGCTTTTTTCAGGTCGGCACGATCTTCCGCCAGCGCAATGGCGGATTCAGTCTGAAAAAGGCCCTTTTTTCCCTGCCCCAGACGATAGACATGTTTACGCACGCGCTTTGCCAGCTCTTTGCCTGGCGTGTGGCCGTCGTGCCAGTGCGCAAACGGAATCTGCGCACCGATACGCAGTTTGATGCGCATTCCGCGCTGTTTAAACATTTCCCGCACCAGCATTAACATTGCCACAGGCGGTGCGACTTTGGCGGTAGCATAGAACAGCCAGCTGTTTCGGCCCTCAACGTGTACCGGCACCAGCGGTGCCCGCGCTTTCGCCGCAAGACGCAGGAAGCTGTGATGCCATTCACGGTCACGCACGCCCGCACTGCTAAGACGGGACACTTCACCCGCCGGGAAGATAATCAGCACGCCCTGATTGCTAAGATGCTGCTGCATGCTCTGCAACTGCTGGCGGCTGGTGCGGTTCCCAATATTGTCGACGGGCAACATCAGGCTGTTGAGCGGTTCCAGCAGCATAATCAACCGGTTCGCCACAATTTTCACGTCGGGGCGCACCTGTGATATCGCATGCAGTAACGCCATGCCGTCAATGGTTCCCAGTGGATGGTTGGCCACGATGACCACCGGCCCGCGCGGGGGGATCTGCTCCAGATCGCGCTCGCTAAGCTCGCAACGTACATCAAGGTGCTCCAGCACCTGCTCGACCATATCCAGCCCTTTCAGGTGAGGATAGCGCGCGGCAAATCGCTGGAATTCATCTTCACGTAAGATCCACTTCAGAATCCGTTTCTGCCAGTTGGCGGGATGCTGGTTGGGCCAGAAACTCTCAATAACCTGATCGACTGAAAACATAGTTAACCTTTCGTGCCTGTCCCGGAGATACAGCGAAAGTAAGTCGCATTGTTTGCACTTTTATGAATAACGAGTGGTCGAGAGGCAAATATGTTGGCGCAGTCAGCGACACATGGGTGCCGCATCAGGTTTTTAGCCACAAAAACAGAAGGATAAGGCAGGATATTTCACCGGGACGATACGGTGTCGGGACATGAAAAATCTTAATACTGCTGGCGATAACGGCATTCGTACCCGTTCGCCACCGCTTGACAAGAAAAGGCGGAACCGGTTTCCGCTGCCTGTTTGTCGGCAGCGGCACTGTCATTAATCCTGAGCAGCCGGTCCCGTTTCGCGTTACTGGTTGTGCATCATGGTCGCAACCGGGAGCCAGATCTCGGTCATCGCGCCCGCTTTACCGGTGAACGGGTCCCGTTTCGGCAGCGCTACTGTTTTTACTTTTTCCTGGGACAGCTTCAAATGGGCAATTTCATCGCGCAGGATTTCAGGCTTCAGGCCTTCCGGATAGGCACCCACCGCCAGGAAATCTTCGCTGGCTGACACCTGTCGATGTCCGACACCGGCCGGGATCAGCACGGCATCGCCTGCCCGCAGAGTAATCATACGACCACTGTCGCCACCAAACAGCACTTCCGCCCAGCCTTCAGCCACGCCGAGGAGCTCATGCGTGTTGGGATGGTAATGCATGTAAGGGAACAGCTGATCGCGCCAGTCGGGTGGCCAGCCATTTTTTTCAAACGTCTGCTCGAACCAGGCGGCGATATACTCTTCATCCTCTGGCACCACGCGCGGCCAGATAATGAGCGGTAACGGATTATTCGGCACGCCGCCAGACGGACTGGCGAACATCAAATGCTGAGGGTTATCTGATGCCCCGGCTGAAAATGTTCCTGCTGCGAAAGACATCAGCAACATCAGACTGGAAGTTTGGGCAGTCATACAATGTCTCCTTTTTTCTTTAGTGTGACAAAGGTCGCAGGGTTTGTAATGTGCGCTATGCATCACAATTTACACAACCACCCTAACTCGCTAACCAAAGTCAAATTAGTTGTTAACAATTTCACCCTAAGTAAGTAAGTCTCTTTTACGTGGTAGGATTAATCTGTAAAAGAGACAACGCCCGTGGTTGCACGCTGAACCGGCAGTCGCTGCGCATCCGTCAAAGTGAAGATTAAGGCTAATAACCCCAGAAAATGACGGGCCGATGACAAGGCATCAATCTGTTTCGCGGCGACAAAAAAACCCGCCAGGGCTGGCGGGTCGATGCGCGGTGATGGCCTGTGGCTGACGCCATTTTCAGGCTCGCCTGACTCAGTAAACAATGCCGGGTGGATTGACGGTGGAATGGGCGACCGCTTCATCCTCTTCGCCCCAACGCTGGAGAACCTGCTGATACTGCCCGCCGGCAATGGTGCCATCCAGCGCGGTTTGCAGCGCCGCTGCCAGGCCGTTGCCCTTTTTGGTGGTCACCGCCACCCAGGCGCGGAACGGCCCCTCGCCGACTATTTTCGTTTGCCCGCGCGACGCCACTTTCCATGCCGCCGTAGAATGCGGGCCAAACAGCGCATCGGCCCGCCCGGAGAGCAGAGAGAGCGTCGCCGAGGCATCATCCGTCAGGTAGATGGGTTGGACAGGCGGCAACCCTTTAGCCCGGTTCTGCGCGTCCCAACTGAGTAAAATGCGCTCCTGATTGGTGCCTGATGCCACGATGATGCGCTTGCCCGCCACGTCTGCCGGTGAGTTGATCGTGCTGACAGGACTGTCCGCTTTGACGACAAAGGCGTGGTTATCGGCGCGATAGGTGGCAAAATCAAACTTCTTTTTCCGCTCTTCGGTGACCGCAATGTTAAACATGGCCACGTCGTAGCGTCCGGCGCGAATCCCCAGCGGCCAGTCCTCCCAGGACGCGGGGACCAGCTTAAGTTTCAGCCCCAGACTGTCCGCCAGCAGGCGGGCAATGTCAGGATCGCTGCCAATGCGGGTCAGGTTATCCGACGCCAGCAGCGCCAGCGGGGGCGAATTGGTGGCAGAGGTCGCCACGGTTAAGGTGCCCGGCTCAACAAAATGAAAATCCGCCGGGATTTTTTTTACCGCGTCGGGATTCACCGGCGCATGAATCGGCTGTTCATTGTTGGCGGCATCCCGTTTTTCCCCGGCAAACACCGCGCCGCTCACCAGCATCGCCAACAGCGTCAGATACGCATATTTCATCTCGGCCTCTTATAATACGCGAGCCAGAAAGCGGCGCGTTCTCTCATGACGTGGATGGTTTAACACTTGCGTACTGCTGCCCTGCTCCACAATTTTACCGTCCACCATGAACACCACGTTGTCGGCCACCTCACGGGCAAAGCCCACTTCATGCGTGACGATCACCAGCGTCGTACCTGACCGGGCGAGCTTTTTAATCACGTCCAGCACCTCCCCCACCAGTTCGGGGTCCAGCGCTGACGTCGGCTCATCAAACAGCATGACACGCGGTTGCAGCATCAAGGCCCGGGCAATCGCTATGCGCTGCTGCTGACCGCCAGACAGATGACGAGGCCAGGCATCGGCTTTATGCCGCAGGCCCACAATATCCAGGAGCTCGCCCGCCCGGGTTATCGCCTCGCGCTTTGAGAGCTGGCGATGGGCGATGGGCGCTTCGATTAAATTTTCCAGCACCGTGAGATGGGGAAACAGGTTGAAGTTCTGAAAGACATAGCCAACGTTAATGCGCTGACGCAGAATCGCCCGCTCCTTCAGTTCATACAACCGGTCACCCCGGCGCTGATAGCCAATGTACTCCCCGTCAATCTGGATAAATCCTTCGTCTACCCGCTCCAGATGGTTAATGGTCCGCAGCAGGGTCGATTTTCCTGACCCGGAGGGGCCAAGAATTACCGTGACGGAACCCGGCTCCAGCGCCAGTGAGACATCGTCCAGCGCCTTGAGCTTGCCGAAACGTTTGCTGACGCCGGTCATGCTAATGGCCCCCTGCGCAGGGAATAAACGGTAATCAATGGCTTCGGACATGGCTGACCTCCTCAACAGGATTAAGCGGTGCGACGCGCGTGCGCCATTGTCGCCAGCGCGACGGTTGCGGTTCACGGCTGACGCTGCGAGCCAGCCAGCGTTCAACGCTGTGCTGAATCACTGACAGAACGGTGGTGATAATCAGATACCAGGCTGCGCCGACCATCAGTAAGGGGATCACTTCCTGATTGCGGTTGTAGATCATCTGAATGGTGTAAAACAGCTCCGGCATCGCCAGCACATAGACCATCGCCGTGCCCTTCGCGAGACTGATAATTTCGTTAAAGGCGGTCGGAATAATGGCGCGTAAGGCCTGGGGCAAAATGATGCGAAAAGTACGCCGCGAGGCTGACAGCCCCAGGGCAGAGGCCGCCTCCACCTGACCGTGATCGACGCCTAAAAAGCCGCCGCGAATGATCTCGGCACTGTACGCCGCCTGAACCAGCGTCAGACCAATCACCGCTGCGGGAAACTGCCCCAGCACGTTAATCGTCTGAAAGTGGCCCCATGACAGGTGGGTAAATGGCACCCCAACGGACAACGTGTCGTAGAGATAGGAGAAGTTGTAGAGAATGATCAGCACGACAATCAACGGCAGCGACCGAAACAGCCAGATGTATCCCCATGCCAGACTGCTTAACAGCCAGGAAGAGGAGAGCCGCGCCAGCGCCAGCAAACCGCCTAACAGCAGGCTGAACACCGTGCCCAGCAGGGTCAACAGCAGTGTCTGCCCCAGGCCATGCAAGATCACCGGGTCGAAGAACCAGCGGGCAAATACGCCCCATTCCCAGCGGGGATTAAACGCCACCGACTGTACAACGCCTGCCAGAATAAACAGCGCCACCACGGCACCCAGCGTTCGGGCTGGGTAGCGGGCGGGCACCACCTGTAACTGTTGATGATGACTCATGGGCGATCCTTAGCTTGCCTGCGCAACGCTGTGCACATCGATAATTTTGATAAAACGCAGGCGACCATCGTGTGGCGGCTGACCAAAACGTTCCAGATCGCCATTCAGGTCGAACTGCGGCTGATAACCGTGGCCGATATACAGGCGCACGGCCTCGGGCTGGCGAAAGCCGGTGGTCAAAAACAGACGCTGATAACCCGCCCGTTTTGCTCGCCGCTCCAGCTCTTTCAGCACCACCAGCGCTAATCCCTGGCGGCGCAGATCGCCACGCGTCCAGATCCGTTTTAGTTCGGCGGTTTGTGCGTCATAAGGTTTGTACGCGCCCATGGCAATAATCTCGTCGTCACGCTCCAGCACAATAAATAAGCCGTGCGGGGGCAGATACCATTCGGCCAGCTCCTGTTCCTGGTGGCGGCTAAAATAATCGCCATAGCGGGCCGCATACTCACCGAACAAACCGGTCAGGATCGGCACCAGTTCAGGCGCATCCGGTGACAGCTCGCGAAATTGCAGTTCACTCATGGTGCGCTCCTCAGTCACCCAGACCCGGTGGATTAATCTCGGAATGATCGATGCGTTCAACGCCTTCTCCCCAGCGATCCAGCACCTTCTGGTAGTCACCATTTTGCATGACGCCATTCAGGGCCGTGCTGATGGGTTCCGCTAATCCGCTGCCTTTTTTGACCGTGACAGCAATGTGCGCGGCGTTAGGCCAGCCGCCATCCACACTGCCGACCAGGCGGGTTTTACCATTCAGTGACGCCTTCCAGGCCCCAATCACGTTTGGACCAAAATAGGCATCCGCACGTCCTGCCTGCAGCGCCAGCGTTTGGGCGGCGTCATCTTTGGTATAAATCGGCGTAAACGGCTTACGGCCTTTGGCCTGATTTTCTTTATCCCAGGCCAGTAAAATGGCCTCCTGGTTGGTCCCGGAACCGACAATGATGCGCAGCCCGGCGATATCTTCGGCTTTGGTCAGCGACTGAATGGGGCTGCTGGTTTTCACATAAAACCCCAGAGAATCTTTTCGGTAGGTGGCGAAATCGAACTTCTCTTTGCGCGCCTTCGTCACGGTGATGTTGGTGATGGCGGCATCATATTTCCCCGATGCCACACCAAGCGGCCAGTCTTCCCAGGAAGCCGGCACGACGTTAAGTTTCAGCCCCAGGCTGTCCGCCACCAGCCGGGCAATATCGACTTCGCTGCCCAACAACGTTTTATTGTCATCAGAGAAAACGGTCAGCGGCGGCGAGTTCAGGGCCGCCACCGCCACGGTAAACGCGCCCGGTACGGCGAAGCGATAGTGGGCAGGCAGTTGCGCCACGGCTTGCGCATTTTTAACGGTGTGGATGGGGGTTTTATTGGCCTCAAGACTGACGCGCTGACCATTCACGGCAACACGGGTTCCTTCCGCAAGGCTGCTACCGCTGGCGGTCAGCATCAGCAAGGCGATAAGCATATTTTTCTGCATAGCAAAGGCTCTTATTGTGATGTGAATTGATTAACCGGCTGCGACAGGGCAAAGCTGTCACGCAGCGTGGAGCCCGGATAGTGACGGCGCGCTAAACCGCGCGCCTGTAGCACAGGTACTACCTGGTCAACAAAACGCTCAAAGGTGTCTGGCGTACCGCCATTGATAATGAAACCGTCTGCGGCCTCGCTCTCAAACCACAGTTGCAGACCGTCGGCGACCTGCTCGGGCGTGCCATGAAACAGCGGACGCGGCGTTGCCGCTTCCAGTGCCGCCTGGCGCAGTGAATGACCCTGCTCACGCGCTTTGTGTTTAATCTCGTCGGTGGTACTGCGGAAACTGTTCTGACCGATGTCGCCAATATCGGGGAAAGGCGCATCGAGCGGGTACTGGGAAAAGTCGTGATGGTCGAAGAAGCGGCCAAGATAGTTGAGCGCATCATAAATGGAAACCAGCGCGGCGGTGGTTTGATATTGCTGCTCCACGTCCTCAGCATCGTTGCCAACGATGACGCTCACGCCCTGGAAAATATGCAGATCCTGCGGCTGACGGCCATTTTTCGCCTGTAGCGCTTTGACGTCACGATAAAATGCCTGGGCTTCCTCGCGCGTCGGCTGATGCGTAAAGATGGCATCGGCATGACGGGCTGCCAGCTTTTTACCGTCGTCAGAGGCGCCCGCCTGAAAAATGATCGGTCGGCCCTGTGGCGTGCGTGAAATATTGAGCGGTCCCTGCACCTGGAAGAAGTCGCCGTGATGGTTAAGGGTGTGCAGCTTAGCGGGGTCAAAAAACTGGCCGCTGTCTTTATTGCGGACAAACGCGTCCTGTTCCCAGGAATCCCATAATCCTTTCACCACCTCAAGGTACTCATCCGCAATGCGATAACGCAGTGCATGTTCAGGATGCTGCTGCCGTGAGAAATTCTTTGCCGATCCTTCCAGCGGTGAGGTCACTACGTTCCAGCCGGCACGTCCTCCGCTCAGGTGATCCAGACTGGCAAACTGTCGTGCCACGGTGAAGGGTTCGCTGTAGGAGGTCGAGACCGTGCCCACCAGCCCTAAATGTTCGGTGACACCGGCCAGCGCCGACAGCAGCGTTAAGGGTTCAAACCGGTTCAGAAAGTGGGGGATCGATTTTTCATTAATAAATAAGCCGTCGGCGACAAACAGAAAATCCAGTTTGCCCTCCTCGGCTTTCCGCGCGATTTTTTTCGCGTAGTCAAAGCTGATGCTGGCGTCCGCCTGGGCGGCCGGGTGGCGCCAGGCCGACATATTTCCAGACGCGCCATGCAAAATGGTACCCAGTCGAAGCTGTCTTGTGGTCATGATGTGCTCTCTTTTATGCGTCAGGATGCCAGGCGGTTGTCCGGGACAGCCGCTCAGGCAAGTCAGAAAGTTGAACTTAATTCAGGGCGGGTTCACGACATCGGTCGTGAAGATGGTGCAACGCCTGCCGGGCGAGCTGTGCAAAGTAGTGGGCGGCGGGCGCTATCGAGGATTCGTCGGGCGTAAAACCGGCATGATGCAGGCCAAAGTCGCTGGCGCTGCCAATGCTGACAAACGCGCCCGGTACCTGCTGCAGGTAGAAGGCAAAATCCTCGCCCCCCAGATGTAAATCGGCAGTCTGTACCCGATAGCCCACCTGGCGAGCCACCTCAGTGCTGAACTGCGCCCAGCGCGCGTCATTGATCAGCACGGGCGGCCCGGCGTGCCAGCTCAGGCTGGCCTGCGCGCCATTGGCCTGCGCGATGTTCTCCACCAGCGTGCGTACGCGTTTTTCCAGTTCAGCGCGCAGGTGCAGATCGTGAGTGCGGGCGGTGCCGCCAAACTCCACCGTTCCCGGCAGCACATTCCAGGTTTTACCGCCGTCAATGCGGGTGATACTGAGCACCAGGCTGTCGAGCGTGTTAAAGCTGCGACTGGTCAGCGTCTGAAGAGCCTGAATAATCTGGCTGGCGACCACGATGGCATCCACGCCCTGCTCTGGATGCGCCGCGTGCGCGCCCTTACCTGTCACGTGGATAACAAACTTATCGGCGTTGGCATAAAACGCCCCGTCACGCGTGGCAAAGGTCCCGCTCGGCAGGCCGGGTTCGTTATGCATGCCAAAAATAGCCTGTACCTGATCCAGTACGCCAGCCTGGATAAACTGTCTGGCACCGCGTGCAATCTCTTCGGCGGGCTGAAATAAGATGCGTACCCGACCGCGCAGTTGCTGCTGCTGTGCCTGCAGTTCAAGGGCCGCGCCCAGCATCACGGCACTGTGCAGATCGTGACCACAGGCGTGCATCACACCTGGCTGGCGAGAGTGGAAACTGACGCCGCTGGCCTCATGGATCGGCAGCGCATCAATATCGGCACGCAACGCAATCAGGTTTTCACCGTTGCCGATTTCCGCGACCACGCCGGTTTCAAGCGGGTAGTCAAGCAAGCGGATACCGGCGTTCTGGAGCCACTGGCGCAACCGTGCGGTGGTGGCAAACTCCTGGCCAGAGAGTTCGGGCCAGGTATGCAGCTCGCGTCGCCACGCAATTAACTGTGCTTCGTTCAGACTCATGGTGTACCTCGGCTAACACATCATGCTCAGGCGGCGACCCACTGATGGGTTGCCAGTAACTCCAGCGACCGGTAACGCGCGCGGGCATCGGCAATCGGCGTGTCGATAACAAACTCATCAATGCCGAAGTTATGCTGTAGCGCGTCGAGCTGGGCATGAACCTGGGACGCGGTGCCTTTCAGCAGGGATGGCGTGCGCGGCTCAATCAGATAATCGGTAAAGCCGCCCTGACGAACATAGCGTTCCGCCTGTTCCAGGCTGGCAACGTTGACGCCCGGGCCACCTTTCACCTGCACGTGGAAATGTTTGAGATCGGCAACCAGCAAATCGGCCTGCGCTGGCGAATCAGCCACCACGACCTGCACCGCTACCAGCGCCCGTTTACCCTGTGCCTGCCGTGAATAGGCCTGCAGGGATCGCTCAAGACGCTGGCGATCGCCATTGATGTGCGCGGCAAAAACAAACTGCCAGCCCAACTGCGCCGCCAGTTGGGCGCTCTGCTCGCTCCCCCCCAACAGAAACCGCTGCGCCGGACGCGCAGGCAAGGGCGTGGCACGTAGCCTTTCGTCGTCGTCGTGCCGTTCCACCTCAGGTTGCAGCCAGCTTTCCAGTTGCTGAAGCTGCTCGGCAAAACTGCCCTTTTCATCCTGATGCACCCCAAGCTGTAGCGCCCGGGTTGAAAGCGGCAGGCCGCCAGGCGCTTTACCGATGCCCAGATCGATCCGCCCCGGTGCCAGCGACGCCAGCAAATTAAAATTTTCCGCCACTTTATAGGGGCTGTAGTGCTGTAACATCACCCCGCCAGAGCCAATACGAATATGCTGGGTTTGCGCCACAAGCCAGGCGATTAAGACTTCAGGTGACGGGCTCGCCAGCTGTTCAATATTGTGATGTTCCGCCAGCCAAAAACGGTGATAGCCCCATTTCTCAGCCTGTTTCGCCAGCTGCAACGTGCGCTGAAGCGCCGCCGCCGGTGTTTCACCTTCTGCCACGGGCGATTTATCTAACAGACTTAATTGATATGCCATTCACCTGTCCTCACTCATTTCCGTTAAGGCTCAGTGTGGCGATGCGGGTATATTTCGTAAAACAATAAATATGACAATATGAAGTTAAAAAGTGGCAATAGAATTAAATGAATAAACGCATTCCGCGATGGCATTATTTATTACCTTCCTACCAACCCCGCCAGAATCGATATTAATTCCGCGTTTAACCATGCTGTATTTGCTAATTTTCGCTAAGCTTTGATTAATTCCTTACTTTATCGACTCACGGTATTGCCCGATGATGATCCATCGGGTCAAACAGGTGAGAGAGAGGGATAAAGTATGTTAAAAGTCAGTACCTTATTACAAATGCTGTTCCCACATAACAGCGAGACAGCTTGCCAGCATAGCCCCGTTAAAAAGCCCCGTGCAGGTGCTTGCTCTGGGTCTGACAGAGAATTATCCACCCGCGATTATTCAGGCAGAGAGAATGAAAATCATCATTATGATGCGTACTCGACGTCGGTATCGGTGTTATCAACCCAGGATCATGCCCTGACGCAATTGCCCGATTACCCCTGGCAACCCAATAACCTGTAACGGCTAAGCAGGAATATCTAAGATTGCGTTGGACTGTTTGAACAAGGAGACTCATGACTTCATTTTTACTGGAACGACTGATGCAGTGGCGTCGTGAACTGCACCAACATCCTGAACGCTCAAATCAGGAGTTTGCCACCACGGAACGTATTACGCGCTGGTTGCAGCAGGGCGATATTCGTTTGCTGCCCTTGCCATTGACGACCGGCGTGGTCGCGGAAATCGGCCAGGGCGAACCCCTTATTGCCCTGCGCGCCGATATTGATGCTCTGCCTGTCGACGAGGCCGTGCATTCTGCCTGGATGTCCCAACAACCCGGCGTGATGCACGCCTGCGGACACGATATTCATACGTCGGTGATGCTCGGCGTTGCCCATCAGCTTAAGCAACGTGAAGCCACGCTTCCGGGCCGGGTACGTATTCTTTTTCAGCCCGCAGAAGAGACGTTTGAAGGTGCCCGACAGCTGCTTGGCGCAGGTGCGCTGGACGGCGTACAGGCCATATTTGGTATGCACAACGCGCCGGATCTGCCACTGGGTACGCTGCGAACCCGGCCTGGCGCGTTTTACGCCAATGTCGACCGCTTTATTATTCGGGTGCACGGCAAGGGCGCACATGCCGCCCGGCCCCAGGAAGGTATTGATGCCATTGTGATTGCCAGCCACATCGTGACGGCATTACAGACGTTACCTGCGCGGGTGTTTAGCGCCCTGGAAACGGTCGTGCTGAGCGTCACCCGTTTCACGGCGGGTAATACCTGGAACGTGCTTCCGCAAGAGGTGGAACTGGAAGGCACGGTCCGCACTCACCATGCTGCGCTGCGTCAGCAAATCCCTGAACGTATGACGGCGCTGATTCAGGGAATCGCATCGGGCTTTGGCGCTCGCGCCGGGCTGGAATGGATAGCGGGGCCGCCTGCCCTGATAAACACGCCAGAATGGGCAGAAATGGCCCTCGATCAGGCCGCCCAAAGCGGTTATCGCGCTGAACAGGCCGTTACGCCGCTAATGGGCGGTGAAGATTTTGCCTTTTATCTGCAACAGGTGCCGGGGGCCTTTGTGAATATTGGCAGTGCCAGCGAATATGGCCTGCATCATCCGGCGTTTAATCCCGATGAAGCCATGCTGGGGCCCGCTGTCGACTATTTTACGCAGTTGGCACCGCGCGCCCTGGCGCGGGTGGCGGCGCAGTCGGTCAGCAAACGCGAAACTGTTATATAAAAAATGGCCTAATCTGTGTCTGAACGCCTTGACTGTTATCTGTTCTAATAGCTATCAGTTGAAAGTGAGGGGAACGATGGACGCCATTAAACAGATCTTGATCGACGAAATTAATACGCTCAACCGTGAAGAACGCCGGGATAACCTGCCGCGCTTCAGCTTCTCTTTTTTGAAAAAACATCCCGGGCTGTGGGCAGTGATGTACCTGTGCTACGGCCTGTGCGTGGCACTGATTTTTTCCACTGAGATGTTGGGCTGGCCAGCCTTCTGGTTCGCGACCGCCTTTATACTGGTGATGAGCTTTCTGATGTTGCTGGATATCAATCCCAAATACCGTTTTGAAGATATCGATGCGCTGGATCTGCGGGTTTGCTACAACGGCGAATGGTATTACGTGCAGCCGGTGCCTGAACAGGCGGTATCGCGCATTATGTCTTTGCCGGATGCGCCAGAGCGCGTCAAAACAGGGATTGACCGTTTGCTGAAGCAGAAAGGGGAAGTGGACTTTTACGACGTTTATTACCTGACCTGGGGGCACCGCCAGGCTGCGCAGGTTTAACCCCGCGCCATGTCGGCCATGATCTCCCCCAGGGTGACGACCGCCGCCTCGGCTCGCGAATCCCAGGGCCAGGCGGTATTAAGCCGAAAACAGTGGCTGAACTGTTCGCCAGCGGCAAACAACTGCCCCGGTGCAATACTGATACCTTTTGCCAGCGCGCGCTGGTAAAGCTGGGTGGTATTAATACTGTCCGGTAGCGTCACCCACAAAAAGTAGCCCCCGGCGGCGTCGCTCACCGTGGACGGTGCGGGCAGCACCTTCATCAGTGCCTGACGCGCCAGTTGCTGGCGCTTTGCCAGACTTTGCCGAAGCCGTTTCAGGTGATTATCGTAGCGGCGGGTCGCCAGAAAATCCGCCAGTGCCAGCTGCATCGGTGCACTGGTCGAAAGCGTACTCATCAACTGCAGGCGTTGAATACGTTGAGCATGCTGGCCCGCAGCGACCCATCCCACGCGAAACCCCGCCACCAGCGATTTTGAAAAAGAACCGCAGTGCAGCACATTGCCATGGCTGTCCCAGGCTTTTGCCGGCAGGGGCGGCGCGCCCTCACCCGACAGCTCAGCGTACACATCATCTTCGATCAGCGGCACCCGATGACGGGCAAGCAATTCCACCAGCTGCTGTTTACGCTCGGGGGTCAGCGTGGCACCTGAGGGATTTTGCAGGGTCGTCATTAACCAACAGGCTTTAACAGGCCAGCGCTGAAGCGCGTCCTCAAGCTGCTGTAAATCAATGCCGTTCTGCGTGTCGACGGGAATAGCCAGCGCCTTGAGCTTAAGCCGTTCAATCGCCTGCAGTGCGCCATAGAAACTGGGCTGTTCAATCACCACGTAGTCGCCGGGTTCGGTAAGAGATTGCAGACTGAGATTCAGCGCTTCCAGCGCCCCGCTGGTAATCACGATTTCATCGGGGGATAACGTGATGCCCTGACGGGCGTAACGCTGCGCCAGCAGCTGGCGCAGCGTGGCGTTGCCGGGGGGCAGATTATGCAATGCATCGGTGGGCGTCAGCTGGTGTGAGACGTTCGCCAGCGAACGCATCAGCTGACACTGGGGAAACAAAGCCGGGTCGGGGAATGCCGAACCAAACGGCACAATGGCCGGATCGCGCGTGGCCTGCAAAACGTCGAACACAAAGTCATTAATATCCACCCGCTCGCTGATAGCCACGCTGAGCGGTGCGGCTGCCAGCGCCCGTGGCGCGACGTAATAACCGGACTGCGGGCGCGACACAATCCATCCCTGACTTTCCAGCAATTCATAGGCATGCAGCACGGTCATCAGGCTCAGCCCCTGCCGGGCGACCTGCTGGCGCAGCGAAGGCAAACGGGTGCCCGGTGGCCAGATACCGGCTTCGATTTGCTGCTGAATGTCATCCATTAACTGCTGATATTTCGCCACGGCATGTCGCTCCTGATGCTGAGGCGTCACTTTATCATGTTGATCACCTGTAACAAAAAAAGCCGTGGCGGTTAACGCCTTAGCACTCCAGCGCTGCGGGTTTGTCTGCTTCAGTGCCCACAAACTCGTTAAGCTCTTCGATACGTTCCGGTGGAAGGGGGCGACCCAACAGATATCCCTGTAGCGTGTTGCAGCCAAGTTGGGTCAGAAAGGCCTGCTGCTCGGGCGTTTCGACGCCTTCAGCCACGACTTTTAACTGTAAAGACTGCGCCAGCGCCACAATCGCCGAGACGATGGTCGCATCTTCCGACTGGTGCTGAAGCTCGTTCACGAAGGCCCGATCGATCTTCAGCTCACTGGCTGGCAGGCGTTTGAGATACAACAAACTGGAATAGCCGGTTCCAAAATCGTCAATCGAGGCTTTGACGCCGAGCTCCGTCAGTTCGGTCAGAATACGGACGCTTTCATCGGGATTACGCATTGCCGTCGTTTCCGTCACCTCCAGCGTTAACTGCGTGGCGGGAATATGGTGCAGCGCCAGCGCCGCTTTAACCGTTTCGACCAGATTGCTCTGCTCAAACTGCAGCGCCGACAGGTTCACCGCAACGGACCATGCCTGATGGCCCTGCAGGTGCCACTGATGCAATTGACGGCAGGCTTCGTTAATTACCCAGTTACCGATATTCACTATCATGCCGGTTTTTTCCGCCATCGGCAGAAAGCAGTCCGGCGTCAGCAAGCCGTGTTTCGGATGCTGCCAGCGCAGCAGGGCTTCAAAGCCCATAATCGGGCCGTGTGGTGCACAGTATTTGGGTTGGTAAAACAGCCGCAGCTCGTTGTTATCCAGCGCATGCCACAGATCGTTATTCAGCTGTAACTGACTTTGCGCCAGCAGATTCATGGAGGGCTGGAAAAAGGTATAGCCGTTGCGGCCGTTATTTTTGGTGTGGTACATCGCGGCATCCGCATTGAACATCAGCTCGCGCTCATCCTCGCCGTCACCGGGATATACCACAATGCCGATGCTCAAGGAGACCACTAACTCGTAACGGGAAATCGAGAACGGGCGAACCACCGCTTTTACCAGTTGATCGGCGACCGCCGCCGCATCATTTGGCTCGGTGATTTCAATCAGCAGGACAAATTCATCGCCACCCAGACGCGCCAGCGTGTAGTAGCCTTTCATCTGTTCACTCATTCTTTCCGTGACGCTGACCAGCAAACTGTCGCCAATGTGGTGACCAAAGGCATCGTTGACCGCTTTAAACCCATCGAGATCCATAAACATCAGAGCAAACTGGCTGCTCTCACGATTGGCTTTATTCATCGCCTGTTCAAGACGGTCTTCCAGCAGGATGCGGTTTGGCAGTCGGGTCAGATTATCGTGGAGCGCCAGCTGGGCCAGTTCACGATTGGCCTCAGCCAGTGAACTGGCCAGGATAGACGTACGTGCCTGCATGCGCGCATCCAGCATGGAAACCAGCAGGGTGATACCGAGTATGGCGATGGTCACTACGGTGACCACAATGGCTAACCAGTTGCTGTTAACGCCCGAAGACATGGTATGGCTGCCTGCAGGGAATGAAGCCGCCATCATGCCGGTGTAGTGCATACCGGCAATGGCGGCGCCCATCACCACCGATGCACACAGCCGCAGTGTGGCGACGCGTCCCTGATGCCCTTCACGCAGCTTAAACGCCAGCCACAGGGCAGCAACGGAGGCGGCCAGCGCGATGATCACCGAAATCAGCACCCAGCCCCAGTTCCAGATGATACGGGTCGAGAGCACCAGGGCGGCCATGCCGGTGTAATGCATAGCGACAATGCCGCTGCCGAGGACAACAGCACCGCCGGCTAAGCGCGGCAGAGGCAGGTCCCCCTGACAGACGAGCCACAGGGCGAAAATGGATGCACACACCGCAATACCGGCAGACAGCGCCGTGAGGGATGCGTCATAACTCATCATCATGTCCAGGTCCATGGAAAGCATGCCAATAAAGTGCATGGCCCAAATACCAATGCCCATGGCAAAGCCACCGCCAAACAGCCACACGAGTGCGACCTTACCGGTTGAAGTGGCTACACGTCCCGCCATATCCAGCGCGGTAAAGGAAGCCAGCATCGCCACTAATACCGAAATGACGACGATGAATGCGTTATATGAGGCCACTAGCATAGTGTTTATCCGAACAGCGCCGAGCGCGCAGCTGTGATGTTGACGTTGAAAAAGATGTTTTGTCTTATTTACCGGTTATCGGCGCGAAAAAAGACTAAATTAGGCTTTTTTAATAGAGGTTCCCAATGCTTCCGAGCGTCCGGACCAATCAACCTGGTCTGCCGACCGAGGAAATTTGTTGTTGTCCGCAGGGCGCTATCCAGGCGATTACCGCTCTCCCGGCATGAAACGACAGGCACAGAAACGCAGGAAAAATTAAAAAAGACTGCTATTCCAAAAGATTATAATTAAACATGCTGCCAACTCGTCTGCACGCCCCTGTCCACATCTGCTTATCTTAGACGATTATTCTGAAACCGTTTCTGATCGGCGCAAGACCATCCCACCTGATTCGAAAGGGTCACGGTGCGCAAAATATGCCCCTGTTTTTATTTTCATTTACCGAGAATGAGCGGCTATGAAGGGTGTCCGGGGGCACGAATGTAACAAATTAATAAAAAATTTATCGTCGGGTTTCGCTACAACGGCCAGGCTGATGTATAGTAAAAAAAATTAATATAAATCGACTTACCTGTTTTCTGGATTGTCGGGAAAAACAACGGCAGGATGCTGACACTCTACGGTTAGGTTTTCTTTTCTCTGGTTTTTTTGTATTACGCCATCAGGTGAAAAAGCACAAGTCCTGAATAATCGGTAAGGAATGATTATGAAATTCAAGCTTTTTCTGTTAGCTGTCAGTTTCACCACGGCGCTGCCGTCCGTGACGTTTGCTGCCACCACCACGGGTGCAATTAACGCTACGCTGACATTAACTACAGGTTGTCTGGTGAACGGCCAGTCAGCCACCACGGGCGTAAACTTTGGTTCGTTGAACTTTGGTAGCAGTGCCGCCACCTTCGATACCCTGAATGCCACCCTGGTGGGCGCGGCAGGAAACGGTATCTACGTGCGTTGTACTACCGGGCAAACGTTTAACGTCCAGGTGACCAGCAGTAATGCGGCACCGGGAACCGTCTACGGCACCGTGTCATCTGCACCGCGCTATCTGGTGCTGGGCGCGGATAATACCCAGGGCATCGCTTATACCCTCTACAGCGACGCCTCCTTTAGCACCGCCATTGCGAATAACACCAATATTGCGCCAAGCGGCACGACCGATCCCACGCTTGGCACCAATTACGCGATTTACGGACGCGTGGTGGGCGGCGGCTTTAACCCTGTGATTCCGGCTGGCACTTACACCGATACCATTAACGTTGCCGTGAACTACTAAGCGCCCGTGTTTGAGTAGCGGCAGATGACAGCAACCTGGTCACCTGGTTCGATCACCGCTGGCGGGTTACTGTTCCTGGTGAGTGTGAATGGGTGGAGCATTACGACCAGCTCCACGACATTTCAGGTTTCAGCGTCAATCGTTGCAGGTTGTGTGATCTCCGGGACCAATACGGGGATCTTTGGCACGCTTAATTTTGGCACCCAGTCCGGGCTGGCAAACAGCAGTGTCAGCGCCAGCTATGTGCAAAGTTCAACGATTAACCTCGCCTGTACACCCGGCACCACCCTGAGCATGACCATCAACGGTGGCAGTAACTATACCGCGACCCGCAACCTGAAGCTGGCGAACAATACCAACACGATTCCCTATTACCTCTTTAGCAATGCGGCACGCACAACCCCGATTCCGGTGAATACGGCAGTGCCGCTGAGCTACAGCAATGCCAATAACATCACGTTACCGATTTACGGCGTGCTGCAGTTACCCGGCCCGACGCGCGCCGGGGTTTATTCCGACACGCTCAGCGTCACGCTGACCTGGTGATAAAAAGTACAAAGGAGCTTTACCATGCCATCCCTGCGCGCCCTGTTTTTTCTGTTCACACTCGTGTTGTTGCCACAGGCGCAGGGCGCTAACTCTGTCATGATTTGGCCCATCGACCCGGCGATAAACCCGGAGGAGAAAGCCAGCGAGCTGTGGCTGGAAAACCGTGGCAGCAGCACGACGCTTATGCAGGTGCGCATCTTCGCCTGGCAGCAGACCAACAGCCAGGAGCAGTATCAAACTCAGCAGCAGGTCGTCGCCAGCCCGCCACTGGTGCGCATCGAACCCGGTCAGAAGCAGCTCGTCCGCCTGATTAAACAGCTACCGCCTGCCGCAGGTAAAGAGGTGGCCTACCGCGTGGTGCTGGATGAAATCCCTACCCCGCGATCGGTCAGCGACAACCAGGCCGGGCTGAATTTTCAGATGCGTTATTCGGTTCCGCTCTTTGTCTATGGCTCCGGTCTGAGCCGCGATGACGCGAAGTCGGCACTCAGCTGGCGTCAGGTCAACGCGAGCGGCCAACGCTATCTGGAACTGACGAATCGCGGCAACGGCCATGCACGACTCAGTAATGTCACCGTTGGCGGTCAGCGACTTGGAAACGGACTTTATGGCTATGTGCTGGCCAACAGCACGCAGCGCTTTCCGTTAACGTCCTCCGTAAGCGGTGAACTGAGCGCAGATACCAATAACGGGCAGTGGCGCAGCGCTGCGGCTCAGTAAGTTGCAATGATGCAGTTTTCGCCGCATCCCGTCGCGCTGGCTATCGCGGGACTGTGTTGTCTGACGCCCGGTTATCTCTGGGCTGAAACCTTTACGTCGCTACCGCCCCCTCCGTCGGTGGATAACCGTCCTACCGGCCAGCGTTACATGTTAGAGCTGGTAGTGAACCAGCAGGCGCGGGGCGATATCGTGCCGGTCGAGCAGCAAAACGGCCATTTTCTGGTGCGGGCGGGCGATCTCCAGCGTGCCGGAATCCCTGCCGAAAAATATCAGGGGCAGCAGCAGGTTGATGTCAATCAACTGGCGGAGGTGAAAGTGGATTATGACGATCGCCGTCAGCGCTTGCTGCTGACCGTTCCGCCCGGTTGGCTGCCAGCCCAGACGTTGGGTGAGAGCAACAACGGGCCGCGCTTTCCTGGACGCGTCAGTAACGGTGCCCTGATCAATTACGATCTCTACGTCACGCGCACCGACGTGGCGGGCACACGGCTGGCGGCCTGGAATGAACTGCGTCTGTTTGGTGAGGCAGGGCATTTCTCCAGTAATGGCGTCTGGCAACAGCAGTTGGAAGGGCAAAATCGCTACCAGGATGAGGGCTATATCCGCTATGACACCTGGTGGAGCAATGAGAATGAAAACGCCATACTGAGCTGGCGGGTTGGCGACCTCACTACCGATGCGCTGGCATGGACCAGCAGCGTCCGGCTTGGCGGCATACAGGTTGCGCGCGATTTCAGCGTACGACCGGATCTGGTTACCTATCCCCTGCCTGCCTTTTCCGGTCAGGCGGCGGTGCCCTCGACGGTTGACCTGTTTGTTAACGGCTATCGATCCACCCAGGCCAACGTCCAGCCCGGTCCCTGGTCGCTGACCAACGTGCCCTTTGTGAATGGCGCAGGGAACGCCGTCATTACCACAACGGATGCCGTCGGTCGCCAGGTCGTCACCACGCTACCGTTTTATGTTTCCAGTAATCTGCTCAAGCCCGGCCTGTCCGATTACGCCTTTTCAGCGGGTGCGATACGTCAAAATTACGGCATCAAAAATGCCGATTACGGTGCGGCAGCCCTGAGCGGCTCGTGGCGCTATGGCATGACGGACTGGCTCACGCTGGAAACCCACGCGGAAGGCAGTAATGAGCTGGGAATGGGCGGCGCGGGCGCGCAGTTCAAAGTGGGCAGTTGGGGCGTGATTAACGGCGCAGCGGCGCAGAGTCGTCTGGAGGGTCAGTCGGGTGCGCAGTACAGCTGGGGCTATCAGTACAACAACAGCCGTTTCAGCCTGGGCACCCAGCACACCGTCCGCAACGCCGGCTTTGGTAATCTGGCCCTGCTGAGCAACCAGCGCAACAGTGCCTATGCTGACAACCGTTACAGCCTGGCGCGACGGACCGCGCAGTACAGCGCCAGCATATCGCTCAATCGTTATGGCAGTCTGGGCGCAGCTTATATCGATATCTCCAGCGGCGATAACCAGCGTACCAGCCTGTGGAACCTGTCGTGGAGTAAAAATCTGTGGGGCAATGCCAGCCTGTACATTTCCGCCAGCCGTGACAGGCAACAGGGCGAATGGAGCGGTGCCGTCTCGCTGGTGATCCCGTTTGGTGAAAACAGTAATGCCTCCCTGAGCCTTGAGCGCGATCAGCAAGGCCAAAATAATCAGCGGGCCTATTTGTCCCGCGCCATGCCCAGCGATGGGGGCTTTGCCTGGGATGCATCCTGGGCGAATCAGGGCGGCAACAGCGGCGATTATCGTCAGGGCAGCCTGCGCTACCGCAACAATAAGATCGATACCTCCGCTGGCTTTTATGGGGATGATGACAACACGACGCAGTGGGCAGATTTATCCGGCTCGTTGGTGTTGATGGATAATCAGGTGTTTGCCGCCAACACTATTAACGATGCGTTTGTGGTGGTCAAAACTAATTACCCGGACGTGAATGTCCGCTATGAAAATCAGTCGATGGGACGCACCGACAGCAAGGGCTACCTGCTGGTGCCGTCAATCAGCAGCTACTACGCAGCCAAATACGACATTGATACGCTCGATCTGCCTGCCGATATGACCACGCCCAAAGTGGAGCAGCGTTTTGCCGTGAAGCGTCAGAGTGGATTTTTACTGGATTTTCCGGTTGAACGTTTACGCGCCGCCAGCGTGATTCTGTTTGACGGCAATAACCAGCCGCTGCCGGTATCCAGCCAGGTGATCCGTCCGGGACAGGCAACCGGCTACGTTGGCTGGGACGGCATCGCCTGGCTGGACGACCTCAGCGAGCACAACCCTATCAAGGTCATCGCCCCCGATGGCCGAACCTGTGAAACCGATCTGACACTGCCTGGCGGTCAACCGCAGGCATTAAAAACCTACGGGCCGCTGACCTGCCCCCTACCGCCGCTGCCCAAAGGTGCACCGGTGCCCAATCCTGATAACGCTACCGCCGGAATGACGCCATGAAAAACCTGATGCTACTCCTTTGCCTGCTGTTGTTGCCCTCGCTGGGTTATGCAGCCTGTGCCCTGCCTGCCTCCAGCGCCAGCTTTGGCACAGAAACGACCTTTGTTGCAAATACCAGCGTCAGTTCCACCTCCACCAACGCTAACGTCAACTGCGGATCGGGCACGGCCCTGACCCTGCTGGGTAATAACCAGATTACGTTTCAGTTGACCAGCGCCAGCAACACCAACGGCACGCGCGGTACGCTCAAACGAAGCGGCGATACCGGCAGCGACAATATTCCGGTACGGCTGTGTACCGACAGCGCCTGCGCCAATGAACTCACGATTGGCGGGTCGGCTTTTGTCTATAGCTCGGCGACGTTGATTAATCTGGCGGGGTTACTGGGCAGCCTGAACTTTGCGATTCCCGTCTATTTACGCACCGTCGCCGGGCAAACCGTGGCGGCGGGCAGCTATACGCTGACGCTGAACATGGCCGTCACCTATAACGTTTGCACCAGCCTTTCCGCCCTGGGCGCTTGCCTGACCCCGCAGACCGGCAACGGGGTCATTCCCATTACCGTGACGGTTGTCCTGACTAACGACTGCACCGCGATTACCGCACCGAATATCAGCTTTGGGAGTGCACCGCTGGTCGCCAGTTTTGGGGCGGTTTCGCAAACCATCAATGTATTATGCAGTAAAGGCAGTACCTACACGGTGGGCTTAAGCAATGGCAACAACACGTCAGGCAGCGTGCGCAATATGGCGAGCGGCACGAACCTTCTGAGTTACGAAATCTACAAAGGAACCAGTAGCGATCGTTGGGGACCGAGCGGGACAGAACGCGTTGGCAGTGCGGCGGCGAATACCGTCAGCACCGATGGACTGACGCGCAGCTTTAACTACACTGCGCGCGTCCTCACCACCCAAAACACGCCGCCTGCGGGCAACTACAGCGACAGCGTGGTGGTCGATATTGCCTTTTAAAGTGCGGCGCTGACCGGCGTGCCGCCATGGCGCGCGCGGTACTGTTTGACCATTCGACCAATCAGCAAGGTGCCAATCAGCCCACAAATGGCCGCAAAGGTCAGCCATACGCCCGGCATCGCCTTATCACCCGTGGCGTGAATCAGATAACTCGACACCGCTGGCGTGAAGCCGCCAAACAGCGCGGTTGCCAGGCTGTAGGCCATGGAGAAACCGGCGGCGCGCACTTCTGCCGGCATAATTTCCGCCAGATAAACCACCATGGCACCGTTGTAGCTGGCGTACAGGAAGGAGAGCCATAATTCCGCCTCCAGCAGATGGGCAAAGCTCGGCGACCCCACCATCCAGTGCAGTACGGGCCAGGCCGTGGCAATCATCAGCACGGTAAACGTCAGCAACAGGGGGCGACGACCGACGCGATCGGACAGCGCGCCCATCACCGGTAGCCAGAACAGGTTGGAAATGCCCACGAACAGCGTCACCATAAACGCCTGCTTGTCGCTCATCATCAACACCGTTTTGCCAAAGGTTGGCGTAAAGGCGGTAATCATATAGAACATCACGGTCGTGGTGACGACCATCAACATGCCCGCCAGTACCAGTGCCCAGTTGCTGGCAACCGAACGCATAATTTCTGTCATCGCCGGGTGATGTTTACGTTGGCTGAAGGCGTCGGTTTCTTCCAGCATACGGCGGATATAGAACAGGAATGGCACGATCAGGCAGCCCACCACAAAGGGAATACGCCAGCCCCACTCGGTCACTTCATCATGGGAAAGCAGATGGTTCAGCGCCAGACCCAGCAGCGCAGCAAAAATCACGGCGATCTGCTGACTGCCCGATTGCCAGCTCACAAAGAACCCTTTGCGTCCTTTTGGGGCCACTTCGGCCAGATACACGGACACACCGCCTAACTCCACGCCGGCTGAAAAGCCCTGCAGCAGACGACCCAGCAGAATCAGGACCGGTGCCGCCGCGCCAAGCGTGGCATAACCCGGTACCAGCGCAATGGTGAGCGTACCCACTGCCATCAGGCCGAGCGTTAACAGCAACCCTTTGCGACGACCATGGTGGTCAATGTAAGCCCCCAGAATAATCGCCCCCAGCGGGCGCATCAGGAAACCTGCGCCGAAGGTCATCAACGTCAGCATTAATGAAGAGAAGGGATCGTCACCGGGGAAGAAGGTTTTGGCTATCGCGGTCGCGTAATAGCCAAATACCATGAAGTCGTACATTTCAAGGAAGTTACCACTGGTAACGTTGAAAATGGTTCTGGCCGCGCTCTTGGGCGGCTTTTGTAAAGTTTCACTATGGCTCATCACGGCTTCCTTGGTTTTTTATCCGTTTTAGCCTGCCAGAAGCCAGATTAATGTGACATTGATCACCATTGCACTTTACAAACTCGTGAGTTTCCGTAACAAGAAATTAACAGAAGAGCTACAGCAGCATATCTGCCTGCGTTGACTGACAAAAGGCTATCGAAGATTCTGCAAAAAAGCAGAGACAAAAAAAGCGCTACAGAGTGAGCGCTTTTTGAGGAGGGCTTAAGATGTGGGGACAGGTAAGCGTATTAACTGCATCTGAGAAGTGAAAAAGGGTCAAGGCTTGCGGCTTAACCGGGTTTACCCCGCCTGATTCATCACTTCTTGACCGTTTCCATTCCCATTAAACCGATTTTTAAATAACCGGCCGTGCGCAGTTCATCCATAACGCTCATCAGCGTTTCATAATCCACAGACTTGTCGGCCTGGAAGAAAATCGTGGTGTCTTTCTTGCCTTGCGTCTGCTGCGTCAGCACGTTAATCAGCGACGCATTATTTACCGCCTCGTTGCCGACATAGAGCTGCTTGTCGGCTTTGATAGAGAGGTAAACCGGTTTTTCCGGGCGCGGCTGAGGCGCACTGGTGGACGCCGGGAGATTCACACGGACATCAACGGTCGCCAGCGGCGCCGCGACCATGAAGATGATGAGTAGCACCAGCATCACGTCAATAAACGGCGTGACGTTGATTTCGTGCATTTCACCATCGGTTTCGGACGGGTCGTTTAATCGCATTGCCATAACGCTTACCCTACACGCAGTTTTTGCGCGGCGGCAGGACGGTTGGCTTCAGGCTGTGCCAGGTTTCCCAGGTCGATATCGCGGCTTTGCAGCAGCATAATTTGCGCAGCAACATCCCCTAACGAGGCTTTGTAGTTGGCGATCATGCGGGCAAACACGTTGTATATCACCACCGCCGGAATCGCGGCCACCAGACCGATCGCGGTCGCCAGTAAGGCTTCAGCGATGCCGGGGGCAACAACGGCTAGATTGGTCGTTTGGGTTTTGGCGATACCAATAAAGCTGTTCATGATGCCCCAGACCGTGCCGAACAAACCGATAAACGGCGCGACGGAACCAATCGTTGCCAGGAAACCATTGCCGCGGCCAGCGTGTCGGCAGAAAGCAGCGACGCGACGTTCGAGCCGGAAAGCGGTACGATCTTTGATTCCGGCCGTGTCTTCAACGCCTGCAGAAAGTTCCAACTCGTTTTGCGCGTCGTTAAGGAGCACCGCACTGTGGCTGGTGGTTTTAAACTGCTGGGCGGCGCGCGCGGCATCATTCAGGTTGCGGGCTTCACCCAATGCCAGCTGTTCACGTTTCAGGCGTCGTTTGGCCGCGCTCAGCTCAGCATACTTACCGAAGAAAATGGCCCAGGTCACAACAGAGGCCAATAACAGACCAATCATGACGACCTTCACCACGATATCAGCATGCTGGTACATGCCCCATACGGAAAGGTCTGCTTGCATTAAATCACTGGCTACCACGCGGCTTCTCCAACTTCATATTCAGGATGCGGAATAAGTGCAGATGATAGCAAAAATCAATCGAATTGATAGTGGTTCTCATTAGTATTTACAATCTACCGCGCCTCCAGGCTATGGAGCCAGCACTGGAAAAAGGACGCTTAGTCTCAGGGCCTGTACGCGCTGGCTTTATTACGCTCGTATTGGGATGGCCTGCATTACGCCTGAGCCGCCAGTGCTTCAGGCGAGCGGTTCACAGGCCCACGGCGCTCTTTTCCATCTCGCCCCATACGTCAGCTTTCACCACAAGGCACTGTGTTTTTAGCACAGGAACGATAGCCCCTGTCCACTTCGCCTTATTGCCGCCGGTTTCATCAAACCCTGTTTCACCTGTCAACGGTCAACGGTCAACGTGAGTGTGCCGGTGCCCGACCTCGCCGCATCGCTCTGCTGGAATACGTGGTAGCAGCTCTGCCATTGATGGTCTGAAGTGGAGGTTCCCTCGTTATAGCCATCCGCGCACACCCAGGCGACATAACGGCCTGCAAGGAAATAACGCAGGGCTTTGGGCTGCGGCGGCGAGTTAATTTTACCAGGCCACCAGGCCCAGACAATATGCTTCGTGCCGCGTTACACACAGATGGCGTGGCTGTCGAGACCACGGGGCTTTTGGCTTTTGGCTGACACCCTGAGCAGAGGTTGCTCAGTTAACCCAGCATTTTTACCGCCTCCAGATGCGCCAAAACGGCTAATAGCGATCAATCTCATAAAATAAGTTTTTCGTTTCGGTGAATGTAAAAATTATGTTGCGGCCAAAATCCCCCTGCAGCAGGATGAGTAGAACGTTCTACTAAAACGTTCTACCTACTATAAAAACGCTAATAACAGCGCAACATTGGGGAAACCTGGCATGAGACTGCTCTCAGGATTTGTTAAGTCGTTATCAAAACTATCAATGATTGGCCGGGCGCTCATGCTGCCCATTTCGTTGCTGCCTGCCGCTGGCTTGCTACTGGCATTTGGTAATAAATTTGAGTTGCCGCTGATGATGAATGCCGGCGGGGTGATTTTCGATAACCTGCCGATGCTGTTTGCTATCGGCTCCGCGGTAGGGCTGGCCTCCGAGTCCGGTATCGCCGCGCTCTCTGCCGCGGTTTCCGTCTTTGTGACCAATATTACCATCGGCACTATGTTGCATATCACGCCGGAAATGGCGGCTCAGGGCGGAAAATATGCCATGGTCGTCGGCATTCCGACGTTGCAGATGGGTGTGTTTGGTGGACTTATCTGCGGTATTCTGGCCGCCTGGTGCTATAACCGCTTCCATACCCTGCAGCTCCCGGAATTTCTCGGTTTCTTTTCCGGTAAGCGTTTTGTCGCCATTGCCACCGCGTTTTTATCCTTCCTGCTTGGCCTGCTGATGCCGTATGTCTGGCAACATATTCAGGCAGGGATTGATGCGCTGTCGGTTATCGTTAACGGTGATAATCAGGCGGCCTCAACCTTTATTTTCGGACTGGTCGAACGCGCCCTGATACCGCTTGGCCTGCACCATATCTGGTATCCTTCGTTTTGGTACTCCTTTGGCGATTACGTGACCAAAAGCGGCCAGGTGATCCATGGCGATCAAACCATCTGGTTCAAGATGCTGGAAGAGGGCGTGAAATCCTTTAGCAGCAACACCTACCAAAATGCGGGCAAGTTTATGCAAGGTGAGTACCCGCTGATGCTGTTCGCGCTGCCCGCCGCCTGTCTGGCGATGTATCACGAAGCCCATACGAAAAACAAAAAGATCGCCTTCGGTATCCTGTTTTCGGCGGCGCTGACCTGCTTTTTAACCGGGATCACCGAGCCGGTAGAATTTACCTTTATCTTTGTCGCGCCCCTGCTGTATGTCTTTAATGCCATCATGGCAGGCCTGGCGTATATGACCATGTACCTGCTGTATGCTCATATCGCGAAGTCCTTTTCGGCCGGAATGATTGACTACATTACCTTTGGCATTGTGCCCTCTCTTAACGGTTATCAGACTCACTATCTCAGTGCCGTTATCGTAGGCGTGCCGATGGCATTGATTTATTATTTCACCTTCCGCTTCGTGATACGCCGGTTTAATGTAAAAACGCCGGGACGAACCGATGTGACGGCCACGACCGATGATAAAACCGATGCAGAGCTGGCAAGCGACATTATGGTTCTGCTGGGCGGCGAGCAGAATATCAGCGCGGTGGGCGCCTGCATTACGCGCCTTCGGCTTGAAGTGGCCAACAGCAATGAGGTCGACCGTGAAGGGCTTAATAACCTTGGCGCGCGCGGCGTGGTTTTTGTCGGCGATAACGGAATACAAATTATTTTTGGTGCCAGAGCGCAGTTTATTGCCCAGACGCTGTCCGGGATGGTGGGCAAATCCTGACCTGCGTTTCTGCAGGCGACGGGCAAAGCGGTATCAGGCGGATGACGTGAATGTCAGGGAGCAGGTTTGAAGAGAGTCAGCATTACTGACGTTGCTAAACATGCCGGTGTTTCGGTTTCGACCGTTTCACTGGTGCTGCGTCAGAAAGGAAAAATATCCGATGCCACCATCAGGAAAGTTCACGCCGCCATTGATGCGCTCGACTATGTGCAAAATGTGGCCGCGGCGAATCTGCGCGCCAGTACCTCTAACCTTATCGGTTTGATTCTGCGCGATTTCAGCGACAGTTTCTCTGTCAAGGTGATGGCAAGCATTGTTCAGCAGCTTGAAAAGCAGGGCTACCTGGTGTTTCTGGGCCAGCCCACTGACGACGACGAATCACTGGCACGCTGCCTGCTTTCGTTTAAACAGCAGGGCGTCGCCGGGGTCGTCTATCTGGCGTCAAACACGCGAAACGCCAGCCTGCCCGAGCAACTCCTGCACTGCCCTTTGCCGCTGGTGGTGGTATCGCAGTCGCTGCTGGCAGAGAAGTGCAATCTGGTGATGCGTGATAACCGCCAGGCCGCGCACCTGGCGACGCGCTATCTGATAGAACGCGGTCATCGCAATATTGCTTACATTGGCGGGATTGAAGGGGATCTGATCCGGCAACAGCGCTTACTCGGGTTTCGCAGTGCCCTGACCCAGCACGGGCTGGCGCTGCGGGAAGGGTTTACGCCCTCCTGTCGGGCCGATACCCAGGCCGCCGCTTATGCCACTCGCCAGTTACTGGAGCAGAACAACACCATTACCGCCCTGCTCTGTCACTCGCCGGATGCGATCATTGGGGCGATTTCAGGGATTCATCATACGGGACGCACCGTGGGTAAGGATGTGTTCCTGACCCAACAGGTCGCGCTGGTGGGCTTTGAAGACATGCTGCACGTGAACCTGACCTCGCCCTCTTTCACCTATGTTTCTTCCGCCAGTGAAGAAACCGGGCGACAGGCGGCGGAACTTATCCTGCGTCAGGTGAAAGAACCCGAACGGCAAACGCAGCGTATTTTATTATCGGGCCAATTAATTACACGAGAGTCAGCATAAATCGGCATTTCCATTGTCAGAGAAGCGAGTCAGTGAAAAATCGCTTTCGTGAGCAGGGGGAATCCCCGCGCACGATTGTTGCGCAAACAGAATGATAAACAGACTATGAGCAATGCAATCATAACCAGCCTACTTTCGCTTTTACGTCGGACAATACCGTGGCTTTCATTACGAGGCCGCCGTTTACCGCATGACCACGCTGACCTTACTCGTGAGGGAGATCGCCCATCACGCCTGTCTCCCGCTCCCGTTTTCGCCGGGCCTGACGGCACCCTTTCTCACGCCAGTAACGCCTTAATCCAGGCAAGCGAGACGTCATCCGATCCCTGCCCGCCGCCAGACCGGACGATGCTGCTCTGGCTGTCTCGCTGTTTTTTGTTTGTATCACTGCTGCTACCCGGTTCAAACATGGCTTCACACTGTTCGGGAGCCTGCTATGCCGCCACCAATACCCTGATCACTTTGCACTTTTTCAGGCGCTGTTATGAATCCGGTAAACCCTCATCCGGGATGGTTAAATGTTTTAGTCGCCAGTTGCGCAGCGTGGCACTGATTCGTTTCATCCATGCCTCACGCAGCGCGGCCCCGCCGGGCAGGTTAAAGCGTTTTCGTCACGACCATCACTCAGGTAAGAAGAAAAGAAGCCAGGTACGTCCGCCCTTCCGGGCCGATCCCGAGCCAGAGCAGCCCGTCCGTGCCAGCCCGGCAGAACCCTCTTTGTTCTCGCCTGACACATTGCTCAGACAGCACCCGCTGCCACCGTCGTCGCCCTGCACCGGACGGCAATATCAAGAAATGCCATCCGGGGTGAGCCCGCCGCTGAACACGCCGACCACCTCAACCGGCTGTGTGCCCTGAGCGGACAGCATCTGGGCGTAACATAGCCCTGATTAGCGGATATCCCCTGGGCTAATTCCCCAGCGGGAAGGCGTGCTTCTGCTGGCGGCCTGGCGCTGCTGATAACGTCCTTTTGCCGTAATCATCGCCACCGTTAACAACGCCGGAATAGCCAGTACGGCAAAAATGGTGGCAAATCCCCAGCCCAGCGCCAGCATCTCTGCCCCGACCAACGCGCTCAGAATCGCGCCGATGCGTCCCACGCCGTGCATCCAACTGGAGCCGGTCGCGCGGGCCTCGGTCGGATAAAAGCTGGCCGAGAGCGCATTCATTCCAGTGTTAGCGCCACCGATGCAAAAGCCGATCATCATGGCACAACCGCCCAGCAGCACCGGGTGCGCAAGCGAAAATCCCATACCGACCGTGAACAGCGCGCCCGCACCGTAAATCAGCGACAGCGCCCGGTGCGACTCAATCCTGTCCATTAACCAACCCGAAAACAGCGAACCGCAGGTGCCGCCTGCCTGGAACAGCGCAGTAATAATCGCAGCCTGTACCACGTCAAAACCGTTATCTTTAATCAGCATGGGTAGCCAACTGCCCAGGGTGTAGAACAAAAACAGGGCGGTAAAATAGGCGCCCCACAGCATCAGGCTGCCAAACCGATACGCGTCATTGAGTACCACTTTTACCGGCTGCGCGTTCGCTTTGCTGACGGGCGGCAGCTCGACGCTGCACTGTTGCAGGTCCAGATCCGGCGCCAGCTTAGCCAGAATACGGTGAATTTTTTTGCTGGCAGCGCGCCTGACCACTAAAAAGCACACCGACTCCGGCAGCGCCCAGAGCAGCAACGGCACGAACAGCATCGGCAGGATGCCGCCCAGCATCAGTACGGCGTGCCAGCCAAAGTGCGGCATCAGCCATGAAGCGGCAAAGCCTCCCAGCGCGGCACCAAAGGTGAAGCCGCAAAACACCACGGTGATGAGAAAGGCCCGCCGCCTGGCAGGCGCAAATTCGGCCACCAGCGTACCCACATTGGGCATCGCCGCACCCAATCCCAGACCGGTCAGGAAGCGAAACAGGATCATCTGCTCCATGTTTTGCGAAAAGGCGGTGATCAGCGTCCAGGCACCAAAAAAGAACACGCTGTTAATAATGACCACTTTGCGGCCCAGCCTGTCAGACAGGGGACCAGAGAGCATCGCGCCCAGCGCCAGTCCCACCAGCGCTGCGCTGATAATCAGCCCCAGCTCGCGGTTGGTGATCCCCCAGTCGGCTTTTAATTCAGGTGCAATAAATCCCATGATGGCAATATCAAATCCATCAAGGGCGATGATGCAGAAGCCAAACAGCACCACCATCTTTTGCCACATCCCCAGCGGGCGGCTGTCGATTAACGCCCGAACATCAATTGTTTTGCTTTCCGCCACGGTGACTCTCCGGTGAAATACGTTATGTGGGGTTACTATATGCAGGCGCTGTAGGGCGATAAACGGCGATAATCGAAATTTTGTGCGTTTATCGCGCAACAATGCGTTAAATAAAGTTCATTATCGCGTTACCAGATTGTTATATAAGGCAATTTTTCTGACAGCATGGCTCCCGTTATCCGCTAAGGATTGTGAGCGGGATCGGGCGTGTTTTCAGGCGGAGGGATGCGGTACAGAGGAGACAGGTGCAGGATAAGGGGCCAGCGAAACTGGCCCGTCGAAGGATTACCGCATGGCGGTCAGCCGCACGGGCGCATTGGCCGCGCCAAAGCCGCGATAGCCGCCACGCCGTTCCAGCAACTCGAAGAAAAAGCGGCCTTTTTCATAGGGAACGGTATAGACGTGCAGCAGTTCCCCGCCCTGTTCATCACGGTCATACAGCACATCGTAGCGTTGCAGCTGCGCCAGAAAATCGGCATCGAGTTCGAAGCGCGCCATCAGGTCCTGATAATAGTTATCGGGAATCGGTAAGGTTTTTAGACCGCGTTCGCGCGCGGCTTTTACCGCGCTAAACAGGTCGTCACAGCCAAAGGCGACGTGCTGTAATCCTGCGCCCTGATAGGTCGTTAAGGCACGGGCAATTTGGGTTTCCCGGCTGACCGACATATTCAGCGGCAGGCGAATCGCATCGTTGGGACTCCGCAGCACCCGACTGCGCACCAGACCCAGGGGATCGGGCAGTTCCCACTCGGTATCCTGCACAAAACCCGGCACGCTGCGCAGGAACATAATCCAGTTATCGCGTGTGTCATCGGGCAGGGCAATCGCCAAATGATCGATCGTCTGCATCGCGGTCTGCGGCGCTGTGCGGTGCGTTAAATGAAAATCACTGTGGTAACCGTCCTGACCTGCTGGCTCATCTTCCACCAGATAAATCAGGCTGCCGTCGGGGGCACATAGCGCCGGTATCTGGCGTTCGTTCGGGCCGGTTTCTCCCTGCCAGATGGCGTAACCATAGTCCTGCGCGCGTTTAATCAGCTTATCGACTCCGCGAACCCGCCATGCCACCGCACACAGCGAAATGCCGTGTTGATGATAATACCCGCTGGCCTGGCTCTCCGGCTGGGCATTCAGGATCACATGCACCTTGCCGTTACGATACAGCGCCACCTGCTTGGAGCGATGATCCCCCGCATGAACCAGGCCAAGCTGCGTCAGCCATTGCCCCAGGGCCAGTGCGTCGTTGTGGCTGACGGCAAATTCGATGAACTCCAGTGACAGCAGCGGCGGCTGGGGCGCAGAGTGAAACAGCCCGTCTCCGGCCAGGGAAGCCAGCGCACTGGGCAGCAGCGGCTGTTTGATCAGCCAGTCGCGCGTTTGCTCCTCAAGCCACAGCAGCGATCGATAGCCGTCCTGAGCAGTCGGCACTACCGGCGAAGCACGGAACCCGTCGTTAAAAATCTCCAGCGACCAGGCGTCCCGGTAACCATGGGCAGACAGCTGCGTCATAAACTGGGTCAGATTGAATTCGCCCTGGCCGGGAAAGCAGCGGAAGTGGCGACTCCATGACAGCACGTCCATTTTCAGCAGCGGCGCATCCGCCAGTTGCACAAACACAATCTTCTCTGGCGGCACCACGTCCAGCCCGTCAAGGCTGTCGCCGCGCGACAAAATGTGAAAACTGTCGAGCACGATGCCCAGCGCTGGATGGTTGACGGCCTCGACTCTGGCCCAGGCATCGCGCCACAGGCTGACGTGGCGTCCCCAGGCCAGCGCCTCATAACCGAGAGTAATACCGTGCTGCTCCGCCAGCTCTGCCAGTGCCTTAAGATCGCTGACCTGAGTGGCGAAATCGTCACTGCAGTCGGGTGAGACGTTGCTGCAGAGCAGCATCCGCTGACAGCCCAGCTGTTGCATGACTTCAAACTTCCGCGCCGCGCGCGCAAGGTTGTGCGCCAGCCTGTCACGCGGGCCGCCCTCGAAGTCACGGAAGGGTTGAAACAGCAAAATCTCCAGCCCGAGCTGTTCACACAGCTGGCGGATTTCCACGGGTGAGCCGGGATAATAGACCAGATCGTTATCGAAAATTTCAACGCCATCAAAGCCTGCGGCGGCGATGGCCCGCAGTTTGTCCGGCAGCGTGCCCGATACCGAGACCGTTGCGATAGAACGTTTCATTGTTGCCTCCAGATAAACGGTCACCGGGTGACCTTAAAGCAGCCAGTCAGCAGCGAGGCGTTCCACTGACGGAGATTGGCAATTGTTATGAACCAGTTGGAACATTTCGTCAATGTGTAACTAGTCATGATTTTTGGTTATGACAAAGCCGACAATTTTTCACTTTCCTTTTACAAGTTGCGCTTCCTACACTTCCTGCTCTGTAGCCGAAAAATAATAAAGGATGCCTGGATGAAAAATGACTGGCCCGCCCGCGAACTGGTGCATCGTGATTACCGTGATCACCCACCGGCCCTCGCGCCCTTGTATAAAACAAGCCTGTTGCGATCCCCGCGCAATGCGCTGATTTCGTTGCAAAACTCATTGTCAGAAATTACCGCACCGGTGTTTACCCGCCAGGAGCTTGGGCCACGAGACAGTGACCTGATCCTCAATTACGCGAAAGAGGGTTTGCCCATCGGCGAACGCATTATCGTGCATGGCTACGTGCGTGATGCGTTTGGTCAGCCAGTAAAAAATGCCCTGGTTGAGGTGTGGCAGGCCAATGCCGGAGGACGCTATCGTCATAAAAAAGATCAGTATCTTGCGCCTATCGATCCTAACTTTGGCGGTTGCGGTCGTATGCTGACAGACGACAACGGTTACTACTGTTTTCGCACCATCAAGCCCGGCCCTTATCCCTGGCGCAATCAGGTCAGCGACTGGCGGCCGGCGCATATTCATTTTTCCCTGTCTGGCGAAGCCTTTGCCCAGCGACTGATTACCCAGATGTATTTTGAGGGCGACCCGCTGGTAGGCCGCTGTCCGATTGTTCAGTCGGTAGGCAGCGAGGACGCCGTGCGAACGCTGATTGCAGAACTGGATACGCATTCCGCTGTGCCGCTGGATTGCCTGGCCTATCGCTTTGACCTGGTCCTGCGCGGTCATCGTGCGACCTGGTTCGAAAACCGGACCCAGGGAGCCGCATCATGAAACGCTATCTTGCCGAAACGGCGTCGCAAACCGCCGGCCCTTATGTGCACATTGGCCTGGCGCCCCATGCGGCAGGCTTTGATATTTTTGAAAATAACTTTAGTGAGGTGCTGACCCAGCCGGAAACGCGCGGCGAGCGCATTGTGGTTGAAGGCTGCGTTTACGACGGTTCCGGCACGCCGGTTCGCGATGTGCTGATTGAAGTGTGGCAGGCCAATGCCGAGGGACGCTATCAGCACCCCGCTGACCAGCAGCACGATAAACCGCTGGACCCGGCGTTTCGTGGCTGGGGGCGGACCTGCTCGGATTTTGACAGCGGTATCTGGCGTATCAACACCATTAAACCCGGCAGCGTGACCGGGCGCGATGGCCGCCCCATGGCCCCGCACCTGAACCTGTGGATTGTGGCTCGGGGCATTAACATCGGTCTGAATACCCGGCTCTACTTCGCCGATGAACAGGCGGCAAATGCCAACGATCCGGTGCTGAATTTAATTGAATGGGAAACACGACGCAGCACCTTACTGGCGCAGCGTGAACAGCGCGGCGATGAGACGATCTACCGCTTCGATATCTGGCTGCAGGGTGAAAAAGAAACCGTGTTCTTTGACATCTGATTCTTAACTTCCTTGCAACATTGTTCTTGCCGCTTCGGCGGCAAATTCATAACATGAGCCATGGATAGGTTTTCCCGGTTTAGTCAGCGCGTGCGCCTGCGTCATCTTCACGCTTTTGTTGCCACCGCGCAGCAGGGGACGCTGGGTCGTGCCGCCCTCCATCTTGGCATTACCCAGCCCGCCCTGTCCAAAACCCTTAACGAACTCGAATTCCTTACCGGTGAGCAACTGTTGCTGCGAAGCCGCCAGGGAACCGAGCTTACCGCCAGCGGCGCGCGTTTCCTGCACGACGCCATTCGTATTCTGGATGCCCTGAATATTGCTGACCAGGTCATGCGACCCGGCTGCGCGCCTCAGCCCGCGCCGCTGCACCTTGGCGCGCTGCCTACCGCCATAATCAGCGTCGTTGCGCCAGTGTTAGCCAGCCTGCAGCAGCACTATCCCGGCTGGCGCATCCAGGTCAGCACGCTGGCGAACGATGCCCTGCTGATGGGGATAAAATCGGGACAGATGGCGCTGGGGATTGGCCGCATGGCCGAACCCGTGTTGATGGAGGGGCTGAATTTCGAGCTGCTGTATCTGGAAACCCTGCGCCTGGTGGTGGCCCCGCATCATCCACTGTTGCACGCCGGCGTGACGCTGGCCGAAGCTCTCAGCTGGCCGCTGATCCTGTCTCCTCGCGGGACGGTGCCGCGCCAGAACGCCGAATCACTGATGACCAGCCATGGCCTGACCTTACCGGATGGCGCAGTGGAAACCCTGTCCACCACGCTGGCCCGTCGTCTGACGCTGGGGCACGGTTACGTCTGGCTGGTGCCCTACGGCGCGGTGCGCGACGACCTGACCAGCAACCAGCTACGCACCTTGCCGCTTCCCAGCCAGGGCATGGCTGAAGCGGTCGGCATCCTGACCCGTCAGCAGCAAACGCCGCCACCTGAGCAGCTGCAACTGGTAGCGGCCTTGCGGCAACGGGTGCTGGACGTGCCTGTCTGACATCGCCGTTTACCGCGCGCTATCCTGCTCATCGAATACCGTCTGCGCCAGATGGAATGCAGCGTTGGAGGCCGGCAGGCCGCAATAGAGGGCAGCATGCATCAGCAGCTCTTTGATTTCATCCCGGCTGACGCCGTTATTGAACGCGGCCCGCAGGTGCATCTTCAGCTCTGCTTCCCGGTTGAGCGCAATCAGCATGCCGATGGTGATCAGGCTGCGCGTGTGGCGAGTCAGGCCAGGACGGGTCCAGATCTCGCCCCAGGCATAGCGGCTGATAAAGTTCTGGAACTCGTCATTCAGCGGCGACAGGTTTTCCAACGTACGGTCCACATGGGCTTCGCCAAGCACGGCCCTCCGCACCCTCATGCCCTGCTGATAGCGTTGATCCTGCGTCAGCTGAGCGTCAATAAAAGGCTGCAGCGCACGGTTAAACGCCAGCCACACCTCCACGCTGGACAGATGCGAGGCGGGCAGCACGACACGCTGCGCGCCCGGAATCTGTGCAACCATCGCATCCGCATCGGCCACCGTGGTGACCTTGTCGTCCCGTCCGGCAATCACCAGCACAGGTAGCGAAATCGCCGCCAGTTCATGGCGCAAATCGGCTGTCGCCAGGGCTTCACAGCAGTCGGCATAGCTTTCGGCATCGCAGGCGCTGAGCTGCGATAGCAGGCTTTGTACCGTCGCGGGCGCGCGTTCACAGAATGCCGGCGTAAACCAGCGCGCAGCCGCGCTCTCCGTGATAGCGGTCATGCCGTGCTGACGGACAACTGCCGCCCGCTGCTGCCAGGCCGCTGGCTCGCCGATCTTTGCCGCACTGTTGGCGACCGTTAATGTCATCAGGCGTTGAGGATGAAAACGCGCCAGCCAGAGTCCGGTCAGCCCGCCCATTGAGATGCCGCAAAAGTGCACCCTGTCGATGCCCAGCGTATCCAGCAGCGACAGAACCTTGCTCCCCAGTTGTTCCAGCGAACGGGTTTGTCCGTCCGGTGCCGAGGCACCGTGGCCGGGAACGTCGTAACGCAGGATGCGATACTGGTTGATCAGCGCATCGCGCTGCGGCTGCCACATCTCTGATGTGGTGCCTAAGGAGTTGCTGAACAGAATAACCGGGGCATCGTCTGGCCCCTCAAGTACGTAATGCAGCGTCATGATTCCCTCGCAGCCGCTAAAACCTGGTGAATAAAGCGCGATGCGCTGCCCGTAGCGGTGGCCGGATCGAGCAGCGTCTCCAGTGCAGGCCGGCTCAGGTGCGAGACAACGGTGTCATCTGCACACAGAATGGTCAGCAAACTCTGCTGCGTCTCCAGCGCCCGGCGGCAGCACTGCTCAATATGATGGTGTGCCTGTTGTCGTCCCAGCGACTCTCCCAGCGCCAGCGTGACCGCTTCGGCCATAATTAATCCCTGCGTCAGACCGAGATTGCGTTGCATGGCTTCTTCATGCACTTCAAGGCCGTCGATCAGTTCCGTGCTGTGCACCAGCGCCGCGCCACTGAGTTCTGTCAGCTGCGGCAGGCTCTGCCACTCTGCCTGCCAGCCGCCCAGCGCACGCTCGTGCTCCTGAACCTGGCCAGCATACAGGCCCGACATCAGGCCCGGGACCCGGTTGGCGGCGCTGAGAATCGCGGCACAGAGCACCGGATTACGTTTGTGCGGCATGGTAGAAGAGCCGCCGCGCCCCGGTGCCCGGGGTTCACTGATTTCACCGACTTCGCTCTGTATCAGGAGCGACATGTCCCGGGCCAGTTTACCCAGCGTACCGGTAAGACCGGCATACCAGCCAGCCAGCTCGGTGATCCTGTCGCGTTGGGCGTGCCAGGGCGTGGCGCTACGCGGCAGATCCAACGCCTCGGACAGTGCCTGCTCTACGCGCTCGCCCTTTTCCCCCAGCGACGCCAGCGTGCCTGCCGCTCCGCCGAACTGAAGCGCCAGCACCCGGGGCCGCATGGCCACCAGCCGCGCGCGGAAGCGCACCAGCGCATCCAGCGTGCCCGCCAGCTTCAGGCCCAACGTCACCGGTAAAGCGTGCTGCAGCCAGGTCCGGCCGACCATCAGCGTCGTGCTGTGCCGCTCGCACTGAAGAACCAGTGCGGCAATCAGCCGGTCCAGCAGCACCGCCGTGTCGTTAAGCGCGGCGCGCAGTTGCAGCATCAGGCCACTGTCGATCGCATCCTGACTGGTTGCGCCCCAGTGCACATAGCGCGCGGCGTCGGGCGACGTCGCCGCCACCACGGCCGTGAGCTGTTTCACCAGCGGAATCGCCAGGTTGCCAGCCAGCCCCGCAGCCTGCGTCAGCGCCGCCCGATCGATCGCCTGCGCCCGGCAACAGGACTGAATACAGCGGGCGGATGCGTGATCGATCACCCCGGCTACTGCCAGCGCCTGTGCCAGCCCGGCTTCAAAATCCAGCATTCCCTGGAGCAGGGCCGTATCGCTGAAGCTGTCGCTAAGCGGAGAAGCCATAAACATGGCGCGGTAAAGAGACATTGGTTATACCCGTTCCAGAATGAGTGCGATTCCCTGCCCAACGCCTACACACATGGTGCAGAGCGCGTACCGGCCGCCGGTGCGCCGCAGCTGGTAAGCTGCCGTCATGGCCAGCCTGCCGCCTGATGCGCCCAGCGGATGCCCCAGCGCAATCGCGCCACCGTTGGGATTCACATGGGCCGCATCGTCGGCTAACCCCAGTTCGCGCGTCACCGCCAGCGCCTGAGCAGCGAAAGCTTCATTTAATTCGATCACGTCCATTTGTGCCAGCGTCAGGCCACTCTGGGCCAGCACTTTACGCACGGCAGGCACCGGGCCATAGCCCATAATGCGCGGCTCGATGCCACAGGCCGCCATCGCCACCACCCGCACCAGCGGTGTCAGTCCATGTTCTGCCGCCGCGCGCTCGCTTGCCAGCAGCAAGGCGCAGGCGCCGTCGTTAATGCCCGACGCGTTACCCGCCGTCACGCTGCCTTCCGGGCTGACCACGCCTTTCAGGCCTGCCAGCGCCGCCAGCGAGGTGCTGCGCGGATGCTCGTCACAGGTGACGTTCAGGGCGTCGCCTTTGCGCTGCGGGATGCTCACCGCCATCAGTTCGTCACTGAACAGCCCCATTTCCTGCGCCCGGGCGGTACGTAATTGACTACGCAGGGCGAAGGCATCCTGATCGGCGCGGCTGACAGCGAACTCGCGCGCAACGTTTTCTGCGGTTTCCGGCATGGTATCGACCCCAAAGCGGGCGCGCATCTGCGGGTTAATGAAGCGCCATCCCATCGTCGTGTCTTCCATTTTCAGGGAACGGCTAAACGCGCTTTCTGCTTTGCCGGTCACAAAGGGCGCGCGCGACATACTTTCCACGCCGCCCGCAATCATCACGTTGGCCTCACCGCATTTGATCGCCCTGGCCGCCGTGCCGATGGCATCCAGCCCCGAGCCGCACAGGCGATTGAGCGTAGTGCCCGGCACGCTGGACGGCAGGCCAGCCAGTAACAGGGCCATACGCGCGACGTTACGGTTATCTTCTCCGGCCTGGTTGGCGCAACCGTAGATCACATCATCGATGGCCTGTGCCAGCGAAGAAGGCTGACGGGCTAACAGCGCGGCTAAGGGTAAGGCCGCCAGATCGTCAGCGCGCAGGCTGGCAAGCGCGCCCGCGTAACGGCCAAAAGGGGTACGTAGCGCATCACAGATAAATGCCTGTTGCATCAGTCTCTCCTCAGGCGGTCGCCAGTTCAGGTTGCAATAAGCGCACCGGTGTTAACGCCTGCAGCGCGTCGAAACTCAGTCCGGGGCAGCACTCCACCACCAGCGGTCCCTGCGGGGTAATATCAATCACCGCCATATCGGTATAAAGACGACTGACGCAGCCCAGACCGGTGAGCGGATAGCTGCACTGATTCACCAGCTTGCACTCGCCTTTTTTGGTCAGGTAATCCATCATCACATAGACTTTGCGCGCGCCAATGGCGAGATCCATCGCCCCGCCCACGGCAGGAATCGCGTCCTGCGCGCCGGTACTCCAGTTAGCCAAATCGCCGTTAACCGACACCTGGTACGCCCCCATCACGCAGATATCCAGATGCCCGCCGCGCATCATGGCAAACGAGTCGCCGTGGTGGAAAAAACAGCCGCCAGGCAGCAGCGTCACCCGCTCTTTCCCGGCGTTGATCAGCTCCGGATCTTCCTCTCCCGCTGCGGGTGCCGGCCCCATGCCGAGCAGGCCATTCTCACTGTGCAGAAAGATCTCTTTGTCCGCAGGCAGATAGTTGGCAATGCGGGTGGGCAGGCCGATGCCCAGATTAACGTAAGCACCTTCAGGAATATCACGCGCCACGCGCTGGGCCAGTTGGTCTCGGGTGAGTTTTTGCATAGTCTGTTCCTCAGGCGGAAACGGTCAGGGTGACGGGATGCGCGACGGCCACCAGCCGCTGCACAAAAATGCCCGGTGTGACGACGTTTTCAGGATCGAGATGCCCAAGCGGCACCAGTTCTGCGACCTGGGCAATCGTGGTGGTGGCGGCCATGGCCATCACCGGCCCAAAGTTTCGTGCTGCTTTGCGGTAAACGAGGTTGCCCCAGCGGTCGCCCTGGTGCGCTTTTATCAGGGCAAAATCGGCCTTAAGCGGTTTTTCAAACACGTAATGGCGACCGTCGATCTCGCGCGTTTCCTTGCCCTCCGCCAGCGGCGTACCAAAGGCGGTCGGCGTAAAAATCCCGCCTAAGCCGCTCCCGGCTGCCTGCATTCTGGCTGCAAGGTTGCCTTGCGGCACCAGCTCAAGGGCGATTTCCCCACGGCGATAGCGTTCGTCGAACACCCATGAATCGACCTGACGTGGAAAGGAACAAATCATCTTATCGACGCAGCCCGCTTTCAGCAGCGCGGCCAGGCCGCTTTCGCCGTTACCGGCGTTATTGCTGATCACCGTCAACCCACGGACGCCACTGTCGATCAGCGCATCAATCAGTTCCAGGGGCTGGCCTGCGGGCCCGAACCCGCCAATCATGATGCTGGCCCCGTCCGGTATCACCGCAACGGCCTCTGCCAGCGTTGCCACACTTTTATCGATCATCTGCTGTTCCTTTAGCCCGGCTCAGGCCGGTTTGTGTTGAATAGTCAAAAAGTAGATCGCTCTGTGACAGCAAACAATACCGATAATCGAAATAGTGTGCGATTATCGGTCAACGACAGACTGAAACGGGGCATTGTGATCGCGCACACAGGCGTGCACGGCTCCAGCCACTCACGGGAGAACATCATGACGGATGAACAACAACCACTGCGCGCTAACAGCGATCCCTGGAAAGGCGATCCCAACTTTATGGCCTCACTGGCGCGGGGACTGGAGGTGCTACAGGCGTTTACGCCACAGCGGCGTCTGATGTCCGTGTCGCAAATCAGCCAGCGTACCGGCATTCCCCGTGCGGCCGTGCGGCGCTGTCTCTATACATTGAGCAAGCTGGGGTTTGTGTATGCGGAGGATGGCAAAAACTTTGAACTGCGTCCGCGTGTGCTCTCTCTGGGTCACAACTGGTTAGGGGCTACGCCGCTGGCGAGCGCCTCACAGCCGGTTTTGCGCCAGCTCAGCCAGACGCTGAACGAATCCTGTTCGATGGCGGTACTGGACGGGGATGACATTCTCTATATCGCCCGTGCGTCAGCATCGCGCATCATGACGATCGACCTGCATATCGGCAGCCGCTTACCGGCCAGCACCACCTCCATGGGAAGAGTGCTGTTAAGTGGGCTTGCCAGCGAACCGCTAAATGATTATCTGGCGCGTTTAACCCAACTGCGTTACACCAGCCACACGCTGGTCAGCAGTAGCGCGCTGCGCGAGGAGCTGGCGCGCGTCAGGCAGCAGGGTTACGCCATCAACGATCAGGAACTGGAAATCGGACTACGATCGCTGGCCGTGCCGCTCAGCGCGCCGGATGGCCGGATCGTGGCCGCCCTGAATGTGGGCGTGCATGCCGGACAGGTTTCCGCCGATATGCTGCGCCAGCACCATTTACCACTGTTGCAGGAGGCAGCCCGCGAAATCTCGCTATTGCTGCGGCAATAATCTGTTTAGCCGCTCAACGCCGTTGCCGAATTCGTGGTAACGTGAAGTCTGAGTTGCAAGCGGCAAAGTAGAGAGCTATGACCACGAAAAAAATTGATACCACACTCGTCAGTGCTGGACGCAACAAGCGTTATACCCAGGGTTCGGTGAACGCGGTGATTCAGCGCGCCTCTTCGCTGGTTTTTGATACCGTAGCTGAGAAAAAACGTGCCACCGCCGGGCGTGCGAAGGGCGAGCTGTTTTATGGTCGTCGCGGCACCCTGACACATTTCGCCTTGCAGGATGCCATGACGGAGCTGGAAGGCGGCGCGGGCTGTGTTCTCTACCCTTGCGGCGCGGCAGCCGTCTCCAATGCCATCCTCGCGTTCGTTGAAGCGGGCGACCACATTTTAATGAGTGGGGCGGTTTACGAACCGACTCAGGACTTCTGCACGAAAATACTGAGCAAACTCCAGGTATCCACCACCTGGTTTGATCACTGTATCGGTGGTGACATCGCCGCACTGATTCAACCGAATACCCGCGTGGTTTTCCTGGAATCCCCCGCCTCCATCACGATGGAAGTGCAGGACGTTCCCGCTATCGTCGCGGCGGTGCGCGCTAAAGCGCCCGACGCCATCATTATGATCGATAACACCTGGGCGGCTGGGGTGCTGTTCAGCCCGCTGGCCCTTGGCGTGGATATTTCTATTCAGGCCGGCACGAAATACTTGATTGGTCACAGTGACGCCATGATTGGCACCGCTGTTGCCAACGCCCGCTGCTGGGATCAACTGCGCGAAAACAGCTACCTGATGGGTCAGATGGTGGACGCCGATACGGCTTACATGGCAAGTCGTGGCCTGCGTACACTCGGCGTGCGCCTGCGCCAGCACGAAGAGAGCGCGTTACAGGTGGCAGAATGGCTTGCTGCGCGACCTGAAGTGGCGCGTGTTAACCATCCGGCACTGCCTTCCTGCCGGGGACATGAATTCTGGCAGCGTGACTTTAACGGCAGCAGCGGTTTATTTTCATTTGTTCTGCAGCAAAAACTCAGCCGTGAACAGCTGGCGAATTACCTCGACCATTTTCATCATTTCAGCATGGCCTATTCATGGGGCGGTTATGAGTCGCTGATTTTAGCCAATCAGCCTGAGGAGCTGGCGGCCATTCGCCCGGCCGGTGGCGTGGACGTCGAGGGCACGCTGATACGGCTCCATATCGGCCTGGAACATGTGGATGATTTACGGGTCGATCTTGAGACAGGCTTTGATCGCCTGACGCGCTAAAATAGTAAACATGATATAAACCAGGCGCCGACCGTCGTGATATAACACCCGGTCATGGCTGGTTAGCTGTTAACATTCAGTTTATAAAAAAAGTGTTCAGCCAGCAGAAGAACCGCAGCATTTTACCCTTCCACCGCACGCTGTTGCGGTGGTGGAAGTAAGAGGTCAGGCAGGTCTGAACAGAACGAGTAAGTCTTATTGTGACGTAATGGGATAGCTAATGGGTGTTTTACACGAGATTGTGCACGCGCTTTGGCATCAAGACTTCGCCGCGCTGGCCAATCCAGATGTGGTTTGGATCGTCTACAGCGTCATGTTTATGACGCTGTTTCTGGAAAATGGTTTGTTGCCTGCCTCTTTTTTGCCCGGTGACAGCCTGCTACTGCTGGCAGGTGCCATGGTCGCCAAAGGGGTGATGGATTTTTTCCCGACGCTGTTGATTCTGACGACTGCCGCCAGTCTGGGCTGCTGGCTGAGTTATCTGCAAGGACGCTGGCTAGGCAACACGAAACTGGTCAAGAGCTGGCTGATGCAGCTCCCGGCGCAATATCATCAACGCGCATGGAATATGTTTAACCGCCATGGCCTGATGGCGCTGTTGGTTGGCCGCTTTCTGGCTTTTATTCGCACCCTGTTACCGACCATGGCAGGTATATCCGGGCTGTCCAATGGCCGTTTCCAGTTATTTAACTGGCTGAGCGGCCTGCTGTGGGTCGGCATCGTAGTGACCATGGGTTACGGTATCAGCCAGGTGCCCTTTATTAAACGTCACGAAGATCAGGTGATGGCGATTCTGATGATATTGCCGATGGTGCTACTGGTGGTAGGACTGGTCGGCAGCATCATCGTTATCTGGAAAAAGCGTCGTCAAAAACACGCCTGAGCATGGGCTGCGTCAGCCGGCGGGTTCGGCTACCGTCTGACGCACCCGATTCACTTCTTCTCCCGGCGTCACGCCAAAATAGCGCTTAAACTCCCGTGAAAACTGCGAGGGGCTTTCATAGCCGACGCGCACCGCCGCCACGCTGGCTTTCAGGCCATCATGCAACATCAGTAGCCGCGCCTGATGCAGGCGATAACGTTTAAGGTACTGCAACGGCGACGTCTGCGTCACCGCCTTAAAGTTATGATGAAACGCCGACACGCTCATATTCACCTCTGCCGCCAGCGCCTCCACGCTGAGATTGTCAGCGTAGTGATGCTCAATGCGCCGCACCGCCCGGGCAATCTGGCTGAACTGCGTTTGACGACTGACCAGCGACAGCAGCGCCCCGCCGATCGGCCCGGTCAGCACGTAATAAATAATTTCCCGCACAATGTCCGGTCCCAGCACGCGGGCATCCCGTGGTTGTGTCATCACATCCAGCAGGCGCTCTGCGGCGCATAACATCGGCTCGGTTAGCCAGCCAGCGTGAATACCGGAGGTAAGCGGCTGTGGCTGAAACCCTTCGTCGTCACCAATCGCCATCAGCAGGTCCTGCAAACTGGCGGTATCCACGTTCAGACACATCCCGGCTAAGGGCTGTTCGGGTGACGCCCAGGTTTCGCACTCGACAGGCAGCGGTACGGTCAGCATCAAATACTTTGTGGCATCGTACTGAAAAACCGTACTGCCGAGATAGCCGGTTTTACTTCCCTGAAACAGGATAACGATGCCGGGCTGATACATGATCGGCGTACGCGGGCGATACTGACCGGCATAGATCAGCGAGACGTTTTCTACCGGGCACAGCTGTTCGCGCCCGTGGGTCATCAACGTGACCACCTGTTGAGCCAGACGTTGGCACAGTGCGTCGTGGGGCATAATCACTCCAGAAAATAAAATAGCAGTTTGCCGCGCACCTGGTTAATTCGCCAGCAAAATGGAGAATCAGGCAAGAAGTTGACAGGATCAGGCAGGGTTATCCTGTGCGGTTCACAAGCAGCCTGCAAATTGTTAGCTAGACTTAAGCACAGCGAAGATTCACTGGTTTACTGCAAATGTAAGGAGCATGTCATGGCAGACCAACCTATTATCAAACTGCACGATGGTAACATGATGCCGCAACTGGGACTTGGCGTGTGGCAAGCCAGCGTCGAAGATGCGCGTCACGCCGTGCTGAAAGCGCTGGAGGTCGGCTATCGTTCCATTGATACCGCTGCCGCGTACAAAAACGAAGAGGCGATTGGTCAGGCGTTACAGGAAACTGACGTCGCGCGTGACGATATCTTTGTCACGACCAAGCTGTGGAATAACGACCAGCAAAATGTCCAGCAGGCGCTGGAAACCAGCCTGGAAAAGCTCAAGCTGGACCAGGTCGATCTGTATCTGATGCACTGGCCGTGCCCGGAAAACGATCACTATGTTGAAGCCTGGAAGAACATGATCGCGCTCCAGCAGCAGGGCCTGGTTAAAAGCATTGGCGTGTGTAACTTTAATCAGCCGCATCTGAAGCGACTGCTGGAAGAAACGGGCGTGACGCCGGTGATTAACCAGATTGAGCTGCATCCGATGCTGCAACAGCGCACCCTGCATGCATGGAACGCCATGCATCAGATTCAGACAGAATCCTGGAGCCCCCTGGCTCAGGGTGGCGAAGGTGTATTCGATCAGGACATCATCAAATCGCTGGCGAAGAAATACGGTAAAACCCCGGCGCAAATCGTTATCCGCTGGCACCTGGACAGTGGTCTGGTCGTGATTCCAAAATCGGTAACGCCTGCGCGCATTGAAGAGAACTTCAAGGTGTTTGATTTCCGCCTGGATAAGACAGAAATGAGCGAGATTGCCAGGCTGGACAGCGGCAATCGTCTGGGGCCAGACCCGGACACGTTCAACGGCTAACGCAACCGCCTTGTCTGCATCTTGCCCCATCAAGCCTCTCTGCCCCAGAGAGGCTTTTTTATCTCTGGTGCGCGATGCCCAATGCATGACGTTTCATCGGGCGTACCGGTCCGTTTGCGCCAGGCGACTGCGCGCGGTCATGGCGACGCCGCAGGAGAACGCGGCAAGCCGCTTTCCCCTCACATCAACCTTAAGACAGCGTGGGTTGCGTCAGTAACTGGCCTGCCGTGCCGCGATCCGCCAGTTCCAGGGTCTGACTGTGGTAGACAAAAGGAAAATGCTCTGACGAACTTTGCGTAAAGCTCACCAGCAGCTCGACGTCGCCGTCCACCCAGACGGTATCTTTCCAACCGCGATCTTCGCCCATCGGCTGGGCACCGTTCACGCTCTTAATCAGGAACATCACGCCCTGAATATGGAAGGATTGCGGACGATCGGCACGAATAATCCAGCGCTCGAACGTGCCCTGCTGGGCGGTGGAGTCGATGCGGTTCATATCCCATACGGCACCGTTGATGCCCGGCATACTGTCGCCAATGCGGAACTCCCGCGTACGCACCGACGCACCGTCCAGAATCTGATCGGCCAGTAAACGCATCGGCAGGTTATCGGTGACCAGCGGCAGCAGGCCGGTAGGCCGTAACGTCAGCACCAGCGTTGAGGTCAGAATCGTGGAGGGTTCAAAGAAACCCCGCAGGCGATCCATAATGCCCGCCGCCGTGCCTGCCGTGATGGAGACTTCATCCCCTTGCGACATATCCACTAAGACTTCGCGCCGCTCGCCCGGTGCCAGGGTTAAGCGCTGTACCGCAACCGGTGACGGCAAGAAGCCCTGATCGCTGGCGATCACCGTAAAGGGGCGGTTATCACTGATGCTCAGTTCATAACGTCGCGCATTGGAGGCGTTCAGCAACCGCAGACGTACCCAACCGCGCGAGACCTCAACAAAGGGATTGCGCACACCGTTGACCAGCAACGTGTCGCCCAGGAAACCGCCCTCGCCCGGCGGGTCATAAACCGGCGTGGCAAAGTTATCCAGCCGTTTGTCCTGAATGATCAGGGGGAAATCGTCCACGCCATAGTGTTTCGGCAGCGGTAACTGCTTGCTGATGTCGTCTTCAATCAGCCACATGCCCGCCAGGCCGTTATACACGTGCGGGGCCATACGATTTGGCGTATTGGCATGATACCAGCAGGTGGCGGCATTCTGGCGAATCGGTAGCACCGGTGCCCAGTCAACGCCGGCTGACATCATACGCGGCGCACCGCCCATCAGTGCACCGGGCACCTGCAGGCCGCTGACCGTCATGGAAACCGGTTCGTTAAGGCGATTGCTGTAGATCAGTTTGACATCATCACCGCTGTACACGCGCACCGTCGGGCCCAGATACATGCCGTTAATGCCCCAGACCGGGACTTTATTGTTATCACCGTTAAACGACCAGTGGCTGCGCTGCAGGGTTAAAAACAGCGGCTGACCACGGCGCGATTCCAGTAGCGGAGGAACAGGAAGCGGCGTGTCACCACGCGCAGACGCGGCACGCGCCGCATGAGGCATAACCGTGGCACTGAGCGCCACACCGGCAGAAAGCTGGATAAACTGACGTCTGCTGAAAGACATTGAATTTCAGACCTTTTACGCGTGGCGCTGAAACGCCAACTCTGTTTTTATTGCTGTGCTGCGTACACGGCGAGCGAAACCCGCCGTGGGGCATCCATGCAGAATAGTCCGACAAAGGACTTATCGGTTAGATTTTACCGTTTTTTTCACGTTCTTCGACTTCGGCGTTCAGCTCTTCCAGCTTTGCCGCCATTAATTCACGACAGTGCGTCGCCAGTTTACGGACTGAAGTGGCCTCAAATTGTTTGACGTCCACCGGCGGCAGCATCTCCACAATCACCAGTCCGTTTTTCAGGCGGTTGAGGTTAATTTTGCCGTGAGTATTCGAGACCACAATCGGAATGACCGGCACGCCCGCCGCAACGGCGGCATGAAATGCCCCGGTTTTGAACGGTAATAACCCGCGACCGCGGCTGCGCGTGCCCTCTGGAAACATCCAGAATGAAATGCGCTTTTTATTAAACTGATCTACCAGCTCACCAATCGTACCGTGTGCTTTGGCGCGGTTGTCACGATCGATCAGCAGGTTACCGGCCAGCCAGTAAAGCTGCCCAAAAAAGGGTATCCATAACAGGCTTTTTTTACCCACGGTGACCGTCGTGGGCTGCACAATCTTGGCTGCCGTCACCATATCGTAGTTGTTCTGATGGTTAGCGATGTAAATCGCGTTGCCATAGTTTTCCGCGCCTTCGGGGCGGCGAAGCTCTACTTTAAGGCCAAACAGGGTCGATAATTTGCCAAACAGGTGACCAAAGGTCGCGACGTGGCGCGGGTTACGTGGCGAGAACAGACACCAGATGCACCCGAAAATACTTAACAGGGTTGAATAAATCACGACGATAATAGTACGTAATATCAGTAACATAGTTTCCTCAATGTGACACGACTGGCCATCAGCCAGCCGGGTGAATTACGCGTCGCTGTCCGCGCTGTCAGGACGTGCCGGTGCATCCAGTTCGACCCGATCAATTTTCTGCAGGCCACGCGGCAGCAACGTGCCACGACGGCCGCGATCGGCACGGAACTTCTGCAACTCTTCACTGCGTAACAGCAGCTTGCGTTTGCCAACGTGCAGCGTAATCGCACTGCCCGGTGGCAGTATCATCAGCCAGGCCAGTTTATCGACTCCCGCTGCGGCATCCGCCGACGGAATGGAGATAATCTTGTTGCCTTTGCCCTTCGACATTTGCGGCAGCTCGCCTACCGGGAACATTAACATCCTGCCGGCCTGCGTAATGGCCAGCAACATGTCGTCTTCGTGATGCACGGCCATTGGCGTCATCACGCGCGCATTCTCAGGCAAGGTCAGCAGCGCTTTGCCCGCACGGTTGCGCGAAATCAGATCGTTGAAGGTACAGATAAAACCATATCCGGCATCAGAAGCCATGAGCAAACGCTGCTCTTCTGGCTCCATCAGCACCTGTTCAACGACAGCACCCGGCGGTGGCGTCAGCTTACCGGTTAGCGGCTCGCCCTGACCCCGTGCCGACGGCAGCGAGGTGGGATCGAGCGTATAGCTGCGTCCGGTTGAATCGATAAAGGCGACGGGTTGATTACTCTTACCGCGCGCCGCCGCCAGATAGCTGTCGCCGGCTTTGTAGCTCAGCCCTGCCGGATCGATATCATGTCCTTTAGCACTGCGCACCCAGCCCATTTGTGACAGGACAATGGTGACAGGCTCGGAGGGAACCAGCTCAGTTTCGCTGAGTGCTTTGGCTTCTTCGCGCTCACGCAATGGTGAACGGCGATCGTCACCAAAACTGTTGCTGTCGGCCTGCAGTTCTTTTTTCAGCAGCGTATTCATTTTGCGTTCGGACGCCAGAATCGACTGCAGCTGATCGCGCTCTTTTTCCAGTTCGCTCTGCTCGCCGCGAATCTTCATCTCTTCCAGCTTCGCTAAATGGCGCAGCTTGAGCTCAAGGATCGCTTCGGCCTGGGTTTCACTGATCTCAAAGCGCGACATCAGTACCGGTTTCGGCTCATCCTCAGTACGGATGATGTGAATCACTTCGTCGATATTGAGGAAGGCCACCAGCAAACCGTCAAGAATATGCAGGCGACGCAGCACGCGATCTAACCGGTAGTTCAGACGGCGACGCACGGTGTCGCGGCGGAACACCAACCATTCCGACAGGATCTCCAGCAGGTTTTTCACCGCCGGACGGTTATCCAGCCCGATCATGTTGAGGTTAATACGGTAGCTTTTTTCCAGGTCAGTGGTGGCGAACAGGTGGTTCATGACCTGATCCAGATCGACGCGATTGGATCGCGGTACGATCACCAGCCGGGTGGGGTTTTCGTGATCGGATTCGTCACGCAGATCCTCTACCATCGGCAGCTTTTTGTTGCGCATCTGGTTGGCAATCTGCTCCAGCACGCGGGCACCCGACACCTGATGCGGCAGCGCAGTGATCACCACCTCACCCTCTTCTTTCTTCCACACCGCACGCTGGCGAACCGAGCCGCGTCCGTTTTGGTAGATTTTACGGATCTCTTCACGCGGCGTAATGATCTCGGCTTCGGTCGGGAAATCCGGCCCCTGCACGATCTCCAGCAGCGCATCCAGGCTGGTTTTGGGATCGTCAATGAGGGCAATAGCGGCCTGGGCGACTTCACGCAAATTGTGCGGCGGAATATCGGTTGCCATGCCCACGGCGATGCCGGTGGTGCCGTTCAGCAGAATATTCGGCAGCCGCGCGGGCAGCATCTTCGGCTCCTGCATGGTGCCATCAAAGTTTGGCACCCAGTCAGCCGTGCCCTGACCCAGCTCGCCCAGCAGCACTTCGGCATATTTAGACAGGCGTGATTCGGTGTAACGCATGGCGGCAAAGGATTTGGGATCGTCCGGTGCCCCCCAGTTCCCCTGACCATCGACCAGCGGATAGCGGTAGGAAAACGGCTGCGCCATCAGCACCATGGCTTCATAGCAGGCGCTGTCGCCATGAGGATGGTATTTACCCAGCACGTCACCCACGGTACGGGCGGATTTTTTAAATTTGGCTGTGGCGTTCAGTCCCAGCTCTGACATCGCAAAGACAATGCGGCGCTGCACGGGCTTTAAACCGTCGCCAATGTAAGGCAGCGCGCGGTCCATGATGACGTACATGGAGTAATTTAAGTACGCATTCTCAGTAAACGTATGCAGGGCAAGACGCTCTGCACCATCCTGCGTCAATTCGCTCATTAAGTCCTCATCCTCACATCGTGACCCGCAACGGCGGATCACCCGGCGGTTGTTTGGCGAGGATAGTACCTTATTCGCGGGTGTTAGTCACAGTCCTGACGCAGTCAGCTCAGGGTTTTTTCCCTGTTTATTGCATGCCAAAAACGACGCTCCGGACAAAATGCTCAGCATCTTATTTCTAATAGTTTGTGACCGCGCTCGCAATTAATTACTGGCGAACGTCGCGCGTATTAATCCTGTCCTGCTTCCGGGACAACATTTAGTATTGTTGATTCGCCTTTCTCGCCCTACATTCCCTTTCATCGACATCAGGTTATTTTATTTTTATGCCAGGTTGGATTAAACGAATTGCCACTTAAGCACCGCTAACGAAATAATAGACAGGTGACTGAATGCAGAATCTGACTTCACGACAACATCGCTTACTGAAATTACTGCTACAGGCCGGCACGCCGCTGGCTTTAACGCAATTAGCCCAGCAGTTGAGAGTGTCGGAAAAAAGTATTTATCGCGATTTACAGCGCCTGGAAATCTGGCTGAGTGACTGGCAGGTGCCGTTGATCAAGCTGCCCGGACGCAGTGTGATGCTGCAAACCGACGACAGAGAGCAACGCCTGCTTTTACAGCAGCACCTCGCCAGTGAAGAAAACTGGTCTGAGGGGCTAAGCAACAATGCACGCCGGGTGAAAATTCTGTCGCAGCTGCTGAGGGATGCCCCGCGAGAAACCTCAATCAGTAAATTATCTGAACGTTATTTCATCAGCCATGCCTCTATCGTCAACGATTTAAAGGTGATTGAAGAGTGGCTGCAGCCGCTGGAACTCCAGGTCGTGCGCAGTCAGAGCGGTACCCATGTGGAAGGCAGCGAACAGGCATTGCGCCAGGCAATGGTATCGCTGATTAACGATGTTATGCAGCATAACGTTGGCAGTAATACGCCGTTGCCGCGGCTGGACCCGGGCAGTTACCAGGCGCTGATTCACTATTTTGGCGAAGAAGATGTGGCCTTTGTGCAGACCTTACTGCAGCACATGGAGCAGCAGCTTGGCTATCCCCTGAGCGATGCCTACTACATCAATCTGTCGACCCACATCCTGATCATGATCCACCGCATGTCGCAGGGTAAGGCCTTATCCCTGCCGCTGGCGCTGAGCGCTCAGGAAATGGACAACCGTATCCTGAAGATTGCTCGCCAAATGGTGGTACAGATTGAACAACGTTTAGGACAGTCAGTACCGGCTGATGAGATCGGATTTATTTATCAGTACATTATTTCTTCCGGCATTGTTGTTGAGGAACGCGGTAGCGATATGCTGCCGCAATATCACTTTTCGAATAAAGAATCGCGCAATATAACGCTTGAATTAATTCACTGCTTCTCAGATCTCATTCAACAGGATCTCACCACCGATCCTTTATTATTTGAAGGTTTACTTTTTCATATTAAGCCATTACTTAATCGGCTTAAATATCATATTCGTATTCGCAATCCGTTACTGGAGGATATTAAAACCGAGCTGAGTGAAATTTTTACGCTGACGCAGCGGGCCATGCAGATTACCGCGACACGTTTTCATTATGCGTCCATCGCTGACGATGAAGTGGGTTATTTGTGTGTTCATTTTCAGGCTGCGCTGGAACGGCAAATCGCCCACAAACGTATTCTGCTGGTGTGTTCCAGCGGCGTGGGCACTTCGCATCTCCTTAAGAGCCGTATTCTGCGCGCGTTCCCGGACTGGATTATTGCGGGCGTCATTTCTGCCAGTAACCTGGGCGATTTTTGCCAGCAAGAGCCGGTGGACCTGGTGATTTCTACCATTCATCTTGATATCGCGACGTTTCCAACCGTGTATGTGACCGCGTTTTTCAATGACGACGACATTCGTCGTGTGACTGACGCCATGATTGGCAGCCAACTGCCGCAGGCCGTTAACAGCGTCCTGGCTGAACATTAACTGAATGAGGTCTGACAGATGGATATTTCTCGCATTCTTACGCCGCGCCGCGTCAATCTCAACCTGCAAGCCAGCAGTAAAGAGGAGGCGATTGTTGAACTGACCGATTTGCTGTTCAGTGACGACGCCATCAGCGATAAAGCGGCTTTTATCAAGGACGTCTGGCTACGTGAAGCGGAAGGATCGACAGGGTTTGAAAACCATATTGCCATTCCGCACGGTAAATCGTCAGCCGTTAAACAAACCACATTAGCCATTGGGCGTAGCCAACAGGATATTCCGTGGGAAACGCTGGATGGCAGTAAGGTGCGCTGCATTATCCTGTTTGCCGTGCGTCTTGAAGATCAAAATACTCCCCATATTCGCCTGCTGTCCCAGGTGGCCAGTGCGCTGGCCGATGATGAGGTGATAGCGCAGTTGCTGGTGGAAAATGACCCCAGCGAAATCATTCGGCTGTTCAGTCAGTACGCCGAAACCGACCTCTGTTAATCCTACACGTCCGAGGTAGACCATGAACATCGTCTGTGTTGCCGCCTGTACGGCGGGCATCGCGCATACCTACATTGCGCGCGAAAAACTGATCAAGGGTGCACATGCCCTTGGTCACACCATCCACGTGGAAACGCAGGGCACCATTGGTACCGAAAATGCCCTGGATGCCGACACCATCGCCGCCGCCGATGTGGTCATTCTGGCGGTAGACGTGAAGATCAACGGTGAAGAACGCTTTCGCGGCAAACCGATCGTCAGGGTGAAAACCGAAGTGGTGATCAAGTCGCCGATCAAGTTTCTGGAAAAAGTGGCGGATTCACTGGCGCGCGCCTGAGGAGATCCACAATGAACGATAACAAAAGACAGTATGGGCAGGAGATCAAAGGCCATCTGTTGACCGGGATCTCCTGGATGATCCCGCTGATTGTCGCCGCCGGGATCTGTATCGCCCTGGGCCAGGTGATCGGCGGACCGGACGTTGGCAAACATCCCGGCACGATAGCCTGGATGCTGAACCAGATGGGCGGCTGGGGCATGGGATTGATCGTGCCGTTGATCAGCGCCGCCATCGCCTATTCGATTGCCGACAGGCCTGGCTTTGCACCCGGTTTAATCGTGGGCTTTATCTGCGGTCAGATCGGCACCGGCTTTATCGGCGGCATCCTGGGTGGCTTCCTGGTGGGTTATACGGTGATTCTGCTGCGGCGCACTATCCGGTTGCCACAGTCGATGCAGGGGCTAATGCCCATCATGGTGTTGCCCGTGCTGAGCACCATTATCGCCGGACTTCTGATGATGACCTTTATCGGCCAACCCATCGTCTGGCTACAGAAGGCGTTGATTGCGCTGCTGGAATCCATGCAAGGCGGTTCTAAATTCGTCATGGGGGCGATTCTTGGGGCGATGGCGACCTTCGACTTCGGCGGCCCGGTGAATAAAACCATGTCGCTGTTTGCGGATGGCATGCTGGTCGACGGCATTTATGGACCGGAAGCGGTCAAATTTGTCGGCTCGATGATCCCCCCCTTTGGTATCACCCTTTCCTGGTTATTAACCCGCCATAAGTACACCCGCGCGGAAAAAGAAGCACTGAAGGCGGCCTTTCCGATGGGGATCTGCATGATCACCGAAGGTGTGATCCCGATAGCTGCCCGCGATCTGTTTCGTGTCGTCGGCAGCTGTGTGGTGGCGTCCGCCGTCGCCGGTGGGCTGATTATGGTCTGGGGCGTCGAAGCGCCTGTGCCTCATGGCGGTATGTTCGTGGTTCCCCTCTTTACCAAACCCTGGCTGTTCTGTCTGGCGCTCGGTATCGGCAGCACGATCTGTGGCGTGATGTTATCGCTGCTGAAAAAGCCGGTCACCGAAGCCGACGAGGAGTTTGACGACGTGGAAGACCACAGCGTTCGCGATGACGACATTAAATTCACACTGGAATAAGGAGTGCGTATGTACGCGGCAATGAATGACCTGATAGCGCAGGCCGCCCGTCACCAATACGCGGTACTGGCCATCAACTGTTTTAACCTGGAAAGCGCCCGTGCGGCCGTGCAGGCGGCGGAAGAGCAACGTGCACCCCTGATCCTGAATGTTTATCAGGGACACAGTCGTCATTTTCCGCCCACTGTTGCCGTGCCGCTGGTTCAGGCGCTGGCGGCGGATGCCAGTGTGCCGGTCGCCCTGGCGCTCGACCATGGGACAGACTTTGCGCTGATTGGGCAGGCCTTTCGCGCGGGGTTTACCGGACTGATGATCGATGCCTCTTCCGAGCCATTGGCAGAAAATATTCGCCAGACGGCAAAGGTGGTCGAGATGGCCCACACCGCTGGCGTTTGTGTGGAAGGCGAACTGGGGCATATCGCCGATGCCCCAACTTATGCGCTGGCGGACGCCGCGGTAAAAATGACACAGGTGGCGGATGTGCTGCCCTTTCTGGAACAAACGGGCATCGATCTGTTAGCGGTGTCGGTTGGCACCGCGCACGGGCTCTATCCCGCTGGCGTCAAACCGCAAATCGACTTTCAGCGTCTGGCAGAACTGCATGCCGTCTCGCCGGTCCCCCTTGCGCTTCACGGCGGCAGCGGCACGCCTGCGGAGGCGATTCGTCGCGTCAGTCAGCACGGCGTCGCCAAGATTAACGTCGGTGCAGCCGTTTTTGATGCCGGCAAGCAGGCGATCCAACAGGCGCTTAAACAGCATCCTTCTGCTGAACTGCCTGACCTGATGGCGCTGATGGCGTCCGCCTGTCGCGAAGTCGTGCATGACTATCTGAGCGACTCCGGCTCCGCGAATCAGATCTGATTTTTTTCTGCTGTAACCCGGTGCGCGTCGCTGAACGTCAGCGCAGGGCATCCCTTTGTCGTAAAACAAGCTGAGGAAGATTTAACATGTTGATTTCAATGAAAGAGATGTTAAGCCCCACCCGTCAACACCGCTTTGCTATAGGCGCATTTAACGTGGCTGACAGCTGTTTTATCCGCGCTGTGGTGGAAGAAGCCGAAGCCACCCACACCCCGGCCATTATCTCTATTCATCCCAGCGAACTGGAGTTCGTGACGGATGCGTTTTTTGGCTATGTGCGGGAGCGCACCCTGAAAAGCCGCGTGCCCTTTACCCTGCATCTGGATCATGGTGCTTCGGTTGCCCATGTGTTGCGGGCCATCCAGTGTGGCTTTACATCGGTCATGATTGATGGCTCGCTGCTGCCCTATGAAGAAAACGTGGCGCTGACCAAAGAAGTGGTGAAACTGGCCCATGCGGTGGGCGTTTCCGTGGAAGGCGAACTGGGCACCATTGGCGATACCGGTACGTCGGTAGAAGGTGGCGTCAGTAAGGTGATTTATACCGAGCCGGCGCAGGCGGAAGATTTTGTGCAGCGCACCGGCGTGGATACCTTAGCGGTGGCAATAGGCACGGCGCACGGTATTTACCCCAAAGATATGAAACCGGAACTGCAAATGCATATCCTGCGGGATATCTCGCAACGCGTGTCCATTCCGCTGGTGCTGCACGGCGGTTCGGCAAATCCGGATGCGGAAGTGGCTGAAGCGGTTACGCTGGGCGTGGGTAAAATCAATATCTCCAGCGATATGAAATATGCCTACTTCCAGAAAGTCCGCGAAGTCTTAACCCGTGAAACCTGGTGGGACCCTAACGTTATCTATCCCGAAGCGATTGAAGCCGCTAAAGCGGTGATCCGCTACAAAATGAATTTGTTTGGCGGACTGGGAAAAGCGTCGCTGTATTGAGTACTGAAGGGTAAAAATGTGTGGTTGGTGTTCCGTGCGGTTCCCACCGCCACGGTATCGGATCTGACGTCCTCGCGCCGCTAACGCGGTGCCTTCGCGGCGTTCGTCAGCCTGACGAACCAGCGGAGACGGTACTTCCTGTACCGGCTCCGCTTTTTGCCCGCGTCCTGCGGGCAAATTCTGGCTTCCTCGCTCTGCTCAGCGCTGCGAATTGTCTGTTCCGCTCCCGTGGCGGTGGGCACAGTGACGCATGTGCGCCGTTTCGGACGGCTATCTGCAGTTTTGAAGCCCGGCGTTAACACATCAGGGGAACCCCCTGCTTTCTCGTTACTTCATCACACCCATCCACTGCTGGGCGATCTGCGCATATTCCCCGGTCGCGGTGCTCAGATGCAGCCACTGATCGACATACTGCTTCCAGCTCATATCATCACGCGGAATCATATAGGCCTTTTCGCCATACTGGAGCGGTTTATCCGGGTTGAGCGCACATAACGTCGGAAAGCGTTTTTGCTGGTACAGCGCCTCGGAGGCATCGGTGATCATCACATCGGCTTTGTTGTCCACCAGCTGCTGGAAGATGGTCACGTTATCGTGAAACAGCGTTAACGAGGCCTGAGGTAAGTGGCTGTGAACAAACGCCTCGTTCGTGCCCCCTGCTGGCTCAACCAGACGCACGCTGGACTGGTTCATCTGTTCGACCGTCTGGTACTTCGTTTTATCCGCACAACGCACCAGCGGAATTTTACCGTCCACGCCCAACGGCTGCGCAAACCAGGCGGTCTGCTGGCGCTTCAGCGTGACCGATACGCCACCCAGCGCGATATCGCACTGCTTAGCCAGAAAGTCCTGCGTCAGGGTTTTCCAGGTCGTGGGAACCCACTGCACCTTCGCCCCAAGTGATGCCGCCAGCGACTGGGCCATACTGATATCCAGCCCCTCATAGCTGCCATCGGGTTTCAGAAAGCTGTAAGGCTTGTAGTCCCCGGTGGTGCAGACTTTGAGGGTTTTACTGCTGAGGATGGTGTCCAGACGAGACTCAGCCTGAGCGCCGGTCGCCGCCAGCAGTAACGTGATTACGAGTGTTTTTTTCATCATTATATTTTTTTCGAAGATGGGTTTGCGCCGTTATGGTGACATAACCCCGCTGGTTATTGCGCTATTCGCAAAAGTGTTGTGATCATTCTCGCATTTTTCTCCGGCACGTCTCCCCCTAAGCTATCCCCATTGACGTATAGGGGAAAGAAGCTGAATGAGTAAAATTTTAATTATCGATGGCGGTAAAACCTTCGCCCATTCTAAAGGCGAGCTGAATCATACACTGACCGATGTGGCCGCCAGCCAACTGCGTGATCTGGGCCATGAGGTGACGATTACCGTTGCCGACAGCGATTATGTCGTGGCCGAAGAAGTACAAAAATATGTCGACAGTGACGTAGTCATTTACCAAATGCCGGGCTGGTGGATGGGCGAGCCCTGGACCGTGAAACGTTACATTGATGAGGTTTTCACCGAAGGCCACGGTAAGCTTTACGCCAGCGATGGACGCACACGTGCTGACGACGCCAAAAAATACGGTTCAGGCGGACTGATTCAGGGCAAAAAATATATGCTGTCCCTCACCTGGAACGCGCCCCTCGAGGCTTTTACCGACCCCGAGCAGTTCTTTGAAGGCGTTGGTGTAGACGGACTCTATCTGCATTTCCACAAGGCGAATCAGTTCCTGGGTATGGAAGCATTGCCGACCTTTATCTGTAACGACGTGATGAAACAGCCTGATGTCCCACGCGATATTGCACGTTATCGCACGCACCTCAGCGAGATTTTTGCTTAAATAGCGTTTCATCCAGAAAGAGGAAAAGTGAATGTTAACCGTCGTTGCTGAAATTTGTGTAAAACCAGGCTGTCGTCAGAAAGTGCTGGATGCGTTTCACCAGGTGATTCCTACCGTGCTGGAAGAAGAAGGCTGTCACCAGTACAGCCCTCTGGTCGATCATCAGGCGCAGGTGCCGTGGAAGCACAATTCACCCGATTCGGTTTTTATGCTGGAGCAGTGGGAAACGCTACGCCATCTTGATCAACATCAGCAGATGCCGCATATGGAAGCCCATCGTACTGCGATTAAAGACTATGTGACGGACGTGAAAATTCTGGTGCTTGAGCCGGGTAAATAATTTTTTGCGGCGCTTACATGAAAAAGCCCCAGCGATGGCCGGGGCTTTTTGCATCTGGCGGCGAACTACACTTCAATGTCCGCTTTATCGCCTTTTTCCTGTAACCAGTTGCGGCGGTCTTCGGAACGCTTTTTCGCCAGCAGCATATCCATGACCCGCAAGGTCTGGTCAATATCATCGTCACTGATGGTGAGCTGTACCAGACGTCGCGTATTGGGATCGAGCGTGGTTTCGCGCAGCTGCAGCGGGTTCATTTCACCCAGCCCTTTAAAACGCTGCACGTTTGGCTTGCCCTTCTTGCGCTTCAGTTGCTCCAGCACGCCCTCTTTCTCGTCTTCATCCAGCGCGTAATACACTTCTTTGCCCAGATCGATACGATAAAGTGGCGGCATCGCCACATAGACGTGGCCATTTTTTACCAGCGTGCGGAAGTGCTTCACAAACAGAGCGCAGAGCAATGTAGCAATGTGCAGTCCATCCGAGTCGGCATCCGCAAGAATACAGACTTTACCGTAGCGCAGCTGAGACAGGTCTTCACTGTCGGGATCGATACCGATCGCCACCGAAATATCATGCACCTCCTGCGAGGCCAGCACTTCATCAGATGAGACTTCCCAGGTATTCAGGATCTTACCTTTAAGTGGCATGATCGCCTGATATTCACGATCGCGCGCCTGCTTCGCCGATCCGCCCGCCGAATCCCCTTCCACCAGGAACAGCTCGGTTTTATTCAGATCCTGCGCGGTACAGTCTGCCAGTTTTCCTGGCAGGGCCGGGCCGCTGGTCAGTTTTTTACGCACCACTTTCTTGGCCGCACGCATACGGCGCTGGGCGCTGGAAATCGCCAGCTCCGCCAGCTGTTCCGCTGCCTGCACGTTCTGGTTCAGCCACAGGCTGAAAGCATCTTTTACTACGGCAGACACAAAGGCGGCGCACTGGCGCGAAGATAAACGCTCTTTTGTCTGCCCTGCAAACTGCGGGTCCTGCATTTTCACTGACAGCACATAGGCGCAGCGATCCCAAATATCTTCCGCAGACAGCTTAACGCCGCGCGGCAGAATATTGCGGTACTCGCAAAATTCACGCATGGCATCCAGCAAGCCCTGGCGCAGCCCATTCACATGGGTGCCGCCCTGCATGGTGGGAATCAGGTTTACATAGCTTTCCGTCAGCAGCTCACCGCCTTCCGGCAGCCACAGTAACGCCCAGTCAACCGCTTCAATATCACCGGCAAAGGTGCCGACAAAGGGTTTTTCCGGCAACGTCGGCAGGCCATTAACGGCTTCACACAGGTAATCGGTCAGGCCATCGTCATAGCACCAGCGCTGTTCGGTATTGTTTAGTTTGTCTTTAAAGACAATTTCCACGCCCGGACACAGCACGGCTTTGGCTTTAAGCAGATGGGATAAGCGGGACACCGAGAAACGCGGGCTGTCAAAGAAGTGCTCATCCGGCCAGAAATGGACGCTGGTGCCGGTGTTACGCTTGGCAACGGTGCCGGTTACGGTAAGATCCTGCACTTTGTCGCCATTTTCGAAGGCGATAAAGTAGATCTCACCATTACGGCGCACGTTGACTTCAACACGTTTGGACAGGGCGTTAACCACCGAAATGCCAACGCCATGCAGGCCACCGGAAAACTGGTAGTTTTTATTCGAGAATTTGCCGCCCGCATGCAGCCGGCACAGAATAAGCTCCACGGCCGGGACGCCTTCTTCCGGGTGGATATCCACCGGCATGCCACGTCCATCGTCGATGACTTCCAGCGACTGATCGGCATGTAAAATCACTTCTACGCGCCTGGCATGGCCCGCCAGTGCCTCATCGACACTGTTATCAATCACTTCCTGACCTAAGTGGTTAGGCCGCGTCGTATCGGTATACATTCCCGGGCGACGGCGAACCGGCTCAAGGCCAGTCAGGACCTCAATGTCACCCGCATTATAGCTTGATTGACTCATGGTAACTGTCTGATTAGAAGAAGAAAATGGTTGCGATTTCCGCGTTACTCAAGAGTGATTCAGGCCCAGAAAGTCCAGAATTTGCGGGAAATGGCGCTCGAATCCAGTAAATGCATGATTTCCGCCCTCTTCCACCGTATGACGGCACGCGCTGTAGTAGTCGAGCGCCTGGCGGTAATCGAGCACTTCATCGCCGGTTTGTTGCAGCAACCACAATAAATCAGGTGCTTCCAGCGGTTCAATCTGCATCACTTTCAGATCGTAAATGTGGCGAGACTCTAACACATATTGCTGGCCGGTGTAGGGATTCTGATTTTCCCCTAAAAAATCCACCAGCAACTCAAATGGCCGCACGGCGGGATTGACGACCACCGCAGGCAACATAAAGCACTGTGACAGCCAGGTCGCGTAATAACCGCCCAGGGAGGAGCCTACCAGCCCCATATCGCGCCCGCTGTTGCTCAGCACAATATCTTCCAGCATCGCGGCGGCATCGGCCGGAAACGTGGGAAGCTGCGGCACAATCATCTCAATATCAGGATGGTTGTGGCTCAGCCACTGTTTAAACAACGTGGCTTTTGCTGAAAGCGGTGAACTGTTAAAGCCGTGCAGGTAAAGCAGTGCCTTCATCCGTCAATATCCTTCAGCGTCAAGATCGGGACAAAACGCCTGAGTGGTGAGCCGGTTAACTTCCGTCTCTAGCTGACCGTCATCGTGCAGCGTAAACCAGCGCCAGCCCGGCGCAACGGTATCAATAGTGAAGCTGGTGCAGTGCGGTTTGAACTGCACGCAGGTGGAAGGCGTTGCCAGAACGCGTCGGCCGTGCCAGTCCACATCCATTTCCTGATGGATATGGCCGCATACCAACGTCTTTGCCAGCGGATAGTGCTGTAGCACGGCATCAAGCTGATGCGGATTGCGCAGGCTGTGCTGATCAAGCCAGGTACAGCCTGAAGCGAGAGGATGATGGTGCAGCAGCACCAGCGTATGACGCAGGGGAAAGCGCGCGAGCGCGTTATGGAGCCAGTCAAGTTGATAGTCGCTTAACATGCCATGCGGCACGCCGAAGACCTGGCTGTCCAGCAGCACCACCTGCCAGTGTTCCCCCATCAGTACATGTTTATGGGTGTTAATACCGGCCTTGGCCAGCGTATCTACCATCGCGGGCTGAAAATCATGATTACCCGGCAGCCAGACGCAGGGTTTAGGCAAGCGCGAAATGCCCTCAACAAAATGCTGATAGGCTTCGACCGAGTGATCCTGAGAGAGATCGCCGGTGGCCACAATGAGATCATAATCGCACTGCTGCGCGATGATCGCATCCAGCACCGCGTCATAACTCGACCAGGTATTCACTCCCAGCAGCGATTCATGTTTTCCTGCGAACAAGTGTGTGTCCGTCACTTGCAGAATCCGAAACTCGGACCCCGTTGTCGCAGGAAGAGTTAGCAGGCTATCCAAAGCGTTTCCTTCGTCTCTACGCCATTCAATGCATTATACGTATCAGCAAACCGGTACTGCCATCGCGCCATGCGTCAGACAGTAGCGTAACCAGTCAGCGAGGAACTGATTGATTTGATGTTTTTCATCACGCTGATTCATCTTTTTATTCGGGTAATCATAACGCGCTTTAAACCGATAGATCTGCTGTGTTGAACACACTTCAGCGACCATGGCGTCATGATACAGCCTGACAGACATCGACGGCAGGCTCCAGTAACTCACCGCCGGGACCGTCTGACGAATTTCGACCAGCGTGGTGTAACGGGTGGATTCTTCAATTGTTAACTGATAGCGGGCGCCACTTACCTGATAGATCACCGATGCGCCTGCCTCGTCATCGCGTGGTAGCAGACGGCGTAACTGGGCGAAATTGGTCTCGCACAGCCGCATCATCTCGGGGAAATCAGGGGTATAGCGCTGTTTCATTTTTGCGTCCACTCTTCTCGAAGTTCTTTATGGTGCAGTGCCAGCCATTGCAAGGCGATGACAGATGCCGCGTTATCAATAATCCCCTGTTCCACCCAGTGGTAGGCCTGTTCACGGCTGACCACATGCACGAGAATATCCTCATTCTCTTCCTCCAGACCATGGCATCCTGTTGCCAGACTGGCATCCACTTCACCGACCATCACCGATAAACGTTCGCTGGTGCCGCCGGGGCTGGCAAGATAGTTCAACACGGGCTTCACCCGGCCAACGTCCAGACCGGCTTCTTCTAAGGCTTCACGGCGCCCTACCTGTTCCGGGGTTTCACCTTGCTCAATAATGCCCGCAATCATTTCCAGTAGCCACGGCGTTGGGCTGCAGTCAAAGGCCGGGATGCGGATCTGTTCAATCAGCACCACTTCATCACGGATGGGATCATAAGGTAGCAGTACGGCAGCATGACCGCGCTCAAAAACTTCACGGGTCACTTCCCCGCTCATCCCGCCCTTAAACAGACGGTGACGAAAGCGGTAGCGAACGATGGAAAAAAAACCGTCGTAGGCTGTTTCTCGTGCAATAATTTCTACATCATTTTTTGTGAAAGTCACAGGTGATGTTTTATTGTCCTTCATCATTGGGTTCCTTTTGCAGATTGGGATGACACAGATAAAACACAAGCCCAGGCACCATTCAAACAGTCATTACTGAGTTATTTACCTGAAACACACAAATATGGCACGTTCAGCCACCTTATCTCACAGTTGCCCTCTGCTAGAATCTGCGATAATTTTTGGCTTACCGGCGGCACTATCATTGCGATTTGCTGCAACAAAAGGAATGCAAATGAAAAAACTGCTCCCATTATTTATTGGGCTGAGCCTGGGCGGTTTCAGCGTCGCCAGCCAGGCGGAAAACCTGCTTCAGGTTTACCAACAAGCGCGTTTAAGCAACCCGGATCTGCGGAGTTCCGCTGCCACTCGCGATGCTGCGTTTGAGAAAATCAACGAAGCGCGCAGCCCTTTATTACCACAGCTGGGTTTGGGTGCAGACTATAGCTATGCCAATGGCTATCGTGATAGTAGCGGTATTCATTCCAACACGACCAGTGGCACACTGCAATTGACGCAAACCATTTTTGACATGTCAAAATGGCGCGCGCTGACTCTGCAGGAAAAAACCGCCGGTATTCAGGACGTCACGTATCAGGTTGCTCAGCAGGATTTGATTCTGAATACCGCCACGGCCTATTTCAACGTGTTGAAAGCTATTGATACGCTTTCTTACGTCGAAGCGCAGAAGATGTCCATCTACCGCGAACTGGATCAAACCACTCAGCGCTTCAACGTGGGCCTGGTTGCGATTACCGACGTGCAGAACGCCCGCGCTCAGTATGACAGCGTGCTGGCGAATGAAGTGACAGCGCGGAATAACCTGGATAACTCGGTGGAGTCCCTGCGTCAGATCACCGGCATGGACTATCTGGCGCTGGCCTCGCTGAATATCGATCGCTTTAAAACCACAAAACCTGATGACGTTAACTCGCTGCTCAAGCAGGCAGAAAGCCGTAACCTTAATCTGCTTTCTGCTCGCCTGAATCAGGATTTAGCCCGTGAGCAGATTCGCTCTGCGGAATCAGGCCACCTGCCAACGCTCGATCTGACTGCCTCAACCGGCCTGTCTAACAGCAAGTACGGCGGAAGCCGCGCTGAACAGAGTGCAAACTCAACCGACTCGATTACCGGAAACAGTAAAGTCGGCCTGAGCTTTACGCTTCCGCTTTACAGCGGCGGCAGCGTGACCTCGCAGGTGAAACAGGCGCAATACAGCTTTGTCAGCGCCAGCGAGCAGTTGGAAGCGGCGCACCGTTCCGCTGTCCAGACGGTGCGGTCTTCTTACAACAACGTGAACGCGTCAGCGAGCAGCATTGCGGCCTACAAACAAGCCGTGGTTTCTGCGCAAAGCTCATTAGACGCAATGGAAGCCGGTTATCAGGTCGGTACGCGTACCATCGTTGATGTGCTGAACGCCACCTCAACCCTGTATAACGCGAAACAGCAGTTGTCAGATGCCCGTTACAGCTATCTGATTAACCAGCTGAACATCAGCTATGCGCTGGGTACGCTAAACGAGCAGAGTCTGGGTATTCTCAACAGCCAGTTAGGCAAAGAGATCTCCACGTCACCTGAAACCGTTCAGCCGCAAAACGTTCAGCAGGTGTTGGGTGACGATCATATCGCGTCCTCTTCAGAAACCGCGACGGCGCCAGTGCGCCCTGCGGCCCATAAGAGCAGCCGTAATCCATTCGGTCACTAATCAGGTTGCGGGCTGCTTTGCGGCCCGCTTCTCTTAAAAACGTATAACTAAGTAAAGATCCCCGTCCTGCCTGGCCGTTAGCTTCATTTCTCGCCACTCATCCCCTATTCTATGCGCTACCTTTGGGCACAGGATATTTATAATGAAACGGACTAAAACGATCCGCTATGCCGCCTTTCGTAAGAGCTGGCAAGCAAGACACTTAACGCCTGTTGCTATCGCTGTATCAGCGGTATTTATGCTGGCAGGTTGTGAACAAAACGATGAAACCGTCTCGCTTTATCAGAACGCTGATGATTGCGCAAAAGCCAACCCTGGCCAGAATGCGCAATGCACCACCGCGTTTAACAATGCGAAAAAAGAAGCTGAACGCACCGCACCGAAATACGCAACGCGTGAAGACTGTGTGGCGGAATTTGGTGAAAACCAGTGTCAGCAGGCACCTGCTCAGGCGAGCGTGGGCAGCACTAACGCCGAGTCGCAGCAAAGCGGCAGCTTCTGGATGCCATTGATGGCGGGCTATATGATGGGCCGCATGATGGGCGGCGGAGCAGGTTTTGCGCAGCAGCCGCTGTTCTCACCTAAAACGCCAAACAGCCCGGCTAACGGTCAGTTTGTCGATGCTTCCGGTCGTAACTACGGTAACGCCACTTCCGGTAAAACCATGACGGTTCCTAAAACCGCCATGGCGCCTAAGCCGACCACGACCTCAACCATCACGCGCGGTGGCTTTGGTGAAACGGTCGCGAAGCAAAACAGTATGCAGCGTAGCAGTGCCACCGGCACCTCTAATCGTTCGCTGGGAGGCTAACCCCGTTTATGCAACGCATCGCGATTTCAGAGCGCCCGGGCTGGCGGGAAAAAGCCACGGAGTTTGGTTTTCGTTTTCACACCATGCACGGTGAGCCTTACTGGTGTGAAGATGCTTACTATCAGTTCACGCTGGCGCAGATTGATTATCTTGAGGACGTCACCGCCGAGCTTCATCAGATGTGCCTGCAGGTGGTGGAAAAAGTGGTGAACAGCGAAGCGCTGCTCACCAAATTCCGCATCCCTAAGCACACCTGGGACTTCGTGCGCGACTCATGGCAACAGCGTCAGCCTTCGCTTTACTCGCGCCTTGACCTTGCCTGGGACGGCAAAAGCGATGCCAAACTGCTGGAAAACAATGCCGACACGCCCACGTCGCTGTATGAAGCGGCGTTTTTTCAGTGGCTGTGGCTTGAAGATCAGCTCAACGCTGGACAGCTGCCGCAAGGCAGCGATCAGTTCAACAGCCTGCAAGAGAAACTCATCGGCCGCTTCACGGTGCTTCATCAGCAACAGGGGTTTAACTGGCTGCATTTCGCCTGCTGCCGTGATACCGATGAAGATCGCGGCACAGTGCAATACTTGCAGGACTGTGCCACGGAAGCCGGACTACCGAGCGAGTTTCTCTACATCGATGAGATAGGGCTGGGGGAGAAAGGCCAGTTTACGGATGCCCAGGATCAGGTCATCAGCAATCTGTTCAAGCTTTATCCGTGGGAATTTATGCTGCGCGAGATGTTTTCTACCAAGCTGGCCGATGCGGGCGTACGCTGGCTGGAACCTGCCTGGAAAAGCATCCTGTCAAACAAAGCGTTGCTGCCTCTGCTGTGGGAGATGTTCCCGAATCACCCCAACCTGTTGCCCGCCTGGTTTGCCGAAGACGATGTGCCCCCGATGGACAAGTACGTCGTCAAACCGCTGTTCTCGCGCGAAGGTGCCAATATTCGTATTGTGGAAAACGGCAAAGAGATCGCCCGTGTGGACGGTCCTTACGGCGAAGAAGGCATGATCGTCCAGCAGTTTCACCCTCTGCCAAAATTTGGTGACAGCTACACCCTGATTGGCAGCTGGTTGATAGACGATCAGCCTGCAGGCATCGGCCTGCGTGAAGATCGCGACCTGATCACCCAGGATCTTTCGCGTTTTTATCCGCACGCGTTCATCGACTGACTGTTCTTATCCAGGCCAGCACGCTGGCCTGTTTTCACGCTAGCCGACCTGCACCGACAACATACTGATAGCGCCCATTTCCATACCTTCGACAGGGACGGTGACGGCCTCGTCTGCATGGCGAGATCCCAGCACATACAGCAGCGGCAGGAAGTGTTCCGGCGTCGGATTGGATAACGCCGCATCCGGATGCTGCATAAAATTCACCAGCGGATGTGCATCCGCCTCGGCCTGAACCGCCAGATTATCGCGCACATAGTCGTTGAATCCTGTCGCCCAGTCATAAGCGTTTCCGCCGCCCCACAGAACCTTACGCAGGTTGTGCACGACATTGCCGCTGGCAACGATCATGACACCGCGATCGCGCAGTTCAGACAGCTTTTTGCCCATCTCAAAATGCCAGGCCGCAGGCTTGCCGCTGTCGATACTAAGCTGGACTACCGGAATATCCGCCTCAGGATACATTTTAATGAGTACGCCCCACGAGCCGTGATCGAATCCCCATGCATGGTCCTGATAAACCGGCACAGGCGATAATATCTCAGCGATTTCGTTTGCCAGTTCAGGCGAACCCGGCGCGGGATAGCGGGTATCAAACAGCGCCTGCGGAAAACCGCCAAAATCATGGATGGTGCGCGGCTTCTCCATCGCGGTGACCGCCGTTCCCTGGGTGTACCAGTGAGCCGAAATGGCCAGGATCGCCCGTGGTCGTGGCAGCGTGGCACCGGCTTGACGCCAGGCTTCGGTGTAACGGTTTTCTTCTAGCGCGTTCATCGGGCTGCCGTGTCCCAAAAACAGTGCCGGCATACGTACCTGGTTCATAGCGATCCTTAATATGTTCACTCAATGAACACTACGATACGCTGTTTGCAGACGTTATCACGCGGATAAGCATGATGTTGTCTTTCAGGAAATTTGAATAATATTGAGGGGTAAAACAGAGGGGAAAACGGGCGGTGCCGGGTGAAACAATCAGGCCAGAATATCTGGCCTGATGAGAAAACGTTTAGCTGGCCTGACGCGTTTCATGCTCACGACGATAGGCGACCAGGTCTTCGATGGTAACCACCGGCATAGCATGTTGTTTCGCGAAGACGATGACTTCAGGCGCATGGGCCATCGAGCCGTCGTCATTCGTCAGTTCACACAACACGCCTGCAGGTTTAAAGCCCGCCAGCGTAACGAGATCAATGGTCGCTTCCGTATGACCGCCACGGGCCAGAACGCCGCCATCGTGTGCACGGAGCGGGAAAACGTGGCCAGGACGGTTTAAGTCTTCTGGCTTCGCGTTATCGGCAATGGCGGTGCGAATAGTGGTGAGACGATCCTGGGCGGAAACACCTGTGGTAACGCCTTTCGCCGCTTCGATGGTGACGGTAAAACCCGTGCCGTAGGCGCTGGTATTGTTTTCCACCATCATCGGCAACGCCAGCTGCTGGCGGCGTTCTTCGGTCAGGCAAAGACAAACGATGCCGCTGCCGTGACGAATGGTGAGCGCCATCTGCTCGACGGTCATGGTTTCAGCGGCGAAAATCATATCGCCTTCGTTTTCACGATCTTCATCGTCGAGCACCATCACACCGCGACCTTCGCGTAGCGCTGCGATAGCACGTTCTACACGCTGTTTCGGCGTGCCAAATTCAGAAAGTAGAGTCTGATTCATGGTAATAAAACCTTATAAATGTATTGGGTTACCAGAATCAGGGCAAGCTTAGGAGTGACGCCTTAAAGACGTAGCAATGACGCAAAACAGACATAATGCCTGACAAATGTCGTTACCCTCTCCCATCCGGACTTTAACCGTCGGCCCCGGAATTTCACCGGATCTGCTGACCTTCACCATGAGAGTGAAGCGCTCGCGGGCTGTCAGCCTGGGCTGATTTACCGCCGGTGGGGAATTTCGCCCCGCCCTGAGAATAAGCGTTTTAACTATAACGCTTCCCATTCGGGGCGGCAATGCAGAAAGCCATTATTGCTTTAGCATTTTTTGCGCTAAGGATTTCAGGTTTAACCTTTTCAATTCAGGCATTACACTTAAGTCACCATAGCGTTGGTAAAATGCTGCCATAGCAACCCGTAATCAGGAAACCATCATGATCGACACGAAAAAAATTGAACAAATGGCCCGTCAGGTTCATGACGCGCTGCCGAAGGGAGTTCGTGAATTTGGCGATGATGTCGAGAAGAAAATCCGGCAGACGCTGCAGGCACAAATGACCCGCATGGATCTGGTCAACCGCGAAGAGTTTGATGTACAGACTCAGGTGTTACTGCGTACGCGGGAAAAACTGGCGGCGCTGGAGCAACGTCTGGCTCAGCTGGAAAGCAAGAGTTCGGCTTCTGCCGCGCCCGCTGCCACCAGCACACCCGGCCCGGCACCGGCAATCGTTCCGGCAGCCAACCCTGCTGACAAGACCACTAAATAAAGGGATGGCGGGCGCGCAGGCTCCCGCCATCATCATTCAGTCGCCGCGAATGGTTTTGATGATGTTGGTGGTCGAGATACCATCTTCAAAATTGAGCACGCGTACGTCACCGCCATTTGCCCAGACTTCTTTACTGCCCGCGATATCTTCAGGTTTGTAATCTCCGCCCTTCACTAACAGATCGGGCAGCACGCTGGCGATCAGACGCTGAGGCGTGTCTTCTTCAAACAGCACCACCCAATCCACCGCTTCCAGCGCACCCAGCACAATCATGCGGTTTTCCTGCGGGTTCACCGGACGGCTGTCGCCTTTCAGGCGCTTAGTGGACGCATCGCTGTTTACCGCGACAATCAGGCGATCGCCCAGTTTGCGCGCATTAGCAAGGTACGAAACATGCCCGGCGTGCAGGATGTCGAAGACACCGTTGGTCATTACCACTTTTTCGCCGCGCTGACGTGCCATCGCAACGGCGTCTTTGAGTTCAGCTTCGGTCATGATGCCAAAGCCGCGTTCAGGACGCGCGCGAATCGCGTTTTCCAGTTCGACGATACTGACGGTCGAGGTGCCGAGCTTGCCCACTACCACGCCTGCGGCAGCGTTAGCCAGGAAACAGGCTTCTTCCAGCGAGTCACCTGCCGCTAATGCTGCGGCCAGCACGCCAATCACGGTATCCCCGGCGCCGGTAACGTCAAAGACTTCCTGCGCCAGCGTAGGCAGGTGCAGCGGAGCCTTGCCGGGCTGGAGCAGCGTCATACCGTTCTCAGAACGGGTGACCAGCAGGGCGGAAAGGTCGCAGTCGGCGATGAGCTGCATACCACGTTCAACAATCTCGTTTTCTGTTTTGCACTTGCCGACCACGGCTTCGAACTCAGACAGGTTGGGCGTCAGCAGCGTCGCACCGCGGTAGCGCGCAAAATCCGTGCCTTTTGGATCGATCAGCACGGGCACATTCGCTTCGCGTGCCAGCGTGATCATTTGCTGAACGCTGTCCAGCGCGCCTTTGCCGTAATCCGACAGCACCACCGCACCGCTGCGGGACAGCGACTGACGCATTTTTTCGTGCATCGGGGCGGCATCAACCTGCTCAAACCCTTCTTCAAAGTCCAGGCGGATAAGCTGCTGATTGCGCGAGAGCACACGCAGTTTGGTAATAGTGGGATGGCTTTTTAACGTGACAAAATCGCAGTCAACACGAACATCTTTCAGCGTTTTACTCAGTACCTGAGCCGCATCGTCTTCACCGGTGAGTCCGATCAGGCGGGAACCGGCACCCAGCGCAGCAATGTTCATTGCCACGTTAGCGGCGCCGCCTGGGCGTTCTTCAACGGTTTCTACTTTCACCACCGGAACCGGGGCTTCAGGAGAAATACGGCTGGTGGGGCCGTACCAGTAACGATCCAACATGACATCGCCGACGACCAGCACCGAGGCCTGGCCGAACGCGGGCAGAGTAACTTTCATTCCAGACACTCCAGACTGCATTCAAAATAGTGCGCGGATGATAACACAGTTGCGACAGGTGCTATCAGCCTCACGCCGTGAGAGATTGTGGTGACTGTAGCCAGCGCTGCCAGCTGCCGTTCACCGCCTGTTTTTCCTGCGCGAATGCGTCGGGTTCAACATGCCCCGGCTGCTCCTGAAGCGCCAGATGGTGCAGCGCATCGCGCAGCGTGACATAAGCATGGGTAAGCGCAGCCGCTTCCTCATCTGACATTTTCTGATGGGTGGCCATCAGTTCAAAAATCCGCACATTGTCCGACCAGCGCGTTAAGGCGGGCTGCGCGGCCGCGTAACGCAGCACCAGATACTGCGCGATAAACTCGATATCCGTAATGCCGCCTTCGTCGGTTTTGATTTCCCAGCGGCCTTTGTGCTTATTACTCAGATGCGCGCGCATTTTGTCACGCATCTCTCTGACGTCGGTTTGCAACGCCGTTGCGTCGCGAGGCAGACAGAGAATGGCACGGCGAATGGCGCTAAAGCGCTCGCTCAAGGCGGGCTCACCGAACACCACGCGGGCCCGAACCAGCGCCTGATGCTCCCATGTCCAGGCTTCATTGCGCTGGTAGTCGTCGAAGGCTTCAAAGGTGCTGACCAACATGCCAGCCGCCCCCGACGGACGCAGTCGTGCATCTACTTCGTACAAAATACCGGACGAGGTGCGGGTGCTGAACAGATGCATGATGCGCTGCGCCAGCCGCAGATAAAACTGACGGCCGTCGATGCTGCGTTCTCCCTGCGTAACCGCTTCCAGCGGGCAGTCATGCAGGAAAACCAGATCGAGATCCGAGCTGTAGCCCAGTTCCCATCCACCCAGCTTGCCGTAGCCCAATACCGTGAAGCCCCGTTCGTGTTCATGCACAAGGTGTGACGGTCGGCCATAGCGCTGTACCATCATATTCCATGCCTGTTGCACCACCGATTCAATGATGGCTTCGGCCAGCCAGGTTAAGTGATCGCTCACTTTCATCACCGGCAGCGTGCCTGCAATGTCTGCCGCCGCGATGCGTAACAGCTGTGCCTGTTTAAACTGGCGCAATGCTTCAAGCTGCTGTTCTTCATCATCAGCGGGAATGCGCATCAGATACTGACGTAGCTCATCACGATAGGCATCGGTGGCGGTGGGTTGATACAGCGTGGCGGGATCAAGAAGCTCATCCAGTAGCAGGGGATAACGCGCCAGCTGGCTTGCCACCATCGGCGAGGCCGCACAGAGGCGAATCAGGTGACGTAACGCACCGGGGTACTCGGTCAGCAGTTCAAGATAGGTGCTGCGGGTCAGAACGCTCAGCAGCAACGGTGCCAGTCGGCTGAAGGTCACCGGGGCATCGTTGCGTGAACACACTTCACTCAGCAGCCGTGGCATGAGCTGATCCAGCGCCTGGCGACCACGCGGGCCGATGGTACGGCGGCTGATATCCTGGCGAAACGCCTCCAGCGCCTGATTGAGTGCCTGGCACTGCGCGGTATCCAGTTGCGGCACCAGCGGCGCCAGCTCACTGTCCTCCAGGCTGTCCTGCCAGAGCATATTGAAATCGGCCAGTTCGGGCCGATCGCCAACATCCGGTGTATCTTCCCCGATCAGCTCATCGAAAATGGCCCGCACGGCGGCCATGTGCGTGTCCAGCTGTGCGCTCAGCATGGACCAGTCATCACACTGCATCGCCCACGCCAGACGGGCGCGCGGTAATGCCTCTTCCGGCAGCGTTTGCGTTTGCTCGTCTGTCAGGCTTTGCAGCAGGTTTTCCAGCCTGCGCAGAAACAGGTAGGCAGCGCGCAGTGCAGCAACCTGTTCAGGTGGCAGCAATGCCAGGGATTCAATAGCCGACAGCGTGGGTAACAAGGCTCTGAGCTGAAGCGAGCGCTCACGTCCACCGCGAATCAGCTGAAACACCTGCACGATAAATTCCGTTTCACGTATCCCACCGGCACCCAGCTTGATATTGTTTTTCAGCCCACGGCGGCGCACTTCGCGCGAGATCATCGCTTTCATATTACGCAACGACTGGATCACGCTGAAATCGATGTAACGGCGATAAACAAAGGGCCGCAGCATCTGTTGCAGCTCCTGGCTCCAGCGATCCTGCTCATCGCCCATCAGCCGGGCTTTCACCATCGCGTACCGCTCCCAGTCGCGGCCCTGCTCCTGGTAATAATCTTCCAGAGCGGCAAAGCTCATGACCAGCGGCCCGCTGTCGCCAAACGGACGCAGGCGCATATCCACCCGGTAAACAAAACCGTCCGCCGTGGGCTGGTCGAGCACCTTAATCAGGCGCTGGCCCATACGGGTAAAAAACTGCGCATTGTCGAGTTCACGGCGACCGCCGCGCGTCGTGCCATTTTCCGGCCAGGCAAAAATCAGGTCGATATCCGACGAGAAATTCAGCTCGCCGCCGCCCAGCTTACCCATACCGAGGATCAGCAGCGGCTGTGGCTCACCTGCGGCATTGCAGGGCGTGCCAAACTCGCGGCAGCAGTCCTGATAAACCCAGGCGCGCGCGGCGTCGATCAGCACCTCGGCTAACACGCTTAACTGCTGCAGCGTCTGCTCTGTCGTGGCGTGATGTAAGCACTGCATCCAGGCAATGCGAACCAGCATGCGACGACGAAACAGGCGCAGCACGCGCATCAGGCTGGCTTCACTGTCTACCGCTGCCATGTCACTGTCCAACCACTGCGTATACTGCTGCCACTCGTCGGCCTGAGGCGACTGCGCGGCGATGGCTTGCCACCAGTCCGGATTCTGCTGCAGGTTATCCAGCACAAAGTCGCTGAACGCCAGACCGGCAAGCTGTGCCTCACTCAGGGCGGAATCCGCAAGACCGAGCTGTTCGACGGCCTGCGCGGCCTGCGTGCGCAATAGGTTGGGTAAGGATGGCAACATGTTCTCTCCCTGATAGCGTGCGGTGTGACTCAGCGTGGCGAGCCGCTGGTTAGCCAAAATGGTGGCTGTTTCATGGCCTGGGCCTTTAACCAATCCAGGCTGGCGTGCTGCTGATCCCTGATTGCGCGCTGCAGCTGCTGCCACGGTGCCAGCCAGTCGTGCACCGCGTCCGGCGAGTAGGCGCCCGCCAGTAAATGGACCGCCAGCAACTGCCGATCCAGACGTGTGGCCTTGTCCTGATACTCGTTAGTCTGGTGAATGGTGCTGAAGGTTTCTTTCAGGTCGGCATTGATGCGGCCCAGCATGATATCGCCAAAGCGTTTAAAGGAGCCGTTCAGCTTGGTTTGTCCTTTTTCATCAATCCACTGCCGCCAGTGCGACTCGGCTAACCAGTGAGTAAGTGCTAACTGGGTTTCCACAGAGAGGGCAGAAAAACAGAAGCTGTCGGCGTCAACATCCTCGTTCAACAGCGTCTCTTCCAGCGTAGTGAGTTTCTGACGCAGCTCGCTGCTGGCCTTGCGCGGCACTAACGCACCAAACAGCGCGAATGCCTGACGCAGCACATCCAGCGCCTCACGCACCGCTTCCCTGGCCCGCTTGTTGCCACGCAGCCACACTTCTTCATGATATTGCCAGTGGTCAAGACCTGCCGCCATGGCCGCGACCATGCCCTCTTCCACCGTGGCTTTCGGCCCCGCTTTTAACAGCGGAAAGGGTTTTAACTCACGCGGCGGATTGCCTTTCGCTAACTGATAACCACGCGCAGCCTTGCTCAGGCTGCCCATTCGCAGATCGCCCACGGCAATTAACTGCCGGGCAAACGTCAGCATCTCGCTGCGCTGACCGCCTTTTAACTCAAGCTCAACCTCTGACAAGGGTTCACTAAACTCCCCCGCCGTGACTTCGCCCCGATCGCAGGCAATTTCAACGTCACTGCTGCCCGCCGTGACCACCCAGATCTCACGTTCAAAATGGGTGCTGAACAGCGGCTGCAGGCGCTGTTGTAATGCCGCAACGTCGGTGCCTTCCGGCCAGATGTCGGCTGGCAGACGACTGATGTCCAGCGTCGGTTCGGTCAGATCAACGTTGTATTCGCCTCGCTGATGTAGCCCGCCCAGCGTGGTGCCGGCGGTTTTCAGCGTCATTTCGTAGCGCTGGTCCACGCCACGAATGCGTAATCCCATATTCCATCGACGTAACTGGTTATCGTCGGTTTCAAAATAGATATTGGTCAGCTGACGGGCAGCCTGATGCTGATGCGGGAATGCCGCCAGCCGTTCTGCCAGTTTCCCGGCAGCATTTGGTTTAGCAATGAACTTAAGCTCGATCTCGATGGTCATATTTTTTTATTCACTAACGCCGCTGGTACTTGAGGATATATTCCCTACCTGTTTCAGGTTATCTTCTGCTGCATCCACTGAGCTGAAGGTTAGGGGTTTTCAGGCGAAGAGTAATGCACAGAAGCCGGGCTGTCTCTGCTTTCTTTGTGCTTTCGCTACCCTTTTCGCACTGTCATGAGACCAGGATAGTTCTCATTCAGATTTATGCGAAGCCTCTACAGACTGTGCCGGTAAATTATCTTCATTTTAAGCAAAACGAAATCTAATGAAAAAAATCACACTCACTGGAATCACTTTGCTGGCCCTCAGCACCCTTGCACCTGCTCACGCTGATGAAAAACGTTACGTTTCTGACGAATTATCCACCTGGGTTCGCAGCGGCCCTGGCGATCAGTTTCGCCTGCTCGGCAAGCTGAACGCCGGTGAACAAGTCCAGTTGCTGCAGACCAATGACGCCACCAAATATGGTCAGGTGCGCGATGCCGAAGGCCGTACCGTCTGGATCCCACTGTCGCAGCTGAGTGAAAACCCCAGCCTGCGCACCCGGGTTCCACAGCTGGAGCAACAGGTAAAAGACCTGACGGCTAAGTTAGCGAATATCGATAACAGCTGGAACCAGCGCACGGCAGAAATGCAGAATAAAGTCGCCAGCAGCGACAGCGTGATTAATGGCTTAAAAGAGCAAAATCAGAAACTTAAAAACGAACTAATTGTGGCCCAGAAGAAAGTCAGCGCCGCCAACGTTCAGTTGGATGACAAGCAGCGCACGATCATCATGCAGTGGTTTATGTATGGCGGCGGCGTGCTCGGTGTGGGCCTGCTGCTCGGTCTGCTGCTGCCGCATATGGTGCCGCGCCGGAAGAAAAACGATCGCTGGATGAACTAGTCTGCATCACAGCTCGCTATCAGGGGATCGCCAGATGCCCCTTTTGGCCTGTCTGCAATATGCCGAATTTGTGCAACAATAGAGTTCGTGCCCGTCTGGATTCAGGTGCCGGAAGCCCCCGGACGCGCAGTTCACTTATTTATCTCTGGAGTTGTGCGTGAAGACCTTTCTTGTTGGCGGCGCGGTACGTGATGCGCTGTTGAAATTGCCGGTTAAAGACAAAGACTGGGTGGTGGTTGGCGCGACGCCAGAAATCATGCTGGAACAAGGCTATCAGCAGGTAGGCCGCGATTTCCCCGTGTTCCTCCATCCCGACAGCCGGGAAGAGTACGCGCTGGCACGTACCGAGCGGAAAAACGGCAAAGGCTATACCGGTTTTACCACCTGGTCGGCACCGGACGTCACCCTGGAGCAGGATTTACAGCGGCGCGATTTGACGATTAACGCCATCGCCCAGGATGAGAAGGGTGAGCTTTATGATCCCTATCACGGGCAACAGGATATCGCTGCCCGTCAGCTGCGCCACGTGTCCGATGCCTTTAGTGACGATCCCCTGCGCGTGCTGCGCGTTGCACGCTTTGCCGCGCGCTTTGCCCATCTCAACTTCCGCATTGCCGATGAAACCCAGGCCCTGATGCAACAAATGGCGGAGAGCGGCGAACTGGCCGATCTCACGGCCGAACGCGTCTGGAAAGAAACGGAAAAAGCGCTCACTTCGCATAATCCTCAGGTCTACTTCCAGGTGCTGCGTGACTGCGGTGCCTTACGGGTGCTGTTTCCGGAAATAGATAACCTGTACGGCGTCCCCGCTCCCGCCAGATGGCACCCTGAAATCGATACCGGGGTGCATACATTGATGGCCTTAACCCTGTCAGCGGCCTTATCAGACGCCATCGACGTGCGTTTTGCGACGCTGTTCCACGATGTCGGTAAGGCATTAACTCCCGTGGAGAAATGGCCCAGCCATCATGGGCATGGCGCAGCGGGCGTTCCGTTGGTCGCCGCACTGTGCCAGCGTTTACGCGTGCCCAATGCGATTCGTGATTTAGCGCTGCTGGTGACGGAGTTCCACGACATGATGCATACCATTGAGCAGCGCCCTGCTGAATCCCTGGTTGCGTTATTTGACCGTCTTGATGCCTGGCGCAAACCCGAACGGGTGAACCAACTGGCGCTGTGTAGTGAAGCGGATGCCCGCGGACGCGGTGGTCTTGCCAGCATGCCTTATCCGCAAGGCGATTACCTGCGACGTGCGTTTGCACTGGCTCAGGCGGTGTCCTCTAAGGCGGTGGTTGAGGCAGGATTTAAAGGCATTGAGGTGCGGGAAGAGTTAACGCGACGGCGTATTGCCGCGGTCGAACAACGCATAGCTTAACGCGGCCAGTCACCCGGCCGCGTCATAATGGCTTACATGAAAATCATGTAGACCGCGCCCGCCACGATAAAGCGGTAGATGGCAAACGACACGAAAGAGATACGTTTGATCAGTTCCAGGAAGACTTTGATGGCCAGCAGCGCGACAACAAAGGCGGTGATAAAGCCAACGGCAAACATCGGGAAGTCGGCCATCGACAGGAAGCCAAGGCTTTTGTACAGATCCAGCCCTGTGGCACCCATCATCATCGGGACGGCCAGGATAAACGAGAACTCGGATGCGGCATAGCGGCTCACGCCCATCAGCATCCCACCTGAAATGGTGGCACCTGAACGCGAGAAGCCCGGCCACAGCGCCAGACACTGGAAGCAGCCAATCGCAAACGCCTGAAGATAGGTAATATCATCCACGCCGACGGCTTTTGGCTGTTTGGGTTTCAGGAATTCCGCCGCCAGCAGCAGTAAGCCGCCGACCACCAGCGCATACATCACGTTAATCGGATTAAACAAGGTTTTAATCTGATCGTGCAACGCCAGCCCGACCACCACCGCGGGGATCATCCCCAACAGGATATGAATCAGGGTTAAGCGGCCCGTTCCCACGCCTTCGTGTTTGACTTCACCAAAGTGGATACCGATTAATCCAAACAAACGCCGCCAAAACATCACGACCACAGCAAGAATGGAACCTAACTGAATGACGACCTCAAAGGTTTCCGCTTTATCGCCCTCAAAGCCCAGTAGGTGCCCCACGATAATCATGTGCCCGGTGGAAGAGACCGGTAAAAACTCGGTTAACCCTTCGACCACGCCCAGGATTGCAGCTACCCACAGCTGATGAAGATCTGCCATCAATGTATTCCCTCTGTCCGTTTTAAAACCATTAAAAAGGCGCTAGCAGCAGCGCTATCGCCTTAATCTTATCTGCTTCACTCTGAATAAAACCTTAAGCTCAATCGCCGTTTAGTCAGTCGCAACGAAACGGCACCACCTGAGACAGACAATAATTTGGTTTGGTTTCATTGTGATGGCAATCACATCGTAATTATTTAGGAATAGTCCCGCGCTGAATACGCACGCCAACCTGCGCTGCCTGCGCCACAGCGCCCGGTTTTGCTACCTTGATACGCACACCAGGCGAATTGAAACGGTTCATCAACAGATCCGCGATTTCTTCCGCTACGCGCTCGACCAGGGCAAAACGCTGTCCTGTCAGATGCGTCAGGATCGCGTCGGAGACGTCGGCATAGCTCAGGCAGTCTTTCACATCGTCGCTGGCGGCCGCCTGGCGGTTATCCCACGCCATCTCTACATCGATCACCAGCTTCTGCTGTATTCCCTGCTCCCAGTCGTAAACGCCAATGGTGGTGAAGACGGTGAGTTGTTCAATAAAGACGATATCCATGATGATGCTCTCTGTTTTTGGTCGCGCCGGATACCACTTCCGGCAGATTGTGCGTATTATCCATGCTTGACGTGATCAAAACGACCCCAAAGGAAACGGGACGGTGTTATGAGTGCTTTCGCGCTTGGTATGATTATTTTCGCGTATCTGTGCGGTTCAATTTCCAGTGCCATTCTGGTCTGCAAACTTGCCGGTTTACCCGATCCCCGCACCCACGGTTCAGGCAACCCGGGCGCAACCAACGTGCTGCGTATTGGCGGCAAGCTGGCGGCTGCGTCTGTACTGGTGTTCGATATTGTGAAAGGTATGGTGCCCGTGTGGCTGGCGTACCTGTTTCATGTCTCACCCCTTTATCTGGGCTTAACGGCGATAGCCGCCTGTCTGGGCCATATTTACCCGGTGTTCTTTCGCTTTCGCGGCGGGAAAGGTGTGGCGACCGCCTTTGGTGCTATCGCCCCGATTGGCTGGGACCTGACCGGACTGATGACGGGAACATGGCTGCTGACCGTGCTGCTGAGCGGCTACTCATCGCTTGGGGCGATTGTCAGCGCGCTGATTGCGCCATTTTATGTCTGGTGGTTTAAACCCCAGTTCACCTTTCCGGTTTCTATGCTCTCCTGCCTGATTTTGCTGCGTCATCATGACAATATTCAGCGCCTGTGGCGCGGTCAGGAAAGCAAAATCTGGAAGCGGAAAAAGAAACCCTAAGCGTAAAAAAAGCCGGCTAACCGGCTTTTTTATTTCAAATGGCGGGCAGTTCCGACAGTGGCCAACGCGGCCTGACGCTGACGCCAAGCTCACCCCGCGTACCGCCTTTAAGGCGTACCATGCCGGCATAAGCAATCATCGCGCCGTTATCGGTACAAAACTCAGGACGGGCATAAAAGACTTCTCCGCCGCGCTTTTGCATCATCACGGCCATCTGCTCGCGCAGAGTGCGGTTTGCACTGACGCCGCCCGCAATAACCAGACGCTTAAAGCCGGTTTGATCCAGTGCGCGTTTGCACTTAATCGCCAGCGTATCCACCACCGCATCTTCAAACGCCCGCGCGATATCGGCCCGGGTTTGCTCGTCGTCGTCATTGCCACGAATGGTATTCGCCGCAAAGGTTTTCAGGCCCGAGAAACTAAAATCCAGCCCAGGACGATCGGTCATCGGACGCGGAAACGTGAATCGCCCAGCGGTGCCCTGCTGCGCCATTTTCGCCAGCATTGGACCGCCAGGATAATCCAGCCCCAGCAATTTGGCGGTTTTATCGAAGGCTTCCCCTGCCGCGTCGTCAATCGACTCGCCCAGCAGTTCGTATTCGCCAATGCCGGTGACGCTGATTAACTGGGTATGACCACCTGAAACCAGCAATGCCACAAACGGAAACGGTGGCGGATTCTCTTCGAGCATCGGTGCCAGCAGATGCCCTTCCATATGGTGCACAGGCACGGCAGGAACTTTCCATGCAAACGCCAGCGCGCGCCCAATCGTGGCGCCCACCAGTAATGCGCCCACCAAACCCGGGCCTGCGGTATACGCCACCGCATCAATCTGCTGCGGCTGCAAACCCGCCTCTTTCAGCGCCGCCTGGATCAGGGGCACTGTTTTGCGTACGTGATCGCGCGATGCCAGTTCCGGCACTACACCGCCGTAATCGGCATGCAGTTTTACCTGACTGTATAGCTGGTTGGCCACCAGGCCAGCCTCGTCATCATAGATTGCGATGCCGGTTTCATCGCACGATGTTTCAATACCCAGAATTCGCATGGCTTCACCTCATTCTTGCGGCGCGCAGTTTAGCATAGCCCTTGTGTGAAAAGAGGACCCCATCCACGCAAAAAGTCATTTTCCGCTGCCTAAAGAGTGCGCTATACTTCCGCCCCTGGAAAAAACCGGCAGCCGCACAGGCAATCGCTCCTGTTGGTTCTAAATTATCCATGGTGCTTTACAAGCCGACGCGAGTTGGAGTAAAATGCTGCACCATTTTGAAATGTGCTGACGCCGCAGTCAGCAGCAAAACCGAATTTTATTGAGGTGAGAGTTACATGCCGGTAATTAAAGTACGTGAAAACGAGCCATTTGACGTAGCACTGCGTCGCTTTAAGCGTTCCTGCGAGAAAGCAGGCGTTTTAGCTGAAGTTCGTCGTCGTGAATTTTATGAAAAACCAACGACCGAACGTAAGCGCGCTAAAGCATCTGCAGTTAAGCGTCATGCCAAAAAATTGGCTCGCGAAAACGCACGCCGCACTCGTCTGTACTAATTTCCCGGAGGTTCGCCTCCACAGCGTGATAAACGCAGACCGAGTCAAGTAAAAGGCCGTGCTTTCCGAAAGGAAGCGCGGCTTGTTGTCGTTTATGAGCTGAAAAAACGGGGCTTATGGCAGGACGAATTCCACGCGTATTTATCAATGACTTACTTGCCCGCACGGACATCGTGGAGTTAATCGATGCTCGCGTTAAGCTGAAAAAGCAGGGAAAAAATTATCACGCGTGCTGTCCTTTCCATAATGAGAAAACGCCCTCTTTCACCGTAAATGGCGAAAAGCAGTTTTATCACTGCTTTGGATGCGGCGCTCACGGTAACGCCATCGATTTTCTGATGAACTATGATCGGCTTGAGTTTGTTGAGAGCATCGAAGAGTTAGCCACATCCCATGGTTTAGACGTACCTTACGAAGCCGGCAACGGGCCAAGCCCGATGGAACGCCATCAGCGCCAGAGCCTGTACCAACTGATGGAAAACCTGAACGGGTTTTATCAGCAGAGTTTGCAGCAATCCAGCGCCCAGTCAGCTCGCGGTTATCTTGAGCATCGCGGTCTGAGCGCCGACATCATCAACCATTTTGCGATTGGCTATGCGCCCGCCGGTTGGGACAACGTCCTGAAACGCTTTGGCAAACAGCCTGAAGATCGCGAGTCGTTGATGGAAGCAGGCATGCTGGTCAGTAATGACAAAGGCCGGGTTTATGACCGCTTTCGCGAGCGCGTGATGTTTCCGATTCGCGATAAGCGAGGCCGCGTCATCGGCTTTGGCGGCCGCGTGCTGGGTAATGATACGCCTAAGTATCTGAACTCACCTGAAACGCCTGTTTTTCATAAAGGCCGTCAACTTTACGGTCTGTATGAAGCGTTAAAAAATCATCCTGAGCCTAAACGCTTGTTGGTGGTTGAAGGTTATATGGATGTGGTTGCCCTGGCGCAGTTCGGCGTGGATTACGCGGTGGCATCGCTGGGGACATCCACGACGGCTGAACATATTCAGCTGCTGTTTCGCAGTACGGACAACGTGATTTGCTGTTATGACGGCGATCGTGCCGGACGTGAAGCCGCATGGCGTGCACTTGAAACAGCATTGCCTTACATGAATGACGGTCGTCAGCTACGCTTTATGTTTCTACCCGACGGCGAAGACCCGGATACGCTGGTTCGCCAGGAGGGTAAAGCCGCATTTGAGGCGAGGATGGAGCAGGCGATGCCGCTCTCTTCGTTTCTTTTTGACAGCCTGCTACCTCAGGTAGATTTGAGCTCTCGCGACGGCAAAGCACGTTTAAGTACGTTGGCGCTGCCGTTGATCACACAGATTCCCGGTGAAACACTGCGCATTTATCTGCGTCAGGAGCTGGGTAACAAATTAGGTATTCTGGATGACTCTCAGCTTGAAAAGCTGATGCCGAAGCAGGCACCGGGCGGAAGCGCACCGGTGGCCCCGCCACTCAAACGCACCACGATGCGTGTATTAGTGGCGCTGCTGATCCAGAATCCGCAGTTGGCAACACTGGTGCCGTCTCTGGATGGGCTTGCCGAGTCGAAAATGGCCGGTTTACCGCTATTTATCGAATTAGTGACGCGTTGTAACGAGAATCCTGGATTGACCACAGGTCAGCTACTAGAGTTATATCGCGGAACAAATTTTAGCCAGACGCTTGAAACACTGGCCGTTTGGAACCACATGATAGTGGATGAGGAAAGCGAAGCGGTATTTCAGGACTCCCTTGCGAGCATTTATGACTCGGCACTGGAAGAACGACTGGAGTTCCTGATTGCGCGTGAACGCACGCACGGGCTGAGTAGCGACGAGCGCCGCGAACTCTGGACACTGAGCCAGGCCTTCGCGAAGAAATGATGCATTATCCGGCCTGCTGCTTCCTGTAACCGAAGCGGCAGGCTTAAAAATTTGATGGGCGAAGCATGGTTTGTTTCTGTGCCGTTACCTTAGCGTACTCAAGTACGTGAGGATGACGAGCACTTCCAGAGACAAAAATGGCGAGTAAGCCAGGCCCGACATAAAATTTGCGGCTTAAGTGCCGATTACTAATGGGCAAAGCCCAGGCCGCGACGAAGGCAGCGGCAAGAATAAAGGCCTTCACTGCTATTGTTGGCACGCTGCCGACCGACACCAATCTAATTAACAGAAGTGTGGATACCGTCTTATGGAGCAAAACCCGCAGTCACAGCTCAAGCTTCTTGTCACCCGTGGTAAGGAGCAAGGCTATCTGACCTATGCTGAGGTCAATGACCATCTGCCGGAAGATATCGTCGACTCCGATCAGATCGAAGACATCATCCAGATGATTAACGACATGGGCATCCAGGTGGTTGAAGAAGCCCCGGACGCCGACGATCTGATGCTGAATGAAAACAGCTCCGATACTGACGAAGATGCCGCGGAAGCTGCCGCTCAGGTATTATCCAGCGTTGAATCTGAAATTGGCCGCACCACTGACCCGGTTCGCATGTATATGCGTGAAATGGGTACCGTTGAACTGCTGACCCGCGAAGGCGAAATCGACATTGCCAAGCGTATTGAAGACGGTATCAACCAGGTTCAGTGCTCCGTCGCTGAATATCCGGAAGCCATTACCTACCTGCTGGATCAGTACGATCGCGTTGAAGCAGGTGAGTCGCGCCTGTCAGATTTAATCACTGGCTTTGTTGATCCTAACGCAGAAGAAGACCTGGCACCGACCGCAACGCACGTCGGTTCTGAGCTGTCTGAAGCCGATCGTAATAACGACGATGAAGAAGATGAAGAGAGCGATGATGACAGCTCGGATGACGATAACTCTATCGATCCCGAACTGGCACGCGAGAAGTTCTCTGACCTGCGCACCCAGTACGAAACCACCCGTGATGTGATCAAAAGCAAAGGACGCAGCCACGCTGCCTCTGTTGCCGAGATCCAGAACCTGTCTGACGTCTTTAAGCAGTTCCGCCTGGTACCGAAGCAGTTCGACTACCTGGTGAACAACATGCGTGAAATGATGGAACGCGTCCGTACTCAGGAACGTTTGATCATGAAGCTGTGTATTGAAGTGTGCAAAATGCCTAAGAAAAACTTCATTACGCTGTTCACCGGTAACGAGACCAATGAGAGCTGGTTCAAAGCCGCACTGGCGATGAACAAGCCCTGGTCTGAAAAACTGCTGGACGTGCAGGATGATGTGATGCGCTCTCTGCAGAAACTGGCGCAGATTGAAGAAGAAACCGGCCTGACCATCGAGCAGGTTAAAGACATCAACCGTCGTATGTCGATTGGTGAAGCGAAAGCGCGTCGTGCCAAGAAAGAGATGGTCGAAGCTAACCTGCGTCTGGTGATTTCCATCGCGAAGAAATACACCAACCGTGGTTTGCAGTTCCTCGATCTGATTCAGGAAGGTAACATCGGCCTGATGAAAGCGGTTGATAAGTTTGAATACCGTCGCGGCTATAAGTTCTCAACTTATGCCACATGGTGGATTCGTCAGGCTATCACCCGTTCTATCGCTGACCAGGCGCGTACCATCCGTATTCCGGTGCATATGATTGAGACCATCAACAAACTCAACCGTATCTCGCGCCAGATGCTGCAAGAGATGGGCCGTGAGCCAACGCCAGAAGAACTGGCTGAGCGCATGCTGATGCCAGAAGATAAGATCCGCAAGGTGCTGAAGATTGCCAAAGAGCCTATCTCTATGGAGACGCCGATTGGTGATGATGAAGATTCACATCTGGGTGATTTTATCGAAGACACCACGCTGGAGCTGCCGCTGGACTCTGCCACCTCTGAGAGCCTGCGTTCTGCCACCCACGACGTGCTGGCTGGCCTGACCGCGCGTGAAGCCAAAGTGCTGCGCATGCGTTTCGGCATCGATATGAACACCGACCACACGTTAGAAGAAGTGGGCAAACAGTTTGACGTTACCCGTGAGCGTATCCGTCAGATTGAAGCGAAAGCCCTGCGTAAACTGCGCCATCCGAGCCGCTCGGAAGTGCTGCGCAGCTTCCTCGACGATTAAGTCAGTTAAAACCCCGGTTCGCCGGGGTTTTTTATTTCTGCCGCCCTGCCCCACTTTTCACGCGTTAGCTTCAGCCTCGTGTCTTCAGCGCATCGTACATCTGACGATACATCGCCACGATCGCTTCCAGCGATGCACGATTTAACCCACTCGGATTCGGCAACACCCAAACCTGGGTTTTCCCCATGTAGATCGGCTGCTCGCCCCATTCCACCTTGCTCTGACGAAACGCGCGTTTAAAGGCATCTTTGCCCAGGATAGCCAACGCAGCAGGCTGATAACGCAGCACCTTATCCATCAGCCGCTGACCACCATCACGCAGCTCATCACTGGCCAGTTCATTCGCCTGGATGGTTGGACGCTCGACCAGCATCGTGATGCCGCAGCCCGTTTCCAGTAAGCGCTGCTCCTCTTCCGGCTTCAGCTGCTGCTCGGTAAACCCTGCCAGATGAATCACCTTCCAGAAGCGGTTGCCGGGATGGGCAAAGTGATAGCCAGTGTGCGCCGTCGACTGACCGGGATTGATGCCGCAAAACAGCACGTTCAGATCTGATGCGATGATATCGCTAATATTGTGTTCGCTCATGTTGCCTCCTGGCTTTGCGCCTGCGCGCCCCACTGTCGCTCACGCAAAGGGTCCTTGTTTGTCATCGTCTTGTCACTGATTAAAGCGCATTTGGCGGGCAGCGTCGTGGTTTGGGTTGGCTTTTTTCACTGTTAAGCAGGGAAAGACAATTAAGGATAACAGTGCCGGTTATGCCGCCGCCTGTCAGCCAGAGGTTTTTGTCTGTTTTATCATAGTTATCAGCAAGTAAAACATTGCTGCTTATTTCAGCAACCAGCCGATCAACGCTGGATTGCCCTGGACAGATACTTTATAATCCCCGCTCCATTGGCCCCTTAGCTCAGTGGTTAGAGCAGGCGACTCATAATCGCTTGGTCGCTGGTTCAAACCCAGCAGGGGCCACCAGATTTAGTGATGAAAATCATGCAGTTAAGCCACCTTAAAAGGGTGGCTTTTTTGTTGGCTATAGTCTTGATGGCAGCAAAATGGCAGCAGACTTTTTTTGCATATATCAATGTCCATCAACTTTTCTCTTGCGAGGGGCAAAAAAAAACCCGCTAAGCGGGCTTTTATTACATCCATAAGACTTGCTGAGAACCTCGATCAGGGTGGGGCGGAACGCTAGCCACTTTTCCTGGTGTCATGATTATGTCAGTTACAGTTTCATGTGATTTAAAGGTACAACTGCAGTTAATGTTCTGGCACTGGTTATAACGCTCTTTAGTATTCTTAGATACCTGAAAGCTACTTCTCGTGTGTGCGGCATTACCACACATAGGACAATTCATCATCGCTTAGGCCCCATCGCATTTTTAATCAATTATACACAAACATTTGTTTTGAGATACGCCTCATTCCATTTGCAATGAATCAATTTTCACTTCCAGCTCTATGCTGGTCGTGTAGCCGCTGTCAGCGCTCAGGCTGTGCGTCAGCGTGGTAATGATCCATTCGCCATCATCAATCTGCTTTTTAAACCCTGTTACCTTTACCGGCATTTCGGTGTAAAGCTCTGCGCGCCCTCGCGCCAGCTGGATCGAGAAGGTCGCAACACCGCGCTGCAGCCGTTCCCACTGCATTTTTGCTGCCCGCTCTGCGTTTGACCGGTTGGCATAGGTGCGGCTCAGCACCAGTACGTTTTCGTCGGTGCCGACGAGATAATCACCCTGTTTCGCTTCCGGCTCTTTTTTCTTCGCCGTGGTTTTGCGGCGCCGCTTTACCTTTGTTTCCGGCTTTTTCGCTGGCTCACGCGTGTGCAGCCAGCTGGCAATCACGCCGGTATAGGCGTCGCGGTCAGCCAGGGTAAAACGATGACTGTCGCCGTCACGGCGCTGAATGGTGATGACCGGCAGCGCCTTGCCGCTGGCGTTTTTGCCCTGCCCCTGACGGATAAACAGTAGCTTGCCGTCCTTGACGCAGGCCAGCGCACCGCACTGGCGGGCCACGCGCATCAGAAAACTGGCGTCGGATTCGTTGGTCTGGTCGATGTGGTCGATTGCCATTTTCTCAACGTCTGCGCTCAGCGCTAAATCCAGCTTGTGCCTTTCCGCAATGGCTTTCGCAATTTCGCCTGCCGTGGTTTTGTGCCACGATTTTTCGCGCCTGGTGTTCAGGGTCTGACGAAAGTCGGCGCTGCGGGCGCGAAGCGTCAGCCTGTCGGGCGTGCCGCTGTGCTCAATCTCATCAACCGTATAACTGCCCTTGATGATAAGCGGCTCCCCCTCCCAGCCCAGCGCCAGTTTTAACACTACGCCCCGGCGCGGCAGCTGCAGCAGGCCGTCTGCGTCGTCCAGTTCAATATCCAGCTGGTCAGCCTCAAAGCCCCGGTTATCGGTCAGCGTCAGGCTGATGAGCCGCTTTTGTATGGTCTGCGTGACGTCCTCGCCTGCCATCGTGAGGCGAAACGCCGGGGCGCTGGCTGCCCCTTTTACCCAGCTTTCTGCCTGCATCATCAGAAAAGCCCTCCCGCTGCAGCCGTGACTTTACCGGCCACGCCTGCCGCCGCGCTTTTCATGGCGTCAAGCTGGCCGCTCAGGCTGCCGAACATCTCGCCCAGCGACTCATCGGCACGCTTAAGCGTAAGCGTGAACTCAATACGCCTGCACGCGCCGTTACTGAAAAACTCGGCTTTGGTCTGGCTCAGGCTCTCAATCACGTACATGCCGTAAATGGTGCCGCTGCCCTCAATCAGCGGCCACGCGCGCCCCAGCTCCGCGATTTGCTCCAGCGCATACAGCGACAGCCTGCCGCCGGTCAGCTCCGGCAGCAGCACGCCGGAAAGCGTCAGCGTGTCGGTGTCCGGCCCGGCAAACTGCAGCGACGGGCGAAAGCCCACGCGGTTGTTGGACGGAAATCGCCAGCTGCGTTGTAACTGCAGCTCCTGATAAGGCACCGTTTCCAGCATGAAAACGAACAGCCCCAGCGTCATCATCATTCGTCAAATCCCCCCTGGTCACGATAAGAACTGCGCGCGCGTGCCTCTGCCTGACGCTGCTCAGCTTTGAGCCTGCGCATCACCTTATCAACCAGATCTTCCTGGCTCTCTCCCGGCTGCTGCACGATGGTGAATGATGCGTTGATTTGCGGCGCGGCAACCTGCGGCGCGGCCTGTGCGCGCTGCGCTTTACTCTGGTATGCCTGCGCGGGCAGGCTCATCGGGTGCAGCGGGCGCGCGGCGGCAGGTGCGGCGGCCATACCCAGTGCCAGCGACGCCGAGGCGGCCAGTGCGGCAGTGCGGCGACGGCTGGTAATGCGCGCCGGACCGTTGACCAGCTCCGGCCCGTTCTCGCCTGCGATGCCATACTGACCGGCGGGAATGTAGCCGCCATTGTCAAAGAGTCCGGCAAAGCCCGTCGGGGATGTCGGGCTTAACGGGTTGACCGGTGTCGCGCCACCCTTATCCGCTGAGGGCTTCATGAATCCCGGCAGCAAATCCGTCATGGATGACAGTCTGGCCTTAAGCGCGTCCCATTTGGCCGTGATGCCCTCAAGCAGCGCGCTGATCATGTTGCTGCCCGCTTCTTTAAACCGCTCCGGCAGCGTGCTGGCCGAGTTAACCAGCTCATCCCACTTCTGCGACACGGCTACCTTGATGCTTTGCCATGCCCCGGCGATGCCGTCGCGTATCGCGTCCCAGCCTCTGCTGATGACTTCCTGCAGCGCGCCATCCGTGAACAGGGATTTAACCCAAGTCCAAGCATCGGCTATTTTGCCTTTGATGGCCTCCCACGCTGCCGAGGTGTTATCTGTCACCCGCTGCCATGTCGCTTTAAACATTGGGCCGAGGGTGTCCCAGTTACGCCAGATGTAAATTGCCCCCATAGCGATAAGGCCAATAACGGCCAGTATCGGGTTGGCAAACATCAGGCGGCCCAGCCAGATAACACTGCTGCCGACGATGCGCAACGCCTTGCCTATCATTCCTAATGCGCCCGCGCCCTTAAAGCCCAGCGTCGCCATGCTCAGCCTGATAACCGCCATCGGCCCGACAATGGCCGCAAAGCCGATAGCCAGCGTCCCCAGACCGATAACGATGGCAGACACCGCCGCGCCGACTTTCACCAGCGCGCCAGCCAGCGCCTTGTTTTTCTCTATCCACTGCGCCGCCATGCCGGTGACCTTTTTAATCGCCCCCATGATGTCCATCAGCGGCTGGCGCAGCGTATCTCCTAACCCGCTCATGGCGTTATTGAGACCGGTTTTGGACAACAGCCACTGCGCGGAAAGGGAATCTTTGTTGATGTCAGACTCTTTCTGCATCGAGCCTTTGGCGGCATCGCCCTGCGTCAGGGCCAGCTGCCGGCGCAGCTCCGGCAGGTTATTGGCAAGTTTCGCCGCATCCTTGCCGAACTCCTTGCCGAATATCATCGTCAGCGCAGACAGGCGTTTGTTTTCCGGCAACTTTTTGACCTTTTCCAGCACGCTGATGATGGTCCCCATCGCGTCCGTGGTCATCTGCTTTTCAATCTTTTTGGGGTCCAGCTTAAGCAGCGTCATGCCTTCCTGAAAGCGCTTGCCCTGCATGGTAGCAATCGACAGCTCGCGCACCATCGCGTTGGCCGAACTCGCCGCAATCTCAGAGGTGGCACCGAGTGAAAGGAAGGTTGAACCCAGCGCCGCCGCCTTGCGAAAGTCCAGCCGGTCGGCGTTGCCGCCCATGCGCTGCAGCACGTCGATAATGTCCGCCCCTTTCGACATGGCGTTATCGTCTAAATAGTTCAGCGCATCGCCCAGCTGCTCAATGTTGCGGGTCGGTATCTTATACAGCTGGCTGATTTTACCCAGCCCCTCGGCCAGCTGGTCGGCGGGCAGCTCAAACGCCGTGGACGCTTTGGCCGCCGTAGTGGCAAAGGCCAGTAAATCGCGCTTCTGGTCGGCGTAAGAATCATTCTGGTTGGTAACACCCATGCGCGCGCCGCCCTCAACCAGCGCGGCATAGTCAACCGCGCCGTGCTCCATCGGCAGTTGCTCACTGGCGGCCTTGATGGCGGCCTGCATGTCGTAAAACTGCGCGGTGCGGTTGCCCTTGTCATCGCGCAGGCCGTTGACCTGCTTAGCCACGCCCTTCATGGCGTCTTCCATATCCGCCGAGGCTTTAATTGCTGCTGCAAACGGCACGCCCATTGCCATGCCCGCCGCCGTGGCTGTCGCCCCGGCCCCGGCCACCTTATCGCGGGCCTCCAGCGTTTTACCGTAGCGCTCACGCACGGCGCGCAATTTAGCCTGGCGCTCTCCCAGCCTTTTCAGCTCACGCTGCTGCTGCTCAATCGCCTCCGTTGCGGCGCTGGCGTCGGTTTTCAGGCGGCGCTGTGCCGCGCTCAGTTGCTTTGTATCAATACCGGCGGCGGTCAGCGCGCCGCGCTGCTGCTGTACCGAGCGCAGCAGGCCGTTGTAGCTCTGCTGCAGGTCATTAACACGGTTTTTTGCCTGCTCAAGCAAGCGGGACTGCTGCGCCGTGGGGCGGTTGGTGGCGGAAAACTGCGTCGCCAGTGCGGCGGCCTCCTGCCGGGCAGAGGCAAGATTTTTTTCAGTGATGGCCAGCTGCTGGCGCGTTTTGCGAAAGCCGTCAATGCGCCCGGCCTGATCGTTCAGGCTTTTCAGGCTGTCTTTGCTGGCTTTGAGGGCGGCGGACAGCTCCCTGGAGCCGTCGCGCGCACTGCGGAAAGGGCGGGTGATTTTGTCCACCGCCTTAAGTACCACCTGCAGGCGCAGGTCTCTGTCACTCATCGTCACCGGCTCCGTTACGCAGGATCGCTTTGTGCCGCCACATCAGCACGTCCGCCAGCGACTCCGCGAACATGACCGGCGGCGGCCAGTGAAACACGGTGGCGATGTCTGCCACCAGGTCATCTACGGTCAGCTCTGCGGGATAGTCGAAAGCGCCGACCTCGTTAACAAAAAAGACACCACCTCCACCGACAACGACACCAGATCGGCGGGGTCCATTTCGTTGATTTCCTGCGCCGTCAGCGCAGGCGTTGACACGCGCGGCAGCACGGTCATCACCGCGTTGACGTCCATTTCCATTAACGCCTGCAGGCGCACGCCGCGCAGCGCGCCGGACTGCGGCTTACGCAGTACCACCTCTGTGATTTCGGTTTTGCCGCGCTTGATTGGGGTGTCCAGGGTGACGGTTTTTTCGTTTTTGATGTCGCTCATGTTCTTAATCCACTGAAAAATTGATAAAAGCAGCAGGCCAGCGCCTGCCGCCATGATTACAGGCCCAGCGCGCTGCGGTGCGCTTCCATCATGTCTTTGCCGTCCACGATGTGAACCATGTTGACCAGATCCACCTCAAACAGCACCTCGCCGTTAATGGTCAGCTTGGCGTAGCTGTTGGTCGCGGAAACCTTGGTCGTGTTGGCGTCGCCGGTTTTCCACTCGCCGGAATCCAGCTCCTTGTAGCGCCCGCGCGTGACCAGCTCCACCGCCTGCACCTCGCCGGTGTCGTCGCGCTGGATTGAGCCGGTAAAGCGCAGCTGCACCGCGTCTACGGTTTCCGCGCCCAGCTGCTTAAACAGCAGCGCCTCGGTGCCGCCGACGGTAAATTCCGTGTCCAGCGCGCCATCGTCCAGGCCCATATCAATATCGACCGCACCGGCCATGCCGCCGCCACGGTACTTTTCAAACTTACGGGTCAGCTTTGGCAGCGTCAGGGACTCAACCAGCCCCTGCCAGTTGTTGCCTGCGTTGAACAGGTTCAGGTGTTTTAACTTACGGGGTAAGGCCATGTGTTCAGCTCCTTATGCTTTGACGCTGGCGGCGAAGTTGACCAGGTACTGGTCAGTGATGCGCTGGCGCAGCATCAGGTTTTCCAGCGGCGGCACCGGCGTGTAGTCGTAGTCGATAAACAGCTGCCCGGCCTTGAGCGTCTCTTTGGTGTTCACCGAATCATCCAGCCAGCAGCTTGCGCCGATGAGATAGCCCTGATTCACCAGGCTGCGCAGCTTCGCGTTGATGCCTTCGATGATGTCGCGGGCAAGCGACGGATTCAGCGGCCCGTCAACGGCCCACATCTGCGCCTCGGCCATCGTGTCGGCCAGCACCTGCGCCGTGCGGGTATAGGTTTCGAACTGAAAGAGCGGGTCATCACTCAGGCAGCGCGAACCCCAGAAACGAAAACCGTCCTTGCGGATCAGTGTGGTGACGTCGTTCTGGTTCAGCAGGCCCGCATCGGTTGCCGGATCCTGCAAATCCCACGACACATCTTTTGAAATGCCGGTGACGCCGTTCACGCCGACGTTGGACAGGGACTTGTGCCAGCCGGTTGTTTCGTCAATTTTGGCGCGCAGGCCGAGCGCGCGGGCGGTGGCATAGGCCGTCGCGTCAGCGTTCAGCACGGTGTCAAAGCTGATGAAGTCAGGCCAGATAAGCATTCCTTCGCGCTGGCTGAAATTAGCGCGGTAGGCGATGACCTCGGACACGGTTTTGCAGCCCCAGGCCGAGATATACGCGAAGGCGCGCAGGGTCTGCGCGACGCTCAGCAGCTCGGTTGCCACTGCCTTTGTGTCATGCCCCGGTACGCCGAGAATGCGCGGTTTGACGCCGCAGACGTTCTGCGCGGCCAGTAGCGCTTTCATGCCGGTGCGCATCCCGTCTGCGGTCACGCCGCCGATGATGTTGGATGTGGTTTCCGCCTCGGTTTCACCCTGCGCCACGCGCACAACAACGACGAGCGGTTTTGCCTGGTCGGCGATGGCGTCCAGTGAGGCGGCAAGCGTGCCGGTTTTACCGGCCTTGCCGATGGCGGTTGTGACGTCGGTGAGTAAAACGGGACGGTTTAGCGGGAACGTTGCCGCGTCGGCATCGTCGCCGGTGCAGACCATCCCGATGATGGCCGTGCTGACGGTGGTAATGGTTCGGGTGCCTTCGTTAACTTCAATAACGCGCACGCCGTGATGATAATCCTGTGCCATGTAACGGATCTCCGGTTAAGGGGTTCCGCTATGGTGGAGGGGATGGGGCGCGGGCGCACCCCGGCAGCATTGTGCAGAGAATGACACAAAGGAAAGAACTCAGACGGGAGCAACAGGCCATGGCACATCCGGCGCCTGGCTGACGTCCACCCGGCTGACGTCTACGCGGTACTTTTTCCACAAAGGAAGCAGCCGCTTTTCTTCGTCGGTTGCGATACCCAAATCAACCGCATCCTGTAGTGGGTTGATGGCGTCAGTCGCCACACCTATATAGTACGTTTTAAATCCCGACGCTTTGGCTACGTGCTCCGCATGAGGAACAATTCGCGGCACAATATTCTCACCGTCAAACATCCACTCGCCGTTTGCGGCAAACCCGTCGGGAATATCTTTTGCTTCGACAGACGTCACAGATCGGTTTTCAGGATACAGACCGGTGGCATCGTAACCGCACGTTCTGATGATGTTGTCCGATTCAAACGCAATCTTTAACAGGCCGTTATCAAGTTCTGCCAGAACGGTTTCGTACCAGTCCTGCCCGTCTTCTGTCCTGAAGGCGTAATCAATAAATGTCGGCACGTCCAGCGGGATTTTTTTGAAGTTGCGATAAATTTTCATGGTATGCCCTTACAGATAAGATGCATCGATCCAGTTTGCGCCGACACGCTTCTGGAGCCTGCGATAAAAGATGCGGGTTATCCCGACATAGCTTCCCGTTGATGTGGCAGTCACGCCCGTGACATAACAGCCGTGCGGAACAAGGCTGTCTGTTGACTGACCTGATGCGGGGATGGTCACGCTCATGGACTCCTGCTGTCCCAGGCGCTGGTCATTTGCCATGTTGCCGTTAAGAAACGTCCCGTCCCGGCCAATCTCCAGAAAGCGAATGCCGTTAATTTCAACAGCAAAACTTTTAACGGTGTTGTCGCCCGCCCGCACAATGCCGGTGCGCACATAGTCGCTGTACCAGGTGTAACTTGACCAGGCGACGAAGGTATCCGCCGACTGACCTGTATCTGCAGACACTAACTGCACCGGGTTTGATTCTTTGGCGATGGTTTCGACCTGCCGGAAACGGAAAATTTTATCGAAGTTGCCGCCGCCTGCTGACACCGCGCCCACGTTGTCCGCTGTCAGTTCAATATCCTTTGAACCGTCAAACGCCACCCCCGCAATTTTGCGGGCCGTCGTCAGCTTTGTGGCACTGTCTGCGCTGTCTGCACTGACCGCTTTCCCTTCCGCTGGCAGTGCGCCAACATCCTGCGCCGTCGGTTTATTCAGCGTGTGATACAGCTCACCCCACTCAGAGAGTTTTTTACCGTCCAGCGCCATTCTGATAAATGCGCGTGGCTTTCCGCCATCACCGCCCAGCCCCTGACCGGCAATCTGCCAGCCAATATCATCACCCATGACGTGCGTTATGCCGCCGCACCACTGGCCGGAAAGCGGGCCGATTTTTTCACCAGGCGGGAAATAATCAAAACGAGTGACGTCAAGCGCGCCCATTTTGCCGGGCAATTTTTCATTATGAATGCCCAAACCGAACAGCCCGCTGCCGTCCTTAATGCCCAGCGTGCTGATCTCTTTTGCAACAAACTCCGTGTTCGCCAGCTGCCTGCTGCTGTTCCCCGCTTCCGCCGTGGGCGCTTTAGGGATGCCGGTGAGCGTCGGGCTTTCTTTCGGTGCGTACTGCGTATGCGGATCGTCTGCCTTGAGATGCGCGGCCATCAGGCTGTCGGCGTACTGCTTCACCTCAATGGCTTTGTCGTCAACATACTGGCGGGTCGCCAGCACCACAGACGGGTCGATTTTCAGCGTAATGGCGTCCGTGCTGTTCACAATCAGGATCATGCGCACGGTCTGCGTGCGCCCGCTCCCCTCCTGCAGCGCGGGCTTGTAGGTCTCCGGCGTGTTACAGACCGCAATCAACGTGCCGTCTGCATCGAACAGGCCCATTTCCCTGATCCAGAAACCGCCTTCGGTTTCGGGGATGACCTGCTCGGCAATCACCTGGCTGACGTTGGCCGGATCGACGCTCAGCGTGTTGATGGCCGCGCGGCGCTTCTCGCCAACCAGCTTTGTCTGGCTGGCGTTGGGTGTCGGCAGCGTGCCGCCCCCGTCGCCCACGGCCATCTGCGTGATGTTCAGTTTTGTGCCGAGCGCGGCGGCGTTGGCAATTTTCGCCGCGCCCAGGCCTGTCACTATGGCGTAATATTTCTGGCTCATGGTCTGATTTCCATCATGTCAGTAACGTGGAGAGCCGCACCGCCGAACAACTGGCCGGTGACGACAATATTTTCCGGTATATAGGGGTAGACGGTCATGGCGTCGCCGTCATAGCTGCCCGCCGCAATGCGGGTTTCACCCGTGACCTGCAGGTTTATCGACATGCCCAGCAGATGACGGCTGCAGGGTTTGGCGTCGCTGATAAGGCGCTCAAGCTCTGTATAAGTTTCCTCGGTGATACCCTGATCCTGCACGCCGATATCCAGGCGAAACGTGCCGGGCGCTTCACCGGTTTTCCACCACTCCAGCACGCGGATAAGAAATCCGAACGGCTCCACCACGCGGCGCACGGCGCTGATGGTGCCTTTATGCTGATGGATGTAAAACGCATCCAGCACTACGCGGCGTTTAACGGTTTCTGTCCAGGCCTCGTCCCAGCGGTCCACCGAAAATGACCAGGCAAGGTAAGGCAGAAACCACACCGGACAGGCGGCGGGGTTCCACAGGTCGCGCAGCGGGACGTTCAGCCCGCTGATGCCGCTGCACGCCTCTGCAAGCCTGCGCTCAAGCGCCGAGGAGGCGGGCGGTAACAGGCTCTGGCTCATCCTTTGCCCCCGTTATCGCTGGCAACGGTAACGGTCACCGCCGTGCAGTTGCCTGCCTGCGTGCGGTTCAGAATGATGTCCTGCGCCGGTTCGGTGATTTCCACCCAGTCCACGCCCGCCACGCGCAGCACTGCCCCGTAAGACTCGCGCCGCACGCTGCGGCCCAGCTTTTTCTGGTCAGTCAGGTAGGCATCCATTGCCGCCTGCGCCGCCTCCAGGCACGGGCCTGCGGCCACGCCGTCAAACAGGTGCAGCGTGGCTTTTACCTGATAATCAAATATCGCGGCCGCCTGCACCGTCACACGATCCGCCACCGGGCGCACGGTTTCGGCGTTTAACGCGACATTCACTGCGTTCAGTAAATCCACCGTTGCCGCCCCGCTGTTGTCCCGGCTCAGTACCGTGATCAGCACCTCCGCCGGTGCCGGACTCGTTGCCGACACGTCAGACACGCGCCCGTCGGCACTTTTGGCGTAAAACTCATACGCCGCCGTCGGCCCGGCCACGCTCAGCCCCTCAAACGCCCCCGGCACGCGCAGGCGTAAATCGTCGTCTGACTCCATCACCGCCGCCACGGGTGGTACGGCGTCGGGGTTGGCCGGGGTGATGGTCAGGCGCTTAACGTTGTTGTTGGCTGCCAGCTGGTCCAGATCGGTGCCGAGCGCATACGCCACCATGACCGCCTGCGCCGCCTCATTGATGCGCTGTCGCAGCAGGATTTCGCGGTAGACGTTTTCCTGCAGGCACTTGACCAGCGGATCGGATTCCAGCGCCAGCACGCTGCGCATGGCACCCTGCTGATCTGACGGATACAGCGCAATCAGGTTCTCTTTACGTTCGGCCAGCAGCGTTTCAAAGTCCGGCACCTCAATGACTTCCGGCGCGGGAAGCTGCGATAAATCAATCACTGCCACGGTTCACCCCCGTTGGTATGGTCATTGCCAGCGGCGAACCGTCGGCACGCTGTGCGCTTATCTCAACGACCATCGAACCGTCATAAGCCGTTGTGTAATTCACTGAAATCAGCCGGATGCGCGGCTCCCAGCGGCTCAGCGCAGTGTAGGTTGCCGCCATAACCTGCATACGGGTGACGCCGTTTTGCGGCTGATCGATGAGCGCGGAAAGCATGGAGCCGTATTCACGACGCGCCAGGCGGCTGCCCTCCGGGGTCATCAGAATGTCGCTGACGCTCTGGCGAATATGATCGATATCGGTCAGCGCTTTGCCGGTGTCGCGGTTCATGCCGAGATACATCACGCCGGGCCTCCTGATGTGTCATTGCCGTACTTCACGCCGCCGTGTTTATGGGTATGCACCACGACGCCGTTAGAACTCATGTCACCGCCGCGCTGTGTGACTGCGCCGTTAATGGCCGTTTCACTGTTGAAGGTTGTTTTACTGGCCTCAACGCCGAATGCCTCAGTCAGCAGCTGAATGCCGTCCGCCGCTTCGATGCGCACGCTTTTAATGTTCTTTATCAGCAGCTGGCCGGTTGCCGGTTCGTACTGAAAAAATCCGCCGTCGCTGTACTGCGTGGCGCTGCCATTCTCTGAATTCGCAGGCGGCGGGAATGCATCGGAATAGATCGCGGGCAGCGCAAAGGCGGTTTCGAGGTTGCCGCCCATGCTCAGCAGCATGACCTGCTCACCCACGGTGGGTTGCCACCATGTGCGCGTATTACCGGCGCGCAGGGTGAGCCAGTTAATCCAGTTGGTTTCGAGGTCGCCCGTTTTCACCCGGCACAGCCAGTTAACCGGATCGACGTCGGACACTGTGCCGGTTCGGATCAGGTTGGTGATGAGGCGCATGATTTCGGTCAGTTTTTCGTTCATTAATTATTTTTAAATCATTGCTGACCTAATCAGAAGCCTCTGTTAATGTTTGGTTGATCACACAAGAGGCTAGGAAAAAATGAGTGAGACTACTTATGAGTCGGAGTTAGTTACTTTTGAAATGAACGAAGAGATACTAGAGGATGTTCTATGTGATTTTTTTGCCGAAGATAGTAATTGGCAGAAAATCAGTTTTACAACCAAAGATAATCGCATAACTAAGCTTTTCGACAAAGACAAAATACAGGCATCTGTAAAATACACCTCTTCATCTGGCAAAACATATAAGAAAGTAGAGATATTTGATTCTTATGTGGGTACATGGCAGACATTTTGGCGACAAGGGAGAGATAAATATACATTTACCCTCCACCCAAAAAATGCATTAACAAGACAACTTCAATCAGAAACAACTCCCAACTCTCGTTGTGATCTGGATATTTTTATAAACGAAGCCCCTGCCATCAAGCCTAATACATTTCTAAGAGTAATGAAAAACGGTGACATTAAGCAGAACAAAGCAAAACCATCAATAATAAAACTCAACTCCGGTTTAAAACTAAATATTGATTTAGGCTTTGACTATGATAGCTCCGGAAAAAAATTCACCATCGATTCATACACAATAATCAGAACAAGAATCAACAAAAAAAGAAATTTTTTAGATAAAATAAAAAAAGACATCATCCCTGAAGTTGACAGGTTTATTGAACTAGTATCATTAATTCACGGAGAAAGGGTTTTTTGTAGAGGTTGGCGGTGTACAAAAAATAACGAAGTCATTTACTTCCATCGTTGTAACTTATCTTCCGTAAGAGATATTGAATCCAATGATTTCAGCTTACTTGTGCGTAAAAAGCATGCATCCGATTTTTTGAACCATAGTATAACAGCCTACGTAAATTCCTCCCATCATGACGCCCTGAGAAATGCAATAAATACACTATTGCTTCCATCTGGCATGGTTTTAGAAATGACATTCCTTGCGTACTTTCAGGCTTTAGAATGTTTGATACTTTCATTTAGAAGATTAAATGGCCTGGAATTAACTTTTAATGATGAGCAATTCAAAGAAATCAAAAGAAAAATTAAAAAGTCAATAGACTCCAGCATTATTCCAGACCCCTCAAAGCGCATGCTCATAAAAGAAAAGATTGATGAGCTAAACAGGCCATCCATAAAGAATGTTACCACAGCATTTTTTAATGAAATCAGTCTAGTCACAAGCGATTTATGGCCTCTATTCGATTCCATTGAAGCCACTGGGCTATCAACCTTAAGAAACAAAATCATTCATGGCGACACTTTACCCAAAGAAGCCTTTGAATACCTCATAGCCGCATGTGAGCACGCAAGAATATATATACAAAGAATAATTTTAAATCTATTAAACTGGGATTTAGATAAATCAAATACTTCTGTTTCAGCAGTGTCTAAATTTAATTCTTACTTTGAAAAGAAAACATACGAGGAAGCATTAAAAAATATGACAGCCATTATAAGAAGTAAGACATAACCTCAAAGCCGATGTCACTTACTTCTTTTGAAGTAAATCCTAACAGACGGCGTTCAGCATATTTTACGGTTATACCTTTTTTTCTCACGCGGTCACGCAGGCCGTAATGATGAACGCGGGCCAGACGCTGCACGGCAGGCACGAAAGTCACTTCTGCACTGTCGCCAGTTGCTTTTGTTTTCAGGTACTTTGCGGTTTTCAGCTTCACAAACATTTTGCGCTTAATTCGCCCCGGCTTTGTCCTGGCCGATATGCGGCGCGGTTCCCATGCGCTGCCGTCGGGCGCACGCTGTGCCGTCATGTTGGCCTGCTGAATCCGCCTGACGTCGCGCGCTACCTCGCGCAGCATCTTTTTGCGCTCAGCCGGTTCCAGCTTAGCCAGCAGCGCATCCAGCCAGGCGTCAACCTCGTGCAGATTATCCACGTTTCACCGTCCAGGCTTCCTCTGGCTCGTCCGGTTCCGGCACGGCTCTGACCTCTGTCACGCCGCTGACTTCCTCGGCAATAACACGCTCTGTCAGCTTTAAATTAATGCTGATATCACACGCACCGTTGCCGAGAATGTCCACTTCAAACGTGCACAGCTGGTCGCGCTCACTGGAATTCTGCAGCGCATCGGGCTGGTTGGTGCGCAGCCAGTACATTACCGCCGCCATCAGCAGGTTTTGATCGCCGGTGAAGTCCGTAATGATGACGTTAAGCGTGTAGCGGTATTCCCACGACACGGACGCGGCAGAAGTGGCAACCAGCGCACCTCTGTCAACAAACAGGTGCAGCCTGTCGGGGTTCTCCTGCAGGTAGGCAACAGCGCTATTCAGGGCTTCGCGCAAGGACTGCGGCTTGTTCATCGTCTTTATCCTGGCAGGTTACTATGGTGTCCACCTTGTCGGCGCAGACCGCCCAGGCGGTTTCTGTCTCATCCAGCAGGGCCAGTAAATCGCCGTTAGTGCGCGCCTCTGAAGGCCCCAGTTGGCAGCGGGTTATTTTGGGACAGCCACTGACGGTAAGATTCACCTCCGGTGATGGCCGGTCGCTGGCGCAGCCGGATAACAGCATCAGGCAGAGGGGCATCACTCCAGCGGCGTAGGGCGTCATTTTCACGTTTCAGATCCTCAGTCTGGCGCTGCCGCTGGCGCAGCAGTGCGTTGTTTTTCTCAGCCGCCGCATACAGCTGCGTCTGTGCAAGTTTACTGCTCTGTGCCATGATGTTGACCGCCATCAGCTGGCTGTTTTTTTGGCTCAGCTTTTTATCCTTTGCGGCCAGCTCTGCCACCTGCGTGCCGATAGTCCTGTTTGCGCTGTGCAACTGCCACGACAGCAGCCCGGCGGTCACCAGCAGCATGACAAAGCAGGTCACCACAACGGCGCGCATCATGATGCCGCCCCTTTCAGGCACCAAATTAGTTCCCGCCCGCGCCGGTTATCCAGCCCCTGATTAAATACGCCTTTCACGTACACCCATCGCGGCAGCTGATGACAGGCATCGCGCCACCGGCTGACCCTGATGAGTTTCACCATGGTTGATGCGCACACGTTGCCGGTGCCGACGTTAAACGCCAGCGACACCAGCGCGTCATAGACCTGCTGCGGCATGGTGACCGCCACGCAGCGCGCCAGTGCCGCCTCAACGCGCAACACATTGGTGATAAACGTCCCGGCGGCCTGCCGCTCGGTAATGCTTTTGCCGGGCACAACGCCCTGTGTGTTGCCGATCCCGTCGGTCCACACGCCCGCATCGCACTGGTATGGCTTAAGGCGGCAGCCCTCGTAATCGGCAATCAGTTTCAGCCCCTCAACCGAGGTATGCAGCTGCTGAAAGCCCGGCAGCGTGGCGGCGATGGCCAGCACCGCGCCGACGGCGCAGCGTTTAACGGTTTGCAGATTCATAATCCTCCCGTGTGATGCGCCCGCTTACCAGTAGCTGGTAGGTCTTGTGCTTGTAGTACCAGCTGATTAGCGCCATGCCGATGCCGATAATCAGCCCGGCCCACGTTGAAACGTCCTTAACCGATAAGTCGCCCAGCCAGGCCATAAACACGGCCATCGACCAGGTGATAAACGTGCTGATTCTTTCCCACATGATTCAGTCCCATAGCTGCACGGTCTGCGCCGTGGCTGCGGGCGCAACGTCCGGCAGCTCGACCTCTAAACCGTGGGGTAAGGTGGGGCCGTATTCCGCCAGCCCCGGATTGGCCTGTAACACACGCTCGGACAGCCCCTGCGTGCGCCCGTAGTGACGCCAGCAAAGTGCGTCCACCGTGTCATACTGCTGCGCACGCACTTTCATTAAATAAGCTCTATTACGGAGTGCGGCAGATCCTGCACGCGGCTGATGGCCCAGCGCGCATCCCGCCACAGTTCGGCGCTGGCATCGTCCAGCACCTCGCCGCGCTTCACGCCGGATGCGGTGGCGTCAAAGTCGCTGTAACGCTCGTTGAGTACCGCCCGCGTCCAGCACCACACGGCGCTTTCATAGTGGTGCAGGCGCACGCTCTGCCCTGCCAGCTTCTCGGCGGGTACGTCGGCCAGCGCGTTATAGCCTTTCATTTCCTGCCGCTCACGCCACGGGTAAAGCTCGGCGTTAATTTCTGCAATGGCGGTCAGCACCACCTGTTTAAGCCGGTCAGGCGTCACGGTGCCGTCAACGCGCATCGCACTACGAAATTTTTGCAAATCCATGTCCGGCCAGAATGAGTTATTGGGGATAATCACCGGCGCAACGGGCCACTGCACTGATGCAACCTTGGGCTGCTTGGATGATACAAAATCCATTGTTACTGCTCCTGAATAGGTGGGCGGTGGACGGGGTTTTGATGCGGCGCTGCCTGTCGCCACCCCGTGCCGCCCCGCGCGTGGGCACGTTCGGTTATCAGCTGTCTTTGCGGAGTTTCCGCTCCAGCTGCTCAATGTCTTTTTTCACCCCGCACTTTTCATCCAGCTGCAGGGCCTGCTTAAGGTGATTCAGCGCCAGCTCAGGCTCGTTTTCGGTGAGTACCCAGCCAGTGGATTTATGCAGGCGCGCGCGTGACTGATCCGGCATGTCCTGCCCGTTCACGGCGTCCAGCGTCTGCAGCAGCAGGTCAGCATCAAACGGTGTTTCTGCCAGAATGGCGGCTTTGGCGGCGTCGGCCATTTCCTCGGCAAGCAGCGCCTGCACGTTACGACTGAATCCCTGCGGCATTACCCAGCCGTGTTTAAGGGCATGGCGGCCAATGGTCAGCGCACCGGCATAATCACCGGCATCAATGCGCCACAGCATCACATACATCACCACGTCATCCTGATTCGGGCTGTCGGCGCTCAGGATGCCATCGACCCAGGCGGCATATTTCGGCAGGACTTCGGCTTTTATTTCCGCTTTTTTGGCATTGGACTGAACGCCCTTGAGGCGTCGTCGGTCTTCGGTCAGTTGCAGCAGCATCAGCTCGTAGCCGCTGGCGTGGCGAACACTGCCGCCCTCAAGGGCGGCCTGTTCAGCCTGAACACGCAAACGGTGCTGCCGTGCGGGACTCAGGCTCATGGATTACGCCTCCGTTCCGGTGGTTGCCGGTGCCGTGAAGTCACCCATTTCGATATTTTCAACCAGCGCGGCACAGCGGTAGTCTTCGATCACATACGCCTCGTTGACCGATTCGAAGTTTTCGATACGGTCACGCTTCGGATTGTCGATGACCGAGCGGCGGCGGGTCTCCTCCTGCCAGTAAATCGACAGGTTATCGAGGCGGGTAATCATCACCGCATTGGCGGGGAAGTAAGGCGCGCGCACCGCCTGCAGGCCGCCCATACGTTTCTGGCTGATAATCAGATCGGCGGCCAGCTTGTTAACGTTGTCCTGCCCGTTGTTGACGAGCGGGAAATATTTGTCGGCCAGCAGCTCGCGGCCACAGATAACCACCAGTTCGTCATCGTCCTGGAAGATGGGATCGATAAGCTCGTTAACGGCATCCATCACCAGCGCGTCAAGGTTGGCATAGGTGCCTTTAATGCCGACCTTGACCGTTTTAGCCGTGGTTACGCCGTCTTTGGTTTCGCTGCCCATGACGTTATCAGGCGCATCTTCGCGCAGCTTCTGCAGCCAGCCTTTGTTAACGTCCTGCAGCATCGGATTTTTGACGCGATCGGATGTCTTTTCGCGCTTGATGCCGTTAAAGCCGATCATGATGCGGTCCAGCGCCTGGCGCTTCACGATGGCGTCACGGATACGCACCTGGAAATCCTGAAATTTCGCCCACAGGTCCAGCTTCGCGTAGGTAATGGCCGTATCAAAGTTGGTCTGCGCGCACGTGTATTCGGTTTCGGTCATCGCACTCGGATCGGTTGGCTCGCGCTCTTTGGTGCTGGTATCTGTCGTGCCTGCAATAGAGCTACCGACGCCGAGGCCGAGCAGCTGGCCGGACTGCTCCTGCACACCGATAACGTTGATCAGCGTCAGGAATGCGGCTGACTGCTGAATGGTGTCTTCCAGCTTCTGCGCCACGGACGGCTCTACGGCAAACTTGGTGGACAGCTCGGCAACCGGCACGCTGTAGATGTTCGCCAGTTGGGATAAATAGGCGTTGTAAGCAAAACGGGTAGTGGTTTTCATGGGGTTTGCTGCTCCTTTAGCAGTTGGTCAGGGTGGCAGCGGGTGCAGTACCGCCCGGTGCGCGCTGGCGAAAGTCTCTGCGGCCGTCTTCCTGGCTCAGCTGCGCTTTCAGTTCGTTAAATTCGGTCTGCTGTTCGGCAAACGCGGACTGTGTTTCCTGCAGCTGCAATTCCAGAGCAACAATTCGCTCTGCCTGCTCGCTGACGGCCTTGTCATTGGCTGCACTGTAGCTCTGCTGTTCGCTGGCAATCAGCTCGACGGCCTGATGAACATCACTGAAACGCGCGTCGTCGGTCTGCTGCTGCCTGCTGAACATTTGTTGAATGCGCTTAAACAGAGCGGGCTTTGCCTCCGGCACGTCTTCCAGCTCGATCACGGTCTCAGCGGCGGCGGTAAAGAGGTTGTCCGGGTGCTGCTTGCGGTTTGCCAGGGGGTTTTTGGCAGCGCTGGCGCTGAACTGCAGCATCTCGGTGCCGAGGCTTGCCGGATCGTCTGTTGCGGCCAGGCCGACCAGATACGCCTTGCCGGTGTCGGCAAACTTGGTATTCACCTCCATTGAGGTAAAAAGTTTCTGACCTTTTTTAACCAGCTCGACAAGTGAACCCGTCGGCAGGATGTCGGCATACAGGGCCATTTTCCCGGCCAGCGGGCCGTCTTTGATTTCTTCCGCGACCAGTGCACTCACCGTGCCGTAGCGGTTAAAGGTGCTGTCTGGTGCGTATGACTTTAAGTGCTCCAGATTAATCGTGGCGGTGTAAACCGACGGGTTGTAGGCGTCAGCCATCTGTACCAGCCATTCGCGGGAAATTTCGCGCCCGTCGGTAGTGGCACCTTCCACCCCGATTCGGAAACGCTTTGCAGCTACTGTCATGTGCCAGACTCCGGTTTGAAAAACTCTGTGAGTCCCTATGTTTGCGGCGAGAGGGGTACTGAAACAACGCGGCGGCGTTGTACCGTAATTCACACAATCACGGGCGGCGGAAAAGGAAACGGGCGGGCCGTATTTTGGGGCCATGACAACGACAATCGCCCCCGCAGACCTCGATCCCCGCAGACAGGCTTTGCTTCTGTTCTTTCAGGGATACCGCATCGCCCGCATTGCTGAAATGCTGGGAGAGAAACCCGCAACCGTTCACAGCTGGAAAAAACGCGACAGGTGGGGCGACTATGGCCCGCTTGACCAGATGCAGCTCACCACTGCCGCGCGCTACACACAGCTGGTCATGAAAGAGGACAAAGAAGGGAAGGATTACAAGGAAATTGACCTGTTAAGCCGTCAGGCTGTGCAGCAGGCGCGCATTGGCAAATTCAACAACGGCGGCAATGAGGCCGATCTCAATCCCAAAGTGGCGAACCGCAACAAAGGGCCGCGCACGCCACCTGAAAAGAACGTTTTCAGCGACGAGCAGATCGAAAAATTACAGGAAATTTTTCACGCCTCAATGTTCGGCTATCAGCGCAACTGGTGGGAAGCCGGAAACAAGCACCGCATCAGGAACGTTCTCAAGTCGCGCCAGATTGGTGCGACATTCTATTTTGCCCGCGAGGCGCTGATCGATGCGCTGACCACCGGGCGCAACCAGATATTTTTATCCGCCAGTAAGGCGCAGGCGCACGTTTTCAAACAGTACATTATTGAGTTTGCCCGCGAGGCTGACGTAGACCTGAAAGGCGACCCGATGACGCTGGCTAACGGCGCATGTCTGTATTTCCTCGGCACCAACGCCCGCACCGCGCAGAGTTATCACGGCAACCTTTACCTGGATGAATATTTCTGGATACCGAGATTTCAGGAACTGCGCAAAGTGGCGTCGGGCATGGCGCTGCATAAAAAATGGCGACAGACCTATTTTTCCACTCCGTCCAGCCTTACGCACAGCGCTTATCCGTTCTGGTCTGGCGCCCTGTTTAACCGGGGCCGAGCCAAAGCCGAGCGCGTTGACATCGATCTGACGCACGGCAACCTTTCGCGGGGCCGGTACTGCGACGACGGCCAGTATCGCCAGATTGTCACGATTGAAGATGCGGTAAGCGGTGGCTGTAACCTCTTTGACCTCGACCAGCTGCGCCTTGAGTACAGTCCGCCGGAATACCAGAACCTGCTGATGTGTGAGTTTGTGGACGATCTGGCGTCGGTGTTCCCGCTGACCATGCTGCAGTCGTGCATGGTAGACAGCTGGGAAGTGTGGAAGGACTTCGAAGCCTTTGCCCTGCGCCCCTTTGCCTATAACGAAGTGTGGATCGGTTATGACCCGGCCAAAGGCACGCAAAACGGCGACAGTGCGGGCTGTGTGGTTATCGCGCCGCCTGCCGTGTCGGGCGGTAAGTTCCGCATCCTTGAGCGGCACCAGTGGCGCGGAATGGACTTCCGCGCGCAGGCCGACGCCATTAAGGCGCTGACAAAACAGTACAACGTGACCTACATCGGCATTGACTCGACCGGCGTCGGTCTCGGCGTCTATGAAAACGTGAAGGCATTTTTCCCGCAGGTTAAAGAGTTTGTTTATAACCCAAACGTCAAAAACGCCCTGGTGCTCAAGGCTTACGACATCATCAGCCATCAGCGCCTTGAGTTTGACGCCGGACACCTCGACATTGCGCAGTCATTTATGGCAATCCGCCGCGCCACCACGGCCAGCGGCAACCGCCCTACCTACGAAGCCAGCCGCAGCGAAGAAGCCAGCCACGCAGATTTAGCCTGGGCGGTCATGCACGCACTGGCTAATGAACCGCTGCAGGGCGAGGCGGCAGGTAAACGCAACATTATGGAGATGTTTTAATGAGCAAACGCAGAAACCGCGCACGCACGCAGCCCGTGCCGCGACAGGACAACATGACGGGCGCACCGGCGGCAGAGGCGTTTACCTTTGGCGACCCGATCCCGGTACTGGATCGCCGCGAAATACTGGACTACGTGGAATGCGTTATCAATGACCGCTGGTATGAGCCGCCCGTGAGTTTTGAAGGGCTGGCGCGCACGTTCCGCGCGGCTGTGCACCACAGCTCGGCGCTCAGCGTGAAATGTAACATTCTGGCAAGTACCTTTGTCCCGCACACGCTGTTAAGTCAGCAGGCTTTCACCCGGTTTGCTCAGGATTACCTAGTATTTGGTAATGCCTACCTGGAGCGACGCACATCACGCCTCGGCAATACCTTAAGCCTTGAGCCGTCACTGGCAAAATACACGCGACGCGGCACGGATCTAGATACTTACTGGTTTGTGCAGTACGGACTCAACACACAGCCCTATGAATTTACGGCGGGCAGCGTATTTCACCTGATGGAGCCGGACTTCAATCAGGAAGTTTACGGCCTGCCCGGTTACCTGTCGGCCATCCCGTCCGTGCTGCTGAACGAGTCCGCCACGCTGTTTCGCCGAAAATATTACCTGAACGGCAGTCACGCCGGTTTCATCATGTACGTGACAGACCCGGCGCAGAATCAGGAAGACGTAGACGCCATGCGCAAAGCAATGAAAAGCGCTAAAGGCCCTGGCAACTTCCGCAATCTGTTTATGTATTCGCCGACCGGCAAAAAAGACGGCATTCAGATCATCCCGTTGTCAGAGGTAGCAGCAAAGGATGAATTCCTGAACATCAAAAACGTGAGCCGTGACGATATGCTGGCCGTGCACCGGGTGCCGCCGCAGCTTATGGGAATCATCCCCAACAATACGGGCGGATTTGGTGACGTTGAAAAAGCCAGTCGTGTATTTGTACGTAACGAACTCATCCCGCTACAGGCTCGCATGAAAGAGTTAAACGACTGGCTTGGCGAGGAAGTTATAAAGTTTGCGCCTTACAACCTCGTTCTGGATGATGAAAGCTAAGACACATCGCAAAGCAAAGCGCCTGCGGGCGCTTTTTTTATTTATCGGCCCACTGACCGGCGCGGGCTGAATCAATCAACAGCTGAATGGTCAGCGGCTTTTCCGCTTTGCCGTTATCTGCCGGAAAATAACGACCGAAGTTTATTTCTTTCGGGTTGACAGAAAATCGCTCCGCGAAAGTTTCCAGCAGCTCGGCGGCGTCTTCCGGTGCCATCCTGAAATCCTTATTCAGATCGGTAGTGTGTGTCAGGGGGAAACGCTTGCGCAGCCAAAACCAGTGACCGTTATATTCTTCAACAAGTGCGAATACAGCTTTTTCAGTATCATCAATCACCATATTCTATCCTCCGCACGCGCTATCGTATTGTAACGATTTACCGACTTCCACCCTATGATTGCCACGTCTGATGCCACTATGGCCCAGCCAATAACCGGCACTGTCCTGCCAACAAACGTGCCTAGCTTTTTTGTCATTATTATTTTCATTTTAAACGGATTTCCAACTATCGTCGGTAGCGGGAAAGGCAGCCTGTATTTTTGCAACAGCCTGCGCGACTGAACAGAAGCCCATGAAGTGCCAGGCGTAGCGTTTGCGAGTTTGCCGGACACGGCGACGTTATTACGCCCGGCATAAATCGCAGCTGCTGCCATAACGTTACCTGTTGCAGCTGTCGCCCCCGTGAAATGCTCGGCAGTCACATCAACCATAATCCAGAAAAAAAGCTCACCGGCATTGAGATTTGAAAGGCCGCCGTAAAAATAGGTTCCGTTAAGCTGTTCGGTTGTATCCATCACCACACCTCGCAATAAAAAGCGTGATTAAACTTTAACCGCAACGACTTTCAATTTCCAGCACCCTACCACAGGCCCTGTAACGCATCCTGTCGCACCTGTGCCCTCGCCCGTCGCAGGGGGCATCCGAAACCACATCACACGGCAGCGGGCCGGAAATTGGGCCGCATGGTCATGGCCTAATCGTCGTGGCGCGCGCTCGTAGCCCCGCCACGCCTGCGCACTTTATCTAGTGGTTTTCATGCACCTGCATGACATCCAAAAAAGCCAGTCAGTATTGGCGGGAGGACGGGTAAACGAACCTTTATGGATCATGCGGATTCATGCAGTATAGGCATGCACTATGCTAAAGTGCTTTCGAGAATCTTGAAGTGAAGCATTTTAAATATGCAGCTAGAGATCTGGATCGGCAGGCTTATGATAAAAATTGATGGGATAGTGTGTGACCTCATAAGGTAGCCCGCTAACCTTATGCGTATGAGAACTATAGAACACTAGAGGATTTGTTAAGCAAGGTTTGATATCAATAGAGCGGCAAGAATGTATACGAGGTGCACATTTGCTCAAATGGTTGGACCATTTAGTCATCATTTCGGTACATTTACTATTTTTCGTATAAATGATTAATCCACCGCTAGAACTGTCAGCAGTACCAGTGCTATATCTTTCTGTAAGTTGAGCATACCCCTTAAATAAATAGCTATAAGCCTTAGTATGTTTTTTGGCCTCACCGTGCCAAATAAAGTTATGAAGTTTAATTGTTATGTCGCAATGACCTCGCTGATTATTTTCATGAAAAGCTTCGACGCCAAGATGACTATTCTTAACATTCGACAATAAAATAAGAGTTAGCTGATCCTCCGTCAAATCGAAAGTGAATTTATTACTGTTTTGCTCTATATACTTTACTGCATCATCAAGTTCAATCCTAATAAATTGCTTGAAATTATTATACGATTCGAGAGCAAACCGAACACGTTCTAAAGAATAGTGAACCTTACTAAGAAACATATCTTGATCAAGTTGAGCTAAAGACATTGGCTTAGAAAAATTCATCATAATTCCTCTTTGAAACCATGTTCTACAGTAAAAAAGGGGAATACATAATTTTTATAATCATATATTAATTCACCAGTATAAGGATGCTCCAGTGAATGACTAGCATTTGCTTCTACAACATCGTTGATTCTAATTTCCACAGGATCATTAAAATCGTCTATGAAATAATATTTAAGCTTTAAAAAATCCACCGATGGGTTACAAAGTACATGTACCGCATAAATTGAATTTTCTTGACTAACTTGAGTTTCAGCGCAATATTTTTCAGTTATAAAAAAAATATCTTTATAGCTCAAAAGGATATTAGGGGATTTTTTTGCATAGTCTTCAATCCTATCATGCAAAAAGCATGCTAACTCACCTATTTCAGGCGTGTCTTTGCATATGCTCATGATAAGATTGGACATTGTTGAATCCCCCATATTGAATGGCTCTATAATATCAGTTTAGTCAATGTTTCGAAATCCTCTTTACATATGCACTTGCTTAGTAAAGCATAGCTTACAGGTGCAACGCCGCTTCCCCCAAGATGCCGTCTTAGAGTACCGGGAATAATCAACTCGATGTTGTCAGCAAGCTGCAGTCGAGGGTTGTTCCTGTCAACTCTTATCCCAATGCGATAAAGACCTATATTACCAACTGCCTTAATTCCTTCTTTATTAAAAAGGTCGTCTCTCAAATCTTTATTAGCCGTGTTTTTCTTTTCTTTATGTGTAGTGCCTTCATTAGTCAAAAATGACAAATCGAATATTTTATAACTAAGATTGGAATAAGGTGCTGTAGACTGATTAAAAATTGGTTCAATCAACGGATAGAAGTCTTTTTCAACAGCTTTGAAGTTGGCACCGTTTATCTTGTACAACTCACTGACAATGTTTCCCTTTGAGAAAAGAATACTTTCACCGATAGCATTACCACCAGAATCAATTAAGATGTGAATTTTATCTCCAGCAAGGATACACACATCATAACATTGTTTCTTTTCTTTTTTCTTTGCTATTATTTCATCATAATTTTGATATTGGGGTAAGGTCTGCACAGGTATTTTTTCCCGAACCACCTGTTCTCTAATCGAAGAAAAAAGGATAGTGCAAACATTGTTACCAAATGAACAAAAAACTATTTTAGGCTCATTTTTAGTGAGTGCGTTGACCTGAGATTCATCGAGAAGGGTATCTGAAAGATTTCCAGTTTTTGGGGCCGCATTCCATATTACACTCAGCTTTTTCCCTAATGATTCAACTAATTTTTGGTCCGCAGTTAGGCTAAATAGGGCCTTTTCACCGAACATTATCTGCCCATCTAAAACGCTATTTACAGTCTGCAAGGTTTTATCGAACTTTATCTTATCAATTTTTTTTAACTCAATAAGAGATTCGAGAACTTTTTCATTAGTTGCTTCGCGGCCCTTACCTGTGGGCAATCCAAGTGCCCCCACAATTGGCCTGGCAACATTCCAGCTAAGTCGTTCAGTTAACGTAAGTATTGTTTTGAGTTCTGTTTCAGAGAGAACGATCGGAGCACTGGTTGTCATGTAGCCACCTAAAATAGATAACGCCCATAGGGCAATGTGAAGTGCGGTGCTGGCGTGTGGCACTAGCACCATAAGAATAAACTTATCTTAACTATTTTAAGTATTGCAAGAAGTTTCAAACATAACGAAGGCAGCATGTGAGACATTTAATCGTCGATTTTAACTAATTACGAACAACTTCAAATGCTACCAGCATGGATTTTCTTTTACTCAGATACATCCATTGAACGGGCGTATTCGTGACTTCTGACCTTTTTCATTAATTCATCAGTCAGCTCGGACACCCATTGGATTGCCAGATTCTTTTCATCTTCACTACATTCACTCGATGCAACCAATTTAAGAAATAAATCAATACGTTGTAACTTCAATGACTCAAAAAAATGATCCTGCATAACATTACCCCCTTTCAAACAACTGTACATAAATACAGTATATTAGAACATTCTTAATGTGAAATGTTTTTTTACTCTTAGCCTTACTTTTTGTACGCTTCGCTTTTAGCTTTAAGTAAGTTGGCCGCCTTAGCCCTTTCAGAAAGGCTGTTGAAACGACCCAGTATTTCGTCTTTGCGTGAATTGTCATCTTTGCTCCTGAATGACCGCACTAAGTCGCCGTAACAGGTGCTGCGGAACATTTTTCCCGCAATTTCTGTCTGCGTGCCACCAATCAGGCGCACGGCCAGACCGCGACTGATGGTTTCGCCGCTTAAATCTCTGACCTGGCCGATCACGTTGTCACAAGCCGTCTCTATCTTGTCTGGCCGCCGCAGCACAAGGTGCTTTTTATCCGGTTTTTCTGCTCTCAGTCGGGCCAGCATTCGTCGCCGTTCTTTACGGCTCATCCTTTTAAGATCGATTTCTCCCACACTTTCCGGCGGGTTTGAATCCTCAGATCTCAAACGCCCCGTACAGTTATTGACAGAACTCCGAGAGGGCGCGGGCGCGCCCTGAAGGTCAAAACCAAAATCAACGGCACGTTTCGGAACAATCTTCCACTGTGCCAGACGGGTTAAAATCGGAGTGTCTGCGCCAACCTCAGTTGCGTAGACGCCCTTAATACGCACGGTTTCCTCACCGTATTCATTCAGCTCATCGCCCGACTGATACCATGTGCGCACGGCCAGCTCATCACGACGCACGAACGGGCCGCCCTGTGCGTTAACGTATGCCGCCCAGTCGCCCATGTCTGCCGCGTCATGCGCAGCAGCAAACTCAACGCTGAGGCCGTGGGCGGTTTCGGTGTCATCCATGCGGCGCAGCTCGCGGTAAACCGTAACCGGCGCACCACCGACAAACTGAAACTGGCGGATGTGCCAGCGGGCCGCCCAAGCAGAAACAGCGGGCGCGGTTTCTTTCAGCTCTTTGCCGCTTTCGTCGTCCAGCTCGCCATCCAGCGCGTAACCGTCGATATTTTTAGAGATATATTTAGCCACGTAACCCGTAGCGCTGCCTTTTTCCGGATCGATGGCCTCGGCATGAAAGCGCGCTTTACGGGCTTTATCTGTGGTCAGCTCGTTGCTGTCCTGCTGAAAGGCATAATCACGGATTGTCTGGCGCACCTGATCCGCATCTTCGGGACGCATAAACATCAGCATGTGCCAGTGTGGCGTTGCGTCGTGGTGGGGTTCAGCAACGCGAATGCCAAAGATTCGAATGTCATCACGGTGCAGCTTTGCCCGGATGCGCTGCCAGACGCTGCAAAGGTAACGCTGCGTGTCTGCAGGGCTGGCACCATTCCATTTTCGGTTACGATGCCCGGTTTTAATTGTGGCGTGATAGCGTGACGGCGCGGTCAGCGTGTAAAACTCCCCGACATAGCCAAGCTCATTACAGATATTTTCAAAGCCGCGAATGCGGGTCATCAGCTCACAGCGACGTATTGCCGGATTTGCCACGCTGCCGTCGTATTTTTCAATCAGGCTGATGCGGTTGCCTTCCTCGTCTTCCAGTTCCATGCCCTTTAAAAACTCACGGGTACGGCGTTTCTGTTCCCGCCATTCGGAAACCGTCATTCTGCTGGCGTAGGGCGTGTGCTTTTTGCTGACGTTAGCCAGGGCAATCTGCAGGTGTTCCCGCCATGACGCAGCAACGCGGCGCAGTCGTCCCGTCCACCATTTCTCTGTCTGCATACGCAGCACGGCGGGCGTGACTTCTTCGGGATCAAAGAAACGGGACGTCACCTTATCCCACAGTGGCGGCGTCTGATTAAATTCACGGGTAATGGCCGCCGCTGTCATGTAGACGCGGTGCGTGTATTTATAATCTGACTCATCAGTTGCCTGCGCGTGTGCCTGTACCAGCTCGGCCAGAATGAAACTGGCAATATCACCGGCCAGCAAATCCACGTCGGCACGCGACATATCAGCCAGGCGGTTAAAACGCTTCATCAGTTCCCAAAGCTGTCCACCGGCACGCGCTGCGCCAGTCTCCTTCGTGGCGTTCTGTGTCAGCAGGTTAAAGGTGCTGGCGTCCATAGCCTTCACCTGGTACTGCTCGTTAACGCATTCAACTCGCGGCAATGTGCGCTCGACGAAAGTTTTCGTTAAGTACGCATTGGCGCGGGCAATGCCCTGTGATTTTTCCAGCTCGTTGACGCGACGCTTAACGTCAATCTGGATCAGCGTCGGCTGCTGCTCAAGCAGCTCCTGCGCACGCACTAAAGCCGCAATCATCTGACTGCGGCTGTGCATTTCCTCATAGGTGGGATAAGGGCTGGCGATGGCTTCCCGTGGCGTATTCCACGGGTAAGCGTACGGCTCAATCATGTAGCTGCCTCTTTTGCAGCCATATCAACCCCAAACCAGACAGCGGCAGGACGACGAACAGCAATGATTTCTGCCGCGCTTTTACTGTCACCGGCGGCTACACCAACCGCGCGGGCAGCCCTGACGCTGGTCAGCTCGTAGGCATTAAAAAGCGTGCGCGTAAAGTCGGTATCACTGTTTGAAGCGATGACCGGGCAGCGATCTGACACGCTGGTTAACATGCTGGCTAAGTCCTGCTGCGCGGCCTTATCAAATCCGCCTGCGTGGTAGTCGCTAAACGTGCCGTCATAAGGCGGATCGCAATAAACGACGTCGCCGGTCTGAATCATGCTCAGTGTTTCGCGGAAATCAGCGCAGATAAACGTTGCACGGTGGGCTTTGGCTGCGAACGTTTCGATTTCTTCCAGGGGGAAATAGGGTTCAGAATAGTTACCGTAAGGAATATTAAATTCACTCTTACGGTTATAACGGCAAAGGCCACGATAGCCGTGGCGGTTCAGGTAAAGGAAATGTGCGGCGCGTTCGAGCAGAGGTAAAGCCGGGTCATGATTAAACGCTTCGCGGATGCGGTAATAATCCTCTGCCCTTTTGTTTTGGGTAAACAGGCTCATCGCCACTACGATAAACGGGCGCGTGTGTTCTTTAATCTGGCGGTAAAGATTAATCAGGTCGGGATTAACGTCAGCCACTAAATAAGCCGGGTAATCCGTTGCCATCATCACCGCGCAGGAACCTGCGAAGGGCTCAACGAGGCGATGCCCCTGCGGCAGATGATTAAGCAGCTCGGGCATGAGGCGGGTTTTGTTGCCCGCCCACTTGAGGATCGTACTCATACAGCACCGCCTTTATAGTGGGCGCTTTTCAGCTCGACGATTTCCTGACAGGCGACGCAGTGAGTAACACCCTGCACCGCGCGGCGACGGGCCTCCGGTATCGCCTCATCGCAGGCAAGACAAAAAAACTCACCAGCCCCGACAGGCTGGTTACGTGCTTTAGCGAGATTGCGCTGCAGTTCTTCCTCAACGCGCGCCTGGACTAAATCCATTGAATCGGCCATTAGTGCAACTCCCGCGCCTGATGCTCAAAACGCTCTGCCTCTTTATCCAGCAGCTCAATGATTTCCGGCGCGGTCATTTCGTGCTTGCGGGCATGGATGACCAGCGCCGCAATGCGGATTGACACGGCAAGCGCATCATCGCTGCGCTGTTCTGTTTTAGCCTTGTTCAGCAGTGCATTAAGCGTGTCTGCATCGGCTTCAAAATTGCGGGTTTCGGTATTTCTCATTTTTCTAATCTCCAGATTCAGGGCAAAAGAATGCCCGGCGGGTTTACGCCATTAATTTTTTGAGTCTTATTTACTCAGGTAAAAAACAGTCTGCGGTAGAAAACTGTCGGGGCAGAATCTTTCCCCAGCGCGCCATTTTATTCATCGCCATGATGATTAACTCGCGGCGGTATTCGTCGAAGTATTCAAACGGCTTTCCGATTTCCTCCTGTGAAAATGTTTTAGGATTTTCGCGGTTAGCCAGGGTTAACACGCAAAATTTAAACTCGTCATTCTGACGGTTGAAATAACGCAGCGACGGGTTAGCATTATTGTCACGCTGCTGCCGCCAGCTTTTCCGAAACTCATCAAACGACATTTTGTTAACAGCATCAGCACGATTGCCCGTTGAATGAGTTTTGGCAAAAGATGCCGGGCCTTGCTGTGCGGTTGTGTTTCCTGTTACTCGCTGCATGTTACCCCCTGAATAAACGCGCTATAAAACTGGCGGGTTTGCGTTTGCTGGTCAGCCCCTGCAGCAGTTGCGTTTGGCTGTAGCACGGATGCCAGGGCTTGCCATTCTCACCCATGATCCAGCCGTTGCCGTATGATACTGACGGGCTTTGACGCTTAAGACGTGATGCCAGTGAAATCATTATCAGTCCCTCAGCTCAGGCCAATGGATGCGCCGAGGCCGCTGATCGCGTCTACGGTTGATGCCATAGTGGGATTGGAATGAATGCGGGCCTGTACTGCTATAGCGGCCAGACTCAGGCAGCGAATGCCGGTATTAACGCTTTTCATCAGGCTGCGGCGACAGGAAGTGCTCAACGCATCCTGATTCACTGCACCGGCTGCCAGCTGCCCCACTTCTGCCGTTGCCTTCAAAACGTAGGCTGACAATTTTTCCTCGGCGTGTTCGTTCATTGGTACGCAAGGCAAACAATGTAGCTGTGCCAGCGCACCATCCATTAAGGTTGCATCTTCGGTCAGGTCAGTGAGCAAAAGCATTTCCGCAACGGTCAACTGGTGCGGCTGCTCAGGGTTCAGCTTGTTGCGCAGGGTCTGCACGTTCATGCCTGCAGCCTGTGCCAGCTCTTTCATATTGTGAGACAGGGCGAATCTACGGCAGGCCTCGTCAAAGTGGTTATGTGTGGATACTCGAAAATCAAACATGATTAATCCCTTTCAATATCCCAATATGGATGCATCAGGCTTGCAGTGTTATGTGGTAGTCAGATGCAGCTTCAACGATGAGAGCCAGCATATTGACCTCAACGAGCGAGTTAAGGCCGCCTTTCTTCCTGATAGGAAGGCGGTTTTCCTTACACATCTTGCGCGCGGTGCGTTGGCAAATGCCGGTACGGCGACAGTATTCATCTAAAGAGATGAAGGGTTCAGAAATCACAAAGTTGAGATTCGGGCGCATTGTAAAATCACTTTTCATAATGCAAGATTCCTTTTGGGTTGTTAGATGTCACTATATGTCAGTATATGTCACACATCACACTTGCGATAATAGGATCTCAAATCAAACATGTCAAACACTACAGAAACCCCAAAAGAAGTAAATAAGCATCTTTACCCATCACAAGGTGGCGGGCGCGAAGCTATAAATCGCATCATGACGGCTTATAACTTCTCAACTCGCCAGGCGTTGTGTAATCACTTGGGTATTTCACAAAGCACCATGGCAAACCGTTGGATGCGTGACACTTTTCCGCATGATTGGCTGATAGCTTGCCACTTGGATACCGGTACACCGATTCTCTGGCTTGCAACTGGCGAGGGTAGTTCTGGCAGGACTGACTCATCCGACACACAAACCAAAATGAACCTAAAAAAGATCTCAAATGGGGTTATACAGTCCAGTTTTGAAGTTTCTTATGACTCAAGACTACTTCGCCCTGAAATCACAAAACCGTTTTTAGTGGAGTTAGAAAATGTAATTTACTTGGTTGACGGGGCTAGATCGGAGGTTACAGACGGATTATGGCTGATAGACATTGACGGCCTTACCAGCATCAAGGAGTTGTACAGACTACCCGGTAAGAAATTAAGGGTTGAGAATGGTCCGGCTTCCTTCGAGTGCTCGCCGAATGATATTTCGGTGTTAGGTAAAATCGTCAATAAGACGGAGTACATTTAGAAAAAATGGCCGTAAGTAAACTAGCTAATGGTAAGTGGCTGGCGCAATTCTTTCCTAATGGGCGTGACGGTAAAAGAGTGAGGAGGCAATTTGCAACAAAAGGCGAGGCGTTATCCTTTGAAAAGCACGTTAAGGATCAGGTGCAGGAAAAGCCTTGGCTTGGTGAAAAAACTGACAAACGAACCGTTTTCGATCTTGTCGAAAATTGGTACAACGCTCACGGCATAACTTTGACTGATGGGAAGAAAAGAAAAGATGCGATGGCCTTTGCTTGTGAAGCAATGGGCAATCCATTAGCAACAGAATTTAATGCTCGAATTTTTTCAGCTTACCGCGAGCAGCGCTTGTCTGGAAAAATCACCCGATCAAATCGCGTGAAAAAAGTTACCCCCCGCACCGTTAATCTTGAACTGGCATATTTCCGGGCGGTATTCAATGAATTGCGCCGCCTGGATGAGTGGAAGGCTCCTAATCCATTGGATAACGTCAGAGAGTATAAAATTGCCGAATCCGAAATGGCATATTTGAGTAATGAAGAAATTAGAGCATTGTTAAAAGAATGCGAAGCAAGTACCTCTAAAGATCTACTTAGCGTTGTTAAATTGTGCTTGGCAACAGGTGCGCGCTGGGGTGAAGCAGAAACACTGAAAGGTAATCAAATCAGGGCTGGTAAAGTCATCTTTACTAAAACTAAAGGTAAAAAAAATCGGGCAATTCCCATCAGTGATGATTTACTTCGGGAGTTACCTGCCTGCAGGAATGCAAAACCTTTGTTTGGGTCATGCTATGCCGCTTTCCGTTCCGCATTAAAAAGAGCAGGGATTGAAACTCCGCCAGGCCAGCTTACTCATATTTTGCGTCACACTTTTGCATCTCACTTTATGATGAATGGCGGGAACATTTTGGTATTGCAACGCATTTTAGGTCATACCGATATTAAGGTAACAATGCGTTATTCACACTTTGCACCGGAACATCTTTCAGAAGCAATTAACCTTAATCCCCTAGAGCGCCTGTAAGTCGAAAAAATGGCAGCAAAATGGCAGCAGAGGATGTCACTATATGTCATTATATGTCTCTATATGCCAAGCTAAATTTATTATAAAACAGTAAGTTACTGTTTTCATTCAAAACTAGTTCGGACTCATAATCGCTTGGTCGCTGGTTCAAACCCAGCAGGGGCCACCAGATTTAGTGATGAAAATCATGCAGTTAAGCCACCTTAAAAGGGTGGCTTTTTTATTTTCTGTTTTTAAGTGGCGATAAAATGGCGGTGGATTTTCTCGACATTCTAATTGTGCCATTGCTGTTCACTCAGAGCAGTCCGCACACAGCGGCTCAACAAAGCGGAAAATCTTTAGAAATGTATAAAGTAACTGTGTTATCTGAACGTATCAGGTTGACCAGTTTATGATTTCATCCAGTCCAAACAAAATCGCAGGGAAGTAACTTTCATCCAGTCCAAAAAAGTCTGTAAGCATGACACTATCAGCATGATCCTCAGGCCTTAGCACCATGTTTACGCCTACAGCATTACCCGAATCTGACTGTATGAATGTCAACTCGACCTGCTTAAACAGACAGCTAAGAACGACATCCGAATTCTTCTGTTGAAATATCAGCGACTGATGCAGCTTTTTTAAATCATCCCGAAATATCTCAAGCTGGCCCGCAGCAAACTCCGCACGGAATTCAGTTTTAAGCGAAGGAACAGAAAACTCAACCCAGACCATGATCCGGTCATATGCCGCTTCTTCAGGCTCAGGTATCCTTTCATAAGGGGTTAACTTGAGATGTAGGGTTCCGCTCTGTATATCGATCATCCGTTCACCTTTAAGGCATGTACTGAAAGTGCATAATAGTCCAGTCTTTTTCTCTTACCAGAACTTCAAGCCGGTAGGGTTTATAGAAATAACTTCCTTTTTTTTGTTTATCTTCTACCAGCCGGTACATACGGGTTTCATATCTGAAAAGCCCTGGTTTTCTAAGTGGGTCTGGCATACGTGTTCCATATCGAATGGCTTTTTCCTGTATCTGTAAAGGCACATATCGACCAGGTTCATACATGTGCTTTGCTGCGCTTTCCGTCATCTTCAAAGAGCGAGCCGAAAGGCCTATTTTTAGCCTTCCGCGCAAGAGGCTGATCGTGGCATGGCTAAGATTTACAGTTACGGCTGCACGAACTCCACTCTGTAGTAAAGCTCTCCCGGCAAGAAAAATACGAAATGCTCCTGCCGCCAGCAACACCAAATCGGTTGGGTCAATGAGGGGAGACTCTAACGGTGCCTCTTCAAGCCGAAAAAAATTTCCTTCCGTATCATAAATCTGCCACAACCCTGGAGCCTGAGATACTGAGTAGCCGATACACATACCGGTTTCATCATCAACAATAGGCTTCGCACCATGAGGCAGAAATCGTGGGCGAATTTCAAAGAATTCGCCGTGTGGTAATCGTGACTGAAAAGTGTAGTAGCGACCGGGTTCTTCACTCGCTGGTAATCCTGTAACCATGAATACCTCCTCCTTGTAATTCAACGCAGTGAATAATAGCTCCATGCTAAAATAGCTCGGGTTTATAGACTGAAGAAAATGGAGGAAGATGTAAATGCATCATTTTCTGGAAACACTTTCAGAATTTCTTTCCCATTGGCCTGTAATATCGGGAGAGCGAGCAGAGAGAAAGCCAGTAAAAGACAGGAAGAAGATCTCAAGTCTTCACTACAGACCTATTTGCAAGATCACTGATGATAAAACAAGAGATAATGATATTCCCAAGAAAGATGAGGCCAACTAAGAAAAACACATTCACACTTAAGCAGTCAGACTCATTGCTTGTAAAAAAACCCGCTAACCGGGCTTCATTACGATCATAACCATAGGGGCTGCTGCTGGCCTCTGCCTGGATGTGGCGGAACGGCTTTAACTTTACCTGGTGACATAATAATTTCTGACACAGTCTCATGCGACTTAAAGGTACAACTGCAATTAATGTTCTGGCACTGGTTATAACGTTCTTTGATCTTACCCACGTAATGTGGACACAATCCTAAGCGAGATTCTGGTTTTCAAATTGTTCCGGGCTGAGGCCGCCACAGGCACTGTGACGTCGGCGACGATGGTGTAATGATTGAATATGACCTTCGTCCTGAAGCACATGCTGACAGCGTTCAGGTTAAAGGCGATTTCGGCATCAACGAGAGCTACTTCCCCGATATTTTAAAACGGCTGGATGAGATGATTGAATGGCAAAATTAAGCCTTCCCGCCTCTAAAATTTTTCCTGATAGTCCCCGCTGTAACGGGGATTTTTCTGTTCAAACTATTCCGGCCAGCTGACATTCGGTGCTGCTGAGATCTCGACGCGGTTCAGCTTCACGCGGTAGGTTCTCTGTTGCTCCAGCAGCGCTTTCTCGCTCTCCGTGGCGATTTTCCTGCCGCCTGGCAATAACACAGCGTCCGCCATGTCTCGTCGGCAATGCGGATATAGCCGTTGCCCGCAAAGGCTCACTTGTTGAAAAGACGCATAGCGGCATCAACGCTCGACAGCTTATCCCCGCCCGCCATCATATCTGCCGCTACTGAAACGCCATGCTTACCGGCATCGTACAGGCTGAGATTTTTAAGGGCGTCGGCAATCAGTCCCGCGTCTTTGATTTCCGCCAGCACGTTGGCCGTTTGCAGTTACTGCTTATGAGGATTATCAGCGGCAACATGTGCGCCTGCGCCTTGTCGGTACACGCCTTTACCTCAGTTACCGCGTTATCCACGGCCTGCCGCGTGCCAGCACCACGGACGGGTGGATTTTCAGCGTGACGACACTGTGGCAGAAGCTACGTATACATAATTACGATATACTCTACTTCCTTTTTGAAGAACCTTTGAAGCACCTGATAGAAATGGAAGAATGTTGCGGAAAGAGCCCAACAGAACGGAGGCGTTATTACGTGCTATCGAGAATCTTTAAACTGTCATTCAAATTTGTTTCCGAGATAGTGGGAACACTGGTTTTGACAGCAACTGTATTTGGTATGTTCTATACAGGCTTTATGAATGAAGGTGTCATGCGGATCGTAGGACCTCTCGCTGTACTGATCTGCGGAATCGGGGCTTATGTATTGGTGATGTATCCCACCACGAAAATCAGTGAAAATGATAAAAAGGGCCAACCTGGTTAAGGATAACACTGGGATTATGTCTCAGGCTAAATCCGCATATCGGAGAAAAACATGGCTCATGATGGCTACGCTCCTGTTACTCCTCCCATTACGCTAAGAATGGCACGCTTTACTATTCTCACGTTGACCCAATAAGTTTGCGCAGACCAACCACTGTAAAACAGGTCCATAGATCCTGTAAGCACTCCGGACTACTTTCGCTCAACGTTTTAGCTTTACCACAATCCTGCTCTGAGTACATTCGTAAAGCGGGAAGCACGCATAGCGGATCTGTTATTTTTTTAATCTGACTAAATATCGGTAGATTTTTTTTACCAGATAGATAGCGGCAATACCCAGCAAAATCGATGCTATACCGAGAAAAATCATTAACGAAAGGAGGTGGCTAAAAATCCCGCCCAGACTTGTGAAATCGCTGAGTCTGACGAGCTGTTCAGGGGTTAGTGTACGAACCACTATTTCCGGAAGAATCAGAAAACATATAATGACTGCTAAAATATAAATCGTCTTGTTTGTTCCCTTTTTCATTATTTTCCTGTCTGAGTTTGAGGGTAAGGTATTTTCTGTTTTTGATTTTTCTTCATCCGTCCAGTGACCTGCTCGTGCCGAGTCAATCAGTAATTGAATGGTCAACGCCTTTTCTGCTTTGCCATTATCTTCAGGAAAATAGCGAGTAAAATTTATTTTATCTGTATTAATTAAAAATTTCTCTGTGAATTCTTCCAGTAAATCATAGGCATCTAACGGGTCCATTCGAAAATCTTCATTAAGATCGGTATTATGTTTGAGCGGATACCGCTTAAAGGTAAATATGCTGCGACCATTGTAGGTCTCAACAAGATCGAATACTGCTTTTTCTGTCTCGTCCATTATCATAATCCGTTCTTATTTCAGGCAATCTTATTGTATTTGAATGTTATCTCATAGCTAATCCTGTAAGCATACAGCTTAGATTGCTCATTAATTTATAAGGATCTTATATCCTGATTATTTAGTTTGAGCAAGTCAATATGGATAAGGCCCGATTCACTGAACATCATATTACAGATAACTATTAAAATTTCATGGTATTTTTGAAAATCCCCATGAAGAATATTATACGGTTGAGGTTAAACCCACTTACTATATCTTATATAAAAATAAGCAACGAAACCGACCCAGGCAACCACAAACCCCATTGGATAAAATGGAACAAATCGCACAATAAAATAAGCGCCAACAACACTGGCTATAATCGGTACAAGATAGAAAAAAGATTGCAGTAACCATACAATAAAAAGCTTCATTTACTCACAACTCCATCAAAGCCTCAGCTATTTTATCAAACTTGTAATGGCCACATTAAAAACTTCACAATATCGAAATTTAACTTTTTTCATTTACCACACATATAATTAACTCAACATTTCACGCACAAATTTATCCCTTCGGCTCAATTCCCCTTGCCTTTAACGCCTCCCTCGCCAGGTTTTTCAACCAGCTTGCTAAACTAATTCCTTCTTCAGTTGCAACAGCATCGAGCTGTTTTTTCAAGGCGGGATCAATGCGCATTTTAAATTGTGGAGACTTGCCTCCACCTTTTGGTTTTTTTTCACGCATTATTATTGACATGTGGCTACCTACTCCCTCATTTTAGCCTTATAAAAGACCACACTAACACGAGGCCTTTTATAAGAGCAACGCCCCGGCAGTGCAGCAACACATACCGGAGCGTCTGACCACAACGTTCACTCTTAAGGAACAACGCTATGGCTAACACCGATAGTAACACAACCGCCCATCATCAAATCGTGGACATTCAGCCAGTTATCGAATCTGCGATCTCAAACCTCTTGAAAACGCCGCTCGGCACCACGCACGATCTCTTTCAGGTGCTGGATACGTGCGTGCGCTATGTCGATGCCTTGGTTGAATGTAACGATATTGCAGACCGCATGGCGCTGTGCGGTCGTCTGCTCGCTGCACTGGAAGTCTTGAAAGTTCTGTTAGACAAGCCACTGCCAGAACACCTGATTAAACGCCTCACGCTGGAGAAAGGTGATGACAGAGCCTGTCGCAGCAGGGATTCGATAGACTCGGAAGAGATGCGGCAATATTGCAGCGCGTTAACGTTAGTATTACTGAATCAGCAGGCCCCGGCAGACTTGCAAAAACATATCACCGGCTTGTTATTCCAGATGGTTAACATCATGACTGATGACTTAACCGCGCCGCGCTTTGTGCGAACAGAGTCGGGGCTGGTGATGATTGAGAGCAAATTTACACATATCGTTCACTGATTTTGGACCCTTCCCTTCTTCCGCATGGAAGAAGGGAATTCGCATGCAAAATCTAAAATCTCACTGTGGGCTCACTCTCAGTGCCAAAATGCTTTATAACCCTGAGTTTTCCTCTGCCGAAAATACCACCACGATTCATCTTCATTCACTGAAAATATATTTTGTCGTGCTGCCATTCCTGAAATCTTTTCATTCCCGTACAGTTATTGCCAACTTCCCCAAGGGCCCGCGCGCCCCACCCGCCGTACAGTTATTAACAGCACTCCCAGAGGGCGCTGTCGCCCCCTTAAACGTCAACGGCGCGCTGGCCTTCAGCCACGTCTGTCAGCCATCCCACCCAACCCGCATCCATAAAAAAACCCGCTTTCGCGGGTTGGGCTTACAGCAGCTGCGGTGACGGGTTATCGCTCCCTTTCGCCATAACCGGCACCGTATTGATCTGCGCCGGTTCGACGATAATCCCGGACACGCTCTCCAGGGTTTTAAAGGTACAGCTGCAGTTAATGTTCTGGCACTGGTGATAACGTTCTTTCGTCTCTTTCGAAACGTAGCGACTGCTTTTCGTATGGGCGGCGGTCTGACATTTTGGGCAATGCATCATAGTCGTTCTCCTCTCTGGCATAGTGCAACATTAGCCAAAGACTAAACAAAAAGCAACTTAAATTAGACTAAATCTAACCAGCCTGTTTTTCCACTAAGACGTAATCCACGCTTTCAATCATCAGCTCCAGGTTCAACTGGGTGGTAAATCCACTTTTATCGAGGGTATGCACGATATTGGTAATCAGCCATTTTTGATTATCGATGACCGATTTAAAGCCCTGGGCTTTGACCGGTGTTTCAGGAATCAGCTCAGCAGCACCCAGCGCGAGTAGGATCTTCAACGTAGCCCGGTTACGTTGCAGTTCCTGCCACTTCGCTTTAGCCGCCTCCTCTGCTTCCCCCTGGCTACTGAAGTGCGTATTCAGTACGAACAGCTTCTTATTGCTGCCAAAAACATAGGTTTTTCCCGGGTCTTGTTGCCCGATAGTGGGGATATTTTTGGCCGCCGGATGGACAGGGTTCACCGCCGGTGTTGCTGGCGGTATCGTGTTGACGGTTACCCCTTTCTGCTGCGCTTTTTTCTGATCGTACCATTTTGCTTCAACGCCACTGTAATCGTCGCGCTTAAACAATTTGTACTCATACTTATCGCCATCCTGTCGGTTCAGATTCAGGAGTGGAATCGGCTTTCCGCTCGCTGTCACGCCATGCCCGGGGGCAAAGAACAGCAGCGTCTTATCTTTTATCGCCGCCACAGCGCCAACCAGCATAGCCAGCCGGGTAATGAACGTGCCGTCCGTTTCCTGCGTCTGATCGATATGCTTAATCTTTTTTTTGGCTATCTCCGGCCGCACGTCGGAGGTAAGTCCGTTACGTTTCGCGATTTTCTCCACAGCCTCGCCAACCGTCATGTCCGGATATGAATCAGTGATTTTAACATCGAGCGAACCGCTAAAATCGGCGCTTCGGGCGACCACCGTTATCGTGTCCGGCGCGCCCTGGTAGGTGACCTGATCAATGATGTAGGAGCCTTTATTTGCAAGCGGCTGTCCCTTCCAGCCTATCTCTAAGACCACTTTCGCGCCAAAGGGCGGCATGACCAACTGGCCGTCACTGTCGTCCAGCACCAGGTCCAGCTGATCGACCTCCAGACCACGGTTATCCGTCAACTTCAGAGAAATCAGCCGTGGGCGAATATCCTCCGTTTTATCCTTCGTCTCAATTTTGATACTAAAGTCCGGCGTAGGCGCAACACGCAGGGGCACGGGAATCGGGACGATATCGCTCATCTCAGCGCCCTCCGTTCAGCGCAGAGGCGGCGCTGTTGATGACAGAGCCGACCCGTTGCGCTGCGTCGCTGGCCCGATTTTGCAGTTCTTCCGCCTGCCTTTTTAAGTCCCCGAACATACTGGTTAGTGAATCGTCTACCCGCAGCAGGTTGAGGGTAAAGCCTATCTTGCGCGCGCTGCCGTCGCTGTAGAACTCCGTGTGCGTGGCCGAGAAATCCGTCACAACAAACATGCCGTAAATAATGCCATTGCCGCCAATCAGCGGCCACGCCAGCCCTTCATCGGCCATGGTCTTCAGTGCCAGCAGCGTGACATTGCCGCCGGTGATTTCAGGCCGGAGTTCGCCAGACAGCTTGATTTTATCGTCGCCGCCGCCCAAAAACTGGGTCGACTCACGGCGCCCCACGCGACTGTTTTTCGCCCAGCGGTAGGTAATGTCATGCTGCAAATTGTCGAAGGGCAGGGTTTGCCGTACAAACGGCATCATGCCTAATATCATCATCATGGTTAATTAATCCAGACTAAACATGGAGTTATAGCTGCGATCAGCCGTGGACCACGGCGATACCGTGGAAGCCTGCGCGACGGCCTGTCCAATCGCCTGTGGGTCGCCCGTCACATTGATGTTGTTGGTGACCGTGTGCTGCCGGTTATCCACGTTTGAATTGTTAACCGAGGGCAAAGGCTGATTGAGCGTGCTGTTCAGGCTGGCGCGCGATGCGGCCGGACGGGCATCCGCGTTATCCTCATCCTCGTCGTCCTGTTCGCGCATTTTGGGCGGAGGCAGCTTGTCTTTCACCTTGTCAGATTTCTCATCGATGATGCCAAGCTTGCCGAGCACCCAGTCAATGCCGCCCCGCAGCTGATTCAGGGCTTCACCGGGTAATTTGAGTGCTGTCGCCAGCATATTGCCGAAGCGCTGTCCCATCTCCCCTGCCGAGGCCAGTTCCTGCTGAGAAAACTTCACCGGTTCCAGCAGCTTTGAGAACCAGGAGCCCAGCTCAGAGACTTTGTTGCTGAACCAGTCAAATACCGGCTTCAGCGGCGCGAATGCGTCACTTATCGGCCCCATCGCCGCACTGAAGCCCTGAGCAACGCCGCTGATAAAGGTGCTGATCGGTTCCCAGTACTGATAAACCAGCATCGCGCCCGCCGCGATAGCCGCGCCAAGCAGCACAACCGGCAGCGTAATTGCGCCCAGCGTCGCCGTAATCGCACCACCGATGATGGCAAACGCACCGCCCAGCAGTTCAGCGCCCGCCATGATGGTGCTCAACCCGCTAATGACCGGCCAGACAATATTCCCCACGCTGGCGAGTGAGTCCACCAACGTCAGTCCACTGGCCGCCAGCGTCAGCAGGCTGTCCGAAAGCTGGGGATTGATATTCATCACGCCGGTCAGAACGGACTGTACGGATAAGCCGTCCTGACTGATGGTTTGCAGATTGGTGTCAACAGAGGCATCTACCGGCTGCTGAGCCGCCGGCGCCTGAGACAGCTGATCCAGGCGTCCACTGGCGGCACCTTTCATGAGCACAGCGGCAGGAGCCGCGCCCTGTTCGCCAAAGATGGCCTGCAGATAGGTTGCCTGCTGGGCTGCATCGATTTTGTTTTTCTCAAACGCCGTCTGCACCTGGCTGAGCACCGTGAAAATCGGCTGACTGTTGCCCTCGCCGTCTGCGGTAACAACATTCAACGCTTTCAGCGCGCTGTCTGCATTGTCATCAGGTGCCTGCACGTGCGACAACATGGCACCGACGCCTGCGCCCGCAGCGCTGCCCGTCATGCCGTTTTCGGCCAGCACGCCGATCATCGCCGACGCCTGACCGACGCTGACGCCGGCTTGTTTCGCCACCGGGCCGATGCTGGCCATCGCCTTATTCAGCTCAGCGATATCCGGTTGCGCACCGCTGTTGTCCGGATTAACAGACAGGGATGCCGCCTGATCCTTACCGTTATTCGCATCCGCAGGTGACAGATAATCGATAACCTTGCGGCCCTTCTCGACGAAGTCTTTGGCGTTGTTGCTGGCACCTTGCACGTTATCCGCCAGCGCCATGCCGGCGCGGTAACGATCCCGGGTACGATTGAGCTTATCCTGGCGCTGATTCAGCAACCCCATCGACTCGCCCTGCGCATCAAGGATGGATTGGGTCCGCTCTGTTTGTTGGTTCAGCTTCTGGCGCTCGCTGCTCAGACGACGCGTGGAAATCCCGGCGTCATTCAGCGACTGGCGCTGATCCTGCACCGACTGGCGCAGCTGAATGTTCTTTTGTTGTAACGCGTTGGCAGACAGGCGCAGTTTCTCCAGCGCCTGCGCTTGTTCAACGGTGGGGTTCTTGGTGTTTTTCAGTTCAATGGCGAGTGCTGCCGCTTCTGCCCGGGTGTTTTTAAGATTTTGTTGGGTCAGCGTCAGTTCTTTTCGGGTATCACGGAACCCTTCAATCTGCGCGGATTTGGCGTTAAGTTCTGCCAGACGGTCTTGCGTTTCCTGGATATCCGCAGACAGCCTTTCTGTTTCTTTACGCACGGCATTGAACGGGCGCGTGGCCCGATCAACCGCCTCCAGCAGCACTTGCAGCTTGAGCGTGTTACTCATCAGAGGTTACTCCACTGCGGATCATCACTTTATGCCGCCAGTCGAGTAATTCTTCCAGCGACATGAGATACATTTCTGAGGGTGGCCAGTGAAAAACGCTGGCAATGTCGGCCATCAGGTCATTGACCGTTAGATCGCGGGGCCAGCTTACCCGGCCGATTTCGCTGACAAAAAACCAATCACCTTGCCGCCCAGGGCAATCAGGTCGACCGGATCGAGCGCATTGCACTCCGCTTTGGTCAGCGATGGCAGGGTGATACGGGGCAGCACCATTAACAGGGCATCCACATCAGACGAGGCCAGGTCGGCCAGTCGCACGCCACGCAGCGATCCTGCCGTTGGTTTCACCAGCTCAACCTGGCTGATCACCACATCACCACGTGAAATCGGGCTTTCCAGCACCACCAGGTTTTCTTTCAGTTCTGGTTTATCAAGCTGTTCCATTTTTTCTCCATCAGGATAAAGAGGGCCAGCGCAGGACGCGCCGGCCTTTTTTATTACACCAGGCCGAGATTTTTACGACGCTGTTCCAGGCGATCGACGCCGTTGACCTTCTCCACCATGTTGACGGTGTCGACTTCGATCAGCTCTTTGCCATTCCAGGTCAGTTTGAAATAGGTGTTTTTGCTGGTGACTTTGGTCTCAGCGTTTTCGCCCTGTTTGGCTTCACCGAAATCAAAGGCCTGGTGCTTACCGCGCACTTCGATTTCCACGGCAATTTCTTCGCCGGTGTCATCGCGCTGGTAAGAACCGGTGAAACGCAGCGGTACGTTGGCGGTTGCGCCCCACTGGCTTAACACCAGCTCATCCATCCCGCCCAGCGTCCACTCCATATCGAGTGCGGCATCGTCCAGGCCGTTATCGATGAACGCCGCACCGTTCATACCGCCAGCGCGGTAGGTATCCAGCTTGCGTGACAGCTTCGGCAGCGTCACGGCGGTGACGATGCCCTGGTAGCTGTTTGAATCATTGAAGAGGTTTAACCCCTTAAGTTTACGTGGCAGTGCCATTTATCCGGCTCCTTAGCTGTTTACGGATGCGGCGAAGTTCGCCAGATAGGTGTCGGTGATGCGCTGACGCAGGGTCAGATCTTCCAGCGGCGGCACCGGTGTGTAGTCGTAATCGATAAACAGTTTGCCCGCCTTCAGGGTCTCTTTATCGTTCGCGCTGTCGTCGTACCAGCAGTTTGCGCCCAGCAGATAACCAGCACTGACCAGCTCGCGGAACTTGGCATTGATGCCAGCGATGATTTCGCGCACCAGCACCGGCGTCAGCGGTTTGTCGTTGGCCCACATGTGCGCTTCGGCCATGGTATCGGCCAGCACCTGTGCCGTGCGGGTGTAGTTTTCAAAGGCAAAAAGTGGATCGTCGCTACAGGTACGGTTGCCCCAGAAACGGAAACCGTCTTTGCGAATCAGCGTGGTCACACACTTTTCGTTCAGCAGATCGGCATCGGTGCCGGTCTGTTGCAGGTCCCAGAAAACGTCTGCGGAGATACCAGTTACGCCATTGACGCCCACGTTAGACAGGGTTTTATGCCAGCCGGTGTCGTTGTCAATTTTGGCGCGCAGGCCCAGTGCACGTGCGGTGGCATAAGCCATTTCAGATTTGTTCGTGGCGGTGTTCCAGGCTATAAAGTCTGGCCAGATCACCATCAGCTCGCGCTGGCTGAAGTTTTCGCGATACTTCATGGCATCCGAGATGGTTTTGCTGTTCCAGGCAGACACGTAGGCAAAGCCACGCAGCTGCTGGGCAATGCTGGCCAGCGCTGTCGCCACTTCCAGCGAGTCCAGACCTGGGACGCCGAGAATGCGGGGTTTAACACCCAGTTGCGTTTGCGCGCTCAGCAGCGCCTTCATGCCGGTGTATTTACCGTTCGCATCCGTCGAGCCAATCAGGTTAGAGGTGGTTTCAGCCTGGCTCGCGCCTTCTGCAACGCGAACCACGACAGTAACCGGCTTCGCCTGGTCAGCAATCGCCTGCAGCGCTGCCGCTAAGGTGCCTTTTGTACCGGCTTTACCGACGGCTGCCTGCACGTTGGTCAGCAGGACAGGTGTGTTAAGAGGAAACGCCGTTGCATCAGCATCTTCTGCGGTGCAGATCATGCCAACAATGGCGGTTGAAACTGTTGAAATGGTGCGTGTACCGTCATTTACTTCGACGACGCGGACACCGTGATGAAAATCAGACATCTGTAGCACTCCGTGTTGAGGGTGTGCTCAGATTGTCAGGTCAGTGGAAAGGATGCATTCGATTGCGGTTTGCTGATCGTTCAGTAAGAAGAACCGCGTAAATGGTGCTGTTTTGGCGCTGGAATATAACGATAAATCGTTTTGGGTGAGACATCTAATACCAGCGCAACCTGATGAAGCGTGGCGCCATTCGCCATCATGCGTTCCGCTCTGGCAACGACTTCCGGTGTCATAATACGCCGCCGGCCACCAATGCGCCCTTTTTCACGCGCTGCGGTCAGCCCGGCCCGCGTTCGCTCGACAATCAATTCGCGCTCCATCTCCGCCAGTGCGCCCATCACATGGAAGAAAAAGCGGCCCATCGGTGTGCTGGTATCGATACTGTCCGTCAGACTACGAAAGTTAACCCCGCGTTCGCGAAGCTCTTCGGTGAGCATGACCAGGTGACGCATGCTGCGGCCCAGTCGATCAAGCTTCCACACCACCAAAGTATCGCCCTCTTTTAACGTCCGCAGCGCCCGTTTTAAACCAGGCCGTTCACTGGTCTTGCCGCTGATTTTATCCTCAAAAATCTGTTCACAATTTGCGCTCTGCAGCGCATTCCGTTGCAAATCGGTGTTTTGGTCATTTGTTGACACCCTGACATAGCCAATCAGCATCGTTTTTTCTCCGGTAAAAGGTGAGGAGTTTGCCATTGTGCAGGTGAGGCGGGCCAGGGGTTTGTTTCATCAAAACCTCGGTTTGGGAGATGCCGTAAGGTTGCGCGACTATTCTGCTAATTTTTCCGATAATGGCTGGGTAAGATGGCCTAATGGCCTCATTTACCAATGGGGGATGGGCCCTGTCACTAATGCCACAACACCTACGGCAAAAATTATTTTCCCAATCCCATTTCCAAATGAGCTTATTGAACTAAATTCTCATGACTTTGGAAACCCAGTAGCAACAACAATATTCCAATTCATCGAAACAACTCGACTTGGCTTCACTGCTGCTAATATCTGTACGTTAACGCGTGGTAGCTCGCAAGTGAATGGTATAACTGATAGCACCTGTAAATGGGCTGCATGGGGAAGATAATGAAAAATTACGTTTTTAGTGCAAAGAATAATGCATTTTATCCAATTGTATTACGTTCAGATTATGAAAAAGCTGGCACATGGCCAGAAGATGGGATTGAAGTTGAAGATAATGTATTTGAGCAGTTTAGTGGCCTTGCTCCTGAGGGGATGATCCGTATCGCTGGCAATAACGGATTACCGCTGTGGCAGAATAGTTCTCCTTCTACACCAGAGCAGAAAATTGAAATTGCAAGAAATCAGAAAAGCTTGCTCATTAACACGGCCATTAGCTTTATTAATGACAAGCAGTGGGGAGGTAAATATTCACTTGGAAGATTAAGTGAAGATGAAATAATAAAATACAAGCTCTGGCTTGACTACCTTGATAAATTGGAAGCGATGGATTTTCAGGAAGGTATCCCTGACATATGGCCTGAGAAGCCAGAATAAAATCAACTCTGAAGTACTTAATTATCTCAAGATGCCGAAATACATAATTAAAGTCTCTTTAGTTCATCAGGAAAGATGGACCTAAAAAACATTAAACTATAGCGCATATCGATTATTTCATGATAATACATCACACCGGTTGCAGGTTGATGTATTATCAATCTTTTCTGGTTTTTATTTAAGTCACAAGCTTCATAATCATTTCACTTTTTCACGTTATAAAATCTACTCATGATTTTTTTCTAAGGCTTAGCGTTGTTTCAGCATGAGGTTTTTATAGGCTAGGATTTATTTCTTCAAAACCTCGGTTTGACGGAACGGTTTTCGGGGCGTTTTATAAGCCAACAAATATTTTCCCTACCTGGCACGGTGAACTACAAACCCACGTCAGGCACCAAACGAATCAAAATCACGCTCACTGGCGGCGGCGCTCGTGGTTACGGCTATCTAGGCTGGGGTTCAAATTATAGATCCCGGGGTGCGGGTGGTGGTGCGGGCGCGACGGCTATCGCATGGCTGGATATTGACGACACTAAAACCTATACAGGTGTCGTCGGACGTGGAGGGGACGATACCTCTTCGGCTACAAGCAGCACCTTCAATGGGATTATTACAGCAGCCAATGGCGGCACACCGACAATGGGCTCAGATGGAGGTCGAGGAGGAATAGCAGTTGGCGGCGACATTAATATCCAGGGTGGGGACGGTAGTGATGCGCCAGGCGTTATATCTGACAACAATAATGTCTACCGTGGCGGCTCGGGTGATGGTGGCGTGAGTTATTGGGGCGGTGCTATTCGTAGCGTGGAAGGCGCAGCGCTCAGCCGTCAAATGTCTTTCGGTACGGGCGGTGGGGGCAGCATTCGGGAAAATCCCTTTATTGGAAATTTTGGCTCTCACGGTGTGATTTATGTTGAGGAGTATTCTTAATGAAAACCTATGTTCGTCTTGAAGAAGAACGCGTTGCGGAAATTATTTCACTTAGCATCGAGCCTAAAGAACTCTATCACCCATCGCTGATATGGATGGATATCAGCACAATGGATCAGCAGCCTAACGTGAATGATATTTTGCGCGATGGTGTTTTTTCCGCGCCGATGACTAAAGCGGAAGAAAGCATCTTTATTGCAAGCAGCCGACTGAATACTGAAATGGATCTGGCCAGCCGGACGATAGCACCGTTGCAGGATGCTGTTGATATTGGTATCGCAACTAACATTGAAATCACACATCTGGATGAATGGAAACGTTACCGTGTTGCGCTGAGTCGAATTGATCTCAGTAAAACGCCAGATATTGAATGGCCAATACAGCCATAATGACTAAAGCCCGCAATAGCGGGCTTTAGTCATTATGGCATCCGTAGCTCTGGTTATGCAGAAACCTGAATCATCGTATAAACCTCGGTTTGGGAGAGAAGTTTTCAGGCAGGCTTATTCGTACGATTGTTATGACCACATCTGGCAATTACACACCTGATCCGGAGGCAAAGAAAGTACGTTGCCAATTAGTCGGCGCGGGGGCTAGTGGAAGTAGTCCTGCAACAACAGATGCTTCTTCATATACCGCAGCTGGTGGGGGTGGTGGTGGCGGGGGGTTTGTGGAATTTGAAATTGATCTTATCGTTACAAAAATTACTAACTTACCCGTGACTATAGGATTGGGAGGTGCAAGCGTCACTGGTTCAGTAGGTATTATTGGAGGAACAACCTGGTTCGGAACCAAAATTTATGCATCGGGCGGAAGTACAGGTTCTATTTCCACACGTCCACAAGTTAATTACACCAATGCGGTTAATTCTCTTATGGTCATTCCAGGGGTTCCAGGGATTGGAGAATTCAAAGAAACAGAATTGGGTTATAAGCTTTTGCGTAAAGCTAACGGTACTTATGGGGGCTGGGGTTACCTAGGAACACAAGGGCAACTTGGTGGATCAGGTGGTGCGAGTATGCTATCCGGAGAAGTATCCGCCGCGGGTAATAGAGGTTTTGGAAATAATGGGGCAGGTGCAGGTTATGGCGCTGGAGGCAGTGGGACATGTAACTTGTATAATGATCCTTATCCTGAAGTGCTTACTTACTCAGCCAAACCATCAGGCGCAGGTGCCAATGGCGTTGCAATCTTTTATGAGTACTCATAATGAATAAACAATATGCAGTAATAAAAAATGGTGATTGTGTTGTTGAGAACACTATTGTAGCACCGGCTGATTATCAGATTGATGGTTTTTATTTAGTAGAGTTGAGTGAAAATAATCATGCTCAGCCGGGTGCATTTTACAACTCTGAAAACGGAATGTTTTATGGTGATAGAGATTACACGACGGACTATAAAAAATTCACAATAGGATAAGGTTATTTTTAATGGTAACTATTTTAAGCGGCATTTCGATAGGGATAAAATAAGTTATAGCGTTATTCTAAATTGATTTATTTAAATTATAGCACTTTGATCTTTGAAAAAAACAGCCTGAAAAATTAGGCTAAAGGTAGCGTTTATCGCTACCTTTTTTTTCACAAGCGCTTAATTTTCAAACACTATTGAGGTTTTTCCGGCCAACTAATCTCAGGGGCTGTGGAAACATCCACGACCTTCACAGCAGATTTATATGCCATCCATGCTGAAAGCTTTGCTTTATCAGTATCGCTAATCTCTCCAAGCAATAATTCAATTCGCCAGTCAGATATCATTATTTCAACTTCACTCAAAAGTTCTCGACGAAATTTCTCAGCACTTGCTATATCTGCTTCGTGTTGGGCCACCAGATCCAAAATCCAGTTATCCCCGTCCCATTTATCATATTGTGAGCCTGGCTTTTTGGGCGTGGTACTTATTGGATAATCTCCCAAATTTTTTATAATAAATGGTTTTCCGTTTGTAATATCATAAACGGTTTCACCCCGATGATCGCTAACGTACTCCCAGGATAAAAGATCTTCAGTCCTGCAAACTGCCATTCCATCCTTATTTTTTAAAGGCGCATCGATACATGAATTGGCAGGAATGCCAACACCTAAAGCCAGACTTTCAATGCCGGATGAAAGGTATTCACGTGAGATCTCATCAAAATTATAAACTCTGACGTCCCCAGCCTTAACGGCTATAAAGTTTTTATCTAATTCAGCCTGGTTCATTATGCAGCCCTTACAATATAATTAAATGCGATATTTCTAGGGCGCATGGTTATCCATACAGAACCCTCTTTATTGTAAACTGAATTACTAGCTCCGCCACTAACGCCATTATCCTGAGCAGCACTGTTTGTAAGATCTAAATTATTGGGTGCCCGATAAATACCACCTGGTGATGCTACTGACTTAGTTACAAAGTCGGCACCAGAATAGGCCATACCGATATAAACGCCACTACTGTCAACATCACTCCCATTATAATCCATCATGCCTGTCCGAAGATAAGTCGAAATCTGGGCTGCTAACAACTCACGGTTAGAATCAATTCCCCGCCCATCATCCCATCCACGAATAAATTCCCCACGTAAATCCGGTAATTTTAGTGATGGATAGGCCCTTGCCAGAAGCGGGTACTGAGCAGAGGTAATAGCGGCACCATTACATTTTAACCAACCAGTTGGCGGGTTCGCTGACGGCCAGGGAACAGGTACGCCAACCGGCAAAGCGGAGCCTTCTCCCAAACCGAGGTTTTTGAGAACCTCCGCCACCAGCCCCGCATCTTTAATTTCTGCCAGCGCTTTAGCCGTTTGCAGATACTGGCTATGAGGATTGGCCGCATCGACGTGCTTCTTCATCACGTCGTCAGTGTAGGCTTTCACCTCGATGACGTTGTCATCCACATACTGGCGCGTGGCGAGCACAACCGAAGGATCAATCTTCAACGTAACGGCACTGGTGCTGTTCACAATCAAAATCATGCGTACGGTCTGGGTACGGCCACTGCCTTCCTGCAGCTGTGGCTTGTAGGTTTCCGCGCAGTTCGCGACGGCAACCATTACGCCATCGGCGTCATAGAGACCAATCTCGCGAATCCAGAAGCCGCCTTCGCCTTCAGGGATAATCTGTTCAGCGATAATCTGGCTGCTGTTCACGGCATCCACCTTCAGTGAATTCAGCGCAGCACGGCGTTTTTCGCCAACCAGTTTGGTCTGCGCAGGGTCCGGCGTTGGCAAAGTGCCGCCGCCATCACCCACCGCCATTTGGGTAATCTGCAGTTGGGTACCCAGGGCTGCGGCATTGGCCAGCTTTGCCGCGCCCTGATTGGTCAGTAGGGCAAAATATTTCGTTGTCATGCTCTCACTTCCGTCAGGTCAATAAGATGGACCGCTGCGCCGGTGTAACCGGAACCGCCTGCGGTGATAACTTCAGGTGTATAGGGATAAACGGTTAGCTCGTCGCCGCTGTAGCTGGCAACCGCTACGGGTACAGTCCCCGTAGAATCCAGATTGATGGACAGGCCAATCAAATGACGGCTGACCGGTTTGGCATCAGCAATCAGCCGTTCCAGCTCGTTGTACATCGCTTCGGTAATGCCGTTGTCCAGCACGCCGACATCAATGCGAAAGGTGCCGGGCGCTTCATTGGTTTGCCACCATTCTTTAATGCGAATCAGATAGCCAAGCGGCTCCACCACACGGCGCAAAGAGCCAATGGTCCCTTTGTGTTTATGGATGTATTCCGATGCAGCCACCACGCTGCGTTTGGTACTTTCGCTCCAGCCTGAATCCCAACGATCCACCGACCAGGCCCATGCCAGATAAGGCAGTAGCTCTACCGGGCAGGTCTGTGCATTCCATAATCTGCGCAGCGGAACCGGGATGGACTCCAGCGCTGAACAGGCTTCAGCCGCGGCAACTTCCAGAGCTGATGAACCCGTTGGCAGCAGGCGTTTACTCATCGGACCCTCCTACCGTGATCTGGTAGCCGGTGCAGAACGCGGCCTGGGTTTTATCCAGCACCACATCGGCCACCGGCTGAGCCAGTTCGACGCGCTGCACGCCTTCAACATGCAGCGCGGCATACAGCGCAGACTTGCGAATATCGCGCCCTAAACGTGCCTGGGTGTTCACGAATGCCTGCAGTTTTGCCTCTGAAGCGGCACGAATAGGTTCGGCTTCCGGCCCCGGATAGAGGTACAGCGTGGCCTCGACGCGGTAATCCACAATCTGTGCCGACTGCACGGTGACCCGATCGGCAACCGGGCGAACATCTTCCTCATTCAGCGCGGCATCCACGATCGCCAGCAGGTCCGTGCCCGCCGTGCCATTACCTTCGCGGGACAGCACCGTAACGGTGACGCTGGCCGGAGAGGGACTGATAGCAGAAGCATCCGCCACGCGCCCGTCAGCGCTGCGTGCATGAAATTCATAGGCACCCGATGGGCCCGCGACGCTCAGCCCTTCAAACGCGGCGGCAATGCGGGCGCGAAAATCTTCATCCCGTTCCATTACCGCCTCCACAGGCGGCGTAACCGTGTTATCTGCCGGCGTCAGTACCAGGCGTAGTACGCCGTTGTTGGCACCCAACTGGTCCAGATCGCTGCCGCTGGCCCAGGCAACCATCACCGCCTTGGCCGCTTCGTTAACGCGCTGGCGCAGGATGATCTCCCGGTAAGCATTCTCCTGCAGGAGTTTCACCAGCGGGTCGGACTCCAGCGCCAGCACCCGGGCAACCGATGCCTGCTCATCTGCAGGGTAGAGCGAAATCAAGGTGGCTTTGCGTTCGGCAAGCAGCGTTTCATAGTCCAGCGTTTCCACCACGGTTGGCGCAGGCAGCTGGCTCAGATCGATAGTAGGCATGATTCAACTCACAGGGACGGTTAACGAAAAATCCTGCGCGGTGTCCGCACGGTTGCCGGTGATTTCCACCACCATCCCGCCGTCAAACGCAGATTCAAAATTAATGGCAGTCAGGCTGATGCGCGGCTCCCACTGCAGAATCGCCATATAACAGGCCGACATGATTTGCAGGCGCAACCGGTCGTTCTGCGGCTGGTCGATCAGCGCCGACAGCAGTGAACCGTAGTTACGGCGCATCACCCGCGATCCCAGCGGCGTCGTCAGAATGTCACGCACAGACTGGCGGACATGTTCAAGTTCAACCAGCGTCATGCCCGTTTCGCGGCTCATGCCGGTGTAGCGTGCTGTCGTCATAATGGCGCTCCTGTGGTGCCACCGCTGTCGCCCGGATGTTGATGCGTATGCAGCACTTTGCCGTTGGAGGCGAAGCTGCCGCCGCTGTGCGACATATCGCCCTTCATGGTGCCGCCCTGTGTGACTTCCAGCGTGGCGGTTTTAAGTAATGTGGTGCACTCCACCTCTGGCGTATCCAGCAGGATTTTAACGGCCGCTTTAATGGTCGCCGTCTGAATCCCTTCGGCTTTCAGGGTGCCGGTTGCAGGCTCATACTCAATGACCGCGCCATCGGGAAAGGAATAGTGCAGCGCATCTGCCGAGGCCGAGGGTGCCGGGCTGGCGTCAGAGAACACGCCGGGTAACACAAAGCCGCTGTTCAGCTCGCCACCCAGACTCATGATCAACACCTGCTCGCCCACCGAGGGTGCATTCCACGAACGGGTTTTTCCCGCCCGGGCACTCAGCCAGTGCAGCCAGTTGGTGGTGTTGTCTCCGGTTTTTACCCGGCAGGTTCCCTCCTCCAGATTGATGGCGGCGACGGTGCCAATGCGGACCATATTGCGCAGCAAGCGCTTGATTTCTAATATTTGCTCATTCATGGCGTTAGTTTCACGTTGCGAGAGAAAAGCAGCAATCGAATGCCGTTTGCTCAAAGATGACTAAACAGCGCGTCAGCTGATAACGGTTGGCGCTATGACGTCCATTCACTGACCAGCTTGCCTTTGATATAGAGCTGCCAGGGCCGCTCTACATTTTCTGGCAGCGCAGGTTCCGGCAAATGAGTGATGTGTAACGCGTCATTCTGCTGCTCAACCCAGACGCGTTCGGTCAGTTGCAGAGTGATATTCACCCTGTTACGCCCTTCTTCCATCGCATCGAGGGTGAAGGTAAAGCCGGTGAGACGCTTCTCATCAGAAACCATGATGTCGGGCTGATTTTCCCGAAGCCATGTCAGCAGCGGAACCATGATCAGATCGATATCATCGGCGTAGTGCGTAATGGTGACAGCCAGCTGGAAGTGGTATTCAAACGACAGCGAGCTGGCTAAGGTGGAAACCAGGTTTCCGGACTGAATCGCTATATTCAGGTTGTCAGGATTTTGCTGTAGCAGCGGAACGCTGTTTATCAGCACCTGGCGTAGTTGGGTCACTTTCAACATCATGCTGCTCCTGGCACGCTTTAATCATCTCTACCTGCAACCCGCACGATGCGAGCGCAGCCTCTAACTGGCGGTTATCCGCCGCCAAATCACCCTGCGTTTGCAGGTTGTTCTCCGGAATGGGGCAACTTGTCACGCGTGGACAACCAGTCCAGATAATCTCGGGCATTGCTGAAGGCGGGACGGCTGTGCAGCCGGATAACGTCAGCAGGCAAAGCAGCAGCGCTCCAGGCACGTAAAGCGGGATTGGCATCGGTTTCTCTTCTGATGGTTGTTTCTCGATGGAGCGCCTGCGCGCTGGCCTGGGTTTGTTGCAGACGCAACGCCGCCTCACGTTTTCGGGTGGCTTGCATATCTGCATTGAGCTGAGCCAGTGCGGTGTCCCGACGGCTAATGTCGGCGGTTAACGTACTGACCCTGTGCTGTGCCTCATCCCGTTGATGAGTCATGACACTGAGCCGCCAGCCCGTTAACACCAGGGCGCTAAGCAACAGAGCGATAGCCGCTGCAACCAGTCGCATCATGCTGCTCCTTGTAAACACCAGGCCATTTCTTGCTGGCGGCGGTTATCGAGGCCCGGGTTGTAAGTCCCTTTGACATACACCCACCGCTTAAGCTGCAGACAGGCGTCGTGCCAGCGCCCGCTGTTGATCAATCCCGCCAGCGTTGAGTTACAGGCCGCGCGGACGCCCACGTTAAAACCAAATGACACCACCGCGTCGTAGACCTGGGGCGGCATTTCACGCGTCATGCACTGGTCGATGCCGCGCTCAACGCGCATGACGTCATACACCAGATTCACTGCAGCCTGGCGCTCGTTCACCACGCTGGTCGGGGTAACGCCCTGCGTATGACCAATCCCGTTGGTCCAGACGCCAGCGCTGCATTGATAAGGCGAGGTGCGGCAGCCTTCTGCATCGGCAATCAGCCTCAGGCCAGCGTCAGAGGTTTTCAGCATCTTGATTTGCGGTACCAACGCGGCCATGGCCAGCACGGCCGCGACCGCACAACGCTTAGCGGTCTGGCTCAAAACTTAACCCCTTTAGGTTGCGCTGTTGTAGCTCGAAGGTTTTGCGACGGTAGTACCAGTTGATAAAAAACGTCGCGACATTGGTGCACATGGTCAAAACGGCGACGCCAGAGCCAACCATAAAGGCGATATCCTGCGGTGTGTGACGACCAAACCACATCAGGACAATCCCGATGAGGTAATTAATCAGAGAACTGATTTTTTCCATTGGCACTAATCCCACAGATTGAGGGTTTCACCGGTGGCCGCCTGAGGCAGCTCCGGTAACACCACCTTGCATCCGTGCGGTAACGTTGGGCCGTTTTCTGCCAGGCCGGGATTGGCGGCATAAACCTGTTCAACCGCCTGCTGCGTGCGTCCGTAGTAACGCCAGCAGATCTCATCGACGGTGTCTTCCTGTCGTGCGTAAATCAGCATTGATTGGCCCCTTATGAGCGTAAAAGCCGTGGTCGAATGGGTGATAAATCAAGCGCATCCGCTGTAGGCGGTGCCGGCTTCAAAGGCCCGATCGGGTCTGCGAAAACCTGTCTTCAGCATTGAATCGTCAGGCCACAAAACGCCCGATAAATGCCACTACCGGATAACCCGAGCGGTGCCATAAACGTGGGGGATTTGCTCAGCGCGGCCTGTACGGTTTTTCACGCCTGCCGTCGCCGGCACTTGTCAGGAGTAGTGTGTGCTTCAGCAGACGCTTGCTCAACGCAAGGCCGTCCGCTCAAGGCTGGTTGGGCAGGACGCGCAGGGAATGGCTGGATAACCCAGCTGAAAGGCGGAAAAAGGCCGGGATGCGGTGAACACATGAGCGATGACCCGCAACGATCAAATGCGGTCAACAGGCAGAGGAAAGTCGCCTTGATGAAAGGCAGGGCAAATCGGGAACAAAAAAAGCAGAGCGAGAGGGAACCGGCGAACGCGAAGAAGGAGCGGCAGCAGTCAATGGATGAGGCAGCGCATAAAGGCAAACGGCCGGGTCCCGGGGTTTTTCTGTAGGTGACAGTGCCGGGTATGAAAAGGGCGTTGCACGGTAGCGCATTCCAGGTCGGTGTAGCGGTTGCCCGCGCCTGAACCCTCTCTTCCGTTGAGATGGCTCAGGCGACGGGCAACCCTGCTGATGTCACAGTGAAAACGTCGCCGTCATTATTTTTTTAAAGGCGTAGCCGAGAAGACAACAGAAAAGTGGTTATCGGAAAGGGTGTAGTTAGCAGCGATTTCGGCGATCAAATTTAACGCTATTTCCCTGTCTCGTTCCCGGCAGGCTCCTTCGCTGGTGAGCCTGGCGATAAGTTCAACGCGTTCAAGCATGACTCGCTCATGTAATTCATTTCCCACAATTCCCTCCCCCAAAATAAACACTGTACATACATACAGTAGCATAGCATTCATTAACTGTGGAAGCGTTTTAAGATAGTTCGTAAAAAATTATATCGTGTTGATAGGAATCAACTTTTATCCGACCACCTGGCAGACAGGTTGGTGACTGCTCCTGCCAGAAGCGTAAGAAAAATCAATAGATTTTCTTCATTTACCCCGTAATTCTACAGAATTTTCACCCCTCTTTTTTCGTCAGGTCCCGGCTGAGGCAAGATCCTGCACAATGGCTGAACCGCCGGTAAAGCATTGCTTCCGTCACTGAGTAAACGCGTGCTGCTGACAGGTGCAGACGTGGACCGACAGCTTAGCCAGGGGTGCCCTCCTCCTTTTTTCTCCCCACGCCGGTCGTCTGTGTACGGCGCCTCAGATAACGGGCGACGGAAGAAGAGGCGGTCTGCCGGGTCCGTACAGTTATTAACAGAACTCCAAGACAACAACGCGGAATGCGGTTTTTCGCCGTCCTCTTCTTCAGCACGTTTGGGCACCAGCTTCCAGGTTTTCAGCCGGGTCAAAATGGGCGTGTCGATGCCGACAGCTGTGGCATACACGCCCTTAATTGACTGGGTTTCTTCACCAAAGGCATTGCAGATTTCGGCGGGCTGATACCAGGTGCGCACCGCAAGCGCATCGCGTTTCACAAAGGGACCGCCCTGTGCATGAATATATTCCGCCCATTGACCGGCGTCAGCCGCATCATGCACCGCCGCAAATTCCACGCTCAGGCCATGCGCGGTGTCACTGTCTGCCAGACGGCGCAGCTCACGATAAACCGTTACGGGCGCGCCACCGATAAACTGAAACTGACGGATGTGCCAGCGCGCCGCCCATGCTGACACCGCCATCGCCGTCTCCTTCAGGGGTTTACCGCTCTCGTTATCCAGCTCGCCGTCCAGCGCATAGCCATCAATATTCTTGGAGACGTATTTGGCAACGTAACCGGTCGCGCTCCCTTTCGCCGGATCGATCGCCTCCACATGAAACCGGGCTTTGCGTGCCTTTGCGCTGGTCAGTTCATCGCTGTCCTGCTGGCAGGCGTAATGGCGCAGGATCTCGTCTACGCGTGCAACGTGCTCAGGGCGCATAAACATCAGCATGTGCCAGTGAGGCGTGCCATCGTGATGCGGCTCCGCAACGCGCAACCCAAAAATACCGATATTTTCCCGGTGCAGTTTGGCGCGCACTTTCTGCCAGAGCGTGCAGAGATAGCGCTGTGTTTCTGCCGGGCTGGCCCCCTGCCATTTATGATTACGGTGGCCGCTCTGTAAGGTGGCGTGATAGCAAGACGGCGCGGTTAAGGTATAGAAGCCAGCCCGGAAGCCCATCTCCTGACAAATCGTTTCGAAGCCCCGGATGCGCGTCATCAGTTCAGCACGGCGAATGGCCGGATTGGCGACGCTGCCGTCATATTTTTCGATCAGGCTGATGCGATTGCCCTCTTCATCTTCAAGATCCATCCCCTGAAGGAAATCACGCGTGCGCCGACGCTGCTCGCGCCATTCCGCCACCGCCATCGGGCTGGCGTAAGGCGAGTGCTTTTTGTTGACGTTCGCCAGCCCGATATGCAGGTGTTCTCGCCAGAAGGCACTGATTCGACGCAGTTGCCCTTTCCACCATTTTTCCGCCTGCATACGCAGAATGGCCGGGGTCACGTCTTCAGGGCAGAATACGCGGGCGCTGACGGTTTCCCACAACGGCGGCATCTGGCCCAGTTCACGGGTAATCACCGCCGCCGTCATATACAGACGGTGGGTATAGCGGTAATCGGTTTCAGCGCTGGCCTGGGAATGCAGTTGCACCAGCTCGGCATGAATAAAACGGGCGATATCGCCCGCCAGCAAATCGGTGTCGGCACGGGACATATCCGGCAGGCGATTAAATCGTTTCATCAGCTCCCACAGCGTGCCCGCGGCTCTGGCTGCGCCTTGCTGGCAGGACAGGCTACGGGCTAACTGTGCGACAACGCCTGGCCGCATATCATGCAGTTGATAACGTCGGTTCACAGACTCAACGCGTGGCAATGTGCGCTCAACAAAGGTTTTTGCTAAGTAAGCATTGGCCCGGGCTGTGCCCTGCTGCTGTTCCAGACTGGCGAGACGGCGCCTGACGTCCAGTTGCACAATCCGGGCCTGGGCAGCGAGGCTTTTCTGACCCTGCAGCCACGCCGCTATCTGGCGATTGCGGTGCTGCTGCTGGTCATGGGTAGGATACGGGCTGGCGATTGCCAGCCGCGGGGCGTTCCATGGGTAAGCGAACGACATCATCGTACATGCCCGAAATGAAGGCGCGTTCTTAACTCGCTGAGTTCCTGACAAGGCAGGCAGCGGGTTACGCCCTGGAGCGCACGACGACGCGCTTCAGGAATCGGCGCATCGCACTCTTCACAGAACGAGGCACCGATCGCCACAGGACGTTGCGTAACCTGAGCAATATGCTCCGCCAGAATCTCTTCGCTGCGCTGCTGCGCAATATCAATCGCATCCGCCATCAGCGCATCTCTCCTGATTCATTTTCATAACGTTCAGCCTCAGATCGCAACAGCTCTGCGGCTTCAATGCCGTTTAACGTCTGCCGCGTAATATGCGATGCCATGGCGCTTAACCGCTTAGCCACCGCCAATGCACAGGCTTTACGCTCGTTATCGAGCAGTTTGTTCAGGGTAAAGTGGCTCACGTTGTTCATTGAATGTGTCTCGCTATTCATCATGTCTCTCTCCAGATTTTGGGCAAAGCGATGCCCGACGGGTTTACGTCATTGAGTGGTGGGTGATTTATTTATTCAGACAGAAAGCAGTCCGCCGTGGAGAACTGACGCGGCAACCTGTTTCCCCAGCGCGCCAGCTTGTTCATCGCAATAATGATGTGCTCACGGCGTGCCTGGTCGAAATACTGGAAGGGCTTGCCAATCTCCTCCCGCCTGAACATGCCCGGACAGTCGCGGTTAGCCAGGGTTAATACGCAAAATTTAAAGTCGTCATGTTGATGATTGAAATAACGAAGCGATGGGTTTCGGTTGTTATCGCGCAGCAACCGCCAGCGCTGACGGAACTCATCAAACGTCATTTTTTCGCCGTGACTGGGGTGATCCGCCGTGAAACCCTCCTGAGCATTCAGAGCGGCAGGTGACTCACTTATGACCTGGACGGTGCGGTTCATAGGCTCCTCCGATAAACGTTGCATCTGCTGTTGATGACAAATCAATGTCATCGCCGAGGTGGCTGTCGCCTGTGATGGGCGGCGGCTTCGCGCCTGTCTCATCCATCACGTTTGTTAAGCATTAAGCGAAACGACAGCGTTCTGCTCACCGCGATTCATCCCGCTTCTTAAACTGCGCATTTCCGCTGCAACAGCGGCCTGAGCGCGGTTCTTCTGAGTAAAACGCCCTTTTACGCGGCATTCAGCCTGTCCTGACTGCGTTAACCCTGTGTCTCAGTGTGGCGATAAGGTTCTGGCATGATGATTGTAAAAATGAGCCTCATCAGGCAAAATCCTTCGTTATCAGATACAGCCGCACCCTGTCACATCATTCAAAGGCTAACTTAAACCGGAGGATACTTAGACTAAATCTAAGTGTCAATGAAAATGAGCGTTTATACTAATTTCAAATTTCCGAACTCGAGCGCAGAAGCTCTGGATCGCGTCGTCGATGCCTATGGCTTTACCATGAAAATGCAGCTTGCAGATCACCTTGGAATTGCGGCAAGTAGCCTGTCTGCGCGCTATAAACGTGATGTTTTTCCGTCAGATATCGTTTTACAGTGCGTGATGGAAACCGGTGCAGATTTGCAGTGGCTGATTACGGGCAAAGGCTCAAAATTCTCGGAAAGCAAACCTGATACGCCGACGCTGGTTAGAAAAAAGCTAATCAGCGGAAAAATCGAGGAAGCGGGCTATGTGATGCTGGATAAAGCGTTATACGCACCGCTGAAGCAGGAGCCGCGTAATGCTTTTTTACTGTTAGCGGAAACCACCCAATACATCATTGATACCGATTTTGAAGATATGCATGACGGCGTCTGGTTGGTTGAAATTGAAGGGACCGCCAGCGTAAGGACGCTGACGCGCATTCCGGTCAGGAAAGTGCACGTCAGCGGGATAGGCGTGGCATTTGATTGCGGAATTGATGACATCAGGCTTATTGGGCGCGTCGTTCTGACGATTCAGTAAACCGACTTATTGCGACCTGCAACGTCTTATCACTGTCAACGCGTTGCCGACAGAATGCGACATCACGCGGGACGCCCGCCCATAAAAAACAGCTATCCGTTCACGGCTGCCAGAACGAACAGCCGCCCGCGCAGCGGCTGCTTGATCACCGCTTGCGTTTGCTGCGCCTGGGGCAATACAGGTTTAACCACCGCCTGCGCATCCAGAGCGACAAGCGTTAACGGTTAATACAGCCCGGCTTTCCCCACAGAAGAGAAAAGCCGCATCTTGTGCTCCACCACGGCTTTGGCCGCCGCCATTGGACGGACGTACAGCGCGCTGGGCTCATGCCCGTTTGACTGCAACTCTTCCTGTAGCGCGACGTAAAACGCCTTTTTCATATCGCTGGAGATATTGATTTTCCCCACACCATACTTAATCGACTCCGCGACCTCGCTGTCTTTGTTACCCGAGCCACCGTGCAGGACCAGCGGAATCGTCAGCCGCTGCCTGATGGCTTTAAGACGGTCAATATCCAGTACCGGCTGTTTACCGACAGGATACAAACCATGTGAGGTGCCAATGGCCACGGCAAGCGTATCTACCCCGGTTTCTCTGGCAAACCGCTCCGCCTGGTCGGGATCGGTGTAAAGAATTTCACTGTGGCCCCCTTCCGCGCTCCCCTCTGCCACGCCAATCGTACCCAGCTCGGCTTCTACCGAGACGTTAACTTTATGGGCAATGGCGGTGATATCACGCGTCAGGGCGATATTCTCTTCAAACGGCAGGCCGGAAGCATCGATCATCACCGAGGTATAGCCGGTGCGGATGGCGGTTAAGATATGCTCCAGCGTCTGGCCGTGATCCTGATGAATAACCACCGGTACAGAGGCGTTAACAGCCAGCTCTCTCAGATAGGTGATAAAACTGTCACCGACAAAAGCGTGCTCTTCAGGATGCACTTCCAGGATGACGGGAGATTGCAGGGATTCCGCCACCTCAATCACCAGCCGGGCAAACTCCGCGGAGGCGATGTTAAAGGCACCGACGCCAAATTGATTGTCCTGTGCCACCTTCAGTAACGCTTTCATATTAATCAACATAATTCACTCCTGCGGTAAATGTTGCGGATGATCTTTCTTAATCACTCTGAGGATCAGTGCGGTAAACAGCGCACCGGCGAGAATGGCAAACAGATAGCCTGTGACGTGCGTAATGACGTTGGGTATGAACATCACGAAGATCCCGCCGTGGGGCGCGCGGGAAGCACAACCGAGCATCATCGACAGTGCCCCGGCCAGTCCCGAGCCGGCAACGATGGCAGGAATGACGCGTAGCGGATCAGCGACCGCATACGGAATGGCACCTTCGGTGATAAAAGAGAGGCCGAGCACATAGGTCACCTTGCCGGTTTCGCGCTCCTGAGGGCTGAATTTCTTTTTAAATAGCGTGGTGGCAAGGGCAATGCCCAACGGAGGAACCATGCCTGCGGCCATACATGCCGCAATGGGCTCGTAGATTCCCGTCGACATCAAACCAATCGCGAACATACAGACGGTTTTGTTTAGCGGCCCGCCCATATCGAAAGCCACCATCATCCCGATAAGCAATCCGAAGATAGCCGCATTGGCATTTCCCATATCGGTCAGAAAAGCAGTCAGACTCTGCAACAGCAGCTTGATGGGTTGGCCGACCACCAGAATCATCAGCGCACCGGTCAGGAACACGCTCAACAGGGGCACAATCAGAATGGGTTTGAGTCCGGCAATGGCGGTGGGCAGGTTAATGTACTTCACCACCAACAGCGTGATATAGCCGGCCATAAAGCCCGCCAGTAACGCACCCAGAAAACCCGATCCGGTGTGAATGGCCAACATGCCGCCCACCGCGCCCGAAACAATGCCCATGTTGCCGCTAATCGACTTGCTGATACCCAATGAAAGAATCGGCAGCATTAACGCAAAAGCGGCACCGCCGCCAATATCGGCCAGCATTTTTGCTATCGGGTTATAACGGGGATCGCCAGGCGTTGCCGCGGTAATACCGAAAGAGAAACTCAGGGCAATTAAAATACCGCCCGCGACAACAAAAGGAATCATCAGGTTTACACCTGTGATCAGATGTACATAGATGCTCGACAGGGTCGTTTTTTTGTCTTTTTCCCTGCCCGGTGAGGTCGCGTCTTGTGGCGTGACGGTGCAGATTTCTCCGGTTAAGGCACCCGACAAAATGTCGTCCAGCAATCCAGCGGCATCTCTGGCCGCGCGGGTAACCGATACGGTAATAATGCTTTTACCGATAAAGCGGGAGCGATCAATCATTTTATCCGCGGCAATAAGAACGATATCGGCACGTTTAATATCGTCTTCCGTAAAAATATAATCGCTCTCAACGGCACCCTGTGTTTCAACAAGGATCGTGATTCCTTTTTTCTCGGCGCTCTTTTTTAAATTGGCTTCCGCCAGATAAGTGTGTGCTACGCCTGTGGGACAGGCGGTAATCGCAATAATATTCATTATTTTCTCCCGGTGAAAGGCTTACCCCTGGGTGTTATTGACTAATAAATTAAACAACTCCTCTTTCGTTTCTGCGTTTAGTAATGCCTCGACGACATCATCATCGCCAAGCGCAATAGAAATTTTCGCCAGGAGTTTTATATGCCCGGCGCCGCTGTCCGCTTCTTTCACCGCAAACAGAATCACCAGCCTGACGGCTGAATCGTCCATGGTTTCCCATTCAACGGGAGAGGCCAGTTTGGCTACCGCTATTCGGGTTTCATTGACCCACGGTGATTTCCCATGCGGAATCGCGATTTGATTTTCGAATCCGGTGGAGCCTAATGCTTCACGTAGCATGACATCGTGAATAAAACCGTCTTTATTGCTGATAATATTTAATTCACACAGGCTTGCCGTTAATTTATCAATAACCTCGTCTTTATTTTTAGCCTCAAGATTCATAAAAACACAGGCCTGATTTAACAGATCGGCCACTACGATTTTATTATGCATCCGTTCCTCCGTTAACATGACTGTCTTTATTAAGGCACTCCATCACCCGTAAAATGTCTCTGTTTGAAAACAGGGCAGAAACATAGGCAACGGGATGTTCAGTCTCTTCAAGCCTGATGGTCGAAATAATTAAGTCGCACCTGGCTTTCTTAATCGCCTCATTCAGACGGGCACCCGGCACAATGTCGACGATCTCCCATTCCGGAAAGGCGCGGCTGATTCGGCTGGAAAGCAGCTGAGATGTGCCAATGCCACTGGAACACACCAGCATGACGCGTTTCGTCGCATGACACTTTTCTAACGCGTTCTGGATATAAATGGTCAGATAGGCAATCTCATCATCGGACGCCGTTGGCAGCCCCCACTGTTGATTAAGCTGGAATGCGGCCTGTTTGACGACGTTAAACACCGCGGCAAACTCTTTACGTATCTCATCCAGCAATGGGTTATGAATAACAATGCGGTAGGCCAGACGATTAAGCATGGGCTTCACATGTGACACCAACGCATTAAGCAGCACGCTGTCGCTGCAAATATTCTTTTTTAATAAAGAAGACAGCCGCGTTGTTAAGGTAGTGGCGTAGTTCACGGCGTCTTCGTCATAGTGCGTTGAGGGTTGAAAACCGGCGCTAAACGGATGCCGACCAGACGAGATGAGATATTGATAAATGTAATGCACCTCTACTGGCGCGAAGGAGACCGCGTATTTTTCCTCAAGCCATCTGACCGCTTGCCGGGCGACTGACCATTCCTGATTGTTATAACCTGTCATGTCCGAATCGGTCGGCGTCGGTGGCGTGCCGTTAAGCGCCCTTTTTATCGTCACCAGCAGATGGGAAAACAGGTTGGTATAATAGGGTTCGCTGATTGAGCAGTGCAGCGCCTCTTCTATATAAGTGATGAGGTTAATACAGCAGGCCACATTGTCACTGCCAAATTCCTCCACCAGCTGAACACGCGAAAAACGATCGATGCGACTGTCGGCGACAGGGTAATCGCTCATCACGCTGAAGGTAATAATCTCTTTCAGCGCCAGACGAATATCCCGATCGCTGCCGGTAATACAGGTTCCGCTATGGCTTCGGGTAATGCTCAGTGAAAAGGGCGTTAACCAGACCTCAATTTTTCTTAAATCCGCCACGATGGAAGAGCGGCTGATAAAATATTTTTCCGCTAAGGCGCTCAGCGTTAGCGGTAATGGAGAACAGGTAAGCAGGTCTGTTGTGATGGCTACCAGCCTTTTATTCTTCAACAAACCTTTTACCTCTTCCCCATGCAGATCCACAGGCAGGGCAAAACCATTTTCCAGTAACAATCCCAGGCCGGGCTTACTAAGGATACGACTCTCCTTGTCGGTAAAATAGTGATTGACCGCATCCACGTCGCGCCGCAACGTACTGGCTGAAACGTTCAATGTCTGGGCAATATCCGTTGCCGAGCGCCATTCGCCCTGAGAAGCTAAAAGATTAATTAACGCCTTTTGTCTTTTGGTTAGCACGTTGACTCCCGGCTTCGCTAGATGGTCCAGATGCTCGGTCATTACCGTTATATCTGCCTTGTTCCGGTAGAGAAATACCAAACCCTGGCGTTGATATGACCATAATAGTGAACAGCATGCTGCTAACCCGGTTCCATTCATGCAACATAGCGCTTGCCTAGAAGCGTCAGGATGAGCGGGCCTGAGCATCAGGCCCGGAACGGTTAATGCCCGCCAAAGACTTTTTCAACTTCTTCGGGTTTATCGTGTACGCCAAAGCGATCGACAACGGTTTGTGTCGCAGCGTTCATGCCACGAATGTCTACATCTGCCCCAGCGCGGCGAAATTTAACCACCACGCGATCAAGCGCATTCACAGAGGTGATGTCCCAGAAATGAGCATGGGTTACGTCAATCACCACCTTTTCCAGCGTCTCATGAACGTCAAAACAGCGGACAAAGCGATCGGCGGAGGCGAAAAACACCTGCCCGGTGACGGTATAGTGACGGCACTCGCCTGTTCGCACTGAACTGACCGCCATAAAGCGCGCCACTTTGGTGGCAAAATTTAATGCCGCAATCAGCACGCCCACGATGACGCCAAATGCAAGATTGTGGGTAAAAACCACCACTAACACGGTGGCGATCATCACCACGCTGCTTGAGAGAGGATGGGTGCGCAAATTCGCCACCGACCGCCAGGAAAAGGTGCCGACAGAAACCATGATCATCACCGCAACCAGGGCCGCCATCGGGATCTGAGAAACCCACTGGCGCAGGAACACCACCATCACCAGCAACGTAATGCCGGCAGTCAGCGTGGAAAGCCTTCCGCGCCCGCCTGATTTTACATTGATCACCGACTGACCAATCATCGCGCAACCGGCCATCCCACCCATAAAAGAGGTGCAAATGTTGGCAATCCCCTGCCCTTTGCATTCCCGGTTTTTGTCGCCCGTGGTGTCGGTCATGTCATCAATGATGGTCGCCGTCATCATCGACTCCAGTAATCCCACGATGGCAAGGCCTGCGGAGTACGGCAAAATAATCAGCAAGGTATTCAGGTTAAAAGGCACATCGGGCAGCAGAAAAACCGGCAGGCTGTCAGGCAGCTTGCCCATATCGCCCACGGTGCGGACATCCAGATGCAGCAGCAGAGAGGCCGCAGTCAGCATCACAATACAGATCAGCGGAGAAGGCAGGGTTTTATCGACCAGGGGATACAGATAAATAATCGCCAGGCCCGCAGCGGTGAGCGCATAAACATGCCAGCTTACATGGGTGAGTTCCGGCAACTGGGCCAGGAAAATCAGAATGGCCAGCGCATTAACGAAGCCCGTGACCACCGAACGCGACACATAGCGCATCAGGTTTCCGAGTTTGCAATAACCCGCAATCACCTGAAGTACGCCGGTGAGCAACGACGCCGCCAGCAAATACGCCAGCCCATGCTCTTTAACCAGCGTAACCATAAGCAGCGCCATCGCACCGGTGGACGAAGAAATCATCGCCGGACGCCCGCCAAAAAAGGCGATAACCACCGGGATACAGAATGCGGAATAGAGACCGACCTGGGGATCGACACCGGCGATGGCAGAAAAGGCGATCGCTTCAGGAATCAGCGCGAGCGCGACAACAATACCGGCCAGTACGTCACCACGGACGTTCCCCAGCCAGTCCTTTCTCGTCGAGGACAGCAACATAGTTTTTTCTCAAATTTTGGATGCAGTTAACCCATAAGGGCAGATTTCAGACAGACAGAATCACATCCACAGACGGGATGTTAGTGATGCGCGTCCGGACAGCTTCAGGACGGCAAAGGAGGGGGAAAACTCAGGGCGGCGTAATACGCATAACGATTAAAAACTCCTTATCAGCATGGGCTGGCTGCAGCAAGGATCTGCAGTCACATTGCCATCGATCATGTCAGGCAATGCCCCGTTCAGGGGGATACTCTACACAAAAAATCACCCGCACTGAAAGCCAAAATTTGCCTTAACGCCGGAAAAACACGGGTAAGCCGCAGGTAAAATTCCCGATAAGCCGTTGTAAAAATAATGTTTATTAATGTTGAAAACGGTGCCTGGCACAGGGCCATTTTCATCGGCAAGGCATGAGTGAGCGGTTAGTCTGAGGTGACAAACCGCTCTGACGCGCAGCTACACCCTGAAGGCTTCAACCATCCCACGTAACGAATGTGCCTGTTCAGACAGGGATTGCGAAGCAGATGAAGACTCTTCAACCAGCGCGGCGTTGTTCTGGGTGACGCCATCCATCTGACTGACGGCAATACTGACCTGAGAAATCCCCTGCATCTGCTCCGACGAGGCCATTGAAATCTCGTCCATTGCCCCCGCAAGCTCGTTCACCATGCCAACGACTTTTAATATGCTTTCTCCGGTGCCCGCCGCCACATGCACGCCGCTGTCCACCTGCTCTACGGCGCGTTCGATAAGTTCCTTGATCTCTTTTGCTGCGGTGGCACTGCGCTGCGCCAGTGTTCTGACCTCGCCTGCAACAACGGCAAACCCGCGCCCTTCTTCACCCGCACGGGCGGCTTCAACCGCTGCGTTTAACGCCAAAATATTGGTCTGAAACGCGATGCTTTCAATCACACCCGTGATGTCGCGAACTTTGGTCGCGCTGAGCGCGATTTCATTCATGGTGTGGGACATTAACTGCACTTCTGACTCACCGGTGCGGGCCAGCATCGCTGCATCTCTGGCCACGGTAGCGGTATGTTGAGCGCTGGCGGTGTTACTTTTCACCGTCGCAGTAAGCTGTTCCATACTGGCCGCCGTTTCCTGCAGGGCGGCGGCCTGCTGTTCGGTGCGTGATGACAGTTCAGTGTTGCCCTGTGCAATTTCGTCGGAGGCGGATGCTACCGATCCCGCCGATTCTTTAATTTGCGTAACCAGGCTTCGCAGGCTGGTTTGCATGTTCGCGAGTGAGGCCAGCAGGCTGGTGGAATCATTATGGCGCAAGGTGACCGGGGCCGTGAGATCACCACTGGCAATGGCGGCAGACAGCGCCTGCGCCTGCGCGGGTTCGCCGCCCAACTGACGCATTAACACGCGGGTGATGATGTAACCCGCCGCCACGGAAACCGCAACGGAAAGCGAGGCAAGGATCATTAAAATCAACGTTGCTTTGCGGACGTTCTGACTGGTGCTTTCCACCGACTGCTCACTGTCCTCCATTTGAATATTGGTCATCTCCTTTAACGCGTCCAGCAACTGGCCCTGCAACGGCCTGACGGTTTTAATGAGATAGGTTACCGATTCCTGCTGTTTGTTTTGCAACCCCAGCTGTCCCGCGTGCTCCAGGGCCGCCAGAACAGGGCCTTCGCTGCTCACGATTTTATCGAAGGCTTCTCTGGCCTGCGGGGTTGAATCTTTTGCGACCATGGCGGCAAGCCGCTCCCGGTTATCGATATAGCGGGCTTTTTGCGTAACGATGCGCTGCCATTCTTTTTGCATCTGATCGGCTTCGTTGAGTAGTGCAAGGTTACGCACAATCACCGCCATATCGCGTAACCCACCGTACATATCCATACCCAGACGGTATTTCTTCATTTTGACATTGACGGCATCATCCATGCCGTCACGGGCATTATTCAGGCCAGTGTAGGCCACCGATGTGCATATAATAAACAGCGTAATTAACAGCCCAAAGCTGATAGTCAGGCGCGTAGAGATTTTCATTTGGAGTCCCTGTTTATGGTGAAAAACAGGTATCGGTTAAATTAAAAAAAACCCCAGTAAAAAAAGCATTAATAATAATTATAGAATAACAAACCACTGATAATTATGATTTTTTCTTAATTTATAAAAAAGTTTGACGGATGTGATTTTATAAACTAATAAGATGTAATAAATAAACATATTTACAAACAACAAATTTATTAAAAATAGTTTACCCGCATGCTTTCAGTGCAGAAAAAATAATATCAAACTCATTTCTGCAGCATAATCGTTCGGTTTGCCGCGCTCATTACCGCGATTTGCACTGCCGGTGGCGTATGAACGGTCAGGTAGCACCTCAGCACCGCAGGATGTCGTACCAGCAAAAGAGGAAGATAAGCCCGCATCAGCACATGAAAACGGCAGGCTCTGTTGACCCCACGGCATCATCTTACCTGAGCGTTATGGCACAGGTTGTTATTGTTGGGTCGGCCCACAAGGTAAAGGGATCGCAGGGTACCAGCCGCGCGTCACGCCTCTCTTTTGACGGTAGAGAGACGAACGTAACGTGTTATCACTTTAATTTTTGCGTGGGCGCATGCTAGCATGCTTTATAAATATTACCTTGAAATACACGCTGTAATTAAACGCGCGCATTATCGGCGTGGCTTATTAAAACTTTAATATTTTTTATTTTTTTAGATCGCCAAGCGTATTTATAAATCACCACCAACCCAATACCTATTTATGATTAGTAGAATAACGCTGATAAAAACCGTTAATTTGGCTTAACCCCATCCAAAAGAAAATATTGTGCATTTCGATCATGGAAAATAACACGACGCATTCTATAATACTCTTCACTATGGAAAGTAGAATCTCCCCCGCGTGTTTAAACAGGCACATTACGCCTGCTTTTTATACGCAAAGCCATGATAAATATGCATTCTTGTATCAGATTATAAAAAGACTAAAAAATAATTTTTGATGATCTTCATCAAAAGACACCATTTCACCTGGAATTCAATAAATGAAAAATATTCTCGATAAAATCAGTCTACCGACAAAATTCCTGATACTGGGAATTTTTGCCTTGGTTTTATTTGCCTTACCAACCTATTTATTTATCCAGACGGGTAATCAGGCCATCGATGCTAAGAAACAAGAGCTGCAGGGCGTACCGGTCGAAAAAGAGATCCTGACTTTACTTAACCTGATTCAACGTCACCGCGCTGAAAGTGCTATTGCTATTTCACTGAATAAATATGATAACGCCCCACGCCTGGAACTTGCCGCTCAGATAGATGCGCAGACTACGAAAATCGCCGCTGAGTTACATCAGTATGATACTCATGCCCAGCCGACCCAGCGTTTTGATGAGGTCAAAACAGCCTGGTCGCAGCTTCAGCAAGACGTCTCGTCTGGCAAACTGACACTCGCCACCAGTCTGTCACGCCATGCTCAGGTGATTCAGAACTTACTGGACACTAATCAAGATATTCTGGATCTGTATGGCCTTTCTTTAGATGCAGACCTGAATACTTATCAACTTATTATGAGTATATATGGCAGGTTGCCTGAGTTAACCGAAACCCTCGGACGCATCAGGGCCGCGGGGACATCCGTGATTGCAGCGGGTGATAAAGCAGCAGAATCCGCACGCGGTGCTATGGAATACCAGATTGACGGTGGCAAAGCGGCGCTGGAAAAATTCAGCAACGTGTTGAATAAAGCGTTTGCCGTCGAGCCGGATTTAAAATCGGAATTCAGCCCAATTGCCATTGATGCCTATCAGCGTTCAGCGAACGTCCTTAACATGGCCGATGGCGTGTTTATTGCAAAAAATGTTCAAATTACCCCAGTAGAGTATGTAAAAGCGTTTACCCAGGCCATCAACACCTATAACGATCTTGGCGTTAAACTGAGCCTGCAACTGGGTAAAACACTTAACGACCAAATCGATCAGCGTCGTCAGTCACAATATATCTTGTTGGGCGCACTGCTGGCCGTTGCGTTACTGGCAATATTTGTGGCGATGATGATTAGTCGTTCCGTTACCCGCCCGGTTAAAGAAGCCGTTTCGCTTGCCAGTAAAGTGGCTGCAGGTGATTTAACAACTGCGATAACCGTGTCGGGTAAAAATGAGATTGCTGAATTACTGAATGCGCTGGCACAAATGCAGCAGCGTCTTTCTCATCTGGTGTCGAATATCAAAAATAACGCGTCAACCATTGCACATTCCTCTGAAGAAATTGCGATGGGTAATAACGATCTGTCTTCCCGCACTGAAGAACAGGCGGCTTCACTGGCAGAAACGGCCGCCAGCATGGAACAGCTTTCTTCCATCATTAAGCAAAATGCGGATAACACGCGCTACGCGTCTGATATGGCGGTATCCGCAACCAGCGCTGCCCTGAAGAGCGGCGAGGCGATGACCTCGGTTATGGCGACAATGCAGAAAATTCGCAGCAGTTCAGGACAAATCGAAGAAATCACATCGGTGATCGACAGTATTGCCTTCCAGACAAATATCCTTGCGCTCAACGCGGCTGTTGAAGCCGCGCGCGCGGGCGAACTGGGCAAAGGTTTTGCCGTCGTCGCCGCTGAGGTGCGGGCGCTTGCACAGCGTTCTGCCAGCGCAGCGAAAGAGATCAAAGGCTTGATCGAGCAGTCTGTTATGCAATCGAATGAAGGTTTAACGCTGGCGCAGGACGCTGGCAGCAAAGTGAAACAAAGTGTTGAGGCGATTGAACAAACCTCCCAGTTGATCCGCGATATTTCATCGTCTTCTGAAGAGCAAAGCAGCGGCGTGAGCCAGATTAATATTGCGGTCAATCAGATGGATCAGGTGACACAGCAAAACGCCGTTCTGGTTGAACAGTCAGCCTCTTCTGCGGATGAACTGGCAAAACGAGCCGGTGATTTGCGCGATATGGTGTCTGTATTCCGTACGGCTTAAAGGCGTCGCTCTGTACACTGCCGCCCGCGTTTTACCCACGCGGGGGCAATTGGTTAACCATTGCCCGGCAGAGTCCGGGCAAATTTTATCGACAGAAATACGCAAATCGCACAGATGATGAATTGAATGATAACCGAAAGAAACTTATTCTGTTGGCCGTAAAAAACACAAGACCAGTCAACGGTGAGCCTGCCGCGCATTAACATCAGGGGAACGGCGTCGTCACAGTCGGGTCGGTGGATTCTCATTTTGATGCTGAGCACCTATCCGCCGGGCTAACCTGTGCTAACCTTGCGGTCTCAGAATCGCCATTCGGGGAGAATATGAATAACGTTTTTGACGAAAAAATGACGGATATCATCATCGGTGAGATGGTGACGCAGCTACTGAATGAGGATGCGGCTATTTCCTGGAGCATTCTCCTTGAGAGGCTGCAGCAGTTTCTGGATACGGAGCAGGATGAAGTCAGGCTTCGTGCAGCCTTGCGGGCCATGGAGGAGATCCGCGTAGAGATGTTTTCCCATCAGTCTGAAAACAACAGTTCCGTTGAAACCAACGTCACTCACCTTCATCACCTTCACTAAGTCTTGCGCGACGCGACGGATGCCCCTTTTAGCCGTCGTGCGTCGTGCGCCTGATCAGATGCCATTAACGTTACCAACATGATTACAGCGCTAACCCAGCAGCCCCTTCTCTGGCTGACAGAGGTCAGATGAGCGACGACACCGCATCTGAAGATATCTACACCGTTATTGGCAGGATAGTCGCCCGTCTGCTTAAACCGGATGGCGAAGTCCATCTGCAGGATATACTGCGTTCGCTGCACAGCTTCAGTGAGCAAAGCACAGAGCACGATGAAAAGAGAGCGTGCCAGGAGGCGATTCGCTTGCTCTCAAAACAGCTTCACTGATTTTTAATTACTGCCCTTACCTACTGGGGATGCCGGGCAGTCACGGTCGCAAACCCGGCTCTCAACATCGCTGTTTCACGTAGGTCTGCCCTGCGGTGAAAAGCGTTTATGGCTGTTCGTCTGAAGGTGTACGCCCTACCACGATCTCCAGACAGCTACGAAGCACATCCAGTTGTACAACGTCTTCTGTACACTCCAGTTCGGCGATTAAACTGATAATAATGGCTTTGCTGGTGACTTTTTGCCCGTGGATGACAATATTACGAATCACTGCATCCAGCACTGCACTTTCAGCCTGAAGTTTGTCGCCCGCACTGCGAAAGAGGCGCATAATTTCCACTTCAGTCGTGCTTTGCTGAATGTCGATGTTGTTCTGCATGATGAGTCTTCTTATCAGTCTCAGTTTAGGGTGAACACATCATAACCCTCGCCAGTTGGGCGAAGTGGGGATGTGCTTGTCCTGAGTAGTCTTTATTGAAACTACTCTTGGGTAAGTAACAGGTTTTTTATGAGAAGGGATCAGCCATCATCAATGCTTGCGGCGACTGTCAGAAACGCTCTGACCAAATGCCAGAACGGCAGACTCCATCGGATCGCGCGCAGAAGCAAATTCACTTCGCACTTCAGCAAGCGCGACCTCAATCGCCTCGCGCCGTGCTGCATTTGCTTCATTTACCAGCATAGACTTCAGTCTGTTAGCGAGCGTGGCACCACTGATTTTGTCATTACTGTCCAGTAGCGCAGTCACCGCCTCGCCCATCACTATCTCGGTGAGTTTCTCAAGTTTATCTTTCTGCATACCCGCATCTCTGATGACATTGTGCCCCCTAAAAACGGGCAACCCAGCCTCAAACGCTCAGGCCTCTAATGACCTGCTTTTTTGGCCGTTCAGATTAATGCTGCGGGACGTTGTAATCGGTTAACGCAACGCGGCACTCATTTCAGCGGTCAAAAAGCATGCCGATAAGTTTTTGATAATGCTGCTCTTCCTGCGGGCCCGTCGACTGGCTGAGGCGACGGATAAGCGAGCTGCAGATGGCCTTACGATTCAGGCTCTTACCGGCGTGCAGTATTTCAAGAATAACCTGACCCAGCGTTTCTTTTTCAGAAGGCTGCGTGTCGTTGCCAAAATAACGGGCAATATCACGTACGGTGTTCGACGTAGTTTCGTTCTGACGCATGTTAAACCTCCAGATGTGAAAGTGAGTAAACTCTAACCAAGACTTGGTCACTAAACTTATACAACATCTGGAAAATTGTACAGGAATTCCGGGTGCCGGCCGCACGCCGAATGGTGCAAAAAGTGCTATGCCATTTATAACAGTCACTTGCGTGAGTATCAGATCCTTAACTTTTTCGCCCCGCATCCATCCTGACGCCGATCTTGTACATGACGAGGTGAAATCGTTGCCCCTTTTGTACACCTTTGCTCACCACGTTATCTGTCTTCGTCTTCTTCAGGCCTGAGACGAATCACATTTTCATGCGGCTTACCGCTTTCGTCCTGGCTCGCGGCCATCAGCCAACGCAGTCCTGAATCTGAACGCACCTGCGACAGCCTGAACTGTTTCAGCCAGTGGCGGGCATCACAAATTTCCCCCAACCTACTGTCTCGGGTTTCCTCTTCCGCCATCTGGTTAAGTTCTGCGATAAGCGTATCGATACTTATTTCTCTGTCACCGAGAGCAAGGCTGACCACGGCTTCGCCAAGAATAAGATGACCTTTCTCATCGTCGTGAAATAACACGTTCTCCTCCTCACATAACAGATTAATTATGGCTATATCATTTATTTTAGTGGTGACATGACAGATGACAAAAATATTTCCTGACAGCCCCAGGATTATTCCATCCACCTGAATATCTTACCTTTGAAATGCATTTTTTAACTTTATGAAAAATAAAAAATTTATAGTTTTAAATTTTAATAAACATCACGAAATAGAATAATCTTAAACAGGATCTGGTCAGGGCTTACCGTGCCAGCGCCGATGCCAGAAGGCTTCGCAGGGCATCTGTCGTTCTGTCTTCGCCTGGGCAGGCTGACAATAAAAGTCGGTTCTGTATTGTAGCCTGCCCTGCTTTATTATTTTCGCCAGACAACCTCTTTGATACCGATATAAAACGCCAGATAACCCGAAAAATATAACCCTACAGAGTATGCGTGTTAGTGTTTCAACGAACAGAAGCATGATGAAAATCGCCAAAAATACCTGGCCTGCTGACGGGCCTGTTTTTTTTAGCCTGTGAAGTGGCGGGAGAATTAAGGAGACACAACAGCTCGCCAGCCAGGCGATATATTCGCCATGTTAAGGCTGAGGGTTTGTCTTGATTTGGGATCGCCGTCGCCACGCCGCGCATCAAAAAAAGTAAGCCAGGCGGCTCCTGTTTTTCTTTTCAGCGGGATCGGTAATTCTCCTGTACAGCGGTCCCCAGGATCGGTTAAGTTGCGCACAACTCTTTCTACTTTGTTCTAAGGAACACTATGCGCCAGGGCAGTTTGCCACCTGCGGAAAAAACTAACGGTCTGGCACACTATTTCAACAAGATTGATCATCCACGCCAGCTTGAAACCCTGGGGCGGATAGCCGTTGAAATACTTCGCGAGAATAAGCCCGTCAGTCGACGCATCATCTGTCTGAAGCTTATCGGTTGTCTTGAAAAAGCCACCAGTGAAGATGACAGGTTGCACTATCGTGGACTTCTGACCCTGCTGTTCAGTCAGTAACGTTGAAAAACCCCGCTTTTGATCAATCAGCACGCCGGTTATAACGCGTCTGCCTGACTCTGACCTTCGCTCAACATCACATCTGAACCTGACTTCAACGCCGTAGCGCCCTGCTGCCAGGCCTGGTGCGATGGTTGACGTCCCGGACAGGTGCATCCTATGCATGCTGCCAGCCAATGCCTTCTCGCTATCAGAGAAGCCGTTTTTTTGCTGTAACACCGATAAAAAAATGCCCGCACCTCGTTAAAGGGTCGGGCCGGAGTTCTCAGGGAAATCCTAAATGACTTCCAAACAGCGTTATCAAATTAGTTCACCATCTGGATTGTCGCCAGTCGGAATCAGATAATTTTTCTTCATACCTGAAACAGGTCTCTAATTTTTTGCTGATATGTGCCGTTTGAACGCTCAAAACCCGTTATACATCACACTTTTGCAAAGTCTTCTCGACCTCGCTCAATGTTCTGTTCAGGGCGTCGATAACAGTATTGTGAGTTGATTATCACAATGATTGTCCTGACCAAACGTTGCTTACTTCGGCACCTTTCACGGTGCCGTTTTTTTTGCCGCTATGATGCCGGGAAAGGGTAAGCCTGGTGAGCAATGCTATGGCGAGGTTGTCATATCCCCTCGCCACCCTGCCAGTTAATGCGAAGGCGTAAGATAGAGGGTTTCAAACCGTGATGCGCTAACAGGGGAACCGGTTTGGTTGCCTTGCAAAACATCGCATGCTGCCGCGCAAATGAACTCGTGCTGGGCGCGGTTCTCAACGCCTTCTGCTGCTACGCTGATCCCCATATTTTTACCCAGTGACGCGATAGCGTTGATCAATAATCGGGCTTTGTTACTGTTCTCAAGCTGAACAGTAAGGGATTGATCAATTTTGAGTCCCGCGATGCAGCGATGCTGTAACAGGCTGAGCGAGGCAAGGCTGCGACCAAAGTGATCGATGATAAATAACGCCCCGGTAGCCTGAACGGCCTCTAACACCTGAGATGTACTTTCCCCCACATCGGTCAGCAGTGGTTCATCGACTTCGAGATCGATAAAGCCTGCATCTTCTCCGGCACACTGACGAATCACCTCTTCAAGTCCAGCTTCCATTAGCTGGCGCGGAAACAGGTTAATACTGACTCGCAGAGGCAGGTTTTGACTCCGCCATTGTTTAACCTGACTGACAGCAGACTGAATAATCCATGTTCCCAGGGTGATGGACAGTGGGCTTTTGATCAGCATATCGATGAACTCAGAGGGAAGCAGCAGGCCACGGGCCGGATGCATCCAGCGAACCAGCGCTTCACAGCCCATTAACTCGCCATTGAACACATCAAAACGCGGTTGATAATGCAGCACGAACTGCTGCTGGCGAACAGCGGCTTCCAGTTCACGTTCAAACCGACGTCGACCTAATTCAGCCTCGCGAAATTCAGGCTGAAACAGGACAGACTGCCCTTTGCCACTTGCTTTAGCCCGATACAGCGCCAAATCCGCAGCCGACATCACTGAAGACATATCACTTGCATGCAGGGGAAAGCTTGCCACACCGGTGCTTGCGCCGACCTCCACCGCAGAACCCATGTAATAAAAAGGTGTCTGGATAGCCGCAGTGAGCCGCTGGGCAATATCCATTGCGCCATCACAGCCACAGGGCAGTAAAACGATAAACTCGTCGCCCCCCAAACGGGCCGCTGCGATAGCGTGGGTGCAGACAGCGCGGATCTGCTCCGCCACATGGCAAAGCAAAGCGTCACCTGCCGCATGACCGCGCGTGTCGTTCACGTCTTTGAAGCTGTCCAAATCTGTCATCAGCAGCGTGTAAGGCACACCGGATTCCGTCAGCTTGCTGAGTTGCGTCATGAAGGCACTCCGGCTGGCAAGCCGGGTAAGCATATCCAGTGAGGCCAGTTCGCAGAGTCGCGCCTCACTTTCATAGCGTAACGTCACATCCCGAATGATCATGCCAATATAGCGCTCAAAGCCCTCCTGCCAGCCCGAAAAAGAGACCTCCGCTGGAAACTCCTCGCCGTTGCATCGCTTGCCCCAAATCTGCAAGGTACGCGGCGTAGAGATCGCGCCCTCTTCATGTTCAAGTCGGTCAAGCTCATTACGGTAATCGGTCTGACAGCGTTCAGGGATCAGCCCGGCGACGTATTTACCGGCCATTTCGTCAGCGTCATAGCCAAACATTTTCGTCGCGGCAGGGTTCCAGAACGTAATACCACGGTTCAAATCAGTACAGATGATCGCGTCCGGTGAGGTTACCGATATGGCTTCGAGGCGCTGCTGGCTGGCATGGCGCAAAACCGCCATGCGATGAACTTCCATGCGGTCCATGACCAGCGCGGCCAGATCGGTCAGGTTGTGGCGATCCGTTGTGCTCATTGCGGGGCGGGGATGATTATCGGTCAGGCATAGCGTACCAATACGGTGCCCGTCTGGCGTAATCAGTGGGACGCCGGCATAAAACCGAATAAAGGGATAACCCAGCACCAACGGACTGTTTGAGAAACGGGGATCGTCGAGCGCATCGGGAACGCAAAGGATATCGTCGCTTTCCAGCGTGTGATGGCAGAACGCGACGCTTCGTGAGGTTTCCGTAATTTGCAGACCATAGCGAGACTTAAAAAACTGACGTTTCTCATCAATCAGCGACACGAAGGCCACCGGCACACAGAACAATCTGGCCGCCAGAATAGTCAGTCGATCAAAGGCTTCATTGGGCGGCGTGTCCATCAGTTGGTACTGGGCCAGCGCACGTATGCGTGCTTCTTCGGAGCCGCTTTCAGTTGAGTGCATCAGAGTGTGTCCTCCTGAGGTCATATACTGTGGCCGGGCATCTCACAGTAAAAAGAGGACGCCTGCAATCAGACAGAACCAGGTAACGCGCAATACATCAACCTGAAGCCGCAACAAAGGTCCGCCTGTGCAGCAAAATGTCAGTTATCAGAGATCTGCACTGATAGCGACACCTGCTCTTACATGGTGCCCGGTATTGCAGTTATCGTCCGTTCAGGCCTGAACTTCATAGCCAGAGACGGCTTTACTCTGTCAAACGGTAAAAATCGCTATTTTTTGTCTTGCGGCACCAGTTCATAGTGAGGATGACGCCCTGCCAGCAGCAGCAGCAGTTCGTACTCCCCTTGACTCAGCAAGGCCACCTTCGCCGTAGCTTCTTTGGTCTGCCAGGCGCGCAAACTCAGATCAAAGCGTTCAGCGGCACCTTCCTGCGACAGGCCGGCAGCAATTCGCAGTTCACGAACATTATTCTGGACGGGCACGGGCCGTCGGACGATTGAATTTCCCAAACCAGGCTCCCTGTGGATGAAGTAGGGTAACAGTACGTCAGCCGATCAGTTCAGTGTCGGCTGAGACCTCTGTCTGCAACCGTTGCAGCACACCTTTCATAAGGATTTTTAATCTTATCTGCTGAAATGTCAAACCAGCGGATTCGCCAGCTTCGGGATTATTTGCCTGTAAAAAAAACGTCTGATCGGCAGCGCTTATTTTTTATTAAGCGAAGCGTCGTTATATTTAAATGACTCAAAGTTTTAGATTTTATTTTACGCTGCGTTTATGTAAGTAAATATTTATTAAGGATTAATGAATTTACGGGCAACAAAAAACCCCGCTTTGGCCGCGAGGTTTTAAAAAACACAACAGGAAACGGGTCCGTCTGCTGCGTATAACCAGCCCATCAGTGCGTTTATATCTGATGAGACAGACGTTGATTATCTGCCAAACGCCACCCAGGCCTCATCGTCTTTGGTCGGTACAGATGCGATATGACGCTTTGCCGGGACGGGCTTAGCGACGACAACACTGGCCGCTGACGACGCGGGTAAGGTAAACCGGGTTATCACGCTGGTGAGCGTTTCCGTCTGGTTACTCATACTCTCTGCCGACGCCGAGATCTTCTGTACCAACGTACTGTTTTGCTGCGTCACGCGGTCAATCTCAGCCACGGCAAGCGTCACCTGAGAAATGCCCTTGCTTTGCTCTTCCGATGCCAGCGCGATCTGGCTGATGAGCTCGTTAACGCTGCCCACGCTGCGCAGCACCTCTTCCATCGTGCTTCCGGCGCTGTCAGCCGCACCGCGCCCTTCGCCGATGCGCGCTACCGTATTGCCAATTAACCCTTCAATCTCTTTCGCCGCTTCTGCGCTGCGCTGTGCCAGTGAGCGAACTTCACTGGCTACGACCGCAAAACCACGTCCCTGCTCACCGGCACGTGCAGCTTCAACCGCCGCGTTGAGCGCCAGAATGTTGGTCTGGAACGCAATACCGTTGATGGTGGCAGTAAACTGGCGGATTTTCTCAGCGCCTTCGGCAAGCACACCCATAGCGGTCACCACGGTTTTCACCAACTGCTCACCTTTCTGGGTCGTCTGGGCGGTAACACTCGCCAGCTCACGCGCCTCACGACTGTTTTCAGCATTGTGGCGAACCGTCGCCGTAAGCTGCTCCATACTGGCCGCAGCCTCCTCCAGCGCCGCCGCCTGGGTGGCCGTTCTGTTCGACAGATCGGCATTGCCTTTTGCAATATCGCCCGCCTCAAAATGTAAAACGGACGCGTTATCACGAATAGCCTGGACGGTATTCAACAGACTTTGTTGCATTTCTTTTAATAAAGGAACCATTAGCCCGATACAATTCTTACCCAGGTCCTCGGGTTCACGTGTCAGATCACCATCAGCAATCACGCGGAAGTGCGCCCGCAGTTTTGCTACCGGCCGCACCAGATGGATGACAAGATAGCGATCGCAAAAAATGAGCAGCGCAGCGACCGCAGCGAGCGTAATCAGAAACAGATTCACCAGCCGCTGATGTTCCTCACGCAGCGGGGCCGCATTAGCAGAAAGCTGCTGCTCAAGCGCGGCGAGCCGTTCCTGAGCCGCCGCAGGGTAATCCTGAGGCGCGCTGGTCAGAGCGGTGCGATAACGTTGCCATTCATCACCCGCCGGTGCCTGAGAAGCAATGTCCGCATGGTTCGCCGTGGCGTTCGTCTGCACTTGCACACTGGCGCGGTTAAGGAAAATAAGCTGTTGAGTCAGGGCATTACTGCGGCTGGCTTCGCGGTCAATGTCGTTTATTATCCGTGAACCATACGCGCCGGCTAACGCAATAATCATTACGGCAGCGATAAGTATCCACAGAACAACGCGTCTAATCGTAAAATTTTTTAGAATATTCATGGTATTTCCCCGGTGTTGCGACGTAAAAAAAACACTTCAATAAAATATTCACATCTAATAGTTGCGGGCAAAACAATAGCGCGCTACTCTTCTGAGGTTATTGTGGCAGCGTTATTGAAAAAATAAAATTCAAAAATTGATTAAATGTTTGCATCGTTGATAACTGATAAATTCATTAAAGAAAATAAAAAGAGACAGAAATCCAAATCACGCCTATTATTCAGCGAGAAAAAAAAACTATTTTAATTTTCCTTTCGCTGAATCTGGCCTTGTTCCGGTGCTTTTTATCCGCCACTTTTTCTTTTTAATTTCGCGCCGTGAGCAATCCGGGGCGGAGGACACACATGCTTATGAATCTCGACGGTGATCATGAACGCCGCACTCGTGCCCTTGAGGCCCTTCGCTACCCCGATGAAAGTCGGGATGATGTGCTGAGAAAATTTGTCAGGCTTGCCAGTCAGGCACTGAGCATTCCCGGAAGCTTTATTTCGGTTATTGATGATGAATTTCAGTATATTCGTGCTGCGCACAATTTTAAGCTGGAGCGTTCCTCCCGCGAGGATTCGCTATGTCGCTATGCTGTGGACAGCGATTCTCCGGTGGTTGTGCCGGATACGTACCTCGACAGCCGATTCGCGCAACATCCCCTGATCATTGGTGCGCCCTTTATTCGTTTTTATGCGGGTGTGCCGCTTAAAAACCGCGACGGCATCAATTTGGGCACGCTGTGCGTGACAGATATTCAGCCTCATCCTTTTACGCCTGCACAAATCACCACGCTGACGCTACTGTCGTCGTTGGTCATGTCTTTTCTGGAAGCATGGCACTCGGCAGGATTTATCGATCCGGTGACAAATCTGCCGAATCGCCAGCGCCTGATCCGCGACATGCATTATCTGACTGCTGCCGGTGACACCACATTGCGTCGCCTGGTGCTGATTGACTGTATTGATATGCCACGCGCCTATGAACTGGCGCGCTCAATGGGCATGAGTCCTGTTGAAAGCCTGCTTAAAGATGTGGCGACGCTGCTGCCATTGCGGCTGCGCCCCGCTGCCAGCGATATTCTTTATACCGTTGCAACCGGACGATTTGCCGTGTTGACCCGTGCGGACAGCCGCATCAGTGCAAACTGGGTGGCCTGCCAGATGGAGGGCATCAGTGCGGACCTGGGGGAAGGCTTGTCGGTGGCGCTGAGTACCCATACCGGTGAAGTCGATTTCGTCTCCGGTATCTTTCCTCCCCAGGAAACGTTACGTCAGGCGGTCAGTGCCTTGCACGAAGCGATCGATCGCGGATTACCCTCTTTGCGCTTTAGCGAAGCCACAGACAGCAGGCGTACCCAGGACTTCACGCTGGTGAACGATCTGGCGAGAGCGCTTCGGGAAAATAATGGGCTGTATCTGGTTTACCAGCCCAAAATTTGCCTGCAAAGCGGCAAACCTATCGGGCTTGAGGCGCTGATTCGCTGGCGCCATCCTGTGCAAGGTGAACTCGCACCCGCGACGTTTATCCCGCTTGCCGAGCAGACGGAGATCCTTACGGCCCTTACCACATGGGTGATAGATAGCGTGATCGCGCGTCTGAAACGTCTGCGGAACAGCTGCATCCAGCTGCCAATTACGATTAACGTGAGTGAGCGTGATTTCTCGATTGATGGCTTTGCAGACGTGCTGGAAGAGAAGATGCTGAGGGCAAAACTGCCGACCTCGCTGTTGGGGATCGAATGCCTTGAAACAGAACGCATCGTGGAGAGCCCTTCCGCTATGCGCGGGCTTGAAATGCTGAAACTGCGCGGCTTCGGCATTTCCCTTGATGATTTCGGCACGGGCTACAGCAATATCAGCTATCTTCGCCGTATGCCGCTGGATGTGATTAAGCTGGACCGGTCACTGATCAGTGAGCTGTCGTCGGATACGGCTTCACGCATCATCGCCCGCAATATTATCGCAATGCTTAAAGAGCTGGATTATGTGGTGTTGGCCGAAGGCGTGGAATGCGTCGATACCGTCGAGGCATTGACGGAATATGGCTGCGACCAGGCGCAGGGCTTTTTCTACTCCCGACCGCTGGCAGACAGCGAACTGGATCACTGGCTGCACTGGAAAATGCGTGAGATGTGCTGAGAGACCGCATCCGGGGTCAGACAGCAGGATAGCGAGAAATATCGCCTTCGTGGCTGACCATCACCCGGTTACGGCCATCATCTTTGGCCGCATATAACGCTTCATCTGCCCGCCTTAACAACGACTCTTTATCATCCGTGTCGCTCAGCGTTGCCACGCCGAGAGAGACGGTCATCGCGCTGATAAACGGAAATGACGTCATACTGACGGCCTCACGGATACGTTCTGCCATGGCAGCCGCATCGCTCAGTGCAGTGCCGGGAAGCAGCAAAATAAACTCTTCGCCGCCAAAGCGGCTCACCACATCCAGCGTGCGGCATCGCTTACGCAGCAGGCCTGCCAGGCTTACTAAAACCTCATCCCCGGCATCATGCCCGTAGCGATCGTTGATCTTTTTAAAGTGATCGATATCGATCGCGATGGCGCTCTGCACCCGCTCCTCACTGTGCTGTTCCGCCTGGACATAAAAGCCACGACGGTTATTCAGTCCGGTCAGCGGATCGGTCATGGCTTTATCATTCAGATCGGCAACGTGCCCAGCAACGGCCTGACGGTGTTGCTGAACCGCCTCTCTTAACCTGTCCGCTTCGTTATACCAGGTGTTGACCGATGACAGCAGTTCCGGGCTGGCATCGCTGCCGCCCTCGCGAACCATACCGGCCAGTTTTTCCAGCGGATAAGAGATACGCGCCGCCAGAAAAGCCATGCAGCTCGCCGTGAGGACGATGATGCCCAGGATAAACCAGAACGCGTTTCTGGCCGTATGTATCATCAGGCTACTCACGGTTTCTGACGTACCGGACATAAAGATATTCCAGTCGGTTTTTTGCAGGCTGGCGTAGCCAATAAGGTATTTTTTGCCTGCGTCCTCAATCATAAACTGACCATTTGAGGTTGAAGCCAGTCGTTTTTGCAGTTGCGGACTCAATGCCATTCGGGTGCCAACCAGGGCAGGATCGTGACTGAAAATAACGAAACCGTCATCACTGACAATACTCACCGAGGTGCCATCACCGTAATAATGCTGGCTCAGGACGTCACTCAACATGCTCTGTTTTTTCAGGTAAATGGTGCCACAGATTAAACCGAGATAACGCCCATCTGTCGAAAACAGGGGCTGGGAAAGCAGCACGACGTAATTTCCCGAAGGAGAATTAAAGGGTGAGGAAATAAAGGGTTTCCGGGCCGCGATCGCCTGCTCTGTCTCTGGGGTATCCACCTTTACGCCCACCAGACTCAGGCTTTCAGGTGAAACAGAGGCGATGACGGCATGACGATCCAACACCGCCACCGAATTGAAAAAACCGGACTGCTGGAATAAACGCGTCGTTTCGCGATGCAGCTTGCCGACATCATTAAGATCGACGATCTGACTGGCACTCCATGCCAGCTCGCGCTGGGCAATGGTCAGGTAATGATCGGTTGTATCCGCCAGCTTACGCGCATAGGCGATATTGCTGTCGAGCAGTGACTCTTCGATATTATTCTTCTGAAACAGAAACAACGCGCCCAGCAGCAGACCTGACGTCAGTATGACGCTTCCGATGGATAGTCCGGTAAGGAGCGTTCTTAGATATATTTTTCTGCGATACATATCGGGTTGCGCTGAGAGTGAGTTAAACAAATTTTAACCGCCTCTGCGCCAGACAAACGCGAGAATAAACGCCAGATTACTTGTCTTTAGTGCTGAATGACGTTACGCATTGCTGTAAAAGCAGCCTGATACTCTTTTTTTTGTGTCGTGCAGCATTTCCGCGTCGTGAAGGTGTAATCTGGGCCAGCGGTTACCCAGGCTTTTGGGGGATTATCGTTGCCAGATGTCCTAACCCGATAACCTCTCTGGCGACGTCTCATTCCCCTTATTGATAACCGGAATCATCCGATCACCGCACGGTTGCCTGTGGTTTTCTATGCGCTAATAATGTTCAACACGTAAAACAGACCCCGAGGAAGACCATGATGAAAAGCGCTGTTCTTAGCATGCTGGCCAAGATTTCAAAAATGGATGCCGAAACTAAAGAACTGGTTGCTCAGACAGAAGCGCAGTCACTGTTGCTCAGCGCGTTGACGCTGACCGTTGGCAAAAGTGGCGGTGTTGAAGAGCTGATTTCGGCGATCAGTCAGGCAATTAATACCGTTCTGGAGTCCTCTGACGGGCTGATTAAATCTGATGCGGAGCTTCTGCTGACCAAATTTCAGGAACAGCTCACGCTGACGCGTCTGGTCGATGAAGAGTCAAAAGAGTTTCTGAAAGGCGTGTCCCATAAGTCTCCTTCCTCCGTCTCGAATAATGAAAAAATTACCGACTGCTAGCCACGTCTCCTGACGGCGAGGCGTTAAGCGCGTCTGTCTGTTTTTTATTGTGACGCACGTGGTATGGTATTTATTTGCCTCTACGTGGACAAGGTTTGATGAAAAAACAGCGAGTTGGCATTGTGTTCGGTGGGAAATCGTCTGAGCATGAAGTGTCATTGCAGTCGGCTAAAAATATTGTTGATGCCATAGATAAAACCCGGTTTGAGGTTGTGCTGCTGGGTATAGATAAGCAAGGCCAGTGGCATCTTAACGATGCCTCAAACTTTCTGCTAAATGCTGAAAATCCCTCGCTGATTGCCCTGAATCGCACCGCAAAACACGTTGCACTCATCCCCGGTGAACCTCAACATCCACTGATTTCCCGTGATAATGCCCATCCCCTGTCCCAACTTGACGTTATTTTTCCGGTGGTCCACGGGACGCAAGGTGAAGATGGCTCGCTGCAGGGATTGCTGCGGATGGCCTCGCTGCCCTTCGTCGGCTCGGACGTGTTGGGTTCTGCCGTCAGCATGGATAAAGACGTCACCAAACGCCTGCTGCGGGATGCCGGTCTAAAGGTTGCGCCCTGGCTGAGCGTGACGCAGTCACAGAGGCATCATCTGGACACCGAGGCTGTCATCGAACGCTTTGGGTTGCCGCTGTTTATCAAGCCAGCCAATCAGGGATCGTCCGTGGGCGTCAGTAAGGTTGATACGGCGGCAGAGTTACTCCCGGCCCTGGAACTGGCCTTTACTTTTGATCGTAAAGTTTTGATAGAGAAAGGGATTAAAGGTCGCGAGATCGAATGCGCAGTGCTGGGCAATGACAAGCCAGAAGCCAGCCCCTGTGGCGAAGTGGTGGTAAAGGATGCTTTTTATTCTTACGACACCAAATACATCAGCGAAACCGGCGCACAAACGGTGATACCGGCTGACATTCCTGCTGCTGTAGATGATGCGATTCGTCAGGTGGCCCTCACCGCCTTCACCGCGCTGGAGTGTTTTGGTATGGCGCGCGTTGACGTGTTCTACACCGATGACGGTGAGATTATCGTCAATGAGGTGAATACCTTACCCGGTTTCACCAATATCAGCATGTATCCAAAACTGTGGCAGGCGGCGGGCCTGAGCTACCAGGATCTGATCACCCGTCTGATTGAGCTGGCGCTGGAACGCCATCAACAAGGCGCAGCGCTGAAAACCACCGTCAATTAATCGTCTCCAGCGGCGTCTGCTCAGGCAACGTCGCTGGTAACTTCGCTTTGCGTATTGCAGGGGGACGTCTGATTGCGGCCATTTCGCTTAGAGATATAGAGGTTTTTATCCGCGGCGGATATCAGGCGGTTGACCGTCTCGGCCCAGGCGTTACCCGGTTGTGCCTGGCCGTTTGCCAGCCCCAGGCTGACGGTGACGGTGACCGCGTTGCCGTGCAGTAAAAATTTCTCTTTGACGATGCTCTGGCGAATCCCCTCGGCCAGCGAATAAATCATTTCTGGCGACAGGTCGAACTGCACAATCACAAACTCTTCCCCCCCAAAACGACAGATATGGCCGTGATTACCCACTAATGGCGAAATACGCCGGGCGATCTCTTCAAGGACACGGTCACCGGCATCATGACCAAAATTGTCGTTGACCGATTTAAAATAATCCACATCCAGCAGGATGACGCCCACCTTACGTTGCTCAAAGAAGGGTTCATTGCGCAGATGTTCATACAGCCCCGAACGCGACAGGAGCTGGGTGAGAAAATCGTAGTCAGCACGCAGCGCCAGACGTTCATTGAGCTGGCGAATCGCATCCATGCTCACCGCCACGATTAACGGGCTCATGACGATAGTGGCCACGCCCAGACGCGCTGAGGTCAGGTGGCTGATCGGCAGCAGGTTGGCATCGCCCTGAATGTTCATGACGCCGTGCGACACTAACACGATTTGGCTAATGCCGGTTATCAGCGTGATCAGCGTGGTCAGGGGAACCGGTAAGACAATGGCGCACCAGATTAATGCGGGCACCGGGAGCGTGAGGCTGCCCGCGCCGCCCATTAATGCCCCCGTGATCAGGGACAACACCACGGCGATTAACGGGACAAGTTTGCCCAGTTGCAGCAAGCGCCTTGAGAACATGACGCGCCAGTGTGACGTTAACAGAAACGGCAGCAGCATTAACGCCGTGGAAAACTGCTCGCTGAACCAGTTCATCCACGCGTCAGCAAAGGCCGCGTTAATGCTGCCTACCTGCGCCAGTCCTCCCCAGGTGGCGCAACCGAGCGCCGCCAACAAACAGGCAGGGAAAATACGCAGTGCGTTAGATATACGCTCACTGCTGGAATCATGCTGATACTGCCGCCCCATCACCATCACGCAAATGATGATAAACAGGATATTGGCCACATTCAGCGTGAAGGCCGGTAACGCCCAGCCCGAAAACACCGCGTCGTTAAATACCATGGCGCTGTAGCACACCAGATAAAAACGGGCTCGATGAAGAAAGGGATAGCGAAGCATCATCCCGGCGATGAAGGCATTCACCGGCCAGAACAGGGATAAGTCATGGGGAAAACGCAGATGTCCGCCGACAAAACAGAACATCAGAGTAATCATAAACAGCCAGAGGGCACTCTTTTTAGTATTGTGCTCTTCAAACAGCTTAACGCGCATACGTCTGGACCTTGTCACAAAGAGGCTTACCATCACGCCGCTCACGGGGTATATGGCGTTATGATCATTTAACCCTGATTCTTGTCTGCGCCATTCAGAGAAAAGCACCCGTAAATGCGCGAACGTTACGGGTTTAACACCCGATACGAGATATAAACATACTGGCAGACATCCTTGCTCATTATGTCTTACAAATAAAAAAATCGGATATCCGAGATATCCGATTTTTAAAAAAAACGACCTGGCTGTTGAGGTCTGCGTGACTATTTAACCGCCACGGGCCACTGACTCAGGCGGATTCCCCGTTTATCAGCATTATCACCAAAATCCTTCAGCACGGCCTTAACATCCGGATCGATGTATTCTGCATTATCGTTATCTACGATTACCACGCTATTTTCGGGTATTTCATCCAGCAAGCCCTGCAGTTTAGGATTGTGCATAAAAGTCAGGTTTTGCTGGAAACGCAAAACGTAGTGGTCGTCGTAACGCGTAAGCTGCAGCGCATTGCGGTGACTCTTGTAGATGCTATAGAGAATCTGTGTCGCAATACCAATCCCAATCCCGACCAGCATGCCCAGCGTGATGATCCCGATAATCGTTGCCAGGAAAGGCACGTACTGCTGTGCTCCCATACGGAACTGCTCGATAAACAGGCGCGGCGCGGCCAGTTTATAGCCGGTGTACAACAGCACCGCCGCCAGGCTGGCCAACGGAATGGCATTCAGCATTTCACTAAACCACATCCCACAAATCAGCAGCATGACACCGTGCAGCAAGATAGAGAGTTTGGTTTGTGCGCCAGCGTTGACGTTGGCTGAACTCCGGACGATGACCGCCGTAATCGGCATAGCCCCAAGGAAGCCCGCCGTCAGGTTACCGATCCCCTGCGCAAACATCTCTCTGTTTGGCGAGGGCGCAGGGTTTTGCGGGCGTAGCTTTTTCAGGGCTTCCTGGCTAAGCAGGGTTTCCAGACTGGCCACCAGCGCCAGGGTCAGGGCAACGATCCAGACCTGCGGATTCTGCCATGCCATCCAGTCCGGGGTTTCCAGCTCCGCCATCATGGCGGAAACGCTGTCAAACGCGGGCAATGAAATGCGCGGTAAAGCGCCGGTGAGCTCAGGGAACAAACGTGCGCCAGCGACCGTGACCACACAGCCAAACAGCACGGCGAATAAGGGCCCGGGTATCCACGCCAGCGCCTTAATGCGCTTAATGGGGCCGGTTGTCCATATAAACAAAATGAACAAGCCCACTAACGACACCAGCAGCGCCGACAGTGAGAACGTCATTTCCCCGTTCACCAGCGACACTAACTTCACGCTGCCGCCCGCCCCCAGCGCCACCGGTATCTGCTGCATAATCAGCAGTAAACCAATCGCGGCCAGCATGCCTTTGATAACGCTACCCGGCACTAACGCGATGAAGCGTCCAGCGCGCAACAGACCAAACAGGCACTGTAACAGTCCGGCGATAATCAGGGCGGTCAGGAACGAGGAGAAGCTGCCCAGGGTCGCCATAGACGCGACGACGATGGTGACCAGTCCTGCGGCCGGTCCGCTGACGGCGAAACGTGAAGGACTGAGGGAGGTAACGAGTATTCCGCCAATAACGCCCGTTAATAAACCGGCGAAAGGCGGCAGCCCGCTGGCCTGTGCAATACCCAGGCAGAGCGGCAGTGCGACCAGAAACACAACAAGCCCTGCCGGCACATCGCGGCGTAAGGTATCCAGATTCATGGTGAAGACTCCTCTGCAGATTGCTGAATCAACTCTTTCAGATGACCCGATTGCAGGTCGTAAACACAGCCAAACACGTCAAGTTCCTGACCAGACTGCCAGGCCTGCCGTACCGGTTCTGTTGCCACCAGGTTGGCGAACTGCACCAGAACATTCGCTTCAACCAGACGATTAAGCGTCTCGCTCTCCGTCTCCTGCCCGGCTTCGTGGCTAAGATGGCGTTCTAATCCACTACGCAGAAAGGCAATACGCCGGGCCAGAGCGGAGTCCTCAGTGGCTAACGGGCTGCCCGGCAGGGCTAAGGCAGCCTGAACGCCACCGCAGCCGTAATGACCACTCAACACGATTCGTTTTACCCCAAGGTAAAAAACGGCATATTGCAGCACGCTCAGCAGGTTATCGTCCTCTGCCACGACCATATTGGCGATATTACGATGAACAAACAGTTCGCCGGGATGCGATCCCGTTAATACCTCCGCTGGCACCCGGCTGTCTGAACAACCTATCCATAATGAGTGCGGTTTTTGCTGATATAAGGATTTTTCAAAATAGGCGGGGTTACGCTGGCGGCGCTGTAATGCCCAACTGCGATTTTTCGCTAATAAGGGTTTAAGTGTCGTCACAATCATCTTCTCTCTACGACCGGGAATATCACTTCCTGGCTGACCACGGAGTGAACCCGCTCACTGAATCGCCGCGAACGGGTTACGAAATCTGAAGCTCATCACATTAATAGGTTATAGCGGCTTATGATTGCTAATGCACACAGAATATTTTATGCCAGAAACATCCGGCGCTATATGTCAGTATTTGTTCAATAAACGTCATGATCACGTAAATTACCTTAAGAGGTCATACCACATACACATTAAATTACTTTAATTATTTTATATAAAAATCATATAATTAAAAATAAAGCCGAAAAATGAAAACTGACAAATAAATACAAAACCGTTGACGTTAGTCAGATGGATAAAACAGAAACAAGGCGAAATGCCAGGATTACTCTTAAATGCAGAATTTATGAATAGCACGATCAACCGCCTTTATTCTGTATAAGCAGTTAATCGAACTTTGTTAAGGGTGAAATTAAAGCAAGAGATGGTTAATTTAATTTGCGTGAAAATAATGACGGCGGTAAGTAAATAATCTCAGCGGCGTGAAAGAGCCTGCCCACGGCAGGCTCATCATATTGACACTTTATTTACCGTTCCAGGCCCTCAGCCGCGCTTCACGGACGGAAAGCTGCTGTTCAGGCGTCAGCTTATTGTAATTTTCTGCCATGCCGCTCTCCCAGTCACCGTAAAGTGGGTTTGGCAACACAATGAACTGGGTGCCAAATCGCGCATGATTATTTTCGACAAACCCCTGACGCTGCGCGTTACCCTGATGCCAGGTCGCCCCGCCAAAATCATTCAGGTTGTCACCGATATACAACACGACGTTGTAGCCGGCGTTTTTAATCGCATCGAAGCGTGCCTGTTTGTTTGAAGAGTCGGTTTTCAGGCTCACCGTTTTTTCACTGACACCGCTGAAGCCAAGCTGCTGAAGGTTGGCCACTGTGGCAGCGTAATCTTTCTGGTCGCGGTTGGAGACATAGAATACGGTGCCGCCATGACTGTTAACATAGCGGGCAAACTCTACCGCACCAGGCACGGCTTTGGCCTGGCGCGCCTGCGTCCAGGCCGACCAGGTTTTATCGCTGAAAGGCTGTCCATTCTTCGCCTGCCATGCGCTGTAGGCGCTGTTATCCAGCATGGTTTCATCTAAATCGACAATCACCGCTTTGGGCTTGCCCACCAGCGAAGCCGACTGATCAAAGGCCAGACGTGCACTGTTAAACGCCTGCCAACTGAGCGCCTGATATTCACCGGACTGCTGGAACCAGTTTAACGCCAGCACCGATTGCTGCCCCAGTTGCTGTTGTGCCTGCTGCTGGGAAGGGTGTGCACAGCCCGCAAGCGCCAGCGCAACCACGGCCGACAGCGCGAAATTCACTGAATTTTTCATCGATTCATCCTAAGGTGTGAAAGATTTGAGTGGGTAACGCTTCAAAAATGTATCAGTTAACGTAAGCTGATGGCAGCAGATTGCACGCTGTCCTGACAGGAGAAGAGGATGTCCGCCATGCCGCGTTCGCCGTTACTTGATGCACTCGACTGGGTCGATTATGCTTTTCAGCCCGCTGGCGCGCCGCCGCCTGAGGATGCGGCCTACGGTCATCAACGCCACAGCGCCGTTGTGTTAACCGACATCCATAATATCCCACCTAAACGTTGCGAATCAGATGGCGTGATTGCCACGGGTCATCGGCCGGTAGCGGTGTACACCGCGGACTGTTTACCCGTGCTGTTCGCCGACAGCCAACAGCAACAGGTCGCCGCCGTTCATGCTGGCCTGCAAGGCACGCTGGCGGGCGTACTCTATCGCGCCGTGGAACAACTTTGCGCACGCGGTGCCACGCCGCAGAGCCTGACGGTTGCGATTGGCCCAGCGCTGGCACCCTGCTGTTTCGAGCTGGATCGCCAGCGACTGGCAGACATTGCGCAGTTACCCGGTATTCCCCTGCCGCTGCGCTATTATCATCAACAGCCGCATAATCCTCAGGCACAGCGCCCCCAGGCCCTGGCCACCCGAGAAGGTGTCTGGTTCGATTTACCGCATCTGGCTAAACAGATGCTGACCGATGCCGGGGTTCCGGCGGGGCAAATTGACCAGATTGACCAGTGCACCTACTGCACAACAGAGTCGGGGTCCAGTTATCGCTTTAATACGCACCACAGCAGCGGCTATCGTTCGCGCTATTCATGGATTCGTCGACGCTGAATCCAACGTCATCGGTTATACCTGCCCTGCTCCCTCAGCCGACGGTTTGGCACCTGACTGCCCATCGGGTATGGCCGCTTTTATGATGCTTCTCACACCCTGATGCCATTTCACTTTTTTTTAACAAAGAAATGGTTAAAGCTAACTCATCCGACCACTTTATCTGTGAGTGATTATGACTGCGCTGTCCTCCCACTATCCTGCTTTGTTTACCCCGCTCGATCTGGGTTTCACTCAACTCAGAAACCGTTTTTTGATGGGATCAATGCATACGGGCCTTGAAGAGCGTGAAGATGGCGCGGCCAGGCTGGCGGCATTCTATGGCGAGCGGGCACGGGAAGGCGTGGCGCTGATCGTAACGGGCGGCGTGTCACCGAATCCGCAGGGCGTAACCGCCGAACACGGTGCTGTACTGAATGACGACGCACAGTGTGACTGGCACCGACAGATTACCGCAGCGGTGCATCAGCATGGGGGGAAAATCGCCCTGCAGATATTACACACCGGTCGCTACAGCTTTCAGCGCGATCTGGTTGCCCCCTCTGCGATACAGGCCCCCATCAATCGCTTTACCCCGCGTGAACTGAGCGATGCCGAGGTTGAACAGACCATTGCCGATTTCGCCCACTGTGCCCGGCTCGCCCAGAAGGCGGGCTACGATGGTGTGGAAATCATGGGTTCCGAAGGCTATCTGATTAACCAGTTTCTGGTGCAGCATACCAACCAGCGCCATGACCGCTGGGGCGGCGATTTTACCGGGCGCATGCAGTTTGCCCTGGCGATTACCCGCGCGGTACGCGCGGCAACCGGCGACCGCTTTATCATTATCTTCCGGCTGTCGATGCTGGATTTAATTCACCACGGCAGCACGTTAGAAGAGACGCTGCGACTGGCCAGCGAGCTGGAAGGCTGCGGTGTGACGCTGTTTAATACCGGCATCGGCTGGCATGAGGCGCGTATTCCGACCATCGCCACCTGCGTTCCCCGCGCCGCCTTTGCCTGGGTCACGCGTCGTTTGCGTCAGCATGTCGCCGTGCCGGTGGTGGCCACCAACCGCATTAACCATCCGCAGGTCGCCGAGCAACTGTTGCAGGATGGCTGTGCGGACATGGTTTCGATGGCGCGGCCTTTCCTGGCCGATGCCGCCTTTGTCAGCAAGGCGCAACGCGGGGATGACAACAGCATCAACACCTGTATCGCCTGTAATCAAGCCTGTCTGGACCAGATTTTTGCCGGTCATGTCACTTCATGTCTGGTTAACCCGCGCGCCTGCCATGAATCCCTGATGCCGGTGACACCGGCGCAGGCACCTAAACGGCTGGCCGTCGTGGGTGCCGGGCCGGCGGGCATGGCGTTTGCCTTGCAGGCGGCAGAACGGGGACATCAGGTGACACTTTACGATGCCGCGCACGACATCGGCGGGCAGTTTACTATCGCTCGTCAGATCCCCGGCAAAGAAGAGTTCAGCGAAACCCTGCGCTATTTCCGCCATCGTCTGCCCGCGGCGGGCGTGGTGATCAAAACAGGCTGTCGGGTGAATGCCGCGATGTTAGCGGACGCCGATGAAGTCATCCTTGCTACCGGCATAAAACCGCGTACGCCTGAGATTCCCGGCATACATCATCCCAGCGTGCTGAGCTATCTGGATGTGCTGGCAGATAAACAGCCGGTCGGCGCGCGCGTGGCGATTATTGGCGCTGGCGGTATTGGCTTTGATACGGCGGAATACCTGTCACAGCCGCCACAGACGGAAACCCTGGATGATTTTTATCGTGAATGGGGCATCGATCATAGCCTGACGCAGCGTGGTGGTTTGATCCCCCCTGAGCCGCAGCGCTCGCCACGTCAAATCTGGCTGCTCCAGCGCAAGCCAGGCAAACCCGGTGCGACGCTGGCGAAAACCACTGGCTGGATACACCGCAGCAGCCTGCTGGCACGAGGCGTTGAAATGTGGGGCGGTATTGAGTATCTGGCGATTGACGATGAAGGGCTACATATTCATCGTGACGGCGAACGTCTGGTGCTGGCGGTGGATAACGTGATTATCTGCGCCGGTCAGGAGCCGCAACGTGAACTGGAAGCGGCCTTAAGGGAGAGCGGCAAGCCGGTGCAGGTGATTGGCGGGGCCGATGTCGCACAGGAGCTGGATGCTCGCCGGGCAATCGCTCAGGCCACCGCGCTGGCGTTAACGCTTTAGTTAACGCATTTTCACGGCGCGCAGCACCACAAATTTTTTGTTAGAGGCCACCAGCGTGCAGTTGCCAAACAGCTTTTTCAGCTTGTGGTGATAATCAAGATGACGGTTGCCGACAATGCGCAGCTCACCACCATATTGCAGGCAGCGCTTAGCATCGCGGAACATCTGCCAGGCCAGGTGGTCGGTGACGGCGTGCTGCTGGTGGAACGGCGGATTACACAGTACCGCATGCAACGTATCAGACGGATAGCCACTCAGCACATTGTTCACCTGGAACTGGCAGCGCGACAGATCGTCGGGGCGGTTGACCTCAACGTTTAACCGGCTGGACGCCACCGCCATATAAGACTCATCAAGGAAATGCACCTCGGCCTCAGGGTTCTGCGCCAGCGCCATCAGCCCGATCACGCCATTACCACAGCCCAGATCGACGATTTCCCCTTCGATATTTTCCGGCAGATGCTGCATAAACAAGCGCGCACCGATATCCAGGGATGACCGGGAAAATACATTGGCGTGGTTGTGAATCTGATAAGGCGTTCCGTCCAGCGGCCAGACGTGGGTAAGCGATTTCTCGCGCAGTTCTGGCTGGGTGAACTGGCTGTAAATCACGCGCGCTTTTTTTACGGCCAGCGAGGTTTTGGTTTCACCGATAATCTGTTCAAACAGTTGCAGCGTTGAGGTATGAATCTCTTTCGCGCGTCCCGCTGCCAGCACAACGGTTTCAGGGGTAATGACCTGACGCACCGCCCGCAATTGCTGCTCCAGAAGGGCCAGGGTTTTCGGGATTTTGATCAACACCAGTGCCGGGGCGGCAGGAAGGGCCGCCAGGCTGTCGAGGAAATGAACCTCGCTGTCATCCTGTTCATTCAGCCGCAGATTCTGGCGAGTGGCCTGCTGACTCAGCCAGGAGTCACTGATATGCCACACTGGACGTGCATTCAGCGCACAGGTTAATGCGCCGAAGCTGTCGTTAAAAATTAACGCCGGGCCAGACGGCAGGCTTTGCTGCAACAGATATTCATCAGCGGCATCCCAGGCTTGTAACGGACTTTCGTCACGCATCTGCGGGAAACGATGCAGGATCAGTGTGCGATCGTTCAGTTCAAGTTGGCTCATGAATTCTCCGGCGTGGTACACTTTGGTTGATTTTCGCCCCAAAAAGGGGGCGCAGTATACTGTCTTTCGCCGGGAATCTCTAATGTCCTCACTTATCTATCTTCAGGGTTATCCTGAGTCCATCCTTGAACAGGTGCAGACACTCATCGATCGTCAGCGGTTAGGCCCGGTGCTACAACAGCGCTATCCCGATATGCATGACGTAATGAGTGATAAGGCGCTGTACGACTTTACGCTGGCGCTCAAAAACCGCTATATGCGAAATGCCCCGCCGATTAACAAGGTGATATGGGATAACAAGATTAAGGTCATGAAGCATGCGCTGGGCTTGCACACCGCGATATCACGCGTGCAGGGCGGCAACCTGAAGGCCAAAGCCGAGATCCGTATTTCGACGTTTTTCCGCCAGGCACCCGAACCCTTTTTACGGATGATCGTGGTGCATGAGCTGGCGCACCTGAAAGAGAAAAACCACGATAAGGCGTTTTATCAGCTCTGCTGCCATATGGAACCGGACTACCACCAGCTCGAATTTGATGCGCGCCTGTGGATGACCGAGCAGGCGATGCGCGGCAACGCGGCTTAGAGAAACTGCTGGGCTTTCTGAATCAGGCTGGTTTTCGTCAGCGCCCCCATAAAACGGCGCTCCTGCGGATTATTCAATACTGGCAGGCGTTCCAGCGTCACCGCCGCAAAGGCTTCCCATCCTTCCCGTATACTTTGGTTTTGATAGGCCACCGGGAAATCTTCGTCCATGACGCATTCAACCGGTGAGTCCAGGTTAATCTCCTGCGCCAGCACCCGGCGTGAAATTTCATGAATCGACACCACACCAAGAAAAGCCCCTGCCGCATTGATCACATACACATAGCGCTCACGCTTCAGGGAGCTCACCGCCAGCGCCTCTCCTACCGATGCCTCCGGCTGGAGCGCTGCCCCCGGAATAATCAGCTCGGCGATGCGCATATTATCGAAATCATATTTCGCTTCAGAGCGGTTAAAATGGTGAGTAACGACCGGATAGGTACTGGCCATTTGCAGGCGATAAACCACCATTGTTGCCAGCACGGAGGCAATCATGACCGGAAACAGCAAACTGCTGTTGAGCGTCATTTCCAGCACCATCAGCATCGCCATCAAAGGAGCCTGACTCACCGCCGCCAGCACGGCCGCCATGCCCACGGCGGCGAACAGCAAGACGTTGTGAAGGGGAAGATGCAGCGCTACGCCGCCGAGCGCGATAACCATGCCCAGCAGCGCACCGATGAGTAAGGACGGCGTAAACAGCCCGCCCACGGCATTGGAGCCCACAGAGAGGCTGGTCGCCAGCATTTTTAACACCAGCAACAGCAGTAATCCCGACAGCAGATAATGCCCCGCCATCACCTTGACGATCACTTCATAGCCATTGCCCAAAATATCGGTAGAGATCAGCGCCAGCAGGCCCACGGCGAATCCCCCTGCCCCAAGCCGCAACGGCAAAGAAGTGACCCGGCTGAACAGCATTTTAGTACGCGCAATCAGGCGAATCAGAAGCAACCCCGCCAGCCCGGACAGCAAACCAATCAGGACAGTAATCAGCAGGCTGTTGATATCCATGGTGAAGCTGACATCCGCCAGCGGATAAAGCGCATGACGGAACCCCATCGCCCACATGGTCATTACCGCCACGGCCGATGACACCACCAGCGGGATCAGACGCTGCAGCGCCGACATGCCAAAGGCAATCTCCGCCACGAAAATAGCCGACGCCAGCGGCGCATGATAAACCGATGAAAGACCGGCGGCGGCGGCCATGGCAACGACATCACTGTTTTTTAACTGTAATGAGCGGGGCAAGACACGACCGATTATGCTGCCACACAGGGCGGCGAGCTGAACCATCGGGCCTTCTTTACCGATTGAGGCGCCGCTGCCAATACTGGCTATCGACGACAGCGCCCGAAAAAGCGAGGTTTTGGTCGGAACGGCGTCAAGGCGGGCATTAATCACTTCGAGATAGTCCGTTTTTACGGTTTGCTGCTGCTCAATCGCCACCGCATAACGCAGGAAGAATCCCGCCAGCAGGCCGCCAACACCGACCAGAACCGGCCAGAATATCCAGGGCCAGAGATGCAACGACTCGGTGATATCGTTGCTGCGACCAAACAGCAACTGATTGATAAACTCAATGGTTTCACGGAATAACAAGGTGACTAACGACGCCGCACAGCCAACGGGAATGGCAATAAGCAATGTGGTCCAGTTTAGTGCGTGTTTACTTCCTTTCACCTGCGCTCCCAGTCTTGTGCTTAACGTGCGTTATCCAGCCATATTATTGGAATGGAGATCTCAGGATCAACGTCTGGCGTTGCTTGCCCGGTTTCAGATGCTACTCTGCGGTTTTTACACATGCAGGAGGCTAACTGTGATTCGCTTTGCCATTGTGGGAACCAACTGGATTACGCGTCAGTTTATTGATGCCGCACATGAAACCGGCCACATGACACTCTGTGCCGTCTATTCGCGCAGCCCAGAGCAGGCGGAGGCATTCCGTCATGACTATCCCTGCGACCATCTCTTTACGTCGCTGGAGGCCATGGCCGCCAGTCCTGACATCGACGCCGTGTATATCGCCAGCCCCAACGCACTGCATTGTCAGCAGGCCATGCTGTTTATGTCACAGGGCAAACACGTCATTTGCGAAAAGCCGCTGGCCTCCAATCTGCAAGAGGTTGAGGCGATGATCGCCTGCGCCTTTAGTCATCAGGTGGTGCTGTTCGAAGCCTTTAAAACCGCCAGCTTACCGAACTTTATTCAACTGCAACAGGGGCTGCCAAAGCTTGGCACACTCCGCAAAGCGCTGCTGAACTATTGCCAGTACTCCTCTCGTTATCCCCGTTACCTCAACGGCGAGCATCCCAACACCTTCGATCCCCGCTGGTCAAACGGGTCCATTATGGATATTGGCTACTATTGTCTGGCGACGGCCGTCACGCTGTGGGGCGAACCCCAGCAGGTTTTTGCCTCTGCCAGCCTGCTGGAAAGCGGCGTCGATGCGCACGGCACGGTGATCCTGAATTATGGTCAGTTTGATGTCACTATTTTGCATTCCAAGGTGAGTGACGCCATGCTGGACAGTGAAATCCAGGGCGAAGCCGGATCGCTGGTGGTTAACCGGATCGCCGAGTGCCAGTCAGTGACCTTTATTCCGCGTGAAGGGGATAAACAGAATCTAAGCCAGCCGCAGCATATCAACACGATGCTGTATGAAGCGCAGACCTTTGTGCGGCTGGTTGAACAGCGTCACGTCAGTCATCCGGCACTGGAGATTTCCCGCAGCGTCGCCAGATTACTGACCGAGATTCGACGCCAGACGGGCGTTGTTTTCCCGGCCGATCGGCCCTGAATGTAAATATTTCAAAATATGACATTCATCGATTGATTCCTGACCAACAGGCACGTAACTTACCCGCTTGCAAAGGGGAGTAACTTGTAAGCTGATTGATCGTCACTACGTTGCGCACGCATCCGGTCATCAGGCAACCCAGAATCGATTCCTGAGTTGTAAGTGAGACCTTGCCGGAAGGCGAGGTTTGCTTACACTGAATAAGCGGCTGACGTCTTCTGACTTCAGCCGTTTTTTTATTTTTAGACAGGATACGATGATGCAAACTGTAGGTACGCCACTCCTCTGGGGCAGTTTTGCGGTTGTAGTGCTTATCATGCTGGCGATTGACCTGTTCTTACAGGGCCGTCGCGGTTCGCAAACCATGACCTTTAAACAGGCTGCCGTCTGGTCACTGATTTGGGTGTCCGTCTCGCTCCTGTTCAGCGCCGCGTTTTGGTGGTATCTGGAAGGCACCGCCGGACGAGAAGTGGCCACCAGCCAAACCCTGGCCTTTCTGACCGGCTACGTGCTGGAAAAATCCCTTGCGGTCGATAACGTCTTTGTCTGGCTGATGCTGTTCAGCTACTTCTCTGTTCCTGCCAACCTGCAACGGCGCGTGCTGATTTACGGTGTGTTGGGCGCTATCGTGCTGCGTACCATCATGATCTTCGCGGGTAGCTGGCTGGTCACGCAGTTTAGCTGGGTCCTGTATATCTTCGGTGCCTTCCTGCTGTTTACCGGTATCAAAATGGCGATGGCAAAAGAGGATGATGCGGCGGTGGGCGACAAACCGGTGGTGCGCTGGCTGCGTAAACATCTACGCATGACCGACACGCTGGAAGGGGAGAAATTCTTTACCCGTAAGAACGGCGTGCTGTTTGCAACACCGCTGCTGCTGGTGCTGATCATGGTCGAATTAAGTGATGTGATCTTTGCCGTAGACAGTATCCCGGCAATCTTTGCCGTCACCACCGATCCCTTTATCGTTCTGACCTCGAACCTGTTTGCGATTCTGGGTCTGCGCGCCATGTATTTCCTGCTGTCTAACGTGGCGGAACGCTTCTCGATGCTGAAATATGGCCTGGCGCTCGTATTGGTGTTTATCGGTATCAAGATGCTGATTGTCGATATTTACCATATTCCGGTAGCGATATCCCTGGGCGTGGTGGGCGTGATTCTTGGCTCCACCCTGGTGATCAATGCCTGGGTGAATCACAAGAACGATAAGAAGCGGCTCAACCAGTAATAGTGCATCCCCGCCCGCAAAGGCGGGGATGTTTCTCCGTCCGCGACAAAAAGTGGATAACCAGAATGCTTCGCCACCTGTCACCGCGTTTCCAGCAGAATGAAGTCAGTGTTAACGCGCTGTCGTTCTCTTTAATCGCGGCGGTGTAAGGTGTGACTGAAGGCGGTTACGGCCCGGATGAAGGCTGCGCTTCTGGGGTGATGAACCTGTGCCGAAACGTTAAAGGCCGTGGCTACGGGCAGGTTTATGCGTCGCAATGACGGATTGAATCGCCGGGAACGAAAGAGTGGGAAAACGCTTTTGGCCGGATGATGTAGCCTCTGTTCTGGAGCCTGCTCAGCACTTCGCTCACGCCGTATTCAGCCATTTCTTTGACCGGATAAATAACGCTCTCAATTTGCGGGCCGAGATATTGGGTCAGTCCAAAGCTATCGAACGCGATAACCGACATAGTGTCGGGCACACTTCTTCCCAGCGTTTTTAATGCTCTCAAACCGCCGGCACAGGACCGCTCACCACAGTAAACAAGGGCGGTAATCTCAGGATGCCGCGTGACCAGTTCAAGCGTGGCCTGCTCGCCAAAGGCCTGATCGTAGCTACCGGACAGAACATAGCGGGTATCCCATGACGGATTGACCGTGCGTATCGCATCGGCACAGCCCTTTACGCGAGCGATGGCACTGCGACGCGATTCTGGCCCCCCGACGACGGCAATATAACGGTGTCCGGCAGTAATCAGCTTTTGTGTTGCTTCAAACGCGGCGTCGTAGTGCCCAAACGACACGCCCGCGATGACCGAGGTTTCCGCAGCATCAAGAAGTGCAACGGGTTTGTCCTGGGTGTAATGCGTTATTTTGTCGTCGGGCAGATGGCGAATATAAAGCAGGAAACCATCACAGTTAATCTCATTAAGCTTGCGTAATGCGTTCTCTTCTTCTGTGGCATCCGCACTTTCTAACACCATCAGCATCTTACCGTTGGCATTCACCTGCTTGTGCACCGCACTCATCACTGAACCAAAAAAACCAGAGATGTTATCTGGCACCAGCATCCCTATCACCCCGCTACTTTTGCTAACCAGGGAGCGGGCGCTCAAATTTGGCGTATAGCTCAGCGTCCTGATTGCATTTTCCACACGAACGCGGGTTTCTTCTTTTACTTTTTCAGGCTCATTCAGAACCCGGGTAACCGTAACCCGGGAGACATTCGCAAGTCTTGCAACATCAACTATCGTGCTCATGGTGATCCACTATGAATAAAGCAGTAATGGTGAAGAAACCCGGGTTCATCGTACGGAGAATCAGGACTTATTTCTATACATTTCAATCATTTCTTTAATCAGTTCATTCGCCAGCATGGCCGTCATTAAATGGTCTTGCGCATGAACCATGACCAGCGTAACAGGGACTTTCCCTTCGCCCTCATCTAATCCAATTAATTGGGTTTGTATAGCGTGTGCCCGTCCCGCTGCCTCTTTTGAACGCATCAGCGCGGCGTCGCACGCCTGCCATTCATGACGTTTTGCATGCTGTAACGCCATCATCGCTTCGCTCTTACTTTCTCCGGCGTTCGTAATGATTTCCATAACGACCAGTTCAATATTCATTTTTAATTATCCCAGGTGGTATTAACACGTCGTTTCAGTTTCCTGAGCGAGTAACTGTTTTTCATAGGCTTTGAAAAACGGTAACCAGATCAGGCATGAAATCGCAAAATTAGTCAGCACAAGTATGATCGGCCCGACAGCCCATCCGGCGGCCCAGGGGGCACCTAATAAAGCCGGTGTGGTCCAGGGAACGATAGATATCGGTTTATCCACAAATCCCGACGCCAGCGCAAACCATGCCACAGTGGCATTGATAAGTGGGGCACCGACAAACGGAATCAGCATGACGGGATTCATAATAATCGGCGAACCAAATATCACCGGTTCGTTAATGTTAAAAAAGGAGGGCACAATACTTAGCTTGCCGATAGAACGTAAATGTGAAGAACGGCTGCGGATATACATCATGACCAGTGCCAGCGTTGAACCACATCCGCCGATAACGATGTAAAACCGCCAGAACGGATCGACAAAGCTGTTTGGCAGTGCCTGCCCCATTTCAAGCGCCAGTTGATTGGCGGCGATATTTGCCAGCCAAAAAGGTTGCAATAAATTTGTGACAATAGCTGCACCATGAATCCCACAAAACCACAGCAGATGCGAGAGCAATACACAAATCAGAACAGCGGTCAGGCTGTCTGAGGCGGTGACCAGGGGTTTAAAAACCGCCATGATAAGCTCGGGCAATAACATGCCGGAAACGTGTTGCAGCAGAAGTGAAAGCGGATAAAGGGTCGCGATCATAATCAACACGGGAACCAGCAGTTCGAACGACTGTGCTATTTTTTCTGGTACCTGCTCCGGCAAGCGAATAGTGAAATTTTTCGCTTTCAGGAGTCGCATTAACTCGATGGAATAGATTGAGGTTAATAGCGCCGTAAAGATACCCGTTCCGCCCATATACATGGCGGGAATATTTCCGTTAGTGAAAGGTGCAGCGACAATCAGAAATGAACACAATGAAAGTAGCCCGCCCATTAATGGACTGAGTTTATAGCCCTGTGCCAGGTTATAGCCAATCCCCACGGCGACATAGATCGTCATGATGCCCATCGTCATGCGAAAAGGCAGCATGATCGCTTCTTTATGGTTGGTGGCAAATTCCAGCCACATTTGCCCGAAAGCAAAGGTCGTGTCCCGGGAAAAAGGCGGAAAGGCCAGTATCATCAGAAAGCTGCCCACAATCATAAATGGCATGGCAGAGATAAACCCATCACGCACGGCCAGCACGTGGCGCTGCCCACCGATTTTACCTGCGACAGGTGCTATCTTCTTTTCAATCATAGAAATAATAACATCATACATTTTCATGAGTTACTTCCTCATATTGGCGTACGTTTAGCCAAGTAATTCGAGCGCAAACTTTAATACGTTGTCACCCTTCATCATTCCGTAATCCATTGGATTAATAGCTTCTACTTTTTTATTTTTTTCGGCGGCTATTTTCCTGAATTCCTCAAGTTTATATCGCACCTGAGGCCCCAACAGGCACAGATCATAGGTTTCAATGCTTTCGTTAAATTTCTCCAGTGGAAAGGCCTCGATTTCAATATCGATGTTTTGCTCAGCGGCAGACGCCTTCATTTTTTTTACGAGCATAGAGGTGCTCATGCCCGCATTGCAGCAAAGAAAGATTCTTTTCATTTTATTCATCCTGATGGTTAATTATTTAAATTTATATTGTTGGAAATTTGATAAATAGTTTTTATCGAGTTCAACGCCCAAGCCGGGATTCATCTCTTCAACGACAAAGTGACCGTCTTTAACGTTATGTTCAAGCGCCTCCTGGACAACCCGATAACGTTCATCCTGCCAGTAAGGAAACCATTCCTGAATTTGAACATTGGTGGTACAGATATCAAATTGCACACAGGCAGACGTTAAAACTGGGCCAGAAGCATTATGTGGCTGGATGGCAATTTGATAGGTTTCTGCAAAGGCAGCGATTTTTTTCATTTCGGTAAAACCGCCTGCCAGTCCCATATCGGGCTGAATCAGTTCGAAGATACGGTTTTCAATGAAAGGCGCAAAATCATAACGGGTATATAAACGCTCACCGCCGGCCAGAGGAATATCCACCTTCAGTTTGACTTCAGCTGAGGCGTTTATCAGCAGCGTATCGGTCGGTTCTTCGTAAAAATAAGGAGAGAACGCTTCCAGTTGTTTCCCCCATTTAACCGCGTCGGACACATTCAGGCAGCCATGAAGATCGAGCATGATATCAATGTCATCGCCAACGGCTTCACGCACCGCTTTAACCCTTGCGATGGCCATATTTCCCCATGCTTTGCTGACGGGACGATCGGGCGTAGACTTTTCTCCCGTTGGCGACATTTTAAAGGGATCAAATTTCAGCCCTTTATAGCCCTCGTTTACCACCCGCAGCGCCCGTTCAGCGAACTCTTCTGGTCGCCAGGCATCGAAATACCAGTGGTTTGCATAGAGCGGAATCCTGTCACGGCATTTCCCCCCCAACAGTTGGTAAACCGGCAGATTAAGTGCCTTACCTTTGATATCCCACAGGGCGATATCGATTGCACTCATCGCGCCATATATCGCCAGCGATCGGCCGCGCGCCCAGTAGGACTTATCAAAACACTGTTGGAAAATCAGTTCTGAATCAAAAGGCGAGCGGCCTGTAAGGTAAGTCTTTGTCAGCGACTCAAGCACGGGAATAACGGACTTGGCACCGACGCCGTAGCTCATCGCGACTTCGCCGATACCGGAAATCCCTTCGTCCGTTTCAATCTCCACGATAATCAGGTTATGACCCGGTTGCCGGGCGCGAAGATCGACGTCATAAACGTTTAAACCGGTTATTTTCATATTATCCTCCCTGTTTTTCATTATGTGCACGTGCACATCATTAATCAACCAGCAGTCTGCGATCGAGATCTCACAATAAGAAGAAATGTGCACGTGCACACTCAGCAGGATGAAACCCCTTTCGGCTGTAAAATTCGTCGCCGTTAAAAAGACGAGTCGGGTGAGTGCCTGCCGTTAATTTTGCGAGTGAAGCCCGCTAAACCGGACAGCCAGAATCTACAGGAGAAAAGTGATCAGGCAGGTTCGTAGATTGTGCCGCTTAGCGTGGGTGGCTTTCAGGCATCTCTCTTATGGGATGCACGAAGACGGCGTTAGTGACCCGTTGCGGGTGAGGAGAAAAACGTATTGAAGTCTGTTTAGCGGCCTAACGCTATGGATGACCAGCTATTACAGGATCTGAGGCCCAGGCAGCCTGCTATACGAAATCCATGCGGCCCAGTTCGCCGTAACCAGATGTCAGTCGGCGCGGTTGCGTCATAAAACTAAGGGCGGCGGCCATGCCGCCCTTCCGTTTACAGCGTCACGCCGCTTTTAAAAATAGCCAGCTCACGAAAATCATTTTTTTCATTGTTGGTTAACTGCCCGTTGGCAATCGCCACAATGGTGTCAACAAAGTCGGCTAAGAGCGCGTCCATGCTCATGCCATCAAGCAGTCTTCCGGCGTTAAAATCAATCCAGTGTGGTTTCTTTTCAGCCAGCGGCGTGTTGGTGGCCAGCTTGACCGTGGGGACAAATCCGCCGTACGGCGTGCCGCGCCCGGTGCTGAACAGCACCATATGACAGCCCGCCCCCGCCAGCGCACTGGTCGCCACCGCATCGTTCCCCGGCGCGCTCAACAGGTTAAGGCCCGGTGCGGTGAGACGTTCGCCATACTTGAGTACGTCCACGACCTGACTTTGCCCCGCTTTTTGTGTACAGCCGAGTGACTTCTCTTCCAGCGTGGTAATACCGCCTGCTTTATTACCCGGTGACGGGTTTTCGTAGATGGGCTGATGATGATCGATAAAGTACTGTTTGAAGTCGTTAATCATCGACACGGTTTTGTCGAAGGTGGCCCGATCCCGGCAACGGCCCATCAGAATACGTTCGGCACCAAACATTTCAGGCACTTCCGTCAGCACCGTTGTCCCGCCGTTGGCGATCATCTGATCGGAAAAGCGGCCCAGCAGCGGATTGGCCGTAATGCCCGAAAATCCATCAGAGCCGCCACATTCCAGACCGAACTTAAGCTCGCTGAGTGTGCCCGGTGAACGGCGGTCGTGACGCATTTTTTTATAGAGCGCATGCAGCCGCTCCAGTCCGGCTTCGACTTCATCGTCATGCTGCTGGCACACCATAAACTCAACGCGATCGCTTTCAAATGCGCCCAGGGTTTCACGAAACACATCCACCTGATTGTTCTCGCAGCCCAGGCCTATCACTAATACCGCGCCCGCATTCGGATGGCGAACCATGTTTTGTAGCATGGTGCGGGTGTTGTCATGATCCTGCCCTAACTGCGAACAGCCAAAGGTGTGACTAAACAGAAAAGCGCCGTCTGTACCGGCTGCATCCTGCGTCTCCTTCAGAAAGCGCTGTAAAATCTGTCGCGCAATCCCGTTTACGCAGCCTACGGTCGGTAAAATCCACAGCTCGTTGCGGATGCCGACCTCACCATTGGCACGGCGGTAAAGCTGCACCTCACGGTCGCCCGGCTGGGTGGTTAAAGCCATCTGCTCAGGCACATAGTCGTAGTGATCAAGGTCACTGAGATTGGTGCGGGCATTGTGGGAATGAATCAGCTCCCCTGCCCCAACGGCCTGAGTCGCATGCGCAATCGGCAACCCATATTTTATGATCAACTCGTCCTTGCCGATGGCGCGCAAGGCAAACTTGTGCCCCCGTCCCACGTCCTGAAGCAACGTGACGGGCTGGGCGGCGAGTTCAATCGTGGTGTCGGCTTCCATATCATGCAACGCCACGGCAACATTGTCCTGCGGATGAATTTTTATGGCGTCTTGCATGGTTATCTCCGTTGGCTCAGCGCGTCACGTATACCGTGCGCGAGGATGCGTTGCAGGTGCTGGCTGACCGTTTCGGCCAGGCCGGGTTGCTGTGTTAAATCTTGTCCCCAGTGCTGAGCATCACTTAATACGCGACTGACCAACGCTAAAGGAGAGATCTGCTCTGCCGCCACGGCGGCCCAGCCCTCTGAGTAGCGTTCCAGCCAGTGCGGCTCATCCTGCAGAGGCCAGCTTTTATCCGCCGATTCCCCGCGATAAAACGCAATCAGGGCTGCCAGCGCAAACGTCAGGTGCTGTGGCCACTGCCCTGTTTTCGCATGCGACATCAGTAAAGGTTGCAACAAACGTGTACGGAACTTGGTCATGCTGTTCAGGGCGATGGAAAGCAGTGCATGGCGAATAAACGGATTGCGGAAGCGGCGCAACACCGCGTCGGCAAAAGCGTTGAGCTCATCGGCTGGCAGATCCAACGTGGGAATAATCTCTTTGCGCAGCAGCGCATCGACATAAGCAGAGATTTGCTCATCGTCCATCGCCTCTCCTACGCTCTCAAGCCCCGCAAGACAGGCGACCGGCACCATCGCGGTGTGGGCACCGTTCAGAATGGCCACCTTTTGGGCTTTGTACGGGGCGATATCGTTAACGTGGCGGACATGTGGCGTCAGTGCGGCAAGCTTCAGTTCGTCAAACAGCGCCATGGGTCCCTGAAGCACAAACTGGTAATAGACTTCCCCGGCCACCAGAAAACGGTCCTGGTACCCCAGTTGATCTTCAAGCGCGGCGCTGTCGGACGGAAAGCCGGTCACAATCCGATCCACCAGCGTGTTATAGAACGCACAGCACGTATCAACCCAGCGTTGAAACGCCTGGGGCAGTTGCCAGAGATCGGCATAGCGCAGCACCAGAGTGCGCAGCATATCGCCATTGTGATCGACCAACTCACAAGGCACGATGAGCCAGCCTTTCTCTTTATTCCCTTCGAAATGCTGGTAACGCGCCCAAAGCAGTTGCGTCAGCTTGCCCGGAAAGCTGGATGCAGGCCGATCGCTTAATCGATCGGTTTCGGTAAACGTGATGCCGGCTTCGGTGGTATTGGAGAACACAAACCGCATGTCGGGCTGACGTGCCAGCGCCATAAAATCGTCAAACTGCTGGTAAGGCTGAATCTCACGGTTCAGGCTGCGGATCAGGCGGCTTTCGCTCACCTGTTCCCCCTGTGCGTTCAGCCCGCGAATCAGCGTGGTATACAGACCGTCCTGCTGATTCAGATTGTCGCTGACGTCGCGATTACGCGGCCTGACCACCACCACACCGGCGTCTGTGCCCTGATGTTCATTGAGCCAGTCAAGTTGCCAGTCGATAAAGGCACGCAGAAAGTTACCTTCACCGAACTGAATCACGCGATCGTGGTAGACCGCGCCGGGAAAGTCGTGGCGGTTCAGCCGCTTCATGGTCAGGCTCCCAGCTCAATGCCAAAATAGTCACGGGCATTGTTGAAGCAAATGTTTTGTACCATCTGGCCCAACAGCGCTTCATCTGCAGGCGCTTCGCCCTGTTCGACCCAGCGGCCAATCATCTGGCACAGCAACCGACGGAAATATTCATGACGGGTATAAGAAAGGAAGCTGCGGCTGTCGGTTAACATCCCGACGAAGCGGCTCAGCAGGCCAATTTGCGCCAGCTGTGTCATCTGGCGCTGCATGCCATCCAGTTGATCGTTAAACCACCAGGCGGAACCGAACTGCATTTTCCCTGCCTGGCCCTCGCCCTGGAAATTTCCGGCCATGGTTGCCAGCACTTCATTATCCCGCGGATTCAGACAGTAGAGGACAGTTTTAGGCAAGGCGTTATTGAGGTTTTGCGCGCCAAGTAAGCGGGCCAGAGGTTCGGCAACAGGCTGATCGTTGATGGAGTCAAAGCCCACATCTGCGCCCAGCAGTTGGAACTGGCGTTGGTTGGTATTGCGCAACGCTCCAATATGGTACTGCTGCACCCATCCACGACGAGCGTATTCCCCGCCAAGCCATACCAGCACTGCGGTTTTAAACTGGGCGATAGCCTGCGCATCCGGCTTTGCGCCGCCGCGACGATGCGCCAGAATGCTGTCCAGCGTGGTTTCATCCGCATCGGCATAACACACCACATCCAGCGCATGGTCGGAAATTTTGCAGCCGTGTGCCGCAAAGTGATCCAGACGTTTGCTCAGCGCCTGACGTAAATCATCAAAGCGCTGCACGCTGATATCGGTCAGGCTTTCCAGTTTTTCAATCCACGGCAGGAAGGTGTCGGCTTCGATATTAAAGGCTTTATCCGGACGCCAGCTTGGCAGCACCTTCACCTTGAAGCTGCTGTCTTCCGCCAGCACACGGTGATGTGTCAGATCGTCCAGCGGATCGTCGGTGGTGCCGACCATCTTAACGTTCATCTGCTGCATGATGCCGCGCGCAGTGAAATCGTCCTGCGCCAGTAAATCGTTGCAGCGCTGCCAGATCTCATCGGCCGTTTTTTCGGACAGCAGCACGCCGGTAATGCCAAAGGGACGACGTAATTCCAGATGCGTCCAGTGATAAAGCGGATTGCCGATGGTTTGCGGTACCGTTCGCGCCCAGGCATTGAATTTATCCCGATCGCTGGCGTCGCCGGTGCACAGCGCCTCTGCCACACCGTTAGCCCGCATCGCCCGCCACTTATAGTGATCGCCTTTCAGCCAGATATCGTAAAGGTTGGCAAAACGATAGTTTTCAGCAATCTGCTGCGGCGGTAAATGGCAGTGATAATCGTAGACGGGCTGATCTTTGGCGTAGCCGTGATAAAGACGACGGGCGAACTCAGTGTCCAGCAAAAAATCTTCGGTCATGAAACGCGACATACAAAGCTTCCTTATGGGATTACCCCTGAATGACTCAAAGTTATCATACCAATTTTGGCTGACTGCAGGTTTTTTTACGACTCAGGTCACATTTAAGCAAGATGATCACATCTCATATGGACCTTATTGTCGCCTGCAGCGCGCTAACTGGCTGTGATCTCATCTGTTTGCAGTATCCCACAAGCTATTGCGGGTTTTTGTGATGGCTTTCAACTTTTAAAGTTGTATAACAAGTTAGGCTCTCGCTTTACCGCAAGGTAACAAATTTCTTACACAAGGCAAGGCAGATAACGGTCGCTGGTGCAGGACCGGCGGGCGTGAGCAGAGCTGTATCACGAGATGTCCCGCTCCAGATAACAACAGCGGTAAGACCGCACAAACAACTGGAAGAGGTACAGAATGCGTAAGATCAAAGGATTACGCTGGTATATGATTGGCCTGGTCACGCTCGGAACGGTGCTCGGCTATCTGACGCGTAACACGATTGCCGTGGCAGCGCCAACGCTACAAACAGAACTGCATATCACCACCCAGCAGTACTCCTATATTGTGGCGGCGTACTCTGCCTGCTACACCGTAATGCAGCCTGTAGCGGGTTATGTTCTTGATTTATTAGGTACCAAAGTGGGCTACGCGGTATTTGCTGTACTGTGGGCGATTTTTTGCGCCGCGACAGCGCTGGCGGGAAGCTGGGGCGGTCTGGCGTTGGCACGCGGTGCAGTGGGTGCCGCAGAAGCGGCGATGATCCCTGCCGGACTCAAAGCCAGTAGCGAGTGGTTCCCCGCTAAAGAGCGCTCCGTGGCGGTAGGCTACTTTAACGTCGGCTCGTCAATCGGTGCCATGCTGGCGCCTCCCCTGGTGGTCTGGGCGATTGTCGCGCATAGCTGGCAGATGGCGTTCATTATCTCGGGCGTGCTGAGCATGATTTGGGCGCTCTGCTGGCTGGTGTTTTATAAACATCCTAAACAGCAGAAAAAGCTGAGTGAAGAAGAGCGTCACTACATCATCTCCGGTCAGGAGCTTCAGCATCAGACCGGCAACAGCACCAAAATGTCGGCACTGCAGATTCTGCGTAATCGCCAGTTCTGGGGGATCGCCCTGCCACGTTTCCTGGCAGAACCCGCATGGGGCACCTTTAACGCCTGGATTCCGCTTTTTATGTTTAAGGTTTATGGTTTCAACCTTAAAGAGATCGCGCTTTTTGCCTGGATGCCGATGCTGTTCGCTGACTTTGGTTGTATCCTGGGCGGCTACCTGCCACCGCTGTTTCAGCGCTGGTTTGGGGTTAACCTGATTGTGTCACGCAAAATGGTGGTCACCATGGGTGCCGTTTTGATGATAGGTCCAGGCACCATCGGTTTATTTACCAGCCCTTATATTGCTATCGCGCTGCTGTGCGTCGGCGGCTTTGCCCACCAGGCGCTGTCTGGTGCGCTGATTACCCTGTCTTCCGATGTGTTTGGCCGTAACGAAGTTGCCACCGCCAACGGCCTGACCGGCATGGCAGCCTGGACAGCCAGTACCCTGTTTGCGCTGGTCGTCGGTGCGTTGGCCGATACATTAGGCTTTAGCCCCCTGTTTGCCGCGCTGGCCGTGTTCGATTTACTGGGCGCCATCGTCATCTGGACAGTGTTAAAAAATCAGCCCATATCTGAACTTCAGACACCACCTTCTCCTTCTGCGGCTGCGACGGTACGTAGCTAATCCTGCGGGCTGGCTTGCGCCAGCCCTTTTCATCTCTTACCGCAAAGTGGTATAACAACTTATCTTATCTGATCGTTACCTTGGACGGTGTCATGGACCTCACTGAATCTCGTCGACTTTATCAACAGCTGGCCAGCGAGTTAAAACGCCGCATTGAAAACGGGGTTTATCAGGTGGGTGAGAAACTGCCCGCAGAACGCCTGATCGCTGAAGAGATGGAAGTCAGCCGCACGGTGGTGCGCGAAGCCATTATTATGCTGGAAGTCGAAGGCTACGTTGAGGTGCGCAAAGGGTCGGGCATTCATGTCATTTCCAGCCAGCAGCAAAACCGGGTTGCCGAAAGCAGCAGCCAGTTAGAGTTTGCCGCCTTTGGGCCTTTCGAGCTGTTGCAGGCCCGCCAGCTTATCGAAAGTAACGTGGCAGAGTTCGCGGCAACCCAGGTGACGCGCAAAGATATCGTCGATTTAATGGCGATTCAGGAGAAAGCCCGTCAGGAGGACCATTTCAGGGACTCGGAATGGGATATGAAGTTTCACGTTCGCATCGCCCAGTCGACGCAAAACAGCGCCCTGGCCGCGATTGTAGAAAAGATGTGGCTGCACCGCTTGCACAATCCCTACTGGCTTAAGCTGCATGAGCATATCGATCAGCGCAGTATCGTAAGCTGGTGTGACGATCACGATCAGATTCTGAAAGCCTTAATACGCAAAGATCCCGCCGCCAGTAAGCTGGCAATGTGGCAACATCTCGAAAATACCAAGCAGATGTTATTTAACGCCACCGCCGACGATTTTGAGTTCAACGTCGACCGTTACATGTTTAGCGAAAATCCGGTTGTGCTTCCGGATGCAGACACGATTCCGCGTTAACCTGACTTAATAACAGTCAGTTAATCTGCAATAGTGTCAGGACATGTAAAACTCCTTTTTACATCGTGATACAGAGGGTAAAACTCCTGTTCGTTTAGGAGTAGTTCTGTCTCCGATGCATGATTTTTGTTACAGTTATCACCCTTTTCTTACCTTTTGCGATAAGGGCTTATCAAATCGCTGATTTAACAATCAGTTCTGGAAGGATCCAGAAACGCTTGCTCAGACGACGCTCTCAAAATATATAACAAATGTCAGTCTGCGCTGAGGTCCCTGTGGGACATGATTAACGATGATGTTCAGGAACGATTGATGGAAATTTTGCAAGCGCTGCTGCATGCCTTGTGGCAACAGGATTATGAAACGCTTTCTGATCCAACGCTGGTATGGGCGATTTACGGCGTTTTATTTATGATCCTTTTTCTGGAAAACGGCTTATTGCCTGCCGCTTTTCTGCCTGGCGACAGCTTGCTGATTCTGGTGGGCGTACTGATTGCCAAAGGAACCATGGGCTTCCCGCTGACCATTCTGGTCCTCACGACCGGTGCCAGCCTGGGATGCTGGGTCAGCTATATTCAGGGCCGCTGGCTGGGGAACACGCCGACGGTTCAAAACTGGTTATCGCACCTTCCTGCCCGCTATCATCAGCGCGCCCATAATCTGTTTCACCGCCACGGCTTATCGGCACTGCTGATTGGTCGTTTTATTGCCTTTGTGCGTACCCTGCTGCCGACGATTGCCGGGCTTTCTGGTTTAAGTAATGCCCGTTTCCAGTTTTTTAACTGGATGAGCGGCTTCTTATGGGTCGTCATCCTTACCGTTCTGGGCTTTGCCTTAGGTAAAACCCCCATCTTCCGCCGTTACGAAGATGAACTGATGTTTTTCCTGATGATGTTGCCGTTGGCGTTACTGGTGATTGGGCTGGTAGGCTCGCTGATTGTGCTGTGGCGTAAGCGCCGGGCAAACCAGCGTGGTGAGGGCTCATGAAACTGTTACAGGTCATTCCTAAACGCTGGCTTCCCTGGTTAATTGGTGGCGCATTTGCGCTGATTGCTATCAGCATGGTGCCCAACCTGATGCGTCATGAAAACGTGGTACAGATTCGCGTTTCACATGCGGGTGCGCCGATGCCCGATGGCTTCTATCTGTATCAACAGCTGAGCGCTCAGGGCATTCGTATCAAAAGCATCACGCCCTCTGGCGATGCGCTGATTATCCATTTTGATAATGAAGAGCAGAGCCTGGCCGCGCAGAAAGTGCTGCGTCGCCTGCTGCCAGAGGGGTTTATCGTCGCTCAACACGACCCGATGCCTCACCTTTCTCTCGCCTAGTCCGTATTCCTTTCTTATCGCTCATCTCACCAACAAGGTGTGCTGAGCGTTTTTCTGTATATCGGTGATCTTTGGACTTTTTCCACCTGATGTCTATGCTTAAACTAAGGCTGGTTATCAACGCAGTGCGGAATGCTTGTGCACCACGTTGAATTAAGTCAGGCAACAATGGAAGGTACAAAGCCTAATGAAACACAAATTACTGCTGGGAATGGTGCTGTTTTCTCTTTCAGGCTCGTTGATGGCAGCACAGTCGCTGTGTCAGCAAAAAGAGCAGGATATTCAGCGCGAAATCGAGATGGCTCAGAAGCATAACAACCAGCGTCGTGTAAACGGCCTGGAGCGCGCCCTGACCGAAGTGCGGGCAGGATGTACCGATAAAAAGCTTAAAGCCTCACATCTGGAAAAAATTAACGCTCAGAAGCAGAAAGTGGCTGAGCGTGAGCGCGAACTCAAGGAAGAGCGCGACGAAGGTCATGACAAGGACAAGATTGCGAAACGCGAACACAAGCTGGAAGAAGCACGCCAGGAGCTTAAGAAGTTACAGGCGGAGCCCTATTAATCGGATTCAATCTACTGATGTTAAAGGAGTATTTCATGTCTAAAGACACATCATCGGAATATTTGCGTGCTGAACTGAAAAACCTGGCGGATACGCTGGAAGAAGTCCTGAGCAGCGGAACTGAAAAATCAAAAGGTGAACTGGATAAACTCCGTCACAAAGCGCGCGTTGCGCTGGACAGCTCTCGCGAGCGTTTAGGTGAATCCGGTGAGCGCCTGGCGGCCACCACGCGTGAAGCCGCACAAAAAGCGGATGGTTACGTGCGTGACAACCCATGGCACGGCGTAGGTATCGGTGCGGCGATTGGCGTTGCCATCGGTATGCTGATCTCGCGTCGTTAATCATGACGGATTCACAGCAGAACCACGGACCGGCCAAAGGGGTCATCAACATTGGTCAGCGTATTGTTACCACGCTGGTCAGTATGGTCGAAACACGCGTTCGTCTTGCAGTGGTAGAGCTGGAAGAAGAGAAGGCCAATCTGATCCAGATGCTGTTGATGCTTGGCCTGACCATGCTTTTCACTGCTTTTGGCCTGATGAGCCTGATGGTGCTGATTATCTGGGCAGTTGATGCGCAGTACCGTTTAATGGCCATTGCCATCACCACCGGCGTGCTGTTCTTGCTGGCGCTGATCTTTGGGCTATGGACACTGCGTAAGTCACGTCAGTCCACGCTATTGCGCCATACGCGCAAAGAACTGGCTAACGATCGTGATCTGCTCGAGGATAACCACTAATGAGTTGCCGTGAGCGTCAAGCGCGCATCGATGAACTGCTAAAGCAGGTTCAGCAGCAACGCCTGGATCTGAGCGCGGCGCGGCGTGGCTGGCTGGAGATCACGGCCTCTTACGACCGTGGCTGGTTTACGTTTTTAAGTTTGAAACGTTATCTGGCCATTGGCAGTAGTGCGTTAGCCATTTATTCCATTCGCAGCCCTAATCGCCTGCTCCGCTGGGCGAAACGGGGCTTCGGTCTGTGGAGTACATGGCGCATGGTGAAATCCGCTCTTCCCCCGCGTTGAATCCCCCAAAGCCAGCCCGATTGCGGCTGGCTTTTGCTTTTTATCAAATTTACTGAATAACATCGACAGTTTATATTGCTTACAACTGTAACCCCTCGCTACTATCATCTCCAGCTATCAGCCCGGCTAATCGCCATCATGCGGTTAACGGGAATATTCACTGCGGGCAGCGTCGCCTTGCAAACTTTTAGCATTGGAGCTTATGATGAAAAAATTCGAAGACAGTGGTTTGTTGGCCGCCCGTATCCTGATGACTATCCTGTTTATCGTTTCTGGCTGGGGCAAAATTACCGGTTATGCTGGCACTCAGCAGTACATGGAAGCGATGGGCGTGCCGGGTTTCATACTGCCACTGGTTATTCTGCTGGAGTTTGGCGGCGGCCTGGCCATTATGTTTGGCTTCCTGACCCGCTTTACTGCGCTGTTTACCGCTGGCTTTACTATTCTGACCGCGTTTCTGTTTCACAGTAACTTCGCAGAAGGCGTTAACCAGCTGATGTTCATGAAAAACCTGTCTATCGCAGGGGGCTTCCTGGTGTTAGGTTTAGTGGGTCCTGGTGCGTACAGTATTGACCGCCTGATCGGCAAAAAACCACAGGGTGCTCTGGCGCGCTAACTGACGCCCGACGCCTCGCGTTATCTGAACGCACCGGTTGCTTTCTTCCGGTGCGTTTTTTTATGCCCTTCCCCTGCCAAATTGCCCTCACTGGACCGCCCGAACAGATAACATGCTGTCTTCCGCGCGCAGATTTTCTGGTTGAGCGGGATAACACCTCCGCGCCCTGCTTAAGGTAAGCCTAATCTACTCATGGAAATATAGCGTTCCGTCTCTCTTCTTTTTGGCAACGCTATGAAAGTGTCTTATGGTCAGTGGCTTCCCCATCACGATGCGCCCTTTTTTCGACGGCTTCATCTTTTGGTCGCCGTGCTGATCCTTTCGCAGATCATTAATTCCAATTTCACCGCACGTGAAGCGCTCGGCGGGCATAACCTGGAGACGCTGATAACCTGGCTACATATTCTCTCAGGACTGTTGCTGATCGCTGCGGGCGTTATCATGCTCATCTGGATGCGGGTTCAGCGGGGTTTTCGCTGGTACTTCGCCTGGCTTATGCTGGATTTTCGGGGTATTCGAAACGATGTCGTACAGCTGACCGGCCTGAAACTCCCACAGGCACATGGCGGTGGGATAGCCGCGACGGTGCAAGGCCTGGGGGTTATCGCGTTGATCGCGGTCGCCTGTTCTGGTGGGCTATGGTTTTTATTTAACAGTACGTCGCTCGCCACACCTGATTTGACGCGTGAGGTATTGCACTGGCATAAATTCCTGACCACCTTTGTAGAGATTTATTTTTACAGCCATGGCGCGATGGGCGTGCTTCATATCCTGCTATCCCGCTATGAAAAATAGCAAAGGACATGCATGCAGGCTGTCGCCCTCCTTGTTAAACGAATCGCTTATCACTGGAAGACCGGATGCTACATAGTGAATCACACAAAATTGAACACGCCGGATGGCTGCGGGCCGCCGTGCTGGGCGCGAATGATGGCATCGTATCCACTGCCAGCCTGCTGGCCGGGGTAGTTTCTGCCAGCAGTAGCCATCATAACGTGTTGCTCGCCGGGCTGGCAGGCATCGTCGGAGGGGCGATGTCGATGGCAACGGGAGAATACGTCTCGGTGTCCTCACAGTCCGATACAGAAAAAGCGTCTCTGCTGCAGGAAAAAGCCGAACTGGAGGCCGATTTTACGGCTGAAACCATGGAGCTTGCGGCCATTTACAGGGCGCGCGGCCTGTCTCCTGAGCTGGCACATCAGGTGGCAGAGCAACTGATGGCCCATGATGCGTTGGCCGCGCACGCCAGAGATGAGCTGGGCATCACGGCCTTCAGCAGCGCGAAACCGCTTCAGGCCGCCCTGTTTTCAGCAATCAGTTTCGCATCAGGCAGTATTTTACCGTTCGCGATCGCGATGCTCATCACCGGGCCTTTCGCCTTACCCGCCATTGCGGCCTCGGCGCTCCTGGCGCTGGCGCTGCTTGGCGCGACGGCGGCCCGGGCCGGGGACGCGCCAGTAAGAAAAAGCGTCTCGCGGATTTGCTTCTGGAGCCTGTTGGCGATGGGCCTGTCTGCATCAGTAGGTTATCTTTGCGGACAGGCGCTCGGATAATCGCCTGACGCAGCATTTGACGCCGTCAGCGCGTCAAATGCTGCCCGACAATCAGCCCGAGCTGGCCTGCCAGCGTGCTGCCTGGGACGGATTCGCCCCCCACAGACTGCCCCTGCAGAATCTCAAGTTGCCCCTGCCCACAGCCAATAACCAACGGATTGACTGAAACAACCTCACCAGGCTGACTGACGTTATCCGCCTTAATAACCCGGCTTTCCCAGACGGTAAATCGTTGTGACCCATTAACGCTGAAAGCACCAGGCCAGGGGAATGCCAGCGCACGAATCAGATTATGGTTATCGCTGGCGCTGTCGTGCCAGTTGAGTTGTCCGTCTTCCGGTTTACGGCTTCCAAAACAGCTGGCTGCGCGTTCGTCCTGGGGGATTTCAGCGAGTTGGCCCGCCACCAGCGCCTTGAGCCAGCCCGGTAGCATCTCCCCGGTGGTCGCGACTAATCGGGTATGCAGCGCAAGGGCATTGTCCTGGGGATGAATGTCAACGACCTTCTGCGCCAGGATCGGACCGGCATCAGGGCGTTTGATCATACGGTGCAGCGTGACGCCGGTTTGGGTCTCCCCTTTGATAATCACCCAGTTGAGATGGGCGCGGCCACGGTAAGCAGGCAATAAGGCAGCATGCACGTTATAAGCCCCTTTTTTTACCGACGACAGAATGGCCTCGCTGAGCACCTGACGGTAAGAAAAGCAGAACAGGTAGTCCGCCTCAAAGTCGGCAATCCGGGCTTGCCATTCCGCGGTATTGACATCCTCTGTGATAAAAACCGGGATGTTGTAACCTTCAGCCAGGCGGGCGACGGAACCGTAAAACTGCGTACCGGCAGCGGGGTCCGCATGGGTAAACAAGGCACTGACCGTGAAACCGGCATCCATTAATGCCTTCAGGCCGGTACAGGCCATTTCGTGATAACCAAAGAGCACCGCTTTCATTACGCTTTCCTTCTTTTAGTGCCTCTTCCAACGGGACAGGCGTGCTGGACGGCTTATCGGGTTCAGGCCGAAGAGGGGCCAATCATAAGGTATTCTGTGCTCAAATACGCCTCTGACGCGTTTGCCATATAGCCGTTATTGAGGCTGTTCAGCAAAATGTCCGGCAACGCACGTGGTGTGCTGTCGGAGTCACCCATAACCACCTATGGTTAGAGCGAGAGATTTTCTTCTTATCCTTTGTATTGGAGACAACATGGGCCAGTTAATTGACGGTGTCTGGCATGACACCTGGTATGACACCAAATCAACCGGTGGGCGCTTTAAGCGCTCAGAATCCGCATGGCGTAACTGGGTGACGCCCGACGGCAGCGCAGGCCCAGGTGGCAAAGCCGGGTTTACGGCAGAACGCGATCGCTATCATCTTTATGTCTCGCTTGCCTGTCCGTGGGCACACCGCACCCTGCTGATGCGTCAGCTTAAAGGCCTGGATAGCATGATTGATGTGTCAGTGGTTCATCCGCTGATGCTGGAAAACGGCTGGACGTTTGATGACAGTTTCCCGGATGCAACCGGAGACAAACTGCATCAAAATGAATTTCTCTATCAGCTCTATTTACATGCGGATGAGGACTACAGCGGTCGCGTTACCGTGCCCGTGTTATGGGATAAACAGCAGAACACCATCGTCAGCAATGAGTCTGCCGATATCATTCGCATGTTTAACAGTGCATTCGATGCCGTGGGTGCACGTGCGGGGGATTATTACCCGGTTGAGCTGCGTGAAAAGATTGATGAGCTTAACGGCTGGATCTACGACACCGTTAACAACGGCGTCTATAAAACCGGTTTCGCCACCTCGCAGTCCGCTTATGACGAAGCGGTTAGCGCCCTGTTCCATTCTCTGTCTCGTCTTGAGCAGATCTTAGGACAGCATCGTTATCTGACCGGCGACAGGATAACCGAGGCTGACTTACGTTTATGGACCACGCTGGTGCGCTTCGATCCGGTTTACGTCACCCATTTTAAATGTGACCGTCACCGTATTAGCGACTACCTGAATCTGAGCGGTTTTCTGCGTGATATCTACCAAATGCCCGGGATTGCCGACACGGTAAACCTGCCTCATATTCGCCATCACTACTACTGCAGCCATAAAACCATCAACCCGCATGGTGTCATCTCTGTAGGGCCTGCTTTTAACTGGGATGAGCCGCACGGTCGCGGTTAGCAGCAGAACGCCGCATCAGGTGAAGATAAACCGGGATGTGAAAGGACCTGACGTGCGCTGGCAGACTGCGCACGTCAGGTCAAACCGAGGGAAATGACCGTCAGAAAAACTTATACACAATATTCAAAATAGTGAGTAAGCCGATCGCGGCAACAAAGACGTTATCCACCCGGCCTTTATATTTTGCCAGCGCCGGGACTTTGCGGATAGCAAACATCGGTAACAGGCAGAGCAGCGAGGCGATAATTGGCGCACCCATTGCCTCAATCAGGTCAAGGATATTGGGGTTGAGGTAAGCCACCAGCCAGGTTGATCCCATAATAAAGATCATGCTCAGCGTATTCAGTTTGCGGCTGGACACGGCGTCTTTATCGCCCTTATAGCGGAACTTAATAATCAGCCCATTCAACCCTTCCAGCGTGCCCAGATAGTGCCCAAAGAACGATTTGAAAATAGCGACTAAGGCGATCACCGACGCGCTGTATTCCAGCACCGTAGAGAAGGTGGACTTCTCGCCAGACATGGATGAAAAGTGGTTTGCCAGATAGGAGAGCACGGGGATATTTTGCGCTTTAGCGTCCGCCATGTCTTGCGGTGATAAGGTAAACAGACAGCTAAAGGCAAAGAACATCACCACGGCCACCATCAACATGCTGGCGCGCGAGATAATCTGGCTGCACTTGTTTTCGGTATAGGTCCGGCCCATTTCCGGCTCGTACTCTTCACGCTTGGAAACCACAAAAGAAGAAACAATCGGCGAGAAATTGAACGAGAACACCATAATGGAAATGCCTAACCATACGGTGACCAGAATGCCATCGTGGCCGGTAAAGGTGATATCACTCAGGCTGACCTGATCAATCACGGCGGAATTCCAGTACGGGATCAGCGAGAGCGAAATCACCACCAGGCTGGCGATAAACGGAAACACCAGCCAGCTCATCACTTTTACCATCAGGTCTTTGCCAAACCAGATGACAAAAGCCATCAACAACAGCAGAAACAGCGCTACCACGCCGCGATTCAGTACCGGCAGCTGTAACTGATATTGCCAAAATGCCATAAAGGTATTGGTGATGGTGACGCCATAGATCCAGAGCAGCGGACAAATCGCAAAAAAATAGAGAAAGGTAATGACCACCCCGCCGGTTTTTCCGAAATGCTCTTCCACAGTTTCCGTAATATTGCCCGAAACGTTGCTGCCTGACAGGCACAGCCGGGCCAACGCCCGATGGCAGTAAAACGCGATGGGATAGGCGAGTACCAGCATGATCAAAATAGGAATCAGGCCACCGTAACCGGCCCGGATGGGGAAAAAAAGCACGCCAGCGCCAATGGCCGTACCAAACAGACCCAGTGTCCATGTGGTATCGGACTTACGCCAGGTCGACGCTTTTTCCTGGTCGAGAATATTTTCAGAATTACTCATAACTTATCCTTTATGCGTCAGCGAAACCTGTAATCTGGGAAACCCGGGACAAATCGATATTGCCACCTGAGATAATGCACACGGTTTTCCGCCCCTGGATGTAGTGGTCAACTTTGCCGCTCAACAGCGCGGCGCAGGCCAACGCGCCGGCCCCTTCCGTAACCACTTTGTTTCGCTGGATCAATGCAATCATACTTTTACGAATGTCGTCTTCACTTACTAACACCATCTCATCGACCCATTCTCTCACAATCGCGAAGGTAAGATCGCCCGGACGGGCGACATCGCAGCCGTCCGCAAGAGTCCCGGTAAGACGATGGCGCGTTATGGTATCAGCAAAAAAGGAGGCTGCCATACCGTGTACGTTTTCAGACTGCACGCCGATGACGGTAATTGTGGGATTAATGGACTTAATCGCAGTGGCGATACCGGCAATCAGCCCGCCGCCGCCCACGGGAACGATGACGTTATCGACATCGTAGAGATCTTCAAGGATTTCCAGACCGATGGTGCCCTGTCCGGCAATGATTTTCACATCATCATAAGGAGGAATAAATATACGGCCTTCGTTGGCGACAATTTCATCCACCTTGGTCATGGTGTCATTAAAGTTGTCACCGTAGATGACCACTTCAGCGGAGTAATCCCGCGTCGCCGCCTCTTTGGATTTTGGTGCACCTTTAGGCATCACGACTTTACCGTCAATATTCAGCATGGCGCACGACAGTGAAACACCCTGTGCATGGTTACCGGCTGAGCAGGCGACAACGCCCTGACGTTTTTCTTCTTCTGTCAGCGAACTCATTTTATTGAACGCGCCACGGATTTTAAATGAGCCCGTTCGCTGCATGTTTTCAAATTTAAGGAATATTTCCCCGCCGCAGCGTTCGCTAAGATAGTTTGAACGTGGCATGCCGGTTTTATACACTTTTCCAGTTAGCCTTTCTTTAGCGGCATAAATTTCATCCAGGGTGACGGGAACATTATCATTGTTATTCATATAAACTCCTTTTTCAGGCAAAACGTATCCAGCACAATTCCCCGAAGAGAAATGCAATCGTAAAATCAGGAAGTGCAACGCGCTTAACGCTTTCGCTTCACAACGTGCTTTATCAGCAGGCGTTTATGCAGTTGATTTAACGAGGAATGGGCAGCGGCAGGATATGAAAAGGCGGGCGATAACACCGCGTCTGACGCAGAAGAACACGGCTGACGAACAGAAGAGGCAGAAGATGGTTTTACAAAAGAGGCAGCATTAAAGCGAGGATTCCACAACGGGTTGGCAATACTGTCTGGCGTTGACTGATAAAATGTTAACCAACACGTTCGTGGTTGCGTATATCTATACATAATGACTTTCCTCTACATCCTTTTTATCCGCTACGAATCTTAATGATCAATAAAAAAAAGGTTGTGCTGTTTCTCACAATTGTCACTGAGATATGAGATTCCGCGAAAAATCATGATAATGATCAATATTGGCTGAAAGGCTATTAAAATATTAAACACGGCCAAACTGCGCAATAAAAATACTATATACACAACGTTTTAAGGCGCTGCTTAAAATAAATACAGCGCAACCTAAAAGCCTCTTTTTTGAGTAAGTCTTAACCATAGAAATAAAAATGAATGTCGCCTTTCCCGGTGGATTTTTCATCTCATACTGAAACGCATCATTAAGACTGGCTCGCGCATACTATTCGCACATGTCCCTTCCTGTGATTTATCCGCTGCCGAAGGGATCGTTGCTGGCAGCCAGGAGCTGTCAGGACAGATAGAGTGATGGCAGGCAGACAGGCAGACAGACAGACAGACAGACAGACAGACAGACAGGCAGACAGACAGACAGACAGACAGACAGACAGACAGACAGGCAGACAGGCAGACAGGCAGACAGGCAGACAGGCAGACAGGCAGACAGACAGGCAGACAGGCAGACAGGCAGACAGGCAGACAGGCAGACAGACAGGCAGACAGGCAGACAGGCAGACAGGCAGACAGGCAAACAGGCAAACAGGCAAACAGGCAAACAGGCAAACAGGCAAACAGGCAAACAGGCAAACAGGCAAACAGGCAAACAGGCAAACAGGCAAACAGGCAAACAGGCAAACAGGCAAACAGGCAAACAGCAAAATACAGTCATAAATGATAAGGGGGAAGCACAACGCATTACAGCAGAGTGATACGTCCCCTGCGCTGACAGATCTCAAAACGTCCATTCTCTTCCCGCCCCGTTAAAGCCCCTCTCCGTTGTCGGAGGCAGGTTACTGTGTATAAAAAAGGGGCTCCGCATCGGCATCAACAAGGCTTTCATAACGTCATTGCTTCTCGCTCCTCGCCCTGTCAGGGCAAAGTGCGCATTTATCATACAGAGTAACGATGACAAGAATAAAAGGAACACACGTCATCATAAAGAGAGCAAAGGGTTATATCGCATAAGATGCTATTAGATTGTTGCGCTTTCTTATAAATCATCGCAACTCAATGTGAATGAAAAGATAATACTGAGAGAAAAGATGCCTGACGCTTAGAGGATGTTTAAAAAACACCGTCAGTAAATAATGTTTTTTTCCATTGATAAATTCATATTGATAGGTAAAGCAGGCATAAAGCTGACTTTAACATTTCCAGGAGTTTTCTACGAAACCAACATATATTCTGATCAAGTTAGAATAACATTTATCAGCATCAACCTTTATTTTAAAAAACACCGAACATAAGCAATAGATTATCTTCAAAAATCACAAAATGACAATATTATAGACCAGTGTTCATTTAAAGCGCAGTCATATATCCGTAACGCATTGTGAATATAAGTTTTTGATTAAAATCAAAATTATTTTTATTCAATGAAATCAATATGATGAAAATAATAAAAACATAAAGTTAACTAACAAAGGTTATTTATTAAATAAGCTAATTTATATTCCCTTAAAACAAAAAACAAAGACAGGCTAAATTTCATTTGTTAAAAAAAAAGAGAAAAACCTGAGTGTGGACAATAAAAAAAACCAACTTAGAATGATGAAAAAAAAAGTGATGAGGCACTATTTACACAGTTAGTAAAACACTCAAACAAGAGATAATGTCATCAAGGTAATGAATGAAAACGTATTTTATTTCCGATGACAGCTATTTTCTCATCGGCCTGGAAACAAGCTTATGTGGGTTACATTGTGATAAAGCATTCATTAACACAAACAGGTTTACAACGTTCCATCCTGATAAAAACGATCTTCTCATCGTATCGATCCAGGATCATATTAAACGTAGAAACTATCTTTCAAACCAGAAGGCGCATGGACCCAGAGTTATTATTATTGCTGATTTTTTGGTTTGCCACGATACGCAGGAAAAATACCCGCGAATTGTTTCAAAAAAGATCACAAAAGAGGATCTTATTGACGTTCTGCAGAACGTAAAAGAAAGCGACGTGATAAAAAGATACGCCTCAAAGATTGAATACCAGATCATTTATATGATTTGCAAGGGTAAAGGAATGCGTGAAATTGCAATGAAATATAATCTTTCTTTGAAATATCTTTATGGACTTAAAAGGAAAATACTAAAAGAACATGGATTAGATAACTGCAATGTGAATGGATTGCTCATTTGCAGAGATATTCTTTCGGGTCACTAGGCATATGCTTTTCAGCATCAACTGCTCCCGTCATGATAAAAAGCAGAAGAATGGCAATAAGGAAAAGGAGGCAATTAGCAATATTTTAAAATTTCATTAGTTAGTTACATTCTGTCAAAGTTCATTATATAAAAGGAATTCTTAAATGAAAAACAAGTTACTTATCAGTTCTGTTGCCATGTTATTTATGGGCGTAACTACCCTGGGCCATGCCGCAACAGTCAATGGTGGCACCGTTAATTTTCTAGGTGAAGTCGTTAATACAGCCTGTGTCGTTTCCAGTGATACTGCCTACCAAACCGTACAACTCGGTCAGGTCAAAGCCAGCACCTTTGGTGATGCCGCAGGAACGAAGGCGCAAAATCCTAAAGCCTTTAAAATTATTTTAGAGCAGTGTGATGGCACGTCGAGCACAGCAGCAGTGACGTTTGACGGCGTAAAAGATGCGACCCAAAATGCACTTCAGTCAACCGGAACCGCGGCAGGGGTTGGCGTCTATCTTGTTGATAATAACAATGCCGAGATCACCCTCGGTACGGCTACGCCAGCAGAAGCACTGTCCGGCAGTACCAATATCTATACCTTTAAAGCAGACATGATATCGGTTTCAGACACGGTCACCGTGGGTTCCGTCGACAGCTCTGCCAATTTTACTATCACTTATGCCTGATAACACTGGCAGGGGAAACCCTGCCATTATTCTCTTCAAGTAAGGGTAAACATGTACATCATCAGATTTGTACTTTATATGGCCTTGTTATGCGCCAGTCTGAGCGTTAATGCAGGCGGTATTGGTGTAGGCGCTACCCGCGTTATTTATAATGAAAATGCTAAACAAGCATCGCTTTCTGTCACCAATACGGATACAGCCGCAGTCTATTTAATTCAGTCATGGGTTGAAGATGACGCCAGCAACAAAAGCAATGATTTTGTTCTTACACCACCACTATTCATTATTCAGCCCAATAAAGAAAACCTGTTACGCATCATTTTTTCTGGCGAAAAGCGCCCGTCCGATCGTGAAACCTTATACTGGCTTAATGTCAAAGCGATACCATCGCAAAATAATAACACCGAACCTGATAGCAGCAGCCTACAGTTTGCCATCGTCAGTCGGCTAAAACTATTTTATCGCCCCAACAATCTTCCATTAAGTAGCAGCGAAGCCATTAAAAAACTGCAAACCACCCGACAAGACAGCCTGGTCACCTTTAATAACCCAACGCCTTATTATATCAATGTCGCCAATATAAAGAGCAAAAATCAATTTCTTGAAACAAGAAGCATCACAATTGCGCCTTTTGGTAAGACAAGCATTGATATTGCTCCGGCAAAGGAGATGACTTATCAGGTTATTAACGATTACGGCGGTATGGAGCCTGTCGTGCATGTCAGATAAATTGAAAACCGGAGATTAAGATGAAATGTTATGGAAAACTGGCATTGATTGTTCTGATACATTTCCCCTTTCAGGCCACCGCCAACTATAAATTTAATCCTGGGCTGATTGATTCAACAGTCTCATCTGTAGCCGATCTGGAAAACTTTCAAAATGGCAATGTTATCGCGCCCGGTATTTATTTAGTTGATATCTATCTGAACAGCGATTATGCCACTTCGGCGGAAATAAAGTTTATTGAGAAAGGTAAGAACATTGTTCCATGTTTCGATGAGAAAATCCTGGTCGCTGTCGGGATTAATACCCGTGACATAACTAAACCCGGCGCCTGTATTTTCATAGAAGATGACATACCAGGTTCTCATGTTAATTTTGTGCCAGAGAAGCTAAAAGTTGAGATTAGCGCGCCACAATCCGTGCTTTTCAATACCGCGCGAGGGCACATACCCAAAACGCGGTGGGATCACGGTATCCCAGCGTTACTGCTTAACTATCGATACAGCGGCTCAACCGGCAAGGTCAATCACTATGACGCGGAAAATCATTTTCTGGCCCTGGATAGCGGTGCCAACCTCGGTGCCTGGCGCTTAAGAAATAATTCAACCTGGACGTTTAATGAAACCCACGATTCGCGTAACAGCGAATGGAAAAACATCCGCACTTACTTACAACGTCCGCTGTTAGACTTCGACAGCATCATAACAATAGGTGAATACAGCACGTCCAATGCGATCTATGACACCTTCAATTTCAGAGGTCTGCAAATTTCGTCGGATGAGGCGATGCTGCCTGACAGCCGTCGAGGCTTTGCACCCGTGGTCAGAGGCATAGCGAAAACCAATGCCAGAGTGACGGTGAAACAAAATAACTATGTTGTTTATGAAACCTACGTTCCTCCAGGGCCCTTTGAATTAACCGATCTCTACGCCACGGGAAGCAGCGGCGATCTGACGGTCAACATTACAGAAAGTGATGGGCAAGTTCAGTCTTACACCATGCCTTACTCTTCTCTGCCGGTATTACAACGAGAAGGTAGCATCAAATACAGTCTGACCTCCGGGAAATACCGTGGTCTGACGATGCAAGATTCACCGGAGTTTTTTCAGGCCACGCTTATTGCAGGTTTACCCTATGGAATGTCTTTCTATGGCGGTGGTCAGTTAAGCGATAATTATAAAGCCTGGTCATTGGGCTTAGGCATGAACCTGGGCTTTATGGGCGCGATTTCGGTTGATGCAACCCATGCCCAGAGTACGTTAGCCGATAAAAGTCAGCATGCCGGAAACGCCTATAAGTTTCAGTATGCGAAATCGCTGAACACCTCTGGCACAACGTTCCAATTATTGAGCTATCGCTTTACCACTGACGGATTTTATAATTTTAGTGATACCACATGGAAAAAAATTGACGGTCGTGGTTTCAATACAGATGGCTCGTTGAATCTTGATACAACTTATAACCTACGCTTTGCCCGTAAAGGTCAACTTCAGGCCAGTTTATCTCAGGATCTGGGTGAATTTGGTTCTGTCTATCTCACCGGTTTAGAACAAACATACTGGAACATGGGAAAGAAAAACACGACATTGCAGGCCGGTTTTAATACCACACTTTACGACATTACCGCAGGACTGGCTTTGAGCTATAACCGTAATCCGTGGCAAATGGAAACGGATAAACGCCTATCTTTATTATTTTCTTTGCCGCTGGATAAATTTACCCGGAATTCAGCCCCTCACACTGCACGCCGGGCCTGGGCAACGGCTGGAACACACTATGATGCGAAAGGGAATTATACCCATTCGACGGGAATTAACGGGGTTGCGCTGGAAAACAGAAACCTCAGTTATAACCTTCAACAATCTTACAGCAATAATGGCCAGGCCTACGGCGGGAGTGCCGGGCTGACCTACAACGGAGCCTATAACGCCGTCACATCAAATTACAGTTACAGTAAACACTATCGTCAGGCGAGTATTGGGATTGATGGCGGTGTCATTATTCACCAGGAGGGAATAACCTTTGGTCAGGCGCTGGGGGACACCAATATACTTGTCGATGCAGCAGGTGCCTCAGGATTATCCGTTGAAAACAGAACGGGCGTTAAAACCGACTGGCGCGGATATACCTATCTTCCTTACGCCACCGCATACAGAAATAACCGCATTGCGCTCGACCAGTCAACACTGCCGCCAGATATCACACTGGAGGAAGCGGTTAAAAATACGGTGCCGACTCAGGGTGCGCTGACGCGCGCTAAATATGATGTCAGGAAAGGGCTTCAGGCGTTATTTACGCTGACGCAAAATGGTAAAGCCCTGCCGCTGGGTACCCTTGTGACAGTAAAAGACCCTGCGATTAGCAGCATTGTCGGCGACAACGGCAACGTCTTCCTTTCAGGTATACCGGAAAGTGGAACGCTCACGGCAAGCTGGGGAAGCCGTCAGGATCAACGCTGCAATCTGCGCTTCGATCTTGCCAACATCACATCAAACGGCATTATTATCAAAAAACATCTGAGGTGCGAATGATCAGAATTTTACTTCTTCTCCCCTTACTCTGTTGTTATTCATCCACACATGCCTACGATATTATCCTTCAGATAAATGGCATTATTTCAGAAAATGGTTGTGTGGTGGACAGCAACGCCAGAGAGTTGTCGGTTGACATGGGCACGGTGGCAAGTCGTGATTTTACAGCGGGCCAGTTAACGTCAGAACTGGTGCCTTTCAGTATTTATTTACGTAACTGCTCGTCGCTGGCCTCTGGCGTTAAAGTCACTTTCGAGGGCACGCCCGATCTGGCAGACAGTTCGTTGCTGAGGCTCACTGAAATGAATGAATCAGCCAGTGGCATCGGCATTGAAATTCTGGATAAAGAGAAAAACCCGATCCCGTTAAATTTCGCTTCAGCACATTATTCTCTGACACCCAATTCAGACGCAGAGCTGAAGTTTTACTCTCGATATAAATCAACCGCAGCGGTTAAGCCCGGCATGGCTAATGCCACCGCAACCTTTAACCTTGAATACGATTAAACGTGTTAATAAAGCAGGTTTCTATGAATAAGTTGATCATCCTGATTTTTATTATTCTGGTTAGCGCTCACCCGTCGGTTTACGCCTATGAGACAGACAGTTCCTGTGAGATAACCGTACCCGCCATTTCAGTCAATATGAGTAATCAAGCACCTTCTTCGGCAGGCGTTGATTTAAGCGGCTGGAATACAAACGCATGTGGGCAAACACATCGGGTAGGCACATGGCAATATGGCTGGTATGACACCAGCAATCTTTCCCCCACCGGTATCAGCTACAATGATGGCTCGGGTAATCATTCAATATACAGAACAGGCATCACCGGCATTGGGGTCGTATTAAAAGCCAGAATGGTACCTAATACGATTTCTGGCGCATCCAGTCTCGGCATGTTACCCATTGGCTCTGCGGAAACCAAACTCACTTCTACATCGCTTTTGGGTATTTCCAATGTCCAGACCACCTTGCAATACAAATTTGTCACGACAGGCGAAATCATTTCCCCCAACGTTTACAGCATCACGTTTAGCGCTGGCAGAGCACAAATGAGAGACTTACTCAGCGGTGCTTATCCCGTGCCGGTGAATGCCAATATCAGCTCACTGGCGGTGAATAACAAAGGCTGTGACATTATGACGCGCAGCCTTGTCGCGAATATGGGCGCCGTGGGAACGCAGCAACTGCCTAATATTAACAGCGTATATGCTGGTGAACCGGTAACCATTAATTTGCAGTGCGATGATAATGTTATCGTTGAGGCTATTTTCAGTGACTTAACGAATCCGGCAAATACGACCACCACCCTGAACTTAACCGGTGAATCAGATGCGCAAGGCGTGGGGGTTGAGCTTTTACTCAATAGCAGTACGACACCGGTTCAGCTCAGCTATCCGGCAAGGTATGGCGGTGCGCCGGGCAGAAACCTGATCAAAACCGCATCGGATGCCAGTAATCTCTCTTTCCAGGTGACACCACGCTATATCAGAACCGGGGACCTGACACCCGGCGTAGCCAATGCCACCGCAGCGTTGACGTTTGTTTATAATTAATTAGAAAACCAGCACCAGGGATCATAACAGGCAGCCCAACCTGAGGTTGGGCTGCCTTTGCTTTATTTTGTTTCACACGCCGTTGGCCAGGGCTTTGCCGGCGAGTTGAACGGATGGTACTGGTAGCACCAGGTTTCCGACACCACGTTGCCCTGTGCTTTCAGATAGAGCTTAAGCTCTACCGGATCACCTTCCCCCGCCACCAAATCAAACTGTGCCAGCCAGTTACCTGAATCGTCCGGCAATTTAGACACGAGCACGTTCTCAAACGTGCCACGCGACGCAGAAAGGACGGCTTCTGGCGACACGCCCGACGGCAGATGGTTGAGCACATCGCCACGGAACTCGACGGCAAACTTACGGCTGTCGTGCGGACGGTCTGAACCCGGCACACCGCCCCTGCCCAGTCGGGTCGCACCACAACGCGCCAGGGTGGAAGGATAAGGCTCATCGGCCAGCCAGTGCAGTCGATAATGGAAGTGATGCTGTTCGCCCGCTTTAGCCGGAGATTCTGGCACCCACATGGCCACGATGTTGTCATAGATTTCATCGTCAGTCGGGATTTCCACCAGCAGCACCGAGCCTTTGCCCCATTTGCCGATGGGTTCCACCCAGAGATCGGGCCGCCGCTCATAGTGAGCCGCATCAAGGTAGCTGTCGAACGCTCTGTCCTTCTGGAGCAAACCAAATCCTCGCGGATTCTCGTCGTTAAAGCTCGACGTCACCACGCGTAAAGGATTGTTGAGTGGTCGCCAGATATGTTCGCCGCTGCCGGTCCACATCGCCAGGCCGTCTGAATCGTGCACTTCCGGACGCCAGTCTGTGCCTGCGCCTTTGACCGTTTTTGAAAACCAGTACATTGAGGTCAGAGGGGCAATCCCGAAACGCTGAACGTCTTTACGCAGGAACAGCGTACATTCGACATCCTGCACCACGCCTTTGCTGCGGTGCAGGATAAATTTATAGGCACCGGTGATGCTCGGCCCGTTGAGCAGCGCATAGACGGTCAGGTTTTTGCTGTCATCTTTAGGCGCTTCAAACCAGAAATCCGTAAAGTCAGGAAACTCTTCATCCATGCCGGGCTGAACGGTATTCAGGGCGATGCCACGCGCGGATAATCCAAACTGGCCCAGTTCGCCGATGGCGCGGAAGTAGGAAGCCCCCATAAAGGATATCCAGTCGTTTTGTGGATTCGTTTTTAACGTATCCTGACTGGCCAGCACCCGAAATCCTGAAAACACGTTACCTTTAAGCGGAGGCAGCTTGACGGTTTTGTCCGTGGTGGTGAAGTAATCAATATTTTGTATGATTTCGCGCGCAGCGTTATTTTCAACAACGTGCATTTTCACCGGCATACGGTGTAAGCCGTTGACCATAAAAAAGGTAACAGGAAACCGTCCGGCGTTTTTAAACAGCGCATAGTCCGGTTTGTAGACCGTTTTCATGTAGGCGTCATAGGTTATGTTGGATAACAATGACGGGTCGAATTCAGTGGGCTTTTCGTAAGGTTTAGCCGCCAGCGCTTTGGCCTGGGCAATTAAGGTTTCAAAGTTAAATGCTTTGCTATCACCCATTTTGAGAACACCTGCTGCGATAGCGCCAGGGGAAATGCCTAATGCAGATAAGGCAGCAAAAGCCCCGGAATAAGTCAGTAAAGTCCTTCTTGTAACCATGATCCACCTGTTTTTTTAATACTCATTCAATGAATTCGCGCCATGTGCGGCAAAATGGTGAGCTGATTGCTGCCGGTAAGCCGCCTTCAACTATAGCTGAGAGAAACCTTTGCCTCTCAAACAGATGACAGGCTATCACGTCAACATGTGGGATGAGCGTATAGCGCGGCAGCAATTAATTGCATGGGATTTGCCTGAGAAGTGAAAGCATTCAGCGAAAGGGCCTTTGTCTTCTTAACGTGATGAACAGGTATTTATCAGGTTAAGGTGCCGCAACGCAAAAACCCCGCCTGCGTGAGGTTTGCATTAAGACGGCGGAACTGACCGGTAAGCCGCGTACTTTTATGAACAGCGTCGTGGACAGTCATTCATCGCCTTCTGCACCGCCCCACAAAGCAAAAACCCCGCCTGCGTGAGGTTTGCATTAAGACGGCGGAACTGACAGGTAAGCCGCGTACTTTTATGAACAGCGTCGTGGACAGTCATTCATCGCCTTTCTGCACTGCACCACACCACCCCACAAAGCAAAAACCCCGCTTGCGCGGGGTTTGCATTAAGAAGTCGAAACTGACCGATAAGCCGGGTTCTGTCGTGGACAGTCATTCATCTAGGCCAGCAATCGCTCACTGGCTCAAGCAGCCTACCCGGGTTCAGTACGGGCCGTACCATGTGAACCCCTATTTGGCCTTGCTCCGGGTGGAGTTTACCGTGCCACGGACTGTTACCAGCCGCGCGGTGCGCTCTTACCGCACCCTTTCACCCTTACCTGATCCCATTACTGGGCCATCGGCGGTTTGCTCTCTGTTGCACTGGTCGTGGGTTTCCCCCCCAGGCGTTACCTGGCACCCTGCCCTATGGAGCCCGGACTTTCCTCCCCTTCGCCCGTCTCCTTCAGAGAAGGACGACGACGAAGCGGCGACTGTCTGGTCAGCTTCGGCGCGCATTATAGAGGGTTTAGCTCGCGCTGTCACGCCCGGCGCGCAGGCAACGCGTCAGGCTTATGCCTGTTGCTCCAGCGCGTATTTATAGAGCGCATTCTTTTTCACCCCGTGGATCTCCGCCGTCAGCGCTGCTGCCTTTTTCAACGGCAGTTCCTGCTGTAACAGCGCCAGCGTGCGCAGGGCTTCCGCGGGAAGCGCCTCTTCGTCGGGATGATGGCCTTCAACAATCAGCACCATCTCACCTTTACGGCGATTTTCATCCTCTTTCACCCAGGCCAGGAGCTCACCCACCGGGGCACCATTCAGGTTTTCCCAGGTTTTCGTCAACTCACGCGCCAGCACCACATAGCGGTCGGCACCCAGTTCCGTCACCATGTCCTGCAGGCTGTCCAGCAAGCGGTGCGTGGACTCATAAAAAATCAGAGTGCGCGGCTCCTCAGCCAACGCCCGCAGGGCATCACAACGCGCCTTGGTTTTGGCGGGCAGAAACCCTTCGTAACAGAAACGATCAGACGGCAATCCCGCTGCGCTTAATGCTGTTATCGCTGCACAGGCACCAGGTAAAGGAACGATGCGAATCCCGGCCTCGCGGCAACGGCGGACCAGGTGATAACCCGGATCGTTGATTAACGGCGTGCCAGCATCCGAAACCAGAGCTATGCTTTCTCCCTGTTGCAGCCTGGTTAGCAAGATTTCTGCTTTCTGCTGTTCGTTGTGGTCATGAAGTGCGAAGAGTCGCGCATTGATGGCGAAATGTTGTAGCAACAGTCCGGTATGACGTGTATCTTCCGCTGCGACCAGATCGACGCTGGAAAGTACCGCTAGCGCCCGCTGGGTAATGTCAGCCAAATTACCTATTGGGGTTGGCACGATGTAGAGCGTGCTGGCGGAAATGTCTGCCCGATCGAGTTGTTTCATTGTTTCATCCGAATTGCCGATTTAATATTGAGCATCTTGAAAAAAACATCACTGGATACAGTATGCTTCCTTCAAAAATCGTTCGTCATAAAGCAGGACGCTTTGTGCCTGTCCTTCTTGCTGGTCTGATTTTAGCCGCGTGTAGCGGCCAGGGCCCCAAAAGCCAGTCCGTAGATATTCAGGGACCCGTTACCAATAATTCTGCCTACTATCTGCAGCAGGTGCAGCAAAGCAGCGATGATAGCAAGACCGACTGGCAATTACTCGCAATCCGCGCCCTGCTGAAAGAAGGAAAATATCCTCAGGCTGCGCAGGCCATCGATGAACTGCCTGCTCAGCTTTCCGATAAACAGCAGCAAGAATTACTGCTGTTGAAGGCCCAGTCGCAGATTGGACAGCAAAAGATTGCCGATGCTCAACAGGTCCTGAGTCAGGTGAAAACCAGTGAGCTGTCTCAGGATCAGCTGGCCCGCTACTTCGGTTTACAGATTGCCAGCGCGCAGGGTAAAACATCCCTGGCCCTGCTTCGCGCCTATATTGCACAGGAGCCATTGCTGAAAGGTGATGACCGCCAAAAGAATATTGATGCAACCTGGCAGGCGCTGACCCAACTGTCGCAGCAGGATATGAATTCGCTGGTGATTAATGCCGATGAAAACATTCTGCAGGGCTGGCTGGATCTGCTGACGACCTGGCATGCTAATGCCCAGGATGCCACGATGCTGAAGTCAGCTATCAAAGACTGGCAGACGCGCTATCCGGATAACCCTGCGGCAAAAACCCTACCGACCCAACTGAGCCAGGCGCAGAACTTCACCAAAGCCTCGACCAGCACTATCGCGCTGCTGCTGCCCTTGAACGGTCAGGCGCAAATGTTCGCCAGTGCTATCCAGAAAGGGTTCAACGACGCGAAAAACGGTACCCTTGCGACCGCCCCACAGGCGACGCCGGGCAGTGCACAAGATCCTATCGCGATGAATCAGCAGCAGCCTGCTGGTGCGAACGCGGTCGTCAGCCCGTCAGCAAATCCTGCGGCAGCGCAGCAGGCCAGCAACGGGCAGCAACCGGCCACGACGCAGCAGCAGCCCCAACCGCAGCAACAGCCCGCTGCCGAACCGGCCAGCAATGCCCAGGTGAAGGTTTATGACACCAGCAGCCAGCCTGTCGCGCAGGTGATGCAGCAGGCCCAGCAGGACGGTGCCACACTGGTCGTCGGACCGCTGCTGAAAAACAATGTTGAATCCGTCGCGAACAGCCAGACACCGCTGAACGTACTGGCCCTGAACGAGCCAGAGCAAATCCAGAACCACCCCAATATGTGCTATTTTGCGCTGTCGCCTGAAGATGAAGCGCGCGATGCTGCGCACCACATCTGGGATCAGGGTAAACGTCAGCCGCTGCTGTTAGTTCCGCGTAATGGTCTGGGTGATCGTGTGACGGCAGCCTTTACAAAAGAGTGGCAGTCGCTGGGTGGCAGCACCGTGCTTCAGCAGCGCTTTGGTTCTGTTTCAGAGCTCAAGCAAGGCATTAACAGCGGTGCCGGTATCAGCATGAGCGGTACGCCGGTTGTCATGCCATCGTCTTCTCAGCCGCAAAGCGTATCCATTGCTGGACTGAATATTCCGGCACCTCAAACCACTGCTCCGGCAGCCAGCAGTGGCGGTGCGATAGATGCCGCCTACATCGTCTCGACTCAGGATGAACTGCAGCTGATTAAACCGATGATCAGCATGCGTACCGGTAGCCGCAGTAACGTTGCGCTCTATGCCAGTTCGCGCAGCGCGCAGGCGGGAGCAGGCCCGGATTTCCGACTGGAAATGGAAGGACTGCAGTTCAGTGATATTCCTCTGCTGTCTGGCGCTAACCCGGCGTTGATGCAGCAGGCCGCAAAATCGTTTAATAACGACTATTCGCTGGTGCGCCTGTACGCAATGGGGATTGATGCCTGGACGCTGGCTAACCACTTCAACCAGATGCGTCAGGTACCGGGTTTCTCGCTCGACGGCAATACCGGTAAGCTGAGCGCCACCACTGATTGTGTGATCAACAGGAAGTTGACATGGAACCAGTATCGCCAGGGCAATATCGTACCGGCCAGCTAAACCGCCGCCGTACGGGGGCCGAGCATGAACAACTCGCCCGCCGCTATCTTGAGCGGGCGGGGTTAACATGGGTCGCCAGCAATGTTTACTATCGCGCAGGTGAACTTGACCTGATAATGCGAGACAGACAATGTTGGGTGTTTGTCGAAGTGCGTTACCGACGTAACGCCCGATTCGGCGGCAGTCTGGCCAGCATTACCCGACAGAAACAACACAAGCTGCTGCGTGCCGCCTCTCTGTGGCTGGCGCAACGCGGCGGCAGTTTTGAAACAGTGAATTGCCGTTTCGACATCATTGCCATTACCGGCACGGCGCTTGAATGGTTGCCGAATGCCTTTAATGCAGACGTTTAGAACCAGGTGGTCGTGTGCAGGAAAGAATTAAAGCGTGTTTTACCGAAAGTATTCAAACTCAAATCGCAGCTGCAGAGGCGTTACCCGATGCCATTTCGCGGGCAGCGATGACGATGGTGCAGTCACTTCTTAACGGTAACAAGATACTGAGCTGTGGTAATGGCGCGTCGTCAGCCAATGCTCAGCACTTTGCCGCCAGCATGATCAACCGCTTTGAAACCGAACGCCCCAGCCTGCCCGCACTGGCATTGAGTGCGGACAACGTGATGCTGACGGCAATCAGTAACGATCGCCTGCATGACGAGATCTATGCCAAACAGGTGCGTGCGCTGGGACAAACCGGCGACGTGCTGCTGGCCATCTCTACCCGAGGAAATACACGGGACATCGTGAAGGCGGTTGAAGCCGCCGTCACGCGCGATATGACTATCGTTGCGCTTACCGGTTATGATGGGGGCGAATTAGCCGGATTGCTGGGACCGCAGGATGTGGAAATTCGTATTCCTTCACATCGCAGTGCTCGCATTCAGGAGATGCATATGTTAACACTCAACTGTTTGTGCGATCTGATTGATAACACCTTGTTTCCCCACCAGGAATGACGGAAGGAGCACCAATGAAAGCATTGAACGCTGTAGCCATTGTTTTAACCGCCATGCTGCTGCAAGGCTGCGTCGCGGTGGTTGCTGGTAGCGCCGCTGTTGCGACCAAAACCGCCACCGATCCCCGCTCAGTCGGGACGCAGGTTGATGATGGCACGCTGGAATTACGCGTCAGCAACGCGCTGGCAAAAGATCAGCAAATCAAAACCGATGCCCGCGTCATTGCCACCGCCTATCAGGGCAAAGTGCTGTTAACCGGTCAGGCACCTAGTCAGGACATTGCCAACCGCGCGAAACAGATCACCATGGGCGTTGACGGCGCAACCGAAGTGTATAACGAAATTCGGATTGGGCCGAAAGTCAGCCTTGGCACCTCATCGTCTGACACCTGGATCACCACCAAGATCCGTTCGCAGCTGCTGGGCAGCGATCAGGTGAAATCGTCAAGTGTGAAAGTCACCACGGAAAACGGTGAAGTGTTCCTGTTAGGCCTGGTGACGCCAGACGAAGCCAAAGCCGCCGCAGATATTGCCAGCCGGGTCAGCGGCGTGAAACACGTCACTACCGCCTTCACCATGGTGAAATAACGCTGCGTTAGCCGCTGTCCAGACCTGCTGCTGCCGCAAACAGAAAAGCCGCACCCTTTCGGGTTGCGGCTTTTTTTATATGGCAAACAAACGTTAACCGGCTCACCGTGCGGCTGAATACCGCGCTCAGCCAGCGGTGTTATCCGCTAGCATTACCAGAGAAGCATCAGACCGGGATATCAATCACCAGCGCGCGGGTCGGCGTTATTGCCGACAGCCACAGCTGCTGCTCTTCCTGCAAAAATGCGCCATCGCCGCAGCCCAACTGTTCATGATGCGCAGCACCCGCTGAGGCCTCTAACGCGCCGTGGATGGATTGCAGATAGGCGCGCGCGCCCTGAAGCGGCACCAGGTGTTGTTCCCCTGCTGCCAGCTCAAGCTGATGAATCCAGACCTGCTGTCGCAGCTGAAGGCTGTTGTCGCTGCCATCGGGGGAAGCCAGCAACTGTGAACGCGTTCCGCCAGACAGGGTGATTTTCTGCATACGCGGGTTTTCACGTTCCGGGCAGGCTGCCAGCCAGAGCTGCATGCGCGTTAACGGGCGATCTTTACTTGGGTTAAGTTCGCTATAGCTCACGCCAGGCTGCGCGGAGAGGAGCAGGGCCTCACCTTCCCTCACGGTGATGTGATTGCCTTCGCTGTCACGGTATTCCGCCTCTCCCTGCAAAACGATGTTCAGCACATCCACCTGTGGATAGGTGCGCGGCTGAAAAGCCGCGCCAGGTGCCAGAACTTCCTGATTTAAAACGCGTAAGGAGGCATAACCCATCAATTTGGGGTCGAAATAGTGGCCAAAAGAGAAACTGTAGCGCGCCTGTAACCAACCGTAATCGGCCTGACCACAAGCGGATGCACTGCGTGTCGTAATCATTCTTTACCTCCTGCATCCGTCGGCAAGGATCGACGACGGGTATGATTCCTTTATGGTAAAAGTCTGGACGCCGGATTGTTAGCCAGTTAATCTGCCCGGCATATTCAAATTTCCTGACAGAGAACCGGGATGGCTAAAGATCGTGCGTTAACCCTCGAAGCATTACGTGTCATGGATGCTATCGATCGCCGTGGCAGCTTTGCCGCCGCCGCCGATGAGTTAGGGCGCGTGCCCTCGGCGCTCAGCTACACCATGCAGAAACTGGAAGAAGAGCTGGATGTGGTCCTGTTTGACCGCTCAGGCCACCGTACCAAGTTCACCAATGTAGGAAGAATGCTGCTTGAGCGCGGTCGGGTTTTGCTGGAAGCCGCCGATAAACTCACTACCGATGCCGAGGCACTGGCGCGCGGCTGGGAAACCCAGCTGACCATCGTCACGGAAGCATTAATCCCCACCGATGCGCTGTTTCCGTTAGTCACTAAGCTGGCTGACAAGGCCAACACGCAGATTTCCATCATGACAGAAGTCCTGGCGGGGGCATGGGAAAGGCTGGAACAGGGGCGGGCCGATATCGTGATTGCACCGGATATGCATTTCCGCGCCTCTACCGAGATTAACACCCGCAAACTTTACAGCATCATCAGCGTTTACGTTGCCAGCCCGGACCATCCGATCCACGACGAACCTGAGCCGCTTTCAGAAGTCACGCGGGTGAAATATCGCGGTATTGCCGTGGCGGATACGGCCCGTGAGCGCCCGGTTCTGACCGTGCAACTGCTGGATAAGCAACAGCGCCTGACCGTCAGTACGATGGATGATAAACGTCGCGCGCTTCTGGCCGGTTTGGGCGTTGCAACGATGCCTTATAACATGGTGGAACAGGACATTGCAGAGGGACGCTTGCGGGTGGTCAGCCCGGAGTATTCCCGCGAGGTCGATATCATCATGGCATGGCGGCGTGACAGCATGGGGGAAGCAAAAGCCTGGTGCCTGCGCGAAATCCCCCGCCTGCTGGCAAAGAAAAATTAACCTGACGAGAACGATCCCCTGATGTTTACAGTCGACTCAGGCAGTCCAGCGCGACGGTTTTAAAACAGGCAAAGTCGCTGCTGTCACGTAAACGCGTCATGGCCCGCTCGCGCATAAACGTCACAAACAGGTCGTAGATAGCCATCGCTTCTTCATACTCGTTTTTGCTGATCGCCAGCAGGAATATCACGTAAGCCGTATCGTCTCCCCAGGGAATACCTTGCGGGGCCAGAACGGTATAGACGACCGTTTTTTTCGCCATCAGGCCCAGCGAGTGCGGTAGCGCAATGCCCTCACCCAACATGGTGCTGACGATGGCTTCACGCTCCTCGACGGAGGCATAAAACGCGTCGTCCACCACGCCTTCCGCTTCCAGCTGATGGCACAATAACCGGAACAGCGCAGACTGAGTCATCGGCTCGTCGATAATCCTGAAATGACGGGCATCAAAAAATTTCTCCAACATATAGGGTCGGGTGCGATCGACCAGCACCAGCTTACCTATCTGCTCCAGCTGAAATTCCGTGGGGAAAGGTGCCACCACGACAACCGGTTTCTCTTTTTCACTCAGCCGCGTGGTGGAAATCACAAAATCTTCTTCGATGCGCTGACGGGCTTCATATTCACGCTGCGACAGGCACTGAGTGACCTGTAACTGCGGATAGTTACGCATCAGCATGGCTTCTATCATGCGGAGCGTTGAGTTGCCGCTGTCGCACACCAGCAGTACCTGAGGGCGACGCTGATAGCCCACATCATAATGGCGCTCCAGCCCGACGCCGATGTGGAGCACCAGAAAGCCAATTTCATTTTCGCTGATGGTATAGGGCGAATATTTGCCCCAGCTGGACACCGCCGCCAGGGTCACGTCATAGGCCATCGGATAATGCTGTTTGATGTTGCTTAACAGCGGATTGGGGATATGGATCTGGTAACGCACCCGCGTGATCATGGTTTTAATGTGGGTCAGCAGATCGGCCCGTAGCTGTGGATCGTTCTGGAGATTGTAATAGTAATGGGTGTTAATAAAACTGAGCAGGTAATCAACCAGCGCATCCGCATCGTCCGCATTAATGGCGCTGGGGGCAATGTCCTGAATACGTCGGGCGGCGATATTTACCCGCAGCCAGCTCTCTTCCGCCGGAGAAATGGGTTTTGCGATGAGCGGCCGCAGCGCATGAATCAGGGTTTGCGCCGACTCGCGCACGTCATCACCGATCTCTTCCGCCTGGGGATCGCTCAATGGGTAGCCTTCATTGATACGACGTATCGCCACCGCGCAGTAAAAGCGCAAATAGCGCTCGCCTTCATCGCTAAGGCGGATATTGTGCTGGGTAAAGCTGCTTTGCAGCAGCGGCTGCAGAGTGTCCAGCAGGCCGTTTTCCAGCGATTCCGGCACAATCAATGGGCTGTCCGGCTGCTCTTGCTCGATCTGAATCAGCAGATCGGTTAAGCAAGTACGAATCGCCACTTCACTGCCAAACAGTTTCATGCCGTGATGGGGTTTACTTTCGATGCTCAACTGATAACGCCCGAGCCAGTCGCGCACGTCAGCCATATCATTTTGCAGCGTGGCACGGCTGACAAACCACTCCTCCGCCAGGTTTTCCAGCTTCAACGAATAAGCAGCGGTCAGAAAGCGCACCAGCAGGTAGCGGATTCGGTCGTGTGAAGTACGCGGCACCCGCAGCGGTGCGCGCGTTTGCTGTTGCAGCACGTTAAAACGCTGCACATCGCTAATTTTAAGCTGGTAACCCGCCCCGCGATTCAACACAAACTGCGCGCCATGCTCCTGTAGCAAGGCGTTAAGCGCGGTGATATCCGTTCGTACGGTGCGCGTTGATACAGCGAAGCGCCGCGCCAGTTCATCCTGGGGCAGCGTTTCGTTTTTCAACGCGTCAAACAGTTGCGCAAGGCGCTGATTAGGAAATCTCACGTTGGGTTACCTGCTGCAGCCATTAACAAGGACGAGGTAAACGCCAGACTGCCAAAAACAGACGGCAGCGTTATCATGCCTGTGCGCCGTCATCACGTCCATGAAGCGGCGCACAGGCCTGGACTCAGTCCAGCAGACCTTTACAGATGGCCAGTAGCTGACGCACGTCTTCTACGCGGGTTTCACCACTGGCGGTGTCGATGATCGAACTGTAAACATGGGGAATGACTTTGCTTACGCCAGCATCCAGGGCAATGCGCAGGATCGGCCCGACGTTTTGCAGATCAATCCCGCCCGTGGGTTCCAGCCAAAAATCCTGCTTCGCACAGGCTTCGGCGACAGCGCGGAACTCCTCTGCCGTCGCCAGCCCGCCCATCGGGAAGTACTTCACGGAACTGCCGCCCATGTCTTTCAGGAGCGCAATCGCGGTATCGACCGGCACAATGCCGTCGCTGGCCTGTGAGCTGAGCGGCCCGGTGGAAATCTTCACTTTACCCGGCGTTCCGGTGGGCGAAATCAGCCCGTTGACCACCGTTTGTGACTGACCGAGCAGCGCACGACTGGTGCCCACGCCGGTGAACACCTGATTGACGTGCTGCGGCTGCAGCACCGCTGCAATCTCACTCACCCTTTGCGACATACGAGGATCGCCCGCCCCCAGACCGATGGACAGCGCGTTATCAATCAGCGCGGCGTATTCGCGCATATCCGCAATAGCGGCGTCGTTGCTGGTGTAATTTTTCGATAATACGCCAACCAGGACGTGCCCTTCTGCGGCCTGCCAGATAGCGCGAGCATTCTCTTTTGAGCCCGCCAGCACGTTAAGGCACAGGCGGTCCTGATAAAAATTTGGGGTGAGCGTCATGCTATTTTTCTCCTGTTAACAGCGCCTGAATGCGGGTGAAAATAATATGCAGCTGGTCAGCACTGACGCTGCGCACGTCGGCCTCAATAATGCCTTCGTTGGCCTTGTAGCCACGGAAGTAAATGGCGATATCGCCGTTTTTCAGGGCCTGCACCAGGTCACCGGTTTGGTGCCCGATCGCGCGTTCATCAAAGTGAATTTCTGCACGGGCAATGTCACGTCCGGCGGCATCCCACACAACGCGGGCGCTCACGCCGTTCAGCCCGTTGAGGTTGTTGATAAAAGGCGTCATTTTTTCCACCATCTGCGCGCCGGTGGTTTTTGGCTGGGTCAGGTAGGACTCAATCGCCTGCGTCAGTCCCAGAATGCCCTCTTTACCGACTTTCATGGTGCGACCAATGCCGTTGCTCTGGCGCTTCACCCACTCAACAAGCTGATGCTTCCCGATAACCAGGCCGCTGGTAGGGCCTTCGATGGCTTTGGCTCCGCTGTAGATGACCAGGTCGGCACCCGCCTGGTAATAACACTGCAGATCTTCTTCTGCGGCGGCATCCACGATAAGCGGCACGCCATGCTTACGTGCCACCTCTGCCGCCTGCGCGACGCTCAGGTGGCTCTTTTGCACGCAGTGATGCGACTTCACATAGAGAATGGCCGCCGTCTGGGCGGTGATCGCGGCGGCAAGCTGCTGTGGAGAGCACTCATTACTGTAGCCGGCCTCCACAACCCGACCGCCGCCCAGCGCGATCATGCTGCCGACAGGCGCGCCGTAATTCACGTTATGGCCTTTCGGCACCACGATGTCATGCGCTACGGTTAGCGGTGCCGTGTGCAGGTTATCCAACAGCCAGTCATCGTCTTTTACAATCACCGCCGCCACGCTCTGGGCGATGCCCGCTGAGGCACAGGATACCACCAGCGCATTTTCTACCTGCAGCAGCCTGGCAATGTAAGCGCCGGTCTTATCGACCAGATCCTTGACTTCAAAATAGTGCTCCAGGCCGTACTCAACCGTCTCAACCACGTCGCGGGCCGGTGTGGACACGCCAAGGATGGTCATGCGCCCAGAGGCATTAATGACCTGCTTCAGGCCATATTTCTCATACAGTGAAGACATTGTGTTTTTTCCCTTCTTCCGTCATCCAGCACTCACCAGCGACGATCGCCGCCAGTGGAATAAGTTGGCGATCGCCCTGTTCGGCCAGTCCTTCCGCATCCACAAATGACACGGGTTCCTGCGCCACGCTGAACAGGGTAAAGTCGGCGTCATAGCCGGGTTGGATACTGCCTTTGCTGTGTAATCTCAGCCCGCTGGCCGCCTGGTGAGTTACGCAGGCAATAATCTGCGGCAGCGTCATCCCCACATTGAAAAATTTCGACATCACGTGCGCCAGGGTATAAACCGGCCCGTTCAGGCGATTGCGGCAGTAGATATCCGAACTGATGCTGTGCGGCAGAATGCCCTGCGCTATCGCCGCGCGTGCCACCTCAAAGCTGAAGCTGGCACTGCCATGGCCGACATCAAGGCGCACGTCCCGCGCCAGCGCACTTTTCACCGCCGCACGGAGCTGCCCGTCGGGCGTCAGAATGCGGTTCGGCTTGCCGTGGTAACAATGGGTGATGATGTCACCGGAGGTCAGTAACGCGGCGATTTCATCCAGGTTCGGGGGAGTGTTACCAATGTGTACCATCAGGGGCAGGTTGCCATTTTCCTGCTGAATCGCCTTTGCCAGCACCAGCGGCGTGATGCCGTTTTCGCCCACCACACTGCTGCTCATTCGGGCTTTGAACCCCAGAATAAAGTCAGGATGACGCCGCACCGCATCGGCTATCGCCGGGCGATCAATCTGCGTCATATCCGCCAGTTCATTTTGGGTAACAATGCCGGTGCGGGCGATGTTCAGCAGAGCGTAAACCTGGGTGGTGGCCGCCCGCGTGATCTGCCAGAAATCATCGATGTCGTCTGCCCCTGTACTGCCGGCATCCACAACGCAGGTTACACCGCACGCCACACCGACGTGGTCAGGGTGATCGTGATAGATCGGCGAGTTGGCGTAGCAGTGCACATGCGAATCGATCCAGCCAGCGCTAAGATAACAGTCCGCCGCCAGCGTTTTTTCCACTGTTGCCCTGCCGCTCACCTCGCCTGCGGCGGCAATTTTACCGTCGCGTATGGCGATATCGATCAGACTGTCATCCGGCAAACGTGCCCGACGCAGAATCAGATCGTACATAGAAACCTCCTTTGGCTCGCCCGATCGGCCTGAACCGATCGGGCATCGCCGCGATCAGATCGCGACCGGAAAAATCGCTCCCAGGATCATCGCGCCGAGGATCGCCCCGCCGGTGATCGGTTTATTCCACAGATAGAACACCAGCGCACCCAGCAGTGAACCGAGGCCAATCGGGATCGAGGCACCAATGGCAGCCAGAATAATCAGCGGCCCCAGAAAGCGTCCTGATGCATTGCCCGCGCCCATCATCACGTCCGCACCATAGGTACTGTTGCTTTGATTAATGGTGAATTTACGCGCCAGAATGATGACGTAGCCTATCGCCACACCAATAACCAGACCGGTGACCAGCGAAGCCGCAAAATTCGCAACCGGGAAGACAAAACCCGCACCCAGCAGCAGCGCGGGCACGCCCAGCCCGACGCCGGTCTGAATTGCCCCACCGATATCCAGAATCCCGACCAGCGATCCTTCTATGATGCGGGCGAACAAAAAGCTGGCACCGAAAGCGGCAACCGCACCATAAACCCCCGTATCAATGCCCGCGCGTAACATAGAGACGAAAGCCACCTCGTTGAAAGCCCCGATGCCGTACAGGTAGTACATATGGGTGCCGGCAAACACGCCGGAGGAGAGCAAACCGACAAAAATCGGGAACGACCAGTCGGCATACCAGAAACCTTTGTTTGATTCTTCCATTGCAGATGCTCCGTTATTTGCCGCTCAGGCTGTTATGAATACTGTCGAGCCAGCCAGGAATGCCAAGCTGGAAGGATTGCAGCATCTTCATATCGAAACCGCGGAAGAAGGCGCTGAGAACAAACAAGGCGACGATGGCGCTCATCATGACTTTGGTCACTTTGTTCCAGCCGCTCTCTTCAACCCCTTTACCAATCAAAATGCCCAGCACCAGGCCCGGTACGGCATTGCCCATAATCAGCTGTGCCAGACCGCCAAAGATGGTGGCCCAGAAGCCCGATTTTTTACCGGCATCAATCGCTGCCAGCCAGAAGATCACCGGCATAACCGTGTTAACCAGCAGATTGGCGGCGGGCACCAGGACCTTCACCGCCGTGACCTGCAGGGCCGCTGGCACAGCAGAGGCGGTCGAGTTAAGAAAAGCGACCACCACCATGCCGATAATGCCGCAGGCGATAGCCATCTTTTTAGGATCGTGCAGCGTTTGCGCGACATTGCGGTTTTTGACCATGATTGCCGCCGCGCCCCAGTTGGGAATGATGCGGTGATCCACATCCTGGGTGAACGCGCCAGCCGCCACAGAGGAAGCCCAGGCATTAAAGAAGAACCCCAACCCAAAAGAGAAGTGAGAGGCAGGATCGCCTTCACAGGAGTTGAGTTCACCCAGTGTGCGAAATGCGCCCATACCTTGTGTCGTCGGCGCATGGAACATGCGGGCGGCACCTGCACCCACACCGACGCCCACAAGGCCGCCGATAATTAACGACTTGAGCAAAATGATGAGAAACATCCTCTTTCCTTATATAAGTTGTTTGAGGCGAGGTTTACACGCGGGTGAAGTCGACTTTGTCACCGTCCAGGCAGGTCACATTGATGGTGACCTCCAGGTCGACGCTGAAGTGCCTGCGCTCACGTGCCAGGAAAAAGAAAAGGAATTTTTCAGTTGTGACGCGTTCCAGCGCACGCACCACCTTTACGTCCTGCGGTTCAATGCGCAGCAGAATCTTATTGGCGTTGCGCAGGACTTCGTGCTGTACCCGGCTAAGCGCATCTGCAAAGGCTTTCGCTTTGGTATCGCCCTTACCGCTTACGGCAACCGAGGTTGTAAAGGTCTCTTTCATTCCTTATCCACCGTGTTTTTTGCGCCAGGCCTGAACCAGACGTTCACCCAGCTCTTCTTTGTCCATAAAGCCAAAGCCCAGCACGTTGGCCCCTTCATTAATGGCGGTCACGCCTTCGTCAACGGAGCGCATGCCGTGCTTGGCCTTATAGCCATATTTGTTTTGCGCCGTAATCGCACCTGCACCGCCGCTGCCGCAAAAGGAGATACCAAAATCCGCCGCCTCTGCTTTCATGACATCGCCCAGCTTCATGTCCGCCGCGACGCCCGGCACGACAACCGCACGGCCACCCGCTTTCTCTACGCCAGCCGCGACTTTCTGCCCTTTACCTAAACGATCGCCAATCACTACGGTTACCATATGTCTGTTCCTCTCATGGTTGGAAAATTAGTCGTTCTTCGCTACTTCAAAGTGGACGGAGAGCAGCCAGGCTTCTTCTGGTGGTAAATTGCCAAACAGATCCACCACCTGCTGCGCCAGCGCCATCGACTCCCTGGAGATTTCGTCAAACAGGTCAGCCTCAACCTCTGGCAAACTTTCCCCGGTCACGGATCGCAATGCCATGGCCCGCACATGCGAAGCCAGCATCTGGATCTGCACGGCATTCGGCTGGATGGATCGCTCAGCAAAAAGCGCCCCAATCTGCGACATCACGCGATCCGCCAGGGCCTGAATAGTTTGCTGTTCGTCTTGTGACGCATTCATCGCTACCGCTCCATTACACATACTCATCGTCTGCTTACCGTTACGCGTTTAGCGCGATCCCAAACTAACCAGCGACGGGACGGCTGTGGAGAAGGACTTTTTCCGTTTCAAAGTGGAAATCCTGCACCCGTGAGCGATCGGTAGCGCAAACTTCAGCTATCGCCTGGCCGGAATGATTTTTTTGTTAACAGAAACAGAGAGTTAATAATCGGATGTAAAACGGGCAAGACGGCACGGGAGGGATAAGCGGAAATTTGGGTTGCTGGTCAGCCGTCACAAAACCAACAAACAGCAACCCTGAGGATCGGGTTAACAGAGAAACTTATGACGCCGCGTTCGAGGGTTTTGTTAATCGCTTCACGCCGGGGTTGTCGACAGCAGGCTGGAGACGATGCTTTTTACGTCGGCCAATGGCGGCCACGATCAGGGCGAAACGGGCTTCATTGAGCCTGTAGCAGAACCCCATGATCAGCGCCGCGACAATCGCCAGCGTGCAGGGCCAGATAAAGATCAACTGCCTTAACCCCGCCAGCGTAGCGCTACTTTGTACGGTGTTCGGCACGTAGCCTATCTGCGTCAGCATCAGGCCAGGCAAAAAACCCGCCAGCGCGGCAGAAATTTTACGAAAGAAGGTGTAGCCGGTGTAACAGGCACCTTCTGCCCGAATACCGGTTTTCCACTCGCCGTATTCTACGGTATCCGGTACCAGCGCCCAGTTAAGGCTGTTAACGAACGCCGTGCCGAAAAATGCCACGCAGGAGAACATGACGAACAGCAGAGAGCTGTTCCCCCAGAGAAAGTTACACAGATCGCCCACGGCCCACAGGAGTAACCCACCCAGGTAGACCTGTTTTTTACCGAACTGTTTTACCGCTGTGGGCACCAGCAGCACCCCGACCAGGATACAGCCCATACTGAAAAAGCCCATCCAGGCGAGCAGATGCACATCATTCAGGACGTACTGGGTGTAATACACCTGGATGGCCAGTTTGATGTTAAACGCCGCCAGGGTACACAGGTTCGCCAGGCACAGGACGCGTAACGGTGGATTGTGAAAGATAGCGCGAAATGCCGTTGCTACGCCGGGTTTATGATGGGCTGGCGTGACCTCCACATAGCGCTCTTTGACGCCGCGGTAACAACAGGCCATGCACAGCATTCCGCAGGTCACAAAGAGCGCGGCAGCCACCTGATAGCCCAACGCGCTTTTGCCGACAAACAGCGACTGGATTGGCATAAAGCATACGGTACACACCAGCAATCCCAACGTTGCCCCACCTTGTCGCCAGGCGGCAAGATGAGCGCGCTCCGTGGGATTTTTGGTGATAGCCGGCACCATGGCCCCATACGAACAGTTCATCAGGCTGTAAAACAGGCCGAACATCATAAACAGCGCCGTCGCAATCGTGGTCTTTACCGACAGGCTAAAGTCGTTAGCAACAAACTGTGCCGCCGCCACCAGCGCTACCGGCAGTGAGAAACAGAGAATAAACGGCCTGAATTTGCCCCTGGTGCCAATATGGCGGCGTGAATCCAGCACAATGCCGGTGAACATATCCGTGACGGCGGTGAAGAATTTAGCCACCAGGAAAATCACGCCGCCGTACCAGGCTGGCATGCCCAGCTCATCGGTGTAGAACTTGAGTAAATAAAGCGTCCCAATAGTCAGCATCAGGTTGGAGCCAAAATCACCGAGGCCGTAAGCAAACTTCTCGCGCAGAGGGAGTTTCAGCGTGAGGGGATCGGAGCCTGTATTCATAAGTGATCCTTTTAGCGCCGCGACCGGCGCAGTCACAGAGCCAAATCAGCGCTGACGTTTACGGGCATCAATCTCTTCAATGATACGGACGTACATTTTTTCATTGAGGTTGTAGAAGCAGCCCATTGCCACAATCGTGGTGACCGCCAGCGCGCCGGGATAAATAAACATCAGCTGCTTTAAGCCCTCGACAGTGGCAGCAGACTGAATGACGTTGGGGACATAGCCGATTTGCGTCAGCATCCAGCCGGGGAAGAAGCCAGCCAGCGCCTGGGATACCTTACGGAAGAAGGTAAAGCCGGTATAAACCGTGCCTTCAGAACGGACGCCCGTCCGCCATTCGCCGTACTCTACGGTATCGGACACCAGCGCCCAGTTGAGGCTGTTCACAAAGGCAGAGCCAAAAAAAGCCAGGCAGGACCAGGCGACAAAACTGACCGAACCGCCACCGATAAAATAGTTGAGCAGGTCACCGACAACCCAAATCACTAATCCACCGATATACACTTTTTTCTTGCCAAAGCGCCGCACCGCGCCCGGCATCATGAACACGCCGATAAAAATGCATCCCATGCTGAAAAACCCCATCCAGGAAAGCAGAACGGGATCGTTGAGGACGTACTGGGTGTAGTACACCTGAATCGCCAGCTTGACGTTAAACGCCCCCAGCGTGCAGAGGTTGGCAATGCACAAGATAAACAGCGGCCGGTTACCGGCTATCGCCCGAAAAGAGGCTAACAGGCCAGGCTTTTGGGTCGGGTTGGCTGGCGCACTGTCGACATAGCGTTCTTTTACGCCCGCGTAGCACCACCACATGAAAAACAGCCCAAACGCCGAAAACAGCGTGGCGGCTACGATGTAGCCCAGCTGCGCATTCCCTTCAATCAGGTTCATCACCGGGACAAAACCCACCGTACAGATCAGCAGGCCCAGCGTTGCGCCGCCCTGTCGCCAGGCGGCCAGCGAGGCCCGTTCGTTAGGGTTTTTCGTCATGGCCGGCACCATCGCCCCGTAGGAGCAGTTCATCATGCTGAAGAACAGGCCGTAGAGCATAAAGAGCACGGTTGCCACTATCGTTTTGCCGGTCATGTCGAACGGCGTTCCAACAAAATTGGCGATAGCCAACAGGGTCACCGGAAACGCGGCATACAGCACAAAGGGGCGGAACTTGCCTTTCGGGCCAATCCTGCGCCGCGAATCCAGCATGATGCCGGTGCCCATATCGGTAAAGGCAGTAAAAAACTTGGCAACCAGAAAGATGATTCCGCCGTAGGTGCCCGGCAGTTCCAGCACGTCGGTATAAAACTTCAGTAGGTAGAGCGTACCGATATCTAACAAAATGTTTGAACCCAGATCGCCCATGCCATAGGCGACTTTCTCTTTAAAGGGCAAACGTAATGTTGCCGGTTCATTGCCGGAAGGAAGGGGTTGCTGGCTCATGAGTTATCTCCGCAGCCCCACTAAACACATCAGTGAGGCTGCTTTTTTCAGGATGGGTTAGACGGGTTCTGCTGCGCAATGTCAGCCCGGATAGCCGCCACTTTTTTGCCAAACAGCAGCTGCATCACGGCCAGCAAGCCAAACGACGGCACCAGCACCCACCATGCAGGGATAGCCAGCGCGCCCTTAATCAGCATGGAGCCGGAGGCAATCAGCAGGAGAAACACCATCAGGCGGAAAGCACTGACGGAGATGCGCTGGTGCACGTACTGGCCCACTAACGATCCCAGGATCATGGTGGGAATGCAGAACATCACCAGCTTGATTGTTGAGATTGTTAACATGCCGCTGGTGGTCAGGCCGCCAATAATGGCGATGTTATTCGCGGTGAAAAACGCATTGAGCGTGCCGCGAAAAGCCGCCGGTGCCAGATTCCTTAACATGCCGTAGATCACCACCGGTGGGCCGTTGGTGGCAAAAGCCGATCCCAGCGCCCCGGCAATCACGCCCGTTGGCACCACAATCCAGTTTTTGTCATACACAGGCAGACGAGGAATAAACAGGCTGTAGAACGAATACAGAATCAGGAAGGTGCCCAGTCCGGTTTTCATGATGTAATCCGGGAAATTGGACAGCGCGTAGATCCCCAACGGGATACCGGCAAACGAGAACAGGATCAGCACCAGGGCTGACTTCCAGTTGGTTTCTTTGCGCGACAGCCAGGCGGCATACAGCGCGGTTGCCGTGCCCACGATGACCGACATCGGGGCCGCCATTTTGACCGGCAGCAGTAAGGTTACCAGCGGCATGGTAACCAGCGCGCCGCCAAACCCCGCACAGATGCCGATAAAGGTGTACAGGAACATAATGGCAATAATGATCCAGACCACATCGGTGGTGATTTCCAGCCCTTCCGGTGTAAACAGAGTAAAGAAATCCATAATCTTTTCTCCCGCTACTGTGGCAACGTTTAGCTGCCTGTTAACCCTAATGAAGCAAACAATGGCTGCCATTCGCTGTCGGCACGATAAAACACCGGCGGTTTGCCCAGCGGGGCGGCGACGGTGATATCACCGCCGTTAACGCTTTCACCGGTCCACATGTTGACCCAGTGGTCTTCGGGCAGGTAGAGCGACCAGTCGCGGCGGCCTTCTTCATAGACCGGCGCAACCAGCAGGTCACGCCCCAACAGATATTGGTATTTCAGCGCATAGGTGCGGGCATCCGCTTCATAGTGCAGAAATAACGGACGCATAACGGGCAACCCGGCGCGGGCGTTCTGCGCGACAGCCTGTTTGAGATAGGGTTTTAACGTGGTGAAGATCGTGGACATGCGGGCAAAGTGGGCAATGGTTTCTTCATCGCTATCGAACTGCCAGTTATCACCGGGACGGTTCCCTTCATGGGTACGCATCATCGGGGTAAAGGTATTGAAGTCACACCAGCGAAGCAGGAGTTCTTTACTGCGTTGCATCCCATACAGCGTGGTGTAGCCACCGATGTCGCTGTGATGCAAACCGTGACCACTCATCGCCAGTGACAAGGCGGCGGGCACTACCGAGGCCAGGCCATCGTCCAGGCTCCAGTCCACATTTTGATCACCGGCCCACATCATCACGGAGTACTTCTGGCTGCCGGTATAACCCGCGCGCATAAAGAACAGAACGTCACCGAGTTTGCCGGTTTCTTCCAGCGCCTCATAGTTGCACTTCGCCCATAGCGCCGGCCAGGCGTTATGCATAATTTCGGCACTGACGCCGTTGTGCAGGTGGGTGTCCGTCGGCAGGTACTCGCCAAAATCCGCCATCCAGCCGCGGCAGCCCAGGGCAATCAAATTGTCTTTGATCACGCCTTTGAACCACTGATATGCCTCCGGATTAGTGAGATCGACCACGCCCGCATAAAACTCGCCAAATTCAACGTGGTAATCCTGCCCTGCCGCATCTTTGGTCAGATAACCCTTGCGGGCGGCTTCTTCGCACAGACTGCGGTCGCTGGCCACATAAGGATTGATATACGACAGGAACTGTACGCCTTCCGCTTTCCACTGCTGAATACGCGTGTCCAGATGGGGATAACGCGCGCTGTCCCACTGCCAGTTCCACATCACGCGCTTGCCGAAGGAGGTCATTCGGATGCCGGACCAGTCCTGCGCCCAGATACCGTTCACTTTCACGCCCGCCTGCCGCATTCTGTCGAGCTTCTGCTGGCATACCTCGGTGCCACCCTGAATACCCAGCGTGATGCCATCGTAAACCCAGTCAGGCAGTTCCGGCTGACGACCCAACAGGGCACTCATTTTTTCCAGCAGAGCAATATAAGTGTCAGCGCACTCAAAACGTAATGTGGCGTTATTTTCCCAGAAAGCCAGTTCGTGGTAATCCGCGGCACTGAAGTCAAAATTCATGTAGCCGCTGTTATCCACGTGGCAGTAGAACTTCTGGCTGCTGACAAACGTCGGCTGCGGGAAGAAGGTCCAGTAGTAATCCCCCCCGGCATTCTCGGCACAGTCAGCCTGCCAGGTCACCGCGCTTTTTTTATTGCGCCCGACGCCCTGTTCGCTGGTCCAGAGTGGGAAAGGTTTACCACGCAGATCAAAACAGGAGAATTGCTCGCCACAGCCGTAGATGTGATCGTCTGCCTGCGCTGACAACCTCAGCCAGATACGATTAAGCCCGCCAGAATCATTTGTCAGCGCAAGCTGAAGGCGGCCTTTTTCATCCGTGCCAATCGTCAGCGTGGCACTGAACACCTCGCCGCGTGAGAAGCGTACCGTCCAGCCGGTGTCCTGGGTGGTAATCACCGCCTCTGTGAGCGCCAGCTTTTCATTCAGCCGGTCTTTGATGCTGAAATTGCCGCGAAACATATCGATATCGGCCTTGCCGTTGCCAATCCACAGACAGGGTTTTTCCTTGCTGTGGCTCATAATCTGTCGGTTTTGATAAGTCAGTGAAAAGCCGTCACCGGCGGCAGTAAGCGTTACGCCTGCCGTCTCAGGATGTTGTAAGTGCATTCTGACCTCTGTGTTGTAGGATAAAGAAGGTAAGGTTTGGCGTTATTTGAGCCGATCACAGCCAATCGTGAACGTCATGTGATGGCGCGCCTGCGGCGCAAGAAAAATCACATCAATGCCAGAGTTGAACGCATCAGGTGGACAACTCATCGGTTCAGCGGCCAGGCCAGTGCGGCCAAGTTTTTCGCCGCTGTAAATTTGCAGCCAGGGTTGATGGCTGCGTAAGAAAACCGAAAGTGATTGGTGTGGGCTGGTTAATCGCACCGCCCATTCGCGTCCGGCCGTACGGGTGTTCACACTGCAGTCGATCTGCGTCGATGCCAGCCGACGCGGGGTAAGAAAATCCCCTTCAGCAATCGCCGCGGGCAGCGTAAGCAGGCAGTCATCGACCTGGGTCATGTTGCAGGTCAGATAAGGATGCGAGCCGACACCGTAAGGCGCGGGTTGATTGCCCACATTCTGGCTGCTGAGGGTGACCTGTAGGCCCTGCGTGGCATCGAGTCGGTAAGTGGCCTGCGACAGCAATGCAAATGGGTAGCCGTAACTGGGCGGCAGAAATACCGTTAAGGTCGCCTCGCTGTCTGTCTGTTTGGTAATCTGCCAGTCACGCCAGGCCAGCAAGCCGTGAATGGCGGTGCCCCCTTCGTGGTCGTTGATTGGGAGCTGAAGCAGATTGCCGTTATGACGCCAGGTTCCCTTCGCGATGCGATTGGGCCAGGGAATAAGCACTTTGCCCATATGCGCCAGTGGCATGATTTCAGGCGGATGTGGGAGCACCAGGTGGTGGTCAGCGTGCCTCAATTCAGCCAGGCCGGCACCCACGGTAACGATTTTTGCCTGATAGTCTCCGGCACGAAGAACAAGGGTTTGTCCGCTGCTGTGCATAGCTGGTACTCCCGTTTTTAGGTTTTTTAGGGATTATTTCGCGTTACAGTCCAGTAAGCCTGCCGCCACAGCCGGTGCCAGACCCGGAGCCAGTGGAAGGCGCGGGATCACCAGGCAATGCAACAGGTGATAGATATCCTGTTTGCCGTCCCACACTTTGGTGGTCACCTTGTTTTCGCAATCCAGCTCTTGCCACCATGAGCCGTTCTCGAAATCCATCATGTAGGTGATGCAGTAATCCCACCATTTCTGGTACCAGGCTTCGTATTGCGCTTCACCCGTGACGGTATATAAGGCGTAAGCCGTGCCCATTGCCTCGACCACGGGCCAGCGCACTCTTTCACTCACCACCGGCTTGCCGTCCCAGTCCACGGTGTAAACAAAGCCGTCTGCACCATCCGGCGCCCAGGCGTCGCGAATGGTGGCGTGGAATAAGCCTTTCGCATCTTCAATAAGCCAGGCCGGGGGCGTTTCGAAGCGCGCCTCCAGCGCAGCATGCAGATGCAGCATCAGGCGTCCCCACTCAATCCAGTGTCCCGGCGTACCGCCGTAAGCCCGGAAGCGGTGAGCCGGATTCTCTTTGTTGTAATCGCGCAGGGGATTCCAGTCAGTATCAAAGTGCTCATTGACCCGGTACTCACCGTTGCGCGCGACGTCGTGAATAATCACCGAGGTGACACGCAGGGCGCGGTCCAGCCATTTCTTATCGTGCGTGACGTCATAGACAATCAGGAAGGCTTCCACGGCGTGCATATTGGCGTTGCCGCCACGGTAGTCTTCTGTTTTGCTGAAGGCTTCATCCCAGGACTCCAGGCACATCTGCTCGTCTTCACTCCAGAAGTACCGCTCGATCACGTCGATAGCGTCATTCAGCAACTGACGGGCAGCAGGATGCCCCGTCGTGACCGCGCTGGCCGCGCCCAGTAGCACGAAAAAGTGCTGATAACCCTGCTTGGAGGCATCGACAACACCTTCATCGTTTACGCAGGCGTACCAGCCGCCGTACTTTTTATCGCGCAGCGCGCCATTCAGGGCGTTAATACCGTGTTCGACCAGTGAGTAAGCCCCCGGGCGGCCCATTGAGGCGGCCACGGCATAGACATGCAGCATGCGTGCGGTAATCCACAGGTGCGTACCCATATCAGGTTTTACCTGGCCGGTATTTCCCAGCCAGCCAAATCCAGTGGGTACCGCTGCGTTTTTACCAAAATCGAGAATTCGGTCCGTTTCCTGTTCGAGCCAGCGGTTGTGGCTCAATGTGTTAAACCATTTCATGTGCTTTTGCCCTCTTAACGTTTAGCCATCATTTCATCTACGATCTCGCCCAGCCGTTGCAGCCTGGGGACGGAGACATCCCGTAACATCAGGTCGGTGTCAGGTAATCCGATGACGGAAGACCAGACGGCACGCCCGGCCAGGAAGCCCGATGCGCCCGCCTGCATGGCCACCCGGACGGCGCGCGGGAACAATTTTTCATCAATGCCCGACGAGAGGATGACCCACGGCATGGCGATCCGATCGTTGAGCTTTTGCGCTGCCGCCAGCAGATCAGACTGTGTGCCTTTGCCAAACAGCGGCATTTCCACCTTGTAGAGATCCGCTCCGCTGTTGCCTAATTCTGTGGCGGCATCGAGGATCGCCTGCTCGCGATCAAAGCGATCGCCACGACGCGGCGGCCTCACCACCGGTTCGATAATGCTGAGCAGTCCATGGCTGTGGCAGCGCGCGTTGAAGGCCTTAACCATGTCAAGACGCTGCTGCGGATCTTCATCACTGCGCCACAGCACCAGCAGCTTGAGCGCCTTCGCGCCGTCACGCTTTACCGCCGCCGGATCGACGTTTTTATCGATCACCACGCTGTCTACCGGGATGCCATTGCCTGGAATAAATTCATCTGCCGCGACGATCAGGCCGCAGCCGGGGGCAACCGCTTGCCGTTCGACGATTTGCTGAAAACAAAACTGTTGATCGACCAGGATCGCCGAGGCATAGGGCGATAAAACAGTGGCGGCATTGACTTTAAACTCGGTCAGCACGCGATCGCTGACCGGAAGTGACGCGCCAGCGGCGGCGAACATCAAACGCATCGCCTCACGCTGATCGACTGCGAGCATGGCGAAACCACCTGAAGGTCGGGTGATATCGTTAAGGGTGTAATGAGTCATGCTTCTTTCCTCTGAGTAAGCGTCACAATGTGTTGGAAGTGGTGAGGCCCGCGCTGGCGCGAACATGTTCGAGAATGGCGGTCCAGTCCTCGCGTCCGCGTCCGGCAGCGCGGGCCTGGTTGTAAACTTCACGTGAGGCCGCGCCAAGCGGCATCGGTACATGCAGCTGGTTGGCGACATCCAGCGCAATCCCTAAGTCCTTGTGGGCCAGATCGATCATAAAGGCCGGTGAACAATCCCCTTTCAGGACCTTGTTGGGCCAGGTCGTGGTGAAATGCCCTTTGCCCGCAGGCGTGCCGTTCATCACCTGCAGCGCGACGTCAAACGACAGTCCTAACCCTTCACATAGCACCGCCGCTTCCGCAGAAAGCGCATTCAGCGCGATGCTCATGTAGTTGTTGATCAGCTTGACGCGAATCCCCATGCCAGGCCCGCCGGCGGGGATCAGCGCATCACCCATCGCCATTAACACCGGCCTTGCCCGCTCAATCTGTTGTGGCGTGCCGCCCGCCAGCAGCAGCAGCGTTCCGGCTATTGCGTGGTCAGATGTGCGCCCCACGGGCACATCCATCATGCTGAAACCGCGAGCGGTCATTTCGCCGATCAGCTGATCGGTTTGCAGCGGATGGATCGTCGACATATCAATCACCAGCGCATTGGGTGACAGCGTGGTGCAAATCCCCTGGTCGCCAAACAGCACATCACGCACTAAGTCGCCGTTGGGCAGCATGGTGATCGCAAACTCGGCGCCTGTTGCCGCCTCGGCTGCGGAGACGGCCGCCCGGGCACCCTTGTCGGCCAGCCGCGCGACCGCCTGACGATCCACATCAAAGACGTTGAGCTGATGGCCTTGCTTAAGCAGATTGCTTGCCATCGGCCCGCCCATTTGCCCCAACCCAATAAAAGCAATTACCGACATAGCGCTCTCCCAAACCCTGTGATTGTCATATTTTGTCATCATGGATGATATTTACTGTCTGTTTTCGATCATATTTGTAATTTATGGTCAAAAAATTGACAGGTGTCACTTTTAAAACATTTGATGAAATTAAAATGACAGCACTGAAAAAAAGGGAGGAAGGGTCATGACACGTATTGCTTGTGTAGGGATCGCCGTATTAGATCGCATTTGGTATCTGGATACGTTGCCGCATCAGGGCGGAAAATATGTGGCAAACAACTATCGGGAAGTGGGCGGCGGTCCGGCGGCAACCGCGGCGGTTGCTGCCGCAAAGCTGGGCGCAGAGGTGGATTTTATTGGTCGCGTGGGTGACGACGACACCGGTAAAAGGCTGCTGTCTGAATTAAATCAGTACGGCGTAAACACCCGCTATACAAAGATTTATGAAGCCGCCCGCTCTTCGCAATCCGCGATTCTTGTGGATGCCGAAGGGGAACGCATGATTGCCAACTACCCTAGCCCGGACTTACCGGAATGCGCAGACTGGTTAACAAAAATCGACTTTTCTCAATGGGATGCCGTGCTGGCAGATGTTCGCTGGCATCAGGGCGCAAAGCGCGCATTTATCCTGGCACGTCAACAGGGCATCCCAACGATTCTGGATGGGGATGTCACCCCGCAGGACATAGGTGAGCTGGTGGCGTTAAGCGATCATGCGGCATTTTCAGCTCCTGGTCTGCAACGTCTTACCGGTCTGGAGGGAGAAAAGGCGGCGTTGAAAAAAGCACAACTGCTCACAAATGGTCATGTCTATGTGACGCAGGGCGTGCAGGGCTGTGTCTGGCTGGAAGCTGGCACGCTGCAGCATCAGCCGGCTTTCGAGGTGAAGGTGGTCGATACCACCGGCGCGGGTGATGTCTTTCATGGCGCGCTGGCCTTCAGGCTGGCACAGAACGGCGCAGTCGCCGAGGCGGTACGTTTTGCCAGCGCGGTGGCCGCACTAAAATGTACCCGGCCGGGCGGACGCGCGGGGATTCCGGATTATGATCAGACCTGTTCTTTTATGTCAGTTAATGTATAAACTGTGAGCCATGGTGGTATTTAGAGAACAACCCATGATCCTTACGGACGTAACCGGTAATCCCCGCCACGATCGTTTACTCAGGCTGATCGCCGAACGTGGCTACATGAATATTGATGAACTTGCCTTACTGCTGGACGTTTCCACACAAACGGTACGCCGTGATATTCGCAAGCTTAGCGATCAGGGATTAATCACGCGCCATCACGGTGGCGCAGGGCGTGCATCCAGCGTAGTGAATACCGCTTTTGAACAGCGGGAAGTCTCGCAGACGGAAGAAAAACGCGCCATTGCTGACGCGATTGCGGACTATATTCCTGATGGCTCAACGGTATTTATCACCATTGGCACCACGGTTGAACACGTCGCCCGGGCGCTGTTGAACCACAAGCATCTGCGCATCATTACCAACAGCCTGCGGGTTGCCCATATTCTGTATAAATGCCCGCAGTTTGAAGTCATGGTGCCGGGCGGCACGCTGCGCCCGCACAACGGTGGCATTATCGGCCCGGTCACCACCGCTTTTGTCGCCGGTTTTCGCGCGGATTATCTGGTCACCAGCATGGGCGCGATTGAAAGTGATGGTGCGCTACTGGAATTTGATGTCAATGAAGCCTGTGTGGCGCAAACCATGATGACGCACGCGCGACATATTTTGTTAGCGGCAGACCACACCAAGTTTCAGGCCTCGGCAGCAGTAGAAATGGGCAGCATAAAGCAGGCGACCGCGCTGTTTACGGATAAACTGCCCGCAGCGGCCCTGCAAAATTTACTGAAAGCCCATCAGGTGGAAATCATCCAGGCTACGCCAGGCGGCGATGAGGATGCCTGAATAACTAACCCCGGCCGCGCCGGGGTTATCAACATTGTTAGCGGAACTTCTTGTGGTTTTCGTTACGGATCGCAGCCAGTTTTTGCGCTTCTGCTTTGGCTTCATCCAGTTTGCCCTGCTTCGCCAGTGCATCGGCTTTATCAATCTGGGCAATCAGGTCATCCATGCCTTTATGGAAGTCTTTCATTTCCGGGCTGTCAGGTGCTTTGCCTTCCAGTTTATCCGGGGTGCCTTTTTTGGCATCCTCGGCTTTGGCACGCAAATCACTCAACATTTTGTGCAGCTGATCGGCGCTTTTCGCCCCGTCCAGTGACTTGTAGATACCCGACATATCTTTCATATCGTGCTCAAGAGAGGCAGCACCGGCGGTAACGCTAACGGATAAGACGGCTACAGCGAACAACGACATAAGCTCTTTACGCATGCTCAGCTTCCTTTTTATTGTGGGAATGCTTTTTATAAAAAACGGAGGGTCGATGCCCTCCGCTTGCTATCGCATAAACAACTTAAAAGAGATTTTACTGTCCGGCAATATACATTTCGGGGAGTAAGACCGAGCCGCACTGAATATTGCTGCGGGTTTCGATGTCATCGCCCACGGTGACGATGTTTCGCCACATGTCGCCTAAGTTGCCAGCAATGGTAATTTCGCTTACCGGATACTGGATTTCACCGTTTTCAACCCAGAAGCCCGCCGCGCCGCGTGAATAGTCACCGGTGATCGCGCTGACGCCCTGTCCCATCAACTCGGTCACCACCAGGCCGGTTCCCATCTGCTTCAGCAGATCGTTGAAGCTGTGTCCCTGACCGGCGATGCGCCAGTTGTGAATACCGCCCGCGTGACCGGTGCTGGTTAAGCCCAGCTTGCGCGCTGAATAGCTGGTCAGCAACCAGGTCTGCAGCACGCCATCTTTGATGATGTCGCGAGCCTCAGTACGCACGCCTTCGCTGTCAAACGGCGTCGATGCTAATCCTTTTAACAGGTGTGGCTGCTCCTGGATGGTGAGCCATTCCGGCAGAATCTGTTTGCCCATGGCATCCAGCAAAAAGGTGGATTTGCGATAAACGCTGCTGCCGCTGATGGCACCGACCAGATGCCCAAACAGGCCGGTCGCCACTTCGGGTGCAAAGATCACCGGCGCTTTCATGGTGTCGAGCTTACGTGGCGCAAGGCGCGACAGCGTCCGACGCGCGCATTCCGCACCAACCCAGTCAGGGCTTTTTAAATCTTCGATGGCACGACCAATGGTGTAAGCATAGTCACGCTCCATATTGCCGTTCTGCTCAGCAATCACGCAGCTGGACAGCGAATGGCGGCTGGAGCAGTAGCTCTGTAACATGCCATGGCTGTTGCCGAACACTTTGATACCGACGTGACTGTTAAAGCTGCCGCCTTCGGTATTGGTGATGCGCTTGTCTGCCTGCAACGCCGCCTGCTCTGCCTGCGCCGCCAGTTTGATGGCATAATCGGCATCGATCTCCCACGGATGATAGAGGTCAAGATCCGGAGCCTGATAGGCCAGCAACTCGGCATCCGCCGGTCCGGCAAAGGGATCGGGAGACGTGTAACGTGCGATATCAATCGCCGCCTGCACGGTCCGTTTAATCGCATCCGGGCTAAGATCGGTCGATGAAGCACTGCCTTTACGGTTTTGATGATAAACGGTGATGCCCAGTGCGCCGTCACTGTTGAATTCGACGTTTTCTACTTCGCCGTAGCGGGTGCTCACACCGATACCGGTGGTCTTGCTCACCGCGACTTCCGCGCCATCTGTACTTGCTTTTGCCAGTTCAAGCGCCTGTGCAATTGCCTGTTCCAGTGCTTTTCGCTGTTCTGCAACTTGAGTTGATACGTTCATCGACCTGCCGTCTAATCTTATGGTTGAATAATTTGAGTCTATCAGAGTCAGAGAACAATTTCGCAGTCACCCGATAAACTGGTAGGATTAGCCTCTTTTTTTTGGAGCCAGATATGACAAAGCAGCCTGATGAGTGGCTCGACGATGTACCCGATAATCACGAAGAAGACGAAGAAGAGATTATTTGGGTTAGTAAGAGCGAAATAAAACGCGATGCGGAAGAGCTAAAACGCCTGGGTGCCGAACTGGTCGACCTGGGTAAAAACTCGCTGGATAAAATCCCGCTGGATGAGCGTTTACGTAACGAGATTGAACTGGCACAGCGCATTAAGAAAGAAGGCCGCCGCCGTCAGTTACAGCTCATCGGTAAGCTGTTGCGCAGTATAGATGTTGAGCCAATCCGCATTGCGCTCGACAAACTCAAGAACCGCCATAATCAGCAGGTCGCCCTGTTTCACAAACTGGAAATGCTGCGCGATCGCCTGATTGATGAAGGTGATGAGGCGATGACAGACGTGATTGCCCTTTATCCGCAGGCGGACCGCCAGCAGCTACGTAGTATGATTCGTAATGCGCAGAAGGAAAAAGCGGGCAACAAGCCGCCGAAATCCGCCCGTCAGATTTTTCAGTACCTGCGTGAGTTAGCAGAAACCGTCTGACCTTTCCTGATATTTGCGGCTGAGCAACGCCCAGCCGCAGGGTTTTCTTCTCCCATCAGAGGGAGAGGAAATGATCCGCTAGCGATTAGCGATCCAGACGATCCAGCAGCTTTTGATGAATCCCACCAAAGCCCCCGTTGCTCATGACCAGCACAGAATCCCCCGGCTGAGCCGTTTTTGCGATCATCTCAACCAGCGTATCAATATCCGCGCTACAGTGAGCAGGCTGCATGCAGGCATCTGCAACATCCGCCACCTGCCACGGAATATGTCCCGGCTGGAACAGGAACACTTCGTCGGCGCGTGCCAGTGATGGCGCAAGCTCGTTTTTATTCACGCCCATTTTCATGGTGTTTGAACGCGGTTCCAGTACCGCCAGAATACGCGCGGTACCGCCCACTTTACTGCGCAGTGCGCTGAGCGTGGCAAGAATCGCGGTAGGATGGTGGGCAAAGTCATCATAAATTTTGATGCCGTTTACCTCACCGCGCAGTTCAAGGCGACGACGGGCATTGATAAAGCTGCCCAGCGCCTGGCTGGCGTCTTCCGGCTTCACGCCGACGTGGCGCGCTGCCGCAATGGCCATCAGGCCATTGTGCATGTTGTGCTCGCCCACCAGCGCCCAGTTCACTTCGCCAACGTTCTCGCCATCAAGCAGAACTTCCCAGCGTGATGCATCCGGGGTCAGTTTTTTCGCCTGCCAGTGACCGCCATCGCCGACGTGTTCCTGTTCACTCCAGCAGCCCATTGCCATCACCTGTTTCAGATTAGGATCGTGCTCTGGCAGCAGGATCTTGCCCTGGCCTGGTACAATGCGCACCAGATGATGGAACTGTTTCTGGATCGCCCGCAGATCGTCAAAAATATCGGCATGATCGAATTCCAGGTTATTCAGGATCAGCGTGCGGGGGCAGTAATGGACGAATTTGGAACGCTTATCAAAAAACGCGCAGTCGTATTCATCCGCCTCAATCACAAAGAATGGGCTTTTTCCTAATTTTGCAGAAACATCGAAGTTGCCGGGCACACCACCAATAATAAAGCCAGGTTCCAGGCCACAGGCCTCAAGAATCCACGCTGCCATGCCTGCCGTAGTGGTTTTACCGTGGGTACCCGCCACGGCCAGCACCCAACGGTCGCGCAGCACAAAATCGTGCAGCCACTGTGGGCCTGAGAGGTAAGGAATATTACGTTCCAGCACCGCTTCCACACAGGGATTCCCGCGCGTCATGGCGTTGCCGATAATGACCAGGTCCGGTACAGGATCAAGCTGACTTGCGTCGTAACCCTCTGTTAATGCTATACCTTGCTGCTCAAGTAAGGTGCTCATCGGTGGATAGACGTTGGCATCTGAGCCTGTCACCTGATGGCCAAGCGAGCGGGCCAGCATGGCCAGTCCGCCCATAAAAGTGCCACATATCCCAAGGATGTGAATGCGCATAACGAAGTCCATAACTCAAAAGTTCGGCGCACAGTGTAACCTTGCTTGCACACGGAAGAAACGGATTAGGACTATGGTTTTTAAAGTTCAATCGGCTAAACTGCGTACGCATCCACGGGCAGTTAAGTATGCCGCTGCCACTCCATCGATGATTCAGGGAATGTGTTATGAAAACGTTGGGCGAATTTATCGTCGAGAAGCAACACGACTTTCCGCACGCCACAGGTGAACTGACGGCGCTTATCTCAGCCATTAAGCTGGGCGCTAAAATTATTCACCGTGATATTAACAAAGCCGGTCTGGTCGATATTCTTGGTGCCAGCGGCGTTGAGAATATTCAGGGTGAGCAGCAGATGAAACTGGATCTGTTCGCCAATGAAAAACTCAAAGCAGCACTGAAAGCACGTGGCATCGTTGCCGGTATCGCCTCTGAAGAAGAAGATGAGTTTGTGATCTTTGAAGGCGAAGAAAACGGTAAATACGTCGTCTTGATGGACCCGCTTGATGGGTCGTCGAACATCGATGTTAACGTCTCCGTCGGCACCATTTTCTCTATCTATCGTCGCGTTAGCGAACCGGGTACGCCGGTTGTCGAAGCCGACTTTATGCAGCCGGGTAATAAGCAGGTTGCCGCCGGTTACGTGGTTTACGGCTCATCCACCATGATGGTGTACACCACCGGTTGTGGCGTACACGCGTTTACTTACGATCCGTCTTTGGGTGTGTTCTGCCTGAGCCATGAACGTATGACCTATCCGGACGTGGGTTATACCTACTCCATTAACGAAGGTAACTACATTCGTTTCCCGCAGGGCGTGAAAAAATACCTGAAATTCTGTCAGGAAGAGGACGTGGCGACTCATCGTCCTTACACCTCACGTTATATCGGTTCTCTGGTGGCGGATTTTCACCGCAACCTGCTGAAGGGCGGCATCTATCTCTATCCAAGCACTGCCAGCCATCCTAAGGGTAAACTGCGCCTGCTGTATGAGTGCAACCCAATGGCATTCCTGGCTGAGCAGGCTGGCGGTAAAGCCAGCGATGGTCAAAACCGTATTCTGGATATTCCACCGGTCACATTGCACCAGCGTTGTCCGTTCTACTGTGGCAACACCGCCATGGTAGAGGACGTGGAGCGTTTCCTGGGTGAGTTCCCCGATTGCCGTCAGGGCTAAAAACGAAGGGCGCGATATTCGCGCCCTTTTTGGTTTACGACTGCTGTAGCCTGAACTGTGCCATCGCAGCCTGTAACTGCTCTGACTGCGACTCCAGTGAATGGGTCGCGGCGGTTGCCTGTTCCACCAGCGCCGCGTTCTGCTGCGCTGCTTCATCCATTTGCGTCACTGCATGATTGACCTGATCGATACCACGACTCTGTTCTTCTGAGGCCATGGAAATCTCTTTCATCAGCGCCGTAACCCGCATGACTTCACCGGCGATCTCATCCATCGTTTCGCCCGCGCGCGTCGCCATTTCACTGCCCTCTTTGACCCGCGTTTGTGAGTCGCTGATCAGCGTACGAATCTCTTTGGCTGCACTGGCACTGCGTTGCGCCAGCGTACGGACTTCGTTGGCGACGACGGCAAAACCGCGCCCCTGTTCTCCGGCGCGTGCCGCTTCAACTGCCGCGTTCAGTGCAAGGATGTTGGTCTGGAAAGCAATGCCGTCAATCACGCTCAGGATATCGCCGATGCGGTTAGCGCTGTCGGTGATTTCATGCATTTTTTCCATCACGTAATTCACCACTTCCGCACCGCGATCGGCACTGTCAGACACGGCGTTAGCCAGCTGATGTGCCTGTTGGGCGTTGCTGGCGTTGAGACGGACGGTGGCCGTCAACTGCTCCATGCTGGCAGCCGTTTGCTCCAGCGATGCAGCGGACTCTTCCGTACGTTGAGAAAGATGCACGTTGCCTGCCGCCAGTTCACGGCTGCCGATATCGATCTTCAGGCCGGCTTCACGGACCTGATTAACCGATTCACGCAGCGCGTGCTGCATGCCTGCCAGCGCATTATTCAGTCGGCCCAGTTCATTATTGCCCGCCAGCGGTAAGGCCTGGGACAAATCGCCCGCCGCAATTTGCTCCAGGTGAGTAATCGCGTTGTTTAACGGCGTCAGCAGCATACGGCGTAACAGTACCCAGGCCAGCACCAGAAGCAGCAGTGACAGCAGCACGGCGATGGCAATCAGCACCTTCATCATGATTTCGTTACGCTGGGCTTCAGCCAACTGCGCATGCGTAATTTCATCGGCTTTTTTACCGAAGGTTTCTACCGCATTGCTGTATTTCACTGACAGCGGCTCCAGTTTGCCTTCCAGCAACTGGTAGTATTCATCGTTGTACTGTTTATCCAGCGCCTTCATCATCGGCAGGATGCCCTGATCAAGGTAGTCCTTATAGCTTGATGCAATCGCATCAGCCATAATCTTCCCTTCGGCAGTCACCGTACCGGCATCAACAAAACGCTTAAGATTCTGTTGAGATGCCACCACATCCGCCTGCGCGGTTTTGGTGATGCTTGCTCCCTCATCCAGTAAACCAATCTCAATTTTACGCACTGCCAGCGCAGCACTGGCACGTGCGCGCATTAAATCGGCATTACTTTGATACAAGCTGTTTAACTCAATCCCCTGAATGCGGTTAACCACATCCAGCGAACGATTCCCCTTATTAATTGCCACAATGCCCATCACACTCACCGCCAACAGCAGCAGTGTCATGAACGCCAGCAACGCCAGCAACCCCGTGCGCAGTGATAACTGTTTCATCTTGATCGTTTCCGTATGAGTAGTAAAAGGCGAAATAATTTCGACAACCCTTAAACGGAGAAAGTATCGGCAATGACCTGGGTAAACTTTAACGTCAATAGATGATTAACATCTCTATTACCGTTAACCTGTTAATGAAACTGACCGGTTATGTGGGTAAGCCAAAGAGGAAAAGCATGAAGAGAGGGTTAATACTGGCGCTGGTGGTTAACTGCGGAGGCGCATTCGCGCAGCAGTCCGATATCGATCTTCAGCTAAATCAGTGCCTTAATAAAGCCAGCACTACGCTTGCAATGGTGCAGTGTAATGACAGCGCCATGAAAGGCTGGGATAAGGAAATGAACACCCAGTACGGTTTACTGATGAAAAAATTAAGCGGTGAACCCAAGGATAAATTGCGTGCGGCACAGCGGGCCTGGCTCAGCTATCGTGATGCCTGGCTGGCCGCCAGCCGCAGCCAGCTCAGCACCCAGGGCACGCTGGGGTCCGTTGCGCTCGGCACACAGGGCATTGCGCTGGTGCGCGATCAAACGCTGATGCTGCAATCTTTAAACAAAGGCAGTTGCGCTAACCCCGACGATTGTTGATTAATGTCAGTTCGTTACTGGCTATTCGCCGACGTTTTCATTTACCTGCAGGAAAAAATCATGGCTGCTTATGCCTCCACGCTTATTTTAATCGGCCTTGCCGTGCTGAGTTACTTTGTTCACAACACCGCCGTAACCCTTTCTATATTGATTCTGCTGGCCATTAAACTGACTCCGCTGGCGCAGTTCTTTCCTTACGTGGAAAAACAGGGCATTACGTTAGGCATTATCATTCTTACGGTGGCAGTCATGGCACCGCTGGCGAGCGGTTCGCTGCCTGCGTCATCCCTGCTGAAGTCCTTTGCCAGCTGGCAGTCGATTGTGGCGATTCTGGTGGGCATTTTTGTCGCCTGGCTGGGCGGACGTGGCGTGAGTTTTATGAGCGTACAGCCTTCCGTTATTGGCGGATTGTTAATGGGGACGGTTATTGGTGTGGCGTTTTTCCGTGGCGTCCCGGTAGGGCCACTGATTGCTGCGGGCATTGTTTCCTTGTTTATCACCGCCAAATAGCGTTGAGGAGCATTCTGAAACGCCAAAAAGGGGGCGGACTTTCACAGTCAGTTGGCTATAATAACCGACACTCAACATACGACGACTAAAGGAATACCCGATGAGTTTGAACCAGGTGCCAGCAGGTAAAGACCTGCCAGAAGATATCTACGTAATTATTGAGATCCCGGCCAATGCCGATCCGATCAAATATGAAGTTGATAAAGAGTCTGGTGCCCTGTTTGTGGATCGCTTCATGTCCACTGCGATGTTCTATCCGTGCAACTATGGTTACATCAACCATACCCTGTCGCTGGATGGTGATCCGGTCGACGTGCTGGTGCCAACCCAGTACCCACTGGAGCCAGGCTCAGTCATCCGTTGCCGCCCAGTTGGCGTGTTGAAAATGACCGACGAGTCAGGTGAAGATGCCAAACTGGTTGCCGTTCCGCACACCAAGCTCACCAAAGAGTACGATCACATTAAAGATGTGAACGACCTGCCAGAACTGCTGCGTGCGCAGATCACCCACTTCTTTGAGCACTACAAAGATCTGGAAAAAGGCAAATGGGTTAAGGTTGACGGCTGGGATAACGCTGAAGCGGCAAAAGCCGAAATCATCTCTTCTTTCGAGCGCGCGGCTAAGAAGTAATTCTGTTTCCAGGCTGCGTGATGCATCTCAGCTGAACAGATAAAAACACCGTCCAACTGGACGGTGTTTTTATTCAGGCTTTCGACTCCTCATCACGCTTCAGCCAGTCACCACTCATGATACGCTGGCGTCCTGAGACTGAACGTTGATAGACATAAAGCCATGCGCTACCGAACGGCGTCTGAATCAGATGACGTTTGTATTCTCCACCTTTAGTACGAAGCGCATCTAACTCGGCGAGGATGGAGGCATCAATCCGGTATACTTCGCAATATACCTTTCCTTCGCCATTAACCACGCCGGGATAGTGACCAAGACTGTAGAGTTCATAGCCCTCAATCTGATGGTCACCCAACCATTGCGCGTGTGTCATCCAGTGACTGTTTCCCTGTTTGCGCCGTAAACTGCCATAGACAATTATTCGCATTGCTAAAACTCAAACTGATAAAGCAAATCAAGAGCCTGATCCACACCGGACACGGCTTCCAAATAGAGTTTAGGCATCAGGCGGTAACGTAAGGTTAACGTTGCCAGTGAATCAAAGATGCCCACTCCGTATTTTACTTGTAGACCCGGCAGTACATAGCCACTGACCTGCACCTGCTGACTGTCGCCAACGCCGGTGGTATCAAGAGCAAGGTTACTGACGCCGAATGTCTCGCCGATTTTACCCACAACCTGACCACTTTGTGCAACCCCTAACCCCACTAACGCTGAAGTTAGTGCATTACCGTCACCGTCGCTCTTCAGTCCCTGACCCCGTAACAGGTAAGAAAGGGCTTCCTGCTGTGACATCGCCGGGTCCGAGAACACTTCAACTTTCGGCTCGTCCGCCAGTCCGGTAACGCGCAGGCCTGCCGTCACGCTGTCCTCTGTCGCATCCGGATTACGAATCGCCTCCAGGTTGATGTAAGGCTGATCCGGTGGCCCGGCGAATTGCAGTTCACCTTTGCGTACGATCAAATCCTGGCCATAGGCATGGAAACGGCCGGAAGGAATGTTGATCTGTCCGTTCAGTCCAAGACCTGATTTATCCTGTACCATTTTCAGGTCGCCATTCAGTCGCGCTTTCAGGCCAAATGCGGACAGGCGCACGTCGTTGCCGACATGGATAATCAGGTTACTGTTAATCGGTATTGAAGCGGTTTGAGGCTCAATCGGTTTAAGGTTTTTATCCAGCATGACCTCGTCAGAGGAGACGCCCACCGCGCTCTCTGGCACCTCTTGTACCGTAATGCGTGCCCAGGGAATATCCACCCGGCCGTCAAGGTTAAAGGCGGCTGGTGTGGCTTCAAAGACCACATCCGGTGAGACATCCATCCGCACCATTGGCGGCACCGTAACCCGTACCCGACTTCCTTTGGCAGCGACACGTGCACGCCAGTTGTCCAGTTGGCTCCAGTCCGCATCACCCGTGAGGTTGATATTGCCCTGCGCGGTCTGCAGCAGACCATTCAGGGTTGAGCTCATGCCGTTGAACACCATGTTGAGGCTGGCGCGGGTTAAATCCACCGGCATAAAGTTGCCTTTCACATTCACATCTTTCAGGCCGAGTTGACCAAAGACCTGGGGCTGCTGTGCCGTTCCGCCGAGGCGTAGGTTACTGTTAAGATTGCCTTTAATGCTTTCACCCTGCATCAACGCCGGATTGATTATTGCCAGAGAGATATTGCGGATATTCACATTACCGCCCAGCGTTCGGCGCTGTTGCGGATCGGTGATCTGCACATTGCCATCCAGTTGACCGTTGTTGACGATACGAATCAGCCAGTCGAGCTGCGCCCGTCCATCGCGCAGTGCGGCATTGATATTAAGCGTGTTAAAGGCGACAGGCAGCGTATTGCCCTGCACATCCTGCGCGACTTTAACGCCGTTGCCCTTCAGCGCCAGGCTGCCGGTCGGCAGTTTGCCGTCCGCCGTCCAGTTTACTCGGGCATCCCCGCTAAACACGCCGCTCAGCTGTGTCTGGTTAGTGAGGAAAGGTTTTAACATCGCAAGGTCAAAACGGTTTAACACCACATGAGCATGGCCATCTGGCCCGGCTTCTATGGGTTCAGGCACACAGAGTTGCGCATTGGGGTTTTGCCAGCAGTGCGGGCCAATAGTGGCGGTCTGTTTCTGATTGACATAGTCGATCGCCATGGCGCGCGTCAGTCGCCATTCACCCACCGGCGTATCAAAACGCGTATTGTTCAGATTGCCCTTCCACTGTTCGGTCTGACGGTCGAAGCTGCCTGTCAGCGCGAGCTGGCCTGACACCGGCTTGCCCTGCACGTTGAGTTTGAGCTGGTGCTGCTTTTCATCGCCATCGGCATTGAGCGTCAGCAGGCTGATATTAAGTGCATCCTGCGTCAACTGCTCAACCCGCAACTGCAGCTTACCGGCGATTTGATCGCTGGAGCGCACATCACTCTTCAGGGTGATGCGGCGAACAAGCAGTTGCTGCCAGCGTAAACCGGTAGCAGTAAGATCGGCCAGCAGTTGTGGCGCTTTCAGCGTTCCCCGTGCCTTGATATCCCCTTTAACCACTCCGCCCAGCCCTGGCAGCGCATTATCGAGATGCGGAGCATCAACGCTGGCATCCAGGTTGAGTGTATCGGCCAGGCTGCCTTTTACATCCAGATGATTACGTCCCAGCGCTATCTTGATGCCGGGGATATCCCACTGGTTGTAGCTGTTGCCCCGCAAGGTGCCGTCAGCGCTTACCGCGTTCTGTTTAACGTTACCTTTTAGCATCAGCTGCGGTACGCTCACCTGCCAGCTGCCACCATACAGGCTGCCACGGGTGGTGATCTTACCGTCCAGCTTAGCCGGCCAGTCAGGATACTGGCGCGCGGTATTGATGCCGTCCAGCGTCAACTCACTGCGCCAGCTGATGGCTTTGCTCCAGTCCACCAGCGCGGTGAGGTCGATGTTGCCCTGCAACGCCGCCACACGCAGCTTATCCAGACTGAACTGTTGCACGTTGCCTTTGCCATCCAGCGCGACCGTAGCAGGCGGCACCGATTCCCCTTTGACCGAGGTGCGCAGAGACATGACATAGTCTGTCGCCTTGCCTTTGAACTGATAGTTAAGGTTATCGGCCTGATACTGAATCGCCCCGGTCAGCGGCCAGCGCAACTGCGGACTGGTCAGGTTTAACGCCAGCGGTAGACCAGCCACGGCGGGTTGAGCGCTGGCATCAAGCTGTGCGCGTACCGGGCCGGAAAGGTTCAGCGCCAGTTTCAATTCGTCACGCATCGCCCCCTTTAAGGTCAAACTGAGTTTTTCCCCTTTGACAGGGTCAACGTTCACCTCACCGTTCAGGGCAAAATCAACGGGCCAGTTGTCAGCCAGCGTAGCCTGACCACCGCCGTTCAGCTTGCCCAGATTTGAGTCAACCTCCAGCGTTTGCAACTGCATATGGCGATCCAGCGTTTTCGCCTTCACCCGCAGTCGGCTAACCGAAATATCAGTATCACCGGTGATGCGTAGCTGCTCGCCCAGAATTTCCTGTACATCAATATCCAGCGGTAACTGAAAGTCGGGCAGCGCGGGCAACAGCGGTTTTGCAAACAGCGCCTGCAAGGTTTCGCCCAACGGCTTCTCATCCGGCTGAGGCTGTTGTATTTTGGGTTGCACCACCTGCTCTTTAGCCACCTGCGCCGCTTTAGGCAGCGCGATCAGCAAACTTTGGATATGGGTGGGATTCAGCGTCAGGGCACGATCCTGCCACTGCAAGCCGGTGGTAAAATCCGCCAGCGAAATAGCGCTCTCATCGACTTTCACGCTGATGTTGTGCAGGCCCACATGACGCAGGCTGATCGGATAAGGTGTGCTGAGATTGCTGGTGCCGCTCTCTTCTTCCGGGGGTGCCGTCGATGGCGTCATCTTTTTGCTGTCGACCACCACGCTGATATCTTTCAGCGTCAGATCGTTAACACAGACCGACGAGTGCAGCAGGCAGTTGAGATCCATAGCCAGATGGATAGTGCCCGCATTAACGCTGACGCCAGGCATCTCATAGCGCAATCCACTAAGGGTAAGATTACGCCAGCCGCCGTCCACTTTGTTGATCGACAAGCCCGGCACCCAGCGCGACGCGCCGTTTAACACCAGATGTAATCCCGGCGTCGTACCAATCAAAAATGCCAAACCCGCAAACAGCAAAACCAAAAAAATCAGAAAGCCAATCAGGACCTTTTTCCAGCGCTTCATAGTTCAGGCCCCAACCCTACGTAAAATTGCACACCATGCTCCTCGCTATCCCCAATGGGGCGGGCAATATCAAACTTAATGGGCCCCACCGGTGATGACCAGCGCACCCCAATACCTGCGCCGGTTTTTACATTGCTTTGCTTAATGTCATTGACCGCCTCGCCTGAGTCGACAAACACCGCGCCCCACCATTTGCCGCTGACGTTGTACTGATATTCCAGCGAGCCGGTAACCATTTTGGATGCGCCGGTCAGCTTGCCGTCACTGTCACGTGGAGAGACGTTTTTATATTTATAACCGCGAATACTGCGGTCACCACCGGCAAAGAAGCGCAGATCCGGCGGCACTTTGTCAAAGTCGTTGGTTTCAATCCAGCCCACCGTACCGCGGGCAATAAAACGGTTCTTTTCACCCAGCGTGCGAATCCAGACGTTTTGCGCCTGCAGGATTAAGAAATCGACATCCGAACCCCAGGTGGTATCGGACACATCTGCGGAATAACGCTGCGAATCGCCCCAGGTTGGCATTAAGCCGCCGCGTGAACGGGTGCGGTTCAGACTGACGCCGGGATAGAGCAGCATCGTGGTGTTGGTGACGTTACCCTGCGTAAAGTGATCCAGGCTCCAGCGCAGGTTAAGGGCTCTTTGCCAGCCGCTGCTGCTGTCCCAGTTGCGCGATACCGCCAGCGTACTGGTATCTGCTTTGGTGTCGTTAAGATCGGTGCGTTTCAGGCCGCCGGAAAAGGTGTAGTACTGCTCCAGTGGGCTTTTCAGCAACGGGACTTTGTAACTGAGATCGACCTGTTGCTCGGGGGCGGAAACATAGGCACTGGCGGCCATACTGTGGCCCCGATCGTTAACCCAGGGTTTTCTCCACGTTCCTTTCAGGCGCGGTCCAACATCCGTCGAGTAACCGACACCAGCTTCAATGGTATTTTTAGCGCGGGGTGACACCACGGCATTTAAGGGCAGAACTTTGGTTTTACGGCCCTGCTTAAACTCGGGCGCAACCACCACTGACTGGAACCAGCCGGTCGCGGAAAGACGGCGGTTAAGTTCAGCCAGATCGCGGGAACTGTAGTAATCCCCCTCTTTGAAGGGCACTAAATTTTGCAGATAAGCTTCGCGGATCTGCGAGCCTTCAAAGGTGACATCACCAAAGCGGTAACGCGGACCGCTGTTGTAGTCCAGATCCCAAAAGGCTTCATGGCGGTCAACAGACACACCTAACTGGCTTTTTTCAAACTCACCATCGAAATAGCCGTTACGCAGGGCAAGGTTGGTAAAGCCGCTTTTGAATTTATCGTACTGACCGTGGTTAAGCACCGTCCCGACTTTGGGCCGCCCCTGCGCAATCCAGTTTTTATAATCCGCATCGTTTTTCGCCTGACCGGTGACGACAATCGTACTGCCCGCAATTTTTATCGGCTGACCGGGCGTAACACGGGCGATTAACACCGGACGGCCGCCCTGAGGAGGCGCGGGGCGCGATTCGAAGTCGATATCCGGCTCATAATAACCAAGCGCGCGCAGCCCCTCTTTGATCGCCGAAGAGACGCGAGAGCGAAAGCGGCCATCGTTGGTGACTTCGTCGCTGCTAATGGTCGACAGGCGTGCCCTGACGTTTTTTTGCAGTTCTCCGGTTAGCCCTTCCAGCTGTAGTCGAACCGGTGCCGCCCCGAAGGCGGGCGCGACGAGCAGCAAACCCGTCATGCAATAAACATAAAATCGTGGCACTTGTACTCCTGTCTGTCATGCCAGCCCCATTCCACAGGGCGCGTGTTAATCCTCGTTACCGATACAATCGCGACGGCAACTCACTCATCATAGCCGCACTTTTTGCCAACTGGCAGTGTACAACGAGATCTAAGCCAAATTGAGCATTATTGTCGGCAAAACCCACTTAGGTTACAACGGCGTTGTAACGTCCTGGGCGTCATTGCAGTTTGCCCGCTGACCGGGCGATTGATGACAGGCGGCGTAATCAACACGTCGAAAACGCTCTGCAGGCATTCCGTAGCGTCTTCCTGGCCCGGCTTCATGCCCGGATTGAGAGATGCTTCGTAGAGAATGTTTTCTTTCGGAATCTCGCTCCACAACCCAATGAGCGCCCTCAGATGCGCCTACGCGACGCTCTCAACATTAATATGAAAGGCATGGGACACACTTAGAACATGACAGGCATGTTGAGCCTCCTCGTCCTGTGCTGGTCTGTGTCGCCGTTCTGTTTATAATCTGATATACAGACCTTTAAGGGTTTTTAAATTCAGTATGAGGGAAAATGAAAGTCAGCGAAGAAACGCTTTTGCATGCCGGTTTTACACCTCGTGAGCTGGGCAGAATCAAAAAAAACACGCAGCGCGTTGGCGATACCTTGGGCGAAGCCATTCATGATCTGGCGAGACGCTTTATCATCGCCACCTGTGCTGTGCTGCTCTGCCTGGCAGTATTCCTCGTACTGCTTGCCTTTGGCTCGGCACCGTCAGTCGTTTCGGGTGGCATAGGCCTGGCATGTGGCGCGGCGGTGGCAGCCTTCTCACAGCCGCCGGTCATTGCTTTCAAGGCGTGGCGCTTCAGACGTGCTCAGCGTGACTGAGTTTTGTTATCACTGTCATGGATAAGCTCGAAAATGACGTTGGCTTTCAGGCCATAGTTCACTATCTTCATGGTCAGCTGCGCCCGGTCCATGGTGTCAATTTTGCGGTAATAGTCAGTCGGCAGCCAACGGAACAGCTTCCACGCTTCAGGTTTACGGAAAGCGCCGGCAATCGCGTAGACACTCGATGCAAGGGTTGCAGCCTTGTAGGCCGCCAGTCCCGTTTCAGGCTTGAAGCCCATGAATTTAGCCGCATTTATCGCGCCATCGGCAAAAATGCCTTCTGTCTGCACACTGTTCCCATATATTAGATGGCTGGCTTCCAGGGTAATACCGTTAACGCCGTCCACGAAAAGCGTGGCCCCTGCCAGCATTCCTATGGGATTCATTGAGGCCACCATCGCCACACCGCCGACCAGCGTCAGGCCTGACAGCACAATCTTTACGGCTGAAATGACATAGCCGACGGTTTTGTCATTTTCGCGTATAAATTCTACTTTTGCATACAGCCTTGCAGCCTGGGTCCGGAGAAGCCTGTCTTGCTCGTTCAGGCTGGCAGCTTCAGCCCGTAATCTGCCGACGCACGCCATACAGTCTTCGTCCGTTTTGGCCCGCCGGGCCAGGTCAAACTGATTTTCGATAACCTTTTTGATTTCTTCTATGAACTGAATGCGGGAAAGGCCGTGATTCAGGTGAAAGGAGGCCACACGGTTCGCCACGTCGACGAGTTTCCGGGCTTCAAGATTCACCATCGTTTCTGCCCAGGCCTGATTCCGACCGCCTGAGCGCATCATTGACAGTAAAGCTGCATCCATATTTCTCTCTCCATCGGCCAGATAAGGACATGAGGCAAAATATTCCAGTATTCAGCTTAGCTTTTTGACTCTTTCTGATAAACAGGATCATTCCAGGCAGTCTCAGCGAGACCTGAAAGTAATACGCCAGCCGCGCCTGGAAGTATCCTCGCAGTTCATCAGCCTGGGGTGGAATATCAGGCTGGTTCAGTCGCTCACCATAAGCCATGACTGCCGCCGCTAACTCCTCGTTAGCAAAAGGAACAAGTTTTCTGCTCCTGATTACCTTCTTCGGCGCAAAGGAGCCGAAACTGAATCCGTTGAAGATTTTCCGTACCCGCTCTGATATCACCGATAGGGTGTTTAATGCGCGCTAGCGCATCAACGTGCCAGCAGATGCCCGCCAGCGTGAAGTGTCTTCATGGCACCGGACACAGGAAGCCATCGTTTGCCCTCTGGCGGCGGCATCGTCGCTGCTGCTATAATCACCCACCGCAGGCATCCCGCCTGTCTTCATTTCTGCCCCTGCACCTCACTGATATTGTTGAATGGGCGCAGACATTTTTGGCACGGATAGCTCCCCTTAAGTCGCCACTACAGGGAATGAGCGCATAAATCGCACGCTGCCCAGGCCAAAAATGACAAGTGAATAACTCTTTGGATCTCATATGCTTGATAGCCTACTTGTCATTCTGCTACTGATTGTAATCAGTGCTTTTTTTTCTCTGTCGGAAATCTCGTTGGCCGCCGCCCGCAAGATTAAGCTGAAACTTCTTGCTGACCAGGGCAACATCAACGCCCAGCGCGTTTTGAAAATGCAGGAAACCCCTGGCATGTTCTTCACCGTGGTGCAAATCGGTCTGAATGCCGTGGCTATCCTCGGTGGTATCGTGGGTGATGCAGCGTTTTCGCCGGCCTTTTCCAGCCTGTTCAACCGTTTTGTGTCACATGACCTTGCCGAACAACTCAGCTTTATCTGCTCGTTCACCATCGTAACCAGCCTGTTTATTCTGTTTGCCGACTTAACGCCGAAACGGGTCGGCATGATCGCGCCCGAAACCATTGCTCTGCGGATTATCAATCCCATGCGCTTCTGTTTGCTGGTGATGCGCCCGCTGGTGTGGTTGTTTAACGGTCTGGCCAACGTGTTCTTTCGCGTCTTTAAACTGCCGATGGTGCGCAAAGACGATATCACCTCAGATGATATCTATGCGGTTGTGGAAGCAGGCGCGCTGGCTGGTGTACTGCGCAAACAGGAACATGAGCTGATCGAAAACGTATTCGAACTGGAATCCCGTACCGTACCTTCATCCATGACCTCACGTGAAAACATCGTCTGGTTCGATCTGCATGAAGATGAAGTCAGCCTGAAAACCAAAATCGCTCAACATCCTCACTCCAAATTCCTGGTCTGTAATGGCGATATTGACCACATTGTCGGCTACGTTGATTCCAAAGAATTGTTGCTGCGCGTGCTGGGTAATCAGAGCATGGCGCTGAACAGCGGCGTTCAAATCCGCTCTGCGCTTATCGTACCGGATACCCTGACATTGTCTGAGGCGCTGGAAAGCTTTAAAACGGCAGGCGATGACTTCGCGGTCATCATGAACGAGTATGCGCTGGTGGTCGGCATCATCACACTTAACGATGTCATGACGACGCTGATGGGCGACCTGGTAGGCCAGGGCATGGAAGAGCAGATTGTCGCGCGTGACGAGAATTCCTGGCTGGTGGAAGGCGGGACGCCAATTGATGATGTTATGCGCGTGCTGGATATCGATGATTTTCCGCAGTCGGGTAACTACGAAACGATTGGCGGCTTTATGATGTATATGCTGCGCAAGATCCCGAAACGGACGGACTTTGTGAAGTTTGCAGGCTACAAGTTTGAAGTGGTGGATATCGACAGCTACCGAATTGACCAGCTGCTGGTAACGCGGATTGATGAACGACCGCCAATGCTGAATGTGGCAAAAACCGAAGAATAGAAAGACTAAGGGCGCCATCGGCGCCCTGTTTTTTAGTTGAACTCTAGCTTGAGACGAACGACCTGGCGGTTAATTTCTGACATCACGCTCAGGTGCTGTTTGTCTTTGACCCGTGGGATCAGGACTTTACCTTTATCAAACTCGAATGCGCCAACATCCTTGATGTATAACCTTCCTTTAAACAGCGTCTTAACATATTTTGCTATCTGTAGTGGATTATAGCGCTGGAAGATTTTCATACTGATTAACTCCTTCATTTTTAAGCACGCTTCACCGTTGCCAAATTCGGTACGGGTCCATGAAGCGCGAATTCGAGATAAACTATAGAACACTCTGTTTGCTTCGCACGATAAGAAATAAGTTTTTTTACCGTTCTGACAGAACATTACAGAATACTCTGTTATTTACTTTTCACTATTCAGTATAAACCTTCATTCGTTACGGAATTGTGTAGTCGATAACAAAGCTGACAGCTTTTTGAGACAGGCGCATCATCCCTGCTTACTATTACAGTTGAATGACTAACTGGTCTGATCACTGGAGAGGATGATGATGCGTGTAACTCTGGCAGCACTGGCTTTATCACTGCTGATTCCCGTCAGCGCGCTGGCTCACGATATTGAGCTGGGGAAACGTGTGCCGGCGGTAGGCGTTAATGATAAAGGCGAGCTGATTTTACAGCAGGAAAAATTCAGTTATAAAAACTGGAACAGCGCCCAGCTAAGTGGAAAAGTGCGGGTGGTGCAACATATTGCCGGACGCTCATCAGCGAAAGAGATGAACGCTGCGTTGGTTGAAGCAATTAAGGCAGCCAGGTTGCCTCACGATCGCTATCAGACCACCACGATTGTTAACACCGATGATGCTATTCCCGGCACCAGCATGTTTGTCCGCAGCAGTATTCACAGTAATAAGCAGCAGTATCCGTGGTCGCAGTTTATTGTCGACAGCCAGGGTAACGTGCAGCACGCCTGGCAATTGCAGCAGGGCGGCTCGGCTATTGTGGTGTTGGATAAAACAGGCCAGGTTAAATACGTTAAAGATGGTGCCCTGTCTCAGCAGGAGGTTGAGCAGGTGATGACCTTATTAAGGTCGCTGTTGCAAGAGTAGATAAAGATGAAGGCGGGAGGCTGATGCCTCCCGCCTTCATCAAAACAGTGAAACGCGAAAGCCCGGGTTAAGGAAAGACTCACGCGGCGCGTAATCCAGCGTTCTTCCCTGCCAGTCATGTACGTGCGCACCCGCAGCAGCGGCTACGGCATGGCCTGCACCGGTATCCCAGATGTTGGTTGGCCCAAAACGCGGATAGAGTTGGGCTTTCCCTTCAGCCACCAGGCAAAACTTCAAGGAAGAACCGGTCGCAACCGTCTGGTGTTCACCCAGTTGCTTCAGGTATTCCTGCATCTCTTCATCGTCATTATGTGAACGACTCACCACCACTAACGGCGGACGCGCATCAAGCACATGAATTTGCTGTCGCTCTCCGTTCTCTTCTTTCCAGGCTTTGCCCTCTGCGGCGGAATACATCACGCCCAGTGCGGGCGCGTAAACCACGCCCATGACCGGCTTACCCTGCTCAATCAATGCGATGTTCACGGTAAACTCACCGTTACGTTTGATAAATTCTTTGGTGCCATCCAGCGGGTCGACCAGCCAGTAGCGCTGCCAGTGCTGGCGGACATCCCAGCCAGGCGGATCTTCTTCTGACAGGACCGGGATATCCGGCGTCAGCCGTTTTAAGCCCGATACAATCACATCATGAGCGGCCAGGTCTGCCGCCGTGACAGGAGAATCATCCGCTTTGTGGGAAATCTCTGCCGGAACAGAACCGTTGTAGACCTGCATAATCGCGTCGCCTGCTTCACGCGCCAGTTGGCTTATTTTCTCTAACATTTTTCACCTCATGTATGCGAATGCTACGCGTTAACTGTCATACCCATTGGAGTACAGTCTAGCAGCTTCATGCTTACCGCTGATTTCAGGCAAACATTCTGAATCATTTTTCAGCTATATCAACACAATAGACAGAAATAGCAACGATCTTATTCGGCTTAAGCGATGAGATCGACGGCCCGAGCGCGACGGATGGCAGGCTCAAAACGTTACATCCATCACGATTTAATCTGCCCTTTCATCAGACTTTTACATTATTTTTGTAGCCTTGATCTTTTAGCTTTGGGAGAGAGCATGTTTAAGGCGGGAATGATGTTACTGGCGTTGAGCGTTTCAGTTGCAGTACAGGGAGCCACCGTGGATTTGCGCGTGCTGGAAACAACCGATCTGCACAGTAATATGATGGACTTCGACTATTACAAAGATACGCCCACAGAAAAATACGGTCTGGTGCGCACGGCGTCGCTGATCCATGCAGCACGTCAGGAAGTCACCAACAGCGTATTAGTGGACAATGGCGACCTTATTCAGGGCAGTCCATTGGGCGACTATATGGCAGCCAAAGGGCTTAAACAGGGCGATGTTCATCCGGTCTATAAAGCCATGAACACACTGGACTATAGCGTGGGTACGCTGGGCAACCATGAATTCAACTACGGCCTGCCCTATCTGCACAAGGCACTGGCGGGCGCGCGTTTCCCCTATGTCAATGCAAACGTCATCGATCTTAAAAGCGGCAAGCCGCTTTTTACCCCTTATCTGATTAAACCCACTCGCGTGACCGATCGTGACGGGAAAACGCATACTTTGCAGGTAGGCTATATCGGCTTTGTTCCCCCGCAGATTATGGTGTGGGATAAAACTAACCTGCAAAACAACGTTCGGGTAGATGACATCACTGAAACCGCACGCCGCTACGTGCCAGAAATGCGAGCGAAAGGCGCGGATGTGGTTATCGCCCTAGCCCACTCGGGCCTGAGCAGCGAACCCTATCAGGCGATGGCCGAAAACTCTGTCTACTACCTCAGCGAGGTTGCGGGCATTGATGCCATTATGTTTGGTCATGCGCATGCCGTGTTCCCGGGCAAGGAGTTTGCGGGGATCAAAGGTGCGGATATCGAGAAAGGCACACTAAACGGTATTCCTGCGGTGATGCCAGGCATGTGGGGCGATCATTTGGGTGTGGTAGATCTGGTGCTAAGCAACGGTGGTGGTCGCTGGCAGGTCACTGGCGGTACAGCACAGGCGCGCCCCATCTATGACACCGCCCATAAAAAATCGCTGGCCTCTGAAGATCCCGCACTGGTTAAGGTTCTGAAAGACGATCATCATGCTACCCGCGCATTTGTAGCTCAGCCCATCGGCAAATCGGCTGATGTGATGTACAGCTATCTGTCACTGGTTCAGGACGATCCGACCGTACAGATTGTGAATAATGCGCAGCGTGCCTATGTTGAACATTTTATTCAGGGCGATCCCGACCTGGCGAAGCTGCCGGTGCTGTCAGCGGCGGCCCCCTTTAAAGCCGGCGGGCGCAAGAACGATCCTGCCAGCTATGTGGAGGTCGAGAAAGGCAACCTGACGTTCCGTAATGCGGCCGACCTCTATTTGTATCCCAACACCCTGGTGGTGATGAAAGTCAGCGGCGAACAGGTGAAAGAGTGGCTGGAATGCTCTGCGGGCCAGTTTAATCAGATCGATCCTGCCAGCAGCCGGACGCAGCCGTTGATCAACTGGGATTTTCGCACCTATAACTTCGACGTTATCGACGGTGTCAGCTATCAAATTGATGTGACACAACCGGCCCGTTACGACGAAGAGTGCAAACTGATCCATCCTGATGCTTCACGCATTAAAGATCTGCGCTGGCAGGGGAAACCTGTCGATCCTAAAGCGACCTTCCTGGTGGCGACCAATAACTACCGGGCCTACAGCGGAAAATTTGCCGGAACAGGCGATAAGTACATTGCTTTTGCCTCGCCGGATGAAAATCGCGCAATACTGGCGGCTTATATCAGTGCAGAAACCAAAAAGAATGGCGAGGTCCGTCCGCAGGCCGATCATAACTGGCGACTGGCCGCGATACATAGCGCACAGCCTCTTGATATTCGCTTTGAGACCGCACCTGGCGATAAAGCAACTCGCTTTATTCAGCAGTATGCGCAATATCCGATGAAGGCAACAGGGAATGACGAGACGGGATTTGCTATCTGGCAGGTAAATCTACAACAGTAAAATAACTAAGGGCGGCACGGTGCCGCCCTTATCCTTTACAGGATTTCCAGCAGTTCAACTTCAAAAATCAGGGTGCTGAACGGCGGAATGGAAGCACCGGCACCGCGCTCACCGTATGCGAGGTCGTGCGGGATCACCAGTTCCCACTTAGAGCCAACAGGCATCAGCGTCAGCGCTTCGATCCAGCCTGCAATCACGCCAGTCACCGGGAATTCAGCGGGTTCGCCACGGGCAACGGAGCTGTCGAATACGGTGCCGTCAATCAGTTTGCCGGTATAGTGCACACGTACGCGGTCCTGACGGGATGGAATCGCGCCTTCGCCCTGGGTAATCACGCTGAACTGTAAACCTGACTCGGTGCTGCTGACGCCTTCACGCTGGGCATGCTGCTGCAGGAAAGCCTGGCCTTCTGCGGCCATCGCTTCCACGCGCTCACGACGCACGCTTTCAGCACGCTCATGAACTTCACGCAGCGCGCGGTGAACTACATCAACAGGCACCGCGGGTGAGTTCCCTTCCAGCGCGTCGCGCAGGCCCGCGAGCAGTGCTTCTGGCTGCAGCCCCTGCAGACCAGACTCCAGCAGCTGCTGGCCAACCTGTAAACCAATACCGTAACTTGCTTGTGCTTCGACGCTGTCGAAAGAAGGGGTAGTCATCTTCGTTCCTTTCACTCTCGGATATAGTAAGACGGGCAGCATAGCAGCGCAGGCCGCTGGCGTAAAATCCGCAGCGTCGTAGATGACTTTTGCTGGCGAAAGAGAAACAATACGCAGGTCAAATTTATCAATGCTGGCAGGCACTTCGCGTCCACATTGCCCATACTGTATAAGTGACACGTTTCCCCTTATCAGTGGCACAATAAGAAAGAGAGAAAATATGGGCCAGATTGCCCCTCGTCGCCGCAGGATGCTCGCACGGCGTATGTTAACCCGGTTACAAGCTCGACTGCCGCAACGAAAGCAGCCGCAAGGTGCCGGAGCGGAGGAACCCGATATGACTTCAGACGTCCCGTCTCGCCTGCCAAACTGGCTGTATCGCCTCTGGCATTTTACAGACGATATTCGCTGGATGGACCCGCTGCCGGCGTTGCACCGCCGTGGAATTGTGATTGCCGTATTCATCCTGTTGCTGGCCTTCCTCTGGCCGTCCAGCACACCGCAGTATCCGGTAGAGCGTCCCGTTACCCCATCGGCTGAAAAAGAAGTACCGATGCAGGCGGACATTTATGATAACAAACCCGCTAAATCCACCTCCCAGCCGGAGGCAAAAGCTGATTCACAGGGCGACTGGCGCAGCTACCAAATTGCCTCCGGGCAGACGCTGGCGCAGCTGTTCCGCGACAATAACCTCCCGGTTAATGACGTGTTTGCGATGGCGCGCGTGGAGGGCAACGGTCAGCCGCTCAGTACGCTGAAAGAAGGCCAACAGGTGAAAGTACGTCGGGATGCGAAAGGCGTGGTAACGGGATTAACGCTGGATGGTACGAACGGTCCGGTGCTGTTTACCCGCCAGCCAGACGGCAGCTTTCTGCGCGTGGAATAAGCGACAACCGGTGGCGGAACGCCACTGGATGGGCGCTAACACGGTTGTTTGATGTTCTTTACCAGCACGCTTCCCACGCAGATCCGCAGCGCAAGTAAAGACAGGATGATTTCAGCCTCGGCAGGAAAGCGCGCCGGGCGCAGCGTTCCGGCTACAGGAACAGAGACAGAGATTTGGCACCCGGTTGGCCAACAATAAAATAGCGCTGCATTCTGTGTTGAACATGTCGATGCTTGTGCGGTGCGGCAAGCGGGCAAAAGGAAGGTTATTCAGGGCTTAAAACAAAAACGCCGACACAAGTGTCGGCGTTCAGGTGCGGCAGATTAATAAAATTAACCTGCTACTACGTTCACGATCAGTTTCGCGAATACTTCGCTGTGAACCTGGAAGTCCACTTCGTGCTCACCGGTGGTGCGCAGAACGCCGTTCGGTAAACGAACTTCGCTCTTAGCCACGTCAACGCCAGCTGCAGTTACAGCGTCAGCGATGTCGCGAGTACCGATGGAACCGAACAGTTTACCTTCATCGCCTGCTTTAGACGTGATGGTAACGGTGCCCAGTGCGTTGATTTTTTCTGCGCGCGCATTTGATGCTGCCAGAACGTCAGCCAGTTTGGCTTCCAGTTCTGCACGGCGTGCTTCGAAGAATTCAACGTTTTTCTTGGTAGCAGGAACAGCTTTACCCTGTGGAACCAGGAAGTTACGAGCGTAGCCCGCTTTAACGTTAACCTGATCACCCAGGCTGCCCAGGTTTGCTACTTTATCAAGCAGAATAACTTGCATTACCTTATCCTCTTAAAGTCGTTAATGGACAGTTGCCGATTACTGATGACGATCAGTGTACGGCAGCAGAGACAGGTAACGCGCGCGCTTGATAGCACGAGCCAGCTGACGCTGGTATTTTGCGCGAGTACCAGTGATACGGCTTGGTACAATCTTGCCGCTTTCGGTGATGTAGTTTTTCAGCGTTGCGATATCTTTATAATCGATCTCTTGAACGCCTTCCGCGGTGAAACGGCAGAACTTGCGACGACGGAAATAACGTGCCATTTGGCTAGTCTCCAGAATCTATCAATTCAATCTGCTCGGCATGTAACACCATTTTACTCTGACCATTTCGCGCCTGATGGCAGCTGATAAAGCCTTCGAGAATGAGTTGCGTGCCGACCGTTATATGTTGAGTAATCACCTGATGGGCGCTGCCGCTAATAATAACAGGCATTCGACACCAGGCTTGCCGGTGAAATCCGGCCTCCTCCTGCACCGAGTTGTGCTCAAGCACGAACTGACAGTGCGGAATTCCTGACGGGCTAATTTTCCGAACTGGCGTCTTACACACAGTGCCAGACAAGCGCAGCCGATTAACCGTCACGATGGATTACTCTTCAGAATCCCCAGCATCTGAGTCATCAGCGGATTCGTTAGCAAAATCTTCGCGGCGCTCACGACGCTCGTCTTTCGCTTTAACCATCGGTGATGCTTCAGTTACCGCGTTTTTAACGCGCATAACCATGCTACGGATAACGGCGTCGTTGAAGCGGAAGTTCGTTTCCAGCTCATCGATCGCTTCCTGCGGCGCTTCTACGTTCAGCAGAACGTAGTGTGCTTTGTGCAGTTTGTTGATCGGGTAAGCCAGCTGACGACGGCCCCAGTCTTCCAGACGGTGGATCGTGCCCTCTGCACCAGTGATAGCACCAGTGTAACGCTCGATCATGCCCGGAACCTGTTCGCTCTGGTCAGGATGAACCATAAATACGATTTCGTAATGACGCATCGAAATTGCTCCTTACGGATTATTCAGCCTCCTGTCAGGGTCAGCTGCGGCCCACGGAAGCAAGGAACGTTATAGGTTGTGAATCATTGAAATGACACACACCTCTGAATGCAGCTGAAAAATTGACGCGTAATCATACTGGCGACGCCGGACAAACTCAAGCGGGGATTTCATGTAAATGGTCGGAAATCGCCCTGTTTCCCGCCCTTTTGTGCGGAAAGCGGGAACAGGGCGATAAACCGTGGCAGAAGCAGGAGGTGATGGCGTTGACGGCTACAGCTGACGCTTGAAAAAGCTGACCAGCGCGGTCAGGCCCGACGGCGTGATTTTGTGGCCGATATGCTTTTCAGACAAGGTGATCAGATGAGCATCAAGCCCCTGTTCGCGCAGAGCGCGATCCAGCCGCTGGGTTTCCGCGAAAGGCACCACTTCGTCAGCCTCGCCGTGCCATAACAGGAGCGGCCGGTTCGCAAGATTCGGCAGACGGCTTGAAGGATCATACTCCGCCAGCGGAGCCATGCGTTTCGTGAACAGGGCTTTATGCTCTTCGCTCGTCACCGTGACGGGAGGGAAAAGCGTCTGGCTGAGCTGCATAAAATAGCCGGAACCCATCATACAGGCGACGCTGTGAATATGCGGATAGCGCGCCATAATGCCCAGCGCCGTCATGCCGCCCATGGACGCGCCCGCCACGGCAAGACGTTCACCGGCAATCAGATCGTCGGCGCGCAACGCCGTTTCTATCAACGGGAATTCATCGATGTTCTGTTTAAGAATGTCCCAAAAATGCGTAAACCGCGTGTCGGCATCGCCATTGTAGCGCGCGCCGTGCATATCGGCGTCGGGCATCAGCGCACGAAATCCCGCCTGTGCCAGTGCCACAGCAAAGTAGGCGTACACCTCTTTCGACGAGGTAAAGCCATGATAAAACACTACCGTTGGCAGTCGCTGCTGGCGCTGGCCCGCAGGTGCCGCATGCAGACATTCAATACCTGCAAACCTTTCCGTGGTGAGTTCTATCATTTTTTCTCCTGAAACAGGGGCTGATTAGGACGCCTCGCCAGCGAACATAAGCTGGGTGAGGGTTTTCAACATTACAATAGTAATAATTTCTTAACTAAACATTTCCGCTGCGCTGCCGTTGTTAATGCATATTTGACAAGAAAACAAAGGTATTCTATGAAACGTTTCTCTCTTAGCCGCACTAGCCTCGGAGTGAAGCTGTGCGTCATAACGTCCTTCAGTGTAGGCGTTTTGTTGTTGGCCTTGACACTTATTCAAAGCCAGAATGCTTCACGCCAGCTGGAAAGTCTTGCCGTAGATGACATGGTCAATCAGGTGCAGGGCATCACTGAAATGACGTCCATGTTTAATGCGACGCTGACCCAGGAGGTGGGCAACTACACTCAGCTCTTCGTCAGCTTTTTACCTAAGCGCTTCAGCCGTGATGAAACCGCACGTATTCAGGTTGGTGAGTTTTCCACCCCGACGCTGCGCGCCGGACTTAAAACCCTTAACCTTGATCAGACTGCCGTTGATGATTTTACAGATCGCACCGCGGCAGTCGCCACCATCTTTGTCCGTGATGGTGATAATTTCATCCGGATTTCAACCTCACTGAAAAAGCAGGATGGTAGCCGGGCGATCGGTACCCAACTGGACCGCGCCAGTGCCGCCTGGAAAAGCGTGACGAAGGGGGAAACCTACCGCGGACTGGCCACCTTATTTGACCACCGCTACATCACCCAGTACCAACCGATAAAAGACGACAGCGGCACCGTCATCGCGATTTTATTTGTCGGCGTACAGATCGACAAACAGTATGGCCTGATGCGCGAAAAAGTGCTGGCTCGCCGTCTTGGCGATAGCGGACATTTTTATGTGCTAAACGGCTCACCGGGCGCAGCGCAAGGTCAGTATCTGTTTGATAAACAGAACGAAGGCAAACGTCCAGACTGGCAGGATAGCGTCATGAAGCAGCTGCTGACCCAGCCCGAGGGCGTGCAGCAAGCCGAGATCGACGGTGAAGCCAGGATGCTGGCCTGGCAACAGTTGCCCGGCTGGAACTGGATTGTGGTCGGTGAAGTTAATCGTGACAGCCTGCTGGCACCGGTTATTCACAGCCGAAATATGTTTCTTATCACCGGACTGATTCTGGTGTTGCTGTTTGCCCCCTGCTTTGTCTGGTACAGCCGCCGCGCCATCACGCGCCCATTGCAACAGGTTATTCACTTAGCCGAGCAGTATGCCGCCGGTAATTTGCTGGAGCACCTGGACACCAGGCGCCATGACGAAGTTGGCCAGTTGATTAACGCGATTAACGGTATTGGCGAAGGTCTGGAGAAAATTGTCGCTCAGGTTCGCAGCGCCGCGCAGGAGATCAGCGATGGTACGGATACGATTGCGGCCAGCAGCCACAACATTAGTGCGCAGATTGGACGCCAGGCCAGCAGTGTCGAAGAGACATCGGCCAGCATGGAGCAGTTTGGTGCAACCGTTGAGCACACCGCCGATAGCCTGCGTCAGGCGATGTCTCTGGTCGCCGAAGCCAGCGGTATCGTGAATAACGGCAACCAGACGGTGACGCGCTCGGTCAGTACCATGTCGGCGATTAACGTATCGTCGCAGAGCATTGCTGACATTACTCATGTCATTGAGTCCATTGCGTTCCAGACCAATATTCTGGCCCTGAATGCCGCCGTTGAAGCCGCGCGTGCAGGTGAACACGGTCGCGGATTTGCCGTGGTGGCCGCCGAGGTGCGCGCGCTGGCACAGCGTTCGGCTCAGGCAGCAAAAGAAATCGATACGCTGATTGCGACTTCGATACGTCACGTCGCGGAAGGTCATACGTTATCCGAGCAAACCCGGGATGCGATGAGTAATATCGTGACGCATATTGAGCAGGTACAGGCATTGATGGGTGAAATTAACGTGGCCGCGCAACAGCAGTCGGCGGGCATTGGTCAGGTAAACCTGGCGATGAACCAGATTAGCCAGGCGACGCATCAAAATAGCGAGTTGGTGGCACAGGCAGAACAGACGGCGCAGAGCCTGAGTGACAAAGGTCATCATTTGACACAGTTAGTCAGCGTGTTCTCAATCAAGTCGTGATGATTGCGAGCCAGTGGCTTACACTTGTCCTGTTAACATGACTGCCAGGAATCTGCTATGCGTTACGCTCTGTTACTGACGTTAAGTCTGTTTTTAAGTGGCTGCTCGCTGTTCCAGGATACGCCAAAAGCCCCGCCCGCGCCGACTGGCGAGGCGCAGTCCATTACCCGTGCCCAAAGTTACGGTTTACCGAAGTTGGGTACCATTAGCGCCAGTGTACGCGGCTCGCCCGATGACGCGCAGCGCGCCATTGCCGCGCGCGCCAACCAGGCCGGTGCCGTTTACTATCAGATTCTGATGGTTGATGAGACGATCACGCCAGGCATCTGGTACACGACCGCTATCCTGTATGGCGCCTCACCTGCCGCTGGCGCGCGCCAGTAACCGGTCAGTCAGTGGGCCCTCGAGTAAGCGCATACCGCGCCTGTCGAGCCACTGACTGCACCACGCATCCGCCAGCAAGGGCTCGGCATGCTTCAACAGCTGCGTTGCCGTTGCCAGATGCAGCAGATTTTCGCTGAGTTCGCGGGCCTGAACCTCATCAATTTTCCTCAGGCCCAGGGCTAACTGTCGCCAACTGCGATCGAAATGGCGATTACATCCCTTCACTGCGTCAAATTCCTGTTTGAGCATGTCCAGCATGCCGCCCTGTTTGGTCAAAACCCGCAGGACGTCCAGGCACATCACGTTGCCCGATCCTTCCCAGATGCTGTTTACCGGGATGTCACGATAGAGGCGAGGCAGTTCACTCTCTTCGCAGTAGCCTGCACCGCCCAGCATCTCCATCGACTCGGCGATAAAGGGCGAGCCCGCTTTGCAAATCACGTATTTTGCCGCTGGGGTAAATAACCGGGCAAACGCCGCCTCATGTGCATCGCCCGGCGAGGACCACGCGCGTGCCAGCCGCATCAGCAGTGCCGTTTGCCCTTCTAACTGCAAAGCCTGACGTGCCAGCACTTGCCGCATCAGCGGCTGATCCACCAGATTTTTCCCCATAACCTGACGCTGATGCGTGTGATAAAGCGCGACGGAAAAGGCACGGCGCATTTGGCCGTGGCTGCCCAGCGCGCAGTCAAAACGCGTCATGCCCGCCATCTTGAGGATCAGGCGCACGCCGTCTCCCTCGTCGCCCAGCAGCCAGCCGGTCGCCTCTTTGAACTCAACCTCGCTGCTGGCGTTGGATCGGTTACCGAGCTTGTCTTTTAGCCGCTCAATGAAAATGGCGTTACGAGATCCATCCGGCAGTAAGCGGGGTAAAAAGAAGGCGCTTAGCCCCTGTTGGGTTTGCGCAAGAATCACATGCGCATCACTTTGTGGCACAGAGAAAAACCATTTGTGGCCGACGATTCGATACGCTTCGCCACTTCCGCGCCCATTAAGAGGCTCCGCACGCGTCGTATTGGTCAGCACATCGCTGCCGCCCTGCTTTTCGGTCATGCCCATGCCAATCAGCAGTCCACGCTTTTGATCGCCCGAAACCGCATGCGTATCATAATGATCGCTGAGTAAAGGATCGATCCAGGATTCAAAATGGGCAGGCAGATAGCGCTGTAGCAAGGGAATCGCAGCGTGGGTCATGGTCACCGGGCAGAGCGTCCCGGCCTCGACCTGGGCATGTAGAATAAACCGGGCCGCACGGGCCACACTGGCATTGGGTAGTACGTCGGGCTGCCAGCTAAGGTTATGCAGGCGGCTGGCGCAAAGGCCCTGCATCAGTAAATGCCAGGCCGGATGAAAGCGGACGTCATCCAGCCTGACACCGCGAGCGTCGTAACGATGGAGTTCCGGCGGACAGGCATTGGCGAGCCTGCCCAGCTCCAGGGATTCGGCGCTGCCCAGTTGCCTGCCCACCGACGCCAGCCATTCACTGTCCCATCCGCCGCCTTCACGTAACAGTGCGTCACAGAGGGGAACATCGGACAGAAACAGGTTGCTGTTACTGAGGGGAAAAGGTTGATTGAAAACGGTGTGCGTTGTCCAGGTCATAACGGCTCCTCGCGGATGTTACCCACTTAGTATGTAAGGTGCGTTGCCATTATGACCGGACAGAGAAACGAATTTGCGGCAGCGATCACGCGTTGCGCTGACGTACCGCTTCAAACAGACACACGCCAGTGGCGACTGAGACATTGAGGGATGAAACGCTTCCGGCCATCGGAATGCTGATCAACTCATCACAATGCTCACGTGTCAGGCGGCGCATACCTTCACCTTCTGCGCCCATCACCAGCGCCATCGGGCCGGTCATCTTGCTTTGGTAAACGGTATGGTCGGCTTCGCCGGCGGTGCCGACAACCCAGATGTTATATTCCTGCAACAGGCGTAAGGTGCGCGCCAGGTTCGTCACCCTGATCAGGGGAACGTTTTCGGCAGCACCACTGGCGACTTTTTTCGCGGTCGCGTTCAGCGGTGCGGAGCGATCTTTGGGAACAATCACGGCATGGACACCGGCAGCATCGGCGCTACGTAAGCAGGCACCGAGGTTGTGCGGATCGGTAACGCCGTCCAGCACCAGCAGGAATGGCTTCTCCAGGCTCTGTAACAGGTCGGGCAGATCCCCTTCCTGATACTGGCGGCCGGGCTTCACCCGCGCCACAATCCCCTGATGCACGCCGCCTTCTACCTGGCTGTCCAGCCATTTACGGTCGGCCAGCTGAATCACGATCCCTTGAGCTTCTAACGCGGTCACCAGCGGTTGCAGGCGACGATCGTCGCGGCCTTTGAGAATAAAGACGTCCTGGAAACGCTGAGGATCGCGTTCCAGCAGTGCCTGCACGGCATGGATACCAAAAATAATTTCGCTCATCAATCTGCTCAGTGGTTGGAAATGAATGGATAACAGCCCCTGCGCGCTTGCAGGGGCTGATGTGCGCATCAGGCAGGCTTCGCCTTCTTCGCGGCACGCCTGGCCTTAGTGGCGGCGGCGATTTTACGGGTTTTCTCTGAAACTTTTTTACTTTTTTTCTCAGTCCGGGCCTCGGCAGGCTTACTGCTGCTGTTGCGGAAGGCTGAATCCGGCTCGAAATTGGTTTTACGGCTGGCCTGGCGACGATGCTTTGTCGGCGCTTTGCCATCACGCTTCGCCTTATCCCGTTCGGTTTTGCCTTCACCACGAACCTGGCGCTTACTGGACACCAGCGCAAAGTCGATTTTACGCTCGTCCATATGGACCGCTTCGACCCGCACTTCAACGGTATCACCGAGACGATAGGTACGACCGCCGGATTCACCAATCAGTCGCTGTCCTACAGGATCGAAACGATAGTAATCGTTGTCCAGCGTCGAGACGTGAACCAGCCCGTCGATAAACAGATCGCTAAGGCGCACAAAGAAGCCGAACCCGGTTACGCTGGAGATCACGCCATTGAAGACGTTGCCCACCTGATCCTGCATAAAGTCGCACTTCAGCCAGTCCGCAACGTCGCGGGTCGCTTCATCGGCACGGCGCTCGGTCAGGGAACAGTGCTGGCCCAGCTGCAGCATTTGCTGCATGTCGTAGTGGTAACCGCCGGTTTCCGTGGTCAGCCCTTTCACTTCGCCCTGCTCTTTTGCCAGCAGATACTTGATGGCGCGATGCAGCAATAAATCCGGATAGCGGCGGATTGGCGAGGTAAAGTGGGCATAAGAGGACAGCGCCAGACCAAAGTGGCCGCGGTTTTCTGGATCGTACACCGCCTGTTTCATGGAGCGCAGCAGCATAGTTTGCAGCATTTCCGCATCCGGACGATCGGCAACCTGCTTCAGCAGCGCGGCATAATCGATCGGTTGTGGTTTATTACCGCCCGGTAAGCTCAGGCCCAGCTCATTCAACACGGTGCGGAAGCTCTTGATGCTGTCATCGCTTGGACGATCGTGATCGCGGAACAGCGCCGGCTCCTGGTGCTTCTCAACGAAACGCGCGGAGGCGATGTTCGCCAGAATCATGCACTCTTCAATCAGCTTGTGAGCATCATTACGCGAGGTACGCTCGACGCGTTCGATGCGACGTTCCGCGTTAAAAATAAATTTCGCTTCTTCGGTTTCAAATGAGATTCCGCCGCGCTCTTCACGCGCGGTTTCCAACACCTGATACATGTTGTGCAGTTCCTGCAGATCTTTCACCAGCGGCGCGTATTGCTCGCGCAGTTCCGGGTTGCCCTGCAGGATATTCCAGACTTTGTTGTAGGTCAGACGTGCGTGGGAATTCATCACCGCTTCGTAATGTTTAAAGCCGGTAAGCTTACCTTTTGACGACACGGTCATTTCGCACACCATACACAGGCGATCGACCTGTGGATTCAGTGAACACAAACCGTTCGACAGCACTTCTGGCAGCATCGGAACGACCTGCGAAGGGAAATACACCGAGGTACCGCGCTGCTGCGCTTCGTTATCCAGCGGTGTACCGGGGCGCACGTAGTAACTCACATCCGCAATGGCAACCCACAGCCGCCAGCCGCCACCGCGTTTTTTCTCGCAGTAGACCGCATCATCAAAGTCACGCGCATCTTCGCCATCAATGGTCACTAACGGCAGGTCGCGCAGGTCAACGCGGCCTTTTTTCGCCGACTCTGGTACTTCTTCATTCAGTTTGCCAACCTGCGCCTCAACTTCTGGCGGCCAGTTGTGTGGAATCTCATGGGTGCGCAGTGCCATATCGACCGCGAGGCTGGTGCCCATGTCATCGCCCAGAATCTCGGCGATTTTGCCAATCGCCTTCGAACGACGCGTGGGACGCTGCAACAGCTCGACCACCACCACGGAGCCCATACGGGCATTCATGGTTTCTTCAGGGCCAATCAGGATGTCGAAGCTCAGACGACTGTCGTCTGGCACCACAAAACCGACACCTGCGTCAGTAAAATAGCGGCCGACGATCTGATTGTTACGCGGTTCCTGCACCCGCACCACGCGGGCTTCACGGCGACCTTTGCGATCGGCACCCAGTGGCTGAGCGAGAATCACATCGCCATGCATACAGAATTTCATCTGTTCAGCCGACAGGTAGAGGTCATCCTTTTGTCCTTCCGCACGGAGAAAGCCATAGCCATCACGGTGACCAATGACTTTTCCACGGAGCAGATCGAGACGTTCTGGCAGGGCATAACACTGGCGGCGGGTAAAAACTAACTGACCGTCACGTTCCATCGCACGTAGGCGACGGCGCAAGGCTTCGAGGTGCTCTTCTTCCTGCAGGTTCATCTCTTGTGCCAGCTCTTCACGGCTGGCGGGTTTTTCTCGTTTTTCTAACAGAGCCAGAATAAATTCACGGCTCGGAATAGGGTTTTCGTACTTTTCAGCTTCTCTGTCCAGAAAAGGATCTTTTGACATTAGGGTTCCTCCGATGTCATTTAATATTCATTGCCACCGGCGGTTCGGACAATATAATTTCATATAAAGGTGTATTACCTTCCACTAAATCTGCCAGCGTATAGCCATCCAGCTCCTGTAAAAACAGCTGCACGGCATCATGTAAGGCCTTTTTGAGGCGGCAGGCAGGCGCGATGGAACAGGTCGTGCAATCGACTAACTGTAGTGGCTCCATTTTGCGTACCACTTCGCCAATCACGATGTCGCTGGCGCGCATTCCCAGGCGAATACCACCGTTTTTGCCCCGGATGGCCGAGACAAACCCTGCACGACTAAGCTGATTGATAATTTTGACCATATGATTACGCGATACGCCATACGTATCGGTGACTTCAGAAATATTGGTCAGCCTGCCTTCAGGCAAGGTGGCCATATAGATCAGCGCCCGCAGGCCGTAATCGGTAAAACTTGTTAGCTGCACAGTGACCTCAGTCAATCATCCGGTGGCACGTCTATGCTCGCCCGTCCTGCTTTTTATTTCAATATTGAACTGGCTCTTACGTATCGAGTTACGATGATAAACCAGACTGATGACGGCTGTGTATTTTTTTCAGCCAGTGAAAGGTTTGACAAGCGAAGGGGCATTTAGTGGCATTAAATAACATAAAAAACAAAGGCCGGACAATGTCCGGCCACAGGATGATTAGGCGTTGAAAGGATCGCGCAGAATCATCGTTTCGCTGCGATCGGGACCTGTTGAAATAATATCAATCGGTACACCCGTCACGTCTTCTACACGTTTAATGTAGTTACGCGCGGCCTGAGGCAGGCCTTCCAGCGTTTTGACACCAAAAGTGGTTTCGCTCCAGCCCGGCATGGTTTCATAGATCGGCTCAATGCCTTCCCAGTTTTCCGCTGCCAGCGGCGTGGTGGTGACTTCGCTGCCGTCAGGCATGCGGTAAGCCACACAAATTTTCACTTCTTTCAGACCGTCCAGTACGTCCAGCTTGGTCATACAGAAGCCGGAGAGCGAGTTGATCTGTACGGCACGGCGAACCGCGACCGCATCCAGCCAGCCTGTGCGACGACGGCGGCCAGTTGTGGCACCAAATTCGTTACCCTGCTTGCAAAGGAACTCACCGGTTTCATCGAATAACTCAGTCGGGAACGGACCTGCACCCACACGCGTTGAATACGCTTTAACGATACCCAGCACGTAATCCACATAGCGTGGACCAATACCTGAGCCGGTCGCAACGCCACCTGCAGTGGTATTAGAGGACGTGACATAGGGATAAGTACCGTGGTCAATATCCAGCAGTGTCCCTTGCGCGCCTTCGAACATAATCAGATCGCCACGCTTGCGCGCCACGTCCAGCAGTTCAGAAACGTCAACGACCATACCGGTGAGAATGTCGGCAACCGCCATCACATCACTCAGCACTTTGTCGTAGTCAACGGCTTCTTCTTTGTAGTAATGCACCAGCTGGAAGTTATAGAGATCCATGACTTCTTTCAGCTTGGCGGCGAAGGTTTCTTTATTAAACAGGTCGCTGACGCGCAGTGCACGACGGGCAACTTTGTCTTCATAAGCCGGTCCAATACCGCGGCCTGTTGTACCAATGGCTTTCGCACCGCGCGCTTTTTCACGCGCCATATCCATGGCCACATGGTATTGCAGGATTAACGGACAGGCTTCAGAAATCAGCAGACGTTCGCGTACCGGAATCCCACGCGCTTCCAGGCCTTTCATCTCTTTCATCAGAGCTTCAGGTGAAAGCACCACACCGTTACCAATAATGCTGGTCACGTTGTCGCGCAGAATGCCAGAAGGGATTAAGTGGAGTACGGTTTTTTCACCGTTGATGACAAGTGTATGGCCCGCATTGTGGCCGCCTTGATAACGCACAACGTAATTAGCGCGCTCAGTCAGAAGGTCTACAATCTTACCTTTACCTTCGTCACCCCATTGGGTGCCCAGTACGACGACGTTCTTACCCATTTCTCAAAATCACCGATTGCTTAAAAAAGGATTCTACCATCTGATTTTGCGGTTTTCAGCACTTTTAGCATACGATTGCGCGCTTTTTTGCCTGAGTTTTGATCACTACAACATCCAGGGGTAAAAACAAGGCTGAGATACCATTCAGACGGCGATACTGACCCATTACAGCTCGCCATGCAGCCGCAACATACAATAGATCACCATACCTGCCACTACTAAGCCACCGCCAAACCGATGTAACAGGCGATCGGGTAACTGCGTCATGCTCAAAATCACCCGTCGCCACAGCCGTGGCATAAACATCGGCCCCAAGCCCTCAAGCACCAGCACTAACGCCAGTGCCATCCAGATATTCACGTTCATACTGCATCCAAAAAAAAGGCCGACAACATTGTCGGCCTGTTAGTTATATCAGTTCTTAACGCGTGGCGTTAGAAGGTGCCTTCATGTAGCGGAAGAAGTCGCTATCCGGGCTCAGTACCATCACGTCCTGATTGTCATTGAAGCTGTTTTCATACGCGCGCAGGCTGCGGATAAACGCATAGAAATCCGGGTCCTGACTGAATGCGTTGGCAAACAGCTTCGCAGCTTCTGCATCACCATCACCGCGGGTAATCAATGCCTCACGCTGTGCTTCTGCAAGCGTACGGGTAACCTGGTAATCGGCCTGAGCACGCAGTTTTTCGGCCTCTTCCTGACCCTGCGAACGCTGGCTTCGTGCAACGGCTTCACGTTCTGCACGCATACGGTTAAAGATCGCATCTGACACTTCTGTTGGCAGATTGATCTGTTTGATCCGCACATCAACCACCTGAATGCCTAACGCCGCCATACTGTTTGGATTTGGCGCAGGCTCACTGCTGTTGGTTTCACGCTCGACACGCGCGGCCGCACTGGCGATAGCATTATCCGCTGCAGGCGTGGCCACTTCATCGTCGCCCCCCGCCGTGCCGGTATTCAACGCATCACGGACATCGGTGGTTAAACGCCCACGGGAATCGGTCACGATATCTTTGACATCAAGACGTCCCATCTCTGAACGTAAACGGTCACTGAATTTGCGTTTCAGCAGCACTTCGGCCTGAGAAACATCACCACCGCCGGTCGCCAGGTAGTAACGACTGAAATCGCTGATGCGCCACTTAATGTAAGAGTCCACGATCAGGTCTTTCTTCTCTTTGGTCACAAAGCGATCGGCCTGGTTGTCCATGGTCTGGATACGCGCATCAAGCGTTTTCACCGTTTCGATAAACGGAATCTTGAAATGCAGACCCGGCGCAAACACCTGCGGTTTGTTTTCGCCGTCGCGCAACACTTTACCAAAGCGCAGAACAATGCCTCGCTCACCTTCCTGTACCACGAACAGCGACGCATAAAGTGCCACCAACGCGATAATGATTAGTACAATTACTGGCTTACGCATTGATTACTCTCTCCCTTCGCGCTGGGTATCGTTGCGCTGAGCATTAACCCGACGCTGATCCATGATGCTGTCTGGACTGTATGACGAGGTGTCACTGCGGCTGGCACTGCGATCACCAAGCGATGGCAATGTTGAGCTGCTTTTCTGTCCACTTTTCGCGGATGAAGACTGACCGCCACGCATCAGTTGATCAAGAGGCAGGACCATGAGGTTATTACCACGGTCGCTTACCAGCACTTTCCGTGTATGGCTCAGTACGCGCTCCATGGTCTCAATGTACAGGCGCTCTTTAGTGATTTCTGGCGCAGCTTTGTATTCAGGTAAAATCTTGGCAAAACGCGCCACTTCACCCTGGGCTTCCAGAACCGTCCGCTCTTTATAAGCGCGCGCTTCTTCCAGAACACGTTGTGCCCGACCGTTCGCACGCGGCTGAACTTCGTTGGCATAGGCTTCGGCTTCACGTACGTATTGCTCACGGTTTTCACGTGCGGCAATCGCATCGTCAAAGGCAGACTTCACTTCTTCCGGTGGACGTGCCGCCTGGAAGTTGACGTCAAGCACCGTGATGCCCATATCGTACGGACGAATGGTTTCGTCGATTTCACGTTGCGTTTCGCTACGCACGACCGTACGACCTTCAGTCAAAATACGATCCATGGTAGAACGGCCAATCACGCCGCGCAGGGCGCTGTCAGTTGCCTGACGCAGGCTGTCATCAGCACTGGTCACAGCAAACAGATAGCGTTCAGGATCGGTTACGCGATACTGCACGTTCATTTCAACGCGCACGACATTTTCATCCGAGGTCAGCATCACGCCAGACGCGGCCAGTTCGCGAACGGCCTCGACGTTGACGGCACGAACCTGATCGATAAAGGTCGGTTTCCAGTTCAGGCCGGGCTCGACCAGGTGGCTGAACTTACCAAAGCGAGTAACGACGCCGCGCTCCGCTTCTTTAATGGTGTAAAATCCGCTCGCGGCCCAGATGACGATGGCCGCCACGGCGACGATGCCAAAAATTTTGCCGCTACCGCCGGCACTGCGCTGACCGTTATCACCTTTTTTGCCACCACCGAATCCGCCGAGCTTTTTGCTCAGTTTACGGAAGATATCATCCAGATCAGGAGGCCCAGATTCCTTACCTCCCTTATTCCCCCCAGAGTTGCCGCCTTGATTATTGCTGCTTCCCCACGGGTCGCGGTCCTGTCCGTTATTTCCGGGCTGATTCCACGCCATGTCATTACTCCATTTATAGTTTTAGCGGCTTACCCGTTGTATTTGATATTGTCACAGCGCGGGTTGTGCTCCTTGCCTGACCGTAAGCAAAATCGCAGTCAGAGATGAATCAACCCACACCGCACGACAACATAAAATCCTCAGAGTAAGTTCGATTTGGCAATATCAAACAATATAACTGGTCAGCGACGGCTCCTGCTTGCATAAGCGGCGCCAGTCAATAATCGGCATTCGCACATGCAAACCAACACTGCCGTCTTCTTCATTCCACTCTTTTTCAATCGCCTGCAACTGGTAGAAGCGGCTGCGTAAGCGACCCGCATCCGGTGGCAGACGTAAATCATACTGCGCAATCTCACCTGACAGTCGCTCGGAAAGCGCCTGCCATAATAAGGGAATACCGATACCGGATTGCGCGGACAGCCACACGCGAACCGGCATATTGTCTTCATCACGGTCAATGCGTGGCTCGAAACCGTCCAGCACATCGATCTTATTCATGATCAATAGCGTGGGGATTTCATCAGCTTCGATTTCTTCCAGCACCTCATTAACCGCATCGATATTTTCGTTAACCCGCACATCGGCAGCATCGATGACGTGCATCAGCAGTGTGGCCTGACGCGTCTCTTGCAGAGTGGCTTTAAAGGCGGCAACCAGGTCGTGCGGAAGATGGCGAATAAAACCGACGGTATCGGCCAACACCACTTCGCCCACATCGGCAACGTTCAGCCGACGTAGCGTCGGGTCCAGCGTCGCAAAGAGTTGATCCGCGGCATAGACATTGGCAGACGTGATGGCATTGAAGAGGGTAGATTTACCGGCGTTGGTGTAGCCCACCAGTGAAACGGTCGGCACATCGGCTTTGGCACGCGCCTGTCGTCCCTGCTCGCGCTGTTTCTCAACACGTTCAAGACGCGACAAAATTTGGCTAATGCGCCCACGCAGCAAACGGCGGTCAGTTTCTAACTGGGTTTCACCCGGGCCACGCAGGCCGATACCGCCCTTCTGGCGTTCAAGGTGAGTCCAGCCACGTACCAGACGTGTTGCAAGGTGACGCAACTGCGCCAGCTCAACCTGCAATTTACCTTCATGGGTACGCGCGCGCTGGGCAAAGATATCAAGAATAAGGCCAGTGCGGTCGATAACACGGCACTCGCACAGGCGCTCAAGATTACGTTCCTGAGCGGGCGTTAAGGCATGATCGAAAAGGACGACCGATGCTCCACTTGTTTTTACCGCATCGGCAATTTCAACGGCCTTTCCTTCACCGACAAAATACTTGGGATGTGGCGCTTTACGACTGCCGGTAATAACCTGCAGTGCTTCAACGCCAGCAGAAGACACCAGGGTTTCGAATTCCTGTAAATCTTCCAGCTCTTTGTCTTGGGAGAACCAGATGTGTACCAGTACGGCCTGCTCACCGGCATCATAACGGTCAAACAAGCTATAACCTCGCTTATATAAAAAGACCAGGACGGAAAGCATGACGCTTTCCGATCCTGGTGAAACGGTGCCGCTTTACTCTGCGTTATCACCGTCTTGTTGTGGCTGCGACTGAGCAGAAGTGCTGCTGCCGCCATGATGGTAATTATTGCTGCTGCCACCGCCAGGATTATTGCTATGGTGAGAAACCGGGCGTGAAGGCACAACGGTAGAAATGGCATGTTTATAAACCATCTGACTTACCGTGTTTTTCAACAAAATTACGAACTGATCAAAGGATTCAATCTGACCTTGCAGCTTAATACCGTTGACCAAATAAATCGAAACCGGAACACGTTCACGACGCAGTGCGTTCAGAAACGGGTCTTGTAATGATTGCCCCTTAGCCATTCTATCTTTTCCTTATATGCTTGTTGTTTGTTGCTTGTAGAACACAGTGGTTCTGAAAAAAACTGCGTAAAAATTTGCGCACGTAACTTGCCAATTGTACACAATCACCCATGCTTCGCACTAACAACCTTCAGTACTGTATCACGCGCTAAGTGAGGTTCATCACTGTCTAGCCAGTGAATATTCTCCCAACCACGTAACCAGGTCATCTGGCGTTTAGCGAGTTGCCGGGTTGCGCAAACTCCCCGATAAACCATTTCGTCGTAATCGATCTCGCCAGCTAAATAAGACCACATCTGGCGATAGCCAACACAACGAATGGAAGGCATATCCGTATGCAAATCACCTCGTGCAAACAGGGCCCGAGACTCCGCTTCAAATCCTGACGCCAACATCTGCTCAAAACGCAATGCGATGCGTTGATGCAACAGCTCGCGACTCGCGGGGGCGATAGCAAACTGATGGACATCGTAGGGTAACGCTTTACCAGAAATTTTTGTCAGTTCCGTTAAAGTTTTACCCGAAATAAAAAAAACTTCCAGTGCTCGCGAAAGTCTCTGCGGATCATTCGGATGAATACGACTGCCTGCGACCGGATCAATTTCGCAAAGTTGACGATGTAAAGCTTCCCAGCCTCTTTCATTCGCCATTTGCTCTATTTTTTGACGAACCTCCGGATCGGCCGAGGGCAGCGGCGACAATCCTTCAAGTAACGCCTTGAAGTAGAGCATAGTTCCACCAACAAGCAACGGAATTCGTCCATGCTGAACGATATCCGCCATTTCTGCTAACGCATCACGTCGAAACTCTGCCGCCGAATAGGCTTCAGCCGGATCGCGAATGTCCAGCAAACGATGAGGCGCCTGTGCCAGCTCTTCAGCAGAAGGTTTTGCCGTACCGACATCCATCTGACGATAAATCAAAGCCGAATCAACGCTGATAAGCTCTACAGGCAACTGTTTGCGCAGTTCAATCGCAAGTGCGGTTTTACCTGACGCTGTAGGCCCCATCAAAAATATTGCCTTAGGCCGGCCAGCCTGGTTCAGTTCACTCATGCTTCAACGCGTTTACCGCGCTCTCAATCTCGATGGCTTGTACTAAGCCAGAAGGTGGCGATTTAAGTAACTGCGGACAAAGCCTTTCAAGCTCAGCCAACAGGGTAATCGCCTGGGAGTGATTCCAGTTTTGAGGCTCTGCATCTTCACGTCGCGCCAGCCACTGGGCCAGTTGCGTAGCAGAGTTCTCTTGCTGCCGGGCGAGATAGCCTAACAGTTCAGGAATCAAGATTTGTAAATTTTGTGTTCGTAACGGTAAAGGCACCGCCCGCAAAATAATGTGGTCACCCTCAGGGTGTAAATCAATGCCCATCTGATTAAGCAGGCTCAGATTTTCCTGGGCTGCTTTGCGTTCGGCAGGGGCGATTTTTAAGCGCACCGGAATCAACAGCGGCTGTGATTTCAGCCCACTTTCGCGGGGTTCTAGCTGTGCCTGCTTTAACCAGCGGGTCGCCACAGGCAGCGCCATCAGCAGTAAACTCTGGTCCTGTTCAAGCAGGGCATATTGCCCGTCAAGCACGGTTAACACACGGCCAAAGCTATGGGAATGGGCCGCCAAAGGCGGTGCGGCACTGACTGGCGCACGTGCCGCAGGCTCTGCACTTTTTGCTCCAGGTGCACTGGCAGGCGTTTTCAGCAGTTGCTGGTAAACCCGGCCTTCGCGCTGACTGTATCCCGGCTCTTTGCTTTGCCAGGCGGGAGCTGCCGATGCCGATGGCCCGGCAGCCTTCGCCGTGACAGCCGGCTGGCTAAAATGGTTGCCGCCCGCCGCCTGACGGTTTTCTTGCTGCCAGCGCGGAGCCGGTTCTTCCGCCTGCAACGTCGGCAGGACGGGCGAGGCACTTTCCTGCAACACACTCATCACGCCCTGATAGATGAAGTCGTGCACCAGACGCGACTGATGAAAGCGCACTTCGTGTTTTGCCGGATGCACATTCACATCCACCTGATGAGGATCTATCTCTAAATACAACACGTAGGCAGGTTGTTGGTCATCCTGCAGCTGGCTCTGAAACGCCTGGCGAATGGCATGATTAATCAGCTTGTCACGCATCATGCGACTATTCACATAACAGTACTGTATATCGCTCACCTGACGCGACCCGGCCGGATCGGCAACCCAGCCGCGTAACGCCAGATCATCATGCTGCCACTCAATGCGAAGCGCATGCTGCATAAATGTCGTGCCGCAAATCGCCCCCAGCCGACGCTCACGTTGCCCTTCATCGTTGACAGCCCGGTACTGACGCATCAGTTTGCCGTTATGGCTCAATGAGATAGCAACATCAAAGCGCGCCAGCGCGATGCGTCGGATCACTTCATCAATATGACCAAATTCGGTTTTTTCGGTGCGCATAAATTTGCGACGAGCCGGCGTGTTGTAAAACAGGTCGAGCACTTCCAGCGTAGAGCCACAAGGATGGGCGGCGGGTTTAACGGTAACCGCCATATCACGCCCTTCGGCGTAGGCCTGCCAGGCTTCGGTTTGTTCGGCCGTGCGCGATGTCAGGGTCAGGCGAGAAACAGAACTGATACTGGCTAAGGCTTCACCGCGAAAGCCCAGACTCATGATGGCCTCAAGATCGTCCAGCGAAGCAATTTTACTGGTGGCATGGCGAGCCAGCGCCATGGCCAGTTCGTTCTTTGCAATCCCACAGCCGTTATCGCGGATACGAATCAGTTTTGCCCCGCCCTTCTCAATATCCACATCAATGCGCGTTGCACCTGCATCAAGGCTGTTTTCCACCAGCTCTTTGACAACCGATGCGGGACGCTCAACCACTTCTCCGGCGGCAATCTGGTTAGCAAGTTGCGGCGGCAAAATTTGTATTGGCATGCTGGATATCCTTGTGGCTGGCAACCCGGCGCAGAGGCCGGGCTAACAATCAGGATGCAGGGATTTTCAGATTCTGACCCAACATCACGTTGGTGGATTTCAGGTTATTCGCCTGGAGAATCGATTTTGGGCTGACGCCATAATGGGCGGCGATACTGCTCAGCGAGTCACCGCGCACCACTTTATGTCGCACCGGACGGCGCGCCACTGGCGAAGCGGGCGCAGTGCGGCTTGCCACGGCACTGGCAGGCACTTTCAACCGCTGACCGACCCAGACCACATCCCGCTTCAGGGTATTCATTTGCCGCAAGGTGGCCATGCTGACGCCATATTTCGCTGCAATCCCTGAGAGCGTTTCGCCGCGCGTCACGGTATGACGCTGAATAGCCCCCGTATACTGCGTCTCGCCGGTCGCCGGATTACTGGCTACGCTGACCGCTGGCGGCGTATCCAGCGGCCGGTTTTCCTCCTTTGGGACCGATTGTAGCGGGTGCGCCAGGAAATAAGCGCGCAGTCCTTTATATATCGACTGAGCAATCTTATCCTGGTGTGCGCTACTGCCGAGCAGTCGCTCCTCCGAGGCATTACTGATAAAACCGGTTTCCACCAGAAGCGAAGGAATATCCGGCGAACGTAACACGCCAAGGCTGGCATGCTCAGGTAAACGCTTATGTAAGGACGTCACGCCACGCAGTTGCTGTATGACCTTTGTGGCGATGTCGTAGCCGACGCGCTGCGAGTGACCAAACTGCAAATCCAGTACGGCCTGACTCAGGTAAGGATCGGCCTGGCTGTTCGCCAGCAAATCACCGGCTCCACCTAAGAGCTCAGACTGTTTCTCTTTCTGTTCCAGCCAGTTGGCCATTTCACTGTTGGCACGACGGTTGGATAATACCCAGACCGAGGCTCCCGTTGCTGCATGACTCGGTGCCGCATCGGCGTGAATCGACACCAGTACGTTGGCATTTGCTTTACGCGCAACATCCGAGCGGCCCATCACGGAGATAAAGTAGTCGCCATCACGGGTTAAAACGCCTTTAAACATCGGGTCGTCGTTTAACAGCACTTTCAGTTTGCGCGCGATGGCGATGGTGACGTTTTTCTCTTTAAGCCCATGCTGGCCTATCGCCCCAGGGTCCTGACCGCCGTGACCGGCATCAATCGCTACGATCACCGTATCATCCCGGTTGGCCACACCACCCGGACGGGCGGTGCTGTTGGTGTTGGTTACCGTGGTCACCGGATTAGCGTTAAACGGATTGCTGGCGGCGGTTTCCCGCGCACGCGATGGTTGTGCTTCCGTCGTGACAACAGGCGCACTGCGTGTGACGGCAGGACGTTTGCCCTGAATGGTGAAAACCACGCTGTAGTTATTACCATTACGTTGCGTGACGGCACGGGTTTTTCCCGACTGAGTCAGCTCAAAGACCAACCGTATGCTTTGTTTATCTTTCGGGGTACTGGTACGAATGCGCTTAACGATGTTATCGCCACTAAACGTCAGCGGTAAGCCTTTAATGACACCGCTTTGGCGAATATCCAGCACCACGCGATCGGGATTGTGCAACGGAAAATAGGCGTAAATCGGCTGACCGGAAAAACTCAGCGTCACCGTAGCCTGATTTCCACCGTTTGATACCTGAATATCAGACAGATTCGCCGCAAACAGAGGCCTGGCGATAAGTAGCAATCCTGCCAGTACAAGCATTTTCATCCATGACATCATGCCTGCGCCCTGCCTTGTTCAATCTGTTCAACCCAGCGCTGCCCCAGCGCGGAATGCGCTACCAGCTCGGCTTCACGTGCCTCATTGACGTAACGCAGCGTCAGCGCGACATCCGGCGGTGGCAAAATGCCTGCGCCCTGCTGAGGCCATTCGACCAGACAAATAGCATCATTCGTGAAGTAGTCACGAATGCCCATGAATTCCAGCTCTTCTGGATCGGCAAGGCGATAGAGATCGAAATGATAGACGGAACGCCCTTCCAGAGCATAAGGCTCAACCAGGGTATAGGTCGGGCTTTTCACATTGCCCGCGTGACCGGATGCCTGCAAGAAACCGCGGCTGAATGTGGTCTTCCCCGCGCCGAGGTCGCCATAAAGATAGATCACCGCCGCATTGCCGCAGGCATGCGCCAGTTGAGCACCCAGTTCGAGTGTTGCCGCCTCATTGGGCAAAGGTATAACACAGCTCTTCATGCTTCTTGATTCATCTCTGGATTAACAAACTGCCACAGCAGATCAAATAAGTCTGATGCCAGCATGCCGCGCGTGCCTCGCTGCTCAGCCAACGTATCAGCGGCAGCACCGTGAACAACGCAACCTGCACAGGCAGCATCAAACAGCGCCAATTTTTGTCCCATTAACGAGGCAATAATACCGGTGAGCACATCACCCATACCACCCGATGCCATCCCGGCATTACCCACATCGGCAAAAGCCATTTGCCCGCTTTCACTGGCGATAATCGTGCCCGCACCTTTTAAGACAGCCACACCACCATAGCGTTTCGCCAGATCCCGAGCAGCTTGTAAGCGGTCACTTTCAATTTCGCTGGTTTTGACGCCCAGTAAGCGAGCAGCCTCACCAGGATGCGGCGTTATAATGCGATTCTGACGTTTCTCCGCGCTTATTGCCAGCAAGTTAAGTGCATCTGCATCCCAAAGCATGGGCTTTTCAGTGCTTTTAACCTTTTCGAGTGCCTTTTTGCCCCATTCCCGCTGTCCCAGCCCCGGCCCAATTGCGATAACGTCAGCCCACGCGAGTGCTTCATCCAGTCGCGCATCGGTTAACGCATCCACCATGATCTCAGGGCGCGCAGTCAGGATGGGGAGAATATTATCTTTGTGAGTAAGTACTCGCACTAATCCACTTCCCGTGCGCAGTGCGGCTTCTGCCGACATCCGAATAGCACCTGCCGTCCCGCTGTCGCCGCCAATCACCAGCAAACGGCCCTGATCGCCTTTATGGGATGTCGCCTTACGCGGTGTCAGCCAGTGAGACAGAAAACGCGCATCGTAGCGGGCCATGGGCGGCTGCTGTGCCGCCAGAAAAACCTGTAATCCCAGATCGGCAAGGTAAAGCGATCCGATACAGTCACGGGCTTTGCCGGTAAGCTGCCCGGGTTTTAGCGCAATAACGCTTAACGTGTGTGTGGCATTCATGACGCTTCCCGGCGTATTTCCCGTTGCTGCAGACAGGCCGGAAGGAATGTCCACCGCCATCACCGGCGCGGCATGCACGTTTGCCTGGTCTATCAGAGTGGAAAAAGGGTCGCCAGGCGCACGGCTGATTCCCGTCCCCAGTAACGCATCGACGATAATATCGACCTTTTCGGGCCAGACCGCATGAGGCGCATGGATCTCACCGCCCGCTTCAAGCCAGCTGCTTCTGGCGGTTTCTGCTTCTTCGGGTAAGGGTTTGCTGCCTTCACAGGCCAGCAGCGTTACCTGTTTGCCTGCGGCCTGTGCCAGCCTCGCAACGACGTAACCGTCGCCCCCGTTATTGCCGGGTCCACACAAAACCAGCCAGTGCTCTGCATCCGGCCAGTGCGCACGAATATGCTCATAGACCGCCTGGCCCGCACGTAACATCAGTTCATACAGGGTGATGCCGAGCGCATCTGCCCCCTCACGCTCAAGTTGCGCCAGTGCCTGCGCAGGCCAGACAGAGTGTGGTAAACTGTCGGCGTTTCTCTTCGAATTCTGGTTAGTCATGTCATACCCTCTCGATCTTGATCAACTCGCTCAACACATTAAACAGTGGGGACGCGATCTGGGCTTTCAGCAGGTCGGCATCGCCGACACCGATCTCAGCGCTGAAGAGCCGCGCCTGCAGGCCTGGCTGGACAAACAGTACCATGGCGAGATGGAATGGATGGCACGCCACGGAATGATGCGTGCCCGTCCGCATGAACTTCTACCCGGTACGCTTCGGGTTATCAGCGTTCGCATGAACTATCTGCCTGCCAAAGCCGCTTTCGCCAGCACACTGAAAAATCCCCAGTTAGGTTATGTCAGCCGCTATGCGCTGGGCCGTGATTACCACAAAGTATTGCGCAATCGACTGAAAAAGCTTGGAGAAATGATTCAGGCCCACTGCGGTGAAAGCCATTTTCGGCCGTTTGTTGATTCTGCCCCCCTGCTTGAACGCCCTCTGGCGGTGAAGGCGGGATTAGGCTGGACTGGCAAGCACTCGCTCATTCTGAACCGGGAAGCGGGCTCATGGTTTTTCCTGGGTGAACTGCTGATTGACCTGCCCCTTCCCGTCGACACACCTCAGGAAGAACAATGTGGACGCTGCGTGGCCTGCATGACCATTTGCCCGACAGGGGCCATTGTCGCGCCCTATACGGTGGACGCCCGACGCTGCATCTCCTATCTGACGATTGAGCTTGAAGGTGCCATCCCCGAAGCGTTGCGACCACTAATGGGGAACCGGATTTATGGTTGTGATGACTGCCAGCTCATCTGTCCCTGGAACCGTTATGGACAGTTGACAGATGAAGAGGATTTTTCACCTCGTGCAGCACTGCATGCGCCCGAGCTAGCGGCGCTGTTTCAGTGGGATGAAGCCAAATTCCTGCGGATTACTGAAGGCTCTCCCATCCGCCGTATCGGCTATCAGCGCTGGTCACGCAATATTGCGGTGGCGCTGGGCAATGCGCCCTGGAGCACTGAGATCCTCACCGTACTTGAACAGCGACGAGGTGAAAGTGATTTGCTGGATGAGCATATTCAATGGGCTATTACTCAACAACAGATTAAGCGGAAACGCGATGAGATTGACGTTCAACCCGCGCAGCAAAAAAGGCTGGTCAGGGCTGTTGAGAAGGGATTACCCCGTGATGCTTGATTGCGCAACGTCCGCAAGCTGTAGATTTCCACATCCTGTGAATAAAAATAAAAATACCTTGTCATTCAATCGTAATAACACAAGTGACAGAATCAAATAACATAATGAAATATTATTAATTCTTTATATATCATAAAGTTAAATAAAATTTGTGTTATTTTGCAAATAAGGCTAGCGTCTGGCTTAATCCATAAAGCTGTGGATAACTCTGTTTAAAAAAGTTTTACGGAACGGCAAAAGTGGCGTGGACAGTAACCTGCCTGCTGTGGATAACTCTGATTGTCGTGCTGAAGATCTTCATTCAGCCTGTAACACTGAGACGAAGTAAGTGACAAAAAACTGGAGCGGGAAACGAGACTCGAACTCGCGACCCCGACCTTGGCAAGGTCGTGCTCTACCAACTGAGCTATTCCCGCATAGAAGGGCACTACTAAACACATTTTGGAGCGGGAAACGAGACTCGAACTCGCGACCCCGACCTTGGCAAGGTCGTGCTCTACCAACTGAGCTATTCCCGCATAGAGGGTACTGCTAAACATAATTTGGAGCGGGAAACGAGACTCGAACTCGCGACCCCGACCTTGGCAAGGTCGTGCTCTACCAACTGAGCTATTCCCGCGCCTTGTACCGTAATAAATTCTTCACCGGTACGGGGTGCGCATTATACGAGAAATCGCTGCTGCTGCAAGATGCTTACAGCAAAATTTTGCGCTTTTGATGCGTTTGCTGATAATTGCAGCAACCTGGCGATTTCCTGCGCACCCTTTGCGGTTTAAAGCTGCAAAAAGTGTTGGCGGTAGTACGCCAGCTCGGCAACAGACTCGCGAATATCATCTAAAGCCTGGTGCGATCCGCTCTTTTTGAAACCCGGAAGAATGTCTGGCTTCCAGCGACGAGCCAGTTCTTTCAGCGTGCTGACATCCAGATAACGGTAATGGAAATAGGCTTCCAGCTCCGGCATGTACTTAAACAGGAAACGGCGATCCTGCCCAATGCTGTTGCCGCAAATCGGGGACGTATTGGCTGGCACCCACTGCTGCAGGAATTCGATGGTTGCCTTTTCTGCTGCGCGATCGTCAATCTTGCTGGCCTTCACACGTTCCACTAAACCGCTATGAGTATGTGTACGGACGTTCCATTCGTCCATCAAGCCCAGCTGCGCATCTGACTGATGAACCGCCATGACCGGACCTTCTGCCAGAATGTTAAGGTCGGCGTCGGTAACGATAGTGGCAATCTCAATAATGCGATCGCGTTCCGGATCGAGTCCGGTCATTTCAAGGTCAATCCAAATTAGATTATTTTCGTTTCCAGTTGCCATGCTGTTACCTGTGGTTGCTGAGTCGTCATTCATCGTGAATAAGGTGTATCATAGACGTTTTGCCCCCCAGGGCGAAATCCAGCTAAACCAGTGAGGGTGAGTGAGTAAAAATAAACTGTCGAAAGGTCAACAACGTCGCGTCAGCGCTAACCACGATCGCCGTTTAAACCAGCGCAAAATGCGCCCGGAAGCGGACGATAATATGTTCGGTCAGGACGCAGAAGGCGTGGTGGTCAGCCGATTTGGCATGCATGCCGATGTCGAGGACAGTGCAGGCCTGACGCACCGTTGTAATATTCGCCGCACGATCCGCTCACTGGTCACAGGCGATCGCGTGGTGTGGCGTCCCGCGTTAAACGGCGGCAAAGGTATTGTTGAGGCTGTGCATGAGCGTACCAGCGTTCTGACGCGTCCCGACTTCTATGACGGCGTGAAACCCATTGCCGCGAACATCGATCAAATTATTATCGTGTCAGCCATTCTGCCAGAGCTGTCATTGAACATTATCGATCGCTACCTGGTGGCCAGCGAAACGCTGGATATTGAGCCCCTGCTGGTGCTGAACAAAATCGATCTGCTGGATGACAACGCGCGTGCATTGGTTGATGAGCAGATGGAGATTTACCGCAAGATTGGTTATCGCGTCTTGATGGTTTCCAGCCATGCGAAAGATGGCCTGAATGCGCTGCAGAATGCGTTGACTGACCGGATAAGCATCTTTGCGGGTCAGTCTGGCGTAGGCAAATCCAGTCTGCTGAATGCCCTGCTCGGCTTCGACCAACAGAAAGACACGGCCATTCTGACTAACGACGTTTCTGACGTATCCGGGCTGGGTCAACACACGACCACCGCATCCCGGCTTTATCATTTTCCAGAAGGCGGGGACGTTATTGATTCTCCCGGCGTACGTGAGTTTGGTTTGTGGCATCTTGAGCCGGAACAAATCACGCGTGGATTTGTCGAATTCCGTGCATTCTTAGGTGATTGTAAGTTTCGTGACTGCAAACATGACACCGATCCGGGCTGTGCGATTCGTGAAGCCGTTGAAAACGGAAAAATCGATCAATCCCGCTTCTATAACTACCACCGTATTCTGGAAAGCATGGCACAAATGAAAAGCCGGAAAAACTTCGCTGAGAGTGAAGATTAAGGCCCGTAACGACGTATTCGCCATCTGACTGGGGCGCTGTTACAATCCGCTCCCTTTTTGTCAATGTTATGAAAGATAGCCAGGAGGCTAGGGTGTTTGATCGTTTTAAACTCGGCTTGAATCACATTCTCCCAAAAAAATGGCTGACTGAACTTGCAGGTTGGGGAGCAAGCCGTCGCGGCGGCTGGCTGACAAAACTGGTCATTGATGGTTTTGTCTGGTACTACAACGTCGATATGGCGGAAGCGCGTAAACCTGATACAGCCAGTTACCGCACCTTTAACGATTTTTTTGTGCGCCCGTTGAAAGACGATGCACGCCCGATCGATACCGATGCCAGCATGATCGTCCTGCCTGCTGATGGCGCAATAAGCCAGCTCGGACGTATTGAAGGCGACCAGATTTTCCAGGCGAAAGGCCACTATTACACGATTGATGCCCTGCTGGCCGGTAATGAGCAAATGGCCGCCCAGTTTCGTGATGGCGCATTCGCCACTACCTATCTGGCACCGCGCGATTATCACCGCGTACACATGCCATGTAACGGTATCCTGCGGGAAATGATCTACGTGCCCGGCGATCTTTACTCCGTTAATCCACTGACCGCACGCAATATCCCTAATCTCTTTGCCCGTAACGAGCGCGTAATTTGTTACTTTGAGACCGATATGGGACCTATGGTGCAAATTCTGGTGGGTGCCACCATTGTCGGCAGCATTGAAACGGTTTGGGCGGGCACAGTGACGCCGCCACGCGAAGGGATTATCAAACGCTGGCATTACCCGGCAGCCGATCATGACGGTGCCGTCGTATTACTTAAAGGTCAGGAAATGGGCCGCTTCAAACTGGGTTCAACCGTTATCAATCTGTTTGCGCCTGGCAGGATCAAACTGGCAGAAAGCCTTGAGGCCGAAACTAAAGTTCGGTTGGGCCAGCCTATGGCGATTGCCCTTCCACTGACGACTACCGCGCCTGACGCTGTCGAGTAGAACCTATGTTCGTGCGTTCGATCTTTTGTCTGCTGCTGAGCCTCTGGCTCAGCACTGCCACGCTAGCCGCCACTCTGCCTGATGCCAGCCAACTCAAACAGCAGTTGGAAGAGGTCAAAGCAGCGAAAAATTCCGCCTCGCAAACCGAGCAAATCCAGTCGCTGGAGGCCGCCCTGGCCTCGCTTTCTGAACGCGATGATGCTATCGAACGCGCGCAACAGTACCAGCAGGTTATAGATGACTTCCCGCGCCTTGCCCGTGAGCTGAGGCAGCAGATCGCCACGCTTAACGACAACGCTAAGAGCGTGCGCAGCACCATGAGCAGCGCGGAGCTGGAACAAGAGATCCTGCAAATCAGCAGTCAGTTGATCGAAGAAGGACGCCAGGCGCAGCAGGAGCAGGACCGCGCCAGGGAGATCAGTGACTCCTTGTCACAGCTGCCGCAGCAGCAAACAGAAGCGCGCCGTGCGTTAACCGAGAGTGAGCGGCGCTTACAAAGCGCGGGCAGCGCTGCCACACCGGCCGGTCAGGCCCAGCTAATGGCACGCCAGGCAGAAAATGCCGCGAACAAAGCCAAAGTGGATGAGTATGAGCTGGCGCAGCTGTCAGCAAATAATCGTCAGGAGCTGGCTCGCATGCGCGCCGAAGTGCATCAGCGCAAAGTGACCCAGCTCGATAATTATCTGCAGGCTTTGCGTAATCAGTTGAACGAGCAACGTCAGCGCGAGGCGGAAACCGCGCTGGCACGGACGGAACAGCTGGCGGAAAACAGCGGCGATTTACCGCCCGCGATTAGCGAGCAGTTTCGTGTTAACCGCGATTTATCTGGTGCGCTGAACCAGCAGGCGCAGCGCATGGATCTGGTCGCGTCGCAACAGCGCCTCGCGACGAATCAAATTATCCAGGTACGTCAGGCGCTGTCGACGTTACGGGAGCAGTCTCAATGGCTGGGCGCCTCTAACTTACTCGGTGATGCGCTTCGCGCGCAGGTTGCGCGTTTACCTGACATGCCGAAGTCGCAGCAGATCGACAATGAAATGGCACAGCTGCGCGTCCAGCGCCTGCATTATGAAGATCTGCTTGAACGTCAGAACGCACTGCGTAAAGCGCATCAGGCAGACGGGCAACCTTTTACCAGTGACCAAAAGCGTATTCTGGATGCACAGCTAAAAACGCAACGAGAACTGCTGAATTCCCTGATTTCTGGCTGCGATACGCTGATTCTGGAAATCACCAAACTCAAGGTTGCCAATACTCAGCTTCAGGATGCGTTAACCGAAGTTAAAGATGCCACGCATCGCTATCTATTCTGGACGGCTGATGTTAGCCCTATTTCATTAAGCTATCCTCTGGACGTGGCGAAAGGCCTGTCCCATTTGCTGACCCTGGATACGCTGGGGCAGCTTGGCAAAGCCCTGGCGATGATGTTTACCAGTCGCAGCACCGTCTTACCCATTCTGGGTGCAGTGCTGCTGGTCGGTTTTAGCCTTAGCACACGTCGTCACTTCAATGCTTTTCTTGAGCGCTCAGCCAGCAAGGTCGGCAAGGTCACTCAGGATCGCTTCCGCCTGACCATCCGAACCGTGTTCTGGTCGATTCTGGTGGCGCTTCCGCTTCCCGTGCTTTGGGCAACCCTGGGATACGGCCTGCAAAATGCCTGGCCCTATCCTGTCGCTGTGGCCATTGGCGATGGCATCACAGCTACCCTGCCTCTGCTGTGGATATTCATGGTCAGCGCCCAGTTTGCCCGTTCTAACGGCCTGTTTATCGTGCACTTCCGCTGGCCGCAGGTGCGTGTGGCACGCGCGATGCGCTACTACTCATTAAGTATTGGCCTGATCGTGCCCTTGATCATGCTGCTGATAACCTTTGACAACCTTGACGATCGCCTGTTTTCAGCAACGCTTGGCCGGCTGTGTTTTATTTTAATCTGCGGTGCCCTGAGTATTGTCACGGTGAGCCTGAAGCGAGCGGGTATTCCGCTTTACCTTGATAAAGAAGGTAACGGCGAAAATATGATTAACCGCCTGCTGTGGAATATCATGATCGCCATTCCGTTGCTGGCGGCGCTGGCCTCAATGATTGGCTATCTTGAAACGGCTCAGGCGCTGCTGGCGCGTCTGGAAACCTCCGTGGCAATCTGGTTTTTCCTGCTGGTTATTTACCATATCATCCGTCGCTGGATGCTGATTCAACGACGCAGGTTGGGTTTCGATCGCGCACGTCAGCGTCGGGCCGACATGCTGGCCAACCGCGCACGTAATGAAGAAGAAAAAGATCAGGCGCAAAACACTGACGTCATTGAAATTGAAGAGCCCGTGATCGATTTAGATGCAATCAGCGCCCAGTCACTGCGTCTGGTGCGTTCGATTCTGACGCTGATTGCACTGGTCTCATTTATTGTCCTGTGGTCAGAAATCCATTCTGCGTTTGGTTTCCTTGAGAATATCCGCTTATGGGATGTGAACACCTCCGTACAGGGCGTGGAAAGCATTCAACCTATTACGTTGGGTGCCGTCCTGATCGCCATTCTGGTGTTCGTGATTACTACGCAGTTGGTGCGTAATATGCCCGCCCTGCTTGAGCTGGCGCTGTTGCAGCATCTTGATTTGTCGCCAGGCACAGGTTATGCCATCACCACACTGACTAAATATCTGTTGTTGCTGATTGGTGGCTTGCTGGGCTTCTCATTGATTGGGATTGAATGGTCGAAGCTACAATGGCTGGTGACCGGCCTGGGTGTTGGCCTGGGATTTGGCCTGCAGGAGATTTTTGCAAATTTTATCTCCGGTCTGATTATCCTGTTTGAAAAACCCATTCGTATCGGCGATACCGTCACTATTCGCGATCTGACTGGCAGTATTACGCGCATTAACACCCGCGCCACCACAATTACCGACTGGGATCGCAAAGAGATTATTGTGCCCAATAAGGCCTTTATCACAGAACAGTTCGTTAACTGGTCGCTGTCAGACTCCGTCACCCGCGTGGTGCTTACCATCCCTGCGCCTGCGCAGGTAAGCAGCGAGGAGGTGACTACCTTGCTGAAACTGGCGGCTGAACGTTGCAGCTATGTCCTGGATACACCACCGCCGGAAGTCTTCCTGGTGGATTTGCAACAGGGCATACAGTTGTTTGAACTGCGTGTGCATGCGGCCGAGATGGGCCATCGCATGCCGCTTCGCCATGAATTACATCAGCTTATCCTGCATGGCTTTGCAGAACATGGCATTGAAATGCCGTTCCCACCGTTCCAGATGCGTGTCGAAACCTTAAGCAGAAAAAGCGCTGCCGGGACGGGGGCGCCAACAACGCGGACCTTCAGATCAGGCGGACTGTAAAATAAAAAACGCCCGGTATGACCGGGCGTTTTCCTGTTTGGGCGGTGATATTATTGCTTCACAAACGCTTCGCCCTGGGCGATATCTTTTTTCAGGGTTTCCAACATGCCTTCCAGCGCCTGCTGCTCAAACGGACTCAGCGCACCGACAGCTTTATGCTCCGCGATACCGTTCTTACCCAACAGCAGCGGTTGCGAGAAGAAACGGGCATGCTCACCCTCGCCTTCAACGTAGGCACACTCCACAACATTCGCTTCGCCGTTTAAAGCACGGACCAGTGACAGACCAAAACGTGCGGCGGCCTGCCCCATAGATAACGTTGCTGAACCCCCGCCGGCCTTCGCTTCCACCACTTCTGTACCGGCATTCTGGATACGTTTGGTGAGATCTGCGACTTCCTGCTCGCTGAAGGTGACGCCAGGAACCTGAGACAGTAACGGCAGAATAGTGACACCAGAGTGCCCACCGATCACCGGGACTTCTACTTCGCCAGGTTTTTTACCTTTGAGTTCAGCCACAAAGGTGTTGGCGCGAATAATGTCCAGCGTCGTTACGCCAAACAGACGATTCTTGTCATAAACACCGTGTTTCTTCAGCACCTCAGCCGCAATCGCCACTGTGGTGTTAACAGGGTTGGTGATCACCCCAATCAACGCTTTAGGTGCCGTAGTGGCAACCTGCTCAATGAGATTACGCACAATGCCGGCATTGACGTTAAACAAATCGGCGCGATCCATACCGGGTTTGCGTGCAACCCCGGCGGAGATAAGCACGACATCAGCACCTTTTAAAGCGGGGGTGGCATCTTCTCCACTGAAACCCTTGACCTTAACCGCGGTAGGAATGTGGCTAAGATCGACCGCAACGCCCGGTGTAACGGGAGCAATATCGTAGAGAGAAAGTTCTGAACCTGCGGGAAGCTGGGTTTTGAGTAGAAGTGCTAGCGCCTGGCCTATGCCACCAGCGGCACCGAGTACGGCAACTTTCATTCATAACTCCTTATTAAGATGGGGCAGAGAAAAGCAGAAATTCCATCTGTGTCAGACCTAAATCAACTGCTCAGGCGATGACGCGCATCCGCGACTATTTTACGTGCTTACGCACTTAATCTCCGGATTAAAAACGCACTTAATCATACCACTATCTTCCGCACGCCGGATTGCAGTCAGATGGCAGACCTGTTCGTCCCGTCAGCATTACCTTGGGTAAGTGACATTCACAAATGCAGCCTTTCCACCCGGTAACCCTCCAGAGTGTGATCGATATAACCTGAGACCGACAATCTTGACGTCGGCAGACAGAGAACGGCAGTGTACATTTTTATTTTCTTACCTCATCAATAATATAACACCTTTGCAACCTTTGCCTTTTCAGGCTGTGAGCTGGGTTTTGGTCTGAGTAAATTCTTTGCTATTATCGCCGCCCGCGATGGATACCGCTTCGTACAATTAACAACCGATTGCATAAAAATTCATTTATATGCATAATAATGACTTTACTGCGGCCCGAACCGCGGTTTTTCTTACGTTTACTGGTAACTTATGCGAAACCCATCGAAACAAGACGATCTGATCAAAGCCTTTAAGGCTTTATTAAAAGAAGAAAAATTCAGTTCTCAGGGCGAAATTGTTCAGGCGCTGCAGGAAGACGGCTTTGAGAACATCAACCAGTCTAAAGTTTCTCGGATGCTGACAAAGTTTGGCGCGGTGCGCACCCGCAATGCCAAAATGGAAATGGTGTACTGTTTACCCGCCGAACTCGGGGTGCCTACCACGACGAGCCCTCTGAAGAATCTGGTTCTGGACATTGACTACAATGACGCGCTGGTGGTGATCCATACCAGTCCTGGTGCCGCACAGTTGATTGCTCGCCTGCTGGATTCTCTGGGTAAGTCCGAAGGTATCCTTGGCACCATTGCTGGTGATGACACTATCTTTATTACCCCAGCCCGCGCCTTTACCGTCAAACAACTTCACGACGCGATCCTTGTGCTGTTTGAACAAGAGTTGTAGCCGTTACGCCTGACCGGCAGCACACTGCCGGTTTACCCTGCCCTTTCTCTTTCATCCCTTCTCCAGACCATCGCTCGCAAAATACATTATTTTTCAATGATTTAACATTAAGCCGTAATGCTTTCAGGACAAGAAATATTGGTCATACCTTTTATGCCACTTACCATTACGCGCTATTTTACACTGCTTTACATTCAAATAGTGGCGCTATCACCCAGACCAAAATAGTTAAGCAGCCAGATCGACCATGATTTTTCGCACTAAAAGTTAAAGTCACGCATCTTACTGTTTTTATGCGTAATTACCTGCCTGAGATAGGTTTTTCACCAATTTTAATAACTTTTGGTTATAAAAAAATCCCATAAGGTTAAATTGAGTCAACAAAACATTATTAGGCAGGTATTAATTTCTGCCGTTATTAGTCCTATACTTACTTTCGTGATGTGAATCACACTAATAAAAAAGAAGAACAACCACGACGAGGACATCTTTTATGAAAATTAAAACTACCATCGCTGCCTTAAGCATTTTATCTGCCCTGTCATTCGGCGCTTCAGCAGCAGATTATATCTCTGCTTCACAAGCACAGAATCTGCAATCTGTCGGCACAGTCAGTGTCAGTGGTGTGGCCGGTGCGCCATCCGATATCAGACAGCAACTGAGCGATAAAGCCGATCAGCAAGGTGCAAAAGCCTTCCGTGTTATTGAGGCCTACAACGATGGCAACTATCACGCGACCGCTGAGCTGTACAAATAAAATCGTTGGTACTGACAGGTAACCAGCTGCTATCCACGCGTTCGCTGGTTAAACATTATTACCGGAGAATGAATCATGAAAACCCAATTAACGATTGCCGTGCTGAGCCTGGCTTCACTGCTCTCTTTTGGTGCTAACGCCGCCAGCCTGGTAACGAATCAACAGGCGCAGGATATGAACCTGCAGCCGCTGAATCAAACAATTAGCGTGAGTGGTATCAACGGCGACCAGACCAATATTCGCCAGGTACTGTCGCAGAAAGCCGATGCACAAGGTGCAGGCCACTACCGCGTCATTGAGAACAACCGTGACGATACCTTCCACGTCACCGCTGAACTGTACAAATAAGCTATCCGCGGCCAGGCGGCCGCCCCTGACAAGATCGATGACCCGCTCTATGTTATTCATTCCGCAGGTTGTTGATATAAATGAGGAAAAATCATGAAAATCAAAGCAACCATCGCAACTGTTAGTCTGCTCTCCGTAATGACTTTTGGCGCTTCCGCAGCGCAACTCGTGACAGCAGACCAAACGCAGAACTTGCAACCTGTGGGAACCGTAAGCATCAGTGGCGTTGCAGGTGCCCCTGTCGACTACCGTTCACAGCTGTCTCAGAAGGCAGATGAACAAGGTGCCAGCGCTTATAAAATTATCGAAGCGAACACCGGTGACAGCTATCACATCACCGCGCAGCTGTATAAATAGTTCCTCGTCTTAAGTATGACGAACCCTTTAGCCCCGCTCGCCGGGGCTTTTTTTATGTCCGTCAAACAGAGAAAGTCCGGCATTTGTCACGATCCATGCCGGGGACCCGAAGCCGTTCTGGCAGCATAAAAGGGGGTTATCGCGGTGTTCAGGGATGTCAGTAGGCAGATATCGCGAAGCGGTGGCGGAAAGCCGTTCATGACCGCCGATACGATCAGCACGCCAGCGGCTAACAGAGAGAAACGTTAGTGAGAAAGCTGTGTCAGATCCTCGTCGGACAGCCCTGTCATTGTGATAACGGTGCTGCGATCGAGTCCACTTTTCAGCATGGTGTGAGCGATTTTAAGTGCGGCGGCACGTTCACCCTCACTGCGGCCTTTCTCAAGACCACGCTGTTCACCGAGCTGAATACCTTGCTCGAGGCCTTTCTCAATGCCTTTCTGCTCAAGTTGCTGGGCAATGGTCATTAGTGCGTCCCCGTGTTGCGGCACTCGCTGTGCCAAATTACGTAAAAAAGCGTCGGCATCAGACGCTTCACCCGCCTGCACGATATAGTGTACCAACGATATAACCTGTGATGAAGAAAGATATCCGGTGAGTAAAACAGGGGCCAGTTTATCAATCAGCTCAGCCAGATCGCGTTGATGGATATGCTTCTGCAGTAATGTCAGCGCGGCCATGCTGCGATGACCGACAATATCATCATCCGGTATGACGGTAACATCCACCAGCGGAAAGGCGCTACCGTACAGCTTAGCGGCGAGCGCAGGCGTTGTGAATTCGTCCAGCCATCGGGTACTGAAAGGGTAAGGACTACGTTTACCACTGTAGAATAAAACCGGTATCACGAGTGGGATCGTTTTATATCCCGCATCAAGGTGGCGCTGCATGGCCGCTATTGCATAGCGCATCATCCTGAATGCCATATGCCTGTCCGGAGAAGACTGATGTTCAATCAGCACATGGATATATCCCTCATCGCGGCGCGTGGTTTTTAAGCTGTAAAGCACATCACTAAAATACTGACGTAGATCCTCTTCAACAAAAGATCCTGACTCCAGCTTCAGCGTGCTCAGATCGCAAATAGCGAGAAACTCTGCTGGAAGATGCAGTTCCATAAAATCACGCGCGATGGCGGGCTGAGACAGAAACTGCCGGAATGTCGCATCGTGGGGCGTGAGTGGGCTTTTTTTTCTTTTCATTTAACCTGACCAGACCATAACGGGCGCAGGTTATCACGCTCAAAAAATTTGAAGAGAAACCAAACAAGAGGTTGCGAGGGCTGTCGAGAAATGTCGATTTTCTGCCGTAGCTGCACGCTTCCGGCGACCGGTTAACCCACCGAACGCTGAGGATGTCTTAACGTGGTGACATGCTATCGAGCGATAGGTTATACGACGTTAAACTGGAGCCGTCCTTCCAGCTCTTCTTCAGCCTCGTCGAACAACAGAATTAAAGCGCCATAGCGGCGTTTTTGCCCCTGGCCAAGATTCACAAATTCAATTTTTAACGGCATGGGTAGCCCCTGGCTGACAATGACGTCCCAGAGCCCATCGAGATCGCAGATAAACCGCGCTTTCAGGGCGAAGCGATCGCAGAACTGGCGTAAGAAATGGGCCTGATCGACAATCTCATTAAAATCAAAACGCTCGACTCTCATACTGACGACTCCCGTTATCCGGCTCTGGGCGACCTGAGGCCGCCCGGATATTCATCTAGCTTAAACCGCCGAGGTGCAGCGCTTTGACCTCCAGGTACTCATCCATCCCCAGCACCGATCCTTCACGTCCCAGGCCCGATTCTTTCACGCCGCCAAAGGGTGCCAGCTCTGTCGAGACAGCACATTCATTAATGCCAATCATTCCGCTCTCCAGCGCCGAAGATACCCGGAATACACGCTGCAGGTTTTGCGTATAAAAATAGGCCGCCAGGCCATATTCAGTCTGGTTGGCGCGACGGATCACCTCTTCTTCATCATCAAAGCGGAAGCAGGCTGCCACTGGGCCAAACGTTTCTTCCTGGGCCAGCTTCATCCCTTCATGTGCATCGCTGATGACGGTGGGTTGCCAGAAGTTTCCTCCCAACGCATGTCGCTTACCGCCAGCCAGTACCTTGCCGCCCTGAGCCACCGCATCCTTGACATGCTCTTCAACTTTTTCCAGTGCTGAGGTTTCAATCAACGGACCGACAATCACGCCGTCCTCCATCCCGTTTCCGACCTTGAGCTTGTCCACTTCTGCTGCAAGCTGAGTGGTAAAACGTTCGTAGACCGCACTGTGGATGAAAAAACGGTTAACGCTGACGCAAACCTGACCGGCATTACGGAATTTGTTAGCAATGGCGCCCTGCACGGCCGCATCAATATCTGCATCCTCAAACACGATATAGGGTGCGTTGCCGCCCAGCTCCATCGAGACTTTTTTCATCGTCTCTGCAGCGTTACGCATGAGCGTTTTCCCTACCGCCGTTGAACCGGTAAAGGAAATTTTACGGACGGCCTTGCTGGCCATAATGGCATCGCTAATGGCATGTGTGTCGCCAGCCACCCCATTAAGCACGCCATCAGGGATACCGGCTTTTTTTGCCAGCGCCAGTAAGGCAAATGCGGAAAGCGGCGTGTTATTCGCAGGTTTAATAATGCCTGTGCATCCTGCTGCCAGCGCGGGACCTAACTTACGTGTCAGCATCGCCATCGGGAAATTCCATGGCGTGATAGCGGCGACTACGCCGACCGGCTCACGGGTTGCCAGAATACGCGACCCCGCTTTGGCGGGCGGAATGATTTCACCATTGGCGCGTTTAGCCTGCTCGGCAAACCACTGAATAAAGCTCGCGGCGTATTCCACTTCGCCCTCTGCTTCCTTGAGCGGCTTACCTTGCTCCGTTGTCATCAGCTCAGCCAGCCAGCGTTTATTTTCAATGATCAACCTGTACCAGCGGTAAAGCAGTTCTGAACGCGCCTTCGCGGTCTGTGCACGCCATGCTGGAAAGGCCTCTTGTGCCGCCTTAATCGCTGCTTCCGTTTCGGTTTTACCCGCTTTGGCTACCTGAGCCACGCGCTCACCGGTGGCAGGGTTGGTCACGTCAAAGGTGGACGCCGTTTGCAGCCACTGACCGTTTACCAGATAGCCCGTCTGGAACAGTTCGCTGTCTTGCAGTGGAGAATGCATTGGGTTACTCCTGTCAGTTTTGTCTTCTGTCAGGAAAGTATAGATGGCAAAAATGACAGGTCAGGTAACAGGGGGCAGCATCATGGCCGCCAGCACCTGTGGCAGCCATAATTCAGATTTGGACGAGCGTGTTTTGATATTTTGTCAGCATCTCAGCCAGCCGCTTCACCGGCTCGGTCACGCTGTCCGGCGCGTCATAGTGCGCCAGCTTATGCTGATAGACATCCAACTCTTTGAGTAACCGTTCAAAATAATAACGTCGCTTTTCATCACTGCGCACCGAGATAACCCGATCGGCAGTGTGCCGTAACTGGCGGTGATAGGCGGATAAATCGGCGTTAACCGGCACATCTGCAGCGCGCAGGCGTTGATGACCAATAATTAAGGTCAGCGCAATGCGATATTTATCAATATCCCCAGGGAACAGGTTAAGCAGCAAAAAGAGCTGCTGATAGAGCGCCGGAAGATGATTTTCACGGCGGCGAGCCTGGTTTGTCGTCATCGCCGAAACCGCCGCATACATGAAGCGGTTAAGCAGTTTACGTCCCGTGCGCGCTTTGGATTTATCCCGAATTAACAGGATGACCATCAGCGCAACAAAGCTGCCTATCCACTGCCCCAGTGCACTGTCGATGAATACCGTGAAGTTGAACTGCATCGGATTATCCAGCACCAGGACGTTAATTGTGCCGACCATGGCACCGAGTGTTCCGATCTGTCGGCGCTGAATTAACATGCCTGAAATAAACCCTAACAGGCCAATGGCAATGCACAGCAGCGTGGCGCTTTGTTGGGTATTGGGCAAAATATACATAAAATAGAGCGCCCCCAGCGGCACAGCCACCGTCATACCGTAAACAAAGTCTTTGGCCATCATCAGCGGATTGGGCATCCGCATCGCCAGTGCCGTAATCACACCCAGCATGACCATGCAGCCGCTTCCTGAGGTCCAGCCAGTATACAGCCAGAACAACGAACCGAGGGCGGTGGCCACGAAGGTGCGAATACCGTTAATCATCGCATGATGCGTTTCCGCAGAACGCGCCTGGATCACCACCTCGCGCTGAAGAATACGCTCTTCCAGGTCGGTAATACGGCCATTGCTTTTGATACCGTTAATCAGCAGCTGATATTCCGTTGCGGCCTCAACCCAGCTTTCCAGCGTCTCCGGTGCCGTTTTACTGCCGGCGGCGATTAACCGTCGCAGCGTTTTCATACGCTTGTGTACAGCTTCTGCCGTGGCGGCTTCTTTTCCGGTCAGCACGCGATACTGGGTAGGAATGTAGTCAGGCCGTGAGTTTTGGATTAAGAACGTTTCAGCGGCCTGAGTAATCAGCGTCAGTGAGAGAGTATTCAGCATTTGCAGCCGGCGGCTGGTATTCTGCCAGCGCGAAGACTCCATCATTAACTGACTGCGCATGCTACTGAGCGCCGTGGTACGCCGCACCAACGCACCCCAGGCTTTATCGACTTCTTCTTTGTCCTCATGCGCGACACACAACTGTAGCAACCTGTAATGTGCCACCAGCAGCGACTCAACTTCGGCATCAATCACTTTCTTAATCGAACGTGGCGAGAAAATCATATCGGCCAGAATGGCGCACAGAATCCCCAATATGATTTCGCTACAGCGTTCCACGGCATATTGTGGGACCAGCGTCAGTCCACTATTGGCATTTGCCGTGACGACAATGATTAATGCGGTGTAGCCTGCCAGCCCGAGCGCATAGGAATTCTCTACCTTAATCAGTGAAGACAGCCATACGCACAAACCCGCCCAGATACAACATAGCAGCAGCATAACGACCGGCGCGCGTACGGTCGCAATCATGATGACCAGCGCGGCGATACAACCGATAAACGTCCCGATGATACGAAGAATACCGCGATAGCGTAATGCACCCGAATAGGGATCGCCGCCTGCCGCAAACGCCGTTCCGCCCGCCACAATCCCCGCAGTCATGACCGCCCAGCGGGGGGTTTCAAGGTTAAGATGAAAGCCGATCATCAGCGCGGCAACCAGCGCAAAGGTCAGCTTTATCGGGAAACGCAGGAACTCAATCATATCGCCCTCTTAACCAAACTCACGCAGACGGTTAAGGAAGGACATGATGGGCGAGGTCTCAGTATGCTGACGATCGTGTGCTCCGGTGATGACCACGGTGGCCGTCGTCCCGGCGGGATAAAGATTGCCCGGCTCCTGATCGAGACGGATGCGTACCGGCACGCGCTGCGCCAGGCGCACCCACTCCAGATTCGACTGCACCGTTGCCATTCCTTTACTGTCAACGCTGCTACTGCTGTTGGTCACGCCTGCCGCGATGCTGTCAACCGTACCGCGCAACGTCACGTTGCTGCCCAGCGGGGTAATTTCAGCCCGGAAGCCGGGTTGTACGCCGTGCAGTTTGGTCTCTTCCAGATAGGCCAGCACGTAAAATGAGCGCTGCTGTACCAGCGCGACGGCAACTGAGCCACGCGTAATAAATTCGCCCTGGTAGACATTCAGGTTAGTTACCCATCCATCTGCCGGGGCCTTGATGGTGGTGCGCTCCAGGTCGATCTTCGCCAGATCGCGGGTAGCGATAGATTTTGCCAGTTGGTGTTCGCTGGTTTGCAAATCGTTGTTAGATTGTTCAATTGCTTCACGTGACATCGCAGACGTGCCGAGTCGGTTTCGACGTCCGGCCTCTCGGCGTTTTTCATTAACCAGCGCCTGGTAATATTCCACGTCGGCCTGTGCCTCATCTAAGGCTTTTTGATAGCGTGGGCGATCGACCACAAACAGCGTGTCGCCTTTTTTTACCAGTTGGTTGTCGCGAACGGGGACCTCGGTAATCAACCCGGTGACATCAGGTGAAATCGCGACGACATCGGCCGCAAATCGTGCATCGCGCGTCCAGGGCGATTCGGTGTAGAACACCCAGGCACGGAATATGATAATGACAGCGATGATGACCAGCAAAAGGGTGATGGCGTAACGCGCGATTTTTCTTATAAGCGTGTTCACGTAAACCTCAAACAAATAAACGGGATACCAGATAAAATACACAGCAGTAAAGGGCTGTATTGAAGAGTGCCGGGTGCCAGACAAGATCGTAGATACCGCTGGGCGTCAGCACGCGTTTCACCAACCAGAACAGCATGAGTGAAACAATGAGTTCGATGAAAATGGGCGGAAAAGAGAGCCCAAACATGACAAATACCGGAAGTACACTCATTAAAAATCCTTAGTTCGATACGGCCGGGATAATTCACCGCCTGAAGGACGCAAACGCCAGTGCGCCATAAGCCACATCTGAACTACGGCTGGCTTAATAATAGCGTATCATCGGGTGTTTTCAGGTAATGAAGCGTCGCCAGGTCATACCCCGGTAGGCTTATAGTAACGCGCTTAACTATACGTTTTCTACTGAATGTGATCTAAATCACTTTTTAGCCAGAGTAAACAATGGAACGACTTAAAGGTATGTCGATATTCGCGAAGGTGGTAGAACTGGGTTCTTTCACCGCGGCCGCACGGCAGCTTCATCTTAGCGTGTCATCGATCAGCCAGATCGTCGCCAAACTCGAGGATGCGCTCCAGGTTAAGTTACTTAACCGCAGTACACGCAGCATAGGACTTACTGAGGCCGGTAAAATCTATTATCAGGGCTGCCGCCGCATGCTGGCAGAGGCTAACCAGGTTCATGAACAGCTGTATGCCTTTAACAACACGCCGATCGGTATATTACGTATTGGCAGCTCTTCCACCATGGCGCAGAACGTGCTGGCCGGTATGACCAGCGATATGCTGCGTGATTATCCCGGTCTGAGTGTTAACCTGGTGACCGGCATTCCCGCGCCAGATTTGATTGCGGACGGGCTGGACGTGGTGATCAGGGTGGGAGCATTAAAGGATTCCAGCCTGTTCTCGCGCCGACTTGGGGCGATGCCGATGGTGGTCTGTGCCGCTAAACACTATCTGACGCAGCACGGGACGCCGGAAAAACCTGGCGATATCGCGAAATTTGCCTGGCTGGAATACAGCGTCAGACCTGATAACAATTTTGAGCTGATTGCCCCCGAAGGCATCGTCACCCGTCTGTCGCCACAGGGACGTTTCGTTACCAATGATTCTCAGACGCTGATCCGCTGGCTTAAGGCCGGCAATGGCATCGCCTATGTACCGATGATGTGGGTGGCGGATGAAATCAAGAAAGGCGAGATTGATATTTTGTTCCCGCAGTACCAATCCGATCCACGGCCGGTTTATGCGCTCTATACCGAAAAAGACAAACTGCCGCTGAAAGTACAGGTCTGTATCGACTATTTGACCCACTATTTTGAGCAGGTTGCCGAGCAGTACAAACAGCACCGTAAAAGCTAAAAACCCGCCAGCTGGCGGGTTTTCTGTCTCTGTCAGGCGGTGCCACCGATAGTGAGCTTATCCAGCTTCAGGGTAGGCTGGCCCACGCCAACCGGCAGGCTCTGTCCCTCTTTACCACACACGCCAACGCCTTTATCCAGCGCCAGATCGTTACCGACCATAGAGATTTGCTGCATCGCTTCGATACCAGAGCCGATCAAGGTCGCTCCTTTCACTGGTTTAGTCACTTTGCCTTTCTCAATCAGATAGGCTTCTGACGTTGAGAACACAAACTTACCAGAGGTGATATCGACCTGACCGCCGCCAAAGTTAGGCGCATACAAACCGTACTCTACGCTTTCGATAATATCCTGTGGCGTGGATTTACCGGCCAGCATATAGGTGTTCGTCATGCGCGGCATCGGCAGGTGCGCATAGGATTCGCGACGACCGTTACCGGTAGGATTTACCCCCATCAGTCGTGCATTCAGCTTATCCTGCATATAGCCTTTCAATACGCCATTTTCGATCAGCACATTGTACTGTCCAGGAACGCCTTCATCGTCGATAGCCAGCGACCCACGTAATCCCTCAATGGTCCCGTCATCAACCACGGTACACAGATCAGAGGCAACCAGTTGGCCCATCTTGCCGCTAAACACTGACGTGCCACGGCGATTAAAGTCACCTTCCAGACCGTGACCTACGGCTTCGTGCAACAGCACGCCCGGCCAGCCTGCGCCCAGCACAACCGGCAAGGCGCCTGCCGGCGCAGCCACAGCAGACAGATTGACCAGCGCCATGCGTACGGCCTCACGTGCCCAGGCATCGGCCCGCACGTCGCCATTCTCATCGGCCAGGAAAAATGCATAGCCGGTACGCGCGCCGCCGCCGCTTGAACCGCGCTCACGCTTGCCCTGGTCTTCAACCTGGACACTGATGGACAGACGAACCAGCGGACGCACATCGGCAGCTAAAGTACCGTCGGTTGCGGCTACCAGCACCTGCTCATATACGCCGGTCAGGCTGGCATTCACTTCCTGAACGCGGGGATCGGCAGCACGTGCAACCTGGTCAACACGATGTAGCAACGCAATTTTGTCCTCACGGCTCAGGCTGCCGAGCGGATCGACTGGCGCATACAGAGAACGGTTAACCACGGCAGACAGCGTCTGAGCCTTGCCGTTGCCCTGTTCACGCACGATGCTTCGTGCCGCTTCGGAGGATAAGCGTAAGGCATTCAGCGTGATTTGGTCGGCATACGCAAAACCCGTTTTCTCACCGCTGACGGCACGCACGCCCACGCCCTGATCGATATGATAGGACCCGTCTTTAATGATTTTATCTTCCAGAACCCAGGATTCATGGAAGCTGGACTGGAAGTAAAGATCGGCATAGTCCAGACGACGTTCTGAAAGCTGCCCTAACAGGGAAAAAAGGTCCTGCTGATTAATGTTGTTAGCAGTTAGCAACTGCTCACTTACCAGATTCAGAGTCATCGTTTCTCACTTAATATGTGCTCGGATAATCATAGCCTGCGGCAATTATGTTACGCCGTCAAATATCACTTGTTATAGGTTTCGCGTGGCTTACGCATTACTTCATCTATTTCAGGCTTATCCAGCGGTCCGCTGATGTGATAACGCAGGACTGAAATTTTACTCCAGAGCGGTCCCAGCACCTTGCTGGCGGCAAATACCGCCGCCCCCACCACCGGATTAATGGCAAAAGCAGCCGCCACGCCCACTGACGCAGAAATTTCTGGCGTGACTATCGCTTCCATATCAATGCGGCGTTTCACCAGGTCCATATTGCCCTGCATGGCGATATCCGCTTCCAGGCCGTCAACCAACAGGTTGTCAGTTCTCACGACGCCATTTTCAATCCAGGCGGTGCCGTTGATGGAGTCGAAATAGAACCCCTTGTTAAAGGTATCGCTGAAATCAAAACGCAGTTTGCGTAACAGGGCATCGAAGCTCAACAGGCGCAGAATCTGTCCGGCGGCGCCGGTATCCACATCGCTTATTTGTCCTTTACCAAAGTGCGTTTTCAGCGTGCCGCTCAGCGTTTCTGCCGCGGGCTGCCACGGTGCCGAGCGCCAGTGCAGGTCATAATCAATCTTGAAGGGCGCATCTCGCAGCGGCGTATTCACGCCAAACCAGTTGGTCGCGTTATTGATGTTGCTGCCCTGCAGCGTGCCTTTTAAAGAGGTGCGCTGGTCGCCTGGACGGTTAACCCATTCGCCCTGAATGTTCAGCCGCGAGCTGCCAGTATCCACTAAACCGTTAGTAAGTGCTAACGTACTTCCTTTAGGCTGAAGCCGGGCCGTGACCCGTCCATACTTCTGCCCCATCAGCCAGCATTCAGCGCATTGCAGTTGTAAAGCAGGCCACTGGCTAAAGTCGATCTGATCGCTTTTTTGCCCCAGAGGTGAGGCGGACGCACTTTTCTTATCGCCAGTGCCCTCCCAGTCTGGATTGTAATAAAGGTAATCCAGGACGATCTGCCACGGCGCTGAAGGTGAGGTGATTAACTGCCCTCTTAGCTCGTCAGCATTGACGTTAATCCGGTTTTTTCCACCCATGTCCTGGGTTAATGAGGTATCAACGTTATGCCAGCGCTGGCCTGCCAGACTCACAGAAGGGCTACGCAGGATAATATTGCCCGGAAGCGTTGCACCGCCCACCTGATGCTCACCGGTTGAACGGGTCGCACCACCTTCGCCAGCCGTCATCAGTGCCGCCCACGCCTCACCATCCAGCGCAGGTAAGTTGAGTACCATGCCTGAATGATCTGGCAGCGTCGGTATTGTCTTTGTATCGTTGAGCCAGATACCACGGTCAACGCGCAGGGCCGGCTCCAGCAGCCAGCGGCTGTTAAATTTGTGCCGTTCATCTACGCTACCGCTGAGATCGAAGTGCGTTAAATCGCCTTTAGCGTTGATGGCCACAGGCAGGCTTTCGCCCGATTTTTTATCCAGTGGCGAAGGTAAGCGACTACTTACTTCCTTCCCGTCCCCTTTCAGCGCGATGTCGTAATGCGCACCGCCCTTATGCGGTAAGGCGACGTTAACCTCGCCCTGCCAGGGAAGATGCCCAGCCAGTTGGCTGCCCACCTGGGGCGGAATACCGGTGATTTTTGCCAGTTGCCAGTCAGCCAGTAACTTAACGTTAATACCAAAGTCATCAGGATTTTCTTTTGTGCTAAAGCTGACATTAAGGGGCTGACCAAACCAGTCCGCCTGCATCTGATCGCTTTCAAGATTGCCGTTGTTATAACGGAACTGCCCAGTCAAATGGGTCATGGTGGTATTCAGCGGCTTGATATGCAGGCTATTGTTATTCATCACCACATCACCACTGGCGTGAACGTCCTTGCCATTCAGAGGAATATCAAGCTTAAGGTGGCCTTTGGTCAGACCTTTAATCTGTAACTGTTCAAGGGCCGCCCCCAGGGAGGACTTGAGTGGCGTGTGCTGGAAGTAGTCGCCAATTTGCTGACCATCACCGCTGATATCGCCGTTGATAATCAGCTTTTCCTTCATGTAATCAGGAATGGTGGCGCTGACATTACGCGCCTCCACTTCACCCAGTTTAGCCAGGGGTGCATGCATCCACAGGCCATCATTCAGGAAGTTTAGATCGATATCGAGGTTGCTGATATCCGGCCAGCCGGGCTGGAAACCATAGGTTGCGTGGCGTAAAGGCACCCAGACCTGAAACATGCCGTCGTTATGCTGAAAAGGAAAAAGCGCCGGATTGCCGTTGAACAGCAGCGTGGCATTCTCCACCTTGCCGCCTTTAACCGCGCCGCTCAGGTAGCGCGTGAGCGAATGCCCCATCAGCGGTGTGGGGAAATAGCGCCAGGCATCGCCCGCATCGCTGACGTTAATACCGGCCAGGATATCAAGTTGAGGCTGCGTATCGGTGTTCTGCTGATAACGGAAATCGCCATGTGCCCAAAGTGAACGCGCCTGGATATCAAGATTATGACCTGCCAGGGTCAGGCCGTGCGGGTCACGCAACCAGCTCATACTGCCGGTCACCTGCTTGATCTCCAGCGGTGCCTGGAACATATCACCATAGGGCACCGTGGCCTGGCCCATCGCAATCGTGGCCTGCCCATTATTCAGGCTGCCTGTCGCTTCGCCATTTAAATGACTGATGCCGGGAACCAGTTTCCAGAACTGCCAGCTGAAATCGCGCCACTTAACCTGAAAGCGCGTCTGCTCAGGCTGATCGACAGGAATATCCAGCGCCAGCCCGTCAATGGTGCCGCGCGGTCGTAATGCGCGCCAGTTATCAAACAATGCCGGTGATAAGGGCGCAAACAGCGGCACCAACGGTGCGATGTGGTCCAGCGCCAGCTGTGTCGCACGTACGCGAATCTCAGGCTCGCTGTTGCTGCCCAGCATCTGCGTGTCCTGAGGTTGCCAGAGGAGTGAGAAATGACCGGCAGGCCAGGCATTACCGTCTGTGCTGAGCCTGGTTTGCGGCACATTGACCACCCAGCCATTTTTGTAACGCGACAGATGGGCAGTGAGGTTATCAACGTTCAGCGTGTGGGGACCGCTCTCGCCCTGCCAGCTTGCGCCGCCCTTACTTAACAGCAGATCGCCGGCATAGACGTCGCCATCACGCAGATTAACCCAGGCCGCCAGGCTGAACCGGGCACTATCAAGCCGGGTGTTATCCCTCACCCAGCGGCCTAGCCATGGACGCATATCAACATCATCGGCCTGCATCCAGATACGACCATCGTTGAGCAAGCCATTACTGTCTTTCAGATCAAGACGAACCTGCACTACGCCGTGTTGTCCAGTAAAGCTCGACAGGCTGACTTCACCTTCTGCCCGATGTCGGGTGTTTTCGTTCAACCAGGTGAGGTTAGGAATCGCCAGTTCAGCATGCTGACCGGATGGGGTAATAAAACGGATGGTGCTGTCACGCAGAGTAAAGTGATCGAACTGACGCAAAAACAGATCGTTGACCTGAGTGAGCTTAAAGCTGTGCTTGTCGCTGTCACTGGTCAGCAGAGGCTGAGTGCTGTCGAGATGTAATTGCCAGAAGGTCAGGTCGCGGAACTGCCAGCGCCAGTGGAGCAGTGACTGCCAGACATCCAGCGCAACGGTGATACGTGCGATGGAGAGCGAGCCGGTCTCCTTCATATCGACATTTAAGTCGCGGATTTGTAGCGTGGGGCCGAAATTCTCCCACTTTCCACGGAGTTGGCTGGCGTTAACTTTGACACCGCTGGTGTCGGAGACGAACTGAAGAACCTGACTACGATAGGCGTCAAGATGCGGCATCGCCAGACGCAGCGCGCTGACAAGCAGCGCCACAATCACAATGACTGTCGCGAGCAGCAGTAACATAATTCTTGGCAACTGCCTCACTCACACCTCTCCTTGTCTACCGTTAACGACGGATGGTTGCTGCTCATACCCGGCGTCTTATGACATAGCGGTATGGGTTCACATTTTACCCCAAAATGTGCAGTCAGGCATGGTGAGCCTGACCAGCCAGTATTACATCATCACCACGTCAAACTGTTCCTGGGTATAAAGCGCTTCTACGTGCACCTTCACCTGTTTACCCACGAAAAGTTCGACTTCGGCCAGCGCATGGGACTCATCTGTTTTCAAGGCCTCACCGACGGTTGGCGAAACGTACACCAGGAATCGATCCGAGTCATAAGCATGATGCACGCGGACAATTTCGCGCATGATTTCGTAGCACACCGTTTCAACTGTTTTCAGCGTGCCGCGCCCTTTACAGACCGGACAGTCCTCACACAGCACGTGCTCAATACTTTCGCGCGTGCGCTTGCGGGTCATTTCCACCAGCCCTAACGCTGAAAAGCCGCTGATACCGGTCTTAACCCGATCTTTATTCAGTGCCGTTTCCAGCGAATGCAGCACGCGACGGCGGTGGTCCTCATTACTCATATCGATAAAGTCGATGATAATGATGCCCCCCAGATTACGGAGCCTTAGCTGACGTGCAATCGCCTGAGTGGCTTCCACATTGGTATTAAAGATAGTCTCATCAAGGTTTCGGTGCCCGACAAATGCCCCCGTATTGATGTCTATCGTCGTCATCGCTTCAGTTTGATCGATGATTAAGTATCCGCCAGATTTGAGTTCAACTTTTCGTTCCAGCGAGCGCTGAATCTCATTTTCAACATCAAACAGATCGAAGATAGGCTGCTTACCGTTGTAAAGCTCAAGCTTGCTGGACATCTCGGGAATGTATTCACTGGTGAACTCGTTGAGCAAATCGCAGGTCAGCCGCGAATCGACACGAATGCGGTCCAGCGCTGCGCCAGCAAAATCACGCAGAATACGTTGTGCCAGCGCCAGTTCACCATAAAGCAGACAACGCGTTTGATTACGTTTTTTTCGTTCGCTGACTTTGGTCCACAGGCGCTTCAGAAAGGCCGCATCCTGTGCCAGTTCTTCTTCACCAATGCCTTCGGCTGCGGTGCGGATAATAAAGCCGCCCAAATCGTCACAGTAATCGGCTACCACGGCTTTCAGCCGCTCTCGCTCTTTTTCACTGGCGATACGTTGAGAAACGCCAACATGCGCTGCCCCGGGCATGAATACCAGGTAGCGCGAAGGCAATGTGATATCCGTCGTCAGTCGCGCGCCTTTGGTGCCCAGCGGATCTTTCACCACCTGAACCACCAGATCCTGTCCCTGGCGAACCAGTTCTGCGATATCCCGTACGACAAAATTTTTCTTTTCATCGCCCGCAACACATTCGGTGTGCGGCATGATGTCAGAAGCGTGCAGGAACGCGGCCTTATCCAGTCCGATATCCACAAATGCCGCCTGCATGCCAGGCAGCACCCGGCTGACGCGTCCTTTGTAAATATTGCCGACAATGCCGCGTCGGGCTTCACGCTCGATATGGATTTCCTGCAGGATTCCGCCATCAATATAGGCGACTCGCGTTTCAGCAGGCGTAACGTTAACCAGTAGCTCAGCCGTCATGTTAACCCCTTACGGCACGCAGTGACTGAAAATGGTCGATCAGCTCTGCTGTCTCAACCAAGGGCAATCCGACCACCGCGTGATAACTTCCATTGATTTTACGCACAAAGTTTCCGCCCTTCCCCTGAATACCGTAAGCGCCGGCTTTATCCATAGGTTCACCTGTCGCGATGTAATCGGTAATGTCGCTCAGGGTTAAGTTACGAAAAGTCACCTCGGTGACCACCAGGCAGTCCAGTACCTGCTGACGGTCAGCCAGAGCAATCGCCGTCATGACCTGATGGGTTTTTCCTGAGAGTTTACTGAGCATCGCGCTGGCATGGTCGGCATCGCGCGGTTTTTCCAGCACCTCACCGTTGAGCACGACGATGGTATCCGCGCCCAATACAGGCAGGTCATGCGGGGCAATCAGCGTACCGGCTTTTGCTTTGTCATGCGCCAGGCGACGGACATACACCTCGGCCGATTCATGCGGCTGACGTTGTTCTTCAACGTCAGTGATGATGCGCTCAAAGTTCAGACCAAGTTGAGTCAGCAGTTCGCGTCGACGGGGAGACGCGGATGCCAGATAAAGGGTTACCATAAATTTCCTTATTGAACAGCGAACTGACGGCGGATCTTTCTCATTAATAAGAATAGCCACGGCCAGAGAATCCCGTCGACAACACTGCTCCAGAAAATTTCAGGGCGGAATGAGACGTTGATCACCAGAAACTCCGCCCAGAAGACGATCACATCCATTGCTAATGACAGCACCATAACCATTAACGCCTGCTGCCACAACGCTAAGTTACGGAATAACTGGAATTTAAACGCCACCAGATAGGCGATGATGCTAAGCGCCAACGCGCGAACGCCAAGCGTGGAACCCGCGATTAAATCCATAATCGCGCCCAGCAGAAACCCACTTCCCACATTAACACGGTGCGGAAGCGCCAGTACCCAGTAGACCAGGATCAGCAATAACCATGAAGGCCGGAACATATAGATTTGTTCCGGCCATGGCATGATTTGCAGAATAAAGGCCATAAGAAAGGACAGCCAGATAACCCATCGTCCCTGGCTGCGATATCGACTCAATTCTGGCCTCCGCGTGAGCGGGAAGCGGACCCTTGTGGGTTGCTTTCGCTACTGCCAGAAGCAGGCGTGGTGGTCTGGGTAGCAGGTGCAGGCGGGCCCATTTCACCCGCGGGAGGCAGAACCTGCGGCATCATCTGCATCAGGCGTTCATTAGCGACCCGGTGGACTTCGTCAGGTGCCATCGGCATATCACCGTTGTGATCCGCGCCCCACAGTAGCAACAGGTAACGCAGACGTTGCAGACCTGCGGTTGGATGTGCCTGGATGACCGTGTACGCGCGTTGCGTATCGACCTTAACCGATGAAACCACTCCTACCGGATAGCCCTCAGGGAAACGCCCACCTAAGCCCGACGTCACCAGTACGTCACCGACACGAATATCGGTATTGCCTGGCAAGTGTTCCAGTTGCAGATCTTCCGTACACCCGTTGCCTGCCGCGATCACACGAATATCATTACGCAGTACCTGGATAGGCAGCGCATGTGATGCGTCACAAATCAACAGTACACGACTGGTAAACTGGCCGACGGCGATGACCTGGCCCACGACACCTTTATCACTGATAACCGGCTGGCCTTCGTAAACACCGTTAGCACTGCCTTTATCGATAACCACTTGATCGGTGTAGGGATCGGTACCGGTGGAGATAACCTGAGTCACCATCTTATGCTCGTCCTGACGCAGCGGGGAACCCAGCAGCTCGCGCAGGCGCGCGTTCTCCTGCTTGTATTGCCCCAGCATAAGCAGGTCGCTGTTCTTCAGAAAAAGCTCTCGACGTAACGCTTTATTTTCCAGTTCGAGCTGCTGGCGAGAAGCCAGCGTGTCTGACACGCCATCAAGAAGCTGGCGCGGCCCATTGGCCAGGAAGTAAAACGGACTGACCGACGTGTCCAGATAGTTGCGTATTTGAGTAAATGAACTCACGCGACTATCAGCGATGATAATGGCAATCGCCACAATCACCGCCAAAAATAGACGCAATTGCAGAGAAGGCCCTCTGCTAAAAATCGGCTTCATATAATCTGCGTGTTCCTCGACTACAAGGTAAGAAAGTACGGGCGAGCCGCACTTTCCTGGGCTGGTCACATCATACCGATGCGTGCAGCGCCGGTTTACACGCTACTCCCTGCGCACTGTTACAACGATTCCAGCCGGTTGAGGCAATTATTCTTCGCTGAATAAATCGCCGCCATGCATGTCGATCATTTCCAACGCTTTTCCGCCACCGCGCGCAACGCAGGTCAGTGGATCTTCAGCGACGACAACAGGAATACCCGTTTCTTCCATCAGCAGGCGATCCAGGTTACGCAGTAATGCGCCGCCACCGGTCAGGACCATGCCGCGCTCAGAAATATCAGACGCCAGTTCCGGTGGGCACTGTTCCAGCGCAACCATTACCGCACTTACGATACCGGTCAGTGGCTCTTGCAGGGCTTCGAGAATTTCATTGGAGTTGAGTGTAAAGCCGCGTGGCACACCTTCCGCCAGGTTACGACCACGCACTTCAATTTCACGCACTTCATCACCCGGATAAGCCGAGCCGATTTCATGCTTGATACGTTCTGCTGTCGCTTCACCAATCAATGAACCGTAGTTACGGCGCACATAATTAATAATGGCTTCGTCAAAACGGTCACCGCCGATACGAACGGATGAAGAGTACACAACGCCATTCAGGGAAATCACGGCAACTTCAGTGGTACCACCACCGATATCCACGACCATTGAGCCCGTGGCTTCAGAAACCGGTAAACCTGCACCAATCGCGGCCGCCATTGGCTCTTCAATCAGGAAAACTTCTCGTGCGCCCGCGCCTTGAGCCGATTCACGAATCGCGCGGCGTTCAACCTGGGTTGCGCCTACAGGCACACAGACCAGCACGCGCGGACTTGGGCGCATGAAGCTGTTGCTGTGAACCTGTTTGATGAAGTGCTGCAACATTTTTTCAGTCACAAAGAAATCGGCAATAACGCCGTCTTTCATTGGACGAATAGCTGCGATATTGCCTGGCGTACGGCCAAGCATCTGTTTGGCGTCATGACCCACAGCCGCCACGCTTTTCGGTGAACCTGCACGATCCTGGCGGATAGCAACCACGGAAGGCTCGTTCAGCACGATGCCTTGTCCTTTTACATAAATCAGGGTGTTCGCGGTACCCAGGTCAATGGACAAGTCATTTGAAAACATGCCACGAAATTTTTTAAACATACTAAAGGATAATCCTGCAAGCTGGAGGCGGAAAATAAAATCCGCTTACTTTACCAACCACACGAAGCTGCCACAAGGCGCAAAAACGTTCTGCTTCGGTGAAAAAATAGACGGCATTCGTTTTACATCATTTAAGCCTGTTACGCATACGAGCGGAACAGCGATATCACGGCATCAGAGCAGCATGTTAAAGAATTTTCTTAACTTTACTCCGACATAAAATCTAACATTTCAGGCGACGTATTCTGCACGTTTATCGTTCCATATTCATCAAAAGCTGAGGCGAAGAACGTAAAACCGGTCAAACGGTTAAAAACGGTAACGCTGGGAGTACTTTTTTACGTTACTGTTAACCGGCTGTGAAGGTGAAAAAAAGTCACCCTGTCCACCTTCTACCCCTAATCCTACCAGGGTTTGCCACTCTGCATTGGTGCGCACGCCCGCGGCATACAGCTGCGTCCCGGTGGGCTTACAGACGTCCAGCAAGCTTCGCACAAACAGCTGGTTTTCCGTACGCCGCTCAATGTTGCGCACCAGTCCTGCATCCAGCTTGATTAATTCAACCGGTAACTGCCGGATGTAAGCACTGCTGACCACCGTCAGACCGGCCTGATTAACCGCGATACGACAGCCAAATGCCTGCAATGAGTGGAAGATCGGAATCAAATCGCTGATGTGTTGACAGACATCCCCTTCCGCAAGTTCAAATAAAAATCGCTTTCTTTGAGATTTTGGGCACTGCAGCAACATATTGTACAACCAGACAATAAACGGACGTTTCAGCAGCGAGTCGATATTAATGGGGATGACCAGTGTCTCTTCTGGCCACAGTTCAGATAAGGCGGCAACGCGTAATACCATCTGGCGGTCCCAGCTTTCGGCCATGCCGAGCTGCTGCACCAATGGCATATATTCAGCCGACAGCACCTCTTTGTCCCCATCATAAATGCGCGTGAGCAGTACCCGATGTCGCACCTTACCCTCTTTGTCCACCGCAGGCTTCTGATATAAACGTGGTCCGCCGCGACTTAAGGTATTTTCCAGCAAGGTCCGCCAACGAACGCTGCCGCGTCCTGCATCCAGAGGGTTTCCTGCGCCATTAGACCAGTTATTGCCGCCTGACAATGTCGCGCGGCGCGTGGCCATTTCGACATTTTCCATGACCTGCGGCACCGTCTGTCCGCTGTGCCAGGCACTGATGCCGATGTGAATAAAATCGTCGCGGTTAACCTTGCGCATAGGCGGCAACGCGTCAACCGCATTGATGAGGTGATCAGCGATACTGTTTGCCTCTTTCAGGCTACGATGCGGCAGTAATACCGCGAAATCACTGCGAAAATAGCGCGCCAGAAGTGCGCCAGGATAACGCATGACAAACGTGGACAGCATGTTGACGACGTTAAACAGGTACTCTTCGACCAGCACTGGCCCCAGTGAATCATCGTGGGTGTCGAGCTCAGGAAAACGTATCATCATGACCACGCCATGCGTCCCGACATCTTCCTGATCCTCAAGCAGCGTTGCCAGCTGACTATCGAAGAAAAGGCGGTTATTCAGCCCCGTCCGGCCATCCTGAGCCGCAAAGGTTCGAATCAGCGTATCGATGCGGACGCGCTGCTCGCCCGCTTCCTGTAAATCGGACAGTAACAGGTCGATCGCACGGCTGGCTCTGGGCGGCCACTCATCAGCATGCTTTTGCCGACAATGCCGACGTTCTCCACCAAGTATTAATGCTGAGCGGCTTTCCAGTTGCTCCATCCCGCGCCATTGACGTACCAGCCAACGATGAGTAATGGACAGCATAACGGCCACGATCAGTACGACCAACAGCAGCGCGGCAAGCGTATATGTCGCAGGAATAGAGTGCAGCCAGGTTTGTGCGGGATCGAGTATCGTCAGTTGCAATCGCATACCCGGCTGGTGCATCAGCGCAATGTCAAAATGGATATAGCGATTTTTTTGATGCTGCAGCATTTGGTTTTCATGGCGGGAAAGCGTGAAAACAGTCTGCCGACCATTATATAAGGAGAGCTGTTCGGCGTTAATCACGGGCAATACCGGCGTAAGCCAGGCTTCCAGCGCTTCGGGAGGCTGTTTCAGCAGGACTTTATCCACTTCGGTTGCCAAAACCTGTACCCGATTTTCTACACGCTGATGGGTGAGCCAGAAAACACTAAAAGCACAGCCCACCAGCATTAAAACCATTGCCAGTACGCTAATAAATGTAATAAATGCAGAAAGTTTGGTAGTTAATCGCATCCCTGTGCCTGTTTCACTACGGTTGCCGCCGGATCACGCCGCCTCTCTGCACGTTAGCCGGAAGAATTTTGAGCAAAATAACACAAATTGTTTCCGGCAACAGCGAGGTCATACGCGAAGCCGCAGTATAACGTTGAGAAAGGCGCAGAGCGCTTAATTATCCTTTTTTCAGCGCATTCTCATTGGAAGCTTCAGCCAGGAAATTTCACATTTTTGCAGCAAAATTCGCCAGCTTAAGCAATAGTCATCATGCTGATTGTGAAAATCGAGCTGGAGAAGAGACGATGAAGCCGACAAAACGCCTGACCGAAGCAGATGTAACGCCAGAAAGCATCTTTAATATGAATCGTCGTCGGGTGCTTCAGACCCTGGGACTGGGGGCTGCTGCAATCAGCGTCCCGGGCATGGCCAACGCCGATATTCTGAGTTGGTTCAAAGGTAATGACCGCCCGCCCGCGCCGGCGGGTCGGGCGCTGGACTTTACCAAGCCCGCACAATATCAGGCCAACCTGCCGTTAACGCCTGCGGATAAGGTTTCCGGCTATAACAATTTCTACGAATTTGGCCTGGATAAAGCCGATCCGGCAGCGAACGCGGGAACGTTAAAAACCGATCCCTGGAAGCTGACGATAGAAGGCGAAGTGGCAAAGCCCGTGACGTTAGACATGGATGATATTTTTAAACGCTTTGCCATGGAGCAACGTATCTACCGGATGCGTTGCGTTGAAGCCTGGTCGATGGTGGTGCCGTGGATAGGTTTTGAACTCAATAAACTCCTGAAGCTGGCGGAACCCACCAGCAAAGCGCGCTTTGTTGCTTTTCAGACACTTTATGCCCCCGATCAGATGCCGGGTCAAAAGGACCGCTTTATCGGGGGTGGGCTAAATTATCCTTATGTAGAAGGCTTACGGCTGGATGAAGCCATGCATCCCCTGACCATTCTGACGACGGGCGTTTACGGTAAAGCCCTGCCGCCACAGAACGGTGCGCCAATTCGGCTTACCGTACCCTGGAAATATGGCTTTAAGGGCATTAAGTCTATTGTGAAAATTACGCTGACGCACGACCAGCCGCCTACCACATGGAACCAGATTGCGGATAATGAGTACGGCTTCTATGCCAACGTGAACCCGCATGTGAATCATCCTCGCTGGTCGCAGGCCACCGAACGTTTTATTGGTCCGGGTAGTGCTTTTAATGTTGATCGTCAGCCCACATTACTGTTCAACGGTTATGCCGATCAGGTTGCATCACTCTATCGCGGTATGGATTTGCGGGAGAATTATTGAGTGCGCCTGTCAATAAAGCAGATCGGCTGGCTTAAAGTGCTACTGCATCTGGCGGCTTTCTTACCGCTGGTTTACTTGATTATGGCCGCGATGCAGGGAGGACTCAGCGCCGATCCTGCCAAAGATATCCAGCATTTTACCGGCCGTATGGCGCTGAAACTGCTGTTAGCAACCTTGCTTGTCTCGCCGTTAACACGCGTGGCCAGGCAACCGCTGCTCATTCGGACCCGTCGCCTGTTGGGTATCTGGACTTTTTTCTGGGCCAGCCTGCATCTAACCAGTTACTACCTGTTGGAGCTGGGCGTGAATAACCTCGGCCTGCTCGGAAGCGAATTGATTTCACGTCCTTATCTGACACTGGGCATTATTTGCTGGTTTATTCTGCTGGCGCTGGCGATCACCTCTTTTCAACGCATGCAGCGCAAACTGGGCAGGCGCTGGCAAACCTTGCATAACTTTATCTATCTGGTCGCTATTTTGGCGCCGATTCACTATATGTGGTCGGTAAAAATCCTGTCTCCCCAACCGATCATTTATGCGCTTTTAGCCCTGATATTGTTAGCCTGGCGCTATAAAAAGTTCATTAAATGGTGGCCGCGCTAGTCTCTTCTTATTGCCGATCGTCTGCGAAAAATGCGGCCTGCGAGCCGCATCCGATCAACTTCGCAGATAAGACCAGTATTTTGCTGCGAAATGCCACGAAACGGATATAATGCCCGGCTTTATTGCGATGTGACGCTTCTTTTTCACTGTGACGGGTGACAAATGGAAAGCGGCAAGGTATTTTACGCGATGCCTCAATGATTGCGGGAGATGGCAGCAAGATGGCCGATAAATTACATATTCTGCTTTTGAACGGTCCCAACCTTAACCTGTTAGGGACGCGTGAGCCTGATAAATACGGGGATGTTACCCTGGATCAGATTGTTTCCAGTCTGAGCCATCAGGCAGACCAGTTGAATGTAAGGTTAAGCCATTTGCAATCCAATGCTGAGTATCAGCTCATTGATCGCATTCATGAGGCAAAAGGCAATGTGGATTATATCATTATCAATCCTGCCGCGTTTACGCATACCAGCGTAGCAATGCGTGATGCTCTGTTAGCGGTGAACATTCCATTTATTGAAGTTCACCTGTCAAATGTGCACAGCCGCGAGCCTTTTCGCCATCACTCCTATTTTTCTGATGTCTCTGCTGGCGTCATTTGTGGGCTTGGCGCTGACGGTTACTCGTGGGCATTACAAACGGCAGTGAAGCGCCTGTCTCATACTAATTAATCAAACTGAGTACGGAACCCCATTCATGGATATTCGTAAAATTAAAAAACTGATCGAACTGGTTGAAGAATCTGGCATTTCTGAGCTGGAGATCTCCGAAGGCGAAGAGTCTGTTCGTATCAGTCGTGCACCTGCAAATACTGGTTATCCGATGATGCAACAGGCTTATGCTGCGCCCATCGCTCAGCAGCCTGCTCTGGCGAACGCCGTCGCACCTGTTGCCGCCGTCGCAGAAGCCGCGCCTGCTGAAATCAGTGGCCACATCGTACGTTCACCTATGGTAGGGACCTTCTATCGCACACCAAGCCCGGATGCGAAAGCATTTGTGGAAGTGGGCCAGAAAGTCAATGCAGGTGACACACTGTGCATTGTTGAAGCCATGAAAATGATGAACCAGATTGAAGCCGATAAATCTGGCGTAGTTAAAGCCATTCTGGTGGAAAGTGGTCAGCCGGTAGAATTTGACGAGCCACTTGTTGTCATCGAATAACGGGGCGAACCATGCTGGATAAAATTGTTATTGCTAACCGCGGTGAGATTGCGCTGCGCATTCTGCGTGCCTGTAAAGAACTGGGCATTAAGACTGTTGCGGTTCACTCAAGCGCGGATCGTGACCTTAAGCACGTGCTGCTGGCAGACGAAACAGTTTGCATCGGCCCGGCGCAGTCGGTCAAAAGTTACCTTAATATCCCGGCGCTGATTTCTGCCGCCGAGATCACCGGCGCGGTGGCGATTCACCCCGGTTACGGCTTCCTTTCTGAGAATGCCGATTTCGCCGAGCAGGTTGAACGCTCTGGCTTTATCTTTGTTGGTCCAAAAGCCGACACCATTCGCCTGATGGGCGATAAAGTGTCCGCGATTACGGCGATGAAGAAAGCCGGTGTGCCTACCGTTCCCGGCTCCGATGGCTCACTGACCGATGACATGGAAAAGAACCGTGCTTTCGCCAAGCGCATCGGCTATCCGGTCATCATCAAAGCCTCTGGCGGCGGCGGCGGTCGCGGCATGCGCGTTGTGCGCAGCGATAAAGATCTGGAACAGTCCATCAACATGACGAAAGCGGAAGCCAAAGCGGCTTTCAACAACGACATGGTTTACATGGAAAAGTATCTGGAGAATCCTCGCCACATTGAGATTCAGGTACTGGCAGACGGTCAGGGCAATGCCATCTATCTGGGCGAACGTGACTGTTCAATGCAGCGTCGTCACCAGAAAGTGGTGGAAGAAGCGCCAGCACCGGGCATCACGCCAGAATTACGTGGATTTATCGGTGAGCGTTGTACCCGCGCCTGTATTGATATCGGCTATCGCGGTGCAGGTACCTTTGAGTTCCTGTACGAAAACGGCGAGTTCTATTTCATTGAAATGAACACCCGTATTCAGGTTGAGCATCCGGTTACCGAGATGATCACGGGCGTTGACCTGATTAAAGAGCAGTTGCGCATTGCTGCGGGTCAACCGCTGTCGATTAAACAGGAAGACGTGGTCATTCGTGGTCATGCGGTCGAGTGCCGTATCAACGCAGAAGATCCGGTGAGCTTCCTGCCAAGTCCTGGTAAGATTACCCGCTTTCATGCGCCGGGTGGTTTTGGCGTACGTTGGGAGTCCCATATTTATGCCGGCTACAGCGTGCCGCCTTATTATGACTCCATGATCGGCAAGTTAATCACCTACGGTGAAACCCGTGATATCGCCATTGCACGTATGAAAAATGCCCTGGCGGAGCTGATTATCGACGGGATTAAAACCAACATCGAACTGCAGATGCGAATCATGTCCGATGAGAACTTCCAGCAGGGTGGAACCAATATCCACTATCTGGAGAAAAAGCTCGGCCTGCACGAGAAGTAATCGCAACGCTGAGTCAGTTTGAGGCCGGATATTCCGGCCTTTTTCTTTTCCCGCAGGCGTTAAGGTCACACTATGGACGCGCGTTATTTACAGGCTCACAAAGAAGCTCGCTGGTCACTCTATCTGACACTGGCATGGTTAGCCGTCTGGGGCGGTTCGGCCTGGTTAGGGGGAAATGCGATGGGCATAACCGGCTTGCCGCGCTGGTTTGAGCTCTCCTGTATTTTTGCTCCTCTGCTGTTCATTTTTTTATGCTGGATGATGGTGCGTAAGGTCTTCCGGAATATGTCGCTGGAGGATGACAATGAACACTGAAATCATTCTTCCGCTACTGGCTTATTTGGCCGTCATTGCTGGCTTGTCCGTGTTTGCGATGCGCAAACAACGCAAAGGCAACTTTCTGACCGAGTATTTCCTGGGCAGCCGCTCAATGGGCGGATTTGTCCTGGCAATGACCATCACGACCACCTATATCAGCGCCAGCTCGTTTATAGGCGGCCCGGGTGCGGCCTATAAATACGGTTTGGGCTGGGTGTTGCTGGCAATGGTGCAGGTTCCCGCGGTCTGGCTGTCGTTGGGCGTACTGGGTAAAAAGTTTGCCATTCTGGCACGCAAGCACAATGCGGTAACACTCAACGATATGCTCTATGCACGCTATGGCAGCACGCTGCTGGTCTGGTTAGCCAGCCTGAGCCTACTGATTGCCTTTGTGGGCGCGATGGCCGTGCAGTTTATTGGTGGCGCACGTCTGCTGGAAACCGCTGCCGGCATCCCTTACGATACCGGACTGCTTATTTTTGGTGGCACTATCGCACTCTATACCGCCTTTGGCGGCTTCCGTGCCAGTGTCCTCAATGATGCGATGCAGGGCATTGTGATGCTGATAGGCACCTTCTTACTGCTGTTTGCCGTCATTCATCACGCTGGCGGTATTCATTCGGCCGTAGACAAGCTGCACGCGATCGACCCCAAACTGCTGTCTCCTGAGGGCCCGGGCGATATTATTACGCCGACGTTCCTGAGCTCGTTTATTGTGCTGGTCTGCTTTGGCGTCATCGGCCTGCCCCATACGGCGGTGCGCTGTATCTCCTATAAGGACAGTAAAGCGCTGCATCGGGCCATTATTCTTGGCACCATTGTTGTTGTGCTCCTGATGCTGGGGATGCACCTGGCTGGCGCACTCGGTCGGGCGATATTACCGAATCTGACCGTGCCGGACAGCGTCATCCCCACACTGATGATCACCGTGTTACCGCCTCTGGCTGCAGGGCTGTTTTTAGCGGCACCGATGGCGGCGATTATGTCCACCATCAACGCCCAGCTGTTGCAGGCCTCCGCTACGCTGGTCAAAGACCTGTATCTGCGCATCGCCCCGCAGCAAAGTGATAATGAGCCACGCCTGCGGATTTTATCGGGAACGGTGACCTTTTTGCTCGGGATCATACTGCTTTTCGTCGCCTGGCATCCGCCAGACATGATTATCTGGCTCAACCTGCTGGCTTTTGGCGGTCTGGAAGCGGTTTTCCTCTGGCCACTGGTTCTGGGTTTATATTGGGCGCGCGCCAATGCGGTCGGTGCGCTCAGCGGCATGGTGGTGGGCGGAGGCTGCTATGCCGTTCTGGCGACCCTGGGTCTGCAACTGTTGGGTTTTCATCCCATTGTGCCTTCATTATTGTTAAGTCTGCTGGCGTTCCTGGTCGGCAACCTGTTTGGGCGTTTACCGCATGCGGTCAGCGCACCACAACACTGAATTAAGAGAGACGTTATGCCGTGGATTCAAATCAAAATTAACAGTTCTGGCGCAAACGCTGAAGAACTAAGCGATGCGTTAATGGAAACAGGTGCCGTATCTGTCACCTTCCAGGATACGCACGATACACCGGTCTATGAACCTATGCCGGGCGAAACCCGCCTGTGGGGCGATACCGACGTTATCGGGTTATTCGACGCGGAAAGCGACATGGAGGGCGTAATTGCTGAACTTTCTCAGCATCCTCTTCTTGGTGAGAATTTCCGTCACAAGATCGAACAGATCGAGGACAAAGACTGGGAACGTGAGTGGATGGCAAACTTCCATCCTATGCGTTTTGGTGAGCGCCTGTGGATCTGCCCGAGCTGGCGCGATGTGCCCGATCCGGATGCCGTCAATGTGATGCTCGATCCCGGACTTGCTTTCGGTACCGGTACTCACCCTACCACCTCGCTTTGCCTGACCTGGCTCGATGGTCTGGATCTGGCCAGTAAAACCGTGATCGATTTTGGCTGCGGTTCAGGAATACTTGCGATCGCGGCGCTTAAGCTCGGCGCGGCACAGGCGATCGGTATTGATATCGATCCTCAGGCGATCCAGGCCAGCCGTGACAATGCAGAGCGTAATGGCGTTGCCGATCGTTTATCGCTGTTCCTGCCGCACCAGCAGCCGGAAAACCTTCAGGCCGATGTTGTGGTGGCTAATATCCTTGCCGGGCCGCTACGTGAGTTGGCACCGCTTATCAGCGTGCTGCCTAAATCGGGCGGGCATCTTGGTCTATCCGGCGTGCTGGAGAGCCAGGCCGAGAGCGTCTGTGAAGCCTACGTGGCGCACTTTGCACTCGATCCTGTTGCGGTCAAGGAAGAGTGGTGTCGTATTACGGGCGTCAAAACCGCCTAGTCTTTAAGACGTTGCCCGTCACAGAAGCAGTCCTGCCAGTTCGACAGGACTGCCTGAATGTCTGTGCCGTCGGTTCCGCGTTTCGCTTACAGCCGTTACCGACAGCACCGAAGGCTGTAACACTCAGCAGCACAGCTTTTGCCGTCGCTTAAGCCGTTGCTTGTATCGTTAATCACGGTATGTGACGTTTTTTATCTGGCAAATGCCGAATCTTCGTCGGAAAAACCTTTGTTCACAAAATAAACACAAATGTTTAAACTACTGATTTATAGATAAATTAATTCATATGTCCGCGATAAGATGAGGGCGAAAGCCGTTTTCTTATGAATTGTTCAAAGTTTGGCCTTTCATCTTCCTAAAAAAATGCGTAATATACGCCGCCTTGCAGATACAGTATGGCATTACGACTTCATGCGCATTGGAAACCTCCAACTGAGAAATCGACTGATTGCAGCGCCGATGGCCGGTATTACTGACAGGCCTTTCAGAACGCTTTGTCACGAGATGGGTGCAGGAATGGCGGTTTCTGAGATGTTGTCATCGAATCCCGAAGTCTGGGCCAGTGACAAATCTCGTTTACGCATGGTGCACAGTGATGAACCCGGCATTCGTGCCGTCCAGATTGCAGGGTGCGATCCCAGTGAGATGGCCCAGGCTGCGCGTATTAATGTCGATGCTGGTGCACAGGTTATTGATATTAATATGGGTTGCCCGGCAAAAAAGGTGAACCGCAAAATGGCGGGTTCCGCCTTATTGCAGTATCCCGCAGTAGTGGAGTCTATTCTCTCTGCCGTGGTGAATGCCGTTGATGTTCCGGTAACATTAAAAATTCGTACCGGATGGGATCCAGAAAACAGAAACTGTGTCGCGATTGCCCAATTGGCTGAACGCTGTGGCATTCAGGCTTTGACGATACATGGCCGCACTCGTGCCTGCCTGTTCAACGGAGACGCTGAATACGACAGTATTCGGACAGTTAAGCAGAGTGTTTCTATTCCGATTATCGCGAATGGAGACATAACTGACCCGCATAAAGCCAGAGCAGTGCTCGACTACACCGGAGCCGATGCTCTGATGATAGGACGCGCTGCTCAGGGAAGACCGTGGATCTTCCGGGAAATCCAGCATTATCTGGACACTGGGGAGCTGCTTGCCCCGCTGCCACTGGCAGAGGTCAAGCGTTTGCTTGTTTCGCATATACGTGAGCTGCACGACTTTTACGGTTCAGGCAAGGGATACCGTATAGCGCGAAAGCACGTCTCCTGGTATCTCCAGGAACATGCCCCAAATGACCAGTTTCGGCGCACATTCAACGCCATTGAGGATGCCAGCGAACAGCTGGAGGCGTTGGAGGCATACTTCGAAAATCTTGCGTAACGAAATAAAGAGCTGAAAGAACTATGTTCGAACAACGCGTAAATTCTGACGTACTGACCGTTTCTACCGTTAACTCACAGGATCAGGTAACTCAAAAACCTTTGCGTGATTCGGTTAAACAGGCACTGAAGAACTATTTTGCTCAACTGAATGGTCAGGATGTGAGTGACCTGTATGAGCTGGTTTTGGCTGAAGTCGAGCAGCCTCTGTTGGACATGGTGATGCAGTATACCCGTGGCAACCAGACCCGTGCTGCCCTGATGATGGGTATCAACCGCGGTACGCTGCGTAAGAAACTGAAAAAATACGGCATGAACTGATTCAGTTCAGACCGTTAATCTCGCCAGCCTCAGGGCTGGCGTTTTTATTTGTGCGCTAACGCGCAAATTGTTTTAAATCCTGTGAAACAGTTGCGTCAAATATGGTAACTGTAGTTGCAGTCGCCAGCGTGATTTTTACAGGCCGTCCTTTTTAAACTGTCTCCCGCTACACGCTCATCTTTTTCTGATCGCCTGCCTTTCAACCCTGTCATAACAGCCTTTTGTGAGCCTGATTAACATTTTACGCAACACCTCAATCGCTTACAGCCACCACCTGCCATGCAGCTCACAATGTTGCTAAATAGTGAAACAATTTGCACTAAATGTGATCCCTTCGACTCGAAATGCTTCCTTTTGGTGCGTCATATTATTGCAGCCCTCCAGATGATTCAGATTATTACCCGATCTTTCAGGTGACTTCAGGATTATGCAAACCTGGCACTGGCTTTGCAAAGTCGTGGATGGCCGATCGCCACAGACAGGAACGCACATCAAAGTGCGCAATACATAACAACACAACACGACATGCCACACAGGATGCTTTATGAAAAAGATGATGCTCTCTACTCTGGTTGCTGCGGCTTCTCTGCTTGCCGTTGCTCAGCAGGCTCATGCAGGTACCACACTTGATGCGATTAAAAAGAAAGGGTTCGTTCAATGTGGTATCAGCGATGGCCTGCCGGGTTTCTCTTATGCAGATGCCAGCGGCAAATTTACCGGCCTTGATGTGGATATCTGTCGTGCAGCCGCCGCCGCCGTGTTTGGTGACGCAACAAAAGTGAAATATACCCCGCTGACCGCAAAAGAACGTTTTACCGCTTTGCAGTCAGGGGAAGTCGATATTCTTTCTCGTAACACCACCTGGACTTCATCACGTGACGGCGGCATGGGCTTCATGTTTACCGGCGTTAACTACTACGATGGCATTGGCTTCCTGACCCATAAGAAAGCCGGCCTGAAGAGTGCGAAAGAGCTGGATGGTGCGACCGTCTGTATCCAGGCTGGTACTGATACCGAGCTGAATGTGGCTGACTTCTTCAAAGCCAACAAAATGCAGTACACGCCGGTCACCTTTGACCGCTCGGATGAATCCGCCAAAGCACTGGATAGTGGCCGCTGCGATACGCTGGCATCTGACCAGTCTCAGCTGTACGCTCTGCGCATTAAATTAGGTAAACCAGATGACTTCATCGTCTTACCTGAAGTGATCTCTAAAGAGCCACTGGGCCCGGTTGTGCGTCGCGGTGATGATGACTGGTTCACCATCGTTAAATGGTCGCTTTTCGCCATGCTGAACGCAGAAGAAATGGGCATCAGCTCTAAAAACGTTGATGAGATGACGGCTAAACCTACCACACCTGATATGGCGCACCTGCTGGGCGCTGAAGGCGACTTTGGCAAAGATTTGAAGCTGGATAACAAATGGGCTTACAACATCATTAAACAGGTTGGTAACTATCAGGAAAGTTTTGATCGTAACGTCGGTAAAGACAGCCCGCTGAAAATTGCCCGTGGTCAGAATGCGCTCTGGAACAAAGGCGGCATTCAGTACGCACCACCGGTACGTTAATCACGCCTCACCCGTCGGGCACCGTTTTCTACGGTGCCCCAGCAAAGCTTTCGTTACTGAGGTTTAAACATGTCACAACGCCCAACCGTGAAAAGGGATTTTTCGTTCGGTAATCCCACGGTTCGAGCCTGGCTTTACCAGATAGTTGCGATCATTACCGTACTTGCTGTGGTGGGCTATCTCATCCACAACACCGTTATCAATCTCGCTAATCGCGGTATTACTTCCGGCTTTGGTTTTCTGGAACGCAATGCTGGTTTCGGCATTGTGCAGCATCTTATTGATTATACTGAAGGTGACACCTACGCACGCGTCTTTTTGGTGGGCCTGACTAACACGTTACTGGTGTCGGCACTCTGTATTGTTTTTGCTTCAATACTGGGGTTTTTTATTGGTCTGGCGCGTCTGTCCGATAACTGGTTACTGCGTAAAATCGCCAATATCTACATTGAAACCTTCCGCAATATTCCCCCTTTGCTGCAGATTTTCTTTTGGTACTTTGCGGTATTACGTAATCTGCCCGGTCCACGTCAGGCGCTTAACGCTTTTGATCTCGCCTTTGTCAGTAACCGCGGTCTGTACGTACCCTGGCCGACCTATGCGCCAGGCAGCTGGCCTTTTGTTATTGCCCTTGCACTGGCTGTTGTAGCGATTTACGGCCTGTTCCGTTTTAATCGTCAGCATCAGCTTAAAACCGGTCAATTACGTCGCACCTGGCCTGCCGCCATTGCGATGTTATTGGTGTTCCCTTTCATTGCACATCTGGGCTTTGGCGCAGCGATGCACTGGGATATACCTGAGTTACGCGGTTTCAACTTCAGGGGCGGCTTTGTCATGATTCCTGAACTGGCCGCCCTTACGTTGGCGCTGTCGATCTATACCTCCTCTTTTATTGCGGAAGTGATTCGCTCAGGTATCCAGGCCGTGCCCTATGGGCAGCATGAAGCGGCCCGCTCGCTGGGGCTGCCGAATCCCGTTACGCTGCGTCAGGTCATTATCCCGCAGGCCATGCGCGTAATTATTCCGCCCCTTACCAGCCAGTATCTGAATATTGTGAAGAACTCTTCACTGGCTGCTGCAATTGGTTATCCCGATATGGTGTCGTTGTTTGCCGGCACGGTGCTCAATCAGACCGGACAAGCCATTGAGACCATTGCTATCACCATGAGCGTTTACCTGATTATCAGCCTGCTGATTTCAATGTTGATGAACTTCTACAACCGCAAAATCGCGCTGGTTGAGCGTTAAGAGAACGGGATAATTATGTCTGTCACTGCACATGAAACACCGCTGATAGCCTCCTCGCCGTTGAATCGGGCATGGCGATGGGCACGCAAGAACCTGTTTTCAGGTTGGTTTAATACCTTATTGACCCTGTTCTGTATCTGGCTTATCTGGCATGTGATTCCACCTGCTCTGAACTGGCTGATCTTTGATGCGAACTGGTTTGGCACAACACGGGCTGACTGCACCAAAGAGGGCGCATGTTGGGTCTTCATTCATGCTCGCTTCGGTCAGTTTATGTATGGGCTCTATCCTCATGAACTGCGCTGGCGCATCAATCTTGCGCTGATCATTGGGCTCGCGTCTCTCGTTCCGATGTTTGTTAAACGTCTGCCTTACCGTGGGCGCTATATTGCCGCCTGGGCAGTATGTTATCCCCTCGTTGTCTGGTTTCTGTTGTATGGCGGCTTCTTAGGACTCGACCGGGTCGAAACCCGCCAATGGGGTGGGCTCACGCTGACGTTAATCATCGCGTCTGTTGGTATCTCGGGGGCATTACCTCTGGGTATTTTGCTGGCGCTGGGGCGACGCTCCCGGATGCCGGTGGTACGAACGCTGTCAGTGATTTTTATTGAGTTCTGGCGTGGCGTGCCGCTGATAACGGTGCTGTTTATGTCATCGGTTATGTTGCCGCTGTTTATGGCAGAAGGGACGACCATCGACAAACTGGTGCGCGCATTGGTTGGCGTCATTTTGTTCCAGTCGGCCTATGTGGCCGAAGTGGTACGTGGTGGGTTACAGGCGTTACCAAAAGGGCAGTTTGAAGCCGCTGAATCATTGGCGTTGGGATACTGGAAGACCCAGATGCTGGTCATCCTGCCGCAGGCATTAAAGCTGACTATTCCGGGACTGGTGAATACCATTATTGCGTTATTCAAAGATACCAGCCTGGTGATCATTATTGGTTTGTTCGATCTGTTTAGTAGCGTGCAACAGGCTACCGTCGATCCCGCCTGGTTAGGCATGTCTACTGAAGGCTATGTCTTTGCCGCGCTGGTCTACTGGATTTTCTGTTTTAGCATGTCGCGTTACAGCCAGTATCTGGAAAAACGTTTTCACACCGGGCGCAAATCGCACTGAGGTTTCTATGACACAAATAATAACTGATTCAACCAATGCGATGATTTCGCTTGAAAATGTGAACAAGTGGTACGGGCAATTTCACGTGCTGAAAGATATTAATCTGCAGGTAAAACCTCGTGAACGTATCGTGTTGTGTGGTCCCTCTGGTTCAGGTAAATCCACCACAATTCGCTGCATCAATCATCTTGAAGAGCATCAGAAGGGCCGTATTGTTGTAGATGGTATTCATTTGAATGAGGATGTGCGCAATATCGAGCGAGTTCGTACTGAGGTCGGTATGGTGTTTCAACACTTCAATCTTTTCCCTCATCTTACCGTTTTACAAAACTGTACGCTGGCACCGATGTGGGTTCGTAAGATTGCCAAAAAAGAGGCTGAAGAGCTTGCTATGCATTACCTGAAGCGGGTGCGTATTGAAGAGCATGCACATAAGTTCCCAGGTCAACTGTCTGGGGGACAGCAGCAGCGTGTCGCTATCGCACGTTCGTTATGTATGAAACCCAAGATCATGTTGTTTGACGAGCCGACATCTGCCCTGGATCCAGAGATGGTGAAAGAAGTACTCGATACGATGATTGGGCTGGCAGAAGACGGTATGACGATGTTGTGTGTGACACATGAAATGGGCTTTGCGCGTACGGTGGCCGACAGAGTGATCTTTATGGATCGCGGTGAGATCGTAGAAGTTGCGCCGCCGCAGGAGTTTTTTGCGAATCCCCGGTCAGAGCGCACCCGCGCTTTCCTGTCTCAGGTTATTCACTGACCCTGCTTCATCTCTCAGCACCTCCGTCATACGGAGGTGCTGTTCTGCCGCGCCTGACAACTGCATACAGCGCGTCTATTCCCCGTATATTCTCACTTCGCTAACGCTGATTACACAAAGCTTCAACTGCCAGAGTTGCCTGTCCGCAATCATACTTCATTGCGCCAGCGGTCCTTCTTCTGGCCGGTTACATAGCTTTTATTGGCCCTTTTACAGGTCAGGTGAGAGCCACCCGGCTGTTTTAAGTGCATCAACAGTGTTTGTGGTGACCCATATACGTTTAACAGAGACTTTTTACCGAATAACAGACGTAAAAAAGCCCTGAACTTTCGTTCAGGGCTTCTTCACTTGTTTGATGCCTGGCAGTTCCCTACTCTCGCATGGGGAGACCCCACACTACCATCGGCGCTACGGCGTTTCACTTCTGAGTTCGGCATGGGGTCAGGTGGGACCACCGCGCTACAGCCGCCAGGCAAATTCTTTATTTGCCGAACTCTAGCCATATATAACTGGTGCTGATACCCAGAGTCGAACTGGGGACCTCACCCTTACCAAGGGTGCGCTCTACCAACTGAGCCATATCAGCACGCAACAGGTACTCCCGGCACTTTTATGCTGATGCTCGGGTCTTTCAATTTGATGCCTGGCAGTTGATGAATCACGCGGTGATTCACCCTTCGGGCCGCTGCTCTGCAGCGTTCAAAAGCATTCGCTTTTGTCCTACTCTCTTTTGAGTAGAGAACTGCCCGAAGTAACGTGCAGGTTTTCAATTTGATGCCTGGCAGTTCCCTACTCTCGCATGGGGAGACCCCACACTACCATCGGCGCTACGGCGTTTCACTTCTGAGTTCGGCATGGGGTCAGGTGGGACCACCGCGCTACAGCCGCCAGGCAAATTCTTTGTGCACGAAACGACTCTTTTACGCCATGAACGCGTTGCATTCGCTCTGCCGCACCGGTCACATACTTCAGTATGCTCCCGCTGACGTCATCGCTCTGCGCCTTCTCATGCCGCAAAATCTGTCGTTTCCGCAAATTCTTTTCCGGTAAACAATGCTGAAAATTCAATCGTCTCTCAACCAAAACGCCTCTGGCGTTGTAAGGTTAAGCCTCACGGGTCATTAGTACCGGTAAGCTCAACGCATCGCTGCGCTTACACACCCGGCCTATCAACGTCGTCGTCTTCAACGTCCCTTCAGGACCCTTAAAGGGTCAGGGAGAACTCATCTCGGGGCAAGTTTCGTGCTTAGATGCTTTCAGCACTTATCTTTTCCGCACTTAGCTACCGGGCAGTGCCACTGGCGTGACAACCCGGACACCAGCGGTGCGTTCACTCCGGTCCTCTCGTACTAGGAGCAACCCCCCTCAATTCTCCAGCGCCCACGGCAGATAGGGACCGAACTGTCTCACGACGTTCTAAACCCAGCTCGCGTACCACTTTAAACGGCGAACAGCCGTACCCTTGGGACCTACTTCAGCCCCAGGATGTGATGAGCCGACATCGAGGTGCCAAACACCGCCGTCGATATGAACTCTTGGGCGGTATCAGCCTGTTATCCCCGGAGTACCTTTTATCCGTTGAGCGATGGCCCTTCCATTCAGAACCACCGGATCACTATGACCTGCTTTCGCACCTGCTCGAGCCGTCACTCTCGCAGTCAAGCTGGCTTATGCCATTGCACTAACCTCCTGATGTCCGACCAGGATTAGCCAACCTTCGTGCTCCTCCGTTACTCTTTAGGAGGAGACCGCCCCAGTCAAACTACCCACCAGACACTGTCCGCAGCCCGGATTACGGGCTTACGTTAGAACACCAAACATTAAAGGGTGGTATTTCAAGGATGGCTCCACGCAGACTGGCGTCCACGCTTCAAAGCCTCCCACCTATCCTACACATCAAGGCTCAGTGTTCAGTGTCAAGCTGTAGTAAAGGTTCACGGGGTCTTTCCGTCTTGCCGCGGGTACACTGCATCTTCACAGCGATTTCAATTTCACTGAGTCTCGGGTGGAGACAGCCTGGCCATCATTACGCCATTCGTGCAGGTCGGAACTTACCCGACAAGGAATTTCGCTACCTTAGGACCGTTATAGTTACGGCCGCCGTTTACCGGGGCTTCGATCAAGAGCTTCAGCTTGCGCTTAACCCCATCAATTAACCTTCCGGCACCGGGCAGGCGTCACACCGTATACGTCCACTTTCGTGTTTGCACAGTGCTGTGTTTTTAATAAACAGTTGCAGCCAGCTGGTATCTTCGACTGCCTTCGGCTCCGTCAGCAAGTGACTTCACCTGGTGGCAGCGTGCCTTCTCCCGAAGTTACGGCACCATTTTGCCTAGTTCCTTCACCCGAGTTCTCTCAAGCGCCTTGGTATTCTCTACCTGACCACCTGTGTCGGTTTGGGGTACGATTTTGTGTTACCTGATGCTTAGAGGCTTTTCCTGGAAGCAGGGCATTTATCACTTCAGCACCGTAGTGCCTCGTCGTCACGCCTCAGTGTAAAGTGAACCGGATTTGCCTGGAACACACACCTACACGCTTAAACCGGGACAACCGTCGCCCGGCTGATATAGCCTTCTCCGTCCCCCCTTCGCAGTAACACCAAGTACAGGAATATTAACCTGTTTCCCATCGACTACGCCTTTCGGCCTCGCCTTAGGGGTCGACTCACCCTGCTCCGATTAACGTTGAACAGGAACCCTTGGTCTTCCGGCGACAAGGTTTTTCACCTTGTTTATCGTTACTTATGTCAGCATTCGCACTTCTGATACCTCCAGCATGCCTCACAGCACACCTTCAACGGCTTACAGAACGCTCCCCTACCCAACAACACATAGTGTCGCTGCCGCAGCTTCGGTGCATGGTTTAGCCCCGTTACATCTTCCGCGCAGGCCGACTCGACCAGTGAGCTATTACGCTTTCTTTAAATGATGGCTGCTTCTAAGCCAACATCCTGGCTGTCTGTGCCTTCCCACATCGTTTCCCACTTAACCATGACTTTGGGACCTTAGCTGGCGGTCTGGGTTGTTTCCCTCTTCACGACGGACGTTAGCACCCGCCGTGTGTCTCCCGTGATAACATTCTCCGGTATTCGCAGTTTGCATCGGGTTGGTAAGCCGGGATGGCCCCCTAGCCGAAACAGTGCTCTACCCCCGGAGATGAGTTCACGAGGCGCTACCTAAATAGCTTTCGGGGAGAACCAGCTATCTCCCGGTTTGATTGGCCTTTCACCCCCAGCCACAGGTCATCCGCTAATTTTTCAACATTAGTCGGTTCGGTCCTCCAGTTAGTGTTACCCAACCTTCAACCTGCCCATGGCTAGATCACCGGGTTTCGGGTCTATACCCTGCAACTTAACGCCCAGTTAAGACTCGGTTTCCCTGCGGCTCCCCTATACGGTTAACCTTGCTACAGAATATAAGTCGCTGACCCATTATACAAAAGGTACGCAGTCACCCCCGTTAAGAAGGCTCCCACTGCTTGTACGTACACGGTTTCAGGTTCTGTTTCACTCCCCTCGCCGGGGTTCTTTTCGCCTTTCCCTCACGGTACTGGTTCACTATCGGTCAGTCAGGAGTATTTAGCCTTGGAGGATGGTCCCCCCATATTCAGACAGGATACCACGTGTCCCGCCTTACTCATCGAACTCACAACCTGTGCACCTTTGTGTACGGGAGTATCACCCTGTACCCTGCGACTTTCCAGACGCTTCCACTGATGCACAAGCTGATGATGGTTCTGGGCTCCTCCCCGTTCGCTCGCCGCTACTGGGGGAATCTCGGTTGATTTCTTTTCCTCGGGGTACTTAGATGTTTCAGTTCCCCCGGTTCGCCTCATGCAGCTATGTATTCACTGCATGATAGTGTGACGAGTCACACTGGGTTTCCCCATTCGGGTATCGCCGGTTATTGCGGTTCATATCACCTTACCGGCGCTTATCGCAGATTAGCACGCCCTTCATCGCCTCTGACTGCCAGGGCATCCACCGTGTACGCTTAGTCGCTTAACCTCACAACCCACAGGCGTTTTACGCTGCGTGTCATGAGCTTTTGAGAGACTCGATCACACGTCATCATTCTTTATTACGGAAGAATGCGACCATGTGTCGTTTCAAATTTTCAGCTTGTTCCGGATTGTTAAAGAGCAATATCTTAAACACGACTCGTAAGTCATCTTTAAGATATGTGGGCAACACCTTTCACCTGTCACCAAGCAAGTGGCGTCCCCTAGGGGATTCGAACCCCTGTTACCGCCGTGAAAGGGCGGTGTCCTGGGCCTCTAGACGAAGGGGACGTGAAATACTTGTGCAACAGACACGGGTAATTTCACGTGAAGGTGAGATTATATAATCAGGCGACAATAGTTATTGTTACCGCACCCCAACGCGTAGACGCTTTGCTCATTACTTTTCTATCAGACAATCTGTGTGAGCACTTCGCGGGAAAGTATCTTCAGGTAAGGAGGTGATCCAACCGCAGGTTCCCCTACGGTTACCTTGTTACGACTTCACCCCAGTCATGAATCACAAAGTGGTAAGCGCCCTCCCGAAGGTTAAGCTACCTACTTCTTTTGCAACCCACTCCCATGGTGTGACGGGCGGTGTGTACAAGGCCCGGGAACGTATTCACCGTGGCATTCTGATCCACGATTACTAGCGATTCCGACTTCACGGAGTCGAGTTGCAGACTCCGATCCGGACTACGACGCACTTTATGAGGTCCGCTTGCTCTCGCGAGGTCGCTTCTCTTTGTATGCGCCATTGTAGCACGTGTGTAGCCCTACTCGTAAGGGCCATGATGACTTGACGTCATCCCCACCTTCCTCCGGTTTATCACCGGCAGTCTCCTTTGAGTTCCCGACCGAATCGCTGGCAACAAAGGATAAGGGTTGCGCTCGTTGCGGGACTTAACCCAACATTTCACAACACGAGCTGACGACAGCCATGCAGCACCTGTCTCACGGTTCCCGAAGGCACTAAGGCATCTCTGCCGAATTCCGTGGATGTCAAGAGTAGGTAAGGTTCTTCGCGTTGCATCGAATTAAACCACATGCTCCACCGCTTGTGCGGGCCCCCGTCAATTCATTTGAGTTTTAACCTTGCGGCCGTACTCCCCAGGCGGTCGACTTAACGCGTTAGCTCCGGAAGCCACTCCTCAAGGGAACAACCTCCAAGTCGACATCGTTTACGGCGTGGACTACCAGGGTATCTAATCCTGTTTGCTCCCCACGCTTTCGCACCTGAGCGTCAGTCTTCGTCCAGGGGGCCGCCTTCGCCACCGGTATTCCTCCAGATCTCTACGCATTTCACCGCTACACCTGGAATTCTACCCCCCTCTACGAGACTCAAGCCTGCCAGTTTCAAATGCAGTTCCCAGGTTAAGCCCGGGGATTTCACATCTGACTTAACAGACCGCCTGCGTGCGCTTTACGCCCAGTAATTCCGATTAACGCTTGCACCCTCCGTATTACCGCGGCTGCTGGCACGGAGTTAGCCGGTGCTTCTTCTGCGGGTAACGTCAATCACTGCGGTTATTAACCACAATGCCTTCCTCCCCGCTGAAAGTACTTTACAACCCGAAGGCCTTCTTCATACACGCGGCATGGCTGCATCAGGCTTGCGCCCATTGTGCAATATTCCCCACTGCTGCCTCCCGTAGGAGTCTGGACCGTGTCTCAGTTCCAGTGTGGCTGGTCATCCTCTCAGACCAGCTAGGGATCGTCGCCTAGGTGGGCCGTTACCCCGCCTACTAGCTAATCCCATCTGGGTTCATCCGATAGTGAGAGGCCCGAAGGTCCCCCTCTTTGGTCTTGCGACGTTATGCGGTATTAGCCACCGTTTCCAGTGGTTATCCCCCTCTATCGGGCAGATCCCCAGACATTACTCACCCGTCCGCCACTCGTCACCCGAGAGCAAGCTCTCTGTGCTACCGTCCGACTTGCATGTGTTAGGCCTGCCGCCAGCGTTCAATCTGAGCCATGATCAAACTCTTCAATTTAAGTTTGATTTGCTGAAACCAGTTCAGCGGTGCTCATCTGTAAAACGTCATAATGAATTTCATTATGTGTTCACTCGTGAGACTTGATATTTTTTACGTCCGGAGACGCTGATATCAATCCTGCGAGTGCCCACACAGATTGTCTGATAAATTGTTAAAGAGCAGTGCGAACAGCGGGTTAACCGCCTGTCGCGAGGTGGCGTATATTACGCTTTCCTCCTTCAGAGTCAACTTCTTTTTCAGAAGTTTTTCTCCGGCGGCTCAGTTTCCCGAACCTCCCGACACCGCATTCCGTAAGCCGTTGTGCCGTGTCAGTGGAGGCGCATTATAGGGATCCGAATAAATTGCACAACCCTTTTTTTGGATCTTTTTTCTGACTGTCGAGAAAACATTCATATTGGTTAGATCGCCAACGATCCGGGGCAAAATCCCCTTGCCAGCAGGTCAGAATCACAGCAGGCTGCCGGTAAACTCAGTAAAGGAGAATACAATGACTGTAGCATTACGCCCTTATAAACATCTTTTCCCGCAGTTGGGTCTGCGCGTCATGGTTGATTCCACAAGCGTAGTGGTGGGCGACGTCATTATCGAAGATGATGTAGGTATCTGGCCTTTAGTGGCTATTCGTGGTGATGTGAATCAGGTTCGCATCGGTGCCCGTACCAATATTCAGGATGGCAGCGTACTTCATGTAACCCATAAGTCTGATGCCAATCCAGCAGGTTTTCCACTGGTTATCGGTCAGGATGTTACCGTTGGGCATAAGGCGATGCTGCATGGCTGCACCATCGGTAATCGCGTGCTGGTTGGGATGGGTTCAATCGTGCTGGATGGCGTGATTGTTGAAGATGATGTTCTGATTGGTGCCGGGAGTCTGGTCCCGCCGGGTAAGAGACTGGAAAGCGGTTATCTTTATGTAGGGAGCCCGGTAAAACAAATTCGACCGCTGAATGAAAAAGAAATTGAAGGATTGCTCTACTCTGCCCGCAACTATGTTAGCTGGAAGAACGACTATCTGGCAGGCGACAGCCAGACCCATCCTTCATTATCTACCTGATCGTTACGGATACAGTCTTCAGCCACATCTTCCAGATCCCAGCGATGGTCACGAAACAGGGCCATCGCGTCTCCCTCCCCGAACTGCTGGTGTAACGCATCCACGCTGATAGCACAGGTCAGTCCCATGCCATTAACCAAAACGGGAAAACAAACAGCCTTTAATGTGACATCCAGCGTTTCACGGTCTGGAAACTGGATAGCCTGATTCATGACTGTATCTCGGCTTTTAAGGACGCAATGACAGGCGCAATCTCCGGCATGATGCCATGCCACAGATGAAAGGCATGCGCGGCCTGACCCACCAGCATGCCTAACCCATCAGCCAGATGAGATGAACCCTGCTGGTGACACCAGCGCAAAAAAGCGGTCAATCCATTCTGGTAGAACATGTCATAACAGCGTAAATCCGCATGAATTAATGAAGACGATAACGGTGGCACATCGCCATTGATGCCGCTCGACGTTGCGTTAATCAGCAAATCAAAATGTTTACCTTCAAGCTCCTCAAAAGAAAGGGCACTCACCGCCCCACGGTGCGCAAACGTCTTTGCCATGCTCTGGGCATTAGCAGCCGTACGGTTTACCACCGTAATTGACGTGCCCAGCGAAAGCAGAGGAAGGATGACGCCACGTGCCGCCCCTCCCGCCCCCACCAGTAAAATATGATCGCCAGGTTTGATCATCGACAGACGCTGCAGATCGCTGACTAAACCGATGCCATCCGTATTATCGCCAAGAATCTGACCATCCTGGCATTTCTTCAACGTGTTGACGGCACCAGAGAGAGAGGCACGTTCGGTGAGCTGGTCTGCATATTCCCAGGCCTGTTGTTTAAAAGGTAACGTGATATTAGCGCCTGCCCCACCCTGAGAGAAAAAAGTGGTGATAGCCTGGGGAAAGGCATCGACAGGCGCTTCAATACGATCGTATTGAAGCGCAATACCCGTTTGCCTGGCAAAGGCCTGATGAATTTGCGGGGATTTGCTGTGACTGATCGGATGTCCGAAAACTGCAAAATATGCCATCTGCTAGCCCTGCCGTATCTGGTTGCCGCTAACCACGTCACGGATCTCAGAAGGGTTTAGCCTTCCTCCCGTCTCTCCATTGAGTACGGGAAACGCAGCACCAAACTGCAGTTTAACCTCTTCTACTGAACGGCAAGGTGGCTGACCAGAAAGATTCGCGCTGGTTGAAACCAGAGGTTTACCAAACGCCCGGCACAACGCCTGAACGTCAGGATGGTCGCTGACGCGAATAGCCAGGGAATCAAACTGTCCGGTTAACCAACGTGGCGTTTGCGGTGCTGCTGGCACAACAAAGGTGACCGGGCCTGGCCAGCAGGCAAACATACGTTCACGCTGCATCGCCGTTAAGACATGATCGGAGACGTAGGGCATAAGCTGGCCGTAATCGGCCGCTATCAGAATCAACCCTTTTTCCACTGGGCGTCTTTTCAATGCCAGCAGAGCCATCACTGCCGATTCATCGTCGGGGTCGCAGCCCAGGCCGAATACCGCTTCAGTGGGATAAGCAATCACGGCATGTTGCTTCAGATGGTTCACACAATCCTGTAGTGAGCCGGAAACTGGTTGATTTTGCATGGTTATGTCTTACGTCTCTTCAGTGATAGCTTTGCCACAACTTTTACTGGCGCAAAAAAGCCGGGTGCCCTGCGCCGTCTTTTTTTCAACTAAAAGCGGAAATTCACAATGCGGACAGCGTCCAGCGACTGGCGTCAGATTAACGGCAAACTGGCAGGCTGGATAGCGGTCACAGGAATGGAAGGTTTTGCCAAAACGCGATCGCCGCTGTACCAGTTTACCTTGCTGACACTGCGGGCAGTCGATGGTTGTCTCATCAGGTTTATCGATCGTTTCCGTGTAATCACACGCTGGATAGTCGCTACAGCCAATAAACATGCCAAAACGGCCCTGACGTAACACTTTATCAGCACCACATTGCGGGCAAGCATGACCTTCCAGAACTTTTACTACATGTCCGTCGGCCTGGTTTCCCAGGGGCCGGATGTAGTCGCAGGCAGGGTAGTTTGCACAGCCCAAAAAAGGGCCGTGTTTTCCTGAACGTATAACAAGTTCTGCCCCGCAAGCGGGGCAGGGGTCCTGTTTACGCGCAGTAAAGAGTGCGGTTTTACTCATAACGATAATGCATCAGTGAAAATTTAATGCAGCATACCTTCGTTGACGTCGAATAACAGTTCTTCCATTTGTTGATAGGCGTTTTCACATCCTGGGATGTTAAACAACACCATCAACACCACCCATTTAAGATCCTCAAGATCGAAATCAAGAGTATCAAGCGCCATGACACGTTCAATGACCATTTCTCGTGTTTCCAGACTCAAGACCTGGATTTGCTCCAGGAAAAGCAGGAAACCGCGGCTTTCGGCATCTAAACGCTTGCTCTCTTCATCTGTATAGATGCGCATGGAGAGCGGATCATTTGCCAGTAAAATTGGGGCGACCAGACCTTCCTGGTAGTCTGCCAATTTTTCTAACCAGTTCAACGCGTTATAGATATCTTCGCGATGAAAACCGGCATCCGTCAAGTCATCTGTCAATCTGTCCTGATCAACACCCATTTCTGCTTCGTTGTGGATATAGGTCTCAAACAAGTACATGAGTACGTCGAACATGGCATGCCCTCCTCAATCGGACATAGCCGCCGGGTACAGCTGCGATCCATCCTGCTAACTCCAGTTCCAGCAATTGAGCTGTAATAACTGGCACAGGTTGGCCGGCACGTTCAGCGACAACGTCAACAGGTGTAACCTCATCACCTACGTTAGCCAACAGCTCGGCAAATGGCAATGGAGCATCGTCACTGGCATCAGAATAAATTTCGTCTGATTGTGTAACAGGTAACCAGTTAAGCATAGCGCGTAAATCTTCAATGATGTTATTAGGATGTGCCACCAGCATCGCGCCCTGTTGAATCAGCCAGTTTGTTCCCTCACTGCCGCTGTTTCCTAATGCGCCGGGCAAGGCATAAACCGCGCGATTTTGCTCTAATGCATAACGGGCTGTGACTAATGAACCACTCTTTAATGACGCTTCTATGACTAAAACGCCCTGGCTCAGCCCACTGATAATACGGTTTCTGCGTGGAAAACGATGTGCCAGCGGTACGGCATCCAGCGGAAACTCAGATACCACGGCGCCGCCCTGCCCGACAATCTCCTGCGCCAATGCACCATGCTTTTTGGGATAAAGATGCTCCAGTCCGCTGCCCAGCACCGCAACGGTTTTCCCCTGAACCCTCAGCGCGGCGCGATGCGCAACGCCATCGATACCAATCGCCAGGCCGCTGGTGATAGTAAAGCCACTTAGCGATAACTGTTGAGTAAACCAGTCACACCAGTAGCGGCCAGAGTGGGAACATTGACGGCTGCCGACCACCGCTAACTGCGGTGCCCCCAACACGGCGGGGTCGCCTTTCACATACAGCAGCGGAGGAAAACAGGCCGTTTCAGCCAGTTGAGCGGGATAAAGCGGATCAAGTGCGGTAATCAGATGGTGCAACGGGTTCGTTGCCAGCCACGTCTTAACTGTCGCCAGCCAACGGGGGGAGATATGATGGTAATAGTGGCGTTGTGGAGCCTCAAACCCGTTCAGAGTTAACACATCATCAACATCTTTGCCTTCAGACAGTTGCTGTGCCGCGCTTAACCAGCGCCTGCCCGTTATGCCCGGAATGGCGGCCAGCCGCAGTAACTGCTCCCTTTTTTGCATCTTTACAGCCTCCTGATAACCGTTGCTTCCCTCCGCAGAATGCTGTCAATCAGGTGCTAAAAAGTCTACAATATGGGGCAGTAATCTTTCCCTTTTAGAATATATATCTGGATATTTATGTCAGTTTTACAGGTATTACATTTTCCTGACGAGCGCCTGCGCAAAATTGCCGCGCCTGTTAAAGAAGTTAACGCGGACGTTCAGCGTATCGTTGATGATATGTTCGAAACCATGTATTCCGAAGAAGGTATCGGCCTGGCTGCCACGCAGGTGGACATTCACCAGCGCATCATTGTGATTGATGTATCAGAGAACCGCGATGAGCGTCTGGTATTAATTAATCCTGAGCTTCTGGAAAAAAGCGGTGAAACAGGTATTGAAGAAGGCTGTCTGTCCATTCCTGAGCAACGCGCTTTTGTGCCACGTGCTGAGCGGGTAAAAGTCCGTGCGTTAGATCGTGACGGTAAAAGTTTCGAACTTGAAACCGGTGATCTGCTGGCTATCTGTATTCAACACGAAATCGACCATCTCGATGGCAAACTGTTTATTGATTATCTTTCGCCTTTAAAGCGTCAGCGCATCAAAACTAAGTTAGAAAAACTGGCGCGACAAAACGCCCAGGCTTCCTGAGATCTGAAAAAGGGATAAACGTGTCTGCTCCGCTTAAAATTATTTTTGCTGGCACGCCAGACTTTGCAGCGCGTCACCTTGACGCGCTGCTTGCTTCTGAGCATCAGGTGGTTGGCGTCTTTACCCAACCGGATCGTCCCGCAGGTCGCGGCAATAAGTTGACCGCCGGCCCGGTTAAATCCTTAGCCCTGGCCCAAAACATTCCGGTATTTCAACCCAAATCCTTGCGCCCTGCAGAAAACCAACAGCTGATTGCAGATTTGCAGGCTGACGTAATGGTGGTGGTCGCTTATGGGCTCATTCTGCCAAAAGCCGTGCTTGATATGCCCCGACTGGGCTGTATCAACGTACACGGTTCCCTGCTGCCACGCTGGCGTGGCGCCGCGCCCATTCAGCGCGCGCTCTGGGCGGGCGACAGTGAAACCGGTGTGACCATCATGCAGATGGATGTTGGGCTGGATACCGGTGATATGCTATTGAAACTGGCCTGTCCAATTAGCGCGGAAGATACCAGTGCCACGCTTTATGACAAGCTGGCAGATCTGGGCCCGGCAGGACTGCTGACAACCTTAGCTCAGTTACGTGATGGTCAAGCGCAGGCCATTCAGCAAGACGAAAGCCAGGCCAACTATGCGGAGAAGCTCAGTAAAGAGGAAGCGCGCCTTAACTGGACGCTGTCGGCCGAACAGCTGGAACGCTGCATCCGTGCCTTCAATCCCTGGCCGATAAGCTTTTTTATGGTGAATGATCAGCCGGTTAAAGTCTGGCAAGCCTGCGTCTTACCTCATGTGAACAAACAGCCAGGAGAGATTATCCAGGCTGACAAACAAGGCATTCAAATTGCCACTGCCGACGGCGTGCTGAATTTGCTTCAGCTTCAACCCGCCGGTAAAAAACCGATGTCGGCACAGGATCTGCTTAACTCGCGCCGAGAATGGTTTGAAGCCGGCACTCTTCTGGACTGACCCTCAGGCCCGGCAAAAACCGGGCCTTTTGCTTGATGGCACTATCTTATGACTAAACCAACCAATCTTCGTAGCCTGTCTGCTCAACTGATCGAGCGCGTTGTCGATAAAGGCGAGTCCCTGAATACCGTCTTGCCTGCGGCACAGAAAAAGCTCTCAGACAAAGATGCCGCGCTGGTCCAGGAGATCTGCTTTGGTGTGTTGCGCACCTTACCGCAGCTGGAAGCGCTTATCGGCAAATTGATGGAACGCCCGTTAACGGGTAAGCAGCGTACACTGCACTTCCTGATTATGGTGGGCTTATATCAGCTGCTCTATACACGTGTACCTGCTCATGCGGCATTAGATGAGACAGTTGCCGGTGCTGAAGTGCTGAAACGAGCAAACCTGAAAGGGCTAATTAATGGCGTATTACGTCAGTTCCAGCGTCGTCAGGAAGAACTGCTTGCCAGTATTCAGGATGGCCCACAGCGTCACCTGCATCCGGGCTGGTTACTGAACCGGCTTCAACAGGCCTGGCCAGCGCACTGGCAGCAAATTGTTGAGGCGAACAACCAGCGTCCGCCAATGTGGTTAAGGGTTAACCGTCAGCACCATTCGCGTGACAGCTGGCTGGCCCTGCTGACGGCGGATGAAAGGAACGCAGCTGTTGCTGACGATGTGCCTGAAGCCTTGCGTCTTGAATCGCCGGCATCCGTTAATGTGTTACCCGGCTTTGAGCAAGGCTGGATTACGGTACAGGATCTCTCCGCCCAGCGTTGTGCGCTTCTGCTTGAGCCCAAAAACGGTGAGCAAATTCTGGATCTCTGCGCGGCGCCGGGAGGTAAAACGACCCATATCCTCGAAATCGCCCCTGAGGCGCAGGTGCTTGCTGTCGATGTTGATGCCCAGCGCCTGAAACGCGTGCATGAAAATCTGGGCCGTCTTGGTATGACCGCAGAAGTGAAACAGGGGGATGGACGTACCCCGCAGCAATGGTGTGACCAACGTCAGTTTGATCGCATACTGCTGGATGCGCCCTGCTCAGCAACCGGCGTTATCCGCCGTCATCCTGATATCAAATGGTTACGTCGCGATCGTGATATTACTGAGCTGGCAGCCTTACAGCGTGACATTCTGGATGCGACATGGCCACTGCTTAAACCGGGCGGTACGATGATCTATGCAACCTGCTCTGTGCTGCCAGATGAGAATCAGCAGCAAATCAGCGACTTTGTACAGCGCCACTCGGATGCTCAGGCTGTGTCGCTGTCTGGTGCTCCCCTTAACGGCTGGCAGGTCTTTCCTGAAGCAGAAGGCGGAGACGGTTTTTTCTACGCTAAGCTTGTGAAGCTCGCGAGTCCACACTGAGAAGGCATTGAAAAGCGATGAAAATCATAATTCTTGGTGCCGGTCAGGTCGGCGGTACCCTGGCTGAAAACCTGGTTGGCGAAAACAACGACATTACCGTTGTCGATACGGACTCCACGCGTTTACGCCAACTGCAGGATAAGTTTGATTTACGCGTTGTACAGGGTCATGGTTCTCATCCGCGTATTTTACGCGAAGCCGGTGCAGAAGATGCCGATATGCTGGTCGCCGTCACCAGTTCTGATGAAACCAATATGATTGCCTGTCAGATCGCCTATTCGCTTTTCAATACACCGAATCGCATTGCCCGTATTCGTGCGGCAGACTATTTGCGTGATGCCGATAAGCTTTTTATCCCCGAGGCCGTGCCCATTGATCATTTGATTTCGCCTGAGCAACTGGTTATCGACAATATTTATCGTCTGATTCAGTATCCCGGTGCGCTGCAGGTGGTCAACTTTGCCGAAGGCAAGGTCAGTCTGGCCGTTGTAAAAGCCTATTACGGTGGCCCGCTCGTGGGTAATCCGCTGTCGATTCTGCGCGACCACATGCCGCATATTGATACGCGGGTTGCGGCGATCTTCCGACAGGATCGCCCTATCCGTCCGCAAGGCTCGACCATTATTGAGGCCGGCGATGAAGTCTTTTTCATTGCCGCCAGCCAACATATTCGCGCGGTAATGAGCGAAATGCAGCGTCTGGAAAAACCCTATAAACGCATAATGTTAGTGGGCGGCGGGAATATTGGATTTGGTCTGGCGCAGCAACTCGAAAAAAATTACAGCGTAAAACTCATTGAGCGCAATCCGCAGCGCGCTGCCGAGCTGGCTGAACAGTTGCACGATACTGTGGTGTTCTATGGCGATGCGTCCGATCAGGAATTGCTGGCAGAAGAACACATTGAGCAGGTCGATTTATTTATTGCCGTTACCAATGATGACGAAGCCAATATTATGTCCGCCATGCTGGCGAAAAAAATGGGTGCCAAGAAAGCGATGGTACTGATTCAACGACGGGCTTATGTTGATCTGGTTCAGGGCAGCGTTATCGATATTGCCATCTCGCCACAGCAGGCGACGATCTCGGCATTGCTGGGACATGTACGTAAAGCGGATATTGTTGGCGTCTCGTCATTACGTCGTGGTATCGCCGAAGCCATTGAGGCGATTGCGCATGGTGATGAAACTACGTCACGGGTTGTGGGCCGTTCCATTGATGATATCAAGCTGCCACCGGGCACAATTATTGGCGCAGTGGTCCGGGGCGATGATGTGATGATAGCGAATGACAATTTGCGCATCGAACAGGGCGACCACGTGGTGATGTTTTTAACCGATAAGAAATTTGTACCGGACGTCGAGCGCCTGTTCCAGCCAAGTCCGTTCTTCCTGTAATAAAAGGTCGCGCGTTGTCTGGCATAATCCGGCTAATTGCTCGCAGCGATGGCAAATATGGCAAGCTTTGTTAAACTTTATGGCATTGGCTAAGGCAAGGAGAGAAGTATGAGTTTATTCAAAGAGTTTCGTGATTTTGCGATGCGCGGCAATGTTGTTGATCTGGCCGTGGGTGTCATTATTGGTGCGGCATTTGGTAAAATTGTTTCATCATTAGTGGCAAATATCATCATGCCACCGCTGGGCTTATTGATCGGCGGCGTTGATTTCAAATCATTCGGCTGGGTACTTAAACCCGCTGTGGGTGATGCGCCAGCGGTTGTAATGCAATACGGCATTTTTCTGCAGACCGTTTTCGACTTTATCATCGTTGCGTTTGCCATTTTCATGGCGATTAAACTGATGAATAAACTCTACCAGAAAAAAGAAGTCGAAAAGCCTGCGCCGAAACCCTCTAATGAGGAAGTTCTGTTAACGGAAATTCGTGACTTGCTCAAACAGCAGAATACAAAAATCTAAAACGTTAAAGCCGCAGACATTGCGGCTTTTTTGTCATTAAAAGCAGAAGGGCAGTGATAAGTCCTGCACTTATCACTGCCCTCCCATCCCCGACCTTTTGCATGTTTCTCTTTACGTTTAAAGCTGCCTTTCCCTTTTTGGTTCTGTTCAACACGCTGTCTAAATAAAGGGTCGTGCAGTAGTGCCTCAATCGCATTATCACGTATTTGCCCTTTGGTATGACGATAACGGGACATATCTCCTCCATCAGTTTAGGTGGACCGAACGTCCAACTGCGCGAAACCTTGCCGCAGTGAAAGAAATTATACTCGCCTTGACGCCAGATAAAAATAGCCGCTATTCAACCGTGAGCTTATGGGTAATGGCCGGACCGTATTCGCCCTCAAGAAACGCTGTGCTCATGCCCGCCTGACGCAGTTTCACTGTCAGGTGCCGCAATTTGCGCGCATGCATTTCTGCTGCAGGATCGCCCGGATCCAGTTGGCGTAAAAGATCGTTTACTTCCAGCGCTTCACGACGTAATTCAAGCTCAGGGGGAAGAAACCCCGCATTCTTGAGTAAACGATAGCCCGCGCGTAATTCAGGTGGAACATGGCTGTCATCGTCCAGCACTAATGGCGCACCTTCTCCGGTAAGGTTGCTGAGTTCGCCTTTCTCCTGCGCCGCTTTAATATGCTGTTCAGCCAGCTGATCGATTAACCACATTGTTAGCCTCCTTTGTTACACCACAAGCGTAGCAGAGGGCAAATAGCAGGCAATAAAAAACCCGCCGAAGCGGGTTTTTCACGTTGCAACAGATTACTCTGCTGCAGCCTCTGCTTGAGCTTCTGGACGATCAACCAGCTCGATGTATGCCATCGGAGCGTTGTCACCAGCGCGGAAGCCACACTTCAGAATGCGAGTGTAACCACCTGCACGGCTCGCGAAACGCGGGCCTAACTCATTAAACAGTTTTGCCACGATCTCGTTATCACGAGTGCGGGCGAATGCCAGACGACGATTAGCTACGCTGTCGGTCTTGGCAAGAGTAATCAGCGGCTCAACTACGCGGCGCAACTCTTTGGCTTTCGGCAGAGTCGTCTTGATGATCTCATGACGAACCAGAGAGCCAGCCATGTTGCGGAACATAGCCTGACGATGGCTGCTGTTGCGGTTCAGTTGACGACCACTCTTACGATGGCGCATGACCTTATCCTTCTCAGTGAAACCTTAACCTGTGATCGGGTTATTCATCAGCAATGCTTGCCGGTGGCCAGTTTTCCAGGCGCATGCCCAGAGACAGACCACGTGAGGCCAGCACATCTTTAATCTCGGTAAGAGATTTTTTACCAAGGTTAGGCGTTTTAAGCAGCTCAACCTCGGTACGCTGTACCAGATCACCGATGTAGTGGATAGCTTCTGCCTTAAGGCAGTTAGCAGAGCGGACAGTCAATTCCAGATCGTCAACAGGGCGCAGCAGGATCGGATCGAATTCTGGTTTCTCTTCTTTCACTTCCGGCTGACGTACATCACGTAAGTCAACGAAAGCTTCCAGTTGTTCTGCCAGGATGGTTGCCGCACGACGAATCGCCTCTTCAGGATCGATTGTGCCGTTGGTTTCCATTTCGATGACCAGCTTGTCCAGGTCGGTGCGCTGCTCTACACGCGCTGCTTCAACATTGTAGGCGATACGGTCTACAGGGCTGTAGCAAGCGTCAACTAACAGACGGCCGATCGGGCGCTCATCTTCTTCCGAATGAATTCGGGCAGAAGCCGGCACATAACCACGACCACGCTGAACTTTGATACGCATACTAATAGATGCGTTGTCATCGGTCAGATGGCAGATCACATGCTGCGGCTTGACGATTTCGACATCACCATCATGGGTAATGTCGGCTGCAGTCACAGGGCCAATGCCAGATTTATTCAAGGTAAGAATAACTTCATCTTTGCCCTGAACTCTTACCGCCAAACCTTTAAGGTTGAGCAGGATTTCCAGGATATCTTCCTGTACACCCTCTTTGGTGCTGTACTCGTGCAGTACACCATCAATTTCAACCTCGGTCACCGCGCAACCCGGCATTGATGAAAGCAGAATACGGCGCAGCGCGTTACCAAGAGTATGGCCAAAGCCACGCTCTAAAGGCTCAAGGGTCACCTTGGCGTGCGTCGAACTCACTTGCTCGATATCTACCAGGCGCGGTTTTAGAAACTCTGTCACAGAACCCTGCATTGTGTCCTCTCTTTGGTACTAAGCTTTACTTGGAGTAAAGCTCGACGATCAGGTGTTCGTTAATGTCCGCAGACAGATCGGTACGTTCAGGAATACGTTTGAACACACCTTCCATCTTAGTTGCATCAACTTCCAGCCAGGTTGGCTTTTCACGCTGCTCAGCCAGCTCCAGAGCGGCCTTCACGCGAGATTGCTTTTTGGCTTTCTCACGGATGCTAACGACATCATTCGGAGATACCTGATAAGAAGCGATGTTAACAACGCGACCATTGACCAGAACAGACTTATGGCTCACCAACTGACGTGCTTCCGCACGCGTGGCACCAAAGCCCATACGATAAACGACGTTGTCCAGACGACCTTCCAGCAGAGCCAACAGGTTTTCACCGGTGTTGCCTTTCAGACGTGCTGCTTCTTTGTAATAGTTACGGAACTGACGCTCAAGAACACCGTACATACGACGAACTTTTTGCTTTTCACGTAACTGGCCGCCGTAGTCAGACAGACGTGGCTTACGCGCACCGTGCTGACCAGGAGCTTGTTCAATTTTACACTTGGAATCAATCGCGCGAACGCCAGACTTAAGGAATAAGTCAGTGCCCTCACGACGGCTCAGCTTGAGCTTAGGACCCAAATATCTTGCCATTTTCTTTCTCCAACTATCCTAAAAAACGGGGCGTTATACGCGACGTTTTTTCGGCGGACGACAACCGTTATGAGGGATCGGAGTCACATCAGTAATATTCGTGATGCGGAAACCAGCGGCGTTCAGTGCACGAATTGTTGATTCGCGACCCGGACCCGGACCCTTAACCATAACTTCCAGGTTCTTAATACCGTAATCTTTTACCGCTTCTGCACAGCGCTCTGCAGCGACCTGAGCAGCAAACGGAGTGGATTTACGTGAACCGCGGAAACCGGAACCACCGGCGGTTGCCCAACCCAGTGCGTTACCCTGACGATCAGTAATGGTAACGATTGTGTTGTTAAAAGAAGCATGGACATGAGCCACGCCATCTGAGACTTGTTTTCTTACACGCTTACGTGCACGAACTGGTGCCTTTGCCATTATTTACTCACCCCGATTATTTCTTGATCGGTTTACGCGGACCCTTACGGGTACGTGCGTTGGTCTTAGTACGCTGACCGCGAACCGGAAGACCACGACGATGGCGCAAACCACGGTAGCAACCAAGGTCCATAAGACGCTTGATGCTCAGGGTGATTTCACGGCGCAGATCACCTTCTACAACGAATTTAGCAACTGCATCACGCAGTTGATCAATTTGTTCTTCAGACAGCTCACTGATCTTAACATTTTCAGCAATACCCGTTGAAGCGCAGATGGCTTTTGAGCGAGTCTTACCAATACCGAAGATCGAAGTTAATGCGATAACGGTATGTTTCTGATCAGGAATGTTAATGCCTGCTATACGGGCCACTATGCACTCCTACTATTTAATATGTACGTACCATGCCGAAAAGCCCGTTTTCAGGATACTCAAATGGAAACGTACAGACATACAAAAGATTGGCTGGCTAATCTAGCCAGCTCAACCCGACTTTGCAAGAAAAATATGTGAAAATCAGCCTTGGCGCTGTTTATGCTTTGGCTCGGCGCTACAGATCACACGAACGACACCGTCGCGACGAATGATTTTGCAGTTACGACATAATTTCTTGACGGAAGCACGAACTTTCATTTTTACTCTCCGTAACTTCTCAACCACCTGAATTAACGGCCGTAGCCCTTCAGGTTAGCTTTCTTCAATGCAGACTCGTACTGACTTGACATCATCAGAGTTTGCACTTGAGCCATAAAGTCCATGATGACGACCACTACGATGAGCAGTGATGTACCGCCAAAGTAGAAAGGAACTTTCATCGCATCACGCATGAACTCCGGGATAAGGCAGATAAACGTAATATACAGGGCACCGATTAAGGTTAACCGCGTCATTACTTTATCAATATACTTCGCCGTTTGCTCTCCCGGACGAATTCCCGGTACGAATGCACCAGACTTCTTCAGGTTATCTGCTGTTTCACGCGGGTTGAAAACCAACGCCGTGTAGAAGAAACAGAAGAAGATGATAGCAGTCGCATAGAGTAGCACATAAAGCGGCTGTCCTGGCTGCAAATACATCGAAATTGTTGTCAGCCAGTTCCAACCGGTACCGCCCCCGAACCACGATGCAATCGTTGCCGGGAACAGAATAATGCTGGAAGCGAAGATTGCCGGGATAACCCCTGCCATATTCACTTTCAACGGTAAATGTGTGCTCTGTGCAGCGTATACACGGCGACCTTGTTGACGTTTCGCATAGTTCACCACAATGCGGCGTTGACCACGCTCAACGAAAATAACAAAGAAGGTCACTGCAAATACGAGAACTGCAACCAACAGCAACAGAAGGAAGTGCAGGTCACCTTGCCGCGCTTGCTCGATGGTATGGCCAATGGCCGGCGGGAGACCCGCAACAATACCTGCGAAGATAATGATCGAAATACCGTTACCGATACCACGTTCAGTAATCTGTTCGCCCAGCCACATCAGGAACATTGTCCCGGTAACCAGACTCACAACAGCGGTAAAATAGAATGCAAAGCCTGGATTCATCACCAGGCCCTGCATACCAGGCATATTCGGTAAACCGGTAGCAATACCGATTGACTGGAATACGGCCAATACCAACGTACCGTAACGGGTGTACTGGCTAATCTTACGACGGCCAGCCTCCCCTTCTTTCTTGATTTCAGCTAACGCAGGATGAACCACCGTTAACAGCTGGATAATAATCGATGCCGAAATGTACGGCATGATACCCAGAGCAAAAATAGAAGCACGGCTGAGAGCACCACCAGAGAACATGTTAAACATTTCAATGATGGTGCCACGCTGTTGCTCAAGCAGTTTGGCAAGTACAGTGGCATCAATACCAGGGATCGGAATGAAAGAGCCAATACGGAAGACAATCAGTGCACCGATAACAAACAGAAGTCTGCGTTTCAGTTCACCAAAGCCACCTTTGGCACTTTGAAAATCTAATCCCGGTTGTTTAGCCATCTGCTACTTATTCCTCGATTTTACCGCCAGCAGCTTCGATTGCAGCACGCGCACCTTTGGTGACACGTAAGCCGCGAACCGTTACCGGTGCAGAAACTTCACCAGAAAGAATAACTTTAACGTATTCAATCTGAACACCGACAATGTTGGCTGCTTTCAGCGCGTTCAGGTCGACTATACCGCCTTCAACTTTCGCCAGATCAGACAGACGAATCTCTGTGGTGATCATTGCTTTGCGAGAGGTGAAACCGAACTTCGGCAGACGACGGTACAGAGGCATCTGACCACCTTCGAAACCGCGACGTACGCCACCGCCAGAACGTGAGTTCTGACCTTTGTGACCACGACCACCGGTTTTTCCGAGGCCAGAACCAATACCACGACCCAGACGCTTGCTAGCGTGCTTAGACCCTTCGGCCGGAGACAGAGTATTTAAACGCATCTCTTACTCCTCCACTTTAACCATGTAGGAAACCGCGTTGACCATGCCGCGTACAGCTGGCGTATCTTCACGCTCTACGGTATGACCAATACGACGCAGACCCAGGCCAACCAGAGTGGCTTTATGCTTAGGCAAGCGGCCGATTGAACTACGGGTTTGGGTGATTTTAATAGTGTTAGCCATCGTGATTACCCCAGAATTTCTTCAACGGATTTACCACGCTTAGCAGCGACCATTTCCGGAGACTTCATATTGCCCAGACCGTCAATAGTTGCACGAACCACGTTAATCGGGTTAGTAGAACCATAGGCTTTTGCCAGAACGTTATGTACTCCAGCGACTTCCAGAACGGCGCGCATTGCACCACCGGCGATGATACCGGTACCTTCTGAAGCCGGCTGCATGAACACACGGGACCCAGTGTGCGCACCTTTAACAGGGTGCTGCAGGGTGCCGTTGATCAGCGCGACATTTACCATGTTGCGACGGGCTTTCTCCATCGCTTTCTGGATCGCTGCTGGAACTTCGCGCGCTTTACCGTAACCAAAACCAACGCGGCCGTTACCATCACCCACTACAGTCAGTGCGGTGAAGGAGAAAATACGACCACCTTTTACAGTTTTAGAAACACGGTTTACCGCGATCAGTTTTTCCTGCAGTTCGCCAGCTTGTTTCTCGATGTGTGCCATCTTAGACCTCTACCTTAGAACTGAAGGCCAGCTTCACGGGCAGCATCTGCCAGTGCCTGGACGCGACCATGATATTGGAAACCGGAACGGTCGAAAGAAACACCAGTGATGCCTTTTTCGATTGCGCGTTCTGCAATAGCTTTACCTACAGCAGCTGCGGCTTCTTTATTACCGGTAAACTTCAGTTGTTCAGTGATAGCTTTTTCTACAGTAGAAGCAGCAACCAGAACTTCGGAACCGTTCGGGGCGATTACCTGTGCGTAAATGTGACGCGGGGTACGATGTACCACCAGGCGAGTAGCACCCAGCTCTTTGAGCTTGCGACGTGCACGGGTCGCACGACGGATACGAGCAGATTTCTTATCCATAGTGTTACCTTACTTCTTCTTAGCCTCTTTGGTACGCACGACTTCGTCGGCGTAACGGACACCCTTGCCTTTATAAGGCTCAGGACGACGGTAGGCGCGCAAGTCAGCTGCAACCTGGCCGATCACCTGCTTATCAGCGCCTTTCAGCACGATTTCAGTCTGAGTCGGACACTCTGCAGTGATACCCGCGGGCAGCTGGTGATCAACTGGATGAGAAAAGCCCAGAGACAGGTTAACTACGTTGCCTTTTACGGCAGCACGATAACCAACACCAACCAGCTGCAGCTTCTTAGTGAAGCCTTCGGTAACACCGATAACCATCGAGTTCAGCAGCGCGCGAGATGTACCCGCCTGCGCCCAGCCGTCAACATAACCTTCGCGCGGGGCGAAAGTCAGAGCGTTGTCAGCATGCTTAACTTCAACAGCATCATTGATAGTACGAGTCAGCTCGCCGTTTTTACCTTTAATCGAAATTACCTGACCGTTGAGTTTTACCTCTACGCCGGCAGGAACAACGACAGGTGCTTTAGCAACACGAGACATAGTATCCTCCGATTACGCTACGTAGCAGATAATTTCGCCACCAAGACCTGCCTGGCGCGCTGCACGATCAGTCATGACACCTTTCGATGTAGAAATTACAGCGATACCCATACCAGCCATTACCTTTGGCAGCTCATCTTTTTTCTTATAGATGCGCAGGCCGGGACGGCTTACTCGCTGAATGCTTTCTACAACAGCTTTACCCTGGAAATACTTAAGAGTCAGTTCCAGTTCCAGCTTGATGTCGCCTTCGATTTTAAAATCTTCAATAAAGCCTTCTTCCTTCAGCACGTTGGCAATTGCCAATTTCAGCTTGGAGGAGGGCATGGTGACCGCAACTTTGTTCGCGGCCTGACCGTTACGGATACGGGTCAGCATATCCGCGATCGGATCTTGCATGCTCATCTGTGTTACTCCCGTGATTCAATTGGTGACAATTACCAGCTAGCCTTTTTCAGACCCGGGATTTCACCGCGCATTGCGGCTTCACGGACCTTGATACGGCTCAACCCAAACTTCCGCAGGAAACCGTGCGGACGACCTGTTTGACGGCAGCGGTTACGCTGACGTGAAGGGCTGGAATCACGCGGCAGACTCTGCAGCTTGAGAACGGCATCCCAACGGTCTTCGTCGGAAGCGTTCACATCAGAAATGATCGCTTTCAGTTCAGCGCGTTTTGCGAAGAATTTGTCTGCTAATTTCACACGCTTAACTTCGCGTGCTTTCATAGATTGCTTAGCCATTAAGTAACCCTACCTTACTTACGGAACGGGAAGTCAAAGGCAGCCAGCAGAGCACGGCCTTCATCATCAGATTTCGCAGTAGTGGTAATGGTAATATCCAAACCACGAACGCGATCGACTTTGTCATAGTCGATTTCTGGGAAGATGATCTGCTCACGTACACCCATGCTGTAGTTGCCACGACCATCGAATGACTTAGCGGACAAGCCACGGAAGTCACGGATACGCGGTACAGCAATGGTGATCAGACGCTCAAAGAACTCCCACATGCGTTCGCCACGCAGAGTTACTTTACAGCCGATCGGATAGCCCTGACGGATTTTGAAGCCTGCAACTGATTTGCGTGCTTTGGTGATCAACGGTTTTTGACCGGAGATTGCTGCCAGGTCAGCTGCTGCGTTATCCAGCAGTTTCTTGTCAGCGATCGCTTCACCAACACCCATGTTCAGGGTGATCTTCTCGACCCGAGGGACTTGCATGACAGAATTGTAGCCGAACTCACTCATGAGTTTCTGGACTACCTCGTCTTTGTAGTAATCATGCAGTTTCGCCATCGTACTACTCCAAATTACTTGATAGTTTCGCTATTAGACTTGAAGAAACGGACTTTTTTGCCGTCTTCGAATCTAAAGCCTACACGGTCAGCCTTACCGGTTGCCGCATTGAAGAGTGCAACGTTAGAAACCTGAATTGCAGCTTCTTTTTCAACGATGCCGCCTGGTTGGTTCAGGGCCGGGACAGGCTTCTGATGTTTCTTAACCAGGTTGATACCTTCAACGATGACCTTGCCAGAAGACAGGACGTTCTTAACTTTACCGCGCTTACCTTTATCTTTACCGGTTAACACGATAACTTCGTCGTTACGACGGATTTTAGCTGCCATTGTTAGCTCCTTAGAGTACTTCTGGTGCCAGAGAGATAATTTTCATGAACTTTTCAGTACGAAGTTCACGAGTTACCGGCCCAAAAATACGCGTACCGATAGGCTGCTCACTGTTATTGTTTAAAATAACGCATGCATTACCATCGAAGCGAATGACAGAACCGTCCGGGCGACGAACACCCTTCCTGGTGCGCACCACTACCGCCTTCAGGACATCACCTTTTTTAACTTTACCACGTGGAATTGCTTCCTTGATGGTAACTTTAATGATGTCGCCGACGCCTGCGTAGCGACGGTGCGAGCCACCCAGAACCTTGATACACATTACGCGACGTGCACCGGAGTTGTCGGCGACGTTCAGCATAGTCTGTTCTTGGATCATTTCAGTGCTCCGCTAATGTCAACTACTACTTCGGGACCCAGACCTCAGGTCGTTTGAAAGCCCCATAATTGAGGGCGCGGCATTATAACACCGGTTCTCGCAGATGGGTAGAAAAAATGAACGGCTCATCCGAGCCGTTCATTCGATTTTTAAAGAGGGCAGATTCTATTACAGAATTGCTTTCTCTACAACGCGAACAAGTGTCCAGGACTTAGTCTTAGACAGTGGACGGCATTCGCGGATTTCTACCACGTCACCGATTCCACATTCGTTGTTCTCGTCATGGATGTGCAGCTTAGTCGTACGCTTAATGAATTTTCCATAAATTGGATGCTTCACGAAACGCTCGATAGCAACAACCGCAGATTTCTGCATTTTGTCACTAACGACACGACCCTGCAGAGTACGGATTTTATCGGTCATTACGAACCCGCCTTCTCAGTCAGTAAAGTCTTAACGCGCGCAACATCACGGCGAACCTGCTTCAGCAGATGAGACTGCTGCAGTTGGCCAGATGCTGCCTGCATGCGCAGGTTAAATTGCTCACGCAGCAGATTAAGCAGCTCAGTGTTCAGCTCTTCAACGCTTTTTTCACGCAGCTCTGTTGCTTTCATTACATCACCGTCTTAGTTACAAAGGTGGTTTTGATAGGCAGTTTTGCTGCTGCCAGCTTGAATGCTTCACGGGCCAGCTCTTCTGGTACGCCGTCCATTTCATACAGGACTTTACCAGGCTGGATCAGGGCAACCCAATACTCGACGTTACCCTTACCTTTACCCATACGCACTTCCAGCGGCTTCTCGGTGATCGGTTTGTCCGGGAATACACGGATCCAGATCTTACCTTGACGCTTAACTGCACGGGTCATAGCACGACGTGCTGCTTCGATCTGACGGGCAGTCAGACGACCACGGCCAACAGCTTTCAGACCGAAAGTCCCGAAGCTAACATCCGTACCCTGCGCCAGACCACGGTTGCGGCCTTTATGCACTTTACGGAATTTTGTACGCTTTGGTTGTAACATAGCGACTCTCCTTACTTACGGCCTTTACGCTGCTGCTTTTTAGGTTGAGCAGCCGGTTCCGGTTGTTCAACAGCAGCCATACCACCCAGGATCTCGCCTTTGAAGATCCATACCTTAACGCCGATTACACCATAAGTGGTGTGCGCTTCAGAGGTGTTGTAGTCAATGTCAGCACGCAGAGTGTGCAACGGCACGCGACCTTCACGATACCATTCGGTACGTGCGATCTCGGCGCCGCCCAGACGGCCGCTAACTTCAACTTTAATACCCTTCGCGCCCAGACGCATGGCGTTCTGAACCGCACGCTTCATAGCACGACGGAACATCACACGACGCTCCAGCTGTGAAGTGATGCTGTCAGCAACCAGTTTCGCGTCCAGTTCCGGTTTACGGACTTCGGCGATATTGATCTGTGCAGGAACGCCAGCGATTTTCGCTACGACCGTGCGCAGTTTTTCAACGTCTTCACCTTTCTTACCGATCACGATGCCAGGACGAGCAGTGTGAATAGTCACACGGATGCTCTTAGCCGGACGCTCGATAACGATACGAGATACAGACGCCTTCGCCAGTTCCTTAGTCAGGTACTGACGTACTTTAAAGTCGCTGTCCAGGTTGTCAGCGAATTCTTTGGTGTTCGCAAACCAGGTAGAGTTCCATGGTTTTACAATACCCAGGCGAATACCATTAGGATGTACTTTCTGACCCATTGCTAGTCTCCAGAGTCTCAGCGATCGGACACAACCACAGTAATGTGGCTGGTGCGCTTCAGGATGCGATCTGCACGACCTTTTGCACGAGGCATAATGCGCTTCATGCTTGGGCCTTCGTCGACGAAAATTTTCGCGACTTTGAGATCGTCGATATCAGCGCCATCGTTGTGTTCAGCGTTAGCAATGGCAGATTCCAGAACTTTCTTGACCAGTACAGCCGCTTTCTTGTTGGTGTAGGTCAAAATGTCCAGTGCCTGCGACACTTTCTTACCGCGGATCAGGTCAGCAACAAGGCGAACCTTCTGAGCAGAAGAACGAGCGTGGCGATGTTGAGCTAAAGTTTCCATCTCTTCCTCCTACTTATTTCTTCTTGGCTTTTTTATCAGCCGCGTGACCGCGATAAGTACGTGTCGGCGCGAATTCACCCAGTTTGTGACCAACCATTTCGTCGGAAACAAAGACAGGAACGTGCTGACGACCATTATGGACAGCGATGGTCAAACCGATCATGTTAGGAAAGATCGTTGAACGACGGGACCAAGTGCGCAAAGGCTTCTTGTCACCGCTTTCCACCGCTTTCTCTACCTTCTTCAGCAAGTGCAGGTCAATAAAAGGACCTTTCTTGAGAGAACGTGGCATGGCTTATCCTCTAATATTATTTGCTACGGCGACGTACGATAAACTTATCGGTACGCTTGTTGCTACGGGTCTTCTTACCTTTGGTCTGAACGCCCCACGGGGTTACCGGGTGCTTACCAAAGTTACGACCTTCACCACCACCGTGCGGGTGATCTACTGGGTTCATCGCGGTACCACGAACGGTCGGACGAACACCACGCCAACGGGTTGCACCGGCTTTACCCAGAACGCGCAGCATATGCTCAGCGTTACCGACTTCGCCCAGAGTTGCGCGACAGTCAGCTTCGACTTTACGCATTTCACCTGAACGCAGACGCAGGGTTACGTAGGAACCATCACGCGCAACGATCTGCACGTAAGCACCGGCTGAGCGAGCAATCTGACCGCCTTTGCCTGGTTTCATTTCTACGTTGTGAACGGTAGAACCCACCGGGATGTTACGCATCGGCAGTGTGTTACCTGCTTTGATCGCAGCATCAACGCCAGATTGGATCTGGTCGCCGGCTTTCAGGCCTTTAGGGGCCAGGATGTAACGGCGTTCGCCGTCTTTGTACAGAACCAGTGCGATGTTCGCAGAGCGGTTCGGATCGTACTCAAGACGTTCAACGGTTGCCGGGATACCATCTTTGTTGCGTTTGAAATCAACCAGACGGTAAGCCTGCTTATGACCACCACCGATGTGACGGGTAGTGATGCGACCGTTGTTGTTGCGGCCACCGGATTTGCTGTTCTTTTCCAGCAATGGAGCAAACGGCTTGCCCTTGTGCAACTCTGGGTTCACCACTTTAACGACGTGGCGACGACCCGGAGATGTCGGTTTACATTTAACAACTGCCATTGTCTTTCTCCTCCGACTTACTCAGCGCCGCCGACGAAGTCCAGATTCTGGCCTTCCTTCAGGGTGACGTAAGCTTTTTTCCAGTCGCTACGACGACCGATACGCTGTCCGTGACGCTTAACTTTACCTTTAACTACCAGGGTGTTTACGTCTTTAACTTCTACTTCGAACAGCTTCTCAACAGCAGCAACGATCTCTGCTTTAGTCGCGTCTTTAGCTACTTTGAGTACGATGGTGTTGGTTTTTTCCATCGCGCTAGATGCCTTTTCAGATACGTGCGGCGCGCGCAGTACTTTCAGCAGACGTTCTTCACGGATCATGCCAGCATCTCCTCAACTTGCTTAACTGCATCAGCAGTCATAACGACTTTGTCGAAGGCGATCAGGCTAACTGGGTCGATACCCGCTGCATCACGCACGTCAACCTTGTACAGGTTACGCGCAGCCAGGAACAGATTCTCATCCAGTTCACCGGTGATGATCAGCACGTCTTCCAGCGCCATGTCTTTCAGCTTCTGTGCCAGCAACTTGGTTTTCGGTGCTTCGACAGAGAACTGCTCGACGACGATCAGACGGTCTTGACGTACCAGTTCGGACAGGATGCTTTTCAGCGCGCCGCGGTACATCTTTTTATTAACTTTTTGACTGTGGTCTTGTGGCTTCGCAGCGAAGGTTACGCCACCAGAACGCCAGATTGGGCTCTTTACAGAACCTGCTCGCGCACGGCCGGTACCCTTCTGACGCCAAGGCTTTTTGCCTGAACCAGTGACTTCGGCGCGAGTTTTCTGCGCACGACTACCCTGGCGGGCGCCTGATGCGTAAGCAACAACAACCTGGTGAACCAGCGCTTCGTTGAAATCACGACCGAAGGTAGTTTCGGAAACAGTCAGCGCGCTCTGCGCGTCTTTCAATACTAATTCCATTGCTATCCCCTTACGCCTTCACAGCTGGTTTAACGATCAGGTCGCTACCGGTAGCACCGGGAACTGCACCTTTAACCAGCAGCAGGTTGCGCTCAGCGTCAACACGTACTACGTCCAGGCTCTGAACCGTTACGCGCTCATTACCCAGCTGACCTGCCATTTTCTTGCCTTTGAACACTTTGCCCGGAGTCTGGTTCTGACCGATAGAACCCGGAACGCGGTGAGACAAGGAGTTACCGTGGGTCGCGTCCTGGGTACGGAAGTTCCAGCGCTTAACGGTACCTGCGAAACCTTTACCTTTAGAGGTGCCAGTTACGTCTACTTTTTTAACGTCAGCGAAAATTTCAACGCTGATGCTCTGACCTACGGCATACTCATCACCTTCAACGGTGCGGAATTCCCACAGGCCACGGCCGGCTTCAACGCCAGCTTTAGCAAAATGACCAGCTTCAGGTTTGGTCACACGGTTTGCTTTTTTAGCACCGGTGGTAACCTGAATTGCCTGGTAACCATCGTTTTCCAGGCCTTTGACCTGAGTAACGCGGTTCGCTTCAACTTCGATTACGGTTACTGGGATAGAAACGCCATCTTCAGTGAAGATGCGGGTCATTCCCACTTTTTTACCGACTAAACCAATCATTGTTTCAACCTCTCAATCGCTCGATGACCTGATTAACCCAGGCTGATCTGCACGTCAACACCGGCAGCCAGGTCCAGACGCATCAGAGCATCAACGGTTTTTTCAGTTGGCTCAACGATGTCTACCAGACGCTTGTGAGTGCGAATTTCGTACTGATCACGCGCATCTTTGTTAACGTGCGGAGAGATCAGAACGGTAAAGCGCTCTTTGCGGGTTGGCAGCGGGATCGGACCACGTACCTGCGCACCAGTGCGCTTGGCAGTCTCGACGATTTCCGCGGTTGATTGATCGATCAGACGATGATCAAACGCTTTAAGACGGATACGGATTCTTTGGTTCGACATGAGACCAAGGCTCCAAACATTTTATAGACGAAAAAAATTACTACTCGAGCCCATTACGATTGATGGGAGAGTGTAATCGTTCAGCATATAACTCCACAGTTGGGAGTATTGTCAGACGGCCCAAAATTCTGCCGTCTGCGATTCAGCTCGAATCGCGCCCACCAATATCTGTAGGCCCGCGCATTATACGTATATTTGCTCAGGAAGCAACCCATGTTGCGTTTTTGCCCGTGAAAAGTGCAATCGGGTTGTTTGCGAAAGCCAGCACAAGATGATGAAGAGTAAATGCAAAACTGTAATTTCTCTGTGAGAGACCTTCCGCGTTGCTGATCTTGCCCATGACGGCGAATCAGCCTTCAGTCAGGCTGTAGCGACATTTCCGGTCTCTTCGAGGTGACAAGCGGTGCTCATCATCCTGTTTACTGTTACGGCGCTCGGTGCCGCACTCGGCAGCTTTCTTGCGTTGGCCTGCCAGCGCTATCATCCGGCCATATCGCCAGACGACTGGTTCACTTCCCTCTGGACGCCGCCCTCGCATTGTACGCACTGCCAGGCTCCAGTCTTATGGCGAGACAGAATCCCGGTGATAAGCTGGCTGCGCCTGCACGGCCGCTGTCGGTTTTGCCGACGTCCTGTCGGCCTGCTCCCGCTGCTGTTTGAGTTAACGGGCGCCCTGCTCTGCCTGTTACTGGCTATGTTGTTCAGTGACCACCTCATCGTGGCCGCTTTTATTCTGACGGCATCCTGCCTGTTATTGTTACTTGCAGCCATCGACCAGCGTCATCTCTTGCTACCGGACGTGCTGACAGGCGCGTTACTTTGGCTGGGACTTGCACGCTTCTTTTTCTATAAGCCAGTCACTGTATCTGCGGCAGTGGGTGGCGCAATTGCAGGTTATGGCTCGCTGTGGCTACTTGCCTGGCTATATCGTCAGATAAAGAATCAGGTGGGATTAGGCTACGGGGATATTAAACTTTTTGCCGCGCTGGGCACATGGTGCGGTTGGCAGGCCCTACCCTGGATTGCACTGGTTGCCAGCCTGACGGCTCTGCTTGCCTTTATCGCACTGGTCGTCATCAACAGGACGTTGTCTGTAAGCAGCCCGCTTCCCTTTGGTCCATTCCTGGCCGTCGCGGGCTGGGGAGTGATAGTGATTCAAAGCCTCACTCGTCTCTGATTTGCGCCTGAAGGTAGTTTTGAATGCCCATTTTATTGATCAGCTCCAGCTCGGTCTCGATCCAGTCAATATGATGCTCTTCGTCTGCCAGGATTTGGATCATCATATCCCGACTCACGTAGTCATGAATTTTGTCGGCATATGCGATAGCTTCACGCAGATCTTTTGCACCTTCGAGTTCAAGATTGAGATCGGACTGCAACATCTCTTCCACATCCTCACCAACCCTGAGCCGTCCCAGATCCTGCAGATTCGGGATGCCTTCAAGAAACAGGATACGTTCAATGTATTTGTCCGCATGCTTCATTTCATCGATGGACTCATGGTACTCAACATCATTAAGACGCATCAGCCCCCAGTTTTTGAACATCCGTGCGTGGAGAAAATACTGATTGATTGCAACCAGTTCATTCCCCAACAGTTTATTGAGATGACTTATGATTTTCGCATCGCCCTTCATTTCACGTCCTCCGCTCATGTTTATTTGAGCGTAGATGCGGTTAAAAAGAAGTCAAAAAAACGCGATGAAAATTGTGGGTATTATCATGTCCGATGACGAAAGCCTTCAGGCTATCTCTTTATACTGCGGAACCTGCTGCATCTCATCGTCCATGATTTCACGGGCGACACGAATGCATTTACCGCATTGCTTTCCTACTGGCACGATTTGGCGCAACTGCTGAATAGATTTTGGCTGATAGCGGCGCACGACTTCACGGAGGGTTTTATCACTGATGGCATTACACAGACAGACGTACATTTATTCATCACTCAGTCTATTTCGTGCACACAGTGTAAATGCGAATCGTTTTTATTTCAAACCTACCCTTTGTAAGGGAAAATGCGTTTTGAACGATTTAAAGCAAAAAAAAAGAGCACCGAAGTGCTCTTTTTATTTTGCCGTGACCGCGTAAGCAGTCACATCAAATATCACAATTAAGCGATAACTTTAGCAACAACGCCCGCGCCAACGGTACGGCCGCCTTCGCGGATGGCGAAGCGCAGACCTTCGTCCATTGCGATTGGGTGAATCAGGGTAACAACCATTTTGATGTTGTCGCCCGGCATGACCATCTCAACGCCTTCTGGCAGCTCTACTGAACCGGTCACGTCTGTGGTACGGAAGTAGAACTGTGGACGGTAGCCCTTGAAGAACGGAGTATGGCGGCCACCTTCGTCTTTAGACAGAACGTAGACTTCTGACTCAAACTTGGTGTGTGGCTTAATTGAGCCCGGCTTAGCCAGTACCTGACCACGCTGGATGTCTTCACGCTTGATACCGCGCAGCAGAACACCACAGTTTTCGCCTGCCTGACCCTGGTCCAGCAGTTTGCGGAACATTTCAACGCCGGTACAGGTTGATTTCGCAGTATCTTTGATACCCACGATTTCAACTTCGTCGCCGACTTTAACGATGCCGCGCTCTACACGACCGGTCACAACGGTACCACGACCAGAGATTGAGAATACGTCTTCGATTGGCAGCAGGAATGGCATATCGATTGCACGTACCGGGTCCGGGATGTAGTTATCCAGGTGACCAGCCAGCTCAACGATTTTCTCTTCCCACTCTGGGTTGCCTTCCAGCGCTTTCAGAGCTGAACCGCGAACGATTGGAGTATCGTCGCCCGGGAAGTCGTACTGTGACAGCAGGTCACGGACTTCCATCTCAACCAGTTCCAGCAGCTCTTCGTCATCAACCATGTCACACTTGTTCAGGAACACGATGATGTAAGGAACGCCTACCTGACGACCCAGCAGGATGTGCTCACGGGTCTGCGGCATTGGGCCGTCAGTCGCAGCAACAACCAGGATCGCGCCGTCCATCTGCGCAGCACCGGTGATCATGTTTTTCACATAGTCGGCGTGGCCTGGGCAGTCAACGTGCGCATAGTGGCGAGACGGGGTTTCATACTCAACGTGTGCAGTGTTGATGGTGATACCACGTGCTTTTTCTTCCGGGGTGCTGTCGATCTGGTCGAATGCACGCGCCTGGCCACCGTTGGTTTTAGCCAGAACGGTAGTGATAGCTGCAGTCAGGGTGGTTTTACCGTGGTCGACGTGACCGATGGTGCCCACGTTTACGTGCAGTTTGTTACGTTGAAATTGCTCTTTCGCCATGGCGATATTCCTTACGTTATGCCTTCATCACTTTGGATGAAGGCATCAGTTCAAATTTAAACCGTAGCTTATTTGCTACGAGCTTCAATAACGGCCTGCGCAACGTTGTTCGGCGCGTCGTCATACTTCAGGAACTCCATGGAGTACGAAGCACGACCTTTGGTCAGAGAGCGCAGCTGAGTTGCATATCCGAACATTTCAGACAGCGGGACTTCAGCGTGGATCTGAACGCCAGTAGCGTTAGATTCTTGCCCTTTGAGCATACCACGACGACGGCTAAGGTCACCGATTACGTCACCGGTGTTCTCTTCTGGGGTCTCGACTTCAACCTTCATGATAGGCTCAAGCAGAACTGGCTGCGCTTTCTTAAAGCCATCTTTAAAGGCAATAGACGCGGCTAGTTTAAACGCCAGCTCAGAGGAGTCAACGTCATGGTAAGAACCGAAGTGCAGACGAACACCCAGATCCACAACCGGATAACCGGCCAGTGGGCCTGATTTCAACTGCTCCTGGATACCTTTATCAACCGCAGGGATGAATTCGCCAGGAATTACACCACCTTTGATATCGTTGACAAATTCGTAACCTTTCGGGTTCGAACCTGGCTCCAGTGGGTACATGTCGATAACAACATGACCGTACTGACCACGACCACCAGACTGCTTGGCGTGCTTACCTTCAATACCGGTAACTTTAGAGCGGATCGCTTCACGATAAGCAACCTGTGGTTTACCCACGTTTGCTTCAACGTTGAATTCACGCTTCATACGGTCAACGATGATGTCGAGGTGCAGCTCACCCATACCGGCGATGATGGTCTGGTTGGTTTCTTCATCAGTCCATACGCGGAATGATGGATCTTCCTTCGCCAGACGACCCAGAGCCAGACCCATTTTTTCCTGGTCAGCTTTGGTTTTCGGCTCAACGGCGATAGAGATTACCGGCTCAGGGAATTCCATGCGCTCAAGAATGATGACGTTGTCTGGATCACACAGCGTGTCACCCGTGGTTACGTCTTTCAAGCCGATCGCTGCTGCGATGTCGCCCGCACGAACTTCTTTGATCTCTTCACGTTTGTTGGCGTGCATCTGAACAATACGGCCCAGACGCTCACGGTTTGACTTAACCGGGTTGAACACGGTGTCGCCAGTGTTAACCACACCAGAGTAAACGCGGAAGAAGGTCAGGTTACCAACAAACGGGTCGGTAGCGATTTTGAACGCCAGTGCAGCAAACGGCTCTTTGTCGTCTGAGTGACGCTCAGCCGGCGTGTCTTTACCGTCGTCCAGCATACCGTTAATCGCGGTAACGTCAGTCGGTGCTGGCAGGTATTCAACAACCGCATCCAGCATCGCCTGAACACCTTTGTTCTTAAATGCAGAACCACAGGTAACCAGGATGATTTCGTTCTTCAGAACGCGTTTGCGCAGAGATGTTTTGATCTCTTCTTCTGTCAGTTCTTCACCGCCGAAGAATTTCTCCATCAGCTCATCAGAACCTTCAGCTGCAGCTTCAACAAGCTTCGCACGCCATTCTTCAGCCAGTTCCTGCATATTAGCTGGGATATCTTCGTATACGAAGGTAACGCCCTGATCGGCATCGTTCCAGTTGATAGCTTTCATTTTCACCAGGTCAACAACACCGGTAAAGCCGTCTTCTGCGCCGATGGCCAGCTGAAGTGGAACTGGGTTTGCACCCAAGCGCGCTTTCATCTGATCAACAACTTTCAGGAAGTTAGCACCCATGCGGTCCATTTTGTTAACGAACGCAATGCGTGGAACTTTATATTTGTTCGCCTGGCGCCATACGGTTTCAGACTGTGGCTGAACACCACCAACAGCACAGTAAACCATGACTGCGCCATCAAGCACACGCATAGAACGCTCAACTTCGATGGTGAAGTCAACGTGTCCCGGGGTGTCGATGATGTTTACGTGGTGTGGTTCAAACTGCTTAGCCATACCAGACCAGAAACAGGTGGTCGCAGCAGACGTGATGGTAATACCACGTTCCTGCTCCTGCTCCATCCAGTCCATGGTTGCTGCGCCGTCATGGACTTCACCGATTTTGTGGTTTACACCGGTGTAGAACAGAACACGTTCGGTAGTTGTAGTCTTACCGGCGTCGATGTGGGCACTGATACCAATGTTACGGTAGCGCTCAATGGGTGTTTTACGAGCCATTTGATTCCTCTGATTCTTAGACGTTCTAAGTTAAAAAAGCCCAGCAGGTGAGTCACTGGGACGCCCGCTGGGTTAATAACAACTACGAAGCTGTTACCAGCGGTAGTGTGCGAACGCCTTGTTGGCTTCTGCCATGCGGTGAACGTCTTCACGTTTCTTAACTGCAGTACCTTTGTTTTCTGCAGCATCAGAAAGTTCGTTCGCCAGGCGGAGAGCCATAGATTTATCACCGCGTTTACGAGCAGCTTCTACGATCCAACGCATTGCCAGGGCATTACGACGAACCGGACGGACTTCAACTGGAACCTGGTAGGTAGACCCACCAACGCGACGTGACTTAACTTCGACAGTCGGACGCACGTTCTCGAGAGCAACCTCGAACGCTTCCAGGCCATCTTTACCAGCGCGTTGAGCCAGGGTCTCAAGCGCGGTGTAGACGATAGTTTCGGCAGTAGACTTTTTACCATCTACCATCAGGATGTTTACAAATTTAGCCAGCAGCTCTGATCCGAACTTAGGATCCGGCAGAATTTTACGCTGACCAATGACGCGACGACGTGGCATGGAAATACTCCGTTGTTAATTCAGGATTGTCCAAAACTCTACGAGTTTAGTTTGACATTTAAGTTAAAACGTTTGGCCTTACTTAACGGAGAACCATTAAGCCTTTGGCTTCTTCACGCCGTACTTGGAGCGTGACTGCTTACGGTCTTTAACACCTGAGCAGTCCAGCGCGCCACGGACGGTGTGGTAACGCACACCTGGCAAGTCTTTAACACGACCGCCACGGATCAGGATCACGGAGTGTTCCTGCAGGTTATGACCTTCACCGCCGATGTAGGAGGTAACTTCAAAACCGTTAGTCAAACGCACACGGCAAACTTTACGCAGTGCTGAGTTTGGTTTTTTAGGAGTGGTAGTGTACACACGAGTACAAACACCACGTTTCTGCGGGCAAGCTTCCAGCGCCGGCACGTTGCTCTTTGCAACTTTGCGGACGCGTGGTTTGCGAACCAGCTGGTTAACTGTTGCCATTAAATAGCTCCTGGGATTTAGCTTTTTGCTTCGTAAACACGTAATAAATCACCTCGTAGAATTACGAGGAGGCAGAATTTTAGGGCTGTGTCAAAAGGGTGTCAAGAAATAACCAGGGGGTCAGCGAATTACCAGGCCATTTGTTGTCGATGTTTTACCGTTAACGCAACGAAAAAAGTATAGTCTACTGGCTGCACAATGGGAGAAATTTGCTCACTCAGCCCGCGTGCGCTCAGATCGTCTTGCAGCGCCCAGAGTTTTACACCGCAGGCGCTCAGTTTTTCCAGCGCCCTACTGCCCTGGATCGCTGCCAGCACGCCATCCTGCAACAATAACAGGTCGTCGTCCGGGCTCAACAGTAAGGACAGCGTATCAATGTCGCTGTAAGCCGGCGAATGAAATAAAGTATGCAGCATGACTCGCTCTTAAAAAGTCAGGATTCGGTCAAAGCCAGCCAGTTTTTGACGCAGTAACGGCGCATCTAAAATCTCAGCATCCAAAATACGCGGAGCACTTTCCGCTAAACCGCGAACCCGCAACGCGTCCCGACACAGGTAACATTGCTCGATATCATACAGCGCCAGCACACCAAAGGTCGCAGCATAATGACGACTGTGAATGTTTTCTGGCTGTTGCCCGCTGTTGAGCTGAAGTACACCGTCACCAATAAAAAACAGGCCGATGTCATCGCTTAATGCACCGGTCGCCAACGCAGCATCCAGCCCTTCACGACCTGCACTGGTGCCATGCGGCGCACGGGTAAAGACAAACGCAACACGATTCATCAGAACTGCACCATGCGTTCGCACCGCAGTGCCGCTTCAGCCAGCGCACCTAAGCCGGCCAGCGTGAAGCCGGGTTGCAGATTGGCGCCGGGCAAGGCCAGCCTTGACGCTTCCTGTTGATCGGTCACGCCGCGCCGTAATGCTGCTGCGACACAGATATTCAGCGCGACGCCCTGTGCCTGGCTCAGTGACTGCCACGCCCGGACCAGATCAAACTCATCACTGGCCGGTGCCGTCAGCTGATTCGCATTCAGCACGCCTTCCCGGTAAAAAAACACACTGTCCAGTTGATGGCCGGCTGCCAGCAACGCGTTGGCAAACAGCAGAGCGCTGGTCGCCTGTTGCGTGCCATAGGCGGGGCCCGTGACCAACAGCGCGTAACGCATTAGCGATCCTGCCCCTGGAAGTCACCGTTTTTAAACTGACGGATGTAGAGATACACGGTGTGCTTGGAAATATTTAAGCGGTCTGCAACCTGGTTGATGGCATCTTTGATGTCGAAAATACCTTTCTCATACAGGTTTAATACGATCTGACGGTTCTTGGCATTATTCGACACATTGCGATCGGCGCTCACTTCTTCAATAGTAAATTCCAGCGTTTGCATGACCAGGTCGTCTACCGAACTGGCAAAGTTAACGTTAGAGTCAACCTGCTGCATTTCAGGCGGCAGAAATGTCGACATAATCTGTGAAAACGGCACATCAAGGTTCATGTTGATACACAACAGCCCAATAACCCGCTGCTGACGATTGCGAATCGCGATTGTCACTGACTTCATCAACACACCGCTTTTCGCACGGGTAAAGTAAGCGCGGGAAACATTGCTGTCTGCGCCCTGCATATCATGCAGCATGCGCAACGCTAAGTCCGTAATGGGCGATCCGACTTTACGACCAGTGTGCTCACCGTTAGCAATACGCACAGCCGAACAGTTCAAATCCTCCAGTGAGTGCAGGACGATTTCACAATGCGAGCCGATCAGCATGGCAAGGCCATCTACGACAGCCTCATACGACTTTAAAATATCGTAATCAGTTTGCTCGAACGGATGCTGCTCCAGAAGATCGAAGTCGCTCAGTTCACCGGGATTGAATGGATTAGACATTGAAGACATCACCCTACATGGCTGGAGCCTGTCACAGCGGCTTACGGGCAGACTCAATATTGGGATAATTATGCAGGCGATAGTCTGGCAAATGTCGCGGGCTTATGCCAGAGGTTTGTCATAATGCGCAGAAACCGCCACCCGAAGGTGGCGGCAGACAGATTACTGGGATTTCTTCGCGTCAGCAGCAGGTGCCTGCGTTTTTTCATCTGCTTTTGGTGCAGGTTTGATATCAAGCAGTTCAACATCAAAGACCAGGGTAGAGTTCGCTGGAATACCCGGAACGCCGTTCTTACCATAGGCAAGATTCGGTGGGATAACCAGTTTGATCTTACCGCCTTTCTTAACGTGCTTCAGGCCTTCGGTCCAGCCTGGGATCACGCCATCAAGACGGAATGACAGTGGCTCACCGCGGGTGTAAGAGTTATCGAACTCCGTACCGTCGATCAGCGTACCTTTGTAGTTAACGACCACGGTATCGCTGTCTTTCGGCGCATCACCGGTGCCTTCTTTCTCTACTTTGTACAGCAGACCGCTGTCGGTTTTCTTCACGCCGCTCTCTTTGGCAAACTTAGCGCTGTAAGCTTCACCTTTCTCGGCATTTTCTTTCGCATCTTTTTCCATCTTGGCTGAAGCCGCGCCTTTCACACGCACTTCAAACGCCTGCAGTGTTTGCTCGATCTCTTCGTCAGACAGTTTGCTCTTGCCACCAAACGCATCCTGAACACCGGCAATCAGCTGCTGTTTGTCCAGTTTGATGCCCAGCTTCTCTTGTTCTTTCAGAGAGTTGTCCATATAACGGCCCAGTGACGCACCCAAAGCATACGCAGATTGCTGATCTTCATTTTTGAAGGCTGCATTTTTTGGAGCCTGAGGAGCAGTCTGAGGCGCATCGGCTGCTGCCGGTGCCGCTGCAGTTTCTGCAGCCATTGCCAGCGGAGCATTCAGCGCGACGGCCATGGTGGTAGCTAACAATGTGACTTTGAACAGTGATTTCATCCTTTCTCCAAAACCGAAGCCTGACACCTCGGGAATCATTGCGGACTGCGGGCCCACACTATAACTTTACGTGGCAGTGGCGAACACTCCCACAGCGTAATTATCTGGTCTACTTCCGACCTTTTTTGCGTCAGGAAGTTTCACCAGAGATGATGCCATCTGGGCCTTTTTCAAGCTAAACGCTAAATAAAACATAAAAAATAGGGCAATTCTGCAACGTCAGCCTTTAGAATTATGCGCTGAGTAGCACCTTAACAGGAGAACAGGTCATGCAACAGTCAGAGTGGGAACAACGTATTGAAACGCTTGAAAGCAAACTGGCTTTTCAGGAGATGACTATCGATCAACTGAACAATACCGTGGTCCAGCATGAACTTGAAATGAGTAAGATGCGCGAACATATGCGTCTGTTGCTTGAGAAGTTTAAAGCCAGCGCGCCATCGATGATTGCCGATCCGTCAGAAGAAACCCCACCGCCGCATTACTGATACAGGCCTGGGTCCCCGAACATCTGGCGCGATCCGAAAGACGCAAAAAAATAAGGCCACCCGGAGGTGGCCTTGAAATGCAGAGTCGAACTTAGTGGCTGCAACCACAACCGCCAGTACCGCAACCACCCTGACCGTGGTCATGATCGTGGTCGTGGTCATGGTCGTGATCGTGGTGATGGCCATCAGCACCGTGAACGTGGCCATGAGCCAGCTCTTCCGGTGTGGCTTCACGAATCGCAACCACCTCAACATTGAAATTCAGGTTCTGACCCGCCAGCATGTGGTTACCGTCAACCACAACATGCTCGTCTTCAACTTCGGTGATTTCAACCGGCACTGGACCCTGGTCGGTTTCCGCCAGAAAACGCATGCCAACCTGTAATTCGTCAACGCCCATAAAGACGTCTTTAGGTACGCGCTGTACCAGGTTGTCATCGTACTGACCGTAAGCGTCGTTTGCCGGGATATGCACGTCAAACTTATCGCCCGCTACGTGGTTTTCCAGCGCGTTTTCCAGACCAGAAATCAGGGAACCATGACCGTGCAGATAGTCTAACGGTGCACTCACCGGTGACTCGTCAACCAACACACCGTCTTCTGTACGTACCTGATAGGCCAGGCTTACCACCAGGTCTTTTGCTACTTTCATGATATCTCCTAACCGTTGAGAACTAAGATCCCGTCTCATTGGTCTATTCTTGCGTGCAATAACACCAACCAGAAAGGTTCGGGGCTGAGTACAAGAGGCTGTCTTTTTCTCTTGCGACCACAGCGTTAATGGCGTCAATTGTAACGGAATTCAATCCCGCTGTGTGGTTAAGCTTAAAAAAAGCTGGGCCATTTCGCTACTCTGGATGGAAAATGCCTATCACTTGCTCATTGCCACGAACCTGATCGCGCGCCTGTTTATCCGCTTCGCGCATTTGATGGCCGCACTTCACACACTCAACGACATCGACATTGTTTTCGCGCCACATAGCCAGCGTGTCTTTTTCCTGGCAGTGCGGACAAACCGCACCGGCAATAAAACGTTTACGCATGATGCTCTACCTGCCTCTTCTGATTACTCATCGTCGTCCCAGTCATGGATCTGACGCCTTTCGTGCTGCATTTCGCGCTGAAAAATATCTTCAAGTTCACGCCGAGCTTCACGTACCCGAGAAATCTGTGCCTTGTCAGATTGGGCGGGCACCAGTTCCCGCAACATACGCATATCCAGCCGACGGAAGTGCTGCTGCGCACGGTGCGCCTGATGCGGATGCATCCCCAGCGACATCAATGTCTTGCGGCCCAGCTCCAGCGCACTGGAGAAGGTTTCACGCGAGAACTGCGTGACGCCTGCCTGCAGCAGTTCATGGGCTTCTACGCGGCCGCGAGCCCGCGCCATGATATGCAGATGCGGAAAATGCTGCTGGCAGAGATGCACAATCGTCATGGCATCTTCAGGATTGCTACAGGTAATTACGATGGATTGCGCACTGGCCGCACCCGCCGCACGTAGCAGCTCCAGCTCGGTGGCATCACCATAATAAACCTTGTAGCCATATTTTCGCATCAGGCTCACTGCGCTGATATCCCGCTCCAGTACCGTGATACGTTTATTGTTCGCCATCAGTAAGCGGCCAACGACCTGACCAAAACGACCAAAGCCCACCACGATGACCTGGGGCTGATCGTCCTCGACGAACGGCTTTTCGGCATCTTCGTCAATTTCATTAAAACGACGCGCTAACAGCCGATCGATGACCTGCATCAGAAGTGGCGTGGTCATCATGGACAGGGTTACGGTAACCAGCAGGAGCGGCAGTTGATCGCCCGAAAACAGTTTGGCCGATGAGGCCGCAGAAAACAGCACAAAGGCAAACTCTCCGCCCTGGCTCAGTACACCGGCAAACTGCTGGCGCTCCGAGCTGCGCAAACCATAAATCCGTCCCAGCACATACAAGACCAGGATCTTCACCGCCACCAGCACCAGTACGCCCAGCAAGATCGCGATAATATGGGTATAGAGCACGCCAAGATTCAGCGCCATGCCTACCGAAATAAAAAACAGCCCCAGCAGTAAGCCTTTAAACGGCTCGATCGCCACTTCCAGCTCGTGCCGGTATTCACTTTCCGCCAACAGGATGCCGGCGATAAATGTTCCTAACGCCATGGATAAGCCCAGCGCATCCATAAACAGCGCCGAACCCAGCACCAACAGCAATGACGCCGCAGTAAACACCTCGCGTACGCCCGAAGCCGCGATATAGCGAAAAATGGGGCGCAGCAAATAGCGGCCCCCAATTAACATGCCGGCAAAGGCCAGCACCTTCATGCCCACTTTCATCCAGTCGATGCTGCCGCTGTCATTTCCTGCCAACAGTGGAATCAACGCCAGAGCCGGTATCACCGCCAGGTCCTGAAACAGCAGCACCGAAAAACCTAACTGCCCGGATTCGCTGCGATTCATGCCTTTATCGCGCATCAGCTGGAGCGCCATCGCCGTGGATGACATTGCCAGGCCAATACCGCCAATGACCGCGGCTCGCCAGTCAAACTTCGTCAGCCACAGCAGCGTGCCCAGAATCGCCGCTGAAAAAATGACCTGCGCCGCGCCAATACCAAAAATGGAACGGCGCAGCGCCCACAGCTTTGCCGGATTAAGTTCCAGCCCGATGATGAACATCAGGAACACGACGCCCAGCTCGGAAAAGTGCAGAATCTCGTCAACGTCGCTAATAAAACCCAGTCCCCAGGGTCCGATAGCAATACCGGCCAGCAAATATCCCAAAACAGCGCCAATACCGAGGCGCGCCGCTACCGGTACGATCAGTACCGCCGCGACCAGATAGATCACTCCCGCGGTCAGCAGCGTTTGTCCTTCCATTTATAACCCTCCATTCGGCAGCGGTGCTGCCAGCCAGTCGCTGTATGCGCGGGCATAATTTTTCAGTAAATCGGGGTGCTGGCGGCGGGCCCAGTAGATAATCATCGGCGGCATCCAGTGCATACGGCACATCTGCGCCGTCAGCTCAAAGGGGCGCAAAATGTCATTCATGGAATAACGGTTAAGCCCGTGCTTCTGGAACGCCGTTTCTGGCTCTCCTGTAGTCACAATGCTACGCCAGTATTTTCCTTCCAGCGCATTACCATCTACGCCGTTGGCAAACCCCCGCGACAGTACGCGATCCAGCCACTCTTTTAACAGCGCCGGACAGCTATAGGTATAGAGCGGATGTTGAAAAATAATCACATCATGCTCACGCAGCAGTTGCTGCTCGTGGTAGACATCGATAAAAAAATCCGGGTAGGCAGCATAGAGATCGTGAACGGTGACATGTTCTGTTTTCTCAGCCGCCTCCAGCAAAATGCGATTTGCTTTCGAATCCTGTGCTTCAGGATGAGCAAATAGCAGCAAAATCTTAGGTGGCTGCGACATCCTTTCCCTCCAAAGCGTCGTCATTGGTGCAGATTTCCGCTACCATGCACAACGCAACAAGAACCCAATTATGTTGCAGGTAAATTAACATATTCTGACGATACGGCGCTTATGATTGTCTTCTCTGCCCTACAAATTCGCCGCGGTATTCGCGTCCTGCTCGATAACGCGACCGCTACCATCAATCCCGGCCAAAAAGTCGGGCTGGTGGGTAAAAACGGCTGTGGAAAATCCACGCTGCTGTCGTTGCTGAAAGGCGAGATCAGCAGCGATGCTGGCTCCTTCACCTTTCCCGGCAACTGGTCACTCGCCTGGGTTAATCAGGAAACCCCTGCCCTGAGCCAGGCCGCCCTTGACTATGTCATCGATGGCGATCGCGAGTACCGCCAGCTTGAAGCGGAACTGGCAGAGGCGAACATCAGCAATGACGGAAATGCCATCGCCCTGTTGCACGCTAAGCTCGACACCATTCAGGCATGGACGATTCAGTCACGTGCCTCAAGCTTGTTGCACGGGCTGGGATTTAGTCAGGAACAGCTTCAGCGTCCGGTGAGTGATTTTTCTGGCGGCTGGCGCATGCGACTTAACCTGGCGCAGGCGTTGCTGTGTCGTTCAGACCTGCTGTTGCTGGATGAACCGACTAACCACCTCGATCTGGATGCGGTTATCTGGCTGGAGCGCTGGCTGAAAAGCTATGAAGGCACGCTGATTCTAATCTCGCACGATCGCGACTTCCTTGATCCTGTGGTGGATAAAATTATCCACATCGAGCAGCAAACGATGATCGAGTACACCGGCAACTACAGCTCCTTCGAACGCCAGCGCGTAGCCAAGCTGGCACAGCAGCAGGCGTTATATCAGAGCCAGCAGGAAAAAGTGGCTCACCTGCAAAAATATATTGATCGCTTCCGCGCTCAGGCGACCAAAGCGAAGCAGGCCCAAAGCCGCATTAAGATGCTGGAGCGCATGGAGCTGATTGCGCCTGCGCACGTCGATAATCCCTTTAGTTTCAGCTTCCGCGCACCGGAAAGTCTGCCTAATCCGCTGCTGAAAATGGAAAAAGTGACCGCAGGCTATGGCGATCGCATTATTCTTGATGCCATTAAGCTTAACCTGGTGCCCGGCTCACGTATTGGCTTGCTGGGCCGCAACGGTGCCGGTAAATCCACGCTGATCAAGCTGTTGGCTGGCGAGCTTAGCGCGAAGGCGGGCGAGATTGGCCTGGCAAAAGGCATTAAGCTGGGTTACTTCGCCCAGCATCAGCTCGAATTCCTGCGTGCCGACGAATCGCCTTTACAGCACCTTTCCCGTATCGCACCGAAAGTGTTAGAGCAGCAGCTACGTGATTACCTTGGCGGCTTTGGCTTTCAGGGCGATAAAGTCACGGAGATCACCGAACGGTTCTCCGGTGGAGAAAAGGCTCGCCTGGTGCTGGCGCTCATCGTCTGGCAGCGCCCTAACCTGCTGTTGCTGGATGAACCCACCAACCATCTGGATCTGGATATGCGTCAGGCATTAACCGAGGCGCTCATCGATTTCGAAGGGGCGTTAGTGGTGGTCTCGCACGATCGCCATCTGTTACGCGCCACAACGGACGATCTCTATCTGGTTCACGATGGCAGCGTCGATGTGTTCCCCGGCGATCTGGAAGATTATCAGCAGTGGCTGAGCGATCTGCAAAAACAGCAGACGCAGCAGGACGCGGCACCTAAGCAAGACAATGGCAACAGCGCCCAGGCCCGTAAGGATCAGAAGCGCCGTGAGGCGGAGCTACGGACGCAAACCCAGCCGCTGCGCAAAGAGATAGAGAAATTAGAAAAGCAGATGGCGAAATGGCAAAGCCAGCTCGCCGACGCCGAAGCACTCCTCTCGGACAGCGCCATCTACGAACAACAGCGTAAGGCCGATCTCACTGCCGCGCTACAGAAGCAGGCCGAGAGTAAATCGGCGCTGGAAGAGGTGGAGATGGCCTGGCTGGAGGCGCAGGAGCAACTGGAAACGATGCTCACCGCCTGATCCAGGCGGCTGCGCGGGGACGTCTTCATCTCATCTGAATTTACACCGCCGTACCGGCTCAGCGTCCGGTACGGTTTAATAGGGTTTATCGCCCAGCACCGTTGCCCGTTGCATCACCCGCCGTGTTGGATAATAGTCCGCATTCGCATAGTGCTGTGTGACCCGGTTGTCCCATATGGCCAAATCGTTTGGCTGCCAGCGCCAGCGCACCTGAAACTCCGGTTTCGTCACGTGGGCAAACAAGAAGCCCAGTAGCGCCTCGCTCTCTTTCTGACGGATATCCATGATTCGGGTAGTAAATCCCTCATTCACAAACAGGGCTTTTTTGCCGCTGACGGGATGCGTACGGATCACCGGATGGTACACCGGTGGGTTTTTCGCAACGGCCTGTTGCCAGCGCTGATGCTCCTCTGGCGTGTTGCGGTGCTTGTATTCGGGAAAGGATTTTGTAAAGTCATGTTCAGCCTGCAGTTCAGCCAGTAAGGTTTTAAAAGGCGCAGACAGCGCCTCATACGCCGCGATGCCGCTGGTCCACAGCGTGTCACCGCCACACTCCGGCAGCACTTTGGACGCAAGCAACGCCACGGCTGGCGGCGTTTGAATAAAGGTTACATCGGTGTGCCAGTTATCATTATCTGGCGGATTATCCTGGTGCGTATCCAGAACAATGATCTCTTCAACGCCTTCCGCATGCGGATAAACCGGATGGATATGAAGATCGCCAAAGCGAATCGCCAGCGCACGATGCTGTTCGGGCGTAATAACCTGCTCACGCAGGAACAGGACCTGGTGGCGCAGCAGCGCATGATAGAGCTGTTCAAACTGCGCGTCACTGAGCGGACGGGATACATCAAGGTTGCCAACCTGGGCACCAATAAAAGGCCCGAGTGGCTTAATCTCTAACTTTTCGTTCATTTTTGCTCTCCATTCCAGGGCGTCAGGCGGCGCTGCAGCGCACGCAGACTCAGCTCTAAACTAAACGCAACCACGGCAATAACCGCGATCCCCGCCAGCACCACATCTGTCGCCAGAAACTCACCCGCCGACTGCACCATAAAACCTAAACCCCGGGTGGCCGCGATAAGCTCGGCGGCCACCAGCGTTGACCATCCCACACCAAGGCCAATTCGTAATCCCGTCAGTATCTCTGGCAAGGCGCCGGGTAAAATGACCCAACGTAGCTGCTGCCAGCGGTTCGCTCCCAGCGATGCCGCCGCGCGCAGACGCACCTGCTGCGCATTGCGCACGCCAGCGACCGTCGACAGCACCACCGGGGCGAATATCGCCAGAAAAATCAACAATATTTTCGATGTCTCACCAATACCGAACCAGATGACCATCAGGGGCAAATACGCCAGCGGCGGCACGGGCCGGTATAGCTCAATCAGCGGGTCGACCAGCGCACGCACCACCGGGCTGATGCCCATAGCAATCCCCACCGGGATGCCGATCGCCGCTGCCGCAGTTAAGGCGATCAGCATACGTGTCAGGCTGGCGGACAAATGCTGCCACAGCGTGGCGTCCATAAAGCCTTGTGGACCGGCAACCAACAGCAGCTTTCGCACCACCTGCTGTGGCGAAGGTAAAAACAGTGGTGCAATCAGCCCCAGCGCGGTCACACTCCACCAGATGAACAGCAGCAGGAGCAGGCTTAGCGCGCTCAACGTAAACGGGGTGGAAAAAGGCCAGCGCAGGCGACGCTGGCGCACGCTTGTCGGCTCGTCATTGAGCAGCGCACTCATACAAATGCCTCCCGTTGTTCAAATACCCGACTCAGTACATATTCCCGCTGAGCAATAAAATCAGGATCGGATTTGATGCTGCGGCAGGGTTCGCCCTCCACAAAACGCTGACCGAAATTAAGCGTCAGTTTTTCCTGTACCCGGCCCGGCGCCGGAGAGAGCAGTACCAGCTCGCTGGCCAAAAAGATGGCTTCTTCAATGTCATGGGTGATAAGCAGAATCTGCTTACCGCTGTTACGCCACAGCGTTAATAGCAGCGTTTGCATTTGCTCGCGGGTGAACGCGTCAAGCGCGCCGAAAGGCTCATCCAGCAGCAATAACTGTGGATCGGCCGCCAGCGCCCGGGCGATACCAACGCGCTGACGCTGACCACCGGATAGCTGCCAGATCTGCCGTTTTTCCGCGCCTTCCAGCCCAACGCTTTTGATAAAGCGCCGTGCAATCACCTCACGCGGCTGGCGCGCCATGCCGGCGAGCTGTAAACCGAAAGCCACATTATCCAGTACGTTACGCCATGGCAGCAGGCCTTCACTCTGAAACACCACGCCACGCTCTGCGCCCGGCCCGAGAACAGGCTTTTCGTCCAGGGAAATCGCGCCGGATTCGACCGGTAAAAACCCGGCAATCAGGTTAAGTAAGGTGGTTTTGCCGCAGCCTGACGGCCCCAGAACCACCATCAGCGCTTTTTTATCAAGCTGCAGCGTGATGTCCTGTAACACAGGCTGACCGGCATAACTCGCGTTCAGGTGAGCGATACGTAACATGCTGTTCTCCTCAGGGTTTAACCAGGGGCGCAACAAAACGGCTGGTCACATAACTGCTGTAATCATTGCCCGCCTGCGGCACTTTGCCCTGCGCTTTCAAAAACTGCGCCGTATCCACAATGGCTTGATTAACAGGCTGTTCCAACTGCGTAACCTGTTGCGCGGCGGTGAGGTAGGTATTGCCCTTAACCAGCGCCGGAACCTGCTGTTCTGGCACGCCGCTTAAACGCGCGAGTTTGCGCAGATTGTCGGGCTGTTTAAGCCACTGCTCAGGATTGTCGAGATAGGCTTTCTGCGCCTCAAGGGCACTGCGGGCAAAGGCGGTAACGATATCAGGATGCTGCTGAGCGAAGTCTTTGCGCACGACCCAGACATCCAGCGTGGGCGATCCCCAGCGGCCAACCTGTGAAGAGTCCGTTAAGACGTGGCCGTCCTTTTCCAGCGCATTCACTGCGGGCGCCCAAACGTACGCACCGTCAATGTCGCCGCGTTGCCAGGCTGCCACAATGGCGGGCGGTTGTAGATTCACCAGTTGAACCTGGGAAGGCTTGATGCCCCAGTGTTTTAAGGCGGAGAGCAAGCTGTAGTGCGTGGTGGAAATGAACGGGACGGCGATGCGTTTACCTATCAGGTCCTGAGGACTGGCGAGGTTTTTTTTGACCACCAGCGCCTCTGAATTCCCCAACTGTGAAGCCAGTAAGAAAGCTTCGACAGGCAGCTGTTGCGTCGCCGCCACGGCTAACGGACTGGACCCAATATTGCCGATCTGGACATCACCCGAGGCCAGTGCCCGCAGTACGCCCGCGCCGCTGTCGAATTTGCGCCACGCAACCGTCGCACCGCTCTCTTTGGCAAAGGTGTTATCTGCCTGCGCCACTTTGGCCGGTTCCGCCGAGGTTTGGTAAGCCACCGTCACGTTGACCGCGCAGGCCTGGAAGGCCAGCAGTGACAGCACAGAAGCCAGAATCGTTAATCGCCCTTTCAACATGATTTTTTCCCATCACTTTTATGATGTGGGGAGTGTTGCTGGCGAGATTAATTTCACAAAGGAATTAAAAGTTATCCCTAATAGAAAGAAATTCTTAGATCATCATCTGCAATAGATTGCCGTTATATGCAAATTAAAATTCAGACAAAAAGCCATAAATTTGTCAGGCGCTCACATGCAGGTTGTGCTATTGATATGCGCTATTATTTACTCCCTGGTGAGGCCTGCGAGTTCGATGTCGATCGACAAAGTTGCCCTGTTAGCTGGCGTGTCTAAGGCCACGGTATCCCGCGTGCTTAACGCTCACCCAGGTGTGAAGGCGGATACGCGTCAGAAAGTGCTGGATGCCATTTCCACAAGCGGCTATCAACCCAACCTGTTAGCCCGTCAACTGCGTACCTCGCAAAGCCATATGTTGCTGGTACTGATTTCAGATATCACCAATCCCTTTTGCGCCCGGGTGGTGCAAGGCATTGAAGCGGAAGCAGAAATGCACGGTTACCACATCCTGCTGTGTAATTCTGCCTCACAGTTTAAACGTGAGGCCGCTTACCTGACGCTGTTAACAGGCAAAGTGGTTGATGGCGTCATTACGATGGACGCGGCGGCCGGCCTGCAAAGCCTTATTGATATCATCGGCGATTCGCCCTGGATTCAGTGCTGTGAGTTTGATCCACAGATTGCGGCCTCCTCGGTCTCCATTGATCATCTTGAAGCCGCCCGTGACACCATACATTACCTTGCCGCCAGGGGCCGCAAGCGCATCGCGCTGGTGAATGGCGACCTGCGTTATCTGTATTCCCAGTATCGTGAGCAGGGCTATCGCCAGGCCATCGAACAGTCGGATTTGGGCTGGGCAGAGGTGGTGTATACCGAAGGCATTTCCTGTGAGGAAGGCAGCCGGGCGTTACAGGAGATGTTACGCCTGCCAGAACGACCGGACGCCGTCTTTGCCGTTTCCGATGTGCTGGCAGTTGGCGTGGTCCATGCGGCGCTGGAAGCTGGCTTGCGCGTACCGGACGATCTCGCCGTGGTCGGTTTTGACGGTATCCCGTTTACCAGTAGCCTGAATCCGCCGTTGACCACCATAGAGCAACCGATGTATCAGTTGGGTGCCCGCAGCGTACAGTTGCTCCTGAAGAAAATTCGCCAGCCGCACGCGCCGGTTGTCAGGGAAGTGTTACCCTGGAAACGCCTGGAGCGTGCGTCCAGTTAGGATCAGTGCCAGATCAGCAGTACGCACGCCGCCGTTAACAGTCCCATGCTGAGGTTAAATATTTTCCACGCGCGCGGACTGCGTAAAATGCGGCCGATCATGGCGCCAAAGCCCATCCAGATAATGCCCGCCACCAGATTGACCATAAACATCCCCCCGCTGATTAACAGTACAGAGTGATGATAACCGGCACCGGCCAGGCTAAAGCTCGCTATCGCCCCCAGGGCCATTAACCAGGCTTTGGGATTGATCAGCTGCAACAATCCTCCCTGCCAGAAAGGCATGGGCGCGACCGGCACCGCATCGGTCTCGAGCTTTTCATAGGCCGCGGTGGCGATTTTCCATGCCAGCCACAACAAATAGAGGCTACCGGCCACTTTCAGAATCAGGTGCAATGAGGGATAGAGCAGAATCAATCCCCCTACGCCAAACGCCACCATGAGGAGCATCAGCTGCATACCAATCATGATGCCAACCATCAACGGAATGGTGCGAATGAAACCAAAGTTGGCACCTGAGGCGGTGAGTAACATATTATTAGGTCCGGGTGTAATCGCCGCGACCCAGAGAAACCCTAACAGTGATAAAAAAAGACTGAGTTCCATTTAACCGGGTTCTCCCTCCATTATGTAAAAACTTATCGAAGCTAACAGTGTGATATGGAACAGACAAGCCTTTACAACATGAAATTTTCGGGCCCGGATGGCGCGGCGTTTATCCCTGTGCGCGGCCTGGCGAATCCTCATCTACAAACCCTGCTGCCGCGCCTCATCCGCCGCACGATAAGAGTCACGCCTCACTGGCAACGGCTTGATTTACCCGATGGTGATTTTGTCGACCTGGCCTGGAGTGAAGATCCGCAGTTTGCACAGCATAAACCGCGCGTGGTGTTGTTTCATGGTCTGGAAGGCAGTTTCCACAGTCCCTATATCCACGGCCTGATGCAGGTCTGCAAACAACGTGGCTGGCTGGCCGTAGTGATGCACTTTCGCGGCTGCAGCGGCGAGCCGAATCGTCTGAACCGGATTTATCACTCAGGAGAAACCGAGGATGCACGCTTTTTTCTGAACTGGCTGACGACGCGCTGGGGCCGCGTTCCGACCGCCGCGGTGGGGTTTTCGCTGGGCGGGAACATGCTGGGTTGCCTGCTGGGGCAACAGGGCAATGATGCCGTCATTGATGCCGGCGTTATTGTTTCTGCGCCGCTGTTGCTTGAGCCCTGCAGCGCCCGACTGGAACGTGGATTTTCCCAGGTTTATCAGCGTTACCTGCTGAGCCAGCTTAAAAAGAATGCTCAGCGCAAACTGCACGCATGGCCTGACACTCTACCGATTGATCTTAAACAGCTCAGCGCGCTGCGCCGCCTGCGAGACTTTGACGACGCGATCACCGCCCGCGCACATGGCTTTGCCGATGCCACGGATTATTATCGCCGCGCCAGCGCCATGCCGCTGCTTCGCTCGGTGGCAAAACCGTTGCTGATCATCCATGCGAAAGACGACCCGTTTATGAGTGATGAGGTGATCCCGCAGAATGACCAATTATCTGCCACTATTACCTATCAGCTGACGCGCCATGGCGGTCATGTTGGCTTTGTTGGTGGCACCTTGCGCCAGCCTCAGTTGTGGCTGGAACAGCGCGTGCCACAGTGGATTTCCCCTTATCTGGATAGCTAACCCTGTGATGATTCCCTGGCAACAGGTTTCCCCCGAAACCCTCGAAAATTTAATTGAAGCCTTTGTCCTGCGCGAAGGCACCGACTACGGTGAACAGGAGCTCAGCCTGACGGAAAAAGTCGCCGATGTGCGACGTCAGCTGCAGCAGGGTGAGGTGGTACTGGTCTGGTCTGAGCTTCACGAATCGGTAAACATCATGCGCAAAAGCGAGTTTCGCGGCTGATGCACAGAATGAAAAATCGTGCTAACAATGCTCATCGCCCGACTTCACAGGGAGTTTTACTATGTCTGCACGCCATCCGATCATTGCGGTAACGGGTTCCAGTGGCGCGGGAACCACCACCACCAGCCTGGCATTCCGTAAAATTTTTCAGCAACTCAATTTGCACGCTGCCGAGCTGGAAGGTGACAGCTTTCACCGTTTTACCCGGCCAGAAATGGATATGGCGATTCGTAAAGCACGCGATCTGGGTCGCCACATCAGCTATTTTGGCCCGGAAGCGAATGACTTTGGCCTGCTGGAACAAACCTTTATTGAATACGGTGAGCACGGCAAAGGCCAGTCACGGAAATACCTGCACACCTACGACGAAGCCGTGCCCTGGAATCAGGTGCCGGGCACCTTTACGCCGTGGCAGCCGCTGCCCCCGGATACGGACGTGCTTTTTTATGAAGGACTGCACGGCGGGGTGATGACGGCTCAGCATAACGTCGCTGAAAAGGTGGATTTACTGGTCGGCGTGGTGCCGATTGTCAACCTGGAGTGGATTCAGAAGCTGGTCCGCGATACCGGTGAACGCGGCCATTCCCGTGAGGCCGTCATGGATTCGGTTGTGCGCTCAATGGAAGATTACATCAACTTCATAACGCCACAATTCTCACGCACCCATATCAACTTTCAGCGCGTCCCTACCGTGGATACCTCCAACCCGTTTGCGGCCCGCACCATTCCTTCGCTGGATGAGAGTTTTGTCGTCATTCACTTTCAGTGTCTGGAAGATATTGATTTCCCTTATCTGCTGGCCATGCTGCAGGGATCGTTCATTTCCAATATCAATACGCTGGTGGTACCGGGCGGAAAAATGGGGCTGGCGATGGAGTTGATTATGGCGCCGTTGGTGAAACGGCTCATGGAAGGCAAACGCATTGAATAAAATCAGAGGCCGCGCGGGCCTCTGAGAGATCACAGCTCGATAACCTCGTAGCTGTGGGTGATCGCGACCCCTTTGCCTAACATAATGGCAACCGAGCAATATTTTTCCGCCGACAGGTCGACCGCACGCGCCACGGCTTTATCTGAAAGTGCTTTTCCACTCACGATAAAATGCAGGTTGATACGGGTAAAGATGCGAGGGGCTTCTTCCCGACGCTCTGATTCGAGTTTTACTTCGCAATCAGCCACATCGTTGCGGCCTTTTTGCAAAATTGAAACCACATCGATTGCGCTGCAACCACCGGCCGCCATCAGCACCATTTCCATAGGACTGGGCGCTTTATCACCGGAATTACCATCCATTAAGACCTGATGGCCGGATGATGATTCGCCGAGGAATGTTAACCCTTCAACCCATTTGACTCTTGCCTGCATAATTTCGCCCCCAGAATACCCTGTTTTTGCGCCAGAGTACGCTTTTGCCTGGTAAACAGCAATCCAGAGAAATCAGCCTCATTGCTGAAGCGAGACAACACAAGACAGTCGGCGAAAGCTGTGCTACAAACAGTGCTGAAAATATTTTTTCGTCATCCGAAGATGAAGCCGGGAAGAATTATGCGCTCTGCGCCGAATGCAGCCCGAATAATTTCCTGAATGGAAACACGCTTAACGCTTTCATCGCCTGGCAGGGAAACAGAGCCCTGTATTTTGGGCACGATTACAATAGAGGATAATAGCGAATGGTTCTCGGCAAACCGCAAACAGACCCTACACTTGAATGGTTCCTGTCCCATTGCCATATTCACAAGTATCCATCCAAAAGTACGCTGATTCATCAAGGTGAAAAAGCCGAAACGCTTTACTACATCGTGAAAGGTTCCGTCGCGGTACTGATTAAGGATGAAGAAGGCAAGGAGATGATTCTTTCTTACCTGAATCAAGGCGATTTTATTGGTGAGCTTGGCCTGTTTGAAGAAGGTCAGGAACGCAGCGCCTGGGTACGTGCGAAAACGGCGTGCGAAGTAGCAGAAATTTCCTACAAGAAATTCCGTCAGCTCATCCAGGTTAACCCGGATATTCTGATGCGTCTTTCTTCACAGATGGCGCGCCGTCTTCAGGTGACGTCAGAAAAAGTGGGAAATCTCGCGTTCCTGGATGTCACCGGACGCATTGCACAGACGTTGCTTAACCTGGCTAAACAGCCTGACGCCATGACGCATCCTGACGGCATGCAAATTAAAATTACTCGTCAGGAAATTGGCCAAATCGTTGGTTGTTCACGTGAAACCGTGGGCCGTATCTTGAAGATGCTGGAAGATCAGAATCTGATCTCCGCACACGGCAAAACCATCGTTGTTTACGGCACCCGCTAAGCCTTATTATTCACGGCGTGATGGCAACATTATGCCGTGAATATCTTGTGTTGAGCCCATGTGGCGAAGAATAATTTATCACCCCGAAGTTAACTATGCGCTGCGCCAGACTCTGGTGTTGTGCCTTCCGGTCGCGCTCGGCTGGCTGTTTGGCGATCTGCAAAAAGGGTTGCTGTTCTCATTAGTTCCCGCCTGCTGCAATATTGCTGGCCTGGATACACCGCACAAACGTTTCTTTAAGCGCCTGATTATTGGCGGCAGCCTGTTTGCCTTTGGCAGTTTGCTGATGCAGTGGCTACTGCTCAAAGACGTCCCTCTGCCGTTGATTCTGTTTGCGATGCCGTTACTCCTTGGCGTCACAGGTGAAATCAGCCCGCTGCACGCCCGACTGCTGCCCGGTACGCTGATTGCCGCGATTTTTACCATCAGCCTGATTGGCCGTATGCCCATTTACGTGCCTCCGCTGCTCTATATCGGCGGTACGCTCTGGTACGGATTATTCAACTGGTTTTGGTTCTGGCTGTGGAAAGAGCAGCCGATGCGCGAAAGCCTGAGTTTAATCTACCGTGAGCTGGCAAATTACTGTGACGCAAAGTACAGCTTGCTGACGCAGCTTACCGATCCTGAAAAAGCCCTGCCGCCCCTGCTGGTGCGTCAGCAAAAAGCGGTCGACCTGATTAACACCTGCTACCAACAGATGCATATGTTGTCCGCAAGCCGCGATCACAGCCATAAACGTCTGACCCGGGCATTTCAGGTGGCGCTGGATTTACAGGAACATATCTCCGTCAGCCTGCATCAGCCGGAAGAAGTCCAGAAGCTGGTGGAACAAAGCCATGCGGAAGCCGTTATCCGCTGGAATGCCAGGACGATTTCAGCCCGACTGCGCGAGCTGGCCGACGATATTCTGTATCACCAACTCTCCAGCCGTTTTGATATGGACAAACAGCTGGGTGCGCTGGAAAAAATCGCCCGCCAGCATCCGGACAATCCGGTGGGTAACTTCTGCCTCTATCATTTCAGCCGCATCGCCCGGGTACTTCGTACCCAAAAGCCGCTTTATCAACGTGACCTGATGGCCGATCGCCAGCGTCGTTTGCCGCTGCTGCCCGCGCTGCGAAGCTATCTGTCGTTGCGTTCTTCCGCGCTGCGCACCGCCGGTCGTTTTGCCGTCATGCTGATGCTGGGCAGCGCCCTGGCGGTGTTTTTCTCCATTCCAAAGCCCTACTGGATTTTGATGACAATCATGTTTGTCAGCCAGAGCAACTACAGTGCAACCCGGGTTCGTATCCAGCACCGGGCCCTGGGCACCTTTGCCGGGTTGGTCATTGCGGCAGCCTCGCTGCGCCTGGATGTGCCAGAGCCGCTGGTGTTGAGCATCATGCTGGCCATTACCTTTATCAGCTATCGCTTTACCCGACAGTTTTACGGCTGGTCGATGGTAGGATTTACGGTCACGGCCGTTTATACGCTGCAACTGCTCTCCCTTAACGGGGCACAGTTTTTATTGCCCCGCCTGCTGGATACGCTGATGGGTTGCCTGATCGCCTTTGGTGGCATGTTATGGCTGTGGCCGCAGTGGCAGAGCGCGCTGTTGCGTCAGAATGCGCATGATGCACTGGAGGCCTGTCAGGACGCACTGCGGATGTTACTCGGCCCGGAGCAGTCTCCAGATAAGCTGGCTTACCAGCGGATTAAGGTCAACCAGGCCCATAACGCGGTGTTTAATTCCCTGAATCAGGCGATGCAGGAGCCGGGATTTAACTCACGCTACCTGCAGGATATGCGCTTATGGGTCACGCACTGCCAGTTTATTGTTGAACACATCAATGCCATGACAATTCTGGCGCGCGAACACACCATGCTGCCACCCACGCTGGCCGAGCACTATCTGCAATGGTGCGAGATTGCACTGCAACGTTGCCAGCAACGACTGGAATATGATGGGGAAAGTTCGCAGACGGATCTGCTGCAGGGCGTTGAAGATATTAACGAGGGGCCCGTCACGGTGCTGGAGCAGCACGTCCGGCGCATTCTTGATCATCTGAAAGTGATGCACACGATCTCATCTTTGGCCTGGAACCAGCGGCCTCATCATGGCCGCTGGCTGATGCGCAGTCTGCGCCGGAAATAACTCAGGCCGACAGCACCTTCTCTACCGCGTTGGCAAAGCGCGTCATGCCCTCTTCTATATCGGCAGGCTCGATAATCAGCGATGGCGCAAAGCGCATCACATCAGTCCCGGCCACCAGCACCATCACGCCTTCTGCGGCTGACGCATTCAGGATATCGCGCGCCTTGCCCGCATGTTGCGGTTTCAGGGCTGCACCAATCAGTAGACCTTTACCCCGGATATCGCTGAACAGATCGTGACGCGCATCAATCGCCTTAAGGGCCTCCACAAACTGCTGACGACGGATTTCCACGCCATTCAACACCTCTGGTGTATTGATGATATCCAGCGCGGTTTCTGCAATCGCACAGGCCAGCGGGTTTCCGCCATAGGTGGTGCCATGAACGCCAGGTGCCATGGTTGAGGCCACCTCATTCGTGGTCAGCATCGCACTGACCGGAAAACCACCGCCCAGCGCCTTCGCCGAGGTCAGAATGTCTGGCGTCACGCCATAGTGCTCATAGGCAAACAATTTACCGCTACGTCCCATGCCGCTTTGTACTTCATCCAGTACCAGCAGCGCCTGGTGTTTGTCGCACAGTTCACGTAAGCCCTGCAGAAACGCTGGCGTGGCCGGCATCACACCGCCCTCGCCCTGAATCGGCTCCACCACAATCGCGCAGGTATGATCGTCAATGACGGCTTTTACCGCATCCAGGTCGTTGAAAGGCACGTGAACGATATCGGCGGGTTTCGGACCAAAACCATCGGAATACTTTGGCTGTCCACCCACCGTTACGGTGAACAGCGTCCGGCCGTGGAAGGCATTATGAAAGGCAATAATTTTACTTTTAAACGGGCTGTGGCGTTTGCAGGCATAATAACGAGCCAGCTTAAAGGCGGCTTCATTGGCTTCCGCACCGGAATTAGCAAAAAAGACGCGCTCCGCAAAGGTCGCGTTGATGAGTTTACTGGCCAGCCGCAGCGCAGGTTCATTGGTGAACACATTGCTGGTATGCCACAAGGTTTCACCCTGTTTCTTCAGGGTTTCAACCAGCGCCGGGTGACAATGGCCCAGTGCGGTGACGGCAATCCCGCCAGAGAAGTCGATATACTCTTTGCCCTGCTGATCCCAGACTCGGCTCCCTTTGCCTTTTACCGGTACAAACTGTGCAGGTGCATAAACAGGCAAAATAACCTGATCGAACGTCTCCCGCGTTACCGCCATATTTTCCGCTGCCATTGACAACCTCGTTAACTGGTTCGTTGAGTCAAGATGAAATAATAATCATGAAATATGCATAAAAAATCACTTAAAGGCAAACACAACTTCATTGATTCAGGAAATTAGCTAACAGCAGGTGCCCCTGCTCACTGAGGATGCTCTCGGGGTGAAACTGCACGCCTTCCAGCGCCAGGGTTTTATGGCGAATCCCCATAATCTCATCCGGCTGACCATCGCGCACGCTCCAGGCCGTGACATCAAATTCATCAGGCAGCGTATCCGCTTTAACGATAAGAGAGTGGTAGCGCGTCACGGTCAACGGCTGATTAAGGCCACGGAACACACCACCACCATTGTGCTGTATCGCCGAGGTTTTACCATGCATCACGTTGCGGGCACGCACGATCTGCGCACCGAAAACCTGAGCGATGGCCTGATGACCCAGGCAAACACCTAACACCGGAAGACGACCGGCGAAGTGGCGAATGGCCTGCAACGAAATACCGCTCTGATCGGGCGTACAGGGGCCGGGCGAGATCACCAAATGGCTCAGCGGCAGGGCGCACATCTCATCAAGAGTGATGGCATCATTTCTCACTACCCGTACGTTAGCTCCCAGTTGGCAAAAATACTGGTAGAGGTTCCAGGTAAATGAGTCGTAGTTATCAATAAGCAGCAGCATGGTTATGGTTTCAGGCAGACCGGGAGGATGCGCGCATCGCTCGGCATCCAGAGTGATGTCCAGAGCGGCATCTTACCATGCTGTTCAGGGTGAGTGTGATGCGGGGAAGCAGGAAAGCCCATGTCGCACAGGGAGGCACACTGCTGGCGTCTCCCTTGTGCTGCAACGGTTCAGACAGCTTTGACTTCACTGACGATGCTGGCGAAAGCCTTTTCAAGCAGTTGCACATCACCGGACGCCCCGGCCTGATTTGCCGCAACCCATGCTTCCGCGCTCAGACTGTCCCATGCCAGCAGGTAGCCGGCATGCAGAGCCAACTGCTCGAAGAAAACACGCTGCGCCCTGCCGTTACCTTCGCGGAAGGGATGCAACATATTGATTTCACAGTAGTACCAGGCAATCCGCTTCGCGAAATCAGCCAGAGGGAGATCGGCCAGGCCCTTTTCGTCTTCCAGTGCTGCCAGCAACGCATTCCCCTCTTTTTCGATGTACTCGAAATGGCAGAAAGGGGTTTCGTCGCGCCAGATGTCGAGCGTACGCAGTTCGCCAGCCCAGCTGTAAACGTCCTGAAACAACGTACGGTGGATATGGCAAAGATAGGGTAATCCGGCGTTGCGCGGGCCCAGTTCAAGCGTGGCGAGTCGTGCGGCACTGAAGCTTAACTCGGCTTTACGCAGCTGTGCCGCATCGTGAATACCGAGACGGTTTTTCAACACAGTGTCGTTTTGCCACAGGTAGGGGTCCTGAGTAACGGCAGTATTAGCAGCCATATTGCCTCCTCAGTGAGGCCAGGCGCTCTTCTGCATCTTCACCCTTGATTTCAGGTTCTGTCAGGGTAAAGCCTTCGAGTCGGCAACTTGCCCGATAGCTGGCATGTCGCCGCTGTTGCCAGAGCACTGCTTTTTGTTTATCTGTGAGTGTGTTTGCCATACCGCCTCCTGCTCAGGTTTGCCCTAAGTATAAGAGCAAATTTCCCCTTTGCCGGAGACGAGATGGCATTACACCGAATTAGGGTAAAACTTTAGCCGACAGAATGACCACGGGCTTGATGGGGACATTCTGATAGGGGCCCACGTCTTTGGTCGGCACCTGAGAGATTTTGTCCACGACGTCCTGGCCTTTTACAATCTTACCAAACACGGCATAACCGAAATCGCGTTGACCATGATCCAGGAAAGCGTTGTCAGTAACGTTCAGGAAGAACTGGCTGGTTGCGCTGTCTTTATCGGCGGTACGCGCCATAGAGATAGTGCCACGCAGATTGCGTAAGCCGTTATCCGCTTCGTTTTTGATCGGCGCGTTGGTCTGCTTTTGCTGCATTTCACTGGTGAAGCCACCACCCTGGATCATAAAGCCAGGAATCACGCGATGAAAAATCGTGTTGTTGTAAAAGCCGTTGTTCACATAGTCCACGAAGTTTTTAACGGAAACCGGCGCTTTTTGATTATTCAGTTCGAGTTCGATATTGCCGGCAGAGGTGTTAAGCAGGACATGCGTATCACCTTTAGCCGCTAAAGCTGAGACGGAAACAGAAGAGAGCGCTAACAGGGCAACTGCCGCTGTCAAAGTACGTTTAAACATGAGTAATTCCTTACTTTGGAGAGCTAGCTCAAAAACGATATTGATTGTAAAGAGCATGTAATACAAGAGCCAGCGTTTTACCTATATTTACGCTAACAATGCGCACTATAGCTGGAATAAAGTTGCTTCCGCTTCGTGACTAAAATCACAGTATTGATGAAATGAATGACATCTGTTTTCACTGTTAGTTTATTAAGATCACGGTTACGTTTACAATTTCTGACGCTTCAGGCCCTCCGGCTTCTCAACAGGTTCAGAACATGACAAATCGTAATCGTATCGGCCTTACCTGGATTAGCTTTCTCTCGTACGCGCTTACCGGCGCACTGGTGATTGTCACCGGCATGGTAATGGGCGATATTGCGAAAGATTTCCAGATTCCTATCGACAGTATGGGTAACACCTTCACCTTCCTGAACAGCGGCATTCTGGCTGCGGTTTTCCTTAATGCCTGGTTGATGGTGATTGTACCGCTCAAACGGCAACTGATTTTTGGCTTTGTACTCATGGTATTAGCCGTTATCGGCTTAATGACCAGCCGTGATCTGTCGGTATTTTCACTGTGCATGTTCGTACTTGGCGTGGTCAGCGGCATTACCATGTCGATTGGGACGTTCCTGATTACCCACATGTATGAAGGCCGTCAGCGCGGTTCACGCCTGCTGTTCACGGATTCGTTCTTCAGCATGGCAGGCACCATTTTCCCTGTGCTTGCCGGTATTCTGCTGGCGCGCCATCTGCCGTGGTACTGGGTTTACGTCTGCATTGGTGTGATTTACGTCGGCATTTTCATCATGACGCTGTTTGTTGAGTTTCCCGTGCTGCGTAAGCCAGAGAACAGCCCGACCGTCGAGAAAGAAAAATGGGGCGTTGGCGTACTGCTGCTGGCTATTGCAGCGCTATGCTACATCCTGGGTCAGTTAGGCTTTATTTCCTGGGTGCCAGAGTACGCGACGAAGGTCATGGGCATGAACATCGACGATGCCGGCCAACTGGTGGGAAGTTTCTGGACTGCCTATATGGTGGGCATGTGGGCGTTCAGCTTCCTGCTGCGCTTCTTCGATCTGCAACGTATTCTGATGGTTCTGGCTGGCCTGGCGACGGTGTTGATGTACTGGTTCGTGAGCAGTCACGACGCGGGCATGCTGAGGTGGATCATCTTAACGCTGGGCTTTAGCTCTAGTGCGATTTACACCACGATTATTACCCTGGGCTCGCTGCAAACCAAAGTCGCCTCACCCAAGCTGGTTAACTTTATCCTGACCTGCGGCACGGTCGGCACCATGCTGACCTTTATTGTCACGTCACCAATTGTGAAAAACAGCGGCGTTCACAGCGCGCTGTTAACCGCAAATGGCCTGTACGCGGTCGTGTTTATTATGTGCGTACTGTTAGGTCTGGTGACTAAACACCGCACCCACGGTCACAACACGCATTAATCCCGTCGGGCGGCGTTACCACGCCGCCCACGTGTTTTAGCGTTTAAAGGTCACGTCTTCCCACTGTTCTAAACAGATGGCGCTGTTGGCAGGCTGTGTCGCGGCGATAACGTTTCCGCGACGAAGCGAATAACGCACCGGCACTTGCCTTCTCACCGCGTCGAAACCATTCTCCGCTGGCAGAATAATCAAGCTGGCATCATGACCGCGCTGAATGCCATATCCTGAAAGATTCATCGTTCTGGCACTGTTGTGAGTGATCATATCGAGCCCGGCATTGATTTGTTCATAGCCCATCAACTGACACACGTGTAATCCCATATGTAGCACCTGGAGCATATTTCCCGTGCCCAGCGGATACCAGGGATCGAACACATCGTCGTGACCAAAGCAGACGTTGATGTCCGCCTCCAGCAGCTCTTTGACGCGGGTAATGCCACGGCGTTTGGGATAACTGTCGAAGCGGCCCTGTAAATGAATATTGACCAGCGGATTGGCGACAAAGTTAATGCCGGAGAGCTTCAGTAGCCGAAACAGACGCGATGTGTAAGCCCCGTTATAGGAGTGCATCGCCGTCGTATGGCTCGCGGTCACCCGCGCGCCCATGCCGTCGCGGTGTGCCAGCGCAGCCACGGTTTCGACGAAGCGCGACTGCTCATCGTCAATTTCGTCACAGTGCACATCCACCAGCCTGTCGTAACGGTTAGCCAATGCAAAGGTTTTATGCAGGGACTCCACGCCGTATTCCCGGGTGAACTCAAAATGGGGAATGGCCCCAACGACATCGGCACCGAGTCGAAGCGCCTCTTCAAGCAATGCTTCGCCATTGGGATAAGACAGGATGCCTTCCTGTGGAAACGCCACAATTTGAAGAGTAATCCAGGGTGCCATCTCGGCCTTAAGTTCCAGCATCGCCTTGAGTGCCGTTAAGGTAGGATCGGACACATCGACATGGGTGCGAACACACTGTATGCCGTTGGCTATTTGCCACTTCAGCGTCTGCATCGCCCGCCGTTTGACATCTTCATGACTCAGCAAGGCTTTGCGCTCTGCCCAGCGTTCAATGCCCTCAAACAGCGTACCAGACTGATTCCAGGCAGGCTCTCCCGCAGTTTGCGTCGTATCCAGGTGAATATGGGGTTCAATAAAGGGCGCGAGGGCCAGGCCGCCTTCCGCATCCAGCGCTGCGCCGTCGGCGGCTATCTGCTGAGGCTGTGCCGAAATACGGGCGATTTTTCCTTCATCAATTTCTATCTGCCACAGGCCGTCACGCGTGGGCAAACGCAGATTATTGATCCAGCGAAGTGGTGCGGTTGTCATACCTGGCTCCTGATGAGTTAAGCGCTACTGATTAAAGCTAACACGTTAGCGCTGCCCTGCTCCAGATGACTTTGTGAACTGAACGCGCAGGACGCTGAATCGTGACACTCACCCTGAAGAGGTATATCGCATTACGATTGATGTACATCAATAAGCGCCAGACAAGCCGCGCTATTGTAGCCGCAGATATCGCAAATTTGAGGCAAAAATGAGCAATCACAGTGTCGTCATTATCGGTAACGGCATGGTCGGCCACCGCTTCATCGAAGAACTCATGGATAAAGCCGCGCCTGGTCAGTTTTCCTTAACGGTTTTTTGTGAAGAACCCCGTGTCGCCTACGATCGCGTTCACCTCTCCGCTTACTTCGCTCACCATACCGCTGAAGAACTTTCCCTTGTCCGGGAGGGCTACTACGAAAAACATCAGGTCAATCTGCTGCTGGGCGAGCGTGCCATGACCATTAACCGTGATGAAAAGCGGGTTCACTCCAGCACCGGGCGCGCCGTGCATTATGACACGCTGGTCTTTGCGACCGGTTCCGTCCCGTGGATTCCGCCTGTTGCGGGCGCAGAGGGCAGTGATTGCTTTGTCTACCGTACGATTGAAGATCTGAATGCCATTGAAGCCTGTTCGCGTCGTAGCCAGCGCGGTGCGGTAATCGGTGGTGGCCTGCTTGGCCTTGAAGCGGCAGGCGCGCTGAAAAATCTGGGCGTCGAAACCCACGTGATTGAATTCGCCCCCGTGTTAATGGCTGAGCAAGTAGACCAACAGGGCGGTGAGCTGTTACGTCATAAGATCGAGCAGATGGGCGTGCAGGTTCACACCGGCAAAAATACCCAGCAGATTGTGCATCATGATAACGGCGGCAAGACATTGCTGTTCGCTGATGGCAGCCATCTCGATGTCGACTTTATCGTGTTCTCCACTGGTATCCGCCCACAGGATAAGCTGGCCAAACAGTGCGGTCTGACGCTGGGTACGCGCGGCGGTATCGCCATCAACGACCAGTGCCAGACCAGCGATCCGGCTATCTACGCCATCGGTGAGTGCGCCGCCTGGCAAAATCGTGCCTATGGACTGGTGGCGCCAGGTTATAAAATGGCGCAGGTGGCCAGCGATGTACTGTTGGGGCGCACTAATGCGTTTGCCGGTGCCGATATGAGTGCCAAACTGAAACTGCTGGGCGTTGACGTGGCCGGTATCGGTGACACCCGCGCCAGCACGCCGGGTGCCCGCAGCGTTGTCTGGCTGGACGAGGCGAAATCCATCTACAAACGACTGATTGTGAGTCAGGACCACAAAACTCTGCTGGGCGCGGTGTTAGTGGGCGATACCGCCGATTACGGTAATCTGCTGCAGTTGGTGCTGAATGCCATTCCGCTTCCGGCCAACCCGGAAACGCTGATCTTACCCGCAGGCAGCGGTGAAAAACCGTCGATTGGGGTGGATGCCCTGCCTGCCAGTGCGCAAATCTGCTCCTGCTTTGATGTCAGTAAAGGCGATATCGTTAACGCCGTGAAAGGCGGTTGCCACACTGTCGCCGCGCTCAAGGCCAAAACCCGAGCCGGCTCCGGTTGTGGCGGCTGTATTCCCCTGATCACTCAGGTCCTGAACAGTGAGCTGAGTCATCAGGGCATTGAAGTGAGTAATCATATATGTGAGCACTTCCCCTACTCTCGTCAGGCGTTGTATCACCTGATTAAGGTAGAAGGGATTAAAACCTTTGATGCGCTACTGACGAAGCACGGCCATGGCTATGGCTGTGAAATTTGTAAACCAACTGTTGGCTCGCTGTTGGCGTCCTGCTGGAACGAGTACATTCTGAAACCCGAGCACGCCTCTCTGCAGGACAGCAACGACAACTTCCTGGGCAATATCCAGAAAGATGGCACCTATTCTGTCATTCCACGTTCACCGGGCGGGGAGATAACGCCACAGGGACTTAAGGTCATTGGCGACATCGCACAGCAGTATCATCTCTACACCAAAATCACCGGCTCCCAGCGTATTGGCCTGTTTGGTGCGCAAAAAGATGATTTACCCGCCATCTGGTCGCAGTTAATCGCCGCCGGATTTGAAACCGGTCAGGCCTATGCCAAAGCGCTCCGTATGGCAAAAACCTGTGTAGGCAGCAGCTGGTGTCGCTATGGCGTGGGTGACAGCCTTGGCTTCGGCATCATGCTGGAGAACCGCTATAAAGGCATTCGCACGCCGCATAAAATGAAGTTCGGCGTGTCGGGTTGCACCCGTGAATGCGCCGAAGCCCAGGGCAAAGATGTTGGGATTATCGCGACGGAAAAAGGCTGGAACCTGTATGTGTGCGGTAATGGCGGCATGAAACCCCGTCATGGCGATCTGCTGGCGGCAGACCTTGATGACGCGACGCTGATTGCTTATCTGGACCGCTTTATGATGTTTTATATCCGCACCGCCGATCGGTTACAGCGGACCTCACTGTGGCTGGAGAGCCTTGAAGGTGGTATCGACTACCTGCGCAGCGTCATCGTTGATGACAGCTTAGGGCTTAACCCGCAGCTCGAACAGGATCTGAGCATTCTGCGCGCCAGCGCCGAATGTGAGTGGCAAACGGCGCTGCAGGACCCGCAAGGCCTGGTGCGTTTTGCCCATTTCATCAATACACCTCAGCGCGATCCCAACGTTCAGGTCGTTGCCGAACGCCTTCAGCATCGTCCGGCGCGCCCGGATGAGCGTATCGCCGTCACGCTAATCGAGGAGAACACACTATGAGTGAATGGACCCGCGTCTGCCCGTTAGCGCAGATCCTGCCTGCCACCGGCGTCTGTGCCTGGGTCAGTGGTCATCAGATTGCCGTCTTCCGCCCCAGCGCTGACGATCGCGTATTTGCTCTCAGTAACCTTGACCCTTTTGCAGACGCCAGCGTTCTGTCTCGCGGGATTATCGGTGAACATCAGGGCGAACTGTGGGTCGCCAGCCCGTTGAAAAAACAGCGTTTCCGCCTGCGTGATGGATACTGCATGGAGGATGCATCACGCTCTGTGCCGGTGTATCCGGTCCGCGTCAATGCAGGCCAGGTTGAGGTTAAGGCACTGCCCGCGCGGATTTAGCGCCACCTGTTCCCCAAAACGATTATCATCGTTTATCCCTCTCAAGCCAGCCCGTGAATACGGGCTTTTAGCAGGACTGGCTATGGACTATTTCCCGCTTTTTTGTCGCCTGCAAGGCAAACGCTGCCTGTTGGTGGGTGCCGGCGACGTCGCCGAGCGTAAAGCCCGGCTGCTGCTGGCCGCCGGGGCCAGCCTCAGCGTGGGCGCACTGACCTTTTCTTCTGCGTTTCAGCACTGGGCGCAAGCGGGAGAGCTGACCTTGATACACGGTGATTTTCACCCGGACTGGCTGGCGGGCTGTTGGCTGGTCGTCGCGGCCACCAACGATGAGGGGGTTAATCAACAGGTCGCCGACGTGGCTGAAACGCAGCAAATCTTTTGTAATCTGGTCGATGCGCCCGAGCAGGCCAGTGCCATCATGCCCTCCATTATTGACCGCTCGCCGCTGATGATTGCCGTGTCCTCCGGCGGTCGGGCCCCCGTGCTGGCAAGGCTTCTGCGTGAAAAACTGGAGGCGATGTTGCCGCAGCACCTGGGAAAACTGGCCCAGCGAGCCGGAACCTTGCGCAGCAGGGTGAAAAAGCAGTTCACCGCGATGGCGCAACGTCGCCACTTCTGGGAACGTTTTTTTAGCAGCGACAGGCTGGCGCAAAGCCTGGCGAATGGCGACAACACACGGGCAGATGAACTAACCGAAACCCTGTTCGCAGAGGATCGGCGAACACAAGGTGAAGTGGTGCTGGTCGGTGCAGGGCCGGGCGATGCGGGGTTACTGACGCTCAAAGGTTTACAGCAGATCCAGCAGGCGGATGTGATCGTTTACGACAGGCTGGTTTCCGATGCCGTTCTCGATCTCGTGCGCCGTGATGCGGAACGTGTCTTTGTGGGTAAACGTGCAGGTCACCACTGCGTGCCCCAGGATGAGATCAACCAGCTGTTGCTCCAGCAGGCCCAGCGCGGTAAACGGGTCGTACGTTTGAAAGGTGGCGATCCCTTTATCTTTGGCCGGGGCGGTGAAGAGCTGGAGATTCTGGCACAGCATCAGATCCCCTTTAGCGTGGTGCCCGGCATTACGGCAGCATCGGGCTGTGCCGCCTACAGCGGTATTCCCCTCACCCATCGCGACCATGCGCAAAGCGTACGGCTGGTCACTGGCCATCTGCAAAAGCAGGGCTCACTGGCCTGGCAGACGCTGGCGGCAGAACAGCAAACGTTGGTGTTTTATATGGGCCTCACGCAGGCAGCAGAAATTCAGCAACAGCTTATTCATCACGGCATGCGCGCCGATATGCCCGTAGCCCTGGTGGAGAAAGGCACCAGCACAGACCAACGCGTTCTCACCGGTACGCTGCAAGCGCTCAGCGATTTAGCGCAACAGGTTACCAGCCCCAGTCTGATTATCGTGGGCAGCGTGGTCAGCCTGCGCGAAACATTACGTTGGTTTTAAAACAATAACGGCGAGCTTTCGCTCGCCGTTGAGGTTATGCCAGCACTGACTAAGGCTGAGAAACAAAACCCACGGCGGCATACACCTTTTTCAGGGTTTCCTGCGCCTGAGCACGGGCTTTTTGTGCGCCCTCACGCATCACCTGCTCCAGCAACGCTTCATCGTTACGGAAGCGATGATAACGTTCCTGCAGATCAGTCAGCATGCCAGATACCGCATCCGCGACCGCGCCTTTCAGGTGCCCGTACATTTTGCCTTCAAATTCCTGCTCCAGCTCCGCTACCGGCTTGCCGGTCACGCCGGACAGGATGTCCAGCAGGTTTGACACGCCCGCCTTCTCTTTAACGTCATAGCGAATGACCGGTGGCTCTTCAGAGTCAGTCATCGCACGCTTGATTTTTTTAACCACGGATTTGGGATCTTCCAGCAGGCCGATAACGTTATTGCGGTTATCGTCCGACTTAGACATCTTTTTCGTCGGTTCCAGCAGGGACATCACGCGTGCGCCAGATTTAGGAATGAACGGCTCAGGCACTTTAAAGACATCGCCATACAGGGCATTAAACCGGCTGGCAATGTCGCGACTCAGTTCAAGATGCTGTTTCTGATCTTCACCCACCGGCACCTGCGTCGTCTGATAAAGCAAAATATCTGCGGCCATCAGCACCGGATAGCTGAACAATCCCGCGTTAATGTTTTCTTCATAGCGCGAGGATTTGTCTTTGAACTGCGTCATACGGTTCAGCTCACCAAAATAGGTGTAGCAGTTCAGAATCCAGCTCAGCTGCGTGTGCTCTGGCACATGAGACTGAACGAAGACAGTGCTCTTCTTTGGATCAATACCGCAGGCAAGGTACAGCGCCAGCGTATCTAAGGTGGCTTTACGCAGTGCTGTCGGGTCCTGGCGAACGGTGATCGCGTGCAGGTCGACGATACAGTAAATGCAGTGGAAATCGTCCTGCATCTGCACCCACTGACGCAGCGCACCCATATAGTTGCCAATGGTCAGTTCGCCGGACGGCTGTGCGCCGCTGAAAACGATGGGTTTGCTCATGCTTATGTCCTGATAAATTACCGCCCGATAGCGGGCAAAAGTTCGTCAAAAGAGTCAAGGGTGAGATCGGGCTGGCTGGTGGCAATAGGTTCGCCATAGTTATAGCCAAAAGTCATACCGATATTGGGTACACCAGCCGACTGCGCAGCCAGAATATCATTGCGCGAATCGCCAACAAACAGCAGTTGGTCAGGCAACAGGCCAAATTTACCCAGCACCAGAAAAATAGCAGCAGGATGGGGTTTTTTAACCACCACATCGTCACCGCCAATAATCAGTGAAAACGCGCCATCGATCCCCAGTGAGGCCAGCAAGGGCGCAACGAATGGCGTGGGCTTATTGGTGACAATCGCCATCGGGATGTTCAGCGCCTGAAGTTTTGCCAGCGTTTCTTTAACCTGAGGAAACAGCGTACTGCCGGCGTCCACCGTATTGGCGTAATGTTTGTCAAATAATACTCGGGCATCGCGCTGCTCATCCTGCTGAGGCTCGCGTCCCAGTGCCCAGGTCAGGGCGCGCGACATCATGATATCCGCACCGTTACCAATCCAGGTGGACACGCGCCCGACGCCAGCAGCAGGCAAACGCAGGTCCGCAAGCGTCAGATCGATAGCATCAGCCAGGCCCGGCGCGCTGTCGACCAGCGTGCCATCAAGGTCGAACGCCAGCGCGTGAATATCAGTGAAATGAGCCATTCGCTTTCTCCAGCTCGTTCCGCATGTCGTCGATCACTTTTTTATAGTCCGGATGCCCAAAGATGGCTGAACCGGCCACAAACATATCCGCACCCGCGGCGGCGATTTGGCCAATGTTATCAATCTTCACACCACCATCCACTTCCAGACGAATGCTGTAGCCGCTCTGATCGATACGTTTACGCGCTTCACGAAGTTTATCCAGGGTGCCCGGAATAAATGACTGTCCACCGAAACCGGGATTCACCGACATCAGCAGAATGATATCCAGCTTATCCATCACGTAGTCGAGGTAGCTGAGCGGCGTGGCGGGGTTAAACACCAGACCGGCCTTGCAACCGTGCTCTTTAATCAGCTGCAGCGTACGGTCAACATGCTCGCTGGCTTCCGGGTGGAAGGTGATATAGGTGGCGCCGGCTTTGGCAAACTCGGGAATTAACGCGTCCACGGGCTTCACCATTAAATGCACATCGATCGGGGCCGTAATACCGTAGTCACGCAGTGCTTTCAGTACCATCGGTCCCATCGTCAGATTAGGAACATAGTGGTTGTCCATAACGTCGAAGTGAACCACGTCGCCTCCAGCCGCCAGTGCTTTCGCAGTGTCTTCACCCAGGCGGGCAAAGTCTGCCGAAAGGATTGAAGGGGCCAGCAAATATTGTTTCATCCGATTCTCCACTGTTGTGCGCCAGCATCACTGCTGGCGAAATACCCTGGCCGCGGACGAAACAGACTAGCGATAAAGTGCCAGTAGTTCGTCGACCTTGGTGCGGCCGGTTATGCTTCGGCTAATAGAACGCCGGACTTTAACCACATGTAACACGGCATCCTGATACCAGCAACGCGTCAGTTCAGTATCATGGTTAGAAATCAGCACCGGGATTTTACTCTCCGACGCCAGCTTCGCAGCCAGTTGCGCCAGATGTTGCTGCTCATTCAGACTGAAACTATTTGTATGGTAAGCCGTAAAGTTAGCCGTCGCGGACAGTGGCGCGTACGGCGGATCACAATATACCACAGAGCCTTTCTGGGCATTGTTCAGGGTAACATCGTATGATTCGCAGACAAACGTCGCTTTTTGCGCACGTTCAGCAAACCAGAGCAGCTCGGCTTCCGGAAAGTAAGGTTTGCGGTAACGACCAAAAGGCACATTGAACTCGCCGCGCAAATTGTAACGACACAGGCCGTTGTAACAATGGCGATTGAGATAGAGGAATAACAGCGCACGCTGATAAGCGTCTTTGCTGAGATTAAATTCAGTACGGAGCTGATAATAGCAGGCTTCGTTATTGCCTTCAGGCGTGAACAGCAAACGCGCATCGCGAATAAAATCCGCCGTACGCGTTTTCACGATGTTGTAGAGATTGATGAGATCGTTGTTGATGTCGGCCAGGTGATAGCGATCAAAATCGGAGTTGAGAAACACTGAGCCAGCGCCGACAAAGGGTTCGATCAGGCAATCACCTTGCGGCAAATAACGGTGGATCTCTTCGACTAAGGGAAATTTTCCCCCCGCCCATTTTAAAAAAGCGCGATTTTTTTTCATGCTGTCGTGGTATTTACATCTTATTGTGAGGCTGTGGTTGAACCGACAGCAGATCTGCGCTTAAAACGGGACCAGCAGCTGCCGGCCCCATATCATTTATTGGCTGGCTTCTTTCCTGACCTGACTAACCGGTTTCACCCATGGATTCTGTGCGCGCACTTCAGCAGGCAACGCAGCTACGGCACGTTTCGCGTCTGCCGGTGTTGCATATGCACCACTTACCAGCACATACCAGGGCTGGCCGTTACGCGTTGTTTTATACACGTGATACGCGCTCAGATTTTGTTTCTTCGCCCAGGCATTCAGGCTCTCTGCCTTCGACGCACCGCTCAGCTGCAGCGTATAATTACCGCCAGGCAGGGATTTACTCGCCGTTGCACCGTTGCCAGCGGCTTTAGCAGGCGCATTATTCACTGCGGTGTGCGCTGGCGTGGTGTGGGTTTTATGTTCACTGGCCGTTGGCTTAGCGGCGGTTTTCGCCGGCTGCTCACGCGTATGGCGTGGCGTCAATGCGGCCTGGCCTGCGTTGGTTCGGCCTGCTGCGGGCGCATTGGCTGTGGCGGCGGAACCGGCTTTGCCACTGACCGTTGCGGGAGCCGTAGGCAGTGAGCTGCTGTTTTCTGCCCCCTGAGCCGCGCCATCAACTTGCTGCTGTTGATTCGTCAGGGCGGTGTTCAGATCGCCAGGTAAAGTAACACGCTGCTGATTCGCCGGAGTTTCAACAGTCGCGGCCTGCGTCGGCGTGGACGCAACTGGCGGCATGGAAATGTCGCGTGGCGCATTCGTCGCCTCCGGAGAAGATGCCGTGCCAGGTGCATTCTGGGTTGTCGCAGACGGTGATGGCGTCCCGGCGGCATTCTGTCCACCGCTCATGGCGGTTGAGCCACTCAGGTCAATATTTTTTTCGCTGCCAGAACCTGTCGAGCCAGGAGCAGGCGTGCTCTTGTTGCCATTGGCCGAAGAAGACTTACTGTCGTCAGAACCATTCAGCGCAGAGCCAATTCCCAGCACTACCAGCAGTAACACCAGAATACCAACGCCCATCATGACATGCTGACGCGATACCGGTGCTTTCGTCGCAGAAGACGATTTACGTGGGCGCGAGGGACGGCGGTCGCTGGCGTCAGGTTTTAACTCATCATCCGGTTTGAATTCATCATCCGGTTTGAACTCATCCATTCTGCCTCCTCCGTAAAGCGGCATCCCGCACTGCGCACCCGCGCGCCGCGTCACCACTTACCTGCTTAATATCAAGATTTCTGGCAATCATTAATTGCAGCCATCACCATATCATGAGCTACGCCACCGCGCACTTCAGCACGTCCAATCGACAGCGGCAGTATCAGACGCAATTCACCAGCCAGAACCTTTTTGTCACGCATCATATGCGGCAAATAGTCTTCTGCCTGCATCTCTACCGGCCCGTTCACCGGTAAACCGGCACGTTGCAGTAAAGCAATGACGCGATCGCAGTCCTGTGCGCTGAACTGGCCCAGACGTTGCGCCGTGCGCGCCGCCATCACCATCCCAGCGGCAATCGCCTCACCGTGTAACCAGTTGCCATAGCCCATATGGGCTTCAATAGCATGACCAAAAGTATGACCAAGATTAAGTAATGCGCGCTGGCCGTGCTCGCGCTCATCTGCGGCGACGACCTCAGCCTTTAACTCACAGCAACGGCGGATACACCAGGCCAGTGCGGATTCATCCAGCGCCAGAAGACGATCAAGATTCTGCTCAAGCCACTGAAAGAATTCACCGTCCAGAATAATGCCGTACTTGATGACCTCAGCCAGACCGGAAGCCAGCTCACGCGGCGGCAGTGAGCGAAGACACTCGGTGTCGATCACGACAGACGCGGGCTGATAAAACGCGCCAATCATGTTTTTGCCAAGAGGATGATTAACGGCCGTTTTGCCACCAACCGAGGAGTCAACCTGGGACAGCAGCGTTGTCGGCACCTGAATAAAACGCACGCCACGCTGATAGCTTGCCGCCGCAAAACCCGTAAGATCGCCAATAACACCACCGCCAAGCGCCACCAGCGTGGTATCACGACCATGGGGTTTTTGCAGTAGTGCAGTAAAGACCTGATCCATCACGGCAAGCGTTTTAAATTGCTCACCGTCGGGCAAAATCACCTGATCCGTTTTCACCCCCGCCGCCTTCAGCAGAGCCGATACCTTATCAAGGTAGAGCGGTGCCAGCGTCTGGTTAGTCACCAGCATGGCATTATCACCCGCTTTTAACGGCCAAAAAGAAGCCGGATCGTTAAACAGTCCGGCGGCGATAGTGATGGGGTAACTACGTTCCCCCAGTGAAACGGTGATCTTCTCCATGGTGCTCGATACCTGTCAAAGAGCCTTCAAACGTTGGATCAACTTTTTTCCAACATGTTGATAATCTGATTCGCCACCACTTTTGCACTTTGATCGTCAGTGCGGATGGTAACATCGGCGATCTCTTCATAAAGCGGGTTGCGTTCATCTGCCAGCGCTTCAAGCACTTCACGTGGCGGCGACTCTACCTGCAGTAAGGGGCGTTTTTTATCACGCTGTGTACGTGCCAGTTGTTTCTCAATAGTGGTTTCAAGATAAACCACGACGCCGCGGGCGGAGAGACGATTACGTGTTTCCCGGGATTTTACGGAGCCGCCACCGGTCGCCAGGACGATGCCCTGCTTCTCGGTCAGTTCATTGATGATTTTTTCTTCACGATCGCGGAAGCCAGCTTCGCCTTCAACGTCAAAAACCCAGCCCACATCCGCTCCGGTGCGTCGCTCAATTTCCTGATCGGAATCGAAGAACTCCATATTGAGTTGCTGAGCCAACTGACGGCCAATAGTGCTTTTGCCGGCACCCATCGGCCCAACCAGAAAGATATTGCGTTTCTCTGCCATTTTGTCGGTATTACTAAGAATTCGTTAATGATACCCCGCTTTCAGCATTTTGCTGGCGGGACAGGAACTGAGACCTCATGAGCGTTAGCAAGAGTCAGACGAAAAATTATCTCAACACTCAAGGCTGTTTGGCAACCGATTATATTGCTAACAGCACATCCATTTCTGAATTGGCCCGTCGTTCGCGAAACTGTAATGCGTCAGTACAGCGTTGTGACATCACTGCTTACAGAGGAATTCTCTCATCTGTTTGCCTGGTTTTTCCAACACAGACGCTTACAACGTGTTAAAAATCGCTAAACCTTGTAAGCTAATTCCAGCCCTGCGTCAACGCAGTTGGACTTTATGGGCACATTTTCCGTTTTATCGTGCCGTAAGCGCTGCTTCCCTGACCAATCGCGGCGTCATAAAAATAACCAGCTCACGTTTCTTATGTTCTTCGGACTGCTGTCGAAACAGGTGGCCCACAGCGGGAAGATGACCAAGCAGTGGAACCTGGCGCTGCCCGCGCGTGCGCTGCTGATGGAAAATCCCGCCCAATGCCAGGGTTTGCCCGTCGTTGACGGTCACCTGGGTTTCAATTTCCTGCTTATCGATAGACAGGACCTGTGAATCACCGGTCTGAATCGCGCGCCCCGGTACGTTCTGGCTGATACGAATTTTTAGCTGAATGCGGCCATTGCCTAAAACGGTTGGCGTCACTTCCATGCCCAGCACCGCCTCTTTAAACTCGATACTGGTCGCCCCGCTGTTGCCCGCGGAGACTTCATAAGGGATTTCTGTTCCCTGTTTGATGGTGGCGGTTTGTTGATGCGAGGTAAACAGGCGTGGGCTGGCGATAATTTCGACCTGATTCTCCTGCTCCAGGGCGCTGAGTTCTAAATCCAGGAGTTTACCCCCAATTCGCGACAGTGTGACGCCAACCGAGACGGCGGGCGAATTCAGTCCTAACGGGATATCAAGCAGAGGATGACGTAACGCACGGTCAACGACGTCGCCCGCATTGTACAGCCGCCAGTTAACGCCCAGCTCATGCAGGTGATCTTCGCTGATGGTGACGATATGTGCCGCCAGTTCCACCTGCTCCAGCGGCACATCGAGCGCGCGCACCCAGCGCTCGGTTTCTTTCAGGGCCGCCGCGCTGTCGCGCAGCAGCACGCTGTTCGTCCGGCTGTCGACCGTGGCGCTTCCTCTTGCTGTCATCAGCGACTGACGTTCGCCCTGCAGGCTGCGATGAACCTCACTGGCACTGGCATAGTGCAGGCTTATCCTGCGCTGTTGTAGGGGCTGTTGCTGCAACACCTCTGCTTGCTTCGCCTGTTCTGCCTCGCGCCGCTGCTGTTGCCAGTGCTCTGGATAAACCAGCAGAACGTTGTCCTCTTCCAGCAAGGTCAGCCGCGCCATGCGGGCGACCAGCGACAGCGCCTGCTGCCAGGGCACGTTATCCAGCCGCAGTGAGAGCGTCCCCTGAACCTCGGGGGAAATCATCAGGTTGATCTGTTGATAATCGGCCAGTGCCTGTAAAACCCGCTCAATGGGCGCATCGTCAAAGGCCAGGCTCAAGCCCTCATCATGGCTGGCGCGGGCGGACGTCAGGCAGATCAGCAGAAACGTCAGAATCGATATCCTTATCATGCGGGCTTCCTTTGAGATGAAAGGTGAAATATTGAGACGAACAGCTACCGGGCACCGACAGCTTCAGTGTGCGCGACGTAAACTGGTCTGTTTGCCAGGGAAGCAGGGGAAAGGGTTGGTCGCTGAGCACTTTCACGGCGTTACCCTGCGGGGTCAGGAGCCAGCCCTGAAACCTCGGCGCGCGGCCGATAATTCCCTGTAAGCGCCATTCGCTGAGCGGTTCAACTTCTGCCACACAAGCCACGCCGGTAAGAGGACGAAACGGATCGCGCGCCTGCGCAACACCGCAGCAGAGCAAGAGCAGCATGACGCTAAAAGGTTTCATCAGCGTCCAGCCAGAGCTGCGCCACCAGGTGCGCCGGGTGTGCGGTGAGTTGAAAACGGCCAGGGAAAGCCGTCGCAGATTGGGACAGCGCTGTAAAAAGGGGCTGAAACTGCGACCACTCCAGGTGGAGCGTCAGCGCCCGCGGCTGTTCATCGCTAAGCCACGCCTCCAGTTGTGCGCCTCGCTCTGCGATAATGGCCTCCAGCGTCAGTTGCGCTGCGGGTTGCCTCGCCGCCGCCTGCGCCAGCTCAGCCTGTAACGCGTCAATGTCAGGATGCCGGGCCAGTTGCACCTGCTGCTGTTGCAGGCGTTGCTGCTGTTGTGCCAGCTGGTGCATGGCAGCGTCTAACGCTTGCCGCTGTGGCGCTAACAACGTCCACCAGGCAACAAAGAACAGGCCGGAAGCCGCCGCCAGCAGGCTGCCATAGCGAAACGGCACGGCTAACTGCAGCCAGAACTGAAACCCGTTACTCACTGTTCTCCTCCTTCAGCCTGATGCGCAACGTGAAGTGGTAATCCCCTTCTGACTGGCGCTGCACATTGCCCTGCCTAATCTGTGAAAAAAGCGCCACGCCCGTTAAACGCTGGCGAAAATGGCGGATATCCTGCATCTGCTGCGCCTTGCCCTCCAGAAGCAAATCCGTATTGCGCTTCTCCAGCCGGGTTAACCACAGCCCGTCGGGCAGCAAGCCGGGCAAGTCCAGCCAAAGCTGTTGCCAGACGCTAAACTGCCTGGCCTGCTGACGCAGCCAGCTGCGGCGTTGCTGTACCTCGGCCAGCTGTTGCAGCAGCAGTTTTTGCTGTTCCACGCGCTGCACAAGCGTCTCAAGGGCACGCGTAAGCCGGATATGCTGAAGCTCAACCTGAATGAGCGCCTGATGCCCTTGCCAGAACCGCAGTGCGACCGCTGACACTAAAATCAGTAACGTTATGGCCAGCGCAACAAGGCCCTGGCGTCGTTGGCGTTGCCAGCGCCAGCGACGCCAGGGTAAAAGGTTAACCGCGACCATTAGCGGTCCTCGTGTCGCAGCGCCAGGCCGGTCGCCAGTACAAATGCAGCGGGGTTGTCAGGCAAAGGCGGCGACGGACAGCGCAACAGCTGCAAAGGTGAAAAAGGAACCGTACCGGCGGGGGATGAAACGCTATCAGCATCACAATAAAAAACGCGGCTTGCCTGAGGAAAAGCCTGCTTATGCAGCGCCGCCAGCCCGCCCTGATCGGCAAAAGATGCGGCGTTGATGCCGTCACTCCACAGGTAGCGTGCATCCTGTCGCAAAACCACTACACTTCCCGCAGTTAATTGCGCCTGTTCAGTAACGATATTGAGCGCCTGGGTGGCAAGTTCAAATACGCTGGGTTTCAGTCCTGCCTGTGCCAGCGGAGCGTGCCACTGTTTAACCACATCCAGCCGGGCGGCCGTGACACACAGTTGGCCATGTGCGGGATCGAGACGGTAATCCAGCGCCAGTTCGCGTGGATCAACGGGAAAAAGACGTTGGGCAGCCGCCCGGACAAAACGGCTTAATGCCGGTTCTTTTAACGGCGGTTCGGGAAGCGAAAGCGGCTGCTGCAGTACCAACTGGGCAGGAAGCCCTACGCGCAGTGAGTAGCGCTGGGGTAAGCACTTTCGCCAGCGGTCTAACACTGACAGCAATTCAGGGGAAGATTGCAGCACGCCGTTTCTTAACGTATCTTGCGCCAGCCGCTGCTGCCACCAGTGGCATAATTGCCAACCCTGGCGGCGACGCAGGATGGCAAGGGCACAGCACTGCCTGTTCTGGATATCCAGCCCAATTTGCCAGGTGTGAAAAGCCATGCGCGCGATCTCCTTATCGTCCGGAAAAATGGACATATCAAAGCGTCTGGCTTGCCTTTATACTACTGCGCGGTTGCTTATAAACTGCCCAAACGACAACAGATGGGAAATCTCAGGTGAAGTTCGTAAAGTATTTATTAATCCTTGCAGTGTGTTGCATCTTGCTGGGAGCTGGCTCGATTTATGGTTTGTACAAATATATTGAGCCGCAGTTACCCGACGTTAACACGCTGAAAGATGTGCGTTTGCAAACCCCTATGCAGGTTTACAGCGCTGAGGGCGACCTTATCGCCCAGTATGGTGAAATGCGCCGTATACCGCTTAGCCTGCAACAGGTTCCGCCTGAGATGGTTAAAGCATTTATTGCAACGGAAGACAGCCGCTTCTATGAGCATCACGGTGTAGATCCCATCGGGATTTTCCGTGCTGCCAGTGTTGCGCTGGTGTCGGGCCATGCTTCGCAGGGGGCCAGTACGATTACCCAGCAGCTGGCACGTAACTTCTTCCTTAGCCCAGAACGCTCCCTGATGCGAAAAATCAAGGAAGCCTTTCTGGCGATTCGCATCGAGCAGTTGCTGAATAAAGACGAGATTCTTGAGCTTTACCTGAACAAAATCTACCTCGGCTACCGGGCTTACGGTGTGGGTGCCGCCTCACAGGTTTATTTTGGTAAGCCCGTTAATGAGCTGTCATTGAGCGAAATGGCGACCATCGCCGGTCTGCCTAAAGCCCCGTCGACCTTTAACCCGCTTTATTCACACAGCCGCGCCGTCGCACGTCGCAATGTCGTTCTGGCCCGTATGCTGGATCAGCATTACATCACCCAGCAACAGTACGATGAGGCGCGTAACACACCGTTAGTCGCCACCTATCATGGCCCTAAAATCGTCTTCTCTGCGCCTTATCTCAGTGAGATGGCACGCCAGGAGATGGTAAAACGCTATGGTAATAATGCTTACACCGATGGCTACAAGGTTTACACCACCGTCACACGACGTCTGCAGCAGTCTGCGCAGGAGGCCGTGCAGAACAACGTAATGGCTTATGATATGCGTCATGGCTACCGTGGCCCGACCAGCGTGCTGTGGAAAGTCGGTGAACCTGCATGGGGACAGGCGCAGATTGTTAAAGCGTTAAAAAATCTTCCTCTGTACGGTCCCCTTCATCCGGCCGTTGTTACTCATGCGCAGAGCGATGAAGCCACCGTCATGATGAAAGATGGTAGCAACGTGTCACTGACCATGGCTGGTGTTCGCTGGGCGCGTGCCTTTAAGTCTGACACGGTGCAAGGGCCAACCCCTAAAAGCCTGACTCAGGTTCTGCAGCCAGGCCAGCAGGTTTGGGTACGCCAGGTCGGCGATACATGGTGGCTGGGCCAGGTCCCGGACGTGAACTCGGCACTGGTTTCGTTAGATCCGACCAACGGTGCCGTGCGCGCACTGGTGGGCGGTTTTGACTTTAACCAAAGCATGTTCAACCGCGCCACTCAGGCACTGCGCCAGGTGGGCTCGAACATTAAGCCGTTCCTGTACACGGCCGCGATGGATCGGGGGTTAACGCTGGCATCCATTCTTAACGACGTGCCTATTTCCCGCTGGGATGCAGGTGCCGGTGCGGACTGGCGTCCGAAGAACTCACCGCCTACCTACGATGGCCCGATTCGCCTGCGCCAGGGGCTGGGTCAGTCGAAAAACGTTGTGATGGTTCGCGCGATGCGTGCGATGGGCGTGGATTACGCGGCCGAGTACTTACAGCGCTTTGGCTTCCCGGCACAGAACATTGTGCATACTGAATCACTGGCCCTTGGGGCAGCCTCGTTTACCCCTCTGCAGGTGGTGCGCGGTTATTCCGTCATGGCGAATGGCGGCTTCCTGATTGATCCTTACTTCATTAGCAAAATTGAAAATGAACAGGGACAAACCATTTTTGAAGAAAAACCGAGAATTGCCTGCCCTCAGTGCAACTTACCGGTGATTTACGGTGAAACCAAAAAAGCGCTGACGCTGAACGCCGAGAGCGTTGAGAACGTCGCGCCTTCGGCTCAGCAGCAAAACCAGACGGTGCCGCAGCCTGAGCTGGAGCAGGTACCTGCGCAGCCGCAGCCGGGTGGTGAACAGCAGTATGCGCCGCACGTGATTAATACGCCGCTGTCATTCCTGATCAAAAGTGCGCTGAACAGTAATATTTTTGGCGAACCGGGCTGGATGGGCACGGGCTGGCGTGCCGGGCGCGACCTGAAGCGTAATGATATTGGCGGAAAAACGGGCACAACCAACAGTTCCAAAGATGCCTGGTTCTCGGGCTACGGCCCCGGCGTCGTCACCTCGGTGTGGATCGGCTTTGACGATGCGCGTCGCGATCTGGGTCGCAGTACCCTTTCTGGCGCAATTCCCGATCAAATATCGGGTTATGAAGGCGGCGCGAAGAGTGCACAGCCTGCCTGGGATGACTTTATGAAGGTCGCTCTGGATGGCGTGCCGGTTCAGCCGCTCACGCCACCGGATGGCATCGTGACCGTCACCATCGATCGGAGTACGGGCAAACTGGCAAACGGCAGTGGTAATACGCGCCAGGAGTACTTTATCAACGGGACGCAGCCAACCGAGTATTCGGTGCATGATGCCGGCACCACCATCATGGACAATGGCGAGAGCCACGAACTGTTCTGATGATCCTCAGGGGCGGCGCGAGTCGCCCCTGGTTATCCGGCCTGTCTTGCGCGGATGTTAATAGCTGATACGTCCCTGCTTCACCAGCCACTCACGTACCATAAACAATGCACTGACGTTGCGCGCTTCGCGAAAATCAGGCTCCTGCAATAATGCCAGCATGTTGCTTAACGGCCAGTGATGCACCACCAGCGGCTCAGGCTCATCGCCTTCCAGCTTCTCCTGATAAAGCCCTTCTGCCACGACAATATTCATCTTGCTGGAAAAGTACGACGGCGCCATGGTCAGTTTGCCCAGGGTAGTCAGCTGGCCCGCACCGAATCCCGCCTCCTCTTTGAGTTCACGGTCCGCAGCCTGGTTTACGGTTTCACCCGGATCGATCAAGCCTTTAGGGAAGCCCAGTTCGTAGGTCTCCAGACCCACCGCATACTCTTCAATCAGCACCAGGTGATCATCGATAATCGGCACAATCATCACTGCTTCACGTTCCGAGGGCTTCATGCGCTCGTAAATACGCCGTGCGCCATTACTGAAGGCCAGGTCTACCGCTTCAACAGTAAACAATCGTGACCTTGCCACGGTTTCTACATTGAGGATGTCAGGTTTTTTTAACGACTTTTTCATATCAGCCTCAAACTTGCTGCGCCAGCACTCAGGAGCGAATTAGCATACCTAACGATCCGCCTTTGTGCGACTCTCCAACCGCACGCAGCGCGTATGCCGCTTTTTTCTACGATAACACTGGTTTCCTGAGTACAAAAAATTTGTGTTAGTCAATATCCCGCTTCAAAATTCAGATAATGCCGATACAATAACGGGTGCACTGTCGTTACTATTCTGGCAGTGTGTGATGTCATAACGCCTAATTAAATGATTTACAGAACTATTTCGTTTATTGTTAAACGTGTAAGAGTTGTTTAACCTCCCATAAATCGTCTTGCATCGTGGGCGAATCTGGGGATGTAAGTTTAAAGTGAAGGCAGTATTTTGGCTGAATTGAGCAAAGCATGAGCACAATAATTATTATATTGGCCGTAGTGCTAACCTGTTCAATTCTGGCAGGTATTGGATTTTGGTACGCTATGCGGCGCAGGCCCCCGTTGGCGAGACCGCTGCCATTCATTAGCCCGCCCTGCCGTAAGCTGTCTGAACGGGAGCGCAAGGCGGTTGAACAGTACCTTGCTGCCCTTGAAAAACAGCCCCGTATCCTCAGTCCCGGTGAATCCCGCCGTCAACATGACAAGCTGGTGCTGACCGCGCAAAGCAACAATGTCTATCCTGTCACGCGGGCGATTACCCGTTATGGCCTCTCCACCGACGATCCCCATAAGTGGCGCTACTATCTGGATGAAGTCGAAGTCCATTTGCCGCCGCTGTGGGAACAGTACATCACGGATGAAAACTACGTTGAGCTCATCCGCACCCAGTCCGTTCCATTAATCATCTCTTTGAATGGACACTCGCTGGTGGATTACGCCGTTGATCAGCAGTCGCTACCCAGTCTGATACGTCCGGCTTCCACCAACGCGTCGATCCGCAAAGCGGAAAGTGAAAACGTGGAATTAGTGCGGGTGCGCAAAGAAACGCTGGAAGAGTACCGGCTGTCTCGCCCTGACGGCACGCGGGAAGCGGTCATTATTTCTTTTGCCTTGATGTTGTTTTTTATCGGCTTGCTGTTGCCAGCCAGTCTGATGATCTGGCTGTCGGTGATTGCCGGCATCATGATCGTCGCCAGTCTGTGGCTGATGTATCGTGTGCCTGGTGAGAATGGCCTGCGTGAAATTCACTGTCTGCGCGGCGCGCCCAAGCGCTGGGGCTTATTTGGTGAGTCAAATCAGGAACAGAGCAACATTACGCTGGGGATTATCGATCTGGCTTATCCTGCCCACTGGCAGCCCTACGTTGCTCACGATCTGGGTCAGGTGACGGACGTCGATATTTATCTGAATCGCCAGGTGGTGCGCCAGGGGCGCTTTCTTTCACTGCAGGATGAGGTCAGAAATTTTCCGCTGCAACGCTGGCGTAAAAATGTCGTGCTGGCCTGTGGCTCGCTGATTGTTCTGGCTTTGTTAATCACCTGGATTCCGCTCAGCATGCCCATCAAGCTGAGTCTGGCCTGGGCTAAAGGCACCGACAGCCTGGATGTCAGCAGCGTTAACCAACTGAGTAGCGTGGATCTTAAAGTCGGCGACAGCCTGAAGGTCACAGGGACCGGCATGTGTGCGGTGCCGGACAACTACCAAAGTAATCGCACCTATACCTATATGCCGTTCGATTGCTCACAAATTTACTGGAATAACGCAACGCCCCTGCCGCTGCCCCACTCAGATATTATTGAGAAAGCCTCGGCGTTGCTGGATACCACGACGAAACAGCTGCATCCCGAAACCAACACCGATCCCAAACTGAATCCTCAGTTAGCCTCGGCAATCCAGAAATCGGGCATGATTCTGCTGGATGACTTTTCAGACCTGGTGCTGAAAACGCAGGCGCTCTGCAGCCAGGCACAGGACTGTATGCGCCTTAAAAATGCCCTGGTGAACCTGGGTAATGCCAAAGACTGGGACACCTTAGTCAGCCGCGCCGATTCCGGTCAGCTTAACGGGATGAATGTCCTGCTGCGTCCGGTCAGTGCTGAAGCGCTGGAAAACCTGGTGCACACCGCGACCTCCACCTTCTTCTTCCGTGAAACGCGTCGCGCCGCTGAGAACCTTAACAGCCCACCGCCGGGCGGATTCGTTATCGCCAGCGATGAAGGGCACCAGCTCGTCAATCAGCCCCAGCCTGCTGTTCCGCTGTTTGATCTGGAGGCGTCGTCACAGTGGCAAGAGCTGCAACGTCTGTCCTCACTGTTGCTGCATACGCCGTTCAGCGCCACCGGCATCATTACCAATATCTATACCGATGCAAACGGCACACGCCACATCGCCCTGCACAATGAGCCTGATGCCATGGCAAAATGGCGCTATCTGGGTGCCGCGCTGTTGCTAATGGTGCTGCTGGCCTGCGGCATCGTGAACGGCCTGCTGGCATTGCGGCGCATTCATCTGAATCGTCAGCGTATGCATGCTATCCAGCAATATTACGATAAATGCTTTAATCCTACGCTGAGCACTATACAGGGCGTGCGCTCCATATTTTGAGCCCCCTGCAACTGTGCTACCCTGTTGCGCTAACTGGCAACGGGTAAATTCACCATGATGTTCAACCGGTCTGACTTTGACACCGTGCTGCTCGATATGGACGGCACGTTGCTCGATCTGGCGTTTGACCACTTTTTCTGGCTGGAGCTTGTCCCTGACACCCTGCGTACCCAACGCGGTATTTCTGCTGCTCAGGCGCGTCAGATTATTGAAGAAAAATATCAGGCCGTGGCGCATACGCTAAACTGGTATTGTCTGGATTACTGGTCGCAGGCGCTGCAGTTAGACATTCATGCCATGACCTGGGAACAGCGCCATCGCGTCAGCTTGCGTGTTGATACGCTGCCTTTTTTACAGGCTTTACGTCAGGCGGGTAAACGCACCATCCTGCTCACCAATGCGCATCCCTGGTATCTGGACGTTAAACTGAAACAAACAGGTTTAGCATCACACCTTGATTTATTACTTTCCACCCATACCTTTGGCTATCCGAAAGAAGATCAACGTTTGTGGCAGGCGGTTGAGCAGCACACTGGCTTTGATGCATCACGGACAGTGTTCATCGATGACAACGAAACCATTCTTGATGCCGCCAAATTATGGGGAATCGGCTGGTGCCTGGGCGTCAGTAATCCTGACTCCGGTCGTCCTGAACAACACTTTCAGCGTCACGGTGCAATAAGCGACTACCGCACACTGATTCAGGCCTGGGAGCAGCAATGAAAGAAAAACCAAGCGAAGGCGTTCGTCTTGATAAATGGCTTTGGGCGGCGCGTTTCTACAAAACCCGTTCTATCGCACGCGAGATGATTGAAGGTGGCAAGGTTCATTACAACGGCCAGCGCAGTAAACCCAGCAAGCTTGTCGAGCGGGATGCTGAGTTAACCCTGCGTCAGGGTAATGATGAGCGCACCGTAGTGATCGCCGACATCAGCGAGCAGCGCCGTTCTGCCAGTGAAGCACAGCTGCTTTACCGCGAGACGGAAGCCAGTATTGAAAAACGTGAAAAAGTAGCCCTGGCGCGCAAGATGAATGCGCTGACCATGCCCCATCCCGATCGTCGGCCCGACAAGAAAGAACGCCGCGATTTGATGAAATTTAAGTTATCGGGTGATGAATAAGCAGGTTACTGAACCTGTCACCGCCCGCCAAAAGAGAGAAAATTATGTCTGAGCACGATCAACTGCGTCGTTATCTGTTTGAAAATGCGTCCGTTCGCGGCGAACTGGTCAATGTTTCAAACACCTGGCAAGCCATCCTGAAAAATCACGACTATCCGCCTGCGGTACAAACCCTGCTGGGCGAATTGCTGGTGGCGACCAGCCTGCTTACCGCAACGCTAAAATTTGATGGTGAAATTACCGTTCAGCTCCAGGGCGATGGTCCCCTGACGTTAGCCGTGATTAATGGCAACAATCAGCAGGAGTTACGCGGTATCGCACGGATGAAAGGTGACATTCCTGACGACAGCACACTGAAGAGCATGGTGGGCAATGGCTATTTGGTCATTACCATCACGCCTGAAAAAGGCGAGCGCTATCAGGGCGTGGTCGGTCTGGAAGGCGACACGCTAAGTGAATGTCTGGAAGACTATTTTATGCGCTCCGAACAGTTGCCGACCCGCCTGTTTATTCGCACCAGCAACGCAGGCGCAGCCGGGATTCTGTTGCAGGTTTTACCGGCTCAGGACACCGATAAAGAAGACTTTGCGCATCTGGCTACGCTGACCGAGACGATTAAAACGGAAGAGCTGATCGATTTGCCCGCGACCGATGTGCTGTGGCGTCTTTACCATCAGGAAGAAGTGACCGTTTACGACCCGCAGCCGGTTGTCTATAAATGCACCTGTTCGCGCGAACGTTGCAGCGAGGTACTGAGAACGCTGCCGCAGGAAGAAGTCGACGAGATTATTGCTGAAGATGGCAAAATCGATATGAACTGCGACTACTGCGGATCACATTACGTGTTCGATGCGGTAGACATTGCCGGGATTCGTAGCCACTCCCTTGAGAACAGCAATCGCCTTCACTGATCCGACCAGGGCGGTCAGGCCGCCCTGCCTGCCCCATCGCTATGCCCTTAATTTACTTAGCAAATTATCTTTTTTTACTTTCTTAACATCTTAAAAACGTTCGAAACATACCCTTAACGCGCCCTGAGTCTCATTTTTAACGAACAAGCCTTTCTCGCCTGACACAGTAGCGTAAACTGCGCGCGATCGTGTTTCCGCACCTGGCCGTGCGGCATGTTACAGACGCGATCCCACACTCTCTTTGCCCTACAGAACAGACACCGATTTAAGGAGCAGTAAAATGCGCGTTAACGGCCTGACCTCGAAAGCCCTTGCCGATCTGGGCATCACCGATACCACTGAAGTGGTTCATAACCCTGATTACGATACGTTGTTTCAGGAAGAGATGCGCCCGGAGCTCGAAGGTTTTGAGCGCGGCACCCTGACGCAAAGCGGCGCCATCGCAGTGGATACCGGGATTTTTACCGGGCGCTCGCCTAAGGATAAATATATTGTTCGTGATGACACCACGCGCGATACGCTGTGGTGGAACGATCAAGGCACCGGCAAGAACGATAACCAACCGCTGTCCCAGGAAACCTGGCAGGCGCTGAAAAAATGCGTCACCCAGCAGCTCTCCGGGAAACGCCTGTTTGTTATTGATGCCTTCTGCGGTGCCAACCCGGATTCACGTCTGAGCGTACGCTTTGTGACTGAAGTTGCCTGGCAGGCGCATTTCGTTAAAAACATGTTCATTCAGCCGAGCGCAGCCGAACTGGATAACTTCACGCCTGATTTTGTGGTGATGAATGGCGCGAAATGCACCAATCCTGACTGGCAGGCCCAGGGGCTGCATTCTGAGAACTTCGTCGCCTTTAATCTGACCGAACGTATGCAGTTGATTGGTGGCACGTGGTACGGCGGAGAAATGAAAAAAGGGCTGTTCGCGGTGATGAACTACCTGTTGCCGCTGAAGGGCATTGCCTCCATGCACTGCTCCGCTAACGTGGGTAAAGCAGGCGACGTTGCGGTGTTTTTTGGGCTTTCCGGTACGGGTAAAACCACGCTGTCTACCGATCCGGATCGCCAGTTAATCGGCGATGATGAACACGGCTGGGATGACGATGGCGTGTTTAACTTCGAAGGCGGTTGCTACGCCAAGACGATCAACCTCTCCGAACAGGCTGAGCCAGAAATCTATCGCGCTATTCGTCGTAATGCCCTGCTGGAAAACGTGGTGGTGCGTGAAGACGGGAGCATCGATTTTGCGGATGGTAGCAAAACCGAAAATACCCGCGTGTCTTATCCGATTAACCACATCGACAATATCGTGCAGCCGGTTTCCAAAGCAGGCCATGCGAAGAAAGTCATTTTCCTGACTGCCGATGCCTTTGGCGTGCTACCGCCGGTCTCCAGGCTGACGCCAGAGCAGACCCAGTATCATTTCCTGTCTGGATTTACCGCGAAGCTGGCCGGCACGGAACGAGGTGTGACCGCACCAACCCCGACCTTCTCAGCCTGTTTTGGCGCAGCCTTCCTGACGCTGCATCCCACACAGTATGCAGAAGTGTTGGTGAAACGCATGGAAGCGGCGGGCGCGCAGGCTTATCTGGTTAATACGGGCTGGAACGGCAGTGGCAAGCGTATCTCATTGAAGAATACCCGCGCTATCATCAACGCCATTCTCGCAGGTGAGCTGGACGATGCGCCAACGGAGACCCTGCCGGTGTTCAACCTGCAGGTGCCAAAAACCCTGGGCGATTTGGATGCCGAAACGCTCGACCCGCGTCGTACATGGGAAAGCGAGGAGAAGTGGCACGCTGCCGCAGATGATTTAGCACAGCGTTTTATCACCAACTTTGAAAAGTATACCGATAATGCGGCCGGTGCCGCGTTGGTAAAAGCAGGTCCACAGCGCTAATAACAACGGCGCGGCTTAACCGGCCGCGCCGTTGTTGCTCAACTCAGCGTCAGGTTGCCGCTATGTGGAACCACCTCAGGATTTTCCGCTAAGGGTAACCAGGCACGGATGCGTAATCCGCCTCGTTCACTGTCACCTATCTCCAGCGACCCTTGATGCGCATCGATGATGCGTTGCACTATCGCCAGCCCCAGGCCCGTGCCGCTGGTGCTTCGTGCGCTGTCACCGCGCACAAAAGGCTGAAACAGATGGGCCAGCTGGTCAGGCTTAATGCCGGGACCGTCATCTTCAACCTGGAACCAGGCCCGGTGCAGTTCCCGTCCACTGCTGACCTTAATCCAGCCGTTGCCGTAGCGCGCGGCGTTCACCACCAGGTTAGCCAGGGCGCGCTTGATCGAGAGCGGATTGATCTCCAGCATGAGCTCTTCCGCCATGACCGCATTTTCAATTTCGCGTTCGTAACCGCTTTCTGCTGCCACCACCTCACCCAGCACGCTATTGAGATCGGCCAGCTCAGTCTGCATCTCCTGCCCGGTGCGCAGGTAATCAATGAATTGCTCAATGATGGCGTTACACTCTTCGATGTCTTTGTTAATCGACTCGGCCAGGTAGCCATCCTGCTCATTCATCATTTCGGTCGCAAGGCGAATACGTGTTAACGGCGTACGTAAATCATGACTGACGCCCGCCATCAGCAGCGTTCTGTCATCGGCAAGCTGCTTGACGCCCGCCGCCATTTGGTTAAAGGCTCGCGTGACCGATCGCACTTCCGACGCGCCGTATTCACGTAACGGTGGCGGAATGATGCCTTTACCCACCTGAAGTGCGGCATGCTCTAAATCGACCAGCGGGCGGTTTTGAATTCGGATAAAAAGCCAGGCACCGCCTATCGCCAGCAACATAATCGCCAGGGTATAGCGGAACAGCGGGGAGAAGTCACCCTGATGGATTTCGGTTAACGGCACCCGTACCCAGATATCAGGCGATAGCCAGGTCTTTAACCAGACAACGGGGGAGTTTTTGTTTACCTCGACGCGAACGTCCGTGGGGCCGCCAAGCTGCTGGCCCATCTGATCGCTAAGAAACTTATAGTGCTGCGCCCAGCGCAGTCCGCTCTCCTCTGCTGCCGCATTGGTATAGAGCGAAATACCCAGTTCACGATAAATTTCGCGGCGAAAAGCGGGCGGCACTTCAAGCTGCGTGCCATCTTCCAGCTGTAAACGGTCTGTCATCAGCATACGCACTTCGTACGCGAGGACTTTATTAAACTGTTGCAGGCTGGGAAGAATGGCAAAGTTCAGCACCACCAGGTAGGTCGTTACCAGGCTGACAAACAGCAAGGTAACGATCAACAACAGGGTGCGGGCAAACGAACTTCGTGGCGAGAAGCGCAGCCGCCTCATGCTTTACTGCCGTCCGGAACAAACACATAACCCAGGCCCCAAACGGTCTGGATATAGCGTGGGTGAGCAGGATCTTCTTCCACCATACGGCGCAGACGAGAAATCTGAACGTCGATAGAACGTTCCATGGCGCTGTATTCACGACCACGGGCCAGGTTCATCAGTTTGTCGCGCGACAGCGGCTCACGTGGGTGGCTGACCAGCGCCTTGAGCACGGCGAATTCACCGCTGGTCAATGGCATAGGTTCATCTTCACGGAACATCTCGCGCGTGCCCAGGTTGAGTTTGAACTTACCAAAGGCAATGACCGCTTCTTCCTGAGAAGGCGCGCCTGGCAGTTCGTTGGCCTGACGGCGCAACACGGCACGAATACGCGCCAGCAGCTCACGCGGGTTGAACGGTTTTGGAATATAGTCGTCAGCACCGATCTCCAGTCCGACAATACGGTCCACTTCTTCACCCTTGGCTGTCACCATGATGATAGGCATCGGGTTGCTCTGACTACGCAGACGGCGGCAGATGGAAAGGCCATCTTCGCCCGGCAGCATCAGGTCAAGCACCATTAAATGGAAGGATTCGCGGGTTAACAGACGATCCATTTGTTCGGCGTTGGCGACACTGCGCACCTGAAAGCCCTGCTCGGTAAGATAGCGCTCCAGTAGTGCACGCAAACGCATATCGTCATCGACGACCAGAATCTTGTAGTTTTCTTGCATTTTTAACTCCCAAAGGCGCGATTGCCTGAGCCGATATTGTTAAAAAAAGATGCGGCACAGTGACAGTGTTTAATGGTTTATATTCTAGTCAAAATTGTTACAAAGCATATTAAACAGCAGCTTATATTTAAATTTCGGTCTGACTGCCTGAGAAGCTGTGTCATCACCACCTGCGTTGAACAGAATACGGCAAATCTGAAATATTAGGTAAAATTCCGCTATTGCCTGGTTTAAACAGGATGCACTGGCTGACAGAGCTTGTAAATTCAACTGCTTGCCAGAAAATTTGCCTTAAATTAAATCAGTGACGGATGACATATCTGGCATGTAGCGGTTTTCCCCTCTGATAACAGCATAATATCCCGCAAAAAAACAGGTTAATACGCGACCTCTCTCGGATTAGTTTGAGATCCACCCCCAATAAGGCCAGTTACAGGTAAAGAGAGATAAATCAATCAGTAAAGCCCGCTTTGCGCCCGGATAAATATCACCCAGACTGTAGCGACACCAATTTGCCGTTTTACGGGGAAACCATAATGAAAAAAACGATTTTACTGCTGAGCGCGCTGGCTTTATTCAGTGTGGGTCAGACTTATGCCGCAACCGCAACCGGTGAAGCTGCGGGCGCACAGGCCACCACCACAGCCCAGGGTAACTCAAATGCTATCGGTATTGGCGCAGTCGGCGCACTGTTAGGCGTAGCACTGGCAACGGCGGGCGGCGGCGGCGGTGACGGCAACGGAAGCAGCACCTCGACCACGACATCGACCAAGGCCGGTAAGTAAGACTTGCCCCTCAGGGGAGCGCATTGGTCTGACTAAGGCCGTGCCGTCCCCTGCAAAAGCCGTACAAGGGTTTTTTGATCCGTAAAAAACCCTTTTCCCACCTCTTTTTCGCCACGCCTGATTTGCTTTACACTGAAGCACTTTCGATTTTACCGGCTGCTGTACCATGAGAACCCGACTGATTACGCGTGAAGGTTTTAATACCTTAAAAGCAGAACTCGATCACCTGTGGCGTGAAGAGCGACCTGAAGTCACCAAAAAAGTGACCTGGGCTGCCAGCCTTGGCGACCGCAGTGAAAATGCGGATTATCAATACAACAAGAAGCGCCTGCGTGAAATTGACCGCCGTGTCCGTTATCTCAGCAAAAGCATTGAGCAACTGCGCATTGTGGATTACTCGCCGCAGCAGGACGGCAAAGTGTTTTTTGGTGCCTGGGTTGAAGTCGAAAACGACGACGGCGACATCAAGCGCTTTCGAATCGTGGGTTACGATGAGATTTTTGGCCGCAAGGATTACATCTCCATTGACTCGCCCATGGCCCGCGCACTGTTAAAAAAAGCGGTCGGCGACGCAGCTGTGGTCGAGACGCCAGCCGGCCCGGCATGCTGGTATGTTAATGAAATTAGTTATATTGAAGCCTGATTCAGAATATCGCTGAAAGCGGGCCACTTCTCTGGCAATTTCAGCCATCAATCCGTATAACTATCGGCTATTTCTCAACCCAGAAAGCAAAATAGTCCGATGATGAATGTTCTTAGCCAGCTAATTGCAAGTGAGCTACAGGCGCGCCCCGAGCAAGTTGATGCGGCCGTCCGCCTGTTGGATGAAGGGAATACCGTGCCGTTTATTGCACGTTATCGTAAAGAGGTGACGGGCGGCCTGGATGACACACAGCTCCGCCAGCTCGAAACCCGCCTCAGCTACCTGCGTGAATTATCCGAGCGTCGGCAGGCCATCCTGAAATCCATTGAGGAACAAGGAAAACTCACCGACGAACTGGCGAATGCCATCAATACCACCCTCAGCAAAACCGAACTCGAAGATCTCTACCTGCCCTATAAACCTAAGCGCCGTACACGTGGACAGATTGCGATTGAAGCCGGGCTGGAACCGCTGGCCGACACGTTATGGCAGGACCCGTCACAAGATCCTGAGCAGGTGGCGGCAGGCTATGTCAATGCAGATAACGGCGTCGCTGATGTCCGCGCCGCGCTGGATGGCGCGCGTTACATTCTGATGGAACGCTTCGCTGAAGATGCCGCGCTGCTGGCTAAAGTCCGTCACTATCTGTGGAAAAACGCCCACCTGGTTTCAAAAGTGGTGGAAGGGAAAGAGGAAGAAGGCGCTAAATTCCGCGACTATTTCGATCACCATGAGCCGCTGCACAGCGTTCCATCACATCGCGCGCTGGCCATGCTGCGCGGTCGCAATGAAGGTGTGTTACAGCTGTCGCTGAATGCCGATCCCCAGTTTGATGAGCCTCCGCGCGAAAGCCACGGCGAAACCTTGATTACAGAGCACCTGAATCTGCGACTGAATAATGCACCGGCCGACAGCTGGCGCAAAGCCGTGGTCAGTTGGACATGGCGCATCAAGGTTATGCTGCATCTGGAAACCGAGCTGATGGGCACCGTACGTGAGCGCGCTGAAGATGAGGCCATCAACGTCTTTGCCCGTAACCTGCACGACCTGTTAATGGCGGCACCTGCGGGCATGAGAGCCACGATGGGCCTGGACCCCGGCCTGCGTACCGGTGTGAAAGTTGCCGTGGTTGACGCGACCGGCAAGGTGGTTGCTACCGACACGGTCTATCCGCATACCGGACAAACCGCCAAAGCAGCCGCTGCGGTCGCGGCGCTGTGCGTGAAACATCAGGTCGAACTGGTGGCCATCGGCAATGGCACGGGCTCACGTGAAACCGAGCGTTTCTTCCTGGATCTGCAAAAGCAGTTCCCACAGGTCACGGCACAGAAAGTTATCGTCAGCGAAGCCGGCGCTTCGGTTTACTCTGCGTCTGAATTAGCCGCGCTGGAATTCCCGGATCTTGATGTCTCACTGCGTGGCGCGGTCTCGATCGCCCGTCGTCTGCAAGATCCCCTGGCCGAGCTGGTGAAAATCGATCCGAAATCGATCGGCGTAGGTCAGTATCAGCATGACGTCAGCCAGAGCCAGTTAGCGAAAAAACTGGATGCGGTGGTAGAAGACTGTGTGAACGCCGTCGGTGTCGATCTGAATACGGCCTCGGTTCCGCTGTTGACGCGCGTGGCCGGGTTAACCCGTATGATGGCGCAAAATATTGTGGGCTGGCGTGATGAGAATGGCCGTTTCCAGAACCGCCAGCAGCTACTCAAGGTCAGCCGTTTAGGGCCTAAAGCGTTTGAGCAGTGCGCGGGCTTTCTGCGTATTAACCACGGCGACAATCCACTGGATGCTTCAACGGTGCACCCGGAAGCCTATCCGGTAGTCGAGCGTATTCTGGCGGCGACCGAGCAGGCGCTGAATGCGCTGATGGGCAATCCCACCAGCCTGCGTAACCTGAAAGCGGTGGACTTTACCGACGACCGCTTTGGCTTACCGACCGTTACCGACATCATGAAAGAGCTGGAAAAGCCGGGCCGCGATCCTCGTCCTGAATTTAAAACGGCGCAGTTTGCCGAGGGCGTGGAAACCATGAACGATCTGATGCCGGGCATGATACTGGAAGGTGCCGTCACTAACGTCACGAACTTTGGTGCGTTCGTCGATATTGGCGTGCATCAGGATGGCCTGGTGCATATCTCTTCGCTGTCAGACAAGTTTGTGGAAGATCCTCATCAGGTCGTCAAAGCGGGCGACATCGTTAAAGTCAAAGTGATGGAAGTGGATCTGCAACGTAAGCGCATTGCCTTGACCATGCGCCTTGACGAGCAGCCGGGTGAAGGGAATGCCCGGGGTGGTAAGAGCAATACGGCACGTGAAGAAAAACGTCCGGCCGCCAATAAGGGCCGCCCACGTCCCGTCAGCCAGCCCGCAGGCAATAGCGCCATGGGTGACGCTCTCGCGGCGGCACTGGGTAAAAAACGCTAGATAAAAACCACGCAGTCACCTCTTATCCCTGCTGTCGGGGTGGAGGTGACTGTCATTGCTGCCCCCACCGTCATTATCCCCTGTCTCGCGGCTGATTCGGTTTACCTGAACGCGCTAAACCCAGCAACCAGACGTGGTTTACCGCGCGATGCCTGCAGTATTTGTGATGGATCGTCCGCTTCACGCTGACGGCTTTTCAGCGGTTTTTCAGACCGACCTTGCACGATTAAGTTGAAAATCCCCACCCTGACGCTACGCTAAAAAGACGCCCGTCATAATAACGACACCTGCTGTGGCACCCTTTTACATGGAAAAGATCACTGCTTTAATCGATAAGATTTATGACGATGCCTTTCCTGAGGCCATGCGTGAACGCCTGCTCGCCGCGATCGTCGAGGCCCGCGACACGAACAAGCTGCCAAGAAAGGCGCACTGGGATGAGCAGGACGTGGTGCTGATTACCTATGCCGATCAGTTTCGCGAGCCGGGTAAACCCACACTCAACACCTTTTCGCGTTTTTATCAGCAGCATCTGCAATCCACCTTTCCGCTGGTGCATCTCCTGCCGTTTTATCCCTATTCGTCCGACGACGGTTTTTCGGTCATTGATTACCATCAGGTCGATCCGCTGTGTGGCGACTGGCACGACATTGCCTTGCTGCATCAGGAAACACGCCTGATGTTCGATTTTGTCTGTAACCATATGTCGGCACACAGCGCGTGGTTTAAACATTATCTGGCTCAGGATGAGGGCTGGGATGATTTTTTTATTAGTCTGCCGCCCAGCACCGATCTCAGTGCAGTCACGCGACCCCGTACGTCGCCGCTGCTGACGCCGTTCACGCTGGCGAACGGTGAAATCCGGTTTATCTGGACCACGTTCAGCGCCGATCAGATTGACCTGAACTTTGCCAGTCCCAGAGTGCTCATGCGCATGGTTGAGGTCTTACTCGACTATCTGAAACGTGGGGCGGACTATGTGCGGCTGGATGCGGTGGGCTACATGTGGAAAACGCCAGGCACCCGCTGTATTCATCTGGAAAAAACCCATCTGCTGGTCAAACTGTTTCGCGCCATTGCCGATGTCGTCGCACCAGGCACTGTTATCATCACGGAAACCAACGTGCCACATAAAGACAACATCAGCTACTTTGGTAACGGGCAAGACGAAGCCCAGATGGTCTATCAGTTTTCTCTGCCGCCGCTGGTACTGCACGCCATTCACACCGGCTCGGCTCGTGCACTGCGTCAATGGGCCAGCACCCTGGAAGTGGGCAAGGGCAACACAACCTTTTTTAATTTTCTGGCCTCGCACGATGGCATAGGCCTGAATCCGGCTCGCGGAATTTTATCTGAAGTCGAGATTACGGCCCTGGTGCGCGATCTGGCGCTGGAAGGCGCACTGATTTCCTATAAAAATAACCCCGACGGCACCACCAGCCCCTATGAAATCAACGTCACCTATTTCGACGCGCTTAACCGTGAAGATGATGACGATGAAACGCGCCTCAGACGCTTTATGCTGGCACATGCTATTTTACTGGCCTTCCCCGGTGTGCCAGCGATCTATATCCAAAGCATACTGGGTTCACGTAATGATTATGACGGCGTGCGTGAGGCAGGGCATAACCGCGCGATTAACCGGCAAAAGTACCCGCTCTCCGTGATCGAAGACGCGCTGGTAAACAGCAGCGGCTTACGCCATCAGGTTTATACACAGCTAAGCAAACTGATTCAGCAGCGTCGGCGTTTGTCGGCCTTTCACCCAGATAATCCAGTGATGATATTTCAGAGCGACAATGCGCTACTGATGATGAAACGCTATCATCCAGACAGTGGTGAGGGATTGCTCTGTGTTTTCAATCTTAGTGGCAGGCAGGTCAAGGCGCAGTTACCGGAGGCGCACCTTTTTCAGGATGTGATAAGGGGTGAGAAGATTGATGGCACCCAGCCAGTAACGCTGGATGCCTGGCAATTCATGTGGCTACGATAATTACTTGTAAACTTCCGCTGTCGCACTGAACTTACCGTGCTCACGACCGGCGATCACCAGGAAATACTTGCCGCCCTTCTCGTCAGCTGCTTCGGACAGCTTCTTCTTGGCATCCATCGGCGAGGTGGTTTCTGCCGTGGTATTCACGGTGCCGATTTTGGTCAGGTTCATCTTCTGCACTTCTTCTTTGGTGACTTCTTTCGCCGCAAAAGCAGAGAATGACACTGCGCCCATCATCATTGATGCAACGACCCATTTCATAACCTTCATTTGTCTACCCTCATTCATGATCCATTGTTGAGATGTAAGCAGCCGCAAATCGCTTAAGGCTATATCGAACGGCATAGTCATCTCCCTGACTAATCGCATAGAAGTGCAGCGGCCTTGCTCACTCATGAAGTATTGTCGCTGTGCAGAAATTTGCCAGTTACGGCAGCGGTTATCTGTCTAATTGGCTGATAAAAGACACAATCTGCTGGCAGAACGCATCAGGATGCGAAATAAAGGGCGCGTGGGCGGCTTTGTCCATCACGACAGAAGGCGACATCGGCAGCAACGCGTCCAGTTGTTGCGCGATACGGCGCGGTACCAGACCATCCAGCGCGCCATATATCCGCAGAAAGGGCAGCCTAATGGCGGTAAGCCTGTCCCGTAAGTCGTCGTCGCTCAGTATTGTCAGCCCAGCGTTGAGTACCGCCACGTCAGGCACAGGCTGCGACAAAACAATGTCTTTGAGTTTGCGCGCATCGGCACGTGCGGTTTCTGTTCCCATCGTCTGCAGCGCCAGAAAACGCTCCACGGTGCGCTGAAAGTCGTGGCTGAGCTGCTGCTGGAAGTTATGCAAGGTTAAGGGAGCAATACCTGGCCAGTCATCACGGGCGGTAAAACAGGGCGAAGAGGCCACCGTGATCAGCGCACGCAACCGTTCTGGCTCGCTCAACGCCAACTGCGTGGCGACCAGCCCGCCAAGCGACCAACCCAGGACAACGGCGCGCGGCGGCAGACGGGGCAACAGTGCCTGCGCCATCTGTTCCAGCGACAGGGCGCTGAAGCCCTGGCTGCGGCCATAGCCTGGCAGATCGACCATGTGCAGACGATATTGTGCGCTGAGTCGCGGCACAATGTTTTGCCACACTTCCGCATTCAGTCCCCAGCCGTGCAGCAGCACAAGATCGTCATCGCCTTCGCCACAGGTATGCCAGTAAAGTGAGCTCATCCGTTACTATTCCATGATTGATAAGGAGGTCACTATGCTACCAATGCCTGCCCTGTGTTGGCTATGTCAGTTGCCGCTGCGCATCGCGCTGCATGGCCTGTGCTGCGTCTGTATGCGTCAGTTACCTCGCCTGCCGTCACGCTGTCCACGCTGCGGCCTGCCAGCCGCATCAGGCAGCCTGTCCTGCGGCCGCTGTTTGCGTAAACCGCCGCCCTGGCAGGCGTTAGTCTGCGTCAGCCATTATCAGCCACCGCTCAGTTCCTGGGTGAATCAATTAAAATTCTCGGGCATTACCGCACTTAGGGTGATGCTGGCCCGGCTGCTTTTGCTAAGCTGGTTGGATGCGTATCGCAGAGGACAGGCCATTCGTCCCGACTTACTGATGTGTGTTCCGCTGCATTCACAACGCTGCTGGTGGCGCGGTTACAATCAAACAGCCCTGCTGGCAACACCGCTGTCACGCTGGCTGGGCTGCGAATTCAGCCAGGCGTTATCCCGTCAGCGCGCAGCCGCCATTCAGCATCAGTTAAGTGCCCGTCAGCGTCGCCGCAATTTACGCGGCGCGTTTTGCCTTGAAACGGATGTGACCGGCCGCCATATTGCCTTAATCGATGATGTGGTCACGACCGGCAGCACGGTAAGAGAAATTAGCCGCCTGCTACACAGGCGAGGCGCAGCCAGCGTGCAAGTCTGGTGCCTGTGCCGTACCTTGTAGAGCCTGGATGATGGGCGTATTATAACCAACTAAATTAGTCAACTATTGAGCAAATGACATGATCCGAATTACTGATTCTGCCCAAGAGCATTTTTCAAAACTGCTATCCAAACAAGAAGATGGCACCCAGATTCGCGTATTCGTGATTAACCCGGGTACGCCAACTGCCGAATGCGGTGTGTCCTACTGCCCACCTGATGCGGTGGAAGCGACTGATACTGAACTGAAGTTTGAAAAGCTGTCAGCCTATGTTGATGAGCTGAGCGCGCCTTATCTGGAAGACGCTGAAATCGACTTCGTGACGGATAACCTGGGTTCGCAACTGACGCTTAAGGCGCCTAACGCTAAAATGCGCAAGGTGTCCGATGATGCGCCCATGGTCGAGCGCGTTGAATACCTGTTACAGGCTCAGATTAACCCGCAACTGGCCGGTCATGGCGGTCGCGTTTCGCTGATGGAAATCACCGAAGACGGTTTTGCGATTCTGCAATTCGGTGGCGGCTGTAACGGCTGTTCGATGATTGACGTCACCCTGAAGGATGGCATTGAGAAAGAACTGCTGGCGGCCTTCCCACAGCTGAAAGGCGTGCGCGATATCACCGAACACCAGCGCGGCGAGCACTCCTTCTACTGATGTATCCGCGCGACAGCCTCGCTGTCGCGCGTCCTGACACTATCCCGCCTTACGTCGTTTGGTCACGGTTTTCAGCAGTTTATTCACCTCTTCATCGGCAAAGATGCTTTCCAGCGGTTGGGCCAGCTTACGCCGCCAGTTGGGATATTGCTCCACCGTTCCCGGCACATTCACCGGCGTGGTCATCCCCAGCCAGTCCTCTGGCTGCAGCCCGAGCAGGGCACTGTTTGTGTCCGCCAGAAAACGGTGAACGGACTGATTCAGTTCAGCCGTCATCGCCAGAGAATCCGCCCGTTTTGCGCTACGCGCCGGCACGGCTCCCGCTTTATGCAGCGCGTCGAGTAACGCCTGTTTCTGTTTCATCCGCTGCTGCTGCAAATTGAGTACCGTTTGCGCGTCAGGATACAGCCCGATTTTCTCACCAAGCTGCAAATCGCCTGCACTCCAGAAGCCGGTCAGCGTAGGGAGATCGTGCGTACTGGCACTGGCGATGGACTGGCGTGGATAATGCTGTGGCGCGCGATAATCGCCCTGTTTTTCCTGCTCAAACCACAACACTTTCCAGGAAAACACGCCGCTGTCGCGGAGCAGACTGACGATCTCTTTGGGTACGGTGCCTAAGTCCTCGCCAATCACCATGCAGCGCTGGCGCTGGCTTTCCAGAGCCAGAATGCCAAGCAGGTCGTGCACCGGGTAAGCGACGTACGCGCCTTTATCCGCCGTTTCCCCTGCCGGGACCCACCAGAGACGTAGCAGAGCCATCACGTGATCGATACGTAATGCACCGCAGTCACGCATATTGGCGCGCAATATATCGATAAAAGGCTGATAGCCCCTGGCCTGCAATACGTGAGGGTCCATTGGCGGCAGTCCCCAGTTTTGTCCCAACGGGCCAAGTCTGTCAGGCGGCGCGCCGATGGACGCCTTGAGGCGATAAAGCTCGGGATCGTGCCAGGTTTCGGCACTGCCCTCCGCCACGCCGACGGCCAGATCGCGATACAGCCCCACGCTCATTCCCAGCGCCTGGCTCCGCGCCCAGCACTGAGAAAACTGTTGCTGAGCCAGCCACTGCAACCACTGCCAGAAGGCAATCTCATCCGCGTGCTGTGCGCACCAATCCTGAACGTCAGAAGACTGGCTGTTACGCCAGCCCTCAGGCCATGCCGGCCAGCCGGCGTGCGCGGCACCTTTGCCCTGCATTTCAATCTGCAGGCCATCATAGGCAGCCTGATAACGCAGGCTGTCCCCGCCCTGCTGGATAAACGCTGCAAACTGCCGCTTCTGCTCATCGTCTGCACCCCGGGCCTGAAACTGTGCCCAGCCGTGACGTAATGCCGTAATTTTCAGTGCCATGACGGCGTCGTAATCCACCCACTCGGTTTCGCGGGCCTGATTTAACGCCTTTTGGGTTTTGGCACTTTTCCACCACTTCTGACCTGCGCTGCTTTGTTGAAAATCGGCAACCTGTGACACATCGATGTAGATGATATTCAGCCAGCGACGCGATGAGGGGCTGTAAGGACTGGCAAAAGCGGGGCTGGCCGGATAGAGCGCATGCAAGGGGTTGAGTCCGACAAAGTCGCCGCCGCGAGCGGCAAGCTGCTCCAGCAGGGTTTCCAGATCGCCAAAATCACCGATGCCCCAGTTTTTACCGGAACGCACGGTGTAAAGCTGAACCAGCGCGCCCCAGCGTTTCTCTCCGGCGCGCAAGGCCGGAGGCAGATAGCAACGGCGCGGTGTAATGATCACGCGCGTGTGCCACTGACGTTTCCCCTTGCTCAGGGTAAGTTGGTGATAGCCCTGTCCCAAAGGGGAAGGCAACGTAAAGGCTTCACCGCCCGTCAGCGATCCGCTAAAAGTCTTTCCTTTTTCCGTCTGTAACTGCCAGTTTATGCTGCCGTCGAGCTCAGGCGTGAGCACGCGTTGACGATTGCCACTGAAGACAACGACGGGCGGCAGCGGGGATTTACCGGCTTTCTGCGGGTTCTCCATCACGGCCAGTAAGGCGCGCTTGGTGTCATCACTGATGGCTTCGGGTTCACCGTTCGCATCGAAATACGTGAGCGCGATTCCCGCCGCCAGTGCGGCTTTATCAAGTGACGTAGATTTCATCGCAATTCCTTAGCGTTGCGCCTGCCAGATGCGCTGTTGGTAGTCCCGAATCGATCGATCCGAACTAAAAATACCGGTTCGCGCCGTATTAAGAATCGCCGCGCGCGTCCAGGCTTCCTGATCACGCCACAAGGCCTCAACCCGTTTTTGCGCATCGATATAAGCCTGATAATCCGCCAGCACCAGCCAGGGATCGCCATTTTTTGTCAGGCTATCCAACATTAGGTCGAATGCATGCTTATCGCCATGACTGAACTTCCCTTTTTTCAGTGACGTCAGCAGCGCATCCAGTTCTTTGTTGTGCTTACGGACTTTTTGCGGCTTATAACCTCCGGCTTTCAGGGCTTTAACGTCATCCACGGTATTGCCGAAAATAAAAATATTTTCTGCGCCGACCTGCTCCGCAATTTCCACGTTTGCGCCATCCAGCGTGCCAATCGTCAGCGCGCCATTTAGCGCCAGCTTCATGTTGCCGGTGCCGGACGCTTCATAGCCCGCCGTTGAAATTTGCTCTGACAAATCGGCAGCGGGAATCAGATATTCGGCTGCCGTGATGCGGTAATCAGGAATGAAAACCACTTTGAGTTTGTCGCCGACAAGCGGGTCGTTATTCACCACCTCAGCCACCTTGTTGATGGCATAGATAATGTTTTTTGCCAGGTAATAGCCCGGTGCAGCTTTAGCGCCAAACAGAAACACGCGGGGGATAATACTGGCATCGTTGGGGTTGTCGCGGACGTTTTTATAGCAGTGCAGGATATGCAGCAGGCCGAGATGCTGGCGTTTGTATTCGTGCAGACGTTTGATCTGCACGTCAAAAATCGCGTTCGGGTTAACCACAATGCCGGTGCGCTGCGCAATGTAAGTGGCCAGACGCGCCTTGTTATGTTGCTTAACGGCACGAAAGCGCTGACGGAAAGCGGGATCGTCGGCGAAAGGCTCCAGCCCCTGCAACGCGGTCAGGTTATTGACCCATTCACGCTTCAGGGTTTCATCAATCAGCCCCGCTAACGCGGGATTACACTGCTTGATCCAGCGGCGTGGCGTAATGCCGTTGGTGACATTATGAAACTTCTGTGGCCAGAGCTGATGGTACTCGGGGAAAAGATCCGTCACGACCAGCCCGGAATGCAGTGCAGCCACGCCATTCACCGCAAAACCACTGACGACGCAGAGGTTGGCCATTCTGACCTGACCGTCGGCGACCACCGCCAGCTTGTTCCAAAGCGCTTTGTCATCAGGCCAGCGCTGCTTTATCTGCTGCTTCAGGCGACGATTGATCTCTTTGATAATCATCATGTGGCGCGGCAGCAGGCTGCGCATCAGCTTCTCATCCCAGCGCTCCAGGGCTTCGGGCATTAAGGTGTGATTGGTGTAAGCAAACACGCGGCTGGTGATATGCCAGGCTTCATCCCAACTTAACTGGTGCTCATCCAGCAGCAGACGCAGCATCTCCGGAATGGCGATAGTGGGATGCGTATCGTTAAGCTGAATCACTTCAAAATCCGGCAGGGCATGAATGCTTCTGCCCGCCTGATGATGGCGACGCAGAATATCGGCAACCGCACAGGCACACTGAAAATATTGCTGCATCAAACGCAGGCGTTTACCCTGGGGATGATTGTCATTGGGATAGAGCACTTTGGTCAGGCTGGCGGCATCAATCCCCTGCTTCTCAGCCTGTAAAAACTTACCGTCGTTGAACAGGGTCAGGTCAAAGGGATGCTCACTGGTGGCTTTCCACAGCCGCAACGGCAGGGTGACGCCATTGCGATAACCCGTTACCGGTAAATCCCAGGCTTCTCCACGAAGATATATGGCGGGCTCCCACACTTTACGCCCGTCATCCTGCTTTATGATTTTTCCGCCCATCGCGACGCGGACATCCAGCGCGGCGTTATGACGAAACCAGGGATAGGTCTCGCGCTCCCAGTCATCGGGTGCCTCAACCTGTTTCCCCTCTTCAAAGCGCTGACGAAACAAACCGTACTGGTAGTTAAGCCCATGCCCAGTGGCGGGCTGCCCAACCGTCGCCATCGAGTCCATGTAACAGGCCGCCAGCCTGCCGAGGCCGCCATTGCCCAATGCCGGATCGACCTCTTCTTCCAGTAATTCGCTTAATTCAACCTGATATTCAGCCAGCAGGGATTTGACCTCATCATACCAACCTAAATTCAGCAGGTTATTTCCCGTAAGACGTCCCAGCAGAAACTCCATGGAAAGATAGTTCACGTGGCGCTGTGGTGTCGCGCCCCGGACGGTCGGTTGCGCATTGAGCAGTTCACTTACTGTGGCACTGATAGCCTGCCACCACTGGTGGGATGTCATTTGCCTTGCGGAGGAGAAACCAAGATGCTGCCAGTGACGGGTTAACGCAGCCTGAAAACGGGATTTGTTGAATTTCTGCTGTGGCATATCACTCCCTTCTGTATCCATATGGGTGAAGCAAAAATGGAATGCACATGGGCCAGCAATATTGCCAGCGACCCTATTCATTAAATACGTGAGTGGAGAAAAAAGCGACAGGCAGGTTTGAAAAACGCCAGTTGTCTAACTGGCGTAGAGGGGTCAGCAAAGCTCAAGATGAACCTCATGCTGTTCAATAACTTTCATAATGCTGTCAGGCGGCATTTTATCGGTGTAGAGATAATCAAGCTGGCTCATGTTGCCCAGATTGACCATCGCATTACGGCCAAATTTAGAGTGGTCGACGACCAGCATGACGCAGCGCGAGTTTTCGATAATGGCGCGTTTGGTGCGGACTTCGTGATAGTCGAACTCCAGCAATGAGCCGTCCATATCGATACCGCTGATGCCGAGGATGCCGTAATCGAGGCGAAACTGTGAAATAAAATCGAGCGTCGCTTCCCCCATGACCGCACCATCACGGGTACGCACTTCTCCGCCAGCGATAATGACCCGGAAGTCTGGCTTGCCCATCAACAGCATTGCCACGTTCAGGTTATTGGTCACCACGCGTAAATCACTGTGATTTAGCAACGCATGAGCCACGGCTTCCGGCGTGGTACCGATATCGATAAACAGCGTTGCGCCGTCCGGTATCTGGCTGGCAACCCGCTGTGCAATACGCGCTTTCTCTGCTGACCACATCATCTTGCGATCCTGCCAGGCGGTATTCTCTGAACTGGAAGGCAAGGCCGCGCCGCCGTGATGGCGCTGAATTTTATTTTGATCGGCAAGGTCGTTTAAATCACGACGAATCGTTTGTGGGCTGACCTCAAAATGATCGACCAGCTCCTCAGTACTGACATATCCCTGACGCCGAACCAGATCAATAATGGCGTCATGACGTTGCGTCTGCTTCACATTCCTCTCCTGTTTCGGGCTTATTCTTATTCGTTGTGACTACCGTTTACGCTTGCGTGTGTCGACAAACGCCATTGCCAGTCCGACAAGCAGTCCACCAACGTGTGCTGCGTTAGCGATAGCCAGACCAAATGCACCAAACCAGCCCAGTACCAGCCAGACAAGTGCAAAACCGATTAACCCACGCTCCAGATAAATACCGCTGTCCGGATCGCGTTCGCCGCGCAGCCAGCAGTAACCCATCAGGGCATAGATCACGCCGGACAAGCCGCCAAACCAGATGCCGCTAAATTTCGACTGCAACCAGCCGCTGAGCAACGCTGAAATGATAAAAATGACAAAAAGCTTACCACTGCCCAGCCGTTTTTCTACCGCACCACCGAGATACCACCACCACATCAGATTAAACAGGATGTGAAGCAGAGAGAAGTGAAGCAGCACATGGCTGAACCAGCGCCAGACTTCAAAATGCTGATCGCTATCTGGCCATGCCAGCCAGTACATTACGGTGCGATCGCCCAGGACCTGCATCAGCACAAACACCGCAATACAGGCGAACATCACTACCATGGTCAGTGGCCCGGCACGCTCACGGATATTTGCCCAAATATTGCCTCGCTCATAGCGCAAGCCGCTGTCGGTTTTGCCACTGTGCCAGCTTGCAGCCTGATAGCGAGGATGGTTGGGATCGCGCACAAACTGCTGAAGTTCGTTTTCGACCATCGAAAGCTGACTTTCATCATCCAGCATAATGACGTACTGACTTTCACGCTCTATACGCAATTTCACGCCGCGCGTTGCCATGTAGTCAACAAAAGCCTGCGCAATGCGCGGCTGATTAAATTGGGTAATGCGCATTGCTCACTCTCCGTGTTACGCCTGACCAGTCACTCAGCGCCACTGATCACCTGTTGGGGGAAGGCGGCGCGCCAGGCATCAAACCCGCCATCAATACTGTAAGCCGTCGTAAATCCCTGGCTGTGCAAATAATCTGCTGCACTTTTACTGCTGTTGCCGTGATAGCACATGACCAGCACCGGCAGGCTCGTGTCGGTTGAGCTGATAAAATCATTGAGGTTGGCGTTCGACAAATGCAAGGCGCCGCTGGCATGACCAAGAGCAAAGCTTTGCGCATCGCGGATATCCACCATCACTGCGCCTTGTGCCAGACGCTGCTCAGCCTGATGAACATCAATACATTGGTAGGTTTCCATGGTGTCTCTCATCACATCGTCAAAATGACGTCTAGTGTAACCCGATAATCCTCGCCAATAACCTGACAATGACTACGGCTATTCACCTTTACGCCGACATAATGTTATCCATATCACGCAAAATTGTTTTTAGGTGGTTAAATACTGGCGTCAATGTTGGTTTGCGATTATGATTATGCTCGAAAACGAACATAAGTGAACTATTCCGAACATCGGAGGAGACAACGTGGAAACCAAAGACCTGATCGTTATCGGCGGCGGCATCAACGGTGCTGGCATCGCAGCAGACGCTGCAGGACGCGGACTGTCGGTGTTAATGCTAGAGGCGCGGGACCTGGCTTGCGCGACCTCTTCCGCCAGTTCAAAACTGATTCATGGTGGCCTGCGCTACCTTGAACATTATGAATTCCGTCTGGTGAGTGAAGCCCTGGCAGAACGCGAAGTGCTGTTAAAGATGGCGCCTCATATCGCGTTCCCTATGCGCTTTCGCTTACCGCATCGCCCGCATCTGCGTCCGGCATGGATGATCCGCACCGGGTTGTTTATGTACGACCATCTGGGCAAACGTACCAGCCTGCCGAGCAGTAAGAGCCTGAGCTTCGGTGCAGAGTCAGCACTCAAGCCCGAAATTAAGCGCGGTTTTGAGTATTCCGACTGCTGGGTGGACGATGCCCGCATGGTGGTACTGAACGCGCAGGAAGTGGTTAAGCATGGTGGTGAAGTGCGTACCCGCACGCGTGTGACCCGCGCCTGGCGTGAAAAGGGTTTGTGGATGGTGGAAGCTGAGGATATCGACAGCGGCAAAACCTTCACCTGGCAGGCTAAAGGCCTGGTCAACGCCGCAGGCCCGTGGGTTAAGCAGTTCTTTGATGATGGCCTGGAACTGAAATCACCTTATGGTATTCGTCTGATCAAAGGCAGCCATATCGTGGTGCCGCGCGTACACAATGAGAAGCAGGCTTATATTCTGCAAAACGAAGACAACCGCATTGTGTTTGTTATTCCGTGGATGGACGAGTTTTCCATCATCGGTACCACCGACGTGGAATACAAAGGCGATCCGAAAAACGTTGCCATTGACGATAGCGAAATCGACTACATCCTGAAGGTGTACAACGGCCATTTCAAAAAGCAGTTAACGCCTGATGATATCGTCTGGACCTATTCCGGCGTGCGCCCACTGTGTGACGATGAGTCAGATTCGCCGCAGGCTATTACGCGCGATTACACACTGGATGTGCGTGATGACAACGGTGAAACGCCGCTGCTGTCCGTTTTCGGCGGTAAATTAACGACCTATCGTAAGCTGGCCGAACATGCGATGGAGAAGTTGTCGAAGTATTATCCTGACGCGGGTGCGGCCTGGACTAAAAACTGCGTGCTGCCCGGCGGTAATATTTCCGGCAGCAGCGACGATTACGCTGCCAGCCTGCGCCGTCGTTACCCGTTCATTACTGAAAACATGGCACGTCACTACGCCCGCACTTACGGTAGCAGCACCGAGGTGTTGCTTAAAGATGCGACATCGCTGGAAGATCTGGGTGAAAACTTCGGTCATGAGTTTTATGAAGCTGAGTTGCGTTACCTGGTGCAGCACGAGTGGGTGCGTGAAGTGGATGATGCGATCTGGCGTCGTACCAAACAGGGTATGTGGCTGAACGAAGCCCAGCAGGCACGTATTGCCGAATGGCTGGCGGTCAAGGCGAAACCAACGCTTTCACTGGCATCGTAATAGCGCGTCAGCGCTGAGAAAGCGGTACAACGGGTTACGGCCTGTTGTGCCGTTTTTTTTTGCCTGCGCGGCATCCAGTTATGTAACTCTGAGAAGGTTTCGCTCGCCAGGCGGCGGGCAGTTTCAGTCCGCCCCGTGCGGGCGACCGACAAGGGGCCGCCAGTCGCCGCGGCCCCTTGACCCCGGGCTCCCGTCCTGCCCACCCGCCGCTGCGCGGTCCCTTCGCGGCTTCAGGATTTCTCCCGGACCGCCAGGACGCGCCGTCCCTGGCGCGGCCTGACTTTCGCCGACGTCCTGTCGGCTCATCCGGAAATCCTGCATCCGCTCAGCGGGACGGGAAGGCCGGCCCAACTCCCCCGCTTTGATAACTGTGTTAAAACCAACTCTTGTATCGCTTCAGATGCCAGAAAATATCGCTTCAGATGCCAGAAAAGCATCACAGCTTATTGCTGTTGATTTTTTCATTTTCGTCAGGCTTCCCTGTCTTCAGTTCTGATTGCGCACGTTAATAACAGGCGAAGCAGTATTTCGGAAAAATATAAGCCCTCACAGGCGGGGGGTTTCCGGAGGCATCCGGCGCGCTGAGGAAAGAACGGAGGCCAGGACGGCGCGGCAGGGACGCCGCGACGAGGACGGCTGCGCCACGGAGGGCGCATCCGGACGGTCCGTCAGGCCGCAGTGAGTGACGAAGGGACAGCGACGGCTGCCGGACGCCGGGATTGTTAAGGGGCTGGCGCGAGCCCCTTAACCCGACCGCCTGCTCGGGCAGGCTGAAACTCCCTGCCGCCTGGCGGGCGGAACCTGCACAGTGCAAAACCGCATCCCCACCGCCTCACAGGCAGAACATCCCTGAAGCAGGATCAGAGCGCCTCCCGCATGTCAGCCGGAACACGTCCGATACAAAACAATATTCACCTGCCCACAGGCAGAGCCAAACCAAAGGAGGAATAAGCCCTCACAGGCGGGGGGTTCCGGAGGCATCCGGCGCGCTGAGGAGAGAGCGGAGGCCAGGGCGGAGCGGCAGGGATGCCGCGACGAGGACGGCTGCGCCACGGAGGGCGCATCCGGACGGTCCGTCAGGCCGCAGTGAGTGACGAAGGGACAGCGACGGCTGCCGGGCGCCGGGATTGTTAAGGGGCTGGCGCTAGCCCCTTAACCCGACCGCCTGCACGGGCAGGCTGAAACTCCCCGACGCCTGGCGGGCGGAATCCTCTCAGAGCAGAAACGCTACCGCCAAACTACAACCTTACCGGCGAAATATTCCAAATCTCATCCGCGTACTCCTGAATCGTACGGTCAGACGAGAAATAGCCCATACCAGCAATGTTCATCGCCGCGCGGTACTGCCATTCATCCGGCTGGCGATACAGCTCATCAACCTTATCCTGGGTATCCACATAGCTGCGGTAATCCGCTAACAATTGATAGTGATCGCCGAAGTTAACCAGCAAATCGAACAGATTCCGATAGCGACCAGGGTCCTGCGGGCTAAAGACACCTGAGGCCAGCTGCGTCAGCACCTGATGCAGCTCGGCATCTTCTTCATAGTATTTACGCGGGTTATAGCCTGCTTTACGCAAGGCTTCGACCTGCGGCGTGGTATTACCAAAAATGAAGATGTTTTCTTTGCCCACATGATCAAGCATCTCAACGTTAGCACCGTCCAGCGTGCCGATAGTCAGCGCACCGTTGAGCGCAAACTTCATGTTACTGGTGCCCGATGCTTCAGTCCCTGCCGTGGAAATCTGCTCGGAGAGATCGGCGGCAGGAATAATAATCTGCGCCAGGCTCACGCTGTAGTTAGGAATAAACACGACCTTCAGTTTGTTTTTAACCTGCGGATCGTTATTAATGACCTTAGCCACATCGTTGATCAGATGAATAATGTGCTTGGCAACGTAGTAAGCCGATGCCGCTTTACCCGCAAAAATGTTAACACGCGGTACCCACTCGGCGTCAGGATCGGCCTTGATGCGGTTGTAGCGCGTAATCACGTGCAAAACGTTAAGTAGCTGACGCTTGTACTCATGAATGCGCTTAATCTGCACATCAAACAGCGCATTCGGATCGATAACAACATCCAGATTCTTCGCTACCCAGGTCGCTAAACGCTTTTTGTTTTCGAGTTTGGCTTCCGCCACTTTCTCAATAAACGCCGGGTAATCAACACACGTCTTCAGCTCGCTGAGCTGGCTTAAGTCTGTACGCCAGTTACGACCGATTTGTTCGTCCAGTAATTCTGACAGCGGCGGGTTAGCCAGCGCCAGCCAACGACGCGGTGTCACCCCGTTGGTTTTGTTACAGAAACGGCCAGGGAACAGACGGGAGAAATCAGCAAACAGGGACTGAACCATCAGGTTCGAGTGCAGCTCAGAAACGCCGTTAACTTTATGGCTGACGACCACAGCCAGCCAGGCCATACGTACACGGCGTCCGTCGTTCTCATCAATGATTGAAATACGCGCCAGCAGATCCCAGTCATCAGGGTAGTATTCCTGAATCGTTTTCAGGAAGAAGTCGTTAATTTCAAAAATAATGCTGAGGTGACGCGGCAGGATCTTACCGATCATATCGATCGGCCAGGTTTCCAGCGCTTCGCTCATTAACGTATGGTTGGTGTAAGAGAACACCTGGCAGCACACATCAAACGCATCATCCCAGGTAAACTTGTGCTCATCAATCAATAAGCGCATGAATTCCGGAATAGCCAATACCGGGTGCGTGTCATTGAGGTGGATAGCAATTTTGTCCGCCAGGTTGTCCCAGGTACGATGCATCATCCAGTGACGATTCAGGATATCCTGCACGGTGGCTGACACCAGGAAGTACTCCTGACGCAAGCGCAGTTCACGGCCGGAATAGGTCGAGTCATCGGGATAGAGCACACGCGACACGTTTTCTGAGTGGTTTTTATCTTCCACTGCCGCAAAATAGTCGCCCTGATTGAATTTACCCAGGTTGATTTCGTTACTGGCCTGCGCGCCCCACAAGCGTAACGTATTGGTCGAGTCTGTGTCGTAGCCAGGGATAATTTGATCGTAGGCCATGGCCAGAATTTCTTCGGTTTCCAGCCAGCGCACCTTGGCACCTTCGTGCTGAAGGCGACCACCGAAGCGGACTTTATAGCGGGTGTTGAAACGCTGAAACTCCCACGGGTTACCATATTCCAGCCAGTAATCCGGGGATTCTTTCTGCTCGCCATCGACAATGTTCTGTTTGAACATGCCGTAATCATAACGGATGCCATAGCCGCGTCCTGGCATGCCCAGCGTCGCCAGAGAATCCAGGAAGCAGGCAGCCAGGCGGCCTAAACCACCGTTACCCAGCCCAGGATCGTTCTCTTCTTCCATCAGCTCGGCCAGATCGAGACCCATTTCGTCCAGCGCCATATTGAGATCGTCGTAGATCCCCATGGCCAACAGCGCATTGCCCAGTGTGCGGCCCATCAGGAATTCCATCGACAGATAATAAACCTGACGAACGTCCTGAGAAAGTTGAGCGCGGTTAGAACGCAGCCAGCGCTCGACCATGCGATCGCGCACGGCAAGCAGCGCAGCATTCAGCCACTCATGTTTGTTAGCAATTGAAGGGTCTTTACCAATGGTGAACATCAGCTTGTAAGCAATTGAGTGCTTTAAAGCATCAACCGTCAACGTAGGTGAAGCGTAAGTGAATGGTGTAGTCATTTTCTGTTTCCCAGTCCGTTACAACAAACGTTGGTAAAGATCGCGGTAGGCTTGTGCGGCGACCTGCCAGCTAAAGTCCATGCCCATCGCCTGACGCTGCACGTAGCGCCAGAGTGAAGGACGAGACCACAATACGAACGCGCGACGAATTGCCCTCAACAGTGACCAGGCATTACTGTCTTCGAAACTGAAGCCGCTGGCAATGCCATCTGCCAGATTTTCTAATGAGCTGTCGTTAACCGTATCAGCCAGTCCGCCGGTCCGGCGAACCAAGGGCAACGTACCATATTTCAGTCCATACAGTTGTGTCAGACCGCAGGGCTCAAAGCGGCTCGGCACCATAATGACGTCGGCGCCGCCAACAATACGGTGAGAAAAGGCTTCGTGATAGCCAATCTGTACGCCTACGCTGCCGGGATGTTCCGCCGCCGCGGCCAGAAAGCCTTGCTGCAGCTCGGCATCGCCCTGCCCTAACAGCACCAACTGTCCGCCCTGCGCCAGTAAACCCGGCAGCGCTTCCAGCACCAAATCCAACCCTTTTTGCCGCGTCAGACGGCTGATAACGGCAAATACCGGTGCTTTGTCATCGACCTTCAGGCCCATCGCAACCTGTAACTGGCGCTTGTTTTCTGCTTTCGCTTCCAGCGTATCCCGGTTGTAACGGGAGCTCAGCAGGAGATCGTGTGAAGGGTCCCAAATCGCTGGATCGACCCCGTTCAGAATCCCACTCAGCCGGCCTTCGCGCATGCGTTGTGCCAGCAGCGTTTCCATGCCATAGCCATACTCTGGCGTGGTGATTTCATGTGCGTAGGTCGGGCTGACCGCCGTCACGTGATCGGCGTAAAATAAGCCGGCTTTCAGGTAAGAGATCTGACCGAAGAATTCGAGTCCAAACATATTAAAAAAGGCGCGCGGCAGTTGAATCTCGTCCAGATGGTGCGCTGAGAACAGTCCCTGATAAGCCAGGTTATGGACGGTGAAGACAGATTTGGCCGGTCGGCCGCGTGCCTCCAGATAAGCACAGGTCAGGCCGGCATGCCAGTCGTGCGCATGAACGATATCTGGCCGCCAGTAGCTATCCAGCCCGCAGCCCAGCTCACAGCCCATCCATCCCAGTAAAGCAAACCGTAAATAGTTGTCGACGTAGGCAAACTGCGATTCATCATGGTAAGGGCTTCCCGGCCGATCGTAGAGATCGGGGGCGTCGATAAGATAGATGCCCACCCCATCGAAGCGCCCAAAAAGCAGGCGAACCGGACCGGCAAAGGTTTGCAGCTCCGCGACCACCTGAGTATCCGGTATTCCTTTACGCAATGCAGGAAACGCGGGCAATAACACACGCGTATCTGTTCCACCCGCAATTTGTGCCTGAGGTAATGCTCCGACTACATCAGCCAGCCCGCCCGTTTTCAGCAGCGGGAAAAGTTCTGAACAGACATGTAAAACCTGCATCCTCGACCTCATTAAGTTACCAGGCACGATCCTCGTGCCGATTGGGTGTGTGCCGCTTGTCGTTTATGATCCCGCACTATTTAATTTGGCAAGCATGGTGCGGGTGACCAGTACAATGCCTTCTTCTGAACGGAAAAAACGGCGGCTGTCTTCATCAGGGTTTTCACCAATCACCATCCCTTCTGGCAGCACACAAGCACGGTCAATGACACAGCGGCGCAGACGACAGGATCGGCCAACTACCACATCAGGTAGCAGTACCGTTGAATCAATATTGCAAAATGAGTTCACCCGCACGCGGGAAAACATGACCGAATTCACCACCACCGAGCCCGAGATAATACAGCCCCCAGACACCAGTGAATTCATCGTCATACCATGGCTACCAGAACGGTCCTGGACAAACTTTGCCGGTGGCAAAGGTTCCATGTGCGTACGAATCGGCCAGGTGCTGTCGTACATATCCAGTTCAGGTGTCACTGAAGCCAAATCAAGGTTGGCGCGCCAGTAGGCTTCCAGCGTCCCAACATCCCGCCAGTAAGGCGGTGCCTCGTGATCGTTTTGCACACAAGAGATCGCAAACGAATGGGCGTAACCTTCACCACTTGCGACCACTTTGGGCAGAATATCTTTGCCGAAGTCGTGGCTTGAACCCGCCTCGTTCAGATCGTCTTCCAGTAAGCCATAAAGGTAATCGGCATCGAACACATAAATCCCCATACTGGCCAGCGATTTTGTGTCGTCACCCGGCATGGTCGGTGGCTTCGGCGGTTTCTCCACGAAATCGATTACTTTATTGTTTTCGTCTACGGCCATCACGCCAAATGCGGTCGCCTCATGCACCGGTACGGGCAGGCAGGCAATGGTGCATCGGGCTTCATTCAGCACGTGATCCAACAACATCCTTGAATAATCCATCTTGTAGATATGATCGCCGGCAAGGATCACCACGTACTGTGCGCCGTAGCGCCGAATAACATCGAGGTTCTGTGTGACGGCATCGGCTGTACCGCGATACCACTGCTCAGTGGAAAAGCGCTGCTGAGCCGGTAGCAGATCGACAAATTCATTCATCTCTTCGTTGAAGATAGACCAACCGCGCTGAATATGTTGGGTTAACGTATGAGATTGATACTGCGTAATGACCCCAATACGGCGAATGCCTGAGTTAACACAGTTGGAAAGGGCAAAGTCGATAATACGGAATTTACCACCAAAGTGAACGGCGGGCTTGGCACGCTTAGCGGTAAGATCCACCAGACGCGTACCGCGTCCACCAGCCAGTACAAGGGCAACAGTTTGTGTAGGGAGCTGGCGCGCCAGCATAAGATGTTCTGCTCTTTCTAATTTGACCATGTCTGACTCCTTATCATTGCTTTTGGAACACACACACAGCGTGTGCGGGACCATGCCAGACAGTTAACCGGATGGGGTGACTTTCCCCGGTGAAAGGAGGAAGGACTTGCCATTCTCCGTCTGGTAAGGCGATATCACATATCGAATCTGTCGCATTTATTGTTATTAACCAGCGGCCTGAGAGCAGAATTTGCAACCTGCGCACGCGCTGCTTCCAGCCATCTTCTTCTATAGGTTTACCCTGGTCGTCCAGCCACTGAACGTTGCCGTCATCGTTCTGCCACCAGCGATCCGAGGTAAGTGCCGGGATGCGCTTACGCAGTTGAATCAGTGATGCAGTAAAATCGACCAGTCCTTTTTCTTCTTCGTCCCAGTTGATCCAGCTCAGCGGGTTGTCCTGGCAATAGGCATTGTTATTACCCTGCTGACTTTGACCGCGTTCGTCCCCTGCCAACAACATGGGCGTTCCCTGTGAAAGCAGCAACGTCGTCAGCAGCCCTTCCATGCTGCGCCTACGGCGTTGTGCCACCTCAGCACTGCTCTCCAGACCTTCTGTACCATGATTGTGACTATAGTTGTTACCGTGCCCGTCACGGTTTTCTTCACCGTTACCTTCATTATGTTTGCCATTGAAGCTCACCAGGTCGCGCAGCGTAAAACCATCATGGGCGGTGATCAGATTGATGGTCGCGTGCGGCTTGCGATCGTCATGCTGGAAAAGATCGCTTGAAGCGGCAAACCGGCAGGCAACATCACCGTTAGTGACATCGCCATGCAACCAGGCACGCCGGGCTGTATCGCGAAACTGATCGTTCCACTCTGCAAAAGGCGAAGGGAATTTTCCCACCTGATAACCACCCGGGCCGATATCCCAGGGTTCCGCGATCAGTTTGACCGTTGACAGGATTGGGCAGGCGCGAATGGCCTCAAATAAGGCAGCGTCACGGTGATAGTCAGGTTCGCGTCCCAGTACGGGAGCAAGGTCAAAACGAAAACCATCAACGTGGCAGGTGCGTACCCAGTAACGCAGCGCCTCCAGTATCCAGTTCATGACCTGCGGATGACTGAGATTCAAGGTATTGCCGCAGCCGGTCCAGTTCTGATAAGCGCCTTGATCGTCCAGCCAGTAATAGCTGGCGTTATCAATGCCGCGAAAGGAAAGGGTTGGCCCGGTGTCATCCAGTTCTGCCGTATGGTTAAACACCACATCCAGCAGCACCTCAATACCGGCAGCGTGCAGGCGTTTGACCGCCTGTTGGAACTCCTGCAGCGGAGACAAGCCGTTCTGACCAGACGCATAACGGGGATCGACAGCCCAGAGCGCAAAAGGGTTATAGCCCCAGTAGTTGGTCAGGCCCAAACGCAGCAGGCGGGGTTCGCTGGCGAAGTGGGCGATGGGCAGTAGCTCAATGGCGGTAATACCCATCTTAAGCAGATAATCCACCATCACCGGATGGCCAAGCGCCGCATAGGTGCCGCGCAGCGCTGTTGGAATGCCGGGATGCTGCTGCGTCAGACCGCGTACGTGCGCTTCGTAAATGACACTGCGGCCCCATGACGTGCGTGGCGGCACATCGCCTTGCCAGTCGAAATCATCCGTCACCACCACACATTTCGGTGCCAGTGCGGCGTTGTCGCGACTGTCAGGTTCAGTGTAGCCACAGTGAAAACGCGGGTCATCGGGCACATCGCCCTGCACCGCTCTGGCACAAGGATCGACTAACAGTTTGGCAGGATTAAAAAAGTGTCCCTGCTGGGGCGCCCAAGGCCCGTGTACCCGATAGCCATAACGCTGTCCGGGTTTGAGTCCGGGAAGATAGCCGTGCCAGATATCGCCGCTCCGGTCAGTGAGTTCAACGCGCTGCTCAATGCCGTTCTCATCGAACAGGCACAGTTCAACGCGCTCAGCATGGTGAGAGAACAGCGTAAAGTTGACGCCCTTCCCGTCATAGCTTGCACCCAGCGGTTGGGGACGTCCGGCACCTAATGTCATTCCCCCTCCCGCACTAACCATACCGTAGAGAGCGGTGGTAAATTCAGGCTCAGTGACTGCGGGCGACCGTGGCTTTCCTGTTGATCGGTGTGCACCAGATGATTACGCACGTCACTGCCGTGGTACTCATGTTGGTCGGTATTGAGCACCTCGCGCCAGCTGCCAGCCTGATTAACGCCAAAGCGATAAGCAGGGCGCGGCACAGGCGTAAAGTTGCTGACAACGATCACTTCGTTGCCGTCGCGGTCACGACGAACAAAAGCAAAGACCGAATGTTCAGCATCGTCCACCACCAACCATTCAAATCCTGACGGATCAAAATCAAGCTGATGGAGCGGCGTGTAATATTGATAGGTGTGGTTCAGGTCGCGTACCAGACGCTGCACGCCGTGATGCCAGTTGTCCTCACCTTCCAGCAGGTGCCAGTCAAGACTGACATCGTGATTCCACTCTCTGCCCTGGGCGAACTCATTGCCCATAAACAGCAGTTTTTTACCTGGGAAAGCCCACATCCACCCGTAGTAGGCACGCAGGTTGGCAAATTTCTGCCAGGCATCGCCTGGCATGCGGTCAAGGATAGATCGTTTACCGTGCACCACTTCATCGTGCGACAGCGGTAATACGAAGTTTTCGCTGTAGTTATACATGATGCCGAAGCTCATCAGATTATGATGATAGCGGCGATGTATTGGGTCGAGCTTCATGTAGTCGAGCGTGTCATGCATCCAACCCAGGTTCCACTTATACCAGAACCCCAGACCGCCACCTTCCGGGGGCCGTGAGACGCCAGGATAGTCCGTCGACTCCTCAGCCATGGTTACGGAGCCAGGTGCGACATGCCCCAGCGTGCGGTTGGTATAGCGCAGGAAATTGATGGCTTCGAGATTTTCCCGACCGCCGTACTGATTGGGAATCCACTCACCCTCGGCGCGGCTGTAATCGCGGTAAATCATTGAAGCCACGGCATCGACACGCAGGCCATCAATACCAAAACGTTCCATCCAGTAAAGCGCGTTGCCCGCCAGGAAGTTACTGACTTCACGGCGGCCAAAGTTGTAAATCAGCGTATTCCAGTCCTGATGATAACCTTCGCGCGGATCGCTGTGCTCATACAGTTCGGTGCCATCAAACTTCGCCAGGCCAAAGTCATCGCTGGGGAAATGGCCCGGCACCCAGTCCAGTAGCACATTCAACCCCGCCGCATGGGCGCTTTCGATAAAGTAGCGGAAATCATCACGGGTGCCGAAACGTCGTGTTGGCGCATACATACCCAGCGGCTGATAGCCCCAGCTGCCGTCAAACGGATGTTCGTTGATGGGGAGCAGTTCGATATGGGTAAAACCCATCTCTTTGACGTAGGGCACGAGCTGCTCAGCCAGCTCTTTGTAGCTGAGCCAGAAGTTATCGTCGGTATGACGACGCCATGACCCCAAATGAACTTCATAAATGGAGATGGGTTTATCAAACGCATTCGCCGCTCTGCGCGAGGCCGGCATCTCCACCTTTTCTGGCAGGCCGCAAATCATTGAGGCGGTTTGAGGACGCATTTGGGCTTCAAACGCTAAGGGATCGGCCTTGATGCGTAACTGGCCATGCGCATCGATGATTTCAAATTTATAGAGTTGCCCGTTAATGGCACCGGGAACAAACAGCTCCCAGACGCCCATCTCCTGACGCAGACGCATCGGATGGCGGCGGCCATCCCAAAAGTTGAAATCACCGACAACGGAGACACGACGAGCGTTGGGTGCCCAGACAGAAAACCGCGTACCAATAACACCATCGATCACATCGCCGTGCGCGCCTAAGGTTTCATAAGGTCGCAGGTGAGTGCCTTCACCCAATAACCACAAATCCATCTCTTGTAACAACGGGCCAAAACGATAAGCATCATCAATCAGATTTTGCTGGCCATGCCAGTTAACCGCCAGTTGATAGCGAAAAGGATTTTTACGGCGAGGCACCACGCCACTGAAAAAGCCACGGGAATCATCGCACTTCAGTTGGACAAGTTTGCGCCCTGTTGAGGTTTCAATGACCCAGACTTCAAGTGCTTCAGGAAGCAGCGCCCGCACTTCGAGTCCGTTGTCTGTTTTGTGCATCCCTAGTAGTGAAAAGGGGTCGGAATAATTACCCGCAAAAAGGGCATTGATCGCCTGGCGATCGGGTAGCTCTGACATGACTTTCTTCCTGTGATAGTTGGCAGGCGAAAAGACCACGATGCAGATTTATCGCGAGTCTCGTGCGCTGCTCTTCATTGAGCCATGAGTACAGCGGCGTGGGTGCCAGAACGAAACGCCTGTCACCACGCGCCTCCTTGAATCACAACCAGTTCGCATTAAGCCTGTCTGCTTGATGCAAGGCCCGAAGTTGCGCCAGACACTTGTCCGGCAACGACCCAGACCTTAAATGATATTCACGCGACGTCTCAGGCGGATGCCGTCTACCTTAAACGTGATTTGCCCACTTGTGCTGCTTGCATTCCGTCCGGTTTAAGGTTGAAAACCCGTCACCGTCGTTTCTGCGCGAATCGGGTACACCATTAAAGGATATTTATGTATAGCGGATCTGCGTTTCACATTCTTTAATAAAATACGGCGTTTTTCTCCTGCAAGGATAAATCAGCACGTTTACCGCATCATTTTTGCCAGGAGAGGCCAGACTGAGAGAGGAACGTTTCACTGCCCGCCAGTCTGCCGTGCTGAGGCCTTCTGCCTCATAAGCATTTCACCCGTCAGTTTCAGCGCAGAGTAAAACAGTCACAGTTGTTGGTGTGCTGCCAGCGAGAGACGCTTTTTGTCGCCTCGCGAGACCGATGCACGTTGCTAAAAACGGCACCACATCATGTCTTGTCAACGTCTCTTTACCCACTACGCCAACCCTGTCGTTGATAAAACAAAATCCTTAACTCACGTTACGCCTTTGTTAAAGGATAGCTTGATGGCGGACGTTATCAGTGCAGAAAAGCAAAAATTTATTTCTAAACAGGCAAAAAGGGGAAGCGGATCACTTCGTGATCGTAACGGTAGAACGGTTTGCAGTGATTTGTGGGAAAAAGACCGGGAAAGCCCGGTCTTATAGGTAATTCAGATTTAGTCGATCAGCAGGCGCAACATACGACGCAGTGGCTCCGCCGCGCCCCAAAGCAACTGATCGCCCACGGTAAAGGCAGAAAGGTATTCTGGCCCCATATTCAGTTTGCGCAGACGACCGACCGGCGTGCTCAACGTGCCGGTAACGGCGGCAGGCGTGAGTTCACGCATCGTGATCTCACGGTCGTTAGGCACCACTTTCACCCATTCATTATGGGCGGCCAGCAGTTGCTCGATTTCCGCCAGCGGCAGGTCCTTTTTAAGCTTCAGCGTAAAGGCCTGGCTATGGCAGCGCAGCGCACCCACGCGGACACACAGCCCGTCGACAGGAATCACGCGTTGGGTTGCCAGAATCTTGTTGGTTTCAGCCTGGCCTTTCCACTCTTCGCGGCTCTGACCGTTTTCGAGTTGCTTATCGATCCAGGGAATCAGGCTGCCCGCTAACGGCACGCCGAAGTTATCCGTCGGCAATGTGCCGGAGCGAGTGAAATCCGTTACGCTACGCTCGATATCCAGAATCGCTGAAGCCGGATTTTGCAGAGAGGTGGCGACGTGATCGTGCAACATGCCCATTTGCGTTAACAGTTCACGCATATGACGCGCACCGCCGCCAGAGGCCGCCTGATACGTTGCCACAGACGCCCACTCCACCAGATCCTGCGCAAACAGGCCGCCCAGCGACATTAACATCAGGCTGACGGTGCAGTTGCCGCCCACAAAGGTTTTCACGCCGCTGTCGATGCCCTGACGGATAACCTGGTGGTTAACCGGGTCCAGAATAATGATGGCATCGTCTTTCATGCGTAATGTGGAGGCCGCATCAATCCAGTAACCGTTCCAGCCGCTGGAACGCAGCTTTGGATAGACCTCAGAGGTATAGTCGCCGCCCTGGCAGGTAATAATGATATCCAGCGCCTTCAACGCCTCAATATCAAAAGCGTCCTGCAATGTCCCCTGCTGTTTACCGGCAAATGCCGGGACCGCCTCACCGTGCTGTGAAGTGGAGAAGAAGACCGGATTGATCACATCAAAATCACGCTCTTCGCTCATGCGGGACATCAGCACTGAGCCAACCATTCCGCGCCAACCAACTAAACCTACATTCTTCATGTCATGTCCGTTTCAGGATGATCTACACCTGACTTTCTTATCGAAGGGAAAAGTGTCGTGGTACTCTCACGCCACTCTGCGTAATAATCAGCATTGCCTGTGTTGATTAACTCTACAAAATGCAGCTTTTCTGGCAAGTGAATTAATGTAATCAGGCCAACTTTTTCAGCAACAGTGCTAATAACCTGACTTTATCTATAACGAGAAGACCTAAAACGAATGACTGAAATGATCTCGGCAACAATATTATTGTTGTTAATAATGGATCCATTAGGCAATTTGCCGATTTTTATGTCGGTTTTAAAGCATCTGGAACCGAAACGTCGGCGAGTTGTGCTTATTCGCGAAATGTTGATTGCGCTCATTATCATGTTGCTGTTTTTGTTCACCGGCGAGCGAATCCTGGCCTTTCTAAACCTGCGCACCGAAACCGTGTCTATTTCCGGTGGCGTTATCCTGTTTTTAATCGCCATCAAAATGATTTTCCCGTCCCCTGAAAGCAGCAGCACAGGCTTGCCTGCCGGGGAGGAGCCTTTTCTGGTGCCGCTGGCGATTCCCCTGGTCGCCGGCCCCTCACTCCTGGCAACCCTGATGCTGCTGTCGCATCAGTATCCTCATCAAATGTCGCATCTGGTGGGGGCACTGCTGATTGCCTGGGGCGTGACGGTCATGATTCTGCTGTTATCGGGGCTGTTTCTTCGCCTGCTGGGAGATAAAGGCGTAAACGCGCTGGAGCGCCTGATGGGATTGATTCTGATCATGCTGGCAACGCAGATGTTTTTAGATGGGATTCGCGTGTATCTGAAGTTATAGCGATGGCCGGTTTCAACCGGGCAGCCCTGCCCGGTTGAAACGCATCAGGAAAGCAGCGTGAAGGCGATCATGCCCACGACGGCACCGACGGTGCCCAAAATGGTTTCCATGAGCGTCCATGTCTTTAAGGTTTCCCCTTCTGTCGCCCCGGTAAATCGCCCAAACAGCCAGAAGCCTGCATCGTTAACGTGGCTGATAATAATGGAACCGCCACCGATACAAATGGATAAGGCCGCCAGCTGCGCGCCGTTATAATGCAGCGGCTCAATCACAGGCATGATTAACCCTACCGTCGTCAGACAGGCAACCGTTGCCGATCCCTGAATCACACGCACCGCGCCTGACAGAATAAAACAGGCCAGCGCAACGGGCAGACCGGCACCGGTCAGGGCATTCCCCAGCACCGGGCCGACGCCAGAATCGACCAGCACCTGTTTAAAGACGCCGCCCGCACCAATCACCAGCAAAATAATGCCCGCAGGCTGCAGGGCGCTGCCGCATATCTGCATCACTTTCTCTTTGTCCATGCCCTGACGATAAGCCAGGCCGTAAATGGCAACCAGGCAGGCCAGCAGAATGGCGATGAAAGGATGTCCGATGAACTCCAGCCACTGGTAAAGCGTGGAGCCTTCGCGGGTGAAGCGCGCGCCAATGGTTTTAAGTCCAACCAACACCAAAGGAAACAGGATTAAGGACAGGCTGAAACCAAAAGAGGGCAGCTTGTTTTCATCAATATCGGGCTGATGATCTTCAGGTGGCGCGCTGAACGACACGCGCTTAGCAATAAAATTACCAAACAGCGGTCCTGCAATCAGCATCCCAGGCAGGGCGGCACACAGGCCGATTAAAATCATCCAGCCGAAATCTGCATGCATTTGCGAGGCTAACAGCATGGGCGCCGGCCCCGGCAGCAGAAAGGCCGCGGCTGCCGCCACACCGGCAAACAGCGGAATCACCAGCTTCACCAGATTGTCGCCCGTGCGTCGCGCAACGGCGAAAGCGATGCTGATGAGCAGCACTACGGCGACTTCAAAGAAGAGCGGTAAGGCGCAGATTAACCCGGCGATGCCCATGGCAAAGTGAGCGCGGTTTTCGCCAAAGGTTTTCAGCATACGAATGGCAATCTGGTCAACGGCCCCGGTTTCATGCAGGATTTTGCCAAACATCGCGCCCAGCGCCACCACGATAGCCAGAAAGCCGAGCGTACCGCCCATCCCTTTCTGCATGGTTTCTGCGATTTTCTCCAGCGGCATACCGGATAACAGCCCGGCCCCAACCGATACCACCATCAGGGCGAGAAAGGCATGCATACGGGCTTTCATCACCAGAAAAAGCAGCAGCAGGACAGAGCCTGCTGCGGTCAAAATAAGTGTTGCGGTATTCATGGCCTAGCCTTGATTGATAGCGTCCTTGATAGTCGCAACCGTAGCCGCCACAACCTCGTCCAGCGGGTTCGCGATATCCACGACCAGCACATCTGTCTCGTCACTGCCCGGCTCTTCCAGGGTGGCAAACTGTGTTACCAGCATTTGCGGCTTAAAGAAGTGACCTTTGCGCGCTTTCAGGCGGGATTCGATGGTATCGAAATCCCCTTTCAGATAGACAAAACGCAGGTTGTCATTGCCCTGGCGCAGAATATCGCGGTAATGCTTTTTCAATGCAGAACAGACGATGATCGAGATGGCCTGAGTCCGCTGCATGGCGAAAGCCGCATCGTTCAGCGCCTGTAACCATGGCAAACGGTCATCATCATTCAGCGGATGACCTTCTGCCATCTTCAGAATATTGGCGCGCGGATGGAGGAAATCACCATCCAGAAAAGCGGTGTTTAACTGGTGGGAAACCTGGTTGGCGACAACGGATTTACCGCTGCCTGAAACACCCATCAGAATAAAGACGTGATGTGGCGTGGATTGCGTTGTCATTTTTTCACTCCGGCAAGTTCAGCTTGCCATGTTACCGATAACAATGATGGATGACATTGTCCTGGCGGTATTACACGCTGGCAACCTTTTTACTTCACAAAGCGTTAAAGTGTGAGCTGACTCATAAAATCGTGTTAATCAGATACTGCCACCTTCCAGAATCTCAAATCCGATATCCAGCGGTTGGGTGACGCTGTGTTCACCGGCGATACGCGCCAGTAACAACGCGGCAGACTCACGTCCCATTCGGTCACGTGGCGTTAATACGGTCGCCAGCTGTGGCGTCACAACCTGACTAATATCATGGCCGTGGAAGCCAGCAATCGCCATCTGAGAAGGCACCTTAAGGCCCTGTCGCTGGCACTCAAACATCGCGCCAACCGCCAAATCATCATTGGTGCAGAACAGGCTGTCTGTTTGGGGATAACGGCGCTGCGCTTCACGCAGGAGATCGCCACCGGCACTAAAAGAAGAGGCTTCTTCCATCATCACGCTGCGCGGCGTTAAGCCGGCTTCACGCATTGCGGCTTCATAACCACGTTGCTTTTGCAGCGTACGCTCATCCAGGCGCGCGCCCAGATAAACGGTGTGCCGATGACCTTTGTTTAAAATCGCCAGCGTCATTTGCCGGGCCGCTTCGACATTGTCAAAGCCCACCGCCATATCAAGACAGGGGGTGACGCTGTCCATCATTTCAATAACCGGAATACCGGCCACTTCCAGCATGCGCAACGTTCCCGGCGTATGGGTTCGCTCCGTGAGAATAACGCCGTCGATGTTCCAGCCCAGCAGCGAACGGAGCTGGCGCTCCTCTTTTTCCGGGTTATAGCCAAAGTGCGCCACCAGCGTCTGGTAACCGGCTTCATCGGTAACGGCTTCAATGCCACGCAGTACGTCGGCGAAAACCTGATTGGTCAGGGAAGGCAGCAACACGCCAATGGCCCGGCTGGTCGCATTCGAAAGCATATCAGGGGCACGATTCGGGATGTAACCCAGTTCATCCAGCGCCACGGCAATCTTTTCCCCCAGCGCAACAGACACTTGATCGGGATTGCGCAGATAACGACTGACAGTCATTTTGGTGATACCGATACGATCGGCAACGTCCTGTAAAACCGGTCTTTTCTTCTTCATCGTAAGCGCCTGGGTAGACCTGAAAGCAAATTACGACGAGTCTATCACTTTTTTACGGCCAGATTGCCAGTGGGGCGAGATATGCCCGCCCCACACAGCCTTACACCGGCGGCAGATCAAACAGCAGAACTTCTGCGTCGCTGTCGGCCTCAAGCACAAGACGGCTTTCATCCCAGACGGCAAAGGCATCGCTGTTTGAAGCTGGCTGACCATTCACCTTCACCTCGCCCTTCACGACCTGGACCCAGATACGGCGGCCCGCATCAAGAGTCACGCTGTCGCTATCACCCGCAGCAAACACCCAGCGCGACAATGTCATGTCCTGCCAGACTTTGAGCGAGCCATCACGCGCGTCCGGCGTCAGAATAAACTGACGGCCCTGTACGTCCGGGAAGCGACGCTGAGCGTAGCGCGGCTCAATACCGGTGCGCTCTGGAATAATCCAGATTTGATAAAGGTGCAGGGGTTCGGTTTTGCTGGCGTTATATTCTGAATGACGCACGCCCGTACCGGCACTCATAATCTGAAATTCGCCCGCCGGAATCTGCTCTTTATTCCCCATGCTGTCCTGATGTTCAACCGTACCCGACAACACATAGGTCAAAATTTCCATGTCTTTATGGGGATGCGTACCAAAGCCCTGGCCCGGGTCGATCACGTCTTCGTTAATGACGCGCAACGCCGAGAAGCCCATAAAATTCGCGTCGTGATAGTTGGCAAATGAAAAGGTATGCCAGCTGTCCAGCCAGCCATGATTCGCGTGACCACGTTCTTCAGCTTTACGTAAATAGATCATGTTCAAATCTCCTCAATGTTTTTTATAGTGTGGTATCAGGTGGAAAAGATTGATAGCTGAAAAACTTCACCTCTCTGTTCAAAAATTATGAACATTGAATGAAAGGTTGTTGAAAGGCGCTGAAGAAGGTGTCGCGGAAGAGCGGGCAAAAAAAAGCCAGCACGTGGCTGGCTAAATAATACTGGAAGCAATGTGAGCAATGTCGTGCTTTCTAAAGTGTCGCTGACACCGGAGAACGCATGGCAATAATAATCATTATCATTCGCGTCTGTAAAGTCTTTTTGCGCATTATTTTCATTGACGCCCAACGTGAATTCCTTGATGTTTAAAGGGTTTATCGCGCCACCCACAAGGAAAACAGCCATGAGTCCAGTGACCATCCGTCATGCCATTCCCACGGATGCGCCCGCATTAACGCGCCTCTATAGTCAGCCGGAGACCCAGGCGGCGACGCTGCAGTTGCCCTATCCATCGCCCACGCTGTGGGAGCAAAAACTTAACCATCCGCGCGCGGGCGTCCACATGCTGGTGGCATGTCTCGATGAGCAGGTTGTTGGGCAACTGACGCTTGAGGCCATGACGGCTGCACGGCGTCGGCACTGTGCCACACTTGGAATGGGCGTCGATCCGGCGTTTCATCGTCGGGGCATTGGCAAAGCTCTGATGGCGGCCATGATCGATCTCTGCGACAACTGGCTACAGATTACGCGTATTGAACTCTCGGTCTTTACCGACAATGACAAAGCGATAGCGCTCTATCACGCGTTCGGTTTCCGGATTGAAGGCACCGCGCAAGGCTATGCCATGCGCGACGGTGCCATGATTGATACACATTATATGGCGAGACTGAAAGTATAGCGTGACGGGCAACCCCAAGGTTGCCCTTTTAAATCAATATCCTGCACTCAGATCGTCTACAGAGCGCGGATCAGAAGCCCCGTAGAGCGTCCCGTCAGGTCCAATCATAATACTTTGTGTACTGCCCATCGACGGCAGCACTTTCACATGCTGACCTTTGGCTTCCAGCAACCGCAAGGTATCCGGGCTGAAACCCTTCTCAACCCGCAGTTGATCAGGCAGCCACTGGTGATGGAAGCGTGGAGCATTGGTTGCCTCTGCCACGTTCATACCGTAATCAATGCTGTTTACCACCATCTGTAATACCGTCGTGATAATGCGGCTACCGCCAGGGCTGCCCGTTACCAGCCAGGTTTTCCCGTCTTTCGCCACGATAGTCGGTGACATCGAAGAGAGCGGACGTTTCCTGGCCTGCACGGCATTGGCTTCGCCACCCACTAACCCATAAACATTTGGCGTACCCGGCTTGGCTGAGAAATCATCCATCTGGTTATTCATCAGAATGCCGCTGTTACCGGCGACGATACCGCTGCCGAAGTAGGTGTTAAGCGTGTAGGTGACTGCGACCGCATTGCCACTTTTGTCCACAACCGAAAAATGGGTGGTTTGGTTGCTTTCATACGGGGCCAGTTTACCCGGCTTGATGTCGCTGGACGGGCGGGCTTTGGCAATATCAATCTGCTGCGCCAGGGACTTCGCATAAGCTTTACTGGTCAGCGCCTGCCACGGCACCTTAACGAAATCCGGGTCGCCGAGATATTCTGAACGGTCCGCGTAGGCATATTTCTCCGCTTCCGCCATGACCTGCATCGCGTCCGCACTGCCGAAGCCCATTTTGCCCAGGTCAAAATTTTCCAGGATATTCAGGATCTGCACAATATGAATACCGCCCGATGAAGGCGGTGGCATGGAGAACACCTCATAGCCACGATAGGTGCCGCTGACAGGCTTGCGTTCAACCGCGTGATAGGCTGCTAAATCGGCTTTATTGATTAACCCACCATGCTGGGCCATTTCGGCAGCGATTTGATCGGCAATTTTCCCTTTATAGAAGGCATCCGGGCCTTGCTGAGCAATCAACTGTAAGCTGTGGGCCAGATTTTTTTGTACCAGACGGTCGCCCTTTATCCACGGCGTGCCATCCGGCTTATAGAAAATGGCTTTGCTGTTGGGATGGGTGATCAGCACTTCCTTTCCGTAGGTTTTCAGATCATCAGCCAGCGCATCGTTGACGACAAAACCGTCACGCGCCAGTTTAATGGCGGGAGCCAGCAGCTTGCTGAGCGGCAGCGTGCCATATTTGTTGACGGCTAAAGCAAAACCCGCCACGGTGCCGGGCGTACCTGAGGCCAGATGTGAAGTGAGTGAAAGCTTGCTATCGGCATTTCCCTGCTTATCCAGGAACATGTCGCGTGAAGCCGCCGCCGGGGCCATTTCACGAAAATCGATGGCCGTGGTCTGTCCTGATGCCGTGCGCAGCAGCATAAAGCCCCCACCGCCCAGGTTGCCCGCCTGCGGATGCGTCACCGCTAGCGCAAAACCTACCGCAACGGCGGCATCCACCGCGTTACCGCCCTGGCGCAGGATATCAACGCCGACCTGGGTTGCCAGCGCATCCACTGAGGCCACCATACCGTTATGCGCCTTAACCGGATGAAACGTATCGCTGTCGATACCATAAGAGACTGGCGGTGCCTGAACCGGCGCGGCACCCGCCCCGGTCACAACAGTAAAACTCATCAATAATGACCAGCCCAGCTGGCGAAGTTTGCCTTGCATCATCATGTTGTTTCCACTCTCCACTTTTATTTACATTTCTTTATTCTTTATGTAACTGACTACAAACACAGTCGAATATCAAGAAGTAACGCAAATTCAGCGCACTCCTGGAGCAGTAATTTGAACTCGTGCATAAACTTATCTGCACGACCCCGTGACCCGATTCGGGCATGCGCACACAGCATCCGGTCGTTTACTGGAGGATAAAAATGAAAAAGTGGCTTATGGTTTTCGCCGCCCTGTTGCCGTTAACCGGCATGGCAAACATGTTGAATAACACCAACAATCCTAATCAACCTGGCTATAACCCCAGCCAGCAGCGAATGCAAACGCAGATGCTCAATCAGTCGCAGCAACAGCAGAATAAACTGCAGCAGGACCAGCAGCGTCAGAACCAGGATTTACAGCGGAAATTGCAGGAACAGCGGGACAGTGCCCAGCAGCGCGTAATTAAATCGCAGCCGGGCCAGCAGCAGAATCAACAGACTCAACAGAATGCGTATTAACTAAAATCGGGGCCAATCAGGTCGATGCTGTCGGTACAGATGGCATCGACGCCCCATTTCAGCAACGTTCTGGCCCGGTCAGGGCTGTTGACGGTGTAAACCAGAATACGCAGATCGGCCTCTTTTAGCTCTGCCACCCGCGCTTCGGTTAAAACCTTGTGATTCAGATGAATTGAGGTGCAGTCCAGCGCGCCAGTTTTCTCTTTCCATGCCGTATCCCAACTGTGAGATAACAGCCCACGCGGTAGCTGAGGCTCAGCCTGCATAGCGGCTTCCAGCGCCGCATACGAAAAAGAAGAAAGCAGCGGCAAGGTTTGCCCCTGCCATAGCGTTGCCGCCGCCTGAGCGATAGCGCGCCCGGTTTCCGCGTCCGTTCCTGTTGTGGGTTTAATTTCGATGTTTGCCATCATGCCATGCTGACGGCAGCGTTCTGCCACCTCATCCAGCCGGGCCAGTTTTTCGCCCTGGAAGACGTCACTAAACCAGCTGCCAGCATCGAGTTGCGACAGCTTGTCCCATGGCAGCTCACCGGCAACGCCCCAGCCGTTACTGGTGCGATCTAACGTATCGTCATGCAGCAGGAAGATGTGCGCATCGGCCGACAATTTGGCGTCAAATTCAATCATCAGATGGCCATATTTTGCCCCCACATCAATCGCCGCAAGGGTATTTTCCGGGGCGAGTTTGCCACCGCCACGATGGGCGACGATCGACGGATAAGGCCACAGTTTTTTGCTCATTCCAGACGTTTCCCGTGCGTTGAATCGAAGAAATGTAGCGACCCTACAGGCAGATGTAACCATAAGGTACTGCCTGCTTCAGGGCGCTCGCTGTGTGGCAAGCGTACCACTAAACGCGCCTCACCGATGCGGCCGTGTGCCAGATTATCCGCACCCAACATTTCCAGAGTTTCCACCCGGAACGGAATGCCGCCCTGCTCCTGGCTGGTGATCTGAATATGTTCGGGTCGGACGCCCAGTACCACAGGACGATTGGCCCACTTCGCTTTCCCCTCGCCAACGGCGATGCTGTGAGAGGCATCAACCGTAAAGCGTGAGCCATCCTGGCTGATATTGCCATGGATCAGATTCATGGCCGGTGAACCCATAAATGAAGCCACAAACTGGCTTGCTGGTCGTTCATAGACCTCAACCGGTGTGCCGATCTGCTCAAGAATCCCTTTATTCATGACCATAACGCGCTGGGCCAGCGTCATCGCCTCTACCTGATCGTGCGTCACGTATAAGCTGGTGGTTTGCAAACGACGATGCAGCTGCTGAAGCTCCAGCCGCATCTGAACGCGCAGGCGGGCATCAAGGTTAGAGAGTGGCTCATCAAACAGAAAGACGGCTGGCTCGCGCACAATGGCGCGTCCCATGGCAACGCGCTGGCGCTGCCCACCGGATAACTCGCGTGGACGGCGCGTCAGCAGATGATCCAGCTCCAGGCTCCGCGCGGCTTCCAGCACCCGTTGACGAACCTGTTCTTTGCTCATGCCGCGAATTTTCAGGCCATAGGCCATGTTCTCTTCAACGGACATATGGGGATAGAGCGCATAGTTTTGGAACACCATGGCAATGCCGCGATCTTTCGGCTCTTCATGGGTCACGCGTTTATCGGCTATATAGATATCACCAGAGGTTACCCGTTCGAGTCCGGCGACCATGCGCAACAGCGTGGATTTGCCGCAGCCGGAGGGGCCAACCATAACCATAAACTCACCGTCATTAATCGTGACGTTGAGCGGTTGGATGATCTGATTTTTACCGTCGTAAGACTTGGTCACCGCCTGAAGGGTTACGCCTGCCATCTCTATTTCTCGCTCTCAACCAGACCACGCACAAAGGCGCGCTGCATAACAAATACCACCACTACCGGTGGAATCAGGGTTAATAACATTGCCGCCATCACTTCGTTCCACTGGGTCGGCGAACCACTGGTGGAGATCATGCTTTTGATCCCGGCCACGGCGGTGCCCAGGTTTGCGTTATCGATAATTAACAGGGGCCAGAGATACTGGTTCCAGCCGTAGATAAAGGTGATAACGAACAGCGCCGCCAGGTTGGTTTTCGACAGGGGCAGCACAATGTCCCAGAAAAAACGCATCGCGCTGGCACCGTCAATGCGCGCCGCTTCGATTAACTCATCCGGCAGCGACATAAAAAACTGCCGAAACAGAAAGGTGGCGGTGGCCGAGGCCATCAGTGGCAGGGTCAGCCCGCTGTAGCTGTCCAGCAGGTTGAGATCGGCAATAACCTGCACTGTCGGGAAAATACGCACTTCGACCGGCAGCATCAGGGTGATAAAGATCATCCAGAAGAACAGTGAGCGCAGCGGAAAACGAAACCACACCAGCGCAAAGGCCGACAGAATCGACACCAGGATTTTGCCAATGGTTATCCCCAGCGCCATGATAACGCTGTTCATCAGCAGCACACTAAAGGCCGGACCGTTGCCGTTCACGCCCCGCGTCCAGATGTGCGAAATGTTTTCCCACAGGTGCGTGCCGGGAATCAGCGTCATCGGGACGTTATACACGGCGTCGTTATCCAGCGTTGCCGCCACAAAGGCAACATAGAGCGGAAACAGGATGGTCAGGATGCCGAGCACCAGCACCACATGGCTGAAAATGTCCAGCCCGCGACGATTTTCAATCATTGGTATTGCACCTTACGCTCAACGAAGCGGAACTGAATGACCGTCAGGCCAATAACCAGCAGCATTAACACCACGGACTGTGCCGCTGAAGAGGAGAGATCCAGGCCGGTAAAACCTTCCCGATAAATTTTATAGATAAGCGTCGTCGTCGCCTGTACCGGGCCACCGCCTGTCGCGGCATCAATGACCGGGAAGGTATCGAAGAAGGCATAAATCAGGTTGACCACCAGCAGGAAGAAACTCACGGGCGTGATCAACGGCAGCGAAATCGAGAAGAAGCGACGCACCGGGCCTGCACCATCAATGGCGGCAGCTTCAACCAGCGACTTCGGTATCGACTGTAATGCGGCGAAAAAGAACAGGAAGTTGTAGCTCATCTGTTGCCACACCGAGGCCAGCACCACCAGAAACATGGCCTGTCCGCTGTTCTGAGCAAAGTTCCAGTTATAACCCATGTGGTTAAGCAGATAGCTTAATAAACCCAGACCGGGGCTGAACAGGAACATCCACAACACGGCAGCAATAACCGGCGCCACCGCGTAGGGCAGCAGCAGCAGCATCTGATAGAGCTTACGCAGGCGCACCACGTAGTCCACCAGCGCGGCCAGCAGTAACGATGACACCATGCCAAAGAAAGCCACCATGCCGCTAAACTTGATGGTGGTCCAGAAGGTATCCAGATAAAGACCGTCGGCAAACAGCCGTTTGAAGTTGTCCAGCCCGACAAAGGTACTGGAGATACCGAAGGGATCAAGATTTTGCAGGGAATACCACAGGGCTTCACCGGCCGGCCAGACAAAGAAAATAGCGGTGATCAAGAGCTGCGGCAGCACCAGAAAATAGGGTAACAGTCGATTGCGAAACACCGGGCGAGAGGGAGACATAGCGTTCTCTGACTTTTAAGGAAAAAAGGCCAGCCGCAGCTGGCCCTGCAGAATGGATTACTTATTCTGTTGCTCGAAACGACGCAGCAGTTCGTTACCCCGCTTCACTGCACTATCCAGCGCGGCCTGCGGCGACTGCTTGCCGGTCCAGACGCCTTCCAGCTCTTCATCCAGGATGGTACGGATCTGCGGCATATTCCCCAGACGCATGCCTTTGGTATAAGGCAATGGCGGCTTGTTCATCATCTGGCGAATCGCAATATCGGCACCTGGGTTTTTCTCGTAGAAGCCTTCTTTCTTCGTCAGCTCATAAGCGGCAGTGGTAATCGGCAGGTAGCCGGTTTTCTGATGCCATTCCGCCGCAATTTTTGGCTCGGTGAGGAATTTCATAAATTCCGCTGCGCCTTTGTAGGTATTGGCATCTTTGCCCTTCATGACCCACAAGCTGGCGCCGCCGATAATGGCGTTCTGCGGTGCATTCGGGATATCCGCATCGTAAGGCATCATGCCGACGCCGTAGTTAAATTTGGCGTAATGGCGAATATCCGCCAGCGAGCCCGATGAGGCGGTGGTCATGCCGCAGTCACCGTTATAGAACTTGGCGGTCGATTCGTCTTTACGACCAAAATAGGTGAAGTCCCCTTTCTTGTTCATATCTTCCAGTAGCTGGATATGACGAACCTGAGCCGGTTTGTTGAACTCCAGTACCGCATCGGTGCCGTCGAAACCGTTGTTTTTGGTGGCAACCGGCAGGCCGTTCCAGGCGCTGAAGTTTTCAATCTGAATCCAGCCCTGCCAGCCGCTGGCATAACCACAACTCATGCCGGATTTACGCAGTGCGGCCGCATCCTTAGCCAGTTCCTGCCAGGTTTTGGGGGCCTGGTCCGGATTCAAACCTGCTTTTTTAAACGCATCTTTGTTGTAATACAGCACCGGCGTGGAGCTGTTGAAGGGCTGAGAGATCAGCTGACCTTGTGCGTTGCTGTAGTAGCCGGCGACCGCAGGGACAAACTGCTTCTCATCCATTGGGATGCCAGCATCTTTGAACACCTGGTACACCGGCACGATGGCTTTGGAGGCCATCATCGTGGCGGTGCCCACTTCATAAACCTGTAACAGGGCCGGGGCTTTTCCTGTGCGGACCGCAGCGATACCTGCCGCCAGACTTTGTTCGTAGTTCCCTTTGTACACCGGGACGATTTTGTAATCCGGGTGTTCCTGGTTAAAACGTTGCGCCAGTGAGTCAACCTCTTTGCCTAACTCGCCTTCCATTGAGTGCCAGAAAGAGATCTCAGTAGCGGCCATTGCATTACCACTGATCGCCAGACCGAGCAGTGCGCTCATCAGGCTACGACGAAAAGTAACAACGGACATAGAATTTTCCTGTTCAGGTAGGTACGCGCGTTATCACGCATTTTTTGCTCGCGAAGTAACATGACACGCTGAAATGACGGAAAAATAACAGTCAGATGACGGAAAAATGACAGCGGAATGTCAGAAGATGACAGGGATAAGCGGGATTAATGCATGAGGACGATACGACGAGGGTAGGAAAGTTGAGCCAGATAACTGAAGTGTGACAGCGCCCCACCCTCGAAACCCAAAAAAGCGATAACGAGAGTGAGCGCTGCCCGACATGCGCCAGGCCTGAGAGCCAGGCCTGCCACCTATGCGCCCAGATATGCGCTGCGCACGGCCTCATTGGAAAGTAACGCCTCGCCGCTGTCCTCCAGCACCACGTGACCGTTTTCCAGCACGTAACCCCGATCGGCCAGTTTCAGAGCCTGGTTAGCATTCTGCTCTACCAGGAAAATCGTCATGCCTTCGCTGCGTAACTGCTCAATCGTATCGAATATTTGCTGAATAATAATCGGCGCCAGGCCCAGGGAAGGCTCATCCAGTAACAACAGGCGCGGTTGACTCATCAGTGCCCGGCCAATCGCCAGCATCTGCTGTTCGCCACCCGACATGGTGCCTGCCCGCTGAATTTTACGCTCAGCCAGACGCGGAAACAGCGTATACACCCGTTCGATGCGTTGCAGATACTGCTGGCGGCTGGCAAAAAAACCGCCCATTGCCAGATTCTCTTCCACGGTCATGCGTGAAAACACGCGGCGTCCTTCGGGCACGATGGCAATGGCTTCGCGCATAATCCGCGCCGTTTGCCAGTCGGTGATGGCTTTACCGTCAAAGGTGATGGTGCCGCTGGTCGCACGCGGTTCACCGCATAGCGTACCCAGCAGCGTGGTTTTGCCCGCCCCGTTTGCACCAATCAGGGTCACAATTTCACCCTGGTCAATATGCAGGCTAACGCCGTGCAGGGCCTGGATTTTTCCGTAATGCGCACTGACGTTATCAATGGTTAACATGGCCATATTACGCCTCTCCTAAATAGGCACGGATCACATCCGGGTTATTACGAATCTCTTCCGGTGTGCCGTTAGCCAGCGGCGTTCCCTGATTCACCACATAGATACGATCGGAAATCCCCATGACCAGCTTCATATCGTGTTCAATCAACAACACGGAAACCTTATGCTCACCACGTAGCTCGGCAATCAACTCATCCAGCTCGTGCGTCTCTCGCGGGTTAAGCCCGGCAGCCGGCTCATCCAGCATTAAAATCTCCGGGCGCGTCACCATGCAGCGGGCAATCTCCAGTCGGCGCTGCTGACCATAGGCCAGATTACCGGCCTGACGATTGGCCATGTCCAGCAAGCCGACGCGCTCAAGCCAGGTGGCAGCACGATCCAGCGCGTCGCCTTCACTGCGGCGAAAAGCGGGCGTTTTAATCAGGCCTGAAAAGACGCCGCTTTTCAGATGCTGATGCTGCGCGACCAGCAGATTTTCAATCACCGTCATTTCGCGGAACAGACGTACGTGCTGGAACGTACGCACAATCCCCATGCGGGCGATCTTCTGCCCGGATAAACCGGCCAGATTCTTGTCACGCAGCGTAATGCTGCCGCCAGTGGGCTTGTAAAAGCCGGTCAGGCAGTTGAAGACGGTGGTTTTACCCGCGCCGTTTGGCCCGATAAGCGACACGATTTCCTGGGGTCGCAGTTCCAGCTTTACGTTGTTCACGGCTAACAGACCGCCGAAGCGCATCATCAGGCCCTCAACGGCTAACAAAGGCTGACTCATGCCTGCTCTCCTTGTTTACCCTGCCTGAGTTTCAGGTGCGGACGCTTCATGGGCAGTAAGCCCTGTGGACGCCAGATCATCATCAGCACCATCAATCCACCCAATACCAGCATGCTGTACTCATTGAGATCACGCATCAGTTCACGTGAAACCACCAGCAAAATGGCGGCCAGAATAACGGCGAACTGCGATCCCATCCCGCCCAGCACGACGATGGCTAAGACAAAAGCAGATTCGACGAAGGTAAAAGATTCCGGGCTGACAAATCCCTGACGGGCAGCAAACAGCGTACCGGCAAACCCCGCAAAGGCAGCACTGATGGTAAAGGCCGTGAGTTTAATACGGGTCGGGCTTAAGCCCAGCGAGCGACAGGCAATCTCATCTTCACGCAATGCTTCCCAGGCCCGGCCGAGCGGCATACGCAGCAGGCGGTTAATCACAAACAGCGTCAGCACCACCAACAGTAATGCCACCAGATACAGGAAAATCACCCTGTCACTGGGATCGTATTTCATGCCAAAGACGTCGTGAAACGTGCCCCATCCACCTTCACTGACGCGGCGGCCAAACTCCAGGCCGAAGAACGTGGGTTTGGGAATCTGGGCAATACCGTTTGGCCCACCAGTAATCGCGGTGTTATTCAGCAGCAGGATACGGACGATTTCGCCGAAGCCGAGCGTCACAATCGCCAGATAATCACCACGCAACCGCAACACCGGGAACCCCAGCAGCAGACCAAACGCGGCAGCCACTAAACCAGCCAGCGGCAGGCTCTGCCAGAAACCGAAACCATAGTAATGATTGAGCAGGGCAAAGGTATAAGCGCCTATCGCGTAGAACCCGCCGTAACCCAGAACCAGCAGCCCTGACAGCCCAACCACCACGTTCAACCCCAGGCCCAGCATGATGTAGATGAGCGTCAGCGTCGCGATATCAACGCTGCCGCGCGAGACCAGGAACGGCCAGATAACGGCGGCGGCGATCATCAATGCCATGACGAGCTTTTGCTTTGGCGTGGAACCATCAAAGCCGGGCAGCACCAGGCCGCCGCTGCGTTTCAGCTTGCCCTGAAACAGCGGGCGCAGCAGCTGGAACAGGAACACCACCGCACAACCGATAAATATCCAGTTCCAGCGCACGCTACCGGCATTCACCACCTGCAGCTTCGTACCATTCAGATCGAGGCGCATTCCCATAAAGAACGCGGCCAGAACCAGCAGCATGACCGTAGAGATCAGTGCATTGACCAGACCAAGGCGTTTCATACTTTCTCTACCTCCGGACGGCCCAGAATACCGGTCGGCATCACCAGCAGCACCACAATCAGTAAGGCAAACGACACCACATCTTTATATTCGGTTGAGAGATAAGCCGAGGTCAGGGCTTCAGCAATGCCCAGCACCAGACCGCCAATCATCGCGCCGGGAATACTGCCAATGCCGCCCAGTACCGCTGCGGTAAAGGCTTTCATGCCTGCCATAAAGCCGATAAACGGGTTGATCGAGCCATAAAACTGGCCTAACAGCACACCGGCCACTGCCGCCATCGCCGCACCAATCACGAAGGTGAGCGATATCACGCGGTCCGTGTTAATCCCCAGCAGACTGGCCATTTTCAGGTCTTCAGCACAGGCCCGGCAGGCGCGGCCCATGCGGGAATAGCGAATAAACAAGGTCAGTGCCAGCATGGTCAGGAACGTCACCACCCAGATCACCACCTGCATGGTCGACAGCGTGGCCGCAAAACCATTGCTTTCGCCCAGCGTCCACTGGCCGGTAATGAGACTCGGCAGCGCAAGATCGCGTGAGCCCTGGGTCAGGCTGACGTAGTTTTGTAGAAAGATAGACATCCCGATGGCGGAGATCAGGGCAATGAGGCGCTTGGAGGAGCGGACCGGCCGGTAAGCCACCCGCTCAATGCTCCAGCCATAGGCGCTGGAAATAATCACCGCCATCACAAAACCGGCGGCAATCATCAGCCATGTGGTATCAATGCCCATCATCATCAGGGCGGCAATCACGATAAAAGAGACATAGCTGCCGATCATATAGACCTCGCCGTGGGCGAAGTTGATCATGCCGATAATGCCGTAAACCATGGTGTAGCCAATGGCGATCAGCGCGTAGGTGCTCCCGAGGGTTACCCCGTTGAACATCTGCTGAATGAAATAGAGAAACTGCTCGGACATAGTGAGGACCTACTCAGGAACCAGAAAACCCCTCTCCTGCCAGCAGAAGAGGGTTAGCAAGGCGAAGGCGGCACGACAGCGTGCGCATGGCCTTCGCCTGCTTCCCCGATCACCGATCACCGATCACCGATCACGGGGAAGAGTCATTGCCTTATTTAACAGCGGTAGACGAACCGTCTTTGTGCCATTTGAAGACACCAAATTCAAAGCCCTTCAGATCGCCTTTCTGATCCCAGCTCAGGTCGCCCATAACCGTTGGAACAGGTGCGCCGGTTTTAAGGTTCTTCGCAATCGCATCGGGTTCATCGCTCTTGCTGCGCTCGATGCCGGTGACCAGAGACTGGATAGCCGCATAGGTGGTCCAGACGAAAGGTCCGGTAGGATCTTTACGGTTAGACGCGGTGTTGGCTTTAATGGCTTCAACAATCGCCTTGTTCTGTGGCAGCTGGTCGTAACGTTTTGGTAATGTGACGTACAGCCCTTCAGACGCATCGCCCGCGATGTTAGACAGCGAGGCATTGCCCACGCCTTCTGGTCCCATAAAGCCGGCCTTCAGGCCTGCGGCTTTAGCCTGGCGCAGAATCTGGCCCAGCTCCGGGTAGTAACCGCCGTAATAAACGAAATCCACGTTTTCTTTCTTCAGACGGGCAACCAGGGTAGAGAAATCTTTATCGCCTGCGGTGATCCCTTCAAACATCACCACGTTGCCACCTTTGGCTTTCAGGGTTTTCTGGACGGATTCCGCCAGGCCCTGTCCGTACTGCTGTTTGTCATGCACAACAGCGATACGTTTTGGTTTAATCACATCCAGGATGTAGTTCGCTGCGGTTGGGCCCTGATCAGAATCCAGACCGGTGGTGCGCATCACGTCTGCATAACCCCGTGCGGTCAGTTCAGGTGCCGTGGCGGCCGGGGTAATCATCAGCACGCCTTCGTCATTGTAGATGTCTGAAGCAGGCTGCGTTGAGGAAGAACACAGGTGTCCGATGACATATTTAATGCCGTCGTTAATCACCTTGTTGGCCACTGCAACCGCTTGTTTTGGGTCACAGGCATCGTCATATTCCACACCGACCAGTTTGTCGCCGTTTACGCCACCTTTGGCATTAATATCTTTAATCGCCTGTGCAGCGCCGGTAAATTCCATATCACCATACTGCGCGACCGGGCCAGTAGCGGCACCTACGATAGCTATTTTAATATCTTTCGCCATTGCCGCATGGCTCATCGCCAATGCAACGCATCCTGCCAGTAACGCGCGACCTGTCATTTTCATGCGAACTACCCCATCAGTTATGTCGTGTTTGTTGTGAGTGATGTTATTTTCTGCCAGATAAAGTGGAAAACTGATTTAACAATAATGAGTTAGCACGCTTTTCTGGCTTTTATTAGTAATAAGGCTTTATATTTCAGACTATTAAACAGGAAGTATATTCTGTAAAGCAACTGACATATTCATGATTCGCAATGTTAAGCAGCATAATCATCTGGAGGCAATGCACAGCTTTTGCTTACCAGGCCAGCGCGTTATGCTGTCTTTAAAATCGGAATACCTGTTTATCACTATTATCCTGGCACTCGGTCGCGGTTTTGACCTGTTTTATTGCTTAAAATGTGTCGGGGTTCCGGTTACGGGAATTGACTACATTATCGGCTTTTTACACATACAGGTGTTTGTTATGAAGCTCACCATTATGCGTCTGACCTCGCTGACGCAGCAGGACCGGACAGACCTGGGGAAGATCTGGCCTGAAAGGGATATCGCGCAGTTGGAGGCGTCGTTAAATGAAAGCCATCGTCTTTATGCCGCGCGCTTCAACGATCGTTTGCTGGCGGCATTGCAGTTAGAAATTTCAGGGATTCATGGCAAGGTGCATCATCTGACGGTAAGAGAGGCCACCAAACGGCGTGGTGTCGGTCAGTATCTCCTGGAAGAAACGATGCAGCAGAATCCATCGCTGAACGACTGGTGGATTGCCGATGACGGGAGTGACGATCAACGCATCCGGGCGGCGTTTATGCAGGCGTGTGGTTTTCGTGCGCAGGTTGACGGCTGGGTGAAATAACGTGCAGGCAGTAAAAAGGGCGACCTGAGGTCGCCCTGTCTCGTCAGGCTTCGATCGCCATTCGAAGTTTTTTCATCGCGTTCTTTTCAAGCTGTCGGACGCGCTCTGCGGAAACGCCGTAACGATCGGCCAGTTCCTGCAGGGTCGTTTTGTTGTCCTCATCCAGCCAGCGGGCACGGATAATATGCTGGCTGCGCTCGTCCAGGCCTTCCATTGCGTATGTCAGCTTATCGGCCGCATGGGATTCCCAGTTATCCTCTTCAATGCCGTCGGCAAAATCAGAGGTTTTATCCTGGAGATACAGCACCGGGGCCATGGATTTGCCTTCGCCGCTTTCATCGTCAGCGGACATATCAAAGGTCATATCCTGAGCCGCCATGCGCGATTCCATTTCTCGCACATCTTTGCTGCTTACGCCCAGCTCACGCGCGACCATTTCCACTTCATCCTGATTAAACCAGCCCAGACGCTGCTTGGTTTTACGCAGGTTAAAGAACAGCTTACGCTGTGCCTTGGTGGTCGCCACTTTCACGATACGCCAGTTACGCAGCACGTATTCGTGAATTTCCGCTTTGATCCAGTGAACGGCAAAGGACACCAGACGGACGCCAACTTCAGGATTAAAGCGACGAACGGCTTTCATCAAGCCGATGTTACCTTCCTGAATCAGGTCAGCCTGAGGCAGGCCGTAGCCTGAGTAGTTACGAGCGATATGAACAACAAAGCGTAGGTGAGACAGGATCAGCGTCTTTGCCGCATCCAGATCGCCCTGGTAATGCAGCCGTTCAGCCAACGCCTTTTCCTCTTCTGCCGACAACATCGGCCAGGTATTGGCAGCCCGAACATAAGATTCCAGGTTGCCCAGAGGAGCAATAGCTAAAGTTTGCATTTCTTTGGTCATTCAAACCCTCACAAAATCAGTGGAATTGCCGCATCTTTCCTTAAGCGCACGTCACATTATGTCAACGTCGCAGGAAAACCAAAAGCAATCTGTGCTACTTGGAAAACAAAGTTATCCACAAGTTCAATTATAGCAGTGTATATTTTACACACAGATGACAGCGGGGCAACATCCTCTGCACCCATTGTCGGCAGCAGAGGATGATTATAACAAAAAAATGTTGCAGCAGTTTACTGGGGCGTAAATCGGCGTAAATGTTGTACCGTCGCCAGCCAGGCCGCAATCCATCCGATGATGGCCGCAATCAGCAGCAGCAGTAGCGCCTCATCCCAGGAAAAACCTTCCAGAGAGAATGTCGTGCCAAACACCGACGCAACATGCGCCACGACGGACTGCAGACGCAGGACCAACACTTCAGACAGAATCAGCGATAATACCGCCCCGGTGAAACCTAATAACGCCCCGCCATACAGGAACGGACGCAGGATAAACCCATCGGTGGCCCCGATCAGCTTCTGTACGTTGATCGTATCGCGCCGGGCAAAAATGCTCAGCCTGACGCTGTTGCCAATCACCAGGAACACCGCCACGATCATTAAGATACCGATCATGGAGGCAATTTGTCCCACCAGCCCGGTCAGGGCCGCAAGACGGGCGAACCAACTGTCATCCATGCGTACTTCGTCTACGCCCTGCACTTTTGCCACCCTGTCGCGCAGGGTTTGCAGAGTGTCCGAATTCTGGAAGTTGAGCTTAGGCGTAATAATGACAACGGCCGGCAGAGGATTCTGCTCCAGCATATCCATCGCGCCACCAAAGCCTGACCAGTTACGGAATTCGTTCAGGGCCTCTTCACGCGTCAGATAGTTGACGTGCTCCACGCCATCGACCTGCTTTAGCTGGGCCGTCACGTTTTCCGCCGCGGTGTCGTCCAGGGTTTTAGAGAGATAAACCGTAAGCTGCGGAGCCGGATACCATTGCGTGGCGGCCTGGCTGACGTTTTTCCACACCATATAACACACGCTGGGCAGCGTCAGAGAAATGGCGATAACCATCACCGTCAGCAACGTCGCCAGTGGCTGACGCCACATGTCAGACAACGTACCGCGCAGCGCATAGCGCCACTGCTCCTGCATGCCGCCGCGTAACGCTTTGCTTTTCGACGGTTGCTTCGCCTTCGGCGCTGTCGCGCGTTTATTGCGTTTATTGACCATCGTGGCCTCCGTGCAGGCGTCCTTTGTTCAGCGTCATCACCCGATAATTTCGGCGACCGATAAGCGCCACATCATGTGTCGCCATCAAGACAGTCACCCCAACGCGATTAAACTCTTCAAACAGCCGCAGAATGTCTTCAGACAGGGCCTCATCAAGGTTACCCGTCGGTTCATCCGCCAGCAGTACCGCAGGTTTATTCACGACGGCACGCGCAATGCCGACGCGCTGCTGTTCACCACCAGAAAGTTGAATAGGATAACTTTTCGCTTTGTCGAGCAGGCCCACTTTGTCTAAGGCCGCAGAAACACGACGCCGGATATCCTCACCGCTGGCCCCGGATATGATCAACGGAATCGCCACGTTGTCGTACACGGAACGATCCATCAGCAGGTGGTGATCCTGAAAGATCATCCCAATCTGACGGCGCAGAAACGGCACCTCGCTGTTACGCAGACGTGAAATATCATGCCCGCTAAACCAGATTTGTCCGGCGCTGGGACGTTCAATGCCACAAATCAGCTTCAGCAAGGTACTTTTCCCTGCGCCAGAATGGCCGGTCAGAAACGCCATTTCACCAGGACGCAGATGAAAATCTACTCCCTGCAGCGCCTGACGTCCGCCGAGATATGCCTTACTGACCTCTTCAAAGCGAATCATCCTAATTAGTCCTCTCGGGCAAACAGTGCCTCAATAAAATCCTCGGCCTTGAAGGGCCGTAAATCTTCGATGCCTTCTCCAACACCGATATAACGGATAGGTATGCCAAACTGATCCGCCACCGAGAAAATCACGCCACCTTTGGCCGTGCCATCCAGTTTCGTCAGGGTAATGCCGGTCAGACCGACGGCTTCATTGAACAGTTTGGCCTGGCTGATGGCATTCTGCCCGGTGCTGGCATCAATTGTCAGCATGACTTCATGCGGCGCCTGCTCATCCAGCTTTTTCATCACGCGTGTGATTTTCTTCAGCTCTTCCATCAGGTGCGATTTGTTTTGCAAACGCCCCGCGGTGTCGGCGATTAAGACGTCAACGCCACGGGATTTGGCAGCCTGAATGGCGTCGAAAATCACCGAGGCAGAATCCGCGCCGGTGTGCTGTGCCACCACAGGAATGTTGTTGCGCTGGCCCCATACCTGAAGCTGTTCAACGGCCGCCGCACGGAAGGTATCGCCCGCCGCCAGCATGACCGACTTCCCTTCAGCCTGATACTGACGAGCCAGCTTACCGATGGTGGTGGTTTTACCCACACCGTTTACACCGACCATCAAAATGACGAACGGGGTTTTACCTTCAAGGTTGAGCGGTGCTTCGACTTTCGCCAGAATCCCGGCCATTTCGCTTTTCAGCAGGCCATAAAGCGCCTCTGCATCGCGAAGCTGTTTACGATCGGCCTGCTGCGTCAGGCTGGTAATAATGCGGCGCGTCGTTTCAACCCCCACATCCGCAATCAGCAGTTGCTCTTCCAGCTCTTCGAAAAGCTCATCATCGATCTTCTTGCCACGAAACAGGCCGATAAAACCCGAGCCCAGATTCTGGCGGGTTTTCACCAGGCTACGTTTCAGGCGGGCAAAGAAGCCTTCTTTCGTCGGACGATCCTGCTCCTGCGTCACTAGCGGCGCGGCGGCCAGGGGAAGATCGCTGACGGTATCGGTAGGTTCTGCCTGACCCGCATGGTGAGGCGCTTCCTCAACGGCATCCGCGCCCGCTAAAGCCAGCGCGGTCAGTTCGTCATCGCTCAGCGGTGCGTCGTCTGCAACAGGGGCAGGTTCTGACGCCACAGTTTCAGGTTCGTGAGGCGTAACCTCCACGATATCCGCATCGGCCAGCGCCAGCGCGGTCAGTTCGTCGTCGCTCAGCGGTGCGTCGTCTGCAACAGGGGCAGGTTCTGACGCCACAGTTTCAGGCTCGTGAGGCGCGACCTCAACGATATCCGCATCGGCCAGCGCCAGCGCGGCCAGTTCATCGTCGCTCAGCGGTGCATCATCTTCCGTGGGAACGGGCGCAGGCTCAGTGGTTTTCGCCGGTGCAATCCCGCCCTCCTGCTGAGTCAACGCACGTTCAGCGTCTGACGCAGGGGGCGTGGGCTCTACTGTGGCGCCGGGAGCGAGGGGGCGTTGCGGTTCAACGACGTGTTCAGGGGTTGCAACGGTCTCTTCCGCATGGGTTTTCGCCTGACTTATTGCCGGGGCTTCCTGTTCTGGCTGCTGGACTTCCGATTGTGCAGTCTGTGATGTCTGCTCTTCCGTTGAGGGTTGTTTCTCTTCTTCTTTGCCAAATCCCAGCCAGGAAAAAAAGCCTCGTTTTTTCTCTTTTGCCATTGTGTAACCACACTCCTCGATGGCTTCATCCCGGTAGCACAATGTACCCAGGGTTAAAAACAGTAATGGGTGATAAACGCCAGATGAGCGTCAAACCGCAGAATTATGCATAACAGCAGCAACGCTGTAGTCTAACACTTTCCAGCCAGCTCACCACAGCACCCTTTTTTAACGTTTCTTCTCATCGTTTCGCCCGTTAAACTACGCAACAAATTATGAAGATTTGTGAGCAAAATGATAAAACCTCCCCGTAAGACTGGTGGTGCAGGCCAAATCCGCATCATTGGCGGACAGTGGCGCGGCCGCAAATTGCCGGTGCCGGACAGCGCCGGGCTCCGGCCGACTACCGACAGAGTGCGCGAAACCCTGTTTAACTGGCTGGCGCCCTCTATTCAACAGGCCGACTGCCTGGACTGCTTTGCCGGTAGCGGCGCGCTGGGGCTGGAAGCCTTGTCGCGTTTTGCCGCATCGGCAACCTTACTGGAGCTGGAACGCCCGGTGGCGCAGCAGCTGTCAAAAAATTTACAGACGCTACAGGCTGCTAACGGCAAGGTTGTGCAGACAAACACCCTCACCTGGCTGGCTCAGGACGGTAAACCCTTTCATATCGTGTTTATCGATCCCCCCTTTCGCCAGGGCCTGCTGGAACAAACGCTGCAACTGCTGGAGAATAACGGCTGGCTGACTGCTGATGCACTCATCTACGTTGAAAGTGAAGTCGAGCGCGGCGCACCGCCAGTTCCGGCGCACTGGAATCTTTACCGCGAAAAAATTGCCGGCCAGGTGGCCTATCGCTTATATCAGCGCCAACAGGAGACACACGATGTTACTTAATTTAGGACGCCTGCTGATGCTGTGCGTGTGGGGTTTTTTACTGTTTAACCTGATTCATCCTTATCCAAAGCCATTGACCTGGTTTATCAATGTGGCCCTGATATTTATGATTCTGATGCATGGTTTGCAGTTGGTTTTGCTGCGCACCACACAAGGCAAAGATGCACCGCCGATCGATCGTGTCACCCAGATAAAGGTCTTTTTGTTTGGCGTTTTCGAACTGGTTGCGTGGCAGAAAAAAAATTTCCCACGTAAGTAATATCAGTAACATCGTCACGGCGGGCACCAGACCCGCCGTTAACGCTGGGTGGGCGTAAAACGAATAAAACGCGTGCCCTGCAGGGTAAGCTCCCCTTCCGTGCCCTTGTCCATCAAATGGTAGTCGCCCTCGCTCACCCGCATTTTGATATCGCTTTCGCCGTTCAGCGGATGAAACCAGGCTTCATAGCGCATTTCGTCTCCGGCGATAACTTCACGCTCACGCGACCGGCGGCTGGAAACCGAAAACTCACGTTTGGTTTTCACTTCGACCGCCAGCGTACGTACCGGCGAAGCATCGTTAACGGCGGCCTCACGCCGCTGCTTGATGAACTGGCGGGTCGCTAAAACCGCAATAACAGCCAGTACAATAATTAAAAGGAGCGGTGGTTTCATACTATCCCAGCTTTATCAGGTTACAGAGGGTGCAGGTTACGTGCTAAAGCATACAACCAGACTTCACCGATTGTCACATCGTGCTGGCGTAACCTAGACTGATAGGAGTTTTTCAGGAACTGTCACCATTTTTGGTAAAAAGGGAGAAGCAATGCTCTGGTCCTTTCTCGCTGTACTTTTCTCCGGCTGGCTGTATGTGGATGCCTCTTACCGGGGGCCGCAATGGCAACGCTGGTTATTCAAACCGGTCACCTTACTGCTGTTAGTCGGGCTGGCCTGGCAAGCGCCGACGCGTAGCACCTCTGACTATCTGATTGTGGCCGGACTGGTCGCCACCCTGATCGGCGACACGTTGACGCTGCTGCCACGGCAGCAAACGCTCTATGCGCTGGGGGCGTTTTTCCTGTCGCATCTGCTCTATACGCTGTGCTTTGCCGCCAACATGACCATGAGTTTCTACTGGCCTATTCCGCTGACCTTTTTGATTATCGGGGTTGTCGTGATTGGTGTGCTGTGGAGTAAGCTGGAAACGCTACGCTGGCCGGTCTGTACGCTTATCGGTATGACGCTGGTCATGAACTGGATGGCAACAGAGCAGTATTTTTTCCGCCCGAGCGATTACAGCTTCTCGATTCTTGTCGGTTCTGCTCTGCTTCTGCTGGCCAATATTGTGTGGTTTATCAGCCATTACCGCCGCCGCTTTAGCGCGGACAGCGCCATCGTCGCCGCCTGCTATTTTGCCGGTCACTTTATGATTGTCCGTTCCCTGTGGATCGCCTAAGAAACCGTCACAATAAATCTGGAGATGGATGAAACCGTCGGGTGTAAGATAAGTCGTGGGCATGTTGCCCACGACTTCCGGAGGTTATATGCATCAACATCATGCTTGTGGCTGCGGTAAGCCCTGCGGCACGCACCGTGCCGCGAAACCGCTTTGTGCAATTCGCCCTGTCCGTTCCGGCACTCTCTCTATTATTGCTGCGACGCCCGAAACCGCTGACGGTAACGGTGGTGGTAGTGACTGCCCGTGTGCTGGCTCATCCGGCAGCGAAGCCGATGACGAAGGTGACCGACGACGGTCCTCTGATGCCTTTCAGTTCAGCTGGCTGGTCAGCGGTATGGACTGCCCCAGTTGCGCCCGCTCCATCGAAACCGCCGTTCGCCAACTGCCCGACGTTACTCAGGCCCGCGTGCTGTTCACCAGCGAAAAACTGGTCGTTGACGCCCGTGCGCCGGTTCAGTCTGCAATAGAAGACGCCGTCAGAAAAGCCGGCTTCCAGCTCTCCTCAACCTCGGTTTCCGCCCCTGTGCCATCCCCATGGCAAACCTGTTTCCCCCTGATACTGCTTGCCGGGTTGATGCTAGCCAGTACGGCGCTCAGCCAGGTCAGTGCTGTGTGGGGCGATCGATTATTTATTCTGACCACGCTGGTTGGTCTGATTCCGGTAGCGCGTAAGGCATGGCAACGCCTGCGAACGGGTTCCGCCTTTACCATTGAAACCCTGATGACCCTGGCATCGGCAGGGGCGCTGTTGATTGGCGCTCATGCGGAAGCGGCTATGGTCCTGCTGCTGTTTCAACTGGGTGAACGACTGGAAGCCTATGCGGCAACCCGCGCACGCAGTGGTGTGAGCCAGCTGATGGCGCTGCGCCCCGAATCAGCCGTGCGCCTGCAAAATGGCATTCGCACTGAGGTTCCGCTGGCGGCGCTGCAGCCCGGCGACCGGATTGAGATTGCCGCCGGTGGTCGTCTGCCGGTAGATGGATGTTTAGTCGCTGAAAGCGCCAGTTTCGATGAAAGTGCCTTAACCGGGGAGTCGTTGCCGGTTCTGCGCTCGCGGGGCGAAAAGGTGCTGGCAGGCGCCACCAGCGTGGATCGCCTGGTGGAACTGGACGTGGTGTCAAAACCCGGCGAGAGTGCCATTGACCGCATCTTGCAACTGATTGAGGAAGCGGAAACCCATCGCGCGCCGGTGGAACGTTTTATTGACCATTTCAGTCGACTTTACACGCCAGCGATTATGCTGTTGGCCCTGCTGGTCATGGTGTTACCGCCCCTGTTCGGCGCGGGCCCCTGGCTGCCATGGATCTATAAAGGCCTGACGTTACTCCTGATTGGTTGTCCCTGTGCGTTGGTGATCTCAACGCCCGCCGCCATTACCTCCGGCCTGGCGGCGGCGGCACGTCGTGGCGCACTGATCAAAGGTGGCGCGGCACTGGAGCGCCTGAGTACGGTGCAGACGATTGCGTTCGACAAAACCGGTACGCTGACAGAAGGTAAACCGCAGCTAACCCAAATTTTGCCGTTCGGCGATCTCACTGAAGAACAGATTCTGCTGCTGGGCGCAGCCGTGGAGCAGGGTTCAACGCATCCGCTGGCGACGGCCATCGTGGCCGCCGCACAGGCCCGAGGCTTGACTATCCCGTCTGCCACTCACCAACAGGCGATGGCCGGAAGCGGTATCAGGGCAGAGATTGAAGGCCAGCGCGTTGAACTGCTGGCACCGGCGCACGTCAGCCTTCTGGACCCGCAGCAACAACGCCTGATTAGTGAGCAGGAAGCGCAAGGCGACACGCTCGTTATCCTGCTGCGTGAGGGCAAAGCGCTGGGTGCGCTGGCATTGCGCGATCGCCTGCGCAGTGAAACCCCTGCCGCTTTGCAGGCGTTAAAAGCGCTTGGCATCAACAGTATTATGCTGACAGGGGATAACCCACGCGCGGCAGCCGTGGTGGCGCAGCAACTGGATATCACATGGCACGCGGGCTTATTACCTGCCGATAAAGTTGAGAAGGTTCGCCAGCTCAGTCAGCAGCAGGTCGTCGCGATGGTGGGTGACGGCATCAATGATGCACCCGCCATGAAGGCGGCAACGCTGGGCATTGCGATGGGCAACGGCACCGATGTCGCGCTGGAAGCGGCCGATGCGGCTTTAACGCGCAATCAGCTTAGCCACCTGGCCCCGATGATCAGGCTGGCACGTCGTACCCGGGGCATTATTCGCCAGAATATTGGTATTGCACTGGGGCTTAAGGCACTGTTTCTGGTCACGACGCTGCTCGGTCTGACCGGATTGTGGCTGGCGGTGCTGGCTGATTCAGGTGCCACCGCGCTGGTCACGGCGAACGCGTTGCGGCTGTTGCGCTCGCGGGATTAAGCCTCTGACGGCGGCAAACGCCGCCGTTATTCGCCCATCCCTTTCTTGATCAAAAACTGATAGGGCAGCGTTTCCGTTTGCGCGGCCAACAGACGATGCTCCATAAAACGGCAAAAACCGGGAATATCCCGCGTGGTTGCCGGATCGTCAGCGACGATCAGCAGCGTTTCCCCCTCCTGCATGCCGCGTACGGTTTTGCGCACCATCATGACCGGTTCGGGACAGCGCAGGCCTTTGGCATCCAGTTGATGGTCGGCGGAAGAAAATACATCACTCATGACGATCTCAATTCAGGTTGGCGGGCGCCTATTCTAGCGCGTCGGCCCTCTGACGCAAGGCGGTAACGATTGCGTTAAAATTAGCCATTGCATTAATAGCACAACAGGGTAAGATGCGGCCGTTTTTTGTTCATGAAACCGCCGGGCGCTGAATCCTCTACGCACGGCAATGGGTTCCCTCACCCCACCATTAAAAAGGCTTATTATGCTCGCATTTACACCGCGTCAGCGCACCTACGCGCTTCTTTGGCTGTCCCTGTTTCACCTGTTGGTGATTACCTCCAGTAATTATCTGGTGCAGTTGCCCGTTTCCCTGTTCGGCTTCCATACCACCTGGGGCGCGTTTAGCTTCCCGTTTATTTTCCTGGCAACCGATCTGACCGTTCGCATTTTTGGTGCGCCGCTTGCACGACGAATTATTCTGGCGGTGATGGTTCCTGCCCTGTTTATCTCCTATACCATTTCCAGCCTGTTTTATCAGGGCGAGTGGCAAGGCTGGCAGGCACTGCAACAGGTGAATCTGTTTGTCGCCCGTATCGCCTGTGCCAGCTTTATGGCTTATGCGCTGGGCCAGATTTTGGATGTGCACGTATTTAATCGCCTGCGCCGTTTGCCGCAGTGGTGGGTAGCGCCGGGCTGCGCCATGTTTTTAGGAAATATCAGCGATACGCTGGCGTTCTTTTTTATCGCCTTTTACAAAAGCTCCGACCCGTTTATGGCGCAGCACTGGGTGGAAATCGCCCTGGTGGATTACAGCTTCAAGGTGCTGATCTGCATGGTGTTCTTCCTGCCCGCCTACGGCGTGTTGCTGAATGCGGCGCTGAAACGTCTGGCCGAACGCCAGGCTCAGCCACAGATACATTTCGGCTAACCGGCCATTCAGCCTTTCCTGACAATCCGCTAAAATCTTCTGACAATACTCAGGTTGCGTTTGCAACCTGATTCCTGTTGTATAAACGCCTGAGCGGAAATTTAAAAAGGGATTCTGATGCGTAATTTAGTGAAATATGCGGGAATTGGTTTGCTGGTCCTCGGCCTCGCGGCCTGTGACCAAAAGAAAGATGAAGCGGCAAACGACAACGGCGCATCTGCCAGTCAGTCGGCACAAACCGTGACGCTGATGGATGGCAAGTTAAGCTTCTCCTTACCACCGGGCATGTCCGACAAGAGCGGCAAGCTGGGTTCACAAAGTACCAACATGCACGTTTATGCTGATGAGAGCGGCGCGCGGGCAATTATCGTGATTGCGGGTGATCCCACCAACGAAGGTCTGGATGTTTTATCTCAACGTATGGAACAGCAGCAGCGTAACCGCGATCCGCAGCTACAGGTTGTCTCGAACAAAGCGGTGACGCTGGGCGGCGAACCTGCACAGCAGCTGGATACGGTGATTTCAGCTAACAACCAGACTTCATGGTCTTCGGTCGTGTTGGCCAAGGTGGACGGTAAGCTGATGACCATGCAGATTACACTGCCGGGTCAGAATCAGCAGCAGGCACAAAGTGATGCTGAAACGGTAGTGAAGAGCATTGCACTGAAATAATCGCGGACGGGCGCTTGCCCGCCCTGCGCGTTATTGCCTGTTCCTGAACGCTAAGCCACGCACCGTGCGGAAGACATCACTCCGCACGGTGCGCAATCATCCTGCCTGCTTTGGCTATCGCACCTGCTCGCGCGCCATGCGCCAGTATTCAATCAAACGCAGATAATTCTCTTTTACCGCCGTCACCAGCGCGTCGTCACCGATCTCATCCTGCAACCACTGGCGTGAAGGCTGAGCAAAGATAGTGCGTCCCACCGCGAAACCTTTTACCCATGGCGCTTGCGCAGCCTCGGCAAAACCGGCTTTCAGCTTCTCTTCTGGCGCATCCAGCCCAAGTAACAGGATGCCGCGACAGTGAGGGTCCTGCTCCTCAATCAGGGTGCCAATGGCCTGCCAGCTTGCCGTCGACAGAGGGGGTAATTTCCACCAGTCCGGCTTAATCCCCAGTCCATAAAAGTGACTCATCAGCATCAGATAAAAGGCTTCATTATGATCCGGCTGGCTGTCTGGCAGAATCACCTCAAGCAGCAGTTCGTGCCCGCTTTTGTTGCAGCTTCTCCAGACATCCAGTAACAGGGCATCCTGCTCTTCCCGCAGTTCTGCACTGTCGTGAGGATGATAGAACACCAGACATTTCACCACGTGCTCTAACGGCCAGCTAATAAGCTGGGTGCCGATATTGCCGTGTTCAAGACGCAGGGGGCGCGATCCCGGTAACTCTACCGGCCGCCCGATCCATCTGTTCTTGCCGGTAATGGCGTTAAGCGCCCTTTGACCAAAGGTCGTATCGGCCAGAATCCCGCTTTTCGTCTCTATGCCCGCCTGCTTTACCGCCTGCTCTGCGGCCTGCAACAGCAGAAGCTTGAGCTGCGAAATGCGGCTAACGTCAGCGCCCGCGGCCAGGGCCATATCGACCAGTTGCTTGCGATGGTCAAAGGCGAAAATATTGAGCTCAGGCCAGGCTTGCTGCCGGGACGTTACCCGGTGCAGGTGGGTCAGTTGGCTATCCAGATCCGGGCGTTTTACTGCCTTTTCACGGCTCAGGAAATCGTCCAGTTCCTCTCGGGTTGGCATCGCCGGGGCGCAACCGTGGCGTGAAACCACCAACGCACCACAGGCGTTGGCATAACGACAGGCCTGCTCCCAGCCCTCATCGTTTAGCCAGCCACGCAGCAGACCCGACATAAACGCGTCTCCGGCCCCCAACACATTTAACACCTCGACGCGTACGCCGCTGTGCAGCTTAACCTGATCCCAGCTTTCCGGAATCTCGTTTTCAAAGACAACGCATCCCATTGCGCCCCGTTTGCAGACCAGCGTGGCACGACTGACCTCGCGCACCTGTCTGAGTGCCGTCAGCGTGTCAGTGCTGCCGCCCGCAATATGAAACTCTTCTTCGGTGCCGACGATAAGATCGAAGTAATGGACGACCTCCTGCAGTTGCGCCGTCACCTCGGACGAGGCAATGAAACGTGTTTCACCATCACCCAGCGAGGTTAATCCCCACAGCACCGGGCGATAGTCGATATCCAGCGCCGTGCGCAGACCGTTTTTGCGGGCAAAATCCAACGCTTTCAGCACGGCGGCACGCGTTTGAGGATGCGATAAGTGAGTGCCGGTGACCGCCACTGAGCGTGAAGAAGCAATAAAGGCCTCATCAATGTCCTCTGGCACCAGCCCCATATCGGCGCAGTTATCGCGATAAAAGATCAGGGGAAAGGTCTCTTCATCTTTAATGCCGAGAATGACCAGTGCGGTCAGGCGCTTTTTATCGGTTATCAACGCATCCGTATTGCAGCCCACACGTTGCAGGCTCTCACGTAAAAACCGGCCATTATGCTCATCGCCAACGCGCGCCAGCATGGCCGATCGCAACCCCTGAATGGCCGTGCCGTAAGCGACATTACCCGACGAACCACCAAGATATTTGGCGAAGGACGTAGTGTCCTCCAGCCGCGCGCCAATTTGCTGACCATAGAAGTCGACGGCGATGCGTCCAATACAAATCACATCAAGACGCTTCTGTTGTGTACTCATACTTCTGGTTTCCTTCTGTGATGAGCAGACACTGCGGACAGGTTGGGGATCGAGGTCTGAAGGTGTCTGGTTAACGATAAATGCAGTATGAGGAACAAATATTCCAAATTCAATTCAAAATGAAACTTACAATGCGATTATGTGAACCAGTTAAAAATCTATTATTCCCTGACGACCGATCGTACAGCCAGGCAACTTATCTCGCGATGCCCGTGCCACAAGGCGAGCGGCTTTGCGCTCGCTTTCGTGACGCGACAGCGGGGATGAAATGAAACGCCATAAAAATATGTAACTATTACTAAACATTCCAGTTACCCCTGTTATCTGATTCGCCACAGATGATTCAGGAATGTAAATTTGATCCCACTCGCAAAATGAAATATTTCTTCTGTAATGGTGTTTTATGAAAAATGCATTTGTTTATAATCCACTGACATTTCAGTTTTCCAGATCGCGTTCTCCGTTCCGCCTCACCCGTTGCAGCGGATGGGCATAAACCGCCGGGCAAGAACGAGCACGGCATGTGGCATACGCATCTGGCGCAGGCCAAAAAAGCGTGATTTCCGGGCCGTTTAACGGCTCATGTGTCTTATCTCCGATTTAACCCTACAGGTGTAATTATGACGTTGAAACTTGGTGTGATTGGAACAGGTGCGATTGGTCAGGAACACATTCGCCGCTGCAACAATGTCTTACAAGGGGCAAAGGTAGTGGCGGTATCCGATATCAACGTTGAAGGGGCTAAGGCTGCGCTGCAACGACTGAATATTGATGCAGAAGTGCACCAGGATGGCTTTGACGTGATTCACTCACCCAATGTCGATGCGGTGCTGGTGACCTCATGGGACCCGACCCATGAAGAATTTACCCTGGCGGCCATTGCGGCCGGTAAGCCGGTGTTTTGTGAGAAACCGCTGGCGATGAGCGCAGAAGGCTGTCGTCGGGTGGTAAACGCAGAAATCCAACACGGCACGCGGCTGGTTCAGGTGGGGTTTATGCGACCTTACGATGCCGGTTACCGTGCGCTGAAGAAAGTGATTACTGACGGTGAAATCGGCGAGCCGCTGATGCTGCATTGCGCGCACCGTAACCCGACGGTGCCGGAAAATTACAACACCGAAATGGCCATCACCAATACCTTAATTCATGAACTCGACGTCCTGCGCTGGCTGACGAGTGATGATTACAAAAGCGTGCAGGTGGTTTTTCCACGCGTCACCGCCAAAGCCCATTCGCATCTGAAAGATCCACAAATCGTCCTGTTTGAAACGCAGAAAGGCGTGCGCATTGACGTAGAAATCTTTGTGAACTGTGCCTATGGCTACGATATCCAGTGTGAGGTTGTCGGTGAGGAAGGTATCGCCAGACTGCCAGAGCCTTCATCGGTGCAGCTGCGTAAGCAGGCCAAACTGTCCAACACGATTTTAGTCGACTGGAAAGACCGCTTTATTGAGGCTTACGACGTCGAGCTGCAGGCGTTTATCAACGACGTGAAAGCGGGCCAGTTAACCGGTCCTTCTGCCTGGGATGGCTTTGCTGCCTCGGTGGCTGCGGATGCCTGTATCAAAGCACAAAAGAGCGGTGCCATTGAACCTATTGAAATGCCCGCCCGTCCGGCATTTTACAACTAATCCCTATCGCCATAAGCAGGTAACCGATGAACAACGATAACGTTAAGCTGGCGATAGCGCCCATTGGCTGGACAAATGACGATATGCCGGAGCTGGGCAGCGAAAACACCTTTCAGCAAACCGTGAGTGAAATGGCGCTGGCAGGCTTTACCGGCAGTGAAGTTGGCAGCAAATACCCACGCGATCCTGCCATTTTGAAACCGATGCTCGACATTCGTGGCATTCAGATCTGCAATGCCTGGTTCAGCACTTTCTTTGCTCAGGGTGATAAAGCTGAAACCCTTGAGGGATTCACGGCCCACATGAATTTTCTCTATGACATGGGTGCCCGCGTCATCGGCTGTTCCGAACAGAGTAAAAGTATTCAGGGCACAACGCTTGCGGTGCTGGACCATAAGCCTGTCTTTAATGACGATGAGTGGCAGCGCACGGCGGAAGGTTATAACGAACTGGCCGCGCTCGCGGCCGCCAAAGGTATGCGTGTCTGCCTGCATCATCATATGGGTACGGCTATTCAGACGCCCGCCGAAATCGATCGTTTTATGGCGTTAACCCATGACGAGGTGGGCTTGCTCTATGACACCGGCCACATCTACTACTCCGAAGGTTCACAGGACGTCATGCTGACGGTGCTGAAAACCTACATGCCGCGCATTTTTCACGTTCATCTAAAAGATGTGCGGGATGAGATTGTTGCTGAAGTACGGGACAAGCATCTGTCATTTCTGGATGGGGTAAAAAAGGGCACGTTTACCGTACCGGGCGATGGTGTTATTGATTTCAAACCGGTTTTCAAAATTCTTGATGACTACGGCTATAAAGGCTGGATGGTCGTTGAGGCCGAGCAGGACCCCGCGCTGGCCAATCCGTTTGAGTACGCGGTTAAAGCCAGAAAGTATATTCGCGAGAACACCGGGCTGTAAGCCGGTATCGGTGCCTGAGCAACGCGTTATACGGTTATCAGGCTGCGCCCAATGTTGTCTCCGGGCGCAGCCTTTTCACGTCGGTAGAGCTGAAACCGCCGCTTTCGCCAGTGACGGCGAATCTGTGAGTCATTTCATAAACTAATGAAATAAATTCCGCCTATAAAACAAACAAATGAAATTTTCCAACCATCTGATATCATAACGTCCATTATCCAGCCACGCGTTACGCAAATGAGCAGACTTCATGAGCAATAATCCTTCCCAACTTTCACAGCTGCAGGACGAAATCCGCCGCCGTTATGAAACGCTGAGCAAACGGCTGAAGCAGGTGGCTCGCTATATTCTTGATAACAGTAACAGTATTGCTTTTGATACCGTGGCCTCCATTGCACAGCAGGCGGATGTACCGCCTTCTACCCTGATTCGCTTTGCCAATGCGTTTGGCTTTAGCGGGTTCAACGAAATGAAACAAGTTTTTCGTCAGCACCTGATGGAAGAAACCGTTAACTATACTGAGCGTGCGCGGCTATTCCGTCAGACAGCGGCCGATGATGCCGCCAACTCACCCGAAAGCCCAGCCGAAATCCTGAATGTGTTCACCATGGTTAACAGTCAGGCACTTCAGCAGTTGGCGATGCAGGTGAGTCCTGAGCAGTTAAACAAAACCGTAGAACTCCTGAATCAGGCCGAGAACGTTTACGTTATCGGCCTGCGCCGTTCGTTTAGCGTCGCCTCCTATTTGGTTTATGCCCTGCGCCATCTGGAACGCCGTGCTTTTCTGATTGACGGACTGGGCGGCATGTTTACTGAACAGCTTAATCTTGTGACCCCAAAAGACGTGGTGATAGCCATCAGCTGTTCGCCTTATGCCAGGGAAGCCGTAGAAGTGGTAGAACTGGGGGCGAAACGGGGTGCCAGCTTAATTGCGATTACCGACAGCCAGGTTAGCCCGCTTGCAGCGTTTAGTGACGTCTGCTTTGTGGTACGCGAAGCCCAGGTCGACGGCTTCCGTTCTCAGGTTGCCTCGCTATGCCTGGCGCAGACGCTGGCAGTGTCCCTGGCATTGGCTAACGCCCAGACCGGTCAAATCTCCTGACAGGCCGCCGTCTGCGACGGCATGGCTTGCCTGTTATACCTGTACGACTGACCCCACCTGAATAAAGCCGGGCGCATCCTGCCATCGCGCGTACAGCCTTTTGCGTCACAAAAAAGGCAGCCCGCAGGCTGCCCGTTGCTATCCGCAGTGATTAACCCGCCGGATAGTGATCGCTGTTAATCCAGGCGTGATCGCTTTCCCAGCTGAATTTCCACAAGCGAACCGGCCCTGCCATCACATTAAGATAGTAGTTGTTGTAACCCGCTATCGTCGCCACGGGATGGTAACCGCGCGGCACCGTGACCACATCCCGGTTGTAAACGGCCATGCACGCATCCAGCGAACGATCGTCCGTGTAAACGCGCTGCATAGCGAAGCCCTGTTCGGGTTCAAAGCGGTGGTAATAGGTTTCTTCGAGATAGGTTTCGTTCTCGCTGTTTTCCTGATCGTGTTTGTGACTCGGATAGGAACTGGTGTTGCCCTCGTCGGTAAACACTTCTACCACCAGCAAGCTGTTTGCCGGTTCACTGTCCGGCAGAATGTTATGCACCAGGCGCTGGTTGTGTCCTTTGCCACGCCGTTCAACGCCGACATCTTCTGGCGCAATCAAGCGGGCGGGCAGTTTGTCGCCCTGGCCCGGAGCCTGACACACGGCCAGTTCCAGATCGCTGTCAGCCGTTACCGTCACGGCATCATCATGCGGGACGTACACGGAATAAGGCGGTATACGTTCAAACGGCGACATCCGCTTGCCAAGCCCCGGAAAGGTCGCATGGCGCGTGGTGACGGAAGCCAGGCCCGCGACCAGCACCAGACAAAGTTCAGTATCGCCGCTAGTGAGGTTGAGCGTTTGCCCTTTTTTCAACAGGTAAGACTCGAAACCTACATAGCGCCAGCCCGCACTTTCCGGCGTCACCTGCTGTATGCGCCCCTGGTTATCAGGCTGTTTTACCTTCGAGAGTAATGACATCCGCCGTCTCCTTATCCGCCGTCCTTCAGAGTAAACATGCTGTTAGCCAGCGCCCACGATCAGGCTAACTGGCCCATCCACTTAACCTAACGTTGGCATACTAAATTCAGAAACCGTTTGCTGACCGCTCGGCCAACGTACGGTAGCCGTTTTCATGCGCGTATAAAAACGCACGCCATCTGGCCCGTGGACGTTGAGCGCCCCGAATACCGACCGCTTCCAGCCACCAAAACTGTGGAACGCCATCGGCACCGGAACCGGCACGTTGACGCCGACCATGCCAGCTTCGACATCCTGCACAAACTCACGCGCAGTGTGACCATTACTGGTAAAAATGGCGCTACCGTTACCAAATTCGTGACTGTTAACCAGTTTCAGCGCACTGTCGTAATCCGCCGCGCGCATGATGCTCAGCACCGGGCCAAAAATCTCTTCGCGCCAAATCACCATCTCTGGCGTGACATTATCGAATAGCGTGCCGCCGACGTAGTAACCGTCCTCAAAACCCGCGACCTTTTGGTTACGCCCATCGACGACCAACGTTGCCCCTTCCTGCTCGCCACTATCGATATAGCCCAGCACTTTTTTCTGATGGGCGGCAGAGACGACAGGACCCATTTCATTTTCGTCGCTGCCCTTGTTGATGCCGGGACCGATGCGTAATGCTTTAATCAGCGGCGTCAGGCGCGAAATCAGCTTATCCGCCGTGTCATCACCTACCGCCACCACCACCGGCAGGGCCATACAGCGCTCACCCGCAGAGCCAAATGCACCGCCCATGATGGCATTGACCGTGGCATCCAGATCCGCATCTGGCATCACAATGGCGTGGTTTTTTGCCGCGCCAAATGCCTGTACGCGTTTACCATGCGCACTGGCCGTTTTATAAATGTGCTCAGCCACACCCGACGAGCCGACAAAGCTGACGGCCGCGATACGGGAATCTTTGTAGAGCTGTTCTGCGTTGTCATTCGAACTGTGGACAACGTTGAAAACGCCGTCCGGCAAGCCCGCTTCCTTCAGCAGCTCCGCCATGCGTACCGCGGCTGACGGGTCCAGTGCCGGTGGCTTAAGAATGAACGTGTTACCGCAGGCCAGCGCAATAGGGAACATCCACAGCGGCACCATGGCAGGGAAATTGAAAGGTGTAATTCCGGCGACCACACCCACAGGCTGCATGAGCGAGTAGCTGTCTACCCCGCCTCCCACATTGGGTGAGTTCTCACCTTTAAGCAGGTGGGGAATGCCGCAGGCGAACTCAATCACCTCGATGCCGCGCGTCAGTTCGCCTAACGCATCGGACCAGACTTTACCGTGCTCAGACACGATCAATGCCGCCAGTTCATCACGATGTTGTTCCATTAAGGCTTTAAAGTTGAACATCACCCGGGCGCGACGCAGCGGTGAGGTTTTGGACCAGGCAGGAAAGGCAGCATGTGCCACGTCAATCGCCTGGGCCACTTCATCTGCGCTGCTTTGGGTCAGTTCACGGATAACCTTGCCGGTCGCCGGATCGAACACAGGAATGGTTTCGTTGCTGGCACTGAACGTGGTTTTACCGCCAATAAAATTTCCTAAGATAGTCATGATGTTGCCTCTTTGGTGTGTACGGTTCCAGCAGGCAAAGCACAAGAAGTGGCATGCTGGCTGGGCAGATGAAGCCAAAAGCATGCTATGAAGCTATTACAATGAAACAAATTTTTCAAATAAATGTTTTTGGAAAATTACTTTTTAGTGGAGCAGATCGCATTTCTTCATTTTATCTCCGATGAGCCGCCAGCAAAGGCTGTTCTTTTGCTCGCCGCAGCGTCACCTCTGCCGACGCGGCACATAACGAAACGCCCACCTGTTACGCTTTTTATCGATCTCTCAGCGAAGATGCCGGTTGCGGTCAGACAGACTGAAGCGAAAAAACACTCTTTTAAAATTTCAAATTTAACTAATTCGAAATAAAAGTTTCCTTTAGCGCCGTATTTCTTCCTTATCGGTGTGAGGAGATAAGCGTGCAGCATGCCATCGCGCTCCTTATGGATCGCCTCGTGACGCACTTCCATGGTGCAAAAAAACGGCTTAATGGCGATTTCATGAACCCATAATTTCTTACATGCCCAGTCAGGAATCATCTGTTTCATGTGCATCCGGGCGTAATGCACCAGGCAGAACCGCCCTATCCTGTTGATTTACTAACGTTAAAAGCATTCAGACATGATGAGTCAAAAAGCTGGCCTGCTTTATGCAACATCGAACAACTTCCCCGCACTGAGATGAGATAACCGTGTCTGACGAAAAAAACAGCGGCCTGCTTTACGGTCTGGACCAACGTATTCCGCCACTTCAGGCTTTTTTTAGCGCGTCACAGCATGTGCTGGCCGGCCTGGTCGGCATCATTACGCCCCCGTTGCTGATCGGCACGGCGCTGGGTCTGGACGCGTGGCTGCCGTATTTGATCAGCATGTCGTTGCTTGCCTCCGGCATCGGCACCTTCCTGCAGTCAAACCGCGTTTGGGGCGTGGGTGCGGGCATGATATGCATGCAGGGCACCAGCTTCGCCTTTCTCGGTGTGGCCATCTCCGGTGGCCTGTGGGTCAAAGCGCAAGGCGGCAAGCCAGAGGACATTATGGCGATGCTGTTTGGCGTCAACTTTGTGGCGGCGCTGGTTCCGGTTATCGTCAGCCGCTTTATCGACACCTTAAAGCGGGTCTTTACTCCCGTGGTGACGGGCAGCGTTATTGCGCTCATTGGTATCAGCCTGATTAAGGTCAGCGTCATAAACTGGTGCGGCGGTGAAAAGGCACCGGATTTCGCCAGCCTCAGCAACCTTGCACTCGGTGCGTTAACCCTGGGGGTGATAGTGCTGCTAAGTTGCGCCAGCAACCGTTGGCTGCGACTGTCCTCCATCGTAGTGGGCATCGTCACGGGCTGTATCGCCGCCGCGCTGAGTGGCAAATTTCATATTCAGGGTCTGGGTGACAGCACCTTCCGTTTACCGTCCCTGTTTCCGTTTGGCTTCCACTTCAGTAGCACCATTTTCATCCCCGTGGTGCTGGTCTCTCTGGTCTGTATTATCGAGGCGGTGGGCGACCTTACCGCGAACAGTTTGATCTCCGGCAAGTCGATTACCGATCGGACCTTCAGCGCCCGTCTCAAAGGGGGCATTCTGGCTGACGGGCTGAGCTGTATGATTGCAGCGATGCTCAGTGCCTTTCCCAATACCACATTTGCGCAAAATAACGGCGTGATCCAGATGACCGGCGTAGCAAGTCGTTTTGTCGGTCGCTATGTCGGTGTGATACTTATCCTGCTGGGGCTGTTTCCCCCCTTTAGCGAGGCGCTGCGACAGATCCCCACGCCGGTGCTGGGTGGCGCAACGATGGTGATGTTCGGCTGTGTGGTCACGGCAGGCATCCGCATCCTCAGCCAGACCGCGCTGACGCGCAGGGAGATGCTTATTGTCGGGCTGGCTTTTAGTTTCGGCCTGGGGATTGAATCCGTTCCTGCCTCGCTTTCCCATCTGCCGCCCATGATTGAGAACCTGTTTGGTTCGGCAGCCACCAGCGGCGGCCTTGTCGCCATTGTCCTGAACCTTCTTATTCCGGGTGGCGAAACCGCTGTGCGTGAAGAGGTAAAACAGGGTGAATCCGCGCAGTCGCTTTAACGCCGCATCCGCACCTACGCCAGCGTTGTCGTGGGTGCGTCGCCGTGCGCGCAGACGCACAGTGTCATAACGTGGCGTGCCTCACTCAGCGCCGATAGCGCGCTTTTATGCGCAAGCGTGAAGCCAGGTTATCGTGCCCGTAGCCAACCAGCCGCAGCGCCTGGTTTACCGTTTCCCTTAATGAATCAGACGGTTACTTTTCCTTCAGCTACACTTTCATCAGTTATTTATGCGTAGAGATAAAGAATGAACGCGTTGCAGCAGGAAAAAATTGGACAAAACATCTTAATTAAACTGGCGATGCTGGTGATTATTCTTGCGGGGATACGAGCCGCCTCAGACATTCTGGTGCCGCTACTTCTGGCGGCCTTTTTTGCCATCGTACTGAATCCGCTCGTGACGATACTGATGCGGCGCGGGCTACGACGCGGGATGGCGATCGGGCTGGTGATTACGGTGATTTTTATCGTCATTCTGCTGCTGGGAGCCGTGCTGGCCAGCTCCATGAGTGAGTTTTCCGATCTTTATCCTCAACTGCGCACCATCCTGGAAAAGAAAATGGTGGTGGTTCAGCACCTGGCGGCCAGCATCCATCTTAATATCTCGACTAACTCCCTGGTTCAACGCTTTGACCCTAACACCGTTATGAACCTGGCCAGCGTGGCGCTGAGTGGGTTTTCCGGTGCCATGACCAATACCGTTTTACTGGTCCTCACCGTGGTCTTCATGCTGTTTGAGGTGCACCATTTGCCTTATAAAATGCGTAACTCCTTTGTGAACCCCAAAATTCGCATTGCCGGATTACACAAGGCACTCAAAGGTGTGACGCACTACCTGGCACTGAAGACGTTGATCAGCCTGATCACCGGGATAGCAGTGTGGCTGACGCTCTACCTGCTGGACGTGAAGTTTGCGTTACTGTGGGGCGTTGTGGCCTTTATTCTTAACTTTATTCCCAATATCGGACCGATTATCGCCGGTATTCCGCCTTTCCTGCAGGCGCTGCTGCTCAACAGCGTCTTTGACGCGGCGATGGTGGCGGCGCTGTTCACTGCCATTCATATGGTATTTGGCAATATGCTGGAGCCGCGCATCATGGGGCGCGGCCTGGGTTTATCAACGCTGGTGGTGTTTTTGTCGTTGATATTCTGGGGCTGGCTGCTGGGCCCGGTCGGGATGTTGCTATCGGTTCCCCTGACCAGCATCACCAAGATCCTGATGGAAACCACGCCGGGCGGCAGCCGTCTGGCTATCATGTTGGGCACCGGCCGGCCCAAACCTTCGCGACTGTTAACCAAGTAAGCGCTGCTGCACATGTTGCAGATGATGCCTCATCGCCGCCTGTGCAGCCTGCTCATCCCCGGCAACAATCGCCTCAGCGATACGCTGATGGTCGGCATTCATTTCCTCCGCAAAGGTATTGTCTGCATAGTGACTTTCCAGTCGGCGGACATGCGCGCTCTCGCGTTTGTTCCACAAATTTTCCATCATCTCCCGCAGCAGATCGTTGCCGCTCATCTCGCTAATCAGCAGATGAAACCCCTTGTCCTGCTCAATAAAAGCCGCGTCGTTTTCATTAAATGCCTGCAGCGCTGCGCTGAGGGATAGCAGTTGCTGACGCTGGGCTTCACTGCCGTTTCGCGCCGCCAGCCCGGCCAGCATACTCTCATAGGCTTCGCGCGCCTGTAGCAGGTCCTGCAGGCTGAAACTCTCCGTTTCTTTGCCGGATGAGGGCTGGGGTAAGGTCTGAGCGACAAAAACCCCGGTGCCGGTGTAAATGTTGACGTAGCCTGTCATCTCAAGCGCAATCAGCGCTTCGCGCACCGACGATCGGCTGACGCCAAGCTGCTTAGCGAGTTCCCGCTCCGGCGGCAGCGCCCCGCCCGGCACGAAATCGCCACGATTAATGCCGTCAATAATGGCATTAGCAATCTGCCGATAAAGCCGCTCAGTTTTTAAGACCGGTAGCGCCATAACCCTCTCCTGTTGTCGACACGCTTTTAGGCTTTGGATGATACGTATTTACTATGCTGCGATCCGGATCACGGCCTTAATTTACGCGCTATCTTACTCTTGGTCCAGCGGCCTGACCACTGGGCCACACGTTCACCAAGGAGTAATAATGGAACATACATGGCGCTGGTACGGCCCAAACGACCCTGTGTCACTCGACGATGCTCGCCAGGCAGGTGCAACCGGGATTGTCACAGCACTTCACCACATCCCGAACGGCGAAGTATGGCCTGTCGCCGAAATCAAAGCACGTCAGGCGCTGCTGGCAGAAAAAGGGCTCACCTGGTCTGTCGTTGAAAGCATTCCCGTTCATGAAACCATTAAGACGCAACGCGGCGATTATCAGCACTATATCGCCAACTATCAGCAGTCGATTCGCAATCTGGCCGCGTGCGGGATTGATACCGTCTGCTACAACTTTATGCCGGTGCTGGACTGGACGCGTACCGATCTGGCCTGGTCACTGCCGGACGGTGCGAAAGCGTTACGCTTTGATGCCGATGCGTTTGCCGCCTTTGAACTGCACTTGCTACAACGCCCCGGTGCAGAAAAAGATTACAGCCCCGCCGAGCAAAAAGTTGCCGCAGAACGGTTTGCTGCGATGAGCGAAGAAGAAAAAACCACGCTGGTGCGCAATATCATCGCCGGCTTACCTGGCGCGGAAGAGGGTTACACGCTTGAGCAGTTTCAGGCTCAGTTGGCCCAGTATGACGGTATCGACAAAGCCAAACTGCGCGAACACATGGCCACCTTTTTGCGGGCCATCGTCCCCGTAGCGGAAGAGGTCGGCATTAAGCTGGCCGTCCATCCTGACGATCCACCGCGTCCAATCCTTGGCCTGCCGCGCATCGTCTCTACCCAAGAAGATATGCAGTGGCTGAAAGAAACGGTAGACAGTCTGCACAACGGATTCTGTTTCTGTACCGGTTCCTACGGCGTCCGTGAAGATAATGCCCTTGTCGCAATGGCAGAAGCCTATGCCGATCGCATTAACTTTGTGCACCTGCGGGCGACAAAACGAGAAGCGAACCCCAACAGCTTCCACGAGGCGGGCCATCTGACCGGCGATGTGGATATGGTTGGCGTCATCAAGGTGATCCTTGCCGAGGAGCAGCGTCGTCGCCGGTCGGGCGAGCAACGTGCCATTCCGATGCGTCCCGATCACGGTCATCAGATGCTGGACGATTTGCACAAGCGCACCAACCCGGGCTACTCCGCGATTGGGCGGCTTAAAGGGCTGGCAGAGCTGCGCGGTGTGGAAGTGGCACTGAAGCAGATTTATTTTCAGGATTAACAGGTCGTTGCCCCGCGCTGTTCAGGCTGTCGGGGCACACATCCGTCTGACCTCGTTTTTATTTCACGGTTATCGCCTTATCCGCGCCCGCTATTTACCCGATTATCCGACGGCAACCGCCCTCCCGCCGTAAAAAGACAGTGCGCATTTTACCCCGCCGGGTTTGGGTTTCGCTCTGTGTTGCCGCCCCACCGCGACCGTTTACAGGTCAGTCACCGTCCGTTCTTCCGCCTTATGCGATCACCGTTTTGCTGCAGCCATCAAACTAATCGCTGAACTTTCACCAATAGTATGAATTTTGTGTCAATTAAATGCCCACAAGGTCGATAATTGACCTTATCGGATGATAAGGGATTTCCGACCGTTCACCCGCGGCGTGAACTGGCGTGCTATGTTGCAGTGACCCTTAGCACCTCGCAAAACATCATAACGATTCAGAGGTTTTTACGGTGCCGCTAATAAAAAGAAAGCGCGATCACGCCAGATCGCTCATCGTCCTTGCAGGGCTTCTGCCCCTGCTTTTGGGTTTGCTATTTACTGCTATCGATGCCAGAAAGACAGTTAAAGAACAACAAGTGAATACGGCAGCGACCTTGCTGTCTCAGGCAGAAAAAATCAGCGATAACGCCTGGAGTATGATCGCTTCGCTTCGTCAATATGACGATCAATCATGCGATCAGGTCGAGAATACATTGCGCATCAATGGCACCCTTCATCCCTATTTTCGCGGTATCGGCAGGCTGGAAAGCGACATGGTCAGCTGCTCTTCCGCCTATGGCAACAAACCCGCGACCCTTGAAGCCATGATTGGTACTGCACCGCCGGTGACGGGCAAAGACCGGTGGAGTTTATCCCTCACCGGTTCTTACAGCGTGCCGGATCGGCCTGCGGTGATATTCGTGCGCCAGATTTCTGCGGACAAAGCACTTTGGGTGATGGTGGAAGGACAGTACCTGATTGATTTTATGAGTGCCCTGGGCAGCACACATGAGTACAGAATCACCATGCGTTTTAATAACGGCGCGCCAATAGTGTCAGGCAATAGCGAAATGCCAGGCAACCACTGGCTTTTACCACAGATATACAAGGCGGCTTCCTCTCGTTATCCCATTAGTGTCACCCTGATTGCGCCGAGCGCCGAGCGGGTCAAGACGTGGGCACAGTTGCTTTTCGTGTTTATGCCAATGGCGGCGATTTTTTCCGTTCTGTTTATGATTCTGACGACATCCTGGTTACGCAGGCGCTTTTCATGGGGAGATGAAATGCGTCGCGCTATCCGCTCCCGGCAATTCAGCGTGCATTACCAACCAACCTACAGCTGCACATTGCAACGCTGTTCCGGTGCAGAGGCACTGCTGCGCTGGACGCTCCCCAATGGTGACAGCGTGCGCCCTGACACATTTATTACCGCCGCCGAAGCAGAAGGCATGATTATCCCGGTGACGCACCATCTGATGGATCTGATTGTGGAGGACACGCAACACTGGAAGCCCAATCCAGGCTTTCATCTGGCGATTAATGTGGCAGCCGAACATCTGCAGCACCCAGACTTCGTCAATGACATGCTGAACTTTGCTAAAAGGATGGCGAAAACGGAGTTTAACATTACCCTGGAACTGACGGAGCGCAGCCTGATTAAAGAAGGGAACGTGGTCGCCACTAAGCTGGCTCAGCTGCGCCAGGCCGGGATGAAAGTGGCGATTGATGACTTTGGCACAGGTCATTGCTCACTTAGTTACCTGCAAACCTTTGCGCTGGACTATCTTAAAATCGACCAGGGTTTTATTAACGCAATCGAGTCGCTGGAGGGGGAAACGCCGGTGCTGGATGCCATTATCAGCCTGAGTCATAAACTGAAGCTGCAGGTGCTGGGAGAAGGCGTGGAAACGGCATTGCAGTTCCGCTATTTGCAGCAGCATGGCGTCACCTTCGTCCAGGGCTATTTTTATGCCCGACCCATGGATAATACGGCGACGATTGCGTGGATGGCGCAGTATGGTCATCTGCCCGTTGAGGTGGATAACCCCTGAGCCGCGGGCGCTACACGCAGAATCAGCCTGATGGCGACGGCGTTGACTGGCTTATTTTCGCTGCGACGCCCGTTGTTTACTCGCCGCCCGCAATGCCACCGCCACCGCGTCTTCCTGTTGGTCGCAAGAGGCAGCATCAGACGCACGCCCGGCACGCTGATTCAGGCGTTGCAGCGTCGGCATCGACTGCTGTAACAGCTGCTGGCACACCTCATAGTCCGAGCACTGCTTGCCCGTTACCGTCGACGTTTGCAGCGTCTCGCTCAACTGCGTCAGTCGATCAATCCAGTATTTAGCCCGGCAGCTTAGCCATCCTGAATGGAGCGGCGCGTGAGTGGCGACGTCAGTCTGCCGGGGAGCGCGACCCACCTCAGAAGAATCCATTAATTTTCTTTCTACACTATCGATCTGCGCCACCCAGGGGCTCTGGCAAGTGTTGGATGCTTTCCTTGACATTCTTCCTCCAAATCAAGGTGAAAGAGTATTGCCGAAGGCGCTCCATTAGGCAAGTTTCAAACCCCATCCCGAAAAATGCTTAAAATTTATTAATAACTTAAGCCAGGCGGTGACTGTCGTTCAACATCGAAGCGCTTATTTACCAGGCAAACGCGCGGGAAGCCTGACTTTTTTTCGCGTCGTTTCCTGCTACAAACCGCAGGTGAAACTGCTCGTTTTCAGTTCAAACATGACAAATATCACACAAAAACGTTATACTCTTCCGCCGATAAACCAGATGACGGCAGTATTGGTTGTATTGGTGAGTCGACAGAGAATGCTGTTTTACGGCTATGCTTAAATTTCCTCAACGAAGCGGTCTGAACGCTATTTTCGGTTCGCGCCGTTGAGGACTTTCATGTTCCATTACAGGGTAATTCTATGAAATTGCGTAGGAAGCGTGTAAAACCAATTGGGATAGATGATGTCACCATCATTGATGATTCCCGTTTACGTAAAGCCATTACCGCCGCCTCTTTGGGTAACGCCATGGAGTGGTTCGATTTTGGTGTTTATGGCTTTGTGGCTTATGCCTTGGGTAAAGTGTTTTTCCCGGATGTCTCGCCAGGGATTCAAATGATTGCCGCCCTGGCAACCTTCTCCGTTCCATTCCTGATTCGTCCTTTAGGCGGCCTGTTCTTCGGCATGCTGGGTGACAAGTACGGTCGTCAGAAAATACTGTCGATTACCATCGTCATTATGGCGATCAGTACCTTCTGTATCGGCCTGATTCCCTCCTATGCCTCCATTGGCATCTGGGCACCGATTCTGCTGCTGCTGGCTAAAATGGCCCAGGGCTTCTCGGTCGGCGGGGAATACACCGGCGCGTCTATCTTCGTCGCCGAGTATTCGCCTGACCGCAAGCGCGGCTTTATGGGAAGCTGGCTGGACTTCGGTTCGATCGCCGGTTTCGTGCTGGGTGCCGGCGTTGTCGTGTTGATCTCGACCATTATCGGTGAACAAAACTTCCTTGAATGGGGATGGCGTCTTCCGTTCTTCCTGGCGCTGCCGCTAGGGATTATTGGCCTGTATTTGCGCCATGCGCTGGAAGAAACTCCCACGTTCCAGCAGCATGTGGATAAACTGGAGCAAGGCGACCGCGAAGGTCTGCGTGACGGCCCGAAAGTCTCTTTCAAAGAGATCGCCACCAAACACTGGCGTAGCCTGTTAGCCTGTATCGGTCTGGTTATTGCAACCAACGTGACCTATTACATGCTGCTGACCTACATGCCTAGCTACCTGTCGCACAACCTGCATTACTCCGAAGATCACGGCGTTCTGATTATCATCGCCATCATGATAGGAATGCTGTTTGTCCAGCCGGTCATGGGGCTGCTGAGTGACCGCTTTGGCCGCCGTCCGTTTGTGATTATCGGCAGCATCGCCCTGATGATCTTCGCTATTCCCGCGTTCATGATGATCAACAGTGGCGTGCTGGGATTGATTTTCGCCGGACTGCTGTTGCTGGCCGTTATCCTTAACGCCTTTACCGGCGTGATGGCCTCATCACTGCCTGCCATGTTCCCCACCCATATCCGCTACAGTGCACTGGCCAGCGCCTTTAATATTTCAGTACTGGTTGCCGGTCTGACACCAACCGCGGTAGCCTGGCTGGTTGAGACCACCAATAACCTCTACATGCCGGCCTACTATCTGATGGTGGTCGCGGTGATTGGCCTGATTACTGGTCTTTATATGAAAGAAACGGCGAACAAGCCCCTGAAAGGTGCCACACCTGCCGCCTCTGACATGGAAGAAGCGCGCGAAATTCTTCAGGAGCATCACGATAACATCGAGCAGAAAATCGAAGATATCGACGAAGAAATCGCCCGACTGGAAGCGAAGCGTAAAAACCTGGTGCAGCAGCACCCGGATATCAACGAGTAACCTCCTCGTCTCCCGCCCCTGTGGCGGGAGACACATTTACTGTCTCGGCACACCGCACACAAACCTTCATCGCCTGCGCCTAATCGGAGTAGACTAGCCGTCTTATTTAATTTGGCCAGGTGAGTAACAATGTCTGATTTTTCCCTTACCCAACGTCCCAGAAGATTGCGCGCCAGCGCGTCACTGCGAGCAATGTTCCAGGAGTCCAGCCTTAGCCTGAACGATTTGGCGCTGCCCATTTTTGTTGAGGAAGGTATTGATGACTATAAAGACATTCAGGCGATGCCTGGCGTAAGACGTATTCCGGAAAAACGTCTGGCCTATGAAATTGAACGTATTGCTAAGGCGGGTATCCGCTCGGTGATGACCTTCGGGATTTCCCATCATACCGATGCGACCGGCAGCGATGCGTGGAATGAAAACGGTCTGGTGGCGCGCATGTCGAAAATTTGCAAAGACACCGTGCCTGAAATGATCGTGATGTCGGATACCTGCTTTTGTGAGTACACCAGCCATGGTCACTGTGGCGTGCTCTGTGATCACGGCGTCGATAACGATGCCACCCTGATCAACCTGGGCAAACAGGCCGTTGTCGCGGCCGCAGCGGGGGCAGATTTTATCGCGCCCTCTGCCGCAATGGATGGTCAGGTAAAAGCGATTCGTCAGGCGCTGGATGCCGCAGGCTTTACCCAAACGGCAATCATGTCCTATTCCACCAAGTTTGCGTCATCTTTCTATGGCCCCTTCCGCGAAGCAGCCGGCACGGCGCTGAAAGGCGATCGTAAAACCTATCAGATGAACCCGATGAACCGTCGTGAGGCCATTCGCGAGTCACTGATTGACGCCGCGGAAGGTGCTGATTCGCTGATGGTTAAACCGGCGGGTGCCTATCTGGATATTCTGCGCGATATTCGTGATCGCAGCGAACTGCCGCTGGCGGCCTATCAGGTCAGCGGTGAGTACGCGATGATCAAATTCGCCGCTCAGGCGGGTGCCATTGATGAACGCAACGTCGTGCTGGAAAGTCTGGGGGCGATTAAGCGTGCTGGCGCAGATCTGATTTTCAGCTATTTTGCGCTTGAGCTGGCTGAAAACAAGCTGCTCTAGAGGCTAAATGACGGGCCTTCTGCGGCGGTGCTTGCGCCAGCGCAGAAGGTGTTCTTCCCGTCCTGCAAGGCAATAAATTAACCACCCTCACAACGCTCATAATACAATAACATTACGCCTCGCCCTTCCTCATCTCAGAAACAAAAAGCACACATGCGGCTACCTAATATAATTATTCGACCTATAGTTCCACATGGCAGGAAATAACCATTCACTTCCTTAAGAATCTTTACGTTCGTAATGTTTTGAGAAACATAGGATAATTTACAATCGCCTTCAAAATTTAAGGGGGTGTTATGAATGAGAATAAATACAATGAGAGCGTGATTATTTCTGTTACCGAATGGATTAATAAAAATTTGGATCAGCGTTTAAGCATCGATGATATTGCCGAAAAAGCCGGTTATTCAAAATGGTATCTGCAAAAATTATTTTCCCGTTACAACAATGAAACTCTGGCGCGTTATATTCGCAGAAAGAAATTAATTGCCTGTATTAATGATTTAAAATACAGCCGCGCGCCCATCATCAGTCTGGCGGTGAAATACCATTTCGAAAGCCAGCAGTCATTTACACGTTCATTTAAGCAGATGATGGGCTGTACGCCGAGCGTATGTCGTAAAAGACAGCTATTGGACGACAGCAATCAGGATGCGAATACGCATCCTTGCAGCTTATGTAGTCGGGGGGAAAACAGCGCAAAAAAGAAAGGATCTGGCGGAATAAAGGAAACCCGCGGTTTCGACAATATAGCCCGCCTGCTTTAACAAAAACCGTTAACGCGCGTTATCGTCAGGTTGATAGTACTGTACGCCAATCTGAATCCGCTCGCGGCCACTGGCGACACGATGACGATTTGTATCACGCAAGGAGTAAACACATCCGCAATATTCTTGCTGATAAAAACTCTCACGCTTACTGATTTCAATCATGCGCGCCGATCCCCCGCCTTTACGCCAGTTAAATTCCCAGTAGGTCAGATCGGGATAGTGGGCGGCAGCGCGTACGCCACAGTCATTAATTTGCTGCATGTTCTTCCAGCGGGAAATCCCCAGGGAACTGGTTATCACCGGGAAGCCATTTTCGTAGGCGTACAGCGCCGTGCGCTCAAAACGCATATCGAAGCACATGGTACAGCGCTCGCCTCGCTCGGGTTCCCACTCCATGCCTTTGGCGCGTTTAAACCAGTCGTCACGATCGTAGTCCGCATCCACAAAGGGCACACCAAACTTTTCGGCAAAGCGAATGTTTTCTTCTTTGCGCAGCTCGTACTCTTTGAGCGGATGAATATTCGGATTGTAAAAATAAATGGTGTACTCAATGCCGGATGCCAGCATGGCCTCCATAACTTCTCCCGAACAGGGCGCGCAGCAGGAGTGCAACAGAACTTTCTTGTGACCGCCGGGCAGCGGTAGCGGTTCACGCTGGTAGGGCTGAGACATAAGCACCTTCAATCAATGGAATCAAAGAGGCAGTGTAATGCCGGGACGTAAATGTTGCAAAATTTCGCATAACAACGGGCTGACATGCGCCAGCCCGCCGGTCACGCCTGAGCGATGTGCTATCACCACTGCAGCGTTTTACCTGCATAGTCAAGATAGTGGTGGCCGCCATGTCCACGGTGGGTGGTCAGCTGGGTAAAGATGCCGTTGGCACTCTCTTCAGGCGTCAGTGGCGCTGCATCGCCGCCCATATCTGTTTTGACCCAGCCGGGATGCAAGGTGATTAACGTCCCGTTCTGGGCATCCACCGTTCTGACCAGCGAGCGAGTGAGCATATTCAGGGCCGCTTTACTGGCAGAATAAAGCGGCGCGTCTGCGCTGCGATTCTCATTCAGGCTGGCAAGTTGAGAGGAGGTGAGTGCGAGTACGCCGTTTTGTTGGTTCAGTAACGGCAGCAGAATTTCCGCACTCCGAATCGGTGCCACGGCATTGGTCATAAACAGCTGGGCCAGTTCAGCGTCGTCGCTTTCCGACAGCTTTTGATGGGACGGGCCATAAATACCGGCATTAATCAGAATGGCGTCAAAAGGCTGTCCGCTCAGTCCAACAGCAAAATGCTTAACCGCCTCGGTCTGCGTCATATCAAGCCGGTGCCAGTCAACCTGAGGGATATCACCTTGCGGTGGATGATCCCCGCGATGGGTCGCCGTCACCTGCCAGTCATGGGCGGCAAACGCCTTTACGACGGCCAGTCCTATGCCACGTGATGCGCCAATCACTAAGATTTTCCCTTGATAAGCCATACGGTTTCCTCGTTGATGAAGTCAGTAATCAGAGTAGATGTTGATCGACGAACACACTGCATCCTGAATGCTTTTTGGATTAACACAGCAACACTGGCGCCGCGTTAACGCCCAGCTGCATTCTCCCTGGGTTATTCGATTTGCTGATCTGGCGGTGATGACTTGTCACCTTCACGACTCTTCTCGACGCTCTGCGGATGGTCTTCCCCCATTGTGAGGGCGGTAGCGCTGGCGGGATCGAATAGCGAGAAGCTTTCAATCTGGTCCACCATAATGACTTTGCGGAATGCCATCGCATTCTTCGGCTCAGAATCCAGCGTAATGCCGTGCTCGGCGTACCAGCTGCTGTAATTGTGTTCCACCGACAGCTTCAGCGTATGGCTGTCGCGGTAGCCACTCAGCATCGGAATAAGCACGATATTGGCTGTGCTTTCGTATTCAAAGGTGGCGGCATGCACCATACCGATATAAATCCGTCGGGATTTTAAGGTGATCCACGCCAGCTCCCCCTCTTCCATACACTGAAACAGCATCTGTTCGACACCATTAGATCGAGAGAGTTTTTGATAGAGATCTTTTCGGCCTGAAACGTTCAGTTGCGCACTGCCCGCCCAGTTTGATCGATAAAGGCAAAACAGGATGGCAAAGGCCAGCATAATCACCACAGGTGCCTGGATACCCAGAAAACTCCAGTTCATAAACTTCATTTGCAGCTGCAGATGATCGCCGGGAAACACATACAGGAAATTAGAAACGGTTGAAATAATAAACAAGATAAACCAGATAAAGGCGGTGACGAAAACGCCCTGAAGCACAAAAATACAACCGTAAAGTGCGACCAGAAAATAGACATCCCAGCCTGAAGAACGGCGCATTTTAAAACGGCTGGACAGATCCCGGCTGGTATACCAGTAACCACTCACCATCAATACCATAAAAATTGCGGTTCCCACCTCAGACTCCTTTTAAGGTATTGACGTGTCGATTGAAATCGTCTTTCACTTCATCACTGAGAATATTGACGGCAGCATTGCCGTTTTCATCGATAATTATGCGTTCACCATCCGCAATGGAGTCGTTTATGTCCTGGCGGCTCATTATCTGGAGGAATTTATCCGGGCTGGCGAACAAAGAACGAACAAAGCTAATCATGGTGTGTCACTTAACGAGTTAAAAGAACAAGTATGTGACCGAATCGTGTTTACTGCCATTTTATAGTCGGTAAACATTCCTAAAAGATGATTAACGAAGCGGTAAAAAAGCATAATTATTGCGGCCAGTCATTTGTGCCACATTGATAAAATCCTGCTGAGAAACTCAATATTTCATTCTTGTTTCGATAATTGTGGCAGGCCCGTTTCTGTTAACACCGAGGCGTGCGCATCTCTGCATATTCATGAGAATCCTCGCGGTTTCAGCGTAGTGCCCTGCCGACTTGCCTTCCCTACGGTCAGTCAGCGGTTACCGCCCCGTGCGACCTCAACCTCACCGGCTCTGCGTTACGGTGGAAAGGCGCGTCGGTTTATCCACCTGCATCACATATCCTGGCGATATTGTTGCACTAGTGTGATGCAGGTTTTAATTATGTTGCACCCCAATTGCGCTTACCTGATGAACGGGATATCAACTTCTCGCAAACCCCTTTACTGAATCATCTGACGTGCGGCCTGTTTTTATGCACCTCAGAAAGATGGCATGCATTGTGCTTGTTACTTAACTAACAACATGGCGATCAATGACAGCCAGGTAACATTGAGGACGAGATGAGCGCTAACGCAGACCTGTTCAAAAAGATTGAGGCCGCTTTTAGCCTGCAAACGCCAAGCGAAAAGCGGATTAGTTCGTGGCTGTTAAGTCATCCCGAGCAAATACCGTTTGAAACGGCCGACAGCATTGCCCAGTCAACCGGGACCAGCGGTATTACCGTAGGGCGTTACCTGCGCAAGCTGGGTTTTAAAAATCTTGATGATGTGAAAAACCTGCTGCGCGATGTGCCTAACACGCCTTACAAGCAATGGGGCGTTATTGATCGTCTTGACTCATGGGAACAGCAACGCACGCTGCCCGATCCCTCCAGTCAGTCGCTACAAATGGAGTTAGATGCTATCCGCTATGTCTATCAACTGGCTCAGACAGATACGTTTCGCCATATCAGCCAGCAAATCGCGGATGCCGAAACGGTCATCGTGCTGGGTATTCAGTCTACCCGCGGTATCGCTAACACCTTTTTCAGTCATCTGGAATATTTACGCCCGCGCGTGACCTACGCCGATGGCAGCTCAGGCAGCTGGCTGGAGTCGCTGAATTCTGAGTCTGCCAAACCTTATGTGATTCTGACGGATACGCGCGCCTATTCCACCGTGGCAAGACAGTTTTGCCGGGTTGCCACCGAGCGCAAGGTTGCAACGGCACTCGTCACCGATATCTGGTGTCCCTGGGCACGTGATTACCCGGTGGATTTGCTTCAGGTCAAAACGGACACCGCCAATTTTTGGGACTCACTCGCGCCCCTGAGTTGCCTGTTTAACCTGCTGCTTTCCGCCGTTGTTGAACGCCTTGGCCCCGCGCTTTCTCAGCGACTGGCACAAAACCGACTGTTACAGCAGGAATTTGGTCAATTTGAACATTAATAAAACAGGGATCACCGCATGATGCAGGAAACAGAGTTGGTCGATATTGCAGCAGCCTTTCCTGAGCTCAGTATCGACCTCAAATATGCCACCGCCGACAACATCACGGGCCAGCCTATCTACAGCGTCGCCCGCTGCCTGCTGCACCCTGATGCCGTGAAAGCGCTGGAGAAAAGCATGGCGATTGCAAAAGTGGCCGGATTCACCCTGCTGGTGCTGGATGCCTATCGCCCGCAAAAAGCGCAGGAGCTGCTGTGGCACGCCTGCCCTGACCAGAATTATGTCGTGCCGTTATCGCAAGGCTCCAACCACAGCCGTGGCACCGCCATTGACGTCACGCTGGTCGATGCGACAGGACAGACGCTGGATATGGGCACCGGGTTCGATGACATGCAGGCGCTATCCCATCCTTATCATCCCGACGTACCGCTTGCTGCCCAACGCAACAGACTGCTGCTTAATGCCGTGATGTTTGGCGGCGGCTTTACTGGCATTGCCACGGAATGGTGGCATTTCGAATTACCGGAAGCGGCCCGTTACCCGCTTCTCAACGATGTTTTCACCTGCATATCCCCAGCCCAGACTGACGGAGTATTACCATGAAAATGACGCACACAGCCCCCGGCTATTTTCGCCCTTTGTTACTCGCCATCACCCTGGCCGCCACAACGACGTCCGTTTTGGCGGCGGTACCCAAAGATATGTTAGTGATTGGTAAAGCTGCCGATCCTCAGACGCTTGATCCTGCCGTCACCATCGATAATAACGACTGGACCATTACCTACCCTGCCTATCAGCGATTGATCAAATACAAAACCGAAGGCGGTAAGGGTTCTACAGACGTTGAAGGCGATCTGGCGGAAAGCTGGCAGAGCAGCGAGGAGGGTAAGGTATGGACGTTTAAATTACGCCCAGGCGCTGCGTTTGCGGACGGTTCAGCCGTGAATGCTGAGGCCGTTAAGCTGTCGTTTGAGCGCCTGCTGCGTATCAAACAGGGCCCTTCCGAAGCCTTCCCGGCCGATCTTAAAGTCGAAGTGGTAGATCCGCTAACCGTGCGCTTCACCCTGAGTACGCCTTTTGCGCCTTTCCTGTACACCCTCGCTAACGACGGTGCCTCCATCATTAACCCGGCCGTGCTCAAGGCTAACGCGACTGACGACGCGCGCAGTTACCTGGCGGAACATACTGCAGGCTCGGGCGCTTATATGTTGCAGCGCTGGCAGAAAGGTCAGCAACTTGTGCTGGTGCCTAACCCACACTTTGCCGGGCCAAAACCGGCGTTTAAACGGGTGTCGGTGAAGATCATCAGTGAAAGCTCAGCCCGACGCCTGCAGTTGGCCAAAGGGGATGTGGATATTGCTGATGCCTTGCCGGTGGACCAGTTTGCCGCGCTGAAAAAGCAAAATGATGTGGCCGTGATGGATTATCCCGCCCTGCGGGTCACCTATCTCTACCTGAACAACAGCAAAGCGCCGCTCAATCAGCCAGATTTGCGCCGGGCGATATCCTGGGCCACCGATTATCAGGGGATGGTGCAAGGCATTCTGGGTGGCAACGGAAAACAGATGCGTGGACCGATCCCGGAAGGCATGTGGGGTTACGACGCGAAGGCCATGCAGTACAGCTTCAATATCGCAAAAGCCAAAGCTGAACTGGACAAGGTTGCCAGTAAGCCACAGTCGCTGTCGTTTCTCTATTCTGACAGCGACCCAAACTGGGAGCCGATTGCCCTGTCAATGCAGGCCAACCTGCAGGCTATTGGGATCAAGGTAAAGCTGGAAAAACTGGCTAACGCCACCATGCGCGAGCGCATCGGCAAGGCGGACTATGACATTGCGATTGGTAACTGGAGCCCAGACTTCGCCGACCCCTATATGTTTATGAATTACTGGTTTGAATCTGACAAAAAAGGGCTGCCAGGTAACCGCTCGTTTTATTCCAACCCGGACGTGGATGCGCTGCTGAAAAAAGCGGTATCGACCCCGAATCAGGCTGAACGGACGACCGACTACCAGCAAGCGCAAAATATCGTGATTAAGGATGCGGCTTACGTTTATTTATTCCAGAAGAATTATCAGGTGGCGATGAATAAATCGGTTAAAGGCTACGTGTTTAACCCGATGCTGGAGCAAATTTTTAATATCGCCACCATGCACAAAGAATAACACCCCTCACGCCCGTTCATGCAGGGCCTGCCCGGCCCTGCTGAGGAAGACATGATGAGTTACTGGAGTTTAGTAAGACAGCGTAGCTGGGGACTGCTGTTGGTGGTCGCCGGCGTCTGCGTCATTACGTTTATTATTTCGCATCTTATTCCCGGGGACCCAGCCAGGCTTCTGGCAGGTGACCGCGCCAGTGATGAAATCGTCCAGCATATCCGTCAGCAGTTGGGGCTGGATTTACCGTTATGGCAACAATTTATTCGTTATGTGGAACAGCTGTTACATGGCGATCTGGGAACCTCTATCCGGACAGGCCGCCCTGTGTTAGAGGATTTACGGGCGTTTTTTCCCGCAACGCTGGAGCTGGCCAGTTGCGCCCTGTTGATCGCCCTGCTCGTTGGCGTGCCGTTGGGCGTGCTCTCTGCGGTGTATCGTAACCGCTGGCTCGATCATCTGGTGCGCCTGCTGGCGCTGACCGGGATTTCAACCCCGGCGTTCTGGCTGGGCCTGGGCGCGATTGTGCTGTTTTATGGCAAGTTAAACCTGCTGCCCGGTGGCGGACGACTGGATGACTGGCTCGATCCCCCCACGCGCATCACCGGTTTCTATTTGGTTGATGCCCTGCTGGAAGGCAACATCGAGGTCTTTTTTAATGCGCTTCAGCATCTGATTCTGCCTGCCACCACCCTGGCCTTTGTTCATCTGGGCATCGTGGCGCGCCAGATTCGCTCGGCCATGCTGGAACAACTGAGCGAAGACTATATTCGCACCGCGCTGGCCAGCGGCCTGCCGAAATGGACGATCGTCGTGCGTTATGCCCTGCCCAATGCCCTGATTCCCTCCGTGACGGTCCTGGGGCTGGCATTAGGCGACCTGCTGTATGGCGCGGTATTAACCGAAACCGTGTTTGCCTGGCCTGGCATGGGCGCTTATGTGGTGTCCTCTATTCAGGCGCTCGATTTCCCGGCGGTGATGGGCTTTGCCATCGTGGTTTCCTTTGCGTACGTATTGGTAAATCTGTTCGTGGATCTTCTTTATCTGTGGATTGACCCGCGCATGGGTCGGGGAGCGTAGGACATGATGATAACGCAAGAACAGCCTGCCGTGCGTCAGGTCAAACCCGGCCTGTTCGCCTGGAAACGCCGCCTGTGGATGCTGAGCAAAAGCCCGCTGACGCTGCTGGGAGCCGCCATCATCATTCTGATGCTGGGGTTAATGGTGTTTTCACCCTGGATTGTCCCCCACGATCCCAATGCCATCAGTTTGACCGATCGCCTCCAGGCACCCAGTGCCGCGCACTGGTTCGGTACTGATGAAGTGGGCCGGGACTTGTTCAGCCGGGTACTGGTCGGCAGCCAACAGTCGGTGGCGGCAGGACTGGCTGTCGTGCTGCTGGCAGGCATAAGCGGGTCGTTACTGGGCTGCCTGTCCGGTGTGTTAGGCGGTCGCAGCGATGCGATGATTATGCGCCTGATGGACATCATGCTGTCGATTCCTTCGCTGGTACTGACCATGGCGCTGGCTGCGGCGTTGGGGCCGAGCCTGTTTAACGCCATGCTGGCTATCGCCATTGTGCGCATCCCCTTTTATGTCCGGCTGGCGCGGGGTCAAACGTTAATCGTCAGGCAGCATACCTTCGTGGAAGCGGCAAAAACCTTTGGTGCCTCGCGCTGGCACCTGATTAGCTGGCATATCCTGCGCAATGCCCTGCCGCCGCTGGTGGTGCAGGCCTCGCTGGATATTGGCAGCGCGATTTTGATGGCGGCTACGTTGGGTTTTATTGGCCTGGGCGCTCAGCAACCCACAGCGGAATGGGGCGCGATGGTGGCTAACGGCCGCAACTACGTTCTGGATCAGTGGTGGTACTGCACCTTTCCCGGGGCCGCGATTTTAATCACGGCCGTGGGATTCAATCTGTTTGGCGATGGCATCCAGGACCTGCTGGATCCGAAAGCGGGAGGACGTAACTGATGCAAGAGAGAATCCTGACGATTGAGGATCTACGGCTGAGTTTCCCGGTTTTTCAGGGAGAGGTGAACGTGCTGAACAGCGTATCGATGCACATCAATCGTGGCGAAATTGTGGGCGTGGTTGGCGAATCGGGTTCGGGAAAATCCGTCACCGCCATGCTGGCGATGCGGCTGATTCCAGAACACAGCTATCACATCAAGAGCGGCAAGCTGGAGCTGGCTGGGCAGGATGTGCTTGCCGCCAGTGAAGTCGACATGCGCAAGCTGCGCGGTAATCGCGTTGCCATGATTTTTCAGGAGCCCATGACCGCCCTGAATCCGACCCGTCGCATCGGCAAACAGATGGTGGATGTGATTCGTCAGCATCGTCCTCTGTCTGCCCGTGAAGCAAAAGCCCGCGCGCTTACACTACTGGGCGATATGCAAATCGCGGACGCGAAGAACGTCATGGAGCGCTATCCTTTTGAACTTTCAGGCGGAATGCGTCAGCGCGTCATGATTGCCCTGGCTTTTTCCTGTGAGCCTGACCTGCTGATTGCGGATGAACCCACAACCGCGCTGGACGTTACCGTTCAGCGCCAGGTGCTGCGCCTGCTGAAACAAAAAGCCGAAGCGACCGGCACCGCCGTGCTGTTTATCAGCCATGATATGGCTGTGGTTTCCCAACTGTGCGATCGGATTTACGTCATGTATGCCGGGGCCGTCATTGAAAGCGGCGTGACTGACACCGTCCTGCGTTCACCGTGCCATCCCTATTCCATCGGCCTGCTGGCCTGCTCGCCGGACGCCATTGAACCGCGTGCGCCGCTGGCATCAATTTCCGGAACCGTACCCAATCTGGCCTGCTTGCCCGCAGGCTGTGCCTTTCGCGAGCGCTGTTTTGCGGCGGGAGAACGCTGCAGCAACCCGCCGCGACTTCATGCCACAGGCGACACCGCCCAGCAGGTCGCGTGCTGGTATCCACAACAGGAGACGCGTCATGTCTGATGCTCTGCTTACGCTGCAAAACGTGCATGTCACCTTCCCTGCCAAAAAGAACTGGCGCGGCAAAGTAACGGAACGGGTTCATGCGCTGAATGGCCTGGATATTCAGGTCCGACAGGGCGAAACACTGGGGATTGTTGGCGAATCCGGCTGTGGGAAAAGCACCCTGGCGAAACTGTTGATGGGCATGCTGAGTCCGACCTCAGGCCAGCTTGAACTGGCAACGGCCCCCGCCGGTCATCGGGGACGTCGTATGCAGATGGTGTTTCAGGACCCCCTCTTTTCCCTTGATCCTCGCCTGCCCGTGTGGCGCATCATCACCGAGCCGGTGTGGATTCAGTCGCGTCCGTCAGAAAAAGCGCGGCGGGCGTTGGCGGAATCACTGGCAAACCAGGTCGGTATTCGTCCCGAATACCTGGACCGGCCGCCGCATGCGTTTTCCGGCGGGCAGCGTCAGCGCATCGCCATCGCCCGGGCCCTGTCATCCGAACCCGATATTATCGTCCTGGATGAACCGACCTCCGCGCTGGATATTTCTGTTCAGGCGCAGATTCTGAATCTGCTGGTGGACCTGCAAAAACAGCAAAACCTCACCTACATCCTGATCTCGCATAACGTGTCGGTGGTGCGCCATATGAGCGATCGCGTCGCGGTCATGTATCTGGGGCAGATTGTGGAGCTGGGCGAAACACAGCGTGTTCTGGATGCGCCCCAGCATCCTTATACCCAGTTACTGATGGAGTCGGTACCACGCATCGGCGCGGCGCTGGACGGCGCGCCGACCAACACCGAGCTACCGGGTAACCGTCACCTGCCGACGGGATGCTATTTTCGCGATCGCTGTCCACAGGCAACACGCGGCTGCGAGTCGCCCCAGCCACTGTTATTACAGGAAAAAGGCAGTGCGGTGAGATGTTGGCAGGCGCAAAACCCCATCCAGGCCTAAGCCATACCGAACACAGACCGCGCGGACAATGCCAGCGCGGTTGAGCGATAACGCGTTCAGGATAAATATCAAGATGAAAATTATTGTACTCGGTAGTGGTGTCGTGGGCGTGACAACCGCCTGGTATCTGCAACAGGCCGGGCATCAGGTGACCGTGATTGAAAAAGAAGCCGGTCCGGCATTAGACACCAGCGCCGCCAATGCCGGGCAGATCTCCCCGGGTTACGCCGCGCCCTGGGCCGCGCCGGGTGTCCCCTTAAAGGCAGTGAAGTGGATGGTACAACGCCACGCGCCCCTTTCCGTGCGTCCGGACGGCTCCCGCTTTCAGCTCGCCTGGATGATGCAAATGCTGAAAAACTGCAATCCGCAAAGCTATGCCGAAAATAAGGCCAGGATGGTCAGGCTGGCAGAGTACAGCCGCGACTGCATCAGAGCACTGCGGGCCAGCACGGGCATTGAATATGAAGGACGTCAGGGAGGCACGCTGCAGCTGTTTCGCACCGCTCAGCAGTTTGACAATGCGGCACGCGATATCGCCGTGTTACAAGACGCCGGCGTTCCTTATCAACTGCTGGAAGCCTCACAACTGGCCGAGGTTGAACCGGCGCTGGCGGCGGTTAAGCATAAGCTGACCGGCGGGCTGCGACTGCCTAATGACGAAACCGGAGATTGCCAGTTATTTACCCAGCAGCTTGCGGCGAGGGCGCGCAAGGCTGGCGTCGACTTCCGTTATCACACCAACGTCGATGCGCTGCTGACACAGGGAGACAGGATAAGCGGGATTGTTTGTGGCGCTGAAACGCTGACGGCGGACGGATACGTCATGGCTTTGGGCTCCTACTCCACGCAATTGCTCCGGCCGCTGCTGTCTGTTCCGGTTTACCCACTAAAAGGCTATTCACTGACGATTCCGATTGTCGATGCGTCCGGCGCACCGGTATCCACGGTGCTGGATGAAACCTATAAAATTGCTATTACGCGTTTTGATAATCGTATTCGCGTGGGCGGTATGGCGGAAATCGTGGGATACAGCAAAACCCTGCTGCCCGCCCGGCGGCAAACGCTGGAGATGGTCGTCAACGATCTCTTTCCACAGGGCGGACAGGTGAGTCAGGCAACCTTCTGGACCGGATTACGCCCAATGACGCCGGACGGCACGCCCATCGTTGGTCCGACGCATTTCACCAACCTGTGGCTGAATACCGGGCACGGCACGCTGGGCTGGACGATGGCCTGCGGCTCCGGCCAGCTGTTGAGTGATGTGATTTCAGGCAAACCGCCGGCGATTGCCCATGCGGACTATGCCGTGTCGCGCTATGCCTGAGCCGCGCGGTTTGTGGTGATGTTACAGAGCCTGGGCGCAAGCCCAGGCCGAACTCCAGGCCCACTGGAAATTGTATCCCCCCAGCCAGCCGGTCACATCGACCACCTCGCCGATGAAATAGAGCCCCGGCACGTCGCGCGCTTCCATGGTTTTGGATGAAAGCTGAGTTGTGTCAACGCCGCCGAGGGTGACTTCGGCGGTGCGGTAACCTTCCGTGCCGTTAGGCTGCACCTGCCAGCCGTGCAGCGTCTGCACCAGTTCTGTCTGCTGTTTGCTATTGAGTTGCTTCAGCGTGACATCCGGCACGACTTTCATTTCCTGCAAGACTTCGACCAGGCGCTTAGGCAGAATTTTGGCCAGGCTGTTTTTCAGGCTCAGATTCGGATGCGCCTCTCGCTGAATCGTCAAAAAATCATCCAGACGGGTGGCCGGAGAGAGATCCACCGTGAGGAACTCGCCGGGCTGCCAGTAGCTGGAAATCTGCAACACTGCCGGGCCGGACAGACCGCGATGGGTGAACAGCATCGCCTCTTTAAATAGCGTGCCGTCCTTTGCCGCAATGGTCGTATCCAGCGCGACGCCAGACAGCGTCTGCAGTTGGTCTAATAGCGGTTTGTGCAGGGTAAAAGGCACCAACGCCGCGCGCGTTGGCAACACACTAAGCCCAAACTGCTCAGCAATTTTATAGCCGAACGGCGATGCGCCCAGGCCCGGCATGGAAAGCCCGCCGCTGGCAATCACCAGCTTCTCTGCCTGCACCGCGCTGCCGTTGAGCTGCAGATGGTAGCCCGCGTCATCCCGGGATACGCTCAGAATGTCGCTGCGCAGGCGAACGGTGACGCCACCGTTGTCACACTCTGCGATTAATAAATCCACCATCTGCTGGGCAGAATCATCGCAGAACAGCTGTCCCAGGGTTTTCTCATGCCAGGCAATGCCGTGACGATTCACCAGATCGATAAAATCCCATTGGGTATAGCGCGCAAGGGCCGACTTACAAAAGTGGGGATTATTCGACAGATAGGCGGCGGGTTCAGTGTAGAGATTGGTGAAATTGCAGCGCCCGCCGCCGGACATCAAAATCTTGCGGCCCGGCTTCTTGCCGTTATCCAGCAGTAATACACGGCGACCACGCTGTCCTGCCTGCGCAGCACAAAAAAGCCCGGCAGCGCCTGCCCCAATTACGATAACGTCAAACTGTTCCACTGCAATTGCCCACCTGGTAAGAGAGGGGCAGATTGTAGTGATCTGCTCCTGTGGATGCCAGTGTCAAAATTTTGCCGTAAATATGTCACAATGTAACTGGTTAATTTATATGGACTTTGTACCTGTTAACCGGGTTAATTGACATTTTTAGTCCAAATCATGACTATATTTTCCTTTCCCAGACCGCATGTTGTCGCGGATAATGCGCCGCGTTCATGTCCTCCAAAATGGCGTAACGTCTATGCTACATCTGTTTGCTGGTCTAGATCTTAGCACCGGCCTGTTACTGATACTTGCTCTGCTGTTTGTATTGTTTTACGAAGCAATTAACGGCTTTCATGATACGGCCAACGCGGTTGCGACGGTCATCTACACCCGTGCCATGCGTGCTCAGCTTGCCGTTTTGATGGCGGGGGTTTTCAACTTCTTTGGTGTATTGCTCGGCGGATTAAGCGTGGCTTACGCTATCGTGCATATGCTGCCTACCGATCTGCTGCTGAATGTTGGCTCGGCTCACGGTCTCGCCATGGTGTTTTCCATGCTGCTGGCGGCGATTATCTGGAACCTGGGCACCTGGTATTTGGGGCTTCCGGCTTCCAGTTCCCACACCTTAATCGGCGCGATTATCGGCATCGGCCTGACCAATGCATTAATGAACGGCACCTCGGTCGTCGATGCGCTTAACATTCCTAAAGTGCTGAATATCTTCCTGTCTCTGATCCTTTCTCCCATCGTCGGCCTGGTGATTGCGGGCAGCTTAATCTTTCTTCTTCGCCGTTACTGGAGTAACACCAAGAAGCGTGCGCGTATTCATATGACGCCCGCAGACCGGGAGAAAATTGATGGCAAGAAAAAGCCGCCTTTCTGGACGCGTACCGCCCTGATTATCTCCGCCATTGGCGTCAGCTATTCACACGGTGCAAACGACGGGCAAAAGGGGATTGGCCTGATCATGCTGGTTCTGATTGGCGTTGCGCCAGCAGGCTTTGTGGTCAATATGAATTCATCGGGTTACGACATCACGCGCACGCGCGATGCGGTTAACCACCTTGAGCAATATTACCAACAGCATCAGGCGTCATTGACCCACATCATCCAGATGGCCCCGCCTAAACTGCCCACGCCAGAAGAAGTCGCCCCGGCAACGTCAACCGAGTTTCATTGCGACAGCGCGCGTGCGCTGCAGGCCGTGCAGCGTGCTCAGGTGTTGCTGAACAATCTGCAAAGCTATGGCGATCTGTCCGTCGATCAGCGTAGTCAGATGCGCCGCCTGTTGCTGTGTATTTCCGACACCGCCGATAAAGCGGCGAAGCTGCCGGAAACCTCCGCTGACGATAAACGCTTCCTTGGCAAGCTCAAAGGCGATCTACTGAACACCGTTGAGTACGCGCCGGTATGGATTATCATGGCGGTTGCGCTGGCTTTAGGCATCGGCACCATGATTGGCTGGCGTCGTGTTGCCACCACCATCGGTGAGAAAATTGGTAAGAAAGGCATGACCTATGCGCAGGGCATGTCCGCGCAGGTAACAGCCGCCGTATCGATAGGCATTGCCAGCTACACCGGCATGCCGGTCTCCACCACGCATATCCTGTCCTCTTCCGTTGCCGGTACAATGCTGGTAGACGGCGGTGGATTGCAGAGCAAAACCATCAAAAACATCGCCATGGCGTGGGTATTTACGCTGCCGGTCTGTATTTTGTTGTCGGGTTCGCTCTACTGGATCGCGCTCAAGCTCATCTGAGACAGCGGCAAATCAGGGCGACTTCGGTCGCCCTTTTTAATGCCAGATGGCCAGCGCAATCAGGCTGATCACCACTAATCCGCACAGCGAACTGGCCAACATAAACAAGCCTCTCACCCGCTCACACCGGCGAATAAATTCGTCATCATGATGATCAAGATAGCGTCTTGCCCAGATATAGCGCACCAGCCTGACCTGCTTGCCGGGCTGACCATGGGCGGTGAAAAACCCTGCGCCGTCAACGTACTGATACAGCAACGGATCGCAGCCACGCAAAACTACCAACAGCGCACGCAACGAAGAGAAATAGCGCGCCATATTCACAATACATACCACACAGAGAGCCCAAAAAAGCGCGATAGTGCTGATCATCTACCCCTCCTTACCGGCACTGCAGAAAAGTGCTGAACGCGCACCCTGCTGAACAGTCCCTGCAGAATTAGCCAACAACCCCATTAAATGATTTGTAGTTTTATTTTTGAAATATCTGAACAGACGCAGCAATGTGACGAAGGCTGCTTTTTCAGTTTAGGAGCAATGTTCAATTTTTTACCAGCAAGGATTTTCGTTTTATACGAGTAAAAATCGTTCATCATTGATCTTATTCACAACCCAGACGGCTTCAGACGCATTTGTTAACACAGATGACTATACTTTCAGGTATAACAACATTATCGCCTGTGCTGTACGTTAACCATTTCGGTGGCGCGCATCGCCCGTTCGCGCAATGGATTTCGCAGCTATGACGCGTCTGGAAACCGCTGCCATTCTGAATCTCGTGGAAGGAGTTATATCATGGCTTACAAACATATCCTGATTGCAGTCGATCTTTCGCCAGAAAGCCAGTTGTTAGTCGATAAAGCTGTCTCGCTCGCGCGTCCTTATGACGCAAAAATTTCGTTGATTCATGTCGATGTAAATTACTCTGATCTCTACACCGGCCTGATTGATGTCAACCTGGGCGATATGCAAAAGCGGATTTCTGAAGAGACACATCAGGCGCTTAAAAGCCTGTCGGATGCCGCGGGCTATCCTATCACCGAAACCCTGAGCGGCAGTGGCGATCTCGGTCAGGTGCTGGTGGATGCGATTAAGAAATACGATGTGGACATGGTGGTGTGCGGTCATCATCAGGACTTCTGGAGCAAACTGATGTCGTCTGCCCGCCAGTTGATCAATACGGTGCATATCGACATGCTGATTGTGCCGCTGCGCGACGAAGAGGAAGAATAATTCGCCTGCGTTAAGCCGGTGCGGCTGACGTGCCCACCGGCTTCACAAACCCCGCTATTCAGCCAGTGGCGGATAGATATCGAAGCGGTGACTTTTGGTAAGCACCGCAGACTGCGTAACAACCCCTGCCAGCGGTGGCGCGTAATCCGGGCGTTTCACCACGATACGTTTCTTTGCCAGACGGCGAGCCGGTGCCAACAGAGCATCAGCGTCCTCATCCGCCCCAACCAGCGACTGAAAGACCCGCATCTCTTTTTTCACCATGGCGCTTTTTTGCCGATGGGGATACATCGGGTCGAGATAAACCACATCCGGCTGCAGGGTGATATCGGTTAAGGCCTGAACGCTGGAGGCATGAATCAGCGTCAGGCGCTCACGCAGCCAGTCGCCAATCTCTGCATCCTGATAACCGCGCGTGAGTCCATCATCGAGCAGTGCGGCGACCACCGGATGACGCTCCAGCATCCGTACCCGGCAACCGAGCGCAGCCAGCACAAAAGCATCCCGGCCTAATCCGGCGGTGGCATCCACGACATCGGGCAGATAATCGCCTTTTATCCCGACCGCTTTGGCTACCGCTTCCCCGCGGCCGCCACCAAAACGGCGACGGTGCGCCATCGCGCCAGAGACAAAATCCACGAAGATACCGCCCAGTTTAGGCTCATCCCGTTTACGCAGTTCAAGATGTGTGGCGGTTTTGACCAGCGCCAGCGTCGCGTCTTCACAGTGCGTCAGTTGCCAGCGCGCGGCTAAAACAGTTAAGGCGCCGTCACCGGCGCCTGTCTCATCAAGTAAACAGATTTTCACGTACGGCTTATCCCTGAATACCGTAGTGTTCCAGCATGGCATCCAGCTGTGGTTCACGACCGCGGAAGCGTTTAAACAGTTCCATCGGCTCTTCTGAACCGCCGCGCGTCAGAATGTTGTCGAGGAAGGACTGCCCGGTTTCCCGGTTGAAAATCCCTTCTTCTTCAAAGCGCGAATAGGCATCCGCCGCCAGCACGTCGGCCCACAGGTAGCTGTAATAGCCTGCCGCATAACCTCCGGCAAAGATATGGCTGAAGGCATTAGGGAAGCGGCCCCATTCCGGGCTGGGCACGACGGCCACTTTGCTTTTCACCTCACGCAGGGTTTCCAGAATCTGTGCACCTTTTTCCGGGTTGAACTCGGTATGCAGGCGGAAGTCGAACAGGCCGAACTCCAGCTGACGCAGAATAAACAGCGCCGCCTGGTAGTTTTTCGCCGCCAGCATTTTATCCAGCAGCGCTTTGGGCAGCGGCTCACCGGTTTCGTAGTGACCCGAAATAAACGCCAGTGCTTCTGGCTCCCAGCACCAGTTTTCCATGAACTGGCTTGGCAGCTCAACAGCATCCCAGGGCACACCGTTGATGCCGGAAACGCCTGCCGCTTCAATGCGCGTCAGCATATGGTGCAGGCCGTGACCGAACTCATGGAACAGCGTGATCACTTCGTCATGCGTAAACAGCGCAGGCTTACCACTTACCGGACGATTGAAGTTACAGGTGAGGTAAGCCACCGGTTTTTGCAGGCTGCCGTCCGCTTTACGCATTTGTCCAACGCAGTCGTCCATCCATGCACCGCCGCGTTTGTGCTCGCGAGCATAGAGGTCGAGGTAGAAACTGCCGCGCAGCTCGCCGCTTTCATCGAACAAATCAAAGAAGCGGACATCCGGATGGTAAACATCGACGTCAGTGCGCTCTTTGGCGGTAATACCGTAAATGCGCTTCACCACTTCAAACAGGCCGGACACTGCACGAGATTCCGGGAAGTAAGGGCGCAGCTGCTCATCGCTGATGGTATAAAGATGCTGCTTCTGCTTTTCGCCGTAGTAGCTGAGATCCCATGGGTTCATGGTTTCTACGCCAAACGCTTTTTGTGCAAAAGCGCGCAGCTGAGCCAGCTCTTTCTCACCCTGTGGACGGGCGCGATCGGCCAGATCGTTCAGGAAATCGATCACCTGTGCCGGGCTCTGTGCCATCTTGGTGGCCAGGGATTTATCCGCGAAGGAGTCGAAGCCCAGCAGTTGCGCCAGCTCGTGCCGCAGCGCCAGCTCTTCCGCCATAATCGGACCGTTATCCCATTTACCCGCGTTAGGGCCTTGATCGGAGGCACGGGTCGAATAGGCGCGGTACATCTCTTCACGCAGAGCGGCATTATCGCAGTAGGTCATCACCGGCAGATAGCTCGGGATATCCAGCGTCAGCAACCAGCCTTCCTGCCCTTTGGCTTCCGCCTGGGCTTTGGCTGCGGCCAGCGCGCTTTCCGGCATGCCGGCCAGCTCGCTTTCGTCCGTAATCAGCTTGCTCCAGCCCATTGTGGCATCAAGCACGTTGTTACTGTAGGCCGAACCCAGCTCGGAAAGGCGGGCCGCAATTTCGCCGTAGCGTTTCTGCTTGTCTTTTTCCAGACCAATACCGGAAAGCTCAAAATCACGCAGGGCGTTATCGACGGCTTTCTGCTTTGCCTGATCCAGCGAAGCATAGTGACTGCCTTCTTTCAGATTGCGGTAGGCCTGATAAAGACCTTCGTGCTGGCCAACCCAGGTGCTGTATTCAGAAAGCAGCGGCAACGTTTGTTCATAGGCTTCGCGCAGTTCCGGGCTGTTTTTGACCGAGTTCAGATGGCTGACCGGCGAAAAAATCCGGCTCAGGCGATCGTCGGTCTCCGCCAGCGGCTGTACCAGATTGTCCCAGGTGTAAGGTGCGCCTTGCGCCACTACTTTTTCCACCATTGCACGGCATTCATTCAAAACGTCGGTCACGGCGGGCACCACATGTTCAGGCTTAATCGCTGAAAACGGGGGAAGTGTGAACGAGGTGAGTAACGGATTGGTCATAGCGCAGTCCTTTAACAATGTGTGGGGCGCGATGAGTCGCGCAACGCAATTCAATTAACATGCGGTCGGATACCGCGAAAATCAATGGCGCGACTTGTCGTGATGTAAACAATGGCGCGGATTATGATCCTACAGACGATGAGATCAAGCATAGCTGAGGACAACGCAGGCTATCACTTTCCTGTCGCGGCATGGTTAACAGATGTTAACAGCCTGTGTCAGCATCCTGATTTGAGTGTAAAGCGGACTGAACAGCGCAGGCAGGACGCGCGGACCACGGCTGCGCGCGAAATGCCAGCAATTATTCCTGTCTGTCGTTATAATCGGGCCAACGTTATCATTTTTAGCTTCAACCGCGGACATCCCCTTTTTTATGCTGAGTTATCGCCACAGTTTTCACGCCGGCAACCATGCCGATGTGCTTAAGCACACCGTACAAAGCCTCATCATCACCGCCCTGAAAGAGAAAGAAAAACCCTTTCTCTATCTTGATACCCATGCCGGTGCAGGCCGTTATCAACTGAGCGGCGAGCATGCAGAGCGTACCGGCGAATATCTGGAAGGCATTGGCCGCGTCTGGCAGCAGCCGGATGCGCCCGCATTGCTGCAACCTTATTTTGATGCCATTCATGCCCTGAACCGGAGCGGTACGCTGCGTTACTATCCGGGCTCGCCGCTGATCGCCCGTCATTTGCTGCGTCCAGAGGATAAGCTTCAGCTTACCGAACTGCACTCCAGTGATTACCCCCTGCTGCGAACCGAATTCAGTAAAGACAGCCGCGCGCGCGTTGAAAAGGCCGATGGTTATCAGCAGTTAAAGTCAAAGCTGCCGCCGTTGTCACGTCGTGGTCTGGTACTGATCGATCCCCCATACGAAATGAAGAGCGATTATCAGGCGGTCGTCAAAGGCATTCAGGAAGGCCACAAGCGCTTTGGCACGGGCGTTTTTGCCCTGTGGTATCCGGTGGTTATGCGTCAGCAAATCAAACATATGCTGCGCGATCTGCAGGCAACCAACATTCGTAATATCCTGCAAATTGAGCTGGCCGTGCGTCCTGACAGCGATCAGCGCGGTATGACGGCTTCCGGGATGATTGTGATCAATCCACCGTGGAAACTGGCCGATCAGATGAATACATTGCTGCCGTGGTTGCACCAGAAACTGGTGCCAACCGGTACAGGCCATTTCAGCGTAAACCAGATCGTACCGGAATAACGCCCTTCTCAGATTAGCGCCGCCGCTTCTGGTGCAGCGGCGTTATATCTCAGGTCATTTTTATGTGGATCATCCTGGCAGGTGCACTGGCTGCCCTGCAACCGGCGAAACGCCTCTCACTGTTATTACTGGCACTGGCAACGGCGCTGGGGGTTTACCAGAACGTTCTCGACTGGCCTGTTACCCTCGTTTTTGCTGCTGTTGCCGCACTGGTCGCGTTTCGTATTTACGACCGTCGGAGCCAAGTGTGGCAGAGCATCAGCGAGGCGCTTCTGGTGTTGATTGCCCTCGCGCTAATGCTGCATCTTATTCCTGGCTTCAACAACCCACGCCAGATTGATGCCGTTCGGGCTGGCGCGCACAGCCTGCCCTTCTCTTTTTCATTTAATTTCGATAAAGCCCTGATTCCTTTCTTGCTGCTGGCCTGTATGCCAACGCTGTTTAAAGCCGAGGCGCACCCACCGCGCACGCCTGTGTTATGGCTGCTGCCCGTAGCGGCGATTCCACTGCTGTTAGTCAGCGCGGTATGGCTGGGTGGCCTGGCGTTTGAGCGACACGTTCCTGACTGGCTGGGGGCCTTTGCCCTGGCAAACCTGTTTTTTGTGTCGCTGGCTGAAGAAGCATTTTTCCGCGGCTACCTGCAGCAGCGCCTGCGCCAGAAATGGGGCAGCACAGTTGCCCTGCTGGTCACCGCCTTGCTGTTTGGCCTGGCGCATGCGCCAGGCGGCGTGCTGCTGATGGTCTTTGCCGGGCTGGCCGGGCTGATTTATGGCCTGGTCTGGCACTGGAGTGGTCGCTTATGGCTGGCCACGGCGTGCCATTTTGCGCTCAATATGGTCCACCTGCTGTTTTTTACCTATCCGGCACTGGCGCACTGACCATCACAGCCTGAATACCGCCAGGTCCTGGGCCATCTCCGTTTCAGGGAAGATGGCCTGGCACTCGGCCAGTAAACGGGCCATATCTCTGGCAAGATAGCGCGAACTGAAATGGGTGGCGATCATCCGTTTTGCACCGGCCTGCTTTGCCACTTTTGCGGCCTGCACGGTGGTTGAGTGACCGCGTCCGTTGGCTTTTTCAGCCAGTGCATCCTCCAGCGTGGTTTCGTGTACCATCACATCCACATTCGCGGCCAGCTGTAACGCCACCTCGGTAGGTGCGGTATCGCCAAAAATCGCCAGCGTTTTGCCTTTGGTGGGCGGCCCTAAATACTCAGCACCATGAACCGTGCGACCATCCTCCAGCGTGATGCTGTCCCCCAGCTTTAGCTGTTGATACCACGGGCCACGCGGCACACCTTCTGCCTTCAGACGTGCGGCATCCAGAAAGCCGGGCTTGTCTCGCTGCTCAATACGATAGCCAAAGCAGGCAATGGTGTGATTCATCGGCCAGGCCGTAACACGAAACTCGCCATCATCCAGCACCTCGCCCGCCTCGATTTCAATCACCTCCAGCGGATAGTCGGTGTACGAGCTGGACAGAGACAGAGCGTTATCGACAAAGGCTTTCAGGCCTTTGGGGCCATAAACCGTCATCGGCGTGGTAAGTCCCGCCATTGAACGGCTGGTAAGCAGGCCGGGCAGACCAAAAATATGGTCACCGTGCAGATGCGTAATAAAGATTTTATCGAGCTTGCCGGGTTTAAGATCGGAGCGCATAAACTGAAGCTGTGTCCCTTCACCGCAGTCAAACAGCCAGGTGTCGCCACTGTCTGCATGGGTAAAGGCAATGGCAGTGACGTTACGCTGCAAGCTCGGCGCGCCACCGCCCGTGCCAAGAAAAGTCAGGTGCATGCTATGCTTCTCTGTAAGTAGTGGAAAACAATGGCCTGTTACAATCATAGGCGCAATTTTTGCGACACCCTGCCCTGCGGCGTTACACTCTATGTCAATTTCCATGTAACCGGATGATACTTCAATGACCCGACATTATGACTATCTCGCCATCGGCGGCGGCAGCGGCGGTATTGCCTCGATTAACCGTGCAGCAAGCTATGGCCAGAAATGTGCCCTGATAGAAGCCAAAGCACTGGGCGGAACCTGCGTCAACGTGGGCTGTGTGCCGAAAAAAGTCATGTGGCATGCCGCGCAAATCGCCGAGGCGATTCATCTTTACGGCCCCGATTATGGTTTTGACACCACGGTAAACCGCTTCGACTGGGGCACGCTGGTCAAAAACCGTAGCGCCTATATCGACCGTATTCACCAATCATACGACAATGTGCTGGGGAAAAATAAGGTCGATGTCATCCACGGCTTTGCCCGTTTTATCGATGCGCATACCGTTGAAGTCAATGGCGAAACCATTACGGCCGACCATATTTTGATCGCCACCGGCGGACGTCCAGGCCATCCCTCTGTCCCCGGTGCGGAATACGGAATTGATTCAGACGGTTTCTTTGAACTGGACGCGCTGCCAAAACGCACCGCGGTGATTGGCGCCGGTTATATCGCCGTCGAACTGGCGGGCGTGGTGAACGCACTCGGCTCCGAAACCCATTTATTCGTTCGTAAACATGCCCCGCTGCGCAGCTTTGATCCGCTCATCACCGAGACGCTGGTTGAAGTCATGAACGCGGAAGGCCCGACGCTGCACACTCAGGCGACGCCAAAAGCGGTGGTAAAAAATGCCGACGGCAGTCTGACGTTACAGCTGGAAGATGGCAGCGACTACACCGTCGATTGCCTGGTTTGGGCCATTGGTCGTGTACCGGAAACCGACAGCCTGAATATCCAGGCGGCAGGCGTTACGCTGGATGAGAAAGGTTATATCAAGGTCGATAAATTCCAGAACACCAATGTGTCAGGCGTTTATGCCGTAGGCGATAACACCGGTGCCGTTGAGCTGACCCCGGTGGCCGTGGCAGCAGGTCGTCGCCTGTCTGAGCGTTTGTTTAATAACAAACCGGATGAGCATCTGGATTACAGCAACATTCCTACCGTGGTATTCAGCCATCCGCCGATCGGCACCGTGGGCCTGACGGAACCGCAGGCGCGCGAACAGTACGGTGATGATCAGGTTAAAGTCTACAAGTCGTCCTTTACCGCGATGTACACCGCAGTCACCCAACATCGCCAGCCGTGCCGCATGAAATTAGTCTGCGTCGGCCCGGAGGAGAAGATTGTCGGTATTCACGGTATCGGTGGCGGAATGGACGAGATGCTGCAGGGCTTTGCGGTGGCGTTGAAAATGGGCGCAACCAAAAAAGACTTCGATAATACCGTGGCGATTCACCCGACCGCAGCGGAAGAGTTTGTGACGATGCGTTAACAGGGCAATCCTGATTCGTTCGCGACTTACCCTGACTCACTGACCCAAAACGGGCAGTGAGTCAGGGCCTTAATTAAAATAGGTTTCCCGCAACGGCGTTAACGCCGCGCCCAGCGCCGAACTGTCCCCTTCGATCTCGCTCAGCAGGATATCCGGATATTCCGCAGAAATGTCCCAGCGTTTACCCGAACTCACCCGTGGCATGGCTAAAAACATTTCTCCCAGCTTACGGGGGATCTCTCCGCCTAATATAATGGCACCGGGATCGATCACCGCGTTTAGCGCATCCATCGCCCGATGCAGATTCGGAGTCACCTCTTCCACCCACTGCTGAGCGATCGGCCATGCCGGATCGAATTGATGATTGAGATCGCGAATATCTTTAATTTCAATGCCGCCGCTGCGTAGTCGATCGATCAAGATCCCCAATGCAGGACGCAGCTTGCCCTCTTCCGGCGTAAAAATACGGCTGATCTCCCCCGCATTACCAAAAGCCCCCTGAAACGGTTTACCGTTGATCACGATGCCGCCGCCAAAACCGTAATTAAAGGAGAGGTAGCCAAACGTATCGTATTTCAGCCCGGCACCTAAAAAAGCCTCAGCGTGCGCCGCCGTGGTGGCGTTATTTTCAATCCATACCGGGCGGTCAAATAACCCCGTAATTTCACGACGCAGATCGATGCCCATCCAGCTTTTTAACGGTTCAGGCGGATTAAAATATTTACGCGAGTCATAAAGAAAGCCCGCCATGCTGTATCCCACACCGCACACTTTTTCTGGCGAAATACCCTGTTGCTTTAAGGTATCCAGATAGTGGTGTTTGATATCCAGTAAGGTACGGGCAGGATCGCGGGGATGCGTATCCAGCACGCTGTATTCAGTAATACCGCCACGAAAATTAATCAGGCTGGCGGCAACGCTGTCCGAATTAATTGAAATACCATAGCCGTAACGTGCGTCCGCATTAAGCGATAATGACGGACTGGGCTTGCCTCTTCCCTGGGACGGCGATTCCCCCAGGCTGAGAAAGCCATTTTCGGTCAGCGTATCAACAATGCGGTGCACAGAAGACTGATTCAGAATCGTTTGTGAAACCAGAGAGGAGCGAGAAATCCCATCGTTACGGCGGACAAGTTCAAGAATAAGTTTTTCACTGCGATTAAGTTCTACTTCATGATGACCTGAATTTCCATGAACCACAGCATTGTCCTCACCGTATTTAATAATGGGTTCTGTTAACACCCTAGCATGCTTTTATGCATCACGAATAGTAAAGGGAATGGCCTTTACGTTTTAATAAAATGTGCTGAATAGCGGCTGATTCTGACTGACATGCCTCGATCATAAAATCGTCATAATAGTGAAACTTAACAGAGAGACACTCTAATATCATGCAGTAAGCATTATATTAAAGGCGATGCCTTATGTGGCGTATTTATACTCATGCTACATAAACGGATGGGTCGCACATCCCCTTCTTCTTTCTCTTTGCATCAGGTAAACAATGGATACGCGCTTAAAAGTTGCTGAACGCATCGCACAAGAAGCTGCACTACTGGCCCTGGATTATTTCAGGCAGCTGAGTGAATTAGCGATCTGCGAAAAAAGGCCACAGGATGTCTTCAGTGAGGCAGACCGGGAAGTGGAAAACCGTATACGCCAGCGTCTGGAACAGCATTTCCCCCAGGATCGTGTTATCGGTGAAGAACAGGGAGGCGAACTCAGCGCCAGCTACTGGTCAGTCGACCCCATTGACGGTACGAGCAATTTTTTACGCGGCTCGTCATTGTGGGGCATTTCTATAGGTTATGTGCATAACGGCGAGCCGCTAATCGGCGTCATCATCCATCCAGCATTAAATATCATGGTGAGCGGCGGTAAAGAGGCGGGCGTTTATCTGAATGGCGAGCCTTTTGAACGGCCCGTGATCGCTGAGGCGCTTAAAACCGTTGCCATTGGCGACAGTCCTTCATGGGATTTTACTCACCAGCTCTGCATTGAGAAAGCCTACCGGGATGATGGCTGGAATGTGGTGCGCTATCGTTGCGCCACGATCGGTTTAACCTTTAGCGTGCTCGGTTATGTGGACGGTTATCAGGAATGTTTTAGCAGCATGTGGGACGTTTCTGCGGGTTATGCGCTCTGTAAAGCGGCAGGCCTGGAAGCGCACCTTGCCGGTACACAGGAAAAAAGCATGACGCATGTCAGTGTCGGAACCGCAGAAATGAACCGCCTTTCTGCCCAGTTTATCCCCCATCCCCGCTTTACCCCCGCCTGAAAAACAGACTGCCCACGGCTTATCTCATCACTGCACGTTCAGGACAGCGTTTCGGCGCTGTCCTGCCCTCTTTTTTAATTTTGCCACTCAGCCATACCACACTGCCTCTGCGCTCAATATTATCCACTACGCATTAAAATAGTTAGCACGTTAAATGTAAGAACTCAAAGCATTAACCTATCTCAATGTTAAATATGGGTTTTAAAAACTTAACGAATTCTTAACCTGCCTGAAATTGCTTAAATTAACATCCGACAATTATTATGCACATCGCATTAATTGCAAGGCACACATGCAGACTAAGACGGGGCAGCCATACGTGAACACACTCGAGATCCATAATGCCATGCTGACGTTCGACGATTTTGTCGCACTGAACGGCATTTCACTTCAGGCCAAAAAAGGGCAGTTTGTCTCCCTGCTTGGCCCATCTGGATGTGGCAAAACCACGCTGCTTAAAGTTATTGCCGGCTTTCACAGTCTTGATAGTGGCGACGTGCTGATCCATCAACAGGACATGCATCATGTTAAGCCTGAACATCGCGACACGGCGATGTGCTTTCAGTCCTATGCGCTTTTTCCTCACCTTTCCGTTGCTGAAAATATCGGTTTTGGCCTGAAGCAGATGAAGATGGCAAAAACGGACATCCAGCAGCGCGTGGCGCAAACCGCCTCTCAAGTATCGCTCAATGCGCATTTGCCTAAGCTGCCTGCCCAGCTATCCGGCGGTCAGCAGCAGCGCGTTGCGCTGGCCAGAGCGCTGGCGGTACGGCCGGAAATCGTTCTGTTTGATGAGCCACTGTCGAACCTGGATGCCAAATTACGCGACAGCGTTCGGTTGGAGATCCGACAGCTACAGCGTTCACATGGCTTTACCGCTATCTATGTCACGCACGATCGTGCCGAAGCCCTGTCGATGTCTGACGTCGTGGTGGTCATGAATGCGGGAAAGATTGAGCAAACCGGCACCCCTGACGATATCTATTATTCGCCGGTGAACCGCTTTGTCGCGGGGTTTGTCGGTCAGGCTAACTTCATGAAAGCCCGCGTACTGGACGGGGACAGCAGCACGGGTATTTATCGTATTGCGTGTGTCATGGGCGAAATGGAAATACACAGTCACCAGCCGCCCGTCTCAGACTCTGTCTATACCTTCTGGCGTCCTGAGGATGCCCTGCTGAGCGAACACAGCACGGGGAAAAACACCCGCGCTTTCGAGATCGGTGCAGTGAGTTTTCTTGGCAATATTTCTGAACTCCAGGTCCATCCGATTGGGCATGAAGAAACGGAATATCAGTGGTGTATCCAGTTGGTCGGCAAAAACCACATACAGGAAGGTGACCGGGTTAACTTCTCCATTGCGCCTGACAGAATCCGTTTTTTACAGGAAAGCTGTTCATGAAAACGCGCAACCGGAACAGGCTGTGTTGGCTGTTGGTTCTGCCTGCCGTCGCGCCGGTGGTGCTCACGCTGGTGCTGATTGTCATCATGGCGTTGGCGCAGTCCGTTGGCCTGTTTAATTTTGGCGCTCCGGCCCACTTCACGCTTCAGTACTGGCAAACCATCCTGAACGACAGTCAGCTGTGGCGCGCGACAGGCTATTCACTCAAGATTGGCGTCATCAGTGCCGTTCTGTCCGTCGCGCTGGCGCTCCCGTTGGCGTTGTGGCTGAGAAAGCCCTTTCCCGGCTCAATGCTGATGGGCGGCTTGCTGAAAGCCCCGCTGATGGTGCACGGACTGGTCGCCGCGCTGCTGTTCATCAATCTGATCTCCTGGCAGGGCTTTATTAACCTGGGGTTGCTTAAACTGGGGATCATCTCTCACCCCATCAGGATGCAGAATGACCGCTGGGGAATTGGCGTGATTATTTTGCAGGTCTGGAAACAGCTTCCCTATGCCTTGCTGATTATTACCGGCAGCCTGCGCGCCATTGGTGATGAACTCTTTGATGCCGCGCGAGATTTGGGTGCCGGCAACGCTGCCCGGCTGTTACAGATCATTCTGCCTTTATCCATTAAATCCGTTCAGGTGTCGCTGGTGCTGATTTTCATCGGCGCATTGGGTGACTTTTCATTTCAGGTGGTTGCAGGGCCGACCAGCGTCTTTTCCCTGTCGCAATACATGCTGCGTTTCCCCGAAATCAGCGCCCAGGGCTGGAATCTTGCGGCGGTTGTCGCGGTTATTTTAATGCTGGCGGCTTTTGTCGGTGCGGTCGTGCTTGCCGGTCTGGCGAAATGGCTACAACAAGCCGGAGAAAACAAATAATGCAAGCCAGAGAGACCTTGTCCCCGCTGCGGGTCATCATGATGATCCTGATCACCGCCCTGTTTATGCTGTGGCTGGTTATTCCCTTTATGTTGACCGTACTGTGGTCACTCGTCGACAAAACCCATCCCTGGGCATGGCCAGATGCCCTGCCGCCCGTTCTCTCGCTGGGCCGTTGGGTCGAGGTATGGACCACGACCGCGCTACCTCAGGCACTCAGGAACAGCTATCTACTGGCGGCAACCGTGTCCATCTGCACCCTGGTGCTGGCCCTGCCTGCGGCGTGGGCGTTCGGCAGAATGTCATTCTCCGGCAAGCACCTGTTACAGAATGCGATTTTACTGCCGCTGATCGTACCAGGGTTTGTCGTCGCGCTGTTTTTTTCCATGCTGTTGAACGTCGCGGGCATCCACACCCGATTTGGCGGCATTTTGCTGGGACATACCATTATATTAATGCCCTACGCCGTGCGAATTCTGACCATCTCTTTCTCTCAAATACGCCAGGACACGCTCGATGCGGCACGCGATATGGGCGCCTCTGTTATTAATCGTTTTATTGTGGCTTGTTTACCCACCATCCGGCCCGGAATATTTGCCGCATTAATTATCGTCTTTACGTTATCAATAGAAGAATTCGCGATAAGTTTTATTGTCGGCTCACCCGATTTTATTACCGTGCCGACCATTCTGTATTCCTATCTGGGTTACAACTTTATCCGACCCAATGCTGCGGTTATTTCTTTAATGCTGGTTGTGCCAAATGTCATTTTAATGTTGATAGCAGAAAAATTACTGACTAAAAACCCTGTTGCCTCCTTTGCAGGAAAAGGCTGACAGCCATTATCACTCGTTATTGGGGACTATTATGTTCAGACTATTTGCCGCAATGTTATTGCTGGCCGGGGCTTTCTGTAGCCAGGCTCAGGATCTGACCACGATGAACTGGCAACAGATTGTCGAGCAGGCTAAGAAAGAAGGGACATTAACCTGGTATCACTGGTATTACCAGGATCGTTTAAAAGAACAGGTCAGCCTGTTTGAAAAACAGTATGGCATTAAGGTCACGCTCTCTGAAGGCCCATTGCAGGGCAATATTAATAAACTGATGGCTGACCGCGGACGTGAAGCGGGCGATATCGATCTGTTTTCCATTGGCGGTGGCGCCTTCGGTACAGTATCACCACAGCAGACGTTTTTTGGTCCGATTAATACATTACTTCCTGAAGGTAAAACCCTAAATTATTCGATTGAGGGAACCGACAGCAAAGGCTATGGCGTGGCGTTTTGGGGCAACCAGACGGGCCTGGCTTATGATTCCCGTCGCATGAAAGAAAGCGAGCTGCCCAGAACCCTGCCGCAGATAACGGCCTTCCTGCAAAGTCATCCACAGGAATTTGGTTTTAACGTCGAAAACGGTGGGTCGGGTCCGGCGTTTATTGAGTCAGTTACTCGCACGCTGGTGCCGGGTTTTGATTTTACCAAAGGCGATGCCGATGTAAAAAGCCTGACGGCGCTCCAGCCCGCCTGGAACTGGTTCAAACAGCAACGTCCCAATTACATCATTACCGCGTCTAACGCTGACAGCGTTACCCGACTGGTCAGCGGCGAGTTTCTGCTGGTGCCGGCCTGGGAAGATTATCTGGTGGGCTTAGAAAACCACGGTGAAGTCCCTAAAACCATCAAACTTTATATTCCTGACTTCGGCATGCCCGGCGGCGGAAATATGGTGGCCATTCCTAAAAACGCACAACACAAAGCCGCAGCCTTGCTGTTTATACACTGGCTGACGCTGCCCACCACCCAACGGCTGTTTCAGCAGGTTTATGGCATCACGCCGCAAAATAAAGAAGTGAATCGTGATGCCGGGCTAATCAACAGCAAAGAGCGCATTCATGGTACCCAGTTCATGCCTAAGCCGCTGGGTGATGAAGTCAGAACAGAATTTTCTAATCAGGTCTTACTCAAGTAGATCGGCGACACACCCATAACAGAAGGTAAAGCGAAGAATGTCGAAGAAAAAACATCCTGTGCGCGTGGTGAACTCGCACCTGATTGCCCACCGTGGCGCGCCCCTGTTAGCGCCAGAAAACACGCTGCCTTCGTTTCAGGCGGCCGTTGAACACGGGGCAACGTGGATAGAGGTGGATGTCAAACTGACCAAAGATATGCACCCGGTCATTATTCATGATGATGCTGTCGACCGAACCACCAATGGTAAAGGTTATGTGGCGAACTTAACGCTGGATGAGATCCGCTCGCTGGATGCTGGCGTGCGTTACGGTCACATCTTTAAAGGCGTCAAAGTGCCCACGCTGGCTGAAACAGTGGGCTTTGTGCTGGATAAAGGCATCGGGCTGCAGCTGGAAATTAAGCCGACCTCAGGACAGGAAATTGAAACGGCGGAGATTGCGATTACCCAGTTGAAGTCGCTGTGGCCCGCAGGCGAGAAGAAGTTATTTATTAGCAGCTTCTCTGAACTCTCGTTACAGGTTGCTGCAAAGATTATGCCGGACGTCCCACGTGGACTGGCGGTGTGCGTGCCGCCGAAAGATCCTGCAGCGCTGCTCGCCAGAACAGATTGCCAGATCCTGCATTTCCTGGGCGACTTCGCCACGGACGATGACCTGCAGCGCCTGTCCCATTCAGGGATTGAGTTCGCGATTGCCACCATTAATGACCCGGCACTGGCCCGCAAATATATCGACGCGGGCGCGCAAACGGTGTTAAGCGATATACCCGACTTAGCATTTTAATAAAAAGTATTTTAATAAAAAACCATAAGGCATTACCTGCCTGACGGGCTGGCACCAGGGAAAACCATTATAAAAAATGGCCATGTTATTTATGGCCAGATAATTAATTTTATTGTTTCGCTATTCGACAAAACGAATGTGACGTTGAAATAAATGCCGCCCTGCGCGGTCACATCCTCACGCTTCAATGACTAGATAAGGGTAGATGATATGCACAACAAAATAAAAACAGTCGCGCCGTATGCAATATGTTTTCTGGTTTCATTTTCTGCATGCTCCGCCGAAATTTATAATAAAGACGGTAATAAACTCGACCTCTACGGTAAAGTCGATGCACGCCATGTGTTTTCCGATAATATCGCGGAAGATGGTGACAACTCTTATGCACGTCTGGGCTTTAAAGGTCAGACGCAAATTAACGATAAGCTTACCGGCTATGGTCAATGGGAATATAATTTCCAGTTGAATCACAGTGAAGGCGCCACCGACGCCCAAACAGGTAATGCCACGCGGTTGGGGTTTGCCGGTCTGAAGCTGGATGACTTCGGTTCATTCGATTATGGTCGCAGCTTTGGCGCACTGTATATTGCCTCTGCCTACACAGACATGGCGCCAATCTACGGTTCTGGCACCATGACCACCAACGATAACTTCCTGTCAAAACGCTCGACCGGTCTTGCGACCTGGCACTCCCCGGACTGGGGCGGATTAAAGTTAACCCTGCAGTACCAAGGGAAAAATGATCGTTCAACCGCCAAACTGGCGAACGGGGATGGCTACGGTGCCGGTCTGACCTACAGCATCACCGATGGCCTGAGCATTGCCGCCGCGGGCATGAAAGCAAAACGTACCCTGACTCAGCAAACTGACGGCCAGGGAGACGAGGCGACCGCCTGGGTAACGGCGGCGAAATATGATGCCAACCAAATCTATCTGGCCGCCATGTACGGTGAAGCCAACGATGTGACACCTTATGGACAGCTGGCACAGGTCGCCGATAAAACCCATAACTTTGAGGCGATTGCGCAATACCAGTTCCTGAACGGCTTGCGTCCCTCTGTTGGGTTTGTGACACAGCGTGGCGAAAACCTGCAGGGCGCGGGGAATTTTGCCGGTGGTAGCCAGACTATGCAGAAATATATTGCGGTGGGCACCTACTACTATTTCAACAAGAACATGCTGACCTATGTGGATTACCGCATTAACTTGCTGAAAGAAAATGACTTTACGCGTGCAACCGGCATTACGACAAAAAACAGTATCGGTATGGGCCTGACTTATCAGTTTTAACAGGCGGCCCCTGCCTGCACACGTGCTTTAACCTGTATCGCTTCAATCCTGAGAATCGCTACTGTCGCGAGGCCGGCGAATGCCGGCTTTTTTTACGTCAGTCCGCAGAGAAAATGGCTAAAGGGCGGAGGTGGCAGCGTGCCTGACGGGTGACGTGCCCTGACCCAGGTTTTCCAGCCATTTCACGTAAGCCTGATCCCACAGGGCGGCAGGCGTACCGGCTTTACCCAGTCCAAAACCATGTCCACCGCTGGAAAGCTGGATCAGCTGTACTGGCACACGATTGCGACGGCAGGTGTCACGCATTAACTGGGTATTAAAGGGTTTTGAGGTGTGATCGTCGCCGGCCTGGGCCAGAAATGTGGGCGGATACAGATTCGTCACGTAGTTTTGTACGGACCAACTGGCTTCTTCCTGCGGGCTGGCGTCGTTGCCCACCATCATCAGGTGAGTATTGGTATGTTGATACGGCGCTTCCAGCGTAATCACCGGATAAATCAGCCCTACGCTGTCGGCTTTTGGCACTTCCTGATCCAGCCTGTCAACGGGCGTGTATGACTGAAACTCCGGGCGCGCCGCCGCCATGCCCAGTAAATGTCCACCGGCTGAAAAGCCTAAGACATGCACTTTACGTTCAAACGATCGTATCAGGCGCAGGGCACGCTGTGCATCCTGCAAGGGCGCAAGATTGCCCGCCTGCCATTTCTCGCGCGGCAAACGATAGCTCAGCACGTAGGCGGTATAACCATTGGCATTTAACCAGTGCGCGACGGGCCAGGCTTCGCGGCCCATGCCAATCCAGCGATAACCGCCACCGGCCGCGATTAATACCGCTTCGCCGTTGGGATTTTCTGGCCTGAAACGTTGAATCGCCGGGCTGACAATATTGGACCATGAACCCCATGCATCAACATGCAGGGTGCCAGACGGACCGCCGCCGCCGGGCGGTTCGTCCGGCCAGAGGGGAATAATATCATCGCGGGCAAACAGTTTGCTGGTAGCCAGTGAGAGCGCAAGCGCTCCTGTGCCGAAAATAAAGCGTCGACGCGTAATCATGATGCCTGTTAAATCAATGCCATAAAGGTTAGCCGACCTTTTCGGCCCGCTGCGTTGTTATTATGTATCGCACATTTGGTTAAGACGCTGGCGATTATGTACGCAATCGGTAGTGAAAATCCATTAAAAAACGCGCCATTTTAGCGCGTTTATTGACGATTTAACGGCGGTTAATCTTCTTGCTGAAACTGCGTCATTACCGTTTGCTCACACTGCTGTGAATTGGTACGCAGTTTGGCGCGTTCTTCATCGCCCAGTTGTAGCCATGCACTCGCCACTTCGTTTGCCAGCTCTTCATCAAATTCAGGCTTACTGACGGCAGAGGAGGACTGCGATCCTGCCACGCTGGCTTTCATTTTTTCGACATACTGGTCAGCTGTCGAAACGCTTTTTTCACTGCTGACAATATGGCACAGCTGGCTGGCATACACGCTTTCTTCACTGTTCTCTGCCGCCAGTGCACTGCCAGAAGCCAGCATGCTCAGCAACAGTATCTGAGATATCTTCATCATCTACTCCTGTTATCAGTTAACTCACTCTCATGACTGGCGCTGTTTCGCCTCCAGTCGCGCCTGGCGCCAGTTGAGCAGCGGCGTCACAGAAATACCGTGGACCACGATGCTGCACACCACCAGCGTCAGCGCCATATCAACCATTATCTTTGCCTCTGCCCCGACCATGCCATGGACCCAGGCAAACGCAATATAGTTAAGACTACCAATACCACGGATACCCAGCCAGCCAATCAGCAACCGCTGAGGAACCGGCATGCCGGTGCGCAGGGTCACCAGCCAGACGGCAAGCGGTCGCACCACCGCAAACAGCAACAGCCCAAGCAGGACGCCCTGCATGTTCCAGTGATGCGCCATGGTCACGCCAAGTACCACCATCATCATGGCAGCCAACAGGCGTTCGATAGTATCGCCAAAAGAGAGCGCATCGCCTACCACTAAACCGACCGATTTCACCATGCCACTGCTACGTTGCTGTAACCGTTTGTTGGGATTTACCAGCGCCTCGGCAGGCAGCAGCCGATCGTCATCGGGCATATCGTCTGGTTGGTAGCGTTTAAAGACGCCCAGCTCCGCGCGGCGCAGGCCCAGACCGGCCGCAAAGGTGGCCAGAAAGCCCGAGGCACCGACCCATTCGGCCAGCGCATAGCTGAGCGCGATCAGCGCCAGCGCGAGGAAGTCATTGGGTGCCACATCGCCGTGGGCATTGCGCAGCCGGGTGGCCAGCAGACCGATCAGGCGACCCAGTCCAAATCCCAACAGGATACCGCCGCCAATGGCCCACACGACATCGACAGCAGCCCAGTGCGCCACCATGCCCGTGCCCAGGCTTTCGCCGTTAAACAGCAGCAGCGCCAGAATCAGTAAGGGCAGTGCGGAACCATCGTTCATGCCCGCCTCACTGGAAATGGCTACGCGCAGGGCATCATCATCCTGAGCATCGCTCACGGAGATCAGGCTCGCCAGCACGGGATCGGTGGGCGCAACAATCGCGCCAAACGCCAGGGCAATGGGCCACGACAGCCCCACCAGCCAGTGAGACAGCAGCGTCATGGCCGCGACCGTCATCAACATCGCCGGGAACGCCAGTAAGCCGCCAGCGCGCCAGCTCCGGGCCTTAAGCGGCAGGCGCAGCTTTAGGCCGGTAATGAACAACGACGCGGCCATGGTGATTTCAGTAATGTGCGTGACCAGTTCAGCATGGCGAAGGATATCGATTTCGATAACATCAAATACCCACGGCCCGCAGGCTATCCCGGCTAACAAGAAAAGACCAAAAGAGGTCACCGGGCCACGGTGTATCCACCCTGATGCCAGCGACATTAATAACAGAAGACAGCCCGTCGCAGCTGTCCAGGCAATAAAGTTCATAACGCACCGTTTTAATTGAGTTTATGACTAAGCCTGGCACATTTGCTGACGGGCGGAAGGATCAGTCCTTGAGGTGGCGACTGGCGAGACGCACGATCAGGCTGACAGCCGCGGCCAGCGTCGACAAGACCACAACGCCATTCCAGCCCCAGTGAGCAAGCGCCAGACTGCCCAGCGCCGCACCGCTCGCCATGCCGATAAATACGATGGTAAACAGCAGGGCATTCAGTCGGCTGCGCGCGTCGGGTACCAGGCCATAAATCAGGGTTTGATGCGCGACCAGCGTGGCTTGCACGCCTAAATCGAAGCCAATGGTGCAGATAATGATTAATACCAGCTGACCGGGGAGCGGCAGCAGCGGCAACAAAAACATCAGAGCGAAAGAGAACGTGACCAGAGCGGCACCAAACTGGGTGACACGCGCCGGGCCGATACGATCGGCGACGTTACCTGCCAGCGGCGCGGCCAGTGCACCTGCTGCCCCCGCCAGGCCAAAGGCACCGGCGATAGCACTGTCAAAGTGAAAACGTTCGCTGAGCATGATCGCCAGTGTGGACCAGAAGGCGCTGAAGCTCACAGAGAGCAGCCCCTGAGCCAGCGCGGCTCGTCGCAGGGTTTGATGTTCACGCCACAGCTGCACCAGCGATAAAAGCAGACGGGGATAGCTCACTGACGTGCCGGGCGTAAAGCGTGGCAGCACGCGCCACAAGGTCAGGCTGATCAGCAATACGGCCATGGCCGCTATCATGTACATCGTGCGCCAGCCAAAATACTCCGCCACCACGCCGCTCACGACCCGGGATAATAAAATCCCCACCAGTAACCCCGTCATTACCGTGCCAACGATTTTACCCCGACGTTGTGCCGGAGCCAGCGCGGCCGAGGCCGGAACAATGTCCTGCGCCACGGTCGCCGTCAGCCCGGTCACAAAGCTGGCGATAAGCAGCGCGCTGATGCCGCCGGAGAACCCACACAACAGCAGCGCCATCACCAGCAGCAATCCCTTAACTAAAATGATGGTGCGCCGATCGTGGCGATCGCCAAGCGGGGCCAGCAACAGAATGCCTAAGGCATAACCGGCCTGCGTTAACATCGGCACCATGCCAACAGTACCGACGCTGATCTGGAACTGCTTACTGATGATATCCAGCATCGGCTGGCTGTAGTAAATCGAGGCGACGCTCAGGCCCGCGCCGGCAGCCAGCGTAAAGACCAGGGGCGTGGGCAGACGTTCGGTGGCAGGTGGGGTGATATTGTTTACCGCTGACATGGTGGCATCCTCAAAAAATAGTGTGACAAGTAAAGCCTGTTTTCGACATACGCGGTAGACTCATAAAAGACAAAACGGTTATACGTGGGACGCATGAGCAATTTCAATAACAGCGATCGTATCGAATTGATGCACACTTTTATTCGCATTGTCGAGAGCGGCAGTTTGACCGCAGCCGCGTTACAACTGGGCATTACGCAACCGACAATCAGCCGCCGCTTGCAGTCCCTTGAGCAGGGGCTTGGGCTGAAGCTGATTCTGCGCACCACGCATGCGCTGAAGCTCACCGATGATGGGGAACGTTGCTATGCTCAGGCCCGGCAGCTCATGGCGACCTGGCACGCGCTGGAGGATGAACTGACCGGCGCGGGCAGTGATCCGGTCGGGATATTGCGGGTGCGGGCGCCTCATGCATTCGGTCAGGATCAACTGGTCGCACCGCTGGTGACTTTTATGCGCCGCTATCCCCGTTTACGCATTGAATGGATGCTGAACGACAGGACGCCAGACTTCGTCGCCGAGAACGTGGACTGTGCGATTCAGGTTGGCGCACCGACCGATCCTTCTGTGGTGGCTGTGCTGCTGGCTGAAGTGCCACGCATTGTCGTTGCCGCGCCCGCGCTACTCTTGCAGCATCCGCCGGTCAGGCAGGTGGAACAACTGGGGGATTTGCCCTGGCTGGCGTTGACCAGCTTCTACCGTAACGAGATAGCGTTACAGAATCAGGACAGGGATGAACCGGTGAATCTGCCCATCGTTCCCGTGCTCAGTAGCGACAGCCTGTATGCCGTGCGCAAGGCCGCCCTGGCGGGCCTGGGTGCGGCTATTATGTCGACATGGGTCATACAGGAGGATTTGGCGCAGGGCAATCTGGTTCAGTTGATGCCGGAATGGCAGGCTCCCCCGTTGCCGGTGTGGCTGACCTATCCCTGGGCGAGCTACTATCCTGCCAAGCTGACCGCGTTTTTTGCCATGATCAAAGCGGTATTTCCGCACCTGACGGGCGCGCGCCCCGCGTCAGGCTGAACCGGGCTTCCCCCAACGGGGAAGCCGTATAACCGGACAGCGTTCGGCGATGTTGCGGTCGGTCAGACGTTTTTCTTTTCCGCTCGCGACATGTTGTCCAGCCAGCCCATCACGAAGGCCGACAGGACAAAGGTCAGATGGATGATGACGTACCACATCAGCTTGTCGTTTTCGACATTGCGCGCATCCATAAATACCCGCAGCAGGTGGATGGAGGAAATCGCCACAATCGAGGCCGCGACTTTATTTTTCAGCGAGCCGGAATCCATTTTACCCAGCCAGCTCAGCTTCTCTTTGCCCTCGTCAATGTCGAGTTTGGACACAAAGTTTTCATAGCCTGACAGCATGACCATCACCAGCAGCCCGCCCACCAGCGTCATATCCACCAGCGACAGCAGCAGCAAAATCAGATCGTTTTCTGCGATGCTAAAAATGTTGGGCAACAGGTGAAAAATTTCCTGGAAAAATTTGACGGTGAGCGCCAGCAATCCCAGCGAAAGTCCAATGTAAACCGGAGCCAACAACCAGCGCGATGCATACATCAGGTTTTCGGTAAAACGTTCCATAATTTCCCAATCATAATCAGTAAGGTCGCGCATTATAACCGATCATCTGTGAAGTTATTTCAAGCCTTCAGGAGAAATTTCAGGAACCGGTGGCAGCGGTAAAGAGAGGCGGAAGCAGGCACCGCCTTCCGGGCGATTTTCCGCCCAGATCTGGCCGCCATGGCTCTCGATAATCGTTTTACAGATCGCCAGCCCCAGGCCGACACCCGGCACCGCCGATTCTTTATCCCCGCGCGAAAATTTGTCGAAAATTCGCGTCAGGTCATTGTCGGCTATGCCTGGGCCACCATCCCAGATGGCGATTTCCAGCCGCGTATTTTCACACCAGGCCCGAATGCCACGAGGCGCGCAGTTGCCTGCGTACTTCAGGCTGTTTTCAATCAGGTTGGTAAATACCCGCTCCAGGAGCGTGCTGTCGCCTTTAATCAGAACGATATCCGTAGGCAGATCGAGCTCAACCTCCCGTCCCTTAAGCGACGGAGCCATGCTGCTGAGCGCGCCGCCAATCACCTCTTCCAGCGCCAGCCACTCTTCGCGTAAATTCAGACCACCCGACTGGATACGCGCCATATCCAGCATGTTACTGACCAGGCGAATGGTACTCAGGGTTTGTTCACGAATCTGGCTGGCCTGCGGTACATACTTTGAGTCATCACTGGCCAGGTCCAGCATCAGCATTTCGGCCTGACCAAACAGCACCGTCAGCGGCGTGCGTAAATCATGGGACAGGGCTGACAACAAGGCATTGCGCAGTTGTTCCCGTTCCGCAGACAGTCGCGAAGCCGCCTCACTTTGCGACAGCGCCATCCGCTCCAGGGCGTTGGCAATCAGTACGGTGAAGGTTTCCAGTAGCCGCTGCTGTTCCGGCACCATCAGCTGACGCACATTTTGCGGTTCAACGACCAGCAATCCGCGACACAGATCGCCCACTTTCAACGGAAGAATTTGGTAGGGCACCGCCGGTAAGGTATCCGTGCCTGCACCAGCAGGCTGGCCCTTACTGAAGCTCCATTTCGCAATTGCCCGATCCGGTTCATTGCCCGGCAGCGCATTGCCCAGGGTTTGCAGTTCACCCTGTTCATCGGGCAACAGCAGCAGGCAGCGCGCCTGTAACGTCGCCTCCAGCACCCGCTGGCTGGTTGCGGCGATATCTTCGGGCGTCAGGCCGCTTCCCAGTGACTTAGCCATTTCGTACAGATGCCGCGTGCGCTGCTCACGGTAACGCGCAACCCGCGCCTGATAGCGGACACCGGCCGTCAGATTACCCACAATCACCCCCACCGCCAGCATGACGCCAAAGGTCACTAAATATTGCAGATCCGACACCGCGACCGTGCCGGTTGGCGCGACGAAAAACAGGTCAAAGGCAATGATGTTCATCACCGTGGCAATGACCGACGGCCAGCGCCCATAGCGCAACGCGACGATCACCACCGCCAGCAGGTAGATCATCACACAGTTGGCCGGATCGAAGCTGATCAGCACCGACTGCCCTGCGGCGGTGACCAGAATACACAGCACCAGCGCCATCAGAACGCCGCGCAGCTGCAGCCGCCATTTATCGCTGTTAACCCGATCCTCGGCTAACGGATGGGGTGCATCCTGAATCGGCTCATTCAGCGCCACCACCAGCAGATCCAGATCGGGCCCCAGTTGCCCCAGACGTTCGGCAAAGCTGTCACGACGCCAGCGCCGCACCGGGCGTCGCCCCGTCACGATCTTACCGAGGTTGTGTTCACGTGCGTAACGCAGGACCGCCTGCGCCTCATCCGGGTCGGAGAGCGTCGCGGTTTCGGCCCCCATATCCTGCGCCAGCTTCAGCGTGCGTAAAATAGCCCGACGCCGCGCTTCCGGCAGCCGGTTGAGGCGAGGCGTTTCCACGTAAACCGCATGCCACTCGCTGCCCAGTCTGGCGGCCAGCCGCGCCGCCGTCCGCACCAGTTTTTCACTGCCGGTGTCATCACCAATACACAGCAGAATGGCATCACGCGTATGCCAGACACGATCCCGTCCCTGGCTGTCGCGCCAGGCGCGCATCTGGTCATCTACCCGATCGGCCGTGCGGCGCAGCGCCAGCTCACGCAGGGCAAACAGATTGCCTTTACGAAAGAAATTTTCGATGGCCCGTTCGGCGCGATCGCCAATGTACACCTTGCCCTCTTTCAGGCGTTGGCGGAGGTCGTCGGGGGGAAGGTCGACCAGCACCACTTCGTCGGCACCGTCGAAAAAGGGATCGGGTACGGTTTCGCGTACCTGAATGCCGGTGACGCCACCGACAACATCATTCAGGCTTTCCAGATGCTGAACGTTCACTGTAGTCAGGACATCAATGCCGGCCTCCAGCAGTTCTTCAATATCCTGCCAGCGTTTGGGATGACGTGATCCTTTCACGTTGGTGTGCGCCAGCTCATCCATCAGAATGACCGCCGGATGGCGTGCCAGCGCGGCATCAAGGTCGAACTCTGCGTGCCGCGAACGGCCAGTAGCGCGGCGCGGCAACAGCACCAGTCCATTAAGAAGCTGGGCCGTTTCCGGGCGGTCGTGCGTTTCCACCACGCCCACCAGCACATCCAGTCCCTGGGCACGCAGCCGCTGCGCTTCCTGCAACATGGCATAGGTTTTCCCTACGCCCGCGCAGGCACCAAAATAGATTTTCAGTTTGCCGCGATGGCTGTCACTGCTGGCCTGCAGCAGGGCATCCGGATCGGGGCGCAGCGGTTCGTGGTTCATAGCTTCCTTAAACTTATTTGAGGTCATTCAGCGCCAGGTTAAGCTGCAGCACGTTCACAGTAGGTTCACCGATGAAGGGCAACAGCGGACGCTGCGTCATGCTGTCTACCAGTGCGTCAACTTTCGCCAGCGGTAACTGACGTGCTGCCGCAATGCGCGGGGCCTGCCACAGCGCGGCTTCAGGCGAAATCTCCGGGTCCAGACCACTGGCGGATGTGGTAACCAGTTCCACGGGTACCGCGCCGTTGGCCTGCGGATTCGCCGCCCGTAACGCCGCTACGCGTTCTGCCACGGCTTTATCCAGCGCCGGATTGCTGGCGGCCAGATTACTGCCGCTGGATGCCAGCGGATTGTAAGGTTTATCACCGGTTGCAGAAGGCCGCCCCCAGAAATTACCGGGTTGGCTAAAATTCTGACCAATCAGCGCAGAACCCCGTTCTTCGCCATCCACTTTTAACAACGACCCGTTGGCCTGCCAGGGAAACAGCCACTGCGACAGGCCAGTGGTGAGCAAAGGATAAACCACGCCGCACACAATCGTTAGCAACAAAAGCAGGAAAACCGCCGGACGTAACTGACTCATTTTATTCTCCTCAGGCCATACCAGACAGCACGAGCAACATATCAATCGCCTTGATGCCCACAAACGGCACCAGCAGCCCACCTAATCCATAAATCAGTAAATTACGGCGCAACAGCGACGCGGCACTCAAGGGGCGATAGCTGACACCTTTAAGCGCTAAAGGGATCAGGAACACAATCACCAGGGCGTTAAAGATAACGGCCGACAGGATGGCTGATGCGGGTGAGTGCAGATGCATCACATTGAGCATATTTAACTGTGGATAGGTCGCCGCAAACGCCGCCGGGATGATGGCGAAATATTTGGCGACGTCATTAGCGATACTGAAGGTGGTCAGAGAACCGCGCGTCATCAGCATCTGTTTACCAATGTGTACCACTTCCAGCAGTTTGGTGGGGTTCGAGTCCAGATCGACCATGTTCCCCGCTTCTTTAGCCGCCTGAGTACCGGAGTTCATGGCAACCGCCACATCCGCCTGTGCCAGTGCCGGCGCATCATTGGTGCCGTCGCCGGTCATCGCGACCAGGCGCCCTTCCGCCTGATACTGACGAATCAGCGCCAGCTTGGCTTCCGGCGTCGCTTCTGACAAAAAGTCATCCACACCCGCCTCTGCCGCAATGGCGGCCGCCGTTAGTGGGTTATCACCGGTGATCATCACGGTTTTAATGCCCATCTTGCGCAGTTCTGCGAAACGCTCTTTGATACCGCCTTTCACAATGTCTTTCAGCGCAACCACGCCCAGCACTTTTGCGCCCTCGGCTACCACCAGCGGTGTGCCACCGGCCCGCGCCACCTCTTCAACCCGGGCGTTTACTTCTGCCGGAAAAGCACCGTGGCTGGCTTCAATATGACGGCGCACCGCATCGACCGCACCTTTACGGATCAGACGGTCCTGTACGTTGACGCCGCTCATGCGGGTTTGGGCAGAGAAGGGAATAAAGCTGGCGCCCATGCTGCTCAGATCGCGTTCACGCAGGTTAAACTTTTGCTTTGCCAGTACCACAATACTGCGCCCTTCCGGGGTTTCATCCGCCAGTGACGCCAGTTGCGCAGCATCTGCCAGCTGCTCTTCCGTTACGCCGGGTGCCGGTAAAAACTGCGTTGCCTGACGATTACCCAGGGTGATGGTGCCGGTTTTATCCAGCATCAGCACATCTACGTCCCCTGCGGCTTCGACTGCCCGGCCACTGGTGGCAATCACGTTAGCGCCCAGCATACGGCTCATCCCGGCCACACCGATGGCGGACAGCAGGCCGCCAATGGTGGTTGGGATCAGGCACACCAGCAACGCCACCAGCACCGTGATGGTAACCGGCGTGCCGCCCCAGGCTGAAAAAGGCCACAGCGTCACAGTGGCTAACAGAAACACGATGGTGAGCGACACCAGCAGAATAGTCAGGGCAATCTCGTTCGGGGTTTTACGGCGCTGCGCGCCTTCGACCATGGCGATCATCCGGTCCAGGAAGGTTTCCCCTGGGTTGGCGCTACAGGTGATGACCAGCCAGTCGGACAGAATGCGTGTCCCGCCAGTCACCGAGGCAAAATCCCCCCCCGACTCACGGATCACCGGTGCCGATTCGCCGGTGATCGCGCTTTCATCCACCGATGCGCCCCCTTCAACGACCTCGCCATCACAGGGGATGACATCACCGGCTTCCACCAGCACCGCATCACCTTTGCGCAGTTGGTCAGCCGCAACCTGCTGCCATTTTGCGCCGTAGTGCGCTGCCGACAGTTTTTTGGCGAAGCTGGTCTTTTTAACCCCTTTCAGACTGTTTGCCTGGGCTTTACTGCGCCCTTCCGCCAGCGCTTCTGCCATGTTGGCAAACAGCACGGTGAACCATAACCACAGGGCAATGGCACCGGTAAAACTGGCGCTGCCGCTCTGGTGTCCGGTAAACATCATTAAGGCCAGAATCGTAGTCAGGATGCTGCCCAGGTAAACCACAAACATGACCGGATTGCGAAACTGCACGCGGGGATCGAGTTTTTTTACGGCATCGATCGCTGAGGCACGTAACAGCGCTGCGTCAAACACCTGTTGTTGACGACTCATGATGATTGTCCCTGAATAAGTTGCAGATGCTCGGCCACCGGACCCAGCGCCAGAGCAGGAATAAAGGTCAGTGCGCCGACCAGCAAGACGGTACCGATTAACAGGGCGATAAACAGAGGCCCGTGCGTAGGCAGCGTACCGTTACCGACCGGTTGCACTTTTTTCACCGCCATGGCACCGGCAATCGCCATGACCGGAATGATGATGCCGAAGCGTCCCAGCAGCATGCACACCGCCAGCAGCAGGTTCCAGAACGGCGTATTGGCGCTCAGGCCCGCAAAGGCGCTACCGTTGTTATTGGCAGCCGACGAGACGGCGTACAGCACTTCACTAAAGCCATGCGTTCCCGGGTTTGCCATGCCGGCGCGTCCCGCATCGGTCATCATCGCGATCGCCGTGCCAATCAGCACCAGCGCGGGGGTGACCAGAATCGCCAGGGCGGTCATTTTCATTTCCCACACGTCGATTTTCTTGCCGAGAAACTCTGGCGTGCGGCCAATCATCAACCCGGCAATAAACACCGCCAGCAAGACAAACAGCAGCATGCCGTACAGACCGGCACCGACTCCGCCAAACACCACTTCGCCCAGTTGCATCAGCAACATGGGCACCATGCCGCCCAGTGCGGTAAACGAGTCGTGCATGGCGTTCACTGCGCCACAGGAAGCCGCCGTCGTAATCACCGCATACAGGCTGGAGTTAAGGATGCCGAAGCGCGTCTCTTTGCCTTCCATATTGATAGCGCTGTCAGCGCCGAGCGTCAGGAAGTGCGGATTACCATGCAGTTCGGCCCACATCACCAGCGCCGCGGCCACCACGAACATCAGCGTCATTGACCACAGCAACATATTTCCCTGACGACGGTCTTTGACGCTTTCGCCAAAGGCAAAGCAGAGAGCCGCCGGGATCAGGAAGATACTTAGCATCTGGACAAAATTGGTGAGTGCGGTGGGATTCTCAAACGGATGGGCGGAGTTGACGTTGAAGAAACCGCCGCCGTTGGTCCCCAGCATTTTGATTGCTTCCTGAGAGGCAACCGGCCCCATTGCCAGCGTTTGCTGCGCCCCTTCCAGACTGGTGAGGTTGTGATAAGGCAGGAAGTTCTGGATGCTGCCCTGGCTGACAAAAAACAGCGCCATCAGCAGGCTAATCGGCAGCAGAACGTAGAGCGTCACGCGCGTCAAATCACGCCAGGCGTTGCCCAGCGTGGCGATAGATCGATTCGCAAAACCGCGAATCAATGCAAACGCGATGGCAATACCGGTGGCAGCGGACACGAAATTCTGCACCGTCAGTCCGACCATCTGACTGAAATAGCTTAAGGTGCTTTCGCCCGCATAAGACTGCCAGTTGGTGTTGGTGACAAAACTGATGGACGTATTCAGCGCCAGATCCCAGCTCAGTCCGGGCAGATGCTGCGGATTAAGGGGCAACTGTCCCTGAAACATCAGCATGGCCAACAGCACAGCCATGCCCAGCAGATTGAACACCAGGATCGCCAGCAAGTATTGCTGCCAGCGCATATCGCCTTGTTGGGTTCCTGAGATGCGCCACAGAAAGGCTTCTGCACGCGTAAACAGGGGCTTGTCCGCGACTAACGCGGCCAGCCCGCGCCCCAGCGGCTGCGCCATCACCATCAGTAACAGCAGATAAACCGCTATCAGTAAAAACGCATTGGCCGCCATCAGAAGGCCTCCGCATTTAACAGGGCATAAATCAGATAGCCCAGTAACAACACCACCAGCACAATGCCGGTTATTACGCCTGCGCTCACAGCAACCTCCAGAGGTTTGGATTTGCTGAGTAGCTTGCGCCTGGGCACATAAAGAAAGGGTTAAAAAGCGGGTCGGGGATATAAAAAATGTATAAAAATAGCCGTACTATCAGGCGGCTTCCAGCTGCCAGATGCGGCTCAGATCCACGCCGTCCCAGCCACCGTTATCTTCGGCACAGACAATACTGTCAGTACAGAAACTGTCGCCCAGATCCAGTACCTCAGGTTTAATTTCCCGCTGCGCATGCAGTGACCAGAAAACATGCACCTTGGGTCGCTGTAATGACTTATCTCCGCCCTTCACCACCAACGCGATGCGGCCTGATGCCAGGCGGACCAGCGAACCGACAGGATACAGACCGATGGTACTGACAAAAGCGTGCAGTAAGGTGGTGTCAAAATGCCCCTGCCAGCTCAACATCATCTGCAGCGTTTTGGCGGGCGTCCAGCCTTTACGGTAGGGCCGCGTTGAGGTCAGCGCATCATAAACGTCGCAGATGGTCGTCATGCGGGAATACACGCTAATCTCATGGCCCTTCAGGCCATAGGGATAGCCAGTGCCGTCATATTTTTCATGATGATGCAGCGCTATATCGACCAGATCGTCGCCCGCATGGGCATCCATCAGCATCTGCGCACCGGCAATCGGATGTTCACACATCACCTGAAACTCATCGTCGCTGAGCTTATCGGGTTTATTGAGAATAGAGAGCGGCACCGCCGCCTTACCCAAATCATGCAGTAATCCGCCCATGCCGACCCGTTGCAGTTGCTGAGCATCCAGCCCCAGCTTTTTACCAAAGGCGATCATGAGCCCACATACCGCCATAGAGTGCAGATAGGTGTAATTGTCATGATCTTTAAGCTGCGCCACACGTAACAGCGCCGAAGGCTCACGTTCGATGGAACCGGCAATCTGATCGACAATCGCAATCATATCGCTGAGATTCAGGCCATAGCCCAGGCGTGCCTCGTTGAACATGGCCAGCACCTTTGGCTTGCCCTGTTCAAAGATATGCTGTGCCTGCTCCATTTCCTGAGAGAACGGCGCGCGGATGCCTGAATCGACTTTTTTCGGCGCAGATGGCGTCAATGAAATCGATTTCTCCATATCGATCCATAAACGCGTTATGCCTTCATGACGAAACATCAAAACCTGACGTTGATCGGTGATCAACATCTGGTTGCGAATGCGTTTGTCTTTAAACCACCAGACTTCGAGTTTGTGGACGAACATACCCGGTTTCAGTTCGTCGATTGTTATGAGTTTAATCACAATCTCCCTCCAGAGTATCAGCGGGTGATATCGTGATATCGGCAGGCACTCGGTTTTATGCAGGTCATTTTGTGCGAACTGTGGTGCAGCACAAATTTTAGACGCCAGAGGGAGAGTTTTCCCGTTCACCGGTAAAAGAAAACGGGCGTGGTTACGCTTTCTCAGTGAGCAATATTGCCATCATCACCACATCGTGAAGTTTACCTTCACGCAGCGATGCCTGACGACGGACGCCCTCACGCTCAAAGCCCAGTCGTTCATAGAGCGCTAACGCCCGATGATTATCGTGGAACACTTCCAGCTCCATGCGGGTGATGCCCAGCCAGTTACGGGCATAATCCATGGCGTTACGAATTAAATGCGCGCCGACGCCGCGACCGGAAAAGGCAGGATTGACGCCAATACCGAAACTGATGCAGTGCCGGGTACGCGGATTATGATTAGTGAACAGCGTGAGTTCGCCCACCATTTCACCGTCAACTTCGGCGATAAAATTGATAAAGCCTTCCGCATCCATCTTTGCAAACTTCTTCTCCCAGGTGGCTACGCTGGGAAAAGGCAACTGTAGCGTCCAGGGATAAACGTCCGGATGACCGTAAAGACGTTGATAAGCCGCCGCATCGTGCGGCTCACGGCCGCGCAGAGTGATATCCATATTTAATCCTTTTTAATCGGGCATACACATGCACTAAGCTGTAACTCTTATCGAACGGAAAGAGTGCCTCTATGTTGTATCGTCGTTTCGAACGTTTTATCAATATTTTTCAGGATGCACCGACCGACATGCCGCCCTCGCGGGTTTGGCCGTTTTATTTTTACTATCTGCGCCAGGTATGGCCGAGCTTTGCCGCGTTGCTGGTGGTGGGATTAATCGGCGCGCTGATTGAGGTAGCGCTGTTCAGTTATCTGAGCCGCATTATTGATTTGGTGAACCACTCTACACCGGCCACGTTGTTCCGGGATAACTGGCAAACGTTGTTGTGGATGGGCTGTGTTGCGCTGATACTGCGGCCGGTTTTTATTGCGCTGCACGATATGCTGGTTCATCAGAGCATCAACCCCGGCATGACCAGTATGATCCGCTGGCAGCATCATAATTATGTCCTGCGGCAGAGCATGAACTTTTTTCAGAACGACTTTGCCGGGCGGATTGCGCAACGTATTTTGCAAACCGGTAACTCGTTGCGCGACTCTGCGGTGCAACTGGTGGATGCGATCTGGCATGTGCTGATCTATGCCGCAACGGCGCTGGTACTGTTTGCAGAAGCCGACTGGCGCCTGATGATTCCATTGATTATCTGGATTGTGGCCTATGTTGCCGCGCTGCGCTATTTTGTGCCACGGGTTAAAGCCCGTTCGGTGGTGTCGTCAGAGGCCCGTTCGAAGCTGATGGGCACCATTGTTGACGGCTATACCAACATCGCCACCATTAAGCTGTTCGCGCACAGCGATCTGGAACGTCAGTACGCCCGCGAAGCGATTCAGGAGCAGACGGATAAGACGCAGCAGGCTAACCGGATGGTGACCAGCATGGATCTGACGCTGTCGACGCTGAACGGGATGTTGATTGTCTCAACCTCTGGCCTGGCACTGTGGCTGTGGAGCGAATCGCTGATTAGCGTAGGGGCGATTGCCCTGGCAACCGGCCTGGTGATCCGCCTGGTCAACATGTCCGGCTGGGTGATGTGGGTCGTCAACGGTATTTTTGAAAACATCGGCATGGTGCAGGACGGACTCAACACCATTTCACAGCCGCTCAGCGTGCAGGACGCTCCCAAAGCAACCCAGCTAAAGGTGGCGCAAGGTGAGATTCGTTTTCAGGACATCCGTTTTGACTACGGTGGGGGCCGTCCGGTCATTGATGGCCTGAATCTGACCATCAAACCCGGTGAAAAGATTGGCCTGATTGGGCCTTCCGGTGCGGGTAAATCCACCCTGGTGAACCTGTTGCTGCGCCTGTACGACCTCAACGGCGGTCGTATCCTGATTGACGGTCAGAATATTGCTGAGGTGACGCAGGAGAGCCTGCGCAGCCAGATCGGGATGATCACCCAGGATACCTCACTGCTGCACCGTTCCATCCGCGAAAACCTGCTGTACGGACGACCAAATGCCAGTGAAGAGGCGCTTCAGTTAGCCATCCAGCGCGCCCGCGCCGATGAGTTTATCCCGTTGCTGTCCGATTCACAGGGCCGTTTTGGCCTGGATGCCCATGTGGGCGAACGCGGCGTGAAACTGTCAGGCGGTCAGCGCCAGCGCGTGGCCATCGCCCGTGTGCTGCTGAAAGATGCGCCGATCCTGATTATGGATGAAGCGACGTCCGCGCTCGACTCGGAAGTGGAAGCCGCGATTCAGGAAAGCCTGGAATCCTTGATGAAGGGTAAAACCGTGATTGCCATTGCTCACCGTCTGTCCACCATCGCCAAAATGGATCGTCTGGTGGTGCTGGAAAAAGGCCAGATTGTGGAAATCGGTAGCCATCATGCGCTACTGGCACAAAACGGCCTTTATGCCCGTCTGTGGCAGCACCAGACGGGGGGATTTGTGGGCGCAGATTAATCGCCGCGTCGATAGGGCAAGGCGTCACGGGCTTCATCGGCCCACAGGTGGACGCCTTGCCGCTCCTGCTGCAAAAAATCCTCTACGGCGGCGCGCAGGCCGGGATGGCACAGATAGTGCCAGGAGTGGGTAATCTGAGGCTCAAAACCCCGCACCAGCTTGTGCTCGCCCTGCGCGCCAGCATCAAAGCGTTGCAGCCCTTCCGCTATAGCGAAATCCATCCCCTGATAAAAGCAGGTTTCAAAGTGGAGCCGGTCAAATTCCGCCAGGCATCCCCAGTAGCGGCCATACAGGCTTTCGCCATCTTTAAGATAGAAGGCCATCGCCGCAGGTTGCTGCTGTAAACGGGCGATCACGACGCGAATATTGTCCGGCATCCTCTCAGCCATCAGGCTGAAGAAGGCACGGGTCAGATAGGGACGCTGACCGCGCACCGCATACGTATTGGCATAGCAGGTATAGACAAAATCCCACTGATCCTCACGCAGTTGATCGCCGCGATACCAGTCAAATGCAAAACCGCTCTGTAGGACCTGCTCGCGCTCTTTACGCAACTGTTTGCGTTTACGCGACATCAGCGTATCCAGAAAGTCCTGAAAGTCGCGATAGCCCCGATTGTGCCAGTGATACTGGCAGCCCAGTCGTGCCAGCCAGTCAGGTTGCGCCGCCAGCAAGGCGTTCGCTTGCGGATCGGTGAAGTTGATATGCGCACCACTTAACCCCTGCTCCGCCAGCGCGTCCGGTAACGCAGCAAGAAGTCGGGCGGCGGCATCCGGTGCACCAAGCACGCGTGCGCCAGTGACCGGGCTGAAAGGAATCGCGCCCAGCCATTTTGGGTAGTAAGGAATGCCGGCACGCTGGCAGGCATCGGCCCAGGCGTGATCGAACACGTATTCACCCTGAGAATGGAATTTTTGATAGCCGGGAAGGACGGCGCGAAGCTCGCCTGCCTCACGCCAGAGGAGATGATCGGACTGCCAGCCCCTTTCTGGCCTGACGCTGCCGCTTTCCTCCAGGCTCAGTAGAAATGCGTGACGTAAAAAGGGCTGTTGATCGGTCAACAGGGCATCCCATTCAGCGGCAGGAATGTCTGAAAGCGAACTCAGGTGAAACAACGACATGCATAACTCCAGACGGCAACCGGTGACACAGTAGTCAAGCAGGTTTTAGGTTTCAGGGAAAGGAGGAGGGCACGGAATGCTTCATGCAGACCCCGCTCAGGCGCACGCGCTACCTGAAGCGTAGTTTGGTTTTGACGTTAATCCCGTCACCTGTTCAAATGCCTGCAGAATCTGACAAAAAACAGCGAAGGAACGGGCATGGCTAAAGCATTGGTGATCTTTCTACACGGCGTGGGCAGTAACGGAGACGATCTGGCCCCGATTGGCGACTACTGGACCACCCTGCTCCCGGATGTCGCCTTTGCGTCACCGGATGCGCCTTACGCCTTTGAACATGGCGCGGGCTATCAGTGGTTCAGCCTGGCCGATATTACGCCAGAAAATCGTCCGGGTCGGGTGCGTGACGCCCGCGAGGCCTTTGACAGCGTTATCCGTCATCTGATGTCTCAGAACGGGATGGCAGACCGCTGGGAAAACGTCATCCTGGTGGGCTTTTCCCAGGGGTCAATTATGGCGCTGGACCTGCTGGCTTCCGGGCGTTATCCCCTGGCGGGCGTGGTGGCGTTTTCGGGGCGACTGGCCTTTGACGGCCCGATCACGCCACAGGCTCACACGCCAGCCCTGTTGATTCACGGCCGGGCTGATACGGTGATACCGGCCAGTGAAAGTGAGTCGGCGGCGACTCGCCTGAAAGCGGTGGGCGTCCCGGTCGAAGCGGTGTTTGAACCTCAGACCGGCCACACCATCTCAGCCCAGGGCGCAATGCACGCCGCCGGATTTATTGCCCAGTGCTTACAGGACTAAACACGCTTTCGCCACCGCAGGCACGCCGGTTTCGCCGCTGCGTTAGCCCAACAGGTTAACGAGCGCAAAACCGGCAAAGCACATCAGCAATGAGCCAATGACATGAATCAGCGCACTGCTCATTGCCCACAGGTATTTGCCAGACTGCAACAATGTCATTAACTCCGCCGAAAACGTCGAGAACGTGGTGAGTCCGCCACATAAGCCGGTGGTAATTAATAATTTCCAGGCCGGGTCGAGCTGGGGATGCCTGACGAACCAGGCCATGGCACCGCCAATCACAAATCCACCAATCAGGTTCACTAACAGCGTGCCCGGCGGCAGATTGGGAAATAACGCGTTAAACCGCATGGCGAACCACCAGCGCAACACACAGCCAATACTGCCGCCCAGAATCACAGCGAATAGCGGTTTTAACATCACAGACTCCATTTCAGGATTGGCGCAGAAGACGGTGGAGGGCAAGAAAAAAGCATACACCTGACACACCGACTCCCGCGAAAGGATTAAGGATAATGTCAGGCGTCATCAGCCGCAGGTTACGCCTGCAGGCGGTTGGGAAAGGTGGAACGCCATCACCTTATGCGGGCCATCATACGATGCCTTTTTCTGGCTGGCAACCGTGGTTGAGCGGAGAGAATCGTTACGTGAACTGACGTCAGCGCAGCACCTTGTGCCGCCGCAAAGCAGAAGGTCCAGGCGGGCATGATTCAGGTTTCCCCGGTTGCCGTTTTGCGCTTAAATGTTTATCCGGCAGCGGCGTTGTAGAGCCGTTGAATGCCTTTCGCCAGCGGCGAAGGGGTAAACTCTCTTCTGGAGCGGCCTGTGCGAACTGTCATTTTTGATACTGATATCGGTGTAGACGATGCCTTTGCCCTGGCTTATGCCGCCCGCACCCAACATTTGCTGGGCATTACCACCGTGTTTGGCAACGTTGCCGTCGGACAGGCCGTGAGAAACGCCAGGCTGTTTTGCCAGAAAATGGCGATTGATGTGCCGGTTTACCGTGGCTGTTCCCGTCCGCTGGTCCAGGCACCCAGTGCGCCCGCCCGGCTGCACGGCGAAGATGGCCTGGGCGATGCCTTTGACAATCCCTTCAGCGACGAGGCACCCGGTGCGGTGCAGTTTATTATCGACAGCGTGCGGGCCAACCCAGGTGCGGTCACCCTTGTCGCCATTGGTCCGCTGACCAATATCGCCAGCGCAATCAATCAGGCACCCGATATCATTCCGTTGGTAAAAGAGTTGGTCGTGATGGGCGGCGCATTTGGCACGGACGGGCACTGCGGAAATGTGACGCCCTTTAGCGAATTTAATATCTGGAAAGATCCGCACGCCGCCGATCAGGTTTTTTCCTCCGCCTTACCGATCGTGCTGATCCCGCTTGATGTGACCCATAAAGTATTGATCCACAGTGAAGAGGTGGATCGGCTTAATCAGCCAGTGCTGCGTGCCATCTGTCGCCCTTATCTGGCCTACAGTCTTGAGAAAGAAGGATTTTCTGGCATGGCGCTGCATGACACGCTGACCCTCTCCTGGCTCTGCCTGCCAGAGGCGTTCACGCTGGTGGAAAGCCCGCTTCGGGTCATTACGGAAGGCATTGCCCGCGGTCAGACGGTGCGTCAACAGAGTACGCTGGCTTCCCGGCATAATCCCTTCCGCGATCTTCCCCGGCAGCGCATCGCATTAGGCGTCGACGCGGAGGCGGTGCGACAACACTTTTTTCAGGTACTCAGTCGATAAACCTGGCGGCCACCGTTAGCGATCAAAATCGATAACGCCTTTAATCAACTCACGATTGTTAATGACCGCTTCCTCAAACTGCTCTGCCAGCGTCGAGAAGGCGAAACGCCGGTTGAGCATCATTTCTGCACGCAGTTTCCCTGCGGCCATGAGTTCACGCACCCGGTCAAAATCTTCGCGTGTGGCATTCCGGCTGCCCATTAGCGTGCTCTCTTTTTTGTGGAATTCGCTGTCGGGGATGACCAAATCGCCTTTATGCAGGCCCACATAAACCACCGTGCCGCCGTGACGAATCAGGCTAACCGCCGCGTTCATCGCGGCCGGATTACCCGTGGCATCGATCACGGTTAACGCCAGTTGCCCGTTAAACCCGGCACGCAGTGCGGCAATAAAATCAGCTTCCGCCGGATTCAGCGCAAGGAGGCCGAGCTGCTGACTGACGTGCTGGCGACGGTAATCACTGGTGTCGGCCACGATCACCTGCGCGCCATTGGCTGCGGCGATAGCCGCCGCACCCAGGCCAATGGGACCGCCGCCCACCACCAGCACCTGATCGCCCTGTGCCACCGCTGCTCGCCGTACCGCATGGGCGCTGATCGCAAAGGGTTCGATCAATGCCGCCGCCTCGGGTGCCAACTCATCCACCGCCAGCAGGTTTGCGGCGGGCACGCTGAGATAGTCGCAAAAGCCGCCATCCTGATGCACGCCAATCACCGAAATTTTTTCACAGCAGTTGGTTTTACCGCTTTGGCAGGCATCGCACTCATAGCAGGAGAGGTAAGGAATCAGCGCCACCCGCTGACCGACGGCAAAACCCTGCATGGCGCTGCCCGTTTCAACAATGTCTGCACAGAGTTCATGCCCGAGTACGCGTGGATAGCTAAAAAAAGGTTGGTTTCCTGCCCAGGCGTGGATATCGGTGCCGCAAATGCCGGCACTGACGAGTTTAATCAGCGCCTCCGCAGGCGCAGGACGGGGGACGTCGCGCGTGGTCCAGACCATGTTGCGTGGTTCGGTGATGACTAGTGCTTTCATTGTTGTCATGGTAATTCTCCCGTTAGCGTTAGCGCAGTTATGGCGAATCTTGCCGCAATAACGGTTTTCCTTTGCTCAATCTGTGAAGCGTGACGGTTTTTTTGGGACTTCAATGGTTTTTAATGCTTAAAAAACCGGAGCCGCTCATGAGCCGTAGCCAGAATTTACGCCATAACGTGATTAACCATATGCTGGAGAGCATTGCCCAGGGCCATATCCAGTCGCCACTTCCGCCCCAGGCCGCGCTGGCTGAGATGTTCAACATCAGCCGTACCACGGTGCGCCATGCTTTGCGCTATCTGCATGAGCGTGGCGTTCTGGAAACAGTGAATGAGAGCTGGGTTATCGTACGCGAGCCTGAAGCAGAAGACAGCCTCAGCGCCGTTGCCCCCGCCATTGAGCAGCAGGCCAGCCAGGTGGAAAAACGCTTTTTTGATATGATCAATCAGCGACTGCTACAGCCCGGCGATACCTTCAGTGAATTACAGCTGGCCAGGCAGGCCAACGTCAGCCCGGTGGCGGTTCGCGAATTCCTGCTGCATTTTATGCGCTATAACCTGCTGGAGCCGGTAAAACGCGGTCACTGGCAGATGAAAAAGTTTTCGCAAGAGTACGCTGAAAAGTTATTTGAACTACGTGAAATGCTGGAAACCCATGCGCTTACCCGCTTCCTGAATTTGCCCAGGGAGGATGAGCGCTGGATTCAGGCGCGAGATCTGCTGGATCGGCATCGATCGATGCGCGAAACCATCGCCAGCAACTATCGCCATTTTGCTGCACTGGATAAAGAGCTGCACTGGCTGATTCTGTCGGCCGCCAATAACCCCTTCTTTAATCAGTCACTGGAGATTATTTCGGTGATTTTCCATTCGCATTATCAGTGGGATGAAAGCGATCTTAAGCAGCGAAATATCGTCGCGCTGGAAGAGCATATGGCGATTCTGTCTGCCTTGATTGGCAGCCGGGATGTGGATGCGCTGTGCGCGTTGCATAACCATCTGGCGACCGCCAAGCGTTCAATGGTGCGGAGTATTAATCAGTACAATTAAAACCCGATTAAAAACCACAAAGCATTAGCTCCCGCACGATTTTCAAACAACTTTACAACATCTCGCTTTTATTCCCCTTACTCTCAGCGCAACGCACCGACGGCCCTGTGCCGTTGGGCGACATTGCTACTCATCATAATGATAAATCGCCTGTCCAGGGAGATTGCCATGGAACACAGATCGGTTGTTGATCACGCGAATCCGCCCGACACCTCGCCCGGCGAGGCGTTTGTGCCGTTGCGCAGTGATATCGTGCGCTCGCCGCGCATTCGTAAAGTCCAGATTACCGCCATGCTGCTACTGCTGTTTGCTGCCATCATTAACTACCTGGATCGCAGCTCACTGTCTGTGGCCAACATGACCATTCGGGGTGAAATGGGACTCAGCGCCACCGAGATCGGCGTGCTGCTGTCGGCGTTCTCGCTGGCTTATGGGCTGGCGCAGCTGCCCGCGGGTGCCCTGCTGGATCGTAAAGGGCCGCGCATTATGCTGGCCCTGGGAATGTTTATCTGGTCGCTGTTCCAGGCCGCGTCCGGTCTGGTGCATAACTTTACCCAGTTTGTGCTGGTGCGTATTGGGCTGGGCATTGGTGAAGCCCCCATGAATCCTTGTGGGGTAAAGGTCATCAACGACTGGTTTAACATTAAAGATCGCGGTATGCCGATGGGGATGTTTAACGCCGCCTCCATGATTGGCTTGTCCATCGCGCCGCCCATACTGGCTGCCATGATGCTGGTTCTGGGCTGGCGTGGCATGTTTGTTACCATCGGTATTCTGGGTGTGTTTCTTGCCCTCGGCTGGTACCTGGTTTATCGCGATCGCGATAATAAACAGCTAAGCGCTGAAGAGATCCACTACCTGCAGGCAGGCAGCGTGGCATCGCGTAAAGAGCCGATCAGTTTTCGCGAATGGCGCGGATTGTTTAAACAACGCACCATGTGGGGCATGATGATTGGCTTCAGCGGCATTAACTATACCGCCTGGCTGTACATTGCCTGGCTGCCGGGCTATCTGCAATCGACGTATCATCTTGATTTGAAAAGCACCGGTTTACTGGCGGCGATTCCTTTCCTGTTTGGTGCTGCAGGCATGTTGCTAAACGGCTATGTGGTTGATGCGCTGGTCAGACGCGGTTGGGATGCGGTAAAAACCCGTAAAGCCTGCATTGTGAGCGGCATGATCCTGTCGGCAGGTTTTACCGCCATCGTGACGCGCGCCACCGACACCACCAGCGCAGTGACGCTGATCGGTATGGCGCTGTTTTGTATCCACTTTGCCGGCACCTCCTGCTGGGGCTTGATCCATGCCAACGTCACCGCCCGCATGACGGCGTCCGTGGGCAGCATTCAAAACTTTGCCAGCTTTATCTTTGCCTCTTTTGCGCCAGTCATCACCGGTTGGGTGCTGGATACCACTAAATCATTCAGCCTGGCGCTGATGATTTGTGCCTGTGTCACGCTGGTCGGTGCGCTGGCGTACCTGCTGCTGGTGCGCAACCCCATTACCGACGGCACCTGATTCAGGTCAGCGCCTGGAGGGTGACGCCGTGGCGCGCACCGTAACGCTGAATCCCCGCAATCACGTTATCGACACTGAGTGGCGGCGGGACAGGCAGCAGCGGTGCGCGTTCCCGGAGCGCCGAATCGAACCGTGAAAAGGTGGAAAAATCGTGAGGGAAGCGCGTTTCATCTACCCCGACGAATGCCCCCTCTTCCCTGGCAAAGGCTAACAGCTGTTTCCAGCGATCGATGTCCGCCAGGCCGATACTGTCAGTGCCATGGGAATAGAGCATCATGTCGATATGGTTAAAAGGCGGCTGCTTCTCAAGAAAGCGTTGCAGTGCATCCGCAGACGGCACGGACGGAAACATCAGCCAGAAGGGAATCGCGTGCTGCTGCATGCTGCACCAGGGGTCCATCAGTAAAAAGCTGTCTACCGTCAGCCGGGCTGGCAGTATGCCCGCCGCCAGATACCAGTCACGGTAAATTTCGGCGACCACAAAACTCAGCGCCTCCGGGTCATCGTAACGAATCTCCATCAGCGTCCAGCGCTGGGCTTCTGCCAGTTTTTTCAGCGGAGAAATCAGGTAGCCGTCCAGCCCCCATTCCGCGTCAGGGACATGATCGGTGATGGCAGGTGGCTCCCAGCGCGCGCGATCCACGCCTGCCCGCGCCAGGTATTCGGCGACTCTCGGCCCGCCGCGCAAATACTCGTTTTCGGTTGCACCGCCGGGTGCGCCAAACTGAAAGAAAGAGCGATCACTGGTGCGCGTTACCGGCCACTGTCGCGTGCAGTGATTAATGAACAGCGTTGCTCCCGCCGGTAATCCGCCCAGCAGAAACTCATTGAAGGCCAGCGGCATGTCGCGCAACTTAAGGCGAAAGTCGTGCATTTTCTCCAGCAGGAGGCGATCCTGACTCGGATCTTGCATGTGATGTACCGCCAGCTTCGGCCAGGTCGCCAGCAGTGCCGCCGCCACGGCCTTACCTTCTTCGAATCCTGACTGGGCATCATCCGGGTCGTTCTGCTGCATGCGTACCGGGCACAGAAAGGTTTGCGGCAGCCACGGCGTTCCCATCGCCGCGGCCAGGTGCACCAGGGCACCATTGGTGGCCCCCACAAACGCAGCCGGATAGTCGCGTTGAGGATAGGTGCTGACCATCCATTCGGCGATACCTTCTATATCCAGCTCGCTGGCCTGTTTATGACTGATGCCCTCGGCCAGACCGCTGACCGCATAGCCCCACTCACGCAACCGGGTCGGTAAACGATCAAACGAAGGCAATAAGCGGTCTAACATCGGTGACTGGCTCGGGCTGGCAAAAGGCCCATCGTGAAGTGCATTCGCTAAGGTCAGCAACATTGTGGCGGCTGAATCAAACCGGGCGATGCCCTTGGGCGGTTTACTCATGCTGGCTCTCCTGCTGAATACGCGCTAAAAAAGGCCGGATGGCGTGGCAGAAACTCCACGGATAAACGTAGTGCAGTCTGTGCGTCCCGCCGCGTAAGGTGATTTTTTCGCTGTGCGGTAACAGCCCCGCCAGCTCATCCAGCCAGCGCGCCGGGCAGACCGGATCGCGTGAGCCTCTCAGCAGTAAGGTTGGTGCAGTGACATAGGTAAGATGGTGTTCGATGGGATCGTTCAGCATGGCTCGCATCGTGCCAACGGCGCGCGGCAAGCCGGCTTTGGCCCAGTCGATCCGGGCCAGCGCGCCCGGCGAGCGATGCGCTTCCATCCGGCTGTTACGCCAGCCTCGCCACATCTGACGTACCAGGCTGCGCGCATGGCGATCGGCGGTGGGCCCCTGTAGCACCAGTCCCGCCACCGCTTCAGGGTATTTATCCGCCAGCGCCGCCAGTACCTGACAGCCAAAAGCGCTGCCCACCCAGATTGCTCGCTGAAAACCGTTGTGCTGCAACCACTGCCACAGGATATCGGCCAGTTCATTAACCGACAGAACAGGGGCCGATGCGGGCAATGCGCTGCCGCCGAAGCCCGGCAGGTCGGGAACCAGGACGTGATAATCCCGTCCCAGCGCCAGTGCGAGCGGCTCCATTGAGCGCCCCGACATCACCAGGCCGTGGATCAGTACAACAGGCAAGCCGTGGGGTTCCTCAGGCGTCACGCGGGTAAACATGCGCCAGTCGCCGATCTGTTGATAGTAACCCGCTAATCCTGCGTGATGGCTGCGTGGTGAAACGGGTGGCGTTTGCTTCATTTGCTGCCAGCGTTTCGTGCCCCATACGACCGCCGCGACACCTAAACCAATCCCGGCGGCTAGCGCCATGCCCTGCCGCTTTTTACACTGGATGGTACGCCTCATCAGCTGCTCCTGTTCCTGGGTATCCATTGAGTGTAGGACGGGAATCGCAGAGACAGGCGGTTAATGCATGCTGTCAGGCAATGGTGTTACGCAGGCGACCGATTTTTTCGATCTCCACTTCAATCACATCACCACTAAACATGAACAGCGGCGGCGTACGTTTTTTGCCCACGCCGCCCGGTGAACCGGTAATGGTGAACCGGTAATAATGACATCCCCTGGCGACAGCGGACTAAAGGCGGAAATGTATTCAATAATTTTGGCGACCGGATGCACCATGTTGGCGGTGGTATCGTTTTGCACTTCCCGACCATTCAGCACCGTTTTAATGGTTAACTGCTGTGGGTCAGGAATGTCGTCGGCGGTGGTCATCCAGGGCCCGAAGCCCCCGGTCTGCGGCCAGTTCTTCCCGGCGGTAAACCAGGTAAACTGCATAGCTGCATTACTGCCTCGTCATGGCTACGGGTGATAACCCTATGTTTTAAAAGAAATCGGTGCGCAGCGTAGCAAAAAACGCATAAAAATCGTACATCGATTGGCACAGTGGATGTCCAGATGTATCACGTTATGTCAGCAGGAAGTGTGTGGATAACGAAAGCTGAAAAAGTCGCCGTTACGGCGCTATGCAATCAAAGCGGGGAAGCGAAAACGGGGGTGATAATCACCGGTCTGTCCCTGACCGCGACTATCGAGGGTATTCGGTGGGCGCTTAGTTGAGCGCGCCGGGTGGTACGTGTTTAAAGGTTTCAACATAAGCGTGGAACACGTACTTAAAAAAACGTTTCATACATCATCCGGTTAAAATTTTGTTGAATAACTACAGGAAAAGTATAGCGCCTGCTGTTTTAATCAGCAATAAATTTTGAACCAGATCACAAAATTCACGTTTACACCCGTTACTGAAACAGGGCCAAATGCTCAATAAGGATGGTTGAACCGATAGCGATCAGAACCAGCCCGCCCAGGACTTCAGCCCATTTGCCTAAAACCGGCCCGATGAAACGACCAATCAGCACGCCCGTGGTCGCCATTACGGTGGTGGCGGCCCCGATAGTCAGCGCCGTGGTGACGATATTGACCTGCAGAAACGCCAGTCCGACCCCTACCGCCAGAGCATCAAGGCTGGTCGCGACTGCGGTGGTGGCCAGTACCATAAAGCCATGACTTTGCGGCGCTTCGCACGGCTCGGCGGCGGTTTTGCGGAAGCCTTCCATCATCATACGCGCGCCCAGGAAGGCCAGCAGGAAAAAGGCGATCCAGTGATCCCATGCGGCAACATACTGGCTGGCAGCCAGACCCAGCGCCCAGCCGATAAGGGGCGTCAGGGCTTCAATACAACCGAAAATCAGACCGGTCCGCACGGCTTCTTTCAGGCCAGGACGATGCAAGGCCGCACCTTTGCCCAGCGCGGCGGCAAATGCGTCCATTGACATTCCAAGAGCAAGAATAAGGGTGGCAATAAAGGTCATGATTTGTTCACTTGGGATGAAAAAGCACGGCTTCATGCTAAATCCATCACACAAATTGCTCGGTAATTTAAAAAGTGCGCGCAGTCTACCACGCGATTATCGTTATAAAAAGACAATAAAATCAGGGATTTAAGTATAGCCAAGGCTATAACTCATAACATACGCTATGAATGCAGCTAAGTTAATGTCATTTAAGCCTTTTCTGCGCCGTTTCGACATAACCATGACAGGCACAGACATCCCGTGATTGAACCCTGGCACGGAATACCGGAAAATATCGGGCTGATAAACAGGGAACACTGCTCATGAATAACCCTTTCGAGTCCTTAATCCTTCCCGGCGGCATTTTGCTGCTGGGCTTTCTGTCTGCCCTGCTGCTGCCCGCACCGGCTTTTAGCCTGACGGTAGCGCAGCATTTGCAGCAGATGTTCCATTTGCAGGATCTCAGCCAGCTGTACACCCTGGTATTCTGTCTGTGGTTCTTGTTACTGGGCGCGCTTGAGTTCTTTGTGATCCGCTTTGTCTGGCGGCGCTGGTTCCGCGTGTGAAGCTGACGCATCCCGGCACATCGGCCAGCTGAACCTGCGTTCTGGGGTTTAAGGCCCTGCGCTGTTTTCTCTTCTGAAGAAAATCTGAAAGTGGGATGAAAACCGCATGTCGTTCACCTCGGGGCGTAACGGTATCGCGGCGTCAAGGCCGCATCCATAGGTCACAAAAATGTAACATTTGTTTTACACAAACGGGCCCATTCTGCCTGCGAGTACAAATTCATCGACAGGAATAAAATTAAATAAAGTCTATTTTTCATTAATTTAAATTATTCCTTCCGCCTGGTGAAATTTTCAGCCTGCACCATTACAAAGCAATCCCGCAACATCTCATTTTATTTAACCTGCTAATCTACAAGGAAAAATCACTTATGGCGGACTTGCCATTATGATTATTTCTTATGCTGAATCATTTCTGCATTTAAAAAATAAACAAATGTTTAAATCGGATGCGAGAATGTTATATTTGAGCAACAAAGCATAACGTTCAGTTAACTCGTTATCGTCGCTTTAACCCATACCTGAGTCTTAACCCGGAAGTAGCGCAACGCGCTCATCAGAAGCGTGACTATTTCGCCTGCAACACTGTTGAGCTTCAGGTCAACAGAAGAGGAGATGTCGCCTCATGTGCAAATCAGCTGTAAATCTTGCGCTCACAATGAGTGTTAGCGGAAAGGACACCACCAGGGCGCAGGAGCGTAAAGACGTTGATGTACTGCTTATTGGCGCAGGCGTCATGAGTGCTACGTTAGGAACCTGGCTTCAGGATCTTGAACCAGACTGGTCCATTGAAATGGTGGAGCGGTTGGGGCATGTGGCTGAAGAGTCCTCAAATGGCTGGAACAATGCAGGTACAGGCCATGCGGCGCTGGCCGAGTTGAACTATACGCCGCAGAAAGCCGATGGCAGTATCGATATCGCGAAAGCGGTGGCGATCAATGAGTCATTTCAAATCTCTCGTCAGTTCTGGGCTTACCACGTTCAGAAAGGCAATCTGCACACACCAAAAAGCTTTATTCACAGCACGCCACATATGAGCTTTGTCTGGGGCGATGACAATGTGGCGTTTCTGCGTAAGCGCTTTAATGCCTTACAGAAAAGCACGCTATTCCGTGGCATGGCTTACTCTGAAGATCCGCAGCAAATCGCGCAGTGGATTCCACTGGTGATGAAAGGCCGGGCCGACAGTCAAAAAGTGGCGGCGACCTGGACAGACATGGGCACCGACGTGGATTTTGGTGAAGTGACGCGGCAGCTGATTAGCTCACTGGAGAAAAAAGCCAACTTCCGTTTGCGCATGAATCAGGAAGTCCGCGAAATCACTCGCCTTAACGATGGTCGTTGGCAGGTGACGCTTGTCTGCCTGACGGACGGGACGCGCCGCACGTTGACGGCCGGTAAGATTTTTATTGGCGCAGGCGGGGCGGCGCTGCCGCTGCTGCAGAAGGCCGGTATTCCGGAGGCCAACGGTTACGCGGGCTTCCCGGTCGGCGGTTCCTTCCTGGTCACCGAGAATCCTGAGGTCGTGAAACAGCACATGGCGAAGGTGTACGGCAAAGCGAGCGTGGGCGCACCACCGATGTCTGTGCCCCACGTCGACACGCGCGTGCTGAACGGCAAGCAGGTTCTGCTGTTTGGTCCTTTTGCGACCTTCTCGACCAAATTCCTGAAGCAGGGCTCGCTGCTGGATATGTTTGCCTCGCTCAACAGCACCAACGTGATGCCGATGATTAAAGTCGGGCTGAAAAGCTTTGACCTGGTGAAATATCTGATGGATCAGGTACTGCAAAGTGACCGTGATCGTATGGATGCGCTACGTGCTTATGTGCCGCAGGCGAAACAGGAAGACTGGCGCCTGGTGACGGCCGGACAGCGCGTACAGATCATCAAGAAAGATGAGAAAGAAGGCGCGGTGCTGCGTTTAGGTACGGAAGTGGTGTCGTCCGAAGACGGCTCAGTCTCTGCGTTGCTGGGTGCTTCGCCAGGTGCCTCCACTGCGGCACCTATTATGCTGGAGCTGCTGCATAAGGTGTATCCAGAGCAGATGGCTTCGCCGGAGTGGCAAAATAAAATTCGTGCCGTGGTGCCGTCCTGGGGACGCAGGCTGAATGGTGATGTGGCCCTGACCGAAAAAGTGCTGGCAGAAACCAGCCGCATCCTGCAGCTTGAGTACACGCCGGTTACGCCGGTGGCCGCAAACGATGAGGGCCGTGAAACCGCCTTTGTTATCGGCAAATAAGCCGCCCTTGATACAGAAGGCCTCGCACTGCGAGGCCTTTTTGTTTACCGCTTGCCTGGTTGACTGCCACATTCTCTATTAGGGTTAAATCTGCCTTAATGCAGGAGGACATGTCATGGCCCAACCGAACACTGAACACGAACTCGCCTTGCTTGACCGCTACTGGCGCGCCGCTAACTATTTGTCTGTCGGGCAGATTTATTTAATGGATAATCCATTATTACGCGAGCCGTTAACACCACAGCATATTAAACCGCGTTTACTGGGGCACTGGGGCACAACGCCCGGGCTTAATTTTATCTATGCCCATTTAAACCGCATCATTCGTCAGCGCGATCTGAACCTGATCTATATCTGTGGCCCCGGTCATGGCGGTCCGGGCATGGTGGCGAATACCTGGCTCGAAGGCAGCTACAGCGAAATCTATCCGCATATCAGTCAGGATGCCGCGGGCATGCAGAAACTGTTTAAACAGTTTTCCTTTCCGGGCGGCATCCCCAGCCATGCCGCGCCGGAAACCCCGGGCTCGATTAATGAAGGGGGTGAACTGGGCTACTCCCTGTCACATGCGTTTGGTGCAGTCTTTGATCATCCCGATCTGATTGCGCCCTGCGTAATTGGCGACGGCGAAGCAGAGACCGGTCCGCTGGCTTCCAGCTGGCACGGTATTAAATTTCTGAACCCGCAACGGGACGGCGCCGTGCTGCCAATCTTACACCTGAATGGCTATAAGATTGCCAACCCGACCATTCTGGGCCGCGCCAGTGACGACGACCTACGCCAGCTGTTTCGGGGCTACGGCTATGAGCCCCTGTTTGTCTGCGGTCATGAACCCGAGACAATGCACAAGCTGATGGCCGACACGCTGGATCGCGCATTTTCTGAGATTGCGGCATTTCAACAGGCGGCACGCAGCGGTTCGCCGACGCAGGCGATTCCCCACTGGCCGATGATTATTCTGCGCAGTCCCAAAGGCTGGACCGGACCCAAAACGGTCGACGGCAAGAAGGTGGAAGATTTCTGGCGGGCACATCAGGTGCCGGTTGCCGCCTGTCGGGAAGATGACGGTCATCGGGACATCCTGGAAAACTGGATGCGCAGCTATCACCCGGAAGACCTGTTTGACGAACAGGGACGCCTGATGCCGGAACTGCAGGCGCTGGCCCCTCAGGGTGAAAAACGCATGGGCGCGTCCCCGTTCGCAAACGGCGGCTTACTGCGCCGTGAGCTTGCCACGCCCGACATTCGCGAATTTGCCTTCGACACGCAGCAGCCCGGCTCACAGGCAGGACAGGCGACAGAACAGTTTGGCCGCTACCTTAACGTCATATTCCAGCGCAACCAGGATAATTTTCGGCTGTTTGGCCCGGATGAAACGGCCTCTAACCGGCTGACACCGGTCTTTGAGACCACCAGCCGCACCTGGCTCGAAGCCATGGAGCCTTACGACGAGCAGTTAGCTGCTGATGGGCGAGTGATGGAGATTCTGAGTGAGCATCAGTGCCAGGGCTGGCTGGAAGGCTACCTGCTTACGGGCAGGCACGGTTTATTTAACTGCTACGAGGCCTTTATCCACATTATTGACTCCATGTTCAACCAGCATGCCAAATGGTTGAAGGTGACGCGCAAACTGGGCTGGCGTAAGCCCATTTCTTCCCTTAACTATCTGCTCTCTTCCCATGTCTGGCGTCAGGATCACAATGGTTACAGCCATCAGGACCCGGGGTTTATTGACCACGTTGCCAATAAAAAAGCCGATATTGTGCGTATCTACCTGCCACCCGATGCCAACACCTTGCTGTGGGTGGGCGATCACTGCCTGCGCACCTGGGACCGCATCAACGTGATTGTGGCAGGCAAGCAGCCTTCGCCTCAGTGGCTGGATATGGACAGCGCCATCACCCATTGTGAGGCCGGGATGGGTGAATGGCGCTGGGCCGGAACAACCCCCGAGAACGCAGAGCCGGATGTGGTCATGGCCTGTGCGGGCGATGTCCCCACCATGGAAACCCTGGCGGCGGTAGATTTACTGCGCACCTTCCTGCCTGACCTGCGCATTCGGGTGGTAAACGTGGTGGACCTGCTGGCACTGCAAACCCAGAAACAGCATCCGCACGGTAAGTCAGAAGAGGACTTTGACGCACTGTTTACCGCCGACAAGCCCGTGATTTTTGCCTTTCACGGTTACCCCAGCTTGATTCATCGCCTGACCTGTCAGCGCAATAACCATCGTAATTTCCATGTGCATGGCTTTAATGAAGAGGGCACGACGACCACGCCTTTCGATATGACGGTGCTTAACGAGCTGGATCGCTATCATCTTGCCCAGGCCGCTATTCGTCACGTCCCGGGGCTTGCCGAACGTCACCCTGAGCTGCTCGACGACCTGGAGCAGCGACTCGCCGAGCATCATCGCTACGTGCGGATTCATGGCGAAGATGTCCCGGAAGTACAGAACTGGAAGTGGCCCTCAGCGACCGCGTCAGGCGCACCGGATTAAAAGGTCCTGAAGGCATCAACCAACATCCAGATCGTGGTTGCCACCAGCGACAGTGCCATCAGGCTGTTAAACAACTGACGTTTCCAGTGAATTTGCAGGTGACCGCGCAGGCGGTCACCCAGTGCGGCCCATAATAAAATGCACGGCAGATTCAGCAGCATGAAAGCGCCCATCACGGTCAGCACGCCACTGCTGGCGCTGTACAGCAGTGCCACGTTGCTGGCCATTAACCAGGCTTTGGGATTGATAGCCTGAAAACAGGCACCGCCCACTAAGGTCATGGGCTGCGGCTTTACCCGGGCTTCGGGTGCATTCGCCCTGAATATTTTCCAGGAGAGCCATAGCAGATAACCACATCCCACCAGCGTCAGCGGCAAACGCACAGAGGCCATCCAGTGCAGCAGAAGTTCCAGCGCCAGTCCTGCAATCGCGGTTTGCAGCGCACAGCCGATCAGAATGCCAAACACCATCGGTAGCGTACGCCGCATACCAAAATTGACACCCGACGTGGCAAGCAACAGGTTATTCGGCCCCGGTGTAATCGACATCACGGTGACATAACTGAAGAATGAGGGATCGAGCATAGTGGCGTTCCTGATAATCGAAAGTACCCTCATGCTACGATGAGAAAAGTTATGGTAACAGAGACAAGAAATCGCTATTTTGATGGGTACAATCACAACTGATTTCAACTGTACCTGTCGCGCCCGGAGGCAATTGTGTCCCCTGAAACCCCATCCGATCAAACGCTCTACCAGCAGTTGGCCGACAGCTTTGCCGAGGCGATTCATAAAGGCACATTGAAACCGGGAAAGCGTTTGCCCGCCATCCGGCGCGTCGCGCAGTCACATCAGGTGAGCGTGAATACCGTACTGAACGCCTGGCAACTGCTGGAAAACCGTGGGCTGATTGAGGCGCGTCCGCAATCAGGCTACTACGTGCGCGGCGTGCTGCCGATGGTGACGCGAAATGCACAGCACTCTGCCCGGGTGGTCCGCGATCCCAGTAATGAAAAGCTGGATTTGATTGATAAGGTGTTCGCCGCGCAAAATCACCCTGATTACACCAATATATCGCTGGCCTGCCCGCAGGACAGCGATCTGTTTCCGTCAGCCAGACTGGCGCGCATTACGGCATCTTTACTGCGGCGTGATCCACACCTTATTGGACGCTACGCGCTTCCGCCGGGTAGTGAGCGCTTACGGGAGGAGATTGCGCGTCGTGCATTGCATGCCGGGCAATCGCTTACCGCCGACGATATCACCCTCACGCATGGCTGTATGGAGGCGCTACAACTGGCACTCAGGGCGGTAACGAAGCCAGGCGATTGCGTCGGACTGGAATCCCCTACCTATTTCTTTCTGTTTCCCCTGCTGGCGTCCCTGGGCCTGAAGGCGCTGGAAATTCCTACCGATCCCCAGCGCGGCCTGTCGCTGGACGCGCTTGAGATGCTGCTTCAGGAAAACCGTCTTCAGGCGCTGGTCGCCATGCCTTCGGCGCAAAATCCGCTGGGATTTTGTATGTCATTGACCGACAAGAAAAGGCTCGCGAAGTTAGTGAATACTTACCAAGTACCACTGATTGAAGACGGTCTTTATGATGAGTTGCAGTTTGACTGGCCGCTCTCTCCTGCAGTTAAGTCGTTCGATCAGCATGGCTGGGTGCTCTACTGCACCAGCTTTACCAAAACCGTGGCGCCCGATTTTCGCATCGGCTGGATTGCAGCCGGACGCTTTCACGATGCCATTGCACGCCTGAAAGCCGTGTCATCAATGGCGGAATCGGCGCTGCTGTCGGAAACGCTGGCGGAGTTCCTTGCCAACGGGGGCTATGACCATCATCTGCGCAGCCTGCGCCGCAGCTATGCCAGCAATCTGGATGAGGCGCGCGGTTTGATTGCGCAGCATTTCCCTCAGGGCACCCAGGCCACATTACCGCGCGGTGGCTTTGTATTTTGGGTCGAACTGCCCGGCAAGGTGGATACGACGGAGATGTTTTCCCGTCTGTTGAAAGAGCAGATTTGCGTTACGCCCGGTGCGCTGTATTCGCTGAGCGAGCGCTATAACCATGCATTGCGCCTTTCATGCTGCTATCCGTTTGATCAGCGCTACGTTCGCGCCATCATCCGGGCCGGGAAGGTGGCCTGCGAACTCGCGGGCCTGCCGCCGGGTCAGGATCAGGGCGTGCCGTTACGTCCCCAGATGGTATAGCCATGGCGCTCGGTCAGGCGTTCGTAGTAGGTGCGCACGGCAGGCAGGTCTGGATGATCAAGCGGCGTTTCGAACCAGCGGTTGACGGCAAGACCAATCGGTATATCCGCCAGACTGAAGTTCCGTCCGGCAACATAGCGACCGGTATGTTCGAGCTGCTGATTGAGAATACCCATGGTGTGGGACCAGCCTTTGCAGGCAGCGGCCAACAGCCTTGGGTCCTGATGGGCCGGTGAATTGCGCACCAGCGACATGAACGCATAGCGCCATGAGGTGTTAAGTTCTGTCGATTGCCAGTCCATCCACTGATCCACTGGCGCACGTGAACGCGGATTGTCGGGATAGAGCCAGTCGCCACCGTAGGCGGTCGCCAGATAGCGCAGGATGGCATTGGATTCCCACATAATCAGGTCTTGATCAATCAATACCGGGATCATGGCATTGGGATTCAGCGCGATAAATTCGGGAGAGTGCGTGGATTTGTACCCTTCCCCCCACTCTTCACGTTCGTAGAGCAGGTCCAGTTCGTCACACAGCCAGAGTACTTTGCGCACGTTGATTGAGGAGGCGCGTCCAAGAATTTTTAACATAGCAGGCTCCATCCAGTTGCTTAACTTATTCATAGCCCTGTTAACTGACATAAGCAATTGCCCGGGCAAGAAAAAACATCTTTACCTTATTCAAAAGGAGTGACAATGAACGTTGCGTTTAAACAAGTGGATGTGTTTACCTCGACCGCGTTTAACGGTAATCCACTGGCGGTCATCATGGACGCACAAGGTCTGGACGACAGCCAGATGGCGGCCATCGCACGCTGGACCAACTTATCGGAAACCACCTTTGTCCTGCCGCCGCAGGATAATCAGGCTGATTACCGCGTGCGTATCTTCACCGTTGAGGGCGAGCTGCCTTTTGCCGGTCATCCCACGCTCGGTACCGCTCATGCTTTACTGGAAGCGGGCTTCCAGACAAAAACGCCGGGGGTGATTATTCAGGAATGCGGCGTGGGCAACGTGAAGATAAAAATTGCCGACGATACCACCCTGGCCTTTGCCGCCCCGACGGCCACCTTAACGCCTTTCCATGATGCACTCATTAGTGCGGCACTCAACAGTAACGCCGTCGATACAGCCCAGGAGGCCGTCGTGGTTGATATGGGCATTCGCTGGCTGCTGATCCCTATGGTCAGTGCAGAGGCGGTCCTGTCGATTACGCCTGATATTGCCGATTTACAGCGACTCATCCATCACGCTAACGTGAGCGGCATCATGCCATTTGGTCCGCTGCCTGCAGGGGAAGCTGAGCACTATGAGGTTCGTGGTTTGCTGATTGAGCACGGAAGCCTGACCGAAGACCCGATCACCGGCAGCGCCAATGCCTGCCTGGCACGCTACTTCGCTGCTCAGGGCAAGACGCAAGATTACCGCGTCCGTCAGGGCACCCGGGTAAACCGAGAGGGACGCGTGACGGTGGAATATCAGGGCGATACGATCTGGATCGGTGGCAAAACCGTGACGGTGATAGAAGGCACGATTAAAGGCTAGTCGAGCGCTGAAATAAGGGCGACGGCGTCGCCCTGAATAGCTACAGCGCCTGACCGCCCGATGCTTCGATACGCTGCGCGGTGATCCAGCCAGTTTCATCACTGAGAATGGCACAAACGGCATCGCCGATATCGTCAGGCAGACCAACCCGGCCCAGGGCGGTAAAGGCCGCGATGGTGTCATTAACGGCTTTATCATCGCGCACGCGCCCACCGCCAAAATCGGTCTCAATGGCGCCCGGAGCCAGAATATTCACGCGAATGCGTCGCTCGCCCAACTCTTTGGCCTGATAGCGAGTGAGCACTTCCATCGCACCTTTCATCGACGCATAAGTTCCTGAGCCGGGGTAAGTCAGGCGCGTTAATCCGCTGGAGATATTCAGAATGCGCCCGCCGTCCGCGATCGCTGGCAACAGTTTCTGGGTCAGGAAGTAAGGCCCTTTGAAATGCACATTCATCAGCGCATCAAATTCAGCCTCGGTGGTTTCACTAAAAGGTTTATAGTGACCCTGTCCGGCATTGTTCACTAAATAATCAAACGTCTCACGCTGCCAGTGCTGCTGCAGTGCATTTTTTACCTCAGAAATGAAACGATCAAACTGGCTCAGGTCGCCCACATCCAGCTGTAGCGCCAGCGCGCGGCCACCTGCCCGTTCAATTTCCCTGATCACGTCCTGCGCTTCATGTTGATGGGTGCGGTAAGTAAAAATAATATCCCGGCCTTTAGCTGCCAGTTTTACCGCTGCATTCCGGCCTAAACCGCGATTAGCCCCCGTAATCAAGACGATTTTACGACTCATGTTGGTTTCCTGTTGCAAAATTGAACACAGGTTGAGGATATTCGTTAATAATTGTTCTATAAACGCCTGAGAACGTGCAGCACTGTTCCACTTACAACAACAATCGGCAGGCCATATGGATAAAATTCACGCAATGCAGGTTTTCGTCAGAGTTGCAGAGATGGGCAGTTTTACTGCAGCAGCAGAAAGTCTTGGGCTCCCGAAGGGAAGCGTATCGCGGCAAATTCAGGCGCTGGAAAATCAGATGGGCACGCGCCTGCTTCACCGAACCACACGGCGGGTGCAACTGACTCAGGATGGCTTAGTGTATTACGACCGCTGTCTTGATTTGCTGGCGATGATTGGTGATATGGACAGCCTGTTCCAGCACGATCCCGCCACCTTAAGCGGCAAGCTGCGGGTGGATATGTCCACAGCGATGGCGACCGACCTTATCCTGCCCCGCCTGCCGGAATTTCTTCAGCACTATCCCGGCGTTGAAATTGAACTCAGCAGCAACGATCGCCAGGTGGACGTTATTCGCGAAGGGTTTGACTGTGTGATTCGCGTTGGCGAGCTGAAAGATTCGGGGCTTATCGCCCGCCGAATCGGTACACATACCTTGATTAACTGCGCCAGTCCTGGCTACCTTTCGCGTTTTGGCCGGCCGATTCGGCTTGAAGAGCTGTCGCAGCATGCCATGGTGCATTACAGCCAGCAGCTTGGTCAGCCTGCTCAGGGCTTTGAATACTTCGATGGTAAGCAGTGCCACTACGTGCACACCGGCGGTGTCGTCACCGTTAACAGCACCGAAACCTATCGCGCGGCCTGCCTCGCAGGGCTGGGTATTATTCAGGTGCCGACCGTGGGGATTCATAAATATCTGGAAAGCGGTGAGTTGGTGGAGGTGCTTCATGCCTTCCCGGCCAGGCCGATGCCGATTCATTTACTTTATCCCCATCGTCGTAATGTGGCACGGCGCGTTCGGGTATTTATGGAGTGGTTAAGTCAGGTGCTTCAAGAGTATGTCACCTGACAGGCTATAATGTGTTTTTTACGTTTAACAGGAAGTGAATGTCTATGACAGACGAGCAGGATAACGCAAAAGACGCAAAGTCCCCCAAACCCCTGATCGACATCAAAACGGGCAACAAGTCCGTCGATCGTTCCATCGTGCGCGTTTCACGTTTTGCCACCTGGTTTCAGGCGATACCCGCTGTGGCCCATTTTATCCGCGCACTTGAGCGGTTTAACGATCGTCTCGGCAGCCAGTTTGGCGCTGCCATTACCTATTTTTCTTTTTTATCGTTAATCCCGATTTTAATGGTGTCTTTTGCAGCCGTGGGTTTTGTGCTGGCATCGAATCAGGATCTGCTGACCGATATCATCAACAAAATCGTCAGCAGCATCAGCGATCCTGCCCTGGCAACGACGCTGAAAAACACGGTGAATACGGCTATCCAGCAGCGTGCTACCGTCGGTATCACCGGTCTGCTATTGGCGCTTTATTCGGGACTGAACTGGATGGGCAATTTGCGAGAGGCCATTCGCGCCCAGTCGCGTGATGTCTGGGAGCGACAGCCCGACGATCAAGAAAAGTTCTGGAAACGCTACATTCGCGACTTCTTATCCCTGACCGGCCTGATGCTGGCGCTGGTGATTACCTTGTCACTGACCTCTGTCGCGGGCTCCGCCCAGGCCATGATTGTGAGTGCGTTAGGGCTGGATGGCATTGAGTGGTTACGTCCTGCGCTCACCATTATTGCGACCTCCATTTCTGTCATGGCGAACTATCTGTTGTTCCTGTGGATTTTCTGGATTCTGCCTCGCCATAAACCCCGTAAAAAGGCGCTGCTACGCGGCACCCTGCTGGCGGCAGTGGGTTTTGAAGTGATTAAATTTGTGATGACGCTGACCTTACCAAAACTGGCCAGTTCGCCGTCGGGCGCTGCGTTTGGATCGGTGCTGGGGTTAATGGCTTTCTTTTATTTCTTTGCGCGCCTGACGCTGTTTTGCGCTGCGTGGATCGCCACCGCGAAGTACAAAGACGATCCGCGCATGTCGGAAAAAGGTTCTCTGACCACCAGCAAATAAAATCACGGCGCTAAACCAGCGAAAAACACCGCCCTCCGGTTATTTATTCGTCAATTTACAGGATGAATAACTGGGGGGTCACTTTTCTTCAGCGCTTTCTCAGAGTATCTCGCCATTTTTGCGCCACTTCACCCTGCCATTCCCCAACATTTAACACATGACAAAAATTTTCCACTTTTGACGGCGCAACACCACTGACCACGGGGTTTTCAGCCATTGAATGCCGTTATACAGGTGCGTAAGATTCCCTATCTGTCATTAAAAATAAGAAACATTTATGCAAGCCTCTTTCTCTGAACCGCTTGATCAGCAAAACGATCCCACGCCAGTCAACTCACGGAGTAAAGTGGTGGTCGCCTCGCTGGTCGGCACCGCTATCGAATTCTTCGATTTCTATATTTATGCCACGGCTGCCGTGATCGTTTTTCCTCATATCTTCTTTCCTCAGGGTGATGCCACCGTTGCCACACTGCAGTCGCTGGCCACCTTTGCTATCGCGTTTATCGCACGCCCAATCGGCTCTGCCCTGTTTGGTCACTTTGGTGACCGCGTAGGCCGCAAAGCTACGTTAGTTGCCTCACTGCTGACCATGGGCATCTCAACCGTGGTCATCGGTTTGTTGCCCAGCTACCAGAGCATTGGCGTACTGGCGCCGCTGCTGCTGGCGCTGGCGCGCTTTGGTCAGGGTTTAGGTCTGGGCGGTGAATGGGGCGGTGCAGCCCTGCTGGCCACCGAGAATGCCCCCGCCAAAAAGCGTGCGCTATATGGCTCCTTCCCGCAGCTCGGTGCGCCCATCGGCTTCTTCTTTGCCAATGGCACCTTTCTGTTGCTCTCATGGCTGCTGACCGACGAGCAGTTTATGCAGTGGGGCTGGCGCGTGCCGTTTGTCCTGTCTGCCGTGCTGGTGTTGATTGGTCTGTATGTGCGCGTATCGCTGCATGAAAGCCCGGTGTTTGCCAAAGTGCAGAAAGAGAAGAAGCAGGTGCGTGTCCCGATTGCTTCGCTCCTGAGTAAACATCTGACGGCAACGATACTTGGCACCTTCATCATGCTTGCCACCTATACGCTGTTTTACATCATGACCGTGTACTCCATGAGTTACGGTACCGCCGCCGCGCCTGCCGGCCTGGGGATCTCACGTAACAGTATGCTGTGGATGCTGATGATGGCGGTCATTGGGTTTGGCGTGATGGTGCCGATTGCGGGCCTGCTGGCCGATCGCTTTGGTCGCCGTAAGACCATGATCGTCATTACGCTGATGATTATTGGCTTTTCGTTTCTGTTCCCGGTGATGTTGGGATCGGGCTCACAGGCGCTGGTGATGGCTTTCCTGCTGCTGGGCTTGAGCATTATGGGACTGACCTTTGGCCCGATGGGGGCGCTGCTGCCTGAGCTGTTCCCGACAGAAGTGCGTTATACCGGTGCATCCTTCTCTTATAACCTGTCGTCGATTCTGGGCGCCTCGGTTGCGCCCTATATCGCCACCTGGCTGAATGCGCATTACGGCTTGTATGCCGTCGGTTTGTATCTGGCCTCGATGGCGTTTCTGACGCTGCTGGCGCTGATTGCCTGCAAAGAAACGCGGCATCAAACGCTGTATGAAGTGTAAATTCCGCCAGCATTGATTAAACCCGGCGCAGGCCGGGTTTTTTTATGGGTTTCAGGTCACGCTATTTCGCTTTCAGCCAGGCCATAAAATCGTCAATAAACACACGGGTTTTTAGCGGCAGCAGACGGTTAGGTAAGGTGATGGCGTAGGTGGTCATCGAGAGCGTATTTTCAATCCGCCAGTCCGGTAACACGCGACGTAACTGCCCATTGAGCAAATAGCCATTCGCGATAAAGGTGGGGATTAACGCAATGCCCACGCCCTGCAATATCGCATCGATCATGGCATCGCTGTTGTTTATCATCAGCCGGGGCGTAAGCATGACGCTCTCCAGCGTGTCGTTTAACCAGAAACGCCATTCCCCGCGAAACTGTGCGTCGTCTGGGAAGAAAATATTATGCTGTTTGAGCTCGCCCGGCATATCCGGCAGTTTCTGATCATAGTGCTCGGCACACACTAAAACATAATCAACAGGCATTAATGCACGCGCCACCATATTAACAGGTGGTGTGTCCGTTACGCGCAGTGCCAGGTCGTACGACTCGTGTGTCAGGTTAACCAGATGGTCAGTCAGATTTAATTCAATATTGATTTCAGCATAGCGCCGCAGAAAGCCGGGCAGAAAAGGAGTCAGTAAAATTTTCCCAAGCGTTGTGGGCGCGGTAATACGCAGCAATCCTTTAGGCGCGTCACTGTAACTGTCTGCCTGGGAAAACAGGGATTTAGTTGCGGCGATAACTGATAAAGCCTGGTGATATATTTCTTGTCCCGCCTCGGTCACAGCGAGCGCGCGCGTCGAGCGGGTAAAAAGTAAGACATTTAACCTTTTTTCCAGCCTGTCTATCATACGACTCACTGAAGATGGCGTCATGGACAGCGCTCTTGCAGCCGAAGAAAAACTACCACTTTCAACAACCTGAACAAATAAAACCAACCCAGGCAAGACTTCCGTTAATTCATTTATGTTCTTCACGCACAGCTCTTTTGCATCTCAACTATCTAGCCAAGCTAGCACCGAACAGTATGATGTTCAACAGAGGTTTGCTGACATGAAACCTTATTATTCTTAATACTTTATTCACAGGCTAGCTATGTTTGAACACTCGGTAATCAAACGCATTGAACAGCATGATGTATTAAATGTTGGTGTTAGTTTAGGTTTCAAGGGCCTTTCGCAGCGAGATCCCCTCCATAATCAATGGAATGGGTTTGATATCGATCTGGCACGCGCTGTGGCTATCGCCGTGCTAGGCGACGCCGGCAAAATTCACTTCGTGCCCTTGCAGTCTGCCGATCGCTTTCAGGCGCTACGCGATGGTGTGATCGACCTTGGCACCTTTAACGCTAGCGTGACCTTTCAACGCGAAGCGGAATTCGGTATCCACTTTCTGCATCCTATGTTGTTTGATGGGGAAGTACTCATGACATCGCTCAGTAACCTGACAGAAGAAGCACCACAAGCCAGGTTTACTCGTCAACGTCGTATTGCCGCTATGCGTGGCTCAACAACCGAAGAAAATCTTACCCGTTATTTTGATGCACTCGAATTGCCCTGTGAGATTCTGCTCTTCAATTCCCCGCAGCAGGCTAGACAGGCCTATGAATCAGGAGAATGTGATATCTACTGTCTGGATGGCTATCTGCTAGCCGGTGAGCATCAGCAGTTAACAGACAGCACTCAACATCTTATCCTGGACGATCGCATTTCTCTGGAGGCAATGGCCCCCGCAGTCAGCGCCGCTGACCCACAGTGGTATATTGCGACAAAATGGATTATGCGTGCGCTCATTGAAGCCGAGAACCTGGGCATTACGCAAAATAACATTATTGAAAAGAGTAATAACGCTGAGGGTTATTTAAAAACCTTTCTTTATCCTGATGTGAATTTATGTTCACAATTAGGCCTACAGCCTGACTTTATTCGACAAATCATTCGTAAAGTTGGCAATTATAGCGAAATATTTGAGCGTAACCTGGGGAACAAGTCGGAATTAAAACAACACCGACGCGATAATAAACCCTGGGCTGAAGGTGGAATGCTCTGGTCACCGCTTTTTATTTAAATTTTATCCAAATGGCATGGAAACGGAAATACTATGACTGATTTACTGGCCTTAGAGCCGACGCAAAGCACATTAACCGGATCGCAAAAAAGTAATTTTGGCTACTTAGAATCGTCGGACGGTGTGATTAATTTCTCTGTAGTTAAAAACATCATTCTTAATGGCCATCATCACGGTAATGTTTTATATATTATCCGTAATTATGCATCCAAAGCCGTATGTGGAAAACTGGCGACAAGTTTTGACGACAGCGTTACGCAAAGTGGCGGCAATCGCGCTGACGATGGTTTTGTTTTAACTAACCAGATTGGCGCAACGCAATTTTCACGTAATGGTGAACAATATATCAGTGAGGTCAATCGTGTAAATCAAAGCGTCACTGACCTGATGGGAACAACGACTGAAGAAGACAGCGAATCACTTTTTCTGAACCGAACACTGGAAAACGGGTTTCTTGAGCGAGGCATTCATTTTGGCCCGGCCCGCTTTAAGAACGGCTATGCCTGTTTTGCCACATTTCGTCGCTGGCTTGATAACGGTGTTATGTCACTTATGCCACATGAAGATATGGCTCAGGTTGATTTCGCGAAGGAAGATGGTTTTGAGATTGCCCATACCCAAACCGTAACAGCCTATAATGTATGTCTGGAAGCCGCACAGGGCGGAGGACAACTTAAAATCTGGAATCTGATCCCCGATCAACGCTGCCGTGAAAAACTGGGTGTAACCCGTACAGGCTATCCTTATCCGCCGCATCTTCTAAATGATATAGACTCACTTTCTGTTCAGTTGAATGCTGGCGACCTTTACTTTATGAATGCCTGCCACTTACATGGCGTGAGCAGCGTCAGTGAAGGAAGCCGACTCACTGCAGGGCGCTTTATTGGTAAATTGAACGATCGTAAAGTTGTTTACTGGACATAGTCCACGGACTGAATTTAAAAAAACAACCCTGTTTTCATTCAGAGATAATATAAATAATGGAATATGCAACGCATCTCTCCAGGCAAGGCTATGCCTTCATCCCTGGTGATTATTATCATTCAATTGACGCCATGCAGTTTTCAAATAAAGAAGCCTTCTTAGATGCGCTGGAGGGATTTAAAAAAGGTTATGAGAATTTACTTCTTGATCCTTACTCTGCAGGCAATCGCTGGCGCGGCTATGCTCAATGCAAAAGAAATGAAAAGGGAGAGTTAACGTTCGGAAAATTCAACCCTTATAAACAAACCAAAGCCTATAATCCCGATACTGGCGATATTATTCGTGATTATCCGCTGCTGCCTGAAGAGATTACTGGCAATCGTCTGTTTCAAACGCTGTTACATGATGATTTTTCGTTGGTAGACGCTTATGAACGCATCGGACCTGCTGACAGCCTGACCGTAGGCATTCACCTGTTTCGTTATCAGGCTACGGAAGATGCACCGGCGTACAGTTCACCCGTGTGGCTGCATAAAGACGATGAAGACGTGGTGTTTGTGCATATGATTAATGCCTCACCAAATATGCTGGGCGGAGACAGTCTGATTGCCAGTCATCCACGCAGCATTGACCGTGTGCTGCGGTTAGAACAGCTCTTCGACACATTAGTGGTTAATCACGACAAACTTCATGCCGTCACTCCCGTTGGCGCACGTGAAAACAGTGGCCCTGCTCAACGCGACATCATTCTGATCACGTTTCAGAAAAACGAGGAGAAGACAGCATGTCCGGTCTGAAGCTTAAAGCCATCATTACGGGGGCATCCAGTGGAATTGGCCGCGCGCTGGTCAAGGCTTTCCTGGACAAAGGTTATCAGGTTGAGGGTATCGATCGTTCATCATCGGAATTTAACGATACGTCAGCCTATCGCCATCATCAGTTAGACGTGACTGACTCGGCCCGTTTAGCCGCCCTGTTCGAAACCCTGGAATACGGCGAGGCTAATAACGTTCTGGTTAACTGTGCAGGTACCCGTGAAATCTGCAGTATCGCCGATTTAACGCTGGCACAGTGGGACGCCGTTTTTGCCCTCAATGTTACAGCCAGCTTTATTGCAGGGCGTGCTTTTTGCCAACAATTGGTAAACCAGAATCGCCCTGGAAATATGGTCAATCTGGCCTCCGTTTCAGGATTGATGGGTGAGCCTGATCGAACCGCTTATGTCTCATCAAAACACGCCGTCATTGGCCTGACGAAACAACTGGCACTCGAATACGGCAAACACTCTATTCGTGTCAATGCGATTGCGCCCGGCGTTATTCGTACGCCACTGACGGAGTCTTATTACCACAATGACTCGCAGCTTGAAAAAATTAAGCGTGGCCAGTTTTTACCGGTACTGGGTGAGACAGGTGACGTTGCCGAAGCGGCACTTTATCTGACCGCCCCGGAGAATCGTTTTGTCACAGGTTCAACATTGGTCATCGATGGTGGCTGGACGCTGGGAAAAGATCTTTAACTTTCTTGGGTCAGATAAACGGCCCAACCTCTTTGCAGGAGAAGCAACATGGATAAGCGTTATATATTAATTTTAGGCGGCGAGTTTTCCCTTCGTGAACGTGTATTAGCCGGTGCACTGCGCGCATCAGGCGGAATGCAGGTGCTCACCATGGCAAAAAATCGTACCAATGCCGCAATCAAATTTTTTGACGGCTATTTGTCAGGTGATGTCGCCGATGAAAACGCCGTATTGGATGCGGTAAAAGCCCATGAAGCTTCAACCGGATTCAAACCCGCCGCCGCCATTCCTATGAATGATTTCACTGTCCGCGCCGCCAGTCTGGTGGCTGAACATTATCAGTTGCATGGTAATAGTCGTCAGACTATTCACAATTGCCGTGACAAGTTTGTCATGAAGCAACTGCTGGAGAAGGCCGGATTACCGGTGCCACGTTTTGCCGCATTCAGTACGCTGGAAGAACTCAGACACCATATTCGTGATATTGGGCTGCCTGTCGTTATTAAGCCCCGTGAAATGGCCGGCAGCCTTGGTGTCTTAAAGATTACCCGAGAAGAGGAGATTGAACCGAGCTTTGCCCGAAGCGTGGCTGATGTGATCTCACTCAACGGCGAATCTTATGCCCCAGAGGATCTCTTCCAGGTAGAAGAGTATATTCCCTCCCTTCAGGAAGTCAGCGTCGAGGTGATAAACCAAGGTGACTACCATCGCGCTATTGCCGTAACCGACAAATACCTGGGTGAGGAACCCCATTTTGTCGAAGTGGGGCACAGTGTCCCTTCCGTTCATGCCAGTAACGCACAGTTGCGGGATATCGCGGAGCGCGCCTGTCATGCCCTGGGTATTCATTATGGCGTGGCGCATTTTGAAGCACGAATCACGCCTGCAGGAGAGATCAAAATCATTGAAGTGGGTGCCCGCACCGGCGGCGACACGATTATGGATCTGGTTGAACGGAGCTATGGCATTAATCCTTATGAGCTTCATGTCTTGAGCCATTTGAACGCCCTTAAACCACTGGCAGAGCCTTTGTTGCCGAAAGGGCTGAGTGCAGTGGCCTTTATCAAAGCGCCTGTCGGAACAATTGAAAAAGTCACGCTTCCTTCCAGCCTCCCCGATCACATTGTGAATATGCAGATCACCGCAAAACCGCTGGATACATCGAAGAAGCTCGAATCCTGGAAAAACCGCGAGGGATCGGTGGAGTTTTTCTGGCCCAGCCGGAAGCCGGAAGCCGGTTTCAATGAGCATCTACGTACCGCTGATGACCTGGCTAATACGCTCTTTACCTTACGCCAGGCGTGATCATCCTTGAGCCGCTGCAAAGCGGCTCTCAAGCAGGAGTACCGTTATGTCTGCCGAAAACTTCGGTTTAAAGCGCTTCGTCTTTTCCCGTTTTGTCGGTGCGTTGTGCGATCAGTTTTTACTGTTTGCCGTTCCTCTGGCCATTCTCAAGGCCACCGGATCGCTTACGCTTTCATCCCTGGCCTTTGTGATTGAATGGCTGCCCCGCATTATTTTTTTTCCGTTATCGGGATTTATGGCTGACCGCATCAAGCCGCGTTTCATCTTTTTCAACGTAGATGCGCTTCGTGCCGTGCTAATGGTGGCTGTTTTTACCCTTCTCTACTGGTATCCGGGGTCAACTTTTCCCGCGCTGGCCGCGATGATGGCTTTGTTGTCTGTCGCCTATGTGCTCAACTTTGTGGCCACTGACGCCCTGCTTCCTCGTCATTTGTCCAGTCAGGCGTTGCCAAAAGCTCACTCCATGCTGCAGGGCGTCGATCAAATCACTATGGTGCTGGGGCCTGCTATCGCAGTGGCGATTTCGTCATGGGGCGGCATCAATAGCATTTTGGTCGTCGCAGCGGTGCTGTTTGCCATATCGGCTATTAATTATCTTTTCCTGGAAACACATGACCTGGAGGTCACGGAAAAGCTTGGGTTTCATACTTTACTCGCGTCTAACCGAACGGCATTGCAAGTACTCAAGAAAAACAAAATTCTGCTGCACCTGTGTGCGCTGACCTGGGTCGTGAATCTGGTTTACGGCGCGGCGCTGGTCGTGAGCGCAGCGGTCATTTTGAAAGAGTTCAACCTGTCAGATCGCTATTTTGGTGCTTTGCAGACAACGGCTGCCCTCGTCACTATTGTGACATTCTTCTTTGTTCCACGGTTTGCCAGCCGCTTTGGTCTGTCAACGCTGGGCACCTTTTCGTTTTGCGCCATGATTCTTGCGGGCGCGGTGATGTCGTTTTCCATGGATTATGCGATGTACCTGGTGGGCTATGCAGTCTTAATGGCTTTTGATGGTGCTTTCAGCGTCTACCTGCGTACGCTACGGAGCCAGGTGATTCCTAAAGAACATTTAGGTAAAACCATGGGGATAATTGGCTTAATGAACATGTGTTCCGTACCGGCAAGCGGTGCTGTGGTATCTCTCCTGTCCGGCCATTTTATGCCGCTACAAATCATTAGCATTATTCTGGTCGCCGCACTGGTGTTTGGCCTGGTTTTGATTTTCTTTGGCCGCCGCGTCTTCGGTTACAAAAGCCTGCTGCCGCCTGTGATTGCGGCAGAATCTTCCTGCTAAATGAAAAAGGGCGCAGCCAGATGGCTGCGCCCTTTTCACGTCTAACGTTTTGCTGAAAACGGTGTCGCTCTGATTTAGCCCGCAACCGCGATACGTTTCATATCGGTCATGTAGCCACGCAGTTTGCGGCCAACCTGCTCGATAGGATGCTGACGAACGGCTTCGTTAACATCGCGCAGCTGGGCGTTATCAACCTGAGTGCCTTCAATCGCTTTGCCCAGATCGCCTGGCTGCAGCGTGGTCATGAACTCTTTCAGCAATGGCACCGCAGCGAAGGAGAACAGGTAGTTGCCGTATTCAGCGGTGTCTGAGATTACCACGTTCATTTCGTACAGACGCTTACGCGCAATAGTGTTCGCAATCAGCGGCAGCTCGTGCAGTGATTCGTAGTACGCGGACTCTTCGATGATGCCTGCATCAACCATGGTTTCAAACGCCAGCTCAACGCCCGCTTTTACCATCGCGACCATAACAACACCTTTGTCATAGTACTCCTGCTCTTCGATTTTACCGTCGAACTGTGGTGCGGTTTCAAACGCGGTTTTGCCGGTCTCTTCGCGCCAGGTCAGCAGTTTCTTATCGTCGTTAGCCCAGTCAGCCATCATGCCGGAAGAGAACTCGCCAGAAATGATGTCATCCATATGTTTCTGGAACAGCGGTGCCATGATGGTTTTCAGCTGTTCAGACAGCGCGTAAGCACGCAGTTTTGCCGGGTTAGACAGACGATCCATCATCAGTGTGATACCACCAAACTTCAGGGATTCGGTGATGGTTTCCCAGCCAAACTGAATCAGTTTTTCGGTGTACGCCGCATCGTGCCCTTCTGCCACCAGCTTGTCGAAGCACAGCAGAGAACCGGCCTGCAGCATGCCACACAGGATAGTCTGCTCGCCCATCAGGTCAGATTTAACTTCGGCAACAAAGGACGACTCCAGCACGCCAGCACGATCGCCGCCAGTTGCAGAAGCCCAGGCTTTAGCGATGGCCATGCCCTCGCCTTTAGGATCGTTTTCCGGGTGAACCGCGATCAGCGTAGGGACACCAAAACCGCGTTTGTATTCTTCACGTACTTCGGTGCCCGGACACTTCGGTGCAACCATCACGACGGTGATGTCTTTACGAATCGTTTCGCCCACTTCCACGATGTTGAAACCGTGTGAATAGCCCAGTGCTGCGCCATCCTTCATCAGCGGCTGAACGGCCTGCACGACTGCAGAGTGCTGTTTGTCCGGCGTCAGGTTAACCACCAGATCGGCCTGTGGAATCAGTTCTTCGTAAGTGCCAACTTTAAAACCATTTTCTGTTGCTTTACGGAATGAGGCACGTTTTTCAGCAATGGCTTCTGCACGCAGCGTATAGGACACATCCAGACCCGAATCGCGCATGTTCAGGCCCTGGTTCAGACCCTGAGCACCGCAGCCAACGATGACAATCTTCTTGCCTTTCAGGAAGCTGGCACCGTCCGCGAATTCGTCACGTCCCATAAAACGACACTTGCCCAGTTGCGCCAACTGGTTGCGCAGATTCAATGTGTTGAAGTAATTAGCCATGCGAACTCCGGTTAAATGTTGTGTTTGCTTTTGTTTGATGACGGCATCAGGTTCAGCGCCGCGAATGACCCCATCATATGACAGGATTTCTGTTGCTTAAATTGATATATTAACAACGTTACATTGCAATAATTGCAATGTCGTCCTAAGGTGAGACTCACATGGATCTACGCGATCTCAAATTGTTTCTTCATTTGGCAGAAAGCTGCCATTTTGGCCGCACCGCACGCGCTATGCATGTCAGTCCTTCCACGCTGTCGCGTCAGATCCAACGGCTGGAAGAAGATGTCGGCCACGCCTTGTTTCTGCGCGATAACCGCACCGTGGCGCTCACCGAAGCGGGCGAAAGACTCAAACTGTTTGCACAACAAACCTTACTGCAGTATCAGCAATTGCGCCATGCCATGGATCTCAACGGCCCCTCACTCAGTGGTGAACTACGGCTGTTTTGCTCGGTGACTGCTGCATACAGCCATCTTCCGCCTATTCTGGATCGCTTTCGCGCCGAACATCCGCAGGTTGAAATCAAACTGACCACCGGGGATGCGGCGGATGCGATTGAAACGGTGCAGTCTGGCAATGCGGATCTGGCTATCGCCGGCCGCCCTGAATCGCTGCCTGCCAGCATAGACTTCACCACGCTGGGGCTGCTTCCGCTGGGCCTGATTGCGCCTGCACTGCCGTGCCCGGTGCGCACTCAGGCAACAGAAGCCGCACCTGACTGGTCACAGATTCCGTTTATTCTGCCCGAGCAGGGGCCCGTTCGTCGGGCTATTGATCTGTGGTTCCGTCGTCACCGCATCGTCAACCCGCTGATTTACGCTACGGTAGCGGGCCATGAAGCGATCGTTTCGATGGTGGCGCTCGGTTGTGGCATTGCCTTGCTGCCGGATGTAGTGCTGGAGAACAGCCCTGAGCCGGTACGAAACCGGGTGCTGCCCCTGGAAAATGTGGAGTCGGTCGCGCCGCTGGAACTGGGCGTTTGTGTACAAAAAAAGCGGCTCGGTGAGCCGCTGATTAATGCGTTCTGGCATCTGCTGTAATTACTGACCCGCCAGAAAAAAACGAAAAGCCGGGTTATGGGTTTCGTCATGGAAATCATAACCCAGGTCGGTAAGATGCTCTTCAAAACGCGGCTCATCGTTACCCAGCTCAAATGCCGTGAGCACCCGGCCATAATCGGTTCCGTGGCTACGGTAATGAAACAACGAGATATTCCAGTGCGTACCCAGCGTTTGCAGAAATTTGAGTAACGCGCCAGGCGCTTCCGGGAATTCAAAGCTGAACAAACGCTCACGCAGCGGCTTGGAAGGACGCCCACCGACCATGTAACGCACATGCAGCTTTGCCATTTCATCATCAGAGAGATCAACCACCTGATAACCGTTTTCCGTTAACTGGCTGATGATCTCAGCGCGTTCTTCCATTCCACGAGTCAGGCGCACGCCAACGAAAATGCAGGCCTTATCGGTGTCGGCATAGCGGTAGTTGAACTCAGTAATAGAGCGACCGCCCAGCGTCTGACAGAACTTCAGGAAACTGCCCTGTTGTTCCGGGATGGTGACGGCCAGAAGCGCTTCGCGCTGTTCTCCCAGTTCGCAGCGTTCAGATACGTAGCGCAAGCCGTGGAAGTTGACGTTAGCACCTGACAAGACGTGCGCCAGACGCTCGCCTTTGATGTCATGCTGCTGAACATATTTCTTCATGCCCGCCAGCGCCAGCGCGCCTGAAGGCTCTGCCACGGCGCGCACATCTTCAAACAGGTCTTTCATTGCCGCGCAGATAGCATCGCTGTCCACGGTGACGATATCGTCAAGGTATTCCTGGCACAGACGGAAGGTTTCATCACCGATGCGTTTTACCGCCACGCCTTCGGCAAATAATCCCACGCGCGGTAAGTCTACCGGCTCCCCGGCATCCAGCGCCGCCTTCAGGCAGGCTGAATCTTCGGACTCTACGGCAATCACTTTAATTTGCGGCATCAGCTGCTTGATGAGGACCGCCACGCCGGCCGCCAGACCGCCACCGCCCACCGGGACAAAGACCCGATCAAGATGAGCGTCCTGCTGCAGCAGCTCCATCGCCAGCGTGCCCTGCCCGGCGATAACCGCCGGATGGTCAAAAGGTGGCACAAAGGTGTAACCCTGTTGCGACGCTAATTCGATGGCTTTGGCTTTGGCTTCGTCAAAGTTGGCACCAAACAGGAAGGCTTCTCCACCAAATGCGCGTACGGCATCCACCTTAATGTCGGCGGTAGCCAGTGGCATCACGATCAGTGACTTAATCCCTAGCTTCGTGGCAGATAACGCCACGCCCTGAGCATGGTTACCGGCAGACGCGGTGACGACACCGCGGGCTTTCTGCTCTTCATTAAGTCCGGCGATCATCGCGTAAGCACCGCGCACTTTAAAACTGTGCACCGGCTGGCGATCTTCTCGCTTTACCAGAATGGTGTTGCCCAGGCGCGCAGAGATTTTTTCCATCTTCTGCAGCGGCGTAACCAGAGCCACTTCGTAGACCGGTGAACGCAATACAGCGCGCAAATACTCGGCGCCGCAGGGCGCCTCGGGTAGCGGTTGAGCCTCAGCCATTTTAGCCTCCCAGCTTACTCTTATCGCGCACTGCACCTTTGTCGGCACTGGTGGCGAGCGATGCATAGGCACGCAGTGCAAACGACACTTCACGCTGACGATTCACCGGCGTGTAAGCCTCGTCGCCACGAGCCTGCTGTTCTTCACGGCGCGCGTGCAGTTCATTATCCGGCACGGCCAATTTGATACCGCGGTTCGGGATATCGATTTCAATCGTATCGCCATCTTTGACCAGAGCGATGGTGCCGCCGTTCGCGGCCTCCGGTGAGGCGTGGCCAATTGACAGGCCGGACGTACCGCCTGAGAAGCGACCGTCGGTGATCAGCGCACAGCTTTTACCCAGCCCCATTGATTTCAGGTAGGTCGTGGGATACAACATTTCCTGCATGCCCGGTCCGCCTTTAGGCCCTTCGTAGCGAATCACCACAACGTCACCCGCAACCACTTTGCCGCCGAGAATAGCTTCGACTGCATCATCCTGGCTCTCATACACTTTGGCCGGGCCGCTGAAGGTCAGAATCTCTTTGTCTACGCCCGCTGTTTTCACGATACAGCCATCTTCGGCGATGTTGCCGTACAGCACAGCCAGACCGCCGTCCTGCGAGTACGCGTTTTCGCGCGTACGGATACAGCCTTCAGCACGGTCATCATCCAGCGTGTCCCAACGGCAATTCTGTGAGAACGCCTGTGTGGTGCGAATACCGGCCGGGCCCGCGCGGAACATGTCCTTCACTGCCTGATCCTGGGTCAGCATGATGTCGTACTGATCGATCGTTTCACGCATGCTTTGCTGCAGGATGTTGCGTGCGCTGGTGTCGATAAGTCCGGCACGATCCAACTCGCCGAGAATACCGATCACGCCACCGGCACGGTGCACATCTTCCATGTGATATTTCGGGGTACTGGGTGCGACTTTGCACAGCTGAGGCACTTTGCGCGACAGGCGATCGATATCAGAGATATTGAAGTCGATCTCGCCTTCCTGCGCGGCAGCCAGCAAGTGCAACACGGTGTTGGTGGAGCCGCCCATGGCGATATCCAGCGTCATGGCGTTTTCAAACGCGGCCTTGTTAGCGATGTTACGCGGCAGCATGTTGGCATCGTCCTGCTCGTAATAGCGTTTAGTCAGGCTAACGATGCGCTTACCGGCGTTGATAAACAGCGTTTTACGGTCGGCGTGGGTGGCCAGCAGAGAACCGTTACCCGGTTGAGACAGGCCCAGCGCTTCAGTCAGGCAGTTCATGGAGTTCGCAGTGAACATGCCCGAACAGGAACCGCAGGTCGGACAGGCGGAACGTTCGATCTGCTCGCTGTCGGCATCGCTGACGTTCGGGTTGGCGCCCTGAATCATCGCATCAACCAGATCTAACTTGATGATCTGATCGGACAGCTTGGTCTTACCGGCTTCCATCGGGCCGCCGGACACAAAGATAACCGGAATGTTCAGGCGCAGTGACGCCATCAACATGCCTGGGGTGATTTTGTCGCAGTTTGAGATGCAAACCATGGCATCGGCACAGTGTGCATTTACCATGTACTCGACGGAATCAGCAATCAGTTCCCGGGAAGGCAGAGAATACAGCATGCCGCCATGGCCCATGGCAATACCGTCATCCACCGCGATCGTGTTGAACTCTTTGGCCACGCCACCAGCCGCTTCGATTTGCTCGGCAACCAGCTTACCCAGATCACGCAGGTGAACGTGGCCCGGTACAAACTGGGTGAAGGAGTTCACGACGGCGATAATCGGTTTGCCGAAATCATCGTCGGTCATTCCTGTTGCGCGCCAGAGGGCACGGGCACCGGCCATGTTGCGGCCGTGGGTGGTGGTAGCGGAACGGTACTTAGGCATGCTCTTTACTCCAGTGAAAATAAGTTCGCGGACATCCAGCGACATCCGCGCAGGTCTGGTTATGCGTTAACCGGGTCCAGCCAGCCCCATTTGTCTTCAGTCTCGCCGGTGAACAGGCCGAAGAAGGCCTGCTGAACGCGTTTGGTCACTGGTCCACATTTGCCTGCACCGACCTGAATACGATCCACGCTGCGTACTGGGGTGATTTCTGCTGCGGTGCCGGACATAAAGACTTCGTCGGCCAGGTAGAGCGATTCACGAGACAGTGCCTGTTCACGCACTTCGATGCCCATATCCCGCGCCAGCGTAATGATGGCATCGCGGGTGATGCCCGGCAGTGCAGATGAGGTAAACGGCGGGGTGAACAGCACACCGTCTTTCACTTCGAACAGGTTTTCGCCTGCCCCTTCTGAGATCAGGCCATTGGTATCCAGCGCGATCCCTTCCTGGTAGCCATGGCGACGTGCTTCGCTGCCCACTAACAGTGAGGAAAGGTAGTTGCCGCCTGCTTTCGCCGCGGTTGGCAGCGTGTTTGGCGCAACACGGTTCCATGAGGAAACCATCGCATCAATACCGTTTTCCAGCGCTTCAGCACCCAGATAAGCGCCCCACGGGAAGGCCGCAATGATCACGTCGGTCGTAAAGCCATCCGGCGGGTTCACGCCCAGTCCAACATCACCGACGAAAGCCAGCGGACGGATATAGGCGCTTTTCAGGTTGTTGACGCGAATGACTTCACGGCAGGCTTCCATCAGTTCATCAACGCTGTGTTTGATTGGGAAACGGTAGATTTTGGCGGAATCGTGCAGGCGCTGCATGTGCTCGCGGTGACGGAATACAACCGGCCCTTTATGGGAGTCATAGCAGCGAACGCCTTCAAATACCGATGTGCCGTAGTGCAACGCGTGAGACATCACGCTGACTTTTGCCTCTTCCCATTTAACCATTTCGCCGTTGAACCAAATAAAGTCTGCTTTCTTCGTGCTCATTATTATTTCCTATAGCGACTACGCGCGTATTTGTTGTGATGTCTGTTGTTGAATCTGGACGCAGGCGACATCCATCAGTTTTCTTAGCTGGGAAGACAGTAAATCGACAGAGCGCTGGCTGGCAACGGTCATTTCGATATTAATGTTTTCAGAGTTAGCGACAGTGGCCATGTTCATGGAACACACCTGAAAGCCACGATGGCGTACAACACGTAAAATACGTTCCAATATTTCAGGTCGAAAGCGCGCTTCGATAGACAATTGATGCTGGTTCATACGGTTTTCTCCATCATGTTGGCGTTGCTGGCACCAGGCGGTACCAATGGCCAGACGTTTTCATGCTCATCGATTGAAACATGCAGGAAGTAAGGGCCTTCACTGCTCAGCAGAGCATCGAGCGCGGCGTCGACTTGATCTTTACGGGTGATGCGCTGGCCGGGGATATCAAACGCGCTGGCCAGGGTAAGAAAGTCGGGGTTATCGGTCAGGATGGTTTCGCTGTAGCGGCCATCAAAAAACAGCTGCTGCCACTGGCGGACCATACCCAGGCGTTGGTTATCCAGCAGTAAGATTTTTACCGGCAGCTTACCGCGTTTGATCGTGCCCAGCTCCTGGATGTTCATCATGATTGAGCCATCGCCCGAGACGCAGATCACCGTATCGTTGGGACGCGCAACCTGCGCACCGATCGCCGCGGGCAGGCCAAAGCCCATGGTGCCTAATCCGCTGGAGGTGATGAAATCTTCAGGCGCGTCACAGGAGATATGCTGGGCCGCCCACATCTGGTGCTGACCGACGTCGGTCGTGATCACGGTGTTGGCAGGCTTGCGGTCGGACAGTTGTTTCAATAACAACGGCGCATAGATCGCTTCGCCGGGATGATCGTAGCGCCATGCATGCTGTACCTTCAGTGCGGTCACTTCGTCACGCCATGCCTGAATCTCTAAAGGCTGGCTCAGGGCGGGCAGAACGTGGTTAAGATCGCCTTGCAGCGAGACATGCGCACGGCGCAGCTTGTTCAGTTCTGCCGGGTCGACATCAAGGTGAATCACGCTTGCCAGCGGTGCAAAGGTGTCCAGCTTGCCTGTTACACGATCATCAAAACGTGCGCCAACCGCAATTAACAGATCACAAGATTGTACGGCCAGATTCGCAGCCTTGGTGCCGTGCATGCCCAGCATACCCAGATATAAATCGCTGTCTGCATCAATACTTCCCAGCCCTTTCAGCGTGGCGACCGCGGGTATGCCGGTTTCCTGCGCCAGGGCGCGCAGTGCCGGTACCGCCTGCGCCATTCCCACGCCGCCGCCCACGTATAACATCGGCTTTTTGGCCTGAGCCATCATCGCCCGTGCTTCCACTATCGCCTGATGCGGCATCGACATAACTTCCTCGACCGGCATCAACTGTGGTGAAGGCTCGCCTTTTGCCATCTGGATATCTTTTGGAATATCCACTAAAACCGGGCCGGGGCGACCGGACTGAGCGATAGCAAAGGCTTCAGCCATGACGGAAGGCAACTCGTCCAGCGACTCAACCATAAAACTGTGTTTCGTACAGGCTAATGACAGGCCAAGAACATCGATTTCCTGAAAGGCATCTGTACCGATAAACGCGGAAGAGACCTGACCGGTTAGCGCGACAACCGGAACGGAGTCCATCATAGCGTCGGCAAGTCCGGTGATCAGATTCGTCGCACCGGGGCCGGATGTTGCAATGCAAACGCCCGTTTTGCCGGTTGAACGGGCATAGCCGATAGCGGCCATGACGGCGCCCTGCTCATGACGGCACAACAGGTGTTCCACGCCGCCGTCGTATAGCGCATCGTATACTGGCATGATTGCACCGCCAGGATAGCCAAATACGATATCAACGCCCTGTGCGCGTAAAGCCTGAACTACCCATTGTGCACCTGTCATCGCTATTCTCCTGTGTCCTTAGGGGAACAACAGAATTTTATGCTACTGTTCATTGTTTGTTCCTTGCAGATTTACTAAGTTTTTGCCAGGCCAAAAAAAAACCCCCGGACCTTTCGGTGCGGGGGGTTTTTTAGAGTTCTGGCTTGATTTTTAAGCCTTTCTTGCTCCAAGCGTTGCCCCGCACAGTGGGTTAATAATCACCACCACGCTAATCACGACAAGGCTAATCACTAGTAGAAGGGCTTTCATAACGTATTCGATTCTTTCACTCGTTCGAAGTAATGCCTACAGAGTTATCATAGTTAGCAGGCTAAATACAACATTTTTTATCAGGTTTTTTATTCCATCAGACTGCACTCTTTCGTTATCAATTTGTTATTAAAAGAGTATTTCATCAGGTGCTGCTGCTGACAAAAAATGACGCTGATCGCATCCTCGTCGTTTCACAGCACGCTTCTGCAAAATAAGAAATCCAATGTATGACGAAGGAAAAGTTTGCGAGGGAAGGTACATTTCGCTGTTTTACCCTTCGCCGTACCTGAATCCCGCATGCAGAATTACCGTATTTGGGAGCGGCGATGTCATTATCAAAGGTGCTGACGCGGGCAGCCATCGGTGTTGAAGCACCGCTGGTTACGATTGAAGTGCATATCAGTAACGGGTTGCCTGCACTGACACTGGTGGGTTTACCCGAAACCACCGTCAAAGAAGCGCGTGAGCGCGTCCGTAGCGCCATCATAAACAGCGGTTTTGACTTCCCTGCCCGACGCATCACCATCAACTTAGGCCCGGCAGATTTACCTAAAGAAGGCGGCCGTTATGATTTGCCCATGGCTATCGCCATTCTGGTGGCCTCTGAACAGCTTCCTGCGGACAAGCTCGACCAGCACGAGTTTCTGGGTGAACTGGCCCTTAACGGTGCCCTGTGCGGCGTTCAGGGTGCCATTCCGGCGGCGTTGGCGGCGATTGAGGGCAACCGACAACTCATCCTTTCGGCAGAAAACCAGGCTGACGCGGGTTTGATCCGCAAAGGTGCGACCTTAGTCGCTGCGCACTTGATCGAAGTCTGTGCCTTTTTACACGGTAAGTGTGAATTAGCTGTTGCAGCCGCCCATACGGAACACGATGAAATCATCACAGACGATCTCCGCGATATTGTGGGTCAGGAACAGGGTCGGCGCGCCCTGGAAATTACCGCCGCAGGGGGACATAACCTGATGCTGATTGGGCCGCCAGGAACAGGCAAAACCATGCTCGCCACGCGCTTACCCGGCATCATGCCGCCGTTAAGCGATCAGGAAGCCTTAGAGTGCGCAGCCATTGCCAGCCTGAGCAATGCCGGACCGTGGCATCAGCAATGGCGTAAGCGGCCTTTCAGAGCGCCACATCATAGTGCTTCACTGTATGCTCTCATCGGTGGCGGTGCGTTACCCCGTCCAGGGGAGATCTCGCTGGCCCATAATGGCGTGCTGTTTCTGGATGAATTGCCTGAATTCCAGCGCAGCGTTCTGGATGCATTACGTGAACCCATTGAATCCGGTGAGGTGGCGATTTCACGGGCCAGGGCAAAAGTTGTTTATCCCGCACGCTTTCAGTTAATCGCCGCGATGAATCCCAGCCCAACCGGGCACTATCAAGGCCAGCATAACCGTACGTCGCCGCAGCAGATTCTGCGCTATCTCGGCAAGCTTTCTGGTCCTTTCCTCGACCGCTTTGATCTGTCCCTGGAAGTGCCCTTGCTTCCTGCCGGAATGTTGAGCCAGCAACGTCATGCCGGGGAAAGCTCTGCGGAGGTGCGTGAACGGGTACTCGCCGCACGTCAGATACAAATGGCGCGCTCAGGAAAGATCAACGCCCAGTTGGCGAATTCGGATGTACTACAGTGGTGTGAGATTACGCCGCCGGATGCCAAATGGCTTGAGTCGGTTTTAAATCAGTTGGGCTTATCGGTACGGGCGTGGCAACGTATTCTGAAAGTGGCTCGGACAGTGGCCGATTTAGCGGGTGAAGAGACGATTACGCGTCACCATCTTCAGGAAGCCGTCAGTTATCGTAGCATTGACCGGCTGATGATCTATCTTCATAAAAGCATGCAGTAAAAAGGGGCTTTCGCCCCTTCTCATCAATCGTCGCTTTCGGTGTAGTCTTCAACGGTGTCCATCTGTGGCTTACCGCCTGACAGCGTGTGAAAACGCTTAGGACGCTTGATACGTGTCATGTATTTGGACCATACACGTTCTGCTTCCGTTTGCGGCTCACGCACGCCACGACAAACCTCAATGAACAAACGTTCTTCTTCTGTCGTCGGCTCGCGTTTAGCAAGATCCAACTCATTAAAAGCAACACCGTGGCGTTCAAGTAGCTGTGCTTCTTTAATCGTAAAGTCACCATGACGCGAAAAACCGCGTGGGTAATGTTTGTTATCAAAGAAACGATTTTCCGTTGAGAAGCTTTCCGCCATGTTACACGCTCCTGTTTCTCTTATGGCCGTGCGATTTATGGCGCGGAGTATTAGATAGGCTTGACAGAGTGTAAAACAAAACATTTAAATCTATACGACAAACAAATTTTGGGAGAACGATGTGGATACGGAATTACTGAAAACTTTCCTGGAAGTGAGCAGAACTCGCCATTTCGGGCGCGCTGCAGAAGGACTTTACTTAACGCAGTCTGCTGTCAGTTTTCGCATCCGCCAGTTAGAAAACCAGCTAGGGGTTAATCTTTTTACCCGACATCGCAACAATATACGTCTGACTTCTGCAGGAGAGCGCCTGCTGCCCTATGCCGAAAGTCTGATGAATACATGGCTGATGGCCAAGAAAGAAGTGTCACATACGCAGCAGCACCATGAGCTGTCTATCGGTGCCAGTGCCTCGCTATGGGAGGCCTACTTAACACCCTGGCTTAAGACGCTCTATGAGAACCGTGAGAGCCTGCATCTGGAAGCGCGTGTGGCACAGCGTCATTTGTTGGTTAAGCAGCTACACGAGCGTCAGCTGGACTTATTGATTACGACTGAAGCACCGAAGATGGATGAATTAACCAGCCAGCAGATCGGTCATATTTCACTGGCGCTTTTTCGCTCACGGCAGACAGAAAAGCGTGAGAAATATGACTACATTAAAGTGGAATGGGGAGCAGACTTTCATCAGCATCAAAGCTATCTCTCCGGCGGAGATGATGTACCGGTGTTAACAACGACATCAGCGCAGGTTACGCGGGAATTGTTGCATACCACGGGAGCCTGCGCGTTCCTGCCCGATTTCTGGCAAAGCCTGCACAGCGATCTGATGGTGATGCCTGATACTTCTGTCGCAGTGCGACCCCTTTATGCGGTGTGGCTACAAAACAGCGATCAGCAAACGTACATTCGTCAGTTGCTAAAGTTTCCTGTCGTGCCGAACTAAGGGTATGAGGGAAAGAGGATTAAGCCAGTATCTGCTGGCTGATTTTCTTTTTTAGTTTTCTTCAGGCAAAAAAAAATCCTTTGCCGAAGCAAAGGATTTTTCTCTTTCTGGCAGGGGCGGAGGGACTCGAACCCCCAACACCCGGTTTTGGAGACCGGTGCTCTACCAATTGAACTACGCCCCTAAAAAGGGTGGCGGAACGGACGGGGCTCGAACCCGCGACCCCCTGCGTGACAGGCAGGTATTCTAACCAACTGAACTACCGCTCCACCGATTCTGTACTGACGTCAGAAAAACGTTCTGATATCAGGTGTTTCGCCCTTCCGCGTCACCGGTAAGGTCACGACCAGCGTACTGGTCTTAATTTGATGCCTGGCAGTTGATGAATCACGCGGTGATTCACCCTTCGGGCCGCTGCTCTGCAGCGTTCAAAAGCATTCGCTTTTGTCCTACTCTTCAGAGTAGAGAACTGCCCGAAGTAACGTGCAGGTTTTCAATTTGATGCCTGGCAGTTCCCTACTCTCGCATGGGGAGACCCCACACTACCATCGGCGCTACGGCGTTTCACTTCTGAGTTCGGCATGGGGTCAGGTGGGACCACCGCGCTACAGCCGCCAGGCAAATTCTTTGTGCCCGAAACGACTCTTTTACGCCATGAACGCGTTGCATTCGCTCTGCCGCACCGGTCACATACTTCAGTATGCTCCCGCTGACGTCATCGCTCTGCGCCTTCTCATGCCGCAAAATCTGTCGTTTCCGCAAATTCTTTTCCGGTAAACAATGCTGAAAATTCAATCGTCTCTCAACCAAAACGCCTCTGGCGTTGTAAGGTTAAGCCTCACGGGTCATTAGTACCGGTAAGCTCAACGCATCGCTGCGCTTACACACCCGGCCTATCAACGTCGTCGTCTTCAACGTCCCTTCAGGACCCTTAAAGGGTCAGGGAGAACTCATCTCGGGGCAAGTTTCGTGCTTAGATGCTTTCAGCACTTATCTTTTCCGCACTTAGCTACCGGGCAGTGCCACTGGCGTGACAACCCGGACACCAGCGGTGCGTTCACTCCGGTCCTCTCGTACTAGGAGCAACCCCCCTCAATTCTCCAGCGCCCACGGCAGATAGGGACCGAACTGTCTCACGACGTTCTAAACCCAGCTCGCGTACCACTTTAAACGGCGAACAGCCGTACCCTTGGGACCTACTTCAGCCCCAGGATGTGATGAGCCGACATCGAGGTGCCAAACACCGCCGTCGATATGAACTCTTGGGCGGTATCAGCCTGTTATCCCCGGAGTACCTTTTATCCGTTGAGCGATGGCCCTTCCATTCAGAACCACCGGATCACTATGACCTGCTTTCGCACCTGCTCGAGCCGTCACTCTCGCAGTCAAGCTGGCTTATGCCATTGCACTAACCTCCTGATGTCCGACCAGGATTAGCCAACCTTCGTGCTCCTCCGTTACTCTTTAGGAGGAGACCGCCCCAGTCAAACTACCCACCAGACACTGTCCGCAGCCCGGATTACGGGCCTACGTTAGAACACCAAACATTAAAGGGTGGTATTTCAAGGTCGGCTCCACGCAGACTGGCGTCCACGCTTCAAAGCCTCCCACCTATCCTACACATCAAGGCTCAGTGTTCAGTGTCAAGCTGTAGTAAAGGTTCACGGGGTCTTTCCGTCTTGCCGCGGGTACACTGCATCTTCACAGCGATTTCAATTTCACTGAGTCTCGGGTGGAGACAGCCTGGCCATCATTACGCCATTCGTGCAGGTCGGAACTTACCCGACAAGGAATTTCGCTACCTTAGGACCGTTATAGTTACGGCCGCCGTTTACCGGGGCTTCGATCAAGAGCTTCAGCTTGCGCTTAACCCCATCAATTAACCTTCCGGCACCGGGCAGGCGTCACACCGTATACGTCCACTTTCGTGTTTGCACAGTGCTGTGTTTTTAATAAACAGTTGCAGCCAGCTGGTATCTTCGACTGCCTTCGGCTCCGTCAGCAAGTGACTTCACCTGGTGGCAGCGTGCCTTCTCCCGAAGTTACGGCACCATTTTGCCTAGTTCCTTCACCCGAGTTCTCTCAAGCGCCTTGGTATTCTCTACCTGACCACCTGTGTCGGTTTGGGGTACGATTTTGTGTTACCTGATGCTTAGAGGCTTTTCCTGGAAGCAGGGCATTTATCACTTCAGCACCGTAGTGCCTCGTCGTCACGCCTCAGTGTAAAGTGAACCGGATTTGCCTGGAACACACACCTACACGCTTAAACCGGGACAACCGTCGCCCGGCTGATATAGCCTTCTCCGTCCCCCCTTCGCAGTAACACCAAGTACAGGAATATTAACCTGTTTCCCATCGACTACGCCTTTCGGCCTCGCCTTAGGGGTCGACTCACCCTGCTCCGATTAACGTTGAACAGGAACCCTTGGTCTTCCGGCGACAAGGTTTTTCACCTTGTTTATCGTTACTTATGTCAGCATTCGCACTTCTGATACCTCCAGCATGCCTCACAGCACACCTTCAACGGCTTACAGAACGCTCCCCTACCCAACAACACATAGTGTCGCTGCCGCAGCTTCGGTGCATGGTTTAGCCCCGTTACATCTTCCGCGCAGGCCGACTCGACCAGTGAGCTATTACGCTTTCTTTAAATGATGGCTGCTTCTAAGCCAACATCCTGGCTGTCTGTGCCTTCCCACATCGTTTCCCACTTAACCATGACTTTGGGACCTTAGCTGGCGGTCTGGGTTGTTTCCCTCTTCACGACGGACGTTAGCACCCGCCGTGTGTCTCCCGTGATAACATTCTCCGGTATTCGCAGTTTGCATCGGGTTGGTAAGCCGGGATGGCCCCCTAGCCGAAACAGTGCTCTACCCCCGGAGATGAGTTCACGAGGCGCTACCTAAATAGCTTTCGGGGAGAACCAGCTATCTCCCGGTTTGATTGGCCTTTCACCCCCAGCCACAGGTCATCCGCTAATTTTTCAACATTAGTCGGTTCGGTCCTCCAGTTAGTGTTACCCAACCTTCAACCTGCCCATGGCTAGATCACCGGGTTTCGGGTCTATACCCTGCAACTTAACGCCCAGTTAAGACTCGGTTTCCCTGCGGCTCCCCTATACGGTTAACCTTGCTACAGAATATAAGTCGCTGACCCATTATACAAAAGGTACGCAGTCACCCCCATAAAGAAGGCTCCCACTGCTTGTACGTACACGGTTTCAGGTTCTGTTTCACTCCCCTCGCCGGGGTTCTTTTCGCCTTTCCCTCACGGTACTGGTTCACTATCGGTCAGTCAGGAGTATTTAGCCTTGGAGGATGGTCCCCCCATATTCAGACAGGATACCACGTGTCCCGCCTTACTCATCGAACTCACAACCTGTGCACCTTTGTGTACGGGAGTATCACCCTGTACCCTGCGACTTTCCAGACGCTTCCACTGATGCACAAGCTGATGATGGTTCTGGGCTCCTCCCCGTTCGCTCGCCGCTACTGGGGGAATCTCGGTTGATTTCTTTTCCTCGGGGTACTTAGATGTTTCAGTTCCCCCGGTTCGCCTCATACAGCTATGTATTCACTGTATGATAGTGTGACGAGTCACACTGGGTTTCCCCATTCGGGTATCGCCGGTTGTTGCGGTTCATATCACCTTACCGGCGCTTATCGCAGATTAGCACGCCCTTCATCGCCTCTGACTGCCAGGGCATCCACCGTGTACGCTTAGTCGCTTAACCTCACAACCCACAGGCGTTTATCTGTATTACCGTAACGGCTGCGCGTAAAGAATGCGTCGTTGCGCGGTGCTCGCCATGCTCACGTACTTCAGTACGTTCCGCTGGCTGCGCGCCGACGCGCCTTGCTTTCTTCACTGCTCGCGCGCTACTGCATAACAGTTAGCTTGTAAGCTGTAAGCTTTTGAGAGACTCGAACACACGTCATCATTCTTTATTACGGAAGAATGCGACCATGTGTCGTTTCAAATTTTCAGCTTGTTCCGGATTGTTAAAGAGCATAATACTTCGCAGCACACCGTTGCCGGTACGCTCTGAAGTATTTTTCAGAAATACAGTAATATCAGTATGGTGGAGCTAAGCGGGATCGAACCGCTGACCTCCTGCGTGCAAGGCAGGCGCTCTCCCAGCTGAGCTATAGCCCCATACAGTTACTGCAGAGACCACTACTACCACTCAACCGAGTACACTTCATGAGAAATGTAATTCGTGCTCAGGCAAGGCATGTTTTCGCGAAGCATAGTGAACTATGCGAGCCGGAAACATAACGCAGCATGAGACGAATTTGGTAGGCCTGAGTGGACTTGAACCACCGACCTCACCCTTATCAGGGGTGCGCTCTAACCACCTGAGCTACAAGCCTGTAGAGGTTTTTTCTGCTCGTTACTTTCTATCAGACAATCTGTGTGAGCACTTCGCGGGAAGGTATCTTCAGGTAAGGAGGTGATCCAACCGCAGGTTCCCCTACGGTTACCTTGTTACGACTTCACCCCAGTCATGAATCACAAAGTGGTAAGCGCCCTCCCGGAGGTTAAGCTACCTACTTCTTTTGCAACCCACTCCCATGGTGTGACGGGCGGTGTGTACAAGGCCCGGGAACGTATTCACCGTGGCATTCTGATCCACGATTACTAGCGATTCCGACTTCACGGAGTCGAGTTGCAGACTCCGATCCGGACTACGACGCACTTTATGAGGTCCGCTTGCTCTCGCGAGGTCGCTTCTCTTTGTATGCGCCATTGTAGCACGTGTGTAGCCCTACTCGTAAGGGCCATGATGACTTGACGTCATCCCCACCTTCCTCCGGTTTATCACCGGCAGTCTCCTTTGAGTTCCCGACCGAATCGCTGGCAACAAAGGATAAGGGTTGCGCTCGTTGCGGGACTTAACCCAACATTTCACAACACGAGCTGACGACAGCCATGCAGCACCTGTCTCACGGTTCCCGAAGGCACTAAGGCATCTCTGCCGAATTCCGTGGATGTCAAGAGTAGGTAAGGTTCTTCGCGTTGCATCGAATTAAACCACATGCTCCACCGCTTGTGCGGGCCCCCGTCAATTCATTTGAGTTTTAACCTTGCGGCCGTACTCCCCAGGCGGTCGACTTAACGCGTTAGCTCCGGAAGCCACTCCTCAAGGGAACAACCTCCAAGTCGACATCGTTTACGGCGTGGACTACCAGGGTATCTAATCCTGTTTGCTCCCCACGCTTTCGCACCTGAGCGTCAGTCTTCGTCCAGGGGGCCGCCTTCGCCACCGGTATTCCTCCAGATCTCTACGCATTTCACCGCTACACCTGGAATTCTACCCCCCTCTACGAGACTCAAGCCTGCCAGTTTCAAATGCAGTTCCCAGGTTAAGCCCGGGGATTTCACATCTGACTTAACAGACCGCCTGCGTGCGCTTTACGCCCAGTAATTCCGATTAACGCTTGCACCCTCCGTATTACCGCGGCTGCTGGCACGGAGTTAGCCGGTGCTTCTTCTGCGGGTAACGTCAATCACTGCGGTTATTAACCACAATGCCTTCCTCCCCGCTGAAAGTACTTTACAACCCGAAGGCCTTCTTCATACACGCGGCATGGCTGCATCAGGCTTGCGCCCATTGTGCAATATTCCCCACTGCTGCCTCCCGTAGGAGTCTGGACCGTGTCTCAGTTCCAGTGTGGCTGGTCATCCTCTCAGACCAGCTAGGGATCGTCGCCTAGGTGGGCCGTTACCCCGCCTACTAGCTAATCCCATCTGGGTTCATCCGATAGTGAGAGGCCCGAAGGTCCCCCTCTTTGGTCTTGCGACGTTATGCGGTATTAGCCACCGTTTCCAGTGGTTATCCCCCTCTATCGGGCAGATCCCCAGACATTACTCACCCGTCCGCCACTCGTCACCCGAGGAGCAAGCTCCTCTGTGCTACCGTCCGACTTGCATGTGTTAGGCCTGCCGCCAGCGTTCAATCTGAGCCATGATCAAACTCTTCAATTTAAGTTTGATTTGCTGAAACCAGTTCAGCGGTGCTCATCTGTAAAACGTCATAATGAATTTCATTATGTGTTCACTCGTGAGACTTGATATTTTTTACGTCCGAGGACGCTGATATCAATCCTGCGAGTGCCCACACAGATTGTCTGATAAATTGTTAAAGAGCAGTGCCACACTTCTCTGTGGCGCGGGCTGCATATATTACGCTTTCCGCTTTATCAGTCAAGCACTTATTTTTGCTTAACTGACCGGTTCGAATCGTTCTGAACCCTACTTAACCCGGCGCTTCGTATTCCGTTGTGCCGTGTCAGTGGAGGCGCATTATAGGGAGTTCTTTTCGGCTGACAAGGGCTAATTTCAATTAATTTTCCGAGTGCTGTTTTTTTCAGCGAAAAGCCGCTAAAGCGCCAGTTTTTCAAGCAATGGGAAGCCATAACGCTGCAAAACCGGTGATAATTGTACGGCCTCACCATCAAGCTCGGTACAAAACGCCACGTTTTGCTGTGACGATCGGACTTCAGGTGCTTCATTTTCCAGTAACCAGGCCGTACGTCTGGCAATGGCTGCCCCGGAATCAATTAAACGCGTGCCTTCCGGCAGGATGTGCTGCAGCTCATCGCGCAGTAAAGGAAAGTGCGTGCATCCTAATACCACCGTGTCCGGCGGCTCGGCCATGCGTAACCAGGGTTGCACGATGCGCCTGACTTCATCCAGCGACACATCATTACCATGGAGCTTGGCCTCGGCAAGCTCAACCAGTTCGGCTGAACCCAGCATTTCAATCTTGCAGGTGCTGGCAAACTGCGACACCAGTTCATGCGTGTACGAACGCCGAACCGTCGCGCGGGTTGCAAGCAGCCCCACCACACCATTACGCGTAAGACGTGCTGCAGGTTTAATAGCCGGAACAACACCAACGACCGGGAAGGCAAAGCGCTCACGTAATGCGGGCAAGGTTACGGTGCTGGCGGTATTACAGGCGATGATGACCAGGGAAATGGGATGGCGGCGAGTAATGGCATCAACAATCGCGACCACACGTTCGACAATAAAGGTCTCGGTTTTTTCTCCATAAGGAAAACCGGCATTATCGAACGCATAAAGATAATGCAGGTTCGGCAGTAACTGCCGAACCTCATCATAGACAGAAAGCCCCCCTACGCCGGAGTCAAACACCAGCACAGTAGGACGCAGGTCAGAAGCTGTAGCTTCCGTTGAGGTAATACTCTCTTCCTGGAGTCTGATAGCCATACGCTGTCTCGTAATCTTTATCGAACAGGTTGGCGATTCTACCACGAACGGTCAGATGTGATGTGACCGGATACGATACCGCGAGATCAACTGTGCTGTAACTCGGTAAACGACGTTGCTCGCTTGCGTACTGGCTGGTGTTATTGTCATAACGCTTGCCAAAATACTGGTAAATGACATCAATATCAGCTTCATAAACCGTGATGCCTAACTGATATTTCATCTGTTGGCGAGCACGGCGAGCCAGGACTTCGTCATCGGCATCCCGCCGGGCATCAAGGTAGCCTAAGGTTATTTGATGGTGCAGGAAGCCAGTATCGAAGTCAGCCGTTGCTTCGATACCTTTTAGCGTGACCGCTTTTTGATTGAAATAGCCGCCCTGGAATGTCACCGGATCTGAAGCATAGTCAATCAAGTCCGTGACGCTATTACGATAAGCCGCAACGCGCCAGTTAACCGGTCCGCTTAACCCTTCAAGCGCGGCTTCCCACTGCTTTGACTTCTCTGGCTGGAGATCGGGATTAGCGCTAATGCCAAAATGTTTTTGGCCATACAGCTGACCCAGAGTGGGTGCCTGGAAGCCTGTACCGTAGGAGAGCGAAGCCTTGTAGCCTGGCACAAATTCCCATCCCGCCGCCGTTTGCCAGGTACCATGACGACCATAATCCTGGTTATCGTCTCCCCGTAAAGCGCCTTCAAGGGTAACCGTGCCCAACTGCTGCTGCGTCGTCAGATAAGCGCCGGTGTTATCTTGCTTATAGCTGTCCGTATCTCTGGGTTGACCAGAAAAAAGCTGCCCGACCGAACTCAACGTTTGACGCTGCCAGTCCAGGCCAGCACTTACAGTGCCATAACCTATCGCGAAAGCGTTCCCCCACTGCAGGTTACGCTGCTCCATATCATCCAGCGTATTAGAATCTGCGTAACGTCCGTCAGCACCGACATAGTTATAAATTTTGTACTTTTGGTCACTGGCCACCAGCTGTGATGAATAATCACCTTTATTGAAGCGCAAGCCGGTATCGAAGGAATGGTTATAAATTTGCTGCTCATCCGTTCCGCCTGGAAAACCGGCATCGTAGTCAGCATTCGCAGCGTAACCATAACCCCGAAAGAAGCCGGAAAACAGGTCATTAAACGTGTGCTCAACACCTGCCCAGAAAGCGTTGTTGCGCCAGCCATCACGATCGCGATCAGTTGGCGATGTTGAATCTGGCTGAATATTATAGCCATTTGTCGCCTGGTAAGACCCTGCGACGGTAAGGCGAGTTTGATCGGTCACATTCTGGTTTACGCTTCCGCTGTACTCCTGGTATCCCTTCGAACCCATCCCTGCTGAAAGTTCATTATGATTCTCTGGATTTTGGGTAATGACGTTAACCACACCGCCAATGGCATCCGCACCGTATACTGACGATCGTGGCCCACGAATAAACTCCACGCGCTGGATAATGGAGACCGGAATCTGATTGAAGTCTGCCACCCCTGTGATGCCAGGCTTAGCAAAAGGGACGCCATCAACCAGAATCAATGTCTGGCGGGCTTCGGAGCCGCGCACATACATTGAAGCGCTCTGCCCAATACCACCACTTTGCGCGATATCAACGCCCGGCAGGCGACGAAGGACCTCGACAAGGTTTTTCGCTTGCCACAGTTCAATCTCATCCCGTGTCACCACTGAGGTAGACGCCAGCACCGACGAAACCGGTTGTTGAAAACGGTTGGCGGTCACGATTTGCGTATCATCACTTCCCTGCGCAACACCGTTTTGCGCCCAGAGGGAAATCGCCGTTGCGCTGAAGGCAAACAGCGAGGCTTTTGTTTTACTCATTTTTATCGCATCCAAAAGAAAAAGGATGCCGCAGGCATACAATCGATAGCACGCGATGACTGTACGAGTGGCGACGTCACACCGGCAGGTCTTCGGGCTGGGAACCATAGCAGGTGATGACTTCCCATCCCGCAGGACAGTGTCTGCAATTGCAATCACCCTGACATTCCTTACCGCTGCGCGTCAGCTCCAGATTCACACTGGATTCCCTATTAACTCAAGGCTGAGGCCGGTGCCAGCAGTCTACGAAGAGCGCATGGGCAAGTCCAGACCTCCACACATCGTATCTTTGTGCCAGCGCACAAGACTGGACATCGGCAGGTGAATGCCTACAATCGCCCGGCAAGTAAGCTCTTAACCAGGATTAAACATGACACCCGAACATCTCCCTGTTGAACAGTATGACGCGCAGCTGGCGGAAAAAGTCAGTCGGTTAGAAACGATGATGACGCCGTACGCTGCGCCCGCCGTGGAGGTGTTTCGTTCACCCGTCAGTCACTACCGCATGCGTGCAGAATTCCGTATCTGGCACGATGGCGATGACCTCTACCACATTATCTTCGATCAGGAGACTAAGCAGCGCATACGCGTCGATCAGTTTCCTGCTGCCAGTGCATTGATCAACCTGGTGATGCCAAAGATGATGGCGGCCATGCGGGATAACCGTCTGCTGCGCCACAAGCTGTTTCAGATCGACTATCTGTCCACGATGAGTGATCAAATCGTGATTTCCCTGCTCTACCATCGCAAGCTGGATGATGAGTGGCAGCAGGCCGCCAGCACATTACGCGATCAATTACGGGCTGAAGGTATAGATGTCCAGCTGATTGGCCGCGCGACCAAGACCAAAATCTGTCTCGATCGGGATTATGTGGATGAGCGGCTGCCCGTGGCCGGTAAAGAGATGATTTATCGTCAGGTAGAAAACAGCTTTACTCAACCCAACGCCGCCATGAACATTCAAATGCTGGAATGGGCACTGGACGTCACCACGGGTTCTCGCGGGGATTTACTGGAGCTCTACTGTGGGAATGGCAACTTCTCGCTGGCGCTGGCCAGAAATTTTCGTCGCGTCCTGGCAACGGAAATCGCCAAACCTTCAGTGGCTTCCGCACAATATAATATTGCGGCGAACCAGATTGATAACGTCCAGATTATTCGAATGGCGGCCGAAGAGTTTACGCAGGCGATGAACGGGGTGCGCAGCTTCAACCGGCTGGAAGGGATCGACCTGAACAGCTATGACTGCGAGACGATCTTTGTCGATCCGCCGCGCAGTGGGCTGGATGACGAAACCGTTAAGATGGTGCAGGCTTACCCCGCCATCCTCTACATTTCCTGCAATCCGCAAACCCTGTGTGACAATCTGCTGGTGCTGGCGCAAACGCATGATGTGACACGGCTGGCGCTGTTCGACCAGTTCCCGTACACCCATCATATGGAATGCGGCGTGCTGCTGACGCGTAAAGCGTAAAAAAACGGGAACCTGATGGTTCCCGTTTTCGTTATTACCGATTGCGGTTGCGCTTGTAACGCAGGGCAATCCAGAACACCAGCCCGACCATCAGGATGGTCGGGATAAAATTAGAACCGATTTCCGGGTATTCAGCCCTGACCAGCGCGCTATACACCAGAATGCCCAGCAGGAAAAAAGCGGCTGCCAGGCCTGGTACGCCATCCGGCATGCTTTTGTTCAGATAGCGCTGATGCAGGCACCAGGCCGACAGCCCCAGCGCAATCAGTGGGAAAATAGAAAAAGGGACAAAAGCACTAAACAGCACGGAGAACGAGCCGTTCATAGCAAGGCCGGTAATAAAAGCCAGCAACATCGTGCCTTTATCACGGGAGCTTGGGTGGGTCATGTCGGGGTCCTTATTCATAACTCTTCAGGTTTATCCAGGGTTACCGCCAGGCGTTCTTGCTCCCGGCGATACCAGTAATAAGCGCCTTTGGCGATCATACGTAACTGCAGTACCAAACGATCTTCCAGCTTACGTCGCTGTTCAATATCGATGTCCACCGCTTCGGCACCCGCGCTGAAAACGATAGTGACCATCGCTTCAGCCTGCGCTTCGGTAAAACTGCGCGGCATGCGATTTTCGACCTCAAGATAATCAGCCAGTTCAGCAATAAAATGTTGAATTTCACGTGCCACGGCCGCGCGAAAGGCAGCAGAGGTTCCGGAACGCTCACGCAGCAGCAAACGAAACGCGTTAGGGTTATTCTCAATGAACTCCATGAACGTCGCGATGGAGGTTTTAATGATGCTGCCGCCTTTGGCGATACGCTGGCGCGCCTGGCGCATCAGCTGGCGCAACATCAGCCCACTTTCGTCGACCATCGTCAGACCCAGCTCATCAACATCTTTAAAATGCCGATAAAAAGAGGTGGGTGCGATACCGGCTTCACGGGCGACCTCACGTAAACTCAGGCTGGCAAAACTGCGTTCGGCGCTGAGCTGGCTGAAAGCAGCTTCGATGAGTGTACGCCGTGTACGTTCTTTTTGTTGCGCTCTGACGCCCATTCTGTCTGCCTTGTGAGGTTCTGAAACAGCACTATAACAAAATATTCAGCGTACAGTCGGGCAAACTTTGTGACGGCTTGTTAAACACCACTGAAAGGCAAAACGTGATGAAAATCGCTGTTAGAATTTAGAAGTGCGCGGCGAGATGTTAGAATCTCGTTGTAAAAATGTATAAATAATAGGACGTATCGGTATGCAAAAGTCTTACGATTACGATGTCATAGTGATTGGCTCAGGACCGGGCGGCGAAGGTGCGGCGATGGGACTGGTCAAGCAAGGCGCACGCATCGCGGTTATCGAACGCTATCACAACATTGGCGGTGGCTGTACTCACTGGGGAACCATCCCCTCAAAAGCCCTCCGTCACGCCGTTAGCCGCATCATCGAATTCAACCAGAATCCCCTCTACAGCGACCATACCCGACTGCTTCGCTCATCCTTTGCCGATATCCTCAATCACACAGAAAGCGTGATCAGCCAGCAAACGGCGATGCGTCAGGGCTTTTATGAGCGCAACCGCTGTGAACTTTTTCAGGGCGATGCCCACTTTGTTGATGCCAATACTGTTGAGGTGGAACATCACGACGGGACACGCGAAAAACTGACCGCCGAGAAATTTATTATTGCCTGCGGTTCACGCCCTTATCATCCCCATGACGTCGACTTTACGCATCCACGCATTTACGACTCCGATTCGATTCTCAACCTGCATCATGAACCCGGCCACGTCATTATTTATGGCGCTGGCGTGATTGGCTGCGAATATGCGTCAATTTTCCGTGGGCTCAACGTCAAAGTCGATCTGATTAACACCCGTGACCGTTTGCTGGCGTTTCTTGATCAGGAGATGTCCGATTCGCTGTCTTATCACTTCTGGAACAGCGGTGTGGTGATTCGTCACAACGAAGAGTTTGAGAAGATTGAAGGCGTTGATGACGGTGTGATCATGCACCTTAAATCGGGCAAGAAAGTGAAAGCGGATTGCCTGCTTTACGCGAACGGTCGTACCGGTAATACCGACTCACTGTCGCTGGACAATGTCGGTCTGGAAGCGGACGGACGTGGCCTGCTGAAAGTGAACAGCATGTACCAGACAGCACAGCCGCACATCTATGCAGTGGGCGATGTGATTGGTTATCCAAGCCTGGCGTCAGCCGCTTACGATCAGGGCCGTATTGCCGCGCAGGCGATCATGAAAGGTGAAGCCTCGGCGCATCTGATAGAAGACATCCCGACCGGTATTTATACCATTCCGGAAATCAGCTCTGTAGGTAAAACCGAGCAGCAGTTGACCGCGATGAAAGTCCCCTACGAAGTCGGTCGGGCACAGTTCAAGCATCTGGCGCGTGCGCAAATCGTCGGGATGAATGTGGGCAGCCTGAAGATTCTGTTCCATCGTGACACCAAAGAAATCTTAGGGATTCACTGCTTTGGGGAACGTGCGGCGGAGATCATTCACATCGGCCAGGCGATTATGGAGCAAAAAAATGGTGGCAACACAATTGAGTACTTTGTGAATACCACCTTTAACTATCCGACTATGGCCGAAGCCTACCGCGTTGCTGCATTAAACGGCTTAAACCGCCTGTTTTAACGTCGTGTCGAAATAGCCTTGCATGTGCGTTCGGATTGCCTCTGCCAGTTGTTCATAACGACTGCGCAGGGGTGAACCGGGACGGTACACCAGCGCGATAGTACGTTGTGGTACTGGCTTGTAACACGGCAGGTAACAGACACCGTCGCGAATGCGCTGCTGGGGCACGGCTAATGCTGGCAGTAGCGTAATCCCACTTCCCGCCGCGACCATATTGCGCAATGTTTCCAGACTGGTGGCACGAAAATGCGTATCTTCGTCCGCGCCCGCTTCAAAGCAAAAGCCCATCGCCTGATCGCGCAGGCAGTGACCGTCTTCCAGCATCAGTAGTTTTTCGCCGGCCAGATCGGACATCGGTACGCGGTCACGATCACGCCATGGATGATCCTCATAGACCGCCAGCTTCATCGGCTCATCAAACAGCGGAACTTCAATAAAGGCTTCGCTCTCTTTGACCAGCGCCAGAATCGCGCAATCCAGTTTACCGCTGTCGAGTTGAGCCAGCAGCTGCTGCGTTTGCGCTTCATGCAGATACATTTCCAGCTTTGGAAAGGTCTGATGCAGCATAGGAATGATTTGCGGGAGCAAATAAGGGCCGGTCGTGGGGATAAGCCCAATATGCAGTGGCCCTGACATCGCTTCACCTTGCTGACTGGCCATCTCTTTCAGCACTTTGACTTCACGCAGAACGGTACGTGCCTGGTCGACCAGCAACAGGCCAGCCTGAGTAAACAGCACTTTGCGGCTGGTGCGTTCCAGCAGCATGACACCTAATTCGTCTTCTAATTTACGGATCTGTCCGCTCAACGTGGGCTGACTGACATGGCAGGCATCCGCAGCACGTCGGAAATGACGATGTTCAGCAAGCGAAACCAGATATTCAAGATCACGGATATTCATTATTACCCTCCATTCCACGATAGCTCGTGGCGATAGATAGAATAGCAACCAACGATTGGCCCTATCAAGAGCGGATGGGAATAATGCCCATATCAATTCAGATTCATTGCCACCCAGGGAAATGTTTTCTGAACGTTGAAAACGGTGTTTCTCCTGTTTTCAACTGTCGTGAGCCCTTCGCCAAAAAAAAGACGAGAAGCGCTGTCAGGCTTCCCTAAAACGCGTAGAGGGTACACGTTACGAATCTGAGCATCGGCCGGGAGCGCTGCGGCTCTGATGATGTGCCTAAAATAAAAGTAGTTTCTGAAGCTAGAGGTTGGCGGGCATTTGATGCCCGCTCTTTTTTTGCCTGCCGTTTACGCTAAGCGTGTTTTAGCATCCGCGATAGCACGGGCAACCTGTTCGGGCGAAACGCCACCCTGCGCATTACGCTTATCCAGACAGGATTTTAGGGCCAGAACAGGATAGACATCGTCCTCTATCACGCTACTGAACTGCTTTAACTGCGCCAGCGTCAGTGCTTCCAGTGCTACGCCCTGCTTAATTGCCTCAACGACCGTTTCACCCACAATATGGTGCGCCTCACGGAACGGCACGCCTTTGGCAACGAGGTAGTCAGCCAGCTCGGTTGAGTTAGCGTAGCCCTGCTCTGCCGCTTCCTGGCAGCGAGGACGTTTCACCTGCAGGCCATCCAGGACAAGAACCGACATATGCAGGCAGTCCAGCCAGGTATCCAGCGCATCAAAGAGCCCTTCTTTGTCTTCCTGCATGTCTTTATTGTAGGCGAGCGGCAGACCTTTCAGCGTCATCATCATTCCGGTTAATGCGCCCTGAACACGGCCACACTTGCCGCGGATCAGCTCCAGCGCATCGGGATTTTTCTTCTGTGGCATCAGGGATGAACCTGAGGTGACTTTATCCGCGAGTTCGATAAAGCCAGCTTCACCCGTATTGAAGAAAATCATGTCTTCCGCAAAGCGCGACAGATGTACCATACTGATTGACGCATCAGAGAGCAGCTCCAGAACATGGTCGCGATCGGACACCGTATCCAGGCTGTTACGGGTGGCAGAGGCAAAGCCTAACCAGCCAGCTAACTGCTCACGGTCAATATCATAAGCGGTTCCGGCCAGCGCGCCACAACCCAGCGGACTGACGTCAAGACGCTTTAGCGTATCCTGCAAACGGCTTTCATCGCGCGCCAGCATTTCAACATAGGCGAGGCACCAGTGAGCAAAGGTCACCGGCTGCGCACGCTGCAGATGCGTATAGCCCGGCATCACCGCATCCTGGTTCACTTCCGCGGTGGCCACCAGCGCCTGCTGCAGTTCACGCGTAGCGCCCAATAACGCGGCAACCTGCTCTTTACACCACAGTTTCAGGTCAGTCGCCACCTGGTCATTACGACTCCGACCGGTATGCAGTTTTTTGCCTAACGCGCCGACTTTATCGATCAACTGGCCTTCAACCCAGCTGTGAATATCTTCGGCATCGCTTTGCAGAATTTGCTCAGGATTAGCACGTACTTCTTCCAGTAACGCGTTGAGCGCCGCTTCCAGCTGCTGCTGCTCATCACGGGTCAGTACGTTGACGGTCACCAGCGCTTTGGACCAGGCCACAGAGCCAATGATGTCCTGCTCAGCCAGGCGATAATCAAAGCGCAGCGAGTCGTTGAACTGTTTGAAACGTTGATCTGCTGCCTGGGTAAAGCGTCCACCCCAAAGTGCCATGTGAATCTCCTTCAAGTCGTTAAACCAGGGGCGGCATAATAGCCGCCCCTGATGTCATACCGAGAGGCGAGGCGATCCTCGCCTGCTTATTACTTCTTCTGCTCGTTCAGTGCGCGGATGCGTGAAGAGAGCGAGAACAGACGGATAAAGCCGCCTGCATGACGATGATCGTACACTTCATCTTCGCCGAAGGTCGCGAACTCTTCAGAATACAGGCTGTTGGCTGAACGTTTCTGGGTCGCGGTAGCCTGGCCTTTGTAGAGTTGCAGTACCACTTCGCCGTTCACCTCTTCTGCCAACGACTCTGCCGCCGCCTGAATAGACTTACGCAGCGGTGCAAACCAGCGACCATCGTAAACCACATACGACATTTCATGGCCCAACTGCTCACGCCATTTAAAGCTGTCACGATCCAGAACCAGCTGTTCAACCGCACGCAGCGCGTTAACCATAATGGTGCCGCCCGGGGTTTCGTAACAGCCGCGTGATTTAATGCCCACCAGACGGTTCTCAACGATATCAATACGACCCACACCGTGTTTAGCGCCCAACACGTTCAGTTTTTCCAGGCACTGGAACGGACTCAGTTTCTCGCCGTTCACCGCGACTACGCGGCCTTTTTCAACGGTCACGGTCACGTCTTCTGGCTGATCGGGGGCTTCCAGTGGATCAACGGTCCAGACCCAGCAATCTTTGTTTGGTGCATTAGACGGGCTTTCCAGCACGCCACCTTCGGTAGAAATATGCCAGGCGTTTTCATCACGGCTGTAGATTTTTTCCAGCGAGGCGGTGGTAGGGATATTGCGTTCTTTCAGATAATCCAGCAGCGCTTCACGTGAACGCAGGTTCCACTCACGCCATGGCGCAACGACTTTCAGCTGGGGGGCCAGTGCGGTATAGGTGGTTTCAAAACGGACCTGGTCATTGCCTTTACCGGTCGCACCGTGGCACAGGGCATCCGCACCCACTTTCAGCGCCAGCTCAACCTGCGCTTTAGCGATGATAGGACGCGCCATTGAGGTGCCCAGCAGGTAAGTTCCTTCATACAGCGCACCGGTCTGCAGCACCGGATAAACGTACTCGCTGATAAACTCTTCACGCAGATCAACAACGTGACATTCTGATGCACCCGACTGCAGCGCTTTCTTCTCAACGCCTTCCAGATCGCTACGTTCCTGACCAATATCAGCCACGAACGCGACCACTTCACAGCCGCCATAGTTTTCTTTCAGCCATGGAATAATGGCGGAAGTATCCAGACCACCAGAGTAAGCCAGAACGATTTTTTTGATGTTTTGCGTTTGCATTTCGTAATCCTTGAATCTGAGTCGTTAAGCGAGAATCCGGGTGCCAATGGACACACCGTTGAAAAGGTCAGGCAGTTGCTCGGCATGACGCCAACTGGCGATATCGACCGGGCGGCCCAGTGTGCGCGCAGCATCCAGCGCGGCGTTCACTTTCACAATCATGCCATCGGTAATGATGCCCTGCGCAATCAGCTGCTCTGCTTTGTCAGCGGTCATTTCTTCAATGCGCTGGCCTTTACCGTCAAGAATGCCACTGACATCCGATAACAAGACTAAATCAGCACCCAGCGTAGATGCCAGCGCCGTTGCGGCCTGATCGGCATTGACGTTCATTAACTGGCCGTCATCGGTGATGCCGATTGAGCTGACCACAGGCATATATCCCGCAGCCAGCAGCGTGTTGACCAACGCAGGATTACCCGGTGTGGCATGACCGACATGACCCAGCGCTTCATCCAGCTGCGTCACATTCACCAGGCCCGCATCACCCAGGCAAAGGCCAACCGCATGAATGCCATATTTTTTTGCCCATGCCAGCAGGGTTTTGTTTGCCGTACCCGCCAGCGCACCGGTAATGATGTCAATCTGGTCGGCAGGCGTCACGCGTAAGCCGTTCTTTTTTTGCACTGGCAGCGCCAGTTTTTTCATCAGTTCATCGACCAGGCAGCCGCCGCCGTGAACGACGATCAGTGGGCGCTGATGCGCTGAGCGATAGGCCAGCAACGCGTCAAATAAACGGGCCAGCGCTTCTTCGCTGTCTAACAGCACGCCGCCCAGCTTGATAATCAATGGATTGGTCATGGTTTACTCGTCCGTTAAATCAGTGACTGCGTTTCAGGGAAACCGAAACGAATATTAAGGCACTGCACCGCCTGGGAGGCCGCCCCTTTGAGCAGGTTATCTTCTGCAGCCACGACAATCAGATGTTCGCCCTGAACGGCAAAACCGATATCGCAGTACGGCAGTCCGACCACTGCCTTCAGTGCCGGCACGCCCTGTTCGTAAACGCGTACCAGCGGCTTATCGTGGTAGGCATTGTGAAAAGCTTCAGCCACATCATCACGGCTTACACCAGCCTTCAAACGGCAGGTGACCGTCGCCAGAATCCCACGCGGGAAACTGCCCAAATGCGGCGTAAAAATCACCGGTGTGCCCAGGTGCGCCACAATTTCAGGATAATGACGATGATTAAAAATACCGTAAGGTTGCAGGCTGACTTCGCAGAAGCTGGTGCCGATGTTGGCTTTACGTCCCGCACCACTCACGCCGCTGGTGGCGTTAATCACCGGCCACTGCGCGTCATTCAGCAAACCCGCATCTAACACGGGCTTCAGCGCCAGCTGGGAGGCGGTTGGGTAGCAGCCCGGAACGGCCACCAGCTGGGCTTCTTTGATTTTTTCCTGCTGAAACTCTGCAAGGCCGTAAACGGCTTTATCCAGCCAGTCACCATGCTGGTGAGTGAAGCCATAAAACTGCGTGTAAAAGTCGCCATCGTTGACGCGAAACGCGCCTGACAGATCGAACACCACACAGCCAGCTTTGAGAAATTCAGGGGCCAGATCGTGACTGACTTCGTGGGCGGTCGCCAGAAACACCACATCCACTTTGTCTGCCCATTCGGCGGCATTGCTCAACGGCTGCAGTGGCAAATCCACCACGCCTTTCAGCTGTGGATGAAGATCAGACAGGCGCTTACCCGCATCGGGACTTTGCGCAGACACCGCCAAAGCGGTTATGTTGATATGTGGATGGCGATTAAGGAAGGTGGCAAGCTCTACGCCAGCATAACCACTGGCACCAACGATCAGCGTATTCAACATCAGGCTGTATACCTTTATTACAGTCACACGTTCCGGGTCGCGGCCTTGCCCCGTTGCCCACGATGTCGTTTGCAGCGATTTAAGGTTCACATGCACACGACGTTAATGTATTTTTATTCACTATTAATGCATGAATATTGATACATCCTAACTCAAGGACCGTCAACAGTGAAGACAAAATTACCGCCTTTTATCGAACTATACCGCCAGTTGATCGCAACGCCGTCAATCAGCGCAACCGATGCCGCGCTCGATCAGAGCAATGAAACTTTAATCAATTTACTGGCGGGCTGGTTCCGCGACCTGGGTTTTACTGTGGACGTGCAGCCCGTACCGGGAACGCGTCATAAATTTAATATGCTGGCCCGTACGGGAAGCGGTGCGGGCGGCCTGCTGCTTGCCGGACATACCGATACGGTTCCGTTTGATGATGGTCGCTGGACCCGCGATCCTTTTACCCTGACCGAGCACGACAATAAGCTTTACGGTCTGGGCACCGCCGATATGAAAGGCTTCTTTGCGTTTATTCTGGACACACTCCGTGATGTGGATGTGACAACCCTGAGTAAGCCGCTCTATATTTTGGCGACCGCAGATGAAGAAACGACGATGGCGGGCGCAAAATACTTTGCAGAATCCACACAGCTCCGTCCCGACTGCGCCATCATTGGTGAGCCGACCTCGCTGAAGCCGGTACGGGCGCACAAAGGCCACATTTCCAATGCAATTCGTATTCAGGGGCAATCAGGCCATTCGAGCGATCCCGGACGCGGCGTCAATGCCATTGAGCTGATGCATGAGTCGATCACCGAACTTATGCAGTTGCGTAATACGCTCAAATCACGTTATCACCACGATGGCTTTGCGATCCCCTATCCGACCATGAACTTTGGTCATATTCACGGCGGCGATGCGGCAAACCGTATTTGTGCCTGCTGCGAGTTGCATATGGATATCCGACCGCTACCGGGACTGACCCTGAGCGATCTCGACGGCCTGTTAAATGAGGCACTGGCTCCCGTTAGCGAACGCTGGCCGGGACGGATTACCATTGAAGAGCTGCATCCACCGATCCCCGGCTACGAGTGCCCTGCTGACCATAAACTGGTCAAGGTCGTCGAAACACTGCTGGGTATCCAGACGGAAGTGGTCAATTACTGCACCGAAGCGCCTTTTATTCAGCAACTCTGTCCGACGCTGGTGCTGGGCCCGGGTTCGATCAATCAGGCCCATCAGCCAGATGAATTTATCGATACCGCATTTATTAAGCCAACACGCGCACTGATAAGCCAGGTTGTGCAGCATTTCTGTCACTAATTGTCATCAATCGGGGCATTTCACTGAATTAACAGCAAAATGCCCCGCCATTCTGCGGGATTTAATAATAAGAATAACTTATCCCACTTCTCCCCCATCAAATTCCATGAATTTCCGGCAGTTAGCTGCACGTTTCCTTCACTTTAAGTCAATTGACGAACGGAAGATTACGTGGCTAGATAAAAGACGATGTTATACCCGCAGGGCAATCATCCCACTTTATTCAGCTTGCGACAGGCAGCAACTGAAGAACCTCGGTCAGAGCCGAGAGGACAACGTTGCTGGCTTTTGTGCTGCCTGAAAAGGCCGGGTATAGAGGTTTATCAAGACGATAAGGGTGTCAGGGTCACATGAACGAACAATATTCCGCAATGCGAAGTAATGTCAGTATGCTCGGCAAACTGCTCGGGGATACGATCAAGGATGCGCTGGGAGAGAATATCCTGGACCAGGTGGAAACCATCCGTAAGCTCTCTAAATCATCCCGTGCAGGCAATGACACTCATCGTAAGGAATTGCTGAACACACTGCAAAACCTGTCAAACGACGAGTTATTGCCCGTGGCACGTGCATTCAGTCAGTTCCTTAACCTCACTAACGTGGCGGAGCAGTATCAAACCATTTCCCGCAGCGGCGACGGCGCAAACCATCCCGAACTGTTGAAAAAGACCTTTGAAACGCTCAAACAAAACAATCTCAGTGAAAGTGCCATTCACGCCGCTATTGAATCACTGTCACTGGAGTTGGTGCTGACCGCCCATCCCACCGAAATCACCCGTCGTACGCTGATTCATAAACTGGGTGAGGTAAACAGCTGTCTTGAACAACTCGACCACAGCGATATTTCTGATTACGAACGTAACCAGATTATGCGCCGCCTGCGCCAGTTGGTTGCTCAGGCCTGGCATACGGATGAGATCCGTAAATATCGCCCAACGCCCGTGGATGAAGCCAAATGGGGCTTTGCCGTGGTTGAAAACAGCCTGTGGGAAGGCGTACCTGCATTTTTGCGTGAGCTGAATGAGCAGGTCGAAGAGACATTTGGCATCAAGCTGCCAGTGGATTTCGTGCCAGTGCAGTTCACCTCCTGGATGGGCGGTGACCGTGACGGCAACCCAAATGTCACCGCATCCATTACCCGCCATGTGATGCAGCTCAGCCGCTGGAAAGCCACTGACCTGTTCCTGCGTGACATTGGTGTCTTAATTTCAGAACTGTCGATGTCCGAATGCAGTCAGGAAGTGGCCGATCTCAGTGGCGATCCCGAAGCACTGGAACCTTATCGGGTGATTTTAAAGCGTCTGCGTAGCCAGTTGATGACCACACAGGCTTACCTTGAGCGTCGCCTCAAAGGTGAACGTTTACCGCGCCCTGCTGACTTACTGGTTTCTAACGCTCAGCTTTGGGAGCCACTGTACGCGATCTATCAGTCCCTGCAGCAGTGTGGCATGAGCATCATTGCCAACGGTCAGCTGCTGGATACGCTGCGCCGGGTGAAATGCTTTGGTGTGCCGCTGGTCCGTATGGACGTTCGTCAGGAAAGCACCCGTCATACCGAAGCGATTGCGGAAATTACCCGCTATCTGGGGCTGGGAGATTATGAAAGTTGGTCAGAAGCCGACAAGCAGGCATTTCTTATCCGTGAGCTGAACTCTAAACGCCCGTTGCTGCCGCGTAGCTGGGAACCCAGTGATGAAACCCGCGAAGTGCTGGAAACCTGCAAAGTCGTCGCCGAAGCACCGCAGGGTTCTATCGCTGCCTATGTGATTTCGATGGCCAAAACGCCGTCAGACGTGCTGGCAGTGCATCTGTTACTGAAAGAAGCCGGCATTCCTTTTGCGATGCCGGTCGCCCCGCTGTTTGAAACGCTTGATGACCTGAATAATGCCAATGACGTGATGAGCAAGCTGCTTAACATTGACTGGTATCGCGGTTTTATCCAGGGCAAACAGATGGTCATGATTGGCTATTCAGACTCAGCAAAAGATGCCGGGGTGATGGCCGCCAGTTGGGCGCAATACCAGGCGCAGGACGCGCTGATTAAAACCTGTGAGAAAGCCGGGGTTTCCCTGACGCTGTTCCACGGACGTGGCGGCACTATTGGTCGCGGTGGCGCGCCGGCACATGCTGCGCTGCTGTCTCAGCCGCCAGGCAGCCTGAAAGGCGGCCTGCGCGTTACCGAGCAGGGCGAAATGATTCGCTTTAAGTACGGCCTCCCGGAAGTGACCATCGCCAGCCTGTCGCTCTATACCGGTGCGATACTGGAAGCTAACCTGATGCCACCACCGGAACCTAAACCGGAGTGGCGTAGCATTATGAATCAGCTTTCCGCCGATTCCTGTGCCATGTACCGTGGCTATGTGCGCGAAAATCCCGACTTCGTGCCCTACTTCCGTTCAGCGACGCCAGAGCAGGAACTGGGCAAGCTGCCACTGGGTTCACGCCCGGCCAAACGTCGTCCTACCGGCGGTGTGGAATCTCTGCGCGCCATCCCGTGGATCTTCGCCTGGACACAAAACCGTCTGATGCTCCCGGCATGGCTGGGTGCGGGTGCTGCACTGCAGCAGGCAATGATGGCAGGTCATCAGGATCAGCTGGAAGCGATGTGCCGCGACTGGCCGTTTTTCTCCACCCGTCTCGGTATGCTGGAAATGGTGTTCTCCAAAGCCGACCTGTGGCTGGCGGAATATTACGACCAGCGCCTGGTGGATAAGTCGCTGTGGCCGCTGGGTAAACAGCTACGTGAACAGTTAGATGCGGATATTAAAGCGGTACTCACCATCGCTAACGATTCCCACCTGATGGCGGATCAGCCGTGGATTGCCGAATCCATTGCCCTGCGCAACGTGTATACCGATCCCCTCAACGTGCTGCAGGCTGAGCTGCTACACCGTTCACGTGCGCAGGAAGCGCGCGGCGATGAGCCCGATGCCCGCGTCGAGCAGGCGTTAATGGTGACCATTGCCGGCGTCGCGGCGGGTATGCGTAATACGGGCTAAAAACCCGCCAGGGCGGTTGCGGTTGCTGCGTGACCGCCCTTTTTTACGATGGCCTTAAACGGGCAAACCACACTGCAGGTTACTCTTACGTTCGTGTTCACCTTACTTCTCTGATATGCCCCGCGAAGCCCAGGCCACCTTTCAGTATCAACAGAACATTCTTACCTGAGATTTTAACTCAGCAATTATTACAATTTAATTACAACTCAAATATAAACCTTCCTGCTTTGAGGTCGTTACTCTTTCTACGGGTTAAAAAACACCCGTTCGATGAATAAATACCAAAACATTCTTTACAGCCCTCTCTGTTGAGGGCTGAACAGGTGTCGTAGCTTCTCCATGCTGGCGATTAATATCAGGAAAAAATTATGAATAACATCAGAATAGGTATAAGGCTCGTGGCAGCATTTGGCTTCATGGGCATGCTCGTCATCTTCATGGTCCTGATTGGCATTACGAAAACAAGTTCGCTGGGAGATGCAAACAGCGAGATCGCCGGAGGGTTGTACTCAAAAGCCTCGGCCTCTGCTTTACTGGGCTTTTATACACAGGACATGAGCCGTCTTGCGCGCATTGCGGTGCTCCAGCAGGATGATCCCGCGCAGGTAGAAAAGACCATCGCCAGCTATCAGTCACAAAGGAACAAAGCCAACAGTCTTATTCAACGGCTTGATAAAGAAGTCGCCTCAGCCTCCGGCAGACAACTTTTTACACAGCTGCAGTCCCACGCTGCGCTTTATCAGCCTTTTATGGACAAGGTTGTCGCGCTTGCCCAACAGGGTAAAAAAGAGCAAGCGGAGAAGCTGCTGTCGGACTCTGGAGACACGATTCAAAATGAATACATGGCGTCGTTGCAGGCGTTAAAACAGCATCAGGAAACGCGGATGAAGGTTGCGGAACAAACGTCCCACGAAGACAGGACCGACGCGCTGAGGTTACTGACGGGTGCCGGTGCGATTGCTCTGGTACTGGCCGGGTTATCCGCCTGGCTCATCACCCGCAGCATTATACGGCCGATTAATATGGCGCTGGTTGCCGCACAGCGCGTGGCGCGCGGTGACCTTAGTGAGCCCGTACTGGTGACTCACAACGATGAGACAGGCAAGCTGCTGTCGGCGATACGTGATATGCAGGATGCACTGGTTCAAACCGTCAGTCTGGTCAGATCCAATGCAGAGAGCGTTGCCTCTGCCAGTAACCAGATAGCCCAGGGCAATGCCGATCTGTCGCAGCGAACAGAAGAACAGGCCAGCGCGCTGGAACAGACCGCCGCCACGATGACGGAGCTGGGAATGACGGTGAAAAACAATGCCAGCAACGCGCAACAGGCAAGCCAGCTTGCGACTAACGTCCGTAATGTCGCGCACAAAGGTAACGAAGCGACAGAAGCTATCACTGGCACGATGCGAACAATCAAAGACAGCTCGGGAAAAATCGCTGAAATTACCACGGTTATTGACAGTATCGCTTTTCAAACCAATATTCTTGCCTTAAACGCTGCGGTTGAAGCTGCGCGAGCAGGTGAGCATGGCAAAGGCTTTGCCGTGGTGGCAAGCGAAGTCCGGACGCTGGCTCAACGTAGCAGCACCGCAGCTGGCGAGATTCGTCAGTTAATTGAGGCTAATGCTCGCAGTGTGGGACAGGGCGATGAGCTGGTTGCCAATGCCTCCGCAACGATGCAGAGCATTGTGACTGCCGTTGGGCATCTCAGTGACACCGTAGAAGAAATTACGTCTGCCAGCGCTGAGCAGGCCAGAGGTGTGGAACAAGTAGGCATTGCCGTAACCGAGATGGACAGTACGACGCAGCAGAACGCCGCGCTGGTTGAAGAGTCCGCATCGGCCGCTAACAGCCTCAGGGAACAGGCCAAACAGCTGTTGCAGGCGGTTTCTGTTTTCCGCCTCAACTACGATCAGAAGCGAGTTCATGTCCCGCAAACGAGTAAAACACCAACATTGCCAAAATCGAATCAGCCATTGACTGATGAGGGCTGGACGCATTTTTAATGCACGGCACTCGCGGTGGGAGACACTATGCATAAAACGCGGGCGGCCATCGGTTCTGTCCGTCTTTTATTCATACCTTAATGCGGTTTATCTCTCTGTTGCTGCCTTTCTAAACCGACGCACCCGCGTCGGTTTGTATGCGTCTGCCACTATCAGGCCGCCAGTGTAGGACGTACACCTAACGTATGACATATGGCATAGCTCATTTCTGCCCGGTTCAGAGTATAGAAATGGAAATCTTTTACGCCTTCGCGTGACAGAATTTTCACCATGTCCATGGCGATATTCGCCCCCACCATTTTGCGCGTTTCAGGATCGTCATCCAGCCCTGCAAACATTGCATTCATCCAGCCCGGCACACGCACGTTAGTCATGGTGGCGAAGCGCTGCAATTGTTTGAAGTTAGAGACGGGCAGAATGCCCGGCACAATCTCGACATCAATACCGGTGGAAACGCAGCGGTCACGGAAACGCAGGTAGCTTTCAACATCAAAAAAGAACTGGGTGATGGCACGGTTAGCGCCAGCATCGATTTTGCGTTTCAGGTTGATCAGGTCGGCCTGTGCACTCTTCGCTTCCGGATGGACTTCCGGGTAGGCTGCAACGGATATATCAAACTCCCCCACGTCTTTGAGCAGAGACACCAGATCGGAGCCATACATGTCCGGCTTGCCGCTGCCCGGAGGCAGATCACCACGCAGCGCAACAATATGGCGAATGCCGTTGTTCCAGTAATCCTGAGCAATACCACGTAGCTCATCCCGGCTGGCATCAACACAGGTCAGATGCGGTGCCGCTTCCAGGCCGGTACGATCTTTAATGCCTTTGATAATGCTGTGCGTGCGGTCGCGCTCACCCGAGTTCGCACCATAGGTCACGGAGACAAATTTGGGTTTCAGGCTGCTCAGGCGATGGATGGAGTTCCACAGCGTTTCTTCCATTTCGCTGGTACGTGGCGGAAAAAATTCAAAAGAGACATTAATCCGACCATTTAGCTCTGCCAGGCTCTGATTGAGTGCCTCGCGCTGATTGGCATGAAAGAAACTCATCCTGCTACCTCCGACCACATCGGTTAACTATTCACCCGAACACATCTATACGTTTAGACGTCCAGACATTCAAAATGAACGATTCCCGCATTAGCGTCAACATATAAATCATCACTGCAGGTGACAAATCTTCACGCAACGTGAAAAGGCTTCATGTAGGAGGATTCATTGCAGGACAGGCGCCGAAGCGCCTGAAGAAAAGTGGGGTCAGAGCAGGTGTGCGAGGCGATTAATATCAGACTGGATAGCGCCGGCAGTGACATCACGGCCCGCACCAGGCCCGCGAATCACCAACGGGTTATCGCGGTACCAGCGGCTGTCGATGGCAAACACATTATCGCAGGGCAGTAATGCAGCCAGCGGATGCTCCAGGCGCACCGCTTCGACGCCCACGCGTGCTTTGCCGTTGGCATCAAACCGCGCCACGTAACGCAGAACCAGCCCCATTTCCTGCGCGGCTTCAAACCGTTGCAGCATCTGTTCGTTCAGCTCATCCGCATTCTCGAAAAAGTGATCGACTGATTCACCTTCGCAATTCTGTGGGACCAGCGATTCGACGCGCACCTGATCCGGCTCGATGTTATACCCGGCCTCACGGGCCAGAATAACCAGTTTACGCATCACGTCCTGACCCGACAGATCGACGCGCGGGTCCGGCTCTGTTAATCCCTGCTGCCACGCCTGATCCACCAGCTCGGTGAACGGTACCGTGCCATCAAACTGTAAAAACAGCCAGGACAGGGTGCCGGAGAAAATGCCGCTAATCGACAGAATGGTATCGCCGCTTTCACGTAAATCGCGCACCGTATGGTTTATCGGCAGCCCGGCTCCCACGGTGGCGTTATACAACCAGTGACGACCGGTTTTTTCAAAGGCATCCCGAATCTCACGCCAGGTTTGCGTATCCGATGCGCCCGCCACCTTATTCGCGCTGATCACATGAAACCCATGGCTGGCAAAATCCAGGTACTGCAGTGCCAGCGGCTGACTGGCCGTCACATCCAGCACCACCAGGTCATCATACGGATGGGCCCGCATCCACAGAAACAGCGATTCTTCATCGCGCGCTTCGGCTTCATCGTCAAAGAAGGCCAGTGCACGGCTGGCATCCAGACCGTCATAGCTCAGCAGGCTGCGTTGACTGTCCACGACACCTGCCAGCACAAACTCAAAACCGGTGCGTGCCGACAACGTTTCCTGCTCACGGGCAAACAACTCCAGCCAGCGTGAACCGATATTGCCCTTGCCGAACAGCATCAGGCCAATGCGTTTTTCCGCACGAAACAGCGAGCTGTGCAGCCCCTGAATGAGATGCTGAGTGGGGCCAACGCGCAGCACCGCAACCACGCTGATGTGCTCCGGCGACTGGCTGATGAATTCCACTGGCTGATCTTTCAACTGCTGCCAGAAACGGTGCGTGTGCAACGGATTGCGGGTAACGCCAGCTCCGACCAGGGCGACCAACGCTAAACCCTCGCGTAACTGCAAATGTCCGGGCAAGCCTGCATCCTGCAACAGGGCAAAGGCACTGTTTACCACTTCAGAGGTGTAGCAAAGTTGCAGCAATTGACGGTCAGGATGGATGCCCATCGCCAGCGGTCGCATCTGCGCGCGCGTCAGGAGTTGATCGATCTCTTTTTTGAAGAGAGCAAAATCGTGCTGCCCGGGAAGCTGGATCTCAACCAGGCACACATCGTCGTGACTGGTGACAATGCGGGCACCCGTGCCGGACGCAAGGACGCGCTCGATGCGGGTTGAGCCTTGCTCAGGCTGATAGCTACAGCGCAGTTGCAAATCAATATCACTGCCCGAAACCGGTTGTAAGGTGCGGGTGTGCAGCACTGGCGCGGCAAGGCGCGCCAGCTCACTGGCCTCATCCAGACGCAGCAGCGGCAGCAGACAGGCATCAGAGACTTTGCGTGGATCGGCGCTGTAAACGCCCGCCACATCACTCCAGATAGTGACGCGTCCCACGCCCGCCAGCGCACCAATTTGAGTGGCTGAATAGTCAGACCCGTTGCGCCCCAGCAGGACCGTTTCACCGGCATCGTTGCCGCTGATAAAACCGGTCACCACAATGCGTTTATGCGGATGCTGGGCCAGCAGCGTTTGTAACAATGGCCAGGATTTACCTTCGTCCACCTGAGGCTGCGCGGCACGTTCCGCTCGCAGAAAATCGCGCGCGTCCAGCCAGCAGGCATGGAGATCCTGCTGGTTCAGCACCGCTGACATTAAACGTGCCGACCAGATTTCACCATGTCCAACCACTTCCGCATACACCGCTTCTGTGATGTCACCATCCAGTAGCGCGGCCAGTTTTTCGAGATCGCGAATAAAGGCGGTAATTAACGGCTCGGCTATTTCAGCAGGCAACAGTGCACTGATTAGCTCACTCTGATAGCGACGTAATGTCTGCTGCACCTGATGTGCGGACAGGCGGTCACTTTGGCTCAGTTTCAGCCAGCTAATCAGCTGATTGGTCGTCGACCCTGCGGCCGATACCACCATCATATCGCCAGGCTGGCTGTAATCCGCCATGATGCTGGCAACACGCTGATAGCAGCGTGCATCTGCAAGGCTGCTGCCACCAAACTTGTGGAGCTGTCTGTTGTTTGGCGTTCCTGCGCCTGCTGAAATCGTCATGATCAATCCTCGGCTGCGATCCGGAATGCATTATCCAAATCGGCAATTAAATCGTCGTGGTCTTCAATACCTACTGAAATACGGAGCAAGGTTTCAGAGATACCTGCTGCGGCACGGGCCTCTGCAGACATGCCTGCATGCGTCATGGTCGCAGTATGTGAAATTAAGCTCTCAACGCCACCCAGCGATTCCGCCAGCGTAAACAGCTCAAGTGCTTTAAGAAAACGGCGCAACCGGGCTTCATCACCCTTCAGCTCAAAGCTGAGCATGGCACCGAATCCGCGCTGCTGACGCGCAGCGAATTCATGGCCCGCGTTTTCCGGCAGTGACGGATGATACAACTTTTTCACCAGTGGCTGTTGCTTGAGATAGTCAACAATGGCTAACGCATTACGCTGCGCGGCTGCCATACGCGGCCCCAGGGTGCGCATTCCGCGCAACAGCAGATAGCTGTCAAAGGCGGAACCGGTGACGCCAATGTTATTTGCCCACCAGGCTAAATCGGTCGCCACCTGCGGATCTTTGGCAATCACGGCACCGGCCACCACATCGGAATGACCATTTAAGTATTTAGTGCAGGAGTGAATCACCAGATCGGCACCCAGTGCCAGCGGATTTTGCAGGGCCGGACTCATAAAGGTGTTATCCACGACGCTGACGGCACCCGCAGCCTGCGCGGCTTCGCAAATCGAGGCAATATCAACGACGCGCAACAAAGGATTGCTGGGACTTTCAATCAGCACCAGTTTAGGTTTCTCGTCCAGCGCCGCCTGCAGTGCGGCTTTATCGCCTTGATCGACAAATTTCACCCGGTAGGCACCGCGTTTGCTCAGACTGTCGAACAGACGATAGCTGCCACCATAGCAATCGTGTGGCGCAACCAGCAGATCGCCTGGCTTCAGGAACACCGTGGTGACCAGATGAATGGCCGACATGCCGGTATTGGTGAGTACCGCCCCCGCTCCGCCTTCCAGTTCTGCCAGCGCGCGTTGCACCACATCGCGCGTTGGGTTACCGCGCCGGGAATAATCATGGGCACGGGGTTCATTGAAGTCATGAAAGTTATAGGTGCTGGAAAGGTGGATGGGCGGGACAACGCAGCCGTATTGCTCGTCGTCATTCAAACCGCTGCGCACTGCGATGGTTGCCTGTTTACGCGTCATAGGGCTAACTGTTCCTGAAGTGTGAAATAATCTGACGACAGGATATCACCTTGCTTTTAGACGTCAATACATCTGGACATCCAAATGTCTTTGCGTATAGATTGAGCATCGTCGCAATAACCGCTAAAATTATGCGCCCATACCTGGCGTTCAACCACATTTGTCGCAGAAGTTGAACGAAGAAACCCGCCAGAGAAGGGGTCAGGTAGAAGAAAATCAGGCATAATCGGCTGATTTCGTAACTTTTAACATTTATTGATTAAGGTATCCCATGGCTGAATGGAACGGCGAATATATCAGCCCGTACGCTGAGCACGGCAAAAAGAGCGAACAGGTTAAAAAAATTACGGTGTCAATTCCGTTAAGCGTGCTGAAAATTCTGACTGACGAACGCACACGTCGTCAGGTCAATAACCTGCGTCACGCAACGAACAGTGAACTCCTGTGCGAAGCCTTCTTGCATGCTTTTACCGGGCAACCGTTACCCAATGATGTCGATCTTCGTAAAGAACGTAACGATGAAATACCGGAAGCTGCGAAAAAAATCATGCGCGACATGGGCATCGACCCGGATACCTGGGAATACTGATTTTCAGACATAAAAAAACCCAGCCTGAGCTGGGTTTTTCTTGCCGCCGAACAGATGTTCGAATGCCGTTTCTTATTTTTTGGTGCCTGGCACGCTGAAACGCTTGTTGAAGCGGTCAACGCGGCCACCAGTGGCAACTTCACGCTGCTTACCGGTGTAGAACGGGTGGCACTTACCACAAACGTCCAGGTTCAGTTCGTGAGTCAGCGTAGAGCGAGTGTGAATCACGTTGCCGCAAGTACAGTTGATGGTAACTGCTTCGTATTTTGGGTGAATACCTTGTTTCATGGGAAACCTCATATAAGGCCGTGTCGCTCTCCGCGCCAGGATTTGAACCTGCGCAGCACCACACGCGATTGAACATTAATGGTGTACTCCGGCAAGGTCTTTCTTACCGAAGGCGGCATATTATACAGGCTAATGTTTGATGCTGCAAATGTCACCTGAGATACACCCCGCGCGTGCCAGCGTGTACACTAACCGCCCTGCTAGATGAACCGGAAAGAGATTGCTATGCCCGTTGTTCAGGTTGCCCTGCCCGTTCCCCTTCCTCGCCTGTTTGACTATCTGCCTCCTGACGGCGTGCAGCCAGTCATCGGTGGTCGGGTGATCGTGCCTTTTGGCAACCGAAAAATGACCGGCATTGTGGTCGCGTTACCTGACAAAAGCGACCTGCCGGCAGCACAGCTCAAGCAGGTCATTGCCGTACTGGACAGCGAATCGCTATTTCCGCCCTCACTGTGGCGGATTCTTCACTGGGCCGCGAACTACTATCATTCGCCTCTCGGCGAGGTACTGAGCCATGCCATACCGGTGCTGCTGAGGCAAGGTAAACCCGCTCAGGATAATCCTTTATGGCGCTGGGAAATTACCGAACAGGGCCGCGCTACCGCGCCGGAAAGCCTTAAGCGGGCGCCTAAACAACAGCAAGGGCTTGCAACGCTCAGACAGCAGCCGCTTTATCGCCACGAAGTGAGTGAGCATGACCTTACCGATGCTGCCATGCAGGCACTGCGCGCCAAAGGATTGTGTGAACTGCATGAGCATCAGCCACAGATGCATGACTGGCGCAGCAGCTTTGCCGTTAAAGGTGAACGTCTTCGGCTGAACACCGATCAGGCGACAGCGGTCGGCGCGATGCGGAGTGAAGATGAACATTATGCTGCCTGGCTGCTGGCAGGGATTACCGGTTCAGGTAAGACCGAAGTGTATCTCAGCGTACTGGAAAACGTGCTGGCCAGAGGCAAGCAGGCGTTGGTGCTGGTGCCGGAGATCGGGTTGACGCCACAAACGATTGCCCGTTTCCGCGAGCGTTTTGATGCCCCGGTGGATGTGCTGCATTCCGCCCTGAATGACAGCGAGCGCCTTTCTGTATGGTTGCGGGCGCGCAGGGGCGAAAATGCCATCATCATTGGCACACGTTCAGCCCTGTTTACACCGATGGCACGTCCGGGCGTGATCATTATTGATGAAGAGCACGACAGCTCTTACAAACAGCAGGAAGGCTGGCGCTATCAGGCACGCGATCTGGCCGTGTTCCGCGCCCATGAAGAAAATATTCCTATTATCATGGGTTCCGCCACACCGGCGCTGGAAACGCTGCATAACGTTCGTAACGGGAAATACCGTCAGCTTGACCTGATGAAACGCGCCGGTAATGCCAAACCCGCTCTGCAGCAGCTTATCGATTTGAAAGGCGCACAACTGGTCGGCGGCCTCGCGCCTGCCTTGATCGCTAAAATGCGTCAACACCTGAAAGCAGATAACCAGGTCTTGCTGTTTCTTAACCGCCGTGGTTTTTCACCAGCGCTGCTCTGCCACGATTGCGGCTGGATTGCTGAGTGCCAACGCTGCGATCGCTATTACACCCTGCATCAGCATCATCGCCAACTGCGCTGCCACCATTGCGACAGCCAGCGGCCGTTGCCCAATCAGTGCCCACAATGTGGTTCCACCCATTTACTCCCCGTGGGCGTCGGGACAGAACAGCTTGAGCAACAATTGGGAACATTATTCCCCGGCGTGCCGGTTTCGCGTATCGATCGTGATACCACCAGCCGTAAAGGTGCGCTCGAACAGCACCTGGCCGATGTGCATCGCGGTGGCGCGCGTATTCTCGTGGGGACGCAGATGCTGGCAAAAGGGCATCATTTTCCTGATGTCACCCTGGTGTCGCTGCTGGACGTGGATGGTGCACTGTTTTCCGCTGACTTCCGGGCCGCGGAACGCTTCGCTCAGCTCTATACTCAGGTTGCCGGCCGCGCAGGGCGAGCCGGTAAGCAGGGCGAGGTCTTGCTGCAAACTCACCATCCTGAGCACCCGCTTCTGCAAACCCTGCTTCACAAGGGTTACTTCGCTTTCGCACAACAAACCCTGCTGGAACGTCAGTCGGTATTTTTACCACCGTGGACGCATCATGCCCTGTTCCGTGCAGAAGATTTAGATAATCATCAGGCTGCAGAATTTCTGCAACAGCTACGCAATATGCTGGAATCCAGCCCGCTTAAAGACGCGTCAATGTGGTTCATGGGGCCGCTGCCTGCGCTGCAACCTAAGCGAAGTGGCCGCTGGCGTTGGCAGTTACTGGTACAACATCCGTCCCGGAAACGCCTGCAACAGCTGTTGAGCAGTTCGTTACCGCTGATAAGTACGTTACCTGCATCGCGCAAGGTAAAGTGGACGCTGGATGTTGATCCGACCGAAAGCTGAGTCCGGTGAGGTTGTGAGAGGGATCGAAATACGTCGCATAAGTCACAATTTTTATGCAAATTAAGTAACGGCCCTGCCGCCCAATCGATAACAATAGTGCCAGGCTTGTTTTCACATCAGACGATACGAACGTTGAATGCGCGATTACGCATCAGGAGCATGTGTTGGATCAGAATCAACCGTCGGCCGCCGCCACGATGAAAGACGTCGCAGAAAAAGCCGGCGTCTCGACCGCCACCGTGTCGCGTGCGCTAATGAATCCGGAAAAAGTCTCTTCGGCGACGCGTCAGAAAGTCGAACAGGCCGTCGCTGCCGTCGGTTATACCGCTCAGAGTGTAACCCGCAATGCCCGACGCAACGACACACAAACTATTCTGCTGATCGTCCCCAACATCTGCGATCCCTTTTTTAGTGAAATTATTCGGGGCGTCGAGATAGCCGCGTCGAAGGCCGGCTATCTGGTGCTTATCGGCGACTGTGCTCATCAAAAGCCGCAGGAATGGACGTTTTTAAACCTGATGCTGACTCGTCAGATCGACGGCATTGTGCTGCTCGGCGCGCAGTTACCTTTCGATGTGAGTCCTGATGAACAGCGCAATCTCCCGCCGATGGTGATGGCAATTGAATTTGCGCCCGAAATGTCATTGCCAACAGTCAATATCGACAACCTGACGGCCTCGTTTGTAGCAGTCAATCATCTGCTACAGCTTGGTCATAAACGTATTGCCTGTCTGACCGGCCCGGAAGACGTTGCGCTCTGTCAGTATCGCCTGCAGGGCTATGTACAGGCGTTACGCCGCAGTGGGATCAGCGTGGAACCGACTTATATCGTCCGAGGCGACTTCACCTTTGAATCGGGTGTTGCCGCCATGAATCAGCTGCTGGCTTTACCGCAACCGCCGCGCGCTCTGTTTTGTCATAGCGATATCATGGCCATCGGCGCTATCAGTCAGGCAAAACGCATGGGCCTGCGCGTGCCCGAAGACCTGTCGGTAGTGGGTTTTGATGATATTGAACTGTCGCGCTACTGCGAGCCACCGCTCACCACGGTGAAACAACCGTGTTTTGAAATTGGTCGTGAAGCCGTACGGCTGTTACTGAATGAATTACAGGGTCATGGCGTTCACAATGGTTCGACATTGCTGGATGCTGAACTGGTGGTCCGTGGTAGCACAACATTGGCAAAAAAGGATGAGTGATAAGTAAAATGTTCCGCTATTTTCAGGGGATTCTTAAGGCTATCATTGCTGGTCAAAGTTCCAGCCCTTAAGTAACATGGCGGGCTCCTTGCCGGGCGTGCAGTAACAACGGATTCGCCTACGTGGCATCATATTTTCAAGGGTATCAGGACGAGAGTGGCACAAAAAGATTATGTAGGCCGCGGGCGTTCAACAGGGACGCGTCGCAAAAAAAGCCCCAGCCGTGGCAAAAAAACAAAAAGCGGTTCAGGCACCTCTAAAATAATGATTGTACTGGCGGTTGCTGTATTAGTGACCTTTGCCGGTGGTTTATGGTTCCTGGCGCATCATAAAAAAGAAGATGTGCCGGTTATTACGGATCATAAAGCCAACGGGAATGGCTTACCGCCAAAGCCTGAAGAGCGCTGGAAGTACATAAAAGAGCTGGAAAACCGCCAGGTCACTGTACCGACGCCAAGTGAACCGACCTCCGGTGGCGAAGTGCAGTCACATACACAGCTCACCGATGAGCAACGCCAGCTGCTTGAACAAATGCAGGCGGATATGCGCCAGCAACCCACCCAACTGAATGAAGTGCCGTGGAACGAGCAGACGCCTGCACAACGTCAGCAAACGCTGCAACTCCAGCGACAACAGCAACTTCAACAGCAGCAACTGCAGTCGCAGCAGCGTCAGCAGCAGATACAACAACAGCAGCAGCAACGCCAGCAGCAGGTACAACAACAGCAACAACAACGCCAGCAACAGGTACAGCAGCAGCATCAGCAGCCGTTGCAGGAACAGCATACTCAGCGTCAGCAACAGCCCACGCAGAACGTGCAACAGACACAACCTGCTCCTGTCACGCGTGAACCTGCCGCTCAGCCTAAAACGCAGGAAACCGCGAAAGCGAAACCGGCCGAAAAAGCCGCTACGCAGCGCTGGATGGTGCAGTGTGGCTCTTTCAAGGGAACAGAACAGGCGGAATCGGTGCGCGCTGCGCTGGCGTTTGAAGGTTTTGAAAGCCGTCTGACGTCCGGCGGCGGATGGAATCGTGTCGTGGTAGGGCCCTTCAAAGACCGCGCCAGTGCAGACAGCACGCTAAAACGTCTGCGCGCTTCAGGACATTCCGGCTGCATTCCGCTCGCCGTTGGGGGTTGAAACCCGTCAAACCTACCCCATATCTGTCTGCATGATCCTCCGCGCCTTGGGCGCGGAGCTTTTTTCCGACAGTAAAAGGGGTCTGCCCGTGACAACAATAGTAAGTGTTCGACGCAACGGCCAGGTAGTGATTGGCGGTGATGGCCAGGCTACGCTCGGTAATACCGTAATGAAAGGCAACGTCAAAAAAGTGCGTCGTCTTTACAACGATAAAGTGATTGCCGGCTTTGCTGGCGGCACCGCAGATGCCTTTACCCTGTTTGAACTCTTCGAACGCAAACTTGAAATGCATCAGGGCCATTTGGTGAAAGCCGCCGTTGAGCTGGCCAAAGACTGGCGCACCGACAGAATGTTGCGCCGTCTGGAAGCCCTGCTGGCAGTGGCGGACGAATCGGCATCACTGATTATCAGTGGTAACGGTGACGTCATTCAGCCTGAAAACGACCTTATTGCTATCGGTTCTGGCGGTCCCTTCGCCCAGGCAGCTGCGCGTGCGCTGTTAGAAAACTCTGACTTAGGCGCACGCGACATCGTTGAGAAATCGCTGAATATCGCTGGCGATATTTGCATCTACACCAACCACAACGTTAATTTTGAAGAATTAACGTCCAAGTCGTAAGGATCTAAACATGTCTGAGATGACTCCACGCGAAATCGTCAGCGAGCTGAACCGCTTTATTATTGGCCAGGACAGCGCCAAGCGCGCCGTGGCTATTGCCCTGCGTAACCGCTGGCGCCGTATGCAGCTGGACGAAGAGCTGCGTCACGAAGTGACACCCAAAAATATTCTGATGATCGGCCCGACCGGTGTCGGTAAAACCGAAATCGCCCGTCGTCTGGCGAAGCTGGCCAACGCGCCGTTTATCAAGGTTGAGGCCACGAAATTCACTGAAGTGGGTTACGTGGGTAAAGAAGTTGATTCCATTATTCGTGACCTGACTGACTCCGCCATCAAAATGGTGCGCAGCCAGGCTATCGAAAAGAACAAGTACCGTGCAGAAGAAATGGCCGAAGAACGCATCCTTGATGTGCTGATTCCACCGGCTAAAAACAACTGGGGACAAGCCGAACAAGCCAGCGAGCCCTCTTCTGCTCGTCAGGCTTTCCGTAAAAAACTGCGTGAAGGCCAACTCGACGACAAAGAAATCGAGATCGACTTAGCCGCAACCGGCCCTGGCGTTGAAATCATGGCACCGCCGGGAATGGAAGAAATGACCAGCCAGTTGCAGTCGATGTTCCAGAATCTGGGCGGTCAGAAACAGAAGCCGCGTAAGCTGAAAATCAAAGAAGCGTTGAAGCTGCTGATTGAAGAAGAAGCCGCCAAGCTGGTGAACCCGGAAGAGCTGAAACAGGATGCTATCGATGCAGTTGAACAGCACGGTATCGTCTTCATTGATGAGATAGACAAGATCTGTAAGCGCGGCGGACAAAACGCGGGCGGCCCGGATGTATCTCGTGAAGGTGTACAGCGCGATCTCCTGCCACTTGTGGAAGGCTGTACCGTATCGACCAAGCACGGCATGGTCAAAACTGACCATATCCTGTTTATCGCGTCGGGTGCGTTCCAGGTTGCCAGCCCGTCAGATTTGATTCCTGAGCTGCAAGGCCGTTTACCGATCCGTGTTGAACTCCAGGCGTTGACGGTTAATGATTTCGAACGCATCCTGACCGAACCTAATGCCTCGGTTACGGTACAGTACAAAGCACTGATGAATACCGAAGGCGTGAGTATCCATTTCACGGATGACGGTATTCGCCGTATCGCCGAAGCGGCATGGCAGGTAAACGAAACCACCGAAAACATCGGTGCACGTCGTTTACATACCGTGCTGGAACGCTTGATGGAAGACGTCTCCTATGACGCCAGCGATCGTAGCGGCGAATCCGTCACCATCGACGCAGAGTACGTCGGCAAGCATCTGGACGAACTGGTGGCAGATGAAGATTTGAGCCGCTTTATTCTGTAACGCTCGCCTGTCCATGTGTTGTATCAAGGCCCAGCCCGTTTGGTTGGGCTTTTTTCTGCATGCGCTTGATGCAATACAGGTCTTTTAAAGCTGATGATTTTGCCAACAATTGACATAAAGCGATATACTTAGCGCTCCTGTGGCAAACAGACGAAACCCTTATGAAATACGATACTTCTGAACTCTGCGACATCTACCACGAAGACGTGAATGTTGTTGAACCGCTTTTTTCAAATTTCGGTGGGCGGACCTCATTCGGCGGTCAGATAACCACAGTGAAATGTTTTGAAGACAACGGTCTGCTTTACGATCTGTTGGAAGAAAACGGTCGGGGCCGCGTGTTGCTGATTGATGGCGGTGGTTCGGTACGCCGCGCCTTAGTGGACGCACAACTTGCCCGGCTGGCGACGCAAAACGAGTGGGAAGGCATCGTGGTTTACGGTTCAGTGCGTCAGGTGGACGAGCTGGAAGAGCTGGAGATTGGCATTCAGGCTATCGCCGCTATTCCGGCAGGCGCCGCAGGTGAAGGCATTGGCGAAAGCGATGTGCGCGTCAATTTTGGTGGCGTCACCTTCTTCTCAGGCGACCATCTCTATGCCGACAATACCGGAATGATTTTATCGGAAGATCCGCTCGACATAGAATAATGTCGGCAAACGAAAACGGGTGCTTAGCACCCGTTTTTCGCATTAGTTGAGGCTTATACCTCTTCCATTTTTCCCAACAGCGCACGCAGGCGTTCTTGCCAGACATGCTGCTCCTCTTTCAGATGCTGATTTTCGCGCACCAGTGCTTCATGGTTGCCAGCAGCATTCTGCGCGTCGTTACGCAGGTTGTTATTCTGCTCTTTCAGCTCTTCAATTTCCATCTGCAGCAAGGTGATAGTATCAATCGCCTGCTGTACTTTTGCTTCCAGTTTCTCAAACACTTCAAATGACATCTTTCTGACCTCTCCTAAAATCCTGCAAGGCGTTGATGATGCCAGCTTTCGCACAAAAGGCGTTTACCAGCAACGTTGTCCCGATTGTATGTAGCCTCATCACGCAAGTCCAGCAACGCGGGCCTGCAGACCGCCGTCAGTAACATTTTTCAGCCTATCCCTAAAATGTTCCTTTTCCGTACGTTTGCTTAGCGAAGCCGGAATAACGCTGCTGAAAACGGCCTGAATGGCGCTTAAGGAAAACCAAAACACGCGAAAACGCGCATTTTTTTGACAGACCACACAAAAATCGATTTCGCTATTTCTCGTTTATGCTCGTTAACGATAAATTAACATCAGCCCTACATTAAAGATGGGCGGCTCAAGGAATGAGAACAAAAACTGATAAAATTTAACCTCGCTTCAGGAACAACTATCATGAGTCAGACTACAACCACACTCAAAGGTCAGTGTATTGCCGAATTTCTGGGTACCGGTTTGATCCTGTTTTTTGGCGCGGGTTGCGTTGCCGCGCTTAAGCTGGCTGGTGCCACGTTTGGCCAATGGGAAATCTGTATCATCTGGGGGCTGGCCGTTTCTATGGCGGTTTACCTCAGCGCAGGTGTGTCAGGTGCCCATCTCAACCCCGCCGTTACTGTCGCACTCTGCCTTTTCGCGAATTTCGAAGGTCGTAAGGTATTGCCTTATATCCTGTCTCAGGTTGCGGGTGCCTTCTGTGGCGCGGCGCTGGTTTACGGACTTTACTACAGCTTGTTTATCAATTTCGAACAAAGTCATAACATGGTACGGGGTTCAGTTGAAAGCCTGAGCCTGGCGGGCATTTTTTCTACCTACCCTAATCCACAGATTGGCGTAGGTCAGGCCTTCCTGGTAGAGATGGTGATCACTGCTGTCTTGATGTCCGTGATTATGGCCCTGACCGATGATGGCAATGGCGTACCGCGTGGCCCGATGGCACCGCTGTTGATTGGCCTTCTGGTTGCCGTTATTGGCGGCTCTATGGGTCCCCTGACCGGCTTTGCCCTTAACCCGGCACGTGACTTCGGTCCGAAAGTATTTGAGTGGCTGGCTGGCTGGGGCACCATTGCCTTCACTGGCGGTCATCAGATTCCTTATTTCCTTGTGCCAATTTTTGGCCCACTGGTCGGTGCTTGCCTGGGTGCCTTTGGTTATCGCGCCCTGATTGGCCGCCATTTACCGGGTGCGGTGATCGCCACACCAACCAGTGACAAACCGATTGCGTCCGCGCATGAACGTAAAGCGTAAGTTCCACTTTTTATCATCAGGAATGAATTTATGACTACCACCGATAAAAAATACATCGTCGCTCTCGATCAGGGCACTACCAGTTCACGTGCTGTTGTGCTGGATCATGACGCGAACATTGTGGCGGTATCGCAACGCGAATTTACCCAAATCTATCCGAAAGCGGGCTGGGTAGAGCACGACCCAATGGATATCTGGGCATCACAGAGTTCTACACTGGTTGAAGTCCTGGCCCATGCCGATATTCGTTCTGATGAAATTGCGGCCATTGGTATTACGAACCAACGTGAAACCGCCATTGTCTGGGATAAAGAAACCGGTAAGCCGGTCTACAACGCCATCGTCTGGCAGGACCCGCGTACTGCTGACTACTGTAATAAGCTGAAGAAAGAAGGTCTGGAAGAGTATATTCAGAAAACCACCGGTCTGGTGATTAACCCTTACTTCTCCGGCACCAAAGTTAAGTGGATTCTGGATAACGTTGAAGGCGCGCGTGATCGTGCAAAACGTGGCGAGCTGCTGTTTGGTACGGTTGACACCTGGCTGGTGTGGAAGATGACCCAGGGCCGCGTCCATATCACCGATTACACCAACGCCTCACGTACCATGCTGTTCAACATCCATAAGCTTGAGTGGGATGAGCGCATGCTGGAGATCCTTGATATTCCGCGTGAGATGCTGCCAGAAGTGAAATCCTCGTCTGAGGTTTACGGGCAGACGAACATCGGTGGTAAAGGCGGTACGCGTATTCCTATCGCGGGTATTGCAGGCGACCAGCAGGCGGCGCTTTACGGCCAGTTGTGTGTCCAGCCGGGTATGGCGAAAAACACCTACGGCACCGGCTGCTTTATGCTGATGAATACCGGTACCGAAGCGGTTACCTCAACGCATGGCCTGCTGACGACTATCGCCTGCGGTCCACGTGGCGAAGTCAACTACGCACTGGAAGGCGCGGTCTTTATCGGTGGCGCGGCCATTCAGTGGCTTCGCGATGAGATGAAGCTGATCAGCGATTCCGCTGACTCTGAATACTTTGCAATGAAAGTGAAAGATTCTAACGGTGTGTATATGGTTCCCGCCTTCACCGGCCTGGGCGCACCTTACTGGGACCCCTATGCACGTGGCGCGCTGTTCGGCCTGACTCGTGGTGCCAATGCTAACCACATCATCCGTGCAACGCTGGAGTCCATTGCTTACCAAACGCGTGACGTCCTGGAAGCCATGCAGAATGATGCCAACACGCGCCTGCAGGCACTGCGTGTGGACGGTGGTGCGGTTGCCAACAACTTCCTGATGCAGTTCCAGTCAGACATTCTTGGTACACGCGTTGAGCGCCCTGAAGTGCGTGAAGTGACTGCACTGGGTGCCGCGTATCTGGCGGGTCTGGCCGTGGGCTTCTGGCAGGATCTGGAAGAAGTCCGCGCCAAAGCCGTTATTGAGCGCGAATTCCGTCCAACACTGGAAACCACAGAGCGTAACTTCCGTTATGCTGGCTGGAAGAAAGCGGTTGCTCGCGCGCAAGCGTGGGAAGAACAAGAGTAATACGCACTACGCCCGCGACGTCCACCGTCGCGGGTCTTTTCCCCGCCTCCTCCCTCCGCTAAACTGCCAGCCTGTTTTTTGTCAGGTACATGCAATGAAACGAGAACTTGCCATTGAATTTTCCCGCGTAACCGAAGCTGCTGCACTGGCTGGTTATAAATGGTTAGGGCGCGGCGACAAGAATGAAGCCGACGGTGCAGCCGTCCACGCCATGCGCCATGTTTTAAATACCATCCAGATCGACGGCCAGATTGTGATTGGCGAAGGGGAAATTGATGAAGCCCCGATGCTCTACATCGGCGAAAAAGTCGGTACCGGCCAGGGCGATGCGGTGGATATTGCCGTTGATCCTATTGAAGGCACCCGTATGACGGCCATGGGACAGGCGAATGCACTTGCCGTTATGGCTGTCGGTGACAGAGGCAGTTTTCTTCATGCGCCTGACATGTATATGGAGAAGCTTATCGTCGGCCCGGCGGCGCGCGGTCATATCAATCTGGATCTGCCGCTTGAGATCAACCTGCGCAATATTGCCATCGCCATGAATAAACCGTTGTCACAGCTCACCGTGTCCATTCTGGCAAAGCCGCGCCATGACGCCGTTATCCAACAGCTTAAGCAGCTGGGCGTACGGATATTCGCTTTCCCGGATGGGGACGTGGCGGCCTCCATTCTTACCTGTATGCCCGACAGTGAAGTTGACGTGATGTACGGCATTGGCGGTGCGCCTGAAGGCGTGGTGTCCGCTGCGGTGATTCGTGCGCTGGATGGGGATATGCAGGGCAGATTACTGGCCCGGCATGATGTAAAAGGTGACAGCGAAGAGAACCGGCGGATTGGGGAATATGAGCTGAAGCGTTGTGCTGGCATGGGGATTGAAGCCGGCAAGGTGCTGCCACTCCAGGCGATGGCGCGTAACGATAACGTGATCTTTGCCGCCACCGGCATCACCAGCGGCGACCTGCTGAAAGGCATTACCCGTCAGGGCAATATGGCCACCAGCGAAACCCTGTTAATTCGCGGCAAATCGCGCACGATTCGCCGCATCCAGTCAGTGCATTATCTTGACCGCAAAGATCCCGCACTGCATCCCTTTATCCTGTAACCGCATGATTTTCGCCGGCTGGCTGCCGTGAAAGCGGGAGCCAGCATAGCAACATCACCAGGGCAGTAATAAACATCAGCATGCCAAGGCTGAACTGATCGCGCTGTGGCATGAGCGCCGACAGCGAAGCCACCAGCCCGGAACCCAGGTTCTGCAGACCACCAATCAATGCGCCCGCGCTTCCTGCCAGCCAGGCATAAGGTTCCATTGCGCCGGATGTCGCCAGGGGAAACAACATACCCGCACCAAAGAAGAACAGCGATGCCGGTACCAACAGTGTCCAGATAGTCATGATGCCAAACCAGGCCGGTACCCACATGAGCACCGCCGCCAGCAGGCAACTGTTTACCCCAAACCACATCAGGCTGTGCCAGGAACGCTGCTCGCGCCCGGCGAACCAGGCACCAAAGAAGGCGGCCGGGATAGGCAAGATAAACAAAATACTCACGGTGAAACTGTTCAGGCCAAGCACGCCACCGAGAAGTACGCCACAGCTGGCCTCAAATACGGCAATGCCCGACAGCGCGCCAACCAACAGCAGCAGATAGCGAACGAAATTCGCATCGCGTAACAACCGGATATAGCGCGTAAAGAACGGCGTGACTTCGGTAGTGACGGGGCGCGTTTCCGGTAGCCAGCGCGCCATAGCAATCGTCACGATCAGACACAGCACCAGCAGAAAAGCGAAACAGGCATGCCAGCCAAACAGCTGCGTTAACAGCGCGCCAATAACCGGTGCGACTAAGGGGCTGGCGAGCACGCCCATGTTGAGCCAGCTGTTCGCCTGACGTAAGGCATGACCGTTATAGAGGTCGCGCGGCATAGTACGCGCCATCACGCCAGCCACGCCGGTGCCCGCGCCCTGAATCGCACTGCCGAGCACCAGCATATCCAGCGACGAGGCCATCATGGCGGTGATCGAGCCGATCATAAAGATCGCCATTCCTGCCAGGATCACCGGGCGACGTCCAACGCTGTCAGACAGCGGTCCGTAGATCAGCTGCGATCCGCCATAGGTGATTAAATACGCCGCCATCACATGCTGCATCATGCCATTACGCACCTGCAGCGCATCCGCCATCGCCGCCATGGCGGGCACGTAGATGGTCTGCGCCATTTGCCCTACTGCAACCAGCGCAATGAGCATGACCAGCAACGGACGATTTTCTATTTTTTTCATCATGATTGAACAAAAGGTCTGTATGAACATGAACGTTTAAGCAGCACAAATAACGGCTGAAACGGGTTGTGGCAGGAAAATATCAGGATTTCATGACAAAGCGAGTCATTAATGAAAAGTGAGTGTTCAATTCACGTCAATAATGGCTACCAGGTTGTAAACTTAACAATACAGTTTGTCGATTAGAGCCTTTGCAGCCTGACAGACTGGTAATCTGCCAGTGCAGTAGAGAAGATGCTTATTCGCCTGACGATTCAACGCTGAAGGAGTAACCATGGCCGAGTGGATCAATGCTCAAGTAAAGGAAGTGAAAAACTGGACCGACGCGCTGTTTAGCCTGCGGATTAAGGCCCCCATTGCTCCGTTTAGCGCTGGCCAGTATGCAAAGCTGGCGCTGGAGATCGAGGGCGAACGCGTGCAACGTGCCTACTCTTACGTCAATGCACCGAATGACGACCTGCTTGAGTTCTACTTAGTCACCGTGCCTGACGGTAAGCTAAGCCCCCATCTTCAGGCGCTGCGTCCCGGTGAGCAGGTCATGATTACCAAAGATGCTGCAGGCTTTTTTATCCTGGATGAAGTGCCGGACTGTCAGACCTTATGGATGCTGGCAACCGGTACGGCCGTCGGTCCTTATCTGTCGATTTTGCAGCAGGGCGACGGTCTGGATCGCTTCGATAACATCGTGTTAGTGCATGCCGCGCGTTACGCAGCCGACCTCAGCTTTTTGCCTCTCATGCAGCAACTTCAGCAAATCTACAACGGCAAGCTGCAGGTGATTACGGTCGTCAGCCGTGAAGAAAGTATGGGCTCATTGACCGGTCGTGTGCCGGCATTAATCGAAAGTGGCGAGCTGGAGCGGGCGGCCGGTTTACCTATAGAGGCAGAAACCAGCCACGTGATGGTCTGCGGCAACCCGCAGATGGTACGTGACACGCAGCAGTTGTTGAAAGAGACACGTGGCATGCGCAAGCACCTCAAGCGCAAGCCCGGTCATATCACCAGTGAGAACTACTGGTAACTCGCACGTTTCAGACGTAAAGGCACCGGCGTGGCACCAAAGCGGTTATCGCCGGCGGTGCCACGAAACACGCCAAGGTCCAGAATGAATCCTGCCAGAATGATAAAAGGCAGCACGCGCCCGATCACCCACTGCAGGATATCGCCGGTCATGCTCCAGTTGCCCGCCATCAGCAGCCAGGCGGCAATCAGTAACAGCGCCCAATAACCCCGGCGATCGCGATCGTGCAGGCGCTTAACCAGGATGGCGCTGGCGGGCCACAATAAACACACGATGCCAAACGCGGCCATTTGTGTATCTACCAGATCGTTACCGGCCAGAAAAAACAGCACGCTGGTTAACAGTAACCAGATCGCCTGCCAGAGCCAGAAATCCCGGCGCCCGATGCGGCCCCGAAAAGAGAAAAACCATTGCTGTAATATCATGCACCTTCCTCCAGACAAAATTTTACGCTGCACGCTTTTGACCTTGAAGGTAAAAACCGTTCTAATTTGATATCGAGTTTATTGGTCAGGGCCGACAACATGAAGAATTTGCCAGGCGTACTGTTGCTGAGTCTTGCGCTAACGGTTCCGGTTTTTGCTGCCGATCCGCCACCCCTCGACAAGGCAGAACATATGCCTACCGCGCCCTACCTGTTAACGGGTGCGCCCACGCTGGATATGACTATCGGCCAGTTTCGTGAAAAATATAATCTGGCGAATCCACAACTGCCGCTGCTGGAGTACCGCGCCATTGATTCCCGCGATGAAAAAACCGATCTGACGCGGGCAGCCACCAAGATTAACGAAACGCTTTACTCTTCCACGGCGCTTGAGCCTGGCACGGGTAAAATTAAAACGCTGCAGATCACCTGGCTCCCGGTACCGGGCCCTGATCAGAGTGCGTCCCAGGCCAAAGCCATGGATTATATGACCGCTCTGTTACGTTTTTTTGTGCCGGGACTCACGCCAGAAGAGGGACGTAAAAAGCTGGAAACGCTGCTTAAATCGGGCAAAGGCTCACGATACTACGAGCACGTTGAAGGTGCACTGCGTTTTGTGGTTTCCGACAACGGGGATAAAGGATTAACCTTTGCCATTGAGCCGGTAAAACTTGCGCTCGCCGCGCCCTGATGGTCGGGGCAAAAATGACGAAAAGCAAAGCCACGACGTTATTTGATCTCTATACTGTCTGGCAGACAACGTTGCCCCGGGGCAGCGCCATTTCATGTATCGCGTTATGCGGAGGATAGAATGCGACATCCACTGGTTATGGGTAACTGGAAGTTGAATGGCAGCAAGCATATGACAGCCGAACTGATCGACGGTCTGCGTAAAGAACTGTCGGGCGTTGAGGGTTGTGGCGTTGCTATCGCCCCGCCCGCGCTCTATCTTGATCAGGCGAAACATGCCATCTCCGGTAGCCACATCGCACTGGGTGCTCAAAACGTTGATGTGAACCTCTCTGGCGCATTCACCGGCGAAGTGTCCGCTGAAATGCTGAAAGATATTGGCGCGAAATACATCATCATTGGTCACTCAGAACGTCGCACTTATCATAAAGAGAGTGACGAGTTCATTGCGAAAAAATATGCCGTGTTGAAAGCGACGGGCCTGGTGCCGGTTCTTTGCATCGGTGAAACCGAAGCAGAAAACGAAGCGGGCAAAACGGAAGAAGTCTGTGCACGTCAGCTTGATGCCGTGCTGACCACTCAAGGCGCTGAAGCATTTAAAGACGCGGTCATCGCTTACGAGCCGGTATGGGCGATCGGTACCGGGAAGTCAGCCACTCCTGCTCAGGCGCAGGCGGTTCACAAATTTATTCGTGACCATATTGCCAAAAAAGATGCTGCCATCGCTGAGCAAGTGATTATTCAGTACGGTGGTTCAGTTAACGATAAAAATGCTGCCGAGCTGTTTACTCAGCCGGACATCGACGGTGCACTGGTTGGTGGCGCATCACTGAAAGCCGATGCGTTTGCCGTGATCGTTAAAGCCGCTGCGGCGGCTAAACAACGCTAACCGGCGATTAAGCACAGCATAAGCGGCCTCATCAGGCCGCTTTTTTTATGGGTTGTAGCAGGGCGCAGTCGTGATCCTGCACCTCCTCTGCCGATCCCTTATTCAGCAAAAGCCAGTTGCGCTCTACCGCCATCAGCACCAGACGACCATCGGATAAGCCAGTCAGTGCCATGCCGTATTTCCCCATTGCATTCTTAGCATCCGGGACTTCAGACGCTAACCGGATAAAGACACTCTGTTGATCCAGTTCCGCCTGACTGAGCACCCGCACAATATAGTGATGGTTCAGAAAGGTAACATCCTTCCACTGCGCATTGAGAGTCGGTGCCAGTCCATCCAGTTGCTGACGGACATCGGGCCGTAAGCAGGAAATATGAATATGCAGCTGGTTTTGGGTACGCCCGTATTCGGAATTGATCGCCAGCGACAGCACCGTGTCTTTAATGGGCGAACCGAATTTCTGCGCCACTACGCCTCTGTCCTGCCAGGCAAAGCTGAAAAAATTGGGTGTGGCTGTGCTGAGCAACCGCGGGCTTTCGATGCCGGTTATCTTATCAACGGGAATTAACAGGTATTGCAAGGGGCCGTTACGGTCTTTGAGCAGTGTATAACGCTGCTGCAGATCGACTCGCTCGCAAGGCGCGGGTTGCCCGTTATTCTGCTGATTGGGTACGCACTTTTCGCTGACGATCTGCCAAAGCGCATCGGCATTGCCTTTAACATGAAGGGAAGCTATCCCCATTCCTGTCACGACAAGCACCAGCAGAAACGCAATGATGATGAAGGCCCGACGATTTGCCTGCATAGTTACCCTCTCCATACTGAATCAGTCAGCATCCTCGCCTGACAGTGCCGGAATGTCACGCATAAAAAAACCAGCGTTTCCGCTGGCTTAGATTGTGTCAGTCAATCGTTACGGCTTCATGACCTGGTCATAGGTGCCGCCGTCCGCGAAGTGGGTTTTTTGTGCTTTAGCCCAACCCCCGAATTTGTCGTCCACGGTAAACAGTTTTACAGGGGCAAAGGTGCTGGCGAACTTCTTCGCAACCTCAGCATTGCGCGGACGATAGTAGTTTTCGGCGGCAATCGTCTGTCCCTCGGTCGAGTAGAGGTACTTCAGATAGGCCTCAGCCACGGGACGAGTTCCCTTCTCATCAACCACCTTATCCACCACGGAAACCGTTGGCTCTGCCAGAATAGACTCGCCTGGGGTGACGATCTCAAATTTGTCTTTGCCCAGCTTATTCACGGCCAGGTACGCCTCATTTTCCCAGGCGATGAGAACATCACCGATGCCGCGCTCAACAAAGGTGTTGGTCGCGCCGCGCGCGCCGGAGTCCTGTACTTCGACATTTTTAAACAGGGCTTTCACATAACTCAGTGCTTTTGCCTGATCGCCGTTGTTGTGATCCAGCGCCCAGCCCCAGGCTGCCAGGTAATTCCAGCGAGCACCACCTGAAGTTTTGGGATTAGGCGTGATGACGGAAACACCGGGTTTAATCAGATCGTTCCAGTCATGAATCCCTTTGGGGTTGCCTTTACGAACCAGGAACACAATCGTGGATGTATAAGGTGCCGAATTATCCGGCAGACGCTTAATCCAGTTCTTATCAATACGACCGCGTTCAGCAATAGCATCGATATCAGACTGCAGCGCCAGCGTCACAACGTCAGCACGAATGCCGTTTATGACGGATGTCGCCTGTTTGCCTGAACCACCATGCGACTGGCGGACCACCACGTCATCGCCCGTTTCCTGTTTATAGTGCGCACTGAAGGCCTTGTTGTATTGCTCATACAGTTCACGGGTGGGATCGTAAGAAACGTTTAACAGCTGGATATCCTTCGCCAGAACACTGCCTGATGCCAGTAACAAGCTAATACCAATGGCCCATTTATTCATTACGCACTCTCCCAGTTCATTATGGGACAAGCGTGACATAAACTTTTTCAGAGCTAAAAGAATTAAAAATAAGCGGTTATAACTTTGGGGAATATAGGAAAGGCGTAAGGGCATACCGTTAAGCATGCCCGTTAAGGCTGAGAAAATCAGTAAAGCTGTTTCGCCGTATCCATCCAGTCACGTTTGAACGGACGCTTCATGTTCTCAATCGCATCGATGATATCGTGATGAACCATCTTGTCGTTCTGGATACCTACGCAACGGCCACCGTAGCCCTGCATGAGCAGTTCGATGGAATAGGCACCCATACGTGACGCCAGAATGCGGTCATAGGCACAAGGTGCGCCGCCACGTTGAATGTGGCCCAGAACCGTGGCGCGCGTTTCGCGTTTGGTTTCAGTCTCAATAAAGCGCGCCAGATCGTCGATGTCACAAATGTGCTCAGTGATGGCAACAATCGCATGCTTTTTGCCTTTCGCAATACCGGCTTTAATTTCTGCCACAAGCTCTTCGCGGGTGTATGGAATTTCTGGCAACACGATAAATTCGCACCCGCCGGCAATGGCGGCAGCCAGGGTCAAATCACCACAATAACGGCCCATCACTTCGACGATGGAGATACGCTGGTGTGATGAAGAGGTATCGCGCAGGCGGTCAATGGCTTCAACCACCGTCTCCAGTGCCGTAAAGTAGCCAATGGTGTAATCAGTACCGGCAACATCATTATCGATAGTGCCTGGCAGGCCAATACAGGGGAAACCCATCTCGGTCAGTCGCTTCGCCCCCATATAGGAGCCATCTCCGCCAATAACGACGAGCGCATCAATACCGCGTTTTTTCAGGTTTTCAATGGCCACCTGGCGAACATCATCATTACGAAACTCAGGAAAGCGCGCTGAACCCAGAAAAGTGCCGCCGCGATTAATCATATCGGACACGCTGTAACGGTCGAGATTGATCATGCGATCTTCGTACAAACCCTGATAGCCGTCATAGATACCAAAAACTTCCAGCCCTTCACTTAATGCGGACCGAACTACGCCGCGAATGGCTGCGTTCATGCCTGGGGCGTCACCGCCGCTGGTCAGTACACCAATTTTTTTGATCATGACAACCTCTGGATTGTTCAAAGCTAAGGGTTAATCCGGCCTGTTCAACGCTGATAAACACGATTGTGATGAGCGCGACATATGATGGCAGATAGTATATCAAAGGCCTGCGGCTGAATTGATTCAGGTCAGACAACTTTTCACTAATTTTTTGCAGTAATGTTAACGATATGCCGTTTCCATTTTGTTAACTTAATTCATGTAAGTTAAAAGTTAAAAGAATCCTGCTTTTCAAACGGTACCACAGAACAGGGATCCTGATGAATAATGACGTCCGAACCGGGAAAAGCTTTTCGCAGCGCTTTCTCTACCTGATCGGCGATACGATGTGCCTGGACGAGCGGTAGTTGATCTTCAAGCTCAACGTGAAGCTGGATGAACTTTGTCGGGCCAGACTGACGCGTTCGCACATCGTGTATCCCCTGCACGCCCGGCCAGTTGGATGAAATCGAAATGATTTGTTGCCGCTCTTCGTCGGGTAAGGCTCTGTCGAGTAACGACTGTACCGCCTCATAACCCATACGCAATGCACTAAAAAGAATATAGACACCAATGCCGAGCGCAAACAGCGCATCGGCACGCGTGAAACCGTAGCTGCTTAATATCAGCGCCACCAGAATAGCGCCGTTCATAAACACATCGGACTGATAGTGCAGCATATCTGCCCGAATGGCCTGGCTGCGGGTTTTTCGCACGACCCAGCGTTGAAAGGTGACCAGAAATAACGTCGAAACCAGAGCCACCAGGGTCACAATGATCCCGATGCCGGGCGAGCGCAGTTCATTGGGGGACGCGAGATGCTGAATACCGGTGAGAAAGAGGAAAAGTGCTGAACCCGAAATAAACATGCTTTGTGCCAGTGCCGCCAGTGATTCGGCTTTACCATGACCAAACGTATGGTCCGCATCGGCAGGCTGTAAGGAATAACGCACCACCAGCAGGTTAGTAAGAGAAGCGGCGATATCAACCAATGAATCCACCAGCGCTGCCAGCAAACTCACCGATCCTGTGTACCACCAGGCAAAAATCTTCACGATCAACAGGATGGAAGCAAGCAGCGTCGCCGCAACTGCCGCAGATTGTATTAACTTTCCGTACGAAGCCTGCATGCCATCACTCCATGGACATCATTACTGAGAACGTAAAGCAGAATGAGAGAAGGGATAAGTTTAACACCATAGGCAGCGTCGCGCCTGACTGTTCAACTGCCATGGAGAGTCATGAGGAAGGTGTATTTCGGAAGGGAATTAGCCTGGTACTTCGCCCCATCCTGATGTAAGACGGGGCGAATTGCCTGTCTGGACAGGCGCCAAATCAACGTGCAGATTTGGTTCAGTGCTTAGCAGCCGTTACTTTTTGCCGCCTTTCTTGCCCGCTTCGGAGGCTTTTTCGGGGTTATTTTTGAAATTACCGCCGCCGCCGCCATTGCCGCTGCTCTTACCGCCTTTCTTACCGGCTTCAGACGCTTTTTGCGGGTTGTCTGCGAAATTACCTGAACCACCACGATGCTCTGCCATAATTTACTCCGTTAATAGATTAATTCGGACTACATGATGTGGTTGCTGCTCTCCGTTAATTTCGTAAGTACATCGGCGTCCATGCTGAGACAATTTAAGTGTAGGTGGGGGCAATTAACGTGCAAGCGGAACGGGATATTTCCAGCTAATTGAAATATAAATGAAATTAAATCGAATTCGAAAATAACACATAAATATCAGCAAGTTGAAAACCATAAAGAGAAATGAAATATGCGCAATGAGGGAAAGCAGCAAAAAGCGGAATGAATAAAAAACAGGAAGAAAACCAAAGGCATTTCATATTTACCCGGTTCGGGGCAGGAATTGTAAGTTTATCGTAAATGATAAATAACAGATAAAAAAAACCCCCTCATCATGAGGGGGAAGACAGGGATGTGTCTATGGCAAGGAAAACAGGGATACTATTTACTACTGGTCACTACTGGTTACTACTGGTACGACTCACGGGTTGCAGCGATGATGCTGGCTGCAGATTCGAGAGCTTGCGTAATGTGTTTAAACGCTGCTCGTAATTCTTCTGTAACGCGGCTTGCTGATCGGGCGTTAACAGGTGATACATCTGATTACGGACCCGCGCCATCTCAACCTGCTGTTCGACCTGAACTCTGGCAATGGCTTCGGCTTTATTGCGGATGGCCGCTTCGTTAAATTTATCTGCAGTCACCAGATCATGCATGGCTGCGATATCATCAATGTTCGTTGCAGGACGCTCATGTCGGGCTTGCTGCATAAGGTCACGCATCTGCTGTCTTTGATGTTCCGTCAACTCAATGCCGTCGAACATGTGACTTTGCGAATTTTGCGTCATACTGCCTGTCGTAAATCCGCCGTGATGCACCTCATCAAGCGCCATCGACTCTGCTGCTCTTGCGCTGGCGTTACAGAGAACCATCGCTGAGGCAATAACGACGGCGGTTAATTTGCGCATCGTTTACTCCAGTTCGTTCTGTTTTGCGATTCAACGATAGCCAGTGTACGGCGACAGCTGCAAACATCCGTCAGGGGGTGTAAAAGTACGTAAAGCGATGGATTGGTATCATAGGAACACGCTATTTTGCCTGCGGAGGGCTACAAAAATGAATAAAATCCTGTTGGTAGATGATGACCGCGAATTAACTTCGCTTTTGAAAGAGCTGTTAGAAATGGAAGGGTTTGAAGTCGTGGTCGCCAGTGATGGTGAGCAAGCGTTGAACCTGCTCGATAACTCAATTGATTTGCTTTTACTGGACGTCATGATGCCGAAGAAAAACGGTATCGACACCCTGAAAGAATTACGCCAGCAATACCAGACGCCCGTCATTATGCTCACCGCACGTGGAAGCGAGCTGGACCGCGTGCTGGGCCTTGAACTGGGTGCTGATGACTATCTGCCAAAACCCTTCAACGATCGTGAGCTGGTCGCGCGTATCCGCGCTATCCTGCGCCGCTCGAACTGGAGTGAACAACAGCAGCAACACGACAACAGTTCACCGACGCTCGAAGTTGACTGTCTGCGCCTGAATCCGGGTCGTCAGGAAGCCAGTTTCGACAGTGAAACGCTGGATCTCACCGGCACGGAATTCACCCTGCTTTATCTTTTGGCACAGCATTTGGGTCAGGTTGTCTCTCGCGAGCACCTTAGCCAGGAAGTTCTGGGTAAGCGCCTTACGCCTTTTGACCGCGCCATTGATATGCACATCTCCAACCTGCGTCGTAAGCTTCCCGAACGCCGTGACGGCCATCCGTGGTTTAAAACCTTACGTGGCCGCGGCTACCTGATGGTTTCTGCATCATGATAGGAAGTTTGACTACCCGCATCTTTGCTATCTTCTGGCTGACGCTGGCGCTGGTATTGATGCTGGTGCTCATGGTACCCAAGCTCGACTCACGTCAGATGACGGCGCTACTGGAAAGCGAGCAGCGTCAGGGGACGATGATAGAGCAGCACGTTGAAGCAGAGCTATCGCGCGATCCCCCGAATGATTTGATGTGGTGGCGGCGCTTATTTCGGGCTATTGAGAAATGGGCACCGCCCGGTCAACGCTTGCTGTTAGTCACCAGCGAAGGCCGGGTCATTGGCGCGCAGCATAATGAAATGCAGGTTATCCGTAACTTTATCGGTCAATCAGATAATGCCGACCATCCGCAAAAGAAAAAGTATGGTCGGGTCGAGATGGTCGGCCCCTTCGCTGTACGCGATGGGGAAGATAATTATCAGCTCTATCTGATCCGTCCCGCCAGCAGCTCTCAACTGGACTTTATTAACCTGCTGTTTGACCGGCCTCTGCTGTTGCTTATCGTTACCATGCTGATTAGCTCACCGCTTCTGCTCTGGCTGGCATGGAGCCTGGCGCGTCCAGCGCGAAAACTCAAATACGCGGCGGATGAAGTTGCCAGCGGCAACCTGCGTCAGCATCCAGAACTGGAATCTGGCCCGCAGGAGTTTCTGGCCGCGGGTTCCAGCTTCAACCAGATGGTCAGTGCGCTGGAACGTATGATGAACGGTCAGCAACGCTTACTGTCCGATATCAGCCACGAATTGCGTACGCCACTGACGCGATTACAGCTGGCTACGGCTCTGCTGCGTCGCCGTCATGGCGAAGGCAAAGAGCTGGAGCGCATTGAGATGGAAGCTCAGCGACTGGATGGCATGATTAATGACCTGCTTGTGCTGTCGAGAACGCAGCACAAGAATGCGCTGGTCAGTGAAGCCATGAAGGCGAATCAACTCTGGAACGACGTGCTGGAAGATGCCAGGTTTGAAGCGGAGCAAATGGGCAAAACCCTGGAGATTCCTTATCCTCCTGGCCCCTGGCCGCTTTACGGTAATCCGCATGCGCTCGAAAGCGCCCTGGAGAACATTGTGCGTAATGCTTTACGCTACTCACATACGCATATCAGCGTCAGTTTTTCAGTTGATATTTCGGGCATTACGGTGCACGTTGATGACGATGGTCCTGGCGTGAGCCCGGAAGATCGCGAGCAGATATTCCGCCCTTTCTACCGAACGGATGAAGCCCGGGACAGGGAATCCGGCGGCACAGGTCTGGGGCTGGCGATTGTGGAAACGGCCATACAGCAACATCGTGGATGGGTCAAAGCGGATGACAGCCCACTCGGTGGCTTGCGTCTTACTATCTGGCTCCCACTCTACTCCTCTGCAAGGCAATAATTTGCTATGCTTCGGCCCTCGTTATCGGGGGCCTTATGCTTAACATCGTATTATTTGAACCAGAAATCCCACCTAACACAGGCAATATTATTCGCCTGTGTGCGAATACCGGTTTCCAGCTCCACCTGATTGAGCCGCTTGGCTTTGCCTGGGACGATAAACGTCTTCGCCGTGCGGGGCTGGATTACCACGAATTTACCGCCATCAAATTTCATGCTGATTATCCGGCTTTTCTCGCAACAGAGCAGCCTGGGCGCCTGTTTGCGCTAACCACGAAAGGCACACCGGCACACAGTGCGGTCAGCTATCAGCGAGGTGATTATTTGCTGTTTGGCCCGGAAAGCCGTGGGTTACCTGCAGAGGTGTTGCAGGCATTGCCTGCAGAGCAAAAAATACGCATTCCCATGATGGCGGAAAGCCGCAGCATGAACCTGTCTAATGCGGTATCGGTTGTGGTGTACGAAGCGTGGCGCCAACTCGACTATGCTGGCGCACTGATCAAATCCTAAATACCATCACCAAACTGGAAGCCGGCACCATTGCCGTTAAAGTGTTGATCCATATCCATTGACGGCTTTTCACTGCCGGGCTTACCGACGATGCGGGCAGGGACACCGGCAGCAGTCGTATGCGGTGGAATAGATTGCAATACGACAGAACCGGCCCCAATTTTGGCACCGCGCCCTACCTCGATATTGCCCAGGATTTTTGCACCAGCACCAATCATCACGCCTTCACGAATTTTCGGATGGCGGTCTCCGCTGGTTTTACCGGTGCCGCCAAGCGTGACTGACTGCAAAATTGAGACATCGTTTTCCACAACGGCTGTCTCACCGATCACAATGCCGGTCGCATGATCCAGCATGATCCCGTGACCGATTTTTGCAGCCGGATGAATATCCACGGCAAACGAGACAGACACTTCGTTCTGCAGATATACCGCTAAGGCGCGTCGACCTTCATTCCACAGCCAGTGTCCAATGCGATGTGCCTGAAGAGCATGAAATCCTTTCAGATAAAGCAGTGGCGTGGAATATTTATCAACCGCGGGATCGCGCAGGCGTACCGCCTGAATATCACAGGCCGCAGAGGCAATCATTGAGGGATCTTCACGGTATGCTTCTTCGACCACTTCACGAATAGCGATAGCAGGCATAATTGGATTAGCCAGTTTATTCGCCAGCATATAGCTCAGGGCACTGCCAAGATTCTCGTGCTTGAGCAATGTCGCGTGGTAAAAGCTGGCCAGCATCGGCTCGCAGTCTGCCAGCGCTCGTGCTTCTGCCTTGATATTATTCCAGACCAGTTCTAACTCATCAGACGACATGCTGTTTTCTCCCGATAAAAAAAGCGCCTTAACCGGCGCTACAGGTGATGATGCCTGGCTCCCTGCTTTAGTTTGTACTGTTTTCGTCCTTCCTTGAACGCCCCAGCAGGCTTAATGCTGCATCTCGTGCCGGTTTTCCGCAATAGAGCACCTGATAAATCTGTTCGGTAATCGGCATTTCGACCCCGACGCGTGCGGCCAGTGCTTTGACTTCTTTGGTGTTTCTGTAACCTTCTACAACTTGTCCGATAATGCGCTGCGCACCATCAACATCTTCGCCCTGTCCGAGCATCATGCCAAAACGGCGGTTTCGCGACTGATTATCGGTACAGGTTAGCACCAGGTCACCCAGACCGGCCATGCCCATAAACGTCGTCGGATCGGCACCCAGCGCCGCGCCAAGACGACTCATCTCAGCCAGTCCGCGGGTAATTAAGGCTGTTCGGGCGTTTGCGCCAAAACCGATGCCGTCTGACATCCCGGCACCAATCGCAATCACGTTTTTCACTGCGCCGCCCAGCTGAACCCCAATAAAATCGGGATTACTGTATACGCGAAAGCTTTTGCCGCAGTGCAGTCGCGCCTGCAAATCATCCGCAAATTGTGAATCGGTGGCCGCCAGAGCAATCGCCGTCGGTAAACCCGCAGCCAACTCTTTCGCAAACGTTGGGCCGGAGATCACCGCCAGTGGAATCGCCTCACCCAGGATTTCCCGTGCAACGTCCTGCAGCAGACGACCGGTTTCTTTTTCCAGCCCTTTCGTCGCCCAGACAATGCGTGAGTCATCGCGCAAACCGGGTTTGATCTGCGTCAGCACATCGCCAAAAACGTGGCTGGGCACGACAACCAGCAGATCGCGGCTGGCAGCGATGACACTCGCCAGATCGGGTTCAACAGTCAGATTATCGGGAAAAGGAACATCAGGCAGGAAAGCAAGATTGCAGCGGTCGGACTGCAGTTGTGCCATATGAGCGGGATTGTGGCCCCACAACAACACCGGATGGCCATTGCGGGCCAGCGTAATCGCCAAAGCGGTGCCGTATGAACCGGCACCGATGACGCTAATCGAAGCGTGAGTACTCATCAGGCATCCTGATGTTGCGCAGCACCTTCTTCGCCTTGCTGCTGCAGATAGTTCATGAACAGCGCATCAAAGTTCACTGGCGCAAGGTTGAGTTGCGGGAACGTTCCACGGGAAACAAGGCTGGTGATACATTCACGGGCATACGGGAACAGGATATTCGGACAGTAAGCGCCCAGGCAATGCGCCATCTGAGTACCGTCAATGCCGCCGATGGTGAAAATACCGGCCTGCTGAACTTCACACAGGAAAGCGGTCTCTTCGCCAACGGTCGCGGTTACGGTCACACGCAGCACCACTTCATACACTTCATCAGCCAGCTGCGAAGAAGCAGTATCCAGATCCAGCTTAACGTCTGGTTCCCACTCTTTCTGAAACACTTGTGGCGCGTTCGGCGCTTCAAAAGAAATATCTTTCGTGTAAACGCGCTGAATCTGGAATTGCATTTCGTTAGTGTTATGTTCTGACATGTGACTAAGTCCTGTAAGTTAAAATGTCTGGCGTAAAACTACGCCTGAAGTAACGGATCTAAACCTTCACGATCGTTCAGCGCCATCAGATCGTCGCAGCCACCAATATGCTGACCGTCGATAAAAATCTGCGGGACGGTAGTCCGACCACTGCGCTTAATCATCTCTTCGCGTTTTGCCATGTCCCCATCGATGGGAATCTCCTGGAACGCCACGCCTTTTTGACTCAGTAGCGCTTTTGCCCGGTGGCAATAAGGACAGGTTGCTTTAATGTAAATCTCAACGTTTGCCATAGGGACCTCAGGATGATTATTTACCGCGAACCAGCGGCAGATTTTCGCCGCTCCAACCGCTGATACCGTCTTTCAGAACGGACACCTGGTTGAATCCGGCCGCACTCAGATGTGCAGCAGGATCGGCTGCGCTTTGTCCGGTTGCACATACCACAATTATGGGCTGTGCTTTGTGCTTTTCCAACTCACCCAGACTGCCTTTCTTGATATCTGCGGCAGCCACATTAATCGCGCCCGAAATATGACCCTTGCGGTAATCGTCACGCGAACGCACGTCTACTACCACCGCGTCCTCTTTGTTAATAAGTCGGGTTGCTTCACCTCGACTGATCGTTTTTACTTTAGAGAACATTCCTTTAACGGTGGTCACAATCACCAATATAAGTAATACGACCCATGCCAGACTCAGGACGGGGTGATTGCTTGCAAACTGCATAATTTCTTGCATGAGGGGTAACGACTCCAGACCGGGCTAATAAGCTAAAACAAGGCTTCTGAGTATACCTGCGCCACTTCGCATGTACAGACGCTAAGCGGACAGAGTGAAGATTTGTGCGTCATTTTCCAAAAAAATGAGCGGAATGGCAAAAATGACGTGACGCTGGTGCCTTGTCCTGATGAAAATGGATCACTCTGGGAAAGCAAAAGCCGGTCGGCAATGCTGGTAAGCAACTGTTCATCGTGGAATAATCATCGACCTATGAAGGGAAAGATAACCGTTCTACCAACATGGACTCGTTACAACGGTCGCATCCTGCCGTTGTTCACCCGCTTGTCCGCCCTGTCTTTTAGCCTGCTTTATGCGGGCATGTTGCTTTTCCCTGTGCCCGGCGTGGCTGCGGATGACAATAAAGCGCAACTGAAATCTATTCAGCAAGAAATTGCAGAAAAAGAAAAAAGCGTAAAAGCGCAAAAAGTTCAGCGTAGTCAGTTGCTCAATCAGTTGCAGAGTCAGGAAAAAATCATTGCTCAGGCAAGTCGACAGTTGCGGGAAACCCGTAACAGCCTGTCGGCCCTGAATGGTGAAATCACGCAGGTCACCGCCTCGGTTTCCCGCCTTGAGAAACAGCAGGCTCAACAGGAAAAACTGCTTGCAGAACAGTTGGACGCGGCTTTCCGCCAGGGTCAGCATAAAGGCCTGCAACTCCTGTTAGGGGGCGAAGAGAGCCAGCGCAGCGAACGTATTCTGGCTTACTTTGGTTATCTGAATACCGCACGCCAGGAAAATATCACCGCCCTGCAAACTACCCGTCAGGAATTAGCCCAACAGCGCGCGTCACTGGAACAAAAGCAGCAACAACAGAAATCGCTGTTAACACAGCAGCAAGAACAACAAGACAAACTCCAGCAAGCCAGCGCAGCCCGTAAAAAAACTCTGACCTCTCTGGAAAGTGCGCTGCAGAAAGATCAGGCTGACCTGGTTGAGATGCGTCAGAACGAAAGCCGTCTGCAAGATAAAATTGCCCGTGCCGAACGTGAAGCCCGTGAGCGCGCAGCCCGTGAAGCACGCGAGGCAGAAAAAGTGCGTCAGCGTCAGGTGCAGGCTAAAGCCAAAGGCTCCAGCTATCAGCCAACACAAAGCGAGCGCGAACTGATGGCGCGAACAGGTGGACTGGGCCGCCCCAACGGTCAGGATATCTGGCCAGTACGGGGCCGCGTCGAGCATCGCTTTGGCGAGGAGCTGCAGGGTGAATTACGCTGGAAAGGCCTGGTCATTGCCGCCCCAGAGGGTACAGAAGTCAAAGCCATTGCCGATGGTCGTGTGTTGATGGCCGACTGGTTGCAAGGTTATGGTCTGGTCGTGGTCATCGAGCATGGTAAAGGGGATATGAGCCTGTATGGTTATAACCAAAGTGCGCTGGTCAGCGTGGGTGCCCAAGTGAAAGCAGGCCAGCCTGTTGCGCTGGTCGGCACCAGCGGTGGTCGCGGAACGCCTTCGCTCTACTTTGAAATCCGACGTCAGGGCAAGGCGGTCAACCCCATTCCGTGGTTAGGGAAATAAGTGCTACATCATCGTCATAAGATCACCGCGTTGTTGTGCGGCTTGCTGCTCAGTTGCGCGGCCCAGGCTGCTAAGCTCGCCATCGTTATTGATGATTTCGGCTATCGGCCGACGGAAGAGAATAAAGTACTGCAAATGCCGCAGGCGATTTCTATTGCCGTGCTTCCCGATGCGCCTTATGCCCGCCAGATGGCGACTAAAGCGCATAACGGCGGGCGTGAAGTGCTGATTCACCTGCCTATGGCACCGTTAAGTAAGCAACCGCTTGAAAAAAACACCTTAACGCCCGAAATGAGCAGCGCGGAAATTGAGCGCATCATTCGGAGTGCGGTGAATAATGTCCCCTATGCGGTGGGACTGAATAATCATATGGGCAGCAAAATGACTTCCAGCCTGCCCGGTATGCAAAAAGTCATGCAGGTGCTTAATCAGTACAACCTGTATTTCCTCGACAGCATGACGATTGGTAACAGCCAGTCACTGCAGGCCGCGCAGGGAACGCACGTCAGAGTACTCAAGCGCCGCGTATTCCTGGATGACAGTCAGGACATCAATTCGATTCGTCAGCAATTTAGCCGGGCAGTCAAGCTAGCCCAGCGGGATGGCTACGCTATTGCGATCGGTCATCCGCATCCTAATACCGTGCGTGTGCTGCAACAAATGTTGCCCTCCTTGCCGGCGGATATCACCCTGGTGACACCGGGCCAGTTACTGAATGAGCCGCTGCGCAACGGCAACACCTCGCCGACTAACACTCCGCCACGCAGCAAGCCATCGCAGGGTTTCCAGCCGCCGGGTGAATGTAAAGTGAAGCAGCCGCTGGCGCCCGTACCGGCTACGCGCGCGCTGGGCGTGATTGGAGAAAGCATCACAGAAAGTCCGCTTTATCACCGGCTCGATGAATTCTTCTGAAATATGCTGCACCCGGCATTAAACCGGGTGCAGCATATTTACACTACGCAAACTTACGTCATCTCACCCTGTGTTTGATGAGCACTCACGGGCTCAATTATGCCCAGTTCAAAATCACTTTTCCCGACTGCCCTGAGCGCATTTCGTCGAACCCCTGCTGGAAATCATCGATAGCATAACGATGGGTAATGATCGGTGTAAGATCTAACCCTGACTGAATCAGTGCGGCCATTTTATACCAGGTTTCAAACATCTCTCGTCCGTATATCCCTTTGATAAACAGCCCTTTGAATATCACCTGGTTCCAGTCGATGGCCATTTCTCCGGGAGGAATGCCAAGCAAGGCGAGCCGACCACCGTGATTCATCACCTCAAGCAGGGTTCGAAAAGCAGGTGGTGCGCCTGACATTTCTAATCCCACGTCGAAGCCTTCTTTCATATCCAGTGACTGCATGACCTCACGCAGATCTTGTTTTGCGACATTGACTGCGCGGGTTACACCCATTTTGCGGGCCAGCTCAAGGCGATAATCATTGATGTCGGTAATCACGACATTACGCGCACCGACATGCCGGCACACGGCCGCGGCCATAATACCGATAGGGCCGGCACCGGAAATAAGCACGTCTTCCCCGACCAGGTCGAAGGATAAAGCGGTATGTACCGCGTTGCCGAAAGGATCAAAAATCGCCGCCAGTTCGTCGGAGATATTGTCGGGAATTTTGAACGCATTAAAGGCGGGAATAACCAGATATTCAGCAAAACACCCTTGCCGGTTAACGCCCACGCCTTGGGTATTGCGACACAGATGGGTACGACCGGCACGGCAGTTGCGACAGTGCCCGCACGTTATGTGGCCTTCGCCAGAAACCCGATCGCCAATGTTAAATCCCTTTACCTCCTGACCGATAGCGACGACCTCGCCCACATATTCATGGCCGACAATCATAGGCACCGGAATCGTTTTACGTGACCAGTCGTCCCAGTTATAGATATGTACGTCAGTCCCGCAGATGGCGGTTTTGCGAATTTTTATCAATAAATCGTTATGACCCGGCTCGGGAACCGGCGCATCAGTCACCATCCAGATGCCCTGCTCTTTTTTCAACTTAGCCAGTGCTTTCATGGTCAATCCTCAGGCGATGACGCCAAGTTGTTTACCAATACGCGTGAAAGCCGCCACCGCCGTTTCCAGTTGCTGCTGGCTGTGTGCTGCTGAAATTTGGGTTCGGATTCGCGCCTGACCTTTTGGCACAACCGGATAGAAAAACCCGGTAACATAGATACCTTCATGTTGTAACAGCTGAGCAAATTCCTGCGCGACGCTGGCTTCTCCCAGCATGACGGGAATGATGGCGTGATCGGCACCAGCCAGCGTAAAGCCTGCCGATGTCATTTTTTCGCGGAAGAAGCGTGCGTTGTCCCACAGGCGCTGACGCAGACCGTCGCCTTCGCTTAATAAATCCAGTACGCGAATAGAGGCCGCCACAATCGCCGGTGCCAGGGAGTTAGAGAACAGGTAAGGTCGTGAGCGCTGGCGTAGCCATTCCACTACCTCTGCTTTTGCCGCGGTGTATCCGCCCGATGCACCGCCCAGCGCCTTGCCCAGAGTGCCGGTGATAATGTCTACCCTGCCCATGACCTCGCAATACTCGTGGGTGCCACGACCGGCGTTACCCACAAAACCCACCGCATGGGAATCATCCACCATGACCAGCGCTGAATATTCGTCTGCCAGATCGCAAATGGCTTTCAGATTGGCGATCACGCCGTCCATTGAAAACACACCATCCGTCGCAATCATCACTGTCTGCGCACCGTTATCCCTGGCTTCCTGAAGGCGGGCGCGCAGTTGGGTCATGTCATTGTTGGCATAACGATAGCGCTGTGCTTTGCACAAGCGGACACCATCGATAATCGACGCATGATTAAGCGCATCTGAAATGATGGCATCTTCCGCGCCAAGTAAGGTTTCAAACAGCCCACCGTTGGCATCAAAACAGGAGGAATAAAGAATGGCGTCCTCCATGCCAAGAAAGTCAGCCAGTTTTTTTTCCAGTTGTTTGTGCATATCCTGCGTACCGCAGATAAAGCGCACCGACGCCATGCCAAAGCCGTGTGAATCCATGCCCTCTTTAGCGGCCTGAATTAAGGCTGGATGGTTAGCCAGGCCAAGATAGTTATTGGCGCAAAAGTTAATGACAGGATGGTTATGTCCGACCTCAATCTCCGCCTGTTGCGCGGAGGTAATGATGCGTTCTTTTTTAAATAAACCTTCACGCTGGGCGGCGTCGAGTTGCTGTCGGATATGTTGGTAAAAATGCACTGGCATTATTCTGCTCCTGATAAGGTAGGAATGAGGCAAATATTACTGAACATATCGCCTTTCTACGCTTAATCGACCAACAGAATGTTAATTTTGCAGCATAGTTCACGTCGTTAAGAGGTATGAGTAACGCCTTACAGAGTCATCTGGCTGTCTGTGACGGGATGAAATGTTATGATGTAAGCATTACGTGTGAAACGTCCCGTTTCACCCCAAAACTTCAAAGGTAACAGTATGATTATCGTCACCGGTGGCGCAGGAATGATCGGCAGCAATATCGTTAAAACGCTGAACGATCGCGGTCACAACGACATTCTGGTCGTGGATAACCTGAAAGATGGCACCAAGTTCGTGAATCTTGCCGATCTGGACATCGCTGATTACATGGATAAAGAAGAATTTTTGACCTACATCATGTCCGGTGAAGACCTCGGTACGATTGAAGCGGTTTTCCATGAAGGTGCCTGCTCAGCCACCACTGAGTGGGATGGCAAGTACATGATGGACAACAACTATCAGTACTCTAAAGATCTGCTGCACTTCTGTCTGGAGCGTGAAATTCCGTTCCTTTACGCGTCGTCGGCCGCCACCTACGGCGGACGTAACGAGAATTTTATTGAAGAGCGTCAGTACGAGCAGCCGCTAAACGTTTACGGCTACTCCAAAATGCTGTTCGACCACTATGTTCGTCAGATCCTGCCTGAAGCCACCTCGCCGGTATGCGGTTTTCGCTACTTCAACGTTTACGGCCCGCGTGAAGGTCACAAAGGCAGCATGGCAAGCGTGGCATTTCATCTGAACACGCAGATCAGTAATGATGAAAATCCAAAACTGTTTGAAGGCAGCGACAGCTTCAAACGTGATTTCATCCATGTTGATGATGTGGTGTCCGTGAATTTGTGGTGCTGGGAGAATGGGATTTCCGGCATTTATAACTGCGGAACAGGCCGTGCCGAATCCTTCCAGGAAGTGGCCGATGCCGTGCTTAACTTTCACCAGAAAGGCCAGATTGAATACATTCCATTCCCTGACAAATTGAAAGGCCGCTATCAGGCTTACACACAGGCCGACCTGTCAAAATTACGCGCAGCGGGTTATGACAAACCGTTTAAAACCGTGGCACAGGGTGTGTCTGAATATATGGTTTGGTTAAACCGTAACGTCTAAAGGAACGGATACCCGCGATGAAAATTCTGGTGATCGGCCCATCGTGGGTCGGCGATATGATGATGTCGCAAAGTCTCTATCGCACGCTCAAGGCCGAACATCCTGATGCGGTGATCGATGTGATGGCACCGGCCTGGTGCCGTCCTCTTCTTTCACGGATGCCTGAAGTTAATCAGGCGCTGGCGATGCCGCTGGGTCATGGCGCATTGGGGATTGGCGAACGCCGCCGACTGGGCAAATCGCTGCGAGCCAGCGGTTACGATCGCGCCTATGTTCTCCCCAACTCTTTCAAATCCGCGCTGGTGCCCTTTTTTGCCGGGATTAAACGCCGTATCGGCTGGCGCGGAGAAATGCGTTATGGCCTGTTAAACGATCTTCGGGTGCTGGATAAAGAGGCGTTTCCGCTGATGGTCGAGCGGTATGTGGCTTTAGCTTATGACGCGCCAGTCCGTTCAGCCCGGCAACTGCCCCAGCCCTTGCTAACGCCTCAACTGCAGGTTAGCGAACAGGAAAAAACAGAAACTGCCGCGCAGTTTCAGCTCGCTGCTGAGCGCCCGACGATTGGTTTTTGCCCCGGTGCAGAGTTTGGCCCGGCGAAGCGCTGGCCACATTTTCATTATGCTGCCCTTGCGCAGCAGTTAATCAGCGAAGGTTTTCAGGTCTTGCTATTCGGTTCGGCGAAAGATCATCCGACCGGTGAAGATATCATCTCTTCTCTGCCTGAAGATAGCCGGGCACACTGCCGTAATCTGGCTGGCGAAACTCAGCTTGAGCAGGCCGTTATTCTTCTGGCACTGTGCCGCGCAGTCGTCAGTAATGATTCGGGCCTGATGCACATCGCCGCAGCGTTAAATCGACCGCTGGTCGCCTTATATGGCCCCAGCAGCCCTGACTTCACGCCACCACTCTCCGATCGGGCGCGGATTATCCGTTTGATTAGCGGCTATCACCGCGTACGTAAAGGGGATGCCGAGCAAGGCTACCATCAAAGTCTTATCGATATTCAGCCCGCACAGGTCCATGAAACACTGAGCACGCTATTGCGTGAAGCCCAGGAGGGGACATGCACGTCCTGATTGTTAAAACCTCTTCTATGGGCGACGTGCTGCATACGCTTCCGGCACTGACCGATGCCATGTATGCCTTACCCGGCATACGCTTTGATTGGGTGGTAGAAGAAAACTTTGCGCAAATCCCGTCCTGGCATCCGGCAGTGGAAAAAGTTCTGCCCGTCGCCATCCGTCGCTGGCGTAAACATTGGTTTGGCAGCCAACAGCGTGAAGAACGCGTTCAGTTTAAACGTGAGCTGCAGTCTCGTGAATATGATGTGGTGATCGATGCTCAGGGCCTGATTAAAAGTGCCGCGCTCGTCACCCGACTGGCTAAAGGCGTTAAGCACGGCCTGGACAATCGCAGCGCACGTGAACCTTTTGCCAGTTGGTGGTATGACAAAAAACATGATGTCAGCAAGAAGCAACATGCGGTTGAAAGAACGCGTGAGCTGTTTGCAAAAAGTCTGGGTTACGATAAACCGCACACTCAGGGCGATTATGCGATTGCCGAACATTTCCAGAAACACTTAGCATCGCGTGAAAACCCTTATCTGGTATTTCTTCATGCTACGACACGTGATAATAAACACTGGCCTGAAGCCCATTGGCGAGACTTAATTGAACGCATCCAGCCAACAGGTTTACGCGTGAAGTTGCCGTGGGGTGCCGAACATGAGCACCAGCGTGCGCTACGTCTGGCTGAAGGTTTTGAGCACGTAGAAGTCTTGCCTAGGCTTTCTCTTGAAGCTGTGGCACAGCAGTTGGCAGGTGCGGATGCCGTGGTGTCAGTGGACACGGGCCTGAGTCATCTGACAGCCGCGCTGGACAGGCCTAATATCACTTTATATGGTCCGACCGACCCGGGTTTGATTGGCGGTTACGGGCAAAATCAGCATATTTTGCGCCCTGTTGAGGGCAGCAAATTAGCAGACATCAGCGCGAAGGACGTCGCAGATATGGTCTTTGAGATTCTTGCATGAAGAAACTCCACATAATTAATCTTGGCAAAATGGGTGGCGTTGAGCGTCTGTTCTTGCAGTACATCAATGACTTTTCTGACGGGCATGACGATGTGATTTGCATCAGCAATGAGATAGACGACGACATTCGTCGCCATATTCCTCAACAAAAAATCACCTTTGCCAATCGTTGGATTAATGGCCTGAAATTAAAAGTCCCACAATTTCTTCGGAAATATGTACTACAAAAACGGATAGAAGCCAGCGATGCCGATGTGATTGTAGTTTGGGATTTGATTCCGGGACTGGCAGCCAAACCCAGGCGTGCTGCTCTGGTCTATTACGACCACGGCTGCTCATGGCGCTATCCCAAGAATAAAAAAACGCTTAACTTTATGGCGATGCTGGATGGCGTTATTTCAGCCTCTTATGCTTCAAACCGCGTGATGCAGCATCGTTTTAATTTGCCTTGCCCACATCATGTCGTTATTAACCGAATCATGGTGCCACAGGGAATTAACCCCGCAACCAGAACGCTGAAAAATCCGATCAGACTGGGAACCGCATCACGCCAGGTTAGCCTTAAAGGTATTAGCGTAGCGCTACTGACGTTAAAAGAATTACATCAACGTGGGCACAATGTTGTGCTGGAAATCGCGGGTAAAGGACCTGACCACGACGCCTTTGTGGGGCTCGCAGAGCGTTTAAATATTAGTGAGTTTGTCACCTTTAGCGGTTTTCAGCATGACATAAGCACCTTTTTCAACCGTATTGACCTCTATCTCAGTACGCCCGTCACTGAGCCATTTGGTCTTTCTTGTATGGAAGCGCTTTATTTTGGTGTACCAGTCATTTTTCCAATGATCGATGGCCAACCAGAAGTCGTCAGCCATCAACAGTGTGGAATAGGTTTAATGCCCTCAGTGACGATTGATGAACATGAGAAATTAACTGGCATACGCGTTGATTTCCCTTATCAGATCTACGATCCTGTCCACGATGTTATGGAAGAGGCCAAACTGGTTTCTCATATTGATTGCGCCAACGCGGTTGAAATCTTATCCGGACATGAAACCTACCAACGATTTAGTGAAACCGCCAAAGCCTGGACAGCAGAGCATTTCGACTATGCGCTGTTTAAGACAGAATTCAATGATGCTTTGATGGACGTAATCAGTAAAAAATGAAACTTAATCATTTAATCTTAAAAAAAGATGCACCTGCCAACGTTCTTAACCAGCTGATTTTTATCGGATGTGCGATAGCCTTTATTACATCGCCATTTGGGGGAGATTTTGGCAAGAATGTTTTTTATCTATCGAGCTATCTGGCCTTTCTGGTCGTCATTTTCCATTTCAGATTTTACACCACCAATAAAAAAAATTTGATTCTTCCCGGTGCTCTTTTGGTTGTCGGTATCATCAGTATTATCTGGACAGCCATATATAAACAGCCTGGCGATTTCATCAGCCTTTACCGACAGTATCAGTCAACCGGAAGATTGCAGATCGCCGCAGCGTTTATCTTACTGACAATGCTCAATATTAAAATCGCACTGCAAAAACACACCGTGTTGACCGCCATTATTTGCGGACTTGCGGTAAATGGCTATGCCATTTACCAGGGTGTTTTCTTACATATAGACCGTGTAGAGCTTAATTTTGATCGGGCGACGGTTGCCGCCTATATTATTAGCTCGGTTAATCTAATTTTTATTAAAGCCGTTTTACTCTTAAAGAACCGACATAGAGTGCTGCTTTTTTTAGCCGCTTTCGCCTTTACCTATGCTTCCATTGTGCTGACCGGAACGCGTGCAGCGATGCTGGCTTATCCTGTGTTGACCTTAATGATTGTACTGATGAGTACACATGTCATTAGTCGTCGACATAAAATGACGCTGTTCTCTTTGGTGCCGGTGATGATTTTGCTGAGCGCCGCGCTATTTCATAACCTCATTGCGACACGTATACAGCAGTTCAATCAGGACATTGCTCACATGCATGAGAAAACTGGTGAGAATTCAATAGCTTCTCGCTTAAGCATGCAAATCATTGCATTTCGTACCGGCTCAGAGGCCCCATGGGGAGAGTCCGCTGAGCAACGCGCGGAAGAGGCAAAGGCAATCGTGGCAAAAGAGCCTTCGCTTTATGGGGCGTTAACCTATCTTACCGTTCACATGCACAATGAACTGATGGAAAATTTCTCAATTAAAGGTATTGTGGGGCTGTTGGCGATGGTCGGTTTATATCTCTGCTTAGTGCGTAATGCATTCACACCTTGCCATAATCCTGCACTCCTGGCCGTGACTGTATCATTAATAACATATGGCTTGAGCGACGTGATCTTTTTTAGTACTGAGGGCACACTAGCCTATTGTCTGGCTGTGATTATTAGCGGCTTGTTGGTCAATACCTCCGTTACATTACAGGACGCAGCATAATGCAAACCCGCGACTGGCTGCTAAGCGTAATTATCCCTTTGTACAATAGTGAACGTTATATTATCCCCTGCCTGAATTCACTATTTACGCAGATCGATGACGATATTCAGGTCATCATTATCGACGATGGTTCGACAGATCTTTCTGCACAGCGCGTAAAAGATTTTCTGAGCGGTTATCCCTCAGCTTCAGTCGAATTTATCCAACAGGCTAACCAGGGCGTTGCCGCAGCCCGAAATGCCGGACTGCTCAAAGCCAGAGGAAAATTCATTACCTTCCTGGACGCTGACGATCTCCTCAGTAAAAACTATCTGTCGATTATCAAGCCATTATTATTATCCGATCAGGACGATCTGATTGATTTTAATTATGCCCGATTTGAACATACGGTGCCTGAAGCATCAGAAAACGAATCGCCTCAGCGTGTTGCTTATGATTTTTCAGGGCGGGGACTGGATTGTCTTCATCCTCTTTTTATCCGATCGATGTGGCATCTGTGGAACCGGGTATACAGAAATAGCTTACTGGAAGGAGACGCGTTTGAGGTGGGAAGGCGCTATGAAGACGTTATCTTTACGCCTTTTCAGTATCTGAAGACGCAGAAGATCGCTCATCTTGAGAATACGCTCTACTATTACCGCGATAATCAGCAAGGTATTACACGTAATGTTCGTGAGAGCGATATTCAGGACATGCTGTTCGCCATGAATAAAATGTGTGCCATCGCGCAGACAAACAGTGAACGGCGTCGGTTGGCGGCAGGCATGATAGTGAACTGTTTTAATGAAGTAAAAAGCATGTCGAAAGCGGTTTTTGGCTATTACCATTACGATAAACAAACAAAACTGGCGCTTAAGTCAGCAGCACGCCTTTGTAAGGGCCATTGCAAAACGAAAAAGTTTTGGCAAATGCGCTATCCCGAAGTCGACACGCTTTTTTCGTGGTTGCGATTTAAAACCCGTAAACCGGCTACTGGTGTGAATCGGTGACGGCACCGAGTGCCGTTTTTTTCTTCAGGGCATATTCGGTCAATGTCATGCCCTGAGTGCGCACCTGAAGCCAGCTAAACAGCTGCTCTAAATCATCATAAAGACGGTCAATATCTGCGTCATTTTTAAACGTTGGACTGCCATCAGGCATAAACTCAGAAGAGTGCAGCATAAATTCAACATAATCGTTTCCCTGCGACAGTGTTTGTTCAACTACCTGCTTCATTTGCGCCAGATTTCCGCCTATGGGTCGTAACCAGTTGACCCGAGCCCCTCTCGATTTACCCCGAACAGTGTCCCAGGCTTTTTTAAACTGATTTTTCAATGGGCCATGTCGATACTGAATGCTCATCGGCAATTCCAGTAAGGTTGAGTGGCCAGGTTTTGAAATATCGTTGATATCGACGTAATAGGCACAGTCCGGAAACCGGCTGTAATCTGTACCACCTTTACCCTGGGGTGCACCAGGTGAGCCATGCCAGTCGACACGCGGCGTAACGGAGCAGTCAACCAGATAACCATTATCGATCAATGCGCGCGCATAAACTTCATTAAAGGCCCAGCGACCAGCACGATGACTGCGCATTTTGGTATCAAATGCCGTTTCAAGCAGATCAGTCATGTAGGCGACTTTATCGCGCAGGACCGCCTCTGGGTACTCAATCAGATAAGGCTGGTAACGCCAGTCATCCTCCGTGAGTGCGAAATCAGGAGGGCTGTACCAGGCATGTAAATGCATGCCTATTTCACCCTGATTACGAGCAAGGAGGTCGCGGCCAAACTCCACATAGGCAGGATCGCTGACCATCTCATAGTTAGTGAGCCAGGTGGGTTTGAACGCATATTTTTCGCACAACGACTGAAAACGCGGTAAAAAGCGAACATTATGCGTGGTGACATTGCCGCTGCGATTGCGCCAGAGGTTGTCACCTTCTGTATCAAGGGTAATTAAAAATGCTGGTTTATCCATGACTTATCCAACAATCAGTAGAGATTCTCTTTACCATGTTACGCAGGGTGCGCAATCCGCGCAAAAATATAATTGCGGTGAGTTTGGTTTTTATTCGTAGTCATCTATGCGTCGATAACCTAAAATCATTACCTTAATCCAAGGGGCGTTTCGTTTATAAGTCATTGAATAACAGAGCGTTGTAATGTTTTTTATATTTGAAAAATTATTTGAAACTGCACTCACTATTTTACTCTGTTACGACTTGTTTAATGCCTGTGAGTCACATAATTAAGACCACGCACAGCGCAGGCGAGTCTTTGAGGTGAAAATTTGTCCAAGCGTATTTTGATGATAATTGACGGGCTGCCAGGCGGCGGTGCTGAAAAGGTCGTGCTGACGCTGGCACAGGGCCTGATAAATGACGGGCACCAGGTAGCACTTTTTTCTTTGCGTAACGTCTGCGATTATCCCCTACCTGCAGAACTCGATTACCAGATAATTAACGACGCTAGCCGTAGCCCATGGCGTAAGCTCACTGAAACATCGCGTCGTGCCACACTCCTGGATAAGGCCGTCCGTGCCAGTGAGACCCGGTATGGCAAATTTGATTTGGTACTGTCCCATCTGCATAAAACTGACCGCATTGTATCTTCCTCGCGTGCGCTCGATCCGTTAAAAACCTGGTACTGCATCCATGGCGTTTTTTCGGCCTCTTATCTGGCGCGCAAATCAGGTTTTGCGTTTTGGCTTAAGCGCCAGAAAATCCGTCACGTCTACCGTAATCGTCAGGTGGTCGCGGTTTCTCAATATGTACTGGATGATTTGATCCGTTGTGTCGGCGTGAAACCCTCGCGAACCAACGTGATTTTTAACCCTTTTGATTTTGATGAAATCCGCCAGCTTTCTCAGGAACCTTGTCCGCTCGCAGGCACAGATTTTCTGGTACATGTTGGTCGTTTTCATGAAACAAAACGGCATGATCGCCTGTTGGAAGCTTACGCACAAAGTGGCATCCAGGCTCCTCTGGTCTTACTGGGGCAAGGCAGCCCTGCAACGAAAGAGAAGTTACATCGACTGACTGAACAACTGGGCATTTCAGATCGCGTGCGCTTTGAAGGTTTCCAGCGTAATCCCTATCCCTGGATTCGTCATGCCAGGATGTTGATTCTGAGCTCAGACAGTGAAGGGTTTGGCAACGTTTTGATTGAAGCGATGAGTTGTGGAACACCGGTAGTGAGTACGCGTTGTCCTGGCGGACCAGCAAGTATTTTAACCGGTGACCTGGGACGCGGACTGTCTGAGATGAATGCAGCCTCTTTAGCGGAAAAAATGCGTGAAATCCACGATAATCCCCCTGATTTGCATCAACTTAATTTGAACATCTATAGCCTGTCGGTTATTTGCCAGCAATATTTGCATCTGGCTGACACCTGATCTGAACGCCCACATTTCTGCCGTTGAGCACACATCCTGTTAACCAGCCGTTCCTTAAATCACCGAACAGATTAAGGGAACGGCAGGTTTGACCGTTGTTTGCGCAACGAAAGACGCCTTTAGTCTCAGACGTTCAGTAAATGATAAGATTGCTACGCGACAACGGCTTCTGGACTGCCTTTGAGCTGTTGCCACGCATCAATAACGCTTTCCAGCGTCACGTCATTACATTCCCCGGAAGGCGTCTGCAGGATTTTATATTCACCTGACCATGGGTGCCATCCGGGGGCATTAGTATCGCCAAAAAACACCACCTGCTTTTTATGTAAACCTGCAGCGATATGCATTTGGCCACCATCGCTACACAGAATTTGGTCACAGCAACTAAAGCCCGCCATTAAATCACGCACCGACGTTGTCGAGTAGGCGGCGACACGAGAGGAATTGATTAACTCAAGGAGGCTCTCTGCACGGGCATCATCCCCCCTGTCATCCGGCCCCAGTGCACCCTGCGGAGACCAAAAGATCAGCACACGCGCTTGCTCATCCTCTAACAGATAATGGATAAAAGCCGCATAGCTTTCCAGGTCCCAACGTCGCTTCGGGCTACGGCTGCTGATATGTATACCGTAAGTTTGGCCGGATACGGAAAACATGGAATTGATACGTTTTTTCGCCTGGTCTCGCTCTTTATGAGTTAAATAAACTCTCACCGGCGGAACTGCAGGCAAATGATCGGTCAGCGCTGAGAGATACGAGTAAGTGTGTTCGACCTGGTGGTTGCCAGAAAAATCGTCTCTGTAAAAGATTCTTGTCAGCCCGTTACTGGCTTCACCCGCGCCAATAATATGGGTGGCTCCCGCCATACGCGCCAGACGTAAGCTGTATTTACAGGGGACCGGGTTCGCCAGTACCGCCGCATCAAACTTCGTTTTACGTAAAGCCCAAAAAATTTTTAAACGGTGCCAGTAAACGCCAATTGCGGTCTCGTTCTTGCCACGGTGCTTGGCTTTCTTATAGACATGAAGCGCGTCAACATGGGGGTTATGCAGTATCACATCCTGCGCCACTTTATTTACCAATAGCGTCAGTTTAGCTTCGGGAAAGGCCGTTTTGATGCCTTCGAGCAACGGTGTGGTACAAACCATATCACCAATATTGTCGCGCCTGATGACGAGGATATTTTTCATATAATACTCAGTTTAGGAAAGCACGGCCGGGCTATAGCATACCTGGCGTTAAGAGTGGCGAAAAAATAAATTTCTGCTACACAGAGTATTTGACCCATATTGCAAAAAAAGTTCTGAATGCTTTCGTAATAATGTCCGCAAACATCCGCTCAATTTTCATTTGAATTTATGATGCCGTGTCACAGAATTTGCCTTTATTATCAATAATCACACCAATGTTTAACGCTGGTGCCATGTTTGAGACATTTATCCAGTCTTTGCTGGCTCAGACGCTGACATCCTTGGAAATCATCCTCGTTGATGATGGCTCCACAGACGGCTCAGGTGAGAAGGCAGACGGCTATGCACAGTGCTACCCCCACATTCAGGTCATCCACCAGCCCAACGGTGGCGTCTCACGTGCGCGCAATGCAGGGCTGGCGGTCGCTCGCGGCAAGTACGTGACCTTTCCGGACGCTGACGACACCATGAAGCCTGAGATGTACCAGACGCTGGTAGATATGGCAGAGTCAGACAATCTGGATGCAGCACAATGTAACGCCGAGTGGTTTTTCCAGGCGGATGGGAACGTTCAGCCACTTATTCCCCCGGACAGGCTCACCAGCACAGCCGTGTTGAGCGGACCAGAATGGCTCAACAAGGCGCTGAAGACTCATCGCTATAAACATGTTGTCTGGCTCGGTATTTACCGACGCGAACTGATTGAAAAACTGAAGCTAAATTTTGAACCCGGCCTGCACCATCAGGATATTCCGTGGACCACAGAGTTCATGCTGAATGTAGAGCGCGTACGCTATACCGATAAACAGCTGTATCGCTACTATCTGCACGATGCTTCAATCAGTAACCGTAAGCGTACCGGCCTGCGCAATGTTGAATATCAACGTCACTACCTGAAAATTGCCCAAATGCTGGAAGCGATCAATGCGCGCTATCGCCATAAAGTCAAAATCTACCCGGCATTCCACTATCAGATCACTTACGAAGCACTCAGCGTATGCCACAGTATCCGACGCGAACCTGAGGAATCAGCCCGTCAGGCGATGATTGCGGATCTCTTCGCTACCCAGACACACAAACGTATGCTGCGTAATGCGCGTGGTGTAAAACAGTGGTATCAGCTGCTACTCTGGCTGAGCCGTATTTATTACTGGCGCAGGAAATAAGCGACGTCACTTGCTTTAACCCCTTCAGGGTTTGCCCTACAATCAGCTCACTGAATTCTGAGAGCATTTGAGTATGACAAGCCCGATTCCAGCCCAGTTTGCACCGAAAAAAATTCTGTTAATCAAACTGCGTCATCACGGCGACATGCTGCTGACTACGCCTGTCATCAATGCTTTGCATCAGCATTATCCGCAGGCCACCCTTGATGTCCTGCTTTATAAAGAAACACGCCCCATGCTGGAAGCGCATCCTTCCATACATCACCTGCATATCATCGATCGCAACTGGAAAAAGGAAGGCGGCTGGCAGAAGTTGCGCCATGAAATGGCCCTGCTCTCAGCAGTGCGATCCCGTCATTACGATGTGGTGATTAACCTTGCCGATCAGTGGCGCAGTGCGATTATTACCCGGCTGTCTGGCGCGCCGGTGCGCATTGGCTTTGCGTTTAAGAAACGCGATAACGCCTTCTGGAGCTGGTGCCACAATCATTTGGTCACCACAGAAAATCACGATCGGTTGCACACGGTGGAGCAGAACCTGTCAGCCCTGTCACCGCTGCAGATTTCAACCGAGGGCGCCAAAGCCTCTATGCATTTCAGCCCGAACGACGATCGGAAAGTGCAGGATATGCTGCTCCAGCAACAGATAAATAGCCCTTTTATTGTACTGCAACCTACGTCGCGCTGGCAGTTTAAATGTTGGGAAGAAGATAAGGTTGCAGCCACTATCGACCAACTGGCTCAAGCCGACCGAAAAGTCATCCTGACAGCAGGACCGGATGATAGCGAGCTGGCGATGGTTGAGCGGATTCTTGCGCAGTGCCATTCTCCGCATGTTATCTCCCTGGCAGGCCAGCTGACGCTGCCTCAGTTGGCCGCGCTTATCGCTCGCGCCAGGCTTTTTATTGGCGTGGACTCGGCCCCCATGCATATGGCCGCCGCGCTGGACACACCGTGCATTGCGCTGTTTGGTCCCACTAAGCTGCAACACTGGCGTCCATGGGGTGACAACAATCGGGTCATCTGGGCTGGCGATTATGCTCCCCTTCCTCCGCCAGACTCCATTGATACGCGCACCGAGCAACGTTATTTATCCGTTATTCCGGTTGAGGACGTGGTGACCGCCGCAAGGAGCTATTTAAATGAGTAAGTTACGTCTGGCGATTGTCCGGCAAAAATACCGCCCCGATGGCGGGGCCGAGCGTTTTATTTCACGCGCACTGGAAGCCCTGGGTAGCGAACAGTTAGATCTCAATATCATCACCCGAAGCTGGCAAGGAAAACCCAATCCGGACTGGCATCTGCATATCTGCAATCCTGCTAAACTGGGACGGGTTTCGCGTGAACGGGGTTTTGCCCATGCTGCACGGGCCTGCTGGGAACGGGAGAAGTTTGATATTGTCCAGAGCCATGAGCGTATAGCGGGCTGTGACATATTTCGGGCTGGTGACGGTGTACATCGTGTCTGGCTTGAGCAACGGGCACGCATTGTTTCTCCGCTGCAGCGCTTGAGTGCCGCAATAAGTCCTTATCATCGCTACGTCCTGCAGGCGGAAACGGATATGTTTCATTCCCCCTCGCTGAAAGCGGTGATATGTAATTCTGAGATGGTGAAAAAAGACATCCTGCGCTGCTTTACGCTGCAGGCAGAGAAAATACATGTCATTTACAACGCTATCGATTCAACGCGCTTTCAGCCGGCCACTGAGGCCTCTCGTCATGCTGTGCGTACACAGCTGAACCTGCCCACTAACGCAACCGTACTGATTTATGTGGGTTCTGGATTTGAACGTAAAGGCCTGAAAGCCGCCATTGAAGCGCTGGCCAAAAGTAATCGCTATCTGATTGTGGTCGGTCAGGATAAACAGGTGAAACGTTATCAGCAGTTAGCCAACCAGCTCAACTGTCTTGAACGGTTACGTTTTGTCGGCGTACAGCAGGATGTGCAGCCCTTTTACCATGCTGCTGATGGTTTGCTACTGCCAACGCTCTACGATCCTTTTCCCAATGTTGTGCTGGAAGCGATGGCATGTGGTTTGCCCGTGATTACCAGTACGGGCTGTGGCGGCGCGGAATTTATTCGCGAAGGCCAGGAAGGCTTTGTGCGCGATGCGCTAGACATCACAGGCCTTAACCAGGCTATTAACGCCCTTTCTATGCTGACCGTCGATATGAGGATGGGAGAAGCGGCGCGGCGCAGGATCGAACCCTACAGTCCACAGAACCTGGCGAATTCACTGAATACGCTTTATCAGCAGGTGCTGAATAGCCACTCATGATGTGGGATGAGTGATTATGCTGTTTCTGATAAGATGCAGTAATCTGACTTTAATCTGTTTTTTTGACGCCAACGTGTCATAACGGTAACTATGACGACCATTTACACCGCATTGCTCTATTTTATTCAGCCACTGATTTGGCTGCGCCTGTGGCTGCGTGGTCGTAAAGCCCCTGCCTACCGTAAACGCTGGGCAGAGCGTTATGGCTATTGCGCCGGAAAAGTAAAACCTGAAGGCATAGTTTTGCATTCCGTCTCCGTGGGTGAAACCCTGGCGGCGGTGCCTCTGGTGCGCGCACTACGTCATCGTTATCCTACGCTGCCTATTACCGTAACAACCATGACGCCAACCGGCTCTGAACGCGCGCAGTCTGCATTTGGCAAAGATGTGCATCACGTCTATTTGCCCTACGACCTGCCAGGCTCCATCAATCGCTTTCTTGATACGGTTAATCCGCGCCTGGTGATCATTATGGAAACGGAGTTGTGGCCAAACATCATCCGCATTCTGCATGAGCGCCATATTCCGCTGGTGATCGCCAATGCCCGGCTGTCGGAACGTTCTGCAAAAGGCTATCGCAAGCTGGGCAAGTTTATGCGTAACCTGTTACAGAGCATCACGCTGATTGCCGCTCAGAACGCCGAGGACGGGGAGCGTTTTCTTCAGCTCGGCCTGAAACGTTCTCACCTGTCGATTACCGGTAGCCTGAAGTTTGATATTTCTGTTACGCCAGAGCTGGCCGCAAGAGCGATAACGCTGCGGCGTCAATGGGCGCCCCGCCGCCCGGTTTGGATTGCCACCAGCACTCATGAAGGCGAAGAGGCGATTCTGCTGGATACGCACCGCCGTTTATTACAAACCTTTCCGGATCTGCTGCTTATTCTGGTGCCACGTCATCCGGAGCGTTTCAACGATGCCCGCGAGCTGACGCAAAAACGCCAGTTCAGTTTTACCTTGCGCAGCAGCGGTGAAATCCCATCCAGTTCAACGCAGGTCGTCATTGGCGACTCGATGGGGGAACTGATGCTGCTGTATGGCATTGCCGATCTGGCATTTGTGGGCGGCAGTCTGGTTGAGCGCGGCGGTCATAATCCGCTTGAACCTGCAGCCCATGCTATTCCGGTGCTGATGGGCCCGCACACCTGGAACTTCAAAGATATTTGCAGCAAGTTGCAGCAGGCACAGGGACTGATCACCGTCACCGATGCTGCGTCACTGGAAAAAGAAGTGACGAATCTGCTGCAGGACGATGATTATCGTCGCTACTACGGACGCCATGCCGTAGAAGTGCTCCACCAAAATCAGGGAGCCATACAGCGTCTGCTACAGTTACTTGAACCCCATTTACCGCCACGAGCTCATTGATGACTTCAACGCGCCAACGCCTGTCAGTGGTGATGATTGCCAAAAATGAAGCAGAGCTGCTGCCTGACTGTCTTGCATCCGTACATTGGGCCGATGAAATCATCGTGCTGGATTCCGGCAGTACGGATAACACCATAGCGCTGGCCCGTGAAGCAGGTGCTCAGGTTTATCAGGCGACGGAATGGCAGGGCTATGGCAAGCAGCGTCAGCGGGCGCAGAGTTTTGCCCGTTGCGACATGATTTTGATGATCGATGCCGACGAGCGTGTAACGCCAGCGTTACGTCGGGCGATTGAGCAGGTACTGGACGCGCCGCCGGGCCGCACCGTTTACAGCCTCAGCCGAAGTAATCTTTTTTTAGGGCGTTTCATGCGCCATAGCGGCTGGTACCCTGACCGGGTAATGCGACTGTATCCGCATACGTTACGCTATAACGACAATCTGGTGCATGAGTCGCTGAACACCGAAGGCGCGCCAGTCAAGGTCCTTGACGGGGATTTGCAGCACCTGACCTGCCGCGACCTGATGGCATTTCAACGCAAACAGCTGGCCTACGCGGAAGCCTGGGCACAGGAAAGATTCCTGCGCGGAAAAGCGTGCAGTCTGTTTTCTGTCTTCACGCATACGCTGGGTGCCTTCATTAAAACGCTACTGCTGCGTGCCGGGTTCCTTGATGGCAAACAGGGTTGGCTGCTGGCGGTCGTTAATGCCCAGTACACGTTCAACAAATATGCGGCGCTATGGGCGCTGAATAATGCTTCGGCGAAAGGGCGCACATGACCACTAAAGCTATCTATCCAGGCACCTTCGATCCCATCACATTAGGCCATATTGATATTGTGACGCGTGCTGCACAGATGTTTGACTGGCTTGTCGTGGCGATTGCGGCCAGCCCAGGCAAAAAACCCTTGTTTACGCTGGATGAAAGGGTTGCGTTGGCGCGTCAGGCAACCGCCCATTTATCGAATGTTGAGGTGGTGGGTTTTAGCGATCTGATGGCCAATTTTGCCCGCGCGCAGCAGGCAAATGTCTTAGTACGCGGATTACGTGCGATATCGGATTTCGAGTATGAGATGCAGCTGGCGCGTATGAACCGGCATTTGTTGCCGACGCTGGAAAGCGTGTTTTTGATGCCGTCAGAAGACTTTTCTTTTATCTCTTCTACGCTGGTAAAAGAAGTGGCGCGGCATGGCGGCGATGTTTCGGCCTTCCTCCCCGCGCCTGTTCACCAGGCGTTACTGGCTAAGCTACCTTAGCGCTGACAGTTTGGGCACCAGTAAGTACTGCGTTGCCCATGCTTACCGCTGACAATGGGCGTGCCACATGCCCGGCACGGCTCACCCGCACGACCATAAACCTGTAGCTCTTGTGCAAAATAGCCGGGCTTACCATCACTTTGCAAAAAGTCGCGTAATGTCGTCCCACCCTGCTCGATTGAGCGTAGCAACACCGCTTTGATGGTATTAGCCAAAAGCGCGGCGTCTTCATGGGACAGACTCATTGCGGGGCGATCAGGAACGATCCCGGCGGTAAACAGCGACTCACTGGCATAAATGTTACCCACGCCAACCACAACTTTATTGTCCATCAGCCACTGCTTAATCACCGTTCGCTTACCACGGGATTTTTCGAACAGATAGTCGCCATTGAACAGTTCACTCAGCGGCTCTGGGCCGAGGTGTGCCAGTACGCTACTGCCGGCCAGGTCACTGCTCCACAGCCAGGCCCCAAAACGCCGGGGATCGGTATAGCGCAGCACTTTACCGTTGCTCATCACCAGGTCGACATGATCGTGTTTGGCGGCAGGCAACTCTTCTGAAAGCACGCGCAAACTGCCAGACATACCCAGATGGATAATGATCCAGCCGTGCGGCAACTCCAGCAAAAGGTATTTGGCGCGACGTTGAACACTCAGCACAGGCTGATCGCTTAGCGCCAAAATTTCTTGTGAGACCGGCCAACGCAATCGCGCGTTACGCACAACCGCGTGAAGAATTGTTTGACCAACCAGATGTGGCTCAATGCCGCGTCGGCTGGTTTCTACCTCTGGCAACTCAGGCATAACCTCTCCCCTGCGCATTACACAAACAAAAAACCCGGCCTGAGCCGGGTTTTTTGCAGAAAACCAAAATTACTTAATTTTGGCTTCTTTGTAGATCACATGCTGACGTACAACCGGATCGAACTTTTTCAGTTCAAGTTTCTCTGGTTTAGTACGTTTGTTCTTCGTGGTGGTATAGAAGTGACCTGTACCAGCAGAGGAAACCAGCTTGATCTTCTCACGAATACCTTTAGCCATGATTCAGTTCCTTAGTACTATTAGTACTTCTCACCACGGGCACGCATGTCGGCTAACACCGTATCAATGCCCTTTTTATCAATAATACGCATACCTTTTACAGATACACGCAGAGTAACGAAGCGCTTCTCGCTCTCAACCCAAAAACGGTGTGAGTGCAGGTTCGGAAGGAAACGGCGTTTCGTCGCGTTCATTGCGTGGGAACGGTTGTTACCGGTCACCGGACGCTTTCCAGTTACCTGGCAGACTCGTGACATGTCTATTCTCCAAAAATCAAATCAGCTCGAGCTTTAAAAATTAGGTTTTGGCCGCCTCGTCAGGCTTACAGCCCGCCAGGCGAGTTCCATGGAACCCGCTAAGCTGGCCTAACCGCCAAACCCGAGATTCTCAAAGGTGGCGTAGTATACGCCGCTCGGCCCAAGTGCTCAAGTCCCGAACAGATAAAGATCCCGAATGATCGTGTAAAAAGCCGTCATCTGGACCAGATTTTCAGGCTCAGAGCCATCCCCGTTCGGTAAATGAGACAGATTCACCATGTCCAATCACCAGATGATCGAGCACGCGAATGTTTACCAGGCGACAAGCTTCGCAGATTTTCACCGTAATGTCGCGGTCAGCCTTACTGGGCTCGGCTTTTCCCGACGGATGGTTATGCGCGATGATCAACGCTGCAGCGTTAATTTTAAGCGCCTCGCGCACAATCTCTCGTGGATGAACCTCCACACTATTAATGGAGCCAGAGAACATTTGCCGGGCGGTTATCACCCGATGTTGATTATCTAAAAACATCACGATAAAAATCTCACGTTCCTGTTCCGCCAACAGCATTTGCAGATACTGGCGTGTTGCAATGGGGCTATCGAGCGTATTTTCACGGGCCAGTTGGCTGGCAAAAAAGCGTTTAGCCAGCTCAGCAACGGCCCGGAGCTGGATTAACTTAATTTCGCCCGCCCCTTTAATGCCTTTAAAATCCTCGGCACTGGCGTTCACGATGTTGTATAGCGAGCCCAACTCTTGCAACATCTGCTGTGCCAGCTTCATCACCGGTACGCCTCTTGAACCGGTGCGCAAAAAGATGGCTAACAGTTCTGCATCACTTAATGCATCTGCGCCCAGTAGCTTAAGTTTTTCCCGTGGTAGAAAATGATTCATTGCTGCTCTCCCTGTCGCCCCCTGTATCATCCCCTGTCAGTGAAAACGCCACCAGTGAGCAAACGTGATTCTTCGGCACATCTCGCAAACGCAGTCATTGAAAAGGTGCCTGAGAGGTTTTGTGATAAAATTCGACCATTCCGCCGTCCCGAAACGGCAATTGAAAATGAGGTTAGCTGCATGATGGGATTAGCCGGTAAAAAAGTGCTGTTAGGCGTAAGTGGTGGTATTGCGGCCTATAAAACACCCGAGCTGGTGCGCCGTCTTCGCGATCGCGGTGCCGATGTGCGCGTGATGATGACCCATGCAGCAAAAGCGTTTATTACGCCGCTCAGCCTCCAGGCGGTATCGGGCTATCCGGTAATGGACGATCTGCTCGACCCAGCAGCCGAGGCAGCAATGGGTCATATTGAGTTGGCCAAATGGGCCGATCTGATTCTACTGGCACCGGCATCAGCAGATGTAATTGCGCGAATGACGGCCGGTATGGCGAATGATTTAGTGACGACCGCCGTGCTGGCTACCGCGTCACCTGTCGCGATTGTGCCCGCAATGAATCAGCAGATGTACCGTGCAGCCGTCACGCAAGCAAACCTCGCGACGCTTCAGTCGCGTGGCGTGTTGATCTGGGGGCCTGACAGCGGCAGCCAGGCATGCGGCGATGTCGGGCCGGGTCGTATGCTCGACCCGCTGGCTATCGTGGACTACGCGGTGCAGTGGGCAAGCCCCGTCAACGATCTGCAACATCTCAACATTATGATTACCGCCGGTCCTACCCGTGAAGCCATCGACCCTGTGCGTTATATCAGCAATCACAGTTCCGGAAAAATGGGCTTTGCCATTGCGACAGCCGCCGCCAGCCGTGGTGCAAATGTCACGCTGGTTTGTGGCCCGGTGACCTTACCTACACCCACCGGAGTTAAGCGGGTTGATGTGACATCGGCACTGGACATGCAGGCGGCAGTGATGGGCGAGATAAACAAACAACATATTTTCATTGCAAGCGCTGCCGTGGCAGACTACCGGGCAGCCAACATTGCGGATGAGAAAATCAAGAAACAGGATGACGATAATGATGATAATGTCACCCTGCAACTCATCAAAAATCCCGATATTGTCGCGGGCGTTGCCGCGTTACCGCAGGGCCGGCCGTTTGTGGTTGGATTTGCGGCTGAAACCCAGAATGTGGAAGAATACGCCCGGAAAAAACGCGCGCGTAAAAAGCTGGACCTGATCTGTGCTAACGACGTGTCAAAAGCAGGACAAGGGTTCAATAGCGACACCAATGCTCTTCACCTTTTTTGGCAGGAAGGAGAAAAGACCTTACCGCTCAGCGATAAGTCACTCCTTGGTCAACTTTTAATAGACGAGATTGTCAGCCGTTATGATGAAAAAAATAGACGTTAAAATTCTCGATGCGCGCGTCGGCAAGGATTTCCCATTGCCGACTTATGCGACACCGGGTTCCGCTGGGTTAGATCTGCGTGCCTGTATTGATGATGCGATGGAAATCGCACCGGGCACCACAACACTGGTCCCTACCGGACTGGCTATTCACATTGCCGATCCGAGCCTTGCTGCTGTTATTCTCCCGCGCTCAGGCCTGGGTCATAAACATGGCATCGTACTGGGTAACCTGGTCGGCCTTATTGATGCCGATTATCAGGGTCAACTGATGGTATCGGTATGGAATCGCGGGCAGGAAAGCTTTACGCTACAGCCGGGCGACCGCATGGCCCAGCTGGTTTTTGTACCTGTCGTCCAGGCCGAATTCAATCTGGTGGAAACGTTTGACGCCAGCTTGCGCGGCGAAGGTGGCTTCGGTCACTCAGGCCGTCAGTAACCAGCACTACCGATTTTCACTTACGCCAATCATTTTATTTCTCATCGCCATAAGTCTTTCTCTTGTGGCTGATGCGTAGGTGTTGCCTGTTTATGGTGAAATTCAGGGGTTTTTAAGGGCATGGCAGAAAAAAAAGTCGTAAAGCGGAATCGTCGCGAAGAGATTTTGCAGGCGCTGGCACAGATGCTCGAATCCAGCGATGGCAGCCAACGTATTACTACCGCAAAACTCGCGGCTAACGTCGGTGTTTCGGAAGCGGCGCTTTATCGTCATTTTCCCAGCAAAACACGCATGTTCGACAGCCTGATCGAATTTATTGAAGACAGTCTGATTACCCGCATCAATCTCATCCTTAAAGATGAAAAAGAAACGATGGCGCGCCTGCGTCTTATCGTGCAGCTGATTCTGGGGTTTGGTGAGCGTAATCCGGGGTTGACGCGTATTTTAACGGGTCATGCGCTGATGTTTGAACAGGACCGCCTTCAGGGGCGTATTAATCAGCTGTTTGAGCGGATTGAAGTCCAGCTACGTCAGGTGATGCGTGAACGAAAAATGCGAGAAGGTGAAGGCTTTCACACTGATGAAGCATTATTAGCCAGTCAGTTACTGGCGCTGTGCGAAGGATTATTATCGCGTTACGTTCGTTCCGAGTTCCGCTTTAGTCCTACTGCCGAGTTCGACACCCGCTGGCCGCTGATCGCGGCACAACTGGTGTAATACGCTGGCGGGCTCTGGCCCGCCGGCGATCAGACGCCGTACGCTTTTTGATACGCACGCACCTGGGCTAAGTGGTCAGCCATGTGCGTTTTTTCAGCCAGGTAGTCAATCAGGTCGTTGAGCGTAATAATGGCGGTCACCTTGCAGCCGTAGTCACGTTCCACTTCCTGAATGGCGGAAAGTTCACCACGGCCACGCTCCTGGCGATCCAGTGAAATCAGCACCCCAGCCAGACTCGCATCATGTGCATTAATGATATCCATGGATTCACGAATCGCGGTTCCTGCCGTGATGACGTCATCGACCAGCATAATTTTACCCTGCAGCGGGCTTCCTACCAGCAGACCGCCCTCACCGTGATCTTTGGCCTCTTTCCGGTTAAAGCAGTAAGGCACATCCCGGTCATGATGATCGGCTAAGGCAACAGCCGTTGTGGTCGCGATAGGAATCCCTTTATAGGCCGGCCCAAACAGCAAATCGAAATCCACACCGCTGTCGACTAATGCCTGCGCATAGAAACGCCCCAGCAACGCTAAATCCCGCCCACTGTTAAACAGACCAGCATTAAAGAAATAGGGACTTTTACGACCCGACTTTAACGTAAACTCACCAAATTTAAGCACCTGCTTATTCAGTGCGAATTCAATAAACTGCCGTTGCCAGGCTTTCATGTCTTACTCCTCAGATAAAAAAGGCGACTCTGTGGTCGCCTGTTACTTTACTTTTCCAGCGCTGCTTTTTGCGCCTGAATTAATTCTTCGATACCGCCGCGCGCTAACGCCAGCAGTGCCAGTAACTCTTCATGACTGAAAGGTTCGCCTTCGGCAGTGCCCTGCACTTCGATCATGCGCCCATCTTCCATCATTACCACGTTCATATCAGTTTCAGCGGCGGAGTCTTCGACATATTCAAGGTCGCACAGGGCTTCACCGTTAACGATGCCCACGGATACGGCCGCGACCATCCCTTTCATCGGGTTCGCTTTCAGCTTACCGCTGGCCACCAGCTTGTTTAGCGCGTCGGCCAGTGCCACACATGCGCCGGTAATCGAGGCTGTCCGGGTACCGCCATCGGCCTGAATCACGTCGCAATCAAGCGTGATGGTGTATTCACCCAGTACCTTGAGATCGACAGCGGCACGCAATGACCGGGCAATAAGTCGTTGAATCTCAAGTGTGCGCCCGCCTTGTTTCCCTTTTGCGGCTTCACGCGCCATACGGCTGTGCGTTGAACGCGGCAACATGCCATATTCGGCGGTGACCCAGCCCTGGCCCTGCCCTTTGAGGAAACGCGGAACACCTTCATCCACCGTTGCAGTGCAGAGCACTTTGGTTTCACCGAACTCCACCAGAACGGAACCCTCTGCGTGTTTGGTGTAATTGCGGGTCAATGTGACGGGACGCACCTGATGTGCGCTACGGCCTGCTGGACGCATGGTTATCTCCGGCTTGCAAATGGTTGGCTGCGTATTATACGGACTTCCTGGCCTGCTGTCTCTTGCCCTGGCCCGTCAGGCTCATGATGAAATTCATGTTGGAGTATGGCTAAATGCCTTACCTTTTGCCGCATATTTGCTAACTGATAAAACTATGGCCGCTATTTTTCATTTCCTGCTGGCGCTGGTGGTGATTTTCGCCCTTGCGTTACTGGTCAGTCATGACCGTAAACACATTCGCCCACGCTATATTATTCAACTTATTGTCGTTGAAGCCGCACTGGGCTGGTTCTTTCTTCATTCTGCCGGTGGACTGGCGCTCGTGGGTGCGGTGGGCCGCTTTTTTGAAACGCTGCTTGGTTTTGCAGCGCAAGGCACGGAGTTTGTTTTTGGCGGCATGAGTCAACAAGGCCTGGCCTTTATCTTTCTTGGCGTACTCTGCCCGATCGTTTTTATTTCCGCACTGATTGGTATTTTGCAGCACTGGCGCATTCTGCCATTGCTGATCCGGCTCGTGGGAACAGTCCTGTCTAAAATCAACGGCATGGGAAAGCTGGAGTCCTTTAACGCAGTCAGTACGCTGGTACTGGGCCAGTCTGAAAACTTTATTGCTTATAAAGGTATACTGGCCGATATCCCACCTAAGCGCCTTTACACGATGGCCGCAACCGCCATGTCCACCGTTTCGCTGTCCATTGTCGGTGCTTACATGTCGATGATTGAGGCTCGATATGTTGTGGCTGCGTTACTGCTCAATATGTTCAGCACCTTTATCATCCTGTCGATTATTAATCCCGGCAAGGAAAGTGATGAGCAGCCTGTCGCACTGGACAAGTTGCATGAAGAACAGAGTTTCTTCGAAATGTTGGGTGAGTACATCCTGGCAGGCTTTAAAGTGGCCATGATCATCCTGGCGATGCTGATTGGTTTTATTGCCTTAATCGCGGCCATCAACGCCCTGTTCGCCGCCGTGTTTGGATACAGTTTCCAGCAGCTCCTTGGCTATGTTTTTTATCCCTTTGCCTGGCTAATTGGTATTCCTGCCGCCGACGCCCTCCAGGCTGGCAGCATTATGGCAACCAAACTGGTCGCCAATGAATTCGTCGCTATGATCGAGCTGAAGAAAGTCGCGGCAGGCATGACGCCACGAGGATTAGGCATCCTGTCGGTGTTCCTGGTGTCTTTTGCTAACTTTGCGTCAATTGGCATTGTGGCAGGCGCGATTAAGGGGCTGAACGAACGGCAGGGGAACGTCGTTTCCCGATTTGGCTGGAAACTGGTTTATGGTTCAACCCTGGTAAGCCTGCTTTCGGCGGCCTTCGCCGGACTGTTTATCTGATTCATTCACGGCGGCCAATGCCGCCGTGAATGGCATCAGAAACTCACGCAGGAAGGCGAATCGACGCGCATGACCGATTCCTGGCCAAACTCTTTTTTATACTGCTCGCGCAGTGCTTCAACACGGCTGTTGCTATCGCTGTCAAAATTATAAATGAGCACCAACGCTTTACTTTTCTCACGCGCCAGTTGACCGTTTTCAGTCAGCCATTGCCCCTGGGCATCATAAACCGACAATCCAGATTTAAAGCGCGGGGTCACTTCTTTATCGATAAAACGCATCCAGTCCTGTGAACTCACGCTGCCCCCTTTTGGCTTGCTGAGACCAAACCACAATGTGGTTTGCATCATCACTTCACCGCCAGCACAAATGGGAACAGGCCGGGTAGAGGGCGCAAGTTGCAGTGCAGACGGCGGAGGCGGCGAGTGGCAGCCAGCCAACAGCAAGGTCAGCAGTACAGGAAAGCACAATACACGAGACATAAAAGGGATCCTCGATGAGTAAACCAGTAAACAGCATAAGTGCCTGTTGCTAAAAGCGGAAATAATTTGTTATCTCATCCTGTTCACGCTTACACCTGTTATGGTTAGCCTTGCCTCGTTATACTGACGCTAATCTTTCTGAAAATGAGTAACGCTTATGATCCGCAGTATGACCGCCTATGCCCGCCGTGAAGTCAAAGGCGACTGGGGCAGCGCCGCCTGGGAGCTGCGTTCCGTTAATCAACGTTATCTTGAAACCTACATCCGTCTGTCGGAGCAGTTCCGCGGGCTGGAGCCGATGATTCGGGAACGCATTCGTCAGCGTCTGACGCGCGGTAAAATCGAATGTAATCTGCGCTTTGATGCTGACCCGGGCGCGCAAGGCGAGCTGATGCTGAACGAGTCGTTGGCTAAACAGCTGGTGCAGGCCGCTAACTGGGTAAAAATGCAGAGCGACGAAGGCTCGATCAATCCGCTGGATATTTTGCGCTGGCCGGGCGTGATGTCTGCGCAAGAGCAGGATCTGGATACGATCAACACACAGCTGATCCAGGCACTGGATGGCGCGCTGGATGATTTCATCGACGCACGCGAAAGCGAAGGTAGTGCATTAAAAGCGATGATTGAGCAGCGGCTGGAAGCGGTGACGCATGAGGTAAGTAAAGTGCGTGCTCAACTGCCCGACGTGATCAAGTGGCAGCGTGAACGTCTGATCGCCAAACTGGAAGACGCCGAAGTACAGTTGGAAAACAACCGTCTGGAGCAGGAACTGGTCATGATGGCGCAGCGTGTGGATGTCGCAGAAGAGCTGGATCGTCTGGATGCGCATGTCAAAGAGACGTACAACATTCTGAAGAAAAAAGAAGCCGTAGGACGTCGCCTCGACTTTATGATGCAGGAATTCAACCGCGAGTCGAATACGTTGGCCTCTAAATCAATCAATGCAGAGATCACCAACTCAGCGATTGAGTTAAAAGTGTTGATTGAACAGATGCGTGAGCAGATTCAAAATATTGAGTAACTTCTCGCTGGCTTTTTTATAACATCATAGTACTAATAAAACCCGTAATATGCGGGTTTTATTGTCGAATCCAGACTTCTCGCAAAATCGCTATCATCTGCTGTATCACGCGGTGTATCAATCACCTTATTAACCGCTACCCGACAAAAAACCGTTATTCAAATTGCCCACCGTGTTCAACGAAACCGTCGCCACGGAGAGCGTTGAGGCACTCCGCCACAGCCAGGCTAAAACGGAGCAGGCAGGCCTGGACAACCGGGCGCGCTTTCGTGAGCTGCTTGGAGCAGAACGGCGGCACCGTCACGCCGAAGATGAAGGTGCTGCGTGCGGAGTATCTGGAGCCGCAGGAAACGGCGACCGAGCTGGCCGGGCTGATTACCCAGAGGGAAAAGCAGCTGCCGGGGATGGCCGACGCAACCGGGCAAAAGGCTCACGCTTACATCACCTGCCATGAGCGCATCATGGACAAGCGCATCGATGCGCTCATTGATCAATTCTTTATCTTCCACGCCATTGAGCTGACCAGCCTGCTTAGAATGAAGTACAGCCAGTTTGAGCGGTATGGCTCACCCCATGCGCTGGGTGTACTTGAAGGGGCAAACGATGCAGACACGCTCTACCGTGGATATATCATGAATCTGATGCTGAGCTGGACGAATACAAAGCTGCCGCTGATGTTCCGTGATGACGTCATCAACCTTGCAGGCGCGTACCTCTTCCGGGGAGCCTGGCAGGACCGGCGCAAGCGTAAACGGTTTCCCGGCCAGAATTAAAAGCCCCTCAGCCCGGTTCATGCCAGGCTTTTTTACGTCTGCTGTGCGAGTGCATGTCTATGCTGCATGAAAACGCATGAGTCTCAGGCACCCAAAAACGACAGCAAAGGCCAGCAGCGGCGCGGCCCGGAGCCACTCATGCAGGTGCATGAAAACCACTACATGAAGTGCGCAGGCGTGGCGGGGCTACGAGTGCGCGCGCAAGCTTAAAAAGAACCGTAACCAATAAATCGCCAAGACAACAGGATTTGACCTAAGTCACATTTACATGGCTTCCAAGATGCCCGCAATTTTAAAGTTTGCAAAATTTTATGTTTTCATTAGCATCTAGAGAGTATCATTCATAGCAAAAACCACATAAAGACAATAAAAACAATGTCATGAAAGGAACACTCAAGAGAAAGCGCGGGTGAACTTAAAAACCATACATAAGTTAAACTAATTAAAAAACCAGTACTATTTAATAATCGAGCGCGAGTGTGCGTAGGGAGAAGAAAAATGATTGGTTCAGTGTGGAGTAAGTGGGATTTACATATTCACTCTCCGCTTACTAATATTAATAATCAATATAAAGAAACAGATCTAGATAACTTCGCAAAAGAGGTCATTGCTAATGACATAGAGCTTTTAGGAATTACAAACTATTGGTATCTTAGTGAAGATGAGCTTGAGAAATTAAGAGATAAATTTAGAGAGTTACATTATCCCATTACTATTCTTGGTAATGTTGAATTCAGAATATCACAACCAAATAAGGAAGGTGAGTGGATTAATATCCATGTGATTTTCTCTGAAAGCATCAGTACTAAAAAGATAAATAGTGCACTTGAAAAGATAAAGATATCAAATACAACTGACGAAGGAAAAAGCATTTGGTGTTGCAAGTCATCAATCATTGAATCCAAGATAAAATTACATGATGCATTTATTGACTTTGCAAGTTTAATCAAGGGCTTAGATGAGTCTTTTACTCTTGGAAAAGATTATTTAGTGGCAATTTGCCCTAATGGCTATGGCGGCTTTCAACCTGAAAGGAATGAAGGACGATCAGTAGCTGTTGCTAAGGAGATAGATAAGCTAGGGCATATTGTATTAGGGAGAGAGCGTGACAGAGATTTCTTTCTATGGGGAGAAAGATTTGAAAATGCTCCCCTAAAACCTGTTTTTGTATGTTCTGATGCCCATGACTATCAAAAAATAGGCACCAAGTATACTTGGGTAAAGGCAAAACCAAATTTCCAAGGCTTAAGACAAACATTATTTGAGCCAGATGAAAGAGTTCAACAAAACGATAGCTTTGTTGAAAAAGAACTAATAAAACCATATTTTAGCAAGATAAATATCTCTGGAAATATTTTTTCTGAAGGTGGACTTAAATTTAAAGAACAGTCTATCCCATTGAATAAAAATATGGTTTCAATAATTGGTGGAAGGGGTACAGGGAAAAGTATTTTTCTTGATGCAATCAAGGTAAAATTAATTCGAGACATTTCTTTAAAGAAAATAAAAAAACTGGATTGTAGTGAAATATCCGTGTCTTTGAATAAAGGTTTTGGTGAGGAGGCTGAACTTTTTTTTAACGAGGAATCCGAGTCTCCATACAGCTACTTGCATGTATCACAAGGTGATATCATGAACGCCACCGTAGATCCTGTAAGGTTGAGTGATGAAATAAAAGAAATGCTGGGATTGAAATCCCAATCCTTTGATCCGATAACTACTCAAGCAATAGCAGAGAACCTTTCAAGATATCGTGATTTTGTAGATTTTTGGCAAGAAAAGGATTCCAATAACAACTCGATCAACACGCATCAGTATCAAAACAGTATTATTGAGACAAATCAGAAACTTATAGACACACTAACAAACCCTAAAAACAAACAACTTATAGATCTTTACCAAAAGAACACTGAAAAGCTCAACAAAATACAAATACTACATGAAAAAACAAGAGGTTTAATTTCTTATTTCAAAAGGAGTTTTGAAGAAATCAATAGCAGAGTCAATGAATATAATTCACTTGAGGGATTGGTAAACAAATCACCTACCATAAACATTGATTTTTTTGTTCCCCCATTAATGACTAACATTGTTAACTTTGATGAATCTATCAAAGCTTGCTTTGAAGAAAACCAAAAAATAAGAGATGAATTTCACAATCAAGGTATTAACCAAGATGTCTCATCACTCCTTCAAAAAATAGCAGAATATCAACGGAACATCGACAATGCTAAAAAAGAGCTAGCTTCTATATCAAGTAAAACGGAAAGCTATCATGGATATGTAGCAGAAAGAAGCAAACTCACACTGGATTATGAGACTTTTTTAGATGAAGAAGAAACTAAAATAAACGATTCTTTCAAACGTCTAAAGCACGACAATCCTGATTGGAACCTTGAACAAAACAAAATTGTACAGAGCATCCTTTCTGAAATTGATATAAAAGGGCAAATATCTTTTGACACTGATAAGTTTTATACAGGATTTGACCTGCCCCCAGTATTAGATACAACCATCAGTTAGTAATGTCGGTTTGTTTACCTTCACATTTTCCATTCCGCCACCGTGCTGCAAACTCTGATGGCGTCTGATAATTCAGTGCTGAATGCGGACGATACTCGTTATAATCCTGCCGCCAATCTTTAATGACTTTCCTGGCGTGAACGATATCGCTGAACCAGTGCTCATTCAGACATTCATCGCGAAATCGTCCGTTAAAGCTCTCGATAAATCCGTTCTGCGTTGGCTTGCCCGGCTGGATTAAGCGCAACTCAACACCATGCTCAAAAGCCCATTGATCCAGTGCGCGGCAGGTGAACTCCGGCCCCTGGTCAGTTCTTATCGCCGCCGGATAGCCTCGAAACAGCGCAATGCTGTCCAGAATGTGTGTCACCTGCACGCCTGAAATCCCAAAGGCAACAGTGACCGTCAGGCATTCCTTCGTGAAGTCGTCCACACAGGTCAGGCACTTGATCCTGCGACCGGTGGCGAGCGCGTCCATGACAAAATCCATCGACCAAGTCAGGTTGGGCGCCGCCGGGCGGAGCAGCGGCAGACGTTCTGTTGCCAGCCCTTTACGACGACGTCTGCGTTTAACGCCCAGCCCGTTCAGATGATAAAGGCGGTACACGCGCTTGTGATTAACCAGAAGCCCTTCACGGCGCAGTAACTGCCATATGCGGCGGTAGCCAAAACGCCTGCGCTCCAGTGCCAGTTCAGTAATGCGCCCTGATAAATGGGCATCATCCGCCGGACGCTGAGCGTCATAGCGGCAGGTCGACAGGGACAAACCTGTGAGTCTGCAGGCACGACGTTGCGACAGACCGGTCGCACCACACATAAACTCAACGGCTTCCCGCTTCTGGTCTGTCGTCAGTACTTTCGCCCCAGAGCCACCTGGAGTGCCTCCTTATCCAGCATGGCTTCGGCAAGCAGCTTCTTGAGTCTGGCGTTCTCTTCTTCAAGCGACTTCAGGCGCTTAACCTCGGGCACCTCCATACCACCATACTTCTTACGCCAGGTATAAAAGGTGGCGTCGGAAATGGCGTGCTTGCGGCAGAGTTCACGGGCAGAAACCCCGGCTTCAGCTTCGCGGAGGATACTGATGATCTGTTGGTCGGAAAAACGCTTCTTCATGGGAATGTCCTCATGTGGCTTATGAAGACATTACTAACATCGCGGTGTATTAATCAACGGGGAGCAGGTCAGATTAGAGGCATGTATAAACAGGGGTAAATTTAGGAATACGTCTGAAAAAACGACCAGAGAAAGACTGATTGAAACTTTCAACATAAGAAATAACAATGATTTCTTTTCATTAATTCGTGGGGATGAATTAATAAATATTGAAGGTGAAGATACCAAAGTAAATATAGAAAATTTATTTTGGCGGCAAGAATTTTTTAACCAAGGAGGCAGATACGATTTAATGCATTATCTTTTCTCACCCCATAAAATAAAAGAATACCTGAATGTTAATGCTGTCTTCACTTACAGAGGCAGGACTATTGATAAGTTATCAGTGGGGCAAAGAGGGACATTTTATGTTAGTTTAAAGCTAGCGACAGATCCTTTCGGAAGTCCTTTCGTTTTTGATCAGCCTGAAGACGACCTTGATAATGACTTCATAATGAGGCAACTAGTGCCTTTGTTCAGGGCTATAAAAAAATACAGGCAGGTAATAATTGTTACTCATAACGCTAACTTAGTAATCAATAGTGATTCCGAACAAGTTATTGTTGCGAGTAATGATGGAGAAATTATAGAGTATAATTCTGGAGCGATTGAAGATGGTAATATTAAAAGCCAGACAGGAATTAGACACTATATATGTTCGATTCTTGAAGGTGGTCACATAGCCTTCTCAAATCGAGAGAAAAAGTATGGGATCCTTTAGAGTCGCTGAGAGTACCGGATGTACCAATACATGTACCAAAATAAGGGATCTATTATAAAAATACTTTAAAATCAGCATAATATACTTTATGTTGTGATTAGATTCAAAATATCGAGTAATCTCCACTACTGGCCAAAAACCTCTACAAGCCCATGTTACATGGGCTTTTTTTACACTCATTCATTTCCATTAGTGAACATGACTGTCCAATGAAATCCACGGATTTCGGAGAGAGAATTGGTAAGTATGTAAGTATCCCTGCAAACCGACACAAACGTCTTTGTTAAGTGCCTTAACCGAACATACCGGACAGAAATCATGGATTTTTATCTGTTCAGAACGCTGAATGAAGCACGGGAGATAAAGGAGCGCTGGCTGAACATAACAACGAGCGACCTCATGAGCCCCTGAACAACCTGACGCTGGAAGAATACCCGTTGATGGCTTGAAAGCCGGAGATCTCAAAAAGTGCCTGGAACTGAACCCAGGATACCTACAATACCAGTAATTTTAGAAAAAGATGAGATTCTCCACACTTCCCTTTCTCGAATATGAAGTTTATTATTACACGAATGGGCTAAAGGTTATGAAGGAGCAAAAAAGAATTAGCCTGTAAGAACAAGGAGATGAGTTTACAGACATGACGATATTTAAAGACTTAGGACTAGTTTTAAAAAAATGAGTTCAGTCTGAAAAATTAATATCATAAATAAGGAAGTTATTATGTCACCCTTGATTTTCCCAGTCACACTTTATCAGACTAAACATCAGTTTAATGACTACAGTTCTGATGATATGCAATGTGGCGACCTTACTGAAAAACAACTTAGACGTGATTTAAATCTTGAGGATGTTTCTGATATTGTCGATCCCTGGACAGGAGAGGAAGTTTCAGTATTTGGTTCATTCCGTAAATCGCAACCAAAATCCACAACGGAAATGGCTGAGCTTCTTTTTGATGAGTTTCTTCGGGTTTCTATGCCTGCCTATTATCTTGGACAGCACCAAATATTCAACAATCTTGTTAAGCACTTCTATCACGGCAATGGGAAAAGTTATTCCAGCCCCTTTCTTAATAAAGCATATGAAAATTTAATATTAAATGGACAATCATCTTCGTCTTCTCCCCTTTCAATAATTAAGGCACAGCTCGACAAGCTTACCATCGATGCAAAAAATGGCTTATCTGATTCTTCCAGAAATGAAATAACTAAAGAGATCGGTAATGCAAAACTTCCTAAGTTCAATCGTTGGGCAGACAGCTTCAACGGGTTAGGAATGTCAATACATGATATATATGCTACTAATATTGAGCTTACAGAACTTAATATAAGTGATAATGGTTATGTAGCAAAGATAACTTTTACAGGACAAGATCATTTTGGTCTCGACAAAACTGACATTATGAACATGAAATTTCATTATATCAGGGCATTTCGCATTTGGTTTGTACTTCAACGGTGGGAAAAGTTTGCTTTTAAACCTTTTTTTACCAACATGAAAGCTGCATTTGAGGTTAGTGGTAGGAGGAACGGGTGAGTATCAAAAAAATCATAATTTTTATTATTGCAGTGTTCATGCTTACATTCTTTTATTTGTTTTTTTTCAACTCTCCTAAGGTCCTTGCCATTCACGGTTCAGGTTATAACAAAGAATTGTTAGTTAAAAACATGCCTTTCACTGATAGTGATAAAATCAAGTGGTGGGATAATAATGGTGCTAAAACCATATCTTCTCCTGAAACGTACAATGTTTCAATCTGGAAATTTGATGGCAAGTATCAAAAGCTAGCGCCTAAGAACTCTGGGTTGTTTCCAGACCATGATATCGATTACTTGCTATGCTTTGACGACATGAAAACAGAAGAAAACTGTATAGACAAGTCAAACTGGATCATGGATATCACTAAAACAAAGGATGGCTACACTTATTACCGTCTTGATGGTGAGTCTTACTATCGAAAACCTTCTGGTGAACTGATCAAAGGTGATAGATTTACGACAACCATTAAACCTGTAAGCTGAATAGCTTGTGATTATGCTTAACGGTGAGTGGATTTGTAAGTGGAACAGAAATGCACTACAAAGTAAACCACTAACCCCATGATTTATAATCATTAATTATTTCAATCGATATTCAAATCCAGAACATGAGCAATATCCATACAACTGCATTAACAAATGCAAGCCCATATTAAGTGGGCTTTTTTATTTCTCATGTATATTAATTATCGTTAGTATTTTTTTAAAATTATGCACAGATGGTGAGCAATGTCTTAATGAGAAAACTAAGCTCCATCCTGTCAAGCAGGATGGTGGCGATATTTAAACCCTGCCTACCGATAGATTGATATCATGACGTATTAACGTATCAGGAGTCTGTATAACGCCATCTTCATTTATCACCCTTGAGGTGAAAATAATTAAGCATGCATAACGCTATCTATCATGCGACTTCCTAACCTTACAGCGACTAATTCTATACGCTTGCTAAAAGTTATTGTATTCACACGATATAAGCAACCATTCCATTATAAGCATTTACGCTTCATCTCGTTAACCTCCCGAAAAGAAAAACTCCCTGTTAAAAAACGTCATCATCAATCATAGAAGCCTGACAGCCGACAACTCAGGTAAAAAATAAGAATGAGGAAAATTCTTATGTATGTAAGATCAGTACATGACGTTACGTGTCAGCACGTGTAATCGTGCCTACCTCATTGAGTTATCACTCAGACTGCGTATGTAAGGAATTTTATACGCGTTGATAAGTACGATTAGTTTTAAGTTGCCTTTCATTACCCAAAATGCGTTATTCCGAAAGAAATCATTAATTAAAAGCCAGATACGCAAAAACTTTCAGAAACGATAAGCCTGCTTATTTTTAATGCTCGGTATTATAACACAACAAAAAAACACCAATTCGCTCACATTTTCGTATTAAAAAAGCAAAGATGAGAAATAAAAAACGAATGTTCTACTAAAGTTTTATTTTTAAATGCCGTTCTTTCTTTGTGAAACCAATCAGAGACTGAAGCCATGAAAAAATTAACTTTTGTGTTTGTATTAATGACGTTATCGCCATTGTCTTTTGCCACTGGCGGACAAATCAATTTCAAAGGTTCAATTGTGGAACCCGGTTGTGACACACTTATTGTTAATTCTCAGATTAAACAAAGTTGCACGAGAGGAGGTAAAACTGAAGCCACAACCCTGCGTATGAATGACAGCCAACAATCTTTGCCGCTTAAGCTGGGTAAGGTGCAGTTAAAAAAAGTCGGTGATTTTCGCCTGATGACGATTACCTATAACTAGGATTTTTCTTTTCCAGGCTCGGTTTTTCTCTTAAGCCATACACGTTACATATGTGGGTAAACGTGTATCGCTTGTGAGGATAATTTCCGCTGAATTTCCAGTTCTCAAACATCCTGAACAGTGCGCACGCATTCATCATGTAGCTTTTCACAAGAAGCCTGTGCATACTCATGCATAGTCATTTTTTAGATTTTTGCCACTAAGAATGTAAATTTATCGAAAAGATGGTGGCTGTTGAGTACAGAACTGTCTTAATTTCCAGACGCCTGTTTTGCTACCCTCAACACACAACCGAAAAAATAAGACATTGTTTTATAACAATAAAATCTTTTCACACCACCATTTCTTGCTCGATGACGCGCCGATGCAATCGATCATCCTAATCCTGAAGATGACGAAAGCTCACTGTGACAGAGGGCACTTTTTGATAAAGTGCTGGTCGTAGTTAGTACAGCCGTACCGCTTGGGAACTTAAGGAATGGGTCTTTTTGCGTTACATCCATCAATCCTTTAAGGTCAATGATGAAAAACACCAGGCAGTTCAGCAGCACCCTTTTACATCCCCGTTATTGGTTTACATGGTTTGGTCTTGGCATTCTCTGGCTCTTAGTTCAACTTCCCTATCCTGTCCTGATGCGACTTGGCGCAGGTGCCGGTAAACTTTCCCGTCATTTCCTTCAGCGTCGAGAGCGCATTACCCGTCGTAACATTGAACTTTGTTTTCCTGGCATCAGTGATGAAGACAAAGAAAGCATGATTGCGGGAAACTTTGCTTCTCTTGGTATGGCGCTGCTTGAAACGGGCATTGCCTGGTTCTGGCCAGACCACGCCGTTAAGCGCCTGTTTACTGTCTCAGGGCTTGCAAACCTCTATTCTGCTCAGAATGAAGGCCGGGGCGTGATGTTAATCGGCATCCATTTTATGTCTCTGGAGCTGGGTGGCCGCATCAGCGGATTGTGTCAGCCGATGATGGCAATGTACCGACCACATAATAACCGCGCGATGGAGTACGTTCAGACCAAAGGCCGCATGCGATCCAATAAAGCGATGATTGACCGTCGCGATCTGCGCGGGATGGTACAGGCGCTTAAGCAGGGCGAATCCGTCTGGTTTGCACCGGACCAGGATTACGGCCCAAAAGGCAGTACTTTCGCACCGCTGTTCGCCGTTGAGAAAGCAGCGACAACAAACGGCACATACGTTTTATCTCGCCTGGCCAAGCCTGCGATGGTGCCGATCATGCTGATTCGTAATCCAGGCAACGATGGTTATAAACTGATTATCGAACCGATTCTGGAAAACTACCCCCATACGGATGAATCAGCCGCCGCTGCCTATATGAATAAAGTGATTGAGAGCCAAATCATGCGAGCGCCTGACCAGTACCTTTGGCTGCATCGCCGATTTAAAACGCGTCCACCAGGTGAAGCGTCTCTCTACGTATAACGATAAAGCAGGCTCAAGCCTGCTTTATTTTTTCATACTGCCGCTATCGCTCTTTCCCCGTTACGACTCACAGCACTTGCTCATCCAGCGTGCAGATATCAATATTCTGTCCTGACCATAAAACGGCCGCACCCGCATCTGCCATACCTCCTCTTATGACGTTGTGCCTCTCTACCATGAACATATTTTGACGTCTGGGAAATTTTTACGTTCAGAATGGATAAGCGCTACGACCATTGCTTACATAACCACCTTGCACTTTCTTTGCCCCGGCTTAAGTGTTTCATACGGGAAAAATCCTGGGTCATCGCCTTAAAACGACGCTATGTATAACGTTTCAAAGCCTTTTTTATTTTGTATTGTTTACTACTGAATAGTCATACGTGACTTTGCCACAAGTCGTTATGAAGCGTTTATTTAGCAAGTGAGAAATATCATCCAGACAATAAACATTATCGCCTTTCTCAAATCACATATCAGATTTTCCTTATGATGTTAACCTCATTAAAAAGCGTTATAAATTATCTACACACAGCAAAACCTTTATAACGATATAACAGGGATCGTTTTTAATGTTCATCGTTAAATGAAGAAAAGAAGAACAGGTTTGGGCATTAAACATAAAAAAGCATTTAGCACTACGCGTGATTTTTATGCAGTGCTGATGTGCTCAAGGCCGTGTTAACTGAAAAACCACAATAAAATATAAATAACCCCGAGGGTAAGCAGGCATCACTGTCTGCTTACCGTCATAACAATTTACCCGGCGGGAATATTATGGCGATACGTAAAATAAATCTTATACACGTTAATTGGCCGCTTCTTTCATCGTTTAAAATATTAAGCATTGGCGTATTGCAACTTTCCCTGCTGGGTAAAATTCTGCAGGCTGAAGCCTTTAATTTATTGGCTGTTGTCATTGCTGGATTGCTGGTCATTGACACACTGGCGGATCGCGGGTTCTCAAACAGCGTGATTCGTTATTCGACACTCTCAGTCAATAGGTTATCGGTTATTTACTGGGGCAACATACTGCTGGGACTGATCATTTTTGCTGTTTTTTTTATTTCCGGCATTGTTGTCGATCGGCTGTTTAATCAGCCACAGATAACCATGATGCTTGAGATGGCTGCCGTCATCTTTATCATCATTCCTCAGGGGCAACACTATCGCGCGATATTGCAGCGCGAAAAACAATTTTCCGATATCGCATTTTGCGAAATATCATCCGTATTCGTGGGCCTGGTCATTACACTGCTGACGGTATGGAGCACACCTTCGGTTTTGTGCGCACTATGGGGCTACCTGGCAATGGTGTCAGTAAGAATGCTGGCTTACTGCTGTTATGGCCGTATATGGTTTCAACCGGTATATCAATTCAGTCTGAAAACATTCTTCCAGATCTGCCTCAGGAATATATAATGCGCTTGCTGGGTGCCGGACACCTGAAAAGCGGTCTTGCCGTGTTGTCGATCAGCACGGTTTTTATAAGACCTGGCACGTTGCATCAACAGCCTTCTCCGCTCGCTTAACCCACACTTCACTTGCGCTCACCCCGCATACGGGCTGCCATTAACCAGCCCTGTAGATTCCCGGCTTACACTGTTTCCTTTCTCTGTTTATACCAACATAATGTCGTCTCAAAGAGCCTGAGCCGTGCAATATGTCAACGGGGAGTAAGGCTGACCCGGTTTATCCAATAGAATTTGTGTTGATACAGGCCCTTAATTTTCCATAAATTATTGATTAATAAAAGTTTACCCTAAAAGGGTGAGTTTTACTGATACTTTTAAAGCTATTAACAGAAAATCTCAGTCGCGCCGTTCTCTTCAGTGGCGTAGCCTTGCCGCCGTCTTCCTGGAGCCTGCTATGTTACTTACTGTTCTCTATATCCTTGGTATCACCGCTGAGGCAATGACGGGGGCGCTTGCCGCTGGCCGTCGTAAAATGGACCTGTTTGGTGTGATCATCATTGCTTCTGTGACCGCGATAGGCGGGGGTTCAGTGCGCGATATTCTCCTTGGTCATTATCCGCTGGGTTGGGTAAAGCATCCTGAATACATCATGATCGTAGCCGCTGCTGCCGTGGTGACCACGTTTGTCGCGCCGTTAATGACCCATCTACGAAAGGTGTTTCTGGTACTGGATGCGCTTGGTCTGGTGGTGTTTTCTATTATCGGTGCGCAGGTCGCCCTGGATTCGGGCCATGCCATGATTATTGCCGCGATCAGTGCGGTTATTACCGGCGTCTTTGGCGGCGTTTTGCGCGATATGTTTTGTAATCGTATCCCGTTGGTGTTTCAAAAAGAGTTATATGCCGGTATCGCGTTCGCATCAGGCTGGATGTACATCCTGCTGCTGAAAACCCCTCTGGCACATGAGGTTGTGATTATTATCACCTTACTCTTTGGCTTTTTTGCCCGCCTGCTGGCCCTGCGATTTCGCCTCGGTTTGCCCATCTTCAATTATCCCCATCCCGATCATTGATGAGGAAGGGATACCCTGCTGCTGTAAAAAGGTAATCAACGTTCGCAGCTCGGCATCCTTAAGATGTGAGGTAATACGTTCTGCCCGCAATGCGCCCACGCCGGGCAGAGATTGCCAGCCTTTTACATCCCGAGTCAGCACAGCGTCCCACGCTTTATCGTCTAGTGCGCGCAGTGCCTTTTGCGGCAGTTCAATGCCTAACGCATTGAGCCAGCGACGCAAAGGTTGTTTCCGGGTCAAATCAAACCGATGCCAGATGTGTTGTGCTCTCTCGGATGAAATACCCGCTGCGGTGGCGATTTGTTCTGGCGTAATGGTCAGCCAGGAAAACAGATGCGTAATACAGCCGGTTTCCAGTAGCCGTTGCCAGGTACTGCGTTGCACACCAGGAATATCGAGCACTGACTTTTGGCTCAGCCAACTCAAACGCGCCAGTAACTGGCGATGGCAATCCGGCGTTAAGGTATAACAACTTAGTCGCGTGAATTGCTCAGGTTCAGGCGGTTCAGGGTAATCCCGCTGCGCCACGCGCCAGATAACGCGATCAAGCCGTGGAATGCCCTGACCCGCAAGGCTAATCGTCACCTGATCGCCTGCGATAATATCCTGCTCACGCCAGCGTTTTAGCGACCCTATACTGACTCGCCTGACGGTTTTATCATCCAACTGCACAGGTTGCAGGTTCAGTACCACTGCGACTTTTCCCGTGCGCCCTATCGAAAAATCAACGGAGCGTACCTCACTGCTGACCGCCGGTGGCTGGTATTTCCAGGCGATAGCCCATTCTCCCTCACCTGGCTGCCAGTATTTTCCCGCCGGACGAGTTGCCTGATGCACGACAACGCCATCGGTGACAAAAGGCAAAGGTGCATGAAACCAGCGATCACGCCAGCTTTCAGCCTCCTCTTCATCCTGAACGGGTTGGGTCCAGTGACTGGCAAGATCGAATCCCCATGCAGCCAATCGGGTCAGGCGTTCATGCATACTGGCTGGCCCGTCAGGCCAGCCCCAGATAAAAATATCCAGTTGTTCCAGCAGCGGCGAGTCTTCCTGACTCATCATTGCCCCCGCAACGCGGGCTCTGGCGTTCTTGCCGCCATTGGTCGCCTGTTGATGACCGGTCATCCGCAAAAAAAGCTCGCCCTGTAAGACAACGGTAGCGTCATCACTGTCAATCATCGCCGGAATGGCAGGAATCCGTCTGGCTTTCGCCAGCCACTGCTCACCGTGTAAACCATCTCCACGGCTAATTAACGACACCAGTTTTCCCTGTCGATAGATTAGCGAGACGGCAACACCATCGATTTTCGGTTGGACCCAAAGGTCTTGCCGCGTCTGCATCCAGTAACCCAGTGCACGTTTATCCTGTACTTTTTTTACGCCCGTATGCGCAACCGGATGCCACAAGGTACCGTCCCCCGGCAAAGCAGGCACATAGTCGCCCGCCGTCTGCGTAAAACAGCGCTGCCAGTGGTTAAGCCGTTGCTGCAAACTATCGTAATCTGCATCCGCAACCAGCGAATGCCCCTGCTGGTAATACGCGTTATCCCAGTGCCGAAGCTGTTGTTGCAGGTGACCGATCTCACTCACCGCACGTGCAGGCGTCCATGCAGGACACAAGGCCCCAAAGGAATAAATAGGGCTGAATAACAGCATCAGCCCGGCAGTTAACATCCCTTTCATCCGTCACCTCCTGATTTTTTATCATTCAAGCGCTGAACGTCAGGCTGAGCCAGCTGCATTCGCGCATTCTGGGACGGCTTGTGTGAACATTGAGGTGTGTTTTCAGATGCGAAAAGCGGCTTTGCGTACCTGGTCGCATAAACTTTTCGCCGCGATGGCGGCGCAAACGCTGCGTGGCGCGGGGAAGCTGTGTATACTGTGCAGGAAATCGACTCCGCACTTAATCAATTCAAGAAAATCATGGCCCAAGGTACGCTCTATATTGTTTCTGCTCCCAGTGGCGCAGGGAAATCCAGTCTGATTCAGGCGCTGTTAAAAACGCAGCCGCTGTATGATACGCAAGTGTCTGTTTCACATACCACGCGCGGCATGCGGCCGGGCGAGGCACATGGTGAACATTACTTCTTTGTTCAGCAGCATGAGTTCGAAAAGATGATCGAGGAAGATGCCTTCCTTGAGCACGCGAAAGTTTTCGACAACTATTACGGCACCGCGCGTAAGACGATTGAACAAGTTCTGGCGACCGGCGTAGACGTTTTTCTTGATATTGACTGGCAAGGTGCGAAGCAAATTCGCGCTAAAATGCCCGACGCGCGCAGTATATTTGTATTGCCTCCTTCTAAAGAAGAGCTGGATCGTCGCCTGCGTGGTCGCGGTCAGGACAGCGAAGAGGTCATTGCACGTCGTATGGCACAGGCCGTGGCAGAAATGAGCCACTATGCCGAATACGACTATTTAATCGTGAATGATGATTTTGATTTGGCGTTATCCGATCTGAAAACCATTATTCGCGCAGAACGTCTGCGCATGGCCCGTCAGAAAGCGCGCCATGACGCTTTGATCAGCAAACTGTTGGCAGTCTGAACCCAGTTTCAGTATGATGCCGAGTCATTTCTTCATCTGTGGAGTAGCACACCTATGGCACGCGTAACCGTTCAGGACGCAGTAGAAAAAGTGGGTAATCGTTTTGACCTGGTGTTGGTCGCTGCACGTCGTGCACGTCAGATGCAGGTAGGCGGAAAAGATCCGCTGGTTCCCGAAGAGAACGATAAACACACCGTTATCGCATTGCGCGAAATCGAAGAAGGTTTGGTCACCAATCAGATTTTAGATGTGCGTGATCGTCAGGAGCAGCAAGAGCAGGAAGCCGCGGAGTTACAGGCCGTTACCGCTATCGCTGAAGGTCGTCGTTAACAGCTAGCTGCAGGTCAACCTTGTATCTGTTTGAAAGTCTCAATCAACTGATTGAACAATACTTGCCTGAGGACCAGATTAAGCGCCTCAAGCAAGCCTATCTCGTATCACGTGATGCCCACGAGGGACAGACACGCTCCAGCGGCGAGCCTTACATCACGCATCCTGTCGCGGTAGCCTGTATTTTGGCAGAAATGAAGCTCGACCATGAAACCCTCATGGCCGCGCTTTTGCATGACGTCATTGAAGACACGCCTGCCACCTATCAGGATATGGAACAGCTGTTTGGTAAGAGCGTTGCCGAGCTGGTTGAAGGCGTTTCAAAGCTGGATAAGCTGAAATTCCGTGATAAGAAAGAGGCGCAGGCAGAGAACTTCCGCAAGATGATTATGGCGATGGTGCAGGATATCCGCGTCATTCTCATCAAGCTGGCTGACCGCACCCACAACATGCGTACGCTCGGGTCGTTACGTCCTGATAAACGCCGTCGCATCGCGCTGGAAACGCTGGAAATATACAGTCCTCTGGCACATCGCCTGGGGATTCATCACCTAAAAACGGAACTGGAAGAGCTGGGTTTTGAAGCGCTCTACCCCAATCGTTTTCGGGTGATTAAAGAGGTCGTGAAAGCGGCCCGTGGCAACCGTAAAGAGATGATTCAAAAAATCCTCTCTGAGATCGACGGTCGCCTGCAGGAAGCCGGTATTCCCTGCCGGGTAAGTGGGCGCGAAAAGCACCTTTACTCGATTTACCGCAAAATGACGCTGAAAGAGCAGCGTTTTCACTCGATCATGGATATTTACGCCTTTCGCGTTATCGTGAAAGATCTGGATACCTGCTACCGCGTCCTGGGCCAGATGCACAGCTTATACAAGCCACGTCCGGGGCGGGTAAAAGACTATATTGCCATTCCCAAAGCTAACGGCTATCAATCTCTGCATACCTCTATGATCGGGCCGCATGGCGTACCGGTTGAGGTGCAAATCCGTACCGAAGATATGGATCAGATGGCCGAAATGGGGGTTGCCGCGCACTGGGCTTATAAACAAGCTGGCGAAAGCGGCACCACGGCGCAAATTCGTGCCCAGCGCTGGCTGCAAAGCCTGCTGGAGCTGCAACAGAGCGCCGGTAGCTCATTTGAATTCATTGAAAGCGTGAAGTCCGATCTCTTTCCGGATGAGATCTACGTCTTTACGCCAGAAGGCCGCATCGTCGAATTGCCGACCGGCTCCACACCGGTCGATTTTGCCTATGCAGTACATACCGATATTGGTCATGCCTGTGTGGGCGCGCGCGTTGACCGTCAGCCTTATCCGCTGTCCCAGACGCTCACCAGCGGCCAGACCATTGAGATTATTACTGCGCCCGGCGCACGTCCTAACGCCGCCTGGCTCAACTTTGTGGTCAGTTCCAAAGCGCGCGCTAAGATTCGTCAGCTTCTGAAAAACCTCAAGCGTGAAGACTCGGTAAATCTGGGACGTCGCCTGCTCAGCCATGCGATGGGCGGCAGTCGTAAACTGGCGGAAGTGCCGGCTGAAAACATCAAGCATGAGCTTGACCGCATGAAGCTGACCTCACTGGACGATCTGTTAGCAGAAATCGGCCTGGGGAATGCAATGAGCGTGGTGGTGGCCAAAAACCTGCTTCAAACTGACACTAACGCGCTCAATAACAACAAAAAACAGGGCAAGCTGCCCATCAAAGGCGCAGACGGCGTACTCATTACCTTTGCGAAATGCTGTCGTCCTATTCCCGGCGATCCGATTGTTGCACACGTCAGTCCGGGTAAAGGCCTGGTTGTTCACCATGAATCCTGTCGAAATATTCGCGGCTATCAAAAAGAGCCAGAAAAATTCATGCCGGTGGAGTGGGATAAAGTCACGGAGCAAGAGTTTGTGGCTGAGATCAAGGTCGATATGTTTAATCACCAGGGCGCACTGGCGAACCTGACGGCAGCGATCAACACGGCGGGCTCCAATATTCAGAGCCTGAATACTGAAGAACGCGATGGCCGCGTTTACAGTGCCTTTATCCGTCTGACCGCACGCGATCGCGTCCACCTGGCGAATATCATGCGTAAAATTCGTGTGATGCCGGATGTGATTAAAGTTCACCGCAACCGTAACTAGTGCATGAATCCTCAACGCTTTTCTCGTATTCAGGAAATGCTGGCCCTGCGTCAGCATGACCTTACCGTCTGCATGGAGCAGGTGCATAAACCGCACAACGTTTCCGCGGTGATCCGCACTGCGGATGCGGTGGGGATTCATGAGGTCCATGCCGTGTGGCCAAGCCAACGCATGCGAACTCAGGCTTCGGCTTCGGCCGGCAGCAATAGCTGGGTAAAGGTTGTGACGCACCGTTCAATCACCGACGCTATTGGCCATCTTAAAACGCAAAAGATGCAGATACTGGCGACAAACCTCTCTGCTGACGCTGTGGATTTTCGTGAGATTGATTACACCAAACCCACGTGTATTTTGATGGGTCAGGAAAAAACCGGTATCACAGATGAAGCCCTGGCTCTGGCCGATCGTCACATCATTATTCCGATGGTGGGAATGGTTCAGTCACTCAACGTTTCTGTTGCGTCCGCGCTGATTCTTTATGAAGCCCAGCGCCAGCGGCAAAATGCCGGTATGTATCAACGCCAGTCCAGCCTTCTGGATTACGAAGAACAACAGCGCCTGCTGTTTGAAGGGGGGTATCCTGTTCTGGCGCGCGTGGCAAAACATAAACGGATGCCCTATCCCCATATCAACGCGCAGGGCGAGATAGAAGCCGATGACAGTTGGTGGGCAACGATGCAAGCAACAGGCAGAAGTAAGAAATGAAAGGCCGTCTGCTGGATGCCATACCGCTCAGTACCCTGACCGGCGTCGGCGCCAGCCAGGCAGCAAAGCTGGCTAAAATTGGCCTGCATACTATCCAGGATTTACTGCTACACCTTCCTCTGCGTTATGAAGATCGCACCCAGCTTTATGCTATCAACGACCTGTTACCGGGAATTTGGGCAACGGTCGAAGGCGACGTGCTGCATACCGACATTACTTTTGGCCGCCGACGTATGATGGTTTGCCAGATCGGCGATGGCAGCGGCGTGTTAACCATGCGCTTCTTCAACTTCAATGCCGGTATGAAAAACAGCCTCGCCCCCGGCCGCCGGGTAACCGCCTGGGGCGAAATTAAACGCGGGCAGCGCGGCGCAGAAATTATCCATCCGGAATACCGCGTACAGGGCGAGCACAGCCATGTGACGCTGGAAGAAACCCTGACGCCAGTCTATCCCACAACCGAAGGCATTCGTCAGGCAACACTGCGCAATCTTACCGACCAGGCATTAACTCTGCTGGAAAACTGCCCTATTACGGAACTGTTGCCGCAGGCGTTAAGCGGCGGACTGATCAGCCTGCCCGACGCCTTACGCACGCTGCATCGTCCCCCACCCGATGTCAAACTCAGCGAACTTGAAAGTGGGCAGCATCCCGCTCAGCGCAGGCTGATTCTTGAAGAACTGCTGGCGCATAATCTCAGTATGCTGGCGGTTCGGGCCGGTGCGCAGCGCCATTACGCGCTGCCGATGCCCGCCCGTCATACGTTGAGTGACCGCTTACTGGCCGCCCTGCCTTTTTCCCCCACTGCCGCCCAAAAACGCGTCGTGGCGGAAATTGAAAAAGACTTAGCGCACGATTATCCCATGTTGCGGCTTGTCCAGGGTGACGTGGGATCGGGTAAAACGCTGGTCGCGGCCCTTGCGGCCCTGAACGTTATCGCCCACGGCAAACAGGTGGCGCTGATGGCACCGACAGAGTTGCTGGCTGAGCAGCATGCCAATAATTTCCGTCAGTGGCTTGCGCCACTTGGCCTGGAAGTTGGCTGGCTGGCGGGCAAACAAAAAGGGAAAGCGCGTCAGGCGCAGCAAGATGCTATTGCCAGCGGCAACGTAGCCATGGTGGTCGGTACGCATGCCCTGTTTCAGGAGCAGGTGAAGTTCAACGGTCTGGCGCTGGTGATTATTGATGAACAACACCGTTTTGGGGTTCACCAGCGGCTGGCGCTGTGGGAAAAAGGGGAAGAGCAGGGTTTCCATCCTCACCAGTTGATCATGACCGCCACACCAATTCCGCGTACCCTGGCGATGACCGCTTATGCCGATCTCGATACCTCAACCATTGATGAGCTGCCGCCGGGCAGAACGCCGGTGACGACCGTGGCCATTCCTGACAGCCGTCGCAGTGAGATCATTGCCCGGGTGCACAGCGCTTGCCATGAAGGTCGTCAGGCTTACTGGGTCTGTACGCTGATTGAAGAGTCCGATCTGCTCGAAGCCCAGGCCGCAGAAGCGACATGGGAAGAGTTAAAAATCGCGCTGCCGGACTTGCAGGTAGGGCTGGTGCACGGACGCATGAAGCCAGCGGAGAAACTGGCGGTGATGCAGGCCTTCAAAGCGAACGAGATACAGCTGCTGATCGCCACGACCGTTATTGAGGTCGGCGTGGATGTGCCAAACGCCAGCCTGATGATCATTGAAAATCCAGAACGCCTCGGTCTTGCCCAGCTTCACCAGCTGCGCGGACGCGTAGGCCGTGGCGCGGTCGCGTCTCACTGCGTACTGCTTTATAAAGCGCCGCTAAGCAAAACGGCACAGAAGCGTTTGCAGGTGCTGCGCGACAGCAACGACGGCTTTGTGATTGCCCAACACGATCTGGAGATCCGCGGGCCGGGCGAACTGCTGGGTACGCGCCAAACCGGTAACGCGGAGTTTAAGGTCGCCGATCTCCTGCGCGATCAGGCTATGATTCCTGAAGTACAACGCGTCGCGCGGCACATCCACCAGCACTATCCCGAACAGGCCCAGGCACTGATCGAGCGCTGGCTACCGGAAACCGGCCGCTACAGCAACGCCTGATGCCTTTTTTTGCACTACCAGGCAAACGTTTGCTTTTGATCCGTAGACGATTACAATCGCCACACTTTTTTTTGGGAACCGTTACGATGTCAACCAATCAGCAGCTTAACCCGACTACCGCCAGTAAAAGTGAACTGATTTACCGTCTGGAAGATCGTCCGCCACTTACGCAAACCCTGTTTGCGGCCGGTCAGCATCTGCTGGCCATGTTTGTCGCCGTGATTACGCCCGCGCTGTTGATCTGCCAGGCATTGGGTTTACCGGCGCAGGACACGCAGCACATTATCAGCATGTCCCTGTTCGCCTCTGGCGTGGCATCCGTTCTGCAAATCAAAACCTGGGGGCCGGTCGGCTCAGGCTTGCTGTCCATTCAGGGCACCAGTTTTAACTTTGTGACGCCGCTGATTATGGGCGGCATGGCGCTGAAAAATGGCGGCGCAGATGTGCCCACCATGATGGCGGCGCTGTTTGGCACCTTGATGGTGGCATCCTGCACGGAAATGGTACTGTCGCGGGTGCTGCATCTGGCACGCCGTATCATCACGCCTCTGGTGTCTGGTATTGTCGTGATGATCATTGGATTGTCCCTTATTCAGGTTGGCCTGACGTCCGTCGGTGGTGGTTTCGCCGCCATGAACGACCACAGCTTCGGCGCGCCTAAAAACCTGCTGCTGGCCGGTGCGGTTTTGTTGGTTATTATCCTTCTGAACCGTCAGAAAAATGCTTACCTGCGCGTCGCCTCACTGGTGATTGCCATGGCGGTTGGCTACCTGCTCGCCTGGGCGCTGGATATGCTGCCATCCATCAATACGCCCGCAAACCAGCCACTGATTGCGCTACCGACTCCGCTCTATTACGGCCTGGGGTTTGACTGGAACCTGCTCATCCCGCTGATGCTGGTGTTTATGGTGACCTCGCTGGAAACCATTGGTGATATCACCGCCACCTCTGACGTGTCGGAGCAGCCGGTGAGCGGTCCTTTGTATATGAAGCGACTGAAAGGCGGCGTGCTGGCGAATGGCCTTAACTCGTTTGTGTCTGCCCTGTTTAATACCTTCCCCAACTCCTGCTTTGGACAGAATAACGGCGTTATCCAACTTACCGGTGTTGCCAGCCGCTATGTTGGTTTTGTCGTGGCGCTGATGCTTATCCTGCTGGGCCTGTTCCCGGCGGTCAGTGGACTGGTACAGCATATCCCTGAGCCGGTTCTGGGCGGTGCCACTATTGTGATGTTTGGGACCATCGCAGCATCCGGCGTGCGTATTGTCTCCAGAGAGCCGCTGAACCGACGCGCCATCATGATTATCGCCCTCTCGCTGGCCGCAGGACTTGGCGTGTCACAGCAACCGCTGATTCTGCAGTTTGCGCCTGACTGGCTGAAAACCTTACTCTCCTCGGGTATTGCCGCAGGCGGTATTACGGCGATTGTGCTTAATCTGATCTTCCCACCGGAAAAGTGATTTTTAAGGCAGGTCAGGACCTGCCTGCTATTTATGCTGATTTACATCCAGGCGGTTGAGCTATAACGCTAATTCAGGCATAACAACCTTTCAGCGGACTGAACCCGGGAAGGATACGATGAAATTTATAGGAAAGTTTTTCCTCACCTTATTGTTACTGCTACTGTTTGCGTTAGTGGTGCTGTATGTACTGCTGCAGACACAGTGGGGCGCGGGCTGGTTTAGCCGTTGGGTGAGCGATAAAACGGAATGGCATCTGTCGCTGAGTAAAATCGAACATAACTTTTCATCACCTTCGCACATTATTCTGGATGATTTCAGTTTTGGCCATGATGGACAGCCGGCTGTGCTGGTCGCCAGGCGCGTCGACTTGGGCATTGCCCTGTTGCAGTTCAGCGATCCTTTTCACTTTGCCAGCATAGAATTACGTGACGGTGAGGTTAATCTTGCTAACCTGGCAACGAATAGCGCATTACCCGTGCAGGCTAACCGCCTGCAACTGAACAATATGCGCATCGACAGCCCCTCTTCGGCGTTACCGCTTTCAGCCCTGCAGGTGAATGGCGGTATAGTGCCGTGGGCCCCGTTGACTGGCGATGTGCTGGGACGGGATGCGCAGTTCCAGATGAGCGCAGGCAAGATGACGCTAAACAGCGTTGCGGGTGAAAATGTGCTGATTCAGGGCAATGTGTCACAGGGCCGTATGGTGTTTAGCAACATCGGTGCTGATTTAGCCCGCGGTTCCATGACCGGTAACGGGGAACGTGATGCGCAGGGAAACTGGAAGATCAATCAACTCCGCCTGAACGATATCCGTTTGCAAACCGCCAGCACGCTTGTTGATTTCCTGAAACCCTTTGAAGAAGTGCAGTCGGTGACGCTAAACCGCGTCGACATTACCGATGCCCGGCTGCAGGGCCCTGACTGGGCGGTAACCGATCTCGATCTGACACTGAAAAATCTCAGCTGGAAAGGCCGGGACTGGCAGAGTCAGGATGGGTCACTGGCGATGAACGCCGGTAACTTTATCAACGGCAAATTCGAGCTTAACGATCCCATCATCAACATGGACTTCTCGCCACAGGGGATTGCCCTGACCCAGTTCAGCTCGCGCTGGGCCAACGGCGTCATCCGTGCCGACGGAAACTGGTCGCGTAACGACAAGCAATTGACGCTGAATAATCTTGCCGTCGCGGGCCTGGAATATACGCTGCCGCAGAACTGGCGGGCGTTATGGCAGACTTCCCTTCCCGACTGGCTGGGCGGCCTTACCGTGAACCGTTTCACCTCAAACCGTAATTTGATCATCGATATCAACCCTGCGTTTCCTTTCCAGCTCACCTCACTGGATGGCAGCGGGGAGAATCTGCAGCTGGCCCGTCAGCATCAATGGGGAATCTGGTCAGGTAAACTCAGCCTGAACGCTGCGGAATCGACCTTTAACCGCACCGATCTGCGCCATCCGTCCATTGCGCTGGAGGCTGACGATCAACAAATCAAGGTGACGGAACTGAGCGCGTTTAGTGGTAAAGGTTTACTGGAAGGCACGGCAACGGTAGGACAGCAAGCCGTCCGCCCTCTCAGCCTGAATCTCACGGGGCGCGGCGTACCGGTCAATGTCTTGCAGAACTGGGGCTGGCCCGCGCTTCCACTGGAAGGTGACAGCAATTTTCAGTTGCGACTCAATGCCTCACTGAAGGACGGGCAGCCGTTAGCCCCCTCAGTTAATGCCACGCTGTCGGTCAATACAGACAGCCAGCAACTGCAGCAAACCATGCAGGCAGGACAGGTGAAGTAAAAACACACAGGGCCGCAATCGCGGCCCTGTTGTTTAATTGATGCGTGCCCCTGAGCCGCCTTCTTCCAGCGGCCCGTCAGGGTCAACGGGCAACACGATGTAGACCGCTTCAAACACCGCGCCACACTCATCATCACCAAATAACTGCACATCAAGCTGAACCCGGGCTTTACGGCCTCGCGCCAGGCGATCGAGATCGCCACTCAATGATCCGAGGTCGGCAATGGCACCCGGCCTGCCCGTAATCGGACGGCTGTAGCGTATGTGCGCATCAGCCAGAATAATGGTGCCGCCCAGGTGGCGCTCACGCAGCAACAGCCAGATCAGTCCCCAACCGGTAAGCGTTGCCAGCGAAAACAGACTTCCGGCAAACAGGGTATGGTGCGGATTTTGGTTGCCGGTTTCCGGCATGGTGGTAATAAATTTTTGCCCGGTGTATTGCAGGATGCGCACGCCCATTTTCTCACTCAACGGAATGTGCTCATACCAGGCCTGCTGCAACTGCCCGCACCAGTCAGCGCGGTGTAAAATATCATCCAGCGTGACAACCGGTTTAATCATCAGGAAGTGACGCACCGGCGTGGTTTGCGGTGCGGTAATCTCGCCCTGATTGACGTATCCGAGCTTGGCGAAGAACGCCACCGCGTCCTCACGCGCGCTGCACGTCACGCGCTTTACGCCTTCCTGACGCGCTACCGACTCCAGCGTCATCGCCACCAGCGTGCCCAGACCTTTTCCCTGGACGGTAGGATGTACAGCAAGGAAGCGGATAGCCGCCTCATTATCCGCATTGATGTAAAGTCGCCCTACCGCAACGGGTTTACCTTGTTCATCCACCACCATTTGATGATGCGCTAACGCATCCCAGGCATCACGCTCAGAACCCTGCGGCTGATGCAGCGGCTTTCGTAACATTTCCCAGCGGAACTGATAATACACATCCAGCTCTTCCGCCGTTTGTGGCACACGAAGATGATACATAAAGTGTTTCTCTCGTTCTGATGCGGGGTTGCGGATGTTTAGCCGCGCGGTATGCGGCGTCATACCTGTAACCAGAAGGTTACCGGCCCGTCGTTAACCAACGCCACCTGCATATCAGCAGCAAAGCGGCCATTGGCGGTCGTCACATCATGGCGACGGCAACACGCGCTGAAATAGTCGTAGAGACGTTCCGCTTCTTGTGGCTCTGCCCCACCAGAAAATGAGGGGCGCATGCCCTTTTGCGTATCGGCAGCCAGCGTAAACTGCGACACCACCAGTGCACTCCCGCCCGCCTGTTTGACGTTCAGGTTCATCTTGCCCTGTTCATCACTGAAAATGCGATAACCCAGTACGCGCTCCGCCAGCCGCTCGGCGTGCTTTTCATCATCACCTTTTTCAACACCCAACAGAATCAACAACCCCTGTCCGATTTCACCCACAACCGCGTTATCGATACTGACGCTGGCACGCTGTACGCGTTGAATTAAAGCAATCATCCGTCCTCTCGTTCTTTTTCTCTTTCCTGCCGTTTGAACTGGCGGTAGTCATCTAAGGTGACGGTAATCTCTGCGCCGAGGAGTACGATACACCAGGTCCAGTAAACCCACAGGAATAAAATGGGGATCACCGCCAGCACACCATAGATCAGTTGGTATGACGGGAACATCGTAACATACAGCGCAAAGCCCTTTTTCCCCAGTTCAAATAACAGCCCGGCGACCAGCGCCCCCGTAAGCGCATCGCGCGCGGGCACCCGCTGTGTCGGGACAATACTGTATAGCAGCCAAAACGATAGCCATGATAAGAGCAACGGAAAGAAACGCAGCATCTGATCGACCAGACTGGTTACCCCCGTCACATTTATCCACTTCAACGACAGCAGATAAGAGCTGATGGCTAAACTGGCACCCGCCAGTAACGGCCCGAGCGTTAATATCATCCAGTACACCGCAAAGGAATAGACCAGCGGCCGCTTTTTGTCGCTGCGCCAGATAGCATTCAGGGCAGAATCAACGGAATGCATCAGCAACAGCGCCGTCACGATCAGGCCGACGGCACCCACGGCCGTCATACGATGGACGTTGGCCACAAACTGCTCAAGATAACGTTGTAGCGTATTACCTGCAGCCGGCATGAAGTTGGTAAAAATAAAATTCTTAAGCTGGACGCTGATGTCAGAGAACACAGGAAACGCCGCAAACAGCGCAAAGACCACGGCAATCAGCGGAACCAGCGCCAGTAACGACACAAAAGCCAGGTTACCGGCCTGCGTCGTCATGGCGTCATTATCAATGCGTTTCCACAGCAGCTTGAGCCACAGCCAGAACGCATGAAACCCGGGGCGAAAATGACGTAACTTCATGGCTTAATGCCGACCCGCGAACCAGTCAGGTACGGTGGTGCTATCGGTCACCAGCACTGTCTCAATCCCCAAGGCGCGTGCACCCTCAATGTTCTGCGCGTTGTCATCGAAGAACACGGCCTGATCGGCGCTAAAGCCTTCAGCGGCCAAAACATGCTGATAGATTCTCGCTTCGGGTTTGCGCATGCCTAGCTCCTGCGACAAATAGATCTTGTCGGCCGCCTGCTGCACGTCAGGATACTGCGTCGGCCAGAAGCTACAATGCAGCGCGTTGGTGTTGGAGAGAATCACCACTCGATGTCCCTCCTGCCGCAGTTGATGCATTATCGCCAGCGTATCCGGGCGGACGCCAACGAATATTGCCTGCCAGCCTGCCGCAAACTGTTCATAGCTCAGTGCGATATCCAGCTTTTCACACAGGGCTTCAGCGAAGGCTTCGTCACTGATTTCACCGCGCTCATGCTGCTCAAATGCCTCATCCATATGGAAGTGACTTTGAAGCGATGCCAGTGGCACGCGGCTAAGGTCACTCCAGACACCTAACACGCGGTTAAAGTCGATATCAATAATCACATTGCCCAAATCAAAGATATAAAGCATGGTGCCTCCTCGGGTTCCCTGGATCATTCACTCTAGCGGTAAAAGCGCAGCCTGAACAGGCAGCCTGGACGAGAAAAATATAAACGCTAAGTTAAGGCACGACGGCACGACGTTGAAAGGGGATAGAGAAGAAGTTACGGGCTGGTTTAGGCTGTATTTAACTCTGTATGACAATCGGGCAGGCAAAAAAAAAGCCCCGTTAAACGGGGCTTCTTACATGCATTTACGCGTCTTTAGGACCGCGTGAAGCACGCTTACGATCGTTCTCGGTCAGGTGACGTTTACGGATACGCACGGACTGAGGGGTAACTTCGACCAGTTCGTCGTCATCAATGAACTCGATAGCCTGCTCAAGTGTCATTTTGATCGGTGGAACCAGTGTCGTTGCTTCGTCTGTACCGGAAGCACGCATGTTAGTCAGCTTCTTACCGGTCAGGCAGTTTACGGTCAGGTCGTTAGAACGACTGTGAATACCGATGATCTGGCCTTCATAGACTTCTGCACCGTGACCCAGGAACAACTTACCGCGATCCTGCAGACCGAACAGGGCGAAAGCAACCGCTTTACCCTGACCGTTGGAGATCAGAACGCCGTTCTGACGCTGGCCCACTTCGCCCGGACGAATATCATCGTAGTGGCTAAAGGTGGAGTACAGCAGACCGGTACCTGATGTCATGGTCATAAATTCGTTACGGAAACCGATCAGACCACGGCTTGGGATCACGTAGTCAAGACGTACGCGGCCTTTACCATCTGGGTCCATGTTTTTCAGGTCGCCTTTACGCTCGCCCATGGCTTGCATAACGGAACCCTGATGCGTTTCTTCGATATCCAGCGTCACGTTCTCGAACGGCTCTTGCTTACGGCCTTCGAATTCGCGGAAGATAACTTTCGGACGGGATACCGCCAGTTCGAAACCTTCACGACGCATGTTCTCGATCAGAACAGACAGGTGCAGCTCACCACGGCCCGATACACGGAACGCGTCAGCATCTTCAGTTTCTTCAACTCGCAGTGCTACGTTGTGAACCAGTTCTTTGTTCAGACGCTCAAGGATCTGACGTGACGTCACGTACTTACCTTCTTTACCGCAGAACGGTGAGGTGTTGACGTTAAAGAACATCGTGACCGTTGGCTCATCCACGCTCAGTGCTGGCAGGGCCTGCACATTCTGCGGATCACAAATGGTGTCAGAAATGTTCAGTTCACCCAGACCGGTGATAGCAATGATATCGCCCGCTTCTGCCATGTCGCTGTCAATACGCTCCAGGCCCAGATGAGTCAGCACTTTACCGACTTTACCGTTACGCGTTTTACCTTCGCTATCAATGATAGTGACTTGCTGGTTAGGCTTCACTTTACCGCGCTTGATGCGGCCGATGCCGATAACGCCCAGGTAGTTGTTGTAGTCCAGCTGAGAGATTTGCATCTGCAGCGGCGCGTCAGCTTCAACCTGTGGAGGCGATACGTGGTCAACGATAGCCTGATACAGCGGGGTCATATCGTCAGCCATGTCTGTATGCTCAAGACCGGCAATACCATTCAGCGCAGAGGCAAAAATGATAGGGAAGTCCAACTGCTCGTCAGTCGCATCCAGGTTAACGAACAGGTCAAATACCTGATCAACAACCCAGTCAGGACGTGCGCCAGGACGGTCGACTTTGTTGATAACCACAATCGGCTTCAAACCATGCGCGAACGCTTTTTTGGTTACGAAGCGGGTTTGCGGCATAGGGCCATCCATCGCATCTACAACCAACAGTACCGAATCCACCATAGACATTACGCGTTCAACTTCACCACCGAAGTCGGCGTGTCCTGGGGTATCAACGATGTTGATACGGTAGTCGTTCCATTTAATGGCGGTATTTTTTGCGAGGATGGTAATCCCACGCTCTTTCTCCAAATCATTGGAGTCCATCACACGCTCGGTGGCTTCAGTACGGGCATCAAAAGTACCAGACTGTTGCAGCAGTTTATCAACCAGGGTGGTCTTTCCATGGTCAACGTGCGCGATGATGGCGATGTTACGCAAATTTTCGATCACAGCTTTTTTGCCTCAGGCATTAGAAATAACGCGGTATTGTACACGGATTAAGCGGGAGACTGAACACGATCACACTTTTCACTGAAAGTTTATTGCATTGTCGCAAAATCGCACTATTAGCCGTGCAAAATTTGCACTGCATCGAGGTTTTGCACCAAAAAAGTGCTCACTTTCAACTCAGATGCACACAAACAGTGCGTTGCGACTATCATGGTGCATGACTTATATGACAAAAAGGTGCATGACAGCGCGATTTTGTGCAAAGAAATAAAGTTGGCACAGAATTCGCTTTGTATTATCCAGACGAAAACGATGTAAGACAACGGTTGCAGAGCTGGTCAGGATCAGATTCAGGAATGGTCGTTAACAGTCGTTCATTCCGTAACCCGGTTCTCACTATGTAGACAATGACCATTTCCAGGAGAGTTGAGTATGTCCGCTGAACACGTTCTCTCGATGATGAACGAGCATGAAGTTAAGTTTGTTGACCTGCGTTTTACCGATACCAAAGGTAAAGAACAGCACGTTACTATTCCGGCTCACCAGGTTAACGCTGACTTCTTCGAAGAAGGCAAAATGTTCGATGGCTCTTCCATCGGCGGCTGGAAAGGGATTAATGAATCAGACATGGTACTGATGCCTGATGCAACCACGGCGGTGATGGACCCTTTCTTTGAAGATTCTACGCTGATTATTCGTTGCGACATCCTTGAGCCAGGCACCATGCAGGGCTATGACCGTGACCCACGCTCTATCGCTAAGCGTGCTGAAGACTACCTGCGCGCTTCAGGCATTGCGGACACCGTTCTGTTTGGCCCAGAGCCAGAATTCTTCCTGTTCGACGATATCCGTTTTGGTTCTTCAACGTCTGGCTCACATGTTGCCATCGACGATATCGAAGCGGCATGGAACACCAGTAAAGAATATGAAGGCGGTAACAAAGGTCACCGTCCAGGTTTGAAAGGCGGTTACTTCCCGGTGCCACCGGTTGACTCATCACAGGACATCCGTTCTGCCATGTGTCTGACCATGGAGCAAATGGGCCTGGTGGTTGAAGCCCATCACCATGAAGTCGCAACAGCAGGTCAGAACGAAGTGGCAACGCGCTTCAATACTATGACCAAAAAAGCTGACGAAATTCAGATCTACAAATATGTCGTGCACAACGTCGCTCATGCCTACGGCAAAACCGCGACCTTTATGCCAAAACCTATGTTTGGTGACAACGGTTCCGGTATGCACTGCCACATGTCGCTGTCTAAAGGCGGTCAGAACCTGTTCTCTGGCGATAAGTACGGCGGCCTGTCTGAAATGGCACTGTTCTACATCGGCGGTATCATCAAACACGCTAAAGCCATTAACGCCCTGGCGAACCCGACCACCAACTCGTACAAACGTCTGGTGCCCGGTTATGAAGCCCCGGTCATGCTGGCCTACTCAGCACGTAACCGTTCAGCCTCAATCCGTATCCCGGTGGTTGCCAGCCCGAAAGCGCGTCGTATTGAAGCCCGCTTCCCGGACCCGGCTGCTAACCCATACCTGGCGTTCACCGCCCTGCTGATGGCTGGCCTTGATGGCATCATCAACAAAATCCATCCTGGTGACGCGATGGACAAAAACCTGTATGACCTGCCACCGGAAGAAGAAGCTGAGATTCCAAAAGTTGCAGGTTCACTGGAAGAAGCGCTGATTGCCCTGAACGAAGACCGCGAGTTCCTGACCCGTGGCGGCGTGTTCACTGATGATGCTATCGATGCCTACATCGAACTGCGTAAATCAGAAAACGATCGTGTTCGCATGACGCCGCACCCGGTTGAGTTCGAACTGTACTACAGCGTTTAATTTCAGAGTAAGCAAATGGGTGCCGCAGATAAACATTGCAAAGGCGGCACCGAGAGTCTGAAACGTTTTTTTGTTGCCGTGGAAACTTTAGCCCATCTTCGGATGGGCTTTTTTCTCCGCGAATTCATCGTTCATTCGCTTTAATTCCGGCTTAAAGATTACAATGCACTAAATTAGTGCAGAGGAACGCTGTATGGCAACTGCCTCACTGCCCGATGCAGGGCAGATTCTCAATACCTTAATCAACAGTATTTTGTTGGTGGATAACGATTTGGTTATTCATTATGCCAATCCTGCGGCACAGCAATTACTGGCGCAAAGTTCACGTAAATTATTCGGTACGCCGTTACCTGAATTGACCGGCTATTTTTCGCTGAATGTCGAGGTAATGCGCGAGAGTCTTGAGGCGGGCCAGGGCTTTACTGACAGTGAAGTCACTCTGGTGGTCGATGGCCGGGCACACATTATGTCACTCACGGCACAACGGTTGCCTGATGGCTTAATTTTGCTGGAAATGGCGCCCATGGATAATCAGCGTCGTTTGAGTCAGGAACAATTACAGCATGCTCAGCAGGTTGCGGCTCGCGATCTGGTGCGTGGACTGGCCCATGAGATTAAAAATCCGTTAGGGGGATTGCGTGGCGCCGCTCAGCTGCTGTCCCGCGCCCTGCCCGATCCCGCGCTGAACGAATATACCAAAGTTATTATCGAACAGGCCGACCGCCTGCGGAATCTGGTCGATCGCTTATTAGGGCCTCAACAACCGGGTATGCACATTACCCAGAGCATTCATCAGGTCGCTGAACGGGTGGTTAACCTGGTCTCGATGGAGCTGCCCGAAAACGTGTCTCTGGTCCGCGATTACGATCCCAGTCTGCCGGAGTTACCTCACGATCCTGACCAGATTGAACAGGTTCTGCTGAATGTCGTGCGTAATGCGCTACAGGCGTTAGGCGAGGACGGCGGCACGATCGTGATTCGCACCCGTACGGCCTTTCAGCTAACGCTGCATGGCACGCGGTATCGTCTGGTCGCCCGTATTGATATTGAAGATGACGGCCCCGGCATTCCGGCCCTGCTCCAGGATACGCTGTTTTATCCCATGGTGAGCGGACGTGAAGGCGGAACCGGTTTAGGTCTTTCTATTGCCCGTAGCCTGATTGATCAGCATTCAGGAAAAATTGAGTTTAACAGTTGGCCGGGTCATACCGAATTTTCGGTTTACCTGCCTATTCGCCAGTGAGGTTTCTATGCAACGAGGGATAGTCTGGATCGTCGATGACGATAGCTCCATCCGCTGGGTGCTTGAACGCGCGCTCACTGGAGCCGGTTTGAGCTGTGCGACCTTTGACAGCGCGAATGACGTGCTGAACGCATTAGCGACGAAAACCCCGGACGTTTTATTATCAGACATTCGTATGCCAGGTATGGATGGTCTGACGCTGCTAAAACAGATTAAACAGCGTCATCCTATGCTTCCGGTCATCATTATGACGGCGCACTCCGATCTGGATGCCGCAGTCAGTGCCTATCAGCAAGGGGCATTTGATTATCTGCCGAAGCCGTTCGATATCGACGAAGCTGTCGCGCTGGTTGAGCGCGCCATCAGTCACTATCAGGAACAGCAGCAGCCACGCAATCAACCCGTCAGCGGCCCAACGACCGATATTATCGGTGAAGCACCCGCCATGCAGGACGTGTTTCGTATCATTGGCCGTCTTTCCCGCTCGTCGATCAGCGTTCTGATCAACGGTGAATCCGGGACGGGTAAAGAACTGGTTGCACATGCGCTGCATCGCCACAGCCCTCGTAGTAAGGCTCCTTTTATTGCCTTAAACATGGCTGCGATTCCAAAAGATTTGATTGAATCTGAACTCTTTGGCCATGAAAAAGGGGCGTTTACCGGTGCCAATCAAATCCGCCAGGGCCGTTTTGAACAGGCAGATGGCGGCACGCTGTTTTTAGATGAAATCGGCGATATGCCGCTGGATGTTCAGACTCGCCTGCTGCGCGTCCTGGCTGATGGACAATTTTATCGTGTTGGCGGCTATGCGCCGGTCAAAGTTGACGTACGTATCATTGCCGCAACTCACCAGAACCTTGAACTGCGGGTGCAGGAAGGCAAGTTCCGTGAGGATTTGTTCCACCGCCTGAACGTTATTCGCGTGCATCTCCCGCCTTTGCGTGAGCGCCGTGAAGATATTCCCCGTCTGGCCCGTTATTTCCTCCAGGTGGCGGCACGGGAGCTTGGCGTTGAAGCCAAGATCCTGCACGCGGAAACCGAAACCGCGCTAACGCGTCTGCACTGGTCGGGTAACGTGCGTCAGTTGGAGAACACCTGCCGTTGGTTAACCGTTATGGCAGCGGGGCAGGAAGTGCTGATCCAGGATTTACCGCCTGAACTGTTTGAATCCAGCACGCCAGAAAGCCCGACGCAGTCGTTGCCTGACAACTGGGCGACACTGCTGGCGCAGTGGGCGGATCGCGCGCTGCGTTCCGGTCATCAAAATCTGCTGTCTGAAGCTCAGCCGGAGATGGAGCGCACATTACTCACCACTGCGCTACGTCATACCCAAGGGCACAAGCAGGAAGCAGCACGTTTGCTCGGTTGGGGAAGAAATACCCTGACGCGTAAGCTTAAAGAACTGGGCATGGAATAAGAAACCAACCCGCCGGGACAGCCTGTGCTGTTCCGGCTTTTATATCACGCGTGAAAACGGCTGTTGCCGCGCTTTTTGTCGTAAACAGGCATCGAAGCACATACAAATATTACGAATCAGTAACCGTCCGATCCCCGTCACTCTCAGGCCGGTTGCGTCCTGCTCCACCAGCCCGTCAGCCACCAGCGGTTTTAACAGCGCCAGGTCTTGCGCAAAATACGTTTCAAAGTGAAGGTTCCACTGGGCTTCCACCGCGCTGAAATCGAGCGAGAAGTTGCAGATCAGCGCTTTGATCACATCACGACGTAAGCAATCATCATCACGTAGCGTTAAACCCCGCCACAACCCATGCCCCTGTTTTTCGACCTGGCTGTACCAGTCGTTAAGGCCTTTCTGGTTTTGTGCATAGCTGTCGCCAATCATGCTAATGGCAGATACGCCGAGACCCAGTAAGTCGCTGTCGCCCTGGGTGGTATAACCCTGAAAGTTACGGTGCAGTTTCCCCTCGCGCTGTGCCACTGCCAGCTCGTCCTGGGGTTTCGCAAAGTGATCCATGCCGATGAACTGGTAGCCATGCTGAGTCAGCGTTGCGATAGTTTGTTGCAGGATGTCCAGCTTCTGCTGTGGCGACGGCAGCTCATCGTCTTTAATTTTACGCTGTGCGGCGAACAGTGCGGGCAGATGGGCGTAATTGAAGACGCTGAGACGATCGGGATTGAGTGCGATAACGCGCTGCAAGGTATAAGCAAAACTTTCGGGCGTTTGCAGCGGCAGCCCGTAAATCAGATCAATGCTGGTTGAACGAAATCCCTGCTCGCGTGCCCGCGCCATTAAGGCAAAAATAACCGCTTCATCCTGAACCCGATTAACCCGCTCCTGCACCGCTTTATTAAAATCCTGTACGCCCATGCTCAGGCGATTGAAACCGCACGCACGCAGATGATCGATCACATCCAGTTCAATTTCACGCGGATCGACCTCAATCGACATCTCCGCGTCATCGACAAAGGTAAAGTGCTGTTTCAGCAGCGCCACCAGCCGGCTGATCTGCTGTTTATTGAGAAACGTGGGCGTCCCGCCGCCCCAGTGCAACTGGCTGACCTGACGACCACGAAACAACGGTGCGCGAGCAACGATCTCCTGCTCAAGCGCATCCAGATAACGGTCGGCTTTGTGCAGCTGACGCGTGACAATTTTATTGCAGCCACAGAAATAGCACAGGCGATGACAGAACGGGATGTGGATATACAGCGATAACGAACGTTGTGGATAGCGCTCAGTCGCACGTCTGAAGTCATCGGCGGTAAAGTTATCGCTGAACGCTAATGCGGTGGGATAAGACGTGTAGCGCGGCCCGGCATAGTTATACTTTTCAATTAACGCCGGGTCCCACTCAAGCTGCATTGCTGACATGCTTACTCCTTCCGTTTACGTCGCCGTTGTAAAGGTCGCGATACAGAAGGAAAGAGAGGAGAGCGGGCGGAAACCCGACGTAAACGCTGCTTCAGACGCGACAGTCGTTGTAGTTTAAACATTAACCACAGCAGATAACATGTCATCAACAACCATAAAATTGATCCAGGCCAAAACATTGTCGTTTACCTGTTAAGCGGGGCATGCGGATTAACGCATGCCGATCAAAAATGCTTAATTACCTTTAAGCAGGCGGTACATATCTTCTTCCGCCTCCTTGTCCTCTTCTTCGTCCATCTCAATGCCAAGCTGTTCCATCAGTTCGTCAATGCGATCCAGGGTGACGTCGAGCCAGCCCTGATCATCAGATGACAGCGTCTCACCTTTTTCAAGACGATCCAGCAGCGCATCAAGGCGCTCACTGTTCTCCAGCTGCGCCAGCTCTTCTTCAGGCGTAAGCGCGGTTTTTTTCTCTGCGGCCGGTTTAGCCGCGACTTTTTTCACTTTCGCCGGCGTGGCGTTTTCGCCAGCAATCAATGCCACCGGCTTTTTGCTGCCAATGCGTGGATCTTTCGCGGCGTCACTTTGTTTGCTGGTGTTGCTCTGAGTTTGCGGGTTAGCACGGCTACCAGACGCATGACCGCGATGCTTTTTGTCGCGTTTACGATCGCGCGCTTCATGATTGATATCGTCACGCGATTTGCGTTTAGCTTTGGCGACAGGCTTACCTTTCGCAGCGCTTGCAGGTTGCTTCATAATATTGGGTCCCGGTGTTTTTTATTCAGTATAGAATTGCGGCGAAATCTAGCAGAAACCAGACAAAGAAAAAAGGCGACAGCTCAAGCTGTCGCCTTATTTCATACCTTCGGCAGAAGGAATCATGTTTCAAATCCGTTTCGGCTCACAACATCCCGGTTAATCCTGCGCCTGCTCAACTCTTGAGCCTGTCCTTTTCCTTTTCCGGTCCGACATCCCTGACCATTTCCACTCCAGCCGCTCTTCGTCATCCCGACGTTCCTGAGCGCATCATCCTGATGAGTGCGTCCTGCACTGCTGAATAATGTAGACCATCTGGTAAAACCCTCAAGTAACACTTGCGGGGTATTTGAGCGTAAAAACCTATACTTAAGTATAATGCCCTGAATTTTAATCATTTATTTTTTTAATTATTTAATTAAAAAGAGACATAACTGGCAAGATTTATGGCAAATGTCTCACAACCTTACCTGACCAATGGTATTGAGCACTTTCACGCCATAACGCGTATAATCAGCGCCATTGCCCTAATGCGTTCCTGGAGTATCACCTTGTCTGAACTGAATTACCATGTCACCCGCTTCATTCTTAGTGCACCGGACATCCGCCATTTGCCTTCTGATACCGGCATCGAAGTGGCGTTTGCTGGCCGTTCAAACGCGGGTAAATCCAGCGCCTTAAATACGTTGACCAATCAAAAAGGCCTGGCGCGAACCAGTAAAACGCCCGGTCGTACGCAGTTGATTAACCTGTTTGAAGTCACAGAAGGTAAACGCCTCGTCGACTTACCGGGTTATGGCTATGCCGAAGTGCCAGAAGAGATGAAACTTAAATGGCAGCGGGCGTTAGGTGAATACCTGCAAAAACGGCAGGCGCTCAAAGGCCTGGTGATACTGATGGATATTCGCCATCCGCTTAAAGATCTGGATCAGCAAATGATTCAATGGGCGGTAGAGAGCGGCATCCCTGTTTTACTGCTGCTGACTAAAGCTGACAAGCTTGCTTCCGGCGCACGTAAAGCCCAGCTCAATGTGGTGAAAGAAGCCTCAATGGCGTTTATGGGTGATGTGCAGGTAGAGATTTTCTCATCGCTGAAAAAAATTGGCGTTGATAAAGTGCGTCAAAAGCTGGATAGCTGGTTTAGTGAGCTTGAGCCTGCTGTAGAAGATCAGGACACTGAGGCATAAGCGAAGCGATGTGCTACGTATTTTTAGCGTTTTTCCAATAAAAAACGCCCCAGTCACAGAATGACTGGGGCGGCTAAATTCAGCCAAATCCGATTACGTGAAGTAAAAGGTCTGAAAGATAGAACATCTTACCTCTGTACCCTACGCCTCGAACTTTACCTGATTTTTTGTGAGCGACAAAGGGTTTTTTGTTGCTCCCTTTCATTTTTAATCACTTTTTTTTACCGCACTCGTCACAAAAACGAGAGTGGGATGTAGTTAAATTACAAAAAAAGTGCTTAGGCCATAATAAGTTACTGCACCGTTTTGCGGCTTCAGCGAGGGCCGACGCCTGTTCCCTGCCTGCCCACGGGACATCGCATAACAGGTGGCGCGTTAACGCCACCTGTTATGGCCGTATCAGTGCGCTTGTTCCCAATTATCTCCGACACCGATTTCGACCAGTAAGGGCACATCTAACGCCATACTGCCTTCCATAAGCGTGCGAATCTGCTTGCTGGCCTCATCAACGGCATCGGCTTTAATTTCAAACACCAGTTCATCGTGCACTTGCATGATCATCCTTACCGCATCATCGTTCTGCTTCTGCAGCCAGCTATCAACCGCAATCATGGCGCGTTTGATGATATCTGCAGCCGTCCCTTGCATCGGCGCATTAATCGCCGCGCGTTCAGCCGCCTTACGACGAATGGCGTTACTGGACTTGATGTCAGGCAACCACAGACGACGTCCATCCAGCGTTTCAACATAACCGTTGCTGGCCGCGAGCTGGCGCGTGTTTTCCATATAACGCAGCACGCCGGGATAGCGTTCAAAGTACAAATCCATATACTTTTTCGCTTCGCCTGCGCCAATGTTTAGCTGGCGAGATAACCCAAATGCACTCATGCCATAGATGAGACCAAAGTTGATGGCCTTGGCACTACGGCGTTGTTCGCCCGTAACCTTACTGAGCGGCACGCCAAAGACTTCTGAGGCGGTGGCGCGGTGGATATCCTCACCCTGGGAAAAAGCATCCAGCAGGCCTTTATCCTGCGACAGGTGCGCCATGATGCGCAGTTCAATCTGCGAATAGTCCGCCGCGACAATGCGGTTGCCCTTGTCTGCGATGAAGGCCTGACGAATGCGGCGTCCTTCATCGTTGCGCACCGGAATGTTCTGCAGATTAGGATCGGTTGAAGAAAGGCGTCCGGTTGCCGTCACCGCCTGATGATAAGACGTGTGCACGCGCCCGCTAACGGGATTTATCATCAGCGGCAGCTTGTCGGTGTAAGTTGACTTCAGTTTCGAGAGTCCACGATGCTCCAGAATCACCTTCGGCAGGGGATAGTCCAGAGCCAGCTCTGCCAACACTTCTTCACTGGTAGAGGGCGCGCCACCCGGTGTTTTTTTCGTGGGCTTAATTCCCTGCTTTTCAAACAGAATGACCTGCAGCTGTTTCGTCGAAGAAAGATTGAAGGGCTCACCCGCCAGCTCATGTGCTTTAAGCTCAAGCTCAGCCAGACGCGATGTCAGCTCTTTCGAGTGCTGCGCCAGGATAGCCTGATCGATCAATACGCCATTACGTTCTATACGTGAAATCACTTTAAGCAGCGGCATTTCAATCTGTTCAAAAACCTTTTTAGGTCCGGCTTCTTTTTCAAGCTCTGGCCACATCTTCAGATGCAGCTGTAAGGTCACATCGGCGTCTTCTGCTGCGTAGTGCGCGGCCTGCTCAAGGGCTATCTGATTAAAGGTAAGCTGATTTTTACCTTTACCGGCGATCTCTTGAAAGGTGACGGTTTTATGATTCAGCCAGCGCGCAGAGAGGCTGTCCATATCATGCTTGCCTACCACGCTATTCAGGATGTAGGACTCCAGCATGGTGTCGTATTTGATACCGGCAAGTTCTATATCGTAGTTTTTCAGGACGCCACGATCGTATTTGAGATTTTGGCCGACTTTGCTGGCGTTAGGATCTTCCAGCAGCGGTTTGAGTTGCGCCAGTACGGCATCGCGGTCGAGTTGCTCCGGCGCATCCAGGTAATCATGTGCCACAGGCAGATATGCCGCATCACCCGGCGCTACCGCAAAGCTGAGGCCGATAATGTTGGCCGTTAACGTGTCCAGCCCATCGGTTTCCAGATCAAACGCAAAGACCTCGCTGTTTTTCAGCTTTTCAACCCAGGTGTCTAAGGTTTGCTGATCCAGAATGGTGACATAGCCGTCAGTTGATAACAGGCTGGTCGCCTCAACGCTCGCCGCCGGCTCATCAGCAAGGGCCTGCTGGGATTGTCGGTTGCTCTTATTACCTTGCAACCATTTTCCCTCTTGCAGGTCAGTCAACCAGCGCTTGAATTCGAAACGGCTAAACAGTGCCTGCAGTGCTTTGACATCAGGTTCACTGACCGTGAGCGCTTCGCACGGCTGCTCAAGCTCAACGTCAGTTTTGATGGTGGCAAGCTGATACGAGAGAAAAGCAACATCGCGATTCTGTTCCAGCTTAGCGGCCATGGTTTTTGCACCACGGAATGAGAGATCGGCGACTTTATCGAGATTATCGTAAATCGACTGCATCCCACCTAACCCCTGCAGCAGCGCCTGGGCCGTTTTTTCACCCACGCCCGGCACGCCAGGAATGTTATCTGAGCTGTCCCCCATCATCGCCAGAAAATCGATGATTAAAGCGGGCGGCACACCATACTTTTGTTCCACTTCTTCCGGCCCGAGAATGGTGTTGGTCATCGTATTAATCAGGGTAATCGCCGGCGTGACCAGTTGCGCCATATCCTTATCGCCTGTACTGATCAGGACAGAATAGCCTTTTTTCTCCGCCTCTAACGCCAGCGTGCCAATCACATCATCCGCTTCGACACCGCTTACGGCTAACAACGGTAATCCCATCGCGCGCACCATTTCATGCAGCGGTTCTATTTGTGACCGCAAATCATCGGGCATCGGTGGGCGGTGGGATTTGTAATGTTCAAACAGCTCATCCCTGAAAGTTTTGCCTTTAGCGTCAAAGACCACAGCAACATGTGTAGGGCTGTATTGTGCCAACAGGCTTTTCAGCATGTTCAGCACACCATACATAGCACCAGTAGGCTCACCTGCAGTGTTGGTTAGCGGCGGGAAAGCGTGGTACGCGCGATAAAGATAGGATGAGCCATCAACCAAAATCAGGGGGTTTTCTGCTATTTGCGCCATATGTCTGTGTATTCTTCATTGCCATGGATTGGTCTATAAGGATGCCACACCTTGGCGAAAAGGGTTAATCAAGACAAACCGAGATCGGCGTTTTTCGTGCTTCTGTAATCGGGATCGCAACGATCTTTCTGTGGATAACTTTGTGCGTAAAAATTATATCAATAGTTTATTTATAGTATAAAAAAGATTGAGGCTAAATTTAATCACATAAAAACAATGAGTTAATTTAAATCCGTGATGCGATCGTGATTTTTAATGGCATGTTTGCTTGTGTGGATAGAAAAACTGTGCTTCCTCAACCTGCCAGCGATGTGCGTAGTGATTACAAATGAAAACGCCAGCGTATGCTGGCGTTATGCAGGGTATTCAGCGTAAAACGCTTATTTTTTCTCAACCAGGAACTTAACCACGTTGGCATAATCCGCCACAAAGTTCGCCATCGAGCTGGTATCCAGACCACCGTTATTAACCATGTATTTACCGTTAATAAAGATCGCTGGCACACCGCGCAGATCAACATCAGAGGCCGCTTTTTGCTGCTGGGCCACCAACGCTTTTACCGCAAAGCTGTTCCAGGCCGCATCGTATTGCTCAGAGGAAATGCCCGCTGCTTTGATGAATACCTCTTTCAGGCTGGCTGCGTCAGTAATCGTCTGGGTTTTCTGGATGCCATCAAAAATAGGTGACGTGACTTTATCTTCTACGCCCAGCGCCATAGCCACTGCCCACGCATGGGTAACAACCGGACCTAAGTCGCCACCAAGGAAATCGACATGGTATTTAACCATCTTGGTATCAGCTGGCAGATTTTTTTTCACTGCATCACTGACATGGTAGATTTGCTCGAACTGGTAGCAGTGCGGACAGAAAAAAGAGAAAAACTCCATGACCTGCGGCTCACCTGCTATAGGCTTAGGCAGGCTAACATACTGTTTACCTTCAGAAAACTGTGCAGCAGATGCGCTAAACGCCAGCACCAAACCAATCAGTGCAAAAAATATTTTCTTCATTGGGGAAAACTCTCCTGACTTTTCATTAAAATTGCGGGGCCAGCTGCAACGGCGGTTCCCGTAACACCTTTTCCTGCTCGATAAACTGCAAAATTTGCCTGCGCCAGAAATCCTCATCCGTCATCCAGGGGAAGGCGCGCGGAAAAGCAGGATCCTGCCAACGGCGAACCACCCAGGCCAGATAATAAATCATGCGCATGGCACGTAAAGGCTCAATCAGTGACAATTCATTAATATCGAAGTCGCTGAATTCACTGTAGGCGTCCAGTAAAATATCCCACTGAATACGCTGTTCCTGTCTGTCGCCACTGATTAACATCCACAAATCCTGAATGGCCGGACCATTGCGGGCATCATCAAGATCGACAAACAGCGGACCATCACGCCACAGAATATTACCCGGATGGCAATCACCATGTAATCGTAGCGGCTGCCAGTCACTGTGCCAGCTTTTGCGCAACGTCACGCCGAGTTTATCGACGGCTTCGAGCAGTGCATTGCGAAGTGAGGCTGGCACGAGCCTGGTTTTTGCCAGTTCCTCCCGCGGCTGATCCAGATATTCTTCAAGCCCTATCGATGGACGTTGCTGAAACAGGCTTTTGCGGCCAGTTTGATGAATACGTCCCAGGAAACGGCCTACCCATTCCATCTGATCTTCGTTGTCAGTTTCATACTGCCGTCCACCCAGGCTGGGAAAGACTGCATAGTAAAAGCCAGCATGACGTTGCAGCGTATCGCCCTGCAAAACTAACGGCGCGGCAATCGGCACCTCATCGTCCAGCAAATCCTGGGAAAACCGATGCTCTTCGGTGATCTGTTCTGCACTCCAGCGCTGAGGGCGATAAAACTTGGCAACGTAGCGGCGTTTTTCATCGTCGCTAAACTGATAAACACGATTTTCATAGCTGTTCAGGGCGGTTAAACCAGAATCCACCCGAATACCCGTTTCCCAAAGCGCATCCAACAGGACATCAGGATTGAGCGTCTGGAAGTTAAAGGCGGCATCACTCATGGTTATCCCTGTGCTTATCTTTACGGTTAATCGCCAAGGATAACACTACTCGTCATTTTTGATGACACCGCGTGCTCGTAGCAGGGCTGTTTTAAAATCAACTTCATAATCTTTTTTCAGGCCTGGAATCTGATCGTCGCTGGCTGAATCACGCATTTTTAGATGATAAATCAATACGTCATCGCTTAATTCACTTAATGGGCCAATGAAACCGGACTCTTGTGCCAGTTTTTGTAAAAATGCCAACAGGTTAAGATCGGGTTCTTTTTCCCACGCCGGTAGCAGGAGTTCAAGCAATTCAGTCAGCCGATGCGTTTTCATGACGATTCCTTAATGCAGGGTGCGTTATATCCAGAATGAAGCAAGGAGACAAAAATGACAGCATTCACCGGTGTAATCCTTGCTGGCGGACAAGGTAGCCGTATGGGTGGGCAGGATAAAGGGTTACTCATCATGCGAGGTGAACCACTTTATCAGCACGTTTTGCAGCGGTTGAGGCCACAGGTAGACATTGTGTTAATAAGTGCTAACCGCAACATTGATCATTATCAGCTAAGTGGTTGTCAGGTCGTAACAGATTCGATTAAAGACTACCCTGGACCGCTGGCAGGTATGCTGAGTGGTTTGCGGAACAGTCCCACAGAGTGGGTGGTATTTTGTGCCTGTGATACACCCAATATCCCTGGCGATCTTGTCGCACGTCTATGGCAGCAGCGTAACAACGCTCTTGTCGTGTGGGTCAAATCGTCACAGCGAGATCATCCCACCCTCGCGTTAATGAATAAGGCGATCGCCGACGATCTTGAAGCCTGGTTGATGCGCGGTGAGCGCCGACTGATGCAATTTATGCGTGAGCATGGTGGGCATTCGGTGTCGTTTAGCGACCCGGAGTCGGCTTTTAGCAACATCAATACGCCTGACGACCTTGTGGAGCAGGAGAAATCATAATGTGTGTTCCGTTGTTGGCCATTGTCGCCTGGAGTGGGACCGGTAAAACCACACTTCTTGAGCAGGTTATACCCTTGTTAAGGGCGCAGGAGATACGTGCAGGATTGATTAAGCATACCCACCATGACATGGACGTAGATACGCCAGGCAAAGACAGTTATCGACTGCGCCAGGCCGGAGCCGATCAGGTTATTGTCGCCAGCGACCGTCGTTGGGCGCTGATGTGTGAAACGCCTGAGCAGCCTGTGAGTTTAATGGCGTTAGCACGGCAAATGGACAGCAGACAACTGGATGTGGTGTTGGTAGAAGGATTTAAAGGTGAACCAATACCAAAGATTGTGCTTTGGCGATCGGGCGTGAAAGGTGAGCTTGCAGCACTACTGGATGAGAACGTCGTGGCTGTCGCCACTGACGACATGAGACTAAAGCTGGACGTGCCTGCCATGAATATCAACCAGCCAGAAGCAGTGGCCGCGTTTATCATGACATGGCTGGGTAAAAAGAAGCATTAAGGGCAGAGAGGTAGGGAGTGAGAGCGTCTGTAAGCAAGTTTTACCCAGATCAGCGGCGTTCTCTGCAGGGTTTTTTCATCTTCGGACGGAGAAAGTGACGTAAATACCGTTATGGCGGACATGCCATCCGGCTTTCTCACGCGCCGTTTTATCCCGGCCCGGCGGTTTGAATGACGCAGGCCGCGCAGGACAGCCGGCCTGACGCCCCGCTTTTCACCGGTTACGGACGTAAAAAAGCCCTGAACTTTCGTTCAGGGCTTCTTCACTTGTTTGATGCCTGGCAGTTCCCTACTCTCGCATGGGGAGACCCCACACTACCATCGGCGCTACGGCGTTTCACTTCTGAGTTCGGCATGGGGTCAGGTGGGACCACCGCGCTACAGCCGCCAGGCAAATTCTTTGTGCTCTGTCCTGTGTCTTTTACGCTGCTGCTGCGTTGGCTGTGCGCGCGCTGCTCAGTCACATACTTCAGTATGCTCCTTCACATCGTCTTACACGCCGCCTTGCTTCAGCGCAAAATCCTTCGGACTCTCGTCCGCAGAACAGAACTAAATGCTTTTCCGGTAAACAATGCTGAAAATTCAATCGTCTCTCAACCAAAACGCCTCTGGCGTTGTAAGGTTAAGCCTCACGGGTCATTAGTACCGGTAAGCTCAACGCATCGCTGCGCTTACACACCCGGCCTATCAACGTCGTCGTCTTCAACGTCCCTTCAGGACCCTTAAAGGGTCAGGGAGAACTCATCTCGGGGCAAGTTTCGTGCTTAGATGCTTTCAGCACTTATCTTTTCCGCACTTAGCTACCGGGCAGTGCCACTGGCGTGACAACCCGGACACCAGCGGTGCGTTCACTCCGGTCCTCTCGTACTAGGAGCAACCCCCCTCAATTCTCCAGCGCCCACGGCAGATAGGGACCGAACTGTCTCACGACGTTCTAAACCCAGCTCGCGTACCACTTTAAACGGCGAACAGCCGTACCCTTGGGACCTACTTCAGCCCCAGGATGTGATGAGCCGACATCGAGGTGCCAAACACCGCCGTCGATATGAACTCTTGGGCGGTATCAGCCTGTTATCCCCGGAGTACCTTTTATCCGTTGAGCGATGGCCCTTCCATTCAGAACCACCGGATCACTATGACCTGCTTTCGCACCTGCTCGAGCCGTCACTCTCGCAGTCAAGCTGGCTTATGCCATTGCACTAACCTCCTGATGTCCGACCAGGATTAGCCAACCTTCGTGCTCCTCCGTTACTCTTTAGGAGGAGACCGCCCCAGTCAAACTACCCACCAGACACTGTCCGCAGCCCGGATTACGGGCCTACGTTAGAACACCAAACATTAAAGGGTGGTATTTCAAGGTCGGCTCCACGCAGACTGGCGTCCACGCTTCAAAGCCTCCCACCTATCCTACACATCAAGGCTCAGTGTTCAGTGTCAAGCTGTAGTAAAGGTTCACGGGGTCTTTCCGTCTTGCCGCGGGTACACTGCATCTTCACAGCGATTTCAATTTCACTGAGTCTCGGGTGGAGACAGCCTGGCCATCATTACGCCATTCGTGCAGGTCGGAACTTACCCGACAAGGAATTTCGCTACCTTAGGACCGTTATAGTTACGGCCGCCGTTTACCGGGGCTTCGATCAAGAGCTTCAGCTTGCGCTTAACCCCATCAATTAACCTTCCGGCACCGGGCAGGCGTCACACCGTATACGTCCACTTTCGTGTTTGCACAGTGCTGTGTTTTTAATAAACAGTTGCAGCCAGCTGGTATCTTCGACTGCCTTCGGCTCCGTCAGCAAGTGACTTCACCTGGTGGCAGCGTGCCTTCTCCCGAAGTTACGGCACCATTTTGCCTAGTTCCTTCACCCGAGTTCTCTCAAGCGCCTTGGTATTCTCTACCTGACCACCTGTGTCGGTTTGGGGTACGATTTTGTGTTACCTGATGCTTAGAGGCTTTTCCTGGAAGCAGGGCATTTATCACTTCAGCACCGTAGTGCCTCGTCGTCACGCCTCAGTGTAAAGTGAACCGGATTTGCCTGGAACACACACCTACACGCTTAAACCGGGACAACCGTCGCCCGGCTGATATAGCCTTCTCCGTCCCCCCTTCGCAGTAACACCAAGTACAGGAATATTAACCTGTTTCCCATCGACTACGCCTTTCGGCCTCGCCTTAGGGGTCGACTCACCCTGCTCCGATTAACGTTGAACAGGAACCCTTGGTCTTCCGGCGACAAGGTTTTTCACCTTGTTTATCGTTACTTATGTCAGCATTCGCACTTCTGATACCTCCAGCATGCCTCACAGCACACCTTCAACGGCTTACAGAACGCTCCCCTACCCAACAACACATAGTGTCGCTGCCGCAGCTTCGGTGCATGGTTTAGCCCCGTTACATCTTCCGCGCAGGCCGACTCGACCAGTGAGCTATTACGCTTTCTTTAAATGATGGCTGCTTCTAAGCCAACATCCTGGCTGTCTGTGCCTTCCCACATCGTTTCCCACTTAACCATGACTTTGGGACCTTAGCTGGCGGTCTGGGTTGTTTCCCTCTTCACGACGGACGTTAGCACCCGCCGTGTGTCTCCCGTGATAACATTCTCCGGTATTCGCAGTTTGCATCGGGTTGGTAAGCCGGGATGGCCCCCTAGCCGAAACAGTGCTCTACCCCCGGAGATGAGTTCACGAGGCGCTACCTAAATAGCTTTCGGGGAGAACCAGCTATCTCCCGGTTTGATTGGCCTTTCACCCCCAGCCACAGGTCATCCGCTAATTTTTCAACATTAGTCGGTTCGGTCCTCCAGTTAGTGTTACCCAACCTTCAACCTGCCCATGGCTAGATCACCGGGTTTCGGGTCTATACCCTGCAACTTAACGCCCAGTTAAGACTCGGTTTCCCTGCGGCTCCCCTATACGGTTAACCTTGCTACAGAATATAAGTCGCTGACCCATTATACAAAAGGTACGCAGTCACCCCCATAAAGAAGGCTCCCACTGCTTGTACGTACACGGTTTCAGGTTCTGTTTCACTCCCCTCGCCGGGGTTCTTTTCGCCTTTCCCTCACGGTACTGGTTCACTATCGGTCAGTCAGGAGTATTTAGCCTTGGAGGATGGTCCCCCCATATTCAGACAGGATACCACGTGTCCCGCCTTACTCATCGAACTCACAACCTGTGCACCTTTGTGTACGGGAGTATCACCCTGTACCCTGCGACTTTCCAGACGCTTCCACTGATGCACAAGCTGATGATGGTTCTGGGCTCCTCCCCGTTCGCTCGCCGCTACTGGGGGAATCTCGGTTGATTTCTTTTCCTCGGGGTACTTAGATGTTTCAGTTCCCCCGGTTCGCCTCATGCAGCTATGTATTCACTGCATGATAGTGTGACGAGTCACACTGGGTTTCCCCATTCGGGTATCGCCGGTTATTGCGGTTCATATCACCTTACCGGCGCTTATCGCAGATTAGCACGCCCTTCATCGCCTCTGACTGCCAGGGCATCCACCGTGTACGCTTAGTCGCTTAACCTCACAACCCACAGGCGTTTTATCTGTAATACCGTAACGGCTGCGCGTAAAGAATGCGTCGTTGCGCGGTGCTCGCCATGCTCACGTACTTCAGTACGCTCCGCTGGCTGTGCGCCGACGCGCCTTGCTTTCTTCACTGCCCGCGCGCTACTGCATAACAGTTAGCTTGTAAGCTGTAAGCTTTTGAGAGACCCGAACGCGTTGTGCTGTGTTCCTTATTACGGAGGAACACGACAATGCGTCGTTTCAAATTTTCAGCTTGTTCCGGATTGTTAAAGAGCAATATCTTAAACACGACTCGTAAGTCATCTTTAAGATATGTGGGCAACACCTTTCACCTGTCACCAAGCAAGTGGCGTCCCCTAGGGGATTCGAACCCCTGTTGCCGCCGTGAAAGGGCGGAGTCCTAACCGCTAGACGAAGGGGACACAGACGTGTCTCGACTTCGCAGCCGTCTTGCTTCTTTATCTTTCTATCAGACAATCTGTGTGAGCACTTCGCGGGAAGGTATCTTCAGGTAAGGAGGTGATCCAACCGCAGGTTCCCCTACGGTTACCTTGTTACGACTTCACCCCAGTCATGAATCACAAAGTGGTAAGCGCCCTCCCGGAGGTTAAGCTACCTACTTCTTTTGCAACCCACTCCCATGGTGTGACGGGCGGTGTGTACAAGGCCCGGGAACGTATTCACCGTGGCATTCTGATCCACGATTACTAGCGATTCCGACTTCACGGAGTCGAGTTGCAGACTCCGATCCGGACTACGACGCACTTTATGAGGTCCGCTTGCTCTCGCGAGGTCGCTTCTCTTTGTATGCGCCATTGTAGCACGTGTGTAGCCCTACTCGTAAGGGCCATGATGACTTGACGTCATCCCCACCTTCCTCCGGTTTATCACCGGCAGTCTCCTTTGAGTTCCCGACCGAATCGCTGGCAACAAAGGATAAGGGTTGCGCTCGTTGCGGGACTTAACCCAACATTTCACAACACGAGCTGACGACAGCCATGCAGCACCTGTCTCAGAGTTCCCGAAGGCACCAAAGCATCTCTGCTAAGTTCTCTGGATGTCAAGAGTAGGTAAGGTTCTTCGCGTTGCATCGAATTAAACCACATGCTCCACCGCTTGTGCGGGCCCCCGTCAATTCATTTGAGTTTTAACCTTGCGGCCGTACTCCCCAGGCGGTCGACTTAACGCGTTAGCTCCGGAAGCCACTCCTCAAGGGAACAACCTCCAAGTCGACATCGTTTACGGCGTGGACTACCAGGGTATCTAATCCTGTTTGCTCCCCACGCTTTCGCACCTGAGCGTCAGTCTTCGTCCAGGGGGCCGCCTTCGCCACCGGTATTCCTCCAGATCTCTACGCATTTCACCGCTACACCTGGAATTCTACCCCCCTCTACGAGACTCAAGCCTGCCAGTTTCAAATGCAGTTCCCAGGTTAAGCCCGGGGATTTCACATCTGACTTAACAGACCGCCTGCGTGCGCTTTACGCCCAGTAATTCCGATTAACGCTTGCACCCTCCGTATTACCGCGGCTGCTGGCACGGAGTTAGCCGGTGCTTCTTCTGCGGGTAACGTCAATCACTGCGGTTATTAACCACAATGCCTTCCTCCCCGCTGAAAGTACTTTACAACCCGAAGGCCTTCTTCATACACGCGGCATGGCTGCATCAGGCTTGCGCCCATTGTGCAATATTCCCCACTGCTGCCTCCCGTAGGAGTCTGGACCGTGTCTCAGTTCCAGTGTGGCTGGTCATCCTCTCAGACCAGCTAGGGATCGTCGCCTAGGTGGGCCGTTACCCCGCCTACTAGCTAATCCCATCTGGGTTCATCCGATAGTGAGAGGCCCGAAGGTCCCCCTCTTTGGTCTTGCGACGTTATGCGGTATTAGCCACCGTTTCCAGTGGTTATCCCCCTCTATCGGGCAGATCCCCAGACATTACTCACCCGTCCGCCACTCGTCACCCGAGGAGCAAGCTCCTCTGTGCTACCGTCCGACTTGCATGTGTTAGGCCTGCCGCCAGCGTTCAATCTGAGCCATGATCAAACTCTTCAATTTAAGTTTGATTTGCTGAAACCAGTTCAGCGGTGCTCATCTGTAAAACGTCATAATGAATTTCATTATGTGTTCACTCGTGAGACTTGATATTTTTTACGTCCGGAGACGCTGATATCAATCCTGCGAGTGCCCACACAGATTGTCTGATAAATTGTTAAAGAGCAGTGCGAACAGCGGGTTAACCGTCTGTCGCGAGGTGGCGTATATTACGCTTTCCTCCTTCAGAGTCAACCTCTTTTTCAGAAATTTTTCTCCGGCGGCTCAGTTTCCTGAACCTCTCAACACCGCATTCCGTAAGCCGTTGTGCCGTGTCAGTGGAGGCGCATTATAGGGCGTTCTCTCTGAGTGACAAGCATTAATTACAAAAAAATGACTGAGCGGTTTATTTTTAAACGAACGCGATAAAAACCAACACTTCCTGCCTAAAGAACGCACGGAAATCACCACACAGTCATGAAAAGAGGCGTATTGTGCATTTCTGCCAATGCTATTCTTCTTCATTATCTTTGCTGAAAACATTACGAAGGACGCTCAATGATCACATCCGCGCGCAGTATGGCCGGTCTGCCATGGATTGCCGCTATGGCATTCTTTATGCAATCACTGGATGCCACCATATTGAATACCGCTCTGCCCGCGATCGCCACCAGCCTTGAGCGTTCCCCCCTTGCCATGCAGTCCGCCGTGATCAGCTATACCTTAACTGTTGCCATGCTCATCCCGGTTAGCGGTTGGCTTGCAGATCGTTACGGTACACGCAAAATCTTCATGATTGCCGTCTCTCTCTTTACGCTGGGGTCGTTAGCCTGCGCCTTATCGCCCTCTTTATCGGTTCTGGTCACTTCACGCATCATTCAGGGTGTCGGTGGCGCAATGATGATGCCGGTGGCCCGCCTGGCACTCCTGCGTGCTTATCCGCGCAGTGAACTCCTGCCCATCCTTAACTTTGTGACGATGCCAGGTTTAGTGGGGCCAATCCTTGGGCCTCTGCTGGGCGGTGTTATGGTGACGTATGCCACCTGGCACTGGATATTCCTGATTAACATCCCTATTGGCATACTTGGCATATTCTATGCGCGAAAATATATGCCTGACTTCACCACGCCAAAACGCCGCTTCGACTTTCTGGGCTTTCTACTGTTCGGAATTGGATTGGTGATGCTCTCTACAGGTATCGAGCTATTTGGTGAGCGCATTGTCTCGCCCTGGATTGCGGCAGCGGTACTGTGCGGCGGTATTGTGTTATTGCTTCTCTATATAGCACATGCCCGGCGCCATCCTTCTCCCCTGATCAATCTGCCCATGTTTAAGACCCGCACCTTCTCGGTAGGTATCATTGGCAATATCGCTTCACGACTGGGTACAGGCTGTGTTCCATTTTTAATGCCGCTGATGCTTCAGGTGGGATTCGGTTATTCAGCGATTCTGGCAGGATGCATGATGGCACCAACGGCCGTTGGCTCTATTCTCGCGAAACAGAGCGTGACGCAGCTGCTGCGCTGGTTTGGTTATCGCCGCTTGCTGGTGAGCATTACGGTAATCATCGGGTTTATGATCGCCAGCTTCTCCCTGCAGTCGCCTTCTGAAAGCATCGCGTTATTGTTGATACCGCTCTTTCTGCTGGGCATGGCGATGTCCACCCAGTTTACAGCGATGAACACGATTACTCTGGCCGATTTAGATGACGACAACGCCAGCGGTGGAAATAGCGTCTTAGCCGTAACGCAACAACTGGCTATCAGTTTTGGCGTCGCAGTCAGTGCTGCCGTACTGCGTTTTTATCAGGAATTTGATGGCACGACGGTAGAACAGTTCCATTCTACCTTCCTGACGATGGGCATCGTGACCGTGCTGTCGGCGCTGACATTTATGATGCTGCGCAACGGTGACGGACGTAACCTGATTAGCAATCGGGACAAAAAGAAGAAAGCTTAGACCGAGCCTCGCGGAACTAACTCCGGCGTCAGCACCAGCGTTTGCTGACTGACGTCGGGATTGCTCAGACGATGAATCAGCGTATCTATCGCCAGTTCACCCAGTTCGTCTTTGGGTTGATGGATGGTACTGAGCGGGGGTGACATATAGCGCGCCAGTTCAATGTCGTCATATCCCATCACCGCCATATCTCGTGGAATCTGCAATCCGGCCTGATGCAACGCGTGATAAACCCCGACCGCCATCGCGTCATTGCTGGTAAAAACGGCATGCGGGGGCCTGTCCAGCGCCAGCAATTCAAACATTGCGTTGTAGCCGCCTGAAAACTCAAAGTCGCCACTCACAACATACTCGGGCAGGACATCCAGACCGTTTTTCTGCATCGCCTGGTAATACCCTTCCAGTCGCATACGCGCCGGTGTTTTATCAAGCGGCCCTGAAATACAGGCGATACGTGAATAGCCACTATCAATAAGATGCTGTGTTGCCAGTTCACCGCCCAGAAGCGCATTGTCCTGAATAATATCGCCCCGGCCTTCAAAAGGTGCCCAGTCCATCATCACCATTGGGATAGAAGGATAACGATTAAGGATTTCAGCCGAGGGTAGATGGCTTTCAGTGCACATGATAAGTAAACCATCCACGCGTTTTTGCAGCAGCGTTTCCAGACTGCGGTTCATGCGCGCTTCATCGCCAGCGGTATTACACAGAATCAGGCTGTATCCACGCTCATAGCAACTGTCTTCTACGCCGCGCACGACTTCAGCATAAAAAGGGTTACTACTGGCGGTCAGTAACATACCAATGGTATTGGTTTGGTTAAGCTTAAGGCTACGTGCTAATGCCGACGGCGCATAATTAAGATCGCGGATCGCCTGTTCGATTTTTTCACGCACGCCATCACTGACAAAACGGTTCTTATTGATAACGTGTGAAACCGTTGAAGTTGACACTCCCGCCAGTCTGGCAACATCTTTCATCGTAGCCAAGCGCTTAACCCTGCTGCTGTAAAAAGTCGTCGATCTCCGCACGCCAGGGTACAGAAGGCTGGGCGCCAGAACGGGTTACCGCAATTGCCGCTGCGGCGTGGGCAAAGCGAACGGCATCATGCATGGCCTTACCTTCAAGACGAGCTGTGATAAATGCCCCGTTAAACGTATCGCCAGCCGCAATGGTGTCGACCGCGTTAACGTCAAAACCCGCAATGCGCTGTCCTTTACCATTTTCACTCAACCAGACGCCGCGACGGCCAAGGGTGATCAAGACGGTCGCAATACCTTTGTCATGCAATGCGGCGGCGGCACGTGCGGCATCGTCATCATTATTAACCGCGATGCCGGTGAGAATTTCTGCTTCAGTTTCATTCGGCGTAATGATGTCGATAAGCGCTAACAAACTATCGGACAGTTTTGTCGCCGGGGCGGGATTTAAAATTACGCGGGTCTGATGCTGTCTGGCTAAGGTCGCCGCAGCTAAAACACTGTCCAGTGGCGACTCAAGCTGCATCAGCAAGGCATCGGCCTGCGCAATCACCTGCTGGTGACGTTCGACATACTGCGGCGTTAACGCCGCGTTAGCACCGGAATAGATGCCAATATTATTCTCACCTTCGCCGTTGACGAAAATCATCGCGACACCGGTAGATTCACCTTCGACCGCTTCTACTGGATGGGTATCAATATTGTCCTGCGCTAACTGCTGGCAGATGCGTTCACCAATGTCATCGGCACCGACACAGGCTATAAAGGCAATATCGGCACCCGCACGGCCCGCGGCGACAGCCTGATTTGCGCCTTTACCGCCAAACGCAATCTGATATTTCTGCCCGATCACCGTTTCGCCGGGGCGGGGAAAGTGAGCCAGATTAAGGATATGGTCAGCATTGATGCTACCGAGAACGGCCAGTTTTGCGTTTTTGCTCATTGGGAGAGTCCGAAATAAGTGCGCCACCGACGGGTGACGCAGTGCCCTGCTTTTCTTCGATTTATTTGGTAACCAGTTTCAGGTCGACCGGATTGATCGCCTGCACTTTTTCACCTTTCAGCACTTTATCAGCAGTCTGAACGCCGATCATGCCAATTTTCTCTGGCATCTGAGCCACGGTCGCGGCCAGTTTTCCGCCTTCAACCGCTTTCACACCATCTGGCGTGCCATCAAAACCCACAACCATTACATCGGTTTTGCCCGCCGTTTGCAGCGCACGCAGTGCACCCAGCGCCATTTCATCGTTCTGAGCAAACACAGCCTGCACATCCGGATGCGCCTGCAGCAGGTTCTGCATAACGTTCAAACCTTTAGTACGATCAAAGTCAGCCGGCTGGCTGGCCAGAATCTGGAATTTATGTGCATCAGCGGCCTGTTTAAAACCTTCGCCACGTTCACGTGCAGCCGAGGTACCCGCGATGCCTTCTAATTCGATAATTTTCGCGTTATCACCCAGTTTACGTGCGATGTAGTCACCCGCCATTTTACCGCCAAAACGGTTATCAGATGCCACGTGACTGACCACAGTGCCCTGTGCAGCGACACGGTCCAGGGTGATCACCGGGATCTTCGCCTGGTTAGCCATTTTGATTGCGTTGCCGACAGCATCAGAATCGGTAGGGTTCATCAGCAGCACTTTCGTCCCGCGCACGGTTAAGTCCTGAACGTTAGCCAGTTCTTTTGCCGGGTTGTTCTGTGAATCCAGCACGACCAGGTTGTAGCCCAGTTTATCGGCTTCTTTCTGTGCACCCTCTTTCAGTGAAACGAAAAACGGGTTGTTCAGCGTAGAGATAACTAAGGCAATGGTATCTTTAGCCATTGCGCTGGCGCTGAGCGTTGCACCAAGGATCACAGCTAATGCAGTTAACTTTTTCATCATTTTATCCTGTATAAAGGTCTGAGTTATTTGCTGCTTTTATTGTCCACCAGCACCGCCAGCAGAATGACTACCGCTTTTACGATCATCTGGTAGTACGAAGATACACCCATCAGATTTAAACCATTGTTCAAAAAGCCGAGGATTAATGCGCCAATTAAGGTGCCAACAATCCGGCCCTTTCCGCCCGCCAGGCTGGTACCACCCAGAACAACGGCGGCAATGGCATCCAGTTCATAACCTGTTCCGGCCGTCGGCTGGGCGGAAGAAAGACGGGCGACTTCGATAGAACCCGCCAGCGCCGCCAGCATGCCGGACAGTGAGTAAACAATCACTTTTACCCGGTTAACATTAATGCCGGAAAGACGTGTTGCGGCTTCATTACCACCCAGCGCATAGATATAGCGGCCCAACCGCGTGTGGTGCAGCATGTACCAGGCTGCCACGAACACCACCGCCATCAGCCATACCGGTGTAGGAATGCCCAACGGACGACCGATACCAAACCAGCCAAACAGGTCGGCATTGTCATTAAAGCCGGTATTCACAGGGCTGCCGTTGGTGTACACCATGGTGACACCGCGCAGTAACAACATCATCACCAGCGTGGCAATAAAAGCCTGCACCTTACCGCGCGCCACAATGGTGCCGGTGACCGCACCAATAGCGGCCCCCAACGCCAGCGAAGCCGCTACGGCAACAAAGGCATTTACCTCCATCCCCACCAGCGATGCCGCCACCGCGCCCGTAAGCGCCAGCAGCGATCCCACAGACAGATCGATACCGGATGTCAGAATAACCAGCGTCATGCCCACCGCCATGATGGCGTTGACCGATGTCTGCTGCAGGATGTTGAACAGGTTTGCCACCGTAAAGAAATTTGGGCTCTGGCTCGCGACCACGGCAATCAACACAATTAACGCAATCAGCGACTTTTGCTCAAGCAACCAGGCTTTGCTGAACCAGCGACGGTTAGACGGAACGGTTTGGGTGGTCATACAACTAAATCCTCACTGTGTTGCTTACCGACGGCTGCCGCCATCAGGCTTTCCTGAGTAGCGTCTTCACGGGTAAATTCGCCGCTTAAACGGCCTTCATGCATCACGACAATGCGATCACTCATGCCCAGAACTTCTGGCATTTCTGACGACACTAAAATAATGCTCAGCCCTTCGGCCTTGAACTGGTTAATAAGCTGATAAATCTCTTTCTTTGCTCCCACGTCGACACCGCGCGTCGGTTCATCAAGAATCAACACGTTAGGGCGCGTCATGAGCCCGCGGGCAATCGCGACTTTTTGCTGATTACCGCCTGACAGCAGGCCAATCGGCTGCTCCATTGACGGCGTTTTAACGTTAAATAAGCGGATAAAGTCGCTGACGGCGAGTTGTTCTTCAGCGTGCCTGAGTCTGCCGCCCATGTGGCTGAAGTAGCGCAGTGCGGTCAGAGACATGTTCTCTTTTACTGACATGCCCAGCACCAGGCCATCGCGCTTACGGTCTTCCGAGATATACACGATGCCATTGGCAAGGCCATCCTGTGGTGAGCGAGTCACCACTTCACGTCCACTCAGCCAGATCTGCCCGGCGCTGCGGGGCGCAGCACCGTAAAGAATTTTCATCAGTTCGGTACGTCCGGCGCCCATCAGTCCAGACACGCCCAGAATTTCACCTTTACGCAGGGTAAACGAGACGTTATCGACGCCAGGCCCGCTAAGGTTTTCCACTTTAAGACGCACTTCGCCCGGAGCATCGTCAACATGGGGATACTGATCTTCCAGTTTACGGCCCACCATCATCTCAATGAGGCTATCTTCACTCAGATCGCTGACGGCACGTTCAGCAATAAACTGGCCATCACGAAACACCGTGACGTCATCGCAAATCTCGAAAATCTCTTTCATGCGATGGGAGATATAAACGATACCGCAGCCTTGCGCTTTCAGCTCATTGATGACCCGGAACAACGACAGGGTTTCGGTATCCGTGAGCGCGTCAGTCGGCTCATCCATAATGATGACTTTCGACTCAAAACTCAGGACCTTGGCAATCTCAACCATTTGTTGATCGCCGATGGATAAATCGCCCACCAGCTTATGGCTGTTAAAACGCAGATTCAGACGTTTCAGCAGCGCGTCGGCCTCGGCATACATCCGCTTCCAGTTAATACAGCCAAAACCATTGACGAATTCACGCCCCAGGAAAATGTTTTCCGCGACGGTTAACTGAGGGATCAGGTTAAGTTCCTGATGGATAATACCAATGCCCGCTTCCTGCGATGCTTTGGGTCCGCTAAACGTGGTTTCTTCACCAAGCCATAACAGCGAACCGGCGTCACGGCTGTAAATACCGGTGAGCACCTTCATCATGGTGGATTTGCCGGCGCCGTTTTCACCTACCAACGCCATTACGCGTCCCGGCCAGACTGACAATGACGCACCATTCAGCGCTTTAACGCCGGGAAATGATTTTTCGATGCCTTTAAGCTGCAGTAAGGGTTGCATAATGGCCTCAGAAGGTCACACCTGCGCTCAGGATGACATTCGCAAACGGAGAACACTCTCCGCTGCGAATGACCGCCTGGCTACGTTGTGTTTGTTGTTTGAACTGTTCATGACTGATGTAGCGGGTAGTGATGGTGTTTCCCTGGTGCTGTTGCAATGCGTCGAGCACGGCGATCAGTTCGCTGTGGAGCTGCGGATTGTGCTGCTTAATCTCTTCCGCAATAAAGGCGCTTTCCACCTGCATCTCAAGCGTAACGGCTTCTACCACCTGCATAAATCCCGGCGTACCCGGCGTCAGCGCCAGATCGATACGTTGTGGTCCTGCCGGAATCGGCAAGCCCGCATCGGCGATCGTTAACGTGTCCGTGTGGCCCAGGCGGGCGATAACGTGAGAGAGTTCAGCGTTTAACAAGCGACCTTTTTTCATTTTTACACTCCATAGCGAAACGTTTCGCTTTCTGGAGTGTATAAAAAACAGGTTACAATTCAACCACAGGATCAAAAATTTGTGATCGCTATCGAAACGTTTCGCTGTTGCAGAAAAGAATTTGAGTTAGGCGCATGGCCAAAGCGGAAAATGGACCGCCGGGGCGGTCCATTTGGGGGGCGTTATGGCAGCTTCTTGACCTGTTTAACGTCCAGCTCAATGCTGTTGAAATCTTTATCCAGTTCACCCGTCAGTTCGACGCGATCTTTTGGCGAAACGGTCAGGCCGTTCCAGCGCTTGTGGTCAATTTCTACCTTCATCGTGCCGGTCTCGTCACGGAACAGGTAATCTTCGTCGCCAACCTGCTTTTCAAGCTGGCCACGAACGGTAATCCAGCTGTCATCTTTCATTTCTTCAGCCTGTTTCACCGTCACAACGCTGCTTTGACCGGCTTTAAAACCGCCTTGCTGATGATGTGCTGCCGGTGCTGACGCATTCGGGTCAACGAATCCGCCCTGTTGAGCGGCAAATACCGGCGCAGAAGCCAGCATAGTCACGGCTAATAGTGCAGCATACTTTTTCATTTTGTCACCTCTTGTCCATGAAGCTGTTATGTCAGTGGCTGTAGTAAAACATAGAGTTCTTAACAGGATCTTAAGGCGAAAATAACCTCAGTTTTTAGCCAAACTCGCTGTACAACGGTCACCCAGCTTCGTATAAATCGCTTATTAAAAGGGAGAGAGAATGCGAATTTTACTCATTGAAGACGATCGCCTGATTGGAGATGGCATCAAAGCAGGGCTCAGTAAGCTGGGGTTCAGCGTCGACTGGTTTGTCTCTGGTGAGGCGGGTTTTCAGGCATTAACGGCGGCACCGTGGGATGCGGTCGTACTTGATTTGTCCCTGCCGGAGCGTGACGGGCTGGACATATTGCGCCAGTGGCGTCAGCAGGGGCACGATGTGCCGGTCCTTATCCTCACTGCCCGCGATGCCCTGGATCAACGCGTTGAAGGATTACAGATGGGGGCTGACGATTATCTGTGCAAACCCTTTGCCCTTACAGAAGTTGCCGCACGGTTACAGGCATTGATTCGCCGCCGCCACGGGCAACTTCAGCCCGAACTGCGCCACGGGGATGTGGTATTGGTTCCCGGCAATCTCAGCGTAGAAAGAAACGGCGAAAACATTGCGTTAAAAAGCCGTGAGCTGGCGCTGCTTGAGCTGTTTATGCGTAACCCGGGTCGGGTACTGACGCGTAGCCAGCTTGAAGAAAAGTTGTATACCTGGGATACCGAAGTGTCGAGTAACGCGGTGGAAGTGCATATTCATCATCTGCGTAAGAAGCTCGGCAATCGCTTTATCCGCACTATCCACGGCGTGGGTTATACGCTGGGAGAAAGCGAATGCGATCGATGAGTTTGTTCCTGCGTCTTGGCATTGGCCTGGTGCTGATCCTGGGCATTTGCTGGGGAACAGCGACGCTCAGCGCCTGGTATAAAACGCGTGACACCATTAATGAGCTGTTTGATACGCAACAAATGTTGCTCGCTAAACGCCTGCTGACGCTGGACTTTACCTCGCTCAACGGCACGTCGCTGCCAAAAACGAAAACGCTGTTACACCATAACCGTGGTGAACAGGACGATGACGCGCTGGCCTTCGCGGTATTCGACCGCGCGGGGAAACAGATCCTCAACGATGGCGATAATGGCAAAGATCTGCCCTTTAATGCGGATCATCAAGGTTTCCAGAATGGCCAGCTTAACGGGGATGACGATCTCTGGCGTTTTGTCTGGCTGACCACGCCCGATCAACGTTACCGTGTCGTCGTCGGCCAGGAGTGGGAATACCGTGACGATATGGCAAAAGATCTGGTCAATGCCGGCATGGTGCCCTGGCTGATTTCCTTGCCTTTTATGCTGCTGATGTTGACGGGCCTGGTCTGGTACGAACTTCGTCCACTAAAAAAACTGAGCCAGCAGCTTGCCGCGCGCGCGCCTGATGATGACGCGTCCTTGCAGGCCCAGCGCGTTCCTAAAGAAGTCCGCCCGTTGATTGATGCACTTAACGGCCTGTTCAGCCGCATTCATACCATGATGCAGCGGGAACGCCGCTTCACATCCGATGCGGCTCACGAATTACGCAGCCCGCTGGCCGCGCTGCAGGTGCAAAGCGAAGTCATTCAGTTGGCCGCCGATGACGAGGCGATGCGCACCCACGCGCTGCAGCAGTTGGATGCCGGTATCGTCCGGGCCACCCGCCTGGTTGATCAGTTGCTTACGCTGTCGCGCATTGAAGCCGATGATGTCCGCAAGGCGTTCCAGCCCGTTATGCTGAAAAAGGTGGCACAGGACACGCTGGCTTCACAGTTATCGCTGGCAGATAAGGCTGACATTAAGTTATGCCTTAACGCTACCGCCGATCCGGTTATTTCGGGACATGCGCTGCTGCTGTCTCTGCTGATCAGAAATCTGCTGGATAATGCTATCCGCTATACACCATCAGGCAGCCGCGTTGACCTTACCCTTAGCCAGAATACGTTAAAGGTGGAAGATAACGGCAACGGTTTATCTGCAGATGAACTGCAACGCCTGGGGGAACGTTTCTGGCGTCCGCCGGGGCAGGAAAAAAGCGGCAGTGGGCTGGGTTTATCGATAGTGCGCAATATTGCACAGCTGCATGGCATGACACTGCTCTTTGCTCCGCATCCCGGCGGCGGATTATGCGTCACGCTACGTTGGTAACATACTGCGCCTGACCGGCAGGCGCAGTCGTCGTCTAAATCTCGACCTGCGTACCCAGTTCTATTACCCGGTTTGGCGGGATCTCAAACTGATCGGGCGCACGCAGCGCATTGCGTTGTAGCGTCATAAACAACTTGCCGCGCAGACGCAAATACCAGGGCCGTTTACCGATAATCAGCGATTCATGGGACATAAAGAAAGACGTCTCCATCATCCGGCAGTTAAGTCCTTCCAGACCGCAACGGTGGAAAATCTCTTCCACGTTCGGTGTTTCGCGCCAGCCGTAACTAGCCACCACGCGCCAGAAGGTGGGCGACAGCTGTTCGATGGTGACGCGCCGAACGTTATGCACGTAAGGAGCCTCTTCAGTACGCAGGGTTAACAGCACGACGCGTTCATGCAGCACCTTGTTGTGCTTCAGGTTGTGCAGCATGGCAAAAGGAATAACGTTCAGTGCACGCGACATGTAAACCGCGGTGCCCGGCACGCGCACAGGCGGCGATTTTTCCAGAGACGCAATCATCGCCTCCAGGGAGTTACCGTGTTCATGCATGCGGCGCAGCAAACGAAAACGTTCGCTCTTCCACGTGGTCATCACGATAAACATCATCAGCGCCAGCGTCAGCGGCAGCCAGCCACCAGAGAAAATCTTGATCAGGTTGGCCGAGAACAGCGACACATCAATACACAGCATGGCAATTAAAATCAGCCCCACCAGATACCGATTCCAGTGCCAGTTCAGTATCGCGACGGTCGCGCAAAGAATAGAGGTCAGTACCATTGTCCCCGTCACCGCAATACCGTAAGCCGCGGCCAGGTTACTGGAGTGCTCAAAGCCGATGATGACAATCACAACAGAGAAATAAAGCAGCCAGTTAATTACCGGAATATAGATCTGCCCAGACTCATTTTCTGATGTATGAACGATGCGCATAGGGGGTAAATAGCCCAGGCGCACGGCCTGGCGGGTTAACGAGAAAACCCCGGAAATCACCGCCTGTGAGGCGATGACGGTGGCTAACGTCGCCAGAATTAACATGGGAATCAGCGCCCAGTCGGGTGCCAGCAGGAAAAACGGGTTTTTGATCGCTTCAGGATGCTTCAGTAACAACGCGCCCTGACCGAAGTAGTTGAGCACCAGCGAAGGCAGCACCACCACAAACCATGCCAGCCGGATAGGGAATTTACCAAAATGCCCCATATCCGCATACAGTGCTTCGACGCCCGTAATCGCCAGTACCACCGCGCCGAGCGCAAAAAAGGAAACTGTCTTATATTCCACAAAGAAGTGCAGCGCCCAGTAGGGGTTTAACGCCTGTAATACCTCAGGGTTATTAAGAATGCTGCGCGCACCCAGTACGGCCAGGACGATAAACCACAGCAGCATGACGGGCGCGAACAGTTTACCCACGATACCGGTGCCATGTTTTTGAATGACAAACAGCAGGGTCAGCACGGCAATGGCCATCGGCACAATATAGCTGTCGAGGCTTGGCGCAGCGATTTCCAGACCTTCAATCGCCGACAATACGGATACGGCAGGGGTGATCACCACCTCACCATAGAAAAAACTGCCGCCAATGAGCCCCATAATCACCAGGATCGCAGTGGCACGTCCGCCCGTATTTCGCCCCGCCAGCGACATCAGCGTCAGAATACCGCCTTCTCCGGCATTGTCGGCACGCATCACGTAGCTGATATATTTCAGCGACACCACCAGCACCAGCAGCCAGAAAATCAGCGAAAGAAAGCCAAAGACCGCATCCCGTTCCACGCCAAAGCCAAACTGCCCCGAAAGACATTCGCGTAAGGTGTAAAGCGGGCTGGTGCCGATATCTCCGTAGACGACACCAATGGCAGCCAGCGTTAATCCGCCTAGTGAGTGCTTATTATCCGAGCTCATAAAATTATCTTTTGTTGGAGTCTGAGAGGCGCACAAGCCATCAAAAAGCGCACAGTATGCACGTATTCACAAAAATTCCTACCTCCGTCGTGGTAACAGACGGCCATCCCCTGTTTTTTCTGTTGCCTGCAATCTTTAAAGCCGTGTTGTCGAACCTTCTGAAACAAAAAAGCTGACATCGATTAACGCTTTCGCGCATCATACCCTATAGAGTATTGCGTTCGCTAAAACGCGGCGGCTCGACGATTGTAAGGACATTGATGTGATTATGGCTCAACCCCATCTTTTGGCAGAAAGAATTTCTCGTCTCAGCAATGCGTTAGAAAAAGGTTTGTATGAGCGTCATCATGCCATTCGCCTTTGCCTTCTCGCCGCCCTCAGCGGCGAAAGCGTGTTTCTGCTGGGGCCGCCGGGCATAGCAAAAAGCCTGATTGCCCGCCGCCTGAAGTGCGCCTTCCAGCATGCCCGCGCCTTTGAGTATCTGATGACCCGCTTTTCCACGCCGGAGGAAGTGTTTGGTCCACTGTCGATTCAGGCGTTAAAAGATGAAGGCCGCTACCAACGGCTGACCAAGGGCTATCTACCGGATGCAGAAATCGTATTTCTGGATGAGATCTGGAAAGCAGGCCCGGCAATCCTCAACACGCTGCTCACCGCCATCAACGAACGCCGTTTCCGCAACGGTGATAGCGAAGAAAAAATCCCCATGCGCTTGCTGGTCACGGCCTCGAATGAGCTACCGGAAGCCGACAGCGGGCTCGAAGCCCTCTATGACCGTATGTTAATTCGTCTGTGGCTGGATAACGTGCATGAAAAGCAGAACTTCCGCAGCATGCTGACTCATCATCAGGATGAAAATGACAATCCGGTCGCCGAATCGCTGCGCATCAGTGACGAAGAGTATGTGCAATGGCAACAAGGTATCAGTCAGGTCACGCTGCCCGATAACGTGTTCGAACTGATCTATCAGCTACGTCAGCAGTTGGAAAAGCTGCCAGATGCGCCTTACATCTCCGATCGTCGCTGGAAAAAAGCCATACATCTGCTGCAGGCCAGCGCCTTTTACAGCGGGCGAAACACCATTGCTCCGCTGGATCTGATCTTGTTGAAAGACTGTTTGTGGCACGACGTCACTTCGATGCAACTTCTGGATCGCGAAATCGATCAGTTGATGACGCAACATGCCTGGCAACAGCAGGCCATGCTACTCAGGCTTCAGCAACTCAAGGCGCGACGTCTGGCACTGCAACAGCAGCAAAGCGTGGCCGTCGCCATTACGCTTGAGAAACACAGCGGCATGTTCAGCCGTAAACCGCATTACGATATGCCCGAAAGCTTTACCGATGCGCAGTTAACCCTGATGCTGCAAAAGCCGCTTACACTGCATGATATGCAGGTCACGCATCTGGTTATTGAGCGTGAAGCGCTGAATCACTGGCTACAGAAAGGTGGTGACGTTCGCGGCAAATTAAACGGCATTGGCTTTGCACAAACACTGGATATGCTGGTGGATGCTCAACATTGTCTGGCCGTGCGTGATGTCAGTCTGCAAACGTCCAGGCTGACTCTGCCTGGCGCAGGCAGCAGTGATGCGCTGCCTGAGGAAATCCGCGAAGCGCTGGATGAACTCGACAGCCAGCTACGTCAGCAGCGCCATCAGTTCAGCCAGCAACAACGTTGCCTGTTTATCAGTGATGACTGGCTGGCTCGCGTCGAAACCAGCCTGCAGGACGTGGCGGAACAACTTAAACAGGCGCGTAAATGATCTCTCTGGAGACGCTGAGTACCCTGCTGTCAATCGGTGAAACCGAACTGATTGAAGAGTTAATTCTGGCACTCCTCGCGTCCCCACAGCTGGCCCTGTTCTTTGAAAAATTCCCCGGCATGAAAAAGGCGCTGTTACGCGACGTTCCTCGCTGGAAGGCGGAGATTGATGCCGAACTCAAAGCTACGCCCGTACCGGAAGCGCTGGCGGAAGAGTTTCAGTTATTCCAGCGTATTCAGTTACTCAGCGATCGTGAATTCAGCCAGCAGCTTGATGAAACCCTTTATCACCTTGAACGTCTGACGTCCCCTTTTCTGGAAGAGGCACAACGCCTGCTGCTTCATAACGATCCCGGCAATCTTAGCAGCGCCCAGCATACGCTGTTCCTGCAACGCTGGCGGCTCAGCCTTACGCTGCAAACGCTCACGCTTAATGAGCAGCTTCTTGAGCAGCAGCGCGAACGTCTGATGGCCGAGTTACAGCAACGTATGGCATTGAGCGGTCAACTGGCGCCGGTTCTGGCAGACGATGACGAAGCCGCAGCCGGACGCTTATGGGATATGGGCAAAGCCCCGCTTCAGCACGGCGACTACCAGCTGATGCTGCAGTACGGTGAGTTTCTGGCGCAGCAGCCTGAATTAATGAAGCTGGCCCAGCAGTTAGGCCGCAGCCGTGAAGCAAAATCGGTTCCCTCGCAGGACGCACCGATGGAGGCCTTTCATCACCTGGTGCGCGAACCTGATGCCGTACCGGAAGAAGTCAGCGGCATTCATCAGAGTGATGATGTGCTGCGTTTGCTGCCGCCCGAGCTGGCGGCGTTAAGCGTCAGCGAGCTTGAACTTGAGTTCTACCGCAGGCTGGTAGAGAAGCGACTGCTTACTTACAAACTTCAGGGTGATGCCTGGCATGAAAAAATCACCCAACGTCCCGTCAGCCACCAGCAGCACGAAGAACAGCCACGAGGTCCGTTTATCGTGTGTGTTGACACCTCCGGTTCGATGGGCGGTTTTAATGAACGCTGCGCAAAAGCCTTTTGCCTGGCACTTCTCAAGGTCGCACTGGCCGATCGCCGCCGCTGTTACATCATGTTATTCGCCCATGACGTAATTGGTTACGAATTAACAGGTGATGACGGACTAGAGCAGGCCATCCGTTTTCTCAGCCAACGTTTTCGTGGCGGAACCGACCTTGCGGCCTGTCTTTCAGCCGTGGTCAAGCGGATGGAAGGCACGTTATGGCACGATGCCGATGCCGTGATAGTGTCGGATTTTATTGCGCAGCGCCTGCCAGAAGAGGTGGTACGCAGCGTTAAACACCGTCAGCAGCAACAGCAGCAGCGCTTCCATGCCGTCGCCATGTCTACGCATGGAAAACCCGGCATTATGCGCATCTTCGATCACATCTGGCGTTTCGATACCGGCTTAAAGAGCCGCCTGTTACGTCACTGGCGCCGTTAAGCGAGGCAGCAGAAATTCCATTTTGCTTTATAGTAAATATCTGCAATTACTTATTCAGCAATCAGGAGTGTCCTGTGAATACCGTTCAACCCCATCGCGATTTACCTGCGCCGACCCGTACGCTGATGCTCTCTGGCCAAAATGTCGAACAAAAACGTGCAGAGCTGCTGGCTTACTTCAATCAGACCTGGGCGCTGTACGAAGACCTGTTTACCTGTCTTAACGATCAGCGCGCCTGGTTTACCAAAGCGATTCCCCTGCGCCATCCGCTGATCTTCTATTTCGGTCACACCGCCACCTTCTACATTAATAAGTTAATGGCGGGCCGTTACATCGATGACCGCATTGATGACCACATTGAAGCCATGCTGGCCATCGGCGTGGACGAAATGAGCTGGGATGACCTCAACGACAACCATTATGACTGGCCTACAGTGGAAGCCGTGCGCGACTATCGCGGCAGCGTAAAAGCATTAGTGACGCAATTTATTCAGGAGATGCCGCTTGAACTGCCCATTCGTTGGGACAGCCCGGCCTGGGTGATCCTTATGGGCATTGAGCATGAGCGAATCCACCTCGAAACCTCTAGCGTACTGATTCGTCAGTTGCCGGTTGAATGGGTGAAATCCCAGCCGCAGTGGCCTGCGTGTGCTGAAGCGCGCCATGACCGACAGTCAGTACCCGCGAATACGCTGGTTCCCCAGCCCGGCGGTCACATCACCCTTGGCAAGACAGATGAGACCTATGGTTGGGACAATGAATACGGTACTCAGCAAATTGAGCTAAAACCGTTTAAAGCCAGCAAAATGCTGGTCAGTAATGCAGAATTTTATGAGTTTGTGCAGGCTGGTGGCTATCGGGAAACCCGCTGGTGGGATGAAGAAGGTTTGGGCTGGCGTCAGTTTGCGCAGGCAGAGATGCCCACCTTCTGGGTGGGCGACGCTACGATGCCCGATCAGCTAAAACTCCGCCTGATGTGTGAAGAAATTTCCATGCCCTGGGACTGGCCAGCGGAAGTCAATCAGCTGGAAGCCGCTGCTTTCTGTCGCTGGAAAGCAGAAGAAACCGGTAAATCAGTGCAGCTACCCTGTGAGGCTGAATGGTACCAACTCCGTGGGCAGGTAGAAGGCGATCAGCCAGACTGGCAGCAGGCTCCGGGCAATATTAACCTGGCTTACTGGGCTTCTTCCTGCCCGGTCGATCGTTTCCCTCAGGGTGAGTTTTACGACATCGTGGGGAATGTCTGGCAATGGACAACGACACCGATCAATGGTTTTGAGGGGTTTAAAGTCCATCCGCTGTATGACGATTTCTCTACGCCCACCTTTGATGGTAAGCACTCACTTATAAAAGGTGGAAGCTGGATTTCAACCGGCAATGAGGCGATCAAATCGTCACGTTATGCTTTCCGTCGCCACTTTTTCCAGCATGCCGGTTTCCGCTATGTGGTCTCCTCGCATCAGGAAACCATGGCGCTGAATCCTTATGAAACAGACAGCATGGTTTCGCAGTATCTCGATTTCCAGTACGGTCCGCGCTATTTCGGTGTCGATAACTACGCTGAAGCACTGGTCAAACTGGCACTGCCGCACAGTCAGAATCGAGGTGAAGCACTGGACATCGGTTGTGCAACCGGCCGCGCCAGTTTCGAGCTTGCCCGCCACTTTGAACATGTCACCGGGATGGATTACTCGGCGCGCTTTATCGATGTGGCGCTACAGCTCACTACCGGCGAAGATTTCCGTTACGTGGTGCCAGAAGAAGGCGAGCTGGTGGAATATCGGCAGGTACGGCTCAAGGACTTTGATGTCAGTAACGAACAGGCGAAGCGTATTCAGTTTGTACAGGGCGATGCCTGTAATATGAAGCCTCAACCCGCGCGTTACGATCTGGTGCTGGCTTCGAACCTGATCGATCGTCTGCGTCAGCCGGCGCGCTTCCTTCAGGATGTAACACCGATGCTGCGTCCGGGTGGTGTTTTAGTGCTGTCATCGCCTTATACCTGGCTGGAAGAGTTTACACCGAAGGAAAACTGGCTGGGCGGCGTGCGTGAGAATGGCGAAGCCCTGACCACTCTGCAGGCGTTACAACGCCTGTTGGCCGCGGACTTCGAGCAAATTGGTTCTCCACAGGATGTGCCGTTTGTCATCCGTGAAACGGCCCGTAAGTTCCAGCACACGCTCGCTCAGGTGACGCTGTGGCGTAAGCGTTAAGATAACCGGCAGCGGCATCAGCCGCTGCCGGTGAGTTGCCAGTTTGATTATTTTGCTGCACATTCTCCTCAGTTCATTGAAGAAAAACGATAACGAGGATGACAATGCCCGAACATCTGCAACTGGATAATCTCGACCGGGGTATCCTGAATGCATTACTGGAAAATGCGCGCACCGCTTACGCCGAACTGGCAAAACAGTTCAATGTCAGCCCGGGAACCATTCACGTCCGTGTCGAAAAGATGAAGCAGGCAGGCATTATCCTGGGCACGCGGGTTGAGATCGATCCCCGCCAGCTGGGCTTTGATGTCTGCTGTTTTATCGGCATTATTCTTAAAAGCGCCCGTGATTACCCGTCGGCACTGAGCAAGCTGGAAGCCCTGGATGAAGTTGTTGAAGCCTGGTACACCACCGGGCACTACAGTATTTTCATCAAGGTAATGTGCCGATCTATTGATGCCCTGCAGCAGGTATTAATTAACAAGATCCAAACTATTGACGAAATCCAGTCAACGGAAACCCTGATTTCCCTGCAAAACCCCATCATGCGAACCATCAAGCCCTGATCTTTCCACCAGCTTGTGCACAATCTTATCCTTAGACGATCGGCCGCCTGACAACGGCTGCATCGACATCATCTAAACTAATAACCCTGTTTTCCACAGGTGGATCACCGCTTGATCACAGCGTACAATGCTTTCCTTGATCTCAGGAGAGCACGATGGCCGACATTACGTTAATCAGTGGCAGCACCTTAGGCAGCGCCGAATATGTTGCTGAACATCTCGAAGGAAAACTGCAGGAAGCGGGCTTCTCAACGCAGATGCTGCACGGCCCTGAGCTGCATGACGTGCCGCAACAGGGCATCTGGCTGGTGGTGAGTTCTACCCACGGTGCCGGAGAGTTGCCGGATAATCTGCAACCTTTTTATGAGGCCATTGATGAGAGCCGTCCCGATCTGTCAGCCGTACGTTTTGGCGCAGTTGGCATCGGCAACCATGAATACGATCTGTTTTGTGGTGCAATACGCAACCTTGATGCCCTGTTAATTGCCTGTGGTGCACAGCGCATCGGTGAAAGGCTCGAAATTGATATTCTGGAACATGAGATCCCTGAAGATCCGGCTGAAGAGTGGGTGATGACCTGGAAAGACGCGATCTAAGCTGGTTGGGGATCGGGAAATAGCTACGATCCCCAGCAGAAGATACTGTTTTTCACACGATCCTGCCGTTTGTTTTGTGGATAACTACCCTGTTTAGTTGCGTATAACCGGTAGTTATCCAAAGAACAACCGGAGTTCACTTTGTTAGCTGTGGATAACAAGCCATTTTGATCCCAGCTTATACGGATCAGGATCACCGATCATTAACAGGTATCGATCCTCTCTATACGCTTGTTTACGCTGTGCTTTTCGCAGATATCCACAGGGAACCGCGATCCTAATAAGAGATCTAACAGAAAGATCATATAAAGAATTAAGATCTTTTCTTTTAATACCTGACGATCCCGCTGCTTTCACCTCAGCCATAATTTCAGTAGAATCCACGGCCCAGAGAGAACGATCTCTGACTATTCATCAACGAGGTACCACTTCATGTTTTATCAAGATCCTTTTGACGTCATCGTAATTGGTGGTGGTCATGCGGGCACGGAAGCTGCCATGGCAGCAGCCCGAATGGGTCAGCAAACCCTGTTACTGACCCATAACATCGATACGCTGGGACAAATGTCTTGTAATCCTGCAATCGGTGGAATTGGCAAGGGACATTTGGTAAAGGAAGTGGATGCCTTAGGCGGTTTGATGGCCGGTGCAATCGACCAGGCAGGTATTCAGTTTAGGATACTAAACGCGAGCAAAGGCCCTGCTGTACGGGCCACTCGTGCTCAGGCAGACCGCGTGCTCTACCGCCAGGCCGTGCGTAAAGCGCTGGAGAATCAGCCAAACCTGATGATCTTCCAGCAGGCCGTGGACGATCTCATCGTCGAAAACGATCGTGTCGTCGGTGCGGTAACCCAAATGGGCCTGAAATTCCGTGCCAAAACGGTCGTATTAACCGTGGGAACCTTCCTCGACGGTAAAATTCATATCGGGCTGGATAACTACAGCGGTGGCCGTGCAGGTGATCCGCCGTCGATTCCTCTGGCAAAACGCCTGCGCGCTTTGCCACTGCGCGTTGACCGCCTGAAAACCGGTACACCGCCGCGCATTGATGCACGCAGCATCGATTTTAGCGTACTCGCCCCGCAGCATGGCGATAACCCGATGCCGGTATTCTCTTTCATGGGCAATGCCGGACAGCACCCCCAGCAGGTGCCGTGCTGGATGACCTACACCAATGAAAAAACACATGATGTGATCCGTAATAACCTCGATCGTAGCCCAATGTACGCCGGGATCATCGAAGGGATCGGTCCACGCTATTGTCCGTCGATCGAAGACAAAGTGATGCGCTTTGCCGATCGTAATTCACATCAGATCTTCCTTGAGCCTGAAGGGCTGACCAGCAATGAGATCTACCCTAACGGTATCTCTACCAGCCTGCCATTCGACGTACAGATGCAGATCGTTCGTTCTATGCAGGGTCTGGAAAATGCGACGATCGTGCGTCCGGGCTATGCCATTGAGTATGACTTCTTTGATCCACGCGATTTGAAACTCACGCTGGAAAGCAAATTTATCGACGGTCTGTTTTTTGCCGGTCAGATCAACGGCACCACAGGCTATGAAGAAGCCGCAGCACAAGGTTTGCTGGCTGGCCTTAATGCGGCACGCCAGTCTGCTGACAAAGAAGGTTGGGCGCCGCGTCGCGATCAGGCTTATCTGGGGGTTCTGGTCGACGACCTGTGCACGCTGGGTACCAAAGAGCCTTACCGCATGTTTACCTCGCGTGCGGAATATCGCCTGATGCTGCGCGAAGACAATGCTGATTTACGTTTGACGGAAACCGGCCGTGAACTTGGCCTGGTGGATGATGCGCGCTGGGCTCGTTTTAATCAGAAGCTGGAAGCCATTGAGCAGGAACGCCAGCGGTTGCGTGATATCTGGGTGCACCCCAAGTCAGAACATGTCGATGCGGTTAACGCCATCACCAGCTCGCCACTGACGAAAGAAGCCAGTGCGGAGGATCTGCTACGTCGTCCTGAAATGACCTACCTGAAGCTGATGGCGCTTGATGCGTTCGGTCCGGCTTTAGCGGATGATCAGGCTGCCGATCAGGTTGAAATCCAGGTTAAATACGAAGGCTACATTGCACGTCAGCAGGAAGAGATCGATCGTCAGCTGCGTAACGAAAATACGCTGTTGCCCGCGACGCTTGATTATCGCCAGGTCAGTGGCCTTTCAAATGAAGTTATCGCCAAGCTGAACGATCACAAACCGGTTTCTATCGGCCAGGCATCACGTATCTCAGGCATCACGCCTGCTGCCATCTCGATTTTACTTATTTACCTGAAAAAACAAGGTCTGCTGCGCAAAAGCGCCTGATCTGAACCGGGGCGGGTTATCCCGCCCCCGCTGACTGGACTGATGCTGTGATCAACAAACTCACTTCGCTGCTGCAAGCGGCTAACATTTCCCTCTCCGATCAACAAAAACAGCAACTGGTCGCTTATGTCGGGCTGCTGGATAAATGGAATAAAGCCTATAACCTGACCTCGGTGCGCGATCCTCAGCAGATGCTGGTTCGCCATATCCTCGACAGTATCGTGGTGGCGCCTCATCTTGAGGGGGCACGCTTTATTGATGTCGGCACCGGTCCTGGTTTACCGGGCATTCCACTGGCCATCGTCATGCCGGATGCGCATTTCACCCTGCTGGACAGCCTGGGTAAGCGGGTACGATTTTTACGGCAGGTCCAACATGAGCTGGGGCTGACCAATATCGAACCGGTACAGAGCAGGGTAGAAGCGTTTCCTTCTGAGCCACCCTTTGACGGTGTGATCAGCCGCGCCTTTGCTTCACTGGAGGATATGGTGAACTGGTGTCACCATTTGCCGGCGAAGAACGGCCGTTTTTATGCCCTGAAAGGGGTCCGGCCCGATGATGAAATTACCAGCCTGCCCGCAGGCTATTCGCTGGGCAGGGTTATCTCGCTCCAGGTTCCACAACTGGACGGTGAGCGTCATCTGGTTATTATTACACCGCCAGGAAGCGTTCAGGCACCGTGAAAGCCTGGCGTTTCATCGTGCCTGTGTTACCAAAGATGCGATAGTTTGAGGGGCGAACCCGGCGATGTTGAGTGTCACATTGTTAAATTTCGCCCCGGAAATTATCTGAAAAACTTTTTCACATTTAACTTTTATTTCACAAAGTTTTATCAAAATAATCACTAATCCGCTGGGTATTAAACGCGTGCATCGCGATTAATCCTATTTAAGGGCAATAAAATTTTTGCATGAGTAATAGGCATTTTACGATTCTGAAGCAGACTTCGATGTCAATAGACCATTTTCATCGACAACAAAAATTATCAAGGACGTTTTTCTTTTTAACGTGATGATTATCAATGTTTTTATCCTTCATACCTTAGTTGGATAATGGCTCCTTAATAAAAGTTACTGTGGTGTGAATGCTTATTATGTGATCTAAAGCACGCTTTAAAATTGAGCCGCTGCAGAACTTTTCACAGCTTTATCCATAAACGGCTGCTCCGTATCTTTGGAAAAATAGTCATTCGGAAAGAAATTTAGATAATTGTTCACCTTTTCGTTACTTAACGATTGAAATCACAGGGACGGCCCGTATAATTTGCACGGCTTTTGCTACTTGACTCAAATGCACAAAGGCAGTCTTATACGACACGCGACATACCCCTAAAGGGCAGGAGAGTATCAGCGTCATGTCAGTGTCTCTTTACAGTGTAAAATACGCCCGAACGGTGCTGATGATTCAGCTAGTGACCATTGTCATCGTCGGTGCACTCTTTGCCTTGAAAGATGTCACCTGGGGCAGCTCTGCTCTTGCTGGCGGGATGGCAGCCTGGCTGCCAAACGTGTTGTTCTTGTTTATAGCCTGGCGCCTGCAAGGGCAAACTCCGGCTTCGGGGCGCGTCGCGTGGAGCTTCGCTTTGGGTGAAATAGCCAAAGTGTTCGCGACCATTATTTTGCTCATTGTGGCGTTGGGCGTATTCGATGCGGTCTTTTGGCCGGTCGGGATCACCTGGTTATCGGTGCTGGTCGTTCAGATGTTGGCACCGGCGGTAATTAACAACAAAGGGTAAGAGGCATCATGGCTGCAGGAGAAATCTCTACTCCGCAAGAGTACATTGGTCACCACCTGACTCATCTTCAGTTGGACCTGCGTACCTTCGAGTTAGTGAATGCTCACGACGCTCCCGCGACGTTCTGGGTATTAAATATCGATTCCATGTTTTTCTCTCTGGTGCTGGGAGTTATCTTCCTGGTGTTGTTCCGTAGCGTGGCGAAAAGCGCCACCAGCGGTGTGCCAGGGAAAATGCAGGCGGCTATCGAACTGGTTGTCGGTTTCGTTGATAGCAACGTGCGCGACATGTATCACGGTAAGAGCAAACTTATCGCCCCGCTGGCTCTGACAATTTTTGTCTGGGTCTTTCTGATGAACTTCATGGATCTGCTGCCAATCGATTTGCTGCCCTATATTGGTGAGCACTGGTTGGGGTTACCGGCGCTGCGCGTGGTACCTTCTGCAGACGTGAACATCACGTTATCAATGGCGTTGGGCGTCTTTATTTTGATTCTGTTCTACAGCATCAAAATGAAAGGCATTGGCGGCTTCACGAAAGAGCTGACGCTGCAGCCTTTTAATCACCCGATCTTTATCCCCGTTAACCTTATTCTGGAAGGTGTTAGCCTGCTGTCCAAACCGGTTTCTCTCGGTCTGCGACTGTTCGGCAACATGTATGCGGGTGAACTGATCTTTATCCTTATTGCCGGTCTGTTGCCGTGGTGGTCACAGTGGATTCTGAATGTGCCTTGGGCCATTTTCCACATCCTGATTATTTCGCTACAGGCTTTCATCTTCATGGTCCTCACGATTGTCTATCTGTCGATGGCATCTGAAGAACATTGATTTTTTTCTCAACAATACGCGTTTAACTGAAACAAACTGGAGACTGTCATGGAAAACCTGAATATGGATCTGCTGTACATGGCTGCCGCTGTGATGATGGGCCTGGCGGCAATCGGTGCTGCGATCGGTATCGGCATCCTCGGAGGAAAATTCCTGGAAGGCGCTGCTCGTCAGCCTGACCTGATTCCTCTGCTGCGTACGCAGTTCTTTGTTGTAATGGGTCTGGTGGATGCAATCCCAATGATCGCTGTTGGTCTGGGCCTCTACGTGATGTTCGCTGTCGCCTAAAGCCCCCGTGTTCACTCCGCACCTGGTGTGAGAGTGAACGGATTCTGCCGTTTATCGTTGATAGCGGCAGAAAAGTTAAATACTTAATTAGAGGCATTGTGCTGTGAACATTAATGCAACAATCCTCGGCCAGGCCATCGCGTTCATCCTGTTTGTCGCGTTCTGCATGAAGTACGTATGGCCACCGATTATGGCTGCCATCGAAAAGCGCCAGAAAGAAATTGCTGAAGGCCTTGCTTCTGCTGAACGCGCGAAGAAAGATTTGGATCTCGCGCAGGCTAATGCGACCGACCAGCTGAAAAAAGCGAAAGAGGAAGCTCAGGTCATTATCGAGCAGGCGAACAAGCGTCGCACGCAGATTCTGGACGAAGCCAAGACTGAAGCTGATAACGAACGCACTCGCATTGTTGCACAAGCGCAGGCCGAAATTGACGCCGAACGCAAACGTGCACGTGAAGAACTGCGTAAGCAAGTCGCGTTGCTGGCTATGGCTGGTGCCGAGAAGATCATCGAACGTTCCGTGGATGAAGCTGCTAACAGCGACATCGTTGATAAACTGGTCGCTGAACTGTAAGGAGGGAGGGGCTGATGTCTGATCTGATTACTGTAGCTCGCCCCTACGCCAAAGCAGCTTTTGACTTTGCTGTTGAGCATCAAAGTATTGAACGCTGGCAAAAGATGCTGGCGTTTGCCGCAGAAGTGGCTGCCAATGAACAGATGGCCGACCTGCTTTCTGGTGCTTTAGCACCTGAAGCACTGGCTGCCTCGTTTAATGCAGTCTGTGGTGATCAACTGGATGAACCCGCACAGAACCTGATTAAGGTGATGGCGGAAAACGGACGTTTGACAGCGCTTCCGGCTGTTCTGGCGCAATTCATTCAACTGCGAGACGCTTATGAAGCGACTGCCGAAGTGGATGTTATTTCTGCCAGCACGCTGAGTGACGACCAGCTGACTAAAATCAGCGCCGCGATGGAAAAACGTCTGTCACGCAAAGTTAAGCTGAATTGCAAAATTGATAAGTCTGTGATGGCAGGCGTGATCATCCGTTCGGGTGATCTGGTTATTGATGGCAGCGTACGCGGCCGTCTTGACCGTCTGGCTGACGTCTTGCAGTCTTAAGGGGACTGGAGCATATGCAACTGAATTCCACCGAAATCAGCGAACTGATCAAGCAGCGCATTGCTCAGTTCAATGTCGTGAGTGAAGCTCACAACGAAGGTACTATTGTTTCTGTAAGTGACGGTATCATCCGCGTACACGGCCTGGCCGATGTTATGCAGGGTGAGATGATTTCCCTGCCGGGAAACCGTTACGCTATCGCCCTGAACCTCGAGCGTGACTCTGTAGGTGCGGTGGTGATGGGTCCGTATGCTGACCTGGCCGAAGGCATGAAGGTCAAGTGTACTGGCCGTATTCTTGAAGTACCGGTTGGCCGTGGCCTGCTGGGCCGCGTGGTGAACACCCTGGGTGCACCTATCGACGGTAAAGGCGCAATCGACAACGACGGCTTCTCGCCAGTTGAAGTCATTGCACCTGGTGTTATCGACCGTCAGTCTGTCGACCAGCCTGTTCAGACCGGTTACAAATCTGTCGATGCGATGATTCCAATCGGCCGTGGCCAGCGTGAGCTGATCATCGGTGACCGTCAGACCGGTAAAACCGCAATGGCAATCGACGCCATCATCAACCAGCGCGATTCAGGCATCAAATGTGTCTACGTTGCGATTGGTCAGAAAGCGTCAACCATTTCCAACGTGGTTCGTAAACTGGAAGAGCACGGTGCGCTGGCTAACACCATCGTCGTCGTTGCGTCTGCGTCTGAGTCTGCTGCACTGCAGTATCTGGCTCCGTATGCAGGTTGCGCCATGGGCGAATACTTCCGTGACCGCGGTGAAGATGCGCTGATCGTATACGATGACCTGTCTAAACAGGCTGTTGCTTACCGTCAGATTTCTCTGCTGCTGCGCCGTCCACCAGGCCGTGAAGCTTTCCCAGGCGACGTGTTCTATCTCCACTCTCGTCTGCTGGAGCGTGCATCACGCGTGAGCGCTGACTACGTTGAGCGCTTCACTAATGGTGAAGTGAAAGGCCAGACCGGTTCTCTGACCGCGCTGCCAATCATCGAAACTCAGGCGGGTGACGTTTCTGCGTTCGTTCCGACCAACGTAATCTCGATTACTGATGGTCAGATCTTCCTGGAATCTAACCTGTTCAACTCCGGTATCCGTCCGGCTGTTAACCCGGGTATCTCTGTATCCCGTGTTGGTGGTGCTGCACAGACCAAGATCATCAAGAAACTGTCCGGTGGTATTCGTACCGCGCTGGCACAGTATCGTGAACTGGCAGCATTCTCCCAGTTCGCTTCTGATCTGGACGATGCAACCCGTAAACAGCTGAGCCACGGTCAGAAAGTGACCGAGCTGCTGAAGCAGAAACAGTATGCGCCGATGTCTGTCGCGCAGCAGGGTCTGGTTCTTTTCGCAGCGGAACGCGGCTATCTGAACGACGTTGAGCTGGCAAAAATTGGTAGCTTCGAAGCTGCTCTGCTGGCGTTCGCAGATCGCGATCACGCCGAGCTGATGGCTGAAATCAACCAGTCTGGTAACTTCAATAACGACATCGAAGAGAAGCTGAAAAGCCTCCTCGAGACGTTTAAAGCAACCCAGTCCTGGTAATGTCTGGCGGCTTGTCTGAAAAGGCAGGCCGCAAGGCTTTGAGGAGAAGCTAATGGCCGGCGCAAAAGAAATACGTACCAAGATCGGAAGCGTAAAAAATACGCAGAAGATCACCAAAGCGATGGAAATGGTCGCCGCCTCCAAAATGCGTAAAACGCAGGAACGCATGGCGGCCAGCCGTCCGTATGCAGATACCATGCGCAAAGTGATTGGTCACCTTGCGTTAGGTAATCTGGAATACAAGCACCCTTACCTGGATGAGCGCGACGTTAAGCGCGTCGGCTACCTGGTCGTTTCGACTGACCGCGGGCTTTGTGGTGGTTTGAACATTAACCTGTTCAAAAAATTGCTGGCAGAGATGAAGGCCTGGTCCGACAAAGGCGTCCAGAGCGATCTGGCGATTGTGGGATCTAAAGGCGTGTCATTCTTCGGCGCTGTTGGTGGCAACGTTGTGGCACAGGTCACTGGCATGGGCGATAAGCCTGCGCTCTCTGATCTTATCGGCCCGGTAAAAGTGATGTTGCAGGCCTATGATGAAGGCCGCATCGACAAGCTGTACATTGTCAGCAATAAGTTCAACAACACCATGTCTCAGACTCCGACCATTACCCAACTGCTGCCGTTACCGCCAGCGGAAGGTGAAGAAGAGATGAAGGCGAAGACCTGGGATTACCTGTACGAGCCCGATCCGAAAGCGCTGCTGGATACGCTGCTGCGTCGCTATGTCGAATCGCAGGTTTATCAGGGTGTGGTGGAAAACCTGGCCAGTGAGCAGGCCGCACGTATGGTGGCAATGAAAGCTGCAACCGATAACGGCGGAAATCTGATCAAAGAGCTGCAGTTGGTTTACAACAAAGCTCGTCAGGCCAGCATCACCCAGGAACTTACCGAGATCGTCTCGGGAGCCTCCGCGGTTTAACCAGGTTTGGAATTAGGTAGAGGATTCAAGATGGCAGCTGGAAAGATTGTCCAGATTATCGGCGCCGTAGTTGACGTCGAATTCCCTCAGGATGCAGTACCGCAAGTGTACAGCGCTCTTGAGGTTATGAATGGTGATGCTCGTCTGGTGCTGGAAGTTCAGCAGCAGCTGGGTGGTGGCGTGGTTCGTACCATCGCCATGGGTACTTCTGACGGCCTGAAGCGCGGTCTGAACGTCACCGACCTGAAAAAACCGATCCAGGTACCGGTTGGTAAAGCAACCCTCGGCCGTATCATGAACGTGCTGGGCGAGCCTATCGACATGAAAGGCGACCTGAAAGAAGAAGACGGCAGCGTCGTAGAGGTCTCCTCTATTCACCGCCCTGCGCCTTCTTATGAAGATCAGTCTAACTCGCAGGAACTGCTGGAAACCGGCATCAAGGTTATCGACCTGATGTGTCCGTTCGCTAAGGGCGGTAAAGTCGGTCTGTTCGGTGGTGCGGGTGTAGGTAAAACCGTAAACATGATGGAGCTTATCCGTAACATCGCGGCTGAGCACTCAGGTTATTCGGTCTTTGCTGGCGTGGGTGAACGTACTCGTGAGGGTAACGACTTCTACCACGAAATGACTGACTCCAACGTTATCGATAAAGTCGCGCTGGTGTATGGCCAGATGAACGAGCCGCCGGGTAACCGTCTGCGCGTGGCGCTGACCGGTCTGACCATGGCGGAGAAATTCCGTGATGAAGGCCGTGACGTTCTGCTGTTCATCGACAACATCTACCGTTATACCCTGGCCGGTACGGAAGTATCAGCACTGCTGGGTCGTATGCCATCTGCGGTAGGTTATCAGCCAACGCTGGCAGAAGAGATGGGTGTGTTGCAGGAGCGTATTACCTCCACCAAGACAGGTTCAATCACCTCCGTACAGGCCGTTTACGTGCCAGCGGATGACTTGACTGACCCGTCACCAGCAACCACCTTTGCTCACTTAGACTCAACAGTCACCCTGAGCCGTCAGATCGCCTCTCTGGGTATCTACCCGGCAGTTGATCCGCTGGACTCCACCAGCCGTCAGCTGGACCCATTAGTTGTGGGTCAGGAGCACTATGACGTTGCACGTGGCGTACAGTCACTGCTGCAGCGTTATCAGGAACTGAAAGACATCATCGCCATCCTGGGTATGGACGAACTGTCTGAAGAAGACAAACTGCTGGTGGCACGTGCGCGTAAGATCCAGCGCTTCCTGTCTCAGCCGTTCTTCGTAGCAGAAGTGTTCACCGGTTCTCCAGGTAAATACGTGACGCTGAAAGACACCATCCGTGGCTTTAAAGGCATCATGGAAGGTGAATTTGACCACCTGCCAGAGCAGGCCTTCTACATGGTTGGCGCCATCGAAGAAGCGGTCGAAAAAGCGAAGAAACTGTAATAACGGTTTCCCAGGAGGAAAATTATGGCTATGACTTATCACCTGGATGTTGTCAGTGCAGAGAGCCAACTGTTCTCTGGTCTGGTGCAGAAAATTCAGGTGTCAGGTAGCGAAGGTGAACTGGGAATTTTTCCTGGTCACGCCCCGCTGCTGACTGCCATTAAGCCTGGAATGATCCGTATCGTGAAACAGCACGGCGAAGAGGAGTTTATTTACCTCTCTGGCGGCGTGCTGGAAGTGCAGCCTGGCAGCACCACTGTTCTGGCCGATACCGCGATCCGCGGTACCGATCTGGATGAAGCGCGTGCGCTGGAAGCAAAACGTAAAGCAGAAGAGCATATGAACAGCAGCCACGGCGACGTGGACTACGCTCAGGCCTCTGCGGAGCTGGCGAAAGCCATTGCGAAACTGCGCGTGATCGAGCTGACCAAAAAAGCGATGTAATCCGGCTTTATGCGTCACGAAATGCCAGCCCTTTGGGTTGGCATTTTTTTTGCCTGCCGTAGGGGTAACAGGATTCTGGCTAATTTCGGGACAAGAAAAATGTAGTAATCTCAGTGCTAAATCGTTTAACTTTCTTCAGTCTACAATCAGTCAGGATGGATATGTCTAACAGTGCGATGAGCGTGGTAATTCTTGCCGCTGGCAAGGGCACCCGTATGTATTCCGATCTGCCAAAAGTGTTGCATACGCTGGCAGGTAAACCGATGGTTCAGCACGTGATTGATGCCGCAAAAGGGCTGGGTGCACAGCAGGTGCACCTGGTATACGGACACGGCGGCGATCAACTCAAAGCAACGTTAACTGACAGCGCAGTCAACTGGGTGCTGCAGGCAGAGCAACTGGGTACGGGTCATGCTATGCAGCAGGCGGCCCCGCACTTTGCTGATGACGAAGACATCATGATGCTCTATGGTGACGTTCCGCTGATTTCTGAAGCCACCTTACAGCGTTTGCGCGAGGCTAAACCCGCGGGCGGTATCGGATTGTTAACGGTTGTACTGGATGACCCGACAGGTTACGGCCGCATCGTGCGTGAAAATGGCACCATCGTCGGTATTGTTGAGCAAAAAGATGCTAACCCTTCTCAGCTTACTATCAATGAAATTAATACCGGTATTCTGATCGCCAACGGCGGTGATCTTAAGCGCTGGCTGTCCAGGCTAAATAACAATAATGCCCAAGGCGAGTATTACATTACTGACATCATCGCATTAGCGCACGGTGAAGGTCGGGTAATTAATGCCGTCCATCCGGCCCGCAATAGCGAAACTGACGGCGTCAACAATCGCCTGCAACTGGCTACGCTTGAGCGTACTTATCAACACGAGCAGGCTGAAAAACTGCTGTTGGCTGGCGTTATGCTTCGCGATCCTGCACGTTTCGACCTGCGCGGAACGCTGCAGCACGGTCGGGATATTGAAATTGATACCAACGTCATTATTGAAGGCCAGGTGACGCTGGGCAACCGGGTTAAAATTGGCGCGGGCTGTATTATCAAAAACAGCGTTATCGGGGATGACTGTGATATCAGCCCTTATTCGGTGATCGAGGATGCAAATCTGGCCACTGACTGTACCGTAGGACCATTCGCGCGTCTGCGCCCGGGTAGTGAACTTGCTCAGGCTGCGCACGTGGGCAATTTTGTTGAGATGAAGAAAGCCCGTCTCGGCAAAGGGTCCAAAGCGGGTCACCTCTCTTACCTTGGCGATGCTGAGATTGGTGCCAATGTGAACATTGGCGCCGGGACAATCACCTGTAATTACGATGGTGCCAACAAATTTAAAACGATCATTGGCGATAACGTCTTTGTCGGATCGGACACGCAACTCGTTGCGCCGGTCACCGTGGCGGCAGGCGCAACGATTGCGGCAGGTACCACGGTGATGAAAGATATTTCCGGCGCTGATCTGGTCTATAACCGTAAAGAGCAGAATCACAAAGCCGACTGGCAGCGTCCGCAGAAGAAAAAATAATTTTTACGGCCCGTGTTAACGGGCCGCTGTAGTACCAAAACTATAATCCCCACTCTCTACAAGGCTCGGGGAACCGGCAAAGCCGGACTATCAGGTCATATGACAACGCAATGGCTTAACGCCATGAAGTCAGGAAATAACTATGTGTGGAATTGTTGGTGCAGTAGCACAACGTGATATCGCAGAAATTTTATTAGAAGGTTTACGCCGCCTGGAATACCGCGGTTATGACTCAGCCGGTCTGGCCGTCGTCGATCAGCAGGGGCACATAACGCGCCTGCGTCGCCTGGGTAAGGTGCAGATGCTGGCTGCTGCCGCAGAAGAACAGCCCCTGGTGGGTGGAACCGGTATTGCCCACACGCGCTGGGCAACGCATGGCGAGCCCTCAGAAGCCAACGCGCATCCGCACGTTTCTGAGCACATCGTTATCGTACATAACGGCATCATCGAAAACCATGAGCCTCTGCGCGAAGCGCTGATGGCTCAGGGTTATCACTTTGCCTCAGAAACCGATACTGAAGTCGTGGCGCATCTGGTCCATCTGGAACAGAAACAAGGTGGCTCGTTGCGTGAAGTCGTGCAGCGCGTGATCCCTCAACTGCGCGGTGCCTATGGCATGGTGATCATGGACAGCCGCGATCCGTCGCTGCTGGTAGCGGCCCGTTCCGGTAGTCCGCTGGTCATTGGGCGAGGTGTGGGCGAAAACTTTATCGCGTCTGACCAACTGGCACTGCTACCGGTCACCCGTCGCTTCATCTATCTGGAAGAGGGCGATATCGCTGAAGTGAGTCGCCGTGATGTCACCATTATTGATGGTGCCGGTAACCAGGTCCGTCGCGAAGAGATCGAATCCAGCGTGCAGTACGATGCCGGTGACAAAGGTCTGTATCGTCACTACATGCAGAAAGAGATTTACGAGCAGCCTAACGCGATTAAAAACACCTTAACCGGTCGTTTTAATCACGGCGAAGTGGATCTCAGCGAGCTCGGCCCGCATGCAGAAACGCTGCTCAGCAAAGTTGAGCATATCCAGATCATTGCCTGCGGTACGTCTTATAACTCAGGCATGGTTTCACGCTACTGGTTTGAAGCACTGGCTAATCTCCCTTGTGATGTCGAAATCGCGTCTGAATTCCGCTATCGCAAATCGGCGGTGCGTAAAAACAGCCTGCTGATTACGCTGTCTCAGTCGGGTGAAACTGCGGATACGCTGGCTGCGTTGCGCCTGTCAAAAGAGCTGGGTTATCTGGGATCGCTGGCTATCTGTAACGTCGCCGGTTCGTCCCTGGTACGAGAATCTGATCTGGCGCTGATGACCAAAGCGGGCACGGAAATTGGTGTCGCGTCGACCAAAGCCTTTACCACCCAGCTCACCGTGCTGCTGATGCTGGTGGCAAAACTGGGTCGCCTGAACGGTATGCCAGCGGAAAAAGAGCATGAGATTGTTCATGGTCTGCAGGCACTGCCAAGCCGCATTGAACAAATGCTGGCGCAGGATAAGCTGATTGAAGATCTGGCAGAAGATTTCTCTGATAAACATCATGCGCTGTTCCTGGGCCGTGGCGATCAATATCCGATTGCGATGGAAGGCGCGCTGAAGTTAAAAGAGATCTCTTATATTCATGCCGAGGCTTATGCTGCTGGTGAGCTCAAACACGGGCCGCTGGCGCTGATTGATGCCGATATGCCGGTTATCGTCGTGGCACCGAATAACGAGCTGTTAGAGAAGCTGAAATCGAATATCGAAGAAGTGCGCGCGCGCGGCGGTCTGCTGTACGTGTTTGCTGATGAAGATGCTGGTTTTAGCGACAGCGATGGAATGAAGATCATTCCCCTGCCGCACGTGGAAGAAGCGATTGCGCCTATCTTCTATACCGTGCCGCTGCAGCTGCTCTCCTATCACGTGGCCCTGATTAAAGGGACCGATGTGGATCAGCCGCGTAATCTGGCGAAATCGGTGACGGTCGAGTAATGCGTCTTACGCGTGAATCCCTGGCGGGATTCACGCGTTTCTTTTATTTAATTTTGCTGCTGACTTGCTCAAGTGCGCGCTGCTGATCGCTGATTTTGCGGTTAGCCTCATCGAGTGAACGTTGCAGGTTAGTGATCACATCTTCATTTTTGCTTAGCTTTTGTGAGAGCGTATTGAGGGTATCAGTCTGGTTTTCTTGCGTTTTTATTAACGCTTGTACTTGCTTCTTCGTTTCACTCACATCCTCAGCATTGACAGACGCTTGTCTGACCGCGCCACTACTGTCAATTGTGGCCAGAGTGCCTCTGTTATCTGTCATTGCAAAAGATTCATTCGAATGAATCTGCGGTACGTCGTACGCATGGGCGCTGGCCAGCGTACAGAGGAGGACAACATTGCATACCAGAAGCTTCTTCATAAATGTCATTGAACATGTCCTTTTCAATAGTGGGCTTGTAAAAATGAGCAATAAGTGTGTCTGTCATATAACTGTAATATTAACTACATTTTTCTGTCACTAAACTGTCCTATTTTCCCTCCTGCAGCAATCACTGACTCTTACTAAAAAGGCATTGAGCCTGAATTTTCTCCCCTGGAGGGAACATGACACTGATGCGTAGCACCGTAGCCCGAATCCTTGCCGCCTCTTTTGCCGTTAGCGCGGTTTCTGCCTTTGCAGCCACCGATCTGACGGGTGCGGGCGGGACTTTCCCGGCGCCGGTTTATGCCAAGTGGGCAGCAGAATATCAGCAAGCCACCGGTAGCAAAATCAACTATCAGGGCATTGGTTCATCTGGCGGTGTAAAACAAATTATCGCCAAAACCGTTGATTTCGGTGCGTCTGATGCGCCTATGAAAGACGAAGATTTGCAGAAAAATGGCCTGTTTCAGTTCCCAACCGTGATCGGTGGTGTGGTGCTGGCGGTTAACCTGCCGGGCATCAAATCAGGTCAACTGACGCTGGACGGTAAAACCGTTGGCGACATCTATCTGGGTAACATCAAAAAGTGGAACGATCCTGCGATTGTTAAACTGAACCCAGGCGTGAAACTGCCAGACACTAACATCAACGTGGTACGCCGCGCGGATGGTTCCGGTACCTCTTTCGTGTTCACCAGCTATCTGGCAAAAGTGAACGAAGAGTGGAACAGCAAAATTGGTAAGGGCAATACTGTTAACTGGCCAACCGGTCTGGGCGGTAAAGGTAACGACGGCGTCGCCGCCTTCGTACAGCGTCTGCCAGGCTCAATCGGCTACGTTGAATATGCTTATGCCAAACAAAATAATCTGACCTACACCAGGCTGGTGGATGCGGATGGTAAAGCGGTTGCGCCAAGCGAAACCAGCTTCTCTAACGCGGCGAAAGGCGCGGACTGGAGCAAATCTTTTGCTCAGGACCTGACTTTCCAGAAAGGCAACGACGCATGGCCAATCACCTCAACCACGTTTATCCTGATTTACAAAGACCAGGCTAACGCGGCGAAAGGTGCCGAAGTGCTGAAATTCTTCGACTGGGCTTACAAAGACGGCGGCAAAACGGCAAACGCGCTGGATTATGCCACCCTGCCTGACAGCGTAGTTCAGCAGATCCGCGCTGCATGGAAAGCCAATATCAAAGACAGTTCAGGTAAAGCGCTTTATAAGTAAGTGAATGACCCTGGCCAGACCGACGTCTGGTCAGCCTTCAGGGGCGGCGTCTGCCGCCCTGATAACTTCTGAGGACTGAGACTTCTATGGCTGCAACGAAGTCGGCATTCAAAGCCCCAGGCAAGCAAGGCGACAGAATTTTCGGTGCACTGGTAAAACTCGCTGCGCTGATCGTCCTGTTACTGATGGGCGGCATCATTGTCTCCCTGATCTTCTCTTCCTGGCCAAGCATACAGAAATTTGGTTTCGCGTTTTTGTGGACCAAAACCTGGGACGCCCCTAACGAACAATTTGGTGCGCTGGTACCGATTTACGGTACGCTCGTCACCTCAATTATTGCCCTGATTATTGCGGTACCGGTCAGTTTCGGTATTGCGCTTTTCCTTACTGAACTCGCACCAGGCTGGTTACGTCGTCCACTGGGTACCGCCATTGAGCTGTTAGCGGCGATCCCCAGCATTGTTTACGGCATGTGGGGCTTATTTGTTTTTGCGCCACTGTTCGCACAGTACTTCCAGACGCCGGTTGGCGATGTGATGTCGGGCATTCCTGTCATTGGCGAGCTGTTTTCTGGCCCCGCATTTGGTATCGGTATCCTGGCCGCAGGCGTTATCCTGGCCATCATGATCATCCCGTATATCGCCTCGGTAATGCGTGACGTGTTTGAACAGACGCCGGTGATGATGAAAGAGTCGGCTTATGGCATTGGCTGCACGACCTGGGAAGTGATTTGGCGCATTGTTCTGCCCTTCACTAAAAATGGGGTGATCGGCGGTGTCATGCTCGGTCTGGGACGTGCACTGGGTGAAACCATGGCCGTGACCTTTATTATCGGTAACACCTACCAGTTAGACAGCGCCTCGCTGTTTATGCCTGGCAACAGTATCACCTCAGCGCTGGCGAACGAATTCGCTGAAGCAGAGTCAGGCGTACACGTTGCGGCCCTGATGGAGCTGGGCCTGATTCTGTTTGTTATCACCTTTATCGTGCTGGCGATTTCAAAGTTAATGATTATGCGGCTGGCCAAAAGTGAAGGAACGCGATCATGACAACGATGGAAGTGCAGGCTCGCGCAGAACTGGAAGCGTCACGTCGTAAGATGCAGTCATGGCGCAGTACCAAGAATAAAATTGCGCTGACGATGTCGTTACTGACCATGGCTTTTGGCCTGTTCTGGTTAGTGTGGATTCTGTTTACTACGGTAAGCCGTGGCATCGATGGTTTGTCATGGTCGCTGTTTACGGAGTCCACTCCGCCGCCAAACACCGCGGGTGGTGGCTTAGCCAACGCCCTGGCAGGAAGTGGTTTACTGATTTTCTGGTCTACCTTCTTCGGTACGCCGCTGGGCATTATGGCCGGCGTTTATCTGGCGGAATACGGACGCAAATCAGCACTGGCAGAAGTGATTCGTTTTATTAATGACATTCTGCTGTCAGCACCGTCGATTGTGGTTGGCCTGTTTGTCTACACCATCGTCGTGGCGCAAATGCACCACTTCTCCGGCTGGGCGGGCGTGATTGCGCTGGCGCTGCTGCAGGTTCCGATAGTGATTCGAACCACGGAAAACATGTTGCGACTGGTACCAGACAGCATGCGCGAAGCCGCCTATGCGTTGGGTACGCCGAAATGGAAGATGATCTCGGCTATTACGCTTAAAGCGTCGGTTTCCGGCATCATCACCGGTGTGCTGTTAGCGATTGCCCGTATCGCTGGTGAAACCGCGCCGCTGCTGTTTACTGCGCTGTCGAATCAGTTCTGGAGCACCGACATGATGCAGCCCGTGGCTAACCTCCCGGTCACCATATTTAAATTCGCCATGAGCCCGTTTGCCGAGTGGCAAAATCTGGCCTGGGCTGGCGTACTGATTATTACCCTGTGCGTGCTGCTGCTGAATATCGTAGCAAGAGTTGTTTTCGCCAAGGGCAAACACGGTTAACTACCGACACTGCCCTGCGCGGTGTTGATTAAGAGAGAAAAACAATGAGTACTGCGACTGCATCAGCCGGAAAAATCGAGGTTCGTAATCTGAATTTCTATTACGGCAAGTTTCACGCTCTGAAAAATATCAACCTGGATATTGCTAAAAACCAGGTCACGGCGTTTATTGGGCCATCAGGCTGTGGTAAGTCCACCCTGCTGCGCACTTTCAACAAAATGTATTCGCTCTATCCGGATCAGCGAGCAGAGGGTGATATTCTGCTGGATGGCGACAATATTCTGGCGTCGCATCAGGATATCGCACTGTTGCGCGCCCGGGTTGGCATGGTATTCCAGAAGCCGACGCCTTTCCCGATGTCGATTTATGACAATATCGCTTTCGGCGTGCGCCTGTTCGAGAAGCTGTCTCGTGCCGACATGGATGAGCGCGTGCAGTGGGCGCTGACCAAAGCGGCCCTGTGGAACGAAACCAAAGACAAGCTGCACCAGAGTGGCTACAGCCTGTCTGGTGGACAGCAGCAGCGTCTGTGCATTGCCCGCGGCATCGCTATCCGTCCGGAAGTGCTGCTGCTGGATGAGCCATGCTCTGCACTGGACCCCATTTCTACCGGCCGTATCGAAGAATTAATTACCGAACTGAAGCAGGATTACACGGTGGTGATCGTGACCCATAACATGCAGCAGGCTGCACGTTGTTCCGATCACACGGCGTTTATGTATCTGGGCGAACTGATTGAGTTCAGCGACACTGACACGCTGTTCACCAAGCCGGCACAGAAACAAACAGAAGACTACATCACAGGTCGCTACGGCTGATTCGACAGGAGATCGCCATGGACAGTTTAAATCTGAATAAACACATCTCCGGTCAGTTCAATGCTGAGCTGGAGCACATACGCACTCAGGTGATGATCATGGGCGGGCTGGTCGAACAGCAACTGACCGATGCGATCACCGCGATGCATAATCTGGACGGTGATCTGGCCCAGCGTGTCATTGATGGCGACCAGAAGGTCAACATGATGGAAGTGGAGATTGATGAGGCCTGCGTCCGCATCATCGCCAAACGTCAGCCTACCGCTATCGACCTGCGCCTGGTGATGGCAATTATCAAGACCATTTCCGAGCTGGAACGCATTGGCGATGTGGCCGAGAAAATCAGCCGTACCGCACTGGAGAAGTTTGGTCAGCAACATCTGCCGCTGCTGGTTAGCCTGGAATCCCTGGGCCGCCACACCGTACAGATGCTGCATGACGTGCTGGACGCGTTTGCGCGTATGGATCTTAACGAAGCCGTTCAGATCTACCGCGAAGACAAAAAAGTGGATAAAGAGTACGAAGGTATTGTGCGTCAGTTGATGACTTACATGATGGAAGATCCGCGTACCATCCCCAGTGTATTAACGGCACTGTTCTGCGCCCGCGCCATTGAGCGTATCGGTGACCGCTGCCAGAACATCTGCGAAATCATTTTCTACTTCGTTAAAGGACAGGATTTCCGTCATGTCGGCGGTGACAGGCTTGATGAGCTGTTATCCGGCGACGACGGCAGCAATAAGCCGTCTTGATCCTGGGCAACCGTGTGCGATTCCGGCACACGGTTGCGGCTATTCTGCATAGACCCCATCATCGTAGCTCTTTATACTTGCGCCAGTTTTTTAACCAACGGGTGCTGACTCATGTCCTCTTCTTCCCCTTCTAAACAGAGCATTACGCCTGCTAAAGCGATGCTGGCCGCCATCAGTGGTTATGCCATGGATGGATTCGACCTGCTTATTCTGGGGTTTATGCTGCCCGCGATTAGCTTGTCTCTGGCACTTGATCCCTCCCAGGCCGGTTCACTGGTGACCTGGACGCTGATTGGTGCCGTAATTGGCGGCATTGTGTTTGGTCATCTCAGCGATCGCTATGGTCGTATTCGTGTGTTAACGCTCACCATTTTGATGTTTTCCCTTTTTACCGGTCTGTGTGCGGTGGCTCAGGGGTACTGGGATCTGCTGGCCTATCGCACGCTGGCGGGAATGGGGCTTGGCGGTGAGTTTGGCATCGGCATGGCGCTGATTGCGGAAGCCTGGCCGGCAGAGAAACGCAACCGCGCCTCGGCGTGGGTCGGGATCGGCTGGCAACTGGGTGTTCTGCTGGCGGCATTTATCACGCCACCGCTGCTGAGTGTCATTGGCTGGCGCGGGATGTTCCTGGTGGGACTGCTGCCCGCGCTGGTGTCGTTTGTCATTCGCCGCAGTATGGGCGAGCCTGAGAGCTTTACCCGTCAGATCCAACATGTTCCCTCACTGTCCTTTCCCGCCCGACTGAAACTGCTGTTTAAAGACCGCGCCACCAGTAAAGCCAGCCTGGGGATTTTTATTCTCTGCTCCGTCCAGAACTTCGGTTATTACGGCCTGATGATCTGGATGCCGAGCTACCTCTCCTCAAATTTTGGTTTTAGTCTGACGAAATCCGGCATCTGGACGGCGGTCACTGTCGTAGGTATGACATTCGGGATTTGGTTGTTTGGCGTGCTGGCAGATCGCTTTGCGCGCTGGAAAATTTTCCTGCTATATCAGTTCGGCGCAGTTGTGATGGTGGTGGTTTATGCGCAACTGCGCGATCCCACTGTTATGCTGTTTACGGGCGCGCTGATGGGGCTGTTTGTTAACGGCATGATCGGCGGTTACGGAGCATTAATCTCGGATACCTTTCCACCGCAGGTGCGCGCCACCGCGCAAAATGTGTTGTTTAACCTGGGACGTGGCGTCGGTGGGTTTGGCCCGCTGGTTATTGGCCTGCTGGCAGGCAAGTTCTCTTTTGTGGCGGCCATTACCTTACTGGCGCTTATCTACCTGCTGGATATTGTGGCAACGCTGTTCCTGCTGCCGAAGAAGCAGAGCCAGGACGATGCACTGGGGGCAATTGGCTAAGTAACCTGACTGACGTAAACCGGCCTCACAAAGAAGCCGGTTTACGTGGTGATCCAGGGCGATACCAGATGCACCTCTCGCCATTTCAACTTTCAGGCTACTTTTTCGCATGAATCGCGCGATTTGCATCGTTGGTCGCGCAGGGTCAGATTCTGCTGCAACAACCTTTATGAACCCTCAGGAAATGATGAGGGCAAGATAGCCCGACAGTGCCACTGTGGCAGATTGTTGTGAGCATGACGGGAGACATCGCTCAAATAAAAGGGCAACGTCGTTGCCCTCGGGTTGGATTACTGCTGCATCAACGGCAGCAGTTGCTGATACAGCCGGCTGAACGTCTCACGTCTCGGCTGATAGTGCGCATGACGCGCCGGGTTGGGCTGGTGGCGCTGCACCTGCTTCAGGGCAGGCACGGTCAGATTCTCATCCAGCGCCATTTGCGCCAGACGTGCAGCGCCCAGTGCGGGTCCGACATCGCCGCCTTCGCAGTAATCCAGCGTCTGTCCGCTGATATCGGCCAGCATCTGTCGCCAGTAACCGCTTCGGGCACCGCCGCCAATCAGCATGATGCTGCTGGGCGTGACGCCGCAGTCGTGTACCACATCCATCCCTTCGGCCAGTGCAAACCCCACGCCTTCCAGCACCGCCCGCGCCAGTTCGGGTCGTCCATGCTGGTGGGTAAAGCCAAAGAAGCTGCCGCAGGCGTGCGGATTATTATGCGGGGTGCGTTCTCCCGACAGATAAGGCAAAAACCACAGCGACGGCGCATCCTGTTTTGCCCGCTCTGCCTCCGCCAGCAGATGCGGAACATCGTCACAGCCGGTCAGCGCAGCCGCCCAGTCAAGGCAGGACGCGGCACTGAGCATCACGGACATCAGATGCCAGCGCTGCGGCAGAGCGTGGCAAAAGCTGTGAACAGCACGTTGCGGATTACTGAGATAGCCGTCGCTGACGACAAAATAAACCCCGGATGTCCCCAGCGACAGCATGCCTTGTCCCGGCGATGTCATGCCGACGCCAACTGCACCTGCCGCATTATCACCACCGCCCGCCACCAGGGGCACCTGCGGCAGTGTCCAGCGCTGTGCAATAGCCGCCGACAAGGTACCGGTAATCTGATTACCTTCAAACAGCGCAGGCATCTGGCGTCGTTCCAGCCCGCAGGCTGCCAGCATCACATCGCTCCAGTCACGCTTTTCTACGTCCAGCCACATTGTGCCCGCCGCATCCGACATATCGCTGGCAAATTCGCCGCTCAGCCGCCAGCGTAGGTAATCTTTGGGCAACAGCACTTTTGCGACCTGAGCAAAGACGTCAGGTTCATGCTCTTTTACCCACAGCAGCTTTGGCGCAGTGAAACCCGGCATCATCAGGTTGCCGGTGATCTGACGCGATTCAGGCACGCGCTGCTCCAGCGTATGGCACTGATCGCCGCTGCGCCCGTCATTCCAGAGAATGGCCGGGCGCAACACCTGATGTTGTGCACCAAGCAGCGTAGCACCGTGCATTTGCCCGGTCAGGCCAATCGCTTTTACGCCACTCAGGTCATGCTGGTGGGCCAGGGCCTGTACGGCGCGGTCCGTGGCCAGCCACCAGCTTTCGGGATCTTGTTCGCTCCACAACGGATGCGGGCGGGAAACCGTCAAGGGGGAGGTTTCCACTGCCACAACCTGCCCGTGTTCATCCAGCAGCACCACCTTGACGCCGGATGTGCCGATATCGATCCCGATTACCATGTCGCGCTCCTTACGGATTAAAAGTCATAAAGATAGTGATTCACCAGGTTTTCCAGCTGTTCCTGGCGTCCACTGTTGTGCTGCGGATTAAACTGCTGCTGATGTGCATGAGCCGCCAGCGCATCCAGCGAGAATTCACCTTTCAAAATCTGCTGACCAAATTCGCCGTTCCAGCCGCTGTAGCGCTGTGCTACGCGTTTATCCAGCTCACCGTCAGCTAGCATGCGTGCCGCCACTTTCAGCGCCAGCGCCATGGTGTCCATCGCGCCGATATGGCCATGGAACAGGTCATATTTATCGGTGCTCTGACGGCGTACTTTGGCATCAAAGTTTAGGCCGCCGGTAGTGAAACCGCCTGCTTTGATGATTTCGTACATCACCAATGCGTTTTCTTCCACGCTGACCGGGAACTGGTCTGTATCCCAGCCGCACTGCGGATCGCCACGGTTAGCATCCACCGAACCAAACACGCCAAGGGCAATTGCCGTCGCAATTTCATGATGGAAAGAGTGGCCGGCCAGCGTCGCATGGTTCGCTTCGACGTTCACCTTAATCTCTTTTTCCAGACCAAACTGCTTCAGGAAGCCATAAACCGTGGCCACATCATAATCATACTGGTGTTTGGTGGGTTCCTGCGGCTTAGGTTCGATCAGCAGCGTGCCCTGGAATCCGATTTTGTGCTTGTGCTCAACCACCATCTGCATAAAGCGGCCGATTTGCTCGCGCTCCTGGCGCAGGTCAGTATTTAACAGGGTTTCGTATCCTTCGCGACCGCCCCACAGCACATAGTTTTCGCCGCCCAGCGTCTGGGTCGCTTTCATGGCACTGCATACCTGGCTGGCTGCCCAGGAAAAGACTTCCGGATCGGGACTGGTCGCAGCACCTGCACCGTAGCGCGGATGCGTAAAGCAGTTCGCCGTGCCCCACAGCAGTTTAATTCCGGTTTCCTGCTGTTTTTCCTGCAGTTTATCGGTCATGACGGCCAGGTTTTCGCGATAGCTTTTCAGCGAATCCCCTTCTGGTGACACGTCTACATCGTGGAAGCAGTAATAGGGCACATTCAGTTTGTGAAAAAACTCAAACGCCACGTCCGCTTTCAGTTTTGCCAGATCCAGCGCTTCGCCCGTTTTTTGCCACGGACGATCAAACGCGCCCGCGCCAAACATATCCGCACCGTTCCAGCAGAACGTATGCCAGTAACAGGCGGCGAAGCGCAGATGCTCGGCCATGGTTTTACCCATGATCACTTCATCCGGATTGTAATGGCGGAACGCCAGGGGATTGGTGGTTTTTGTTCCTTCGTAGCGAACGCGATCAAGCTGGTCAAAATAAGCGTGCATGGTTGGCTCCTTAGCATCGGCCCCGAATGGGTTACCCAGAAGCGTTATTGTGCGTACCCGCTCTCAGCGCGCTCAATTACGATATTTCACACAGCCAGTAAGATAATTATTTATTGTGCACTTGCTCGCAAAAAAATATGAAGGCTTTATGACGCCTGACAGGTTTTATGTCGCGATCGGCGAGTCTGAAAATGTAAAATTTTCGATCGCGCTCAAAAATACAGAAATAAACCAAAAAACGTAATAGCGGGATAAAAATCAGTAATTGCTGGCAGCTGAAAATAAGGTGAACAATTCATCCGCCTGGTTCATAGCCTTACAACGACAATAACCGTTCCCTACAGGATGACCATGATGAAAATGAAACCTGCATTACTCGCTGCCTTTGCGGCGCTGGCCCTGTTCAGTCAGGCCAGTCTGGCAAAAGAAGTCAAAATCGGTATGGCAATCGATGATTTACGCCTGGAGCGCTGGCAAAAAGACCGTGACATCTTTGTTAAACAGGCTGAGGCGCAAGGCGCAAAAGTATTTGTGCAGTCAGCCAATGGCAACGAAGAAACCCAGATGTCGCAAATAGAAAATATGATCAACCGCGGCGTTGATGTGCTGGTTATCATTCCCTACAACGGTCAGGTATTAAGTAACGTGGTGGCAGAAGCCAAACGTGAAGGGATTAAAGTGCTGGCCTATGACCGTATGATAAATAACGCCGATATCGACTTTTATATTTCCTTTGATAATGAAAAAGTGGGTGAAATGCAGGCGGAAAGTCTGGTGAAAAAGGTGCCAAAAGGAAATTACTTCCTGATGGGCGGATCACCTGTAGACAATAACGCGCGCCTGTTCCGCGAAGGGCAGATGAAGGTGTTAAAACCCTATATCGATAACGGCAGCATTAAAATCGTCGGCGACCAGTGGGTTGATGCCTGGCTACCGGAAAACGCGCTGAAGATCATGGAAAACGCCCTGACTGCCAATAAAAACAATATCGATGCGGTTGTCGCCTCTAACGATGCCACCGCGGGCGGCGCGATTCAGGCGCTGAGTGCTCAGGGGCTGGCCGGTAAAGTCGCTATTTCCGGGCAGGACGCGGATCTGGCCGCCATCAAGCGCATTATGAACGGCACCCAGACCATGACCGTGTACAAACCCATCAAAGAACTGGCTACCGAAGCCGCGAAGATTGCCATCGAGCTGGGCAATGGTCAGACGCCAGCCAGCAATGCCAAACTCAACAACGGCCTGAAAGATGTGCCAGCGCGCCTGCTGACACCGATTGAGGTGAACAAAGACAACATTGACAGCACCGTGGTGAAAGACGGTTTCCACAAGAAAAGCGAACTCTAATCGCGCTACGCGAAGGAGAGTAAACGATGTTGCTGGAAATGAAGAACATCACCAAGCGCTTTGGCGCGGTGAAGGCGCTGGATAACGTCAGCCTGCAGCTGGATGCGGGTGAAGTGCTATCGTTGTGCGGTGAAAACGGATCGGGCAAATCAACGTTGATGAAAATCCTGTGCGGACTCTATCCGCACGGGGATTTCGACGGGCAGATCCACTTTGCCGGGGACGCTATTCAGGCGCAGACCATTCGCGATACCGAGCGCAAAGGTATTGTGATTATCCACCAGGAGCTGGCGCTGGTGCGGCAACTTACGGTGATGGAGAACATCTTTCTCGGCGCAGAGCTGGGGCGCTTCGGCATGGTGGATGATGAAACCATGACGCTGCGCTGCCAGCAGCTGCTGGAGCGCGTCAAACTCAACGTCTCCCCGGATACGCGCGTGGGCGAACTGGGCCTTGGGCAACAACAGCTGGTGGAGATTGCCCGTGCCCTTAACAAGCAGGTGCGCCTGCTTATCCTGGATGAGCCCACCTCTTCGCTGACCGAGCAGGAGACGACAGTGCTGCTCAGCATCATCCAGAACCTGCGCGAACATGGCATTGCCTGCGTGTATATCTCGCACAAGCTCAACGAAGTGAAGGCTATCTCGGACACGATCTGTGTCATTCGCGATGGTCAGCACATTGCCACCCGACCCGCAGCGGGCCTGAGTGAGGATGACATCATCACCATGATGGTCGGACGCGAACTCACGGCGCTTTATCCCCATTCGCCCCACGAGATTGGCGACACGGTGTTGCAGGTCGATAACCTGACGGCCTGGCATCCGGTTAACCGTCACGTGAAGCGGGTAAACAACGTCTCTTTTACCCTGCGAAAGGGGGAAATCCTCGGCATTGCCGGATTAGTGGGCGCGGGTCGAACGGAAACCGTGCAGTGCCTGTTTGGCGTCTGGCCCGGCCGCTGGCAAGGGGAGATAGCGATTCACGGCAAAAAAGTCACGATTCGCGACTGCCAGCACGCCATCGCGCACGGCATTGCCATGGTGCCGGAAGATCGTAAAAAAGACGGCATCGTGCCACTGATGGGCGTAGGCAAAAACATCACGCTGGCCGCGCTGGACCAGTTCAGTCATCGGCTTTCCACCATTGATGAGGCCGAAGAACTGCACGCCATCAACGCCGCCATTGCACGACTGCGGGTGAAAACCTCTTCGCCTGAGCTGCCGATTGGTCGCCTCAGCGGCGGCAATCAGCAAAAAGCGATTCTGGCGAAGTGCCTGCTGCTCAACCCAAAAATCCTGATTCTGGACGAGCCGACGCGCGGCATTGATGTTGGGGCGCGCCAGGAGATCTATGTGCTGATCAACGCCCTGGTACAGCAGGGCATCTCGGTGATTGTGATTTCGTCTGAGCTGCCTGAAGTGCTGGGCCTGAGCGATCGCATTCTGGTTATGCATGAAGGGCAAATCAAAGCCGATCTGATTAACGACAATCTGACTCAGGAGCAGGTGATGGAAGCCGCCCTACGGAGTGAACATTATGCTTAACAGCGAGAGTAAACCTGCCGTAGCGGCACCAGCTAACAAGCACGTATCCAGCAAGCTCGGCCTGCGTAACCTGCAGGTGTTGGTGATGCTGGGGGCGATTGTCTTGATTGCACTGTTCTTTACGTGGACGACCGACGGTGCCTGGCTCAGCCCGCGCAACGTCTCTAACCTGCTGCGCCAGACGGCGATCACCGGCATTCTGGCGGTGGGCATGGTGTTTGTAATTATCTCCGCCGAGATCGATCTGTCCGTCGGCTCCATGATGGGGCTGTTGGGCGGCGCGGCGGCAATCTTTGACGTCTGGCTGGGCTGGCCGCTGCCGCTGACTATCGTGGTCACGCTGGTGCTGGGGCTGTTGCTCGGCACCTGGAACGGCTGGTGGGTGGCTTACCGCAAGGTGCCATCATTTATTGTGACCCTGGCCGGCATGCTGGCGTTTCGCGGCATTCTGGTGGGCATCACCAATGGCACCACCGTGGCCCCAACGAGCCCGGCGATGTCGCAGATTGGGCAAAGTTATCTGCCCGGCGGTATCGGTTTTGGCTTTGGTGTTGCGGGCCTGGCGCTGTTTATTCTGTGGCAGTGGCGCCTACGACTGCGTCGTCAGCAACTGGGTCTGGCTCAACCTGCCGCCTCCGGCACCGTAGCACGACAGGCCATTACCGCCGTTCTGGTACTGGGCGCGATCTGGCTGCTGAACGACTATCGTGGCGTACCGACACCGGTTCTGTTGCTGGCATTGCTGCTGCTGGTGGGGATGTTTATGGCCACTCGCACTGCCTTTGGACGCCGTATCTATGCCATTGGCGGCAACATTGATGCCGCGCGGCTCTCCGGTATTAACGTGGCGCGCACCAAGCTGGCGGTGTTTGCCATCAACGGCCTGATGGTGGCGATTGCCGGGCTGATCCTCAGCTCGCGGCTCGGCGCGGGTTCCCCTTCCGCCGGGAACATTGCCGAGCTGGATGCCATTGCGGCCTGCGTGATTGGCGGCACCAGCCTGGCGGGTGGCGTGGGGTCGGTAGCGGGCGCCGTGATGGGCGCGTTTATCATGGCCTCACTGGACAACGGTATGAGCATGATGGATGTGCCGACCTTCTGGCAGTACATCGTCAAAGGGGCCATTTTACTGTTAGCGGTGTGGATGGATACCGCCACGCGTCGCCGCCTGTAATCGTGTGAACGATCACACTGTGGCGCAAACCATTTCTGTGGCGCATCCAGCTGTGTTATGCAATGCGCTGGGAGTTAAAGGGACTGTGCCACTATGCATGAAAAACGATACCGCATTACCCTGCTGTTTAACGCCAACAAGGTTTACGATCGTCAGGTAGTAGAAGGCGTTGGCGAGTATTTACAGGCTTCGCAGACCAACTGGGATATTTTCATTGAGGAGGACTTCCGTTGCCGCATTGATAATATTCAGGAATGGCTGGGTGACGGGGTTATTGCGGATTATGACGATAGTTCGATTCAGCGCTCTCTGGCCGACGTGGCTGTGCCGATTGTCGGCGTGGGCGGTTCGTATCACAGGGAAGAAGACTATCCACCAGTGCACTATATTGCCACCGATAACACTGCGCTGGTGGAAAGCGCCTTTCTGCATCTGAAAGAGCGCGGCATCAACCGTTTCGCCTTTTACGGTTTACCGGCCTCCAGCGGTAAACGCTGGGCGCAGGAGCGTGAACTGGCGTTTCGCAAAATGGTGATGCGCGAGCGTTACATGGGCGTGGTCTATCAGGGCATGGAGACTGCCTCTGAGAACTGGCAGCACGCACAAAACCGTCTGGCCGACTGGCTGCAAACGCTTCCTCCCCATACCGGCATTATCGCCGTTACCGACGCCCGTGCGCGCCATCTGCTGCAGGCCTGCGAATACCTGAAGATTCCGGTGCCGGAGAAGCTGTGCGTCATCGGAATCGATAACGAAGAGCTGACGCGTTACCTGTCCCGCGTGGCGCTGTCCTCAGTCGTTCAGGGATCGCGGCAGATGGGTTACCAGGCCGCTAAACTGCTGCATCGCCTGCTCGATCAACAATCTCTGCCGTTACAGCGCATCTTAGTGCCGCCGGTAAAAGTCATTGCCCGCCGTTCCACCGATTTCCGTTCGTTGCACGATCCCGCTGTCATTCAGGCGATGCACTTTATCCGCTTCAACGCCTGCAAGGGCATCAAGGTTGAGCAGGTGCTGGATGCCATTGGCATGTCGCGCTCAAACCTGGAGAAGCGTTTCCGGGATGAAACTGGCGATACGATTCACGCCATGATCCACCGCGAGAAGCTGGAGAAGGCCAGGGAACTGCTGGCGGGTTCGTCGCTGAGTATCAATGAGATCTCCCAGATGTGCGGCTATCCGTCGTTGCAGTATTTCTATTCGGTGTTTAAGAAGAGCTATGCCACGACGCCGAAGGAGTACCGCCAGGAGAATGGCGAGGTGGTTTGAGATTTGTGAAACTTTTAATTTTTTTCGACTAATTAAAATAATTCCAACCTTTTTTTAAAAATAAAATAAGTGCAGTTGATTACTGCACTTATTTGATTTACAAACCTTCATGTATCTTAAATATGGAGTGTGACATTCTAGTACCTGCTCCAACAATCCTTGCGAAAACTTTAAGCTGTTCTTTAATAACCATATCTTTGCTTTCAATAGGATAATTTACAGTGTGATCAATCTCGCCCCATACCTCTTCAAAAAGTGTCCTCACTTGAACTTCACATGTTAATTTACTTTCAGCATTAGCTTTAAAAACGTAATGTACGCTTGTATAAAAACTTTCTTTTTGTTCAGTATGAATCAACTTTTTTCGGAAAAAATCCGCATATTCTGGATCCCAAGTGTAAGCTTTAGGATCCTCATACAACGATAAATCACCATCATTTACATATTTCATTAATTGATCGTGGATTAATTCAAACTGTCCTTGATGCAAATGAAGGATTCTTATTCCTACAATATCAGTTATCACATCCATTACATTGTTTTTAGTTATTAATGGTTTTTTTTCTTTCCTGTTTTTTTTATTCTTTCTGCTTATTTTTTCGTCAAGATGTTCTAAGTCTTTTGTCCTTCTTTTAAAGGAGTGGACATTTTCTAATAATACGGGATTCCTATTCAAATAAGAAATTATTCTGTCAGAAAATATCTCATATTCATGCATTTTGTTTTTTATGACGCTTACGATCTTTTCGTTTTTCATCATTTTTTTACCTCGTCCAATCTTTTTAATAAGGCTTTAGAAAATGAAGAGTACATTTTTTTTGTTTCTAAATATTCTTCTCTCCTGCCATTGATCGTACTTCTGTCTTTAGAATCTGTTACAGAATCGCTGGAAGGTAATAACCACATTGGTTTTTTGTATTTCTGAGCGTTGGCTGGCATAGTAGCATGACCATATATAATTGATTTTCCACCAATAAATTCTTTTATTTTTGATTTTGTCATCGGTGAATAACACTCTTCAGGAATGTAATCAAGTATTTTTTTCGGTAGTTTTTCAGCCCAATTAAAGTGAGCTTTAGCAATTTTTAAAGGATTAGAAGCATCCTCTCTTTTTTTTGCATTGTAGATTGTATAGCCTAAAAGTTTAACGAACTTATTCGGTAATTGTTGCTTTTTGGAGTCTGGAAGTAATGAAAGCATTGTATCAAAATCTTTTTTCCAAGTTTTTAAAGCGTTACCTATATTTTTTATCCCGTAACCTGAAAACATATCAGGTGCGCAAGGAATTAAAAAACCATCAGAATTAGATATTATTACTTTGTTTAATATGCCTAAGCTAGGAGATGTATCAATTAATATAATATCGAAACCCAACTTTTCTGAATATATTTTACAAATCCTTCTTATGGCAGTAACCACCCTAAGGGCTTGAGGATCTCCAAGGAATGCCTCACTCCATTGCTTAGATAACTTATTTTCGAATAGATGAAGTGTCAATCTTCCAGGAATTAGATAAAGGTTTTCACTAACCCTAATACTGGGAGGTATGTTTTCTTCCTCTGATTGACCATCTTCAGAGGGTTTTAGCATATAGTGAATAGATCTTGGGGAACTGTGTATTGAATTGAACTTCTCTGGCGTAGATTGAATTTTTGCTTTTTCATAGTCCTCAATAAAATCATCTTCATCGTCCCATATCTTTTCAATCTCTTCGTCATTTAACGCAAATAAGCTTAAGTTTGATTGAGGATCAAGATCAATCATTAGCGTCTTCTTACCTGATTCAGACAAAGCACATGCTAAATGATAGGTTAATGTTGATTTTCCAACACCGCCTTTGTTATTAAAAATAGCTACAGATGTCATTTAAATCCCTCTATAAATTGAATTTAACTTTAAAAAATGATTTTATTTACGATTGTTAATTTAATATGGGTTAATCTTGCAATCCTCCTTAAAAAATTTACTAAAATGCCATCTACTTACAACTATCAGTGTTTCAGAACAGTTCATTCTCAAAAATATGTTCTAACTAGTACTTTTGAGCTGTCAAATTTTCTCATTTGGTTACGTATAAAATAGATTATGTTGTAAATATAGGATATCTAGCATACGTAAGAGAATGACGTGAAGCCACAAAATATTGGAAAAACTTAAGATTCTCTAATGATACTAACTATAGAGTAGTTTGTCATTACCCGCATTTACAATATCCCTGCCTGGCTAATCCTCTAGAAGGTGATCTGCATTTTTATCAACAGGAGCTGGAGGACGCCGTCACCTTATCCACCTGACGGAGAATACAGTCGCCCGAATCAGCGTTAATGTGTTGGCTGGCCGAATTTGATGGCAAGGTGACGGGCTTCGTGGCCTGCGTGATACATGAAGGCACATGGTTTACACAGCCCGTATGCTATCTGGAAGATCTCTTCGTTGAAGAAAATGCGCGTGGCGTGGGAGCGGGAAAAGCGCTCATCATGAGGGTCTGCGATGAAGCCCGTGAGGCGGGCTGGGCAAAGGTGTACTGGGTGACAAATGAAAATAACCCCGCGCGTAAACTCTACGACAAGCTAGCCCAGGTTGATGATGTTGTTCGCTACAACATCAGGTTCTGAAAACCGACCTCTCAGCACCCTCCCAATCGTACAAGATACTGCCCTTATTAAAATAATCAGGGCAGAGATTAATAACCTCTCTCCCTTTTTATTGGAATCTGCCAATAATAAAAATAATCTGTGATAAATATCTCAATATTATAGTATTAAGATTCATTGCGACCCTTATTCATTTTTCCTCTGTTTTCAACGGCGCAGAAAGGCTTCTCCAACGGCTGGTATCCCGAAAATCGAAAAAGCCCATTGAAATAAAATGGGGCCGATCACAATATGAATGGGTTTACTAAACAATAACAATCAGTAAATTCCGAGGCCGATTATGCAACGCACTCTGTCACCTACAGTCTTCCAGCTTCACAAGTCTTTTTTCCGTACTCAACCCCTGGAGATCGTCAATGCTGCGGGATGCAGCGCGGAACTTTTTATCTATGAATCAGGCATTGAGGCCGTGCGGCTGAAAAACGCCTGTGGCTATCTGGTGGTGCTCCCTTACTATGGACAGATGATCTGGCAGGCCATGTTTGATGGCGTCGACCTGACAATGCAAAGCCGTTTTACCGAGCCGCGTCCTGCCAGCGACATTGTTGGAACCTATGGCTGCTTTATGTATCACTCCGGGCTGCTGCGCAACGGTAACCCAACAGCGGAAGACAACCATGCCCTGCACGGTGAAATGCCCATCGCACCGATGCAGCGGGCGCGCATTGAAACTGGCGAGGATGCGCAAGGGCCCTGGCTGGCGCTGGTGAGCGAGCGCGAGTACCTGATGGGGTTTGGCGACCATTATCTGGCCCAGCCTCGGGTGGTTATCCGTCCGGACAGCGCCACCTTTGAGGTATGCATGGCGGTAGAGAACTTATCGCTCAACGCCATGGACCTGATGTACATGTGCCATGCCAACTTTGCCTATGTTGAAGGTGCACGCATCATTCAGCCCGCTGCTTTTACCGCGGCCGACACGGTTATCCGTTCGTCAGTGCCCGCCATCGTGAAAGCGAATGATGCCTATCTGGCAAGGCTTAAGCAGCTTAAGCAAGATCCCGCCAGCACAGAAGTCATCACTGCCGAGTTGCAGCCCGATCCCGAACTGGTTTTCTACATTAAAAATCTGCGTAAAGCGCAGGATGGCCATGTGCACGTCATGCTACGTCGGCCGGACGGCGATGCTTTTACGGTGAACTACAACCCCGACAATTTCCCCTTTCTGACACGCTGGATTCTGGCAAACCCTATGCAGAAGGTGTGCGCTTTTGCGATGCCGGCGACCTGCGGCGTTGAAGGCTATCAGGCCGAAAAACGGGCCGGGCATGTACGGTCACTGGCTGGCGGGGAAAAGGCCTTTTTCAGCATGACGCTCGGCTATCTTAATGCGCAGGAAAGCCAGCACGAAGAGGCACTGATCCGTGCGTCGGTGTGATCGGCACACCGTAATTGTTAATGGAATGTGTGAGCTTTATCAAAGAAGAGATCTTTATTGGCATCAGGTAATTTACTTTACTTTTCTTTTCAGTAAATTCGGTGCTGCACCCGGACAATTTATGCGGTTTGTTTTGGGAAACGGGAAAAAAAGATTAACCGGCTGAACGGTTTATTTTCTCATTTTTATTAATACGAATACCCAGTGTTCAGAAATGATTATTTATCTGCTGTTTTATTGCTGGCAGCGGCATCTTTATATCAATTTCTGGCAAGAGAAAATCTCATCATATTAATGATAACCAGGGGTAGTAAAATGAATCGCCGCAATCTAATTAAAATGTTAAGCATCTCTACGCTGTTATCGGTCTCTGTGAGTTTAGCGTTTCCCATGTCCGCGCTGGCCTCCGAAACCAAAACCATGGTGACGGTGGTCAAAGAAGCCGGTGTGCCCTGGTTCAACATCCTTAATCAGGGACTCAAAGAGGGCGGAGAAAAAAATAATCTTAAAACCTCTATGGTGGGGCCCACGCGTGCCGATCCTGCGCAGCAGGTGAAACTGATTGAAGATCTGATCGCCAAGAAAGTCGATGTGATTGGTCTGGTACCGCTCGATACCAAAGTGACGGCGCAGGTGGTGAAGCGCGCGCGTGACGCGGGCATCATGGTGATCACGCAGGAAGGCCCTAACCAGGAAGGCAAAACCTGGGATGTGGAGCTGATGAGCGCGAAAGCCTACGGTGAAGCACAGATGAAAGCCCTGGCGCGTGAAATGGGTGAAAAAGGCGAATACGTCGTGCTGGTCGGCACGTTAACCACCACCGGTCATAATCAGTGGGCCGATGCCGCGATCGCGTATCAAAAAGAGCACTACCCGAATATGAAACTGGCCGCCGACCGCTTTCCTGGCGCGGACTTTATCGATGAATCCGAACGCGTTACTCAGGATATCCTGAAAGCGCATCCGAACGTGACAGGCATTATGTCGATGGGCTCGAACGGGCCAATCGGGGCGGGCAACGTGCTGAAGAAACGCCATCTGGAGAAAAAAATCGCCCTGGTGGGCACCACTATTCCCTCACAGGCGCGCGCATACATTATGTCTGGCGTGATTCGTGAAGGTTTCCTGTGGAGTCCAAAAGAAGCCGGACTGGCGATGACCGATGTCGCACGCCTGGCGCTGGATAACGCGGAATTTAAAACCGGCATGACCATCCCTGGGCTGGGTGAAGCCACCGTGGATAACGAAAACAAAGTGATCATGGTGGATCGCATCCTCCAAATCACCAAAGCCAACGTCAACGATCTCGTCAAGCTCGGCCTGTAAGTCACACCATCAATGTTGCTGCTGGCCGGGTTCAACTGAATCCGGTCAGCCTCCCCGTATTCTGATTAGATAAGGGATAGTGCTATGCCTGCATTTTTACAACTCGATGGCATATCGAAAATATTCGGCGGCGTCCACGCGCTTTCGGATGTCAGCCTCACGCTGGAAGAAGGCGAGGTACATTGTCTGTGCGGACAGAATGGATGCGGTAAGTCGACGTTGATCAAGGTGATGTCTGGCGTGCACCAGCCCGAGCCGGGCGGCCGTATTATTATTAACGGTAATGAAGTCTCGCCGCTGACGCCCGTGGAAAGTACTCGCCTGGGCGTGCAGGTGATCTATCAGGACCTGTCGCTGTTCCCCAATTTAACCGTGGCGGAGAACATTGCCGTCGGCCAGCATACCGGCCGCTTTAAACGGGTTAACTGGAAAAAGATTTATGAGATAGCGGCCGAAGCGGTTGCGCGCATTGGCGTTTCGCTCGACCTGAATGACAAAGTGGCGGATATCTCTATTGCTCAGCGTCAGCTGGTGGCAATTTGCCGGGCGATGGCGGCGAATGCCCGGCTGGTGATTATGGATGAACCTACATCCTCCCTGACGCGCCATGAAGTGGACGCCTTACTGAAGCTCACCCTGCAGCTTAAACAACGCGGTATCACGATTGTTTTTGTCAGCCATCGTCTGGATGAAGTGCTGGAAATTGCTGACCGCGTTACCGTGATGCGCGATGGCGTGAAGCTGGGCACCTACGATGCCCGCGAGATGTCAGACCGTAAACTGGCCACGCTGATGACGGGGAAAGAGTTCCATTATGAATCCGTTGCCAAAGACAGACCGCAAACCGAAACGGTGCTCGAAGTCAGCAACCTGTCCCGTAAAGGCGAGTACCGGAATATTTCATTTGATATTCGGCGGGGCGAAATTCTCGGCCTCACTGGCCTGTTGGGATCGGGGCGAACCGAATTAGCGCTGAGCCTGTTTGGCCTGACGCGTCCGCATCAGGGCGAAATAAAACTTCACGGCCAGGCCGTGCAGATGCGATCTAACCGCGATGCCATTGAGTACGGCATTGCCTATTTGTCAGAAGACCGTCTGGGACTGGGCTTAGTTCTGGAGCAGTCAATCAGCGCCAACATCACGCTCTCCGTGGTGGAGAAGCTGGTGAATAAAGCCGGACTGATTCGTGACGATCTCTATGAGCAAACGGTCAACGAGGCAATTGCCTCACTGTCTATTAAAGCCGGTAATCCCGACAACAAAGTTAAAACCCTGTCAGGCGGTAACCAGCAACGAGTGGTGCTGGCAAAATGGCTGGCGACCCAACCCAAACTCCTGATTCTCGACAGCCCCACTGTGGGCGTTGATATCCATGCCAAAGACGGTATTTACGCCATTGTGCGCAAACTCGCCGCCAGCGGTATTGCCATCATCATGATTTCCGATGAGATTCCCGAAATTTATTACCACAGCGATCGGGTGTTAGTGATGCGCGGCGGCAGGCTTAATGGGGAATATTTCCCTGGCCGCTGTAGCGAAGAAGAATTAAAGGAGGCAGTAAATGCGTGATTTCCTCCAGCGCTTTATTCATACCCACGAATGCCGCCTGCTGGCGGTGATGACACTGATGATTGTGTTCCTGACCGTATTCACCACGGAGTTCGCAACGTTACAAAATCTCTTAGACGTTTCAGGTGCAACGGCCTTTATTGGCATTATGGCCGCAGGCCTGTTGGTGGTGATTATTACTGGCGGCATCGATCTCTCTTTCGCCGCTACCGCCTCTATCACCCAGTACGTTGCCCTGACCTTAGCGAACAATATGGGCCTGGGCTGGGTGGGCATTTTTGCCGTCGCCATCGGCCTGGGCATCGTGCTGGGTTTTATCAATGGCATGCTGGTCAACGTACTTCGAACCTCCGCGCTGATTATCACCATTGCGACCCTGAACGTTTTCTTCGGCATCCTGCTGACGGTAACCAGCGGCCAGGACATCTTCATGCTGCCTGACTGGTTTAACGCCGGCTTTGAACTGGTGTTCTATACCGATGCACAAGGTGCCACCTATGCGCTGAACTTCCAGATTATCGCCCTGGTCCTGGCGTTTGTTTTGACGTGGCTACTGCTCAACAGAAGCAATACCGGCCGACAAATTTATGCCACCGGTGGCAATCCGGATGCCGCGCAACGCGTCGGCTTCAACGTATTCAAACTGAATATGCTGGTTTATGGCTACATGGGAGCGCTGGCTGGTCTGGCGTCGCTGGTTCAGGCACAGCTTGCCCAGTCGGTATCCCCGACGGCGCTGGTTGGCAGGGAACTGGATGTGGTGGCTGCGGTGGTTATCGGCGGGGCCAGCCTCACTGGCGGTAAGGGGACGGTGTTGGGCACCGTACTGGGCGTGGTACTGATTGCCGTGATGCAGAATGGCCTGATCCTGCTGGGTGTTTCATCTTACTGGTCGTTATTCAGTACCGGCCTGGTGATCATCGCCGCCATGATCATGATGGCCAGAGAAACCCGCAAACAGAACAAGCTCGTCGATGAAGGGGCAATATCATGAAGCAGACTGGCAATGTGTTAGCGCAGGTGGAAAAACGGTTGGGAACGACCAACGTCCGGCTGCTGTTTATTCTGATAGTCATGGTGATCGGTCTTGGGCTACTTGAGGGCGACAAGCTGTTTGCGGCGGCGGGATTGCGATCGATGGGCTTCCAGTTGCCGGAGCTGGGGTTTCTTGCGCTCGCCATGATGATTCCTATGCTTTCCGGCGGTATCGATCTTTCCATCATCGCCACCGCCAACCTGTGCGCTTTAACGGTCGCCTACACGTTAACCACCTTCATGCCTGAGATGCAGGGCGCATCCGGGGATCTGCTACAAATTGGCGCACTGTTGCTGGGCCTGGTGTTGTCGGCCCTGGTGGGGTTACTGAATGGCGTGCTGGTGGCTTATCTGCGCGTGCCGCCGATGCTGGCGACGCTGGGTACGATGACGGCGGTAAAAGGCATTGCAATCGGATTCAGCCATGGGGATGTTATTTCCGGTTTTCCGGCACCGATTGTGTTTATCGGTAACGGCACCCTGTTCGGCATTCCTTTCGCCCTTATCATCTTTGCCCTGGCGATTATTCCGTTAAGCATTTTCGTCAACAAAACCCCGCTGGGTAAGTCGATAGCCATGATCGGTTCCAATGAGCGAGCGGCCCATTATTCCGGCATTAACACGCGTAAAAGCCTGGTGTGGGTGTATCTGATTTCTGGCTTATTTGCCGGTATCGCGGGCATCATCATGATGGCACGCTTCGACTCGGCCAACGCGGCGTACGGTGAAAGCTACCTGTTGGTCGCTATCCTGGCTGCGGTACTGGGCGGTGTCGATCCGTTGGGGGGATTTGGCCGGGTCAGCGGCGTGATTCTGTCACTACTGATTCTGCAGTTGGTCTCTACCGCCTCGATTTTGCTGGATCTCAGTCAGTTCATCACGCTGGCGCTGTGGGGCGCAATTTTGATTGTGGCATCGGGCGGCGTCGTGCTCAAAGAATGGCTCTCTGAGCGGCGGAAACTGCGTAAAAAAGTGCCCGCGATGACACGAAAGGCGTAAATTCTGTAAACCCTGTTACTGCATCACCACGTCGCACCTGAGGCGGCGTGGCTATCGGGCCTCATGACATGATAGATTTAAAAAATAATCATTCAATAAGGTATGTCATGAGTAATCGAGCTGATGATGTCAGTGCTATAGGTCCCCGGTTACGACTAATGATCGCCTCATTAACCTCTCTGGAAGCCCGGTTGGTTCATGCCGTGTTATCAAGCGATTTTGATGAGAATGTCTCAATCAAAGCCATTGCCAGCCGTTGTGAGATGTCTGAGGCGATGGTGGTGAAAACAGCAAAGAAGTTGGGTTTTTCCGGTTTCAAAGAGTTACGTATAAAAGCCGCCCTGTATAACCGCCTGCCCATCACCGAAATGCATCAGGAGCTTTCTCCCAGCGATACGACACGTGAGATCGTCAGTAAGGTGTTTCGCACCTCCGTTCAGGCGATTGAGGAAACGCTGGCCATTCTGGATATGGCGGCTTTTGAAAAAGCCGCGGATCTGCTGGCCAGGGCACGTCAGCGTGATTTTTACGGCTTTGGCGGTTCGGCGCAAATCGCGCGGGATGCGGTGCATAAGTTTCTGCGTATCGGTACCCGTTCGGCCGCTTATGACGATCCCCATATGATGCTGATGTCGGCTGCGTTACTGAACGAGCAGGATGTGGTTGTCGCTATTTCCCATTCCGGCCGGACGAAGGACATCATCGAAGCGGTAAAAGCCGCGCAGCTTCAGGGCGTACCGGTGATTGCCATCACCAATTCCATTGGCTCGCCGCTGGCTAACCTTGCCGACACCGTGATCTGCTCCACCGCTCAGGGCTCGCCGCTGACCGGTGAAAACGCGGCTGCGCGCATTGCACAGTTAAATATTCTGGATGCCCTTTTTGTTGTGGTCGCACAGCGCGACTATGCACAGGCCGAACGCCAGCTGGGCCGCACCATGCTGGCCGTCGCCCATAAACGAAAATAGCCAGAGCAACCACTTTCACTATCCTCAACGATTCCAAAGGAACATCGAATGGCAAAACGGGAGCATCACTACCAGGTCAACGTGCGCTGGAGCGGTAATCGCGGGGATGGCACGCAGTCCTATACCGCTTATGATCGAAACGGCGAGCTGTCGGTGGAAGGTAAAGCCACGGTTGCGCTCAGTGCCGATCCCGCTTTTCGTGGTGATGCCACGCGCTGGAATCCAGAGGAGCTCTTACTGGCGTCAGCGTCGGCCTGCCATAAGCTGTGGTATCTGCATCTTTGCGCCGATGCGGGCATCATTGTGGAAGCCTATGAAGACTCGGCAGAAGGCACCATGGTTGAAGGCGAAAGGGGCCATTTCACTCAGATCACCCTGAAACCCGTGGTGACATTGCGTAATAAGGACGACGCAGCCCGAGCCGAAGCGCTGCATCATCATGCCCATGAAGCCTGCTTTATTGCGAACTCGCTGAATTTTCCGGTGCGTTTTGAGCCGATGTTTATTTAACGGTGAAATTTCGCCTGTCGGCAGTTAGTGATAACGCGGGATCTAACCAGCATAAGAACAGGCGAAACAGCGTTTCGCCTGTGAATGTCAGTACATAATCAAAATCGGTACTGCAATCCTGCTGTCACGGTATAGTTATGGTTGGCAATACCTGCCGCATCGCCGTCAATCGTTCCTGACTGGCCGCTGACGTTATCAAAAATCTGTGTACCACCTTTGCCTTCTTCGTATTTACTGTAGGTAAATTCAGCAAAAACTTTAGCATTAGGGGTAACGTAATAACCTGCGTCAACTGAAGCACCGTAGTAACGCGAACTTGATGTTTTTTCACGGAACGTCAACTGGCGAACATAGTGTTCGTCGTTATCATGGGCATTAACCCAGTCGCTGAATTTAAGCAGAGTACCGAATTCAAAGTTATTTATTCTGTAGCGCCCGGTCAGTCCTACGTACGGCATTGAAAAGCGCTGACTGTAACCTATGCCTGTTTGATCACGTGGAAAATCACCTACCAGAGTGCCATTATTGTAATCAAATGAGCCGCCAATAGCAGTCCAGCTGAAGCGGGTCTCCTGATAGCCAGCCACCGCACCTATCCGATAGCTGTCTCCCTGTATAAACCAGCCTTTCAGATTAAGATCGTACTCATTAGCATGATTCATACGCGTATAGGGATGTGAAGAATGGTCGGTCCAGTTACCCTGATTACTGTTTTGCCAGTCATAATCGTCCAGATGACCAGAACCGCTGGCAAGAGAAGTCCATCCACGTGCATTGAGTGTCAGGAATGAGTAGGCATCCCACGAAATGTCGCCTTTCAAAATGGCCACATTTTTGATCTTCCAGTCCAGCTGACTAATTTTACGACCCGTGTCAGGGTCGTAAACAAGTTCCCCGGATTTCCCACCTAGCATACCTGTTGAGGCAGATATACTAAGACTATCCGCGGAGAGATTAGGTGAAAGTGATATCTCTTTAGCCTGAACGCCAGCTGAAAACCCTGCCATCATCATTACAAAAAAGCATTTTTTCATTTTTACCACCCTGTTTTTTTATTAGAAAAAATCCTAAAAGCAGTTTCAGAATAAAATAGAGATGTCTGCTTAAACAAGTAAAAAATTGTGGTTGATGGCAGGGTTTAATAACTTTCAAACAACGTAAATCAAAAAAATATTCAACCCTACACCTGAGTCTGGCACCGAAAATGAAGAGTTAAATAGGCTGTTTTACCGTGTTGCCCTTTATTCTACAAATGAATATCACTCTGTTTAATCATGGAATTTTCACCCTTACATCGTAAGTTTGACGCTCAACATGCTAATTAAACGTAGTTAAGAAAGTCAGGATTAAAGCTTAAAGTGATTGAATTCATAACGCTTAAATTAACTTTTACGACGACCAGCCGCAGGCGTCAGCCATTGATGAGGCGTCTATACCCAGTTGCGTAAGAAATGCACCCATTAGCACTAATTCGCCGATAAACGCAGCGCCATCGGTTGCTAACAATGCCACCGCTTGGGCAGTAATCACGGTTGCCATGAGCACCCAGTTATACCAGGCCATGTTATCCTCAATTGCTCCCAGGATTTGGCGGATACCTGTTAATTTATAAATGGCAGAAATAAGGTTGAAGATTGCCGTTGCAGTATTCAGTGCCCCCTCTGCATTACTGATTGCCTGGAATAAACTGGAGAGTCCGTCCAGTTGAGTTCGGGTAAGGCCGTTAACAACTTCTGTAGCGGCTTCACCACAAACTTTACCTGTGATGCCAAGAAACTGAAAAAAAACGGTAAAACAATCAATCGCCACGATTATTTCTTTACTTGTGCATTCACTAATCGCAACCGATCTTCCGGCTGTTGATACAGAACGCGAACCTGACGAATCCGACCATGGAATATCATACTGACCGTGAACCAAGTCAAACATGTCACGAATTGCTTTATCTTTATCCAGCGTTTCACCAGCGGGAGGCGGATTTTCTGCAACGATTTTGTCGAGAAAAGGCGATGTTACGTTTTGAAATGTTAAAAAGTCTAATTCTTTTAAACTGTTATCAGAAAGAGGCTGGCTCATGAGTGACTATTCCTTTTGATATTTACTAAGAAAGTGGCTGTTTCCGGGTATGCTAACGGGTAATCCTGTTCGTAATTTTATTTAAAGTTAGCCCTTTTCTTTAAAAATTAAGATGGTTGTTTGCCTATTAATTTTTCAATATCAATAGGTGTTTTTTATTTTTTATGCGTTTTTGAGCATTAGTTAAGTTTAGATAGTTTAATGTTTTTAAAGAGTGTGGGAAAATAAAAAAATATAGTTTATTATTCTTTTTAAAATTTTTTATTTATTTCATTCAGTTGGTTGCGCCTTTTTGTACGACGATGGTGGTTAAGGTGGGTAGAGTTTTTCGCTCATAATTTTCATATTTTATATAAGTTTATTTTTTCAGAATCTCAATTTCACGAAAGTACTATGAGCGGCGCTGATATCACTATCCTAAAATCCTGTGTGGTGCTTAAATCTGGAAGAAATTTTCCTCTTTTCGTATTCATTCGTCAGAGTTATTAAAGTATTTTAGCCCCAGGCCGATACTTTATGCGCAACTGGCGAAATCCGTCGCCGGTATTATGTGACCCCCGTCTGGGGCTCAGTCAACATAAGGAGCAACTGCATGGATATACAGCAACTCACCACTCTGTCTGCAGGTTTAGAACAATGGCAGGCTCGCGGTGAAGCCAATGCGAATCTGTTGAAAAAAACGCTGAATCAACAGGCAGATACCATCACTACGCTTGTTGAGGGTGTGACAGCTCTTCCCTCTAATCCGGCTGTAGGGCGTAACATCAACACCACCGCCTGATCATGCCGTTACGGATCTCCGGGCGGCTTTCGCTGTGCCGCCCGTTTTAATGCATGGCGCGGTTTATTCCCTTGTCTGAATCTGGCTGAGTCAACGGCCTTGACTCAACGCTTTTATCACCGCAATTTCTTCCAGTATCCGTGAACCTCATCTGGATTAAATAGGGCATCGCTCATCTGTTGCCTGGGAATGCGATGTCTGCGCGCCTGTTATCGATTGGTTATTCAATGCCTAAAATACGTTTATTCGCGACGTACCCTTTAGATGTTCTTCGCACGACATTGAGGGGTTTTTTGACCGCTTTATGCTTCTTCACTATCACGGCCCACGCAGAGCGCCTTAAATCTGAGGAGCCATTGTTATGATGTCTTTTTCAACGGGTTTCCTGTTGAGCCTGTCGCTGTGCCTTGATATCGGCATTGCCAACATTGCCATGATTACGCTGGCGATGCAGCGTGGCTATTTTCAGGGGTTCTGGTTGGGAGTCGGCACCTGTGTGGGTGATTTGATTTATGCCGTTCTGGCGCTGGCTGGCATGGCGGTGTTGCTGCAGTTCGAGGTCGTACGGTGGATCATCTGGATAGGTGGTGGTGCTTTGCTGGTGGGGTTTACCATCAAAATGCTGCTGTCCGCCTTTCGTAACGTCAACGATATCGATACCACGCTGAGTGCGCCCAGACGGTCAATGTGGCGTGAGTTCCGGCACGGTATCGTGCTGGCAATGTCGTCGCCGACTGCCATTGTGTGGTTTGCCACGGTGGGTGGTGCATTGATTTCCCGATTCGGGCAGCAAAGCATTACGGGATCGGCACTGTTTCTGAGCGGTTTTTTTCTGGCGGGGATCGTATGGACAGCGGCCCTGTGCCTGGTCGGTAGCCTCGGCGGCAGGTTGTTAGGGCAAAAGCTATTGAGATATTCCTATATGGCTTCCGCGCTCATCTTTGCCTACTTTGCCTTATATGTGATCGTGTCAGGATATAAAGAATTTATTCTTTAGCACGAGTTGGCATTAGCAACAGGTTGTTAGTCCTGTCACGGCTTGTCCGTTTGCAAAGACGTTTTCTCACGCCACCCACTGTGCCTTGATAGATATCCCGTTCAGCGACGGCCAACATGATCTTCTGCCAGGCCACGCGGCACCGATCACAGGCGAGAGCTATCAGTGCAATAGATAGCATGATCACAATAACTGCACTTATTGTTAACTTTGTATTAATAACATTGGTTATCATAACCCCATCGAAAGCGAATTGCTTTCACACTTACAACATTAAGGAACAGGATTATGAAAACCATTAAAACACTGTCGATTGCTGCCGTTGCTGCACTGTCATTCATGTCGGCCTCAGCTTTTGCACAAACCGTTACCGCAACGGGTTCAACGCTGGACGGTACAGAAGCCAAAATTGCCGCTCAGGCCGAGCAGCAGGGCGCACAGTACAAAATCATCGAAGCCAATACGAACGATCGCGTTCACATGACAGCTGAGCTGTATAAATAAGCGTTACGGATGCGCCGGCGCGAAAAAGGGCTGCTTAATGAGCAGCCCTTTTTGTGTCTGCACAGACAGCAGCGCACCAACCTTGTCAGATTGAATCGCCGCCGTGCGCCGTTTGCGCTCTGCAAGCAGCGTCATGAATAAAAGGTCAGGCTTCCCCGCACATAAACCGCGCCAGATCAGCGTAATCTTGATGCCGTACCCGCTTCATTCAGACATAACGTAAATTTTACAGAAGAGGGTTAGCCCGGTCACAATCTTATGGTTGTTTATTCGCCATTGTCTCAAGCCCGTTCTTTATCCTGCCGATAAACCCTCCAGACCACTCAACATGGCAGTATAAAAAATGACAATTTTTAAAAAAATATTTTCTATTTTTCCTAAACACCAGCATAAACACGCCGCCGATTCGCTCAGAGCTTTGGACGATGCGGTTCCGATCATCGAATTTACCCCGGATGGCACCATCCTTCGGGCCAATGCACTGTTTCTAAGCAAGATGGGTTACGAAGCGCAAGAGATCGTGGGCCATCACCACAGTATGTTTTGCCCGCCATCAATGGTGAACTCATCTGAGTACCGCCAGTTCTGGCAGCGCCTTGCCAGCGGCAAGAGCTTCAGCGGCAAATATCTGCGTCTGGGCAAAGACAGTCATCCGGTCTGGCTGGAAGCCAGCTATGTCCCGGTGAAAGACAAACATGGCCGCGTCATCAAGGTCATCAAGCTGGCGGCAGATATCTCCGAGCGCATCAGTGAGGCACAGCAGCAGGATGCCCTGGTACAGGCGATCAGCCGCTCAATGGCGGTCATCGCATTTAACAAAGCCGGGGAAGTGTTAGAGGTTAACGAAAACTTCCTCAAAGCAACGGGCTATAAAGCCGACGAGATTCTGGGCAGGCATCACCGTATGTTCTGTTCCGAGGAACTGCGCAGCAGCAAGGAATACCAGCTGTTTTGGCAGCGTCTCAATCAGGGCGAATTTTTCTCTGGGCAGTATCCGCGACTTAATCGTCATGGCGAAACTATCTGGCTGCGCGCGACGTATAACCCGGTTTTCGATGCCGATGGCCGGTTATATAAGATTGTAAAATTCGCCAGCGATGTTACCGAGCAGGTGCTGCAAAACCAGCAAGAAAATGAAGCGGCTCAGCACGCGTGGAAGATGGCGCAGCAAACCCGCGAAAGCTCGGTAACGGGTGCGGATGTGATTGAAGACAGCGTCAGAACCATGGCCGAGATCGCCAAAGAGATGAACAGCGTTTCCGCTGACGTCTTTGGGTTAAACGGCCAGTCAGATCGCATTGCCGATATGGTGCACACCATTCGCAACATCGCTGAGCAGACGCGATTTATCGCATTAAACGCGGCAATTGAGGCAGCCCGTGCCGGCACGTCCGGCCGCAGTTTTGCCATCGTGGCCGCCGAGGTGCGTACTCTGGCTGCCCGCATCAATGAAGCCACTGAAGAGATAGGTCGCGTGGTATCCAGCAATAATCAGCTGGCAAAAAAGGTGCTGGAAGATATCGAAAATAACCTGAAAAACACCGCTCGCGGCGTCAACCTGATGCGCCAGGCCGGAGAGGTTATCGCCAGCATTCAGAGCAATTCGGAGCGGGCAGAAGAGGCGGTCAGAAACGTTTCACGCTCGACGTCGCCTATTTAGCGCTTAACCCTGCAGCAGCAGGTCATCCGTCTGCGCGGGTGACCTGCTGCCTGTCCGGCTGTTTTCTGTCAGGCGCTCCGCCAACATTTCACTTTGTTTGCCGCCATTCGATAAGGCACTATTAGCCCTCTCTGTCCCTGCCAGATCATTGTTGAAAGGAACGCCAGCCCACATGCCCGTCAATTTCGATCTTAACGATCTGTATGCGTTTCGCGCCCTGGTTGAATATGGCAATTTCCGTATCGCCGCGGAATCCATCTGCCTGTCCCAGTCGGCGCTGAGCCGCAGGATTGAGAAGCTGGAAACGGCGTTGGGGATAAAGCTGTTTGACAGGACCACCCGCCGGGTCACGCTGACGCTTTACGGCCAGACGTTCGCCGCGCGTTCCGAGCAACTGCTGACCAACTTTGAAGAAGTGATGGCGGATATCAGTAAAGTCAGCCAGGACAGAACCGGACTGGTGACGGTTGCCACGGTGCCTTCCGCCGCCTATTACTTTATGCCGGATGTGATTCGCCGCTTTCAGGTGCGCTATCCTCGGGTGCGGGTCAAGATTATTGACAGTAGCGCAGGCAACGTTATTGAAGCTGTCACCAGTGGTCAGGCAGATTTTGGCATTTGCTTCTCGGGCAACCCGCCGCCCAATACTGAGTTTTTACCGCTGGTGGAGGATGTTTACGTCGTGGCGTGCCGACACGATCATCCCCTTGCTAACCGCAAAAGCCTGACGTGGCAGGAGTTTTACCAGCAGGATTATGTCGGGCTGGATAAGACCTCCGGCAATCGAAATCTACTGGATTCCGCACTGGGCCATGTTGTTCCGGCGCGCCCGAGCATCTGCGAAACCCGGCATGTAACAACGATGCTGGGCATGGTCGAAGCGGGAATCGGCATTGCTGCCGTTCCCGCGATGTCGATGCCGTCATCAGGCCATTCGGTGCTGGTTCACCTGCCGCTTACCGATCCGGTCGTGAAACGCACCGTTGGCCTGATCAGGCGCAGTGGACGCATACAGTCTTATATCGCTGCAGAGCTGGAAAAGCTGATTACTGAACAGTATCACTCTGCTTAACGGGTTGCTGCGCGTTGACCGAGTGCAAACCCGTGGCATGGACGACTTCCTGAGCCGGGGCAGACGCCAGGAAATCCAGTAACGCTTTGCCTTCCTCAGGATGGTCTGCTTTGGCAGGAACCGCGCCGGCAAACCGGGTGATGTACTGCACGTCCTCAGGCAGTTCACCTACAAAGGTCACGCCCGGCACGGGCAGGAGTTCACTGACCTGCTGGAAGCCCAGCGCATAGTGGCCTTTTGCCACTTCAGACGCTACCGGGATGCGTTCCACCTCGTGCGCTTTGTCTTTCACCTTGTCTTCAATGCCTAACTTTTTAAACAACTGGCTGCTAATGTACTGACCGCTGGCGCTGTCTGAGTAGGCAATCGACTTCGCATTTAACAGGGTTTTACGCAGATCGGCATCCGTTTTGATATTGGGTTTAGCATCCCCTTTCTTCACGACAATCCCGATCGGCGAGTCAGCCAGCTCAACGCGGGAGTCCGGTTTTATCCACTTACCTTTTTCCAGCTGACTAAGCGCATCGCCGACCATAATCACCACATCGGCTTTTTCCCCGCGCGCCAGACGGTTGGGAATCGCCTGCGGTGTTTTACCCATCGACGGCCCGGACACCAGAATAATGTTGTCGCCACTTTTAGCTTCAAACTGCGGTGTGAGTTTTTCCAGCGCGGCTTTAAAGCCGCCAGAAATCATCACGGTCACCTCTTTTGCCAGCACACCGGTGCTGACGGAGGAAAGGACCAGCGTGGCAAGGAGTGAACGGTAAATTATTTTCATTATGGAATCCCTGACTTAGTGTTTAACGGCGGTTTGAAGATTTACAGTGCTGCGACGGTACAGATACAGCGTTGCCAGTAAGGCGCAGACGGCAGCAAAGCTCATCCAGTAACCTGGGGAGGCTTTATCGCCTGTGTACTCAATCAATGCGGTTGAAATCACCGGTGTAAAGCCGCCAAAGACGGCGGTTGCCAGGCTGTAGGCCAGTGAAAAGCCCGCCACCCGAACTTCCGCTGGCATGATTTCAGTCAGTGCCGGAATCATCGCGCCGTTATACAGACCATAGATAAATGACAGCCACAGCAGAACGCTGAGCATCATGGAAAAGCTGGGTGCAGCAGCCAGCATCGACAGGGCTGGGTAGGCGGTCGCCAGCGCGATCAGCGTCATGGTAACCAGTACAGGTTTACGTCCGAAACGGTCAGACAGCGCCCCGCCAACCGGTAACCAAAGGAAGTTAGAGATGGCAACCAGCAGCGTGACTAACAGGCTATCGGAGGCGCTGAGCATCAGCACTTTCTTGCCGAAGGTCGGCGCATAAACGGTGATCAGATAAAACGCTGTGGTGGTCATGGCCACCATCAGCATGCCTGCAATCACAACCTGCCAGTTGGCCAGCAGGGTTTTAAACACGTCGCGCATCGCCAGATGATGACGGCGGGCGTTGAACTCCTGGGTTTCTTCCAGCTTGCGGCGCAGGAAGAAAATGAAAGGCACAATCATGCAGCCAAACAGAAACGGAATCCGCCAGCCCCATTCACGAATCGCGCTTTCTTCCAGCACGGCGTTCAGGGCAAAGCCCATCGCGGCGGCGACCATAATGGCCACCTGCTGGCTACCTGACTGCCAGCTGGTATAAAAGCCTTTGCGGCCCGGCGTGGCGATCTCAGCCAGATACACAGAAACGCCACCCAACTCCGCTCCGGCGGAGAAACCCTGCAGCAGGCGGCCGATTAACACCAGCATCGGTGCCCAAAGCCCAATGCTTTGATAAGACGGAATCAGGACGATCAGAAAAGTACCTGCCGCCATAATCGACAGGGTGACGATCAGGCCTTTACGTCTGCCGACCTTATCAATGTAGGCGCCCAGCACCACTGCGCCGACAGGACGCATCAGAAAGCCCGCGCCGAAGACGGCGAAGGTCATCATCAGCGAGGCAAATTCACTGCTCGCCGGAAAGAAAGTGTGGGCGATATAGGTGGCATAGAACCCAAACAGAAAAAAGTCGAACTGTTCCAGAAAGTTGCCCGAGGTAACGCGTAATATTGCGCCGGCTCTGGCGCGGGTGGTCATCGGTGAAGTCGAGGAATGCATCGGTATCTCCAGTTTATCGTTGACGCTTTTTGCCGCGTCTGTTGCTGAAGACTGGATCAGGTAAATAAAGTAAATAAGCGCAATAAACTCATCGACTAATGCGCATTGTGCATCAATGGCAGTTAACAATTACCTGAGGCTATGCGCAACAAGCCTTTAACAAGATGGCGAGATAAGCGCTTACAGATCAGGGCCGGGAAACTTAATGCGCGTTTTGTGACAGGGTTCATACGGGTATTTGAATCAGAAAGCACAGCGTAAAGCGTTTGTAAGGCTATATCAGTCGATGCGGGCGCTCAGGGCGTAATGGCCGCAAAAAAGGGAGAGCAGTAAGACGTGCCAGCGCCGCTAACCAGGCGATCAGCGCGGCTGAAAAAGCGCCGTTTCCACGGTGCCTCGCGCTATCAACGTTCTGCCCAGCCCTGACCACACAGGCGAGAAAATCCCCGTATGTCGACATATCTGGCTTCGCTGTCCTGAATAGCCTGAACCGATGACGTTGTTGCTGATAGCCATCAGGGTACATTTCTTATCTGAGGTCATGATGTGAAACAGCAGGGATACCGTTGAGACAGCAGGGCGTAACAGCAAGCGTGATCCTGACGACATAAAAGCCGATCGGGCATACGGCAGAAACGCCCGAACGGGGGGGTTTATCAACGTTGCTGATAAACTTCTGTGCCTGTCATTCGTGAGAACGGGGTTATAAGGCTTGTCGCCTGTCCTCAGAACCAGGCTTCCCACATTGCACCCAGATTGAAGTCGTCCTGGATGTCGTTTTCACGACCACTCACGCGCGCGGTGCGCGCATCGTCGACTTTGCCGCCGGTGACATAGAAGCGCAGCATGGGGCGAAACTCCGGTCCCATATCAATGGCGATGTTTTGCGACAGGGTCAGTTTCCAGCCATTGTTACTGCCGCCTTCATCATAGTTTACGCGCTGATAACCGGCTTCCAGCCAGGTCGAATGGACGTCATTCCAGAAATACATCGGGCGAACAATCGCGGCGTAGTTTTTCCGATTGTCGCTTTTCAGTCGACGGTTGTCGTAATCGTGATAACCCAGCAAATACTCCACCTGTGCCTGCTGGGTAAACTGATGCTTACCTTCAAAGCTGGTGTAGACAGTGCGAAGGCCCTCGGTTTTGCTGAAAACGCTGTTATCCGAGTTGTCAGAGTAGCGGGTAATCACTTTATTCACGCCGTGGTCGTTGGTGTGGCTCAGCACAAACGCGCCCTGCCAGGCTTTCAGGCGATCGTCACTGTCCACCGCTTTGGAGTCGAAACCGTAATTAGCGTAGATCTCCAGATCCAGTGCGCCCAGCTTCATGCCGTGAATTTTAGACGTCGCGGCGTAGTTGCCTTTATCCCCGGTACCCGAACCGCCCGTACAGGTGATGCGCGACGGATTGGACTCGTCGCTGAGCACTTCAGGGCTACAGGATTCCACGGCAGCAACAGCAGCAACGTCAAATTTTATCCCGCCCACGTCGAAGTTTTTTACCCCCGCGCCCTGACCATCATGGTTCATCCAGAAATAATCATTGATGTTCTGCTGTGGACGCTGATGAAAGTCCCGTCCGGCCCAGAGATAGGCGTCAGGATTTGATGCCAGCACATTGGTGACGCCGGCATAGGCTTTTTTCAGGTTAACTTCATCGCCCCAGTGATCGATCATCACATTGACGTCCCAGAGGGCGCCACTTTGGCTCTTAAATGCTTTGGAGAGCTGGAACTCGCCACCGTTGCCTTCGTTGCCCAGACGGCCGATACCGGAAGCCCCGTTGTAAGAGCCGTCCACGCCAACATATTTCTGATCGCCGCTTTGGTAATGCGCACCGTAGCGTGCGTAGCCGCTGAACGTCACCCCAAACGGAATAGCCCGGTCCGGTGACTGAACCGGACTTTGTGGTTCGGTCACCTCATCCGTTGTCTTCGCCACTGCCGCATCCCTTTTTGCCTGACGTTCTGCCAGGGCTTTATCGACGGCTTTGGCGACGATGGCGTCGATTTGTTCCTGCGTAAATTCCTGTGCTGCGCTCACAGCAGGGCACAGCGCGGCGACCACCGCCAGAGGTAATGGAAGGTTTCGAATAATATTCATGGTTGTCTCGTTTGCACAGCGTCCTTCAGGTTGATTATGTTCAACCCGAATAACGGCGTGTGTTAATGAACAGACAATAACCATCCTGCACCGGTTAATTGATCACCAGAACAAGTTGATTTTTATATTATGTTATTTTCCAGAGGACGCTTATTTTTCCGTTTTTCTCCTGTGATATATCTTTTATTGCCGTTGATAGAGATGAATAATTTCTTCTGACAGTTCACGCGCCAGTAACGACGTCATTAAATGATCCTGAGCATGAACCATAATTAACGTCATAGGCTGTCGCCCTTCGCCAGCGTCCTGCTCAATTAATCGGGTTTGCATTTGATGAGCCAGGCGAGAATAGTCATCGGCTTCCCTTAGCCGATCTTTGGCCTCGTCGACGTTACCCTTTCTTGCCGCCTGCAGGGCTTCGAAACACAGGCTGCGGGCATGTCCTGCATTGACGATGATCGTCATTACGGCCTCTTCAAGTTCAATCATAATCGCTGCTCTCAATTAAAACCGTTATTTGCGGCAACCTCAGCAAACCATTTGCCGCTCTTTTTAATCGTACGTTTTTGCGTTGCCAAATCTAACTGCACAAAACCGTAACGGTTTTTATAGCCGTTCAGCCATGACCAGTTATCGATAAATGTCCACATATGATAACCCAGGCAGTTACAGCCTTCGCTAATGCCTTTATGGAGCCATTTAAGATGTTCGGAAACAAATTCGATACGATAATCATCCAGTATTTCACCGTTCTGGATAAAACGCTGTTCATTCTCTACGCCCATGCCATTTTCAGAAATAAAACAGCGTGGATTCCCATAATTAACGCGTAGGTTGGTCAGAATATCGTAAATACCGGGCGCGTAAATTTCCCATCCGCGGTATGGATTCATTTTTCGTCCTGGCATTTCGTAATGCTCGAATAACCATTCCGGCATAAAAGGTGCCTCAGGATTGACGGCGCTATCCCGACACTTAACACGGCGCGGCTGATAATAGTTAACGCCCAGCAGGTCGATGATGCCATCGGCCATGACTTCGCGGTCCCCGGGCTGGCAGCGCGGAAGCTGATGGTACTGACTCAGTAAACTCATCAGATCCATTGGGTATTCGCCCTTAAGAACCGGATCTAAAAAGCTGCGGTTAAACAGCAGGTCTGCATGATGCGCGGCTTGTACATCTGCCGGATTCGCCGAGCGCGGATAGGACGGCGTGAGATTCAGCACTACGCCAATCTCGCCGTCATAACCGCCGTTACGCCAGGCCCGCACCGCCAGCGCGTGAGCCAGCACAGTGTGCCAGGCCACGGTCGCGGCGCGTCTGAAATCCACCACGTTCGGGTAGTGAAAATCATACAGATAGCCACCTTCGACCGGCACAATCGGCTCGTTAAAGGTAAACCAGTGCTTCACCCTGTCACCGAACAGGTCGAAACAGCGCTGGGCGTAGCGGCTAAACGCTTCCACTACTTCACGGTTCTCCCAGCCGCCTTTTTCCTGCATGGCCAACGGCATATCGAAATGGAACAGGGTGATAAAGGGCGTAATGCCCTGCGCCAGTAACGCATCGATCACCTTGTTATAAAAATCCACGGCTTCGGGATTCACTGTATCGGTGCCGTCAGGCATCAGGCGCGCCCAGCTCAGCGACGTGCGAAAGCTGTTGTGTCCTAACTGCTTCAGTAACGCGATATCGTGCTGCCAGTGCTGGTAAAAGCCAGAGGTGTTCTGCGGGCCAATGCCCTGATGGAAACGGTGGGGTTGCCGTGCAAACCAGCGATCCCAGGTGGTCGGGCTTTTACCGCCATTCAGGCTGTCACCTTCGGTTTGCAACGCCGAACTGGCGCTGCCCCACCAGAAATTTTCAGGAAAACGGTAGTTCATGTCACTGGCTCCTTAAGCGTGTGGATGACCGTGCACGGGATGGCCTGCAGGCGCGGCATCCTTGATTTTTTTCTCTTCTGCCTTAATCAGACTGCGTTCATAGGCTCGCAGGAAGGGTAGGTACATCAGCGCCGACATCAGCATACAAATAAGGCACATTACCAGCGGGCTGAGCGCCCAGTTGGCTGCCCAGGATGCACCAATCGGGGCGGGTGTGGTCCAGGGCGTGAGCGAAACCACCTGAGCGATCCAGCCGAGTTTTGTCGCGGTGTACGCCAGCACGGCGTTAATCATCGGAACGCACACGAAGGGGATAAACAGCAGTGGATTCATAATGACCGGGGCACCAAACAGGATCGGTTCATTGATATTAAAAAAGCTGGGTACCACGCCCATTTTACCGATGGTGCGCAGATGCAGCACCCGGCTACGCAGCAGGAGGAAGGCCAGGGGTAAGGTGGAACCCACGCCGCCAATCAGCAGGTAGTGATCCCAAAAGCCCTGCAGGTAAACATGCGGCAGGGCGGCACCGGCGGCCAGGGCTGCCTGGTTAGCAGACAGGTTAGCCATCCAAAAGGGGTTCATAATGCCGGTGACGATCAGGGCACCGTGAATACCGGCAAACCAGAATATCTGACAGAGCAGTACGGAAAGTAAAATGGCGGGCAAGGAGTCCGAAGCAGAGACCAGCGGCTCCAGTAAATGCATGATGGCCTGCGGCATAATCATGCCGGTTTGCGCTTCGATAAACAGGTTGAGCGGATGTAACGTTGCGATAATCACCAGGACTGGGATCAGAATCTCAAAGGAGCGGGCCACGCCGGTGGGCACTTCTTTAGGCAGTCGGATAGTGACATTATTTTGCTTTAGCCAGGCATAAACCCGGGTGGCGTAAATGGCGGTAATCAAGGCAGTAAAAATCCCCTGACCGGAAAGATACTGGGTTGAGATCTTTTCATCCGCATAGGGTGCGGCCACCAGTAAAAACGCCATAAACGCCAGCAAACCCGACATGATGGGATCAAGGTTAAACTGACGGCCCAGGCTGGCACCAATCCCGACCGAGATGAAAAAGGTCATAACGCCCATGCTGAGATTAAATGGCAGCATCAGCTGTTGGCGATAGGTGATGGAAAAGTCGAGCCACGCACGGGCAACGCTGTTAGTGGTGTCCGCTGAAAATGGCGGGAAGATAAATACCAACATAAACGACCCGATAATCATAAACGGCAGTGCCGCCGTAAAGCCGTCACGAATCGCTATCACATACTTTTGCTGACCTAACTTTCCGGCGAGTGGCGTAATGGACTGTTCAATTACCGTCACCATCGACTGATATAACGAACTCATAATGACACCTTTCTAGTGTGCCGCTTCAATAAGCGACAGAGCGTAATCCAGCACCTTGTCACCGCGTTGCATGCCGTAATCCGTCATATCAATAGCCCGGACAGGAATGCCGTGGGTGGCAGCTTTTTCAGAGAGCATGGCTAACATGTACTTTACTTGTGGGCCGAGCAGGACAACCTGATAGTGTGGAAACTGCGTATCAAATTCTGAAACGCCCCAGGCATCGATCTGCACACTGAGACCACGCTGTTCCGCAACCTCTACCATTTTACGTACCAGCAGGCTGGTGGACATGCCCGCTGAACAACACAACATAATCCTGATCATGAGTAACGCTCCTTTAAATGAAAACGTGGACGGATATGATTTGATACGATAAGGAAATCGGTTTCCATTTGTCGCAAAATGAACTGTGACAGGCGTCATGATCTTAAGGAAACGAGGTGTTTTATTACGATTCAGATCACGTAATTGGGGATTTTTGTCGAAGATTGAGAAGAGATGGAAAATCGGTTTCCACAAAAAAATGAAAACGCTATACTGCCAATGGTGATAATTTGAGCCGCAGCGTTAGTCAGTAATTCAGGGATCCTGTGGGTTCTTTTAGGGGAAAATGATGTCTACTATCAACGATGTATCGCGTCTGGCTGGTGTGTCAAAAGCCACGGTGTCACGCGTGTTGAGTGGGTCACGCGGCGTAAAAGAAGCCAGCCGCGTCGCAGTATTAAAAGCGGTGGACGAACTGAATTATCGTCCAAACGTGATCGCTCAGTCATTGCTGAGCCAGTCCACCGGTTGCATTGGCGTAATTTGCGCGCAGGACAATATTAACCAGACGACCGGTTATCTTTATGCGCTGGAAAAACATCTTAGTCAGCACCAAAAACACCTGTTGCTCCGTTTCGCGAACAGCAAATCAGAAGTGATGCACTGTCTGAATGAGCTGACCTGTGGCTTGTGTGATGATGTATTGATTATCGGCGCTCGCTTCCCGCTCAATCTTCAGCAAAAAAACGTGATTCTGGTGGATTGTCTGGAAACAGGGGATGACGTGAGCAGTATCCAGTTCGATCACGCTTTCGCTGCGGAAACCGCCTGTCACTATCTGATAAGCCAGAATCGCCGCCAGATCGCCCTGATCCATCCTGACGGAATGGGTTTTTCCGAGCAGGTGCTGCTGGGCTATAAGCACGCCCTGGAAAAAAACTTTCTGCCTTTTAACCGTAACCTGGTGTTTATGGACTCCACATCCTCCTCGGTCGCCCTACAGGAGTTGTTGAATAACGCGTCCACGCTGAACTTTAGCGCATTGCTGGTGGCGGATGAACAGCAGGCCCAAAAAGTCATTCCACAGCTGCAGGCATTCAACAAACAGGTTCCCACCGATATTATGGTTTTTAGCCTGGCTGGATCGCTGAATTTACCCGGCATCCCAACCATTCCGGCGATTGAGTATTCGATGGACGCCATGGCTGCGCGCATCGTTAAGGCACTGACGGAACAGACGCGAAGCGTGCTGAACGCCTATGTGATGCGGGGTGACCTGATTATTCCCGATTTTCGCCAGCGCGAGCACCGTTAATCCATACGTTGCTCCATCTGCTCAATGATTGCCAGCGCCAGTCCTGTTGCCGGCGCAAGATGTGAGGTCAGGAAATGCACCTGAGTATGGGCGGCAATAAACGCCAGTTTGTTTGCCTGCGTCTGATTCAGTACGGCCTGGCAAAATGTCGGACTGATGCTCCAGGGGCAATCAATAATGATATTGGCGGGATTCAGTAACAGCATGATCTGGCTGAGCGCGATGCCCAGATAGTTGCCCGCCAGCTGCATGACTTCGTTCACCACGTTAGGTGCGCTGTCACGGCTTTGCCAGGTCAATCCCGGCTGACGCTGAGCCAGTTGCTGATTAATGGCGGGTTTGCTGATCATGGCTTCCAGACAACCCTGACGGTTGCAGCTACAGCGAGGGCCATTAGGTTGCACGGTAAGGTGACCGGCTTCACCTGCGGTCCAACTGTTGCCCGTGAAAACGACACCGTGCTGTACCAGCGCACCGCCAATGCCTTCAGCGATACGTAAATAAAAATGCCCGCTCTCGGCGGGCAATTTGAGTTGTTGTACAGACAGTAGCGCAGCCGCTCTGACGTTATTCATAATGCGAATCGGCAACTGTACCTGTTTGCGTAGGTTGCTCGCCAGGTCAACGTCCTGCCAGCCCAAATGGGTGGATAAATGCATCCAGCCCCGCCTGGGATCAACGACGCCAGGAAAACCCAGCCCGATGCCTAACAGACCCGGCCACTCCTCGGTAAGTTTGTCACATAAGGCGGCCACCTCGGCCAACAGCGGCCCCGGCCTGCAGGTATCTGTACGCAGGGTTTGCTCGGCAATCGTCTGGGAAAAATAATCACACACCTGCCAGTGAATCAGGTTCTTTTCCACCATGATGCCGGCGCTGACCAGCTTTTCCGGGCGCAGGGTGATATGAATTTTAGGGCGGCCCGCCGCAGAAACGCTGGCCTTTCCCAGCTCCTGCACTAAATCCTGTTCCAGCAGGTCATCAATAATCTGCGACACGGTATTTTTACTGATTGCCAGTATGTGTGCCAGATCCTGACGCGACGTGATACGCAACTGACGCAGTTGTGCCATCACCCGCTTTTGGTTATTCAGCCGCATTAATGCAGGCCCTTTGCCAGTTACTTTCATGGCGGCTTACCCCAGATGTGAAAATCGGTAGCGGACCTACCAACGATGAAGTCTTATTAGTTTGATGTCTAATCAAAACTTAGCATTGGGCAGATAGGCTGCCAAACGGCAATAGCATCTGGACGGGGGAATTAAGTCAGAAATGGGTGCCAGGCCACACGATCGTATAATGGCAGGATAACGTGCTGGCCCGCCTTAGCGGGCAGCACATATCAGTATTCATCACCGCGAACGCGGCTGCGATAGCTTTCCCAGTCAAAGCGAACCCACAAACTGTTGCCCAGGCGCATACGATCCATAACGCGCTCACCCAGCAACGCATTCATACCGGCGTGATCAAGGTTAGAGAGCATACCTGTGGGGCGTTTTGAGGATGAACGGCGGTCCACGATCTGGTTAATAATCACTTTCTCGTAGCGCGATTCACTTTGCATACCGATCTCATCGATCACCAGCAAATCAACGCTGCTGAGATCCTGAATCAGTCGCTCTTCCGTGATTCCGCTGCTGCCGCTAAAGGTGCCTTTCATGCTCGACATCAGGTCAGCTACCGTGACGATGAGCACGCTCTTACCGCGTAAAATCAGGTCGTTACCAATGGCTGCCGCCAGGTGATTTTTACCGGTACCGGGACGGCCTGAGAAAACGAAGCTGGCAATACTGCCGTCAAATTCGGCCGCGTACTGGCGAGCAAGTTCCAGGGCTTTGCGCTGGCCTTCGTTTTCAACCCGATAGTTATCGAACGAGCAATTGATGTGTAACTCGCGAATACCAGAACGGCCCATGATGCGCTGCATTTTCATGGCGCGGTTCTCACGCACAATGGATTCTGAGCGCAGGCGGCCTTGTTCCTGATTCCAGGCCAGTAACTCTTCACCATTGGTGAACTTTGGGCGAGTGCCCGCGGGCATCATCCGTTTCAGACGGTTAAACAGATCGTTCGGCGTTTTCATTATTCACCCCGGAAACCATCAGGAATTGTGCTGTCAGGATTCGGCAACTGTGTAATATCGCGTCTGGGCTGTCCGCCATTCGCGGCGCGGTTCATCTGCAGGCTGCGCGCCAGTTTCTGCTGCCACTGCACATGATGAAACAGACGGCCTTCGGCCTGCCAGTAAGCCACAAAAGCAGCCAGTTCGGCCGCCGTAACCGGCTCGCTTAGCGCCACGCCCCAGATGGCCGCCTGACGCGTAAAGTCAGCGTCCGGTTGCCAGCCATCATACATGGCGAATTTACCCACCGGCGTATGCAGCGTAGCAGAAACATCGTCATACAGGCTGTCATCCAGCGCCACATCAGTGGGTTGCTGAGAGGCTGCCTCAAGTGCCAGCAGCCGTGCCAGACGTGCTGGCGTGATGGCGTACATCACGGGCGTGTAATTTTCCAGCACCGCCAGCGTGCCGTCTTCAGCCTGCTGCAAGGCGCTGAGTGGATCCTGACGGAAAGCCTCAAGACCAATAAGCGTTGACGTTAAGATTTTGACTGACATGAAAAGACCTGCGGTTAACTTACACCGAACACCGGATAAAATAACCCAGTGCAGAAGCGCATATTGTACCTTTTTTAACGCGCAGGATCGCTGAAAAAGCGTTGTGGATAGCAACCCAACTTAATGCGTTAGCACAACCGTTGGGTTGACGTGGCAGTGTTTACCTGGCGCGTTTAGCGCCGGGTTTGCCACAGATAGCGAAGCCCGGCCAGCCAGCACAGGCTGTAACCCAGCAGTTCAACGCCTTCTTCAGCCATATTTTTGACGCCTCGATTATAGTGATCGGGCATCAGGTGCTCCCACAGCGCGTTCATACCAAACAGCCGGGAGAAAACCAGCACAATCATCAATCCGGCCGCCATGACGGGCCAGCGATTGTGATTCAGCAGATCCGCCAGCGCGCTGATGGTTTGCTTAGGTGTTCGCATGGCTACCGCTAAACTGCCCAGCGCAATCGCCAGCGCAAACCACACCCAGCTACCATGACGGATGAGATCGAAGAAAAAATCCAGTTCACGGATAAGCATACAACTGTAAAAACCGGCAATTAAGGTTAAACCACCCCGTTGTTCGGGCCGATGACGAGCGGCAATAAAAAACAGCGCGGCAAGACTGACCAACAACAGTTCCTGCACGGTTTCGGTAAAAGACGCTTCATGCAGCGCATTATCCATCCAGACCACATCCACATAGAGGGGGCAGATCATTAAGGTGATAAACAGAGAAGTAAAAAGAAATACCGTGAGCTCACGGCCAATAAGGATTACATCGTTACGCATGGAGTTACCTGAAAATGACTATCGTTATCATTATATTTTTATTCGTCGCACCTGCCTTCGCTTTTTATGCGTGATCGATTCAGCGAATAACATAACCTGCGTCGATAGCTGAAGCGGCCTCGCAAATTACGCGGCTTAGGGTTCAAAACGTCAGGGATTGCCTCTACTATCGGGGAAATCAAAATAGCGCGCTATATAAGGACTAATGCAATGCAACGATGTGGCTGGGTAACGCAAGATCCTGTCTATCTGGCCTACCATGACAAGGAGTGGGGCATCGCGCAGAGAGATAAACAGGCGCTGTTTGAAATGCTGTGCCTGGAAGGCCAGCAGGCGGGGTTGTCCTGGATTACCGTGCTGAAAAAACGCCAAAATTACCGCGCCGCGTTTCACCAGTTTGATCCGCAGGCCATTGCGTTGATGGATGAGCAGGATATCGCGCAGCTTATGCAGAACAGCGGCATTATCCGTCATCCAGGCAAAATTGCGGCGATTATTGCAAATGCCCGAGCCATGTTGGCAATGGAAGCAGAAGGCGAGGATTTTGCCCGTTTTGTCTGGCAGTTCGTCGATAATCAGCCTATTGTCCACCACTTCGCCGACTATAAACAGAGCCCGACAACCTCCGCGCAGGCCATTGCGCTTTCAAAAGCACTCAAAACGCGTGGTTTTAAATTCATCGGCCCGACAATTTGTTATTCATTTATGCAGGCCTGCGGCCTGATTAACGATCATCAAACCAACTGTTTTTGCCATCCTGACAACATTTAACGCCGATCCTTTACAAAATAAGACATTGTCTCAGGATTTTCCTCACTTTTGCGCGGCATAATCAGTACCACTTAGGGGATAAGATGCCTCGTTGTGATGAACGTAAGGGATAAATAATGCAGAAAAAGTTAATTGCTCTCACCCTGTTGTTAAGCGGTAGCCTGGTGATATCGGGTTGTACCACCAATCCTTACACTGGCGAATCTCAGGCCGGTAAATCCGGTGTAGGTGCAGGCCTTGGCGCATTAGTGGGCGCAGGCGTTGGCGTAATTTCTTCCTCGAAGAAAGATCGCGGTAAAGGGGCATTAATTGGTGCGGCCAGCGGCGCGGCATTAGGCGGCGGCGTGGGTTATTACATGGATGTCCAGGAAGCGAAACTGCGCGACAAAATGAAAGGAACCGGCGTTAGTGTGACCCGTCAGGGCGATAACATCGTGCTGAACATGCCAAACAATGTGACCTTTGATTCCAGCAGCAGCAGCCTGAAACCGGCGGGGGCCAATACACTGACCGGTGTGGCAATGGTGCTGAAAGAGTATCCCAAAACGGCCGTCAATGTTGTGGGACATACTGACAGCACCGGCTCGCGTGCGTTAAACATGCGTCTGTCGCAGCAGCGTGCCGAGAGCGTTGCCAGTGCCCTGATCGTTCAGGGTGTCGCAGAGAATCGTTTGCATACTCAGGGCGCAGGGCCAGACAGCCCGATTGCCACTAACAGTACTGAAGCCGGTAAAGCGCAGAACCGTCGCGTTGAAATTACGCTCAGTCCGTTGAATTGATTATCCCGCCCCCGTCTCCGGGGGCGAAATACGGCTCGCTGTCATTTTTTCGACAATTTTCGGTAATAAAATTGGCAAGGGTTCCAGTTGGGAACCTGCGCACGGTGCCTGTCAACGCTTTATGCCAGAATGATTCAAATTGAACAATGGATAACGCATAATGTCACTGAAAGCCATTGCGTCAGTATTAGGTCTCTCCGTTACCACAGTGAGCCGTGCACTCAACGGTTATGAGGATGTGGCCAAACAAACACGCCAGCGTGTGGAAGAAGAAGCACAGCGACGCGGCTACCGTCCCAATGTTGCCGCCCGACGTTTAAAAACCGGGCGTGCCAACGCGGTAGGACTGGTTTATCCGATGAGCGCTCCGCCACTCAGCGACACGCACTTTAACAAGATATTAGTGGCGCTCGATCAGCGTCTTTCTCACTACGATATCGATCTCCTGTTATTAACCGATAAACCGCATGACGGGCAGCGTTCACTGATTCGCATGCTGCGCAGCCGGGCGGTCGATGCGATCGTCGTAACGCACACCTTACCTCATGACGAGCGCCTGCTCAGCCTGCAGCAGAAAGGTTTTAATTTTCTGACACTGGGACGGAGTGATGCACAGCAGGATCATGCCTGGTTTGACGTCGACAATGCCGCCGGTTCGGTTCTGGCCGTGAAGCACTGTCTGGCGCTTGGCATGCAACGTATCGCCTGGCTCGGTGGCAACGAGACCTGCACGTTTGTGCGCGATCGCCGTCAGGGTTATCTGAATGCGCTGGATTCCGTGCCACCTTATGCCACCGCCGTGGTTGAACCGTCGCGTCGGGCGGGTTATCAACAAATTACAGACTGGCTGGCGCAAGGGCTGCAACCTGAGGCAATTATCACCGATTGCAGCGCGCTGGCGGAAGGCGCGCTAATGGCATTGCAGCAGGCGGGTCGCCTGCAGGGTAAAGACGCCATCACCTTAATTGCGTGGGACGGGCTACCGGCTGATGCCATTATCGATTACCCGATTATCGCCATTCGCCAGGCCAGCGAGCAGCAGAGAGGGGAGCAGGTAGCGACGATGATAATGCGCCTGCTTGAAGGCGCGCCGTTGGCGCAACTGCAGGTACTGTGGCAACCCTGGCTGCAACTTCCCCAATGACGCTATCTTTTTTGCCATGTTGTATGCCTGTGGTAGTCTCGCCAAATGCTTAATTTGCGGAAGACTTTATGAAAAGCAGGCCGTCTCGCGCCACGATCAGCGATGTTGCTCACGCGGCAAAAACCGGTAAAACCAGCGTCTCACGCTATTTAAACGGTGAGCAACATTTGCTCTCTGCCGATTTAAAAGCGCGCATCGAGCAGGCGATTAGCGATCTTAACTATCGGCCAAGTCAGATGGCGCGTGGCCTGAAACGCGGGCGTACCCGACTGATTGGCCTGATCATCGCCGATATTACGAATCCCTATTCTGTGGACGTGATGTGCGGCATTGAAGCCGCCTGCCGCGAATGTGGCTTTACATTGCTGATGTGTAATACCAATAACGAAGTCGATCTGGAGCAGCATTACCTGCAGTTGCTGAGCAGTTATCAGGTTGAAGGCATTGTGGTCAATGCGGTTGGCATGCATGAAAAGGTCCTGAGCCGGTTACAACAGTCGTTGCTGCCCATGGTACTGATCGATCGAAAAATCCCTGATTTCCCGTGCGATGTTGTCGGGCTGAATAATGCCGAAGCGGCAGAAACGGCCACCGGCCATCTTATTGATAACGGCTATGAGGCACTGCTGTTTCTCAGTGAACCGCTTGGAAGCGTGAATACGCGTCGGGAACGGCTACAGGCGTTTCGCCAGCGTTTGGCTGCGCATCCCGCGATCGTCCATGAGAACGCCGAGGTCGCGCTGCACCAACCGGAGCTGATGGATAACGTCCTGCGCGACTTTCATCAGCGCCATGCGGGAAAACGCTGTGCGGTAATGGTTGCCAATGGCGCGCTAACCCTGCAGGTGGCCCGCTCTCTCCAGCGTCTTGCGCTGCACTGGGGCAGCGACATTGGTCTGCTGGGATTTGACGAGCTTGAGTGGGCTGCATTGGCCGGGGTGGGTATTACTACCTTAAAGCAGCCGACCTGGCAAATCGGTTATCACGCGCTTGAGCGTCTTATTTCCCGTATCGACGGTCACGATCATCCCCCTTGCGAACAGGTTTTCTCGGGCGAACTGATTGTTCGCGGTTCCAGCCAACGCCTGCGCTGATTTTCAGACTCTTCCTTTCGATTACGTGCTCACTTCGTGAGCACGATCATAATTCCGCGTTTTGCCACTTTGCTTTGGAACCGGTTCCATTTAACGTTTTTGTAACGCAAATGCCGATTTTCACATCAGGAGCCCGTAATGAAGCCCGAAATCATCGTCGTGACCGCTGCTTATGGTCATCAACAGGTTGCTGCACTGGGCGGGCAGTTAGCGCTTTTGCCCATTATCCAGCAGGCCGGTGCCGACGGTGTGGAAATCCGCCGTGAACTGTGTGATGACACCACGCTAACGCATTTACCCGCGCTGGCGCAGGCGGCGCGGCAGCACCAGTTACGCGTCAGTTATTCGGTGCCCGACACCTTGTTCAGCGAGGACGGCAGGCTAAACCCACTGTTGAAAAGCTACTTTAGCGAAGCACTTCAGCTCAATGCACAACGGTTGAAAGTGGCGCTGGGAAACTTCACAGGTGCGCTGTACAGCGAAATGCTGCGTAAGCTTATGACGGAATATGGCATTCCCCTGACCGTAGAAAATGATCAAACGCGCTTTGGTAAGCAGCAGCCTATGTTGCGTTTCTTCAACGCTGCCCAGGAGGCGGCGCTGCCGATCGGCATGACGTTTGATATGGGCAACTGGTACTGGACGGATGAAGACCCGCGCCAGGCGGCGGACCTGCTGGCGGGCCATGTGGGTTACGTGCATGTCAAAGCGGCGGCGCCGCAGGGGACCAGCTACCGCGCGATAGCGCTGGATGACGCTCCGCCTGGCTGGCAAAGCCTGTTACACCGGTTACCTGCAACAGCGCCTCGCGGCATTGAGTTTCCGCTGGAAGGCAACGATTTGATTGCGGTTACGCGCCATTATGTGACGCTGCTGCGTAACGTCTGAGGAGTACATATGACGACCCATCCAAACGGCACGCTTGATGTGATCACCATCGGTGAGGCCATGGCCATGTTTGTCGCCCGTGAAACGGGCGATTTGGCCGCTGTAGAAACTTTTGTTAAGCGCGCCGCTGGCGCTGAACTGAATGTGGCAATCGGTCTGGCGCGCCTTGGCCTGAAAGTGGGCTGGGTAAGCCGCATTGGGCAGGACGCCTTTGGTCGCTTTATCTGTCAGGTGCTGGATAAGGAAAATATTGACCACCGCCAGGTGATCGTCGACTCGCACTATCCCACCGGTTTCCAGCTTAAATCCAAAGTCGATGACGGTTCAGATCCGCTTGTGGAGTACTTCCGTAAAGGCTCCGCTGCCAGTCATCTGTCGCCAAAGGATTTTGACCACGACTATTTCGGTTCCGCGCGCCATTTGCATCTTAGCGGCGTGGCGGCGGCGATTTCAGACAGCTCGCTTGCGCTGACAAAGCATGCGGCTAAAGAGATGCGGGCACGAGGCAAAACTATTTCGTTTGACCCCAATCTGCGACCTGTGTTGTGGCGCAGCGAAGATGAAATGCGCAAGCAGCTCAATCTGTTAGCGGAATACGCTGACTGGGTACTGCCTGGAGAAAAAGAGGGCTATATCTTAACCGGCTATCGTCAGCCGCAGGATATCGCCGATTTTTATCTCGATAAGGGCGTGAAAGCGGTCATCATTAAAACCGGTTGTGACGGTGCCTGGTACAAAACGGCCAGCGGTGAGCAGGGCCAGGTTGAGGCGATGAAAGTCGATAACGTCGTTGATACTGTGGGGGCGGGAGATGGTTTTGCCGTGGGTGTGGTGAGTGCGTTGCTGGAAGGGAAGCCACTGGTACAGGCGATTCGCCGGGGTAACAAAATAGGTTCACTGGCGATTCAGGTTATTGGCGATAGCGAAGGTTTGCCGACACGTCAGCAGTTAGGCGATGCGTAGCCCAGCCCGCAAACACAGACAGAGGAGTTTCCGATGAAAACGCAGACTATCGCGCCCAAACGCTGGTGGTTCATCATGCCCATCGTGTTTATTACTTACAGCCTTGCCTACCTTGACCGTGCAAATTTTAGTTTTGCGTCGGCAGCGGGCATTAATGACGATTTGGGCATCACGAAAGGCATGTCATCATTACTGGGCGCCCTGTTCTTTCTGGGGTATTTCTTTTTCCAGATCCCCGGGGCAATTTATGCCGAACGCCGCAGTGTAAAAAAACTGATTTTCTGGTGCCTGATTCTGTGGGGCGGCTGTGCTTCACTGACCGGTATCGTCAGTAACATTCCCATGCTGGCGGCCATTCGTTTTGTTCTTGGCGTTGTCGAAGCCGCCGTGATGCCCGCCATGCTGATTTATATCAGTAACTGGTTTACTAAATCTGAACGCTCGCGGGCCAATACCTTTCTGATCCTGGGCAATCCGGTCACAGTATTGTGGATGTCAGTGGTGTCCGGTTATTTAATCGAGGCCTTCGGCTGGCGGGAAATGTTCATTTTTGAAGGCATTCCCGCGGTTATCTGGGCCGTGGCCTGGTGGTTCTTAGTGCAGGACAAACCGTCGCAGGCGCGCTGGATGAGTGATGCAGAAAAAGCCGCGCTGCAGGCTGAGCTGCAAAAAGAGCAGGAAAGTATTAAGGCGGTACGCAACTACGGCGAAGCCTTCCGCAACCGCAATGTCATCATTCTCTGTTTGCAATATTTTGCCTGGAGCATTGGCGTTTACGGTTTCGTACTGTGGTTGCCTTCAATTTTGCGTAATGGCACTCAAATGGGCATGGTTGAAGCCGGCTGGCTGTCAGCCGTACCTTATCTGGCGGCCACCATTGCGATGGTGCTGGTTTCCTGGGCCTCAGACAAAACGCAAAACCGTAAGCTGTTTGTCTGGCCACTGCTGCTGATTGGTGCACTGGCGTTCCTGGGCTCGTATCTGGTCGGCTCCGGCAATTTCTGGCTATCCTATACATTACTGGTGATTGCGGGGGCGGCGATGTACGCGCCATATGGACCGTTCTTTGCCATTATTCCGGAAATGTTGCCGCGTAATGTCGCGGGTGGTGCAATGGCATTGATTAACAGTATGGGCGCGCTGGGTTCCTTTATCGGTTCCTGGATTGTGGGTTATCTGAATGGTGCGACCGGCAGTCCTTCTGCCTCCTATATCTTTATGGGCGGCGCGTTACTGCTGTCAGTGGTACTGACGCTTATCGTCAAACCCGCACAGAATAAGACGCCGCCGCTTCACGGGGCGAAACCGGCCTGAAAGCGTAAGCGTTAGCACCTTCTCCGGGCGACCTTAGCGTTGCCCGTCATTCATTTACAGGGAGCTCTCTCATGAAACCCGCCGTCATTCTCTATAAAAAATTGCCTGACGATCTGCGTGCGCGCCTTGCAGAACATGCCACGGTGACCGAAATCGACGATCTGTCGCCAGAAAGCCAGCAGCAGCATGAAAAGGCGCTGCAACAGGCCGAAGGATTATTAGGCTCGGGCGGTAAAGTCAATGGGGCGCTGCTGGCAAAAATGCCTAAGCTACGGGCCTGTTCCAGCGTTTCTGTGGGCTATGACAACTTTGATGTAGATGCGCTAAATCAACGTGGCGTGGTGCTAATGCATACGCCAACGGTGCTGACAGAAACAGTCGCCGATACCATTATGGCGCTGGTCCTCAGCAGCGCACGACGCATTCCGGAACTGGATGCCTGGGTAAAGGCGGGTAACTGGCAAAAAAGCATTGGCCCGGATCGCTTTGGCACCGATGTGCACCATAAAACCTTGGGAATCCTTGGGATGGGCCGCATTGGAATGGCGCTGGCCCAGCGGGCGCATTTCGGTTTTGGCATGAAAATTATCTACCAGGCTCGCCGCCAGCATGAGCAGGCCGAATCACAGTTCGCGGCGCAACGCTGTGAATTGGAAACGCTGCTAAAACAGAGCGACTTTGTGTGCATCAGCCTGCCGCTGACCGAAGAAACCCACCATTTGATTGGCGCGGAACAGTTAAAGCTGATGAAGCCTGATGCCATACTGATCAATGCCGGTCGTGGCCCGGTGGTGGATGAAAAGGCGCTGATTGCCGCCCTGCAGGACGGTACTATTCGTGCCGCCGGACTGGATGTGTTCGAGAAAGAGCCCTTACCCACTGACTCGTCACTGCTGTCGTTGCCGAATGTGGTGACGCTGCCGCACATTGGTTCAGCAACCCATGAAACCCGATACGGGATGATGCAGGATGCGGTAGAAAATCTGATCGCAGCGCTGAACGGCAAGGTAGAAAAAAACTGCGTTAATCCGCATGTGCTGACGTAATCCCTACGGCTTTCCATTGCGCCCGCCGGGAGCGGGCGTTATGGTGGTTCACCCATTCTTTATTACAAATTTTTAACCGTTATGGCCTTTTCTCAGTTCGGCGACAAATTTACTCAGCATTCTGGCATCTCACGTCTGATGGAAGACATGGGCGCAGGCTTACGTACGCCTGGCACTATCATGCTCGGCGGCGGCAATCCTGCGCAGATCCCGGCAATGAACGACTATTTTCAGCAGTTGCTGCAGCATATGCATGATGAGGGCAAGCTGAGTGAGGCCCTGTGCAATTACGATGGCCCACGCGGTAAAGCGGTGCTGCTGGATGCGCTGGCGGCGATGCTGCGCGAGCAGCTTGGCTGGTCCATCACTGCACAGAATATTGCCCTGACCAATGGTAGCCAGAGCGCGTTTTTCTATCTGTTTAATCTGTTTGCGGGCCGCCGCAGTGACGGCAGCAAAAAACGTGTGCTGTTCCCACTGGCACCAGAATACCTGGGTTATGCCGATGCGGGGCTGGATGAGGACCTGTTTATTTCGGCTAAACCGAATATTGAGTTGTTGCCGGAAGGACAGTTCAAGTATCACGTCGATTTTGAACATTTACCTATGAATGACGACGTCGGCCTGATTTGTGTCTCACGCCCAACGAATCCCACCGGCAATGTGATTACTGATGATGAACTGCTGCAGTTGGATGCGCTGGCGCAGCAGCATGAGGTTCCGCTACTGATCGATAATGCTTATGGTGTGCCGTTTCCGGGCATTATTTTTAGCGATGTCCGGCCTCTGTGGAATCCCAATATCATTCTTTGCATGAGTCTGTCCAAGCTCGGTCTGCCTGGCGCGCGCTGCGGCATTATTATCGCTGATGAAAGCACCATTGCGGCGATTGGCAACATGAACGGCATTATCAGCCTGGCACCAGGCAGTATTGGCCCGGCCATCGCCTGTGAAATGATCCAGCGTGGCGATTTGCTGCGACTGTCTGAAGCGGTGATCAAGCCTTTCTATCAGGACAAGGTTAGGCAGACGATCGCCATTATTCGTCGTTACTTAACTGCGGATCGCTGCCTGATACATAAACCCGAAGGGGCAATTTTCCTCTGGCTGTGGTTTCGCGATTTGCCGATCAGTACGGAGTTGCTGTATCAACGACTTAAGGCGCGAGGCGTGCTGATGGTACCCGGACACTTTTTCTTCCCTGGGCTGGAACATGACTGGCCGCACACACATCAGTGCATGCGTATGAACTATGTGCCGGAGGCTGAAAATATTGAAAAAGCGGTACAGATCCTTGCAGAAGAAGTGGAAAACGCCTGGCGCGACAGCTGATTTTGCGCCTGCATCATCATAAAAGGCCGCCGTGTGCCCATGGCTAACCTGTGCTTTAACGTGACGCTGCCACAACCTGGTGTTGCCGGGCAGTAGACGACTATTTTTGCATTATCGGTCAACGCGGTTGGGCTCATGGCTGTTGTGGCCTGAGACGAGCAAAAGGAGTGTGCTGTGTCGGGAAAAGATATGCTGTTGGCCCTTTGCGTGGTGGTTGCCTGGGGCGTGAACTTTGTGGTGATCAAACTGGGCCTGCAGAATATGCCGCCCTTCTTGCTGGCCGGACTGCGTTTCGCTCTGGTCGCCTTTCCCGCCATTTTGTTGGTGCGTCGTCCTGCCGTACCACTGCGCTGGATTTTACTGTACGGCATGACCATCAGTTTTGGGCAGTTTGCGTTTCTGTTTTTGGCGATCAAGCTGGGCATGCCGGCAGGCCTGGCCTCGCTGGTGCTTCAGGCACAGGCGTTCTTTACGTTGCTACTCGGGGCACTGTTTCTGGCAGAGAAACTCCGCTGGAATCATATCGTGGGTATTATTATCGCCACTCTGGGTATGTTTTTGTTGGCGACCTCGGGAATGGCGGGCCAGAGTGCAGCCGGTATTACGCTGACGACGATGATGCTGATGCTGGCGGCGGCGTTCTCCTGGGGACTGGGCAACATCACCAATAAGATCATTACGCGTCACTATCCCGTACCGGTGATGTCATTGGTGGTCTGGAGCGCCCTGGTTCCGGTTCTTCCTTTTATTGGCTGTTCGCTGCTGTTTGACGGTGAATCGGCGATAATGAGTAGTCTGACGCAGATTAACCTGCAAACGATACTGGCGCTCGTTTATCTGGCGTTTGTCGCGACCATTATGGGCTACGGCATCTGGAGTACCTTGCTCAGCCGCTATGAAACATGGCGCGTTGCGCCGTTGTCTCTGCTGGTGCCTGTGGTGGGGATCGTCAGTGCGGCCTTGTTGTTGGGGGAAACGCTATCACTCCAGCAGGTTGTGGGCGCAGCGGTAATTATTGTCGGGCTCCTGGTGAATATGTTTGGTGGCATGATCAGGCAGCGATGGTTTATGCGTTCGCAAACATAAATCATCCGGCTGAGATTGCAGGCATCTGACGAGCGTACCATCTCCTTTACTGCATGTTTATCCGAGGGCGCGGTTATCAAAGCCGTAGAGCTCAGATGGGTTATCACGCAGAATTAACATCCTGTCTGCGGACGAGGGTGCCCAGCGCGCCAGTAAATCGAGTATGGCGGCATCATCGGGCTTATCGTGTTCTTCTTTTGTAGGATGTGGCCAGTCACTTCCCCACAACAGGCGGTTAGGCCGAATCCTTACCAGTTTCGCGGCGACCTGACCCACGTCCTCATAGCCCGGTGGGCCGACGCGGGACTTGATGTATGGCCCAGACAGTTTTACCCAGGTGTTACCTGCTTCAAGGAGACGGGTTACTGTCTGGAAACAAGGAGACGTGATTCCCTCTGGTTGCGGAATATGCCCCAAATGATCGATAACCAGTTTTGTGGGCAGCGCCGCCAGGCGCGATTCCAGCTCAGCCAGTTTTTCGCCGGGCGCAACGACCTGAATATGCCATCCCCACTGTGCTATTCGGGAAGCAAGAGGCTCCAGATTATCCAGAGATGTTCCTCCTCTGCTCAGATTAAAACGAATACCACGTACGCCATGCCGATCCATTTCTTGTAGCTCTGCATCACTCACTGACGTATCGATAACGGCCACGCCCCTTGCCTGGCCTGCACTCTGCTTAAGGCCCTCCATCAACAGCCGGTTATCTGTGCCGTAGGTTGAAGGCGTGACAATGACCATGCGGTGAAGTCCCAGGCGGGCTTGCAACGAGGAGTAATCGGCAAGCGATGCATTGGCGGGTTGTAAGCTTGCACCGGGTACAGCAGGATATTTATCGTCATAAAGGTGCATATGGCAGTCCACGCTGCCTACGGGGACGTTCAACACAGGTTGTTTTTCCCCTGAGCTAAAAGGCGTGTTGCTGAGGGCGTTAAAAACGGTAAGCGCACTTAGTGCACCTCCGGCTTGTAAAATAAAGCGTCGGGTTATTGCCATAAAGAGACTCCACGTATGTCGGAAAGGACGTTTAATGCAGTGTCGTATTCGATAATAATCTAACCTGTCCTTTTGGTAGCCTCTAGCAATAAGCGTTTTTCGTCAACACGATTGATCCGGCTAAACGTGATCCTGTATGAGCCTATGGGAATTAAACAGTATAATTTTTTTCAAAAAATTAATTCTTATGATCAACTTCTGAATAAGTTGTTATTACATACACATGATTTACATGAAAATATAAATTGAGTTATCTAAGCATTATTCATCATGGAATTTTTTGTGATGTATCTGCTTTTTTAAAATCATGGAGGCGCTGGTCTTTTTTAGTAGAACCCGATTGGCAAGCGCTAATATGGAACCCATTACTCATAAAAGAGCGTTAACCTGGACACCTCGCCCTCTGCATGAAAGTATCACCCTCCCTGGCAAGATAAAAGACCAGATACATCGCACGACGCTCTCAACCTTTTGCGTTATTCCCGGGTTGAGAAACGCTGATTCTTATCATTCAGGCCCGATGCCATGAAGAAGAAAAACTCAACGCCAACACCACACGATGCGACTTTCCGCCAGTTTTTAACCCAGCCTGAGATTGCGCGCGATTTCATGGATCTTCATCTTCCTGACGAGCTGCATGCTATTTGTGATCTGAGTACCTTAAAGCTGGAGTCAGGTTCCTTTGTCGAAGCGGATCTGCGTCAGTATTTCAGCGATGTGCTTTATAGCCTGAAAACCGCATGCGGTGAGGGGTATATTCATGTGCTGATTGAGCACCAGTCTTCACCCGATAAACATATGGCGTTCCGGCTTCTGCGCTATGCGGTTGCGGCGATGCAGCGCCATCTCGACGCCGGTCATAAAAAGCTGCCGCTGGTTATACCGGTGCTGTTTTATATGGGTAAACGCCGGCCCTATCCTTATTCCACCTGCTGGCTGGATGAATTTATCCAGCCGGCGCTGGCCAGCAAACTGTACAGTACATGTTTTCCCCTGGTTGATATCACGGTTATACCTGATGATGAAATCGCGGGCCATCGCAGTATGGCCGCACTGACCCTGCTGCAAAAGCACATCCATCAGCGCGATCTCGCCGATCTGATGGACAGACTTGTCCCTGTGCTGCTGTCCGGTTATCTTTCATCATCACAGGTCGTATCCTTAGTACATTATATTATGCAGGCGGGGGAAACCCTGGCCGTCGAGGCTTTTATCCAGGAACTCGCCCGGCGGGTACCGCAACACGGAGACGCGCTAATGACTATCGCACAGCAGCTTGAACAAAAAGGCATTCAGAAAGGCATTGAGCGAGGGATTCAGCTCGGACGACAGGAAGGCCGCAATGAAGGTAAACGCGAAGTCGCGCGAACCATGCTGCAGAATGGTCTCGATCTCTCTACCGTAATGAAAATGACGGGCCTGAGCGAAGAAGAGCTGGCACAGATTCAGCACTGAGTTTAACGCCACCGCAACGTGTTCCATGAGGCTATTGCAAACCTGATGCCTCATTATGCTTCGCTTTGCCCGTTCCCGCGTCAGTCGCCGCATCGCCCTGATACACGCTTCAACGAGGCAGGGCTGCAAAACGTCTTTATTGCCAATGTCATCCATAAAAAAACGGCCACAGCAGCAATGCTGTGGCCGTTCTCCAGAATGACTCAGCCGTTACGGCCGTTTTATTTCAGAATTTCAATCCGGCGTGGTTTTGCTTCTTCAGGCACCAGACGCTCAAGATCGATGCTCAATAACCCATTTTCCAGACGCGCATCACGCACGACGATATGGTCAGCCAGCTGGAATTTGCGCTCGAAATTACGCTCGGCGATGCCCTGATAGAGATACTTACGTTCAGTCTGCTCTTCTGGATGGGCACCACGCACGATCAGCACGTTATCGTGGGCAGTAATATCAAGTTCACTCTGGGCAAAACCGGCCACCGCGATGGTAATGCGATAATGGTTTTCATCAACCAGTTCGACATTATAAGGAGGATAACCCCCGTTGCTCTGATTTTGATTGGACTCAAGCAGGTTGAACAAACGATCAAAACCGATAGCAGAGCGATAAAGTGGAGACAGATCAAAGTTACGCATAAAAATACTCCTGAATGTCAGCAAGTTTTGGCAACCTTCCAGCAGTGGACAGGTTGTGTCGTACCGCATTGCCCCTTACGGCGGCAACCTTAACGGCCTGCTATAAAAATGGGTGCAGGTAACATGCTTTCAAGGTGCCGTACGTAATTTTTTCGCCAAATCGGTGAAATGACATACACTCAGGGGTACATAGCCGGACCAGAACGGACTTCACTAGCGGGTGATAAGGTATTCTGGCGAGCCAACTCAGTCAGGTGTTGCCAGGACTGAAGGGATGACGATATGAAAATGATGAAAAGGTTACCGCTGGCAGGCGTGATGTGCTGCGCGGTCGTTTCAAGTGGATGTTCCAGTGTGATGACGCATACCGGGGCAAGCCAGGGCTATTATCCGGGCACGCGCGCCAGCGCTGATATTCTTACCGACAGCAATGCCAGTTGGGCGCTTAAGCCGCTGGCGCTGGTTGACCTGCCTTTTTCTGCGGTAATGGATACGCTGTTGTTACCCTGGGATTATTATCGTAGCGATAGCGACCAACGTCTGGATTCACCGCGCGCCCGGGTGCTGCAGAGCGAAAAGCTGGCGCACACCGAGGAAAACCTGGCCCATGCTCAACCCATGCCCGCTATGCAACCGCAACGGTAAACAGTTGCCGCCAGCCCTCTTTTTCACGCATAAAAGCAATCTGCTTTCCGTCTGGTGACCAGACCACGGCCTCACCGGACGGTGCCTCACGACGTCGTACCGTTAAGCGTTGACACTCACCGGTTGCCACGCGGCAAAGCATAACGCTGTTATCGCAGATAAAGGCAATGGCTTCGCCACAGGGCCGCCAGCTAAACGCCGACTGAATGCTGCTGGGCAGGCGGGTTACCTGACGGGGTTTGCCGCCGTTAGGCGACACGCGCCAAAGCTGGATCACCTGCTGGCTGTCTGCCATTAAAAACGCTATCGCACTGCCATCTGGCGAACTTCGCAGCCAGTGGCGAGGTTGTAACGCCAGTCCTTGAGTCGTCGTTATGCGGCGTTGCCGAACACCAGCCGGCGGCGCAGGTAGATGATCGTTATCACCTTCCAGCGGTAAACCTCCCGGCATTGCATACGCTTCCAGCGATTCAGGCAGATCGACGACAAACACTTCGGGACACTTTTCCCCTGTAGCGGAAAGGGTGTCACCGATAAAGGCGATGGCCCAGCGTTGCCAGCTACCGTCAGGTTTTTGATAGCCCTGGTTGCCAATCCAGCACTCTTCATATGCCCGGTTGATGTGGTCGCTACCCGGCTGCGGACTGGCGGTTGTTTCACTAATTAACACGCAAAAATGGCTGCCATCGTATTCGCGCGGGTGCTGCTTTTCTGGCTTAACCGATCGCAGTGGTACGGCGATGCCGACATTACGCAGGTCAAGACGCTGATCCCGTTCGTGCATTACGTGATCGTTATAGGTGAAGCTAATGCGTGTGCCATCCGGGCTAAAAACATGCACGTGGGAGCCGCCACGCAGGGCACCTGGCGTGAAGGGCGGCGTGATATCGCATGCATCCAGGTTTTCGGCCTGGCCCTCTGCCACGATCACGCCGCGCCGATGATGAAAATCGTAATGCCAGCTTTCGTCAGGATGCTCAGGTCCATGGATACAAACGTAACGTGGGGGCAATGTCGGACTTACGGTGACGACGCCAACGTGCGCGCCATCCTTTGCCTGATATACCACCTCCACTTCGCCCGTGTTCACATTCACGCGCTCAATGGTCTGGCTGGTAAAAGAAGCGCCGGAAGGCCGCACATCAAATGCCAGCCACTGGCTGTCAGCGGTCCAGACGTTGATGTTCGTCAACTGATGGTGGCGCGATGCAAAGGTGATCTGTTTTTCAGACATAGCAAAATCCAGTGAACAGGAGGGCGGCAAATTACGCGCGTGTATTTATGGATGAAACAGCCTCATAAGAGGCAATCAACGGCGGCCTCACCCTGCGTCAGAACAGGCTAAAGCACCCATTTTTCAATCGCGTGCGCAACACCATCTTCCCTGTTGGTTTTGGTGACGAACTGCGCAATCTGCTTAACCGATTCAATGGCATTGCCCATTGCCACACCGGTGCCTGCGTATTCAATCATGGCCAGATCGTTTTCCTGATCGCCTATCGCCATCACTTCTTCCGCTTTAAGTCCCAGTTTTTCGGCCAGCATTTTTACACCGTAGCCTTTATTCACCCGGCGATCGAGAATCTCCAGGTAATAGGGCGCGCTCTTCAGGATGGTGTAAGTTTGATGTGCATGTTGAGGTAACTTTGCAATCGCTGCATCGAGCAGGGCGGGCTTATCAATCATCATCAGTTTCGGGAAGCGAGTGGTCGGGTCCATCTCTTCCACGGCGCGATAGCGTACCGGAATACCGGTCAGGCTGGATTCGTGAATAGTGAATTCGCTGATGTCTTTGTTTGGTGTATAAAGATGCGACTTATCAAAGGCTTGGAAATGCACGCCCAGTTCCCGAGCCAGCTTCTCGACATACAAATAATCGTCATAACCCAGCGTCACATCCGCGACCACCTCGCCATCTTCGGCCCGGTGAACCAGGGCACCGTTATTGCTGATGCAGTACTGTCCGCTGGTTTGCAGATCCAGCTCCATCAGATAACGTTCAATGCCAACGAAAGGCCTGCCGGTCGCTAACACAATGGAAACACCCTTTTCCCGGGCGCGGTTCAGCGCTGTTTTTACCCTTGGCGTGATCTCATGCTGCGGATTCAGCAGCGTGCCATCCATATCAATTGCGATCAGTTTTATAGCCATAGCATCCTCGTTGTGTCAGGTTTGCTGCAATGCTAGCGCGATTCAGCGCATATTGACCAGTTCGTCGGCGCTTTATCGCACGCTTACACCATAATCTGGCCACCGCCCGTCTGGCGATGCGCAAATCGGGCAGCGGTATCAGGCAAAAAAAAACCCTTCCAGAGGAAGGGTTTTGCTCATCGCAGGGCGATTAGATATCAATATTTGCGGCTTTCAGCGCATTCTCTTCGATGAAGGCACGGCGTGGTTCAACCGCGTCGCCCATCAGTGTGGTGAACAGCTGATCGGCGGCAATCGCATCTTTGATTGTCACGCGTAACATACGGCGGCTGTCCGGGTCCATGGTCGTTTCCCACAGCTGCTCCGGGTTCATCTCGCCCAGACCTTTATAGCGCTGGACCGACAGACCGCGACGCGACTCTTTCTCCAGCCAGTCAATCGCCTGTTCAAAACTGCTGACAGGCTGACGGCGTTCGCCGCGTTCGATATAGGCATCTTCTTCCAGCAAACCGCGCAGTTTGCCGCCCAGAGTGCAAATCTTGCGGTATTCTGCACCCTGCAGGAACTCGGCATCCAGAGGATAGTCGGTATCCACGCCATGCGTACGGACGCGTAAAACTGGCTCAAAGACGCTCTGCTCACGGTTTTCACGAACCTGTGCCAGATAGGTGCTGCCGTGCGCTTCGCGTTCGGTCAGGTAGCTAACCAGGCCATTGATCCACAGGGTCACTTGCGCTTCGTTGCTGATATCGCTCAGGGTATCGTGATAAATCAGCGCACGCAGCATGGCGACCGGATAACGGCGCTCCATACGTTTGATCATCTTCTGGGTGCTGTTGAATTCAGCCACCAGCGTTTCCAGTGGTTCGCCGCCTAACGCCGGTGCGCTGGCGGTGGTGTGCAGCGAGGTACCGTCAAGGGCAATAGCAATCTGGTACTGAAGCATTGCCTCATCATCCTTGATGTACTGCTCCTGCTTGCCTTTTTTCACCTTGTACAGCGGCGGCTGCGCGATATAAACGTGGCCACGCTCGATAATTTCTGGCATCTGGCGATAGAAGAAGGTCAACAGCAGCGTACGAATGTGTGAGCCGTCGACGTCCGCATCGGTCATGATGATGATGCTGTGATAACGCAGTTTGTCTGGATTATATTCATCGCGGCCGATGCCGCAGCCGAGCGCGGTAATCAGCGTTGCCACTTCCTGAGAAGCCAGCATCTTATCGAAGCGCGCCTTCTCGACGTTCAGGATCTTACCTTTAAGCGGCAGTATGGCCTGATTCTTACGGTTACGGCCTTGCTTGGCAGAACCGCCTGCGGAATCACCCTCCACCAGGTAGATTTCTGACAGCGCCGGATCGCGCTCCTGACAATCCGCCAGTTTGCCTGGCAGGCCAGCCAGATCCAGCGCGCCTTTACGGCGGGTCATCTCACGGGCACGACGTGCAGCTTCACGGGCGCGTGCAGCATCAATAATTTTGCCGACAACGATTTTTGCATCGCCCGGATTTTCCAGCAGATATTCAGCCAGCAGTTCGTTCATCTGCTGTTCAACGGCCGATTTTACTTCTGAAGAAACCAGTTTGTCTTTGGTCTGTGAAGAGAATTTCGGATCCGGTACTTTTACCGAAACCACTGCAATCAGCCCTTCACGCGCATCGTCACCGGTCGCGCTGACTTTGGCTTTCTTGCTGTAACCCTCTTTATCCATATAGGCATTCAGGGTGCGCGTCATCGCCGCGCGGAAACCGGCAAGGTGCGTACCGCCGTCGCGCTGTGGAATATTGTTGGTAAAGCAGTAAATGTTTTCCTGGAAGCCGTCATTCCACTGCAGTGCCACTTCTACGCCAATGCCATCTTTCTCGGTAGAGAAATAGAATACGGTGGGGTGAATAGGCGTTTTGTTCTTATTCAGATACTCAACAAAAGCGCGAATGCCGCCTTCATAGTGGAAGTGGTCATTTCTTGCATCACGCTTGTCTTCCAGACGAATCGACACGCCAGAGTTCAGGAAGGACAGTTCACGCAGGCGTTTCGCCAGAATGTCGTATTCGAAATCGGTAACGTTGGTAAAGGTGTCATGACTTGGCCAGAAACGGATGCGGGTACCGGTTGCGTCGGTATCGCCAGTGGCCGCCAGTGGCGCTTCAGGCACCCCGTGCACATAGATCTGCTGATGCACTTTGCCTTCGCGACGAATGGTCAGCTCCAGCTTCTGCGACAGGGCGTTAACAACGGAAACACCCACGCCGTGCAGGCCGCCAGACACTTTATAAGAGTTGTCATCAAACTTACCACCGGCGTGCAGGACGGTCATGATGACTTCCGCTGCCGACACACCTTCTTCTTCGTGGATGCCGGTTGGGATACCTCGTCCGTCATCCTGTACGGAGACAGAGTTATCCGCATGGATGGTGACGACGATATCTTTACAGTGACCGGCGAGCGCTTCGTCGATTGCGTTATCCACGACCTCGAATACCATGTGATGCAGACCGGTTCCGTCATCGGTATCGCCGATGTACATGCCCGGGCGTTTGCGTACCGCATCAAGCCCTTTCAGGACTTTGATACTTGAAGAGTCATAAGAATTCGACATCAACGTTTCTCGCTCATTTAATCTTTAGGTTGAACCGCTATTTTACCCTGTTCCACGCGGAACATCTTGCCCTTTTCGTCAGTCATGTCGATTACATGCTCCGAAGAGATGGCGCTGACAAAGACCTGTGCCTGGGTAGCTTTCAGTCGTTGCGCCAGCAGGCTACGACGGCTGTCATCCAGTTCAGAAGCAAAGTCATCAATGAGGTAAACACAACGGCGTCCGCTCTGGCGGGTCAGGAACTCGCCCTGCGCCAGACGCAATGCACACATCAGTAGCTTAAGCTGACCGCGTGAGAGTAAATCTTCCACCGGCGTACCTTCGGCACGAATACGGAAATCCGCTTTGTGCGGGCCGCTGGCGGTATAAGTCAGGGCACGATCGCGTTCGAAGTTGCGTTCAAGCAGCTCGCCGTAATCGCTTTCTTTGTCCCAGCCACGCTGGAACGAAAAACGCAGATCAAATTCGGGTAAGAACTGTCCACAGGTGGTGACAATTTCGGCTGAGATGGCCGCGCTGTATTCAGCGCGCCACTGGCTGATCTGCTCGGCCAGCGGGACCAGTTCCTGATCCCAGGGGCGAATCTGGCTGTAGCGCGTGACCTGACGCAACGCCGCATTGCGTTGCTTAAGCAGGCGGCGGAGGTTGCTCCAGGCATTAAAAAAGCCTGGCGTATTATGAAAACAGCCCCAGTCCACATAGGCTCTGCGATATTTGGGGCCACCGTTTAGTAGAGTAAAACCTTCTGGCGTAATTAACTGCATCGGCAACAGCTGCGCCAGCTCAGCGACTTTGTGACCATCGCTGCCATCAATGCGGACTTTGCTTTCTCCGGCCCGGTTTTTACTCAGCCCCACCGAGAGCTCGCGCTCCTGACCTTCGAGCCGACCGTGCAGCACAAACGCCGCCTGATCGTGACGAATCACCCGGCCCGCCTGTAAACTGCGGAAAGCACGGCCGTGTCCCAGTGTATAAATCGCCTCAAGCACGCTGGTTTTACCGCTACCATTCGCACCCACCAGAAAATTAAACCCTGGCGCTAACGCTAAGTCGGCCTGTTCAATATTACGAAAATCTTTTATCAGCAGGCGGGTTAAAGCCATGAATCAATCCAGCGTGAAGGGCAAATGAGGTTTATCAAATCTCAGTGGTTCCGGACGTTAGCGGTTCTGCTTGTTTTCACACGCTCAGCGCGCCTGGCGCATACAACGTATGTGACCAGAGAGGCGCACTGAACGGATGAAAATAGCGAACCGATTAGCCCGTGTTCTACAAACGCATTGGCATGACGACATAGGCCGCTGCCGGACTCACCACATCTTCGATCTGCACGCTTGATACCGAATCCGTCAGCAGCAGACGCACATTCTCGCACTTAAGGGCATTCAGCACATCCAGTACGTAACTGACGTTGAAGCCAATTTCGAGTTCGCTGCCGTTATAGCTGACATCCAGCATCTCTTCCGCTTCTTCCTGCTCAGGATTATTGGCGGTAATTTTCAGCTGATTTTCGGTGATATGCAGCCGAACGCCGCGAAATTTCTCATTAGAGAGAATCGCCGCACGGGCAAAAGCCTGTTTCAGCAGATCGCAGCCTGCTTCCAGGACTTTATCCGGGTTCTTAGGCAATACCCGACGATAATCAGGGAAACGGCCATCCACCAGCTTGGAGGTAAAAATATAGTCGCCAACGTGCGCGCGGATATTACTGCTGCCAATCTGCACCTGAAGCGGCGTATCGCCGCCGTCCAGCAGGCGTAACAGCTCGATGACCCCTTTACGCGGCACAATCACTGAATGGCTTGGCAGCGCCTGGCCAATGGGCATTGAGCAGACCGCCAGACGGTGACCGTCGGTAGCAACCGTACGCAGCTCTTCGCCTTCCGTCTCAAACATCATACCGTTCAGGTAATAACGTACGTCCTGGTGGGCCATAGAGAACTGGGTGGCTTCGATCAGGCGTTTTAGCGTGGCCTGAGGCAGCGTGAATTCAACTTCGTTCTGCCAGTCATCCAGATTTGGGAAATCGCTGGCGGGCAGCGTAGAGAGCGAAAAGCGGCTCCGGCCAGAGCGCACTAACATGCGCTCGCCTTCCAGCGTTACGTTTATCTCCGCGCCTTCCGGCAGGCCACGGCAAATATCCAGGAATTTGCGTGCCGGAACGGTCGTCGCGCCGGTCTCGTGCGCCTGGGTTAGCGCAACCCGTGCGACCATTTCCATTTCTAAATCGGTGCCGGTCAGCAACAAAGAGCCTTCATTAACCTGCATCAGCAGGTTGCCGAGGATTGGCAGCGTCGGGCGACCACCTAATGGACCACTGACTTGCTGCAGCGGCTTTAGCAACTGTTCACGTTCAACAATAAATTTCATAGCGTCACGAAGATAATGTTCTGATGAGATTTGAGAAATCTTCTTTGATGTCGTGGCTTTCTTCACGCAACTGCTCAATCTTACGGCAAGCGTGAAGCACCGTGGTATGGTCGCGACCACCAAAAGCGTCGCCGATTTCCGGCAAACTGTGGTTGGTCAGCTCTTTAGCCATCGCCATCGCCATTTGACGCGGACGTGCTACCGAGCGCGAACGGCGCTTAGAGAGCAGGTCTGCGACTTTAATTTTGTAGTACTCAGCAACGGTCTTCTGAATATTATCAATAGTGACCAGCTTCTCTTGCAACGCCAGGAGATCCCGCAGCGCTTCACGAACGAAATCGATCGTAATCGCCCGGCCGGTAAAATTGGCGTTGGCGATGACCCGGTTCAGTGCCCCTTCCAGCTCGCGCACATTGGAACGTAAACGCTTGGCAATAAAGAAGGCTACTTCGCCCGGCAGGCGGATATCGTTTTCATCCGCCTTTTTCATCAGGATCGCGACGCGGGTTTCCAGTTCTGGCGGTTCGATCGCTACCGTTAAGCCCCAGCCAAAGCGCGACTTCAGACGATCTTCGACGCCGTTGATCTCTTTAGGATAACGATCCGAGGTCAGGATGATCTGCTGATTGCCTTCTAACAGGGCATTAAAGGTATGGAAAAACTCTTCTTGAGAACGCTCTTTGTTGGCAAAGAACTGAATGTCATCGATCAGCAGCGCGTCAACCGAACGGTAGTAGCGCTTAAACTCTTCGATAGCATTATTTTGCAGCGCTTTAACCATGTCCTGCACAAAGCGCTCGGAGTGCATGTAAACCACTTTGGCATTGGGTTTACGCGCAATAATGCCGTTACCTACCGCATGCAACAGGTGGGTTTTACCCAGGCCCGTACCGCCATAGAGAAACAGTGGGTTATAGGCCCCGCCAGGATTGTCAGCCACCTGGCGTGCCGCCGCGCGTGCCAGCTGGTTCGATTTACCTTCGACAAAGTTATCGAAGTTATGGCGATTATTGACGTTAGAACGATAAGTCACATCCGCTGGCGCAGGCACATTATCCCAGCTTGGGCGCATAATCTGCGCAGGCGCCGGGCGGTTTTGAACGGGTGCAGCCGGAGCGCTGACGCTGGCCATGACAGGCTGATTGACCGCTGCGGCTTGTTGAACCGGGCGCGTGCCCACCTCAAAACGCAACAACGGCACGTTGACACCGCAGAATTCATTCAGCAATGCATTGATGCTGTTAAGGTATTTATCCCGAACCCAGTCGAGTACGAAGCGGTTAGGAGCATATAAGGCAAGCGTATTGTCGTTTAATTCAGCCTGAAGTGGACGGATCCACATGCTGAATTCGGTGGCAGGAAGCTCATCCTGCAAACGGGCAAGACACTGTTGCCAAAGCGTAAGTGACACGGCGGACTCCACTCGTACAAATTCGATAAGAAAAGTAGGCGCTAATCTAAGAAACGT